>NZ_ML769303.1:27819-149968 GCF_009720385.1 Catellatospora vulcania | reverse complement strand
TTGGCCTTACCCCGCCGGGGGGGGGGGCCGGCGGCACCCTGGGGGGTCGGGGGGGCCGCCCGCTTTTTGCCCTCGACGCCCCTCCCACCTGCTCCGGGCGGTGACGGAGATAACCCCATGGGCCGCCGTTAATCACTGACGCGGCGTCGGGGGGCTCGGGCAGGATGGGCGCGGAGGTAAAGACCGCAATGACCATCGAGCCTTACCGCAAGATCCTCGGACTCCCCGGCGTACGCGCGCTGATGCTGGTGGGGCTGGTGGCTCGTATCCCGGTCATCGCCGCCGGCATCGTGCTGACGCTGCACGTCGTCAACACCATGCAGCTCGGCTACGCCCAGGCCGGGCTCGTCGGCACCGCCTCCACCCTCGGCACCGCCATCGGCTCCCCGCTCGCCGGACGCCTGATCGACCGGCACGGCCTGCGGCCGGTGCTGATCGTCACCACCGTCGCCCAGGCGCTGTTCTGGAGCATCGCCCCCCGGCTCGACTACCACACGCTGCTGGTCGGCGCGCTGGTCGCGGGCGTGCTCAGCCTGCCCGTGTTCAGCCTGGTCCGGCAGTGCATCGCCGCGCTCATCCCGGCCGACCAGCGCCGCCCCGGGTTCGCCCTGGACTCCATGGCGGTCGAGCTGTCCTACATGCTCGCCCCGGCGGCGGCCGTCGCCGCGGTGACCGCCTTCGGCAGCCGCCCCACCATGTACGCCGTCGGCATCGGCGTGGTCGGCGCCGGCCTGGCCCTGATCGCCCTCAACCCGCCGACCCGCTCGGTCGCCGAGCAGGAGAACCCGCAGGCCGCGGTGCCGCGCCGGCAGTGGTTGCGCCCGCGCCTGTTCGCGCTGCTGTCGATCACCGCGGTGCTGACCTTCGTGCTCACCGCGACCGACCTGACGCTGATCGCCACGCTCAAAGGCAGCGGCCAGGAGAGCTGGATCGGCCTGGTCATCGCCGTGTGGTGCGGGTACTCCCTGATCGGCGGCTTCGTCTACGGCGCGCTGCACCGCAGCATCTCGCCGCTGCTGCTGGCCGGCGTCATGAGCGCGCTGACCATCCCGGTCGCCCTGGTCGGCGGCGGCTGGTGGTGGCTGCTGCTGGCGCTGATCCCGGCCGGGGTGCTGTGCGCGCCGTCGCTGTCGGCCACCATCGACACGATGAGCCAGTGGGTGCCCTCCGCGGCCCGTGGCGAGGCGATGGGCCTGCACGGCACGGCCCTGACCGTCGGCGTGGCGGCAGGCGCTCCGTTCGCCGGGACGATCATCGACGCGTACGGCCCCGCCTGGGCGTTCGCCGCCACCGGCGCGGCCGGCGTGCTGCTGGTCCTGATCGCGCTCCCCTTCTGGCGGCTGGCGGGGGCCGGCGAGCGCACCGCCGAGGCCGCGCAGCCGGCACCGGCCCCGGAGCAGGCACCGGCCACGGAGCAGGCGGCCTGGGAGGGCACGCTCATCGCCGACGCCGCCATCTCCGGGGCGGGCTCGACGCTCCCCGCCGCCGACGACGCCGCCACCCGCACCCCTGCCACCCACCGCTGAGCACGAAGGAAGGGCGCCTTCACACCGCTATGCGTTGTGGAAGGCGCCCTTCCCGACATCTCCGGCTGGTTCTGGCTGGCAGCGGGGGCACCAGTAGGTGATGCGCTCGCCTTCGCCGTCCTTGGCGATCGGGCCGTTGCAGCGGCGGCAGGGCTGGGCGCGGCGGCCGTACACGTAACTGGTCTCGCCGCGGTGCAGTGAGCCGGTGGTCGACTGGGTCCAGCGGCCCCGGTTGGCCGCCAGCAGCCGCTGCCCCACGGTCACCAGGCCGGGCAGGTCCGGCACGTCGCCGACCGGCGTCCACGGCCAAACACCGCGCAGGAACAGCAGCTCGCACTTGTAGAGGTTGCCGATCCCGGCGAGATTGCGCTGGTCGAGCAGCGCCTCGGCGGCCGGGCGCGCGGGGTCGGCCGACAGGCGGCGTACCGCCTCGTCGGGGTCCCAGTCCGGCCCCAGCAGGTCCGGGCCGAGGTGGCCGACCAGTTCCGGCTCCCGGGCGGTCGGCACGAGCTTGAGGTCGTGCAGGTGGTAGCCGACGGCCACGGACTTCGCGGTGCGCAGCACGACCCTGATCAGGTGCGCGGGGCGGCCGGTCCAGCGCTCGCCGGGGGCGTACACCCGCCAGGCTCCGTCCATGCGCAGGTGCGAGTGCAGGGTGAGCGCACGGTCCTGCGGTGACATCAGCCGCAGCAGCAGGTGCTTGCCCCGGCTCAGCGACTCGGCCACCCGGTAGCCCGCCAGGTCGACGGTGGCGAGTTGCGGCACCCGGAAGTCCGATCCGGTCAGCACAGCCCCCTCCAGCCCGTCCCGCAGCACCTTGGCGGTGTTCCAGACGGTGTCCCCTTCCGGCATGGCTCCATCCTGCCCCACCGCCCGCCCTACCCCGCCCCGCGCCGCCACGGTGATCATGAGGTTAGGCGCACGACACGCCGTCGACCCTTGCCATAAGTTCATGATCAACGCGAAAAAGGGCCCGGCCGCCGTGAGCGGACCGGGCCCTTTACGGGCGGGTTAGGGCTAGACCTCGTGGTCGCCGCCGTGGCGGCCGTGGGAGTAGCTGGGGGCCTCGATGACCGGGGCCTTGGTGCCGGTGGAGACGGCCAGGTGGGGGAACTTGGCGTCGAAGGCGGGGCGCTCCGAGCGGATGCGGGGCATCCGGTCGAAGTTGCGCAGCGGCGGCGGGCAGCTGGTCGCCCACTCCAGGGAGTTGCCGTGGCCCCACGGGTCGTCGACGGTCACCAGCGGGCCGGTGCGGTACGACTTCCACACGTTGTAGAGGAACGGCAGCGTGGAGGCGCCCAGGATGAACGCGCCGACGGTGGAGAACGCGTTCAGGAAGGTGAAGCCGTCGCTCGGCAGGTAGTCGGCGTACCGGCGGGGCATGCCCTCGGCGCCCAGCCAGTGCTGCACCAGGAAGGTCCAGTTGAAGCCGATCACGGTGAGCCAGAAGTGGACCTTGCCCAGCTTCTCGTCGAGCATCCGGCCGAACATCTTCGGGAACCAGAAGTAGATGCCGGAGTACACCGCGAACACGATGGTGCCGAAGAGCACGTAGTGGAAGTGCGCGACGACGAAGTACGAGTCCGACACGTGGAAGTCGATCGGCGGGCTGGCCAGCAGCACGCCCGACAGGCCGCCGAAGAGGAAGATCGCGAGGAAGCCGATCGCGAACAGCATCGGCGTCTCGAACGTTATCTGCCCTCGCCACATGGTGCCGATCCAGTTGAAGAACTTCATACCGGTGGGCACGGCGATCAGGAAGCTCAGGAACGAGAAGAACGGCAGCAGCACCTGGCCGGTGGCGAACATGTGGTGCGCCCACACGCTCATCGACAGGGCGGCGATCAGCAGGGTCGCGGCGACCAGACCGGTGTAACCGAAGATCGGCTTGCGGCTGAAGACCGGGATGACCTCGGAGATGATGCCGAAGAACGGCAGCGCGACGATGTACACCTCGGGGTGGCCGAAGAACCAGAAGAGGTGCTGCCACAGCATGGGGCCGCCGGTGGCGGGGTCGAACACGTGCGCGCCGAGGCGGCGGTCGGCCAGCAGCGCCAGCAGCGCGGCGGCCAGCAGCGGGAAGACCATGATCACGAGCAGGCTGGTGACCAGGATGTTCCACGTCATGATCGACATGCGGAACATCGTCATGCCGGGCGCGCGCAGGGTCAGGATCGTCGTGATCATGTTGACCGCGCCGAGGATGGTGCCCAGACCCGACAGCACCAGGCCGGCGATCCACATGTCAGCGCCGATGCCGGGCGAGTTGATCGCGTCGTTCAGCGGCGCGTACGCGAACCAGCCGAAGTCGGCGGCGCCACCCGGCGTGATGAACCCGGCGGTCGCCAGGCTCGCGCCGAACAGGTAGAGCCAGTACGCGAAGGAGTTCAGCCGCGGGAACGACACGTCCGGCGCGCCGATCTGCAGCGGCACCACGAAGTTGGCGAACGCGAACACGATCGGCGTCGCGAAGAACAGCAGCATGATCGTGCCGTGCATGGTGAACAGCTGGTTGTACTGCTCCGGGGACAGGTACTGCATACCCGGCTGGGCCAGCTCGGCGCGCATGAACAGCGCCATCAGGCCGCCGATCAGGAAGAACACGAAGGCGGTGACCATGTACATGATCCCGATCTGCTTCGCATCCGTGGTGCGCAGCAGGCGCGCGATCGCGGAACCCTTGACCTGCTTGCGCACGGGGTAGGGCCGGGTCGCGATCGGCTGCGGTGCGACGGTGGTCACGTCTGGCCTCCTGTAGCTGGCCCGGCTGCTCGCGGCGCCCCACTCTCGCGCCGCCACCCGGATTGATCATTCGAGGCGTACCTCGGAGGCAGAATAATCCTTCGCAGGCGGCCCCGGAGCACGGGGTGCCCAGGCCGCGCCGGGCCATCTATCCGAATGGCCCGCCGTCGCGACGCCGGGCCATTCGGATAGGACGGTGTAGAGGTCAGCGGGTTCCGGCCGACGCGCCCAGGGTGAACTGGATGGCGCCGGCCGCGATGGCGCCCAGGGCCAGCAGGATCACGCCCCAGGCGATGAGCCGGTCGGCGGCGTTGATGCGGTGCAGCCAGCGCGAGAACCTGTTGCCGTTGGTGGTGGCGGTCCCGCCCAGGGGGTCCGTGCCGGCCGGGGTGCCGGCCGGGTCGGGGGTGAGCGTCTTGACCACGGTGACCGTGGCTCCGGCCAGGACGAGCAGGGTGCCCAGCACGGCCAGCAGGCCGGCGATCCATTCCTTCATGATCATCCTCCCCAGCAGGGATGTCGCCGGTCGGGGTACCGGCGAACGACTCAGGTTAGACCTCCACCAGGCTCGGCGACGCACCACGGACGTGAGATCGTTTGAGGTATGGCGAAGAAGCCCCCACGCGACGATGTCGGTGACCGGAATCTCACTGTGCGCGGCCCCAAGGCCGCCGCGGCGGGTCTGCCGGGGGTGGGGCACGGTCTGGCCGCCGCGGTGAACCAGATGGGCGTACGCCGTACCGCGCTCACCCTGCTCAAGGTCAATCAGGCCGGCGGCTTCGACTGCCCCGGCTGCGCCTGGCCGGAGCCCTCGCCCGAGCACCGCCCGCACGCCGAGTTCTGCGAGAACGGGGCCAAGGCGGTGGCCGAGGAGGCCACCCTGCGCCGGATCACGCCTGAGTTCTTCGCCACGCACTCCGTCGAGGAACTGGCCGGGCGCAGTGACTACTGGCTGGGCCAGCAGGGCCGGCTGACCACCCCGATGGTCAAGCACCCGGGCGCGACGCACTTCCGGCCGCTCGGCTGGGAGCAGGCGTTCGCGCTGGCCGCCGAGCACCTCAAGGCGATCGAGCCGGACCAGGCGTTGTTCTACACCTCCGGGCGCACCTCGAACGAGGCCGCGTTCCTGTATCAGCTGTTCGCGCGGGCGTACGGGACCAACAACCTGCCCGACTGCAGCAACATGTGCCACGAGTCGTCGGGCGTGGCGCTGGGCGCGACCATCGGCATGGGCAAGGGCTCGGTCACCCTGGACGACATCCACGACGCGAAGCTGATCGTGGTGGTCGGCCAGAACCCGGGCACCAACCACCCGCGCATGCTCACCGCGCTGGAGAAGGCCAAGCAGCGCGGCGCGAAGATCATCTCGATCAATCCGCTGCCCGAGGCCGGGCTGATGCGCTTCAAGAACCCGCAGAAGGTCGGCGGCCTCGTCGGCGCCGGCACCGCGCTGGCCGACCTGCACCTGCCGGTCCGGGTCGGCGGCGACCTGGCCCTGTTCCAGGCCATCGGGGCGCTGCTGGTGCAGTGGGGCGCGGTCGATGAGGCGTTCGTCACGGCGTACACCTCGGGGTTCGAGGGTTATGCCGCCGCGGTGCGCGAGGTGGACGCCGAGCTGGTGGCCCGCGCGACCGGCCTGAGCGCCGAGGAGATCGAGGCCGCGGCGCGGTTGTTCGCCGCGTCCGAGGCGACCGTGGTCTGCTGGGCCATGGGCCTCACCCAGGGGCGCGACGCGGTCGCGACGATCTCCGAAGTCGTCAACGTGCAGCTGCTGCGCGGCATGATCGGCAAGCCTGGCGCGGGCCTGTGCCCGGTGCGCGGGCACTCCAACGTGCAGGGCGACCGCACCATGGGCATCTGGCACGAGCCGCCGACCTGGCTCGGCCGGCTCGGCGACCGGCTCGGCCTGACCATGCCCACCCGGCGCGGGCACGACACCGTCGAGGCGATCCGGGCCATGCGCGACGGCCACGCGAAGGTGTTCGTCGCGGTCGGCGGCAACTTCGCCGCGGCCAGCCCCGACACCGACGTCACCGAGGCCGCGCTGCGCCGGTGCACACTCACCGCGCACGTGTCCACCAAGCTCAACCGCTCGCACGTGGTCACGGCCGACGAGCAGACGGTGCTGATCCTGCCCTGCCTGGGCCGCACCGAACGCGACACCCAGGCCGCCGGGGACCAGTTCGTCACCGTCGAGGACTCCATGTCGAACGTGCACGCCTCGCAGGGCCGTCTCGACCCGGCCTCGCCCATGCTGCGTTCCGAGGTCGCCATCGTGTGCGGGCTGGCCCGCGCCGTGCTGCCGGACTCGACGGTGCCGTGGGAGTCGTACGCGCAGGACTACCGCGCGATCCGGGCGCTGATCGAGCAGACCGTGCCCGGCTTCGACGACTTCGAGGCGAGGGCGCGCACCAAGGCCGGGTTCACCCTGCCGCACCCGCCCCGCGACAGCCGCAGCTTCCCCACCCCGGACGGCAGGGCACGGTTCACCGTCAGCCCGCTGGAGGTGCTGACCGTGCCGCCGGGCCGCCTGCTGCTGCAGACCCTGCGCAGCCACGACCAGTACAACACCACCATCTACGGCCTCGACGACCGTTACCGCGGCGTCAAGGCGGGCCGCCGGGTGGTCTTCGTCAACCCCGACGACCTGGCCGAGCTCGGCATCGCCGACGGGTCGACGGTCGACCTGATCTCCGAGTGGGCCGACGGCGAGCGGCGCGCGCCGGCGTTCCGCGTCATCGGATACCCGACCGTGCGCGGCTGCGCCGCCGCCTACTTCCCCGAGGCGAACGTGCTGGTGCCGCTGGACTCCACCGCGACCGGGTCGAACACGCCGACCTCGAAGCAGGTCATCGTGCGGCTGCAGCCCGTCTGATGGGCCGGGCCAGCGACCGCAGGCAGGTGACCCGCATCGACCTCGGCGGGCCGTCCACCGTGCGCCGTCAGGACACCCTGGCCGCCGAAGAGCCCCTGGAGATCCGCGTCGGGCACCGCCGCGGCCCCCGCCCGCCGCTGGCCGTCACCATGCGGACCCCCGGCGACGAGCTGGACCTGGCCCTGGGCTTCCTGCTCACCGAAGGCGTGATCGCCCGCGCCGCGGACATCCTCACCGCCCAGCTCTGCGCCGGTCAGAGCGAAAGGAAGGGCATCGTCGGCTCGCGTCAGCGAGACGACGATCAGCTCCGCACATCGGAACACGTAGAGGAAGGGCGCCTTCTCGACATCGGCGGGGCAGGAGGTGCGGCGGGGCAGACGGTCGCGGCCGGCCTGCGGGCGGCGGGAGCGCGCATGCTCGGTAAGCCCGTTGCGGCCGAGGACGAGGAGACCGCGTCTCCGGCGAACACCTACAACGTCGTCGACGTGGTGCTCGCCGACCACGTGCCGCCGCCGGCCGCCGGGACGGAGCGCAACTTCTACACCACCTCCTCGTGCGGGGTATGCGGCAAGGCCAGCATCGACGCGATCCGCACCCGCTCCCCGCACGACGTGGCCGCCGACCCGGTGACCGTCGACGCCCGCACCCTGGCCCTGCTCCCGGACCGGCTGCGGGCCGCGCAGCGCACCTTCGAGCGCACCGGCGGGCTGCATGCGGCAGGCCTGTTCACCGCCACGGGCGAGCTGGTCGCGGTACGCGAGGACGTCGGCCGGCACAACGCGGTCGACAAGGTCATCGGCGCTCAATTGCAGGCCGGACGGCTGCCGCTGGCCGGGCACGTGCTGCTGGTGTCCGGCCGGGCCAGTTTCGAACTGACCCAGAAGGCCTGGATGGCCGGCATCAGCATGCTGGCGGCGGTGTCCGCGCCGAGCACCCTCGCCGTCGACCTGGCCGCCGAGGCGGGCATGACCCTGGTCGGCTTCCTGCGGGGCCAGACCATGAATGTGTACGCAGGCCCGCAGCGCATCACCAGCTGACCCTGCCCGCCGCCTGCCGCCCGCCCGACTTTCAGCCGCACCCCCGCTGCTCGCCGACCAGAAGCGTTAAGAAGGTGCCCTTCCTCTACGTAATTGGTTTGGAAGGTGCCCCTCCTTCGCCTACGGGCGGAGGGCGTGGGTGCGGTGGTAGTCGCCGTCGGGGGTGATGAGCCAGGTGTGCTGGGGGGTGTCGGAGACCAGGGCGGTGGTGCCGGTGAGGCGGCACAGGCGGGTGGCCAGTTCGAGTTCGCTGACGCCGGTGGCGCGGGCCAGGGAGTCGCCGGCGCTCAGTTCGCAGCCGAAGGACGGGTCGCCGGCGTCGGGGTTGATCCACACGGTGGCGCGTACGTCGGCGGCGCCCATCAGGTCCTCGGCGGTGCCGGCGAAGATGTCCGCGGGGTCCAGCCCGTAGGCCTCGTGCAGCGCCTGGCGCAGGGAGCCGGCCGGAGTCCCGGACGCGAAGGACACGCTGTAGTTCGCCCGGCCTTCCTGCGCGGCCTCCCACACCTGGTCGATCGCCGTGATCAGGTAGGCCGCCACCCCCTCGGGCTGCATGTTCAGCTCCCCGACCGCCTCCGCCGTGAACGGCACCCGCACCACGTCGTAGGTGCCCTTGGCCGGGTCGGTGAACTCGTGGCCGTGGCGGCCCGCGACGTCCATCGAGACGAGCCGGCATGCGAACAGGTGCTGGCGCTGCCAGCGGCCGTCCTCGCGCTGCGTGTCGACGAAGGTCAGCGGCACCGGCGGGGTCACCACCGCCCGCAGTTCCTCGTCGAGTTCCCGGTGGAGCGCGGCCAGCAGGTTCGCGTCGCCGCGGTCCACGCCGCCGCCGGGCGTAGCCCAGTAGCGCTGCGGCACGCCGGGCCGGGTCCGTTCGAACAGGATCATGTCGTCGCCGTCGAGGAGCACGGCGCGCACACGATGACGGTCGGGCACGGCAACCATGACTCCAGCGTCGCCGCCCGCGACGCCCTTGTCGACCGGAAAGCCGATTCCGGCTCCCTTCCGAGGAGCAATCTGTCGGCGGGCCGACAGCCGTGAGAAACGTGATTGAGTCTCGCCAAGCACGCGCCGTGCTGATATATGTGATTGCCGTAACCCCGGGTCACAGGAGGTGGAAATCATGGTGAGCTCAGCCGACCCCTCCGCGGGGGAGGAAGAGACCATCAACATGCTGTTCCACCTCTCCCGGCGCTCGCAGGCGATGGTCGACCGCCTGATCAGCTGCCTGGACCGGATGGAGCAGGTGGATCCGGACTCCGACCGCATGAAGGACGTCTTCGAGCTCGACTTCCTCGCCATCAGGATGCGCCGCAACGACGAGAGCCTGCTGGTGCTGGCCGGCGGCGAGTCCGCCCGGATCCGGCGGGAGCCGGTCGCCCTCGTCGACGTGCTGCACGGAGCCCGCTCCGAGGTCGAGGACTACCGCCGGATCGAGTTCGGCGTGATCGACGACGGCCTGATCGTGGTCGCGCCGGCCGTGAACGACCTGGTGCACCTGCTGGCGGAGCTGTTCGACAACGCGGCCGCGTTCTCCCCGCCGGACAGCACGGTGCTGGTCGAGGCGCGCCGGGTGGCCGACCGCGCGGTGCTGCTGATCGAGGACCGGGGCATTGGCATCGGCACGGAGCGCCTGCGCGAGCTGAACCACCGGCTGGCCCACCCGAGCCCGGTGACCGCCGCGATGTGCCGCCAGATGGGTATCGAGGTGGTCAGCCGCCTCGCCCAGCGCCACGAGATGCGCGTCGAGCTGGAGCCCTCCGGCGACCGCGGCATCGCCGCCTCGGTCGTCCTGCCCGCCCACGCCCTCGTGAACTGATCCGCCGCCCGGGTCGTCCTGCCCGCCCACGCCCCCGTGAACTGATCCGCCGCCCGCCACGCGTGGCGCGTGGCGCGGCGCGTCAAGATCCGCCGACTTGCCTGGCAGGTGGGCGAATGCGTGGTCAAGATACGCACAGGTGCCGGGCAAGTCCGGCGATCTTGGTGGCCGGCCGCGGGCGCGGGGACGGGGGCGCGGGGTGGCGGCGGGTCACGGTGGGTAGGGGCGTCGCGAAACGTGCTCGACCGATCCGGGAGAATGGGAGCATCCCGCTTCTCATGGAAGGACGTGCCGATCGTGGCCGCAACCCCGGAGGCCGACTGGGTCTCCCGCTTCGCTGACGAGGTCATCGCCGAGGCAGAGCGTCGCGCTCCGGGCAAACCGATCGTCTGCGCGTCCGGGCTGAGCCCGTCCGGCCCGATCCACCTGGGCAACCTGCGTGAGGTGATGACCCCGCACCTGGTCGCCGACGAGATCCGCCGCCGCGGGCACGAGGTCGTGCACCTGATCAGCTGGGACGACTACGACCGCTACCGCAAGGTGCCGGCGGGCGTGGACGAGTCCTGGGCCGAGCACATCGGCAAGCCGCTGACCTCGGTGCCGGCCCCGCCGGGCAGCGCGTATCCGAACTGGGCCGAGCACTTCAAGGCCTCGATGACCGAGTCGCTGGCGCAGCTGGGCGTGGAGTACCGCGGCATCAGCCAGACGCAGATGTACACCTCGGGGGCGTACCAGGAGCAGATCCTGCTGGCCATGCGCGAGCGCGGCAAGATCGACGCGGTGCTGGACCGTTACCGCACCAAGGGCCGCACCGGCTCGGGCGCGCCGCAGCAGGGCAAGCTGGACGAGGACGAGGCCGCCGCGGCGCAGGAGGCCGCTGAGGGCTCCGGCGCGGCCGCCGAGGACGACGGCACGGGCGCGACGGGCTACTTCCCGTACAAGCCGTACTGCGCGGTCTGCGAGCGCGACCTGACCACCGTAGTGGCCTATGACGACGAGTCGACCGAGCTGACCTACACCTGCCAGTGCGGGCACACCGAGACGGTGCTGCTGTCCGAGCACCACCGCGGCAAGCTGGTGTGGAAGGTCGACTGGCCGATGCGCTGGGCGTACGAGGGCGTGGTCTTCGAGCCGTCCGGCGTGGACCACTCCTCCCCCGGCTCGTCGTTCCAGGTCGGCGGGCAGATCGTCGGCGAGGTGTTCGGCGGGCAGCAGCCGATCGGCCCGATGTACGCCTTCGTCGGCATCTCCGGCATGGCGAAGATGAGCAGCTCGAAGGGCGGCGTGCCGACCCCGGCCGACGCCCTGCAGATCATGGAGCCGCCGCTGCTGCGCTGGCTCTACGCCCGCCGCCGCCCGAACCAGGCATTCAAGATCGCCTTCGACCAGGAGATCCAGCGCCTCTACGACGAGTGGGACACCCTGGGCCGCAAGGTCGCCGAGGGCACCGCGAACGCGGCCGACACCGCCGCGCACAGCCGGGCCGTCGGCACCGCAGCCGGCCTGCTGCCGGTCACCCCGCACCCGCTGCCGTACCGCACGCTGGCCTCGATCGTGGACATCACCACCGGCGACCCGGAGCAGACCCTGCGCATCCTGCGCGACCTGGACCCCGCCGACCCGGTGGCCTCACTCGACGAGACCCGCCCGCGCCTGGACCGCGCCCAGCACTGGATCACCACCCAGGTGCCGGCCGAGCAGCGCACCCGTGTGCTGTCCGAGCCCGACGCCACGCTGCTCGGCAAGCTCGACGACGACCAGCGCGAGTCCCTCCGCCTGCTCCTGGCCGGCCTGGACGACCACTGGTCCCTGGATGGCCTGACCACCCTCCTCTACGGCGTCCCCAAGACCCGCCTGGGCCTGCCCATGGACGTCAAGCCCACCCCCGAGCTCAAGGTCGCCCAGCGCGAGTTCTTCGCCCTCCTCTACCACCTCCTGGTGGGCCGCGACACCGGCCCACGCCTACCCACCCTCCTCCTGGCCGTAGGCCCCGCCCAGGTCCGCACCCTCCTCACCCCCTGACCACCACCACCAAGATCGCGACGATCTTGCGCCGACTGTGGGGATGACACGCCCTTTACGGGCATATCATCAACAGTTCGCGCAAGATCGTCGCGATCTTGGCGTTAGGCGGGTCAGGGCTCCAGGAGGTTGGCGCGTAGGCGGGCGATGTACTCGTCGTCGATACCGAGTCGCTGCTCGGCGTAGCCGCGCAGCGACTCGTGGTTCTCCCGCGCCCAGGCCAGGAACAGGATCATCACGTCGGCGGGCGCGCGGCCGTAGCCGGGCCAGGTCGGCGCGACGCCCATCAGGGCGGTGATGTCCGCAACCAGGCCCGCCGTGGCCAGCTCGGTCAGCGCGAAGTCTTCGACGATCACCTCGTCGGGCACGTCGAGCAGGGTCAGCACCAGCGCGGCCAGCAACCGGGTGCGGTCCTTGCCCGAGGCGCAGTGGAACACCACGGGCGCGTTCTCGTCGGCGGCGATCACGTCCAGCGCCTGCCGCAGTTCCACCACCCCGTCCTGCGCGACCTCGACGTACTTGCCCGCGAGGAACGGCCCGGTCTCGACCTCCGGACCCAGCTCCGCCTGCCGGTAGGGCCGGTGCTCCACGCTGAGGTTGTGGTACGCCAGCCCGTCGTGCTCGCGCACCCGCCCGCGACGGTCGATCTCGAACGGGTACCGCAGGTCGATCACGGTCTTGACGCCCAGTTCGAGGAAGCGCGCCCAGTCGGCGTCGTCCATCTTGGACAGTGCGTCGGACCGGTAGAGCCGGCCCCAGCGCACGGTCCGGCCCGCGAAGCCGCGGTATCCGCCCAGGTCCCGAAAGTTGTGCAGACGCGCGAACGCGATGTGTCTACTCACGGCAGCTCAGCCTACTTAAGTCTGCGACGTGCCGTTGCCCGTATCGGCCGGGACTGCGCCAATACGACGGCAGGGGGCGAATGTTAGCGTCGGCGTCCTTATTCGACATCGGCCGCACCACCCTCGCGACCGGTCCTCATGGGGAGGAAACCGCATGCACCGCACCATCGCCAGGAGTCGCAGCACCGCCCTGGTGCTCGCGCTCGCCCTGGCCGCCGCCGGGTTGACCAGCGGCACCGCACAGGCAGTGAGCTGGGACAACGTCACACCGCACATCGACTCCAAGAGCGTCACCGGATTGCAGCAGCTCGCCTGGTCGCCGATCGCGGCCGACCGGCTCGCCGCCGTGGACACGGCTTACGCGAACGGCGCCCTCACCGCGACCGGCGGCCCCGGCCTCAGCCAGGTCTACGGCGACACCAACCAGCAGATGTACTACAAGTCCCACGCCAACTGCGCGCAGGCCAAGAGCGTGATCACCGCCGCGGACGCGGCGTACACGCTGGCCGCGTGGTGTTTCGCGGGCTCGGACGAGACCTCCGACGCGTGGCTGCCGCAGGCGGTCACCAGCTCGCAGGACGCGGCCCAGCGGGCCGGGTACACGCCGGGCGACGACCAGGTGGTGGCCCTGTGGCGGCAGGCGGCGGCCACCGGCAACCGGGCCCGCTGCCCGGGCGTCGCCGATGATCCGGAGGCCTCGGTGGGACTGCGGGCGACGTTCCTCAAGCGGCCGTACACCGACGGGACGCACAGCGAGTACCGGCACGTGATGCTGGCCGTCCCCGGTGCGCCTAACGCGTCCGGGCTGACCTACACCCCGGTCTGCAACGTGCACGGCGGCGGCGTGACCTGGTACGGCCCCTACCTGTTCGTGTCGCTTACCGGCTCGGGCATCCTGGTCTTCGACACCCGCAAGACCTACCGGGTACCGGCCGACAACGCGTGCGGGGCGAACGGGGCGGCCCCCGGCGTGAACGACGTCGGCCAGGTCACCGGCAGCGACGGCGTGACCCGGCTGTGCGCCGGCGGCTACCGGTACGTCATGTTCCAGGTCGGCAGCTTCCGCAGCACGCCCACCGGCAACTGCCTGCGCACCCCGGCGACGATCTACGCCAACCTGTGCTTCTCCTCGCTGTCGCTGCAGTGGTCGGACAACACCCTGGTCACCTCGGAGTACCGGACCAGCTCGGAGATGACCGACGCGCCCGTCGACGCCCGGATCGTCAACTGGCCCACCGACACGATGATCGACCGCATGACCAGCGGATCGACGGCTCCGGTGACCGCGACCAGGCTGGCCGCGACCAACTTCCAGGGCATGCAGGGCGTCGTCGAGTGGCCCAACGCCACGTCGGGCCGGCCCGAGTACTTCGTCGCCCGCACGCTGCCGGGCAGCGAGGGCAGCCAGCTCTGGTACGAGCACGACGGCGACGGCGACTGCCCGACCCCCGGCGTGTACGTGGAGAACGCCGAGGCGATCTCGTACTGGGTGAGCTCGGCCGGGGACGGTCACCTGTGGACGATCACCGAGTACAAGAACCGGCGCATGCTGGTCAGGGTGTACACGAAGGAGTACAACGGCAAGCCCAGCGGGTGCCCCACGCAGTGAGCCCGCCCCGCCCCGGCCGAGCCTGGATCCTACGGCCGGGGCGGGCCTTTTTCACCATCTACTCAAACCGGACGTATCCCTATAGAGTCGTGGCAGCCGCGGCAAGCACCTGCACGTCATCGCCAGGAATACGTCAGGAGACGGTGATGCAAGCGTTTGTCCTGCCCGACTTCTACCTGCCCCACCCGGCGCGGCTGAACCCGCACGAGCAGCACGCCCGGGACCACTCGAACGCCTGGGCCGAGCAGATGGGCATGCTCGACGCCCCCGGCCCGTCCGGCGAACCGGTGTGGGACCTGGAGAAACTGAACAAACACGACTACGCGCTGATGTGCGCGTACACCCATCCCGACTGCGACGAAACCGCGCTGGACCTGGTCACCGACTGGTACGTCTGGGTCTTCTTCTTCGACGACCACTTCCTCGAGTCGTTCAAGTACGACCGCGACCTCGCCGGGGCGCAGGATTACCTGGACCGGCTGGAACTGTTCATGACCGAGCCCGGTCAGACGCCGCCGGAGCCGCGCAACCCGGCCGAGGCGGGACTCGCGGACCTGTGGGCGCGCACCATCCCGCACATGTCCGACGGGTGGCGTCGCCGCTTCGTGGCCAGCACGCACAACCTCATGGTCGAGTCGATGTGGGAGCTGGACAACATCAACCGGCACCGCATCGCCAACCCGATCGAGTACATCGAGATGCGGCGGCGGGTCGGCGGCGCGCCCTGGTCGGCGAACCTCGTCGAGTACGCCTGCGGGGCCGAGGTGCCCGACCGGCTGGCCGGGCTGCGCCCGCTGCAGGTGCTGCGGGACACCTTCGCCGACGCGGTGCACCTGCGCAACGACCTGTTCTCGTACCAGCGGGAGGTCGCCGAGGAGGGCGAGAACTCCAACGCGGTGCTGGTGCTGGAGAAGTTCCTCGACGTGCCCACCCAGCGGGCCGGGGACCTGGTCGGCGAGCTGCTCACCTCGCGCCTGCACCAGTTCGAGCACACCGCGCTGGCCGAGCTGCCGGTGCTGTACGCCGAGCACGCGGTCACCCCGCCGGAGCAGCTGGCGGTGGCCCTGTACGCGAAGGGGCTGCAGGACTGGCAGTCGGGCGGGCACGAGTGGCACGCCCGGTCCAGCCGGTACACGAAGATCACCCCGCGCGCGGAGGGTCCGGCCGCGGTGCTGGCCCCGGGCCTGCCGACGCTGTTCGGGCAGTACGCGCACCTGCCGCACGGGCGGCAGCCGGGCCACCTGCCGATCCCGGCGCTGCACATGCCGTACCGGCCGCGCACCAGCCCGCACCTGACGCAGGCTCGGCGGCAGACCGTGGCCTGGGGCCGGGAGATGGGCATGCTCGACCCGGTGCCGGGCACCGGCGTGCACGGGCTGTGGACGGAGCAGGCGCTGGCCGGGTTCGACTTCCCGCACTGCGCCGCGATGATCCACGCCGACGCGACCCCCGAGCAGCTGGAGGTCTCGTCGAACTGGCTCACCTGGGGCACCTACGGCGACGACCTGTTCCCGGTGCAGTTCGGCCGCAGCCGGGACTTCCTCGGCGCGAAGGCGGCCAACGCCCGGCTGTCGCTGTTCATGCCGCTGGACGACGAGCCCGTCCCGCCACCGGCGAACCCCCTCGAACGCGGCCTGGCGGACCTGTGGCGGCGTACCGCGGGGCCGATGGCACCGGCCTCGCGGGCCCGCTTCCGCAAGGCGGTGGAGGACATGACCGCGTCGTGGGTGTGGGAGCTGGCCAACCAGATCCAGAACCGGGTGCCCGACCCGGTGGACTACGTGGAGATGCGCCGGGCCACCTTCGGCTCCGACATGACCATGAGCCTGTGCCGGCTGGCCCACGCCGGCCAGGTGCCCGACGAGATCTACGAGCACCGGGTGATCCAGCAGCTGGAGCACGCGGCACAGGACTACTCGTGCTTCACCAACGACCTGTTCTCCTACCAGAAGGAGATCGAGTACGAGGACGAGATCCACAACCTGGTGTTCGTGCTGGAACGCTTCCTCGGCTGCGACCGGTTCGCCGCCCGTGACCTGGTCGCGCGGCTGATGGCCGAGCGCATGCGGCAGTTCGAGCACATCGTGTCGGTCGAGCTGCCCGCCATGTGCGACCAGCTCGGGCTGGACGAGGACGTGCGGCGGCGGCTGACGGCGTACGCCGAGCAGCTCAAGGACTGGATGTCGGGCATCCTGCGCTGGCACGAGGAGTGCGTGCGCTACTCCCCCGCCAGCCTGTCGGCGCGCAGCCCCGGCCTGGCCGGACCCGCCGCGCCGGCCCTGCTGCCGCTGCCGTCGGGCCTGGGCACCTCGGCGGTACGCGTGCTGGAGCTGCTCTCGGCGCGGTAGCTCAGCCACACCTGTGGCGCCGCACCCGGATCAATCCGGGTGCGGCGCCACCGTGCGCTCGGCCCCACCGGCGAGCTTGCGAGCTGCGCCCGAAGCACTCAATGTATCGACGTTAATAGATTGTTTCAAGCCGTCGCCTCATATCGATATCTGACAGTCTATCGATCTACGGCCACGCTTAGTGTATCGGTGGTCGTCGAAGCGTGACTATCGGCGGCCGCACCCGTCCCCTAGATCGGAGGCCCCTGGTGGTCCGACTCGTCCGTGTCGCGCTCACCGCAATGCTGGTGCTCGGCGGCGCCCTGATCGCCGCCGCACCGGCGAACGCAGCGGTGCTCGACGTCCAGTGCACCTCGCCCAGCAGCACCAACACCATCACGTTCAGCCCGCCGCTGACGCTGGTGAACCAGCCCACCGTGGTGTCGCGCACCACGAACTACAAGCCCTGCCGGGCCCCGCGCTGGCCCAACCTGGTCTCCGGGTTCGAGACCAAGACGATCACCATGCTGGACGACTGCACCATGGTGCTCGGCACGCTGAACGTGAACTTCACGATCACCTGGAACACCGGCCAGACCACCACGGTCAGCGCCGTGCGCACCGCCTCGCTGTCCGGCACGAACCTGGTGGTGACGTTCAACGGCACCGTCACCGCCGGCCTGTTCCTCGGCAGCAACGTCAACCAGGTGTTCGTCGGCTCCGGGGTCGACCTGATCAACTGCCTCGCCGGACGCGGCGCGGTGAAGAGCATCGTCTCCCGGGTGAACCTGGTCATCTCGCACTGACACCCGCACCGGGGCCGTGGCGGCCGCAGCCCGAACCGCCGCCACGGCCCCGGTGCTCGTCCACCGCGTCGTAGCGAAGCAGCCCGGCCGCACCGCGAAGCGAGAGCTGCTCGTAGCGGTCGGGGTGCCGGCCGAGCCGCGTACCGCGTCGGTGTTCCTGTGGTGGCTGGCGTCGCTGTCGGAGCGCGGCGCGCAGCGCCACGCCGACCGCATCCTGGCGCTGACCGGGAGCCGTGAAACCGCAGACGCGGTGCGGCACACGACATCAGTCGAGAACGGACAGCCCGGGCTCAGTTGACGGCCGCTCTCGGGTTCGGCGTGCTCGCCTTCGATCGCGGTTTCGACGCGGGCACGGACAAGGGGCCTATGCTGCGGGAATGATCAAGCCCATTGAACTCGTCATATTCGACTGCGACGGGGTACTGGTCGACATCGAGCGCATCGCCGCTCGTGTCCAGGTCGGCCTCGGAGCCGAGCTTGGGTGGCCGCTGACAGAGGACGAGGTCGTGGAGCGGTTCATGGGGCGCTCACCCGCCGCCATCCACGAGCAGATCGCCGCCCAGCTCGGCCTGGACACGGCCGCGATCTGGTCGGAGAGGTTCGACCAGCTCCACCGGGAGGCCGTGGACGCCGAGCTTGCCCCGGTCGACGGCTTGCCGGAAGCACTCGATGCGCTCACTCTGCCGACATGCGTCGCCTCCAACGGCTCCCACGACAAGATGCGGCACACCCTGGGCCGCACCGGGCTCTACGAACGCTTCGCAGGCCGCATCTACAGTGCCACCGAAGTCTCCCGCGGCAAGCCCGCACCCGACCTGTTCCTGCACGCCGCCCAGCAGATGGGCGTCGATCCCGAAGCCTGCGTTGTCGTCGAGGACAGCCAACCCGGCGTCCACGCCGCCCGCGCCGCCGGTATGCGAACCTTCGGCTACGCCGGCGGACTCACCCCGGCCGAACGCCTCGAAGGCCCCGACACCGTCGTCTTCCACGACATGCGCCAGCTGCCGAACCTCATCACCGAACGGCAGCCAACCCTCCATCAGGCACTGCCCACCCACAAGATTTGACAACTGCTCCGGCAACGCCCTGGAGCGCCACTGCGAAGCTCCCATGCGCAGCCACGTCGGGATTCAGATGCGCCGGAGCGTGCGGCCACGGTGGAAGTCCGCCACTGCTCGTTTGCCCGCGTCGTCCGCCCATCCGGCAGCCGAGGCGCAGAGATGTGGCATGACGGAGTCCACGGTCCGGACAAAGCGAAACGCCCAGGTCACTTGACCTGGGCGTTTCTTCGGTGGAGCCGAGGGGACTCGAACCCCTGACCCCCACACTGCCAGTGTGGTGCGCTACCAGCTGCGCCACGGCCCCTTGTTCCTGGTAAGTCCCCGTTTGACGTTTCCGCCGCCCGGGCACCTGCGAAATATTACACGGCCCCACCCCCGGCGCAAAAACGGGTATCCCCGCGAGTCGACCCAGGCCACGCACCGGCCGATCATGAACCCAAGTTCATGATCGGCCGAAACTGCCGCAGGTCAGTTGAGGGCCACGTCGGACGGGAAGTTGGCCACCGCGGCGGTCAGGCCGCCCTGGCGGCGCAGCACCAGCGACCACAGCTCTTCGGGCTGGGTGCGGAACGGATCGCTGGGCAGGGCCTCGAACACCAGCCAGGCGTTCTCCTCGATCTCCTGCTCCAGCTGCCCGGCGCCCCACCCGGCATAGCCGTGGTAGACGCGCACGCACTCCAGCCGCTGGCCGACCCGGGCCGGGTCACGGCTGAGGTCCACCGTGCCGATCTGCCCCATCACCCGGCTGAAGCCGACGAACCCGGCCACGCCCGCGCGGGCACGGGCCACGCAGATCGCCGAGTCCGTGCCGACCGGGCCGCCCTCGAAGAGCACGCCAGGCTCGCGCAGCAGCGGTTCCCAGCCCGGCAGGATGTCGCCCACCAGCGCTTCGGTGGGCCGGTTCAGCACCACCCCGAGCGCCCCGTCGGCCTCGTGGGCCAGGACGAAGACGACCGTACGTTCGAAGTTGGGGTCCCGGAGCGAGGGCATGGCCACCAGAAGGTGCCCGGTCAGTGACTCCACTGCGTGCCGCCCCGTGCCCTTCCCCGCATTGTCGTGCCGCGTGGTGTGCGGCTCTCCCGACGCCATGAATGGCACCCTATCCGTCCGAGGGCGGCACGGTCAGGGTCTCGGCACGGCTTGTGCGGCAAACTTCCCCGTCTCGGTGACAAGGACCGCGTTGACCTGCGGCCGCCGGGCTACATGAGAGCTGTTCGACACGCCGCCTAGAATTCGCGGGTGACTCTTACCGGCACCGTGACCCCCGACCGGCCGCTGATCGTCGTCGCGCTGCCCGAGGAGGCCGCGCATCTGGACACGCCGTTTCCGGTGCTGCTGACCGGGGTGGGCAAGGTCTGCGCGACGCTCGCGGTGTCCCGCGTGCTGGCCGCGGGCGTGCTTCCCAGCGAGATCGTGAACCTGGGCACCGCCGGGGCGCTGCGGGCCGGCCTGTCCGGCATCCACGAGATCAGCCGGGTGGTGCAGCACGACTTCGACACCGTCACGATCCGCGCGCTGACCGGACGCACCTTCGGCGGCCCGCTGGAGCTGGCGGGCGCCGGGCCGGTGCTGGCCACCGGTGACGTGTTCGTCTCCGACCCGGTGCTGCGCGCGGCGCTGGCCGAGCAGGCGGACCTGGTCGACATGGAGGGCTACGCCGTCGCCGCGGCGGCGGCCGCGTACGGCGTGCCGGTGCGCATGATCAAGCAGGTCAGCGACGAGGCGGACGGCGGAGCGGTCATCAGCTGGGCGGAGTCGGTCGACGCGTGCGCGCGCATCCTGGCGGCTTGGCTCACCGACTGGCAGCGGGCCGCCGGCGTCCGCTGAGGCTCAGGTCTCCCCGCCGAGGTCGACGCCGTACGCCTGGTACAGCACGTCGGCCGTGCGCTGGCGGTAGGCGGTGAGTCGCTGCGAGAGCTGTTCCTCGGAGTGCCGGTCAGCGGAGGTCACCTCAGCGAGCAGCGCGCGGCGGTCCGATTCCAGCGCGTGCACGCTGTGGGTCAGCCGCGGCGCATCGGCGATCACCTCGCCGAGCCGGCCGGAGGGGCCGAGCACCGCGTTCGACAGCTCGTCCAGTGAATCGGTGGCCATACACACCCCCGGACCGCGAAACGTCCCTGCGTTCGATGGTCACGCGGGTGGGGCCCGAAGTCCATACCTTTGCCCAGGTTTGAACGGCCGTTCAGCCGGTCATCAGTGCAGCTACCAGGGCATATGTGGCGAACGGCCCCGGTCCTGGAGGACCGGGGCCGTTCACTGTCTGGTGGAGGTGCCGGGAATCGAACCCGGGTCCATCGCCGGTTTGACAGGGCTTCTCCGAGCGCAGCTCACTATGCCTCTACTCGGCCCCACCGATCACATGAGCAAGACGGTGTGACGGGCCCAGTCGCGATTGATCTCGCCTCAGCAGCCCCGCGACGGGACTGAATCGGCCAGCCTACTAACTGATGCCGGTACACGGGCCATAGGCACTCCCGGACCGACAGACTTGCTACTCGCCTCAGGCGGCGAGAGCGAAGTCGCGCTTGACGTTAGTCTTGGCGCTTATAGTTTTCCGACGACGATTATCGAGACGACGTCGGCTTCCTCGGCTCGCTTCTCCTGCCGCAACGTACGATGTCGAAACCTGTCACCCCCTGGTCATGCGCGAGCGCACGCACGGTGACGATCACCGCGTTCGTCAACAATAACGCCCGGCACGGCCAAAGTCATTCCGGTATCGGTCAACTCCCCGTGCAGGCGATCCCGTCCACGGTGCAGGCGGTCACCGCCTGGCCGAGGGCCAGCAGTGCCGGGAAGCGGATGATGAACGTCACCGATCCGTTCGCGGACACGGTGCGTGCCGCGCCGACCGGGGTCACCGTGACCTTCGTGCCGTCCTGGGTGAAGTTCACCGCCGAGGTGGACCGGTTCTCCACCGCCCGGTCGGCCGGCATGGTCAGCACCACGGTCCAGTTCTCCCGCGGGCTCGTGCCGGGGTTGCGCACCGTCACCTCGGTGTCGAAGCCGCCGAGGCCCAGCAGCGCGATCGTGCGGTAGCCGGCGGTCAGCGGCGTGCCCGCCGGCGTCGTGGCAGTCGCCTCCGCCAGCGGGGAGCTGCCCGGTGACCCGGACGCGCCCGGCTGCGCCGTCGCGCCCGGCACGCCCGGCAGGGGTGTGCCGGAGGCGGCCGCCGCGGGATCCGTCGGGAGCACCCCCGACTGCACACCCGAACCCAGCCCGTACACCGGCTCGGTGTCCCGGCCGGGCGTGCCGCCGCCGTCGCCCCCGATCATCACGGCCACCGCGGTGCTGATCAGCACGATCAGCACCACAGCACCGGCCAGCGAGAGCAGCCGCAGCCGCTTCGAAGCGCCCGCGGGCGGCGCGGGCGGCGCCAGGTCGAGCGCGACCGTCTCCCGCCGCCGCGGGATCGCGGTGTGCAGGTCGGCCTGCACACCGCCCAGGTCGACCTCGCCGGAGGCGAGCCGGTCCAGGGCCGCGGGCAGCTGGTCGCCGAACATGAACTGGTACGACCGCCGCAGCTCGCGCCGCCGCCGGGTGCCGTCGACGCCGAAGAACCCCGTCTGCAGCACAGTCAGCCGGCAGCCGGCCCCGTTGTCCGCCAGCGACCAGGTCACCTCGGTGTGCGTGTGGTCGTCGCGCCAGTGCATGGCCAGCCGCTCCTGCACCGACACCGCCGTCACGTCCAGATCGAACGGTGTCTCCAGCCCGGCCAGGCCCGGCGGCGGGAACGCGCGGAAGGTCTCCCCCGCGGTCGCCGTGAGGTCGGTGGGCACGAACCACTCGCGCAACAGTCGCTGCTCGGTCAGCGCCCGCCAGACTCGCGCCCGGGGGTGGAGGAGATCGACATCGAGTCGCAGCTCGGTCACGGACCGACTATAGGGTCGCCCGGCGGCTCACGGCATCCCCGGAATCGACCAAGGTCACGATCCGGGTGTCCGTCACCCGACAGCGCGCTATCGGTTCGCGCAGCTCACGCCCTCGACCGCGCAGGTTTCCGGTCGCGTCGCGCCGGACGGGTCACCCACCTGGAACGCGAACACGAAGTCCTGTCCCGCCGGCAGCTCGCGGTGCACGGCCTGCGGCGTGAAGGTCACTCGCCGGCCGTCCTGGCGGAAGCCAATCCGGTCCCATGCGCTGGTCACCTGGGCTCCGGCGGGCAGCCTGACGACGGCCGACCAGCCGTCGACGGCGGCGGCCGGCCGGAAGGTGATCTCTCCGATGTAGCCGCCGCTCCAGGTCTCCAGCGTCCGGTAGGAGACGGCCAGGGTCGAGCCGCCGGCCCCAGTGGGAGCCGGACCGCCCGGCACGGACGCCGCCCCCGACGGGGAGGCCGCCGCCGACGTGCTCGGCGCGGCGACCGGGCCGGCCGAAACCGCGGCCGGCGAGGGCGTGGCGGACTCGCCCGCCTGCACCCCGGACCAGGGACCCCGGTCGCTTTCCAGCGGTTGCGCCGCCGGGCCGGGCGAGCGCAGCACCAGCGTCGCCACCGCGGTGACCGCGAGCACGGTGAGCACCATCGCCCCGGCCGCCGACAGCAGGCGCATCCGCCGGTCCACCGGCATGTGGAACACCCGGCCCAGCAGGCCGCCGGAAGGGGGCCGCGCGTCCCACGCCTCGTCGTCGCCGAGCAGGAAGGCTGGTTCGAAGCTCACCACTGGCGGCGTACGCGGGTCGAGGACCGCCGTGGCCGGGGTGGGCGAGGCGAGGCCCACCGGAGCCCGGGAGCCCGGGTCGAGGCCCGCTGCGGACGGCTCGGCGGCCTGGCGGGCGTGCCCGGTCGCCGCGGACGCCGTCACCACTGCCGCGGGTCGGCGCGGCATGTCCGCGGCGTCGTAGATGTCCGTGCTGCGCCGGCGGCGGGCCGGCAGCGCGGCCTGCTCCTGCCGGGCCAGCAGGGCGGGCAGCCGCTGCTCGAACATGGTCGCGTACGCCCGCTGCAGTTCGGCCCGGCGCACCTGGCCGGCGATACCGAGGAAACCGGTCTGGCTCACCCGCAGCCGGCTGCCCCCGACGACGGTGGACAGCTCCCAGACCACGTCGGCGTGCAGCTGCTCGCCGCGCCAGCGCAGCGCCAGCCGGGTCGGGCCGACCACCTCGATCACGTCCATGTCGAACGGGGCGGTGAATCCCGGCAGGTCGGCCGCGGGAAAGGCGCGGTACACACCACCCGGCACGGGCATCAGGTCGGTCTGCAGGAACCACTCGCCGAGCAGGCGGCGATCGGTCAGCGCCTGCCACACCAGCTCCACCGGGTAGGGAAGCTCCACATCGAGCCGCAGCACGGTCACGGCCCGAATATAGAGCCGGTTTCACCCACCTGCCGCCCGGTTTAGGGCGGAGTTAAGCCACCGCTCAGCCAGCCTGGCACGCGACGCCGTTCACGGTGCAGGTGACCGGGAAGTCGCCCGGCCCACGCCGGCCGAGGAAACCGAAGGTCACCGTCGCGCCGGGGGCGAGGTCGCCGCGCTCGGGGGTGAAGACCCAGGCGCCGTCCTGACCGGACCGGTCAGCCTCCCAGTCGCCGTCGACGCTGGCGCCCTGCGGCAGCTGGATACGCACCGTCCAGGCCAGCGGGGTGCTGCCGGTGTTGCGCACCCGTACCGAGATCACATAGCCGCCGCCCCAGGCGTTCACGTCGTACGTCGCCGTCGCGCCTCCGGCGGCCGGTGGCGCGGCGACGGGCGAGCTCGGCCGCGGGCCGCTGCTGCCGGGGGCCGGGCTCACCGCCGGGGAGGCGGTCGCCGCGGCGGACGCGGAGGCCGTCGGCCGCGCGGGCGCGACCTCGGGCGGAGCCTCGGCGCTGGGCGTGACCACGCCGAAGCCGTCGGTGAAGCCGGCGCCCGTGGTGCTGGGCCCGGCGGTCGGCAGCACCATGGACGGCTGCGGCGCGGGCTTGGTCAGGGCCCAGGCTGCCGCGCCCGACACGAGCAGGCACATGGTCGCCACGCCGATGATCAGCGGCTGCCGCCCGGACCTGCGCGATGCCGGCTCGTCCGCGACCGCCTGCCGCCCGGGTCCGAGCGGGGCGGACTCCTCCGCCACCGGCTCCACGACCGTACGGGGCAGCAGGGTGGTCTCGTCGTCCTCGTGCAGCCGATGCTTGCTCACGACCCGCGAGGCTACCGTCCCCGGGCACGCCTGCGCGATCGGCCATCCGACTGTGACATGGCGACCTGCGTCGCGAGCTGCTACCTCATGCCCTTGGCGCGGCGGCCGAGCTCGCGGCTGATCTCCCGGTCGGAGTCACGCTTGGCGATGTCCTGGCGCTTGTCGTAGGACTTCTTGCCCTTCGCCAACCCGATCTCGACCTTGGCCCAGCCGTCCTTGAAGTACATGGACAGCGGCACCAGGGTCAGGCCGCCCTCGCGGGTCTTGGTGATCAGGTGCACGATCTCCTTCTGCTTGAGCAGCAGCTTGCGGGTGCGCCGCGGCGCGTGGTTGGTCCACGTGCCCATGGCGTACTCGGGGATGTGCAGCGCGTGCAGGTAGAGCTCTCCGTCGCGTTCCTGGCCGAACGCGTCGACCAGCGACGCCCGCCCGGCTCGCAGCGACTTCACCTCGGTGCCCATCAGCGCGACGCCCGCCTCGAACGTCTCGAGGATGGTGTAGTCGTGGTACGCCTTGCGGTTCGACGCGATTACCTTGCGCCCCTTCTCCCGCGGCATGACGGCCCTCCTCTCCTCGATCCCGGCAACCCGACAATGCTACCGACGACAACCCCCGCCCCGCGATCGAGATAGCCCCACCCCGACCGCCACACCCCTGGCGCAACTCTTAAAGAGTCGCGCCATCAGGCATGGGCGATGACCCCGACTCCTTAAGAGTTGCGCCAAGAGGGCGCGGGCCGCGCCTGCGGAGGCGGGCGCCGGCAGGTCAGCAGAGGCAGCCGGGGAGCCAGTTCAGGGGCTGGACGGGGTTGCCGTTCTGGCGTACCTCGAAGTGGAGGTGGTAGCCGGTGGAGGCGCCGGTGGTGCCGACCTTGCCGATGAGCTGGCCGCCCCGGATCTTGTCGCCGACCTTCACCAGGATCTTCGACTGGTGGGCGTAGCAGGTGGAGATGACCTTGCCACCGGACTTGCCGTGGGTGAGACAGGTGTAGTTGCCGTACCCGCCGCGCCAGCCGGCGCTGCTGACCGTGCCACCCGCCGCGGCGAAGATGGGCTGGCCGCCGCCCGCGGCGATGTCGACCCCGGCGTGCAGTTGCCAGACCCCGTAGTACGGGTCGTAGCGGTTGCCGAAGTCGCTGGACTTCCAGCCCTTCGTCGGCATGAGGAACTTGGCCCCGGGCCGCAGGATCGGCACGAACTTGCCGTACTGCCCCTCCCACACCCGCAGTTCCTCGGCGATCTGCTCGCTCTGCTCCTTGACCTCCTGGTAGTGCCGCTGGACCTCGGCCTTCTCGGCCTTCGCGGTCTCCATCGCCTTCTTCTGGCGGGCGGCGAGTGTGTCGAGGTCGCGGCGGGCCTGCTCGGCGTCCTGGCGCGCCTTCTCGGCGGCCAGCAGGGCGGCGCGGGCGATGCGGGCCGCGTCGGCAGCCTCGCGCCGCTTCAGCTCGGCCTCGCTGGTGATCTGCTTCGCGGCGCGGCGGGCTGCGACGAACCCGTCGATCGCGTCGCGCCGGATGCGGGCGATCTGGTCGATGTAGTTGCCGCGGTCGAGGAACTCCTGTGGCCGGGTCGCGGCCATGAGCACGTTGAACTCGGTGAGGTTGGAGCCGTGCAGGGTGGCCACGGCGAAGCGGGCGAAGCGGTCCCGGCCCTCCTGGACCTGCCGGACCGAGGCCTGGTACGCCTGGTCGGTGACGGCCCAGGCGGCGGTGGCCTGGTCCGCGCGCCGCTGGGCGGACGCCGCCTTGGTCTCGGCGACCACCACGGCCGACCGGGTCTTCGCGATCCGCTCCTGGGCGGCGGGCATGGCCGCGTTGGCCTCGGCGAGTTCCGTCGCGGCGTGCTGCGCTTTGGCGGACAGCGCCTCCAGCAGCGCGCCGGTCTTGGCCAGCTCGGCGTCGACGCGCTTCTTGTCGTTCTTGAGGTCGTCGGGGGCGGCATGTGCCGGCAGGCCGACCGCCAGCACGGTCAGCAGGGCGAATACCACCTGTACGAATCGCCAGCGCACGGGACCTCCCTCGCCTGTCCCGATCACCCTACTGCCGACATATGCCCTGATTCCAGGCAAAACCGACATTCAACAGGAGTGGCGCGGAAAAGGTGACGGCCCGCCCCCAGGCGAGGGGACGGGCCGCCGACGTGCGGTGAAGCGACTAGACGCGGATGTAGAAGCGCAGGGTCACCCAGGCCGTGACGGCACTGACCACCGAGCCGATGCCCGCCAGGATCGGCAGCATCAGGTTCACGTTGCCCCAGCTCACCGGTAGTAGCAGGTCGGTCAGCGCGGCCAGCTTGCCGTCGATCAGCACGATCTTGCCGACGACCAGCATCACCCAGGCCAGGATCGAGCCCAGCAGCGCGGCGAAGACGGCCTCCAGCACGAACGGCGCCTGGATGAACCAGTTCGACGCGCCGACCAGCTTCATGACCGCGACCTCGCGCCGCTTGCTGTACGCGGCGACCTGGATGGTGTTGGCGACCAGCAGCAGCGCGGCCAGGCCCATGAAGCCGGCGACGACCAGCGACAGGTTCTGCACCGAGCCCAGGATGTCGAAGATCTTCTGCAGCAGCTTCTGCTGGTCCACGACCGTGTCCACGCCCGGCAGGCCGGCGTAGGCGGCGTTGATCTGGTCGAACTTCTGCGGGTCCTTCAGCGCGACCCGGAACGACTCCGGCAGCTCGTCCGCGCCGATCGCGTTGACCAGGTCGGGGGCGTCGCGGAACTGCTCCTTGAAGTTCTCGTACGCCATCTCCTTGGTCTCCCAGAGCACGCTCTTGACCAGGGGGTCGCCGTCGAGCTGCGACTTGATCGCCGACCGCTGCGCGTCGTCGATCGACTTCTCCAGGTAGATGGAGACCTCGACCTGCTCGTAGTAGTGGCCCTTCATCTCGTCGACCTGCATGTACATCAGCAGGCTGGCGCCGAGCATGGAGAGCGACACGATCATCGTAATGATCATGGCGATGGTCATCGTGACGTTGCGCCACAGCCCGACCAGCATTTCGGCCAGGACATACTTCGCACGCATCGGGGGAAATCCTCCGGGGGAGACGGTCAGGACGTCAGGGACAGGGGCTCAACGGGGCACGGCTCAGCCGTACACACCGCGGGCCTGGTCGCGGACGATCCGACCGCCCTCGATCTCGATGACGCGACGGCGCATCTGGTTGACGATGTTCGAGTCGTGGGTGACCATGACCACGGTCGTGCCGGTCCGGTTGATCCGGTCCAGCAGGCGCATGATCTCGATGGAGGTGTCCGGGTCGAGGTTACCGGTGGGCTCGTCGGCCAGCAGGATCAGCGGCCGGTTCACGAACGCGCGCGCCACGGCGACGCGCTGCTGCTCACCACCGGACAGCTCGTGCGGGTAGCGGTGCTCCTTGCCGCCGAGGCCGACCAGCTCCAGCACCTCGGGCACCACGCGGCGGGCGACCGCCTTGGACTTGCCGATGACCTCGAGCGCGAACGCGACGTTCTCGTAGGCCGTCTTGTTCGGCAGCAGGCGGAAGTCCTGGAAGACGCAGCCGATCGAGCGGCGGAAGCTGGGGATCTTCCACGACCGCATCGAGCTGATCTCCTTGCCGTTCACGATGACCTTGCCCTTGTTGGGCTTGATCTCGTGCAGCATGAGCTTGACGATGCTTGATTTGCCGGAGCCGGACGGACCGATGAAGAAGACGAAGTCGCCCTTCTCGATCGAGACCGACACGTCGTCCAGTGAGGGCCGGGACGCCTTCGGGTAGGTCTTGGTCACGTGCTCAAGTCGAATCACGGCGGAGAGTCTACGCGGTGTCGCCGTTTCGCCAAGCCCGCAGGGGTTGAGATGCCGGTATTGCCGTGAATGTTCCTGGAAAATTCCGTGATCTGCCCGTGATCAACTGTCACCGACAGTAGTCGCTTCAAGGCATCTCACCCGGCCGGGCGATGCTCCAGCGACATCCATACATGAAAGAAACTCCGCCCGGCTGCGAGAACAGCCGGGCGGAGGGAGGCTCACTCAGCCGATCAGGCGGCGGCTTCCAGCTCGTTCTGCTTGCGCCAGCGGATGCCGGCCTCGACGAAGCTGTCGATCTCGCCGTCGAAGACCGCGGACGGGTTTCCCGTCTCGAACTCGGTGCGCAGATCCTTGACCATCTGGTACGGGTGCAGCACGTACGAGCGCATCTGGTCGCCCCAGGAGCCGGCCGCGTCGGTCTTCAGGCCCTCCATCTTGGCCCGCTCCTCCTGGCGCTTGCGCTCCAGCAGCCGGGCCTGCAGCACGCGCAGTGCCGACGCCTTGTTCTGCAGCTGGGACTTCTCGTTCTGGCAGGTCACCACGATGCCGGTGGGGATGTGCGTGATGCGCACCGCGGAGTCGGTGGTGTTGACGCTCTGGCCGCCCGGCCCGCTGGAGCGGTAGACGTCGACCTTCATCTCACCCTCGGGGATGTCGATGTGGTCCGTCTGCTCCACCACCGGCAGCACCTCGACCCCGGCGAAGCTGGTCTGGCGGCGGCCCTGGTTGTCGAACGGGCTGATGCGCACCAGGCGGTGGGTGCCCGACTCGACCGACAGCGTGCCGTAGGCGTAGGGCGCCTTCACCGCGAACGTGGCCGACTTCAGACCCGCCTCCTCGGCGTACGACGTGTCGTAGACCTCGGTCGCGTAGCCGTGGCGCTCGGCCCAGCGCAGGTACATGCGCAGCAGCATCTCCGCGAAGTCGGCGGCGTCCACGCCGCCGGCCCCGGCCCGGATGGCGACCAGCGCCTCCCGCGAGTCGTACTCGCCGGAGAGCAGGGTGCGCACCTCCAGCTCCTCGACCGCCTTGGCCAGCGAGACCAGCTCCGTGCCGGCCTCCGCCATCGAGGCGGCGTCGTCCTCCGACTCGGCCAGCTCCATCAGCACCGCGACATCGTCGATCCGCCCGCGCAGTTTCGTCAGCCTGTTGATCTCACCGGTCGCGTACGCCAGCTGCGAGGTGACCTCCTGCGCCTTGGCCTGGTCGTCCCACAGGTCCGGGGCCGAGGCCGCCTCCTCGAGCCGATCCTTGTCCCGGCGCAGCCGGTTGATGTCGAGCACGGACTCGATGTTGCGCATGGTCGCGTCAAGGTTCTTGAGCTGATCGGCGTAGTCGGCAGTCACGTCAACAAGACTAGTGGCACCCGCCGCACGGTTTTCCGGGGCGCACCCGCGACTTGACAGCGGCCACGGTCGCCGACAATAGTAAATCTACTTTCCTATTTACGTGGAGGGCACGTGGCACGGCTCGCCGGTTCGTCCAAGCTGCTCCGGGCCATGAACGAGAGCGCGACCATGGCGCTGCTCATCGACCGGGGCACGCTCACCCGTGGCGAGCTGCGGGAGTTGACCGGCCTGTCCAAGCCGACCACCTCCGACGTGCTGCGCACGCTCACCGAGGCGGGGCTCGCCGTCGTCGTGGGCCACACCAGCGGCGGCCCCGGCCCCAACGCCGAGGTGTACGCGGTCAACCCGGCCGCCGCGACGGTGCTGGCGATCTCGGTACGGGACGTGAGCGAGACGTTACACGCCCCGTTCGAGGCGGCGCTGTGCGATCTCAGCGGGGCGGTGCTCGCCCGCGCGGCGTACCCCAGCGACCCGGCCGACGGCGACCCGGTCGGCACGGTGCGCGCGATCGCGAGCGACCTGTGCTCGCGGGCCGGGCGTGCGCGCGTCACCCACCTCCAGCTGGGCGTGCCCGGCTCGTACGACCCGCAGACCGGCACCATCCGGCACATCGACGTCGCCGGCTGGGGCCGCCCGGGGCTGGTCACCGAGCTGGCCGCCGCGCTGGACCTGACCGTGGACGCGGACAACGACGTGAACCTGGCCGCGATCGCCGAACGGCATCGCGGCGCGGCCGCGGGCAGCGGCAGCTTCGCCCTGCTCTGGCTCGGCGCGGGCCTGGGCTGCGCCATCGACCTGGGCGCCTCGCTGCTGCGCGGGGCCACCGGCGGGGCCGGCGAGATCGGGTACGTGCCGCTCGGCCTGGCCGCCCCCGGCCAGCCCCGCGACCTGCAGAGCCTGGCCGGCGGCCCGGCCGTCGCGGCGCTGGGCGCGGCGCACGGCTTCACCGGGGCCACCCCGGAGGAGATGGTCGCCGACGCCGCCCGCGCGGACTCCCCCGCCGCGGACGCCTTCCTCGGCGCGCTGGCCGACCGGATCGCCGTCGTGCTGGCCGTGGTCGCCGCACTGCTCGACCCGCCGCTGGTGGTGCTGGCCGGCGAGGTCGCCCAGGCCGGCGGCGCGCGGCTGCGCGACCTGGTCACCGAGGCGTTCCACCGCAACACCCCGCTGCGCACCCCGGTCGAGGTCACCGCGCTGACCGACGACGCCGTGCTGCTCGGCGCCATGGACTCGGGCCTGCGCTCGGTGCGCGAGTCCATGGTCGAGTCGCTGAACGCCCGGCCGATCCCGGCCCGCTCCACCTGAACCACCCACCCTTCGACGGAAGAGCACCAATGAAGATCGCAGTCGTGGGTGGAGGTTCCACCTACACCCCCGAGCTGGTCGACGGGTTCGCCCGGCTGGCCGGCAGCCTCGACGTCACCGAGCTGTGCCTGATCGACCCGGCCGGTTCGCGGCTGGACGTCATCGGCCCGTACGCCCGCCGCCTGATGGCTCACCACGGCCACCCCGGCACGCTGACCTGGACCACCGACCTCGACGCCGGGCTGACCGACGCCTCCGTCGTGGTCGTCCAGCTGCGCGTCGGCGGGCAGGCCGCCCGGATCAGCGACGAGACCTTCCCGCTGGAGTGCGGCTGCGTCGGGCAGGAGACCACCGGCGCGGGCGGCCTGGCCAAGGCGCTGCGCACGGTGCCGGTCGTGCTCGACGTGGCCGAGCGGGCGGCGCGGCTGGCCGCCCCCGGCGCGTGGATCGTCGACTTCACCAACCCGGTCGGCATCGTCACCCGCGCCCTGCTCGACGCCGGGCACAAGGCGGTCGGCCTGTGCAATGTGGCCATCGGCTTCCAGCGCCGGTTCGCCGCGCTGCTGGGCGTCGAGCCGGGCGCGGTCACCCTCGACCACGTCGGCCTGAACCACCTCACCTGGGAGCGCGCCGCATACGTCGACGGCGTCGACCGGCTGCCCGAGCTGCTCGCCGGGCACCTCGACGAGCTGGCCGGGCCGGTGCAGCTGCCGCCGTCGCTGCTGCGGCTGCTCGGCAACGTGCCGTCCTATTACCTGCGCTACTTCTACGCCCACGACGAGGTCGTGCGCGAAGAGCGCGGCGCCCCGACGCGCGGGCAGAAGGTCGCCGAGATGGAGACCCAGCTGCTGGAGATGTACGCCGACCCGGCCCTGACCACCAAACCGGACCTGCTGTCCAAGCGCGGCGGGGCGTTCTACTCCGAGGCGGCCGTCGGCCTGATCACCTCCCTGCTCACCGGCGACGGCGCGGTGCACGCGGTCAACCTGCGCAACGGCGGCCACCTGCCGTTCCTGCCCGACGACGCGGTGATCGAGGTCAGCGCCCGGGTGGACCGCGACGGCCCGGTGGCGGTCAAGGCCCCGCCGGTCGCCCCCGAACTGTCCGGCCTCATCTCCGGCGTCGCCGCGTACGAGGAGCTGGCCGTGCGCGCCGCGGTGCACGGCGGCCGCGACCGCGTCTACGCCGCGCTGCTGGCCCACCCCCTGGTCGGCCAGCACGAGTACGCCGAAGCCCTCACGCAGAGCCTGCTCGCCGCCAACGCCGCACACCTGGCCTGGGCCCGATGAACGCCCGAACCGGACAGGTCGGCCCGTGGGACGGGGCACGAGCATGAGCCCCGCCGAGCTCTTTCTCGCCGTCGACGGCGGGAACTCCAAAACCGACGTGGTGCTCGCCGACTCGGACGGGCGGGTGCACGGCTACGTGCGCGGGCCCGGCTCGTGCCCGCAGGTCATCGGGTTGGACACGGCCGTCGCGCTGCTCGACCGCCTGGTCGGCGCGGCGTTGCGGGAGGCCGAGATGCCCCCGTCCGTGCCGATCACCCGCGCCGAGGTCTACCTGTCCGGTCTCGACCTGCCCGAGGAGGTCGAGGCGGCGGCGAAGGCGGTCGCCCTGACCGGCTGGGCGGAGTCGTACCGGCTGGACAACGACACGTTCGCGCTGCTGCGGGCCGGCACCGACAGCCCGGACGCGATCGCGGTCGTATGCGGGGCCGGGATCAACTGCGTGGGGCGCAGCGCCGACGGCCGCACGGCCCGTTTCCCGGCGCTTGGCCCGATCTCCGGCGACTGGGGCGGCGGCCTGCACCTGGCCTCCATGGCCATGTGGCATGCGGCGCGGGCCGAGGACGGCCGGGGCCCGGCGACGGCGCTGGCCGGGGCGGTGGCCGCCCACTTCGGTCAGGCCACCGTGCACGACGTGATCACGGGGTTGCACCTGGGCAGCCTCAGCCAGGACCGCATGATCGAACTGAGCGAGGTGCTGTTCGCCGCCGCCGGGCAGGGTGACGAGGTCGCCCGGCGCGTGGTGGCGCGTCAGGCGACCGAGATCACGTCATTGGTGACTGTTGCCGCGGACCGGCTCGGGCTGAGGGAGGAACCGTACGCCGTGGTCCTGGGCGGTGGCGTGCTGCGCGCCCGGCACCGGCTGCTGCAGGATGCCGTGGACGCGGGGGTGAAGGCCCACTCGTCGAAGGCCCGGTTGACCGTGCTCGCACAGCCACCGGTGGTGGGAGCGGGCCTTTTCGCACTGGACGCGCTGGGCGCGCCGCCGGCCGCCGCTGCCGCGTTGCGTTCCGCGCTGGAGGAGAGGCGACCGCACCTCGCCCAGCGCTGAGGCGCTACTTGGCGATGGCGGTCTTCAGCCAGTTCAACGCGGCCTTGTGGTAGGCGACGGCGAACTCCAGCCCTGCTGCGGTGAAGTCGTCGCCCTCCTTCTTGGCCTCCTTGGCCTGCTCGCGGGCTTCCGCGAGGGCCTCGGTGTGGTGCGAGTTGGCGCTGTTGAGCAGCGAGTCGAACTGGTTGGTCGCGTGCGTGGATCCGAACGCGACACGCAGTGCATACGGGTTGCGCACCAGCTCGCGGCCGGGCTCCTCGTTCAGCCAGCGGGCGAAGGCGCGCTTGCCCGACGCGGTGATCGCGTAGGGCTGGCTCGCCCGCGGGCCGGGCTTGCCGAGCTTGACGAAGCCGAGCTCGGCGAGGACCGGCAGTTCACGGTAGACCTGGGACCGGGTCATCGACCAGTACGGGCTGAGCCGGCGTTCGGCCGCCGCCATCAGCTGGCCACCGGTCATGGGGCCGTCGTGCAGCAGGCCGAGCACGGCCGCCGCAGTAGCGTTGATTCCTACCTCTGCCATGACTCAACGCTGCCACTTTCACAGCCTTCTGTCCAGGATATCGGCCCATCCACAGTGCACATTCCCCGCCGGACAGTCCCTTTCCGACTGTCTGATCAGACAGGAATATGTCCGTTTCCTGCCCTGGACGTCCCGCCTGACGGGATAACACAAACCGCCCGATATCTCTCCCCTCGGCGTGTCGCCCCTTTTCACCCCCTCCCCACACCCTCCCGATCTTGTACACCTCCTCAATGATCACCCCAAACCCGACATATCCACAGCTCAGTCCACAAGATCCTCGCGAAGATCGCCGTTTCGTGTCGGAAAGTGGGGCCAGACCCGAGATCTCGACACGAAACAGCGATCTTCACCGAGCGCGAAGCGCAGTGCGCGGCGCGGCGCGGGCCGCGCGGCGCGGAGGGCGCGAAGCAGGGCGCACGGCCGGGGGGCGAGGGCGCGAAGCGCGGCGCGGAGCGGGGCGCACGCCGGGGGGCGAGGGCACGAGGCGGGGCGCGCGGCCGGGCGGGGCGCGGGGGCGAGGCGGGGCGCGGGAGCGAGGCGGGGCACGGGAGCGGGTCAGAGGGCGGCGCGTAGGGACCAGAGGGCGGGGTAGAAGCGGGTGTCCAGGCGGGAGCGGAGGTAGGGGCTGCCGGCGGAGCCGCCGGTGCCGGGTTTGGCGCCGATCTGGCGTTCGGCCATCAGCACGTGCCGGGCCCGCCACAGTGACCACGCCTGGTCGTGGGCGATGAGCGCCTCGGCCAGGTCCCAGAGCGCGCCGTGATGCTCCCGGTCGCGGGCGATGGTGACCAGCGCGGCCAGCACCTCGTCGTCGGAACCGACGGCGAAGCCGTGCGCGGCCAGCAGCGCCAGGTAGCCGTCCCAGAGGGTCGGTTCGGCCAGCCGGCGGCGCAGCCGCTCCTCCTCGGCCGGGGCCAGCCCGCGCAGCCGCTCCACGAAGCCCGGGTCCTTGAGGCCGGAGATGAACTCGATCTCGCGGAACTGGGCGGACTGGAAACCGGAGGCGGGCGCGAGCAGGGTGCGGAACGCGAGAAAGTCCTGCGGGGTCATCGTGTCGATGACGTCGACCTGGCCGACCAGCAGCACCTCGACCGCGTGGCAGCGCTCCAGGCGCACCCGGGGCAGGTAGCTCTCCCCCGCCAGCATCCGGTCCCGGGCGTCGGCCAGCTCGTGCAGCAGCAGCTGGAACCACAGCTCGTACGCCTGGTGGATGGTGATGAACAGCAGCTCGTCGTGGGCGGCCGGGGCGGACTGGGGCACCTGCTGGGCCAGCAGCTCGGGCACGCGCAGATAGGTGCCGTAGGTCAGGCGTCCGCCCTGCTCCCCGAAGCTCTGCACGCGATCACGGTAACCCAGACATATACGAAAGAAGGGGCCGTATCCCCTGGATGCGGCCCCTTCTTCGATCAGCTGGTCACGGACGCGGGTGGTCGGTGTCCATGTGCGGGTAGCGGTGGTCGGTCGGCGGGACGAACGTCTCCTTGATGGTCCGCGGCGACATCCAGCGGATCAGGTTGTGCCAGGAGCCCGCCTTGTCGTTGGTGCCCGAGGCCCGGCCGCCGCCGAACGGCTGCTGGCCGACGACCGCACCGGTCGGCTTGTCGTTGAGGTAGAAGTTGCCCGCCGCGAAGCGCAGCTCGTGCGACATCCACTCCAGCGCCCGGCGGTCCTGCGCGAAGATCGCACCGGTCAGCGCGTACGGGGCCACGCTCTCCATCTGCTTGACGACCGAGGCGAAGTCGCCGTCCTCGTAGACGTACACGGCCAGGATCGGCCCGAAGTACTCGGTGGTGAAGACCTCGTTGGCCGGGTCGGTGCAGACGATCACGGTCGGCTGCACGAAGTAGCCGACGCTGTCGTCCACCTCGCCACCGGCGATGATCTCGCAGGACTCCGACGCCTTGGCCTTCTCCAGCGCGGCCGCGTGCCGGGCGAACGCCCGGTCGTCGATCACGGCGCCGCCGAAGTTGCGGAAGTCGGTGACGTCGCCGTAGGTCAGCGACTCGGTGTCGGCGACGAGCTGGTCGCGGACACCGGCCTCCCACAGCGAGCGCGGCACGTACGCCCGCGACGCGGCGGAGCACTTCTGCCCCTGGTACTCGAACGCGCCCCGGACCATCGCGGTGACCAGCGCGGCCGGGTCGGCCGACGGGTGCGCGACGATGAAGTCCTTGCCGCCGGTCTCGCCGACGATGCGCGGGTAGGAGCGGTAGCCGGCGATGTTGTCGCCGATCTGCTTCCACAGGTGCTGGAACACCCGGGTCGAGCCGGTGAAGTGGATGCCCGCCAGGTCGGGGTCGGCCAGCGCGACCTCGGAGACGGCCAGGCCGTCGCCGGTCACCATGTTGATGACGCCCGGTGGCAGGCCCGCCTCCTCGAACAGGCGCATCAGGAAGTGCGCCGAGAACTGCTGGGTGTGCGCCGGCTTCCAGAGCACCGTGTTGCCCATCAGGGCCGGGGTCGCCGGCAGGTTGCCCGCGATGGCGGTGAAGTTGAACGGGGTGACCGCGTAGACGAAGCCCTCCAGCGGGCGGTGGTCGAAGCGGTTCCACACCCCGGCCGAGGAGACCGGCTGCTCGGCCAGCAGCTTGCGGCCGAACTGCACGTTGAAGCGCAGGAAGTCGATCAGCTCGCAGGCCGAGTCGATCTCCGCCTGCTGCACGGTCTTCGACTGGCCGAGCATGGTGGCGCCGTTGAGGGTGTCGCGCCACGGGCCGGAGAGCAGATCGGCGGCCTTCAGGAAGATCGCGGCGCGGTCGTCGAAGGACATATCACGCCAAAGAGGGGCGGCTTTCTTCGCGGCCGTCACCGCCGCCACCGCATCGGCGTTGGTCGCATTGTGGGTGACTCCCAGCACATGCGAGTGCTTGTGCGGCTGGACGACGTGGATCGCGTTGCCGCCACCCATACGTTGCTGCCCGTCGATGGTCATCGTCAGCTCGAGCTGCTCCGAGGCGAGCTCCCCGAGACGTTTGTGCAGACGGGATCGCTCAGCGCTGCCCGGTGCGTAGGTGTGCACCGGCTCGTTGTGCGGCTCGGGCACCACGGATACGGCGTCCATCGATGGCTCCTCCGGTCGGAAGGTTCGTCAACGTTCTTTGCATACTTGCACGCAAAGTACCGCCACAGCCCGGCCCTGCGGCAGACATGTGATCCGTTCGACCTTGACCGGCTCGGCGACGACCGGAACAGCCGCAACCCGGTCCAGGTCACCGGGCCTGCCCTACCGCTCCAGCCTACCCACCCCTCAGGCCTGGCTAGGCTAGGTCGCCGGACCATGGGACCACGTCCGTCCGGGCTCGCCGCGCCGTCGGCGAGCCGGTCGGCCGGACCGGTTCCACCGGTGGCCCCGCGCCAGCCGTCCAGGCCCTTCCGACACGGGGCCGCCGCGGCGAGCACCATGCCGTCGGCAGGCCCACTGTCGCCCAACAGGAGACCACGATGACCGAGCCCGCGATCGCCACGCCCACCCAGTCCTCGCGCAGGTCCGGTGCGGAGCCGCCCGCGGCGCCGCAGCCGCAGCCCGCCCCGTCCACGACCGGCTGGCTGGCCTTCTCCGCCCTGGCCTGGCTCCTGGTGACCCTGCTCTTCTACCGGACCGCGTTCACCGGCGAGGGGGGCGACTGGAGCCTGGTCATGGCGGCGATCCTGCTGCCGCAGGTGATCCAGGCCAACCTGCTCGCCGGAGCCGCGGTAGGGCTGTGGTCCACGCTCGCGCTGGGCCGCCGCAAGCCGTGGGCGGAGCGCGGCGCCGGCCGCTGGGCCGTGGGCGCCGCCGCCGGCCTGCTGACCGGCACGCTGGCCAGCGGGGCGGTCCTGCTGGCGTACGGCATGTCGGCCCGCGCCGTGGGCGTGGTCGCGGTCGCCGTCGGGGTGGCCGGCGCGCTCGGCGGGGCGCTGGGCGCGATCCGCCCGGCCCGCATCATGGCCGCGGGCCTGTCCGCGGCGCTGATGGTGCTGGTCTTCCTCAACGTGGTGGCGCTGTTCTCCACGCCGCTGCTGAACGCGTTCGGCAGCGGCGACACCGCCGCCGAACGGTACTCCGCGAACGGGCTGCTGGCGGGCACCACTGCGGTCATCGCCGGGCTGATCGCCGGACTCGTCGCGTACTGGCGCATCCGGCGGGCGGCCGCGCGCAGCGGGGACACCCCGAAGTGGCCGGTGTTCCTGGCCGCGGGCGCGGCTGCCGGGCTGCTGCTGATCGTCGCCGAATTCTGCACCCGGCTGGGCGTCGCCCGGCTGCTCTCCTACGCCGAGAAGGACATCTCCGCGGACACCGAGATCCTGTCCTTCATCGCGGCGTCGCGCCTGAACACCGGGCTGGTCGTGCTGTTCGTCGGCGCGATCACCACGATCATCGCGTACGGCCGGACGCTGCCCAAGGCCGTCCGGGACTGACCGGGCTCACCGGAGGAGCTCGTCGAGCTCCTCCGGTGCGTACCAGAGCAGGTCCAGGTCCTCGGCGGAGTCGACGGTGAACTGCGCGTCCGGGTCGCCGCCCGCGGCCCGCTCGACCACCTCGGCGGCCTCGGCCACCACCGGCTCCGCGTCGGGCTCGTCCACGTGGAAAGCGGCGATCGCGGCGCGGCGCAGCGCACTGTTCAGCCGGACCGAGCTGGCGCCCAGGTCACGGCTCTCGACGGTCACCTGGCTCGCGGGCACGTCGGCGGAGACCACCACCCGCCGCCGGGGCGCCGAAGGGTCGTCGCGCAGCAGGCGCAGCGCGTCCTGGGCGGCCCGCATGAAGGCGACGTACTCCAGCTCCTCCTCGTCGCCCTCGGCGTACCACTCGCGCAGGGCCGGGGTCACCGCGTGCGCCGTCTCGCCGGGCAGCTCGTCGGCGTCGCGCAACGCCGCCACCAGCCGCACCGTCGCCGGCAGGTACACCCTCACGAGATCGTTGCCCACGTCGGATCCCTCCGTCCCCGTTCGCCTGCGCACAGTCTCGCACGGCGACACCGGACTCCCCGCGCCACACCATCCGATGGCAAACTGAGGCAACCGCACGAATCCGCCCCCTCTTCAGGAGATCGCCCGCCATGACCCAGCCGTTGCCCCGGTTCCTCACCCTGGAGCAGGTCGCCGAGGAGCTCAGCACCTCCACGGCGCAGATCTACGCGCTGGTCCGGCGAGGTGAGCTGGCCGCCATCCGGCTGGGCGGCCGCGGTCAGTGGCGCGTCGAGCGGGCCCGGCTGGAGGAGTTCATCGGCCGGCTCTACGACGAGACGCAGCAGTACGTGAAGGACAACCCGCTGGCCGGCGGCGAAGACTGAGCCCGGCGGGGTCCGCTGCTCACCAAGATCCCGAGATTGGCATTGACCGATGCCTCGTCCACAAGCTACAAATGTCAAACGGAGGCAAACTCAAGCAAACTCAAGATCAAAGGTGGTGGTCCCGATGACGGCGCTCGCCGTTGCTGCCGGATCCGTCCGCATCCATCGCGCGCCCCCGCTCGATCCGCCGTTCGACGACGAGCTGCGCCCCACCACCTACCGGCCGGTCCGGCCCGAGCCCCGCGAGGTCATTCCGCCGGAGGCCGTGGCCGGGGCCTCCCCTGAGTGCCACACCGCGGCCCTGCGCTTCCTGAACCTGTGCCTGGAGCTGTTCAACGGCTTCCGCTCCCCCAGCCAGCTGCGCCCGCTGCTGCGCGTCACCGAGGCCAACGACGTGCTCGAGGAGCTGTCCCGCGGCCTGCGCCGGCTGGCCGCGCTGCGGCAGACCGTGCCGGCGAGCGCGCCACGGCGGCCCGTCCGACGCCGCCAACTGCGCACCTGCGAGCCCCGTCCGGGCGTCGCCGAGGTCGCCGCAGTGCTCAGCGACGGCCGCAGCACCTGGTCGGTGGCGTACCGGCTGGAACGCGACGCCGCGAACTGGCGCTGCACCGCCCTCACGGTGCTGCTCTGACCCCCGGGGCGGGCGGCTGCGACCCCACACCCGCGTCGCTCGTTCCGGGCTCCACGACGAAGAAGGACCGGCCGCCAGGGCCGGTCCTTCTTCGTGTTTGTCAGGCGGTGCTCAGGCAGCGCCGTGGCAGCGCTTGTACTTCTTGCCCGAGCCGCAGGGGCAGGGGCTGTTGCGCGACGCCGGAGCGGCCACCGCGCCGCGGCCCGCGCTGCGCGGGGACGGCTTGCGGCCGCCGTCGCCGTTGCCGATGCCCAGCGCCGGAGCCTGCTGCACCTGCGGGGCGCCCGCCCCGGCCGCGCCGTCGATCGTCGGCGAGGTGTACTGCACCCGCTGCGGCTGCTGCCGCTGGCCCAGGCCCTTGGCCCGGACCTCGACGTGCGACTCGCCGTCGGGCAGCGGCACCCCGGGCGTGGACGGGGCGGCGGGCGCCTGCTCGACCTGGACCTCCAGGTTGAACAGGAAGCCGACGGCCTCCTCCTTGATGCCCTCCATCATCTGGGCGAACATGTCGAAGCCCTCGCGCTGGTACTCGACCAGCGGGTCGCGCTGGGCGTACGCGCGCAGGCCGACACCCTCCTGGAGGTAGTCCATCTCGTAGAGGTGCTCGCGCCACTTGCGGTCGATGACGGCCAGCAGCACCTGGCGCTCCAGCTCGCGCATCGCCTCCGGGCCGAGCTGCTCCTCACGGCGGTCGTACGCGTCGTGCGCGTCCCGCTTCATCCGCTCGACGAGGAACTCGTGGTCGAAGGTGGTGCGCTCGGCGCCCGCCTCCTCCTCCAGCTCCTCGATCGTGATGGTGACCGGGTAGAGCTGCTTGAGGTTGGTCCAGAGCTGGTCGAGGTCCCAGTCCTCGGCGTACTCCTTGCCGGTGCCGACGGTGCCGCCGGACACGTACGCCGCGACCACGTCGTCGATCATGCCGTCGATCTGCTCGTGCAGGTCCTCGCCGTCGAGCACGCGCTTGCGCTCCGCGTAGACCACCTGGCGCTGCTTGTTCATGACCTCGTCGTACTTGAGCACGTTCTTGCGGATCTCGGCGTTCTGCGCCTCGATCTGCGTCTGCGCGCCGCGGATCTGACGGGTCACCATCTTCGACTCGATCGGCACGTCGTCCGGGATGTTGAAGCGCTCCATGACCGCCTCGACCGCACCGGACCGGAAGCGCCGCATCAGGTCGTCCTGCAGCGACAGGTAGAACCGCGACTCGCCCGGGTCACCCTGGCGGCCGGCGCGACCGCGCAGCTGGTTGTCGATCCGGCGCGACTCGTGGCGCTCGGTGCCCAGCACGTAGAGACCACCGGCGTCGGTGACCTCCTCGGCCTCGGCCGCGCAGGCGTCCTCCCAGGTGGGCAGGATCTCCTCGAGCGCCTTGTAGTAGTCGTCGCCGTGCTCCTCCTCGGTGAGGCCGCGCTGGCGCAGCTCCGCCGCCGCGAGGAACTCGGGGTTGCCGCCGAGCAGGATGTCCGTGCCACGGCCGGCCATGTTGGTGGCCACCGTGACGCCGCCCTTGCGGCCCGCCTGCGCGATGATCTCCGCCTCGCGGGCGTGGTACTTCGCGTTCAGGACCGCGTGCGGAATGCCCTTGCGGCGCAGCAGCTGCGACAGGATCTCGGAGTTCTCCACGGAGACCGTGCCGACCAGCACCGGCTGACCGGTGGCGTGGCGCTCGGCGATGTCCTCGACGACCGCCTGGAACTTCGCCTTCTCGGTCTTGTAGATGACGTCCGACTTGTCCTGTCGGACCATCGGGCGGTGCGTCGGGATGCTCACCACGCCGACGTTGTAGACCTTGTTGAACTCGCCCGCCTCGGTCTGCGCGGTGCCGGTCATGCCGGAGAGCTTCTCGTACATGCGGAAGTAGTTCTGCAGGGTGACCGTGGCCAGGGTCTGGTTCTCCTGCTTGATCTCGACGCCTTCCTTGGCCTCGATCGCCTGGTGCATGCCCTCGTTGTAGCGGCGGCCGTGCAGGATGCGGCCGGTGAACTCGTCGACGATCAGGACCTCGCCGTCGGAGACGATGTAGTCCTTGTCCCGCTTGAACAGCTCCTTGGCCTTGATGGCGTTGTTCAGGTAGCCGACCAGCGGGGTGTTCACCGACTCGTACAGGTTGTCGATGCCCAGGCGGTCCTCGACCCGCGAGACGCCGCGCTCGGTGACGGCCACGGTTCGCTTGGACTCGTCGACCTCGTAGTCGCCCGAGCCGTCCTTGCCGCGCTCCAGGCGGGCCACCACCGCGGAGAACTCGCCGTACCACCGCTGCGACTGCTCGGCCGGGCCGGAGATGATCAGCGGGGTGCGCGCCTCGTCGATGAGGATCGAGTCGACCTCGTCGACGATCGCGAAGCCGTGGCCCCGCTGCACCATGTCCGCCGCCGACCAGGCCATGTTGTCGCGCAGGTAGTCGAAGCCGAACTCGTTGTTCGTGCCGTACGTGATGTCGCAGTCGTAGGCAGCCCGGTGCTCGTCGGACGGGCGATTGGGCAGCACCGTCCCGACGGTCAGGCCGAGGAAGCGGTGCACCCGCCCCATCCACTCGGCGTCGCGCTGGGCCAGGTAGTCGTTGACCGTGATGACGTGCACGCCCTTGCCGGCCAGCGCGTTGAGATAGGCCGGCAGGGTGGACACGAGGGTCTTGCCCTCACCGGTCTTCATCTCGGCGATGTTGCCGAAGTGCAGCGCCGCGCCGCCCATGATCTGCACGTCGTAGTGACGTTTGTGCAGCACGCGCTTGGCGGCCTCGCGCACCGTGGCGAACGCCTCGGGGAGCAGGTCGTCCAGGGTCTCCCCGTCGGCGAGACGCTCGCGGTACTGGTCAGTCAGCGCCCGCAGCTCGGCATCGCTGAGGTCGACGTAGTTCTCCTCGATGGAGTTGACGGCGTCGGCGATGGCCTTGAGCCGACGGAGCATCCGCCCCTCACCGGCACGGAGGATCTTCTCGAAAATCGACACGGGTGTTCAACGCTCCCTAGACAGTCTGCCGACCCATCGTAGGCGCATCGGACGGCGAATCGTCACCCCCAGGGAAGTGATCCGGCAGAATCGGTCACGAAGTCACAAACCTCCAGGCCCCACGCTCGGCCGAACGGGGTCGTTCGCGGGCGCCCGGTTCCCCGCCGCCGGGGAGACGGCCGCCACGGCAGACCCGCCGTGCCGGCCGCCCCCGTACCCCCTGACGCAGGGCCGGGCCGCTCCGCTCACGATCACCATGGTGGCGGCCCCTGCCCCAGCCGCGCTGCCGCTATGCTGCCGACTGCTGCGCTCCCGCTGCCGTGATCACGTCAGCCCAGGTCAACGTTGTGCAGGCAGCTCACTGCCCACGGGGCCCACGCCAGCCGACAGGAGGGACCGTGACCGACAGGCCGCTGCGCTTCGAGCTGCTGGGCCCGCTGCGGGCGTGGCACGGCAACACGGAACTCGACCTCGGACCCGGCAAGCAGCGGGCGGTGCTGGCGATGCTGGTGCTCAACGCCAACCGGCCGGTCGCCCCCGCCGCCATCATCGACGCGGTCTGGCAGTCCGACCCGCCGGAGAACGGCCCGAACGTGGTGCAGAAGTACGTCGCGGGCCTGCGCCGGGCGCTGGACCCCGAGCACTCGCCCCGCAACCCGGGCCGCCTGATCACGCTGACCCCGGCCGGGTACCTCCTCGCGGCGCCGGAAGGCAGCCTCGACACCGACGTGTTCGCCCGGCAGGTATCCCGCGCGCAGGCGCTGCACGCCGACCAGCGGCTCGTGGAGGCCGTCGCGGTGCTGCGGGAGGCGACGGCGCTGTGGCGGGCCGAGCCGCTGGGCGGCCTGCCCGGACCGGTCTTCGACACGGCCCGCGAGCGGCTGCTGGAGACCCGCGCCGCCGCCCTGGAGACCATGGTCGAACTGGAACTCGAACTGGGCCGGCACGTGGACGCCGCGACCCGGCTGGTCGAGCTGGTCGCCGAGTTCCCGCTCCGGGAAGGGCTGCGCCACCTGCTGATCCTGGCGCTCTACCGGTGCGGCCGGCAGGCCGAGGCGCTGGCCGCGTACCGCGACACCCGTGCGCTGCTGGCCGAGGAGTTCGGGGTGGAGCCCGGCGAGCGGCTGCAGCAGTTGCACCGCGCCATCCTGCAGGGCGACGCGGCACTGCTGCGCCCCGCCGCCGCGTACGCCGGGGCGCCGGCGCCTGGCACGCACGCCGGGCCGCCGGTCGGCTTCGCACCGCCGCCGTACCCGCATCCGCTGCCACCGGCCGGGCACCCGGGCGCCGTGTACGCGCCGCCCGGCGCCTGGCTGCCGTACGGCACACCGGCCTGGGCGCCGCCATATCCGCCTCCCCCGGCCCGACCGGCGGACACGGCGGGCACGCTGCGCATCGTGCTGGCCGCGATCGGCGGCGCGGTGCCGCTGCTGTCCTGCGGCTTCGCCAGCTTCGCGGTGATGGGCTTCTTCGCCGCGTACCGGCGCAGCTGGCGGATCGGCCTGTGCTCCGCCGCCTACCTGACCCTGGCCATCGTCTCGTGGACCTCCATCAGCACCGACACCGAGCAGACCACCGTCGGCGACGACATCTCCATGATGGCGGCGCTGGTGATGTGGGTCGGCGGCATCGCGCAGGGGGTGTTCCTGGGCCTGGACAAGCCGCGCCACCAGCCCTCGGCCACCACCGTGCAGGCCATCGAGCTGCGGGTACGCCGGGAGCAGGCGCGCCGGCTGCTGACCCAGCATCCCGACATCGCGCGCCGACTGCACATCGGCCGCCCCGACCTCGCACCCGCCTACGACGACGGCGGCCTGGTCGACGTCAACGGCGTGCCCGCCGAGGTGCTGGCCCGCGTGCCCGGGATCGGCCCGGACCAGGCCCGGCGCATCGTCGAGCACCGCACCGCGGCCGGGCCGCTGCTCACCGTCGACCAGCTCGTGGACCACCGGCTGCTGCCCCGGCAGATCGTCGACGAGCAGCGCGACGTGCTGGTCGCGCTCGTCTGACCGGTAATCGGCGTGCCGGTCCGCGGACGGATATGCCAGGGTGGGGGCCATGACCGACCCGTACGACGACCCCCAACCGGTCCTGCGCACCGTCACCGACAAGGGCGCGGCGCTGACCCTGCGGCCGGCCCAGCTCGCCGACACCTCCGGCGTCCTGGCCGCCTGCCTCGACCCGGAGACCCTGCGCTGGACCACCGTGCCCCTCGGCTACGACCACGAGAAGGCGGTCGGCTTCGTCACCGACTACGCCCCCGGGTGGTGGCAGCGCCGGCAGGGCGCCGCGTTCGTGCTCGCGGACGCCGACGACGCCTACGTGGGCCAGATCGACCTGCGCGTATCCGGTGACCCGGAGGTCGCCGACGTCGGCTTCCTCACCGCGCCGCACGCCCGCGGCCACGGCTACATGAGCGCCGCGCTACGCGCCGTCGCCGAGTGGGGCATCCGCGAACTCGGCCTGGCCCGGGTGGAATGGAAGGCGTACGTGGGCAACGACGGCTCGCGCCGGGTCGCCGAGAAGGCCGGCTTCCGGTACGAGGGCGTCCAGCGCAACGGCTGCGCGCACCGCGGCGAGCGCCGCGACGCCTGGGTCGCGGCCGTGGTCCGGGAGGACCTCTCCGCCGTCGAGGAAGAAGCATGAGCGAGCACCGCGAGCGAATCGGCGGCCTCCGCGATGCCGCCGACGAACGCAGTGAGGAGAAGGCATGAGCGAGCACCGCGAGCGAATCGGCGGCCTCCGCGATGCCGCCGACGAACGCAGTGAGGAGAAGGCATGACCGGCCCCCGTGAGCCGATGACGCTCGACGGCGGGACGGTGCGCCTGCGGCCCTGGCGCCTGCGCGACGCCGAGCAGTTGCAGGCGGCCTGCGACGATCCGGTGACGGCGCACTTCATGGCGCAGATGCCGACGCCGTACACGATGGATGACGCACGGTGGTGGATCACCGAGGGGTCGCTCGCCGACTGGCAGGCGGGCGGGGCGTCCTGGGCGGTGGTGGACCCGGTCACCGACGAGGTGCTCGGCGGCGCGGGCCTGAGCCACCTGCAGGAGGACCGCCGCCAGGCCGAGGTCGGCTACTGGGTCGCGCCGTGGGCACGCCGCCGGGGCGTGGCCACCGCGGTGACCCGCGCCATCACCGACTGGGCGTTCGGCACGCTGGGCATGATCCGCATGGAGCTGTTCACGGTGCCGTCGAACGCGGCCAGCCAGCGGGTCGCGCTGGCGGCGGGCTTCACCCGCGAGGGCGTACGCCGCGGCGCGTCGACCCGCCGCGACGGCTCCCACGGCGACTACGTGGCGTTCGTCCGCCTGGCGAGCGATCCGCCCGGCCCGGTGCCGCCCGGTCTGCCCGACTTCCCGGGCGGCGAGCTGACCGATGGGCGGGTGCGGCTGCGCCGGATCGCCGCGGCCGACGCCGAGGACTACTTCGCGCTGGCGGAGCTGCCCGAGGTGGCGCGCAGCAACGTGGGCGGCCCGACCACCCTGGACGGTGTGCGCGAGCGCTGCGCCTGCGCCGAGGCCGACTGGCTGGCAGGCGCCCGCGCCACCTGCGTCATCCTGGACGCCGACAGTGGCGCGTTCGCCGGTGAGATCGGCCTCTATTACCACGAGCGCTTCCTGCAGCAGGCGATCCTCGGCTACGCCCTGCGCCCGGAGTTCCGCGGCCGGGGCTTCGCCACCAGCGCCGCCCGGCTGCTCAGCGACTGGGCGATGGAGCAGGCGGACGTGGTGCGCGTGGTCGCCGGGACGTTCCCCTACAACGAGGCGTCGCGGCGGGTGCTGGAGCGGGCCGGTTTCGAACTGGAGGGCACGCTCAAGGCGCGGTTGCCCGTGCGGGACGGCACCCGGGTCGACGACATCCAGTACGTGCGGATCGCCGAGAAGCACCGCTGACACGAAGATCGGCCTGTCCCATCCTCGGACGGGACAGGCCGACACCTGTCTTATCGGCTGTTCTACCAGGCCAGGGTCAGCAGGCCGTAGTCGTACGCCTTGCGGCGGTAGACGACGCAGGGCCGACCGCTGTCCTTGTCGTGGAACAGGTAGAAGTCGTGCCCCACCAGCTCCATCTGGTAGAGGGCGTCGTCGACTGTCATCGGCTCACCGGAGAACTCCTTCTCCCGCACGATGTGCCACGGCTGGTCCTGGTCCTCCAGGGCGTCCATCGGTCCGCCCGCGCCGTTGGCGGAGCGCGCGAGCGTGGCGGTGGCCGTGCCGCCCGTGGGGGGTTCGAACAGGGCCAGGTTCGCGGTCGCCTCGGCGACGGAGATCGGGGCGCGACGGCCGCGGTGCACCCGGCGGCGGTCAGCGGCCTTGCGCAGTCGCCGGTCGAGCCGCTCCACGGCCTCGTCGAGTGCGGAGTAGAAGTCACCGGCGGCACCGGTCGCGCGGATCACGGGGCCGCGGGTGACGCAGGTGATCTCGATGTGCTGGCAGGAATCGGCTTGGCGCGGGTTGCGCTCGTGGATTAGCTCGACGTCGAATTCAATGATCTTCTGGTCGTAACGCTCAACTTTTTGCAGCTTGTCGGCTACATGAACCCGGAAATGATCCGGAACTTCAACATTACGACCCTTGACCTCGATGTCCACGCCTGACCTCCCACGGTCTGTCCGAGTGCGGAACACCCCGGCAACTGGTGTCCGGGGCGCACTTCTCTATGCCCCTTCCGACGCTCTCGTCACCACTTGCACGGTGACCTCCATCAGGTGGTTGGCTTCTGACGCTAGCCCCTTGTCAGCCACTCGTCATCCCTTGTACCAAGACTGTTTTGACGAGATTCGCCCTTTCGGTACCGCGCGTCACGGAGCCGTCACCCAGCATCGATCCAGCCATTATCCGAAGATTACGGCCATATTGCGCGCTGTGGCAGGTACCGGCGTGTCGCCGCCAGGGTCACGCAGGCCTCGACGCGCACCCCCTCAGCTGCCAGCAGCGAGGACGCGGCGGCCAGCGTCGCCCCGGTGGTGACGATGTCGTCCAGCAGCACCGTCACGGACCCGGGCGCGGCCCGACGCGCCCGCTCCAGCTCCCCACGCCGCGGCGCGAACGCACCCGCCGCCCCCGCGGCCCGCTGGGCCGACGTCAGGTGCGCCGAATCGGCCTTCGGCAGGGCGCGCAGCGGCGCGGCCGTCTCCGCCCGCCGGCCCGCCTCCCGCAGCCGGTCCGCCGCGCAGCGGGCCAGTGCACGCATGTGGTCGCCGTGCCGGGCGCGCGCCGCCTGCGCCGTGTCGGGGACGTAGAGCAGCAGCAGCGGGCGATCCGGAGCGGTCGACGCGGCGACCGCCTCGGCCAGCAGCGCCCCCAGCGGCCGGGCCAGCCGGTGCCGCCCGCGCTCCTTGAACGCGAGGATCAGCTCCCGCAGCTCGCCGTCGTACCCGCCCAGCGCCACGCAGGCGGGCAGGCCGGCCGGAGCCGGATCGGGACGGGTCGGCGAGGCGCGCAGCGACTCCACCGCACGGGCGCAGCCCGCGCAGACCTCGTGGCGCAGCGGCAGCCCGGAAGCTCCGCAACCGGCACAGGAGGTGGGCAGCACCAGATCGGCCAGTGCCTGCCACAGCGCCCCTACCGGCACAGCTCAGCCCTCGAAGCAGGCAGCCGTGATGACCGGTTCCACCGGCGGCCCGGGGGAGGCCGACGAGGACGGGGCCGGCGACACCGGAGGCGACGACGGCGGCGGTGCCAGCGAACTCCTGTCGATCGGCGAGAGCTTGTTGTTGAACGCCTGGTTGGCCTTGTCGTCCACGTCCAGCATCACCGGGCCGCTGAACTGGCGCTGGCCACCGTTGACGACGTACGCGGTGAGGTTGGCGACGACCGCGCGCCGATTGGTCGGGAAGACCTCCTCGATCGCGCCGTCGATGGTCACCTGCGCCAGCGCCGCCTTGTCGCCGGAGGCGCTGACGACCACCATGTCCTCCTGCAGGAAGGCCACCTCGCGCAGCCGCCCGTCCAGGCTGGTGGGCACCTTGCGTGGCTCGCCCACGACGAACGTGCCGAGCTTGAGCGACTGGCGCTGCAGCGCCGCGACGTAGAGCTCACCGCCGATCACCAGCGCCATGCGCCGTCCGTCCGGCGCGACGGTCACGCCGGTGACCTTCCCGAGCGCACGGGCGCTCTCGTCGTTCACCGGCGTGGCCCGGGTGTCCTTGACCCCCACCGACCAGAGCTTCCCGTCGGCCAGCACCAGCGCCGCCCCGGCCGCCCGATCCAGCCAGATCGGCCGCGACATCACGTCGGCGGTCAGCGCGACCTTGTTGACCGTGGCGTTGTTGCCGGCGTCGCTGCGCGGCCAGATGTACAGCTCCGGACGGCCCTTCGCCCCCTCGCGCACCACCGCGAAGGCCGCCTCTTCCTTGGCCACCGCCGCGGAGATCACCCTGCTGTTGACGGCGGTCGGAACCTGCCACCGCGGGTACGCCTGACCCGGCTTGGTGAGGCGGGTCAGCACACCGTCCACCACCGCGTACCGGTAGGCCTCGCGCGCCTTGGGCAGGGCCGCGGCCAGGTTCTTGTCGGGAAAGCGGTAGTCCGTGGTGACGTCACGCCCCTCCAGCTGCAACTGCAGACGCTGGTTGTCGGCCGGCCACAGCGTCCAGTGCAACTGGGCGGCGAGCCTGTCGCGCGCCGCCACATCGGCCAGCGCTCCCAGGTTCACCGTGATCTGGCGCGCGTCCTCGACGATGCTGCCCAGCCGCCCGGTGTCCTCCGGCACCTCCTCCACCGTCTTGGCCAGCCAGGGTGAAGGCCCCTTCTTCAACCAGTCGAACAGCCGGGTGTTGACCTGCTCCTCCGGCACGGCCCTGGCCAGGTATCGCACGTCGGGGACCAGCGAGGTGCGGTCGGTGTTCCAGAAGTAGATCGGCAGCTTGACGTAGTAGTTCTCCAGCGATTCCACGTTGAGCAGCAGATCTTCCGGCGGGTTGGTCAGCACCAGGCCGCCGCCGGGGGCGGGCTCGAAATTGAAGCGATAGGGGGAGCGCTGCGCGCCGGCGTACGGATCGACACGACCGTCGGTGGTCAGCACGCCGATCCGGCGCATCCGCACCTCGACCGCGTCGTTTTCGAGAGTCGTCGTCTCGAGCACCTTGACGAGCACCACATCGGGTCCGGGGTTCCACTCGTCATGCTTGGCATCGGCCACGTACGGCTTCACCGCCGCCATGACCGCGGTGTGTCCGGCGCCGTCGTGATCGCCGGCGGCCGCTTTGAGGAAGTTGCCCACCAGGACGGTCGGGTCCGTCTCGTTCGCGCTCCACGCCGGCGGTTTGACGCCGTCGGAGGAGGTCAACCCGGGACCCGCCGACGGGCCCACGCCGTCGCGCACCACGTCGCCGCGCACCCCGATGCCGCAGCCGGACAGCGCCAGCGCGGCCGTCACCGCCAGCAGTCCGCCGGTCAGCCGCCCGCCCGCCCGCACGGGCAGGGTCAGCCGGAACTGCGCACCGGCTCCCGGCGCGCCCCAGGCCTCCAGCCATCCGCCGTGCAGCCGCGCGTCCTCGATGCTGATCGACAGGCCGAGGCCGGTGCCACCGGTCTGCCGCGCCCGGGACGGATCCGCTCGCCAGAACCGGTTGAACACGAGCTTCTCCTCACCGGGCTTCAGACCGACGCCGTGGTCCCGCACGGTGATCGCGATGGCGCGTGCGTCGATGCCCAGGGTGACCGTCACCGGCCGGCCCTCGCCATGATCCACGGCATTGCCCACCAGGTTGCGCAGGATCCGCTCCACCCGGCGCGGGTCGATCTCCGCGATGACCGGCGGATCCGGTGAGACCAGCTCCAGGTTCACGCCGACCCGGTCGGCGACCGACTCCAGCCGCTCGGTCACCCGGCGCACCACGGTGACCAGGTCGGTCGGCTCGGAGTCGAGCATGGCGAAGCCGGCGTCGAACCGGCTGATCTCCAGCAGGTCGGTGAGCAGCTCCTCGAACCGGTCCAGCTCGGCCTGCAGCAGCTCGGCGCTGCGCGCCGATGCCGGGTCGAAGTCCTCGCGCTGGGAGTAGAGCAGGTCGGCCGCCATCCGCACGGTGGTCAGCGGGGTGCGCAGCTCGTGCGAAACGTCCGAGGTGAAGCGCCGCTGCAGCCGGGACATCTCCTCCAGCCGCACGATCTGGCGTTGCAGGTTGGCCGCCATCTGGTTGAACGCGTCGGCGAGCAGGGCCATCTCGTCCTCGCCCTTGACGACCATCCGCTGGTCGAGCAGTCCGGCGGACAGGCGCTGCGCGGTGCGGGCCGCGACCCGGACCGGGCTGACCGTGGCCCTGGTGACGAGTGCGGTGACCATGCCGAGCAGCAGCACCAGCGCCACCCCGACGAAGCTGACGGTCGAGGTGATGTCCTTGGCGACCTCGATCTCGGTGTCCACCGGGAAGAGGTAGTACAGCTCGACCGAGCCGCCCTTCCACTTCAGCGTGGGCACCGGTGAGCCCCACACCAGGTAGGTGTGTGCGCCGTCGCCCAGGTCCGCGCTGACGTACTGGTAGGACCGGCCGCCGGCCCGGACGTCGTCCTCCAGCTCCTTGGTGATCGCCGGGCGCAGGTCGAGGCCCTGCGGCCAGGCGAGCCCGGCACTGCTCAGCAGCGGCGCGTCCGTCACCTCGGAGAAGCGCATGGTCGTCACGACGCCCTCCTGGCCACCGGTCAGCGAGCTCAGCAGGCGGACCACCTGGCCGGGGGTGTCCGGGCTGGCCGCGATCGGAATCGCGCTCAGCTGCTGGCTGGCGGTGGTGACGCCGCTGAGGACCTGGCGTCGCGCGTCCTGCTCGGCCCCTTCCAGGAGGCTGTCGGTGCTGCTCTTGGCGATCAGGTAGCCGAAGCCGCCGACCAGCACGCTGGAGCAGAGCAGGGTGACGGTGACCATCCGCAGCTGCAGCGAGCGCCGCCAGATCCGCCGGGCCTGGCGCACCCCCGGGGCGAGCCGCCGCGCCGCGGGGCGCAATGCCGGCACCCGGGCCGTCTTCTTCACGAGCTGCTTGATCGTGGCGCGCGCCTGCACGAGAGGTGCGGGCACGCCCGAGGGCTGCCCGTCATCCCCCGCCTGGCGGGGTTCGGGCAGCTCAACAGGGGTGGGGGTGGGGGTGGTCACGGTCGGTCAAGGTTAGCTGGTGCCGGCCTTGTAACCCACGCCGCGCACGGTCAAGATGATCTCCGGGCGCTCGGGGTCCGGTTCGATCTTGGCTCGCAGGCGCTGCACGTGCACGTTCACCAGCCGGGTGTCCGCCGAGTGGCGGTAGCCCCAGACCTGCTCCAGCAGCACCTCACGGGTGAACACCTGGCGCGGCTTGCGGGCCAGGGCCACCAGCAGGTCGAACTCCAGCGGGGTGAGCTTGACCTCGGACCCGTTGCGGGTCACCGTGTGCGCCGGCACGTCGATGATGATCTGGTTGTCCGGCGGCCCGATGGTCAGCAGCTCGGGGGTCACGTCCTCGCCCCGGCGCAGCCGCGCCCGGACCCGGGCCACCAGCTCCTTGGGCTTGAACGGCTTGACCACGTAGTCGTCGGCGCCGGACTCCAGGCCCAGCACGACGTCGACGGTGTCGCTTTTCGCCGTCAGCATCACGATCGGCACACCGGACTCGGCCCGGATCGCACGGCAGACGTCCAGCCCGCTCATGCCGGGCAGCATCAGGTCGAGCAGCACCACGTCGGGGCGGGCCTCACGGAAGGCGGCCAGCGCCCGCTCGCCGTCGGCCACGAAGGCGGGCACGAAACCCTCGCTGCGCAGCACGATGCCGAGCATCTCGGCGAGCGCGGGATCGTCGTCCACCACCAGGACACGCGCCCTCATGCGGTAAACCTCGGCATCATCGGCTCGCTCATGCCGTCCAATATCCCATCCCACCCGCCGAGACACGAACCCGCTTCACCGATCTCGTCCGATCGGCCAGGGTAGGGGCCACGTATGTGGCCACGCCGTGCCAGGATGGCGGCGGCCTCCGCCACCCCCCGGAACATGGTCCGTCCCGGCCCGCCGCCGCTCGCGCGTCGTGCCCAGGGACTCCCCACGGTCCGCCGACACCCCCTCGGAGCGACGATTGGAACGCGCAGCGCCTTCGGCCGCGCGCCGGCTGCCGCGTGACGAAGCGCTGCCACTGCGCCCGCTCACCCTGGGCGAGCTGCTGGACACCGCTTCCGAGCTGGTACGCCGCCGTGCCGCCGGGCTACTGGCGACCGCCGCGGCGCTCGCCGTGCTGGAGCAGGCGGTGCTGGTGCCCGGACGGCTGACCCTGGGCATCCGCCTCAGCGACGGCATGCCGGGGCTCAGCGGCGGCTACTGGGTGCTGCTGGCCATCGGCGCGGGCCTGGAAGCCCTGATCATCGCCTGGCTCGGGCCGCAGGCGGGCCGCGCCGCGGTCTCCGCCGTCACCGGCCGACCGGTGGCGCTGGGGCGGTGGCGTGAGCGGTTCCGGGAGGTCGAGGCGGTCGCCCTGGTCGGCCTCGTCGCGGCGGTGCCTGCCGCGCTCGGGGCGTTCCTCGGGCCGGTGTGGCTGCTCGGATACCCCCTGTTCGGCCTGGCCGCGGTCGCGGTGACGATCGAACGGCGCGGGCCGTTCGGCGCGCTCAAGCGGGGGGCCGGGCTGGCCTTCCGCGGCGGTATGCGCGGCGCCGCCGTACGGGTCATCGGCTACTCGTCCTGGCTGCTCATCCGCTTCGCGTTCTACCTGGGCCTGCTGGCCGGGCTGGAGTACCTGCCGCTGCCCGCCGGGACGGCGGAGTGGCTGCTGGTGCCGATGATCGTGGCCGCCAACACGCTGGCGTACGCCAGCCTGGCCGCGCTGGACGCCGCGCTGCTGATCGAGTCGCGGGTCCGGTTGGAGGGCCTCGACCTCTGGCTGACCCGGGCCGCCCGGCACCGCGAGCCCGGCCCCGAGATGCTGGCGGCACGCTGATGCGATGGTGGAACGAGACGGTCGCGATCTTCGACGACGTCATCCCGTTCGGGCTGGCCGCGCCGTTGGCCCTGCTGCTGGCGGCCATCGTCGCGGTGCTGTGGTTCACCTACCCCGGCTGGCTGCCCAAGCGCTGGCGGATGCGCCGCAAGAAGCGGGCCGGCGAGCCGGGGCTGACCATCGCGAAGGCCGACGACCGGCCTGACCTGGACGAGGACGAGGCCGCGGCGGACGAGCTGCCTGCCCTGCCTGCCGAGGTCTACCTGTCCCAGGCCGACCGGTTCGCGGCCGAGGGCCGCTGGGCCGAGGCCGTACGCGAGCGGCTGCGGGCCATGGTCCGCGAACTCGTCGACCGGGGCGTGGTCGAGCACGTGCCCGGCTGGACGGTCACGGAGCTGGCGCGTGCCGCCGGCGGGGCCCGCCCCGAGCTGGGGCCCGCCCTGCAGAGCGCGACCGGGATCTTCTCCGGCATCTGGTACGCCGAGCGCCCGGCGACCGCCGGCGACGACGAGCTGATGCGGGGCCACCTGGCCACCGTGCACGAGCTGGTGCGAGGTGGGCGATGACGGCCAGGGCGCAACGGCGTCGCCGGTGGCGGCTGGTGCTGCCGATCCTGCCGGTGCTGGCGCTGATCCTGTTCTCGGTCGTCGCGCACGAGGTCGAGGAGCCGTCGCCGTCCGACGCGGCCTACCTGTCGCCGGTCGGTGACGGTCCTGACGGCTCGGCCTGGCTGGCCGAGCAGCTGCGCGCCCGGGGCGTGACGGTCCGCCGGGTCACCGGCAGCGACGACGCCTTCGCCGCGGCGCAGGCCGCCCGCGGGGACGCGACGCTGTTCGTGCCCAGCCCCGGCTTCCCCTACCGGAACCAGCTCCGCAGGCTGTACCGGCTGCCCGACCGCACCCGCGTGGTGCTGGTGGAACCCGACGACACCCAGGTCAGGCAGGCCGTCGACGCGCTCGGCGCGACCAGGCGGCGCTGGGCGACCGGCGCGGCCGACCGCGGCGCGGGCTGCGAGCTGACCGGCGCCGGGCCGGCCGCCGTGGTGCGGACCCGCTACGGGCGGCTGGAGGACTCGGACACCGCGGTCGAGAGCTGCTACGCCGGCGGCGTGGTCCGGGTCTTCGAGTACGGCAAGGAGTTCGTGCTCGTCGGCAGCGCCGACCCGTTCCGCGCGGAGCGGGCGGACGAGCACGACAACGCCGGGCTCGCCCTGGACCTGCTCAGCGCCAAGAGCACCGTGGTCTGGCTCGACCTGCACGAGCAGGAGGCAGTCCCTCCGCAGCCGCGGCAGGACATCCCCGACTTGCCTGACCAGCCGGAACGCGAGCAGGTCGGGCAGGAGGGACCCAGCCCGTTCCCGGACTGGCTGTTCTGGGTGGTGCTGACGCTGCTGGCCGCGACGCTGACGATCGTCCTGGCGCGCGGGCGGCGGCTGGGCCCGCCGGTGCCCGAGGCGCTGCCGGTGGAGGTGCCCGGCGCGGAGACCGCGGCCGGGCGGGGACGGCTCTACCGGCGGGCCAAGGCGCGCGGACCGGCGCTGGAGACGCTGCGGACCGCCGCCCGGCGCCGGCTGGCCGTGGCGCTTGGCCTGCCCACCACCGCGGGTCCCGAGACGCTGCTGCCGGCAGTCCAGGCGCGCACCGGCGACCATCCGCACCGCCTCGGCGAGATCCTCTACGGGCCGCCGCCGGAGACGGACGAGCAACTGCACACCTGCGCCGTCGAGCTGCGGCAACTGGTCGAATACGTGACCGCACGACCTGTCAAAGAAGGAGAGCACCGGTGACCGAGCCGTCGACAACCGAGACCGCCGAATTCGCCCGCGAAGCGCTCGGCCGGCTGCGCGCGGAGGTGTCCAAGGCCGTGGTCGGCCAGGACGGCGTCGTCGCCGGGCTGGTCATCGCGCTGCTGTGCCGCGGGCACGTGCTCCTGGAAGGTCCGCCCGGGGTCGCCAAGACCCTGCTGGTACGCAGCCTCGGTGCGGCCCTGGACCTGCAGATGAAGCGCATCCAGTTCACCCCGGACCTGATGCCCGGTGACGTGACGGGCTCGGTCATCTACGACCCGCGCAGCGCGGAGTTCCAGTTCCGGCCCGGCCCGGTCTTCACCAACCTGCTGCTCGCCGACGAGATCAACCGGACGCCGCCGAAGACCCAGTCGTCGCTGCTGGAGGTCATGGAGGAGCGCCAGGTCTCCGCGGACGGGGTGACCCGGCCGCTGCCCGAGCCGTTCCTGGTCGCCGCGACGCAGAACCCGATCGAGCACGAGGGCACGTACCCGCTGCCCGAGGCGCAGGTGGACCGCTTCCTGCTGAAGCTGACCGTGCCGCTGCCGGCCCGCGAGGAGGAGCTGGGCGTGCTGCGTGCGCACCACGGCGGCTTCGACCCGCGCGACCTCGGGGCGGTCGGCATCAAGGCGGTCGCCGGCCCGGTGGAGCTGGCCGCGGCGCGGGCGGCGGTCGGCCGGGTCACCGTGACCGAGCCGGTGCTGGGATACATCGTGGACGTCTGCCGGGCCACCCGGGCCACCCCGTCGGTGGAGCTGGGCGCCTCGCCGCGCGGCGCGACGTCGCTGCTGGCCACCGCGAAGGCGTGGGCCTGGCTGAGCGGCCGCGACCACGTGACCCCGGACGACGTGAAGGTCATGGCCCGGCCCACGCTGCGGCACCGGCTGCGGCTGACGCCCGAGGCGGAGCTGGAGGGGGTCAGCGCCGAGTCGGTCCTCGACGCTGTGCTCGCCTCCGTGCCGACCCCGCGGTAGGGCGACGTGCCCACCGCTCGTGCCGCCCTGCTGGTCGCGCTGTGCGCGCCGGTCGTCGGCGTGCTGTCGGCGCTGTACGGCGTCCCGCCGTGGGCGCTGGCCGGGGTGCTGCTCGCGCTCGTCGCGGCGGCCGTGCTCGCCGACTGGGCGCTGGCCGCCGACCCGCGCCGGGTCACCGTCCGGCGTGCGACGACCGGCGCCGTGGTGCGGCTCGGCGAGGACGTCGAGGTCGCGCTGACCGTGGCGAACCGCGCCGGCTCCGACGCCCGGCTGCTGGTGCGCGACGCCTGGGTGCCCTCGGCGGGGGCACAGCCGTACGCCCACCGCCTGGCCCTGGCCGCGGACGAGGCGGCGACGCTGACCACCACGCTGACCCCCACCCGGCGCGGCGACCGCACCGCCGAGCAGGTCACCGTACGCAGCCACGGCCCGCTGGGGCTGGCCGTGCGCCAGGCCTACCACCGCCCGCCGTGGGCCCTGCGGGTGCTGCCCCGGTTCGCGTCCCGCCGGCACCTGCCGGAGAAGCTGGCGAAACTGCGCACCGTCGAGGGCGCGACCGCGATCCGGGGCCGTGGCCAGGGCACCGAGTTCGACGTGCTCCGCGAGTACGTGCCCGGCGACGACGTGCGCTCGATCGACTGGCGGGCCACCGCCCGGCGGCGCGACGTCATGGTGCGCACCTGGCGGCCCGAACGCTCCCGGCGGGTGGTGTGCGTGCTGGACACCGGCCGCACCAGCGCGGTCCGGGTCGGCGACGAGCCCCGCCTCGACGCCGCCATGGACGCCGCGCTGCTGCTGGCCGCGGTCGCCCAGGAGGCCGGTGACCAGGTCGACCTGATCGCGGCCGACCACCGGGTGCGTGCGGTGGTGGCCGGTTCGCACGGCCGCGGCACGCTGCCGCGCCTGATCAACGCGGTGGCCCCGCTGCACCCCGCGATGGTGGAGACCGACTTCGAGCTGATCACCAGCGAGGTGCTGCGCCGGGAGCGCAAGCGCTGCCTGGTGGTGGTGTTCACCGCGCTGGAGCCGGGGGCGCTCGGCGAGGGCCTGCTGCCGGTGCTGCCGCGGCTGGCCGCCCGGCACCGGGTGCTCATCGCCGCCGTGCACGACCCGGCCCTCAACGAGCTCGCGGCCACCCCGCTGCACGGCCCGAACGAGGTCTACGCCGCCGCGGCCGGCACCCGGGCGCTGGCCGAGCGGGAGAAGCTGAGCGCCGCGCTGGCCCGGTACGGGGTGCAGGTGCTGGACTTCCCGGCGGACACGTTCGCCGGCGAGGTCACCGACGCCTACCTCGCGTTGAAGGCCACCGGCCGGCTCTGAGCGCCGGCGGGTGCGAACCCGTCGGCGAGCACGAGGTCCCCGGCGCGCTCGGCCCGGCGGCCCAGCACGAAGACGTACGCCAGGAAGGCTGTCCACACCAGCACGCCGATCGCGTCCCGCACGATCAGCGGCAGGAACGACGGCGTCACGAACGCCTCCAGCAGCCCGGCCACGGCGAGCACGCCGACCAGCCCGACCGCGCCGGTGATGCCCTGCCGGGCGGCGGCGGCCAGCGACTGCCCCCGGGTCAGCAGCGGTCCGGGCACCACCCACGCCCAGCCGACCCGCAGGCCGATGCCGGCCGCCACGAAGATCGCGGTCAGTTCCAGCAGGCCGTGCGGGGCGATCAGGCCGAAGAACACGTCGGCCCGGCCGTGGCCGATCATCAGGCCGCCGGTCATGCCGACGCTCAGCGCGTTCTGCCACAGGATCCACGCCACCGGCAGCAGCAGCACCCCCGCGGCCAGGCACTGCGCGGCGATCCAGGCGTTGTTGGTCCACACCAGCAGGCCGAAGTTGGGCGCGAAGTTCTCGCTGTAGTAGTTCTCGAAGTCGTGGTTGACCAGGCTGTCGATGTCCGCCTCGGACATCCCGAAGGCCTTCGGCAGGGTCGGGTCCTGGATCACCCAGGCCGCCACCGCGGCCGACACCAGCAGGAAGCAGACCGCAGCGGTGATCCACCAGCGGCGTGCCTGGTAGATGGCGAGCGGCAGGTCGTGGGCCAGGAAGCGGGGCACCCGCCGCCAGTCCACCGGCTGGGCCCCGGTGATCGCCGCGCGCGCCGACAGGACCAGCCGCGACAGCTCCGCCACCAGCGCCGGGTCCGGTGTGCGGCTGCGCACCACGGACAGGTGGGTGGCCACCCGCTGGTAGAGCAGCACCATCTCGTCGGCCTCGGCCGCGGAGGGCTTGCGCCGTCGGCTCAGCGCCTCCAGGCGCCGCCATTCGCCGCGGTGCTCGGCCACGTACGCGTCCAGGTCCACCAGTCGTCCTCTCCCCGGTTCTCCGCCGACCGGCAGCCTAGCGGGGGCGGTCGCGCCGCGCGGACCTGTGATTCACTGTGCCGATGCGGCAGGGGCGCCAGACGGCGGAGAGCACGGCGGGGCTGGTCAGCGGCGAGGCCGTACACCTGGAGGTCCGGCTGGCCCGCGCGGGATCGCGGGTGCCCGCCCTGATGATCGACATCGTCGCGCAGGCCGTGCTGTTCTTCGGGCTGGTGGCGGCGCTGCTGGCGTTCTTCGGCATCACCGGGCTCATGGACATGGCCAGCGCGAACGCCTCGTACATCATCGCCCTGGTGCTGACGGCCGTGGGCTATCCGACCCTGCTGCTCGTGCTGACCCGGGGCCGGTCGCTGGGCAAGCTCGCGATGGGCCTGCGCGTGGTACGCGACGACGGCGGCCCGATCACGCTGCGCCAGTCGTTCACCCGGGCGCTGATCGGGGCGACCCTGGAGTGGCCGGGCATGCTGCTGATCGTCAACTGGGCGGTGAGCCTGGCGGTGCTGACCGGATCGCCCCGCGGCAAGCGGCTGGCCGACGTGGTCGCCGGGACCATCGTCATCCACGACCGCACCCCGCAGGGCTGGGGCTGGATCCCGACGACCCCGCCGCCGCTGGCCCGCTGGGCGGCGACCCTCGACCTGACCGGACTCGACGACGAGCTGGCGCTGGCCGCCCGCCACTTCCTGGCCCGCAGCCGCGGGCTGCGCGAGCCCTACCGCACCCGGCTCGGACATGCGCTGGCCACCGAGATCTCCGCCTGCGTCACCCCGGCTCCCCCGGCGGACACGCCCGGCTGGGCGTACCTGGCCGCGGTGATCGGCGAGCGGCACCGCCGCGCGGCCCAGCGCCTGGCCCGCGACCGGGCCAGCCACGCCGTGCTGTGGCCGGAACTCTTCGCGCCCGTGCCCGCTGTCCCGGCGGCCGTCGCCCCGGCCGGTCCGGCCCCGCTCGTCCCCGGTCAGCCGACCGGCCCGGCCGTCGACCCGCGCTCGCTGCGGCCGGCCGCCCCGGCCTGACCCCGATCGCCTCCTGCCACGAAAACGAGGCTCCGCTCCGCCGGTAGCACGGCGGGGCGGAGCCTCGGTCGCTGACGCGGGCCGATCAGGCGAACAGCGCCCGGCCCCAGTGGTCGCCGTCGCCGGTGACGCCGGGCGGGCAGGCCCACAGGCCGCTGGAGACGTGCCGGATGTACTCGTTGAGGATGTCGGCGCGGGCCAGGCTGCGCTGCACCGGCACGAACTGCTTGTGCGGGTCGCGCTGGTACGCGATGAAGAACAGCCCCGCGTCGAGGCGGCCGAGGTTGTCGGAGCCGTCGACGAAGTTGTACCCCCGGCGCAGCAGGTGCGCCCCGTTGTTGAAGTCGGGATGCGCCAGCCGGATGTGCGCCTGTTTGGCGATGACCGGCTCGCCGTCGGCACCCTTGGCCTCGAAGTCCGGCTCGTCGAACTCCTTGGCCCGGCCCAGCGGCGCGCCCTCGCCCTTGTCCCGGCCGAAGATCGCCTCCTGCTCGGCCAGCGGGGTGCGGTCCCAGGTCTCGACGGTCATCCGGATGCGGCGGGTGACCAGGTAGCTGCCGCCGGCCATCCACGCCGCGCCGTCCTCGGCGCGGGCCCACAGCTGCTCGCGCAGCAGGTCGGTGTCTTCGAGTTTGAGGTTGCGGGTGCCGTCCTTGAAGCCCATCAGGTTGCGGGCGGTGGTCTGCTCGCGTGAGGTGCTGGAGGTGCGCCCGAAGCCGAGCTGGGAGTAGCGGATGCTGACCACGCCGAAGCCGATGCGGGCCAGGTTGCGGATGGCGTGGACGGCCACCTGGGGGTCGTTGGCGCAGGCCTGCACGCACAGGTCGCCGTCGCTGATCTCGGGCCGCAGCGCGTCGCCCGGGAAATGCGGCAGCGGCTCCAGCGCGGACGGCATCCGCGCGGCGATCCCGAACCGGTCTACACCGGCGGCATCGCGGAACAGGCTGCGGCCGAACCCGATGGTCAGGGTCAGCCCGGAGGCGGGCAGCCCCAGCGCCTCGCCGGTGTCGTCCGGTGGGGCTTCGGCCTGGCCGCCGACCGCGCCGAGCAGCCCCGCGTCGCGGCCCTGGGTCATCCGGGACGCCGCGGCGGTCCACTCGCGCAGCATCTCGACCAGCTTCGCGCGGTCCTTGGTGATCACGTCGAAGGCCGCGAAGTGCAGCCGGTCCTGCGCGGGCGTGACGATGCCCGCCTGGTGCTCGCCGTAGAACGGCACCGCGTCGCCCGGCGACGCCGACGCCGGAGACCGGTCGTCGTCCATCATCGCCGCTCCCACGGCGGCCGCGCCGGCCACACCCGCGATGCCGACTCCGGCCGCGGTCAGGGCCACCCGTCGCGAAACCATCTGCTCCACCTCTTCCGTATCCGGCGCCGGCCCGCCGCGACCGGCCCGGTGCGGGCGGCGCGGCGGACCGGCGGACGGGCGACTACTTGGCGACGACCGCGGCGACCTTGCTGATCGGCTCGGCAAGCGCGTTGATGACGTCGCTGAGCTCCTTCAGCTCGGCCTGGGTGAGCTGGTTGTGCAGCTTCCAGCCGTCACCGGCGCGGTGCTTGCCCAGCGCGGTCTCCACGTTCGCGAACGCGGCGTCCAGGGCGGTGACCAGCTCCGGCGCGCGCTCCTCCAGGGTCGGGCGCAGCGCCTGCACGGACGCCTTGGAACCCTCGACGTTGGCGGCGAAGTCCCACAGGTCGGTGTGCGAGTAGCGGTCCTCCTCGCCGGTGATCTTCCCGGAGGCGACCTCGTCCAGCAGTTCCTTGGCGCCGTTGGCCAGCTGCAGCGGCGACAGCTTCTCCGCGTTCGCCTTGGCCACGATCTCCTTCACGTCGACCAGCAGCTGGTCGGCGATCGGACCGGACTTGGAGATGTCCTTCTTCTCCCACAGGTCCTGCTCCAGGCGGTGGAAACCGGTGAAGGCCATGCCCTCCTCGATCACCTCGGCCCGGCCGTCGATCTTCGGGTCCAGGTCGCCGAAGATCTCGGCGACCGGCTCGATGCGCTCCCAGTAGGTGCGCGCGATCGGGAACAGCGCCTTGGCCTTCTCGACGTCGCCGGCCTTGACCGCGGCCACGAACTCCTCGGTCTTGGGCAGCAGCGCCGCGGTCTGGCTCTGGATGTAGCGCTGGTAGTTCGCGGTCGCCTCGGCCAGCTTCGCGTCGGCGGTCAGCGGCGCGGCCGAACCGGTCACCTTGAACGCGCCCCGGATGCCCTTGCCGATCATGCCCGGCTTGCACGCGGTCTCGTACGTGCCCGCGGTCAGCTCGACCTTCAGCTCCCGGGTCAGGCCCGGCGCGATGTTCTCGACCTCGCCCATCACCCGGTCACCGGCGGCGTAAACGTAGAACTCGGTGACCTTCGCGCCGCCGTTGGCGATCGTGAACGTCACCGTCCCGGCCGCGGTCTCGGCCCGGCCCACCTCACAGGTTGCGTCGGTCGCCTTGACCGCGATCGGGCCGGTCGTGTCGCCAGGGGCAGCGGGCTCGGGGTCGGTGGTACAGGCGGACATGCCCAGGCCGAGCACGGCGGTCGCCGTGAGCACGGAGAGCTTGCGCATGGGTGACTCCTGATTTTCGAGGTGTGGTTTCAGCGGTCGCCGCCGGTGGCGACCGGCGCGGGAGTGGCAGCGGGGGCGGCCGGCGGCGTCGCCGGCCGGTGCGGCAGCAGGAAGAGCACGAGCACCGGCACCGCGTACGCGACCCAGGCGACGGTCTCCAGCACGGTCGGCGCGGGGGTGAAGTTGAACGTGCCGCGCAGCAGCTCGGCGTACCACGTCGTCGGCGGCAGCGTGGTGGAGATGTCGAAGGCCAGCGTGTTCAGGCCGGGCAGCACCCCCGCCTCCAGCAGGTCGTGCACGCCGTACTTGAGGATGCCCGCGGCCACCAGCACCAGCAGCACGCCGGTCCAGGTGAAGAACTTCGTCAGGTTGATCCGCAGCGCGCTGCGGTACATCAGGAAGCCCAGCGCGACCGAGGTGGCGATGCCGGCCAGGATCGCGATCACCGACCAGGTCGAGGTGGCGCCCTGCACGGTCGCGAAGAAGATCAGCGAGGTTTCCAGCCCCTCGCGCGCGACGGCGAGGAAGGCGGTGACGACGACGGCCAGCGGACCGAGCGCGATCGCGGCGTCGAGCTTGGCGCGAAGGTCACCGGAGATGGAGCGGGCGGCCCGGCGCATCCAGAAAATCATCCACGTGACGAAGACCACGGCCAGGATCGAGGTGATCGCCTCGAACAGCTCCTGCCGCTCGAACTCCAGGTGCGCGCTGGTGTACTGCAGCACCGCCGCGAAGCCCACCGACAGCGCGGCGGCCACGGCCACACCGAGCCAGACGAAGCGCAGCCGGTCCCTGCGGTCGGTCTTGACCAGGAACGCCACCAGGATGGTGACCACGAGCGTCGCCTCCAGGCCTTCCCGCAACCCGATCAGGAACGTGGGAAGGAAGACGTTTGCGTCCATGGCACCACCTCAGCGAATAGACCAGCCTTGCCTAACTAAGGCGAGGCGTACCTTAGCGTAGGTGCCCATCAGCTGAGAAGTCGATCCCCGTCACTTCATTGGACCGGGTCCAGAACACGAGAAAGGGCGCCCGAGCGGGCGCCCTTTCTCCGTTTCGCCGATCCGGATCAGTACCGGTAGTGGTCCGCCTTGTACGGCCCCTCGACAGCCACGCCGAGGTAGTCGGCCTGCGACTTGGTGAGCTCGGTCAGCCGGACGCCGAGCGCGTCCAGGTGCAGCCGGGCCACCTTCTCGTCGAGTTCCTTCGACAGCGTGTAGACGCCGATCGGGTACTGGTCGAGCTTGGTGAACAGCTCGATCTGCGCCAGGACCTGGTTGGTGAAGCTGTTGCTCATCACGAACGACGGGTGCCCGGTGGCGTTGCCCAGGTTCAGCAGCCGGCCCTCGGACAGCACGATGATCGAGTGGCCGTCGGCGAAGCGCCACTCGTCCACCTGCGGCTTGATGTTGATCCGCTCGACGCCCGGGGTCTTCTGCAGCCCGGCCATGTCGATCTCGTTGTCGAAGTGGCCGATGTTGCCGACGATGGCCTGGTGCTTCATCCGGCTCATCTGGTCGCCGGTGATGACGTCCTTGCAGCCGGTGGCGGTGATGAAGATGTCCGCCGTGGCGACCACGTCCTCCATGGTGGCGACCTGGTAGCCGTCCATCGCCGCCTGCAGCGCGCAGATCGGGTCGATCTCGGTGACGATCACCCGGGCGCCCTGGCCGCGCAGCGACTCGGCGCAGCCCTTGCCCACGTCGCCGTAGCCGGCCACGACCGCGACCTTGCCGCCGATCAGCACGTCGGTGGCCCGGTTGATGCCGTCGATCAGCGAGTGGCGGCAGCCGTACTTGTTGTCGAACTTGCTCTTGGTGACCGAGTCGTTGACGTTGATCGCCGGGAAGAGCAGCGAGCCGGTCTGCTGCATCTCGTAGAGGCGGTGCACGCCGGTGGTGGTCTCCTCGGTCACGCCCTTGATGCCGGCCGCGATGGTCGTCCAGCGCTTGGCGTCGGCGACCAGCGAGCGCTGCAGCACGCCGAGGATGATCGCGTACTCCTCGGAGTCGGCGCTCTCGGGCGAGGGCACCGCCCCGGCCGCCTCGAACTCGACACCCTTGTGCACGAGCAGGGTGGCGTCACCGCCGTCGTCGAGGATCATGTTCGGGCCCTCGCCGCCGGGCCACTGCAGGATCTGCTCGGTGCACCACCAGTACTCCTCGAGCGTCTCGCCCTTCCAGGCGAAGACGGGCACGCCCGCGGGAGCCTCGACGGTGCCCTCGCGGCCGACCGCGATCGCGGCGGCGGCGTGATCCTGCGTGGAGAAGATGTTGCAGCTGGCCCAGCGCACGTCGGCGCCCAGGTCGACCAGCGTCTCGATCAGCACCGCGGTCTGCACGGTCATGTGCAGCGAGCCGGCGATGCGTGCCCCCGCCAGCGGCTGGGCGGCGGCGTACTCACGGCGTACCGCCATCAGGCCGGGCATCTCGTGCTCGGCGAGCTGGATCTCCTTGCGGCCGAACGCCGCGAGAGAAAGATCGGCGACCTTGAAGTCGCCGGGGGCAAGGGTGCGGGCCATAGATGAACTCCCAATCGGTCGGCTGACCAGTGCGAGGTACAGCCTACTTCTCCCCGTCCCAGGGACCGAGAACCGGCCGGGACGGTGCGTCGGTCCGGGGCAATACGTGTGGCCCGGTCTCCGGACGGACCCTCCGCCTCAAAGACCGGGCCACACTCCCCCCGGTTTGGTTCCCCCGCGCGTGGCTCGGACTGAATGATCCCGATAACGCTGCGTGAGTAAAAGGCTACACTCCGCTTTTCTGGTGTCAAGCAGAACCCTCAAGTCGTACGCGTCGCCGTGTCGCGCCGGTCCCCGTGTACGCGAAAAGGCCTGCCCGGTTGAGAAATGGGGTTCATTTTCAACCGGTCAGGCCAACGTCTGTTGTGGAGCAGGGCGGCACTCAGAGCGAGGCCAGGTACGCCTCTCCGGTGCCCGAGAAGATCATCTTTCCGCCGCCCGCGGCGCCGAACGCGGCCTCGCCGCCGCTCAGCCGGGCCGAGCCCGCGCTGTCGCCGACCGTCACCGCCCCCGCCAGGCACAGCGTGGTACGCGGCCCCGCCGGGTCCAGCGCCGCCTCGCCGCCGTCCAGCCGGATGCGGTGCAGCCGGAAGTCGTCCACCGGCACGGACCAGGTGTCCACGCCCGGCGCCACCGGCTCGGGGTCGCGCACCGGGTCGGGCAGCGGCTCGAAGCGCAGCACCCGCAGCAGCTCCGGGACGTTCACGTGTTTGGGGGTCAGCCCGCCGCGCAGCACGTTGTCGCTGGCCGCCATGATCTCGACCCCGGCCCCGCGCAGGTAGCCGTGCAGGTTGCCCGCCGGCATCCAGATGCCCTGGCCCGGGGCCAGCACCACGTGGTTGAGCAGCAGCGCGACCAGCACCCCGACGTCACCCGGGTAGTCGTGCGCCAGCAGCCGCACCAGGCCGCGCGGGCCGCCGCCGGCCGGTCCGTCCGGCAGGTTCCCGGACGCCGTCACGGCCTGGTCGACGAGGTCAGCCCGGCCGGCCGCGGGCCAACTGAGCAGTGCGCGTACGGCCTCCCGCAGGTCGCCCACGGCCAGCGCGCCGACCACCGGCTTGAGCGCCATGACGCCGAGCGCGTCGAGCAGCTCCGCCGACTCGGCCGCCGGCCGGAACCCGCAGAGCGCCTCGAACTCGGTGTACGCCACCAGCAGCTCGGGCTTGTGGTTGCCGTCGACGTAGCTGCGGTGGGCGGCCCCGTGGGGCACCCCCGCAGCGTTCTCGGCCGCGTAGCCGTCGGCCGCCTGCCGCGCGTCGGGATGCGCCTGCAGGGACAGCGAGCGCTCCGCGGCCAGCAGCTTGAGCAGGTACGGCAGCCGTACGCCGAACCGGTCGAGCGCGTCGGCGCCGAGCAGGTCGCCCGGCGCCGACGCGATCACGTCGACCAGCGGGACGTCGCCCACCAGGGAGGAGCAGTCGGGATGTGCGCCGACCCACAGCTCGGCCTCGGGCCCGTCACTGGGCACGGGCCGCCCCTGCACACGCGCGATCACGTCGTGCGAGCCCCACGCATAGGGCCGGATGCGGTTGTGGAGGCGGCGCACTCGCTCAGCCCTTCTGGTGGTAGATGTCCGGCTCTAGGTAGATCAGCTTGGCGATCGGCACCGCCTCGCGGATCCGCCGCTCGGTGGCGTCGATGCCCCTGGCCACCTCGTCGGCCGACTCGTCGTGCCGTACCGCGATCTTGGCGGCGACGAGCAGCTCCTCCGGACCGAGGTGCATGGTGCGCATGTGGATCAAGCGCTCCACCTCGGGGCCGGCCTCGATCGCCACGGCGATCGCCTTGACGTGCTCGTCGGTGGCCGACTCGCCGAGCAGCAGGCTCTTCGTCTCGATCGCCAGCACCACGGCGATGACGACGAGCAGGAGACCGATCATCATAGTGCCGACGGCATCCCAGATGCCGTTACCGGTGATCAGCGTCATGCAGACGCCGAACAGGGCGAAGACCAGACCCACCAGCGCGCCGAGGTCCTCCAGCAGGATCACCGGGAGTTCCGGCGCCTTGGCCCGCCGGATGAAGTCCTTCCAGGAGGCGTTGCCGCGTACCAGGTTGGATTCGACGATCGCGGTGCGGAAGGAGAACGACTCCAGGACGATCGCGACGAGCAGCACCGTGACCGGCAGCCACTGCCAGCTGGTGATGGCGCCCTTGTCCGCGCTGTGCGTTGCCTCGTGGAACTTGTGGTACGCCTCATACAGGGCGAACAGGCCACCCACGCTGAACAGGACGATCGACACGATGAACGCGTAGATGTACCGCTCCCGGCCGAAACCGAACGGGTGCAGCGGCGTCGCCTGCCGCTGGGCCCGGCGGCCGCCGAACAGCAGCAGCACCTGGTTGCCCGAGTCGGCCACCGAGTGGATCGCCTCCGCCAGCATCGACGACGACCCGGACAGGGCCCACGCGATGAACTTGGTGATCGCGATACCCACGTTCGCCAGCAGCGCCGCGACGATCGCCTTGGTGCCGCCTCCGGCGCTCACGCCGCCACCCCGGCACGCCCACAGGCGGACGGCGCCATGCCGCGCCGCCCGCTCGTTCCGCCCATGTAGTTGTTGAGCCCGCTTCGCTCGCTCACTTGCGCAACTGCTCCTTCAGCTCCGTGACGGCCGGCACCGCCATCGGATCCAGGCCATGCCCGAGGCCGAGGTAGACCGAGGCGAAGTCCGTCGCCGCGACCAGTGAGGCGAACCGCTCCAGCGCCGATCCGCCTTCGGCGGTGAGCACGTCCACCTCGATCCCGCGCCTCGCCGCGATGTCCTGCACCACCTCGGCTCGCCGGTCCGTCGTCTGCGCCGCGCTGTTCTCGTCGGCGAGCCCACCGTCGCACAGCAGCACCACCCGCAGACGCGGGGGGTCCACCGTCGCGTCGTCAAGCTCGGGATCAGCGAAGATGTCCCGCTCCAGCGCGGCGAGCGCGCCGAACACGCCGTCGAGCAGGCCCACCCGGCCGCGGCCGGCCTCGCCGAGCGCGTCGGTGACGACCGGGTAGCGGGCGTTCGCCGACAGCATGTCGCCGTAGCGCACCGCGGCCACCGCCGCCAGCGGCGAATCGCCCCAGATGACCGGCACCGAGCCGGCCATGTTCAGGGCCAGCGTCTTGGCGCGGTTGACGAACGTCTCCGCGGTGGGCCGGCAGCGGTCGGCGTCCTGGTCCAGGCGGACCGCCGTCTCGGCGAGATCCGCTTCGTTGACCTTGACCAGGCCCAGCGCGCGGGCGGCCATCAGCACCGGCACCGTCAGACCCCACAGGTTGGCCCGCGCCGCACCGCGGCGCGGCACCGGGATGAACGGGGCGCGGTAGCGCTCGGCCACCGACTGCAGCGGCGAACCCGGCGCGCCGATGCCCACCAGCCGCGCGCCGCGGCGGCCCGCCGCCTCGGCCACGGCCAGCGCCTCGGGCGAGCGGCCCGACGCCGACACGGCGATCACCACGTCGGCCGCGCCGATCCAGCCCGGCACCTCCACGCTGCGGTGGGTCAGCACCGGCACGAGGCAGCGCGGCCCCGCGATGGTCGTCAGGATGTCACCGGTGCGCGCGGCCGTGCCCGCGCCGACCACCACGACCGCCCGCGGCCGGCCCTCGTCGGCGAGGTGGCTCAGGTCGGTCTCGGCGGTCAGCGTGGTGGCCTCGCGCACCTGCGCGCCAGCCGACGCGATCGCCCGGAGCATGCCGCCCGGGTCCCGCGCGGCCAGCGCCGGTGCGTTGTCCAGCAGCGCCTCGTCGAAGAAGCGGTTGCCGCGAACCCCCGCGGCGCCGTCGATCGGGCTGCCCATCACTCACCCGCCGGGGCGGTGAGCACCTCGTCGAGGAGCAGCACCGGCAGCCCGTCCCGCACCGGGTAGACCCGGCTGCAGGAGGTGCAGGTGAGCGTCTGCGCCTCGGGGTCGTGGGTCAGCGGCGCGTGGTCCTCCGCCGGGCAGGCGAGGACTTCTAGCAGTTGCGGGGCGAGCGACACGTCCGGCTCCTTCAGATCGCTACTGAGCTGTCAGCAGCCTACCCACGGACCAGCTTCAGCACCTCGTCGCGCAGCTCCGACATCCGCTCCGCGGTCGGGGCCTCGACGTTGAGCCGCAGCAGCGGCTCGGTGTTGGACGCGCGCAGGTTCACCCAGCTGCCGTCGGCGAAGGCAACGGTCAGACCGTCCAGCTCGTCCTGCTGCTCGCCGGAGAAGTGGGCTCGCACCTGCGACAGCTTCGCGCCCTGGTCCGCCACCACCGAGTTGATCTCACCGGAGGCGGTGTACCGCTCGAACTGCGCGCCCAGCACCGACAGCGGGCCGTCCTGCTCACCCAGGGCCGCCAGCACGTGCATCGCGGCCAGCATGCCGGTGTCGGCGCCCCAGAAGTCGCGGAAGTAGTAGTGCGCCGAGTGCTCGCCGCCGAACACCGCGCCGGTGGTCGCCATCTCCGCCTTGATGAAGGAGTGGCCCACCCGGGTGCGCACCGGGATGCCGCCGTGCTCGCGCACGATCTCCGGCACCGCCGCCGAGGTGATCAGGTTGTGGATGATCGTCGCCCCGGGGTGCTTGGCCAGCTCCCGGGTCGCGACCAGGGCGGTCACCGCGGACGGGGACACCGGCGCGCCGTCGGCGTCGACCACGAAGCAGCGGTCGGCGTCGCCGTCGAAGGCCAGGCCCAGGTCGGCCCCGTGCTCGCGTACCGCGGCCTGCAGGTCCACCAGGTTCGCCGGCTCCAGCGGGTTGGCCTCGTGGTTCGGGAACGAGCCGTCCAGCTCGAAGTACAGCGGCACGATGTCCAGGGGCAGCGCCGGCAGCACCGCGTCGCCGAGCACGGCCGGGACGGTGTACCCGCCCATGCCGTTGCCCGCGTCGACGACCACCTTCAGCGGCCGGATCCCGCTCAGGTCCACCAGCGTGCGCAGGTGCGCCGCGTAGTCGGCCAGCATCTCGCGGGTCTCGATGTCGCCCGACGGGGCGGGCATCTCGGCCCGGGTGTCCAGCAGCTCCTGCGCCCGCTCCCGGATCGCGGACAGCCCGCTGGCCTGGCCGACCGGCTTGGCCCCGGCGAAGCACAGCTTGATGCCGTTGTACTGGGCCGGGTTGTGGCTCGCGGTGAACATGGCACCGGGCAGGTCGAGGATGCCGGAGGCGTAGTACAGCAGGTCGGTCGAGCCGAGACCCGCGTTGATCACGTTGATGCCCTCGGCGCGTACGCCGTCGGTGAAGGCCTTGACCAGCGACGGCCCGGAGTCGCGCATGTCGTGGGCGACCACGATGGTGCCGCGGTCCTCCCCCAGCGCCCGCAGCGTCTGCGCGAACGCCCGGCCGAGCGCACCGGCCACCGGCTCGTTCAGCTGCTCGGGCACGGTGCCGCGAACGTCGTACGCCTTGACGATCTGGGACAGGTCAGACACAACATCTCCTTAAGCCTCAGCTATCTGCTTCACCCTAACCACCGCACGTTACGTACCCCGCTCGGGCGGACACCGACCCTTTGGATCTTGTGCACTTCGTGTCGTCCTGGCAACACGAACTGCACAAGATTCACTCAGTCCACCCGGCGGCACCCAGCGCGGCCCGTAATTGAGTAACGACGCGGGCGGGATCGGAGCGCAACAACCAGGCAGGAAACCGCAGCACCCGATCCCCCTGCAGCCAGACCTCGTTCTGTCGCAGCATGTCCGCGGCCCAGTGCCGCTCGTCCATGTGGTGCGCCCCGTCGACCTCGACGTGCAGTTGGAATCGACGCCAGTAAGCGTCCAGGTAACGGTTGCGACCGGCCGCGTCCTTCCGGCGTTCCTGCAGGTCCGGTGTCGGCAGCCCGTGCCGCGCGCACAACTTGACCAGGTCGATCTCGCTCAGCGCGGTCGCACCTCCCCCGGCCAGCCGAGCGGTCTCCAGCACCAGCGACCGCCGCCGGAACCGCGGCAGCCGCAGCGCCACCTCGGTGACCTCCTCCGGCAGCACCCGGCGCTGCTGGCAGGCGGCCGCAACCAGTGACCGCGCCTCGTCGTCCTCCAGCGCCCACGCCGCGGCGTCGACGACCGACCTCGCCATCGAGGTGCGCCGCGGACGGCCCGCCTGGACGTCCTGCTCCGGCAGCAGCGTGGTGCGGTGCACCCGCACCACGGGCAGGTCGATCGGCCCAGTCCGGGGCAGCTCCACCGCACGGCGCCCCGCTGGGATCAGCACGTCGGTCACCGCCCGCCGGAATCTGCCGCGCAGTCCGCCGCACCTGGCGGCGGCCAGTCCCGCGAGCACTGCGCCCGGCCCGGCGGCCAGCACCGCCATCCAGTTCGCCTGGTCCTCGGTCACCTCGGACCCGCTCGCCAGCAGTACGCCCCGGCTCAGCCGACGCCACCTGCCGGTGGCGAGCAGATGCCGGACTTTTGAAGGCGTGAGCAGCTCACGTGCCTGAGCGGTGGTGAGCACCCCACGCTGCTCGAAGAGGATCCACTCGATCTCGCCCGCATCGCGTCTCGGCACCACGTCCGGCGTGACGCGATCCTGGGCCCGCAGGCCACCGAAGCGCCCACCGGCGTCGGAACGTGAAGACGGCATCCGCCGACCCCATCACGGATCTTGTGCAGTTGGTGTCGCTGGAGCGACACCAACTGCACAAGATTCACGACTAGAGCTGCAATCCGGTGAGGACGAGGACGCGGGGGTCGGTGTAGTCGTCCATGGCGCTGCGCAGGCCCTCGCGGCCGGTGCCGGAGCCCTTGACCCCGCCGTACGGCATCTGATCGGCCCGGAACGACGGCACGTCGCCGACGATCACGCCCCCGACCTGCAACGTCGCGTGCGCGGTGAACGCCGTCTGCAGGTTGCTCGTGAACACCCCCGCCTGCAGGCCGAACGCCGAGTCGTTGACGGCGGCGAACGCGGCCTCGTCGGAGTCCACCGTGGAGACCACCAGCACCGGCCCGAACACCTCGTCGCAGGCGACCTTGGCGTCCGCGGGCACGTCGGCCAGCACGGTCGGGGCGTAGCTCGCGCCGTCGCGCGTACCTCCGACCAGCACCTTCGCACCCCCCGCCACGGCCTCGTCCACCCAGGCCTGCACCCGGTCCGCGGCCGCCTCATTGATCATCGGGCCGACCTGCGTGTCGGCCGAGGCCGGGTCACCGGTCTTGAGGGCCTGCACCGCCGCGACCAGTTGCGGCACGAACGCGGAGGCCCGGTCGCGGTGCACGATCACGCGCTGCACCGCGATGCAGCTCTGTCCGGCCTGGTAGTTGCTGAACAGGGCGATGCGCTGGGCCGCCCAGGCCAGGTCGGCGTAGTCGCCGCAGACCACCGCCGCGGCGTTGCCGCCCAGCTCCAGCGTCACGTGCTTGTGCGGCACCGCGGCCTGGATCGACGCGCCGACCGGGCCGGACCCGGTGAACGACACCACCGGCAGCCGCGGGTCGGCGACCAGCGCCGCGGCGCGCTCGTTGGGGATCGGCACCACGGAGAACATGCCCGCGGGAAGCTCCGTCTCGGCCAGCAGCTCGCCGAGCAGCAGCGCGGACAGCGGGGTGGCCGGGGCGGGCTTGACGACGATCGGGGCGCCGACCGCGATCGCCGGGGCGACCTTGTGCGCGACCAGGTTCAGCGGGAAGTTGAACGGGCTGATGCCCAGCACCGGGCCCTTGGGGAAGCGGCGTACGACGGCCATCCGCCCGGCCGCGGCGGGGTCGGTGTCCAGGCGCATCAGCTCGCCGGAGAAGCGGCGCGCCTCCTCGGCGGCCCAGCGGAACGTGGAGACCGCGCGGCCGAGTTCGGCCTTGGCCCACATCAGCGGTTTGCCGTTTTCGGCGCTGATGAGCGCGGCGACCTCGTCGCCCCGTTCGGCCAGCCGCCGGCTCACGTGGTCGAGGGCGGCGGCGCGGGCGGCAGCGGGCAGCCGGGCCGCGTCAGGCGCGACCTTCGCGGCGGCCGCTACCGCGTTTTCGACCTGCTCAGGCGTAGCGTTGGCGGTCTGACCGACCACGCGCCCGTCGTAGGGGTTGCGAACAATAACGAGATCATCACTGGTCTCCGGGGAACCGGCGATCCAGTACGGGGTCCGATCGGCCATATGCCCACCCTAACGCACGGAAACAGTTGCTCAAGACCCTTGCTCGACACGGATTTCGTCGCGAAGATAGCCGTATGCCACCGATGACAGAGAAATTGGCGAACTTTATCAACGGCAAGTACGTAGCTCCGGTCGACGGCGGCTACGCGGATCTGATCGACCCGTGTACCGGTGAGATTCTCGCCCAGACCCCGGTCTCCGGGAAGCAGGACGTCGAGGACGCCATGGCCGCCGCGGCCGCCGCGTTCGAGACCTGGCGCGACACCACGCCCAGCGAGCGCCAGAAGGCCCTGCTGAAGATCGCGGACGCGGTCGAGGCGCGGGCCGACGAGCTGGTCGCCCTGGAGAGCCGCAACACCGGCAAGCCGCTGCACCTGACCGCGAGCGAGGAGCTGCCGCCCGCGATCGACCAGATCCGCTTCTTCGCCGGCGCCGCCCGGCTGCTGGAGGGCCGCTCGGCCGGCGAGTACATGGCGAACATGACCAGCTACGTGCGCCGCGAGCCGATCGGCGTCTGCGCGCAGGTCACGCCGTGGAACTACCCGCTGCTGATGGCAGTGTGGAAGTTCGCGCCGGCGATCGCCGCGGGCAACACCGTCGTGCTCAAGCCGTCCGACACCACGCCGATGTCGACCCTGCTGCTGGCCGAGATCGCCGCGGAGTTCCTGCCGCCGGGCGTGCTCAACGTGGTCTGTGGCGACCGCGACACCGGCCGCGCCCTGGTCGCGCACCCGATCCCGGCGATGGTCTCCATCACCGGCTCCACCCGGGCCGGCTCCGAGGTCGCCGCGTCGGCCGCGCCCGCACTCAAGCGAACCCACCTGGAACTGGGCGGCAAGGCCCCGGTCATGGTGTTCGACGACGCCGACATCGACGCGGCCGCCGAGGGCATCGCGATCGCGGGGTTCTTCAACGCCGGGCAGGACTGCACCGCGGCCACCCGGGTGCTGGTCACCGAGGGGGCGTACGACGCGTTCGTGGCGGCGCTCACCGAGCAGGCCCGCAGCCTCAAGACCGGCGCGCCGGACGACGAGGACGTGCTCTACGGCCCGCTCAACAACGCCAACCAGCTCGCCAAGGTCACCGGCTTCATCGAGCGGCTGCCCGCGCACGCCCGCGTCACCGCGGGCGGCGAGCGCGTCGGCGACCGCGGCTACTTCTACGCGCCGACCGTCGTCGCCGACCTGGTCCAGGGCGACGAGATCGTCACCGACGAGGTGTTCGGCCCGGTCATCACCGTGCAGAAGGTCGCCGACGAGGCCGAGGCGCTGCGCTACGCCAACGACTGCCGCTACGGGCTGGCCTCCAGCGTGTGGACCGCCGACCACGGGCGGGCGATGCGGCTGAGCAGGCGGCTCGACTTCGGCTGCGTGTGGATCAACACCCACATCCCGCTGGTCGCGGAGATGCCGCACGGCGGCTTCAAGCAGTCCGGGTACGGCAAGGACCTGTCCGCGTACGGCCTGGAGGACTACACCCGGGTCAAGCACGTCATGCACAACATCGGAGAATGACCTTGAGCTCCTCCTCAGAGATCCACGCCCGCCGCGTGGGCGCGGTGGCCCGCGGCGTCGGCTCGGTGCTGCCCTCCTACGTGGACCACGCGAGCGGCGGCACGCTGACCGACGTCGACGGGCGGGGGTGGATCGACTTCGCGGCCGGCATCGCCGTCACCAACGTCGGCAACAGCGCCCCGGCTGTCGTCGCGGCGGTGCGCGAGCAGGTCGAACGCTTCACCCACACCTGCTTCATGGTCACCCCGTACGAGTCGTACGTGTCGGTGTGCGAGCAGCTCAACGAGCTGACACCGGGCGGCTTCGAGAAGCGCTCGGCGCTGTTCAACTCCGGCGCGGAGGCGGTGGAGAACGCGGTGAAGATCGCCCGGTACGCCACCGGGCGGTCCGCGGTGATCGTGTTCGAGCACGGCTACCACGGCCGGACGAACCTCACCATGGCGCTGACCGCGAAGAACATGCCGTACAAGCACGGGTTCGGGCCGTTCGCGCCGGAGGTCTACCGGGCGCCGATGTCGTACCCGCTGCGCGACGGCCTGACCGGCGAGCAGGCCGCGGCCCGCGCCATCGACGTCATCACGACGCAGGTCGGGGCGCAGAACGTGGCCGCGATCGTGATCGAGCCGATCCAGGGCGAGGGCGGCTTCGTGGTGCCCGCACCCGGCTTCCTGCCCGCCCTGGCCTCCTGGGCCTCGGCCAACGGCGCCCTGTTCGTCGCCGACGAGATCCAGACCGGCTTCTGCCGTACCGGCGACTGGTTCGCCTCGTCGCACGAGCAGGTGGTCCCGGACCTGATCACGACCGCCAAGGGCATCGCCGGCGGCCTGCCACTGGCCGCCGTCACGGGCCGCGCGGAGATCATGGACGCGGTGCACGCCGGCGGCCTCGGCGGCACGTACGGCGGCAACCCGCTCGCCTGCGCCGCCGCCCTGGCCTCCATCCAGACCATGCGCGACCTGGACCTCAACGCCGCAGCCCGGCGCATCGGCGCAACACTTACCGACCGCCTCACCACCCTGGCCGACAAGTACCCGCAGATCGCCGAGGTCCGCGGCCGAGGCGCGATGATCGCCATCGAGCTCAACAAACCCGGCACGCCGGACCCGGACCCGATCCTCACCGGAGCCGTGAACAAGGCCTGCCACGCCGCCGGCCTGCTCACCCTGACCTGCGGCACCTGGGGCAACGTCTTCCGCTTCCTGCCACCCCTGGTCATCTCCGACGGCGACCTCGACCGCGGCCTCGCCATCCTCGACCAGGCCTTCGCCACCACCGTCTAGAGGCCCAGCTCAGCCACTGCCAGCCGTTAGGAAGGGCACCTTCTACATCGCATAGCGATGTGAAGGTGCCCTTCCTTTCAGAACGGCCAGGTGGCGGACTCGCCGGACTCGATGAGGCCGATCATCGAGAAGGCGGCGTCGGTGAGGCCGCCGAAGGTGTGGCGCTTGGCGACGGACGGGGTGTGGCCGAGGCGGTAGCCGGCCAGGTTCCAGGTGTAGACCGGGACCCGGGCTGGCACCGCGGCTGCCACGTCGGTGCTGCCGTGCCAGTTCGCCTGCTCGTCGGTGAGGATGACGACCCGGTCGTGACCCGCGTAGTGCTTGCGGACCGCGTGCTCGGTCGCGGTGCCGGCGCCGAAGAACCAGCCCCCGTCCTTGAACCGCTGCACGGCCTTGAGCACCGACTCACCCGGACGCAGCCCGAAGACCTTCGTGTCGTTGGAGAACGACACGACCGTCGCGTCGGCCGCCCGAGCCGCCAGCGCCAGGCCGAACATGGTCGCGGCATCCCAGCAGCGCAGCGATCCGTCCCGGCTGAACGGGCTGTCCATCGACCCCGAGGTGTCGACGAGGACCAGCGTCCGGCCGTCGAGCCGGGGCACGTTGCCGAGCGCGAACTGCAGCGCCTTCTCCAGCGGGTACGCCCAGCGCAGGCTCGGCGCCGCGTTGTACGCCGACAGGAAGCGCATCGGCAGCACCCTCGACCGGTCCACCTCGTCCGGGTCGGACAGCTTCGCCGCCACCGCCGCCGCGACCTCGTCACTCACCCCGGCCTGGTCGAAGTTGCGCAGGTTGCGCAGCAGCGCCAGGTAGCCCATGGACGGGATCACCGCGGACCACGCCGCCGCGTCCAGCGGACCCTGCCGCCAGCCCGCGAGCGCCTCCCACGTCATCCCGGCCGCGGCCAGCGCCTGCGGGTCCAGTACGGCGGCCCGCTGCTCGACCGGCAGCGCCATCAGCTCCGCGCGGGCGCGAAGCACCCGCAGCGTCTCCGGGAGCGGATTGTCCCGCTGGTGGCGGCGGTCCAGCGCGTGCTGGAACAGCTCGCCCTGGGCCGCATCGCGCGGGCTCGGGTGGGTCAGCTCCAGCACGTCCGCGAAGCGCAGCGCATGACCGTCCGAGTCGTACTTGAGCAGGCTGCGCTCGTGGTAGAGCCGCACCGCCGCATCGGCGATCCCGCGCTTGACCGGCTTGGGCAGCGCCCGACCGTGCACCGACAGCCAGTATGCGAGAGCCTCGCCGGGCTCGTCGGCCCGCTGCAGCGCCGCGTCCACGACCGCGCGCGAGCCCGGGATACCTGCCGCTACCTGGGCCTTTGCGCCCTCCAGCGCGGCCACCACCGAGGCACTGCGCAGGTTGGCCCCCAGCCGCAGCCACGGCACGAACCGCGCGAACCACGCCGGATCCGCCACGGCGACCTTCGCCACCAGGTCACGGAACCGGGCATCGCGGTCGTCGGCACGCTCGTAGAAGGTCTGCTCGCCGACCATGTTGGACACGGCCAGCAGGAACAGCTCCAGCTTCGGCTCCCGGGCATACCCGGGCGCACCCTGGGCGGTCACCTCGTCCGGGCGCTTGACCAGCGTCGATACGTTGAACTTGGCCATGATGTCCCCTCCCCCGGGGGTTTTCGGGCGCGCGAAACCCATCCAGGAGTACGGGAGGGGAGACGCGCCTCCCGAGATCGGACCGGCGGCGGTCTTGCCGGTTTCGAACCGGCTTCACCCAGAGAAGTAACCGCTGCCAACGCACCGGGAGGTGCGGAGATCAATGTAGGTGCGGGACGCCGTGGCGGGCAAAGGGTTTGTCGGCGGCCGTGCTCGTGCCATCGTGGTCGTCATGTCGGGCATCCGGATCTGGCTGGCCACCGCTGTACACGCCGCCGACCTGGCCCGCCACGCCGCCGCCACGGCGCTCGGCGTCCCCCCGCAGGAGGTCGAGATCGGCCGTGAACCCTCCGGCCGGCCCTGGGTGGTCGGCGCGACCGGCCTGCACCTGGCCATCAGCCACCATCCGGGCTTGACGGCGGTGGCCGTCACCACGCTCGGCCCGCTGGGCGTAGACGTCGAACCGGTCCGCGACCTACCCGCGGACGGGCTGGCGAAGCGCTGGTTCTCCCCCGCCGAGGCGGACTGGGTCGTCGGCCACCCGGCCGACTTCCTGCTGCTGTGGACCCAGAAGGAGGCCGTCGGCAAGGCTCTCGGCGTCGGGCTGCGCGGCGGTGGACTGCGCCGCCCCATGCCGCTGCCACCGGCGTCGACGCTGACAGTGACGGTGCCCGGGTTGCCCTCGATGGCCGTCGCCGCCTGGACCCGCGACGGGTCGGTGCTCGGCCTGGCCTGTGACGCGGCGGCAGCACTCGGCGCCCCGGTCACGGTCTCGACCTTCGCCCATGTGCCCAGCGGCGAAGGAGAGAACGCGGCACGCCCGAGGTCAAGTCGGTGACGGCGTGGTGGTCCCGTCGCCGGGACCTGGCGCTCTGGCCGCTGAGCTACCGCCGTCCTCACGGACGGCGAGCGGGATTCGAACCCGCGACCTCCCCGTTATAAGCGGAGTAGCCGTAACCTGCGCACCGGGCGTGCCGGGTTCGTCTCCCGAGATCGATGTCGGCGGCGGCATGAGCCATTGCTCTGCCGTCTGAGCTACCGGCTCCGAAGATCCGGGCGGGGCTCGAACCCGCGACCTATGGATTAAGAAGTATCCGCTGCCTGCGCACCGGGAGACGTGCTGCCCAACCTAGATCGGCCGAGCGACCGCGGCAACGGGGTTTTCGGGAGACATCACCTCGTCCGGTCCACAACTTCTGGGTTGTGCGCACAACCAGAAGTTGTGGGCTGACAAAGCGATGTACACGGCGCGGCCCGAGATCGAAGGGGCGACGGAGTCCCGTCTCCGGGAGCACTTCACAGGCCGCAAGGGCCTCCATGGTGTATCCGTCACCGGCGCACCGGGCCGTGCCGCGTGGACGCCTCCCGAGGTCAGAAGTCGGCGGCGGCACAAACCTGCTGCTCTGCCAATTGAGCTACCGGACCCGAAGGTCCGCGCGGGACTCGAACCCGCAACCCGCAGGGCCAGAAGTATCCGCTGCCTGCGCACCGGGAGGCGCGATGATCACTCTAAGTCTGCGGCGGGGGCGGAGCAACGGACTTCCGGAGCAGCCGCGTGCTCCCTCGGGCACGTCCCGCCTGAGCGCGGACATGCCCGAGGGAGCACCGAACGGCGCTCAGGCGGCGATCTCCTCGCGGGCCGCCTGGGTCACCGCCCGAAAGGGCTGCTGGTCACGCATGCCCCAGGGCGAGCCGTACGCGGTCAGCAGGTCCAGGAACGGCACCGGGTCGAGCGCCTCCGGGCCGAGCACCCCGACGCCCTTCCACACGCCCTGCGCCAGCAGCTCCAGCGCGACGACGGGGTTCACCGCGGTCTGCCACACCACCGCCTGGTGGCCGTACTCGCGCATGGACCACTCGTTGTCGACGACGTGGTAGAGGTACATCTCCCTGGGCCGACCGTCGAGGCCCTTGCCCTTGACCCAGGTGCCGGCGCAGGTCTTGCCCTTCATCCGGGAGCCCAGCGTGGCGGGGTCGGGCAGCTGCGCGGCGAGCACGTCGCGCGGCGAGACCATGACCTGCGACTTGCCGCCGCCGATCGCGATCGGCCGGGTGGAGTCAAGGCCGAGCTTGTGCACGGTCTTCAGGATCTCGATGAACTCGGTGCCGAGGCCGTACTTGAAGGTCACCCGCTTGGCGTCGACCCAGCGCGGGATGAGGAGCACCTCCTCGTGCTCCACGTTGACGCACTCGACCGGGCCGATGCCCTCGGGGAAGTCGAACACCTCGGGCTCGCTGAACGGGGCCGTGGTGAACCAGCCGCGCTCGCGTTCCCAGATGATCGGCGGGTTGAGGCACTCCTCGATGGTGGTCCAGATGGAGAACGACGGGGCGAAGTCGAAGCCCTCGACGGTGATGTTGGACCCGTCCCGTACCCCGATCTCGTCGATCTCGGAGAACAGGTGGTCGGCGGCGTACCGGGCGAAGATGTCGGACAGGCCCGGCTCGACGCCGATGCCGACGAGCGCCAGCCGGTCGGCGGCCTCCCAGGCGACGGCCTTGCCGAACTGCTCCTCGCCGAGCATGACGCCGGTCTTGGCGTACGGGTCGGTCGGGTGCGGCAGGGACAGCGACATGGCCATGTCGAGGTAGTCCGCACCGGCTTCGTAGGCTCCGTCGAAGATCGGCATGACGAAGCGGGGATCGACGGCGTTGAGCACGTGGGTCACACCGTGCTCGCGGCACAGCTGTGCGACGTCACCGGCGCGGGAGGCGTCGAGCCTCGCTGCGACGAACCGGTCGTCCAGTCCGGAGACGGCCCGCTGGGCGCGCTCCAGAGAGTAGTCGGCGACCACCATGAGCTGGAAGAAGTCACGGCGAGCGGCGATGGCGGCTGCTGCACTGCCGACGCCACCAGCGCCGACCAGCAGGATGCGCATAAAAGTCCCTTCAACCTCGTGGCGACAAAGGCCACGAAACGAATTGGTTCAAGTGTGTTCCCGGGTCCCCACGGGTGGACTACCAACGGGGACGGCGGGACGGATGTGTCAGGAGTCGAAACCGAGACCGGCGTGGTCGAGCGTGCGCAGCCACAGGTTGCGGCGTCCCTGGTGCTCGTCGGCGCGGGCCAGCGACCAGCGGGTCAGCTGGATGCCGAGCGAGCGCAGCGGTTCCGGCGGCAGCGGCCAGGGCTTGGACCGTACGAAGTCCAGCCTGGTGCGCTCCGTGGACGCTCCTTCGAGGTGGTCGAGCATCACCTGCGCGCCGAAGCGGGTCGCGCCCACGCCCAGTCCGGTGTAGCCGGCCGCGTAGGCCAGCCGACCGCCGAAGGCGGTGCCGAAGAAGGCGCAGAAGCGGGTGCAGGTGTCTATCACCCCGCCCCAGCTGTGCGTGAACCGAAGTCCCTCCAGCTGCGGGAACGTGGTGAAGAAGTGCTCGGCCAGCCGGGCGAAGGTGTCCTCGCGCTGTTCGAGGGTCGGCGCGATCCGGTTGCCGAAGTGGTAGATCGCGTCGTAGCCGCCGAACAGGATCCGGTTGTCCGCGGTGAGCCGGTAGTAGTGGAACTGGTTCGCCGAATCACCCAGCCCCTGCCGGTTACGCCAGCCCAGGTCACCGAGCTGGGCTGCGGACAGCGGCTCGGTCATCAGGGCGTAGTCGTACACCGGGATCAGGTAGCGCTTGAGCTTGCGCACCAGCGGACCGAAGGCACTGGTCGCCAGCGCGACCCGGGCCGCCCGCACCTCGCCGTGCGGGGTACGCAGCAGCAGGCCGTCGCGGCCGCTGCTCACCCCGAGCACCGGAGTGCCCTCGTAGATGCGCACGCCCAGGATCAGGCACGCCTGCCGCAGGCCCCAGGCCAGCTTCGCCGGATCGACCATGGCCACCCGGTCGCGGTCCCACCAGCCACCCAGGTACGTGGGCGAGTCGACCTCGGCCCGCACCTGGTCGGCGTCGAACACCTCGGCGCGGTAACCCATCGACCGGGTCAGCTCCGCCGACTCGTGCAGCCAGTCCAGCTGGTACGCGGAGGTGGCCACCTCCAGCTCACCGGTGCGCTCGAAGTCGCAGTCGATGCCGTACCGGCCCAGCGTGTCCTCGATCTGGTCGAGGTTCTCCCGGCCGAGCCGTTCCAGCTCGGTGATCTCGTCCGGGAAGCGGTCCACCCCGTTGGCGAGCCCGTGCGTGAGGCTCGCGGAGCAGAATCCGCCGTTGCGTCCGGAGGCGGCGTGGCCGCACACCCCCGATTCGAGCAGGACCACGTCGGTCGACGGGTCGCGCTCCTTGGCCAGCAGCGCCGTCCACAGGCCGCTGTAGCCGCCCCCGATGACTGCCAGCTGCGCGGTGGTCGCGCTGGTCAGCGGGGGCACGGATGCCGGCCGCTCAGGCCGGTCCGTCCAGTACGGCGTCGGCGACGCATCTGACAGCGCCGACGCCCACAGTTTTGATCCTTTGGCCCGCATGAGCCGATCTCCTCCTTCTACAACCGGGAAGCCGTTTTGCGGCTCCTTTTCCCTATAAATACCCAGACAAACGAAATGTCTGGGAATACCAAACGGCCGCCGAGCCGGCTCCCCACGAATCAGGCGTGGGTCCGGTCGGCGGCCGTCAGGTTTGCTAGGACGTCGCGGCGCGGCGGGCGGAGCGGCGACGGGTGCGCAGCTGGCCCGCGATGACGAACGCGAACGAGATCAGGAACATCGCGGTGGCGATGGCGTTGACCTGCGGCGGGATGCCGCGCAGGTTCGAGCCCCAGATGAACATGGGGAACGTCGTGTAGTCGCTGGTGCCGGTGACGAAGTTGGTGATGATGAAGTCGTCGAAGCTCAGCGAGAACGCCAGCAGGGCGGCGGCCACGATGCCGGGCAGCACGAGCGGCAGGATGACCAGACGGAACGCCTGCCACGGCGTCGCGTACAGGTCCATCGCCGCCTCCTGCAGCCTCGGATCAAGCCCGGCCAGCCGCGCCTTCACGGTGACCACTACAAACGATATGCAGAACATGACATGCGCGATCAGGATCGTCAAGAAGCCCATCGGGATCTGCAGCCCTATGAACAGGGTCAACAGCGAGGTGCCCATGACGATTTCCGGGGTGGCCATCGGCAGGAAGATCAGCGTGTTGGTACTGCCCCGGCCGATGAACCGGTAGCGAACCAGGGCAAAAGAGATCAAAGTTCCCAGGATGGTGGCGATCAACGTGGCGGACAGGCCCACGTAGATGCTGCGCATCAGCGAGTCGCAGATGCCCGCCGCCCCGCACATGTCGGTCCAGTTGTTCCAGGTGAAGTCGAACGTGGCGAAGTCCAGCACGTACGTCGTGTTGCGGCTGGCCGGCTGGTTGAACGACAGCAGCATGACCACGGCGATCGGCACGAACAGGTAGGCCAGCAGCACGAACCCGAGCAGCAGCACCCACTTCTCGGCGATCCAGCGCCAGAACCCGTGCATCAGACCACCTCCTCCGTGCCCGCGGTGCTGACGTAGACCGTCACCAGCACCAGGATCGTCACCATCAGCATCACCGACAGCGCGGACGCGATCGGATAGTCGTTGACCACCAGGAAGCGCGACTGGATCACGCTGCCGATCATCTGCGTGTTCGGCCCGCCCAGCAGCTGCGCGTTGACGTAGTCGCCGGCCGCCGGGATGAAGGTGAGCAGCGTTCCCGCGATGACGCCCGGCATGGACAGCGGCAGCGTCACGCGGAAGAAGCTGCGCACCGGCCCGTGGTACAGGTCGCGCGCCGCCTCCAGCAGCCGGGTGTCCAGCTTGTCGAGGCTGGCGTACAGCGGCAGCACCATGAACGGCAGGAAGTTGTAGACCAGGCCCGCGATCACCGCGAACTCGGTCGCCAGCAGCCGCCCGTCCGGCCCCAGCAGGTGCGCCCACTTCAGGAAGTCGACCACCGGCCCGCTGTCGGACAGGATCGCCTTCCACGAGTAGGTGCGCACCAGGTAGCTGGTGAAGAACGGCGCGATCACGCCGACCAGCATCAGGTTCTTCCAGCGCCCGCCCTTGATCGCGATCGCGTACGCCAGCGGGTAGCCCAGCAGCACGCAGACCACCGTGGTGATCAGCGCGTACCACAGCGAGCGCAGGAACTGGACGTGGAACATCTCCCACGCGTCGGCGTAGTTCGAGAACTGCCAGGTGAACGTGTAGCCGGTCTCGACCGAGCCGCTCGGGTCCCACAGGCTCGCCATGACGAGCTGGAACACCGGGTACACGAAGAAGACCGCCAGCCACAGCAGGCCGGGGGCGAGCAGGGCGTACGGGATCCACCGCCGCCGCCGCATCCCGGCCGGGGGTTCGACCGGGATCTCGGTGGCGGCGGCGGGCGTGCCCGACGCCGTGGGCAGCAGGGCGGCCACGTCAGCTCCCCACGAGGAACGAGTGCGCGGGCGACCAGTGCACCGCCACCTCCGCCCCGGGCAGCGCCGGGTTCGCGATGCCGGAGTTGGGCACGAACACCGTCAGCTCACTGCCCCACGGGGCGCGCACCAGGTACTGCGTGGAGACGCCGGTGAAGGACGCGTCGGTGACGACGCCCTGCACCGCCGCGTGGCCCGAGGGCACCGCGGCCAGGCCGTCGGCCAGGTGCAGCTTCTCCGGGCGTACGCCCAGCAGGGCCGTGCCGGAGGTGACCCGGCACCGGGCCGACGGCACCGCCAGCCGGTTGCCGTGCGCGTCGACCGTGACGTGGCCGTCGGCCTGCCCAGTCACCTCGGCCTTGATCAGGTTGGACTGGCCGAGGAAGTTGGCCACGAACGCCGAGGCGGGGAACTCGTACATCTCAGCGGGCGCACCGAGCTGCTCGATCCGCCCCGCCTGCATCACCGCGACGGTGTCGGCCATGGTCATGGCCTCCTCCTGGTCGTGCGTGACATGCACGAAGGTGATGCCGACCTCGGTCTGGATGCGCTTGAGCTCGATCTGCATCTGGCGGCGCAGCTTCAGGTCGAGCGCGCCGAGCGGCTCGTCGAGCAGCAGCACCTCAGGCTGGTTGACCAGGGCACGGGCCAGCGCCACCCGCTGCTGCTGCCCGCCGGACAGCTGCGCCGGGCGGCGCGACCCGTACTGGCCGAGCTGGACCAGGTCGAGCATCTCGGCGACCTTGCGGCGGGTGTCCGCCCGGTTCTCGCCCTTGCGGCGCAGGCCGAACGCCACGTTGTCCTCGACGCTCATGTGCGGGAACAGCGCGTAGCTCTGGAACACCGTGTTGACCGGCCGCTTGTAGGGGCGCATCCGGGTGATGTCCAGCCCGCCGAGCGTGATCCGCCCGGCGTTCGGCTCCTCCAGGCCGGCGACCATGCGAAGGGTGGTTGTCTTGCCGCAGCCCGACGCCCCGAGCAGCGCGAAGAACGAGCCGTCCGGAATGGTCAGGGTGAGGTCGTCGACGGCGGTGAAGCCGCCGAACGTCTTGGTGACGTTCTCGATGCAGAGGTCCTGGTCGGTCAACCTGTCACGCCCCGATCGCTGCCTGGAACTTGCCCTGGTACTCCTTCTCCTCAGCCTCGGTCAGCGGCTTGAAGATCTTGATCTTCGACTGCATCGCGGCGTCGGGGAAGATGAGCGGGTTCTGCGCGAGGTCCGGGTCGATCTTGACCATCTCCTCCTGCGCGCCCGCCACCGGGCAGACGTAGTTCACGAACGCGGCCAGCTCGGCGGCCACCTTCGGATCGTAGTAGTAGTCGATCAACGCCATCGCGTTCGCCGCGTGCGGCGAGGTGATCGGGATCATCATGTTGTCCGACCAGAGCATCATGCCCTCGTCCGGCGTGACCAGCTTGATCTTGTCGTTCTCGAAGCCGAGCTGGATGACGTCGCCGGACCACGCGATACAGGCGGCGATGTCGCCCTTGGCCAGGTCCTGCACGTAGTCGTTGCCGGTGAAGCGGCGGATCTGCCCCGACGCCACGGCGGCCTTCAGCTTCTCCAGCGCCGTGTCGAAGTCGGCGGTGGTGAAGTTGCCCGGGTCCTTGCCGATGGACAGGAGCATGAAGCCCATCGTGTCGTGCATCTCGGTGAGGCAGGTGACCTTGCCCTTCAGGTCGGGCCGGGTCAGCAGCTCGTCGACCGTGCGCACCTCCTTGGTCACCGCGGTGTTGACGCCGATGCCGGTCAGGCCCGACTGCCACGGCGCCGCGTACTCCATGTTCGGGTCGAACTGTCGGCCGCGCAGGGACGGAGCCAGGTTCTTCGCGAACGTGGCGACCTTGTCGGCGCTGAACTTCGCGGCGAAGCCGTTGCGGATGAACGTCGCCGCCATCCAGTCGGTGAACACCACGAGGTCGCGGTCGATCGGCTGGCACGCCGCGAGCTGCGTACGGATCTTGCCGTAGAACTCGTTGTTGTCGTTGATGTCGGCGGTGTAGGTGACGTCGATGCCGGTCTTGGCCTTGAAGGCCACCAGCGTCGGGTGGACCTCGGGGTTCTTCTCGTCCTCGTCCATGTAGGCGGGCCAGTTGGAGAAGGCGATCTTGCGTTCGGCGGCCGACACGTCGGCGACGGTGCAGAGCGGGCCGGCCGACGGGCCGGGGGCGCCGCTGTTGGTGCCCTTGGTGCCGCAGGCGGCGAGCGCGCCGCCGGCAACCGCGAAAGCCCCACCGGCGAGAGCCCCGCGCAGCACCGTCCGGCGTGACGGCATGGCCGCCAGCACTGCCTGGGCCTGCGGGGAGAGTGGTATACGACGAGCCATCGAACGTTCCTTCACTGCCAGAGGGGTTTACAGGCGCAGATATCACTTACTGACTGAAGACGGTGCGGTGCCACGGCTTCGCGGCGACCGCGGTGATGTCGTACATGACGTGCTTGATCTGGGTGTACTCGTCGAACGAGTACGTGGACATGTCCTTTCCGAAGCCGGAGCGACGGTAACCCCCGTGTGGCATCTCGCTGATGATCGGGATGTGGTCGTTGACCCACACACATCCGGCGCGCAGCTCGCGGGTGCCCCGCAGCGACCGGTGGACGTCCCGGGTCCACACGCTCGCGGCCAGGCCGTACGGCGTGTCGTTGGCCAGCGCCACACCCTCATCATCGGCGTCGAACGGCAGCACGACCAGCACCGGGCCGAACACCTCGTGCTGGACGACCTCGCTGTCCTGGGCGGCGTCGACGATCAGCGTGGGCGCGTAGTAGGCGCCGTGCGCCAGCCCCTCCGGCACCCGGCCGCCCGCCACGATCTTGGCGCCCGCCGCGCGGGCCCGGTCGACGAAACCCGCCACCCGGTCGCGCTGGGCGAGGCTGATCAGCGGGCCGATGTCGGTCGCCGGGTCCAGCGGGTCGCCGGCGCGTACGCCCTCGAACAGCTCGGCGACCCGGGCCACGAACCGGTCATAGAGCGGCCGCTGCACGTACGCGCGGGTGGCCGCGGTGCAGTCCTGACCCGAGTTGATCAGCGACCCGGCCACCGCGCCCTGCGCCGCGGCCTCCACGTCCGCGTCGTCGAAGACCAGGAACGGGGCCTTGCCGCCCAGCTCCAGGTGCACCCGCTTGACCGCGCCCGCCGCCGTCGCACCGATCCCGCGGCCCACCGCCGTCGAACCGGTGAAGCTGACCATGTCCACGTCGGGGTGCGCGACCAGCGCCGCCCCGGCCGTCGGGCCGCGCCCGGTGACCACGTTGACGACCCCGGCCGGGATGCCCGCGTCCAGGCAGGCCTGCGCGAACATCACGCTGGTCAGCGGGGTCAGCTCGGCGGGCTTGAGCACGATGGTGTTGCCCGCCGCGATCGCGGGCAGGATCTTCCAGGCCGCCATCTGCAGCGGGTAGTTCCACGGCGAGATCGAGCCGACCACGCCGATCGCCTCGCGCCGCACGTAGCTGGTGTGGTCGGCGGAGTACTCCCCCGCCGCCTTGCCCTGCAGATCACGGGCCGCCCCCGCGAAGAAGGCGGTGTTGTCGATCGTCCCCGGCACGTCGAACTCGCTGGCCAGGCGCACCGGCTTGCCGGTCTGCGCCACCTCGGCGGCCACGAAGTCACCGGCCCGCTCGGACAGCAGCGCGGCCAGGCGGTGCAGGGCTCCGGAGCGCTCGCCCGGCGTCGCGCCGGACCAGCCCGCAAAGGCCGCCCACGCGGCCGCCACAGCCGCGTCCACATCTTCCTGACCAGCCAGTCCGTACTCCGCCACGGTGCTACCGTCGGCGGGGTTGACCACGGAGAACCGCTCACCTGACGTGCCGTCGGCGATCCGATCACCGATGACATTCGGCGAAAAGCCGGCCATATCGCCTCCCACTGTCAGATGTTCAACAACCCGTGGCGCGACGATCCTGACATGACGTGCGCCACATGACAAGGGATTCCGTGGCGAATCTGGGGTGCGACTACGGATTCCAGCATCCAATATCGCGACTTGATGACGTTTCCGTTACGAGGGTGGCCGCCAAGTGTCGGAATCGTCTGCCTCGTAGCGATACGATGCCCGGGTCGGATCATCACCCCCGCGATCCCCCTCTGCGTACGCCCCAGGAGGCCTCATTGCCGACGCCCGCCGACTCCGCAGCGCAACGCGGTGTCATCCGCCGCCACCCTCAACTCAACCACGCCAACCACGCGCTCCTCGACGACATCGCGAAGCAGATCATCGAGCAGTTGCAGGAGGACGGCCGTAGACCGTACGCGACCATCGGCCGCGCGGTCGGCTTGAGCGAGGCGGCGGTGCGACAGCGCGTGCAGCGGCTCATCGACGCGGGCGTCATGCAGATCGTGGCCGTCACCGACCCCCTCCAGCTGGGGCTGGGTCGGCAGGCGATGATCGGCGTGAAGACCACGGGCAACCTGGAGGGCATCGCCGACCGGATCTCCGAAATCGAGGAGGTCGACTACGTGGTGATCACCGCCGGGTCGTACGACCTGCTGCTGGAGGCCGTCTGCCGTAACGACGACCACCTGCTGGAGATCCTGCACGAAGTGCGGGCGGTGGAGGGTGTGATCGGGGCCGAGGTCTTCGTCTACCTCAAACTCCGCAAACAGACCTACTCCTGGGGCACCGGCACCGCCTGACGCCCCGGTTTTTCATAGACGTTGGCCTATCTGGATGAGTATGATCTCGTTTTTCTCATCCAGATAGGCCAACGTCTATCTGCGGCGCGGGGCGCGGGCGCGGGGCGGGCCGCGGCGCGGGCGGATCTGGTCAGACGCCCATGACGGCGGAGAACTTGGCCTGGTAGGCCTTCTCTTCGGCTTCGCCGAGCGGGGCGAAGGCCTTCACGTCGGCGAGCATCGCGTCGTCGGGGAAGATCAGCTTGTTCTCGGCCAGTTCGGGGTCGATCTTGACCATCTCGTCCTGCGCGCCGGCCACGGGGCAGACGTAGTTGACCCACGCGGCCAGCTCGGCGGCCACCTTCGGGTCGTAGTAGTGGTCGAGCAGCGTCATCGCGTTGCTCGCGTGGGTCGCGGTCACCGGGATGACCGCCGCGTCCGACCAGATCAGCAGGCCCTCTTCGGGCGATACAAACTTGATCTTGTCGTCGTTGAGGCCCAGCTGGAGCGCGTCGCCGGACCAGGCGATCGCGGCCGCGACGTCGCCCTTGGCCAGGTCCTGGACGTACTCGTTGCCGGTGAAGCGGCGGATCTGGCCGGACTCGACGGCCTTGCGCAGCTTCTCCAGCGCGGCGTCGAAGTCCTCGGGCGTGAAGGACGCCGGGTTCTTGCCGAGCGACGCGATGAGCAGGCCCATCGTGTCGGGCATCTCCATCGGCACGCTCACCTTGCCCTTGAGGTCGGGGCGGGTGAGCAGCTCGTCGACGGTGCGCACCTCCTTGGCGACGCGGGTGTTGACCGCGAAGCCGGTGAGGCCGGACTGCCACGGCACCGCGTAGCGCAGCTCCTGGTCGTACGGGCGGGCCTTCAGCGAGGGCAGCAGGTTGCGGCGGTAGTTGGGCGTCTTGGCCGGGTCCAGCTCCTGCGCGAAGCCGTTGCGGATGAACTTGTTGACCATCCAGTCGGAGAACACCACGATGTCGCGCTCGATCGGCTGGCAGGCCCCGAGCTGCGCGCGGATCTTGCCGTAGTACTCGTTGTTGTCGTTGATGTCCTCGGTGTAGGACACGTCGATGCCGGTCCGCGCCTTGAAGGCGGCCAGCGTCGGGTGGCGCTTCTCGTCGTTCTCGTCCACGTCGAGGTACTGCACCCAGTTGCCGAACGACACCTTGCGCTCACTGGCGGACAGGTCGGTGGCGGTGCAGGCGGGGCGGGTCGACGCACCGGCCTGGGGGGCCATGCCCTTGGGGCTGCACGCGGCCAGGACGCCGCCGGTGGCGGCGAGCGCGCCGCCGGCCAGGGCGCCGCGCAGCAGCCGCCGCCGCGAGGGGGTCGCCGTGGTGGCCGCGAGCAGGGCGCGGGCCGGAGCCGACAGGGGACGAGCGCGCAATCGAGGCACCTTCCGCTGGGCAGGCTGAGAGCCTGGAGGGGTACAGGGATGACCCGCAATTGTGCCCAAATCATCCCGCCGTACGCCCGCTGAGGTGCGGCAGCTCACAAACCACCCGTTACCGACCAACGATGTCGCCCAGGTTGCCGACGCACTACGAAATCCGTAGCCGTCGTGCGAAAATACCACTGAGAGGGTTGCTGTATCTCGACGACGTATGCGATAACCGTAGGCAACGCCGCAACGTACCGATGAGTGAGGCCTCACGATGGGCAAGGAAACCGACCACCTCTGGATGCACTTCACCCGCATGGGCGCCTACCGCGAGGGCAGCGTGCCGACGATCGTCCGCGGCGAGGGCACCTACGTCTGGGACAGCAACGGCAAGCGGTATCTCGACGGCCTCGCCGGCCTGTTCACCGTCAACGCGGGCCACGGCCGCGCCGAGCTGGCCGACGCCGCCGCCAAGCAGGCACACGAGCTGGCCTACTTCCCGCTGTGGTCGTACGCCCACCCGAAGGCGATCGAGCTCGCGGACCGGATCGCCGAGCTGACCCCCGGCGACCTCAACCGGATCTTCTTCACCACCGGCGGCTCCGAGGCCGTGGAGAGCGCGTGGAAGCTGGCCCGCTCCTACTTCAAGAAGGTCGGCCAGCCGCTGCGCCACAAGGTCGTCAGCCGCTACCTCGCCTACCACGGCACCTCGATGGGCGCCCTGTCCATCACCGGCGTCCCGGCGTTCCGCGCCGAGTTCGAGCCGCTGGTGCCCGGCGGCATCAAGGTGCCGAACACGAACTTCTACCGCGCCCCCGAGCACGGCGACGACTACGAGGCGTTCGGCGTGTGGGCGGCCGAGGAGATCGCCCGCGCCATCGAGCGCGAAGGCCCCGAGACCGTGGCCGCGGTGTTCCTGGAGCCGGTGCAGAACGCGGGCGGCTGCTTCCCCGCCCCGCCCGGCTACTTCCAGCGGGTGCGCGAGATCTGCGACCGCTACGGTGTGCTGCTCGTGTCCGACGAGGTCATCTGCTCCTGGGGCCGGCTCGGCGAGTACTTCGGCGCCCAGTACTACGGCTACCAGCCCGACATCATCACCACCGCCAAGGGCATGACCTCCGGGTACTCCCCGCTCGGCGCGATGATCGCCAGTGACCGGCTGATCGAGCCGTTCCTGGCCGACGGGCAGATGTTCGCCCACGGCATCACCTTCGGCGGGCACCCGGTCAGCTGCGCGGTCGGTCTGGCCAACCTGGACCTGTTCGAGCGCGAGGACCTGGTCGGCCACGTACGCGAGAACGCGCCCGCGTTCCGGGCCACCCTGGAGAAGCTGTACGACCTGCCGATCGTCGGCGACGTCCGCGGCGAGGGCTACTTCTACGGCATCGAGCTGGTCAAGGACCGGGCCACCCGGGAGACGTTCAACGCCGAGGAGTCCGAGCGGCTGATCCGCGGCTTCCTGTCCGGGGCGCTTTTCGAGGCAGGGCTGTACTGCCGCGCCGACGACCGGGGCGACCCGGTCATCCAGCTGTCCCCGGCGCTGACCGCGACCCAGCAGCAGTTCGACGAGATCGAGCAGATCCTGCGCGACGTGCTGACCCGGGCCTCGTCACTGCTGTGACCTCTTTGTGGTTCGACACCGCGGGCGGGGCGATCGCGCCCCGCCCGCGCCTTTCCGGCGACCTCGACGTCGACGTGGCGATCGTCGGCGCGGGATACACCGGCCTGTGGACGGCCTACTACCTGTGCCAGGCCGACCCCGGGCTGCGGATCGCGATCGTGGAGGCCGAGCAGGCCGGGTTCGGCGCGTCCGGGCGCAACGGCGGCTGGTGCTCCGGGCTGCTCCCCACCCCGCTGCCCAAGCTGGAGAAACTGCACGGGCGGGGCGCGGCGATCGCGTTCCAGCAGGCGATGATCGACACGGTGGACGAGGTCGGCCGGGCCGCCGCCGCCGAGGGCATCGACTGCCACTGGGACAAGGGCGGCACGCTGGGCCTGGCCCGCTCCGAGGCGCAGTGGCGCGGGGCGCGGGCGGAGGCCGAGCTGGCCGCGTCGTACGGGTTCGAACTGCGGCTGCTCGACCGGGCCGAGGCGCTGGACCGCTGCGGCGCGACCGAGGTGCACGGCGCCACCTGGTCCCCGCACTGCGCGGCACTGCACCCGCTAAGGCTGGTACGCGGACTGGCCTCGGTCGTCGAGCGGCTGGGCGTCATGATCCATGAGCAGACCCGGGTGCTGGAGATCATGCCGGGCGCAGTCCACACCGTTGTCGGTGCGCGCCGTGCCGCGGTTCGCACCGATCACGGCACGGTGCACGCGGACGTGGTCGTCCGGGCCACCGAGGGCTATACGGCGGGCCTACCCGGTCACCGGCGGGCCGTGGCGCCGATCTACTCGCTGATGGTCGCGACCGAGCCGCTGCCGCAGTCCTTCTGGGGCGAGGCGGGACTGGACCACCGGGAGACCTTCACCGACCACCGCCGGCTGGTCATCTACGGCCAGCGCACCGCCGACGACCGGCTCGCCTTCGGCGGGCGGGGCGCTCCCTACCACTACGGCTCCGCGGTGCGCCCGTCCTTCGACAGCGAGCCTGCGGTGCACCTGGCGCTACGCAACACCCTGGTCGAACTCTTCCCTGCCCTCGACGGCGCGAAGATCACCCATGCCTGGGGCGGCCCGCTCGGCATCACCCGGGACTGGCACCCCTCCGTCGGCCTCGACCGCTCCACCGGCCTGGCCTGGGCCGGCGGCTACGTGGGCGACGGCGTCGCCGCCACCAACCTCGCCGGCCGCACCCTCGCCGACCTGATCACCGGCGTCGAGTCGCCACTGACGGTCCTGCCCTGGGTCAACCACCGTTCCCCCCGCTGGGAACCCGAACCCCTCCGCTGGCTAGGCATCAACACCGCCCTCCACACCGTCGCCACTCTCGACCGCTGGGCCGCTCACGTCGGCGAGGCAAGGTAGTCCGGCTAGTCCGGCGGGCAAGATCGCTGTTTCGTGCCAAGATCTGCGGTCTGGCCTCACGTTTCGACCCGAAACAGCGATCTTCGACGCTCTGGCGTTAAAAGAAGGTGCCCTTCCTCTACGCGTAGCGATGGGAAGGTGCCCTTCCTTCGGGTCAGGACGGGGGGATGACGCGGAGGTGGCCGCGGCGGCCGGGGGTGGGCGGGCCGTGGGGTGGTTCGGGGGCGGGCTGGCGGGGGGCGGGGCGAGCTGCCTCGCGGACCGCTTCGGCCAGGGCGACCAGGTCGTCGGTGGTGGGGGGCGGGGGTTCGAACTCGCCGTCGTGGCGGACGAGGTCCCAGCCGCGCGGAGCGGTGAGGCTCAGGGCGTGCGGTTCGCACAGGTCGTAGGTGTGCGGCTCCTGGTACGCGGCGAGCGGGCCGACCACCGCCGTCGACTCTGCATAGACATAGGTCAGCGTTGCGACCGCCTGCCGGGGGCAGCCGTTACGAGAGCAACGCCGTGGAGACCTCACGGCGTGTGACGTTAGTGCCCCGCCGCGCACCGGTACGCCGGTTGCGCCGCGACACGCCGAGGGAAGGATCACGGCCCCGTACCGCGTCCCGGTGCTGGCGCTCGGGGATACATTTGCCGGGTGACCAGTCCCGCCCGACGCCGCCCGACCGCCGCCCGCCGCCGACGCGACCGCCACGGCCGGGGTATGCGTGGTCGCCTGGTGCCGGCCAGCGTGCCTCTGGCCAGGACGAAGGCAGAGGTCTTCGACGAGCTGGTGCTGGACACGGTGGAGTCGCTCGAGGCGCGTTTCGCGACCGAGCTGGCCGGGGTGGAGTTCGCGGTCGAGGACGTGCCGCCGGACCTCAACGTCTACGACTCGGACGTGCTGGAGGACGGGCGGGTGCCGCTGGCGCGGCTGCTGCCGGGACGGCCGGGCCGGCACGGAGTGCCGCCGCGGATCGTGGTCTACCGGCGTCCGCTGGAGTTCCGGGCCTCGGATCGGGACGACCTGGGCGAGCTGGTACGCGACGTGATCGTCGAGCAGGTCGCCAACCTGCTGGGCCTGAACCCCGACGATCTCGCGTAGGAGCAGGTCTCACTTAAGACAAGGTGCTGGTCGGTACGCTGCCGGACCCGCCCCCACGGGCCCGGCAGCGTCCGGAAGTCTCAGATCGCGCGGCGCTTGAGCTTGCGACGCTCCCGCTCGGACAGCCCGCCCCAGATGCCGAAGCGCTCGTCATGCGACAGCGCGTACTCCAGGCACTCGGACTTGACCTCACAGCGCGAGCAGATGCGCTTGGCCTCGCGGGTAGAACCACCCTTCTCAGGGAAGAACGCCTCCGGGTCAGTCTGGGAGCACAGCGCGTGCTCCTGCCACTCGGGCGCGTTGCCCAGCAGATCCGCCACGACGGGGCGACCGTCCATCTCCGCTGCCTCCTTATTGCGCGCCGGCTCACGACCGACGCTACCCCCCACCTGGAGAGCGTTTGTCCACATAGGCGGTTTTGTGGATGCCGCTACCTCCAGCCCCACGCAAAATTACACGCGTGTCCTACGTGCACCGTCAAGCTGACTCTGGTACACGCCCGGCAGGGCCGTTCGGTTCGGCTTTTCACCGTCCCGCCACTGCCCTATCGATTCAGACCCGAAACCGGTGACGGCATGTCGGGCGTGTCGTGGCGAAATTCTGCTGGCGTGTCGGGCTTGACGGCAGGGTGCTGACTACCTTCGGACAGGAGTGAGCTGCTAGCGCACGTAACTCGTCGTGCGCTGGCGGGCGGGCCGACCGGCGGCCTCGGCGATGGCGTGCAGCTGTTCCACCGTACGGGCCGAGCCGTGCGCCGATCCGGCCATTCGGGAAATCGTCTCCTCCATAAGAGTTCCCCCGAGGTCGTTGCAGCCGCCGTTCAGCATCGCCACGGTGCCCTCGTCGCCCAGTTTCACCCACGAGCACTGGATGTTGGGGATGCGCCCGTGCAGCAGCAGCCGGGCCATCGCGTGCACGACGCGGTTCTCCCGCCAGGTCGCCCCCGCGCGCGAGATGCCCGCCAGGTAGATGGGGGCGTTGGTGTGCACGAACGGCAGCGCCACGAACTCGGTGAAGCCGCCGGTGCGGTCCTGCAGCCCGGCCAGCACCCGGAAGTGGCCCAGCCAGTGCCGGGGGTGGTCGACGTGCCCGTACATCATCGTCGAGCTGGACCGGATGCCCAGCCGGTGCGCCGTCTCGACGGTCTCCACCCAGGCCGAGGTGGGCAGCTTGCCCTTGGTCAGCACCCAGCGCACCTCATCGTCGAGGATCTCCGCGGCGGTGCCCGGAATGGTGTCCAGGCCCGCGTCACGCAGCCGGGTCAGCCAGTCCTGGACGGACACGCCCGCCTTCGCGGCGGCGGTGACGATCTCCATCGGGGAGAAGGCGTGCACGTGCATGCCCGGCACCCGCGCCTTCACCGCGCGGACCAGGTCCGGATACACCGAGACGGGCAGCTGCGGGTCGATGCCGCCCTGCACGCAGATCTCGGTCGCGCCGTCGCGCCAGGCCTCCTCGGCCCGGTCGGCGACCTGCTCCACACTCAGCCGATACGCGTCGGCGTCGCGCTCCCGCTGCGCGAACGCGCAGAACCGGCAGCCCACGTAACACACGTTCGAGAAGTTGATGTTCCGGTTGACCACGTAGGTGACGTCGTCGCCGACGGTGTCGCGGCGTACGTCGTCAGCGATGCGGCACAGCTCGTCCAGCGCCGTCCCGTCGGCGTGCAGCAGCGCGAGGGCCGCCTCCTCGTGCACCGGCTCCAGCAGCGCCGCCGGGTTCTCCCGGGCGATCCGCAGCCCCGCCGCGAGCGCCCCCACGCTGACCGCAGGACCCGCACCGCCGACCGCGGCCCCGACCGCCGCCCAGTCGCCGTACACCGTGTCGAAGTCGCCGCGGCGGTCCTCGGCCCGGCCGTCGGTGTCGATCTCGCGGTGCAGGTCGACCCGCCCGGTGCCGCCCTCGACCTCGGGCTCCTGCCATGGACGGCCGACCACCGGCGCATCCGCGACGGCCATGCCGGTCTCGTCGGCCAGGGCGCGCACGTGCGGCTGCAGGCGCGGGTCGAGCCAGCGGTCGCCGCCGCGCACATAGTTCGGGTACACGGTGAGCCGTTCCCGCAGCTCGAACCCGGCCGCCTTGGTCAGCTCCGCCAGCTCGTCCAGGTGCGGCCAGGGCCGCTCGGGGTTCACGTGGTCCGGGGTGAGCGGCGAGACGCCGCCCCAGTCGTCGATACCGGCCTTGACCAGCAGCTCGAACGACGCGTCGATCAGGTTCGGCGGGGCCTGGATGCGCATGCCCGGCCCCATCAGCAGCCGCGTCACCGCGACCGTGGCGGCCAGGTCGCGCACCGAGGCGTCCGGGGTGGAGCGCATCGCGGTGTCCGGCTTGGCCCTGAAGTTCTGCACGATGATCTCCTGCAGGTGGCCGTATTCACGGGCGCTGCGGCGCATCTCGAAGATCGCGTCGACGCGCTCGGCGTGCGTCTCCCCGATGCCGATCAGGACCCCTGTGGTGAACGGCACACCCACCCGGCCCGCGTCGGCGAGCACCCGAAGCCGAACCGCGGGCTCCTTGTCCGGCGAGCCGTAGTGCGGGCCGCCCGGCTCCGACCACAACCGCGTCGCCGTCGTCTCCAGCATCATGCCCATGCTCGGCGCCACCGGCCGCAGCCGCTGCAGATCAGCCCAGCTCAGCACGCCCGGGTTCAGGTGCGGCAGCAGGCCCGTCTCCTCCAGCACCGCGATCGCCACCGACCGCAGGTAGTCGATCGTGGAGCCGTACCCCCGCTCGGTCAGCCACTGCTGCGCCGCCGGCCACCGCTCCTCCGGCCGGTCCCCCAGCGTGAACAGCGCCTCCTTGCAGCCCAGCGCCGCGCCCTGCCGGGCGATCGCCAGCACCTCGTCGCGGTCCAGGTACGCCGCGGGCAGCCGGTGCGGCACCGTCGCGAACGTGCAGTAGTGGCACCGGTCACGGCACAGCCGAGTCAGCGGGATGAACACCTTCTTCGAGAAGGTGATCACGCCGGGCCGCCCCGCGTCGCGCAGACCCGCGTCGCGTACCCCCGAAGCCAGCCCCAGCAGCTCGTCGAACGCCCCGCCCGAGGCGCTGAGCAGGGCAGTCGCCTCCGCCGCATCAAGCGTTCTCCCGGCCGCCGCGCGCTTGAGCGCACGGCCGATCTCCGCGGAACCGACCACCGGCTGGGCAACGACCTCGCTGGACATGCTCGCCAGCCTACGACCCTGGCCCCGGCGGGCGGCCGCGGTGCGGGAGGATGTCCAGATGCGGATCGTGGTGCTGGCAGGTGGCATCGGCGGCGCGCGTTTCCTGGCCGGAGTGCGGGCACACGCCCGCGCCACCGGCGACGAGGTGACCGCCGTCGTCAACGTGGGCGACGACGTGTGGATGCACGGGCTGCGCATCACCCCCGACCTCGACTCGGTCATGTACACCCTGGGCGGCGGCATCGACCCCGAACGCGGCTGGGGCCGCGCCGGCGAGACCTGGACCGTCAAGGAAGAGCTCGCCAAGTACGGCGCGGAGCCTTCATGGTTCGGCCTCGGCGACCGGGACATCGCCACCCACCTGGTGCGCACCCGCATGCTCAACGCCGGCTACCCGCTGTCGGCCGTCGTCGCCGCGCTCTGCGACCGCTGGCAGCCCGGCATCACGATGCTGCCCGCCACCGACGACCGCCTCGAAACCCACGTCGTGGTCGCGGCCGAGGACGGCAGCGGCGACCAGGCCATCCACTTCCAGGAATGGTGGGTACGCCACCGCGCAGCCCTGCCCGCCAAGCAGTTCCGCTTCGTCGGGGCCGACACCGCCAAACCCGCAGCAGGCGTGCTCGACGCGCTCCAGGCCGCCGACATCGTGCTGCTCGCCCCCAGCAACCCCGTCGTGTCCATCGCGCCCGTACTGGCCGTCAGCGCCCTGCGCGACGCGCTCGTCAGCGGCACCGCCCCCGTCGTCGGCGTCTCCCCCATCATCGGCGGCAGCCCCGTCCGCGGCATGGCCGACAAATGCCTGTCCGCCGTGGACGTCGAATGCTCCGCCCAGGGCGTCGGCCGCCTCTACGGTGCCAGGTCCGACGGCGGCGTGCTCGACGGCTGGCTCGTCGACGAGGCCGCCGACGCCGCGACCGACGTCCCCGGCGTACGCGTCGCTGCCGTACCCCTGTGGATGACCGACGACGACGCCACGGCCGCCATGGTCCGCGCCGCCCTGGAACTCGGAGGACGAGCATGATCGACGGGTTCAGCGTGCACGCGGTGCGTGGGATTCCGGACGTGCAGCCCGGCGACGACCTGGCCAAACTCATCGTCGGTGCCGCCCCGTGGCTGGCCGACGGCGACATCCTCGTGGTCACCAGCAAGATCGTGTCGAAGTCGGAGGGAGCGCTGGCCTCGGTTCCCGTCGGCGGTCCCGAGCGGGAAGCCGCGCGGGAGCAGGTGCTGCGCTCGCAGACGGCCCGGCCTGTCGCCACTCGTGGGCACACCCGGATCGTGCAGACGCATCACGGGTTCGTGATGGCCTCGGCCGGCATCGACAACTCCAACGTCGACCGGTCCCAGCTCGTGCTGCTGCCCGTCGACCCGGACGCGTCCGCTCGTGCGCTGCGTGAGGCGCTGCGCGAGGGGTACGGGCTCGACGTCGCGGTCATCGTCAGCGACACCATGGGGCGGCCGTGGCGCAACGGGCTCACCGACGTCGCCCTCGGGTGCGCGGGGATCGAGCCACTGCGCGACCACCGCGGAGAGACCGACCCGTACGGCAACGAGCTGCAGATCACGCAGATGGCGGTCGTGGACGAGCTGGCGGCTGCCGCGGAGTTGGTGAAGGGCAAGGTGGACCGGGTGCCGGTCGCGGTCGTACGCGGGCTGCTCACGTCCACGCGGGACAGCAGCGGGGTCGTGCCTACGCTGGTTCGGGATGCTGAGCATGACCTGTTCTCGCTTGGGACCGCGGAAGCTCGGGAGCAGGGGCGGGCGGAGGCCCTCGGCCAGGCCTGATCCACAGGGTGTCGGTGAGTTATCCACAGGCGGTCCGGTAAGGGCTGTGCTCAGCGTGGTCGATCCGTTACCCTGCCCGCAGGCGTGAATCCGGCAGGTGTGGGTCGAATGGTGCTGGGACGCTTCCACAGCGCGCTTCTTTGGGGAGGGAAGCATGCCTGAACAACGTGTACCGGTACAGATCACTGTCGACTTGGCCGGGCTACGAGAGGTCAGCGCCAGCCTGCGCCACCAGACCGAGGCGGACCTCCGGCCGGGCCTGGCTACGGCACAACGCAGGATGGGCTGGGGTGCCCGTTTCTGTCTCGCGCTGGATTGCGCCGAGGGACGGGCCGCCCGAATCTCAGCGAGTGACGTACTTGCCTTGCACCGGGACAACGCTAAGTTTCAGTTGCAAATCATCGAAGGCCTGAACATTGCGTTGGATCAGATCGCAGAGAACTATGCCGACGCCGACCTACGAGCAGCCGCCCGCATCTACGACGTAGACGCAGAGTTGAACAAGGCGATCGCACAACTGCGGGCGAGCGCAAAGGTCCACCAGACACCACTGCAGCGCGGAATGCTGCCATGACCGCCCGGCCAGCGGAAATACTTTCCTCTGAGGGCGGCTACATCGCCACACCGCAAGGTGCTCTGGAGGTGTGGCCGACAGTGGGAAAAACCAATTGGGTCGCAGCCGACCCGCCACGGGTGTGGGACATGCTGCAGCACGAGGACGATGCACTCGGCTGGGAACAGGTGTCGGGCATGCGCACCTATGCTTCCTTGATCATTGCACAAGCTGACAGGCTGTCCAGACACCGCACAGCGCTCGCACAGATCTGGCCTGCCGAACAGAGTCAAGCGGCTGGCCATGCCTTAAGGAAGCTCGATAAAATGATCGAGCTGCTCCGTACAGACAGCGAAGCCGCCATGCAGAACGCGCTCGCGCTTCAAGGAATCATGGAGGCCACGACAAAGGCCAAGCGACAGGTTCATCAGGTCGTGAAGGCCTGGGAACTGACCACTAACGATGGCGGTCCTGAGTGGTGGGATCGTGAGGCCACACGACTTAGTTACCTGACAGAGCAAACCATGGAGGCGACCGAACGGGCAATACGCGATCACCGTGCACAGATGGTCGTGCCTCCCGACTGGAACCAGATTGACAAGGGAGGCCAGATCCCGCCGCGCCTTCCATTGCGGGACAGACCGGCCGGCGGACCGTTGCCAACCGGCAGAGCGGATACCCGCGATCAAACTAACCAGCGGCCGATCCCGCCTAGCCTTCCTGGCCGTCCTCCGCTAGTCAGTTTGCCGTCGCCAGGACCGGATCCGGATCTACAAGGTGCCATTCCGGCAGTTCCCGGACAACCTGTGTCGATGTTGCCGATCGCACCCGGCAATCCCTATGCGCCCTACGGTGGTGCCTACGTATTACCAGGCCCGGGTGTAGGACCGAATGGTTATGTGGTCGCGCTACCCGCACCCGGAAGTGGCGGTACTCCGGTCGTGTCGCAAGCGCGAACCTCCAGCGGATCACCGGGAATGATGCCAATGCCCATGGGCGGCCCGTTCGGGCAACAAACCGGACGCGGCAGTGAGGCCTCAAATCGTCGGGGCGCAGACACCCGCTGGGAGGTCGCGCAAGGCGTCACACCGGTGATCCGACCAGAGGGACACAACCATGTCGCCCCTACCGAGCAGGAGACCGAGGAGCAATTCCGTCGCTGGTTCACCCAGACAGCCATGCCCTGGCGCAACGACGACACCGTGGACAGCCCCACCCCCATCGTCACCATCCGACGAGGAGCCAGCCCATCTTGATCCGCTCCAGTCCCACGATCCGCGCCTTCTCAGCCCTTGCGCTGACAGCGGTACTGGTCAGTGCGCCCGCGCCGGCCCAAGCCGATGAGGTTTCTGACGGGCAGTGGTTTCACTCGTTCCTGCGAACCACAGAAGCGCATCGAATCACCGAAGGCGCTGGCGTGACCGTCGCCGTCATAGACAGCGGCGTCGACGCCACGCATCCGGATCTACGCGGTTCGGTGCTGCCGGGTGTGGATCTCACAAAAGAAGGACCGGGCAATGGATGGACCGACAAAGAGGGACATGGCACCGGCATGGCTGGGCTTATCGCAGCACACGGGAAGGTCAAAGGTCTAGCTCCCGCGGCAAAGATCCTGCCCGTCCGGGAGTCGATCTTGGGTGTCGGCACCACTACGGAAATCGTGGATGCCATCAAATGGGCCACAGCTCAGCAGGTTGACGTAATCTCGATTTCCCTAGCCATGCACCTCGACGATGCCACGATGCGTACGGCGGTCACCGAGGCGCTCAATGCCGACATCGTCGTCGTGGCCGGGGCAGGCAATACGCCTGACACCGCAGTCGGATTCCCCGCTGCCATTCCAGGCGTCGTTGCCGTCGCTGGCGTAGGAAGGAACGGAGAGCACTCGGAGATTTCCGTGACCGGCGCAGGCATCGTGATCTCGGCACCGAGTGACGACATTACCAGCACAGGACTCGACCACGGCTGGCGGAAGGGCACAGGAACGTCCGACGCAACAGCGATCGTTGCGGGTGCCATAGCCCTTATACGCGCCCGCTATCCAGATCTTTCCGGACCAGATGTGGTACACCGTCTCGTTGCCACCGCTGTCGACAAAGGCCCAGCCGGACGTGATGCGAAGTACGGCTTCGGCGTTCTCGATCTGGTCAGTGCGTTAACGGAAGACGTGCCGCCGCTTGCATCTGCTTCAGCTGCGGCAAGCGCGCCCGCGAACCCCGCACCCGACGGTCCCCGCCATTGGATCTGGGTATTCGGTGCCTTCGTCGCCATCGGGGTACTGATATTGATCCTCAGGTCACGACGGCGTAGGTGAGCGGCCGGCGAGCATCGCGAGGCCAAGGGGGGTGAGGGTGTGCAGGACCGTGTTGCGGTCGCGGAGGCTGTGCACGAGGCCGGCTTCCCGCAGCACCGCCACGTGCTGGCTGGCAGCCGCCGGGGACACCTCAAGCCGCCGCGCAAGCTCAGTCGTTGTGCTCCCGTCGGCGAGCAGCTCGACCACCGCCGCCCGGGTACGCCCGAGCAGCGCCGCGAGCGCCTCCTGACTGCGTACGACCGCGGCCCGCGCCTCGTGGTGGACCGAGTACACCAGCACCGGCGGCAGTTCCGGGTCGAACAGGCAGACCGGCTTGCTGGGCGTCTTGAAGTACGACGGGACGAGCTGCAGCCCACGCCCTTCGAGGTGCACGTCGCGATCGGACGGATATTCGGAGATCTCCAGCACGCTCCCGTCGAAGCGCACCGTCGGATGCAGGGTGTTGAGCAGCCCTTCGGTACCGGAGTCGAGCATGGTGCGGGCGCGCAGGCCGCGGTCGGCGTCGACCGCGGTGCGGACCCGGTCCCACATGGGTGCGATCGCCGTCTCGTGATACCGGCTGATGGCGGTGCCGAGTTCACCCAGGGCTCGGGTGGCTCCCCCGCCGACGTCGTCGACGGTGCCGGAGAGCGAGCCCTGCGCGTCGCCCAGGGCGTTGATCTCCTTGCGGAGCCTGTCCTTGGGGGTGGACAGCACGGCTTCGAGTCCGGGCGCGATTCCGGCGGCGGCTTCGGGCGGGGTGAGGAAGTCGGGGAAGTAACCGACTGGCGGGTTCAGCGCCAGCAGCAGGCCGACCTGGTCGCGCAGGGCGCCGCCCGGCTTCAGGTCGGTGATCATGCGGTTCTTCCAGCCGCCCAGCAGCGGGTCGGTGCCTCGGTATCGCAGCAGGTGGATGCTGAGAGCGAGTTCCCACATCGGGTCCGGCGTCGACGAGATCCGGGTACGAACGAGGTCGGCGCTGGTGAAGTGGATACGCAGCATGAGCTCTCCGGACTAGGGGTCGGCGCTGACTCTACCGGCCGAGGTGACCTGGGTCTTTAAGTCACAACCGAAAGACGTAGACCCTTCACCGTTCGGTGGATGATCCTTGGCGCAGCCTGGGGAACCGAGGCGGCACCTCCATGGAGGTGCGAACTCGGCCGTACGGGGGCGTACGGGGCGATGCGGTAGCGGCTGATCGGTTCTGCCGGGGGGCAGGCCGATCGGCCGCTCCGTACGTGGGGCGAGGCTGCGGAACCCCAGTTCAAAGCCATAGTGCGATGCGGTGATCCTCGTCGGCGACATAGAGCGGGGCACCGTCACGTTCGGAGATGCCTTCGACGTGGTGCAGTGGTGCCAGGTCGGCGACCGGTTCCGGGGCGACCAGCGCCGGGCCGGTGCCGTCCGGCAGCCGGAAGCGCAGGTGCCGGCAGGTGGCGTCACGGGCGTCGGGGTGCTGTTCCAGCAGGATGGAGCCCTTGTCGAGGGCGTCGATCGAGCCGACGACGACGTCGTAGGCCCCGTCTTCGCGGGCGGAGAGGGCCCGTACGCCGAGTGGCCCCTGGCCGATGCCGGTGAGCGCGTACACCCCGGTCACGCCTAGGGTTTCCGCGCCGCTGAACAGGCCGGGCACGCCGGACAGCTCGACCAGGATCGGCTCGCCTGCGGCGGTGACGGGCCAGCGGAGCCCGGCGAGGAGCGTGCCGCGGGCGGTGAACGCGGCGCCTTCGATATTGACCGGGTGGTCGCCGGGCGCGAGTTGGCTGGTCCAGCGCTTGCCCTTGGCGGTGCCGCGGCGTACGGCCTCGGTGACGAAGCCCGCGTGCACGACGTCGCGGACGGGTTCGGGGGCGGCCGGGTGCCCGGTGGCGGCGAGTGCGGCCAGGGCGTCGTTGACGGCCCGGTGCAGGGCGAACCGGTGCCTGATGATCTGCAGTTGCGGTGCGGACGACTCCCGGAACCGGGCCACGAAGGCACGCTTGGGCTGAAGCGGCCCGGCTTTGGAGCCGAAGTGCGAGCCGAGCACGTAGACCCAGCCGTCGAGCCGGGCCAGCGCCTCCGCGTCCTCGGTGCGGCCCTCGTGGTCGCCCGCCGTCGCCTTGACGTGTTCGGCTCGCCAGCCGCCGTCGTGCTGCTCGACGAGCAGCGCCAGGCATTGCTCGACCGGCCCCTCGTCGAGGACGGTCCAGTAGGCCCGGCGTGCGCCGAGTTCCGCGAGAAGACCTTCGTCGTGTACGGGCAGCAGGTCGCTCGCCTCGTTGCCCGCCGCGGACAGTTCCACCAGTCGCATGGAGATCAGCCTAGGCAGTGCAGGCGAGCCGCCACCCGGTCAGATCCGGCTGTCGCCGCGCTCCTTGAGTTCGTCGACCAGCTTCTTGACGTCCTGGGCCCGGTCGCGCGGGCAGACCAGCACCGCGTCCGGGGTGTCCACGATGATCACGTCGCGCATGCCGAGGGCGGCGACGAGGCGGCCGGACTGCGGCACGACGACGGTGCCGGCGGAGTCGTGCAGCAGCACCTCGGGCTTGCCGCCGTCGAGGGTGGCGCTGTCGCCGACGATCACGTTACCGGCGTCGTCGGCGGGCAGCACGTCACCGAGGGTGTGGAAGTCGCCGACGTCGTTCCAGCCGAAGTCGCCGGGCACGGTCGCGACGAGCCCGGCCGCGGCAGCCCCCTCCATGACCGCGTAGTCGACGGAGATCTTGGGCAGGGTCGGCCAGATCTCGCCGAGCACCCGGTCGCGGTCGTCGGTGTCCCAGGCCGCGGCGATGCGGATCAGCCCGTCGTGCAGTTCGGGCTGCTGGCGGTGCAGTTCCTTGAGGAAGACGTCGACGCGCCACACGAACATGCTGGCGTTCCACAGGTAGCGGCCGGAGCGCACGTACTCGGTCGCGACGTCCAGGGTGGGCTTCTCCTTGAACTCGTCGACGGTGCGGACCGGCCCGTCGATCGTCGCGCCGCACTGCAGGTAGCCGTACCCGGTCTCGGGGTGGGTGGGCGTGATGCCGACGGTCATCAGCAGGCCGCGGCGCGCGCCGGCCTCGGCGTCGCGCAGCACCTCGACGAAGCGGGCGCCGTCGCGGACCAGGTGGTCGGCGGCGAACGAGCCCATCACGGCCTCGGGGTCGCGCTGGGCGATGACCGCGGCGGCCAGGCCGATGGCGGCGCAGGAGTCGCGCGGGCTGGGCTCGATCAGGATGTTGGAATCGGGCAGATCGGGCAGCTGCCGCGCGATCCCGGGCGCGTGGGCCACGCCGGTCACCACGTACGTGTCGCCGAGCGCCGCCACCGGGGCGAGCCGGGCCACGGTCGCCTGGATGAGGGTCTCGGCGGTGCCGGTCAGGGGGTGCAGGAACTTCGGGTTCGTGGCGCGCGACAGCGGCCAGAGACGGGTTCCACTTCCACCTGCGGGAATAACGGCGTGCAGCATCCGCCCATTCTGCCTGACGGGTGTGAACAGCAGGCGCACCCCGCCCGTGACACAAGCCGCATTCGCCTGCTAGTGATTGGGGTGCGGGCTGCTCAGCGCTGGTGCCGCAGCGACCGCTGCCAGGCGGTCACGTGCGCGTCGGCGCTGGAACTCCAGCTGAACTCCTTCGCCCGCGCCAGGCCCGCCGCGCCCAGCGCCGACCGGCGCGGCTCGTCGTCGAGCAGGATGGCGAGGTCCTTGGCGATGTGGTCGGCGTCCTGGCCGGTGTAGGCGACCGCGTCGCCGCCGACCTCGGGCAGCGACAGCCGGGGCGTGGTCAGCACCGGTGCGCCGCAGGCCATCGCCTCCAGGATCGGCAGGCCGAAGCCCTCCCCGTGGCTCGGGTACGCGCACAGCACCGCCCCGCCGAGGAAGCCGGGCAGGTCGGCGTACCGCAGATAGCCGGGGCGCAGCAGCCGCAGGTGGGCCGGCACCTCCGCGGCCACCCGGTCGATCTCGTCGTCGTGGCCCTGGCCGCCGGCCAGCACCAGCGCGGGCGGGTCGATCCGGTCGCGCACCGCCGCGATCCAGCCCCGGATCAGGTTCGGGACGTTCTTGCGGGGCTCCTTCGCGCCCAGGAAGGCGATGTAGCCCTGCTCCCCGAGTCCGAGCCGGGAGCGCACCCGGGCCTTCTCCTCCTCGCCGGGCACGTGGAAGGCGGTGTGGTCGACACCGTGGTAGGCCACGTCGATGCGGGTCGGGTCGGCGTCCAGCAGCCGGATCAGCTCGTCACGGGTGGCCTTGCTGGGCACGATGACCCGCTCGGCCCGGCGCAGCGAGGTCTTGATCGCGGACCGGAAGAAGGTGCCGCGGGACTTCTCGTAGTGCTCCGGCTCGGTGAAGAACGTCGCGTCGTGCACGGTCACCGTCACCGGGCAGCTGGCCCGCAGCGGGCAGGTGTAGAACGGCGAGTGCAGCACCTGCGCCCCGACCTGCTGGGCGAGCAGCGGCAGGCCGGTCTGCTCCCAGGCCAGCCGGGCCGGGCGGTGGGCCACCGCGGCGGGCGCGGCGAGGACCTGGGCGTGCGGCAGGGTGCGGGCGTAGCGCTCCTGGTCGGTCCGCTGGGAGACCACGACCAGGTCGATGTCGGAATGGTCGGCGAGTGCGCCGAGCAGGCCGTCGAGATACCTACCCACGCCGCCGCGGTCAGCGGGGACGCTGGTGGCGTCGACAAGCACCCGGGGAGAGCGAGCGATCGTCACGGTGAACACTCCTTGTGGGGGTGTGCAGCGCAGCCCAGCCGACCGCCGCTCTGCGGTTGTGAGACTGTGCGCTGTTTCACAGCAGTCACGCTTCAGACTACGCCCGACATGCCCCATGGCAAGGTCCACGACGCGGCAGTGTCGGTAGCCTGACCACGTGTCCACTATCGGTCAGCTCTTCGCCGCGACGGTCGCCACCGATCCGGCAAAACCCCTTCTCACCTGGTACGACGACGCGACGGGCGAGCGCACGGAGCTCTCCGGCGCGACCTTGGCCAACTGGGTGTCCAAGACGGCGAATCTGCTCGTCGACGGGTGCGGCCTCGGCCCGGGCAGCGTCGCCTCGATCTCGCTGCCCCCGCACTGGCAGACCGCCTCGATCATGCTGGCCAGTTGGACGGCAGGTCTGGCCGTGTCGCACAGCGCGGACGTGCCCGCCGACGTCGCCTTCGTCGAACCCGAGGCCGCCGCGGCCGCGCCGGACACGTACGCCGTCAGCCTGCACCCGTTCGCATTGCCCCTGCGCAACCTGCCGGCGGGCGTGTCGGACTGGGTCAGCTCGGCCCGCGCCCACGGTGACTTCTACGGCGGCCCGGCCGCCGACCCCGGCGCGCCCTCGCTGGTCGGCCTGCCCGGTGGCGGCGGTTCGATCACGCACGCCGAGCTGGCGGAGCGCTCGCTGGCCCGCGCGAAGGAGCTGGAGATCGGCAAGGGCGACCGGGTGCTGATCGACATCGCGGCGCACCCGCGCCCGATGGACTGGCTGACCGCGCCGATCGCCGCCGGCGCGTCGCTGGTCCTGTCGTACCGCACCGCCCCCGGCATCCTCGACACCCGCGCCGCCACGGAGCGGGCCCGCCTCATCCCCTGACCCGCGCCGCGACCCCGACCCCGGCCCCGCACCCAATAGACGCTGGCCTATCTGATCGAGAAAACGTAGATCATTCTCGATCAGATAGGCCGGCGTCTATGAAAGTGCCGGTGTCGGTCGGGTCAGCGCTCCTTGGCGAGTCGCTCGAAGGCCAGCAGCGATTCCGGGTTGGCCAGGGCGCCCTTGGCAGCGGCGGACTCCACCGGGGTGCCGGTGAGGATGCGCTTGACGGGGACTTCGAGCTTCTTGCCGGACAGGGTGCGCGGGACGGCCGCGACCTGGTAGATCACGTCGGGGATGTGCCGCGGGGACAGCGCGGTACGCAGCTCGCGGGCGATCTTCGACTTGAGGGCGTCGTCGAGGTCCAGGCCGGGCTGGAGGACCACGAACAGGAGGAGTTCGCCCGCCCCGCCCTCGTCGTCCTCCAGGTGCACGACGACCGAGTCGGCGACCTCGGCCATGCCCTCGACGACGGAGTAGAACTCGGCGGTGCCGAGGCGTACGCCGCCACGGTTGAGGGTGGCGTCGGAGCGGCCGGTGATGACGCAGGTGCCGCGGTCGGTGACGGTGATCCAGTCGCCGTGCCGCCACACGCCCGGGAAGACGTCGAAGTAGGCCTCGCGGTAGCGGGAGCCGTCGGTGTCGCCCCAGAAGGCGACCGGCATGCTCGGCATCGGGGCGCTGATGACCAGCTCGCCTAGCGCGTTGTCGACGGAGTGGCCGGTCGGGTCGTACGCCTCGACCTTCGCGCCGAGGGCGCGGGCCGCGATCTCGCCGGGGTAGACCGGGTTGAGCGGGGTGCCGCCGACGAAGCCGGTGCACACGTCGGTGCCGCCGGACAGCGAGATCAGCAGCAGGTCGGGCTTGACGTTCTCGTACACCCAGACGTAGCCCTCAGGCGGCAGCGGCGCGCCCGTCGAGCCCAGGCCGCGCAGCTTGGACAGGTCCGCGATCTCCCGCGGCACGATGCCCTCCTTGCGGCAGGCCAGCAGGTACGGCGCGGAGGTGCCGAAGTAGGTCATGCCCGCCTCCTCGGCCAGCCGCCACAGGGCGCCCAGGTCGGGGGCGGCCGGGTTGCCGTCGAACAGCACGATCGCCGCGCCCACGGCCGGGCCGGAGACCAGGTAGTTCCACATCATCCAGCCGGTGGTGGAGAACCAGAAGTAGCGGTCGCCGGGGCCCAGGTCGTGGTGCAGGGCGAGCATCTTCAGGTGCTCCAGCAGGATGCCGCCGTGGCCGTGCACGATCGGCTTGGGCAGGCCGGTGGTGCCGGAGGAGTAGAGGACGTACAGCGGCTGCGCGAACGGGACGGGCGTGAACTCCAGCGGCTCGGCGGTGTCGGCGGCCAGCTCGCCGAGGCCGATCCGGCCCTGGGTGTACGGCAGCAGCACGGTGTGCGCCAGTGACGGCAGCGCCGCCTGGATCGCCGCGACCTCGCCCTGCCGGTCGATGAGCTTCTCGCCGTAGCGGTAGCCGTCGACGGCGACCAGGACCTTCGGGGAGATCTGCTGCCAGCGGTCGGTGACGCTGCGGGTGCCGAACTCGGGCGCGCAGGACGAGAAGATCGCGCCGAGGCTCGCCGTGGCCAGCATCAGCACCACGGTCTCCGGGATGTTCGGCAGGTACGCCGCCACCCGGTCGCCCTCGCCGACGCCGAGCCGGCGCAGCCCGGCCCGTGCCCGGCGGACCTGTTCGCGCAGCTGGGCCGCGGTGAGGATGACCGGTTCGCGGGTCTGCGAGTAGCCCAGCACCATCGGCTCGTCGTCGCCGACGCCCGGCATGCGCAGCACGTGCTCGGCGTAGTTCAGCGTCGCGCCGGGGAACCACTGCGCGCCCGGCATGGTGGCGTCGGCCAACACATCGGTGGGCTGGTCATGGGCGACGACCTCGAAGTAGTCCCAGATCGAGGACCAGAACCCGGCCAGGTCGGTGGTGCTCCAGCGCCACAGCTCGTCGTAGGAGCCGAAGGTCAGCCCGCGTTCGCGCGCCAGCCAGCCCAGGTAGTCGCCGATGCGGGAGTGCTGCCTGATGTCGGCCGGTGGGGTCCACAGCGCTTCGGTCATCATGATCCTCTCCCGCGATACCTCGTCGTACCCGCTGCTGGCATCCTGCCGCATGGCACGACGGATCATTCTCCGACCTGGCCCGCCGTTCCCGCGCTGGGTCCGGGCACACCGCCGGGTGGCGGTCCATGGTCGGGGCCGCCACCCGCGGCAGCGTCAGGCGCCGTCGGCGCGGTGCTTGTCGATGGCCTGCCGGCGGGCGAGACGGTGCTCGCGGCGGATCTCGGCCTCGTGGGCGCGACGCACGTCTTCGGGGCTCTCCGGGATCACCTGCGGCACCTGGCGCGGGTTGCCGTCGGCGTCGACCCCGACGAACACCAGGTACGCCGTGGCGACGTTGACGGGCTCGCGGCCGGCCTCGTTCCAGCGTTCGGCGAACACCGTCACGCCGATCTCCAGCGAGGTCTTGCCGGTCCAGTTGACCTGCGCCTTGGCGTGCACCAGGTCACCGACCCGGACCGGCACCATGAGCGTGATCTCGTCGATGGCGACGGTCACCGCGTTGAAGCCGCAGTGCCGGGCCGCGGCGGCGCCCGCCGCGTCGTCCACGAACTTCATGATCACGCCACCGTGCACGGTGCCGTAGAGGTTGACGTCCTGGTTCGTCATGATGCGGCTCAGCGTGACCCGCGAGAACGCGGTCGGCCGGCCGGGCGGCGGAGTGTCGATCACGCCGTTCACCGTACGCTCCTCGTCCGAACGGTTGACGCACGGCGGGATTTCCGTAAGGTAGCCCCACATGCGTCATGTATGGAGCCTTCTCGCCGGAATTGTGATCACGCCGCTGGCCTGGTTCGCCGTCGCCTACGGACAGGCCGTCATGTTCGACGCCGCGCAGGTCGGCGGTCACCGTCCGCTGTGGCTGGGGCTGGCGCTGTTCGCCGTCGTCGGCCTGCTGCTCGGCCTGGTCGGCAGCCTGCGGGTGTCACCTGCCGGTCCGCTGTTCGTGGCGTTGAGCTACGTCGGCGCGACCGCCTTCCTCATCGCCCGGCCCGAGGCCGCCAAGCAGGCGCTACCTGACCTGTTGGAGATCTCCGGCACCCTCGTCGTCCCGCTGAGCCCGGTGTCGACCGGCGTGCTGGGGCTGATCGGGACGATGCTGCTGATCGCGGTGCTGAGCCTGCAGCGCTGGCGCAGCTGGCACCGCCCGGAGGCGAACGGGCCGAGCTGGCCGGAGATGCTCGCCCCGTCCCCGGCCGACCCCTACGAGAACACGCTGGCAGACCGCGACTCGTTCAACGGCTTCGCGGACTTGCGGACCCCGGCCGAGGCGAGCGGCATCGATACGCCATCCTGGAGCGCGCCAACCAAGGTCTGACCCCGGAGGCATGGATGCGCCATATTGGATCGTTTCTGCTCGCGCTTGTGTTCGCCCCGGCGATCTTTCTGCTGACCGGCACCGGACTCAGCGCCTTCCAGACCATGTGGGTGTCCGGCGGGGCGCCGGCCGCGGTCCTCGACGCCGTCGTGGCCGCGGGTGCGCTGCTGCTGGCGAGCATCCTCTACGCGATCCTCACCATGGTGCGGCTGTCCCCGATCGGCCCGTTCCTGGCCGGCCTGGGCATGCTCGGCATGACCGTGTGGGCCGCGGGCTGGTCGGAGTCCTATGCCGACACGTTCGGCCTGCTCGACGTGCACATGGGCGGGGCGGTCGGCCAGTCCGGCCTCGGCCTGGTGCTGGCGGTGCCGCTGCTGGCCACCGTGGTGAGCCCGCGCCGCTGGCGCAAGCACGAGCGGCTGGCCGACGAGACCGTCGCGCTGGCTGCGTACCCGCTGCAGCAGGGACGCCCGCCCGTGCCCGCGGACCAGACCCGGGCGTTCACCAGCGTGCCCGGCGAGGCGGGCTACACCGGCCTGCCGGACGTGCCGCCGCCGTCGCTGCACTACCCGCGGGCCACGCCGCAGGGCGTGCCGACGGTGCACGTGCCCCCGGCTCCGGTCGCGCCCCCGCAGGCCGCTCCGCCGAAACCCCCGAAGGCGGCCCGGTCGAAGGCCGCGCCCGTCGCGGCTGCTCCGCCGGGCGAAGCCCCGCCGCTGCCGCGCCGCACTCCGGCGGCCGAGTCGGCGGTCGCCGCCGCGGCGACCCAGCCCGCGGTATCCGCGCAGGCCCCGACCCAGCCGACTCCTCCGGCGCAGCCCGCTTTCCCGGCGCCGCCCGCTCCGCCCGCTCCGCCCGCTCCGCCCGCGCAGGCTGCTCCGCCCGCGCAGGCTGCTCCGCCGGTGGCGCAGCCGCCCGTGCCGCCGCAGCGTTCGGCCCCGCCGCAGGCAGCCACGCCGCCCGCTCCCAGCACGCCGCCGGCCCCGCAGAGCCCGGCGCCGCCGCCGCTGCCCGAGGAGTCGACGGTCATGCTCACCCCGCCCGCCGACCAGCAGACCATCAAGCTGGAGAAGGACTGACCACGCGGGCCCACAACTTCTGGGTTGTATCTACAACCCAGAAGTTGTGGGCCCGCCAAGTCATGTGTCCGCCTGGCGCGGTCCGTGGGCGTCAGCCGGGCAGTGTCGCCAGGGCCCGGTAGATGCGCTTGTCGGACACCGGATACGGGGTGCCCAGGGACTGGGCGAAATAGCTGACCCGCAGCTCCTCGATCATCCAGCGGACCTCGGCCAGGGTGTCCCAGCCGGGTGCGCCGGGGCGGACCGAGGCGCGGGCGTCGGTGTACTCCTGCTGGACGTCCTCGATGAGCAGCAGCTTCTCCCGGTCGCGCTGCGGCGCACCAGGCAGTTTGGCCAGCCGCTGCTCGATCGCGCGCAGGTAGCGGACCAGGTCGGGCAACTTGCGCAGCCCGGTGGCGGCCACGAATCCGGGGTAGACCAGCCCGGTGAGCTGGGCTCTGATGTCGGCCACCGACCGCACCAGCAGCACGTTCGTGATCGACTTGAGCTGCCGGTCGATGTCGTACGCGGTCGACAGGATCGGGTCCAGCTGCTGGAGGATCTCGTACATCGTGTCGGGCATGTCGCCCCGCGCCTTGGTGACCAGGGCCGCGAACGCGTCGGCGTCCCAGGCCGGGCCGCCCGCCTCGATGATCACCTTGTCGACGGCGGTGGTGACCACGTCCTCCAGGAGCTTGCCGACACTGCCGTGCGGGTTGCGGCTCAACGCCAGTTTCGCCTGGTTGGACAGGCGTCCCTGGAGCGACTTGAGCGGCGGCGGCGCGCCGAGCAGCACCAGCCGCCGGGTGCCGCGCCACATCGCGGTCCACTGCTCGCCGGGGCTGTCGAAGACGCCGACGCCCACGGTCTCGCCCTCGTCGACCAGGGCCGGGTAGCCCTTGACGGCGTAGCCGCCACGCTGCCGCTCCACGACCTTCGCGAGCGGGCCGATGGTCCAGGCGCGCAGGCCGTGCTGCTCCATGTCGTCGGCTGCCGCGGCGACCGCGGCCTGTGCCTTGTCCCGCAGCCGGCGCTTGAGTTCGGCGAGGTCCTTGCCCTCGGCGAGCATCTTGCCCTGCTCGTCCTCGACGCGGAAGGTCATCCGCAGGTGGTCGGGCACCTTGTCCGGCTCCCAGGCCTCCCGGGCCACCACCACGCCGGTCATCGCGCGCAGCTGCCGTTCCAGGAGCGCGAGCAGCGGCTGCCCGTCGGGCTTCTGCCCGGCGAGCGCCTCCTTGACGTAGTCGGGCACGGGCACGAAGTTGCGCCGGATCGCCTTGGGCAGCGAGCGCACCAGCGCGACGGCCAGCTCCTCGCGTACGCCGGGGATCTGCCAGTCGAACCCGGCCGGGGTGATCTGGTTGAGCAGCGGCAGCGGGATGTGCACGGTGACGCCGTCGGCGTTCGTGCCCGGCTCGAACTGGTAGGTCAGCGGCAGCTCGAACTCGCCCTGCTGCCACACGTCCGGGTAGTCGTCCTCGTCGACGCCGCCCGCGGCCTCGTTGACCAGCATCGACTTCTCGAAGCTGAGCAGGTCCGGGGTTTCGTGGCGGGCTTTCTTCCACCAGCTGTCGAAATGGCGGCCGGACACGATGTCGGCGGGCAGCCGCTCGTCGTAGAAGTCGAACAGGGTGCCGTCGTCGACCAGGATGTCGCGCCGGCGTACCCGGTGCTCCAGCTCTTCCACCTCGGCCAGCAGGTCGCGGTTGGCGTGGAAGAACTCGTGGTGGGTCTCCCAGTCGCCGTCGACCAGGGCGTGGCGGATGAACAGCTCCCGCGACAGTGTCGGGTCGATTCGGCCGAAGTTGACCTTGCGCTTGGCGACGATGGGGATGCCGTAGAGCGTCACCTTCTCGTAGGCCAGCACCGCGGCCTGCTTCTTCTCCCAGTGCGGCTCGCTGTACTGCCGCTTGACCAGGTGCTCGGCCAGGCTTTCGGCCCACTCGGGCTCGATCTTCGCGGCGATGCGGCCCCACAGCCGGGACGTCTCGACCAGCTCGGCGGCCATGACCCACTTGGGTGCCTTCTTGAACAGCGACGAGCCGGGGAACAGCGAGAACCGCGCGTTGCGGGCGCCGATGAAGTCGCGCTTCTCCGGGTCGTGCATGCCGATGTGCGAGAGCAGTCCGGCCAGCAGCGACTGGTGCATCCGCTGCGGGTCGGCGGGCACCGTGTTGAGCGTGAAGCCCATGCCCTTGACGACCTGGCGCAGTTGCGACTCCAGGTCCTGCCACTCGCGGATGCGCAGATAGTGCAGGAAGTCGGTCTTGCAGGTGCGGCGGAACTGGTTCGAGGACAGCTCCTGCTGCTGCTCCTTGATCCAGTTCCACAGGTTGAGGAACGCGACGAAGTCGCTGTCCTTGTCCGCGAAGCGGGCGTGCTTCTCCCCCGCGGCCTGCTGCTTGTCGGCCGGGCGCTCGCGCGGGTCCTGGATGGACAGCGCCGCCGTGATGATCAGGACCTCGCGCAGGCAGCCGTTGCGGTCGGCTTCGAGGACCATGCGGCCCAGGCGCGGGTCGACCGGCAGCTGGGCCAGCTTGCGGCCGAGCGGGGTGAGCTTGCCGGGCTCGCCGCGCACCGGTGCCTCCAGCGCGCCCAGCTCGTGCAGCAGGTCGAGGCCGTCGGCGATGTTGCGCCGGTCCGGCGGGTCGATGAACGGGAACGCGGCGATGTCACCCAGGCCCAGCGAGATCATCTGCAGGATGACCGAGGCCAGGTTGGTACGCAGGATCTCCGGCTCGGTGAACTCCGGCCGGCCGAGGAAGTCCGCCTCCTCGTAGAGCCGGATCGCGATGCCGTCGGAGAGGCGTCCGCAGCGGCCCTTGCGCTGGTTGGCCGAGGCCTGCGAGACCGCCTCGATGGGCAGCCGCTGCACCTTGAGCCGGTGGCTGTAGCGGGAGATGCGGGCCGTGCCCGGGTCCACCACGTACTTGATGCCCGGCACGGTCAGCGACGTCTCGGCGACGTTGGTGGCCAGCACGATGCGCCGGCCGGTGTGCTGCTGGAAGACCTTGTGCTGCTCGGCGGTGGACAGCCGGGCGTACAGCGGCAGGATCTCGGTGTGGCGCAGGTTGCGCTTGCGCAGCGCCTCGGCGGTGTCGCGGATCTCCCGCTCGCCGCTGAGGAACACCAGCACGTCGCCCGGGGCCTCGCCGGCCAGCTCGTCCACGGCGTCGGAGATGGCCTGGATCTGGTCGCGCTCCTCGTCGCCGTCCTCCTCGTCACCCTCGACGACGAGCGGCCGGTAGCGCACCTCGACCGGGTACGTCCGGCCGGAGACCTCGACGATCGGGGCCGGCACGGGCTCGCCGCCGACGACGGCCGTCGAGAAGTGCGCCGCGAAGCGCTCCGGGTCGATGGTCGCCGAGGTGATGATCACCTTGAGGTCGGGGCGCTTCGGCAGGAGCTGCTTGAGGTAGCCGAGGATAAAGTCGATGTTGAGGCTGCGCTCGTGCGCCTCGTCGATGATCAGCGTGTCGTACATCGAGAGCGAGCGGTCGTGCTGGATCTCTGCCAGCAGGATGCCGTCGGTCATCAACTTGATCATGGTCTGGTCGCCGACGTGGTCGGTGAACCGCACCTTCCAGCCGACGACGCCGCCCAGCGGGGTGTCCAGCTCCTCGGCGATGCGCTCGGCGACCGTGCGGGCGGCCAGCCGGCGCGGCTGGGTATGGCCGATCAGCCCGCGCACACCTCGGCCCAGCTCAAGGCAGATCTTGGGGATCTGGGTGGTCTTGCCGGAGCCGGTCTCGCCCGCGACGATCACGACCTGGTGGTCGCGGATCGCGTCGGCGATGTCGTCGCGCTTCTGGCTGACCGGCAGCTCCGCCGGGTAGGTGACCGCGGGCACCCCGGCGGCCCGCAGCGCGAGCTTCTCCTCCGCGGTGACGACAGCCGAGGTGATCTGCGCCATAGCGGCGTCCAGCGCCGGTCCGGGTTTGGTCCGGCGTACGCCGTCGAGGCGCCTGGCGAGCCTGCGGCGATCCTGCGCCATCAGCTCGTCGACGCGTTTACGCAGCTCGGGGAGCTGGCTGGGGTTACGGGGCGGCCTGTTGCGGAGCGGCGCGGACTCGGACTGCGATGTCATGACGGGCCCCAGGATATGCCGCCGACCTCCCCTGCCGACCAGCGGTTTTCCCGCACACCGTCGGCCGCCCGCCCGATGATCATCCGACTTGCCCGGCACCTGGGCGTATCTTGAGCCCGCTTTCCACCGGTTGCCTGGCAAGTCCGGTGATCTTCGGCGGGACGCGGCGTGGCCGGTGTCCCCACCACTACGGGGACACCGGCCACATCCGGCACTAGTTCAGGACCGGGCCCAGCGCGCCGATCAGCGCGTTGTCGTCGGAGTCCTGGCTCAGCTCCCACGCCATCGCGCCGCGCAGGCCGAGCAGCTTGATCAGCGCGGTGCGCTCGGCGAGCGACTTCGGATCGGTGTAGACGATCGTGGTCGGCGCGGTGACGGTGCCGGTCGCCAGCACGTGCTCGGCGGCCGGGTTCCACAGGTAGGGCTCACCCGCGAGCAGGTTCCACTTGCGGGTCCACCCGTTGGCGCCGACCCCGCCGGGGGTCAGCGCGCCCGACACGGCGACCAGGTCGTGGTACGACGGCTGCGGCTTGGAGTCCCAGACCAGCGAGTCCGGGTTCATGCCGGTGTTGTCGAACGCCTTGTAGAGGCCGTCGGGGTTGCGGATGTACTGCACGCCGTAGAAGGGCACGCCGACGACGATCTTGCTGGCGGGCACCCCCTGGGCGAGGTAGTAGCCCACGGTGCCGACGGTGTTCCAGGTCCAGTCGTCGGCCTCGGGGTCGCGCGGGTCGCGGGTGAACAGCGTGCTCGGGCCCGCCACGGAGCCGCCGGGCACGTTGAAGTCGTAGGTCATGATGTTGACCCAGTCCATCGACTTCGAGAACTCGCGCAGCTCGTAGTACTTGGTGGAGCTTTTCGCCGCGGGCAGCGCCGCGGTCAGCAGGTAGTGCTTGCCGTCGGCGCGGCCCTGCACGTCGAGCTGGCGGCGGAACTCCTGGGCCAGCAGGGTCGCGTTGTGCCGGTCCTCCGGGCCGTAGTCGACGTTGCTGTCGGCCTTGGCGGTCGGGTACTCCCAGTCCAGGTCGATGCCGTCGAAGATGCCCTTCGCGACGCCGATGCCGCCCGCGTCCTCCGGCCACCCGCCGGTCGGCAGGTTGCCCTTGATGAAGGTGTCGATGCAGGCCGCCACGAACGCCTGGCGGCGCTCGGGGGTCTTCGCGACGCTGGAGAACCAGGTCGACTTCGTCCAGCCGCCGAGCGAGATCTCGATCTTCAGGTGCGGGTTGGCCGCCTTGAGCTTGCGCAGCTGGTTGAAGTTGCCGTAGACGTTCTGGCCGGGGTAGGTGTCGGCGACACCGTCCACGGTGTTCTCCGGGCCCCAGTAGACCTGCTGGTAGTCGGCCCACGGGTCGAGCACGTCGCAGCCGACGGCCCCGGTGGCCTGGTTGAACGTCGGCACGCCGAAGGCGTACTGGATGACGTTCAGCTTGTCGGCCGGGATGTCCTTGACGAAGTAACCCCGCCCGTAGACGGACCAGTTGGTGAAGTAGGCGGAGATCACCTTCTTCGGTGCGTCCGGCTTGGGGGCGCCACCGGCGGAGGCCGGCGCAGCCAGGAAGCCGGCGCCCAGGGCCAGGGCGACCGCCCCGGCGATGCCCGGGCGGAGCAGTGTTCTGAGCATATGCACTCCCATCGTTCGTCCATGCGAACTTTCACGCGGGAGCGCTCTTCAGTCAAGAGACCTAACAGTTAGATTTCCTAAGTGTGCCAAGGGAATCCGGCGCACGGCCGGCGTCCGCGATGGATCGGGGCCGGATCAACCCCTGGAGCGCGTCGCGGCCCCGTCTGCCGGCACCGCCGGGCGGCGCGGGCGCACCGGCTCGTCACTCAGGTCCGGCTCCTCCGCCGAAAGCTCGTCCCGGAGCGCGCCACCGGCTCGGCTGCCGCCCTCGGCGAGCGAGTCCTCGCCCACGAAGTACCCGGGCCGGGCCTGGATGCCCTGGTAGATCCGGCCGACGTACTCGCCCAGCAGGCCCAGGCAGATGAGCTGGCAGGCGCCCAGGAACAGCACCACCAGCGAGAGCGAGGTCCAGCCCGGCACGACGGTGCCCTGGAAGTACGCCACGAGCACCTTCACCGCGGCGATGACGCAGGCCAGCGCGCCGAGCGCACCCAGCCAGATGCCCAGCCGCAGCGGGGCCGCGGTGAAGCTGATGATGCTGTCGACCGTCAGGTTGATCATTTTGCGGAGCGGATACTTGCTGGTCCCCGCGGCCCGTTTCGCCCGGGTGTAGACGACCTGCCCGCTGGGGAAGCCCAGCCACGGCACCAGCAGGCGATAGACCGGGGCCTGCTCGGGCAGCTCGCACAGCGCGTCCACCATGGCCCGGCTGAGCAGCCGGAAGTCACCCGCGCCCAGGGGCATCCGGTTGCCGACGATGCGGCGCATCAGCCGGTAGTAGAGGTTCGCCGTGCCGCGCTTGAACAGGGTGTCGCTGGCCCGGTCGCCGCGTACGCCGTAGACGATGTCCAGGCTCTGCGCCTCGGCGAGGGCCAGCATCTCGGCGATGGCCTCGGGCGGATCCTGCAGGTCGGCGTCGATGGTGACGACGTAGTCGCCGCGCGAGCGGTGCAGCCCGGCGGTGAGCGCGGCCTGGTGCCCGCTGTTGCGGCGCAACCGGACCAGCCGCAGCTCGGGCCACTTCGCCCGCATCAGGGTCACCATGGCGGCGGTGGCGTCACGGCTGCCGTCATCGACGGCGACCACCTCGTAGGTCCGGCCCAGCCCGTCGAGCACCGGCCGCAGCCTGCTCACGAGCAGGGGCAGGACCGCCTCCTCGTGGTACATCGGGATGACGACGGACAGCTTCGGCACGGCCATGCCGGACACGATAACCATCGAAGTGCCGCATGCCCGGGGTTGTCTCAGAGGGAGAAGTCGGGATTGTTTTTGATCACCGAGAAGGTCGCGCCCTGTGGGTCCTTCAGGATGGCGAATCGTCCCGCGGGCGAGTCCTCGGGCCGCATCACCTTGGTCGCGCCGAGTTCCAGGGCTTTGGCGTACGCCGCGTCGCAGTCGTCCACCGCGAAGTAGACCGACCAGTGCGACGGCATCGGCCCCCACGCGGCGTCGATCGGCATAGCGCCCGCCACCGCCCGGCCCTCGGCCTCCAGCAGGGTGTACGTCAGTCCCGCTCCCATCGACACGTCACGCATGCTCACCCCGAAGACCTCCTGGTAGAACACCTTGGCGGCGTCGATGTCGGAGGTCATCAGCTCGTTCCAGGTGACACTGCCCGGCTCGTCGGCCAGCTCGAACCCGGCGAACGCCAGCGGCTGCCACGCGGAGAAGAACGCGCCCTCGGGGTCGGCGAACACCGCCATCCGGCCCTGGCCCATCACGTCCATCGGCGGCACGAGCACGGTCCCGCCGTGCTCGGCGACCTTCGCCATGATGTCGTCGGCGTCGTTCGCGGCGAAGTAGGTGCTCCACGAGCTGCCCCGGCCGACGTCGGTGGCGGGGCCGAGCCCGGCGACCTGCCTGCCGTCCTTGCGGAACATCCGGTAGCCGCCGGCGTCAGGGCCGAGGTCCTCGTCGGTCCAGCCGAACAGCCGCCCGTAGAAGGCCACCGAGCCGTCGAGGTCGGTGCTGCCGAGGTCGACCCAGCTCGGGGTGCCCTGCTCAAACACTGCGGCCATGCCGACATCCTTACGCCGTGCGCGCGGCAAGACTGCGGCATCACCGAAATTCCCCTCAAAGAGCAAATCAGCCGCGAAAGTGCTGAAAGACTGGCCACGGCGTGCCGTGTACCCATCGGGGCCGGCATTTCTGCTGGTCGTCAGCCTGCGCCCGGAACTGCCGGCGCGCGGAGAACGAGAGGAACATCGATGCCCACCAAGTCGCCCACCAAATCGGCCGCGACCCGCGACAGCCAGCCCATGCTGCACCAGCAGGGGGTGCAGATCCAGGAGTTCGGCACCGTCCGCCAGCTCCCGGTGGGTCTGTCCCACGACACCCGGATGTACTCGTGCGAGCGGCTCAACCAGTGCCTGGCCGACTCCCAGATCCTCTACAACCTCTACAAGAAGCACCACTGGCTGATGCGCGGGCCGACGTTCTACCAGCTGCACCTGCTGCTGGACAAGCACGCGGGCGAGCAGCTGGCCCTCATCGACACCATCGCCGAGCGGGTGCAGACCCTCGGCGGCGTGGCCGTCGGCGACCCGCGCCACGTCGCGGAGATCACCACCATCAAGCGCCCGCCGGACGGCGTCGAGGAGGTGCCCGCGATGATCTCCCGCCTGCTGGAGGCGCACGAGATCATCCTGGTCAGTGCGCATGAGGCCGCCAAACGTGCCGACGAGATGGGGGACGACGGCACCAACGACCTGCTCGTCTCCGACGTGATCCGCACCGGCGAGCTGCAGGCCTGGTTCCTGGCCGAGCATCTGGTGGACACCCCGCTCGTCGAGGCCTGAACGGCACTCGCATGCCGGGCCGGCCTCGGGCGGCGGCTTCCGCCTCGTCCGAGACCGGCCCTCCGGTGCGCCGCCCGGGTCCCGCGGGCCGGCGCACCGGCAGTCCCGCCTAGTCCGCGACGTAGACCGCCGCAGGCCCCAGGTCGGGCTGCTCACGTACCTCGACGACCGGCTGCGCGGGGTCGGCGTCGAGTTCCAGGACGATGATCTCGTTGTCGCCCTCGCGCAGCAGCGGCCACGGCACGTAGAGGGTGACCTGCGGACCCTTCTCCCAGTAGCGGCCGAGGTTGAAGCCGTTGACCCAGACGTAGCCCTTGTGCCACCCGGGCAGCGCGAGGAACGCGTCGCGCACCTCGTCGACGCGCAGCACGCCGCGGTGGAACACCGGCCCGGCCGCGCCGGTCGCCCGCCCCCACGGCAGCGCCGACAGGTCGTCCAGCGGCACCGGGTCGATCTCGTACCCGTGCACGAACTGCTGGCCGTGGCAGACCCCGCCCACGATGCCCTTGCGCTCGCCGACCAGCGGGCCGTAGTTGACCCGCCCCATCGCCTCGACGACCAGCGTCACGTCCGCCGCGGCGCCGCCGACCTCGACCGGCAGCGCGACGGGGCCGTTGCGGTCGAGCACACCGGCGGGCACCCCGTCGACCAGCACCAGCGCGCGGTCGCGCAATCCCTTGACGCGCAGCTGGTGGCCGGTCCGCGGCCCGGGGACGCGGGTGCGGTAGACGGCCAGCCCGTACGCCTGGCCGAGCTCCTCCAGGGACTTCGGGACGGCGCTGTGCACGGTGCCGGTGGACAGCACGTCCAGGCAGTCCAGCAGCGACAGGCGCTGGGTCAGCTCGACGCGTCCGGCGGGCAGGACCTTCGGCTGCTCCGACGGCGGATCGGGCAGTTCCACGCCGCGCCCGAGCACCTCCCGGAACGCCCAGTACTTCGGTGTCAGCGCCCCGTGCTCGCTGAGCGGGGCGTCGTAGTCGTAGGACGTCACGTCGGGCAGGTACACGTCGTCGAGGAACTCGCCGACCGCGTTGGCGCCGGCCAGGAAGCCGAAGTTGGTGCCGCCGTGCGCCATGTACAGGTTGACCGACGCCCCCGCGTCCACCATCTCGGCCAGCGTGGCCGCCGCCTCCTCGGCGGGCCGCACGTGGTGCTCCTTGCCGTGGTGGTCGAACCAGCCGTTCCAGTACTCCATGCAGAACGACGGCCAGCGGCGCAGCGCGGCCATCTCGGCGAACCGCTCCGCCGGGCGGCTGCCGAAGTTGGCCGTGGCGTAGACGTCGTCGAGGGTGCCCCCGGTGACCATCAGGTCCGTCGGGCCGTCGGAGGTGAACAGCGGCACCTCGATGCCCCGGGCGCGCAGGCCGTCGGCGAGGTGGCGCAGGTAGCGCCGGTCCGAGCCGTACGAGCCGTACTCGTTCTCGACCTGCACCATCAGCACGTTGCCGCCCCGGGTCACCTGGTGCTCCACCAGGTGCGGCACCAGCCGGTCGAAGAAGCGGTCTACCGGTTCGAGGAACCGGGGGTCGTGGCAGCGCAGCGGGATCTCCTCGGCGGCCCGCAGCCAGGCGGGCAGCCCCCCGTTGTCCCATTCCGCGCAGATGTACGGCCCCGGCCGCACGATGGCGTACAGCCCGGCGTCCGCCGCCTCGGCCAGGAAACGCCCCAGGTCGATCCGGCCGCTGAAGTCGAACTCGCCCGGCCGTGGCTCGTGCAGGTTCCACGGCACGTAGGTCTCGATCGTGTTCAGGCCCATCGCGCGCAGCTTGCGCAGCCGGTCGCCCCACTGCTCGGGCAGCACCCGGAAGTAGTGGATCGCCCCGGAGAGCACCTGGAACGGCTTGCCGTCGAGCTCGACGGCGTCCGGCGTGACACTGAAGACTGGCATGGTCGCGGAGTCTAAACCAACGGAAAGCGCTTTCACCAGTCCTGGTTTGGACTTCTTCTTCCCCCAGGGAGCACGTCCTGTAACCGATTACTCCAGTACGAAGCAGAGAGCGGCCCGCGGGTGCCGCCCGGCCGGGGAACCCCGGCCGCCCCCCCCCCGGTCGCCCGCGCGGGCGGGCCGGGCGGG
>NZ_ML769303.1:18468-27809 GCF_009720385.1 Catellatospora vulcania | reverse complement strand
TACCCCTTCACGCCCCCCCGCCCCCCCCAGCGGCCCGCGGTCCCCCCCCGCCCGGCACCCGCGGGCCGCCCCGCACGTGGAGCCGGTCAGGCGCGGCCGGCGAGGCCGCCCTCGTCGAGCAGGCGCAGGGCCTCGTCGGCGGACGCCGAGTCCACCAGGATCTGGTAGCGGTCGGCCTGCATCGCCGACACCGAGGAGAAGTCGCGGCGGCCGCCGGTGAGGGCGTGCCCGGCCAGGCCGAACAGCCCGCCCGCGACCGCGCCGAACCCCGCGCCGTACAGCACGAGCAGCAGCAGCGAGATCAGCGGCGTGACCCAGTTGAAGAAGCCGAACATCCAGGCGAACAGCGCGCCCAGCAGGGCGCCGCTCACCGCGCCGTGCGCGGCCGCACGCCACGTCGTCAACCGCCCGGTGACCTGCTCGACCAGGCTCAGCCCACGGCCGGCGATCGCGGTGCGCTCGACCGGGAACCCGTTGTCGGACAGGTGGTCGACGGCCCGCTCCGCCTCGGCGTACGTGTCGTAGGTCGCGACGACGACCTGCCCGGCGGCGCGGCTGTCCGCGGCCCATTCGGTCTGTGTCATGGGAGCCTTCCTCAATCACGGCTGACGTTGCCAGGCGGGTACCCGTGACACGGCCTCGCCAATCACCTCCGTCCGCACCGGACATTTCGCCGTCAGCGGACGGCGGGCCGGGTGCCCGGGGCGAAACGGAACTGCATCGCCTCCATCAGCCCGCGGCGGCGGGTGTTGTGGAAGGCCGCGACCCGCCAGCCGTCGGGTTCGCGTACCAGCGTGTAGGTCTGGATCTTCGACAGCGCGGGCCGGCGGCGTCCTTTGTAGGTGTCGCCGCGGCCGACCACCACGGCGGTGTCCGGGCCGAGGAACGTGACGGAGATCGTCTCCCCGGCCAGCCGGGTGCCCTTGGTGAAAGCCTGGAACAGCGCGCGATGGCTCTCGGTGATGTCGTCGCGGCCCCGGTACACGGTGCCGACGAAGGTGACGTAGCTGGCGTCGTCGGTGAAGGCGCGGCCGAAGGCGTCGGCGTCTGCGGCCTCCCAGGCGTGCGCGATCGAGGCCAGGAGCTGCTCGATTTCGGCCAGGTCGGCGGTGCGGTCGGCGTGGTTCACGTGTTCCTCCCGGGTCGGCCGGGCCTAACATGGCACCGGATACACAGAAACTGCACAGGTGCAATATCTGCACTCACGCAGAGATTAGCGCAGAGGGAGCCGCCACGCCATGGCCGACGCCACGCCGCACGCCGCCCTGCCACCGGGAGCGCACGAGACCTTCCGGCGCTACCTCGACGCGATGACAGCCCACGCCCAGGCCGCGGCCGACGCGGCGGGCATGCACCCGACCGACTGGGCCGCGCTGAGCACGCTCAACCTCGCCGGTCGACTGACCTCGGGCGAGCTCGCCGAGCGCGCCGGGCTGACCACCGGCGCGACCACCCGCCTCATCGACCGGCTGGAGCGGGCCGGGCACGTGCGCCGCGTCGCCGACCCCGCCGACCGCCGCCGGGTGCTGGTCGAACCAGTGCCGAAGCTGGATGTGGACACCATCGTCGGCCCGGCCCGGCAGCGCCTCGGCGAGGTGATCCAGGGGTACCGGCCGGACGAGCTGGCGGTGCTGTTCGACTACTTCTCCCGCGCCGCCGACGCGCTGCTGGCCGCCACCCGCGAGGTCCGCGCCGACACCGCCCACCGCGGCGGCCGCCCCTGATCGATTGACGGGACCCGAAATATCCACGTGGGACCATGCGCCGACAGGTGTGACAGCGCGGCACTCGGGACACAGGTGGGACATGAACGTGCGTCGGGTACAAGTCGGTTGCGAGTTCGTCTATCAGTCCGCCGTGGACACCCCTGCTGTGCTGCAGATCGAGCCCCGGGGCACCGGGCCGGTCTCGGTCATCGAACGCTCCTGGGCGCTGGAGCCGCAGGTCAACGTCCGTAGCTATGTCGATCTCTATGACAATCCCTGCACCCGGCTGGTGCTGCCCGCCGGCCGGTGCACGGTTCGCTATGCGGCGACGGCGCTGGTGCCCGACGCCACCGAGGACACCGCCGGCAACGCGCCGCAGCTGCTGCCCCACGAACTGCCCGACGACGTGCTGATCTTCACCTTGCCCAGCCGCTTCTGCCTGCCCGACATGCTCGGCGACGAAGCCTGGTCGAGGTTCGGCGGCATGCCGGCCGACCACACGCGCGTGCAGGCGATCTGCGACTACGTCAACGGCCACCTGACCTTCGGCTACGGCACCAGCGACGCGCGTTCCACCGCGGTCGACGTCAACACCTCGGGTTTCGGGGTGTGCCGCGACTTCACGCACCTGGCGATCTCGTTCTGCCGCGCGCTCAACATCCCGGCCCGCTACGTCTTCGGCTACCTGCCCGACCTCGACGTGCCCCCGGACCCCGCGCCGATGGACTTCGCGGCCTGGATGGAGGTGTGGCTCGGCGACCGGTGGTGGACGTTCGACCCGCGCAACAACCGCCCGCGCAAGGGCCGCATCCTGATCGGCCGCGGCCGTGACGCCTCCGACGTGGCGATGGTGACCACCTTCGGCGCGCCCGTGCTGGAGTCGATGACGGTCACCGCCCTCGAGCAGCCGGACCCCGGCCACTGATCCCGAAGAAGGCTAGCCGGACGCCGGGCCGCGGTCCTGCAGCTCGTACGTCGTGGTCAGGTTCTCGGGCAGGTCGGGGACCAGGGCGTCGGTGCCGTCGACGACCTGGACGTAACGTCTGCCCTGGAAGAGCGACCAGGTCCCGTCGGCGACCCGCTCGATCTTGAACAGCTGCGCCTGTGCCGCCGGGTCGCACGCCCGGCCGCGCACACTGCCGGGCGCGGCGTCGTGCACCACGGTCATGCAGAACCGGGCGTCGCCCTGCGGCGCGGCCAGCTCGATCCGGTACCGGTCCCCCTCGGGGCGCAGGATCCACAGCGCCCGGCCGTCGACGCCGCGTTCGGTGGTGGCCCCCACCCGGTCGTCGTCACGGCCGATCGCCAGCACGGCGCCACCCATGCTCGGCACCACGATCATGATCTGCCGTCGACCGGCCAGCATGTCCTGCGGTCCGGCCGAAGCGGTCGCGGACGGGACTGCCGAAGACGGGACTCCACCCGGATCGGCAGGGGTCTCGCGCCCCTGCACCAGGGCGGCGCCTGCGGCCAGCGCGAGCACGACCAGGCCCGCGCCCGTGACGGCCGTACGGCGACGGCGGCGGCGGTCGCCGCGCTCGCGCAACGCCCGCGCGGCGGGGAGCTTCGTGACCCGCTGGACCCCGTCGACGATCGACGTGAGGTCGTCGTGCAGCTCAGCCATGGGATGCCTCTTCCTGGGGTGCCTCGGTCAGCATCCCGGCCATCGCCCGGCGGCCGCGGGCGAGGTACGTCTTGACGGTCCCGACGGGTTTGCCCATCTCGGCTGCCACGTCGGCGACGCTCAGGTCGTTGAGGTGGTGCAGCACCACGGCGCGGCGTTCGGCGGCGCTCAGCTGCTGCAGCGCCTGCAGCAGGGCGACGTGGTCCTCGGTGAGTCCCGGCACGCTGATGTCGACGGCGGCCCGGCGGTGCGCCCGGACCCGGTTGAACGCCTTGCGCCAGCTGCTGACCGCGATCCGGGAGGCGACCCGGCGCACCCACGCCTCCGGGCTGTCCGCCTCGCGTACGGCCGGCCAGCGCTGCCAGGCCCGGGTGAACGCCTCGGCGACGGCGTCCTCCGCCTCGGTGCGGTTGCCGGTCAGCGTGTAGACGTGACCCACCACCCGTCCCGCACAGGCGGCGTAGAACGCGTCGAACTCCTCGGCGTCACTCGCCTCACCCGTGCCCCCGAAGCTTCGTTCCGTGGTCACCGGCGAATGCAACCCCGCGCGGCGACGGGCCCCGGCGGCACGGGGGCCGCATTGTGTCCGCCGTCACACCCAGGTGATCAACCGGTGGACGGCCCCAGACGTCATCGTGCCGTCCCGGGAGACACCCGGTGGCGGAGAGGACGATGTGCGACGACGGCAACGACACGCACTGACGGCCGGGGTGCTCGCGACCGCGCTGGTCACCACGGCCCTCGCGGTTCAGCCCGCGACCGCTTCGGCGACGGGAAGCCTGGCCGCTCCCCCGGGCCCGGTTCAGGACGGTCCGCAGGCCGCGGTCTCCGGCGCATCCCGCGCCTTCACACTGATCACCGGTGACCGGGTGTTTCTCGACGCGAGCGGTCACCTGGACATCCAGCGGGGACCGGGACGCTCCGGCATGCGGTTCGTGAGCAGCCAGGAGGACGGCCACCAGTACGTCGTCCCGGCCGACGCGATGCCCCTGCTGCGCGCGGGGCGGCTCGACCGACGGCTGTTCGATCTCACCACGCTCGGCGGGTTCGGCTACGACGACCGGGCGGCCGAGCTGCCGCTGCTGGTCGCGTACCCGGCGGGCAGCTCCGCGCGGGCGCGCACGGCCGTCGTCGGCGGCGACGCGAGCGTGCGGGCCGACCTGCCCGCCGCCGACGCGCTCGCCGTGCGGGCGGGTACAGGCGACCGGGCGGACCTGTGGTCGTCGCTGACCCGCGGCACCTCGTCGCAGCGCACGCTGACCACCGGGATCACCGGCATCTGGCTGGACGGCAAGCGCCGCGTCTCGCTGGACCACAGCGTGCCGCAGATCGGGGCACCGGCGGCCTGGCAGGCCGGTTTCGACGGCGCCGGCGTCACCGTCGGCGTGCTCGACACCGGGATCGACGCCGCCCACCCCGACTTCGCCGGGCAGATCGCCGCCATCCGAGACTTCACCGGCGGCAACGACCCGACGGACAACGTTGGCCATGGCACCCACGTGGCGTCGACGATCGCGGGCACCGGCGCCGCCTCCGGCGGTGCTTACCGCGGCGTGGCCCCGGGCGCGAAGCTGGTCATCGGCAAGGTGTGCGCCACCAACGAGTGCGCGGACTCCGACATCATCGCCGGCATGGAGTGGGCCGCGGCCCAGGCGCAGGTGGTCAACCTGAGCCTGGGCGGCACCGACCTGCCGGGGTTCGACCCGCTCGAGCTCGCCCTCCAGGACCTCAGCCGGCGCTACGGCACGCTGTTCGTCGTCGCCGCGGGCAACGAGGGCAAGCCCAAGTCGATCTCCTCGCCGGCCGCTCTGGACGAGGCGCTCGCCGTCGGCGCGGTCGACGCCGACGACCAGCGGGCGTACTTCTCCAGCAAGGGCCCCCGCCTCGGCGACAACCACATCAAGCCCGACATCAGCGCGCCGGGCGTCGACATCGTCGCGGCCGCCCCCGGCGGCGGCTACCAGCCCATGGCGGGCACCTCGATGGCGACCCCGCACGTGGCGGGCTCGGCCGCGATCCTCGCCGGGCAGCACCCGGACTGGACCGGACCGCAGCTCAAAGCCGCGCTGATGGACTCGGCCAAGCCGGGCGGCGACGACAGCCTCTACGAGCAGGGCGCCGGCCGGGTCGACATCGGCCGCGCGGCCGCGCAGCCGGTCGTCGCCGAGATCGGCGCGATCGACTTCCCGGTGCAGCGCTGGCCGCACGCCGACGACACCCCGTTCACCCAGGCCATCGGGTATCGCAACACGGGCACCGCCCCGGTCACGCTGGCGCTGTCGGTCGCCCCTGCCCCGGCGGGCATGCTCACCGTCAGCCCGGCCACTTTGGTCGTGCCCGCAGGCGGCCGCGCCGAGGCGACGGTCACCGTGGACACCCGGGTCGACGTTCCCGACGGCGTCTACCAGGGCGCGGTCGCCGCGACCGGTCCTGGCGACCTGCGGGTGCGCACGGTGTTCGCGCTCAACAAGGAGATCGAGAGCTACGACGTACGGCTCCCCCACACCGGGCGCGACGGCAACCCGGCCACGGACTACGAGACCGTGGCGGCGAACCTGGCCACCGGCGAGTTCACCACGCTGGCCGGGGAACCGGGCGGCGGCACGATGCGGCTGCCCAAGGGCCGGTACGCGCTGTACAGCACCATCCACGAGGGCAGCGTGTCGACGCTGCTCGTGCAGCCGCTGCTGGACGTGCACGCGCCGGTCACCGAGGCGCTCGACGCGCGTACTGCCAAACCGGTCGCGCTGACCGTGCCGCAGCGGGACGCCGCCCCGAAGGCCGTCAACATCAGCGCGAACTGGGACGACGGCCTGCGCTACCCCGGCGTGCAGCTCAGCGGGGTGTCGTTCCAGGACGTCTTCTTCGGCCGGATCGGGCCCGCCGTCGATGCTCCGGAGTTCGCGGTGACGCTCGGCATCGGGCTCGCCCGTCCCGGCAAGGACGGGACCTTCCGGAACAGCCCGTACACGTACGACCTGGCCTACGTGCGCAAGGGAGACATGTTCACCGGCCTGACCCGGAGGTTGTCCCCGGCGAACCTGGCCACTGTCAAGGCCGTCTACCGCAGCCAGTCCACGACGACGGCGGCGATGCGGTTCCACCGCGCGGCGGCCATCGGCGGCCCCGGCCCCATCGGCTCGAACACGGCGATCGACCTGCCGTTCCACGCCACCGAGTACTACAACACCGACGGCGGGCTGATCTGGACGACGACCTTCGTCGACGGCGCGAACTCCACCGTCCAGGAGGCGACCTACCAGCCGGGCAAGACGTACCACCAGGTGTGGAACGCGGCGCCGTTCGGACCGACGGTGCTCGAGGCCCCGTCGTGGTCGCCGACCGGATACGCCGGGCGGGACGGTGACGTGATCACGGTCCAGCCGGCCATGTTCGCCGACGCGGCCGGCCGCCCCGTCGGGCGCGACGACCTGCAGGTCCACCTGCGGCTGTTGCGCAACGGCAAGGAGATCGGCACGGCCGACGGCTCGTACGCCGAGTTCACCGTGCCCGCAGCGAAGGCGGCCTACCGGCTGGAGGCGACCGTCACCCGCGGCGCGCCCGACACCCTGTCCGCATCGGTCGCGGTGGCCTGGACCTTCACCTCGGCGCACACCTCCGCGCCGGAACGGTTCCCCCTGACCACGGCCCGGCCGATGCCGGCCCTCGACGACACCAACACCGCGCGGGCGGGCCGCCCCATGGCCATCCCGGTGGTGCTGGACCGGCACACGGCGACCGCGACCGCGTCCTGCCGGGAACTCGGCGTCGAAGCCTCCTTCGACGACGGCCGGACCTGGAGCAAGGTGCCCGTCATCTGGGGAACGGCCTTCGTCAGCCACCTGAAGCGGCCCGGCTTCGTGTCACTGCGGATCAAGGCCACCGACACGGCAGGCAACACGGTGACGCAGACGATCGTCCGCGCCTACCGCACCGCCTGACGCACCACGGACAGGGCCCGGCGGACTCCCGCCGGGCCCTGTCCGCACCCGCAGGTATCACCGTCGACGATCGCCTTCCCGGCGGTTCAGTATGCAGAGGTACTGGCCGTGCCTAACTTTGCCGGGTTAGCTTCCGACCGGAGATGGTCAACGAGGTCAGGGATTGGCTTCATGAGCTGCAACGCACCGACCGCAACACGGCGATTCTCGTCGGCCAGGCGATCGCGAGGCCATTCCGACCGCCGAAGCTCGACACAGCACCTACCTGAAGGAAAAGGACCAGGCATGAGCAGCACTTCTGGCTACGACCAGGACGGCTTTCTCACCGGGTTCTTCCCCGACGAGGCCGACCGCGCGGAAGTCGAGGCGGGCGCCGAACATCTGATCAACGTGAGTCGCGCGACCCGCTTGGTCGAGATGCGCAAGCGGCTCGGGCTATCCCAGGCCGAGATGGCTGAACGGATGCACGTCAGGCAGGAGCGCGTCTCCGCCATCGAGCGCGCCAAGATCACCAGCAGCGAGCTGCGCACGCTCGCCGCCTACATCGAAGCCCTCGGCGGCCGCATGGAGATCATCGCCGACTTCGGCGGAGAGCGCCTCGTCGTCGGCTGACCCGCGACGCCATCACTCCGACCGACGAAGCCTTTGATCGGATTGACGGATGGCCGCAGGTGTTGTCGCAGTGGCTATTCAGCTCGCTGTGTGCGCCCGGCTCAAGGACGCGTGACCCGTTCCTTCTGCTGAACTTGTTCGCCGAACGGGGAGACCTCTCCGTCGGTTTTCGCGGCTACAAGCTCTGCAATCGCTCGGTAACATCCGGTCTCTGCCTGGATGCAACAAAGGAGCGTGCCATGGAGTTCGAGGAGCGGATCGCCGCGCTTGCCACGAAGGTCCGGAACCAGCGGGATGTGATTCAGACGGAAGAAGCCGCCAAGAATGCTTTCGTCATGCCGTTCATCTCACTGATCCTCGGCTATGACGTCTTCAATCCGATGGAGGTCGTTCCCGAGTTCACGGCCGATGTCGGCATCAAGAAGGGTGAGAAGGTCGACTACGCGATCGTTCGCAACGGCGAGGTGCAGATCCTCATCGAGTGCAAGCAGCCACGTGACGCGCTGAAGATCGAGCACGCGTCGCAGCTGTACCGATACTTCTCGGTCACGAACGCACGGATCGCGATTCTCACGAACGGCCAGATCTACCACTTCTACACGGATCTCGACGCTCCAAACCGCATGGACGCCAAGCCGTTCCTTGTGCTGGACCTGGACGACATCGACGACGCCCTCCTTCCGGAGCTGCGCAAACTCTCGAAGGAAGACTTCGATCTCGACTCCATCATCTACGCGGCCGAGGAGTTGAAGCAGCTCGGCCAGATCAAGCGCACACTGGCAGCACAGTTCAACGAGCCCGATGACGACTGGGTCAGGTACTTCGCCGCGCGGCTGCACGAGGGATCGTTCACGCAGAAGGTGCGCGAGCAGTTCAGGCCGCTCGTCGCGAAGGCGTCCGCGCAGTTCATCAGGGACCAGGTGAACGACCGGCTCAAGAGCGCGCTGTATGCGAACACTCCCAGGCAAGGCGCCGGGGCTTCGTCACAAGGGCTGGAGAGCGAGGCTGCGGCAGTCAGCGACGTCGAGCGTGATACCGAGGTGGAGACCACGCTTGAGGAGCTGACCGGCTATCAGATCGTCAAAGCGATCGCGTGCAGCGAAGCCAAGCCGCAACGGATTGTGGGGCGCGACGCCAAGTCCTACTTCGCGATTCTCCTGGACGACAACAACCGCCGACCCATTGCCCGTCTGCACTTCAACGGCAAGGCCAGGAAGTATCTGGGCACGTTCGATGCGGACAAGGTGGAGACCCGTCACCTGATCGATTCGATCGACGACATCTATCTTCACGCCGATGCGATCCGCGGTGCCGTCCGAAACATCCTCGGCGAGCCGCTCCAGAACGCCCAGTAAGGCCCACGACCCCTGCTCCGTACCTGGGCGTGGGGGGGGGGGGGGGGGGGGGCCCCCCGGGGGGGGCGGGGGGGGGGGGCCCCGGGGGGCGGGCGAGGCCAGG
>NZ_ML769303.1:0-18458 GCF_009720385.1 Catellatospora vulcania | reverse complement strand
CTTACGCCCCCCCCCCCCGGCTCCGTCCCTGGGGGTGCCCGCCTGGGGGGGGCCACGCCCAGGTGAAGCCGGACTAGATGACGCCCTTGAGGAGCTGCCTTGCCATGACGATGCGCTGGACCTGGTTGGTGCCCTCGTAGATCTGGGTGATCTTGGCGTCGCGCATCATGCGCTCCAGCGGGAAGTCCTTGGTGTAGCCGTAGCCGCCGAGGAGCTGGACAGCGTCGGTGGTGATGGCCATGGCCGCGTCGGAGGCGAAGCACTTGGCGGCCGCGCCGAAGTAGGTCAGGTCGGCGTCGCCGCGCTCGGAGCGGGCCGCGGCGGCGTAGGTCAGCTCCCGGGCGGCGGTGAGCTTCATGCCCATGTCGGCGAGCATGAACTGCACGCCCTGGAAGTCCGCGATCGGCTTGCCGAACTGGCGGCGCTCCTTGACGTAGTCCAGGGCCGCGTCCAGCGCGCCCTGGGCGATGCCGACGGCCTGGGCGGCGATGGTGACCCGGGTGTGGTCGAGGGTGCGCATGGCGGTGGCGAAGCCGGTGCCGGGCTCGCCGATCAGACGGTCGGCGGGGATGCGCACGTTGTCGAGGTACACCTCGCGGGTGGGCGAGCCCTTGATGCCGAGCTTCTTCTCGGGCGCGCCGAAGCTGACCCCCGGGTCGGACTTCTCGACCACGAAGGCGGAGATCCCCTTGGCGCCGATGCCGGGCTCGGTGACGGCGAAGACGGTGTAGTACTCGCTGACGCCGGCGTTGGTGATCCAGCGCTTCACGCCGTTGAGAACATAGTGATTATCGTCACGAACTGCCCGGGTTGTCATGGCTGCCGCGTCGCTGCCGGCCTCGGGCTCGGAGAGGCAGTACGAGAACATGCCCTCGCCGGAGGCGACCTTCGGCAGGTATCGCTGTTTGAGCTCGGCGGAACCGGACAACAACACCGGCATGGTGCCAAGTTTGTTCACGGCCGGGATCAGCGAGGACGAGGCACAGGCGCGCGCGACCTCCTCGATGACGATCGCGGTGGCGAGCGCGTCAGCGCCCGCGCCGCCGTACTCCTCGGGGATGTGCGGGGCGTGGAAGTCCGAGGCGCGCAGCGCGTCATAGCTGGCCTGCGGGAACTCGCTCGTTTCGTCCGCAGCGGCGGCGTTCGGGGCGACCTTGGCGTTACATACCTCACGTACCGCCTCGCGGATCGCCACGTGCTCCTCGGAGAGCTGGTACAGCGCGAACACCCGAGACCTCCTCTGACCGACTTTCATATGGGGCGTACCGGTCGGTAGCTTAACGCTCGATAAGCCAAGGTCGTCCAGCGGCTGCCGGTAAACTTTCTTTGAGGTGGTCGAGGGCGTAGGCTCTTCAACTGCTCAAACCTGAGACCCCCACCCCTTGCGGATCAAGGAGACGAAGCGTGACGCTCCCGTACGCGAGCCAGCCTGCCCCGGTAACCCCGCCGTCAGGCGCCGCCCGGCCCCGACTGACCTTCATCGGCACCGGTTACCTGGGAGCCACCTACGCCATCTGCTACGCAGAACTGGGCTACGAGGTCATCGGCTTCGACGTAGACGTAGACAAGATCGAGAAGCTCGGCAAGGGCGAGGTGCCCTTCCACGAGCCCGGACTCGACGAGATGCTGCGCCGCAACCTGGCCGCCGGCCGACTGCGGTTCACCACGTCGTACCAGGAGACCGCCGACTTCGGCGACGTCCACTTCATCTGTGTGGGCACCCCGCAGCGGGCCAGCGGCCTGGGCGCCGACCTGACCTACGTCGAGGCGTCGGTCAGCAACCTGGCCCAGCACCTGAGCCGCAAGGCCCTGATCGTCGGCAAGTCCACCGTCCCGGTGGGCACGGCCGAGTGGGTCGAGCAGCTGGTCGCCAAGCACGCCCGCCCGGAGCTGGCCGTCGAGGTCGCCTGGAGCCCCGAGTTCCTGCAGGAGGGCTTCGCGGTCGACGACGTCATGCGGCCCAACCGCATCGTCGTGGCGACGAAGACCGAGTGGTCGAACTCGCTGCTGCACGCCGCGCACAAGGGCGTCTTCGACCTGGCCGCCACCGAGGACCGCGAGGTGCCGGTGGTCTCCACCGACTTCGCCACCGCCGAGCTGGTCAAGGTCGCCGCGAACTCGTTCCTGGCCACCAAGATCTCCTTCATCAACGCGATGGCCGAGGTCTGCGAGGTCGCCGGTGGTGACATCACCCAGCTGGCCCGCGCGCTCGGCTACGACCCGCGCATCGGCAACCGCTTCCTGCAGTCGGGCGTCGGCTTCGGCGGCGGCTGCCTGCCCAAGGACATCCGCGCCTTCCAGGCCCGCGCCCAGGAGCTGGGCGCCGGCGAGGCGCTGCGCTTCCTGCACGAGGTCGACCTGATCAACCTGCGCCGCCGCCAGCGGGTGCTGAACCTGGCCGCCGGCCTGCTCGGCCGCAGGTTCGGCCCGGCCGGCCCGGACCTGTCCGGCGCCCGGATCGCGGTGCTCGGCGCGACCTTCAAGCCCAACTCCGACGACGTACGCGACGCCCCGGCGCTCGCCGTGGCGGGCATGCTGTCCCGCGCCGGCGCCTCGGTGCACGTGTACGACCCGCAGGGCATGGAGAACGCGAAGCGGGCGCTGCCCGAGGTCGAGTACGCCAAGTCGATGGTGGCCGCCGTCACCGACGCCGACCTGGTCTGCGTGCTCACCGAGTGGGCCGAGTTCCGAAACGCCGACCCGGTGGCCCTCGGCGAGGTCGCCGCCACCAAGCTGGTCGTCGACGGGCGCAACTGCCTCGACGCGACCGCCTGGAAGTCCGCGGGCTGGAACCTGCGCGCGCTGGGCCGCCCGACGGTCTGACCGCACGTGAGAAGGGCCCGTCCGCATACCGCGGGCGGGCCCTTTCGCATGCGCAGGGCAACCGCGTGTCCCGGCGATCCACTTGCTGACTGAAATGGGGCTTTTCAAAGGTCACTCCTATTAGGCATGCTGCTGCTGAGTGGATCCATACGCCGCGTCGTCATCCGGTGACGTGCCGGGAGTCGGAGGTAGCCATGGCTGCGGCCACCAGCACGTGCTCGATGTGTGGCCGGGAACGGGATCCGTCGGTGCGCTGCCCGCACTGCGGCAACACCCCTGAGCAGCTCGCGGCCGAGGTGGCCCGGCTCAACAAGGCCATCGCCGACATGAACGCCGAGGACCTGCGCCTGTCCGGCGAGCGCAAGAAGCTGAGCGGCAAGCTCCAGGCGGCGCTGTACCAGCGCGACATCCTCGCCCACGCCGAGGCGCAGCGGCAGAAGAAGGCCGCGCCCAAGCAGCGCCGCTGGATCCCGCGCCCACCGGGCGCGAAGGACCCGACCGTGCAGGCCGCCTCGCCGCCTCCCGGCGCATCGGCCGCGGACCCGGCGGCCTCCGGCGCCACGACGGCCGAAGACGCCACGGTGCCCCGGCAGGCGCCCACGGCGCCCCGCGAGGGCGGCGCACGACCCGACGGCGCGACCCGGCCGCCCGGCACGGTCCGAGCCGGCGGCACGACTCGCGTCGACGGCGGCCCACGGGTCGCGCCGCTGCCCGAGCCGCCGCCCGAGGCGTCCGCGCGCTCGGTGCAGAACATCATGCTCGCGCTGGGCTCGCTGCTGCTCGGCATCGCCGCGGTGGTGTTCGCCGCCGTCGCGCTGAGCAGCGTCGCCCCCGGCATCCGGCTCACCGTGCTGGCGCTGGCCACCGCCCTGCTGCTCGGCATCGCGCCGAGCCTGGTCCGGGGCGGGCTGTCCGCGACGGCCGAGGCGCTGGCCGCGGTCGGGCTGGCGCTGCTGCCGGTCGACGGATACCTGCTGGCGCAGCTGAGCCTGATCGACACCTCGCTGGTGGTCGTGGCGGGGCTGGTCTTCGCCGCCACGGCCGCGATCGCGTACCTCTACCACCGGGCCACCGGGCTGACCATCCCGCGGTACGCGGTCGTGATCGCCATCCAGCCGGTGCTGCCGCTGCTGGTGTACGACCTGATCCACGGCCCGGCGGGCTGGGCCGTGGTGCTGACCGTGGTCGCCGCGCAGAACGCCGTGATCGCGCGGGCGGTCGAGCTGGCCAACGCCCCCGCCCGTTCCGGCCCGCCGCCGCGCCTGGCCACCCCGGGGGCCGCCGGTGACCTGGACGACGGCACACCGGCGGCTGCCCGGCCCGCGACCACGCGGACGGCCGGGCTGCCGGAGGGCATCGCCACGTTCATGCGGCGGCCCGAGACGGCCGCCAGGGCGACCCGGCGCTCGGCGTTCTGGCTGCGGGAACTGGCCTGGGTGCTGCACGGGCTGGCCATCGCCGCGGCCGTCGTCTACGCCGTGGCCGCCCTGCTCACCGCCGACACGGTGCCGTCGGTGCTGCGCGCCTCCGCGACGCTGCTGCTGGCCGTCGGAGTCGCGCTGGTCGGCGCGCTGATGCTGCGCCGGGCCCCGCTGAACGAGCTGGCCGCCGGGGCGATGGTGCTGGCCGTCATCGGCTCCGCGGCGCGGGTCGCCGTGGTCGCCCTGCCCGACCGGGCGCTGCTGGTCATCGCCGCCGCCGTCGCGATCACCGGGCTGGGCGTACGGGCCATCCCGGAGCCGACCCGGCGCGGCCCGCAGCTCGCGTCGACCCTCGCCCTGATCGTGATCAGCCTGTTCACCGCGGGCAGCGCGCTGCGCGCCGCGCTCGCGCCGGTCGCCGCGGCGTGGCCGTTCGGCAGCGCCGACGTGACCGGGTTCACCGCCGAGATCGCGCAGCGGGCCGGGCACCCCGGCTGGCCGCTGGTCGCCACGATCGCCCTGCTGACCATCGCGGCGGCGCTGTCACTGCCGGCCGCCTGGCGGCACGAGACCGTCGTCGCGGGCGCCGCGCTCACCGCGCTGGCCGCGCCCGCCTCACTGGGGCTGGGCTGGGTGGCCACCCAGTGGCTGCTGGCCGCTGCGGCGATCGCGCTGCTGGCCGCCGGGATCGGCGTCGCGGGGACCGGCTCCGCGCAGGGCGCGCCCTGGGCCGCGGCCACCCCGCGCGCGGCCCGCACCCACCTCGTCGCCTCGTTCCTGGTCGGCGCGACCGCGGTCGGCGTCGCGCTGGCGCACACCTGGTCGACGGCCGGGCTGATGGTGGCGTACACCCTGGCGGGTGTCCTGCTCGCGGCCGCGCAGCGGGTGCTGCCCGCGCCCCCGGCCACCGTGCTGCTCGGCGACGCCGCCGCCGGGGCCGCCGCGTTCGCCGCGCCGATCGCGGTCGGCACCGGCGTGCTCACCGTCTTCCCGGCGGCCGGGGAGCAGGTCGCGCTCGCCTGCGCGTTCCTCGCCTGCGCCGCCACCCTGGCCCTCGTCGCGGCCCGCCTGGTCGCACACCGGCGCATCGGCACCCCGCTGTCCCTGGGCGCGGGCCTGGGCGCGCTGGTCGTGGCCGGGGCGGCGTTCGGCACTGCCGGGGCGGGCGTGCTCGACGCCGGGCTGGGCGCGCTGCTGCTGGTCTCGGCGATCCTGCTGGCGCTGGCCCCGTCCATCGACTCCGACCGCCGGGCCGACCGCGCCCTGGACGGCGCGGACTTCGCCGCCGCGGCGGTCACCACCGCGCTGATCGCCGCGCTGGCCCGGGTCGCGCACCTGATCGCCCCGTCGTACTGGCTGGTGCTGTCGGCGCTGCTGGTGCTCGCGGTGGGGGTCGCGGTACGGCTCCTCCCGCAGGAACTGCGCCGCGGACCCGTCGCCGGCAGCGCACTGGCCGGCGGCATCCTCGTCCTGATCGCGGGCTACCCGGCGCTGGCCGGCGGGATCAAGGCGCTGGCGCTGCCCGGCGAGCTGTGGGCCGCCAACCTGGCCCCGATCGGCGACAGCGGGGTGCAGTTCGGCTGGCAGGCGCCCGCGGCGCTGGTGGTGCTCGCCGTGGCCGCGGCCGTGGTGCTGCCCCCGCCGCGCAGCTACCAGGCCGCCGCGGTCGCCGCGATCCTCGCCACCGTCGGGACCCCGGCCGCGCTGGGCTGGCCGTGGTGGGCGCCGATCGTGCTGGGCCTGACCATCGCCACCGGGTACGCCCTGGCGGCGGCCGTGGCACAGGACGCCCGTGCCGGATACACCCGCCTCGCCGTGGCGACCGCGGTCGCGCTGCACGCGCTCGGCGCGAGCCTGGTGCGCCCGTGGACCACCGCCGCGGCGCTCGGCATGATCGCGCTGGTGGGGGCCGCGCTCGTGCTGATGGCCGTGCTGATGACCCAGCAGGCCGAGCAGGCCGACGAGCCGCCGCCCGCGCACCTGGACGTGCTGGGCGGGGCGGGGGTCCTCGCCGTGCTGCTGGCCGGGCCGGCGGCGCTGGCCGCGTTCGCGGCGACCGCCGGCAAGGAGCCCGACGTGCTGCTGACCGCCGCGCTCGGCGGGGTCAGCATCGGGCTGGCGGCGCTCGCCGCGGCCCGCAAGCCCGCCGCGCCTTATCTCGGCTGGGGCACCGTCGGCGTGGCCGTCTCCGGCACGCTGATCGCCCTGCTCGCGCTCGCCAACGGGCATCCCGCCGGGGTGTACGCCGCCGCGGCGGTGCTGCTCGTGGTGCTCGCCGAACTGCTCCGCACCACCACCCGCGACCAGCTCGGCCTCACCCCCGAACGGGTCGCCGTGCCCAAGCCCCGCCGGGTGCCGAGGGAGGGCCCGCAGCGCTGGCGCGTCGGGTACGACACCCGCCAGGAGCTGATCGAGCGCAGCCGGCGCTTCCCGTCGTACCCGGGCGCGATGGCCGCCGCCGCGGCCGCCGCGCCGGCCTTCATCGCGCTCACCTCGCTCGCGCCCGCGCTGCATACGGCGCTGGTCCGACCGTACGACAGCCTGAACGCGATCTGGCAGGGCCCGCCCGCCGCCACCACGACCGTCGCGGACGTCGCCGCCGTGCTGACCGCGGTGCTGCTCACCGTCGCCGCGGGCATCGCCGCGGTCGGCTTCGGCGGCGGCCCCACCCGGGCCGTGTCCGTAGTCGTGCCCGGCGCCGCGGTGACGCTGCTGATCGCCCCGGCCGGGCTCGGGCTGGCCTGGCCGGCGAGCGTGCTGGCCGGGCTCGGGGTGTTCACGGTCTGCATGCTCAGCGTGGCGCTCACCGAGCCGCCGTCCGGAGAGGAGGTCGACCGGCCGGTCCGGGCCGCCCGGGTCGCGGTGCTGCTGCTCGGCCTCATCGCGGGCGGCGCGGGCCTGGCCGGCGCGCTGGCCACCCCGGGGCTGACCATCTTCACGTTCGGCGGGGCTGTCGCCGTCGGAGCCGTCGCCGCGCTCGGTGGCAGGAGCCAGCGCGCCCGCATCCTGGGCTGGCTCGGCGGGGCGCTGGCCGCGCAGCTGTTCGTGCTGACCGTCAGCCTGCGCATCGGCGCGAAGCCGGAGTGGGCGGCGTTCGGCGTGCTGGCCGTCGGCGCGATCCTGATCGTCGGCGCGTCGCTGCACCCGCGGTTCACCCACCCGGAGGCGCTGCGCGAGGCCAGCGCGGTCGAGTGGGCTGGCTACACCGCCGGGGTGATCGCCCTGGCCCTGGCCGTACGCGCCCCGTCGCAGGTCGCGGCGCTGCTCGTCGGCTGGGGCGCGGTGCTCGGCATCGCGGCGACCCGGGCCAACCGGCCCACCGGGCAGCGCCGGGTGCTGTTCTGGGCCGCCGCGGGCAGCGAGATCGCCGCGTGGTGGCTCATCATGCGCAGCGCCGACATCGCCCTGCCGGAGGCGTACACGCTCCCGTTCGCGTTGCTCGCACTCGTCGTCGGGCTGCTGGAACTGCGGCAGCGCCCGCAACTGGGCAGCTGGGCCGCGTACGGGCCGGCACTGATCGCAGGCTTCGGCCCGACCGTGGTCGTCGTGCTGGTCACCGACACCAACCCGATCCGTGAGGTCGGTCTCCTGGTCGCGGCCATCCTCACCCTCGTGATCGGCTCCCGCTACGGCCAGCAGGCCCCCGTGGCCATCGGCACGGCCGTCACCGTCATCGCCGCCCTGCACGCCCTCACCCTGGTCGGAACCACCTGGCTGGGCGTGCTCGTCGGCGGCATCGTCCTCATCGTCCTGGGCGCCAACTCCGAACGCCGCCGCCGAGCCGCCGACCGCTACAAACAATTCCGCTGATCGCGGCCGCGCCATGATCATGCCGCAACTCTTAAAGAGTCGCGGCCTCCAAGGGCCTGCGAAGGCGCAACTCTTTAAGAGTTGCGGCAGGTCGTGGGGCGGCAGGTCGTGGGGCGGCGGATTAGAGGGTGGCCTGGAGGGCGGCGTCCTTTTGGGCTACGAGTTCGGTGAGGCTGTGGGCGTAGTCGGTGAGCTTGGCCCGCAGGGTGGCGTCGTGGGCGCCGAGGATGCGGGCCGCGAGCAGTCCCGCGTTGCGGCCGCCGGCGATGGAGACGGTGGCGACCGGGATGCCCGCGGGCATCTGCACGATGGACATCAGCGAGTCCATGCCGTCGAGGTACTTCAGCGGCACCGGCACCCCGACCACCGGCAGCGGCGTCACGCTGGCCACCATGCCGGGCAGGTGGGCCGCCCCGCCCGCGCCCGCGATGATGACCTTGATGCCACGGTCCGCGGCGGTCTGCCCGTAGTCGATCATGAGCTGGGGCGTACGGTGCGCCGAGACGACCCGAACCTCGTACGACACGCCGAACTCGGCCAGCGCCTCGGCAGCGGGCTTCATCACGGGCCAGTCCGAGTCGGACCCCATGATGATCCCGACCAGCGGCGCGGGAGTCTGCTCGCTCATGATTCGAGAGCCTTTCCGTAGGTCAGCCAGTGTCCGGCGCGGGCCGCGCGGGCGCGGCAGTCGGCCAGGTCGTCGCCGAGCGCGGTGACGTGCCCGATCTTGCGGCCGGGCCGGGTCTGCTTGCCGTACAGGTGCACCTTGACGCCCGGTTCGGCGGCCATCAGGTGGTGCAGCCGCTCGTCGATCGACATGCCGCCCTCGGGGCCGCCCAGCACGTTGGCCATGACCACGGCGGGCGCTGCGAGCGAGGTGTCGCCCATCGGGTAGTCCAGGACCGCCCGCAGGTGCTGCTCGAACTGGGAGGTGCGGGCACCCTCGATGGTCCAGTGCCCGGAGTTGTGCGGCCGCATGGCCAGCTCGTTCACGACGAGCCGCGGCGCGGAGCCCGGCGCGTCCGGGGCGACCTCGAACAGCTCCACCGCCAGCAGCCCGACCACGCCCAGCTCATTGGCGATGTCGATGGCCAGCTTCTGCGCCCCGACCGCCACGTCCTCGGGCAGGTTCGGAGCGGGGGCCAGCACCTCGACGCAGATGCCGTCCTGCTGCACGGTCTCGACGACCGGGTACACCGCGACCTGCCCGTACGGCGAGCGGGCGACCTGCACGGCGAGTTCGCGGCGCAGCTCGACCTTCTCCTCGACGATCAGCTCGGCCCCGCTGGCCAGCAGGTCGATGATCTCCTCGACGTCGTTGACGACGAACACGCCGCGGCCGTCGTACCCGCCGCGGGCCGTCTTCACGACCGCGGGTAGCCCGAACGCGACCAGGTCGGCGGCCGACGAGACCGGCGCCCAGCGCGGCACCGGCGCGCCCAGCTCCGACAGCTTGCGGCGCATCAGGTGCTTGTCCTGGGCGTACTGCAGCGCGTCGGCCCCCGGGAACACCTTGTGGCCCGCCGCGACGAGGTCGCGGATGTGCTCGCCGGGCACGTGCTCGTGGTCGAAGGTGACCACGTCGCACGACTTGGCGAAGGTGCGCAGTGCGGCCAGGTCGGTATGGCTACCCAGCTGGACGTCGGCCGCGACCAGGGCCGCGGACTCGTCGACGTCGTTGGCCAGCACCCGCAGGGACTGGCCGAGGGCGATCGCCGCCTGGTGGGTCATACGGGCGAGCTGGCCGCCGCCGATCATGCCGACGACAGGGAGGCCGGTGCGAGTGTCCATCGGCAAGGAGTCTAATCAGCGCCGACGTGCCGAAGCTTTCGCGCCCTTGCGGCTGGTGGGCTGCGCCACGCGGCGCTGCGCGGACAGCGCCAGCACCAGCGGGGTGCGCTCGTCGCCCTGGCCGAAGGGGTTGCGCTCGCACAGCCGCTCCAGCAGCCCGGCGGGCGGCTCACCGGGCTGCGACCAGCCCAGCACGCGGGTGCCGCCGTCGCCCGCGCCGACCACGGCGCAGCCGGCCAGCATGGCGTACACGTCGTCGGGCAGGGTCTTGCGCAGCGCCGCGACGATCTGCTCGGCGACCCGGTCGGCGTCGCGCGGCGGCGGCACCACGGCCAGGTGGGCGGGCGGGCAGGCCTGCTCGCGGGGCGGGCAGACGGAGCGGACCAGCGGCCCGGCGAACCGCTCGGACCAGGCGCGGCGGCCCAGCCGGGCGCTCAGCACCGCCAGCCCGAGCCGGACCGGGCCGCCGTGGTCGAGCGCCACCTGCATGCTCCACGGGTCGGCAAGCCCTACGGCGGGCCCGGCGAGCCGGACCAGCGCGCGGGCGTACGAGCCGGGCTCGATCTCCCAGATGGCCCGGGACAGGCCCTGGGCGACGGCGACCGGCTTCGCGGCGACGAGCAGGTGCCAGGGGCGGCGCAGCGCCTGCCGCGCGTTCTTGTCGGCGCCGTGCGCGAACTCGGCGACGTACCAGGCGAACTTCTCGGTGATGCGGTCACCGGCCGTGATCGGCTCGGTGAGCACGGGGTGGGTGGTCCAGTCCTGCCCCGCTGCGGTGATCACGACCGGGCCGGGCGCGGGGCGGGCGGCGGGCACGTCGGGGGTGCGCTCGTACGGCACGAGGACCGTGGTCAGCCAGCGTTCCAGCAGGTAGCGCCGCCACAGTCGGGCCACGTCGGCCTCGCTCGCGGTCGGCAGGTGCTGCATGACGGCGAGCCCGTCGTGGTCGGTCGCGCCGTGGCGCGGGTACAGCAGCGCACTGATGGTCTCGGCGCGCAGCCGCAGCATGATCTCCCGCAGCGGCGGCTCCAGCGTCGCGGCCGCGGGGGCGGCCGCGGCGGCGCGCAGCGACACCGGCGGCAGCGTGCGCTCGGCGAGCCCGCGCAGCTCGGCCCGCAGCGCCTCGTCGGTGGTCTCCAGGTCCCGGTACGGGAAGCGCAGCGCGACGCCGTAGCGGCTGGCGACCCGGTCGGCCAGGCGCGGCAGGTGGCCGACCGGCCCGCTCCAGCCACCGGCGCCGAGCAGCGCGTCGACCTCGCCGCCGGTGGCCCGCGCGACGGCCCAGGCGAGGTAGCTGGACAGGTCGGGCATGGGTTCGCCGACGTCGGCGAGGAACCCGTCGACGTCGATCTCGTCGGCGAAGAACGGCAGCGCCCGGTGCCGCACGCTGTTGTCCGACAGCGGCCCGAGCAGCGCCGAGGCGTACGCGGACGAGTCCGCCGGCAGCCCCGGGAAGTTCACCGAGTACACGGGCAGGCCGCGGTGCTCGGACCGTTCGGACAGCGCCGCGCCGAGCACGGCCGCGCCGGGCAGGCCGGGGCCGAGCAGCACGCCGAGCCGTCCCTCGCCGACCGCGCCGAGCAGCGCCATCCGGCCGGTGATCGCGTGGCCGCGGTGCCGCACCGGCGGGTGCGCGCGGACCAGCCAGCCCTCGGTGTGCCCGGCGGAGATCTCGACGACCTGGTGCGGCAGCACCCGGCGGATGCCGTCGAAGAACGTGGCAGCACCCTCGTCGCAGCTGCCGACGGCCAGGAAGCGGGCGACCGTCTCCGGGTCGGGCCGGGCGGGCACCCCGGCGGCCAGCAGCGCCGTGGGCTCGCTGGCGACCAGCACCGCCCCGCGGCTGCGGGCGTAGTAGAGCGGCGGGCCGTCGCCGTTGCGGGCCAGCACCAGGCCGTCCGGGTCGGCCATGATCAGGGTGTACGGGTCGGGGCCGCCCACCAGGCCCAGCGGTCCCCGCTCGGCGTACCGGTTGGCCAGGGTGCTCAGTTCGACGATGCCGTCGACGACCAGGGTGGTGGTGTCCAGCCGGTGCACGATCGGCATGGCGGCGCGGATCAGGAGTTTGGCGGAGCCCGCGACGCCGCGGGCCTCTTCGGAGCCGCGCGGGGCGAGCGCGCGCGACAGTGCGCTGAGCGTGTCGGTGGAGCTGCGATCGGAGCCGAAGCTCAGCAGGGCGGCCAGACCGGCCACGCGACCATCTCCTCAGGGAAGGCTGGGCGACGGTGGCGTAGCGCGTGCTGCGGGCACGCCACGGTCGTCCGGGGGAAGCCCCAGCCTAGCCAGGATTGTCCGTTTGGCCGCTCATATCGTGCTATCAGGCGAGAATTGTCGCCAGTTCGACAGTCGTCGTCACCGGACGGTCGCAGACAAACCCCCGGCAGACGTACGCCGTGGGCTGGTCACCGACCATCGTCCGGCCCGCCAGCAGCGGCACGCCCGGCGCGTCCGGGTGACCCGCCACAATCACCGCTCCGGGTGGCGCGTGTTCGATCGCGGTCAGCAGCAGCGGGTCGGTCTCCGGGTCCGTGGTCGCGATCGCGATCTCGTACGGCCCCGACAGCAGCGCCTCCGCCCCCGCGGCGGCGTACCCGGCGAACCGGGGGTGCCCGGCCAGCAGCGGCACGATCGTGGACAGCGCCCGCTCGGCCATCTCGTGCCAGCGCGGCTCCCCACTCAGCGCGCCGTAGCTCAGCAGCGCGTTGACCAGCGACGACAGTCCCGACGGGGTGGCGTTGTCGGTCGGGTCGGTGGGCCGGATGACCAGCCGCTCCGCGTCGTCGGCGGTGTCGTGGAAGCCGCCCTGCCCGTCGCGGAACCGCTCCCCCGCCGTGTCCAGCAGCGCACCGGCCGCCGCCAGCCACCGGCCGTCGCCGGTGACCTGGTGCAGCGCGCAGAACGCCTCGGCCACGCAGCCGTAGTCCTCCAGCACGCCCGCCGGCTGCCCGACCGCCCCGTCCCGGGACACCCGGCGCAGCCGCCCGTCCACGACATGGGTGGACAGCAGCAGCTCGCCCGCCTCGACCGCGATCGCGCGGAAGTCCACGTTCTCCACGTCGGCCACGTCGCCGACCTCGGTGTAGTTGCGCCAGAACTCGCACAGCGCGGTGATCGCCAGCCCGTTCCAGGCCGCGACCACCTTGTCGTCGCGCATCGGCTGCGGGCGCTCCCGCCGCGAGGCCATCATGAGGCCGCGTACACGCTCCCAGCGCTGCTGCACCTCGGGGGCCACGTCGTCGATGTCGCGCTTGAGCACCAGCACCGACGAGCCGTGCTCGAACGTGCCCGCGTCGGTCACCCCGAACAGGTCCTTCGCGAACGCGGCGTCGTCCTCACCGAGCACTTCCACCAGCTGCGCCGGGGTCCACGAGTACGTGGTGCCCTCCACGCCATCGGTGTCGGCGTCCAGCGCCGAGGCGAACCCGCCCTCGGCCGTCTGCAGGTCGTTGACCAGGAACATCGCCGTCTCGGTGGCGATCCGCTGGGCCAACGGGTCGGCGGTCAGCCGCCAGATCTCGTTGTAGACCCGCAGCAGCAGCGCGTTGTCGTACAGCATCTTCTCGAAGTGCGGCACGGTCCACGTCGCGTCCACCGCGTACCGGTGGAAACCCCCGGCGAGCTGGTCGTAGATGCCGCCGCGGGCCATCGCCTCGCCGGTGTGCCGGACCAGCTCCAGCGCGTCGGCGTCCTTGGCCCGCTGGTGGTGGCGCAGCAGGAACAGCATCAGCATGTGCGGCGGGAACTTCGGGGCCCCGCCGAAGCCGCCCCGCACGCTGTCGTAGTCGGCGCGCAGCCGCTCCACCGCGTGGTCGAGCAGCTCCTTGGTGATCTCGCCGCCGCCCTCGATCGGGTTGCGCGCGATCGCCTCGACCACCGCGTCACCCTGCTCCAGCACCTGGGTCCGCTGATCGCGCCAGGCCTCGGTGACCGCCTCGAGCAGGCGCGTGAACTGCGCCTTCGGGTAGTACGTGCCGCACAGGAACGGCTTGCCGTCGGGGGCTGCGAACACCGTCATCGGCCAGCCGCCCTGCCCGGTCATCGCCTGCGTCGCCGACATGTAGACCGCGTCCACGTCGGGGCGCTCCTCGCGGTCCACCTTGATCGCCACGAAGTGCTCGTTGACGAGGTCGCCGACGACCGCGTCCTCGAAGGACTCGTGCGCCATGACATGGCACCAGTGGCAGGCGGCATACCCGACAGAGATCAGCACCGGTACGTCGCGGCGCTTGGCCTCCTCGAACGCCTCGTCACACCACGGCCACCAGTGGACGGGGTTGTCGGCGTGCTGCAGCAGGTAAGGCGAGGTCGCGTCCCCGAGTCGGTTCACACTTCCACCCTCTCACAGCCCATCCGACGCGCCTGGATTCGTGCCGCGGTTTCGGGGAAACCTGTGCAACCGGGCGCTCCGGTTCGGCAAGCGCGAACGCGGGCGTCTCCTCATCTCCCCACGAACGCCACCACGACCAGCAGTGCGCTGCCTGCCGCCAGGCCCACCGCCACCCGGTCCCCACCCAGGAAGCGGGCGCCGCCCAGGCGGAACGGGAACTTCTCGACACCGGCGGCCGCGCCCTTGCGGATGACGTACGCCGCGTACACGTTGATCAAGCTCGCGCCCACCGCCACAGCCGGCGTCCACGGCCACAGCCGCAGCGTGGTCAGCCACACGCTGGCCACGAGGCCGAGCACACCGGCGACGAACGCCGGTTCGGCGGCCGGAATCCAGCTGCTCGCCTCGCGTACCTCGGCCGGTGCCTGCTCCTCGGCGACCCGCGCTCGCGCGGCGGCCCGGGCCCGTCGTCGTGCCTTCGACATGACGACGAGTGTCGCCCACGCCGTCCATCCCCGCAGACAACGAACCCGTCGCCGGGGTCCCCCTGAGGGGCTCCTCGCTGAGGCGGGTGGCCACTCGCCTAACCACGTTGCCGTCGGTGACGGTGGTGTGATGGGGTCGCCGGCATGACGGGGGCGGCTTTCCAGGACACGCAGACGGCGCTGACCACCGCGCAGCGGGCTGCGCTGGCGCATGTGACCGATGTCGCGGCACGACAGCGGCACCGCGCCCTGAAACGGCTCGGCGACGTGCCGGACCTCGCCGAGCTCGTGGCAGCCGCCGCCGCGCACGGGCAGGTCACCCTGAACTTCCACCCCGACCGGATGCTGGCCGACGGGCGCACCGTCGCCGAGTCGATGGCCGCCGACGGCCGGTACCGGAGCCAGTTCGAGACCGGCGTGACCAACGGCAGCCGCAGCGCTTTCCTGGGCGGCGACCGCGACCGCTGGGAGCAGGCGCTGTTCGGCGACGCCTACCGGGCACCCGACACCTCGCCGGCCGAACGGCCGGTCTACGGTGGGCTGAACCTGCTCGGCCACCCGGACGGCGCGTGCCCTCGCTTCGGCTCGTGCCACGTGCGGCTGCGGCCGTCGGTGAACACGCGCTGCACGGTGACCGTGGGCGACAGCCACCTCGGCCCCGCCGACGTCGGCACGCTCGCCGCCTTCGAAGCGGTGCTGGCCGGGTACGTCGAGCGCGCCCGTGAGACCGGTGTGACGCTGGGCCGCCCCGGCGTCGACCCGCTGGCGGCGCTGCGCGCACTGGCCGATTCGGCGTCGGTATCCGAACACGGCCGCGCGCTGGACGACTACCTCGAAGTTCAGGTGCACGGCCCGGTGGACCTCGCCGTCGACGCCGAGGCGCTGGTCCTCGACCCGAGCTTCCGTGGCCATCCCGCTGGTGACCAGCTCACCGGCCTCGCCGACCGGCTGGGCATCGGCCTGCAGTGGCACGCGGGCTTCGAACTGACCGCCGCCGAGGTGGGACAGGACTTCCGCGGCGCGGCGATCCCGCCCCTGGCCGCGGAGGTCTGCCGGCGGCACGCGGGCCCACGCGGCACGTTCGACGCCGAGATCGTCGGCCGCGCCGCCGCCGACATGCTCCGCGACCCGGCCTCCTGGTCCCCCTGGGGCACCCCCGACGACCTCCTGCAGTACGTCAAGCAGCTCTGGCACACCCTCGTCCACGCGGGCCACCCGTTCGGCGGCCACTGACCAACGCCGGGAGCCCTGCAGTTTCGGGGAAAGTGCAGACATTGATCGTCCGGTAGCTGCAACTTCACGGAAGTTGCAGCTACCGGACGGAGTGGGGTCAGCGGCCGGACTTCATGGCGGCGAGGCGGGACTCGATCTCCTGGTCGCGAGAGGACGCGGACAGCTCCTCGAACTGGGCGTCCACGCTGGAGGCCTTGAGTTCCTCGTGGCCCTTGAGGCGGGCCTCCTCGCGGCGCACCATCTCCTCGAACCGGCTGATCTCGCTGCTCGGGTCGAGCGCGTCGATGCTGCGCGCCGAGCTCTGCACCCGGCCCCGCGCCTCGGTGACCTTGGCCCGGCCGACCAGCTCGTCCCGCTTGCGCCGCAGCTCGTCGAGCTTGCCCCGCATCTGCGTGACGCCCTGCTTGAGCTGGTCGGTGATCTGCGTCTGCTCGGCGATCATCGGGCCGAAGCTCTTCACGTCGTTCTCGTACGCGATCTGCTTGCCGATCGCGATCCGGGCGAGGTTGTCGAACTTGTCCGCGTCGGCGGCGTTGCTCGCGCGCACCTGTTCTGCCTTGGCGCTGGCGGCCTTGGCCTTGACCTGCCACTCGGCGGCGCTCTTCGTCGCCTCCGCCGAGTCGGCCTCCAGGAGCCGCAGGTTGCCGATGGTCTGCGCCACGGCGTTCTCCGCCTCGCTGATGTTAGCGGTGTAGTCGCGCACCATCTGGTCGAGCATCTGCTGCGGGTCCTCGACGTCGTCGAGGATGGCGTGGATGTTGGCGCGGGCCATCTGGGTGATGCGCCCGAGGATCGACTGTGCCACCATGATCAATTTCCCCCTGTCATGATTTCTCCGGTCTCGCCCACGTGCTGGGACCGCCGAAACGGCCCTGAACCGGCGGCGCCTCGGACGCCGCCGCGCCGCCGGGCTGGTTCGCCTCGCTGGTGAGGCCGATGCGGAAGCCGCCCATGCCGCCGCCGAGCATGTTCTCCAGCAGGATGCCGCCGAGCACGGCGCCGCCCATGCCGCCCGCGGCCGCGGTGCCGAAACCCCCGGGGCCGCCGATGATCACGCGGCCGCCACCCATCTGGCCGCCGTACCCGGAGGGGAAGGACCAGCGCTCGACGTCGTCACGGGCCGAGTCCACGGCCTGCGCGGCCAGATCGTGTGCCCGCTCCGCTGCGGCCAGCGCTGCGACCGGGTCGGCTCCGCTCTCGGCGCGGTCGAGCTGGGCGTGCGCTTCGGACAGCCGGGCCCGCGCGGTCGAGCCGACCGCCCCGCGGCGCGTGGTGATGTAGCCGGTCGCCGAGTCGACGGCGGCCCGTGCCGCGTGCAGGGCCTGCTCCAGCTGGCGGCGAGCCTGCTCGGTGCGGTTCGCGGCGTCGCGTACGCCCCCCATGGCCTCGGCCAGGCCGGACGCCGCGGCCTCCAGCCGGCGCGTCATGCCCAGCGGGTCTGTCTTCGCGCTCGTCAGCTGCGTGCGCACGTCCCCGGCGACCTGGTCGGCCCGCGCCACCGCGGCGGCCAGGTTCATCTGGTCCGCGCCGCCCGCGCCACCGGCGGCCTGCATCGCGGCCTTGCCCGCGGCGACCTCGGCATGCACCTCGTCGAGCAGCCCGGCCACGTGCTGCCCGGCGGCGTCGAGATCGCCGGCCGCCTTGCCCAGCGCGTCCAGCAGGGCGCCCGCCTGGCCGGTGGCCTGCTCGGCTCCGCGCAGCGCCAGCGCCGCCTTGCCGCGGTCGCCCGCCGCGATGCCGGCGTTCGCCGCGGCGAGCTGCTGGTCGGCGAAGTCGAGCCGGGCGGTGGCCTCGGTGACGTTGCCGGCCACCGGGGTGAGCGCGCCGTCGGTGTAGCGGTCGGTGAGCCGGGTCAGCGTCGCCTCCGCCGCCGGGAGCCCGCCGCGCAGCTGCCCGGTCCGGGCGGTCAGCGACAGCGCCAGCTCCTCGGCGTTGGCCTGCATGGCGCGCAGCTTCTCGAACGCGTCCGCCTCGGCGTCGAGCCGCTGGTCCACCACCGCGCACCGGTCGATGATCTCCCGCAGCAGCTGGCGTCGGGTGGCGTCGTCCTCCGGGATCTCGTCGTCGAGCTGATGCCGGATGCGGAACGCCGCGGACAGGTCCTCCTTGGCGGAGGCGACCGCGGTGGCGAACGTCGTCACGGCCTCGGCGCCGTACTGAGCGGTGGCGAAGCCGAGTTCCTGCTCGCTGGTGCGCACCGCGTTGTCCACGGCCACCAGTTGCCCGTTGGCGTACGTGGACAGCTGGGTGGTGTTGTACGCCGCGAACGGATCGGCCGGGCCGGCCTGTTGCGGGGTGGCCTTCGCCGCCCCCTGGTCACGCTTCCGGCGCCGCCCGGCCATCGTCAGTGCCAGGACCACGCCCAGCACGATGATCGCGAGGCAGCACAGGATCGAGAAGAGATCGACCTCAGTGGTCTGCACCGGCACGTGATCACGATATCGCCCGCAATACCCCCCAACCCGGCGAATAGCCCACCCTCAATCCACCCCCCAACCTGGCGCAACTCTTAAACAGTCGCGGTCAGACACGGCCCGGATAGCCACGACTCCTTAAGAGTTGCGGCGC
>NZ_WARX01000007.1 GCF_009720385.1 Catellatospora vulcania | reverse complement strand
TTCCCAGCGTCAGACTCCTATCCGGGCTCGAAGCACCAGGCATCAACGACGTCGGCGGGCGACCACCCCGATTTTCACGCCCGGCATGGGCGTCGCGATAGGGACATCGGAGACTCCTATAGGGACACCCAGCGTCCACAAAAACAGATCTTCAAAGTTGCACCGCACGTTTTGACTGATTTGTGCGGCCAGCAAGGCGAAACGGCGGAGGCGGAAGCGCGGTTCCGCAGCTGTGAAATCATCTGTTTTAAGCAGTTTGGGTGTTGAGCGACCTTTTGAGTAGCTAGGCAGCACTCAAGTTGCATCGTTTTTTGCGTCGATCGGCGGGTAGAGTCGAACCGTGGCCACCCTGCGCGACACCGCGACGGACCGAGTCGCCCACAGCGTCCTTCACACCGGACGCGCGGGCGCGCTGCGGCCGGTCGATGCCATCGTGCTGGGCTATCTGGCGGTCGTGTCGACGCTGGTTGCTTCCGGCCACGACCTGGTCCCGCACTGGTGGACCTACCTCATCGCGTACGCGGCCATGGCTTGCGCGGTGCTCGGCCTGATCGCGGCGCAGGCCCGAAGACCGGACATCACGGTGCTCGCCGTGCTGCGTGTCGCGTATCCGGTGGTGCTCGCGCCGCTGGCGTACAGCCTGGTGGGCCCGACCGTGCTGGTGGTGCACGGCGGCTACCTGGACGCCGGGATGAACGCCTTCGAGACGGCGCTGTGGGGCGGCCATCCCACGCTCTGGCTCGACGCGATCGTATCCAGGCCGCTCACCGAGCTGCTCTACGCCTGCTACATGAGCTACTACCTGTACATCGTCGTGCCGCCGCTGCTGCTGATCATCCGGCGACGCCTCGACGCGCTGGAGCGGCTCGTCACCACGGTCAGCGCCGCCGTGTACACCTGCTACCTCGGCTTCCTGATACTGCCGGTGCTGGGACCGCGTCACTCGCTGGCCGGTCAGCTGGATCCGCCCGTGCTGACCGGCTACGTCCTGGCACCGGCACAGCAGTTCCTGATGGCGCACGCGGACCCCGCCGGCACCTGCTTCCCGTCGGCGCACGTCGCCGGAGCGTGGGCCGCGGTGCTGGCGGTCCGCCGGATCTGGGGACGGGCCGCCTTCCGGTGCCTGCTGCTGCCGACCGTCCTGCTCACCGTCTCCGTGGTGTACACGCGCTACCACTACACCGCCGACGTCGTCGCCGGTCTAGCGGTGGCGCTGGCCGCGGACGCCCTGGTCGACAGGACGCGCGGACGGGTCAGCGGCTGGGCAGGCGCACCACGCTGACGAAGAAGTCGTCGATCTGCTTGACGACCGCGATGAAGCGCTCGAAGTCGACCGGCTTGGCCACGTACGCGTTGGCGTGCAGCTGGTAGCTGCGCAGCACGTCCTCCTCGGCCTGCGAGGTGGTCAGCACCACGACCGGGACGCGGCACAGCTCGGGATCGTTCTTGATCTCGCGCAGCACCTCGCGGCCGTCGCGGCGCGGCAGGTTCAGGTCCAGCAGGATCAGGTCGGGGGTGTTGGCCTCGGCGAACTCCCCCTCCTTGCGCAGGTAGGCCAGCGCCTCCACGCCGTCGCTGACGACGTGCAGGGTGTTGCGCATCTTGTACTCCTCGAACGCCTCGCGCGTCATGAGCACATCGCCCGGGTCGTCCTCGACCAGCAGCACTTCGATGGGGCGTCCGCCCTTTTCCTCGTTGATCATGCGGTCAGCTCCTTGTGCTGGGTCGGCACGGCGGGCATGATCGCCGCGCCGGAGTTCTCGCTGATCGGCAGCGAGAACGTGATGGCCGCGCCATCGGTCCGGGAGTCGTCCACCCAGATGCGGCCGTCGTGATACTCCACGATCTTCTTGGCGATGGCCAATCCCATGCCGGTGCCCGGGTAGGCGTCCTTGGCGTGCAGCCGCTGGAAGATGATGAAGATCTTCTCGGCGAATTCGGCCTCGATGCCGATGCCGTTGTCGCTGACCGTGATGTCCCAGGCGTCTTCGGTGCGCTCGGCGCTGACCTCGATGCGCACCGGCACGTCCGTCCGGCGGAACTTGAGGGAGTTGCCGAGCAGGTTCGCCAGCAGCGTGCCCAGCAGCGCCTCCTCGCCCGCCACCGTCGGCAGGTCCGACCACGTCACGGCGCCGGCACCGTACTTCTCCTCGACGTTGAGCTGCTCGGCGACGTCGCGCATCACGGCGTCGAGGTCGACCGGCTGGAAGCCGCTGGAGTTGCGGCCGATCCGGGAGAAGGCCAGCAGGTCGTTGATGAGCCGCTGCATCCGCTGCGCGCCGTCGACCGCGAACAGGATGTACTGGTCGGCGCGCTCGTCGAGCTGCCCGGCGTAGCGGCGCTGCAGCAGCTGGCAGAAGCTGGCCACCTTGCGCAGCGGCTCCTGCAGGTCGTGCGAGGCGACGTAGGCGAACTGCTCCAGGTCCCGGTTCGAGCGGGTCAGCTCGGAGGCCTGCGCCTGCAGCTGCTGATTGATCACCTCGACGGCCTGCCGGGCCTCGCGGACCTCGCTCAGGTCGGCGGCGATCTGGCGGCGCATCCCGTCGATGTCCCGGCCGAGCCGCTCCAGCTCGGGCGAACCCGTGGCGACGATCTCCGTGTCGTACGCGCCGTCGGCGACGTTGCGCACCTGCTCGGCGAGCTGGGTCACCGGCCGGCTGACCATCCGGTTGATCAGCACGACCAGGAACGTCCCCATGACCAGCACGACCAGGCCCGCGGCGATGAGCAGCACGACGAGGTTCTCGCTGCCGGACTGAACACTGGCGACGGCAGCATTACGCAGCGTGACGATCTCTCGCTGGAGCTGCGCGACCTGCTCCCGCGCCTGATCGAACCGCTCTCGCCCGCCTACCTGGTTGAGCAGCTGCTGACCGGCCTCGGTGCCCTGGTCCCTGGTCGCCGTGACGGCCGGCTCGGCGACCGTGGTCCGCCAGGTGGTGGCCGCGGCGCGGGCGCGCTCCAGCTGGGCCCGGATCTCGGGCTCGTCGGCCAGGAGCGGGATCATCGTCCCGTAGAGCCGCTCCTCGGCCTCCCGGCCGGTGCGGTAGGGGCCGAGGTCGGCGGAGTCCCCGCTGAGCACGTACCCGCGCACCCCGGTCTCCTGGTCGACCAGGGCCATGCCCAGCTGCTCGCCCGACAGGCGCAGCACGCCGGTCTTGTTGAGCACCACGTCGAGCTGATCGAGGTTCGCCGTGGCCAGCAGCGCGGCGCTGACGGCGAGCACGGCCAGCAGCGCGGCGGTGGCGCTGGCCAGCGCCGTCACCCGGGCGCGCAGGGACCAGGTCCGCGGGTGGGTGAACTGCACGCGCTTGATCACGAAGTTGGTTCCTTACTCAGCAGGACGATCGCGATGTCATCGGCCATCGGGCCGCCGTTGAGCGTCTCCGCCGACTCGACCAGGCTCGCGGGCAGACGTTCCATGGTGTCACCTCGGGCGAGGCGGGTGGCGCAGAGGCCGACCAGGCCCTCGTCGCCGAGCCGGTCCGCGCTGTCGCCCAGCCGGCCCTCGACCAGGCCGTCGGTGTAGAGCAGCAGCGACCAGTCGGCCGGAAGCTCGATGTCGGCGCGCTCGCGGGGCGCGTCGCCCACGCCCAGCAGCAGCCCGTACGGCACGTCGACCGGGGCGGCCCGGCCGCCGGACAGCAGCAGCGGCGGCGGGTGCCCGGCCAGCCAGAACGACGCCCGCCCGGCGGCCAGGTCGATGCGCGCCACGGCCATCGTCGCGAAGGTGCTCGGGTGGCTGCGCTCGCTGCGCAGCACCTGCTCCATCGCCGTCAGCGTCTGCTCCGGCGGCACCGCCGCCAGGGTCAGCGCACGCCACGCCACCCGCAGCTCGACGCCCAGCGCCGCGCCGTCGACGTCGTGTCCGCTCACATCGCCGATCATCACGTGCACCGTCTCGGGGCTGGTCTGCACCACGTCGAAGTAGTCCCCGCCGAGCAGCGCCTCGTAACGGCCCGGCCGGTAGAACGTGTGCACGGAGATCTTGTCGGTGGTCATCAGCGGCTGGGGCAGCAGGCCGCGCTCCAGCCGCGCCGACTCGGCCTGGCGCAGCTCGACGTCGCGCAGCCGGCGCGCGTTCACCTCGGCGTACTTGCGCTCGACGGCGTAGAGCACCGAGCGCTCCAGCAGCGCGCCGTCGACCTGGCCCTTGACCAGGTAGTCCTGCGCGCCCTCGGCGACCGCGGTGATGCCGACGTGGGAGTCCTGCCGGCCGGTGAGCACGCAGACCGCCGTGCCGGGCGCGTCGGCGAGCACCCGGCGCAGGCCGTCGATGCCCTGCGCGTCGGGCAGGCCGAGGTCCAGCAGGATGCAGTCGACCTCGCCGAGCAGCGGCCGCGCGTCACGCAGCGTGCGCGCGACGGTGAGCTGGATAGCCGCGTCCTGCTCGCGCAGCAGCTCCTCGACCAGGAACGCGTCGCCCTCGTCGTCCTCGATCAGCAGCACCCGCAACCGGGTCAACCTAGCCGGTCCCCGCGGCTGGGTCGGCAGGGATGCAGCGGCGAACATGGATTCCCTCACGTCTCGGGCCGCAGGTCGGCAATGAATACGGTTTCCTCCAACCGCACTGCAGATCATGCCTGCGCCGGGCCGCTCCGCACAACTCACGGGAGCGGGCCCATGCCGAAGCGTTATGGGCGTCCCGAACGGGCCTTCCACCGGGTCGCGGCCGGTCGACGGCGACCCGCCGAAAGGGCTTGTGCGGCTTGCACGGCGGACTCATCCTCAAGGTGATCGCGGGTGGCGCGCCGACCCTCCCACCGCATGGGTGCAATGCCCGCTGATCGCCTGATCTGACGTGGTTTGCGGGGGCTCGGCCAACGCACCTGATCCGAGGCGGTGACCTGATGAGCTCGCGCTACCGCAACCCGCTGGTCAACATCGCGTCCATGCTGATCTGCGGCCTGCTCGCCGGAGTGGTCGTCGCCGCGGCGGTCTTCCCCGCCGTGGCGCTGTCCGGCATGGCCGCGGTCGTCGGCGGCGACGCCTTCGGCAAGCTGCCCGACGAGCTGATCGTCAAGCGCTCGCCGCAGCTCAGCTACCTCTACGCGGCCGACGGCAAGACGCTGCTGGCCACCATGTACGACGAGAACCGGCGGGACCTGCCGCTGGCCGAGGTCCCGATGATCGTGCGCCAGGCCGTGCTCGCCGCCGAGGACCAGAAGTTCTACGAGCACAACGGCGTCGACATCAAGGGCATCGCCCGCGCGTACATCGCCAACAAGAAGGCCGGCGACGTCCAGCAGGGCGCCTCGACGCTGACCATGCAGTTCGTCCGGCTGTCCATTTCCTACTCGGCCGACACCGCCCAGGAGGTCGTCGACGCCACCGAGGACACCACCAAGCGCAAGGTCCGTGAGATGCGCTACGCGATGGCCATCGAGCAGCGGATGAGCAAGGACGACATCCTAGAGGGCTACCTAAACACCGCATATTTCGGAAACCGGGCATATGGCATCTTCGCTGCGGCGCAGGTCTACTTCGGCAAGGAGCCCGCGGCGCTGACCGCCGCGGAGGCCGCGTTCCTCGCCGCGCTGGTGAAGTTCCCCGGCGACTTCGACGTGATCAGCCTCAAGGGCCAGGCGCTCGCCATCGCCCGGCGCGACTACGTGCTCGGCGAGATGGTGGAGACCGGTGCGCTCACCGAGCTGCAGGGCACGCTGGCCAAGAACGAGCCGTTGAAGGTCACCGGCAAGTTCACCCCGAACGGCTGCGTGCAGAGCACCAACGTCAAGTGGGGCTTCTTCTGCGACTTCTTCCAGCGCTGGTGGAACCAGCAGCCGGTGTTCGGGATCACCCCGTACGACCGCGAGCGCTCGCTGAAGTCGGGCGGCTTCCGCATCGTCACCTCGCTGGACCTCACCGCGCAGTCAGCGATGGACCGCAGCATCGACCGGGCGGTGAACAAGAACCCCGACCTGCCCGGCGGCAAGTGGCGGTACAAGTCCGACGCGGTGCTGCTGGCCGCCGTGGAACCGGGCAGCGGCAAGGTGCGCGGCCTGGCCGCCAACCGCAACTTCCGGATCGACAACAAGGCCAAGCCGCAGAACGGCAAGGCGTCCAACCCGGCGCTGGCCCGCCGGGGGCTGCGGGGCAGCTACCCGAACACCACCAACCCGCTGCTGACCGGCGGGCCCGACATCGGCGGCTACCAGCCAGGCTCGGTCATGAAGATCTTCACGCTGGTGGCGGCGCTGGAGAAGGGCTACCCGCTGTCCACGGTCATCAACACCCGCGCGCCGTATGTCTCCCGGACCCGGATCACCGGCTCCCCGAACTGCGGCGGCTACTGGTGCCCGACGAACTCGGGCGGGCGCAACTTCGGGCCGCAGAACATGTGGAACGGCTTCGGCAGCTCCATCAACACGTTCTTCGTGCCGCTGTTCGAGATGACCGGCGGCTCCCGGGTCATCGACACGGCCAAGCGGATGGGCCTGACCTTCTACGACAACCCGCGGTCGAACCTCGACGACTTCTACTACTCGACCCAGGCGGCCGATGGCTGGGGCCCGTTCACGCTGGGCGCCTCCGACCACACCCCGCTGCAGATCGCCAACGCCTTCGCGACCCTGGCCGCCGACGGCGTCTACTGCGAGCCGATCCCGGTCGAGTCGATCACGACGAGCAAGGGCGAGAAGCTGGACGTCGGCGACCGGCGCTGCAAGCAGAACATCCCGGTGGACGTGGCCCGCGCCGCGATCGACGCGGCCCGGTGCCCGGTCGGCGACCGGTCCCTGTACGGCAAGTGCCAGGGGGCCACCGCCCGCGACTCCCGCGAGATCATCGGCAAGCACATCGCCGGCAAGACCGGCACCACCGACAACTCCAAGTCGGTGACGCTGACCATCACCACCAGGCAGCTGGCGATCTCGGGCTTCCAGACCGACCCCGACTGGGCGCAGGTCAACCATCAGATGTCGCACCGCGTCATCAACCCGGCGGTGCAGTACGCGCTGCGTGACGCGATGAAGGGCAAGCAGTCGGTCCAGTTCCAGCGGCCGAGCAACAGCCGGCTGATCACCGGATCGCAGGTCAGCATCCCGGTGGTCAAGTGCAAGACGGTGGCCCAGGCCCGCTCGATCCTCGGCGGCAAGGGCTTCAAGGTCGAGACGGCGCCGAAGCAGGTCGACTCGGACTGCGCGAAGGGCATGGTGGCAGGCACGAACCCGTCGGGCCGGACCATCAAGAACGGCATCGTGGTCATCGAGATCAGCAACGGCAGCAAGGTCAAGCCGAGCACTCCGCCGAGCCCGCCACCGAGCCCTGGAAATCCCGGCAATCCGGGCAACGGACCCAATCCTCCGCCACCGTCCCGGACCGTGTTCGGAGTCCCCCTCAACCGCCCGCGGACTCCGGGAAGACCGCGCCCACCGCGGGGGTCGGGGTGAAGGAGGCCGGCATGCCGATGAAGCCGTTGATCGCGCCGATCGAGGGGTAATGCTGCGTGCCCTGCTCGTCGATGACGTAGTCGGGGATGCGGCGCAGGATCTCGTCCAGCATCACCACGGCCTCCACCTTCGCCAGGTGCGCGCCGACGCAGCGGTGCACCCCGGAGCCGAACGCCACGTGCCGGTTCGGGGTGCGGTCCAGCCGCATCTCGGCAGGGCACTCGAAGGCAGCCGGGTCGCGGTTCGCGGCCGCGAAGGCGAGCATCACCCGCTCGCCCGCCGCGATGCGCTGACCGCCCAGCTCCACGTCGCGGGTGGCCGTACGGGACATGAACTGCACCGGGGCCAGCACGCGCAGGAACTCGTCCACGGCGGTGGGCAGCAGCCCCGGGTCGGCGATGAGCCGGTCCCGCTCGGCGGGGTGGCGGTGCAGCCAGTGCAGGGCGTGCGACACCAGGGCGGTGGTGGTGTCCACTCCCCCGGCGACGACCAGCCCCGCGGTCGAGATGACGTGGTCCAGCGGGAGCAGCTCGCCGTCGTCACCGGTCGCGGTGGCCAGCACACTGATCAGGTCGCCGGCAGGCTCGGTGCGGCGGGCCACGACCAGTGCGCCGAGCACCGCCATCATCTCGCCGACCGCGGTCATCGCCTCCGTCCAGGTCGCGCTGCCGGGCGGCGAATAGGTGAGCAGGTGGATCGGCCCGGCGTAGCGTTCCCAGTCGGTCAGCGGCACGCCGAGGATGCCCAGGGTGACGATGGCCGGGACGGGGTTGGTCAGCTCGGCGACCAGGTCCGCCTGCCCCTTCTCGGTGAACCGGTCCAGGCAGGCGGCCGTGACCTGACGGATGAACGGCTCGCGACGGCGGGACTGCTCCGGCGACAGCGGCCCGTTGAGCAGCCGCCGGTAGACGGTGTGCAACGGCGGGTCCAGTTCCTGCGGCACGTTCAGATACGGGATCGGCGGGTTGCTGGTGCCCCGCATCGGTCCGGCCGGGTCGGTGTGGTCCTGGAAGGAGGAGAACACGGCGTGGTCGCGCAGGGCCTCCACCAGCGGCTCGTACCCGGACACGACCCAGGTCCCGCCGTAGGCCGCGGTATGCGCGACCGGACATGCCGCCACGTTGCCGTCGGAGATCTCCTGCCACCGGTCACGGTAGTCCGCGCTGTGGTGGTCGAGCTCGATGGTCGGCCGTGCCGTCAGGTCGCGGACGGCGTCCGGCTGGTGTGCCTCCATGGCATCCTCCTCGGGTCACCGTCCATCATGGACCGGACCCGGCCTCGCCCACAGTGACGATTCGGTCACCGCCGGCGCTACCCGGCGACACCCTCTCCAGGGGTGCTCCTGTCCGCCAGGGAGCCCGCGGTTTCCGCCCACCCGGCTGGTGGCGTCGGCGACAGGGCCGGGCCGATGATGACCCGGTGGTCGAACTCACCGTGCTCAGTGCCGTGATGGTGCTCTTCAAAGCCGCCTTCGCGGGCGAGGACCTGGACCGCAAGGTCGGCGCAGACATCATCTCCACCATGTTCAGCGGGCTGCTCCGCACAACCTCGCCGACCGACCCGGTGCTGCTCAAGGTGCACGAGATCGTCAAGAAACTCGAAGACGCGGACTACAAGCAGGCCATGGCGAGCGGTCACCGGTATCTCGCCGAGGCCCGGCTCGGCGGCCGGATCCGCACCGAGCGGCTCGAACGCGCCCGCGCGAAGCTGGAGGACGCGGCTTCGGCGGCGGAGGCGATGGAAGTCCCGCTGCTGATGGCCAACGCGGAGTTCGCCGTCGCCAAATGCGACGCGCTGCTGGGCGCGTCCGACGATGCCGCGATGGCGCTCGACCGGGCGTCAGCGGCCCTCGAGCAGGCCATCGAAGCGGCGGACGCGTCCGGGCTCACCTATCGCCTGCAGATGCTGCGCAATGCGAAGTTCGCCCAGGACGGCTCGGTGTCGAACTGGCTGACCCGGGCGGCCGACCGGGACCTGATCCGGCAGCGCGACCTCGACGCCCTGGCCAAGAGCGCCGACGACATGCAGAGCCAGCTGCAGGACCTCACTTCGCTGTACAGCGAGGTGCAGACCGCGATCCTGGCCCGCACCGGCGGGACGCAACCGGTGCTCTGGGCGCAACCGGCCGGCCAGACCGTCCAGACCGGGCTCGACGCCAAGGCCGTGACGACGGTGACCGGCGACGCCCCGGTCCGCGGCTTCGGCCTGACCCTGCAGGTGGAACAGCGCAGGCTCGGGCGCGCCCTCGGCGGAGGGCTCGTCGTCGAACTGGCCCTGAACCTGACCGTCCATGAGGAGAGGCTGCTGCACTGCCGCAGCGTCGCCTCCCCTGCCGCCCGGCCGTCGACCGCTCCGCTGCAGCTGCGCGGGCTGATCGGGGCGCTCGCACCGCTCAACCCCGCCGGCGCCACCTCGTTCACCGTGCCCAGAGGCAGCCATCGCCGGGTGCTGACGGTCCCGGTCGACGGCGAGGCCGTGGACGCCGTCAAGATCAGGATTTCGCGGCCGCTGGACGGGGGACGGCAGGCCGGCACCGGAGCTTGCCTCTACATCGCCATACCGCACTGACATTGACGCCGGCCTATCAGCTTCCGGGTCGCCGTGCGCGAGCACACGTCGCGTAGGCGTACAGAAATGGCGTAGATCCTGGCGAAGTGCCATCATCTTCCCATGTTCGTCGGTCGCCGTACCCTGATGGGAGCAGGCCTGGCCGCGGTCGGCGCGGCCGTGACCGGATGCGGCGAGCCCGAGCCGCGCAGCCTGCCGGGCCGCGTCGAACCCGACGTGATGCCGCCGAGCCCGAGCCCGATCGCCACCGCGTCGGTGAGCCCGTCGGGCCAGGCCCCGTACGCCGCCGACGTCACCAAGGCCCTTCGCCGCTACCTGCCCGCGACTTCGCAGACCGTGCAGCACCACGGCTTCCCCGGAGCGGTCGCTCTGGTGCTGGTCGACGGCAGGCCAACCGTGCACACCGCCGTCGGCGAGGCACTGCGCTACGAGGCCGGGCCGAAACTGCTTCCCCCCGCCCGGCGGGTGCCCATGCGACCGGACTCGATCTTCGACCTCGCCTCGATCACCAAGGTCTACACCGCGATCCTGCTCCTGCAGCAGGTCGAACAGGGCAGGGTCGCGCTCGACGCGGCCGTCGCCGAGTACCTGCCCGGGTTCACCGGCACCGGCAAGCGCGCCGTCACCGTCGCCATGCTGCTCACCCACACCGGCGGCCTGGCTCCCGCCGCGAAGGTCACCGGCCTGCCCGACAACGCCGCCCGCTGGCAGGCGGTGCTGGCCGCTCCCCTGGTCTCCGGTGCGAAGCCGGGCAGCACGTTCCGCTACTCCAGCGTCGGCGTCATGGTCGCTGGGAAGATCATCGAGCAGGTCACCGGCCGCCGTCTCGACCAGGTGCTCAAGTCCGACCTCACCGAACCGCTCGGGCTGCGCGACACCGGCTTCACCCCGAACACCCGGCTGCCCGCCGACGTGCGGCGCACCCGGCTCGTGGCCACCGACGCACGGTCACCCCGAGGCCTGCTGCGCGGCACCGTCCACGACGACGTCGCCAACCACCTCGGCGGCATCGCCGGGCACGCGGGCCTCTTCGCCAGCGCCGCCGACGTCGCCGCGATCGGCCAGCTCCTCCTCGACGGCGGCGTCCACCAGGGCAGACGCCTCCTCGCCGAAGCCACCGTGCAGCAGATGCTCGTCAACGCCAACGCCGGCAAACCCGCCGTCGACCGCGAACGCCCCTACCGGACCTCCGCGCACGGCCTCGGTGTCGTGCTCGACCAGCGCTGGTTCATGGGCGGGCTCACCGGCCCCCGCACCTTCGGCCACACCGGCTTCGCCGGGCCCTCGCTCGTCGTCGACCCCGACCGCAGGCTCGTGCTCGCCCTGCTCACCAACCGCGCCCACCCCAACTGGAGCTGGGCCGACCCCGACCCGGCCCGCGTCGCCGTGGCCGACGTCCTCGCCAAGGCCGTCGGCTGATCGCAACCGCTCAGGTACGCAGGTACGACGCCCCGTTGAGGTCGATGATCGTGCCTGCCGCCCATTCCGCCTGCGGCGAGGCGAGCCAGTGCACCGCGGCGGCGACCTCCTCGGGCTGCGCGACCCGGCCGAACGGGCTCTGCGCCCGGATCGCGTCGGCCCGGTCGGAGGCGAGGTAGTCGCTGACCATGTCCGTCTCGACGAATCCCGGCGCGACCGCGGCGACGGCGATGCCGTACGGGGCCAGCGCGACCGCCAGCGACTGGGTGAGCGAGTTGAGCCCGGCCTTGCTCGCGCCGTACGCGACCTGGCCCGGCTCACCGCGGAACGCCCCGCGCGAGGAGACGTTGACGATCCGGCCGCCGCGCTCGCGCATGTGCCGTGCGGCGCACCAGATCGCGTTGGCCGCGCCGACCAGATTGGTGTCGAGGGTGGCCCGCCACTGCTGCTGCCAGTCCTCGTACGAGGTGTCGAAGATCGGGTGCGGGGTGAACACACCGGCGTTGTTGACCAGCACGTCCAGCCCACCGAGCGCAGCGGCGGCGGAGTCGACCATGGCACGGACCGCATCGGGGTCGGCCAGGTCGGCCTGGACCACCACGTGGCCGTCCCCGGGCAGCGAGTCCCGCACCTGCTCGGCCGCGCGCACCGACGCTCGGCAGTGGACGGCCACCCGGTCGCCGCTGTCCGCGAACGCCTTCGCCACAGCCTTTCCGATACCCCGGGATGCCCCTGTCACCAGCACTGCGCGTCCACTCATGCCGATCATCCTGCCAGCGCGCCCGCTAGTCGATCAACAGCGCTGCGAGGTCCGTCACGGCTGTCCCCCAGCCGCGGACAGAGGTGTGCTGGAGTAGACCGGTGGACGCCATGGACATCGCCGCACGGTTCGATCTCGGTGCGGGCGCGAAACTGTCGGACGGTCCCGTCGCCAAGGGCCGTCAGGGCGCCGTCTGGCGATTGGAGACATCCGAGGGCCGCTGGGCAGTGAAAACGGCCTTCCACCCCACCAGCGAGGAGGGGGTACGTTCGGCGACCGTGTTCCACGAGGCGGCCCATGCCGCCGGCGTGCCGACACCGCAGGTGCGGCGGACCGTGCAGGGGACCGTGTTCGCCCTCGCAGGGGACACGCAGGTCAGGGTGTACGAGTGGGTGGACCTGAAAGCCCCGGACGCAGGGCTCGATCCGGCGCTGGTCGGCGCGGTGGTGGCCGCCGTACACCGGGTGCCGTCGGCCGGGACCGGGCCGGTCGACCAGTGGTATCGCGAGCCCGTCGGAGCCGCCCGCTGGGACGAGCTGGTCCAGGAGCTGAGCGCGGCCGGGGCCCCGTTCGCCGGGCGGCTGGCCGGGCTGCGCGACGAGCTGGTGGCGCTGGAGTCGTGGCTCGAACCGCCCCTGGCGCTGCAGACCTGCCATCGTGACCTGTGGGCCGACAACGTCCTGCCCACCGCGGACGGCGGCATCTGCGTCATCGATTGGGAGAACAGCGGTCCGGCCGACCCTGGTCAGGAACTCGGGTGTGTGCTGTTCGAGTTCGCGCGCACCGACCCGGGCCGGGTCCGCGCGCTGACCGACGCCTACCGGCAGGCCGGCGGCCCCGGGGCGGTGGACCGGCGCGGCAGCTTCTCGATGCTGATCGCGCAGCTCGGGCACATCACCGAGATCGCCGCCACCGACTGGCTCCGGCCGAACGCCCGCTCGCCACGGCGCGCCGACGCCGCCGCGTGGATCAGCGAGGTCCTCGACGAGCCGCATACCCGCGAGCTGCTCGACGCACTGCTCGAAGCAACCGCTGATTCGCAAGCAAGGTAGGATCAGGCAAGAGGCCAGGAGCATGGTTCTAACGTCTGGGCAGCTCACGCTGCTTAGCTGGTTACGTCGATATACCAGGGGTGCGAGAGCACTCCGCGAGTGAATCAGGCGGAACCATGCAGATCGCCATCGTCATCGGCGCCAGCTCCGGCATCGGGCAGAGCGCAGCCGTCCAGCTCGCCAAGCGCGGCTCGGGGGTGATCCTCACCTACCACGGCAACCCGTCCGGCGCGCTGGACACCGTAGCGAGCATCGAGAACGAGGGCGGCACAGCCGTCGCGCTCCCGCTGGACGTCGGCCGCAGCGAGACCTTCCCGGCCTTCCGCGCATCGGTCGTCGCGGCGCTGCGCGACACCTGGGGCCGCGACACGTTCGACCACCTGGTCAACAACGCGGGCTTCGGCCAGATGGCGATGTTCGAGGACACGACCGAGGAGCTGTTCGACAGGTTCATGCGGGTGCTGCTCAAGGGGCCCTACTTCCTGACCCAGACCCTGCTGCCGCTGCTGGCCGACAACGGCGCCATCGTCAACGTGGCCAGCAACTCGGCGCTGCTGTCCGGTATGGAGCCCGGATACTCCGCGTACGCCTCGATGAAGGGCGGCCTCCTCGTGCTGACCCGCTACCTGGCCAAGGAGCTGAGCGTACGCGGCATCCGCGTCAACGCCGTCTCCCCCGGCCCCACCCGCACCAACATCGCCGACTGGAGCCTCTACGCCGACGCCGTCGCCGACATCTCCGCTCGGACCGCGCTCGGCCGGATGGGCGAGCCCGATGACATCGGCCTGCTCATCGCGGCACTGCTCGGCGACGAAGGCCGCTGGGTCACCGCGCAGAACATCGAGGTCGCCGGCGGGTACAACCTCTGATCTCTGAACCACGTCCCGGGAGCTGCCGCACGACGCGACGGCTCCCGGGCCCATGCCGTCACACCAGGGACGGCGCCATGGTGAACGCCGAGTCGCGCAGGCGGGCGGCGTCCTGGCTGGGCGGGGCACCGAATTGGCGGCGGTACTCGCGGCTGAACTGCGACGCGCTGTCGTAGCCGACGCGGATGCCGACACCGGTGACGTCGTTCGGGTGCGTGGCCAGCAACAGCCGGGCCTCCTGCAGCCGGATCTGCTTCTGGAACTGGATCGGGCTCATCGCGGTGACGGCCTGGAAGTTGCGGTAGAAGGCGGACACGCTCATCCCGGCCAGCTGTGCCACCTCCTCGACCCGGAACGCCTGTGCGTAGTGCTCGCGGATCCACCGGACCGCCCGCGCGATGTGGGTCAGGCTGCTGTCGGCCAGGCCGAGCTGGCGTACGACGGCGCCCTGCTCGCCGCTGATGAGCCGCCACAGGATCTCGCGCTTGATCAGGGGCGCGAGCACCGCGGCGTCCCGGGGACGGTCGAGCAGGCGCACCAGCCGGACCACCGCGTCCACGAGTTCGTCGGGCGCGTCGCTGACGACCATGGCCGACGGCGCAGCGGCCCCTGTGGACGGCACGTCCCCGGGAGCCGCCTGCAGCAGCAGTTCCGCCACCGTGGCCGGGTGCAGGACGAGGCCGAAGCCGAGCGCAGGCTGCTCCGGGCTCGCCTTGGTGAAATGGCCGGTGACCGGAAGATCCACCGACGCTACGAGGTACTGGCCGGCGCGGTACTCGTAGACCCGCTCGCCGAGCGCGATCCGTTTGGCGCCCTGTGCGATGAGCGCCATGACGCTGCCGGTCATCGACGGCGACGGCTGGCTCCGCTGGTCGACCTTCGAGATCAGGACACCGTCGATCGCGGTGGTCATGTCGGGCCGGGCGTGCCGGCCCAGCAACGCCCGCAGCTCATCGAGCTCCATGATCCGATTGAAGCACGAATCGGCCCCGAACCACCCGCGGCGGTTCGAGGTCACCGGCCGACCTGGCGGGCAACCTGGTCGTCGGGCATGCTGTGGGGCGTGAGCGACAGCTACATCCGCCTGATCCCGAGCGACCGGGACTGGCAGCCTGGCTGGCCGGTCGGCTTCGCCCGATTCGAGGTGAGCGCCATGAACCCGACCCGCGCCAAGTACGAGCTCGACGCGGCAGAACTGGCCGAAGTCGCCGGCCTGCTCGGCCACCCGGTCAAGCAGATCCTGGCCCACTACTGAACGGCCGGGCGGCGGATAGGCCAGCTGATGAACCTCGCTGAGCTTCGGGATTCTCTCTGGTCCAACGACACCGCCGGAAACGCCTTGCTTGACGCACTCCGATGACGCTGCGACGGCGTGCATCGTTCACCGGGGGCAGGACGGCCGCTTCATCCGACGCGGCCGTCCCGCGCCTTGGCACTCAGGCCGCTGCCTCCATGCGTTCGCGCAGGGTGCGCGGGCGCAGGTCGGTCCAGTTGGCCTCGACGTAGGCCAGGCACGCCTCGCGGGTGTCCTCGCCGAACACGCTGTGCCAGCCCGCCGGTACGGCCGCGAAGGCGGGCCACAGCGAGTGCTGGTCCTCGTCGTTGACGAGCACGAGGTAGCGGCCGTCGGCGTCTTCGAACGGGTTGGTCATCGCTCTCTCTCCTGAACATCGGTGCCGGCCGGGGCCGGCGGGACAACGGTCGCCGGGACGAGCCCGGACAGGGTCAGTTCGGGTCGTTCCACCGCGGCGGTGAGCACGCACACCAGGTCGGCGGCGATCCGCTGCGCGGTGGCCCGGTCGAAGCAGGCCGTGGCGTACTCCAGCTCCACGTGCACCGGGGTGTCCCCGGCGGGCTCGTAGAAGCTGACGGTCAGCTCGGCCCGCACCGTGCCGGTGGGGATCTGGTCGAAGCGCAGCACGCCGTCACCGAGGTGGGCTTCCTCGTGGTGCACCACCATCACCCGCGGCCCGTCCAGGCCGGGCGCGACGGCGTCGAGCACGGCGGCGAACGGGACGTCCTGGTGGTCGAGCGCGGCCAGGTCGGTGGCCCGGACCCGGTCGAGCAGCCCGGTGAACGTCGGGTCGCCGGAGGTGTCGGTGCGCATGATGACGGTGTTGTAGAGGCAGCCGGCCAGGTCGGTCAGCGCCTCCTCGGTCCGTCCCGCGACGAGGCTGCCGATGGGCAGGTCGGTGCCGCAGCCGTACCCGGTGAGCAGGGTCGCGAACGCGGCCTGCACCACCATGAACATGCTGGTGCCGGTGCGCCGGGCCAGCTCGTCGACGCCGCGGTGCAGGTCGGCGTCGAGCAGGAACTCGACCGTCTCGCCGCGCCGCGAGACGACGCCGTTGCGGGCGCGGTCGGCGGGCAGGTCCAGGTCCGGTAAACCCGCCAGGGTCTGGCTCCAGTACGCCAGCTGCCGCGCGTGCCGGCTCGCCGGGTCTTGCGGTTCACCGAGCAGCGCGTACGCCCACCGCGTGTAGTCGGCGTAGTCGACCGGCAGCGGCTCCCACGCGGGAGCGACCCCGTTGCCGCGTGCCGCGTAGGCGGTCGCCAGATCGCGCAGCAGCGGGACCACCGACCACTCGTCCACGCCCAGGTGGTGCGTGGTGAGTAGCAGCGCCCGCTGGGGCGTGCCGTGCTCGTCCGCGCCGATGACCAACCGGGCCCGCAACGGCGGCTGGGCGGTCAGGTCAACGGTCTCCCGGGCCAGCGCGTCGAGGCGCTGTGCCAGCGGAGTGCCGTCGTCGGCGACGGGTTCGAGGACACGCTGCCCGAGTGCGCTGTGCAGCGTGCCGTCTGAGCCGGTCACGGTGTGCAGCGGCTGGTGCCGGGTGATCACATCCCGCAGCGCCGTTTCCAGCGCGACCACGTCCAGTTCGGAGGCGGGCACCGCGAAGGCGATGTCCCAGCCGGGCTGGTCCACGGCCCGGTGCAGCCGCCACGGGTGCAACTGCACCGGCGCGAGCCGATCGGCGAGCCCGGCGGCGCCGCCCTGGCCGGTGTCGGCCGACGCCGCGCGGACCAGCTGTGGCCGGTCGGCCGCGATGGTGCGGTCGAGGCGTTCGGCCAGTTCGGCGACGGTCGGGGCGTCGAAGACGTCACGGATGGCGAGGTCCGCGCCGAGCGCGGTGCGGACGCGTCCGATCAGGCGCATCGAGGCCATGGAGTGGCCGCCGAGGTGGAAGAAGTTGTCGTGGACGCCGACCTCGGGCAGGCCGAGGACTTCCGCGAACAGTTCCGCCAGCTGGTGCTGCCGGACGGTGGCCGGCTTGGCGTCGCCGGCCAGCGAGCCCCAGTCCGGCGCGGGCAGCGCCTTGCGGTCCACCTTTCCGTTGGGGTTGACCGGCAGCGGCCCGTCGAGGACCACCACCAGCGATGGCACCATGTACTCGGGCAGCACCGCGCCGACGTGTGCGCGCAGCGCCGCCGGGTCGGCGGGGCCGTCGGGCGACACGTACGCGACGAGCCTGGTGGTGTCGCCGGTGCGGTCGGCGACCACGGCGGCCTGACGGACCGTCTCGTGCCCGGCGAGCACCGCCTCGATCTCGCCCGGCTCGATGCGGAAGCCGCGGATCTTCACCTGGTTGTCGGCCCGGCCCAGGAAGTCGATGTCGCCGCCGGCCTTCCAGCGGGCCCGGTCGCCGGTGCGGTACATGCGCGCCCCCGGCCCGGCGAACGGATCGGCGACGAAGCGCTGTGCGGACAGGCCGGGCTTGCCGAGGTAGCCGCGGGCCAGGCCGCGCCCGCCGACGTACAGCTCGCCGACGACGCCGACCGGGACCGGCCGCAGCCGCTCGTCGAGGATGTAGGCGAGGGTGTTCGGGTCGGGGCGGCCGATCGGCACCGGCGCGTCCCAGTCGGGCACGGCCCGCCACAGGGTCGAGTTGACCGTGGCCTCGGTGAGGCCGTACGCGGCGAACAGCTTCAGGTGGCCGGCCCAGCGGTTGATCAGGCCGGCGGGCACCGTCTCCGTGCCGACCAGCACGCACAGCCCCTCGGGCAGGTCGGCGTCCGGCGGCAGGATGGAGACCAGCGACGGCGGCAGGATCGCGTGGGTGACGCCGTGGGCGTACAGCAGCTGCGACAGCGCCGCGCCGGGTGTGCGGGCCTCGTCGGGGGTGATGACCAGCGCGGCTCCGGTGCACAGGGCCATCGACACCTCGAACGCGAACACGTCGAAGCCGATCGAGGCGAATTGCAGCACTCGGCTGTCGGCTGTCACACCCATCGGGTCGACGGCGGTCTCGACCAGGCTGCCGATGCCCTCGTGCGACACCGTCACGCCCTTGGGGCGGCCGGTGGAGCCGGAGGTGTAGATGACGTAGGCGGCGTGGTCCAGGCCCTTCGGCGCGGGCAGCACCGGGCGTACCGGGGTCACGTCGGTGATGTCGTCGAGGACCAGCACCGGCGCGGCCGTCTCGGGCAGCAGGCCCTTGGCCTTGCCCGTGGTCACCACCAGTGCCGCGCCGGAGTCCTCGATCATGTAGGCGAGGCGGTCGGCCGGGTGGTTGAGGTCCAGCGGCAGGAACGCGGCGCCCAGCCGGTTGACGGCGAGCACGGTCACGATCGTCTCCAGCGAGCGGGGCACGGCGACGCCGACCACGCTCTCAGGGCGTACGCCCTGGTGGGCCAGGACCCGGGCGAGCCGCCCGGCGCGGGCGGCCAGCTCCACGTAGGACACCTCGCGCTCGCCGTCGACGACCGCGACGGCTTCCGGGGCGCGGGCCACCCGCAGCGCGAACGCCTCGGGCAGCGTCAGCTCGGCCACCGTCCGCGCGGTCGCGTTGAACCCGCGCAGCACCTGGTCCAGCTCGCCGTCGACGAGCAGGTCGAGATCTGCCAAGGGCAGGTCGGGCGTCGCGCAGACGGCCTCGGCCAGCCGCGCCAGCCGCCGCCCGAGCAGCTCGACCGTGTCCCGGTCGAACAGCGCGCTGCGGTACGTGAGCAGGCACTCCAGCTCGTCTCCCGCGCCTTCGAGCACCTCGACGACCAGGTCGAACCGGGCCGTGGTGGTCTCCAGCGGCTCGTCGGAGCAGTCCACGCCGGACAGCCCGGACCAGTCCCCGGCATGGTTGCGGTGTACGACCATGACCTGGAACAGCGGGTTGCGTCCGGGCGAGCGGGCCGGGTTGACCGCCTCCACGACCGCGTCGAACGGCACGTCCGCGTTGGCGAACGCGGCCAGGTCGGTTTCGCGGACCCGGGCCAGCAGTTCGGTGAACGACGGCGATCCGGACAGGTCGGTGCGCAGGACGAGGGTGTTGACGAAGAACCCGACGAGGTCGTCCAGGCCTTCCTCGCCACGGCCCGCGATGGGCGCGCCGAGCGGGATGTCGTCGCCCGCGCCGAGGCGGTGCAGCAGGGTCGCGGCCAGCGCGTGCGCGGCCATGAACATGCTCGCCCCGGACTGCGATACCAGCTCGCGCAGGCGGGCCCCGGTCGCGGCGGGCAGGGTCAGGGTGACCGAGCCGCCGCGGGCGTCCGGGGTCGCCGGACGGGCCCGGTCGGTGGGCAGGGTCAGCTCCTCGGGTGCCCCGGCCAGGGCCTGGCGCCAGTGGGCGAGCTGCCGCGCGGCGAGGCTGGCCGGATCGGACGGGTCGCCGAGCAGGTCGCGCTGCCAGAGCGTGTAGTCGGCGTACTGCACCGGCAGCGGCGTCCACGACGGCGCATGTCCGGCGAGGCGGGCCTCGTACGCCGTGGCGAGGTCGCGCAGGAACGGCCCGTCGGACCACTCGTCGGTGGCGATGTGGTGCAGCAGCAGCGCCAGCACGTGCTCGTCCGGTCCGGCCTCGATCAGCGTGCCGCGCACGGGCAGCTCGCTCGCCAGGTCGAACGGGCGCGCCAGCACCGCGTCCACCAGCCGTGCCACGGCCTTCGCCGGGTCGTCCGCCTCCCCGGCAGGCGGGGCCAGGCGGGCGACCTCGGCGGCCGGCGCCAGGTCCAGCACGGGGCGGGCCTGGTCGGCGGGCAGGATGCGCTGCGACGGCTCACCCTCGACCTCGCTGAACACGGTGCGCAGCGATTCGTGCCTGGTCACCACGTCGTGCAGGGCGTCGTGCAGCGCCGCCCGGTCCAGCGGCCCGCGCAGGCGGACGACCAGCGGGAAGTTGTACGCCGCCGACGGCCCTGCCAGCTGCTCCAGCAGCCACAGCCGCTGCTGGGCCGCCGACAGCGGCAGCTTGCCCTCGCGGGGGCGGGCGACCAGCTCGGCCCGCGCGGCCGAAACCGCCGGGTCGATGCGCGCGGCGAGCTGCGCCACGGTCGGGGCCTCGAACAGGTCCCGGATGGACAGCTGCGCGCCCAGCGCGGTCCGGGCCCGGCTGACCAGGCGGATCGCCAGCAGCGAGTGGCCGCCCAGGTCGAAGAAGCTGTCCTCGACGCCGATCGCGGGCAGGCCCAGCAGCTGCGCGAACAGCTCGCACAGGGTCTGCTCGGCGGGCGTGGCCGGCGGGCGGCTCGCCGCGCCGGTGAGCACGGTCGCCTTGGGCAGGGCGCGTACGTCGAGCTTGCCGTTGACGGTCAGCGGCAGCCGCTCCACGGCCATCAGGGCCGCGGGCACCATGTAGTCGGGCAGCGTGCGCTTGAGGTGCTCGCGCAGTGCGGGCAGCACGACCTCGTCGGCGCCGTCCCAGCCGGGGCCGCGTACGACGTAGCCGGCCAGCCGCTTCGCGCCGTCACCGGAGCTGTCCACGATCACCGCGGCGTGCGCGACGGCCGGGTGGGTGCCCAGCGCCGACTCGATCTCGCCCAGCTCGACCCGGTACCCGCGGATCTTCACCTGGTCGTCGGTGCGGCCGAGGAAGTCGATGTTGCCGTCGGCGCGGCGGCGCACCAGGTCACCGGTGCGGTACATGCGCTCCCCCGGCGCGCCGAACGGGTCGGCGACGAACCGCTCCGCGGTCAGGTCCGGGCGCAGGTGGTAGCCGCGGGCCAGGCCTATGCCGGCGATGTACAGCTCACCGGGCGACCCCGGCGGCACCTCGCGCAGCATCGCGTCGAGCACGTAGGCCCGGGTGTTCCAGATCGGCGCGCCGACGGTCGGGCTGTCGCTGTCCAGTGTGCCGCCGCCGAGGGTGTTGATCGTGTACTCCGTCGGCCCGTACAGGTTGTAGCCCAGGGTGCCGGGGGTGTCGCGCAGCGCGGCCCAGACCGCGTCCGAGACGGCCTCGCCACCGAGCAGCACCAGCGGCGGCCGGTGCCGGCCCGGCCCGTCGGCCAGCAGCCCCTCCTCGATCAGGTGCTGGGCGTACGTCGGGGTCACGTTGACGACGTCGATCCCGAACCGGTCGCAGTACGCCACCAGCGCGGGCGCGTCACGGCGCAGCTGCTCGTCGCAGACGTGCACCTCGTGGCCCTCGACCAGCCAGAGCAGTTCCTCCCACGACATGTCGAAGGCGAACGACACGGTGTGCGCGACCTTCAGGCGGCGCCCGCCCGCCGCCTCGATCACCGGGTCGAAGATGGCCTCCCGGTGGTTGAGCTGCATGTTCGTCAACCCGCGGTACGCGGTCACGACGCCCTTCGGGCGGCCCGTCGAACCCGACGTGAAGATCAGGTACGCGGGGTGGTCCAGTCGGCCCGACACCCCTGGCGCGAACAGCGGCCGCTCCGCGTCGGCGAGGTCCCCGCCGTCGTGGGCGGCCAGCTCGGCGCGGGTGTCCGCGTCGTCCAGCAGCACCAGGTTCGCCAGCCCGCCAGGGAGCCGGTCGGCCACCGTGGACGTGCTCAGCACGCACATCGGCGCGGTGTCCTCGATCATGAAGCCGAGGCGTTCGGTGGGCAGGTCCAGTTCCAGCGGCAGGTACGCCGCACCGGTGCGCAGCACCGCGAACAGCGCCACCACCATGTCCACGGTGCGTGGCAGGGCCAGTCCGACCACGGTCTCCGGGCCCGCGCCACGGGACAGCAGCAGCCGTGCCATCCGGTTGATCCGCGCGTCGAACTCGGCGTAGGTCAGGCTGAGCGCCCCGTCGACCAGCGCAGTCACGTCCGGCGTACGGGCCGCCTGCGCGGCGAGCAGGTCGGCGACGGTCAGCTCGCCGATGTCGTGCCCGGTGCGCGCCCACTCGGCGGTCTGCGCGGCGCGCTCGGCGGGCAGCAGCAGATCCAGCTCCCGCACCGGCGCGTCCACGTCGGACACCAGCCGGTCCAGCACCGCCAGCAGCCGGTCCAGCACCGCCTGGGCGGTCGGGCCGTCGACGATGTCGGGCCGGTGGTCCAGCGCGACCCGGATGGCCCGCTGCGGCGTCACCACCAGCGTCAGCGGGTAGTGCGTGGCGTCCACGCCGTCGACGGCCTCGATGCCGTGCCTGGCCCGCAGGTCGGCGCTGCCGTCCTCGTCCACGAAGTTCTGCAGCACGTACAGGGTGTCGAACAGGGTCGCGTGCCCGCTGTCGCGCTGCACCTGGCCAAGCCCGACATGGTCGTACGGCATCAGCGCCAGGCGCTGGTCCTGGACCCGGCGCAGCAGGTCGCCGACCCGCTCGCCGGGCACGGGCGCGATCCGCATGGCGACGGTGTTCAGGAACAGGCCGATGACGTCCTCGACCCCTTCGACCTCGCTGTGCCGACCGGCGACGGTCATGCCGAAGACCGCGTCCGGGCGGCCGGTCAGCGCGCCCAGGGTCAGGCCCCAGGCCGTGGTCAGCACCGTGTTCAGGGTCAACCCTCGGGCGCGCGCCACCTGGCGCACCCGGTCGCTGACGTCTTCGGGCAGCCGGGCCTCGACGCGCTGCGGCACGGCCGGGGCCGGGGTGCGGTCGGCCGGGCCGATCAGCGTCGGCTCGGCCAGCCCTGCCAGCGCCTCGCGCCACGCCGCGGCGGCCACCTGCTCGTCCTGCGCGGCCAGCCACGCCAGATGGTCGCGGTAGGACCCCGGCACGGGCAGGCCGGTCGCGTCGCCGTCCCGCTCGTACAGGGTGAACAGCTGCTCGACGAACAGCTCCTCGGACCAGCCGTCCCACAGGATCAGGTGGTGCGTGATGACGAGCCGGTCGCGGCCGCTCGGCATCCGGATCAGCAGCATGCGGCACAGCGGCGGCCGGGCCAGGTCGAACCTGGCCACCCGGTCGGCTGCCATCAGCTCCGCGGTACGGGCCGCGGCCTGCTCCTCGCCCAGCTCCGACAGGTCGGCCTCGGTCAGCGGCAGGTCCAGCCCGTCGGCCACGAACTGCACCGGCCGGGACACGCCCTCGCTGGTGAACCCGGCGCGCATCGCCGTGTTCCGGGCCAGCAGCACCCGGCCCGCCCGCCGCAGCCGCTCCACGTCGACGCGGTACCCGAGGTCGAACGCGTCCTGCCCGGTGTAGACGTCCAGCGTCGCGGTGTCGTAGCTGGCGTGGAAGAACAAACCCTCCTGCAGCGGCGACAGCGGCCACACCTCCGACACCGGCCCCGGGCTGACCGCCCCCAACCGCGCCATCTCATCGGCCGTCAACTCGAGCAGCAGTCCGCCGCCTGCAGTTTCGGGGAAACTGGGCGTGAGCGGCCCGCGATTCGTGCTGTTTCCCCGAATCTGCGACTCGCCCGCGGCGCTCGCGAGCCTGGACAGCGCGTCGTGCCAGAGGTCGGCGAGGTCGGTGAGGTCGGTGTCGGAAAGTGTGTCGGTGGGCCAGGTCCAGGTGGTGGTGAGGGTGGTGCCGTGGGGGCCCTCGGCGGCGACTACGTCGAGTTGCAGCAGGTGCGAGGGGGGCAGGCCGCCGTTGACCGGGGTGATCGCAGCGGACTCCGGCGCGGGCGTCCACGCGGCCCCGGTCGCCGCTGGGAAGCGGCCGAAGTAGTTGAACAGCACCTGCGGGGTCGCCAAGCGGGCCAGCAGCGGCGCGGTCTGCGCGTTGAGGTGGCGCAGCATGCCGTGCCCGATGCCGCCGTCGGGCGCCGCCCGCAGCCGCTCGCCGACGGCCGCGATCAGCGCAGCCGGGTCGGTGTCCGCGACCGGCAGCCGCACCGGCTGGACGCTGGTGAACCAGCCGACGGTGCGGGACAGGTCCAGGTCCGGTTCGAGCTGCTCACGACCGTGGCGCTCCACGTCGACGAGCAGCTCGCCGGCCACCCGGCCGTGCCGCTCCTGCCAGCCGCGCACGGCCGTGGCCAGTGCCGCGAGCAGCCCGTCGGTGATCTCGCCGCCCAGCGCGGGCACCGCCGCCAGCAGCGACGCGGTCACGCCGGTCGGCAGCGCGGTGATCCGGCTGGTGACGCTGCCGGTCGTACCCGCGCCGGAGTGGGCCTCGGCAGACCCGCCTGCGACCGTGGCCGCGCCGGCAGACGCCGCAGCGGCGGCCGGGTCGGCGGGCAGGACCGTGCCCGGGAGCAGGTCGGCGCCGGGGGCGAGGGTTTTCGCCCAGTGCTCCAGCTCGGCCAGGCGCTGCGGCTGCTGCGCCTGCGCGGTGACGGCCTGCGCGAACCGGCGCAGTGACGTGTCCACGGGCGGCAGCGCCGGCACGGTGCCCGAGGTCGCGGCAAGCCAGGCGGACGCCAGGTCCTCGAAAAGGATTCGCCAGGACACCCCGTCGACGGCGAGGTGGTGCACGACCAGCAGCAGCCGGCCCGGCCGGTCACCCGCGTCGAACCAGACCGCGCGCAGCATGCTGCCCGCGTCCGGGTCGAGCAGCGCGGCGGCCGACGCGGCGTGCTCCGCCAGCAGCTCCGGCAGTGCGGTGTCGTCCACTCCGGACACGTCGACGCGGACCAGCACGTCCGTGGCGGTGGCCGTGTCGGCGGGTTCGGTGCGCAGGGTCCACAGCACGGATGCGATGCGCTGCAGGCGCAGCCGCAGGCCGTCGTGGTGGTCGAGCACCGACTGCAGCGTCGCGGCGATGGACCGCTGGTCCGCCCCGGCCGGGGTGACCAGCAGCATCGGCATCGTGAACCGGTCGACGGCCGCGCCGGTGTCGCGCAGCCAGTGCACGATCGGCAGCAGCGGCACGTCACCGATCCCGTCGCCCGCCGGCGCGGCCGCTGCCGGACGTGCCGACGTGCCTGCCCCCGCCGAGCCCGGAGCCGAGGCGGGGGAAGGCATGCCCGCGGGGTTCCACAACTCGTGGGTTGTGGCCACAACTTCTGGGTTGTGGCGCTGCGCGGCGACACCTGCCGCGGTGGCGAGGTCGGCCAGGCGGCGCGGGGTGCGGGCGGCGAGCACGTCGCGTGGGCTGACCGGCAGTCCGGCCCGGCGGGCGCGGCTGGACACCCCGATGGACAGGATGCTGTCTCCGCCGAGGGCGAAGAAGTCGTCGTCCGGTCCGACCGCCGCAGTCCCGAGGACCGCCCCGATGATCTGGCACAGCACCGCCGCCGGTCCGGTCACGGCCTCCGCGGTGATCGTCCGACTTGCCTGGCACTCGTGCGTATCTTGACCGTGCTTACCCCCACATGCCTGGCAAGTCGGGTGGTCAAGGGCGGCCGGGCGGGGGGCGGGCAGGGCGGCGCGGTCGAGTTTGCCGCTGGGGGTGCGCGGGAGCGCGTCGAGGATCACGAAAGCGGCGGGGACCAGGGCCGCGGGCAGCGCGGCGGTGGCGGCGTCGCGGAGCGCGGCCGGGTCGAGGGCCCGCCCGACCGCCGGGACCGGGTAGGCGACGAGCTGGACGGCGCCGGGGCCGTCGGTGCGGGCGATCACGGCGGCCTGGGCGACGTCGGGGCGGGCGAGCAGCCACGACTCGACATCGGCCGGGTCGATGCGTACCCCCCGGATCTTGATCTCGTGGTCGGTGCGGGCCAGGTAGGTCAGCGTCCCGTCGGGACGGCGGACGACCAGGTCACCGGTGCGGTACATGCGCTCGCCGGGCGCGCCGGCCGGGTCGGCGACGAAACGCGACGCCGTCAGGGCGGCGCGGCCGAGGTAGCCGCGGGCCAGCTGCGCGCCGGAGACGTAAAGCTCGCCGGGCACGCCCACGGGCACCGGGCGCAGGCAGTCGTCGAGCACGTGCAGGCCGGTGCCGGCGACCGGGCCGCCGATGGGCACGGCGGCGCCGTGCTGACCGTCGTTGGGCCACCAGGTGACCTGCACGGCGGTCTCGGTGGGGCCGTAGAAGTTGTCCAGGCGGGTGCCGGTCGCCTGCGCCCAGCGCCGGGCCAGGTCGCCGGTCAGCGCCTCGCCGCCGCAGGAGACCCAGCGCAGGTCGCGGGCCCATGAGCGGTCCGCGAGCACGTCGTCGGCGAGCAGGAACGCCTCCACCATGGACGGCACGAACGTCGCGGCGCTGACCCGGTGCGTACGCATCAGCGCGGCCAGCTCGGCCGGGTCGTGCTGCGCGCCGGGCTCCGGCAGCACCACCGCCGCGCCGGCGGTCAGCGGCCAGAACAGCTCCCAGACCGAGGTGTCGAAGGTGGCCGGGGCGAGTTGCAGCATCCGGTCGCCGGTGTGCAGCCCGAAGACGCGCTGCGACCATTCCAGCTGACTGCCGATCGCCCGGTGCGTGACCAGCACGCCCTTGGGCCGCCCGGTCGAGCCGGAGGTGTAGATGACGTACGCGGGGTGCTCGGGGTCCACGGCGGCGGGCGTGCCCGCGGTCTGCTCGGTCCCGGCGAGCACATAGGACAGCCCGGCCCGCCGGGGCAGGCGGGAGAGCAGGTCCGGGGTGGTCACCACGGTGGTCGCCCCGGCGTCGGCGAGCACGGCGTCCAGGTTCGGCTGCGCCGGGTCGACCGGCAGGTACGCGGCCCCGGAGTACAGCACGCCGAGCATGGCGGTGACCTGCCGGGCCGAGCGCGGCAGCGCGACCGCGACGACCTGCTCCGGCCCGGCTCCCCGGGCGCTCAGGCGGGCCGCCAGCGCCGCGGCCCGGCCGGTCAGCGTCGCATAGCTGAGCTGCTCGTCGGCCGCGATGACGGCGATCGCGTGCGGGGTGCGCGCGGCCTGCGCGGCGACCAGCGCGGCCAGCCCCGTGCCGGTCTCGGTCGCGGGCTCGCCACGCAGCGGCTCCGGCGCGCCGCCGAGGTCGACCGCGCCCGCGGCCAGGTCCGGCCTGGTGAGCACGGCGTCGAGCAGCGCGGGCAGCCCGGCGCGCAGCCGCGCCAGGGTCGTCGCGGGCAGGCGCGCCGGGTCGTGTTCGATGACCAGTGACAGCTCGCCGCCCGGGGTGGCCAGCAGGCTGACCGGGTAGTGCGTGGCCTCGCGGTAGGACACGTCTGCCACCCGGACCGTGCCGGAGGCGTCGCGCAGCTCGCCGTCGGCGGGCAGGTTCTCCACGGTGACGAGGCTGTCGAACAGCTCGCCGCCGCCCGCCAGGCGCGTGATCGCGGTCAGGCCCAGGTGCTGGTGGTCCAGCAGCCCGGTCTGCGCCTGGGCGAGCCGGAGCAGCACGTCGCGCAGCGGCTCGTGCGGAGTCCAGCTCACCCGGACCGGGACGGTGTTGATGAACAGGCCGATCATCGACTCGACACCGGGGGTGTCGCCGTCGCGGCCGGACACGGTGCTGCCGAACAGCACGTCACGCCGTCCGGTGACGCGGCCCAGCAGCAGACCCCAGACGGCGTACAGCAGGGTGCTCGCGGTCACGCCGTGTGCCCGCGCGGCCGCGGTCAGCCGCGCGCCCGTGCCGTCGGCGACGGGCACCGCCACCTGGATCGCCTCGGCGTCCGCCGGCACCTGGGCGGGGGCCGGTCCCGCCGGCTCGGCGGCCTGCGGGTGCGCGGCCCCGGACTCCGGCACGACGAGCGTCGGCCCGTCCACGCCGGACAGCGCCAGGCGCCAGGCGTCCTCCGCCGCCGCCTGGTCGCGGTCCGCGAGGCGGCGCAGGTGCTCGCGGTAAGGCGTCACGGCGGGCAGCCGGACGGCGACGTCACCGGTGGCGTACAGCGCCATCAGCTCGCGCAGCGCGACAGTGGCCGACCAGCCGTCGGTGACGATGTGGTGGTGTGTGAAGACCAGGGTGTGGCGGTCGCCGCCGTGGTCGATCAGCAGGTGGCGCACCAGCGGCGCGACGGCCGGGTCGAAGACGGCGGCCTTCTCGTCGGCGAGGATGTGCGCGAACAGCTCCGCGGCGGGCCCGGCGTCCATCCGGGACAGGTCCACCTGCCGCCACGGCGCGACGGCGGTCGCGGAGACCGCCTGGACGAGGCGGCCGTCGGCCAGCTCGTGGAACGAGGCGCGCAGCGGCGCGTGCCGGGCGACGATCGTGTCCACGGCCCGGCGGACCGCGTCGGCGTCGACCGGCCCGTGCAACTCCACCACCTGCTGCACCTGGTAGCTGCCGTCACCGGTGTACGCGTGGAACAGCAGCCCCTCCTGCAGCGGCGACAGCGGCAGCACGTCGTCGAGGCCCGGCACCAGGGCGGCGAGCCCGTCGACGTCGGCCTGGCACAGCTCGACCAGCGGGAAGTCCGACGGGGTGTGGCCGCCCGCGCCCGGCACGGCGGCGGCCTGCGCCAGCTCGCCCAGCGCGGCGAACCAGCCCTCGGCCAGCTCGCGCACCGCGTCGTCGCCCAGCAGATCCGCCGGGTACGCCCAGGTCACCCCGAGCGACGGCCCGTCCGGTCCCTCCTGCGCGAACGCGTTGACCTCCAGCGTGTACGGCGCGACCGGCATCGCGGCGTCGTACCCGCCGGCCAGCATGCCGACGCCGGGCAGCGCGGTGAAGTCGCCGGTCTCCTCGACGCCGAAGCGGCCCAGGTAGTTGAAGCCGATCTGGGGTTGCGGCAGCGCGGCCAGCAGCGGCGCGGTCTCGGCGTTCAGGTGCCGCAGCAGGCCGTATCCGACGCCGTGGTCGGGCAGGGCGCGCAGCCGCTCCTTGAGGTGCTGGAGCGCCGCGCCGAGGTCGTCGGGGTCGGGGCCGAGGTCCAGGCGCACCGGGAAGATGCTGGTGAACCAGCCCAGGGTGCGGGACAGGTCCGCGCCGGGCACGACGTCCTCCTCGCGGCCGTGGCCTTCGAGGGCCACCAGCACCGGCGGCGTCGCCGTGTCCCGGGCGGCACGCCACCGGCTGACGGCCGTGGCGAGCGCGGTGAGCAGCACGTCGTTGACGCCCGCGTGCCAGGTCGCGGGCACGGTGGTCAGCAGTGGCGCGGTCTGCGCCGCGGGCAGGTGCAGGGTGAGGCGGCGTACGGACGCCAGGTCGCCGACCGGGTCGAGGGCGCGGTGCGACAGTGCCGGGTCGTCGCCGGTGAGCATGCCGGTCCACAGGTCCAGCTCGGCGAGCCGGTCGGGGTGTTCGGCGGCGGCGGTGAGCTGCCGCGCCCAGGTGCGCAGCGGGGTGCCGATCGGGGCGAGGCGGGGCAGGCGGCCCGCGGCGGCGTCGGCGTACGCCGCGGCGAGGTCGGGCAGCAGGATGCGCCAGGTCACCCCGTCGACGATCAGGTGGTGCAGCATGACCAGCAGGTGGCCGGGGGCGTCGGCTCCGGCGTCGAGCCACACGGCCTGGAACATCACGCCGCCGACCGGGTCGAGCCGCTGCCCGGCCTCGTGCGCGGCCGCGTCCAGCCGCGCTCGCAGCGTGTCGCCCGACAGCGGTCCCGCCGCTCCAGCCTGGTCGACGCTCGACCGTCGGATGTCGGCGGGCTCCGGGGCGGAGTCGAGCGCCGGCTCCGACGCGCCGGTCAGGTCGATGCGGTGCAGGTGGGAGGCCGCGGTGACGGCTCCGGGCGCGGCCACGGTCAGTCGCCCGGCACGGCCGGGCGCGGCCCGGTCCAGGCGGGAGCGCAGCACGTCGTGGCGGTCGGTGACGGCCTGCAGGGCGGCGGCCAGGGTCTGCCGGGTCGCGCCGGCGGGTACGCGTACCGCGAGCCACTGGCTGAACGCGTCGATCTCGCCGCCGCAGCCGTCCAGCCAGGACATGATCGGCGTGAGCGGCAGCTCGCCGACACCGGCGAGGGGGTCGTCGGCGCGGGCCGGGTCCGCGGCGACGGCGACCCGGGCCAGCCGGGCGACGGTGCGCTGCTCGAAGACCTGCCGCGGGGTGACGGTCAGCCCCGCGCGGCGGGCCGCGATGACGAGCTGGATGGACACGATGCTGTCGCCGCCGAGGGCGAAGAAGTCGTCGTCGACCCCGACGCCGCTCAGCCCGAGCACCTGGTCGTAGAGGTCGCACAGCAGCTGCTCGCGGGCGTCGCGGGCGGCCTGCCCGCCGGTCAGCGCGGTGAAGTCGGGCGCGGGCAGCGCGGCCCGGTCCAGCTTGCCGCTGGTCGTCACGGGCAGCCGGTCCAGCACCACCACGGCGGCGGGCACCATGTGCTCGGGCAGGAAGCCCTGCGCGTGCGCCCGCAGCTCGGCCGGGTCCGCGGCCCGCCCGTCCCGGGCCACCACGTACCCGACGAGCCTGGTGTCGCCGGGCCGGTCCTGCCGGGCCACGGCCACCGCCTGGCCGACGCTGTCGTGCTGCAGCAGCACCGACTCGACCTCGCCCAGCTCCACCCGGTACCCGCGGATCTTCACCTGGTCGTCGGTGCGGCCGGTGAAGTCCAGCCGGCCGTCGGGCAGCCAGCGCACCAGGTCACCGGTGCGGTAGAGCCGCTCGCCGGGGTCGCCGAACGGGTCGGCGACGAACCGGGTCGCGGTCAGGCCGGGCCGGTTGAGGTAGCCGCGGGCCAGGCCGGGGCCGCCGAGGTACAGCTCGCCCAGCTCGCCGACGGGCACCGGGCGCAGCGCGGCGTCGAGCACGTAGCAGCGGGTGCCCGGGTCGGGCACGCCGATGGGCACGCTGCCCAGCGGATCCATGTCGGGGTCGCACAGCCCGAGCGTCGAGTTGACGGTCGCCTCGGTCGGCCCGTACGCGTTGAACATCTCGCGGCCGCGGGCGAACCGGGCCACCAGCGCGGTCGAGATGCGCTCGGTGCCGGCCAGCAGCGTCGCGCCCTCGGGCAGGTCGCAGCCCTCGGGCAGGGCGGCCAGCAGCGCCGGGGGCAGGATCAGGAAGGTGATGCCGTGGGCGCGGGCGTAGTCGGTCAGCTCCGGGCCGGGCACGCGGCGCTCGGCGGGCACGACGACCAGCCGCGCCCCGGTGAGCAGGCCCAGGCACAGGTCGAAGAAGGCGACATCGAAGCTCGGCGAGGCGAACTGCAGGACCCGGCTGTCCGGCCCGACGCCGAGCCGGTCGGTGGCCGTGGCCAGCAGCTTCACCACACCGGCGTGCGACACGACGACGCCCTTGGGCCGCCCCGTCGAGCCGGAGGTGTAGATGACGTACGCGGCCCCGAGCGGGCTCAGCGGCCCGCCCCGGTCGTCATCGGACGGCGTGGACTCCGGCGACGCGGCCAGCTCGGCCCGGGTCGCGACATCGTCGAGCACCAGCAGCGGCGCGGCCGCACCCTGGGCCGGGTCGGCCTGGTCCGGCCGGGCGGCCGCCAGTTCGTCCCGCCCCGGCAGGACGGGAGCGAGGTCGGCGGTCGTGACCAGGCACACCGGGCGCGCGTCGGCCACCATGTACGCGATGCGCTCGGCCGGGTAGTCGGGGTCGAGCGGCAGGTAGGCAGCGCCGGCCTTGAGCACGGCGACCTGCGCGACGATCATCTCCGCGGAGCGGGGCAGGCACAGGCCCACCACGCGCTCCGGTCCCGCGCCGCGCGCGATCAGCGTGTGCGCGAGCCGGTTCGCGGCCGCGTCGAGCTGGCCGTAGGTGAGGCTGGTCTGCTCGAACACCAGCGCGATCGCATCGCCCCGCCGGGCGACCTGGTCGGCGAACAGCTCCGGCCAGGTCACCGGCGGTTGCCCGCAGGCGGTGTCGTTCCACGCCACGAGGATGCGGTGCAGCTCCTCGTCCGATGCGGGCTGGGACACGGTCTCGATCACGGGGAGACACCTTTCGGGGGCGGTACGGGTGGCGCGGTGGTAGCGGTGGGACGGGTGCTCAGCCGAGCAGCGGGACCAGCTGGTCCAGCGCGTACGGGATGCTCAGCACCGTGCCGAAGGACAGCGCGGCGCCCAGCGGCGGCGTCTCGTACGGCAGGAACACGGCCCGGTTCTCCTTGGCGACCTTGAGCGTGGTGTAGACCTTGTCGGCCTTGACGGTCTTCTCGGTGGACGCGTCGGCGGTGAGGAAGACCAGCTTGTCCACATCGATCAGGTCGAGCCGCTCGGAGCCGATCTCGGCGGCGTACTCGCTGCCCGCGGCCTTGACGATGGCCTCCGGCACGGTGAAGCCGAGCTGCGTGAGCAGCACGACCTTCGGGTCGCTGGGCGCGAACACGGCGTACTTGCCCGGCTCGTAGGGCTCGACCACGGCCACCGTCTTGCCGGCGAACTGCGGGTTCTTGGTCTTGAGGTCGGTCAGCCGCTGGTCGATCGCGGCGATCAGCTGCGCGGCCTTGGCGGACTGCCCGAGCGCCCGGCCCGCGTGCATGGTCATCTCCTGCCACGGCGCGCTGTAGTCGTCGTAGCCCTTGACCTGCGCCACGGTCGGCGCGATCTGGGTGAGCTTGGTGTACTGCTCCTGGCTCATGCCCGAGTACATGCCGATGATCAGGTCGGGGTTCAGCGCCGCGATCTTCTCCAGGTTGTAGTCGTCGCGTTCGCCGACGACCTCGGGAGCCTTGCCGGCCCACAGCGGCTGCGCCCACGGCCACTTGCCGTAGGGGCGCTCGCCGAACCAGTCGATGGCGCCGACCGGCACGATGCCCAGGGCGAGCACCGGGTCCTGGTCGCTGAGCCCGAGGGTGACCACGCGGGTCGGGGCCTTGTCGATGACGGTGTCGCCGTACTTGTGCGCCACGGTGACGGGGAAGGTTGCGCCCTGAGCTGCGGAACCGCTCGGCGCGGGCGTCGCGGCCGGGCCACCGCCGCAGGCGGTGAGGGCCAGCGCGGCCACGGCGAGCGCCGCGGTCATGCGGCCGGTGACCGACCACATGCGACGTGCGCGCACCGGGTCGGCGTGCTTCGGCAGGGTGGACATGACTTCCCCTCGACGTGGGTGGGCAACTGAGGGGATGGTAAAGTAAGGCTAACCTAATTTCAAGATTCGTAGCTTTTGCCCAGCTCATGCCCGGTCGTGCAGTAAGGCAAGGCTCACTTAAGATGACGGTCATGAGGTCGACGTGACCCCCGCTCCCCCGCCACCTGCCCCGCTGCGCCGCGCCGCCGCGTACCTGCCCGCGGCCGCGCTGCTGCTGGCCGTGCTGTGCCTGCTCTCGCTGGCCTTCGGCAGCCGCGCCGTCCCCCTCGGACAGGTCGCCGACGCGCTGCTCGACCGCGCCCGCGTCGATCCCCAGATCGAGGCCATCGTCTGGCACGTGCGGATGCCGCGCACCGCCGCCGGGCTGCTCGTCGGCGCGGCCCTCGGCCTGGCCGGCGCGCTCATGCAGGGCCTGACCCGCAACCCGCTCGCCGACCCCGGCCTGCTCGGGGTCAGCGCCGGGGCCTCGTTCGCCATCGTGCTCGCGGTCGCCGCGTTCGGCGGGAGCACCGCACCCACCGACCTCATCTGGTACGCGTTCGCAGGCGCGCTCGCCGGCGCGGTCAGCGTCCACCTGCTCGGCGGCCTGGGCCGCGGCGGCGCGACCCCGGTCAAGACGGCGCTGGCCGGCATCGCGGTGACGTTCCTGCTCGGCTCGTTCACCAGCGCCCTGGTGCTGCGCAACCCGCTCGCGCTGGACCGGTTCCGGTTCTGGGCCGCCGGCTCGCTCACCTCCGCCGACGCCGCCACGCTGTGGCAGGTGACCCCGCTGCTGGCCGCCGCGGCGGTGCTCGCCCTGGCCACCGCACCCGCGCTGAACAGCCTCGCCCTCGGCGAGGACGTCGCCGCAGCGCTGGGCCGCCGCGTCGGCCTGATCCGGCTGCGGGCCACCCTGGCCATCACCGTGCTGGCCGGCACCGCCGTCGCGCTGGCCGGGCCGATCGTCTTCATCGGCCTGGTCACCCCGCACCTGGCCCGCATGGTCACCGGCCCCGACCACCGGCGCATCCTCGCGCTGACCCTGCTCGGCGCGCCATGCCTGCTGATCGCGGCCGACGTGCTCGGCCGTGTCGTCGCCCGCCCCGAGGAGATCCAGGCCGGCATCGTGGTCGCGTTCCTCGGCGGCCCGTTCTTCATCGCCCTGGCCCGCCGCCGACGCCTGGCCGAGATGTGAACGCCGTGACACCTCCGGTCCCCGGCGCGCCGACGCCCACCGTCCTGGCCGACCCGTATGCGGCTGGTCCGGTCCCGACGACCGGCGACCGGTCACGGACCGCCCTGCACCGGTCCTTGTTCGGCCTTCCGCTGCGCCCACGCCTGGCCGTCATGTGCGTCGTCACGGCGCTCGCCGCGTTCGCCGTGTTCTGCCTCGGCCTGGCGCTCGGCGACTACCCCGTGCCGCTGGTGGACGTGGTGCCGGCGCTGTGGCGCTCCGGTGCGCGCGGCACCGTCTTCGTCGTGCACGAGGTGCGGCTGCCCCGCGCGCTGACCGGAGTGCTGGTCGGCGCGGCGTTCGCGGCCTCCGGCGCGGTGCTGCAGGCGATCACCCGCAACCCCCTGGCCAGCCCCGACATGGTCGGCATCAACGCCGGGGCCACCACCGCCGTCGTCGCGGGCATCGTGCTCGGCTTCGGCGACACCCTCGGCACGCCGACGCTGGGCCTGGCGGGCGGGCTGCTCGGCGCGCTCGCCGTGTACCTGCTGGCCTGGCGGCGCGGCAGCACCGGGTTCCGCATCGTGCTGGTCGGCATCGGCGTGTCCTGGATGTGCACCAGCGCCACCGACTACCTGCTCACCCGCGCGAAGATGCACCAGGCCCAGGAGGCGGTCGGCTGGCTGGTCGGCAACCTGAACGGGCGCGGCTGGGAGTCCGTACGCCCGCTGGGTGTCGCCGTCGCGGTGCTGCTGCCCGCGGCCCTGCTGCTGGCCGGGTGGAACCGCAACCTGCAGCTCGGTGACGACGTCGCCCGCGGCCTGGGCACCCCCGTGCAGCTGGCCCGCGGGCTGCTGCTGCTGGTCAGCGTCGCGCTGGTGTCGTTCGCGACCGCCGCGGCCGGGCCGGTGCTGTTCGTGTCGCTGGCCGCGCCGCAGATCGCGCAGCGGCTGGCCCGGCTGTCCGCACCGCCGGTGCTGCTGTCCGCGCTGACCGGGGTCCTGCTGGTGTCCGGCAGCGACCTGCTGGCCCGGCGCCTGCTCCCCGACACGGACCTGCCCGTCGGGGTGGTGACCGGGGCCATCGGCGCCGGGTTCCTGCTCCGGCTCCTGGTCCGCTCCAACCGCGCCGGCAGTGGAGGCTGACCATGACGGTGATCCGGGCCGAAGGCCTGACCCTCGCCTACGACGACCGCAACGTCGTGTCCGAACTCGACCTGCACATCCCGCCCGGCCGGGTCACCGTCGTCGTCGGGGCCAACGCCTGCGGCAAGTCGACGCTGCTGCGCGCCCTCGCCCGGCTGATGCGCCCCGAACACGGCGCGGTGCTCCTCGACGGCCGGGCCATCCACACGCTGCCGACCCGGCAGGTCGCGCGGCAGGTCGGCATCCTGCCGCAGACGCCGGTCGCGCCCGAAGGCATCAGCGTGCTCGACCTGGTCGGCCGGGGCCGCTCACCGCACCAGACCTGGTGGCGGCAGTGGTCCACCGCCGACGAGCAGGCCGTGGCCGAGGCCCTGGCCGCCACCGGCATGACCGAACTCGCCCACCGGCCCGTCGACGAGCTGTCCGGCGGCCAGCGGCAGCGGGCCTGGATCGCGATGGCCGTCGCCCAGCAGACCCCGGTGCTGCTGCTCGACGAGCCCACGACCTACCTGGACCTGGCGCACCAGGTCGACGTGCTCGACCTCGTCACCGACCTGAACCGGCGCGACGGGCGCACCGTGGTGATGGTGCTGCACGACCTCAACCAGGCCTGCCGGTACGCCGATCATCTCGTGGTGATGCGCGACGGGCGGATCGCGGCCGAGGGCGACCCGGCCGCGGTGGTGACGGCGGAGCTGGTCACCGAGGTGTTCGGGCTGGGCTGCCAGGTCGTGCCCGACCCCGTCACCGCCACCCCGATGGTCATCCCGCTCAGCCGCCACCACCCCGCCCGGACCGTCACGGCGTGACGCGCGGCGGCGGCCCCGCCGGCACCTCGGCCCGGATGTGGACGATGCCACCGCCGCCGCGCCGCGCCGCGGCATCCTGATCGCCGGTCGCCGTGACCGTGCCGGAGTCGCCGGTTGACGTGGCCGCACGGCCGCTGGTGGGCGTGGCGGCGGAGCCGCCGCGCGTCGCCGGCCACAGGGCCGCCAACATCAGCAGTCCCGACACCGGCAGCAGGTCGAGTGACACCGCCGCCGAAGCGATGCCGGCGAGCAGAACCACCGGGCTCCACCACGGCAGCCGCTTCGCGCGGGCCAGCAGGACCGACAGCACGAGCAGGCCGACGAAGAACAGCTGCGGCCCCACCTGGTACACGACCAGGTCGACGCCCGGGATGTCACCGAAGCTCTGCGACAGCTCCCGCATCCCGGCCTTGTCGGCGGCGCGCAGCCCGAACCAGATGTCCGCGCCGAACTGGACCATCGAGGCCGCGAGCCCGGCCAGGGACAGCACCACGGCGCCCGTGCGCCACGGGCCGCGCGGCAGCAGCCCGGCGAGGCTGCGGATGCCCGGCACGAACAGGACCATCCCGGCCAGCGCCAGCAGGTGCGCGGCCTGCCAGTCCAGGCCCGGCCCGTAGACCCCGTCGGACTTGCCGACGATCCGGACGAGCCCGTAGGCGGTGAGCATGAGCGGCGCGAGGAGCAGCACGACGGCTGAGGATTTCTTCACATGGTGATCCTCTGCCGGTGCGGCGTCGCCCGCCTCCGGGCCGCGCCCCGACCGCACCCCGACATCGCCGCCAGGGCATCCCCCCAGCCGCCCGCCGGACGGCCCGATCGTGCCGAGCACCGGCACCGGCCCGTACACGAACGTTCATGACCCCCTCACGCCCAGGTCATGACGGGTACCGGCCCGGCTCCTACGGTCGTACCGGAAGAAGATCTTGAAGGAACCGAGGTACCCCCATGTCCTTACGTCACGTCCTGGCCGCCCTGGCCGTGGTGCCGGCGCTCGCCGTCCCCGCGGCCGCGCACGCGTCGGCGCCCCACGGCCCGGCCGACCGTCCCCACCGGACGCACTTCGACCTGCAGGCCCACCGCGGCGGCATCGGCATGACCACCGAGGAGTCCCTGGAAGGCTTCGCCAAGGCGCTGCGCCTCGGGGTCAGCACGCTGGAGCTGGACACCCAGATCACGAAGGACGCGAAGGTCGTCGTCACCCACGACCGCAAGGTCAGCGCGCAGAAGTGCGCCGACACCGCCCCGGTCACGCCCGGCGACCCGATGTACCCGTACGTCGGCAAGTACGTCAAGGACCTGACGCTCGCGCAGGTCAAGACGATGGACTGCGGGTTCCAGCAGCTGCCGGGCTTCCCCGAGCAGCAGCAGATCAAGGGCCAGCGCATGGCCGAGCTGCGCGACGTGCTGGACCTGGTCAAGCGCCACCGCGCGCACCAGGTCACGCTCAACATCGAGACGAAGGTCGAGGCGGGCGCGCCGGAGCAGACCGCGCCGCGCGAGCTGTTCGTGCGCCGGGTGTACGAGGAGATCCGCCGCTCGGGCATCGAGAAGCAGGTCAGCATCCAGTCCTTCGACTGGGGCGCGCTGATGGCCATGCACCGCCTCGCGCCGAAGTGGCCGCTGGTGGCGCTGACCAACTACGACTTCCTGCAGGTCGGCCAGCCGGGCGCGTCGCCGTGGCTGGGCGGCATCGACGCGGACGACTTCGGCGGCGACTTCGTGGCCGCGGCCGCGTCGATCGAAGGTGTCACCGCGCTGTCGCCGAACTACGGCTTCCCGCAGAACGGCAAGATCGGCGACCCGGGTTTCCGGTTCTACCCTGACCGGGCCATGGTCGACCGGGCGCACGCCCGCGGCCTGAAGGTCATCCCGTGGACCTGTGACGACATGCCCACCGTGGCGGCGCTCATGGACATGGGCGTCGACGGCATCATCACCGACTACCCGAACCGGGTACGCGAGCTGATGGCCGAGCGAAGCATGCGGCTGCCGAAGGCGTACCAGGCGCGCTGACGGCCGCACCGCACCAGGTGCCCGGCAGGTCTCCCCGCCTGCCGGGCACCGCCGCGTTCACCTTCGTCCTGCTCACGGCACCCGCAGTGTTAGGAAGGGCACCTTCCACCACCTATAGCAATAAGAAGGTGCCCTTCCTTCTCAAGCAGCCCAGGGGAGAGGGAGTGGGGGTGGGAAGGTGGAGGTGACGTCGACGGGGGTGCCGGTTTGTTGGGAGTGGGTGGCGGCAGTGAGGATGTCGACGATGTGGGCGGCGTGTTCGGCGGAGCAGCGGTGGGGGCGGCCCTCGTTGATCGCGGAGACGAACTCGGCGATGCCTCGGCCCCAGGGGATGCCGGGATAGGGGTCGCCGAGCAGCGGGACGGGCTCCGGGGGCAGGCCGGCACGAATCTCGGAGTCGAAGTTGGTCCAGTCGGCGATGTGGATGGAGCCGCGTTCGCCGTGCAGCTCGATGCCGGACTGGCGGGTGCCCGCGCCGACGTAGAAGTTCGCGGTGAGGCGGACGGTCGCGCCGCCGGCCAGTTCGAGGATGACGACGGAGAAGTCGGGGGCCTGCGGGGAGAACATCTCGCCGGACAGGGTGACCCGGTCCGCTTTGAGGATCGTGCCGTACGCCCACACCCGGCGCGCGGGGCCGAGCATCGCGGTCAGCGCCGTCAGCGAGTAGACGCCGACGTCGAACAGCGGCCCGGACCGGTACGGGCCCTGCGGGGCCGGGTGCCAGGACTCGATGCGGTCGTGGTTGACCTCGGCGTACACCAGCTTGATCGGCCCGACGGCGTCGTCGCGGACCAGCTTCCACGCGGTCTGGATGGCCTCACCGAGGTAGGTGAACGGCGCGCAGCCCAGCCGCAGCCCCCGGGCCGCCGCCTCGGCGATCAGTGACCGCGCCTCGTGCGCGGTCGGCGCGAGCGGCTTCTCGCTGAACACGTGTTTGCCCGCGAGCAGCGCCGCCCGCGTGACCGGCACGTGCGCCACCAGTGGGGTCAGGTTCACCACGACGTCGACCTTGTCGTCGGCGAGCAGCTCGTCGAGGCTGCCGTAGATCGGCAGGTCGTGCGCGGCCCCGAACGCCGCGGACTGCGCCGGGTCGCTGTCGTAGCCGCCGGCGACCTCGATGCCGGGGTAGGTGCGCAGGTCGGTCAGGTAGCCGGCGGCGATGTTGCCGGTGCCGACGATCGCGAGTGTGGTCACGGCGCCTCGATCCCTCCGTCGGGTCGGCGTACCCGGGCCGACCATCGTTCGTGCAGGTGGGTGACGGCCGGGTACTTCGCCGCCGCCTTCTCGTCGACCTCGATCCCCCAGCCGGGGGCGTCGTTGGGGTACAGGTAGCCGCCGCGCGGGTCGAGCGTGCCCGGGAACACCTCGCGCACCGGGTCGGGCCACAGGTGGCCCTCCTGGATCGCGAACGCGGGACTGCTCACGTCCAGGGCCACGTTGCAGGCCGCGCCGATCGGCGACACGTCCGCGGGCGCGTGCCAGGCCGTGCCGACGCCGGTCAGCTCGCACAGCGCGACGAGTTTGCGGGCCGGGGTGAGGCCGCCGATCGCGGAGATGTGCAGCCGCAGCAGGTCCACCCCGCCGCCGAGGACCAGGCGGGCCGCGTCGGCGACCGAGGCGACCTGCTCGCCGACCGCGATCGGCATCGGGGCCGCGGCGCGCAGCTCGGGCAGGCGGTCGTACAGCTCCAGCGGGATCGGGTCCTCCAGGAAGAACAGCCGGTACGGCTCCAGCGCGCGGGCCAGGGCCACGGCCTGCTTCACGGTGAGCCGGTGGTGCACGTCGTGCATCAGGTTCGGGGTCTCGCCGAGCACCTCGCGGGCCGCGGCGAACAGCTTCGGGGTGTCGCGCAGGTACTGCTGCACGTCCCAGCCGTCCGGGTACGGCGCGTCCGGGTAACCGCCCGGGGTGCCGGGTGCCCCGTAGGTGCCCAGCCCCGGGCCGCCGGCCTGCAGGCGCACGTGCCGGTAGCCGGAGTCGAGGATTTCCTGCGCGTGTTCCAGGGTCTGCTCGATGGTCGCGCCGGCGGCGTGCAGGTAGGTGTCGGCGGCGGCCCGCACCCGGCCGCCGAGCAGCTCGTACACCGGCATCCCGGCGCGCTTTCCGGTGATGTCCCACAGCGCCTGGTCCACCCCGGACAGGGCGCTGTTGAGCACCGGGCCGCCGCGCCAGTACGACGACATGTGCACCATGCGGGTGATGTCCTCGATGTCGGCCGGGTGCCGGCCGATCAGCATCGGGCCCACGTGCCGGTCGACGGCCGCCACGACGGCGTGGAAGCGCTGCGTGAACGTGGCGCAGCCGTAGCCGTGCAGGCCGGGGTCGCTGGTGTCGACGCGGACGACGACCAGGGGCAGGCCCTCGGGCGCGGTGACGATCGCGCGTACGCCGGTGATCCGCAGGCCGTCCCGCGCCGCCCACGGCGCCTGCGTCTCGGCCATCACGACAGGCGGGCCGGAGTCCGCCGCTTGCTCGTGCAACATGCGCTGTCCTTCAGGTGCGTCAGAGGCCGGGTGACGTGAGCGGACGCCGCCCAGCGGGATCATCGCGACCCTACCCGCAGCAGGGCTTTTCGCAAGATCGGGTCCATGGACGGGGACGGCGGGCGTGGCGGGGTCCACGCCCGCGCGAGCCGCCGCGGCGGGTCCGGCCCCAAGTCCGCGGATTCGTTGGGTCACAGCGGCCACGTGTGACGCGACGATGAAGGCTCGTCAGCACGCGCCCACAAAGATCGTCGAGGCACGCGGCACGGTGGCTTGCGGAGCGGCATTGACGAGTTCCGACCCCCGGACACGAATCGAGACAGCCCATGACAGCACATGCACAGCCGCCGAAGACCGAGTTCTCGCGGCGCTTCTTCCTCGTCGGCGGCGCTGCGGCGGGGCTGGCCGTCGTGGGCGGGCAGGCGCTCGCGGCCACGCCGGCGGCGGCCGCGGTAGCCGGCTACAACCTGCCGTTCACGAATCTCTACGAGGCGGGCACCGTCGTGCCGCGGCTCGACGACCCGTACGGTCCCCGTTCCGGTGTAGGCGACGGGTTCCACAACGGCATCGACTTCAACGCGGTCGGCACCGGTGGCACGGTGCTGGGCCGCAGGGTTCACCCGGTCCGGCCGGGCACCATCGTGGCGAGTTCGTACAGCAGCGCACTCGGCAACTATCTGACGATCCGCCACGCGGACGGGCGGGAGAGCCTCTATGCGCACCTGCAGTCCAAGTACATCACCAGCGGCTCGGTGACGTCCGGGAGCGTCATCGGCACCATCGGCGCGACCGGCGACGTCACCGGCCCGCACCTTCATCTGGCGTTCTACAGCGGCGGCAGCAGCTACGACCCGTGGCCGTACCTGAACGGGGCGCCGTACGCCAACGGCGGCGGCACCACCCCGCCGCCCACCTCCTCGGAGGGCGTGATCCTGCAGGAGATCGCCCAGGCCGGGGGCTACACCGGTCCGGTGGACGGGGCGCCGGGCACGAACACGTGGCTGGGTGTGCAGCAGGTGATGCGGGGTTACGGGTACACCGGCCCGCTCGACGGGGCACCCGGTGCGAACACGTACGCGGCGCTGCAGCGGCTGGCGCAGAAGGGCGGCTACACCGGCCCGGCCGACGGGGCACTGGGCGTGAACTCGTGGAAGGGCATCCAGACCGTGCTGCGCGGTTTCGGCTACGGTGGCCCGATCGACGGGGTGCCGGGGACGAACACGTACGCCGCCCTGCAGCGGCTGGCGAAGCTCGGCGGCTACACCGGCCCGGCCGACGGCGTGCTTGGCGCGAACTCGTGGAAGGGCGTGCAGAAGGTGCTCTCCGGATACGGCTACACCGGCCCGATCGACGGCGCTCCCGGCACGAACACCTACGCCGCCTTGCAGCGGATGGCTCAGCTCGGCGGGTACACCGGTCCGGTCGACGGCGTCCCGGGGCCCAACACCTGGTCGGCGCTCAGCCGGCTGATCTGAGCGTGCTCAGTGCATCGCGTGACCGAGCCCGCCGCAGACTGCTGGCTGCACGCCGACGTCGAGGTCGGCACTTCCGCCATCGCCGGAACGGGCTTGTTCGCGCGCCGCGCCCTCCCGGCCGGGACCGTCGTGTCCCGGCTGGGCGGGCGCCTGGTCAGCGGGGCGCGGCTGCGGGAACTGTTCGCCGAGGCGGCCCGGGAGGGACGTTACGTCGACACCGTCAGCGTCGCCGAGGACGTGCACCTGGTGCTGCCGCCGCGGCAGCCCAACGGGTACGGCAACCACAGCTGCGACCCGAACCTGTGGTGGACCGACGCGTACACCCTCGCCGCCCGGCGCGACATCGCCGCCGGTGAGGAGATCACCAACGACTACGGCACGAGCACCGCGGTCGCCGACTTCCGCATGGCCTGCGCCTGCGGCACGGCGCTCTGCCGCGGCGTGGTCACCGGCGACGACTGGCAGCTGCCTGACCTGCGGGAACGCTACGGCGAGCACTGGATTCCGCTGCTGCTGGGCCGCATCCGTGCGACCTGACGCGACACTGCTCGGGTGAGTCCCCGGCCGCCGGCGGACACCGCCCGCGACCGGGGACTTCACGACGATCAGCAGGTGGCGAGCATGCTGTTGAGGGCCGACTTCTCCGCGCTGTCGACGGTGAGGCTGTAGTACCACTTCACCTGGATCCAGGCGCGGGCGTAGGTGCAGCGGAACGACGACAGCGACGGCTGCCACTCGGCCGGGTCCTTGTCGCCCTTGGACTGGTTGACGTTGTCGGTGACCGCCCACAGCTCGGGCCCGCTGAGGTCGTTGGCGTAGGTCTGGCGCTTGGCCGTGGTCCAGGCCCAGGCACCGGACGCCCAGGCCTCGGCCAGCGGGACCATGTGGTCGATGTCGACGTCGGAGGCGGCGGTCCAGGTCGCGCCGTCGTACGGGCTGTACCAGGAGCCGGAGGTCGCGGCGCAGCTGCTGTTGACCACGACGCCGACCCCGTCGCGCTTGAGGACCTGCTCTCGGGCGTTGCAGGTGCCGGTGATCGTGATCCAGTGCGGGAACAGGTCCCGGTTGTACGTGGAGCCGTGCGACTCGGCCGCGACGGTCAGCGCCGCGAGGCGGCTGACGGCGGTGCTGTAGGAGGGGATGTTGGGCGGGGTGGCGTGGGCCGGTGTCGCGGTCAGGGTGAGCGACATGGCCAGGGCGGCCGCGGTGGCGGCCAACGCCTTCAGGACACGGGACATTGGAGGGTCTCCCGACTGTCCGCCGCCGCGGCCGGTGGGGGATCCGGCTGGGGTCACGACGACGACAGATGGACGATCTCAGATGTTGGGCGGGTCTATCCAGACTGGATGCGTACGACGGCATGAATTTCTTGTGACAGCACCACCGTGGGCACGGTCACCGCGGCGGCACCCGTGCGGAAGGCCGGTCCGGTATCGTGCCGCTCCGTGCTCCGACGAATGATCCTCCTGGCCTTGGCGACCAGCATGCTCGCCGCTTGCGGCACCGGCTCGCCCGCCGCCGATCCGTCCACGGCCGCCGCGTCACCCGCCGCGGCCACCATGCAGGGCAGGTGGTGGACCTGGGCGGCCAGCGAGCCGACGGCGACCAATCCCGTCGCGGACGCGACCGGGGAGTTCTGCACCCGCAACCAGCCCGCCGACGTGTGGTTCCTGGCCGGCACCTTCGGCACGCGGGCGCAGCGGCGCTGCACCGTGCCGCAGGGCCGCCCGATCGTGGTGCCCGTGCTCAACCTCTTCGGCGACAGGAGCGACTGCGCCGCCTTCATGGCGGCCGCGCGGGGCACCGCCGAGCTCGACGGCACCGGCCTGGCCCTGGAGAAGTTCACCGACGAGCGGATCGAGGTGACGGCTGTCGCGGGCAACGCCCTGGGCCAGGACGCCGGCACGTTCCCGGCGATCGGCTGCGGGATCTGGGCCCGGATCCCCCCGCCCGCGGCGGGCACGCACCAGCTGCGCGTACGCGGCACCTCCGGGGACTTCGAGGTCAGCATCGACTACGACCTCACCGTCGCCTGACGCCTCGCCCCGGCGGGGAAGGCGCCTTCCACCACGCAGGCGATGTGCAGGTGCCCTTCCTCTGTCAGGTGGTGGCGCGGGGAATGAGGTGCAGGACGTCTTCGACGGGGACCGGGGTGGCGCGTTCGCCCGCGAGACGGGCGACGGCGGAGCGGGCCAGGTGCAGGGCGGCTGCAGCGGGGGCCACGGCGATCGTGGTCAGGGGTGGGGCGCTGTAGGCGGCCAGGGGGATGCCGTCGACGCCGATGACGGCGATGCGACCGGGCACGTCGACGGCGAGTTCGCGCAGGCCGTGCAGGGCCGCCAGGGCGACCTCGTCGTTGTACGCGCAGATCGCGGTGACCTGTGGCGCGTCGGCCAGCAGCGCGCGGACCGCGGCGGTGACCGCCGACGGGTCGTCGGGGACGGTGAACGGCACGGGTGCGGGCAGTTCCCGGTCCGCGCAGGCCTGGCGGACGCCGTCCTGGCGCGGTCCGGCGAAGACGGACAGGCGGGGGTCGGCGGGCAGGGCGTACGCCAGGCGGGTGTGCCCGGTCGCGGCGAGGTGTTCGACCTGCATCCGGCCCTGCCTGCGCAGCAGTGCGGCGGTGGCCAGGCCGTCGGACCCGGTGCCGGCCGGGACCGCGCGGATGCCCACCCGCCGCAGGGCGGCCAGGTCGGCGTCGGGCAGCGGGAACAGGCTGAGCACGGCGCGGACCGACAGCATCGCGGCCAGCCGCGGCAGCCGCGGGGCGGCCGGCACGTCGAAGTGGACGACCAGGGTCAGGCCCTGCGCGGCCAGCGAGCGGGTCACCGCGTCGACGAACCGTGAGGTCAGCTCACCGGCGGGCACGTCGGGCATGGCCAGCAGCACGATGTCGCTGTGCCCGTTGGCCAGCGTCCGCCCGGCCAGCGACGGGGCGTAGCCGAGCCGGGCGGCGGCGGCGAGCACGCGTTCGCGGGTCGGCTGGGCGATGCGCTCGCCCGGGGCGTCGTTGAGCACGTAGCTCACCGTCGCCCGGGACACCCCGGCTTCGCGGGCGACGTCGGCGCTGGTCGGGCGGCGTCCGGTCATCGCCGCCGGGCCCGCAGGAGCCTGCGCAGGCCGGCCAGCCGGCGCCCGTTGATCAGGTCGAGCAGCCCTTCCTGGACCGGGCGGCCGATCTTGCCGCGGCTCATCATCGACAGCATCCGCAGTGGCATCTCGTCGAGCATCGCGCCGATGAGCAGCGCCATCGGGCTCTTCGGGTCCTTGACGAAGCCGCGGGCCTGCCGGCGGGCCGTGGCCTGCAGCAGCCGGGTCACCGGCGAGCTGCGCATGTCGTGCAGGGGCGTGTTCAGCGTGTACGCGCCCGGAACGTCGGCGGTGTTGTCCGGCAGCGGGCGACCGAAGGCGACGCCGAAGCGGTCCCGGTCCCAGTGCTGCCCGGCGGCGGGCACCGGGTACGCCGGGGCGGGCGGGCCGTCGCCGGGCACGTCGACGGTGGCGGTGGCGCGGATGTCGCGGCTGGACGCGCCGACGCGGATCTCGTACCGGCCGCCGGTGACCGCCCAGCGCGCGCCGGCCACGTCGTACCAGGCGAACGCGCGCCGGTCGAGGCCGATCGTGACGGCCCGCGACTCCCCCGGCGCGAGGCGCACCTTGGCGAAGCCCTTCAGCTCCTGCTCGGGGCGGGCCCCGGCGGCAGCCGGCTCGTGCACGTACACCTGGACGACCTCGCTGCCGGCCCGCTCACCGGTGTTGGTGACGGTGACGGTCACCTCGGTGTCGTTCGCGGTGACGTCGGCGTAGGCGAACGTCGTGTAACCCAGCCCGTGTCCGAACGGGAACAGCACGTCGGTGCCCGCGGTGTCGTAGTAGCGGTAGCCGACGTACACGCTCTCCCGGTATTCGGCCTGCCGCGGGCCGCTGGGCAGCGCGTGCACGGGGTTGTCGGCCCAGCGGTGCGGGAACGTCTCGGCCAGCCGCCCGCCGGGCTCGGCCAGCCCGAACAGCACGTCGGCGACGGCGCTGCCACCGGCCTGCCCGCCGAGGTACGCCTCGACGATCGCGGGCACGTCGCCGTGCCAGGGCATCTCGACCGGCGCGCCGTTGTTGAGCACCACCACGGTGCGCGGGTTGGCCGCGACGACGGCCGCGACGAGGGCGTCGTGGCTCGCGGGCAGCCGCAGGTGGGTACGGTCGAGGCCCTCTGTCTCGTAGCTCTCGGTCAGCCCGACGTACAGCAGCACGGTGTCGGCGGCACCGGCCGCCTCGACCGCCGCGGCGAGCAGCGCGCCGTCGACCTCGTCGGAGTCGCGCCGGTAGCCGGGGGCGTAGGTCGTCTCGGCCAGTTCGGACAGCCGGGTGTACGCGTCGTCGAGGCGGTGCGGGTTGATGTGCGCGCTGCCCGCGCCCTGGAAGCGCGGCTGCTCGGCGAACGCGCCGATGACCGCGATCCGCCCGCCCGGGGTCAGCGGCAGCAGGCCGCCGTCGTTCTTCAGCAGCACCGTGCCCTCGGCGGCAACCCGGCCCGCGAGCGCGTGGTGGGCGTCGCGGTCGTAGGTGTGGCCGCCGGCGCGGGCCGGCGCGGTGCGCTCGATCAGGGCCAGGATCCGGGCGACGGTCCGGTCGAGCACGTCGGCGGGCAGCAGCCCGCTGTTCACCGCGTCGGTGATGAGCTGGTCGTGGTGGCCGCCGAAGCCCGGCATCTCCACGTCCAGCCCGGCGGCGAGGCCGTCGACGCGCTCGTTGACCGCGCCCCAGTCGGAGACCACGACGCCGTCGAAGCCCCACTCGTCGCGCAGCACCCGGGTCAGCAGCCACTCGTGCTCGGCGGCGTAGGTCCCGTTGAGCCGGTTGTAGGCGCACATCACCGTCCACGGCGCACCGCCGTCGACCGCGGCCTCGAACGCGGCGAGGTAGACCTCGCGCAGCGCCCGCTCGTCGACGAGGGCGTCGATGCTGAAGCGGCGTTGCTCCTGGTTGTTGGCGGCGAAGTGCTTGAGCGACGCGCCCACGCCCTGGCTCTGCACGCCGCGGATCCAGGCCGCGCCCATCCGCCCGGCCAGCAGCGGGTCCTCGCTGTAGTACTCGAAGTTGCGGCCGCACAGCGGGGTGCGCTTGATGTTGACGCCGGGGCCGAGCAGCACGCTGACGCCCTCGGCCCGCGCCTCGGCGCCCAGCGCCCGCCCGACCTGCTCGATCAGCTCGGGGTCCCAGGTGGAGGCCATGCCGGCCGAGGTCGGAAAGCAGGTGGCGGGCACGCTGTCGCCGAGCTGAACCTGCTCGGTGCTGCGCTCCTTGCGCAGCCCGTACGGGCCGTCGGAGACTCCGATCGCGGGCACGCCGAGACGGGGCACGCCGTAAAAGGACCAGAAGTCGCGCCCGGCGCACAGGGACGCCTTCTCCGCGAGCGTCATCGACGCCACGAGCTGGTCGGTGGCTGCCGTAGCGGTCATCAGTGCTCTCCCACGTCGTCGTCACCGGGCACCAGTGATGCTTACGCGCGTAACCAGGCGCGTCAAGGCCGCAACGTGTCGGAAGAAGTTGACACGTCGGAGATCTCCGACGTATCGTCACCCGCTGTGACCACTGACGTGTTCAGCGCATTGGCCAACCCGGTTCGCCGGCAACTGCTCGACTCGCTGCGCGAGGGCCCGCGCGCGGCGGGCGAGCTGGCCGGGCTGTTCTCGCTCAGCCGGCCCGCGGTCTCGGAGCACCTGCAGGTGCTGCGCGGCGCGGGACTGGTGCGCGAGGAGCCCCGCGGCCGCCACCGGTACTACCACCTGCAAGCGCAGCCCCTGGCCGAGGTCGGGCAATGGCTGCATCCGTACGAACACTTCTGGCGCGAGCGGCTGCGGTCGCTGCGCGACACACTCGACAAGGAATTCCCATGACCGAACCAGGTGTCATCCGCTGCGACCAGTTCCTGAGCCACCCGCCCGCGCGGGTGTGGCAGGCGCTGACCGATCCCGAGCTGCACGCCAAGTGGTGGACCGCCGGCGACGTGCGACCGGTCGTCGGCCACCGCTTCACCCTCGACATGGGCAAGTGGGGCGAGCAGCCCTGCGAGGTGCTGGCGGTCGAACCGGAGAAGGTCTTCAGCTACCGCTTCGCGACCGGTTCGCTGGACAACACCATCACCTTCCGCCTGGAGCCCGAGGGCACCGGCACCCGCCTGTTCTTCGAGCAGGCCGGCCTGGACCTCGACTCCCCCCTGGGCCGCAACGCCTACGAGAACATGTCCAAGGGCTGGCCCGGCCTGCTCCGCCGCATCGAATCCGCCCTGACGGCCTGACCCACCCCGCCCCACCCCACCCCACCCCTGCCGCAACTCTTAAAGAGTCGCGCCTTCGGGACACTCCGCAGGCCACGAGTCTTTAAGAGTTGCGGCCGGAGGGGGCGGGGTCGGCCCGGCCCCGCCCGGCCCCGCCCGGCCCGGCCTCGGCCGGTGTCGGCCGAGGGGAGGGTCAGGCTTCGCAGTCGGTGGGGGTTTCGGTGGTGGCGCAGATGTCGATGCCGGGGCCCGCGTCGGCCGAGTCGGTGCCGACGCCGCCGGTGATCAGGTCGGTGAAGGCCAGGTCGCCGACCACCGTGAGCTTGTCGTTGCCGGTCTTGGCGTCGCCGTAGACGGTGTCGTCGCCGGGGCCGGCGTTGATGTTGTCGCGCCAGCCGGTGCCGCTGACGGTGCCGGGCGTGGTGACTGTCTCGTAGTTGCCGTAGATGACGTCGTTGTCGTCGCCGCCGGACAGGTTGTTGCCCGCGGCCTCGACGCCGAGGGCGCCGGCCACGTCGAGGGTGAGGTTGCGGGCGTCGCCGTAGATCGTGTCTGCGCCGGGGCCGCCGAAGACGCCGTCGGCGGCGAACGCCGCGCCGGTGGCGAGCGCGGTGGCCGTCACGTCGATCGCGTCGCCGTACAGGGTGTCGGCGCCCTCGCCGCCGTACAGGTAGTCGTTCCAGCCGACGCCGCCGACCACGGTCGGGAACTCGGCCGCGCCGAAGTCGCCGACGACGATGTCGTCGCCCGGTCCGGCGAAGACGGTGTCGTTGCCGCCGGCCGCGGCCGCGTCGAGGGCGGCGGATTCGCCGTACACGGTGTCGTTGCCTTCACCGGCGCAGATCACGTCGTTGCCACCCAGGCCGCTGATGGTGTCGTCGCCGGCCAGCGCCAGGATCACGTCGTCGCCGGGGGTGCCGACGATGATGTCGGCCTCGGCGGTGCCCAGGTGGGTGACGGGCTTCTCGTTGCACAGCGCCACGGCGTGCGCGGGTGCCTGCACGGCGGCGAGGCTCAGGGCCGTGACGGCCACGGCGAGGGCGGTGCGTGCGATACGCATGGACGGTGCCTCCAGGTGTCTGCGGACGTACGCCCCCGGCGCAGGTTCGGACACCACCCGATGTGGCGGCACACACTGCCGGGGCAATCCGAGATCACATGCTAAGACCGGACAAATGTGGCACATCGGAACCACGCCGATCATGTTCTGATCTGCGGTTTTCCGGCTCCGACCGGGCGCTCGGCCGAGCAGCGCGGCCGCACCCGCGACCACGGCCGCCTGCCGCGGGTCGACGCTCTGCTCCTACGGGTATCGACACCTGTCCGACCTGGCATGATGCCCGTCATGACTGCCCCCGTCACAGCTGATGCCGTCCGTCTCGCGCCGGTCGACGCCGCCAACTGGCGTGCCGTCACCGCGCTCACCGTCGCCGAGTCGCAGTCGGACTGGGTCGCCGCGCCCGCGTACTACCTGGCGCTGTGCCACTACGGCGAGTCGGGCTGGCGGCCGCTGGCGGTGCTCGACACCGAAGGCGACGTGGTCGGCTTCCTGATGTGGACCGTCGACCCCGCCGACGGGGCGGCCTGGCTCGGCGGCGTCATCATCGACGCGGCACGGCAGGGCCGCGGGTTCGGCAGGGCCGCGGTGCGCGCCGCGATCGGGCTGCTCGCCGACGAGCACGGGCTGAGCAGTTTCGCGCTGTCGTACGAGCCGGCCAACACCGCCGCCCGCCGCTGCTACGCGTCCCTCGGCTTCACCGAGACCGGGGAGACCGAGGACACCGAGGTCGTGGCAAGACTGCAGCTCACCGCCTGAGGGCGGCGCAACTGCGGACGAAGTGCTAACCTGCCCGGCCATGGCGCACTCGATGCCCGCCCCGCCCGCCGTCGCCGACGCCGACCTCGACGCCTGGTGCCTGCGCTGGCTCGGTTCCGGCGTCTCCGAGACCCTGTTCACCGCCACCCACCTGTCCGCCGTCGTCGGCGTGCGGCTCAAGGACGACCGCGAGGTGGTGGTGAAGGTGCGCCCGGCCGCGGCCCGGCTGGCCGTGTGCACCGCCGTGCAGCAGGCGCTGTGGCACGCGGGGTTCCCCTGCCCGCGGCCGCTGCTGGGCCCGGTGCCGTTCGGCGCGTACGCGGCCCACGCCGAGGTCCTCGTCCCCGGCGGCGAGGCGCTGCCCGTCGGCGGCGACGCGGCCGAGCGGTACGCGGCGCTGCTGGCCGACCTGGTCCGGCAGGCGCCTCGCCCGCAGGGGGTGGGCGTGCTCGCGCCGCATCCGCCGTGGACGGCCTGGGACCACGAGCACGGCGGGGTCTGGCCGCCGCCCGACGACCGCGACGCCGACCTCAACGCCCAACCCGGCAGCGCCTGGCTCGACGACGTGGCCCGCCGCGTCCAGCGGCGTCTGCGCGAACTTCCGGCCGGGCCGACGGTCGTCGGACACGGCGACTGGTACGCGGAGAACCTGCGCTGGCGCGACGGGCAGCCGTGGGCTGTGCACGACTGGGACAGCTTGATCAGCGCACCGGAGCCGGTGATCGTGGGCCTGGCCGCCGCGGTCTGGACCATCGGCGCGGAGCACGGCGCCGCCACGGTCGACGAGTCCGCGGCTTTCGTCGAGGCATACCAGCGCGCCGCAGGCCTGCGGTGGAGTGCCGAACAGGTGCAGGCGAGCTGGGCGGCGGGCCTGTGGGTGGACGCGTTCGACGCCAAGAAGCTCGCCCTGGACGGCATCGACTGGCTGTCTCCCGACGACGCCGACGAGCGACTGCGCCGCGCGGGCGCGTGAGCCGTGCCGCCGGGCCGCACCGGTGGCATCATCGGCGGGTGCACGCTGCCGACGTCTGCGGGACGACTTCCACCATCCTGGTCGTGATCAGGGGAAACTCCGGTTCCGGCAAGTCCTCGATCGCGCGGGCGGTACGGCTGGCGTACGGCCGCGGCTGTGCCCTGGTCGAACAGGACCACCTGCGCCGGATCATCCTGCGCGAGCTGGACGGCCCCGGCGGCCTGGCCCCGGACTTCATCGACAACACCGTGCGCTACCTGCTCGACAACGGCTACCACGTGGTGCTGGAAGGCATCCTGCACGAGCGCAAGTACGGGGACATGGCGCGCGGACTGCTGGCCTCGCACCGCGGGACGAGTTCCGCCTTCTACCTCGACATCCCGTTCGACGAGACGGTACGCCGCCACGGCACCCGGCCGCAGGTCACCGACTTCACCCCCGAGCAGATGCGCGGCTGGTACCGCGAGCGCGACGTGCTCGGCGTCGACGGCGAGCACGTCATCGGCCCGGAGTCGACGTTCGACGACAGCGTCGCGCTGATCGCGGCGCGGTCCGGCCTGGCCGCGGCCGCCCCGTTCCCGGCCGACGTGCCCGCCGCGCCTCCGCCACAGCCCCGATGACGATGCGGCGGCTCGACCGGGTCAGCGCAGGTAAGGGTCGAGCAGTTTGCGGGCGCCGAGGGACAACAGCTCATCGGCGGCCTGGCGGCCCAGCGCGGGGGCTGTGGTGCGGTCGCCCGCGACGACGGTGGTCAGCAGGCGGTCGCCTTCCGGTGCGTACACCGCGGCACGCAGGGTGACGGTGTCCCATTCGAGGTTCGCGTGTCCGCTGACGGCGCTGTTGCAGCTCGCGCCGAAACGCAGCAGCAGCGCCCGCTCGGCCAGGCTCGCATCCCGGGTGTCCGGGTCGTCCAGCGCCATGACCAGCGTGTACGCCGGCCCCGAGGTGCGGGTCGTGACCACGACCGTGCCCGCGCCGACCGCCGGGCCCATCAGGTCGGCGTCGAGCAGCTGCGTGATGCGGTGGGCCTGGCCGATGCGGTGCAGCCCGCACGCGGCGACGACGATCGCGTCGACGTCGCCTGCGTCCAGGCGCGCGATGCGGCTGTCCACGTTGCCGCGGATCGGCTTGACCCGCAGGTCGGGGCGGGCCCGCTGGAGCTGCGCCTGGCGGCGTACCGCGCTGGTGCCGACGACCGCGTCGCGGGCGAGCTGGTCCAGGCGCAGGCCGTCGCGGCTGATCAGCGCGTCGCGGGGGTCGTCGCGGGGCAGGTACGCCGCGATGCCGATGCCTTCGGGCAGCGCGACGTCGCCGGGGATGTCCTTGAGGCAGTGCACCGCCAGGTCGATGTCACCGGCCTGCAGCAGCGCGTCGATCTCGCTGGTGAACGCGCCCTTGCCGCCCGCCGTGGCGAGGCTGCCGGTCCAGCGGTCGCCGTGGGTGGACACGGGCACGATCCGCACCGCGAGGCCCGCGTGCGCGGACTCCAGTTCGCGGGCGACGTGGCGGGCCTGCGCCAAAGCCATGGTGCTGCCCCGGGTGCCGAGGCGGACGGTCGTCGTCACCTGAGGAACCCTACGGCCAGCCGACATGAACAGGCCGTGAAGCGATCCAGGCGTGTCGTGCGGAAGCTTTTCTTCACCATGAACGACGGCATTGACGTACTTCGCCGCGCGTGATTCGATCTCGCGAACCGTTCTCACATTCCATATCGGAGAGGAAGCTTCAGTGCTTCGACTTCGCCAGGCGATGGCCGCCACGGCCGCCGTCGCCCTCGGCTGGGGCGCCTTCGCCGTCGCCACCGCCGCCCCCGCCACGGCCGCCCTGCCCACGGCCGCCGTCGCGGTCGGTGACAGTTTCATCAGCGGTGAGGGCGCCGGCGCGTACACCGCCGTCGCCGACATCAACGGGACCTCCCAGGGCTTCCCGGGCTGGTCGGCGGCGAACAACAACGCCTACTTCTGCCACCGCTCGGCCAACGCGTCGCTGAATGTGGCCGCGCTGTCGGGCATCGCCGCCCGGTTCAACCTGGCCTGCTCGGGCGGCCAGCCGCACGACATCGCCAACGCGTCGAACACCCGCACCAACGGCCGCCTGGTCGCCTCGCAGCTCAACCAGCTGCGCGCGGTCGCGCAGACCCACGACATCGACGTGGTGCTGGTCGGGCTGGGCTCCAACAACAGCTCGTTCACCTTCGGCGACGTGGCCACGCTGTGCGCGAACCGGTTCATCGCCGACGCGTGGACCGGCTGGTGGGAGTTCTGGGCCTACATCAACGGCCCGGTGCCGCAGGAGCCGTGCACCGATGCCGACCTGGCGTCGGCCGCCGAGGTCGCCGCGGCCACCACCGAGACCACCAACGCGCTCCGCCAGCTGATCACGACCCTGAACGAGATCGACGCCGACGGCCAGCACCGCATCGTGTTCCAGGACTACACCAACCCGCTGCCGTTCGACGTGTACAGCTCGTTCATCGAGCAGGACGGCCGCCAGGACGACCGGGACAAGTTCCGCGACCTGGGCGCGGAGCGCTACGCGGCGGGTTGCCCGATCCACCGCGCCAGCCTCGCCCCCGGCCACCGCTTCTCGGCCAACCTCGGCAACGTGGTGCGCAATTCGCACGCCAACCTGTCCGCCGAGTTCCCCGGCCAGGACCTGGTCTACCTCAACGTGCAGCGCGCCTTCGACGGCGCCCGGCTCTGCGAGAACGCCAACAGCCCGACCGGCGCCCTGGCCACCCCGGTCCGCATCATGGACGGACCGTCCGGCACGCACATCACGAGCCTGTCCGGATACGACAAGATCGCCATCCAGCGGTTCGCGAACGCCTGCGTGACCTACTTCCAGACCTGCCAGGAGTCCTGGCACCCCAACGCCGCCGGCCACGCCGTCCTCGGCCAGTGCCTGGCGGCCGCGGCCACCACCGCCAACCGCACCATCGCCTGCATCCGCAACCCCAACGGCACCCTCACCTTCCAGTAACCCCCTGATCGAAGGAAGGGCGCCTTCCCATCGCTATGCGTGGAGGAAGGTGCCCTTCTTAACGCCCGCGGGCAGGATGCGCAGGTCGCGGGGTCAGGCCGGGAAGAGCCAGGCCATCGCGCCGACGGCCCGGTCGAGGTAGCCGGTCCGCCCGGTGTCGACGCCGTACGCCAGGTCCTCGAAGACACTGCACCGGGCGTAGAAGACAGCGCGCTCGGCGAGCGCCGCGACCTCGGCGTCCTCCGCCGGGTAACGGCCCAGGGCGGCCCGCAGCGCCGCGGGACCGAGGTCCCGGTAGAGCAGCCCGAAGTCGTACGCCGGATCCACCAGCGCGGCGTCGCTCCAGTCGATGACCCCGGTCACCGCCCACCGGGCCGGGTCGACCAGCACGTGCTCGATGCCCAGGTCGTTGTGCGAGAACACGAGACCGTGCCCCGCCGGTGGCGGCGGCGCGTCCAGGAACGCCTCCACCGCACGGCGACACCCCACCGGAACGTGCCCTACGACCGCCCGGTACAACTCCCCGGCCTCGCCGAGCCACTGCGCGGGCGGCTGACCGTCGGTGTCCACCAGACCGGCCCACCGGTCGGCCGGCCCCGCGTGCAGCGCGGCGAGCAACTCCCCCAACTCCACCGCGATCGACACGCCGTGCGCCGACCGCCCCGGCCGGGCCAGCTCCGACAGCGGCACGCCGGGCAGCTTGGCATAAGCCAGGCAGCCCAGCTCCGTGGCCGTGAACAGCGGTTCGGGCACGGGCAGCGGGCAGACCCCGGCGACCGCGGTCAGCAGCCGGGCCTCGTGCTCGACCAGCGCGGCCCGTCGCCGCGGATCGGGCTCCCGGCTGAAACGCACCACGAGCGCGCCGTCGACCTCGTACGCCACATTGTCCAGTCCCGCGCCGAGCTCGACCACCGACCCGATCCGGTAACCGGGCAGGTGAGCTGCGACGACGCCGTGGACGTCGGCTATGGAGTGTCCACCGGGCATTGCTCACCCTACCGAGACACCGCTACGGCACGGTGCACAGCGCCATCCGCAGGTCGCCGACAGCCGCCAGCGCGTCCGCCGGCTCGCCGGTGTCCTCCCACAGCTCACGCCACTCGGAGTCGTCACCGACGACCCGGTCCAGGGCCCGCACCGCGAGCGCCGCCACGTCGTCGGGGACCACCAGCGACCCGCCTTCGAGCAGGAAGTCCGGGGCGTACGGTGAGTTCAGCGGCTCCGCTGGGGCCCGCTGCGACACGATGACCGCCGCGGCCGCGACGGCCCGCACCCCCATCCGGTCGTCGAGGTAGCCCGCGTGGTCGGCCACGGCGGCCAGCGTCTGCCGGATCATCCCGAGCCGGTCGCCCGGATCGGCGTCGTTCAGATCGCCGCACCAGTCGGCGGCGGCGTCGTTGTCGAACGGACCCGAGTCCCATGTGCCCACCAGTGCCTCCTCCGCAGGGCGCAGCGGGACCGTACCGGCCGCATGCGACAAGTCCGCGGATCCGGCCCGTTCCGCCACGCGGTCCCGGCTGCGGCCGCGACACTCGACAGATGGCACCTGATCAGGCCACCGACGTGACCGAGTTCCGCGCCGTGCGGGTTTTCGACGGGGTGAACCCGGCGCTGTCCCCACCCACCACGGTCACCGTCTCCGGCGGCCTCATCACCGGCGTCGGCGGACCGGCCGAGCCCGGCGCGACGGTCGTCGACGGCGGCGGCCGGGTCCTGATGCCGGGGCTGATCGACGCGCACTGGCACGCCATGATGGCCGCCGTGCCGCTGCCGGTGCTGGCCACCGCCGACCCGGGCTACCTGCAGCTGGTCGCCGGCCGGGAGGCGGAACGGACGCTGCTGCGCGGGTTCACGACGGTGCGCGACGCGGGCGGTCCGGTGTTCGCCCTCAAACGGGCCATCGACGAAGGGATCATCGCCGGTCCGCGGATCTACCCCAGCGGCGCGTTCATCAGCCAGACCGCCGGGCACGGCGACTTCCGGTCGCTGCTGGACGTGCCGCGCGAGCCCGGCGCGCCGCTGACCATGGTGGAGCGCACCGGCACCGCGGCCATCGCCGACGGCGTCGACGCGGTGCTGCGGGCGACCCGCGAGCAGCTGATGCGCGGCGCGAGCCAGATCAAGGTGATGGCCGGCGGGGGCGTCGCGTCGCCGTACGACCCGATCGACGTCACCCAGTACACGTTCGCGGAGCTGGCGGCCGCGGTGGAGGCGGCCGGGCACTGGGGCACGTACGTGATGGTGCACGCCTACACCCCCGCGTCGGTGCAGCAGGCGGTCCGGGCCGGGGTGCGCTGCGTCGAGCACGGGCACCTGCTCGACGACGAGACCGCCGCGCTGATGGCCGAGCGGGGTGTGTGGTGGTCGATGCAGCCGTTCCTCGACGACGCCGACGCCGTCCCGATCACCGACCCGGGCGGTCGGGTCAAACAGCTCGCAGTGACCGACGGCACCGAGACCGCGTACCGGCTGGCCCGCAAGCACGGGGTGCGGCTGGCCTGGGGCACCGACACCCTGTTCGACGCCCGGCTGGCCACCCGCCAGGGCGCACAACTGGCCAAACTCGGCCGCTGGTTCGCCCCCGCCGAGGTGCTGCGCATGGCGACGTCGGACAACGCGGCGCTGCTGGCGCTGTCCGGGCCACGTGACCCCTATCCCGCTCCGCTGGGCGTGGTGCAGCCGGGGGCGTACGCGGACCTGCTGCTCGTCGACGGCGACCCGCTGACCGACCTGGACGTGCTCGCCGACCCCGCCCACCTCCGGGTGATCATGAAGGACGGGGTGGCCGTCCGGAACACCCTGCCCTGACGCGGCGGCCGCGGGTTCACGTGCCGGCGCACGCCCGGGGGCAGCACCCGCCACCGGGGGCCGGCAACGGCGCCGACACCTGACCCATGACCTCATCATGCAGATGCGAAGCCGATCTCGCCGCTCTTCACGCAACAGAGAGCCATAACCAAGTAAAGCCCTCGCGGATGCGAGCAGTAGTCTGGATCCCGCGGCGCGCGTCGGACGGGCCGCGCATCCAGGGGAGGAAGCGAATGGGCAGCAGAGGCATCCGGACTGCGCTGGCCGGGCTTGCGCTGGCCGCGGCCATGGCGGCCACCGCATGCGGCAGCGGACAGACCCCGGCCCCGGCGGCCGGCGGCGGCGTCTCCGGCGACGTGACCGTGTTCGCCGCGGCGTCGCTCACCGAGGCGTTCACGAAGATCGGCAAGGACTTCGAGGCCGCGCACCCCGGCACGAAGGTCACGTTCAACTTCGCCGGCAGCTCCGCGCTGGCCACCCAGATCACCCAGGGCGCGCCCGCCGACGTGTTCGCCGCCGCCAGCCCCGCGACCATGAAGACCGTCGTCGACGCCGGCGACGCCACCGGCGTCCCGGTCGTGTTCGTCAAGAACCAGCTCGTCATCGCCGTGCCCAAGGGCAACCCGAAGGGCATCACCACACTGGAGAACCTGAGCAAGCCCGACCTGAAGGTGGCCCTGTGCGCCGAGCAGGTCCCCTGCGGCGCGGCCGCGAAGAAGGCCCTCGACAGCGCCGGGGTCAAGCTCACCCCGGTCACCTTCGAACAGGACGTCAAGGCGGCGCTGTCCAAGGTGAAGCTCGGCGAGGTCGACGCGGCACTGGTGTACCGCACCGACGCCAAGGCCGCGGCCGCCGATGTGGACGGCGTCGAATTCCCCGAGTCCGCCGGCGCGATCAACGACTACCCCGTCGTCGCCCTCAAGGACGCCCCGAACAAGACCGGCGCCGAGGCGTTCCTGGCCTACCTGCAGTCCGCACCCGCGAAGGCCGTGCTGACCGCGGCCGGGTTCCAGGCTCCGTAATCTGAGCCCATGGCCGTCGACGAGATCCACCACCCCGGCGCGGCGGCGACCCCGCCGCGCCGGCGCGGCCAGCGGCGCATCCCGGTCTTCCTGATCGTGCCCGCCGGGCTCGGCCTGGCGTTCCTGGTCCTGCCCCTGCTCGCGCTGCTGCTGCGCACCCCGTGGCGGGAGCTGCCGCAGCACCTGGCCGAGCCCGCGATCCTCGAAGCGCTACGGCTGTCGCTGCTGACCGCCTCCGTCGCCACGATCTTCTGCATCCTGCTCGGCGTGCCCCTGGCCTGGCTGCTCGCCCGGGTCGAGTTCCCCGGACGGCGGCTGGCCCGTGCCCTGATCACCGTCCCGCTGGTGCTGCCACCCGTCGTCGGCGGCGTGGCCCTGCTGCTGCTGTTCGGCCGCCGCGGCCTGATCGGATCCTGGCTCGACGAGACCTTCGGGTTCACGCTCCCGTTCACCACCGCCGGCGTCGTCGTCGCCGAAGCGTTCGTCGCGATGCCGTTCCTGGTCATCGCGGTCGAAGGCGCGCTACGCGGCGCCGACACCCGCTACGAGGAGGCCGCCGCGACGCTGGGCGCCGGCCGCTGGACCACCTTCCGCCGGGTCACCCTGCCGCTGGTCGCACCCGGCATCGCCGCGGGCGCGGTGCTCTGCTGGGCACGGGCGCTGGGCGAGTTCGGCGCGACCATCACCTTCGCGGGCAACTTCCCGGGGCGTACGCAGACCATGCCCCTGGCCGTGTACCTGGCCCTGGAGACCGACCTCGAAGCGGCGATCGTGCTCAGCCTGATCCTGCTCGTCGTCTCGGTGACCATCCTGGTCAGCCTGCGCGACCGCTGGATCAGCAGCCCCTGACCCGGCTCACCCGCCCCGGCGTTCCAGGCCCGTGGACGCGGGACGCGACTTGTCGAGCCCCTCGGCGTCCGCACGCAGCGGACGCCACGCCTGCTGCCCGACCGGCGGGTTCGCGACCCGGCTGCGCGACCGGCCCGCCAGGCCCAGCCCGACCCCGAGCAGCACCAGCCCCGAGGCCACGCACAACACGGCCGCCCACAGCGGCATGACCTCGGCCAGCCCGAGCACACCCGCCACCACCAGCGCGGGCAGCACCCAGATGAAGACCAGCCCGGCGGTGCTCAGCCGCCCCTGCGCCGCACCCGCGTCCCGCGACGCGCCGTGCAGCCACGTCCTGGCGAGGACGAACTCGGTGCGGGACAGGCTCGTCAGCTGCTCTGCTGCCGTGCTTCCCGGATCCTGCGACGACGGGCGGTGTGTCTTGGACATCAGGTCACCTCCACCTGCCTACCTTCTGCCCTGATAACAGTGTGCCGAATCATTTCGGCCGATCCCTCCCATGATCTTCACCCGCAGGTGTGAACCCCGTATGAAAGAAGCCGGAACACCGCGCCCCGCCGCCACATGATCCGCCGACCGCATCCCGTACTAGGCTGGCCGTTATGCAGATCTCGGCACGGGGCCTGGTGTTCGACCTTCACGCCGGCGGCCCGGAGGACGGGCCGGTGGCGCTGCTGCTGCACGGCTTCCCGCAGCACGCCGGGGAGTGGGAGCTGGTCGCCGCCCGCCTGCACGACGCCGGCGTGCGCACCTACGCCTTCGACCAGCGCGGCTACTCCCCCGGCGCGCGCCCTACCGCCGTCGCCGACTACGCCATGGGCGAATGCGTCGCCGACGCGCTCGCGGTGCTCGACGCGCTCGGCGTGGACCGCGCGCACGTGGTCGGCCACGACTGGGGAGCAGTGGTCGCCTGGCATCTGGCCGCCGGGCACGCCGACCGGGTACGGACCCTCACCGCGATCTCCGTGCCGCACCCGACGGCCTTCGCCAGGACCATCGCCACCGACCCCGACCAGCAGCAGCGATCCGCCTACATCGGACTCTTCCAGCAGGAGGGCAAGGCCGAGGACCTGCTGCTCGAAGACGACGGCCGACGGCTGCGGGAGATCTTCACCGGGGTGCCCGCCGAGCGGGTCGAGCGCTTCGTCAGCCCGATGCTGGACCGTGCCCGCCTCACCGGTGGCCTGAACTGGTACCGGGCGCTGACCCTCGGCGCGGGCTTCACCCCGGCGGGCCGGGTCGAGGTGCCGACCACGTTCCTGTGGAGCGACGGCGACTGGGCCATCGGCCCGAAAGCGGCCGACAGCTGCGCCGCCTACGTCACCGGCGACTACCGGTTCGTCACCCTTCCCGGGGTCAGCCACTGGATCCCCGACGAGGCCCCCGACGACACCGCCCGCGAGATCCTGGCCCGCATCACCGAGCAGGACTGAGCGGAGGCACCCGTGTTCGTGAAGATCTGCGGCCTGTCCACCGCCGAGACCGTCGCCACCGCCGTCGACGCAGGAGCCGACGCGATCGGTTTCCTGCTGACCCGCAGCCCGCGCCAGGTCGCCCCCGACACCGCGCGCCGACTGGCCGCCACGGTCCCGCCGCACGTGCTGACCGTCGCCGTCGTCGCCGGCACCGACATCGCCACCGTGCGCGACCTGGTCCGCGACACCGGCCTGCGCGCCCTGCAACTGCACGGCGACTACTCCCGCGCCGACTTCGCCGCGGTCGCCGACCTCGGCCTGACCCTCATCCGGGCGGTCAGCTACCAAGCGCCGGATCTGCACGTCGGCGCATACGGCGAAGACCTGCTGCTGGTCGACGCGACCGAGCCGGGCTCCGGCGGCGCGTGGGACTACACCCTGGTACGCGAACGCGCACCCGGTGACGGCTGGATCCTCGCGGGCGGCCTGACTCCCGACACGGTCGCCGACGCCATCCGGCAGTCCGGGGCGGGCGGCGTGGACGTGTCCAGCGGCGTCGAATCCGCCCGCGGCGTCAAAAGCGAAACCCTGATCAGGGAGTTCATCGCCGCCGCACGCAAAGCAGGCTGACCGCCCGCTCCGTGGGAACGTTCCCACCGGCCCCGCCTCCGGCCGTAGACTGCCGTCGATCGAAGGAGGCGGCATGAACGGCATCCGCGTACGGCTGGCCGCGGTCGCGTGCACGGCCACGCTGGCGGCGCTCTCGTCCACCGGCACCGCCTCGGCACAGCCCGGCGGGATCGACTGCCGCTACCTGCTCACCACCTACCCCGGCGGGTTCACCGCCACCGTGCTGCTGGACAACACCGGCCCCGCCGTCAACGGCTGGGCGCTGACCTGGACGTTCCCGGCCGACACGACCGTGCAGGGCGTGTGGCAGTCCCGGATCACCCAACCCGGCCCCCGCTCGGCGATCGCCGTGAACACCCCCTGGAACGCGGCCATCCCGACGAACACGACCCTCGGCTTCGGCTGGACCGCCGCGGCCCCCGCCACCGACATCCCCACCGACCTGACCATCAACGGCATCCCCTGCTGAAGTTGGACATCCACGACCCCGGCGCCGCCCACCCCGGCGGGCCACGGACCCGACACCCCGAGCAGAAACCTCGTTCCGACGGCCCACCACGCGAACCGGGACCGCCCGAGCGCGACACACCCGCAGTCGGCGACGTACGCACCCTCGACGAGCTGGCCGGCCTGCTACGCGGGCTGCGCCGCCGGCACGCCCGCCGCACCCGCACACCACAGCTGTCCTACCGCGACCTCGCCGCCTCCACCGGCTGGTCGCACGGCATCATCGGCGAATACCTGTCCGGCCGGGTACTGCCACCCACCGATCGCTTCGACACGCTGGTCCGGCTGCTCGGAGCCACCCCCGCCGAACAGGGGGCGCTCGCCACCGCCCGCGACCGCGTCGAAGAACAGCGCCGCCCACGCGCCACCGCGCCACACCAGCTACCCGCCGACGTGCCGGCGTTCACCGGCCGCGACGCACAGCTGTCCGCACTCGACGCCCTGCACATGCCAGGCTGCCCGACCGTCTCGGTCGTGTCGGGCACCGGCGGCGTCGGCAAGACGGCCCTCGCCCTGCACTGGGCGCACCGCGCCGCCGCACGGTTCCCCGACGGGCAACTGCACCTCGACCTGCGCGGCTACGCCCCAGGCCAGCCGCTGCCCGCCGTCGACGCGCTCGGCATGCTGCTGCGCGCACTCGGGCTGGGCCGGGCCGCGATCCCGGCCGGAGTGGACGAACGCGCCGCGGCATACCGCAGCCTGCTGGCCGGGCGGCGGATGCTGGTCCTGCTCGACAACGCGCACAGCGCGGCCCAGGTCCGGCCGCTACTACCAGGCACGGCCGGCTGCGCGGTCCTCGTCACCAGCCGCGACGACCTGGCCGGGCTCGTCGCCCGCGACGGAGCCCACCGGATACGCCTCGACGCGCTGCCCCCCACCGACGCCGTCGCGCTGCTGCGCACACTGCTCGGCACGCGGGTCGACGCCGAACCGGCAGCCGCCGCCGCGCTGGCGTCCCGCTGCGCCGGGCTGCCGCTGGCCCTGCGGGTCGCCACCGAAGTCGCCACCGCGCGACCCGACGCCACCCTGGAACACATCGCGGCCGAGCTGACCGGCGCCGACGCGCTGGACACGCTGCAACTGCCCGGCGACCCGCCCTCGGCCGTGCGCACCGTGCTGTCCTGGTCACACCGGCACCTGAGCCCACCCGCCGCACACGCGTTCGCGCTGCTCGGCCTTTACCCAGGACGAGACGTCGACGCCCCGGCGCTGGCCGCCCTCGCCGACGCGACCACCGACGCCGCCGCGCGGGCACTGGACGACCTGACCCGTGCGCACCTGGTCGAGCGGTCCCCCACCGGCCACACGATGCACGACCTGCTGCGGGCGTACGCCGGCGAACGGGCCCTGGCCGAGCTGACCATCCCCCGACGCCGCGACGCCATCACCCGCCTGCTGCGCCACCACCTCGACGCGACGGCAGCCGCGATGGACCTGCTGTTCCCGCACGAGCACCCCACCCGCCCGACCGTCGCCGCACCCCATCGGCCGCTGCCGTTCCCGGCCGAGCCCGCCGCGGCCCGGCGCTGGCTCGACACCCGCCGCGGCGAGCTGGTACGGCTGGCCGTGTTCGCCGCCGGGCACGACCGCGCGACGGACAGCGCAGGACTGTCCACCCTGCTGTGGCGATACCTCGAAGTCGGCGGGCACCACGAAGAGGCCCTCGCGGTGCACGCCGGGGCGCTGGCCGCACTCGCGCCCCACGCCGCCGAGCGGGCCGCGGTGCTGGCCAACCTCGGCACGATCCACTGGTGGCTGGGCGCCTACGACCAGGCGCGGACCGAACTAACGGAATCGGCCACCGGATTCGCGGCCGCCGGCGACCGGCCAGGGCAGGCACGGGCACTGTCGCGACTGGCCGCGGTACACGAACGGCTGGGGGCGTACGCCGACGCCATGGCGTGCCTCGGCACGGCGCTGATGCTGTGCCGGGCGGCCGAGGACCGGCACGGCGAGGCAGCCATGCTGCTCAACCGCGGTTCACTGCACCGGAGACTGGGCCGCCATGCCCGCGCCGCCGCGCACCACCGCCGGGCCGCGGCGATCTTCGCCGACCTCGGCGACCTCCGGCTCGAAGGATACGCACTGGGCAACCTCGGCGTGACCTACGAGCAGCTCGGTCGCTACCACGAGGCGGAGACCGCGCTGACCCGGGCGCTGGACGGCTGCCGGGCCGCAGGAGACCCGGCAGGACAGGGCAGCGCACTCGCGGCGCTCGCCTCCGTGCACCGGCACACCGGCCGCCCCGCCGAAGCCCTCGACGACCTGGGCCGGGCACTGGCCCTCGGCCGGGACACCAGCGACCGGGGCCTGGAGACCGAGTCGCTCAACGGGCTCGGCGAGACCCTGCGCACCCTGGGCCGGCCCGGGGACGCGCTGGAACGCCATCGCGCGGCCCTGGATCTGGCCGAACACACCGGCGATCGCTTCGAGCAGGCCCGTGCCCTGGAAGGCATCGGCGACGCGCTCGCCGCCCAGGCGGCCGCCGGGCAGGTGCCCGGGGCGGCGCGGGAGCACTGGCGGCGAGCGCTGACGATCTACACCGAGTTGGGAGTCCCGCAAGCGCGACCGCTGCGAGAGCGCACCTGCCCGACCGAGGCCAAGCGCCCCTGCACGACCCGCTGACACCACTCCGCGTGCAGGTCGCTCCTGCGTGTCGCGCCACGACCTCCTCGCGGTCGGCACCGGAATCTGTGACCGGGTGACCAAGAAACATTTGTGATGATTTGATGGGATCCAAGAGTGCTCGGGCCGAAGCGTGCATGGCGGCGCCGATCGGAACGCGGCCCCGGAAGAGGTTCTCGATGTGGCGGAAGAGCGTGGTCGGGGTGGCCGCGATCGTGATGACAACCCTGGTGGCATGTGGCCAGTCGACCCGCCTGCCGGCCGACCGGGACGGCCGACATTCGGATGACCGGGATGCCCGGCTCACCGCCGCGGTTCCCGAGCTGATGCGGCAGGCCTCGGTGCCCGGGGCGATCGTCGGTGTCTGGCAGGAGGGCAAGGCCCCATACGTGCAGGCGTTCGGTGTCCAGGACACGAACACCGGGCAGCCCATGACGACAGATCTCCACATGCGTATCGGCAGCCTCACCAAGACGTTCACCGTGACTGCCCTGCTGCTGCTGGCGCAGCAGGGAAAGCTCGGACTCGACGACCCGATCGACCGGTACGTGCCCGGTGTCCCGAGCGGCGATGTGATCACATTGCGCCAGCTGGCCGCGATGCGCAGCGGGCTCTTCAACTACGCGGACGTGACCCTCGCCAACCTGTCGAACGAGCCCGATCGTCAGTGGACGCCGCAGGAGCTGCTCGCCGTCAGCTTCAGCCGTCCGCTGCTCTTCGAGCCGGGCACGAAGTTCGACTACTCCAACACCAACACCGTGCTGCTGGGGCTCGTCGTCGAGAAGGTCTCCGGCCAGTCGATCGAAGCCTTCATCGACCAGCACATCCTGAAACCGGAACGGCTTGCCAGCACCGTCTTCCCGACCAGCTCCGACTTCCCGTCACCCCACTCCCAGGGCTACGCGAAGGCCGCCGACGGTGCGACCGTGAACGCCACGAACTGGAACCCCTCATGGGGATGGGCGGCCGGTCAGATGGTGTCGACGCTCGACGACGTCCGTGTCTGGACCCAGGACCTGGCCACGGGCAAGCTGTTCACACCCGAGATCCTCCAGCAGCGCAATCAGTTCCTGCCCGCACCCGAGGAGGGCCAGGGCGCTCAGTACGGCCTGGCGATCGAGAACCAGAACGGCTGGCTCGGCCACAACGGCAACATCGCCGGCTACCTGACGTATCCGTACTACCTGCCCGCCGAGCAGACCACCATGGTCGTGATGCTCAACTCGAATGTCGACGTACTGGGGAGCTGGGCGTTGATGGAAGGGATCGTGAAGATCATCAGCCCGCGCCACCCCTGGCCCAAGCCACCCACCGAGTAGCGGGCAACTCCGACGGGACCCTCTCGCTCAGGCCACGAGCGAGAGGGTCTTTTCACTATGCGCGGTCCAGTGGTGAGCGGCCCTCTGAGGCTGTCGATGTTCGGCGACCCACTGTCGGGGACTCGATCCTCGGCGACCTTCAGTCGTCGTCGAGCTGCTGCGAGATCACTACCGCGTTCACCCACGGCACTGGCTGCGCGCCCGCCACGGTGAGGTTCAGCTGGCCGGTCTGCCCGGTCGTGTCGGCGTCCTGGGGCGAGGTGACGGTGACCGTCTGCGGGACGGCCCAGTTCGCCGGGGTGAACACCAGCGCGGCCGGGGACGCGCTCATCGCGGGGTTCGTCGCCCCGCCCACGGGCACGGTCACCACCGCCGCGGGTGCCTGGCTCAGCCGCACTGCGAACGTCGCCGTACCGCCTTCCGGCACCGTCGGCCGGGCCGGGCTCGCGATCACGTACGGCTGCGGGGTGTACGCGCACGGCTGCCCGTTGACGGTGAACGCGGCCGGCGGCGTGTTGGTGAGGTTGGGGTTGGTCTGCACGCCGATCAGCACGGTCACCGAGCCGCCCGCGGGCACAGTCCCGTTGAACGACGCATTGGCCAGGGTGACGTGCCTGCCGGACTGGACCGGCCAGGCGTACGCCGCGAACGTCAGCACCTGCGCCGGGTCCGGCAGGTCGAACTCGGCGGTCCAGCTGGTCACCGCCGCACCGGGCGAGACGGTGACCTGTGCCTGGTAGCCGGTGCCCCAGTTGACGGTCACCTGGTGCCGGACGGTGCAGGTGGGGACCGCACCGGCGGGCGAGGACGGGACCGCGGCCGCGGCGGCGGCCAGCACGAGCAGGGTGAGCAGCCGCGCCGCCGGGCGGCGGGCGGGATGGGAGCGGAGGTTGTCTGCCATGGCCATGATGGTCGGTGCCGTGCGGCGCGCACCGGACCGCCGTTGGACAGGACTGGACATCGGTGTACGCCACGCCCACGTCGGGTACAACGGAATAGCAGGTCAACGGGGATGAGGTGAGGTCGGGTGGCACTCGGCCCGGAGGACGAGCGGCGGCTCGCGGAGCTGGCCGAGCGCACCCGCGCGGACGACCCGCAGTTCGCGCTCGGGCTCGGCGCGGGTGAACCGCGGCCGCCCGCCGAGTACCGCCGAGGCCGCCGGTCGGGGCTGCGGATCGCGCTCGGCCTGGCCGGGTTCGCGCTGGCCCTGGGCCTGTTCGCGGCAGGCGCCCCGGGCGGCGGACTCATCGCCGCGCTGGGCGCTGTGCTCACGCTGGTCACGATCGGCGACGGCTTCTCCGGCCCCAGCGCCGACTAGCCGGCCGCGCGGTACGCCTTTCCGGCCGCGGTGGGGCTGTCGCCGTCGCGGTACAGCGCGGTGCCCTGGTGGCCCTCGGTGGGCCACGGCAGCGCGAACCACGCGTAGCGCTCCACGTAGGACAGGCTCTCCATCATCTTCGTCGAACCGGTGACGAACGCGGCCTGCTGCGCGTCGCTCGGGTACACCGCCCCGCCCGCACCCCACTTGATCAGGGAGTACTCGGTGACCCAGATCGGCATCCGGTAGCGCTGGTACACGGCCTGCAGGTAGTTCCTCAGGTGCCCGACGGCGGCCGAGGAGAAGTCTCCGCCGTACCAGTGCAGGGTGATGAAGTCGACCCGGTAGCCGCGTGTCTTCGCGCCGGCCATGAACCGGTCCAGCCAGCCCCCGGCCTTGTCCGCGCCGACCGCGACCGCAGGGCTGCCCATCCGCAGGCCGGTCGCCTGCAGGCGCGGCCACAGGTCCAGGGCGCGCTCCACGGTCATGTTCGACTGGCTGGCGAAGTCGGGTTCGTTGAAGCCCAGCAGCACCTTGCCCGATTTCTTCGCCCGCGCCAGTTCCGCGTCGGTCACCGACTTCTCGCCCCAGATCATCGGCACGAACGCGGCGCTGGTGCCCGCGTCCTTGCTCGGGCCTGCCGACCAGTTGTAGTACCAGCTCGCGCGGACGTCGGTCAGCGCCGCCTTGAGGCCGCCGAAGTTCCAGACGCTGACGCCCTTCTTCGGCGACGTCTTCGCCGGCTCGCCGGCCGCGCTCTTCGCGCTCGGCGACACCGAGGGCTTCGCGGAGGCGGACGCGCTCGCCGACGGCCCGGCCGAGGCCGAACCGGACACCGCCGGGTCCGGCACGCCCTGCGTCACCGCCGCGGGCTCCCCCGGCCCTGCTGTGGTCGCCCCGTCGTCGCTCCACAGCCGAACCGCCGCGAAGGTCCCTCCGATCAGGACCGCGACGGTCAGCGCCACCGCCAGCCACAGCTTGCGGCGGTCGCGCCGCACGTGCCTGCCGGGTAACCGCTGCGAGGTCTCGTCCACGAGCCGACACCCTAGCCGCCGCGCGTGAACACGGCATCTCAGGGCACCGGACGCTCCCACGGAACGGCCGGTGCCCTGGGACACCGTCTCTAAAGTTTCCTAGGCTGCTGGGACGTGGGCGTCCCAGTCGATGCGGTGGTCGAACTGCCAGGCCATCTTCTCCGGCTTGGCCAGCAGTTTCATCGCCGTCGGCAGCAGCGCGTCGCGCAGCACCCGGGCCACCGGGCCGGCGGCCTTGTCGCTGTTGGTGCGCGCCGCCACGGCGATGATGCGCTCGACCCGCTCCCGGCGCAGCCGCTCGTACGCGATGAACGCCTGCTCGGCGGGCAGGTCGCGCAGGCAGCGGGCGAGCTGCACCGCGCTCTCCGCGGCCAGGGAGGCGCCCTGGCCCGACGACGGCGAGGTGGCGTGCGCGGCGTCGCCGACCAGCACCATCCGGCCCCGGTGCCAGTTCGGCACGCGCGGGATGTCCTCCATGCCGCCGACCGCGACGAACTCGGACTCCACGGAGGTGCGCAGGATGGCCTGCACCGGCATCCGGTCGTCGGCGAACGCCTCGGTGATCACCCGCAGCCACTCCCGCGGGCTGGTCCTGTTCGCCTGCGACCAGGTCATCGGCTGCGGGTGCGGCAGGTTGGCGAACCAGCCGCAGCGACCGTCGTCGAACACCTGGTAGCCGAAGAACGCGCGCTTGCCGAACATCATGTACATCGCGTCGCCGGTGCTCGGCAGGCCGGTGCCGGTCGACCAGCCGCCGAAGCCGAGCAGGCCGGTGTAGCGGGGCTTGGGCGCGGCCGGGTCGATGAGCGTACGCACCGTGGAGCGGATGCCGTCCGCGCCGATCAGGACGTCGGCCTCGGCGGCGGTGCCGTCCGCGAAGTGCGCCCGCACGCCGGTGGGCGCGTCCGGCGATCCCAGGTTCTCCGCCGACACCAGGCGCTTGCCGTGCTCGACGGGGATGCCGCGGCGCGCCGCCTCACCGTAGAGGGCCTGGTAGAGGTCGGGCCGCATCACGAACCGCTGCGGCTCCATGCCGCTCGGGCCGCCGAACTCGGCCAGCCGCTTGCCGGTCCAGCTGTGGATCACGATGCTCGACATGGGCAGGCCGATCGCGCGTACCACGTCGTCGGCGCCGATCACCTTGAGCGCGGCCAGGCCGTTGGGCGCGATGCTCAGGCCGCCGCCGACGTTGTCGGCGGTGCTGCCGTACGCCTCGTACACGCGTGCTTCGATGCCCGCCTGCTGCAGGGCCATCGCGGCCACCGGGCCGGCGATGCCGCCGCCCACGACCAGGGCGGATCTCACTTTCGTCATGACTGTCTGCTCCCCATGGGTAGCCGGCCGGTCGGTGCGACCGGCTCGGGTTCGGATCGGTGCGCGCCGAACCGGCAGGGGAACCCGGCTATCCTTGCGGTTGCCACCTCTCGTGGCCGGGCCCCTGTGGTGCGGTGCGAGGGTTGAGGTCTCCGGCGGCGTGTTGGCGCACGCTGCCGGGGACCGCTTCACGAGGTCACTGCGGGTGCAGGCCCCTTTCCATCAGCTCCGCCAGCTCCGGCGGAACGACTCCGGTCTCGCTGAAGACCTGCCAGTCCGCCAGACCCGGGAACGTGCCGGAGGTCAGCTCGCCGAGCAGCCCGCGTACGAAGCCGATCTCGGCCTCGGCCACGGCCAGCTCGTACTCCTCCTCGACGAGGAAAAGCCGCGGGACCTCGCGGGCCGCCTCCGCCAGCGCCGTGCGACGAGCGGCGAGCGCCTTCTCCAGCGCGGTGAGCCGCTGGGCCAGCAGGTCGGCCGCCTCACCGGGCGACAGCACCGCCAGCACCGACAGTGCGGCCGTGAACCGCGACTGCTCGTGCTCGGGCGTGGACAGCAGCTCGCGCACCCAGTCGGTCAGCTCGGCCCGGCCCGCGTCGGTGATGCGGTAGACGGTCCGCTCCGGGCGGCCGCCCTGGCGCACGCTCTCGCCGGCCTCGACCAGACCGTGCTTCTCCAGGTTCTGCACGACCGTGTACAGCGAGCCCCATTTGATCTTCATGTTCTGGTCCTTGCCGTGCTCGCGCAGGACCGAGGCCATCTGGTACGGGTGCATGGGCTGCTGGACGAGCGCGGACAGCACGGCCAGCGCCATCAGATTGCCGACCTTGCGCCGTTTCGCCACGTCCGTCACCTTCCTCGTTGGTCAGCCTTGACTACTCGTGAGCGAGTATACGCATCCGAGCACTCGCTCGCCACCGCTAGGTTGACCCGTATGCGACTGCTCCTGCTGGGCGGCACCCGATTCCTCGGCCGCGCGCTCGCGCACGACGCCTCCGCCCGGGGCTGGCAGGTCACCGCGTTCCACCGCGGTGTGACGGGCCTGCCACCGGCCGGGGTCGACTCCGTGCTCGGCGACCGGACGGCGGCGGCAGACCTCGCCCTGCTCACCCGCCAGACCTGGGACGCGATCATCGACACCTGGGACGGCGCGCCGCAGGTCGCCGCGCTAGCCGCGGCCACCCTGGAACCGATCTGCGGCCGGTACCTCCACGTGTCGAGCCGCTCGGTCTACCGCGACCTGTCGACCCTTGGCCTGACCGAGCTGTCCCCACTGGTGCCGCCGGAAGGCGAGAGCTTCGGCGCACTCAAAGCAGCCGCCGAGCACGCGGTACGCACCGTTTACGGCGAACGGGCGCTGATCGCGCGGCCCGGCCTCGTCCTCGGACCGCACGAGCAGCCCGAACGCCTCGTCTGGTGGCTGCGGCGGCTCGCCCGCGGCGGCGACGTGCCGATCCCCGGACCACCGGACCTCGGCCTCCAGTACATCGACGTGCGGGATCTCGCGGGCTGGCTGCTCGACGCCGCGCACGCGGGTCGCGGCGGGACCTACAACGTGGTGAGCCGCCCCGGTCACACCACGATGGGGGCACTGCTGACGGCCTGTGCCGAGGCAGCGGGTGCCAGCGCCCGGCTGCGCTGGGTGCCGCCCGAGGCCTTCACTGCGGCAGGGGTGCAGCCCTGGTCCGAGCTGCCGATCTGGATTCCGGAGGGCAGTGGCGTGCGCGGCCTGCACGAGACCGACGCGGAGCGCGCGCACGCGGCCGGCCTGCGCTGCCGCCCGATCGAGCAGACCGTCGCCGACACCTGGGCCTGGCTCACCACGACATCCGGCCCGCTGGCCGCCGAGGGCCTCGGCCGGCAACGCGAGTCGGCGCTGCTGCAAGCCGTCGACGAAGCCTGACCGCAGCGGAGCGATCCGCCTGCCGCAGCTCCTCGCGGGCCGGATCGACTGCGCCGTAGCGGCTCAGGCGAGCGCGGCTGCCCAGACGCCCGTGTGCCGGTCCAGGTAGGAGGCGGTGTCCCGCCAGTACGGGCCGTCCTCGGTGAAGATCCGCGCCCAGGGCTGCCGGTTCTCCCGGGCGCCCGTCTCCAGCAGGTCGTACATGGCCCGCGCCCGGCGGCCGAGCAGCGCGGCCAGTTCCGGACCCTCACTCGGGTCCAGTCCGTAGCCACCGGTGAAGGCACGCAGCCGGGCCGCGGACTCGGCCGGGTCGCGGCGCGGACTCATCCCGGCCATGCTCTGCGCCGCGTACGACAGGTCCCACAGCCGGGAGCTGGGGGCCACGTTGTCCCAGTCGATCAGCACCCAACCGCGCTCGGCGCGGACCAGGTTCCACGGCGAGACGTCGTTGTGGCAGATCAGCTCGGTGCGGTCCGGCGGGATCGGCGACTCCCACCGGGTCCCCGGCGCGGGTGCGAAGGAGGCCGCGGCGTCGTGCAGGCCGCGTTGCATCCGGCCGATCTCGGCGAGTTCCGCCAGGGTGTACGTCCCGGTCGCGTCGCCGATCTCGCCGGACACGAATTCCAGCACCTGGCGGCCCTGCTCGTCACGGCCGAGCGCGCGGGGCGCACCGGTGAACCCGGCCTCCTGCAGGTGCCGCAGAAAGGCGTCCACGCCCTCCGTCCACGGCCCGGCGGGCCGCCGCACCGTGTCCCCCACCCGCACCACACCCGCGGTCACATTCCCGACCAGCGCCTCTTCACCCTCCAACACCCCACGATCCTCAGCCCCCCGCACCCGGGTCGCAACTCTTTAAGAGTTGCGGCTTCAGGGCACCGGCGAAGGCGCGACTCTTAAAGAGTTGCGCCGGGGCGGGCGGGGGCGGCGCGGCGGTCAGCGGCGGCGGGTGAGGCGGGCCATGATGCGGCCCGGGGTCATCGGGACGACGGAGATCATGAGGCGGCCGGAGGGGTCCTTGGCCGGGGTGATCGCGTACATGCGCAGGCCGCGGCGCCAGATGAGCGGGCGGGGCAGGCGCAGGCCGGCGGCGCGCAGCGGGGCCGAGCCCTGCTGACCGCGGGCGTGCACGCGCACCCGTACCGACCGGCGCTGCCCGCTGGCGGCGCTGGCGTTGATGACGTCGGCGACCTTGAACTCGGCCTGCACGACGGTGGCGGGGCGGCTCTCGGTTACCTGGACCGCCGCGGTCAGGTCCTCGGCGTGCAGGCCGATCTCCCCGTGCGAGGCCAGGTCCGGCAGCGGGCTGCGGGCGGTGATCGCGAGCACGGTCGTGCCGTCGGCAGCGCGCCGCCACACCGCCTGGGTGGCGTCGAGCTTGGCGGCCCAGCCGGCCGCGTGCGCGGTGACCTCGAAGACCTCGTCCGGCAGCGACGAGCCGGGGGTACGGAAGCCGGGGTAGGCGGCGTACCAGCGGTCGCCCTCCACGACGATCGGGGCGATGCCCTGCTCCACGTCCTGGCGGATCACGGCGAGCAGGTCGTCGACGTCGCCGGCCTGCACGACGGCGATGCGCAGCCGGGTCTCGACCTCCAGCTCCGCGCCGGTCTCGGCGGTGAGGTGCCGGTCGGCGAGCTCGCGTACGCAGTCGTGCACGGCCTGCTGCACGGACGGGTCGACGGTGAGCAGGTCGTCGCGCAGCACGACGGCGACCTCGAGCGCGAACAGCCGGGACAGCACGGCCTCGCGGTCCTTGCCGGGCGGCATCAGCCCGACGGTGAACTCCATGAGGCGGCGCAGGCAGTAGAGCCGGTCCGCGGCGTTGCTGAGGTGGGTGACGTTCTGGGCGTTGAGCCGGCGCACCGCGTAGTAGCAGTCGTAGTCGGCGACGACCGAGACCCGCGAGGCGCGGTGGCAGGCCTCCAGGGTGAACGGGAAGTCGCTGCCGATCGGCATGTCCTCGGGGTAGCGCAGGTGGTGCCGCTCGACGAGGTCGCGGGAGAACAGCTTGATGTTGCCCAGCGACCAGGACAGCGCCGAGTCCGCGAAGGTGATCTCCGCCGCGTTGTGGGCGAAGACCTCCTGGTACACGAAGCGGCTGTTCACGCCGACGGTCTTGCCGAGCACGACCTCGGAGCCGTACCGGTCGGCCGCGTCGACCATGCGCTCCAGGGCCTCGGGGCCCATGTAGTCGTCGGCCCCGATGAAGAAGACGAACCGGCCGGTGGCCACGCCCAGGCCGTTGTTGCAGGGGCTGGCTGGGCCGCCGGAGTTGGGCTGCCGGATGACCTTGACGGACGGGTAACGCTCGGCGAACCGGGCCAGCTCGGCGGGGCTGCCGTCGGTGGAGCCGTCGTCGACCGCGATGATCTCCATGCGGTCGTGGCCGATGGTCTGGTTGACCAGGGAGTTCATGCAGCGGCGCAGGTCGGGCATCGTGTTGTACACCGGCACGATGACGCTGACGTCGACTGCGGTCACTGCTTGGCCTCCGGCGCTCGGTGGTGCGGGGGTCAGCGTGGAGACACCCGGGTGCGGCTTGCTGGCGACTACGGTAACAATAGGCCGGCAGCGCGGGTAGATCAGGAGCGGAGCCCTGGTCCGCGGGCGGAACCGACGAAGGGCGGACCATGGGAGTCGAACGTCGCGAGGGCGGCCGGGGACGTGTCGTCATGCTGGTCGACAACGCGGTCAACGGCGACTCACGGGTCCAGAAGACGGCCCGCTCGGCGGCCGACGCCGGCTGGGACGTGACCCTGCTCGGCCTGTCCCCCGATCACGAGCCCCAGGAGTGGATGATCGGCGGCGCGCGGGTGCGCCTGCTGCCCGGCGGCAACCGCGCCCGGGGCGCGGCGGGCGGCCTGCGGCGCCGCTGGCAGGAGCTGCCCCCCTCGGTGCGCCGGGTGCGCCGTCCTGCCGACTGGGTGATCACCCGGTACTGGATGCAGCGCATGGGCGACCACGCGTGGCGCAAGCTGGAGCCCGGCCTGATCGGGTTCGACAACAAGTACGGGCCGGTCATCGACGAGCTGCGGCCCGACATCATCCACGCCCACGACTTCCGCATGATCGGCGTCGGCGCGCGGGCCGCGGCCCGTGCCCGCCACCACGGCCGCGACGTCAAGCTGGTCTGGGACGCGCACGAGTACCTGCCGGGTGTGCGCCCCTGGCGGGACAACTACCGCTGGCAGCCCGCCCACATCGCGTACGAGCGCGAGTACGCCCCGTACGCCGACGCGGTGATCACGGTCTCCGACGAGCTGGCGCAGATGCTGCAGCGCGACCACCACCTGGCCGAGCTGCCCGCGATCGTGCTCAACGCGCCCGACATGTCGGAGGGCGGCGAGCAGCCCGAGGTGAGCCTGCGCGAGCGCTGCGGCATCGGCCCGGACGTGCCGCTGCTGGTGTACAGCGGCGCGGCGGCTCCGGCGCGCGGGCTGGCGGTCATGGTCGAGGCGCTGCCGCAGCTGCCCGGCGTGCACATGGCCATGGTGATCAACCTGCCGTCCGGCGAGTACGCGACCGGCCTGATCGCCCGTGCCACCGAGCTGGGCGTCGCCGACCGGCTGCACGTCACCGGCTACGTGCCCGCGGCCCAGGTGGCGAACTTCCTGGCCGGGGCGACGGCCGGGGTGATCCCGATCAGGCATTTCGTCAACCACGAGATCTCGCTGATCACGAAGTTCTTCGAGTACTCCCACGCCCGCCTGCCGATCATCGCCAGCGACGTGCGCACCATGGCGGCGACGATCCGCGGCACCGGGCAGGGCGAGGTGTTCCGCGCCGACGACGTGGCCGACTTCGTGCGGGCGGCGCAGCAGGTGCTCGCCGACCCGGAGCGCTACCGCGCCGCGTACGACAAGCCGGGTCTGCTCGACGGCTGGACGTGGGCCGCCCAGGCCGAGGTCCTCGACGGGGTCTACACGAGCCTGCTGCCGGTCGCTCCTCGCTGACCCGACCGCGGCGCGCACTCTCCGTCACCTCGCGGCGGAGGGGTATCCGTGTGGCGGCCACAACCCAGATGTTGTGACCACAACCCAGATGTTGTGGCCGCTGCACAGAGACATCTCTCCGGGCGGGCCGCCGGCGGTGCTGCCGAGCCGGCTCAGGACGGGTCGGCGCCGGTGTACCAGCGGGCGGCCGTGCCGTGCCACAGGTCGTCGAGTTCGTGCGGTGCGCAGCCCGCGAACACGTCGGTGTAGCAGTCGTAGAGGGCGGCGAAGCCGCTGCGCAGCCGCTCGATCGGCAGGTCCGAGCCGAGCATGCAGCGGTGCGGCCCGAAGGCGTCCAGCGCGGCCAGCAGCCACGGGCGCACCCGGTCGGTGGTCCAGTCGCCGAAGACGGTGCCCAGGGCGTCGATCCGGGTGGCCGTGTTCGGGACGGACGCCACGGCCTTGAGCCGCTCGGCGTGCTCGCGTCGACCGACCTCGCTCAGGTCGCCGGGCCAGCCGAAGTGGTCGAGCACGATGCTGACCTGCGGCAGCGCGCGGGCCAGCCGCAGCACCTGGTCGAGCTGGTCGCCGCCGGCCTCGACGGTGAGCGTGAGACCGTGCCCGGCCAGCAGGCCGAGGTGCCGCGTGACCTGCTCGTCGTCGGATCCGGAACCGCCGAGCGCGGCGACCGTCCGGATCCGCACCCCGGCGGCGCGGTCCAGCTCGGCGAAGCTGCGTACGAACGCGGGCCAGCCCGCTGACGCCGGGTCGGCGAGCGTGACCAGCCACAGCTCAAGGTCCTGGCCGTCGGCCTGGCGCTGCGCCCAGGCGGCGGCGTGCAGCGGGTCGGCCGCGCCCGCATCGGACCAGATGACGCCCCGCATGGGGTGGTCCGAGGTCTCGCGGCGGTAGTCGGCCAGCGTGTACACGTCGGGCAGCGAGCTGTAGTCGCCGATCATGTCGCGCACCATGGTGCGGTCGGCGAGCCAGAAGACCGGGTCGTCGCGCTGGTCCCAGAGGTGGACATTGCAGTCCAAAATCTCCCGCACCGGCCGAAGGTATCCGCCCCTAGCTCGCGAGCTGCGCGGACACGCGCGACGTCTCCAGGATTTCGACATGGCACGTGCAATTTTTGCGCTACGCGTTGACAGCATCAGCGTCATGGGTGCAAATTTGTGACTGCTTCGAAACATCGGTGCAATCCAAGCGCCGCAACGGTTCTGCCGCACCGCTCCCCTCCGGGGCCCGCTCACCCGCGCCAGGGGTTTCCGCCGTCCGTCCCCGACGAGGAGACTCTCCATGCCCCTCGCGTCATCGTCCCTGCATCCGCCCCTGACCAGGCTGCTGCGCCTGCTGGCCGTAGTCGTGCTGGCCGCGGCCGCCGGCCTGCTCGCCGTGCCGCAGCGCGCCGACGCGGCGCCGTTCTCGGTGCTGGTCTTCTCCAAGACCGCCGGGTTCCGCCACGACTCGATCCCGACCGGCGTCACCGCCATCCGCAACCTCGGCACCGCCAACGGGTTCACCGTCGACGCCACCGAGGACGCGACCGCGTTCAACGACACCAACCTGGCCAAATACGCCGCGGTGGTGTTCCTGTCGACCACCGGCGACGTGCTCGACGCCACCCAGCAGTCCTCCTTCGAGCGCTACATCCGGGCCGGCGGCGGCTACGCGGGCGTGCACGCGGCCTCCGACACCGAATACGGCTGGGCCTGGTACGGCAGCCTGGTCGGCGCGTACTTCTCCAGCCACCCGGCCGAGCAGACCGCCACGGTCAAGGTCGAGGATCCGGCGCACCCGTCCACGGCGGGCCTGCCGCCGCTGTGGTCGCGGTTCGACGAGTGGTACTCGTTCCAGACGAATCCTCGGACGAATGCGCACGTGCTGGCGAGCCTCGACGAGCGCAGCTACGCCCCCGGCTCCTCGGCGATGGGCGCGGACCACCCGGTCGCCTGGTGCAAGCCGTACGACGGCGGCCGGTCCTGGTACACCGCGCTCGGGCACACCGCGGCGGCGTACAGCGACACGAACTTCCTCAACCACCTGCTCGGCGGCATCCGCACGGCCGCGGGCCAGGTCGCGGGCGACTGCACCGCGACCAGCACGGCGAGCTTCCAGAAGGTCGCCCTGGACAGCAACACCAGCAATCCGATGGAACTCGACGTGGCCGCCGACGGCCGGGTGTTCTACATCGAGCGCGACGGCCGGGTGCAGATCATCAAGCCGAGCACCGGCACCACGGTGACCGCGCTGACCCTGCCGGTCTTCACCGGCAACGAGGACGGCCTGCTCGGCATGCGCCTGGACCCCGGGTTCGCGAGCAACGGCTTCATCTACCTGTACTACTCCCCCACCACCGGCTCGGCCCGCAACCAGCTGTCGCGGTTCACCGTCTCCGGCGACACGATCAACACGTCCACCGAGAAGGTGCTGGTCCAGGTCGCCACGCAGCGCAACACGTGCTGCCACGCGGGCGGCTCGATGACCTTCGACGCGGCCGGCAACCTGTACCTGGCGACCGGTGACAACACCAACCCGTTCGAGTCGAGCGGCTTCGCGCCGCTGGACGAGCAGCCGGGGCGGTCGGACTTCGACTCGCAGAAGAGCGCGGGCAACACCAACGACCTGCGCGGCAAGGTGCTGCGGATCAAGCCGCAGGCCGACGGGACCTTCACCATCCCGAGCGGCAACCTGTTCGCGCCGGGCACCGCGCTGACCCGCCCCGAGATCTACGCGATGGGCTTCCGCAACCCGTTCCGGATCGGCACCGACCCGGCGACCAACACGCTGTACGTCGCCGACTACGGCCCCGACGCGGGCGCGACCGACCCCAACCGCGGGCCCGAGGGCACCGTGGAGTGGAACATCGTCGGGCAGGCCGGCAACTACGGCTGGCCGTACTGCATCGGCGCGAACTACGCGTACAACGACTACACGTTCCCGTCCGGGCCGGCCGGGGCGAAGTACAACTGCTCGGCTCCGGTGAACAACTCGCCGAACAACACCGGTCTGACGAACCTGCCGCCCGCGCAGCCCGCCACGGTCGACTACGACTACGGCGGCAACCCGCTGTTCCCGGAGATCGGCGGCGGCGGCGCGCCGATGGGCGGGCCGGTCTACCGGTACAACGCCGCGTCGACGTCGGACCGCAAGTGGCCGCAGTACTTCGACGGCAAGGCGATCTTCGGCGAGTGGAACCAGAACAAGGTCTACACGATGCAGGTCACCGCGAACGGCAGGTCGCTGGTCGACATCAACCAGCTGTTCGGCTCGATGAGCTTCCTGCGGCCGATGGACCTGGAGTTCGGGCCCGACGGCGCGATGTACCTGATCGAGTGGGGCACCGGGTTCGGCGGCAACAACGCCGACTCGGGCGTCTACCGGATCGACTACATCGCCGGGGACCAGAACCCGATCGCGGTCGCCTCGGGCAACCCGACCTCGGGCGGGGTGCCCCTGACGGTGCAGTTCTCCAGCGCCGGCTCGCGCGACCCGGCCGGGCAGCCGATCACGTACGCATGGACGTTCGGCGACGGCAGCACCTCGACCGCGGCCAACCCGTCGCACACGTACACGACCGCGGGCAACTACAACGCCCAGCTCACGGTACGTGACCCGGGTGGGCGCACCGCGGTGGCCAACGTGCCGATCACGGTGGGCAACACCGCCCCGACGGTCACCCTGACCGCACCGGCCGACGGCGGCTTCTTCGCCTGGGGCGACCAGGTGCGCTTCACGGTGACGGTGACCGACCCCGAGGACGGCACGATCAACTGCTCGCGGGTCAACGTGCAGTACTACCTGGGTCACGACGCGCACGCGCACCCCTTGCAGGGGTACACCGGGTGCACCGGGGTGATCCAGACCTCGATGGGCACCGGCCACGGTGACGACGCGGACATCTTCGCCGTGATCGAGGCCAGCTACACCGACCTGGGCGGGGGCGGCGCCGCGCCGCAGACCGGCCGGGCCACCGTCAAGCTGCAGCCCAAGCACAAGCAGGCCGAGTTCTTCAACAGCACCGGCCGCGCGCCGGGCGCGATCGGCGGCGGGGACCCGGGCGTGCAGCGGGAGACGACCACCGACACCGCGGGCGGCTTCCAGAACATCGGCTTCATTGAGGACGGCGACTACTGGTCGTACACCCCGGTGAACCTTCGCAACATCACCTCGGCGCGCTTCCGGGTGGCCTCGCCCGGCTCCGGCGGCCGCATCGAGGTCCGCACCGGAGCGCCGAACGGCCCGCTGGTCGGCACCGCCACGTTCGGCGGCACCGGCGGCTGGCAGACCTTCGCCGACGTCACGGCGACCCTGTCGGCGAGCACCACCACCGGCCCGCTGTACCTGGTCGCGAAGAACCCGGTCGGCGACACCGGCCAGGGTTCGATCTTCAACGTGAACTGGGTCGACTTCATCGGCCAGGGCGTGGCCGACGGGTCGCAGCTCCAGGTCACCCCGGGCAGCCTGGCCTTCGGCTCGGCGAACCTCGGCACGACCACGGCGGCGCAGACCGTCACGGTCAGCAACCCGGGCACGGCGGCGGCGAGCATCAGCTCGATCACCGTCAGCGGCCAGTACACGCAGACGACCACCTGCGGCAGCTCGCTGGCCGCCGGGGCGTCCTGCACGGTGAGCGTGCGTTTCGCGCCCACCTCGGCCGGGGCGCAGAACGGCACGCTGTCGGTGGCGAACTCGACCACCGCGTCGCCGCTGACGGTCGCGCTGACCGGCACCGGCGTCAGCAGCACCACCAACCTCGCCATCGGCGCGGCGATGTCGGCCAGCACCAGCAACGGCGGCTTCCCCGCCTCGGCCGCCAACGACGACAACACCGGCAGCTACTGGGAGTCCAACAACAACGCGTTCCCGCAGTGGCTGCAGGCCGACCTGGGCAGCGCCAAGCAGGTCAGCTCGGTGACCCTGAAGCTGCCGCCGCCGTCGGCGTGGGGTGCCCGCACCCAGACGCTGTCGATCACCGGCAGCACCGACGGCACGAACTTCAGCACGCTGAAGGCGTCGGCCGGCTACCTGTTCGATCCGGCCACCGGCAACACCGCCACCGCGACGTTCACCGCGGCGTCGGTGCGCTACCTGCGGGTGACCATCACCGCGAACACCGGCTGGCCCGCCGGCCAGGTCTCCGAGCTGCAGATCTTCGGCGGCGGCGGCCAGCCCGGCCCGGCGACGCTGGCCGCGAACCCCACCTCGGTCGCCTTCGGCAACCAGAACGTGGGCACGACCAGCGGCGGCTCGGCGGTGACCATCACCAACACGGGCGGCACCGCGGCGGTCATCTCGTCGGTGTCGGCGTCGAGCCAGTTCGCCGCGAGCGGCTGCGTCGGCACCCTGAACCCCGGGGCGACCTGCGCGGTCACGGTCACCTTCAGCCCCACCTCGGCCGGGGCCAAGACCGGCACGCTGACCGTGGCCAGCAACGCGTCCAACCCGTCCCTGACCGTCAGCCTGACCGGCACCGGCACCACGGTGCAGACCCCGGCCACGCTGGCGGCAAACCCGACCAGCATCGCGTTCCCGAACACGAACGTCGGCAGCACGGTCACCCGTACGACGCAGATCAGCAACACCGGCGGCACCACCGCCTCGATCTCGTCGGTGACGGTCGCCGGCACCGGATTCAGCCTGTCGGCCAACGGCTGCGGGTCGGCCCTGGCGCCGGGGGCGAACTGCACGGTCACCGTCGCCTTCGCACCCACCTCGGCAGGCGGGAAGACCGGCACGCTGACCGTGGCCAGCAGCGCGTCCAACCCGACGCTGTCGGTCGCGCTGACCGGCACGGGCACCACCGCCACCAGCTCCAACCTGGCGCTGGGCAAGCCGGTGACCGCCGGGCACGTGCAGAACTACGTGCCCGGCAACACGGTCGACGGCGACGCCAACTCGTACTGGGAGAGCCCCAACAACGCCTTCCCGCAGTCGATCACGGTGGATCTGGGCGGTAACGCCTCGCTCAGCTCGATCGTGCTGAAGCTGCCCTCGGCGTGGGGCGCACGCACCCAGACGCTGTCCGTGCTCGGCAGCGCCAACGGGTCGACGTTCACCACGATCGTGGGTTCGGCGACATACCAGTTCAACCCGTCGGGCAACACGGTGACGATCACCCTGCCCGCGAACACGACCGCCCGCCACGTCCGGCTGACCTTCACCGCCAACACCGGTTGGCCCGCGGCGCAGCTGTCGGACTTCCAGGTGATCGGGGTGCTGAGCTAGCCCCCGGTCGTGGGGGGGGGGGGGGGGGGGGGGGGGGGGGGGCGCCCCCGCCCCCGCCCCGGGCGGGCCGGGGGCGGTGGGCGGGCCTGCCTGACGCCACCGGCACGACCGTCTATGTACGAGGGGTGGATTCCCTCGCGCCCCGGATGGTTCACGATGTGACGATGCGTATCCTGTGGCGTGCCGCCGTGGGCGGGCTGGCCGGTCTGGTCGGGGCCGTGACGTGGGCCATCAGCTCGGCGGTGTACCAGCCGCTCATGGAGCCCTCCGGGGTGTGGTTCGACGACCCCGGAGGCTGGCAGGCCGAGGTCGACGGGGTGGTGCAGCAGACCGCCTCGAACAACACCTACTGGCCCCGCGAGCTGCGCCAACTGGCCGTCCTGCTGGCAGTCGCCGGGATTCTCGTGCTCTGCCGCACGGCGTCGCGCGCCGTCGCCACGGCGGCCGTCGCCGCGGGCGGCTGGCTCATCGCCGACGTGCTGCTCGACCGGTTCGACGTGCACGGCACCTCCACCGCGGTGGTGCTCGCGGCCGCCGCCACGGGGTACGTCGCCGCCACCGCGTTCATCGCGATCCGCCTGTCCCGTGCGGACTCCGGCGGCCCGGCGGTCCGGCACGTGGTGGCCGGCACCCTGGCGCTGCTGGCCGTGATCTCGCTGCTCGTGATCACCCCGTGGGACGAGCCGGTCACGCCTGCGCTGATCCGGGTCGAAGCCGAGATGACGGCGCTCAAGATCGTGGTGTCGGTGCTGTTCGCCGTGCTCGCGGCCACCACGGTCGGCCGGCCCCCGGCGCGCGCCGGGGTCACCCTGGGCTTCTGCCTGGTCGCCGTCGCGGGCGCGGTGTTCATGGTGGTCGGCGACTACCGGTCCGTCTACGAGTACGGCCTGCCGGTCGCCGCCGTCGCCGCGCTGGTCGCGGTGCCCGCGCCACGCATCCGCAGCGTCGCGGGGCTGGTCGGGATGACGCTGCTCAGCGCTGTCTGCGCCGTCGCCTCGTTCGCGGTGCTGGTCATCGGCGGCATGGTCGTGGGGAGCCTGCTGACCAGGCTGGCCGACAATCCTCCGGTCAACGGCGCGGACACCGACATCTCGACACCGCTGCTGGTCACCCTGCTGGGCATCGCCGTGTCGCTGCTCACGCTCGCTGTGACCGCGCTGCCCGCGGCGCTGCGCGCCGTCCGGGCCGGACCGCCCGGGAGCCCCGCCGCAGCCGGGTGACCTGGCGGATCCCGGGGGCCGCCACGGCCTTACCATCGACGTGGATGCTCGTGCCGGACTCCGCCGCGTCGTACGGCTCCAGCAGCCCACCGCGCCTATACGCTCGGCAGATCGACACGGCGAGGAGACCAAGTGATCCGCTGGACGTACGCGTTCATCGACCGGCCCGCTGACGTGTTCACCGAGGCCGCGTCGTTCTGGTCCCGGGTGACCGGCACTCACCTGACCGCACGCCGCGGCGAGCACGGCGAGTTCGCGACGCTGCTGCCGATCGGCGCGGACGCCTGCGTCAAGCTGCAGGCCGTCGACGAGGGCGGCGGCGCGCACCTGGACCTGAGCGTCGACGACCCGGCCGCGCTGGCCGCGCGCGCGGTCGAGCTGGGCGCGACTCATGTCGCCGACCGGGGCTACCAGGTGCTGCGCTCGCCGGGCGGGATGCTGTTCTGCGCGGTGCCCTGGCACGACGAGTTCCGCCGCCCGATGGCGCACGCCACGCCGGACGGCGCGCTGAGCCGCCTCGACCAGGTCTGCATCGACGTCGGCCCGGCCGCCTACGACGCGGAGACCGCGTTCTGGGGCGAGCTGACCGGCTGGGAGTCCTCGTTCGGCTCGCGGCCCGAGTTCCATGTCGTCGCCCCGCCCGCCGAGCTGCCGGTGCGCATCCTGCTCCAGCGGCTCCAGCAGGAGCGGCCCACCTCGGCCCACCTGGACCTGGCCTGCTCGGATGTGGAGGGCGTGCGGGCCTGGCACGAGAAGTGCGGGGCGAGCCACGTCGCCGACGGCGCGCGCTGGGTCGTCATGCGCGACCCGGCCGGGGGCGTCTACTGCCTGACCGCGCGCGACCCGAAGACGGGCGGCCTGCCCGGAAAGTGATCACCCGGCTGCGCCGCGGAGCACCGGTGCGGTATCTTTGGCGATTCGAGCACAAAAAAGAACGGCACGCTTAAGCGTCCGTTCGGGCTTCAGTATAGACACGAAGGAGCCGGGTTTGTCAAGCGACGTCGCCGACGAGATTCACCGCGAGCAGGAGTACGTCTCCGACCTCTACCACCGGCTCGACGGCCTGCGCGAACAGGCCGAGCGACGGCTGTCGCAGGCGCTGCTGCAGACGGGCGGCACCCAGCAGGAGCGCTCGCAGCGCGAGTCGACGGTCGCCCTCTACACCGAGCAGCGGGCATCGCTGGGCGCGGTCGAGAGCGGGCTCTGCTTCGGCCGCCTCGACCTGGTCGAGGACGGGGCGCGCTACATCGGGCGCATCGGCATCTTCGACGAGTCCGCCGAGTACGAGCCGCTGCTGGTGGACTGGCGGGCGCCCGCGTCCCGGCCGTTCTACCTGGCCACCGCCGCCTCGCCGCAGGGCGTACGCCGCCGCCGGCACATCCGCACCGCCGAGCGCACCGTCACCGCGCTCGACGACGAGGTGCTCGACCTGGCCGACGCCGCCGCGGCCGCACCCCACCACGAGGGGCTGACCAGCGAGGCCGCGCTGTTCGCGGCGATGGACGCGGGCCGCACCGGCCGCATGCGCGACATCGTCGAGACCATCCAGGCCGAGCAGGACCACATCATCCGCGCCACCCTGGGCGGGGTCATGGTCGTGCAGGGCGGCCCCGGCACCGGCAAGACCGCGGTCGCGCTGCACCGCGCGGCCTACCTGCTATACACCTACCGCCAGGAGCTGTCGACCCGGGCGGTGCTGGTGGTCGGCCCGAACAACACGTTCCTGAAGTACATCTCCCAGGTGCTGCCGTCGCTGGCCGAGACCGGCGTGGTGCTGCGCACCGTGGGCGGCCTGTTCCCCGGCGTCACCGCCACCGGCGTGGAGCCCGACGAGACCGCCGAGGTCAAGGGCCGGGCGATGATGGCCGAGGTGCTGGCCGCGGCGGTACGCGACCGGCAGCGGCTGCCCGACGAGACCGTCGAGGTCGAGTTCGAGCGGGAGCCTCTCGTGCTGGACCGGGCCGCCGTCGAGGCCGCCCGGGAGACCGCCCGGCGCAGCGGCAAACCGCACAACCTGGCCCGGCCGCTGTTCGACACCGAGGTCATCCACGCGCTGTCGCAGCAGCTCGCCGACCGGATCGGCACCGACCCGTACGCCGACGACCCGCTCGGCGGCGGGGACGCGCCCGGCGATCCGCAGCTGCTCGACGAGGCCGATCTCGCCGAGCTGCGCCGGGAGCTGCGGGCCGACCCGAACGTGCAGACCGTGCTGGACTGGCTGTGGCCGGTGCTGACCCCGCAGCGGCTGCTCGCCGACCTGTACGCGAGCGAGGCCCGCATCGCCACGGCCGCGTACATGCTCACCGAGACCGAGCAGGCCCTGCTGCGCCGCAGCCGCGACGCCGGGTGGACCCCGGCCGACGCGCCGCTGCTCGACGAGGCCGCCGAGCTGCTGGGCGAGGACGACCGCGACGCCGAGGAGCTGGCCGAACGCCGCAGGCGGCAGCGGCTCGCCTACGCCGAGGGCGCGCTGGAGATCCTGCACGGCTCCCGCTCCATCGACCTCGAAGACGAGATCGACCCGGAGATCCTGACCGCTGCCGACGTGCTCGGTGCGCTGGAGCTGGGCGAACGCCAGGAGGACGAGCGGCGGCTGACCGCCGCGGAGCGGGCCGCCGCCGACCGCCGCTGGGCGTTCGGGCACGTCATCGTCGACGAGGCGCAGGAGCTGTCGCCGATGGCCTGGCGGCTGCTGATGCGCCGCTGCCCGAGCCGGTCCATGACGGTCGTCGGGGACGTCGCGCAGACCGGCGACCCGGCTGGCACCTCCTCCTGGGACCAGGTGCTGCACCCGTACGTGGCCGACCGGTGGCGGCTGACGCAGCTCTCCGTGAACTACCGCACACCCGCGGAGATCATGGACCTGGCCGGGCAGGTGCTCAAGCAGATCGACCCGGGGCTGGAGCCGCCGCGCTCGGTGCGCCACACCGGGCAGGCCCCGCAGCTGGCCGAGGTCGGCCCGGACGAGCTGGCCGCCCGGCTGGCCGCCGAGGTGCGCGCGGAGCTCGCCGCGCTCGGTGACGGCACGCTCGCCGTGCTGGTGCCCGCAGGCCGGATCGACGAGCTGGGCGCCGTGGTCACCACGGCGCTGCCGCAGGCGCGGGTGGGGCAGCAGACCGAGCTGACCGACCGGGTCGTGGTGCTGACCGTGCGCCAGGCCAAGGGCTTGGAATTCGACGCGGTCGTCATCGCCGACCCGGGCGGGATCGTGTCCGAGTCCCCGCGCGGGCACAGCGACCTGTACGTCGCGCTGACCCGCCCCACCCAGCGGCTGACCGTGCTGCACCACGGCGACCTGGACCTCTGACGAAGCACCAGCTCCGGGCCCGCCGCGCGTCGCGACGGGCCCGGAGCTGTGTTCAGGCAGGCCCGGCTCCCGCTCAGCGTGCGCGAATGAGTGAAACGGGTCGATGTGGACGGTCCCCGGGCCGTAGACTGCGCCGATGGGACCGCGCTGCGCCGCCCTCGTCGTCGCCGCCCTGCTGGCGCTGGCGGGATGTGGCACGCCCGCAGACCGGACCCCGGAGCCGCGCCCCGCGCCGCAGACGACCACGGTCCGGCTGGAGCTGGCCATGGACGCGACCGCGCCGCAGCGCACGGCCGTCGAGTCCTGGTTGAAGGCCCGGCCGGAGGTCGCCTCGTACACCTTCGAGAACCGTGAGCAGGCGCTGGCCAGGTTCCGGGAGGCCTACCGCGACTCGAACGAGCTGGTCGGCTCGCTCAGCGCCGCCGACCTGCCCGAATCCTTCGCGGTGACGCTGGCCGCCGGGGCCGACGTCGACGCCTTCGTGACGGCGGCCCAGCCACTGGAAGGCCTGGACCACGTCGCCTACGACACGGACGAGCCGCCCCCGAGCTGAGCGCCGGGTGGCCGATGTACACCGGTGCGGTGTTCTGCCACGCTGCCCGTACCCGCGGCACAGGTCCGCGGCCACCGCGGAGGTCACCATGGCGGACTCGCCGTCAGTCGCAGCCAAGGTCGTGCGGGTGCTCGGCATCCTCGCGCAGATCGTGCTGCTGCCCTACTACCTCGCCAGCGGCCTGCTCGCGCCGCTGTGGGCGGTGATCGTCCTGGTGGTGATCTGGGCCGCGCTGCTGGTGGTGGCGATCCGGCTGTGGCGGACCCGGCCGTTCCTGGTGCCGCTCGTGCCGGTCGTCGCGGTGGCCGTCTGGTTCGCCGCGATCAGCGCCGGTGAGGCCTGGCTCGGCTGGACGGCCTGACGGCGCAGCAGGAAGCTGCAGCGATCGGGTCTTACCCCCGGGCGGGGTGGCTGGCATGATCTCCGCCATGACCGAGGGAACCGACTCCGACCAGTACGGCCACGTCCGGCTCACCGCCTTCGAGCCCGACGGCCAGCTCATCACCGAGGTGCTGCCCGCGAAGGCGCTGGCGGGCGGGCTGGTGGAGCTGCTCGGCAGCCCCGGCCTGGTGACGGGCGCGGCCGCCGGTGACGTGCTGGTGCTGGCTGCGAGCGGCTTCCAGGTGGTGCGCCGCGGGCCGAACGACAGCGTGCAGGTGTACGCCGACCCGCCGCTCGACGAGCACGCCATGGCGTGGCTGGCCAAGGCCTTCGAGTCCGTCGGCGGCTACGTCGAGGCCCCGCCGCAGCGGCAGTTCGCCGTCGCCACCGTGCCCTCGTCGGCGGGCCGGGACAGCGTCGAGGCGATCATGACCGAGGCCGGTGCGCACATCGCCGGCATGGAATGGCAGTTCGGCACCGCGCACTGAAGAGCATCCCGGGCCCTGCAGTTTCGGGGAAACTGCAGGCATCAGGGCCGAGTTTCCTACAGTTTCCCCGAAACTGCAGCACCGGTGATCGTCAACCGAGCTCGGCGAGGTGTTTGAGGGCCGTGGCGGTGTTGTCGGGGTGGGCGTTGAGGAGTGGGAGGCGTACGCCGGGGGTGGGGATGCGGCCCTGGGCGTGTAGGGCGGACTTGACGACCGTCGGGTTGGGCTCGGCGAACAGGGCCTTGGACAGCGGTGCGAGCCGGTGGCCGAGGGCTCGGGCGCGGGTCGCGTCGCCGGCCTGCCACAGGCGGATCAGCTCGGCGAACTGCGCGGTGGCCAGGTGCGCCGAGGACAGGATGCCGCCGTGCGCGCCCAGTGCCAGCAGCGGCGAGATGAACGTGTCGTCGCCGCCGAGCACGGCGAACCGGGGGTCGGCCATCATCGCGACGGTGTCCTCGTTGATGCCGCCCCCGGCGTACTTGACCCCGGCCACGTTGCCGATCGCGGCCAGCCCGCGCAGCGCGCCCGCGGTCAGGTACTGCCCGGTGCGGTACGGGATGTCGTAGACGACGATCGGCACCGGGCTCGCCTCGGCCAGCCGGGCGAAGTGCGCGAGCACGCCCGCCTCGCCGGGGCGCACGAACGGCGGCACGACGGTCAGCGCGGCCACCGCTTCGGGGACGGCGGCCAGCGCGGCGAGGGCCTCGGCGGTGGCCGCGCCGACGATCAGCGGGGCCGACCGCTCGCGGGACACCCGGGCGACGGTCTCGATCACGGACTGCTTCTCGGGCTCGGTGAGCGAGCCGGGCTCGCCGGTGGTGCCGAGCGCGACGAGGCCGGTCGCCCCGTCGTCGAGCACCTGGTGGGCGAGCCGTTCCAGCGCGTCGAGGGCGACCGCGCCGTCCGCGCCGAACGGGGTGATCAGTGGGATGTACAGGCCATGCAGCGTCATGACCTCATGCTGCCGAAACCGTCCCGGAAGGACCAGTTCCGATTCCTGAGGCAACCCGTAAGCTGATCTGATGCTTGACGTGCGCCGCCTGCGGCTGCTTCGCGACCTCGCCCGGCTGGGCACGATCGCGGCGGTCGCCGAGGCCCACACCTACTCCCCGTCCGCGGTGTCGCAGCAGCTGGCCACTTTGCAGCGCGAGGCAGGCGTGCCGCTGATCGAGCGGACCGGGCGCGGCGTCACCCTCACCCCGGCGGGCACCGCACTGGTACGCCACGCCGAGACCGTACTCGCCGCGCTGGAGGCCGCCGCGGCGACGCTGGCCGCGGCCCGCACCGGCCTGCACGGCACGGTGCGCATCGGCGCGTTCCCGACCGCGGTGCGCACACTGCTGCCCGCCGCACTGGTCGCGCTCGCCCGCGACCATCCGGCACTCGACCTGACGGTCACCGAGCTGGACCCGGTCGCCATGCCCGACGCGCTGCGCGAACGCCGCCTCGACGTGGCGCTGCTGCACGACTACGACCTCGCGCCGGTCGTGCCCGACCCGACCGTCGACTCCCAGCCGCTGCTCGACGAGACCGTGTACCTCGCGGTGCCCGAGGCGTTCCCGGTCGGCGACGACCCGGTGCGCGCCGCCCGAGACGCCGACTGGATCGTGGGCACGCCGGGCACGCTGTGCCACACGGTCGCGATCCGGGTCTGCCAGGCCGCCGGGCACCCGCTGCGGGCCCGGCACCACGCCGACGACTTCACAGCCGTGCTCGCACTGGTCGCGGCAGGACAAGGGGTGGCCCTGGTGCCGCAGCTCGGCGCCGTCCAGCCACCGCCCGGGGTGCGGCTGGTCCCACTGGACTCACGCCGTCGCACGAGGATCGCCTACCGGCGCGGCTCCGGCGGCCACCCGGCCGTGGCCGCCTGCATCACCGCCATCCAAACCGCCACCGCCGCGTTCCTCGCGAACGTCAAGTGAAAGGAAGGGCACCTTCACAACGCTATGCGTTGTAGAAGGTGCCCTTCCAAACCGTTCACACGACGACGAGCGTGTGCGGGCCGCGCATGACCTCGATCGAGTAGTACGTCGGGCACAGCCGAGGCGTGCCGCCCTGCTGGACCACCTCGAAGAATCGCAGCTCGCCTCGCCGATGCACGAGATCGAGGTGGTCGAACACGGTCACCACGACGAACTTGCCGTCCACGTCGAAGGCGACGCCCTCGGGCCGCAGCCCGTCGAACAGCTCCTCACCCACCGTGTCCAGGCGGCCGGTCACCGGGTCGAAGGTGAGCAGGCTCAGCGAACTCTGCCGGTCCAGCCGCGGATCGCCCCAGGCGAGATCGCTCATCCGCAGGTTCGAGGTGACCACCAGGCGGCCGTCGCGGCTGACGGCCAGCCCGCCCGGATGCAGGCCCACGCCGGCTTCGCCGATCTTCTCCCCCGTGCCGGTGTCCGCGTCGATCCGCAGGACCGACAGGCGGCCCTCGTTCGGTTCGGCGTCCACGCCGCCGATGCCGCCGCCCCACAGCACGTCCGTGGTGAGGAAATGCCGCCCGTCCGGGGTGAAGCGCCCCGCGAACGGGAACCGGCCGGTCCTGATCGCCGGTCCGAGCGGCTCGATCCACAGCTCCGGCGTGCGGTGCGCGGCGAACAGGCGTACCTCGTCCCGCCAGGGGAAGCAGGCCGCGAACAGCTCGCCGCCCGGATGCCACTCCACGTAGGACGGCACGATCGGCTCACCGTTCTCGCCGCGCGGCACCAGCACCGTCCCGTCGCCGAACCCGTTCGGCCCGACCGGGACCAGCCGCAGCGACGGGTGGGGATCCGGGCCGAGGATCGCGAAGACGTCCCCGCACGCCAGCGCCAGCAGCCCGCCCCGGGGATGCAGCGACACGGCCTGCGGCATGTGCCCGGCCGGGTAGGCGAACAGCAGCTGTGGATGCTTCGCGTCCCTGATGTCGAAGGCGCGGACCGTGCTGCCCGCGTCCAGGTCGGTCAGCAGGTGCGCGTCGGGGCCGCGCTGGCCGAGGGTCTCCACCACGTACGCGTGGGCGCCCTCCGCGTCGACGGCGAGCACGCTCGGCGGCGGTGTCACCGAGTTCGACGCGGCGATCGTGCCGATCGTCGGCAGTGTCCCGTCGAAGGCCAGCGGCAGCTCGATGACGGTGAGCGTGTCCTCCTGCCCGGACTCGCGCGGACCGAGCCGCGCGTGCTGAGGTGCGGACGGGACCGCGTCGGCGTCGCTGACCACCACCAGGCGGCGTCCCTGGAACAGGCCCGCCGCGGGCGGACCCTGCAGCGCCCGGACACCCGCGGACGTACTCATGTGCGGCTCCTTCGGCAACGGCGACCTGCTGCGGGACAGCGTCCGCGCCGACGCTCGCCGCGTCCGGGCGGGTAGCCCGCGCTTTCACGAATCAGGCTATGCCTGGGCGCGGTGACCGACCGCGCGATCCGCGATCCGCGCGACCCGCCCGCCACTGTCTGCTCACCCGTCCCTCGGGTCCCACCTGCCGGCCGAGCCAGGTCGCCGACCGACCCGCCCCCGTACTCGTCTCGGGACGGCTCCACGAACGCCGCGGCGGTCGATAGGCTCACGCGATGTCGAAGCACCTTGGGACTCTCGACGTCTCGCTGGCGCGGGTCCTGTCGCACTGCGGTGGCAACCCGGCCCAGGCGGCGATGCACCTTGCGCGCGCCATCGCGTCGGCCCCGCAGGAACCCGAGCCGTACGAGGCGTTCGCCGAACTGCGGCGGTCCCGGCCTGCGGAGACTGCCGAGTTCCTGACCACTGCCGCGTCCACGGGGGCGTTGGCCGCCAACGCCTACGTCTCGTTCCTCGACGGCGACATGGACACGGCGGTGCTGTGGCTCGGGTCGGTGGTGGGACATGCGCCAGGTCGTGCATGGTCCGCCGCCCCGTGGTTCAGCGACCAGCGGTTCCTGGCGTCGGTGAACGCCGACGCGCTGGCCGAGGCGGCGTTGCGGACCACGGACGGCGGGCACGACCTGGCCGCAAACGGCATGCAGGCGCGGCTGGCGCCGTGGTTCCAGGCGATCGGGCTGGTGTCGGCACGTGATCCGCGGCCCGAGGCGATGGCGCGCATGGCGATCATGCTGCGGGCGTGCGGCCTGACCCGCGAGTCGTTGGCACTCTGCGATCAGGCGGACGCGGTCGAGCCGGTCATGTTCACCGAGGTCGTCCGGGCCGGCACCTGGCGCAGACTCGGCGATCCGCAGCAGGCCGTGGACGCCTTCGAGCGGGCGCTCGCGCTCGAACCGGCCAACTGGTCGCTGTACCTCGACGTCGCCGACCTGCGGGCCGAACTGGGCGACTTCGCCGCAGCTGTCGAGTCCGCAGAGAGGGGCCTGCGGCATGAGCCCGCCGAGGTGATGCTGCTCGCGGGTCGTGCGGCGTACCGGACCAGGCTCACCGGCACGGCCGCCGACCTGACCGAACTGATCGCCCTGGCTCGGCAGATGCCTGACTCGCCGTACCGGAGCCTGCTGATCGATCGGGCGTGTGGACATCCGCACCTGCCCGCCGACCTTGTCGCCACGGCGCGGGAGGTGGCGGGCGAGGCAGCCTAGCCTAGGGTGGGCAGGTGCGATTGGTGGTCATGGCGGACACGCATGTGCCCAAGCGGGCCCGGCAGCTGCCCGCGCCGCTGTGGGATGCGGTCGATGGGGCCGACGTCGTCGTGCACGCCGGTGACTGGGTCGACGTGGCGCTGCTCGACGAGCTGGAGCGGCGGGCCCAGCAGCTGATCGCGGTGTACGGCAACAACGACGGTCCGGCCCTGCGCGCCCGGCTGCCGGAGACGGCCCGCGCCGAGCTGGCCGGGCTGCGGCTCGCCGTGATCCACGAGACCGGGCCCGCGACCGGCCGCGAGCGGCGCTGCGCGGCCCTGTTCCCCGATTGCGACGTGCTGTTCTTCGGCCACTCGCACATCCCCTGGGACAGCACCGCCCCGACCGGGCTGCGGCTGATCAATCCGGGTTCGCCCACCGACCGCCGCCGCCAGCCGTACGCGACGTTCCTCACCGCGGAGGTCGCAGCAGGCCGGCTCACCGGTGTCGAACTGCACCGGCTCGGCCCCTAACCGGCGTTGGACCAGGTCCGGGTGCTCAGCACGAGCCGGTAACCGTCGGGGTCGGCGACGGTGACACCCCAGCGGTCCCAGTACGGCCCTTGCGACATCCGGCTGCCCCCGGCTTCCGTCAGGCGCGCCACCAGCGTGTCGTCGACCGGCCCGGCCAGGTAGAGCACGAGCAGATCCTCGGCGGTGGGCGCGGGCGGGGCCGCCAGGTTCTCCCCCGCGACCAGTTCCAGGTGCCAGGACGCGCCGGGCCAGCCGAGCATCAGCAGGTCGTGTTCACCGGGCCCGTCGGCGGACCCCCGGTAGAGGACGTGCAGGCCGAGCCCGTCGACGTAGAAGCGTTCGGCGGCCGCGAGGTCGCGGCAGGGGCGGGCCAGGCGCAGGTGCGCCCTCGGGTCGATGGTCATCGCGGCTCCCGTGCGGTCGGTGGTGCCGACCAGCCTGCCTGCTCAAGCGCGCTTGAGGTCAAGGGCGACGGTGACCGATCCCGGGTCCGGGGTGCGACGGACCCGGGATCGACCGGCGGGATCAGCGGACCAGGCCGATGCCGGTGACGGTGCGGTCGTACTCGGTGAAGGTCTGGTTGTTGTACGGCCCGTAGATCCACGTGTGCAGCGAGTTCGCGGCAGTGTCGATCTCGATCAGGCGCACCGGGTTGGTGGTGTTCGAGTGGAACGTCTGGAGGAACGTGTAGATCTTGTTGCCGTTGACGCCGGTGTCGACGCGGTTGCCCGCGACGCCGGTGTGGCCGGAGAACACGAACTTCACGTTGGCGTACTGCTTGACCAGGTTGTCGTACAGGTACTGCGGGCTGGTCTCGCCGTAGCCGGCGCTCTGCTCGATGTTGCCGTTGCCGTCGATGTAGTCGTGCGTGACGATCACGACGTTGTGCCGCGGGTTGGCCGCGACGACGCTCTTGGCCCAGTTCACGACACCGGTCCGGGGCCACAACTCCAGGACCATGACCAGCCACTGCACGCCGCCGGCCTGGTAGGTGTTGTACGAGTTGTCGACCTTGCCGGCCTCGTACTGGCCGCGCACCGCGCCGTACTGGCCGGCGGTGAAGTACTGGTTGAACACGGTCGTGTCGCGGACCAGCTCACGGGTGCGGGCGGGGTCGCGGGCCGAGCCGCCGACGCCGGTGGCCTGGGTGTCGTGGTTGCCGATGGCCAGGTTGTACGGGATGCCCGCCGTCTCCAGCGGCCGCATCGCGTCCCGGGCGATCACGTACTGGGAGTGGTCGGGGGTGTCCCAGTTGACCACGTCCCCGGAGTGGCTCACGAATCGCAGGTCGAGCGCGGCGCGGTTGTTCACCAGCCAGTTGGTGCGGTTGCGGAAACGGGTGTCGGAGGCGTTGAGCACCTCCTGCTGGGTGTCGGGCAGGACGGCGAAGGTGAACTTCGGGTCCGTGGTGGCGAACTCCATCCGGGCGTACCCGAGGTGCACGTTGCGGTCGCACGAGGACGAGCTGAAGTCGTTGACGAACTGGATCTTCACGCTGTGCGTGCCCGCCGCGAGGGCCGGGCCGACGCCGTAGGTGCCGTACTGGGTGGCGCTGACGATGGTGGTGCTGCCCGCGACGGTCCCGTCGACGGTCACCTGCACGGTGGGCCAGCCCTCGCAGTTGTCGCCGATCGCGCCGAGCTGCACCCGGCCGGAGCCGGTGATCGTGGTGGTGGCGTAGCTGGAGTTGCCCCACAGCGAGGCGTGGGTGCCCGAGGCGGGCACCGGGGTGCCGGTCGCGGTGCGGATCGCCCCGTTGACCACGGTGAACTGCGAGGGCTCGGCGGCCTGCGCCGAGCCGGTGAAGGCCACCGCGGCCAGCAGTGTCGCCGCGGCCACCCCCAGGCCCACGGTTCTTGCCCTGTTCCGAAGCATCGTCGGTCCTCCCTGCGCGAGACTGCCCTGGACGGACTCCGACGGTAGGAACGTCCGATGTGGCGCACGCGAACACCCCGAGTACGGCCGCGATACGGCGGCTGTACTCCGGGCACGGGTGGATCAGTGCGGGATCGGGCGGCGGGCCCGGGGACGGTCCAGGCCGCCGCGGTACTCCTCGATGGCGAGCGCGACCTCGGCCCGGGTCCGGGTGTGCTCCAGTCGCGGCAGGTAGTGCACGTGCCGGGCCAGCCCGTCGAGGTCGACGGTGAAGTACATCGCCATCAGCGGGTTGACGAACAGTTCCGTGCCCTCGGTGCGGGGCAGGGTGTGCACGTCGCCGAATTCGCCGCGCACCGCCGAGGCGATCTGCGTGTTGACGATGCTGGCGGTATGCGGCGTGACGGCGGCGGCGTGCGCGACCGCGGCGCAGTAGGCGGCGGCCTCCGCGCTGCCCGGCGGGATCGAGAACGCGCCCAGGTACGCCCCCTCCCGCTGCAGCGCGGCCAGGTTCTCCAGCACGTGCGCGTGGCAGATGCCGTGGTGGGAGTCGATGCCGAAGCCGAGGCTGACCACCAGCTTCTGCGGCACGGGCAGTCCCGCGACGGCGGCCAGGCTGGTCATGTCCTCCTCGGGCGTGCCGAGGCCGGCCTCGTCGCCGCGCATGAGGATGTCGGTGCCGCCGTCGGCGAGCACGACCGCGTCGATGCCGAGCCGTTCGATCAGCGCCCGGTACGCGGCGCGCAGCGGGCGCACCCCGGTGCGCTCGAAGGCGTACACGACGGGGTCGTGGCCCTGGGCGGCCAGCCAGCGGGCCAGGGTGCGTTCCGGGAAGTACCGGTCGTTGCCGGCGCTGTCGGGTCGCACCGCGGCCAGGCCGGTGCGCACCCAGGACGCCGGGCTCAGCGCGCCGAGTTCGCTGACCGCGTAGCTGGCCAGGGTGACCCGGGTGCCGGCGTTGCGCAGGGCGAGGGCGAGCGGGAGTCCGGCGTACACGTCGAAGCCGCCGCCTGCGCCCGCGATCAGCACATGTTTCGCGTGGCGCAGGCGCTGGGACAGCGGTGGCTCGAAGACGGCGGGCATGTCCGGCACGGTAGTGCGCGGTGTCGAAGCGGGCACCCGCTTATTCGCATACGCCCGGATGATCTGACACCCGTCTTCTAATATGAAAACGGATCAAACACACTAAGGCGGATCAGGTGGACGCGCTCCGGACAATCGGCTCCAAGGCGTGGGCGATCGTGGGGATCGCCCTGGCCGCCGCTGTCCTCGTGTTCCTGATCATCCTGCTCAAGCCGCTGGTGATCGCCCTGATCGGCGCGTTGATCGTCTCGCTGGCGCTGTCTCCGGCCATCGAGGCGCTGGCGCGGCGGGGCATGCGCCGCGGGCTGTGCGCCACCCTCGGGGTCCTGTTCCTGATCGCGCTCGGCGTCGGCGTGTTCTTCCTGGTGGTCAAGGGGCTGGCCAGCCAGTGGAGCGAGCTCACCCAGGCGCTGGGCAAGGCGGTGCAGCGGCTCCACGAGATCCTCACCTCGCTGGGCGTGGTGGGCTCCAACGCGGAATCGGCCCGGGACGACCTGAACGACCGCACCTCGACGCTGGTGTCCGGGATCCTGCCGGCGCTGGGCAACCTGGCCGGCACCACCGCCAGCATCTTCATCGGCACGTTCGTCTTCCTGTTCACCACGTTCTTCATGCTCAAGGACGGACCGTCCATGGCCCGCGCCGCCGAACCCTGGATGCCGCTGGGCCGACCGTGGATGGACCAGGTCGGGCGGATCATCCGCGGATACGTGGTCGGACTGACACTGCTCGGGGCGTTCAACGCGGCGGTGGTCGGGCTGGGCGCGCTGTTCCTGGGCGTGCCCCTGATCGCCACGCTCGTGATCATCACCCTGCTCGGCAACTACGTGCCCTACCTGGGCGCCTGGGTGGCCGGGGCGTACGCGGTGCTCATCGCGCTCGCGTCGGGCGGCGCGAAGACGGCCGTGATCATGATGATCGTGGTGTTCCTGGCCAACGGCACGCTGCAGACCATGCTCCAGCCGTTCGCGTACGGGGCCGCGCTGCGCATGCGTCCGCTGACGATCCTGCTGGCCACGGTCGTCGGCGGGCTGGTGGCCGGGATCCTCGGCGTCATGCTCGCCGCCCCCGCCGCCGCCATCATCCAGCACACCGTCGAACTGCTGCGGGCCCGCCGCGACGGCGGCGTTCCCGGCGGCGACGCGGGACCCGGCGACCTCCCACCGCTCGCGGTCGACACACCCGGCTAGGGCCTGCCGACCGCGAGCGGTGGGATCAGTAGCTGAGCCCGAATCCGTACGGGAACAGCGGTGTCTTCTCGTCGCCGGAGTTGACGGGTTCCTGGGCGGCGGTCGCGGGCCAGGACATGGGCAGCTTGCCGGTCGGCGCGTACGCGCCGAACAGCACGTCGGCGACGCCGGCCCCCTCGGTGCCGGGCAGCCACGCCGCCACCAGCGCCTGCACCTGCGGCAGCGGTGCGCTGACGTCCACCGGCCGGCCGGAGACCAGCACCACCACCACGGGCACGCCCGCCTTGCGCAGGGTGGCCAGCGTGTCCAGGTCGACCTTGTCGAGCTTGACCCCGTCGGGACGGTCGCCCTCGTACTCGGCGTACGGCGTCTCGCCGACCACGGCGATCGCCACGTCGTAGCCGCGGTCCACTCCGGAGCCGTCGGCGCTGTAGGTCACCGTGCCGCCCGGTTCGACGGCCTCCTTGATGCCCTGCAGGATCGTGGTGCCCTCGGTGATCGGGCCGGAGCTGCCCTGCCAGGTCAGCGTCCAGCCGCCGGACTGGTTGCCGATGTCGTCGGCGCTGCGGCCGGCCACGAACACCTTGCCGGTCTTCGGCTTGAGGGGGAGGATGCCGCCGTTGTTCTTCAGCAGCACCTGCGACTGCCGTACGGCCTGGCGGGCCAGCTCGCGGTGGGCCGCCGACCCGACCTTGTCGAACTGCGAGCGGTCGGCCATCGGGTGCTCGAACATGCCCAGCTCGAACTTCTTGGCCAGGATGCGCCGGTTCGCGTCGTCGATGCGCGCCATCGGCACGGTGCCCGCGTCGACCTCGTCGCGCAGCACCGTGATGAACTCCCGCCAGCGCTCGGGCACCATCACCATGTCGATGCCGGCGTTGATCGCCGCGCTGACCTCGGCCGGGGTGAAGCCGGTCGCGCCGTCGATCTGGTCGATGGCGTTCCAGTCGGAGACCACGAAGCCGGTGAAGCCCAGCTCCTCCTTGAGCACCTCGGTGACCAGGTACCGGTGGGCGTGCAGCTTCTCGCCGTTGAACGAGCTGAAGGAGACCATCACGGAGCCGACGCCGGCCTTCACGGCCGCCTGGAACGGCGGTAGGTGGATCTTGCGCAGCTCCTCCTCCGGGATGCGGGCGTCGCCCTGGTCCTTGCCGTCCAGGGTCGCGCCGTCGCCGACGTAGTGCTTGGCGGTGGCCAGCACGGAGTTGGGCCCGCCCAGTTTCTCCCCCTGCAGCCCGGTCACGATCGTGGTCATCGAGGAGGCGATCTCCGGGTCCTCGCCGAAGGACTCGTAGGTGCGCCCCCAGCGGGCGTCGCGGGCCACGCACAGGCACGGGGCGAAGTCCCAGTCCAGGCCGGTCGCGGCGACCTCTACGGCGACGGTCTCGCCGATCCGGCGCACCAGCTGCGGGTCGCGGGTGGCGCCCAGGCCGATGTTGTGCGGGAAGATCGTGGCCCCGCGCACGTTGTTGTGGCCGTGCACGGCGTCCACGCCGTAGATCATCGGGATGCGCAGGCGGGTGGCCAGGGCCTCGGTCTGGAAGCCGTCGTACATCTGCGCCCAGCCCTGCGGGCTGTTGTCGTCGGGCACCGAGCCGCCGCCGGACAGCAGCGAGCCAAGGGCGTACGTGGTGACGTCGCCCGTGGTCACCTCGCGGCGCTCGGCCTGCGTCATCTGGCCGATCTTCTCGTCGAGGGTCATCCGGCCCAGCAGGTCGTCGACCCGCTCGGCCACCGGCCGCGACGCGTCGAGATAGGGCGCGTCGGGATCGTATGCGCCGTCGTCGGTGTCGCGGGTCAGCCAGTAGACGGCGGCGGCAGCGGCCAGCAGGAGCACGAGGCCCGCGGCGAGCAGGCGGCCGCGGCGGCGGGACGGCGGTGGCAGGGGCGCGGCCGGCGGGGCGGTGACGGTCGTGGTCATGGTGCCTTCCCTGGGGCGTCGCGGCATGGTGTGGACGTGCTGCCGCGAGTGCCCTCATCGCCACGACGGCGTCCGCCAGCCAACACTTCCCGCGTTCGGGTGTCAACGGATTGGTGGAACATAATGCCGCGTTGATGAAACAAAAAATGTAACAGTACGCGGCCGAGGCTCGTCCTCATGGGAGTTACGTCACGGGATGCGCCCGCGGTGGCCTCCGCGGCCGAAAATTCATCGACAGGCTTGTGCGGTGGTCCTACCGTTCGGTCCATGAACTACCGACATCCACCGGCCTACGTCGAGACCCGGTTCGCCGAGATCCGGCAGCTGTTCGACGAGGCCGCACCCGAACTCGGCAACGGAGTCGAGACCGGACGGACGATCACCGGACGGCACGCGAAGTACCTGGCGGCGCGGAGGCACCAGGTCAGCGGCGTGCTCGACCAGCAATTCCGATGGCCCGCCAACCCCTGGGCCGGTGGCCCGCAGGTCGCGCAGTGGTGCCCCGACACCGCCGCGGCCGCTTGCCGGGCCATCCCGGCCGCCGCCATCCGGCTTTGCCCACGCCCCTGACGCGTTATGACCCCAACACCGGGAACACGGGGCACCCGGTGTGACCGCACCACCAGCGAACCGTCTTGCGCGAGCTGTCGGGGCACACCCGCAGCTCGCGCAAGATCGCATTTACCCCCGGGTTCAGAAGGCCCCCGCCTTGACGGAGATCGCCATGCGGTGGCCGGCGTGCTCGGAGACGGTCCAGAGCTCGTCGGTGTTGCTGCGGTAGGTGAAGTCCTCGGTGCCGATGGGCAGCGTGTCGTAGTGCATGACGACGCTGCCGCCCGGTGTCCAGGTGCCCAGGTCGCCGTCGTTGCTCGCGCCGTCGCTGGTGGACAGGAAGTACTTGCCGTTGAGGCTGAGCGCGCCCTGCATCGAGGTCACGTCCACGCGGTAGGCCCAGCTCGCGGTCGCGTCGGTGGTGGAGCCGCTGTCGTGGACCAGCTCACGGTCGGTGTAGTCGACGCCCCAGCGGACCAGGCGGGTGCCCGTGCCGGGGTTGGCGTACTCCCCCACCAGGAAGCTGTCCGGCGTGGTGGTGCGGTCCAGGGAGATGAACGAGAAGCGCAGGCCGCCCGTGCCGACCTGGTCGTAGGCCAGCGACTGCGGGAGCACGTACTTGTAGCCGAAAGCCTGGTAGCTGCCGTCGGACTGGCGACCGCACGCCGTCGACACCGAGCTGGACACCTGCCACAGGTGGTTCAGGTCGAAGATGCGCAGGCCGTTGCTGGTGTCGACGACGTAGAGGTGGTGTCCGTACCAGGCGATGCCGCCCGCGTGGATGTTGACGGGGCGGTAGCTGTGCACGCCGCCGGAGGTGTACGGCTCCACGAGCAGCACGTGCCGGTAGCGCGGGGCGGCCGGGTCGGTGCGGTTGACGAAGCTGACGCGTACGCCCTTCTGCCCGTCGACGCCGGTGGAGTACCAGGAGACGAGCACGGCCTTGCGCTCCTCGTACACCCCGGCGTCGAGCGCGTCGGAGCTGGTGGTGATGCCCTGCGGGATCCATTCGGCGGTGTTGTCGTCGCCGCTCTCGAAGCGGAAGCCGGCGGCGAAGTTGGTGACCAAGCCGGTGCCCTCGCTCCCGGCGATCCGCGTGGCGACGCGGTTGCCGTCGTCGAGGACGGCCTGGACGCTGACGTTGGGCAGGGCGGCGTCCAGCCCGGCGATCGCCGTGGCGTAGGAGCCGGCGCGGCGGCGCAGCTTGAACGCGGTCCGGTCGATCGAGGCGGGGGCTGCCGCGGCCGGGCTCGCGCCGATCAGGGCGCCGGTCGCGCCGACGGCGGGCAGGGCGATCAGTCCGGTCAGGAGGGATCTGCGGGGAATCGACATCGGGCCACCCTAAACGACCGTTCTGCTCCCCGCACGGCCTGAGCCGCGGACAACTCCTGCATCCGCGGGGTGAGGCGTTAAGAAGGGCACCTTCTACATCGCGGAGCGATGTGAAGGTGCCCTTCCTTCAGCTTGTCAGTGGCAGGTGCCGGTGCCGGTGTCGTTGTAGGTTTTGCCGGACTGGGGGACGAACTGCCAGTCGTAGGTGTTGGCGTGCAGGGTGAACTTCAGGACGCCCCAGGTGTCGCTGTTGCGGGCCTGGCTGTTGGGCGCGATGGTGCCGAAGCCGTAGAAGCCCGCGCCGCCCATGCCCGCCACGAACGAGCGCATGCCGCGGGAACTGTCCGCCGCGCCGCTCGGGTTCATCGGCGCGAAGCGCTCGTACTGGTGGTTGTGACCCCAGACGACGACGTCGGCGTTGTAGTCGTACAGCGCCTGGTACAGCGGGCGGGTCGAGGTGGACGGGGCGTGGTTGGCGCCCGAGGTGAACAGCGGGTGGTGCCAGTACGCGATCGTGCACGGCTTGCCGCTGGCGGCCAGGTCGTTGCGCAGCCAGGTCTCCTGGGCCGAGCCCGCCGACATGCTGATGTTCGAGTTCAGCGACACGACGTGCCAGTTGCCCAGGTCGTAGGAGTAGTACCCCTGACCCGACGGACCGGCGACCGAGCCGAAGTAGTTGTAGTAGCCGGTCGCGCCCGAGGTGTTGTAGTCGTGGTTGCCGGGCGCGGGCCGGGTGCGCGCCTTGTGGCGGCCCCAGGTCGGGTTGTAGTAGCTGCTGAACTCCGAGGCGGTGCCGTTGGTGTAGACGTTGTCGCCGGTGGTGAAGACCGTGCCGGAGATGCCGTCCAGCAGCGCCGCGGTCGCGGTGTCGCCCGAGCCGGAGTCCGCGATGTCACCCGCGCCGACCAGCACCGGGTCACCGGACGGCGGCGTCGACGGGCTCGGCGACGGCGTCGTGCCGGTGGTCACCACCAGCTGCGGCGAGTCCGCTCCGGACTCCCGGGTGTCGTAGTACGCGCCGTCGCTGTTGGTCGAGCTGGCGCCGATGCTGAACGAGCCGTTGCCGGTGACGTACGAGGTCACGTCGACCTCGTACCAGCCGTTGGCGACGACGGAGCCGAGGCTGCCCAGCGACACCCCGTCCAGGGCCGGCTTGTTGTTCCAGGTCGTGGAGGTCTCCGACCACGACGTGTTCGACATCGCGCGGAACGTGCCGCCGGCGACGCTGCCGTCGTTGCCGCTGATGTGCCGCAGCCGCAGCTTCGCGCTGGTCACCGTGCCGCTGACACCGCTGACCGTGAAGCGCAGGAACATCTGCCGCTGCGGCGAGCTGTCGACGGTGATCTGCACGGAGGTGCCGTAGTTGGTCGACGCAGTGTCGGCCTGCACGTAGGTGTCGGCCGCCGGGGTGAAGGTGGACGTCGCGGCGCTGGCGGTCTGCGCCGACACCGTCAGCACCGTGGCGACCGTGGCGGCGGTCAGCACGAGCGCCGTGCCCGCCGTCAAGGCCAGGCGGCCCTTGCGGATTCCCATGACTCGAGCCCTTCTGGGGGTGTACGGCTGCGCGATCGGCACAGCCGTGCGAGGAATGTAGGGAGGCCCGGAAACAGGCGGCACACGTTCGGGTGAACAGCATGGGTGAGTCGGATGAGCGTCCACAGCCGACCGGCTGCCGTGACACCGTCTGTTCATCGGAAGCACGCCCCGTGGTGGTGTGCGCGAGGGCCCTGCGTACCGCGGGCGGCTCAGGATGTGCCCGACGCGGGGTGCCCGCGGCGTGCCGCGACAGCGGTGGCCGACGGACGGTCCGGGTCGGCCACCTGCATCGCCGTCGCGGACGCCAGCCGCGGGAGGAGCGTCACCGCGTGTACCTGTCCACCGTCACCAGTCCGGCCGCCACACCCCCGGCGGACAGATCCGGACGACGCCGCTTCGCCAAGGTCGGCGCGAACGTCTTCGCGCTGGGCACGGTCAGCCTGATCACCGACGTCTCGTCCGAGATGGTCACCGCGATCCTGCCGCTGTACCTGTGCTGGGCCTGCAACTGAGCCCGCTCGCGTACGGCATGATCGACGGCGTCTACACCGGAGCGACCGCGCTGCTGAGGCTGGTCGGCGGCTACGTCGCCGACCGCACCCGCCGCCGCAAGAACGTGGCGGTCCTCGGCTACGGCCTGTCCGCCGTGGCGAAACTCGCGCTGCTGGCCGCGGGCCGCTCGGTGCCCGCGATCGGGCTGGTCATCGCCGCCGACCGCACCGGCAAGGGCCTGCGCGCCGCACCGCGCGACGCCATGATCACGCTGTCCACGCCGCCGGAGGCGCTGGGCCGCGCATTCGGCGTGCACCGGGCCATGGACAGTGTCGGGGCGTTCCTCGGGCCGCTGGTCGCGCTCGGTGTGCTGGCGCTGGCCGCGAACTCGTTCGACGCCGTGTTCGTGGTCAGCTTCTGCGTCGCGGCCCTGGGCGTGATGGTGCTGGTGCTGTTCGTCCGGGACCGCCGCGAGGCGGTGCCCGCCACCGCGAAGGTGTCCGTACGCGAAGCCGCGACGCTGCTGCGCGACGCCCCCGTGCGGCGGCTCGTGATCGCCGCCTGCCTGCTCGGCCTGGCCACCATCGGTGACGGCTTCGTGTACCTGCTGCTGCAGCGGCGCGAGGAGCTGAGCACCGTGTGGTTCCCGCTGCTGGCCGCCGGGACCAGCCTCGGCTACCTGCTGCTGGCCGCCCCGCTGGGCGTGCTCGCCGACAAGGTCGGCCGGCTGCCCGTGATGCTCGGCGGCTACGTCGCGCTGACCGCGGCGTACCTGCTGCTGTTCGGCCCGCTGGGCGGAACGCCGCTGCTGGTGGTGACCCTCGGCCTGTACGGCCTGTTCTACGCCGCGACCGACGGGATCCTGATGGCGCTGGCCGGGCCGGTGCTGCCGGACCGGCTGCGCACCACCGGCATCGCGCTGATCCAGACCGGCCAGGCGCTGGCCTACCTGGTCTCCTCGGTCCTGTTCGGCCTCGCCTGGCAGACCTGGGGACCGGCCACCGCGTCCCGCGTCGCGGCCGCCGCAGTCGTCGCCGCCGTGGCCGCGACCCTGCTCCTGCTGCGGCGGCGGCCCGGCAGTCCACGCCCCGCGGCCGCCGCACCGCCCGAACCCGGCGATCCGACCGACACCGACCCGACCGACCCGACCGATCCGACACCGCCTGCACGCTCCGGCGCGACCTCTCCGGCACACCCCGGCACGACGCCCGCGGCACCGGCCGGCACGGACCGGGCCGGACGCAATACGGGGGCCCGGCGATGACCGAACTCACCACGCGCGCCCGGGTCACGCTCGCCGCCGCCACCACGGTGCTGCTGGCCGCCGTCGCCATCGGGTACATACACCTCGCCAAGGACCGGGCCGACGGCCCGGACACCGTTCCGGCCGCGGCGGTCACCCTGGACCCCGGGCCGCGGCTGCTGGTCGTCACCGACCGCCGCGCGGCCACCGTCGCGCGCGGCGAACCGTCCGGTGCCCGGCAGGTGTCCGGCGTGGAGTGTGTACGCGTCTACGCCGCCGCCGGGACCGGAGTGTGCATCCAGCCGGAAACGGCCTGGTCGTACCAGCTGGTGGTGCTGGACCGCGAGCTGCGGCCGACCCGCTCGTTCGCGGTGCCCGGACTGCCCAACCGCGCCCGGGTGTCAGCCAGCGGCCGGATGGTCGCCTGGACCACCTTCGTCGGCGGCGACTCCTACAGCAGCGGCGGCTTCTCCACCCGCACCGGCATCCTGGACACCCGCACCGGCACGCTGGTCAGCACGCTGGAGGAGTTCGCCGTCACCCGGGAAGGGCGCGGCTACCGCAATGTCGACGTCAACTTCTGGGGCGTGACCTTCACCGCCGACGACAACGCGTTCTACGCGACCATGGCCACCGGCGGCAAGCGCTACCTGGTCCTCGGCGACTTCGCCGACCGCACGGTGCGCACGATCACCGACAACGTCGAATGCCCGTCGCTGTCGCCCGACGGCACCCGGATCGCGTTCAAGCAGGCGGTCGGCGGCGACCCGCAGCGCGGCTGGCGGCTGTCCGTGCTGGACCTGGCCACCATGGCGGTGACCAACCTGGCCGAGACGACCAGCGTCGACGACCAGGCGGCGTGGCTCGACGACCGCACGGTCGCATACACCCTGCGCGGCCCCGACGGCACCCCGTCGATCTGGTCCGTCCCCGCCGACGGCACCGGCCAACCGACCCTCCTCCTCAACCAGGCCGAATCCCCCGCCGCCCTCGGCTGATCGGCGCGGCCGGGGTCGGCACCGGGTCAAGATCGCCGTTTCGTGTCGAAATCTGTGGTCGGACCCCAGTTTTCGACACGAAACAGCGATCTTGGCGCGGGCAGCGCCGGCCTTGGCGCGGCGGCACCGGCCTTGGCGCGGGCAGCGGCGGCCTTGGCTCGGCGGCGCCAGCCTTGGCACGGGCAGCGGCCACCTCCGCGGGCGGCGGCGAATCGGCACCGGGCGGGCAGGCGGGTCAGCGCCACCAGGGGCGGCGGCGCTGGTCGGCCAGGGCGTGGGCCGGGGCGACCAGGTCGGCCAGGTGCAGTTCCAGGTGGCGCAGGTGCTCGCCGACCCAGCGGCGGCGCAGGCGGTGCAGGGGGGTGCCGTCGCCACCCGAGCCGAGCACCTCGTCGTCGGGCGGGCTCGGCGGCGCCAGCAGCGGTGGCATCGGCCCCGACGGCTTGCCGACCTGCTCGGCGAGCCCGGCGTAGAACGCGGCGAGCGCGTCGGCGTGCTGCAGCAGCGCGTCGCATTGCGGGTCCGGGGCGGCGTCGCGCGGCGTCAGGTCGTCGAGCGCGTTCGCGGTCTGCCGCAGCCGCACCCCGGAGATGACCAGCCGCCACAGGCCCTGCCGGTCCATCCGCTTCGAACCGGGTTCGGCGAGGTAGCCGCGCAACGCGTCCTCCAGCCGGAACGCCGACGCGGCGGCGCGCACCTCCAGGTCGGGCGGCTGCCGTCGGCGTCCCAGCGCCCACGCCACCGCCTCGGTCAGGTGCACCCCGCCCTCGCGGAACATCTCGGCGACGTCGTCGCGCACCAGGTCACCGGCCCCGCGCGGCCAGACCAGCAACCCGGCGACCAGGCTGACCAGGCAGCCGATCGCGACGTCCTGCAGCCGCACCAGGCCCAGCGTCCAGCCGGTCGGCGCGAGGATGTTGTAGAGCACCAGGATCACCACGGTGAACGCCGCCTGGCTCGCGATGTCCGGCAGCTTGCCCGGCCCGTACGCCACCACGAACACCGCGACCGCCAGCGCACCCCAGCTCGCCCACGGCGACGGCCCCAGCAGCGGCAGCAGTGCCGCGCCGGCCGCGACCCCGGCCGCCGTGCCGACGATCGCCTTGACCGCCTGCGTGCCCGTCGACGCGGCGCTGGTACGCAGCACCGACAGCGCCCCCAGCAGCACCCAGAACCCGCTGCGCACCCCGCTGAGCTGCACGATCACCACCGCCGCGGACAGCGCCAGGGCGCCGCGCAGCGCGTTGACGAACCACACCGAGCGCAGGCTCGCGTTGCGCAGCACGATGCCGGCCACCCCGGCGGGCGTGACCAGGCGGCGCAGCGGCGGCCGGTTCGGCCGGGCCAGGCCGTACCAGCGGCGCACGCTGCTGGCCGCGGTCAGCGGGTCGGCCCCGCGGGTGGCGATGAGCACGTCGGTGGCGAACGCGCGCACGCAGTTGGCGGTGGTCTGGCCGTAGAAGGCGACGACCAGCTCCATCGCGTCCGCGTCGGGCTGCCCCGGGCCGGTCAGCCGGGCCACGCTGTCGACCCGCGCCTGCTCCAGCCCCTTCAGGTCCGGATCGACCGGCGCGCCGAGCAGCACCGCGGCCGCCTCGCGCAGCACCTTCGCCGACGCCTCCAGCGGGGCCCGCTGCGCCAAGGGGGTGTCCCGCAGGTCGCCGCAGCGGTCGATGCCGTCGCTGACCAGGCCCTTGCACCACTCCAGCTGGTTGACCGCCCCGGCCATGGCCTGGTCGGCGATGACCAGCCCGCTCGGCCGGTACGGCGTCGACACGAACAGCGCCATCATCCGGTGCGTGGCGTCGGTGACGGCGGCCCGCAGCTCCGGCAGTGCGGCCCGGCGGGCCCCCGCCTCCAGCAGGTCGGCCAGCCCGACCGCCAGTGTGGCGGTGGCCTGGCGCAGCTCCGCGCCCGCCGAGCGCGGTGCCATCAGCACCACGGCGAGGCCGCCGACCCCGGTCGCGAGCAACCAGCCGGCGACCCGGTCGCCGATGACGCCGGGCGGGGCGGCCGCCGAGGCCGCCAGCATGTAGGGCAGCATCGCCGCGGCCGCGCCGGAGGCGTCATTGGGGCCGATGACGGCGGCGAAGTACGAGGTGAACGCGACCACCGCAGTGGCGATCGCGGCTGCCACGACGGAGTGGCTGACCAGGGTGCCGATCACGATCAGCACCGCGCCCACGGCGGTGAGCATGGTGTGCGCCACGGCCCGGTCCCGGCGGGTGCCGCCGAACGCGGCCAGCACCAGGCTCGCGAAGCCGCCGAACGCCGTGAACGTCGCCACCTGCGGCGACTTGATCACCAGCAGCGCGAACGCGAACAGCGCCGGGACCAGTACCGCCGCCCGGACCGCCCGGACCGCGGCAGTCGGCGACCACAGCGCACGCCACCGGCTCACCCGGCCGCCCCGCGTCCCGCGCGGTGGGCCCGCCGACCGGCCGGCCCGCTGTGCTCGCTCACGCCATCAGCGTCTCCCGGATCGGGCCGCGGCGCGGTCAGTTCCGCACGAGCGGGGCGACCTCCTGCGCGGCGAAGGCCATGAAACCCTCCGGGTCGGGATCGTCGGGCGTCGGTTGCAGCACCACCGTGTCCACGCCGGCCGCGGCCCAGGTGCGGACCGCCTCGGCCACCGCCTCCGCGCCCCCGGCGACGCCGTGGCCGTCCATGGTGTCGTAGCCCCACCGGACCCGCTCGGCCTCCAGCCGCGCCGCCGCGTCCGGGCCGGTCGCCGCGTGCAGGTAGATCACGACCGGGTGGTATCCGGTGCGCCCGCCCCTGGCCCGGCCCTCGTCGATCAGTCCCCGCGCCCGGCGCACCTGCTCGACGGTGGTGCCGCCGGTGAGGATGGTGCCGTCGGCGACCTCGCCGGACAGCCGCAGCGTACGGTCGCCGGTCGCCCCGGCCAGCAGCTCGGGTGGCTGCGGCGGCGGCCAGTCCAGCGCGACGCCGTCGAGCCGGACGTAGCGGCCCTCGGTCGTGACACGCTGCCCGGACAGCAGCGCCTGCAACGCGGTCAGGTACTCGCGCAGCAGCGCCATCGGCGATTCGGCGCGTGCGCCGACCTGGCCCATCCAGTCCTGCACGCCGTGCCCGACGCCGACCCGGGCCCGGCCGGGGAACAGCCGGTGCAGGGTCGCCAGCTCCATCGCGGTGATCGCGACATTGCGCAGCGGCACGGGCAGCAGGCCGACCCCGACGGTGAGCCGCTCGGTCCAGGCCAGCGCCGCCACGGTCGCGGTGATGCCGCTCTCCAGGAAGCAGTCCTCCCACAGCCACAGCTCGTCGAGCCCGGCCTGGTCGGCGGCCCGGGCCACCGACCGCAGCCGCTCCGGCGGCAACTGCGGCACGAACACCGCACCCACTCTGGTCTCAGGTCGCGCATTCGACTCGGTCACGCTGATCATGATGGCGCAGCGGAGGCGGTGAGGGGAATGGGCCTGACGTGACGCTGCGCAGCGGCTGCCAGACGCTGGCTGCCGTTGCCGTTTCCACATGATCAAGCGTGATCGGCCGGTAGCGTTGGCAAAGGGCCGCGGATCACCGGGCCACCCGCCGTCGCGCACAGCCCTCGGGCCGCGCGCCGCGAGCGTACGGCCACCTCGACGACTCAGCACCACGCGGTCCCATCGTGACTACGGGACGGGGGCAGCGCCATGGCCGGATCGACTCTCGAACAGCTGCGGGCCCGGGTGGCCGGACAGGTGATCACGCCCGGGGACGCGGACTACGACACGGCCCGCACCGTGCACAACGCCATGTTCGACCGGCGGCCCCAGGCGGTGGTGCGCTGCACGAGCACCGCCGACGTGCAGGCGGTCGTCGACTTCGCCCGCGAGAACGGCCTGGACCTGGCGGTACGCGGCGGCGGGCACAGCGTGCCCGGGTTCGGCACGGTCGACGACGGGATCGTGGCGGACCTGTCCGGCATGCGCGCCGTCACCGTCGACCCGCACGCCCGCACCGCCCACGCCGGCGGGGGCGCGACCTGGGGCGACTTCAACGCCGCGACGGGCGAGCACGGCCTGGCCGCGACCGGGGGCATCATCTCCACCACCGGCGTCGGCGGGCTGACCCTCGGCGGCGGCATCGGCTACCTCGCCCGCGCCCTGGGGTTCTCCTGCGACAACCTGCTGTCCGCCGAGGTCGTCACGGCCGACGGGCGGGCGGTGCTGGCCAGCGAGAAGGAGCACGACGACCTGTTCTGGGCGCTGCGCGGCGGCGGCGGCAACTTCGGCGCGGTGACCTCGTTCGAGTTCGCGCTGAGCCCGGTCGGCGAGATCTACGGCGGGCCGATGTTCTTCGAGCTGGCACACGTGGCCGACATCCTGAGCTTCTTCCGCGACTTCATCGCCGACGCGCCGGAACAGTACGGCGGCTTCCCCGCGTTCCAGATCGCGCCGCCGCTGCCGTTCATCCCCGCGGACCGCCACGGCGAGCCGTTCATCGCGATGGTGAACTGCTGGACCGGGTCGACGGCCGACGGCGAGCGCATCATCGACCGGATCCGGGCGGTCGCGCCGCCGGTCGCCGAGATGATCGGCCCGATGCCGTACGCGGCGCTGAACACCGCTTTCGACGGGCTGGTCCCGGCGGGGCTGCAGCACTACTGGAAGGCCAGCTTCGTCAAGGAGCTGACCGACGAGGCGATCACCGCCCACGTGGCGCACGGGCCGAAGGTGCCCGCGCTGAACTCGACGGTGCACATCTACCCGATCAACGGGGCGTGCCACCGGGTGGCGCCCGACGCGACCGCGTTCGCGTACCGGGACGCGAACTTCGCCGTGGTCATCGCCGGGATGTGGCCCGATCCGGCGGAGAACGATGCCAACACCGCCTGGGTGCGCGACTACTACGCCGACACGGCCCCGCTGTCCGAGGAGGGCGGGTACATCAACTTCATGGCCGGTGACGACCAGGACCGGATCCGGGCCAACTACCGCGGCAACTACGACCGGCTCGTCGAGGTCAAGCGCGCCTACGACCCGGACAACCTGTTCCACCTCAACCAGAACATCCGCCCGTGAACTGCGGGACTTGACAACATACAACCGATTGGTTGTATGTTTGGGAGGTGACCGAGCGCAGCGAGGACCAGGCGGACGCCTTCTTCCACGCCCTGGCCGACCGCACCCGGCGCGACATCATGCGCCGGGTGCTGGCCGGACAGCACTCGGTCTCCGCGCTCGCCGCGAAGTACGACATGAGCTTCGCCGCGGTGCAGAAACACGTCGCCGTGCTGGAGAAGGCCGGCCTGCTCACCAAGCTGCGCAGCGGACGCGAGCAGCTGGTCAGCGGCGACGTGCAGGCGGTGCGCTCGGTGGCGTCCCTGCTCGCCGAACTGGAGCAGGTCTGGCGCGGCCGCATCGCCCGCATCGACGAACTCATCGCATCCGATCCCGTCCGGGAGGACTGAACCATGCCCGTCATCGACGTACAGCACGACCTCGACAAGCTGACCCTGACCCTGGTCGCCGACTTCGCCGCGCCGGTGGAGCGGATCTGGCAGGTCTACGCCGACCCGCGCCAGCTGGAGAAGGTGTGGGGCCCGCCGACCTACCCCGCGACCGTGGTCGACCACGACCTGCGCCCCGGCGGACGGGTGAACTACTTCATGACCGGCCCCGAGGGCGACAAGCACGCCGGGTACTGGATCGTCACGGCCGTCGACGAGCCGACCAGTTTCGCCTTCGAGGACGGCTTCGCCGACCTGGACTTCACCCCGAACCGGCAACTGCCCGTCTCCCAGAACGTCTACACGTTCACCGCGCACGACGGCGGCACCCGCGCGACCTACGTGGGCGCCTACGAGTCCGCCGAGCAGCTGCAGCAGGTGCTCGACATGGGCGTAGTCGAGGGCGCCTCGCTGGCGATCAACCAGATCGACGCCCTGATCGCCGCCTAGGCAGGCGGCGGCTCCGGCATGACGGACATGTCGGAGCGCGTGGGCCGCTGCGCGGGAGCGTCACCGGCCTCGTCGACCAGCGCCACGCCGCCACCGCCGAGGCGCAGCTCGCGCCGCAGGTCGACCGGCTGCTCGCGTTCGGCCACCACGTGTTCGGCCTCCGGCGACGAGCAGCGCACCCGCAGCTCACCGCGTGCCGTGGCGTCGCCCGCGGTGAGCGCGGTGAGGCGGCCCGCCTCGACGACGGCCGCCAGCGCGGTGACGGTCAGCTGCAACGTCACCGCCGCGGTCAGCGTGGTGACGACGGAGCCGTTGACGGCCACGTCCACTTCGGCCTCGTACTCCCAGGGCATGGTGAAGCTGCGGATGCTCACCTCCCGACGCAGGCCGGGTGTCGCGTGCGTCTCCCGGGCCGCCGCTACCAGGGCCGACCTGGTCTTCCACGCGCCGACGAACACGTCGGAGATCTCGATGTCCAGCAGCTCGGCGACCTTCGTCAGCACCGCGCGCGCCAGCGCCGCCGCGGGCGCCTGCGGCCCGTCGGCGACGACCCCGGCCCCGGCCAGCCGAACGGCGGCGGCCTCGACCTCCCCGGCGGCCTGGCCGGGTCTGCCGGGGATGAACTCCCCGAAGACGATCTCCCGGACGGTCGTCACACGTCCTCCCGGTAGGCGTCGTCGCGGTAGCGGAAGCGGACCGTCCGGACCACGACCTCGATACCCGGCACCGGTGGCGGGCGGTGGCGGCGGGCCCGGCGCAGGGCCAGCACCACCAGCAGGATCAGCAGCAGTGACCCGAGCAGGCCGCCGCCGAGTGCCAGCGCCTTGTTCACCCGCGCACCGCTGTCCGGGAGCAGGTCGCTGGGCGGCTCGCTCGGCGCGGCGACGGCCCCGAGGCAGAGCGGCTCGACCCGCACCCGCACCGGGGTGTCCTGCGCCGTGGTCCCGCTCAGGCTGACGGTCCATACGCCCGCCGACGCCGGTCCGTCCACCAGCGCGGCCGGCCCGATGAGCGGACCTCCGGTCACGGCCCGGTAGCCGCCACCGGTCAGGACCGCGCCACCTGGGCAGCGGGCGGCGCCGGACCCGGAGCGCGGCACCACGCACAAGTTCGCGGCAGAGCCGACCACGCACAATGGCGAGGCTGACCGCAGGTCGAACTCCGTGGGCTCGGCCGCTACCGCGACCACCGGCCCGCTGTGGCACACCACGAGGGCGGTCACCGCGGAGCGGGCCGGCAGATTCGCGGGCGCGGTGAAATCAAGGGCCCAGCCCCGCGCGCCGGCGGGATGGCTGCCGCTGACCCTGGCCGCGCCGAGACGGGCATACCAGACCGCCCAGTAGCCCCCACCGGTGCGCACCGTGCCTTGCGGGCAGACCGCCTCGACGGACGGGTCGAACGGCGTGGACTGGGTGCCCGCGTACACCCCGGCGGTGCTGTCGCCGCCGGTCAGGCAGGTGGCGAAGACCCGCAGGGTGCGCACGGCCTGCCCGGTGTTGACCACGCCGATCGTCCACGCTCGCGGCGCGGCGCCGTCGGTGACCGGGGTGCCCTGGCCGTCGGAGGGGTGGCTCGAAACGATCCTCAGCTGTGGGTCACTGCCCGCGTAGCCGCCGCTGAGCAGCTGCTCCTCCGGCGCGCAGGGCACCGTGTACTGCTGCGGCGCAGCGCCGGGGCCGAACTCGGCGGTCCCGGCGCGCACCGAGATCCGGCCGACCTCGGCGCGGGCCGGTGACGCCACGACCACGGACGCCGCCGCGACCAGCAGCGGCAGCGCAACCCGGAGCAGCGCGGAGGTTCGCATCGCGACCAGGGTCCCATGCGGACGGTCGCCGCGCTGTCCTCCGACCGACAGCACGCCTCACCGCCATTCGCGCAGCGCGGGCAGTGCCGCCGTGGCGGCGAGCAGGCGTAGCAGTGCCGCGACGACCCACACCGCGGACAGGCCCCACCAGGTCGCGGTCAGCCCGCCGAGGTATGCCCCCAGCGGCTGCGCGCCCCACGTCACCATCAGGCCCGCGCTGCTCACCCGGCCGAGCAGTGCACCGGGGACGGTCCGCTGGCGCAGCGAGCCCGCGGCGACGTTCCACAGTGCGGCGCCGAACGACGTGACGAAGGCCAGCGCGGCAACCGTCACCACATCCCGGGCGAACAGGCCCACCGCCAGCATCGCAAGCGGCGTCGCGAACAGAGTGAAGGTCACCGTACGTCGCCCGCCCGCCCAGCCGACGGCGCGTCCGCTGATCAGCGCGCCGGTGATCCCACCGACCGCCATCAGGCCGAGCACCACGCCGTAGCCGATGTCGTCGAGGCCCAGCACCTGCTTCGCGAACAGCACGAACGTCGCCATGGCCAGGAAGTTGGCCAGGTTGGCCACCCCGGACAGCAGCGCCAGGGTACGCAGCAGCCGGTTCCCGGCCAGCCACCGCACGCCCTCGCCGATGCCGGCCAGCAGCGAGGTTTCGCGACGCGTCACGGGGGTCGTGGCGCGGATCCGCCAGACCAGCACCGCGGAGACCGCGAAGGTGAACGCGTCGACCCAGAACGGCAGCCCGACGGCGACCGTGAACAGCAGCGCGCCGAGCGGCGGGCCGACGAATTGCCTGCTGCTGAACAGCGCCGCGTGCTGTCGGCCGTTGGCGGCCTCCAGGCGTGCGGCCGGCACCACTGCCGGCACGAGTTTCTGCAGGCTGATGTGCGCCAACGTCTCGGCAAGCCCGACCGCGAACGCGACGGCGTACACCAGGGTGATGCCGCCCGCCCCCACCGTCGCCGCACCCGCCAGCAGGGCGACCAGCGCGGCCTGGACCACCTGTGCCGCGGTCGCGGTGCGGCGGGCGTCGTACCGGTCGGCGAACGCGCCCATCGGCAGCGCCGCGAGCAGCCACGGCAGGCTGCCCCAGACGGTGATCCCGGCGATCACGCCCGGATCGTGGGTCATGGTGGCCGCCAGCAGCGGCAGCGCGGCGAGGAACGCCCCGTCGCCGAGCATGGAGACCGTCCCGGCGCTGATCAGCAGGTGCCAGTCTCTGCCCAGGCCCGGCTCCGCAGCAGTCATCGTGGTAGCGGGTGTGGAGTTCATGGGCGCATCGTCGGGGCCGTGTCCGGGCACGGGCCACGATTAAGCCACCGCTACATTCTCGTGGTGGCCACGGTGATCAGGATGGGCGGCGCCGAGATGGCCCGCGTCCGTTTCGCCCTGTCACCGGTGTACGAGACGGTCATGGCACTGGACGCGCTGCTGCGGCCCGGGGTGCACGCCGTGCACCTGCCGTGGGTCGACCAGGTGACATGGCGCCCGGCGGACGTGCCGCACCTCCGCCTGCTCATGGACCTGCTGCACGACGACACTGTCAAACCCTCGTTCCTGCTGCCGCCGCCGGATTCCCGGCTGCCGGACCTGGAGCACGAGTTGCGACGGGTCGGCTCCACACCGTCGGCACGGGTCCGGACGGAGATCGCCGGACTGCGCCGCGCCCGGCTCGGACCGCTTCAGGAGATGGCCGCCGACCCCCGCGACGGCCTGCGGGCCGTCGTCGAGGGACTGCGCACCTGCTATGCCGAGCTGATCGCGCCGTACTGGACCCGGGTGCGGCGGATCCTGGAGGCCGACATCACCTACCGGGCGGGTCTGCTCGCGGTCGGCGGCGCGGAGCGGCTGTTCGCCGATCTGCATGACGAGGTGCGCTGGTCCGGCGGAGAGCTGACGGTGCACCACAGCCGCGCACCGTACGCCCCGGAGCCGCTCACCCTGCTCGGGCACGGCATGGTGCTGTGCCCGAGCGTGTTCTGCTGGCCGCGGGTCGCGGTCGGCACCCGGCCCGTCGCCGACGGCACGCTGCGCTACCCGGCCCGCGGGGTGGCTGCACTGTGGCACGAACCAGAACCGGTTCCGGACGCGCTCGCGAACCTGCTCGGCCGCACCCGGGCGGCGCTGCTGGTCGCGCTGGCGCAACCCGCCACCACCGGCGACCTCGCCGCCCGGCTGGACGTCACCGCCGCCGCGGTGTCCCAGCACCTCAACGTGCTACGGGCAGCGCGTCTGGTGACCACGCACCGCGACGGCCGGGTCGTACTGCACCTGCGCACCGAACGCGGCGACCACCTCGCAACGTGACGCCGCAGCTCCCGCCGGCCCGCGCTGCGGCGTGCCCAGCCGCGGAGGCTCGCATCGCGACGCAACGGCGCGAAACGCGTGCTGCCCCTCGCCTGAGCAGCACGAGCGCGGCCGCCGTGCCGGGGCCGCCCGGGGCAGGGCAGTCCGGCACGGCGGCCGCGGTGTGCGGCCCGCGGTCCGCGTCGGCGTCGCGTACCGCGGGCCGGTCAAGGCCCGCCGGGGACGGCGGGGTCAGCCGGCCCAGACCTCGAATTCCGAGAGCTGCCCGGCGGGCCAGCCGGTGTTGCCGGTGAAGTTCAGCCGCACGTACCGGGTGGAGGTCGCCGGGAAGGTGATGGTCACGGTGTTGCCCGAGGACGGGTTGAACGTGTAGCCGGCCGAGTTCACCACCGTGCTGAACGTCGAGCCGTTGGCGCTGCCCTGCACGGACAGGGTCTGCGTGCGGCTGGCCCAGGCCGCGGGCGGCGGCAGCTTGAGCACGACGCGGCTGATCGTGGTCGCCGCGCCGAGGTCGACCTGCAGCCACTGCGGGAACGCGTTGTTGGCGCTCTCCCAGTACGTGTCGGCGTTGCCGTCGACGGTGTTGCCCGGCCCGTAGTTCTGGGTGTAGCTGCTGGCCTGGGTGGGTTTGTTGCGGGCCAGGTTGGACGCCGGAGCGGCGCTGGTCGTCGCGGTGGCGGTGTTGGACGGCGACGAGGTGTTGCCGGCCGCGTCCTGGGCGGTCACGGTGAAGCCGTACGTCGTCGACGGGCTCAGCCCCGTGACGGTGTACGACGTCCCGGTCGCGCCCGCGACCACGTTGCCCGCCTGGCGCACCTGGTATCCGGTGACGCCGACGTTGTCCGTGGACGCCTGCCAGGACAGCGACACGCTGCTGCTGGTCTGCCCGGTGACGGTCAGGTTGCCCGGCGCGCTGGGTGCCTGCGTGTCGCCCTGCGGCGGCTGCGTCGTGCCGTACACCTCCAGCCCCGAGAGCTGGGCTGCGGGCCAGCCGGTGTTGCCGGTGACGTTGATCCGCACATACCGCGCGGTCGCGGCCGTGAACGTGATCGAGACCGTGTTGGCCGCACCGGGGTCGAAGGTGCGCCCGGTCGAGCCCGACAGGGTGCTGAAGGTCGAGCCGTTGGTGCTGCCCTGCACGGACAGCGTCTGCACGCGGCTGCCCCAGCCGGCTGGCAGCTTGAGCACGACCCGGCTGACGGTGGCCGCCGCGCCGAGGTCGACCTGCAGCCACTGCGGGAACGCGTTGTTGACGCTCTCCCAGTAGGTCGCCGGATTGCCGTCGACCGCGTTCTGCGGCACGAAGCTCGCGTTGACGCTGCTGGCCGTGACCGGCTTGTTCAGCGCCAGGTCGCTGTCGACGGGCGGCTGCCCGCCGCCGACGACGGGCTGGGTGGGCCGGACCGCGGTCAGCGCGAGCTGGCCCTTGAGCATGCGGCCGCCGTCGGCGGTGATGCGCAGGTAGTAGTCCGACGAGCAGACCGTGCCGTCCTCGTCGAGGGTGACGATGCCGGAGTTGGTGGGCACCTGCGAGGCGTTCTCGGCGGTCTTGGCGATCTGGTTGCCCTCGTTGTACTCGTCGAACATCGACACGTACAGGCCCTGCGCGCCGACGCGGATCATGTTGTAGAGGTGCCGCCAGTAGAAGTCGCCGTGGAAGCGGTGGTGCGAGGACAGGTCACCGGGCATCACGCAGGGCTGGTAGTCGATGCCCCGGTTGTTGCACTCGGCCTGGTCGGGCACGTTGACGTTGGTGTAGAACCAGTCCAGGCCGTTGACGTCGCCGGTGCGGCCGACCATCCACGGCGAGATCATGTTGAACGCCGTGTACACGTCGAAGAAGCCGGCCCGGGAGTCGTTGATGCCCTGCCGCCAGTAGGTGGGCACACCGCCGATGACGTAGCAGCCCTGGGCCTTGAACCAGTTCAGGACCTCCAGGCAGACCGCGGGCGCGAACGGGCGGCCCGGGTCGTTGAAGCCGAAGCCCCAGATGCACACGACCGGCTTGCCGTTCTGGCGGGCGTACGCCGGGGACGAGGTGTACGCGGACATCTTGGTGGTCCAGTCGGTCTTCAGCTCCGACTGCATGTTCGTCCAGTTGGTGACGTCGTACATGATGTAGAACTTGCGTCCGGTGGCCTCGGCCGCGGTGCGCACCTTGGCTGCCATCGCGTCGCGGGTCGGGCCCTCGCCGCCGAACGGGTTGAACCGCTGCAGCGCCGCGGTGTCGCAGCCGTGCTGCTGCATCCACTGGAAGTGCAGGTTCACCGTGGACTGGTCGTAGGAGGAGAACAGCTTCGCGGGCTGGCCGCTGCCGAGGTTGGCGTAGGCGGTCTGGTACTGGGCGGGGTAGTCGCGCATGTCCGGCCAGGACACGATCGCGTTGTTGCTCGGCGAGGGCGGCTGGCCCCAGTTGTTGCTCCAGTGCCACCAGCCGTTGATCGGGGCTCCGTCGCCGGTGGCCGCGAACCACCCCTGGTAGCCGACCGAGATCTTGCCGACGACGTCGCCGGGCGGGCTGGCCGCAGCGGCGGGACTCGCCGCGGTGAGTCCTCCTGCGACGGCTCCGCCGGTGGCGGCCAGCGCTGACCCGGACGCCACGGAGGTGACGAACCTCCGCCGGGATACTGCCATGACGCACTCCCTTCCTGCACAGCCGGAGGGTGCGTGGCGCGGGGAGCGTGACACCCTCCGTCGCCGGACATCGGATGTGTCCGGCAGCGAACGGCGGTGAGCGGGACCGCATCCCCGGGCGGGGATTGGCAAAACCCTATGCCCGCGCCCCGGGCACGGCAAGATGTCGACGGAAACATTTCCAAAACCGACTCGCAACCTCACCGTTTGTGGCAACGTTGCGTGCAAGTGTTTGCACGCGCCGAGTCATCGGGTCAGTGCGCGTGCCACCTCGTCCGCCGGGTACGGCGTGTCCATCGCGCCGTCGAACAGCTGCCAGTAGAAGTCGTTCATCAGCGCGGCGACCGGCGCGTGCCGGACGATCATGTCGGCCAGCTCCGGCCTGACGCCGTCCGGCCGCCTGCCCGCGGCGCACTCCCGGATGTAGGCGTTGCGCTCGACGGGCCCGCCGACGTCCGGCACGGACACGCCGACCACGTGCTGGACGAGCCAGTTGACCAGCCTCATCCGTACGTACCCGGCGTCGTGGGTGGCGTGGCGGGTCAGGAAAGCCGACTCCTGCGGCGACAGCGCGAACCGGGGCGACACCGCCAGCCCGAAGTCGACGAAGTAGACGCGGCGGCCGTCGGTCAGCAGGTTGCCCAGGTGCGCGTCGAAGTGGTGCAGGTCGCGAGCCAGCAGGAAGTCCACGCCGTCGACCAGGCTCTGCTCCACCATCCGGCAGGCCGCGACGAGTTCGTCACCGCCCGCCGCAGCCGGTCCGGCCAGCCAGTCGCCGAGCCGGTACGGGAGGTGTTCGAGGAACAGGACCAGGCTCGCCGAGGCCGACGCCAGCGCCGCCAGACGGTCACGGACGGCGGGGTCGCCGCCCAGGAACGCCACCGCGGCCTCGACGTCGGCGTGTTCCGCGGCCACGACCGGGGCGCCGGGCAGCACGCGCCAGTGGTACATCAGCGCGAATCCCTGGTTCCGGCCGGCCAGCACCCAGTTGGTCGCGAGGGTGTTCGCGGCCAGCTCGCGCCAGGCCCCGAAGCCGGGCGAGACGATGCCGTACTGGCAGTGCGGGGGCAGGCCGTGCAGGTTCGCGGTCGAGCGCACGTGCTCGGGACGGCGTTCCAGATCGGTCAGCGGGATGCGTTTGAGGAACACCGGCGTCCCGCCGACGTCGAGCCGGGCCGTGACGCCGCCGATACCCGCGCCGACGGCCTCTGCCGCGGCCACCCGGTCGGCGAGTTCGGCGTCGCTGAGCAGCGCCAGTGCGGCCGAGGCCGAGTAGTGGCGCGCCAGCCGCGCGCCGTAGGCCAGGCCGCCGGGCCCGGGTGCCGGTTCCATGGTCGTCCTCCCCGTCGTGTGACGGGAGACTACCGGCGGATGATCATTTCCGCTCGTCGGCGAAGGTCAGGCCGTGCTCGGCGAGCGCCTCACGCAGGATCCGGATCGCCTTGGGCCCGACGCCGTGCAGGTCGAGCAGGTCTTTCTTGGTCAGCTGCGAGATCGCGGCAAGGGTGGTGTGACCCGCCAGGTCCAGGGCCCGGTTCGCCGGTGCGCTGATCTTGGGGATCTCGTCGCCTGCCGCTGCGCTCATGGCCCGATGGTAGATCAGCACCCCGACGGCGTCGGGCACGACGATGATGGAGGGTGTGGAGACCATGGCCGCGTGGGAGGTCGCCGCGCCGGGGCCGATCGCGACCCGGCCACTGCGGGCGGTACGAAGCCCGGTGCCCGAACCCGCCCCCGGCGAGCTGCTGGTACGCGTGCGCGCCTGCGCCGTGTGCCGCACCGACCTGCACGTGGCCGAGGGCGACCTGCCCCCGCACCGCAGCCCGGTGATCCCCGGCCACCAGGTCGTCGGCGAGGTCACCGCGCACGGCGACGCGGTGACCGGCTGGGCGGTCGGCGACCGGGCGGGCATCGCCTGGTTGCGCCACACCGACCAGACGTGCGTGTACTGCCGCCGCGGTCAGGAGAACCTGTGCCCGGCCTCCCGCTACACGGGCTGGGACGCCGACGGCGGCTACGCCGAGTACACGACGGTGCCCGCCGACTACGCCTACCGACTGCCGGACGGGTACGACGACGCGCACCTGGCCCCGCTGCTGTGCGCGGGCATCATCGGCCACCGGGCGCTGCGCCGTGCCGAGCTGCCGCCCGGGGGCACCCTGGGCATCTACGGCTTCGGCTCCTCGGCGCACCTCACCGCGCAGGTGGCGCTGTCCCAGGGCGCGACGGTGTACGTGATGACCCGCTCGCCCGCCGCCCGAGAGCTGGGCCTGAGCCTGGGCGCGGCCTGGGCCGGCGGCGCGGACGAGCCGCCGCCCGCTCCGCTGGACGCGGCGATCCTGTTCGCGCCGGTCGGCGACCTGGTGCCGCCGGCACTGTCCGCCCTGGACCGGGGCGGCACCCTCGCGATCGCGGGCATCCACCTCACCGACATCCCGGTGCTGAACTACGAGCAGCACCTGTTCGAGGAACGGCAGTTGCGCAGCGTGGCCGCGAACACCCGCGACGACGGCCGCGAGTTCCTGGCGCTGGCCGCGGCGCACCCGCTGTCGGTGACGGTGACGCCGTACCCGTTCGACCGGGCCGACGAGGCGCTCGCCGACCTGGCCGCGGACCGGGTCGAGGGGGCGGCGGTGCTCATACCCTGAAGTTCGAAATTTGCTGGCGCATGTAAATTTCTTGCAGATTTACCATCTCATTCCTACGCTGGCGGCTGTGTCAGACGTGATCGCACAAGCCACGGGGCTCGTCAAGACGTACCCGCCGCGGGACAAGCGTTCCGCCCCCTTCACCGCCGTAGACGGCATCGACTTCGCGCTGCACCGGGGCGAGGCCTTCGGGTTCCTCGGCCCGAACGGCGCCGGCAAGTCCTCCACCATGCGGATGATCGCCTGCGTCTCCCCGCCGACCGCGGGCACGCTGCGCGTGCTCGGCATGGACCCGGCCGTCGACGGCCGCCGCATCCGGGCCCGCCTGGGCGTCGTGCCGCAGGACGACGCCCTCGACAGCGAACTGAGCGTGCGCGAGAACCTGCTCATCTACGGCCGCTACTTCGGACTGTCCACCCGGCTCATCGACGAGCGGGCCACCCGGCTGCTCGACTTCGCGCAGCTGTCCGACAAGGCCGGCGAGCGCGTCGAGGCGCTGTCCGGAGGCATGCGCCGCCGCCTCACCATCGCCCGCTCCCTGGTCAACGAGCCTGAGCTGCTGCTGCTCGACGAGCCCACCACCGGACTCGACCCGCAGGCCCGGCACGTGCTGTGGGACCGGCTGTTCCGGCTCAAGCAGCAGGGCGTCACGCTGGTGCTGACCACCCACTACATGGACGAGGCCGAGCAGCTGTGCGACCGGCTCGTCGTCATGGACGGCGGCCGCATCGTCGCGCACGGCTCCCCCGCCGAGCTGATCGCCGCGCACGCCACCCGCGAGGTCCTCGAACTGCGCTTCGGCATCGGCGAGCAGGCCGCCGCGCTGGACAAGCTGCGCCAGGCCGTCTCCGGCGACCGGATCGAGGAACTGCCCGACCGGCTGCTCTGGTACACCGGCGAAGGCGACGCCGCCCTGGCCGCCGCGCACGCCCTCGGCCTGACGCCGGTCACCGCGCTGGTGCGCCGGTCGAGCCTGGAGGACGTGTTCCTCGCGCTCACCGGCCGGACGCTGGTCGACTGATGGCGACGTCCGCCGTGTCGCGGGGCATGGCCCTGCGCTTCTACCGCTACTGCTGGCTGCACTACCGGCGCAACTGGAAGGGCACCATCGTCATCAGCGTGGCCAACCCGCTGCTGTTCCTGATCGCCATCGGCGCCGGGCTGGGCACGCTCGTCGGCTCGGACGTCGCAGCCCTGGGCGGGGTGAGCTACCTGGCGTTCTTCGCCCCCGGCATGCTCGCCGCCGCGTCCATGCAGAACGGCATGATCGAGTCGGCGTTCCCGGTCAGCTACCACCGTATGCCTGGCCGGGCCTACCCGGTCGCGGTGGCGACCCCGCTCGAACCCGTCGACGTGCTCAACGGGCACGCCCTGTTCATGGCCGTGAAGGTCGCCATCGGCGCGGCCGCGTTCTGCGCCGTGATGTTCGCGTTCGGGGTCGCCACCTCGCCGCTGGCCGCGCTGACCCTGCCCGCCGCGGCGCTGACCGGCTTCGCCTTCGCGATGCCGGTGACCGCCTGGGCGGTGACGCTGCCCGACGTGCGCCCGGTGCAGACGCTGTTCAAGTGGGTGGTTATGCCGCTGTACCTGTTCTCCGGCACGTTCTTCGCCACCACCCAGCTGCCCGAGGCCGCGCAGCACCTGGTCGCGCTAACTCCGCTCTGGCACGGCGTCGAGCTGTGCCGCACCCTCACCCTCGGCACCGCCACCTGGGCGGGCAGCCTCACCCACACCGGGTACCTGTCGGCCATGGCGCTGGCCGGCTACCTCCTCGCCCGGCGCAACTTCCGCCGCCACCTGCACCCGTGAAGGGGACCATGATGCCCGCCGCGCACGTGATCGTCCTGCGGCACCTGTGGGTGCTGCGCAAGGGCCGGCCGTGGAACCTCGCCGTCAACGGCGTGTTCGAACCGTTCCTGTACCTGATGTCCATCGGCGTCGGCATCGGACAGCTCATCGACGGCGACGGCGGCGCGGTCGCGTACGCCGCGTTCGTCGCCCCGGCGCTGCTGGCCACCTCCGCCATGAACTCGGCCATCGCGGAGACCACCGGCGCGGTCTGGTGGCGGCTGCGCTTCGAGAAGTTCTACGACGCGATCATCACCACGCCGCTGACCGTGCGCGACATCGCGTACGGCGAGATCGCCGCGTCGGTGCTGCGCAGCACCCTGTCCGCGGCCTGCTTCCTCGTCGTGATCGCCGCGTTCGGGATGGTCCACTCGTGGTGGGCGCTGCTCGCGCTGCCCGCCTGCGTGCTGATCGCGTACGCCTTCTCCGCCGCGGGCATGGCCGCGACCACCGTGATCCGCGAGTTCCACCACCAGCAGTACCTGCAACTGGTCATGCTCCCGATGTTCCTGTTCGCGACCACCTTCTACCCGCTGTCGGTCTACCCCGCCGCCCTCCAGCCCGTGGTCGCCGCCCTCCCCCTCTACCAGAGCATCGAACTCCTCCGCGGCCTCACCACCGGCCGGCTCGGCCCCGGCATGCTCCTCGCCGTCGCCTACCTCCTCACGATGGCCCTGTTCAGCACCTGGCTCGCCACCCGCCGCCTCACCCACCTGCTCATCAAGTAAAGGAAGGGCACCTTCACATCGCTATGCGTTGTAGAAGGTGCCCTTCCTAACCCTTCCGGGAGCGGACCTGCGCCGCTACGACGCCTCGCGTGCCGTCGCGTCCACCGGCACCAGGCCGAGCGCACTGAGCAGCGCGTCGACGGCCTCCTCGGCGAAGACGTGTTTCACGGAGAGCACCTCGCCCACGGTCGTGGCCGAGGCCGCCAGGCCCGCCTCGGCCGCCCACCCGAGCATCTGCGTCAGCAGCTCGTCCTGCAGGTACGGCAACGGCGGCGCGCCGTATGCCGCCGCCGCCGTCTCGTTGAGGTACGCACGCCACCGCGTGCCGCCCGGTGTCATGCCCACCACCTCGGCGAAATCGCTGTCGAGCACGAACGCGGACAGCACCGGCCGGCCCGTCTCGGCGACGAGTGCCCGAAGGGTCGCGGCGGGACGCTCGCCGTCACCGTCGAGCTGCACCTGCCACCAGCCGTCCTGGTACGAGCCATGCCACAGCAACTTGACGCCGAACTTGCGCAGCGTCTCGGACTTCGCCGGCGGCAGCTCGGTCTGCCCCACCACTATTCGTCCTGTGTAGCCCATGCCTCATTCCATCGGTCGTCGAGCCGAACCGTCAGGCATGATCCCGTACTTCCGACCGCCGCGCTGCCCTGCCCCGGCCGACGGCGATGGGCGCCTCCGGTCGGAGGCGCCCATCGCGACCCGGCACCTACAGAGTCAAGAAGGGCGCCTTCTTATACGCGGAGCGATAAGAAGGCGCCCTTCCTTCGTCTTGGTCAGGTGAGGGAGACCTGGTCGAAGGTGGTGGTGTTGAGGGTGCTGCCGTTGTGGGAGGTGACGAACAGGCCCGCGGTCGCCGGACCGGTGACGGTTGCCGTGCCGATGGTGGTCCAGGTGGCGCCGTCGGCGGAGCGGTAGGCGGTGACGAGGGCCCCGGTGCGGACCAGCCGCAGCCAGGTGCGGACGCTTCCTGCGCCGCCGTCGACGTCGGCGGTGAAGCCGTGCTGGAAGTGGATGCCGTGCCCGGGGGTGAGGAACACCGCCGCGTACGGCGACATCGCCGTCGTCGATTCTTTGATCATGACGCCGGATTTGGCCCAGTCGTTGGTGCCGGCCTGGGTGAGGACCCGCGCCGTGATGGTGCCGTCGCCGGGTAGTGCCCGGTACACGTAGTGGAACTGGTCGGTGTCGGCCCAGATGTCGTTGCCCGCGCCGGACACCGTCCAGGTTGAGTTGGTGACGCCGGCCGAGCCGAGCAGGGCCGGCGCGCCGACGTCCGTCTGCGACCATCCGGCGGGCAGGGACGGCGCGGCCGCGGTGACGCTGACGTGCTCGAATACGGCCAGGCCGGCCTGCCCTGCGTCGTGCGAGGTGACGAACAGGCCGAGCTGGGCGGTGGCGGGCAGCGCCGGCAGTTGCACCGAGCCGATGAGCGTCCAGGCGTTGCCGTCGGCTGACTCGTGGCCGGTGACGGTGGTGCCGATACGGGTCAGTTTCAGCCAGCGCGGCGCGGCCGAGGCGCTGCCGGCCAGGTCGGTGGCGAAGTTCGCCTGCAGGTGTACGCCGCGCTCCGGGGTGACCGCGAGCAGCGCGTACGTCGCCCCTGCCGCCGTGCCGTCCTTGATCATGAGACCGGCCTTGGCCCACTCCTCGGTGTCCTGCTGGCCGGCGACCCGCGCGATGAGCGTGCCGTTGCCGGTCAGCGGCTGGTGCACGAAGTGGAACTGGTCCGCCTCGCCCCAGATGTCGCCGCCCGCGCCGGTGACGCTGAAGACGCCGCCGATCTCCGTGGCCCCACCGGCGATCGCGGGCGTGCCCACGTCCTGGTGGACCCACGGGGCGGGCAGCGACGGGTCGGCATCGCCGGACACGGTGACGTGGTCGAACGTCGCCGTGGACAGCACCGCGTTGTCGTGCGAGGTCACGAACAGGCCGATGGTCGCGGTCGCGGACAGCGCCAGCTGCGTGGTCCCGATCGGCGTCCAGGCCTGCCCGTCGACGGACAGGAAGCCCTCGATCGTCGCCCCGGTGCGGGTGAGCTTCAACCAGGCGTTCGGCAGGGTGTACGCGAACTCCCCATCGTCCTCGTCGAAGTCGGCCTGGAAGTGCACGCCGTGGTCGGGCGTCACCGCGAGGGCCGCGTACGACGCACCCTCCGTGGCCGACTCCTTGATCATCACACCGGCCTTGGCCCACTCGTAGGTCTCGCTCTGGCTCGTCAGCCGGGCGACGATGGCGCCGTCCCCGACCAGCGGCTGGTGCACGTAGCGGAACTCGTCGGTGGCGTCCCAGATGTCGTGGCCACCGCCCTTCACCGTGAACACGCCGTCGTCGTAGGACGACAGCCCGGCGATGGTGCGGGTGCCGATGTCGTCGCTATCCCACGGCGCGGGCGGCGGGTTGATCTGCGCGAAGTCCACCGTGTACGCGGCGTCCTGGGCGGGCGTGGTGATCACGTGGGTCTGCGCCCCGCCGTCGGACCAGCCGCCGTACAGGTACTGCAGCCCGCCGACCCACTGCGGCGACACCGCGCCGAGGGTGCGCTCCACCCCGACCACGGCCCGCTCGGTCCGGGTGCCCGTGTACGGGATGCCGTCGACCGTGTACTGCAGCCCCGGCGTGGACGCGCCGAACGTTAGCGTCACCAGGTGCGGCCGGATGTGCGCCGACGACGTGTGCTTCAGCCCGCCCGCGTCGGTGACCGTCAGCTGGATCTCGTACCAGGTGGTGTCGATGTTGTCGACGATGCGCGGGATGGTGAAGTTTCCGCCGGTCACCCCGGTGATCGGCCCGAGGAACGGGTGCACGTGCTCGGCATGGTGGAAGATCACCGACCACGAGTAGGCGCTCGCCGGCAGCGGGCCGGAGTCCGGGTCGGTCGCGGCGCCCGCGTATGTGATCACGTTCCCGGCGTCGTAGCCGGACTCGGCGACCGGAGCGGTGATGACGCCGGTGGGACGCCGGTTGCCGACCTGCACCGGCACCGTGGTCGTGTCCGATTTGTCACCGTCGCTGACGCGCAGGGTCACGTTGTGCACCCCGTTGGCCGTGAACGTCTTCTGCGGGTTCGCGGCAGTCGAGGTGGTGCCGTCGGGAAAGGTCCACAGGTAGCTCAGCGGCGTGCCGTCGGGGTCCGCCGATCCGGTCGAGGAGAACTGCACCGGCAGCGGCGCGAGGCCGTTGTCCGGGGTCGCCGTGGCGCGCGCGACCGGCGTGCGGTTGCCGCCCGACGGCGCGATCCGGTAGAGCGCGCCCGGGTAGATGTTCAGCTGGTACAGCGCCCCGTCGGGGCCGGTCGTCAGCTGCACCGGCGTGCCCGCGTCCAGGTCGAAGTCGTGCACCGCGATGACACTGGTGTAACTCGGATCCATGACCAGGTATTTGACGAACCCGAGCGTGTAGTCGCCGAAGAACACGACATGGTCGTACGCGGCCGGGAACAGCTCGCCGTCGTAAACCTCCACCGCGCTGATCGACCCGGCGCTGGCCGGCGGAGCCGTGTGCGGGTAGGTGTACACCGGCTGGGCGTACCCGCAGCCCGCGCACACGCCCTCGGCGTAGGGCCAGCCGTAGTCGGCCCCGCGCTCGATGAGGTTCAGCTCCTCCTGCTCCGAGCCGCCCACGTCGCCGCCGAGCAGCCGGCCCGCGTTCGGCCCGTCGGGCACCACGTCGAAGCGGAACGTGTTGCGCAGCCCGTACGCCCAGATCGCGGGTTCCGCGCCGGGCATGCCGACAAACGGGTTGTCCGCCGGGATCGTGCCGTTCCTGTTGATCCGCAGCACCTTGCCGTGCAGCGTGCCCAGGTTCGGCGCGTTCGGGTGGTAGACGTTGATCCCCAGCGACCAGTACAGCTTGCCGTCGGGCCCGAACCGCACCTCACCGCCGTGGTGGAAGACGTTGGCCTGCTGGTTGGAGCGCAGCAGGATCACCTCGGAGGCGGGGTCGGCGGTGTGCTCGCCGGTCATCGTGAAGCGGCTGAGCCGGTCGAGGTTGTCGGCGTGGGTGTACGCGACGTAGAACCACTTGTTCGTCGCGAAGTCGGGGTCGAGTTCCAGTCCGAGCAGGCCGCGCTCGTCGGTGCTGGCCGTGGGCAGGCTCAGCACCGGCTCGTCGTGCAGCTCGCCGTGGGCGTACAGCCGGATGGTGCCCTTCTTCTCGGCGATCAGGATGGCGCCGTCGTGCGTGAACCGGAAAGCTGTCGGCTCCTCCAGGTCGGCGGTGAGCACGGTCTTGTCGAACTCGGCCGGCGGCCCGGCGTGCGCGGGCAGCGGCGCGGCCGCGCTGACCGCGGCGAGCACGAGCGCGCTCGCCGCGGCGGCGGCCGCGCGTCGGTAGGTGAACGGCATCGGAAGGGGTCCTTCTGTCGGTCAGCGGGGGGCGGGGATGGCCGGCGGCTGGTCCTGCTCGACCAGGCCGTGTTCGGTCAGCTCCCAGAAGTGGCGCCGGCTCGGGCGCATCAGCTGGAACAGGGCCTTGTAGGCGGCGACGCTCATCAGGCCCCAGTACAGGGGCACGCTGAGCATGGCCCGCACGGCCCGGTGCAGGCCGCGCTCCATGCACCCGTTCATCAGGCAGTACGCCATCATCGCGTTGCCGATGAGCATGGTCAGCACGCCGACGTACAGGGTCACGCCGGGGAAGAACGGCTCCAGGTAGCGCGGCCCGAACACCAGGTAGCTCAGCGTCATCAGCCAGAACACCGGGTTGATCAGCGAGGTGACCGTGGACAGCCCCAGCGTCAGGTGCATGGCCAGGGTGCGCTTGGCGCCCAGCTCGCGCCACAGCCGGATCGGGTGGCGGGTGTGCACCAGCCAGGTCTGCAGGTAGCCCTTGATCCAGCGGCTGCGCTGGCGGACCCAGTTGCCCAGCCGGCTGTTGGCCTCCTCCTCGGTGACCGACACCATCATGCGCACGTCCCAGCCCCGCCGGGCGATGCGGATGCCCAGGTCGGCGTCCTCGGTGACGTTGAACGGGTCCCACCCGCCCAGCTCGGCGAGGGCGTCGGTGCGGAAGTGGTTCGAGGTGCCGCCCAGCGGGATGGCCAGCCGGTGCCGGTCCAGGCCGCGCAGCGACAGGCTGAAGTTCGTCGCGTACTCCGCCGCGAAGCACCGGGTCAGCCAGTTCGTCCAGGGGTTCCAGTACTGCAGCTCGGCCTGCACGCAGACGACCCGGTCGGGCAGCACCCGGAACGCGAGCACCGCCTTGCGCAGCTGGTCCGGGTCGGGCCGGTCCTCGGCGTCGTAGATGACGCAGAACTCGCCGACCGCGCGAGCCAGGCCGACGTTGCAGGCCTTGGGCTTGGTCTTGGGCGTCGAGTGCGGGATCAGCACCGTCTCGAACTGCGCGGGCAGGTCCAGGTTGTCCAGCGCCCCTCGGGTCTGCGCGTCGTCCTCCTCGATGAGCAGCAGGATCTGCAGCTTCGCGGCCGGGTAGTCCAGCTCGGTCAGCCGCCGGACCAGGTGCGGCAGCACCTGCGCCTCGCGGTGCAGCGGCACCAGCACCGTGTACACGGGCAGGTCGACGTCGCGGATGACGGCCAGGTCGGCGGGCTGGAAGCGCACCACCGCCGCGCCGCCGGCCCGGAACACCATGGCCAGCTTGAACGCGATGACGGCGACGTACGCGACCGTCACCGCGACCACGGCGAACTGCCCCCACCACAGCGGCGACGGGCCGAGGCCGGTCGTCAGATGCAGCACCAGCAGGGCCGCGATCCCGCCGAGCAGCACGGACGCGGTCACCACCTGGCCCCGGCTGAGCAGGGTCTGGGCGCTGAGCTCCGGCGGCAGCGGGGCCACCTGGCGTGGGGCGGCCACCCGGCTGGGGACGGCGGTATGGGTCGACACCTCGGTCACGGCTTGTCCTTCCGTCGGTAGATGAGGCGGTGCTCGTGCTCGTAGACCAGCGCGTAGTGCTGTTCCAGCTGCCGGGTGCCGTGCAGCTCACGCCACACCTGGTCCTCCTGGCCGGGCAGCGCGCGCATGTAGATCCACTCGATGTCCGACGCGGCCGGGTCGGCCAGCGCCCGCTCCCAGAGCTGGTAGCTGCCCTCGTAGACGATGGCCTCGGTGGGGATGCGCGAGTCGAAGGTGACCGACTCGTTCTCGAACGACATCATCAGCGTCAGCTCGCCGTGGTGGTTGCCGCGCAGCCAGCCCGAGGCGGACGCGTTGGCGGCCTCCCAGGCGCTGTTGCGGAAGTCCCGGGCCTCGTCGAGCGTGATCACGCCGGGCACCGCCAGCGCGGTGGACAGCACGCCCGCGGCGACCACGCCCTTGGCCACCCGCGCCAGCGCGGGCCGGTTCAGCCGCTCGGCCAGCGCCGGAGCCAGGCTCACCAGGTATCCGGCGAACACCGCAGCGGGCAGCAGCATGATCAGTCCGAACCGGACGTTGTACAGCTCGCCGCCGTACTCCCGCACGTGCAGCGGGCGCTGGCCGGAGTAGAGGGCGTACACGAAGAACGCGCCGAACAGCAGCAGCGGGTAGACCGCGACGTGCTCGGCGCGCAGCCGGTGCCGGACCGCGTACGCGATGACGCCGAGCAGGCCGAGGATGAGGCTGACCAGGCCGATGTTGTGCTCGACGGCCAGCCAGTACGTGGACGCGGACACGTCCAGCGAGCCGACGGCCGCCTCGCCCTCCTTGACCCAAAGCGTCGAGTCGGCGTACTCGCCGCTGCGCCAGTACATCGGGTCGCCGAAGATGGCGGTGTTCCACAGCAGCCAGCCGCCGATGCCGGCGAACGCGATGAAGCCGTAGAAGATCAGCGCCGCCTCGACCCGGATGACGTCGCGGTGCCGGCGGAACTCGGTCGTCAGCACCACGATCAGGGCGGCCAGGCACAGCACCCAGCCCTCGTAGCGGGTGACGGTGGCGAACAGCACCGCCGCCGACGTCGCGACCAGGTCGCGGTAGTGCCCGAACCGGCACCACCGGTGCAGGTGGTAGGTGGTGGCGGCGATGCAGGCGAACAGCAGGCTCTCGGTCATCGCGGTGGACTGCAGGTAGAGCGCGTTGGCGTTGACCGCGAACAGCAGCGCCGTCGCGACCCCGGCGAACCGGCTGTCGGCCAGCGACGTGCCGAGCCGGTACAGGTAACGCGCGGTGACCACGAACGCGATCATCGAGATCAGCGCCCCGGCCAGGCCGGATTCGTACAGCCCGTCATGCCATACCAGGGGCAGCGCCAGCAGGTGCGGCAGCGGCAGCCACACCCCGCCGAGCTGGGCCAGGCCCGCCGTCGGGCTCTCCAGCACCCGGCGCGCGATGAGCAGGTGCGAGTTGGCGTCCTTGTACGCCAGCACCGCGTCCTGCTGCAGGAAGTACAGGTAGGCCCCCACGGACAGCGCGGTGACCGCGAGCGTCACCAGCACCAGCGCCGGGTCGGCCGGCCGCAGCAGGCCGCGCAGCCAGCGCTGCTTGTGCGACTCCCGCACCAGCTGCAGGTATACCCCGGCCAGGCTGAGCAGCGAGCGCAGCACCACCAGCAGGTTCGCCCCGGTCTGCTCGCCGTGCACCCGCGGGTAGTGGCTGACCGGATGCTCGATCACCCGGGACCCGCCCACTCTGATCTTGGCAAGCAGCTCCGGCGAGATCGCCGCCGCCTCGCCGTTCAGCTCGACGCCCTCCAGCAGCCTGCGGTCGATCAGCTTGTACGCGCAGTCCACGTCGCGGCTGCGCAGCCGCAGCACGACTCCGCACAGGCGGGTCCAGATCCAGGCGTTCACCCGCCGCCGCCACGGATCGGCCCGGTGCTTGCGGTAGCCGATCACCGCGTCGGCCCGCTCGCGCTGGGCCACCTCCAGGAAGTCCAGCACGTCGGCGGCCCGGAACTGGCCGTCGGAGTCGGTCAGCAGGATGTGCCGCAGCCGGGTGCGCTCCAGCGCGGCCGCGATGCCGCTGCGCACCGCGGCGCCGTAGCCGCGGTTCTGCTCGTGCCGCACCGGCAGGACCCGGCCGGGGTGCGCGGCGGCCAGCTCGTCGAGCACAGTCCCGGTGTCGTCGGGGCTGCCGTCGTCGACGACCACCACCGCGTGCGGCACGTGCGCCGACTCCAGCGTTTGCAGGAAGTCGGTGACCGTCGCGGCGAGGTTCTCGCCCTCCCGGTAGGCGGGCATGACGACCACCAGGCCGTCCTCGTAGGCGGGCAGTGCCCGCACGGTGCTGCGCAACGCGACCTCGGTCACGCCATCATCTCCTCGCGGTGTGCGGCCGGCGGGAGCGCCGTGGCGCGAGCCGGCCGGAAGATCAGGAACTTGCTGACGGCGTACGAGAAGCACGCGCCGATGAGCACGCCGATCGCCGACGCGGACAGCTGCCCGGTCACCGGCTCGGCCGCCACGAAGACGAGCGAGTTCATGGCGAGCGACAGGTAGGCCATGCCCTGGTACTGCCACCACCGGGCCAGCACCGCCCGGGTCCCGCGGGCCGGCCGGTCGCGCCAGGTGAACAGGGAACTCAGCACGAAGTTCAGCTGCGCCGACAGCCAGAACCCGGTGGCGTTGGCGAAGGCTGCCGCCATCCCGGCCCGCTCCAGCGGCACCAGGACCGCGGTCTGCGCGCCGAAACACACCACGCCGACGGCCGCGAAACGCCACCAATGCCATCGCCGAAACAGCGCCGACACAACCATTCCCTCACCTTTTCGGATGCCCGCCGGATAGCCATTCGGCCATCCCTTGAACTAGTTGTTAACGAATTGCGAACCGTTCACTCGTCGTTCGTTTACATTCCACTCGGTGCATGCCGACCAGCCTCGACGTTGATCGCGACGCCAATGTGGAGGCAGCGTCGAATCACGTTACGAGCGACAGGTGACAGCATTGTTGCGAAGCAGTGTCCACAGCAGAGAATGGCCATTCACGCGCTGTCCGGTTTCCGCCATTGACCAATGGCACAGGAATTCGCTATTCCGCGCGCGGAGTAAGGCGTCCGGCCACTTCGGACCCCTCCGCTTGTGGCCATCCATCGACGGGTCTAACATCCCTGTCGGGAGCAGGGCACGCTACCGCGATATGGGCGAAACGGATGCACCGGGCATGCATCCGAGCCAGGCCGGGTCCACCCGGTTTCGCACCCATCCTCGGAGAGGCACATGCCCACTCGTACCCGACGACGGCTCGCGGTGCTCGCCGCCGCCACCGTCACCGTCCTGACCGCGGGCGTCGTGACCGCGGTCAGCGCCCAGGCGGCCGCAGGCTGCCGCGTCGACTACGCCGTCACCAACCAGTGGGGCGGCGGCTTCGGCGCCAACGTCACCATCACCAACCTCGGCGACCCCGTCAACGGCTGGACCCTGACCTGGGCATTCACCGCCGGTCAGGCCGTCACTCAGCTCTGGAACGGCAGCTTCACCCAGTCCGGCGCGAACGTCTCCGTCACCGACGCCGGCTACAACGCCCCCATCGCCACCAACGCGAGCACTGCCTTCGGCTTCAACGCGTCCTGGAACAACGCGTCGAACCCGGCCCCGGCGAGCTTCGCCCTCAACGGCACCACCTGCACCGGCGCGCCCGCGCCGACCTCGGCCGCACCGTCGCCGTCCACATCGGCGTCCCCGCGGCCGTCGGCCTCGCCGTCGGTGTCACCGTCCGCCCCCGCCTCGCCGAGCCCGTCGCCGTCCGGCCCGCCGCCGTCCGGGGCCAAGCAGATGGAGGACCTCAACCGGGGCCTGGTCAGCGTCCGCTCCGGCAGCGCCAACCTGGTCTCCTGGCGGCTGCTGGGCACCGAGTCCTACAGCACCGGCTTCAACGTGTACCGCGCCGGCACGAAGGTGAACTCCTCGCCGATCACCAACTCGACCAACTACCTGGACAGCGGGGCCGCGGCCGACGCCTCCTACACCGTGCGCGCCGTCGTCGGCGGGGTCGAACAGGCCGCGTCCGAGACGTCACTGCGGTTCAGCGGCGGCAACTACCTCGACGTGCCGATCTCCGCACCGGCGAGCGGCTACTCTGCCAACGACGCCTCCGTCGGCGACCTCGACGGCGACGGCCAGTATGAGATCGTCCTCAAGTGGGACCCCGACAACGCCAAGGACAACTCGCAGGCCGGCGTCACCGGCAACGTCTACGTCGACGCCTACCGGCTCAACGGCACCCGGCTGTGGCGCATCGACCTCGGTCGCAACATCCGCGCCGGAGCCCACTACACCCAGTTCCAGGTGTACGACTACGACGGCGACGGCCGCGCCGAAGTCGCCATGAAGACCGCCGACGCCACCCGCGACGGCGTCGGCGCCGTCATCGGCAATGCGAGCGCCGACCACCGCAACGCCGACGGCTACGTGCTGGCCGGGCCCGAATACCTGACCATGTTCAACGGCCTCAACGGCGCGGCCCTGTCCACGGTCAGCTACGAACCGGCCCGCGGCACGGTCTCGTCCTGGGGCGACAGCTACGGCAACCGCGTCGACCGGTTCCTGGCCGGCACGGCCTACCTCGACGGCGTGCGCCCGTCCCTGATCATGTCGCGCGGGTACTACACCCGCACCGTCATCGTGGCCTGGGACTTCCGCAACGGCTCGCTGACCCGGCGCTGGACGTTCGACTCCAACAGCGCCGGCAGCGCGTACGCCGGGCAGGGCAACCACCAGCTGTCCATCGGCGACGTCGATGCCGACGGCCGCGACGAGATCATCTTCGGCGCGATGACCATCAACGACAACGGCACCCCGCTGTGGAACACCGGCCGCGGCCACGGCGACGCCATGCACGTCGGCGACCTGGTCCCGAGCCGGGCCGGGCTGGAGGTCTTCAAGGTCAGCGAGTCGACCAGCCAGCCCGGCTCGTGGCTCGCCGACGCGCGTACCGGCCAGGTCCTCTGGAGCACCGCCTCCGGCGCGGACAACGGCCGCGGGGTCGCGGGCGACATCTGGGCCGGCAGCCCCGGCGCGGAAGCCTGGTCGGCCAGCGACACCACCCTGCGCAACACGGCCAACGGGGCGTCCCTCGGCCGGGAGCCCAGCTCGATCAACTTCCTGGTCTGGTGGGACGGCGACCCGGTGCGCGAACTGCTCGACGGCACGCACATCGACAAGTACGGCACCAGCGGAGACACCCGGCTGCTCACCGGCAGCGGCGTCGCCTCCAACAACGGCACCAAATCCACCCCCGCCCTGTCGGCCGACCTGTTCGGCGACTGGCGCGAAGAAGTCATCTGGCGCACCAGCGGCAACACCGCCCTGCGCATCTACGCCACCACCAACACCACCGACCGCCGCATCCACACCCTGATGCACGACCCGATGTACCGAGTCGCCATCGCCTGGCAAAACACCGCCTACAACCAGCCCCCACACCCCAGCTTCTTCATCGGCGACGGCATGACCACACCCCCGACCCCCAACATCTACCTCCGCTGACGAAGGAAGGGCACCTTCCCATCGCCATACGTAGAGGAAGGTGCCCTTCCAAACTCCTCGGGCGGGTGACCTGCGCTGTTTCGGCGACGGCCGGCTGTGTGCGCCAGGCGCTCAGCCGGCCTGTCGTACGCGCAGGACCGGTGCCGCGAAGTCGGTGTTGTCGACGACCAGGTCGGCACGCTCCTGCGGGCGGACCTCGGCGACGTAGAGCTGCTCACCCGGGATGTACTTGGTGCGGTAGCGGTGCTCAACCTTGGCCGCGTCGCCCATCCACGCCTGGTCACGGGCGATGCCCCGGCTCAGTACGACGTCGAAGCCGATCTCCAGGTAGATCCGCAGATCCCAGTACGGATCCAGCGCCGGGCGCTGCAGGAATGCCCCGTCGGCCAGCAGGATCGCATCGTCGGGCGCGATGTGGACCGGGCCGTCGACGGCTTCGGTGCCGGGCAGGTTCATGACCGCGTCGCGGTAACGGCGGCTGCCGGCCGGGCCGAGCGGCACCAGCAGCTGATCGCGGATGGCCGCGTTGTCCCACGAATCGCGGTAGTAGCTCTCGGGCGAGTCCGGCGGATACTGCGTACGCAGGTCGACACGGCGTTTGAAGTGGTCGATGCCGACCCGGATCACCGGCCGATCGGTGACGGCCCGGACCGCCTCGGCGAGTTCGTCGGTGAGCGTGGACTTGCCCGCCGCCGAGCTCCCGTCGACGCCCACCCGGACCGGATGCGGCCTGCGTACGGCGACGACATGACGGGCGAGCTCAGCCAGCACTTCGGCACGTCGATCCACGACGGTCCCCCTTAGACGCGCGGATGTCGGCCGCCACGCTACCCGCGTCGCCTCGACACCGGCCCCTCCGTCGATCGCTGTGTCGCCGCTCCACTTTGTCGTCAGCCACAACCCGCCGGCCGAGGTCCGCGACGTCGCCACCGCGTTGTCCGACCTCGACATGGACCGGTTCGTCGCGATCTACCGGACGATCGATCCTGAGGAGTACGGCGTGCCGCTCGACGACGGCGGCGGCCTTGAGTACCTGACGTCGAATCTGGCGGATGTCACCGCGTTCTACCTGCGGGCCGCCGAAGCAGGCTGGGTGACGCCGTTCGTCGTGGACCAGTGATTGACCAAGGCGAGCCCACGCTTGGCCGTGCCCGCTACGCTCCTCGGCTGTGAAGGTCTATCGCGCTGCGGTCATCGGCTGCCTCCTGCTGGCGATGACTTCGTGCACGGCCACCGCGTCGCCGCCGACCCGGGCCGGAACCGCATACACGTGCTGCGACGCAGCGGATGTCGACCGGGAGTACCAGCCGGGTCAAACCCTGACCGTGCAATGGATCGTCGTGCCCGGAGAACCCGGCGTCGGCGGCCCGGTCGAACTGCACGCGCGCTTGACCGGGCCGTACGCGGCCGTCAGCGGCCTGAAATCGCCGTCCGGCAAGGACGCTGCGGGCGGTGCCACGTTCACCGCGGAAACGGTCCGCCCGGCCGGTCAGCCCGGGGAGCAGCCGGTAAGCGTCATCCAGATCCCGGCGACCGCCGCGCCGGGCCTGTACAACCTCGTCACGTCGGTCACCGAGCAGTCCGGTTCCCACAGTGGCGCCAGCGTCATCCGCATGGTCGCGAAGACCTGAACCGCGCCGGCGGCCGGGTTGAAAGCCTGAGCATGCGAGTGCCGAGCTGCGCTCATACGGCGTCGGCCTCTTCCCGCCCCGACAGTGCGTCCGGACCCGCAATGCCCCGGTTCGTCTGCGGCGACGTGCGGAACAGCGGCGTCCACAGTGCGGTCGCGGCGGTGGCCGTACACAGTGCGCCCGCCGCGATCAGGGTCGCCGAGGAACCGTACCCGGCGGCCGCCGCGGTCAGCGCGGCCGCGCCCAGCGGGGTCAGCGCCGAGTGCAGGGTCCAGAAGGCCGAGGTGACCCGGCCGAGCAGCGGAGCGGGGGTCACCTCCTGCCGCAGCGACATCGACACGATGCCCGCCACCGCGGTGCAGCCGAGCACGGCGGTCGCCGCAGCGGCCACCAGCGGCACGCGGCCGGCCAGGCCGACGGCGGCCATGGCGACTCCGCACAGCGCCCATGCGCCCGTCCAGGTGGGCGCGAAGCCGTACCGCCCCCGCAGCCTGGTGACCGCGACCGAACCCAGCAGCGTGCCCACGATGCCGACCGCGAGCACGTAGCCGACGGTGCCGTCGCTCTGGCCGAGGTCGTGCTTCAGGCGATAGATGACCACGTCGGTGAGGCCGAAGGTCAGGCTGCTCAGCACGGTCAGCAGCACCGTCAGCGGCCGCAGCAGCGGGTGCCGGGCGATGAACCGGGCCCCGGCGAGCAGCACGTCCATCGGCCGCTCGCCTTCCGCGGGGCGGGTGGGCCCGCCGGTGGGCCGCAGGCGGAGCAGGACCAGCACCGCCGCGGACACGGCGAAGGTGGCCGCGTCGAACGCGATCGCCGTGGTCGGGCCGAACCGGCCGGACAGCAGACCGGCCAGGGCCGGGCCGACGAGGTACGCCGTGGAGGATGCCGCGAACAGGCGGCTGTTGGCGCGGGTGATCTCCTCGGCGGGCACGAGGCTCGGCACGACGGTCACATGTGCCACCCGGAAGACCATGCCGAAGGCGCTCGCCAGCGGCAGCACCAGGTAGAGCAGCCACGCCTGTGGCCCGGCGAGCCAGGCCAGCGGGATGCTCGCGTACAGCAGGAGTCTGGCCAGGTCGCAGCCGACGAGCAGGCGCCTGCGGTCGAAGCGGTCCACGACGACTCCGGCGAACACGCCGGTGACCAGCGCCGCCGCGCCACCGAGCGCGGTGACCACGCCCATCTGCGCGACCGAGCCGGTGGTGTGCAGGACGAGCAGCGGGATCGCGACGTACGAGAACGAGTCCCCGAGGGCGGACATCGTCTGCGCCACCAGCAGGGGCCACAGGCCGCGCCCGCGTTCGGTGGCCGGGCTCGTCTCCGTCAGCGCCGCCTCCCCCCCGTCGGTTCGCGCCCTGAACGTACCCGGGGGCGTGCGGCCGCGGCACCGGGCAAACGTCCGGGGCTGCCCGGCCGGACGCACCAGCGGCCGCGGACGGCCTGCTCAGCCGGTGGATGCAGTTAAGAAGGGCACCTTCTTATACGCGGAGCGATAAGAAGGTGCCCTTCCTTCGTTCTCAGCCGAGGGCTTGCCACCAGGGGTCGAGGGGTGGCGGGGTGGTGACGTCGACGCGCTCGCCGGGGCGGGGGACGGCGAGGTTGACGTTGTGGGCCTTGGCTTCGGCCCAGAGCCGGTCGACGGGCTCGGTCCACGGGTGCAGGGCCAGGTTGAAGGTGGCCCAGTGGACCGGGATGAGCAGGTCGCCGCGCAGGTCGAGGTGGGCGGCGACAGCCTCCTCGGGGAACATGTGGATGTCGGGCCAGCCCTTGTCGTACGCGCCGATCTGCATCAGGGTCGCGTCGAAAGGACCGTGGCGTTCGCCGATGGCGGCGTAGCCGTCGAAGTAGCCGGAGTCGCCGGTGTAGAAGACCCGGCGCTGCTCGCCGGCGATCACCCAGGAGCTCCACAGGGTGCCGTTGCGGCGCAGGGTGCGGCCGGAGAAGTGGCGGGCCTCGGTGGCGGTGAGGGTCAGGCCGGCGACGTCGGCGCTCTCCTCCCAGTCCAGCTCGATGATCCGGGAGTCCGGCACGCCCCAGCGTTCCAGGTGCGCGCCCACGCCCAGCGGCACCAGGAACGGGGCCTGCTGGCTGCGGGTCAGCGCCTGCACGGTCGGCATGTCCAGGTGGTCGTAGTGGTCGTGCGAGATGACGATCGCGTCGATCCGGGGCAGGTCGGCCAGCGCGACGGGCATCGGGTGCAGCCGCTTCGGGCCGATGCCGGGAGTCGGCGAGCACCGGTCGCTCCACACGGGATCGAGCAGCACCCGGGCGCCCTCTATCTCGACCAGCACGGTGGCGTGGCCGTACCAGGTCAGGTGCAGCCCGTCGGCAGAGGTCGCGGGCACGCCGGTGACCAGGGGCACCGGGGCGCTCGGGCGGCGGCGCTCGCCGCCGGTGAGGAACTCGCGCACGCTGGGACGGCTCTCGCCGCCGACCATGGTGCGGGTGGGCGTGCTGTTCTGGAAGGAGCCGTCGCGGAAGTGCGGCGACTGGCGTACCCGCTCGGCGCGGGCTCCGCTGGGTGTGGCGCCCAGCGCGGCGAGGATGGCCGGCATCTGCGTGTCCTTAGTGGTGGGTGGTCGGTCAGACGGGGAAGGTGACGCCGGTGAGCTGCAGTGACTCCTGCCAGAGGCGGCGCTGGGCGAGCTTGTCGTGCGAGCGGGCGGTGGAGCCGACGCGCTTCGGGAAGCCTTTGATCTCGCCGAGACCGTCTGGTCCGTAGTATTCCCCGCCGCGCACGAGCGGGTCGGTCGCCGCGCGCAGCGTCGGCAGCGCGCCCCGCTCGGCGCTCTGCGTGACCAGCGAGCCGAGCAGCGGGTACAGGAACCGGATCAGCGGCGGGGAGTTGCGGATGAGTTCGGTGCCCGCGCCGCCGGGGTGGGCGGCGACCGCGGCGGTGTGCGCGGCGACGGTCTCCAGGCGGCGCTGCAGCTCGTATGTGAACATCAGGTTGGCCAGCTTCGAGGCCGCGTAGGCGCGGTGGCGGCCGTAGGACTGCTCGGACTGCAGGTCGTCGAAGTCGAGCTGCCCGGTGCGGTGGCCCATGCTGCTGATGGTGACCACGCGGGAGCCGACGACCGGCAGCAGGCGGTCGAGCACCAGTCCGGTGAAGGCGAAGTGGCCCAGATGGTTGGTGCCGAACTGCAGCTCGAAGCCGTCGGCGGTGGTCGAACGCGGCGGCCACATCACGCCCGCGTTGTTGACCAGCAGGTCGATCTCGGGGTGGCGGCCGCGCAGCTCGGCGGCGGCCTCGCGGATCGACGCGAGCGAGGACAGGTCCAGGCGCAGGAACTCGGCGCGGGCGCCCGGGGCCGTCGCGGTGAGCCGGGCGAGCGCGTCGCCGGCCCGGTCGGGGTTGCGGCAGGCCAGCACCACGGTCGCGCCGCGGGCGGCGAGCACCTTGGCGGCCTCGAAGCCGATGCCGGTGTTCGCGCCGGTGATCACGGCTACCCGGCCGGTCTGGTCGGGCACGTCCGCGGCGGTCCAGCGGCCCGCCCTGGTGGCTGTGGCGTTCATGGCGTCTCCTCGGCGTGCATATAATCGGAACGTGCGCCCCACTTACTATACGGAACGTGCGCCCCGGTTAGCCAGTGACCCACGTCTCCCCCGCCGGGACGCACGATGACGAGCACCTCCGGCGCGGCACGGCCACTGCGCGCCGACGCCCGCCGCAACCGTGCCAAGGTGCTGCAGACCGCCTACGAGGTCTTCGCGGCCGAGGGCCTCGGGGTGCCCATCGACGAGATCGCCCGGCGGGCCGGGGTCGGCGCGGGCACCGTCTACCGGCACTTTCCCACCAAGGAGGCGCTGTACCAGGCGATCGTGGTCGACCGGGTGGAGCACCTCGTCGGCACGGCCCGCGAGCTGGCCGAGTCCGCCGACCCGGGGGAGGCGTTCTTCGGCTTCTTCGACCTGATGACGACCGCGGGCGCGACCGACAAAGGCCTGGTCGACGCGCTGGCCGGGGAGGGCTTCGACATCGAGGCCGCGATACCCGAGCACGAGCAGGCGTTCAAGGACGCGATGCGCGAACTGCTGGTCCGCGCGCAGGCCGCCGGCGCGGTCCGCGCCGACGTCACGGTCGCCGACGTCAAGACCCTGATGGTCGGCTGCCAGGCCATGCAGCGCTACGGCGGGGACACCGCGCCGACCCGCGTGCTCGAAGTCGTCCGGGAAGGGCTGCGCCCCGCCCGCTGAAACCCCGGCATGTCGCCCCGGGCGGGCCGTCAAGCGGGCAGGATGGGGCACGTGACGCAGGATGAACCCAGGATCGTCGTGGTGACCGGCGCCAACCGGGGCATCGGCCATGAGGTCGTCCGCCAGCTGTACGCACGCGGCGACACGGCCGTGCTCGGCTCCCGCGACCTGGCCAAGGGGCTCAGCGCCGCCGAGGAGCTCACCGCCGCGACCGGCCCCGGGCAGGTCGTCGCGCTGCGGCTGGACGTCACCGATCCGATCGCGCTGCGGGCCGCCGCCGCCGAACTGGGCGAGCGCTTCGGGCGGGTGGACGTGCTGATCAACAATGCGGCCATCCTGTACGACACGTGGCAGACCCCGACCAGCGCCGACCTGGACGTGGTGCGCTCGGCGCTGGAGACGAACCTGTTCGGCGCGTGGCAGACCGCGCTGGCCCTGCTGCCGCTGCTGAAAGCCGGGCACAGCCCGCGCATCGTCAACGTGTCCAGCGAGAGCGGCTCGCTGACGAGAATGGGCGACGCCACACCTGCGTACTCGGTCTCGAAGGCCGCCCTCAACGCCCTCACCAGGCAGCTGGCCGCAGGGCTCGCGGCCGACGGCATCCTCGTCAACTCCGTCTGCCCCGGCTGGATCGCCACCGACATGGGCGGCTCCGGCGGCGGCCCGATCGCCGACGGCGCGGCCTCCGTATTGTGGGCCGCCGACCTGCCCGACGACGGCCCGACCGGCGGCTTCTTCCGCCACGGCAACCCCCTGCCGTGGTGAGCACCCGCCGCGGCGGGTCGGCGTAGGCTGCGCGGCGGGAATCCGGCACTCACCCCCGCAGCCGAGGGCCGGCCCTGGGCGCCGAGCCGGAAGAAGTGGGGATGCGTGACGGAGCGCGACTACTGGGATCCGCTGCCCACGGCGCGTGCCGCCGTGGGCACGCCATACGACGACGGCCCGTACCGGAAGGTGCTCGTGGCGCCGTTGGACACGACCTTCCGCGGCGTCTGGTCCGAGCGGAACTGGCGCAACGTCCCCGGCCCGTTCTACGGCGCCCAGACGGACACCTGCTTGACGGGCCGCCTGCATGCTGCGGATCTGGTGCTCTACGACGAGGGCGGACAGGAGTTCGTCTACCGGCAGCCCACCGATCAGGCTGCCGTGTACCGGCTGCTCATGGCGGCCGAGGAGGAGACGTTTCTCGGCTATGGGGCCGACGGCGACGACCACTGGACACCTGACGCGGTACGTGCCTGGTGGCGTGACCGCGGCCGTGTCCTGGAGTCCATCCGCCAAGGCCGCGACGAATGGCGGGACGGCACGCACCGGCTGGAACGGGACCAGTTCGCCGGACTCGCCGAATACCGGCGCTACATCGAGCACGGCCTGGAGGACCACCTGCGCCGCTACTCGTTCTGGCTCGACCACCGGAGGGACCGCCGGCCCGGGGAGACGCTGCCCGACCTGTGAACGGAGCCGGGCGGGATAGGTTCGGCTGATGAACCACTACGAGCACGTCGATGTCGGCGGGGTGCGGCTGGCGTACCGGACCTGGGGCGAGCCGGACGCGCCTCCCGTGGTGCTGCTGCACGGGATCGGCGGCGGCGGGCCGGGCGACTGGGACACCGTCGCGGAACATCTCGCCGACCGGTGGCGGGTGTACGCCGTGGACCAGCGCGGCCACGGACGCGCCGACCGCACATCTGCCTACGCGATCGACCTGCTCGTGGCCGATGTCGCCGGGCTGCTGGACGCGCTCGGGCTCAAGCGTGTCGCCCTGCTCGGGCACTCCCTCGGCGGCGTGGTGGCGTACCTGTTCGCGGCCCGGTTCCCGGAGCGGGTCGAGGCGCTGGTCGTGGAGGACGCGGGGCTGATGTACCCGCGCACCCCCGTGCCGCCGCAGCGCCCCGAAGGCGAGCTGTCCTTCGACTGGCACGCCGTGCTCGCGCTGCGCTCGCAGATCGACGAGCCCGATCCGCGCTGGCGCGACGAGGCGCGCGGCATCACCGTGCCGACGCTGCTGGTCTCCGGCGGCCCGGCCAGTTACGTACGCCAGGAGACGATCACCGAGCTGGCGCAGGCCCTGCCGCACGGCGAGCTGACCGTCATCGACGCCGGGCACATGGTGCACCAGGACCGGCCGGCCGAGTTCGTCGCCGCCGTACGGGAGTTTCTCACTTCCCGTACGTGACGTAGTCCTGGTCGTCGTCGGGCGGGTTGCCCAGGCGGCAGATCCGGCTGTACTTGGCCAGGACCAGGCGGCCGTCGCGGGCGTCGGACTCGTCGTCGAAGACGTGCAGCACGTTGTCGTCGTCCTTGACCCGCCAGCCCTGCCCGCCGCCCATGTCGTTGACCTGCAGGTTGCCCCGGTCGTACGAGGAGCAGGCGTCGTCCTCGCCCGGGATGGTGGTGCGCTTGCCGGACGAGTCGCGCCAGTAGTCGAAGATGTAGGCGTTGGCGTCCTCGCGGTCGTTGCCGCGACCGATGAAGCAGTGCCGCTTGTAGCGCTGTGCCAGGGCCAGTCCCTGGTCGCCGATGTTCTCGCCGGGGCCGCCGTGCAGTCGCGCGACGATCTTCGAACCGTCCATGACCTGGTGGATGCCGGCCTCGTACTGCACGGTCAGGTTGTTCGGGTTGTAGGAGACGCAGTCCGACGGCGACGGCCACGACGGCGCGGCGGGCGACGGGCGCGCGGAGGAGCGCGCGGGTGTCGGGGTCGCGGACTCGGCCGGGGCCGCCGTCGGGCTGACCACGCTGGAGAAGGTGGGCGCGGTGACCGGGTCGTCCTTGTCGGAGCCGCAGGCGGTGCCGGCGGCCAGCACGAGAGCGGCGGTCAGCAGAAGGCGAGGGGTACGGCGCATGCCGGCAGCGTAGGCGTGCCCGCCCGCCACCTCAGTCGCCTAACCGTCTCCGCCACCGGTTCGCGCCAATCCGACACCCGTGCCGAAGATCGTCGGACTTGCCTGGCACATGGGCGAAAGGCACTGCAAGATACGCACAGGTGCCAGGCAAGTCGAGCGACCTTGGGGGCCCACGGGCCGGGTCAGCTCAGGTGGGCGATCTGGATGAGGTTGCCGCAGGTGTCGTCGAAGACGGCGGTGGTGACGACGCCCATCTCCAGCGGGGCCTGGGTGAAGACGACGCCGAGCTTGGTCAGCCGCTCGTACTCGGCGTGCACGTCGGGCACGGCGAACGAGGTGTACGGGATGCCGTCGTCGACCAGCGCCGTCTTGAACGGCTTGGCCGCCGGGTGCTGGTCGGGCTCCAGCGACAGCTCGACGCCGTCCGGGTCCTCCGGCGAGACGACCGTGAGCCACCGGTACTCCCCAGCCGGGAACTCGGTCTTCTTCACGAAGCCGAGCACGTCGGTGTAGAAGGCCAGAGCTTTGTCCTGGTCGTCGACCATGATGCTCATGACGTTGATCCTCATGGGTTCTCCTGTGGTTTGTTCCGGATCCAGCGCTCGGCGATCTGCTCGAGCGGGCGGGTGTCGAGGGTGTGGAACTTGTAGCGCCCCTCGCGGCGCGTACGCACCAGGCCGGCGGCCTCGAGCAGCTCCAGGTGCTGCGAGATCGCCTGGCGCGAGGAGGTGAGCTGGTACTTGCCGGTCAGCCGGACGCAGATCTCGAACAGGGTCTGGTCGTCGCGTTCGGCCAGCTCGTCGAGGATGTACCGGCGGGTCGGATCAGCCAGTGCCTTGAAGACGTCGCCCACGTCAGCCACTATAGGCAAGTAACCACTTGCCTATCAAGCCGACGCCCGCCCCGAGGGTGATCTGAGCCGCTCGGCCTCCTCACCGCCCCCCGCCCGTAACGTGAATCTGCTAGCTTCAGAAAGTGCAGATCAAGATCAACAACGGGGAAAGCGCCACATCTGCCGCAGAACACCCGAACACTTCACCCGCCGACCCGCACTGGAAGAGTGCGGTCCGCGCGGGTCTGGCCTACTGGCTCGTCGGGCGGATTCTCGTCGCCGCCGTCGAGTTCGTGGCGCTGGCCGTCAACCGGACGACCGGCCACTGCAACTGGGACACCACCCGCCACGGCGTGCTCGGCGACCTGCTCCACCAGCTCGCCCAGTTCGACTCCTGCAACTACGCGGCGATCGCGATCCAGGGGTATCCGCGCGCGGGCACGGAGACCCTGTTGAATCCCGGCTGGCCTGCCGAGGCGTACACCGCGTGGCCGCCCGTCTTCCCCCTGCTCACCCGTGGATTCGACCTGATCCTGCCCGGATCGGCGGTGCTCGCCACCGTGATCGCGTCCAACGTGGCAGCGCTCGCCCTGATGATCATGCTGGCCCGGCTGATGCAGACCGAGCTCGGCGTCGAACCCGGCAACCGCGCGGTGCTGATGTTCGCCGCGTTCCCGGCCGCGATGTTCCTCGCCGCCGGCTACAGCGAGTCGACCTTCCTGCTGTTCTCCGTCACCTGCCTCTACCTCGCCCGCCGCGAGCGCTGGTGGCTGGCCGGGCTCGCCGGCGCGCTGGCCGGCGCCACCCGGGTGATCGGGCTGGTGCTCGCGCTCGCGCTGCTCTACGAGTACCTGCGGCGGCGCGGGTTCGACTGGCGCAAGGTCCGGCTGGACGTGCTCGCGGTCGCGCTGGTGCCGGCCGGCCTGGCGCTCTACATGATCTTCCTGTGGCGTGCCTACGGCAACCCGCTCGTCTTCATCGAGGTGCAGTCGCTCTGGGGACGGCGGACCGCGCCCCCGTGGAGCGGCGTCCGGTACGCGATCCAGGCGATCGACTTCGAGGCCAACCGCACCCTGGCGATGCGCAACATCATGGACGTCGTCACCGCGATCGGCATGACCGCGCTGCTGGCGCTCGCTCTCGTCGGGCCCTGGAAGCTGCGCCGTGACCAGTTCTTCCTGATCATCTTCGGCGCGCTGCCGTTCCTCTTCGCGCTCTGCCAGCCGCTGCCGTACGGCAACACGCCGCTGCTGTCGCTCAACCGGTTCGCGATAGCGGTCATCCCGGCGTTCATGGTGCTCGCGAAGATGCTGCACCGCCGGTCGGCCCGGGAGGCTTACCTGCTCGCGGCCGTGCCGATCCAGGCCGGGCTGCTCCTGCTCTTCATCAGGGGCAGCTTCGTCGGCTGACCTGCCCGCCGCGGCGGCCCGACCCGCGACCCGGGGTCCGGCCGCCGCGCCTGCCGGCATCCGCCACCCGGGTCGGCTACGGTGCCCGGATGGTGACCTTCGAGCCGGGTGAGCTGGTCTGCGTCCGCCACTTCCAGAACCTGCAGGTCGGTGGGCTGTACCCGATGCGGGCGGTGCGGCACGACGAGCGCGGCCTGCTGCTCTGGTGCAGCCACGGCACCCACGGCTGGCACCTGAACCGCCTCGACGACCGGCACATGTCGCACGTGCCGCTGGCCGAGTGGGTCACCGGACCGAAGCGGCCGATGGCCTTCGCCGCCCGGCACGGCCTGCTGTCCTGGCACCCCACCGGCGCCGACTACTCGGTCCGCTGGTTCTTCGACGCCGACGGGCGCTTCCGCAACTGGTACGCCAACCTGGAGCGGCCCGGCGTCGCCTGGCGCGACCCGGCGCTGGCCGGCCTCGACACAGCCGACTGGGACCTCGACGTCTGGATCGACGCCGACCGCGCCTGGCGCTGGAAGGACGAAGAGGTGTTCGCCGAGCGCCTGACCCAGCCGGAGCACTACTGGGTCGACGACGAGGCCCGGGTGCGGCGGGCCGGGCGGGAGATCATCGACCTGGTCGAAGCGGCCGCGTTCCCGTTCGACGGGACCTGGTGCGACTTCCGGCCCGACCCGGCGTGGGGAGCCGAGACGCCCGACGCGCCGCCACCCGGCTGGGACCGCCCGCGCGGCTGGTGACCGCGCCACAGTGCGCCCACCCCGCGTGCAGTTTCGGGGTGGCCGCACCTGTCGGGTCGGTGATTGCGCCTCCCCGATACTGCGGCGGCCGCTGCCGCGGCGGTGCGGTCAGCGGGCGAAGACGTCGTCGAGGAAGGTGAGGCGGGCGGCGTCCTGGACGGCTTCGCCGCCCTCGTGGCCGTTGAAGGGGTACACCTCGATGCGCTTGGGGCCCGCGTAGCGGTGGTAGGCGGCGTAGACCGTCGAGGGCGGGCAGCTCGCGTCCATGTGCGCGACGCTGAACAGCGCGGGTGCGGTCGCCCGTTCGGCGAACAGCACCCCGTCGCTGTAGGACAGTGTGCGCAACACCTGCTCCTGGTGGTCGCGGTGCACCGCCAGATAGGCGGTGACCTCCCGGTACGGCCCGGCGGTGGCCAGCTCCGCGCCGCGCCGGTGGTCGCACAGGAACGGCACGTCCGGCGCGACGGCGGCCAGGTCCGGCACGAGGGCGCCGACGGCCAGGGCGAGGCCGCCGCCCTGGCTCTCGCCCGTGACCGCGACCCGTGACGCGTCCACCAGCGGGAATGCGCGGGCGGCGGCGACCGCGCGGACCGCGTCGGTGATGACCCGGCGGTAGTAGTGGGTGTCGGGGTCGAGCACGCCGCGGGTCATGAACCCGGGATGCTGCGGGCCGGTGCCCGCCGGGTCGGGGGTGTCGCCGTGCCGCCAGCCGCTGCCCTGGCCGCGTACGTCCATGAACAGGTGGGCGTAGCCGGCGGCGGCGTAGAGCAGGCACTCGTGTGCCAGCCCGCGGCCGCCGCCGTAGCCGGGGAACTCGACCACGCAGGGCAGCGGCTCGGTGGTCCCGGCGGGCAGGGCCAGCCAGGCCTTGACGGGGTGCCCGCCGAACCCGGCGAAGGTGACGTCGTGAACCTCGATCGTGCGCCGCCACGCGGGGGTGAACCGCGCGTCCAGCGCGAACGCGTCCGCCTCGGTGAGCGTGCGCGCCCAGTACTCGTCGAAGTCGTCCGGCGCCCGCAGCGCGCTGCGGTACTCCCCCGGGTTCGGCTCGGTGATCGGCATCGTTATCCCTTGAGGCCCGTGTGGGCCAGTCCCTCGATGAACTGGCGTTGCGCGATCACGAACACCACCAGCACCGGCAGGGCCGTCAGCGACGCCGCGCTCAGCTGGATGTCCCACATCGGGCCGCCGTACGCGTCGACGAACTGGGTCAGCGCCTGCGGCAGGGTGAACATCTCCGAACTGGACAGGAACACGATCGGTTCCAGGTACAGGTTCCAGCTGTGCAGGAAGGTGAAGATGGCGACCGCGCCCAGGGCCGGGCGGGCCAGCGGCAGCGCGATCAGCCGAAAGATCGCGAAGCGGCCGAGGCCGTCGACCTTCGCGGCCTCCTCCAGCTCGCCGGGCAGCGCGAGGAAGAACTGCCGCATGATGAAGGTGGCCAGCACGCTGGGCGCGCCGAAGATCGGCACCAGGATCAGCGGCCAGTGCGTGTCGACCATGCCCCACGCGTCGAACATCTTGAACAGCGGCACGATGGTGACCTCGCTCGGGATGAGCAGGCCGACCAGGATCACCACGAACCAGGCGTTCGCGCCCCGGAACCTGATCCGCGCGAACGCGTACCCGGCCAGCGACGCCACCGCGAGCGTGCCCACGGTGACCAGTGCGGCGATGTACATGCTGTTGAAGTACTGCCGGGCGAACGGCTGCAGCTCGAAGGCCTTGGCGTACGCGTCGAAGCTGACGTCGGCCGGCCACAGCGTCGGCGGGAACGCGAAGACGTCGGCGACCGGCTTGAGCGACGAGGTCACCATCCACCAGGTCGGGAACAGGAACGGCAGCGCCAGCAGGCACAGCACGCCGTACACGGCGGTCTTGGCCCTACGACTCATGGAACACCCACTTCCGGCGCATACGCCACTGCACCAGGGTCAGCAGCAGCACGATCACGAACAGCAGCACGGACAGGGTGGCCCCGTATCCGAAGTGGTGGAACTGGAACGCCTGCTGGTAGAGGTAGTAGACGAGCACCGTGGTGGAGGTCCCCGGGCCGCCCTGGGTGAGCACCGCGATCTGCGCGAACACCTGCAGCGAGCCGACCACCGTGATGATCGACGTGAGCAGGATGGTCGGGCTGATCATCGGCACGGTGATGCTGAGGAACTGCCGGCGGCGGCTGGCGCCGTCGACGGTGGCCGCCTCGTACAGGTTGGCGGGCACGCCCTGCAGCGCGGCCAGGAACAGCACCATGTTCAGGCCGACGTTCTTGACCACCTGCACCACGATCACCGCGATCATGGCGGTGCCCTCGCCACGCAGCCAGTTCGGCCCGTCGACGCCGACGGTCTCCAGCAGCCCGTTGATGCCGCCGTTGTCCTGGAGCAGGAAGTTCCACACGATGGTCCAGGCGACCAGGCTCACCACGACCGGCGAGAAGAACACGGTCCGGAAGAACACCGTGCCGCGCAGCCGCTGGTTGAGCAGCACCGCCAGCAGCAGCGCCAGGCTGAGGTTGAGCACGACCAGCCCGGCGGAGAAGAACCCGGTGGCGACCAGCGCGTCGGCGAGCTTGGGGTCGTCGGCCAGGGCCTGGTAGTTCTCGCCGCCGACGAAGGTGAAGGTGTCGGCGAGCACGTTCCACTCGTGCAGGCTGTACCAGAACACCAGGCCCAGCGGCACGAACACGAACAGCAGCGAGCCGAGCAGCTGAGGGGCGATGAACAGGTAGCCGGCGAGGGTGTCCCGCCGGCTACCCGTCCAGAAGCGAGTGCTCACTTGGCCAAGAGGGGGTTGATGGCCGAGCACACGCCGCCGAGGACCGTCTTGACGTCGGCGTCGGGCTTCCACAGCGGGTCGAGGGCGGCCCGCACTGCCTGGGCGATCTCGGCCTGGCCGGTGTGGCTGGGCTTGACGATGCCGGTGGAGATGCCGTCGATGACGACCTGCTGCAGCTGCTCGGGCTTGAGCAGCGGGTTGGTCTTGGCCAGTGTCTCGGCGGTGAGCAGCGAGGTGCGCGGCGGCGGGAAGTACGCCGCGAGCTTCGCGGAGTTGCCGGGGTTGGTGAAGAAGGCGAGGAAGTCGGCGGCGACGTCGGCGTTCTTGCCCTTCTTCAGCGCGCCGAGCCCGGCCTGGCCGATCACCGAGTACTCGCCCTTCGGGCCGGTCGGCAGCGGGACCAGGTCCCAGCCGAACTTGGCCTCCTTGAGCAGCGACGCCCGGGAGATCTGGGTGATCGTCATGGCGGCCTCACCGGCGAAGAAGTCGGCCGTGGTGCCGGGGCCGGGCAACGCCTTGTCCGTGAAGATCGCCTTGTGCAGGAACGTCATCGCGTCGACCATCGGCTGCTGGTCGAACCCGCAGCCCTTGCCGTCGGCGGTCCACGCCTCCGCGCCCCAGCCGGCCCACACGGTGGACAGGTTGTCCCAGCCCTTGTAGTCGAAGTCGCGTACGACCAGACCGGACTTGCCGCTCTTGGCCGACGACGCCGCCGCGACCGCGACCGCCTTCTCCCAGGTCCACTGGTTGGCGGCGATCAGCTCGGCCGGGGTCTGCTGACCGGCGGCCTTGACCATGTCGGTGTTGACGAACACGCCGAACGGCGAGGTCGAGAACGGGTAGGCGAACAGCTTGCCGTCGGCCTTCCACAGCTTCGTCGCCGACGTGCTGAGGTCGGCGGCGTTGTAGCCCTCGGCCTTGCCCAGCGTGTCGTCCAGCGGCACCAGCGCGCCCGAGTTCACGAAGTCCGGGGCCGAATTCTCCAGCAGCCAGGCCAGGTCCGGGCCGTTGCCGCCCGCGATCTGCGTGGTCAGGGTGGTGGTGTAGCTCTCGAACGGGATGGGGTCGAACTTGATCTCGGTGACCCGGGGGTTCTTCGCCTTGTAGGCGTCGGCGATCTCGTTGAACAGCTTCAGGTGCGCCTCGTTCGAGGACCACACCGTCATCCGCAGCGAAACCGGGCCGGTGCTCGGCTCCTCCTCACCGCCACAGGCGGCCAGGCCGAGAGAAAGCACGCCGGCGGTCGCGGCGGCGAGAAGTGCGCGTATCTTCATCGATAACTCCAACTCAAGGTGGCCGGTCAGTAGCCGGAGACGTCGGGCCAGCGCAGTTCCACGCCGTCCCGGATGAGCTGTGCCTGGAACCCGGACAGGTGCTCCGGGGTGTTGCGCACGCCGCGCGGCGTCTGGCCCTGGTTCAGGCAGTACGCCGCGAGCGCCCCCGCCACCTCGCCCACGTTCCACTCGACCGGGTGCAGCCGGTACGAGCCGTTGGTGATGTGCGTGGTGCCGATGTTCTTGCCCGCGGGCAGGAGGTTCTCCATGCGGCGCGGGATGAGCGCGCCGAGCGGGATCTCGAAGGGACACGAGCCGACGTCGATGTAGTTGTCGCCGCCGGTCGAGGGGTGCAGGTCGATGCGGTACATGCCGACCCCGACCGCGTCGGGGTACTCGACCGCGCCCTTGTCGCCGCGTACGGCCAGCGACAGGTCCTGCTCTACCACCGTGTACTCGGCCCGGATCCGCCGTGACTCCCGGATGTAGGGGGCCATGGCCAGGCCGTCCGCGCCGCCGGTGACGTCGCCGCGCAGCCGCAGGCCGGGAAAGCCCGCCTCGGTCTGCAGCCAGTAGAGGACCGACAGCGACAGCTGCTTCGCGTTGGCGAGGTGCGTGTCGACGTCGGGCACGTCGATGACCGGGCTCTCGAAGTAGTCGATCATCGGCCAGTTGACCAGGCAGATGTCGCTCTCGTAGGCCCCGGGGGTGAACAGCTTGCGGGCCGCGATGCGCCGGAACGTCCACAGGTTGCCGTCACCGGGGTTGACCCGCTGGTCGGCGACGACCGACAGCGGGTCGTCGTCGGGGTTCGGGGTGAAGCTGCGCTCGCTGATGGCCAGGGTGCGCGGGTTCGGCGAGCGGAACGACAGCAGCCGGTCGCCCCAGAAGTCGGGCTGGTACGTGCGCCAGAAGTCGTACTGCGCCGGCTTGTCGATGGTGTTGTCGCCGTCGACGTGGTCTACCGCGAAGCACACCGACACTGCCTGCATGTTCATCGGCTGCGCCGCGTCCGGCGCGCTCGGCTCACCGGTCTCGTGCTGCGACTCGAACCCGGTGACGTACTCGGTGCCGGTCAGCGGCAGCAGCTCGCCGGTCTCGGTCGCGTCGAGGGTGTACGCCGCCTCGATCGTGAGCCGGTCGCCGGTGCGCACGTGCTCGACGGTCACCGCGGTGACCCGGTCGCCGTCGGTGTCGGCGGCCACCGGCCGGTACGGCTGCAGCACCGTCAGCCGGCCCGACGACCGGTACGGGGCCAGCATCGCCTCGATCACCGCGACGGCGACCCGGGGCTCGTGGCACAGCCGGCTGACGTGGCCGCCGCCCGGGTTCAGCTCGCGCCAGGCCCGTGCGGCCGGGATCAGCGGGTAGTGCGCCCGGTAGTAGTCGCGGATGCCCTCACGCAGCGCGCGGTAGCTCGCGGTGACGCCGAACTGCTCCACCCAGCTGTGCTCGTCCGGCGGCACGGCCTGGCTGGTCAGCTGCCCGCCGAGCCAGTCGTACTCCTCGGTGAGCACCACCCGGCGCCCGGCCCGCAGCGCGCCCAGCGCCGCGGCCACCCCGCCGAGGCCGCCCCCGACCACCAGAATCTCGGCCCGCATGTCAGTTACCTCTTTCGCTGAGCGTCTCGCCGGACACGACCTCGCACGGCAGCAGCCGCTGCCGGTCGCCGGGGGTGCCCTCGATCAGGGCGGTCAGGACCTCGACGGCCTGCGCGCCCATGGCCTGGCGCGGGATGCGCAGGCTGGTGAACTCCACCGCGGTCGGCAGCGCGGCCCGGGTCGGTTCCCCGAGCGTGGCCACCGACAGCGCCACCCCGCGCGAGCGGGCCAGCTCGAACAGCGCGACCCCGTCGGCGTGCTCCTCGGCCACCACTGCGGTGACGCCAGCGGCCAGCGCCGCGTCGAGCACCGCGGCGGTGTCCCGCACGGGTTCGCCCTCGGCCGGGGGCGCGAAGTGGCCGCCGTACACCCCGGCCGACGCGACGGCCTCGCGGAAGCCGCGGCCACGGTCGGCCCACGATTCCGGGCCCGCGCCCAGGCCCAGGTAGGCCAGGCGGTCGTGGCCCAGGGCCACGGCGCGACGCACGATCTCGGCGGTCGCGGCGGCGTAGTCCGCGCCGACGTAGGGCACCGGGCCGCCGGCGTCGTCGCGTCGGCCGATGGACACGAACGGGATCTCCTCGGCGAGCAGCCGGGCCAGGTCGGCGCGGTCGATGGTGCGACCGAGCAGGATGCTGCCGTCGGCCAGCCGCAGCCGGTTGTCGCCCTGGAAGAGCCGCCGCCGCCCGTCGACCACCGGCGTGCTGGTCATCAGCAGCAGGTCGCAGCCGAGGACCTCGGCCTGCTGCTCGATGCCGACCAGGAACGGGTGGTAGAAGTCGCTGTTCGCGCTGGGGAACACCGGCTCGTAGGTGAACACGCCGATGATCCGGTTGTGCCGCGCGGCCAGCCGCCGGGCGATCGGGTCGGCCACGTAGCCGGTCTCGGCGATGGCCCGCAGCACCTTCTCGCGGGTCTCGGCCGAGAGCTTGACGTCGGCGTCGGACCGTCCGTTGAGGACGAGCGAGACGGTCGCCTGGCTGACGCCGGTCATGCGGGCGATGTCCTGCTGGGTCACCCGCCTGCGGGCTCCGGTCACGGTGCGTGTCCAATCCTCGGGCTAATGCGCATTAGTTGTTTCGATGAGATGAGATCCTGCGTCCTTCCGAGCGCTTCGTCAAGACCCGAAACGAAATTTGCTCGCGCAGAAGTTCCTGAACTAATTCGTATTAGCCCCTTGACGCCCGCGCGCCGTGCGGCCGAGACTCACCGTTACTTTCGGTTATGTCCATCGATGGGAGGCACCACCGATGCAACCGCTCCTCAACCGCCGGCAACTGCTGGTCGCGGGCGCAGCCGCGGCGGCAGGCGGGCTCACCGGGACGGTCCTGGGCAGCCCGGCCCACGCCGCCCCCGCGGGATTCCCGACCTACCAGTACCTCGGGACCCCGTTCAACAAGGCCAACCTGCGCTACAACCCCACCGGCGAGCTGATCTTCCCGTGCATCCGCGGGGTGTACGACAAGATCGCCTCACCGCTGGGCAGGTACTACCTGTACTACGCCCCGCACGACTCGCCCGGCGGCATCTGCCTGGCCTACGGCAACTCCCTGAGCGGCCAGTTCACCGAGTACGCGAACAACCCGATCATCTCGAACAACTGGGCCCCGCACTACTCGGTCAGCCACGTGTCCAGCTCGCATGTCATCTGGAACGCCGAGAACAGGAAGTTCTACCTGTACTTCCACGGCGAGAACACCACCACCCGGATGGCCTGGTCCACCGACGGCGTCAACTTCACCTACTTCGGGCGGGTGCTGCACACCGGGGTCATCCCCAACTGCACCGAGACGTCGTACGCCCGCGTCTTCGAGCACGCCGTGCCCGGCCTGGGCAACAAGTACGTGATGGTGTTCATGGGCGTCACCTCGGGTACCCGGAAGATCTTCTGGGGTTGGTCGAACGACGGCAAGACCTGGTCCTACGACCCGACGCCGCTGGTCACGCCCGGCCCCGACGGGCAGGTCGACATCGCCGCGCCGCACGTGCTCAAGCGCAACGGCACGACGTACGTCGTCTACCACGGCAACGGCGGCGACATGTACCTCACCGAGGTCGGCAACAGCTTCGACCGCGAGGTCCACCTCGGCGTCTTCCACTACGCCCTGGACGGCGGGCCCGACCGGGGCCGCAGCGCCGCGGCGAGCTTCGGCACCGACGGCGGCGTCGAGTACATGTTCTACGAGGCCGGTCCCCGGCTCGACGCGACCATCGCGGTGGCTCGGGCCGTTTAGGCGGGCAAGATCGCTGTTTCCGGTCGGAAAGCGCAGCCAGACCGCATGTTCCGACCGGAAACAGCGATCTTCACGCCCCCGGCGCGATATTCGCCACTGCCGCCGGGCGGCCGGGGCGGATACGGTCGCTGGCGTGACCCCCGACTCCTGGTTCCTGGCCGCCGACGAGCGCGGCAACCCGGCCACCGGTATCGACCGCCGCCACGCCGACGGACTCGCCTGGAGTCCGGGAAACCTGGCCCGCCCGCTGGTGCACGGGGCGGCGTACTTCCGCGAGCTGGCCGAGGTGCTCGACGGCACGCAGGCCGGCGACGTCGTGATGTTCACCGACTGGCGCGGCGACCCGGACGAGAAGCTCGACGGGCCGCGCACCCAGGTCACCAAGGTGCTCGGCGACGCCGCCAGACGCGGCGTGCAGGTGTACGGGCTGCTGTGGCGCTCACACCCGGACTGGCTGCACTTCAGCTCGCCGCAGAACCGCCAGCTCGCCGAGGAGCTGCAGGCCGCCGGGGCGCACGTGCTGCTCGACATGCGGGTCCGCTTCGGCGGCTCGCACCACCAGAAGCTCTTCGTGGTACGCCACCCCGGCCGCCCCCATCTCGACGTCGCCTACGTCGGCGGCATCGACCTGTGCCGGGGCCGCAACGACGACGCCGAGCACGCCGGCGACCCGCTCGCCCCGCCCATGGCCGAGGTCTACGGGCCGAACCCGCCCTGGCACGACATCCAGCTCGCCCTGCGCGGCCCGGCCGTCGGCGACATCGAGCACGTGTTCCGGGAACGCTGGGAGGACCCCAGCGCGCTGTCCCTCAACCTGGTCGACTGGATCCGCGACAAGCTGTCCCGGCTGCGCACCGAGGTCCCGGCACTGCCCGCGCCGCTGCCCGACCCGCCGGTCTGCGGCACGCACAGCGTGCAGACACTGCGCACGTACCCGCGGCGGCGGCTCGGGCGCTACCCGTTCGCGCCGCGCGGCGAGCGCAGCATCGCCCGCGGTTACCTCAAGGCGCTGGCCCGCGCCGAGAAGATCATCTACGTCGAGGACCAGTACCTGTGGTCGGCCCGAGTCATCCGCCCGTTCGCCGAGGCGCTGCGCAACAACCCCGAGTTGCGGCTGATCTGCGTGGTGCCGCTCGCGCCCGACGCCGCCTCACCCGCCATCTCGCGGGCCGAGTCGTGGGGGCGCAAGCAGGCCATGAAGGTGCTGGGCAAGGCGGGCGGCGACCGGGTCGCGGTGTACGGCCTGGAGAACGCCGCCGGGACGCCGATCTACGTACACGCCAAGTCATGCGTCGTCGACGACGCCTGGGCGACGGTCGGGTCGGACAACTTCAACCTGCGCTCGTGGACCTACGACTCGGAACTGACCTGCGCCGTGGTGGACGAGTCGGCTGACCCGGCGTACGCCCGCGACCTGCGGCTGGAGCTGATGAGCGAGCACCTCGGCGGGGACGCGCTGGATCAGCGGCTGGCCGATCCGCGTACCGCGTTCGACCTGTTCGCCGCCGCGGCGAAGGAACTGGACGACTGGCACGCGTCCGGGCAGGTCGGCCCGCGCCCGCGGACCCGGCTGCGCCGCTACGAGCCGCCGAAGGTACGCGGCCTGCGGCGGCTGCCCGCCCGGCTCGTCTACGAGCTGATCTGCGACCCGGACGGACGCCCCAGCACCATGCGCGTGCGCAACCGCTTCTGACCGCTCACCAGTACGCGGCGCTGCCGTACGCCTCCCGGCGCGGCCTGCGCAGCACACCCGGGCGCACCACCGCCTCGAACACCGCCACCTGGTACGGGCACGAGTCGCTGGGCTCCGCCAGCCATTCCCGCACTGGCACACCCGGCACCACCTCGGCCGTGGCCCACCACTGATCGCGGTGCTCCCGCCAGAACCTGTCGTCGAACCCGATGTCCAGCACCCGCACCCGCCGGACATCGGGCACGGCCTCCTCGACGAAGCCGTCTTCGGCGGCGGCGTCCTGGCGCGCCATGGCCTGCTCCACGTCCTCGTCGTCGCCCGCCTCGTCACCGTCGATGAGCAGCCGCAGCACGAACCTCCGCTCGGCGGCGCGGCTCTGCTGGTCAGCGGCATGAGGCGGCAGTCCCGCGTCGGGATGCACGGTCACGCATTCGACCGCGACCACCGGCTCGTGCCCCAGCACCCGGGCAAGGTAGAGAGTGCTCATCCGGCAGAGTATGCCGAGGCCGCCGGCTCACGGGCCGAGCGGATCTCCATTATCGTCTCTCGCCATGACCGACACCCCGCTGTCCGACGCCCTGGTGGCACACGCCGAAGATCCCAACCCGGAGACCTTCGACCGGTTCGCCACGATCTTCCGCGCCTCCATGGTCGGCGTGATGTCCGACAAGATGATGGCGGCCAGGGGCGCCGCAGTGGTGTCCGGCGGCCGGCTCACCATCGCGAGCACGTCCTTCAACGACGGACGCTCCCGGATTCTGACCTTCGCCGACCCGGAGGTCTTCCTGCGTACCTACGGCCCGCGCTTCGACGCCGGGCTGCGCGGCGAGGACGTGCTGCGGATGGCCGCCGGCGCTCCGGACTGCCACGGCATCCTCGTCAACTGCGCCACCAGGGAGATCGCGCAGGTGATCAGCAAGGAGATGGCGCAGGCGCTGATCGCGCCGCCCGCCGCGGCCCCGCCCCCGCGACCCTGGTGGAAGCGGCGCTGAGCCCGCAGCAGCCGTCGCCCCCGCGGTCGTCGAGGGTTTGCGGGATCATCATGACGTGACCATTGATGATCCAGTGGCGATCGACCTGACCGACGCCGAACGCCACCTGCTCGTCCGCGGCTTCCACGAATGGGGCGGACCCGCCCACGCCACCGACGCGCTTGCGGTGGCCATGGGTTTCGAGGACGTCGAGGACATGTACCAGCAGGTCCGCCGTCTCAGAACGTCCATCCAGGCCGGGCAGCCGCTCAGCCGGCGGGACTGGCGACGGTCGCTGATCGCCACGGAAATCGTCTTCGCCAGCGACATCTTCGGATCAGGCTACGAGTGGTCGACCACCACCGGCCTGACCGACGAGGAGACGATGAAGACCCTGCGGGATCTGCAACACAAACTCACCATGCAGGCGCGGGTGCACAACGCCTGACAGGGTCGCCGAACGCCTCCTCCGCACGGTGATCTCCATACGCCGTTGAGCGGACGTTCTCGGCGGGTTCAACCGGGATGTCTAACGTCCGGGTCGATTACCCGTTCGAGGAGGATTCATGACACGTCTGCCCCGGCTGGCCCTCACCGGCCTCACCGTGCTGACCCTGGCGGTCGCCCTGCCCACCGGCGGTTCGGCCGCCCCGGCCGAGGCGGAGCGGTCCGGTGACTTCGGGCCGGCCGTGCTCACCGGCTTCGCCGCGCTGCCCGCGCTGACCTTCGTGCCCGCCAGCGACCCGTCCGGCTCGCTGCTCGGCACCACCCCGGTCAACGGGGTGACGCCGCCTTTCGCCGACCAGCCCGTGCAGGGCTTCAGCGGCATCGCCCGCAACAGCGACGGCAGCTACGACGTGCTGTCGGACAACGGCTACGGCAACATCAACAACAGCGGCGACTTCGTGCTGCGCATCCAGCGCCTCATCCCCGACTTCGGCACCCGCGCCGTCGACGCCGTCGGCGGCGTCAACCTCACCGACCCGGCCGGGCTCGTGCCGTGGCCGCTGACCCGCCCCGACCGGGTGCTGACCGGCGCCGACTTCGACGTCGAGTCGATCGTCAAGGCCAAGGACGGCAGCTACTGGATCGGCGACGAGTTCGGGCCGTACCTGCTGCACTTCGACCGCGCCGGACGGCTGCTGGCCGCGCCGGTGTCGCTGCCGGGCGTCAACGCGCCGGAGAGCGCCGCCCGGCTGGGCGTGACCGCGAACCTGGGCAGCAGCAAGGGCTTCGAGGGCATGGCCGCCTCGGTCGACGGGAAGTACCTGTACCCGTTGCTGGAAGGCACCGTCAGCGGTGACACGGCGGGCACCCTGCGGATAAACCAGTTCGACCGGGGCGCAGGCGCGTATACGGCCAAGCGCTGGACGTACCGGCTGGAGTCGCCGTCGAATGCGATCGGGGACTTCATCGCGGTCGACAAGCAGCGTTTCCTGGTCATCGAGCGCGACAACAACCAGGGCGACGCGGCCGCGTTCAAGAAGATCTACCTGGCCGATCTGGCCGACCGCGACCGGGACGGCCTGGTAGACAAGACGCTGGTCGCCGACCTGCTGAACATCGCCGACCCGAAGCACCTGGGCGGCGGCGCCGACACGTTCCGGTACCCGTTCCAGACGATCGAGGACGTGCTGATCCTCGACAACCGGACCCTGGCCGTACTGAACGACAACAACTTCCCGTTCTCGTCGGGCCGCACCCCGGGCCGCCCCGACGACAACGAGTTCATCACCATCCGCCTCGACCGCTCCCTGCACGCCGACCACCGCGTGCTCGGCTGACCGCGCTCCGGCCGGGTCCCTCGCCCATGGCCAGGACCCGGCCGGACCTCACTTGACGAAGTGGTAGTCGGGGTGGGCCATCCAGGCCGCCATCGCCGCCGCGTCGAGGTAGGCGTCGCCGTCGAACCGGATACCCCGGCCGGTGCGGTTCAACTGGCCGTACACCTCCGCTGACGGCTCGACCTCGAACTCGATGAACACCCAACCTCTGGTGCGAGCCGCCACACGCTGCGCGATGCCGCCCAGCAGCTGGGCGTCGCCGGCGTCGGTGATGCACGAGTACAGCAGGAATTCGCAGCACATGGCCGTGCCGGCCACCTCCGCGAGAAGCACCAGCGCCTCCGGTTCGATCTCACAGGCCGGTGACTGGATCCAGTAGGTGTAGTTAAGGTGACCGCTGCCAAGCCAAGTGCCCGGCGACCGACGGTGCTCAACCAACCCCGCAGCCGCCAATTCCTCCTTCAGAATCGCCTCGACCTGCATGACCTCGCAAGGACTGAGGAAGGCCAACGTCGTACCCGCCATGATCGGGCAGTAGACAGCATCCGGCCGGGCGTCGGCCACCCGTTATCGCGTCGCGGTCGGTGAACATGTCCCTGCGTCTGGGTAGGCTGCGGCGACGACCGGCACGGGGAGGGCACTCATGGGGACCTGGGGCAGTGGAAACTTCGAGGACGACACCGCCGCCGACCACCTGTCGATGCTGACCGACCGGCTCATCAGCGAGGTCGCCGAGGCGATGTCCGGCGACTCCGTCGAGATCGAACCAGACGAGTACTGGGGTGTCGCGGTGCCGTGCAACCTCGAACTGCTCGCGCTCGTCGCGCAACAGGGCTATGTCGGTGCTGTCCTGCCTGACCCTGAGGTCATCGCAGGTTGGAAGACCCGTTTCCTGTCCGTCTGGGAGCGTGCGATCGACGGGCTGGAGCCGCGGCCCGGGTTCAAGGAGCAGCGGCGAGCCGTGCTGGTGCGGACGTTTGACCAGTTGTCCGAATTGGCCGTAAGCCAGCGGGCCTGATCCGGGCACGGCACGCTCGGTTCCTGCATCGTCAAGGCACTATCGCGTAAAGCCTGTCAGCAGGGTCGACCACCGCGTTGAGCCGCGTCCCGACCCTCAGCACCGGGTGGTCCTTGCACTTGGAGACGGTCGACGCCCGCCCCGGTGGCCGCGACGACGCCGGAGAACTCGTGCGACGGGGTGACCGGGGTGCGCTCGGGCCCGCTGCCGTCTGGGGTGTACGTCCAGGTTTCCGGCCAGGTGAGCTCGTCCGGCGTCATGGAGGCGGCTTTCACGGCCACCAGCACGTCACCGTGCCCGGGTTCGGGCCGCGGCGCCTGCTCGTAGACGAGCTGCTCCGGGCCGCCCCTGGCGTGCGCTCTCACGGCCTGCATCGTGCTCATTGCCCGCCGCTCCTCTCGACCGCCGTCTACCGGCCATTATCTGGCCGATCGCCGCCCGCCCGCCGGGGTTCGGGCTCCTCGCTCCGACCTCGGATGAGCGGCCGGAAGGGTGTCCGCCACTCGCCGCAGCGACATGCCTCTATGCTGGGCCTTCCCCGCGAATCAGCCGTGGAGGAGACCTTGACCGAGCCGGCGCGGAGGGCCTGATCCGGATTGGACACGTCGCCGAAGCGCCACCGGTCGGACCTGGTCAGGCTCATCGCCGCCGAGGCCATCTCCAACATCGGCACCCGGATGACCTTCTTCGCGGTGCCGTGGCTGGTGCTCGTCACCACCGGCGACCCGGTGAAGGTCGGCCTGGTCGCCGGGGTGGAGACGCTGACCTACGTGGTCAGCGGCGTGCTCGCCGCGCCGCTGCAGGATCGGGTCGGGGCCCGGCCCACGTCGTTGTGGTCGGACGTGGGCAGCGTCGCGGTGATGGCTGCGATCGCCGTGGTCGGGCCGCACGGCTTCGGCCTGCTGCTGGCGCTGGTCGCGGTGCTGGGTGTGCTGCGGGCGCAGGGCGACCGGGCCAAGGCGACCATGGTGGTGCCGCTGATGGGCGCGGCGGGCAGCGACTACGCGCGGGTCGCCGCGGTACGCGAGGGCGTGCTGCGCACGTCGACCCTGGCGGGTTCGTCGCTGGCCGGGATCGCGGTGGTGGTGTTCGGGCCGATCGGGGGCATCTGGATCGACGCGGCCACGTACGCGGTCGCGGTCGTGCTGATGATCCCGGTGCGGGCGGCGGTGACGGCGGCGGCCGACGCGACCGCGGCCGTGCCCTACTTCGCCGCGCTGCGGGAGGGGTTCACCTGGTTCCGGCGCAACCGGCTGATGCGCGCCGTCACCGGGATGCTGTTCTTCACCAACCTGTTCAACCAGGCCAGCGCCGTGGTGTTCGTTCCGCTGTGGGTGTACACGACGATGGACGACCCGACCGCGCTGGGCGCGGTCGCCACGGCGTACGCGCTGGGGCTCATCGCGGGCAACGTGCTCGTCGCGTGGGTCGCGCCGATCATGCCGCGCTACCCGATGCTGGTCGCCGGATATCTGATCGGCGGTGTGCCGCGGTTCATCGTGCTCGCGCTGACCGACGACCTGCTCGTGATCGTCGCGGTGACGCTGGTCGGCGGGATCGCCATGTCGTCGCTCAACCCGACGGTCAGCGCGATGATCTACCAGCGGACGCCGAAGGAGATGCTGTCGCGGATGGGCGGCATCATCACCGCGGTGGCGTTCGGCGGCGCACCGCTGGGCGGCCTGCTCGCGGGTTACCTGGTCCAGTACCTCGGTCTGACCAACGCGATCCTGGTCGCCACCGGCCTGTACTTCGCGGTGACGCTGACCCCGGTCGTCGGGCACCGGCTGTGGCGCGAACTCGACGACACCGCGCCTCCGAAGCCCAAGCCCGGCGACGTCAAGCCGCTGCCTGCCCTGTACGGGCTGGCCGGCGCGGCCACCGGGCCACGGATCAGCCTGCGTTACGCCGAGGGCCGCTGGACCGTGCGGGCCCGGCACGGCCTGCGCAGGCTGGTTCCGGAGCAACCTGTGCCGCCCAAGTCCGCGGTCGCGGCGCTGGCGCAGTTGGCGGCCGAACCGGTGCAGAAGGCGGTGCGGGCCGCGATCGACCACGACCGGGCCCTGACCGAACACCGGACCCGCGTGGTACGCGGCCAGGCCGCATACCTGGACCGGCAGCTGTCCGACCTGAACCGGGCCCTGGAACGCGGTTAGGTACACGACGGACCGCTGGACACCGTCGGCGCGCGTCTCCAAGATGTTCACCATGTTTGATGTGACAGCGGAGTCCCCCGTCAACGTCCGGCCGTCACATCTGGTGGAGCTGCCGCTGACCCCGCTGCAGGCCCGGTGGTGGCTGCTCTGCACGAACCACCCCGGCGGCATGTCGCCGCTGGTGGACCTGGTGCACCGGTTCCGCGGCCCGCTGGACGCCGACGCCTGGTCGCGTGCCGTCGACGCGGTCGTGAACCGGCACGAGATCCTGCGCACGCTGTTCGTCGACCGGCCCGACGGCCCGGTCCAGGTCGTCGGGCCCGCGAACGGCATACCGATGGAGTTGCTCGACCTGCGCGACCTTCCGGCCGACCAGCGCGAACAGCGGGCCCGTGAGCTGCTCGACGAGCGCCGCACCCTGGCCCTGGACCTGCAGACCGGCCCGCTGGTGCACACGTCGCTGCTGCGCCTGGCCGACGACGACCACGTGTGGCGGATGACCATCCATCACATCCTCGCCGACGGCGCGTCCCTCGGCGTCATCGACCGCGAACTCGGCCTGCTCTACCCGGCGCTGGTCGCGGGCGTGACTGCCGACCTGCCGGACCTTCCGGTGCAGTACGGCGACTTCGCGTGGTCGCAGTCCGTCGCCGACACGGAGAAGGAGGACGAGGACCGCGAGTACTGGCACGAGCAGCTCGCCGGGCTGGCCCCGCTGGAGCTGGTCGACGCGCTGCCGCGGCCTGCGGCGAAGGGCGCGCCCGCGGCGCAGCTCGCCCGGACCATCGACCCGGAGCTGGTCCGCCAGGTCGAGGAGCTGGGCCGGTCGGCGCGCTGTACCCGGTTCATGGTGCTGCTCGCCGCGCTGCACGTGCTGCTGTGGCGGGCGAGCGGGCGCGACGACTTCGCGATCGGCATCCCGGTCGCCGGGGTCGGGCGCACCCGGCCGGAGCTGGCCCGGCTGGTGGGGCTGTTCAACAACGCGCTGGCGCTGCGCGGCGACCTGTCCGGCGATCCGACGTTCCGGGAGGTCCTGGCCCGCACCAGGGAGACGGTGATCGACGCGCTGGACCACCAGGACCTGCCGTGGGGGCAGGTCGTCGCGGCGCTGGACGAGCCGCCGCATCCGGGCCGGGCGCAGGGTTTCCAGGCGATGTTCCTACATGAGGAGGTCGAGGTCGCGAGCCGGTTGACGCTGCCGGGCCTGGTCGTGGAGGACTTCGGTCTGGGGATCCCGAAGGTGCTGCACGACCTGATGGTGTACGCCCGGCCCGGCCCGCGGGGCCTGTCGACCACGTTCGTCTACGACACGGGCCTGCTGACGGAGCCGACGGTGGCCGGGTTCGCCGACGGGTACGAGCGCCTGCTGCGCGCGGTGGTCGACGACCCCGACCTTCATCTGTCGGAGCTGGTCAAGCAGGTCTGAGCCGCGGTCACACCCGGGCCGCGGCGGCGGCTCGGCGCTGTTCGATGGTCCTGGCCATCTCGTCCAGCGTCGGCGCGTCGAAGATCAGCCGCATCGACAGCCGCACCCCGAACGACGCCCGGACCTGGGCGACGAGCTGCACCGCCGTGAGCGAGGTCCCGCCGATGGCGAAGAAGTCGTCGTCGGGCCGGATCCGCTCGATGCCGAGCAGCGAGGACCAGATCGGCGCGAGCGCGGCGGCCACGTCCGGCTGCTCCGTGTGCCCACTCGCGTCGCCTGCGACCACCGCGCCGGTGGCTATGCCGACTGCCGGCACACCCCCTGTCACCAGTGGGACTGCCTGGACGGCCACGGGCGGGTCGGGCTCGATCCAGTGCCGGGTGCGCTCGTAGGGGTAGCCGGGCAGCGGCACGCGTCGGCCCGTGTCGCCGAGGGTCAACGGCACTCCGTGCGCCCACAGCAGCCCCGCTGCGGTGTACCAGGTCATGACGTCGTCGCCGGGGTCCTTCGCGGCCGGATCCGCTGCGGCGGGCAGGCTGTGCTGCGGCGCGGGACCGCCTTTGGGCGCCTGCATCTGGGCGAGACCGGCCAGCCGGCGCCCGGGGCCGCACTCGAGGAACAGTGTCGCACCACCGGCCAGCGCCGTGGCGACGCCAGGTCCGAACAGGACCGGTTCGCGCAGCAGTCCGGCCCAGTAGCTCGGATCACGGGTCTGGTCGGCGGTGACCGGCAGACCGGTGCGGCAGGACAGGTAGGGGCCGGTCGGCGCGGACGGGCGTGCGGCGGCGACCGCGGCGGCCAGCTCGCCGACCATCGCGTCGGTGACGGCGGGCGGGGACGCGTGGACGGTACGCAGCCGCCGGGTGGCGATCTTGCGGCCGGACGGTTCGGTGAGCCGCTCCAGCAGCTCGGCCGGGCCGGTGACGACGCAGGTCGCAGGGCCGTCGACGGCGACGATCGACGCCTGCGGCGGGAGCAGCGCGGCCAGTTTCTCCGCGTCGGCCGACACCGTGAACGCGGCCTCGGCGGCGGCCTCGCGCAGCAGCCGCCCGTGCAGGGCAACCAGGCGCAGCGCGGCGGGCAGGTCGAACACACCGGCCAGGGTCGCCGCGACGTACTCGCCCGCGCCGTGGCCGAGCATCGTGGCGGGGCGCAATCCCCACGACTGCCAGAGCCGCGCCGTGGCGTAGCCGACGGTGAACGGCGCGAGCACGGGGTCGGCCAGCAGGTCGCGGGCATCGCGACCGGCCGCGGCGGCGCAGCGCTCGACGGCGTCGGCGAAGGCGGGTTCGGCGGCGTACAGGCCGAGCCCGGCGGGAACGGCGGCCTGGTCGCCGAAGAGCAGCACCACGCGCGGCGTCCCGCCGGCGATGGCGGAGAGGCGGCGCTGCGGGGTGCGCAGCGCGGCTGCGGCGTCGGTCGCGTCGGTGGCGACGACCGCGGCGCGGTACGGGTGCTCGGCCCGGCCGACCCGCAGCGTGTGCGCGACGTCGGCGAGGTCCAGGTCACCGGCCACGGCGAGATGGTCGGCGAGCCGTGACGCGGCGGCGTCCCGCGCGGCGGCCGAGCGGGCCGAGACGGTCAGCAGGTGCGGTCTGCCCTGCCCGGCCGGCGTCGACGCGGCTGCTGACGGCCGGCCGGCGGGGTGCGGCGGCCGGCCCGGTTCGCGGGCGGGGGACTGCTGGAGCACGACGTGGGCGTTGGTGCCGCCGATGCCGAACGAGCTGACCGCGGCGCGGCGCGGGGTCGTGCCGGACTCCCAGGTGGCGAGGGTCGCGTTGACGTAGAACGGGCTCTTGTCCAGGTCGAGGGCCGGGTTCGGGGCCGTGTAGCCGAGGCTCGCCGGGATCAGGCTGTGGTCGAGGGCGAGGGCTGTCTTGATGAGACCGACGACGCCCGCGCCCTGGCTGAGGTGGCCGATGTTCGACTTCACCGAGCCCAGGGCACACCACTGCCGGTCGGTGCGGCCGCGGCCGTACACGGAGGTCAGCGCCTCGACCTCGATGGCGTCGCCGAGGGCGCTGCCGGTGGCGGACGCCTCGACGTAGGTCACGGTGCGCGGGTCGACACCTGCGGTGGCCAGCGCGTTGGCGACGGCGGCGGCCTGCCCGGCGACGCCGGAGGCGGTGAACCCGACCTTGGCCGCACCGTCGTTGTTGACGGCGTTGCCGAGCACGACCGCGTACACGTGATCGCCGTCGTCGACCGCGTCGGCGAGCCGCTTGAGCAGCACCACTCCCCCGCCGCTGCCCGCCACGACACCGGTCGCGGCCGCGTCGAACGGGCGGCAGTGCCCGTCGGCGGAGTCGCCGGCGCCCTCGCGGTGCAGGTAGCCCCGGTCGGCGGGCAGCTCGATGCTGACGCCACCGGCCAGCGCCATGTCGCACTCACCGGCACGCAGCGCCTCGGCGGCAGTGTGCACGGCGACCAGCGAGGTGGAGCAGGCCGTGTAGACCCCGACGCTCGGGCCGCGCAGGTTCAGGTGGTACGAGGCGAGGGTGGTGAACGTGTCGGCGTGGTTGCCGTTGCCGATGGTGGTGTGGTCGGTGACCGCCATGATCGCCTGGTTGGCGTGGATGTGCCGCCAGCGGTAGGTCTCCATGCCCCGTCCGCCGTAGACGCCGATGTCGCCGGGAAAGCGGGCCGGGTCCCAGCCCGCGTGCTCCAGCGCGGCGTGGCACAGCTCCAGGAACAGCCGGTGTTGCGGGTCGGCCAGCGCGGCTTCGCGCGGGGTCATGCCGAACAGGCCCGCGTCGAAGTTCTCGACGTCGTCGAGCAGGTAGCCGACCGGTACGAAATCGGGGTCGTCGACCTGCTCCGCCGGGACCCCGGCGCGTTGCAGGTGCTCGCGGCTCAGTTCGGTGCGCGCGCTGCGCCCGGCGACCAGGTTGTCCCAGAACCGGGCGAGGTCGGGTGCGCCGGGCACCCGGCAGGCCATGCCGATCACGGCGATGGGCTCGGGTCCGTCGGTCAGATCGTCGCTCACGGGGACTCTCCTTCGGTCGCGGCGCGGTGCCGGGTCCGCGCCCGCCGGGCCGCGCCCCGGCGCAACGCCTGTTCCACCGCGTCGTCGGCGCTGTCCACGCCCGTCGCGCCGTCCAGGAACGACGCCAGCGTGCGGACGGTCGGGTACCGGAACAGGTCGACGACACGCAGGTCGCGGCCCAGCATCCGGTTGAGCCGCTGCTGCACGGTGACCGCGGCCAGCGAGCCGCCGCCGGAGTCGAAGAAGTTGTCGGTGACCCCGACGGCGTCGCGGCCGAGCACTTCGCACCACACGGCGGCGACGGCCTGCTCGGTCGCGGTCGCCGGGGGGACGCCGACGTGATCCGGCCTTGTCGGCCGCAACCGGGCTCGCGGGGACTCGACGGCAGTCACGCCGCGCGCAGGGGCCAGCTCGCCGCCGGGCAGGTCGCCTTCGGCGACGCCACGGACGATCACCTGCCGGAGCGAGTCCAGCAGCAGGTCCATCCGGGACGTGTCGTAGAGGTCGCTGTTGTGCACGACTTCCAGCCGCATCCGGCCCTCGCGCTCCACGCCGTAGAGCGTCAGGTCGAACGCCGAACCCGGCGCGGGCACCGGCACCGGCTCGCTGACCAGCCCCTTGAGGTCGAGCCGGGGCGCGGCGAAGTTGAACACGTTGAACAGCACCTGGACCAGCGGGCTGCGGACCGTCTGACCGCCCAGCCCGAACGCCTGCACCAGGCGCTCCAGGGGCGCTTCGGGGTGGGCCAGCGCGGCGATCAGCTCGTCGCGGGCGGCGCGCACATGTGCGGCGAAGCTGAGACCCGCGTCCGTGCGCAGCCGCAGCGGGGTGATGTCGACGAAGAAGCCGACCATGGGCTCGAAGTCGGGGTGCCGGCGGTCCACGGCCGGGGTGCCGATCACCAGTTCGTCCTGCCCGGCCCAGCTTGCCAGGACCAGCCCGAACGCCGCGAGCAGCACCGCCGACGGGGTCGCGCCCTGTTCCCGGGCGAAGCGGTGCAGGTCTGCAGTCGTGTCGGGGTCGAGCCAGGTGCCGCTGTACCCGGCGGGGTAGGTCTGCTCGGCGGGCCGGGGCCGGTCGCCGGGCACTTCGAGGACGGTCGGCGCACCGTCCAGGTGGGACGTCCACCAGTCGAGGTCGGTGTCGGCGCGCTGCTCGCGCCGGTCGGCCCGCCAGGCCACGTAGTCGCCGTAGGTGGCGGGCAGCGGCGGCAGGGGCGTGCCCGCGTACGCGGTGGCGAGGTCGTCGTAGAGCATGGCCTGTGACCAGCCGTCGAACACGGCGTGGTGGGCGGTGACCGCCCACACGTGCTCGTCCTCGCCGAGCCGGAACAGCCGGTGCCGCCACAGCGCGTCGGTCGCGAGCCGGAACCGGCCGCCCGCCTCGGCGGCCAGCTGTGCGGCGAGTTCGCGTTCGCGTGCCGCGGGCGGCAGCGTGCTCAGGTCCGTGACCGGCAGCGGCACCGGGCCCGCCGGGTCGAGCACCGCGTACGGCGCCCCGTCGGCGTCCGGGATACGCCAGCGCAGCACCTCGTGCCGTGCTGCGACGGCCGCGAGCGCGGCGGCCAGCGCGGCGGAGTCGAGGGGACCGTGCAGGCGTTCGGCGAGCACGATGTTGTAGGCGGCCGCGGCCTCGGGCGAGTACCGCTCCAGGAACCACAGGCGCTGCTGGGCGGGCGACAGCGCGGGCGGGCGTCCGCGTGCCGGCGGCTGGTCGCCGAGCACGGCCGCGGCCTGCGCGCGGGCCGCGATCTCCCGCAGGGTGCGGCCCTGCAGCACGTCCTCGATCGCCACGTCGCGGCGCAGCCGCGGGCGCAGGGCGGCGACCAGCCGCATCGCGGTGATCGAATGCCCGCCGGTGTCGAAGAAGTCGTCGTCGCGGCCGACCCGGTCCAGCCCGAGCAGCTCGGCCCAGACGGCGGCGACCTCGGTCTCGGTCGGCGTGGCCGGCGCGGCGAACGGTGTCCCGTCCACGGGCGGCACGTCGTCGGCGACGAGCCGGTCGAGGTCGACCTTGCCGCTGGACAGCAGCGGCAGCTCCGGCACGGCGGTGATCCGGGCGGGGACCATCGCGGGCCCGAGCCGGGCGGCGCAGTGCTCGTGCAGGGCCTGCGGGGTCGCGGCGCCGGTCGTGAAAGCGATCAGCCGCGTGCCGCCGGGGCCGTCGACGGCGGCGACGGCCGCGTGCCCGACGCCGGGGTGGCTGCGCAGCACCGCCTCGACCTCGCCGATCTCGACGCGCTGACCGCGGATCTTCACCTGCCGGTCGACCCGCCCGAGGAAGTGCAGCAGCCCGTCCGGTTGCCGGACGACCAGGTCGCCGGTGCGGTAGAGCCGCGCGCCGGGCACGCCGGAGAACGGGTCGGGCACGAACCGCTCCTCGGTGAGGTCCGGCGCACCCAGGTAGCCCCGGGCCAGCCCGGCGCCCCCGGCGAGCAGCTCTCCCGGCACGCCGTCGGCCACCGGGCGCAGGTGCTCGTCGACGACGTACACCCGGTGGTTGGCGGCCGGGCGGCCGATCGGCAGCGGCCGGTCCCAGTCGCCGGTCGCCTCGAACCAGGTGACCAGCACGGTCGTCTCGGTCGGGCCGAACAGGTTGAGGAACCGGCGGCCCCCGGCCGACCAGCGCGCCACCTGCTCCGGACCCGGGGCCTCGCTGCCGGTCAGCACCACCCGCAGGTCCGGCAGGCCGGACGGGTCGAGCACGGGCAGCAGCGCCGGGGGCACGAACGCGGCCGTGACCCGGTGCTCGGCGCAGAAGCGCTGCAGCCGCACCGGGTCGGCCCGGTCGGCGGTCCCGGCGAGCGCCACCGTCCCGCCCGCCGCGAGCGGTGCCAGGAGGTCGATGACGGAGGCGTCGAACCCGATCGACGCGAACCCGAGCGCGACGCTGTCGCTGCTCAGAGTGGCGATGTCGGCAAGGCTGACGACGAACTCGGTCAGCGCCGAGTGCGGGATCATCACGCCCTTCGGCCGTCCCGTCGACCCCGACGTGAACATCACGTAGGCGAGATCGTCGGCCGCCGCGGCACACCTGTCCGGCCCTCGACCGGCTGAGTCCGCTTCGGCCGGGAGCGGCAGCAGGTGCAGGTCCGCGCCGTCGAGCAGGCGTGCGCCGAGCGGGTCGCAGACGACTGTGCGCAGGCCCGCCTCGCGGGCGATGTCGCGCAGCCGGGCCGGCGGCAGCGCGGGGTCGAGCGGCACGTACGCCGCGCCCGACGCCAGCACCCCGAGCAGGCCCGCGACCAGCATCGGCTGCCGGTCGGCGCACACCCCGACCAGCGGCTGCGGGCCGGCCGCGCGCAGGGTGGCCGCCAGCGTCGCCGCTGCCGTGCACAGTTGCCGGTAGGTGAGCACGGTGTCCCACTGCCGGACCGCGACCGCGTCGGGCCGCTCCGCCGCGTGGTCGGCGACGAGGTCGGGATATCTGCGGTCGGGAAAGGCCAGGACCGCGCCGTGTTCGGTCGACATGGTCAGCTCCTCGTCGGTGCGGACGCCGGGTCGCGGATCGCCATCCGCAGCTCGCTGAAGTAGCGCCGCCCGGCCGCGTCCGGCACCCACGCCTGCTCGGGCCCCGGCAGCATCTCGGAGACCGTCAACGGCACGCCGGGGCCGCCGGTGCGCACGGCGGCCCGGACCATCGCCACGAAGGCGGCCACGTACGCCGGGCTGGTGAAGTCGACGTAGACCGGCTTGACCTCGGTGCCGACCCGGACGAACACCTGCTCGGGCAGCCCCAGCCGGTCCCGCCAGCGGCGTACGGCCAGGTAGCGGGCGGCCTCGTCGGCGAGCTGGTCGTCGAGGCCGCAGTCGGCGACCGTGGTGCGCCAGGTCTGGCGGTGCACGACGAGGCGGCCGATGCTCACCCGTGGGGTGTGCGCGCCGTCGGCGGCGACCTTGAACGCGTTGACCGCCCGCGACGACAGGAACGGGCCGAACAGCTCCAGCAGCGGCCAGGCGCGCCCGTCCGGGGCGGAGCCGGTCAGTTCTCCGTCCACGAGCGATACCGTCACCGCCGCCAGCGGCAGCACCTGCGCCGGATCCGGCACGGGAGCCGAACCGTAGGCGAGCCGGACGTCGCCGGGCCCGTCGAGGGTGAACGCGATCCGGGCGGTGAACTCGGGGAAGTCCGTCGGGTAGAGGAGCAGGGTCCGGTCGCCCAGGTCGCGGTGCAGTGCGGCACGCAGCGCGGCCGGGTCGGGGTGGAAGCGGGTGAGGGTGCCGCTGTCACAGGTGAGCCAGGAGACGTGCAGCTCGCCGAGCACCGCGGTGAAGTCGCCGTCGGCCAGCGCCTGCGCGTTCGGCGCGCACAGGTGCAGGTCGGGGCTGTGCAGGCGGGCCGCGGTCCAGCCGGGCGCGGTCGCGCCGAACAGCCGGGCGACCCCGGCGCGGACCTCGGCCGGGTCGAGGGTGATCGGGCCGTCGACCCGGCCGGTCAGCCCGAGCAGCTGCGACCAGCGCGTGGTGAAGTCGGCGAGCACGTCCTCGACCGGCCCCTGCCCGAACAGGACACCGAGCGCCGCGTCGAACAGGTCGCCCAGCGCGACAGGGCCGTCGGCGGCGGCGTCGTCGTACAGCTCGCGCAGCGCGACCGTGAACGCCCCGGCGATCGCGGCGGTCAGCCAGCGGGCGGCTTCCAGCAGCGGCACGAGCGTGTCGGCGAGCATGGTCAGCAGCGGCTCGCCGAACTCGACGTCCAGGTCGCGCAGCGTCTCCTCGTAGGCCAGGCCGCGCCCGGCGTAGGTGGCGCCGGGGCGGTGCAGCACGTCCCCGCCGGTCACCGCGACGAATTCGTCCTGCAGGCCGAGCAGGGCCGACCGGACCGCGGCCGCGTCACCGGCCGCGGCCGCGAGCCGGTCGCGGGCGGTGAGCAGCCGGGTCAGGCCTGCCAGAGCTTCTTCGCGCAGTGCCGGGTCTGCGATCCCGGCCAGGCGTCGGCGCAGTTCGGCTTCGGCGGCGACGGTCAGTGGCAGCTCGACGCCCCAGCGCAGCAAATCCTGCTCGGCCAGCTGGGTCAGCGCCAGCAGGGCGTCCGAGGTGTGGCGCAGCCCGGTGCGCGGATCGGCCAGGGCGAGCGCGGCCACGTCGCGGGCGCTGCGGCTGCCGTCGCACGCGCCCAGCAGGACCGTGTGCGCGGGGGTCAGCCGTCTTGCGGGCACGCCGGCCTGGAGCAGGTCGTCGCCGCGCAGCGCCAGCTGGGGTTGCCGGGTCACGGGCAGCCACGGCCGGAACCTCGGGTCGGCGGCGAGCCGGTCGGCGTACGCGGACAGGACCCGGCGTTCGAGGTCGACCACACGGGCGCGGACCAGGCCCGGGCCGGGCTCGACCCGGGCGGTGGCGTCGCCGTCGGTCAGCGACGCCCAGCAGACCGGGCCGAAGAATCCGATGGTGTCGTTCTTGCCGCAGTAGCGCTGCCAGTAGCGGGTCACCAGGACCTCGCGCGGGCGGTGCCGCGAGTTGCGGTTGGCGTCCGGGCCCGCGCGCAGCAGCCCGTCGAGGGCCTCGACCGCGTTCAGGCTCTGCCAGGTCACGGCCTCGCGGAACAGCGGGTCGGCGGCGATGTCGTGCAGGCGGGCGGTCATCCGCCGGGTCGCGGACGCGAACGCGCCGTCGAACGCGGCCCGGTCGCCGCCGGTGGCGAGCAGCGCGTCGGCTTCCTTCGCGCACTCGGGCGCGGCCAGCAGGTCGAGACCGGTGGCGGGGAACCCGGGCGCCCGCAGCACGGCCGAGCGCCACGCCTGCCAGCCGGTGTCGCCCAGCGGCACGAGGCCGTCCGGCTCAGGCATGGTCGCCTGCCATCGGCTCGATCCAGTGCCGCCGCCGCCGAAACGCGTAGCCGGGCACGGGAACCCGGGGCGGGCCCGCGTGTTCCGGGCCCTGGGTGACGAGCACGTGGGCGTTGGTGCCGCCCAGCCCGAACGAGCTGACCCCGGCCCGCCGCGCACCGGACCAGGTACGCAGCTCGGCCGCGACGGTGAACGGCGAGGCCGCGAGGTCCACGTCGGGGTGCGGGCGGCGGAAGTGCAGGGTCGGCGGGATCATCCCGTCGCGTACCGCGAGCACCGCCTTGATCAGGCCGAGCACGCCGGCGGCGGCGTCGAGGTTGCCGGTGTTGGGCTTCATCGAGCCGAGCACGCAGTGTCCCGCACGCCCGCCCGACGCCCGGAACGCGCGGGTCAGCGCCTCGATCTCGATCGCGTCGCCGACGGCGGTGCCACTGCCGTGGCCCTCGACGAAACCGACGCTGCCCGCGTCCCAGTCGGCGGCGGCCAGGGCCTCGGCGACCACGGCCGCCTGCCCGGCCACGCCCGGCACGCTGAAACCGGCGCGGGCCGCGCCGTCGTTGTTGACCGCCCAGCCGGCCAGCACGCCGTACACGTGATCGCCGTCGGCGACCGCGTCGGGCAGCCGTTTGAGCACCACAGCCCCACCGCCGTTGCCGAAGACCTGACCGGTGGCGTCCGCGTCGTAGGGCCGGCACACCCCGTCGGCGGCCCACGTGCCGCCGGGCCGGTGGCGGTAGCCGAGCTGCCCGGTCGACACGACCGCCGCCCCGCCCGCGAGCGCGACGTCGCACCGGAAGTCGAGCAGGCTCTGCGCCGCCTGGCACACCGCGACCAGCGACGACGAGCAGGCCGTCTGCACGGCCACGGCCGGGCCGGTCAGGCCCAGCGCGTACGCGACCCGGGTGGGCAGGTAGTCGCAGGTCCCCCCGGCCAGCGCGTCGTCCCAGTCGTCGGGCAGCGGCCCGGCCGTTTTCACCGCCGGGTTGCCGAGCAGGTGATGGCGCAGGTATCGGTTCACGCCGCAGCCCGCGAACACGCCGATCGGGGCTGTCTGCCCGCGCGCCGGATCGAGCCCGGCGTCCTCCAGGGCGTGCCAGGCCGACTCCAGGAAGATGCGGTGCTGCGGGTCGAGCAGCGCGGCCTCGGCGTCGGTGTACCCGAACCGTGCCGCGTCGAAGTCCTCCAGCGCGTCCAGCCGCCCGAACGCGGGCACGTACGTGCCGTCCACGGGCAGCCCGGCCGCCACCAGCTCGGCCGGGGTGGACCGGCGAACGGCGTCCACCCCGTCGAGCAGGTTGCGCCACAGGGTCGCGACGTCCGGCGCGCCCGGCACCCGGCAGGCCATGCCCACCACGGCGATCAGGTCGTCCTCGCTCATGACGGCGTCTCCACCCGGTCGGCCGACCCCTGCCGTGCCGCCCGACGGCGGCGCATCCGGTCGGCGAGCTGGGACTGCCCGGCGTCGAGCGCGGTCCAGCTGTCGGCCGTGGACTGCTCGTCCGTGATCGGCGCATCAGCGGCGGACCGGTCGTCCGCCACGGACCGGGCGTCGTGCCCCGGGCGCGCGGCGGGCCGGGCAGCGCGCAGGTGGGCGGCGAGTCCGGCGACGGTCGGGAACTCCAGCAGCCGGATCATCGAGATCCGCTCGCCGAGTACGGCCTGCAACCGCTCCTGCACCAGCGCCAGCAGCAGCGAATGACCGCCCACGTCGAAGAACGAGGTGCGCCGGTCGACGGCGTCGACACCGAGCGCCGCGCACCACGCCGCCGCGATCACCTGTTCCAGCGGATCGGGCTCACCCGCTGCCGCGCTCCGGCGCACCTGGGCGGGGACGGCCGCGACCGGCGGTTCCGGCAGGGCCCGGACGTCGAGCTTGCCCGTGTCGCCCATCGGCAGCGCGTCGACCACGATCACCGCCCGCGGCACCATGTAGTCGGGCAGCAGCTCGGCCAGGGCGGCACGCAGGCTGCCCGGGTCCACTTCGGCGCCGCCGGCCGCGACGGTGTACGCGATGATCTCCTTGGCTTCCGGGCCCGTGCCGTGCCTGCTCGAGCGGGCGACGACGGCGGCCTGGCCGACGCCGGGCAGGGCGGCCAGCCGGGACTCGACCTCGCCCAGCTCGACCCGGTACCCGCGGATCTTGACGAGGCGGTCGGCGCGGCCCAGGAACACCAGCCGCCCGTCGGGCAGCCGCCGCGCGACATCGCCCGTCCAGTACGCGCGGCTGCCGCCGTGCTCCCGGAACCGGCTCGCGGTCAGCTCCGGCCGGCCCCAGTAGCCGAGCGCCACGTGCGCGCAGCGGACCACGACCTCGCCGGTCAGGCAGACCGGCCGCCCGGCCGCGTCCACCAGCACCACGTCGATGCCGTCGAGCGGATGCCCGATCGGCACCACCGCGTGGTCCAGCGGAGCGTCCGGGGCGAGGTGGTGCTGCGCCGCGAAGCTGATCTCCGTGGTGCCGTATCCGTTGACGAACACCGCCCCGGCGGCGAAGTGGCGTCGGCACAGCTCCACGTCGTGGCGGGTGACCTCCTCCCCGCCGAGCAGCACCGCCCGTACGCTGGGCAGCCGCCCGTCCGGGCCGAGCCCGGCCAGCAGGTAGCGGTAGACGGTCGGCGGCGAGTGGTAGATCGTCACGCCGTGCCGGGCGATGGTCTGCGCGAGGTGGCCGAGGCCGTGTTCGCGGATGTCGGACGGCACCGCTGCGGCCCCGCACAGGATCGCGCCGAACAGGTCGGTGACCGCCATGTCGTACCCGAACGAGGTGAGCACGCTGGTCCGGTCAGCCGGGGAGATCGCGAAGTTGCGGATGTGGTTGGCCACCCCGAACAGCACGTTGCGGTGGCTCTGCACCACGGCCTTGGGCGCGCCGGTCGAACCGGACGTGTAGAGCAGGTACGCCGGATCGTCCGGCGCGGCGCGGCCGAGCAGTGCCGCGACCAGCTCGTCGAGTTCGGCGGCGGGCGCGGTCACTTCGATGTGGACCATCGTCAGGTCCGGGCGGCCCGCCTCGGCGGCGACGCGGTGGGCCAGGTCGGCGTGTGCGGCGTCGATCAGCAGCACGTCGGCGTCGCTGTCGGCGAGGATGTGCGCCAGCCGTCCGGCCGGGAAACTCGGCTCGAGCGGCACGTACGCCCGGCCGCCGGCCAGCGCGGCGAGCAGCCCGACGACCGTGGTCGCACCGTGCCGGCACAGCAGCGCCGCGCGGCCCGCGCCACCGCTGTCGCCGACCGCGTCCCGGACCGCCGCCACGGTGGCCGCCACGGCCGACCCGAGCTGCCGGTAGGTCAGCTCCCCGTCGTCGGCGAGCACAGCCGCACGGTCGGGATGGCGCGCGACCTGCGCGGCGAACGCGGTGCAGATCGTGTCCGCCGAGCCCGGCTCCCAGCCGGTCGGCTCCCGTCGCGACCCGCCGTGCAGCGCCGCCCGGTCGACAGACCGCCCGCGCTCGTACGCGGACTCCGGCAACAGGTCCGCCGTGGACTGCCCAGGATCGGCGGCCATCACGGAAAGCAGCGCCGCCAGGTCCACGGCGAAAGCCCCGGCCAGCTCCGCCGGGCAGCCGACGACGACCAGCCCACCGTCGCCGGGCAGCACGGCCAGGTCGGTGAGCTGATCTCCTTCACCCGGCGAAAGCCGCTCCGTGCTGTCGATGGCCGGGGCAGTGACCAGGTCACGGACCGAGCCGTCGACGGTCAGGTCGAAGTGGACGGCGCCGTCGGGCGTGCGCACGGTCTGCGCGGCACGGCCGGTGTAGCGGCGGGCCAGCAGCGCAACGGCTGCGCGGGCGGCCTGGTCAGCGGGGACGTCGCAGGCGCGGGCCAGCTCGTCCAGCACGGCGGAGGGCGCGACGATCGCCATCAGCGGCCGCCCAGGACCGCCGCCGCGATCTCCTCGACCGTGGACACCTGCGCGTCCGGCTCGCACACCGCGTAGTCGTCGTCGCGGTAGCTGCCCGAGCCGTGCACCACGATCTCCCGACCGGCCGGGACGAGTCCCCGGTCGATCGCGTTGAGCACGCCGGTCAGCGCCATGACGATGGACCACTCGCGCAGGTCCGCCGGGTCGGCGGGCAGCTCGCACGGGGTGTTGCGCAGCCACTCCCGCAGCTGCGGGTAGCGGGCGACGCATTCGTGCCGCGAGACGGTGATGCCGTCGCCGCCGTACCGGCTGATCAGGTCGTTCATCGCGGGTGAGGTGACCGGCTGGTGGGTGTAGAAGGTCGGGTCGAGCACCTCGCCGGGGTCGCCGGTCACGGCCGGGAAGTGCGGGTCGGCGTCCTGCGCCCACAGCCCGGTCGCGGCGTCCAGCCGGTATGCGGGCAGCCCGTCCCGGGAGAACGAGCCGTGCCGCAGGTTGAGCACCATGTCCGGGGTGCCCAGGTGCTGCACGAGCAGGAAACCGGGCCGCGGCGAGCCGTCCGCGCGCCCGGAGTCCTCCAGCACGTCCCGGCCGAGGTTGTAGCCGAGCAGGCCGAACGCGCTGGACACGGCATGCGCGTGCCAGCGCGGCGCGGCGGCGACCGCGGGGGCGGCGTCCAGCTCGAACGCGGCCCGTGCCGCGTCGGCGACCAGGTAGTTCGGCAGCGCCAGGGAGAACCACAGCGTGGTGCCGTGCTTGTCGTACGCCTCCTGCGCGTACGCGTCCACGAAGGCCCGGCCGAGTGCCTTGACCCCCTCGGGCTCGTCTCCGCCGAAGCGCAGCAGCGGGTTGGCTGCCCGCAGCGCGGGGTCGGCGGACAGCGCGTCGCGGCGGAACTTGTGGCGCGTCGAGGCCGGCGCCAGCACCACGACCCGCAGCTGCTCCGGGGTGACCAGCTTCGCGGCGATCGCGCGGCTGACCGCGTCGCGCAGCGCGATGCCCTTGTTCGCCGAGGTGGGGGTGAAGATGCAGACCGACTCGCCGGTCCGCCGGATGTGCTGCACGGCGCGGGCGACGATGAGCAGCGACGGGAACGTCTTGGTGGTGTGCGTGCCGGGGTTGCCGGTCAGGTCCATGAACTGCACGCCGTGGCCGCCGTGCGCGCCCAGGTCCCGCCACGTCGCGGTGGCCACGGCGAAGAACTGCCGCACCTCGTCGGACAGCTCCGGCAGGTCGAACCCGGGCGCGAAGGCGGCCGTGCCCGCCGGGCCGCCGGGGCCGGCGCCGAGCCGGGCGACGGCGGCCGCGATGACTCCGTAGTAGTCGACGATGAGATTGCGGGTCACCGGGACGGTCGCTGTCGTGAGCACCGTTGCTCCTTCGTGAGGTCGGCTCGATGGATTCGGTCAGATGAGGGCCGGGCTGGGGCTCGTGGCCCGCAGCCGGCGGCGCAGCACGCGGAACAGGTCCTGCACCGCGTCGTAGTCGGTGGCGTCCCAGCCGTGCGCCAGCTCGGGCAGGTGGGGCTCCAGCGCGGACACCGCCGCGGGCAGGTGCCGGACGCGGCCGCCGCCGAGTTCGATGCCGTCCCGGCGGCCGGCGCGCACGTTCCACTCGATCGCCTCCGCCGGGCTCAGGCCCGGCAGGTTCAGCGCGAGCCCGCCGCCGGTCAGCCGCACCGGGTAGCCGCCGGGCAGGCCGAGCGGACCGGGCAGGCTGGTGTGCACCTCCGCGCCGGAGAGCAGGTCGGTGAGCAGGCGGGCGGCGGCGTGCCCGGCGATCGCGTTGAGCTGCGGCCGGGGCAGCGCCCGGTCGGGTGCGAGCAGGCCCGTCACCCCGGGCACCGGCCGTCCGTCGCGCCAGGCCAGCACGTCGTCGCCGGGGACGTCGGGGGCGTCGAGGTGCGCGTGGTGGCCGAGCACGGCCAGGCGGCGCTGATCGGGCAGCCCGAGGGCGGCCTGCAGGCACGCCGCGAGGGTGGCCACGTTGCCGACGCCGCAGAGCACCGGCAGCCCCATGGCGGCCAGCAACGGGTTGACCGCGTCGGGGAAGCAGCCGTTGATCAGCGCGGTGTGCGGGCTGGCCGCGGTGATCGCGCGGGCCAGCCGCACGGCGACGGTGGCCTGCAGCGGCAGCGTCACCCCGAACCCGGCCTGCCCGATCAGCCGCGTCCACGCCGAGGGCCGGTCGACCTTCTCGTACGGCGACTGGGCGGACGCGCAGCACACCAGGTAGGTCGGCTGGAGCCGGGCCAGGGTCGCGGCCTCGTCGCCCAGCCGCTCCCCGGTGAAGCTGACCGCCGTGCCGGCGACGGCGGCCCGTGCCCGGCAGTGGCGGGCGATGGCCGACACCGCGTCGGGATTGCGGGCGAGCACGGTGACCTCGATCGGGGCCGCGTTGAGCGCGCCGAGCGGCGGCGCGAGCGCGGCCAGCGACTCGCAGATCGAGGTCGCCAGCGAGCCGCTGCCGACGATGGCGATGTGGTGCCGGTTCGTCATGGCTCAGACGGCAGGATCGCTGTGCACCGAGGCGATGCGGTTGGCCTCGTCGACGAAGACGACCTTCGGCTTGCAGTCGCGCGACTCCTCGTCGGACATCATCGCGTACGCGGCGATGATGACGAGGTCGCCGGGGTGGATCAGGTGTGCGGCCGCGCCGTTGACGCAGACCACGCCGCTGCCCCGCGCGCCCTCGATGACGTAGGTCTCGAGCCTGGCCCCGTTGGTGACGTCGAGGACGTGGATGAGCTCACCGGGCAGCAGGTCGGCGGCGTCCATCAGGTCGGGGTCCAGGGTCAGGGAGCCGACGTAGTGCAGCTCCGCCTGGGTGACCGTGGCCCGGTGGACCTTGGACTTGAGCATGGTGCGGTACATATTCCGCGCAGCCTCCGATGACACGAACACGTCCGAGTGGGGGTACGGCGGCGAGGGCCCCGTCCTTCGCGGAAGCCATTGTCACATGGAAATACTCGCACTGATAGGGGCTGTCATACATACGCCAGTGCGCGTTCTATCGGCGGGCCATATCCCTATTGTCCAGGCACTTCGCCCGCAGCAGCTTCTTGTCGATCTTGCCGAGCCCGGTCAGCGGAAGGCGATCCACGATGTCGACTGTCTGCGGCGCCCACAGTGAATTGAGGCGCTCCACACACCATTGCCGCAATTCGTCGATGTCGACCGAGACGCCCGGAAAAAGCTGCACGACGGCGTGCACCGCCTCGCCCAACCGCTCGTCCGGGACCCCGATCACCGCGGCGGCGCTCACCGCAGGGTGGGCGTTGAGCACGTCCTCGACCGTGCGGGAGTACACGTTGGACGACGTCAGCCCGGTCACGATCATGTCCTTGGCCCGGTCGACGAGGTAGAGGTACCCGTCCGCGTCGAAGTAGCCGACGTCCCCGGTGCGCAGCCAGCCGTCCACCAGCGTCTGCGCGGTCAGGTCGGCCTGGCCCCAGTAGCCGGAGGTCATCAGCCGCGCCGACGCCCAGACCTCACCCACCTCGCCAGGGGCGACGAGCCGTCCCGCGTCGTCGCGGATCTCGACGCGGGACGGCGGCAGCGGCCGGCCGCACGAGGCGAGCCGCTGCGGGAACGCCGGATCGTGCTGGGCCGTCGGGTAGGCGGCCAGCAGCGTCGCCTCGCTCATCCCGTACGCGACGAGCAGCACCGGGCCGAACCGCGCCATGGCCTGCGCCAGCCGGGACGGCGCGATGGCGCTGCCCGCGCAGGACAGCATGGTCAGGCTGGTGGTGTCGGCGGCGGCCAGGTCCGGGTGGTCGAGCACCTGGTAGAGCATCGGCGGCGGCAGCGTCGCCACGGTGATCCGCTCCTGCTGCACGGCGGCCAGGAACCGCCCGGCGTCGAAGCCGTCGTGCTGCACCAGCAGCCCGCCGCTGAACAGCGTGATCAGCCCCGCGGCCTGCTGGCTGGAGTGCCAGAACCCGGCCACCGCGAGCTGCCGCAGCCGCGGGGCCCCGGCGTCGAGCTGGCGCTGCGCCGCGGCGAGCACGTTGGCGAAGAAGCCGTGCCGGTGGTGCACCAGCTTCGGCAGGCCCGTCGTGCCGCCGGTCTGGAACAGCGACTGCGGCTCGGCGTCCGTCACCGGCGGCAGCACGTCCCCGGCCGACCCGGTGAGGTCGGGGCCGGCCCCGCCCGCCCCGAAACACAGCACGGGCAGGTGCGGAACCTGTTCGGCCAGCGCCGCGCCGGGCGCGGCATGGGTGCGGGCGTCGTAGACGAACCCGTCGACCTCGGCCAGTGCCAGGTATTGCGCGCTCTGCGAGGGCGGCGCGTTCGGCGCGACCCACACCGACCGGCAGCCCAGCAGGTGCAGCGCCAGCTGCGCGTACACGGCCTCGGGCTGGTTGCCCGCCAGCACCGCGATCGCCGAGCCCGGCCCGACGCCGTGCCCTTGCAGCGCCCCGGCCATGCCCAGCACCCCTGCGCGCAGCTGGGCGTACGTGATCCGCCGGTCGCCGTGCACGATCGCCTCGGCCGCACCGTGACCCGCGAACAGCTCCAGTCCCCGCCGGACGTAGTTGTCCTCAGCGGCCATGGCACGCCACGGTGAGCGTGTCGTGCCCGCGCAGGATCAGCGGCTTGGGCGCGTTGCCGGGCTGCTGCGCCAGGGCCAGGTCAGGGAACCGGTCGAACAGCGCCGGGAACGCGACCTGCCCCTCCAGGCGGCTCAGTGCCGCGCCGAGGCAGTAGTGCGGGCCGAAGCCGAAGCTAAGCGACCCGGGATCGGGCCGGGCAGGGTCGAAGGTGTCCGGGTCGGTGAACCGGGCCGGGTCGCGGTTCGCCGCCCCGATCATCACGAGCACGGCCTGACCGGCCGGGCAGGGCACGCCCTCGATCTCGGCGTCCTCCGGCGCGTACCGGACCAGGATCTGCACCGGCGGCTCGAAGCGCAGCATCTCGTCGACGTACGAGCCGACGTTGTGGGCGCCCAGCTCCGCGCGCAGGTGCGGGCGCTCCAGCAGCATGGTCAGGCCGTTGCCGAGCAGGTGGGTCGTCGTCACGAAGCCGGCGTTGAAGGTCGTGATCAGATTGGCGACGAGCGCGTCGTCACTCAGATCCGTGGCGGCCAGCAGGCTGATCAGGTCGTCGCGGGGCTCGGCGCGGCGCAGCGCCACCAGGTCCGTGAAGTACGCCGACAGCTCCTTGGCCGCCGTGTCGGCGCGCACCATGTTGCGCCAGTTCGCGCCGTCGAGTTCGAGGATCGCCCCGATCGCCAGCACCCGCGGCCGGAACCAGGCCAGATCCTCCTGCGGCACGCCCAGCAGCTCGGCCATCACACTGCTGGGCAGCAGGTAGGCGAACTCGCCCATGAACTCGACCGGGCCGTCCGCGGCGAGCTGGGCCAGCCGGTCGAGCAGGCGCTCGGTCAGCTCCGTCATCGCGTGCTCCAGCGCGGCCACCCGGCGCGCGGTGAACGCCCGCCCGATGATCTGCCGCACGCCGTCGTGGGCCGGCCCGTCGGTGAAGAACATCGAGTCGCGCAGCACCCGCAGCGCGGGATGGCGCCGCCACTGCGGGGTGTGCAGGTCCAGGTAGTCCGCGTCGAGCTGACGGAACCTGGGGTCCTTGAGCACCTGGGCGACCGCCTCGAAGCCGTACACGGCTACGGCGAAGCCCTGCGCGCCCTCGTCCACGGCCTGCACGACACCTTCGCGGTGCAGGCGCGCGTAGAGCGCCGGCGGGTCCACTCGTCCCTGCTCGGAAAGGAGCATGCCCAGGTCCATGGGCACAGTCCTACCACATCGCGAAATCCTGCGGGAGTGGGACTCATCTATGGCCGAACGCCTGGTCGACATTGGACAGTGCAGATGTCAGGGACAGCTGCTGTGCAAAATCTTAAGAGACCTAACCTACAAATATTTCAACTCAATGTCAGTATCTTGCGCGCAGGTATCGACAAGATTACCGTTCGCTCCATTCAGGCCGGACGGTGCCCGCCGCCACGGCCCACCCGGTTCCGCCGGTCTCCGGTGCCTCACCGAGGAGCAGGTCGTGCATCTGTCCACCCGCATACGTCGAACACTCGCCGGGCTCCTCCCGGGAGCGCTGCTCCTGGCCGCCGTCCTGGTGCTGCCCCACACCGCCGCCGCCGACGAGACCACGATCTCGGTCGACACCCTGCGCACCGGCTGGGACCAGAACGAGCCCGGCCTGGCGCCCTCGGCCGTCTCGGCCGCCGACTTCGGCCAGCTGTTCTCGACCGCGGTCGACGGCCAGGTGTACGCCCAGCCGATCGTCGTGGCCGGCACCGTCATCGCCGTCACCGAGAAGAACTGGGTCTACGGCCTCAACGCGGTGACCGGCGCGGTCACCTGGTCGCGCAACGTCGGCCCGTCCTGGCCCGCCTCGGCCATCGGCTGCGGCGACCTGGTGCCCGACATCGGCATCACCAGCACCCCGGTGTACGACCCGGCGACCAACGCCGTGTACTTCATGGCCAAGGTCAACGACGGCCCGGACACCGCGCACCCGCACTTCTACCTGCACTCGGTCAACCCGGCGACCGGCGTCGAGCGGGCCGGCTGGCCGGTCACCATCCAGGGCTCGCCGACCAACGACCCGGCCAACGTGTTCAACCCGCGCACCGCCGCCCAGCGGCCGGGCCTGCTGCTGCTCGACGGCGTGATCTACGCCGGCTTCGCCAGCCACTGCGACTACGGCCCGTACGTCGGCTACGTCGCCGGCGTCAAGACGAGCACCCCCGCCATGTCGACGCTCTGGTCGACCGAGGCCGGCCGGTCCAACGGCATGGCCGGCATCTGGCAGTCCGGCGGCGGCCTGGTCTCCGACGGCCCCGGCCGGATCATCGTGGCCACCGGCAACGGCGTCTCCCCCGCCCCCGGACCCGGGTTCAGCCCGCCCGGCACGCTGGCCGAGTCGGTCATCCGGCTGCAGGTCAACGGCGACGGCTCGCTGGCCGCCCGGGACTTCTTCAGCCCCTTCAACAACACCAGGCTGGACCAGGACGACACCGACTTCGGCTCCGGCGGCCCGATGGCGCTGCCCGCCGGGTTCGGCACCGCGGCCCACCCGCGGCTGCTCGTGCAGACCGGCAAGGACGGCCGCGTCTACCTGCTCGACCGCGACAACCTCGGCGGCAACGCCCAGGGCCCCGGCGGCACGGACGCCTCCGTCGGCGCACCGGCCGGACCGTACAACGGCGTCTGGGGCCACCCCGCGTTCTGGGGCGGCGACGGCGGCTACGTGTACAACGTCGAGAACCAGGGCTTCCTGCGCGCGCTGAAATACGGCGTCAACGGCAGCGGCCTGCCCGTGCTCAGCTCCGCCGGGACCAGCTCGTCGACGTTCGGCTACACCTCGGGCTCGCCGGTCGTCACGTCCACCGGGACCACGTCGGGCACCGCCATCGTCTGGGTCGTCTACAGCGACGGGTCCACCGGCGCCAACGGCCAGCTGCGGGCATACGACGCGCTGCCCGTCAACGGGCGGCTGAACCTGCGCTACTCCGCGCCCATCGGCACCGCCACCAAGTTCGCCACCCCCGCCACCGACAACGGCCGCGTCTACGTCGGCACCCGCGACGGCCGCATCTACGGCTTCGGCAGGCCCACCACCTCGGCCCTGAACAGCCCGCCGACCGACTTCGGCAACGTCGCCGTCGGCAGCACCGCCAACGCGACCGTCACGGTGACCGCCACCCGCACAGTGACCATCTCGGCGATCACGACCGGGGCCCCGTTCGGCGCGACCCCGCCGTCGCTGCCGCGCAGCCTCACCACGGGGCAGACCCTCGCCGTGCCGGTGCGCTTCACCCCGGCCGGAACCGGCGGCGCGACCGGTGCGCTGACATTCACCACGGACAGCGGTGTCGTCTCGTTCGACCTGCACGGCACCGGTACGCAGACCGGCCTGGGCGCGACGCCGTCGGCGCTGTCGTTCGGCACCGTGCCGACCGGCGCGAACAAGACGATCAGCGTGAGCATCGCCAACACCGGCACCTCGGCGGTCACCATCACCGGGTCCACGCCGCCCGCCGCCCCGTTCACCGCCACCGGTTTCCCCGCCAACGGCTCCACGCTGGCCCCGGGCGCGTCGGTCTCGGTGTCGGTCAAGTACACCCCGACGGTCGCTGGCAACCAGACCGGCTCGCTGACGGTGACCAGCAACGCGGGCGCGGTCACCGTGCCGATCTCCGGCACCGCGGTCACCGGCGCACCGCACCTGACCATCACCCCGAACCCGGTCGCGTTCGGCTCGGTGCCGGTCGGCCAGACCGCCACGCACACCTTCGACATCGCCAACACCGGCAACATCACGCTGACCCTCACCAAGGCCGCGCCGCCGGTCGGCGCGTTCAACACCACCACCCCCGTCTCCGAGGGCCAGCAGCTGTCCCCCGGTGACGTCATCCACCAGACGGTCACCTTCACCCCGACCGCCACCGGGGCCCAGTCCGCGATCTACTCGATCACCGGCGACGACGGCCAGGGCGCCATCGCGGTCCAGCTCACCGGCACCGGCGTCACCGGGACCGGCACCGTCAACGTGGCCGCGGGCAAGCCGACCTCGGCATCCTCGGCGCAGGGCGGCTACCCGGCGGGCAACGTCACCGACACCGACCCGGGCTCCTACTGGGAGAGCGCCAACAACGCGTTCCCGCAGTGGGTCCAGGTCGACCTCGGCACGTCGACGAGCGTGGGCAAGGTGACGCTCAAGCTGCCGCCGCCGGCGGCCTGGGCGACCCGGGTGCAGACCCTGTCGGTGCACGGCAGCCTCGACGGTTCGAACTTCTCGACCGTCGTCGCGTCGACGGGCTACACCTTCGACCCGGCCACCGGAAACACGGTCAGCATCGTCTTCCCCGCCGTCAACGCCCGCTACCTGCGGCTCAACATCACCGGCAACACCGGTTGGCCCGCGGGCCAGATCTCCGCCTTCGAGGTGTACGCCACCGGCACCGGCACCGGATCGGCCACGTTCGCGACGAACCCGTCGTCGCTGACGTTCGAGCCGACCCCCGTCAACGCCAACAGCGAATGGCAGACGGTGACCCTGTCCAACACGGGCACCGCCACCGCCACGGTTTCGTCGATCACCGCGACTGGCGACTACACCCTGGTCACAACCTGCGGCGCGACCCTCGCCCCCGGAGCGAACTGCACCGTCACGGTGACGTTCCACCCCACGGCGGCCGGTGTCCGCAACGGCACACTGACCATCGCCGGCAACGCGACCAACAGCCCCCGGACCGTTGCGCTGACCGGCACCGGAACCACGACCGGCACCGCGTCCGTGTCGGCCGCCCCCACTTCGATCACCTTCGCGGCGACCACCGTCGGCGGATCGAGCACCGGCCAGACGATCACGGTGTCGAACAGCGGCACCGCCGCCGCGACCGTCTCCTCGATCACGGTGACCGGTGACTTCACGCAGACCAACAACTGCGGCACCACCCTCGCGGCCGGGGCGTCCTGCCTCGTCACCGCCGTGTTCCGGCCGACCGCGACCGGCGTACGCACCGGTGCCCTGACCGTCACCAGCAGCGCGACCAACAGCCCGGCCACGGTGACGCTGAGCGGCACCGGCAACCCCGCGGCGAACGTCAACCTGGCGCTGAACAAGGCGACCAGCCAGTCGTCCAGCACCCAGAACTACGGCTCGGGCAACGTCACCGACGGCAACGCCAGCAGCTACTGGGAGAGCGCCAACAACGCGTTCCCGCAGTGGGTGCAGGTCGACCTGGGCTCCGCGCAGACGGTCGGCCGGGTCGTGCTCAAACTGCCGCCCGCGACCGCCTGGGCCACCCGCACCCAGACCATCGCCGTCACCGGCAGCACCGACGGCTCCACCTTCAACACCCTGAAGGCCACCGCGACCTACACCTTCGACCCGGCCACCGGAAACACGGTGACCATCACGTTCCCGGCAGCCGCAGCACGGCACCTCCGGCTGACCGTCACTGCCAACAGCGGCTGGCCGGCCGGGCAGATCTCCGAGTTCGAGGCGTACACCTCGTAACGTCTGCCTCCAGAACGCCGGCGTCACGCGATCGCGTGACGCCGGCTTCTTCGTCTCACGCTTCACCAGCGGGAGTTGAACCGCACGTCCCGCCGGGTGGCGTCCGGTGCGGCGAACGCGAGCAGCCGCTCGCCCTCCTCGGTCAGGTCCTGCACGTCCCGGGTCGGGATCTGGAACAGGGGACGCACGACCAGCGTCGCCGCGCCCTTCTTTCTGGTGATCGTCCAGATCGCCTGGACGAACCCGTCCACCAGCACCGTGCCGGGCACGACCCCGGGCACGGCGAACACGTCACGGCGGTCCCGGTCGTCCATGATCCGGCTGGTGTCGTCGTACGCGTCCAGCATCGCGTCGAAGTCCGCGAGGTACCGCGCAGGCGCGGGGGTGTCGGGGTGCGGCAGCGGTGCTTCGGGCAGATCGAGCAGCTCGGCGCCCTGCTCGTCGCGGTAAGCCACCAGCCGGTCGCCGAGCCGGTCGGCGACCTCGCCCAGCCCGCCGAGCCCCGACCACGCCTGCACATCGCGGACCGTCGCCGGGCCGAACGCCGCCAGATACCGCAGGAACAGGTCGTCGACGGTGGCCGCCGGGCCGTCGCCCGCCCCGAGCCAGTGCTCGACCGTGGTCCACGCAGGCTGCCCGACAGCGCCCCAGAGCCCGTGCGGCGGTACCTGCACCAGCGGCAGCCCCGCCCGCGCAGCCGCCCCGAGCGCGGCGGGGTCGGCGTCCGGCCACTGGCCCGCCAGCGCCGCACCCAGCTCCTTGACGGTGTACGGCCGCTGCTCGACCAGGACCCGTGCCGCCGCCGCGACCTGGGCCGGGTCGGCCCCGCGCAGCCGCTCGTGCGACGCGGCGGTCAGGTTCCGGTCCTGCACGACCTGCAGCGGCGGCCGCAGCCGACGGGCGTCCCGGGCGCTGACCAGGTGCGGAGTCGCCTGCATCAGCGCCAGCCGCACGGCGGCCCGGGAGGTGAGCAGCTCCGAGAGGTCCTCGATCCGGAAGTCCCGCAGCCGCGTCCACAGCCCGATGTACGGCGGGTTCGGCGCCTGCGCGGGCAGACCCGCGAGGTGCTCGATCGCCTCCAGCGGGGCCATCGGCGAGCGCTCCAGCAGCAACTGACGCGCGAGCAGGGCACGGTTGAGATCGCGGCGGGTCAGCATGGGTGGATCATTTCACGCCACCCACCCCTCACCCCCACGACCAGCACCACGACCGCCCGACCCGCCCGCCCGGCCCGCTCGGCTTGCACGGCTTGCACGGCTTGCACGGCTTGCACGGCTTGCACGGCTTGCACGGCCCGCAGTTTCGGGGAAAGTGCACGAATCGACGGCTCGGTAGGTGCACTTTCCCCGAAACTGCGAGCCGCAGGCGGCGGGTTCCGGCGGTCAGGCGCGGGATGCCACCATCTGGGTCATGATCGCATCACTGGACGGGTGCCGCTTCGCGGCGGTGGCCGAGGTCGCGGGTGGCGAGGTCGGCACGCATACGGTCTTCGACTACCACGAGCACGAAGGCATGATCTGGGCCGAGTACGCCGGTGGCGCGATCCGGCGCGGCTTCCTCGTCGGCACCCGCGACGGCGACCAGCTCGACTTCCGGTACACGCAGCTCAACACCGACGGGCAGACCTCGACCGGGCACTGCGTGTCCGTGCTGTCCCTGCTGCCCGACGGCCGGATGCGGCTGGACGAGACCTGGCAGTGGGAGTCGCGCCCCGGCTCCGGCACGAGTGCCGTCGTCGAGCAGCGCTGAGCCGAGCCGTCAGCCCGATCCGCGGCTCAGCTCAGCGGCAGCACGCCGCCGACCACGTCGGACTCCTGCGCCCGAGGTCTCGCACCTACGTCTCCAGACGCGGCACCGAGTGGATGTCAGAGGGTTCCACTAGCGTGCGCCCATGGCCCCTACTCGCCTTGAGCAGCTAGTCCTCGATGCCGCGAAGTCTGATGCGGCGGCGGCGGTGCTGAAGTTCGACGATGCACAGAGCTGGCTGGACGTCGCGGTTCAGGGCCCGGCGGAGCCCCTTGGCGCCGAAGCCTGGGTGTTCGATCCTGATTTCACCCATGTCGTGTTGGTCCGCCACCCATGGCGGGCCTGGGTGCCGCCGGGCGGCAGGGTCGAGCCCGGGGAGACGCCTCGCGAGGGAGCGGCGCGGGAGCTGTTCGAGGAGACCGGTCTGCGGGTGGAACTGCTGGGCGAGCCGGCGGCGGTGGCGGTGCGCGCGTTCCATCCGGAGCTTCCGCCGACGCTGTCCCTCTCCTACGCAGCGGTAGTGCCCGCCTCGACCCCGCTGACCGGGGAGGACGGGCAGCAGGCCAGCTGGATGCGGCTGGACGAGGACTGGGAGAGTTACTTCCCCGAGGACCGGTCCCGGATGCGGCACTTCGTGACCCTGCAGAGGGCCGCCTCCGCCTGACGACCCGGATCAGAGCTCGACGCGCTGCCAGGACGGACCGGCGTACGCCGGTGGATCGTCCAGGCCCCACTGGTTACTGAGCCACGTCGCGGGCCACTGTTCGGGCGGCCCGGCAAGCAGCGCCCGCGCCTGGGCGGCGCTCTCGTCGGGCCTGTCCTCCTCCCAGGGCACGCTCACGAATATCTGGTACCTGGCCGGCTCCTCGAACCAGACCTCGAGCTCGCCTGGGCGGTAGGCACGGACCCTGACGCCCTCGACTCCCGGCGGCAGGGCAAGACCGGTGAGGAGGATCCGCCCGGCCCGGCGCTCCGCCGTCTCCCAGCTGCGCTCGGCGCCGATCCGGGCCACCTCGGCGTCATAGGCCGCAGCATCGAACAGCGCCGTACGCCGCTCGCCCGCCCATGCTCCGCCGCGCAGCCGGCCCCACTCCCAGTGCACGGCGTCCCCCTCGCGGCGAATGCACGCCGTGATGGCGAAGCATCCGGGGCCGCAGCTCGGGCAGCAGGCGATCGTCGCGGTCGTGGCCTCGCGGGTCGCCACGAAGCGGTTCACCGGCACCAGCACGTGCCACGGATCGGGGCCGCCGTTGTCGTCGGCCCGGCTGACATCCTCGCCGTCGATACGCACGATCACGCGCAGGTCCTCAACAGAAAACGACACCGACGACCTCATGCCAGGCAATCTATCGTCGCCTACCGCTGCCCACCTGGCTCGCTCCTGATCGTGACAGCCCTGGCGGTGGTCGCCACTCCGGCTGCCTGCCGGGGAGAGCACCTACGGGGCTGACCTGGGCCATTCGGTGAACGGCGAGCCGGAGCGGCCCGCCGCCAGAAGATCGGAGCGTCGGCTCCGGACACGGCCCACAGGCAGGGCCGCCGACCGCGGTGGCCCTGCCTGTGGGCGGGGCCACCGCGGTCGGCTCCCGTCAGCCGGCGCCGGTCGCCGCGGCGAGCGCGACGGCCGACTCGGGGTAGCGGGCCAGCAGTTCGCGCACCGCCCCGGTGCCGGTGTCCCGCTCCGGCGACGCCCACTCGCCGTCACAGCCGAGCAGCGCGGCGAGCGCATCGGTCGGCACCGGGTACGTGGCCAGCAGCATCCCGACCGGTCCTGCCTGGACACGCGGCGCGCCGGCAGTGGCCGGTTCCACGGCCGTCGTCGACCAGGGCGGGGTCCACGTGTCCAGGGTCGGCAGGTCGCCGGGGAACACCCGGCCGGCCTCGCGGACCAGCAGGCCGACGTGGTCGCCGCCCTCCTTGCGCAGGGTCGTGATCAGGGTCGGCAGCCAGGGCAGCAGCACCGCGTCGGGCAGCCGCCCGAACGCCTGCGAGATCGCCTCGACAACGAACCCGGCCAGCGCCGGGACGGGTTCCAGGGCCTGCACGAACCCGCTCAGGTATTGCGGGTACGCGGGCAGCACCAGCGGATTGTCCAGCAGTGCCGCGCAGCGTTCACGCAGCTCGGCGCGGGGCAGCACGCCGAGCTGGTGCTGTGCCGCCCACAGCAGCGCGGTCTTGCCGGGCGTCGTCGGGTGCGACTGCGCCACGGCCAGCTCCAGCTGGGCCCGATCGCAGCCCAGCGACAGCGCCAGGCTTTCCATGCTGAACAGGAAGCCCAGCATCGCGGCGACCTGCTTGGTGCCGGTCTCCTCCTCGACGAAGGCGTTCGGCAGCAGCGTGCAGTAGTGGGCGTACCCGGCCTTGACGAACGACTCCAGCCAGGCGGGCAGCACCGGCTCGGTGGCCCGGTAGTGGGCCAGCAGGCGGCGGGCCCGCCGCAGCACGTCCGGCGCGTCGTCGACGGTGCGTTCGGCGGCCAGCAGGTCGACCGCACGCGCGCCCAGCTCGTCGGCGAAACGGCGGCTGCGCAGGTACAGCGTGGCGTCCTCGACCGCGCCGAGGGCGACCGCGGCGGTGGCCTGCGGACCCCACACGGAGCGACGCAGCCGCTGTTCGAGCACCTGCTCGACGGTGATGCCCTCGTAGCCGAGCTCGATCAGCTCCCGCTGGTGGGTGCCCAGCGCCAGGTCCCAGGACTCCTGGATGGCCCGGTGGCCGAGCCGCCGCTCGCCCATGATCGGGCGGGCCGCGCCTTTGGGCAGCAGGTGCCGCAGGATCCACAGCAGGTCGGAGCACTTGCCCAGCACCGGATCGCCCGCGATGTCGAGCAGCGCCCGCTGCACGCCGCGCTGCTCCAGTTTGAGGCCGAGCGGCGCGAGCCGGTCGTGCACGTCGCGGGCCAGCGGCGGCAGCGACTCGTAGCCGACCTGGCCGATGCGGTCGCCGCCGAGCATGATCTCGCAGAGCCGCCGCACGTCGCGGCGGCCGGGCACGGACTCCTTCTCGATGCAGGTGACGGCCGCGTCCTGGAAGTCGTACGGCGTGGGCCGGGCCCGGCCGCGCATCCCGGCGAGCAGGATCGACGTCTCGAACACGGCGATGGCGTCGGCGGTGCTGGCCAGGTAGCCGTTGCGGCGGGCCAGCCGCACGATCTCCACGGACCAGCCGAGCAGCTCGTCCTCGTCGAGCGTGTCGAGCACCGGCGGCCGGGCGAGGAACCCGGACAGCCGGTCGGCGACCTGCTGGGACTGCGGTGTGACGACCGGAACCGGCTTGGCCTTCTTCTTCGCCGACGCACGACCCTGCTGGCCCTCCAGCCGGTACGGGACGACGCCGGTGCGGGTCAGGGACTTCGCGAACACCGCGGCGGCGATCGACACCGAGCCCGAGGCCAGCCCGAACTGGGCCTCGATCGAGGAGTGGCTGGACGGGATCAGCCCGTAGTGCCATTTCGTGGCGGTCCGGGGGCTGATCTCGTACGTGTCCGCGCCGTGCAGGCCGAACTCGGCGACGTGGCTGGCCGCGTGAAACGCGCCGCAGATGTGCAGGGCGTCGGCCGCGTCGATGCCGGAGGTGGCGAGGTGCTGCCGCATCCGGGTCCACATGTAGCGCTCGCGTTCCTCGTCGGAGGCGACCCGGTCGTGCGCGCCGGGGGCGAGCCGCCGGAACAGGCTGCCGATCAGGACCATGACCTGGCGGTACGTGTCGTAGTCGGCGTCGCCGAGGGGCTGCTCGACGTACTGGTCCCACCACTCCGACCAGTGGCGCACCTTGCCGTGGTGCAGCAGGTGCTCCTCGAGTTCGGCGAAGCGCGGCCGCAGGTCGCCGATCTCCACGCCGACGGCGTCGCCGTGCAGGTCCGCGTCCTCGGCGGGTTCCGCACCGGGCTCCAGTGCCGGTTCGGCCGCCTTCTCCTTGCGTGGCTGCCACTGGAACACGTGGTCGGTGGACCGGTCGACGAGCACCAGCTCGACCCCGGGCGTGTCCAGGGCGTACGCGATGGCCTGGTATTCGGCCGACGCCTCGGTGATCGGCGCGACCACCGACAGCGGCGCCCAGTCCTGCGGGAATCCGTCGAGTTCGGACGCGAACGCCTGCACGGCCACCGGCAGGCGGCAGTTGCGCAGCTCGGTGAGCAGCGGCGTCAGGTCCTCGCACAGCTCCAGGTAGATGACCTTGGGCTGCTTCTCGCGCAGCCTGCGGGCCATCGCCATGGCGGACGCGGGCGAGTGGTGGCACACCGGGAAGATCTCCAGCGGTTCGGCGAGCGCCCGGTCGACGTCGTCCACGATGCCGGAGAGGATCCCGGCGAGCGCGTCCGGACCGTCGGCGAGCGCCGCCGCCGCGTCGAGCAGCTGCGAGCGCAGCGCCCCGAAAGTAGGCGTGCTCACGACAGCGTCTTGATCGCTTCGCGGCCGCCTTCGAGGAACTCGGTCCACGACCCGCCCTCGGCCTTGCTTCGCGGCTCGACGACACCGTGCCAGTACTTGTTGAGGATGGCCAGGTCCTCCGGTGCGCGCCGGGCCAGCGACCCGACCAGCGAACCGGCCAGCGTCTGCGCCCGCAGCGAGCGGTCGCCGAAGAAGTTGCTGTGCAGGATCGCGTCTTCGAGGACGCCGATCTGCTCGGCAGTGGACAGCGCCGACTCCAGCTTCTCGTCGTCACTGCCCGCCGACGCGGCCGCGGCGCGCAGGTCGGCGAAGCTCTGCAGCAGGATGTCGAGCAGCGTCGGCGGCACGTCCAGCTCGATCTGGTGCCGGCGCAGCAGCTCCACGGTGCGGAACCGTACGATCTCGGCTTCGCTCTTCTTGTTGGTCACCACCGGGATGCGCACGAAGTTGAAGCGGCGCTTGAGCGCCGACGACAGGTCGTTGACGCCCCGGTCGCGGCTGTTCGCCGTGGCGATGATCGAGAAGCCGGGCTTGGCGAACACGATGTTGTCGTCGTCGAGTTCGGGAATGGACACGTACTTCTCGGACAGGATCGAGATCAGGGCGTCCTGGACGTCGCTGGTGGAGCGGGTCAGCTCCTCGAAGCGGCCGATGACGCCCTGCTCCATCGCCGTCATGATCGGCGACGGGATCATCGAGGCGCGGGACTGGCCGTTGGCGATGACCGCCGACACGTTCCAGGAGTACTTGATGTGGTCCTCGGTGGTGCCGGCGGTGCCCTGCACGACCAGGGTCGAGTTGCGGCTGATCGCCGCGGACAGCAGCTCGGCCAGCCAGCTCTTGCCGGTGCCGGGGTCGCCGATGAGCAGCAGGCCTCGGTCGGAGGCGAGGGTGACGATGGCCCGTTCGACGAAACTGCGGTCGCCGAACCACTTCTGGGCGACCTCGCGGGGCAGGCCGTCGGCGCGTTCGCTGCCCAGGATGAAAAGCCGTACCATCTTCGGGCTCAGCCGCCACGAGAACGGCTTCGGGCCGTCGTCGATCGACTCCAGCCAGTCCAGCTCCTCGGCGTACTTGGTCTCGGCGGGGGCGCGCAGCATCTCGGTCATGGGTCGGTTCTCCTATGCCAGGAAGTTCTTGAGTTCGAACACGAGCTTGCGGATGTGGCCGGACACGACCGGCGTGCCGAGGTCCTTGAACCGCTGGCGGAACCACGGGTTGACGATGTTCTGCCCGGAGCTGGTCACCGAGCCGACGGGGATGAACCGCACCCCGGAGCGCTGCACCGCCACGATGCTGTCGTACAGCGGCTGGGAGCGGTCGAACTCGTAGAAGTCCGAGATCCAGACCATCGCGGTGTTGGCCGGTTCGGCGATCTTCGGGCGGGCCATGGCCATCGCGATCGGCCCGTCGTTGCCGCCGCCGAGGTTGGTGCGCAGCAGCACCTCGAACGGGTCGTGCACCCACGGGGTCAGGTCGATGGCCCGGGTGTCGTACGCGATGAGGTGCACGTCCACCTTCGGCAGCCCCGCGAAGATCGAGGCGAGGATGGTGCAGTTGACCATCGAGTCGACCATCGAACCGGACTGGTCCACCACCACGATCAGCCGGGACGGCGTGGTCTTGCTGGCGGTGTGCCGGTAGAACAGCCGGTCGACGTAGAGCTTCTGGTCGTCCGGGCTCCAGTTGGTGAGGTTCTTCCAGATGGTGCGGTCCAGGTCCAGGTTGCGGAACACCCGCTTGGGCGGCACGCTCCGGTCGATCTTTCCGGTGGCGGTGCGTTCCACCTGCGTACGCAGCACCGCCGCGACGTCGTCGACGAACCGGCGGATCAGCGATTTGGCGTTGGCCAGCGCCACCCCGGACAGGTTCGACTTGTCCCGCAGCAGTTGCTCGATCAGCGACATGCTCGGGGTGAGCTGCGCGGCGAGCTTCGGGTCGGCCAGCACCTCACGCAGCTGCATCCGGCTCACCAGGTCGCCTTCCAGCTCGCCGAGCGTGCCGCCCATGCCCTGCCCGCTGTCGCCGCCCGCTCCCCCGCCGCCCTGGCGGCGCAGGCTGCCCGGCTCCTCGCCGAGCGCCCGCTCCAGCCAGCCCGCGTCGGACTGCCAGCGCGAAAGCTGCGTCGCCGACACCGAGCCCGATCCGGTGTCGAACACGTTGAGCAGCAGCTTCGCCGCGAGCGCGGCCCGGCGTACCTCGGCGGCCGGGTCGCGGCTGTCGTCGTCGGAGGCGAGGTTCTCGGCCGTCATCAGGCCGTCGAATTCCGCGGCCAGGTCGGGGAAGCGCTGCACGATGTTGTCGATCGACACCGACGGGTCGAGCAGCGCCGCGGGCAGGCCGATGTCCTCGGTCACGGCCAGGCTTGCCGCTTCCAGGGTGCTCTGCTCCTCGCGGCTGAACAGCCGGGCGATGAGCCGCCAGTAGATCACCTGGCGGCGGTTGAAGTCCGCGTCCACGGTCATCTGCGCAGCAACCTTCCGGCCCGTTCGCGCAGCACCTTCACCGCGTCCGCGGCGGCTGCCTCGGCCTTGGCTCCGGCCGCGTCGGCGGCCCCGCCCGCCCAGGCACCGGCGTGCACGGCGACCGTCTTGCGCTTGACCTGTGCCTCGACCGCGAGTGGCTGGATCGTCCAGTGCCCGTCCCAGCGCAGCAGCCCGATGCACGCCGTGGATGCGGCGACCAGCGCGGGCGTGAGCGGCCCGGCGCCGTGCATCCGCTCCAGGTCGACCTCCAGGGTGAGGCCGGGCAGGGTGAGCGTGACACCGTCGTCGTGCGCCGCCGTGGTGTACCCCTCGATCAGCACAGGCTCGGCCAGCCTGACCGGGTGCCGTTCCAGCGGCGGGACCGGCGCGGCGGCCGCGGCGGCGAGCTGCACCCGTGCGGTGGCGAACGGCTCGGCGGGCGTGCCGGGTTTCGCGTGCGCATCGGACCAGATCAGGTCGCCGCCAGGGGTGACCGGCATGTCCGTCAGTTCCATCGCGCGCTGCTCGGTGATCGCCGCGAGCAGCGCGCTGTGGCTACGCAGCAGCTGCCACACGCCTGACCCGACCAGCGTGTCGACCTTCGGGGCGGAGACGCTCGCGCGGACCAGGCGCGGCCCGTCCGCGGTCTCCAGCACGGCGTGCACCTGCGCCTGCACCGCGGTCGGGTGCTCGTGCAGGTCGATCCCGAGCGGCAGCAGCCGCCCGGACACCGCGCCCGCCTCGGCTGCCGCGAGCGCGCCCGGCTGGGCCAGCAGCACAGCCCGGGCCCACAGGTCGGCCCAGCGGCGCACCGGCACCCGCGGCATCGTCGCGCCCGGGGCGCTGGCGCGCAGTTCACCGGCGAAGCCGTCGAGCAGCGCGCCGAGCCGGCGCAGCCGTGGCTCCGCGAGCAAAGCCTGCACCGCCTGGTCGGCGTGCGACACGAGGTCGTGGTCGATGCCGCGCCAGCCCGCGATGGCCAGATCGGACAGCCAGGACCGCGCCGCTGCCAGCAGGTTGTCGGCTCCTGCCGAGACGCCCGGCCCATCGGCGGGCCATGTTCCGCGGCTGCGCCCGGCCGCCTCGTCCAGCCTCGCCAGCAGCGCGTCATGCGCCGCGCCCAGCAGCGCCGAGCGGGCCGCGACCAGCGCCGCCAGATGCTCGTCGGAGATGGAACCCGCGATGGTCTTCTCCACCGCCTCGGCCACCCGGCCGGCCAGTGGAGTCCCCGACACCGCCGCCGCGAGCGCGTGCAGCGCCGCGATCTGCTCCGCTCCCGGCCGCAGCAGGCCGCCCACCAGCGCGCCGTCGAACCCGGCCACCACGTCGTACGCCTCGGACACCCCGTCGACCGGGGTCGTCAGCAGGTCGAACCGCATCAGCGCACCGCCCCGCCGGCCGGGAACCAGTGCAGTTCGGGCAGCGGCTCGGTGGTGGCAGGCAGCTCCAGGTACGCCAGGTGGCGCAGGAAGCGGCTGAACACCGGCGCGCCGGCCGACGGCTCGTGCCACGCGTTGACCGCGGCCAGCACGGCCGCGCCGGTCGTGGCGTCCTCGGCGACGTCGGCGCGCAGGTAGCGGGCCACCCGGGCGACGCCGTACTGCAGCACGGCCTCGTCGGCCAGGGCGCGCAGGTGGTTGCAGCCGCCGGAGCGGATGCCGCCGCAGGGGCGGTTGTTGTTGGTGCTGCAGTGGAACGAGTGGTTGGCTGCGGTCAGCGAGGAGACGTACACCCGCTCGATGTCCGAGCCGCTGGACACCACTCCCTGCAGCCGCCCGTCGGCCAGCTCCACGAACGGCACCTTGGCGAGTTTGCGCGGCCGCGCGGGCGCGACCACGCGCGCGGCGCTGCGCTCCTCCCACGGTTTCTGGGCAGCATTCACCCTGCCTGCACCTCCTTGAACGGCGGTTCCACCGGCCAAGGTCGGCTCCGGCGGCGCGGTGAAATTACCGTCGCCGCCCGACAGTTTCCACCCGGCCCAGGCAGCGCACCGGAGCCGGCCACCCGCCGGGACCGAATGATCAGCCGTGAGACACTGCTCCACGCCACTCGCGGTCGGAGGACACCGTAGCGACAAGGAGATCGCGTGCTCGTGACGATGGATCTTCCCACGCCCGCGCAGATGCGCGGCCGGCTCGCCGCGTTCGCGGCCATCTGCGGTGCGCAAAGCCGCGAGCGTCGCGGCTGCTTCGCCGACGGCCCGCTGTGGCACTTCGACGACTGGGGCGGAAACTGGGCCGAGTTGCATCACGACGGTGGTGGCCGGGTGGTCATGGTCGGCAACGACCATGAATACTCCGAGACCCACTACGGCCCGTTCGCCCAGATGTTCTCCGAACCGGAGACCGACCTGCTGGCCGGGGCGCCGCAGTGGTGGGCTCCGTACGCGCGGCAGGTCATCGCCGGCGGCGAGCGGCTGGGCTTCGTCTACGGCTTCGACGGAGCGTGGCGGCGCGCGGACTACGACCTCTACGACGGCTTCGCATCCGTCGGCATCCCCGCCCTCGATGACGCACACTGCGTCGAACTGGTCTCGGAGTTCGCCAAGGACGCCCGCACCGGCGCACCGGATCCGGCCGCGATCGAAGCCCTGATCGCAGCGGACGCCGACGTGACCGCCGCGCAGGTCGCGGCAGTCATCGGCGACAAGTGGGACGCGGCTGCGGGCGCGGCCGCCGCCCGCGCCTTCCTCGCGGTCGAGCTCGCCTGAGCGCGCTGACACGCTCTCCAGCCGGGCTTACGCACGTTGCGCGGAGACGTCCAGCACGACGGTGATGTTCACGCGGCCTGCTGGCGGCGGCTCGCCCGCTCCCGTCGCACCCGGTGCAGCCGGTCGCATCGTGTGTACGCCGTAATACTGATCAACTAGCTCCACCGAGCGTGATGACCACGTTGCCGGTCTTGTGACCGGTGTCGACGTAGCGGTGCGCGTCGGCGATCCGCTCCAGCGGATAGGTCCGGTCGATGACGATCCGCAGCCGGTCCTGCTCGATGAGGTCGCGCACGTAGGCCAGCAGCTCGCCCTTGTGCACCGACATTCCGCCGACCACGCGGCGGCCCCGGGACAGCCCGGTCAGCCAGACCAGCGGCACGTTGTGCAGGCCCGTCGTCGGCACGTAGCAGCCCCGGGGCGTCAGCGACGGCCGGCAGGCGCTGAAGGAACTCCGCCCGACCGTGTCGAAGACGACGTCGTAGCGCTCGCCGTTAGCGGTGAAGTCCGCTTCCGTGTAGTCGATCACGTGGTCCGCGCCGAGTTCGGCCACCAGGGCGGTGTTGCGGGTGCCGCAGACCCCGGTGACGTGCGCGCCGAGGTGCTTGGCCAGCTGGACGGCGTACGTGCCGACGCTGCCGGACGCGCCGACCACGAGCACCCGCTGACCCGGCCGCACCCGGGCCTGGTCCCGGAGGAAGAACAGCGCGGTGGTGGCCCCGTCCACCGCGGCGGCGGCCTGCTCGAAGGTCGTGTTCGCGGGCATCACCGCCAGCGAGCCCAGCTCCGGCATGCATTTGTAGTCGGCGTACGCGCCCAGCCCGAAGCCGGTGAAGCCGAACACGCGGTCGCCGGGCCGGAACCGGGTCACGCCCGCGCCCACCGCGGCCACCTCACCGGCCAGTTCCATGCCGAGCCTGCGCATCCGGCGGCGCGGCCGGGTGAAACCGATGACCACCCGGCCCCAGCGCGGCTCGCCGCGCCGCATCGCGCACTCGGCCGACGTGACGGTGGTCGCGACGACCTTGACCAGGACGTCGCGGTGGCCGGGCACGGGCGGGTCCACCTCGGTCAGGCGCAGGACGTCCGGGGAGCCGTAGGCGGTGTGCTCGATCGCTCGCATGGGCGGTCCCATCCCCGAGGTGGCATCGGGCGGACGACGTCGGCCGATGTCCTCGACGCTAGGCCCGCTCGGTGGCCCGCCGCATCGGCGTCATCCCCGAACCTTCCCCCTAATGACACTCACGGTAGTGACTCAGGTCACGCTCCGTCACAGCGCCTGCGGCTGCCCTGTCTTAGCTGGTTGAGCAGGGCAAACCTTACGAATGGGAGAAGAAGATGTCCGACCACCAGCCGACCGTCGTCCTCGTGCACGGAGCGTTCGCCGAATCCGCGAGCTGGTCCGGTGTCGTCGAGCGGTTGCGGGCGAGGTCGATCGACGTCGTCGCGGCCGCCAACCCGCTGCGCAGCCTGCCGGGCGACGCCGCCTACGTGCGCGATGTGGTCGCGGCGATCGACGGACCTGTGGTGCTCGTCGGCCACTCGTACGGCGGCATGGTCATCACCGAGGCCGCCGCCGGCAGCGACAAGGTCGTCGGCCTCGTCTACGCCTGCGCGTTCGCGCCCGATCAGGGCGAGTCGGCGCTCGCGCTGTCGGCCATGTTCCCCGGCAGCACCCTCGGCCCGGCGCTGACCGGCCACCCGGTCGCGACCGGCGGCAACGAGCTGGCCATCCGGCCGGACGCGTTCCACCGGCAGTTCGCCGCCGACGTCCCGGCCGCCTGGGCCGCCGTGATGTGCGCGACGCAGCGCCCGGTCACCGAGCTCGCCCTCACCGCGGAGCTGCCGACGAGCACGCCGGCGTGGAGGTCCGTCCCGTCGTGGTTCGTCATCGGCGACGCCGACCGCTGCATCCCGGCCGAGCTGCAGCGGTTCATGGCGACCCGGGCCGGCGCGAAGAGCGTGCGGGAGGTGCCCGGCGCGTCCCACGCGATCAGCGTCTCGCAGCCCGACGTCGTGGCGGCGTCGATCATCGAGGCCGTGGACGCGGTCTGACCCGATCCGGGGTGAGGTCCTGGTTGTCTCCTCGGACCTCACCCCCCCGGCGGAACGAGGAAGGGCGGTAGTGCGGTGAGAACCGGTCGGGTGGAGGCGTTCAGTGACGGCGTGCTCGCCATCATCATCACGATCATGGTGCTGGAGCTGCGGGTGCCGGAGGGTCACGACCTCTCCGCGCTGCTCGACATGACCGGCACCGGGCTGCTGACCTACCTGCTCAGCTTCGTCTACATAGGCATCTACTGGAACAGCCACCACCACATGTTCCATCTGGTGCGGCGGATCAGCGGCGGGGTGCTGTGGGCGAACCTGGCGCTGCTGTTCTGCCTGTCGCTGTTCCCGTTCACGACCGCCTGGGTGGACGAATCAGGGTTCGCGCAGACCCCCGTCGTCGTGTACGGCGTCAACCTGTTCGGCGCGGCTCTCGCCTACGTCGTGCTCCAGAACGTGATCATCCGGGGGCAGGGGCCGGATTCGCCGCTGCGCCGGGCCGTCGGGCGCGACCGCAAGGGCAAGACGTCGCTGGTGCTCGACGTCGCGGGCATCCTCAGTGCCCTGCTCGTCGGCGGGCAGGCCGGGGTGTGGATCGCGCTGGCGTGCTACGTCGCCGTCGTGATCATGTGGGTCGTCCCCGACCCGCGCATCGACCGGATCGTCCACGAGACCGCCGGTCTGACCTGACCGGGCACCCGCCGCCGACGGCCATCCATTACCTTGGCCGCCATGGGATTGCTGGGAAGGTTGTTCGGATCGCCCCGGGACAGGTTCGCGGCCGAGGCGCTCAGGATCACCCGGCGCACCCCGGGGGTTCTCCGGGTGGCCTACGACCCGGCGAAGTTCGCCATCGCGGCCTGGCGCGACGGCACGACCAGCCCGGTGTGGATCTACCTGTCGAACGTCTTCGCCGAATGCGAGGGGGCCGGGGCGGCCGGCCGACGCGAGCGGATCACGCAGCTCGTGCGCATCATCATGACCCCGCGCGCGGACGAGACCTGGCCGCAGGTGCGCCATCGGCTGCGGCCGGTGCTGCGCGCGGAGACGTTCGGCCAGGCCGGGCCGATGGGCATGGTCCCGCCGCTGTCCCGGGCCGCCCTGCCTCACCTGCGCGAACTGGTCGTCGTCGACAGCCCCGAGTCCATGGCGTACGTGACCCCGCCCCGGCTCGACGAGTGGGAGGTGACCGCCGACGAGGTCTTCGCCGCCGCGCGCGAGAACCTCCAGCGCATAGCCGAGCGCTCGCTGAACCGCGGGTGGCCCGATGCCGGCGCGCTGATCCGCATGGTCGACACCGGCGACGGTTACTTCACCTCACTGCTGCTGGCCCCCGGTTGGCTGGCCGGGATCAGCGAGGCGATGCAGGCGCAGGTCGTCGCGTTCGTGCCCGACGTCAACACGGTCCTGCTGTGCCCGGTCGGCGAGGGCGGCATGCCCAGCCTGTTCTCCCTCATCGAGAGCGAGTTCAACGAGGCGACCCGCGGGGTCTCCCCGGTCGGTTACGTCGCCGGCGAGCGCGGCCGGGTCACGGTGTACGCGCCGCCGCCCGGCCACCCCGATCACGTGCCCGCCCGGCGGGCCCAGGTCGTGCTCGCCCACACCGAGTACGGCGCGCAGACCCGGTGGCTGGCGTCCCAGTACGCCGAGCACGACATCGACGTCTTCGTGGCCGCGCTGATCGCCGCGGCCCGCCCCGACGAGCCGGCGATCACGGTCACCACGTGGACGGACGGCATCACCTCGCTGCTGCCGGAGGCGGATTTCGTCGCCTTCGTCCGCGACGGCGAGACCTGGGGCCGGGTGCCGTGGCACGAGGTCGCCCGGCTCGCCGAGCTGACGCCAGTGCCGCTGCTGGCGCCCACCCGCTACCAGGTCGGCGGCTGGCCCGCCCCGGAGGTCATGGCGCAGCTGCGCGCCCACGCCGTCGACTGACGCCCGTCGGCGGGAACAGGAGTCCCCGCTCGTATCGGCCGAAACCGCCCGGGGCGGCCGTAAACGAGCGGGGACGCGTGTTGAGATCAGGTGAAGATGCTGACGCCGCCGGGGCCCACGAGCAGCCCGATGACGATCAGCACGATGCCCCACAGGATCTCCCTGCGGATAAGGGCGAAAATGCCCGCGACCACCAGCACGACCGCGAGAATCCACAGCAGCGTGGCCATTTCCTTCTCCCTCTGTGACTGCCGGCCCTGGTCGGGCTGGACTCTTCGGCGCGCGGGCCGACCAGGCAGGTCGGCCGGGAGCCGCATCACATAACGGGTACCCCTGGGTGATTCATGTCAAACCGCCGCCGGTTCAGCCGACCTCGACGGGGTCGAGGCGCAGCCGCTCGATGAGGCCGCTGCGGTGCATGGCGGCGACCGGGGCCACCAGGTCCGGGTGGCGTAGCAGGGCCGCGGCGCGGGCGTCCTGCTCGTCAGGCGAGGTGAGGCGGCTGAAGTCGCGCTCGACGACCTGGGCGTGCTCGCAGTCCGCGGTGGCGCTCACCGCGTCGGCGGCCAGCCTCGGGTCCGACAGCAGGCAGGCGGCCCAGCTGGCGACGACCTCGTCGACCCAGCCGCGCCAGATCCGGTCGGCGGCAGCGGGCTCCTCGTGCTCGTCGACGCGCATGACGCGGTCCAGCCCGCCGGAGCCGCCCGGCCCGAGCATGGACAGCAGCCCGGCGTCCATCTCCGTCGGGTAGCGCAGCCAGGCCGCGACGGTGGCCGCCTGCCGGGCCTGCGCCAGCACACGGGCAGCCTGCGCCGGCCCGCCGTCGGACGGGTACGCACGGGTCAGCCAGTGGGTGGTGGCGGCGATGACGGGGGCCAGGCCTGCGGTCACGACTACCTCATTCGGGGTGGCACAAGACCGCGCCGGTGCGGCCTGCCCCGCTGGGGCCAGCGAGGATCAGCAATGTTAGCCAGGATAAGGGCGAAGACCATTCCATGATCTTGATTGCGTACGCTCAGCGGGCCGCGAGGATGTGACATGTCCGATACGACGGGGTACAACTCGGTGGTGACCCGGGACGCCGCCGCCGACCTGCTGGCCATCGCCGTGGAGCTGGAGCGCGCCGGGGAGGCCGGCTACCGGATCCGGGCCTTCCGCCGGGCCGCGCAGACCGTCGCCGCCACCGAGCCCGCCGAGCTGGCAGACCGGGCCGCCCAGGGCGCCCTCGCCAAGCTGCCGGGCCTGGGCGAGGTGACCGCCCGCTGCGTGGCCGAGTCGCTGGCCGGTGAGGAGCCCGTCTACCTACGCCGCCTGCTGGCCACCGCGGACCGCCCCCTGGACGAGGCCGTCGAGGCGCTGCACAGCGCCCTGCGTGGCGACTGCCACAGCCACTCGGACTGGTCCGACGGCACGGAGCCCATCGCCGCGATGGCCGACGCCGCCCGCGCCCTGGGCCGGGAGTACCTGGTGCTCACCGACCACTCCCCCCGCCTGACCATCGCCCGCGGCCTGACCGCCGAGCGGCTGGAGCGGCAGCTGGCCGAGGTCGAGCGCCTCAACGCCGGGTACGGCGACGGCTTCCGCCTGCTGTCGGGCATCGAGGTGGACATCCTCGACGACGGGTCGCTGGACCAGACCGACGAGCTGCTGAGCCGCCTCGACGTGGTGGTGGCCAGCGTGCACAGCAAGCTGCGCGCCCCGACGGAGGTGATGACCCCGCGGATGCTCGCGGCCGTCGCCGACCCGCACACCGACATCCTGGGCCACTGCACCGGCCGGGTGCTGCGGCGCGCGGGCGGTGACTCGGCGACCGAGACCCGGCCGGAGAGCACGTTCGACGCCGAGGCCGTGTTCGCCGCCTGCGCCGACCGCGGCGTGGCCGTGGAGATCAACTCTCGGCCGGACCGGCTCGACCCGCCCAAGCGGCTGCTGCGGCTGGCCGTCGAGGCGGGCTGCCTGTTCGCCATCGACTCCGACGCCCACTACGGCGTCCAGCTGGACTGGCTGCGCTTCGGGTGCGAGCGGGCCGCCCGCTGCGGCGTGCCGGTGGACCGGGTGGTCAACACCTGGCCACTGGACCGGCTGCTGGCCTGGACCCGCCGCGAGCGCGGCTGACCCGTCAGCGGGTGCCCTCCCGGTGCTCCAGGCCGACGGCGTCACGCAGCTCCACCATGTCCTGCACCAGCTGCTGGTTCTCGTCGCTCTGCGCCTCCATCAGGTCGGCCAGCCCGTCGGCGATCGCGTTCAGCTTGTGCTGCACCGCCTCGTTGGCCCGGGTCGAGCTGTTCTGCAGCAGGGCCACCATCAGGAACGTGACGATGGTCGTCGCCGTGTTGATGATCAGCTGCCAGGTGTCGACCTTGCCGATGACCAGGATCGACGGCGCCCAGACCAGGATCAGCAGCACGCACAGCGCGAAGAACCACGCCTTCGACGCGAAGGTGCTGGCCGCCTCCGCGAAGTGATCGAACATCGACATGTCCTTACCGGACACCGATGAGGGCATGTCCCCCTTACGCCCGGTCATGGCCGGCCTCCCGTCGTCGCGTCACATCCGGGTATTGCCCGCCCCCGGCACTTTCCATGCCTGGAACCGCGCCCCGGTCCCGGAACACGCCGAAAGTCCTGGTCGACGGCAGTGGGCCCCGCGACGGCCGTGTCATCCCCGCCGGGGGTGAGACCAGTCCCCACGACGGATTCGACCACCTCGCCGGGATCGCGCTCGCCGCACACCTCGACGTGCCGGTGCGGCGGTTTCCCGGCGGGCACAACGGAAACCTCACCCACCCGCGGGCATTCGCCCAGCGGATCGGCGAACTGCCGGCACCGGCCCGCGTACCCGCCACGGGCCGGTGAGCGCGCCGGACCGGGTGGCGTAGACCGGCGGCGGCGGGCGGGCCCACGCGGGTGGCTACGATCGGGCCATGCCGTTGACCGTGGACGACGTCGACCGGTTCGTGGCCGCCCGGCCCCGCCTGGAGGCCATCGCCTATCGCCTGCTCGGCTCCGCCGCGGAGGCCGAGGACACCGTGCAGGAGACCTTCCTGCGCTGGCAGGCCGCCGACGTCGACCGCATCGAGGTGCCCGAGGCCTGGCTGACGAAGGTCCTCACCAACCTGTGCCTCAACCAGCTCACCTCCGCGCGGGCGCGCCGCGAGACCTACGTGGGCGAATGGCTTCCCGAGCCGCTGCTGGCCGGCGACCCGATGCTCGGCCCGGCCGACACCGCCGAGCAGCGCGAATCCGTCTCCTACGCGGTCCTCACCCTCATGGAGCGCCTCACCCCCGGCGAGCGGGCCGTGTACGTGCTGCGGGAGGCGTTCGACTACCCGCACCGGGACATCGCCGAGATCCTCGACCTCACCGAGTCCGGCAGCCAGCAGATCTTCCACCGCGCCAAGCGGCACATCGCCGACGGCAAGGCCCGCACCGAGATCGACGAGGCCGCCGCCCGGCGCATCGTCGAGGAGTTCCTGGCGGCCGCGACCAGCGGCCGGACCGAGCCGCTGGTGCGCCTGCTCACCGCGGACGCCATCGCGATCGGCGACGGCGGCGGCAAGGTCCCGGCCCGCGCCAAGGCGTTCGAGGGCGCGGTCGCGGTCGCGAAGTTCCTGTGGGGCCTGTTCAGGCCCGCCGAGGCCAAACGTGCCATCGTCGGCGGCTCGCCGGAGATCTACGCCTGGACCGCCAACGGCGACCCCGCCGCGGTGGCGGTCCTTGACGGCCGGGTCGTCGGCATCATGTGCCTGGAGGTCACCGCCGACGGCATCGCCGCGTTCCGCAACCAGGTCAACCCCGACAAGCTGGCCCGCGCCACCGCGCGCTGGGCGGCCACTGAGCACGGGAAACCCCTGTTCAACGCCTTCTGATCGCTTTGTGAGGTGCTTCACAGCCGGACCTGTCAGGAAACGGCGGGCTGCCCGGTTCAAGAGGCGAACCCGCGAAGGACAGGAGCAAGGACATGCAGCACCGCATCGTCGTCCTCGGAGCCGGATACTCCGGGGCCATCGCCGCCGGCCGCCTCGCCAAGCGGCTGTACCGCGACGACGTCGCCATCACCCTCGTCAACGCCGAGCCCGACTTCGTCGAACGCGTACGTATGCACCAGCTCGCGACCGGCCAGGACCTCCCGCCCCGGCCGCTGCGCGAGACGTTCGCCGACACCGGCGTCGAGCTGAGGATCACGAAGGTCACCGGAGTCGACGTCGAGCGCAAGACCGTCACCGTCGCGGACGGCGCCGAACTCGCCTACGACACGCTCGTCTACGCCCTCGGCAGCGGCTGGAACGCCCAGGGCGTCCCCGGGACCGCCGAGCACGCGTACGAGATCGCGAGCCGCCCCGGCGCGCACCGGCTACGCGAGCGCCTGGCCCGCCTCGACGCCGGGCAGACCGTGCTCGTCGTCGGCGGCGGACTCACCGGCCTGGAGGCGGCGACCGAGATCGCCGAGGCCCGCCCGGACCTCGACGTGGCGCTGGCCGCCCGCGGCGCGCTCGGCGACTGGCTCTCCCCGAAGGGCCGCGAGCACCTGCGCAAGGTCTTCGGCAAACTCGGGATCACCGCGTACGAGCACGCCGCCGTCACCGGCGTCGCATCCGACCGGGTCACCACCGCCGACGGCAGGGCCATCCCCGCTGCGGTCACCGTGTGGACCACCGGCTTCGCGGTCCACCCGATCGCGCAAGCGACCGCCCTCGAGGTCACCGACACCGGCCGGATCGTCGTCGACGGGACCATGCGCTCGGTCTCGCACCCGGACGTGTACGCCGTCGGCGACGCGGCCCTGGCCATCGGCGCCGGGGACAAGCCGCTGCGGATGTCGTGCGCGTCGGGCACCCCGATGGCCTGGCTGGCCGCCGACACGATCGCGGCGCGGCTGACCGGCGGCAAGCTCCCGAAGGGCCACCTGCGCTACTTCAACCAGTGCATCTCGCTGGGCCGCAAGGAGGGCCTGATCCAGTACGTCACCGCCGACGACGTCGCCAAGCCGGCCGTGCTGACCGGACGGCTCGCCGCCGTATACAAGGAACTGATCTGCAAGGGCGCCGCCTGGGGCGTCGCCAACCCGATGCTCGGGATGCCGACCCGGCGCCACCACGTCGCGCGCGAGCGGGCTGCAGCGGCCCCGGCCGCCAAGGCGACGGCGTGACGGGTGCCCTCGTCGAGGGTCTTTGAACGGGTGAGGGACCGGGCGCGGGGCGGGATGGATGCGAATCCCGCCATTGCCCGGTCCCTCCTGCCTGACCGTGTCATGGGAGATGCCGGTCAGGGGTCATCGGTCAGCCGGTCGTTCGCTGTACGAATGGCCGTACCAGTGAATACGTCGGCAGCATGACCGTGTAGCCGCACGACCAGCACTGACAGGCCAGGCCGTGCAACGGTTTGGCAGTCGGGACGGGCGCAGGCGTGTCGGTCGTCGCCTCACTGCGCGGTCGCCGTCGCAGTGGAACACCATGCAGGAGCAGGCACTCGAGGTCGTGCCGGTTGCCCATGTCGTCGGCGGCCGGATCGAGCCCACGGATGACTTCTGGGGTGGCACACGGGCCGTCATCAGGGTCGACGCGAGCCGGTTCGGCTCCGACGCGACCAAGGGCCTGGAACACTTCTCGCACCTTGAGGTGGTGTTCCGGTTCCACCTGACCGATCCGGCGGACCTGAACCTCGGTGCCCGCCGCCCCCGCGACAATCCGGCCTGGCCGGAGGTCGGCATCTTCGGCCACCGCAACATGCGACGGTTCAACTGGCTCGGCGTGTCCGCTGCCGACTGCTCAAGGTCGACGGTCTGGACCTGCACGTGGAGGACTTCGACGCGGTCCACGGCACACCAGTCCTCGACATCAAGCCGTGGTTCGTCGACTTCGGTCCGCGTGGAGAGGTCCGCCAGGCCGCCTGGACGACCGAGATGCTGGCCGAGTACTTCGCCTCGCCGATCAACTGACGTCGCCCAGGAACTCAACCTTCAACCTTCCGATTACTCGCGCCACGGTCGGGGACAGCTGTCCACGAGGTCAGGCGTTCGGATGCGTCCGTTCAGCGTCGCTGGCGGGTGGTGCCGTTGCTGTACTTCGCTGCTGTACAGCAACGGCATAGGGTCGCTTCATGTTCTTCGAGATCGTCGGCCGCCGACCTCTGCCGGCCTCTGTCGACCGGGACGACGTCGAGGACGCCATTGCGGCCGCGCTCGGCTCGGATGGCGAAGTCACAGGGGCTGGAACCGGTGAGCGTGGCTGGCACCTCGACGTAGAGGTCTACGCCGCGGGCGATCCGGCGTCGTCAGCAGTGACGATCGCAAGCACGTTGTGCGGCCTGGACCTGGGGTGGGTTGCCGTTCGCCATGAGAGCTGGACAGATGCAGTAACCGCTTCCCAGATCCGAGGTGCGGTTTAGGAAGGGAAATCGGAAGGTCGGCGGTTCGGCCCCGCCCTGGCCACCAAAGCTCTTCGCCGGGCTGTGTAGCCCCGAACTGCGGAAACGCGGCTCGGGGCCTTCTTGTGTCATGGTCGGCTGACTCGATCGAGTGACCGTGAGGTACCGCACTCCTCCCTCGATCAACGGAGCTAATCGCACGTAGATCGCACGCAAGATCGCCTGCTCCGGGGTTGCATCTGATACCTGGGTACAGGTTTACCGTGATGGCATGGCCGATCAGCCCTCGTCGGGCCTGGCTTGGGTGCCTGAGGCGTGCACGCTGCCAACTGCCGAACAGCCGCTGCGCCTGGCCGAGTTCGACGCCCTGTTCACCGAAGCTGTCCGCGACAGCACCCGGCTCAGCACAACTCGCCTACGACTCCAGCTCATGGGCGACGCAGACCTCGAACCCGTCGTCCGGGAACTCACCGCCCGCGAGACGCAGTGCTGCTCCTTCCTCACCTTCGGCATCGTCGCCCCTGCCGCCGGCCAGGTCGTGCTCGACGTCGAGGTCCCGCCCGCACACGTCAACGTGCTCGACGCCCTGGCCGAGCGCGCCGACGCCAAGCGGACCCAACCGTGAACACCGGACTGCGCAGCGGAGAACTGGCCGACGCCGCTGGGGTGAACCTGCAAACCCTGCGCTACTACGAACGGCGCGGCCTACTCGCCGAACCCCAGCGAAGCCCCGGCGGACACCGCCTCTACCCCACCGAGGCGCTGACGCTCCTACGCGTCATCAAGACCGCGCAACGGCTCGGGTTCACCCTCGACGAAGTCGCCGAACTGGTCGACCTGGGCACCCACCGCCACGGCCGCCGCACCGACTCCAGCCTGCAACGCCGCGCCTCCACCAAGCTCACCGAGATCGAAACGAAGATCGCCGACCTGCAAGTCATCGCCACCAGCCTGCGCGCTGCGCTCGACGCCGGATGCGACGACCTGACCACCTGCGCCACCAGCGACTGCTGCCCCATCCCGCTAGCCGACCTCGGCCGAGGAGAACCCACCCGATGAAGGCCACCCTGCGCCTATTCCTGCCCGGCAGCCTCGGCAGCCTCGCGGGCATCGCCTGTGCCCTGTGCTGCGTCATCCCGATCTTTCTCGCCGCCGGTATCCTCGGCGGAGCAGGCTGGGCCTACCTCGGCGACATCATGCCCGGCATCGCACTCGCCCTGGCCGCCCTCGCCGGCCTGGCCTGGTGGTGGACCAACCGCCGCCGCACCCACGCCACCGGCTGCTCCGGCGGCAACTGCGCCTGCTCCCAGCCGACCTGACCGGCCACGCCGATACGCTCCCAGCCATGATGATCGCCCGTTCCATCCTGCTGTTCGTCATCGCCGCACTGTTCGAGATCGGCGGCGCGTGGCTGGTCTGGCAAGGCTGGCGAGAGAACCGCGGACTGTGGTGGATCGCGGCCGGAGTCATCGCACTGGGTGCCTATGGGTTCGTGGCGACCTTCCAGCCCGACCCGAACTTCGGCCGCATCCTGGCCGCCTACGGCGGAGTCTTCGTCGCCGGATCACTGGCCTGGGGCGTCATCGTCGACAAGTTCCGCCCCGACCGCTACGACATCATCGGCGCAGCCATCTGCCTCATCGGCGTCGCCGTCATCATGTACGCCCCGCGTGCAGAAGGCTGACACCTCACGCACCGCAGAACCCTGAACCTACGGATTACCCGCAACAAGGTCGTCTGCGACCACGGACGTGGTTTGCAGCAGGTTCACGGTCGGACACGGCTGGGTGTGGGTGGCTGGGTTGCTGTACTTCGCTGCTGTACAGCAACGGCCCGTATGGCCACTCGCCGACGCCACTGTGCAGGGCAGCGAACCATGCCGGAGCCGGGACCTGCCGCTCCGGAGTGGCCCCGCCCTAAAGGGTGCTCGCCATTCGCCACCCGAACCCCTCGTTCACAGCGAACCCGCTGCTGGTCGAAGAGGGCTGAATCGAGTGGAGTGACATCGGGCGCGATCCCAGTCACTCGTTCACGAACAACGACGGCGTCGTGGTCGGCCTGGCCTGGAGACACGGCGACGTCGACATCAGCGGGCCGTGGGGAACGGCGGGCGAGCTGCTGACCATCGCCGCCGAGCGGAAGGCGCGACTCGTCGGAGATGACGGAGAGCAAAGGACGCCCACGCGTTACCCAAGGGCACATATCAGTGCCGGGCGGCCGCCGTGTCGGCTGCGAAAATCGCCGTCCGGTCATCGGAGCACAGTGATAGAAAGCCGGGGTGCACAGAATTCTCACGTTCCCCGATCAGCTGCGGCTGATCAACGAACGGTCGGCCGCCTTCCGCGCTGCGGTCGCCGCGGCGCCCAGCCTCGACGTTCAGATGCCGACCCATCCCGAGCGGACGCTGTTCGATCACGTGCAACACGTGGGCATGGGTCGCCGCAAGGCAGCCGCCATCGTCGCCGCCGGACCCGCGGACGCCCCGCCGGATGAGTCCGCATGGGGTGGCGGCACGGGTGCACCTCGGGAGCGCGAGGCTCTCCTGGCCTGGTGGGTCGAGTCCGTCGAGCACCTGGCGAGCGTGCTGCGCGAGGCGGGCCCGGATCGCGGTTGCTGGACATGGTGGGGGGACTCGCCGTCACCGCAGACCTCCGGGGCCTGGGCGCGGCGCCAGCTCCACGAGATCGCGGTGCACACCTACGACGTCCAGCTCACCGGGGGCTTCCCGCAGCCGATACCGGAGGAGATCGCCCTCGACGGTTTCGACGACTGCCAGTTCACCCTCTGCGCGACGACGGTCGCCTGGCCACACGAACCCGCCGTCGTCGATTACCACGCCACCGAGGGCCACTCCTGGCGCCTTCGGCTGTCCGGCGACGGCGCACAGGTCGCCCACCTCGCGCCCACTGCCGGCGAGGACCCGGCCACGGCCGACGCCTCAGCCCGGGGCACGGCCAGTGACCTGGTCCTGTTCTTTTACGGCCGCATACCGCTGGATTCGCTGGAGTTCGAAGGCGACCGTCGTATCTTCGATCAGCTCATAGCCTGGGACCCGTCCGTGTGACAACCGACGACATGCGATCTCGCGCACGCGGAGGGTAGCGAACGAGTACCGGCGCAGCCGGCTGCGCAACTTCGTCGATCTCTACCGACCGCGGAGCGATCTTGCGAGGATGGGGCCACACCGAACGGGCCACCGCAACTCGTCGGAATAAGCCGGGTCGCCCGCCGGCCCTTCGACCGTCGCGCAGCAGTGCCGCACTCCAGTCGCCATCGACCGCCGCGGGTCGTCGACCGGTGGCGTTCATCGCCGGTGCGGCACCAGCGGCAGCGCAGCCGCGAGGGTGTCCACCTCGGTGATCGCGTGCAACGGGTCCGGCCGTGGCTTGCCGGATCGGTTGACCCACACGCTGGGAATGCCGAGGGTGTGAGCGCCAAGGATGTCGGCCGACAGCGAGTCGCCGATGTGCAGCACCGCGCCGACGGGCAGGCCGAGCAGGTCCAACGCGGCCTCGAACATCGCTGGGTGTGGCTTGTAACGGCCCACGTCCTCGCTGGTGACCACGTGCGCCAACGGCAGCCCGTGATAGGCGATCGCGGCCAGCACATCGGCGCGGTCGATGTTGGACACCACACAGACCGGCACGTCGATCAGCTCGAGGAATGCGCGGGCGTCGGGAAACAGGTCCGGCTCACGCCAGAACGCGAACTGCGACGCGCACAGGGCTTCCGGGTCGGCGGCCGAGCCGAATCGACGCACCGTGCGGGCCAGTGACGACACGGCGATGTCCCGCTGACATCGAAACGCCGCCCCGTCGGCCGCCATCTCCTCGCGAAACGCGCGCCACCGATACGAGCCCACCTGCGTCGCGGATACTTCACGAGGATCAGTGCACTGGTCCAGTACCTGCCGGTAGATGTCGGCGACGATGGCGTCGTCCTCGGCGACGACCGTGCCGTAGAAGTCCAACAACACCGCGCGCACGTGCCCGCTGTGCTCGCTGCTTCGACGGTCGTGCGGCTCCCGCATGCGACGAAGCATCGCACGCTCATGGCACAACGGCTCGGAGCGGTCCCGAGCGGAGCCTCCGGCCCCGGAGGAGGATCCCCGATCTTCGGGCGTACGTCCATGACGAGACGAGCCTACCGAGACGGCGCCGCGGACCAGCCCTGCGCCGGAATCCGGGCGGCATCGTCAGCCGGCTCGCCGGGCGCTGTCGGTAGGTCCGGGCACACTGTCCCGCATGACCGACGACGCACTCTCGCCCGCGCAGGAGCCGGCATGACCGCTGTGCTGTTGCGCGATGTCGACGACGCGGACCTCGAGGTGTTCTACGAGCAGCAGCTTGAGGAGGAGGCGGTGCGGCGGGCGCAGTTCCCCGCCCGCGATCGGGACCGCTTCCTGACGCACTGGCGGACGAAAGTGCTCGGCAACCCCACCGGGCACTTCCAGACCGTCACGGTCGACGGAGAGGTCGCCGGCAACATCGTCGCCTGGTGGCAGGACGACAAGCGCTACATCGGCTACTGGTTCGGGCAGCGATTCTGGGGACGCGGCGTCGGGACCGCGGCCCTGCGACAGTTCCTGCAGCGCGAGGTCCGACCCCTATACGCCGACTCGTTCGTGGGCAACACCGCCTCGATAAGGCTCCTCGAACGCTGTGGCTTCCGGCAGGTGGGCCGCGACCGCGATGGCGATCTGGAGTTCGTGGCGCTCAGGCTCGACGAGGACGCGGCCGACGAGGGCTGACCGGCCTCAACCGGCGACTCGGCCGGAAGCGGCGTTGAGTCCACGACGCGGAAACCTGCCAAAGCGACAGCCCTCAGCGCGACGTGAGGGCCGCCAGCTGGGACAGGATCGACGGGTCGGTGATCTTCTCGTCTTCGGTGAGCAGCAGCACCTTGCTCAGCACGATGCTCGTCATCGGGTCGTCGTCGGCGAACGGCAGGAACAGCCGCCGGTGTGGCTTGCGGCCGAAGCCGTCCGGGACCACGCACAGGTATCCGCCCGGCTCGACGTGGATGCTGCCGCTGGTCAAATGCACCCGGTAGACGGCCCGTGAGCCGTGTACCACCGCGGCCGTGCCCTCGACGGCGACCCGGCGCAGGCCCAGGTCGTCGATGAGCGCGGTCAGCACCTCGGCCCGGCTCTGCGCGCGGGCCGCCGAATCCTGCCGTGCGGGATCGTTGCCCGCGACCGAGACGACCAGGTCGAGGTCGCGCATGACCTCGGAGAACACGATCGGCGGCACGTCGGCCAGCGGCACGGTGTCGCGTCCGGACAGGAAGGTCAGCCCGCCGATCTCCACGTCACCCATGCCGAAGTAACCGTGGAGGTCGCAGCGCAGGGCTGCCGTCAGGCCGCCCGCCGGGCGGGTGGCCTGGTGGTCGGCGTAGTCGTCGTGGGTGCGCCAGCCGCGCCCGGACAGCAGCTGCCCGGCGACCCGGCCGGTCACGGTGTGGCCGGCGAAGCGCCGCGAGACGTCGACGGCGTCGCGTTCGGCGGGCGTCAGCACGTACAGCTCGCGGAACGCCTGCTTGACGGGTTGGCGCAGGCGGCGGCGCACCACCTCGGCCTGCCAGTGGGCGAGCTGCCCGGCGGCGTACAGGTCGAACGGGTGGACCGCGGTGACCGGGCCGGCCGTGTCGACGTCGTCGAGCAGCCCGACCTCACCGGTCCGGTCGCGCCACAGCAGTGCGGGCAGCATCGCCGCACCAGCGGGCAGCCGGCGCAGCCCGGCCAGCTCTTCCGGGCTGACCGGCGCACCGGTGGCGACGAGCCGTTCCATCACCCCGGTACGCAGCCGTCTGGCCTGGTCGCGCAGCAGGTCCTGGTGTTCGCGGCTCGTCGCGTAGCGGGCGTCGGCGCGTACCGCCGCGGGCACGCTCTTGAGCGTCTTGCCGCCACCGGTCACGGTGACGACCGGGTCGGGGCCGTCCATGACGACCGCGACCGTGTAGTCGCCGACCGTCCACGGCGGTGGGGTGGCGTCGGCGAGGCGGCCCTCGCACTCGGTCTCCAGGCGGCTCGCGTCGGGCAGGCCGGCGACCTGCGCCAGGTGCTCCAGCGCGACCTCGATCGCGGCGGCGTGGCTGTGCCGCCGGTTCGGGCCGAGTCTCGGCCCGCGCTTGGCGATCTCGCGTAGCGCCGTGTACCGGTCCAGCACCGTCTCGCCCTCGGCGAGCGGCAGCATCCCGTACGCGGCGATGCCCGCCAGGGCGTTGTTCTTCACGCGTTTGAGCACCGCCGCGCGGTTGTCGCCCAGGGCCGCGCTGACCAGCTCACAGGGCGTCTGCGCGAGCAGCCGCGCGGTCGCGTCGGGTCCGGCCGCCTCGGCCGCCGCCAGGATCAGCTGCCGGTCGTAGCGGACCACCCCACCTGCCGTGATCTCGTGCACGAGCCGCAGCAGGGCGGTCGCCGCTTCGAGTCCGAGGACGGGCAGCAGCGCTTCGGCGTCGCCCGCCGGGCGGCGCAGGTGGAAGGCGCGCTGCCGGACCGCCGGCGGACGCTCCCGCAGGTGTGCGACCAGCTCGGCCAGCTCGGCGTCGGTCAGCTCGGCCGCGCCCAGGCGCACGCCGGTCTTCTCCTCGCCGGTCCAGTCCAGCGCCCGCAGCACGAACCGCAGCCCCCGCGGCGGGATCACCTGCGGCAGTTCGTCGTCGGGCACCCCGGCCGTGGTCATCCGCCACAGCATCGCGTCGACGTACGGCCGCACACCGTCGGCGCATGGCGCGGGCGGCAGCGACGGGCCGCCCGACGGGTCCCGGCCCACGATGGTGTTGCCCAGCCAGCGATCCACGGTGAAGGCGTGTTCGACCAGGTGAGCGTCGAGGGCGTCGCGGGCGTGCAGGGCGTCGAGCAGCCGGGTCACCGCGGGCCGGGCCACCCGCCCCAGCGGGGTCAGCACCAGGATCCGCATCGCGCCCACGTCACCGGCCGCGATGACCTCGTCGGCGACCTCGTCGAGGGGCGGGGTCCCCCACACCGGCCAACCCAGCAGCGCCCGCAACGCGGCGTCGCGGGACGCGGTCGGCCACGGCGTGTCCAGCACCGTGACGACGTCCGCGCCCGGCGCGAGCGGGAACGCCTCGTCGTAGGCGTCGCCGAACGCCTGGTCGAGGTCGGGGATGCGGCCCTCAAGGTTGCCGCCGACCCGGTCGTCGCCGCGGCGCAGCTGCTCCCGGACGATCGAGCCCAGGCTGCGCAGCAGCGCCAGTTCACCGTCCTTGACCGCGGCGCGCACCTGCTCGACCCGCTGCCACAGCGCGTCCCGCTCCTGCGCGTACGCCTCCCGGTAGAGGTCAGCCATCGGGTGCTCCACATCAGCCTCCGACCAGCGCGGTGAGCCGCACGAACACGACCGGCTCGCCCAGGCGCAGCACGAGCTGCTCGTCCAGCAGGTCCAGCTGCCGGCCGCCGACGAACAGCGCGAACGTGCCACGTTCGAACGCCCGCCAGGCGCGGGCCACCTCGGCCTCGACGTCGGGGACGACCTGCGACCGCTCGGGCAGGCGCACCACCCCGGTCGCGGCCTGGGCGCGGATGTCGTCGTCGGTGAGGTACTGCCGGTCCAGCAAAGCCCGGCAGCGGGCGCTGTCCGCCTGCCAGGCGCGTACCTGCCCGGCGACGGCGGCGCGGATCAGCTCACGCACCGTGGTCTGTTCCTGAGCGAGCTCCACCAGCACATCGGGCAGGCGGTCCCCGCCGGGAATCCTGCTGCGCACCTCGACCTGCACCACGTGCCTCCTCACCTAGGACGGTCCGACACTAACCGCGCCGTCCGACAACAGCGGATCACTCCGAAAGGGACATCTCGGCGTCGGACCGGTGATCGCGGTCACGGTGTGTAGGCATACCTAGACCCGCTCAGGCATGGCTCTAGGTAGGGCGCGGCCAGGCAAGATACGCCGTCGCTGCGGATGGGGCGGGGTCGCCGGAAGAGGAGTATTCATCTCGTCAGCAAGACACAGAGTCAAGGACTGAGGAGTCTGCGATGTTCGGAACACCCGAGATGCACTACGAACTGGCGAAGTTGCATCACCGAGAGCTCATCGACGAGGCCGCGAAGGAGCGGGTGGCCAACAGGCTGCACCGCCACGGCCGCAAGCGCGGCCAGGCACGCGACAACACGACGCGATGAGCAGGAGCAGACAGGCCCGGGAGCCGGAAAACGGCCCCGGGCCTGTTCGTGTCCGCAGCCGACGGCGAGGTGCGTCCGATGGAAGCGCGAACGTGTCCGGCTGACGGGAGCCGACCGCCGGACCCGCTGTGAGGATCGAATCCAGCAGCGGCAACCGCCGCGACCGTCCTACCGGAGGTCTCCACATGTTCATCGCGATCCTCGATTTCCGCACCGCCGCCGCCGAGCGCGATGCCGCCCTCGCCCAGCTCGACAGCGAAGGCGAGCAGGTACGCGCCATGCCGGGCAACCTCGCCTACCGGATCTACGCCTCGCGGGCGGACGAGTCCGAGATCACCGTCGTGCACGAGTGGGCCGACCAGGAATCGTTCACCCGCTACCTGGGTTCGGATTCCTTCGCCCGCTCCGGCGAGGTGCTCCGCCCGATGATGACCGCGGCGCCGGTCAGCCGCCGCTTCCACGCCGACCTGCTCGAGACGGTCGGCTGACCGGCACCGTGGCCGCCGCCTACCATGGGTCCGTGCGAGGCCGCCGATGACCCGCGAGGCGTACAGCTTCGTCCGCACGTTCCCGGCCGAGCCCGCGCGTGAACTCCGCGTGGACCGCCACTACCTGCTCTGCGCCTCCGCCGGCACGCTGCGGCTGGAGGCACAGGGCCAGGCGTGGCTGCTGCCCCCGGCCCGAGCCGCGCTGATCGAGGCGGGCCGGCCGATCCAGGTGAGCATCCCGCAGCCGGTCACCACGGCGTCGGTGCTGTTCGACACCGGATTCACCGCCGCCCCGCCGGCACCGCTGACCGTGTTCGACCTCAACCCGCTGGCCCGCGCGCTGGTCGACGAGTGCGCCGGCTGGGACGACAGCGACGAGCCCCTTCCCGCGTACGCCCGGACGCTGTTCGCCGCGCTCGCCGCGGTCGCCTGGCGGCTCGCGGAACGGCCGAGCCCGGTCGTCGTGCCGGCCGGACGGTCCCCGGAACTGCGCCGGGCGCTGGAATCGACCGAGCGGCAGCTCGGCGGCGAGGTCCGCTTCGAGGACGTGGCGGCCGAGGTCGGCCTCGCACCGCGCTCGCTGGCCCGGCGTTTCGCCGAGGAGACCGGCCTGACCTGGCAGGCGGTCCTGCGCCGGATGCGGGTCCTGCGCGCGATCGAGGAACTCGCCGCGGGCGACACCCCGGTGACCCGGATCGCCTACCAGGTCGGCTACACCTCGCTGTCGGCGTTCAACGCCGCGTTCCTGGACCTGACCGGCCGCACCCCCACGCAGTACCGCGCCAGCTTCCGGCCCTGAGCACCTCGCGGCGTGCGCGCCCACGCATTGACATATCGCTCCGAATGGGACGCCTCGCCGTCGTCGGGGTGGCGGCGGTCACGGTGCGTAGGCATACCTAGAGCGGCCCAGGCATGGCTCTAGGTAGGTCTCGGCCAGGCAGGATACGCCGTCGCTGCGGATGGACGAGGGTTCGCGGAGGAGGAGTATTCATCTCGTCAGCACGACACAGAGTCAAGGACTGAGGAGTCTGCGATGTTCGGAACACCCGAGATGTACTTCGACCTGGCGAAGCTGCATCACCGAGAGCTCATCGACGAGGCCGCGAAGGAGCGGGTGGCCAACAGGCTGCACCGCCACGGCCGCAAGCGCCGCCAGGCGCGCGACCACACGGCACGATGAGCATGAGCAGACAGGCCCGGGAGCCGGAAAACGGCCCCGGGCCTGTTCCTATGTGACCGACCGGTTTCCCCCTGCGGCGCATGGGGAACCTGTGTCGTATGCATCTGCCCATCAATCACCGGAAGCGGCCGCTGTGGCGGGCGCTGGCCGGCGTGGCGGCCGTCTGCCTGCTGGTCTTCGGGCTGCTCGGCGTGATCGCCACGTCCGGGCGGCCGTTCCTCGACGACGCCGCCGGTCCGGTCCTGGGACTGCACACGAGCCCAGCGCTGGCCTGGCTGTCTCTCCTCCTCGGTGCGGCCGCGCTGCTCGGCGCGATCGTCGGCGGCAACACGGCCATGGTGCTCCACTTCGGCACGGGCGCGGTCACCCTGCTCGGCGGCCTGGCCGCACTCGCCCTGCTGGAGACTCCCGTCAACACGCTCGGCCTCGACGTGACCGGCTGCGTGCCGGCGTTCGTGGTGGGCGCGATCCTGCTGACGGCGGGCCTGTACGGCAGGACGGGCGCCCCGCGCGAGGCCGTCGCCGAGGAGGTGCTGCGCCACAGCACCCGCCCTGGCGACAAGTTCGCCGTCGAACCGCACGCCGAGCCGTAGCCGGCTCACCGCCCGTCGGCGGCGCGGGCCGGCTGCCGTCGCAGCGCGGTGCCGAGGGCCGCGCCGCCGGCCGTGCCGACCAGCCAGAACACTCCCATGATGAGCAGGAAGTCCACGCGGACCACGTCGAGGACCGCGGACTGCCACGTCGGCGGCACGGCATCGCCGGTGCTCAGGTAGCCGGCCTGCCGCTGCGCCCAGACCAGCGACTCGGGAATGCCGACGGCGATGATCGCCACCAGCGCGGCGAGCCCGGACAGGGCCCCGGCCCGCAGTCCCGCGCCGAAGGACCGGAAACGCCAGGCTGTGGCGAGAGCGACGACGGCCAGCAGGGCGCTCGGCGCGGTGACCCAGAAACTGAGGATCCCGCCCCGGTCGTGGGCCAGCGACCATCGCGAGGCGGCGAACGAGCCGCCCGCCACGACGACCGCCACCGCGGCGGCCTGCGCCCACGCGCCGCGCGCCCGCCCGGACCGCAGCGCCGCCCACACCCCGCCGAGGGCGAACCTGCGCCGCTCGGCGGGCGGGTCGATCGCGGCGAGTTCGGCACGTAGCGCGGCGCCCCACGCGGACCGGTCGGCGGGCAGGTCCGCGGTGGCGAGGTCGAGCAAAAGCTGCCAGAGGTCGCGGGCCGGGTGCGGGCTGCTTTCCGCCGGTGTGCGGGCACCGTGGGCCGCGCCGAGGACGGGCCACGGCAGCGCCCATACCAGTACGACGAAGAACACCACGAACGGGATGAGCAGGTCGCCCTCGCCGAGGTTCGCGACTACCGGGAAGCCGGCGGGTTCGGCCAGGTAGGCGGCGTGCAGCGGCAGGTGCGCGGCGGCGGCGCCGGCGGCGATCGCCAGGAGGGCGAGCAGTCCGGCGACGGCTCCGGCCCCGAATCCCCGGCCCCGGGCGACGGTGGCCGCGGCCAGCGCGGCGAGCGCACCGCAGGCGACCGCGGCGAGCATGCCGAGCACCATGGTGACCAGCACCAGGTCGACACCCCAGCGCGGGCCGTTCTCGACCGTCGCGAGATACAGGCGTTCCAGACCGAAGGTGAGCGCTGCCGCGCCTGCGACCACGGCGATCAGTGCCGTCCACACGGGACGGCGGGCGCCGTCGCGCAGGGCGGCGCGGGTGCGGGCGGCGAGCCCGCGGACACCGCCGCGTCGTACGACATCGCGCAGGCGGACCGCGAGCACTGTGATCGCGAGCAGTGGCGCTGGTGCGAGCACCACCAGGAAGAGGAGGAAGTCGAGCATCGAGGGCCTCCGAACGGCAGGGCGGGTCGGGGAATCGAGCGGTCGCGGATCAGGCGGTTCGGGGAGCGAGCCGGGTCGCGCCCGGGGCGGGTGCTTCGGCGGCGCGCGCCGACGCGGCGACGGTGCGCGCGAGTTCGGCGCCCGCTGTGGTGAGCCGGTACAGGTGCCGGGCGGGCCGCCCGCGTGGCGGGTCGGTCTCCCACGAGGTCTCCACCTGCCCTCGTTCGGCGAGTCGGATGAGGATCGGGTAGACCGTGCCCGCCTTCAGATCCAGGCTGCGGCACAGGTCGTAGCCGTGGCTCCAGTCCTCTCCGGTCTCGGCGAGGGCGATGAGCACGGCCGCGGTCTGCGGTGAGGGCTGTCGTACGCGTGCCATGCCCCTAATATCTACCTAGATAGACTTACCGCGCAAGCCCTTCCGTGGACAACGGACCACCCCACATGCGCGTCAAGATCGCTGTTGTTGGTCAGGATCTGCGGTCTGACCACAGGTTCTGACACCAAACAGCGATCTTGACAACTGAAACACCAGCCGCGCCGTCCTACGGCTGCATCGCGTACGCGCCGCAGAGCGCCTCCACCTGCGCCCACACCGCGGCGGTGCGGGCGGCGTCGCGGACCGGGCGGCGCAGGTGCGCCAGCGCCCAGGCGGCCTGCGCCTGCGTGGTGGCCGCCTTGCCGTGCAGTTCGGTCGCGTAGCCGGAGAAGTCCCCGACGAGCACCGCGAAGATCTCGTCGAGCAGCTCGCGGTCCAGGCCGGTCAGCTCGGCCTGCTCCAGGATCAGCTGGCCGTACACGACCAGCGCGAACAGCTGGCCGACCGTGAGCAGGAAGTCCAGGTCGCGCTGCTGCTCCTCGTCGGGCGCGTGGGCCAGCAGCAGCGTGCACAGCCCGTCGGCCTGCTCCCGGAACACGGCCACATTGGCCAGGTCGGCGTGCTTGTCGTAAGGCCCGCGCCAGTCGTGGAACCGGATCGCGCCCAGGCCGCGAGCGGGCCCCTGCCGGAACAGGAACTCGTCGTCGGCCGCGTCCTGCCGGGTCGGCACGGGCGCGAACTCGGCCGGCTGGAACAGGTAGTTGGGCATGAACTTCAGGATCAGCGCGAGGTTGACGTGCACGGTGCCTTCGAGCTTGGGCAGGCCGCGGATGTCCTTGGCGGCCTTGTCGAAGTAGGTGTCGGCCTCGAAGCCCTTCGCGGCGATCACGTCCCACAGCAGGTCGATCACCCGCTCGCCCTCGGTGGTGACCTTCATCTTCGTCATCGGGTTGAACAGCAGGTACCGCCGGTCGTCGGGCCCCGCCGACCGGAAGTAGTCGACGGCCCGGTCGCTGAACAGCTTCATCGCGACCAGCCGGGCGTACGCGTCGGTCAGCTCGCGGCGCACGTGCGGGAAGTCGGTGACCTTCCTGCCGTAGAGCACCCGCTGGTGGGCATGGGTGACCGCCTCGTACATCGCGTGCTCGCAGATGCCGATCGAGGCGGTGCACAGGTTGAACTTGCCGACGTTGACGGTGTTGAGCGCGGCGTCGAACGCGGCCTTTCCGGTGTGCAGCACGTCCTGCCCGCGCACCGGGTAGTCCTCGAGCCGGAACTCGCTGACGTACATCTGCCCGTTCACCACGTTCTTGACCAGGTGGTAGGCCGGGTGACGGCTGTCCGCGGCGAAGAAGACGTACCCGTCGGGCCCCTCCACGTCGGCGCGGCGGCCGAAGACGGACACGAGCCCGGCGACGTTGCCGTTGCCGATGTAGTACTTGCCGCCGGTGGCCCGGAATCCGTCCGCGCCGTCCGGGGTCAGCACCATGTCGGTGGAGTAGATGTCCGCGCCGTGGGCGCGCTCGGACAGGCCGAACGCCATGACGTGGCCGTCGGCGAGCAGCCCGGCGGCATGGGCGCGGGCGGCCGGGTTGGCGCTCTGCCAGACCGGGCCGAGGCCCAGGATGGTGACCTGCCAGGTGTACCAGTAGCCGAGGCCGTAGAAGGCGAGGATCTCACTGAGGGCGGCGTTGCGCGCGGTGTCCCAGCGGGTGGCTCCGGCGCCGTCGGCCGCCGGGGTCAGGAAGGTCGCGAACAGGCCCTCCTTGGCGACGAAGTCCAGGAAGTCGGCGTACCAGGTGCGATCGTTGTAGCTGTCGACGAGCACCTTCTTGCCGCGGTTCTCGAAGAAGTCGACGGTGGCGCGCAGCAGCCGGCGGGTCTCGTCGTCGAAGTGCGCGGGGTCGTAGGTGCGCGGGTTCAGCAGCAGCGGGTGCGCCATGGTCGTGTTCCCTTTCCAGGTTCAGCGGCCGAGGCCGTGGAGGGTTTCGAGGACGTCGTCGAGCCAGGCCAGGACCATCCGCTCGTACGCGATGCCGCCGCGCAGCACGACGTGCTGCAGCCGCTGCCCCGCGTCGAGCGCGCCCGCGTCGGGGAAGTCGCGCTGCTCGCCGGTCAGGTAGCGGTGCACGGTGGCCTCGTGGTCGGCGCGGTAGCGCTCGACCTCGACGATCAGCGCGGCCCGCCCGGCGGCGTCGTCGAACGCGGCCCCCCGGATCTTGACGGCCAGCTCGTGGCGGACCGACTCCGGCTGGACCGGCTCCCGCAGCCAGGTGGTTAGCGCCGCCCGGCCGGGTGCGGCCACGGAGTGACGCCTCTTGTCGGGGCGGCCGTCCTGGTCGATCTCCTCGGCGGTGACCCAGCCGTCGGCCTCCATCCGTTTGAGGACGCGGTAGATCTGCTGGTGGGTCGCGGTCCAGAACCGGCCGATGGAGCGGTCGAACCGCCGGGCCAGCTCGTAGCCGGACCCGGGCTGCTCCAGCAGCGAGACGAGGATCGCGTGTTCCAGGGCCACGCCGGCCATCATGCTATGAAACTAGTTGCATATCAAGAACGCGATCATCTGCTCTGTACGTAGGGCCAGGTCAGCGGTCACATCGGGGCACGGGCGTGAGCCGGTGTTCTGTTAAACGGGGTCGCTATCTCACTTCTTTGTCACTGGCCAGTCTCGGAACGCCCCAGGGCGTGGTTCAGGCTGGCGCGTGCGTTACCCAGTTCTGCGGTCTGCGAGTGCACGTACGTCCGCATGGTGAAGTCGGCGCTCGCGTGTCCCAGCCATGCTGAGATGACCGCTACAGGGACGCCGCGAAGGTGCATGAGGGTGCCCGTGGTGTGGCGAGCGTCGTGGAGCCGGATGACCGGCAGACCGGCTTCCTTCGCCCTCCGCTGGAACGCGTACGAGTAACGAGTCGGGTAGTACGGCCTGCCGAGTTCATCGCAGATGACGTGGTCGCCGTCCTCGTATGCGTCTCCCGCATTGAGCTGGTCGACACGCTGGTAGGACCGGAGCACCCGTAGGGCGTTGACCAGATCCTCGTCGAGCGGCAACGTCCTGCTCCCCCGGACCGTCTTCGGCGCGCCCTCCACGACCGCCCCAGCGACCATCACACGTGACGAACGCACGCTCAAGGAGGGAATGCTCCTTCGCGACATATGGCTTCTGTTCGCGGAGCCGGGAGTCTTCGACAAGATCAGCACGGTAGATCTCCTGGGCCATCTCCATGCCCTCCCCGAGTCTCCGTGGGGTGAACGTCAGCTCACCGCTCATCAGCTGGCCAAGTACCTCGGGTCGTACGGAATCGAGAGCAAAGACGTGCGCCGACCCAGTAAGAAAACCGCCAAAGGTTACGAGAAGCGTCAGTTCCACGATGCGTGGAAGCGGCACCTTGCCCAGGAAAGGGCGACAGGGGCGACAGGGGCGACGTCCGAGGTCAGTACCTCTAAGGAAGGTGCGTCGACATCGAGTCCCGGCCTTAAGCCCAAGAAGGCGCGGGGCAGAAATTCAGCCGCGAAATGAGACGGGCGGACAGCAACGCCAGCGGCTGTCCGCCCAAGCAACTCCCCCACCAACGACGAAGAAGGAAGCAGAGATGCAGGGCAAGGTTAACAAGCAGGTCAGATATGTCGACGGCCGCCGGGTCTACTGGTTCAGGTTCCCGCTCACCGGAGTGATGATCCCCATCTTCGTGGAGGAGCGCCGGCGTTGGAGCGCTGCACGTAAGCGGCGCTTTACGCGGACCCTCCAGATCCTCGGAATTGTGGCGTCGGGACCGATCTGGGCGCTCGTCCAGGAGTTGATGAAGTGAAGAAGATCCGTCTTCTGCCGCACGAGGCTCACATCGTCAGACACTTCATCCCGTCGTCCGTGCTCCACAGTTTTCTGACCGACCACGATGCTGCGGTGGCACGGATGGGCAACGGCGCGTTCCGCACGGAGGAGTTCAGCGCGTCGTCCGGGCCGAAGGGCATCTCGTACACCTTCGCGCCGCGTCCGCAATCCCAGCGCGTCGAGGACAAGCTGATCACCTGGCAGCGTCTGCGGAAGTTGTTCGCGAGCGTCCCTCAGGAGTTGGCCGACGCACTCCTCGACGAACGGGAGCACCCGCACACCTGGAGTCGGTGGGAGCGCATGGAGCCCATCGCCAAGCGCATCTTCGCGAGCGTGGCCCTGGGAGGGCGGGCGTGATGACCCTGACGCGCGGCGCGCGCTCGACAACCATGGAGATATCCCCACTGCGGGAAAACCTCTTCATCTGCTTCGAGCGGATGGAGGGGCGCCCAATGCGGGCTGCACCCGGAAGCCTCCGGTCGGTGCCGAGATCGGTGTGCGTCTTCGGGCATCGGCTGACTCCTCGAAACATCGTCCGATGGGAAGGGCCGCCCAGTGCCCGCGTGGCGATCTGCGGCATGTGCGAGTCCGTGGTGATGTCAGCTGTGGACCTTGGGCAGCCGTACGAGGCCGGCATGTGGGTCTACGGCACAGTCCCGCAGTCGAAGGGCGGGCCACGGCGGAAGAGCTACAACGTCAACACCGAAGGCTGCTGGATCTACGAGGGCAAGCCACGTGCGACGGACGGGTACGCAACGGTTGGGAACCCGTTCGGCATGAACACGTCGATGATGGCCCACCGCTACTTCTGGACCGCTTGGGTGGGTCCCGTTCCGGCGGACCTTCGCGTCGACCATCTGTGCCGCATTCGGCTGTGCGTCAACCCCGCGCATTTCGGCTGGTTACCCACGCGGAAAACATGCGTGCGGCTCGTGCCTACCGGGTCCCGAAGCCATACTGCGTGAACGGCCACGCCTACGACGACTACACCCGCAGGTACGCCACCAACCACACGACGGGCTATACCCAGGTGTACTGCCTACTGTGCCGTCGTGCGCGAAACTACATCCCGCAGCGAGGGCTCACCTTCGTCGAGGGCTTGGCCGTTGTCGCGAGGGACCTTGCTGCATCCGACTATCCGCACTGAGGTAGGTCTGGGTGTCCGGTAGCGAACGTTGCCGGGCACCCAAGACGATGTATAGATCCCAGCCCGCCGAGAGGATGTAGCGGTAGAACTGCGACTTGTGCCGGGCGAGCTGTGTGTCCTCCTTGATGTACTTGCTGTACTGGAACATGTTCACGCCCTTCAGCTCAACGCCGAAGGTCTTCCCACGGAACAACGGGTTCGGGTGGTCGTCGGGCACGATCCCTGAGGCGTCGGCCGTCCCCATGCTGCGCATGTTCGGCCACGGGAGCGACACCTCGATGTCGTTGATGAGACCGGCCGCGAGCATGTTCGCCTGCAACCTGAGGTGCCGCCACTTCCCGTCGTTGAAGATGTTCATCAACTGCGGTTCGACGACTTGATCCGTTCTGGCCGCGGTGTGATCACGCTAGCCGCGAGAGGTCGCGGTGACGGCGACCCGTGGGGTCGAAATAGGTGGATTGCGCAAGCCTGACACGCATGAGCTGCTATGCAGACTTCCGACAGTCCCGCAAGCTCCGTCAATCGTTAAAGGGTGCGTCCGTGAAATGGGGCAGATGCGGCTGGCAGTGCCGCTGAGCTGGAGGAGTTGAGCTGTGGACCTTACCGATGGCCAGGTGGCCACTGCCTTTGTCTGCGGGACAGCCGTGGCCGAGCCGCACGACGCCTGTACCCAAAGGGGGTGAATCGCTGGAGGGCTGGTTGTCTGTCGCTGTGACTGAGCTGGCTCGGGTGGTCCGGCACGCGCTGGCAAGCTGGGGCCGAACCACCCGACTTTGCGTCCTGACCATCGTTTTGGTCAGCGCCGCTATTGCCGTTGTCTGGACGGTGAAGCACTAGCGACAAGGGGCTCAACGATGTCAGGGGAGGCCGGTAACGGTCTCCCCTGACGTCATTGAGGTGAACGAATCTGAAGGGAAAACTTTGGACCACAAGGCACCGTTGACGCTGGTACGCCTCTTTGGCGTGATTGGAGCCGCCTTCTTCGCTTTGGGGATCTACCTCGAATGCTGGCAGTTCGACTGGTTGGTAGATCACCCGTTTATCCTCAACATGATCTCCGAGGTGGTTGCGTTCTCGTTGGCTGCAGTTGCGGCCGTGCTGCTTTACAACCACTTCCTCATGCGCGAAGAGGTCGCTCGCCTCTATGCGCCGATCGAATGTGACCTGAGGCAGATAGTGGGGGAAGTCCGACATGACTTGGCCGCGCCGTCCATCGAACGCGTGCCCATAAGCGAGCTGGAACGACGTGGCCTGGAGATCATTCCTCAACTTCGATCATTCGCGCACGCACACAACATCGCGAACGCGAGGTTCGAGCAGTACCTCAGTCGGTACGAGCACGCTCTGCGTAAACCTCAGATCACCTACCTAGGTGCTGCGATATGCATCGACAACTTGGTGAACTTTGCCAAGGCCGAGATTCGCCGGAACCTCCGAACGGGGGTTGGGGACAGGCAGATGCGGTCGCGCCGTGGCGGAGTCGACTAACGGACCCGCGACGGCGCGAACGGCTCAGTTGGCAGCCGGCGGGGTGGGCGGGTCGGTGTAGTGCAGGAACAGCTGTGTCCCCGTCAATTTGCAGCTCGTGAGTTGCGCAGCTACGGCCTGCTCATCCCCCCAGCGACCCAGTCCGTTAGCCAGCTCAGTGGCGAACGTCCTCACCGCGAGCTTCAGAAGCTCCATCTTTTCTTTTGTGACGATCCGCATGCCGGTGACGGGCGTGGCAAGGATGTGAGGAGTCCTACTTGGGTGCAGCAAGATCGGCACTTGAGCTACGTCTGGGTGATGCTGCGCATCCCAACGGACACTTCCTCCCAGCTGGTCAAGATCGTGCTTGGAGATGGTTGTAGTAATGCATCCAGTCTTCAGCTCGATAACGGCGTGCTGAGTTGTGCTGAGCGCCCAGAGGTTGTCGGGGCCGGTGCCGTACTCCTTCTCCGGCCGTGAACTTGCGAAGCCCAGGTGAAGTCCGAGCTTCTGCCAAGCTGCCTCGGCATCGTCAGTGCGGTCTTCGTCCCACTGAATTTCGTCGAGCAGCATTCGGACGCCCAGCACTAGCTCCATGGCGTCGGCATAGGTGTTCTTGAGGTACTCCGCTGCTGCCCGAGCCTGCACGGCCGCAGCGCGGACCTGCACGGGACTGACGCCGGCCTCGGGTCGGAGGATGAACGGGTTGTCTCGCTGTGCCGTGGTCAGTGCTCGCTGTGCCGCGATACGGTCGAACAGATCGACATAACTCGCCTTCTGCTCACCGAGCCACCCGCGTAGGGCCAGGTCGTCCACGGCATTCATCGCGGTCTGGATTGAGTTGGCTGCTGCGTTGTATTGTCCCGCCGCCGCATGGTCGAACGCCTGACGGCACGCGACAACTTCAGAGCGGATAAGGCTGGTGGCCGCGTACTTAATCTTGGCGAGTGCTCGTCTGCTCGGCTTCACCCAGTTCTCGTTCCGGGAGAGGCATACCGAGAGCGCCTCACGAATCGACGCGAGCCCTTCGCCCTGGATCTGGTTGGCGACGGTTCGGCTCAGCTCCAACTGCGCCTGCGTAGCTGGCGTGAAGAGATTGAGGTGCTTCGAGTCGTACGTTGCGACACCGAGGGCCGCCCCCAAGAGCAGCACAGCGCAATAGTCCTCACTGTCACGCACGCCTCGGCCCATGCCCTGCTCGATGCGTTGAACCATTCTCGCGATCCGGGCCGGGCTGTCGGCGAGCGCAAGAGCCTCGCGCCGTTCTACGCCGTCCATCGGGCGGGGAACCCCGTCAAGGACGAGGAGTCGGCAAGCGTCCCCCGGCAGGTCCACGCCGTCGTACTTGTTGACCAATACCACCAGCCCGACATGGCCAGCTCGTAGCGTGGCAACGACATCTTCGAGGGTGCCAGCTCGATGAACCTGCGCCCCGTACGGCCGCCAAGCGTCCGCTGCCCAATCGCCGGGCACGATCACGACGACGTTGATGGGCTCGGCGTCAACAACGCCGTCACCGTCGCGGTCACCCCGCGCGAAGTCAGCTGCCAGCTTCCGGACCGCCTCATCGTCGAGATCTCTGTTGATTGTGAGGGGTGCGAGGATCAGCCGGTCGCCGAGGTCAGCGGCGCTGTTGGGCGTGACTGGCCGGCTCAGAAGGCGAGGTTCAGCGTCGAAGTTCGTGACAAGGACGCTGTCGTCGGCGAGGGTGGCGGTCAGGTACACACGGCGCTTGGCGTTGGCGAAGGCCGGAATACGCCGGATGGGTGGTGCCGGAGGCCGAATTTCGATGCCGCGTGAAGTTACGGTCGCGGAGCACAAGTGCAGCACGTCGGAGATCAGCGGCCACACGAACATGAACTCATCTTCGTTGCGGTGTCCGTGGAGCAACTCCATGACGTCACCATGCCTGGCCGACCACGACCAGAAGGGGATTCTCGACGCTGCACTCGTGTCACCGCTGCGGATGTCCCGGTACTGCTTCACCGACTGCTGTTTGAGATCCTCCGTAAACCACGTCAGCAACGTCTCGTACGCGCTGTGGCTGTTGGGGATAGTCAGACGGAACTGGCCCTCGGTGGTCGCGAGCGCAGCGTGGGCGTCATCCACCACGACCACGCCGAGGTCGATCACGTCACGCCCGTCGCCTAGTACACCGAAGACGGAGCGTCCGTTGATCAGCTTGTAGAAGTTGGTGACGAGGATCGCCTCCTGCGTCAGGAACGCAGGATCGCGGGGATCGTCCGCGGTGGCAAGCCCAAGGCGGTGTGCCTCCGCGCGCACCTGAGCCGCCAGGTACTTGTCGGGAGCCAGGTAGACCGCCTTGCCGACTTCTTCGTTCAGCGTGCTTTGGGCGATGAGAAGCCCAGCGACAGTCTTGCCTCCACCCGTGTTCTGCTTGATGACGATGTCACGTTGGTGGCGAGCCTCGAACCACTTGTCCAGTACCTCGCCTTGCTCTTGACGAAGGTATGGCCACGGGCGGTGCGGTAGTGCCGTGTAGATCTCACGCGGGCGAAGCAGAGCTTCCTCCCGGTCGGCTCCGATTCTGCTCAGATCCAACGGCACTGTGAATCCCCCTGACTCTTGCGGCGTACTCATCCGCCGGCGAGCACGCAGCCTAACGCCGTGGGGTGTGATTCACGTGCTCAAGCCGGAGAGATCAACCGCTCGGCGGAAGACGCCTGAGTCGCGAGGTTGAGTTTGGCGGTACGTCAGAACGGCGGCTCATCGTCGAAGTTGCCACCCGAACCGCCGGCCGGGGCGGCCGTAGCCCATGGATCATCTGTGAAGGACGCCCGTCTCGCCTGAGAAGGCGGGGCCAACTCCCGGATTGGCAGATCGTCGCCATCAACAGCGGAACGCCAGAGCATCCTCACGATCACCATGCGGGGCGCGGGCCTGTGATCGTTGTAGTCGATTTCGTACATGACCATGTCGTCCGGCTTATAACCGGCGGCCACCATCAACGCATGGGCGATGGCCTCGACGTTCAGCCACCTGTACGGCACCGCCTTGCCTTTGAGCACGCGCCGGATCAGTTCTCTACTCGGTGCGCCCTTCAGCTCCTCATTTTCCTTGATCCACGCTTCAAGCTCTTCGAGCGGAGGGCTGTCGGCGGCGCGGTAAAGGGAGAACAACTCGGCTACGAAGGCACGGTGTGGGCCATGAGGAAGTTCGGCCTCGGTTGGCATGGTCAGACGCTTGGGCACATGAGTCCTGACTCTGACGAGGAACGGGCCAGTAAACAACGTTCTCCACTGGATAACACACAACGGCAGCGTAAGCCATTGGATCACACGGTCCCGTACGCCGACGCACACCTGCACCAAGGTTTGCCTCGATAACACGCTTAAACACAACCCGGTCTGAACTGCGCAGACACTGTTTTCAGGCCCTGAAAGAGGTCTTCGGCGCAAGCCAACAACGGGAGAGGTCTGCGATGAGAACGGCGTTCGCTTTGAACGGCACGGCGGCTGCGGCAGCGGCAGTCGGCTTGCCCTGGTACGCCTGGGCCAGTCTGACCGTCACGAGCCTCGCCCACGTGGGGCTGCTGTATGCGCGTTCTGTCATGGAGCACAGGAGGAGGTGCATGGCCATCGCAAGGGTGCCGGCAGGGCGGGTGACCGAGGTGCTTGCGGAGCGAGAGCCGGCCCCGCTCACGTGTGACGGCCATCAGCACGAGATGCTGCTCTCCTGAATCAGACCGAGTGGCCCCTGACCAACCGTGTCCGGGGCCACTCGCTGGCATCGTCAACTAACTAAGGGCCTCAGGATCTAGGCGATGCGGGTCAAGGCCTTCGCTCACGTGGCCCATGCCGGTGAGGGGAAGGCGGCTGCCCCTTAATCCGCAAGTCACAGCGGGCGCCAGGTGCCGCAGTCCCGAGACATGAAGCTGTAATCGCCGGACCTGATCGTGACCTGCACACGCTTCGCGCTCAGGATGAAGTTGTTGGCGATGATGTTCCCCGACTTGTTGGTACGTTCCCAGTAGCAATCGTGGATGGTTCCGTCGTCTGGGCCAAGCTGGATCACGTAGGTCCCAGGCTTGACGTAATCTCCGGGTTTGGCCTGCTGCCCGACAAGGTAGGTGCCATCTTCAAAGATCCGGCCCGCAATGACTAGCTTCCACCGGCTGGCGCGAGGGTGCTTTGGACAAAGGGCGAGCGCGGCCTTGATCTCTCTCGTGTCTGTGACTGCCATCTCGTCGGTCCCCGCGTAGTCGCTGCCCGGGTCCACCATGGCGCAGACAACGTAAATGTCCGCAAGCGTGCTGTCGTACTCCTCATGACCCAGCAGCCGATCGACGGCAGCTTCGACTGCGGTCAAGGTAGGGGTACTTCGCGCGATCTTGTCGTCGCTTCCGTAGCCATCGCAGTAGTCGACCTTTGCTGTCCAGACCTTGGTGAACACCGGAGCGCCTTTGGCGTCCATGGGGATGGTGTAGGTCGTGTCATCGCAAGTGAAGGCGACGGTCACCGGCGGCGGTGTCCACGGCGAAGGAGACACGGAAGGGGACGGGCTCGCAGCAGCACTCGTCGGTGCGGATGGTCGTGCCGATGGAGAGGCAGATGGAGCCGCGACCGGTGCAGGTGCCGGAGAACTGCACCCAGCAGCACCGATGATCAGCATGCAGGTTGCCAAGGCAGCGGAGACTCGACGACGAGAACTAGTCACCACGGAAGTCTGTGGGCTACGTAAATGACTCGGCACCATCGTTCGGCTTAGTTGGGTTACCGCATAGCCACGGTAAGTCAGCCATTAAATTCCGTTCTGTCGACGTGAGCCGTAGGAGCTACCCGAGCGTCGACGACCGGCTTACGGCTGGCTGGCCGCATGTGGCCGACCTCCGCCTTCCCCTGAACTTCCGGGATGAAGTCGAAGACGTGAGGCGCGGCGACTTCAGCCCTCCACAGGCCCTGTCCCACCCACTTCCGCTACCGACTCCGGAAGCCGGACACGTGCGCGTGCGTCCCAGCTTCACAGGAAGACCGCCTGTCTTCTGGTGTACTTCCGGTCGCTCTGGGGTGAAGTTCAGAGGGTGGAGTCGCACAACTTCCGCTCGTCGGCAATGCCGGCTTGTGACTACCCCACGGTGGCTGCTGCCGCATGCACCCCGCATCCGAGTTTCAGAGCGGAAGCTGCGTCCGGAAGTAGTACGGCGTCCGCATGCGGGTTACCCCGGAAGCAGGGGCGGAAGTAGGCCGGCTCCTCCCGGATGGCGTTCCGGGTTGAGCCGGAAGCGGTGCGTACTGCCGCCGGAAAGTATGAGGACAGCGGTGAGCATCTTGCGGCAGCCGCGGACTACCACGGCAGGTACGTCGACTTCGGGCTGTTGGGCACGGGCTTCATCGTCGCGATGAACGACGACCACCACGCCTTCCAGCGACTGTTGAGCGACCGGCTGGCCAACGCCGTCCAGGCGCTGACTGGAAGCGCGCGGGAACTGACGATGGCAGCGCAGGCGTACACGGCCACAGACGCTGCTACAGCCGGGAAGCTTGACGCCACGTACCCGGCAGTTGAGCGGAACTCGGTCCCGGCGCCCTTCGGTGGGCGCTGATGAGTCCTACTGCCGCCTACGACCCGACCGTTCACCTGGTCGCCCCGCAGCCCGTGGACGACTCAGTGAGCGCGGGCTTCGCGAACGTGACCGCGCTTCTCGACCAGGTGAGCCTGTCCGCTTGGCTCAACGAGGCGATTAAGGGTGCGACCGACTACGACGTCATCGGGTCGGTCGTCGAGCCGTTCTCCGGTGACTGGGAGAAGGTCTCGACCTACGGCAGCTCGCTGGCGAACATGTCCCAGTGCCTGCGTGGCATCGCTGGGAACGTACGGGTCACTACTACCGACCTCGACTTCCACTGGAACGGCAACGCGGCAGACGCGGCGCACCTGTACTTCACCGCCACTAGCCGCTCACTGACGATGCACGCCGACGCGCTCGACCGGGCCGCGAAGCAGTATCAGGCGCTCGCCCTTGACGTGTGGCACTTCCACGAAGCGCTCAAGGGACTGTTGCAGTCGATCGTCGACCAAGGCTTGCTCTTCCTCATCTACGCCGCAGCAGGCACCGCGTTGTGCGAGACGGTCATCGGAGCGGTCGCCGGGTACGCGCTCGCCGCAGCCGAGCTGGCGAAGCTGCTTACGACCATCAACAAGGCCGCGAGGATCGTTCAGATGGCGAACATGGCGTTCCAGACCGGGTTCTCGACGCTCGCCGGCATCCTCAAGGAAATCGAAGACCTCGGCCCCATCCCGGCGCTCGGCGTGCCCTACGACCACCCGATGGTTAGGTGAGCGCGATGATTGAACACGGGCGGCCGTTGCACGCAGACCCGGCCACCGCGGCCCTTCTGGCGTCGGCGCTCAAGCAGATCCAGGCGAAGAACTCCTAGCCTGCGCTGCGCGAGATGGCCGCTGACCTTCTCGGAGGACGAGGCCAACTACGGGACCTCGCGAACTCGTCCCAGCTCGCTGTGCCCTTGGAGAGCGCGACCCAGCGGTTCGAGCAGTTCCGTGAGCAGTGTCCCGAGGCGATGTTCCAGCGGATGACCGACTACGCCGTTGCGTACACGCAGCAACTCCAACTGGTACTCGATGAGGAGGAGGCACAGCATGAGTGAGGCCCCAAGTGCTCACGGCTTTCGCCGCACCCTGGCGTGGGGCGCGATCGGGTTCTGGTTTCTGCTCGGCTTCGTGCCGATGGTTGCGCTGCTGATCCAGACCCTCCGTGGCGACCGGACGGGTAACGAACTAGCGACCATGCTCGTGGTGATCGGCATCCCGGCGGCGCTGTTTACCGTGGGGCTGTATTACGCCGTGCAGATCTACCGCGCCAAGTCGCCAGACGAATCGCGCGCCCCCGCCTGGAAGCTCACTGCCGCGTTTATGGCAGGGTTCGTCGCCTTCCTCGTGGCGTCGACGCTGCTGCGCTAGCGACGCTATTGAAGAACGGGTGTATCTAGCGCCCTGTCATCGCGTCCATCGCGCTGCCTTACGAGAGTTCCATCGTGGTAGGCCCAACCATCTGGCCAGCTTGCTTGGTCGTCAGGTCCGACGACTGCCGAGATCTCCTCGAAGTCGACAGCACTCTTGAAGGCGCATCCTTCGAAGCGGGCACCTCGCTTAAAATGGACTCCCTTGAAGCTCGCAGTGTTCTCGAAGACTGCTGCGGGAAAGAGCCGGTCTGTATGAAACCACGGGGTGCCTTCAAACCACGAGTAGGCAAGGTAAACATCGCCATCGAAGTGCGCCCCTCGGAAGTCCGCCCCGAATCGTCCGCGATCCTCGGTGAAGCGAGCGCCTTGTGCCAGGAAGAGACCGAAACGGGCTCCGTGAAACCCGGTCTCGCCGGAGAACGTAGCGTGGTTAGCCTCGAAGAGGTCGACGTCAGCGCCGGCTAAGTTGAAGTCGACTAAGTAGGCTCCAGTCAGCTCGATGCGCATCTGCGGCCAGAACTTGTCCTCGTTCCTCGGCTGAACGTGCGCTCTAATAATTCTCTGAGCCGCCTTGCGAACTTCGAGTTCTTCTTGGTTCTGGCCGACGGCGTCGGCATCTTCGGCCGATGCGTAGGCGGGCCTTACCGGCATGCGTAGGTAAGCACACATGACATCAAGGACAGTCTGCCTGTGTGGTGCGTTGTCTTGGGCGACGCGCTCTAGCGCGTACATCGCGCCAAGCCTAACGGCGGCCTTATCGCTTCCCAGCTGCTCTACAGCCTTCAGGTAAAGCTCTGTGATCCGACTCTCGGCAGCGTCTGCCTCGGTCGCTGCTGCTGAACGTTCGCGTAGCGCTAGGTCTGCGTCCTGCAACGTTAAGCCAAGTTCGGTGGCCCGTTGCCGCCTAACTGCAAGAAGGAGCGCAAGTGCGGCTCCAGTGCCGCCAGCCGCGGTGAGCCCTGTTTTGATCGCTTCAGCTTCAGCCTGTGCTTCGGCTTGTGCTGCAGCTTGCGTTAACGCCTGGTTCTGCGCTTGGTTCGGGGCTGGCGCAAGGTGCGCCAGCGACCACATCCACCAGCCCGTCGTCGTTCCGACTCCAACAACAAGAACTGCCGATGCGAGGACCCACCACCAGCGCAGCGGTTTAAGCAACGGACGGGGAGCAAGCATGTCGAACATGATGGCTCATCCCTGCAACCCGCGGCTTCGGCTTACACGGCTGTTTGGTGCCACCGCTCAGCTGCCATGCCTTCAACGTACGTCGAGGCATCTAGCGGCCTTTAGATGAGAACATCTCTTGATTGAGAAGAATTAGAACTTAGGTAGGTGGGCAATGCCATTCCCTGTCGGAGTACGGACAAGCACCATTCACGGCAAGTTGGTAGCGAGTACCGGCGTGTGCAAGGGCTGGGTCCAGTTCGCGATGCCCAAGAATCTCCGGGACACAGCAGGGCACGTCATCATGGCGGCTGGCGACTTCCTGGTACACCTCGACGCCCAGGGCGAGTTCGCGATCGAGCTACCGGCTACCGACTCGCCCGACGTCCTGCCGTTCAACTGGGCCTATGACGTCCGCATCGAAGCAGCGCCGCTTCAGGACAAGTTCCGGCTGAACGTGCCCTACTCGGAGAACGTGCTGGAGTTCTCGGACATGCCGCCGGTGACCAGGGGCGACGAGCAGACGTACGCGTTCCGCAACCACGTCCATCCGAACATGTTCAGCATCTCGGGTGGCACGCTTACTGGGCCACTAACGCTTGCTGGAGCGCCGACAACCGATCTGCATGCCGCGACCAAGGGGTACGTCGATAGTGGCCTTACGCTCAAGCTGAACCGATCTGGCGGCACGCTGTCTGGACCACTCACGCTCTCCGGCGCACCCACGGTCGACCTGCACGCCGCGACGAAGAAGTACGCCGACGACGGCCTGGCCCTGAAGCTCAATCTAACCGGGGGCACGATGACCGCTGCTTCCGGCACGCTGGGGCAGAGTTCCCTTGGTCGGAACACGCTGAAGCTTGGGTCGAGCTTTGCCGGAGGTGAGAACACCTTCGACTCGACCGGCCGTCTGGACCTGGAGTCGTATCAGCGCGCCCAGCTCACCAACGCGGCAGGCACCGCGTACGCGCACTACGGCGAGGTGATCCGCATCTTCTCGCGCAAGCACAACTCTAAGCAGATGATCGCTTGGTACGGGCCTACTGAGTACGACGGCAGCGGCGACCCAGCAACCGACGACACGGCCTGGTTCTGGATGGGTGCCCACTACAACCCGAACAACCCGGCGGGCGTACGACACGGCCACTGGTCCATCGAAACGCCGGATGCGACTGCTCAGCTGCAGACGCGCATGGAGTTCCTGATCTGGGACCCGGAAACCGGCGAGTTCGGCATGAACAAGACGAAGATCATTACGCACGATGCCGACTTCGTCGTCGAACAGAGTCAGGGCGCACTCCACCTCGCCGCCAGCGCAGCAGCTATCAACCTGTACTTCAACCGGGACTCTCACGGAGCGAACGCGGGTAAGAGGTGGGCATGGCAGACGGATACCACCGCCGAGTCAGGCAGCAATGTCGGCTCGGACTTGCGCCTTGTACGGTTCACCGACGCAGGGGCAGCGGTCGACGTTCCCATCTTCATCAAGCGCAGTAACGGCGTCGTCGGCATCGGTAGCGTCGTCGCCCCGGCCGCACGGCTCGATGTGCTTGAGGCCGGCGCGCGGCACACCGTTCGCGCCGAGCAGAGCACCGCATCTGCGGTCAACTCCGCCACCTACGGAGCCGTTCTAGGGAACACAGCGAACCGTGCGATCGACGTACGCGGTGCAGCCGACTCCTCTGCACGTCTCGTGATCTACGGCACCGGCCGCATCGAGATCGGCGATGGTGGCGTTGGCGGCCGGGACACCGTGCTGTACCGCGACGGTGCGAACATCCTCAAGACGGATGACCACTACGTCATCAGCGCGGTGGCGGGTGCAGGTGCGACCGCGGCGTATCCACTCGGCCCGACAGCCGCAGCCGCACGGAACGGCCTCCAGCTCCTGAGCTCGTTCGCAGGCGGCGAGGACAACGTCTCGGGTACGGACACCACCTCCCGCATCAACCTCTACAGCTACCAGCGCGCGGCGTATCACAGCTTCGGGGAGACGATCCGCAAGTACCTCATGCGCCAGGACTCGAAGGCGATGCTGGCCTGGTACGGGCCTCAGGTGACCGGCACCCAGAACCACGGCTACGACGGCAACCGAGACGCCCTCACGAGTGGCGTGTCCTGGAAGCCGTGGTCCTGGCTCGGCGCGCACTACGAGGCGAACGACCACGGCAGCGTCCACGGTCACATCTCCATCGAGGTGCCGGACACCTCAGGAGCGTTGCAGACCCGCTTTGAGATCCTGTTTGCCGACCGCGACACCGGAGCCATCGGCCTGGACAAGACGTTCATCATCACGAACCAGGCCGACCTAGTGGTCCGGTGCTCCAACGGCCAGGTTCTGCGCATGGCCGGCGCGGCTGGCACAGAGAAGGCCATCGAGTTCAACAACGACAGCTTCGGCGCGACCGCTTCACGTCGCTGGAAGGTCCGAGCGAATTCAACTGCTGAAAGTGGCGGCAGCGCAGGCACCGACTTCCAGATCGTCCGCTACAACGACTCGGGTGCCGCAGTCGACGCCCCGATCGAGGTCACCCGCTCGTCGGGCAAGGTGACGGTGGGCGGCTCAACCTCCAACGGCGGAACCCTGATCCAGCGGGCATCCACGTCGAGCGGATTGGCTGCGTTGACGGTGAGCGTGACGGGCACCGGTGGTACGGGCGTCGAGGTCCAGCAGCTCCAAGACGCTGACCGCGCGTTCCAGACGCTGGTGTCCGGCGATGCGAACCGCAGACTCGTCGTCCTGAACAACGGGCTGCATGAGTGGGGCGATGGCGCCAACGCCCGCGACACGAACCTGTACCGCAACGCTGCCGACCAACTCAAGACTGACGACTCGTTCGTAGTCGGCGCGCGGCTGACCGTGGGTACCGCACTCAATGCGGCGCAGTTCTACGCGCAGTCAGACGGCTCCATCGCAGCCGGTACCTTTGCCACATCGGCAGACGGCACAGCCGCCCTCGGCACGGTCCTCATCAACCCGTTCTCCACGTCGAAGCGCGCTCTCGACATCCGGTTGGCTACCGACAGCGTCTCCCGGCTTCGCGTCGACGTGAGTGCCGGCTCAGGCTCTGGGACGCTGACCTTCGGCAACGGCAGTGCGGCCGACACCAACCTCTACCGCAGTGCCGCTGACACGTTGAAGACCGACGACAGCTTTCACGTCGGCGGGGACCTTCGCCACCTGGGAACGTCGCTTGGCTTCTACAACGGCGCGCCCGTCGCCAAGCCCACCATCACCGGACCTGCGGGTGGGAACGCTGCGGTCCAGAGCATTGCCGCGGCCCTTGCCGCACTGGGGCTGGTCGTGAACAACACGACTGCGTAGCTGAGCAACCTGCAAGTGCGGTCGCATGAGCTGATGAAGCCGCCCGTCGGACTACCGGTAGGGCGGCTTCGTCGTACTCAGCTGGATCACCTGTATGACATTGCGTCCGAGACACCGCGGTTGTCACACAGGTGCCACCACCCGCTCCCTAGCCGCACACCTAACCAGCAAGTTCACTGACGAGTGCGCAGTGGCCACTGCCCGAACCACTTCCCTCATCGTCAGGAGGACTCATCGTGCCCGGACTCAAGACCGGTCGACGCAACCCCGTGGACGGCCCCAGGACTGTCGCACGGCGACGTTCTGACAGCGCCGTGACCCTGATCCAGATCCTGTGGGCCGTCGCAGCTCTGCTTACCGCAGCTGGCACGTTCATCGCCGCGTGTAAGGCGTAGAAGCTTCAGATGTTGAAGAAGCCGTCCACGCCCTGCGGCGTGGCTCCTACGTTAGTTACGGGCAACGAATGTCGGATAGGCGGCTGCCATGTGCAGATCGCGGCGTCTATGTTGAGGGCAGGGCAGGTCTTCCCCGGCGGGACCCCGGAGGAGACCTCACTGATGCCCGTATTGCCGCGGGCAGAATGGTCTCATCAAATGAAGAAGCACCGCACCCCGCGTATCGACCGGGCAACTACCAGCAGGCCGAACGCGGGCAGACTCCTGCCAAACCTTCCCCAATTGCTGACCGGGGTGGGGGCGGTGATCACCGCAGTCGCCGCGCTCATCGCGGCACTTAGGTAGAGCTGAGGAGTTGAAGATGTCGCCTCGCCGGGCAACCGGCGGGGCGATCTCTTTCTGTACAGGCAGTACAGCATCTTCACTGCATCCTTGAAGGGTCAAGCCGCGCCTAAACTCGGTTGTGCACGATTAGGTGCTGACAACCGAAAGGCCCACCCGATGCAGACCATGGACCTGAACGCGAACATCCTCATCGCGCACTACGAGCGCACCGTGGCCGAACTGTCGACGGAGAACGTCAGGCTGAAGGCTGGCGTCGAACAGCTTCAGCACGAGGTTGTGTATCTCCGTGCTGAAGCGGAGCAGTCGTCAGCTCACGCGCATCCGCACGACCACGCTGCGGAGGGCGCTGCACCCGGAGCCGGTGACGACGAAGGCACGGCGGGCGCACTCGCAAGCGTGTAGGTCAGGCGCGCAGCTCAACGCAGAGTCCGGGTGGAGTCGTCCACCCGGACTTTTCGCGTCCTACTCTTCGCGTAGGTGGAACGGGTCTTGCCCATCCGTGCGTGGCTCATAGCGCTGAAGCTTGGGGCTCCAGATTCGTGCTAGTCCTCCGACGCCAAACACCCTGCGGCCGGAGGACTCTACTTGATCCAGCCATGCTCGGGATGCTGTCGTAGGCGTCGGGACAACTCCTGACGCGCGCGCCCCCAGGTGCTACCTACTGCGTCCGTGTACATCAGGTCGACGCGGAAGCGGGCCTGCTCGACCTCGCTGTCATCGACCACCGCGCAGGGTCTCGCCGCTGACCTCCCTATTGGGCGCCAGGATGTCCCAGAGGATGTAGCGACCACAGACAGGTATCAAGACACCCGCAGTTTCCGCGGGTGGCTCAACCGTCCAGCCAAACAGTCGAGCCAAGGCCTCCGACGCCAGACCGCTGGCGACGAACCCGCGCAGTCGCACTAGCCCGTACTCAGTAACGTAACCCACACAAGGACAGTTAAGGACGGAAGCATGTATGCGAGAAGTGCCGTGGTGGACAACGGACTCCTTGGACGTTCACCTTGAGTAGCGGCATAATCGCTCAGGTAGTGCCGTGCCCGCCGGTCCACGTGCTGAACATAGCGGCGGTGACGGTGGCCAACATAGAGCCAGACGATCGCAAGCAGTACCCCGAAGGCGGCCACTGCGTGCCCAGAGGGTGATGCGATAGGCGTCTGGACCACCAGCGCCGAGTAAGCGACGATCAACATCGATTGCGCCACGATGAAGAAGTTGCCGCGCTGCATGAACATGTTGTCCTCATGCAAAAGATGACTCCATACCCTTGAAGCTGCCTCGTTCGGGAGCGGCTCAGGGGATCGCCCTTCCGGGTCCATACGACTCTCCTACGGCATAGTTGACGTCGAGTTAACAGCCGCTGGACGGGCTCATCGGCGTCTCTCAATGATGCACTGGCCGCGCAAGCGGGTGCTGCACCGGCTGTGCCTGCCGAGAACGTTCCCGGATCAACTTCGTTGAGAACCAACCACACCTGCGGACGCCGCGGCACGTACGGCGACACAGCTCCCGATGAAGCTACTGATCGCCCGAACCACGTCGGCGACGTTCGGAGAATCCGTGAGGGGCATCGGCTCAGGCTAGGACGTCAGAGCGAGAGCGGAACATCGCGAGAACGCTGGCATGCGGACACGCGTTTGGCAGGTGACGACGCGCATCGTCGGTGAGCGTCCGCCGGTCGGTGATGTCAACCCTGGTTGACGAAAATGTAACCGTAGTAGGAGTGCATGCTTCAACGAAGACCCGGCACAACCAGGGAATTCACGCTCGGAAGTGTGGGGGGGTCAAAGGGCTTGGACCTCACTAAATCGAGAATACTGTAACACTCGCCATCGGCATCAACTTGGACAAGTTCCAGCTCGCTGAGGAGTTCAACCAGCCCTCCCCCGGCGGTTCGGGCGACGCGACGTTTCTTACACGATGTCCCGCTACGAGGGTGCGACAACCATGGACGGCTAGCTGAGGTGCCGAACTGCCCGTGCATCTAGCATCGGCGCGTGGACGGCGACATTCTCGGTTTCATCTTCTGCTTCATCCCGCTACTGGTCGTCGCAGGGTATGTCGTCTACATCGTAGGTGCCTTGCTCTACGGGCTTGCCGTAGTGGTGCTCAGCGCCCTGTCTCCGCGCTACCGGGAGAAGGTTGCTCGTCGACAGCAGCAACGCCGCCCTCAGTACGTAACTTCGCACGGTGCATCCTCCAGGCCCTACCGCAGACGCAAGCGCTCCCGCCCGATCCGCGACAGTTCGCTGAACGTGTTCGAGACCCAGGTGTACGTACGTCTGCTAGAGGCCGGCATGAAGGTCGAACCTCAGTGGGTGTCTCTGGGGTACCGCATCGACTTCGCGGTCAGGCACCCCACCAGGCCCGGCATCTTTGTGTTGGCGATCGAAGCCGACGGAGCTACGTACCACTCGTCGCCCGAGGCGCGCATGAACGATGGCATCCGCCAGGAGCGCCTGGAGGAGGTCGGCTGGCGGTTCCACCGCGTCTTGTCCACCGACTGGTGGCGTGACCGCGATGGTGAGATCGAGAAGGTACGTGCTGCCTATAACGCCGCCGTAGCCGCGGTCGACGCATGTAGCCCACCTCTCCCGGCGATGCGGGCCGCCTCCGCGTCCGAGCCTGTCTCGGAAGCCTCTGAGCCGACTACTCGTACCAAACAGCTCGACAGTGCAACGGGTCAGCAGTACCAGGTTGGCAATCGAGTCCGTCACCACTCACGTGGCGTCGGCTCGGTAGTCGCCGTACAGGGCGTTGGAACGCTCGCGCAGGTGAAGGTGAACTTTGCTAGGCAGGCAGTGTGGCTGCTGCTACGTGACGACCCACTGGAACTGGTCGCCGACAACGTCCGTGCACCAGCACGCCGGCCAGTGTCTGCGGAGGGAGCCCGGTACAACGAGGTCGCCGAGCTTTTCAACGTCCGTCGCCGAGGGTCCGCAGATGCTCCATCGCGACGCCAGTCTCTCGAAGCGGCTGGTACAACCAGCGCACGTGCTGACAGCTCGACTCTGTCCGTCGGAGAGTGGGTAACTCACCCCTCGTTCGGTCGTGGTCAAGTAGTCGCCACACACGGGTACGGCGCGGTTGCCCAAGTACGCGTCGACTTCGGCGGCCATGCAGTCTGGATCAGCTGTAACGCAGTCAAGCGTGGGTAGGGTCGCTGGCGCCCTACCCATTCAACCAAGCTCACTGGGCCTGATCGTTATGCGTTAGCTCGACCGTTCTCCACGGCCTGTCGGCAACGGCGGGTGCGGGTGCCTGATGCCGTTGCCCCAGCCGACTTCCCACCCTCGTGCGTCATCGAAGTAGTCGGCGTACGCGATCGGCGGCTCGTTGTGTCGCTCGACGAGCTGCATGAGTTGGGCGAACCAGGAGGCATATTCGGGACCGTCGTGGGTGGCTTCGATCGGGGGCAGCGCAGCGAGGATGAGATCGGCGACTGCTTCGGGGGCGGTAGTCACAGTGACCTCTCCGCCCGCGAACTCGGTCAGCGTGCCCGTCGTGTAGGAGACCGCGCTCCTCTCATCGCGTACGTGAAGGTAGCCGTGTTCGCTGACCAAGTTGTCTGCAACGGTGACCGCAACGCGCCAGTACATGCCAGACGCGCTCATCCCCGGTAGAACGCGCACGCTGTGATAGCCGCGTCGGTGCAGAACTTGCACGCCCTGAAGGATCCGTATCGGCGTCGAACGCGCCAGCACCCGACGGACCTCCTTGAGGAAGTCCTCATCGGCGACCACGAGCCGTACTTGGTCAACGCGGGTGTTTGAGGAGGCGATCGTCTCGACAGCTGCGGCGACGGCTTCAGGCCGAGGCCAGCCGTATGCGCCAGAGCCAATAAGCGGGAACGCCAGACTGCGCACGCCGAGCTCGTCCGCGACCTCCAGCGCGCGCCGGTAGCAGGATGCGAGTAGCCCACGGTCAGTCTGCCCAACGCTGTGGTTAGGGCTGACCGTGTGGATGACCCACTTCGCAGGCAGATTCCCCGCGGTCGTCCACCCGGCGTCACCGATGGCGAGCCCGTTTGGAAACCGGGTGACGCAGTCGTGCAGGATCGCCGGCCCTCCGACACGGTGGATCGCGGCGTTCACGCCACCGCTACCACCGCGCATGACACTGTTCGCGGTGTTGACGACGGCGTCTACGGCCTGCTTCGTGATATCTCCGACGAGAGCGTTCAGCGCGGGCATGGCATCAGTCTGCTGTGAGCGCCGTTCGCGATCAACGCTTCGTGGTGCGAAGAAGAATCGCCCCGCCCTCGTGGAAGAAGGCGGGGCACTCCCATGGCTCGCACCGTTGTCAGCGTACGACTTAGTCACTCAGGTGTCGAGGGCGAGGTCTTCTTCGTCAGCTACGCCCGGCTTGGGTAGCCGCGGTACTCCTCCGAAGTTCTCCAGCATGTCGATCTGGTAGTCCTCGAATACGTCCAGTTCCGTCAGCACCCCACCGTGGATGAGGTCGAACGTGTCGCGGAACAGCGCGGCAAGACGTGGCACGTCCACGGTCGTCGCCGACGTTCGCAGGTTGCCCTCGTAGCGGAACGCCTCACCGTATGGGTCAAGGTTGTGCAGTCGCGCCAGAATCTTGGTCGTTTGCTCCGGCAGATCGCCGAGCTGTAGCCACTTCAGGAGTTCGACGAGACGCTTGCCCAGCGGTTCGACGCGGTGCTTGTAGGTCTTCTTGAACGCCGCTTCGATCGCTTCCGGCTGAAGCTCTGGGTCATCCTGGCCGGCGAACCTCAGCCGCTCCGAGGCCGTGCGGATTGCCACCTTCAGTGCCAGTTCGATGGCATGGCGGTAGTTGTAGACCATCGGCAGCAGGAGCTTGTCGTTCGGGCGATAGGTCGCCCGCCATGCCTCGAAGACTGCATCGCCTGCCTGAGCGAAGCCGTCCGCGAGACCGCTCTCGCCGTTGTAGTAGCCGATCCAGGCAGTGTCGCTGTACACCGTCGGCTTGTTCTGCGTGAAGAGGTCACCCACTGTCCGAGCATCGTCCCAGTAGGCGCTTGATCGCATCCACGTTTCAGTTGGGTGGCTGGCCGTGCGTCGTAGGTACCGCGGTGTCGTGGGCGGCTGCCATCATCTGAGCGTGGTGGAGCTGTTCGATCCTGACGAAGCTGAAGGCGACTACGCCGATTATCTCCAGGGACTGTGGGAGTACTACACGCGTGACGTTGGAGACGTCGATGAGATCCTTCGCGAGCTACGCATACGCCTGACACAGGTAGACAACACCCCGCTCCAGGATGTGGGCGGACCGCAAATCGCTGCCATCCTGGCCATCGCGCACGGAGCAGAGGGGCTGAACCTACTCGCCTACGCAGCACGGACTGCCTGGAACACGATGCTCTGCCGGGTTGCCGTTGACGCGCTGTGGTCCGCAGCGTGCGGCAAGCCAGCCGCGTTCGACGCGCCAGGAAGGATCGACCAGGAGACCCTGAGCGACGAGCTACGCAGCCTTGCCTCTGACCTACTAGACGACCTGATTGTTGAGAGCCCTCAGTACCCGGACCTTTTCTGGGCCTGCCTGTCTTTGGCTCACGATGTCGGGGACAAAGACGGCTTCGCAGCGAGGTTTATGCGCGCCAGTGCCGATGCCACCATCCGCCTTACCCGAACCGTTCTCAACCAGTTCGCCGAACTGATCGATGGAGAAAGGCCCGAGGCCGAGTACCAAGAGTTCCTACAAACCAACCCAGTCATCCTGGATCCGCTCGCGGCCGAGGTGTTCCCCACTGCGCCGCTCGGACTGGAGTTCCGAACGGACTTCGTGATACGCCGTCACGACGGGCGATACGTCGTCGTCGAGATCGAACGTCCGCAAGACGCGCTGCTGACAGTCGGGCATGACTTCGCAGGGCGCATGACCCACGCAGTGGGCCAAGTCATGGACTTCCAGCAGTGGGTCGCTGACAACGTGGCGTACGCGCAGACGCGCTTTCCCGGCATCGCGGAGCCGGCGGGGTTACTGGTCATGGGGATGCGTACAGCGCTCGACGCGCGTGGAGCGCGCAAGATCGCCCGGTGGCAGACGAACAGCCGTCATATTGAGCTTGTCACCTACGACGAGCTGCTGGCACGCGGCAGGGCGCTCTTGAAGAGTCTGCGTCGGTGACGGAGCGGACGTATCAGTCGGCCATCAGGCGTTTTGATCAGCCAGACGTAGCCTGCGAACCCGTCGCCACATGCGGCGGTGTACCGCGGGCCGTTTCGGCGGCTTGTTCAGCTTGGCCAGTCCTTCGACCCACCTCGACATTTTCTCGATGGCTATCGACAGGTGCAGCTCCGTCTCGTCGACGGTCTCCGTGCTTGGCCAACCTTTAGCCCGGTCTCCTCGAACATAGAAGTCGTTCCACGCCCCTACCAGCGCGCTGCGCAGCTCGTTGAGCTCGGACCACCCATCAGCGTCGCTGTTCAGATGCTCAAGTCGATTTGCCAAGATCTCGACGAGCCCCATCTGGCTGTCGTAGTCCTTCGTAAGCCGACGATGTTCTTCAAACTTCGCCTTCACGGAAGCTTGGTTCCGTTTGTGGTCGGGATGTGGTGACGACCGAATCTCGGTATCAAGCTCAACAGCGGTATACGTTGCGTTCGAGAGTTCGAACAGGGCTGGCAACATGTGCTTCGCCAGCAAGTCGGCCAGTTCCCGAACGTCCTTCTCCCAGCGCTCCCGCTGGCGTGTCTTCGCCTGCGTGTCCGGGATGAGCCACCGCTGAACGGCTGCGGTGGCTATGAGTGCAAGCGCAGCGCCGAGGACGATTGACCATGGATCCTTCACGGCAGCAGGCTAGAACGACAGCGCCAGGGGGCACCAGGTGGGCGGTCAGATCAGGCTGATGCCGAGCCAGCCGCCGAGCCCGAAGAGCACAAGTGTGCCGATGACCTGAGCAACAATGGCAACGATGAACCCGGCTCGTCCCGCACCGGGGCTGGTCTGTCCAGCAATGGCTCGCACGTCAGCCGGGAAGCCGATGAACCTCGCGACTCTCCCAGCAAGGGTTCGCTCCTGCCGCTCCAACAGTTCGGCCTCGCCCTCAATGCGGCCAGCGATCTGTAGCAGAGTCCCCAGGAGAAGCGCTGGCTCCAGCGCTTCCGGATAGTCGAGGGTGTGACGCCACCGCTGGATGACGGGAACGTCGTCCGGACCGATGTCGTGGGGCAAAGTGAGTTCGAGTACGGTTTCGTATTCACCGGCCGCCGCCATGGCGCGTCCTGCGAGGCGTGATGTCTGGTTGTCGAGCTTCGCAACGACCTGCTCTTGACCCAGCATCGGTTGCATCTCGTGGACCACAGATCGCCACTTCTCGACCCGCTCCATATGGCTCAGCATCTCGACCAGTGAGTCGTGGAACGCCACGACGGTCGATGCACGTGCACGAAGGTGCTTGCTCGTTGTCACCGATCTCCTCAGATGCCTCCCAGCCGATGCCCCACGTTATTTGTGGCACGCAAGGTTGTCATCCAGGATCACGAGCTTGACCGACTAGCTGAACCCAGCCTGCGGACTCGCTGCTGAACACGGCGGTGCGCCGCAGGCCGCTTCGGCGGTTCGTTCACCTTTGCCAACACCTCGACCCAGGCGGCCAGTTCTTCGATGGCCTCTTCGTGGTTCTTCGCCACGTCGTCGACCGTGTCCGTGGTTGGCATCTTCAAGGGCTTGTCTGTCATGTAGAGGCGCGCCCAGGACATCACGAACCGCCCGTGAATCTTGCGCAGCTGTTTCCATGCTTCAGCGTCGGGGTTGAGGTACTGAAGACGTAGGACGAGGGTTCGGACTAGCGCGGTGTTCTGAACCGCCTGCGTCTCGATGGCCTCCTGCTTATCCGCCGCTACGTCGACTCTGGTCTGCATGTGCGCCTTGCCTGCGTCGGAGTCCCCGGCCTTGAGCGCTATGCGCATGATGGCGTGGTGCCGCATAGCCACGTGCAGGTCCCGGACCGCGATCAGAACGGGCTTGGCCAGTAGGTCTGCAAGTTCCCGGACATCTTTCTCCCAGCGCTCGCGTTGCCTGATTCTGCGCTGCGTCCTCGGTACGAGCCACGCCTGCACGAGCACGGTGCCGACGAGGGCGAGCGATGCGCCCAGGACTACTCCCCACGGATCGTTCACGACGGCAGAGTATGGCTTCAACGCCATGTCCGATCTGCACGAGATAATCCAATTGCGAAACCTAGGTGTCTTTCATATCCTTGCTCCTCATGACCAGCTGTATCGGACTCACTGCAGACCAGCACAAGCGGCTGCAGGAGATCGGCGAACTTCTGTTGACGGCCCGCGACCTCCACCTCTCGACTTTCAGCATTGAGCCCCGGCCCGGGTCGCAGGCCGCGAAGGACTTCAGCAAGGCTCTGTCGCGCAAGGTGCAGCGATCCGGCGAGACTGTCGCTCCTTGGTCTCAGGGCTCGCTGAAAGGTCCGCGAGAACTGGCGGTCAATCTGATGCACCAGGCGGCGATCCACCTCGACGCGCTCGGACTGCTCTTCGTGGCGGACCGGTTCGAGGACGTTCCCGGCACCGTTGCCAGGTCCGCGTTCGAGTACATCAGCCGAGCCGTCTGGATACTCGACCCAGCCGTGGACCATCGGGTCCGCTGCGCACGCCAGCAACTCACCGACCTCGCCAGCTTCGATCAGTGGCGGAAAGCTCGCAAGATGTCAATCCCGGCTGCTGACCGCGCAGCCGACAGTAAGCAGCTTTCCAAGATCAGAAAATCCGGGATCGCAAAGCTGACCGAGATGTTCGCCACCGGCGTCGATGACAAGGACAAGCTGGTGCTGCCGCTGGACGAAAAGTCAGATCTCCCGATCCTCGCGGACCAGACCTACCTGATGTTCACTGACCTGGCTGGCCACTTCGGGAAGACCGCTGGATGGGCGATCGACGGTCGCGAGGTCTATGACGCGCTCTCCCTCGGCGCCCACCCGCAGGGTCACCCCGGCTTTACCGGAACACTGGTGGACCAAGGCGACGGAACCTCTCGCAGGCAGATCAACTACAGCCACCTCGAACGCCTGGCCGAGATTGCCGCGTCTGCCTACTACGACGGGGTCAGCTGCGTTCTCAGCTACCACGGCAACGTCGACAACCCGGCGTTGAAGAGCTGGGGCGAGAGTCTAGATGTGCTGTTCCCAAGAACGGCCGGGGCGAAGCCGGCCCTCTGAACTCCTTACTGAGGACCAACGCGAAGCCGCAACAGCTGTATAAGAAGGGCCGGGCTGACCGCCCGGCCCTTCGTCGTCGCCATAGTCACGCCGCGGCGAACTTCTCCACCACCTGCCTGATGCGCCGAGTGCTCACGTCCAGGTGCGCCGCCTGCTGCTCCCTGGTGATGCCGGGCTCGGCGGCCTTCAGCTCCTCGACGGCGCGCAGCAGGTCGGTGGACTTCCACCTAGTCTTCTCGCCCGCAACTCCGCGACGACCTTTCTTCACCCGTTGAAGTTCTCCACCGTCGAGATCTCCACCATCACCTTCGGCCGGAGCGCCAGCAGCCGTATCTTCAGGCGTTGAAAAGGCCGGCTGGGGCTTGGGCCGAGCTGGCTTCCGCGCCGGGGTGGGCTTGGCGGCTTCCTCGGCGGCCACGGCCACCGATGCCCCGATGGACTCGACGAGAGACATCAGCAGGTGCACGCAGAGCGCCAACAGCAGGGGCGGCACGGCGGAGACCGCCATGGCGATCTCGTCCCCTCCGGCGTTCCATGCGTGCAGCCCGTTGCAGATGACGGAGATGACCGCGCCGACGCCGACGACGATCCACGGGTACCAGGTGGGCTTGTCCATCTTCTTCATGACGATCGCCACGATGGTCGCGATGGCCATGGCCCCGTCCACGGTGACCGGGAACAGCCACGCGAGGTCGGCTCGCATGTGCGCACTCACTGCAACGGCCTTCAGCGCGTCGTAGGACAGCGCGAAGCCGGCTCCCACCACCGCGATGAAGCCCATCACCACGACGACGCCAGCGAGCACCGCAAGGGTGCCGTTGAGAACACGCAGCCACCGCAGCCGGTTCATGCCGCGCCCCTCGCCACGCGGCGCAGCCGGTGCAGCAGGCTCAGCAGCGCGCGTACGGTCCACAGGTCCAGGACGCGGACGATCCAGCGGATGACTAGCGTGTCGTGCTCGGTCAGCTCGACGCCGCGCAGAGCGTGACGTAGTTCGTCTTCAAGTTCCTGGGCGGTCCGGTGCCCACGGAACAGTTCGGTGCCGGACTCCCCCGGCGGTTCGGTGCTCATGGTCTCCCCTTCTGTCGGAGACCCCCAGAACTTCTCTCACACTGCGTGTCACAGTCTTCCCGGAACCTGCCGGGACGAGACGGGATCTGAGCCCTGCGATATAGCTGCTGACCTGGTCTTCAGTGATGAACGGGTTCGCCTAGGTACGAGGCACTGCATTCTATGAAACTAGTTGCATATCAACACCCGGTTCCCGGAGCAGGGAAACCGCTATGCCCCGGCCCGAGCGGCGCGTCTACGCCGCCAGGACGACGGCGGCGTCCTCCGCGCGGCCGACGGCCGCCTCCCTCGCCCGATTGACGGCAACAGCGTGCGGACGGGGCACCATGGCAGCTGTCCAAAGGGGAGGAATGATGAAGAGAACGCCCATCCGTGCCGCCCTCGGCACCGCTGTCGCCCTGGTCCTGCTGACCGGCGCCGCACCCGCCGCCGCCACCGGCACGACCCTGCGCCCGCAGTTGGAGGCGATCACCGCCGCCGGCATGCCCGGAGTGTTCGCCGAGGCCGTCGACGGCCGCCACCGGCAGTCCGCGGCCGCCGGGCTCGCCGACGTCACCACCGGCGCGTCCGTCCGGCCCGGCATGCGCCACCGTGTCGGCAGCATCACCAAGACCTTCACCGCGACCGTCCTGCTCCAGCTCGCCGGGGAGGGCCGGTTGCGGCTGGACGCGCCGATCGGCCACTACCTGCCGGCGTACGCCCGCCCCGGGGTCACCGTCCGGATGCTGCTCAACCACACCAGCGGCATCGCCGACTACGACCACGTCATCTTCGCCACCGACGCCTCGCTGGAGGAGAACCGTCGCCGCACCTTCACGCCCGCCGAACTGGCCGCCATCGGGCTGGGCCAGCCGCCGACGACCGAGCCATGGTCCTACTCCAACACCAACTACGTGCTCGCCGGGATGATCCTGGAGAAGATCACCGGACACCCGGTGGCCCACGAGATCACCAAGCGGATCATCCGGCCGCTGGGCCTGCGCCACACGTACCTGCCCGGCACCGGCACGCGCATCCACGGCCCGCACGCCGCCGCCTACATCCCGTGGTACGACGGCGCGCTCGTCGACTTCGCCGACTACAACATGTCCTGGGCGTGGGCCGCCGGAGAGCTCGTCTCCACCACCGGCGACCTCAACACGTTCTACCGGGCGCTGCTGACCGGCAGGCTGCTGCGGCCCGCCCAGCTCGCCCAGATGCAGACCACCGTGCCCTGGGTGCCCGGCGCGCCGGAGTACGGCGGCTACGGCCTCGGCCTGTACTCGAACGCGCTGCCGTGCGGGCTGGTGTGGGGGCACGACGGCCTGGTGCTCGGCCACGCCACCATCTCCTGGCACAGCCCCGACGGCCGCCGCCAGGTCACCGTCGCGCAGAACATGACCCACTACGTCGCGCCCGGACAGCCCGACCCGATCGCCGACGCCACCTTCGCCATGCTCACCGCGCAGCTGTGCGGCGAGCAGGCGCCCGCGACCCGCTCCGCCGTGCGCCCGCACCTGGCCGAGGCGGCATTCCGCCGCTGAACCCTGCCGCCGGGCGGTCACCCCGACCGCCCGGCGGCACGGCAGGCGTCGCCGGGCCCGCCATATAGCAGACGATCTCCGACCTGGCTCTATTCACTCATGTCGTTGCCCTACCGGCGGCGTCCACTGCGGGCCTACCGTGGAGTAACAGAACGTGATCCGACCTGACCATCGTGCTGGAGGTCGCCATGCGTCGACTGCTCACCACCGCCGCCCTGTCCGCCGGGCTGCTGCTCGTCGCCTCCCCCGCCTACGCGTTCGCCCACAACCGGGTCGCCAACCCGTGGGCGCACACCATCCTCGACGTGCTCACGCTCGCCGTCGTGCTGTCGCCCATCGTGACGGCGTTCACCTGGGGGCCGCAGCGTCGCGGCCGGATGGCGGCCCTGATCGGGCTCGTGCAGCTGCCGGTCGCGGTCATCGCATTCGTCCCGATCATCGATCCGGCCCTGCATGCCGTCCTGTTCACCGCCGCACTCACGCTGACCGGCACGTCGCTGTGGCTGGTCCGCCGCCACGCGCCCGCCCCGGCCCTCGCGCCGCAGCCGAGCGCCGAATAGGCCCGGCGTCCACCACGGCTGCCCGGCTCAGCGCCGGGCAGCCGCCAGGACCGGGCCCGGCGACCAGCCGCCGTCGGCCGCCCGCACCCGCAGGCCGGTGACCAGGTCGCCGTCGCGCACGAAGTCCACCCGCGGGCAGCCCCGCACCGTGGAGCCCCAACCACTGCCGGCTTCGACCACGACGTGGAAGCGGCAGTGTTCCTCGTCGACGAAGCCCCACGCCATCAGCAGGTCCCGGCCCGCCAGGGTGTAGTGACCGACGCTGGCCAGCCGCCCGCCGGGCAGCGTGCGCCGGTAGAAGCGGGCAGCCAGGCCCGGCACCTCGACGCCGTCCAGCGCGGCCTCGTCGTCGGTGCGGTGCAGGCGGTATTCGCAGAGGTCAGGAACGGGCTCCTGCATCGTGCGCGGTGCGATGGTCATGACCTGCTCAACGACGCGACCGCCCCGGCGCTGCCATGGAACCGCACTCCACTCCGACACGAGTTCGGGACCCGCCTGCCGGCCGACCGCCCACCCGAGGCCGCCGTGCCGCCAGCCCGCCGCCGACCCCCGCCAGCAGCACGAACACCGCGACTCCGGCCAGCGCCTGGGGCAGGCCCGCGCCGGCGTCACGCGGTGCGGCGGCCTTGGGTGGCACGGCGGCGGGGGGCACGGCGGCGGCCTGCTCGGCGAGCATCGCCGCGGTGGCGACGACGCGGGGTGCGGGATGTTCGGCGTCGGCGGTCCGGTCGATCCAGGCCGAGGTGGCCCCGCCGGTGCAGTGCTGGATCGCCGGGAAGATCAGCGTCTGGCCCACCGCGGCCTTGATCCTCGTGACGACGTGGAACCGCGCAGCGGTGCCCGTGGCGATCGCCGGGCCGGTGAACCGGACCCGGTCGCCGTTGATCGTGCCGGTCCAGCCGGAGGCCGTGCCTGCGAAACGAGCCGCGGTGACACCCTCCGGCAGCGCCACGACCAGCTCCGTGGTGGGGGCCTGCTCGCAGCCGTGCTCGAACCCGAACGTCAGCGTGGTGGTGCCGTCGCCGTTGGCCTGCGCCTGGACCAGTTCGACGTGCGCTGCCGCGGGCGCGGCGGCGACCAGCACGGCCAGTACACCGGCGAGGACCGCAACCGTGCTGCGGGCCAGACGTGTCGTCATCGGATCTCCACCGTGAGACGGGCGGACGGGTTGTCGTACTTGCCGGTGCGGGCGCTGACCGTCAGCTGCCACGCCCCGGCCAGCGGCAGGTCGACGACGGCCTCGTAGCGGCCCGGCCCGGTCCGTGACAGCGGCCTGTCCAGGGGGCCGATGTCGGCGGCCGGCAGGGTGAGGGTCAGTTCCGGCTCCTCGATCGGCTGCAGTGGGCTGCCGTCGGCGGCCAGCAGCGTCAGTTCGAGGGAGTTCACGCCGATGCCGCCCGGGGTCAGCCGGGCGACGGCCCTGCCCGTGCCGAGCGCGGCCTCCACGACACGCGGACCGGCCGGGGCGGCCTGGGCCGCGGCGGGCGCGGGCACGGGGCTCTGGGTGACCAGGACTCCGGTGACGGCGACGGCGGCGCTCAGCAGCAGCGCCTCGGCGCGCACGGTGGCCGACAGGCGACGTCGCGCCCGGCCGTCGGTGTCGACGCCGAGCCGGGGGACGAGGCGCCACCGGTTGTAGGCGGCCACTGCCACCACCACTGCCGCGATCCCGATCTTGACAAGCAGGGAGCGGCCGTACGCGGTGCCGGTCAGCGCCGCCCACGACCCGAGGATGCGCCAGGCCAGCACGGTTCCGGCTGCGGCGAGCACCGCGAGCAGCAGCGCGGCCAGCCGGGAGAACGCGGCCACCGTGCGGCCCGCGGCCGCCGCCGGTATCGCCGCGGCGCGGGCCAGGGTCAGCACCAGGCCGGTCAGACCGCCCAGCCACACGGCTGCGGTGGCCACGTGCAGCAGGTCGGCGGCCAGCACCAGCCAGGCGGGGCCGAACGTGCGGGTGTGCCCGACCAGCGCCAGCGAGCCCAGGGCCAGCGCCGCCCCGGCCGCGGTCAGGGCCGACCGCCCCGCCCGCTCCAGGCGGTATGTCTCGCGCCTTCCACAACTTCTGGGTTGTGGACACAACCCAGAAGTCGTGGCCGCGACGACTCGCCGCGGCGGCTCGGTGCCGGGTGCCGCCGCAGGGGAGGTGACCTGGCCGGCCGCGGCCAGGGCGACGGCGAGCCCGATGACGATCAGCAGGGAGCTGAGCGCGGTGTCCGAGGACAGGCCCGCCGACCAGGTGGCGGCTCTGAGCAGCGCGCCGGGCGGGGCCACGTCCTGCCACGCGGTGGTGACCGGGATGGACAGCACCGCGGCGACCGCCACGACCCCGGCCGCCCCGGCTGCGGTCCGCCACAGCCTGCGGCGCAGCGTGACGGACGCGCCGGTCAGCAGGAACACGTCGAAGACCAGCAGGCCGGTGGCGAGGAGCACGCCGAGGTAGAGCAGGCCCTGGCTGACACGCCGCAGCAGCTGCACGGCGGCGTCGGGTTCCGGGGCGGTGACGGTCACGCCGGTGGTGCTGGGCGCGCCGACGGAGAAGCTGAATCCGCCGGAGATCGGGTGGTCGTCGGCGGAGATGACGCGGTAGCTGACGAGGTAGGTCCCGTCCGCGGCGGCGGGCGGAACGGTGAGCACGACGGTGGTGTCGACGCTGCGGGCTTCGGCCGACACCTGCGTCCCCTGGGCGTCCAGCAGTCGCACCGCGCCGGGCCGTACCGCCACCGGCTCGTTGAACGTCAACGTGACCTGCGCCGGGGCCTTCGGCAGCACGGCGCCGTCGACCGGGTCGGTGCCCAGCAGCGTCGCGTGCGCGTACGCCGGGGATGCCGCGGCCAGCACGCCGAGCAGCCCGGCGAGCAGGGCCAGCACGGCCGACCCCGCTCGCCGGGTCACGGTGACGGTGCTGCTCACGCGGTCTTGCGGGAGCGGACCAGGGCCAGACCACCGGCGATCAGGCCCAGCGCGCCGAGCACGAGCGCGAGCCAGCTGCGGGTGTCGCTGCCCGAGTCGGCATCGGAGGCCTGCGACCCGCCGGCGGCGGGCGAGGTCGACGGGGCGGGGGCGGCGTGGCCGCCGCCGGTCGCGGCGGTGAGCTTGAACGCCGGTGCGGGGTGGGCCAGCTCGTCGGGGTTCTGCCCGGAGGCGGCGACCTCGACCCACGGGGTCTCGCCCTTCTCGCAGGTCTGCACCGTCGGGAAGACGAGGGTCTCCCCCGCCGCGTCGGGCAGCTTCAGCGACAGCTCGAACGCGTCGCGCATGCCGTCGGGCAGCGGCGTCTTGGCGGTGTAGACGACTTCGGACACCCGCTTGGTGACCTCGTTGCCGTGGCTGTCCTTGACCGGCGGGTTCAGGTCCGCCATGACCTTGTCCACGGTCCAGTTCGCGTTGACCGTGGGCGTGACCGCGATGATCTTCTCCGGCATCTTGATCGACACCTTGGTGGTGCCGGAGCCGTCGCAGCCGTGCGGCACCGAGACCGTCAGGATCGTGTAGGCGTTCGCCGCGGTGGTCGACGGGGTGATGGTCACGTGCGCAGCGGCGGGCGCGGCCACCAGGGCGACGGTCGCGGCGGCGGCCAGGCCGACCACGGCGGTACGCAGAGCGGTCTTCATAGGGCGAACCTTCCGGAGGATGAGGTCACGCCGCGACATCGGTCACGGCGGTCACCAGTCGACGACCCGGCGGGTCCGGTTCCCGCCGTGGCTCAACTCTCACCAATCGAGATCGCCGATGGCCCGACGACATCGGGCAGGCCGTCGGCGCCGCGGTCATGCCGCACCGCGTACCAGCTCCAGCACCTCGCTGACCGCGCTCGGTATGTCGGTGACCGGGTAGATGCTGTGCCGCACGATCCGGTCACGGTCGATGACCAGGATGACCCGCTTGTACCGGATCTGCTGCGCGGCACGGAAGGTCGGCAGCCTGAGGGCGGCGGCGAATTCCAGATCCACGTCCGACAGCAGCGGGAACGGTATCTGCTCGATGTCGGCGAAGGCGGCCTGCTCATCCGGGCGCTGGGTGCTGACGCCGTGGACGGTGGCGCCGGCCTGGACGAATAGAGTCCACGCGTCGCGGAAGAGCCGGTTCTCCAGCGTGCAGCCGGGCGCGCCGGGAATCCGGCTCCAGCCGGGGGGCACCGCGGCGCCGGTGGCGGGGTAGGTGAACAGCACGGTCAGGTCGGTGTCGCCCACCACGTCGCGCGCGTTGCCGTGCGTGCCGGGCAGGGCGAGCCCGGCCGGTACCCGGCTGCCCGTCAGAGCCCTGGTCCTGGCCGCCTCGCGGTCGGCGTCGCCGCCGGGGGCCGTCGCCGTCAGTGACCCGTCGCCGAGCACGAACCGGTCGGCCCAGTCCTGCATGCCGACGAGCACCGGCAGCAGCCCGTGCCCGGCGGGGGTCAGCAGGTACTCGTGGCGCACAGGGTTGCTCTGGTAGGGCTGCCGGGTCACCACCGCGTGCTCGACGAGGTGGCCGAGGCGCTCGGTGAGGACTTTGCGGGAGATCTGCAGCTCGCCGGCGAGTTGGTCGAATCGGCGGTGGCCGCGGGCGATCTCGCGCAGGATCAGCAGACTCCACCAGTCGCCGATGACGGCGGCGGCCTGAGCGATGCCGCATGTCTCGTCGTCGCGTCGCTTGATCATCAGGGTTCCCTCCAGACCTCTCCCATGATACGTTCCCAATCGAAACCCAGTGGGTTCCCAAAAGAAACTAAGGGGCGATCGCATGGTGACGGCGTGGGCGACGCTGAAGCGCAACTGGCTGGTGATGCAGCGGGCCTACCCGTGGTCGTACTTCATCGGCACGCTCGGTCCAGGCGTCTTCACGATCGTCGTGGCGCTGCTGTCTTATCGGGCGATCGGGGGCGGGCGGGTTTCGGCCTGGTTCGGAGCCTCGTCCGGCACGTCCGACTACCTCGGCTACGTCACGGTGGGTGCGGCGGCGCTCATGTTCACCACCCGGATGGTGCTGTGGGTGGCGAAAGCGCAGATCACCGAGCAGCGTGAGGGCACGCTGGTGAGCCAGCTGCTCACGCCGGCCATGCGCCTGCCCTACCTGCTCGGCGTCGCCGCGCAGGCCTTCATCACGTCCATCCTGGAACTGTGCTGCCTGCTCGGGACGGCGCTGCTGCTCGGCGTACGGCTGCCGACGCCCGATCCGGTGAGCCTCGCGGCGGGAATCCTCGTCGCGTTCGTCGCCGTCTTCGGGCTGTCCATTCCCCTCAGCGCCATCATGATCGCAGCCGGGGAGGCCCACATCACCCAGAACACCCTGTTCTGCGTGGTCGGGCTGCTGTGCGGCTTCACCTTCCCGGCCGTGTTGCTGCCTGCGCCGCTGACCTTCCTCGGCGAGCTGCTGCCCGCCACTGCCGCGATGCGGGTGCTGCGCGCCGCCACCCTGCACGCCGCGCCCATCCATCAGGTCATCGGCGACCTGTCGAGCTGCCTCGCCCTCGGCTGCCTCTACGCCGCCATCGGCCTGCTGGTCCTACCGCACGCCGAGCGGCGTGCCATCACGAGAGGAGCAAGCGCTTGACAAGCGCCATCGCCACCTACGACCTGTGCAAGACCTACCCGGTGGTGGAGCGGCCGTGGTGGAAGCCGGGCAAGCCGCTCCGGGCCGCCCCCGCCGTGGACGGGCTCAGCCTGCGCATCCCGGCCGGGCAGGTCACCGGCTTGCTCGGGCTCAACGGCGCGGGCAAGACCACCACGATCCGGATGCTCGCGACGCTGCTGCGCCCCACCTCCGGCCGCGCCACGGTGGACGACCTGGACCTGGTGAAGGACGCGCGCGAGGTCCGCCGCCGGATCAACATGATCGCCGGCGGTGAGCGCATGGTGTACGCGCGCCTGACCGCCAGGGAGAACCTCTGGTACTTCGGGCAGCTCTACGACGTGCCCAAAGCGCAGCTCAAAGCACGCATCGCCGAACTGCTGGCGCTGGTGGGCCTGGAGCACGCGACGGACCAGCGGGTCGAACGCTACTCCAAGGGGATGCGCCAGCGTCTGTCGATCGCCCGCGGACTGATCAACCGGCCCGCATACCTGCTGCTGGACGAACCCACCCTCGGCCTGGACGCGCCGATCGCCCGGGACCTGCGCGCCGTCGTGGCGGAACTCGCCCGCGACGGCGTCGGCGTCCTGCTCACCTCCCACTATCTCGCCGAGGTCGAACAGCTGTGCGCCGACATCTTCGTCATCGCCGCGGGACGACTCGTGGCCCGAGGCACACCGGCTGAACTCACCGCGTTGGCCGAGCGCCGGCACACGGTCGAGGTGACCCTCGCCGCACCCGTCGACGACGTCGACCACGCCGTCGGGACACTCGCCATGCGGACCGGCGCCCAGCTCACCACCGGTGTCGACGACGAGCTGCGGCCCCGCTACACGCTCCGCCACAGTGCGGATCTGGCCGGGGAACTCGCCACCACGATCGTCACCGCCGGTGGGGCCATCACCCGGCTCGAGGTCACTCCGCCCACGCTGGAGGACGCCGTCATCGCCCTCGCCGACGCCGCCCCCGAGCCGTCGGTGGTGGGTTCGTGAGGCACGCGCTGCGGGTCATCGGCGCGGAGGCGTTCAAGCAGCACCGGCGTATATTCGGCGGCCCGCTCGTCGTCTTCTCCATGCTGATCTGGCCGGTGCTGCAACTCGCGACCACGTATTACACGATGCTGCCCCTGCTGGAGACGCCCGGGATCGGGCAGCGCTGGCCGGTGGCGGCCGAGCCGGTGCGGCTGCTCGCCTTCCTCGCCGCGGGCGCGTTCGCCTACATGTTCTACTTCTCGCTCGTCCAGTCAGCCTGGCATTTCTCGTTCGAGCGGATCAGCGGCACCATGGAACTGCTCTTCCTGTCCCCCGCCAGCAGGTTCGCGCTGGTGCTGGCGAACGGGACCGGGGCGCTGGTGCAGAACACGTGGCTTGCCGGCTGCTTCGCGGTCGCCGCCGCCTCGGCGAGCGGATCCCTGCACGTCGCCCATCCCGGCATGTACGCGGTCGCCGCGCTCGCCCTGGTGATCCCCGCCGTCGTCTGGGGCACGTTCCTCAACAGCCTGCTGCTCTTCTCCCGCGACTCGGCGTTCCTCTACACGCTCCTGGACGATCCGCTGTGGTTCGTCGCCGGGGTGCGGCTGCCGTTGTTCGCGATGCCGTTCGCCATCAAGGCGATCGGCTTGGCATTCCCGCTGACGAGCAGCCTTGCCGTGCTGCGCGGCGCCCTGCTGGACGCCGAAAGCCTCAGCGGCGTGGCCGGGCCGCTGGGCCTGCTCGGCATACTCTGCCTCCTGCTGGTCGCAGGCACCGCGGCGCTGCTGCGGATCGGCGAAGCACGGGCGCAACGCACCGGGTCGATGCAGCTGTACTGAGCCGGCGTACTCCGGTTCGGCCGGGCCGCTCAGCCCTCGGCAGGCTCGGTGTCCAGACCGGTCAGCCGCTCGGACAGGAACGCGCGTTCGGCTTCGTTCGCGGTGCCGACCAGCGCCCGGCGGTACGCCTCACGGGCCTGCTCCGTACGGCCGCACCGGCGCAGCAGGTCCGCCTTGACCGCGGCCAGGTACTGGTATCCGGCCAGGCCGGGTTCGCCCTCCAGCAACTCGATCTCCACGAGCGCCGCCCGCGGTCCGGCGACCATCGCGAGCGGCACGGTCCGGTTCAGCGCCACCACGGGCGACGGCCACACCTGCAGCAGCTCCAGAAGGACGGACGGCGCGAAATCGACAGCCTGACGGCAGGTTCCTCAGACTACTTCCGCCGCGGGCAGCTTCGGCTCGCCCCGCATCGCGCGCACGACGTAGCCGAGCGCGCTCATCGAGAACAGCGGGTAGCCCACCTCCCGCAGGTCAAGAGAGTCGCCGATGTGCCACGACGCCGGGTCGAGGCCGAAGTCGTAGTCGGCGAGCGCGAACAGCAGCCACAGCGGCGCGTACGCCCGATCGAGCATGACGACCTCCTCGCCGTCCATGCCGGACGACGACCACAGCTGCACGAGCACCGCGACGTCGGCCACGACGATCACGCCGAGCACCCCGACGATCCAGGCCGCCCGGAGCAGGCCGCGCCGCGCCAGGACCGAGGCCACCGCGAGCACCGCCGCCAGCCCCGCGAGCCAGACCAGGCCGGACTCCCACTTGCCGAATCGTTCATCGAGCTGCAGGATCGCGAACACCACCGCCGGGACCAGCACCGCGACGAGCGCCCACCAGCCGCGTGCCCACAGCAGCCCCGCGATCCGGTACGCCGCCACCGCCGCCAGCGCGCAGACGAGGACCGTCCCCAGCAGGTATACGAAGTCCACGTCCGCGTGGTCCATCGTCATGTCGCCGGTGAGGCCATACCCGAAAAGGAGTGCGATCACCCCGGTCACCAGCAGCGCCACGCACACCACGGGGGCGAGGACGATCCCGGCGATCCTTCGCGGATTGATGTCGGCCATGCCGCATGGTGCCATGTCCGTGCGCTCGGCGGCGCCCCGCTCGGGCCCGGGGCGGGAATTCGCACCACCCGCTTGTTCACGGTGCGGATGCTGTCACAGGCGACCGCCGAGATCTATCCAGCGTCGCAATCAGTACGCGACCCCGACGGGCCGGCCGACCGTCGCCGGGTCGGCCAGCGCGGCCAGCATCGCGTGTGCCACGTCGGCGCGGGAGATCGTGTGGCCGCCGACGACGTTCGCGCCGACGGCGGTGCGGTAGCGGCCGGTCACCGGCTTGTCGACGAGCTTGGGCGGCCGGAACACCGTCCACTCGGTCCGGCTGTCCCGGATCAGCTCCTCCATCACCGTCAGGTCCCGGTAGACGTCGGAGAAGACCGCGCTGATGACCGGCAGCAGGACGCGGCGGCTGAAGAAGCCCTCTCCGTCGGGGATCGGGCCGACCGGGGCGGCGCTCACCGCGACGAAACGGCGAGTCCCGCCCGCCGCCATGGCGGCGAGGATGCCGCGCGTGGCGTCGGAGGCCACGGTGCCCGCGTCACGGCCACGGGAGCCGACGCCAGACAGGACCGCGTCGCTGCCCGTCACCGCGGGCAGCAGCAGGTCCGGATCGGTCAACCCGGGGACGGTCGCCACCTCCAGGGCCGGGTGCCGCAGGTCGAAGTGCGCCGAGCTGCGGACCACGGCGGTCACCGTGTGCCCGGCGTCCAGCGCCTGGCGCACGATGTGCCCGCCGATGCCGCCGGTGGCTCCGAAGACCGTCAGTTTCATCGGGGTGCCCTTCGCGAAATACGGAGTCTCAGTGATTGTTACCGTACAGGACAATTTCTCGGACGTACAATACTCCGGTGCCTGAGCCATCGAACCGACCACTCGGCGAGCGGACCAACTTCCTGCTGTCGCAACTCGGCTTCCACACCGCGTCGCGGTTCACCGAGCGCCTGGTCGGGCTGGGCATCCAACCCAACCACTTCGGCCTGCTCATGCACCTCGCCCAGGGCGAAGGCCGGACTCAGCAGCAGCTCGCCGAGGCGCTCGGCATCCACCGCAAGGTGATGGTCGGGCTGCTCGACGACCTCGAACAGCGCGGGCTCGCCGAACGCCGTCGGCATCCCGCCGACCGGCGGGCACACGCGATCCACCTGACCGAAGCCGCCCGCACCCTGCTGCCCGAGGCCGTCGCGGTGGCCGACGCCGAGGAGGAGGAGCTGCTGACCGGCCTCGACGGCGACGAGCGGCGGCAACTGCTGGCGCTGCTGCAGCGCGTGGCCGAGCACAGCGGCCATCCCCGGGGCGTACACCCCGGGATGCGCGGCAAGATCGCCATGCCCGGCGCATGATCGCGCGGGCGATTGGCGGCCGCCTTGCTGGGTAGTCGTCCCGCATGACGTTTGTCGACGCGGTCGGTCACCCCGAGCCGCCGGCCATCGCCGGTGAGGCCGAGACCCTGCTGGGCTCCCTGGAGCGGCAGCGGGCCACGTTCGCCTGGAAGTGCGGCGGCCTGGACGACGCTGCCCTGCGCAAGCGCGCCGGCACTTCGACGATGACCCTCGGCGGGCTGCTCAAGCACCTCGCGTACATGGAGGACGTCAACTTCACCGGTGACCTGGCCGGGGCCGAGCTGCCACCGCCGTGGCAGGACCATGAGCGCGAGGCCGGTTGGGAATGGCGCTCGGCCGCCGACGACGACGCAGCGCAGCTGTACGAGCTGTGGGAACAGGCCGTCGAACGGTCACGGCGGGCGGTGAACGACGTGCTGATGACGACGGGCGTGGACACCGTCTACACGGCGCCGGACGGGAGCCTGCTCACCCTGCGCCGGCTGCTGGTCGACATGATCGAGGAGTACGCCCGGCACACCGGCCACGCCGACCTCATCCGGGAGTCCGTCGACGGCCGGGTCGGCGAGGACCCGCCGGGGCCCGCGTACCCGTACCAGCTCGGCTAGCAGACCGGGGGCGGCCGCGGAAACTGCGGCCGCTCCGCCTGCTCGACCGGCACCGGCTCGAAGCGCTCCACGTCGAGCTGGTGCCGAACTGGTCGTCCGCGACTCGACCGGACCCGTGCCGCCCGGCTCCCGCTGAGCACGCTCAGCCGGCGGACTCCCCCGCGATCAGGCGGATGGTGAAGCCGCCGGGCCCGCGCTGCAGCGACACGTACGCACACAGCTGGTGAGCCAGCCACAGGCCGAGACCACCCGGCCCGGCACCGGGCATCAGACCGGCGACCGGGTCGGCCGGACCCGGCCCCTGGTCGGTGACCGTGACGACGATCCGGCCCGGCTCCGCCCACACCCGCAACCGCACCGGATCCGCGCCGTGCAGCAGCCCGTTGGTGACGATCTCGCTGGTGCTCACCAGCAACCCGTTCAGGTCGTCATCGGACAGGGCGGCGACCGCCTGCAGCGCCGCGACCTCCGCACGGGCCCGCCCCGGCGGCACGTCCACCAGCTCGACAGCCGCCGGCCGGGCCTCGATCGGATCCGCCCAGCTCGCCACCGCGGTGGCCAGGAACTCCCGCGGATCCTGGTACACGGCGCTGCGCTCGCGCCGCCCGTCCGCGGACACCACATGGGTGTGCGTACGCCGCGCGTGGTTGAGCACCTCCGCCGGTGCGGTGCGGGTGTCGTACGGGCACAGCCCGTACATCGGGAACTCGTCGTAGACCTCGTTCACGGCGGCCTCGTACCGCGCCCACCACTCCCACGGCACCCCGACGCCGGGATGCGGCACGTCACCGGCGATGCGGATCTGCGCCGCCCCGCCGGCCACATACCGGGCCAGCATCTCGCGGTGCCGCTTGATCGCCACCGCCGGGCGCAGGTAGTGACCGTCACCGTCGATGAGCACGACCCCGCTGTCCGGCCCCAGCGCCGCGCGCACCAGCCGCTGGTTGTGCTCGCCGAACAGCGACACCGTCGGTTCCCCCGCCGCGACCCCGTCCAGCAGGAACGGCAGCACGACCGCCAGGAACTCGTCGTCGGAGCCGTAGAACGCGGTCTCGTGGAAGATGCCGTCGTGCCCGGCCGGCGCGCCTGATCTCACGACACCATCACCCGCCCCGGGCGGCATCGGGCGATATGCGGCTGGCTCGCGGCCCGCCTGCGGGCATGTTCCGGGAGCTGGGTCAGCCCTCCGGTGCCGCGCATGGCCAGAAAGCTAGCACGGTCGCGCCGGATCACCGGCTCCAGCAGGACCCTGGCACCGCCGCGTGGATCCGCGCCAGATCGGCCGGCGTCTGCGCGCGTATCCACACCCACATCCAGTCGTCACCGTGCGTGCGCAGCAACTGCCCCGGCCGCGAGTACCAGCGGACGGGCGATTCCTCCACCTCCACCCACATGGGCAGCTCAGGCAGCGGCACCCGGTCGAAGCGCGCCGCCACCGCGGGCGCCTGGTCCGGAGACAGCTCGCACGCGTTGTCGAGGGTGTCCTCCCGGTCGAGCGCGGCGCTCAGCGCCAGGTCGACGCAGGCCAGTGAAAGCCGGTCCAGGTACGGCCGCCAGCCCGACCCGGTGTCGATGACCACCGGAGGGTCGGGCCGGTCGGCGACGGCGAGGGGGATGCCCCAGGCCGTCTCGGCGATCAACGGGTCGGCCCAGTGGAACGCCAGGACCCCGTCCTCGGCGTACGCTCCTCGCGGATCGAGCAGGCCACCGCACGCGTACGCCTCCCGCAGCGCTTCCGGCAGTTGAGGTCCCAGCCGCTCGGCGGCCTCACCGAACCCGGCGGCCGGTTCGCCCGGCAGTCCCCAGGCGGCGCTGAACAGGCGCAGGAACTCCCACACCGCGGCGCGGTCACCCATCCGCCGCCGCAGTTCGTTCGCCGTGTCGAAGCCGGTCACGTCGCTCTCCGTCCGGGTGGCGCGCACTCCGCAGCCTTCGGATGTGCATGACACCATCGCGGCCCGGCGGCCGCAACGTCGCCGTCGGCAGAAGCTCCCGCTCCGGGCGGTCCGTGCCCGCGATCCGTGGCCGGTTCCGTGGTCGCCACGGATGCCCGGCGGGGGCCTAGCGGGACATGCTTAAGGCACGAACAACCCGCCAGGCAACGCGACTGAGGAGAAACACCATGGCCACGAAGTCCCCCACCGCAGCCAAGACCGCCGAGAAGTTCGACGGCTTCACCGACGACGAGCGCGCCGCGATGAAGGAGCGGGCCAAGGAGCTCAAGACGGCCACGCGCCGCAGCCCGCGCGGCGCCAAGGCGGACGAGGAGGCGGCCGTCCTCGAGAAGATCGCCGAGATGTCCCCGCCGGACCGGCGCCTGGCCGAGCGGATCCACGCGATCGTCAAGGCCAGCGCCCCGGACCTGACCGCGAAGCTCTGGTACGGCATGCCCGCCTACGCCCTCGACGGCAAGGTGCTGTGCTTCTTCCAGTGCGCGCAGAAGTTCAAGACGCGGTACGCCACGCTCGGCTTCAGCGACGTCGCGATGCTCGACGACGGCACGATGTGGCCGACGGTGTACGCGCTGACCGAGCTGACCGCCGACGACGAGGCGAAGATCGGCGCGCTGCTGAAGAAGGCCGTGAGCTGAGCTGCAGCAGCACGACCCACGCCGGGCTGGGACGCACACCGCGTCCCGGCCCGGACCTCGTCAGGCCGGCTGCGCGCCGCGATGACGGGGCCCAGGGACCCCCGGCTGCAGCGCGCACCGCCGCGCCGCGGTGCCCGCGCCCGCCGCGGCGAACAGGGCGACCAGCCCGCCACCGACCCACCCCACCAGCAGCAGGAAGATCGCCAGCAGCACCGCCGCGGCGGCCGCCGCGAAGCCGAGCCGCGCCGCGGTCCGCCTGCGGTATTCGACCGGCGGGCAGGCGACCCCGGTGCTCAGGCACGCCACGAAAACCGGGTCACCGGCCCGGGTCTGCTCGGCCAGCCCTTCCAGACGGGCCAGCTCTTCCGGAAGCAGCGACATCGCCCCCACCTCTTCCTGTCTCCTGTTGCCGACTGCTTACCCCGCGCGCAAGGTCCAGTACCGCCCGCGAAGCGCCGAACGTCCGGGACGCCCGGCCCGATCGCCGCGGTTTGGCCGCGGCCTCATCCGGGGTACGGCTCAGACATAGACAGCAGGAGGCCCGAGATGTCGCCCATCACCGATCCCAGCGATCCCATGCAGCCACCCGTGCCTGCGCCGGAGCCGCCTCAGCCGGTTCCCGCCCCGCCGACACCGCCGCCGCCGGCGCCGTCGCCCATCCCGCCGGTCCCGCCGCCGCCCATGTGACGACCCGCCCAGCCGGCAGGCCGCGCATCGCGCGGCCTGCCGGCTGGGCGGCGTACGGGCAGATCACGGGTCGCCGCGGGCGGCGTTACCATCACGTATGCCGCTGGACGAGGGCCCGATGCCGGCCGACACGATCACGTCAGCCGACGGGACACCGATCGCGGTGCACACGACCGGCACCGGACCTGACGTCGTGATCCTGCACGACGCCGCAGTCCCGCTGCAGCACTACCACGCGCTGGCCGAGGCGCTGGAGCACCGGTACACGGTGCACCGCTACCACCGGCGCGGCATGCCGGACGCAGCCGCGCCGGACGGCTCCGAAACCGTCGCGACCGACCTCGCCGACCTGTCCGCGGTGCTCCGGCACACCGGGGCCCGCAGCGTCATCGGCCACGGCACCGGCGGCTTCCTCGCCCTGCGAGCCGGCTTGAACCACCTCCCCCTGCACCGCATCGCGGTCTACGACCCGAGCCTGTCCGTACTCGGCCGGCCCGCGTCGGACCACCTCGACCCGCTGGAGCAGGCCGTACTCGCCGGTGACCCCGCCCGGGCGCTGACCGTGCTCGACCGGGGGACGCACCCTGACGGGCTCGCGGCCCGGCTCCCCTTCGGCCTGGCGCTGCTGGCCAACCGCCTGCTGCTGCGCAGACCGGGCAGGCGTGCGACGGCCGGGCTGCTGCCGGCCGCGCTCCCGGAGATGCGCCGCGTCCGCGACCATGACGGGCCGCCCGGCGACTATGCCGGGATCACCGCCGAGGTACTGCTCGCCGCCGGGGCCCGCAGTCCCGAGCACTTCGCCGAGAACTGCCGGGCCGTGGCCGAAGCCATCCCCGGCGGACAGGCGGTCATCATCCCCGGCGCGGCCCACGACGCCCCGGCCGTCGCCCACGACGAGCTGGTCCGTCCCCTGTCCCGGTTCCTGGCGGGCCCGGCCGTCACGGCGTGAGCGTTCCAGCCGCACGCCTCGAACTGCCAGACGCCTCCGTTGCCAGCTGTTCACTGACTGTCGGACCCGACGAGCCGCCGTGACCGCCCCCGCGGCACGGCAGCGGCGCACGGTCACTCCCTGTGACCTGAGACACCTCGCGATTCCGGGGGAATCTACCCGTCGGTATCCAGTTGTCATCAGCGTGACCTCGACTCCCGCCGCAGCTTCCGCGCCGCCCGGCGACCTCATGAACAGCGCCCAGCGGCTGCGGCTGGTGCTCGTCCTCGGCTCCCTCATCGCCATCGGCCCGCTGACCATCGACATGTACCTGCCGGCCCTGCCCGCGATCACCGACGACCTCGGCACAACCTCGACCGCGGTGCAGCTCACCCTCACCGGCACCCTGGCCGGCCTCGGCCTGGGCCAGCTCGTGATCGGCCCGCTGTCCGACGCCTACGGCCGCCGCCGGCCGCTGATCATCGGCCTGCTCGTGCACGTGCTCGCCTCCGCCCTGTGCGTGATCGCGCCCAACGTCGAGACGCTGGGCGCGCTGCGCGTCCTGCAGGGCCTCGGCGTCGCCGCGTCGTCGGTGGTGGCCATGGCCGTGGTGCGGGACCTGTTCAGCGGCACCGCGTTCGCCCAGCTCTTCTCGCGGCTGATGCTGGTCATGGGTGCCGCGCCGGTGCTCGCGCCGACGCTCGGCGGGGCGGTGCTGCGCTGGACCCAGTGGCGCGGCGTGTTCGTGGTGCTGGCCGGGTTCGGGATCGCGCTGACCCTGGTGGCGCTGTTCGGCCTGCGCGAGACGCTGCCTGTCGAGCGGCGGCGCACCGGCGGCGCGGCGGGCACGCTGCGGATGTACGGCGCACTGCTGCGCGACCGGACGTTCGTGGGGCTGGTCCTCGTGGCGGGCCTGGCCATGGCAGGCCTGTTCGCGTACGTCGCCGGGTCCTCGTTCGTGCTGCAGGAGCAGTACGGCCTGGACGAGCAGCAGTTCGCGATCGCGTTCGGCGCGGGCGCGGCCGGGCTCATCGGCGCGACCCAGCTCAACGTGCGGCTGCTGCGCAGGTACACCCCGCAGCGCATCCTGGTCGGCGCGCTCGCCGCGGGCGCGGCCGCCGCCGCCGTGCTCGTCGCGCTCGCCGCGACCGGCCTCGGCGGCCTGCCTGCCCTGCTCTGCGGCCTGTGGGCGGTGCTGGCGGCCAGCGGCCTCGCGCTGCCCAACGCGCCCGCCCTGGCGATGTCGCGCCACGGCGAGGCGGCCGGGACCGCCGCGGCCCTGCTGGGCGCGGTCCAGTTCGGGGTCGGGGCGGTGGCCGCGCCGATGGTCGGGGTGCTCGGCGCGGACGCGATGGCGATGACCACGGTGATCCTGGCCGGGATGACGTCCGCGCTGGCGATCGGCCTGCTGGTGGTGCGCACGGCCCGGTTCGAGGAGACCGCCGCCGAGCCGGCGGCGGTGCACGTCGGCTGACCCGGTCAGCCGGCGGGCGTGTTCTCCCAGGCGCGGTGCAGCCGACCGGTCAGCGCGGTCTCGGCCGCCTCCATCCGCTCGACGGCGTGGCGCAGCGCCTCGGTCTCGCTCTGCGGGCGGGCCAGCGTGTTCGCCCAGTCCTCCTGCGTGGCGGTGCCCGCTTCGGCGATCTCCCGGTGGATGTCGCCCAGGGCGGCGAGGTAGTCGCGGGCGGCGGTCTCGATCTCCGCGTCGAGCACGCTGCGCTTCTCGATCAGGAAGATGTTGAGGTGCCGGGTCTGCTCACCGAGCGCGTCCGCGGAGATCGCCCCGCCCCGGGACAGGATCTGCAGCTGGCGCAGGCGGGTCTGCAGCTCCTCGATCGCGCCTGCGCTGCGCTGGCTCAGCTCCCGGGTGCGCCGGTTGCGCTCGGTGCGCCGCCACTGCAGGAAGCCGAGCCCGACGGCCAGGGCGCCGCCGAGGAATCCGAGCACGGGTCCAAGAATGTCCACGGTCGACATAGTGCAGCAGACCGGTGATCTGCCGCGAGGGGGTAGCCGGACCGGATCTGTCGGCTATCCGGCCGTGGCCCGGTCCACGGTGTCGCGCCCGGCCCGGGTGATCCCGGCGGTCGTCCTCGGACCTGCCGCGACCTGCTCCGGCGACGACGCGACCATGCCGTGCGGGCGGGGCAGGCGGCACACCAGCACCCCGGTGGCCACGACCCACAACACCACCGGCACCAGGGCGACCCGCTCCAGCACGCTCGTGAACAGCCCCCGGCCGATCGCCAGCAACCCGAACACCAGAACCACCGCCAGCGGCGCGGTCACCCCGAAGAAAGCCCGTGCCGCGGTACGCAGCGACGACTGCAACGCGATGAACGCCACCACACCCATCGCCACCACCGCCAGCCCCACCGCGAGCACGCTCGCACCGGCGTGCACCAGGTCCGACGGCGTCGACGGCTCGTAGGGCGGCAGCGGGCACCCGGGCGTGCACGACACCGCCGCCGACGCCGCGCCGAAGCCGCCCGCGGTCACCAGGATCACGCACACGAACGGCACCAGCCGCCGCAACGCCGTCCCGAGCAGGGCCAGCGAACCTGCCAGGGCGAGGATCCCCGCCCGGTAGATCCCGTCGCGCGGGCTGGTGGCGACACCGCCCTCGCTGATGTATCCGCGCGTCCACGGCTCCGGCAGCACGCCGAGCGCGTACATCACCGCGCCGGCGCCCGCGATCGCGAACACGGCAGCGGACGCCGCCGGCCATCGGGACCTGTCCAAAACCATGATCCACCCTACCTCCGCCGGTCCGGCGGTCCCCCGGCCGCAGCCGCTCGTGCGTAAAAATCCGCCGGCGCAGAAGTGTTGTCCCTGCCGCCGCCCGCTGCTCCTACCCCCGACAGACGCCCCTTGGAAGGAGAAACACCATGAAACTCCGTATCGCGCTGGCGGCGCTCGCGGTGACCGCCGCCTCGGTGCTCGCCGGGGCCCCGGCCTCGGCCGTGCCGAACATGTCGCTGGTGTCGGCGGTCTCCGCGGTCGACTCGACGGCGGAGAAGTCGGCGCAGGCCAGCTGCCCCACCGGCACCCGGGTGCTCGGCGGCGGCGGGTTCATCTCGGGCGGCAACCGCCAGGTGCACTTCACCCGGCTGCAGGCGCTGGGCAGCTTCGACGACTTCGCCGTCTCCGCCGCCGAGATCAGCGCGTACGCGTCGGCCTGGCAGGTGCACGCGTACGCGATCTGCGGCACGGCGCCCGCCGGTCTGGAGTACGTCAGCTTCGTGACCGGCTCGGACTCCTCTGCCAGCAAGGCGGCCACGGCGACCTGCCCGGCCGGCAAGCAGCTGATCAGCACCGGCGCACGGGTGATCAACGGGGACGGCCGGGTCGTCATCAACAGCCTGGTCCCGTCGGCGGCCCTGACCGCCACCACCTCCACCGCGTACGAGGCCCAGGGCGGTTTCGCCGGCAACTGGAGCCTGTACAGCCACGGCGTGTGCGCCAATCCGCTGCCCGGCCTGCAGCTGGTCTCCGCGCTCATCGGGCCCGACTCCAATGACGACGTGGTCGGGGCGAGCTGCCCGGCGGGCAAGTTCACGCACGGCCTCGGCGCGACCATGAGCTCACCCGCGGGCCAGGCGCTGTACGGCGGGCTCTACCCGTCCGCGGCCCTGGATCAGACCGTGGCGATCGCCCTGGAGGACGCCGACGGGTACGCCGCCAACTGGTCGACCCGGGTCTACGCCATCTGCGCGAACTGACCCCGCGGTGACGGCGGGCCGCAGGTGTGGTCCGCCGTCACCGTCGGCTGTCGGCAAACCGCCTCCGGCCTGCCCCATCCCGGCGAATCTATCTACGGTGGTGTATGTGGACGACTCGGCACTGGCCGGCGCGCTGGCCAACGGCGACCCGGCGGCACTCGACACGGCGTACCGGCGCTACGCCGACCGGCTGGTCGCGTACGCGGCCACCATCGTCGGCGACCGCGACAGCGCAGCCGACGCCGTGCACGACGCCTTCCTGCTCGCGGGCCGGAACGCAGCCGGGCTGCGCGACCCGGCGGCGCTGCGCCCGTGGCTGTACGCCATCACCCGCAACGTCGCCCTGCGCCAGCTGCGCCACCGCGCCCGGGTCGCCCCCGTGGACGAGTTCGACCAGCTCAGCGAGGCAACCGTCGACCCCACCGCGCGCCTGCACACCGCCGACGTCGGGCGGCTCGTCCGCGCCGCAGGCGGCGCGCTGTCCGCCGCCGACCGCGAGGTCATCGAGCTGGCGATCCGGCACAGCCTGTCCAGCGGCGAGATCGCGGCCGCGCTTGGCGTGTCGGTCAAACACGCCAACGCCCGGCTGTCCCGGGCCCGCGCGGGCCTCGCCGACGCCCTCGGCGCGCTGCTGGTCGCCCGCACCCCGTCGGCGTGCCAGGAACGCGCCGACCTGCTCGCCGGCTGGGACGGCACACTCACCCCGCTGCTGCGCAAACGCCTGCACCGGCACATCGAGCAGTGCCCGCTGTGCGCCGCCGTACGGGACCGCCAGATGGACCCGCGCGCGCTGCTCACCCTGCTCGCCGCCCTGGCGTTCCCGCTCGCCCCGGACCGCGCCCGGCCCTCGACCACGACCGCGCTCCCGGACGAGCACCATCTCGCGGTCCAGTCCGGCAATGGGCTGCGTTGGAACCGTGAGACCGGGTTCCCCGAGCCCGGAACGCGCTCGCTCGTGCGGCGCCGCCCGGTGCTCGCGGTCGCCACGGTCCTGCTGCTCGCCACGTGCGGCGTGAGCGCGGGGATCGGTGCCGCCGGGCTGCCGGTCGCCCAGTTCGTCCCCAGCGACGCCCCACTGGCGAAAGGCACGATCGAGCCGGGCCTGGCTGGGCCGTCCGGCTCTGCCGACCCGACCGGCGAGCCCGCCTCGCCGTCACCGTCGCCGCCTGCGCCGCCCCCCTCAGCTCGGCCGTCGCCGCGGCGCAGCCCGCCGCCGCGCAGCCCGTCACCGGCGGCACCGCCGTTCGCCCGGACCAGCGTCACGGACGTGACCTGCACCGCCGCCGGTGGGTTGCGTTCGGTGTTCCGCGTCTACACCGACACCCCGCTGGCCGGCGCGTGGCTGCACCGGGAACTGCGCGGTTTCGAGCGGCGCCAGGCGATGACCGTGTCCGCCGACCGCCTGTCCGCCCAGTTCGCGGTGACGGCGGCGTCCACGGGTCCGTTCACCTGGTCGGTGGAGCTGGCCACGGCCGACGGCCGCACCCTGCGCACGCCGGACCGGGTGCTCACGAAGGACTGCGGCACGTAGCGCGGGGCGGCCGATGCGCCGCCGTGCCGGGCTAGTCGGCAGGCACGATGATCGGTGTTCCTGCGACGGGGTCGGGCACGATCACGCAGGCCAGACCGAAAACCTTCGCGATCAGCTCGGCGGTGATGACGTCGCGCGGCGCTCCTTCGGCCACGATCGCGCCGTCGGCCATCGCGATGATGTGGTCGCAGTACCGGCTGGCGAGGTTGATGTCGTGCAGCACGGCGACGATCGTCTTGCCGGCCTGCGCGTTCAGGGTGCGCAGCAGGCGCAGCAGCTCCACCTGGTGGTTGATGTCCAGGAAGGTGGTCGGCTCGTCGAGCAGCAGCAGGTCGGTGTCCTGGGCCAGGGCCATCGCGATCCAGACCCGCTGGCGCTGGCCGCCGGACAGCTGCCGCAGCGGCCTGTTGACGAGGTCGGCGGTGCCGGTGGCGTCCAGCGCGCGGGCGACCGCGTCGTGGTCGCGGTCGTTCCAGGTGCGGAACCAGCCCTGGTGCGGGTACCGGCCGCGCGATACCAGGTCGGCGACGGTGATGCCGTCGGGGGCCAGCGGGCTCTGCGGCAGCAGCCCGAGCACCTTGGCGACGTCGAGGGTGCTCAGGCCGGCCATGGCCTTGCCGTCGAGCAGGACGTTGCCCGCGCGCGGGCGCAGCAGCCGGGCCAGGCCGCGCAGCAGCGTGGACTTGCCGCAGGCGTTCGCGCCGACGATCGCGGTCACCTTGCCGTCGAGCACGGTCACATCCAGGTCGCGGACGATGGGCTCGGCGTCGTAGCCGAGGGTGAGGCCTTCGGCGCGCAGTCGGCTCAACCGCCTGCTCCTCTCCGGTTGGTCGTGGCCAGCAGCCACAGCAGGTACGGTGCGCCGACCGCGCCGGTGACCACACCGGTCGGCAGCGGCGTGGGCAGCAGGTGGACGGCGACGAGGTCGGCGGTGAGCAGCAGCATCGCGCCGACGAGCGCGGCCGCGGCGATGCCGCCGGTGGCGGGGCCGAGCAGGCGGTTGGCGATCGGCCCGGCGACCAGCGCGACAAAGACGATCGGGCCGGCGACCGAGACCGCCAGCGCGACGAGCAGCACCGCGGTGGCCAGCAGCGCGGCGCGGGTGATCTCGACGCGGGAGCCGAGGGCGCGGGCGGTGTCGTCGCCGAGTTCCAGCACGCGCAGCTTGCGCGACAGGAGCACGGCCAGCGGCAGCAGTACGACGAGCGCGCCGCCGAGCAGTTTCAGCTCGTCGTCGCTGGCCTGGCCGACCGAGCCGGTGAGCCAGTGCATGGCCTGGCGTGCCTCGAACAGCTCCGCCTTGATCAGCATGTAGCCGGTGAGGCCCTCGAAGAACACGGCGACGCCGATGCCGATGAGGATGAACCGGTAGCCGCTGACGCCGTCCCGCCACGCCAGCAGGTACATGACCACGGCTGCGGCGATCGCGCCGCCGAGCGCCAGCGCGCAGACGGTAAGCCCGCCCACCTGGAACAGGACGATGCCGCTGACCGCCGCCAGGCTCGCGCCGGAGGTGATGCCGACGAAGTCCGGTGACGCCAACGGGTTGCGCAGCAGCTGCTGGAACACGGTGCCGGACGCGCCGAGGGCCAGGCCGACGGTCAGTGCCGACAGGGCGGTCGGCAGCCGCAGGCCGCGTACGACGAAGTCGACGCTGGGGTTGTCGGCCAGGTGCAGCACGGACGTGACGACCTCGCCGGCGGTGAGCCGGAAGCTGCCGACCATCATCGTCAGCACGAACAGGGCGGCGACGGCGGCGGTGAGGCCGGTCGTCGCGGTGAACGCGCGCACGGCCCGGTGGCGGCGGGTGGCGCGCAGGGTGGCCGCGGTGGCGGCGCTGGTGCGGGTCGCGGTTGCTGTCATTCTCAGGCCTCCGACAACCTGCCGTAGCGGACGATGCCGATGAACACGGGCGCGCCCAGGACCCCGAGCACGACGCCGACCTGGAGTTCGCCGGGGCGGGCGACGACCCGGCCGACGATGTCGGCGAGCAGCAGCACGATCGGCGACAGCAGCATCGAGTACGGCATGATCCAGCGGTAGTCGGGTCCGCAGATGAACCGGGCCAGGTGCGGCACGATGAGTCCGACGAACACGATGGGGCCGCAGGCGGCGGTCGCCGCACCGGCCAGCACCGCGACGATGGTGAACGCGGCGGCGCGGGTCAGGCCGACGCGCTGGCCGAGGCCGCGGGCGGTGTCCTCGCCGAGGGCCAGGCCGTTGAGCGCCCGGCCGCAGGCCAGCGAGGCGATGAGGCCGATGATCAGGAACGGCGCGACCCCGGACAGGATCGGGGCGTACCGCCCGGCGAGCGAGCCGACCTGCCAGAACCTGAGTTCGTTGAGGGCGTCCACATTGGTCATCTCGATGCCGGTGGTCAGCGAGCCCATGCCCGCGGTGACGGCCGCTCCGGCCAGGGCGAGCTTGACCGGGGTCGCGCCTTCCCTGCCCAGCGACGCGATCGCGTAGACGAGCAGGGTCGCGATGATGGCGCCGGCGAACGCGAACCAGATGTAGACGCCGACGCCGCGTACGCCGAGCACGGTGATGGCGAGCACCACGAAGGCCGCGGCTCCGGAGTTGACGCCCATGATGCCGGTGTCGGCGAGCGGGTTGCGGGTGACGCCCTGCAGGACGGTGCCGGCGACGCCGAGGGCCGCGCCGACTCCGATGCCGAGCAGGGTGCGGGGCACGCGCATGTCGACGGTGACGGTGTGCTCGATGGAGTTGTCGCCGTCGAGGCCGAACAGGGCGCGCAGGACGTCGGACAGGCCGATGTCGCGGGAGCCGAGGGTGATGCTGAGGAAGGCGACGAGGGCGAGGATCGCGCAGAGCACGGCGAGCCCGGGCCCGAGGGCCAGAGCTCGCCGTGCGCGCACTGTTGAGGTGCTCATGTGCGGAGGGTCAGCTGCCGACGTTCTCGTCCGCGGCCTTGATCGCCACGGTGAGCTTGTCCAGCTCGGTGGCGAAGTGGCCGAAGGTGTGCAGCCAGTACGCGGGCCAGGAGACGACCGCGTTCGCCTTCGCGGCCTTGATCGCGAACCAGGTCGGCTGCTTCTTGCCCCACTCGGCGTTGGCCTTGTCGGTGTAGGAGCGGCCGTCCCACAGGATCAGGTCGGGCTGGTACTTGTCGGCGTTCTCCCAGCTCAGGTTCTCCCAGTACGGGAAGCCGGGGTCGGGCTTGGCGGGGTTGACGACCTTCAGGCCCCACTTCTGGAAGTCCAGCAGCTCCGGCGCGTACTCCGGGTTGGCGACGTAGACCTTGTCGTCGGCCGGGGACATGGCCAGCGCGGTCAGGTTCGGCTTGGTCGCGACGGCCGCCTTGAACGCGGCGACGGCGTCCTCGAACTTCTTCTTCGCGGCGGCGATGTCCGGGGCGTCCACCTTGGCGCCGAGGCTCTGGGCGAGGTCCTCGTAGCCCTCGGCCAGGTCGACGATCGACTTGCCCTGCGAGACGCCGACGACCGGGGCCAGCTCCTTGAGCTTCTTGCTCTTCTCGTCGACGCCCTCTTCGAGGCCGCTGTGGGCCTTCTCGGCGGGCCACCAGTCGGCGACGATCAGGTCGGGGCGCAGCGAGGCGGCCTTCTCGACGTCGATCTTGCCCCACTCCTCGCCGAGGATCTCGATGCCGGTGAGGTCCAGGCCCTTGAGGTTGGGGTCGGTCTTGACCGACTCGTCGGCGTAGACGCCGACGGGCTTGATGCCGAAGGACATCAGCGCGGCGGCCTCGCCGGCGTGCGCGATGATCCGGGTCGGGGTCTTGTCCGCCTTGACGAGCTCGCCGTTGCCGTTGGTGAACTGCCACGGGCCGGCCGACGTGGAGGTCGTGGCAGGAGTATCGGTCGAGGCGCAGGCGGCGAGCGTCAGGCTCAGTGCCGCTGCGGCGACGATCGGGCGCCAGATGCGCATGAGGAGTTCCGTTCTCACTGAGGAAGGGCTGCCTAAACTTAGGTAAGGCTAACCGTGCCTGCAAGTAGCGGGAAGGGCACAGGTGACCCAGGTCACCCCTCCGCAGATCGGCCCGTTCAAGCCGGTCCGAAAGCGACACTGCGGTCCCTCCCCACGCGACGTGCAGGTATTCAGCGGCGTGACGGCGACGATGTGGCTCGCGTCGGTCGGGCACGCTTGCCTAGGTATGCCTAGGCCTGCCCGGGTACCCGCCTAGGAGGGTCGCGACCGGCGAAGATACGCCGCCGCTGCGGATGGAGGACGGGCTGCGCGAGACGAACATGGATGTTGTCAGCAAGACAACCGCACAGGCTGAGGAGTCTGCGATGTTCGGATCGCCGGAGCTTTACTTCGATCTCGCCAAGTTGCACCACAAGGAACTCATCGACGAGGCCGCCCGCGAGCGGATCGCGGCACGCGTACTGCGGCACCGCCGGCTCGGCGGCAAGGCGCGCGACCGCGTACACCGATGAGAGCGAGCACACAGGCCCGGGAGCCCGAAAAGGGCCCCGGGCCTGTCCGTCTGCGCCGGTAGTCTGTCGCGCGTGGGAAGTCAGCGAGGTGGGGCGAGCTCGACGATGGTCGGGCGTGACCGCGAGCTGCGGCAGTTGACGCAGCTGGTGGCGTCACGCCGCCCGGCCGTGGTCTTCGTCGGCGGGGAGCCCGGCATCGGCAAGACGCGCCTGGTCCGGGAGCTGCTGCCGACCCTGCCCGAGCAGGCCGTGGTGCTGGTCGGCCAGGCCGAGCCCGACTCCCTGGCCCGGCCGTACGAGCTGCTGCTGGACGCGATCGACGGCACCGACGGCGCGCGGGTCGACGCCGACCAGCTGGCCGCGCTGACCGACCCGCGCCGCAGCCCCGTCGAGCGCCTGCACACCGGGCTGGCCCTGGTGGCCGACCTGGTCGGCGACGACCCTTCGGTGATCGTGTTCGAGGACCTGCACTGGGCCGACTCGGAGAGCGCCGCGCTGTTCGAGCGCCTCGCCGACACCGACGGCCCGCGCCTGCTCATCGGCACGTACCGGCCGGACGAGGTCAGCAGCCGGCACCCGCTCGCCTCGCTGCTGGAGCGGATGGAGCGCCGGCACGCCGTGGCGCACCTGCGGCTGGAGCGGCTGACCGAGGCGGAGACCGCGGCGCTGCTGGCCACGGTCACCGGCAAGCCCGTGTCGTACCGCACCGCCGCCGCGCTGTACCACCGCACCGGCGGCAATCCGTTCTTCCTGGAGGAGCTGCTGGGCTCCTGCCAGCCCGACGACCTGGACTCCCTGGTCGAGCAGCCGCTGCCGTGGAGCCTCGCCGAGGTGCTGCGCCGCCAGGTGGCCAGCCTCGACGCCGACGCCCAGCGCGTGGTCGAGGCCGCCGCGGTCCTCGGCCGACGGGCGCCGTTCGACCTGCTGGCCACGGTCACCGGGGCGGGTGAGGACGAGCTGATCGGCATCCTGCGCGACCTGGTGGTGCGCGGGGTGCTGGTGGAGGCCGGCGAGGACGAGTTCAGCTTCCGGCACGCGCTGGTGCGCGAGGCCATCACCGGGCAGATGCTCGGCCGCCAGCGCCGCCGCCTGCACGAGAGCGCCCTGGAGGCGCTGCTCGACGGCGGCGACGCCGACCCGGCCCTGATCGCCCACCACGCCCAGGCCGCCGGCCGGTACGCCGACATGGTCTCCGCGGCCCGCCGCGGCGCGGTGCTGTACCTGGCCATCGGGTCGGCGTACCAGGCACTGCAGCTCGCCGAGATGGGCATGGCCGAGGACCCCGAGGACCTGACCCTGCTGTCGGCGGCGGCCCGCGCGGCGTGGCTGGCCGGGCTGCTCGACGACGCCGCCGGGTACGCCCAGCGGTGGCGCGACCTGGCCGACGGTCCCGCCGACCGCGCCGACGCCCTGTACCTGCTGATCCGCCTCGCCTGGGAGACCGACGACGAACCCTGGCTGGAACGGGTCACCGCCGACATCGAACGGCTCATCGCCCAGCTGCCGCCCGGAGCCGACAAGGCCCGCGCGATGACCGCCGTGGCGCAGTCGGCGATGCTGCGCGACCACGACGACGAGGCCCTGGAATGGGCCGACCGCGCCCTCGCGCTGGCCGCCGAGTTCGAGCTGCCGCAGATCCGGCTCGCCGCCCTGGTCGAAAAGGGCATCGTGCTCTCCGGACACCCCGACCGGTCCGCCGAGGGCCGGGCCGTGCTCGCCGGGCTCGTCGACGAGGCCGAGAAGCTCGGCGAATGGGTGCTCGCGGCGCGGGCGCTCAACCGGCTGGTGATGATGCCGCAGACGTCGTCGCTGACCGAGCAGGCCGAACTGCTGGAACGCATGCGCGGCGACGCCGAGCGGGCCGGTTTCGAGGCGCTCGCCGTCGCCGCGTACTTCCAGGGCCTGGCCCGCCTCGCGATGCGCGAAGGCGACCTGCAGGCCGCGATCGGCGCGCTCGACGAGGGCCGCGCCCGCGACCGCGGCTACCTCCACTCCGGCCGCCGTGCCGACTACCACGCGGTGTTCCTCGCCGGGCTGTGCCTCGAGTCGGGCACCCTCGACCGGGTACAGCGGCTGATCACCGACCTGGCGGGCATCGAGAAGGTCGACCCGATGGTGCTCGACGGCCTCGGATTCCACCTGGCCTGCCGCCGCGGCGACCTCGACGCCGCCGACACGCTGCTCGACCGGGTCCTCGACGACCTGCACCGGCAGGCGTGGCGCAGCGGTGAGCAGGCGCATGACCTGCTGTCAGCCGCGCTGCATGCCGGGCTGCCGCTGCCCCGGCTGCGGCAGCTCGCCGACGAACTGCTCGACGGGCAGGTCTGGGACCACTGGCGGGCGCTGGTCGAGGCACAGCTCGCGGAGGTGTGCGGGCAGGACTCGGCGGCCCTGGACGGCTACCGCTCGGTCGCCGAGTCGCCGATGCTGGCCCTGAACGTACGCGGCACCGCCCACCTCGGCGCGGCCCGCTGCCTGCTCGCACTGGGCCGCGACGCCGAGGCGGCCGGCTGTATCGAGCGCGCCGGTGAGCTGCTACGCCGCTGGACGGGCTGGCGGGTGGAGCAGCTCGGGCAGCTGCGTGCGCAACTCGGTCTCGCTCCCGCCGACGGTCGGCAGACGGTCACCGGCGTGGCCGCGCTGACGACCCGCGAGCGCGAGGTCGCCCTGCTGGTCGCCGACGGCCTCACCAACGCCGAACTGGCCCGCCGGCTCTACATCTCGCCGAAGACCGCGGCCGTGCACGTGTCCAGCATCCTGCGCAAACTCGGCGTCGCCTCCCGCACCGAGGTGACAACCGCCCTAGCCCGCTGACCGCCCGACACGGCACGCTGATTGATCGTTCGACATGACAGGCGGGTCGGCGAATGCACACTCGAGGCTGCAGAGGTGCCAGTCGAGTCAAACTATCATCGTGTGGCCGGGCGAGCGGCGCAATCTACTCGTCCCTGAGCCCGCGCTGGCTGTATCAGCGCTCGCTGCCTTATGCCCACCTGAACATACGCCTCGAGCCGCTGAGAATGTGACCAGCGAGCGCCGCGATCGAACGGTCTCACGGCGGCCCTTGCGTCAGATTTGCGCCACGAGGGCGCATGCGATCATGGAACCTGCTCCATATTCTACTAGCGCACGGGCGCGCACTATGCAATCGCGTCAATACACTTCGGGTAGCGACATTAAATCGATGACACGTTGTGGCACAACACACCATCTGACATACGCGTCCATTGATCAGGCAGGTGCGCACGTTATGCCTTTTAGCTGCCGCGAACGCGGCCCCGGCTTGGGGTCGCCTATCCGGCGCAACGATCCGAAATCACCGCCGATTCTGCCTAACGTAAATCATTAGCAGGATCGGCAGATCGTCTTTATCGAGATGAGCAACTCCAATAGACAGGATGGCACCAGATATCGCCCAGTCTGACCCAACTATGAATTCCTCAATCTCTGAGACATCACTGACAAGCACTGGAACCGCTTGCCCGAGCAGGTACTCGAACAAGGAATTTCTAACGTCTTCGACCTCTCCGACTTGGCGCGCGTAGCCGCCCTCTACCGCCTCTACATAACTCGCATCATCCCAATCAGGCTGGATCTCTTTCCACACAAGCTCTATTGACGGATCCCTACGCCCGTAGATGGATGCTTGTATTTCATCCTTGCACCACTTCCGCGGAAACGGAAGTGACGATGACCCGGCAATCTGCCAGCCTTGACCCCGAAATAGGCTAGCCACAGCCTCTGCGTCCAGATCTTGTTCGGCAGAGGCAATTGCCCAGATTGCCTCGGACAACACTTCAATCGACGTCATCGTGACCGCATTCCAATAGGCGGAACGTGAAACACACTAATCTCCCCGCTCGCCACCTCGTCCGGAAACCATTCCCTTAAGACAGCCTTGAAGAAGGCCGCGCCCTGAACATTGGAAACAGCATACCTGACGCCTTTGCCGCCCAAAGCCCTATTCAGCTCGAGGAGTCTTCGAGCCTGCCCCACCGCCGTACGTTCATTGAATCGGTTCGTGGGATTGTAGAAAGAACCGTCCCACCCGCCACGTCCGGACGTCTCATCGCCGGTCCATTTTGCTTCGACCAAGTATCCGTGGGGGTCAGGCCCACCATCCGGCTTGACTAGCGTTCCATCGTGGCGATACCACTGCTCGTGGTCGACGCCGGTCACGAGTTCCTGGTACCTGTATCCGACGTTGTTTCGTTCATTAGGTCCGAACGCATGAGGGCCGAGGTTTTCACAGTCAACGTTGTGGACCAGAACCGGCCGGTCGCCGACGATTACATAGTACGTGTGGAGTCAGGACAGTTTTCGAGGCGATCCGTCACGACGATGAGTCGTACTGAGCTGCGACATCCGCGCGGCTAGCGATCTTTCAGATCGATGTATTGCGATGCTGACAGCAACCCTGACCGCAACGTGGGGGAACAACAGGTGTGTCGGCCGTCACGTCAGCGAGACCTGTCGATACAAGCGGCCGAAAGATCCCGACGCCGACCATTATTGATCTTCTTTGAGCCGGGTTCCTTGATATGGCTGGGCGGGGCGTTGGAAGCAGGCGCCGGAGGCGCGGGTGGTGACGGTACGGACGTGCTCGAATCCGAGGGCGGCGTAGTAGGCGTGCAGTCGGGTGTTGGTGGTCCAGGCGTCCAGACGCAGCCAGAGGACTCCGGCGTCGTAGGCCCGTCCTGCGGCCCAGTCGAGCAGTTCGGAGCCCAGACCGGTGCCGGCGTGGTCGAGCGAGACCATCATCTTCGAGGCGTAGAGGGCGTCAGCGGGATCGTCGACCGAGTGCCAGAGCGAGTCGGCGTCCGGAGCGCGATCGGATTTCCAGAGCCCGTCGAGGTCGGTGTAGGCGGTCAGGGTTATCGACGCTGCCGGGGTGTGGCCGTCGTGGGCCAGCCAGGTCTGCCCAGCTTGGACGGCGGCGGCCACGGCCCAGCGCGGCCATGGGGTCTGCCACTGGGTCTGCCCGCGTGTGGCCAGCCAGGCGGCGCGTTGGGCGCGCCAGTCGAGGATGGTGTCGATGTCGGCCATCCGCGCCCGTCGGAGAATCATCGGCGGTGCCTGGTGATGGTGTCGATGTCGCCGTGGGCGGACACGAGCCGAACCTTGTCGGCGGCGAAGGTCGCGGTGGAGATGCGCAGCGGCCTCTCGGCGGTGTAGCCGGTCAGGACGTTGTGCAGGACCGGCGTGCCAGCCGCGACGGGGATCTGCAGCAGGGCAGCTTCGATCGGGGTGGGCATGCGGGCGCTGGTCGTGGTCAGCGCGGCGACCTGGTGGTAGCCGCGCTCGGCCAGCAGCCTGGTCGTGCCTTGGGCAATGTTGTGCGGGCTGAACAGTTCCGGGACCTTCTCGCACAGCCACTGCGGGTACCAGGAGTCCTGGATCGAGTGGGGCACGCCGTCGACGAACCGCAGGCAGCGGCGCACCGCCGCGGTGCTGCCGGGCTGGACGTGCAGCAGGGTGGCGTAGTCGGCGGGCATCGGCTCGACGCGGGTGGAGAACTCCTGGCTGGGTTCGTGGCCCTGCTCGCGGACGGTGCGGAAGAACAGGTCGGCCTCGGATGTGGTGCTCATGGGCTGGTCGTCACGCCACGCATACGCGTCGATCATCACGCGTTCGCGGACGAAGACACCACCGCCTCTGCCGGGGCGGCGTTCGACGAGCCCGGCGGCCTGGAGCACGTCGGTGGCGTCGCGCACGGTCGGACGGGACACGCCGTATGCGGCCTGGAGCTCCTCCTCGGTGGGCAGTTTCGCGCCGGGTGGCAGCGCGCCGTCGTCGATCTGGCGGCGTAGCTGTTCGGCGATGCGCTGGTACTTCGGCTGTCCCGGCACGTCGGCCCACCTTCCCACGGAAACGTCCTAACCAATCTAGCGCCAAGGGTTGACGGACCAAACAGGACGATGCAAAGGTAATTACCTATCTGATGTCACAGTGTGTTGATCACCGGTCGACGAGGAGTCGCACATGAGCAGTCCCGCCGACCTGGCCCACGAGATGCAGACGGTGCTGCGCGCCCTTGAACACGCCCGCGTGCTCGTCGCTGGGCTCGACCAGGCCGACACCGCCCGCAGACTCGCCGGCAGGGTGGCCTACTCGCCGCTGCGGACCCTGCTCGAACACGCCGAACAGGCCGCCGCCCGCGTCATCGCCCACCTCGGCGCGCAGGCACCCGCACCGCTGGAGCAGCCCTGCGTCGGCAGGGACGGCGGGCCGCTGTAGGAGCCGGTGCCGGGACGGCCCGTGGCTCGCACCCCACCCCGTCCCGGCACCCCACACCCACCGGAAGCAGGCAGCACATGCACGCCCTGGACACCATCGCCGGGCTCATCGTCGGCGTCCTCGCCGGGCTACTGGCACGACCACACCGAACCCGCCAACGCCACGACGGGGTGCCGATCACCTGGTGCGGCAACTGCGGCCAGCCGACCTCCGCCCTGTGCCACGAGCACAAACAGCAGGCCGCACGACGACGCAGTGACAACTGAACGGAGGCCATCCCGTGTCGATGCACCAGCCGATCCGGCCGGACTGGATCTGCGCGGGCTGCGCAGCCGCTTGGCCGTGCCCGACCCGCCAACGGCAGCTGATCGCGCACTACCACCAAGCACCGGTCTCGCTCATGATCTACCTGTCCGGGTACTTCATCGAAGCCTGCCAGGACCTTCGCCACGCCGCCGCAGGCACGCTGCACGAACGCTTCCTCGGCTGGCCCGCACATATCCCTACCGACCACTGACGCGCTGACGCCGCGAACCACGTAGACGAGAGCTGCACTGAGGTCCGGCACCGCGCAAGATCGTAGGCTGGCTCAAAACGTCTATACAAAGAACATCAAGAGCGCCCGGTTACGCCGGACGCACGCGCACGCGCTATACCGTTCCGGCCCGCGCGAACGCGCCCACGCAACCACCACATCGACCCGGCGACGCCTCCGCGGCCGAGGCGGTCAGCGCCGCGACGATCCCTTCACCGGTCAGCCACCGCGCTGGCTTCCGGGGATCGACGCCACGACGCTACGCGCCGTGCCACCGACCGGCCGACTCGCCGAGAGCCTCCCCCGAACAGTCGCAGGCACAGCCGACAGCCATCCATTGATCAATTCGCATATTACCTAGCTATCTGACAGCAACCGTGACAGCAACCCAGGCGCACGACCACGCACCCCAGCGCACTATGTCGCAGTGTCGCCACGCAGCGGAGTAGTTGACCGGACTATCGCGATAGCCATTCATAGGACCTTCAAAGGTTGAGACAAAGCTAACGCTGCCTGAGCACATCATCTTAACCACAGCCCATCGGCAGTTCGTATTTAAGGCGATGCGAGACGGATCTACGTAATGTTGAACGAAGCGGCAGTTCTCTCCTCGACTAAGCTCCTTTGGGGTGGCACTGAACAAATAGGCCGCCCGCCTGGCTCATTGCCCACCCGCGAACAAAACCGCCGAGCTGGCAATCAGCTCTGAAGGGAACGAAGCGAGTTGGAAATGTCCTGGAGGCAGGTCCGAAATTCTTGCTCCCTTCCCTCGGCCTCCCACAGGTCTAATAGCTCAGATTCCGTCCCTCCCACACGGGTAAGCGCCACTAGTGCCGGCGCAGCCAGGTCATCCACTAAGCCGAACTCGACACTCTCCAACCGGCGACGTTCAAGGACAGCAAGTTCATTGCGGCCGAGGGCGCTGATGATAGCCGCGGCAGCAACGGCAGCCTCACCGCAATCTTTCTCCAGGTATTCGTCCTCACCTGCTTCAATAGCGACAGCCAAAGCCTCCTCCAATACACGGCGCGCCCCTCCACGTGAAGCCTCACGTAGCTCATGACAGAGGTCCAACGCGCCATCATTTTCGAGTGGATCAATTCCATAGGCCATATCTATTATCAACTCCATTTTCTAAAGAAGCCACGGGCAGCTTCAATATAAATCGGGCGCTTTTTGTTCTTCTTAATATCAATGGCTCGATTGTCCCTGAGCATCGGATTGAACCAATTCTCGACTATTTCCTCAAGGCCACGTTGCTCATGCTTGACGTCCGTCTTAAATTACGTCTCGCCAATTACCATTCATTCGGATATCAGCCGCCGCCCAAAGACGTCATAACCAATCGCGATGATCCGCAAAGCGCCGTCAATCGTGATCCTTGACAATAAGGCGCCTACCACCACCAAGACCCGAAATCCTGCCGTCTATCTTAGCTTTTGCAACGTGAGGCGGATCTATGAAATCAACAGATCTCCCGTACCGCCACAACCCCAAAATAGGCGGGGCACCCTCGCCCACAAAGACCTCAACCTCGGGGTCGAGGACGCTAACGACATCCCCGACCCTCGCGGCTCCGCTCAGACACCGCACGATAACCACCGTGTCGGCATCTGATAGATGTTCGACCCGCTCGACTTGCAGGACGCCGCCACCAGCCATCGCCAAGCTGCCTATCTAATCTCTCGGCGCATACCCGTCGGCAAGCCTTCGAAGGTACTGCGATATCAATGGGTCCCCGGAGGAACGCTCGTCGGCGATGCGGAGCAGGATTTCTCGGAACTCACGCACATCGTCACTGGTCAATTCATCCAGATAGTCGCCCATGATCTGTTGGACCTCGACCACGAAGCTCGGGTCAGCTTCCTCTTCAGTCGCATGGTCCAGCATTTGAATGGCCGAGATCATGGCAACAATTACGGGGTCGAAGTTCATGGAGCCACCCTGACATTGATATTTGTAACCTTGGCGTCGCTTAGCCAACGTTGCGCCTTGGCCAGAACCGCCGCATCCGGCACTTCCCAGACTGCCTGGAGGCCATGGTAAGCCGAGGTTCCGGATTGTCGCCTGGCTTCGTCTATCATGCTATCCGTAGTGAATGGTAGAACGTTGTTCTTGCGATCGATAATCTCGTCATTTAGGAGGCCATCGAACTTGGCGGTGACATTGATGCCATCGGCGGATGGCATCGACAGCCGCGGCACAAGGTTCTGCCCGGTCACTGGATCGGTGCGGGCACCCGGCGTACGCGATTCGTACTCGAATGCGCGCTGCCGAGCCGCGTTAGCGTATGGGCCACCACCTTCTCGCGCCCAATCGACGTGATTGACCGCTTGCGTGCTGGCCGTTCCACACATGTTGTTGTTGTGGACCAGCACCGGCGAGTCATCGGCGATCACATAGTACGTGTGAGCGCGTTGCCCGGATGACCGCCAATTTCCACGGCAGTCAGGCCGTCTACCAGCGCTGACGAGTTCGGGACTTCTCGGCTGTGGGCGCTTTTGGCGTTGTTGACGGCAACGGTGACGGCAACGTCAGCGCACGGACTTGTGGGCGTCGCAGCGTCACCGGGTTGCCGTCGGATGTGGAGATCGGTCGCAGGGTCTTGCGCACACCCCGGTGGCGACCCGCACAATTAGTGCGGCTCGTTTCGGTGACGGTTTTCGGAGGTGGCTGTGTTTGGCCTGGTGGTGCGGTTCGACATCCGTGATGAGGAGTCGGCGGTCCGCTTCGACGAGCTGACGGAGCAGGCGGTGGAGCAGATCCGGGCGAAGGAGCCGGGCACGCTGGTGTACGCCACGCACAAGGTGAACGGTGAGCCGCTGGCGCGCCTGTTCTACGAGGTCTACGCCGACGATGCGGCGTTTCAGGCACATGAGACGGCAGAGCATGTGATCGCGTTCCATGCGGCGAAGAACCCTCTGCTGGTCTCGCATCGGGTGGAGTTCCTGGCCCCGGCCGCGGCCAAGGGGCTGCCTGCATGAGTGGCGACGATCCGGGCGCGCGGGCGCTGGGGCGGCGGATCGCGTTCTACCGCTCTCAACGCGGCCTGTCGCAGCGGGACTTCGCGGCGATGATAGACCGGTCGGAGACGTGGGTGTCGCAGGTGGAACGCGGCGCACGGCGGATCGACCGGATGACGATGCTGCGCCGGGTCGCCGACGTGCTCGGCGTGCCGCTGGGGGAACTGGCCGCGGACACGCCCGTGGTGGCGGCGGTACATCAGCGGCCGGAGCCGGCGGTGGCGTTGCGGATGCTGCTGTCGTCGAGCTTGGCCCTGGGGCTGGCTGTCCAGCCGCCCGCGCAGCCGGTCGATCTGGAGCAGGCCCGCGCTGAGGTGGCCCGTGCGTGGGAGTTGGCGCACGCCGCCGACTACGAACGGCTGTTGCCGCTGCTGACTGAGTTGATCCCGCGCCTGGAAGCGGCGACCCGCACCGCGAAGGGTGCCGCGCGCAGGTCAGCTGGTGCGGCGCTGGCCAGGGCTTATCACGCGACGGCGGCGGCGCTGGCGAAGCTGGGCGAGTCCGATGCGGCGTGGGTGGCCGCGGACAGGGCCATCGGGGTCGCCGAGCACGTCGGGGACCGGCTGCTGATGGCGGAGGGCGCGTTTCGGCTGGTGTTGGTGTTCCAGGCGGATCGGCGTCATGACCAGGCCGAGCACACCGCGATGACCGCGATCGACGCGCTGGTGCCGCTGGTCGCGGCCGGGGACCCGGCTGCGGTCTCGGTGCAGGGCGTGTTGTGGTTGCAGGCGGCGCTGATCTCGGCCAGGCGCAACGATGCCGATGCCGCCCACCAGCGGCTGGCCCAGGCGCGGCAGCTCGGCGGCCGGTTGGGTGAGGGTCGCGACGACCACGACACCGAGTTCGGGCCGACGAACGTTGCGATCCAGGAGGTCGCGGTGCTGGTCGAGCTGGGTGACGCGGGCAGCGCGCTGCGGGCGGCGGCACGCATCGACACGGGTGGCGTGTCGCCGGAGCGGCAGGCGCGGCTGCTGATCGACGTGGCCCGCGCGCACCTGCAGCGCCATCACCCGGAGCAGGCGGTCCGGGCGCTGATCGACGCCGAGGAGCTGACGCCGGAGCAGGTGCGCCGGCACCGGCTGGTGCGCTCGCTGCTGCTGGATCTGGCCCGGACGCCGATGCGCACCGACTCGGCGTTGCGGGAGCTGGCCGCCCGCTGCGGGCTCACCCTCAGCCATCGACCCGCACTTTAAGTACTAGTCCGCACTCGGGAGACGGGTAGCGTCCGACATCGACACCCGTGTCGCCGCGCTCGCCGAGACAGGCCGCGGAGGTGCGGGATCGGCGTGGCACGGACGCTGCGCCGGGCCGGCCGGATCGTCGGTGTGACAAGGGGTGGCACCGACGTACCCGGCCGGCATCCACGCGACGAGGAGGATGCGGATGCAGAACCTTGACCTGGCCGTGGACGACCTGATCGCGCGGCAGCCGTGGCTGCTCGACCTCTACCGGCGGCGACCACGCAAGGGCACGCACCTGTGTCCCTGGTGCTCACCGGAGCGGTTCGCACGCATCGCCGCCGAGGAACGCGCAGCCGTCAGCGGCGGCGAGGAGGGCCGCCGGTGAACACCCCTCTCGACCGTCCGACCTGGCCTCGGGTGTCGCCGTGTCTACACTGCGGGGTCCCGGTGCTGCGCGACAACGACGGCACCCCCATTCACGCGAGCCTGTCCTACGTATGCCGCGACCGCTGGGGGCAGATCATATCGACGACCGCGACACCGGCAGGCGTGCCGACCAGCCCGCGAAACGGTTGACGCCCCGGCGGAGTCGTCCAGCCGGGGCGTCGGTTCACCGCGTCACGCAGGCACGGGATCACCGGCGTCAGGGTCGGCATGATCCGGGCCGTCGGACTCGCCGGCGAGCGCATCGCTGATCGACTCGCCGAACTCACCCGCGCAGCCACGACACCTGTCGACCGGTCACCCATCGGGCCTACCTTCCACGGCGACATCCACTGGCCCGACAACCATCGCCTCTGACCAGCCTGGTCCAAAAACGCTTTACGGATATCAAGAGCGCCCGGCTACGCCGGACGCACGCGCACGCGCTATGCCTTCGGCCCGCGCGCACGCGCCCACGCAACAAGGCATCAGACGAGTCGAAGCCCATACGCAAGACCGCGACGATCGCCGAGGTGGTCAAGCCGAGCAGCGGCAACCGGCGATCGACGCCCGCACCGCTGACGCGGCGCGCCACCGGATACCGCAGCCCGTCCCGCAGCCAGCGAACGGTAGCGATCACGCACGATGACAACCACGTCCACATTGGACCCCTTGATCGATGCATTGACATGTTATATGTGTGCTTGACGGCAACCGTGACGGCAACCCAGGCGAACGAACACGTACCCCAGCGCACGAGGTAATGGCACCACTACTCTTCGGAGTAGCGGTCACAACCCGGCGTGCGGCTATTCGGCACTAAAGTCTCCGGACTCGATATCGAATACTACAGATTTCCAGAATCCACCCTCCTCACTAAAAACGGTTGGGTCTATGCGCATCAAATCCTGCTCGAATCCGTTAGCAGCGCTCGATGCTTCGTCCAGGTCGTTACTTGTCTCGCAGAATGGGTACGAGGCATCGAACGCAGCAACCGACGCGACGAAATGATGTAGGGACTGGTTTATATGCCAAACATAGCCATCGGGCGAAAGCACATCAGCAATCTCTCCGCCAACGTCGCAGATGAAGAGTCCCCTAGCCGGGCCAATGTCGCCGAGCCGCAGCCATGATCGCCCGTCAGCCGACTGCACCCAACTGTCTGCATCCGCAGGACGCGCACGGAAGAGAAGATGATCGTCGGGCAACCCCTCGCGCGACAGCATGTCCGCAGCCCAACGATCGTCAAGTCGCCTCAATGCCAACTCTTCGTATTTCACAATGATTCCTTTAATCGGATTGGCGACGACTTACATACGTGCGAGTTCAAACAATATCGTCATGGCGTCCTTCCGCTCCTTTTGCGCGGAGCCACCCGCAGCAGAGACAGTCCAATCCCATGTCCATGAACGCTTGATTCCATCCGTTGCTGCCCAGCAGTTCTTCCTACCACTACAAGGCTGGAACTCGGAGTACATCTCAATGATATTCTCCTTGCCGTACTGGTTGAGCAAATGCTCTTCCGCATGGCCGACACTATCCGAATGCGCCACTGCCGTGCGAATCTTGTTGCCATCGCGATAAGTGATCGCGGCATAAAGATTGCCCCTGTTATTATCGGCTATTCGCTGGTTGTGCACCGCGTTTAACAGGTCATTATTTGGATCAAAATAATCAACGTTGCAGTTATGAACCAGGACTGGCGTTTCGCCAGCCATCACATAGTACGTGTGGCCTCAGCACCATGATCAGCACAATGGCTCTCGGCTCGGAGTGTGCCGACTACATGGGCTTAGCTCGACCTCGGGCAATCAGGCACATAGACCCTGTGCGATGTTGACAGCAACGCTGACCGCAACGCAGGGGAACACCACACGTGTCGGCCGCCACAGCAACCACGAGCGTCGATAGAGCGTGGGTCAGCCCGGTTCGGCTATGCGGATGGCTGCCGGTCGTCGGCAGCACCGGGGCTCGTCTCGCGGGGCGTGATGGTCGGCATGGGCATGGTGGTGTCGGTGATGGCGAGCGTGGCCTGGTAGTGGGCGATACGCTACGCGCCGTGCCACCGGGCAGCCCGGAGCGAGCCACCGCGATTACTCCCGCCCTCCGGCGCAGTTGTCCCAGCCACTCCCGACAACCCGTCCAGGTTGTTCTATCGACCCATTTACATATATACAAAGCGTCTGACAGCAACCGTGACAGCAACGCGGGCACACAACCACACCCCTCGGCGCCCAAAGTAATGGCACCTGAACTTGCGGTAATGGTGCGGCCCCTCAACCTCGCGGTCTTACAAAGCCCCTATTTCAGCCTGCAGGGCCGCACCGGAAGTGCATCCTTAAGCACTACATCCACCAATCCATCAATCCTCGTCGTCCCCTTGCACTTTTCCCCCAAGCAGGCTCGCGAGTTCGTTGGCAATCTCCTCTACGACATCCGTATACGACCCCTCAATATCAACCTTTCCCTTGCGCCACGAGAACGAAGCCGTTTCGCCTTCAATAACGTAGAGCTTTTGCGGGCCAATATCGGTCCAGTCGACAAATTCATCCGCACGTAGTGCAGCGAACTCATCTGCAAGTCGCTCCCACTCTTCGCGAGATATCGGAGCGCTTTCGCTGTCAAACCAGTTTTCGGCACGCGTGATGTGAAATGCGTATCCCACTGCAAGATCCTCCTTATTCAGCCAGATGAGGCCCCGAAGAGAACTGTGATTCCCTTGAGCGCACCGTCGTTTTGGAGCCTCGCGAGTTGCGATAGCTGACCCTTTGTCAACGGATCGGAATGTAGTACCACATAAAGAACACGATGCTCCATCCAGTTGGCCGGAGCAACCCCGGGATGGCGATGATCGCCATTATAGTTTGCCGTATCGTCGATGAAGCCCTTGAGCCGGTTGTACAACCCAGTGCCAGTCTGAGTTGAGGCTCTGCGGGTGTCGACAGTCTTAAGACTAATGCCAATACCTGAATCTGCTTCCAGGTGGTCGAACGTCTTGAAACCGTCGGGCAGGTTCGACATTCCTAGGTGTTCCTCGAAAGCAAGACCTCTGTCCCTAACCTTCAAATCCCAAAGATTAGTCTGGCCCGCTCCGGTAATCGAACCAAGGTCCTGAATTTCCGGATCGCAGTTGTGCACGAGGACCGGCGAGTCACCGGCGATCACATAGTACGTGTGGGAAAGTTGACCTCACGCAGGCAGTGATCGATGCATTTTGGCTGCTACCTGCGGCTTCTTGCGGCGGATGGAACCGGACACCTTCCCTGACGGCTACCGTGACGGCAACGTGAGCGCACGTCGCCGGTGATCCCGGAAACAGCATCGCCAGACGTCAATACCGGCCGCTTACTGATCTCGCGAGCGTCGATGGGCGGCGGTACGCGGGCGCGGCTTGGACGTCGGTCGGTCTCAGGTTCCGATCGCCGGTAGTGCGATGCCTGGGCGGTGTGGGGCCGACGATGGCTTCGACACGACGAGCCGTAGCGGCTGGGTCGCTTCGACCAGTGCGAGCTTGGCCCGGTAGTGGTCGATCGTGGCCTGGCAGGTGGCCGCGACCGAGCACGGCTGCGGCCTGCCGCACGCGCACAGTCCGAACAGGTCGGCGTGGTGGCCGTCGAGGATGTCCAGGGCGACGGTGATCTGCCGTCGCGCGTACGCCTCGAACTGCGCGGCTGTCAGCGCTCTGCCCATGACCGTGCCCCTCCCCTGGCGTGGTGACGAGGCGCGGCGGTCGGTGCCATGGGATGCGTCCGGCCGCCGCGCCGATCGGGGCGGGTGCGAATCACCCCTACCGACAGTCAACCGGCGACCACGCCCGGACTGTAGGCTCACGGGCCGGTGCGAGCGTTTCACAGGTTTAACCACGTTGATGAACCACGCTCACGAAAGGGCGGACACGTGCGCGCCAGCACCGCACCCAACGACCGGCTCCACCAGCTCATCGCCGAGGCCAGCATCTCCTACGAAGCCCTCGCCCGGTCGGTGTGCCACATCGCCGCCGAGAACGGCGACAACCGGCTGCGGGCCAACAAGTCTTCGGTGGCGCACTGGATCGCCGGCACCCGCCCCCAGCCGCGCACCGTCGGCTACCTCGCCGAAGCCCTGTCACGACGGCTGGCGCGTCCACTCACGCCAGCCGATCTCGGGCTAGGCTCAGGCGATGAACCCGTCTACGACCCGGCGAGCCTGCCGCCGGACGCCGTGGCCGCCGTCGCGCACCTGGGCAGAGCCGACGTGGACCGCCGCACCCTGATCTCCGGCGCCGCGTACTCGGTCGCCGCGCTACTGCTGCCGCTGCAACAGCCCGAGATCGCCGCCCGCGCCCACACCGCCCGCACCCGACCGACAGTCACCGTCGGCCAGGGCGAGATCGACGCCGTCCGGCAGATGACCGCCGCGTTCAACGCCGCAGACGAACGCCTCGGCGGCGGCCACGCCCGCACCGCCGTCGTCGAATACCTCACCACCGACGTCACCGCCTACCTGCGCGCCACCTTCGCCACCGACGCACTGCGCCGCTCGATGTTCGCCGCCGCCGCCCAACTGGCCTACCTCGCCGGGTGGAAGGCCCACGACCTGGGCCTGCCAGGGCTGGCACAGCGCTACTACCTGCACTCCTACCAACTCGCCGCCGAGGCCGACCCCCACGCGCACGCCGCATACGGGCTACGCATCCTCGCCCACCAGGCCATGGACCTCGGACGCCGCGAACACTGCGTCGACCTGGCCGACGCCGCACTCGACCGGGTCAAAGGCCGCACCGACCCCGACACCGAAAGCCTGTTCTGGCTCACCGCCGCCCGCGCCCACGCCACCAACGGCGACAACCAGCAGGCACGCTCAGCGCTTTCCACCGCAGAACGGCTACTCGACCGCAGCCGCGGCGACGCCGCACCCGAGTGGGCGTCGCTGGGCGGACCCGCCGAAGCCCGGCTGGCCAACCAGGCCGGCAAAGCCCTCCAAGCCATGGGCGACCTCACCGCAGCCGAAGACCAGCTACGACGCTCGGCCCGCTGCTGGAACCCGGCCACCCACCCGCGTATCCACGCCCTCACCCTGGCCGACCTCGCCGAGATCCAATGCGCCCGAGGCAACGTCGAAGCCGCCTGCCACACCTGGAACACCGCCCTGGACGGCATGACCGGCATCCGCTCCGCCCGCACCCGCGACGCCATCACCTCGATGCGCGCCCACCTCGCCGCCTACCGACGACGCGGACTCACCACAGCCCAACGCCTCGACAACCGCGCCTCCAACCTGACCTGACCGCCACCGACCAAGCCGAAGTCCCGAGTGGGCTCAAAGTTGCTATACAAAAAGCATCAAGAGCGCCCGGCTACGCCGGACGCACGCGCACGCGCTACGCCGTTCCGGCCCGCGCGCACGCGCCCACGCAATAAGGCGACAGAGATGCCCGAAGCGATCCGCTGAACCCGAGGCCGTGACGATCGCCAGGGCGGTCGAGCCGAGCAGCGGCAACCGGCGATCGACGCCGCACCGCTGACGCGGCACGCCACCGGATACGTCAGCCCGTCCCGCAGTCAGCAAGCCGTAACGATCACAAACAATGGGGGCTGTGTCCACATTGGACTTTTATATCGATCTATCGACATGTTATGTCTACGTTTGACGGCAACGCTGACGGCAACCCCACCGCACAGCCACGACCGCCAATGCACACCGTAATGGCAACACTACTTTTCGGAGTGCAGGACATCAATCGTAGGGCGCATTTTGAGATACCGCTTCGGCTGGAGGCGGCATTTCGTACTGAGCCCAATGCGTCGCTTTTAATTACCGCACCATGATCCTGATCATTTAGACCGTCACAGGTGCCGAGCCGGCCGATGGGTTCAGCCGGATTGATAGCCGACCCACACGAATCGCCGGATCATCTAGAACCTTCAACTATCACAATCCGAATTCAGATGGAACCTCGACAGCCTTCCTCCGAAAAGCGTCATCGACCGGGTCACCATCGTTTAGCATTTGATCTAGGGCATCTTCTTTCTGCAAGTCATAGTTGGAACCGCCATAACTTTCGACCAGTTCCGCGAGAAGGTTCGCAATCTCGCCTAGATTAAGGTATCGGAAACCTTCCACGGCACGATCGAACTCGTCGGGCTCGATAACTTCTACCGCAAAACCCAGTCCGCCGCTCATTATGGCATTGAATACCCGCATGACATGCGAGAGTTTTGCCACACCGACGGGCGTACCAGCAGGCACGGCACCCTCGACGCCGTAGTCGACCGCCTCGTTATACAGATCATCTAGCGATTTCATGCTTACACGTCCCCAACCAAGCCTTGTTTACCATGCGTTCTGATTGTATTGATTACGTACATTCCGAAGTCCCATTGCTGGTTGAATGGCATACCGGTGAGGAAGTCTCTAACCTTTTGCCCACCAGTCCAATTAAATTTCTTGGAGTAGTATCCATTCTTCGCGAAGTTAGTAGCGCTATCCAGCAGCATCATGTTGTCTGGATGGTTGATCCATTCCTGAGGGAAGTTGGAGTTTGCAGGCAAGCCTTGCCGTTGCTCAACAACATGCTCCCAGTTTAGGGTCTCACCCGGCCCAGCGAAGTCTTTGGCCGGCCCCATTCCTTCTACCCAACCACCGGTCTTATCGTAACTCGGGAATCCTTCCGCAGCGTCCGGCACCCATCCCTGACGTCCTCCGATGGGACAGGATTCACCGGTAACTCCGAGGTTGATAAGCCCTGGATCATTGTTGTGGACCAGAACAGGATCATTGCCGGCGATCACATAGTACGTGTGGACGTTTGCGACCGTTAGGTCGCGCATGTCCTTGCCACCCACGTAATTGCGTACGGCGGTGACGTATTGCTTCTCGCCCAGCGGGCCAGTCAGCTCGTGGCCGGGTTCTAGGTCGGCTGCGTCGACCCATTCGCCAAGGGTTGCGTCCCAGAAGGGGTGGTGCTGGGTGGTGTACAGCGTGGTGGTCGTGGGTCCGCGGATTGTCCCCGCACCGAGATCTTCACCGTCAGAATGTGGTGCCGAGCCCTCTGGAGCCACGGTGCTGACGGTGAGGTCGGTCAGGTCAACGTCGTAGTTGAGATGGAGATGCGTGATCTCCTGGCTGGTGTCTTCTCCAGTTTCGGGATCGGTCGCGAGCACCTCGTCGCCGATTTCGACATCTTCGATCGGCTGCACCGAGCCGTCGGCCATGAGCACCGGCGTCTTCGGGTCGAAACTGTGGAGGCGTGGGCAGCTCGGGCCGTCGCCAGAACCATTGTCATGGTCAGGCTGAGTGCCGCCGCCGTTTCCTGTGTTCGCCGGGTTCGGTTGGACCGGCTGGTGCGGGGCAGTGTTGGCTGGGGCGTTGGCTGCCGGCTTGGCCGGATCCTGCTGCTTTGGCTTGGACGGTGCGCCGGAGCCGTCTGAGTGCTTGGACGGCTTCTTTTTGTTTCCACCGCCGGTGAAGGGAATCAGCGGCAGTGTGGGCAGGCCGGTGTCGATGCCGGCCAGTTCACCGAGCGTGTTGACGGTGTCGGCGATGTCGTTGAGTTTCTCGAGTGCCTCGAGAGCTCTCTTGCCCTGCTCGATGATCTGTTCGGCGACCTTGATGGCGTTCTTCCACGCCTTGTAGGCGGAGAAGGCGGCATCGACGGCCTTGAAGATCTTCTTGCCCATCGTGAAGAGCTTGCTGACCGGCAGGATGCCCATCACCATGTCGGCACATGCCCACAGGTCGCCCTTGGTGAAGCAGTTGATGATGTCGGTGATGCCGAGGAAGTCCAGGAGGATCCCGACGCCGCACTCGATCAGCACGTCCAGGAAGGACTTGTTGGCCATCTTCTGGGCGGCTTCGATTTCGGCCTTGAGCCGCTCGATCTCGGCCTTCGTCGTGGGCGGCCCGTCATCGGGGTTGTTGCTGGGTCCGCCGCCCGAGGGCGGGGGTGGCGCGGATGCTTTGTCGCCGCAGATGGACGCGGCCGAAGCATCCGTCGCGCAGAGGTCTTCCACCTCCTCCTCGGTCTTGGTGTACCCGGGATCGACGGCCGTCGCCACGTGCCCGCTGGGGTCGGTGTGCACGAGCGGGTTGGCGTTGCCGTAGGCGTACCGGTTGGCGTTGGCCGACGACGGCGACGGGCTGTTGCTGGCCGTGTCACGGGAGTCGAACTGCCCGGTCTCGGTGTTGTACCACCGTGCGGCCATGTTGACCCGGCCGGTCGACGTGTCGGTCCACTCCGACTGGTAACCCAGCGACCCGACCAGGTTGCCGCCGGCGATGACGGCGCCGAACGGGTCGTAGGTGACCGAGCGGGTCACGGTCGTGTCGCTCGCGCCGAACTGTGCGATGACGTCGTCGTGCAGGTCGGTCCAGGCGTAGCTGCCCGCGCCGGTGTTGTCCTTCTGGCCGATGACGCGGTTCGCCGGGTCGCGGACGTACTTGGCGGTGCTGTCCTCGGCAAGGTCGTTGTCGAGGCCGGTGAACTTCTTACCCGGCTGGATGGCCCGGCCGAGTGCGTCGTAGTCGTAGGTCTGGGTGCCGCCCGGACCGGCCTGGCTTCGGATCTGCCCGAAGGCGTCAGCCGACGTGGTGCTGCTGGTGCCGTCGTAGACCGTGCGCAGCGTGCCCCGGGCGGTGTACGTGTACTGGTCGCCCGCGGCTGAGGTGAGGCGGTTGCGGGCGTCGTAGGCGAAGACCTTCGCACCGGCGAGAGTCCGGTTGCCCGCCTTGTCGTATTCGTACTGCACGCTCGGCTGGGTGCTGCCGCCCTGCGGGGTGGCGGTCCAGGAGGTGAGCCGGTTGGCCCAGTCGTAGGTGTAGACGTTGGTCGCGGCTCCGCTGACCCCGGTGGTGGTCTTCTTCAGGGGGTTGCCGTTGGCGTCCCACTCGTATTCGAGTGAGGCGACCGTGGCGCCACCGAGGGTGAAGAGCTTGTCGCTCTTGAGTCGCTGGGTCGGGTAGTAGTCGAGGACCCGGTAGTCGCCGCCGGTGCCGTAGTCGATCCGCTTGACTCGCGACATGTCGTCGTAGTCGTAGGTCTGCTTCAGCGTGCCGTTGGTGACCTCGTGCAGGCGGCCCGCGCCGTCGTATTCGTAGACCGTGTTTCCTGCGGCGTCGGTGCGGGTCTTGAGCTGCCCGTCGGCGGTGTAGGTGAACGCGGTGTCGCCGGAGGCCGCCCCGCTGATCGAGGCGACGAGTCCGCGGGGGTCGTACTCCACGGTGTTGTCGGCGGCGCCCGCGCCGGAGAAGGCCTTCACCCGACCGGCGGCGTCGTAGGTGATGGTGCGTGTCTTGGTGGCGGCTTCGGCACCGGTGCCGGTCTGCTCGGAGAGCTGTCCGGCCGCGTTGTAGGCGAAGCCGACCGTCACGCCGCCGGGCTCGACAAGCTGGGCCAGGCGGCCGCCACCGTCGTAGATCTTGGTGTAGGTGCGGTCTGCGGGGTTGGGGAATGCGGTGGTCGTCGGCTCGATCGTGGATTCTTCGAGGCCGAGGGTGTTATAGGTGGTGACGTAGGAGTAGCCGCGGCCGTTGGTGAACCGGGTCCGGTTGCCCGCCGGGTCGTAGCCGAACGTGGACACGATCGCATCGGCTGCGCTGATCGGTTCGGACTGGCGGACGAGCAGGCCGGTGTCGTCGTAGCCGAATTCTGTCGTGTGGCCCAGGCCGTCGATCGCCGAGGTGAGGCGTCCTGCCCGGTCGTACCTGGACGAGGTGTGCACCTGCTCCGCGCCGCCGGCGGCGTGCAGCCGCTTCTCGACGACCTGGCTGAGCATGTCGTATTCGACGCGGGTGTACGACAGGTCCGGGTTGATCGTGCGCAGGGGGCGGCCGGCCTTGTCGTATTCGACGGTGCTCTGCTTGCCGGCGGCGTCCCAGGCGAATTCGGTCTGACCGGCGGCGTTGTGCTGCGTACGGCTGACGATGCCCGACGGCGAGGTGACCTTCGACAGCCAGCCGCCCGCACTGTACTCGTAGTTGGTGGTGTGTGTCCCGGCGTCGGTGGCCGTCTTGCGACGGTCCATGAAGTCGTAGGTCGCCGAGCTGACCGCACCGAGCGGGTCGGTGGTCGACAGCACGTTGCTGTTCTTGTCGTAGGTGTACCGCGTGTAGGCGTAGCCGCCGTCGGGCGCCGGGGTGCGCAGCTTCGAGATGCGGTCCTGCTGGTCGTAGTACAGCCAGGTCTCGATGCCCGACGGGTCGATGCTCTTGGTGATGCGCCCGGCGTCGTCGTATTCGGTGCGGGCGACGGGGTTCAGCGGCGTGGAGGTGCCCGGTGGGGTGTACGCCGGCATCCGCACCGCCGTCTCGCGCCCTTCGGCGTCGAACTCGATGGTGGTCCGGTTGCCGTTCGGGTCCTTCACCTCCGACTGCTCGCCGAAGGTGTTGTAGCCGACGAACGAGATGGCGCGGGCGGCTGCTTGCTGCAGGGACGCTGTGCCTGTCCGGACAAGATCTCACCGCGCTGTCACAAACGGGTGGCGGGCCGAGTCATACCGGTGAAGAGCAGTTCACAGCCCGATGAGGAGCACCTGATGTCCACCACTCACACCGTCGTCACCGTCCTCGCCGCCGCCTGGGTCGGCTTCTCCGCCGCCTCCGTCCTCGCCGGGGCCAGGTGGGTCGTCGAGCCGCTGGCCGAGTACGGGGTGCCCCGTTCGTGGTGGACCTGGCTCGGCGTCGCCAAGGCCGCGGGGGCGCTGGGTCTGCTGGCCGGGCTGTTCGAGCCGGTGGTCGGTCTGCTGGCGGGCATCGGGCTGGTGCTCTACTTCACCGGCGCGGTGATCACCGTGCTGCGGGCGCGGTCCTACTCGCACGTCCCGTTCCCGCTGCTCTACCTGGGCCCGGTCGTCGCCTCGATGGCCCTGGCGTACACCGCCTGAATGGAACCGCAGGTCGGGGCCGCCGCTCTTGACAACGTACCCGTGTCGATGTTTTCTGTGAACGTTCACAGCTGCCGCCCGGGCTGCTGTGGATGTTCCCCCGATGTGTCTGTGAGCGACTCACACATCAGGAGGAATCATGCACAGAGCAAAGGCACTGCTGGCCGCGGCGGCACTCGCCGCGGTGGCGGCGCTGGCCGCGCCCGCGCTGCCGGCCGCGGCGGCGTCGACGGTCACCAACCCCGGGTTCGAGTCCAACGGGGCGAGCCAGACCCCGACCGGCTGGTCCGAGTCGGGCACGGTGGCCGCGTCGAAGAGCGAGGCGGGCGGGCGCAGCGGCAGCTACCGCGGCACGCACTGGTCGGCCTCGGCGTACACCGTCGAGACATACCAGACGCTGACCGGCCTGAGCACCGGCTCGTACACGCTGAGCGCGTGGGTGCGCTCGGGCGGCGGGCAGTCGGCGGCGTACCTGGCGATGAAGAACTGCGGCGGCGCCCAGGCGCAGGTCAACATCCCGACCAGCACCAGCGCCTGGGTGCAGGTGTCGGTGACGGCCAACGTCAGCTCGACGTCGTGCACGCTGAGCGTCTACTCCAGCGCCGCCGCCAACCAGTGGCTCAACCTGGACGACGTGACGTTCGTCAAGGGCGCCACCGGCGGCACGTCGCTGCAGGTCAAGGGTGGTGACCTGTCGTCGCTGAAGAAGAACGAGGACTTCGGCGCGCTGTACTACACCAGCTCCGGGACGCAGGGCGACGCCATCGCCATCCTGAAGAACGCGGGCATGAACTACGCCCGGCTCAAGGTGTGGGTGAACCCGGCCGACGGGTACAACAACAAGGCCCGGGTGCTGACCATGGCACAGCGGATCAAGGCGCAGGGCCTGAAGCTGCTGGTCGACTTCCACTACTCCGACTCGTGGGCAGACCCGGGCAAGCAGGTGCCCCCGGCGGCGTGGGCGAACTACTCCCTCGCCCAGCTGAACACCGCGGTCTACAACCACACCTACGACGTGCTCAACGCGCTCAAGGCGCAGGGCACCACGGCGGACATGGTGCAGGTCGGCAACGAGATCAACCCCGGCATGCTGCTGCCCACCGGCAGCACGTCCAACTGGGACAACCTGTCGCAGCTGCTGAAGTCGGGCGTCAACGCGGTCAAGGCGGTCAACTCCTCGACGCTGGTGATGCTGCACCTGGCCGAGGGCGGCGACAACGCCACCTTCCGCTGGTGGTTCGACCAGGCGGTGGCGTACCGCGTGCCGTTCGACGTGATCGGGGCGTCGTTCTACTGCTACTGGCACGGGCCGCTGTCGGGGCTGCAGGCCAACCTCAACGACATGGCGTCCCGGTACGGCAAGCCGGTCATCGTGGCCGAGACGGCGTACGGCTTCACCACGGCACAGGACGACGGCGAGACCAACATCTTCACCTCGTCACTGGCGAGCACCTGCGGCTACCCGGCGAGCGCGACCGGACAGCGGGACGCGTTCGCCGCCGTGGTGAACATCGTCAAGAACGTGCCGAACGGCCGCGGCATGGGCGTCTTCTACTGGGAGCCGGCGTGGACCGCGCAGGCCGGCTCGGGCTGGGACCCCGCCAACCCGTCGTCGGGCAACGGCTGGGAGAACCAGGCCCTGTTCGACTACAGCTCGCGGGCGCTGACCGCGATGTCGGTGTACGGCTCCATGTAAGAGCGACGCCGCCGGGTGGTAGGGCACCCGGCGACGCCGCCGTTGACAGCCGACGCGACTGTTGCGAGTATGTGAACGCTCACAGACACATCGGTAACATCATGGACATCCATCCGGCATCTCTACGCCGGGCCGATCACCCGCACGCCGCCCGGCGGGACCGTTCCCCCACTGGCGAAGACCGCCCCGTCGAGCAGGTCGACGCCCGACACGTCCGGCACGGTGACCGGCTCGTCGCCGTGGTTCAACAGGAACAGGTACTCGCCGCGCCGCACCGCCTCGACGCTGTCCGGCAGGCCGCGCGGGCGCGACACCCCGGCCGCGTCGAGGGCCTGCGACAGCAGCGGGCGCAGCCCGTCCACGCTGGTGGCGACGTACCAGGCGGTGCCCCGGCCCAGCTCGTGTCGGGTGACCGCCGGATGCCCGGCGTCGGGGCCCGCCGCGAACCCGGTCACCGTCACCGCGCCCGCCGGGCGGACCCGCTCCGACCAGACCCGGGCCGTGCCCCCGTCGGACAGCGCGACCGTCTCGTGCTCGCGCAGCGGGTGGAACTCCTCGACGGACAGCCCCAGCACGTCACGCAGGACCCCCGGGTACGCGCCCGGGTGTACGGCGTCGTGCTCGTCGACGATCCCGGAGAAGTACGACACCAGCAGGTGCCCGCCCGACTCGACGAAACACCGCAGGTTCTTCGCCGAGGCCTCCCCGAGCAGGTAAGCGCTAGGGGCAACCACCAGCTTGTACGCCGAAAGATCCGCCGCCGGGTGCACGAAGTCGACGGTCGCGTGCTCGCGCCACAGCGCCGCGTAGTACGCCTCGACCCGCTCCCGGAAGCGCAGGTCCACGCTCGGCCGCCACTCCAGGTCCAGCGCCCACCAGGACTCCCAGTCCCAGACCACGGCCACCTCGGCGGCGACCCGCGCGCCGCGTACCCCCGAAAGGCGGTCGACCTCACCGCCCAGCGCGACCACGTCGCGCCACAGGTCCGAGTCGGTGCCGGCGTGCGGCAGCATCGCCGAGTGGAACTTCTCCGCTCCGGCGCGCGAGGCCCGCCACTGGAAGAACAGCACCGAGTCCGAACCGCGCGCCACGTGGGCGAGGCTGTTGCGGCGCATCTCCCCCGGGCGCTTGGCGATGTTGCGGGGCTGCCAGCTGACCGCGCCCGTGGAGTGCTCCATCAGCAGCCACGGCCGGCCGCCGCCCAGCGAGCGGCTCAGGTCCGCGGCCATGGCCAGGTCGATGTGGTTGTCGGGCTGATCGGCGTTGAGGTAGTGGTCGTTGGAGACCACGTCGACCTCGGGCGCCCAGCGCCACAGGTCCATCGACTTGCAGTTGGTGACCATGAAGTTCGTGGTGACCGGCAGGTGCGGGGTGGCCGCGCGGATCACGTCACGCTGCGCCGTGAAGCAGGCCAGGTTCTCCGCGGAGCTGAAGCGGGCGAAGTCGAGCCGCTGCGCCGGGTTGACCACGGTGTGGTTGGCGCGGGGCGCGTCGATCTCGTCCCAGTCGCCGTAACGCTGGCTCCAGAACGTGGTGCCCCAGGCGGCGTTGAGCGCGTCGAGGCCGTGGTAGGTCTCGCGCAGCCAGCCGCGGAACGCCTGCACGCTGGCCTCGCAGTAGCACTCGCCGAGCGGCGCGCCGTACTCGTTGTGCACGTGCCACATGACCACGCCGGGATGATCGCGGTAGTGCTCGGCGAGCCGGTGTGCCAGCTCAACCGTCGCGTGGCGGTACTCGGGCGAGCTGGGGCAGGCGGTCTCGCGGCTGCCGAAGCCGATGCGCACGCCGTCCCGGTTGACCGGCAGCGTGTGCGGGTACTTCCGGGCGAACCAGGCGGGCGGGGCGGCGCTGGGCGTGGCGAGGTCGACGCTGACCCCGCCCGCGTGCAGCCGGTCGATGATCTCGTCGAGCCAGCCGAACTCGTAGCGGCCCTGCTCCGGTTCCAGCAGCGCCCACGCGAAGATGCCGAGGCTGACCAGGTTGACTCCGGCGTCGCGCATCAGCGCGACGTCTTCTTCCTGCACCTCACGGGGCCACTGCTCCGGGTTGTAGTCGCCGCCGAAGGCCAGCCCGCGCAGGCGCGGCACCACATGTTCGGTCTCGGACACGAATCCCCCTGACAAGCACGGCACGTCTGTGAACGTGCACAGTAACCGACCGCCCGCCCCCCGCAAAGCACCCTCCCGTCGCCGACCGCGCCCCGCCCGCCCCTCTGCCGCAACTCTTAAAGAGTCGCGGCATCGGCGATCCCCTGACAGGCCAAGTCTTTAAGAGTTGCGCCGAGGGGGGGGTGGGCGGCGGGCGGCGGGCGGGGCGTGTAACGCCTCGGATACGGGGTCTTGACGGGTCGGTTACGTGGCGAGCACACTGTGCCGCACTGTGAACGTTCACAGAGAATTCGCCTTTGACGGAGGACCTATGCGTACGAAGCGGCTCAGGATGGTGATGTCCGCAATGCTGGTCGGCGCCCTGGCAGCGGGCTGTTCGGGCGGTGGGCAGGAACAGACCCCGCAGGAGACCGGCCCGGTCGAGCTGACGTTCTGGACGTGGGCTCCCAACATGGACAAGATCGCGGCGGTGTGGAACACGGCGCACCCCGACATCAAGGTCACCGTCAGCAAGCAGGCGGGCGGCGACGAGGCGGCGGCGAAGTTCCTGACCGCGGCCAAGGCGGGCAACGCGCCCGACCTGGTGCAGGCCGAGTACCAGATGCTGCCGTCGTTCGTGGCCGCCGAGGCCGTGGCCGACATCAAGGGCGAGGTCGCCGGAGTGCGCGACCAGTTCTCCGACGGCATCTGGAACCTGGTGACCCTGGGCACCGACGGCGTCTACGGCCTGCCGCAGGACAGCGGCCCGATGATGTTCTACTACCGCACCGACCTGTTCACCAAGTACGGCATCGCGGTCCCCAAGACCTGGGACGAGTACGCGGCCGCGGCCCGCACCGTGCACGCCAAGGACAAGTCCGTCTACCTGGGCGGCTTCTCCAGCAAGGACCCGGGCTGGTTCGCCGGGCTGTCGCAGCAGGCCGGCGCGCAGTGGTGGTCCATCACCGGCGAGGCCTGGAAGGTCGGCATCAACGACGACGCGACGAAGAAGGTCGCCGACTTCTGGGGCGGCCTGGCCAAGGACGGCGTCGTCGACACGCAGGCCCCGTGGACGCCGGAGTGGAACGCGGCGCTCAACGGCGGCAAGATCCTGAGCTGGGCGTCGGCGGTCTGGGCACCGGGTGTGCTGAGCAGCAATGCCCCCGACGGCAAGGGCAAGTGGGCCATCGCGCCGCTGCCGCAGTGGAGCGCCGGGGAGAACTACTCCGGCTTCTGGGGCGGCTCGTCCATCGCGATCGCCGAGGGCAGCAAGCACAAGCAGGCCGCGGCGCAGTTCGCGTCCTGGCTGAACACCGACGCCAAGGCGCTGGACCTGCTCATCAAGGAGGCCGCGATCTACCCGGCGGCCAAGAGCGGCCAGGCTCTGATGACCACCGCGCCGGAGTACTTCACCAACCAGGCCGACTTCTGGCAGCAGGCGACCAACATCGCCGGCACCGCGCGGGGCTTCACCTTCGGCCCCAACGTGAACGTCGCGTACAGCGCGTACAAGGACGCCTTCGACAAGGCGCTGCAGAACAAGTCCTCCTTCACGGACGCGCTGGGCGCGATGCATGACGCGACCGTCGCCGACATGAAGAAGTCCGGCTTCACGCTGGCGAGCTGATAGATGACCAAGGCAAACCGGGGCGCCCGCGCGTACAGCGCGGGCGCCACCCCCTACCTCTACCTCGCTCCCGCGGTGGTCCTGTTCACCCTGTTCATCGCCGCGCCCCGCGGGTACACCCCGGACCTGAGCCTGCGCCGGGTGCAGTTCTCCGGACTGGGGCTCGGTAAGAAGTCGCGCACCGAGATCTTCGTCGGCCTCGACAACTACCGCACGGCCGTTGCCGACGGGGAGTTCTGGGCGGGCTGGCTGCGGGTGCTCGGATACGCCACGTTGGTGCTGGCTTTGATGTTGGGTCTGGCCCTGGTGTTCGCGCTGCTGCTGGACTCGGCGCGGGTGCGGCTGGCCCGCTTCTCCCGGATCGCGATCTTCCTGCCGTACGCGGTGCCGGGCGTGGTCGCCACCCTGCTCTGGGGCTTCCTCTATCTGCCGAGCCTGAGCCCGATCCACGGCACGCTGCGCGCGTTCGGGTTCGACAACGTCGACCTGCTCAGCCCGAGCACGGTCATGTTCTCCATGGTCAACGTCGCGATCTGGGGCGGCACCGGCTTCAACATGCTGGTCCTCTACACCCAGCTGCGGGCCATCCCCCGCGACTACTACGAGGCCGCCCGCATCGACGGCGCGGGCGAGCTGGCCATCGCGCTGCGGGTCAAGGTGCCGATCCTGGCCCCGGCCCTGGTGTTGACCACGGTGTTCTCCATCATCGCGACGATCCAGGTGTTCACCGAGCCGATGACGCTGCGGCCCATCTCGAACGCGGTCAGCTCCACCTGGAGCCCGCTGATGAAGGTCTACCGCGACGCGTTCGTCACCGGCGACCTCTACAGCGCCGCCGCCACGTCGCTGGTCATCGCCGCGATCTCGGTCGTGCCGTCACTGCTGTTCATGCGCCTGGTGCGCCGCCAGGCCTTCGGGGAGGAAAGATGACGACCAAGGGGGTACGCAGACCGCTCGGGCTCGCGCCCACCGCGGTGCTGCTGCTCGGGGCGCTGTACTGCCTGCTGCCGGTGTGCTGGGTGCTAGCCGCGTCGACCAAGACGCGCGGGGAGCTGTTCACCACCAACGCGTTCACCCCGGGCACCGGATTCTTCAGCAACATCGCCGACCTGTCGGAGTACCGCGACGGGATCTTCTGGCAGTGGATGGCCAACACCGCGCTGTACGCGGGCGTCGGCGCGCTGCTGTCCACGGCGGTGTCGGTGCTGGCCGGGTACGCCCTGGCGAAGTTCCGGTTCTTCGGCCGCAACGTGATCTTCAACGTGCTGATCGGCGGCATCCTGGTGCCCGCGGTGGTGCTCGCGGTGCCGCAGTACCTGCTGCTGGCCAAGGCCGGGCTCGCCAACACCTACTGGGCGGTGCTGCTGCCCAGCATCCTGCACCCGTACAGCATCTACCTGGCCCGCATCTACGCGTCGGCGGCCATCCCGGACGCGCTGCTGGAGGCCGGGCGCATCGACGGGGCGGGCGAAAACCGGCTGCTGCGGGTGGTGGCGGTGCCGCTGATGCTGCCCGGCATGGTGACGATCTTCCTGTTCCAGTTCGTCGCGATCTGGAACAACTTCCTGCTGCCGTTCATCATGCTCGCCGACGACGAACGCTTCCCGCTCACCGTCGGCCTGTACACGCTGCTGGCCACCGGGGCCAACCAGCCCGCGCTCTACAACCTCGTCATCACCGGCGCGCTGCTGTCGATCATTCCCCTGATCGCGCTCTTCCTCACCATGCAGCGGTACTGGCGTACGGACCTGTCCGGCGGGTCTGTGAAAAGCTGATGGCTGTGACCAACAAGCGGCGTCCCACGATCCACGACGTGGCCCGTGCCTCGGGAGTCTCCCGGGGCACGGTGTCCCGCGCCCTCAACGGCGACCCGTACGTGAGCACCGCCGCGCTCGCCGCCGTCACCCGCGCCGTCGCCGAGACCGGGTACGTCGTCAACCGCGCCGCGCGCAGCCTGGTCACCCAGCGCACCGGCACCGTCGTCATGGTGCTGAGCGAGCCGCAGGAGAAGCTGTTCGAGGACCCGAACTTCAGCGTGCTGCTGCGGGTCGCCACCCGGCGGCTCGCTCAGCGCGACGTCGCCCTGGTCATGATGGTCGCCGGCGATGATGGCGACCGCGAGCGCGTGGTCCGCTACCTGCGCGGCGGCCACGCCGACGGCGTCCTGCTCCTGTCGGCCCACTCCGGCGACCCGCTGCTCGCCGAGCTCGAAGGCCTCGCCATCCCGGCGGTGGCCTGCGGCGCGGTCCTCGGCCGCGAAGGCGTGATCCCGTACGCCGCCGCCGACGACCGCGAAGGCGCCCGCCAGATGGCGCAGTACCTCGTCGACCAGGGCCGTAGGAAGATCGCCACGATCACCGGCCCGCTCGACACCCCCGGCGGCCTCAACCGCCTCGAAGGCTTCTGCGACGTGCTCGGCCGCAAAGCGGTCAAGAAGCTCATCGCCCACGGCGACTACTCCCGCCACAGCGGCGAAGCCGCCATGCGCGAGCTGCTCGACCGCGTCCCCGACCTCGACGCCGTCTTCGTCGGCTCCGACCTCATGGCCGCGGGCGCCCTGGCTGTCCTGCGCGAACGCGGCCGCCGTGTCCCGGAGGACGTCGCCGTCGGCGGCTTCGACGACTCGGCCATCGCCGGCTCCACCCACCCGAAGCTGACCACCGTCCGCCAACCCCTGGAGCAGGTCGCCACCGAAACCGTCCGCCTCCTCCTTGAGCTGATCGACGGCGCCGACACGGTCGAGAACGTCATCCTCGCCACCGAACTCGTCCCCCGCGACTCCGCATAAGAAAGGGCGCCTTCCCATCGGTATACGCAGAGGAAGGGTGCCTTCTTAACCGCGCGTCACGCGGCGTTCGGGTTTGTGCTGGTTGCGGGAGGGTCGGGTGGTCAGGGCGTGGAGGAGAGCGCCCACGGCGGCGGCGAGGTCCGCCCGGCTCTCCGGGGTACCGGGCGGCGGGGCCGTCAACGCGCCCGCACCGGCGAGCCGGTCGAACAGGAGCCCGTCCACGCAGGCCACGAAATGGTCGCCGGCCCGGTCCGGGTCCGCGGCGCCCGCGGCGGCCAGCATGGCGCGCGCCTGCACGCGTGAGGCGGCGCCGTGACCGAGGATGTCACGCAACTCCGGGTGGTGGGTCGCTTCGAGCACGCAGGCGTAACGGGCCAGGGCGCGGTCACGCCCCTCGGTGAGCCACCGGTCCAGCAGCGCGCCGGTCGCGGCCGCGATCCCGTCCAGGTCGGCCCCGGTCAGTTTCGGGGGGTACGCAGGCACGTCGTCGCTCGGCAGGCTGCCCGCCGCCAGGTCGGCCGCGTCGAGGTCGGCGAGCCGCTGCACGAGCGCCTCGATCAGCGCCTTGCGGGTGCGGTAGTAGGCGGAGGTCGTGCCCGTCGGCAGTGCGGCGCGCGCGTCGACCGCGCGGTGGGTCAGACCGCGCATGCCCTGCTCGGCGACGAGTGCGATGGCGGCGTCGGTGATGACGGCGTACCGGGTGACCACGTTAACCCTCGCTTTCCACGCCTGTAGTATGCCGCTTCTACAGATGTAGAAAAGGAGTGGCATGGACGCGATCGTCATCGGCGCGGGCATCGGCGGGCTGTGCGCGGCCATCGGACTGAGGCAACGCGGCTGGCAGGTCACGGTGCTGGAACGCGCGGCCGCCTTCAGCGAGGTCGGCGCGGGCCTGACCCTGATGGCCAACGGCCTGCGCGGGCTGGACGTGCTCGGGATCGGCGACACCGTACGGGCCGCAGGACGGGCCGACGCGCCCGGCGGCACGCGTGCCTCGTCGGGCCGATGGATCTCGCGGATCGACGCCGAAGCGATGACCCGGCTGCTGGGCACCGCCGCGCTCGGCATCCACCGGGCGACCCTGCACGAGATCCTACGGGCAGCGCTGCCCGCCGGGACCATCCTCACCGGCGCGCAGGTGACGGGCCTCGGCCCGCAGGCCCGAGGCGACGAGCCGACCGGCCGGCAGGTCGTCTACCAGCACGCGGGCAAGACGGTGACCGTGCGGGCCGCGCTCATCGTGGCCGCGGACGGGATTGACAGCGCCGTACGCGCCCAACTGTGGCCCGACCACCCAGGGCCAGTCCACTCCGGCTCGACGGCGTGGCTGGGCGTCACCGGACCCTGGGCCGGGGAACGCGCGGCCGCGATCAGCTGGGGCCCAGGCGCCGAGTTCGGCACCGTCCCGCTCGGCGACGGCCGGGTCTACTGGTTCGCCGCGGTGAACGCCCCCGCCAAATGGCGCGTAGAAGACGAGATGGCGGCCGTACGCCAGCGATTCGGCGGCTGGCACGATCCGGTTCCCGGCCTGCTCGACGCCACCGACCCGGCGGCGGTGATCCGCACCGACCTGCGCCATCTCGCCGCTCCCCTGCCGTCCTATGTACGCGGCAACGTTGCGCTGCTCGGCGACGCCGCCCACGCCATGACCCCGAACCTGGGCCAGGGCGCGAACCAGGCCATCGAGGACGCGGTGGTGCTCGCCGCGGTCTGCGGCCCCGGAGACGCCATCCCGGCCGCACTGGCCGAATACGACCGGCAACGCCGTCCCCGGTCGCAGCAGGTCGCCCGCGCCGCCGTACAGATCGGCCGGATCGGCCAGCAGCTGGCGAACCCGCTGGCCGTAGGCCTGCGCAACACGATGATGCGGCTGACCCCGTCCCGGTTGGCCCTGCGGTCGATGGCCCGCCACGCAGACTGGGACGCGCCCCGGATCCCGCGGTGACCGACCGCGCCTGTGGTGATGTGTCCGCGGGTGCCCGGCACGGTGCGCCGACGGTTGACGGCGGGCCCATGTCGTCGCGGTGTCACCGGCACCTCCGGGCATGGTCGCGAGGTGTTCCGGAACGTGAGGTTCAGTGCCGACGGCTGACCGTCGCCACGTACGGATCGAGTTCGCCGGGCTCGAACCGGCAGAGTTTCATCGCCCACCAGAATCGGCCGCCGGCGTCACCGGTCAGGCGGTAGGACCCGTCCGCGTGCAGCGTGGCCGACTCCCCGTCCTCGAAGGGCACGATCGTCAGCCGGCACCGGTCGTGCGCGAGGTCCCACACCCGGATGGTCCCGTCTCCGCCGCCGGTGACGACGACAGGGCTTCCGTCCACGTCGACCACCCGCACCGACCAGATGGGGCCGGTGTGCGCCTGGAACGGTTCGCCGATCGGCTCCCCGGTCGCCAGCTCGGACAGCCGCAGCAGTCCGTCCTGCCCGCCCGCGACGATGACGGCGCCACCGGCGAGGCTGCTCACCGCCACGCACCGCACCGATCCCGGGTGGCGCAACGGCCGGCCCGCCAAGCGCTGGTCGGACAGGTCCAGCACGCGAAGCACGCCATCGGCTTCCCATAGCACAAAAGGCTCACCGTTGACACCGACCACCGCCGATCGTCCGGTGACGCCGTCCCGCGTCCAGAGGTCGGCGAGCATCAGGTCGCCGCTGTCCAGGTCCCAGGACAGCACCCCGTCACCGGCCGCGACGACGATCGTCTGCTCACCGATGGTCTTGACGGTGAGCGAGTCGAGCGATGCGGCCGGCCCGGTAAGGGTCGTCAGCAACCGGCCCGTCGCCAGATCGCAGACCGACAGCGATGCGGGGCCGACGCCTCCCACGATGATCACCGGCTGGCCCTGCAAGCGGGCCGTGGCCATCATCCGAACCGCTCCGACGTGAGCGGGCCACGGCCGGCCCACCGCCGCTCCCGTGTCGAGGTCAGCGGTCCGGATGTAGCCGTCGCTGCCCCCGGACACCACGACGGGCCGTCCGTCCAGGTCGCCGATCGCCATGGACACCGCAGATCCGAACCCCGCACGGCTGCGCTCCCCGACCGGAGATCCGGTCACCGCATCCCACGCCCAGACCGTACCTTCACGGCCCTCCGTCGCCACGATGACGACCCGGCCCTTCAAACCCGCCACCTCCAGCATTCGGTGCGAGTCAACCTGTTCGGTCCACGGTTCGCCCACGACGTCCAGGTGTTCCAGGTCCAGGACTCGGACCTGGCCGCCGTCGTCGTCGCAGACCACGATCACGCGACGTCCGTCGAGCTCGGCGGATGCCAGCGAGAGCTGCGAACCGGGCCGGTCGAGCCAGACGCTGTCGGCGGGTTGCCCGGTCACCGGGTTCATCGTCCGCACCGCTCCGCTGCCGCAGGCCACTGCCACGACGGGGGATCCGGCGACCGTAGCGGCCGCCAATGACCACGCCGGACCGTCCTGGGTGTGCCATGCCGGGCCGATCGGCTGCCCGGAGCGAAGATCAAAAACGCGGACGAGTCCTCCGCGCCCGGCAGCGGCTACCGCAGCGCGACCGCCGACGTCGACCAGCGCCAGTGACCACACCGGACCGCCGAACCCGGACCACGACTCACCCACCGGATCGCCCGTCGTGAGGTCCCACGCCCGGACGGTCCCGTCGGCGGCACCGGCGACCACCAACGGCCGGCTGTCGACCTGAGCAGAAACGACAGCGAACACCACTCGCCCCTGACCGGCATGAATCATCCGATGCATGTGCCGGCCCGTCGCCGCGTCGCAGACCCACAGATGCCCGTCCGCTCCGCCCGACACGATGACGGGTCCGTCCGCGAGCACCGCCGTGGTGACGGACCACACCACGCCGCCATGATGCGAGCACACCTCGCCCACCGGTCGCCCGGTCACCAGATCCCATCGTCGGACGTCCCCGGCGTCGTCGCCGGAGACGACCAGCAGCCTCCCGCCGACCTCCACCGTCGTCACCGACGTGACGGAACCCGTGTGGCCGACGAGATTGCGAAGCGGTCGCCCACTCGCCAGATCGCGAACCTGGACGAGCGGGCCCCTGCCGACGACGATGACGCCCAGGGAGTCGACGACAGTCACGCAATTCGCGCCGAACGCGACCGAGGTCATGACGTCGACGTCGTCCCGGGCCGCGACCGCCGCGTCGGCAAGCTCGGGGGCGTGGAGTGCCGGCACGTCCAACGCGGTGCCGAGGATGGCCGCACGCTTCCAGGAGCTGCCGACCACCCTGGTCTCCCGTAGGTCCGTGTCGATGAGCTGGGCGCGGTCGAATTTGGCACCGGCGAGGTCGGCGCCGGCCAGGCCGACGTGGGCGAGCCGGGTGTCGGACAGATCAGCCGAGCTCAGCCGCGCATCGGACAGGTCGATGTCCATCAGCACCACTCCGGCCAGAACCGTCGAGCTCAAGTCGGCGCCCCGCAGCGCGAGGCCGGAGAGATCCGCGCCACGCAGATCCCGTGCCGACAGGTCGACGGTGGCGTCGACCGGCAACCGCCGCGTCAGCGTCAGGGCGCTCTCCTTCGCCAGCGGGTACGACGTGGGCTCGGTGAGGACTCCACTCGCCCATGCACGGGCGTTCGCGTGACCAGCCAGGTCGACGAAGAACTCCGCCATCAGCGGCGACACGGCCCGCACCTCGAGCAGCGCCGTCTGGCCCGTGTCGCACAGCTCGATCGCCGCGGCATTCGCCACGAGCCACTCCAGGACCGACTGGTGGACGAACGCGAAGGTGTCGTCGTCGCGGCGCACGAGCAACGTGCCCGAGCCGATCGCATGTGCCGCCTGCGGTGTGGTGAAGTCCTGCTCATGCAGATGGGTGAGGTCAGCCTCGACCCGGGCCAGCAGATCGTTCAGCGCCAGACCGGAAGCTCCGCTGGTCCACAGCTGGATCGCCAGGCGCGTGACCGCGGTGAAACGGTCCTCGTCGCCGAGTCCCGCCCGCTGGTGCCGCAGTCGGCCCGTCTCGAAGCCGAGCCACCACCCGATCAGCTCACGGTAGAGGTCCGCGGCACCGATTACGCCCTCCTGCCGGCGGACCTGGTCAAGCCGCTCCTGGGGCATCGCGGCGAGGAAGCTGAGCATGCGAGGGTTGGCGGCCAGCCCGAGCAGGTCCTGCACGGCGGCCAGCGCGTCATGGCGGGCACGCGCCGCGGCGGCGTCCCCGCCGTAGAGATTGGTCAGGTAGTCGAGGATCTGCTCATCGGTGAAGCTGTCGATGACGGCGACACGAACCAGCCCGCGCCGGACCTTGGGCTGCTCGCCGAGCACCGCCCGGATCTGCTCCGTCGACCCGAAGTGCTGCGTGCGGCTGGTGACCACGATCTTCGCCTGGCTGTTCGGGACGTCGAGCGGCTGGAGCAGTGTTTTCAGGTAGTCGGCGGCTTGCGTGTAGTTGGTCCGCACGACCAGCTCGTCGAACCCGTCGAAAAGCAGCGCCAGCCGGCCGGTGCTCACCATGCTGTGAAGTTTGTCCACATCGATGCGGGCCACGTTCGCCCCGACCAGGTGTGCGACGAGAAGCTGGTCGAGCGTCGGCTCCTTCTCCAGATGCCTCAGCTCGATCAGCACCGGTATGACATGTGGCAGCCGGGTGGGCAGTTGCCTGGTCAGCTCGCGCAGCAGGAACGACTTGCCGTGTCCGAAGTCGCCCAGCAGCAGCGAGAAGTTCGGCTGGTCCTCGTCGAACCAGCCGACCAGGGTCTCGATCAGGCCGGTCCGGGCGGCCTCCGCATGTTCGTTGAGCATCCGGAACCGCTGCGGCACGTACAGCGAGGACGGGTAATTCGTCTCGGCGCGAAGCCGTTCGGCCTGGCCGGCGACGAACGGCCGGAAATCTATGAGTCCCTGGTATTCGGTGAGACTCAGCAGCTTGATGCTCGCGCGCCGGGCGGCGTCGATGAGTTCAGGCCCCGCGGGCTCACGGCCTCCGTAGACCAGTTCCGAACTGAGGTGCGGGTCGTCCGCGGCGAACCGCTGGTGCACCTGCGCGAACGCAGCCACGGCACGATCGTCGACGCTGCTGATCACGCCGACCGGCCACGACCCGGCGGCGGAGCCGGCGCGCTGAACGATGCGGAAATAGGGCGGCTGGTCGGCGATGGCGTGAACCGTCTCGGCGATCCGGGCGTTGGGATGCCGCAGCGGGACAAGGTCGTGGACACGTTCCATGAGCCCGTTGACCCAGTCGGTGTCCCAGGTCGGCGCGGTCGCCGGTGGCATGGCCACAGGGTCCGTATGCGCGGCGTCGAACGTGGTGGCGGCGTCGGCGAATCCGTGCACCAGATCCTGGCGCCACGTGACGCCCGACGGGGTCATGCTCAGATCGTCTTCCCACCGCCGCAGCACCGGCCAGTAGCAGCGCCCGTAGCGGGTGAAGCCGTCGCCGCGCAGCGACACCAGGTGATATCGACTCGGGGCGTCCGCGTGGTCCGTTCCGATGGCATCCCCACGGCGCCCAGCCGCGAGCGCCGGTAGCCAGGTGGGCAGGTGATAGCTCTGGCCGTCATGGGCGTTGCCGTGCAGCAGCAGGTTGAGCTCGGGCGCGAGGATCCGGACGAGCCTGTCCACGTCGCGCAGATGCTCCTCCTCCCGGCCCGCGACCTGCAGCGGGTCGTGGTGGACGGCGCCAATGCGTAGCCAGCCCCGCGACCGGTACCGGCGTAGCCGTTCGGCGAACCAGGCGAGCTGCTCGTCACCGCAAAACCCGTAGTGATCCTCCGGCTGGTGGCTGTCGGCCATCGTGGAGTTGAGACCGGCCACGACGACGGACAGGCCGGGCACCTCGAAAAGCGTCCACGGCCGGTCCGGCGTGAACTCCGCCGAGTCGACGCCGTCGTACAGGCGCCGGAACATCGCCGCGAAATGCCGCCACTTGGGCCAGAACGGCGCTAGCGGCTCCACCCCGTCCGCCTGCTGTGACTTGAAGTACCCCTCGCACGCGATCCGGTTGACGTCATGGTCGCCAGGCACCACGATCAGCCGGTCGCGAGACAGGCCGAGGGTCGCGGTGAGGCCGCGGAGAAACCTGTCGGCGCGGGCGAACTCGGCCGGCATGCCGCGCTCGGTGAGGTCACCGGTCACCACCACGAGATCCGGCCGCAGCTTCTGCTCATCGATCAGGCGCGTCAGGTCGAGGTCCAGGTCCTGTCCATACGGGTCTGCTTCCCGCATGGCGTCGCCGCCGACCGCGTCGTCGCCGAATCGCAGATCGGCCAGGTGCAGGAGGGTCATCGAGGAAGGGTCTCGGCGCGCCGCCGCCCCAGTGGCGGCGACACCCGGCGTCCGCTGCCGGCTGAAGACCTTCGGCCAGGCGTCCGAACCCTGCGTTCCGGCTTCGCGGATCCGATCGGCGATTTCCGCCAGTTCCGGAAGAATCGACGTGCCGATGAGCGCGGCAACCGGCGCGGCCCAGCCGCCCAGATCGGTCTCGCGGTGGCGGGTCGCCGTGATCACCCCGACGACCGCCTGCCGCACCGTGCACACCAGCGGAGCACCGGAAAGCCCTGGCGCGACCTGGCCGGATTTCAGCTTGAGAAAACCGTCGCCTTCGACGCCCTCGAAGCGGAACGACGCCGGCGAGCCCGGCGGCAGCTGATGGCGTTCTCGCGCCGAGAATCCCCAGGAGTGGCAGTCCACTTCGCCGGCAGGGTCCGCCGGGTCGAGGCGCACCCATGGATGGTCGATCCGCTCGTCGAACGAGAGCACGGCAAGATCCGGATAGGGGCAGAGCGTCCCGGTGGTCGCGATCCCCGACCGGGCCACCACCTGAGCCGTGAGGCGCCGTGCGGTAACCGCCTGGTCGGCCGTCACGTCCATGAAGTCGGCATCACGAACGACGTGCGCGCAGGTGAGCAGCAGACCCGGGGCGATGAAGAATCCGGTGCCGGGGATGCCACGACGGTCGACCGGAGACAGCCGGACGACGAACCGGCGAAGCAGGCGTGAGTCGAGGGTGGCGCTCATTCGCCAGGTGCCGAACCCTCCGCTGCCCTGGCCGGCTGCCAGGTCAGCATGACGTTCATGCTGGCCGCCCCTTCGCCGTCGACGATCAGCCCGGTGAGGCGCCCGCCTTTCGCCGTCATCGACAACCCGAATTCCACGCTCGCCTCGCTGATCGCGATGCCGCTGAGCGATTCGGCCAGCTGGCTGCCGATGGCCCGTACGGTGTCGCGGACGCCGTCAAACGAGAAGACGTCCTCGATGCCGACGTTCTGCGCACCGCCGCCGTCCCTGACCTGAACGAAGAATTCGACGTCGCCGATCCTCACCAGCTCTTCGCTCACCAGTATCCCTCCGCCCGCTTTCCAGTGATGGTGTGGCCGACGCTCATCGCAGGTGGAACCGCCCCGAGCCCTCGAGCCAGTTCTCGACGGCATCGCACCATTCCCGGGTCGCCTGCATCTCCCGGGTGATCTCCCGACGCAGCTCGTCATCCACATCGGCCGCCGCCCGGCCCGCTATCTGCACCAGCAGGCCAAGGCGCGCCTGGTACAGGCGAATCACCGTCTCCTGGAGCTCCGCACCGGTGTCGGGGACGACGCGCACCGCGGGTGCCGGGACCGAGACCTGCGACCGAGTCGACGGCACGGGCGCACCCCGGGTCGCTGAGGCCACCGGGTGCGGCTCCGGCACGGTCTCCGGTTCGGATGTCGATGACGGTTCGTCAAACGTCGCGATCGGGGACGGTGCGGGGGCGTCCACAGCGCCAGGCGGCGGAAGCACGGGTCGCAGGAGCAGGGCCTCCTCCGCCGCGGCGGTCTCCCGTAGAAGGACAGGCGGCGGCGGGGGCGGCGGCAGGGCCTCCTCGTCCACGGCGGTGTCCCGGAGCAGCACCGGCGGCGGCGGCGGAGGCGGCGGGAGCAACGGCTCCTCCCGCACGACATCGTCCGCCACCAGCACCGGCGGAGGCGGCGGAGGCGGCGGCGGGGGCGGAGCCTCCTCCACCACGACGGTCTCCGGCAAAAGGACAGGCGGCGGAGGCGGCGGAAGCGGAGCCTCCTCGCTCGCGACGGTGTCCCGGAGCAGCACCGGCGGCGGCGGAGGCGGCGGCGGCGGGAGCAACGGCTCCTCCCGCACGACATCGTCCGCCACCAGCACCGGCGGAGGCGGCGGAGGCGGAACCTCCTCCAACACGACGGTCTCCGGCAAAAGGACAGGCGGCGGGGGCGGCGGCGCAACGACCGGATCTGCGGGCGAGGTCACCGGTTGTGCTTGCCATGGCCGCCGGTCAGCGATGTCGTCGGCAAGCAACTGGGGCGGCGGGGGCGGCGGCCCGCCCGGCATCGGAATCGCCACGAATTCCCCTATGTCGTGAACGATGCGTTCGCCGTCGTCGCTCATGCCTGGGCCTCCGTGAATCGTTCCGAGGTGAGTGGCCGTACGCCTGTCGGATCGGCCAGCACCTCGTCGGCATCCCACAGCAGGAGATCCGGGCCGTCCAATCCGAGGATCTGGCAAGTCGTGTTGCGAGCCTGGGATGCCGACTCCCAGGGCCGTCCGAACCGACCGGTGCCGGCCCGAGCCGGGTCACCGGTGGCCCGCCCGCCGACAACGTGCACCCGTCGACCGGACGCGGCGGCGACGCTGCCTTCGGCCCCCTGGAGCAGATGCAACGCCGTCGGCACAAAGTAGTGGTCCGCCGACACGATGACGACCTCCGCGAGGTTGTACTGCTCCGCCATGCTCGTGATCAGCGGCTGCAGCGTCATGTCCGCCGCGTTGTCACGCGAGCCGATGCTGTCGGGGGGCATCGAGAACCGCATCTTCCGAGCCACGAACGCGGCCTCGACCGCACGCACGTCCCATCCGGCGAGAGAGAGCGAATACCTGGTCGCGACGGCCACCGGAGGCACCGTCGAGCCGAACCGCTGGGCGAACGCGAGCAGCTGGTCGGCGAGATGATCCGGCGTCGGCGCCGCACCGATGACGTTCTCGACGTCGATGAACATGCCGACGGCCTTCTTGGACTTGTCCGGCGAGATCTCGAGCCGGGCACCGTACCGCGACCGAAGGTAGCGCTCCAGCACACCACCGCGGATCCGGATCCGCAGGTCGCCGTCGGAGCCCATCCGTGACTCGATCACGTAGCCGTTCTCGAGCACCCGCAACGCCGACCTGACCTCGTCGCCGAAGCGACCGAGTACGTCGGACACGCGCAGCCAGGCCCGGGGCTGGGTCAGCGTGTGCGTCAGGTCGATCGCGGTCGAGCGCTCGTACTCGCTGAGGACCGATGGCGAGAACCACGACGTCTCGAACATGATCTGCTGATCCACTGCGATCTGCCGGGAGGCCTCCCGGACGTCGTTCACGCAGATGATGTTCCGCCGGCCGGCGTTCGCGAGGCGGAGCGCGCCCTTGATCGTGGCCGAGGTGAAGTTCGGGTGGCCCGCGCATTCGTCGAACAGCGCGTTGAGCACGTCTGGCGGCACGGTCACCGGACGTTCATCGAGGACCGACTCCATGAGCTTCATCACGTCGTCCGGCTTCAGGAAGTCGACGCGTCGCGGGTCCACGAGCAGCCCGGTCTGCTGCGGAAGCCCGCTCGGTCCCTCCACCGCCGCGAAGATGAAACCGCACTGGCGGCTCTCGGCGGCCATACGCATGATGTCGAGGATCGCCGCGCATTCCACGGTGTACAGGCACTGGAACTCGTCGACCATCAGCACGGGCGGCACCGGGCCGGCGCTTGACGCGTAGGCGTTGATGAACTCCTCGAAGAACATCACCGGGTTCTCCGGCAGCGCGGGCACCTCCGGCAGCGGACAGTCGGCTCGTTGCGCGATCCGGCGGCACAGGTTGGCAACCGTCGCGCCGAGGCTCTGGTAGGCGGGCTGCAGTCCCTGCGCGGTCACGAGATCGACCCGGCGCCCGGTCTCCCTCAGCTCGACCACGATGCGGTTGAGCAGGCTGCTCTTGCCGACCTTACGGATGCCGTGGAAGCACACCGGAACGGCGGGGAGCCGATCGGTGTATTCGCGCAGCACCCGGTCCAGATGCTCGTCTCGGCCCTGGAACAGGCCGGAGACCACCTGGTTCTGGTCCAGGGGCTCGTTGAGCACGAAGTCGTCGGGAATCTCCAGACCGGACACGCCTGCGTCGGCGAGCAGCGCATCCCAACTGGAAACCGGTGTCTCCAAGGTGATCGTGCGCTTGCGGCCGGTAACGTTGTTCCAGCTCCAGCCGAGGTTGACGACGATACCCGCGGTGTCACCGGCCGACGGCCACTCGGTCGCGACCGGCACCGCAACGGTCAGCACCTGACCGGGAGCGAGATCGCCGACCTGGACGGCCTCGCGGCCTGCGGCCAGCGTCACGTCCTGAAGATGCACGTCCTGGGTGCCGCGGACCTCCAACACCGCCTGCGGCACGTCCGACTCACGGCTCAGACCGACCCAGTAGCCGGGAATCGACGCCCCCGGCGGTGGCGCGTCGACCAGGTTGGTCGCCGCGAAGTCGCAGGCCCGGCGGACCGCGCCCAGCAACGCCGCAAGCGACTCCTCGGCGGTGTCGGACGACTCCAGCTGGCTGGCGATGCGCCCGACCCCGTCCAGCAGTTCACGCGCCTCATCCGGCTGCACGCGCTGGGACAGCCGCCCGAGGCCGTCGAACATCTGGTGGACGAGCTCACGGACCTGAAGACCGGCGCCCACGTACGCCAGGGCCGGTTCGACGCTCTTGGCCAGCGCCGCCACCGAAGCCGGATCCGTAGCCGCGGTCAGCCGCGGGATGAGCTGCGCTATCTCTGGGCGTATCTCGGCCGGCCGAGAAGTCTGCACCGTGGGCAGCAGGTTCTTGAGCAGCTTCTCCTGCTCGCTGGACAGGTTGATGCCGTGGTGACTGGTGACAGCGGTGACTGCCCGGCCGAGCCGCTCGTCCCGCCACCGCTGGGCGAACCGGAGTGCGCCTTGCGCGATCGGGCGGAACTGTTGCTTCGCGTCGCTCAGCGCCTTCTTGGCGTGGTGCATCTGGCCCTTCACCGCGCTGCGGCGTGACTCGGTCTCGGTGCTCCGTTCCATCCGGCGTTCCAGCTGCTTCATGTCGGACGAAAGCTCGTCGAGTCGTTCCCGCCCGTGCTCCACGACGCGGTGCCACGTCTCGCTCGCGACGATCGACTGCTCCGGGTCCTTCTCGGTCAGATCGGCCAGCGCCACCAGCACCGTCAGCCGGGAACCCGGCGACACGCGGGTCGCCGCGCCGGCCAGGATGCAGCGCTGCCAGCGCTGGGTGTAACGGGACTCCTTGCGCACCTCGTCGATCATGGCCGCGACGGAGGCGCGACCGGGCCCGACCTGCAGCGCTGGTGGATCTGCGAGCTGCCCCCACTGCCGCAGGGCCCGCTCCGCCAGCGCGAACCCTTCCTGCGAGTCCCCGTCCGCCATGGCCAGCGCGGCCAGGAGCACCCGCGGCTCGGGCACCTCGCACGCCCAGGTGGTGAAGAAACGGGCGGCGTGCGCGGCCTCCGCGCTGTCCTCGGACGCCTGCAAAGCGAGCCAGATGCCTTGCAGCACCATGTCGGTGTCGGCCCGCCAGGACTTCAGCCCCTGCTCGACGTGCTTGTACGCGCCCGCCTCGGCGAACTTGCGGCCGGTGTCGAAGACGGCCAGATTCCAGCAGACCTCGGGGCTCGGCTGGGTCGTCCGCCGCCACTTGTCCGCGGCATCAGGTAGGCGCCCCGAGTGTGTATCGAGGTAGGCGTCCCATTCTTCCGCCACGGCGCTCCGGCCACGGACCAGGAACTGCTCCAACGCCTGCCGGCACCGGTCGATCGCCGGCGGGCTGCCGTCGATCGCCGCGGCGATCTCGTTCCGGTGGAGTTTGTTGCGCCCGAGCAGCAGGGTGGCGGGGTGCGGCGCCGCCGGCGCACGGTAGGTGGAGACGCTGCTGCCCAGCTGCTGCGCGAGCCAGGTCCGGGCCTGCTCCAGCAGCAGCCCGCGATTGCGTTGGCACACCGACATCGCGACCTGGGCCTGGAACGACTGGCTCGCGTTGAGCAGGGCGGTCCGGTCGTCGATGGACAGCCCGCTCAGATCGCTGCGCTTCGACGGGTCGGCCCGCTGCCGCAACTCGTCGAGGGCGAGGCTGGATTCCAGCTTGAACACGTCGAACCGGTCCGCCAGGCTCTTGGCCTGGGCTTGGGTCAAGTACTCGGCGAGCGTCGCCGCGGGCTCCACACATCCCGCCGCACGAGCGCGGTCGTGACGGGCCGAGGCCGTATCCAGGACGCCCGTCAGCGCGCGCAGCAGCAACTGGCGGACGACCGACGTATACCGGTCGGTGGCGGTGACGAGCGAGCTCACCTGCGCGCTCGACGGCGTGGCCTGGCGGACCACGATGCCGATCGCCTCGGCGACGACGTTGGCCTGCTCGGACTGGACCGCCGCCACGCACGCCGGCACCAGCATGTGCTCGGACCTCGGAAGGGACCCGCTGGTCGCCGCCTTGTCGGCGAGTATCTGGAGCAGGGCGGCGGCGACCGACTGCGTGGAGCGCTGCTTGACCGCCCGTGCCAGGCCGCGGTTCAGCAGCGCCCAGCCGAGCGGGCGCGCACTGTCGTTCTCGAAGAACAGCTCCGGGTAGACGGAGTCCCAGAACGTCCGCTCGTCCTCCTCGGTCAGCGTGCTCGACGTCCGGCTCGACGGGCCCGACGCGTGCGGGTCGGTGCTGTCGGAGTCGGCGGAATGCGGGGCCGCCTCGCCCGCCGGGCAGGCGGTGCGGGCCGCCAGGACCGCGGGTGAATCAGGCAGTTGAGTGGCGAGGTAGCCGATCGGCCCGGCCAGGGTGTCGACCACCGCCACTTCCATCGCGGCGGAGACCAGCAGGTCCGCGAGAGCATCGGCGGTGCCGCCGGTCACGTCCGGCCCGACGCTGGCCGCCAGCTGGCACAGCGCGTCAGCGCCGGTGACGACCGTGCGCCGGCGGACATGGTAGTAGAGGCCCTGCATCAGCAGGTGTGCCGACGTCTCGCTGCCCAGCCCGCCGCTCTTCGCGGCGAGGATCGCGAAGGCCGCGTCGAATGCGTCCGGCTGCGAACGATCCGGCAGGTCGCAGTGGAGAAATCGCCCCAGGCTCGTCAGCCAGGCCCAGGTCTGCGATTCCCAGGCTGCGTCAACTCCCACGGCACACCTCACCATTCGGGGACAGCGTCCTGCGGTTTGCCCTATAGGCGCCGGACGATGAGTGACGTTAACGCGTGACGCTCGGCGAGGACAGCGGTCCACCCGATCGAGAATTCGCGAGATCCATTCACGACTGCGGATGAGAATCGCGTCAGCAGGCCTTTCTCCGGGCCCGAGTGATCACCCGCGACATGCGGCTGAGGCAGAAATGGCCACTGGTGCCAACCCGACTCATCTTCGGACCGAGTTGACCGGGTCCATGGTCGCCGATCCCCTCCGCACGGACGGTTTTAGCAGTTCAAGCCCGCGGAATACCGAACCCGCACCGAAGGGCGGCGGCGGTGTCGACATTCGTCCGGAAGGCCCGCCGGCGAGCAAGTGAATCGTCGATTCACTCAAGTAACTTTTCGGACTGCGACACAACGCAGTCTTGATTTAGGATGCGGCTCGCTATAACGATCAATGAATAGTGATCGCTCACGCGGCACCCGACGACCCGGCATTCCCGTAGGCCCGAATAGCCATCGCGACGGTAATCCGCCGCCTTCGCCGGGCGTATCGACACCACGGTCACCGAGAGCGGTGAGCGGGTGCCGACGGTCCGGCACCCGCTCGGCTGACGTCAGTTCAGCAGTGTCACTACGGGGAACGTGCCGCTCGCCGCCGGAAGCCGGTCGGTGGTGTTGTTCTTGATGTACCCGACGCGGAACTGCGCACCCGCGGCCAGGCCCACGCTCGCCAGCGGCACGGCCGCTTCGATGACGGTGTCGTTGCGGACGAACGTCATCGCGCCGAGCGGGGTCCAGGCCCAGCCGCTGCCGCCGTGGTCGTACAGGTTGGCGTTCTCCAGCATGTAGTCGCCGCCGGACGGGTTGGTCCAGCCTGCGGCGTTGTAGCCGGTGCCGGTGTTGTTGTCGGTGTTGAGGAAGAACTGCCCGAGGACGTTCAGGCCGGTGCCCTTGACGCACAGGTAGAGCGTCGTGCCGTTGTTGGTCACCGACACCGACTGCACTCCGGTGCCGCCGGACAGCACCGGGTTCACGCCGGCCCAGTCCCCGGCCGAGCCGTCGATGGTGATCGCCGGATAGGAGCCGCCGGACGAACCGGTGGTGAAAGTGCCGTTGGGGCTGTTCGTGGTGCCACCGGCCGACACCGAACGCGCCCGGAACTGGTACGCCGTCCCCGCCGACAGCCCCGACAACGTCACCGAATGACTGGTCACGTTGCTCGCACCCGTCGCCGTGGAGCCGTAGGCCGTGGAAGTCCCGTACTCGACGACCGACGACGACGCCACGTCCGTGGTCCACGTGACCGTCGCGCCGGTGCTCGTGACGTTGGCGTACTGGACGTTCGAGATCACAGGTGCGCCGCCTCCGCCGCCGGAGCCGTTGAGCAGGGTTACCACCGGGAACGTGCCGCTCGCGGCAGGGAGCCGGTCGGTGGCGGAGCTGTTCTTCAGGTAGCCCGCCCGCAGCTGCGCGCCGGGGCTCAGGCTCAGCGTGGACAGCGGGATCGCCGCCTCGACCGCGGTGTCGTTGCGGACGAAGGTGACCGCGCCCAGCGACGTCCAGGCCCAGCCGCCCCCGGCATGGCGGTACAGGTTGCCGTTCTCCAGCATGTAGTCCGCGCCGGACGGGTTGCTCCAGCCGGTGGCGTTGTACCCGGTGGCGGGGTTGTTGTCGGTGTTCAGGAAGAACTGCCCGAACACGTTGAGCCCCGTGCCGCGGGTGAGCAGGTAGAGGTTGGCAGCGTTGTTGGCGATCGACACCGACTGCACGGTGGTGCTGCCGGTCATCACGGCAGTGATGCTCCCCCAGTCCCCGATCGCGCCGTCGACGGTGATCGCCGGATAGGAACCGCCGGACGAGCCTGTGGTGAAGGTGCCGTTGGGGCTGTTCGTGGTGCCACCGGCTGACGCCGACCGCACCCGGAACTGGTATGCCGTGCCCGGCGACAACCCCGACAACGTCACCGAGTGGCTCGTCACGTTGCTCGCACCCGTCGCCGTGGAGCCGTAGGCCGTGGATGTGCCGTACTCGACGACCGACGACGACGCCACATCCGTGGTCCACGTGACCGTCGCACCGGTGCTGGTCACGTTCGCGTACTGGACGTTCGAGATCACCGGCGGCTGCGCCGGGGGCGGCGAGCTGGATGGCGTCGGGGATGGCGACGGCGGGGCGCCGCCGCCGGGCACGGTGAACTTCACCGAGGACCCGCCGAAGTTGGCCACCCGCAGCCACGTCCACACCTCGGTGCCCGCCATCGAGGCCGGGAACACGTAGTCGCGGTCGAACTCGAACTCGGCCCGGGTGCCGGACTGCACGACCCGCACCGGCCAGCCGCGGTTGGTCGGCGCGCTCGGGCTGCTGAACTTGAACACGTCGCCCTGGCCCGCCCCGGCGTGCGGCAGCAGGTACGCCTGGTTCAGGTTCTCCAGGTAGAGGCGCGAGTCGGGCGAGGTGGGCCAGGACGGCTGCCACCCGGCCGGCCCGTCCTTGTCGTAGTCGAAATAGATCATCTCCTGGGCGAGACTGATCGTCTGCTTCGCCTCGACCATCATGAAGAACCGGTTGCCCACGAACTTCACGTACACCTTGGTGATGCCCTTGGCGTTCGCGCCCGCGGGATCATTGAAGATCGGGAGCTCCGCGGACCACTCCCCCACCGATCCGTCGGCCACGAAGCCGCCGTAGAGGTCCGTCGGATGTGCCCCGGTCTGGCTGGGCGAGGCCAGCCCCTGGGCGTCGAGCCAGTTCTTGGCGTCGTCGTACACCGCGGAGTTGAAGTGGTTCGCGCCCGACACGTCGTAGCCGAGGTAGCCCGAGTTGACGACGACCTCGTTCATCCACTTCTGGGTGCTCGCGGCGGGCACCCGGAAGTCGATGATCGCGACGTTGAAGCCGTCGGCCTGGTTGGCCTGGGCGTTGACGTACTCCTTCCAGAAGCCGCCGAAGTTGTCGCGACTTCGGTAGGTCGGCGAGGCGGAGTTGGTGTTCCAGTTGGCCTCGAAACCGGGGCTGGTGTCGTAGAAGCCCGGGATGTACGTGTTGTAGTACCAGGACTCGGTGACGAAGATGTTGATCGCGTGCCGGTAGCGGGCGGCGAACTGCGAGGTGCCCTCGTCGGGGTTGAAGTACCAGTAGCCCCGGTTGGACGCGACGACCTTGCTCGGGTCGACCGCCTTGATCTTCTCCACCAGGTCGACCATGCCGCCCGCGGTGAAGCCGAAGTTGCCGCGCGGCCCCCACGAGATGCCCGGCCCCGCGCCGCCGACCGGGTCGGGGGTGTCCACGGTGTCGAGGAAGACCCCGTCGTAGTCGCCGTCGTGCACGATCTTGTCGACCTGGTACGTGACGAACTTCTGCCAGGCCGGGTCACCGCCGTTGATGTAGCCGCCGCCGTAGGTCGGGTTGACGTCGACGGTGCCGTCGCCGTCCTTCCAGTAGCCGCCGTACAGGTAGCGGCTGTCGTTGACCCAGGTGCCCTGCTGGTCGAGATACCAGGGCATGACGCCGTTGTTGCGCCAGGTCAGGCGGTTGCCCCAGGACGAGTGGTTCGCGCCGATGGAGGTGCCGGCGTAGTTGGCGTAGCCGTCGGCGTAGGTGCCGTCCGGGGTCGCGCCGCCCTCGACGTTGAGGTAGGAGCCGGAGGAGCTGTAGTTCCACGGGTTCGGGCCGTGCAGCGGACCCGACGGGCCGCCGTAACCCGCCGGGAGCAGGCCCAGGTCGATGCCCTTCTGGACGGTCATGTGCCCGCTGTGCCCGGGGATGATCGTCGGCAGCATCTCACCGACCGACAGGTAGCCGAGCACGATCGCGTCGTCGGCGCTGCCCAGCACCCCGTCGACGCCGCGCTTGATCTCCTGGACCTGGGCTGAGGTGACCGACTCGAAGTAGAAGTGGTCGGCGGTCACGTTCAGCACGCGCAGCGTCGGTTCGAGGACCACCAGGTCGTACGCCTTGAGCTGGTTGACTTTCGCCTGGTCGAGCGCGCCGTACCAGAACGCGGTGCGGCTGTTCGCGCCGAGCGTGGGGACCTTGCCGTAGAACGGGGTCCGGCCGATCTCGAAGCCGGCCGCGGCCGCCGGGGCCGCCGTGAGGGCGACGATCCCGGCGGTCAGCGCGGTGGCGGCGGCCAGCGCCCCGGCCAGCAGCCTGGCCCGAACGCGGCGTGCGGATCGAGTGGTGCGGTGCGGATGAGCTCTGTCGTTCATGGCACCTCGCCTCGTTGAAAGTGGATCAGCTGACGGTGATCACTGCGGTGTAGGTCTCCGGCGAGCTGCCGGAGCCGTGGAACACCACCCGGTGCGGGCCGGGCGGCTGGCCGCCGAGCACGTCCTGGAGCACGGCGACAGGCACGCGCCAGACGTAGCGGTCGTCGTCGCTGGAGATCAGCGGGCTCGGCCCGTCGACCGGAGCCCAGCTCCAGCCGGTGCCGGCGTGGCGGTAGCACCAGGCGTTCTCGATGAGCAGGTCCGCACCGATGCCCGCGGTGGCGAACCCGGTGCTCGCGTCGTTGTCGACGTCGATGAACAGGTGGTGGAAGTCGAACGGCAGGTTGTACTGCGCCTGGTAGGTGGCCTCGGCGGTGCCGATGACGCCGGCGGCGTCCGTGATCGGGTCGCCCGAGGGCGCCGTCGTGCTGACGGTGAGCGGCCCGGCGGCGGCCGAGCGGTTCCCACTGCGATCGCGGGTGTACGCCGTGAAGGTGTAAGCCGTGCCCGGCTCCAGCCCGCTCACCGGCACGCTGACCGTGGCCCCCTGCGTGACCAGCCACGACGGCAGCGACAGCAGCGGCTGCCCGTCGACCTCGACGTCGTAGCCCACGAGATCGGACTCGGCCGACGCCGTCCAGGCCAGCCGCACGCTGGCGACCTTGGTCTCGGTCGCGTGCAGCCCGGCCGGGGCCGCGGGCGGCTGCCCGTCACCGGGCGGCGTGGTCAGGGTCAGGGCCCGGCCGGGCGCGGACACGTTGCCCGCCGCGTCGTGCGCGGTGACCGTGATCCGGTAGGCCCGGCCCGGGTCGAGGCCGTACAGCGTCGCCACCGGCAAGGCACTCGCCGAGCCCGCCGCCCGCACCCCGTCGACCTGCACGTCGTAGCCGGTGACCCGGCCGTGTGTGTCGGCAGCGGGCAGCCACGCGACGACGGCTTCGGTCGAGTGAGTCCGGACCGGGAACGGTGTGCCGAACACGCGCGGCGCGGCCGTGTCGCCGCCGCCCGCCGACGTGGCGGCCAGCTGCTGCGTCCAGTAGTCCTGCGGCGGCAGCGAGTCCCACGGGTTGGCCAGCACGTCCGGGGTGACGTACAGGTAGCCGGCGTTGCGCTGCTTGCTCAGCGTTACCGCGTTCGCGAGCTGCGCCGTGGTGTCGGTGGCGTGCACCAGGTGCCACAGCTTGCGCGGGTCGAGCGCGCGGTGCCAGGACGGCGGCTGCCAGCCGAGGTAGGTCTCGTAGGCGCCCTCGAAGGTGAGGATCACGTCGGCGGCGTCGGCGTAGCAGGGCTCGGTGTCGATCCCAGGGTTGATCACGGTGAACGCGCCGGGGTGGGACCGCTTGGTGTGCCGGTCGAGCATCCGGTAGGTGTCGACGTAGGTGTCCTGCGGGCCGCAGACGTTCTGCACCTCGTCGAAGAAGATCCCGGCGAGCCCGTCCGCGCCGTAGAGGCGGTACCAGGTGGACACGTCCTGCTGGACCTGCGCCGCCCAGGCGGCCGGGGTGGTCTCGTTGAGCCTGGTCGCGCGGCCGGTGGTGCCGAGGTAGCCGGTGGCGACGTAGCCGAGCACGCGTACCCCCGCGGACTTGGCGGCGGTGATGGCGGCGGCGTAGTTCGGGTCGCGGGTCTTGCCGGGTCCGGAGAACGGGTTCGCCACCGCGATTCCGACACCCGGGGTGTTCAGCTGCTGCCAGAGGGCGCTGCCGTCGCCGCCCGGGTAGAAGTACGCGGGCACCGCGAGCTGCTGCGCGATGCCGTCCGACGGGGTGCCGGTGGCCTGCGCGGGTGTCGCGGCGGAGGTGACGGTGAGCAGTGTGACGAGTACGGCCGCCGCCCGGAGGTGCAGGCGTCCGCGGCCATGCCGGTGCAGCATGGTCGTGTCTCCGATCTGGGGTATGGGTTCAGCCCTTGTTGCCGCTGAAGGCGATGCCTTGGATGAAGTGGCGCTGCATCACGGTGAACAGCACGATGACGGGCAGCGAGGCGAGCAGGGAACCGGCCATGAGCACCGGATAGTCGGTCTGGAACTGGCCCTGCAGCGAGGCCAGGCCCGCCGACAGGGTCATCTGCTCCGGGTCGGTGTTGACGATCAGCGGCCAGAACAGGTCGTTCCAGGACCACAGCACGGTCAGGATGCCCAGCGCGAGCAGGCCGGGTCTGGCCAGCGGCAGCATGACCGACCAGTAGATGCGCAGCGGGCCGGCGCCGTCGAGGCGGGCCGCCTCGTCGAGTTCCTTGGGCAGGCCGAGGAAGAACTGCCGGAGCAGGAACACGCCGAACGCGGAGAACAGGCCGGGCACGATGAGCGCGGTCAGGCTGTTGAGCCAGCCCAGGTCGGCCATGATCTCGTACTGCGGGATGACGAACAGCGGCGGCGGCACCATCAGCACCGACAGGAACACGCCGAACAGCAGGCCGCGGCCGGGGAAGCGCAGCCGCGCGAAGGCGTACGCGGCCATGGAGCAGAACAGCAGCTGCCCGGCGGTGCGGGCGGCGGTCATCAGCACGGTGTTGAGGAACTGGTCGCCGAAGGGCAGCAGCTCGAACACGTCGCCGTAGTTGGACCAGCGCCAGTCGGGGAGGAACGTGGGCGGCACCCGGGTGGCGTTGGTGAGGGTCTTCAGCGAGGTCAGGAACTGCCACAGGAACGGGCCGACCATCACCGCCGCGCCGATCAGCAGCGTGACGTGGGTGGCCGTGCGGCCGCCGCGGGGCGGACGGGGTGGCTCAGCCATAGTGCACCCACCGTTTCTGCAGCCGGAACTGGATCGCCGTGAGCACGACGATGAGCACCAGCAGCGCCATCACGATCGCGGCGGCGTAGCCGCGGTCGTTGGTGTAGAACGCCTTGTCGTAGAACAGGTGCACGACGGTCTGGATGCGCGGGAAGGCCGGGTTGGCGCGGGCCGCCTGGCCGCTGCCGCCCATCACGTACACCAGGTCGAACAGCTGCAGCGAGCCGATCACCGACAGCACCGACACGAAGAACAGCGACGGCGACAGCAGCGGCAGCGTGATCCGGCGGAACTGCGCCAGCGCGCCGGCCCCGTCGATCGAGGCGGCCTCGTAGTACTCGCGCGGGATCGACTGCATGCCGGCCAGGAAGATGACGATGTTGTAGCCGAGGCTGGTCCAGATCCCGACGGCGACCATGGCGTACAGCGCGGTCGCGGGGTCGGCGATCCAGTGCGGTCCGTCCACGCCCGCCAGCGACAGCAGGTAGTTGATCAGACCGTAGTCGCCGTTGTAGAGCCAGCGCCAGACCATCGCCACGGCCACCGGCATGGTGACCACGGGCAGGAAGAACAGCGCCCGGTACACCGACACCCCACGCAGCCGGGGCCGGTTGAGCAGCGCCGCGAACAGCACCGCGAGCGGAATGCCGAGCAGGCCGAGCAGGGTGTACGCGACCGTGTTGCGCAGCGCGGTCAGCACCTCGTCGTCGGCGGCCAGGGTGCGGTAGTTGTCCAGCCCGACCCACTCGTGCCCGCCGAACGGCCCCCATTCGGTGAAGGAGAAGTAGCCGGTCTGCAGCACCGGCCACAGGTAGAACACGGCCAGGCCCAGCCCGGTCGGCGCGATGAGCAGGTACGCCCAGGCGGCTTCGGCTCCCCGGTGGCGCCAGCGACGTCGCCGCCGGGCGGGCACCGGGGCGGGCACCGCGGTGCGGACGTCGTCCGCGGCACCCGTCACGGTCATCGTCATCTTGCGGTCCTACTCCTTCGCCAGCAGGGCGTTCATCTGCGCGGCGAGTTCCTTGGCGGCCGCGTCGACCTCGACCTCGCCGCTGTAGGCCTTGGTGAGCTGCTTGAATTCCTCGTCGTTCCAGGCGGCGGTGTTGCGCGACACCGGGTAGGGCACCGCGTAGCTCACCGCGTCGAGGAAGACCTTGCCCTTGAACTGGGCGTTGGCGGTCAGCCAGGCGTCCTGGGTGCCGGTGTGCGCCGGGATGGGGCCCTTCCTGCCGAGGATCTCCGCGGCCGGCTTGGAGCCGAGGAACTTCACGAACTCCCAGGCCTGCGCCGGGGCCTTCGTCTTCGCCGACACCACGTTGGCCAGGCCGTGGATGATGGTGGCCTGCTTGACGCCGGTGGGCAGCGGGGCCGCGTCGACCCGGGTCTTGGTGTACTCGTTCTTGCCGAACTCGGCGACGTTCCAGGAGCCGCCCCAGTACATGGCGAGCTTGCCCGACTCGAACAGGTTCAGCGGGGCGGTGTCGGTCATGGTCTTGAGGTCCGGCGACTGCTTGTTCTTGATGAGGTCGGTCCAGAAGCGCAGACCCTCGATGGTGGCCGGGTCGTCGTAGCCGGACTTCTTGCCGTCGGCGGAGATCACGTTGCCGCCGGCCTGGTAGATGGTGTTGTAGAAGTATTCCTGGCCGGCGAGGTTGGCGCCGACCGCGTAGACGCCCTTGGCCGGGTTGCTCAGCTTCGCCGCGGCGGCCTTGAAGTCGGCCCAGGTCCAGCCGTCGGCGGGGTACTTCACCCCGGCGGCGTCGAAGAGTTCCTTGTTGTACCAGACGCCGACGGTGTCGAAGTCCTTCGGCAGCCCGTAGACCTTGCCCTCGAAGGTGTAGAGGTCGACCAGCGCCTTCGGGTAGACGTTCAGGTCCAGCTTGGCCTGGTCGACCTTGTCGGACAGCGGCATGATCACGCCGTTGTCGGCGTAGAGCTGGATGTTGGGGCCGTTCATCCAGAACACGTCCGGCGCCGCGCCGCCGGTGACGGCCGCCCGCAGCTTGGTCCAGTAGTCGGCCCACGGCGTGAGCTGGACGTTGATCGTGATGTTCGGGTGGTCCTTGGTGAAGGCGGCGGCCAGCTCCTCCATCACCGGGACCTGGTTCTTGTCCCACACCGCGTAGGACAGGGTGACCTTGTCGTCACTGGCGGCAGGCTCTTCGCCGCCGCAACCCGCGGCGGACACGGCGAGGGCGGCGGCCAGAACCGCGGCCGCGCCTACCCGCACTGCTTTCCACATCTGAGGAACCCTTCTTCGCAAGAACGTCATCGGGGATTCACCGGGTCTCATGTGCTAGCCCAGTATTAATGGAGTCCTGAATAAGTTTGTCAAGACCTCTCCCCGCCCTGCGGCATGCCGATGTCTCAACGTGCAGGTCGGACGGGTGCAGCCAACCCGGTGCGCACGTCGAACAGATGCTCCTGCAGATGTTCCAGCGAGAGTTTCACCGCGCCGAGCGCCACCGCCTCGTCGCCGAGCGTCGAGGTGACGATCTCCGGGATGCGTACGCAACGCTTCTCGATCTCCCGGCGCAGCGGGTCGAGCAGCACGTCCGCGGAGCGGGAGAAGCCGCCGCCGAGCACCACCAACTGCGGGTCCAGTGCCAGGACCAGCGCGGACGCGCCCAGCGCGAGTTCCTTGGCGTAGCGGCGCACCACGGCCACCGCCTTGCGGTCGCCCTCGCGGGCACTGGCGAACACGTAGCCGGCCAGGTCGTCGGGGTCGGTGCCGGCGGGCGCGCCGGTCCACGAGCGCAGGTGCTCCTGCGCGCGGATCCAGCCCAGCTCGGGCAGCGCCCCGATCTCGCCCGCTGCCTGCGCGAAGCCGCGGTGCAGCCGGCCGTCGATGATCAGGCCGGTGCCGGTGCGCAGGCCCGCCAGCAGGTACACCACGTGCTGGGCGTAGCGGGCCACGCCCCGCCAGGTCTCGGCCAGCGCGGCCAGCCGGCTGTCGTTCTCCACCAGCACCGTGCCGCCGACCAGGCGCCCCACATGCTGGGCGAGGTGCACGCCGGTCCACTCCGGGAACGCCACCGACAGCACGACCCGGCCCGCCGCGTCGACCAGGCCGCTCGTGCCGACCGTGGCCGCCCAGATGTCCGCGCCGGTCAGGCCGGCCGCGGCCAGGCATTCGGCGACCGCGGCGTCGACCGCGGCGAGCCGCTCGGCCCGGCCCGCGGTGATCGCCACCGGCGTGCGCACCGTGTGCCTGACCTCGCCGTCCAGGTCGGCGGCCAGCACCCGGATGGTGTGGCCCCCGATGTCGATGCCGAGCACCCAGCCCGCGTCGGAGCGGAACCGGTAGCGCCGGGCCGGGCGGCCCATCCCGCCGGACGCGGGCTGCACCTCCTCCAACCAGCCCTGGTGCTGCAGCTGCAGCACCACATCCTCGGTCGAGGGCCGGGACAGGCCGGTGTCGCGGGACAGCTCGGTCAGTGTCAGCGCCGGGCGGCCGCGTAGCACGTGCACCACCGCGAGCGCGTTGAGCTGCCGCAACCGCGAGAGATCCCCGCCTGCTAGCTGTTCGGTCACCACCGGCCCCCTTTTGCACACCGCGCTGCCATGTTACTAATTATGGAGACCTTCAAAAGTAACTCCTCCAGGGGATGGCTGAGATGACTGTAGACGGGGTGCGGCTGGTCGTGGCAGGTGCCGGACTGCGCGGCATCGGATACGCCCGCCGCGCGGCCGCCACGGGGGCGGCCCGCGTGGTGGCCGTCGCCGAACCCGACCCCGACCGGCGCGCGGCCTTCGCCGCCGAGTTCGACGTGCCGGCCGACCAGGTGTTCACCGACTGGGCCGAGCTCGCCGCCGCCGGGCGGCTCGGCGACGCCGCGGTGATCGCCACCCAGGACCGCATGCACGCCGACGCGGCCGTGGCCTTCGCCGGACTGGGTTATCACATACTCCTGGAAAAGCCGATGGCCACCACGGAGCCCGACGCGCTGCGCATCGCCGCCGCCGTCGACGCGGCCGGGGTCATGCTCGCCGTCTGCCACGTGCTGCGCTACACGCCCTACACCCGGGCCCTGAAAGGGCTGCTCGACAGCGGCGCGATCGGCAAGCTGGTCAACGTCCAGCACCTGGAGCCGATCGGCTGGTGGCACTTCGCGCACTCGTTCGTCCGCGGCCACTGGAACAACGCCGAGACCTCCGCCCCGCTGCTGCTCACCAAGTCCTGCCACGACATCGACTGGCTGCTCTACCTGATCGGCGCGGCGCCCAGCCGGATCAGCTCGTTCGGCGGGCTCGCCCACTTCCGGTCCGAGCAGCGCCCGGCCGAGGCCGCCGACCGCTGCCTGGACTGCCCCCTCGAACAGACCTGCCCCTACTCCGCGCCCCGGCTGTACCGCTCCTGCCTGGGCGACCCGGCCCGCGAGTTCTGGCCGCTGTCCGCGGTCACCACCGACCACACCGAGGCCGGCATCGACGCCGCGCTGCGCACCGGCCCGTACGGGCGCTGCGTCTACGGCAGCGACAACAACGTCGTCGACCACCAGGTCGTGGCGATGGAGTTCCCCGACGGCGCGACCTGCACATTCACCATGACCGCGTTCACGCCCATGGAGCACCGGCGCACCCGGCTGTTCGGCACCCACGGCTACGTCGACGGCGACGGCCGGCTGCTGCACGTCACCGACTTCCGCACCGGTGAGCAGCACACCGTCGACACCGGCACCCTGGCCGGCGGCACCGCCGGCGACGGCCACGGCGGCGGCGACGAGGGCATCATGGACGCCTTCCTCAAGGCCGTGGCGAGCGGCGACGCGTCCGCGCTGCACTCCGACGCGGCCGCGAGCCTGGCCAGCCACCGCGTGGTCTGGGCCGCCGAGCAGGCCCGCACCGCCGGCGCGGTCCACCGGTTCCACGCCGGCACGGGTGCGTGACCGGCAGCGGCCGGGTTCGGCCTCGCGCGAACCCGACCGCTGCCGACTACGCCGCCGTCACCGGCGTCCGCGCGGACGCGGCAGGTGGGCCGCCATCCGGCCGGTCGTGGTCGACGTGGTGAGCAGCCGCTGGAAGGCGACGAAGAACAGCAGCACGGGCAGCAGGGACAGCACGCTCATCGCGAACATCGGCCCCGGGGCGCTGAGCCCGCCCGCGATCGCGTACTGGTGCAGCCCGGAGGGCGCCGTGGAGTCCTCCACCAGCGGCAGGTAGACCAGTTGCGGGAAGAAGTCGTTCCAGGTCCAGATGAACGTCAGGATCGCGGTGGCGGTGATCGCCGGGCGGCTCAGCGGCAGGATCACGTGGCGGAAGAGTTGCAGCGGGCTGGCGCCGTCGGTGCGGGCGTACTCGTCGTAGTTCTCCGGCAGCGACCGCAGGAACTGGACGATCAGGAAGATGAAGAACGAGTCGGTGGCGAGCAGTTTCGGGACGATCAGCGGCAGCGGGGTGTTCAGCCAGCCGAGTTCCCGGAAGAGCATGTACTGCGGGACCATGAGGACGTGCTGCGGCAGCAGGAGCGTGCCGATGACGACCGCATACCAGAAGCGGCGCAGCGGGAACCGCAGCCTGGCGAAGGCGAACGCGGCCAGCAGGCAGGTGACGACGTTGCCGACCACCGCGCCGACGGCCACGACGGTGCTGTTGAGGAAGAACCTGCCGAAGCCGACCCCGTTGCTCCCGGACCAGCCGGCGGTGTAGTTCGACCAGGTGAACTCCTGCGGCCACAGGCTCAGGCCGGTCGCCGTCTCGCCCGCCGCCCGCAGCGACGAGGCCAGGATCCACAGCAGCGGGTAGCCCAGGACCAGCACCACGGCGACCGTGGCGATGGTGGCCGCGGCACGGGCGAGTCGGCCGGTGCGCGGCGGGGCGACAGCGGGCACGCTCACGGTCGGCCTCCCGGGTAGTGGACCCACCAGCGGCTGGTCCAGAAGATGAGCCCGGTGAGGGCTCCCACAGCGACCAGGAACACCCAGGCCATCGCCGAGGCATAGCCCATCTCCAGCCCGGCGAACCCGCGCAGGTACAGGTACAGCGTGTATGTCAGGGTCGCGTCGCCGGGGCCGCCGCCGCCGTCGCCGAACACGAAGGCGGCGGTGAAGCCCTGGAACGCCGCGATCGTCTCCATGACCACGGTGAGCAGGATGACCGGGGAGAGCGCGGGCAGGGTGACGCTGCGCAGGATCCGCCACCGGCTCGCGCCGTCGAGGCGGGCCGACTCGGCGTAGTCGGCGGGGATCTGCCCCATGGCGGCCAGGTAGATCACCATGGGTCCGCCGAACTGCCAGGCGGCGAGCAGGACGAGCGTGAACAGCGCCGTGTCCGGCTCGGTGGCCCAGGACCGGTCCGGCACGCCGAAGACGCCGAGCACCTGGTTGACCGCGCCGCCGGTGTCGAACATGGTGCGCCAGGTGATGGCCAGTGCCACGCTGACGCCGAGCAGGGACGGCAGGTAGACCAGCGCCCGCAGCGTGCCCGCGCCGCGCCGCCGGCCGTTGAGCAGCGCGGCGACCGCCATCGCGATGATCAGTTTCAGGGGCACGGACACGGCGACGAACACGACCGTGACCTGGACTGCACGCCAGTACCGGGGGTCGGCGGTGAACATCCGCTCGTAGTTGGCCAGGCCGATCCAGTCGAGCTCGCCGGTGATGACGTTGTAGTCGGTGAAGCTCAGGGCCAGGGAGTAGAGGACCGGCAGGACGGTGATCGCGGCGAGCCCGGTCAACCACGGGGTGAGCAGCAGGTAGCCGGCGACGCCCTCCCGGTGCAGGAGGCTGCGCCGGGGTCTGCGGTGCGGCAGAGGCAGCGGCTTGGTCCAGAACCGGACGGCGGGCTGCTCAGTGACGGGCACTGCCGGCTCCCCCGGATGAGACGCCGGCAGGGGCGGTGGACAGGCGCATGGATCGGTGCTCTCTTCCTGCAGTACGAGTACCAACAGGGCGTGCGCCGATCACGCCGGTGAGTCGTCGTGAGGTTATGGGCTCGCATCGATGACGTCCAGAGGTTTCGCCGAAACCACCCTGACTTCTGTCCGATCATGCAAAAGATGCCACCGGTAGGACAGCGCGTCAGAATCCGAAGTGGAGATAGGCGTCGGCGTTGTCCCTGGTGATCGTCTCCGAGGCCAGCACGATCTCCCTGGGGACGGCCAGTTCGGCCAGATCGGACAGGCCCCGCTCCTGGGCGATCAGCCTGGCCAGCAGAATCGCCGACGACGCCATGGACGGGCTGTAGGTGACCGTGGCCTCCAGGACCGTGCCACCCGCCTTGATCGTCTGCATCGCCTGCCGCGATCCGGCACCGCCCACCATGAAGAACTCGCCCCGCTTGGCGGCCTCGACGGCGGCCAGCACGCCGACACCCTGATCGTCGTCGTGGTTCCACAGGGCGTGCACGTGCGGCAGCGCCTGGAGCAGGTGCGCGGCCTCGCGCTGGCCCGAATCCACCGTGAACGCGGCCGCGCGCCGGTTGGCGACCGACCACCCCGCCTCGGCCAGCGTGTCCTTGAACCCCCGGGATCTCTCCTGGGTCAGTTCGAGAAAGTCCAACCCGGCGATCTCCCCGATGACCGGGCGCTCCACCTTCCGCGCCCGCAGCCGCGAGATGATGTACCTGGCGGCCGCCACCCCCATGCCGTAGTTGTCGCCCTTGAGCTGCAGCCGGAACGCCGCGGGGTTCGGAAAGGCCCGGTCGAGGTTGACCACCGGCACGCCGGCCCGCATCGCCTCCACCCCGAACCCGTTGAGCTCCTTGCCGTCGTAGGGCAGCACGACGATCACGTCCGGCCGTTCGGCGATCAGGGTGGACAGCGCAGCCCGCTGCGCGGCGGCGTTCGCACCGGCCGCCACCATCTTGAACTCCACGTCCGGCAGCGCCCGCGCCTGCCGCCGGGCGTTGTTGGTGATCGCGGCCAGCCACCCGTGATCCGCCGCCGGCGCGGAGAAACCGATGACGACCCGCCTGCCGGGCGCCGCGCTCAGGTCGGTCGCGTCGCCCGCGAGCGTCTGCGCCGCCGGGGGACCTTCCCCGCCGGAGCAGCCGGCCAGCAGTGCGGTCGCGCCCAGCACGGCCGTGCCCGCCACGACCGCGCGACGCGAATGGCCTGCCATGACGGCCTCCGATTCATCAGGATCGAGACGCCATCGCAGGTGCGCCGGCGGCCACCGGGGCGATGACGCACCGGGCCGATCGACCTTGATCAGGCCGGACTCGGCTGGGTGTCGCACACGTTACGAGCTTTCCCACACCGTGTCCATATCTTCTACTGCAAATGTTCGAACTTTTAGATAGATCGACAAAAGTCCGTCAGTTCGGTGGTGCGCCGGCCTCGCCGAAGTAGCGGCCCGCGACCGCGGTATGCAGGCTGAACGCGAGCGGGGTGGCGGCGGTGACCAGCTCCCAGCCCGCCGACTCCGCGTTGGCGACCGGCGCGGGCAGGTCGGCGACCTCGCGGTGCGGCAGCAGCCCGAACACGAGCAGGGTGCCGTCCGGAGCGCTGAGCGTGTCGTACAGGCGCACGTCGGCCTCGTCGGCGCGGATGCCCGTCTCCTCCCACAGCTCGCGGACCACCGCCGCCTGCCACGACTCACCGAGATCGATGAAACCGCCCGGCAGCGCGACCCGGCCCGCCCCCGGCGGGATGATGCGCCGCACGCCGAGCAGCCCGTCACCGACCGGCAGCACGGCGACGGCGACGGGCACCGGATTCACATAGCTGACCTGCTCGCAGGCCGCACAGCGGCGGGGCCAGGCCAGGTCGGCGGGGAAGGCGCTGCCGCAGTAGGAGCAGTGCGAGTGACGTTCCGGCATGGAGGCCAGGCTAGTCCGGCCACGCTCGCCGCTGCCGCAGCCGTGCCTGCGCCACCCGCGGGGCCCCGCGCCCTGGCACCTGTACCGCCTCACCCTGCACACCGCCGTCGGCGTGGCCACCGCCGAGCCCCACGGCGCGACCCGCTGGGACTTCGCCCGCTGAACGGTTCAGGCGGTGCCGAACAGTTCGGCGAAGCGGCCGGTGAACAGGTCGGTCCCCTTGTACTCGGCGACCGTCGCGGCCGGGACGACCGCGGGCCCGTCGGGTGTGGCGAACTGACCGACGCCGCCGCGCGTGCCGAGCGGGAGCAGGATCATCGGGTCGGCCGCGGGCCGGTAGCCGGCCGTGGGCTGCTCGCCGCGCAACCGCGAGATGATGTTCTGCGCCACGACCTCGGCATGGCGCATCGCGTACGCGGCCATCTTCGCCTCGGCCAGGTCGGTGATGTCGCCGACCGCGTACACGTGGTCGTGCCCGTGCACGTTGAGGGTCTCGGTGACCCGGACCTGCCCCTGCGCGGTACGGGTGGTGAGCCGGCCGTCGGCCAGGTAGTCGGTGTTGAGGTGTACACCGTGGGCGCGGAACCAGATGTCGGCCGTGATCTCGCCACCTCCGGTGGTGGCGACGGTGAAGCTCGCGGCCAGACCGGGCCCGGTCGACGGCGGCGCGGTCAGGCCGGCGCCCAGCCGCACCTCGATGTCCGCCTCCTTGAGCTGGCGGTGCAGGTCCTCGCGCAGCTCCGCCCCGAAGCCGGGCAGCAGCTGCTCGGTCGGGTCGACGACGATCACCTGCTTGTCCGGCCAGACCTCCCTGATCTCCCCGGCCAGTTCCAGGCCGACCGGCCCGGCCCCGAGGATCAGCACCCGCTGCGCGCCGCTCAGCTCATGGTGGGTCCGGCGCAGGTCGTCCAGCGCCTCGCCGGTGGCGTCGGCGCTGGGCTTGGCCGGATAGGCGTAGCTGGAACCGGTGGCCAGGACCAGGTAGTCCGCCTCGACCCGCGCGCCTGAGGCCAGGATGACGCCGCCCGGGTCCGCCGAGACCACCCGGTCGCGGATCACCCGGCCCCGGGCGAGCAGCGTGTCGAACGGGAAGAACATATTGCCCGCCCAGTCGGGCCGGACCAGGGCGCGCAGTGACGCCGCCGAGTTGGCGAAGGCGTCGCGGGGGTCGATGAGCACGACGTCAGCCTCGGCGTCCAGCGCCTTGGCGACCGCCGATCCCCCGTAACCTCCGCCGATGATCGCGACTGTACGACTCATGACTTCTCACGCTCCCGAAGACGGCAGTTGTTTCCTGCCACGACTCTGGCCGGGGCCGATGCCGTCAGGAAGGCCGGGCTGAGGCTGGTAGCAGCAGGGACACCATCCGCGACGCCCACGCTGTTAGGTTCGAACGGTGAGCGACAACGAGCTCGGACTGTTCCTGCGGGTACGCCGTGAAGCGGTCACCCCGGCCGAGGTGGGACTGCCCACCGGGCCCCGACGGCGGGCCGCCGGGCTGCGCCGCTCGGAGGTGGCGGCGCTGGCCGGCGTCAGCGTGGAGTATGTGACCCGGCTCGAACAGGGACGCGACCGCAGGCCGTCCCCGCAGGTGCTGTCCGCGCTGGCCGACGCGCTGCGGCTGAGCGCCCGCGAGCGAGTCCACCTGCACCGGCTCACCAAGGCGGCCGACCCCGGCTTCAACTGCCGGGGCGACACCACCCCGGCGCGCACCGTGCGTCCCACCGTGCAGGCCCTGCTCGACCGCCTGGAGCCCACCCCGGCGGTGCTGCTCAACCGGCTCAGCGACATCGTCGCCCACACCGCCGGCTACGACCGGCTGGCCCGGCCGATCGGCATGCTGGACGCGGCGCTGCCGAACCTCGCCCGGTTCGTCTTCACCGACAGCCGGGCCCGCACCGCCTACCCCGACTGGGGCCACGTCGCCGACGAGCTGGTCGCCGCGCTCAAGCAGGGTCCGTTCCGGGCGGACCCGCACATGGCCGCACTGGCCGACGAGCTGACGGTCACCGCGGGCGACGCCTTCGCCCGGCGGGTCGACGCCGTGCCCACACCGGGCAGGGCCAGCGGCGCCCTCCGGCTGGACCATCCCGAGGTCGGCGTGCTCCGGCTGGCGTACGAGACGCTGGAGCTGTCCGCCGATGACGACCAGCGCCTGCTCGTCTACCTGCCCGCCGACGCGGCGACCTCCGCCGCCCTCGACCGGTTGAACAGCCCACAGCAGCGGCCGCTGCGCCTGGTGGTGGGCTGACTCGTCGCGACGGCGGCAGCGGGCGCGGCGACCTGAGGACGGGCCTACGGCCGGCTGTCGATCAGACTCGGCCTGTCGTGGGCGTGGGCGCGAGAGGCGCGGGAAGCTGCAGCTCGGGCGCGGGGGTGCCGTCGGGCATGAGCGACGGCGGGATGGGCAGGTATTCGTAGCGGGTCGGCGGCTGGCCGGGAACGAGGGCCCAGGCGTCGCCGGTGCTTGCGGTGTCGATGACGTGGCCCATGGCGGCGGCGACGTCGTCGGGGGTGAGCAGGGGGTAGCCCTGCTCGGTCAGCAGCGGGCGCAGGGCGACGAGCATCGGCGTGTCGACGAAGCCGGGGCACAGGGCGTTGATGGTGATGTTGCGCGGCTTGAGGGGGTTGGCCAGGGCGCGGACGAAGCCGAGCACGGCGGACTTGGTCAGCGTGTAGAGGGGGTTGGCCCGGCTCGGGTCGAGGACGGCGAGGGTGGACGTGACGATGATGTGGCCGCCGCGGACGCTGAGGGCCGGCAGCGCGGCGTCGATGCCGAAGACGACGCCGTCGATGTTGACCGCGGTGGCGCGCCGGTAGCGGATGAGGTCGAGGGGTTCGGTGGCGCGCTGCCCGGTGGGGACGCCGGCGTGCAGGCAGACGGTGTCGAGGCGGCCGTGCCTGCTCAGGATGGTGTCGACGAGATCCCGGTTGGCCTGGTGGTCGCTGACGTCGAGGCCATGGGCGGTGCCGCCGACCTCGGCGGCCACGGTGGCCGCGGCTTCGGCATCGAGGTCGGCGATGACGGGGTGGTAGCCGCGGGCCGCGAGCTGTCGGGCGAAGGCGGCGCCGATGGCGCCGCCGCCTCCGGTGATGAGGGCGACGGGGCGATCAGTCATTCACGCATGATAGGACGTCGATCTTCGGCGCGTGGGGCAGCGACCGTCAGAGGTCAGGGGCGAAGTGCGTGGCGGCCGCGGTCACCGCGGCGGTGGTCTCGTCCTCGGTGGCGGCGCCGGCGGCGCGGATGGCGTCGGCCCAGGCCTGGATGGAGCGCCGGGAGAACTCCTGCCCGGCCAGGGAGTTCTGGTCGGCGAGCGGGTCGTCGGTCGGCTCGCCGCCGAGGTGGCGGGCCAGCATGAGCAGGCCCTGGTCCCAGCCGGGGCCGACGTAGAGCGCGCCCGCGCCGCTGCCCGCCATCTCGATCGGCACGGTGTGCTCGACCTCCAGGTCGGTGGCGTCCGCGCCGGATGGGGTCAGCCGCACCTCGACGATGCTGGTCGGGCCGCCGTATGTCATCCGCAGCAGCTCCGGCGGGCGGCATCGCAGGATGTCGCCGGAGGCCATGTTCTCGACCTGGAAGCTGCCGCCCTCGCGGAAGTCGCCGCTGACCGGGGCGAACCAGCGCGGCAGGCGCTCCTTGCTGGTGATCGCGTCCCAGACGTCGTCGGCGTCGGCCTGGTAGGTCCGTCGCACCAGCACGGCGACCGTCTCGCCCGCGTCGCCGTCGCGCCGGGCGACCTCGCGCCGGATCGCCTCAAGCTGCTCGGTGATGTCCTTCATCGGGCTTCTCCTTGTCCTGTCGTGCCGGCAGGCGGCGTTCCCGGCGGCCCCGGGCGAGTTCGGTGCCCAGCGCGTCCAGGCGCTGGTTCCAGAACCCGCGGAAGTGGTCCAGCCAGCTGTCCACTTCCCTTAACGGGGTGGTGTCAACCGTGTACAGCCGGCGGGTTCCTTCGGCGCGCACGGTCGCGAAGCCGTTGTCGCGCAGCACCTTGAGGTGTTGCGACACCGCGGGCTGCGAGATGCCGAACTCCGCCTGGACGACCTCGGTCAGCGCCCCGGCCGCCCGCTCCCCGCCGGCCAGCAGTTCGAGGATCCGGCGCCGGACCGGGTCCCCGAGTACGTCGAAGGCGTGCACGGACCGAAGCTACAGCCCTCGCTTATATAAGTCAAACCCGGTATTAGCTCAGCAGCAGGTCGAGCAGGCCGTCGGTGAGCGCCGCCGCGCGCTCGGTGTCGTCGCCGATCGCGGTGACGACGATGCTCAGCCCGCGGTCGGGCACCCTGGCCGACAAGACGCGCACGCCAGGCCAGCCGCCGCCGTGGCGGTACACCGTCAGCCCGTGGCGTCGGCGCACCCCCATGCCCCACGCGTAGTCCAGCGTCGTGCCGTCGTCGAGGCGGCCCGGCGCCTGCAGCAGCCCGCTGACCCCGAGTTGCCCGTCGTTGAGCGCATCGGCCCAGCGCAGCAGGTCTCCGGTGGTGCTCCAGACGCCGCCGTCGCCCAGCGACAGCGGTGCGGGATGGGCCGGCGACAGCGGCTCAGCCCCCGGCGGACACGGCTCCGGGCCGTCCCAGAACCGGGTCGACGTCAACCCCAGCGGCTTGAACAGCAGCTCCTCGGCGAGCGCCGGCAGGTCGGTCCCGGCGGCCCGCCGCACCGCCTCGGCGAGGCAGACGTAACCGGCGTTGGAGTAGGCGTACGCGGTGCCGGGCGGGAGTGCGGGCTCGGGCAGCGCGCGCAGCGCGGCCAGCACACCGGCCGTGGTCCGGTCTCCGGTCAGGGCGCGGTCGACCGAGTCGTCGCCGGGCAGGCCGCCGGCGTGGTGCAGCAGGTGACGCAGGCGCACCGACTCCGCCCAGCCAGGCAGCTCGGGCAGCCGCCGCGACAGCGGCTCGTCCACGGCCAGGCCGCCCTGGCGCATGACCAGCGCGACCAGCGCGGCGGTGACCTGCTTGGACAGCGAGGCGGCGTAGACGGGAGTGTCCTCGCACACCGGCTGCCCGGTCGGCGTGCGGCCTGTGCACACGAACACCGGCGGCAGCCCCCGGCGCGAGATCCCCACTGCCAGCGGATCGGCCGCCGCGTAGCCCGACGCGCGCGCCAGCCGCCCGACCTCGTCCGCCGGCACTAGGCGCAGCTGCCGGGCAGGGTCGCGAGATACCTCATCGCCATACCCGCGAGCGCCACGAACGGCACCAGGCTAACCGCCCAGCCGGCCAGCACCGCCCACCGGTTGCCGTCGGTGCGGCGCAGCGCGCCCGCCAGCAGCACCCCGCCGAGCAGCAGGTCCAGCAGCACGGCTAGCACCCAGCCCGCGGCCAGCCCGCCCGCCCTGTCGCAGCCCTCCAGCCGCAGCAGCATGGAAAGCGAACCGTAGACGAGCGCGGCGAGCACATGCACGAGCGCGCCGATCGTCAGGTTCGCCGTCAGGCCCAGCGGCGTGGAGAGCCGGTGCACCGTGTGATCCGCCACGTGACCGCCTCAATGACTGCCGTCGCGCCGGCTCCGGTGGCCCGCCGCGAGCCGAAGTGTTCCACGGGCAGGTTACCGTTCGTTTACTCGTCGTCGTAGAGGCCTTCCAGGTGGCGCAGCCGCTCGACGACCTCGGCGGCGAGGTCGAGGCTCGCCGGGGACAGGCCGTTCATCCGGTGCAGCAGCCGGCGCACCTTGGTGTCGCGCAGCGCGCCGAGCAGCTCCAGTTCCCGGTCGACGGCCGCGGCCCGTTCGGGGTCGAGGAAGTAGGCCACGTCCACGCCGAAGTGGGCCGCGATCCGCCCGACCAGCTCGTGGCCCGGGTTGGTGCGCTTGCCGGTACGCAGCATGCCGATGTACTGCGCGGACACGTCGACGGCACGGGCGACCATCTCGTCGGTCTGGCGTACCCCGTCGGGCTGGATCGCGTCCAGCAGGCGGTTGTAACGCTGCGCGAACATCGGCAACACGGATCGTGCATGCATCTGGACATCATCGGACGGGCAGGCCGGGCCGGTCATGTTCACTCCATTTTGGACACGACATCGTCGGCGGTCCGCGGCTCAGTCGGGCGACGGAGTCAGGTGCTGCAGCTGGTGCGCGAACGCCATGATCACCGCGTCGAACTGCGCCTCGATGGCGGGCAGGTTCGACCGGGCCGCCTCCAGCGAACGCAGGCAGGTCGCCAGCATCGCCACGTCGCGGGCCTGGCGCTCCCGGTCCGGGCTGTACCCGACCCCGGCGCTGGCGCGGTAGCTGGCCGCGGCCCGGTCGGCGTCGCGGCGGGCGGCCTCCAGGATGTGCGCGGCCTGCTTCTCCGCGCTCTCCACGATGAGCCGGCTCTGCTGCTGCGCGGCCGCGATCACGGTGTCGGCCTGGGCCTGCGCGCGGGCGGTGAGGGTGACCGCCTCCGCGGCGACCTGCCGGGCCCGCGCTGCCGGGTCGACGGGCTGCAGCCGGTCCCCGAGCCGCTTGACCCGGTCCAGCTCCGCCTGCTGGGCCACGATGTAGGCGTTGAGCGCGTCGACGTCCTCGGCCAGCGTGCGCCGCAGCCGGTCCACCGCCTCCTTGTCGTAGCCGCGCCGCCGCCCGGTGGCGTCGGGCAGGTGGTGCCGGACGATCGACTCCGGCGTGTGCGGCACCCGCTTGCGCAGGTCCGGCTGCTCGTACGCGCTGACAGTGCTCACTTGTCCCCCTGGGTCATCGGGCCGGTGGTCAGCGGGCCGCGGCGGTGCTCGCCGCGGGCTCCGGAGACGGCAGGTAACGCGTGCCGTCGTAGTCCTCCAGATGGATCTGCGCGGCGGGCACGCCGGCGGCGGCGAGCGCGTCGTGCGCCTGCCCGGCCAGCGCGGGCGGGCCGCACACGTACACCTCTCGCTCGGCCAGCCGACTGGTGCGCAGCGCCGCGCCGAGCACGTCGTCGCCGCCGCGCTCCTCCGGCGTCACCGGCAGCACGCTCAGCCAGCGGTGCGCCGCCGCCAGGCCGCGCAGGGTCGGCAGGTCGTAGAGGTCGCCGACGCTGCGCGCGCCCGCGAACAGCTGCACGGACCGGGCCGGCACACCCGCGGCGGTCTCGACCTCGACCTGTTCGACCAGGGCCCGCATCGGGGCCAGGCCGGTGCCCGCGGCGATCAGCAGCAGGTCCCGGCCGCCACCGGGGGTGAGGGTGAGCTGCCGTCCGACCGGCGCCCCGAGCCGCACCTGGTCGCCCTCGCGCAGCTGATGCACCAGGGCCGGGCTGAGCTCGCCGCCGGACTGGGCGCGGACGTGGAATTCGATGGTGCCGTCGGCCCGCGGCGTGTTCGCGGGCGACAGGAAGCGCCAGACCCGCGGCCGCAGCGGGCACTCCAGTGCCACCGACTGTCCGGGCCGGTAGGTCAGCGGCATGGTCGGGCGCACCGTGAACACGGCCAGGTCGGGGCCGCGTCGCTCGTGCTCCAGCACGTCCGCGGTCCACCAGGCGGGCTGGCTGCGGGCGGCGTGCTCGGCCGCCCGCAGCATGGTGCCCGACACCAGGTCGTACGCCGCCGACCACTGTGCGGCCAGGTCGTCGGTCCACTGGTCGCCCAGGAAGTGCTCCAGGGTGGCCAGCAGCGCCTGCCCGACCTGTCCGTAGTGCGCCCCGACCACCGAGAACTTGCGATGATCGCGGCCCAGCCCTTCCAGAAACGGCACGGCCTGGTCGAGCCGGTCGACGTGCGACACGACGTGCCCCAGCGCCTGCAGCAGCTTGTCCCGCTGGCCGGCCATGGACACCGGGAACAGGTCGCGCAGCTCCGGGTACGCCACGAAGAGGAAGGCGTAGAAGTGCTGGGCGGCACGGTCGCCGTGTGCGGACACGACGGCGAAGCTGCGTTGCAGGCGCGCGGCGTCCATCCTCAGGCCGCCGCCGGCTCGGCCACGATCAGGGGCTGCACGCTGGCCAGCACCTGTCCGACCTGGAGGATGACGTCCATCGGGACGTGCAGTTCGAACAGCACCCCGGCGGCGTACTGCGCGACCCGCTCGTAGTGCGCCGCGCTGATGTTCAGCCGGGCGTGCGCGGGGCCGAGGTTCTCCACCGGATAGCCGGTGGGGCCGCCGAGCACGTGGGTGAGCAGCGCGACCATGTGGCTCTTGAGCCTGGGCAGGTCGATCCCGTCGAAGTAGTCGGCGAGCTGCTCGTCGGCGAGCAGGTAGGTGTAGAGCCGGTCAACCGCCTCGCGCACCGACGGCGCGCCGCCGATGAGGTCGTACGCGCTGGCCGTGGTGGTCGCTCCTGGACTGTCTGACATTGTTCCGCCTCCGTCATCGCAGTGGTGAGCTGCGCGGAGCCGGCATTCGCCCGGTCCGGGCCCGCACCCGGTTCGGACGTGGTGGAGCACACCGGCAAAACCAGCGGTTTGCCCGAAGGCCGCCAATCAAACCACTGGTTATCCGCGCACTAGCAGGATATATAGATGCATCACTTTGGTGTCAACCAGTAGTCGGTTAATATACGGTGTGTGTTTTAGAACACATGTTCGAGAACGGTCCACATCGTACAGTGCGACCGTCGACCGTGCGGCCGCAGCCTGCCCTCATCCGGCGCTGGTGGCCGTGAACCCTGCCGTGAGGGTGCCGGAGATCCCGTCGGCGGCTCGCGCTCCGCGAACCGACAGCGACAGGTCACCGGTCAGCGTCGAGCAGTCACCGGCCCGCGGCGTGAACCGCCCGTCGACCGCCAGCCGTGTCGTGGTGACCGGCCGGTCGCCGACACCCCATTCCAGGGTGCTGCCGGTGTACGCGAGGCTCGCCGCCGCGGCGGAGCCCGCCGGTCGGCCACCGCCGTCCAGCGTCGCCGCGACCTGCTTGCCGCCTGCCTTGCCGGACAGCTCGGTCAGCTGGCCCACCTCGCCGTCGACCACGTTGCCACCGGCAACGACCAGCCGGAACGTCACATCACCGCCGACCGGCCGCAGCGTCGCGCCGGCCACCCGGAGCGTGCCCGACACCGTCGCAGTGCCGGTCCACTCGCCGTCGGTGAACGTCGCGCAGTCCTCCTTGCCGTGCCAGCTCACGGTCACCGGCAGCGCGCCCGCCTGCCGCGGCATCGGCGCCAGGAACGCGGCCAGGCCCTCCGGCGCACCGGCGAACACCGCGCGGAACAGCGCCAGGTTGTCCATCGGCGCGGCCTGCAGCACCCCGGTGACGGCACGCTCGGGATCGGCCGGCTCGCCCGGGTCCGCGGCGGCCCGCAACCGCGCCGTCGCCCGGCCCGCGGCGTCGGTGACGGCACGCCGCGGCGACCAGCCGCCCTCCCCCAACTCCACATGCCCGGCCAGCTGCGCAGGCGGCAACCAGGCCACCTCCACCACGCCGGGTGCCGCGTTCGCCGTCAACAGCGGCTGGGGCCCGAACCCGGCCGCCGCGGCCTGCGCCGTGTCCACCGTCGCCACCACGTCCAGCGCGTCACCGGGCCCGCCCGCACCCTGGGCCAGCCGGGCCGTCTGCGGCGAAATCCGGATCCGCACATCCTGCCAGCGCAACATCGCCTGGGCGTACGCCATCGCGGGCGCGCCACCCAGCGACAGCTCCCCGCCGCCCGCCGCGTACACCACACCCCAGCCCGCCGCCTCCGGCGCGGCACGCTGACCGGCGCCCATCGGCGCGCGCTCGGGCACCCGCGCCGCCACGTCCGGGGTCACGAACCCGTCCAGCAGCAGCAGCCACTCCGACAGCGCGTCGACCGACGGGCCCAGCTCGCCGTCCCCGGCGAAGTCCACCTTTCGCGCCTGGAACAGCCGCACCAGCCACCTGTCCCGGGCCTGCCAGTACGCCGTGCGGTACAGCTCCAGCAGCTCGGCCGGCTCGCGCCGCACCCCCAGCGCGGAAAGCCGCCGCGCGAACGTCAGCATCGGCTCGCGGGCCGTGCCCGCCATGTCGGCGAGCGTGTCCACCTGCGCCAGGAGCACGTGCACGCCGTCCGCACCCGGGCGCACCCCGGCCAGCACCGGCTCGCCCGCCGGGGTGTAGACGGCCACGCCCAGATTGGCCAGCACCGACCAGGCCCCGCGGCGGCGCTCCGCCGGATCCGGCGAGGCCAGCGCGGCCGCGGTCTGCTCCGGCGACAGCACCGGCCGCTCGTCCTCGCGCCGCGGGACGCCGCCGGTGCACGCCGCCAGCGGCAGCAGCAACGCGAGCACGAGCCCGCCCACGATCGAACGACGGGCCACGCCCGGTCCCGCCCCGGCCATGCGAATCTCCCCGTCTGGCAGCCGCCGCCGGTGACACGTCCTGGGGCGTCACCGTAATGGCCCGCGGGCGGCCCCGCCAGAGGTACGCGGGGTCAGTCCTCCTCCAGCACCGACAGGATGTTGCCCGCCGGATCCTTGAACCAGGCGATCCGCGGACCCGTGTCGGCGTCGGACACCCCCTCGCCGTCGGTCTTCAGGTCGTCGGTGTCGTACCGCTCGAACTCGACGCCGCGTTCGGCCAGCTCCCCCATCGCGGCCTCCAGGTGCGTCACCGGGAAGTTCAGGATGGTGTACGTCGCCGGCTCGTGGTCGGGCTTCGGATAGATCAGCACCTGGCCGCCGCCGGCCAGTTCCAGCCGCAGCATGCCGCCGCCGAGATCGGTGACCTCCAGGCCCAGCGTCTCGCCGTAGAACCGCTTCGCCTGGTCGGTGTCGTCGACCGAGAACCCCGAGAACGCCCGTGTCCTGCCGAACATCGCCTGCTCCTCCTGCTGTGTGCCGAGCCCGGCCCTGGACCGGGCCGCTGTCATGACCTCGCCGCGCGGGCGTCGATCGCCGCCTGCGCCTTCGCGGTGCGGCGCACGGCCGCCGCGAGCGCCCGATCCGCCGCCGTACGGGCCGCGCGCTGCCCGTTCGCCTCCTGCTGCGCCCTGGCCCGCCGCTCCTCCAGCGCCGCCAGCGCCGTCCTGAGCTGCGCCAGCTCATCGGCGGTCGCCGTCTCGGCCGCCCGGGCCCGGTCCACCTCGTCCCGCGCCCGCTGTTCGGCCTCACGCGCCGAGGCCAGCTCCCGCCGCAGCCCGACCGGCACAGCGGGCGGCGCAGCCGTGCGGGCGACCCGCTGTGCCGCCACTGCCGCCACCGCCTCGACCGGCGCGGCAGGCGCGGCAGGCGCGGCGGGACTCTTCCGCACGGCGGTCCTGGCTGCCGTGCGGCGGGCCGTGTGCACGGTTTCGCCTGAGGGTTCATTGTCATCGGGTTCGTCGCCGAGCGGCGACGCCGCGCCGAACCCGGTGTAGGACACGGCCTTCGTGACAGTCCCGGCACGGACCTGGACGGCGACGTCGTCGTCGGCGAGCGCGGCGGCGAGGGTCTGCTCGACCTCGGCCAGCGGGAGCTTCGCCGGGCTCCGCGCGGGCTGGGCGCGTACCGCCAGGTCTGCGGCCTGTTCGGTCAGCGCCGACAGCAAGTCGCGGCGCTGCACGGTCAGCGCCCGCAGGTCCGCGCCGCGCAGCTGCCGCTGGGCGTCGCGCAGCGCGGCGGCCAGCGCGCTCAGCTCGGCGATGCGCTCGGGCGCCCGGTGGGCCAGCAGGTTGACCAGCCACGCGGCAACCGTGGGCCGGCGCAGCCGCTTGATCGCCGTGGCCTGCGCGGCGTGCCCGGCCGCCTTGGCCGCGGTCGCCGCCGCGTCACGCGCTGCGGTGAACCCATCAGGCAGGGCCGTGTACAGCTCACGCACGGTCTCCTCCGGCACCTCGCCCACCTTGCCATGATATGGGCTGTATGTGGCGAACCGGGCCGCCACCGCGCAACACGCCAGGCCGAGCCGATTGACGTATCCATATGAGTAATGAAAGGTCAAGGCATCCCTTTCACAGGAGTGTCCATGACAGACAGTGCACCGGCCGAGGTCCGCCACCAGTACGTGATCGTGGGCGCCGGACCCGCCGGGCTCCAGCTGAGCTACTACCTCCAGCAGGCCGGAGCCGACTACCTCACCCTGGAGCGGGCATCGGAGCCCGCCGGTTTCTTCCGGCACCACCCGCGCCACCGCAAGCTCATCTCCCTCAACAAGGTCCACTCCGTCAGCACCGACCCGGAGATCCGGCTGCGCTGGGACTGGAACTCGCTGCTGCACGAACCCGCCGACCTGCCGTTCGCCGACTACAGCCGGGAGTACTACCCGCACGCCGACGACCTGGTCCGATACCTCGCCGACTTCGGCCGCCACCACAAGCTCAACGTCCGCTACGACACCGACGTCCGGCGCATCGACCGCGCCGACGACGGGTTCACGGTGCACACCGCCGACGGGACCGTCTCGGCCCGGTGCCTGATCGTGGCGACGGGCTGGGGCCGGCCCAACATTCCCGACGTGCCCGGCATCGAGCACGCCGTCGGGTACGAGGCGATGAGCACCGATCCCGCCGACTACGCCGACCACCGGGTGCTGATCCTCGGCAAGGGCAACTCGGCGTTCGAGACCGCGTCGGCGCTGCTCGGCCACGCCGCGATGATCCACCTGGCGAGCCCGCGGCCGCTGCGGCTGGCCTGGAACACCAAACACCCCGGCGACGTGCGCGGACACCACGGGGCGGTGCTGGACAGCTACCAGTTCAAGACGCTGCACTCGGTGCTCGACTGCGTCATCGACGAGATCCGCCCGGTCGGCGAGCGCTTCGAGGTGCACCTGACCTACACCCACGCCGACGGGGAGACCGCGGTCATGGAGTACGAGTCGGTGCTGCGCTGCACCGGCTTCGCGATGGACACGTCCGTCTTCGGCGACGGCTGCCGGCCCCGGATGACCCCGAACGGCCGCATGCCGGTGACCCGGCCCGACTGGCAGTCCGCCGACGTCGACGGGCTCTACTTCGCCGGCACCCTCGCCCAGGACCGGGACTTCAAGAAGGCGTCCTCGGCGTTCATCGACGGCTTCCGGTACAACCTGCGCACCCTGACCCGGCTGCTCCAGGAGCGGTACGACGGCGTGCCGCTGCCCTACGACGAGGTGGCCGCCGAGGCCGGGGCGCTGACGGCGGCCGTGCTGGACCGGGTCAACTGGAGCTCGGCCCTGTGGACGCAGTTCGAGTTCCTCGTCGACGCGCTGGTCGTCGACCCGGCGGGCGGGCCGGTGCGGCACTACCACGACCTGCCCGAGGACCACGCGGTCGAACGTTTCGGCGACGAGCCGCACCTGTACACGTTCGGGCTGCGGTGGGGCCGCGACGAGTACGGCGACGTGTTCGCCATCGAGCGGCACCCGCAGCCCGACCGGGCCGCCGAGAGCGCGTTCATCCACCCGGTGATCCGCCGGTACCGCGGCGGCGAGCTGGTGGCCGAGCTGCACCTGCTGGAGGACCTGCTGGCCGAGTGGCGGCGCGAGGACCGGCACGTCCGCCCCCTGCACGAGTTCTTCGCCGCGGACCTGGGGCGCTCAGCGGTGGACCAGCACCTCCGGTAGCGGCTTGCGGGACAGGTCGGGCACGGTGACCCCGTCGGCGGGACGGCCGACGGGCATCACCACGTACGCCCGCTCCTCGGCCGGGCGCTCGCAGATCTCGTTGAGAAAGCGCATCGGGCTCGGCGTGTGCGTGAGCGTGGCCAGCCCCGCCAGGTGCAGGGAGGTGATCAGCATGCCGACGGCGATGCCGACCGACTCCTTGACGTAGTACGGCTTGGGCGTGTGCGGGCCCTGGTGGACCTCGAACACGACGATGACCACGGGAGCGGTCTCCAGGAACGGCTTGTGCCAGTCAGTGCCCATGCCGGAGACCGCGTCGAGCCACTCCTGCGGCGCGCGGCGGCTGTAGAACTCCCGCTCCTCGGCCTCCGCCGCGTGCCGCAGCGCCCGCTTGCGCACCGGGTCGGTGATGACCACGAAACGCCACGGCTGCAGGTTGGCGCCGCTGGGCGCGGTCGCGGCGGCGCGTACGGCCTGTTCGACGACGTCCATCGGCACCGGCTCGGGCGAGAACTGCCGCACCGAGCGGCGGGCGGCCATCCGGTCGGCGAAGTCGCGGGCGGTGCGGCTCATCTCCGCCGGTTCGAGGCGGTCCAGGTGGAACGGGACGGTGGCGACGGCGTGCACGGGGGCCTCCCGGGGTCGGATCGCTGCCGTTCCAGCATCGCCCACCGACCACGGGCCGCGCTTACGCCGGATTGCCCAGTTCCGGGTCAGCGCACCGTCTGCTCGGCGACGTAGTCCACGACCCCGGCCAGGCCGCCGTGCACCGCGGCCGAGCGCTGGCGGCGCGCGCCGGACCCGTCGGCCAGCAGGCGGTCCAGGGCCGCCGTGACGTGCTCGTGCTCGCCGTTGGCGCGCAGCTGCGGCTCGACCAGGGCCACCAGCGCGCGGGCCAGGTCCGCGGCCGGGCGCAGCCGTCCGGTGGCCAGGTCCAGGCCCTCGCCGTCCAGACCGTCGCGGGCCGCCCGCCAGTACGCGGCGCGCAGCAGCTCGCCGGGGACGTCGGGGGCGGGTTCGCCGCGCCCGGCGGCCGCCGACAGGTGGGTCACCAGAGCCCGGACCAGCACCGCGTAGAGCACCGCCTCGTCTGCGGTCAGCGCCGCGTCGGCGACCCGGATCTCCAGCGTCGGGTGGGCGGCCGAGGGGCGCACGTCCCAGAAGACGGTGCCCCGGTCGACCAGCGCACCGGCCTCCTGCAGGGTGTCGACCACCTGGTCGTAGTGGGCGGCGGAGTCGAAGCGCGGTGGCGGACCCGCCACCGGCCAGCGCGGCCAGGTCATGGTGCGCCAGCTGGCGTACCCGGTGTCGCGATCGGCCCAGAACGGCGAGTTCGCGGTCAGCGTCAGCAGGACCGGCAAGTGGGGCCGCAGGTGGTTGGACACGGCGACGGCCAGGTCGCGGTCAGGCAGCTCGACGTGCACGTGCAGGGCGCAGATGGCCAGCTCGTCGTGCAGGCCACGGAACGCGGCGATGCCTCGGCTCTGGCGGGGTCCGGTGGTCATCGGCGGCGGGACGGGACCGGCGACGGCCGCAGAGCCGGCGGACATCAGCCGCAACCCGGTCGCCTCCGCGGCGGCCGCGGCCACCCGGCGGGCCTGCCGCAGCTGGCCTGCCAGCTCCGCCAGCGTGGTGCACGGATCGGTCCGGGTCTCCAGCTGCAACGTGGTGATCTCACCGGACACCCGGGCGCCCAGCGTCGCCGACGCCTTCTCGACGACCTCGGCCGCGCGGGGCGCCGGGACGCGGGTCACCGCGTCGACGACGAGGAACTCCTCCTCCACGCCGAAACGGGGCGGTGCCGCGCTCGGCAGAGTGGTCACAGACATGGCGGTCGTCGCCTCCGGCTTCGGGTCGGGGCCGCACGACACGGCCGCCCGGAGCGTACCGGCCGGTCGCCCGCGAGCAGGCCGACCCGGCCTTCGACACACCGATGTGGACGGATCATCCAGTGGCGGCGCCCGTGGCGGCCGCGCGCCGGGACCGGCCGCGCGGCTGCTCCAGCACGGCGGCGACCAACCCGGCCAGCAGCGCTGCCCGCGCCGGCATCTGGGACACGTCGACCCACTCGCTGCGCGCGTGGGAGCCGCCGCCGACGCCGCCGAGGCCGTCGAGGGTGGCCACCCCCAGCGATCCGGTGAAGTTGGCGTCGGACGCGCCGGGGGCGTGCGCGCCGCGCAGCTCGGCCAGGCCGAGCCGGCGTCCGGCCTGCCGGGCCAGGTCCAGCAGCGGCAGGGCGACCTGTTCGGGCAGCGGGTAGCGGTTGAGACCGCCGCCGACGGTGAGCACGGCCTCCGGCAGCAGCGGGGTCATGGCACGCACCAGGCGGTCCACCCGTTCCAGCTCGTCGCGGGTCCAGGCACGCACGTCGACGCAGAACACCGCCGACTCCGGAACCTGGTTGGTCATCGTGCCCGCGGACAGGACCGTCGGGGTGACGCTGGTGTCGCCGGCCGCGAACGAGCGCACGGCCAGCACCTGATGGGCCAGTTCCACGGCGGCGTTGACGCCGCGGTGCGGTTCCACGCCCGCGTGGGCGGCGCGGCCGCGCACCGCGATGCGGTACATCGAGCCGCCCTTGCGGGCCACCTTCAGCGCTCCGTCCTCGGTGCTGGGCTCGCCGACCAGCACTGCCCGGGAGCGCAGCGCCTGCTGCTCGATGAGCGAGCGGGACGTGACCGAGCCGGTCTCCTCGTCGCAGGTCAGCAACAGGCCGACCCGCGAGGTGTCGGGCAGCAGCGACAGGGCCGTGAGCATCTGCACGATGCCGGACTTCATGTCGCACACCCCCGGCCCGGTCGCGATGGGACCGCGCACCGTGAACGGCCACTGCTCGACGGTGCCGGCCGGCCACACCGTGTCGTAGTGGCCCAGCAGCAGCACCCGCTGGTCCTCGGCCGCCCACAGCAGGTGCGGCAGCCCGTCGCGGACCACCCGGCGGGGCGGGCGGCCCAGCACCGCCGTGCCCCAGGCAGCCAGCAGGTCTGCACAGGCGCCCAGCTGCGGCAGCGCGCCCGGCGGCGACTCGCACTCGACCAGCTCGCGCAGCTGCGCCACCATCGTCGCGGCCAGCCGCCCCGCCTGATCGCCCATAAGCTCCACATCGGACATGACGCCAGCGTGGCAGCGCGACCGGGCCGGGGCCAGCGCCGAAAATGCGCAACCCGTCCGCCGGGCATCCGGGCAGGTGCCCGGCTCGGGACGGATCGCGGCGCGCCCGGACGCCAGAAGAGCAACATCGAAGAAGCGCGCCACCGGGCCCGGCCGGGAGAATGCCGGAGGGCTGTGCCGTCGCCGGCCCCGAGACCGAGCACCGAGGAGAACCCCGATGGCACACATCGACCTGGGCGTGGACGAGCGGATGTTCCCCGGCATCAACGGCCCGATGCGGTTCCGGCCGGAGACCGCGGGTCCGCTCAACGCGCTGGCCGAGGCGCTGCTGCACGCCCCGCACCCGACGCTGAGCGCGGGCGAGCGGGAGCTGATCGCGGCCTACGTGTCCGGGCTCAACGAGTGCGTGTTCTGCTGCTCGTCGCACTCGGCCTTCGCCGCCGCGCACTTCGACGCCGGTATGACGCTGGTGCAGCAGGTCCGCGCGGACCTCGACAGCGCCGACATCAGCCCGAAAATGCGGGCGCTGCTGCGGATCGCGGCCGCCGTGCAGCAGGACGGCCGCAAGGTGACCGCGGCGCTGGTCGACGCCGCCCGCGCCGAGGGCGCCGACGACCTGGAGGTGCACGACACGGTGCTCATCGCGGCGGCGTTCTGCATGTACAACCGGTATGTCGACGGCCTGGGCACGCTGCCGGCGGCCGACCCCGCCGTCTACGAGCACGCCGCACAGCGGATCAAGGCACACGGCTACGGGTCGGCGGCCTGAGCCCGCCCGACGGCGTCACCCGGCGGCGAGGTAGCCGTGGGCCTGGAGCGTGAACAGCTCCGCATAACGCCCGCCCGCCGCCATCAGCTCGTCGTGGCGGCCTGACTGCACGAGCCGTCCCTCGTGCAGCACGTGGATGACGTCGGCGTGGCGTACGTTGGCCAGCCGGTGCGTGATGAGGATGGTGGTCCGCCGGCCCTGCCGGTCCCGGATCGCCTGGAACAGGGCGTCCTCGGCGCGCGGGTCCAGCGCCGAGGACGGCTCGTCCATGATGAGCAGGTCCGCGTCGCGCAGGAAGCCGCGCGCCGCGGTGATGCGCTGCCACTGCCCGCCGGACAGGTCCTGCCCGTCGGCGAAGGTGCGGTCCAGCAGCGTGTCGTACCCGAACGGCAACTGCACGATCATGTCGTGGGCCACCGCGCGGCGCGCCGCCGCCTCGATGCGCTCGCGCTCCACCGGAGCCCCCGCCTCGCCGAGGCGGATGTTCACCTCGGCGGTGAACGGCCACTTCCAGTAGTCCTGCGACACCACCGTGATGCGGGCGCGCAGCTGGTCGGCGTCCAGCTCGGCGAACGGCACACCGTTCCAGGACACCGTGCCCGCCGACGGCTCGCGCAGCGCGGCGATGACCGCGGCCAGGGTGGTCTTGCCGGAGCCGTTCTCCCCCACGAACGCCACCGTCTGCCCGGCGTGCACGGCCAGCGACACCCCGTCGACCGCGGGGGCGTCCCGGTCGGGATAGCTCAGGCTGACCGCGTCGACCTCCAACGTCTCCAGCTCCCCCGCGGGCAGGACACCGTCCGCGGCGGGCACGTGTGTCTTCGCCCGCTCCATGAACTCGGTGTAGTCGTCGAAGTGCCGCCCCTCCATGTACAGCGAGTCGACCTGGTACGTCACCGTGGCCAGCGAGTGCCGGGCGGCCTGGAGCGCGATCACGGCGGTGGCCGCGGCCGACAGCGGGATCGCGCCGTCCAGCAGCAGCCAGCCGAGCAGCCCGTACACCGCACCCGTGGCGAGGCCGCCCGCCAGCGCGCCGAGCGCGTTGGTCGTGGTGACGCGGCGGGCCAGGTCGAGCTGGATCCGCGTCTCGGTCTCCATGACCGTGTCGTACTGGCCGAGCAGGAACCCGCGCAGCCCGTACGCGCGCAGCTCCGCCGCGGTCATCCGGTCGGCCATCAGCCGGTTCAGGATCCACATCCGGCGTCGCCGCACCGACCCGGCCAGGTACGTCTGGTACTCCAGGTGCCCGGCCTTCAGCGCCGCCCACGCGTTGGGCACCGTCGCCAGCAGCATCGCGCCCAGCAGCAGCGGGTGCACGACGACCAGCGCCACCGCCACCGCCAGCACCCCGATCGTGCCCGCGGCCAGCGCCATCATCGCGTTGACCAGGCCGATCACCGACTCCATGCCGCGCGCGGCACGTTCCATGTCGTCGGCGAACGCGTCCTCGTCGAACGCGTCCAGCCGCACCGCCGTCGTCGCCTCGAACAGCTGCCGCTGCACCGCCCGGTCCACCCGCGGCGTCAAGCCGTTGAGGGCGTACCCGGTGGCGATGCCCATGCCCGCGCGCAGCGCCGCAGCCCCGGCCAGCACGATCAGGGCGGGCAGCGCCGTGGCCACCCGGTCCGGCGTCGGCGCGGCGGAGAACAGGCCGACCAGCACCTGCTGCGTGGCGAGCAGACCCGCGGTCGACATGACCCCGGCCAGCACCGTGCAGGACAGCACGATCGCCGTGCGGACCCGGTCGGCGCGCCAGGCGATGCGCAGCGCGGTGCCGACCAGCCGCGGCAGCGCCTGGGCCAGGGTGCGCAGCCCGGCGTCGGCACGGGCGCGCATCCCGTGCTCCCACCACATGGTCCGCATCTGCGGCAGCACTGAGCCGGTCGCGGGTGTCGTCTCGACGGCGGTCACGGTGGCGGCATCGGACGGTGCGGACACAGTCATCCCCTCCCCTGAGCCGCGACCTCACCGGCGGCCTGAGAAAAGGGTATGCCCAATCAGGAATGAGCAGCCGATTCGTTCGCGCCGACGCGGTGCTCGGCCATCCAGCCGGTCGCGAAGTCGACGAGCGCGCGCTGCCGTCCCAGCCGTGCCACCGCCCCGCCCACCGGGCCGACCCGCATCGCGCCGGTGGCCTCGAAATCCTCGCCGAGCTGCGTGAAGTCGCTCTCGTCCGGGTCCACCTCGGTCCAGGTGACCCAGTGGCTGGTGCCGTCCGGCCGCCGCACCGACGAGCCGGTGCGCATCATCGGCGGCTGCTGCTGTCGGCATTCGGCCAGGTGCAACGACGTGTTCGAGTCGTGCCCGCAGCCCAGCAGCAGCACCTTGCCGTCGAGGCGGTACACCGCGCCCAGCGGTGAGCGCTCGCCCAGCGCGTCGTCGAGCACGTGTTCGGCGACGATGTCCGCGGCGTGCCGGCCGAGCGCGGCGAAGGACACCTGCGGGTGGTCGCTGCGTCTCGCGCCCGGCCAGGTGCGGACCGCCTCGGCGAGCGCGCCCATCCAGCGGCTGGGGGTGCGCGCCGGGTCGAAGCCCGGGGTCTGCTCGCGGATCACCGGCCACCACGCCTCGGGCACCGGCGGGTGCTGCCATACCGCCGGGTCGGTGTTGTCCGGGGTGTGGGTCGGCACGACCAGGGTGCCGTCCGGACCGAGCACGTCCAGGAACGCCTGCACGACGGCGTGCGTGCCACCGGCCGTGAACCCGACGCTCTTGAGCGACGCGTGCAGCAGCACCACGTCACCGGACGACAGGCCCAGCTCACGCAGGTCGGCGGCGAGCGTGGCGGTGGTGTACGGCATGGTCTGATCCATCGGGGCATCGTAGTCGGGGCATCGTAGTCGGGGCATCGCCGAACTCGCTGCGTTCACCGGCGACTGGAGCGCAGCCACGCAGTCCTACGGCCGTGCGGTGGATTCACTCCGAACGGCTGTGCCCCGACACCGCCACGATGCTGTTGCGGGCCAGCACCGCTGCCGATGATGCCAAAGCGGCCGGCGCGGGCAGGCCCAGCTCGGCCATGGCCGCCGCGTACCGGTCGTACCCCCGGCGGGCCTCGCCGTACCGGCCCGCGTCCAGGTGCACGGTCACCAGATCGCGGTGGGACTGCTCGTCGTAGGGGTCGTGGCTGAGAATCCGGAGCAGGTAGCGCACCGCGTCATCGCAGTCCCCGGCCCGGCGGCTCAGCTCGGCGAGGACCCGGGTCACGTGCAGGTACACCGCGCGGGCCTCCTCCCGCAGCGCCTGCAACCAGGTGTCGTAAGGGTCCCCGGCGAACACTTCGGCGTAGCTGGCCTCGGCGGCCCGGAGCAGCGGGCCGGCCTGGTCGGATGCCCCGCGGGCGTGCAGGCGCAGGCCGTGCCGGGCGTCGTCGAGGAAGGACTCCACGTCGATCACCAGCCGGTCGAGGTTGAGTGCGAGGTTGGTGGCATCGGCGGTGATGAAGTGGTCGGTGGCGGCCCGTCGGCCCGGGTCGAGGACGCCTCGGAGGATGGACAGCAGTGCGGCCAGCCGGTGGCCGACCTTGTCGGCCTCGTCCGGGGTGGGTTCCCAGAGCAGTTCGGCGAGTTCCTCCCGGGACGTCGGGCGACCGCGGCGGGTGATCAGGATCCGGAGCAGGTCGCGGGCCTTGCGGGACTGCCAGCTCGCGGCCGGCACCGGCTCGCCGTCGACCACCACCCGGAACTGGCCCATCGCCCGGATCTGCACCACCGGACCGTCCGCATCCGGCACCACCACGTGCAGTTCGGCGAGCCGGCCGGCGGCGAGGCGGGCCCGCGACTGCACGTCGGCTGCCGCGCCGGGCAGTCGGCCGAGCGCGACCCGGACCAGGTCCGCGTGGACCTCGGCGCCGGCGTCGCGGTGGATGGCCAGCGCCTCGCAGTACGCCTGGCGGGCCTCGCGGGGGTCGGTGCTGGCCGCGCCGCGCAGTTCCAGGGCCTCGGCGAGGCCGCCGGCGTCGCGGTGTGCCCGGGCGGCCGCAGCCGCGTGCTGGGCCCAGTCGACGGCGGTGGCGAGATCACCGGCGGCCAGCGCCACCCAGCCGTGCGCGAGCTGGGCCGGACAGAGCAGCGGGCCGGTCGCGAGTTTCAGCGCCCGGGCGGCGTGTTCGGTTGCCCGGTCGGGGTCTTCGGCGGCGAGGGTACGGGCCAGGCCGGCCAGGGCCGGGATCAGGCCCAGCCGGTTCTCGTCCTCGGCCGCGATGCGGGCGGCTTCCTCGAAGGCGGCCAGCGCCTGGCTGGTCCGGCCACGTAGGCGATACAGGATGCCGAGTCCCGACAGCGGGTAGGAGACCTTTCTGGAACCCATTTTCTGGTACGCGGCCACGCAGCGCTCATAGGTCGTGACCGCCTCGTCCAGTCTGCCGAGCTGGGACAGCAGGCTGGCCAGGTTACCGAGCGCGAGGGCCAGGTTGGCGGTGTGCCCGATCCGGTCGGCGTCGGTCACCGCCGGGGTCAGCACCGCGAGCGCGTCGGCGTACCGCGCCTCGCGTTCCAGCGCGACGGCCAGGTTCGTCCGGATCCGGATCGCCTGCACCACGTCACCGGCGGTCTCGGCCAGGGCGAGGGCCCGCTCGTAGTGGGTGTGCAGGACAGCCTGGCCGCCGTCGAGATTGGCTACCAGAGCCAGCGCCACGTACGCCGCCGAGCGGGCCCGGGGATCCCCGGTCGCCTCAGCCGTCCGATGCGCGCGGTGCGCGGCCTCCCGGCTCGCGGCGGCGTCGCCGGCCAGCCAGTGCGCCGCAGCGGTCCAGGCCAGCAGTTGCGCCTCGTCGGCCGAATCGGCGCCGGTGAGCCGGCCGCGGCGAAGGACGGCCAGGGCGTCGCCAGCGGTGCCCGCGTAGTACAGGGCGGCGCCGTATCGCCACGCGAACCCGGCCGGCAGCTCCTCGGAGCCGTCGTCGAGTGTCGCGTAGGTGTCTACGGCGGCAGCGGTGTCACCGGTGATCGCCAGGGCCTCGCCGAGCAGCAGGGTGAGCCGTTCGTTGCGGTAGCCGGCGGGCAGGGACCGGATCGTGGCGGCGACGTCCACGGCCGCCCCGCCTGCGAGCAACGCGCTGCCGGACCCGCTGAGCAGCGCCGCACAGCTGTCGGGGTCGTCGGCGGCCAGATGCAGGCGCAGGGCTTCGGCGGACCGGCCGTGCTGGACATGCCAATCGGCGGCCACCCGGAGCACCCGCCGCCGGGGCGGGTGCTGGGCGCGGACCACTGCGGCGAGCAGCGGCACCAGCCGGTGCCACTGATGGTCTGGTGTGGCCGGAACGACCAGGCCGAGCCGCGCCAGCCAGGCCAGGGTCCGCTCGGCGTCGCGGTGGCCCAACTCGCGGGCCATCTCGGGAGAGACCGCCTCGATTCGGGCACAGTCCGTGACCAGGCGCCGGGCGACCGTCGACAGGGGGGCCAGCACTTCGGTGTCGACGTACTCCGCGATGGGGTTGCCTGGCATGGCCAGCTGATCGGTTCCGACCCGGTCGCCGGCCAGCGCCGCGCCGGCCAGCAGCACCAGGGCCGGCCAGCCGGCCGTCAGCTGGTGCACGTGCGTGGCTTCCGGCTCGGCGATGCCGTACCGCTGGTGGAGCAGCCGAATCGTGCGCTGCCGTGACAGGGCGAGCTTGCCCGGCCCGACCTCGACCGGAACGCCGCCGGCCCACCGCAGGATCGCCGGCGTGGGCGGCTGGCGGGTCAGCAGCACCAGCCGGGTGGTCGGTGCCGGGCGCAGCACGGGCAGCTCGGCCGCGAGGTGCAGATCATCGATCACGACGATCGGTGCCGTCGCCGATGGACCATCCCAGGTCGGTGGGCTCAGCCAGGTGTGCTCGGCATTGCCGAGCCAGGACCGGACCGCTGTCGTCTTGCCATAGCCGGCCGCCGCCAGCACCACGGTAAAGCGGCTTGTCAGCATCACTTCCCCCTGTGGCCGACCCTGAAAAAACGGTGATCCCACCGTGACGGTTCGGCCGATGCTGAGAAAGGCAACAGTCGACATCACGATAAGGAGGAACAATGGACAATCGATCGTCGGTCCTCGTCCGGCTCGCCGTCGGACTCGCCACCGCGGTGTGCGCGATCGGGTTCGCGGGTCCGGCCAACGCCGCGCCGACCGCCGTCCAGATCGACCAGATCGGCCAGAAGATGGCGGCCCCCCAGGCCACGGCCGACGCGGACCCCGTCACCTACGAGGTGCTCCGGGTCTTCTTCCGCAGCCCCACCGGCCGGCTGATGGAACGCTGGCTGGACAACGGCTGGCACACCGCCGACCACGGCGGCGCAGACATCATCGGCGAGCCGACCGCGGTGGTGACCCCGAGCGGACTGCGGGTCTACTCCCGGTACGAGAACGGCCAGATGCGGGAGGACCGGCTGAGCAGCGGCGGAAGCTGGAGCGTCAGCACGCCGGTTCCCGGGCTGGTGTTCGCCGGCGACTTCGCCGCGGTCCACTACGGCACGACGCGGGTGTTCGGCCGCACTTCCGCCGGGGCGCTGGTGGAGGCCTGGATCGGTTCGGACGGCGACTGGCACCACGCCAGCCACGGTGGGGCGGCCATCATCGGCAACCCGTCGGCGGTGGTGGACAGCTGGAACAAACTGCGGGTGTACAGCCGGTACACGAACAATCTGCTCCGCGAGGATGTGCTGCCGAGCACTGCGGGGTCGTGGACCATCGGCACGCCGGGCGGCGCGGCCTTCACCGGCGACGTGACCGCGATCGTGGCGTTCGGCGCGCTGCGGGTGTTCGGCCGCGGCACCACCGGCACGCTCTGGGAGCTGTGGCTGGGCAATGTGGCCGGCCCCTGGTCCGTATCCGAGCACGCCGGCGGCTCGATGATCGGCAAACCGGCCGCGGTGCTCGCGTCGGGCACGCTGCGGGTGTACTCCCGGTACTCCGGCAACGCCCTCCGCGAGGACCGCCTGGCCTGCTCGGCCTGTTCCTGGGTGACAGGCAACCCGTACGGCGCGGTGTTCACCGGCGACCCGGCCGCCATCGTCTCGGTCGGCGCGCTGCGCGTGTACGGCCGCGGTACCACGGGCACGCTGTGGGAACTGTGGCTGAGCGGCAACGGCACCGGGCCGGCCTGGAACGCCTCCGACCACGGCATCCCCATGGCCGCATAGGCGGAGTCTGGGCCGGCGGGCCACACCCCGCCGGCCCAGCCGTGACCGCACTCCACGTGTTCCTCAACCATGGGATCGAAGCGGTCTTTGACACGCTCGAAAACCGACTCAGCTTCGAACGACACGGCTAACGCACCCGGCCATCGCGTCGATCGCGTTGTCGATGAGGTTCGCCCAGACCTGGATCAGCTCACCGGCGTACCCGTCGATGCCCGGTACGGCCGTAGGACCGCTGGACGGTGATGCCCGACGCCCCGGCCGCCGCGGTCCTCGCCGCCGCCCTCGACACCCGATCGGCGGCGCCGGCACGGCGCGGCTCGCAGCTCGCGCAGGGCGACACCGCGCCAGGCGTGTCCGTGGACCTCGACTGGTCGTACGACGACAGCCCAGGGCTGCTGGTGAGCCTGCCCCAGTTCACCGTGCGATCGTCACACAACCTGCTCGCGCACGCCGACCTGTTCGGACTGCGTACGGTGTCGGAAGTGTTCGGGCAGCAACTGCCGGGCATAAGTGACGTCCCGCTGCTCGTCGGCGCTGCAGCGCAAAACTTGACTGCGTCGTTCACCGCGAAAGGGTTCGAGGCGGTCGTGGCGACCGCGATCGAGGTCCAGTACACGGGCGCGCCGCCGTCGAAGCGCCCGCTGCAGGTGCGGCTGCTGCTGGACCGGCCATTCGGGTTCGTGGCCAGGCACCGCGACTCCGGGCTGGCGCTCGTCGCCGGCTGGGTCGCGCAACCAGGGTCAAAGTCCACGTAGACCGGCGCGCCGACGGACGACTGGTCGAGCCCGCCAGCCCAGCACGGATTCCATGGCCGTGGTCGATGCCGGTCTCCAGCCGCACCAACGAAACCTGGTCAGTGCGATGCGTCGACAGACAATGCCTACTCAGGCAGCTGGCGGACTGGGTTAGCCTCGCCCCGTGCGATACCTGAGCGAGTCGTTCGCGATCGGCGCCCTGCGCCGGTCGGTCTCGATCGAACAGTTTCTCGGCCCGGCCTTCCACCAGGAGCGTCGCGGCATCCGGTGGGTGGCCATCGAGCCTCGCGGCAACGGCCGGTACACGGTGGTGCTGTACCTGAGCTGGGACGTCGGCGGTGAGCATTTCGGCGATCTGTTGGAGTTCCCGCCACTGGTTCCCGACGCCGACGACGGCGAGGTCCTTGCCGAGGTCGATGACGCCGTCGAAGCCCTCGAGCTCGCCGAGCGGGTCACGGACGCCGTCCGGGAACGGTGGGCGAACTTCGGCGTCGCCGCCGAGGACTACTTCGACTACGTACGGTCTGGACGGCTGCCTGATCCGCTTACGAAGGACGCCGCGACCGACATTGTGCGCACACTCCTGACCGCTGAAGGCGGGGACGAACGATCCACCTCATGGAGGCTGGAGGGCTTGGCGCGGCGAACCGGATGTCTGCACATCAGCGACATGATCTACTGGCCTGCCGGACGATCCCGAACGGCCGAGGAGATCATCGAACACGTCGAGGCGTGTATTCCGACCGCCCTGTGAACGATCTGCGGTGGTCGCAGACCAGCCGGATCCCAAGATGGCGGACGTGTCGACGTTCCGTGTTCAGCGCCTGCGCCATCTGCGTTCTCGGCCGACCGCCGGCTCGACAACGGCAGCCTGCACCTACCCGACGACCTGACGACACTCGCGGGTTCGGTGACCACACCTGCCGCGAGCGATCACGTCATGCCGTCTCGCCGCTGAACGCGGTCATCCGGATCGACACCAGGACGCCGGGCAGTTCGACACCGAGCTTGGCCACGTAGCGTGTCGGTGGCGTGCCGGGGAACCAGGTTGCGTACTCCTCGTTCATACCGGCGAAGTCGACCGGGCGGGCCAGCAGCACGCCCACCTCGACGATGTCGTCCCAGGCTGCCCCGGCCGCCCGCAGAACTGCGCGGCAGTTGGCCAGGGCCTGTCGGGTCTGCTCCTGGATCGTCGTCCCGGCCAGCGCGCCGGTGGCGACGTCCACGCCGACCAGGCCCGACACGTAAACCATGTTGCCTGCCTTCACGGCCTGGCTGTACAACGGCGAGCTGGGGGCTTCGGCCGTATTGACGATCTCGCGCATGCGTCGCTCCAAGGTCGAGCCGCACAGGTCATTCCGGTGCGGCAGGTGGTCGAATGCGGCGGGTGCCCGAATCGAGTATGAGCGATCCGGCAAGGCGTTGAGATCCGAGCCGAACGTCCAGGCCGCCATCAAGCGCCCGACGACACCCCATGCGCCATCGACATCGACATCGACGGACGGCACGAACTCGGGCTGTTCAAGCTGTGACGTGGCGTCAAACAGCGGTGACATGCCGGGTTGGCCAAACAGTTGGTCGATGCGGCATGCCGTCAGCTCTCGGTGAGCCGCCCGCTCAGGCTTTGTGCGAGGGAGGGCCAAAATCGCTGGGCCCAGGCGAACCAGCTCTCGTCCCCGGGCGGCGGGGAGGGCAGAGACGAACCGGAGAGCTCGTCTGCGTCGGGCACCTCGAACTGCTCTCTCCAGGAGTCGAGCTCCGCCTCGGCCATGGGGAATGTCTGCTCAGGCGCGTGTTTCCAGCGATTCTGAATCCGGCTCCACTGCACCTCGCGTTCCACCGGCAGGTACACGACCTCGCATGACGCTCCCGCTGAAGCGGCCATCCAGCGCAGGGCGGAGCGCTCGTCGCGCGACCAGAGTCCGAAGTCGAGAATGACGCTGAGCCGCAGGCGCAGGGCGTCGATGGCCAGTGCGATGAGTCGGCCTTCCAGCAGCCACCGCTTGCCGTCGGGCCGTTCCTGGTGACGGTCTTCTTGGCCGAGCAGGGACAGCGCCCAGTCGTCGGCGGTGAGCAGCAGGGCTCCGCGCTCCGCCGCCAGTTCCCGCCCTCGCACGGTCTTCCCGGATCCGGGCAGACCCACCATCAGGAACAGTGTGGGCGCATGACCCGCCTGCGTATCTCTCACCGTCTCAGCCACGTGGCCCATGATGCCCGGCGTCCCCGACGAGCTGCGGGTGTCCGGGCTGGTCCTGGAGGAGACGCCGCCGCCGGACCCGATGGGTTTCACGGTGCCCGATCACGAGATCCGGCGGCACATCGTGGGCCAGCTCAACGCCCCCGATCCGGCCTGGTGGGACGCGGTCGACTCGATCACCTGCCCGGTGCTGACGGTGCGCGGCGGCCCGGACAGCTTCCTGCCCCGGGACCGCATCGCCGCGATGGCAGCCCGTTTCCCCCGCGGCCGCCTGCTGACCATTCCGGTGGGTCACTGCGTCCACCGCGACGCGCCCGACGCCTTCCTCGACGCGGTCCGATCACACCTGATCAGTCACGCGGGGCCGGGCGGCGCACCATGAACACGTCGACCGGGTCCTCGGACTCGGCCGTGAAGCCGTGCCGCTCGTACAGCCGACGGGCTGGGCTGCCCTGCAGCACCTGCAGCCGGACCACGGTGCCGTCACGATCGCACTGCTCCAGCAAGCCCGCCAGCACGGCCGCGCCGATGCCGCCGCCGTGCAGGTGGGGGGCCAGGTAGAAGTTCTCCAGCCAGTGGGTGTCCTCGGCCGGGCGCAGCGACACGCACCCGGCGAACGTGCCCGCCACCTCGATCACCCAGGTCTGCTCGGGCGCGAACCGGTCGCGCAGCCGCTGCCGCACCCGGTGCTCGTCGTAGCGTCCGAGCCGTTCCAGGTCCGCCCGCAGCACCACGGCCCGCAACTCGGCCACCGTCTCGACATCGGCCGCCGCAGCAGGCCGGAGCACCCAATCCGCCATGATCGACAGGTTAGCGAGCCGTCACCGGCATGCGTTCACCAGGTGACTGTTGCCGGCAGGCGTCAGTCGGGCGTGGTCAGCCGGGCGTCGACTGCTCCGAGCGCGGCTCGCTCAGCGGGCGGCCGCCGACGCCGACGATGTGCCAGCCGAGGTCCGGGAATCCGGCGCTGCGCGCGGTGCGGTCCGAGGCCGTGTTCGCCGGGTCGTGCAGGTAGATCGGCACCGCACCCTGTGCGAGGATCCAGCGCGCCGCCTGCGCGACCAGCGCTGTGGCCAGGCCGCGCCCCCGGTGCGCCTCCTCGGTGCCGACCGAGATCTCCATACCGGCGGTGTTGTGCCGTTTCACGCCCACGCCCGCCGCGTACCGGCCCGCGTCGTCGAAGCTGATCAGCACCTGCCCGCCGAACGGGTGCAGCCACTCCGGCACCCGCGGGTCCAGCGCCGGCACCCACTCGCCCGCGTCCGGCAGCCCGGTGGGGGCCTCGGTCCACCGGAACACCCCGCGGTACGCGGTCGCCTCCGGCCGCCCGAGCGCCCCGGGCAACCGGTCAGCCACGTCGCCCCAGGTCCGCACCGCGTCGCGTACCGCGGTGACGGCATGTGGCGCGACGGACAGCACCCCGCCGTGCGGTGTCGACACCCCGACCACGTCGCGGACCTGGCCGTCCCACCCCGGCCGGGTCCGGGCCAGGCTGCCGACCACGGTCAGGCCTTCCGCCTCGGTCCACTCCCCCAGGTACTCGACCAGGAAGTCGGTGAGGCGTCGGTCCGTGCAGATATCGCGGCTGTCCATCGCCCGAAGAATACGTCGCCCGCCCGCTGCCCCTCGGCAACCGCCCCGGTACGCCGTCGCGGTGACAGGTCCTGTCGGGCGGCGGGTGTAGGTTCGCGGACGTGGAGGAGATGCTCGAGGCGCACCGGCGGGAACTGACCGCCTACTGCTACCGCATGCTGGGTTCGGCGTTCGAGGCCGAGGACGCGGTGCAGGAGACCCTGATCCGCGCCTGGAAGGGCTACGAGCAGTTCGAGGGCCGCTCGGCGGTCCGCTCGTGGCTGTATCGCATCGCCACCAACGTCTGCCTGGACATGCTCGGCAGCGCGCAGCGCCGGGCCCGTCCCATGGACCTGGCCTCGGCCGGCGCGCCCGAACGGGTCACCAGCGCGCCCGTGCCGCTGGCCGAGTCGGTGTGGGTCGGCCCCGCACCCGACGACCGGCTGCTGCCCGACACCGCCGACCCGGCGGACCTGACCGTGGCCCGCGAGTCGGTCCGGCTCGCCTTCGTCGCGGCGCTGCAGCACCTCGCCCCCAAGCAGCGCGCGGTGCTGATCCTGCGCGAGGTGCTGGCCTGGAGCGCCGCCGAGACCGCCGAGCTGCTCGGCCTGACCGTGGCCTCGGTCAACAGCGCGCTGCAGCGGGCCCGGGCCAGCCTGAGCGCGGTCAGCGCCACCGACGCCGACGTGCTGGCCCCGACCGACGCCGACCAGGCCGCCCTGCTCGCGCGGTATGTCGAGGCGTTCGAGCGCTACGACCTCGACGCCCTGGCCACGCTGCTGCACGAGGACGCGACGCTGTCCATGCCGCCGCTGGACCTGTGGTTCCGTGGGGTCGACGACATCCGCACCTGGATGCTCGGCCTCGGCTGCGGCTGCCGGGGCTCGCGGCTGGTGCCCGTCGTCGCCAACGGCCTGCCCGCCTTCGGGCAGTACCGGCCCACCGAGGACCCGGACCGCCATGAGCCGTGGGCGCTCATCGTCCTGGAGATCTCAGCCGGACGGATCGCCGGGGTCAACAACTTCCTCGACACCGAGCGGCTGTTCCCGCTGTTCGGCCTGCCCCCCGTGCTCGTGCGGGGCAAGGAGGCCGAACTCGTCGGCTGAGCCGCCCGGGTGCGACGGCAGCACGCTGCGCAGTCCGGTCAGCTCCAGCAGCAGCCGCAGGTGCGCGCCGGCCCGCCACAGCCGCAGCGTGCCACCGGCCCGGGAGGTGTGCAGCCGCAGCCGGGCCAGCACGTCCAGCCCGGCCAGGTCCGGCCGGGCCAGGGCGCCGACGTCGCAGAGCACCACCAGGGCGCTGCCCGCCGGCACGTCGCGGGAGGCGTCGTCGACCCGGGCGCACAGCGCGGCCAGGTCCCCCGGTCCCAGTGCGGGGCCGAGGACCAGCACCGCGTACGACTCCCGCCCGTGCTCGCGCACCGCTCGCCTCCTCCGCGGCGCGCCCGCCCGCCGCCGGTCGCGGTCCGGGCACGGGGCACCTTCGTCAGATAGGACGGTCGGCGGCACCCGGATTCATCGGTCTCCCCCTGTCGACCATGTCTACGCAGGTCAGTGCCCATTCGGGCGAGCCGACAAAATTTTCTTCCCGGGACCGATGAGTTTCCGGAGGCCCGTTCGTCAGAGTGGGTGTACAGCAGCCGGGCCAACCGGGCACGGCGCTGGCACCGACCGGAGGTCATCATGAGGAAGATCGTCGCTGGGCTGTTCGTGTCACTGGACGGCGTCGTCCAGGACCCCCACACCTGGCACTTCCCGTACTTCGACGACGCCATGGGCGCGGCCGTCGGCGCGCTGATGGAGGGCTCGGACGTCATGCTGCTGGGCCGCACCACCTACGACGGCTTCGCCGAGTACTGGCCCAAGAGCGAGGACGAGTTCGCGGCCGTGATGAACGGCAAGCGCAAGGTCGTCGTGTCCAGCACGCTGCAGGACCCGACCTGGGAGAACACCGAGGTCGTACGCGACCTCGACGAGCTGGCGGCGCTCAAGGCCGAGCCGGGCAAGAACCTCGGCATCACCGGCAGCGTGGTGCTGGTGCGCTCGCTGCTGCGGGCCGGCCTGCTCGACGAGCTGCACCTGCTGATCCACCCGATCGTGGTCGGCCACGGCCAGCGCCTGTTCGACGACGGCGAGACGGTTCCGCTGACGCTGGTGTCGTCCGAGACGTTCAAGACCGGCGTGCTGAACGTGGTCTACGCCCCCGCCCCCGCCCCCGCCGAAGCCTGATCCGGAGACCACGACCATGACCGAGAAGACCACTGCCGCGAAGCTGCTGATCAAGCCGAACAGCACCTACTGGACCGGGTCGGACGAGCAGTCCGCGCTGCTCGGCCCGCTGCCCGACGGGGCGACCCGGTCGGCGGCGCTGGGCGGGGCCGCAGTCGCCGTCATCTTCGCCGAGGACGCCGCGGCGGCCCACCGCGAGCTGACCGCGCACCGCGACGAGCTGGCGGGGCCGGGCGTGCTGTGGGTCGCCTACCCGAAAGGCAACCGCAGCGACGTCAACCGGGACACGCTGTGGCCGATCGTCGCCGAGTACGGCCTGCGGCCCAACGGGCAGGTCGCCGTCGACGACACCTGGTCGGCGCTGCGCTTCCGCGCGAACAAGCCGGGCGAGGCGCCGTTCACCGGCGGCGCGAAGGGCTGACCCGCACGACGGCTCCGGGCCGTGTCTTCCGGCCGTGTCTTCCGGCCACGGACACGGCTGCGGCCCACACCGCGATCGGATGGTCGCGGCCGGTGGGCGAACGGCCGGTCGCCGCTCAGGCGGTGGTGCGGGCCAGCACCGAGATGTCGCGGTTCGCATCACCCGCGGCGACGCCCGCCGCGGCGACCTCGCGGGCCGCGCCCGCCACCGGCAGCGGCCGGCGTGCCCGGTCCAGTGCCAAGCCGAGGTCCTTCTCCAGCGCACCGAGCGTGAATGGCGCGCCGTCGTAGTCGTCCGCGCCGAGCCGGTCGCGGCCGCGTCCGGCGATGCGCTCGAACGCGCCCAGCGCGAGGGTGTCCAGCACCAGGTCGCGGGGCAGGCCGAAGTCCTCGCCGAGGACGACCGCGTCGCGCATGCCCGCCGCGACCACGCCCAGGGCGAGGTTCGCCACCAGCTTCAGCGCCGTCGCGGCGCCGACCGGGCCGGTGTGCCGCAGCCGTCCGGCGTGCGACCAGACTGCCAGCACCGGCTCGGCGGCGGCCACGTCGGCCGGTTCACCGCCGGCGAGCACGGTCAGCGAGCCGCCGCGCACCGCGGGCACCGAGCCCAGCACCGGAGCCTCAACGTAACGCAGCCCGACCGCGCCGGCCCGCGCCGCGAGTGCCGTCGACTCCTCCGGGCCGATGGTGCTCAGGTTGACCACGGTCGTGCCCGGTGCCGCGCCCGCGAGCACACCGTCCGGTCCGGACAGCACCTGTTCGCAGGCCGCTCCGTCGAACAGCATCAGCACCACGATCGCGCTCGACGAGGCCGCCGCGGCGGGGCTCGGCGCGGCCGTCGCACCGTGTGCCACCAGGGCAGCGCTCGCTTCCGGGCTTCTGTTCCAGACGGTGACCTGGTGTCCGGCGTCGAGCAGGGTCTGCGCCATGGCCGAGCCCATCCGGCCCAGGCCGCACACCGCGACGCGGTCATGCGCGCTCGGGCGCGACGACCGCCCAGGCCTCGATCTCCAGCAGGAACTCGGGCGCGACCAGAGCGGCGACCTGCACCGCCGTGCTGGCCGGCAGCTGTGCGGCGTCGATGAACTCGTCGCGGGCGGCCCGTACGGCGGGCATGTGCGCGGCGTCGACGACGAAGTAGCCGAGTTTCACCACGTCGGCGAAGCTCGCGCCCGCCGCGGCGAGGCAGCGGCGCAGGTTCTCGAACACCTGCCGGGCCTGCGCGGCCGGGTCGCCGGGGCCGACCAGCTCGCCGTGCTCGTCCAGGGCCACCTGGCCGGAGACCGCGATCAGGCGGCCCGTGCCCCAGGCGACGTGGCTGTATCCGGTGGCCGGCGCCATCCCGTCCGGCGCCGGCAAACGTACGACGTGCGTCATCGTCACTCCCGTCTCGTGTGCTGCCCCGTGATCCTCTCCCGGGTCCGGGTATCGCACCAACGCATACTTGCGATGGCAGCCATGCGTGCCGCGCATGTGCGGCCTAGCATGGCCGCCGTGGATCTCACCGCGTTGCGCTCGTTCCAGCAGGTGTGCCGGCTCGGCTCGATCAGCGCGGCGGCCTCGGCCCTCGGCTACACCCAGTCGGCCGTGTCCCGCCAGATCGCCGTGCTGGAGGCGCAGCTCAAGGGCCCCCTGCTGCGCCGCCACGCCCGCGGCGTACGGCCCACGCCGACCGGCGAGGTGCTGCTCGGCCACGCCGCGGCGATCCTGTCCCGGGTGGACCAGGCCGTCGAGGAGGTGGCGATCGCCCAGGGCAGCCGGGCTCCGGTGCTGCGGGTCGGCGCGGTACCTACCGCGAGCGCCGACCTGATGCCCCGGGCGCTGACCGCGTTCGCGGCCGCCTACCCGGGCACCCGGGTCACGTTCGCGACCGGCGTGTCCCCGCAGCTGCTCCCCCGGCTGCTGGAGGGCGGGCTGGACCTGGCCGTGGTCACCGACTACCCGCCGGGCCTGCCCGCGCACGACGGCGTACGCCTGGTGCACCTGCTCGACGATCCGCTGCACGCCGCCCTGCCCGCCGGGCACCCGCTGGCCGGACGCGACGTGATCGACCTGGCCGAGCTGTCCGGCGAGACCTGGGTCGAGGACTACGCCGGGGCGGCCGCGATGCTGGTCAACGCCTGCGCGCGGGCCGGGTTCACCCCGCGCGTCGACATCGAGTGCGGCGGCTGGCTCGGCAAGCAGGCCTTCGTCGCCGCCGGCTTCGGCGTCACCCTGGTCCCCGGGCTCCTCGTGCGGGCGCTGCGCCCCGACATCGCGGTACGCGAGTTGCGCGACCCACCGGTCCGCCACGTCTACGCCGCCCTGCCCGCCGGCGCCTCCACCGACCTCGCGCTGGCGTTCACCGAAGCTCTCACGTCCGTCACCGCCCGGCCCTGAGCCCGATGACCGCGGCGGGCGGTCGCGCCGTCCCGCGACCGCCCGCCGCATCGGTCAGTGGCTGGACACGGCCGTGAACCGGGTGTGGGTCGGGTCGAGCAGGTGGATCCGGCTGGTGGCGATGTCGAAGTACATGCCGACCAGTTCCAGGTGTCCGTCGCGGACCCGTTCGGCCACCGCCGGGTACGTCATCAGGTTCTCCAGCTGCTGGACCACGTTCTGCTGGCAGAGCCGGGTCAGGTGGTCGCCCTCGCCGCCGGTCCCCGGCCGCACCCGGTGCAGGCTGGGCTGGGCGTGGCGCAGCCAGCGGAGCAGGTCCGGCATCGGCGTCGAGTGGGTGGCCGGGCGTAGCAGCGCGGCCAGCGCCCCGCAGCCGGAATGCCCGCACACCGTGATGGTGCGCACCTGCAGCACGTGCAGCGCGAAGTCCATCGCGGCGGGCACGCTGCCGTCGTGGTCGTCGACCCCGTGCCGAGGCACCAGATTGCCGACGTTGCGCACGGTGAACAGGTCCCCCGGGCCGGTCGACGTGATCATGCTGGGCACGATGCGCGAGTCGGCGCAGGTGATGAACAGCTGGGTGGGCTGCTGGCCGGTGCGGGCCAGCTCGGCCAGCAGCGGTCCGACCCGGCGGGCCCCGTGGCGGTGGAACAGCCGCGCGCCGCGGGCCAGGCGCTCACGGGCCCCGTGCGGCACCGCGCGGTGCACCCGGGGCAGCAGCCAGGCCGTGGGGTGCATCTTGCGGGCCGGGGAGCGCTGGCCGGTGATCGCGTCGGCGTACCAGTGATGGTGCAGTTCGTGCACCTCGACGTTGCCGCCGCCGCGCTCGTGGCCGGTGCGCCAGTCGTGCAGCGCGGTCACCGCGGCGTGGTCCATGAAGTCGGCGTTGAGCTCGACGCCGACCGCGGCCCCGGCGGGCACCTGGGCCAGGGCACGGGCCAGCTGCGGCACCGCGAGGAAGGTCAGCGAGCCCTCGATGGCGACGTGCCAGCCGTGCTCGTCCTGGTAGGCCCGCACCGTGGCGTGGGTGAGCCGCCAGATCGACAGCAGCAGCGCGCACGCCATGCCGACCAGGACGCCCTCGAACAGGCCCAGCACCACCACGGCCAGCATGGTGAGCAGGTAGACCGGAATCTCCCGGTGCTGGTGCACCGACTGGGCGTGGGTCAGGTTGACCATCTGCACCCCGGTGTAGACCAGCAGCGCGGCCAGCGCGGGCAGCGGGATCAGCTCGATGACCGGCGCGGCGGCGAGCACCAGCACCAGGATCCACACGCCGTGCAGCACCGTGGACAGCCGCGACCGGCCGCCGGCCTTGACGTTGGTGGTCGACCGCACGATCACCCCGGCGACCGGCAGGCCGCCGAGCGCCCCGGCGACGATGTTGGCCGCGCCCTGCCCGGCCAGCTCCCGGTCCAGGTTGACCCGGGGGCCGTCGTGCATCCGGTCCACCGCGACCGCGCACAGCAGCGACTCGACGCCGGCGACGAGCGCCACCGCGCCGACCGCGGCCAGGAACGTCGACGGGGACGCGTCGGGCCAGATCGGGCCGGCGTCGAAGGCGAGCAGGTCGTCGGGGATGTCCACCCGCTGCAGGTCCCACCCGGTCGCCGCGGCGACGGCGGTGCCGACGACGATCGCCGCGAGCGGCGCGGGCACGAGCCCGGCCAGGGTCGGCACCGCCCGCCAGCCCCACAGCACGGCGAGGGTGAGCACGCCGACGAACACCGCCGGGGTGTGGTTGTGCAGCAGCTCCGACGGCAGGGCGCGCAGGTTGGCCAGCGCCGACGCCTGCGGGGCGTCGCCGAGCAGCACGTGCACCTGCGACAGGACGATCACGACGCCGACCCCGGCGAGCATGCCGTGCACGATGGCCGGTGAGACGGCCAGTGCCGCCCGCGCCACCCGGGACGCGCCGAGCAGCAGCTGCAGCACGCCCGCCGCGACGGTGACCGCGCAGGCCCCACGCCAGCCGAAGGTCGCCACGGTCTGCGCCACGATCAGTGTCAGCCCGGCCGCCGGGCCGCTCACCTGCACCACGGACCCGCCGAGCGCCCCGGCGACGATCCCGCCGATCACCGCGCTGATCAAACCCGCCATCACCGGGGCGCCGGACGCCACCGCGATGCCCAGCGACAGCGGCAGCGCCACCAGCACCACCACCAGGGACGCGGGCACGTCCGTCCGCAACCGCTCACGCCATTGTGCGCTCATGTAGACGACCACCTCTCCTTACGCGTTCTGCCCACCTCAACTGCGCCAAGCTGAGAAAACGCTGATGAAGAGATCGTCGATCAATCCAGCGGACTGTCCGGATCGTGCGGCCGGTAGAGACCGAGCAGCAGGCCGTACCGCATGCCGTCGTCTCCGGCGTCAGGAGTGTCCTCGGCCAGCGCGGTCAGCGTCGCGGTGAGTTCACGCACCTGCTCGGCGGTGAGCCGCACGTGGCGCAGCACCAGCAGCGGGTCGGGCGCGGCGGCGGCGATCTCCGCCCCGAGCGCCTGGAACGCGACCGCCGTGTTCTCCGCGGCTGCCGGGCCGGTGTAGTGCAGCGCGCGGGCCGGGCGGGCGTAGTACTGCTCGGTGCCGCCGCGCACGGTCCGGGTGCCCGCGGGCCGCACCAACCCGGCGTCCACCAGCACCTTCAGGTGGTGGGCCACATTGCCCTTGTTGGTACGCAGCGCCGCCGCGAGCCGGCTGACCGTGGCGGGCCGCTCCAGGGCGAACAGCAGCCGGTGGCGCATCGGGTGGGCCAGCGCCCTGTAGTGCTCCGGCGAGGTCACCTGCATGACCGGCGCGTCCCGCTCTGCCGCCGGTGGGTCCTCGGAGTCGTTGTCGCGTGCTGTCATGACTCAAGCGTCAAGAACTCTTGACGCTTTGTCAAGCGGCGTGCTTACCTGGACGCCATGCAGAACCCTGAGATGACCGGACTCGTCGACCGGCTGCGGACCCTGATCGAGGACCGCTACGTGTTCCCCGACGCGGCCGCGGAGATCTCCGCGCGGCTCGCGGCCCGCCGCGACGGCTACCCCACCGACCCCGCCGCACTCGCCGCCGCGGTCACCGCCGACCTCCAGGCCGTCAACGGCGACAAGCACCTACGGCTGCTCCACCACGCCGAGCCCCAGCCGGAGCAGGCCCCGGGCGACGACGCGGCCGAGTACGCGGCGATGGCGCAGTGGGCCGAGCGCACCTGCGGCGGGATCGCCGGAGCGCGCCGCCTGCCGGGCGACGTCGGCCTGCTGGAGATCACGCCGGTGCTGTTCCCGGCGGTCCTCGTCGGCGACGTCTACGCGGCCGCGTTCACCCTGCTCGCGCCCGTGCAGGCGCTGATCGTGGACCTGCGCGGCTGCCTGGGCGGCGAGCCGTCCGCCGTGGGCCTGTTCATGAGCTACCTGTGGGACCACGAGCCGGTGCAGCTGACCGGGATGTTCGAACGCGCCACCGGCCAGGTCCGACAGTCGTGGACCCACGCGCACGTGCCCGGCCGCCGGTTCGGTCGCGACCGGCCGCTGTACGTGCTGACCAGCGGGGCCACCTTCTCCGGCGGCGAGGCGCTCGCGTACGACGTGCAGCAGACCGGCCGCGGCACCGTCGTCGGCGAGCAGACCCGCGGCGGCGCACACCCGCGCGAGGGCTTCCGCCTGCACCCGCACCTGGAGGCGACGATCTCGGTAGCCCGCGCCGTCAACCCGGTCTCCGGCACGAACTGGGAGAGCGTCGGCGTCACCCCCGCCGTGCCTGTCCCCGCCACCGATGCGCTGTCCACGGCGTACCGGGCCGCGCTGGAACAGGTCCGTGACCAGGACGGACCGTCCTCCGCCGAGGCCCGCGCCGCACTCGACGCAGGCGCTCCGCTCTAACCCCTACGGCGAAGGAAGGGCACCTTCACATCGCTATGTGTTGTAGAAGGTGCCCTTCCCATCACAACAGGCGTGCCAGGTAGGACTCCATGACGGGCAGCGGGGCGGCGTGCGGGCCTTCCCACTCCATGTCGAGGAACGCGAGCAGGTCGGCGGCCGGGTCGTGGTCGTCGAGCAGCGGAAGCAGGGCGTCGGCGGTGTCCTGGCCGTGGGTGATGAGCAGGTTGACGCGCAGGTAGCCGAAGTCGTAGCCGGGCCTGCCGCGGGACGCGTTGGTCCAGTCGACGATGCCGGTGAGGCGGCCGTCGTGCCAGAGCGTGTTACCCGGGTGGTAGTCGCGGTGGATCAGAGTGGACCGGGCGGGCGGCCCGATGGCTGCGCCCGCCGCGATCGCCCGCTCCCACAGCTCGGGCCTGGTGCTGGCCTGCGGCGGCCGCGCTTCGGCGAGCACGACGTACGGCTCCCACGGGGCGACGCCCGTGCCGTCGGCGGCGTGCACGGTGCGTGCGGCGGTGACGAGCTGGCGCAGCATGTCCGTCGACGGCGGCGGTTCGGCGGCTGCGCGGTGCGTGGCGCTGGGCAGCATCGTGCCCGGCAGCCAGGTCATCAGCAGGGCCGGGAAGTCGGTGTACGCGCCCGTCGGGTCCACTGCGACGACCTCGGGCACGGGCAGGCCGGTGCCGGACAGGGCAGTCAGCGCGGCGACCTCGTTCGCCGGGGTGAACCACGGGTCCTCGACCTGCCAGCCGGGCCGGCACCAGCGGCGCAGCGCGTACCGCCGCCCGTCGGCGGTGTCGACGGCGCTGACGGCGTGCGCGATGCCGCCGACCAGCGGGGTCACCGAATTGATCGGAGTTCCGAGAGTGCGGTGCAGCCAGTCGAGGGTCTCGGGCGTCGGCGGCGGATAGGCGTTCACACTCCCACCATCGCAGCCCGGCGGCCATCACCACATCCCGCCTCGGGCCCGCCGTGTGACAGCCCCACACACCAGCTACGGCACGAAATAACCGATGCCCTGGTGCGAGATCAGTTCGCTGCTGGCCTTGAGCCGGTCCAACGCGTTGCGCACGCTCCCCAGGCTGCAACCGTAGTGGTCCCTGAGCGCGGGCAGGCTGGGCAGCTGATCGCCGGATTTGAGTTCTCCGGCCGAGATCTGGCGTCGGATGTCCGCGACGATGTTCGCGGCGTACGGCGGGCTGATGGGCATGGCTGTACTCCTGGCAGGTCGGCCCCGCCATCAAAGCACCGACAGCGGCTAACCGTCTAGCACTGCCAGCACTGATCACAGCCTTCCAGTTGACACTGCTAGCAGAGTTAGCAGAGACTGTTGTCGCTGTCGGGCAGGTCGGCAAACTCGCCAGGCAGCACGAGCCTTCCTGCTGCCGTTGGTCGGCTCAACGGGTGGCCGCGCCCTGCGTTTGGCCACCCGCCTTCAAGGCCCTCGCCGTATCAGCAGTTTGACGGTGCGGCGGGTGCGTTCTGGACGGACGGAGGCACCCGTGCACACACCCACGACCTCACGGCCCGCGTGGGCCGACGAACAAGCGCGTGAGCTGACCCCCGTTGATCGGGTCGCCCGCGACTTTCCAAACCTGATCGCTTGGAACACTTCAACAAGCGTCTTACTCGAAGTGCTCACGCGCCTGCGCGCTGACCTCGACGACATGTCATGAGCGCGCCGTCGTTCTGGGTGATCGCCGACGGCACCGGCGTACGGCTGGGTGATGTTGTCGCCACGGAGGACGGCGAGGGTCCCATCATCGCAGTGACTGTGACCGGCTTCCCGATCGTCGAGGTTACCTCCGGGAAACGCTCCGGCGACCGCCTCGGCGTGCGGCCCTTCGACATCCTCGCTCTGGTGCGCCGAAGACGTGAGTAGACAGCTCGCCTGACGGCTTGCCCGCTCGTGGGTCAGCGCAGGGTGCGCTGGTCGCCTACCGTGGGTCGTCCGTCCACCGCAGGGAGCGCCCGTGACCGTCCGCAGTCTCGACAGTGCCACGGGCACGTCCCTGCCCGCCCGGTTCCTGCTGGTCTTGTGCGGGCTCATGCTCGCCGGGGCGGTGTGGCTGGTGAAGATGCCCGGGAGGGACGCTCAGGAGCAGCCGGTCCCGCAGGCACAGGCCGCTGCCGACTGCCTCGCCACCGGGGAGGGCCCGGAGCCGCGCGGCACGTTGACCGAACGCCTCGCGATGCAGAGCGGCGACGACTGGCTGCGCATGTCCGTGTCGGACGCCCCGCGCTGGGTCTACGTTTGCGAAGGCAACCAGTACGGCCACTATCAGGGCTTCGGGTCGATCATCGAGGAGCCGCCCGCGCAGGGGCTGCACTTCTTCGGCGGCTGGGACGCCGTCGCCAAGCCGAAGGTGCTGATGGGCGCGCTGCCCGCCGGCGCGACGGCGATCGAGGCGCGGCTGGTCTCCGGCGAGGTGCTGCGCGGCACGCACGATGGCGTCTACTTCGCCATCTGGTCGCCGGGCGCGATCGTCGAGGGCGCGACGGTGACCGCGACCGGCGCGGACGGCAAGGTGGTCGTCACCGGGCCCGCGCCGGTCGGGTGAGCAGCCGGCATCCCGCCGCAGCCCCTGTCACTAGCGTCCGCGCGATAGCCTGTCGTCCATGCGGCGGTCCGGCCTGGATCGCCTGGAAGGAAACCCACGATGCGGCTCATGTGGCTCGGCGCGATCGCAGCGGTTGTCGGCGTGGTCGGCGCGCTCGTCAATTTCTGGGCGAGCCGTGAATTCCCCTCGACCTGGGGCGGCCCCAACATCGGCGGCGGAATCCTGCAGCTCCTGTGCTACGCACTCATCCTCGCCGGCGCCACTCTCGCGATCGTCGGCGGACTCGCCGCGCGCAAGCGCGGTTAGCAGCACGCCGGTGGTCGCCACCGGGCCCACGCCGCTCGGGTGAGCTAGATCCGGTAGTCCAGGTCGGCGGGCACGACTGCGACCTCCATCTGCGCCTTCTGCAACCGGCCGGAGTAGTCCCAGTTCAGGGCCTGCCAGCGGGTGAACTGGTCGAGCACCCACATGCCGGACTGGCGGCTGCCGTTGCCGGAGCGGCCGTTGCCGCCGAAGGGCAGGTGTGCCTCCGCGCCGGAGGTCGAGTTGTTGACGCTGACCATGCCCGCGCCGATGCCGCGGCGGAACGTGAACGCCTTCTTCGGGTCCGTGGTGTAGATGGCGCTGGACAGCCCGTACCCGGGGGCGTTGGCGAGCTCGATCGCCTCGTCGAGGGAGCCGTAGGTGGTCACGCCGACGAGCGGGCCGAACGTCTCGTGGTCGAAGATGTCGTCGCCGGGGCGGACCGCGTCGACGATCACCGGGTGGTAGTACAGGCCGCTTGCCGGGTCGCCGACGAAGCCGGTGCGCGGGTTGTCCGCGGTGATCCGGCCGGTCGCGCCGTGCACCCGGTGCTCACCGGAGATCCAGCCCAGGCATTTCTCGTACGAGGCGGCGAAGCGCTCGTCGAGCATCGGCCCGTACAGGACGTCGCGGGTCGGGTCGCCGATCGCGGCGGCGGCCGTCGCCGCGGTGAACCGGCGCAGGAACTCGTCGTGCACCGTCTCGTGCACGATGGCGGTGCCAAGTGACGTGCAGCGCTGGCCCGCGGTGCCGAACCCGGCGAACAGCGCGCCCTCGACCGCCAGGTCCAGGTCGGCGTCCTCGGTGACCACCATCGGGTTCTTGCCGCCCAGCTCCAGGCAGGGGCTCTGCAGGTGGCGGCCGCACAGTTCGCCGATGGCGCGGCCGACCTCGGTCGAGCCGGTGAAGCCGACCTTCTGCACCAGGCCCTCGTCCAGGGCCTGGGACAGACCGGCGAAGGTCTCCGCGCCGTCGGCGTGCACGATGTTCAGCACCCCGGCGGGCAGCCCGGCCCGCACGAACAGCTGGTAGAGGGCGTCGGCGGCGGCTGCGGCGTACAGCGCGGGCTTCCACACGACGGTGTTGCCGCACAGCAGCGCGGGCACCAGGTACCAGGACGGCACGGCGACCGGGAAGTTGCCCGCCGTGATGATCATTGCGGTGCCGACCGGCTCGCGGAAGGTGAACAGCTGCTTGTCCGGCATCTCCGAGGGCACGGTCTGGCCGTAGAGGCGGCGGCCCTCGCCGAGGAAGAAGCGGCAGGTGTCGACGATCTCCTGGACCTCGCCGCGTGCCTCGGCCAGCGGCTTGCCGATCTCGCGGGTGACCAGCCGCGCCAGCGCCTCGGCGTTGGCCTCGACCAGCGCGCCGATGTTCGCCACCACCTGGCCGCGGACCGGCGCGGGCACGTCGGCCCAGGATTGCTGCGAGGCGCGCGCCGACCGGGCCGCCGCGGTGACCACGGCCGGGTCGGCGAGCACGACCTGCGCGACGACGTCGTCCAGGTCGGCGGGGTTGCGGCTGTCCTGGATCCGGGCGCCGGCGGTGACCGGTGCGCCGTCGATCATCGAACGAAGCATGCCAGCATCATGGCCCCCGCGGGCGGGGTCCGCCAAGGTCCGGCCCGGTTGGCGAATTTCGTGTCAGAATTCCCGAATGCAGCGAGTAACAGGTATCGGCGGCGTCTTCCTCCGCGCCCGCGATGCCGAAGCCCTGCGGGCCTGGTACGTTACCCATCTCGGCATCGATGTGAGCGAGTGGGGCGGCCACACTTTCCGCTGGCACGCGGGCGGCACGACGACGTGGACGGTCCTGGAGAAGGACACCGACTACCTCGACAGCCCCGACCAGCCGTACATGATGAACTTCCGGGTGGACGATCTGGACGCCATGCTCGCCCAGCTGCGGGCCGCCGGGGTCAGGGTCGCCGAGGAGGTCGAGGACGGGGAGTTCGGGCGGTTCGGCTGGGCGTACGACGCCGAGGACAACCGCTTCGAGCTGTGGCAGCCGCCGCGCGGCCGGTGAAGCCGTTCCTCACCGGCGACCGGGTCTGGCCCGCGGGCTGGACCCGGCTGCACGTGTACCTGCTCCCCGACCTGGATCAAGACCAGGGTCTGCACCGGCTCGTGCGCGGCTGCCGGGCGGCCATGGCCCCGTTCGGCTTCCTCACCCCGGTGCCCGACCCGTGGCTGCACGTCACCGTCCAGCCGGTGATGGGCATCCCCGCCGCCGAGATCGGCCCCGGCGAGCGCGACAAGCTCACCGCCCGGCTCACCGAGGCGCTGTCCGATGTGCCCGCGTTCACGCTGACCGCAGGGTCCGCGCTGGCCAGCGTCACCGTCGTGCTCGCCGACCTGGACGGCGACCTGCCCGGCGAGCCGCTGCACACCGTGCACGCGCGTTGCCGTACCGCGATCTCCGACGTGCTGGGCAGCGAAGCCGTGGCGTACCAGGCCATGCCGGGCCATCTCACGCTCGCGTACGCCACCGGATCGGGCGACTCCGGCCGGGTGCAGTCCGCGCTGCGGCAGGTGCGCCCCGGCCACGCCACGCTGACGGTACGCGAGGTGCACCTGCTCGACGTCGCGCAGGACACCCGGGCGGCCGGATACCGGTGGACGCCGGTGGCCCGCATCCCGCTCGCCGCCACGCCGCCTTCCGGAACATGATGTACGCACCTCACGTGCCGTGTCGCCGCCACTGAGGTGGGATCAGCCGCGACAGCGGGCAGGGGCACGTGCCATCATCGCCACATGCTCGAGCAGTGGCGCACCATCGCGGACCTGGACGCGGCACGGCAACGCTTCGAGGCGGCGATCCCCGGCTGGCAGCCGCCGGCCGCGTTCGGCGTGGCCCGCCTCGTGGCCGGACGGCCCGTGTTCGCGCGGGTCGCGGTCGGCGACGGCTTCCTGCCCGCGGTCGTGCTCGCCAGCGTGTGCGGGCATACCGGCGGCTCGGCGTCCTACTCGCTCACCCCGGCCGACCTCGACCGCGTCATCGCGCTGCTGACCCCGGCCGTGGCCTGCACCGACCTGCCGCACCCCAACCTGCACGCCTGGCGCGGGCTGCGCCTTCAGCTCAGCCTCGGTGAGCACGCGCTGGCGGCGTTCGCCGGCGACCTGTCCACGCCGTCCGCGGACCCCCACGTCACCGCGCTGCTCGAACAGGCCGCGGTCCCCCGCTGACCCGCACGCCCTACCTGAGATCGTCCGGCTTGCCCGGCATCTGGGCGTATCTTGAACCCGCTTTCGCACGTATGCCCGGCAGGTCCGACGATCGAGGCGGGCGGGCGGACGGGCCGCCGTCAGACGGGGCGGGCCATGCGGCGGGTCAGCTCGGCGGCGCGGTGGAGTTGGACGCCGCGGGCCTGGCCGGTGACGAAACCGCGCATCGGCGCGGCCATGTGGATCTCCATCTGGTCGTCCACCGTCGTGCCCGCGCCGTCGGGGGCGAGCCGCACGGTCCAGTCCAGACGCACCCCACCCGGGCTGACCACACTCTGGCGGAGCGCCGTGCCGGGTTCGACCACGCGCATGCGTACCCGGATCAGGTTGTCCCAGCGCAGCACCTTCAGGAACCGGAACCGCTCGACGGCGACATAGTCGGTGACCGGCCCGCCCTGCTCGTCGGTGCCGTGACGGACGTCGCGCACCTCGACGAGCAGCGGCGACAGCCCGATGTAGTGCTGCGGCTCGGTCAGGTGCGCGAAAACGGTCTCCGGCGGGGAGTCGACGCGCCAGGAGTGGGCGAGGTGTGCGACGGCCATCGCGACAGCGTAGTGGTCACCGGTCAGGCCAGGAACCGGTAGTGCGTGGTCAGCCGCAGGTCGTCGTCGAGCACGTGAAAGGCCAGGCCCGGTGCGGCTTCGTAGTCCAGCGGCGGATCCTCGCCCTCCCAGGGCAGTCGCAGCCGCGAGGCGACCCCGGGTGCGACCAGCAGCGGCCTGCCCGCGAAGGTCGTCGCGGCCGGGGTGTGCGCGTGCCCGCAGAGCACGGCCACCACGTTCGGGTGGGCGGCGACGAGGTCGGCCAGCGGCTGCGCCTCGTGCAGCCGCAGCGAGTCGATGAACGGGGAGCGCAGCTCCACCGGCGGGTGGTGCAGGCAGACCAGCGCCGGGCCGTCGGTTCCGGCGAGGACGCCGCGCAGCCAGTCGAGCGTCTCGTCGTCGAGGCGGCCGTCGTCGCGGCCCGGGATGCTGGAGTCGCACAGCGCCAGGGTCACCCCGCCGACGACGACCGCACGGTTGACCGGACCGTCGGCGGCGGGCTCGCCGAGCAGTCCCGCCCGGTAGGCCGCGCGCACGTCGTGGTTGCCGGGCAGGGTCAGCGCCCCGGGCACTGCTGCCAGGACCTTGCCGGCCTGCTCGTACTCGTGCGGCAGGCCGTTGTCGGTGATGTCGCCGGTGACCAGCACGGCGTCGACCGGGTGCGGCAGCGCGGCCAGGTAGGCCAGCACCCGCCCGGCCCGTTCGGCGTTGCGCGGCCCGCCGTCGAAATGGGTGTCGCTGACATGCGCGATTACGATCATGAGGTCCCCCCGTGACACCGCCGACGGCGCGGATTCCATTCTCGCCGTCCACTGTGCGGTACGGGCATTGTCCTACGGAACCTCCGGCGGGGCGGCCCCGTCGGAACGGCCATGAAGCTGCGTGCCGCCATCTTTCTCGCCCTGGCCGCCATCGGTCTCAGCCTCGTCACAGTGATCGCACCCGCGGAGCCGGCCTGGGCCTGCTCCTGCGCCTGGGCCGCCGGGCCGGAGCAGGACAGCCACGCCCAGCGCATTGTCGTCGGCACCGTCGAGCAGGTGACGGACCAGGCGATCCGGCTCGTGGTCGACTCTGTCGAGAAGGGCGACGCCGCGATCGGCGAGACGGTCGCGCTGCGCGTCGGCCGCAGCGAGGCCAGCTGCGGCTACGAGTTCCGCGTCGGCATCCGGTACCGCGTGAACACCAGCAACGGCGTCACCGGGCTGTGCAACGGCGTCGTCCCGGCTCCGGCGCCGCCGTCAGCTTCCCCGGTGTCCACACTCACGACGGACCCGACGCCTGCCGTGGCCGAGCCGGGCCCTGCCCGGACATCGAGTCCCTGGTTGTTCGTGGCCGGTGCGCTGCTCGTGATCATCGTTGCCGGACTCGCGGCAGCGGGGCTGCGGCGGCGCAGAGCCGCGGGCCGGTAGCGCGCCTCATCCGGCCGCGGCAGCCGGCCCGCCTGGACGCGCCGGCACTGGTTCGGTGAGCGCGCCCTCGGCGGCCAGGGCGAGGAGGACGTCCACGACCGCGGGGTCGTACCGGGTGCCCCGCTCCTCGCGCAGCACCCGTCGAGCCTGGCCCGCCCCGGACGCGGGCGTCGCGCCGCGACAGGCGTCGGCCCAGCCGTCGCACACCGCGATGATCCGCGCCCCGATGGGGATGCCGGACCCGGCGAGCCCGCGCGGGTAGCCGGAGCCGTCGTGGCGCTCGTGCGCGGCGGCGAGCAGCGGTTCCAGTTCCGGCCGGTGCGCCAGGTCGGCGAGCAGGCGGGCGGCCTGCTCCGGCCCGGCGCGGGCCGCGTTGTCGCGGTCCGCGTCCGCGCCGCCGGGAGCCGGTGGCGGGCAGCCGACGCTGAGACAGCCGATGCCGTGCAGGCGGGCCGCGGCGGCGATGTGCAACCGGGTCGCCTCGTCCAGGCCGAGCGCGGCGGCCGTCCGCCAGGCCCAGTCGCCGACCGCCGCGCTGCGCGCGCCGTCCCCGCGGATCCGGTCGAGTTCGTCGGCGAACCAGACCAGCTCCGGTGGCAGATCGAGCAGGGGCACGGCCTCGGCCTGCTCGCGCGGGCCGCAGCCGAGCACGCGGTCGCGGCCCTGCGCCTTGGCCCGGTACAGCGCCCGGTCCGCGTCGTCGACGAGCTGGTCGACGCGGAGCTGCCCGGAGTCGGCGGGGCCGGCGCAGGCGACGCCGAACGACGCCGTCAGCGCCAGCGGCTCGGCGACGCCGGGCACGGTCACGGGGGTGGAGCGAAGGTCGACCCGGAGCCGCTCGGCCAGCTCCCGGGCCGCCGTCGCGTCGGTGCGCGGCAGCAGGCAGACGAACTCCTCCCCGCCGTAACGGCACAGCAGGTCGCCGGCCCGCAGAGAGCGCCGCAGCCTTTCGGCGACCTCGGCCAGCACCGCGTCGCCCACCATATGGCCGTGGGTGTCGTTGATGGCCTTGAAGTGGTCGAGGTCCACCAGCACGACGCTCCGCGGGGCGCCGTGCCCGTCCGTGTCTGCGGCGAGCATCTCTTCGAAGAAGCGGCGGTTGTAGACACCGGTCAGCGCGTCGGTGATGGCGGCGCTACGCAGTTGCTCGGTGAGCCGCGTCCGGTCGCGGGAGGCGACGATCTGGCGTACCAGCAGGCCGATCAGCAGCAGCATGGCCACCGACAGGGTCACCCGGCTGAGGTGCCCGGACAGGATCAGGTCGGCTGCGGCGAGGCCGCCGACGACGAGCACGGCGACCAGGGCGGGCAGGAAGGTCACCTCGTGGGTCGGCTGGTCCTCTTCGTCGCGGGAGTGCCGCGCCGCGACCAGCGCCGCCAGGCACAGCAGCAGGATTTCGGCCTGCCAGCCCACGTTCAGCCAGGTGGAGCTGGTGTACTGGTGCAGCACGCTGACGTAGGCGTACACCCCGTCCATCACCACGGCGAACCCGAACGCCACGGTGAACAGGACCATCGCGGCGGGCACCCGCCGCGCGCCGGTCAGCATCAGCGCGACCAGCACGCTGAAGATGACGACCGAGAAGACCGGGTACAGGAACGTGACGAACGCGTCGGGGTCCCAGCTGGCCGGCACCAACGGGCTGATGACCAGCTGCCAGCCGATCGCCGCCCCGGCCGCGGCCACCAGCAGCGCGTCGAGCAGCCCGCGCAGCTTCAACCCCAGCGCGATCATGATGGCGGGCATGGTCAGCAGGAAGCGCAGCAGGTAGAAGGCATCGGCCAGCGTCGGCACCGGAGGGTCGCCGCCGGGGGTGTTGTACACGTAGTACGCCCAGACCGTGTCCCCGCACACCCAGGCCACGTTGGAGGCGACCAGCAGCCGCCACGCGGTCCTGGTCCGGCCCGTGGTGCGCCGGGCGGCGTAGATGCTCAATCCGAGCAGGGTGGCCACCGGCACCAGGTACAGCACCTCGCCGGTGAACCGGGCCAGGCCGGGTCTGTCCTGGCCCAGGTAGGTCAGTGCGGCGTACAGCGCCAGCCACCCGAGGCAGCCGAGTGCGAAGACGACCAGAACCCGATCGCTTCTCAGCGACATCCGGCTCCTGTGCACCATCCCGCGCCCCCGTGATGACCCGTCGGCATGGGTGGCAGCCTGCTCAACCATCTTGTCAAGAATGGTCAGCAGACATCCGGTTTAATGCGGATTCCGGTCCGTCTGCCCGGCGGCGTACGTCAGCAGGCGTCGACGATGACCTCGGCGCGCAGGCGCTCATAGACGTCGGGGTCGACGGCGCCGGCGACCGGCGACAGCACCGCTGCCGCGGACAGGGCCACGGCGTCGCGCAGGCGCTCCGGCCAGGGCTGGCCGGCGAGCAGGCCGCGGGCCAGGGCGGCCACGCAGGCGTCGCCGGCCCCGGTCGGGTTGCCGGTGAGCGGTGCGGGCAGCCGGGCACGCCATACGCCTTCGGCGCTGACCGCGACCAGGCCGCCGCCGCCGAGCGAGGCGACCACGTCTCCCGCACCCAGCTCGCGCAGCGCGGCGACGGCGGCGCGGGCCGCGTCGGGGCCGTCGACGCGGATGCCGGTGAGCGCGTGCAGCTCGGCTGCGTTGGGTTTGACCAGGTCGGGCTGCACGCGCAGCCCCTGCCGCAGCGGGTCGCCGTCGGCGTCGAGGATCGTGGCGGCGCCGGCGGCGTGGGCCAGGGCCAGCAGTTCCGCGTACGCCGTAGCGGGCACGCCGGGTGGCAGCGAGCCGGACAGCACGACGACCTTCACCCCGCCGAGCAGGGCGGCGAAGTGCGCGGTGAACGCCGACCATTCCGCACCGGACACGTTCGGGCCGGGTTCCCAGAAGCCGGTGGCGTCGGCCCGGTCGGCGACGACGACGGTGCGCCGGGCGTCGCCGGTCACCGGCAGGAATGCCTCGGCGACGTCGTCGGCGACGAGCAGCTCGCGCAGCCGCTGCCCGGTGGGTCCCCCGGCCAGGCCGGTGGCCAGCACCGGGGTGCCGAGACCGTGCAGCACCCGGGCCACGTTGACGCCCTTGCCGCCGGCGCGCTCGGCGACCGCCGCGACCCGGTGCGTCGCGTACGGGGTGAGCGCGTCGACTTGGTACGTGACGTCAAGCGCGGCGTTGGGCGTGACGGTGAGAATCATCGAGTTACCTTAACCGGCGTTACGGTGACCATTTCGAGGCTGGTCAATACGTTGCGGCGCGGAGCGTCCGGAATGTTCTGAAGGTGGGGAACGGCGACCGTGGTGCAGCCCGCGCCCTCGGCGGAAGCCAGCCCGGCCAGGCTGTCCTCGATGGCCACGCAACGTGACGGGTCCACGCCGAGCAGTGCCGCCGCAGTCGCGTACGGCAGCGGGTCGGGCTTGTGCCGCGGCACGTCATCGGCGGTGACGGTGTACGCGAACGCCGCCCGGCCGAGCACGTCGAGGATGATCTCAGTGTCGGCCCGGCCCGACGAGGTGACCAGCGCGCACGGCATACCGGTCGCGGTCAGGTCGTCGAGCAGCCGCCGCGCGCCGGGGCGCAGCCGCACGCCGACCTCGGCCACCTTCTGCTTGACCGCCTGGTCGATCCACAGGTCCAGGTCGGCGGCCGCGTGCCGCCCGCCGGTGGCCGCGCCGACCACCGCCACGATCGAGGCCACCGTGCCGCCGATGAGCCGGGCCTGGTCCAGCGGGTCCGCGCCCAGCTCGGCGGCGACGCCGAGCACCGCCTCGATCCACAGCGACTCGGTGTCGACCAGGGTGCCGTCCATGTCGAGCAGGACGGCGTCGAACGAGCCGAGGTCGAACCGCATCAGGCCTCCAAAACGAACGTGCTCAGCACCGCCCAGTGGTCCGAGGTCCACTCATTGTCGGCATGGTGCGGCATCGCCCGAGGCTCGCCCACGCCGACGGTGTCGGACGCCACCGGCCGCAGGGGCCCCGCGTAGTGCACGAAGTCGATGCGGTCCTGCGGTTCGAGCACGCCTTCGCGCTGCTCGTGCCAGTGGTTGAGCGGCGACCAGGTGTGGCCGGGCTTGGCCGCGGCGTCGGGGTGCACCACCCGGTAGGAGTCACGCAGCCCGGCCCGCTCCACGGCGACGCTGACCTGCCACGGCAGGTTCGGCCAGTCCAGGTGCGAGGGCACGTTGAAGTCGCCGGTGAGCAGCACCGGCAGATCGCGCTCGGCCAGCGCCGGGCGCATCGCGTCGATGATGTCGGCGATCTGCCGCGGGCGGCCCGCCTCCTCCTCCCGCGCCAGCACCTGCGGGACGGTCATCCCGGACAGGTGGAAGTCGTAGGGCCCGTACGGCTCGTAGTTCAGGTGCGCGCTCCACGCGACCAGCTCACGGCCGGTGGGCAGCCGGACACGCGCGCCGACGCCGCGCAGGGACTCGTCGCCGTACCGCGCGGTGATCGGGTGGGGCGAGATGATGCCGCAGCTGCCGCCCTGGTGGTGGTGCCAGCCGAGGTCCTCGGCCAGCTCACGGGCCGCCTCGCCCATCGTCTCCTGCAGGCCGACCACGTCGGGCGCCTGCTCGCGCAGGAACGCGAGCTGCTTGGGCCGGGCGTCGTCGATGAACCGGCCGGCCAGCCAGAGGTTCCACGACATGACCTTCAGGTAACCGTTGTCTACGTTCATCGCCGCTCAAACACTCCTGCTCGCATACGACATGGTGGTCGTTGTCGACCGGCCTCGCAGCGCAGCAGCGTATACGTTTCCAGGCCCGGCGGGAACACCGCAGGCGTCACGGCGCCTCGTCGGTGGCGATGCCCAGTTCGCGGCTGTACGCCTCGTCGAGTTCGACCCAGCCGTGGTTCTTGGCCTCGTGGCCGCGGATCGGCGGCACCGGGTCGCCGTCGAGCAGATGCCCGGCGACCACCAGGCACAGGTGCCAGCCCGCGGCCACCTTGGGCACCCAGTCGCGGTCGGCCATGGTGTGCCGCAGGGTCAGCCGGGTGCCGCCGGCGGTGGGCGCCAGCTCCCAGCGCAGCAGGTCCTCGCCCCAGGTGTGGACCAGCAGGTGCGGCGGCTCGGCGCGCTGCACGGTCGCGGACAGGTCCTCGGTGTGCTCACCGTCGATCATCGTGAGCGTCGCCGCGCCGGTGCTGCCCAGGTCACGGTCGGCCAGGTAGGGCGCCCACCGGGCGAGCTGCCCGGGTTCGGTGAGTGCGGCCCACACCTTCGCGGGCGGGTGCGCCAGGTCGCGGTGCAGCACCAGGGTCCAGCGCCCGCCGGAGGCGTGGCACTCGACCGGCCAGATCGGGCCGGGGTCGATGGCGTTCATGGTTCGTCACTCCTGGTTGTCGAGATGCCGTTCCAGCGCGTCGAGGTGGCGGTCCCACAGCCGGCGGTACTGCGCCAGCCAGTGCTCCAGCTCGGCGAACGGCTCCGGTTCGATGCGGTAGATCCGCTGCTGGGCGGCGATGCGGCTGCTCACGAAGCCCGCCTCGCGCAGCACCCGCAGGTGCTTGGAAACGGCGGGCTGGCTCATGCCGAGCCGGTCGACGAGTTCGCCGACGCTGCACTCGGCGCCGCGCAGGTGCTCAAGGATGCGCAGTCGGCTCGCCTCACCCAGCACCGCGAACGCGCCCACCACCGCCACGCTCTGAACATGCCCTACCGGTTATATGCCTGTCAAGTTGTACACAAGTTTTTCGGGAAATCGGGAAGGAGTCTTAACAGTTTTGGGTTCATGATCAGCATGACAGTCGTGCCCCCCGGTAGCGGTCGTATGTGGACCCGTGATTTCAGCCTGTACTTCGTCGCCCGCGCCGTCGCCCTGCTCGGCGACGGCATGCTGCCCGTCGCCGTGGCGCTCGCGGTGCGCTCGGCCGGGCACGGCGACTCCGGCGTCGGGCTGGTGCTCGCCTCGTGGATGACGCCGCTGGTCGCCCTCATCCTGTTCGGCGGCGTGTTCGCCGACCGCTTCGGCGCCCGCCGCCTGATGATCGGCGCGGACGCGGCGCGCGTGCTCACCCAGTCCGTCGTCGCGATCGCCCTGATCACCGGGAACTCGCCGCTGTGGCTGCTGGTGACGATGTCGGCGCTGGCCGGGGCTGCCGCCGCCATGTTCCAGCCCGGCGTCGCCAGCATGGTGCCGCGCGTCGCCGTCGACGTGCAGCGCGCCAACGGGATCCTGCGGGTCGCCGACGCGGGGGCGCAGATGCTCGGCCCCGCACTGTCGGCGACGCTGGTCGTGCTCACCGGGCCGGGCACCGTGTACGCCATCAACGCCGCCACCTTCGCCGTCAGCGCGCTGTGCCTGCTGGCCCTGCGCCTGCCGGCCGTCGTACGCGCCCCCCGCCCCGACGTCACGATCCGCCGCGACCTGCGCGAAGGCTGGCAGGAGTTCCGCGCGCGCAGCTGGATGTGGAGCGTGATCGGCATCTGGGTGGTGTTCGGCGTGACCCTGTTCGGGCCGTACATCCCGCTCAGCTCCGGCGTCATCACCGGCTACCTGGGCGAGAGCGCGTACGGCTGGGCCATGTCGGCGATGGGCGCCGGCACCGTGCTCGGCGGCCTGGTCGCCATGCGGGTCCGTCCCGCCCGGCCACTGGCCGCCGGCGGCCTGGCCATGTTCGGCTTCACCCTGATCCCGCTGTCGGTCGCCTTGCACGCGCCGTTCGCGCTGCTGCTCGCGGCCCACGCGGTCGGCGGCGCGGCCTGGGCGTTCTGGTCGGTCATGTGGGCCACCAGCGTGCAGACCCAGGTCCCCGGCGACGTCCTCAACCGCGTCTCGGCCTACGAGGTCGCCGGCTCCGTCGCCGGCATCCCCATCGGCCAGGTCCTCGCCGGCCCCGCCGCCGCCCTCATCGGCGCCGACCAGGTCCTCGGCGCCTCCGCCCTCATCGGCGTCCTCGGCTGCGCCGCCCTGCTCGCCCTGCGCCCCGTCCGCCAGCTCCGCCTGAACGAAGGAAGGGCACCTGCACAACGCTATGTGTAGCAGAAGGTGCCCTTCTTAACGGTCACCCGAGGTTCGCCCTGGTCAGGCGTGCGGTATCGGGGCCGGCGGTGACCGTCAGCGGTGTTCGGCCGGGCCGAAGGCGGTGAGGAAGCGGTCGCGGAAGGTGTCCATCCGCCAGACGGGCGCGGAGGGGCCCGGCCTGAGCCCGTCCTGCCACCCCCAGGCCGCCGTCCGGTCCATGACGGCCCCGTCGTGCGCGAGGATCGTGATCGGCACGTCGCGGTTGGTGTCCTCGCCGATGACCTCGGGGCCGGGCTGGTGGTCGCCGAGGAAGACCAGGACGAGGTCGTCGCCGGCGTAGGTCTCGACATAGGAGACGAGGGTGCGCAGCGAGTAGGCGATGGCGTCCCGGTAGGCCGCGCGTGCGCCGTCGTCGGCAGCCGGCGCCGGAATCGTGAAGGCTGTGCCGTCGCCGACGTCGTCCCAGCTCCGGAGTTCGGGCAGGGGTTTCCAGGGTGAGTGGCTGGAGATGAGCGGGATCGCCGCCATGACCGGAGCGCGGTCGCGGGCCGCCCGTTCGCGCTGCTGGAAGGTGGACAGCGTGTACTGGTCCGGCACGACGGAGTAGCCGTACGCCGGGCCCTGGTAGCCGAGGTCGGGACGGGCGTAGAGCCGGTCGTAGCCGTACCGCGCCTTGCCCTCGGGCCACGGCTCGGTGGTGGCCGGCATGAGCGCGGCCGTCCGCCAGCCGGCCCGCCCGAACGCACTGGGCAGGGTGAATCGGTCACTGTCCAGAAACGCCTGGTACCGCTGCTGGTTGTTGATCCACAAGCCGGACAGCAGGGTGGCCTGGGCCAGCCAGCTGCCGCCGCTGGTGGTGGGCGAGGTCAGCCAGCCGCTGCGTGAGGTGTACCCGGACGCCCGCAGCCTGCCGGCCGCGTCGTCGAGCAGGGCACTGGTGGGCACGGCCAGGTCCGGCTCGTCCAGGGCGACCCGGCCGTAGCTCTCGACGAACGCGATGACGACGTCCTTGCCGCGCAGCGCGGACAGCAGGTCCGCACCCCGGGTGTGGCCGAAGGCGTCCGTGGCGATCTGCGCCGCGAACGTCTGCTTGTCCTGCACGCCGGCCTGTGTCTGGCGTACCAGGTCGTAGGCGTCCCGGGAGGCGACCGGCACGCCCGGCACGACCTGCACGCCCGCGGCCGCGGCGAGCAGCCCCGCCGCGGCGAGCACGCTCACGGCGCCGGCCGCGGCGGGCCGGCGCCGGGCCACGATCATGGCGATGCGCCGGAAGGACACCGCCATGCCGGCGAGCACGACGAGGGCGAGCATCACGGCAGCCGCCAGGGCCGCGTTCGCGGTGGCGTCACCTGCCGACTGCCGCAGGTAGTCCAGCCCTGCGGCGAGGAAGGGCCCGTCGGCCATCGGCTCGAACGGGCGGTCGAGGAAGTACGAGAAGCCCACGCTGACGATCTTCAGGATGCACAGCAGGCCGAGCACGGCCCCGACGAGCAGCGCGACGATGCGTCTGGCCCTGGCCGGCGCCATGACCACGAGGAGGATGCCGACCAGCCCGTCCACCGGGATACGCAGGAACGCCGCGGGTGTGGTGAGCCGGTGGGCGTCGCCCGGCGCGGCGAGCAGGAGCAGCACGACCAGACCGGAAAGGATGGTCGCGGTCCGCGCGGCGGCGCTTGCTCCCACCGGGCCGTCGGCGCGTTCATCCCGCTCCGGCCCCTGGCCGCCGTCGGCCGCCGAGCCGCTCCCACTGATTCTTCCGGGCCGCGCGGACAGCGGCCAGAAGTGTCTGATGCGCAAGTCGGGTCCTCGGGTTTCAGCGGCGGCACGATGGGCTCAGGAGACGGCGGCGACAGGGTCCGGCGTCCCGGGTGGGCACACCTGCGTCCCTGGTGCGGACACCGACCACCGTAGTCATCTCGGGCCCGGCCTGTCAGCGCCCGCCGGAGGCCGGGGCCGTGTCCACCGGTCAATGCCGGTCGTCGTGCGCGTTTGACAGTCCCTGGCCGGACTGGTTGCATCTGTTGGACATCCGGCCGCCGGGCCGTTCACGGCGCGCGGCCGATGCTTTTCATCTCGGGGGGATTTCTTTGACGGGGAGCGGCGCTCGCCTCGATTCTCTGCGCCTTCCTCGCCTCGACCGGTACAGCGGCGCGGCCTTGCTGGCCGGTGCGCTCGGTGTCGGCTGGCGAACGTGGCTCACCGCCTTCTCGACGCCGAACACCAACAGTGACGAAGCAACCATGGGACTCGCGGCGCTGCACATCAGCGAGGGCCGGGAGCTGCCGATCTACTTCTACGGCCAGCACTACATGGGCACCATCGAGGCGTACCTGGCCGCCCCCGTCGTGGCGCTGTTCGGCACCTCGGTCACCGCGCTGCGAGTGCCGACCATCCTGCTTTTCGCGTGCTTCCTGACGGTGATGTTCGTGCTGGTCCGGCGGCTGTTCTCGCCCGGCCTGGCCGTCGTCGCCGTGGGGCTGCTCGCCTTCGGGGCCGACCGGGTGGTGAAGAACCAGCTGATCGCCGGCGGCGGCTACCCCGAATCCGCCCCCATGGTCGCCGGGCTCCTGCTGCTCACCCACGGGCTGATGACCCGCCGCCTGACCTCCCCGTACGCCTTCGGCGGCTGGGGGCTGCTGTTCGGGTTGATCGTATGGAACCACTGGCTGCCGGTGCCGTATCTGCTCGGCGCGCTCGTGGCGTTGCTGTCCGCCCGGGTGCTCACCGGACGGCGAACCGCCGTGCTGCTCGCCGGCGCGCTGGTCGGCGCCCTGCCGCTGGTGATCGACAATCTCACCGCGGGATGGCAGGACAACTCCGTCGCCGTCTTCCTCGGGCTGAACGGCGCCGGCACCGACGCGCCGCTGCTCGACCGGCTCCACGGCGGAGCGTGGTTCGGCCTGCCGATGGGCATGGGGCTGTGCTCGCCAAGCCGCTGCGAAGGCTGGTCGCTGTGGTGGGCTCCGGTGTTCGTACTGCTGCTGGCGGCGGCGATCGTCGGGTCCGTGCGCGGGCTGCGGCGGCTGCGCACGGCCGGTGGCGACGGCGCCGAGGCCGGGCAGGGTCGCGCTCAGGAGATCATGCGCCTCGTGCTGGCCGTGGGCGGGTTGCTCAGCCTGCTGAGCTACGTGCGCAGCCCGGCCGCGGCCGACACCCCGATCGAGAGCGCACGTTACCTGGCCCTGCTGGGCATCTCCCTGCCCGCGGCGCTGTGGCCGCTGTGGCGCGTCATCCGGGCCCGTACGGTGTGGGCCGTTCCGGCCGCGCTGCCCGTGGTCGCGCTGGCGCTCACGATGCTCGCGGCGAGCATCGGCCTGGCCCGGCAGGTACCCGGCTACCACACCGCGGGCGAGGGCCAGCGGCAGGTCGTGGCGGCCCTGCGGAACTCCGGCTACCGCTATGTCCACGGCGAGTACTGGACGTGCAACTGGATCAGCTACCTCAGCACGGAGCAAACCGTCTGCGGTGTGGTGGACGAGCAGCTCGGACGGGGCTTCAACCGCTACGAACCCTACTGGCGGGCGCGGGCGGAGGCGGTGGTGGCTGCCACCGGTTCACCCCTGGACGCGGAGCTGGCCCGGCGTATGCCGACGTCCGTGCCCGTGTCGGTCGGCGGCTACCGCATCTACCCGATGCCGACCGCGCCGTAGGCCTCAGTCTCCCTCCGGCGCGTCGCGGAGTTCGACGTAGGGCTCCTCGTCGGCGGGATGGCCCGCGGCGATCGCACGCGCACGGTGCAGCTCGGCGTCGAACTCGGCGCCCAGCAGCAGCGCGACGTTGCTGATCCAGAGCCAGATGAGGAAGACGATGATGCCCGCCAGGCTGCCGTAGATCTTGTTGTAGGAGCCGAAGTTCGCGGCGTACAGGGCGAAGGCGGCCGAGGCGAGCAGCCAGATGAACACGGCGAGCAGGCTGCCGGGGGTGATCCAGCGCCAGCCGCCCTGCCGGGCGTTGGGCGAGGCCCAGTAGAGCAGCGCGAAGATGAGCGCGATCACGACGATGACCAGGGGCCATTTCGCGATGTCCCAGACCCGCACCACCCCGGTGCCCAGGTGCAGGTACTCCCCGGTGCGGGCGGCGACCGGGCCGGTGAAGACCAGCGCGACGGTGACGGCGACGATCGCGATCACGGACACGACCGTGACGCCGAGCCGGATCGGCAGCGTCTTCCACATCGGCCGCCCCTCCGGCACGTCGTAGATGACGTTGCTGGCCCGCATGAACCCCGACACGTAGCCCGAGGCCGACCACAGCGCCAGCAGCACGCCGACCACCGCGACCAGGCCCGCGGCGCCCTGGCCGCGCTGCAGTTCGGTGAGCGCGTTGTTGAGCACGTCCCGCACCGCGCCGGGCGTGAACGAGCCGACCTCAGCCGCGGCGCGCTGCGCGGTGTCCGCGCCGGTCAGGCCGAGCACCGCGACGAGCACCAGGACGGCGGGGAACAGCGACATCACCGCCCGGTAGGTCAGCGACGCGGCCCAGTCGCCGAGATTGTCCTGCTGGTACTCCTTGGCGGTGCGTTTGAGCACATCCCACCAGTCGCGGCGGGTCAGCTCGCCGGGGCGGTCGGGCGCACGGTCGGCGGGCGGCGGGCGCAGGGACACGGTGTCCTCCGGTGCTCGGATGTCAGGACGGGTGCGTACCCGGCAGACCGTGATCCGAATCGTCGGCGGTCGGGGGTGCGTGCTCGGGCGGCAGCGGCTCGCGCAGTTCGGCCAGCACCGTCTTGACCATGGCCGCGATCGGGATGGCCATCAGCGCGCCGATCAGGCCCAGCAGGCCCGCGCCGACCAGGCTGGCCAGCAGCACCGCGAGCGCGGGCATGTCCAGGCTCTGCTTCATCACCTTCGGCACGATGACGTAGTTCTCGATCTGCTGGTAGATCAACAGCCAGACGACGATGCCGACCGCCGCGGGCCACACGCCGGCCGCGACGGCCGCGACCAGACCGCAGACCGCGGTGCCCAGCGTCGCCCCGACCAGCGGGATCAGGTCGGTCACGGCGACGATCAGCGCGAGCGGCAGCGCGAACGGGATGCCGAGGACCAGCAGGCCGGCGTACGCGACGACACCCGCGATCAGCGAGATCACCAGATTGCCGATCATGTATGTGCCGACCTTGTCGACCACCACGTCGACGATGCGGCGGGTGCGCTCGCGCTGCCGGTCGGGCGCCATCAGCTGGATCCGGCGGCGCAGCCGCGGCATGTCGGCCAGGAAGTACAGCGACAGCACGAGCACGGTCAAGGCGGCGGCGAGCACGCCGAGGAAGGTGCGGAACAGGCTGAGCAGGCTCGCGCCGACGCGTTCGGGCACCGTGGCGGCGAGTTCGTTGAGCCGGTCGCCGAGCCCGTAGCGGGCGCTGAGCTCGCGGAAAGCCCGTGAGCGATCGTCGAGGGCCTGGATGTGGCCGGGCAGGTCGTCGGTGAGCTGCCCGGCCTGGCGGGCCAGCGGCGGCCCGATGCCGAGGATCAGCAGGGCGAGCAGCGCCAGCAGGGCGAGCAGGATGATGGTGACCGCGTACGGGCGGCGGACGTGGTGGCGGACCAGCCAGCGGACCGCGGGGTCGAGGCTGACCGCCACGAACAGCGACACGAGGACCAGCACGAGGATCCCGCGCACCGACCAGACGGCGGCCAGGGCCACTCCCACCAGGGCGACGCCGCACGAACCGGCCACCGCCCAGCGGAAGACATCGGCTGCGCTCACTCGACGCCCGTTTGTCACCGACTAAGCGTTCCCTGACCTGCACATTCCTTAAACATGTCCATTATCCAGGATTCACCTCCTACATTACGGGACACGATCTCTAGACTCTCCTGGTAGGAGGGATCACCCATGACGACGTACACGCACGGACACCACGAGACGGTGCTGGTGTCGCACCGCTGGCGCACCGCGGCCAACTCCGCCGCGTACCTGCTCCCCCACCTGCGGCCCGGCCAGGCGGTCCTGGATGTGGGCTGCGGTCCGGGCACCATCACCGCCGACCTGGCCGACGCGGTCGCCCCGGGCCGGCTCACTGCTCTGGAACTCACCGACGACGCCCTCGGGCTGGCCCGCGCCGAGATCGCCGCGCGCGGCACCGCCAACGTCGACTTCCTGGTCGCCGACGTGCAGGCCCTCGACCTGGCCGACGGCTCCTTCGACGTGGTGCACGCCCACCAGGTGCTGCAGCATCTGGCCGACCCGGTGGGCGCGCTGCGCGAGATGGGCCGGGTGTGCCGGCCCGGCGGGGTGGTGGCCGCCCGCGACGGCGACTACGCCGCGTTCACCTGGTATCCGTTGATCCCGGCCCTCGACGAGTGGCTGGCGCTGTACCGGCGGATCGCCCGCGGCAACGGCGGGGAGCCCGACGCCGGGCGGCGGCTGCACTCCTGGGCGCGGGCGGCGGGGTTCACCGACGTCACCGCGACCGCGAGCGTCTGGTGCTACGCCTCCCCCGAGGAGCGGGCCTGGTGGGGCGGTATGTGGGCCGAGCGCGTCGTGCAGTCGGCGCTGGCCGCGCAGGCCGTCGCGCAGGGCCTGGCCACCGAGGCCGATCTGCGGCGGATGGCCGAGGGCTGGCGGGAGTGGGTGGCGGCCGAGGACGGCTGGTTCGCGGTGCCGCACGGCGAGATCATCTGCCACGTCTGACCATACCCCCGGGGGGTATTCGGAGGTATGCTGGGCGGCATGGATCACCACGACCATGCCGCCCACGGCCACGTCACCGACGACCCGGTCCGCGAGGAGCACGCCACCCACCAGCACGCTGCTGTCGCGACCTGGCGCATGGCCGCCTCGGCGACGCTGCACTGCCTCACCGGCTGCGCCATCGGCGAGGTGCTGGGCATGGTCGTCGGCACCGCGCTGGGCTGGACGGCCGGGCCGACGGTGGTGCTGTCGGTCGCCCTGGCGTTCGTGTTCGGATACGCGCTGACCATGCGCGGCGTGCTGCGCGCCGGGGTCGGCTTCCGGCAGGCGCTGAAGGTCGCGCTCGCCGCGGACACGGTGTCCATCGCGGTGATGGAGCTGATCGACAACGCGATCATGGTCGGCGTGCCCGGCGCCATGGACGCCGGGCTGAGCAGCGGGCTGTTCTGGGCCGCGCTGGCCTTATCGCTGCTGGTCGCGTTCGTGCTCACCGTCCCCGTCAACCGCTGGCTGATCTCCCGCGGCAAGGGCCACGCCGTCGTGCACCGGTTCCACTGACCCCTGCCGTGGACGCCTCCGTCCCGTCGGACGGGGCCGGCCGACGCCGGGATGCCGGCAACAGGCGCACGGACGCCGGCCGGGCACCCGGATGGCGCGGCCCCGAACCGCGCCACCCGGCCTGGTTCACAGTCGCGCCAGCAGCGCCTTCATCGTCGCGATCTCGGCCTGCTGGGCCGTGACGATCTGCCCGGCCAGCTCCTTGGCGGCGGGGTTCGCGCCGTTCGCGAGTTCCTGCTGCGCCATGGTGACCGCACCCTCGTGGTGCGCGATCATCAGCTCGCTGAACATGCGGTCGAAGTCCCGGCCCGACGCGGCCTCCAGGGCCGCCAGCTGGGCGTCGCTCATCATGCCGGGCATGCCCTGGTGGCCGGACTCGTGGCCGGGCATGGCCGTGGGCCGCTGCCAGGTCTGCAGCCAGCCGGTCATGGTGGCGATCTCCGGATCCTGGGCCGCCCTGATCTGCTCGGCCAGGGCCTTGACCTCGGCGTCGGCGGCGCGGTCGGGTGCGAGCCGCGCCATCCGCACCGCCTGCTGGTGGTGCGGGATCATCGCCTGGGCGAACGCCACGTCGGCCTCGTTGAACGAGCCGATCGCCGAACTGGCGGTCGCCGTGGGCGGCGTGCCGGAGCCGTGGTCCATACCGGAGTGGCCGGCGCCGCAGCCGGTGAGGACCAGGGCGGTGACGGCTGCGGCGGCCGGTATCAGGGCAGCGCGCAGCAGGGTGTTCCTGAACATGATCGAATCGACCTCTCGGTGTCGGCAGAAGGGTGTACGGCAGGACCTGCCGCGCCGGAGCGCGGCAACGGGGGTCCTAGTGCCGCATCACCGACACCGTGGCCAGGGTGAGACCGAGTCCGCGTACGGGCGGCCCGCGCGACGCCGCACCCGCGCGGAAGTGAGACAGTCCCGCGGCACGACGCCGCGACACCACTCCCGCCAGCCAGAACAGCACCAGCAGCACGCCGAGGGCGGTCAGCACCGCCACGCACACGTCCCACCAGTCCATGCCGGCATCGTGGCGCGCGGGCGGCGCCGACAGCCGAGCGCAGTGGCCGTCGGGGCAACCGCTCCACGGCACGACCTCGGCCGGTGCGCCCGCCGTGGTGGCGGTGCCGTCGGCCATCGTGGCGGTGCCGTCGGCCATCGTGACTGTGCCGTCGGCCATCGTGACTGTGCCGTCGGCCATCGTGGCTGTGCCCTCGGCGGCGGTCGCGTGCGCGGGCATCGGCGTCATGGCGGCGTGGGCCGCGGTGCCGTGCCCGAGGGTGTGCATCGCGGCGAGGCCGACCAGTGTCACGAGCAGCAGCAACACCCGGGCCGTCCGGCCCGGTCGGGCCGTCGACAGCCGCCGCATGCCGCCCACCGTATCCGATCGCCCGACGCCGCACCCCCCGCTCCCCGCACCCCGGCGGCATGCCCGGGCGGCGTCACGCGGGGCGGTGGGCGATGAAGCAGTCGCGGGGGGTGCGGTCCTCGGTGGTCTGCTCGATCACGAGTTCGGGGATGAACCCGGCCTCGGTGAGCAGCTTCAGCCACACCTCGCGGGCGAAGACGCCGGTGCGATGCGTCTCGTGCACGGTGCGCACGCTGCCGTCGGCCTCGCGGAGCAGGAAGGCGTACTCGGTGACGGTCCAGGTGTCGGCGGGGTCGGGGTCCCACGACCATTCCAGGAAACGCACCCCGCGCCCGTCCGGGCCGTCGACGCCGCCGTGGTCGGCACCGGGTTCGTAGGTCTGCGTCGTCTCGTCGGGCAGCAGCACGGCCGCGCCGCCGGGCCGGCAGTGGGCGTACGCGGTGGCGATCGCCTGGCGCAGGTCGTCCTCGGTGGTCATGTATGACACCGCGTCGTGCAGGAACACCGCGTCGAAGGTGCGGCCCAGCCGCAGCGTGCGCATGTCGCCGACGTGGTGCTCGCAGCCCGGGTTCAGCCGCCGCGACATGGCGACCATCTCGGCGGACAGGTCCGACAGCGTCATGGTGAACTGCTCGCGCAGGTGTGCGGCGTTGTGGCCGCCGCCGCTGCCCAGCTCCAGCACCTCGCGCACCGGGATCGACGCCGACCGCAGCAACCGCGCCGTGAACGCCATCTCCTCGGCGTACTCGTCGACCGGCGAGATCAGCGGCCACCACCGCGCCAGCTCGCCGTAGAACCGGTACCGCCCATCCGCCGTGTCAGTCACCTGCCCATGTTAGGAAGGGCGCCTTCCTCTACGCATTTGGTTAACAAGGTGCCCTTCCTTTCTCGGTGGTGGGGTGGGATAGGCTCGGTGCATGTTTTCCGCTGTTGCGCATGCCGGCCGTTGTGGCCGTGGCGTCGTGCGCCCGGCGGGTCTCGTCGTCGTGATCGAGCGACGACGAATCGTGGCAGCTCGCTGACGCTTTCCCGCGCGCGACGCCTGCCTTTCTCCGCATCTTCTGCTGTCTGATCCTCGTGATGGTCCGTGTCCGGCGCGATGGCGTCCCGGCGGGCCTTCCTGCCTGTTTTCTCAAGAGAGCTGAGTTCACGTGACTGATCTGGAGAGTCTGCTCAACGACCGGTTGGCGGCCGCTTTCGCGGCGGTGGCGGGCGAGGCGGTGGATCCGGTGGTGCGCCGGTCGCAGCACGCCGACTTCCAGGCCGACGGCGCGCTGCCGCTGGCCCGGCGGCTCGGTCGGGCGCCGCGCGAGATCGCCGCCGACGCGCTGGGCCGTGCCGACCTGGCCGACCTGGTCGCCACCGCGGAGATCTCCGGGCCGGGGTTCATCAACCTGAAGCTGCGCGACGACGCCCTGGCAGGGCTGCTCGCCGCGATGAGCCGCGACGAGCGGCTCGGCGTGCCCACGACCGCCGCACCGGAGACCGTGGTCATCGACTACTCCGCGCCGAACGTGGCCAAGGAGATGCACGCCGGGCACCTGCGCACCACCGTGATCGGCGACGCCGCCGCGCGGACCCTGGACTGGCTCGGCCACGACGTACGGCGGGCCAACCACGTCGGCGACTGGGGCACCCCGTTCGGCATGCTCATCGAGCACCTGCTCGACCTGGGCGAGACCGACGCGGCGCACGACCTGTCGATCGGCGACCTCAACGCCTTCTACCAGTCGGCGCGGATGAAGTTCGACGCCGACCCGGCGTTCGCCGAGCGGTCCCGGCAGCGGGTGGTGGCGCTGCAGTCCGGCGACCCGGCCACGCTGCGGCTGTGGCGGCTGCTGGTCGACGAGAGCGAGAAGCACTGCCTGGCCGTGTACACCAAGCTGGGCGTCACCCTGACCGCGGAGCACTTCTGCGGCGAGTCGTACTACAACGACATGCTCGCCCCCGTCGTGGACGCCCTCGACGGCCTCGGCCTGCTCCGCGAGAGCGACGGCGCGCTGTGCGTGTTCCCGCAGGGCTTCACCGGCCGCGACGGCGAGCCGATGCCGATCATCGTGCGCAAACGCGACGGCGGCTACGGCTACGGCGCGACGGACCTGGCCGCGATCCGGCACCGGACCCAGGACCTGAAGGCGACCCGGCTGCTGTACGTGGTCGGCTCGCCGCAGCATCAGCACCTGGAGATGGTGTTCCAGACCGCGCGCGAGGCGGGCTGGCTGAGCGAACCGGCCCGGGCCGTGCACGTCGGCTTCGGCCAGGTGCTGGGCGCGGACGGCAAGAAGCTGGCGTCGCGGGCCGGGGACGCCGTCATGCTGATGGACCTGCTCGACGAGGCGGTGGCGCGGGCCGCGGCCATCGTGGAGAACAATCCGGACCTCGACGCCGACACCCGGGCCGAGGTCGCCCGCATGGTCGGCATCGGCGCGATCAAGTACGTCGACCTGTCCAGCGACCGGATCAAGGACTACAGCTTCAACTGGGACCGGATGCTGTCGTTCTCCGGCGACACGGGGGCCTACCTGCAGTACACGTACGCCCGGATCAACTCGATCTTCCGGAGGGGCGGGGTCGTGCCGGACCGGGCGGCCGCGGTGCTGCTCGACTCCCCCGCCGAGCGGGCGCTCGCGATGGAGCTGCTGGGCTTCGCCGCGGTCGTCGCGGACGCGGGCGCCACGATGCAGTTCCACCGGCTCGCCGGCTACCTGCAGGGCCTGGCCGGGGCGTACACGGCGTTCTACGACAGCTGCCCGGTGCTCAAGGCCGACGGCCCCGTCCGGGCCAGCCGCCTGCTGCTGTGCGACCTGACCGCGCGGGTCGTCGCGCAGGGCCTGGACCTGCTCGGTATCGAGGCCCCCGAACGCATGTGAGCCGGTCGGCCCGCGCCGCGGTCCGCCGGTCAGGCGGGCACGGCGCGGGCCGACCGGGTGTGGGTCGGGGGCGGGCGGGGGGGGTCGGCCCGCCTGTGCGGACCGAGGTTCACCCCGCCGGCCGAGGATTTCGAGCCACCGCCCGAGCAGGAGCCGCTGCCCGAACCCGAGCCCGAGCGTGAGCTGCCTCCACCGGGGCTGGACGACCTGGGCACCGCCGCAGGCGAGTCCGACGACCCGGACCGGGACCCGCACGACGTGGCGGGCGAGCCCCCGGACTGAACCGGGTCACGGCGCCCCCTCCTGAGGGGGCGCCGTGAACTCATGCCGTCGCACTCACACCTGCCGTCGCACTCATACCGCGTCGGCGGTGGTCAGCTCCTGCCGCAGGGTCTGGAAGGCACGCGCCAGCAGACGAGAGACGTGCATCTGGGAGACGCCCACCTGGTCGGCGATCTCCGACTGGGTCAGGTTGTCCACGAAACGCATCCGCAGGATGACCTGGTCCCGCTCGGGCAGGGTGTCGATCGCCTGCCGCAGCGCCTCCCGCTCGGGCAGCGCCTCCAGGGTGTCGTCGGTCCCACCCAGCAGGTCCTGCAGCTCGCCGTCGCCCTCGTCGCCGGACGCGGGCGCGTTGAGCGAGCTGGCGGTGTACGCGGCCGCGCACTGCATGCCGCGCAGCACTTCCTCCTCGGTGACGCCCAGATGCACGGCGACGTCCTCGGCGCTCGGCGTGCGCTGCAGTGACTGGCTCAGCTCCGGTATCGCCCGGCACACCGCCAGGTGCAGCTCCTGCAGGGACCGCTGCACGTGCAGGGTCCAGGTCCGGTCACGGAAGTAGCGCTTGATCTCGCCCAGCATCGTCGGCATGACGTAGTTGGCGAACGGCACCCCGCGCTCGGGGTCGAAGCGGTCCACGGCCTTGATCAGGCCGATCGTGGCCACCTGGACGAGGTCTTCGACGTCCTCACCCCGGTTGCGGAAGCGCATGGCCAGGCGGCGCGCCACCGGGGCGCAGCCGCAGATGATCTCGTCACGCAGCCTGCCGCGGCCGGTGTCGCCGTCCGGGAGCCGGTGGAGCAGCAGCAAAGGGTCCTCGAACCTCGCCAGCACGTCGATCGGGCTCGCGGCGGACTTCGGGGACGAAACGGTAGCGGTTCGCATCGTTACACCTGCCATCGCCTGCACCGCGTCACCCGTGCACCGCACGGGCCGGCAGGCTGTTCCTGGCGGGCCGCGGCGCCCTGCTGCTAGAGCGCCGTGTCTGCCGTTCGCACGGCAGGACTCCAATTGTACGCGCGAACGGCCTCAGGAAGCCTCGGCGCGCCGCGGACCGGCGACCGAAGCCAGCGCCCAGACGACCTTTCCGCCGCTGGTCAACAGGCTGCCCCAATCGGTGGCCATCGCTGACACCAGCTCCAGGCCCGCCCCGCGGTCCTCCGGGCCGGACTCGTGCGGCAGCCGCGGGTCCCCGTCGCGGATCGCCACGATCACGCCGTCACCGGCGCGGCGCAGCGTCAGCTCCATCTCGGTGCGCGCGTGCGTGACCACGTTCGCGGCCAGCTCGGAGGCGAGCAGCTGGGCGAGCTGCCCCAGCCGCGGCAGCCCGAACGCCGTACAGGCGCGCTGGGCCAGGTCACGGGCACGGGCACAGCTGGCCGGGGTCGGCGGCAGGGTCACCGAGCGGCGCGGGCTGACCGGCAGCGCCTCGGCGGCCTTCTCCGCCAGCGCGGCGTCGTCGTAGACGGAAAGGCCCGGATGGGCCACCGGCACGGGGCACGGCGGCGCGGCGACCATGATCGGCACACCGGGCCAGCGGGAAGCGCTGACCGCGGCACGGTGCAGCCACGGCACGAGCCGCTCGTCGGCACACCGCGTGTCGGCCAGGTCGAGCACGACGGCCTCCGGCTGGGCAGCCAGCACGTCGGCCAGGGTGACCCCCGCCTGGATCAGTGTGTCCTGGTCGAGGGTTCCGGCCATCGCGACGAGCGCGAAGGGCTGCTGCCGCCGCACATGGCACACCAGCATGGACATACTCCTCACGTGCCCCTCTGGCACGGCGACGAAGCCTGCGCCGGTGATATTTCCGAAAAACGTCAGCCAGGTCCCCCGGGGGACGCTCAGGCGGGCGGGGCCAGCAGCTTGCCGACACCGGTCACGTCGAGCACCTTGGCCACCCACTGGCGGGCCCCGGTCACGTAGAAGCGGTGACCGAGCTCGTTGGCGGTGCGGTAGGCGTCGAACAGCGCCCGCACGCCGGTCGAGTCGAGGAAGCCCACACCGGCAAGGTCGACCACGACCTCGGGGGACTGCTTGACCGCGTCGCACAGCTCGTCGCGCAGACTTCCCGCAGTCATCAGGTCGATCTCGCCGCGGACCCTGACCACGATCCGGTCGGCGTCCACCACCCGTTCGACACCGAAACCCCGGTCCATCCCACATCCCTCCGCCGCCTGAAAACAGTTCCATTAACGCACGCCCAGCGCCGTTCGCGCACCCGCCGTACGCACGGTCACGCTCCTGCCGGACAATGACGTGATCACCGTTTCGGCGCGACTGGCGATGGGCAGAGTACGAATCATGGCACGGCAAGCCGAACCTCGGCCCGCGGAGGCAGACTGGGTGACGCGCGTGCAGCGCCTGGAGGCCGAACTCGCCGGCCTGCGCAAGGCGATGCGCACCCGTGGCCTCATCGAACAGGCCAAGGGTCTGCTCGCCGAACGGCACGGCTGCGACCCCGAGACGGCTTTCGGCCGCCTGTCGGCGATGTCCCAGCAGCGCAACATCAGCGTCATCGACCTGGCCGCCGACCTCGTCGGCGCGACCGTGCCCGACACCGCCGAGGGCCAGGACCCGCCCGCGGCAGCCGCCCCGGACCTCGGCGCGCCCGGCCAGAACGCGTCCGGCCTGCGCGCCACGGTCGGCCTCGACGACGGCCCGGACCGGCCGCTGCCCCAGGCCCGTGCCCGGGTGCTGCGCAAATGCCTGGCCGCGCTCGATGCCGCCCACGACTTCGCCACGGTCGCCGACGTGCTGGTCACCATCGGGCTCGGCGACCCGCCGGGCGCGGCCGCCGCGGTGTTCGCCGCCGAGGCCGACGGCGCGGTGCGCCTGGTCGCCAGCCACGGCTGGCCGGCCCAGGTCGCCAGCGAATGGCAGCGCTCCCCCAGCTCCCTGAACACCACCATCGGCGCGGCGGTGCGCACCCGGCGGCCGCTGCTGCTCGACGGCGTGCAGCCGCACGACTTCGTCCTGATCGGCTCCGGCCCGGCTCGTGCCGTGTACCCGCTGGCCGTCGGCGATCAGGTCGTCGGCGCGCTGTCGCTGGTCTGGGGTGAGCCCCGCGAGTTCACCGCCGTCGACCGCGCCTACCTGGACCGGCTCGCCGCCGGGGCCGGCCGCGCGATCCGCCGGCTGTGGCCCACCGCCGACACCGACGCCGCCCGGCTGCCGGTGTGGCTGGCCAGCGCGCTCGACGTCATGGGCGGCCGGGGTCACCTGCTCACCCCGGTGCGCGACGCCGACGGCACGGTCGCCGACTTCGTCATCGCCGCGGCCGGGCCCGCGGTGCGCGCCTCCGACGGCGACACCGTCGGGCGGCTGCTGCTCGACGTCTACCCGCGGCTGCGCGTCAACGGCGTCTTCGACGCCTACGTCGAGCTGCTCACCAAGGACGTGCCCTTCGCCCGCGACGGCGTCGTCGAGGACGCGCTGGTCAACGGCAGGCCCCGGCGGGTGATCCTGAATCGCCGCGCGGCCCGCGTCGGCGACGCGCTGCTGGCCTCCTGGGAGCGCATCGACGCCACCGTCAGCAACGACGCCCGGATGGCGCGGCTGGAGACGCTCAGCCGCTCCGGCTGGGCCGAATGGGATCTGCAGGCCGGCGACGCCGTCTGGTCGCCCGGCCTGTACGGGCTCGTCGGCCGCGACGAGGCGCACGGCCCGACGACGCTGGACAAGTTCGGGTCGTTCTTCGCCGCCGCCGACCGGGGGCTGCTGCGTGAGCTGCTCGCCGGGCTCGCCCAGGGCCGGCCCGACCTGGCGCTGCTGCGGCTGAACACCAAACACGGCGTGGTGCCGGTGCGGGTGTTCGCCGAGGCCGACCTCGCCGGCGAGGACGTACGCCTGATCCGGCTGGTCCTGCACGACGTCAGCGAGCAGCACGCCGCCGAGGACCGCTGGACCCGCAGCGAGACCATCGCGGCGTCCCGGCAGATCCAGCTCGCCACCGAGCAGTCGCTGACCGCCAACCTGACCCGCCTGCTCTACCCGAGCCGCGACCTGGTCCTGCACACCCCCGGGGCGGCGGTCACCGGCCGCCACTACGCGGCGACGTCCCCGCGTACGCAGCTGCGCGGCGACTTCTGCGACGCCGAGCGGCTCGACGACGGGTCGCTGCTGTTCGTCATCGGCGACGCGTTCGGCACCGGCCTGGTCGCCGCCGCCGCGGTGGTGCGGCTGCGGTTCCCGGTGGTGACCCTCGGCGCGGCCGGCACCGCCCCCGCCGAGATCCTGCGCATCGTCAACGGCATGCTCATGGGCGCCCCCGACGGGCCGCTGGCCAGCCTGCTGATCGGGCACTACCAGCCGGCCGACGAGACGCTGCGCTGGGCGTCGGCGGGCCACCTGCAGCCGCTGCTGGTGCGCGACGGCGTCGCCGGCGTCGTCGACTCCCCGGCCGGGCCGCTGCTGGGCCTGCTCGACGGCCAGCGCTTCGACACCCACACGCTGCGCCTGCAACCCGGCGACAGCTTCGTGTCGTTCACCGACGGGGTCCTGCACAAGCGCAAGCGCGACCCGCTGGCCGAGTTCGCGACCCGGGTCGCGGCCGCGCACCGCAAGGACGGCACCGCGGGGCTGTGGCAGCTCACCCCGCCGGAGCGCGACGACGAGGCGTGCCTGCTCGCCCTGGAGATCTCCGCCCGCTGACCCGCGGACGTCAGCGGGTGCGTCGGGCCAGCGGCTCGGGGTCGTGCGGCAGGGCGGCACGCAGCGCCTCGCGGGCCTGTTCGACGTTGTCCAGGCCGGGCTCTTCGAGCAGGCGTACCGCGTCCTGGGCCGCGCCCGACAGCCGGGCCCACTGCTGGGCCTGCTGGCGCAGCTGCTGCGTCTTGACCCACAGGTCGACGAAGATGGCCACCTTGGCCCGCAGCACCCACGGATCGAACGGCTTGGTGAGGTAGTCGACCGCACCCGCCGCGTACCCGCGCAGCGCCAGCCGGGCGTCCCGGTCGGCCGCGGTCAGGAAGATGATCGGGATGTGCCGGGTGCGCTCACGGCGCTTGATGTGCCCCGCCGTCTCGAACCCGTCCAGGCCCGGCATCTGCGCGTCCATCAGGATCACCGCGAAGTCGTCGACGAGCAGCCGCTTGAGCGCCGCCTCGCCGCTGTTGACCGCGACCGGGTCCACCGGCAGCCCCTGCAGCATCGCCTCCAGCGCGATCAGGTTGTCCTGCCGGTCGTCGACCAGCAGCACCTTCGCCATAGCAAACCCCGCCTCCAGCTCGCTCACGCCGCCTCCCCGCTGCGCTCGCTCACGGCATACCCGGACAGCGCGCTCATACGCCCCGCCCCGGCTGGCCGATCCAGCGCGCCATCAGCCGCAGCAGTTCGTCCAGGTCGACCGGCTTGGTGATGTAGTCGCTGGCGCCCGCGCCGAGCGCGGCCTCGCGGTCGCCCGGCATCGCCTTGGCGGTCAGGAACACCACCGGCAGCGTCGTCAGGTGCGGGTTGCGCCGGATGATCCGGGTCGTCTCGTAGCCGTCCTGCTCGGGCATCATCGCGTCCATCAGCACGATGTCGATGTCGGGATGCTCGGCCAGCAGCTGGATGCCGTCGTTGCCGTTGTCGGCGTACAGGACCTGCATGCCGTGGTGCTCCAGGGCGCTGGCCAGCGCGAAGACGTTGCGGACGTCGTCGTCGACGATCAGCACGCGCGACCCGTCCAGGGTGGATGACACCTCGGCGCCGAGCGCGTCGGTCGACGGGCGGCTGATGATGGGCCGCGAGACCGGCGTCGCGTAGTGCGCCTGCGCCGACGGGCTGACCGGCACCGCACCGGCCGGCGCGCCCACCCCGGTCAGCGCCGGCACCAGCGGCAGCGTCGGCGCCGTCGTCGGCCCGGTCAGCATGCCCGGCAGGTACAGCGTGAACGTCGAACCCTGCCCCGGGGCGGAGGTGACCGTGATGGTTCCGCCGAGCAGGCGCGCCAGCTCCCGGCTGATCGACAGGCCCAGGCCGGTGCCGCCGTACTTGCGGCTGGTAGTCCCGTCGGCCTGCTGGAACTCGTCGAAGATCAGCGCCAGCTTGCTGGCCGAGATGCCGATGCCCGTGTCGTGCACCGCGAACATCACCACCTCGCCGGACTGGCTCAGCGACGGCTCCTCGAACACCAGGTCGGCGGGCGCGGGCCCGATCTCCAGGTGCACGGTGCCCGAGTCGGTGAACTTGACCGCGTTGGACAGCAGGTTGCGCAGGATCTGCTGCAGCCGCTGCGCGTCGGTGATCATCCCGGCGGGCAACTGCCCGGACAGGCTCAGCTCCAGTTCCAGCCGCTTCTCCTCGGCCTGCGGCCGGAACGCCTGCTCCACGTAGTCGCAGATGTCCTGGAAGCGGACCTCGCCCGGCTCGACGTCCATCCGCCCGGCCTCGATCTTCGACAGGTCCAGGATGTCGTCGATCAGCGCCAGCAGGTCCGACCCGGCGCTGTGGATGGTGCGCGCGAAGTCGATCTGCTTCGGGGTGAGGTTGGCCTCCGGGTTGTCGGCCAGCAGCCGCGACAGCAGCAACAGCGAGTTCAGCGGCGTACGCAGCTCGTGGCTCATGTTGGCCAGGAACTCCGACTTGTACTGCGAGGCCGCCGACAACTGCCGGGCCTTGTCCTCCAGGCCGAGCCGCGCCAGCTCGATCTCCCGGTTCTTGATCTCGATGTTGCGGTTCTGCTCCGACAGCTGGGCCGCCTTCTCCTCCAGCTCGTTGTTGGTGCGCTGCAGCTCCACCGACCGGTCGCGCAGCTCCTGCGCCAGCCGCTGCGACTGGGCCAGCAGCTCCTCGGTGCGCCGGTTGGCCAGGATCGTGTTCAGCGCGATGCCCAGCGTGCCCGCGAGCCGGTCCAGGAAGTCCAGGTGCAGCTCGGAGAACGGGGTGACGCTGCCGAACTCGATGACGCCCAGCGCCTCGCCCTCGAACACGATCGGCACCAGGATCAGGTCCGAGACCTTCGTGTCGGCGATGCCCGAACGCACCGTCATCTTGGTGCGACCCGCCCCGACGCGGATGGTGCGCCGGTCCACGGCCGCCTGGCCGACCAGACCTTCCCCCGCGGCGTAGTTCGCCGAGGTGCCGCCGCCGGCGTACCCGTAGGCCGCGGTCAGCTGCAGGCGGATGTCCTCGCCCTCGGGCTCGGACAGGAAGAACGCGCCGATCTGCGCCTCGATCAGCGGCGTCACATCCGACATGATCATGCGGGAGACCTGCTCCAGGTCCCGCTGGCCCTGCAGCAGCTCGCCGGCGCGGGCCAGGTTGGAGTCCAGCCAGCCCTGCTCGGCGTTCTTCTTCGTGGTGTCGCGCAGGGTGACGATCATCTGGTTGATGTTGTCCTTCAGCTCGGCCACCTCGCCCTGCGCCTCGACCGAGATGCGCTGGGTCATGTCACCGCGGGTCACCGCGGTCGACACCTGGGCGATCGCGCGCAGCTGCGTGGTCAGCGTCGAGGCGAGCTGGTTCACGTTCTCGGTCAGGTGCCGCCACGTGCCGGACACGCCGCGCACCTGGGCCTGGCCGCCGAGCTTGCCCTCCGAACCCACCTCGCGCGCCACGCGCGTCACCTCGTCGGCGAACGAGCTGAGCTGGTCCACCATCGTGTTGACGGTGTTCTTCAGCTCCAGGATCTCGCCGTGCGCGTCGACGGTGATCTTCTGCGAGAGGTCGCCCTTGGCCACGGCCGTGGTGACCTGGGCGATGTTGCGGACCTGGCCGGTCAGGTTCGACGCCATGAAGTTCACGTTGTCGGTCAGGTCGCGCCAGGTGCCGGCGACCGCGGGCACCTGCGCCTGGCCGCCGAGCTTGCCCTCCGAACCCACCTCACGGGCCACCCGGGTGACCTCGTCGGCGAACGCGGACAGCTGGTCCACCATCGTGTTGACGACGTCCTTGAGCTCCAGGATCTCGCCCTGCGCCGCCACCGCGATCTTCTGCGACAGGTCGCCGCGGGCCACCGCCGTCGCGACCTGCGCGATGTTGCGGACCTGCGCGGTCAGGTTCGACGCCATGACGTTGACGTTGTCGGTCAGGTCGCGCCAGGTGCCGGACACCCCGCGCACCTGCGCCTGACCGCCGAGCTTGCCCTCCGAACCCACCTCACGAGCAACACGCGTCACCTCGTCGGCGAACGAGCTGAGCTGGTCCACCATCGTGTTGACGGTGCTCTTCAGCTCCAGGATCTCGCCCCGGGCGTCAACCGTGATCTTCTGCGACAGGTCGCCCTGCGCGACGGCCGTGGTGACCTGCGCGATGTTACGGACCTGCGCGGTCAGGTTGCCCGCCAGCTGGTTCACGTTCTCGGTCAGGTCCCGCCACGTGCCCGACACCCCGGCCACCTGCGCCTGACCGCCGAGCTTGCCCTCCGAACCCACCTCACGAGCAACACGCGTCACCTCGTCGGCGAACGAGCTGAGCTGGTCCACCATCGTGTTGACGGTGCTCTTCAGCTCCAGGATCTCGCCCCGGGCGTCAACCGTGATCTTCTGCGACAGGTCGCCCTGCGCGACGGCCGTGGTGACCTGCGCGATGTTACGGACCTGCGCGGTCAGGTTGCCCGCCAGCTGGTTCACGTTCTCGGTCAGGTCCCGCCACGTGCCCGACACCCCGGCCACCTGCGCCTGACCGCCGAGCTTGCCCTCCGAACCCACCTCACGAGCAACACGCGTCACCTCGTCGGCGAACGAGCTGAGCTGGTCCACCATCGTGTTGACGACGTCCTTGAGCTCCAGGATCTCGCCCTGCGCCGCCACCGCGATCTTCTGCGACAGGTCGCCCCGCGCCACCGCCGTCGCGACCTGCGCGATGTTACGGACCTGCGCGGTTAGGTTCGACGCCATGTAGTTCACCGCGTCGGTCAGGTCCTTCCAGGTGCCGGCCACGTTCGGCACCTCGGCCTGACCGCCGAGCTTGCCCTCCGTGCCGACCTCCCGCGCCACCCGGGTCACCTGCTCGGCGAACACCCGCAGCGTGTCGGTCAGCGAATTGATCGTGTCGGCGAGGTCGGCCACCTCACCCTGCGCCGAGATCGCGATCTTCTGCGACAGGTCGCCCTGCGCGATCGCCGTGGTCACCTGCGAGATCGACCGCACCTGCGCGGTCAGGTTCGACGCCATGAAGTTCACGTTGTCGGTCAGGTCACGCCAGGTGCCCGACACGCCGCGCACGTCGGCCTGGCCGCCCAGCTTGCCCTCGGTGCCGACCTCACGCGCCACGCGCGTCACCTCGTCGGCGAACGAGCTGAGCTGGTCCACCATCCGGTTCACGGTGCGGCCGATGGTGAGGAACTCGCCGCGCAGCGGCCGCCCGTCGATGTCCAGCGTCATGTGCTGGCTCAGGTCACCCTCGGCCACCGCCACGATCACGCGGGCGATCTCCGCGGTCGGCCGGCCCAGGTCGTCCATCAGGCTGTTGACCGCGCGCACACCGTCGGCCCACGCCCCCTCGTACGCCTCCTCGTCCAGGCGCTCGGTGACCCGGCCCTCCCGGCCGACCACCCGGGAGATGCGCAGGAACTCGCGGTTGCGCTGCTCCTGCATCATCACGACCTCGTTGAACGCGTCCGCGACCTCGCCTACGATGCCCGAACCCCGGGACAGACGCACCTTGAAGTCACCGTTGCGCACCGCCCGCAGCGCCGCCGCGACCTCATGCCATCGCGCGTCGGTGTCATCCACCGCCGTACGCTGTGCCGTCGTCCGATTCGCCGTCACCAGGACCAACTCCCCTCGATGGCCGACCCCCGCCCCAAGGCCCACCGCCGCGCCACACCGTCGCGACGCACGCTTCATCATCGTCGGTACGGCCCCCGGATGCGAGCCACCGGCACGCGGCGGCGGGCCCGCGCTGGAAACCCGGCGCTGATCGGCGGACACTACTAGAGTGCCGAACCGCGCTCCGGACCAGGAGCACACCCACGACGCCGCCGGGCCGCTGGCCGCCGTCGACGCCCTGCTCGACGTCGCCACCACCGCCGACGAGACGGGCACGGTGCACGGATTCGCCGGCGACCTGCTGCGCACCCTCGCCGCACACACCGCCGCCACCGGCAGCGCCGTATGGCTCGACCGCGGCGACGGCGACGGCGCACAGCTGCTGGCCGCCCAGGGCAAGCGGCTGCACCCGGCCTCGACCGCCCGCCGGATCAGCGTGCCGGTGAGCCTGCCCTGGGCGGCGGAGCTGCGGCTGGACGCCCCCGACACCCCGCAGGCGCGCACCCTCACCCACCTGGCGACCCAGCGGCTCGGCATGACCCTCGAACACCAGCGGCTGCGCGACAGCGACCGCCGCCGGCAGACCTCCCTGGCATTCCTCGCCGAGGTCAGCGAACTGCTCGCGCAGTCCCTGGACCTCACCCTCACCCTGGCCCTGATCCCCCGGCTCGTCGTGCCCCGCCTCGGCACCTGGTGCACCCTGCACCGCGCCACCGCGGGCCGCCGGCTCGAACCGGCCGCCGCCGCCCACGCCGACGAGGCGCTCAGCGCCTGGCTCGACGCCGTCAGCGACGACCTCACCCGGTCACTGCTCACACCACCGCTCGCCGACGCGCTACTGGCCGGCAAGAACGTCCCCCTGCCGGGCTCCCTGTCCGGAATCGCCGTGCCGCTGTTCGCCCGCGGCGAATGGCTCGGCGTGCTCAGCATCGGCCGCGACACCGACTCCCCCCGCGACCCCGACGAGATCCCGGTCGCCGAGGAGGTCGCCCGGCGCTGCGCGCTCGCCATGGACAACGCCCGCATCCACGAGGACCGCCAGACCGTCTCGCACACCCTCCAGCAGGCCCTGCTGCCCGCGAAACTGCCGACGATCCAGGGCCTGGGCATCGGCGCGGAGTACGTGCCCGCCGGACGCGGCGTCGAGGTCGGCGGCGACCTGTACGACATCATGCCGATGCCGGACGGCCGCTGGCTGGTGATGGTCGGCGACGTGTCCGGCAAGGGCGTGCATGCCGCCGCGGTCACCGGACTGATCCGCGAGGTCATCAGAGTGCTCGTCAAGGACGGCCGACCGCTGCAGTCGGTGCTGTCCACCCTCAACGACACCCTCAGCGAACGCTCCGAGCGCTACTGCACCCTCGCCCTGGCCGCCTTCGACACCCGCGACGGCGGCCCCGACGTCGAGGTCTCACTCCACCTCGCGGGCCACGACCGGCCGCTGGTGCTGCACGCCGACGGCCGCGTCTCCTCCGCCGGCCGCTGGGGCACCGCGCTCGGCCTGGTCTCCCCGGTGACCTGCCCGCCCGCCAAACTCGTCCTGCACCCCGGCGAGACCCTGGTCTTCTTCACCGACGGCGTCACCGAACGCCGCAACAGCCACGAGTTCTTCGGCACCCAGCGGCTCGCCCAGCGGCTGACCTACCTGGCCGGCCATCCGGCCGACGTGATCGCCGCCAGGCTGCGCACCGCCGCGGTGGACTTCTCCGCCGACCCGCCGCGCGACGACATGGCCATCATGGCGGTGCGCAACGACGCGGAACAGTGAGAGGGGTGCCCGCATGAGCTATCCGCGCTCCCCGCTCGCCCGCCACGACGCCCTGCAGTACCACGACGACGACCAGCTGCTCGACGCCGTGGTGCCGTACCTGCGCGAGGGCGCCGAAGCCGGCGACAGCGTGGTGCTGATCTGCCGCCCCGACAACGCCGCCCGCCTGCGCGACGCGCTGGACGGCCACCGGATCGCCGAACTGGCCTACGGGGACGTGTACGGCGGCACCATCGCCGCCCTGACCGCCTACCGCGAGCTGGTCGCACGCGAGCAGCAGCGCGGCAGCAGCCGGGTCCGCGTGGTGACGGAGATCGACTTCGGGTCCCGGCCCAGCGGGCAGTGGGAGTGGGCCCGCTTCGACGCCGCGCTCGGCCACGCCCTGGCCGACTACCCGGTCTGGAACCTGTGCCTGTACGACCGCCGCCGGGTCCCCGCGGACATCCTGCGCGCCGGCGAGAGCAGCCACTCTCACCTGCTCGCCGAGGGCGGGCGGGTGCCCAGCGCCCGCTACACCGACCCGGTGACCCTGCTGGGCGAGGCCGGCATGCGCTGGCGCGACCCGCTCGAGGACGCCCCGCCCCGGCTGGACGTCGCCGGCCCGCACGACCTGGCCGCGCTGCGGGCCGCCGTGGAGCAGACGCTGCTCGGCGACGGCATGTCCGCGTACGCGGTGCAGGGGTTCGTGCTGGCCGTCAGCGAGGTCGCCACCAACGCGATCCTGCACGGCGCGGCCCCGGTGCGGGTGCGGCTGTGGTCCGACGGCAGGCGCGCGCTGTGCTCGGTGTCCGACGGCGGGCGGTGCTTCAGCGCGTACAGCGGTTACGTGCCCACCGACCGGGTGGTCGGCGCCGGTGGCATGGGGTTGTGGCTGGCCCGCCAGATGACCGACGACCTCACCATCGACGCGGCGGACGGCGGCTGCGTCGTCCGCCTCGGCCTCAACGCCTGAGCTCACCCGTCCGGCCTGGTGGACCAGCCCATGCCCGGGGCGCCCGCGTCGGACTCGGGCGGCTGCGGGCGCTGGCCGCGGGTCAGGTCGTTCCAGGTGATCACGCCGATGACCCGGTCGCTCTCGCAGACGGGCAGCCGGCGCAGCGAGCGCTGCTTCATGATCCGGGCGGCCTCGCCGGTGTCGTCGTCCGCGTGCACCGTCACCAGTTCCCGGTGCGTCAGCTCCTCGGCCAGCACGGTGCGGGGGTCGCGTTCCGCGGCGATCACCCGTACGACGTCTCCGCTGGTCACGATGCCGATCAACCGCTCGCCCTCGGTGATCAGCACGTCGCCGATGCCGTGGTCGCGCATCAGCCGGGCCGCCTCGGTCAGCGTCGTGCCCGCCTCCACGCACACGGGCCGGCCCGTCATGACGTCCCGGATCGTGCGTCCGGCCAGTTGCTCTTCCACGCTCCCAGTGTCGCCGGGCCGGGACCCCGCCGGGCTCATTCGCCGGTCTGCGCGTCCGGCGCGGTCACCGGCTTCGACTCGGGCGAGCCGTGCTGGCGCAGCACGATGCTCAGCACGATGAGCGCCCCGACGGCCAGGAACTCGCTCTGCCAGTTCTGCATGGACTGGAACCAGAAGTCCGGCGAGCCCAGGAACTCCAGCGCGCTGATCGGCGGCCGGCCGCGCAGCGCCTCCTGCTCGTTGTGCTCGGCGACGCCGCCGAGCAGGTGGCCGGCGAACGACAGCACGAAGAACCCGAGCAGCACCAGGGACAGGCTGTTGCGGTAGAGCACCTGCGCGAAGCCGCGCCGCCGGGAGGGCTTCGGGGAGTCCCCCGTCGCCGCGCCGGGCAGGTCCTGCGGCCGGTCCGGCTCGTCGGGCTGCTTCGACTCCGCCGAGCCGCGCTGCACCAGGTACGCGGTAAGCAGCACGTACGAGCCCATCTGGAGGAACTCCGACTCCCAGTTCTCGAACACCGCCTCCGCGAAGTGGCCGGTGCGCAGGTAGTGCAGGTATGAGTCGGCGGCCACCCCGTAGTCGGCCAGCTCCTCGTTGCGCGCCTGCCAGCCGAACACGCTCTGCAACACGATGAACAGGGCGAAGGCGCCGAACATCGTGACCGACAGCGCGTTGTCCCGCAGCAGCCGTGGTAGCCGTGGCGGTCCCGGTGTCACCGGTCACCACCCGTAGAACGTCCTAGGCTGCTAGACCATTGATGCGGGTCGCCAAAAAGGATTCTTGTGACAATCATTACTTAAACCACTCCGTGGGATGTTTGGTGCAAGCAAGACAGGGTAAGCCCCGCAGGTGCGCAGAGCTGAGATCGACAGCAGGTCCACCGGCCTGTTCGATGCGGTGCTGTTCGACCGCGACAACACCCTGATCCGCGACGTGCCACGACTCGGCGACCCCGATCTGGTCGTGCCGATGCCCGGCGTACGCGCCGCGCTGGACCTGCTGCGCGAGGCCGGCCTGCGGATCGGCGTCGTGTCGCACCAGTCCGCCGTCGGGTTCGGGTTCGTCACGCGGGCGCAGGCGGAGGCGGTCGACGCGCGCATCGCGGCGCTGCTCGGCCCGTTCGACACCTGGCAGACCTGCTGGCACACCCCCGCCGACGGGTGCGCCTGCCGCAAACCTTCGCCCGGCCTGATCACCGCCGCGGCCCGCGACCTCGGGATCAGCCCGCACCGCTGCGTCATGGTCGGCGACCTCGGCACCGATCTGCAGGCCGCCGCCGCGGCCGGGGCGACCGGGCTGCTGGTGCCGACCGGGCAGACCTGCGTGGCCGAGGCCGCCGCGGCGCCGTACCGCGCCCCCAGCCTGCTGGCCGCCGCGGAGTGGATCCTCGCTCGCGGCAAGCTGCTGCGCCCGGGCCCGGCGGGCGCCGACGAGCCCGGCAACGTGCTCGCGGTCCGCGCCGGCTCGGCCGGAGACGTGCTGCTCACCGGACCCGCCCTGCGGGCGCTGGCCGCGCGGGCGCACTCGGTCTCGCTGCTCACCGGGCCGCCCGGCGTGCCCGCCGGGCGGCTGCTGCCGGGCGTGACCCGGGTCCTGGAATGGCGCACCCCGTGGGCCGAACGCGATCCCGCTCCGGTCGACAGATCGGCGGTGGACGGGCTCATCGACACCGTACGGTGCTGGCAGATCGACGAGGCTGTCATCTTCACCTCGTCGGCGCAGTCGCCGCTGCCCACCGCGCTGCTGCTGCGGCTGGCCGGGGTCGGCCGGATCAGCGCCGTGTGCGAGGACTATCCCGGGGCCCTGCTCGACGTGCGCCACCGCGTGCCCGACGACCTGCCCGAGGCGCACCGCGCGCTGTCGCTGGCCGCCGCGGCCGGCTATCGGCTGCCCGACGGTGACGACGGCCGGCTGCGTACGGTGCTGCCGGACGCGCGCACCCGCACCGGCCGCGTCGTGGTGCATCCCGGCGCCAGCGCGTCGGCGCGCGGGCTGCCCCGCAAGATCGCCGTCGAGATCGTGCGGGAACTGGCGCTTTCCGGCCGGGAGGTGCTGGTCACCGGCGGGCCCGACGAGACCGAGCTGACCGCCGAGGTGGCCGGTGACGTCGCGGGCGACCTCGGCGGGCTCACCGACCTGGCCGCGCTCGGCCGGCTGCTGGCCGGCTCGGCCTGCCTGGTCGTGGGCAACACCGGCCCGGCGCACCTGGCCGCGGCGGTCGGCACACCGGTGGTGAGCATGTTCGCGCCCACGGTGCCGTTCGCCCGGTGGGGCCCGCACGGCGTCCCGCACGTGCGACTGGGTGACCCCGACGCGCCGTGCCGCGACACCCGGGCGCTCACCTGCGCCCAGCCCGGCCACCCCTGCCTCGGCGAGATCGATCCCGCCGAGGTGGTCGCGGCCGTGGACCTGCTGGCAAGGACCAGGCCCTGAGCCGCCGGGCAGGCGCTCACTCCTCCGGGTCGACCAGCGCCCGGAAGCGGTAGATCCAGGCGGGTTCCCCGGCCGGGTTGGCTTCGCGCACGTACACGGCCTCCCACGGGTCGTCGCCGGCCCACTGGTCGCGCCCGGCGTCCATGCCGTTCGGCAGGCAGATCGAGTACGTCTCCGGCGGGTCGACGGCCGAATCCACCTCGATCTCCCGCGTGATCTCGGCTGCGCCGTGCACGAACTTCGCGGCGATCCTGTCCACCCGAACCGACTCCCTTCGATCAGCACCCGTTCGCGGTCACGGACCCGTCCTGCGGGCCGCCTGTCACACCTCGGTGGCCAGCTGGTCGGCCGGCACGTTCAGGGTCACCGCGTCGTCGCGTACGGCGGCTATCTGGGCTGCGCCCGCATAGCGTCCGCGCCGCAGCAGCCCCCTGCCCTTGATCTTCACGTAGCCCTCGCGCAGCAGCAGCTCGGCGAGCTCCTGCTCGACGTCCGGCTCCGGGCCGGCCGCCTCCTGGACGATCCGCCCGAACAGGCTCACCGACTCGCTCATCCGCTGTCCGTCCGCGGTGAGCGCGGCCTCGTCCCCGATCTTGACGTCCTGCACGGTGCCCAGCTCGGCCCCGGTGCTGTCGACGACCCGCATGCCCTCGCGCACCGCGCCGATCGGCCCGGGATCGTCGATCCCGGGCACCAGCCCCGCGCCGTCCTCGTCGGCCATGTCAAAACCTCACCACGCCGGAGCGCCTCCGCGTGCAGGTTCCGCCGTGCGGGGTACCACCGGCCTCAGAAGCGGTCCTCGACCTCCAGGCCGAGGGCCTGCCACAGCTCCCGGCCATTGGCGAAGCTCCGTCCGGGTTCCAGCGTGCCCAGCTCGTCGAGCACCTCCTCGGGAGCGTCACCGCCACGCGCCACGTCGAGCAGCTGCTCGGCGGTGGCGGGGAAGGTCGCCAGAGACACGTGCTGACCGATGCGGGCACGCAGCTCGCGGCGGTCCGGGTCGCGCTCGTCGGCGCTCACGACGCCGTCGCGACCGGGCGTGTCCCAGGACCGCGCGTCGATGTCGTCCTCGACCGGGTCGACGGCCTGCCTGCTGCCATACGGTGTGTGCGTCATACCGCCGGGGTTCCCGCGAGCGGGCGACCCGAAACACCTTCACCCGATTTGTCGCGACGGATAGGCCTCGCCCCGGTTCAACCAGGCGGACACTGGGTACGACGTCGCCGGATCACGGACGGAAGGAGGCGGGAGATGGCCGAGGACACCGGCGAGATGCTGGAGACGCTGCTGGACACGCTGTTCATCGGGGAGGAGCGGCTCAGCGTCGCCGAGCTGCGCCGCCGGGCGGTCGCCGAGGACATGCCCTCACAGGTGCAGCTGTCCATCGACACCCTGCCCGAGGGCGAGTACGCCCAGGACGAGGTCCTCGATGCGCTGCACACGCATACCGTGATCACGCCGCCCTCGTCCTGACCGGTCTCGGTAGCCCAGGCGGCGGCCTCCGGCCTCAGCGGTCGACGGCGCGCAGCAGCTCGTCCTTGGTCATGGTCGAGCGGCCCTTGATGTTCTTCTTCTTGGCCTCCTCGTAGAGCTGGTCGCGCGTGCGGCCGCCCTCACCGCGGTGCGAGCGCAGCCCGCCGCGGCGACCCGACGAGATGTCCTTCTTCGACAGCGCGCTGGACTGCTTGGCCTCGCCCGCGCGCGCCCTCTCCTTGTTGACGGTGCGGGCCGCGATCTCCTCGGCGACGTCCTCGGACTTGCCGCGCTCCTCCGCGCTGGCCTTGATGTGCTTGTACTGGCGCTCCCGCTTTTCGCTCCAGGCCTGCTGAGGCATGACAGCTCTCCTTTCACGCTGCTGTGGGCATTCCCGCCGCCTGCCGGGCCGAAACGTGCGACGCGCCCGCGGAAGATCGCTCCACGGCACGCCCGAGCAGGCGCAACGCCATCCGGCACCGCTCCGTTAACACGGCATGCGGGAAAGCGGATCATGCACGGGGAACGGGGGCGTCCGGACCGGCTCACGCCTGCGGCACGGCGAGCGGGAGGGCCGCGACCGCGGTCCGCTGCACCGGGCGGCCGCCGGTCTGCTGGCCGCCGTCGCGGCGCTCGCGCTGGCCGCGCCCGCGGCGGCGGCGCCCGACGGCGCGGACGACCCGGACGTGCTGCGCCCGCAGGGCGTCGACGCGCAGGGCCTGCCGCTGCAGCCCGACGGCCTGGCCGGGCCGTCCCGCGGGCTGGGCCGCCCGATCACCCGGATGCAGATCCTCGCCCGCGCCGCGATCTGGGCCGACGCGGCCGTCGGCTACAGCCAGCTGAAGTTCCGCAAGGGGTGGCGCACCGACTGCTCCGGCTACGTCTCGATGGCCTGGGAGCTGGGCCGCAACCACTGGACCGGGGACCTGCACCAGGTCGGCGAGCGGGTGGACTTCGCCGACATGCGTCCCGGCGACATGCTGCTGTACCACAACCGGGCGCGGCCGAAGGACGGCTCGCACGTCGTGCTGTTCGAGCGCTGGGTCGGCGAGCCGGGCGGCGACTTCGTCATGTACGAGCAGACGCCGCCCTCGGTCAAGCACCGCACCTGGTCGGACTCGGGCTACAGCCGCAAGAGGTACAAGTCCTACCGCTACCGCAACGTCATCGAGGACGAGGCGGTCTGGTACCCGGTCGCCGGGGACTGGGACGGCGACGGCCGGGTCACCGCCGGCACGGCCGTGCCGGAGGGCGACGCCTGGCGCTGGCGGCTGTCCGACGACCCCCGGGGCGCGACGACCGACGCCGACTTCCTCTTCGGCGACGTGCGCAAGCTGCCGATCGTCGGGGACTGGGACGGCGACGGCCGGTGGACCCCCGGCACCGTCGACCTGACCGGCGAGCACCACGACTGGTACCTGGCCAACTCGCTGCGCGGCGGCGAACCCGACGTGCGCCTCGGCTACGGCGACGTGGAGAAGGCCCCCGTCGTCGGCGACTGGGACGGCAACGGCACGTTCACCCCGGGCGTGGTCGACGCCGAGGGCGACGTGCGCGACTGGTACCTGGCCAACAGCCTGGCCGGCGGCGACCACGACGTGCACGTCGGATTCGGCGACGTGGACAAGGTGCCGGTGGTCGGCGACTGGAACGGCGACCGGGTGAGCACGCCCGGCGTCGTCGACGGCGACGGCGAGCACCGGGACTGGGAGCTGACCAACAGCCTCGACGAACCGGCGACCGACACCGAGGTTTCCTTCGGCGACGTGGCGCAGCTGCCGGTGACCGGGGACTGGGACGGCGACGGGTTCGTCACCCCCGGCGTCGCCGACCCGGCCCCGGGGCACGAGTGGCGGCTGTCCAACGCGCTGGCCAGCGGGATCGCCGACACCGTCTTCGCGTACGCCGGTGCGCCCATGGTCCCGGGCGGCCCCGCCGGGCCGTCGCCTTCCCCGGCCGCCGCACCGAGCGTCGTTCCCCTGCCGCTACCCACGGCGAGCATCTCCCCCGCAGTGCCGAGCCCCACGCCGAGCGCGCCCGCCGCGATCCCCGGCGCGGCCATCCCCACGACGCCCGTGTCCGCGCCGCCCGGGTCCGCGACGCCGGGCGGGGACGCCGGGCCGCTGCCGGGCTCGACGCCGGAGCCGTCGGCGAGCCCGGCAGCCGAGTTCGCGCCGCCACCCGGGGTGCCACCGCTGGACCAGCCCACCGTTCTGCATTGAGGAGAGCCGTGAAACGTACCCGCACCGCCACCGCCCGCCGCGCCGTGATGGCCGCGGCAGGGCTGGTCCTGTCCCTGACCGCGCTGCCGGCCGGGGCCGCGCCGCCGAATGACCCGCTCGGGCCCGACGGCAGGCCGATCACCGACGGCTGGGCGGGCGCGGGCACCCCGGCAGAGCTGGCACCGCCCGCAACCGCGCGGGCGATGGCCGCCGCGCCGGGCGGTTACCCGGTCACCGGCATCGACGTGTCGCACCACCAGGGGAACATCGACTGGGACAAGGTCGCCGACAAGGGCGCCAAGTTCGTCTACGCCAAGGTGACCGAGGGCGTGCACTACGTCGACGCCTCGTTCAAGGACAACTACAGCGGGGCGCGCAAGAACGGCATCCTCTTCGGGGCGTACCACTTCGCCCGGCCGGACAAGACCAACGGGCGTACCCAGGCCGACTTCTTCCTCGACCGGGCGCAGTACCGCAACGACGGGCGCAGCCTGCCGCCGATGCTCGACATCGAGTGGCCGTACAAGCTGGGCGGCAAGCTGGTCGCGCCCGGCCCGTGCTGGGGCAAGTCCAAGAGCGAGCTGGTCCGCTTCATCCGCGACTTCACCGAGCGGGTACGCGAGCGCACCGGCAGCGCCACCATGATCTACACGAACCCGAACTGGTGGAACCCGTGCACCGGGCGCAACGCCGACTTCGGCGACCACTACCTGTTCGTGTCCAGCTACACCGACAAGGTCCGCGGGCTGCCCGCCGGGTGGGACCGGTGGACGCTGTGGCAGTACGCCAACCACGGCAAGCTGCCCGGTGACGAGAACGTCTTCAACGGCAACCTGGCCGACCTGAACAGCCTCGCCGCGAACCCGGCCGGGCCGCTGCCCCGCCCCGTCGTCGGCGACTGGGACGGCAACGGCACGATGACGCCGGGCCTGGTCAGCGCCGAGGGCGAGACCTGGCGCTGGCGGCTGTCCAACACGCTGGACGGCACACCCGACCCGGCGCTCGACTTCACCTACGGCGACTCGGAGAAGGCCCCGATCGTCGGCGACTGGGACGGCAACGGCACCTACACCCCCGGCACGGTCGACGCCGAAGGAAAACGGCGGGACTTCTACCTGGCCAACGGCTTCCGCAGCGGACCGGCCGACATCCACACCGGCTTCGGCGACGTCGAGGACATCCCGGTGGTCGGCGACTGGGACGGCAACGGCACGTTCACCCCGGGGGCGGTGGACAGCAGCGGCAAGCTGCACGCGTGGAAGCTGACCAACACGTTCGAAAAGCCGGTGACCGAGGTCCAGTTCGCGTACGGCGACGCCGCCAAGACGCCGATCGTCGGCGACTGGGACGGCAACCGCACCTTCACGCCCGGCACCGTCGACATGGACGGCGAGCGCCACGACTACTACCTGAGCAACGTCACCACGGGCGGCCCGACCCAGGTCCACACCGGGTTCGGCGCGGTGTACACGGTGCCGCTGGTCGGCGACTGGAACGGCGACAAGGTCTTCACGCCCGGCGTGATCGACGCCTCCGGGGACGCGGGCCTGGTCTGGCAGCTCACCAACAGCCTGACCACCGGCGCCGCCGAGGTCACCTTCACGTACGGCGGCACCGGTGCGGGCGCGGCTCCCGCACCCGCCGCCGTCCCGGCCCCGGCGTCGCCGCAGCCCGGCACGTCGCCGAGCCCTTCGCCCATGAGCGCGCCCGCGGCCGCGGCCCGGCCGTCGGCCTCGCCCAGCCGCATACCGTCGGCCTCGCCGAGCCGCACTCCGGCGGCGGCGTCGAGCCCGTCGCCCACGCGGGCCGCCACCTCCGCACCCGGCCCGCGCCCGACGCCCTCGGGCCACACCCACCCGGCAACCCGCAGCGCGCCACGGCCCTAGCCCAGCTCGCAGTTCCGCGAAGGTTAAGAAGGGCACCTTCTGCAACGCATAGCGTTGTGAAGGTGCCCTTCCTTCGCTTCGTGAAGCGGCGATTCGGCGCGAAGAAGGTGAATCGGACGTAGCATTCGGGGCAGCGGCGAGGACGGTGGGAGGGCTGCGGCGAAGGAGCGCGCGATGACCGGATTCGGAGTCCACTCGGAGGTCGGCAGGCTGCGCAAGGTGCTGGTGCACCGCCCCGACCTGGCGCTGCGCCGGCTCACCCCGTCCAACCGGGGCGAACTGCTCTTCGACGACGTGCTCTGGGTGGAGCGGGCGCAGCAGGAGCACGACCAGTTCGTCGCCGAGCTGCGCTCCCGCGACATCGAGGTGTTCCTGCTGCACGACCTGCTCACCGAGGCCCTGGCCTCGCCCGAGGCGCGGGAGTGGGTGATCGGGCACACGGTCAGCCCGTACACGGTGGGTCCGGCCATGGTGGACGCGGTGCGCGAGGCGCTGGCCAACATGGACCCCGAAACGCTCGCCACGCACCTGACCGGCGGGGTGACCCGGGCCGAGCTGATGCAGTTCGCCGACGACGACCGGCTGGCCGCGCGCTCGCTGGCCGTGGCGACCACGGTCGGCTCGTCGTTCATCCTGCCGCCGCTGCCCAACCACCTGTTCACCCGCGACACCTCGTGCTGGATCTACGAGGGCGTCTCGCTGAACCCGATGTACTGGCCCTCGCGCCAGCTGGAGACCGTGAACCTGGGCACGGTCTACCGCTTCCACCCGATGTTCCGGCAGGAGAAGATCAACTTCTGGTTCCCGGACGCGGGCAAGGACGAGCACGACGAGTTCGACATACAGTCTTTCGGCCGCTCGTCGATCGAGGGCGGGGACGTGATGCCGGTCGGCAACCGCACCGTCCTGATCGGCATCAGCGAGCGCACCACACCGCAGATGGTCGAGATCCTGGCGCAGCGGCTATTCGCCCGCGGCGGGGCCGACCGGATCATCGCCGTGCAGCTCGAACGCAAACGCCAGTTCATGCACCTGGACGTGGTGTTCACGTTCCTGGACCGGGACACCGTCACCGTCTACCCGAAGGTCGTCGACGGCACCACGGCATACAGCATCCGCCCCGGCGACAAGGCGGGCACGCTCGACGTCACCGCCGAGGACAGCTTCCTGGCCGCGGTCGCGCACGCCATCGGGCTGTCCCACGAGAAGGACCTGCGCGTCGTCACTACCGGCGGCGACGAGGCGCAGCAGGAACGCGAGCAGTGGGACTGCGCCAACAACGTGGTCGCGCTGTCCCCCGGCGTGGTCGTGGCGTACTCGAAGAACGTCTACAGCAACCGCAAGTACCGCGAGGCGGGCATCGAGGTCGTCGAAATCGACGGCTTCGAGATCGGCAAAGGCCGCGGCGGCGGCCACTGCATGACCTGCCCGCTGCTGCGCGACGCCTGACCGCGCGGGCGGCCGGTCGGCGACGAACGGGGGATCGTCATGGCCAGGGGTGTCTTGATCCGGCGCGCTCGGCTCGGGCTGCGCGCGGCTGCGGTCGCCGTCGTGGCGGGCCTGGCCGCCGGATGCGCGACCGTGCCGAACGCCATGGTGACGCGACGCGAGCAGCCGGGGATCGCCTGGACGAGCTGCGAAGGCCTGGACCAGCGGTTCGAGTGCGCCAAGGTGCCGGTGCCGCTCGACTGGTCCGAACCGAACGGGCAGCGCATCGAGCTCGCGGTGATCCGCCACCTCGCGAGCCGCCCCCAGGAGCGCATCGGGTCGATGTTCATCAACCCGGGCGGACCCGGTCAGAGCGGTGTCGAGCTGGTACGCGGCGGCGGCGACGACTTCGACGCGTGGGGCGGCGGCCGCTTCGACGTGGTGAGCTGGGATCCCCGCGGCACCGACGGCAGCTCCCCGGTCCGGTGTTTCACCAGCGACGCCGACGAAGCCCGGTTCTGGCAGGGCGTGGCGATCCCGTCCACCGCGGCCGAGTCGACGGCGTACCAGGCCAAGGTCACCGAGCTGGCCCGGCGCTGCGGCGAGGTGAGCGGCAAGCTGCTGTCGCACATCTCCACCGCCGACACCGCCCGCGACCTCGACAGGCTGCGCGAGCTGTCCGGCGACAAGCTGATCACCTATGTCGGGCTGTCCTACGGCTCGATGATCGGCCAGACGTACCTCAACCTGTTCCCCGGCCGGACCCGGGCGATGATGCTCGACGGCATCGTCGACGCGGTCGACTACACCACCAGCGCGGAGACGCGGACCGCCAACAACGTCTCCTCCGCCGACGCGGTCTTCGCACAGTTCGTCAAGCTGTGCCAGGAGGCGGCCTCGGGCCGGTGCGCACTCGCCGGGCACGGCGTGCCGGTCGCCGAACGCGTGGAGACCCTGTTCGCCATGGCGCGCCGCGCACCGATCCCGGCACCGCACGCCGACCCGCCCGGCACGCTCAGCTACAGCGACCTGCAGTTGTCCACGTTCAACCCGCTCCGCACGCCGCTGACCTGGCCGCAGTTCGCCAAGGACCTCGACGCCGCGGCCGCCGGCGACGCCTCGGCGCTGCTGACCACGGCCCGCCAGCTGAAGGGCCCGGTCGGCTTCGCCGCGGCGACCACGTCCGCCGCAATCAGCTGCGTGGACGGCCCCGCCCGCGCGCCCGTGTCGCGGTGGCCGGCCGAGATGGCCCGCTTCACCGAGGCGGGCAGGCTCTGGGGCACGGTGCTCGGCTGGTGGCTGTGGGCCCCGTGCGCCGCGAACTGGCCCGCCTACGACGCCGACCGCTACGCCGGACCGTGGAACGCGCCGACCGAGACACCGGTCCTGCTGATCGGCGCCCGCTATGACGCGGGCACGCCCTACCGCAACGCGCAGGTCGCCGAGAAGCGGCTCGCCAACGCGGAGCTGCTCACCCTGGACGGCTACGGCCACCCGAGCTACCAGGTCCCCAGCGAGTGCATCGACCAGGCACGCGAGCGCTACCTCGTCGACCTGGTCACGCCGCCCAAGGGCACCGTCTGCCGGCCCGACCAGCAGCCGTTCGGCTGACCGCGCCCTACTGGCCGAACGGGTAGTCCGGGAGGAACTGGTAGTAAAGCGGCTCGCCGTCCGCGGCGAACGCCTGGATCCGGTCGGCCTGACCCGCTTCGAGGACCGCCACGACGTACCGGAAGTCGCTGTCGAACAGCCGCTCCGGGCGCAGCGACGCCGCGGGAGCGGTGCCGGCGGCCGGCACCTGGAGAACCGCTATCTCGTCGTAGACCACCGACACGATGAGGACCCGTCCGCCCTCCGGCAGCGGCACCTTCAGCAGCGACGGGGCCCCGAACAACGGGCCGGCCGGATCGGGCAGGGGGCCGTGCCAGAGCCGCTGGACGTCCCGCTCCCAATGCTGGTCGCACATCAGCGCGCGGCGCGCCCCGTTGACCCGCACCTGCAGGCAGCCCTCGCCGGAGTCCGTCGACTGGCCGAGCACGCTCCACGCGACGGTCCCCGACGTGCCCTGGCCGAGCAGCAGCAGCGGGCCCGGCGGATCGCTGGGCCAGAACATGAACGCCGCGATGATCGCCAGCACCGGCACCGTCACGAAGTCCTGCGGGCGCGGGCGCCACCAGGGCCGCCGACGGGGCGCGGCGGTGGGCGCGGCGGGAACCGGCTCAGACAATGTCGATCTCCTGACCTGACGCGTCGAGCAGTTGCACCCCGGCCATGACCGGCTGCCCGCCGACCTCGGCCAGGTCGACCGGCAGCCGGGCATCCCGCAGGTGCAGCAGCACGGCCGGATGGTCGAGGCCCGGCACCGCCTGGGTCGGGGCCTCGATGACGTGACCGCCGGGCAGGGTGTAGCGCACGGTGACGGTCCCGTCCGGCAGCAGACCGAACGCGATCAGCTCGGTCGCGAATCGGCCGGACGGGTCGAGGACGAACGTCTCGCGGGTCTGCGGCGCCCAGCCGTGCGCCCCCTCCGGCTTGCGCGCCGGGCAGTAGGTCAGCACCTCGTCCGGCGACCTGCCGCCGATGTCGCGCCGGTAGACCAGGCAGCCCTCGTCGGCTCGGACCGAGACGGGATGGTCGCGCTCGGTGTAGGCGAGCAGCGGATCAGGCCCCGGAATCAGCACCGACCAGCCGATGTAGGCGAGCATCGCCAGCACCAACGGGCCGGCCACGATGCCGAATCTGTCGAAGTACGACTCCCAGAATCCCGCGGGTTGCGGCGGCGGCACGGGTGGCACGTCCGTGGCGGCGACCTCGGGTGCGGCGGCGGAAGCCCGCTGCGCGGCGGCTGCACGGGCTTCGTGAAGGGCATTCCGGCGCCTGGATCGCCTTGACATCGGCCCAGGATATAGACCGACCGCCAACCGGTTGATCGATGCGTTCACCTGCCTGGAATCGGATCAGCGGGGCCACGGGCACGGGCTGACGCCCTGTCCGTGTGGAGGTCTGCGGCGCTGGCCGGTGCTCGGTACCATGCCCGCCGTGATCCCCCTCCGACCGATCGTCCGCACCCGTGTCGTCGTCCTGCTGGTCCTGGCGCTCGCGGCGGCTGCCCAGCTCCTCACCGACCGGGGCTTCGAGCCGTTGCAGGTGGTTGCGCCCCTGGCCGGAATGGTCGTGAACGCGTACTGGCTCATCCGCCCGAACGGGCAGGCCACGGCTTTCACGGTGCGGACCGGGCGTTCGTCGCGTCGTCACGTTCGGCACGCCTGATCGCCATCGCGATGGTGTGCCTGCAGTCCCGCACCATCTTCGGCGAAAGGGTCGTTGACGGCCCCGTCGGCAACCTGATGATCGCGATCTCCGGCACCTGTGTCGCGGTACTCATCGGGATGGTCTGGTGTGACCTGCCCCGGCTCGAACTGCGCGCCGAAGGCATCCACCTGCCAGGACTCCGCGCCTTGGACATCCCCTGGGAGGCGCTGGCCCCCGGGTTCCCGCAGCGCCCCACGATGCGCAGCTGGCTGCTCCGCCTGACTGTCGCCCGGCTCGAACTCCTGCCGGTGCGTATGCGGCGCCGCCCGATGCTTTCGCTCGGCTGGGACACCCACCCGTGGCTCGTCGCGGGGGCGATCCGGTGGTACGTCGAGCACCCTGAGGACCGTGTCCGCATCGGCACCCGAGCCGAACACGACCGGCTGGTGTCGATGCTCCGCGCATCCACCGAAGCGGCCACCCCGGTGGCCTGACGCGCCGTGGCGGTCGCCCCCGACCGCGGTGACGGCTGCGGTCAGCGGCCGCGGCGGGCCCGCCACTGGCGCACCGCGGCGTCGGCGTCGACCAGGGCCAGGGCCACCGCGGGACCGGCCAGCTCGCCCCGGTGCGCGCGGACGATCCGGACGTTCAGTTCCGCGATGTACGTGCGTACCGCCTGCTCCGAGGTCTTCTTGGCGACCGCTTCGGGCAGGTCCTCGACGTCGCGGCGCAGCAGCAGGGTGGCCGGGATCGCCGCGGACAGGTTCTCGCGCTGGACGAGGTCGCGCAGCCACCAGTCATCGGGCAGCGTCTCCCCCGCCCCGGGCAGCGGCTTGCCCGCGCCGGGCAGGTCGTCGAACTCGCCGCGCTCCTGCGCCTCACGGATCTGCTTGTCGATGCTCGACTCGTACCAGTGCGCCACCGCTCACCCCCGGGTGATCGACTCCTCGATCCGAAGGTACCCCGGTGACGGATATCGCTTGCCCAGGGGTGCGGCGGGCACGTTATCGTGCTCGGTATGCATCAGCACGCGGTCAGCACGACGACGCCGGGACGTCCCGGCGCTTGTACGCGTTGACCTGCTGATCTTTCAGTCGACCGTCGGCCCCGGGGCACACGCCCCGGGGCCGGCGCGTATCCGCCCCCACGTGTGCTCCGGGCCGTTGAACTCCCCAGGAGCACACCGTGAAGGACCACCGCCGCCTCGGCCGCGACCTCGAGATCTACCACTCCGACCCGATGATCGGCGCGGGGCTGCCGCTGTGGCTGCCCGCCGGCGCCGCCGCCCGCCACGCGATCGAGGAGCACGTGCGCGAGGAGGAACGGCTCGCCGGATACCAGCACGTCTACTCCCCGCCGATGGCCAAACGCCAGATGTTCGAAAAGTCGGGACACCTGGCCAAGTTCGCCGACGACATGTTCCCGGCGATGTCCGAGGACCCCGACGCGGCCGCCGACGACCCTGAGGCGCTGATGCTGCGCCCGAGCCTGTGCCCGCACCACGCGATGGTGTTCCGCTCCCGCGGCCGCTCCTACCGCGAGCTGCCGGTGCGCATCGCCGAGCTGGGCGGCATGTACCGCGCCGAGCGCTCCGGCGTGGTCGGCGGGCTGAGCCGGGTGCGGGCGATCTCGCTCAACGACGCGCACGTGTTCTGCTCACTCGACCAGGTCGGCGCGGAGGTCGCGCTGGTCCTGGCCATGTGCGCCCGGATCCATCCGGCGCTCGGTTTCGCCGCCGACGGCTACCGGCTGTCGCTGCGCGGGCCGGGAGCGGGCTACCTGGGCGCGGACGCCGACTGGGCGCGGGCCGAAGCGCTGCTGCGCGACGCCCTGGTGCAGGCCGGGGTGCCGTTCGAGGAGGTCCCGGGCGAGGCCGCGTTCTACGGGCCGAAGATCGATATTCAGGTGCGCGACCTCGCCGGGCGGGAGTCCACCCTGGCCACCGTGCAGGTGGACTTCGCGCAGCCGGAGCGCTTCGACCTGTCGTACACCGACCGCGACGGCAGCCCGGCCCGGCCGGTGATGGTGCACCGCAGCATCGTCGGCAGCATGGAGCGGCTGATGGCGCACCTGCTGGAGGTGCACCAGGGCGCATTCCCGGCCTGGTACGCCCCTGTGCAGCTGGCCGTGGCCCCGGTCGGCGAGGCGCAGGACGCGGCCGCACGGCTGTTCGCCGAGCAGGCGCTGCGCGCCGGTCTGCGGTCGTCGCTGAGCCTGGACGGGTCGCTAGGCCTGCGCATCCGTGAGGCGTCCCAACGCCGGGTGCCCTATCTGGCCGTCATCGGCTCCCGCGAAGCCGACTCGGGCGAGGTCTCGCTGCGCCTGCGCGACGGCCGGCAACTGCCGCCGATGCCGTACGCGCAGGCCCTGGCCCTGATCGGCGGCGCGGTCGCGACCCGCTCGCCGGAACTCGCGCCCGCGCCGGTGGCATGAGCGACGCTGCGGCCACATCCCAGGAGTTGTGGCCACAACTCCTGGGATGTCCGCACCGGGACAGACACCTCCGTGCCCGTGGCAGCGACTTCGAACCACTCGGAACGGTTAGCAGGGTGACAATCCCGCGTCAAAGGAGGAATCGCCCATGAGGTCGTCGCGCGTGCTCGGGTACGGGCTGGGAGTTTGGCTCGGCATGGTCGGCATCTCGCTGATCCTGCTGCCCGCCGAGGGCAAGCACGAGGCCCTGTACGAGTCGGTCAAGCTGACCACGATGGTGGCGCTGGTGCTCGGCTTCGCCATCCGCTACCTGCGCCGGCGCCCGGAGGCCGCAGGCCCCGAGGGCGTGCTGGTCGGCCTCGTCTGGGCGGCCGTCACCACCGCCGGTGACCTGGGCCTGTACCTGGGCGGCGCGTTCAACATCGGGCTCGACGTGTACTTCACCGACGTCGCCTCCTCGTACTCGGTGATGCCCGTGATCACCGGCCTGGCGATCGGCCTGCTCGCCCCCAAGCCGTCCACCTTCCCGGCCGCAGCCGAGCCCGCGGCAGCGACGGCAGAGTCGGCCGCGCACGCGGCGGTCGGCGCGCCCGCGGCCGTGCCCGCCGCCACGAACGACGTGGCGCCCTCGCAGGCGACCGTTGCCGAGCCTGCGCAGGCGGTCGCCACGGCCGAGATCACGCCGGTGCAGGCGGTCGCCACGGCCGAGGTAGCGCCGGTGCAGGCGGTCGCCGCCGAGGTCGCGGCCCAGGTCGCGCCCCAGCACCCCGGCCGCGCCGGAGCCGGCGCGCAGCTGGATGTCGACACGGTCGAGCTGCACACGATCCCGGACGCGCCCGCCGTGCCGGTGCCCGCGCCGAGCCACGCCGAGGCCAGCCTCGTCGCCGCCGGACCCGCCGCGCTACCCGCCGAGGAGACCGACCGCCCGATCTACATCCCCCGCGGCAACTGCTGACGCGACCCCACGGGAATCCCAACCCGCCCGAGACGGTTGCCGCCCACGTGCCCCCTGCGGCGCAGCGGTGCGATGTGGTGTGGGTCACAGGGGTTGGTTGAGGGAACAACCAAGGTCGTCCTGGACTTGAGTGGGTAAGACTCAAGTTCACAGGATGGCAGGTGTCGAAGATGACCACACTCCCCGTTCTTCCCCTGGATGACGCCGTCCTGCTGCCCGGCAACGTGGTGGCGGTGGCGCTCCAGCCGGACACCCAGGCCGCGATCGACGCGGCGCGGGCTTCCGGTGACAAGACCGTGCTGGCCGTGCCCCGCCTCGACGGCGAGTACGGCACGTACGGCGTGACCGCGGTGATCGAGAAGGTCGGCCGCCTCCCCAGCGGAGAGCGTGCCGCGGTGCTGCGCGGTGTGACCCGTGCCCGTATCGGCTCCGGTGTGCCGGGTCCGGGCGCCGCGCTGTGGGTCGAGGCGACCCTGGTCACCGAGCCGGAACCGGCCGGCCGCGCCAAGGAGCTGGCCCGCGAGTACAAGGCCCTGGTCGTCGCCGAGCTGCAGCAGCGCGGCGCGTGGCAGGTCGTCGACGCCGTGGAGCGGATGACCGACCTGGGCGAGCTGGCCGACTCGGCCGGGTACGCCCCGTGGCTGACGCTGGCGCAGAAGGTCGAGCTGCTCGGCTCGCCGGACGTGACGGCGCGGCTGGAGCTGCTGGTCGGCTGGGCGCGTGGGCACGCGGCCGAGCAGGAGGTCTCCGAGAAGATCAACAGCGAGGTGCGCGAGGGGCTGGAGAAGTCGCAGCGCGAGTTCCTGCTGCGCCAGCAGCTGGCCGCGATCCGCAAGGAGCTGGGTGAGGACGAGCCCGAGGGCTCGGCCGACTACCGGTCCCGGGTGGAGTCCGCCGACCTTCCCGCCAACGTCCGCGAAGCGGCCATGCGCGAGGTGGGCAAGCTGGAGCGCGCCAGCGACGCCTCCCCGGAGACGAGCTGGATCCGCACCTGGCTGGACACGGTGCTGGAGATGCCGTGGAACGTGCGCACCGACGACAACACCGACCTCGCCGCGGCCCGGGCGGTGCTGGACGCCGACCACGCGGGCCTCGACGACGTCAAGGAGCGCATCCTGGAGTACCTGGCGGTGCGCAACCGCCGCGCGACCCGCAACCTGGAGAAGGTGGGCGGACGCGGCTCCGGTGCGGTGCTGGCCCTGGCCGGTCCGCCCGGGGTGGGCAAGACCAGCCTCGGCGAATCTGTGGCGCGGGCGCTCGGGCGCAAGTTCGTCCGGGTGTCGCTGGGCGGCGTGCGCGACGAGGCGGAGATCCGCGGTCACCGGCGCACCTACGTCGGCGCGCTGCCGGGCCGCCTGGTCCGGGCGCTGCGTGAGGCAGGTTCGATGAACCCGGTGGTGCTGCTGGACGAGGTCGACAAGATCTCCGCGGGGTACGCCGGCGACCCGGCCGCGGCCCTGCTGGAGGTCCTCGACCCGGCGCAGAACCACACCTTCCGCGACCACTACCTCGAGGTCGACCTCGACCTGTCCGACGTGCTGTTCCTGGCCACCGCGAACGTGGTGGAGACCATCCCCGGCCCGCTGCTGGACCGGATGGAGCTGGTCACCCTGGACGGCTACACCGAGCAGGAGAAGGTCGCCATCGCCCGGGACCACCTGCTGCCGCGGCAGCTCGACCGGGCCGGCCTGACCGCCGGCGAGGTGTCCATCAGCGACGGCGCGCTGGGGGCTATCGCCGCCGAGCACACCCGCGAGGCGGGCGTACGCCAGCTGGAGCGCGCGCTGGCCCGGATCCTGCGCAAGGTCGCCGTCAAGCAGGCGGACGACAGCGCGCAGGTGCAGGTCGACAACGGCAACCTCAAGGAGTTCCTGGGCCGTCCCCGGTTCACGCCGGAGTCGGCGGAGCGCACCGCCACACCGGGTGTCGCGACCGGACTCGCGGTCACCGGAGCGGGCGGCGACGTGCTGTTCATCGAGGCGACCTCGATGGACGGTGAGCCGGGGCTGACCCTGACCGGCCAGCTCGGCGACGTGATGAAGGAGTCGGCGCACATCGCGCTGTCGTACCTGCGCTCGCACGGCCGCAAGCTGGGGCTGGACCCCAACGCGCTGGCCGGGCGGCGGATCCACCTGCACGTGCCCGCGGGCGCGGTGCCCAAGGACGGCCCGAGTGCCGGCATCACCATGGTCACCGCACTGGCGTCGCTCGCGTCCGGACGTCCGGTCCGGCCGGAGTTCGGGATGACCGGCGAGGTCACCCTGAACGGGCGGGTGCTGCCCATCGGCGGCGTCAAGCAGAAGCTGCTGGCGGCGCACCGGGCGGGCCTCACCGAGGTGATCATCCCGGCCCGCAACGAGCCGGATCTGGACGACGTTCCGGCGGACGTGCGGGAGGGTCTGACGATCCACGTGCTGTCCGATGTCGCCGACGTGCTGGCGCTCGCGCTGCGTCCGGCCGAGCCCGCCGAGGGCATGGCGCAGGCCGGTGACAACGCCGGCAACCCCGTGGCACCGGCGCTGGCCGGAGCCTGACGAACAGGGGCGAACGGGAAGGGCGTCCCCACCACCTGTACGGTGGTGGGGACGCCCTTTGCTGCACTGATCAGAGCGGGTGGACGTTAGCCGCCTGCGGGCCCTTCTGGCCCTGGGTGACCTCGAACTCGACCTGCTGGCCCTCTTGGAGCTCGCGGTATCCGCCACCGGAGATGGCGGAGTAGTGGACGAAAACGTCCGCACCCCCGCCGTCCTGCTCGATGAAGCCGAAGCCCTTCTCAGCGTTGAACCACTTGACGGTGCCGGTTGCCATGAATCCCTCTCACGGGGCCGTCGACTGCCCCGCACCGCACTGCGCGGTGCGGCTATTGCCCCACAACCGCTGACCCTAGCGCGCCATGCACGGGAAGGATGACTTTTGCCGACGAACAGGGCGATTCTGCGACCGATCGAGCGCCGGATCGGGCATGCTGGGCGAGTGACAGGTCGCGTTGATTACGCAATGCATGACCTCAAGGACAAAACACTCTCGGTGCACAGCGACGGTCTCGACCGGCTCTCGCTGATGCCGGTGCCCCTCGTACCCGAGATCCGCCTGCACCTCGCGGTCGACGCGATCGTGTGGTGGGCCCGGATGGAAGCCGAGGCGGGGCAGGCCCTGGCGACCCCGTTCTGGGCGTCCGCCTGGGCCGGCGGCCAGGGCGTGGCGCGGTACGTGCTCGACAATCCCGAGGTGGCGCACGGACGCCGGGTGCTCGACCTCGCCGCAGGCTCCGGCCTGGTCGGGATCGCGGCCGCACTGGCCGGCGCAGCCACGGTGACCGCCAACGACATCGACCCGTACGCCATCGCGGCGGTCGAGCTCAACGCGCGGGCCAACGGGGTGACCGTGACAGGCCGACAGGGCGACCTGCTCGACGGTGACGGCGGTGACGCCGATCTCGTGCTGGCCGGCGACGTCTTCTACAGCGACGAGATGGCCGAGCGGGTGATGCCCTTCCTGCGGCGCGCCGCCGACCGCGGCGCGCGGGTGCTCGTCGGCGATCCCGGCCGGGACTACCTGCCCACCACGGAGCTGGCCCTGGTGGCGACCTACGACACCGGCAGTGCGTTGACCTTCGTCGACGCCCAGCTCCACCGCGTCAACGTCTTCCAGCTCGGCGGCTAACCAGCCGCGCCGCTGCTGTCCGGGTCCGACCCGGACAGCAGGTGGTGCAGGTACACCTGCGGCTCGGCGAGGAACGAGCGGGTCAGCGCGACCGGCTCGGCCTCGTCGAAGCCGACCGGGGTGATCCCGCCGCCGCTGTCGAGCTGCAGGATGCGCGCCCCGGGCACGGCCAGCAGGATCGGCGAGTGGGTCGCGATGACGAACTGCGAGCCCTGGCCGGTCAGCTCCTGGATGCGGGCGATGACGGCCAGGCAGCCGTACACCGAAAGCGCCGCCTCCGGCTCGTCGAGCAGGTACAGCCCCTGCGCGCCGAACCGGTGCGTGACCAGGTCCAGGAACGACTCGCCGTGCGAGCGCTCATGCAGGTTGCGCCCGCCGTAGGAGCCCTGCACGTCCAGGCGCTCGATCTCGGTGGCGACGTTGTAGAACGACTCCGCGCGCAGGAAGAACCCGGTGCGCGGCTTGCGCAGGCCGCGTACCAGCGTCAGGTGCTCGCCGAGCACGGACTCGCTGGCCCGGGTGGCGAAGTTGAAGTTCTGCGAGCCGCCCTCCGGGTTGAACCCGGCCGCCACCGCGATCGCCTCGACCAGGGTCGACTTGCCGGTGCCGTTGTCGCCGACCAGGAACGTCACCTTCGGGTCCAGCTCCAGCCGCCCGGCCTTGCGCAGCCCCGCCACCACCGGCAGCGCGAACGGGTACGCCGTGGTGTCCACCCCGTCGTCGTCGAGCTCGACCCACCGCAGGAACCCGCCACCCGCCTTCGCCATCCCCCGACCGTATCGCCGCCCGCCCCGCCGAACCGCCGCCGCGCCCGGCCCGGGTCCGGCATGCTGGGAAGGTGACCAGCAAGGGAGTCTGGCCTGCGTTGACGCTGGCGGAGTGGTCGGACACACGGGACACGCTGCACCTGTGGACCCAGGTGGTGGGCAAGGTGCGGCTGGCGCTGGAGCCGATGATCAACCATTGGTGGCAGGTGCCGCTCTACGTGGACGTCCGCGGTTTCACCACCTCGCTGATGCCGTACGGTTCGGCCGGGCTGGAGATGACGTTCGACTTCCAGCGGCACGTGCTCGACCTGCGCACGACGGGCGGCGAGCGCCGCGAGGTGGAGCTGCGCCCGCGCAGCGTCGCCGATTTCTACGCGGCCGTGATGCAGGCGCTGGACTCGCTCGGCATGCCGGTCGACATCATGGCCCGGCCGGTGGAGCTGCCGGTGGCGATCCCGTTCGCCGACGACGAGCAGCACTGCGCGTACGACCCGGAGTACGCCCACCGGTTCTGGCTGGCGACGGTGCAGATGCACCGGGTGTTCACCGCGTTCCGGGCCCGGTTCCAGGGCAAGGTCAGCCCGGTGCACCTGTTCTGGGGCGCGCTGGACCTCGCGGTGACCCGGTTCTCCGGCGAGGAGGCCCCGCCGCATCCGGGCGGGGTGCCCAACTGCCCCGACCGGGTCAGCCGGCTGGCCTATGACCACGAGGTGAGCAGCTGCGGCTTCTGGCCGGGCGGCGGGGCCGAGGGCGCCTTCTACTCGTACGCCTACCCCGAGCCGCCCGGCTTCCAGGCCTGGCCGGTCCTGCCCGAGCAGGCCGTCTACGACATGGAACTGGGCGAGTTCCTGCTCCCGTACGAGGTCGTACGCACCGCCGAGGATCCGGACGCGACCCTGATGGCGTTCCTGCAGTGCACCTACGAGGCCGCCGCCGAGCTCGCCGCCTGGGACCGGAACGCGCTGGAGGTCTCCGCCGCCGTCTACGCGAGATCCTCGGGCGGCAGCGCATAACGTGGTGACATGTCGGACATTGCACCGCAGGAGGCAGCGGACCGCGAGACAGCACTCGTCCGGCAACCGGAATACCTGCGGGTCCTCGGAATCGCCGGGCTGCTGGGCGTGCCCGTGTCGCTGGTGGCCTTCGGCTTCCTGGCCCTGCTGCACGCCGCCGAGCACCGGATCTGGCACGACCTCCCGCACGCGTTGACCGGCGGCGACTCCCCGCCCTGGTGGTGGCCGCTGCCGCTGCTGGCGCTCGCCGGACTCGGCGTCGGCGCGGTGGCCCGCTGGGCTCCCGGCCACGGCGGGCACACCCCCGCCGACGGCATGGGCGGCCCGCCGCCGACCCCCGCACAACTGCCCTGGGTCCTGGTCGCGGCGCTGATCAGCCTGCCGCTGGGCGCGGTGCTCGGGCCGGAGGCGCCGCTGATCGCCGGTGGCGGCGGGCTGGCGCTGCTGGCCGCGCACCTGTTCGGCATCGAGCCCGGCAGCCGTCCGGCGCTGATCGTCAGCGGGGCGGGGGCCGCGGCCGCCATCGCCGCGATCTTCGGCAGCCCCGTGGTCGCCGCGGTGCTGCTGATCGAGATGGTCCAGCTCAGCGGTGCGGCACTGTCGGCCGTGGTGATCCCCTGCCTGCTGGCGGCGGGCGTCGGCTCGATCGTGTTCACCGGCCTGGGGCTCTGGTCGGGGCTGCCCATCGGCTCGCTGAACCTGCCGATCCCCGCCGTCCCCGTCCGGCCCGACCTCGGCGACCTGCTGTGGGCGCTGCCGCTGGCCGTCGTCGCGGCGGTCGGCATCCGGCTGGTACGCGGCCTCGCCAGGCGCCTCGTCCCGCGGGTCACCGCCCGGCCGCTGGAACTGACGGTGCTCGCCGCGCTCGGCGTGGGCGCGTGCGCGGCCGCGTACGCGCTGATCACCGGCCGGTCCCCGGCGGAGGTCGCCCTGTCGGGCCAGCAGATGCTCGCGGGGATGTCGGCCGACCCCACGGTCTGGCCGGAGACCGCGCTACTGGCCCTGGTCCTGTTCAAGGGCCTCGGGTACGCGCTGTCGCTGGCCGCGCTGCGCGGCGGCCCGATCTTCCCGGCGGTGACCCTGGGCGGCGTGCTCGGCGTGCTGGCCGCCCCGCTGCCCGGCTTCGGCGCGGTCCCCGCGATGGCCGCCGGCATGGCCGCCGCCACCGTCGCGATGCTCCCGCTGCCCGTCAGCGCCGTAGTCCTGGTCGTCCTGCTCCTGGGCCCGGCCGGCTTCTCCATGACCCCGGTGGTCCTCATCGCCACCGTCGTCGCCTTCATGACCGAACAACTCGCCGAACACGGCCTCTCCCGCCGCCGACCCCCGCCCACCGCCCCCTCCACCCGGCGCAACTCTTAAAGAGTCGCGGCCTGCGGACATGCCTGATGCCGCGACTCTTTAAGAGTCGCGGCACCGAGGCGGCGGGCGACGCGGGGCGGGGCGGGGCGGGGCGGCGTGGGGCGGGTTATTCGGGGCGGGTTTTGCCGTAGAGCCAGGGGTGGAAGAAGGCGTCGAGGGGGCGGGCGGCGATGCGTTCGGCCAGGGTGATGAACTCGGCGGTGCTGGCGTTGCCGTCGCGCTGCTCGGCGGTCCAGGTGCGCATGATGGTGAAGAACTTGTCGTCGCCGACGAGTTTGCGCAGGGCGTGCAGGGTCATCGCGCCGCGCTCGTAGACGCTGCTGGAGAAGATGCCGTCGCTGCCCGGGTCGGCGGTGGGCACCCGCCACATGCGGTCCTTGCGGTCCTTGTAGCGCCGGTCGTAGTGCTCCTGCACGGTACGGCCGCCCTGGTGCTCGTCCCACAGCCACTCGGCGTACGTCGCGAAGCCCTCGTTGAGCCACATGTCGCGCCACGACTGCACGGAGACGCTGTCGCCGAACCACTGATGCGCCAGCTCGTGCGCCAGGATGATCGTGTCCGGGCCCTTCTCCCAGGTCTTGGGCAGGTAGATGGGGCGGGTCTGGTTCTCCAGCTCGTCGGTGACCCGGTTGTCGCCGACCACGATGCCGCCGTACGCGTCGAACGGGTACGGCCCGAACAGGCTCTCCAGGAAGTCGGCGACCTCGGGGGTGCGGGCCAGGTTACGGTCGGCCTCCCCGGCCGGGACGGTGGAGGCCACCGCGTAGACCACCGGCTTGCCCCGGTGCTCGGTCTGCGTCACCCGGTAGTCGCCGACGACCATGGTGGCCAGGTAGGACGCCATCGGGGCGGTGACGTTCCAGCTCCACGTGGTCCAGTCGCCGTCGGTCTTCTTCCCCTTGAGCACCCCGTTGCTCAGCCCGCTGAGCTTGTTCGGCACGGTGACGTCGATGGTGTAGAGCGCCTTGTCCCGCGGGTGATCGTTGACCGGGAACCAGGCGGCGGCGGACTGCGGCTCGCCGACCGCCACCGCGCCGTCCTTGCCGACGAAGAATCCGTTGTGGTCGGCGTCGCGCTCCGGGCTGTCCCCCGGGTTGCCGTGGTACGCGATGACGGCGGTGAACGCCTGCCCCGAGTCGATGTGCTTCGTCGGCGTGATCACCAGCTCGTCGCGGTCCCGCCTGACCTCGGCCGGGTCGCCCTCGACCACCACGGAGTCGACGGTCAGCCCGATGAGGTCCAGGTGGAAGCGGTCCAGCGGCACGGTGGCCTGGGCCTTGACGGTGGCGGTGCCGTCGAGCCGGCCGGAGGCGGGGTCGAACTTCACCTTGAGCCCGTACGAGGCGACGTCGTAGCCGCCGTTGCCGTAGTTCGGGAAGTACGGGTCGCCTACCCCGGCCAGGTCGACCTCGGCTGGGGTGTCGGCCTCCAGGCCGGGTTCGAGGCCCATCGGTCCCGGCCGGGCGGGCGGCGGTGAGCCGCTGCACCCGCCCAGCAGCAGTGCGCCCGCCACGAGCGCGGCGCTCCAGATCCTGACATCACGCACGGCCGGGACAATTCGCATGAAATCACATTAGAGCGCCCTCAGCCAAGATCGGGCGCAGCCAGCCGAACCTGCTCCGCCGACTCGTCGTCGGGCTCCTGCTGCGACTGCCGCTCGGCCTCCACGCGGGCCGCGTACACCTCGGTCTCCTCCTCGATCTCCTTGTCGGACCAGCCGAGCACCCCGCCCATCAGCCGGGCCACCGTCGGGGCCGCCTGCACCCCGCGCGACCAGGTCTCGATCGACGCCCGGGTACGCCGGGCCAGCACGTCGTCGACGTGCAGCGCGCCCTCGTGCGAGGCGGCGTACACCGCCTCCGCGCCCAGGTAGTCGTCGGCGCCGGGTAGCGGCTCGGCCAGCGACGGGTCCTCGGCCACCAGGCGCAGCACCTCATGGATCATCGAGCCGTACCGGTTGAGCAGGTGCTCGATGCGCACCACGTGCAGGCCCGACTCCTGGGCCAGCAGGTGCCGCCGGTTCCACAGCACCTTGTAGCCCTCCGCCCCGGCGAGCGGCACCTCGTGCGTCATCGACTCCGGGACCCGCTGGTCCAGGCTGCGCACCGCCTCGTCGACGGCGTCCTTGCCCATCACCCGGTACGTCGTGTACTTGCCGCCGGCGATGACCACCAGCCCCGGCACCGGGTGCCCGACCAGGTGCTCGCGGGACAGCTTGCTGGTCTCCTCGGACTCCCCCGCCAGCAGCGGGCGCAGCCCGGCGTAGACGCCCTCGACGTCGGCCATGGTCAGCTTGGTGACCAGCACCGAGTTCACGTGCTCCAGCAGGTACTTGATGTCGTGCGCGGTCGCCGCCGGATGGGCCAGGTCCAGGTTCCAGTCGGTGTCGGTGGTGCCGACGATCCAGTGCCGTCCCCACGGGATCACGAACAGCACGCTCTTCTCGGTGCGCAGGATCAGCCCGGTGCGCGACTGGATGCGGTCGCGCGGCACCAGCAGGTGCACGCCCTTGGAGGCGCGCACGTGGAACTGCCCGCGGGTGTCGGCCATGCGCTGCGTCTCGTCGGTCCACACGCCGGTCGCGTTGATCACCTGCTGGGCGCGGATCTCGTAGGTCTCGCCGGTGAGCACGTCCTCGACCGTCGCGCCGACCACCCGCTCGCCTTCGCGCAGGAATTCGACGATCTTCGCCCGGTTGGCGACCATCGCGCCGTACGACGCCGCGGTGCGCACCACGGTCATCGTGTGCCGGGCGTCATCGACCTGGCCGTCGTAATACTGCACCGCGCCGACCAGCGAGGCCTTCTTCAGGCAGGGTGCCTCGCGCAGGGCCCGGCGATGGCTCAGGTGCCGGTGGTGCGGCACGCCGCGGCCGTTGCCGGTGCCCAGGCCCATCAGGTCGTACAGCAGCACGCCCGAGCCGACGTACGGCCGCTCCCACACCCGGTGGGTGAGCGGGTAGAGGAACTTCACCGGCTTGACCAGGTGCGGGGCGAGGCGGGTGAGCAGCAGCGCCCGCTCCTTCAGCGCCTCGGCGACCAGCCCGAAGTCCAGCATCTCCAGGTAGCGCAGGCCGCCGTGGATCAGCTTGCTGGACCGGCTGGACGTGCCCGAGGCCCAGTCCCGCGCCTCGACCAGGCCGGTCCGCAGGCCGCGGGTGGCCGCGTCGAGCGCCGCGCCGGCCCCGACCACGCCCCCGCCGATGACGAGGATGTCCAGCTCACGGGCGGCCATGTCGGCCAGCGCCTGGCGGCGCGACTCAGCGGAAAGCGCGACGACGTCCATGCTGGGCCCCTTACCCGACCTCGACCCAGTTCAGGGTCCGCTCGACGGCCTTCTTCCAGCCCTGATAGCCCACTTCGCGCTGCTCGTCGGTCCAGGTCGGCTCCCAGCGCTGATCCTCGTGCCACTGCTCGCGCAGCTGGTCGGTGTTCTGCCAGAAGCCCACCGCGAGCCCGGCCGCGTACGCCGCGCCCAGCGCCGTGGTCTCGGCGACGACCGGCTTGCTCACCGGCACGTTGAGGATGTCGGCCTGCAGCTGCATGCACAGCTTGTTCGCGGTGATGCCGCCGTCGACCTTCAGGAACTCCAGCCGTACGCCGGAGTCCTTCTCCATCGCCTCGACCACGTCGCGCGACTGGTAGCAGATCGCCTCCAGGGCGGCGCGGGCCAGGTGCGCGTTGGTGTTGAAGCGGGACAGGCCCACGATCACGCCGCGGGCGTCGGAGCGCCAGTACGGGGCGAACAGGCCGGAGAACGCGGGCACGAAGTACACGCCGCCGTTGTCGTCGACCTGCCGGGCCAGCGACTCGCTCTGCGCCGCGCCGCTGATGATGCCGAGCTGGTCGCGCAGCCACTGGATGGCCGAGCCGGTCACCGCGATGGAGCCCTCCAGGGCGTACACGGCGGGCTGGTCGCCGAACTTGTAGCAGACCGTGGTCAGCAGGCCCGCCTTCGAGCGCACCAGCTCGGTGCCGGTGTTGAGCAGCATGAAGTTGCCGGTGCCGTAGGTGTTCTTCGCCTCGCCGGGCGAGAAGCACACCTGCCCCACCGTGGCTGCCTGCTGGTCGCCCAGTGACGCCGGCAGCGCCACCTCCCCGGCGAACGGCCCGCCGGCCCGGGTCATGCCGTACAGCGACGGGTCCGACGACGGCCGGATCTCCGGCAGCATCGCGCGCGGGATGTCGAAGAACGACAGCAGCTCGTCGTCCCAGTCCAGGGTCTCCAGGTTCATCAGCATGGTGCGGCTGGCGTTGGTCACGTCGGTGATGTGCACGCCGCCGTCGGAGCCGCCGGTCAGGTACCACAGGGTCCAGGTGTCGGTGTTGCCGAACAGCGCGTCGCCGCGCTGGGCGGCTTCGCGTACGCCGTCGACGTTCTCCAGGATCCACTGGATCTTGCCGCCGGAGAAGTACGTCGCGGGCGGCAGCCCGGCCTTGCGCCGGATGGTGTCGCCGCGGCCGTCGCGGTCCAGCGCGGAGGCGATGCGGTCGGTGCGGGTGTCCTGCCACACGATGGCGTTGTAGTAGGGCCGCCCGGTCTTGCGGTCCCACACCACGGTGGTCTCGCGCTGGTTGGTGATGCCGACCGCGGCCAGATCGGAGGCCTGCAGCTTGCGCTGGGACAGCGCCGTGCGGATCACGGCGCTGGTCCGCTCCCAGATCTCCAGCGGGTTGTGCTCCACCCAGCCGGCCTGCGGCAGGTACTGCTTGTGCTCCAGCTGGTGCTTGCCGACCTCGTTGCCGCCCCGGTCGAAGATCATGAACCGTGTGCTCGTCGTCCCCTGATCGATCGCACCCACGAAGTCAGCCATCTCGCGTCCTCTCCCTGTACGTCGTCCTGGTCGGCACGGCTCACGCGTCGTTGTCGGACGTGCCCGACTCCTTCACCCCGACCGTGCCGACCGGCGTGCTCGCCTCTTCCACCTGCTCCACCGTGAGATACCGGCCGACCAGGAGGTGGTACAGCCAGGCGCCCAGCGGCCCGCCGATGAGCGGGGCCACGATCGGCACCCAGAAATAGAGATTCCCATACTGATCTCTGAAGGCGGACTCGTAACCGGTCAGATAAGACGCCAGCCGGGGCCCGAAGTCACGGGCCGGGTTGATCGCGTAGCCGGCCGCGGTGCCCCAGGCCATGCCGATCCCGACCACCAGCAGGCCGATCATCAGCGGGGCCAGGTTGGCCAGCGGCGGCAGGTTGAGCAGGTCGGTGAGCGCCAGCACCACGAACAGCAGGATCGCCGTGCCGATGATCTGGTCGCGGAACGCGCCCCAGGTGCCGATCGGCAGCGAGCCGTTGCCGGGCAAGGTGGAGAAGACCCCCTGCGTCTTCATGGTCAGCCCCGGGTCCACCTGGTGCAGCGTCTCGGTGTAGTTCCACCGGACGATCAGCGCCGCCACGAACGCGCCCAGGAACTGCGCGACGATGTAGGGCAGCACCTTCACCCAGGGGAATCCCTTGAACAGCGCCAGCGAGAACGTCACCGCCGGATTGAGGTGCCCGCCGCTGATGCGCGCGGCGACGTACACACCCATCGTCACGCCCAGGCCCCAGGCCCAGGCGATGCTGTCGTGATCGCCCAGCCCGCCGCCGACGACCTGCGCCACCACGCCGACACCGAACAAGATCAGGATCATGGTGCCGGCGAACTCCGCGCTCAGCTCGCGCCACAGGCCCTTCCTGGCGATCGCCTTCTCTGCTGCCGTCCCGGAACTTGCCATGTCTGTCCGCCCCCCAGAGGTGTCCGCGGGTAGGGGCGGCGGCGAGGCCGTGCGGCGTGTGCGTCGTGTGCCGTCGCGCGGCAGGAAAACCGCCGCCGACCACCGAAAACGGTGATCCACTCGCGCTACGTGTCCAGCATAGAACGAATCGCGTCCGGCCTGGATCGCTCTCCGATACCCGCTGCCGGGTATGCGTTCGTCGGGGGTGATGACGCACTGAATGGGGTTTATTCCCCGGGCTCCAGCGTCGTGTCACGAACCGCGGAACGCACCTCGTCCAGGGCCGTCGGCGCCGCCGACAGGGTCCGGCAGCCCGCCGACAGCAGCAGCGGCACCAGCACCGGGTCGCCGGCCGCGTCGCCGCACACCGACACGTCCCGGTCGTGCCGGCGGCCCGCGCGCACCACCGCCACCACCGCGGCCAGCACCACCGGGTCGGCGATCCGGCCCGGCGTCAGCGCCGGATCGCGCCGGTCCAGCCCGAGCAGCGCGGCGGTCAGGTCGTTGCTGCCGATCGACAGGAAGTCGGCCGCGGCCGCCAGCTCGTCCACCACCGCCACCGCCTCCGGCAGCTCGATCATCGCGCCCAGCGGCGGCGCCGGCACCCCGCGCGCGGCCGCCGCTGCCGCCAGCAGCTCCCGGCAGCGGTCCAGCTGGGCCACCGAGACGACCATCGGAATCATGACGCGCAGCAGTGCCCCGTCGGCCTCGTCCAGGATCGCCGCGAACTGGTCCGCCAGCGACCGCGGCTCGTCCAGCATCAGCTCCAGCCCGCGGTGGCGCGACGAGGTGCCCCACAGGAACGGCGGCAGCTTGTCCGGCGCGAAGTCCAGGGTGCGCACCGTGGCCCGGTGCCCGGCCAGCGCCGCCAGCACCGGCCGCAGCGCGGCGGCGTGCTCCTCGCGGGTCGGCCAGTGCCGCGTGTGCAGGAACGCCACCTCGGTGCGGATCAGCCCGGACCCCTGCGCCCCGGCCGCCAGACCCGCCACCGCGTCGGCCGCGGTCGAGACGTTGACCAGCAGCGTCACCGCAGTGCCGTCCCGGGTCACCGCCGGCTGGTCGCGCAACGCCGCCAGCTCCTCACGCCGCACCCGGGCCGCCGTGGCGGCCCGCTGGGCGGCCTCCAGCCGGTGCGGCGTCGGCGACACGGTCAGCGTGGCCACGACCGCGTCCAGCACCGCCTGGCGGCCCGCCGACGACGCCGGCACGCCCACCCCGAACAGCAGCGGCACCCCCAGTGCCCGCGCCACGATCGCCACGTGCGCGTTCGGGCCGCCCAGCCGGGACACCCCGCCCACCACCGTCGCCGACGGGTCGAGCAGGTCGTCAGCTCCGAGCTCCTCGGCGACCAGGATCACCGGCTCCTCGTCCGGCCCACCGGGCGGCGCGGCCCCGGACCGCAGCTGCTCGACCACGCGCCGGCCGATCTGGCGCACGTCGGCGGCGCGGGCGGCCAGGGTCGGATCCGACAGCGCCGCCAGCACCCTGGCGTACCGCTCCGCCGCGTCGAGCACCGCCCGGTCCGCCGGAGTCCCGTTCTCGACGCCGCCGATCGCCGCCGAGCGCAGATCGGGGTCGTCGGCGATGAGGGCGGTCGCCTCCAGGATGTCAGCGGGCGTGCCGTTCTCGCCGTGCCCCCGCATGGCCTGCGCGGTGCAGCGCAGCCGGGCCGCGACCGCGTCGAACGCCGCCCCGACCTGGTCCGGGGTGGCGGTCGCCGACTCGCCGTTGGCCCCGTACGCGAGATGGCGCAGCCGGCCCACCGCGACCCCCGGCGCGCCCGCCACCCCGCAGTAGACCTCGGCCATCACGGCGCCGCGGCGGCGTCGGCCAGGGCCTGGAAGATGAGCCAGGTCGAGGTCGCGCCCGGGTCCTGGTGCCCGATGCTGCGCTCGCCGAGGTACGACGCGCGCCCCTTGCGGGCCTGCAGCGGCACCGTGGCCCGCATGCCCTCGGCGGCCGCCGCCGCGGCGGCCCTGGTCGCCGCGGCCAGCCCGCCGTCACCGTCACCGCCGTGCTGTCGCAGCGCCGCGTCGTACGCGTCCACCGCCGGCAGGTACGCGTCCACGATGGTCTTGTCGCCGGGCGCCGCCCCGCCCAGCTTGCGCAGCGCCTCCAGGCCCGCGCGCAGCCCCGCACCGAACGCGGCCGCGTCCACCTCGGGCCCGTCCGGCAGCGCCTTGCCCAGCGCCCGCAGCGCGCTGCCGTACAACGGCCCGGACGCCCCGCCGACCTTCGACACCAGCGTCGAGCCGGCCAGCGTGAACACCGCGCCCACCCCGTCCGGCGCGGCTCCGGCCAGGGCTGTGCGCACCGCGCCGAACCCGCGGTTCATGTTCACGCCGTGATCGGAGTCGCCGATCGCGGCGTCCAGCGTGGTCAACTGGTCCGCCTGGGCCGCGATGGCGTCCGCTGCGGTGTCCAGCCAGGCCTTGGCCAGCGCGACGTCCATCGTCAGACCCCCCAGCGCAGCGCGGGCGTACGCACCGGGGCGTCCCACAGCCGCAGCAGCTCCGGATCGGCCCGGCACACCGTCAACGACATGCCCGCCATGTCCAGGCTGGTCACATAGTTGCCGACGAGATTGCGCGCGATGCGCACCCCGGCCGACTCCAGCAGGCCCGCCACCTCGCCGTAGAGCAGGTACAGCTCGATCAGCGGGGTCGCGCCCAGCCCGTTCATCAGCACGATCGCGTCCTCGCCCGCGGCGACCGGCTTGGCCGCCAGGATCGCCTCCAGCGTCATCGTGGCGATGTCACGAGCCGGCCGGAGCTTCTCACGGCGGCGGCCCGGCTCGCCGTGGATGCCGACGCCGACCTCCATCTCGTCCTCGCCCAGCTCGAAACCGGGCCGCCCGGCGGCGGGCGTGGTGCACGGGGTCAGCGCGATCGCGAACGAGGCGCTGGCCTCGTTGACCCGGGTGCCCAGCGCGGCGACCGCGGCGGCGTCGCCGCCCTCCTCGGCCAGCGCCCCGGCGATCTTCTCGACCAGCATCGTCGCGCCGGTGCCGCGGCGGCCCGCGGTCCAGGTGGAGTCCTCCACCGCCACGTCGTCGTCGACGAGCACCGTGAACACCTCGATGCCCTCGTCGCCGGACAGCTCCGCGGCCATCTGGAAGTTCATCACGTCGCCGGTGTAGTTCTTCACGATGTGCACCACGCCCGAGCCGGCGTCGACCGCCTTTGCCGCGGCGAGGATCTGGTCGGGCACCGGCGAGGTGAACACCTCACCCGGGCAGGCCGCGTCGAGCATGCCCAGCCCCACGAACCCGGCGTGCAGGGGCTCGTGGCCCGATCCACCGCCGGAGATCAGCCCGACCTTGCCGGCCCTCGGCGCGTCGGCCCGGACCACGATCTGCTGCTCCAGGTCCACCCGCAGCTCCGGATGGGCGGCGGCCAGTCCCACCAGCGCCTCACGGACCACCGCGTCAGGATGGTTGATGAACTTCTTCACGGCCGGGCTCCCTTCACTGCGCTAGTGGCTCGTCCCGGTGGTCGGCCCGGACGGCGGACCGCCTCGGACTCCCCACCAGCGTCGCCCCGGGCGCGTCGCGGCAGCCCGGGACGCGACCGTCGCGCCACCGGCGGGCGTCGTAAGTCCATCCTGCCCCGACCGGCGGCAGTGTGCCCGGTTTACCGGTGCGCGCGGGCTACCATCCCCACATGAGCGGCACCGTGGGCCTGGTCCTCGTCTCGCACAGTCCCGATCTGGCGGCCGGACTGCGCGAACTGCTGCGGCAGGTGGCCGGCGACGCGGTCGCGGTGACCGTCGCGGGCGGCGACGACGACGGCGGCCTGGGCACCTCGTACGAACTGATCCGCGACGCGATCGCCGAGGCCGGCTCCGGCGAGGGCGTGGTCGTCCTGCCCGACCTGGGCAGTTCCGTGCTCACCGCCAAGGCCCTCCTGGCAGACCATCCCGACCCCAGGGTGCGCCTGGTCGACGCCCCCTTCGTGGAGGGCGCGGTCGCCGCCGCCGTCATCGCGGCCACCGGCGCCGACCTGGACACGGTCAGCGTCGCGGCGGAGGAGGCCTGGCATGCCCGAAAGCTCTGAGACCACCGTGGTCCTGCCCGCCCACCTGCACGCCCGCCCCGCCGGCCAGGTGGTCGTCACCGCCGCCAAGTTCACCAGCACCGTCGAGATCGTCTACGGCGCCAAGACCGCCAACGCCCGCGGCGTCCTGGCCCTGCTCGCCCTCGGCGCCACCGCCGGGGAGACGGTCACCGTCCGCGCCACCGGCGACGACGCCCCGCAGGCCGTATCCGCCGTGGCCACCGCCCTCCAAACCACCGAGTGAGCGAAGGACCGGCACCTTCACCTCGCCATGCGTAGCGGAAGGGCACCTGCTTGACGCCTGCTGGCGGGAGCTGCCGGTCAGGGTGGGTGGCGCGGCGTCGCGAGCCCGTTTTTCATAGACGTTGGCCTATTAGATCGAGAATTCGTAGATCATAATCGATCCAATAGGCCAACGTCTATGAGGAAGGCGCCGGCGTCGCGCGTCAGCTCCAGTGCAAGGTGGAGCGGTGCTTCCAGTACTCGTCGGCGGGCTCGGCGAGGGCCGCGAGCCGGGACAACTGGTCCTCGGTCAGGCGCAGCCCGGCGGCGGCGAGGTTGCTCGCGAGCTGATCCGTCGTCGCCGCCCCGGACAGCACGATCCCCGACCACGGCTGGTGCAGCACGGCCGCCAGCGCCACCGCGTCCTGCGACGCGCCGGTCTCGGCCGCCACCTCGGCCAGCACCTTCAGGTCCGGTGACCGCACCGCCAGGCGGCCGTTGGCCATCGCCTCCTTGACGATCACCTCGCAGCCGGCGGCACGGGCGGCCGCCAGCGCCCGGCCCGCGGACGGCTCCAGCAGGTTCCAGGTGGCCTGCACGCTGCGGAACAGCGGCACCGCGTCGACCTCGATCCGCAGCGCGGCGTCGATCGCGTCGGCCTGCCGCGGCCCGCTGCTGGAGAAGCCGACGGTCACCCCGGCCGCGGCCAGCTCGGCCAGGCGGCGGTGCAGCGCGGTGTCGGCCAGCGCCGGGCTCTCCACGGTCAGCGAATGGATCTGGTACAGATCCAGCCGCTCCCCCAGCAGCTGCCGAGTCTCGCCGAGCTGGCGCTCGTACACCGCGAGGCTGTGGTCCTTGGTCTCGTGCACCTCGGCGTCGACCCGCCAGCCCCCCGTGTACGTGTAGCCCCACTTGCTGCCGATCACCATGTCGGGCACGTCGCGGGAGTCCAGCCACCCGGCGAGGAACTCCTCGGCGCGGCCGTACGAGCGGGCCGCGTCGGCGTACCGCACCCCTGCCGCGTACGCGGCGTCGAGCAGCTCGTAGCTGCGCTCCCGCAACGCCTCAACCGTCCGCGGGGAGGGCAGATCCCGGTCCCGGCCCAGGTTGATGTACCCCGGCCGCCCCACCGCCGCCAGCCCGAATCCGAGCCGGGCGACGGGGCTGCTCAGGTCGAGCCGGTCCAGCGACATGCCTACATCATTCCGCCTGCTCCGGCGGCCGTCGATGCGACTTACCGCGGAACCCGTCCGCGCCGCGTGACCGCCCGGTAGCGTCCGAGCTGGGCAAGAGAGTCCGCGCGCGTCCACGCCGCGGTGGTCGGCAGCACGCGCTCGCCTCCGTCGACACCTCACGGGAGGTTCCGGATGGTCGACCGGCGTACCTTCGGCAAGATCCTCGGCACCGGGGCGGTGGCCGCCCTGGGCGGCCTCGCCACGCCACCCGGCACGGCCCATGCGGCGCATGCAGCCCGCGCCGCAGGCACGGAACCCGCGGCCGGTGCCGTCTCCGCGAGCGGGCCGACGGCGAGCGTCGCGATGCGGGAACAGCCCGAATTCGGCCCGGTACGCCAGATCGACGCCGGCGAGCTGAACGTCGGCTACGTCGAGTCCGGCCCCGCCGACGGCCGGCCGGTTTTCCTGCTGCACGGCTGGCCGTACGACATCCACAGCTACGTCGGCGTCGCGCCGCTGCTGGCCGCCAAGGGCTACCGGACGATCGTCCCGTTCCTGCGCGGCCACGGCACGACGCGGTTCCGGGACGCGGCCACGCCCCGCACGGCGGAGCAGTCGGCCTTCGCGCTCGACCTGGTGGCGCTGATGGATGCGCTGGGCGTGCGGCAGGCGCTGCTGGCCGGGTTCGACTGGGGTTCGCGTACCGCCGACATCGTGGCCGCACTGTGGCCGGCACGGGTCAAGGCGCTGGTCTCGGTGTCCGGCTACCTGATCACCAACCGGGAGGCCAACAAGCAGCCGCTGCCCCCGAAGGCAGAGTGGGCGTGGTGGTACCAGTACTACTTCGCCACCGAGCGCGGCGTGCTCGGCCTCGACCGGAACCGGCACGACCTGGCGAAGCTGATCTGGGCGTACGCCTCCCCGACGTGGAAGTTCGACGACGCGACCTTCGACCGCACCGCCGCAGCCTTCGACAACCCCGACTACGTGCCGATCGTGATCGGCAACTACCGCTGGCGGCTGAGCCTGGCGCAGGGCGACCCGCGCCACGACGAACTGGAGGCGCAGCTCGCGAAGAGCCCGACGATCGGGGTCCCCACGATCACGATCGACGCCGAGCAGGACCCGTTCGTGGCGCCGGGCAACGGCGCGGCCTACCGCGCGAAGTTCACCGGGCCGTACGAGCACCGCGCGTTGCCGGGCATCGGCCACAACGTGCCCCAGGAGGCTCCGGGGCCGTTCGCGCAGGCCGTCGCCGACGCCGACCAGCTCTGACCGGCGACATGAAGGAGCGCCCGGCGGGAGTCCGCCGGGCGCTCCGATTCACCGTCAGCTGATGTTGAGGGTGAAGGTGGTGGTGGTGTTGCGGATGTTCTGGAAGTTGTTGCTGAAGGTCAGGTTGTTGAAGGTGGCCGAACCCCTCGCCGGACCCTGACCCGTCTCGGGCAGCTCGTTGACCCAGATGCCGATGCCGGACTTGGCATCGAACGCGTCACCGCTCTTCTGCGCGCCGCTGATGCTGACGTTGGTGAAGATGGTGTCGGTGACGAGCTGCTGCTCCGGGTACTTCGACTGGAACATGATGCCGGAGTACGTCGGGTCGACGATGTCCACATCGGTCACCCGGATCCCGCGGAACTCCTTCGAGGCCGCGAAGACCCAGATGGCGCCGAAGGTCTGCTGGCCCCAGAAGTGGCCACCGGCCCGCACGAGCGAGATGTTCTCGAACCGCGTGGGTGTGGTGCCGAACCCGACGAACGGGTATCCGAAGTCCAGTGAGCTGATCGTGATACCCGAGTACGTCAGCATGTCCGCGATGTACATGTTGCGGAACACGTTGTCGTAGCCGCCGTACACGGCCAGACCAGCGGCGCGCCAGGTCAGCGTCGCCGAGATGTTCTCGAAGACGTTGCCGTGGTTGCCGACCGAGCCACCGGAGTCGATCGCCGAGAACAGCGCGAACGCGTCGTCGCCGTTGCCGCGTCCTTCGACGTTGCTGACCGTGTTGTTGGTGGAGTCGTTGGTCAGGTTGATGCCGTCGGCGAAGGTGTCGCGGACCCGGCTGTTCTTGACGTTCCAGCCGCTGACCTTGACGCCCCACCAGCCGCAGACCGTGTGCTCGACCCAGACGTTGTCGAACGTCAGGTTGTTCACCTGGTTCAGCTCGCCCCAGACCTTGCCCGGGCCGTCGATGCGGGTGACGTAGTTGCCGAAGAACGCCAGGTGTTCGAACGAGGAGCCACTGGCGGTGTTCTCCACCCGGAAGCCGGCGTCGGTGTTCTCCTGGCCGGCGGGGGTGGCGAAGCGGGTGTACCACATGCCCGCGCCGACGACCTTGATCGGCTTGCCGTAGATCTGGAACTTCTGCGCCGTCTCGTAGTTGCCGGCGGGCAGGTAGACGCCGATGAAGGCGCCGGTGGTGTCCATCCGGACCGCGTCAAGCGCGTTCTGGACCTCCTGGTGCGAGGTGCCGGTCGGGACCTTGTACTTGGTCACGTCCGGGTTCGCCCGGGGGCTCACCAGTTCCAGGTTGATGAAGTCGATCGCGAAGGTGCCGCTGTTGGCGGAGTCCTTCTGCAACTTGATCGTGGCGCCTGCCGGGATGGTGGAGTCCAGCAGGATGTTGGCCTCGTCGTACAGGTGACGCGGCGCGCCGGCGCCGGGCGAGTTGCTCGGCCCCGCCTCCGCGCCGTAGAGCCACGAGTACTTCGAGGTCAGCGTGATCGCCTTGTGGAACACGTTGTTGACGTAGATGTTCAGCGTCGACGTGGTGCCCGTGCCGCCCGCGTTGTCCGGGATGGAGAACCGGGTGACCAGCGCGTTGGACGCGGACTTGGTGGTCCACTGCACGTACTGGCCGTTGCTGTTCAGCGTCACGGCCTTGCGGCCGCTGGCCTCACCGGCGAGGTCGCCGATGATGCGGTTCGGGCCGACGACGGACGCGCCGCCACCGGTCGAGCCGTCCTCGGCCTCGTACATGTCGTAGTTCATGTTCGCGCCACGCCCGACGAACAGCGGCGTGTTGCTGGTGTTGTTGGCGTACTTGACGGCCAGCTCGTTGGCGTCGTTGGCCAGCACCACGCGGACCGTGTACCGGCCGTTGGCCGCGGTCCAGGTGCCCAGGTTCTGCGCCGCCGAGGTGGCGCCCGCGTTGATCACGCCGGAGACCGACCCGGTCAGCGTGCGGACCACGGTGCCGGCCTCGTTGAGGACGGTCAGCGTGATGCCGTGCGCGCCGCTCGCCGAGGCGATGGTGCCCTGGTTCTTGATCGCGACCGAGAACGTGACGTTGTTACCCGCGGACGGGTTGCTCGGCGTCCAGCTCAGGTTCGCGACCAGGTCGGAGCTCTGCACCGGGCTGACCGTGAGGTTGCTCGCTGCGGTGAAGCTGTTGTTGGTCTCGCTCTGCTCGACGACGGTGTTGGCCTCGTCGACCTTCGCGGTGACCGCGTAGGAGCCGGCGTTGCGGGTGCCGATGTTGGCGTTGACCGTCGCCTGCGCGCCGGCGGCCAGCGAGCCGACCGAGCCGGTGCCCACCAGGGTGGTGCCCAGGTAGAAGTTGACGCTGGTCGCGCCCGAGGTGTTGGTGCCCGCGTTGCGGACCACCGCGCTCAGCGTGATCGCGTCGGTCTCCACCGGGGAGGCCGGGGACCAGGTGACCGAGGTGACGGTGAGGTCCGGGTTCGGCGCCGGGGTGCCGATGACCTGGAGCTCGGCGACCTGGCCGCCGGGGGCGCCGGAGTTGCCGGTGAACTGCAGCCGGATGTCGGCGTAGCTGCCGGAGGCGTTGATGGTCACCGTGTTTCCGGTGGCCGGGTTGAAGCTGTACGCCTGCGCGGAGACCACGTTGACGAACGACGACGAGCTCTGCTCGCGGCCCAGGACCTGGATGGTCTGGGTACGCGCGCCCCACGCGGCGTCCGGGTTCAGCTTGACGACGACCGAGCTCACGCCGACGTTGGAGCCCATCGCCACGGTGAGCTGGTTGGGCGACGTGCTGCCCTCCCAGTACGTGGTGAGGTCGCCGTCGTTGGCGTTCTCCGGCGCGAAGATGTGCGTGTGGCCGTTGTCGGTGATCGGCTTGTTCAGCGCCTGGTTGGTGCCGCCGCCACCGGAGCCGTTGCGGGTGACGATGTTGCTCATCGGCGAGATGTTGCCCGCCGCGTCCTTGGCCCGGACGTAGTAGCTGACCGTCGCCGTGTCCGGCTGGTTGTCGGTGTAGACCAGGGTGCTGCCGTTGACGCTGCCGCGCAGCGCGCTGTTGGCGTAGATGTCGTAGCCGGTGACGCCGACGTTGTCGGTCGACGCGGTCCAGGTCAGCCGGATCTGGCCGGACGCGGGCAGGGTGTAGGCGAGGCTGCCGGGCGCGGTGGGCGCCTGGGTGTCGCCGGTCTGCCCGGTGCGGGTGACGGTGTTGCTGTTGCCCGACTGGTTGCCGGCCGCGTCCCGGGCCCGCACGTGGTAGCTGACCGTCTGGCTGTCCGGCCGGCTGTCGGTGTAGGTCAGCGTCGAGCCGCTGACGCTGGTCAGCAGGTCGCCGTTGGCGTACACGTCGTACGCGGTGACGCCGACGTTGTCGGTGGACGCGTTCCAGGTCAGGCGGATCTGGCCGGACGCGGGCTGCGTGTAGGCCAGGCTGCCCGGCACGGTCGGGGCCTGGGTGTCACCGGTGGTCGGGCCGTAGATCTCGAACTCGGAGATCTGGCCGGCCGGCCACGCGGTGTTGGCGGTGATGTTGATCCGCACGTACCGGGTGGACGCGGTCGCGAAGTTGATCGTGACCGTGTTCGCGCCGGTGAAGTTGTACCCGGTCGAGGCCACGATGTCGGAGAACGTGGTGCCGTTGGTGCTGCCCTGCACGGCGAGGGTCTGCGTGCGCGCGCCCCAGCCGGTCGGGATCTTCAGCACGACCCGGTTCACGCTCACCGTGGAGCCGAGGTCGACGCGCAGCCACTGCGGCCAGGCGTTGTTCACGCTCTCCCAGTAGGTGCCCTGGTTGCCGTCGTTGGCGTTGCCCGCGCCGTACACGTCGGCGTGGCCGCTCTCGGCGATCGCCTTGCCGCTGGCCAGGTTGCCGGACGAGCCGCCGCCCGCGCCGTACACCTCCAGCTCGGACAGCTGCGCGGCCGCCCAGCCGGTGTTGGCGGTGATGTTGATCCGCACGTACCGGGTGCTGGCCGCGGCGAAGTTGATCGTCACCACGTTGCCGGCGCCCGGCTGGAAGTTGTACCCGGCTGAGGCCACGATCGTGCTGAACGTGCTGCCGGTGGTGCTGCCCTGCACGGACAGCGTCTGGGTGCGCTCGCCCCAGCCCGCGGGCAGCTTCAGCACGACCTGGTCGATGCTGACGGTGCTGCCGAGGTCGACCTGCGCCCACTGGGCGAAGGCGCCGGAGCTCTCCCAGTACGACCCCGCGTTGGAGTCGACGAGATTGCCGGTCACGTATGGTCCGTTGACGCTGCTCGCCGTGGTCGCCTTGCCGGCGGCCAGGTTCGGCCCTCCGGCGGCCGAGGCCGATGTGGTCGGCCCCGCCACGACGGCCAGGCTGGCGGCGACGACCGTCGCGAGCAGCCTGATGCGGACGTTTCTGATTTTCACTGCACTCCTCCCTGCATTGCCTCTCCTGCGTTTCATCCCGCCGCGAATCCGCGGTCACCGTCGACGAACGACGGCCACCCCGTGGTGCGGAAGGCGACCCGGCCGGAGCGGATTGCGGCGACGTGCCAGCTCTCGCGCACACGCCGCCACGGCCGAGGAGCCACCTGCCTGTTACGAGTTCAAGTCATCGGTGTTTCTGACTGTGGTAGCAAAACGTTAGTTCCTAGGTAGTTAGAAGTCCACAGTCCAATGCAAAAAACGTAGCAACAGTCGGGTGAGGACGGACGGTGATCATTTCGTATGCGTACGGCCACGACCCCTCCGCGACCAGCACCGGTCACCGCCGGTGACGCCAACTCATGACCACTGATCTCGAAAGTCTCCGTTGTGGACGGCCGATCACATCGTCACGCGCGGATGAGCAGGGGCGGTCTGCGGACCCGGGGGACCCCGTCCCATGCGCCCGCCGCGACGGCAACCGTTGCGCCGTCACCGTCCGCAACGTCTCGGTTGGCATTGCAAACTTGCACGCAACTCTAGAGTTTTTGCGAGCACGTATCTAAGGTTTTGCCTACACCGCTCCCCCGGCCGCGCCGCAGGCGCTCCAGGGCAACAGCACCGTCCCGATCCCGTTACGGAGAGGACCCGTCATGTCCGTCTGGACACGGCCGCTACGCGTGGTGCTCGCCGCGCTGGTGGTGGCCGCCGGGCTCACGGCAGCGCCCCAGGGCGCGCAGGCCGCCGACCCGCCGCCGTCGCCGAACGTGCACGTCTTCTACTACTCCTGGTACGGCAACCCCGCCGTATACGGCCAGTACCGCCACTGGCAGCAGGGCGGCCACACCCCGCCCGCCGACGTCGGCGCGAACCTCTACCCCAAGCTCGGCGCGTACGACTCCGGCGACTACGCGGGGGCTGTCGCGCAGCACATGCAGTGGATCCGCCAGTCGGGCGCGGGCGTGCTCGTCTACAGCTGGTGGGGCCAGGGCTCCTACGAGGACAACCTGGCCGCCGGTGTGCTGACCGCCGCCGCGGCGCAGGGCCTGAAGGTCGCCTGGCACCTGGAGCCCTACGCCGGGCGCACCGCCGCCTCCACCGTCGCCGACATCAACTACCTGAACAGCCGGTACGGGTCCAGCCCTGCCTACTACCGCGACGCCGCGCACGGCAACCGCCCCGCGTTCTACGTCTTCGAGAGCCTGCTCATCAGCGACTGGTCGCCGATCGCGCCGTTGAAGAGCAGCAACATCATCCTCGCGCAGACCACGGACACCTCGAAGGTCGCCCACTTCGGCGGCATGTACACCTACGACGGCATCGCCGGCTCGACCGCCCCCGGCTGGGCCAACGCGAGCGCCTTCTGCAAGGCCAACGGCCTGATCTGGGCCCCGTCGGTCGCGCCCGGCTACCTCGACGACCGGGCCGTGCCCGGCAACACCACCCCGACCGTCGGCCGCGCCAACGGCGCCACCTACGACCTGCAGTGGAACAACGCGCTGACCCCGGCCACCGGCGGCCTGCCGGACTGGGTGTCGATCACGTCGTTCAACGAGTGGCACGAGGGCTCGTCCATCGAACCCGCGCACGCCACCCCGCCCGCGGGCTTCGGCTACCAGACCTTCGACGGCGCGTACGGCCTCACCGGCGCGGCCGCCGAGACCGCGTACCTGACCCGGACCCGGTACTGGGCCACCGAGTTCGCCAACCGGTCCGGCCCCGGCGACGTCGTGCCGCCGACCGTGCCCGGCAACCTCACCGTCACCGGCAAGACCGCGACCAGCCTGTCGCTGTCCTGGACCGCGTCGACCGACAACGTCGGCGTCGTCGGCTACACCGTCTACCAGGAGCTGGGCGCGACCGACAACGTCGCCGCGTCCCCCATCGGCACCTCGGTCACCCTCACCGGCCTCACCCCGGCCACGACCTACTCCTACTACGTACGCGCCCGTGACGCCGCCGGGGCGATCTCCGGACCTAGCAACACGGTCACCGCCACCACCGACCCGCCCGCACCCACCGTCAACGTGGCGCTGAACCGGCCCGTCGTCGCGTCCAGCGCCAACGGCGGCTTCCCGCCCGGCAACGCCGTCGACGGCAACGCGAACTCGTACTGGGAGAGCGCCAACAACGCGTTCCCGCAGACGCTGACCGTCGACCTGGGCAGCGCTCTGCCGGTCACCCGGGTCACCCTGAAACTGCCCCCGAGCTGGGGCGCACGCACCCAGCAGATCGCCGTGCACGGCTCCACCGACGGCGTGAACTGGCAGCCCCTGTCGGCGGCCGCCGCCCGCCTGTTCGACCCGGCCACGGCCAACACCGTCAACATCACGGCCTCGGCCACGGCGCGCTACGTGCGCCTGACCATCACCACGAACACCGGCTGGCCCGCGGGCCAGATCTCCGAATTCGAGGTGTACGCGGGCGGCGTCGTCGACAACCAGCCGCCGAGCGTGCCCGGCAACCTCACCGTCACCGGCAAGACGCAGACCACGGTGTCGCTGTCCTGGACCGCGTCCACCGACAACGTCGGCGTCACCGGCTACCGGATCCTGCGCAACGGCACCCAGGTCGGCACCGCGAGCGGGACGGCGTTCACCGTCTCCGGGCTGGCCCCAGGCTCGGCGCACACGTTCACCGTGGCGGCGCAGGACGCCGCCGGCCTGGTCTCCGGGCCGTCGAACGCGGTCACCGTCACCACCGATCCCGCCGGCAACGTCAACCTCGCCGCGGGCCGGCCGACCGCGGAGAGCGGACACGTCCAGTCCTACGGCGCGGCCAACATCACCGACGGCAACCGCGACACCTACTGGGAGAGCCCGAACAACGCCTGGCCGCAGTGGGCGCAGGTCGACCTCGGATCGAGCACCGCGGTGTCGCGGCTGGTGCTGAAGCTGCCCGCCCCGGCCTCCTGGGCCACCCGCAGCCAGACCCTGTCCGTGCTCGGCAGCGACGACGGCATCACCTGGCGCACCCTGGTCCCTTCCGGGACCTACACCTTCAACCCGACCACGGGGAACACGGTCACCCTGACCTTCGCGGTGACTCCCACCCGGTACGTCCGCGTGGTCTTCACCGGCAACACGGGCTGGCCCGCAGGCCAGCTCTCCGAGCTGGAGGCCTACGCCTCCTGACCGAGCCGCCCGCCCCGGCGTCGCCTCCCACGTGAACGCCGGGGCCGGGCCTCGCCGTCGCGCTGTCGCCCGCTGCAGTTTCGGGGGAAGTGGACGAATAGGCGCGGGCGAAGGTGCACTTTCCCCGAAACTGCAGCGCAGGGCGCAGGGCGCGGGGCACGGGGCGCGGGCGAGGCGGGTGGGTCAGGCGTCGTGAGGGGCGTCGAGCATGGCGTGGCGGATGATCCAGCCGAAGGCGAGGACCTCTTCGCCGTGGAATTCGAGGCCGACGATGCGGCCGAACGTCTGGTCGAGCTGGGTGCCGCCCATGCGGTGGACCGCGCAGGCGACCCAGCCGGAGCGCGGGGAGGCGGGGGCGGACAGGAGGACGTGCTTGCCGCAACGGTGAGACATGGGCTGACCTCGGGGTTCAGGGGTTGTCGACGGTAGCACCGCCGAGGCGTGTGCCCAAGGTGTGCGCGCATGCCAGCGCGCTGTGCGCGCCCTGCCAGCGGCCCCGTCCACCCTGGTCCCGTCAGACCAGGGAAGGAAAAGCTCATGACCTACGCTTTCCAGGCCGAGGGCCTGGTCAAGCGGTACGGCAAGACGATCGCGCTGGACGGCGTGGATCTCGCCGCCCGGCCGGGCACCGTGCTCGGCGTGCTCGGCCCCAACGGCGCGGGCAAGACCACGGCGGTACGCGTGCTCGCCACGCTGCTGCGCCCCGACGCGGGCCGGGCCGTGGTCGGCGGCTACGACGTGGTCCGCGACGCCGACCAGGTGCGCCGCCGCATCGGGCTGACCGGCCAGTACGCCTCCGTCGACGACGACCTCACCGGCACCGAGAACCTGCTGCTCATCGGCCGCCTGATGGACCTGCGCACCGCCGACGCCCGGGTCCGCGCCGCCGAGCTGCTGGCCCGCTTCGACCTCACCGAGGCGGCCGGCCGCCCCGCCCGCACCTACTCCGGCGGGATGCGCCGCCGCCTCGACCTCGCCGCGAGCCTGGTCGGCCGCCCCGAGGTGATCTACCTCGACGAGCCGACGACCGGCCTCGACCCGGCCAAGCGCGACGACGTGTGGAACATGGTCCGCGCGCTGCTCGCCGACGGCACGACCGTCCTGCTGACCACGCAGTACCTGGAGGAGGCGGACGCGCTCGCCGACGAGATCACGGTGATGGACCACGGCCGGGTCATCGCCCACGACACGCCCGCCGACCTCAAGCGCATCGTCGGCGGCCAGACCATCGCCGCCCGCCCCGCCGACCCGGCCCGGCTGGGCGACACCGCACAGATCCTGGCCGCCGTCTCGGGCCACCAGCCGGAGTCGCCCAGCCGTGGCGTGCTCACCGTCCCGGTGCCCGACGACACCGCGTTCGTCGAGGCCGTACGCCGCCTCGCCGCCGCGGGGATCACGATGACCGAGCTGTCGCTGCGCCTGCCCAGCCTCGACGAGGTCTTCCTCACCCTCACCGGCCACGGGGCCGACGACCGCCAGGAGGCCGGCGTATGACCACCACGCTCACCCCGCCCGCCCCGGCCGTGACTCCCTCGGCCCCGGCCCGCCGCCGGTTCCGCCTGATCCGGCACAGCCTCGCGCTGGCCGCACGCAGCCTGACCAAGACCCGGCGCACCCCCGAGCAGCTGCTCGACGTAACCCTGCAACCGGTCATCTTCGTGGTCATCTTCGTGTACCTGCTGGGCGGCGCGGTCGCCGGCTCGCAGCACGCCTACCTGCAGTTCCTGCTACCGGCGATCATGGTGCAGACGGCGATGTTCGCCTCCACCGCGATCGGGGTAAACCTCAACACCGACATCAAGAAGGGCGTCTTCGACCGCTTCCGCAGCCTGCCCATCGCCCGCTCCGCCCCGCTCATCGGCGCGGTCGTCGGCGACGTGATCCGCTTCGTGGTCGCGATGGTGGTGCTGCTCGGCTTCGGCACCGCGCTCGGCTTCCGCTTCGGCAACGGCCTCCTGCTCGGCCTGACCGCCTGCCTGGTGGTACTGGTCTTCTCGTTCTGCCTCAGCTGGACCTCGGTGCTGATCGGCATGCTGGTCCGCGAACCGGGCGCGGTCCAGGGCATCTCGTTCCTGATCATGTTCCCGCTGACCTTCGGCACCAACATGATGGTCCCCACCGACACCCTGCCCGGCTGGCTCCAGGCCTGGGTCAAACTCAACCCCGTCACCGACGTCATGGCCGCCGCCCGCGGCCTCATGCTCGGCGGCCCCGTCGCCGGCCCTGTCACATCGACGCTGCTCTGGTCACTGGGCCTGCTCGCCGTCTTCGCCCCCCTCGCCGTCCGCGCCTACCGCCGCCGCACCTGACCCCCGGCGAAAGGCCCCCACTCCCCCACCCCCACCGACCGAAGGAAGGGCACCTTCACATCGCTATGCGATGTAGAAGGTGCCCTTCCCATCCGTGCATGGCCGGTGAGCTGGGCGGCGGCAGCGGCGGTTCGGCGCTGAGCGATCAGGACAGGTGGTGGGGGTCGACGGCGTCGAGGGACCCGTCGCGGTCCAGCAGGCGGCCCTCGGCGTACGGGCCGGCGAGTGCGGGGTCCGCGGCCAGCCAGGCGGTCAGGCGCAGCACATCCGGGTTGGCCCGGTCGGGGCTGCCGCGCAGGGCCTCGGTCGCGCCGAGCGTCCGCGCCGCCCGCGCCCGCTCCCCCCGCGCCCGCCACACGTCGGCCACCCCGACCCCGACCCGCGCCACCACCGGCATGTCCTTCACGGTGAGCGCACCGGCGTACGCCTCGACCAGGCAGGCCGCCGCCTCGTCAAGGTCGCCGGTGTCGACGGCCAGGTGCGCCTTCGACGTCAGGATCAGTGAGCGGAACTGCGGTGAGGCCATCACGGCGTCGCCGAGCTGCGCCAGCGCGTGCCCGTACTGCCGATTCGCCTCGGCCAGGTCGCCGCGCTGGCGGGCCAGCTCACCCAGGCCCAGGCGGGCGCCGCAGGCGTGCCGGACCGACCCGTGCTCGGCGATGTCCGTCAGTATCGCCTTGGCCGCCTCCGTCTCGCCCCGTTGCCCGCGTATCACCGCGAGCCGCACCTGCTGGTACTCCGTGTCGTCCGTCCCCGACAGCTCCCGGGTCAGCTCGATCGACTCGGTGATCGCGGCCACCGCGCCGTCGAAGTCGCCACGGTTGGACCTGGCCTCGCCGAGGGCGGTCAGCGCGATGGACAGCCCGCCCCGCTCCCCCACCCGCCGGAACCCCGCGACCGCCTCCTGCAGGTCGGCGTACATGGCCTCGCCGTCGCCGTCGTTGTCGGCGATGAACGCGCGCGACATGCGCAGCATCGACCGCACCCACGGGTCGGGGTGGGCCAGCTTGCGCTCGATCGCCGCGAGCCCGGCGGCGGTGTCGTCGATGAGCAGCGCCGCGACGGGTTCCAGCAGGGCCAGCAGCGGATGGTCCCAGGACGGATCGAGGCTGCCGGCCAGCCGGCCGATCTCCTTGATCAGCTCAGTGCCGTCGCCGGGCTGGTCCGAGTTCGCCGTGTTGATGAGGTAGAACGCGGTGGCGAGGGCGCGCTGCGGGCCGGGCGCCTCGCCGGGCACCGCGAGCGCCTGCCCGAGCCAGCTCGCGGCTTCGGCGTTCGCGCCGAGCACGGTCCAGTGCAGCCCGAGCGCGGCGACCAGGCGCACCGCGGTGTCGGCGTCGCCCGCGTCGACGGCGGCGTGCAGCGCTGCCAGCAGGTTGTCCCGTTCGGCGGACAGCAGCCGGATCCAGTGCAGCTGGTCGGCGGCGCGCAGGTGCGGCTCGGCCTGTTCGGCGAGGTTCAGGAAGTACGCCGTGTGCGCGGCCCGCACCCGGGGCAGGTCGGTGTCGGCGAGCCGTTCCAGGCCGTACTCGCGGATGGTGTCGAGCATCCGGTAGCGGGGCTCGCCGTCGCCCGTGGCCTGCAGCAGCGACTTGTCGACCAGCGCGTCGAGCAGGTCGGCGATGTCGGCCGCCGGGACCAGCTCGTCGGCGCACACCCCGGCCGCGCTGTCGCGGGTCGCCCCGGCCGGGAACACCGACAGCCGCTCGATCAGCAGGCGTTCGGGTTCCAGCAGCAGGTCCCAGCTCCAGGCCACGACGGCACGCAGGGTGCGGTGGCGGGCCATCGCGGTGCGGCTGCCGCCGGTCAGCAGCCGGAACCGGTCGCCGAGCCGGTCGGCCAGGTGCGCCGGGGACATGAACCGCAGCCGGGCGGCGGCCAGCTCGACGGCCAGCGGCAGCCCGTCGAGGCGGCGGCAGATCTCCACCACGTCGGCGACGTTGTCGTCGGTGACCGCGAAGTCGGGCCGCACCGCGGCGGCGCGGTCGCGCAGCAACTGCACCACCGGGTACGCCAGCGCGCCTGCCATGCTCGCCGACGGCTCGGGCAGGGCCAGCGGCGACACCGGGCACAGCGCCTCGCCGAGGATGTTCAGCGGCTCGCGGGTGGTGGCCAGCACGCGCAGCCTCGGGCAGCGGGTGAGCAGCTCCTCGGCCAGCGCCGCGACGGGCTCGACGAGGTGCTCGCAGTTGTCCAGCACCAGCAGCACGTCCTCGGCGGACAGCGCGTCGACGAGCCGCGACATCGCGTCGCGGGGCAGGACGGGCTGGCCATTGTCCATGAAGCCCGACTCGCGCAGGTCGAGGGCGCCGAGCAGTGCCTGGACCAGGGTCACCGGGTCGGTGACCGGGGCCAGCTCGACGAGGCACACCCGTACCGCGGGATCGTCGGCGGCCTGCCGCGCGGCGGCGGTGAGCGAGAGCCGCGTCTTGCCCGCCCCACCGGGACCGACCAGTGTCACGAGCCTGCCGGCGGCCAGCAGCCGCCCGATGCGGTCCAGCTCCTCCGCCCGGCCGACGAAGCTGGTCAGCGATGCCCGCAGGTTGTCGCGCCGGGGCAGGGAGCTGGATGTAAGCGCAGCGGGCGGGTCGGACGAGGTCCGGCCCGCGCCGGTCGGTGTGAACGAGGTTCGTGTCGCGCCCGGCGATGTGAAGGAGGTGCGGGCGGCGGGGTCGTCGCGCAGCACGGCCAGGTGCAGCTGCCGCAGCTCGACGGACGGGTCGACGCCCAGCTCCCCGGCGAGGCGGCCGCGGAAGTCCTCGTAGGCGGCCAGCGCGTCGGCGGTGCGCCCGGCGGCGTGCAGGGCCCGCATCAGCAGCGCTCGCGGGCGTTCCCGCAGCGGCTGGTCGGCGACCAGGCGCTCCAGTTCCGGCACCACCCGGTCGGGCGCGGCCACGGCCAGCTCCGCCTCGACCCGGTCCTCGACGGCGAGCAGCCGCAGCTCCGCCCACCGCGCCGCCGCCGCGACGGCGTACGGCGCGTCGCAGACCTCGGCCAGTGCGTCGCCGCGCCACAGGGCCAGGGCCCGCCCGAGCAGTTCAGCCGCGTCGGCGGGGTGCCCGGCCGCCAGCGTGGCACGCCCGCGCCGGGCCAGTTCCTCGAAGTGCAGGGCGTCGACGGACTCGGGCACGGTCTCCAGCCGGTAGCCGCCGGGGCCGAAGCTGACCGCGCCGTCGGGCAGCGCCCGGCGCAGCCGGGACACCAGCGTCTGTACCGCGTTGGCCGGGTCGGCGGGCAGCGTGTCGCCCCACAGCGCGTCGGCGAGCGCGCTCACCGGCACGGTCCGGCCCGCGTCGACGGCCAGCCTGATCAGCAGCGCGCGCAGCCGGGCCCCGGCCACCTCGACCGGTTCTCCGGCGAGGCGCACCTCCAGCGGACCCAGAATCCCCACGCGCACGTCGCCCAGTGTTCCAGGCCTGCGCCCGCCCCCCGAACCAGCTGCAAGATCGCCGCACTTGCCGGGCAGGTGTGCGTATCTTGACCCGCGATACGACCGTTCGCCTGGCAAGTCCGGCGATCTTGCGACTGCGGCCGGCCCCGCCATGTCGGGGCCGGCCGTGGTGCGGTTAGGGGAGCTGGTAGTTCGCGTTCAGGGCTGCGCCGCGACCGGGCTGGGTCTCGTCGTAGCCGCGGGCGTTGCACTGCAGGCCACCGCGTACGCAGTGGTTGACCAGGGCGGCCTGCACAGCCGGGTCCCAGGCGTTGAAGAAGTCGTAGTGGAACGAGTAGCCCCGCCCGCTCGACAGCCGCACCTGGGACATGTCCCCGCTGGCCGGGAACGCCATCTTGAACTCGATCATCGGCAGCGCCACCGGGTGGCTGGTCGGGCAGACCAGGTTGACCGGGTACGCCATGTGGCTCTTGTGGTCGGGGGTGTCCAGGTAGAGGCCGTTCCAGCAGCTCGGGGCCTGGTAGCGGACGTTGACCTGGGTACCGACCGGGCAGTACGCCGGGAAGTCGGCGTTGTGGTAGCTCTCGCCGCACTCCCAGCCCTCGACCGACCCGAACATGAACTGGTCGGCCGTGGCGTTCGGGCTGCCGACGACGAACCGCAGGCCCGGCGGGAACGGCCGGACGCTGGTGTAGTCGTTGACACCCGTCTTGTAGTAGATGACCTGCGGCCCGACCGGGTTGACGACCTGGGTGCCGTTGTACATGGTCGGCATCCAGTACCCGGACTTGTCGCCGGGCGCGAGACACGTCGTGCCGCCCGCGTTCAGCGACGTGAGCGTGCTGGCGGCGTTGGTGGTGCGGTTGCCCATGAACGTGTGCATGTGCGACGCGCCCGGCAGGCCCGGGTAGACGATCGGGTCGTCGGGCCGGTCGTGGCTGGTCGCGCAGTTGGCCTGGAACTCGTGGAAGTACGCGTGCGGCGGGTTGTAGGTCGACGGCGTCACGCCGGTGACCTGCGGGTTCGCCAGCACGTATCCGGTGGCGGGCGGCGTGGTGCCGTTGTCGCCGTACACCTTGAACTCCCACAGCGAGTAGCCGTAGCCGCCGTTGCGGACCGTGCCGTACATCCGCACGTAGCGGCCGTTGCCCGTGACGTTGAGCGTCTGGGTGCCGCCGGTGCTCGTGGTGGTGCTGTAGATCGAGGTCCAGTTGTTGCCGTCGTTGGAGACCTGGATCTGGTACGCGGTCGCGTAGGCGCCCTCCCACTGCAGCACGACCTGGCTGATCGCGGCGGTGGAACCGAGGTCGACACGCAGCCACTGCGGGTCGCTGAACTGGCTGGACCAGCGGGTCGCGGGGTTGCCGTCGACCGCCGCAGCGGCGGGGACGCCGCCGTTCTCGGTGGACGACGCGGTGGCCGGCCTGCCTTGCGAGAGCAGGGTGACGGCCGCCTGGGCGGACTGCATGGGCACCACGGTGACCAGTGACGCCAGCAGGGCGGCGGCGGCTAGGCCCGCGACCCTGGAGCGCCTCGGCCGGCTCTGGCCGATGGATGTCATCGAATCTCCCGGAGGATGGGGGCTCGGCGACCAGGGACTGGTACGTCGAGCCGGGACGGACGGGTCCGTACCGCGGGGCCGATGACGGGCATGGCGTCTCCACACCGCAGTACGATGGAGAGCGCTCTCCAACAGTGTTACGCCGCGGTTGCACTTACGTCAATGTCCCGTCCATTTTGCCCGTTCTGTCGGTCCCGATGTCGGGGCCGGGCGATCCGCCGGGCATGGCTGAATCACGAAGCGCCACAGGGAAAGCGATCCGAAAGCATCTGCTAACCGTTTAATTCGGACGGATTCGTCGGGGGTATTGACGCGCGGCAACATCCGCGTAACATCTGCGCTGTGGAGAGCGCTCTCCATCGCCGGTGCCGCCCCTGGATCCGAGGCGGCGGCACCGGCGTCAAGCACCGCGAAGGCTCTCGCAGGCCGGACCGGTGACCCGGAGCGCGCCCGCCATGCGACGTGGGCCCCTCCCCGTCGCGAAGATCGCTGCTTCCGGTCAGGACCTGTCGGGCGCCCGCTGGTCCTGACCGGGCAGGTCGAGCGCCGTCCGACGCCACGGACCCGCGCCTGCCGGCTCGACGGCGATCTCCAGCGCGTCGAGGACGTTCACGAGTTGCACCGCGCGCCCGCACGCGAACACCAGCTCCAGCCCGCCGAGCAGCCATGCCTCGAGCGGCCCACCGTCTACCACGGCGAGCCGGAAGTCGTGCTCCAGCACCCGCACCGCGGCCAGCCTCGCACCGAGCAGCACGTCCAGCTCGGCACGCGCGACATCCGCCCACGCGACTTCGCGCTCGGGATCGTCCTGGTCGTCGGTGTCCGGCAGCGGGTCCCCGACCAGGTCATCGCGGCTCACGAAGAGCCTGTCGAAGCCTTCGGCGGCGACCTCCAGCCGCTCGCCCTCGAACTCCAGCACCACCGGCAGCGTCCTGCACCGGTCGCCCTCGCCCACGTAGCAGAGCCCGCGTATCCGGGTGAGCCGGCGTCCGGCCAGCGACCGCAGGTGGTCACCATGCACGTCGAGCAGCCCGTCCACCGTCGCCACCGGCTCCGGCCGATACCCGGCGATCCCCCACACCGGCGCGATGCTACCGGCAGCCGCCTACCAGCAGCCGCGCCTACCGGCGGCCGTGGCCACGGCGGCCGTGACGCTCGCCGCGATGACCCCATGGCGCGCATGATCCGTTTTTGTGGACGCTGAACGTTGCTCTGGCGACGTCAGGCGTCCACAGAAACAGATCATGGCAGGCGAGGGCGGCCGGCGTGCGGCTACCGGCGGTCGGCGTCGGCTCGTGCCTCGACGGCGTCCAGCGCCGCGGCCGCCGGGGCGGCGTCGGCCGGAGCCAGCCGTTCCACGATCGCGCGGATCTGCCGGAGCTGGTTCTTGATCTCTTCCTGCTCCTCGTGCTGGAACGCGTCGTTGTCGACGATGAGCTTGCTGGCGAAGTGCGCCGTGATCAGTGGGATCACGAAGAGGACCATGACCGAGATCAGGAGTCCGGCCATCACCCGGCCCTGCCAGGTCTCCGGGTACGTGTCGCCGTAGCCCACGGTCGAGGCGGTCACCACGGACCACCAGAGCGCGTCGCCGGGTGTCTTGCCGTCCTCGACCAGCCAGTAGATGCCGCTGGAGGCCAGGATCAGCAGCAGGTAGCTGAAGACGAGGGCCTTCGGCGAGTTCGTGAGGCGTCTGAGCAGGTCCACCGCCACATTGTGCAGGCGCGCGCAAGTCCGCGTCAGTGGCCGTCCGGACGGCCCTCCCAGCATCCGATCGGTTGGCCGCGAGGGCGCGGAAATGTCGCCCCCGTCGATTAGAATGTGTGTACGAAAAACAATCGCTGAGCTGCGAACGGAGCCGACATGCCTACCCCTCAAGCGACCGTCGCCGACACCCCCGCCAAGCCCCTGCTCCCCTACGCCACGCTGCTGGCGTTCACCCGCTACGTGGACCGCTCCGGCCCCGCCAAGGCGGCGTTCGTCGGCAAGTTGCGCAAGCAGCGGGAGACCGGGCGCGGGTTCAACCCGCACAGCCGGCTCATCAAGGCCCTCAAGACCGACATCGACCAGCACACGCCGGGCACACACCTGGTGGAGGTCAACGACGTCGTCGACCCCCGCTGGCAGCGGCTCTACGCGTCGCTGACCGCGGGCGCGGCCAGCTACCTGACTTCCATCGAGGGGCAGGGCTGCCGGCTGACGCAGACCAACGACGCGCTCGCCATGATCGGCAGCCTGCCGGTGCGCATCAGCGCCCACTTCGGGCTGCGCTATGAGGACGGGCACAGCGAAGCGGTGCGGCTGCACTTCGACGAGGAGCCGCCGACCGCCGACCTGATCATGGCGACGCTGCACCTGCTGCGGGCGAACATGGACCAGATCCTGCCGCACGCCGAGCCGGTGCTGGTCGACGTGCGGCGCGGCATCGCCTACCGCAGCGAGGCGACCAAGGGCGCGGACGTGGACCGCTGGCTGACCGGTGAGGCGGCAGGCTTCGCCGCGATGTGGAACGCCCCGCAGCACTGACCGCAGGGCACGACGCCCCGGCCCGCAGGTTCGCGGGCCGGGGCGTTCACGTGTGACGGTCGCCCCCAACCGTCACACTGCCTGAGCGCGACGGACAGCAGCGCTCAGACCGGGCTTGTCACAGGCCGTTGTCCCGGATGACCTGCGTGTACCAGCGGGCGCTGTCCTTGGGCACCCGGCGCTGGGTGTCGTAGTCGACGTAGACCAGGCCGAAGCGCTTGTCGTAGCCGTACGCCCACTCGAAGTTGTCCATCAGCGACCAGGCCAGGTAGCCGCGGACGTCGGCGCCCCGCTCGATCGCCTTGTGCACGGCCCGCAGGTGGCCGTCGAAGTAGGCGATCCGGTCCGGGTCGGCGACCCGGTCGCCCTCCAGGATGTCGTGGTACGCCGAGCCGTTCTCCGTGATCATCAGCGGGGTGCCCGGGTAGTCCCGGGACAGCCGGACCAGCGTGTCCGACAGGCCCGTCGCGTCGATCGGCCAGTCCATGCCGGTGACCGGCAGGCCCTGCGGCGGGAAGTCGATACCCTCGCTGCCCGGGTAGTTGGCCTGGCCGACCGCGCCGACCTTGGCCCGCACCAGGGCCGGCTGGTAGTAGTTCACGCCGAGCAGGTCGATCGGGGTGGAGATGACGTCCAGGTCGCCGTCGTGGATCGCGTCCGCGGCGCCGAACCGCTCGAACAGCGGCAGCATGTCGTCCGGGTACTGCCCGCGCAGCACCGGGTCGAGCCAGATCCGGTTCTGCAGGCCGTCGACGAGCCGGGCCGCGTCGCGGTCGTGCGCGTCGTGCGGGTTCTGCGGATTGACCCGGGTGAGCACGTGCGTGATGGACAGCTCGCGTGCCCCGCCTGCCCGCAGCGCCTGCGCGGCCAGGCCGTGGCCCAGCAGCAGGTGGTGCGCGGCCAGGTAGGCGGCCTGCGGCTCGCGGCGGCCGGGAGCGTGGTCGCCGCTGGCATACCCTAGGAACGCCGAGCACCACGGCTCGTTCAGCGTGGTCCAGGTCGCCACCCGGTCGCCTAGCCGCGCGATCGTCGCCGAGGCCAGGTCGGCCAGGTAGTACGCGGTGTCGCGGTTGGTCCAGCCGCCCCGGTCCTCCAGCACCTGCGGCAGGTCCCAGTGGTAGAGGGTGACCATCGGCGCGATGCCGTTGGCCAGCAGCTCGTCCACGAGGCGGTCGTAGAAGTCGAGGCCGCGCGGGTTGACCGGGCCGGAGCCGTCGGGCTTGATGCGCGGCCAGGCGACCGAGAACCGGTAGGTGCCCAGGCCCAGCTCGGACATGAGGCGCACGTCGTCGCGGTAGCGGTGGTAGTGGTCGCAGGCCACGTCACCGCTGTGGTTGCGGAACACCCGCCCCGGCTCGCGGGACATGGTGTCCCAGATCGACGGCGTACGCCCGCCCTCGGTCGCGGCCCCCTCGATCTGGTACGACGCGGTCGCCGCGCCCCAACGGAACCCCTGCGGGAACGACAGCCGCGAAGGCGCAGCGATCTCCTGTGGCAGAACGCTGGTCATCCCTTGATCGCCCCTTGCATGATGCCTCCGATGATGTGCTTGCCCAGCGCCACGAAGACGACGAGCAACGGGACCGTCGCGATGATCGTTCCGGTGAGCGACAGCGAGAAGTCCGTGATGTAACCGCTGGCCAGCGCGGACAGCGCGACCTGCACGGTCGGGTCTTCCGGGGTGAGCACCACCAGCGGCCAGAAGAAGTCGTTCCAGGCCGTCATGAACGTCAGCATGCCCAGCACCGCCGCGGCCGGCTTCGACACCGGGAGCACCACGTGCCAGAAGATGCGCAGCGTGGTGCAGCCGTCGGCACGGGCTGCCTCGATCAGCTCGGTCGGCACCGCCTCACCGAGGTACTGCGTCATGAAGAACACCCCGAACGCGCTGACCAGGCTGGGCGCGATTACCGCGTACATGGTGCCGGTCCACTCGATCTTCGCCATGAGCATGTACAGCGGGATGATGCCCAGCTGCGTCGGCACCATCATGGTCGCGATGACCATGACGAGCAGCGCGTTACGCCCCCGGAAGGCCAGCTTCGCGAACGCGAACCCGGCCAGGGTGGAGAACAGCACCACGCTGATCGTGATCGCGCCCGCCACCATGAACGAGTTGGCCAGCGCCTTGGCGAAGTCGATCGTGCCGAAGGCGCGCTCGACGTTCTCGAACAGGTTCGGGCCCAGGCCCAGCGGCGGCGGCACCTGGCCGAGGATGCCGTTGTCGTGCGAGCCGACGACGAACGACCAGTACAGCGGGAACGCCGAGAACAGCGCCAGGCCGGTCAGGGCGAGGTAGGTGAGCTTGCCGGGACGGCGCTCCACGAAGCCCTTGTAGCGTTTCGAAGGCGCGGGCACGGGGGCCTCGGGGGCGCTCTTCGGACGGGTCAACGTGTCGGTCATCAGGACCTCCGCAGGCGGCTGGTCAGGAAGTAGTTGATCGCCGCGACGATCACGATGATGCCGAACATCGCCCACGCCGCGGTCGAGGCGTAACCGAAGTCGAACCGCGAGAACGCCACCTCGTACAGGTACAGCGACAGCGTCTGGAACTGCCGGTCCGAACCGCCGGTGACACTCGCTCCGCCGAACAGCAGCGGTTCGGCCAGGACCTGCATACCGCCGATCGTCGACACGATCACCGTGAAGATGATGGTCGGGCGGATCGCCGGGACCGTGATCCTCGTCAGCTGCTGGAAGCTCGACGCGCCGTCGAGGGACGCGGCGTCGTAGAGGTCTTTGCTCACGGCCTGCATCGCGGCCAGGTAGATCAGGGCGTTGTAACCCGTCCACCGCCAGATGATCATCACGGAGATCGCGATCTGCGACGACGCCGTGCCGGCCTGCCAGTCGATACGACCGAGACCGAGAGTCTCCAGAAGCCAGTTGACCAGGCCGTAGTCCTTGCCGAAGATCTGCCCGAAGATGATCGCCACCGCGGCCACCGACGTGATGTTGGGCAGCACCGCCGTCATCCGCCAGAACGTAGGAGCGCGCAGCCGCTGGTTGAGCACATGTGCCAGCACCAGGGCCATCAGCAGCTGGGGAACGGTCGACAGCACCCAGATCTGGGCGGTGTTACGCAGCGCGTTCCAGAAGTACTCGTCGGCGAACAGGTCCTTGTAGTTCTGCAGGCCCAAGAACGTGTGCGTCTCCGACAGCAGGCTCCACTCGTGCAGCGACACCCACGCGGTGTACGCCAGAGGGAAGATCCCGAACGCGGCGAACAGAAGGAAGAACGGG
>NZ_WARX01000006.1 GCF_009720385.1 Catellatospora vulcania | reverse complement strand
TTCCCAGCGTCAGACTCCTATCCGGGCTCGAAGCACCAGGCATCAACGACGTCGGCGGGCGACCACCCCGATTTTCACGCCCGGCATGGGCGTCGCGATAGGGACATCGGAGACTCCTATAGGGACAGCCAGCGTCCACAACAACAGATCTTCGTCAGCGCGGCGTCCGTTCCGCTCGTTTCGTGACTGACCGGCGGGCAGACGCGACTCAGCTCAGGCGGTCGGCGAAATTGCTGCCGAGCCCTGCGAGGCGGTTGCGGGCCTCCGCGTCGCCGTTGAGGCGCCAGCGCAGGAAGTCGGTCGTCGACGTGGCGACCAGGGTGAAGTCCGGGTCGGCCGGGGACATGAACGGGTTGCGGTGGGTGCCGCCGGGCAGGGTCAGGAACGCCTTCGGCCAGGGCACGGCGTCGTACGCGGCACGGCCCTGGTCGATCGTCACCACCTGGTCGCCCATGCCGTGGATGAACAGCATCGCCGCCGGGTCGCCCCGGAACTCCGCCCCGACCTCGCGAGCGCTGCCCGCCAGCACGATCCCGGCCTTGAGCCGCGGGTCCCGCCACTTCCCCAGCGCCCCGACCGTGGTCATGCCGCCGAGCGAGTGCCCACCGGCTGCGATCCGGTCCGGGTCGATCCGCCCGTACAGCGGGTCGCCGTCCTTCGCTGCGCGAGCCAGCACCGCGTCGAGCACGGCAGTGACGTCCTGCGGCTGGTTGAGCAGGTCCATCACGTCGAGTTTCGCGGCCGCGCCGTTGGTGTACGGGAACGTCGGCGCGGCCACCGCGAACCCGGCCACCACCCAGTGCGCGATCAGGTCCGCGTACTCCGACACGTGGCAGGTGTACCCGTGCACGAACAGCACCAGCGGATGCCTGTCCCGCCCCGGCGGCAGGTGGACCTCGGTCGGCAGCGGCCGGTCCGGCCCCCGGGCGAGGTCGAGCCGCACCACCGTCGAGGGCGGGGTCTCCTGCGCCGTCGTCGGCGAGCCGCATCCGGCCAGCATGACGAGTCCCGCAGCGATGATCGCAGTCCGACGGCGCAAGGCGCCCTCCCCGTGGTCGTATGGCGTCCCGCAGGAAAGGACCCGGCAGGTCCCCGCCCCGGTTGCTCCCGCACCACGATCGATCGACACGGGCGTCACCGCGGACGCGGTCGGCAACGGCCTTCCGCCCCGGCCCGGCTGCCGTTATGCTCCCGCACCATGATCTTCTCCCGGAAGCGGCGTCCCGAGCAGTCCGTGGCGATCGCCGCGTTCTGGGCGGCCTGGCCGCAGCTGCGCGCCCGGTCGGAGGCGGCGATCGGCACCGGCGACTTCCCCGACGACCTGGTCGCGGAGGTTTCGGCCAGGGTCAAGGGCATCCACCCCGAGCTGGAATGGGAGTTCAGCAAGGGCCGGGTGTCAGAGCACGCGTTCATCGTCAGCGCGGCCGGCGACACGGCCCTGCGCGCGATCGCGCACCGCTGGCGGCAGGCTGCCCCGGCGGCGGACGCCACCTGGGAGTTCCACGACGCCCGGCAGGCCGAGCCGGAGATGTTCGAGGCCGTGTTCCAGGCCGACGGCCACCGGGTGGAGCTGGCCGAGCTGCGTTACGCCTGGAGCCTCGACGAGCCGCGGTGCGAGTACGACGTGGTGGTCTTCCATGCCGCGTTCGCCGCCATGACGGAGTCGGAGCGGCTGCGGCTGGCATTCCTGTCGCTGGCCTGGCTGCTGGGCGAGGACGCCGTCGAGACGTGGATCGGCGGCATCGACGCCGTCACGCAGCTGCCGGACGGGGCGCTGCCGCCGCAGCGGCTGGCCGCGGCGGTGGCGGAGCTGGCCGGGCAGTACCGGGACGAGACCTGGGTGCTGCTGGGCAGCAGCCCGGACGCCGAGGTCCCGCGCATCGCCACGACCCAGCGGCCCCTGAAGCCGGCCCGCTGGCCGGTGCTGGACACGCACGTCGCGGTCACGCTGGCGTTCCGGGGCCGGGACAACGGCATGCCGGACTCGGATGCGCTAACCGCGTTGCGCGACTTCGAGGACCGGCTGCGCGACGTGCTCGCCGACGCCGCGCTGATCGCCCACGAGACCAGCGACGGGATGCGGACCTTCCACGTGTACGCCGACTCGGCCAGGTTCTCCGCCGACGCCGTCGAGAAGCTGGCCAAGGGCTGGTCCGCGGGCCGGGCGAAGGTCAAGGTCGCCGCGGACCACGGCTGGGAGGGCGTGCGTCACCTGCGCCCGTGAGCGGGGCGGCGCAGGTGCGCAAGGGGTGAGCGGACCGCTCGCGGCGGCCGGACGGGGCGCAGGCGCCGACGGCGGGCTGACCGGTGGCAGCCGGGCGTCCGGTCCACGCCGGTGGAGCGGTCGGTCGTGCTGTCGGGTCCGCGTCCGGGGCGAGCACCGCAACGGCTCCGGAGCTTAGCTTTACGTCGATGCCGTCGGCACCATCACGGCAGTTGCACCGCCCTTCCCTTGCGGCACAACTGATCCGAGGAGTTCGGCCATGGCCGATGACGCGACGCCGATTTTCGACTTCATGCTGGTACGCCCGCCGGAGCTGGCCGCGGACGCGCTGATGCGCCGCCGCTATATCCGCGACGAGCTGCTGACCGGTGACGTCGGCGGCCCGGCCGATGTGGACCTGCGCTCGCCGCAGAGTCCGTCGGCGATCGCGCGGCTGGTGTACCGGAAGGTGTTCTGCGAGCCGCAGAACCCGAGCATGGTCGAGGCGTTGCAGGACCTGCAGCAGGCGGTGCTGGCGACACTGCCGATCTACGTGCCGTTCTGCGGGGACGGCCCGAGCCCGCAGACGGGCAGCCACCCGTCGACGCACCTGCCCAAGCCGTGGGGCTCGGGCGGGCGAGGGTCGACGGACGACGGCGGCGAGCCGACGATGATGATCGGCTCGGACGAGCCGGCCCAGCCCGAGCGGGAGCTGCTGCCGCTGGACCTGGCCGATCTGCAGCGCCACGCGTACGTGACGGTGGCCGGGCACTACATCCTGCTGCCGGACCGGTTCGAGGATCTCGACGGGCCGCTGATCGGGCGGCTGGTGGAGGTGCTGCCGCTGCTGATCGAGGCCGCCGCGCCACCACCGGAGCCGGGCACGCCGCCCGCCGGGGGCGCACCGGTGGGACAGAAGCTGTCCGACCGGCTCAGGACGCTGTTCGACGGGGTGCCGGTGGAGGAGATGGTGTTCGCGGGCAACGGCGCGCACACCGAGGCGTACGCGCAGACCAAGCGGGTGCTGTTCGACGCCCTTTACACGCTGTACGTGCTGCGCCGGTCGGTGGGCTGCAGCTTCGAGTCCGTCATGGACGGGCTGCAGGCGCTGCACGCCCTGGAGGCGGTGGCGATCGACGAGATCTATGCCAGGGGCAAGGCGAACAAGCTGAGCGCGCGCGACCGGGTGGTGCTGCAGCGGCTGGAGCCGGTGTTCCCGGCCCTGCGCCACTGGGCGGGCGGCACCTCGGTGCCCGGGTTCCCGCTGGCGGCGACGGCGGCTGACCTGGCCGAGCACCTGGAGGCGCGACCGGTGGTGCATCTGCTGTTCGCGCGGTTGTTCCACCTGCTGCGGCCGTTCAACGCGATCAAGCCGCTGGGCGTCGGGGACCTGAAGGTCGTCAAGCAGTGGCTGGTGGCCTACCAGGCCGGGGAGATCTCCGACATCCACAACATGATGAAGGGCGAGCACAAGGACCGGGTGCACCGGCGGCTGGAGAAGACCCAGGAGCTGTTCTCGTACAGCTCCAGCGAGTCGTCGGAGACCAGCCGGGACACCCAGTCCGCGGACCGGTTCGAGGTCAAGCGCGAAGCCGAGCAGGTGCTCAAGCAGGACCTCAACGTCAACGCGAGCCTGCGCGCGCAGTACAACTACATGTCCGTGGTGAGTGTGGCCGTCGGAGCCGGGTTCGCTTACAACCGCAACAGCAGCGACCAGCAGAAGGTGGCGCAGAACTTCTCCCGCGAGGTCGTCGACAAGGCCGTGTCGCGGGTGCAGTCGTCGTCGGCGACGCAGCGCTCCACCACGAAGACCTTCGAGACCGAGGAGACCAACACCCACGGTTTCGACAACAAGCAGGGCACCGGCCACGTCTCGGGCATCTACCGCTGGGTGGACAAGCGGTACCGGGCGCAGGTGTTCAACTACGGCAAGCGGTTGATGTTCGAGTTCGTGCTGCCGGAGCCGGCGGCGCTGCTGGTGCAGTCGCGGCTGCGGGCGTACGAGGCGAACCTTGACGTGCCGCGTAAGCCGATCGACCCGACGTCGTTGTTCAAGACGCCCAATATCGGGGTGGCCCGGCCGCAGGACATCGACAAGGCGCAGTTCGAGCGGCTGCGGCTCAAGTACGACCTCGGCGAGCTGGCGTACCCGGTGATGCGCAAGTCGCTGCCGCTGGTGAACATGGAGGGCAAGGCGTTCTTCGCCGAGACGGGCATCCACGGCAACGATGCCTGGTATGCCGCCTCGCACCACTGCAAGCTGGACGCGGTCGGCTACGCGGTGGAGCGGATGCGGTTCACGACCCGGATCGGCTTCTCCGACCAGAACGCCGACGACCCGAGGACTCCGCAGGACCGCAACATCGTGCGGATCGCGCTGGACGGCACGACCGTGTGGGAGCAGCAGTTCGCCACGCAGTGGGTGTGGGGCAACAACTTCAGCTGGTCGCCGACGGGCGGGCCGGTGACGCTGACCCGCGACGCGGTGGATCTGACGCTGACGTTCTCCGACGTCAGCGGCTACGAGCTGACGGCCACGGCCGACCTGGTGCTGACCGCCGACGAGCTGCTGCGCTGGCAGACGCAGGTGTTCAAGACCGCGGAGGCGATCGAGCGCAAGGCCGTCGACGACCACAACCGCGAGCTGAAGACGGCGTACGACGCGGACATGACCACGTACCGCAACCGGCTCGGGCAGCTGGAGGCGACGACGGTGCACGAGCTGATCCAGGGGCAGTCCTCGGCGTACAACCAGGACATGATCATGACGGAGCTGCGGCGGCAGTGCCTGGCCATGCTGGCCAAGGAGTTCGACGCCTACGACGGCGACGACCTGCTCACCTCGATGGAGACGATGGGCGAGCGCACCGTCAACGTCGACTACCAGCAGCTGGTCGTCGACGAGTCGGGCGCGCAGCCGGTCGCGCAGTTCAAGCCGCAGCCCCGGCCGGTGCCGTATCCGCTGCCGAACACCGCCGCCGCGCAGATCAAGGGGCGTTACATCCAGTTCCTGGAGCAGGCGTTCGAGTGGAACCGGCTCGGCTACGTGTGCTACCCGTACTTCTGGGCGACCCCGCCGAAGTGGATGGAGCTGCTGGCCCGCAACGACGAGGCCGACCCGGAGTACACCGCGTTCCTGCGCGCGGGCGCGGTGAAGGTGCTGGTCGCGGTGTCCCCGGCGTACGACGACGCGGTGCTGCACTTCCTGGCCACCCGCGAGCCGTGGGAGGGCGGGCCGGGGCCGGTCATCGGCGACCCGCTGTACCTGCCGCTGTTCGAGGAGCTGCACAAGGCGCAGGACGACCGGTACGGCGCGGTGGCCCAGGGCGAGCCGTGGGAGTTCACGCTGCCCACCTCACTGGTGTACCTGCACGGCAGTGAGACGGAGCTGCCCGAGATCGCCCCCGAGCCGTGAGCATTCTGATCACGGCCGAGCCCGCCCGGGCGGACATCTTCACCCCGGGCGGGCCGGACGAGGCTGCCGAGCCGCTGCTGCCCGAGGTGCAGCCGCTGGCCGACAGCCTCATGACGGCGTACCGGGCGCGGGCCGGGCACTACCACGACGCGCTGACCGAGCAGCTGGGGCGGCAGGGCGACGAGCTGCCGATGAGCTTCGTGCCCAGCGTGGTGATGGCCGACGGCGAGCAGATCCCGATCGACGCCGACCTGTTCCAGACCCTGCTGGAGCTGTACCTGGCCGACGGGTGGGCGCCGCTGGTCGCGATCGAGGCCGGGCTGAAGGAGGCGGCCAGGCCGCAGGGCGTGCCGGACCGGCCGAGCGCGGGCACGCCGGCGTTGCCGTGGCTGAAGGCGTACGAGTTCTTCGTGTTCACCCGCAACCTGGTCGCGCTGCTGGTCCGCGAGTCGCTGACGCGCATCGAGCAGCACGCGGCCACCGTCCTGCAGGCGCGCCGGGCCGCGTCGGCGGAGCAGCTCGAACAGGCCATGCGGGGCGTCTTCATGGTCACCGCGGACAAGTCGAAGCCGGTCGGTGTCCCCCGCGGCCCCGGTGCGCCGATCAGCGTGCCGGTGACGGTGTACCACTTCGACAACCGGGCGCTCATGGACGATCTGACCCGGATCATGAACGACGCGGCCAAGCAGCGGGTGGTGCTCGACGGCCTGGTCCGCGACATCGCGCAGACGCAGCAGCAGCGCCGTCAGGCCCAGACGGCGACGCAGAGCGCGCAGGGCGGCAGCGGCGGCCCGGCCGCCTCCGACTCCGCCGCACGCGAGCAGTCGCTGGCCGCCAAGGAGGGCGAGCAGCAGACTCTGCGGCAGGCGGCCGAAGGCATGCTGACGCAGCTCAAGGCGGTCATCGGGCAGCGGGCGCCGCTGGCGCTGCTGGTCGTCGACGGGCTGCGGCCGGGCTTCAAACGCGACGAGCTGGAGGCCAAGCTCGGCCGGGCGCTGTACTCGCTCCGTGACCAGCTCGCCGAGCTGGGCTCGGGCCTGAACCCGGAGCGCAGCTTCACCGGCGAGGTGCTGCGCGGCGTCGCCGTCGGCGAGCAGGCGCAGGTGTCGCTGGTGGAGGTGCAGAACCTGGCGGTGCCCGCCGCAGGGCCCGAGGCCGCGGTCGCCGCTGCGGCGCTGGCCCGCCTGTCCGCCGACAAACACCTGTTCGCGCTGGTCCACGAGCAGACATGGTGGCTGTTGGTGCAGTCCGGGCACGTCGCGCGGGACAGTTTCGACTACGTGGTGCTGCACCACTACCTCGTCGAGCTGGAGCGGCAGACGCAGGCCCTGGAGGCGGGCACGAAGGCGACCGAGGCGGTGCTCCGCACCATCACCATGGTCTCGGCGGCGCTGTCGATCACGCTGCTGGTGACGCCGCTGGCCGAGCTGGTGCCCGCGCTGGCCGGGCTGTCCTACCTGATCGACATGGCGCTGCTGGCGTACCAGATCCATTCCGTGGTGGGGCAGCTGCGGCAGCTGGACGTGATGCTGTCGACGGCGCTGCTGGCCCCGGACGCGTTCGGGCTGGAGCAGCTCGCGCACCTGGGCGACCTGCTGATCGCCCGCGGCGACCTCGGGGCCGGGCTGACCGAGGCGGTGCTGAAGGAACTGCTGCTGGCGATCGCGGGCAGCCGGTGGCGGATCACCCGGCGCGCGCTGATCATGCGCGGCTTCTACGCCGACGTGCAGACGCTGCTCGGCTCCGACGGCTGACGGGGAGGGAACCGTCATGGGCAACCGGGCCGCGACGAAGAAGCTGTCCGCCAAGGAGCGCCTGAAGGCTCGCCAGGCGAGCAACGAGCAGGAGGTCCGGCTGACCGTCAAGGCCGTGCTGCCGCCGCCCGGCGCCCCGCTGGACGTCAAGGGCGCGCTGAAGGCGCTGCACAAGGTCGGCTCGCTGGCGCTGCGGCCCAATATCCGCAAGAAGGTCCTCGCCAAGCTGACCGAGGAGCTGGCCAAGACGCTGCCGCAGACCAGCATCACACCGACCGACCTCGGCGCGAAGGACTTCGCCGACCTGGCCGACCGCATGGTGAAGATGCTCGAACGCGCCGGGTACGCCGAGTACGGCATCGGCGAGCTGCGCCGCAAACGGGCCGGGCTGCGCCACAACTTCGCGGGCGAGCTGTTCGAGCAGCTGGTCCTGAACCACGGGGAACTGCAGGCGATCTTCGCGGGCCTGGCCGACGAGGGGCTGCGCACCGCACTGGACGTGATCACCGCCGAGGAGGCGCTGCGCCAGACGCTGTCCGCGGCCGACTTCGCCAAGAGGACCCGGCTGCTGACCGCCAAGGGTGAACCCGCGCTGCTGGACCTGGCGTCGTTCGTCGACAAGAACGGCCGCGCGCTGGTGTACATCGAGCGGGTCGTGGACCTGCGGACCCGGGTCGGCAACTCGTGGCGCATGTTCACCGACACCGCGTACGTCGTGCGCTTCACGCCCGCCGGCGGCGGCCCGCAGCGGGTGATGATCCTGGTGGAGACCGAGATCAAGTTGCCCGCGGCGGCGCGGGACTTCTCCGGGCAGGTCGCCGAGGCGCAGTTCCGCCACGGCGCCGCCGACGAGATCGAGATGCGGGGCCTGCAGTCCGGGACGAGACACAGCTTCACCCCGGACAACGTGATCTTCGACGTGGGCGGGATCAGCCGCAACGCCGTCACCATCACCCGCCGGCGCACCATGACCGCCGCCTTCCGCTACGTCGAGTACGCCGGTGGCGGCCGCGAGCAGTACACCCGGATCGGTCTGGCGGTGCAGGTCGACGAGCTGCGGCGGCTGATCGCGCTGCTGTTCCGGATCTGAACGGGGCTCAGGTGCGCAGGGTCTGCCGGGGCGAGCGGCCGTACTCCTCCCGGTAGACCGCGGCGAAGCGGCTCAGGCTGGTGAAACCCCAGCGGCGGGCCACCGCGGCCACCGTGTCGCCCCGGGTCGGGTCGGCGTTCTGCAGGTCGCGGTGGGCGCGGGCCAGCCGCACCCGGCGCAGGTACGCCATCGGCGTGCTGTCGGCGTGCCGGGCGAACGCCGCCTGCAGCCCGCGCGAGGAGATCCCGGCCGCCTCGGCGATGTCCTCGACCGTCACCGGCTCGTGCGCGTGCGCGTCGACGAACGCCACCGCACGGCGCAGCGCGGCGGGCGCGACCCGGCCCGGCTCGCCGACGTAGCCGGAGGTGGTGGCGGTGTTCGGGAACGTCGCGATGGCGGTGGTGGCGGCGAGGTCGATCGCGGAGGCGTGCACCAGCGGGTTGGCCAGCGGCGTGTCCGGCGCGTTGAGCATGTGGAACAGGTACGCCATGGTGTCGCGCCAGTGCCGGCCCGCCTCGGCGGACACCGGGCTCATGCCGTCGAAGCGGAAGTCGGCCAGCGCGACGCCGGCGCGGGCCGCGACCCGGGCGACCCGTTCGGCGGGCACGCGCAGCAGGCGCAGGTCGAAGTCGGTCCAGCGGATGGTCAGCGGCATGCCGACCGGGTAGAGGAACGCCTCGCCGCGCATGGGGCGCAGCTCGTCGCGCCCGGCCCGGACGGTGAGGTCGGCGTTCAGCGACACCACGAACATCAGGTACGGCAGCGGGTCGGTGACCGTCTCGACGGTCGCGGTATGCCGCACGCTGTCCATGCCCAGCTCCCCGGCCGTCACCACGTGCTGGCGGAACTGGAAGTCCTGGGCCCCGCCGAACACCCGGTGCCGGTGCTCGACATACGTCTCGCGCAGGGCGTGGTGCGCGACCTCCACGTCCCCGGTCGTGAACTCGCGCGTGCGTATCCGCACTGCAACACCCTCAGTCATGTCACCCATCCCCGGTGCGGCGGCCCGGCCGAGGTGTTCGGTGGGTCGCCTAACCAGGAAACGAGGGTCGGGGGAACGGGGTGTTGCCTGGACCGGGCAGGCGCCTGGATCCGAGGCGGGCTCGCGAACGGGTCAGCCCGCGAGCGCGACCGGCCTGGCGACGGTGACGACGGTGCCGGAGTGCCGGGCCTGCTCCGCGGCGAAGGTGGCCAGGTGCGAGTTGAGCGTCTGCGCCGGGCCGGACAGGATCCGCGCCCGGTCGCCGGTGGCCACCGCGGCGGTGAACGCGTCCATCAGCCCGGCGTCGCCGCCGCCGTGCCCGCCGGCGGCGTCCGCGCCGCCCGCGGTCTGCGGGTCGTGGCTGGTCGCAGCGCCGGTGGTGAAGTCGTGCACGGTCACGCTGACGGCGTCGCAGACCAGCTCACCGCGGGTGCCGAAGACGCGGGTGCGCCGGTGTCCACCGGTGTTGAAGGCGTTCATGGTGAACGACGCGGTCACCCCGCCGTCGAACTCCATCGCGACCACCTGGTGGTCGACGACGTCGTTGTCGCACGCGTACACGCAGCGGCCGTAGGGTCCTTCACGCAAGGCCGCGGTCAGCGCCTCCTCGGTGAAGACCGGGGTGACCACCGACAGCGGCCAGCCGTGGTCGCCGCTTTCCAACCGGTCGCGGTAGAGGCGGGGTGCCGAGTACGGGCAGTCCGGCTCGACGGCGCAGTCCAGGCACCGGTCGGCGGCGTCGGCGGGGCGGTTCTCGGGGCGGAAGTGGCGCAGCCCGCCGAAGCTGGACACGCGGGCGATGTCACGGCCCACGATGTGCTGCAGCCAGTCGATGTCATGGCAGGACTTGGCGAGCAGCATGAAGCTGGACAGGTCCTCGCGCCGCCAGTTGCCGCGCACGAACGAGTGCGCCTGGTGCCAGAAGCCGACCGGCTCGTGGTGCTGCACCGACACCACGTCGCCGATCGCACCGGCGTCGATCAGGTGCTTGACCAGCCGCGTGTACGGCGCATAGCGGAGCACGTGGCACACGGCGAGCATCACGTCGGCCTCGCGTACCGCGTCGACGATGCGCACGCACTCCTGCGCGGTCGGCGCGAGCGGCTTCTCCAGCATGATGTGCAGCCCGCGCCGGGCGGCGGCCACGGCCGGGTCGGCGTGCCCGGCGTCCTGGGTGGCGATGACGACCGCGTCGACCGCGAGGTCCGGGTCGGCCAGCAGGGCCTGCCAGTCGTCGTGCCGGGCGGCCGGGTCGATGCCGTGGGCTGCGACGAAGCGGGCCCGCCGCGCCGGGTCGGGCTCGGCGACGGCGACGAACCGCGCCCGGTCGGGATGGGCCAGGGCCCACCGGGCGTACGCGTTGCCGCGGTCACCCGCGCCGATCAGCGCCAGACGCACAGGGTTCACGGTGGTTCTCCCGCCCGAAGATCAGTTCCCGGTCCCGGCCACTATAGGAACCGTTTACCGGCGACGACAAGCCGTCTGCGGACAGCACTCGGGTCCGGAACGTACACGTCCCGGACCCGATCGTCATCAAAAAGCCGAGATCAGACGCCCTTGCTGAAGGTGTCGCACTGGCGGCCGTCGCCGCTGCGGTAACCGTTGTTGAACCAGTCGCTGCGCTGCTTGGCGGTGCCGTGGGTGAACTTCGACTCGTCGATCGGGCTGCCCGACTTCTCCTGGATCTTGTCGTCGCCGATCGCGGCCGCCGCCTCCAGGGCCTGGTCGATGTCCTGCTGGGTGACCGACTTGAAGATCGCGACGCCCTTGGCGTCCTTGGTCTCCACCGCGTGCTTGGCCCACACCCCGGCCAGGCAGTCAGCCTGCAGCTCCAGCTTCACCGACAGCGCGTTGGCGGCGCCGGGATCACGCTCGGACTGCCGCTGCACGTCCGCCGAGATGCCCAGCAGGTTCTGCAGGTGGTGGCCGTACTCGTGGGCCAGCACGTACGGCTGGGCGAACTGCCCGTCCGCGCCGAAGCGGGTGGCCAGCTCGTCGTAGAACGACAGGTCGATGTACACCAGCTGGTCCGGCGGGCAGTAGAACGGGCCCACCCCGCTGTCGGCCGCGCCGCAACCGGTGTTCACCGCCTGCGAGAAGAACACCGTGTCGGTCTGCTGGTACTGCTCGCCGAACGTCTGCGGCAGCGCGTCGCGCCAGTAGGCCTGGATCGAGTTGATGTACAGCGCGTTGCGGCACTCGGACTTCTCGAGCCGGTCCGGGTTCGCCGTCGAGCAGGTCTCGCTCACGCCCGGCCCGCCGTCCTCGCCGCCGCCGCCGAACATCTGCGGGCCGAGGAACGTGCCGACCAGCGCCAGCCCGATCACGATCAGCGTGCCGACGATGCCGCCGCCGACCGGGATCGGGATGCCGCCGAGCCCACCGCCGCCCACGCCACCGCCGCCCCCGGATCCCCGGGCGTCGGTGACCTGGCTGGTATCGATGTCCGCGTTCTCATTGAGGGTCATGGCGACGCGATACCCCGCCCCGACGGCTCGTTAACCGGTCATGAGCCCGTGCCCATGTCGAGCACCGCGACCCGGCACACCGGCTCGCCCTCGACCACCACGGCGTAGACCTCGCGGTAGCCGGGACCGGCCTCACCGGTGGTGATCCGGAAGAACGGCTGGCCTTCGCCGACCGAGACGAAGTTGTCCGGCAGGTCGACCTCGGCCAGCGAGTTCCACTGGTGCTCGTCGCGGAACGTCGGAGCCACGTCGCTGGTGAACTGCCGGTAGTTCTCCCCCAGCCAGACCGCCGCGGCCCGGGTGCACGAACCGTAGTAGGTGCTCTCGTAGTCGTGGCGGGCCGTGGTGTAGCCGCCGGCCAGCGGGCTGAAGTAGGAGTACTCGTAGGGGTAGATGCGGGCGGAGGCGTACAGGGCCTCGCCCTGGCCGAGCACCGCAGCCCCGATCAGCGCCCAGGCCAGCGCCGTGCGGCCGGAGTCGAACGACTCCCGCGCCCAGCGCACCAGCAGCACCGCGGCCAGCACGATCATGCCGGGCACCACGAACAGGAACTGGCGCATGCTGTTGTACAGCGTCGAGTGCGCCCCGATGATCAGCGCGAGCGGCACCAGGATGTACGCGCCGACCAGCAGCATCCGCCCGTCCAGCCGCTGCCGCCGGACCAGCGCCACGACCGCGGCCACCGCGCCCGCCACGGTCAGCGCGACCACGGGCAGCGGCGAGCCGACCACCAGCCACCAGGGGGCGTAGTACCAGGGCAGCTGGGTCGAGCGGACCATCTCGCCGCCGAACAGGATCTCGTTGTCCCAGTCGTACTTGGCCATCGACTCGACCGAGATCAGCAGCCCGTCGGTCGGGTTGGTCAGCAGGTACGGCCAGAACAGCGACATCACCAGGTAGGCCGTGGTGCCGATGGCGAGGATCGCGGTGACCTGGTTGGTCAGCTCGCTGCGCAGGGCCGCCCCGCGCAGCTTGTACCCGTGACGCGCCCAGAAGCCCAGGCCGACCAGTGCCAGCAGGCCGAACCACAGCAGCGCGTTGACCCGGATCGAACCGGCGAAGCCGATCGCCGCGCCGATCGCGGCCAGCTCCAGCACCTCGAACCGGCGGTCGGGCGAGTTCCAGCGCCGCATCAACCGCAGCACCAGCCACAGCACCAGCACCATCGCCACGGCCAGCGGGATGTCCTTGGAGTTGTTCATCATCTGGCCGGTGTAGCGCGGGTACAGCGCGAGGCCGACCGCGGCGGCCAGGCCCGCCCACGCGCCGAGGCGGCCGCGCCCGGCCAGCTCCCGGGCCGCCAGCGCGGTGATCAGCATGCCGAGCACGCCGAACAGCCCGTTGACAATGGTGCGGGTGTTCCACACCTCGCCGGTCAGGTACTGGAAGAACGCCACGACCAGCTCGAACCCGGCGCCGTGTTGGGGCATGTGGATGTAGTCCGGGAAGTCCAGGAATGAGCGGTCGGCGGTGCCGGACAGGTAGAACTTCAGCACCCGGGCGCCGTAGTCGTCCTGCATGTACTCGTCGTAGGTGCGGCCGTGGAACCGGCCCTGCGCGATGGTGAACCAGCTCATCACCAGCAGCAGGGCGCCCAGCAGCAGGTGCGGCAGCCGCTCGTGCCACCAGGGGGCGGCAGGGGAGTCGGCGGGCTCTGGGGCGTCGTCCGGGCTCGTGGTCACCGGCTCGACGTCGACATCGGACACGAAGCTGCTCCTGAGGTATGGGAACGGGCGGGCGGCCGGGCCGCGACCAGCGGGCCCCGGACACCCGGGTCGAGCCAACCATGCCGCCCGGATCGACAGGGTTGCCCCGCAAGATTGTCGCCCAGCCTGCCGCCGAGCACCAGCCGCGCGGGCCCGCGTCCCCCGGCGACGTCACCGATGATCTCGGCGGGGCCGGTGCGCGCTGCTCAGCCCGGCAGCTTCCCGCCCAGCAGCCGGACCGTGAACCCGTCCGGCTCGCGCTGCAGGGAGACGTACGCGCAGACCTGGTGGGCCAGCCACAGACCCCAGCCGCCGGGGCTCGTGCCGGGCACCAAACCGACGAGCGGGTCGGCCGGGCCGGGCCCGTGATCGGTGACCGTGACCACGACGCGGCCCGGGGTCGCCCACAGCCGCAGCAGCACCGGCGGCCGTCCGTGCAGCACGGCGTTGGTGACCGTCTCCGTGGTCGCCAGCAGCAGGCCGCTGAGATCGTTGTCGGGCAGCCCGGCGGTCGCCTGCACCGCGACGAGCGCGCCCCGGGCCTGGGCGGTGCTCGGCCCGGTCAGCTCGATCGCGGGCGCGGCGTCCTCCAGCGGGTCGCGCCACGGGGTCACCCCGGCGGCCAGCACCGCGAACGGGTCCTGGAAGGCGAGGTTGGCGGTGTGGCCCAGGGGCGTCGCGATGTGCGGGTGGGTCCGGCGCACGTGGTCGAGCACCTCGTCGGGCGCGGTCCGGGTGTCGTACGGGCACAGCCCCCACATGGGGAAGTCGTCGTAGGCGTGGTTCACCGCGGCCTCGTACCGCGCCCACCACTCCCAGGGCACGCCCACGCCCGGATGCGGCACGTCGCCCGCGACCCGGATCTGGGCGGCTCCGGCCGCCACGTGCTCGGCCATCATCTCCCGGTACCGCTTGATCGCCCCGGCGGGCCGCTGGTACTGCGCGTCGCCCCGGACGAAGGTCACTCCGCAGTCGGCGCCCATCGCGTCGCGGATCAGCAGTTCGTTGGGTTCGCCGAAGACCGCCAGGGTGGGCTCGCCCGCGGCCACGCCGTCCCGGAGGAAGGGCACGACGACCGAGAGGAATTCCTCGTCGGATGCGTAGAACGCCGTCTCGTGGAAGAAGCCGCGGTGGTCTGCGGCCGCGCCGGTTCTCATGGCGACCGCTTCCGCATCCTGACCTCCCTGCACGTCGGGCAGGTACCCCCTGACGCGTCCGCCCAACCTAGCACAGGCACGTGAGTTCGATTCCGGTTCGAGATCACGCCCGGAACAGCCGCGCGTCAGGCCGGCGGTTCGCCGCTGAGGTGCGCGTACACCCCGGCGACCTGGAGCACGCGCAGCGCCATCCCGGCCGTGTTGACCAGGCGCAGGCCCCGCCCGGCCCCGACCGCGTCGTTGCGGGCGCGCACGAAGGCCCGGATCCCGGAGGAGTCGATGAACGTCACCGCGGCCATGTCCACCTCGACCGGCAGGCCGGGGTGCGCAGACGCCGCCGAGGCCAGCCAGCCGTGCAGGTCGTCGGCCACGGCCAGATCGACCTCACCGGCCAGCGCGACGCGCACCACGCCGTCCGCGGCGACGACGTGGTGGCTCAGCTGGGGTGGTGGCACGCTCACGCGAAGCTTTGTAGCACACGTGCCCCCGGGGCGTCTCCTGGTGGGCGGGCTCAGCCGCCGACGTGGATGCCGGGCCGGCGGGCCGGCTCGGCGTCGCGCTCGCGCAGGATCTCCCGGACCACGGGCGGGGTGTCGCCGCGGCCGAGGAACAGGTATCGCAGCAGGTGGGTGAGCGGCGAGCCCTCCGACCACTCGAAGTAGCAGTGCGGGCGCACGCCGGTCGTGTCGCGTAGCGCGAGCAGGATCGCGGCGATGGCGTTCGGCGCGGCCGGGGCCGAGGCCCGCAGCACCCGGTACTCGCCGACCTGCACGCCCTTGACCTGGAGCACGTCGGCGAACATCGACGGGTCCACCACGTCGATCTCCAGGAACAGCACGTCGGCGCGGCCCGGGACGGGGTTCATGCCGCGCTGCTCGGCCTCCTTGCCGGCGTACTCCGCGACGTCGCCCGCCTGGCGGCGGTTCGCGATCAGGTTCAGCTGCCCGTCGTAGGCGATCGAGTCGGTGACGTACTGCCGGGCGCGGGTGTCGAACTCGATGTGCTTGACCCGCAGCTCGGTGGTGCGCGCGGCCCGGGAGACCAGCGAGATCACCACGATGGCGAGGATGAACAGCGCCGAGATGGCGATGCCGTCGGGCTTCTCCCGGATGTTCTCGCCGAGGGCGTACAGCAGGACCAGCGTGAGCACCGCGAACCCGGCGGCCGCCCAGGTGCGGCGGTAGCGGATCGCGGAGATGGTGACCGCGACGCTGCCGGAGACCATCATCGCCAGGATGCCGGTGGCGTACGCCCCGGCCTGCGCCTCGACGTCGGCCCCGAAGGCGATGGTCACGCCCACGCACACGACCGTGTAGACCAGCACCACGGGACGGACGGCCCGGGCCCACTCCGGCGCCATGCCGTAGGACGGCAGGTACCGCGGCACGATGTTGACCAGGCCCGCCATCGCCGACGCCCCGGCGAACCACAGGATCAGGATGGTGCTGATGTCGTAGACGGTGCCGAAGCCCTCGCCCAGGTGCTCGTGCGCGAGATAAGCCAGGGCCCGGCCGTTGGCCGCCCCGCCGGGCTCGAATTCCTTCGCCGGGATCAGCACCGTGGTGACGAAGCTCGTCAGCAGCAGGTACACCGACATGATCAGCGCGGCGACGGTGAGCAGTTTGCGGGTGTTGCGCACCCGCGACGCCATCCGCGCACGGCCGTCGGAGCCGTCGGCGGCGACCAGCGGCATCATGCTCACGCCGGTCTCGAAGCCGGACAGGCCCAGCACCAGCAGCGGGAACGCCAGCACCGCCGGGCCGAGCATGCCCCCGAAGCCCCGGCCGCCGGTCGTCAGCGCATCGGTCCAGGACGACCACGCGCCGGGCGTGGTGAACACCTCGACCAGGCCGTACACCGCGATCACGGCGTTGAGGCCGAGGAACACGGCGACCAGGGGGATCGCGACGCCGACGGCCTCGCTGAAGCCGAGCAGGAACACCCCGCCCAGGATGAGCAGCAGGACCACCGTGATGGTGACGGCGTGCCCCTCCAGGAAGTGCGGGGCGAGCGGGTTCTCCAGCAGGTGCACCGAGGCGTCGGCGGCCGACAGGGTGATCGTGATGATCCACGAGGTGGCCACGAAGCCGAGCAGCACCAGCACGAACGCCTTGCCGCGCCAGAACGGCAGCAGGTCCTCCAGCATCGCCACCGAGCCCTGCCCGTGCGGGCTCTCCTTGGCCACCCGCCGGTACATCGGCAGCATGCCCAGCAGTGTCAGCGCCACGATCAGCAGCGTTGCCAGCGGCGACAGCGCGCCGGCCGCGGTCGCCGCGATCGCGGGCAGGTAGGCCAGCGTGGAGAAGTAGTCGACGCCGGTCAGGCACATCACCTTCCACCAGGCCTGCGGCTTGGCGTGGCTCTCGTCGGCCTCCGGCCCGACCGGCTGCACCTGGTGCTGCAGCAGCCAGCCGCCGAGCCGCCCGGCGGGCGTCGGCGCGCCCGCGGGGCTGTCCACGACTGCGGGAATGGCGTACTCCACGGCCTCGCCGGTGGTGGTGTCGCTGCTCATGACCTTCTCTTACCCGGGGTGCGAACCTGACTCGCGAACACGGGACACCTTAGGCCCGCCGGTCACGCCGCGTGCACCCGGCCGAGGGCGGTTCCACTGTCGGAGTCGATGTGTAGGCTGCCCGCGGCAGGCCGTAGCGCAGAGGTCGTCGCGCCACTTCGCGCAGTTGGAGGACGCCGGTTCGAATCCGGTCGGCCTGCCGCCCACGGCTCCCGGAGGTGTGCGGATGATCACGCTGCTGCGGCCCGACCTGACGCAGTGGCGGCGCATCCGCGCCCGCATGCCCTCCCCCGCCGCCATCGCCGCGGCGGCGGACGCCCGCGCGGCCGGTGACTGGCGCGCGGCCGCGGCCCTCGCGGACACCGACGTCGACCTGGACCTCGACGCCGTCCGGGACCGGTTCGGCGTGGACGCCGCCGAGGCCGTCGCCGACGATCTGCGCCACCTGGCCCTGGACCTGCTGCACTGGCACCTGCCCCGGCACCAGGGCGGCATGACCTCGCTGCGGGCCCGCACCAGCGCGGTGCTCGCGCCGCGAGCCGCCGACCACGGCAGCCCGCTGATCCGGGTACGCCTGCCGCTGTCCCCGACCGGCCCGCAGCGGCTGCGCCTCGACGTCGTGACGCTGAGCCGGCTCGCCGACCACCGCTGGTACCTGGCACCGCGGCACACCTGGGACGTGCGCGAGACCGCGGCGCTGCGTGCCGCGTGGGGCTGCTCGGCAGACCGGCCGCCGCTGCTCGCGCCCGACGGCTCCCCGCTGGCCTGGTCCGCGCTGGGCGTCGGCGAGGACGCCGCGGCCGCGACCGAGCGCGTCTACCTGATGCTGGCCGCGGGCGAGTACGCCGCCGCCTGGCAGACCTGCGGCATCGAGGTTCCGTTCACCGAGACGAAGGCCCTGCAGCGCGACTGCGCCGCGCCGACCTGCCCGGTCGGGCTCGCCACCGAGATCCGGGCCGCGGCCGCGGCGTTCGCCCAGCGCTCGCGATTTCCGGCCGAACGGGTGGACACGCTGTTCGGGGCACATCTCAACGTCAGCGTCGGCGACGAGCTCGTGGCCGCGGAATCGGACCCGCACGAATACAACGAGGGCCCGCCGCAGGTCGCGAGCGGGCCGGTCCCGGCCGACCTCGCCCTGCTGCACGCCGGGCTGCTGACCCCGGACGACCTGCACCCGCTGCTGCGCGCCGCGCTGTTCCCGGCCCTGCCGCCGCCCGCCGCGCGGCCCGTCCGCGAGTCGCCGGTCGTGCCGGCCGACGGTGAGCCCGGCACGCCGGTCCGGGTGCGCTGCCGGGGCGAGTGGCACGTGGTGGGCGTACGGGACGGGGCGCTGCGGCTGCCCGACCACGACGCCGACGAGCTGCGCCGCGAGCAGGCCCTGCGGGCCATGGGCGGGGCGAGCGCGGGCTGCTTCGCGGTACGCGACACCTGGCTGACCGGCGACGGGCGGCTGCCCAGAGCCCTGGCCGCCCAACGCACCCGGGTACGCGAGCGCATGCTCGACGGCGACACGCGGTGGCTGCTCGACGGCCTGGCCCGGGGCGTGGTCGATCCGCTGATGCGCGACGGCGGCGGCTGGTCGCTGCGGCACATGGCGATGTGGGTCGACCACGCGCGGCTGCTCCCCCTGCTGGACGCCGCAGGTCTGCCCGTGGACGTGCCCGACCGTATCGGCCGCACCCCGCTGTACGTCGCCGTGATGAACGGCGGCGACGTGCCGCTGATCCGCGCCCTGCTCGACGCAGGCGCCGACCCGCTCGCCGAAACGGTCCACGGCGCCTGCCCCGGCAGCGTCGCCGCAGGCCACGCCCGCCGCGACGACCTCACCTTCCTCGTCCGCCTCTGGCACGACCGCCACGCCGCCGCCCGCCCCTGACCCCCAACCGGCTTGCAGTTTCGGGGAAACCGCACGAACCGCCGCCGCTTTTCATGCAGTTTCCCCGAAACTGCGTGCGGCCTGCGCGCGCGCGTCTGTCGGGGTGGCGACGACGCCGCGTCGGGTGCGGTGGATCACCCCTATCGTGCAGTGGCGCATCCCCATCCCGCTGTCGTCGAAGGACCACCCATGCCGCACCACCCCCGCCGCGCCGCCCTGCTGCTGATCCCGGTCCTCGCCCTCACCGGGCTGGCGAGCGCCTGCAAGTCCACCGAATCACCCTCGGCCGCGCCCAGCGCGGTCACCGTGCTGAGCCCGTCGCCGGAGGCCTCGCCGAGCGCCGCCGCCCCCGCCAAGCCCACGCCCACCTGCGCCGAGGTGAAAGAGGCGATGGTGCGCGGGCTGATCGACCCCTACTACGCGTTCGGCGACGACGGCGCGCCGCTCACCGAGGGCATGTTCTCCGGCGAGGACGGCCTCGTGCTGGCGGTGCAGCAGCCCTGCGCGACCGGCGACCTGGGCGGCGAGATCGGCGCCGTCACCGTCGGCACGATCATGAGCAGCGTCGTGGACACCACCGGCCGGTACTGGGGCGTCATGCTGTGCGCGAAGCCGGGCGACCGGGCGCAGTGCGTGGTGCACTTCGTGCTCGGCGACCGGGACCCGATCGAGTCCGTCGCCGTCGCCGGCAAGAAGCTCACCCTGGTCTACCTGACCCGCCCCGCCGACGCCGGCTCCGCGGTGGTCAGCGTCAAGCGCACCGCCGTGTACTTCGCCGACGGCAGCATCCTCAAGGAGGAGTCCCACACGGACGCGCCGTACACGCCGTGACCGTGCCCCGGCGGGTCCCGTGAGCCACCACGGACGGGACCCGCCGGGCGTGCGATGGTGAGCCGACGGCCCTGCCCGGCGCCGAGACGACGTTCCTGGCCGCGGTCACCGGTCCGCGGCGGCGACGATGCCGTTGATGGTGGGCGTGTCGAAGAAGACGTGCAGCGGCAGGTCCACGCCGAGCCTGCGGCGCAACCGGGCGGCGATCTTCGTGACGGTGAGCGAGTGGCCGCCGAGATCGAACAGGTCGTCGTCGGGCCCGATCTCGCCGTGCCCGAGCACCTCCCGCCAGATCTCGTACACCTGCAGCGCCAGCCCCGTGTAGGGCCGCGGCGACGCCTGCGGCACCAGCGGCGCGCCGGCCAGCCCGGCGAGCGCGGCCCGGTCCAGCTTGCCGTTGGCGTTGCGCGGCAACTGTTCGACCAGCAGGAACACCGACGGCACCAGGTATCCGGGCAGTCCCGCCGCGAGCTGCTCGCGCAGCCGGGCCGGATCGGGTGCGCCGACGACGTACGCGACCAGCGCGTCCCCGTCCGCGGACACGGTCACCGCCGCGTCCACTACCGACTCGGCCGCCCGCAGGAACGCCTCGACCTCCCCCGGCTCGATCCGGTGCCCGCGCACCTTCAGCTGGTCGTCGATCCGCCCGTGGAACTCCAGCGACCCGTCGGGCAGCCGGCGCACCCGGTCACCGGTGCGGTAGAGCCGCCCCCAGGCCGTGTCCACGAACCGGTCCGCGGTCAGCTCGGGGCGGCCCAGGTAACCCCGGGCGACCCCGGCCCCGCCCAGGCACAGCTCGCCCACGATGCCGTGCGGCACCGGCCGCAGTGCCGCGTCCAGGACGTACGCCGTCGTGTTGGCCAGCGGGCGGCCGATGGTCACCGGACCGCCCCCGGTGAGGTCGGCGGCGGTGGACCACACCGTCGTCTCGGTCGGGCCGTACAGGTTGACCAGGCGCGACGTCTGCGACCGCAGCTCGGCGGCGAGCGGGGCGGGCAGCGCCTCGGCCCCGCACACCGCGACCACGCCGCGCTCGGCGAAACCGGCGTCGAGCAGCCGCCGCCACGTCGACGGGGTCAGGTGCGCGTGGGTGGCCCCGGTCAGGCGCAGCAGTTTCAGCAGCAGCTCGCCGTCGCGCGCCTGCTCGGCGGTGGCCAGCACGACCGTGCCGCCGGTGACCAGCGGCAGCCACAACTCCGGCACCGACATGTCGAACGCCGCCGACGCCACGGCCAGCCACACGTCCCCCGGGCCGGTCGGCACGACGTCCGGCAGCGCGTGCAGCAGGTTCACCACGGCGCGATGCTCCACCGCCACACCCTTGGGCCGCCCGGTCGAACCGGACGTGTAGATCACGTAACAGAGCCCGGGTTCGTGCCGCGACGGCGTGGCCGGATCACCGACGGTCGGCGGCATGGCCGGGTCGCCGGGGATCGGCGGCGTGGTCTCGGCGAGCACGGTCGACCCGTCGGCGTCGGCCGTCAGCACCGCCGCCGGGCCCGCGTCGGCGAGCAGGCCGTCGCGTCGGGCCGGCGGGTGCTCAGGGTCCAGCGGCAGGTAGGCCGCGCCGGTGCGCAGGACGCCGAGCAGCGCGGGCAGCAGCCGCGAGGTGCGGGGCAGGCACACCGCGACCAGGTCGCCGGGGCCGATCCCGCGCCCGCGCAGCTGTGCCGCGACCGCGGCGGCCTCGGCGTCGAGCTGGGCGTATGTCATCGCGCTGTCGGCGGCGACCACCGCGACGGCGTCGGGTCGGGCCGCGATCGCCGCGCCGACGAGCTCGTGCAGCGCCTGCGGCCCGGGAACGGCCCGGCCGGTGTCGTTCCAGGTGGCGAGCAGCTCGTGTTCGGACGGATCGAGCAGGTCGAGGTCGTGCAGCGGCGCGTCGGGCTGGCGGGCGAAGCCGTCGAGCAGGGTACGCAGGTGCGCGCCGACCCTGGCGGCGTCGGCGGGGTCCAGCCGGGCCGGGTCGACGTGCAGCAGCACGGGCAGGTCCGCCGCGGCGGGGTCGTCGAGCAGCTGGACGTGCAGGGCGTTGCGGGCGGCGTGGTGGAATGCCGTCCACTCGACCCGCGCGTCGAGCCCGGCGAACACCGGCGCGGGCCGGGCCCGGCGGCGGTAGCTGATCGACACCGGGGTGAGCGCGGCGCGCGGGGCGAGGCCGGACACGGCCCGCGACAGCGGCACGGCACGCAGCGGATACGTCTCCCGCAGCGTGTGCCGTACGGCCGCGACGCGTTCGCGGACGGTGACCGGGTCCGCCGGGCCGGTCGCGGGTATGCCGATCGGCAGTTCGTTGACGTGCAGCCCGACCCGGTCGTGGCCGTCGGCGGGCCGGGTGCCGAGGTCGACGCCGACCGTGGGCGCCGGGTCGCCGTAGCGGTCCAGCAGCGTCAGCAGCCCGGCGAGCACCACCTCGAACGTCGTCGCGCCCAGCTCCGCGGCGGCCGCCCGGACCGCCACCGCGTCCAGGTCGAACGGCACGGCAACGCCCGGCCGCGCACCCGCGGCGCTGACCCCGCGCAGTCCCGGCAAGCTCGGCTCACCCGGCGCCCGAAACCCCGCCCAATGCTCCACCGCCCGCACCATCACCTCACCACTCCACCCCTCCTCCCCGACACCGCCCGCCACACCGTCCTGCCTCGCCGCAGGATTCGGCCAGTTTCGAGGAAGGTGCAGGAATTCGGTGCGGGACTGCTGCGGTTTCCCCGAAACCGCAGGCCCTGCTTCGGTGCGGCCCGCGCCGGGCGCGGGATCCCGGGGTGCGGGAGGCGGGGTGGAGTAGGCGGCCGCGAGGTCGGCGAGCAGGATCTCCTTCGACTCGCCGTCGAAGACGAGGTGGTGCGCGACGATCAGTAGCAGGTGCCGCCCAGGACCCGCGGGCACCAGGTCGAAGCGGATCAGCGGCCCGGCGGCCAGGTCGAACGGCGCGAGCGTGCGCTCCCGGACGAACGCCGCCAGGTCGTCCGGAGCCGCGCTCAGCCGCAGCGACGGCGTCCGGGCCGCCGGGGCGGTCTGCAGTTCGCCGTCCTGCTCGGTGAACGCGCACGACAGCACCGGGTGCCGGGCGACCGCCGCCGCGCACGCGTCCGCGAGCCGGGCCGGGTCGAGCGGGCCGTCGAGCCATACCGGCAGCGGCATGTGGTAGGCCGTGGCGGCCAGACCGAGGCGCTCGGTCAGCCACATGCCGTGCTGGGCCGGGGTGGCGGTGCTCATCGTGGAACCTCCTGCGGTGGTGCGGGGGCGAGCTCGCGCGCCGCGTGCTCGAACAGCTCGGTGACCCGCCCGGCGAGGATGTCCATCTCGGACCGCGCGAAGGCGTGGTGGTTCCAGAGCAGGTGCGCGACCAGGCGGCCGTCCGGGTGCTCGACGACGGCCAGCTCGGGGGCCTGGAGGTCGGGCAGGCCGCCGGGTGTCGGCCAGTCCGCGTCGAGCGCCCGGGGCAGCTCGAACGGCTCCGACTCCAGTCCCGGCAGGTGCGCCTGCCCGCCCCAGGTCTCCACCCGCAGCCAGGCCGCGCCGGTGTGCCGTTGGTAGAACTCGGCGAACGGATAGTGCTGGTGGTCCAGCGCGTCCACCACGGTGCGCCGGGTCCGGGCCAGCAGCTCGGCGGCGGACGGGCCGCCGGAGGTGTCCACGCGCAGCAGCAGCGACTGGCTCAGGCAGCCGATCAGCGCCTCGCTGCCGGGGCGGGTGCGGCCGGGCACCGGAGACATCAGCAGGATGTCGTGGGTGCCGGTGCGTTCGGACAGCGCCGCCGCCCAGCACGACGCGATCAGCATGAACGGCGTCGCGCCCTGGGCCGCGGCTGCCCGGCGCAGCCCGTCGCCGAGCGTGCCGGGCAGCGCGAACTCCAGCTGCGCGGTGCGCAGGCGCACCGCCTCCCGGCGGCCGCGGAACGGCTCCAGGTGGGCGGGCGCGCCGTCGAGCACCCGCCGCCAGTACGGCAGGGTGGTCTGCCAACGCTGCCGGGTGTACGCGACGAAGTCCCGCAGCGGCGTGGCCGGCGGCAGCCCGCTGCCGCGTGCAACCGTCACCTCGGCAGCCGCCGTCGGCGGGTGGCCACCGCCTTGTCGCGTCCCCGGCGCAGCGGCCGGCAGCGGGCTGCCGCTGCGCAACGCCGCATAGGCGACGCCGATCTCATGCAGCAGCGGCCCCATCGACGCGCCGTCGCAGACCAGGTGGTGCACGGCCAGGCCGAGCACATGGTCCTCAGGGCCGAGGCCGGCGACCATGGCCCGCACCAGCGGCCCGCGTTCCGTGTCGAAGCCGCCCTCCCGGTCGGCCCGGCACAGCTGCCCGGCGTGGTCGAGGTCCCGGGCCGCGACGGCGGTCACCACCGGCGGGCAGTGGTCGAGCACCCGGGCCCGGTGCCGCCCGGCCGGATCACGGTCGAACACCGTGCGCAGCGCCTCATGCCGGTCCGCCACCGCACTCAGCGCCCGCTCCAGCAGCCCCGGATCGAGCTGATCCCGCACCCGGATCCCGACACTGATCGGCCCGACGTCCCGCGGCTCCCCCGTGGCCCACATCCACGCCAGCATGCTCTCCTGAGTGGACGCCAGCGGCATCTCCCCGCTCGCGGCCCCGCTCCCCCCGGACTCGGCGGGCTCAGCGGCTTGGCGATGATCGCTGATTCGTGTCAGATCCTGCGGTCCAACCTCACTTTCCGACACGAAACAGCGATCATCGCCCATCGGCGTCGGCGTCGGCGTCGGCGTCGGCGTCACCAGCGGCGGCAGTGGAGGCGGCGGTTCGGCGGTGGGGGGTGCGGAGGAGAGGTGTTCGGCCTGGTCGGCCAGGAGGGGGGTGTCGAAGATGAGGGAGAGTGGGATGTCGCGGCCGAAGTGGGTGGTGATGAGGGCGGCCAGGCGGGTGGCGCGCGTCGAGTCGCCGCCGAGGGCGAAGAAGTCGTCGCCGACGCCGACCTCGGGCACCCGCAGCACCTCACGCCACAGCCCGGCCAGCGCCACCTCGGCCTCGGTGCGGGGTGCGACCCGGGCCGGGGCCTGCGTGAACAGCTCCCGCAGCGCGGCCTTGCGCACCTTGCCGCCGTCGTTGCGCGGCAGCTCGGCCACCGCGACGATCCGGGTCGGCAGCTCGTAGGGAGCGAGCCGGTCGGCGAGGAAGGCACGCAGCCCGGCCAGCGCCGACGGGTCGCGCAGCTCGACGGCGGCGGCGACGGTCGCGCCCATCACCGGGTGCGGCAGGCCGAGCACCGCCGCGCCGAGCACCGCCGGGTGCTCGTGCAGCGCCGCCTCCACCCGCAGCGTGGAGACCCGGTGCGCACCCGCGTTGACCAGGTCGGATTCGCGGTCGACGAGGAACAGGTAGCCGTCGGCGTCGCGGTAGCCGAGGTCGCCCATGCGCACCCAGCCGTCGCGGAACACGGCCGCGCTCGCGCCGGGGTCGCCGTGGTAGGCCCGCACCGCGTCGCCCGCCCGCAGCCACACCTCACCGGTCTGCCCCGGCCCGGCGATCGCGCCGTCGGCGTCGAGGATGCGCAGCTCCGCCCCGCCCTCGGCCCGCCCGACCGAGGCGGGCCGGTCCGGGTCGAAGACCATGCTGGTGTACGCGGGCGCAGCCTCGGTGGACGTGTAGTTGTTGACGATCACGGCTTCCGGCAGCGCGTCGGCCAGCGCTCGCGCCACGGCGGGCGGCAGGGCGGCGGCGGTGCACGACACCAGCTGCACCGCGTCGAGGTCGCACCGCTCGAACACGCCCGCCTCCAGCAGCGCGCTCGCCATCGCGGGGACGAGGAACAGGGTGCCGACGTGCAGTGTCTGCGCCGTGCGGGCGTACGCCCACGGGTCGAAGGCCGGGATGGTGACCAGCGTGGGCCGCGCGACCAGCGCGGTGACCAGCATCGTCTGCGCGGCGTTGGTGCCGAGCGGGAAGGCGTGCAGCGCGTGCCGCGAGTGCGCCAGCGGCGGCCGGGCCGGGTCGAGTCCGTGGGTGAGGCTGGCGTGGCTCGCGGCCACGCCCTTGGGGGTGCCGGTGGTGCCGGAGGTGTAGACGATCTGCGCGGTCTGTCCGGGCCGGACGGTGTCCGGCAGCGGCGTGGCATCTTCGGCATCCAGTTCGGACAGGGTCCAGCCGAGCGTGCCGACGACGACCCGTGCCCCCGCGTGGTCGAGCAGTTCCCGCAGCCGGGCGGCGGGCGAGGTCGCCGACAGCGGCACGGCGACCGCGCCGATCCCGGTGACCGCCGCGTACGCGACCGCGAAGTCGAGCCAGTCCGCCCCGTCGAACACGAGGCCCACCCGGTCGCCGGGCGCGACGCCCTTGCCGAGCAGCCCGTTTCCGGCGGCCGTGGCGCGGGCGTGCCACGCCGCCGCGGTGAGTTCGGTGGGCCCCGCGCCCTCCCCGCCTGCCACTTGCAGCGCGACGTGTTCGGGTCGCGCCGCCGCGAGGGCGGCCAGCAGTTCGGGGAGGGTGCGGGACGTCATCGGGTCACAGCAGCCAGAGCGGTACGGCCGCGGCGAGTGCCTGGGCGCCGGTGTCGTTGGGGTGGATGTGGTCGCCGCTGTCGTAGGCGGGCAGGACCTTGCTGGGTGCGGCGGGGTCGCGCAGGATCTGGTCGAAATCGAGCAGCCCGTCGAATTCGTTGTCGCCGCGCAGCCAGGTGTTGACCGCCTGGCGGACGGCCTCCTTCTCGGGTGTCCAGGTCGAGTAGCCCTCGAACGGGCCGAGGGTGGCCACGACGACGCGTACGCCGCGGTCCTTGGCCTGGACCGCCAGCTGGCGGAGCCCGTCGATGATCTGTGCGGCGGGGAAGCCGGACAGGTGGACGTCGTTGATGCCGAGTTCGACGATGACGGTGCGTACGCCGGGTTGGCTGAACACGTCGTCGTCGAGGCGGGCCAGGGCGCTGTCGCCCAGCGCCGGGGAGTTGATGGCCAGGCCGTCCTTGGTGACCTGGTTGCCGGCCAGGCTGACGTTGAGCACCCCGGGGTCGCCGAGTGCGGGCCAGGTGCCGGTGATGCGCGTGGCGAGCTGGTCGGGCCAGCGGGTGTTCGCGCCGAGCGTGGAGCCGGACCCGTCGCTGACCGAGTCGCCGAGCACGACCACGGTGCCCGCGCCGGTCTTGGTGAGCACCTCGATGCCGGCCAGGTAGTAGAAGTGGCTGTAGGCGGCGGTCTGCCCGGCTCCGGTCAAATCCTCCGCCTTGTCGCCGGCGTAGACGTACGAGGTCTGCCGGGCGGTCCAGTGCCACGACGTGGCCCCGGTCGCGGTCGGCAGGTAGAGCGTGACCGCGAGTTCCGCGGTCGGCGACACCGGCAGGTCGATCGGGTCGGTCAGCAGCTCCGCGCCCTTGTAGACGACCGCGGACTCGCTGCCGTTGAAGGTGATCTCGCGGATGCTGCCCGGCTGCAGCGTGGGCGAGCCGGGCGAGACCGGCAGGCCGACGCTGGCGTGGCCGATGCTCAGCGGGCCGGTGCCGTACGCGTTGGTGATCCTCAGTCGCACCTTCTCCCCGCCGAGGGAGATCCGCACGAGCTGGCGGATCGACTGGTCGGTGAAGCCGTTGAGCGAGCTGCCGGTGTTGGCCAGACTCGGTGCGGTGAGTGCGGTCCCCCAGGTCCCCACCCAGCGCGCGGGCAGGCTGCCCGAGGCCGGACCGGCCGCGGCGACCAGGGTGGTCGCGAGCAGGCCGAGACCGGCGAGCACGGCCGTGGCGCGCCTTCGTTTGATCATCACTAGTGGAACCTCCATCGATTCCCGAGGGGGATGTGGCGGGCTGTCCCGCCGACGCGACCACGATGCCAATAAATAGTTAAGTTTCTTACGTACAAAGCATCGATCACTGGTGGCGGTTCGGCTGATTTAAATGGCCCCATCTCTCGATGGCACGTAGGCGACGGGCCGCCCGGGGGGCGCCGGGCGGCCCGCCGTCTATCCCTGAGGGGCCAGGGTCCTGACGCCCGCGGCACCGCGCTGGGCGGGCTCCCGCAGGCACGACTCGACGATGTCCGCGGCCCGCGCCGCACCGCCCGCGGCCAGCACCTCGGCGCGCATCGCGGCGACCCCGGCCGCGATGCGGGGGTCGGTGTCGACCCGGGTCACCGCCTCGCGTAGCCGGGCCGGGGTGAGCCCGTCCAGGCTCAGCGCCGCGCCGATGCCGGTGTCGACGATGCGGGCGGCGTTGAGGTCCTGCTCCAGGGTGCGGGCCACGGCCACGTGCGGCACCCCGGCCTGCACGCCCTCCATGACCCCGCCCAGCCCGCCGTGCGAGACGAACACCCGCGCCTGGGCCAGCACCGCCAGCTGCGGCACCACCGGCATGACCTGGACGTTCGGCGGCGGCGTACCCAGCGAGGCCGGGTCGAGGCGGCGGCCCACGGCCAGCACCACATGCCACGGCGTGTCGGCGAACGCCTCGAACACCAGGCGGTAGAAGTCGGGCCAGTGGTTGTTGAGCGTGCCCAGCGACACCAGCGCCACCGGCGCGCCGTCGGCAGGCGGCGACCAGGGCACATCACCGGCACGCGGGGTCGTGCACGGCCCGACGAAGGAGAACTCCTCGCCGAAGGCCGCGCCCGCGTACTGGAACGCCCGCGGCAGGAAGGCCAGGTGGCGCACCACCCTGGGGGCGAGGAACTCGTCCGCGGGCAGCCCGGTCAGCCCGCGGCCGGCCAGGAAACGCTCCAGGCGCAGGGTGTACTCGGCGAGCGTCGGATGGCCGAAGTCGACCGGCACCGCCTCGTTCAGCGACCACGGCCCCGCCGACACGATCATCGGCCAGAGCTGGATCGCGGGGATGCCCTGGGTGTGCGCGAACACGTGCCCGGCGAAGGCCATCCGGTCGAACAGCACCAGGTCCGGCGGGTCGGCCAGCAGGGCCGGCTCCAGCTGCGGCAGGGTGTGCTCGGTCTCGGTGAGGAAGTTGAGCAGGCTGCGTCCGATGTGCTCGGCGCGGGCCGGGGTGCGCGCCTGCGGATCGGTGTCGCCGGGCCGCGTCGAGGTGTACGGGATCACCCGCGCCCCGGCCGCGGCGACGTAGGCGGCGCGGTCGGCGGGCGCGGCGTAGCTGACCCGGTGCCCGCGCCGGACCAGCTCGGACACCACACCCAGGGTCGGGAACAGGTGCCCGAGCGCCGGAATGTTGAAGAACACCAGGTGGCTACCCATGCCGCGCCTCCACCGCGAAGACCGGCGGCGTCGCGCCCTCGGCCAGGTCCCGCAGCACCGCGACGACCTCGTCGGCCAGCGCGGCGGCGGTGTCAGCGGTGAACAGCCCGGTGTCGTAGCGCAGCGTCAGCTCCAGGCCGTCGGGCTCGCGCCAGGCGTCCACCCCCAGGTCGTGCAGGATCTGCGGAACGGCCTGGGCGAACGGCCGCCAGTGCGGATCGGCCGGCCCGCCGGCGGTATGCGTGTGCAGCGCCGCCGTCACCTGGAAGACCGGGGTGCGGGAGCGGTCGGCGTCCGGGTCGACCGCGGCGACGACCTGCCCGAACGGCACCGCCTGCCGGGCCAGAGCGTCGATGGTCGCGGCGCGCACCCGGCCCAGCAGCTCGCCGAGATCCGGCTCGCCGGTCAGGTCGGCCCGCAACGCGATCGTGTTGGCGAACAGGCCGACCGTGCGCTCGGTCTCCTCGAGCAGGCGGCCGGACACCGGCATGCCCACGCACAGATCGGTCTGCCCCGAACGCCGCGCGAGCACCACCAGCAGTGCGGTGACCAGCACCATGTACGGCGTGACCCGCCGCTGCCGGGCGAAGCGGTCCAGTGCGTCCGCGACCGGTGCGGCGACCTGCACGTCGATCTGGCCGCCGCGGAGTGTCTTGGCCGGCGGGCGTGGCAGGTCGGTGGGCAGCTCCAGCGGAGGCACGCCGTGCAGCCGCTCGGTCCACCAGGCCAGATCCTCGGCTCCGGTGGTGTCGGCGCACTGCCAGGCAGCGAAGTCGGCATACCCGATGAAGGGCTCGGGCAGCGGTTCGCCCCGGTAGAGCGCCACGGCCTCGCGTTGCAGGATCATGGTCGACTCGCCGTCGACCAGGATGTGGTGCACCGCCAGGCACCAGACGTGGTCGTCCGGGCCGAGGCGGATCAGCCGGGAGCGCACCAGGGTGCCGCCGGCCAGGTCGAGCAGCGTCCTGGCGAGTTCCGCGACCAGCTCACGCGCCCGGGCGGGCGGGTCGGGCTCGCCGGACACGTCGAGCAGCTCCGTGGCCAGGCCGCCGGGTGGTGCGATCACCTGCCGCGGCCCGTCGGGGCCGACGGCGAACGTGGTCCGCAGGGCGTCGTGCCGGTCGGCGAGCGCGTCGACGGCCGCCGTGAACGCGGGCACGTCCAGCGGCGCGGTGATGCGGTCGGCGATCACCACGATCGGCGACGCGTCGCCCTCGTACGCGGTGCACAGGTGCCACCACCGCTGCTGCAGCAGGGACAGCGGCGCGGTGCCGGACGGCGTGGCGCGACGCGGGATGACCTGCACTCAGCCCACCTCCTCGCTGCCGCGCGGTGCTGGGTTATCCATCGACGCCTGCCTGTCTGCGGGGAACCGGGTGACACGGCGCGCGCCGGGGTGGGCGCACAGGACCGCCCAGCACCGGAGGTCATCCACGCATGGGCATATAACTGATAGCACAGTTGACCTTTACTGTAAATATTCCTTCCAGAACTGATCTCCGGTCTGACCAGCGTGTACGCATCCGTCCGATATGGCCAAGCGCAGCAGTGGATCGACGAGTACAGGCAGCCCGGCGAGCCGGTGGCCGGGCACGAACCGGCGCAGCGCACCCGGGGCGAGCGTGCGCAGCGCCGCCGCCCCGGGCACCGTCCGCAAAGCACGTTCCACCACCGCGACGTCGCCCAGCACCGCGTACGCCGCGACGCCGTAGCAGAAGGCGGCCAGCCACAGTTGCAGCAGCAGCGAGTCGGCCACCACCCGGCGCACCCGCCCGGTCGGGTCGCCCGCCCTGACCGCCGCGGCATACCGTTCGAGCAGGTCGGGCAGCGTCAGGCCGGACGGGGCGAGGAAGGCGTCGGCGAGCACCGCCCGCCACCCGTCGCCGTCGGGCACCTGGCACACCACCACCCCGTCGAACAGGAGCAGATGCGGCACCACGGGCGGGACCAGCACCCGCCCCCAGTCGCCGGGCGGGCCGCCGAACAGCGCCGCGTGGCGCGGGCCGTGCAGCACGTCGTTGCCGATCAGCGAGTCGCCCTGCTCGTGCTCGGCCAGGTTCGGGGAGCTGACCAGCGGCGTCATCCCGTGCGCCCGAGCGAAGCGCAGCAGCAGCACGTCGTCGGGCTCACCGGGCTCGGCCGGGAACTCGGCCAGCGCGTGCGCGACGGCGGTCGGCAGCACCACGGCGGTGGTCGGCACGTACGGGTCGAGCAGCGGCACCCAGCCCGCGCCCGCCAGCGCGGCCAGCCGCACCGCCGGCGAGGTGCGCGAACCCCACTCGGTGAACAGGCACAGGATCCGGTCCGGCTGTGCCGCCACGGCCGAGCGCACCAGCCGGGCGAACCCGGGCGCGAGCCGCATGTCGTCCTGCACCAGCAGCCGGTGCGTGCAGCCGGGGTCGGCGGTCCGCCAGGCCAGCCGCGCGGTGCGCAGCGCACTGCGCGGCCCGTCGGGCTCCGGGTCCAGGACCACCGCGAAGTCCAGGCCGGGCTGGCTCGCAGCCAGGGCTTCGGCCTCCAGGCGGCGGCGCGGGTGCGCGGTGACCGCGGCCGAAATCGACGCGTGCATTTAAGTATCTTAACTGTTAAGTTTGTTGATGTTACCGGCTGTCGAGAGGACGTCACTATGAGGCCCCGACTGCGCCGGTGGCTCGACCTCATCGGCCTGCTCCGCCATGCGGGCGGCCTGCCGGTCACCGTCGCGCTGGGAGTCAGCGCCGCGTTCGGGCTGGCCCCGATCGTGTTCATCGTCGGCATGGCCGGGCTGCTGGCCCGGGTGCCCGCGGTGGCCCGCGGCGAGGCCGCGTTCGGCGCCGCCGTCGCGCTCACCCTCGCCGCGCTCGTCGCCCAGCAACTGCTCGGCCCCATGCAGCTCGCGCTGGCCGAGCTGGTCTCGCGCCGCGTCGACGGGCACGTCGTGCAGCGGGCACTGCGGGCGGCGTACACCGACGCGCCGGTGGCCGCCCTGGAACGGCCCGGCACGCTGGACCTGCTCGCCGACGTGCGCACGGCGATCGACCGGGCCAGCCCGTCGCCCGGCAACGCCGCCGCGGCGCTGCCCGCGCTGCTGGCCCGCTACACCGGGCTCGCCGGGGCCGTGGCACTCATCGCGGTGGTGCTGTCCCCGCTCGCCGGGCTCGTCGTCGCGGCGACCGCGCTGGTCATCCGGTTCGGGCAGCGCGGCTCGCTGGGCCGCTTCGCGGCGGAATGGGACGCGCTGTCCCCGCAGCGCCGCCGCGTGGCGTACACCCGCACGCTGACCACCGGCACCGCGGCGGCCAAGGAGATCCGGGTGCTCGGGCTGCTCGGCTTCCTCACCGCGCGCCTGGACACCGAGCACCGCGGCTACCTCGATCCGATCTGGAGCATGCGGCGACGTCTGCTGCTGCGCCCGTTCCTCGGCTTCGCGCTGGCCGGGCTCGTCGGCGCGACGCTGGCCCTGGCCGCGGTCGCGCAGGCCACCGCGCGCGGCGAGCTGGACCTGCTCGGGTACGCCGTCGCCGTGCAGGCGGTGCTGGTGCCGATCCGCTTCGGCGTCTATTTCCCCGAAGCCGACGTGCAGACCCAGTTCGGCGGCCGCGCACTGGCCGCGCTGACCGGCTTCGAGCACGCGGCGCGCGGGGAAGCCCTGCCCGGCGCCGCGCCGGCGCCCGCCCCGCAGCGTGAGATCCGGTTCAGCCAGGTCGGCTTCGCCTACCCCGGCGGGCGGCGCGTGTTCACCGCTCTCGACCTGGTCATCCCCGCCGGGCGCTGCACCGCCGTCGTCGGGCTCAACGGGGCCGGCAAGACCACCCTGGTGAAGCTGCTGACCCGCTGCTACGACCCCGACCGCGGCGCGGTCACCGTCGACGGACTCGACCTGCGCGACCTGGACCCCGCCTCCTGGCAGCGCCGGCTCGCCGTCATCTTCCAGGACTTCAACCGCTACGAGCTGACCGCGGGCGAGAACATCGGCCTCGGCGCGGGCACCCCGGCCGCCTGGCACGCCGCGGCGACCCGAGCCGGGGCGCAGGACCTGCTCGACGGCCTGCCCGCGGGCCTGGACACCCCGCTGCACGCCCGCTACACCGGCGGGCGCGACCTGTCCGGCGGCCAGTGGCAGCGCATCGCGCTGGCCCGCGCCCTGCACGCGGTCGACCGCGGCGCGCGCCTGCTGGTGCTCGACGAACCCACCGCCGCCCTCGACGTACGCGCCGAAGTCGAGTTCTTCGACCGCTTCCTCACCCAGACCGAGGGCCTGACCAGCGTCATCATCTCGCACCGCTTCTCCACGGTGCGCCGCGCCGACCAGATCCTGGTGCTGTCCGACGGGCACGTCGTCGAACGCGGCGACCACGACACGCTGCTCGCGGCGGGCGGCCACTACGCCGAGATGTTCACGTTGCAGGCCAGCCGGTTCCGCGACGACGTGGCGGCCGTCGCATGAGGACGCTGCGTACCGCGTTCGGATTCGTGTTCGGCCTGGCCTGGGCCGCCGACCGGCGCAGGCTGACCGTCGCGCTCGTCCTGCTGGCCGGCGGCTACCTGGCCACCCCGTTCATCGGGTTCCTGCTGCGCGACTTCACCGACGCCGCGCTGGCCGGTCTCACCGGGCCCGCCACCGCGCTGGCCGTCGGCGTCGCGACGCTGCTGGTCGTGGAGCTGATGCTCGGGCACTTCGCGCACCTGTCCTACTTCGAGGTCGGCGAGCAGGCCGGCACGGTGCTCGACCGGCGGCTGCTGGCCCTGGCCAACGGGCAGCCGGGCCTCGCCCACCTGGACGATCCCGGCTTCGCCGACACGCTCGCGCTCGCCGCCCAGGACGCCGCGCAGACCCGGCAGTCCCTGGAAGGGCTGCTGCACCTGGGCGGGCTCCTGCTGCGGGCCGCGGTGACCACGGTCATCCTGGCCGGCGTCGACCCGTGGCTGGCCCTGCTCCCGCTGGCCGCGGTGCCACCGGTGCTGGTCGCCCGCCGAGCCGCGAAGCTGGCCGAACACGCCCGCGAGCGCACCGCCGAGGCCGGTCGGCTGTCCAGCCACCTGCTGGCGCTGGCCGCCGACGCGAACGCGGTCAAGGAGATCCGGCTGGGTGGGGCGGCCGGCTTCCTGCTGGACCGGCAGGCGCAGACCTGGGCGCGGACGACCGAGACGCTGTGGGCGGCACAGTGGCGGGCCGCGCTGCTGCGCGGGTGCGGGCAGCTGCTGTTCGCGTTCGCGTACGGCGGGGCGATCCTGCTGGTGCTCGGCCGGGCCGTGGACGGCACCGCGACCGTCGGCGAGGTCATCCTGGTGGTGACCCTCGCCGTGCAGATCAGCGTGCAGGTGGCCGGGGCGATCGGGCTGCACGCGACCGTCGCCGCCGCCGCCCGCACCGCGGGCCGTTTCGCCGAGCTGGCCGCCGCCGCGCCCGCGCCGGAATCCGCGAGCACACCCGCCCCGCGGCGGCTGCGGCACGGCATCCGCCTGCACGGCGTCACCTTCGCCTACCCCGGCGCGGCCGGGCCGACGCTGCGCGACGTGGACCTGACCCTGCCCGCCGGGGCCACCGTGGCGCTGGTCGGTGAGAACGGCGCGGGCAAGAGCACCCTGGTCAAGCTGCTCTGCGGCCTCTACACCCCGACCAGCGGCGCGCTCACCGTGGACGGCGCGGACCTGTCCGGCATCGAGGCCGGGTCGTGGCACCGCCGGATCGCGATGCTGTTCCAGGACTTCGCCCGGCTGCACTGGAGCGTCCGCGACAACGTCGGCGTCGGCGAGCTGGCCCACCACGACGACGACGCGGCGCTGCAGGCGGCGATCCACCGGGCCCGCGCCGGGCACGCCGTCGACCAGGCCGGCGGCCTGGACGGGATGCTCGGCCGGGGGTACGCCGACGGCACCGAGCTGTCCGGCGGCCAGTGGCAGTCCCTCGGCCTGGCCCGGTCGCTGATGCGGCCCCGGCCGCTGCTGCTGGCCCTCGACGAGCCCGCCGCCGCGCTCGACGCCCACGCCGAGAACGCGCTGTTCACCCGGTTCGCCACCGCGGCCCGCCGGGCGGCCCGGGGCTCCGGCGCGATCACCCTGTTCGTCTCGCACCGCTTCTCGACCGTACGCGCCGCGGACCTGATCGTGGTGCTGCGTGACGGCACGGTCGCCGAGCTGGGCAGCCATGACGAGCTGATGGCCCGCGGCGGTCTCTACCACGATCTGTTCACGTTGCAGGCGAGGGCATACGCCTGACCGTGGCCACAACCCATGTGTTGTATACCCACCACACACGGGTTGTGGCGGCAGCCGGAACACCCGCGCCGGCCGGGCGGCCGTCAGATTTGCGACGGGGCCTAGGCAACGGTGCTCGATCAACTTACCGTGTCGGCCATGACCGCCTCTCCGCTGCGCCACGCCGCCCCCGGCAACGACGGCGTGCGTACCGACAACCGTCCCCACCGCACCGCCCGCACCGCCGTCGCCGTCGCCGGTGTGCTCGCCCTCGCCCTGCTGGGCACCGCCGCCTGCGGCAAGAAGGGCGACCCGCAGGCCAGTGCCAGCGCCAACACCGTGATCACGGAGAGCCCCGCGGCCACCGGCAGCGCCCTGCCATCCGGCTCCGCGACGGCGACCGCGCAGCCGTCGGCGACCGGTGGCAGCGGCAACCAGGCCCCGACCTTCCCGAAGGCGGCCAAGGAATACGGCCTGGCCACGCTCGCCGCGTGGGCGACCGGCAGCAAGTCCAAGCTCGACCTGTACGCCGTGCAGGCCGCGGTGGCGCAGTTCATGGGCCACGGCAAGCCCAACAGCCAGTGGACGACGCTGAACTGCGAGCCGTCCGGGGCCGACCGCACCGCCTGCAACTACCGAAACGCCCACGGCGACGACGCCCGGCTGACCATGGACACCACCCAGCTCGGCCACCCGACGGCGACCGTCGACGCGTTCCTCAACCGCACCGACTATGCCGACAACGCGGCCGGTTACGTCGGCTACTTCATGGCCGCCTGGGGCGACGGCAACAAGCAGCGGATGACACGGTTCTCCAGCTCGTCGATCGCGAACATGTTCACCGGCAAGACCCCGCCGACCGGCAGCCAGACCCACGCCACCCAGAACGGCAACACCTGGACGGTGGAGGTGACCGGCCTTCCGCTCGGCTCCGGGAGCTGGACGTTCACCGTCAACGGCAGCAGGCTCGGCGGCGGCAACGCCATCACCGCCGCCAAGGTCGGCTGAGGTCGGGCTCGTCGCCACACGGCACAGGGGGACGTCCGGCCGGGGGCGTCCCCCTAGACTGGCCATGATCGGATGACGGGCGACGCGAGGGGCGACGAGTGTCCGAAGCTGACCGGGAGCAGGCACTGTCCGACGCACCGCCGATCCTGAGCGACGTGCCCGGATCCTTCACCTGGCGGGTGCTGCACGACCGGCATCCGGCGATCATCGAGCAGGTGGCCTCGGCGTTCCCCTACCCGCCGCACATCCGCGCCGCCCTGGCGCGGCTGGCCGAGGACGCCGTGTCCGGCGTCGTGGAGCCGCTGCCCGCCGACGCGCACGACGCCGCCGACTGGGCCCGCTGGAGCGCGCCGTTCCTGGGCATGAGCTGGTACGACGTGCCGTTCCTGTGGGCCGAGAACTACTTCTACCGGCGGCTGCTGGAAGCCGTGGAGTACTTCCGGCCGGGCCCGTGGCGCGGGCTGGACCCGTTCACCCCGCAGAAGTCGGCGGAGCTGGCCGACCCCGCGCTCGACGCCGACCTGGCCGCGCTGGCCGACCTGGCCGGCAGACCTGCCGAGCAGCAGCTCACCGCAGCCGTGGACGCGGCCCTGTGGGGCAACCGGGCGGACCTGGCGACCCGGGTGTCCGACCCGGAGGCCGAGCACCGCAAGCAGGCGTCCGACCTGGTCGCCGACGACAGCGCGGCGCTGCGGCAGATCCTGGCCCCCGGGACCGGCGGCACCGTATGCCTGGTCGCCGACAACGCCGGGCGCGAACTCATCCCCGACCTGGTGCTGGTCGACGTGCTGCTGCGCAACGGGCTGGCCGACCGGGTCGAGCTGCACCTCAAGCCCCAGCCGTACTTCGTCTCCGACGCCATGCTGCACGACCTGCTGTCCTGCCTGCGGCGGCTGGCAGATGCCGAACCGGCGCTGCGCGGGCGACTGTGGACCGCCCAACGCGACGGATCGCTGGAAGTGGTGACCCACCCGTTCTACTGCGAGCCGCTGAGCTATCACGACCTGCCCGGCGACCTCGCCGCGCGGTTCCGGTCGGCGAAGCTGACGATGGTGAAGGGCGACCTGAACTACCGCCGCCTGGTCGGGGACCGGCACTGGCCGGCGCAGACGCCGTTCGAGGCGGTGACCGCGTACTTTCCCGGGGCGGTCGCGGCGCTGCGTACGCTCAAATCCGAGGTCCTGGTCGGCGCGCCCGACGTCGCGGCGCTCGACGCCGCAGGGCTGGGCTGGCGATTGGACGGCACGCACGGGCTGATCCAGGTCCGGGCATGAAAGGTGGCGAGGCACCGTCAGCCGACGACCGGCGGAGCCTCGCCACACTCACCTGATCCTTGCCTCACCGGCAGATCCCCGGCAGGGCTGCGATCTCCGTCCTAGCAGCCGTACCTTCCCGTCTGGCTGCTCGTGCCCCAGTTGGACGACGTCGAGGTCCATTGCGCGCTGATCGACCACGGGCCGATGCCGAATCCGTTGAGGGCCGTGCTGTCCCAGCTGTGCCCGTACCTGGAGAACGCCTGAACACATCCCAGCCCTCCGCGGAAACGGAAGGCGAACGTCAGCGAACCCCGGTACGTGTCCCCGCCACCCAGCAGGGTCGAGGTCGCCCAGTCCTGGAATGCCCAACCCGCGCCGTACTGGCCGTTGGTCTCGAGGTAACCCGTCGATGCGCATTTGTTGTAGATGTTGCAGCCGATGAACGAAACACCGTCATTGAGCACCGAGATGTCGAGGGCGACCGCGATCCCGTCCACACCGCCGACCGCCACCTTGCAGGTGCTGGGCGCCTCCGGGTGGGAATTCCATTTGTAGGTCGCGGTGGCGTACATCTGGTAGCCCTGGCTGGAGCCATTGAAAACGATCGTCGGGGCCGGCACGGACATCGCACCGGCGCCGGTCTGCGGATTGGTGATGGAGCAACCCATCGGGCTCACGCCGCTCCCCTGCGCAGTCGGCGGTGCCGCCGGCGCCTGGGCGACCGGCGTCTTGCCGGTGGCGACGGTGAGCGTGCGAAGTCCCATCTGAGACATCATCGCCGGGGTGAGCTTTCCCTGCGCGGACAGCAAGGTGATCTGGTCCCGATACGCTGTCTCCTGCTCTTTGGTCCGCTTGGTCGGGTCGATGGGCACGGCCTGTCCGGTCAACAGGTTCACCGATGCGATGCCGGCCGACGGAGTCGTCCCCTCGGCGGCCGCATTCACCGGAGTGCTGAATGCGCTGACGCTTGCCCCGGCAAGGACCAGCGCTATCGCCAGTCTCCTCGCCCGGTGCCAGTTACGCCTTGACGTAGCCACTGATTTTCCCCTCGTGAGCGCTGCATTTGGCGCTGGGAAACATATCGAGGCTCTTCGCAGGGACCAAGTTTTATATTTGAATTTGCACAAATGTGCAATTGCTCGGGAATGGGGACGGCAATGCGTGCTCGAGTGCGGCAGACGCGGTCGGAATCCGGTGGTTGCCCGGGCCGGAACGGCGCGACAGCACCGCCGGTCAGCGGCGGCCGAACAGGTTGCGCAGGTTCGCGACGCCGATCGCGACGGCGGCGGCCACCGCGACCACGCCGAAGGCGATGCGCAGGTTGGTGAGCAGCAGCCAGGTCAGCCAGCCGACGCCGACGAGGATCGCCAGGCTCGCCAGGAACAGCAGCAGGCGGCGGCGCAGCACCGCCTCGACTCCCATCACCGCCAGCACCGCCAGCGTGCACGCCAGCAGCAGCGACCCCTGCTCCAGCAGCAGCGCGAAGCCGAGCAGGAGCAGCAGCACCGACAGCGACGCCCCGGCCCAGAACCGCATCAGCGCGCCCGCGGGCGCGGCGACGTCCGGGACGACCCGGTTGCGCAGGTGCGCGTGCGGCGGCGGCAGCGGCGGCACGCCGCCCACCGCCTGGAGCTGGTCTCGCTCGTTGACGGCCGCCCGGCGGCGGGCCCGCAGCAGCGCCACGGCCTGCTCCTGCGCGATCAGCGCGGCGGCCGCGCCGTCACCGCCGCGGCGGCTCGCGGTGACCGTCGGCGGCAGCACCTCCAGCCCGGCCGACATGCGCCGCAGCTCCTCCTGCCCCTCGGCGATCCTGCCGTCCAGCTCGGCGATGGTCTCCGCCAGCTCGCGGGTCCGGTCGGCCCCGGCCCGTAGCGCCCGCGCCGCGGTCGGCGGCACCTTGTCCAGGCCGGCCCAGCCGACCGGGTCGCCCCACGAGGCCCGGATCGCGCCGCTGCGCTCGTAGCGGGGACCGGCCGGCGCCCGCTCGCCGCCGAACGGATCGGCCGTGTCCAGCCCCCACAGCCCCCGGTAGTCACGCACCCAGGGCGTCGCCGAGTCGATCAGGATCGGGGTCCACGGCCGGGACGTGCCGGGCCCGATCCGCGCCCCGTCACCGCGCCGGTAGTCGACGTACGGGATGCCCAGCCCTTCGGCGGCCGTGCCGCGCGTCCACGGGAACAGCACGGCGCGGACCCGGGTGACGGTGTTGAGCACGCCCTCCAGCGCCGGCGGCTGCACCCGCACCAGGTAGTCACCGGGCAGGTAAGCCCCCGAGTGCGAGCCCGCGCCCGCGTTCGCCACCAGGTGCGTGCCGTCGACCCAGGTCAGATCGGGGTCGTCGGGGCGGCGGCGCAGCTCGTCGCCGACCTCGTCGTGCGAGGACAGCGCCACCCAGGCCAGCTCGAACCCGTCCGGTCCGTCGGGCGCGGGCACCAGGTAGAGGGTCAGCTGTTCCCAGTCGGACTCGTGGTCGTTGACGCCGCTGAAACTCGACCGCCAGTCGTTCATCGCGTAGAGGAACCAGTACTGGATGACCACGTAGCCGCCGTCCGAGCTGACGTGGGCGTGGTAGGTGTCGGTCTGCGGACCGGCGGCCGCGTACTGGCGCTGCACCGCGGCGGTGAGCCCGCCCGGCACCCGCCCTCGCAGGGTCAGCGAAAGGCGCAGCAGCGAGTCGATGAACCGGCCGAGCAGCCCGACCGCGGCCAGCCGGGACACCCCGGTGAACTTCGGCCGGTCCGGCCTGCGCCGCCACTCCCGCAGTTCACGGCGCTGCAGGCCACGCGGGGCGTAGCGCAGGAACAGCGCGGCCTCGGGACGCGCGCGGGCGGTCTCGGCCAGCCGCTCGGGGTCCAGCTCGCCGTGGTCGACCAGCAGCGTCGGCGCGCCGCGCGAGGTGTGGTGCGAGGCCCACAGCGCCGCCCCGGCCAGGTAGGTGTCGACGGGCATCGGGAAGAACATCTCGCCCGCGGTGAAGCACAGCACCGGCTCGTAGCGCTGCACCAGCGCGCGCAGGTCGACTCCTGCGAGCAGTCCCGCACGGTCGTCTACGCCGGTCACCACCGTAGTGTCACAGCTCCGGCGCGAGTAATCAGGCGAAACCTACGCATACCAACCGACAGCCTCCGGCCCCGGTCACGGGCCGGAGGCTGTCGGCAACAGCGGTCAGAAACCGCGGAACACGCTGCGGAGCAGGGTCAGGTCGGCCGCCCCGGTGGCCTCGACCGGGTCCGGGGTGTAACGCGGCCCGAGCCGGCCGGCGATCAGGCGCAGCCAGGCCTCGGCGGGCAGCCGCAGCACGCCGTCGGCGTCGGCCGGGGCGTCGGCCAGCTCGACCTTCTCCGCGAGCCGCAGGCCGTGCACGGCTTCGGGGTCGGTGGTCTCGACGCGCAGGGTCAGCTCCTTGCCGTCCAGGGCGTCGGACTTGGCCAGCCAGCCGAACATGCCGCCGAGCGTGCCCGCCAGCAGCGGCACCGCCTCGGGCGCGAGCACGGCCTGCGGGTCGCCGCCGACCCGCACATCCCACGAGTGGAACGTGTACTCGCTCAGCCGCAGGCTGCCCGCGGTGGCGACGTCGACCGGCGCGGGCAGGAAGCCCATGTCGATCCGCAGGTCGGCGCGGGTGGCCGCGTCGAGCGACTCGTACTTCGCCAGCAGCGCGTCGTTGGCCGCGAGGAAACCCTCGGCCCGGTCGGCGGGCTCCATCGCGTCCCAGCGCGCCCACACGCCCTTGTTGAACTCGAAGCCGGGATTGGGCTCACCGGCCAGCGCCGCCTCGACCGTGGCCAGGTTGATCTCGGCGCCGCTGCCCAGGTGGCTGAGCACCTGGGACACGTCCCACTCGGACGCGCCCGACGGGCCGGTGAGGTCGGCTGCCGACAGGCCCCGCACGTGCGCGGCGAGCGAGTCGTGGCCGGACCGCAGCGCGGCGATGACGGCGTCGGCGGAGCTGGTCATAGAGGTACTCCTCGGTGATCTCGGGTGTCTTCGGCTGGATCAACCGCGTACCCGCTCCGCTTGTTCCGCACGCCGGCGGCTCAGACCGCCGCGACCGGGCCGTACCGGGTCTGCGCGGCCCGGGTCTGCAGCGCCCAGTAACGGTCGCCGAAGGACCAGTGCCACCACTCGGTGGGGTAGTTGACCAGGCCGACGCCCGACAGCGCGAGCGCCAGCACGTCGCGGTGCTCGCGGGCCGCCGCCGACACGTGCGGCGAGGCCGTGAAGCAGGCGTCTGCGCTGGCCAGTGGGCTCGCGTTGACCGCGGTGCCCATGTCCAGCTCCATGCCCTGCTCGGTGCACAGGGTCAGGTCGACGGTGCCGCCGGTGCTGTGCGGCGCGACGTCGGGCGGTGAGACGTACTTGCTCGCCTCGGTGTGCAGCCGCTCGGCGTCCCACCCGGGATGGGCGGCGCGCAGCTCGGCCCGGTAGTCCTCGAAGTACCGGGTCTGCAGGCGCAGCGGCCGGTACGCCTCGATCACCAGCAGCCGCAGCCCGTCCGGCAGCGCCCGCTGCGCGTCGAGCAGGCGCTGGGCGACACCCTCGCGCAGATGGGCGTACGCCCCGGCCGGGTCGGCGAGCCGGGAGTCGATCCGCAGCTCCGGCACCTCGCGCAGGTCGATCATGGGTTCGCCGGTGTCGCCGAGGGCGATGGCGGAGATCCGGCGGTCGGACAGCAGGATCATGCCGCCGCCTCGCTAATCAGGTCGGTCACGGCGCACAGTCCACCCGACCGGCTGCGACGTGGACGTGAGCGGAAGTCCTCACACCGCGCTCACACAGGCGCGTCACCGGCCGATGACGCACCGAACCGCTAGCATCCGCCAATGACGATTCTCTCGGGCGCGACCGGTGCCTGGACCGGAGCCAACGGCTTCCGGTTGCTGCCCCAGGACCAGTTCACCGAGTCGCCGGCCACGCTGACGCTGGCCACGGCGGCGGGCGGCCACATGACCACCGTCGCCTACACCTGGGCGCACCCGGCCGACGGCCCACAGCAGGGCCTGCTCGCCCTCGGCGCGGGCGCCGAGCCCGGCGCCGTGGTCGGGCTGTGGAGCGACTCGTGGCACCAGCAGCCCGCCGCGTTCACGATGCCCGGGACCCTGCGCGACGACGCGGTGGTCGAGCTGGAGGCCGATTACGGCGGCGGCTGGCGCTGGCGGATCATCATCGACGCCACCGGCGCCACCCTCCAGCTGCGCATGGACAACGTGATCCCGGCCGACCAGGCCACCGCGGAGATCGCCGCCGGGCCGTACCCGGCGATGCTGATGACGTTGCGTCGCGGCTGAGGACGGATCGGTTCACCGTACGTCCACCTTGACGTCACCCGCTGTCGGTCCGACGGGCCGACCATTCCCGCATGCCCGCAGCCCGTACGAACCACTTCGTCCTGAACGGATCGGACGACCTGACCTACCGCCTGGCGCAACAGCTCTCGGAGCGCTACCGCGCCGAGGTGGTGGTGCTGATGACCGAGGCGGAACAGACCGCGGCACGTGACTTCACGGACCTGCCCGAGGTGGCGCTGGTGGTGGCCGAGCGCATCGACGAGGAGGCATTGCGCGGGGTCGACGTCGCGACGGCGGCCGGGCTGGCGCTGACCGTGCAGGACGACGTCGGCAACCTCTCACTGGCCCTGCTGGCCCGCGACGTCGCCCCACGGCTGCGGCTGGTGCTGCGGATGTACCACACCGCGCTGGGCCAGGACATCGAGTCCCTGCTCGGCAACGCGCGGGTGCTGTCCGATGCGGAGATCGCCGGCCCGGAGCTGGTCGCCACCGCGCTGGGCGAGGTCGCCGCGACGCCGGTGCAGGTCGCCCGGCGCACCCTGGTCGTCGCGCCGCGCGTGGACGTGGCACCCCAGGACGTGGTGTGCGGGCTCGCCGACACCTCGGCCGAGGACGGGCCGGAGGTGCTGCCCGCCGACGAGCGCGCCGCCGACCTGGTGCTCGCCGAGGACCGCGGACCGGCCTCGCTGTGGGAGACCTCGCTCGGCCTGAGCCGGCTCACCCCGAAACGCCCCTCCTGGGTCGGCCTGGTGGTGTCGTTCCTGGGCGCGCTGTTCTCCCGCAAGACCCGCATCGCGGTCACCGTCGTACTCGCGATCATCGTCGCGGCGGGCATGGCCCTGGCGTTCAGCCTTGACCTGCGGCCCTGGCCGGCGTTCTACGAGGCCGCCACCACGGTGCTCGGCGGCCCGCAGCCGGAGGAGGGCTACCAGCCCCGGCAGCAGGCCCTGCAACTGCTGCTCGGGCTGGCCGGCCTGGCATTCATCCCGCTGGTCACGGCGCTGGTCGTGGAGGGCACGGTGCGGGCCCGCCTGGCCGTGGCTCAGCTGCGGCTGACCCAGCCACGCTCCGGCCACGTGGTCGTGGTCGGCCTCGGCGGCGTCGGCACCCGGGTCATGCGGCTGCTGCACGACCGCGGCATCACCATGGTCGCCATCGCCCAGGATGAGCAGGCCCGCGGCGTGCCGTTGGCCCGCGAGCTGGACATTCCGCTGCTCATCGGCGACCCGAGCCGGGAGACCACGCTGCGGCAGGCGGGCGTCGACCGGTGCAAGGCACTGCTCGCGGTGGACCGCTCCGACATGGCCAATCTGCAGACCGCCCTGTACGCCCGCAAGCTCCAGCCGCGGGTCCGGGTGGTGCTGCGCCTGTTCGACCCCGATCTCGCCGACCGGGTGCGCACGACCTTCGACCTGCCGCTGTCGCGCAGCGTGTCCAACATGGCGGTGCCCGCGTTCGCGGAGGCCATGATGGGCCGCGAGGTTATCGGCACCATCGCCGTCGACCGCCGGGTGCTGCTCATCGCCGAGGTGTTCGTGCCCATGGGCTCGCCGCTGGCCGGCACGACCACCGCGAACGTCGACCGGCCCGGCTCGACCCGGGTCGTCGCGGTGACCGAGTTCGGCGAGCCCCGGCCGCTGTGGAAGCCGAGCCAGACCCGTCGGGTACGCGAACGCGACCGGCTCACCGTCGTCGCCACCCGGGCCGGGCTGCACGAGCTGACCATGCGCAACCGGCGGCGCTGACCGCCCGATCGTGTCACGTCCATCACCAGCGGGCGCGCCGCCAGTTGGTACCGGTGGTGCAGGACGTCGGGGTGACACGGGGAGCTTTGAGATGTGGATTCGCAGGTCGCTGCTGGTCGCCGCGGGCACGGCGTACGCGCTGCTGCCGCTGACCGCCGCCGCGGGCGCGCCGGGCCCGGTGCCTGTGGCGCCGGAACCGATCGTGCCGGACGCGGTGTACCCGCTGGTCGCGTACGCCGACCCGGCGCTGGGCGGGGCGTCGCAGGCGTTCGGCGCGGGCGTGTTCGACGCCGACTCCGGCGGCATGGGCGCGGTCGGCGACGACGCCGTGTCGTCGCTGCGGGTCGCCGAGGGCTTCCGGGTGCTGGCCTGCGACCGCACCGCGGCACAGAGCGCCGACGCCGTCGACGGCCTCGGCTCCTGCCGCTACTTCGACGCCGGCTGGTACGACCAGGTCGGCGGGGGCCTCGACGACCGCGTCTCGCTGCTGACCGTGGTCGCCGCGAAGGAGACCGGCCAGGGCGTCACCGTGTACGGCGAGCCGCGCCTTTCCGGCGGCAGGCTGCCGCTCGGTCCCGGCCGGTACGAGGCGGCCGCGGGTGACCTGGACCGGCTCGACGCGGTCCGCTCGCTGGTGGTGGCCGACGGCCATCAGGCCGTGCTCTGCGACAGCGACCGCTCCACCGCCACCGCCAGCGGCAACCCCGGCCTGTGCCAGGCGTTCGGACCCGGCGAGCACCCGACGGTCGGCGCAGGCCTCGACGGGGCCGTCTCCCTGATCGCCGTCGGCGGCCCGGCGGTCACCGCGGCCGACGGGTCCGCGCTGGCCGGGGCGGTGCAGACGTTCGGCCCCGGGGTGCACCAGGCTGCGGCCGGGCAGCTCGCGTCGGCGGGCAACGACGCGATCAGCTCCCTGCGCGTGGCGGCCGGGCAGCGGGTGCTGGCCTGCGCCGGCGACCAGGTCGCACCGGCCGTACTGGGCGAGTGCACGCTGTTCGGCGCCGGGGTGCACGAACTGGCCGGGACGGGCCTCGACGACGGCATCTCGCTGCTGGCCGTGTCGGCCGGGCCGTCGACCGGGCAGGTGCTGACCGCGTACGCCGACGGCGGGCTGACGGGCTCGGCCGGTGGCTTCGGGCCCGGTATGTTCGCCGCGGCCGATCTGGGGGCGGTCGGCAACGACGCGATCAGCTCGCTGCGCCTGGCCGAGGGCGGCCGGGCGGTGCTGTGCGAGCACGACGACGCGGCGCCGGGCGAGGTCGGCGCGTGCCGCCTGTTCACCGCGGGTGACCACCCGACGGTCGGCAAGTCCCTCAACGACCAGACGTCTCTCATCTTCGTCGCCGCCTGACCCGGCCCCGCCGAGGCTGTGCCCCGAGGACACCTCCCCGGGGCACAGCCTCGACCTCACCCAATTCCATAGAAGTTGGCCTATCTGATCGAGTCCGATCTTCAAAAACTCGATCAGATAGGCCAGCGTCTACGACAAGCCGGGGCGCGGCGGCGGGTGGCCCGTCGATGCCTGCGGCGGCGGGTCGGGTCGTCCCATCGGGGGAACCGGTCACTGGCCTGTTGGCTCGTGTTGTCGCGTTCGTGCAGGCAGAGCCGCCGTTCAGGGCGGGGTCCGAGGAAGGGCCAGGAAATCAGGTTGCGGAGTGAGTGCTCACTCATTTAGAGTCGCCGCCGTGACTGACGCCTCCCCCAGGCGCCGGGTTTCCCCGTTGACCCCCGAGGACCGGCGCGCCGCGATCATCGCGGCGACCCTGCCCCTGCTGCGTGCCGAAGGCGTGCACGTGAGCAGCAAGCGGATCGCCGAGTGCGCGGGTGTCGCGGAGGGAACCATCTTCCGCGCCTTCCCCGACAAGGCCGCCCTGATCTCGGCGACCCTCTCCCACGCCTTCGACCCGGCCCCCACCATCGAGTCGATCAAGGCGGTGGCAGGCGACCCCGACATCAGGTTCCGGCTCAAGACCGCGGTGCGGATCCTGACCCGCCGCTTCCGCGACAACGCCCCGCTGATGATGTCGCTGCGCGGCAGCGGCCTCGCCGTGGTCACCACCTCGCCCGTGTTCGACCCCCGCGAGGCGCTGACCGGTATCTCGGATGCGGTCGCCGAGCTGATCAAAGATGATGCCGACCGGTTCCGGCTGCCGCCGGCGACCGTCGCGTCCCTGCTCATCTCGATGGTGTTCTTCAACAACCGCAGCGAGATCCTGCCCGAAGACCAGATCGTCGACGTCGTCCTGGACGGCGTGCTCTCCCCCGAGGCCAAGAAAGAAACCGCATGCTGATCACACTCGTACGCCGCCAGCTGCGGCCATACTGGCGGCAGGTCTCCCTCGTCGTGCTCCTGCAACTGGTGCAGACGGTGGCCAACCTCTACCTGCCCACCCTCAACGCCGACATCATCGACAAGGGCGTGGTCACGGGCGACACCGGCTACATCATGCGCGTCGGCGCCGCCATGATCGGCGTCTCGCTGGTGCAGATCATCTGCTCGATCGGCGCGGTTTACGTCGGCGCGCAGGTCGCCAGCGCGCTGGGCCGCGACGTCCGGGCCGCGATCTTCGACCGGGTGCAGTCGTTCTCCGCCCGCGAGGTGGGCCACTTCGGCGCGCCCTCGCTCATCACGCGTACCACCAACGACGTGCAGCAGGTCCAGATGCTCGCGCTGATGACCTTCACCATGATGGTCAGCGCGCCGATCATGATGGTCGGCGGCATCGTGCTGGCGCTGCAGCTGGACGTGCAGCTGTCCGGGCTGCTGCTGGCGGTCATCCCCGTGCTGGTCCTCGGCATCGGCTTCATCGTGTACCGGATGCGGCCGCTGTTCCGGGCCATGCAGACCAACATCGACGAGGTCAACCGGGTGATGCGCGAGCAGATCACCGGCATCCGGGTGATCCGCGCGTTCGTCCGCGACCGGCACGAGCAGGAGCGCTTCGCCGGCGCCAACACCGAGCTGACCAACGTGGCGCTGGCCGTCGGCAAGCTGATGGCGTCGATGTTCCCGTTCGTCATGCTGGTCATCAACGTCTCGACGGTGGCCGTGCTGTGGTTCGGCGCGCACCGCATCGACAGCGACGGCATGGAGATCGGCGCGCTGACCGCGTTCCTGAGCTACCTGATGCAGATCCTGATGGCGGTCATGATGGCCACGTTCATGTTCGTCATGCTGCCCCGCGCCGAGGTGTGCGCCGAGCGCATCGAGGAGGTCCTGGACACCGCCTCCAGCGTCGTCCCGCCGACCGCGCCGGTCGTCCCGGAAGGTCTGCGCGGCCACCTGGAGCTGCGCGACGTCGAGTTCAGCTACCCGGGCGCGGAGGAGCCGGTGCTGCGCAGCATCGCGTTCACCGCCCTGCCCGGCGAGACCACCGCGATCATCGGCAGTACGGGCAGCGGCAAGTCGACGCTGCTGCACCTGGTGCCGCGGCTGTTCGACGCCACCGGCGGCCAGGTGCTGGTCGACGACGTCGACGTGCGCGAGATCGCGCCGCAGGCGCTGTCCCGGGCGATCGGCTTCGTCCCGCAGAAGCCGTACCTGTTCTCCGGCACCGTCGCCTCGAACCTGCGCTACGGCAAGGCCGACGCCACCGACGAGGAGCTGTGGCGGGCCCTGGAGGTGGCGCAGGCCAAGGACTTCGTGCAGGCCATGCCCGAAGGACTGGACGCGCCGATCGCGCAGGGCGGCACCAACGTCTCCGGCGGTCAGCGCCAGCGCCTGGCCATCGCCCGCGCGCTGGTCAGCCGACCGGAGATCTACCTGTTCGACGACTCGTTCTCGGCCCTGGACTACGCCACCGACGCCGCGCTGCGCCGGGAGCTGTCCCACGAGACCGCCGATGCGACGGTCGTCATCGTCGCGCAGCGCGTCAACACCATCCGGGACGCCGACCGCATCCTCGTCCTGGACGACGGGCAGGTCGTCGGCACCGGCACGCACAGCGAACTCATGAACAGCAACGTGACCTACCGCGAGATCGTGCTGTCCCAGCTCACCGAGGAGGAGGCGGCGTGACTTCCACCCCCGTACGCCGTGATTCGGGTCCTCGCTTCGGACCCGGCGCGATGATGGCCGGCCCGCCGCAGGGCAAGTCGCTCAACTTCAAGCAGTCCACCCGCCGCCTGCTGAAACTGCTGGCGCCGCACCGCGCCGCCGTCTGGTCGGCCGTGGTGCTCGGCGTCATCGGCGTGGGCCTGTCGGTGATCGGGCCGCGTATCCTCGGCCACGCCACCGACGTGCTGTTCACCGGCATCATGAGCGGCGACCTGCGGGACGACGTGACCAAGGCGCAGGTCGTCGACGCGGCCCGCGCCCAGGGCAACAACACGCTGGCCGACATGCTCGCCTCCATGGACCTGGTCCCCGGGCAGGGCGTCGACTTCGACGCGCTGGGCCGGGTGCTGCTGATCGCGCTCGGCGTGTACGTCGCCGCGTCGCTGTTCTCGCTGATGCAGTTCCGGATCATCACCACCGTGGTGCAGCGCGCCGTCTACGCGCTGCGTGAGCAGGTCGAGACGAAGCTGTCCCGGCTGCCCCTGAGCTACTTCGACGGCCAGCAGCGCGGCGAGGTGCTCAGCCGGGCCACCAACGACATCGACAACGTCGCGCAGACGATGCAGCAATCGCTGAGCCAGCTGATGAACTCGGTGCTCACCATCGTCGGCGTACTGGCGATGATGTTCTGGATCTCGCCCCTGCTGGCGCTGATCGCGCTGGTCACCGTGCCGGTGTCGGTGTGGGTGACGATGCGCATCGGCAAGAAGGCGCAGCCGCAGTTCATCGCGCAGTGGGCCGTGACCGGCAAGCTCAACGCCCACATCGAGGAGATGTACACCGGGCACTCGCTGGTCAAGGTATTCGGTCGGCAGCACGAGGCGGCCGAGAAGTTCCGCGAACACAACGAGGCGCTGTACACGGCCGGTTTCAAGGCGCAGTTCATCTCCGGCATGATCCAGCCGGCCATGTTCTTCATCGGCAACCTGAACTACGTGCTGGTCGCGGTCGTCGGCGCGCTGCGCGTGGCGTCGGGCTCGCTGTCGCTGGGCGACGTGCAGGCGTTCATCCAGTACTCCCGGCAGTTCAGCCAGCCGCTGAGCCAGGTCGCGGCGATGTCCAACCTGGTGCAGTCCGGTGTCGCGTCGGCCGAGCGGGTGTTCGAGCTGCTGGATGCGCAGGAGCAGAGCCCCGAGCCGGTGCCCGCGGCCCGGGTGCAGGACCTGCGCGGCCAGGTCAGCTTCGAGCACGTGGCGTTCCGGTACACCGAGGACAAGCCGCTGATCGAGGACCTGTCGCTGGTCGTCGAGCCCGGCCAGACGGTGGCCATCGTCGGCCCCACCGGCGCGGGCAAGACCACGCTGGTCAACCTGCTGATGCGCTTCTACGAGGTGACCGGCGGGCGGATCACGCTGGACGGCGTCGACATCGCCGCGATGGACCGCGAGGACCTGCGCTCCAAGACCGGCATGGTGCTGCAGGACACCTGGCTGTTCGGCGGCACCATCGCCGACAACATCGCATACGGCGCGGACTCCCCCACCCGGGAGCGGATCATCGAGGCGGCGAAGGCAGCCCACGTGGACCGCTTCGTGCGCACGCTGCCCGACGGCTACGAGACGGTGCTCGACGAGGACGGCACCAACCTCAGCACCGGCGAGCGGCAGCTCATCACGATCGCGCGGGCGTTCCTGGCCGAGCCGAGCATCCTCATCCTCGACGAGGCGACCAGCTCGGTCGACACCCGCACCGAGGTGCTCATCCAGCGGGCGCTGAACTCGCTGCGCAGCGGCCGGACCAGCTTCGTCATCGCGCACCGGCTGTCGACCATCCGCAACGCCGACGTGATCCTGGTGATGGAGCACGGCTCGATCGTCGAGCACGGCTCGCACGACAAGCTGATCGCCTCCGGCGGCGCGTACGCCCGCCTCTACGAGGCCCAGTTCGCCGGCGCGGCCACCGAGTGACCCACCACGCGACCGCCCCCGAGCCGCTACGGCCTCGGGGGCGGTCGCGTGTCTCCGGGGAGGGAGCAGCCGCGAGCACGTTAACAGCGCGTTAGCGAAACTGCTCACGCTGTAGTATCGCCAGTTCAGGTGGACTGCTACACATGATCCACCCGACCCCCGCCCCGACGCCCCGGCCGCACCCGGCCCACCGGTTCCCGATCCGCCTCCTCGCCGTCGCCGCAGCCGTGACCACCGGCCTGCTCACCTTCGCCGGCCCGGCCGGCGGGCAGACCCGCCCCCTCGCCACCACCGCCTCCGGGTGCCTGCCCGCCCAGGACTCCGCTGAAGCCGGCAGCGCGCTCGGCCGGCTCACCGCCGCCCAGATCCGGCAGGCGCGGACCGTGTACGACGTCGCGGCCCAGGCCCAGCTGCCACCCCGGGCCGCGGTCATCGCCCTGGCCACCGCACTGCGGGAAAGCCGGCTGCGCAACCTCGCCAACGCGAACGTGCCCGAATCACTGCGCGTCCCGCACGACGGCGTCGGCGGCGATCACGGCTCGGTCGGCCTGTTCCAGCAGCGTTCGCTGCCGTTCGGCGGCAAGGGCGGGTGGGGCGCCGTAGAAGAGCTGATGACGCCCCGGGTCGCGGCGACGAAGTTCTACGCCGCGCTGCTCACCGTCCCGGACTGGGAGCAGCTCCCGCTGACCGTGGCCGCGCAGCAGGTCCAGCGGTCGGCACTGCCGGACGCCTACGCCGAGCACGAGCCGCTGGCCACGGCGCTCGCTCTGGCCTTCGCCGAGGGTGGCCTCACCTGCGGCGTGAGCAGCTCGCCGGTGTCGGCCCAGGGCTGGACCGCGCCCCTGCACGGCCGGGCCACCAGTGACTTCCGCACGCCCGACCGGCCCACCCACCAGGGAGTCGACCTGGCAGCGCCGAAGGGCGCCCCGATCTACGCCGCCGCGGCGGGCACGGTGCTCATCGCCCGCTGCGACCAGGGCGACTGCGACGTCGACGGCACCCTGGACACCCCCGGCTACGGCTGGTACGTCGACATCTTCCACGCCGACCACACCGTCACCCGGTACGCGCACCTGCTGCGCCGTCCCTACGTCCACGTCGGACAGCGGGTGCCCGCCGGGCTGCAGCTCGGCGTGGTCGGCTCCTCCGGGCACAGCACCGGCCCGCACCTGCACTTCGAGACCCACGCCGGCCCGTCGGCCACCACCACGAACGCGGTCGACCCGTACCCTTTCCTGGCGGCCCGCGGCGTCGACCTCAGCCGGAACACCGCTGTAGGTTCGCCGTAGATCCTTGCCACCCAGGCCTTCGGCGTGGCGGCAGGCTCACGCGGGTGGCACCGGCAGCTGGAAGACCGACCAGCCGTCCACCGGCCGGAAACCGAGCAGCGCGTTGACCGCCCGCATGTGTGTGTTGTCCTCGGCGTTCCACGCGTCGACGAATCGCAGCGCCGGTTCGTGGGAGCGGGCGTAGGCGTGGTTGGCCGCCTTGACGGTCAACCCGAGACGCAGACCGCGATGGCCCGGCTCGACGATGGTGATCCGCTGTCGCGCGTGTGTGTCGTCCTCGGACTCGAACGACAGTTTGGTGCGGGCGACGATCTGCCCCGACGCGTCGTGCCGGGCCGCCGTCGAATACCAGTGGTGGCCACGCCCCAGCTGGGTCGTCTCATCGGCGCGCAGCCGGTCGGCGTCGTAGGTCACCCGTTCCACCGCGAGGTCGCCGGTGGGTGCGTCGAGCAGGAGTCTGTTCTGCAACGCGGCGACGTCGTTGATGATCTCGTCCGGTACAGCGTCGCGCCATTGAACCAGTGAATACCCGGCCGCGGGGCTCGGCGCCTCGGCGTGCGACACGTCGGCGAGGTGACACCGGGATCTGATGCTGGTCATGGACGGCAGGTGACCGCGGCGGGTGAGATGGACGTAGCCGGCTTCGTCGCGAGCGATGCCGCCGGGCAGTGCCCGAACGGTCTGGACCTCGATCAGGCTGCGGCCGTGCCGTCGAGCGGCGGCGTAGACCTCCTCCAACAGCCTGGTGCCGATGCCGCGGCGCCGGTGTCGCGGGTGCACGATCAGCTCCAGGTGGAGCGCGCTCAGGTTCGCCGCCTGCGGCAGCTCGTATGACGCCGCACCGACCACCCGTTCGCCGTCCCAGGCCAGCAGCGCCTCTTCGGTCGTCGCGGGCCAGGGGTGCTCGAATCGGCCCAGGTGCTTTCGCCTGCCGGGCGTCGGAAAGTCGGGCACGTCGTGGCGGTCGGTCTCGACGATCAGGTCGTACCACCTGTCCATCGCCGCAGAGTCGACCGGATCCAGCCGCGAGATGTCCACATCTCGGATCATCGGCGAGAAGTGTCGACCGGCAAAACGAATTTCGTCACTCGACGCGTGACAGTCGCGCGCCGGAGCGAGCTGGAACCCACACTGCGGCGTCTTCTGCGTCAGCGCTCGGCCAAGGTCGCACGCGGTCCCCAGAAGGTGACGGAGGTGAAGCAGGCGGTGACCGGATCGCGCCACAGCTCCAGCTCCCGGCCCACCCGGGTGATCGTCACGCCCTCGGTCACCTGGCGCCCGGAGGCCCGCAGGAAGTCGACGAGCTCGGCGGCCGGCCAGTAGAACAGGTCGACGTCGTCGAAGACGACCGGCTCGTACGGCAGCAGGCCTTCGCGGCAGTTCTCGTAGAACCTTGTCATCCGGGAGATCAGCGCCAGGCCCAGCCGCTGCTCGTCGTCGCCGAAGACGCCGAGGTCGACCCCGGTCAGGTCGATGCCGCCCGACCAGCTCATGCCGCAGACGAAAGGCCGGTGCACGCGCTTTCCGGACCACGTGGCCAGCACCTCCTGGCGGCTCATGCCGAAGGTGACATCCGGCAGCCCGGACAGGCGCACTCCGTATCCGGAGATCAGCTGCACGACCACGGCGGTCAGCCTAACCGAGCGCGCCACCCGATCGTCGGGCCTTATCTCTTGCGCAGAAAGGTCTGTGATGCAAAGCTAACTGCATGACACACGAATCCGCTTCCCAGGCGGGTAGCCCTCACGAGCTTCTGGCGGCCGTGCGTGACCTGACGCGCCAGGTACGTGTCGCCCAGCGCGGCACCTGGTTCCCACTGCTGGTCTTCGCGGTGATCACCGTGATCGCGATCCCCGTCTACCGGTATGCCCCCTACCTCGACCTGTTCAGCGCCTGCCGTTCCGACGCGGACCACACGGTCTGCCCGTCGCCCAACCCGGCCGAACTCGGGTACTGGACAGGCGCGCTGGTGCTCGCTTACGCGGCGATCGCAGCGTTCTACCTCAGGCAGTCCCGGCAGCGCGGCGTGGGCACCCCCATCCGCCCGTACGTCATCGTCGGCATCACGTTGGCTCTGCTCATGGCTGCCGTGTCGATCTGGTTGACGTTCCACCCGCTCATTCCCGTGCCCGCCGATCCGCTCTCCGCCGACACGGTCAAGGTCCCGGCCGGGCCGGTCGCCTGGCTCGTCAACGGGCTGGCCAGTCCCCTGGCGGTGATCGGGCTGGCGCTGCTGGTGCTCGCGTGGGTCGAACGCCACTGGGCACTGCTGGCATACAGCGTCGGCTACCTGGCGGTCGGCGCGTTCATGGGCAACCAGGTCATCCACTCGTCGTCGCCGTGGTTCTTCCTGCCGCAGCTGCTCGTCCCGGCAGCCCTGCTGCTGCTCGGCAGTGCCGCGTTCGCCCTGCTCCGCCCGGCCGCCGAGGTCCAGGCGTGATGACCGACCATCCCACCAACGGCCTCGACGACGTGGTCCACCAGCGCGTCCGGCTGGGCATCCTGGCCATCGCCCACCAGGCCCGACAGGTGGAGTTCGGCTTCCTGCGCGCCACCCTGCAGCTGACCGCGGGCAACCTCGGACAGCACCTGACCGTGCTGGAGAAGGCCGAGCTGATCCAGATCGAGAAGGGCTACGAGGGCAAGCGCCCGCGCACCTGGGTCACCCTCACGCCCGCCGGCCAGACCGCCCTGCGCGACGAGATCACCCACCTCAAGCAGCTCATCCAGCAGGTCGAGCAGGTCGAGCAGACGCCGGTGACCGGCGACCGGTGACCGGCGGCAGACGCCGTCCCGGGCGGACCTCAGGGTTCACCCGGGGCGGCGTCCCGCGTGCGGTTCCACCAGCGCGGCCTCGCCTGCCGTCACCCGCGGCGGCACGCGATCGTGACGATCTCACGGCTCGAGCCGGTGACCGGGCCCCGATGCCAGTCCCCGTACTGGGCCTCGATCACGAAGCCCGCCTCGGCCAGGAACGCCGCCAGCGCCGGCACGTCGAGGAAGCGCAGGCGGGAACGATCGACCCGCAGGACGTCGCCGTCGGGTCCGCCGGTCGTCTCCACGAGGTGCACCACGTCGCCGACCTGCTCGACCTCGTGCCATACCCGCAGGGTGCGGCCTTGCGCGTCGACGACCTCGGTGGCGTTCGACGGGTTCCAGTCGTCCCAGGCCCGCGCCTGCGGATGGCGCGTCTCGAACGCGAACCGGCCGCCGTCGCGCAACGCCGCCCGGATCGCGGCCAGCGACGCGCGCAGCTCGTCATCGCCGACCAGGAACTGGAACGCGTGGCTGGTCATCGTCGCCAGCGCGAACTCGCGGTCCCAGCGTGCCTCGGCGGCGACCCCGGCCACCCACTCGACGTCGGCACGCCGCCGTGCCCGGTCCAGCGCCGCGAGGTCCGGGTCGAGCCCGACGAGCCTGCCCTGATGGCCCGCCTCGCGGGCGTGGTGCAGCATGGCGCCCGTGCCGCAGCCCACGTCGAGCACCGCGTCCGCGTTCCTCACCAGGTCGTCATAGAACGCGTCACCGGCGAACCTCGCCCCGTCCCACGGGTTCAGCAGGTCGTACAAAGCAGCAGCGTCGGCATCGGCGAACATCGCGACAGTGTCGACGCCGCACCGGGATCCATCAACGGTCGGTCGCCACTTAAGCCGGGGTCTCCACCCGGACGACGTCGTAGCGCAGCCATAGCAGTCCGTCGGATTCGGAGTGGACGGAGAGCAGCCGCAGCGGTGTCGGCAGCTCTGCGGGCGCCAGTGCGGCACCATCGAACAGGGCAGGCGTGTTCCTCCCGCCGATCAGGGCCGGCAGGACGACGACCTGCAGTTCGTCGACGAGTCCGGCGCGCAGCAGGGCGCCGTTGAGCTCGCCTCCGGCGTTTGAGACAACGCAGGTGACGCCGAGTCTGTCCACCAGGCGGTCGAGCGCCGTGCCGAGGTCGACCCGGGCCTCGCCCACGACCAGATAGGGGATCCCCTCCTGCCGCAGGAAGGACAGGTAGTCCGCGGGTGTCGCCATGGCCACCAGGATCAGAAGCCGGTGACCACCGCTGCTCTTGACGCTCCAACGGACACGTCCGCGGCTGTCCACGACGACGAACCACCTCTGACCCGCCGGATCGCCGGCAACGTCGTCGGGGAGGAAGTCCGTGTGCAGGTCCTGCGCCGGGTCCGCCACGGGCAGTCCGCTCACCGGCCCGGTGTCGCGGGTGACGAACGTCCCGCTGCCTTCGAGCACGGCCTGTGGCTGGTACAGCCGTTCCAGCAGCGCCGCACGTGCCTGCTCGACCGCCGGAGCGCTCGGCGGCTGCAGCGTTCGCCATACCCGGCCCGGCTCTTCGCTCAAGAGCAGTTGATCACCGCTGAGCGTGAGCCGGCCGTCCGCCGACACCACCGAAGACACCACGACGCGCGGCCGTCGCCGATCACTTCTGCTGGAATCCATTCCGGCGTTCTATCAAAAGCCACCGACTCGTTCGGGTGTCCGGCAGCTGCCGGCGGGCTGCCCAGTGCTGCCGGACCTGCTCATCACGGTTCCCGGCGCCGGATCTCGGCGGCGCACACGCCGGGCCGGACGAACGGGTGCAGCTCCGCGTCGAACGCCTGCGGCGCGAGCCCGTCCACGGTGCCGCGCAGCAGCCCGAGGTGCACGCCGCACACCACGTCGGGGTGCCGCCGCGCCACGTCCAGGAACGGGCAGGCATGTAGTTCGATCCGGGCGGCTCCGTCCTGCGCTGTGCGGACGGGATCGAAGCCGAGCTCGGTGAACAGCGCCGTGGCGCGTACGGCGGCTTCGTCGAGCGTGGCGGTCGCACCGCCGCCAGTCGCGGCAGCGGTGCCCGCGCCGGGGCCGGTCGTGGGATGCAGCCAACGCCGGCCGGCGCGCTGGGCCAGCGCGGCACCGTCGGTGTCGTCGAGCTGGCCGGCGAGCACCTCGGCGAGCAGCGCGTAACCGCCTGCCTGGGCGGCGGGCGCCACACAGGCGTACACCGCCTGCGGGCGGCCAGGGCCGCCGCGCGACACGCTGGCCTGCCCCACGTATCCGGCCTCGATCAGCACTTTCAGGTGGAAACGCACCGTGTTCGGGTGCAGGCCGGTGGCCTGCGCGAGCGCGGTCGCGTCCTGCGCCGCGCCGGCCTCGCGCAGCGCCTCAAGCACGCGCCTTCGGCTGGCCACCGCGAGTGCGCCGTAGGTCATGTCGTCGGCCACGGCCCGAATATATACGATGGCGATAGTAAAAAAGGAGGATCCTGTGCGCACCGACATCACCGACCGCACCGCCATCACCGGCGTCGTGACCGACTTCTACACCCGGGTGTACGCCGACGACCTGCTCGGCCCGATCTTCATCGACATCGCCCGGATGGACCTCCCGGCGCACCTGCCGATCATGTGCGACTTCTGGGAGACGGTGCTGCTGCGCACCGGCAGCTACCGCCGCAACGCGCTGCAGGCGCATTTCGACCTCAACCGGCTGGTCCGGCTGGAGCAGGCGCACTTCGACCGCTGGCTGCTGCTGTGGCACACCACCGTCGACGACCGCCACGCCGGCCCCGTCGCCGAGCTGGCGAAGACGCAGGCCGGCCGGATCGCCGGGTCGATCGGGCGGCGGCTGGCCGGATCCACCGGCAGCGAGCACGTCACCATCGGCGCGACCGTCAGGCGGTGATCTGCCCGCCAAGCGCGAGGGCTCCATACTGGGGTCCAGCGACCAGTGAGGGGACCGGCCCATGTCAGGTGCGAGGACGATCAACGTTGGTCTGCTGGCGCTGGCCCTGGTGGCCGGCACGAGCGCGTGCTCGCCGGCGCCGAGCGAGCCCGCGCCGGTGGCGTACCAGGTCTCGGTGGATCTGTTCTCGGGCCGCGAGAACCCGGAGGCGGCGCTGAGCATCCCCGTCGCCGAGCGGATCCACGCCGAGCTGGCCGGCCGGGCCGCGGAGTTCCAGGACACGGCGCAGCCCGCCGCCCCGCTCGGCTTCCGCGGGTTCGTCGTCACGCCGAGCACCGGCGCGCACCCCGTGCTCCGGGTCACCCCGGACACCGTGTACTCGGTCCGCCACGGCGTCCACCGCAGGCTCGCCGACCCGACGGGCGCGTTCTACCGGACCATCCTCGACGACGTGCGGCCCCGGCTAGCCCGAGACGTCGTCGCCGTGCTGCCGTGACCCGTCGGGCTTGACAGTGCCGCGGTGGGTTCGGTAAGCCTCGATCCAGCGCGTTCGGGTACGCGCCGAGACTCGCCGGAAGGCTCGAAGCCACCCCGCCTGTGGTCAGGCTGGGCGACGTTCGCCGACGCTCTCATCCGCCTGTGCGAGTCCGGGCGTGGAGGTGCTCGCATGAAGACGCTGCCCGACAATCCCGACCTCGACCACCTGCGCAGGCAGGCCAAAGACCTGCTGGCCGGGCTGCGCGACGGTGACCCGCAGGTCACGCTCGCCGGTGCTCAGGCATCCCTGGCCGGGACTGCTGAACTACGTCGCCGGGCAGGCCGACGCGGCGCTGAGCGCGCAAGGTGAGCAGGAGACGCGGTACGCGGACCGCAACATGCGGCATCTGCTGACCCACCTGCCGTCCTGGACGACGTACGAGCGGGTCCTCGACGCCGCGTTGACCGGGGCCTGACGGCAGGCACTGGCCTGGACCCGTGCGGGCGCGGCTCAGGCGAGCCAGGTCATCGCCTGGCCGTGCGAGCGGGTCCAGGCCAGCGGTCTGCCGTCGAGCGCGAGCAGGTTGTACGCCGCACCGTCCGGCGTCGGCGGCACCGCGTGGGCGGGCAGCAGGTCGGTCGTGTCGTTCGAGACCCAGTGACCGGGCAGGTCACGCACCAGGTCGACGAACCTCGCCTGCTGCGGGGCGGGCACCTGGTACAGCACGGACGTGTGGAACACCACCAGGGTCGCGCCGGACGGGGCCTGTGCCGCGAGCGCGGGCAGGGCGTCGTTCAGGTCACCGCGTACCAGCAGCGGCGGATCGGCCGCGGCGACGGCCGCCGCGGCGCGCAGCCGCTCGCGACGGTGCGTGTGCTCGGGCCAGATGAGCGCGTCGAGCCAGGCGACGTCCGCCGGATCGGTGACGTCGAGCGGGTTCAGGTCGATGCCGGCCCGCCACACGACCTCCGGCAGCCGGTCCGGCGGTGTCGCGCCGGTGATCGCGCAGTCGAGCACCGGGCCGTCCGAGCCCAGCAGGTGCTCGCCGTAGCGGTAGGTGTAACGGTCGGGGTAGAGGCACAGCCCGGCGGATGCGCCGACCTCCAGCAGGGCCAGTGGCTGGGGCAGCGCTGCGAGCACCGGCAGCAGCACCGCGCACCGCCCGGCCTCGTTGGTCTGGGTGGCCCGGGCCGTCAGCTCGGCCGCGATCGCGGGCCAGTTCTCGACGGTGAAGGCGATGAACGCGGCCGGATCCGCCACCGGCCCGCCGAGGAGGCGGACGACGCCGAACAGCAGCTGCGGCTGCCGTTTCGGCTCCGGCAGTGTGCCGAGCAGGGCCGGCACGTCCTCGTCCCGGCTGACGGCCCAGCCGAGTCGCTCGTACGCGGGCGACACCCCGCGCGCCTCCGACGCGGCGAATTCCGCGTACACCCCCGCGATCGTCATGCCCGCCATGCTGCCACCCCCGCCACCCTCCCCGCTGTCCCGTCGCAGCTCACCGGGCATCAGCTGTGGGGAAGGGCACCTTCTACATCGGATTCCGACAAGAGGGTGCCCTTCCTTCGTCAGGAGCCGAGGCGTCGGTGGCGGTGGACGGAGAGGGGGAGGAAGACGGCGGTCAGCAGGAGCGGCCAGAGCACGGCGAGCAGCAGGGCGTGGTCGGGAACCAGGCCGGGATTGCCGAACAGCTCGCGGGACGCGGCGGCGGTGGCCGACAGCGGGTTCCACTGGGCGATCGTGCCGAGCCAGGACGGCATGGTCGCCGGGTCGACGAAGACGCCGGACAGGAACCCGACCGGCCAGACCAGGATCTGCACCATGGTCACCGACTCGGGTCCCTTGACGACCAGGCCGAGGAAGATGCCGACCCACAGCAGCGCGAAGCGCAGCAGCAGGAGCAGCCCGAACGCGGTGAGCGCGCGGCCCGGGCCCTCGTGCCAGCGCCAGCCCAGCGCCGCGGCCGCGCCGACCAGCACGGCGAGGCCGACGGCCGAGTTCATCAGGTCGGCCAGGCAGCGTCCGAGCACGACCGACGCCGAGTTGATCGGCAGGGACCGGAAGCGGTCGGTGACCCCCTTGGCGGCGTCCGTGGACACCGCGGTCATGGTCGCCTCCACGCCGAAGAACATGGCCAGGGCGAACATGCCCGGCATCAGGTAGTCGAAGTAGTCCGCGCCGATCGCCCCGCCGAACAGGCCGCCGAACATCAGCGCGATCATCACGGTGAACAGCCAGTTGACGATCACCCCGGCGGGCTGCTGCCGCCAGTGCGTCAGCTCGCGGCGCGCGAGCACCCAGGTCTCCCCCAACACGGCCGTCATGCCGCCACCTCCTGCTTGTCGCCCTGCTTGCGGTGCAGGTCGAGGAACACCTCGTCGAGTGTGGGCCGGCGCAGGTTGACCTCGACCGGTTCGATGCCCTCGGCGGCCAGCGCCGTGCTGATGGCGATCAGCGCCCTGGTGCGCTGCCGCACCGGCACGCTGATCCGGTGCTGCTCGAAACGCGGCTCGCCGTCGGCGTGCAGCGCGACCGCGGGCAGCGCCCGGCACGCCTGCTCGGCGTCGGCGAACGCCAGGTCGATCCAGTCGTCGCCGATGGCCGCCTTGAGCTCGTCAGGGGTGCCCTCGCTGACGACGCGGCCGTGCCACAGCATGGCGATCCTGCCGGCCAACTGGTCGGCCTCCTCCAGGTACTGCGTGGTCAGCAGGATGGTGGTGCCGCCCGCGACCAGTTCCCGCAGCGCGGACCAGACCTCCTGGCGACCCTGCGGGTCCAGCCCGGTGGTGGGCTCGTCGACGAACAGCACCTCGGGCGAGACGATCAGGCTCGTCGCGAGGTCCAGCCGCCGGCGCATGCCGCCGGAGTACTTCGCGACCGGCTTGCCGCCCGCCTCGGCCAGACCGAACCGCTCCAGCAGCGCGTCGGCGCGGGTCGCGGCCCGGGCCTTGCCCAGATGGTTGAGGCGGCCGAACAGCACCAGGTTCTGCCTGCCGCTGAGGATCTCGTCGACCGCGGTGTACTGCCCGACCAGCCCGATGCGCTGCCGCACCTGGGCCGCCCGGGTGGTCACGTCGTGCCCCGCCACCAGGGCGCGTCCCGCGTCCAGGCGCATCAGCGTCGCCAGGATGCGCACGGCGGTGGTCTTGCCGGCCCCGTTCGGGCCGAGCAGACCGCACACAGTGCCCCGGGGCACTTGGAGATCGAATCCGTCGAGTGCCGGGGTTTGCGCTCCCCGGTAGGTCTTGCGGACCCCGTCCGCCGATATCGCCAGCTCTGCCACGCGCAGGCTCCTCCCACTCGGTCGACGTACACCGTACCGTACGCCGTACGCGTCTGTCGAGCCGCGCGGAATTCGCCCGGATGACCCACGCTGTGCCGTATGGATTACTCCCCCCTCATGACCCTCACCGCGTTCCTGCCACTGGCGGCGCGGACGGCCCTGTGGCAGGTGCCCGAGGACGAGGTATGGATCGTGGAGCGCCACCGGCGTTTCCATCGCGCGCTGGCCGCGGGCCGGCGGTTGGCGGTGCCCCTGCTCGACCGGGTCAAAGCCAAGATCGATCTAACCCAGCAGATGCTGCTGTGGCCCCCGGCCCCACCGGAAGGCACCACCGAGCAGCCGGTCGGCGACGCCTTCGCGGCCGGCGACGGCGGCGAGGTCGAGGTCCGCATGCGCATCCTGTGGCGGGTCACCGACCCGGTTCAGGCGGCGTACCAGCCGCACGGGCCCAACCGGGCCATCGACGACCTGGCCGCCGCCACGCTGCGCCACCTGATCGCGGACATGCCGCAGGAGGCCGCGATGACCAGCCGGACGGCCTTCGACCAGGAACTGACCACGGCACTGTCCGCGCAGGCCGGCCAGTGGGCCGAGGTCGGCAGCGTCCGGATCAGCGAGGTGCTGGCGCGCCCGGCGCCCTCGCCGAGCCGCCCGGTGCCAGCAGGTCACGGCACAGCGGCACGTCCGAGGTCTTGACGTCGGGCGCGAAGATCAGCGCGGCGAGCGGGCGGCGCAGCAGCCCCGCCTCCCGCTCGCTGCACATCCGGCGCGCGGTGATCTGGTCGGACTTGAGCTGCTGCGGGCCGCCGCCGTCGCGATACAGGACCGTTTCCAGGTCGTCCTCCTGGCCCAGGAGGTAGGCCACCCTCGTCGTGCCGTCGACGGTCAGCGCGGTCGCGGGCAGCCACATGCCCTGCAGCGTGACCATCCCGGCGAGCACCACGCCCAGGGTCAGCGTCAGCGCGTCGACCCACCGGTTCGGGACCCGCCCGCCGAGCAGCGGGCTGGGCGGGCGGCCACCGGCCCGCGCCGGGGCGGGCCGCCCGCGCCGCAGCAGCAGCACGGCGAGCAGCGCCGCGGCTGCCAGCAGCAGGAGCAGCAGGTACACCGGCGCGGTGAGCAGGCCGACGATCAGCAGCATCAGCGCGACCGGCGGCGGCATGCTCGCCAGCACCGTGGGCTGGAACACCGCGCCGCGGATCGCGGCCCGGCGCTCGGACAGCGCGAGATACGCCGCGAGGATGAGGATCAGCGGGAGGAAAGGCACGTAGCTGCCGATCAGCAGCGCCTGCATGCTGGTGTGCTGGGCGAGGGCCTTGAGCGTCGCGTCGTCACCGTTGGACAGCACGAACAGGCGCACCCCGGCCAGGATCGCCGGGAACGCGGCCGACACCAGGCCCAGGTAGAAGCCGTGCCGCTCGCCGGCCACGGCCGCCGCGGCCGGAGTCGGCGCGGGCGCCGCCGAGTCCGGGTCCGCCCGGGGTGTGGCCTGGGCCGGAGCCGAGGTCACCGGGGGTGAGACCGGCGGCGGGGCGTCGGCAGTCTGCTCGGTCACAGCGGGCATTCTTCCATCCAGATCGGACCGCAGGACAGACCAGCCGGCCACCTTGACCCCGAGGGGCACCGCAGGCCACCTGACCAGGTCTCAGGGTCGAGACCAGGGTTGCCACCTGATCTGCCGGGCGCGACATGGGTCTAGGTTGGCGGCGTGGCCCTCATCGCGACCCAGTCGCTGACCAAGACATATCCGGGCGGGGTGACCGCCCTGTCCGACCTGACCCTGTCCGTCGAACCGGGCATCATCGGCCTGGTCGGCGCCAACGGCGCCGGCAAGTCCACGATGATAAAAACCCTGCTCGGGCTGCTGACGCCGACCAGCGGCCGGGTGGAGGTGCTCGGCCTGGACCCGACCACCGCCGGTGAGCAGGTGCGCGCCCGCGTCGGCTACATGCCCGAGCACGACTGCCTGCCGCCGGACATGATCGCCGCGGAGTTCGTGACGCACATGGGCCGGATGACCGGCCTGCCGCGCACCGTCGCCCGCGAGCGCGCCTCCGAGGCGCTGCGCCACGTCGGGCTGTACGAGGAGCGCTACCGCCAGATCGGCGGCTACTCCACCGGCATGAAGCAGCGCGTGAAGCTGGCCCAGGCCCTGGTGCACGACCCGGACCTGCTGCTGCTCGACGAGCCGACCAACGGCCTGGACCCGGCCGGACGCGACGCGATGCTGACGCTGATCCACCGCATCGGCACCGAGTTCGGCATCTCCGTGGTGGTCTGCTCGCACCTGCTCGGCGAGATCGAGCGGATCTGCGACTCGCTGATCGCGATCGAGGGCGGGCGGCTGCTGCGCGCCGACCGGATCGACGCGATGACCACCGGCACCGACGTGCTGGCCATCGAGGTCGCCGAGGGCACCGAGCAGCTGTCGGCGGCGCTGGCGCAGCGGGGGCTGACCGCCACCGCGGAGGGCCGGATGCTGCTGGTGCCGCTGACCGAGGAGGCCACCTACGACCTGGTGCTGCGTACCGTCGCCGAGCTGGACCTGCCGCTGCACCGCCTCGACCAGCGCCGCCACCGGGTGGCCGAGCTGTTCTCCACCGCCGTCCCGACCCCGTCTCTGGAGGTGAGCCATGTCTGACCAGAGTGTCATCCACGACATCGGCTACCAGCGCTACACCGGCACCCGGCTGGGCCGCGGCTACGCCGCCCGCTCGCTGTTCGAGCACGGCCTGCGGGTCGCGTTCGGGCTGGGCCGCAGCGCCAAGGCCAAGATCTTCCCGTGGATCGTGATCGGCATGGTGTCCGCGCTGGCCGTCGTCGTGGTCGCGATCAAGTCGCAGACCGGGGAGATGGTGCTGACCTACCAGCAGCTGCCCTCGACGATCAGCGTGGTGGCCATGGTGTTCCTCGCCGTCGTCGCGCCGGAGCTGGTCTCCCGGGACCTGCGCAACCAGACCCTGCCGCTGTACTTCTCGCGGCCCATCCGGCGCTCGGACTACGCGCTGGCCAAGCTCGCCGCGCTGGTCGTGGCGGTGTGGCTGCTGCTGGCCGGACCACAGACGCTGATCTTCCTGGGTTCGGCGTTCACCGCCGCCGACGCCTCCGGTGTCGCAGCCGAGGCCCGCGGGCTGCTCGGCGGCTGGGTCGTCTCCGCCGTGTACGCCCTGATCTTCAGCAGTCTCGCGGTGCTGATCGCCTCGATCGCCAGCCGCCGCGCGTTCGCCGCGGGCGCGATCGTGGTCGTCTTCATGGTCACCTCGCCGGTCGTCGGCCTGCTGATGGCGCTCGGCGGCGACGGGCCGATGGCCCAGATCGCCCCGATGTTCAGCCCGTTCCTGCTGCCCGAGGGCGTACGCCAGTGGCTGTACGGCACGTCCCTCGAGGTCGGACCGTACGGGCCGGTGTACGGCCTGGTGACGTTGCTGCTCGTGGCCGGCTGCACCTCGCTGCTCGTGCTGCGCTACCGGAAGGTTTCCCTGTGAGCGACCTCGACCTGCGCGGGGTGTCCCGCTGGTACGGCAACGTCGTCGCCGTCAACGACGTCACGATGAACCTGGGGCCGGGCGTGACCGGCCTGCTCGGCCCGAACGGCGCCGGCAAGACCACCCTGCTGCACATGATGGCGGGCTTCCTCGCCCCGTCACGCGGTGAAGTGCTGATCGACGGCGACGCCACCTGGCGCAACCCGGCGATCTACCGCAAACTCGGCCTGGTCAACGAGCGCGAGGCGGTGTACGGCTTCCTGTCCGGCAAGGAGTTCGTCCGGGCCAGCGCGAAGCTGCACGGGCTGCCCGACGCCGACGCGGCGACCCGGCGCGCGGTCGAGCTGGTCGAGATGGCCGACGCGCAGGACCGCCGGATGGACACCTACTCCAAGGGCATGCGCCAGCGGATGCGGGTCGCCGCGGCGCTGGTGCACGACCCGGCGGTGCTGCTGCTGGACGAGCCGTTCAACGGCATGGACCCGCGCCAGCGTATGCACATGATGGACCTGCTGCACCGGCTCGGCGCGCAGGGCCGCACGGTGCTGTTCAGCTCGCACATCCTGGAGGAGGTCGAGCAGGTCTCCGGCACCGTGCAGGTGATCGTCGCGGGCCGGCTGGCCGCTTCCGGCGACTACCGCACCATCCGCCGGCTGATGACGCACCGCCCGCACGTGTTCGCGATCCGCTCCAGCGACGACCGGCGGCTCGCGGTCGCGCTGATGGCCTCGGACTCGGTGGCGGGCGTGACGCTGGGCAAGGACGGCCTGACCGTGCACGCCGGCGACTACGGCACCTTCACCCGGGCGCTGCCGCGCATCGCCCTGGACGAGGGTGTGCGGGTTCGCCAGCTCATCCCCTCGGACGAGTCGCTGGAAAGCGTCTTCTCCTACCTGGTCTCGGCATAGGGAGCACCGCGTTGAACATGACCATCGCCTGGATCACCGCCCGCGGCCTGCTCGGCCGCCGCCGGTCCTGGCTGCTGCTGCCCATGCCTCTCATCCTGATCGGGGTCACCGCGGTCGGGCTGGCCTTCGACGCCCCGGCCGCAGACCTCATCGACGGTGTCCTGCTCGGCCTCGGGGTCGCCGTGATCCTGCCGCTGGTGTCGCTGATCGTCGGCACCGGTGTGCTCGGCTCGGAGATCGACGACGGCACCGTGGTGCACATCCTCACCAAGCCCATCCCGCGCAGCCGGATCATCCTGTCCAAGCTGGTCGTCGCCGCGACCGTGAGCGCGGTGACGGTCGCGGTCCCGATGTTCGTCGCCGCCGCCATGGTCGGCGGCGTCAAGCTGGGGCTCGGGTTCGCCGCGGCCTGCGTGGCCGGTGCGATCGCCTACAGCGCGCTGTTCCTGGCGCTGAGCGTGGTCACCCGGCGGCCGGTGCTCGTCGGCCTGCTCTATGTGGTGATCTGGGAGGGACTGCTCAGCAACCTGGTCACGGGCACCCGCACCGTGTCGGTGCAGCACTTCGTCATCAAGTTCGCCGCCGAGGTGTCCGGGTCGTCGCTGTTCGCGACCACGGTCTCGACCGCCGTCGCCGCGGTGATGACGGTCGTCTTCACGGTGGTCGGCACCTGGCTGGCCACCCAGCGGCTGCGCTCGTTCTCGGTCGCGGGCGAGACCAGCTGATCCCGACCCGAAGGCGCAGGCCGATCCGGTGCGTTCACCGGGTCGGCCTGCGCCTTGTGAAACACGGGCTCAGGAGCCGGCGATGTTGACCATCCAGTTGACGCCGAAGCGGTCCTTCAGGGCGCCGAACTCGTCGCCCCACATCTGCTTCTCCAGCGGCACGCCGACGGCGCCGCCCTCGGTCAGCTTCTCCCAGTAGCCGCGCAGCAGGTCGCCGTCGTCGCCGCTGAGGCTGACCGTGATGTTGTCGCCGGGGTGGTAGGCCATGCCGGGCGGGGTGTCCGAGGCCATCAGCGTGTAGCCGGCGTCGGACTCCAGCATCGCGTGCATGATCTGGTCGGCGTATGGCGCGTCCTTGTCGCCGAACTCGCCGAAGGTGCTCATCGTCAGGTTGCCGCCGAGAATGCCCTGGTAGAACTCCATCGCCTCACGGGCGTTGCCGTTGAAGCTGATGTACGGGTTGAGTCGGGACGCCATTCGAATCCTCCTTGATCGTCATGGTTCGCCGGTTTGTGGTCAGTCCACGCAGCATCCTCGCAGAAGGGTCGGACAGCACGACATGACACGACGGAGTGACGGCCGCCCGTAATCCGTGGTTCAACCACCCAACGGATCACGTTCATCATCGTCGGTGAATGTCCCGCGCATGAGATCACTCCATCGCCGTACGTTCGTCCTCGGCGGACTCGCGATCGCGGGGACCGCGCTCACCGGCGCGAGCGCCTTCGCGGCCGCCCCGTACCCGTTCAAGCTCGGCGTGGCCTCGGGCGACCCCGAGTCCGACAGCGTCGTGCTGTGGACGCGCCTCGCGCCGACGCCGCTCAACGCCGACGGCCAGGGCGGCATGGCCAACGCCGACGTCGTCGTCGAATGGCAGGTCTCCACCAGCAGCTCGTTCAGCTCGCTGGCCGCCTCCGGCTCGGTCACCGCCCGCTACGCCGACGCGCACTCGGTGCACGTGATCGCCGGCGGCCTGGCCGCCGACGCCGACTACTACTACCGCTTCCGGGCGCAGGGCCACATCTCGCCGGTCGGGCGCACCCGCACCGCGCCGGCCCCGACCGCCTTCGGCCGCGACCTGGTGATGGCGTTCGCATCCTGCTCGAACTGGCAGGCGGGCTACTTCACCGCGTACCGCCGCCTGGCCGAGGACAGCCCCGGGCTGGTGCTGCACCTGGGCGACTACATCTACGAGGGCGGGGCGACGGCCGGCTCGGTGCGCGAGCACGTCGGCGCGGAGATCGTCTCGCTGGCCGACTACCGCCGCCGGTACGCGCTGTACAAGACCGACCCCGACCTGCAGGCCGCGCACGCCGCAGCCCCCTGGCTGGTGGTGCCCGACGACCACGAGGTCGAGAACAACTACGCCACCAACGTGCGCGCCGACAGCTCCCCGGCGCTGACCGCGGCCCAGTGGACCGCCCGGCGCACCGCGGCGTACCGCGCCTACTACGAGAACATGCCGCTGCGCCCGGCCTCGACGCCCAACGGCAACAGCATCCCGCTGTACCGCCGTGTCCGGTGGGGCAGGCTGGCCACCTTCCACATGCTCGACACCCGCCAGTTCCGCGACGACCAGGCCTGCGGCGACGGCTGGAAGGTGTGCGCCGACGCCGACCTGCCCACCCGCAGCCTCACCGGCGCGGCGCAGGAGGCATGGCTGCTCGACGGCCTCGCCCAGCATTACGGCACCTGGGACATCCTCGGTCAGCAGGTGTTCTTCGCCCGGCAGTTCGACGCGGCCGGAGCCTCCAGCATGGACGCCTGGGACGGCTACCGCGGCTCGCGGGCCCGTATCCAGCAGGGCTGGCTCGACCGGAGCGTGCGCAACCCGCTGGTGCTCACCGGTGACGTGCACAAGTCCTGGGCGAACAACCTCAAGGCCGACTACGCCGACCCGAACTCGGCGACCATCGGCACCGAGCTGGTCTGCACGTCGATCAGCTCCGGCGGCGACGGCAGCGCCACCACGACCATCCCGAACGCGGCCGTCAACCCGCACCTGAAGTTCTACTCCGACCGGCGCGGCTACGTCCGCACCACCATCAGCCAGGCGCAGGTCCGCGCCGATTTCCGCGCGGTCGGCGCGGTCACCGAGCACGGGGCCGCGGTGTCCACGCTGCGCTCGTACGTCATCCAGGACGGCCTGCCCGGCCTGACGCAGGTCTAGGAGAAACACATGAAGTCCCTCACCACCCTGGCCCTGTCCGCGACGGCGGCGCTGGTCGCGGCCGCCGTCGCCGCCCCGGCGCCAGCCGCGGCACCGCTCGCCGCCGGCCTGCCGGTGTCCGCCGTGCGCGCCATGGCCGCGCTGACGCCGGCCTCGGTCACCTGGACCACCGCCAACAGCACCGCATCCGGTGACCAGGACGTCTCCGCCGTGGCCACCAACCGGTCCGGCCACGTCGCCGTGGTCTGGGAGGACGACCGCGACACCACCGCCCCCGAGGACGCCGCCCACACCGAGATCTTCCTGCGCCTGTTCCGCGACGGCGTCGCCCTGTACGAGCTGAAGCTCTCCGCGGGCGGCACCGCCGGCGCCGCCTGGCGGCACCTGTCGCCCGACGTCGGCCTCGACGACAAGGGCAACGCCGTGGTGGTCTGGGCCGACGACCCCGACGGCAACGGCTTCTACAACATCCCCTACCGCGTGGTGTCCCCGGCCGGCACGGTGCTGGGCTCCGGCAACGCCAACGCCTCGGCCACCGGCCAGCAGATCCTGCCCGCGGTCGCGGTCGACCCCGACGGCACGCCGGGCAGCCCGAGCGCGGTCGCGTTCACCGTGGTCTGGGAGGACATCCAGGACCCGAGCCCGGCCACGGTCAAGGCATCCGGGTTCACCAACGTGACCACCAAGGCGTACGAGGTGACCGCGAGCCAGACCACCGGCGCGCACCACCGGCCCGACGTGGCGGTGTCCGCCGCGGGCGACGCGACCGTCGTGTGGAACGAGGACGGCGACGCCAACGGCTCCGACAACATCGGCCTCGTCCGGCTCGCCAAAGCCAACGGTGCGGTGACCCTGTCCCGGCGCACCGCCAACGCCACCACCGCCGGCCAGCAGCGCAACGCGTCCGTGGCGGCGAACGTCACCGGCGAGTTCACGGTGGCCTGGGAGTCCGACCACACCGGAGCCCCGACCGTGTGGACGCGCTCGTTCACCTCGACCGGCACGGCCCGCCACGCCGACGTCGAGGTGTCCCCGCAGCCGGGCGCGACCGCACCCTCCACCGGTATCGACGACCAGGCCAACGTGGTCGTCGGCTGGTCGATCCCGGCCAACGGCGGCGACGTCTGGGCGCGCGGCTTCAACCCCGACGGCACCACCGCCGGCCGCCTGACCGCGCAGTTCTACACCGACATCACCACCGGCCGACAGGACCAGCCCGCCGTGGCCGTCTCCGGTTGGGGCGAGATCGCCCTGACCTTCACCGACGACAACGACGGCAACCTGTTCGACCAGATCCGCCTCGGCCTGGGCGCGTCCAACTCCGACTGGTGACCACCCCCACCCGGGGTGATCATGAACCTATGGCACGGCTCGGCGGCGTGTCGGCGGCACAACCTCATGGTCACCCCGGGTGTCGGTTTCCGCACGGCGCAGCACCAGCACCGCCGGGATGACGGCCAGGACCGCGGCCTGGGTCCAGAACAGGCTGTCCAGCAGCAGCTTCACCGGGTCGAGGTGCAGGGGCAGCTGCTCGGGGGCCGCCGCGATCTCCTCGATCTCGTCCAGGGTGTCCGCAGACGCCCCGCTGTCCAACCACGCCCAGGGATAGCCGAGCCCCCGGTGGTAGCCGAACATGCAGCACACGTCCTCGCGTACCACCAGCAGCCCGGCCAGCAGACCGGCCGCCGCGAGCACCGCCACCGCGGCCCAGACGATCGGGCCGGGACGCAGCCCGGCGAGTCCGAGCCAGGCCAGCACCGCGCCGGCACAGCCGAGCACCATCCCGAAGACGGTGTAATAGTCGATGCCGACGTGCGTCACCAGGGCGAGCAGGCCGATCGCCGCGCTGGCCACCCCGGCGCACAGGAAAACGGCCATCCGCAGCCCGGATATCGACATGCCCCGAGTGTGCCACGGACTGCCGGGCCCGCCGCGCCCCTGACCGCGCCGAACCCGTGCGCTTGACGTTCGATCGTTCGACCTGCCTGGCAGGTGTGCGTATCTTGACCGCCCGCACGCCCGGGTGCCTGGCAAGTCGAACGATCGAGGCCCGGCGGGAGCCGCGGCCGTGCCCGTCGGGGGCAGGTCAGTAGTGGGCGGTAGGGTCCGGCGGTGATCAACGTCGTCGCCGTCGACCTCGACGGCACCCTGCTGCGCTCCGACCACACCGTCTCGGCCCGCACGGTGGCGGCCCTGGCGCGGGCCGCGCAGGCCGGCGCGCGCATCGTGATCGGCACCGCGCGGCCGCCCCGGGAGATCCGCGACGTCGCCGAGGCGGCGGGCATCACCGGGGTCGCGGTGTGCTCGAACGGCGCAGCCGTCTACGACCTGGCCACCGGCGAGGTCGCCATCGTCGGGCCGCTGCCGATCGCGCTGGCCGAGCGGGTCGCCGACGTGCTCACCCCGGCTCTGGACGGCATCGCCTTCGCGGTCGAGACCGGGCATCGGGCGCTGACCGGCCCCGGCTTCGACCACGTCAGCTCCCGCAGCGTGGTACGGGTGCCCGTGTCCACCCGGGCGCAGCTGTGGGCCGAGGCCGAGAGCTGCGTGAAGCTGCTCGCCTGGTCACCGGCTCCGGTCACCGAGGAGCTGCTGACCCGGTTGCAGGCGCTGGTGCCGGACGTCGCGATCACCTACTCCGGCGGCAAGGGCATGCTGGAGATCAGCGCGGCATCGGTGTCCAAGGCGGACACGCTCGCCCGGCTGTGCGCAGGCTGGGGCGTCGACGCCGAGCGGGTGATCGCGTTCGGGGACATGCCGAACGACGTGCCCGTGCTGCGCTGGGCGGGCCTCGGGGTCGCCGTCGCCAACGCCCATCCACTTGCCCTGACCTGCGCGGACCGGGTCACCGCGAGCAACGACGAGGACGGCGTGGCCGTGGTGCTGGAGGAGCTGTTCGGCATCGGCGGCGGTGTCGTACCCGCCCGCTAGCGTCGCCCGCGACACGATGGTCGACTGTGGAGCGTGCTTATGTTTCGGCAGGGCGATGTGCTGGTGGTCCCGATCGCGCGGGAGGAGCTGCCGCCGGAGCTGATGCCCGCACCGCGGGACCGGCGCAACCGCATGGTGCTGGCGCTGGGCGAGGCGACCGGCCACGCGCACGTGGTGACCGGCGAGCGGGTGGCGATGCTGTGCCCGCCCGACGACCCGGGCCGGCTGTTCCTGCTGATCGAGGGCTACGGCCGCCTCGTGCACGAGGAGCACGGGCCGATCGCGCTGGCCGCCGGGGCTTACCGGGTGGTCCGCCAGCGTGAGTACTTCCCCGGCGCGATCCGCCCGGTCGCGGACTGAGCGCGGCATGGACACGACGCTGACGACGACCGCGCAGAAGAACGGTGAGCAGCCGCCGAACCGGCGCGAGGCCCGCCGCAACGACGACATGGCGCTGGCCGCGCGCGCCGAGCGCTGGATGGCGACCGGCCTGAGCACCGAACCGGCCGACCGGGCGGGCGCCGAGGCGGGGGTACGCGTCGCGTACGCCCTCGCGGGACTGCCCGCCCCGAAGCGGGTGCTGTGGCTGGGCTCGCCCGCCGCGGGTGCGACGGCGGTGGCGATGCTGCGCACCGGCCTGACCGGCGACACGAAGGTCCGCGAGGCACTGGCCGCGCAGGGCGTCCGGCCGGGCGGGCTCCAGCTCGGCCGCAGCGTGCGCCCGCAGGTCCGCACCCGGCCGTGGGCGCTGGCCCGCGCCGCGCTGATCACCCGGCTCGGTGGGGTCGGCTTCGCCCGGCACTGGGCCGCCACCGCGCGCCGGCCGTGGCAGCAGCTCGTCGACCAGCTGGCCACGCCGCTGCGCACCCGCCTGACGGAGCAGTTCCGCGCCCAGGGCGGCGAGTTCGGCCAGGCGCAGCAGGACGCGCTGCTCGACGTGATCCACGGCCAGCACGACGCGGCCTGGCTGGGCGCGTTCGACAGTCATCCCGACGTCGACGGCCTGGCCCGGGTGGCCGGCAGCGCGGGCTGGTGGTGGGCTTTCGAGCACGTCGCGATCCTCACCGAGCGCCCGCGCGAGGTGCACCGCGACAACCTGGGCCGCCTGCATCACGGCGACGGCCCGGCGCTGTCCTACCCGGACGGCTTCGGCCTGCACGCGTGGAGCGGCATGCCGATGCCCGCGGAGATCGCCGCCGAGCTGCCGACGCTGACCGTCGCCCGCATCCGCGCCGAGGCCAATGCCGAGATGCGCCGGGTCATGCTGGAGCACTTCGGGTTCGACCGCTACCTGCGCGAGTCCGGCGCGTCCAAGACGCAGTCGGATGTGTGCGGCACGCTGTGGCGCGTCGAGCTGCCCGGCGACGAGCCGCTGGTGATGGTCGAGGTGCTGAACTCCAGCCCCGAGCCCGACGGCAGCTTCCGGACCTACTTCCTGCGGGTGCCGCCGACGGTGCGCACCGCGCGGGAGGGCGTGGCGTGGACGTTCGGCCTCACCCCGGAGGAATACCTGCCCCAGCAGCAGACGTGAGCATCGCGCTCGGCACGCCCCAGGTCGGCGGCGGCCCGGCGGGGATCCGCTCGGGCACGCCGCCCGCGAAGACCTGGTGCAGGCCGAGGCGTTTGAGGTGCACGTACCCGATGTGGCAGTCGCAGGTCGGCTTGCCGCACGGGCGGGGTCGCAGCGCGGCGCGGTAGCTGCCGTCGTACAGGCTGCCCAGCGGCTCGGGCAGGAAATGGCAGCGCCGCACCGTGCCGTCGCCGAGCACCGACAGCGACGTCTCGCCCGCGCCGCACTCGTGCCCGGCGGAGGCGTGCGGGCGCACGCTGTACCCGAACAGCGGGTCCAGCGCCGTCCACGCCGCCTCGGCGGCCGTGTCGTAGGTGTGCCCGTCGGCGGCGTTGATCCACAGGTAGGTCGACTCCGGCAGCGCCGCCCGCATCGCGACCGCCTCCGCGTGGTGCTCCGGCAGCCCCACCATGCCGACCGAGTGCCGGATGCCGTGCCCGCGCAGCGTCGCGCAGGCGGCCAGGAACCGCTCCCGGCGCACCTGCCCGGGGTGGTAGGTGGCCCACAGCGCCAGCCGCGCGGGATCGGCGTCGGCGACCCAGCCCAGCCGCCCGGCCAGGTTCGTCTGGATGGCGACCTTCGCGACGTGCGGCAGGTGCGACAGCCGCACCAGCGCGTCGCGGTACCAGGAGCGGGTCAGCCCCTCACCCCATGGCGTGAACAGCACCGAAAGCGTGTCCCCGTCCGGGTTGGCGGCGACCCAGTCGGCGAACCGGGCCAGCGCGGCCCGGTCGGCGGCCAGCTGCGCGCGGCTGTCCCGGCGTTTCGCGAACGGGCAGTACGGGCAGTCGAAGTTGCAGCTGGCCAGCGGCCCGCGGTAGAGCAGCAGCAGGTTCACCGCAGCACCGCCCGGCCCATCGCCGCCCGCACCGGCCCCGACACCAGCCACGGACCGATCGCGTCGCCGTGCGCCAGGCCCTCGTCCGTCAGCGCCAGCCGATCATCGTCACCCGCGGCCCAGCCCCGCGCGGTCAGCTCCGCCAGGTGCGGAAAGTCATCGTCCACCGTGGACCCGAAGCGGGCCGCGTAGCCGGACAGGTCGACGCCCTCGGCCCGCAGCAGCGACTTCACCAGCCAGCGCAGCCGCTGCTCGCCGCCGTCGAGCGCGAACCCGAACTCGGCGAAGCCGAAGTCGGCGGCAGGCCGGGCCAGGTAGTCGTCGATGATGGCACGCACCTCGCGCACGCTGACCGCGTAGTCGAACGAGTAGTGCAGGTCGGCGGTGTAGGACCGGGCGCCGCAGCCCACGCCGACCATGCCGTCGTCCTGGCAGCAGTAGTCGGCGCCGTCCGGGTCGGGCACGTCGGCGCGGCGGAACTGACGCATGGACAACTGCCGGTAGCCGGCCTCCCGCAGCAGGTCGCGGCCGTGCCGGTACAGGTCGAGGCGCTGGCGGTCCCAGTCCGGGTCAGGCCCGTCGCCGTGCCGGCGGCCGAGGCCGGTCAGCGGGCGTACGTACAGCGGGTAGAGGTAGACCTCCTCGGGTCGCCAGGCCAGCGCCTCGCGCAGCGAGTAGGTCCAGGTGTCGCGGGTCTGCCCGGGGATGCCGTAGATCAGGTCGACGTTGAGCAGCGGGATCGCCGCGTCGCGCAGCGCGAGCAGGGCCCGGTCGACCTCGGTGCGCCGTTGCGGCCGCCCGGCGGCGTGGGCCTCGCCGTCGAGGAAGCTCTGCACGCCCATGCTGACCCGGTGGGTGCCGTGCGCGGCGAGCACCGCCAGCCGGTCGGGCGTCGCGGTCGCGGGCGAGGTCTCCACCGACAGCTGTGCCGCGGCCGGTGCCAGGCCGAGCACGCCGGTGGTGATCGCGAACAGCTCGGTCAGCTCGTCGGCGGTCAGGTGGGTGGGGGTGCCGCCGCCGATCGCCGCCCGTGCGTAGCGGGCCGGGCCGAGCGCCGCCGCGACCTGCTCGGCCTGTGTCCGCAACTGGCGCAGGTACGCGCCGACCTGCTCGGCGGGCGGCTGGGCGCGGGTGAACAGGTTGCAGAACCCGCACCGCATCTCGCAGAAAGGGATGTGCAGGTACAGGAACAGCGCGTCGCGGGGCTGCCCGGCCCACACCTCGCGCAGCGCCGGGCGCGGCCGCAGCGGCCGGTACGCCGACTTGTGCGGGTACGCGTACAGGTAGCCCTGGTAGGGCGAGCCGTCGAGCACGTCACCACTCCCCCGGCGACAGCGTGAACTCGGCGTACGGCACCGTCCACACCACGTCGTGGCCGACCCGGTGCCCCTGGTGGCCGTCCTCGCCGTACGCGGTGCCGTGGTCGGCGCACAGCACCACGAAACACGGCCGCCGACGCCAGGTGAGCAGCTCGAACAGGCGCGGCAGCCGGGTGTCGACGTAACGCAGCGCGGCCGCGTGGCTGTCCGGGCCGTCCTCGGTTGCGCCGGGCAGGTAGTGCCGGTTGGGCTGGTGCAGGGCCGAGATGTTGAGGAACGTGAACAGGGGCCGGGCCGCGGGCGCGGCGACCACGCTCATTTCGAGCTGGTCGAGCTGGTGGCGCAGCGAGTCCGGTTCGGTCACCCCGAACTCGGGCCGCCAGTGGTCCTCGGCGAACAGGTCCGGCAGCACGCTGCCCAGCGGCGAGAGCCGGTTGAAGAAGCCGACCCCGCCCAGGCACAGCGTGTGGTATCCGGCCTTGCGCAGCCCGGTGACCAGGTCCGGGGCGTCGAACACCCAGGTGCCGTCCGCGGTGGTCTCGCTGCCGGGAAACCGGGCTGCGAACAGCCGCTCGTGCCGTCCGGGCGTCACCGGCGTCGGCAGGAAGCCCGCGAAGAAGGCGTGGTGCGCGGCGTAGGTGAAGCTCGCCGGGGTGTGCCGGGGCTCCCACCGCCCACCGGGCAGCACCTGCGCCACGTTGGGCGTCCGCCCCGCCGCGGCCTCCTCCGCCGCCACGTCATACCGCAAGGTGTCGACCGTGACCATCGCGATGTCATAAACCCCCACAAGCGAGGCCATGTCGACGCTCACGCCGCGCCCCCGCCGCGACGCGGCCCTGCAGTTTCGGGGAGACTGCGCGAACTCACGGCCCGGGTCGCGCCGGCGCCCCCGAACGGCGGGCCCCCCGCCCGGGGCGCGGGGCCCCTGCTGTTGGGGGGCCCCGGCCCTACCCCCCGCCCGGTTGCGCGCCGCCCCCCCGAAACTGCGAGCCCACGGCCGGGTGGTGGAGGCCGGGTGGGGTCATGCGACGGCTCCGGTGCGGGCGCAGGTGAGCAGGGCGGCTACTTCGGCGTCGTAGGTGTCGCGGCCGTCGACGTGCAGGCCGGGGAGCAGGTCGCCGAAGGCGTTGACCTCGGCGACGGCGTGCGAGCGCCAGCCTGCGGCGAACATCAGGTCGACGCCGGTGTGCAGGCTGCCGCGGAAACAGGCGGCGACGGCACGGCAGGTGGCCAGCCCTTCGGCGTAGTGCCGCCCGGCGGCGGCGCGCAGCGCGCACAGGTCGCCGCGTACGCCGCCCAGGTGCAGGTTCGTCATCGGGGAGCGGCTGCCGCGCACGACCACATGCGACGGCTCGCCGGCCACGGTCACCACGCGCAGGTCGACGACGCGGCCGTCCAGCCCCGCCTTGGGCAGCCAGCGCTGCACCTGCAACCCGTCCGGGGCGAGCCGGTCCACGATCGCGGCCACGTCGCGCTCGTCGCGGTAGTGGCGCACCCGCAGCGAGTTGAACAGCCGCCCACCGGACAGCTCGACCGAGGTGGTGGCCAGGATCCGGCCGCCGCTGCCGAGCTGCAGCGCGATCACCCCGGACGCCGAGGAGCCGTGGCACGGCTTGACGAACACCCGCCGCCAGCCGGTCTCGTCGAGCCAGGACCGCAGCTGCGCCCAGCTCGCCGGGGACCCGGGCAGCGCCGCGGGCACCGGGATGCCGGCCCCGAGCAGCCGGGCGTGGCAGGCGGTCTTGTCGAACATCAGCAGGGTCTCGGCCGGGTCGGCGAGCAGATGTGCGCCCTGGTCGCGGGCGGCGGCGGCGACCCGGTCCAGGGCGGCGGCGAAGCCTGCGTACCAGGCCCGGCCGCCGACGATCTCGCCGGGCTCGGCGGGCACGACGGCCCCGCGTAGCAGCCGGTCCACCTCGGCGTCCTCGCCCGGGGACTCGACGCGCACGACGGTGCCGGGGCGCAGCCGCAGCGGGACGCCGGTGAGCACGTCCTGCCAGGACACCACCTCGGGTTCGGCCAGCCCGGCGCGCACCGCCGCGGCGGTGAACAGGGTGACGCGGCGGTGGCCGGGGTTGCCGACGACGGTGAGGTGCATCTACTCGGAGACCGCGATGTAGCGCTCGTCCCAGTCGCGCTCGTCGGCCCCGGAGACGTCGAGCTCCACGCCGGCCGCGCCGAGTTCGCCGGTCAGCCGTTCGAGCACCGCCGCGCCGATGAAGTGGTGGTGCAGGTCCAGCTTGCGCAGGTGGGTGAGCGGCTGGCCGGCCAGCAGCGCGGCTGCGCCCTCGTCGCCGAGCATGCCCAGCGACAGGTCCAGCTCCCGCAGCCGGGCGACGACCGGCGCACCGGCCAGGGCCACCGCGACCAGGTCGGCGATCTCGGCGTCGCGCAGGGCGAGCGAGGTCAGCGCGGGCAGCCGGGTGCCGGCCAGGATCGGCGCGAGGTCCTCGACGGTCGCGTCGCCGCCGTAGTTGTCGGTGCCGAGCCACAGCTCCAGGTGGGTCAGCGCGGGCAGGTCGCACTCGCCGACGGCGCGCACCACGTCGGCGGGCAGGCCGCCGGACTCGATGGTCAGCTCGCGCAGCGCGGTGTGCCGCAACGGCTTGAGGCCCAGGCCCGTCGCGCCGCGCACGGTCAGCACCTCCAGCGCCGGCAGCGCCTCCAGCAGCGCAGTGATGTCGGCCTGCTGGATCCAGGAGATCTCGCACTCGTCGAACGTCATCTCGCCGAGGAACAGCGCCTTCAGCCCGGTGAACCGCGGCAGCACGGCGGCGATGCGGCCGATCGGCGGGGCGCTGTCGTACGCGCCGCCCCAGTTGCCGATGACCAGCGCGCCGACCTGGCCCGCCCAGTCCTCCGCGGCCAGCGCCTCCAGCCGCACCAGGAACTCGCCGGTGTTGTCGTAGTCCGGGTCCTCCAGGCGCCAGGCGGTGCCGGATCGGGAGGCCTTGCCCAGGTCAGCGGGGTATTCCGCGACGGGCCGGCCGGCGAACACCGTGATGTGGGAGCCGATCGTCATGGGCTGCCTCCGCCGGGCCGCATCGGGTCTGGGACGACGGAGATTAACACCCGCCACCGACGCTGTCGCCGAGCACTCGGCAGTCATTCATTGCATTAGATAGTTAAGTTTACTAAACTCCATCCGCACCACTCGGGGCGAGCCGCTTCCTCGTCCGAAACCGCACCCGACCGGATCGTCGCGTGCCCCCGGCCGCCGCCTGCCCCCAGGCCGCACCGGGGAGGGGCGCACCGCCTGCCCGGTCAGTCGATGTGCCGTGGCGACAACCCGCCCCGGCACCGGACACCGAAGGGATCCCCATGTCCGACACCCCCAAGGCCCGCCGCGGCCGCTGGGCCGCCGCCGGGCTCGCCCTGGCCGCCGCGGCCGTCGGCGCCGCCGTCGCGCTGGCCCCGGCCACGACGGCCCAGGCGGTCGTGCTGCCCAACGGCTTCAAGAGCGTGGGCTACATGCCCTCGTGGGCCGGCAGCGTCAACTCCATCCAGTACGGCAAGCTGACGCACATCAACTACGCGTTCATCCTGCCCAACGCCAACGGCAGCCTGCAGGGCCTGGACAATCCGTCCAAGCTGTCCTCGCTGGTCTCGCTGGCCCACGCCAACAACGTGAAGGTCTCCATCGCCGTCGGCGGCTGGAACGACGGCAACGACTCGGCGTTCGAGTCCCTGGCGGGCAACGCCACCGCGCGCACCGCGTTCGTCAACAACATGATGAACCTCGTCAACCAGTACGGTCTCGACGGCGTCGACATCGACTGGGAGTACCCGGACCCCGGCACCTCGGGCAACAACTACACCGCGCTGATGGGCCAGCTCAGCACCGCCCTGCACAACCAGGGCAAGCTGCTCACCGCCGCGGTCGTGTCCGAGGGCGGCACCGCCGGCGGCGTGCAGCCGGCCGTGTTCGGCTACGTCGACTGGCTCAACATCATGGCGTACGACGGCGGCAGCCCGCACGCCAACTACAACTGGTCGATCAACGCGGTCAACTTCTGGAAGGGCCGCGGCCTGCCCGCGAGCAAGGCCGTGCTGGGCGTGCCGTTCTACAGCCGCCCGACGTACTACACGTACAGCCAGCTCGTCGCGATCGACCCGGCCAACGCCAACCGCGACTGCACCACGGTCAGCGGCGTGCAGCAGTGCTACAACGGCCTGCCGACCATCCGCAGCAAGACCGCGTGGGCCAAGGCCAACGCCGGCGGCATGATGAACTGGGAGCTGTCCCAGGACACCACGGGCGCTACGTCGCTGGTCAGTGCCATCTACGAGGTCGCGATCGGCGGCACCACCCCGCCGTCGTCGCCGCCCCCGGGCGGCCGCACCGGCCGGATCGTCGGCCAGGCGTCCGGCAAGTGCGTCGACGTCGCCGCCGCCAGCAGCGCCAACGGCACCGCGATCCAGCTCTACACCTGCAACGGCACCACCGCGCAGAACTGGACCGTCGGCACCGACGGCACCATCCGCGCGCTGGGCAAGTGCCTGGACATCACCAGCGGCTCCACCGCCAACGGCGCCCTGATCCAGCTCTGGGACTGCAACGGCTCCGGAGCCCAGGTCTGGCAGCCCCAGTCCAACGGCAACCTCCGCAACCCCCAGTCCGCCAAGTGCCTCGACGCCAAGGACCTGGGCACCGCCGACGGCACCCGCCTCCAGATCTGGACCTGCGCCGCCTCCGGCAACCAGATCTGGACCCTCCCCTAGCCGGTCGATCATGAACTTATGGCACGGTTCACCGGCGTGTCCCCGCCACAACTTCATGATCGACCACTGAACGCGCAGCGGGCCCGCACCGGGATGGTGCGGGCCCGTTCGTGTGCGGAGTCCGCATTGTCATTTAGTTTCGTCGATGGTTGACTGGCGGGAGGTTTTCGCCGAACACAGGACGGAAGGTCGCGCATGAGCAGGCATCTGAGCTGTGGCCTGGTCGCCGTCGCGCTAGCGCTGAGCGGCACGGCCCTCGCCCCGGCGGTCGGCGCCACCGCGGCCGAACCCGGCATGAACGTCGTCTGGTCGACCGACTTCAGCAACGGGTGGGCCGGCTGGCTCAGCACCCCGTGGAACGACCAGCCGCAGGGCGCGGTGGCCCGGCCGACGGTGCGGCCGTCGCCCGACGGGCAGGGCATGGCCGCGCGCTTCTACCTGGCCGGGGGCCAGCAGCGCAACGAGTCGCAGCCCACGGCGGCGCAGAACATCACCGAGGGCCAGACGCTGATCGTGCGGTTCACCGACTACCTGCCCACCGGCTTCCCGACCGCGACCAGCGACTGGCAGGTCGTCATGCAGTTCAAGAACGCGTCGACCGGGTCGCCGCCGGTCGAGATCAAGATCGGGCACGGGAAGTACTACCTGGACGGCAACAACGGGGCCTGGCACTACGACATCGGCGATGCGATCGCCGGCCGGGCCACCACCATCACGGTGCGCATCAAGTTCTCCACCAGCACGAGCGTGGCGGTCATGGACGCCTGGCACAACGGCGTGCAGACGGTGTCGGGCCAGCACCCGCGCGGCGCGGGCACGCTCTACTCCGGGCAGTCCAGCTACCTCAAGACCGGCCTCTACCGCAGCACCGGCATCAGCCAGGCCGGTGAGCGGTTCATGAAGAGCCTGATCATCGGTACACCCGGCAGCACTCCCCCGCCCCCGGTGCCCGGCACGGAATACCACGCGGGTTCGTCGACCGACGTCAACGGCGACGGCAGGGCCGACGTGCTCACCTTCACCAGGGGCGCCACCAACGACGTCTACGCCGCCACCTCCACCGGCACCGCGTTCGCGGGCACCGCGGTCAAGTGGAACGACTACTTCGGCGTCGACGGCGAGCAGCAGTCCACCGGCGACTTCAACGGCGACGGCAGGGACGACGTCGTCACGTTCGCCAAGGGCACGACCGACGACGTGTACGTCGGCCTGTCCACCGGCACCGGTTTCGCCACGGGCGCGAAGTGGCACGACGGCTTCTCCCCGGGCGCGCAGGTCCCGGCCGTCGGCGACGTGAACGGCGACGGCCGCGACGACATCGTCAGCTTCACCCACGACACCGCCGCCGACGTGTACGTGGCCCTGTCCACCGGCGCCGGGTTCGGACCGGCCGCCAAGTGGAACGAGTTCTTCGCGGTGGCCGGGGAGTATCCCGGGGTGGCCGACGTCAACGGCGACAGCCGGGACGACATCGTGGTGTTCACCCAGGGCACGAACGCCGACGTGTACGTCGGCCTGTCCACCGGTTCCGGTTTCGCCGGCGGCGCGCTCTGGCACGACCTGTTCGCGGTGGGCGCCGAGCAGCCCCGGCTCGGCGACGTCAACGGCGACGGCAAGGCCGACATCGTCACGTTCACCTGCGACGCCAACGCCGACGTGTACGCCGCCGTCTCCAACGGCAGCGCCTTCGTCGGCACCACGGTGAAGTGGAACGACTTCTTCTGCACCGCCGGGGAGTTCCCGTACCTGGGTGACGTGAACGGCGACGGCAAGGACGACATCATCGTGTTCACCAAGGGCACGACCAACGACGTGTACGTCGGCCTGTCCACCGGCACCGGATTCCTCGGCGGCGCGAAGTGGCACGACTTCTTCGGCCTCACCGGCGAGACCACCCTGTAGCACACGGCCGGGTGGCCCGCCCCGCCGCGACGGAGCGGGCGACCGGCACAGCAGGTCAGCGCCAGCCGTGGACCGGTTCGAAGCCGAGGACGCGGCGGGCCTTGTCGATGGAGAGCAGGGTCTCGTTGCCGGACACCGGGCGCTGCCAGGGCAGGTCGGGGAAGACCTCGGCAGCCAGGTCCACGGTCTCGCGGCGCATGACCGTGTCGGCGTTGGCGATGATGAACACCTCCAGGCCCGGCTGCGGGTACTCCAGCGCCCGCCGCACCGCCTGCGCGCCGTCCCGGCAGTCGATGTACGACCACAGGTTCCACATCCGCGCCCGCGGCTCGTCCTGCCACGAGGCGAAGTTCGGGTAGTCGCCGGGTTCCATCACGTTGGAGAAGCGCAGGCCGATCATCTTCAGCTGCGGGTCCCACCGGCAGAACTGCGCCGCCATCTGCTCGTCGAGGTGCTTGGCCAGGGAGTACGCCGTCTCCGGCCGCCCCGCGTACTCCTCGTCCACCGGCAGGTACGGCGGCGGGGTGTCGAACGGCAGCCCGAGCACCGTCTCACTGGACGCCCACACCACGTTGCGGATGCCCGCCGCCCGCGCGGCCGCGAACACGTTGTAGCTGACCGTGATGTTGTTGGCGAACGTGGCCGCGTTGCCGGTCACCCCCGGCCCCGGGATCGCCGCGAGGTGCACCACCGCATCCACCTTCGCGTACCGGCTGTCGATCGCGCTGAACGCCTCCACCGCCTGGCCGTAGTCGGTGAAATCGATCCGGGTGTACGGGCACAGCTGCTCCCGCGGCGGCGCCACGTCCAGATTCACCACGTCGTACCCGTAGTCGAGCAGGTCGCGCACCACCGCCCGGCCCAGCTTGCCGCTACCGCCCGTCACTGCCACCAGCGTCATCGTCCACACCTCTCCCGAAGATCCGCTGACAACGTATCCCGTCACGGACGCAGGTCCACCGCCAGCAGCTCGCTCTTGCCGCGAACCAGCACCCGATCCCGGTCGACCCCATGCAGCCCGCCGATCCGCTTGTCCACCGTGGCGTGGCCCACCTCCTCGCCCGCGGGGTTCACGAGGGTGAGCCCGCCCAGCTCAGAGGCGATCACGAAGCCCGAGGCGACGGCGGCGACCCCGGCGGCCCAGCCGTACTGCTTCACCCGTGCCCACGGCACCGCCTCGCCCGGCTCCAGGACGACCACCTGCCGGTCACCGGTGTTGCACCAGATCAGGCCGCCCGTCACCGTCACCGACCGGACCTGGTCGGGAACCCCCGGCAGCCGTCGCAGCGCGCCGCTGCCGGGACGCAGCTCCCACAACGACCCGGACGCGGCCCGCACCAGCACCCGCTCGGCGTCCAGCCGCAGGAACACCGGACCCGAGTCGACCTTCAACACCGGCTCCGGCAGCCGCCAGGTCGCCAGGTCCGTGCCGGTTCGCGGGTCCAGCGCCCGGATCAGGCCGGTGTCCTGATCGGCCACCAGTACCCGGTCGTCGAAGGCGTGGGGCCGCTCGATCGCCACCGGGCCGTCGGTGCGCCACAGCAGCGAGCCGTCTGCCAGGTCGTACCCGGCCTGCGGGGTGTATCCGCGCCAGCCGCCGACCACCGCGACCGACCCGGCCACCGCGAGATGCCCCGTGAACCGGGGCAGTTCGGCGCGCCACAGCCGCTCGCCCGCGACCGCCTCGTGGCAGGACAGCCAGGGCAGCCACTGCGGGATGGCCAGGCACCACCCGGCGGTGACGGTCAGCGCGTACGGCCACAGCCCGAGTGGCACATCCCAGCGCACGCCGCCGTCGCGCACGTCGAGCCCGACGAGCCGACTGCGGCGCTCGTGCACGACCACCCGCCCGCTGCCCACCGCGGACCGGCTCAGGAAGGCGCGTTGGTGCAGGCTGTGCCGCCAGGCGGTTTCGAAGATCACCGGAGCAGGCAACCAGGACGCGTCGGCCCGAGCAAGCAGGTTACGGGAGCGCCCGCTCCGGTGGCACATTCCGGAGCGGGCGCGGCACTGGGACGCGAGAAGGTCAGTGGCCGTGACCGTGGTCGTGGCCCCGGCGGCCCCACGGACCGGTGATCGCGACGACCAGGCCGTCGGCCTGGATGCCGGCGAACAGGATCCGGCCGTCCTGGCTGAACGTCGGGCCGGTGAACTCGCTTTCGCTGATCTCGTTGCGGGCCAGCGGGTAGGTGACGCCCTTGTCGCTGACGCCGATCAGGTGCGACAGGCCTTCGCCGTCCTCGGCGAGGATGATGCCGCCGTACGGCGAGACGGTGATGTTGTCCGGGCCGTCGAAGTGGCCCTCCTCCTTCGGGTCCGGGTTCAGCCCGAAGATGGTCTTGAGTTCGATCGTCTCGCGCTTGGGGTCGTAGAACCAGACCTGGCCGTCGTGCTCGTGCACGCTGCCGTCGGTGATCCGGGCGTAGCTGGAGACGAAGTACACGCCGCCGTCGCCGTACCACTGGCCTTCGAGCTTGCGGGCGCGGGTGACCTGGTCGTTGGTGAACTGCTTGCGCACCGAGACCGTGGCGGCCAGCCGGTCCGGCACGTCCACCCAGCTCACCTTGTACTTGGTGCCGGGCTCGGTGGCCGCGGACAGATCGGTGATGTGCAGGCCGTCCAGGGACGCCTTGAGCGCCTGCAGGCGGCCCGCGGTGTCGCCGCCCTCGCTGAGCGCGAGCTTGCGCAGGGCGCCGTCACGGCCCTTGAAGCCCTTCGGCGGGACCCAGCGGAAGTAGAGCCCGTTGGGACCGCTCGCGTCCTCGGTCAGGTAGATCTCGTCGGTCTTCGGGTCGACGGCGACGGCCTCGTGGGAGTACCGGCCGAGGAACTTCAGCGGCACCGGGTCCAGGTTGGCCTCCTGGTCGAACGGGTCGACCTCGAACACCCAGCCGTGGTCCTGCAGGAACGCGCCGCCCTTACGCTGCTCGGTCTCCTCGCAGGTCAGCCACGTGCCCCAGGGGGTGATGCCGCCGGCGCAGTTGTTGTGCGTGCCGGCCAGGCTGACGTACTGGCGGACCCGGTTGCCGTGGTGGTCGACCTCGATGTTGGTCGTGCCGCCGCCCGCGCCGGGGTCGAAGGTGAAGCCGGGACGGGCGGGCACCCGGTAGGGCTCGTCGCCGCCGATCTCGTGGTTGTTGACCAGGGTGAAGCCGCGGCGGGTGCCGAAGCAGGCGGTGCCGTCGGGGTCGCTCGGCGTCGCCTCGCCGGTCGACAGCAGGGTCTTGCCGGCCTCGGCGACGATCCGGTAGGAGAAGCCCTCCGGCAGGGACAGGATGCCGGCCGGGTCCGGCACGAGCGGGCCGTAGCCGGGGACCGTCGGGTGGGCGTACGCGGGACCGGCGACCGCCTGGATGCTGCCGGCGAACGCGATGCCGAGGCCGCCGAGGGTGCCGGCGCGCAGCAGGTTGCGGCGGGACAGAGGGGTGTGCACGGATAGCTGCCTTTCGATGGGCCTTCATGTCTACCTCCGACATGCAAGTCCGCATCCGAGAACGGCCCGCGCGCACCGCGCCAAGATCAGGCGAACAGCAGGCAAACGTTGCCTACTTCGCCGCATTCCCCCTGCTCAGCCCGCGGTCACGTCCCTGCCCAGCATCGCCGCGGCGATGTCGCACACCGCGACCAGCCGCCAGGTGATCTGGTCGGCGCGCCGCCAGTCCAGCGTGGTGACGTCGGGCAGGTTCCAGCCCAGCGCGGTCGCCTTGTCGGTCAGCCCGTCGGCGTAGCTCGCGAGCTCGATCAGGGGCGGTTGCCGCTGCGGGTCGAGCGCGTCGCCGACGCTCGCCGTCGCCTGGTCGAGGATGGCGAGCACGCCCGGGTCGGCTGCGGCGGCGGCACGGCCGGCGTCGCCGACGACGGCGGCATAGCGCGCGAGCACCTGGCGGGCTTGGTCTGGGCTGGTGGGGCCACGGTCCATGCCGCGAGATTAGGTCAGCATCCGAGCCTTGAATGCGGCTTGGCGTCCGTTATGACCGAACAGAGGACAACGCTGCCCGACCGGCTCCACCCGCCGGAGGGACAGCCGGGTCGACACCCGCCGATGGGCGCGACCGGTCAGGCCGCGCCCATCGGCCGGTCGGCGGCTACTTCCGCCGGGGGGCCGGACGCAGCGGCTGCGTCTGGTCGCTGTCGAACCCGGGCACCAGCGGCTCCGGGAACTCGTCCGGGTCGGCCGGGGCCTGGTACAGGTCCGGGTCGGCCGGGGCGGTGCGCTGCGACGGGTACACCGTGCCGGTGGGCCGGTCCGCGAGCACCTGGGTGGCGTCGGCCTGCCCGGCGGCGTACGCGCGGGCGTGCTCGGCGACCCGGGTCGACTCCTCGCCGGCCCGGTCGAGCCAGCTGTCCCAGCGCGCCTGCATCGGGCGGACCAGGCCGCCGCCGACGCCCACGATCAGGATGCCGGCGACGGTCGCCAGCACCGCGATCAGGATCGGCATGGTCACCGTGGTGGCGACGCCGATCTGGTTGAGCGCCGCGATCACGCCGAGGCCGACGATGAACACCGACGCGGTCGTGGCCAGGAACCGGCCGTACGACAGGCCGCCCAGCGCGCCGGTGACCAGGTCCTTGACCCAGGAGGCGATGGCCGCGGCGACCACCACGATGACGATCGCGACGAACGCCTTGGGCAGCCACGACACCACCGCGTTGATCAGGTCGGAGACCGGGTTCGGTCCCCAGATCCCGAACGCGAGCTGCAGCGTGAACAGCAGCACCGCGTAGTAGGCCAGGCGCGCCACCAGGTCGGACGGGTCCACCCCGCCGCGGGCCAGCGCGGAGGTCACCCCGCCCCGGGCGGCGAGCTGGTCGAACCGGACCCGTTCGAGGCCCTTGTCGGCGAGCATGCGGATGCCCCGCGCGACGAGCCAGCCGGCGAACAGGATCGCCACGAAGGCCAGCGCCTTGGGCAGGAACAGCGCGACCGAGCGCAGCGCGTCGGTCATCACCTCTCCGAGATCCATGGGCTTCTTCCTTTCCAGCGGAAACGAGGGGGTATGGGGGTCAGCTGCCCCATTCCCCGCCGACCGCGCAGGGAAACGGCGATCCGGGCAGGCATGGCCCGATCGGGTGATCCCGGCCGTATCGATCGACATCCGCTGATGCGGTCGTTAGCATCCTTGCGGGAGCGACACCGCACGTCCCCTTCATCGCCGGCAGGTCCGGGCAGGCCGGTCCGGCGGCAGTGCCGCGTGCCGAACCCCCGATCGTCGCGTACGCGGAACGTCACGTCCCGTTTCGCGATCGGAGTCAGCCATGCCCCACCCGTCATCCCGGCTCGCCGCCCTCGGCCTGGCCGCCGTCCTCGCCGGCGCCGCGGTCACCGGCGTCCAGGCCGCGGCCCGCGCCTCAGCGCCGCCGTCGACTTCCGGCCCCGCCGGCTCGGCGCTGCCCGCAGCGGCCCCGACCACGCCACCGCCGTCCTACCCGAACCCGGGCCGCGTCACCGGCTCCACCGGCGCCCACGACCCCGCCGTGGTACGCGCCCCGAACGGCACCTACCTGCTGGCGAGCACCGGCGACAACGTGCCGCTCAAGACGTCGACCGACCGGGTCAACTGGCGCGACGCCGGCGTCGTGTGGCCCGGCGGCGCACCGTGGACCACCACCTACACGGGCGGCGGGGCGAACCTGTGGGCCCCCGACATCTCCTACCACGACGGCCGCTTCCTGCTGTACTACTCGGCCTCCACCTTCGGCTCGCAGCGCTCGGCGATCTTCCTCGCCACCAGCCCCACCGGCGCGGCCGGCAGCTGGACCCACCAGGGCCTGGTCATCGAGAGCAGCGGCGCGGTGAACTACAACGCCATCGATCCGAACCTGTTCGTCGACGCCGCCGGGCAGTGGTGGCTGACCTTCGGCTCGTTCTGGACCGGCATCAAGTCGATCAGGCTCGACCCCGCCACGGGCCGGCGCTCCGCCACCGACACCGCGGTGCGCGCGCTGGCCCAGCGGCAGACCGCGTCCGGTGCGGTCGAGGCCCCGTTCGTCTACCGCCGCGGCGGCTACTACTACCTGTTCACGTCGTTCGACCTGTGCTGCCGGGGCGCGTCCAGCACGTACCGCGTGATGGTCGGCCGGTCGGTCTCGGCGACCGGGCCGTTCACCGACCGCAACGGCACCGCCCTGACCTCCGGCGGAGGCACGCAGCTCCTGGCCGGCCACGGCTCGATCCACGGACCGGGCCATCAGGCCGTGCTCGCCGACAACGGCCAGGACGTGCTGTTCTACCACTACTACACCGACAGCGGCGCCGCCCGGCTCGGCATCAACCTGCTGGGCTGGGACAGCGCCGGGTGGCCGTTCGTCTATTGAGCCACCGTGGGACCGGCCGGGCGGGCATTCGTCGCGACCAGCCGGTCCCACCAGGAGCCGGGTCCGGTCGGCGTGCGCGAGCGCCCGGTTTGCGGCACGCTGAGGCGATGAGCGATGCACTGTCGGCCGCCGGCCTGCGGCGACTGCACGACGCCATGACCGCCCGCGTCGCCGCGGCCGAACTTCCCGGCCTGGTGCTGGCCGTCACCCGCGGCGACCAGGTGCACGTCGAGGCCATCGGAACGTTCGACTTCGACGGCGCGACGCCGATGCGGCGGGACACGCTGTTCCGCATCGGCTCGATCACCAAGCCGATACTGGCCGCGGCGACCATGACGCTGGTCGAGGAGGGCCTGCTCGACCTCGCCGAACCGGTCGACCGACTGCTGCCCGAACTGGCCGACCGCCGCGTACTGGCCAGGATCGACGGCCCGCTCGACGACACCGTGCCCGCGCGGCGGCCGATCACCGTGGAGAACCTGCTCACCTTCCGGATGGGCTTCGGCATCCTGACCGAGCCGCACTACGAGCCGCCCTACCCGATCGTCGCCGCGGCCCGGGAGCTGCGTCTGGTGCTGGCCGAGCCCGACCCGCGCACCCCGTACCCGCCCGACGAGTGGATCAAGGTGTTCGGCACGCTGCCGCTGATGTACCAGCCGGGCGAGCGCTGGCAGTACAACGCCAGCGCCCTGGTGCTCGGCGTGCTGGTGTCCCGGGCCGCGGACGCCTCGCTGGGCGACGTGCTGCGCACCCGGCTGTTCGGGCCGCTGGGCATGGCCGACACCGGCTTCTTCACCGGCGACGCCGGGCGGATCCCCCCGCACTACCTGACCGACTTCGCCACCGGCGAGCTCACCCGGCAGACGGCCACGCCCGCCGAGGACTGGGGCAGGCCGCCGGTGTTCCCGTCCGGCGCGGCCGGGCTGCTGTCCACCGTGGACGACGTGCTGCGCTTCGCCCGCATGCTCGCCGCGGGCGGTGTGCACGAGGGCCGCGCGCTGCTGTCACCGGCGTCCGTCGCCGCGATGACGGCCAACCAGCTCACCGCCTACCAGCAGGGCACCGCCGGCATGCTGCTGGAGCCGCAGGGGTGGGGATACGGCATGGCGGTCGCCACCAAGCCCGACGACGTCTCGGCGGTCCCCGGCCGGTATGGCTGGGACGGCGGCTACGGCACCGTCTGGTGCAACGACCCGTACCGCGACGTCACCGCGCTGGCCTTCGCGCAGACGTCGGACTTCCTGTTCGGCGGCGGCCGCGACGAGTTCCTGACGCTGGCCCTGCGCGCCGCCGCGTGAACACTGGATTAGCCGACCGGCGGCAGGGTAGAACACATGCGTGTCTCGGAATACGTGGATCATCATCGGCATCGCCGTCGCGATCGTCGGCATCATCACGCTGATCGGCGCGATCAAACTGGGCAAGCGCCTGTTCGTCACCAAACGGATGCTCGGTGAGCTGGGCACGGGCGGCAAGGTCGCCTTCTGGGGCGCCCTGATCTACACGATCCTGCCCGTGGACCTGTTACCCGACCCGATCTACCTCGACGACATGGGCGTGCTCGCCCTGGCCCTCATGTACCTCACCAACCTGCTGCGCAAGCGCAACGGCGGCAAACTCCTGCCGGGCCCCCGCACCAAGCCCTCCACCAAACACGACAGCCCCCGAAACTAGGGACTCAGGCCCTCGGGCCAGGACACGGCCTCGAGGCCGTGTCCTGGCCCGAGGGCCTACGGTTCACGGCTTGAACACCAGCCGCCACACGGTGCGGCCGGGCAGGCTGTGGTACAGGAACTCGTCGCAGACCTCACCGGTGATGTACAGCCCCCAGCCGCCGGAGGCCGCGGGCCGTGCGGCGGGCTGCTGAGGGGCGGTCCTGCGGAACGTGCCGCTGTCGGTCAGCTCGATGATGATCGTGTCGCCGTCGGCCCACACCCGCGTGACGCCGCCGCCCGAGGTGTGCCGGAGCGTATTGGTGACGAGTTCGCTCACCGCCAGCTTGAGCCCGGGGACCCGCTCTGACGTGAGTCCGGATGCGTGTGCGTGCGCCCCGACGAACTCGCGGACCGCCGCCAGGTCGTCGGCGGTGGCGAACGAGATCGCCGCCGCACCCGACGGGGGCGGCGCGAACGGCCTGACTACCTGGCGCAAGACTCCTCCGCAGGCCCGAGGTTGATGTTCGAGGTGAGCTGACGAACCTCGGTGGCACGGCGCATCGGTCGCCGCCCCGCCGGCCGCATCGGCGACCGCCTTTCGCGCCTGCCACAGGAATGTCCCACAGCACGCCTACCCTCACGCGGGAGCCGTGGAAACCCGTTCCCGCCATCGGATTGCCGGCCCGTGTCGCGGCCCTGCCCGCCGAAGGCAGTCCCGGGACGCATACGCGAAGAGCGCCGCAGCCAGACCCGGCTGGGCACTCTTCGCGTCAGCTTCTACAGGCCTTGACGATCACACCCCCGGGCAGCTCACCTGTTGGTGGCGTCCTCCGCCGCGTCCTTGACGTCCTCGGCCGCCTGCTTGGCCTTGGCAGCGGCCTGCTCGGCCAGACCCTTGGCCTCCAGGCTCTCGTTGTTGGTCAGGTCGCCCACGACCTCCTTGGCCTTGCCCACGAGTTCTTCGGCCTTGTTCGAGATGTCGCCCATCGAACTTCCCTTCTCACCGGCGGCCCCACCGACCGCCTGGCACTGACTGCCCCACCGGAGACCGGCCGAAACACGACATCGCGAACAGGTCGCCGCAGTCGGCGATGGGCCGCTCATGCCCGAGCACCTATTGCCGATCGTGCATGATTTCGGGGATCCGTTCCGGGTACTCAGCCGTCCTGCGGGGCCGCCGTCCGGGCGCATCTCACAGCCGCCGCGGAGTATCCGGTTTGCCCGACCAGCAGTGGTACAGTCGCCACTTTGCTGGGCTGACCAGTCACAATACGCAATAAAGGATGACAATGGCGCTGAAAGCAGAGCAAAGCGAGCGACTCGGCAAGCTGTTGTCGGAGCGGTCGGAAAAGATCTCCAAGCGCTGGGCGGAGGCCGCGGCCGCCCCCCTGAAGGGCCGGCTGACCGTCGCGGAATCGGGCCGCCAGACGACCGAGTTGCAGCTGCAGCTGCAGAAGTCACTCAGCGACGGCGCCGTCAACCTCGACAATTCGCATACCGCGGAGCTGCGTGCCGTGCTCACCGAGCTGTCGCGCGGCCGCGCGCGGCAGGGCTTCACCGCCACCGAGACCGCCACCAGCATCTTCGCCCTCAAGTCCGCGCTGTACGAGATCGGCGAGGTGGAGAAGGGCGGCGAGACCGCACTGCGCGACTACGTGGCCTGGTCGGCGTTCATCGACGAGCTGGGCCTGTTCACCTTCGAGGCCTTCTCCAAGGCCCGCGAGCACATCATCACCGAGCAGAGCGAGCAGCTGCTGGAGCTGTCCACGCCGGTCGTGAAGCTGTGGGAGGGCGTGGTCGCCGTCCCGCTCGTCGGCACCCTGGACTCGGCCCGCGCGCAGGTCGTGATGGAGCGGCTGCTGCAGGCGCTGGTCGACACCGGCTCGCCGTACGCGATCATCGACATCACCGGCGTGCCGGCGGTCGACACCCAGGTGGCCCAGCACGTGCTCAAGACGGTCATGGCGGCGCGGCTGATGGGCGCGGAGTGCATCGTCTCCGGCATCCGCCCGCAGATCGCGCAGACCATCGTGGCGCTGGGCATCGAGTTCGGCGACATCGCGACGAAGGCCACCCTGGCCGACGCGCTGCGGCACGCGATCCGGCACGGCGGCGCCGAGATGCGCGCCGGCAAGCGGGAGTCCTGATGGAACGGGTGCCGATCCTCAAAATCGGTGCGGTGCTGCTGGTCTCCATCCAGGTCGACATGCAGGATCAGATGGCGCTGCAACTGCAGGAGGACCTCGGCCAGCGCATCGTCGACACCGGCTGCAAAGGTGTCATCATCGACATCACGGGCCTGGACATCGTCGATTCCTTCGTCGGGCGCACCCTGTCGACGATCGCGTCGATCTCCCGGGTGCTCGACGCCGAGACGATCGTCGTCGGGATGCGGCCCGCGGTCGCCATCACGCTGGTGGAGCTGGGCCTGTCCCTCAACGGGATCCGCACGGCCCTCAACGTGGAACGCGGCCTGGAGCTGCTGGCCCGCAACGCCGAACCGGACACTCTGGACGACCTCGACCTCATCGGCGGCCCTGAGGCGACCTCGTCGTGACCGGCAGCGAGGGCTCCGATCCCCAGGTACAGGCCATCGGCAGTGACGCGGACGTGGTCCGGGTCCGTCAGCTGGTCCGCACCGCCGCGGTCGCGGCCAAGCTCTCCCTGGTCGATCAGACGAAGGTGGTCACCGCGGCCAGTGAACTGGCCCGCAACACCCTGGTCTACGGCGGGGGTGGCGAGGCGGTCGTCTCCACCGTGGACAACGGGGTGCGGCGCGGGGTGCGGGTCGTGCTCAGCGACTCCGGCCCCGGCATCGCCGACCTCGACCTGGCGCTCACCGACGGCTACACCAGCGGCGGCGGGCTCGGGCTGGGCCTGAGCGGGGCACGGCGGCTCGTCGACGAGTTCGAACTGGACACCGCGGTCGGGTCTGGGACCACCGTGGCGGTGGTCAAGTGGGCGCGCTGAGCTCGCTGACCCCCACTTCGTCATGGTTCCGGCTGGATGACGCGAGCGCCGTGGGGTCCGTCCGGCGGTTCGCCGTCGAGCTGGCCAACGCCGTCGACCTCGGCGAGCGGCACACCGCCGACGTCGCGATCATCGCCACCGAACTCGCTTCGAACCTGGTCAAGCACGCTGAGGACGGGACGCTGCTGGTGCGTCCCATCCGGCACGACGACAACGTCGGCATCGAGATCATCAGTATCGACTCGGCGCCCGGGATGGCCGACCTGACCGCCATGTACGAGGACGGCCGCTCCACCACCGGCACACTCGGCATCGGGCTGGGCGCCGTCGCCAGGCTCGCGCACCGGTCGGACGGCTTCTCCGTGCCGGGACGCGGCTCGGTCCTCACCGCCCAGCTGTGGCGCGACGCACAGCCGCCACCGGCCTGGGCCGACGGGCTGACCCGCCCGCTGACCGGCGAGACCGTCAGCGGCGACAGCTTCGCCGTGCGCACCGTCGGCGGCCGGCGGCAGGTGATGGTGTGCGACGGGCTCGGTCACGGCCCGCTCGCCGCGGCCGCCTCCCACGCCGCCCTCAACATCTTCCACACCGCGCCCGAGGGCCCGCCCGCGATGATGGTGGAGCGCCTGCACCGGGGCATGTCCCACACCCGTGGGGCCGCGCTGACCGTCGCGGAGATCGACCCCGACGCCGGCGTCGTGCGCACGTGCGGCATGGGCAACGTCGCGGCGACCGTCATCACCGGTGACCTGCGACGCGGCACGGTGTCCATGCCCGGCATCGCCGGGCACGGCAGGGCCGTCATCAGGGAGTTCGAATACCCGTTCGGGGCGGAGTCGCTGCTGGTGATGCACTCCGACGGGGTCAGCGACAAGTGGAGCCTGCACGCCAGTCCGGGTCTGGAGACGAAGTCGCCGCTGCTGATCGCCGCCACGGTGCTGCGCGAAGCGGGCGTACGCCGCGACGACGCCTGTGTGCTGGCGGCCAGGATCCGGCCATGACCGACACCGTCCTGCTGCACCTGGTGCTGCGTCGCGAGCAGGATGTCTTCGCTGTCAGGCAGCGTGGCCGGGAGGCCGCCGCCGCGCTGGGCTTCGAGCACCAGGACCAGATCCGGGTCGCCACCGCCCTCAGCGACGTCGGCCGCCAACTGCTGGCCGGCGGGACCGGCGTCGAGGTCACCTTCCGGATCCACGGATCGCCGGAGAACCTCCGCATCGACCTCGCCGTGCCCGGCACGGTGGACCGGCAGGCGCTGCGACCTGCGGGCCGCCTCGTCGATGTTTTGGAAGTCACCGAAACTGGGCAGGGGACAGTGGTCATGCTGTCACGCCGCCTGCCCACCCCGGACCTCGACGCGAACCGCGTCGAGCAGGCCCGGCGCAAGCTGGCGGCCTCCGCGGTGGCCAGCCCGCTCGACGAGCTCGCTTCCCAGAACGAGCACCTGCTGACGGCGCTCGAGGAAGCCCGCCAGCAACAGGAGCGGCTCAAGGCGCTCAACGACGAGCTGGAGGAGACGAACCGCGGCGTGATGGCGCTCTATCTTCAGCTCAGCTCCGAACTCGAAGAGACCAATCGCGGCGTGGTCGCCCTGTACGCCGAGCTGGACGAGAAGTCCGGGCAGCTGCGGGCCGCCAGCGAGGCCAAGACGCGTTTCCTGGCCAACGTGAGCCACGAGCTGCGCGCCCCCGTCACCGCGGTCATCGGGCTGATCAGGCTGCTGTCCGACCCTGACTCCGACCCGCTCACCGAGGCCCAGGCCGAGCAGATGGCGCTGATGCGCGGCTCGGCGTCGGACCTGCTGTCACTGGTCAACGACCTGCTCGACCTGGCCAAGGCGGAGTCCGGCCATCTCGAACCCCAGTGGGGGCTGGTCGATCTCAGCGAGCTGTTCAAACAACTGCGCGGCACGCTCAAGGCCGTGCTGAACAACCCCGACGTCGAGCTGGTCGTGGAAACCCCCGGCGACGGCGCCTGGATCGAGTCGGACGAGGCGCTGCTGACCCAGGTGCTGCGCAACCTGCTGCACAACGCGGTCAAGTTCACCGACCAGGGCGCGGTGACCATGCGGGCCGACTGCGACGGCGGGCTCTGGACGATCACCGTCGCCGACACCGGCGTCGGCATCCCGGCCGCCCAGCACGAGCGCATCTTCGAGGAGTTCGTCCAGCTCCCCAACCGCCACAAGGTCAACGGCACGGGCCTCGGCCTGCCGTACGCCCGGCGGCTCGTCGGCATCCTGGGTGGGGAGATGACCTTGATCAGCGAACCTGGCGAGGGGAGCACGTTCACCGTGACGCTGCCGGTCGCGAGGGCTTCGTGACCACCCCCGCCGAGACGACCATTCTGGTGGTCGACGACCGCGCACCCAAGCGCTACCTGCTCAAGAACTGGCTCACCCGGGCCGGCTTCGCGGTCGCCGAGGCCGAGGACGGCCACGACGCCCTCGACAAGCTCCGGCAGCGCCCCTTCGACATGGTCGTGCTCGACGTCAAGCTGCCCGACATGAGCGGGCTGGACGTGTGCCGGCACATCAAGGCCGACCCCGCCACCACCAGCACACCCGTCATCCACGTGTCGGCGCACGCGGTCGACGCCGCCGACCGGACCCTGGGACTGGTCGGCGGCGCGGACGCGTACCTCGTCGAACCGATCGACCCGCACGAGCTGGTGGCCACGGTGCAGGCGGTGCTGCGCTACTACCAGGCGCGCCGCAGGGCCGAGCAGCTCGCCGAGGGCCTGTCCCGGCTCGCCCAGACGACGCTCGCGGTCACGATGGCGCGCGACTTCACCGAGCTGCTCGGCCAGGCCGCCGCCGGAGCCGCCCGACTGTTCGGCACGGCCGCCGCGGTCGCGACCCAGACCACCGACGCCGGCTGGGCCCTGGCCCTGGCGACCGAAGCCGGCAAGGTCACCGTCGGCGGCTGGGAGCCGCCCGGCGACGACGTGCCGATCGGCTCACACCGGATCACGGGCCTCGCCGCGCAGTGGCAGCTGCCCGCCGACTGGCCCGATCCCGTCACCGTGACCACCGCCCGGTTCCGCCCCGACCGCCCGCCGCTGTACCTGTTCACGTGTGCGCCCCACGAGGAGGTCCACACCCAGCTGCTGACGCAGCTGACCCAGGCGCTGGGCGCGGCGGCCGAGGCCCAGCGGGCCCAGGACCAGGATCACCGGATCGCGGTCACGCTGCAGCGCAGCCTGCTGCCGCGGCACCTGCCCACGGTGCCCGGGATCGACCTGGCCGTACGCTACGAGCCGGCCAGCCCGCAGGCCGAGATCGGCGGCGACTTCTACGAGCTGTCGGCCCTCGGCGACCAGCTGCTCATCGCCATCGGCGACGTCGTCGGGCATTCCCTGCATGCCGCGACCGTGATGGCCGAGATCCGCCATGCGCTGCGGGCGTACGCCGTCGAAGGCCACTGTCCCGGCCGCATCGTCACGCTCATCGACGAGCTGATGGTCCGGCTGCTGCCCGGCGAGATGGCGACCCTCTGCCTGCTGCTCCTGGATCCCCGGACCGGCCGTGCCCGCCTGGCCAACGCCGGGCACCTGCCGCCGCTGCTCGTCGCCGACGGCCGGGTCAGCGAGATCTGGCACCGCGCGCCGCTGCTGGGCATCAACCACCCCCGGTCGGATGACCTGGAGTTCGTCATCCCCGAGGGCGGCACGCTGCTGCTCTACACCGACGGCCTCATCGAGCGGCGCGACATCACGATCCGCGACGGCATCGCCGACCTCAGCCGGCTGGCCGGGGACGTCGACGCCGACCTCGGCCGCTACTGCGACCGGCTGCTCAGGCAGTTGACCAACCCGCCCCACGCCGACGACGTCGCCGTTGTCGCCGTCAGACGTCTGTGATTGGCTTCGTGCATGGATCGAGCTAGCAACCCGCCGCAGGCCACACATGACGTGGAGATCCTGCCGGACCGTGTCCGGATCACCCTGGCCGGTGAGTTCGATCTGGCGAACGAGCAGGCGCTGACGAGCTGGCTGGTCGACGCGATCCAGGCCGGTCCCGGCCGCCCGGTCGAGGTCGACATGCACGACGTCGGCTTCATCGACTCCAGCGGCATCCGGGTGCTGCTGCAGGCGCACGCCGAGGCGGCGCGGCTCGGCGGATCCTTCCGGCTGGCCAGGGCGTCCGGCACGGTCCGCGAAGTGCTCGAGATCGTCGCCGTGTACGACTTCCTGACCAGCGGCGATTAGGCCGCTGCGGCCGCGTAAGCGGTCAGCGCCGGGTGGCTGTCGGGCAGGCCGTACCAGCGCAGCAGCTCGGTCACCTCGTCGGGTTCCGCGATCAGCGCGTCCGGGTGCCGGACCAGGTGGTCGACGAGCCAGCGCTGCGCGGGTGTGAGGTCGGCATAACGCAGCGAGGCCGTCCGCTCGTCGTCCCCGAACGCCAGGTAGAAAGCCTCACCGAGGCGCTCGACCCAGGGGCCCAGGTGTCGTTTCGTGGCCTCCGCGCGGACCAGCGCGGCCCGCGAGTCGGCGGCTGCCGGGTCACCGAGGTGTTCCAGCAGCCGCACCGACCACTCGGCCCGGCCCAGCCCCCACGGCGCGAGCACCGGCTCCTCGGGGCCGATCCCCCCGCCCGCCCGTGCCCGCAGGACGCCTCTCGGCTCCTCCGGCACGGTCGCGCCCGCGGTGAGCGTCCATGCCACCGCGGCGGCCCAGCGGACCTCCTCGTCGTCGTCGTGCGCCAGGCTCGCGATCACCGCCGACTCGGGCACCGGCCCGCGAGCGGCCAACCCGGCCGCGAGCAGCGCGGTCACCCGCAGGTCGCGCCGCCAGCCGCGCTGTCCGGCCACGGCCAGCAGCGGCCCGACGGTGTCGCGCGCCGCCTCGGGGAACCAGGCGAGCAGGTATGCCGCCGCCTCGATCACGGCGCCGTCGGTGTCGTCCAGCAGGGTCAGCATCCGCGGCAGTTCGGCCCGGACCGCGTCGTACACCCGCAGCTCGTCGGCCTCGCCCGGCGGTGCGCCGGGCGCGCGGCCGCTCCACTCGCTGTAGAGCAGGTGCCAGGACTCGTCGACCGCGTCCGGCGACGGCCGCAGCCGCTCGATGGGAAAGCCCGTCACCAGGTACGGATGGTCCGAGCCGATCGCCAGCGCGGCCAGCAGGTCGACGATCGCGGCACGGTCGAAGGTGGTCGGGTCCGCGGCCAGGTCGGCCAGGAACGGCACCGTGTAGACGTCCGCCTCGTAGCGCCTGCCCTCGTGCAGCAGGCTGCTCCAGAGTTCGTCGCGGGCGTCGCCGCGCATCTGCGGGTCTTCGGCACGCAGTGCGGTGATGAAGGCGGGGATCTCCTCGGCCGTGCCGAAGGCGTGCGTCAGCCCGCCCCAGCCGACCGTGTCGAGCTTTTCCAGCATCCTTCGATGATGCCCACTATCCCCGACATCAATCGGCCAGTTTGTGCGACCGAAGGCATCGAGGTGGGCGGCGATCATCCCAACGGGGCCGCGCAGCGCCCCGACGGCCGGCTTTGCGATCATGGAGGGCATGACCGTCAGCACCAGGCTCGTGACCCTCGCCGACGCACCGACCGTCAGCGCCCTCTACCAGGCGAACCTGGATTTCCTCCTGCCGTTCGAGCCGGTCCGGCCCGAGGGCTGGTTCTCGCCGGAGGGCCAGCTCGACGTGCTCGGCAACGCGCTGGAACGGCACGCGCGCGGCGAGTGCGTGCCGCACGTGATCCTGCTCGACGGTCGCGTCGTCGGCCGGATCACCCTCAACGACATCGTGCGCGGCCCGTTCCTGAACAGCCACCTCGGTTACTGGGTGAGCCAGGACGTCAACAGCCGCGGTGTCGCCTCGGCCGCGGTGGCGAGCATGATCCGGGTGGCGTTCGAGGAGCAGGGGCTGCACCGCATCCAGGCGGGCACGTTGGTGGACAACGTCGCCTCGCAGAAGGTGCTGGCCCGCAACGGCTTCGTCCGCTTCGGACTGGCCGAGAAGTACATCCAGATCGCCGGCGTCTGGCAGGACCACATCCTGTTCCAGCTCCTCGCCCACGACCGGCCGTGACGGCACAGAGGTTTCGAAACTGATTGATGTATCGCAGGTCCTGGACGGACGCCGGCCATTATGGAAACACCGTTTCCATAATGGCGTATCTGGGACGGCGAGACAAGCGGGACATCGGCCGATTGACCGTCCCGCGCGGCGGCCACAGACTTCGCACAGCCCACGCCGCCCGCCTGCGCAGGGAGCGCTCATGCCGGTCCATCTCAAACGCGCCGCGAAGAAGTCCGCCGGCGCGGTCGACCCCGAGGTCACCGCGACGGTCGCCGCCGTCGTCACCGACGTGCGCGCCCGCGGCGACCAGGCGGTGCGTGAATACTCCCGCCGCTTCGACGGCTGGGAGCCCGCACGCTTCCGCCTCGACCCCGAGCAGACCGCCGCGATCGTGGCGACGGTGCCCGACCAGGTCCTCGACGACATCCGCACGGTGCAGGGCAACGTGCGCGCGTTCGCGCGGCACCAGCGCGCGTCGCTGCACGACTTCGAGGTGGAGACCTCACCCGGGGTGCTGCTCGGCCAGCGCAGCATCCCGGTGGCGGCGGCCGGGGCCTACATCCCCGGCGGCCGCTACCCGCTGGTCGCGTCCGCGCACATGACGATCGTGACAGCGAAGGTCGCCGGGGTGGGCCGGGTCGCCGCCTGCACGCCCCCGATCCGCGGTCAGGTGCCCGCGGCCACCGTCGCGGCGATGCACCTGGCCGGCGCGGACGAGATCTACCTGCTCGGCGGGGTGCAGGCAGTGGCCGCGATGGCGCTGGGCACCGAGTCGATCGACGCCGTCGACATGCTGACCGGACCGGGCAACGCCTACGTCGCCGAGGCCAAGCGGCAGCTGTTCGGCGAGGTCGGCATCGACCTGCTGGCCGGGCCCACCGAGATCCTGATCGTCGCCGACGACGCCGCCGACCCGTTCATCGTCGCGGTCGACCTGCTCAGCCAGGCCGAACACGGGCCCGACTCGCCCGCCGTGCTCATCACGACGTCCGACACGCTCGCCCGCGAAGTGATCGGGCACGTCGAACACATCCTGGCCGACATGCCGACGCGTGACTTCGCGGCCCCGGCCTGGCGCGACCACGGCCAGGTCATCGTCGTCGACGACCTGGCCGAGGCGTACGCGCTGGCCGACGACTTCGCCAGCGAGCACGTGCAGGTCCTGACCCGGCGGCCGCGGGAGGCGCTGGACCGGATGCGCCACTACGGCGCGCTGTTCCTCGGCGAGGGCACCTGCGTCTCGTACGGCGACAAGGTCATCGGCACCAACCACACGCTGCCCACCCGCGGCGGCGCACGGTTCACGGGCGGGCTGTGGGTCGGCCGCTATCTCAAGACGGTCACCTACCAGGAGGTCGTCGACCCCGCTGCGAGCGCCGAACTCGGCCGGCTGTGCGGTCGGGCGAGCCGGGTGGAGCTGTTCGAGGGGCACGCCCGGTCCGGCGACGTGCGGGCGGCGAAGTACGCCGGGGACCCGCTGCCGTGGTCGCCCGCGCAGGCCGCGGCATGAGCGCGGACGACCGCGTCGCCGGGCGCACCGCGCTGGTGACCGGGGCGGGCAACGGGCTCGGCCGGGCCATCGCGCACGCGCTGTCGGGTGCCGGGGCGCGGGTGGTGCTGACCGGACGCACCCGGGCGACGCTTGACGGCGTCGCGGCCGAGCTGGCCGGGGCCGCCGCGGGGGTGCGGGTCGCGGTGTGCGACACGTCCGATCCGGACTCGGTCGCGGCGCTGCACCGCGAGCTGGCCGACGAGCACGTGTCCGTCCTGGTCAACAACGCGGGGATCGCCGGGCCGGTCGACGCGCTCGTGGACATCGAGCCCGACGACTGGGACGAGGTCTTCGCCGTCAACGTGCGGGGGGTGTACCTGATGTGCCGGGCGTTCCTGCCCGCGATGACCGCCGCCGGGCGGGGCGATGTGATCAACATCGCGTCGGTGAGCGGCAAGCGGCCGCTGGCGCGGCGCACGCCGTACACGGCGTCGAAGATGGCGGTGCTGGGGCTGACCGTGACCCTGGCGCACGAGGTCGGCACGCTGGGCGTGGCCGTCAACAGCCTGTCCCCGGGGCCGGTCGCGGGCCCGCGGATGGCCCGCAACTTCCGGCTGGAGGCGCAGCGCACCGGGGTCACCGAGGCCGAGGCCGAGCACGCGTTCGTCTCCCGGGCCGCGCTGCAGCGCATGGTCACCGAGGAGGAGGTGGGCGCGGCGGTGGTCGCCATGCTGCGGATGCCGGGCATGACCGGCGCGGACGTCGATCTGTCCGCGGGGATGATCGCCCGCTGACAAGGTCGGCGGTTGCCGATACAGTCCCTTCGCCGCCCGACGAGGACCGACCGTCGCGCGGTGAAAGGAGCCGACGATGTCCGACCCGACGACCGAGGGCTACACGGTCACCGCCGCCGAGATCGAGGGCATGGTGCGCAACCTCTGCGCGTACGCGCTGAGCGAGCCCGACCCGATGCAGCGCTACGCCGACCTCACCCACCAGCAGGTCCTGTTCGACGGCATCGTCGCGGCGATCCAGCGTGAGCGCGGCCGCGCCGTGGCCGAGCTGGTGGTCTCCGGCATGCCGCTGCCCGAGGTCGCCGCGAAGACCAACCTCGCGACCGTGCCGCGGGTCCGCAAGCTGATCAGCCTGGCCGGGGAGACCGAGCGGGTGCGCGCCGCGACCACGGCCAAGCCGCCCAAGGCGGCCCCGCCGAAGAAGGCGCAGTACGTGCCCGCGGCGGGGCCGGTGGCGCCGCCTGCGCCGCCACCGGTTCCGACACCCGACAAGCGCATGCTGACGGCGGCGGAGCGGGCCGCGCTGGGACTGCCCGCCGAGGGACCGCTCCCCCGCAGCCGGCCGCCGAAACGCCGACGCGCCGGGATCCGGTCGGCGTAGACGTGCAGCCGCCCCCACCCCGCGTCCGGCCGAAGCCGACGAGGGCGGGGGCGGTCAGGCTCATGCCATCAGCCGCAACTGTGACAGCGTGCGGGACAGCAGGCGCGAGATGTGCATCTGCGACACGCCCAGCCGTGCCGCGATCTGCGACTGGGTCAGCTCCGCGTCGAAACGCATGACGATGATGCTCCGGTCCCGCTCGGACAGGCGGGAGAGCCGGTATCGCAGCACCATCCGGTTCTCGACGGCGGCCAGGGCAGGGTCCCGCACGCCGAGCAGGTCGGCCAGCCGGCCGTCCCCGTCGCCTTCCCAGTCGCCGTCGCTGCGCGGCTGGTCCAGCGACAGCAGCCGGTAGGAGTGGGCGGCCAGACGGGCCAGGCCCACGTCCCGCTCACTGACCCCGAGCCGTTGTGCCACCAGCCCTGTGGTCGGCGAGCGCCGCAGCTCATGGGTCAGTTCCTCGGTCACCACGGCGACCTCCCGGTACAGCTCCTGAATGCGGCGCGGCACCCGGATGTCCCAGGTGGTGTCGCGGAAGTGCCGCCGGATCTCGCCGAGGACAGTGGGGAACGCGAAGCCGACGAAGGGGACGCCGCGCTCGGCGTCGTACCTGTCGATCGCCTTGATCAGCCCGATCACCGCGGCCTGGGTGATGTCGTCGAGGGGTTCGCCGTAGTTCCGGAATCGACGGGCCAGGTAGCCGGCCATGGGCAGGTACCACTCGATGGCCCTGTCGCGGGCGCCGGCCCGGGCCGGGTCCCCGACCGCCATCGCGTGCAGCGACACCAGCAGGGGATCGGTCTCGCCCGGCGTGCCCAGGTCTGCTGCCATGGCGCTGCCGCGGAACCGGGTCCGCGGCTGCCAGTGATCGGCCCTCTCCGGCGGTCGGAGGGGTATGGCGGTGACGTGCACGTTGGTGACCATCTTCGACCTTTCGACCATCGTTGAGGTGGCATGGCAGCGCATGTCGGGTGCCGCCGAGGTGGCGGCGCCCGACATGATCGGTGCGTTGTGCACGTGTTCGCGGGTGCGTCGGGGTGGCTACCGGAGCCAGGCGGCTCGCCGCACCAGTGCCGTCGCCGCCCAGCTCCGGCCGAGGCCGAAGGTGTCTCCGGCGCCGAGGACGGCCAGGACTATCAGGATCGCCGCGTAGACGAGGTGTTCGTCCAGGAGCGGGTTGTTGGCCGGGGGGAGGACCGCGGCCCACATCAGGACGGTCAGGACCGCGCCGGCTACCGCGGCCGCTCGCATGCCGATGCCCAATATCAGGGCACCGCCGATGGCGAGCAGCGCAGCCATGAACAGCAGGTCGGTCACGGGGTTGCCGGCGATCGACTGGAAGAATCCGCTGAACGGGCCCTTGGCCGAGGAGAGGAAGCCCAGGGTGGGGCTGCCGCCGCTGAGCACGGACTTCGCCGACGGGGTGCCGAATCCCCACCCGAACAGCTTGTCCAGGAACGCCCAGAGGAAGATCCAGCCGAGCGCGATCCGGATGGCGGCGAGCAGGTAACGTGCGGCAGCCGAGGGTTCCGGCAGTGCCGGCGCGACAACCGGCAGCGTGTGCCTGCCGACCGGGATCGAGTGCCTGCTGTCGGCAGCCCTGCGGGCGGCGGTGTCCGGCACCGTCGCGACCGGAGCCATGCCCGGCATCGAGGTGCCGTTCGTGCGGTCGTGATTGTCGGCGATGTCGTCCATCGCGCTCACGTTCCCTACCTTGACGGGTGGATCAGGCTCCCGGGGCGTGCGCGCACGAGGGAGGGGCTGCGGTGACGACGACTGCCGTGCCGGGCGTGCCGCCGCAGACGCGGCGTGCGAGGGGATTCCGGCCGAGGGCGGGTCGTGCATGGGCGGCGGCGAAAGACAGCCACCGGGGACCCGGGCGACGTTCCCACCCTACGCTCTTTTACCGGCAGGCGTTAGACGGGCGCGAGTGGACTGCCCGCCACGGGCGCAATGTTGGCATACGGGGTCCGTCCGATGTGCTCGGCAGCATCGTCCGGCGCACGGTGGGCTCAGTCCGCCGCGGGCAGGTAGCGGGCGAGACCGTTGATGATCAGCTCCAGCCCGAACTCGAACCGCTCCTCCCCATCCCCCTGCACCAGCACATCGGCGTATCGGGTCAGGAAGGGGAAGCGCTCCGGCGGCAGGCTGCGGTAATACTCGTGGATCTGGCCGAAGTAGTCGGCGATGAACTCGTCGATCGGCTTGCCGCTGGTCCGCTGCCGGCTCTGGTAGAGCGAGCCCTCGTAGGCGTCGGCGCTGATGTACATCGAGATCCGGTCCACCGCCCAGGCTGCCTGCTGGGGCGGCACGCCGCCGCTGATCAGCACGCCCAGCATGGCCTCGCCCATCTTGACCGCGTTGGGCCCGGTCGGCACGTTGGCGAGGCTGACCCGGGCGATGTCGCCGTGCCTGCCGAGCACCTGGTAGGACGCCCGCGCGATCTCGCGGACCTGCTCGCGCCAGCGGGCCGGGTCCGGCTCGGGCAGCTCGATCTCGCCCAGCACCCGGTCGTACGCCAGCTCCAGCAGCTCGTCCTTGTTCGCCACATGCGCGTACAGCGAGGCGGCTCCGGTGTTCAGCTCCTCGGCGACGCGCCGCATGCTCACCGCGTCCAGGCCTTCGCGGTCGAGCAGGCCCAGCGCGGCGTCCACGATCGCGTCCCGGCTGAGCGGCTTGCGGGCGGGGGCGCTGCGGCGCGGGGCACGCCAGGGCGGGGCCGGGATCTCGGACATGGCGCACATCGTACTTGACGCGAACGGCGTTCGCTGTGTAGAACGGTGTTCGTTAAACGAACACCGTTCGCTCAATCCCGGAGGCACATCGTGACCACCGTCCTGCCCGACACCGCCCCACCCGATACCCGGCCCGCGGCGTACCGCTGGCGCTGGGCAGCCCTGTTCGTCATCCTCGCCGCCGAGGTGATGGACCTGCTCGACGCGCTGGTCACCACCATCGCGGGCCCCTCGATCCAGGCCGAGCTGGGCGGCTCCGAGAGCCTGATCCAGTGGCTCGGCGCCGGCTACACCCTGGCCATGGCGGTCGGCCTGATCACCGGCGGCCGACTCGGCGACCTCTACGGCCGCAAGCGCATGTTCATGATCGGCGCGGCCGGGTTCGTCGCCGCGTCCGCGCTGTGCGCGGCGGCCACCACACCCGAGCTGCTCATCGGCGCGCGTGTGCTGCAGGGCCTGCTCGGCGCCGTGCTGCTCCCGCAGGGCCTCGGCATGATCAAGGAGATGTTCCCGCCCAAGGAGGCCGGCGCCGCCTTCGGCGCGTTCGGGCCGGTCATGGGCCTGTCCGCGGTCGGCGGCCCGATCCTGGCCGGGTGGCTGGTCGACGCCGACCTGCTCGGCACCGGCTGGCGCATGATCTTCCTCATCAACCTGCCGCTCGGCCTGCTCGCCCTGCTGGGCGCGGCCAAGTTCCTGCCGGAGTCCCGCTCCGAGCACGCGTCCCGGCTCGACCTGACCGGGGTCGCGCTGGTCAGCGCGGGCGCGCTGCTGCTGCTGTACCCCCTGGTCCAAGGTCGTGAGCTGGGCTGGCCCGCCTGGACCTTCGTCATGATGGCCGCCAGCCTGCCGGTCTTCTTCCTGTTCGGCCGCCAGCAGATCGCCCGCCGTCGGCGCGGCGGCGACCCGCTCGTCGAGCCGTCCCTGTTCCGCCGCCGTGCCTTCACCGGCGGCCTGGTCGCCGGGCTCGCCTTCTTCGCCGGCATGATCGGTTTCGGCCTGGCCTTCAGCCTGTACGTCCAGCTGGGCCTGGGTTACAGCCCGCTCAAGGCTGGTCTGGCCAGCGTGCCGCAGTCACTGGGCATCGTCGTCGGGTTCGGCATCGCGGGCGGCGCGGGCCTGACCCGCAAGCTCGGCCGCCGCCTGCTGCACCTGGGCCTGGCCGTGATGGCCGCCGCCACGATCGGCTTCGTGATCACCCTCGACCAGGCCGGGGTCGGCGTCACGCCGTGGCAGCTCGCACCCGCGCTCGGCGTCTTCGGCATCGGCATGGGCCTGGTCATGGCCCCGTTCTTCGACATCATCCTGGCCGGGGTGCAGCCGCACGAGACCGGCTCGGCGTCGGGCTCCCTCACCGCCGTGCAGCAGCTCGGCGGCGCGGTCGGCATCGCCCTGCTCGGCACGCTGTTCTTCAACACCGTCAGCTTCGGCCCGCTAGGCCCCGACCCCGCCTCCTTCGGCGACGCGATGCGCCTGGTGCTGTGGGTCGAGGTGGCGCTGCTGGCCGTCACCTTCCTGGCCGCGTTCCTGCTCCCCCGGCAGGCGCGCGAGGAGGAACCCGCCCACTGACGGCCACCTGCGGTGTCGCCGATCATGATCGTCCGACTTGCCTGGCACCTGTGCGTATCGTGGGCCTCCATTCGCCCACCTGCCAGGCAAGTCGGACGATCGAGCGGGCGGGCCCGCCGCGACCGGCGGCACCGACGTCACGCTGGTCGCATCAGGGACCACCAGGCACTGAATCCGGCGCCATCTCGCGACGCCGCCTGTCCGCAGGACCGATCTGGCCCACGATGGAGGCATGACCGATGAGCCCGGCACGACCGCCGACGAGCCTGTCGCACCACGCCCGGTCGCACCACCCCCGGCCAGGCGCGAGCCGTCCGGCAGGTTCGCTCTCGCACTGGTCGGGGCGTTCCTGGCCGGCTCGTGCCTGACCGGATGCGTGGGCGCGGCCCTGGTCGCGGCCGCCCATGGCATACGCCACGAGCGCATGGAGGACCGCTGGCACGATGACCGCGACCGGTGGCACGAGCGCCCCGAGTGGTGGGACCGCGACCGGCAGTACCCACCCGCGCCACCCGCCCCGGTGCCGCCGGCCCCGGTGCCACCCGTGACTCCGCCGCGGCCACCCGCGGTGACGCCCGCGCCACCGGCCCCGCCGGCCCCGTCCCCGTCCAGGCCCTTCCCCCGCCGGCGCTGGTCGTCCTGCCACCGGCCCCCCCGCCCCGCGCCGCACGACCGCTGGGGTTCAGATCCGCGAGCTGTAGCTGATGAAGAACTCCGGGGTCACCGGAGCGCCTGCGGCGCTCCAGCAGATGACGTTGCGGACGATCACGACGCCGCCCGAGAGCAGCCACACGTTCTGCAGGTTGCAGTAGTTCGAGCCGCTCTTGTATCCGCTGACCTGCACGTGCCCCTCCCGGAACCCGACCTTGTGGAACTCGACGTACTGCAGCCCCGGGCCCCCCGGGGTCGAAGTGTTGATCGAGCCGACCGAGTTGTAGCTGGACGGACCGGGGAATCCGGGACTCCACAGGTAGCCGAAGTACTTCGGCGGGTTGAACGCCCCGTAGACCGAGCGGGCGCGGTGGTAGGTCAGGTCGAACCAGCTGTCGGCCGGCGCGCCGGTGTGGTCGTAGCAGCGCACGACGACGTCCAGGCCGGCACCGCCGGGGATCCAGTTGTCGACCTTGCAGCGGCGCGGGCTGTTCGGGTGCTGCGCGGTCACCTGGAGGTTGCCGTCCTGCAGCCCGGTGCTGACGCCGGGGAACCAGACCTTGTAGACACCGGTCCCGATGCCGCCGTGGGTGACCGTGTTGACGCCGCCGACCGGGCTGTAGGACGTCTGGGTGCCGCCGGTGGACTTACCCTGCACGTACGCGTACGTCCCCGGGCCGGCGAGCAGGCCTGAGCTGGTCGAGTACATGACCGTGAACGCCGACCAGTCGGGGGTGATCACGGCGCCGGTGTACTTGTAGCACTGCACGTCGACGTACTGGTCGGCACCGGACGCGAAGTAGTTCCAGACCTGGCACCAGCGCGGATCACCGGCGACGGCGGTGACGTGGGCGACGCCGTTGGTGGAGGCGATGCTCGGGAACTTCACCCGGTAGCGGCCGACCACGAGCGGGCTGACCGTGCTGTTGGGGATGTTGTCGCTCTTCCACTGCCGGGTCGGGTCCATCAGGTAGGCGGCCGGCGGCACGGGGTTGTCCATGAACGCGAACGCCCAGCGATCGGGCGTGGCGGCATGCGCGGCCGGAGCCGACACGACGGCTGCGGCGCCGACCGCGGAGACGGCGGTGAGCAGCGCCACGAGGGCGCGACGGAGTTTCACGGGATACCTCCGACGAGGTGGGATAGGGTGCCGTCAATCTAGGGCACCCATCACCCGATTTCGATGCAGCGACGTTGATCTGCCAGCAGAACCGTCCGGATCGCACGGTTGACATCGATCGATGCGCGTACGACTCTTGGGAGCGCTTCCAATACCCTCTCCCGAAAGGAGGTCCGACGATGAGAAAGAGCCGCACCGCCCTGCTGGCGTTCACGCTGGCAGCGGCAACTCTCGCCGTCCCGACCCCGGCCACCGCCGATCCTGCCGTCACCGTGACCGTCAACGCCCGAGCCGGGCTGGAGACGGTCGGCGACGCCGCGATCGGCGTCAACCATGCCGTCTGGGACTCGCAGCTGGGCACCGCGCCGGTCGCGGACCTGCTGAAGAACGCCGGTGTGCAGACCATGCGCTACCCCGGCGGGTCCTACTCGGACATCTACCACTGGAAGACCAACACCGCGCCCGGCGGCTACGTCGCCCCCGACACCGACTTCGACCACTTCATGGCCGGCGTCAACCGGGCCGGCGCGCAGGCCATGGTCATCGCCAACTACGGCACCGGCACGCCGCAGGAGGCGGCCGACTGGGTGCGCTACGCCAACGTCGAGAAGAACTACGGCGTGAAGTACTGGGAGATCGGCAACGAGCTGTACGGCAACGGCCACTACGGGTCCGCCTGGGAGGCCGACGACCACGCCGACAAGAGCCCGGCCGGCTACGCCACCGTCGCCAAGCAGTACATCGAGGCGATGAAGGCCGTCGACCCCACCATCAAGATCGGCATCGTGCTCACCACACCCGGCAACTGGCCCGACGGCATCGTGGGCGGCGGCGACGCCGGCACGTGGAACCAGGTCGTGCTGTCCATCGCGGGCCCGTCCGCCGACTTCGCCATCCTGCACTGGTATCCGGGCGGCTCCTCCTCAGCCGAGGCGCTGTCCAAGACCGCCCAGGTCACCGATGCGGTCTGGCTCGCCCGCCAGCAGATCAACCGGCACGCGGGCAAGAACCTCGGCATCGCGCTGACCGAGATCAACACCGGCTACGGCCAGAACACCCAGCCCGGCGCGCTGTTCGCCGCCGACTCCTACGCGAGCCTGCTCGCCGCGGGCGTGTTCAACATCGACTGGTGGAACGTGCACAACGGCATCGGCACCGTGTCCACGGTGGGCGGGCACACCGACTACGGCGACTTCGGCCTGCTGTCCAGCGCCTCCTGCAACGCCGACGGCACCGTCTGCGAGCCACCGATGAACACGCCGTTCGCGCCGTACTTCGGCCTGGCCATGGCGTCACGCTTCGTCAAGGCCGGCGACCAGCTGATCCGGGCGGGCGCAGCCGATCCGGCTATCAAGGCGCACGCCGCCCGGCGCGCCAACGGCGATCTCGCGGTGCTGCTCGTCAACACCGACGAGGCCGCGAGCAAGCAGGTCAGCCTCAGCTACGCCGGATACTCCCCCGCCGCGACGGCACAGGTGCACACCTTCGGCAACGGTGACACCGCCATCGCGACCGCATCCGGCAGCGCCACGTCGGTGACGCTGGCCCCGAACTCGCTGACGACGCTGGTCCTGAAGCCGGCGGGCTCGACGGCCCGGCCGGCGACGCCCGCCCGGCCGGTCGCCTCCGCGGTCACGGCCAACGGCGTCACGCTGACCTGGCCCGCCGGGGCCGCCGGGCTCAAGTACGAGATCCACCGGCAGCTCGGCACGATCACCGAGCAGTGGGGCGAGACCACGGGGACGACGTTCACCGTGCACAACCTCAACCCCGGCACCCGGTACACCGCGAACATCGTCGCGCGGGACGGCTCCGGCCGGGTCTCCTGGGCCTCGCCGCCGGTGACCTTCCAGACGGGCACGCCCACCAGCGCACCCTGCGCGGTCACCCTCACCGACGCCAGCAACTGGGGCAACGGGTACGTCGGCAGCGTCGACATCACGAACACCGGCGCCAACCCGGTGGACACGTGGACGCTGGCGTTCAGCTGGCCGACGGCGTGGCAGCAGCTCGGCAGCGGCTGGAACGGCACCTGGACACAGACCGGTTCGGCGGTCACCGTGTCCAATGCCGACTTCAACAAGGTCATCGCACCGGGAGCCACCGTGAACGTCGGCTACGTCGGCAACTACCAGGGACCGAACGTGCTCCCGCCGCTGTTCAAGCTGAACGGCAACCTCTGCACGACGCGCTGATTCCTACCGTCCGGCCGGTCCGACCAGGACCGGCCGGACCATGCGTCCCCCAGCTCCTAGCCCGCACGGCAACGCTCCACACCTCGGGACAACCACACGCGACACATCAGCCCTGCGCCGAGGTGCGCGCATGCAGGACGACCCAGCACACGCCAATCCGCATCTCAGACCCGCTTCGTACGGTAAGTGGGCGCGCGTACGCCGCCGAGCCGCGGGACCGCCGGGCGTCCCGGAGTCAGCCGTCGTGGCGGAACAGGGCGGTCCACAGGAACTGCTCGCCGAACCGGGGCGAGTCGGCGGGCTCGTCGCGCATGCGGCGCAACTCGACCTCGGCCATGTCGGCGAAGATCCAGCGCAGTGCCTCCGGGGTGTAGGCGACGCCGCCCTGCAGCCCGCCCTGCCGGTAGAGCTCGGCGTCGGGCAGTTCGGAGCCCATCGCCCCCGCGGCGAAGCAGCTGAGCCCGAAGTGGCCGCCGGGGGCCAGTGCCCGGGCAAGCATTGCGCGATAGCTGACGCGCCGGTGCGGTGGCAGGTGGTGGAAGCAGCCCGAGTCGTAGATCAGGTCGTATGGCCCGGACGGGGCCGTCTCGGCGAACGCGTCGCCGCAGTGGAACGCGATGTCGAGTCCGGCCGCGGTGGCCCGATCGCGGGCCCAGGAGATCGCGGTGGGGGACAGGTCGACGGCATCGACCTGAAAGCCCGCGGCGGCCAGGTGCAGCGCGTTGCGGCCGGGGCCGCAGCCGAGGTCCAGGGCCCGGCCGGGGGTGACCAACCCTCGGTCGAGGTACGACACCAGGTTCTCATCGGGCTTGTCCGCGAAGAACGGCACGGGCCGGTCCCGGTCGGCGTAGAAGCCGTCCCACCAGTCGGCGCCGCCGCCGGGCGTCCACCGGTCGGCACCCGTCGCGAGCAGCCCGTCCAGCAGCTTCAGCACGTCCTCGATGTCGCGGATATCGCGGTTCATCCGGCCTCCTTCCCGCCGGGTCAGCCTAGCGTTACCAGCCTGGACGCGCCGCCCGCACGGATTGACCCGTGTCCCTGCGTTGCGAAGGTGGAGAGCGGGGTTCCTGACTCCGGTCCCGGCAACTTGTCGGCCACAGCGCCTAGAGTCGCCGGAGTGGAGATCCTGAGCTTCGAGCAGCCCCACCAGTGGGAGGCCTGGCTGGCCGAGCACCACGGGAGCCCCGACGGCGCGTGGCTGAAGGTCCGCAAGAAGAACTCGCGGATGCCCGCGGTCAGCGTGACCGAGGCGGCCGACGTGGCCCTGTGCTACGGCTGGATCGACAGCGTCCGCAAGTCCCTGGACGCCGACCACTTCCTGCAGCGGTATTCCCGCCGCAGGCCGAAGGGCTCCTGGTCGCGGGTGAACGTGGAGCGCATGGAGGCACTCATGGCGCAGGGGCGGGTGCGTGCGCCGGGCCTGGCCGAGGTCGAGGCGGCCAAGGCCGACGGGCGCTGGGACGCCGCGTACGTCAAGCAGAGCGAAGCGACCGTGCCCCCGGACCTGGCCGCAGCCCTGGCGGCGAATGCCGCAGCCGGGGACTTCTTCGCGCAGCTCGGCAAGACCGACCAGTACCTGGTGATGCTGCCGATCCTGAAGGCAGTCGAGGCAGAGACCCGCGCGGCCCGGCTGAGCAGGGCGATCGCCGACCTCGCCGACGGCAGGCGCCCACGCCCCTGAGGCCGTCGAGCTGCCGAGCGCGTGACCCGGCGCTTCACAGAGGAGGGGCTTGACTTCCCCTCCGGCCGCGCGCCTCCTTGGGCATCACGACGGCGAAGTTCACTGCCCTTTATCGGACGTCGGGCTGGGCTCTGGACCGGGTTGGCAGCCTCCGGAAACATGAGCCCTACTACGGCCTCACCCACGATTGTCAAGACTGTGGCCCGAGGTTTCCCACGAACCGCGCGATGATGTGGCCGACCCGTGGCGGGGTCGTGCCCGCGAGCATGCTGAGCCAGGCTTCGCGCAGCCCGTCCGGGCCGTGGCTGACCGTGATGTCGACCCAGCTCTCGGCCACTGCGGCGAAGCGGTGCCAGGACTCGGCGAGCCGCCGGTCCAGCTCTGGGCGGCCCCAGTCGACGGTGCGCTTGCGGATCTGGTCGGGGGCGAAGAACACGTCGGCCGCTTCGGTGGCCCGCTCCTGGTGGGTCAGGCCCACGGCGACGTCGTGCACGAGGCGGTCGCCGAGGTGGGCGCGCAGCGCCGTGCGAACGGCCGGGTTCGCCGACAGGTCGAGGTATGCCGTCGGGGCGGCCGGGTCGAGTTCGCCGATCCCGTCGTACGGCAGCACGGCGTCGTAGCAGCCCAGCTCGCGGGTGAAGGCCACGTTGCCGGGCGAGGTGAGGCCGATCAGGCGCGGGCCCTTGCCCTGCAGCTCGAACGCGGCGGCGTACGCGGTCTTGCTCGACGCCGAGGACAGCACCAGCGTGCCGGCGCCGTAGAAGCCGTTGTCCTGCAACCGGTCGGCGAGCATCGCCGAGGTCACGAACAGCGGACGGAACAGGATCAGCAGGTCTTCCTGATCCGCGTCGTAGGCCGGGTCGCCGGTGGTGGCCGCGTAGGCGTTGTACGGCGACGGCAGTTCCACCCGGTGCGGGCTGGTGTCGCGGAAGCCGCGCTCGTCGACCCGTCCGGGGCGGACCACGAGGTGCCCGGCGGGCGGCAGGTAGCCGTACAGACGCTGTCCGACCTGCACGCCGTCCGCCCGCGAGGCCACGACCTCGCTGAACCCCCACAGCGGTCCGAGGCCCCATCGCTCGTCGAGTCCCGCGGCGGCGGCCGGGAAGAAGTCCCAGTAGCGGTAGGCGTCGCCGAGCACGGCGTAGGTCACGTTGTTCGCGGTCATGCCGACCCGGTCCACCCGCAGCAGGGCTTCGCCGTCGGCGAGTTCGGGCACGGGGTGCCGCACCAGCTCGGTGCGGGACAGGTCGTCACGTGCGATGGCGAGGGTCCACGAATCCGTCACGGCGTCACGGTAACGGATCCGCCGATATTTCTGCACCCCCGGTGCATGAATATGGCCGAGACGACTCACCCGCCGGCGATCCGTACCCTGTGATGGTGATACGCGCTGCCACCGTCGGGGATGCCGCCGCGATAGGCCGGATCAAGGTCCGCTCGTGGAGTTCGGCGTATGCGGAGTTCATGCCCGCCACGCTGCTCGGCGCGCTCGACCCGGTCCAGGAGGCCGCGGACTGGGCCGAGTACATGGCCGCCATGCCGGGCGAGCACCGGCTGTGGGTGGCCGAAGACGACAGTGCCGTCGTCGGCTTCTGCCGCACGGGACCCGCCGACCACGATCCGGATCTCGGCGCGGGTGCCGGTGAGGTGTACGGGCTGTACGTCGATCCCGACCGCGTGGGCACCGGGTTCGGCAGGCGCCTGTTCGGCCACGCCGTGGCCGATCTGCGCGCCCGGGGCCACCGGCCCGTGTGCGTGTACGCCTACCGGCCCAATGAAAGCGCGGTGCGCTTCTATCAGCGCGCCGGGTTCTCCCTCGACGGCAAGACCCGCCTCGACGACGCGATCGCCGAGGCCGAGGTACGGCTGATCGAGCCGCGCTGAGCGGTCAGGACGCCGGCGGTGGGCCACTGCTGGCGCGTACGACCAGCGACGGCGGCACCCGCGGATGGCGCGGCACGCCGGGCGGGCGGTCGACGCCGAGCAGCTCCAGCAGTGCCGCCAGGCATCGGCGGCCGACCTCGTCGAAGTCCTGCCGCACGGTGGTCAGCGGCGGCGACAGGTATGCGGCCTCGGGGATGTCGTCGAACCCGACGATGCTCACGTCCTCGGGCACCCGCACACCGCGCTCGTGCAGCGCCCGCAGCATGCCCAGCGCCTGCTGGTCGTTGGCGCAGAACACGGCTGTCACGTCGCCGCGCTCGGCCAGTTCACGGCCCGCCTCGTAGCCCGACTTCGGGCTCCAGTCCCCGGCGAGCACGGGCGGCACGCGGCGTCCGGCCGCCTCCAGCGCGGCCCGCCAGCCGTCGACCCGGTCCCGCGCCTCCAGCCAGTCCTTGGGCCCGGACAGGTGCCACACCGTCTGGTGGCCCAGGCCGAGCAGATGCTCGACGGCCAGGCGCGCGCCCGCGACCTGGTCGACGGAGACGGTCGGCAGGTCACCGGCCAGGTCCGATTCGACCACGACGGCCGGTACGCCGGTCGGCAGACTGCCCGCCGCCGCGGCCGCCGTCAGCAGCGGCGCGATGATCACGACACCGGCCACGGACTGCTCCGCAAGCCGGTTCACCGCGTCGACGACACCGCTGCGGTCGAGGCGCTCCAGCGCCACGATGCTGATGCCGTATCCGGCATGCCGGGCGGCCCGCTCGATGCCGAGCAGGGTGGCGGCGGGGCCGTGCAGGATGGTGTCGAAGCTGACCACGCCGATGACCCGCGAGCGCCGCCCGGCCAGGCCGCGGGCCAGCGCGTTCGGGCGGTAGTTGAGCTGTTTGACGGCGAGCAGCACCCGTTCGCGGGTCTCGTCGCGCACGCTCGGGTGGTCGTTCAGCACCCGGGACACCGTCTGGTGCGACACACCCGCAAGGCGCGCGACATCCTTGATGACCGCTGCCCGGGCGGCCGGCTGCTGACTCATGGTGACCCCCTGTCGGCGCATCGTACCTCACCTACGATCTTCGCCTTCGTGCCCGAACCCTGCGCCGACCAGCAACCTCACGGAAACCTTTTCGGAACACCTTGACGCCTCGATTGTTATCGGTCACATTCATGGGGCGGGATCGAGGGCACGCGATACCTACCGTGTCAACCAGCTAGGCATGGCCCAGGGCTGCCATTTCAAGGACGCATCCTTCGGCAGTCGTGTGATCGGTAACTTCAGCCCCGTACCGCACTCACCCCCGTCCAAGGAGCTCCTATGTGGTCACCGTCCCTCAGTCGCCGGCGCCTGCTCCAGGCGGCCGGCGTCGCCACCGCGGCCACCGCGGCGCCTGTACTCGCCGCCACCGAGGCCGCCGCCGCGGCGATCCCCCCGGCCCGCGCCGACACCGGGGTCTCGGCGTACGCCTTCGACCTCGGCCAGGTGCGGCTCACCACCGGCCGCTGGCTGGACAACCAGAACCGCACTCTCAGTTATCTGCGTGACGTCAACGTCGACCGGTTGCTCTACGTGTTCCGCGCCAACCACCGGCTGTCCACCAACGGCGCCGCGGCCACCGGCGGCTGGGAGGCTCCCACCTTCCCGTTCCGCAGCCACAGCCAGGGCCACTTCCTCACCGCGTGGGCCCAGGCCTGGGCCGTGCTCGGCGACACCACGTGCCGCGACAAGGCCAACCAGATGGTCGCCGCCCTGGCCGCCTGCCAGGCCAACAACGGCGCCGCCGGGTTCACCGCCGGATACCTGTCGGGCTTCCCCGAGTCCGACTTCACCGCGCTCGAAGCGGGCAGCCTGAGCAACGGCAACGTGCCCTGGTACGCCCTGCACAAGACGCTGGCCGGACTGCTCGACGTGTGGCGTCTGATCGGCAGCACCCAGGCCCGCGACGTGCTGCTGAGCTTCGCCGGCTGGGTCGACTGGCGCACCGGCCGGCTGAGCGGCTCGCAGATGCAGTCGGTGCTGGGCACCGAGTTCGGTGGCATGAACGCCGTGCTGACCGACCTCTACCAGCAGACCGGCGACGCCCGCTGGCTGACCGCGGCCCAGCGCTTCGACCACGCGGCCGTGTTCAACCCGCTGGCGTCCAACTCCGACCAGCTCGCCGGGCTGCACGCCAACACCCAGGTGCCCAAGTGGATCGGCGCGGCCCGCGAGTACAAGGCGACCGGCACCACGCGTTACCGCGACATCGCCAGCAACGCGTGGAACATCTGCGTCAACGCCCACAGCTACGTCATCGGCGGCAACAGCCAGGCCGAGCACTTCCGCGCCCCGAACGCCGTCGCCGCGTACCTCAACACCGACACGGCCGAGGCCTGCAACACGTACAACATGCTCAAGCTGACCCGCGAGCTGTGGCTGACGAACCCCGACAACGCAGCCTACTTCGACTTCTACGAGCGCGCGCTGCTCAACCACCTGATCGGCCAGCAGAACCCGGCCGACGGCCACGGGCACTTCACCTACTTCACGCCGCTCAACCCCGGCGGCCGCCGCGGCGTCGGCCCGGCCTGGGGCGGCGGCACGTGGAGCACCGACTACACCACGTTCTGGTGCTGCCAGGGCACGGGTATCGAGACCAATACGAAGCTGGCCGACTCGATCTACTTCTACAACGGCACCACGCTGACCGTGAACCTGTACGCGCCGTCGGTGCTGACCTGGTCCTCCCGCGGGATCACGGTCACCCAGACCACGACTTACCCGGTCAGCGACACCACCACCCTCCAGGTGGCCGGCAGCGTCAGCGGATCGTGGACGATGCGGCTGCGCATTCCGTCCTGGACCACCGGGGCCACCGTCAGCGTCAACGGCGTCGCCCAGAGCATCACCACGACGCCAGGCGCCTACGCCGTCCTGACCCGGTCCTGGACCTCCGGCGACACGGTGACAGTCAAGCTGCCCATGCGAGTGGTCATGAAGGCGGCCAACGACAACGCCAACGTCTCCGCGGTCACCTACGGTCCGGTCGTGCTCGCCGGCAACTACGGCAACACGGCCCTGTCCGCGCTGCCCAGCCTCACCACGAGCACGGTGACCCGCAGCAGCACCAGCTCGCTGGCGTTCACCGCCACCGCCAACGGCGCGACGGTCAACCTCGGCCCGTTCTACGACGCGCACGGCTACAACTACACGGTCTACTGGAACGCCGCAGGCCAGGGCGGCACCACCGCGGGCGCGGTGTTCCGGCTGGCCAACGCGGCCAGCGGGCTGGTCCTCGGGGTGCAGAACATGTCCACCGCCGACGGCGGGCTCGCGGTGCAGTGGACCGACAGCGGCACCGCCGACCACAACTGGGAGCTGATCGTCGACGGCTCGGCGCTGCGGCTGCGCAACGCCAACAGCGGCAAGGTGCTCGGCGTGGAGAACATGTCCACCGCCGACAACGCCCGGGTCATGCAGTGGGCCGACAACGGCACCGCCGACCACCGCTGGACGGTCGTAGACAACGGCGACGGCTCGCACAAGCTCCGCAACGTGCACACCGGCAAGGTGCTGGCGATCCTCAACGGCTCCACCGCCAACGGCGCGCAGGCCGTGCAGGACCCCGACAACGGCACCGCCGACAACCTCTGGCGGTTCGTACCCGAAGGCGCGCGCCGCATCCAGAACGTCGCGTCCGGGCTGGTCCTCGGCGTGCAGAACATGTCCACCGCCGACGGCGGCCTGGTCCTGCAGTGGGGCGACACCGGCACCGCCGACCACCTCTGGACCGCCGTCGTCGACACCGGCGGCTACCTGCGGCTGCGCAACGGCAACAGCGCCAAGGTGCTCGGCGTGGAGAACATGTCCACCGCGACCGGCGCCCGGATCATGCAGTGGGCCGACAACGGCACCGCCGACCACCGCTGGCGCCTGCGCCACGCCGCCAACGGCGCTTTCCGCATCCAGTGCGCCAACGGCGGCAAGGTCGTCGCCGTCACCGGCGGTTCGACGGCGCAGGGCGCCCAGATCGTCACCGCCGACGACTCCACCGCCTCCGACCGCCTCTGGCGCTTCCTCTAGGCCGGCACCCCTCCGCAAACTTTTAAAGAGTCGGGGGGGGGGGGGGGGGGTGGGTGTGGGGGGGGGGGGGGGGGGTTGGGGGGGGGGGGGGCGGGGGGGGGGGGGGGGGGCGTCGGGGGCGTCGTGGGCATCGAGGAGGTCCAGCAGGGCCGCGAGGCAGCGGCGGCCGACCTCGTCGAAGTCCTGGCGGACGGTGGTCAGCGGCGGGGACAGGTATTCGGCCTCGGGGATGTCGTCGAAGCCGACGACGCTGACGTCCTCCGGCACCCGGATGCCGCGTTCGTGCAGCGCCCGCAGCATGCCCAGGGCCTGCTGGTCGTTGGCGCAGAACACGGCGGTGACGTCGGAGCCGATCCGGTGCCCGGCCTCGTAACCCGAACGCGGGCTCCAGTCGCCGACGATCGCCGCCGGGACCCGGCGGCCCGCGGCTTCGAGGGCCTGCCGCCAGCCGTCGACGCGGTCGCGCGCCTCCAGCCAGTCCCGCGGCCCGGTCAGGTGCCACACGGTCTCGTGTCCCAGCCCGAGCAGGTGCTCGACCGCGAGCCGGGCCCCGGCCACCTGGTCGACGGAGATGCTCGGCAGGTCCCCGGCGATGTCGGACTCCACGACCACGGCGGGCACCCCGGTCGGCAGGCTGTGTGCGGCCGCGGCGGCGGTCAGCAGCGGCGCGATGATGACGACGCCTGCCACGGACTGCTCAGTGAGCCGGTTGACCGCCTCGGTGACACCGGCGCGGTCGAGCTTCTCCAGGGCGACGATGCTGATGCCGTACCCCGCGTGCCGGGCGGCGCGCTCGACGCCGAGCAGGGTGGCCGCGGGGCCGTAGAGGATGGTGTCGAAGCTGACCACGCCGATCACGCGCGAGCGCCGCCCGGCCAGGCCGCGGGCCAGCGCGTTGGGGCGGTAGTTGAGCTGCTTGACGGCCACGAGCACGCGCTCTCGGGTCTCGTCGCGCACGCTCGGGTGGTTGTTGAGCACCCGGGACACCGTCTGGTGCGAGACCCCGGCGAGGCGGGCGACGTCGTTCATCACCGCCGCGCGGGCGGCCGGCTGCTGGCTCATGGTGACTCCCCTGACGGCACATCGTATCGCATGTTGATCATCTTTCGTCGCGGACGGCCGACAGGCCGACGGATGCGTGTGCCCAGGCCCCCTCGGGCACACGCATCCGTCGTCATCGGTGGAGCGGGGGTCAGAATCCGCGGGCCAGCCGGTAGTACGCCTGGTTCCAGCGGATCTCGTCGGCGAACCGGCGGGTGGTGGTGTCCGCGTCGATCACCACCAGCTCGGTGCGCGACATCTCGGCCAGGTCGTGCAGCTCCTCGACGCCCACGGCCTGGGACAGCACGGTGTGGTGCGGGGCCCCGGCGGTGATCCACGCCTCGGCGGAGCCCGCCAGCGACGGCCGGGGACGCCACACCGCGCGGGCGACCGGCAGCTTCGGCAGCGGCTGCGGCGGGGCGACGACGTCGATCTCGTTGGCCACCAGCCGGAACCGCTCGCCCATGTCGGCCAGGCCCATCACCACGGCGGGACCGGGCTGGGCGTCGAACACCAGGCGCACCGGGTCCTCCCGGCCGCCGATGCTCAGCGGGTGGATCTCCACGTTCGGGGTGTCCGCCGCGATGGTCGGGCAGACCTCCAGCATGTGCGCGCCGAGCACCAGTTCCTGGCCGGGGGTCAGGTCGTAGGTGTAGTCCTCCATGAACGAGGTGCCGCCGGTGGTGCCGACCGACATCGCCTTGAGCGTGCGCACCAGCACGGAGGTCTTCCAGTCGCCCTCGCCGCCGAAGCCGTAGCCGTCGGCCATCAGCCGCTGCACCGCGATGCCGGGCAGCTGCCGCAGGCCGCCGAGGTCCTCGAAGTTGGTGGTGAACGCGCGGAAGCCGCCCGCCTCCAGGAAGTTGCGCAGGCCCGCCTCGATGCGGGCGGCGTAGCGCAGCTCCTCGTGGCGGTCGCCGCCGGGACGCAGCTCGGCGGCCACCCGGTAGCTGTCGTCGTACACCTTGACCAGCTCGTCGATCTGCGGGGCGGCGACGGCGTCGACCGCGGCGACCAGGTCGTTGACGCCGTACGTGTTGACCGAGACGCCGAAGCGCAGCTCGGCCTCGACCTTGTCGCCCTCGGTCACCGCCACGTCGCGCATGTTGTCGCCGAAGCGGGCCAGCCGCAGCGAGCGCATCGCCGACCAGCCGATCGACGCGCGGGCCCACGCCCCGACCCGGGCGACGACGCGCGGATCGGAGACGTGGCCGGCGACGGTCTTGCGGGCGACCCCGAGCCGGGTCTGGATGTACCCGAACTCGCGGTCGCCGTGGGCCGCCTGGTTGAGATTCATGAAGTCCATGTCGATCTCGTCCCAGGGCAGCAGCACGTTCGCCTGGGTGTGCAGGTGCAGCAGCGGCGTGGTCAACGCATCCAGCCCGGAGATCCACATCTTCGCCGGGGAGAAGGTGTGCATCCAGGCGATCACCCCGACGGCGCCCTGGGCGGCAGCCTCGCGGCACACCTGCAGGATCTCGCCGCTGGAGGTGAGGACCGGCTTCCAGACCACCCGCGCCGGGATGCCCGGCGACTCGTCGAGGATGCGGGCGATCTCCCGGGACTGGCCGGCGACCTGACGCAGGGTCTCTTCGCCGTACATGCCCTGGCTGCCGGTGAGGAACCAGACCTCGGGCTGGGAATGCGTTGTCATGAGCGTGCCTTCCGCGAAACGGGTGGGGTTACTTCTTGCGGATGCCGATGAGGCGTTGGAGCAGGATGAACGCGAACAGCAACCCACCGATCACGATCTTGGTCCACCACGAGTTGAGGCTGCCGTCGAAGGTGATGAGGGTCCGGATCACGCCGAGGACGAGCACTCCGAGCACGGTGCCGAACACGTAGCCGGAGCCGCCGGTGAGCACCGTGCCGCCGATCACGACGGCCGCGATGACGTCGAGTTCCATGCCGACGGCGATCAGCGGGGCGCCGGACAGGGTGTAGAACGACAGCAGGATGCCGCCGATCGCCGAGCACAGGCCGCTGATGGCGTACACCGCGATCTTCGTCTGGCCGACGGGCAGGCCCATGAGCAGCGCCGACTGCTGGTTGCCGCCGAGCGCGTACACGTTGCGGCCCAGCCGGGTGTACGCGAGCACGAACGCGCCGATCAGCACCACCACGAAGGCGACCAGCACGCTGATCGACACGAAGTTGCCCTTCGGGTCGCCGATGCGCTCCTGGGCCATGGTGGTCCAGAACGGATCGGTGATCGGGATCGACGACTTGCTGATGAACGTGCACATGCCGCGGGCGAAGAACATCCCGGCCAGCGTCACGATGAACGGCTGGATCTCGAAGAAGTGGATGACGCAGCCCATCAGGAAGCCCAGCGTCGGGCCGACGAGCAGCGCGATAACCAGTACCGCTCCGGGATCCATGCCGCCCTGCAGCAGCGAGGCCGACATCATGGCGGTCATCGCGACGACCGAGCCGACCGACAGGTCGATGCCGCCGGTGAGGATCACGAACGTCATGCCGACCGCGACGACGAGCAGGAAGCCGTTGTCGATGAAGACGTTGAAGACGACCTGCACGTTGGAGAAGGCGCGGTACTGCGAGACGCCGACCGCGTACATGACCAGCAGCAGGGTGAGCGTGGCCAGCACCGGCACGTACCGCTGCGGGATGCGCCACCAGTCGCGGGTGGGGGTGAGTGAGGTCGTGGTCATGCCGGCACCTGCTCCTTCGGCTGGTCGGCCGCGAGCGGGGCGGCGGGGGCGGCGGGTGGCCGCCGGGCGAACCTGGCCCGGAACGCCGGCGCCTGGATGAGGCAGACCGCGATGACCACGACCGCCTTGAACAGCAGCGACGTCTGCGGCGAGATGTTCATGGCGTACACGGTGGTGGTCAGGGTCTGGATGAGCAGCGCGCCGAGGATGGTGCCGCCGAGCGAGAACCGCCCGCCGGCCAGCGACGTGCCGCCGATCACGACGGCGAGGATCGCGTCGAGCTCGATCCACAGCCCGGCCGCGTTGCCGTCGGCGCTGGACACGTTCGCCGTGATCATGAAGCCGGCGATGCCCGCGCACACCGCGCTGATGACGTACACCAGGAAGGTGATCCGTCCGGAGCGGATGCCGGCCAGGCGGCTGGCCTCGGCGTTGCCGCCCACCGACTCGATGATCATGCCGAGGGCGGTGCGCCGGGTGACCGCGGCGACCACCAGCGCCACCCCTGCCGCGATGAAGATCGCCAGGGGCAGGGTCAGCAGGTAGCCGACGCCGACGGACTTGTACGGCTCGGAGTTGATGGTGATGATCTGGCCCTCGGTGATCAGCTGGGCCAGGCCGCGGCCCGCCACCATGAGGATCAGCGTGGCGATGATGGGCTGAATGCCGATGATCGAGACCAGGGCCCCGTTCCAGGCGCCGGCCACGAGCGAGAGCCCGACGCCCAGGGCCAGCGCCACCAGCACCCCGCCGAGGGCGTTCTGGTCGGGCTGCTGGCTGATGTGCAGGCAGGCGATCGCGCCGCTGATCGCGCACACCGAGCCGACCGACAGGTCGATGCCGCCGGTCGCGATGACCAGCGTCATGCCGAGGCCGACCAGGATCAGCGGGGCGGCCAGCCGCAGGATGTCGACGAGGCTGCCGTAGAGGTGGCCGTCCTTCATCTCCACCGACAGGAAGCCCGGCCGGTAGATCGTGTTGGCCACCAGCAGCGCGATCAGCGCGACGACGGGCCAGAACAGCGCGTGACCGGTGACGGCGGCCCACCGTGCCTTCGAGGTGCTCATGCTTGAGGCCCTTCGTGGTGCGTGCCGCTGGCGATGGTCTGCATGACGCGGTCGGCGTCCACCGTGTGGTCATTGGCCAGCTCGGTGATCAGCTGCCGGTCCCGCATGACCGCGATCTTGTGGCTGAGCCGCAGCACCTCCTCCAGCTCGGCGGAGATGAACAGCACCGCCATGCCGCCGTCGGACAGCTGCACGACCAGCTTCTGGATCTCGGCTTTCGCGCCGACGTCGATGCCGCGGGTGGGCTCGTCGAGGATCAGCAGCCGCGGTTCGGTGATCAGCCAGCGGGCCAGCAGGACCTTCTGCTGGTTGCCGCCGGACAGGTTGCGCACCGGGATCTCGGGGTCGGCCGGGCGGATGCTCAGCGCCTTGACGTACTTGTCGACCAGCTCGTCCTGGCGGCGGCGCGGAATGGGGCGCAGCCAGCCGCGAGCCGCCTGCATGGCCAGGATGATGTTCTCGCGCACGCTCAGCTCCCCGACCAGGCCCTCGGTGCGCCGGTTCTCGGAGCAGAACGCGATGTCGTGGCCGATGGCGGCGATCGGGTTGCGCAGCGCCGTGGGCTTGCCGTCGACGGCGACCTTGCCGTGGTCGGCGCGGTCCGCGCCGAACAGCAGCCTGGCCACCTCGGTGCGGCCGGAGCCGAGCAGCCCGGCCAGGCCGACGACCTCGCCGGCGTGGATGGTGAGGCTGAACGGCGTCACCGAGCCCTTGCGCCCCAGCTCCTCGGCCTGCAGGAACGGCGTGTTCGCCTCGATCGCGGCCAGGTCGCGCTTGGACTGCTCTTCCAGGCTCTCCAGCACGTCGAGCTCCTTGCCGATCATCTTCTCGACCAGGGCGAGCTGCGGCAGCTCCGCGGTCGGGTACTCCCCCACCAGGCGGCCGTTGCGCAGCACGGTGATCCGGTCGGCGATGCCGTAGACCTGGTCGAGGAAGTGCGTCACGAAGATGATCGCGATGCCCTCGTCGCGCAGCTGGCGCATGATGCGGAACAGCTGCTCGACCTCGGTCGCGTCGAGGCTGGAGGTCGGCTCGTCGAGGATGAGCACCCGGGCCTGGATGTCGATGGCGCGGGCGATGGCGACCATCTGCTGGACGGCTAGGGAGTACGTGCCCAGCAGTTGCGTGACGTCGATGTGCAGGTCGAGTTTGGCCAGCAGGTCACGGGCCCGGCGGCGCATCTCGCCCCAGCGGATCGCGCCGAAGGTGCGCGGCTCGCGGCCGATGAAGATGTTCTCCGCCACCGACAGGTTGGCGCAGAGGTTGACCTCCTGGTAGACGGTGCTGACCCCGGCGGCGGCGGCCTGCATGGGGCCGGTGAACGACACCTGCTGCCCGGCCAGCTCGATGGCTCCCGCGTCGTGCGCGTACACGCCGGTCAGCACCTTGATCAGGGTGGACTTGCCGGCTCCGTTCTCGCCCATCAGGGCGTGCACCTCGCCGGGGAACAGCCGGAAGTCGACGCCGTCGAGCGCGCGTACCCCCGGGAAGGACTTGCTGATTGCGGTCATCGTCAGGACCGGTTGCCTACCCGACATCCCATCCGACCTTTCGCTGAGTTCTGGGCATGGGCCGCCGCGGCCGTCCGGCAGCGGACCAGGCTCGGCTCGGCGGCGAGGACGTCGGCCGGACGCGGCACGGGGCGCCCGCGGGTCCGGCTCCGTCTGGCGGTGAGAAGTGGAGGACGGGGCCGCCGCACGGCGTGCGGCGGCCCCGGGGTGAATCAGTACTTGCGGGTCGGCAGCGCGGCCTTGGCCTGCTCCGGCGTGAAGGTGCCCTCTTCGGTCTCGATGCGCTGGGGGATGGTCTCCCCCTTCGAGACCTTCTTGACCAGGTCCATCAGCTGGGGCCCGAGCAGCGGGCTGCACTCGGCGATGAAGTTGAACTTGCCGTCGGCCAGGGCCTGCATGCCGTCCTTGACCGCGTCGATCGTGATGATCTTGATGTCCTTGCCCGGCACCTTGCCCGCGGCGGTGATCGCCTCGAGCGCGCCCAGACCCATGTCGTCGTTGTGCGCGAACAGCACGTCGATCTTCGGGTTGGCCTTCAGGAACTGCTCCATGACGGCCTTGCCGCCGGCGCGGGTGAAGTCACCGGTCTGCGACGCGATGACCTTCAGGTTCGGGTTGGCCGCGATGGCGTCGGCGAAGCCCTTCTTGCGGTCGTTGGCCGGAGCCGAACCCGTGGTGCCCTGCAGCTCCACGATGTTCACCACGCCGGTGGCCGACTTGGTCTCGTTGACCAGCCACTCCCCGGAGAGCTTGCCCTCCTTGACGAAGTCCGAGCCGATGAACGTCTTGTACAGCGACTTGTCCGCCGAGTCCACCGAGCGGTCGGTCAGGATCACCGGGATGCCGGCGTCCTTGGCCTCCTTGAGCACGGTGTCCCAACCCGACTCCACCACCGGCGAGAAGGCGATGACGTCGACCTTCTGCTGGATGTAGTTGCGGATCGCGGTGATCTGGTTCTCCTGCTTGCCCTGCGCGTCGTCGAACTTCAGCTCGATGCCGGCCGCCGTGGCGGACTCCTTGATCGAGTTGGTGTTCGCGGTGCGCCAGCCGCTCTCGGCGCCGACCTGCGAGAAGCCGAGCGTCAGCTTGCCGTCGTCGGCCGGCGTGTCGCCGGTGTCGCTGTTGCCACACGCGGCCATACCGGTCGCGAGCAGAGTTGCGGTCAGCACCGCGACGGCGCGGCGTCGCGTGATGGCCTTGCCCATGGTGAGCATGCGATCTCCTTGGATGAGGATGGGCCTACCCCCGCGCGCCGTGTGGGACGCCGGCGCGCGGCCTGCATTGTGGTGCTGGTGGAGCGGTGGAGCTGCGGTGAGAGGATCGGGGTGGTGCCACCGCCGGCGCCGAACCGGCGGACATCTAGCGGCCGGTCTGGCCGTACACGTTCTGGTAGCGGTCGTAGAGGGAGTCCACGTCGGCCTGCGCCATCGGCAGCGGCTGCCCGAGCGCCCTGGCCAGGTGGGCGGTGCGGGCCACGTCCTCGCACATCACCGCCGCCTTGACCGCGGCGCGGGCGTCCTTGCCGATGGTGAAGACCCCGTGGTTGCGCATCAGCACCGCCGGCGAGCGGTGCCCGGACAGGGTGGCCACGATGCCCTTGCCGATGTCGTCGCCGCCGATCAGCGCGAAGGGCCCGACCGGGATCTCCCCGCCGAACTCGTCGGCCTGCGCCGTCAGGTGGCACGGGATCGCCTCGCCGCGCGCCGCCCACGCGGTGGCGTACGTGCTGTGCGTGTGCACCACCCCGCCCACCTCGGGCATGGCCCGGTAGACGTAGGCGTGGGCGGCCGTGTCGCTGGACGGCGACAGGTCGCCCTCGACGACCACGCCGTCCAGGTCACAGACGATCATGTTGGCCGGGCTCAGGTCGTCGTAGGACACCCCGCTGGGCTTGATGACCAGCAGCTCCTGCCCCGGCACCCGGGCCGACACGTTGCCCGCCGTCCAGGCCACGAGTCCATATCGCGTCAGCTCCCCGTGCAGCGACGAGACCGTCTCGCGGAGCACGGCGATGACATCGCTCATGCCGCCACCCCCAGTGCCACCGTCGGCTCGTCGACCGAGCGCAGCTGGGCGGCGTTGCGGATGGCGCGCAGGCGCGACATCACGTCGTTGGCGCCGCGTCCGAAGTGGTCGTGCAGGGTGCGGTACTCGGCGTAGAGCGCGTCGTAGGCGCGGGCGCGCGCCGGATCGGGCTGGTAGACGCCCCGCTCCACGCGGCCCATCACGTCCGACGCCTCGTGCACGTCGGCGTACGCCCCGGCGGCGACCGCGGCGTGGATCGCCGAGCCCAGGGCCGGGCCCTGTGCCGAGCCGATGATGCTCAGCGGCCGGTCGGTCACGTCGGCGTAGATCTGCATCAGCAGCCGGTTCGTGGTCAGGCCGCCCGCGACCACGAGCTCCGTGACCGGCACCCCCGCCGCCGCGAACGCCTCCATGATCATGCGGGTGCCGTACGCGGTGGACTCCAGCAGCGCCCGGTAGACGTCGGCCGGGCGGGTCGCCAGGGTCAGGCCTACGATCAGGCCGGACAGGTCATGGTTGACCAGCAGCGAGCGGTTGCCGTTCCACCAGTCCAGGGCGATCAGCCCGTGCCCGCCGACCGGCTGGGCGGCGGCCAGTTCGGACAGCCGCTCGTGCGAGTCGAAGCCCGCCGGGGCGGCGTGGTCCACGAACCAGCCGAAGATGTCGCCGACGCCGCTCTGCCCCGCCTCGTATCCCCAGGCGCCGGGGCTGATGCCGCCGTCGACGACGCCGCACATGCCGGCCACCTCGGCCGGGACCGTGCCGTTGACGACGTGGCAGGTCGAGGTGCCCATGATGGCGACCAGCCGGCCCGGGTCCAGGGCCTGCGCGGCGGCGGCGGTGACGTGCGCGTCGACGTTGCCGACCGCGACCGCGATGCCCTCCGGCAGCCCCGTCCACGCGGCCGCCTCGGCGGTCAGCGAGCCGGCCCGCGCGCCCAGCGGCAGCAGCGGACCGTCCAGCTTGGCGACGAAGCCGGCGAAGCCGGGATTCAGCGCGGCCAGGTAGTCCTTCGACGGGTAGCTGCCGTCCTGGAAGATGCCCTTGTAACCGGCGGTGCAGACGTTGCGGGTCTCGACCCCGCAGAGCTGCCAGATGATCCAGTCAGCCGCCTCGATCCAGCGCTCGGCCCGGTCGTAGACCTCCGGGTCCTCCTCCAGCAGCTGCAATCCCTTGGCGTACTGCCACTCCGCGGAGATCTTGCCGCCGTAACGGCCGATCCACGGCTCGCCGCGCTCGTGGGCCAGGGCGTTGACGCGGTCGGCGTGCGGCTGGGCGGCGTGGTGCTTCCACAGCTTCACCCAGGCGTGCGGGCGGTGCCGCAGCTCCGGCAGCTCGCACAGCGGCGTGCCGTCGGCCAGCGCCGGCAGCACCGTGCACGCGGTGAAGTCGGTGCCGATGCCGATCACGTCGGCCGGGTCGATGCCCGCCGCGGCCAGCGCCGCCGGGACCGCGTTGCGCAGCACGTCGCGGTAGTCGTCGGGGTCCTGCAGCGCCCAGTCCGGCGGCAGCGGCGCGCCGGAGGCGGCGAGCACGCCGTCCATGACGCCGTGGCGGTACTCGTGCACCGCGGTGCCGACCTCGGCGCCGTCGCTGACGCGGACCACCAGGGCCCGGCCGGACAGCGTGCCGTAGTCGACGCCCACGACGTACCGGTCGCTCATGTCTTCCTCCGCTCGGTTGCTGGCACACAGTGTTAGCGCTCACATGGAAGTGCGTCAAGACACGCGTTCGCAACAGATGCGTAACGGCGGCTTGTGCTGAACGACCCGAGAATTTGCGCAACTCTTCACGCAGGCGACGTGCGGCGGGTGCGGTCAGCCATCGGGCGTCCCTTGACGCGAACCGATGTGTGCGTTAACACTATCGCTGCAACTGAGTCCGGAGTTCGACCGGATCGAGTCCGCAGACATGCCGTGCGCCCGGCCGGCGTCGGCAGCTCGACGGCGGGCGGGGGTGGCACTTCATGCGGTGAGAGCGGCACCCCCGCCCGCTCCACGCGGCGTCCGTCCGACGTGGACGGCCGGCGCGCACGCTCGCGCCCGCGGTCCGCGGGTGCGGACCACGGGCGGAGGAGGAACGCGAAAGGTCAGGCGACCGGCGAGGGCGAGGGCGTGGGCTCCGGCGACGCTTCCGCAGCCGGGGTGTAGGGGATCGCGCTGCCCTTGACGTACTCGTCCCAGGGCTTGTCGAAGTCGGTCCAGCCGTTGCCGTACTGCAGCTTGCGCGGGGTGCCCTTGGTGATGACGGGGTCGCCGATCATCGTCAGGTTGAACAGCCACTTGGCATCCGCGGTCGACATGTTCACGCAGCCGTGCGAGACGTTGCGGACGCCCTGGTTCGACACCGACCACGGCGCGGCGTGGATGAACTCGCCACCCCAGGTCAGCCGCTGCGCATACTCGATGTTCGTGCGGTAGCGGTTGCCAGGGTTGGGATCGCTGGTCGTGTCGAACACCGTCTTGGCCAGGCGCTCGATGATGACGGTGGTGCCGCTCGACGACGGCATGCTCGGGCGGCCGAGGCTGACCCGGATCTTGCGCAGCGTGACGCCGTCGCGCACCACGGTCATCACCTTCGGCTTGGCCTTGTCGTCGATCGTCATGATCAGCGAGCGGCCGATGGAACAGGTCAGCGTCGAGTTGCGCGCGCCGAAGTAGCCGTCGCCCACGGGCAGCCCGCCCGCGCGCACGTCGACGAACACCTTCGTGCCCGACTGCCAGAACTCCTTCGGCCGCCAGTGCAGCTCGTCGGCGGTGTACCAGGTCCAGATGCCCTCCTGCGCCGGAGTCGTCCGCACCAGCAGCCGCCGCTGCAACGCCGCCCGCTGCGCCTCAGGGATCTTGCGGCTGAGCCGGAAGATCAGCGGCATGCCGACGCCGACCACCGCGCCGTCGGGCAGGAAGCTGACGACCCGGACGGTCTTGTCCGGCTGGGCCATCGTCGTGAACGTCGACGTGGCCGTGGCGGGCCTGCCGTCGTCGCCGGTCGCGGTGACCGTGACGGTGTGGGCCGTCCCGTACGCCAGCGCCTTGGCGGGCAGCCAGCCCTTGCCGTCGGGGTGCATCTCCCCGGGCAGTTCGGTCCCGGCCGCGTCCTTGAGCACTACCTGCGTGGAGACGGCGTCGGTCGCGGTGAACACGATCTCGGCGGACGCCGGGACCTCTGCCGCGGCGGCAGCCGGCTCGGTGATCAGGACCGTGGCCTTGGGCGGCGGGGCGTCCGGGCTCTGGCCGCCGCCGGGCGAGCCGGTGCCGGACGGGGACTTGCTGCCGGTGCAGGCGGCCAGGCCGATCGCGGCGCCCGTCAGACCCAGGGCGGCCAGGGCGGACCGGCGCGTCAGCGGGCCGAGGTCGGGGCGGGGGAAGGAGGGCATGCGTTCCTCACCAGCTAGTACGGGGCGGACGCCGGTCCGCCGGAGGAGCGGGCCGGGCATCGACGATCCCGGCCAACTGTACGCGGCGGTACGCGAAGGGCGCTCATGACCGCCACCGCGGCGCCCCGCGGGCCGTCCGGTCGTGTCCGGTGACCGGGGACCGGACACCCCCCGATGGCCAGGCCGTCAACCGCGAGTCTCGATCGTCCTGTCCGGACGACGACGCCTCGGCGCGACGCCGGTGACACGGTCATCCCACGACATCCGAGCCGAGCAGAAGGAGTCCCGGATGAACATGCGGCACAGGCTGGTCGCGCTGGTCCTGGCCACCGCCGTCGCGGCGGCGACGGCCTCCGCAGGGCCCGCGAACGCGGCACCGACGGGGCAGGACCACCAGACCATGGGGGTCGGGGTGTTCCAGCAGATACGCAACGAGTTCTCCCGCAAGTGCGTGATCCCGAAGGGCAACTCGAACATTCCCAACGCCCCCATCGTGCAGCGCACCTGCGAGAACCGGACCCAGCACCGCTGGGCGCTGTTCCCCACCAGCGGCGGGTACTACTGGATCGTCAACCAGGGCAGCGGACTCTGCCTCGACCTCGCGGCCAACAGCGAGGACGAGGTGGTCATCGGCACCCGGGCGCAGCAGTTCACCTGCTCGACGGCGTACACCAGCGAGGAGTGGTACCCGATCTCGTACTTCGGCACCGGCATCTACCTGTTCCAGAACAAGGTCAAGGGCCTGTGCATCGACGTGCTGGGGCGCTCGAGCAACAACGACGCCCCGCTGCAGGTCATCGAGTGCAAGCTGTACGAGACCGCGCAGCAGTTCTACTACCAGTGAGTCCGTCCGCGCCCGGCGGGCGTCGCCTCAGGCGGCGTCCAGCCGGGCGCGCACCGCGTGCGCGCTCTCGTGGCCGATGCGGTCCAGGATCTCCCACGCCTCCTGCAGCGCCGCCCGCGCAGCGTCGCGGTCGCCGGCGGCGAGCCGGCTCTCGGCGAGGTTGCGCAGCGTGGCGGCCGCGCCGAACCGGTCGCCGTCGGCGCGGAACATCGCCAGCGCGCGTTCGTAGCACGCCACGGCCGCGGGCAGATCCCCCAGATGGTGGTGCGCGTAGCCGAGGCTGTCCAGGGTGTCCGCGACGCCCTGCGGGTCGGCGAGGCGCTGCAGCCGCTCCAGCGCCCGCCGGCAGTAGGCGACCGCCTGGCGGTGGTCGCCGAGCAGCCCCAGCTGCCAGCCCACCGCATTGAGGGTGTACGCCTCGCCGGCCGTGTTGCCCGACGCGGTGAACAGCTCCAGCGCCCGCCGCGAATGCTCCAGTGCCTCGCGGTGCCGGTGCGCCCGCTCCAGCGTCTGGCCGAGGTTCAGGTGCGTCTGGGCCAGGCCGTCGTTGTCACCGAGGTCGGCGAAGTCGTCCAGCGCCTGCTTGAGCTGCCCGTGTGACTCGTCGTGGCGGCCCAGCCGGGAGCAGACCCGGGCCAGGTCGCGGTGCCCGTGCGCCTGCCCCGGCAGGTCGCCGTCCCGCTCCGCCGCCTGCAGGACGAGCTCCTGGATCTCGTGCCACCGCACCCACATCGCCCGCCGGTCGAGATAACCGGACAGGGTCCACACGAGCTGCCAGGCGTGCCTGCCGAACCCGGTGCCGCAGGCCCGGCCGATCTCCGCCAGCAGCACGGCGTGCTCGGCGTCGAACCAGGCCTGGGCCGCCTGGGCGTCGCCGAGCTCCACGGCCGTCGCGCCGTCGCTGCTCGGCGCCGGGGCGATGTCGCTGAACAGCGGATGCAGCAGGGCCGCGGCGCGGTGGGCGGTGTGCAGGTAGTGGTCGAGCAGCCGCCGCGTGGCCTGCGTGCGGTCGGCCGGACTGTCGACGTCGTGCGCCAGCTCCCGCGCGTACGCCCGCACCAGGTCGTGCATCGCATACCGCCCGGGGCGGTGCTCGCTGAGCAGCCCGGCGTCGCTCAGCTCGGCCAGCACGCGCCGGGCCGTGCCGACCGGCAGTGCCGCGAGACTCGCCGCCGCGGCGGGGGCGAGGTCGCCGCCCGAGGTCAGCCCGAGCAGCCGCAGCGTGCGGGCCGCCGCAGCGTCGAGGGTGCGATACGACCAGGAGAAGACCGCCCGCACGTCGGTGGACCCGTCGCCGGTGCGCAGCGCCTCCAGCTCCCCCGGCTCCTCCCGCAGTTCGCGCACCAGTTCCGCCAGCGACAGCGCGGGCTGCAACGCGACCCGGCACGCGGCGACGCTCAGCGCCAGTGGCAGCCGGGCGCACGCCTGCACGATCGCCTCGGCGGCGGCGCGTTCGGCCTGCACCCGCGGCTCGCCGACACGCGCGGCGAGCAGCTCCGCCGACTCCCCGGCGCTGAGCGGGTCCAGGTGCAGCACCTGCGCGGCCTGCGCCACGACCAGCCCGGCCAGGCGGCTGCGGCTGGTGACCACCGCCTGGCAGCCCGGACCGCTCGGCAGCAGCGAGAGCACCTGCTCCGCGTCGCGGGCGTTGTCGAGCACGACCAGCATCCGCCGGTCCGCGAGCAGGCTGCGGTACAGCGCGAGCTGGGCATCCGGGCTGGCCGGCAGGCGATCCGGGGCGACCCCGAGTGCTTCGAGGAAGCCGCGCGTCGCCTCGGCCGGCGTCAGCACGGCCCCGGACGGCTCGAACCCGCGCAGGTCGACGTACAGCTGGCCGTCCGGGAACCGGTCCGCGGCCCGGTGCGCCCAGTGCACGGCCAGGGACGTCTTGCCGATGCCGGGCGGGCCGGTGACGATCACCGTGCCGTCGGCGGCCGTCAGCGCGGCCAGTTCCGGCCCGCGCCCGACGAAGTGCGGGCCCCGGGGCGGCAGCCCGCGCGGGCGATCCTGCTCGGGCGCGGGCAGGTCCCGGGCGACGGGCGACTCGCTGAGCAGCTGCTCGATGGCCGCGTGACGCCGCCGCCAGTACTCCTCGACGCCGAACCTGGCCGACAGGCTCGCCGACCGGCCGTGCTGCCCTGCGTAGGCGTGGCAGCGGGCCGCCACGGCCCGGACGACACGCCAGTCCGGCAGCCGCTCGACCCGCCCGTTGAGGATCGCGCCGAGCTGGCTCTTGCCGAGCCCGACCTCGGCCGCGAGCACCCGCAGGCTCGGCCCGCCCGCCTCTTCACGCAGCAGGCGCAGGTCGTCGCAGAGCCGGCCCAGCAACTGCTGGGCGGCACCGCCCGCGACAGACATCGCACTCCCCCATATCGATGACCGTCCCAGCCTAGGCAGGCCGCCCCGCCGGGCGTATCCGTTTTCGGACCGTATCGCTATGCCGACATCGCCCACGTCGACCCGCGTCCCCCGCAAACTCGAGCCGCAACTCTTAAAGACTTGGGCCCACCGTGTACGCGGTTGGGCCCGAGTCTTTAAGAGTTGCGGCAGGTGAAGGTCAGCGGAAGCCGTCGCGGAGGCGGCGGAAGAAGCCGCCCTCCATGGGGAGGGGGGCCGCCGGTGGCGGGGCCACGGCGCGCTGGCGGGCGATCGGCTGGTCGTAGTCGGTGCGTGCGATGGCGTCGACGACCTGCTCCTCGGTGAATTCCTCCGAGCCGGTGATGTGCGGGACGAACCCGACGAGCATCCCGTCACGCAGCACCTGCGCCTCCAGGCCCGCGGTGCCGTCGGTGTCCCAGAGCGCCTCGCGGCCGTCGGGCAGGGCGATCCGGACGCCGACCTTCCGGTGTCCGCCACCCAGCGACAGGTGCGCGGGCACCCCGCGGTCCCGCAGGCGGTCCACCACGCGCCGAGCACGGTTCTCATCCATGACCCCACCGTAGCCAGCCACGCTGGGCAGACGCTGGGAACCACGCCGACCCGCCGCGCGATCCCCCCTTGGACGAACGCACCGCAGTTCCTAAGCTGTCCGGCATGACCGACACCGACCCGGTGATCGACTGGCTGCTCGACTCGGATCCCGCGATCCGATGGCAGGTGATGCGCGACCTGCTCGATGCCCCGCAGCCGCAGTGGGCGGCCGAACGCGCGCAGGTCGAGACGAGCGGCTGGGGAGCCAGGCTGCTCAGCCTGGAGGACGACGACGGGCAGTGGGCGGGCGGCGCCTTCATCCCGCGCGCGTTCGACTCACGGGAGTGGCGCGAGGTCGGTCAGCCGTGGACGGCCACCTCGTTCACCCTGTCGCAGCTGCGGGAGTTCGGTCTCGATCCCGGCTCGGCGCGGGCCGCCCGCGCCGTCGCGCTGATCGGCGCCCATGCACGCTGGGAGCACGAGGGCCAGCCCTACTGGGAGGGCGAGGTCGAGGAGTGCATCAACGGCCGGACCGTCGCCGACGGCGCCTACTTCGGCGTCGACGTCTCGCCGCTGGCCGATCGGCTCAGCGGCGAGCGCCTGGCCGACGGCGGCTGGAACTGCGAGCGGGAGCGTGGCTCGGTCCGCTCGTCATTCCACAGCACCATCAACGTGCTGGAGGGGCTCCTGGAGCAGGAGCGGGCCACCGGCGGCACGCCGCAGATCCGCCAGGCGCGCACCTCGGGCGGGGAGTATCTCCTGACGCGCGGCCTCTTCCGCCGCCTGAGCACCGGCGAACCGGCCGACGAGCAGTTCCTGAGCTTCGCGTATCCGAACCGCTGGCACTACGACGTGCTGCGGGCGCTGGACTACTTCCGTGCCGCCGCCGCCCTGACCGGCGCCGCGCCCGACCCGAGGCTGGGCGACGCGGTCGATTACCTGCGTTCCCGGCGCCTGCCGGACGGCACCTGGGCCCTCGACCGCAGACTGCCGGGCCGGGTCTGGTTCGAGATGGAGGACGGGCCGGGCAGGCCCTCGCGCTGGGTGACGCTGCGGGCGATGCGGGTGCTCAGGTGGTGGGAGCGGTAGGAGGACAGTGATGCACGCCGGCGGTGGGCCGGCGTGCATCACTTCACCTGAACGGTGCGTCAGGCTCCCGGTCAGGGCCGGGGCTTGCCGCCGTACGGCCTCTTCTTCTTGATCACGACCCGCTCGGCCGGGTCGCCGCAGCTGGTCTGCACGGCCTGGTTGCCGTCGTCGCCGCTGTAGGAGGCAACCCACTGGTAGGTGCCGGGTTCGCGGGCCCGGAACGGGTCCGAGCGGTAGTCGCCGTTGCCGGAGACGTCGACCGTGGACGTGAACACCGGCGTACGGGAACAGGTCGCGTCGCCCGGTCCGTACAGGCGGAACGTGATCGTGCCGGTCGGCGCGATCCCGCCGGCCAGGGTGGCCCGGTCGTAGATCTCCTTGCCGACGTAGGTGTCACGCGACGCGTCCGTGGTCAGCGTCGGGGTCACCGTGCCCTGGCTGACGACCACGGACTCGTTCGGGTCGTTGCACGGCCTGGTCACACCCGCGTTGACGGCGTCACCACTGTAGGAGGCGATCCACCGGTAGGTGCCTGCCAGCGTCGGCGTGAACTGCTGCGACGGATAGTTTCCGTTGCCCGTCACCGGCACCGTCGAGGTGAACACCGGAGTGCCCGTGCAGGTGGCGTTGTCCGGGCCGTACAGGCTGAAGGTGATCGTGCCGGTCGGGCTCTGGCCGCCGGCGAGCGTGGCGGTGTCGCGGATCTGGCCGCCCAGCGTGATGTCATCCGAGGCGTCCGTCGACAGAGTCGGGGTCACCGTGCCCGCGCTGACGACCACGGACTCGTTCGGGTCGTTGCACGGCCTGGTCACGCCCGCGTTCGCGGCGTCACCGCTGTAGGACGCGATCCACCGGTAGGTGCCTGCCAGCGTCGGGGCGAACGCCTGCGACAGGTAGGTGCTGTTGCCCGACACCGGCACCGTCGAGGTGAACACCGGATCGCCGGTGCACGTCGCGTTGTTCGGGCCGTACAGGCTGAAGGTGATCGTGCCGGTCGGGTTCTGCCCGCCCGCGAGCGTCGCGGTGTCGTTGATCTGGCCGCCCAGCGTGATGTTGTCCGAGGCGTCGGTCGTCAGCGTCGGCGTCACCACCGCCGGCCGGACGACCACCGACTCGTTCGGAGCGTTGCACAGCAGGGTGACTCCCGCATTGGCGGCGTCGCCGCTGTAGCTGGCGATCCATCGGTAGGTGCCGGGCTGGGTCGGCGGGAACGGCAGCGACGGGTAGATGCCGTTGTTCGACACCGGCACCGCGGTGGTGAACACCGGAGTGCCCGTGCACGTCGCGTTGTTCGGGCCGTACAGGCTGAAGGTGATCGTGCCGGTCGGGTTCTGCCCGCCCGCGAGCGTCGCGGTGTCGCTGACCTGGCCGCCGAGCGTGATGTCATCGGACGCGTCCGTCGTCAGCGTCGGCGTCACCACCGCCGGGCCGACGACCACCGACTCGTTCGCGGCGTTGCACGGCTGGGTCACGCCCGCGTTGTCGTCGTCGCCGCTGTAGCTGGCGATCCACCGGTAGACACCCGCCTGGGTCGGGGTGAAGTCGTCCGACATGTACTCCCCGTCCCCGACGACCGTCGCCACCGACGTGTCCACTGCCGTGCCCGTGCACGTCGCGTCGTTGGGGCCGTACAGGGTGAACGTGATCGTGCCCGTCGGGTTCTCGCCGCCCGCGAGGGTCGCCACGTCGTGGATCTGGCCGCCCAACGTGATGTTGCCGGACGCGTCCGTGCTGAGGTCCGGGGTGGGAGTGGCGACGCAGCTCAGCGTGGCGGCGAACGGGAAGTGGTGCATCTCGCCGCCGTTGGCGGCGGCAGTGCCGTGGATGAGGCTGGCCGCGATGACCTGGCCTTCAATGTTGGAGGAGCTCAGATCGGTCAGCGCGGCATTGGGGGCGTAAAGGGTGCCCTCCAGCGTCGCCCCGTTCGTGGCCAGGGTGATCGCAGTCGCCGTCGGGAAGTTCCAGAGCAGGTATGGCGCGTTGGCACCGCTGATGCCGGCCTGGTTGGGCACGGTCCAGTTGAAGACGTTGCCGGGACCGGTGTCGACGTTGATCAGCAGGGGTGCAGCCGCGGACGGCTGGTTCAGGAAGGTGAGGGTGGAGATGTTCGTGAGGTTGGCGGCCGTGAGATTGAGGACGTTGGTGCCGGGAGCCAGGGTGATGAAGGCGTTCGTCCCAGGGGGCAGGTTCGGCGGCAGGAGCCCGCCGTTGGCGTCCCTCAAGATGACGTTGTTGACGCAGGTGGCCAGGTCGCTCGACGAGCTGCGGAAGTCGGCGAAGGCGGTGGCGAAGTTGATGCCGGTGGCGGCCAGCACGGAGACGACCGGCTGCGTGACGCCGAGCTGCACGCGCGGCATCGAGTTGTAGGCGGCGTTCTCGGCGACGATGTGGGTGGGGCCCGGGTTGTTGCTGTCGTCGATGTCGCGGACGTCGGCTCCGGCCGGGTTGCCCAGCTTGGCGTACGCGTTGTTCTGCACCGACAGGATGGAGGCGGTGCTGCCGGGGAAGTTGATGGTGCCGCCGATGACCAGGGCGCTGGGGACGCTGTCGCCGGGGGCGATGAAGGTGCCCGACGAGTTCCCGCCGACCTGGTAGTTGCCGCCGATGGTGAGCGCGCCGCCCAGCGCGACCGGCCCTTCGGACTCGTTGCTGGTGAGGGTGGCATTGCCCGCGACGAAGACGTTGAAGCCGAGCGCCGCGGCGGTCGGCGCGGACGGGCTCACCGCATGGGCTGGATCGGCGGTGATCATGATTAGCATCGCGGCGGCAGTCGCGCTCAACGATGCGGTGGCGGCCACTATGCCGCGCATCCGGGTTAGCTGCATAGCTGAGATATATAGGCTGACAGTACCCTTATGACCGATTATCTCCATTAATGCGTGAAGGTGCTGTTACAGGGCTACTGTCTCTTTTTGATACCCGTCGGCGCGGGCAGGACAGTCGCTCGCAGCGTGTCTAGGCTGAGCCCGTGAGCCTGGAGTGGGAGCAGACCGTCGTGGACGCGCACGACCCTGCGGCACTGGGCCGCTGGTGGCGGGAGGCGCTCGGCTGGGTGGTCGTCGACGACGACCCGCGCTGGTACGAGATCCGCCCCGCCCTCGACCGGCTGCCCGGTCTCATCTTCGTGCCGGTGCCCGAAGCCAAGACCGGCAAGAACCGGTTGCACCTCGACTTCCGCCCCGACGACCGCGACGCCGAGGTGGACCGGCTGCTCGCGCTCGGCGCGACGCGCGCCGACATCGGACAGGGCGAGCAGCACTGGGTCGTGCTGGCCGACCCGGAGGGCAACGAGTTCTGCGTGCTGTCCTCGCGCCGCTCCTGATCGCAGCCGCGAGCCGCACCGCGGCTCGTTTCCGGACGATGTCCAGACCTTGACAGTCATGTATTTATACGAGTATCAATTAGCTGCAAATAACGTTATAGAGCCGTGAGCTCTGGGACGGTGATGATCCACTACGGACTGTCGCCGCCGCCTTCCCCGACCACGATGAGGCTTTCGGCGACGCCTCATCAGGCCCGGTAACGACCCTGGGAGACCCCATGCACCCAGCACGTCACCGACGGCGCCTGCTGACCGCCGTCCTGCACGGCGCCCTCGGCATCCTCACCGTCATCGGCGGCCTCGCCGCCGCCGCGGCTCCGGCCGCGGCCGCCCCCGCGCAGCCCTCCCCGCTGACCACCCCGTGGACCGGCCAGGCGCTCAACGGCACCCCGCTGCCGGAGTACCCGCGCCCGCAGATGACCCGACCCGACTGGCTCAATCTCAACGGCGAGTGGCAGCTGAGCCAGTCCACCACCAACGGCGCGCCCGTGTTCGGCCAGACTCTGCCCGAGCGGGTCAACGTGCCCTTCCCGGTCGAGTCGGCGCTGTCGGGCATCAAGCGCCCCGCCAACGACAACCGCTACTACCTGACCTACCGGCGCACCTTCACCGTCCCGGCCGGTTGGGCCGGCCGCCGCGTGCAGCTGCACTTCGGCGCGGTCGACTGGCGCACCACGGTATGGGTCAACGGCGTGCAGGTCGGCACCCACACCGGCGGCTACGACCGGTTCGAGTTCGACGTCACGGCGCAGCTCAACGGGGGCGCCAACGAGCTGATCGTGCGGGTCTTCGACCCCACCGACTCCGGCGCCGAAGGCGCCAACCCGGCCCGCGGCAAGCAGGTCCGCAACCCCGGCGGGATCTTCTACATCCCCACCTCGGGCATCTGGCAGACGGTCTGGATGGAGCCCACCCCGACCTCGTCGATCTACAGCGCCGACCTCTACGCCAACCTGAGCAACAACACCCTGCGGATCCGGGTGTTCACCCGCGGCGACGTCACCGGGCACACCGTGTACGCCGAAGCGCTCAACGGCGCCACCGTCGTCGGCGCCGCGACCGGCGGCTTCACCGAGTTCACCGTCCCGGTGCCCAGCGCCCGCCGCTGGTCGCCCGACGACCCGTTCCTCTACAACCTGCGGCTGTCCCTGCGTAACAGCTCGGGTGCGACCGTCGACCAGACCATGCACTACTTCGGCATGCGCGAGGTCGGCAAGGCCGTGCTCAACGGCAAGCTGATACCGACCCTCAACGGCCAGTTCGTCATGCACAACGGCACCCTCGACCAGGGCTTCTGGCCCGACGGCCTGTACACCGCGCCGACCGACGCGGCACTGGCCGGCGACCTCCAGAAGATCAAGGACCTCGGCTTCAACATGGTCCGCAAGCACATCAAGGTCGAGCCGCAGCGCTGGTTCTACCACGCCGACCGCCTAGGCCTGCTGGTCTGGCAGGACATGCCGAGCAAGGGCGACCCCGGCACCGCGGCCCAGCAGACGCAGTGGGAGACCGAACTGCGCGAGGTCGTCGACGAGCACCGCTCCTCCCCCGCCGTCGTCGTGTACGTGCCGTTCAACGAGGGCTGGGGCGAGTGGAACCTCGCCGACACGTCCCGGGTCGCCACGAACGTCAAGAACCAGGATCCGACCAGGCTCGTCAACCCGCACAGCGGCTACAACTGCTGCGCGTCCAAGGGCGACCCCGGCAACGGCGACATCATGGACTGGCACATGTACGTCGGCCCCGACTCCCCGACCCCGACCGCGACCCGCGTCGCGATGCTCGGCGAGTACGGCGGCATGGGCCTGCGCTCGCCCGGTCACGAGTACAGCCCGAACGGCCAGTTCGGGGCGTACGAGATGCACACCAGCACCCAGTCCATCACCGACCGCTTCGTGGGCCTGATCAACTCGTCGACCAACCTGATGTACACCCGGGGCCTGTCCGGCCTGGTCTACACGCAGCCCTTCGACGTCGAGGGCGAGGTCAACGGCTTCTGGACGTACGACCGGCAGATCCTGAAGTTCGACGCCGCCCGGGTGCGGGCCGCCAACCAGGGCATCATCGCCGCGTCCAAGGCGCTCAACACCGGCCCGCCGCCCGGCCAGCGCATCATCGGCCCCGGCGGCAAGTGCGTGGACGTTGCCGCCGACGACACCGGCGGCAACGGCTCGGCCGTCCAGCTGTGGGATTGCCAGGCGACCTCCGGTGACCAGCGCTGGACCTGGGACGGCAGCTCGCTGCGCACCCTCGGCCGCTGCATGGACGCCACCGGCAACGGCACCGCCAACGGCACCCTCATCCAGCTGTGGGACTGCAACGGCGGCGGCGCCCAGCAGTGGGTGCAGCAGGCCAACGGCTCGCTGCGCAACCCGCAGTCGAACCGCTGCCTCGACTCGCCGAGCGGCTCCACCGCCAACGGGGCCCGGCTGCAGCTCTACGACTGCAACGGCAGCGTGGCGCAGGTGTTCCGGGTCGGCGGCGGGTCCACCGCCGCCACCAACATCATCGGGCCGGGCGGCAAGTGCGTCGACGTGGCCGCCGACGACACCGGGGTCAACGGGGCGGCCGTCCAGCTGTGGGACTGCCAGTCCGCGGCCGTGGACCAGAAGTGGGCGTGGGACACCACCACCCTGCGTACCCTCGGCCGCTGCATGGACGCCACCGGCAACGGCACCGCCAACGGCACCCTCATCCAGCTGTGGGACTGCAACGCCGGTGGCGCCCAGCAGTGGATACCGCAGGCCAACGGCTCGCTGCGCAACCCGCAGTCCGGCCGCTGCCTCGACTCGCCCAACGGCTCCACCGCCAACGGCTCGCGCCTGCGGCTGTGGGACTGCAACGGCAGCGCCGCCCAGCAGTTCCTGAAGCAGTAGCGAACACGGTGGTGGGGGGGCGGGCCCCCCCGGCCACACCCCCCCCCCCCCCCCCGCCCCGGGCGGGGCCCCCCCCCCCCGCCGCCCCCCCCCCCCCCCCCCCCCCCCCCCCCCCCCCCCCCCCCCCCCCCCCCGACTCTTTAAGAGTTGCGCCTGGGGTGGGGCGCGGGCGCGGTCGCGGCCGGGGCGGGCCGCCGGGCCGCCGGGCCGCGTGTGGTCGGGCCGTGGGTCGTCGGGGTGCGGGGTGGGTGATCGCTCGACTTGCCTGGCAAGTGGGGGTATGGGCGTGCAAGATACGCACACCTGCCAGGCAAGTCGGACGATCAAGGGGTCGTGCGGGGGTGTGGGGGCGGTGGCGATCTAGGGATTGCGCTGGTCGCGCCCTTCATCGCGCGTCATATCGATGAGTCACGAACTTGCGGGACTGTGCAAGTGGATGGCAAACGAGTCATCACGTTTTTGCGTCATCCTCTGGACTTCCGGGCGCGAGCGCGCCTATCCTTCTGCTCACGCCACGGCGCTGTAACCCCCGAGCGACGCGGCCGCAATGCGCAATTAACAACCCGGAGCGCTCGCCGCTGCCGGAGCAGCCGGGCCGGCTGAGGTCCGGGGTGTGCATACAGAAGGGATCGGAGAACCGATGAACCGACGTTTGCTCGGCAAGTCGCTGGCGCTCGCGCTGGTGGCCGGCACGACGATGCTCGGCGCGGCCTGCGCCAGCGAGGAGCCGGAGACCCCCAGCGGTCCGGTGACCATCACCGTCAACGGGATGCCCCCGGCGACGGACGCGGTCAACCACCAGAACTTCAAGGACGACGTCAAGGCGTTCGAGGCCAAGTACCCGAACATCAAGATTGACGCCAAAGAGGGGTTCATGGACCCCCAGACGTTCGCCACCAAGCTGGCCGGCGGTCAGCTGGAGGACGTCTTCTACGTCTACCTGACCGACCCGGCGGCTCTGATCGCCAAGCGCCAGGTGCAGGACATCTCGGCGCAGCTGGCGGACTTCCCGTCGATCAAGGACGTCAAGCCGGACCTGATGAAGGTCTTCACCGGCTCCGACGGCAAGATCTTCGGCGTGCCGGTGGCGAACTACTCGCTGGGCCTGGTCTACAACCGGACACTGTTCACCAAGGCCGGTCTCGACCCGGCCAGCCCGCCGAAGACCTGGGAAGAGGTCCGTGAGGCGGCCAAGAAGATCGCGGCGCTGGGCAACGGCACCGTCGGCTACGGCGACTACAGCAAGAACAACACCGGCGGCTGGCACTTCACCGCGGAAATGTACTCCGTCGGCGGTGACGTCGCGGTCAAGGAAGGCGACACCTGGAGGGCCGCCTTCAACAACGACAAGGGCAAGCAGGTCCTGCAGCAGCTGAAGGACATGCGCTGGACGGACAACACGATGGGCCAGCGTCAGCTGCTCGAGTGGGCCGACCTGCTGCAGATGATGGCGTCGGGCAAGCTCGGCATGTACATCGGCTCCGCTGACAACTTCCCCGTCATCGTGAACCAGTACAAGGCCAAGTACGAGGACTTCGGTCTCGGCGGCATCCCCGGCGGCCAGGGCACCCTGGGCGGCGGCGACGGCTACATGTTCAAGGCCGGCCTCAGTCCGGAGAAGATCAAGGCCGGTCTGACCTGGCTGTCCTTCAAGGGCGGCGCGCTCGACCCGGACCGCATCGCGGCCGACAACGAGAAGGCGGCCGCCAAGGGCCAGCCCGTGGGTCTCCCGCAGCCGAACATCTGGACCGGCGCCTCGCTGGCCAAGTGGGAGGAGGCGACCAAGAAGCACGCCAACATCCCGTCGGAGAACTTCGGGCCGTTCCTCGCCACCGCCACCACCATCCCGCTGAAGCTGGAGCCGCCGCTGGCGCAGCAGATCTATGCGGTGCTGGACACGGCCATGCAGAAGGTGCTGACGGACCAGAACGCCGACATCGCCAAGCTGCTGGCGGACGCCGAGAAGCAGGTCAACCAGATCCTGTCGACCGTCAAGTGACGCGGTAGGGTCCCGGGCCGCGGGGGCGCCGGTGGCACGTCTGGAAGGACGGTCCGCCGGCGCGGGTCCGGGACCCACCTGCCCCAGGTTCAGCACAGCAGGGAAGGAAGCAAGACGATGACGGTGATCGCGCCGCAGAGCTCGGCAGCGGTGACACGGGGGACGGGGCGCGCCGATGCGCCCGGTGGGCCGGGTTCGGCCCGCGCGGCGCGGTTGCGCCGCAGAATCGGGGACAACCTCCAGGCGTACGCGTTCCTCGCGACCGGCCTGCTCTGCTTCGCCCTGTTCTCCTGGTGGCCGCTGGTCAAGGGCATCATCCTCAGCTTCCAGCAGGACAACTTCGTCACCGACCCGATCTGGGTCGGCATGGACAACTACACGGCCGTGCTCGACGATCCGCTGTTCGCCACCGCGTGGCTGAACACGCTGGAGTTCACCGGCCTGGCGCTGCTGTTCGGGTTCGCGGTGCCGTTCGTGCTGGCGCTGGTCATCAACGAGTTCCGGCACGCCAAGGGCTTCTTCCGGTTCGCGGTGTACCTGCCGGTGATGCTGCCGCCGATCGTCAGCGTGCTGCTCTGGCAGTACTTCTATGACCCCGGCAACGGCCTGTTCAACGCTGTGCTGTCCGGCGTCGGCCTGCCGACCTCCGACTGGAACCAGTCGCCGAAGATGGCGATGATCTCGCTGGTGCTGGTCTCGACCTGGTCGAACATGGGCGGCGCGACCATCATGTACCTGGCCGGCCTGGCCGGCATCCCGGGCGAGCTGTACGAGGCCGCCGAGCTCGACGGCGCGACCGTCTGGCAGCGCATCCGGCACGTGACCATCCCGCAGATGCGCTTCATCATGCTGGTCCTGCTGCTGCTGCAGATCGTCGCCACGATGCAGGTCTTCATCGAGCCGTTCCAGCTCACCGGCACCACCAACCCCGAGACGATCACGGTGATGGTGCTGATCTACCGGTACGCCTTCACCATCAACCACGACTTCGGCATGGCCGCCGCGATGAGCGTGCTCCTGTTCATCGTGCTCGGCGCGTTCTCGGCCCTCTACCTGCGGCTCACCCGCAAGGCCGACTGAGAGGATCCCCGATGAGTTCCCTGACGCGATCCCTGATCTCCGACGCCGACCTGCGCCGCGGCAACGGCCGACTGATCTACCGCCTGGTGCTGGGCACGCTGGCGGTGGCCTTCGTGCTGGCCTTCATCTTCCCGCTGTACTGGATGGTCACCGGCGCGATGAAGACGCCGATCGAGCTGGCGCAGCCGTCGCCGACGCTGTGGCCGACCGAGTGGCACCCCGAGACCTATCTTGAGGCGTGGCGGCGGCTGGAGATCGGCCGCTACCTGGCCAACACGGCGTTCTACGCGCTCGGCGGCTGGCTCATCCAGCTGATCGTCGACGTCGCGGCTGCGTACGCCCTGTCGAAGTTGCGGCCGATCCTCGGCAATGTGGTGCTGGGCGGCATGCTGGCCAGCCTGATGCTGCCCGCCGCGGCACTGCTGGTGCCCGCCTACCTGACCGTCGCCGAGGTGCCGATCTTCGGGGTCAACCTGCTCAACACCCCGTGGGCGCTGTGGCTGCCGGGCGCGGCGAACGCGTTCAACATCTACGTGCTCAAGCGCTTCTTCGACCAGATCCCGAACGACCTGCTGGACTCGGCGGGCATCGACGGCGCGGGGCGGCTGCGGCTGCTGTGGCACATCATCCTGCCGCTGTCGCGCCCGGTGCTGGCGGTCGTCTCCATCTTCGCGATCATCGGGTCCTGGAAGGACTTCCTCTGGCCGCTGCTGGTCCTGCAGGAGGCGGAGGGCCAGACCATCAGCGTGGCGCTGAGCCGCCTGGCCAGCACCGGCCGGGTCACCAACAACGAGATGTTCGCGGGCCTGGCCATCGCCAGCATCCCGATGGTCGTCATCTTCATGGTCTTCCAGCGCAGCATTCTCAACGGCCTGTCCGCGGGAGCCCTCAAGGGGTAACCCATCAAGTTTCCGGCCGCCCCGCCCGGTGGCGGCCGGATCGTAGATCCGCTCACGCACCGCCGCCCGGCTCCGCCATGCCCGGGGGCCGGTCGGTGCTGCCCGGAACACGGTCTGCTGTCGCCGCCCGGCGACGGACGGCCGGGTTCCACCGCCACGGGGGACACACCGACGCAAGTGAAGGGAGTACGCAATGACGCTGCACCATCGCACCGCTCCACGCATCCCCGCTCGCACCCTGCTGGCCGCTCTCGCCGCGGCCGTGCTCACCCTGGCCGCGGGCCTGCTCACGGCCCTGCCCGCGTCCGCCGCGACGACGACCTACCAGGCCGAGTCGGCCGCGCGGGCCGGCGGGACCGTGGTCGCCACCGACCACACCGGTTACACCGGTTCCGGGTTCGTGGGCGGCTACACCGACACGAACAAGGGCAACGCCAACCTGACGTTCACCGTGAACGTGTCCGGGACGGCCAGCCGCACGCTGACCCTGCGCTACGCCAACGGCACCACGGCGACCAAGACCCTGTCGCTGTACGTCAACGGCACGAAGCTCAAGCAGATCAGCCTCAACGCCACCGCGAACTGGGACACCTGGGGCAACCAGGTCGAGACGGTGTCGCTGCCCGGCGGCAGCAGCACCGTGTCCTACAAGTTCGACACGGCCGACTCGGGCAACGTCAACCTGGACAGCCTGACCGTCGCCGACATCGCGGCCCCGCCCGCGGGCCAGTACGAGGCCGAGTCGGCTTCGCTGTCCGGCGGCGCGACCGTGGCCACCGACCACCCGGGCTTCACCGGCTCCGGTTTCGTGGGCGGTTACACCGATGGCAACAAGGGCAATGCGAACACGTCGTTCACCGTGAGCACCGCGAGCGCGGGCACGGCCACGGTCACGGTGCGCTACGCCAACGGCACCGGCGCGAACATGACCCTGTCGCTGTACGTCAACGGCGCCAAGCTGCGCCAGATCAACCTCCCGGCGACCGCCAACTGGGACACCTGGGGCACCACGGCCGAGGGCGTCACGCTCAACGCCGGGAACAACACGGTCGCGATGAAGTTCGACAGCACCGACTCGGGCAACATCAACCTGGACAACATCAGCGTGTCCGGGACGACCCCGCCGAGCAGCCCGTCGCCGACCCCGAGCACCAGCCCGACCCCGCCGGTCACCGGTGTGGCGTACGAGCTGGAGACCGGTTTCCTCTCCGGTGGCACGTCCACCGCGACCGGCACCGGCGGTTACACCGGTAGCGGTTACGTGACCGGCCTGACCACGGCCGGCGCGCGGGTCATCCGCACCGTCAACGCCACCACGGCGGGGGCGACCACGGTGACGCTGCGCTACACCAACAGCAACGGCGCGGCCCGCACGGTGTCGGTGTACGTCAACGGCCTCAAGACCGGCCAGTTGGCGCTGCCCGCCGGTTCGGGCTGGCTCAACGCCGCGCAGAGCCTCACCCTGCGCGCCGGGCTGAACATCATCGGGTACCAGTACGACTCGGGCGACTCCGGCAACGTGCTGCTGGACAACGTCACCGTCGGCAGCGGCACGGCCCTGGCCACCCGCGGCGCGACCCTGCCGTACACCGTCTACGAGGCGGAGTCGGGCAGCAACAACGCCTCCGTCATCGGGCCGAACCGGGCCTACCTGACCGAGGCGTCGGAGGCGTCCGGCCGCCGGGCCGTGAAGCTGTCCTCGACCGGGCAGTACGTGCAGGTCACGCTGACCAAGCCGGCGAACGCGTTCGTGATCCGCTACTCGATCCCGGACAACGCGGCGGGCACCGGCAACACCAACCCGCTGGCGCTGTACGCGGGCTCGACGAAGATCCAGGACGTCAGCCTCAGCTCGGTCTACAGCTGGGTGTACGGGGCCTACCCGTACAACAACAACCCGGCGGGCGGCGAGCCGCACCGGTTCTTCGACGACGTGCGGGTGCTGCTGGGCACCACGTACCCGGCGGGCACGGTCATCAAGCTGCAGAAGGACGCGTCCTCGTCGGCGGCGTACTACACGATCGACCTGATCGAGGCCGAGGTCGCCCCGGCGGCGCTGTCCGCCCCGGCCGACTTCCTGAACCTGACCTCCTACGGGGCCGTCGCCAACGACAGCGGTGACGACACCAACGCGTTCAACAGCGCGATCTCTGCGGCGCAGAGCCAGGGCAAGGGGCTGTGGGTGCCGGCCGGCACGTTCATCGTGAACGCGCGGGTCAACATCGCCAACGTCTCCCTGCGCGGCGCGGGCGTATGGCACACCGTCATCAGGGGCACCAACGGCAAGGGCGGCTTCTTCGCGACCGGGTCGAACGTGCGGCTGGCCGACTTCACCCTGGCCGGCGACGTGCGCTACCGCGACGACAGCGCGTTCGACGCCGGCATCGAGGGCAACTTCGGCACCGGCTCGCTGGTCAGCAACGTCTGGCTGGAGCACACCAAGGTCGGCATGTGGCCGTCCACCGGCACCAACGGCCTGTACGTCGTCGGCACCCGGATGCGCAACATCTTCGCCGACGGCGTGAACGTCAACGGCGGCGCGACCAACGTGCGCGTCGACCAGAGCACGCTGCGCAACACCGGTGACGACGCGCTGGCCATGTGGTCCAACTCGGCACCGGTCACCAACGGCGCGTTCACCTTCAACACGGTGGCGCTGCCGATGCTGGCCAATGGCGCGGCGATCTACGGCGGCAACGGCAACCGCATCGAGGACAACCTGATCAGCGACTCGGTGTACGCCGGGTCCGGCATCGCCATCAGCACCTGGCACGGGGCGCTGCCGTTCAGCAACACGACCTCGGTGCAGCGCAACACGCTGACCCGCACGTCGAGCTTCGAGCGCAACTGGAACTCCTCGCTCGGCGGGCTGTGGATCTACGCGGAGGCCACCGACATCACGGCCCCGGTCCAGGTCTTGGACGTCGACATCATCGACTCCACCTACCAGGGCATCCTGCTCAGCTTCCAGCGCAACATCACCAACCTCACGCTCGACCACGTCACCGTCAACGGCGCCGGGACGTACGGGATCGAGCTCAACGCCGCGGGCAGCGCGTACGTCACGTACGTCGCCGTCTCCGGCGCCGCGAGCGGCGGATTGATCAACCGGCTGGGTTACACGCTCAACCGCGGCCCCGGCAACAGCGGTTTCTGACCGAACCCACCGCTAGACACTGAAGGCAGGTACCCGTGTTCCACAACGACACCCGCGACTGGTGGCACCACGCCGCCATCTACCAGGTCTACCCGCGCTCCTTCGCCGACGCGAACGGCGACGGCGTGGGCGACCTGGCGGGTATCCGCGCCAAGCTCGGGTACCTGCACTCCCTCGGCATCAACGCGATCTGGTTCAGCCCCTGGTACCCATCGCCGATGGCGGACGCCGGCTACGACGTGGCCGACTACCGCGACATCGACCCGTCCTTCGGCACCCTCGAAGAGGCGGAGCTGCTGATCGCGGAGGCGCACGAGCGCGACATCCGCATCATCATCGACATCGTGCCCAACCACTGCTCCGACGCCCACGCGTGGTTCCAGCGCGCGCTAGCCGAGGGGCCGGGCTCACCGGCCCGGGACCTGTTCTGGTTCCGGGCCGGTCGGGGGGAGCACGGCGAGCTGCCGCCCAACGACTGGAACTCCATCTTCAACGGACCGGCCTGGACCCGGGTCGCCGACGGCGAGTGGTACCTGCACCTGTTCGCCCCCGAGCAGCCCGACCTGAACTGGGAGAACCCCCTGGTCCGGGCCGAGTTCGAGGACATCCTGCGGTTCTGGTTCGACCGCGGCATCGACGGCATCCGCATCGACTCCGCCGCCCTGTGCGTGAAGGACCCGACGCTGGCCGACTTCGACCCGGCCGCCCCGCCCTCGCCGCACCCGTTCGAGGACCGCGACGCCATCCACGACATCTACCGGTCGTGGCGCGTCATCGCCGACTCGTACGAGCAGCCGCGGGCGCTCATCGGCGAGGTCCTGCTCGCCGACATCGACCGGTTCGCGCTGTACCTGCGGCCCGACGAGATGCACGCCGCGTTCAACTTCCACTTCCTCGGCTGCCCGTGGGACGCCAAGTCGCTGCGCCACTGCGTCGACGCGACCCTGGCCTCGCACGCCCCGGTCGGCGCACCGAGCAGCTGGGTGCTGGCCAACCACGACGTCACCCGTACGGTGACCCGCTACGGCCGCACCGACACCGGCTTCGAGCACGCCCTGCGCCAGGCCCGCCACCTCATGCCCACCGACGAGGCGCTCGGCCTGCGCCGGGCCCGCGCGGCGGCGCTGCTGACCCTGGCGCTGCCCGGCTCGGTGTACGTGTACCAGGGCGAGGAGCTGGGCCTGCCCGACGTCGAGCGGCTGCCCGACGACACCCGCCAGGACCCGATCTACCACCGCTCCGGCGGCACCGACCCGGGCCGCGACGGCTGCCGGGTGCCGCTGCCCTGGTCGTCGACCGGTTCCTCGCACGGTTTCAGCCCTTCCGGCGCCGAGCCAGCCTGGCTGCCGCAGCCGGACTGGGCGCACCTGACCGTCGAAGCGCAGCAGGCCGACCCCGGCTCGATGCTGCGCCTCTACCAGGCCGCCCTGGCCATCCGGGGCGGCGAGGCCGGGCTCGGCGACGGGCCGATGACCTGGCTGGACACCCCCGAGCAGGTCGTCGCGTTCACCCGGCCCGGCGGCTTCACCTGCGTGGTGAACCTGTCCACCGAACCGGTCGACCTGCCCGCGCACACGGCAGTGCTGCTGACCAGCATCGAGCTGACCGACGGGCGACTGCCCGCCGACGCCTCGGCCTGGCTGCGCACGGCCTGACAGACCGCCCGCGGCGGTGGTTGAGCGGACCACCGCCGCGGGTTCCTCCCCGCACCCGCCCACCCGCCACCGCGACCCGCCTTCCCTCGCGGGCCGCGTCGCTCGTCATGATCGCCGGACTTGCCTGGCAACCGGGCGAAAGCGCCTTCAAGATACGCACAGGTGCCAGGCAAGTCCGGCGATCTTGGGCCACGGCGAGCACACCTACTCCCAGGAGTCGCTGATGTCTCGCAAGGTGTTGATCCCGCTGGTCGTGGGTGTGGTCGTGGCGGCCGTCGCGCTCGCGTGGCCGGGGGAGGACGAGCCTGCGAGCGCGCCGCCGCGCCTGACCGCCGTCGGCGACATCGCCGGGCGTGGGGCGTCGCTGCCTTGGCAGGCGTACGAGGCGGAGCACGTGAGCACCGACGGGACCGTGATCGGGCCGGACCGCCGCCACGGGACGCTCGCGGGGGAGGCCTCCGGCCGGATGGCGGTGACACTCCAGCCCGGACAGCGGCTGACGGTCACCCTGGCCGCCCCGGCGAACGCGGTCAACGTCCGCTTCTCGATCCCGGACAGTGCCGACGGGAGAGGCCAGGACTCCTCGCTCGTGCTGGAGGCGGCCGGGGCGACCCTGCCGCCGCTGGCGCTGACCTCGCGCTACAGCTGGTTCTACGGCGGCTTCCCGTTCACGAACAACCCCGCCCAGGGCGGGGAGCGGCACCTGTACGACAGCGCCCGTACCCTGCTCGGCACCGACCTGCCCGCGGGCGCGACGGTCACCCTGCGCGCGGGCAGGGTGACCACCCTCGACCTGGTGGAGTTCGAACAGGTCGAAGCCCCGTTGCCGCGACCAGCCGGTGCGCTGTCGGTCGCCGATTTCGGGGCCGACCCGGGCGGCGCGAAGCCTGCGGGGGAGGCCTTCACCAAGGCGATCGAGGCGGCCCGCGCCCAGCGCAAGGTGCTCTTCGTACCGGAGGGCCGTTACGCGGTGGGGCAGCACCTGCTGCTCGACGGCGTCACCGTGCAGGGCGCGGGCCTGTGGCACACCGAACTGCGTGGCAAGGGCGTCGGCGTCTACGGCAACCCCGCCCCGAAGCCCTCCCGGCAGGTGCGGGTAACCGACCTGGCGATCATCGGCGAGGTGGACGAGCGCGACGACCACGCGGCGCTGGCCGGGGTCGGCGGCGCGCTCGGCGGCGGCTCGGTGCTCGAACGCCTGTGGATCCAGCACGTCAAGGTCGGCATGTGGCTGGACGGCCCGTTCGACGGGCTGCGCATCACCGGCTGCCGCATCCTGGACGTCACCGCCGACGGCATCAACCTGCACCAGGGCGTCAGCAACACCGTCATCAGCGGCAACCTGGTGCGCAACACCGGCGACGACGGCATCGCCCTGTGGTCGGAGGCCGGAGCGGACGGCTTCGACGGCGAGTTCGGCGCGGACCGCGACGTCACCATCGAACGCAACACCGTGCAACTGCCCATGCTGGCCAACGGCATCGCGATGTACGGCGGCCACGACAACACGGTCCGCGAGAACGTCGTCGCCGACATCCAGGTCGAGGGCGGCGGCATCCACGTCGGCAACCGCTTCTCGGCGACCTTGCTGCGCGGCACCACCCGGATCGAGCGCAACACCACCCTGCGCGCCGGAGCCGACCACCCGTTCCTGGCCACCCCGATCGGCGCGCTCTGGTTCTACGCCAAGGACGCCCCGCTCACCGGCGACGTGCGCGTCACCGACAACGACCTGCTCGACAGCACGTACGCCGCGCTCCAGGTCTTCGGCTCCTCCGTCACCGACGTGACCGTCACCGGCCTGCGCGTCCACCGCACCGGCACCCACCTCCTCCAGATCCAGTCCGCCGGCTCGCTCACCCTCACCGGCCTCACCGCCGACGGCGTCGCTGCGTCACCCCTCTTCCACTGCCCCGACGCCGTCACCTTCACCCTCACTGGCACTTCCCTGACCCCCGCCTATTGCGGCCCCTTCCTGTGAAAGGAAGGGCACCTTCACCTCGCTATGCGTTGTAGAAGGTGCCCTTCTTAACCGTTGACCGGGCTGGGCGGCTGGGTTGCGTGCGCGCTGGGGGGGCGATGATCGCGGTCCACGGTCGGAAAGTGCGGTTCGACCGCAGGTTCTGACCGCAAACAGCGATCATCGCCCCGTGGCGGTGCGCGGATCTCAGTGAATCGGTTCGGTTTCTGCAAGTGGCTTGCACCCGGGTGTTCTACACTTGCGCGATGGCGCGGAGGCTGGCCGAAGTGGCCCAACATGTCGGTGTCAGCGAAGCCACCGTGTCCCGGGTGCTGAACAACAAGCCCGGCATCTCCGAGGCCACCCGGGCGGCCGTGCTGTCGGCGCTCGACGTGCTCGGCTACGAGCGCCCCACCAAGCTGCGCGGCGAGCGCGCCCGGCTGGTCGGCATCGTGCTCCCGGAGATGCAGAACCCGATCTTCCCCGGGTTCGCCGAGGTCATGGCGGGCGCGCTGGCCAAGAAGGGGTTCACCCCGGTGCTGTGCGCGCGGACCGTCGACGGGGTCGCCGAGTCGGAGTACATCACCATCCTGCTGGAGCAGAACGTCTCCGGCGTGATCTTCGCCAGCGGCCTCTACCAGCAGACCCGGGCGGCCCACGAGCACTACGCGCGGCTGAGCGAGCGCGGCCTGCCCACGGTGCTGATCAACGCCAGCGCGGACGGGCTGGCCTTCCCCCGGGTGTGCACGGACGAGGAGCACGCGGTGGAGCAGGCGTACGCCCACCTGACGGCGCTCGGCCACGAACGGATCGGGCTGGTGCTCGGCCCGCCGGACCACGTGCCCTCGGCCCGCAAGCTGGCCGCCTACCGGGCCGCCCGCAAGGGCGCGCCCGAGCTGGTCGCGCACGGCGCGCTCACCATGGAGGAGGGCCACGCCGCCGCAGCCCGCCTGGTCGCCGAGGGCGCGACGGGTCTGATCTGCGCCAGCGACGTGCTGGCCATCGGCGCGATGCGGGCGGTACGCCGGGCCGGCAAGCAGGTGCCCGCCGACGTGTCCGTGGTCGGCTTCGACGACTCGGGGCTGATGGCGTTCACCGACCCGCCGCTGACCACGGTGCGCCAGCCGATCGTCGCCATGGGGCAGGCCGCCGTCGCGCTGCTGCTCAGCCAGATCGACGCCGAGCAGGTGCCCGACGACGAGCTGCTGTTCGAGCCGGAACTGGTGGTGCGCGCCTCGACCGGCCCCGCCCCGGCCGCCTGACGCCGGGCGGCTGCTCGGCGTGACCCGCCGATCCGGGCAAACCGCTGGCCGGGCCGCCGCGCCGGACGGTAACGTGCGCCGCTGCGAGAGGAGCGCGCGATGACCGAGACCTTGACCCTGTGGCGGCCCACCGGCCCGAAAGAGCTGAACCTGGTACGCGAGTCCGGCTGGCGGGCTTGGCCGCCGCGCCTGCCGGACCAGCCGATCTTCTACCCGGTGCTCAACGAGCAGTACGCCATCATGATCGCCCGGGACTGGAACGTGCCCGCGAGCGGCTCGGGCTACGTCACGCGGTTCGCGGTGGAGCGGGCGTTCGCCGAGCGTTACCCGGTGCGGCAGGTCGGAGGGCGGGACATCCTCGAACTGTGGGTGCCCGCCGAGGAGTTGGACGAGTTCAACCGGCACCTCGTGGGCCTGATCGAGGTCGTGCACGAGTTCCACGCCTGAACGTGGCGGCGCGCGGCCGTGCGCTCGCCGCGCGCGGCCGCACGTCGGGCTTTACGAGCAGCGGGTCTCGAGAACCTGCGTCTTCTGGTCTATCGAGGCGGCGAACTTCTCGATCGACGCCATCGCCGCGGCCGGGTCGGTGCCGGAGCGCAGGGACTGCTGCAGCGCGGCGGCCTCGTCCCGGACCGAGCGGGCGAGCGCCGTCAGGTCCGCGTCGGTGGTCTTCGCGAGCGCCTCGTCGAGCGTGGTCAGCGGCAGGTCGAGCTTCTCCGCGGCCTGGTCCAACCCCTCGCGGGGAGTCTTCGTCCCCTGCTCGGCCAAGGTGACGGAGACCGACATGCCGGCTGTCCGCATCGACACGAGCAGCAGCGCGGTCGCGACCGCGGGGCAGTCGCCGGAAGGGCCGGCTGCGGTGCCGGGAGTGGCGAGGGCCGTCGCACCCGCCGACGCCGCGGGTGCGACGGGCGCGGCGGAACCGCCGTCGGCACACGCGGTGAGGGAAGCAGTGGCCAGGAGCAGTGCAGTGAGCAGTACACGGTTCGGGGTCACCGCGGGAGGCTAACAACATCGACCGCGGCGCGCTGTCCCCGCACGCCTCACACGGCCGCCCCGTCGGCAACGGACTCGGCCTGATAGGAGGCGAGCAGCCGGTTCTCCTCGGCATGGCGGGGGTAGCAGCGGTACACCAGTGCCATGCCGAGCAGGATGGCTACGATCGCGGCCGAGTAGGCCCAGCGGTCGCCGGCCAGGAACGCGTTGCGGGCGCCCTCGATGATCTCCGCGGCGTGCTTCGGGTACCGCTGGGCGGTGTCGGCAGCGCTCGCGAACGACTTCTGCAGCTCGGACACAACTGCCTGGGCGATCTCCGGTGACTGCGGCGCCTCGTGCACCTGCTTGGCGATCGACCTCGTGTAACCGAGGGTGAGCAGTGCCCCGAGCAGCGACTGCATGATCGCGCCGCCGAGGTCACGCTGCAGGTCGGCGGTGCCCGAGGCCATGCCGACCCGGCGTACCGGCACCGAGCCGGTCAGCGAGCGCGACGCCGGGGTGCCGGCGAACCCGATCCCGACCCCGATCAGCGCGTACGCCAGCCCGATCCGCCAGTAGGCGACGTCCTCGTGCCACAGCAGCAGCATGGTGAGGAATGCCAGCAGGCAGAACAGGTAGCCGAGCAGCAGGGTGAACCGCGAGCCGTGACGCTCCACCAGCTTCGCCGAGTACGGGGCGGCCAGGGTCATCGCCACCGGCGACGGCAGGATCGCCGCCCCGCCCTGCAGCGCGGTGTAGCCGAGCACGTTCTGCATGAACTGCTGCCCGATGAACAGCGACCCCATCAGCGAGCCGAACACGATGACCCCGGCCAGGCCCGCCACCCAGAACGTGCGCCGCGACGCGATGTTCAGGTCGTACAGCGGATTGGCGGCCCGGCGCTGGCGCAGCACGAACGCGATCGTCGCCGCGACGGCGACCACCGCCAGCCCGGCCGCGGCCGCTCCCGCTCCGGGGGAGGGCGCGAAGTTGACGGCCAGTACCAGTGAGCCCACCAGCACCACGGACAGCACGCCGCCGAGGTGGTCGACCGGTTCGGTGGACTCGTTGACGTGCGCCGGGACGCACCGGACCGCCAGGATCAGCGCGACCACCGCGAGCGGCAGGGTGAGCAGGAAGACCGAGCCCCACCAGTAGCGCTGCAGGGCCGCACCGGCCAGCAGCGGGCCCATCGCCGAGATCGCGCCGCCGATGCCCGACCAGAGCGCGATCGCGTGGATGCGGGGCGCGCCGCGCCACAGCGCGGCGATCAGGGCGAGCGTGGTCGGGTAGGCCATGCCCGCGGCGATCCCGCCCAGCACCCGGGCGCAGACCAGCATCACGTCCGAGGTGGAGTGGGCTGCCAGCAGGCAGGCCGGCACGGACAGGCTGACGCCGAGTATCAGCAGCAGCTTGCGGCCGTACCGGTCGCCGAACGCGCCGAGGTAGAGCACGGAGGCGGCCAGGCCGAGCGAGTAGCCGACCGCGACCAGGTTGAGCATGGTCTGCGACGAGTCGAACGCGCGCCCGATCTCGGGCAGCGCCACATTGGCCACGCTCAGGTTGAGGTTCGCCACCGCGGCGACCAGGATCAGCGCGCCCAGCACCAGCGCCGGGCGCGGGGGAGCCGCATCGGCCACCGCCCTGCTCGGCGCCATCGCTCGCCTTTCGCGCTGTTCGCCTGGCGGACGACCAGGGTGTATCTCCACGTTATGCGGCGGCTCGGCTGGTGGGCGCGGATTCTGTGGACCGGACCCTGGTTCGTACGCGGGGAGCTCGCGTTGTGCCGGGTGCTCGCGGGGCTTCCGTTTCGCGGACCGGTGAGGCACCGTGGGCAGGTGCAGTCACCTGACGTCCGACGGGACGAGATCGTGATCGTGCCGTACGACCCGCGCTGGCCGGAGCTGTTCGAGGCGCAGCGGTCGCGGGTGGTGGAAGTGCTGGCACCGGTACTGGTCGGCCCGGTCGAGCACATCGGCAGCACCGCGGTGCCGGGGCTGCCGGCCAAGCCGATCATCGACATGCTGGCCCGGGTGAGCGATCACGAGGCGGCCGGTCCGGTGGCGGCCCGGCTGGTGGAGATCGGCTGGGTGGCCGCGCCGGAGCCGTCGGACGGGGCGCTACGGCGGTGGTCGTACTGCTATCCCGACGTCGCCCGGCGCAGCCACCACCTGCACGTGGTCGAGCACGCCTCGGACGGGTGGCCGACCTGGCTGGCGTTCCGGGACCGGCTGCGCGCCGCCCCCGCCGCCGCGGCGCGTTATGCGGCGCTGAAGACCGAGCTCGCCGGACGCAACCGGCGCGACCGGGTCGCGTACCGGGCGGGCAAGGCTCCTTTCATCGAAGCCGTGCTGGACTCCTGACCCGTTACCCGATTGCCGGGGTGGACGTGGTGGGCCATGATCGGCGGCACGATGAGGTTCGTCCTACACGAGAACACGCGGCGCGGATACGCCGCCGAGAGCCTGGCGGGTCTGTCCGTCGGCGATGCGCTGGGAGCGCAGTACTTCATGGTCGGGCGCAGGGTCGCCGACCTCGTGGCGGGCATCGTCCCGCCGCCGGTCTGGGAATGGACCGACGACACCGAGATGGCGTGTTCCATCACCTGGATGCTGAACGAGGCGGGCCGGATCGACCCGGACCGGCTCGTCGAGGCGTTCGCCGAACGCATCGAGCCCAACCGGGGGTACGGCGTCGGCGCGTTCATCATCCTGCGGCGGGTGCGCGGCGGCGCGCCCTGGCAGCAGGCCGCCACCGAGGCGTTCGACGGGCAGGGCTCGTGCGGCAACGGGGCCGCGATGCGGGTCGCGCCGCTGGGGGCGTACTTCCCCGACGATCCGGGGCGGGCCGCAGAGGAGGCCGTCGCTTCGGCGATGGTCACCCACGCCCACCCGGAGGGGGTGGCCGGCGCGGTGGCGATCGCGGTCGCGGCCAGCCTCGCCTGCGCGGGACGGCTGTCGGGCACCCGCCCTAAGCCGGGGCCGTTCGTGGACGCGGTCCGGGCGCTGACGCCGCCCGGCCGGGTGCACCGCGGGCTGGGCAGGGCCCGTCGGATGCTGCACCTGCCGGCTGCCGAGGCGGCGTACGAGCTGGGCAACGGCGCCGCGATCACGGCGCAGGACACGGTGCCGTTCACGGTCTGGGTCGCGGCGCGGATGCTGCACGACTATCCGGCCGCGATCCGCACCTGCGTCCAGGCGGGCGGGGACGTCGACACGACTGCCGCGATCGTCGGCGGCATCGTGGCCGCGTACACGGGAGTCGCGGGCATCCCGCCGGAGTGGCTGGCCTCGCGCGAGCCGCTGCCGGACTGGGCGGGCTGACCTACCGGCAGGCCGGGGCCGTGCCGACAGGCCGAGCCCCGGCGCTGCCGGGCGGCGGGTGGGTCGAACCCGAGCCCCGCCGGGCTGTCTGCACGGCGGGCCGGGTCGCGTGCGGCGGCGGCGGCTGCGGCTGCGGGTGCGGCTGCGCGGAGCGGTGGGCGTGGAGGTCAGCGGACCTGGGGGGCGACCTCGGCGGCGACCAGCTCCAGGTGGTCCAGGTCGGACAGGTCGAGGACCTGTAGGTAGACGCGCTGCGCGCCGATCTCGGCATACCGGCCGATCTTCTCGGTGATCTCGGCCGGGGAACCGGCCAGACCGTTGGCCCGCAGCTCGTCGACCTGCCGCCCGATCGCCCCGGCGCGCCGGGCCACCTCGGCGTCGGTGCGCCCGCAGCACAGCACCAAAGCGTTCGACAGGCGCAGCGCGTCCGGGTCACGGCCGGTGCGCACGCAGGCGTCGCGCACCCGGCCGAACTGCGCCGCCGAGTCCTCGACGCTCGCGAACGGCAGGTTGAACTCGTCGGCGAACCGGGCCGCGAGCACCGGCGTGCGCCGCTTGCCGCCGCCGCCGATCAGGATCGGGGGGTACGGCTGCTGCACCGGCTTGGGCAGCGCCGGTGACCGGGTCAGCGTGTAGTGCGTGCCGTGGAAGTCGAACGCGCCGCCGACCGGGGTGGACCACAGCCCGGTGATGATGTGCAGCTGCTCGCCGAGCCGGTCGAAGCGCTCGCCGACGGGCGGGAACGGCAGGCCGTACGCTTCGTGCTCCTCGGCGTACCAGCCGGTGCCGATGCCCAGCTCGACCCGGCCGCCGCTCATCGCGTCGACCTGCGCCACGCTGATCGCCAGCGGCCCCGGGTGGCGGAACGTCGCCGCGGTCATCAGCGTGCCCAGCCGGATCCGGCTGGTGTCGCGGGCCAGCCCGGCCAGGGTGGTCCAGGCGTCGGTCGGCCCCGGCAGCCCGGTCACGTCGCCCATCTTCAGGTAGTGGTCGGAGCGGAAGAACGCGGCGTACCCGGCGTCCTCCGCGGCTCGCGCCACCGCGAGCAGCTGCTCGTACGTGGCACCCTGCTGGGGCTCGGTGAACACGCGCAGTTCCACAGCCCGAGCCTAGAAGCGCAGCTCAGGCCCGCGCGGTTGTTTCGCGATGCCCGCTGCGGCCCACCGGGTCAGCGGCGGCACGGCGAGCCCGCACCCGGTCAGCAGGACGATGGGCACCAGCCAGCCGGCCGGCGATCCGGAGTCGACGATCACGACGGTGAGCAGGGCCGGGCCGGCGGCTAGGGCCAGGCCGTTGAGCAGCACGGTGACGCCCTGGTACTGCCCGATGGCGTGTTCGGGCGCGAGCGCGTAGGACAGCCCGGTCGCGCCGTTCACGTGCCACAGCTCGCCCACGGAGTAGACGACGGTGGAGGCGAGCAGCAGGGTGACCGTGGCGGCGGTGGACAGCGTGGTCGCGGCGGCGAACCCGAGCATCGCGACGGCCAGCACCAGCGCGCCGCGGCGGACCATACGGGCGGCGGGTTCGGGTTGCTCGGCCCGCCGGCCGGAGCGGGCCGACAGCACCACGGTCAGCACCGTGTACGTCACGAGCACGGCCGAGACGACGACCGTGGGCACGTCGGCCCGGGTGGCGATCCACAGCGGCAGCACCAGCGTCAGCACGACCCGGCGCAGGTACATCGCCGAAGTGGCCGCGGTGACGGCGAGGAAGCGGCCGTCGCGCCACACCTCCCAGGTGCGCGGCCGCTGCTCGGCGTCGGCGGCGGGGTAGCGGGGCAGCCGCATCAGCAGCGCCGCCGAGATCAGGTAGGTGGCCGCGTCGGCGACGACGAGCAGGCGGTACGCGGCCGGGCTGTCGACGGCCAGCGCCAGCCCGGCCAGTCCAGCGCCGATGGCCGTGCCCGCGTTCGCGGCGGTGCGCAGCGTCGCGAAGACGTGCACCCGCCCGACCGCGCGGCCGAGCGCGCCGACCAGCGCGGCCCGCATGGTCAGGTTGCCGGTGAACAGCAGCGCGTCGACGGCGGCGACCGCCAGGAAGCTCGCCGCCGAGCCGACGAGCAGGTACGTCAGCGCGGCGGCGGCCTGCAGCACCTGCAGCGCGGCACGCAGCGAGCGCGGATCGCCGCGGTCGGCCAGCCGGCCCGCGGGCACGCTCGCGGCCAGGCCGACCAGCGCGGCGGCGGACAGCCCCGCGCCGACCGTGGTCGGGGTCAGGCCGGCGACTTTGATCAGGTACAGCGCGCTGCCCGCGGTCCACAGCCCGCCGCCGACGGTGTTGGCGAAGGTGGCGTAGGCGGCGTCGCGCAGCTCGCCCGGTGGCGGGAACCAGCCCGCCACGTCAGGCGAAGCAGGTCGGGATCCGGCCGCCGTTGAACGCGGCCACGTCGGCGAGGATCGCGTAGTTGTCGAGTTCGGCGCCCCGCTGCGCGCCCTGCGCCTCGGCGTACGCCCGGTGCAGGTTGGCGACCAGCCGCTCGGCGTCGAGCCACGTCTTGAACCGGCCCAGGTCAGCGCGGCGGGCGGCCTCCAGCGGGGTGAGCCCGGCGGCAAGGCCGTCCGCGGCCAGCTCCTGCACGAGGCGCAGGTAATCGGCGTTGTCCTCGAACACCTCCGGACCGGCGAGCGGCCCGTGCCCGCTGACCACGACCGCGGGGTCGAGTTCGGCCAGCCGCGACAGCACCTCCAGCGAGCCCTCGATCGAGCCCATCAGGCACAGCGGGGTGACCTCGGAGAACGTGACGTCCCCCGTGAACAGCACCCGGTGCTCGGGGATCCACACCACGGTGTCGCCGGTGGTGTGCGCCGGACCGGGGTGCCACAGTTCCACCCGCAGCGCCCCGGCATACAGGGTGAGCCGGTCGGTGTAGGTGAGCGTGGGCACCGCCGGGGCGACCTCGCCCCAGGCCACGTCGGGCCAGATGCCGGGCAGGTTCAGGCCGTCGCCGATGATGTCGGCGCGCGCGTTGGCGTGCGCGACGACGACCGCGTCCGGCGCGACCGTGCGCGCGCCGTAGTGGTGGTCGCCGTGCCGGTGGGTGACCACCAGGGTGCGCACCGGCGCCCAGGTCAGCGTGGCGATGTGTTCGGCGAGCAGGCGGGCGCGGCGTTCGGTGGCGGTCGCGTCGACCAGGGTCACCGCGTCCTCGCCGAGCAGCACGCCGGCATTGCTGACGCACCAGCCGCCGTCGGGCTGCAGGTATGCGTACACGTCAGGGGCGAGGCGGGTCAGGGACGGCGTGGGTGCCACGGGCGATGCCGTGCTGCTCATGTGATCCCCCGGGGTTCGTCGGGCAGCGACGGTCGCCAGTCTGTCAGAGAACCCGCCCGCCCGCGTGCTGTGGTGTCGATCACTCCGGATGCGACGTTCGCCCGAACGGGGTAGTTTTCGTTTCGTGACATTCAGCGCGCTCACCGGTCCAATCCGGTGGGTCGTGCGCCTTTCGGCGCGGATGCTGACCGCGCTGGCCCTGATGAGCCTGCTGCTCGCCCCCTCGGCAGCGCAGGCGGCGCAACCGGCCCCGCGGCCGCAGGCCGGGCAGGTCGCGGCGAGCACCGCCGTCGCCGAGCACGAGGCACAACCCGCCCCGGCGGCCACGCCCGTCCGGATCGGAATCATCGAGCCGGCTGTGGTGCTCCGCGCCGCCGTGGACACCGCCCGGCTGCCGGGCTCGGCCCACCCGCGGGCCCAGGGCAGTCGCGCCCCGCCTGCGTAACCTCCCGTCGCGTCGCCGCCCCTTTTCTGCGGCGTGGAAGCCGTCCGCGTGCCCTTGACGCCGTCGCGTCCCGGTCCGCCGGAACGGATCGCGCGACGGTGCCGTGGTGCGTCGTCACCGCCCGGCCGGGGCCAGGTTTCGACACCACGGCGTCCGGCACGGACCTGAGGCCGCTGCGCGAACGTCCGCGCGGACCTCGTCACCGCAACACCCCCACCTCGCGACGAACCCTGGTGTCGCGTCCACCCCTCCACCACCCCGAGGTGTCGATCATGAATGTCGTCCTGGACCTGTTCCTCCGTGACCTGCCGAACGCCGCGCTCGTCTGGTCGCTGCTCGCCGTGCTCGCCGTCGTGGCCATCGGCGCGCTGACCCTGTACACCCGCCAGCCGGAGCCGCAGCCGGTGACGCCGGCGCCGGAGGAGCTGGAGCAGCAGGCGCTGCTGGCCGCGCACGCGCAGGCGCTGGTCCGCAAGGCCCGCGAGGCGACCGCCGCCGCGGAGCGCGCCGCGACGACCGCCCGCCGGCGGCGTGAGGAGTGGCTGGCCGCGCAGGACGTGGCCGAGACCGCCTGGCAGCGCTACGACGAGGCCGACTCCGACGCGCGCCGCAAGCTGGTGGCCGCCGCACTGCCGCTGCCGCGCACCCCGCAGACCCCCGCCGAGTACGCCTTCCGCGAGCGCCACCTGCACCGCTCGGCGATGTCGGCCTGCTCGCACCAGCAGCTGTCCGCACTGGAGCTCAGCGACGCGCTGGCCCACCGCGCCGGCTGGGACCCGCGCCGGCACCCGATCGAGCAGGAGACGATGCTGTCGCAGTTCGCCCGGGCTTCGCTGCGCACCGCGTACCGCCGGGCGGCCGACACCGAGAAGCAGGCCTGGCTGGCCACCGAGGCCGCGACGGCCGCGGCGGCGTCCCTGCGCGCCGCCGCCCACGCCGCCCACGTGCGCGCCCGCCGTGTCACCCGCCGGGTCACCCCGTCCACCGACGCGACCCTCGCCGACCTGATCTAGCCCACGTCCCCGCCCCACGCGCCTCATGATCACTCGACTTGCCTGGCAACCGGGCGAAACGCCGCTCAAGATACGCACAGGTGCCAGGCAAGTCGGGTGGTCTCGGGCGGGAAAGGCGGTCGAGGGGCGCGCGGGCGGGGCGGTAGGGTCCGGGCGTGATCATTCGAGAGGCGACCGGCCAGGACTGGCCGAAGATCTACCCGTTCTTCACCGAGATCGTCGCGGCGGGCCAGACCTACGCCTTTCCGGAGGGCATGGATCTGGAGCAGGCGCGCCCGTGGTGGATGGAGCAGGCCCCGGGCCGGACCGTGGTGGCGGTGGACGCCGACACCGTGCTCGGCTCGGCCAAGATGGGCCCGAACCGGCCCGGACGGGGCGCGCACATCGCGACCGCGAGCTTCATGGTCGACCCGGCCCACCGGGGCCGCGGCGTGGGCCGGGCGCTGGGCGGGCATGTGCTGGACTGGGCGCGGGCGCAGGGGTACCACGGCATGCAGTTCAACGCGGTGGTGGAGACCAACACCGCGGCCGTGCGCCTCTGGCAGGCGATCGGCTTCGAGATCCTCGCCACGGTGCCGGAGGCGTTCGAGCACCCGGCGCACGGCCGGGTCGGCCTGCACGTGATGTACCAGCGGCTGTAGCCGAACCGCCCATCGGGGCGTGATCCGGTGGTGCGTGGCTCGCAAAACGGTCGAATCGTGCGTGCCCGAGCGGTGGTCGCGTACGGAATCCGTTCTCAGTGGCGAACGCGGAGAGTGGAGTGCCGATTACTTTCAGTGAAAAAATCTTGAGTTTGCCCTGGACGACCCCAGGTCAGGCGACGTAGCGTGATCCCCAGTGGCGCGACGCTCGATGAAGGCCCCAGGGGTCCCAGCGGGCCGGCCCGGCCGGAGAACTCGTTTTCTGGTCGACGGCGCCGAGCGAAGTGCACAGGGGGATGGGTGGACAGATGCCGTTGGGGGACGGCGTTCACCCGGACAGTGAAAGGCCGGCGGTCGCTAACGGGGGTGAGCGACCGCCGGCCGCACTGTCGACCAGGGCCGGCACGGTTGCGGCCCGGACCCGACACCCCAGGACCTAGTCTCGACGTCGGCTATGCCCGTCAGCCCGTGCCCGGTCGAGGTCGGCGCGGGTCAGCAGGGCGCTCAGCCTGATGCCGTCGGCGGCCAGCGCGCCCGCGCCGCCCTCGTCCCGGTCGATGACACACAACGCGGCGTCGACGGTCGCGCCCAGCTCGCGCAGCTGCTGTGTGGAGATCGCGATCTGGCCGCCGGATGTCACCACGTCCTCGACGACCAGCACCTGCCGCCCGGAGACGTCCGCGCCCTCGGCGAGCCGGGCGGTGCCGTACGCCTTGGCGGTCTTGCGCACGAACGCGCACGGCAGGCCGGTGTGCCGGCCCAGCGCGGTGACCACGGCGATGCCGCCCATCTCCAGCCCGGCCAGCACCTCGGTGCCCGCCGGGACGAGCGCGGCCATCCGCCCGGCGAGCGCGTCGAGCAGCACGGGATCGGCCTCGAAGCGGTACTTGTCGAAGTACTCGGTGGCGGTGCGCCCGGAGCGGAGCAGGAATTCGCCGCGCAGGCGGCAGGCGGTGTCGACCTCAGCGGCCAGCTCGGCAAGGTTCACGGAAGACGATCCTGTCATCCGGCGGCCGCCGTGTCAGGTCAGGACGGCGGCGCCAGGAAGGCCCGCAACGCGGCGAGGAACTCCTCCGGCCGCTCGCGGTGCACCTGATGCCCGGCCTCGACGGTGACCGCGCGGGCGTCAGGGATACGCGCGACGGCCGCCGCGGCTCTGTCCGCCGGGATCGGGCTGGCCGTGCCGCCGTGGATCAGCAGGGTCGGCACGGCGATCCGGTCCAGGCGCTCCCACCAGGCCGGATCCGGGTCGTTGACCTGTGCCATCAGGCTCGCGACCACGGCCCAGTCGTAATCCAGCTCGCCGTCCGGCCGGGTGGGGATCGCAAAGCGCGGGCCGCCCGGCCACGGCGGCGGGGAGTCCTCCAGCACCAGCCGCGCCAGCCAGTCCGGCTGCTCCTGGGCGACCAGGCAGGCCACGGTCGCCCCGGCGGAGTGCCCGACCAGCGTCACGTCGCGCAGACCCAGCGCCGCCACGAAGCCGAGCACATCGTCGCGCATCAGCTCGAACGAGTACGCCCCCGGGTGCGCGCTGCGACCCTGCCCGCGCTGGTCCAGCGCGTAGAGATGATGCGTCGCGGCCAGCCCTGCCATCGCGTGCGTCCAGGTCCCCGCCTCATTGGGCAGCCCGTGCAGCAACACCACCACAGGCGTCCCCGCCGTCCCCTCCTCCAGAAAGGACAGCCGCACCCCGCCAACCGTGATCTCACCCCGTGTCACGGCCGAGACGGTACTGCAGTTTCGCCGAAGCCGCCGCACCGCAGGCCCCGGAAGCCGCAGTTCCCCCCGAAACCGCAGGCCGGGCCGTGGGCCGGGCTGCCGATGGCTCGGGCATACTGCGGGGATGCGGTTCACCAAGACGTTCAGCGAGCAGCAGTACGCCCAGGCCCTCGACTCCTGGGCGTGGCTCGGGCTCGAGGGCAGGAAGCCGCTGTTCACCTCGCTGTTCGGCGACGTGTTCCTGGCCGGCAAGGACGGCTGCTGGTATCTCGACACCATCGAGGGCGCCCTGACCCGGGTCTGGGCCTCGGCCGACGAGCTGGCCCTCGACCTGTCCGCCGAGCAGGGGCAGGATCGCTACCTGCTGGGCGGGCTGGCGGCGCAGGCGCAGGCCCGGGGTCTGGAACTCGGGCCGGATCAGGTGTACACGTTCATGCCGCCGCCGGTCATCGGCGGAGGCGTGACCGTCGAGTCCGTCGTCGTGGAGAGTTTCGTCGTCGCGGTGAACATCGCCGGCCAGATCCACGAACAGGTCCGCGACCTGCCACCGGGCGCCTCGGTCACCGGTATCACGCTCGGCTGACCCGCCCGGGTCACCGCCCGTCGCGCAGGCGGGGGACCAGCGCGCCCGGTTCGAGGCGGGCCAGGCCGTCCTGCTGAATGCGGGTGGCCAGCGCCCGGGACCAGGCCACCAGGCCGGTGACCGCGACGCCGTGCGGCGGTGCTGCCGCGTACTCCTCGATGCGGTCGGCGGCGCGTCCCAGCAGCCTGGCCGCGCCGGTCGCGTTGCCGCGGCGGGCGTGGGTGAGACCGACCGCCAGCTGGGCGAGACCGCGCCACAGTTCGCGCTCCGGTTCGGGCGCGGCCTTCCACGCGCCTTCCAGCACCTCGTGCGCGTGGAACGCGCGGCCCTCGGCGAGCAGTCGCTGCGCCTGTGCGAGCGCCTCGTCCGGCGGCAGCCGCAGTTCGTCCGGAGTGGTCGGCACGCCTGCCGCGCCTCGGGGCAGCGGTCGGCCCAGCTCGTCGCGGGGTCGGGCGTTGCGCGCCCGGCCCGAGCCGTCACGGTCACGATCGGGGGCAACGCTCATCCGTCCATCCTGCCCCGGGCCGCCGGGTCTCGGCACATCGGTTCGCGGGACCGCGCGCCTTGCGTTGATCCTCTACGCTCGCCGCTCATGGACACCGACGCCGTGCCGAATCCGGTCGAACCCGCACGGCGTCGTTCGACGCGTCTGCTGCTCATCACGATGGCGGTGCTGCTCGCGGTGGCAGCGGCCGTCCTGGTCTGGCAGCTGCGGCACCCCGGGCAGCCGGCGCAGCCCGCGGTGCTCCCGTCGACGCCCCCGACGGTCGGCTGCCAGTCCCGGCCGGTGCCCACCCCGCCACCCGCGCGGCTGGTCGGCGCCAGGCCGACGGGCGCCCCGAGCGCGGGCGCGGTCCTCATGGTCGTGACCACGGATCTCGGCGTGATCGAGGTCGAGGTCGACCGCGGGCGTACGCCCTGCACGGTCGAGTTCCTCGCCTTCCTGGCGGGGGAGCGCTACTACGACGGCACCGCCTGCCACCGCCTCGTCACCAAGGGGATCCACGTCCTGCAGTGCGGTGATCCGGCAGGAACCGGGGCGGGCGGGCCGGGCTTCTTCTACGGCGAGGAGAACCTGCGGTCGGCGTCGGCGTCGGCGTCGGCGTCGGCGTCGGCGGCCCCGTCGGCGTCACCGTCCTGCAATGGCAAGATCGTCATCGGTGACCTGCCCGAAGGCCTGCGAGAACTCATGCCGACCAGCATTCCGGCCCCGGTCGACCCGGGCGGCATCGTCGTCGACCCGAGTGGTGGCATCAAGCTCGACCCGAGTGGTGGCTTCAAGATCTTCTCGAAGGCCAAGGTGAAGATCGACTTGAACAGCTGTCTGCTGGACAAGCTGCCCAACCTGGAGATCAGGACCTACCCGCGGGGCGAGGTGGCCATGGCGAACATGGGACCGCCCGGCACGAGCTCCGCCCAGTTCTTCTTCGTCTACGGGGACAGCACCTTGACGTCCACCTACACGCCGTTCGGGCGGGTCGTCACCGGGATGGAGATCATCGACAGGGTGGCCGCCGAGGGCGTGTCCGGCGCCGGCGGCGACGGCAGGCCGCGCACCGGCCTGTCCATCCTGTCGGTCGCCTTCCGGCCGCTCTGATCCGCAGCCCGGCGGTGGTGCCGGCGAGGCTGCTCAGGCGAGGGCGCGGCGGAGCGCGCCGTGTCCGTTCAGCTCGGTCAGCACGCTGTTGAGCTGGTCGACGTGCTCGTCGGTGTGCGCCGAGGTGAGCTGGATCCGGAAGCCGACCTGCCCCCGGGGCACCAGCGGGTACGCGGCCAGCGTCACGTAGACGCCGCGCCGCCACAGCAGCTTCGCCACCGCGGCCAGGTCGTAGCCGGGCGACAGCGGCAGCTCGATCACCGGCGTCTGGTGCCGGTTCGGGGTGTGCACGCCCAGCGACCGGATGTGCGCCAGCACCCGGGCCGTCAGCCGGTGCAGTGTGAAACGCAGCTGCTCGCCGCGGGTCTCGTTGACGTCGAACCCGGCCAGCACCGCCGCCAGCGAGTGCACCGGCGACGGTCCGGAGTAGAGGTAGGGCGGCGCGGCCAGCTTCAGGTGCTCCTTCACCCGCGTCGGCACGGCGACGAACGCCAGCAGCGCCGAGTACGCCTTGGAGAACCCGCCGACGAGCACCACGTTGTCGTAGCTCTGCCCGCAGTGGCGCACCACCGCGTTGCCGCGCGACCCGTACGGCGTGGGGGCTTCGCCGTCGCGTTCGCCGATCACGCCGAAGCCGTGCGCGTCGTCGACGTAGAGCAGGGCGCCCCACTCGCGGCAGATCTCCGCCAGCGCGGGCAGGTCGGGGATGTTGCCGGTCATGCTGTTCACGCCGTCGAGGCAGACCACGCGGGGACGGCCGGCGTCGGCCGAGCGCAGCAGCCGCACCAGCTCGTCGGGGTCGTCGGCGTGCCAGCGGTACAGCTGCGCGCCGAGCCCGCGGGCGTACGAGCCGCCGTCGTAGATCGTCTTGTGGGCGCTGGCCTCGACGAACACAGCCCCGCCGTCGACCAGCGCGGGCAGCACCGACATGTGGATGTGTGTGATCGTCGGTAGTACCAGGGTGTCGGGCGCGCCGAGCAGCTCGGTGAGCCGCTCCTCGATCTGCGGGTAGAGCCGGGGGTTGCCCAGCAGGCGTGACCAGCCCGGATGGGTGCCCCAGCGGCGTACCGCCCGCTCGCCGGCGGTGATGATCTCCTCGTCCAGATCGAAGCCGAGGTAGTTGCAGGAGGCGAAGTCGGTCAGCCAGGTGTCGCCGACGCGGATGCGCCGGCCGTCGACCTCCTCGATGACGGCGTCGTACATCGGGGTCTGCTCGCGCAGCCGGTCGAGCTGGTCGGTCGACGGAATCTTGTGCGCATCCGGCAGGTGCGGGGAAACCTTCATACCGGCTCCTCGCTGCGCTCGCTCATGCGGCCACCTTCTGCTCGGTGATGAAGCTGATGGCCTGCTCACTGGTGAGCGGGCGGGCGAACAGGAAGCCCTGGCCGTAGCGGCAGCCGATGCGGGAGAGCAGGTCGCGTTCGACGGTGCGCTCGATGCCCTCGGCGATCACCTGCAGGCCCAGCGTGTGGGCCAGCCGGACGATGCCGTCGACGAGCGCGGCCTGCTGCGCCGACGAGGCGATGGTGCTGGTGAACAGCCGGTCGATCTTCACGACGTCCAGCGGCACGTGGCGCAGGTAGCTCAGCGAGGAGTACCCGGTGCCGAAGTCGTCGATGGCCACCCGGATGCCGGTGGTGCGCAGCTCGGTGAGGTCCTCCCAGACCCCGTCGTCGTCGCGCAGCAGCAGGCTCTCGGTGATCTCCAGCATGAGCTGTTGCGGCGGCAGGCCCTCCTCGGCCAGCGTCTCGTGCAGGCTGGCCACGAAACCGGGAGTGCGGAACTGGCGCGCGGAGACGTTGATGCTGACGTACGGCACCGTGGTCGGCCCGGCCTTGCGCTGCCACTGCGCCGCGGCGGCCACGGCGCCCCGCAGCACCTGGTCGCCGATCGCCACGATCTGCCCGGACTCCTCGGCGACCTCGATGAACTCGCCGGGCAGCAGCCGGCCGCGGGTGGGGTGGTTCCACCGCACCAGCGCCTCGTAGCCGGCCGTGACGCCGGTGCGCAGCTCGACGATGGGCTGGAACTCGACCGTGAACTCCTTGCCGGCGATGGCCTGGTCCAGCTCGGCGCGCAGTTCCAGCCGCTCCACGATCGCGGTGTGCAGGTCGGGCTGGTAGCGGCGCCACTGGCCCTTGCCCTCGCCCTTGGCGACGTACAGCGCCAGGTCGGCCTGGCGGAGCAACTCCGGGGCGCTGCGGGCGTCGGCGCTGGTGGCGATGCCGATGCTGGCGATGCCGGAGACGAGCCGGTCGTCGATGGTGAACGGCTCGGCCAGCGCCTCCACGATGCGGTCGGCGACGTCGTCGATGGTGGCCGCGTCGGGCGCGCCCTCGATCAGCGCGGCGAACTCGTCACCGCCGAGCCGCGCCGCCACGTCGTCGGCGCGCAGCACGGCCGCCAGCCGCTGGCCGACCGCGCGCAGCAGCCGGTCCCCGTGCTCGTGGCCGAGGGTGTCGTTGACCACCTTGAAGTCGTCGAGGTCGATGAAGAGCACCCCGACGATGGAACCGTCGGCGTCGGCGCGGGCGATGGCCTGGCCGATGCGCTCGGCGAAGCGCACCCGGTTGGCCAGGCCGGTGAGCGAGTCGTGATACGCCAGGTGGGTCAGCTCGGACTCCATCCGCCGCTGGTCGGTGACGTCGCGCAGGGTCACCACCAGGCCGTTGACGGTCGGCTCGTCGCGCAGGTCCCGGCAGGAGACCTCGGTCTGCACGGCGGTGCCGTCGGGGCGCAGCACGGTCCAGTCCGCGGTGTCGACCGCGTCGTCCTCGGCCGCGGCCAGCCGGAACAGGTCTGCCACCAGGGTGTGGTGCGGGCTGTCGACCAGCTGGGAGAGGTTCTTGCCGGGAAGTTCCGCGGTGCCGAAGACGGTTGGCGCCGACGGGCTGGCGTACCGGATGCGCCCGCCGTCCGGTTCGAGGATCAGGATCACGTCCGAGGTGTTGTGCACCAGGGTGCGGAAGTACTGCTCACTGTTGTGCCGGGTGATCTCGTTGCTGAGCATGATCCGCTCGATGGCCAGTGCCGCCTGCGAGGCGACCAGCTCCATGGGCAGCTGCAGGTAGCTGAGCGCGTTCTCGTCCGAGGAGATCAGCAGCATGCCGATGTGCGGGTCGCCGGTGGGGCGGTCCTCCAGCGCGAGCGGGCAGATCATGGTGATCTCGAAATCGCCCATCTGGGCCGCGATGTCCGGGGGCAGCGACTTGGTGAAGCGCAGCCGGGAGCCCATCGTGGTCGGCGCGGGGTGGAACAGGTCGGGTGCGGTGCCGTCGTTCATCACCATGGCGACGCGGTAGTCGGAGCCGGGCGGCAGCAGCCGTTCGGCGGTGCGTTTGAGGGCCCAGGTGACGCCCTCGACCGTGGTCGCGGACATCAGCGCGGCGTTGCTGGCGCGGATGCCGCTGGTGCGCATGGTGTTGCCGCGATAGCTGTTGATCACGCCGAACAGGCGGACCAGCACCAGCAGGACCGTGCAGACCACGAAGGCGACGATGACCATCGGGTACTTCAGCCGCCCCTGGCCCACGCCGACCACCAGCACCCCGAGCGGGATGAGCACGAACAGGGTGAGCAGCGCCTGGTGCAGCGCGCGCATCTCGCGGGGTCTGACCACCCGCGGGGTGGTGAGGTCGGCCATCGAAGGGTGCAGCGCGGCAGCCCCCCAGCAGGCGTAGAAGACGATCCAGCCCAGGTCGACGGGGCCCCCGACGGTCCAGTAGCCGTGCAGCTGGACCAGGCCGTACATGACGTCGGCGGCCAGCAGGCCGACCGCGCCCACGGTCAGCAGCGCGACGGTGGGGCTGAACGGCACCACGGAGATCAGCCGGCCCACCGTGGCCAGGATGAGGATGTCGCCCAGCGGATAGGCGACGGAGACCAGGCGCTGACTCATGGTCAGGTCCTGGTTGAGGATCTGCGGGCTGATCAGGAAGATCCACGAGAGCAGGCCCAGCCCGGCCGTGACGATCAGCGCGTCCAGCGGCACGGTGCGGTCCCGGCTGGCCGCGCCCGCCTTCGACAGGCCGAGCAGGCCGATCGTGACCGCGGGGTACATCGCCAGGTAGAGCATGTCCGCCGGGGACGGGAACGGGTTCACCCGGCCGAGCACGTCGGTCATGACGTTGTAGAGCGTGTCGCCCGAGGAGAGCAGCAGCAGGCCGGCGATGATCCAGACCCAGGGAGCGCAGCGGCGCGGGCGGTAGCGGTACATGCCGTACCCGATCGCGCCGGCGCTGCTCAGGCCGATCGCACTCCACAGCGGGATGTGCCAGCTCGGCAGTGCGTAGAACAGCGCCGCCAGGACGGCCATCCAGACGCCGTACCAGGCCATCACTTTGCGGGCTGACACGCTCCTCCTTCCGGCGGGGCGGCAAGCGGCCCGAATTAGCCAATTATGACAGCTTTTCGCCTATCTTATCGTCGCGCAGTGTACTGACGGCGAGAGATATGGCCAGGTCAGGGGCTACCTGCGTAGTTCGTCCCGGCTACCGGAGGGTCGGCGACCGGGAACGCGAGACCTGGACCACAAAGGGTACAAGTCCGGAACACCGGAAATGCTCCCTCGGTTGAATCCCCTCGTACGCAATCCCAACGAAGGGACCTACTCGTGGTCAACGTCGACCTGATGGCACGGCACCTGCCCGCACTCAAGCGCGTGTCCTTCCGGGCAGTACTCGCCGCCACCGGCATGGCAGTGCTCACCGGCATCGCCGGAGCACCGGCCAGCGCCAGCCCCGCCACCGCCACCGCCCCTGAGGCGAAGGCAGTGGCACGGGCCGCAGCGGCACCCGCCACCGCCACCAAGACCGAGTCGGCCGCGGCAGTCGCCGCAGCGCCGGTCGCCAAGCCGGCGACCAAGGCGCCCGCCGCAGCCAAGAAGGCCGAGCAGGCCGCCAAGGCACCGAGCCGCCAACAGCTGATGCCGGCTCCCGTAGCGGAATACCAGGAGACTTTCAAGCCCACCGCGGAGCAGAAGCGCAACGCGGAGGTCATCATCGAGACCGGCCAGAAGATGGGCCTGCCCCCGCGCGCGTGGGTGATCGCGGTCGCGACCGCCGCGCAGGAGTCGACCCTGAACAACCTGGGTCACCTCGGTGACATGAACGACCACGACTCGCTGGGCCTGTTCCAGCAGCGTCCGTCGGCCGGCTGGGGCACCCCGGCCGAGATCACGGACCCGGTGTACTCCTCGAAGGCCTTCTACAACGGCCTGAAGAACGTCGAGGGGTACGACAAGATGGCGCTGACCGACGCGGCGCAGACCGTGCAGGTCTCGGCCTTCCCGAACCACTACGCCAAGTGGGAGAAGCTGGCCGCGGACCTGGTCCTGGCCAAGTACGGCCAGGGTCCGTACGCCGCCTGACATATTGCAGTGACCGCAGTACGCAGCTCCGGCCGCGCCCGTCCTCGGACAGGTGCGGCCGGAGTTGTTCGCGCTTGCACTCCCTCGTCGATCATGAACTTATGGCACGGCTCGACGGCGTGTCGCTGCCCTAACCTCATGATCGACTAGCAGGGCGGCCCGTGGCGCCGCATAGATCGCTGTTTCTGGTCATGATCTGCGGTCTGGCCACAGGTTTTGACCTCAAACGGCGATCATCGCCCCGGACCGACGCCGCCGGCGTTGGTGATCATGAAGTTGTGGCGGGGACACGCCGGTGAACCGTGCCATAAGTTCATGATCGACCAGGCGGGGGGTCATCTGGCGGCGTGGGCGCCTACGCGGGGGCGGGTGGGGCCGTCTAGGAGGGCGTCGGAGTGGCGGGGGGCGGTGGTGGTGGCGTCGGCGTAGTAGTCGGTGGGGTGCGTGGCGTCGGGGCCGGCGGGGACGCGCAGGGCGCGCAGGAGCAGGGTGGCGGCGACCGTGATGATCAGGTTGACGGCCAGGGCGACCAGGCCGGTGTAGACGGCCGAGCGGCTGTCGAAGCCGAGCTGGGACAGCGGGAGGTTGGAGCCGCCGAAGTGGGCTTTGAGGATGCGGCCGTCGGGGGCGCGCTGGGGGACCAGGTAGAGCAGGAGCAGGCCGGTGCCGAGGCCGCCGAGCAGGCCCGCGGCCAGCGCCCAGCGGTGGAACCAGGCGGTCCACAGGCCGAGCACGACGGCGGGCACGGTCTGCAGCACGATGACGCCGCCGATCAGCTGGAACTCGATGGAGAACTGCGGGTCCAGCACCAGGATGAAGACCAGCGCGCCGAACTTGGCCAGCAGTGACACCCAGCGGCTGACCCTGGCCTCCTCGCGCGGTGACGCGCCGGGGCGCAGGTACTCGCGGTAGATGGAGCGGGTGAACAGGTTCGCGGCGGCGATGGACATGACCGCGGCCGGGATGAGGGCGGCGACACCGACGGCGGCGTACGCGATGCCGGCGCACCAGGCCGGGAACACCTCGTGGAACAGCTGCGGCACGACCGTGTTCAGGTCCCCGCCGACCGGGCGCACGCCCTGGCCGATCGCGAAGAAGCCGAGCATCGCGACCAGCCCCAGCGCCAGGCAGTAGACCGGCAGCGCGGCGGCGTTGCGCTGCACCGTGGCCCGGTCGCGGGCGGCCAGGATCCCGGTCAGCGCGTGCGGGTACGCGAAGATGGCCAGCGCGGAGCCGAGCACCAGGGTGAGGTAGCCGACCCAGCCGCCCTCGGGCAGCAGCAGCCCGCTGGCGGGGGAGACGTCGTTGGTGAAGCGCTCGCCGGCCCCGCGGAACGCCGCCGACCAGCCGCCGGACATGGCGACCAGCAGCACGATCGCCAGCACCAGCCACAGCAGCAGCACGTCCTTGGCGATGGACAGCAGGGCCGGCGCGCGCAGCCCGGACCGGAAGGTGCAGATCGACGCGAGGATGACGGCCACGGTCAGCGGCCATTCGCCGGTGACGCCGAGCGTCTTCATCATCGCCTGCAGCGCGATCAGCTGCACCGCGATGTACGGCATGGTGGCCACGATCCCGGTGACCGCGACCAGGGCCGCCAGCCCGCGCGAGCCGAACCGGGCCCGGGTGAACTCTGCCGAGGTGACGAAGCCGTGCGCGTGCGAGACCGACCAGGTACGGGTGCTGATCAGGTACGCCAGCGGGGCGGTGATGATGGCGAACGGCACCGCGAAGAACCCGGCCGCGCCGACGCCGTACACCAGGGCGGGCACCGCGATGTAGGTGTACGCGGTGTACATGCTGCCGCCGAGCAGGAACCAGGTGACCCAGTTGCCGAACGCGCGCCCGCCGACGCCCCACTCCTCCAGCGAGTGCAGGCTGTGCGGCCGGCGCCAGCGGGCGGCGGAGAAGCCGAGCACCAGCATGGCGCCCAGCAGCGCGGCGAATACGCCGATCTCGACCTGACGTGCGGTCACGGTCACCGCCCCGGCCTGGTCAGCCGGTGTACGAGCGTGGTGACGGCCATCGCCAGCACCGCGCAGCCCACCTGGTACCAGTAGAAGAACGGGACGCCCCACAGCTGCGGCTCCAGCCGGTTGTAGAGGCCGACCGGCAGCGGGGCGAGGATCGGGATCAGCAGCAGCCACCGCCATCCCTGCCGTGCCGGACGTGCGCCGAGTTCGGGCACCTGACGTCTCCTCTCGTCCTGTCCCGGCGACGATCGGACGCACCGATATGCACGCTGGGTGATCAGGACACTGTCCGGTCGTAACGCGCCGGAGACATCGGCGAAATCACCGGTCTTGCGGCTCGCGATCATCGCCGGTGCCCGCCCTCTTCCGTCGTGGCCGTCCCGCGCTTATATTGCACTCGCAGTGCATCAAGTTTGCTCAACGGGGACCGAGGGTGGGAGGGCACGTGGCGGAGCCGGTTACGGCCGAGGACCTGCAGGAGCGGGTCGACGGCTTCCTGGCCGGGCACGATGTGGCGGGCGACCGGCTGGAGTTCCTGCGGGCACGGTTCGACGCCGGGCTGGCGTGGGTGCACTACCCGGTCGGTCTCGGCGGACTCGGTGCACCGAGGGTGCTGCAACCGGTGGTGGACCAGCGCTTCGCCGCGGCGGGCGCGCCGGACAACAGCCCGCGCCGCATCGGCATCGGCCTGGGTATGGCCGCCCCGACGATCCTGCGCCACGGCACGGCCGAGCAGCGCGCGCGCTTCCTGCGTCCGCTGTGGACGGCGCAGGAGGTCTGGTGCCAGCTGTTCAGCGAGCCCGGCGCCGGGTCCGACCTGGCCGGCGTCGCCACCCGCGCGGTACGCGACGGCGACGGCTGGCTCGTCGACGGGCAGAAGGTGTGGACGTCGATGGCGCACCAGGCGCGCTGGGGCATCCTGCTCGCCCGCACCGACCCGGCCGCGCCGAAACACGCCGGGTTGACCTATTTCCTGTGCGACATGCACGCCCCCGGCGTCGAGGTGCGGCCGCTGCGGCAGGCCACCGGCGAGGCCGAGTTCAACGAGGTCTTCCTGTCCGGCGTACGGCTGGGCGACGAGCTCCGGCTCGGCGCGGTCGGCGAGGGCTGGGCGGTGGCGCGCACCACGCTGATGAACGAGCGGGTGGCCATCGGCGGGGCTGCACTGCCCCGCGAGGGCGGGATGATCGGCGTGCTCACCCGCACCTGGCGTACGCGGCCCGAGCTGCGCACCCCCGCCCTGCACGACGAGGTGCTGCGGCTGTGGGTGCGTGCCGAGGCGCTGCGGCTGACCGGCATCCGGCTGCGCCAGCAACTGGCCGCGGGCGAGCCCGGCCCCGAGGGCTCGGCGATGAAGCTCGCCTTCGCCGCGCTCACCCAGCAGATCTCCGGCGCCGAGGTGGAGCTGCTCGGCGCGGAGGGCCTGCGCCACGACCACTGGCGGGCCGACCGGCCCGAGGAACTCGACCTGCTCGGCCGCGGTCCCACGTATCGCTGGCTGCGGGCCAAGGGCAACTCCATCGAGGGCGGCACCTCCGAGGTGCTGCGCAACATCGTCGCCGAGCGGGTGCTCGGCCTGCCCGCCGAGCCCCGACAGGACACCGGCGTCGCCTGGAAGGACCTGCCCCGATGACCCTCGACCTGCGCTACACCGACGAGCAGGAGCAGCTGCGCGACTCGGTGCGGGCCATGCTCGCCGACCACGCCCCGTGGGCGCGCGTGCTCAAGGTCGCCGAGAGCCCGGAACCCGACGACGCCGACCTGTGGCGGCTGCTGTCCGTGGAGACCGGGCTGGCCGCCCTCGCCGTGCCCGAGCACCTCGGCGGCGCGGGCGCGACCCTCGCCGAGACCGCGGTGGTGCTGGAGGAACTCGGCCGCGCCGCCGCACCCGTGCCGTACCTGGGCACCGCCGTCGCCGCGCAGCTCCTGCTGCACCTCGGCGAGAGCGAGCTGCTGCGGGAACTGGCGGGTGGCGAGGTCATCGCGTTGGCCCTGCCGTTCGACGTCGGCCCGGCCGGGTCCGTGCCGCCGACAGGATCGTCGGCGGTGTCTGCCAGGGGAGCGACGGCCGGAGCCCGGTCGGCGGTGTTCGGGTCGGCCCCGGGTTCCGGATCGTCGCCGGAGTCGCGGCTGCGGCTGCCGAGCGTCGAGGTTTCGACGGCGGCGGACGGCAGTCCACTGCTCAACGGCACGGTGAGCAGCATCGCCGACGCGCTGCGAGCGCGGGTGCTGCTGGTGCCGGCGGGCGGGGCGCTGTTCGCGGTCGAAGCGGACGCGGCCGGGCTGACCCGGACGCCGGTGGTGTCTCTGGACGAGACGCGGCCACTCTGCGACATCTCGATGTGGAACGCGCCCGCTCGGCTGCTGGCCGCCGGTGATCGGGCCGCCTCGACGCTCGACGCCGCACTGGTCGCGGGCGCCGCGCTGCTGGCCTCCGAGCAGCTCGGGCTGGCCCAGTGGTGTCTGGACACGACGGTCGCGCACCTGAAGACCCGCTACCAGTTCGGTCGGCCGGTGGGCTCGTTCCAGGCGCTCAAGCACCGGCTCGCCGATCTGTGGGTGGAGCTGGTGCAGGCGAGGGCGGTGGCCCGCCATGCCGCGGCCTGCGCCGCGCAGGGTGATCCCGACGCGCGGCTGGCGGCGGCCCTGGCCCAGGCGCACTGCGGCCCGGTGGCGCTGCGGGCGGCGGAGGAGTGCGTGCAGATGCACGGCGGCATCGGCTTCACCTGGGAACACCCGGCCCACCTCTACCTGAAGCGAGCCAAGAGCACTGCCGTCGCCTACGGCACCGCCGCCCACCACCGCGCCACCCTCGCCACCCTCACCGACCTCACCCCCGCCTGACCCGACACCCCACGCGCCCGCCCCCCGGCCTGCAGTTTCGGGGAAAGTGCGCGAATGCACGACGCGGTAGCCGCAGTTGCCCCGAAACTGCAGGCCGGGTCACGGAAGTTGCTTCACCGAGTGTGCATATAGAGATCGACTTGGCGGTGTCCGGAAAGGATGCCGGGGCAGTCGCGGTTGCGGATACAGATGATTTGAACGAGTTCGTGCGGTGAGGTCACGGGGTCGTAACAAGGGTATTGACGAGCCGTTTCTCAAACCTACACTCCTAGTGTAATAACTTAGCCCTCCCTCACATCGACCACATCCCGACCTGTAGAGGTGACGATGAAACCGCCGTCCGGCGAGACACACGCGGCAGGCCACAGCCTGTTCCTGCGGGGCATCGGGGTGCGCTTCGGCGGGCTGACCGCCCTGGACGACGTGTCCCTCGAGGTGGCCCCCGGCCAGGTGGTCGGCGTCATCGGCCCGAACGGGGCCGGCAAGACCACGCTGTTCAACGTGGTCTGCGGGCTGGTCCGGCCGACCTCGGGCATGCTGGAGCTCAACGGCACGCGGTTGTCGCCGGCGCCGCACCGGCTGGCCGGCCTCGGCATCGCCCGCACCCTGCAGGGCGTCGGGCTGTTCCGCGGGCTGACCGTGCTGGAGAACGTGATGGCGGGCGCGACCTGCACCGCCCGCGCCGGCTTCTTCTCCGGGCTGCTCGGCCTGCCCCGCAGCGACCGCGACGAGCGGCGGCTGCGCGAGCAGGCGATGACGCTGCTCGAACGCTTCGACGTCGCGGCGTATGCGGGAGCGCTGCCCGGCACGCTGCCCTATGCCGTCGGCAAGCGGGTCGCGCTGGCCCGCGCGCTGGCCGCCCGCCCGCGCCTGCTGCTGCTGGACGAGCCCGCGGGCGGGCTGGGCGCGCAGGACATCGAGGAGCTGGGGGCGCTGATCACGACCCTGCCGGCCGAGGCGGGCTGCTCGGTGATGCTGGTCGAGCACCACATGGACCTGGTGATGGCTGTCTGCGACCGGATCGCCGTGCTCGACTTCGGACGGCTCATCGCCACCGGCACCCCGCAGGAGGTGCGCGACGACCCCGCCGTGGCCGAGGCCTACCTCGGCGCCGAGGTCGACGCGGCCACCCCGTCCCTCAGCCGCCAGGAGGCATCGGCATGACCGCTGACGACGTGATCCTGCAGGTGAAGGGCCTGACCGCCGGGTACGGCGCAGCCCCCGTACTGCAGGAGGTGGACCTCACCGTGCGGGCCGGGACCATCGCGGCGGTGCTCGGGGCCAACGGCGCGGGCAAGACCACGCTGCTGCGCACCCTGTCCGGGCTGGTCCGGCCGAGTGGTGGCGAGATCGTCTACGGCGGGCAGCCGCTGCGCGACGTGCCGGTGGAGCAGCTGGTGCGCCGGGGCATGGCGCACGTGCCGGAGGGCCGCGGCGTGGTCGCCGAGCTGACCGTCGACGAGAACCTGCGGCTCGGCGGCCTGTGGCGGCGCGACCGCGAGGACGCGGCGAAGGCGCTGACCGAGGTGTACGAGCTGTTCGAGCCGCTCGCGCAGCGCCGCCGCAGCGCCGGGCACCAGCTTTCCGGCGGCGAGCGGCAGATGCTGGCGCTGGGCCGCGCCCTGGTGGCCCGCCCCAAGCTGCTGCTGCTGGACGAGCCGTCGCTCGGCCTCGCACCGCGCGTGATCGCGCAGATCATGGCGCTGCTGCGGCAGCTGCGCGACAGCACCGGGCTGACCGTGCTGCTGGTGGAGCAGAACGTGCGCAGCGCGCTGTCGGTGGCCGACGAGGCGGTGGTCATGTCGCTGGGCCGGATCGTCACGGCGACCAGCGCCGACCGGCTGCGCGACGACGAGGAACTGCGCCACGCCTACCTGGGCTTCTGAGCCCGCCCCTACGACTGCTAGAAGGAGGTTTCCGTTGGACCGCTTCGTCTTCCTCACCTTCGACGGCCTGTCCAAGGGGGCGGTGCTGGCCGCGTTCGCGCTGGCCCTGGTGCTGATCTGGCGGGCCGCGCGCATCGTCAACTTCGCCCAGGGGGCGATGGCGGTGGCCGCGGCGTACGCCGGCTACAGCGTCACCTCGGCGACCGGCTCGTACTGGCTGGGCTTCGCCGCGGCGCTGGTCGGCGGGCTGCTGATCGGCGTGGTCGTCGAGCGGGCGGTGATGCGGTTCGTGGACCACAGCTCGCCGCTGTCCGAGGTGATCGTGGCACTGGGCCTGGTCCTGGTCGTGCAGGCGGTGCTGGGCATGGTGTACGGCAACGAGTTCCTGCCCGCGGGCACCCCGTTCAGCCGCAACGCGCTGAGCGTGGGCGACGTGCCGCTGCTGTCGCGTTACGACCTGTTCGTCTTCGGGGCCGTGCTGCTGGTGCTGCTGGGGCTCGCGCTGCTGTTCACGCGTACCTCCGTCGGCCTGCGCATGCGCGCCTCGGCCTTCGCCCCCGAGGTGTCAAGGCTGCTCGGCGTGAACGTCGGCGGCATGCTGACACTGGGCTGGGCGCTGGCGTCGGCGGTCGGCGCGCTCGCCGCGCTGCTGGTCATCCCCACCGAGCTGGGCCTGCACCCGCACGCCATGGACCTGGTGTTCGTGTCCGCGTTCACCGCGGCCGTGGTCGGCGGGCTGGACAGCCCACCGGGCGCGGTGGTCGGCGGCCTGACCGTCGGCCTGATCCTCTCGTACGTCAGCGGCTACCTGGGCAGCGACGTCACCCCGATGGCAGTGCTCGTGCTGCTGCTCGCGGTGCTGCTGGTCCGTCCGGGCGGCCTCTTCTCCAGCACCGTGGCGAGGCAGGCATGAGCGAGCAGACCATCACTCCGGCCGCACCTGCGGCGGCGCCCGCTCCTGCGCCGAAGCGCTCCGTGGCGCTGCCGGGCTTCCTGAGCGGGTCGACGCTGCTGCGTCACCTGGTGCTCGCGGTGCTCGCCGGGGTGCTGCTGTTCCTGCTCACCCAGCAGCTCGACCCGTTCCGCAACTTCCAGCTGGCCACGGTCGCCGCCTACCTGTGCGCGACGGCCGGGCTGACCCTGCTGGTCGGCATGAACGGGCAGCTGTCGCTGGGGCACGGCGCGCTGATGGCCGTCGGCGCGTACACCGTGGCGCTGGCGCAGAACGCGTTCGCCGACAAGGGGATCACCGGCAACCAAGTGCTGCCGCTGTCGTTGGCGCTGGGGGTGCTGGTCACCATGGCCGCGGGCGCGGTCATCGGGCTGGCCGCCGCCCGGCTGCGCGGGCCGTACCTGGCCGGCGTGACGCTGGCCGTGGCGGTCGCGGTGCCCGCGGCGACGGTCACCTTCGACGAGACCTTCAACAGCGAGCAGGGGCTGTCGGTGGCTGTCGAGCCGCCGCCGCTGTCGCTCGGGCTGTACTTCCCGAACGAGCGCTGGCAGGCCTGGGTGGCCCTGACCGGGGCGCTGCTGACCATGCTGCTGCTGGCCAACCTGGTGCGCAGCCGGGTCGGGCGCAACCTGCGCGCGGTACGCGACGACGAGGTGGCCGCCCGGCTGGCCGGCATCCACGTCGGACGTACCCAGGTGCTGGCCTTCGTGGTGAGCGCGGCCAGCGCCGGGCTCGGCGGCGGCCTGATGGCGCTGCTGGCACAGAGTGTCTCGCCGGGCGCGTTCTCGCTGACCCTGTCGCTGTTCCTGCTGATGGCCGTCGTGATCGGCGGCCTGGGCAGTCTGTCGGGCGCGGTGTGGGGAGCGGTCCTGCTCGTCGCGCTGCCCGACCTCACCCACGACAGCGCGCAGCTGGTGTCCCTGTCGCCCGCGGTGGCGCAGCGGCTGGAGGGCAACCTCCCGCTGGCCGTGTTCGGGCTGACCCTGATCGTCGTGATGATCGCCGCCCCGGGCGGTGTACAGGGCCTGCTGCGCCGGATCGGCGCGAGGGTCCGGCGGCGGGCGCCTGCCCGCTGACCTCACGGCCGCACCACCGTACCAACCGCTCCACCCTTGTTATATCGATAATCATCAATGTAATCGTGACGGAAGGATCGGTGTTTCCCATGAACGCCCTGACCCGACGCGGGCTCTCGCTCGCCACGGCCGCCGTGCTGCTCGCGGCTGTCGCGGCCTGCAGTGAGGACGCGAACACCCCGCCGGCCGAGGTGCCCGGCGTGACCGCCGGCGAGATCGTGGTCGGCACGCACATGCCGCTGACCGGTCCCGCCGCGGCCGGCTACTCCGAGATCGCCCCGGCGAGCAAGGCGTACTTCGACTACGTCAACGCCAACGGCGGCGTGAACGGCCGCAAGATCACGTACAAGTTCCTGGACGACGGCTACAACCCGGCCAACACCCAGACCGTGGTGCGCAAGCTGGTGCTGGAGGACAAGGTCTTCGCCGTCCTCAACGGCCTGGGCACCCCCACCCACACCGGCGTGCTGGACTTCCTGAAGACCAACCGGGTGCCGGACCTGTTCGTCGCCTCCGGCAGCCGCAGCTGGAACCAGCCGGACAAGTACCCGGGCACGTTCGGGTTCAACACCGACTACACGGTCGAGGGCAAGATCCTGGCCACCCACATCAAGGCCACCCACCCGGGCAAGAAGACCTGCTTCTTCGGCCAGGACGACGACTTCGGCCGGGACAGCCTGGTCGGCGTCGAGCAGGTGCTCGGCGCGGGCGCCGTGGTCGCCAAGGAGAAGTACGTCACCAGCAACCAGAACGTCGCCCCGCAGATCGGCGCCCTGAAGGCGGCCGGGTGCGAGGTCGTCGTGCTGGCCACCGTGCCGGGCTTCACCGCGCTGTCCGTGGGCACCGCCGCCCGCCTCGGCTTCAAGCCGTCGTGGGTCGTGTCCAACGTCGGCTCGGACTACCTGACCCTGTCCAAGGTGCTCGGTGAGGGCAAGGTCCTGCTGGAGGGCATGGTCGGCATCTCCAACCTGCCGTCGCCGGTGGACCTGAACGACCCGTGGACCGCGGCGTTCAAGAAGATCCACGACCAGTACAACGGCAGCGCCCCGTTCAACGGCAACACCGTGTACGGCATGTCGGTGGCGTACCTGTTCGTGCAGTCGCTGCTGGCGGCCGGCAAGGACCTCACCCGTGAGGGCCTGATCGCGGCCGTGGAGAAGGGCGGCTTCAAGGGCCCCGGCTTCGCCCCGTTCCGCTACAGCAAGGAGAACCACTCCGGCATGGGCGGCGGCAAGCTGACCAAGGTCACCGCCGGCAACCAGGAGTTCTTCGGCCCCGTCTACGAGACCGACTCCGCCGCCGGCCCCGTCAACGAGTTCAAGGACGAGCGCCCCGCCCCCGCCGCCAACACCATCCCGGCAGCCTGACCCCTTTCCGCGTCGATCATGAACTTATGGCACGGCTCGACGGTGTGTCCCTGCCATAACCTCATGATCAACGCCCGGTGAGCATCGGCCCGGCACGCGAGCTGCGTGCCGGGCCGATGGGGTGGGCGGGGTCAGGAGAGGCGTTCGAGGACCATGGCCATGCCCTGGCCGCCGCCGACGCACATGGTCTCCAGGCCGATGGACTTGTCGTGCCAGCTCAGTGAGTTGAGCAGGGTGGTGGTGATGCGGGCGCCGGTCATACCGAAGGGGTGGCCGACGGCGATCGCGCCGCCGTTGACGTTGAGCTTGTCCCAGTCGAGGCCCAGTTCGGCGGCGCTGGCGACGACCTGGACGGCGAACGCCTCGTTGATCTCGACGAGGTCGACGTCGTTGATGGACATCCCGGCGCGGGCGAGGGCCTGCTTCGAGGCCTCCACCGGGCCCAGGCCCATGATCTCGGGGGAGAGCGCGGACAGGCCGGTCGAGACGATCCGGGCCAGCGGGGTGATGCCCAGCTCGGCGGCGCGGGTGTCGGACATGATGACCAGCGCCGCCGCGCCGTCGTTGAGCGGGCAGCAGTTGCCCGCGGTGACGGTGCCGTCGGGCCGGAACACCGGGGCCAGCCCGGCCAGCGCGGACATGGTGACCCCGGCGCGCGGGCCGTCGTCGGCGCTGACCACCGTGCCGTCGGGCAGGGTGACAGGGGTGATCTCGCGCGCCCAGAACCCGTCCTTGATCGCCTGCTCGGCCAGGTTCTGCGAGCGGCAGGCGAACTCGTCCTGCAGCTGCCGGGACACGCCCCTGAGCTGGGCGACGTTCTCGGCGGTCTGGCCCATCGCGATGTAGACGTCGGGCAGTTCGCCGTCCTCACGCGGGTCGTGCCAGGTGGGCGCGGCGAGCCCGGCCCGCCGTTCGGTGCGCGCGAGCGCGTCGTCGTACACCGGATTGCGGGTGCCGGGCATGCCGTCGCTGCGGCCGTTGCCGTAGTGCGACACCGACTCGACGCCGACCGACAGGAACACGTCGCCCTCGCCGGCCCGGATCGCGTGCAGGGCCATCCGGGTGGTCTGCAGCGACGACGAGCAGTATCGGTTGACGGTGGTGCCCGGCAGGTGATCGAACCCCAGCATGGTGGCGACCACCCGGCCGAGGTTGTGGCCCTGCTCGCCGGCGGGCTGGCCGCAGCCGAGCACCAGGTCGCCGATCTCGCGCGGGTCCAGGGCGGGCACCTGGCCCAGTGCCGCGCGCACGATGTCGGCGGCGAGGTCGTCGGGGCGTTTCGTGGCCAGCGAGCCCTTGTTGGCGCGGCCGATGGGGGAGCGGGCCGCGGCGACCACCACAGCTTCAGGCACGGTCGGATCCTTTCGCGAGTACGGCTAACTTTGTGCACTCAAGCTGCATCTTCCGACAAGGCCCTGTCAATGCCGCGCCAGGTGGGGCATGTCACGATGACCGTGCTCCGTTGACCGCCTGCTCGGCGGTCCCTAATATCGGCACTGCCAGTGCAACTAAGCTCGTTAATGGAGGAGCCACGTGACCGCCCTCAACCTCGACGGCGCCGCGGTCGTCATCACCGGCGCCGGCTCCGGCATCGGCGCCGCCCTGGCCCGCCGCTTCACCGCGGCCGGCGCCCGGGTGGTCGTCAACGACCGCGACCCCGTCGCGGCGCAGCGCGTCGCCGCGGAGACCGGCGGGCTGGCCTTCCCCGCCGACGTGGCCGACGAGGCACAGGTGGCCGCCCTGGTGGACTACGCCTGGGAGTCGTTCGGGGCGCTGGACCTGTTCTGCGCCAACGCCGGTGTCGCGCCGGCCGCCGAGGGGGCCGGCGCATGGGACCTGGCCTGGCGGGTCAACGTGCAGTCGCACGTGCTGGCCGCGCAGGCGCTGCTGCCGCGCTGGCTGGCCGCCGGGCAGGGCCGCCTGCTGGTGACCGCGTCCGCGGCGGGACTGCTCACCATGCTCGGCAACGCGCCGTACGCGGTCACCAAGCACGCTGCCGTGGCCCACGCGGAATGGCTGCGGGCCACCTACGCCCACCGCGGCGTCGTCGTGCAGGCGCTGTGCCCGCAGGGCGTGCGCACCCCGATGCTGGAGTCGTCCGGCCCCGGCGGCAGCGTGCTGCTGGACCCGGGCGCGATCAGCGCCGAGGAGTGCGCCGAGGCCGTGGTCACCGCGCTGCGCGGCGACACCTTCCTGGTGCTGCCGCACGCCGAGGTGGCCGCCTACTACGAGCGGCGGGCCGCCGACCCGGACCGGTGGCTGCGCGGCATGAACCGGTTGCAGCAGGACCTGGAGCAACGGCTGTCGGACTCGTGAGGTCCGCGCCCGTCGGGGCAGTGGGACGGCGACGATCGGCCGGATCGCGCCGTGGGCGGCCCGACTACACTCTGCGTGCACGTTCGGTCAGCGCGGTCGGTGGGACCGTGCCGAGGTCGGTAGGAGCGGTATGAGCAGGACCGGCACCGAGGGCAGGGTCGACGGGCGCACCGCCCGTGCCGAGCGCACCCGGGCCGCGATCGTCGACGCGCACCTGGCCCTGATCACTGAGGGTGACCTGCGGCCGACCGGTGAGCGCATCGCCGAGCGGGCCGGGGTCTCGCTGCGCGCCCTGTGGACCAACTTCTCCGACATGGAGACCCTGTTCGAGGCCAGCGGCGCGCGCGTGCTCGCCGGCCAGGACGCCGCCCACCAGCCGGTGGACCCGTCGCTGCCGCTGCACCGGCGGGTGGAGGAGTACTGCCGCCAGCGCGCCGAGCTGCTGCAGCTGATCGCGCCGATGGCGCGCGCCGCGGCGATGCGCGAGCCGGTCTCGGCCCAGCTGCGCCGCAACCGGCTCAAGCACATCGACCGCGTACGCGACGAGGTGTCCGTGCTGTTCGCGGCCGAGCTGGAGATGGCCGGGCCGGGACGGGACCAGCTGCTGGCCGCGCTGATCGCCTCCACCATGTGGCCGGCCTGGTCGATGCTGCTCGACGGGCTGGACCTGGACGTCGACGCCGCCCGTGGCGTCATGGTGCGCACCGTGACCGCGCTGCTGCTCAACGCGATGGCTTCGGGAATGGCATAAGCGGCACGGTCTGCGTCTTTCCAAAGTCGTTACTTATAGGTAACACTGTCGGCATGGTAAATGCATCGACAGTGCACATACCAAGGCTGCGCGGTCGTGACCGCGAGCAGCAGACGATCGCCGAGCTCCAGGCGGGCGCGGCCGGCGGCGTCGGCGGAGCGCTGCTCCTGCACGGCGACCTGGGCGGCGGCAAGACCGCCCTGCTGCGCCACGCGGCGGCCGGCACCCCGGACGGGACCGTGCACCTGTGGGCCACCGGCCTGGAGGAGGAGTCCGACCTGCCGTACGCCGGGCTGCAGAGCCTGCTGCAGCCCGTCGTCGAGCGGATCGCGGACCTGCCCGACCACCAGGCGCGGGCGCTGACCCGCGCCCTGTCCGGCGAGGGCTGCGCCGCCGACGACCGGCTCGCCCTGTCCATGGCGGTGCTGACGCTGCTGGCCACGCTGGGCCGGGAACAGCCCGTGCTGTGCTGCGTCGACGACGCCGACGCGCTGGACCGGCCGTCGCTGGACGCCATCGCCTTCACCGCCCGCCGGGTGCGTGCCCACCGGGTGACGCTGCTGCTCACCTCCACCGGCGAGCTGCCGCTCAACGGCGTGCCCCGGCTCCCGCTGCGCCCCTTGGACCCGCAGTCCGGCCGCGCCCTGCTGGCCGACCTGCTGCACCACCCCGGGGCGGACGAGGAACCGCGGATGTGGGGCGTCCGGGGCGTGCGCCCGGGCGACGAGGTGCTCACCGCGCTGGCCGCGCTCGGCGGCGGCAACCCGCGCGCGCTCACCGACCTCGCCGCGTCGCTCAGCGACAGCCAGCTCGCCGGGGAGGCTCCGCTGCCCACCCGGCTGCCCGCCGACAGCGAGCTGCTGCGCACGTACCGGGCCCGGCTCGACCGGCTGGGGCCGGACACCCGCTGGCTGCTGCTGCTGGCCGCGGCCGACGAGGAGACCGACGCCGCGGGCCTGATGCGGGCCGCGCACAGCTCCGGAGTGGACATCGCCGCCCTCGCCCCCGCCGAACGCGGCGGGCTGGTCCGGGTCAGCCGCGGCGGCATCGTGTTCCCGCAGCCCATCGCCCGCGCCCTGGCGTACGAGGAAGCGCCCCTGGCCCAGCGCCGGGCCGCACACCTGCACCTGGCGCAGGTCCTCGACGGTGACACCGAGCGGCTGCGCCGCGCCGTGCACCTGGCCGCGGCCGCGCACGGCCCCGACGCGGAGCTGGCCGAGGAGCTGGAGGAGGCCGCCACCGGCGGCGGCTACTCGCGCGCCTCCGCGGCGCTGGAGCACGCCGCACAGCTCACCACCGAACCCGGGGGAGCGGCCAGCCGGCTGGTCACCGCCGCCCGGTACGCCTGGCAGTCCGGCAGCGCGGGCCGGGCCCGCAGCCTGCTGCGCCGGGCCCGGCCCACGGTCCGGGACCGGGTCGTGTCCGCCGAGAGCGAGGTGCTGTCCGGCGAGATCGAGCTGCGCGCCGGAGCCACCGCCAACGCCGCGGAGTCGCTGCTGACCATCGTCGACCGGCTCGCGGGCACCGAACGCGAGCTGGCCGTGCTGGCGCTGATGCGGGCCGGGGAGGCCGTCTGCTTCTCCGGCGACTACCCTCGCTACGCCGATGTGGCGAGCCGGGCCGCGGCGCTGCGCCGCCCCGACGACCCGCCCGAGCTGGAGGTGGTGTTCGAGCACATCGCCGGGTTCGCGTACACCTTCGGCGGCCGTCACCACCGCGCGATCCGCCCGCTGCGACGCGTCGTCGAACTCGGTGCCGTACTGGACACCGCCGCCCCGCTGACCTGCGCCAGCGCTGCCGCGCTGCTGCTGGCCGACGACGTCGGCGCGCACCGGCTGGCCGCCCGCGCGGTCGAGGTCGCCCGGGAGAGCGGCGACGTGTCCGCGCTGCCGCTGGCCCTGGAGATGACCGCGTACGCGGAGTACTGGCTCGGCCGCTACGACGCCGCGGCCGCCACCAGCCTGCACGGGCTTCGTGCCGCGCGGGCCTGCGGGCAGGGCAACTACGCCGGGGACCACCAGGCGATGCTGGCCGTGCTGTGCGCCATCCGCGGCGACCGCGAGCAGGCCCTGCGGCACATCCGCGAGATCGAGGTCGCGCCCGGCACGGGGCAGACCAACCGTCCCAAGGCGCTGAGCCAGTGGGCCCTGGCGGTGCTCGACCTGATCGCGGGCCGTCCCGCCGACACGGTGGCCCGGATCGCGGGCATCGCCTGTCCCGTCACCGGCCGGGGCCACATCGTGGTGCAGGCCATGGCCACGCCGTGGCTGGTCGAGGCGGCGGTCCGGGCCGACGACCGGGAGCAGGCGGTGGCCGCGCTGGCCGGGTTCGACCTGTGGGCGGCGTCCACCGGCGACCCGGTGCGCCGGGCGCTGTCGGCCCGCTGCCACGCGCTGCTCGCCCCGCGCGGCAGCGCCGAGGCCGAGCAGCACTTCCAGCAGGCCCTGGCGCTGCACCTGGCCGGGGAGGCCGACTTCGAGCAGGCCCGCACCGAGCTGCTCTACGGCCAGGAGCTGCGCCGCGCCCGCCGCCCGCGCGACGCCCGCGAGCACCTGCACCGCGCACTGGAGACCTTCCTCCAGCTCGACGCCCCGGCCTGGGCCGACCAGGCCCGCGCCGAACTGCGCGCGGCCGGCGAGGCCGTCGACACCCCCGCGGTACGCGCCGCCGACGTGCTCACCGCCCAGCAACTCCAGATCGTCCGCCTGGTCTGCGAGGGCGCCACCAACCGCGAGGTCGCCGCGCAGCTCTTCCTCAGCCCGCGCACCGTCGACCACCACATGCGCAACATCTTCGCCCGCCTGAACATCCGCTCCCGCATCGAGCTGGCCAAAGCCCTGGCCTGACCTCGCTTGCCGCAACTCTTGAAGAGTCGCGTCTTCCGGCCCAGCCGAAGGACGCGACTCTTCAAGAGTTGCGATCGCCCCGCGCCCCGAGGTGGGCGCGGGGCGGGCAGGGTCAGGGGAGGAGGATGACCGAGCGGGCGCCCTCGCCCCGGGACATGCGGGCGAAGGCCTCGGGGGACTCGTCCAGAGTGATCTGGTCGGTGATGAGCGCGGCCGGATCGAGATCGCCGTCCAGGACCTGGCGGGCCAGGGCGGGGACGTCGCGGTCGGGGTCGGAGTTGCCGTACACCGACGAGCGCAGCGTGCGGGCGGAGTGGAATATGTCCAGCGCGGCGAGGCTGACCATGTCGTCCTTCGCGCCCATGCCCACCACGGTCACCTGACCGCCACGGCGGGTGGCCCGCCACGCGGCCCGGATGGTGGCCGAGCGGCCCACGCATTCGAAGGAGTGGTCGGCCCCCCGGCGCTCGGTCAGCCCACGGACCTGGGCGCTCAGGTCGTCGCCGGAGACCAGGAAGTGGGTCGCCCCGGCGGCCAGCGCCAGCTCGCGCTTGGCGTCGGAGACGTCCACGGCGATCAGCGGGTCGGCCCCGGCGGCACGGGCCGCCATCACGGTGGACAGCCCGACCCCGCCGAGTCCGATCACGACCGCGGATTCGCCGGCCCGCACCGCGGCGGTGCGGTCGACCGCGCCGACCCCCGTGAGCACGGCGCAGCCGAGCAGGGCGGCGGTGGCGAACGGCAGCTCAGCGGGCACCGGGATGACGGCGTGGTCGCCGACGACGACCTCCTCGGCGAGCGCGCCGAGGCCCAGCGTGACGTGCAGCGGCTCGCCGTCGGCGGTCGCCCCCCGGGCGGCGGTCGGCGCGCCGGCCGTCTCGCACAGCCAGGGCTGCCCGTTGCCGCAGAACCAGCACTTCCGGCACGGCGGGGCCCAGTTCAGCACCACATGTGTGCCGACGACGACGCTCGCCTCCGGCCCGGCGGCGGTCACCACGCCTGCCGCCTCATGACCCAACACCAGGGGGTACGCGGGCGCGAGCGTCCCGTTCACCATGGACAGATCGGAGTGGCACACCCCGGCGGCGCGGATGTGCACCCGCACCTCCCGGGGGCCCGGCGCGGGCAGCAGGATCGGCTCGATCTCCAGCGACGATCCGGGGCCGCGCCACAGCAGCGCGCGCACCGGGCGGTCGACAGCAGGACCGGTGCCGTCTGTCGCGCCGTTCGAGGCAGTCGCGGCGCTCATCGCTGGATCGCCTTCGTCTCGAGGAACTCGTCCAGGCCGTGGCGGCCGAGCTCGCGGCCGATGCCGGACTGCTTGAACCCGCCGAACGGGGCGAGCGGGTTGAACGCCCCGCCGTTGACGTCGACGGCCCCGGTGCGCATCCGCCGCGCGACGGCCAGCGCTCGGTCCTCGTCACCGGACCAGACGGCCCCGGCCAGGCCGTACCGGGAGTTGTTGGCGATGGCGACGGCCTCGTCGTCGGAGTCGAACGGGATCACCACCAGCACCGGCCCGAAGATCTCCTCCTGGGCGACGATGCTGTCGGGGTCCACATCGGCCAGCACGGTCGCCGCGACAAAGTGGCCCCGGTCCGGCACCGGCGCGTCGAGCCCGCCCGCGATCAGGCGTGCCCCGTCGGCTAGGCCCTGCTCGATGTACCCGCGTACCGTCTCGCGCTGCGCGGCCGAGGCCAGCGGGCCGAGGCGGGTGCCGTCGTCGAACGGGTCGCCGAGCGTCTGCCCGGCGGCGGCCTCCGCGGCGATAGCCAGGGCTTCTTCGTACCGGGAGCGGTGCACCAGCATCCGGGTCCACGCGGTGCAGGTCTGGCCCGAGTTGAGGAACGCGTTGCCGACGCCGACCTTCACCGCGCGGCGCAGGTCGGCGTCCTCCAGGATCACGTTGGCGGACTTGCCGCCCAGCTCCAGCGCGACCCGGGCGATGCGGTCCGCGGCCAGGTGCGAGATGCGCGCGCCGACGGCGGTGGAGCCGGTGAACGACACCATGTCCACGTCGGGGTGCGCCGCGATGGCGGAGCCGACGACGGAGCCGGGGCCGGTGACGAGGTTGGCCACACCCGGCGGCAGCCCGGCCTCGTCGATCGCGTCGAACAGCAGGTATGCCACCAGCGGCGTCAGGTCGGCGGGCTTGAGCACCACCGTGCAGCCGGCGGCCAGGGCCCCGGCGACCTTGGCCATGATCTGGTGCAGCGGGTAGTTCCACGGCGTGATCGCGCCGACCACGCCGACGGGCTCGCCGACGACCAGCGAGTTGCCGACGGTGTGCGTGCTCTCCGGCTGCCCGGCCAGCTCGACGTAGCTCTTCAGCACGGTCAGCGGCAGTCCGGCCTGGACCTTCGTGGCGATCTTCATCGGGGTGCCCAGCTCGCGGGCGACGGTGGCGGCGATGTCGCCGGCGCGGGCCGACAGCGCCGCGTGCAGCCGGTCGAGGTGGGCGGCGCGTTCCGCCGGGGCCAGTGCCGACCAGGGGCCGAACGCGGCCTTCGCGGCGGCGACGGCGCGGTCCACGTCGACGGCGTCACCGGCGGGCACGTGGGCGATGACCTGCTCGGTGGTGGGGTCCTCGACGGCGATGACGCCGGTGCCGTGCGGGGCGGTCCAGCTCCCGCCGATGAAGAGCTGGGTGCGGTCCGCGATCGGGGCGGTGCGTCCCGGGTGCGTCGCCGCGGCTGCCAGGTCCATGCTGTCCCTTCCCATCAGGCGGCGTCGCCCGCGATGCGGCACCGGACGCCGTCCGCACTGGGCGGGGTGACGGCGTCGTCGTGGGCCGCGTGGCGAGCAGCCGGCACTGGGCCGGGCCGCAAAACTAGCGCTGCAAGTTTCGACTGTAGTACGAGTCGGCCCGCGGCTCCAGAGGCGGGAGTGGGCCGACCGTGGCCTCGTACTCCCGCGCCAGCCCGTCGACCAGCGCGTCCAGGCCGAGCGCGAACGCGCCCTCGTCCACGCTGTGCTGGTGCTCGGCCAGGCGGTGGGCCTGGGACAGGTGCGGGTAGTGGGCGGCGTACAGCTCGGGGTCCTCGACGAAGCCGCGCGCGAACGAGCCCAGCGACGAGCCCGCGACCAGGTAGCGCATCACCGCGCCGATGTGCGTGGCGCGTGCCGGCGGCCAGCCCGCCTTGACCAGTCCGCCGTACACCGCGTCGGCCATGTGCAGCGCGGCCGGCCGCCGTCCGGGGCCCTGGGCCAGGTACGGGACGATGTTCGGGTGGGCGGTCAGCGCGTCGCGGTACGAGTGCCCCCACAGCCGCAGCGCGTCGCGCCAGTCGTGGGTGGTGAAGAACGACACGTCCACGCCCGCGATCACCGCGTCGGCGACCGCGTCCAGGATCGCGTCCTTGGTGGCGAAGTGGTTGTACAGCGACGGCCCGCGTACGCCCAGCTCGGCGGCCAGGCGCCGGGTGGAGAAGGCGGCCAGCCCGTCGGCGTCGATCATCGCGGCGGCGGTCTCCACGATGCGCTGCCGGCTCAACAGGGCCTGGCTGGGCCGGGGCATGGTCGGGTCTCCTTCGGTCGGGGCTGCCGGAAACTCTGCCACAGCGAGGTATGGACGAGATAAAACTTTCACCGCTAGTTTAATGCGGTGGACATGACACTGTCGCCGGAACACGCCGCGGTCCGCCGCCTCGCCGCCGAATTCGTCGATCGCGAGGTCGTGCCGCATGCGGCGGAGTGGGACCGGCGCGAGAGCGTCGAGCGCACCGTGGTCAAACAGCTCGGCGAGCTGGGCTTCCTCGGCCTGACCATCGCCGAGGAGCACGGCGGCAGCAGCGGCGACCATCTGGCGTACTGCCTGGTGCTGGAGGAACTGGGCCGCGGCGACTCGTCGGTGCGCGGGCTGGTCTCGGTGTCGCTGGGCCTGGTCGCCAAGAGCGTCGCCCGCTACGGCACGCCCGCGCAGCGGGAGCGGTGGCTGCCCGGACTGTGCGGTGGCGACCTGCTCGGCTGCTTCGCGCTGACCGAGCCGGGCACCGGCTCCGACGCGGCCTCGCTGACCACCCGGGCGGTCCGGGACGGCGGGGACTGGGTCATCACCGGTTCGAAGATCTTCATCACGAACGGGACCTGGGCCGATGTCGCCCTGGTCTTCGCCCGTACGGGCGGGGACGGGCCGCGGGGGATCAGCGCGTTCCTGGTGCCGACCGACACGGCCGGGCTGACCCGGCGGGAGATCCACGGCAAGCTCGGGCTGCGCGGGCAACCCACCGCGGAGCTGGTCTTCGACGGGGTGCGGGTGCCGGCCGACGCGCTGCTCGGCGAGGAGGGGCGCGGCTTCCACCTCGCCATGTCCACGCTGGACAAGGGGCGCATGTCGGTCGCGGCGGGCTGCGTGGGCATCGCGCAGGGCTGCCTGGACGCGGCGGTCGGCTACGCGAAGGAGCGCACCCAGTTCGGCAAGCCGATCGCGGCGTACCAGCTGGTCCAGCAGCTGATCTCGGATGTCGCGGTGGACACCGCGGCGGCCCGGCTGCTGGTGTGGCGCGTCGCCGACCTGATCGACCGCGGGCAGCCGTTCGCGACCGAGGCGTCGATGGCGAAGCTGTTCGCCAGCGAGGCGGCCGTACGCGCGGCGAACAAGGCGCTGCAGGTGTTCGGCGGGTACGGCTACGTCGACGAGTACCCGGTCGGCAAGTACCTGCGCGACGCCCGCGTCACCACCCTCTACGAGGGCACCAGCCAGATCCAGCAGTTGTTGATCGGCCGCGCCCTCACCGGCGTGAACGCGTTCTGAAAGTCCAGCTCAGACAGGCATAGGCGTTAAGAAGGGCACCTTCTACTACGTATAGCGATGTGAAGGTGCCCTTCCTTTCAAAGGAGAAGAGCATGAGCAGCAGCAGGTTTGCCGGGCGGGTTGCGATTGTGACCGGTGGGGCGCAGGGGATCGGGGCGGCTACCGCGAGGCGGCTGGCGTCGGAGGGCGCGACGGTCGCGGTCGTGGATCTGAGCGTCGAGAAGAGTGCGGCGCTCGCGAAGGAGATCACGGCGGAGGGGGGTGCGGCCGCCGGATACGGGTGCGACGTCACCGACGAGGCGGCGGTGCACGCGATGGTCGAGCAGGTCGTGGCGGATCACGGGCGGCTGGACATCCTGATCAACAATGCCGGGATCACCCGGGACGATCTGCTGTTCAAGATGAGCGCGGCGGACTGGCACTCGGTGCTGAACACGAACCTGACCAGCATGTTCTATTGCTGCCAGGCGGCGCAGAAGCACATGGTGGCGGGGAAGTACGGCAAGATCGTCAACTTGAGCAGCCGGTCGGCGCTGGGGAACCGGGGGCAGGTCAACTATGCCGCCGCGAAGGCCGGGGTGCAGGGGCTGACGGCGACGCTGTCGATCGAGCTGGGGCCGTTCGACATCTGCGTCAACGCGGTCGCGCCCGGGTATGTGGCCACCGCGATGACCGCCGCCACCGCCGAGCGGGTCGGCTCGTCCGCCGAGGCGCACCAGAAGTGGGCGAGCGAGCACACACCGCTGCGCCGGGTCGCCCAGCCCGAGGAGATCGCGTCCGTGGTCGCGTTCCTGGCCAGCGACGACGCCTCGTTCGTGACCGGGCAGACCCTGTACGTCAACGGCGGCGCGCGCTAAGCGAAGCAGCACCTGAACCGAAGGGAACCACAGTGGACTTCTCGCTCGACGACGAGCAGCAGGCGATCCGGGAGACCGCCCGCGCGTTCATCCGCAAGGAGGTCGTCCCCCTCGAACACGAGCTGCTGCGCCGCGAGCGCGCCGGGCAGCCCGGCATCGAACGCGCCGAGCTGCGCGAGCTCCAGCTCAAGGCCCGCAAGTTCGGCTTCTGGGGGCTGGCCACGCCGGCCGAGCACGGCGGCATGGACCTGCCCGCGGTGATGCAGTCGCTGATCTGGACCGAGATCGGGCACACCCTGGTGCCGTTCCGGTTCGGCGGCGAGGCCGACAACATCCTGTTCTACGCCAACGCGGAGCAGCAGGAGGAGTACCTGCGGCCCACCATCGAGGGCGACCGGATCTCCTGCTTCGCCATCACCGAGCCGGGCGCGGGCTCCGACGCCGCGAACATCAAGCTCAGTGCCCGCAAAGACGGCGACGACTGGGTCCTGAACGGCGAGAAGACCTTCATCACCAACGGCAACGACGCGGACTTCGCCATCGTGGTCGCGGTCACCGACAAGGACAAGGGGGTACGCGGCGGCGGCACCACGGCGTTCCTGGTCGACCGGGCGATGGGCTGGCGGTCGGAGTTCATCGCCACCATGGGGCCCGGCGGGCCCGCCTCGCTGATCTTCGACAACGTTCGGGTCCCCGCCCGCAACATCCTCGGCGAGATCGGCCAGGGCTTCGAGCTGGGCATGAAGTGGATCGGCAAAGGCCGCTACATCATCCCGTCGCACGCGCTGGGCATCGGTGCGCGGGCCCTGCAGATGGCCGTCGACTACGCCAACACCCGGGTCACCTTCGGCAAGCCGATCGGCGACAACCAGGCCATCCAGTGGATGATCGCGGACTCGGAGACCGAGCTGGAGGCGGCCCGCTGGCTGGTGCTGCGCGCCGCGTGGACGGTCGACCAGGGACAGGACCCGCGCCACTCGTCGTCGATGGCGAAGCTCTACGGCGCCGGGATGATCAACCGGCTGGTGGACCGGGTCATGCAGATCCACGGCGGCATGGGCTACACCCGCGAGCTGCCCATCGAGCGCTGGTACCGCCAGGTCCGGCTGCTGCGCATCTACGAGGGCACCGACGAGATGCAGCGCCTGATCATCTCGCGGGACCTGCTGCGCGGGTACACGAAGATCGGGGGCCACCTGGCATGAGAGTGTTCGCGTCCGCCCAGGAGCTGGCCGCCGCGGTCGGCCAGTGCATCGGCCCGGGGCCCTGGCAGCGCGTCGACCGGTCGCGGGTGGACGCGTACACCGACGCCACCGGCGGCGTCGACTGCATCGGCATCGGGGCGGCCACACCCGGCTGGCTGACCCTGTCGATGCTGCCGTTGCTGGTCCGCGACGTGTACCGGTTCGACAACGTGCGCCTGGGCGTCAACTACGGGGTGAACCGGGTCCGCTTCCCGGCCCCGATCCCGGTCGGCGCCCAGGTGCGCCTCACCGCCCGCATCGCCGAGGTCGAGCCCGTCGACGGCGGCGTGCAACTGGTCGCGCAGCTCACCGTCCGCGCCGACGGCGAGGACAAACCGTGCTGCGTGGCCGAGACCGTCAGCCGTATCTACTTCGAGGAGGAGCTGTGAGCACGCTTTCCCTGGCCGCCGTCCTGGCCGAGGCCGCGCGCCGCCATCCCGGCAAGACCGCCGTGGTCGACGCGTTCGGCCGCGAGACCTACGCCGACCTGTGGCGGCAGGCGCTCGCGTACGCCGCGGGCCTGCGCGAACTCGGCATCCAGCCGGGCGACGCCGTCGCGCTCGTCGCGCCGAACGTGACCGACTTCCCGCGCGCCTACTACGGCATCCTCGCCGCGGGCGGCGTCGTCGTCCCGGTACACCTGCTGCTCACCCCGACCGAGGCGGCGTACGTGCTGCGCGACAGCGGGGCGAAGCTGGTCGTCTGCCACAGCGGCCTGCTCGCGCTCGGCGCGCCCGCCGCGGCCGAGGCAGGCGTCCCGATCGTCAGCGTCGGCCCGCGCCCCGACGAGGGCGGACCGGAGCGGCTGGAGCAGATCAGCTCCCGGGTGCCGGCGCTGCGCTCGTACGAGAGCCGACGCCCCGACGACCCGGCCGTGATCTTCTACACCAGCGGGACCACCGGCAAGCCCAAGGGCGCCGTGCTCACCCATTTCAACCTGGTGATGAACGCGACCGTCAACGTGTTCGACGCCAACGACGCCCGGCAGTCCGACGTCGTCCTGGGCTGCCTGCCGCTGTTCCACACGTTCGGGCAGACCGTCGGCATGAACGGCGCCTTCCGCGTCGGCGCGACCCTGGTCCTGCTCGCCCGGTTCACCGGCGAGGCCGCGCTCGACCTGATGCTGAAAGAGAAGGTCGACGTCTTCCACGGCGTGCCCACCATGTACATCGGACTGCTGGAGGCCGCCGCCGGCCGTGCCACCCTGCCCGCGCTGCGGATCTGCATCTCCGGTGGGGCGTCGCTGCCCGTCGCGGTGCTGGAACGCTTCAACGCCGCGTTCCGGACCACGGTCTTCGAGGGCTACGGCCTGTCGGAGACCTCGCCCAGCGCGACCACCAACCAGCCGCACTTCGGGGTGCGCGCCGGCACCGTCGGCCACGCCCTGTGGGGCGTCGAGGTCGAGATCGCCCGCGCCGAGGTCGACGACCGCGTCGAGCTGCTCGGCACCGGCGAACTCGGCGAGATCGTCATCCGGGGCCACAACGTGTTCGCCGGTTACCTCGGCAACCCCGCCGCGACCGAGCAGGCCCTCGTCGACGGCTGGTTCCGCACCGGGGACTTGGGCACCAAGGACGCCGAAGGTTTCGTGTCCATCGTGGACCGCAAGAAGGACATCGTCATCCGCGGCGGCTTCAACGTGTACCCTCGCGAGGTCGAGGAGGTCCTGGCCCGCCACCCGTCCATCGAACTGGTCTCGGTCATCGGCGTCCCCGACGACGTGCACGGCGAGGAGATCTGCGCCGTCGTCGTGCTGCGCCCCGACACCGACCCGGTCACCGAGGAAGCCCTCATCACCTGGTCCCGCGACCAGCTCGGCAAGCACAAGTACCCCCGGCAGGTGCGCTTCCTTCCCGAGCTGCCGATGGGCCCCAGCCACAAGATCCTCAAACGCGAGCTCCGCCGCCTCCTCGCCGACTGAAAGGAAGGGCACCTTCACATCGGATTCCGTCGTGGAAGGTGCCCTTCTCAACTTCCCCGGTAGGTTTTCCAACCCGTGCGCAGCCTGCCGCCGTGTAGGTGGGGCGGAAGGTCGGCAAGACGAACGGGGAGGTGTCATGTGGCGGACGACGACGGGTTCCGCGAGTTCGTGCACGCGCGGCTGAGCAGGCTGTCGCGGATCGCGTACCTGCTCACCGGCGACCATCACGCGGCCGAGGACCTGCTGCAGAATGCGCTGGTCAAGCTCGCGTCGCGGTGGCCGAAGGTGTCGGCTGAGGGCGCGCCTGACGCGTACCTGCGCAAGATTCTCTACCACGAGCACGTGTCCGCCTGGCGGCGCAACCGCCATCTCCGTGCCGAGTGGACCACGGCAGAGCTTCCCGAGGGCGGCGGCGGCCGGGACATGGCTGCCGACACGGTCCGCCGCGTGCTGCTGGAGCAGGCCCTCAGCAAGCTCACCCGCAAGCAGCGCGCGGTCATCGTGCTGCGCTTCTTCGAGGACCTGTCCGAGGCCGACGCCGCATCGGCGCTCGGCGTCTCCGTGGGCACGGTCAAGAGCCAGACGTCGTACGCCCTCAAGCGGCTGCGCGAACTGGCCCCCGAACTTCACGTGCTCGTCAGGGAGCCAAAGGAGGCCCGAGCATGAGCGACCTGAACGAGCTGCTGGCCGACATCGGCGACCGTGCCCGGATCTACGACGTCACCGAACAGGCCCTGGTGCGGGGCCGACGGCGGCGCACCAGGCACCGCGCGGCGTTCGCCGTGACGACCGGGGCCGTGGCGGTCACGGCCCTGCTGGTGGCGGTGAACCTGCCCTTCGCCGGGCCCGCGCCCGAACCGGCGATCACGCCGTCGCCGTCCCCCTCGGCAGTCGCGCTGTCGGCGTGCACGGTCGCGGAGCTGCCGACACCCGACGGGGTTCGGCCGGGCGAGTTCCAGGGCGCGGCCGGCGACCCCACCGGGCGCATCCTGGCCTCGCGCGGCCGGGGGCCCGTGGGCCCCGTCGTGGTGATCTGGACCGACGGTCGGCCCAGCGGGGTGGTCGCGGTGCCGGAGACGGTCGACGGGGTCACCGCGGTGAGCACGACCGGTGCCCTGGTGCTGTCCGGCCGTCAGGCGAAGGACGGGCGGGGCGAGGTGCGCTACACGTCGCTGGCCTGGGTGTACCGGAACGGCGTGTTGACCCGGCTCAAGGGGACGGACGCCCACGGCTCCGGGATCAACGCGGCCGGCGCGATCGTGGGCCTGGTCGGCAAGGACCCGGTGGTCTGGCAGGACGCGACCGCCGAGCCGGTCCGGCTGCCCAAACCGGCGGGTTCGACCGGCGAGGGGACGATGGCGATCGCCGACGACGGATCGGTCGTCGCGCCGCTCAACCAGGGCGGCCACACCCGGCTGCAGCTGTGGCCACCGGGTGCCCCGCCCCGCCCGCTCGAACTGCCTGCCACGATCGACGGCATCGCGGTGCTCGATTCCTACGGCGGTCGGATCGCGGACGGCTGGATCTCCGGCACGATCGAAGCGCGCACCGAAACGACGGTGCACCGGTACGCGGCACGCTGGAGGCTGGACACCGGCAAGATCGAGTGGTCTGCCGGCCCTGGCGACGCGACGACGACCAACCCGCAGGCGAGCAACCCGCAGGGCTGGGCCGTCTACCGGGGCACGACCGGGTTGATCCTGGCGCGCGGGCAGACGTCCGTCGCGGTGCCCGCACCGCCCGGCTTCACGTCCACGGCCGAGAATTTCCTGGACTGGCCGCGGGTATCCGTGATCAGCTCGGACGGCCGCACCCTGGCCGGGAACCAGATGACCGTGGCGCAGGGCGTCCCGGCACGTCGGGTGCTGAGCTGGACCTGCCGGTGACCCTCGCAGGCCGGGCGTGGAACACACGCCCGGCCTGCGGCTTGACACCGGTCGCGGCCGCGTGATGCGGTCGGGGGATGCAACGGCTGGTGCTCTGGGACATCGACCGCACGCTGATCGACGGCGGCAAGGTCGGCCGGGACGTGTTCATCGCCGCGTACCTGGCGGTGGTGGGCAGTGAGCCGCCGCGCCTGCCGGACTTCGGCGGGCGTACCGACCACTGGCTGTTCACGACGGCGCTGGAGTGGCACGGCCGCGAGGCGAACGCGGACATCCTGGCCGAGTTCTTCGCGCACCTGGCCGAGCACACCCGGGCGCACCGGCCGCAGCTGGTGGCCCGCGGCGCGGCGCTGACCGGGGCGGCCCAGGCACTGTCGGCCCTGGCAGGTGAGACCGGGGTGGTGCAGTCGGTGGTCACCGGCAACATCCGGGCGGCCGCGTACGAGAAGCTGGCCGCGTTCGACCTGCTCGGGCCGATCGACCTGGAGGTCGGCGGGTACGGCTGCGACGACGGGGTGCGCTCGGTGCTGGTGCGGCTGGCGCACGAGCGAGCGCAGGCCAAATACGCCGCGGCGGTGCCTGCCCGGCAGGTCGTCGTCATCGGCGACACCACGCACGACATCGAGGCGGCGCGCGCGAACGGCGCGTTCGCCGTCGGCGTGGCGACGGGCTCGTGCACCGCCGAAGAGCTGGCCGAGGCGGGCGCGGGCGTGGTGCTGCCGTCGCTCGCCGACACGGCTGCGGTGCTCCGGGCGGCGCTGGCCTGACCTGTCCGGCGCACGGCCGCCGCGCCCGTCACGGGTGGGCGGCGCGCTCCTTATCGGTTCGACACGACCTCGGCGGGCCAGCATGATCGCAGGCATGACGCGAACCGACGTGCCCGCCACCTGGGACGAACGAGCCACCCTGACCACCTTCCTCGACTACACCCGGGCCACCGTGCGGGCCAAGTGCGAGGGCGTCTCGGACGAGGACGCACGCCGGGCGCCGCTGCCGGACTCGCCGCTGATGACCATGAAGGGCCTGGTCAGTCACGTGCGCTGGGTGGAGTACTCCTGGTTCCAGGTGGTGCTGCTGGGCGAGGAGGACGCCGGGCCGTGGACGAAGGAGGAGCCGGACCGCGAGTTCACCTACGCCCTGGACACCCCGATCGAGCAGTTGCTCGACGAGTACGACGCGCAGAGCGCCCGCTACCGCGAGCTGGTCGCCTCGCTCGACCTGGACACCCTCGCCCAGCGCAACCTGGGCCGGGCCGGGCGGCCCGCGACGCTGCGCTGGATCCTGTTCCACCTCGTCGAGGAGATCGCCCGTCACAACGGCCACCTCGACGTGGTGCGCGAACTCGTCGACGGCACCAAGGGCGACTGAGCTGCCCGTTCCCCGGATGGAGCAGGCCCGGCGCGCGTAGCCTGAACCGGAGCGCGTCGGGGGAGGCGTCATGGATCTGCACCTGGGCGGCAAGGTCGCGGTGGTCACCGGGGCGAGCAAGGGTATCGGCCTGGCGGTGGTGAAGTCGCTGGTCGCCGAGGGCGCGAGCGTCGTCGCCGCGGCCCGCGACACCGCCGGTGAGCTCGCCGAGATCGCGGCGAGCGGCCCGGTGCGCACCGTCGCCGTCGACCTGGCCGACCCGGCCGGTCCGCAGCACCTGATCGACGAGGCGGTGGCCGCCCACGGCGGGCTGGACGTCCTGGTCAACAACGTGGGTGGGGTGAAACCCCGGCTGGGCGGGTTCGTCTCGGTCACCGACGAGGACTGGCTGTGGTCGCTGAACGTCAACCTGCTCTCCGCGATACGCGCCACCCGCGCCGCGCTGCCGCACCTGCTGGCCCGGGGCCGGGGCAGCATCGTGACGGTGAGCTCGATCAACGCGTTCCTGCCCGACCCGGCGATCATCGACTACACCGCGTCGAAGGCCGCGCTGACGAACTTCTCCAAGGCGCTGTCCAAGGAGGTCGGGCCGAAGGGCATCCGGGTCAACACGGTCAGCCCCGGCCCGGTCCGCACCCCGCTGTGGGTGGGCGTCGACGGCGTCGCGAAGTCGTTCGGCATGGCGAGCGGGGTGTCGGCGGAGGAGGTGGCCAAGCAGGTCGCCGCGCAGGCGGTGACCGGCCGGTTCACCGAGGCCGAGGAGGTCGCCGACCTGGTGGTGCTGCTGGCGAGTGCGCGCGCGGGCAACGTGACCGGCGCCGACTTCGTCATCGACGGCGGGCTCATCGCCACGTTGTGAGCCCGACCGGGTGACCGAGGTTTGAAGCGCGGGCTTTCGGGGAAACCGCGTCCGCCGCGCGGCCGCTCCCCTGAGGGCGGGCGCCTCCCGGACGAGAGGCTGCGGACGGCCGTCACCCGCCGGCGGCTCGGTCGATTCGGTCGCACCCCGGATCGACCGTCCGCCGGCGGGCTGACGAAGGTCAGCCGGCCGGTTCGGCCAGTGTGACCTGGGCGGCCTGCGCGATCGGCGCGGTGCGGGCCCTGCCTGCCCGGCCGGACCACAGCACGCGGGCCAGCACGCCCGGCGAGAAGAGCCGCTGCGGCGGGGCCATCAGGTTCGCCACGGCCAGGAACGCGTGACCGACCTCGGGGTGCCGGGCGGCGGCGCGGTGCAGGCGGCCGACGTACCCGTTGAGGAAGTTGACCTTGCCGGTGCGGGCCCCGTCGACCTCGGGGTAGCGCAGGTCCGCGCCGACCGCGATGTCCCACGGCACGTCGATGACCTTCGAGGCGGCGGCGTAGAAGCGCTTGGGCAGGCCGTCGCGGCCCGCACGCAGGCTGTCCCGCAGCACGATCGACTCGACCGCGGCGACCGTCATGCCCTGGCCGTACGCCGGGTTGAAGCTGCACATCGCGTCGGCGACGGCGACGAAGCCCTCGGGCAGCCGGGTCATCCGCTCGTAGCGGCGGCGCACGCTGACCGGCAGCCGCAGGCGCAGCGCCGGACCGGCCGGCTCGCACTTGCTGAGGAGCTGGAACAGCTCGTCACCGGGCAGCTGGCTCGCGAACCCGGCGTAGGCGTCCGGATCGGTCGGCGGGGTGCCCGCCTTGCCGACCCCGACCAGGGTGACCATCCAGCGGTCGCCCTCGACCGGCACCGCGATGCCGCCGAACGGTGTCTGCGGCGACGGGCTGATCACGGCCGCGCTGAAATTCAGCTGGCCGGGCGTACGGCGGTAGGCGCGCGAGACGTAGACCGTGTGCGGGTCCACGTGCTCCTCGGCCGGCTTGTCGAAGCCCAGCTCGGCGAGCCAGGTCGGGCCGCGGTTGCCCCGGCCGGTGGCGTCGACGACCAGGTCGGCGTCGAGCCGCTGCTCGGTGTCGCCGCCGACGGGCAGCACCCGTGCGCCGACGACCCGGCTGCCGTCCGCGGACGCGATCAGGCCGACGGCCTCGTGGCGCGGGTGCAGCGTGATGCCGGGCAGTTCGGCCAGGCGGCGGCGCACGTACGCCTCCAGGGCGACCCGGGTGACGCCCAGGCCCTGCAGGCCGGTGGCCTTCGGAGCGAGCCGGTGGCCGTCGTTGATCCAGACGACGTCGTGCTGCACGTCAAGGGGCACGGCTCCGGCCGCGGCCATGTCGGCGGCGAACCCGGGGAACAGCTCCTCCAGCACCTGGCGGCCGCGGGCGAGCAGGCCGTGCGTGTGATCGCCCTGCGGCACCCCCTTGCGGCCGGTGACGCCGTCGGTGGGCAGCGCGTCGCGGTCGAAGATGGTGACCTTCGCGTACGACTCGCTCAGCACGCGGGCAGCCAGCAGGCCGCCGATGCTGGCGCCGAGCACGATCGCGTGCCCGGACTTTTCCTTGGCAGACAAGGTTTTCTCCGTCTCGGTGTGAGGTGTGCACACACCGTAAGAAGGGACGACACAATCATGAAACCGAATATGCGGTCCAGTAGATGACACTGTGTGCCCGCTCACGCGCATAGCGTGGGAGCTGTCAGGAGATTGACGGTGCGCGGCTGGAAGAATCTTTGAAAGATATTTCAAGGCGATGTGCGCGGCCGCCGGTCCCGGCGTGCGCCGATGTGGTTCAGGGGTGACCGACTGCCGGTCGTCGGTGCAAATGGAACCCCCACCAGCTCTGATTTGTACGGTAAATCCGGCGCATAGACGCTCTTCACGCCGTGTCAACGCGGGGCTAACATCCTTGAAACTTGCGCAAGAGTTTCCATCCCCCGCCCCTCCCTGACCCAGGAGGAGACTCGTGTCCACCCGCACCCGCCCCCTAGCCGCAGCCCTCGCCTCGGTGCTGCTGGCCGCCGCGCTCTCCGCGGTCGTGCTCCTGCGACCCGCCGCCCCCGACCTCGTCCCGGCCAAGGCAGACGCCAACCCGGGCAACCGCGACGTCATCGTGCACCTGTTCCAGTGGCCCTGGGCCTCGGTCGCCAACGAGTGCACGAACGTGCTCGGCCCGAAGGGCTTCGGCGCCGTGCAGGTCTCCCCGCCGCAGGAGCACGTGGTGCTCAGCGGCCAGGCCTACCCCTGGTGGCAGGACTACCAGCCGGTCAGCTACCAGCTCGTCAGCCGCCGCGGCGACCGCGCCGCCTTCGCGAACATGGTCACCGCCTGCCACAACGCGGGCGTGAAGATCTATGTGGACGCGGTGGTCAACCACATGGCCGGCGGCGCGTCCAGCGGCACCGGCTCGGCCGGCTCGACGTACTCGCACTACAGCTACCCCGGCGTCTACCAGAACCAGGACTTCCACCACTGCGGCCGCAACGGCAACGACGACATCGTGGCCTGGGGCGACCGGTGGGAGGTGCAGAACTGCGAGCTGGTCGACCTGTCCGACCTGGCCACCGAGTCCGCCTACGTGCGCGGCAAGGTCACCGCCTACCTCAACGACCTGGTCACGCTGGGCGTGGACGGGTTCCGGGTCGACGCGGCCAAGCACATGCCCGTCGCCGACCTGCAGGCGATCCTGGGCGGCGTCAGCGGCTCGCCGTACGTCTTCCATGAGGTGATCGAGGACAGCGCGTTCCCGCCGGGGGAGTACGCCGGGATCGGCGACGTCACCGAGTTCCGCTACGGCGACGTCGTCGGCAACGCGTTCCGCGACGCGAACCTGTCGAATCTGAACAACCTCACCTCGCAGATGGCTTTGTCCAGCGGCGACGCGGTCAACTTCATCGACAACCACGACACGCAGCGCAACGGCCGCGCCCGGCTCACCTACAAGAACGGGCAGACCCACGCGCTCGCCGCGGCGTTCAGCCTGGTCTACCCGTACGGCACGCCGCAGCTGATGAGCAGCTTCACGTTCAGCAACAACGAGGCCGGGCCGCCCGCGAGCAACGGCGTCACCAGCCAGGTCAGCTGCGGCTCGGGCTGGGAGTGCGAGCACCGCAAGACCGTGGTCGCCAACCTCGTCGGCTTCCACAACGCGGTCAACGGCACCGGCGTCACCAACTGGACCTCGCCGTCGGCGTCGCGGATCGCTTTCGGCCGCGGCAGCGTCGGCTTCGCCGCGTTCAACCGCGACGGCGCGGCCTGGAGCACCACGTTCAGCACCGGGCTGCCCGCGGGTGTGTACTGCAACGTGGCCACCGGCGACTTCGCCGCGGGGGTCTGCACCGGCAGCACCGTCACCGTGAACGGCTCCGGCCAGGCCACCGTCACCGTCGCGGCCAACGCCGCACTGGCGATCTACACCGGCGCGCTGGTCGGCAACCCGCCGTCCCCGACGGGCACCCCGTCGCCGACGCCCAGCGGCACCGCCTGTACCACCGTCGCGGTCACCCTGGCGTCCAACACCACCACGACCAGCGGCCAGAACGTCTTCGTCGCCGGCAGCGTCACCCAGCTCGGCTCCTGGAACACGGCCAACGCGGTGGCCATGTCCGGCACGGCGTACCCGGTCTGGCGGGTGACCGTGAACCTGCCGGCGGGCACGGCGTTCGAGTACAAGTACATCAAGAAGGACGCCGCCGGCGCGGTCACCTGGGAGAGCATCGCCAACCGCAGCCGTACCGTGCCGACCGGCGTCTGCGCCGTGACCTACGCCGAGACCTGGAACGTGCCCGGCGGCACGACCCCGTCGCCCAGCGCCTCCCCGACGACCTCCCCGTCGCCGTCGCCCTCGCCGAGCCCGTCGCCCACCGGCTCGACCTGCGCCTCCATCGCGGCGGCATTCTCGGTCAACGCGACCACGACCTGGGGCCAGAACGTCTACGTGATCGGCTCGCTGCCCGCCCTCGGCAGCTGGAACACCGCGAACGCCGTGCCCCTGTCCAGCGCGACCTACCCGGTCTGGACCGCCACCATCACCCTGCCCACCAACACGACCTTCACCTACAAGTACATAAAGAAGGACGCCTCCGGCACCATCACCTGGGAAAGCGACCCCAACCGCACCCGCACCACCCCCACCACCCCCTGCACCGCCACCTACCCCGACACCTGGCGCTAGCCGGCCTGCGGCAACTCTTAAAGACTCGCGCCCTCAGGAACCTCCTGAGGGCGCGAGTCTTCAAGAGTTGCGGAAAGAGAGGGGGTCAGCGCCAGGGGCGGGTGGTGAGGGTGGTGAGGCGTTGGGTGGCGCGGGAGAGGGCCACGTAGAGGGTGCGGCGGCCGGCGTCGGTGCCGCCGTCGATGAGGCCGGGTTCGACGAGGACCACGGCGTCGTACTCCATGCCCTTGGCGGCGAGGGCGGTGACGACGCGCAGGCGCTCGGTGTCCCACTCGGACAGGCGGGCGGTGATGCGGTCGCGGATGCGGGCGTCGGGGGTGATGACGCCTACAGTGCCCTCGACCTCGCCGAGCAGCGCCGCGACGGCGTCGCGGACCGCGTCGTCCAGGTCGGCCCGGTCCACGATCCGGTGCACCGGGTTGACGCCGGTGGTGCGTACCGCCGTGGGCAGGGGCAGGTCCGGGGACACCTTCCGGATCACCTCGGCGGCGACCTCGAAGATCTCCGTCGAGTTGCGGTAGTTCGTGGTGAGCTGGTGCGGGTAGCGCTTGCGGCCGCCGAGGGCCTCGTCGCGGGCGCGGGCCACCTCGCCCGCGCTGCCGATCCACGCCGACTGCGCCGGGTCGCCGACCACGGTCCAGCTGGCCGCGTGCCCGCGCCGCCCGATCATGCGCCACTGCATGGGCGTGACGTCCTGCGCCTCGTCCACCACCACGTGGGCGTAGTCGCGGTAGTCGTTCTCCCGCGGGGCGGCCGCCTGGGCTGCTCGCGAACGCTCGTACGAGGTCGCCACCTCGCGCACCCCGCCCACCGTGTACGCCTCGCGCCGGCGTACCCGGGGCTTGGGCTTGTCGCCGAGCAGTTCCTGCAGCTCGTCGAGCAGCGGCACGTCGTCGATGCTGGGGCCCTGCTCGCGCAGCGGCGCCAGGGCCCGGACCAGGGTGCGCTGCTCCTCGTTCGACAGCGTGCCCTCGGCGTGGCGGCGCAGCCGCTGCGGGTCCGCCAGCCAGCCCAGCACCTGCACCGGGCGCACCAGCGGCCACCAGGCCTTGAGGAAGTCGCGGAAACCCTCGTGCTCGGTCAGCTCCTCGTCGAAGCGGGCCTGCTCCAGCTGCGGCTGCTTGGCCTTCATCTGCTCCCAGAGCAGGTCCAGCACCGCGCCGAACGCCTTGGCGCGGATCTCATTGCGCCGGTTGCCGCGCCCGATCCGCCGCCGGATCTCCTCGCCTTGGCGCCAGCTCAGCTCCAGCCACTCGCCGCGGTAGCGCAGCCGCAGGCCGTCGGGGCAGCCGGGCGGGGCGTCCTCGGACGCTCGGCGCAGCACCCGCCGCATCCGGGTCGAGCCCTTGACCGCCCGGACCACGGCCGTCTCCTCGCGGGTGGCGCTGAACCCGGGCACGAGCTGGCCGAGCGACTTCAGCGTCGCGGTGTCCTCGCCGAGCGAGGGCAGCACCGTCTCGATGTACTCGACGAACACCGGGGACGGGCCGACGATCAGCACGCCGCCGCCGGCGAACCGGGACCGGTCGGAGTACAGCAGGTACGCCGCCCGGTGCAGGGCCACCGCGGTCTTGCCGGTGCCGGGGCCGCCCTCGACCACGGTCACCCCGGACGCGGGCGAGCGGATCGCCAGGTCCTGCTCGTGCTGGATGGTCGCCACGATGTCGCGCATGCCGGTGCCCTTGGCCCGGCTCAGCGCCGCCAGCAGCGCGCCGTCACCGACCACGCGCATGCCCTCGGGTGCGGCCGACGGGTCGAGCAGGTCGTCCTCCAGGCCGGTGACCTTCTCGCCGAACGAGGAGATCATGCGGCGGCGGATCACCCCCAGCGGCTGCGCTGCGGTGGCCCGGTAGAAGGCCGCCGCGGCCGGCGCGCGCCAGTCGATGAGCAGCGGCTCCGCTGTCTCGGTACGCACCCCCAGGCGGCCGATGTAGCGGGGGCGCTCGTCCCAGCCCGCCGCCTCCGGGTCGGCCGCGGCCTCGTCCGGCTCGATACGGCTGGGGTGCATGTCCAGGCGGCCGAAGACCAGGCCCTCATGCTCGCTGTCGAAGGCCTGCCGGCGCCGCGCGGCGTGGAACACCATCGCGTCGCGCTCGACCAGGGACCCGTACGTGCCGACCCGGGCGAGTTGATAGCCGTCGGCCTCGGCCTTCGCGGCGTCGGCGCGCAGTCGGGCCAGCCGCACGTAGACACGGTCCACGTGCTGCTGCTCGATGGCGATCTCGTCGTGCAGGGTGTTGTCAGACATGCGTCTCCCGGGCCGGGTATGGCGGCGATGGTGCCCCGATAGGGTACGGGCTGCCCCCGACCGGAAGATCGTTCACCGGGCCGATGTGACGCGCGGCCCCACCGGATAGGCTGGAACTCAGCCGACCCGCTCCTCGACCGAAGGCTTCGCGGCGCCCGTCGCCGCACTGTCGGTGGGGTGGTCGATCTCGTCGGCGCCGAGCACGGCGACCGTCTCGTCCGCGGCGGCTGCGGCCAGCGACTTCTTCGCCCGGTGCTTGAACCACCAGGTGGTGCCCAGGCCGAAGACAACGGCCAGGGCCAGCGCCGCCCAGGAGAAGCGCTTCAGCCAGGCCTCGGCCACCGCGCCCAGGGCGTAGATGGCGAACGTGGTGCCGAACGCCCACACCAGCCCGCCACCCGCGTTGGCCAGCAGGAACTTGCGGTACGGCACCTTCAGCGCGCCGGCCATCGGCCCGGCCAGGATGCGCAGCAGGGCGATGAAGCGGCCGAAGAAGACCGCCCAGGTGCCCCAGCGCCCGAACATCGCCTCGGCCCGCACGATCTGCTCCGGGCCCAGGTGCTTCGGGAACCGGCGGCCCAGGCGCTCCAGCAGCGGGCGTCCGCCGCGCTTGCCGACCGCGTATCCAATGGAGTCGCCGACGATCGCGCCGATCGCGGCGGCGGCGGCCACGCCCCACGGGGAGATGTGATCCGTGGTGGCGGCCAGCAGGGATGCGCTGACCAGCACGATCTCGCCGGGCAGCGGGATGCCCATGCTCTCGGTCCCGATGACCAGGCCGACGAGGAGGTAGATGGCGAACGCGGGGAGCGTCTCCAGCCATGTTCCGACGAACTCCACCGGCCACCCCTTTCGCGAGCACCATCGCCCGCAGTGACCGCACGGGACGCTCGAAAGATACCCGACGCCGCACCCCGCTGCACCCGGCTGAAGCCCCTAAGGGACCACCGGAGTTGTCGGATCACGGCCTCACCCGGCGGCGTGGCGCGGATCCCGCGAGGCCGGGTCGACCGGGCGGCTCGGCGGGTCCGCCCGCTCCGGTCGTGAGAAGGGTCGCACTACTTCCGAGTAACCTTCCCGTGGCGGCCTATCACCAGCGATTCTGAACCCATGACGCAGTCGAGGACCGCGCCGTCGGATTCTGATGTGACCATGACCGGCAACCGTCGAGGGCCCGCAGAGGCGCTGGCCGACCTGATGGCGGGCAACCGCCGCTTCGCAGCCGGACGTCCCCGATACGGCCACCATGTCGGCGAGGCGGCCGCCCAGTCCAGCAGCCAGGAGCCGTACGCCGTCGTGCTGGGCTGCATCGACTCGCGGGTGCCGCTGGAGGCCGTGTTCGACCAGAACTTCGGCGACATGTGCGTGGTCCGCTCCGGCGCCCACGTGCTGGACCGTTCGGTGGTGGGCTCGGTCGAGTTCGCCGTCTCGGAGCTGCACGCCTCGCTGGTGATGGTGCTCGGGCACGAGCGCTGCGGGGCCGTCGCCGCGACCGTCGACGGGCTGCGCACCGGCAGCCGCCCCGACGGGTTCATGGGATACCTGGTGGACCAGATCGCACCCGCGGTGACCGAGGTCGGCCTGCAGGACCCGCAGGTCAACGCGAAGGCGCTGCGCCGCCACGTCGAGCGCACCGTCGAGCAGCTCCGCCTGGCCGACCGGCTCGCCGCCGCCGCCGCGGCCGGCCGCGTCCAGATCGTCGGCGCCGTCTACGACCTCGACACCGGCGTCGTCGACCTCCTCTGACCCCACCCCACCCCGCCCGACCCGGGCCCGGCGCGGCCCGCGCGGCCACCGCCCTTCACCCACCTGGCACAACTCTTAAAGACTTGCGGCCTCAGAGCATCTCTGAGGCCGCAAGTCTTTAAGAGTTGCCGCACGTTGGCCGGCACGCCGGGCGTGGCGCGTCAGGGTGGGGGGCATGGCTGAGGCCCCGGCCGCGGAGCGGACGGGGCCTCAGTGCGAGACAGAGGGGCTCAGCCCTCGAAGATGCCGGCCTCGGCCAGGCGCTTCTCGGTGGCGTCCCACCCGTGACCGGGGTGGGTGCTGTTGAGAGCGACCAGCTCGGCACGGATCTTGGCGGCGTGGCCGGCGCCCGCGAGCACGCGGATCTCCTCGACGAAAGCGTCCGAGGTGGTGCTCAGGTGCACGGTCTTGCCGTTGGTGAGGTTCCGCACGTAGGCGTGCTTGCCGTTGTTCAGCGGAATGATGTACTTGAACTCACCGAGCACGCTCAGCGCGCCACCCTTGGCCTCACCGGCCCGGACAGACGCGCGCGCGGTCTTGGAGGTGTTGCTCGCCACGACGTACTCCTTGAAAGTCTGGTTGACTTAGGAACTCTACACGACCCCTGAGCAGACCCTGATCGGCGTCGCCTTCCGGTGTGACGGACACGTCGTCGCGGGCCGGTCGGACAATTCATCCGGCGAGTTTCGCGATTCTCTGGCGCCACATCCGCCCCAGACGTCATCATGGGTGAGATCGTCCGCGTCGCCAGGCCGTAGGGGAAGACGAGCCTGTCCGTCTCGGGAGGTCACCGTGCCCACGCGTGGCGTCGTACACGTCCACTCGAGCCCGCTTGCCGTGTGTCCTCACGTCGAGTGGGCAATTTCGCGCGCCCTGAAAAGCGGCGCGGCAAACCTGCACTGGACGGTGCAGCCGCTCGAACCGAGCGCCCGCCGCGCCGAGTGCGACTGGTCCGGCCGGCCCGGCACCGCGGCGGAGATCGCGGCTGAGCTGCGCCAGTGGCCGATGCTGCGCTTCGAGATCACCGAGGAGCCCAGCCCCGGTGTCGACGGTGAGCGGTTCATGCATGTGCCCGGCCGGGGCCTGTTCCGGGCCGCGATGGGCGCGGCCGGCGACATCCAGCTCGGTGAGGACCGGCTGCGCGCGCTGATCACGGGCAGCCGCAGCCCGGAGGCGCTGGCGCATGCCCTCGACATGGCGATGGGCACCCCCTGGGACGCCGAGCTCGAGCCGTATCGCTACGCCGCCGAAGGTGCGCCGGTGACCCTGCTGACCAGGGCCGGGTAGCCCGAGCGTGGGTGGCCTGATCGGCCGTAAGGAGGAGGCGGGCGCGTGTAACGGTTGACCCCGCCCCGTACGGCTGGTGGGATACCCGCGTGACCTCGTCAACGCAGAAGTGGTTCCGCGGGCTCGGCTCTGTCGTGTCCGGGCTGTGCACGGTGGCGGTCGTGGCAAGTGCGTGCGGCACGGCGCCCGACAACGGGGGAACACTGCCGATGCAGGATCCGGCCGACGCCTCCGCCAAGGTCGCCGGGATCATCAAGAAGATGTCCGACGCGGACCTCGCCGGCCAGGTGCTGATGCCGTTCGCCTACGGGCGTTCGGCCACCGACGTCTCCGCCGGCACCGCGGCGGGCAACAAGGCGCTGGCGGGTGTGGACACCCCCGCGCAGATGGTCGAGAAGTACCGGCTCGGCGGCATGATCCTGATCGGGTTCGGCGGCAACGACCCGACCGCGGCCAACCAGCCGGTGAACAACGTGCAGTCCCCGGAGCAGGTGCGGGCGCTGACCGGCGGTCTGCAGGCCGCCGCCGCCCGGCTGCCCGCCGACGTGCCGCTGCTGATCGGCATGGACCAGGAGTTCGGCGTGGTCACCCGGCTCACCACCGGGGTGACGGTGCTGCCCAGCGCGATGACGTTCGGGGCGGCCGCCGACCCGAAGCTGACCGAGGTGGCCTGGCGCGCGGCCGGCCTGGAACTGGCCGCGGTGGGCGTGAACGTGAACTTCGCGCCGGTCGCCGACGTGCTCGGCCCGGCGGGCAGCAACGTGATCGGCTCCCGGTCGTACGGGTCGGACCCGCGCGCGGCCGGTGAGCAGGTCGTCGCCGCGGTCAAGGGCATGCGGGCGGGCGGCGTCGCCGCGACGCTCAAGCACTTCCCGGGACACGGTCACACCGCCGCGGACAGCCACACCGAGCTGCCGGTCGTGAACCAGTCCCGGCAGCTGCTCGACACCGACGACCTGGCCACCTTCAAGGCCGGCATCAAGGCCGGGGCGCCGCTCATCATGTCCGGGCACCTGGACGTGCAGGCCGTCGACCCGGGCGTGGCGGCGACGTTCTCCAAGAAGGTGCTCACCGACCTGCTCCGCACCGAGCTGGGCTTCCAGGGTGTCGTGGTGACCGACGGCATGAACATGGCGCCGGCGATGAAGGCGCCGCCGGGCGAGGCGGCCGTGAAGGCACTGCTGGCCGGCAACGACCTGATCCTCATGCCGCCGAACGTGGGCCAGGCGCACGCCGGCATCGTCGACGCGGTGAAGGCAGGCACCCTGCCGCGGGCACGGCTGGTCGAGGCCGTCAGCCGGATCCTGTCCCTCAAGCTGGGCTTCGGCCAGGCGGCGGCGCCCGCGCTGTCCACCGTGGGCACCCACCAGTCCGACGTCGCCCCGCTCGCCGCGGCCGCGGTCACGCTGCTGCGCGGCACGTGCGGCAAGCCGCTGGTGACCGGGCCGGTGCGGGTGACCACCTCGGCGGGCCGCGACAAGGCCCGCACCCGGCTGACCGAGGCGCTCCAGAAGGCCGGGGCGACGGTCGTCGAGACCGGCGGCAGCGTCGTGCACCTCGTCGGGTACGGCGACACCGCCGACGACCTGGCCGCGGGCGCGGCGGTCACCGTCCACATGGACGTGCCCACGCTGCTGGCCAAGTCGACGTCGAAGGTGCTGGTGGCGACGTACTCCTCCAGTGACCTGTCCATGGACGGGCTGGCCGCGGTGCTGACCGGCAAGGCCAAGCCGAGCGGGCGCTCGCCGGTCGAGGTCACCGGCCTGCCGCGTACCACCTGCGCCTGATCCGCCGAGACGCCCGCTGCGCCCCCCGTGGCCGCAGCGGGCGTCTCGCTGTGCGGCAATCGCGCCACCAGGCACGAGCCGCGGCCGGCCGCGTCCTCGGCTAGCCGGCCTGGACTTCGTCGGCGCGGTCGAGCAGCGCGCGCCGCTCGGACGCGCCATGGGCGCGCTCGGCCGCCGTGCGGAACAGGGCGGCGGCGTGTACCCGGTCGCCGGCCCGGGCCGTGAGGTCCGCCTCCGCGGCGGTGGCCAGCGGATAGTCGTCGAGCGCGCCGCTCGCGCGGGCTTTGGCGAGCAGGTCGAGTCCGGCCGCGGGTCCGTAGGCGTAGCCGTGCGCGACCGCCCGGTTGAGTTCGATGACGGGACTCGGCTGCAGCTCGGCGAGCCGGTCGTAGCAGTCCGCGATCCGGGGCCAGTCGGTGTCCTCGACGGACGGGGCGGTGGCGTGGCAGGCCGCGATCTGCGCCTGCAGCGCGTACGGCCCGGCCTGCGGCAGCTCGGACTCCGGCAGTTCGGAGAGGATGCCGACGGCTTCGCCGATCGCGGCGTGGTCCCAGCGTGATCGGTCCTGCCGGTCCAGCGGGACCAGATCGCCGGCCGCGTCGCGACGGGTGTGCCGCCGCGAGTGCTGCAGCAGGAACAACGCGAGCAGGGCAGCGGCCTCGGCCTGGTCCGGCATGAGCCGGGCGAGCAGCCGGGTCAGCCGGATCGCCTCGTCGGCGAACGCGGGCTCCCCGTCGGCGTTGTAGCCGTGCGTGAACAGCAGGTACAGCACGGCCAGCACGCCGGGCAGCCGCTGCGCCAGGGCCGGGCCGGTCGGCACCCGATACGGGATGCGGGCTTCGGTGATCTTGGTTTTGGCCCTGGTCAGCCGCCGGGTCATGGTGGACTCGCTGACCAGGAACGCCCGCGCGATGTCGGCGGTCGCGACCGCGCAGATGGTGCGCAGCGTCAGCGCCACCCGGGCCTCCAGCGGCAGCGCCGGATGGCAGCAGGTGAAGATCAGCCGCAGCCGGTCGTCCACGATCTCCTCCGGCTCCGGTTCGGCGGTGGCCGCGGTCAGCGCCAGCACGGCCAGGTCACGCAGCTTGCGGCGTTCGACGGTGCCGCGCCGGAGCACGTCGAGGGCACGGTTGCGGGCCACCGTCATCAGCCAGCCGCCCGGGTTGTCCGGCACGCCGTCGGCCGGCCAGCGGTCGAGCGCCAGCGCCAGCGCCTCCTGGGCGCAGTCCTCGGCCAGCGTCCAGTCGCCGGTGATCCGGATCAGGGCGGCCACGATGCGCTGGTACGCCTCGGTGGCCGCGGCCGCGGCGGCCTGCGCCGCCGCGGCCCGTGCGTCGGTCAAGACCGATCCCAGTCGGCCTGCGGCCGGATCTCGATGCGGCCGTTGCGGGCCATCGGGTGCGCGCGGGCGACCTCGATCGCCTCGTCGAGATCGGCGCACTCCAGCAGGTCGAAGCCCACGATCAGCTCCTTGGTCTCGGCGAACGGCCCGTCCGAGATCATGGTCTGCCCGTTGCGCACGCGCACGGTCGTCGCCGTCGACTTCGGCGCGAGTCCCATACCCATCAGCCGCTGCCCGCTGGCGTCGTGCTTGTCCACCCAGCCGTCGACGTCGGGTTCGGGCGTGGGGTCGGTGTCCGGCTCGGTGTCGGTGCAGACGAACATCAGATACTTCATCGCGTTGCTCTCCTTGTTCGAGGTTCACCGCAGTGACGAACGGCAGACCACGTTCCGGACAGCCCCCGCAAGAAAAGTTCGAAGGAAGGGCACCTTCCCATCGCTATGCGTAGAGGAAGGTGCCCTTCTTAACATCGTGCGAGCTTTTCCGCAGGTCAGAAGGCGAAGCCGCCGGGGCGGTCGTTGCGGTCGGCGATCAGCCCGGCCAGCGTCGCGACGGCGATCTCCGCGGGCGTACGCGAGCCGATGTTCAACCCGATCGGCCGGTGCACCCGCGCCACCGCCGCCTCGTCCACCCCGCGCTCGCGCAGCGCCGCCACATGCGGGGCGGTGTGCCGGAGGCTGCCCATCACGCCGATCCAGCGGGCCCGGGTCTGCAGCGCCGCGTCCAGCACCGCGCCGAGCTCGGGCCGGTCGTGGTCGGTGACCACCACGTCGACGTCGCCGTCGGCGAACGAAGGGTCGACGGTGCTGGCCAGCCGCAGGTTCTCGGGCCGGGACACGGACTCGATCCGGTGCAGGTCGGGCTCGACCAGCACGGTGCGGTAGCCCAGGTCGCGCGCGAAGTGCAGCAGGTGCTCGGCGACCGGGGACGCGAACACGGCGACCAGGGTGCGCGTGCCGTCCTGGACGGGCGGGGTGCCATGGGCCGCCGCGCATGCCGGATCCGTGTGCTGATGTGCCACCCGCCCAGCCTAGTACTGTGGCGTCCGTTTCCGGCGGCAGCGGGGGAGAGCACAGTGGCGGTGATCGTGGTGACGGGCATCCAGGCCGCGGGCAAGTCGACGGTGGCCCAGGGCCTCGCCGAGCGGCTGGAGCGCTCGGTGCACCTGCGCGGCGACCTGTTCCGGCGGATGGTGGTCAACGGCCGGGTGGACATGGGGCCGGCGGATCCGCCCGCCGAGGCGCTGCGCCAGCTGCGGCTGCGGTACGCGCTGGCGGCGACGGTCGCCGACGGGTACGCCGAGGCCGGGTTCGACGTCGTGCTGCAGGACATCGTGCTGGGCGAGGATCTGACCGAGATGCTGGCGGCGATCCGGCACCGGCCGCTGTACGCGGTGGTGCTCGCGCCGCGGGCGGATGCCGTGCAGGCCCGCGACGACGAGCGCCGCGCACGGCGCGGCAAGGTCGCGTACAAGCCGGGTGACGAGGGCGTCGCCGACCTCGACCGCTACCTGCGCGAACACACCCCCCGCGTCGGCCTGTGGCTGGACACCTCCGAGCAGACCGCCGACCAGACCGTCGACGAGGTCCTCTCCCGCGTCTGGACCGAAGGCCACGTCTGACCACAGGCCGAGTCTGACCGCAGCTCACCTCTGGCCACAGCTCGCCTCTGACCACAGCTCGCGTCTGACCGCAGGTCAAGCCATGCGCGAAGTTAAGAAGGGCACCTTCCTATACGCATAGCGATAAGAAGGTGCCCTTCCTTCGCCTCTGGCGCTCTGCGGGCGCGAAGCGGGCGCGAGGCGGTGCGCGGCGACGCGGCTGCTATGCGCGTCAGGGGACGGGGGCGGTGGCGCGGATGGTGCGGGCGGTGATGGTGGACATGACCATCGTCTGGTCGAGTTCGGGGGCCGGGGCGATGACGGCTACGACCTCCGGGTGGTGGCGGCCGACGCGGGGGCGGGCCCGGCGACGGCGGCGGGGCAGGTCCTCGACCCAGCCGAGCAGCCAGCAGGCGCCGGCGATGAAGACGCACGACAGCGCGAGTTTGATCGCGATGAGCAGCGGCTCGTTGTCCAGCGCCCAGATCCTGGCCTTGCCGAGGATGAAGATGGTCGTCAGCACCGCGAGCTGGTGCCACAGGAACATGGTCAGCGAGCGGCCGCTGATCCACTCGACGAGGCGGCGGAACCGCCGGCGGGCCGACAGCCAGGCCAGCTCCGGGTCCCAGTGCAGCAGCGGCACCACGAACGCGGCGCACCACAGCACCTGGCCGACGGGACTGGCCTGGAGCAGCCCGCCCGCGGGTGGGAAGGCGTTCAGCCAGCCCAGCGCCGCGCCGACCATGACGATGGACAGGATCAGCACCACCTTGCGGTTCGCGCGCTGCAGGCGCCCGCTGGCGTGCCAGTAGCCGAGCACCCAGCACGGGGCGTAGATGCCGAGCATCTCGGTGACGTCGGCCAGCCACGAGCTGAAGCCGATGAGCGGCGACACGGCCAGCAGCGTCAGCGGCGCGAGGGCGGTCAGCAGCGGGCGGCGGCGGTAGCAGGCCCACAGCAGCGGGGCCAGCAGCGTCAGCCACAGGTAGGTGCGGATGTACCAGAGCACACCCGTGATCGGCACGCCCCAGTCGTTGCCCGGCGGGTCCGACAGCGGGAACACCCAGGCCAGCACCGCGGTCTCGTTGAACGGCCGGGCGTCGGCGCCGTCCCAGCCCATCACCCACATCAGCGGTACGAGCACCAGCCCCGCCGCCCACACCGCGGGCATGACCCGGCGGAACCGGCTCCACACGGCGATCTCGGGCCGGTCCTTGGCCTTCATCATGGACCGCGCCATCAGCGACCCGGCCAGCGCGAACATGACGCCCATGGACGGCAGCGCGAAGCCGAGCCAGACGAAGCCGGTGGCGTGGAACGCCACGACGCGGGCCATCGCCAGCGCCCGCAGCAGGTCGAGGAAGAACGAGCGTCCCTCGCGGGGCGCGGGCACCGGCTCGGCGGTTCTCGGGGCCGCCGCCTCCTTGGCCTCGTTTCGGGTCTGCCAGGACTTGTGCCGCAGGTTGGCCAGCCCGGCGAGCACCGCCGGCCCGACCACGACCAGCTGGAAGACGTACAGCGCCGGGGTGAGCAGCAGCCAGGTGCTGAGCCGTTCACCCAACGGCACGCCGCGCCGGTCGAACAGGTACACGGTGGTCTGCGCGTACAGGAACGCCACCCACAGGCCGACGCCCACCCACGGCACCCGCCACTGCGCGAACGGGAACACCATCAGCGCGCCCATGATGAAGATCGGGGCCAGGCACATCAGCGCGAAGTCGAACGTGCGCAGCCAGAACGACCACCCGGTCAGGTAGCGGATGTCCAGCGCGGTGACCCGGTAGTAGTCCCGCGCCCAGCGGATGCGCTGCCGGAACAGGTCGGGCGCGTTGTCGGGCACGGCGGTGTGCACGATCGCGTCGGCGACCGCCGCGGTGGTGCCGCGCCGCTGCGCGAAGTGGGTCAGGTGCCGGTCGTCGGCGACGCCCCGGCGCAGGTACTCGGTGAGGTTGTCCATCACCACGGCCGAGCGCCACACCGCCAGCGCGCCGGAGGCGGTGAAGATGTCGCCGGTGGCCGACAGGCCGTCCCGGATCACCAGGCAGCTGTGCAGGTAGTGCAGGTCGGTGACCTTGGTGATGAGGTTCTCGGCGCGGTTCATGGCGTACACCACGCCGGTCACGCCCTGGATCTTCGGGTCGGCGAAGCGGCGCAGGCAGCGCTCCACGGCGTGCCGGTCGACCACGGAGTCGCTGTCGACGGTCACCACGAAGTCGAAGTCGGCCAGCTCGGCGACCAGCGCGGTGGCCTGCGCGTGGTGCTTGCCGCCGTTCTCCCGCTGGTGCCAGACGACCCGGGCGTGCTGGAACGGCGGCAGCTCGGAGGCCGAACCGTCGTCGACGACGTGGATGACATCCGGCACGACCGTGCCGTTGAGCAGGCTGCGCACGGTGTCGTGCAGCATCTCCGGGTCCTCGTTGTACGCCGGCACCACCGCGATGATGCGCCCTTCCGGCAGCGGCTGCTCCCGGTGGCGGCGCAGCAGCCCGGCGAGCAGGATGCCCAGCGAGTAGAGCAGCACCACCAGCGACAGCACCCGCTCGGCGGAGTCGACGCCGACGAACTCGACGTACGCCACGATGACGGCGACGCAGACCAGCGCGGCGACCAGCCGCGCCCAGCGATTGTCAGAGCGCATCGGAGCGCCACCCGCCGTCCGGGCGGGCGCGGTGCCGGCCGCGCGGGCGCGGGATGCGGCCCGCGAACCGCTCCTGCCGGCCGGACATGCGCAGCAGCACGATGCCGACCAGGATCGCGGTCAGCGCCGCGGAGACGACTTTGAGAACCACGCCGGGCGCGAGCAGCATGCTCACTCCCGTCACGGGCAGGATGTGCTGGCTTGAGCCGAAGGCCATCGAGGGCTCCCCTGTGAACGCGCCGGGGGATGGCGCGCAGCGGACGTCCGTCCGGATCGGACGAAGTGATCCGGAGTGGACCGGAAATCTAACGGCCCCAACTCGCGTGCCCCGCCCGCGGCAACGCCGTGACGGCAGGACCAGCCGGGGGGATTAGTCCGCCGAACGGTGAATGAGCACGTGAGGTGCCGTAGGGCATGGCCCGGTCGGCCGGAGTGTCAAAGTTGCGCTGACCTCGGTTTTCCTACCCCGGGAATGAACGTCGCGCCGCCGCCTCCGCGCGGCCGGGAGCGGCTGCCCGGTCGGCCTACCCGGTTCGGGCGGATCTTCGCCGGGATGCCGCTGCGGGCACATCCGATACGGGCCGTGCCCCGATGCCTCTCGTGAGCCCGCCGACCCCCAGCCGCCGCGCTGGCACGCGAACAGGAATCCGGATGACCGTCACAGACACCCGCGCGCCCGTCCCGTCCGCCGTCCCGCCACCAACGGCCACTCGCAAGCAGGCCCGGTCCGGCTTCCGGCCCGACGTGGAGGGCCTGCGCGCCCTGGCGGTCACCGTCGTGGTGCTGTTCCACGCGGGAGTGGAGGTGCTCAGCGGCGGCTACGTCGGAGTGGACGTCTTCTTCGTCATCTCCGGCTTCCTGATCACCGGACACCTGCTGCGCGAGGTCGACAAGACCGGGACCATCTCGATCGGCTCGTTCTACGCCCGGCGCGCGATCAGGCTGCTGCCCGCGGCCACCTTCGTCACCGCGGTGACCGTCGGCGTCGCCTGGCTGTGGCTGCCGCCGGTGCGCTTCGCCGCCATCGCCGGCGACGCCCTGGCGACGACCTTCTACGGCATGAACTACCGGCTCGCCATCGTGGGCACCGACTACCTGGGGTCGGCGCAGACGCCGTCGCCACTGCAGCACTTCTGGAGCCTCGCCGTCGAGGAGCAGTTCTACTTCGTATGGCCGCTGCTGCTCATCGGGGCCGTGCTGCTGACCCGCCGCCGCCCGCACCGCCGCCACCGGACCGTGCTGGCCCTGTTCTCCGCGATCGTGGTCGTCTCGTTCGGGCTGTCGGTGTGGCAGACCGGCGTGTCCGCGCCGTGGGCGTACTTCGGCATGCAGACCCGGGCCTGGGAGCTGGCCGTCGGCGGCCTGGTCGCGGCGACGGCCGTGCACTGGGAGCGGCTGCCGGGGCAACTCGCGATCATCGGGCGGTGGGTCGGCCTGGCCGGCATCCTGCTGGCCGCGTTCACCTTCACCGAGCAGACCGCCTTCCCCGGGTACGCCGCCGCGCTGCCCGTGCTGGCGACCGCGCTCGTGCTCGGGGCGGGCTGCGCGCGTCCCGACTCCCGGGTGCTGGGCCTGGCCCCGGTGCAGCTCACGGGGCGGCTGTCGTACGGCTGGTACCTGTGGCACTGGCCGGTGCTGGTGGTCGGGCCGTACGTGTTCGGCGAGCTGAGCACCGGCCGCCTGGTGGTGCTGGCCGGGCTGTCGTACCTGCTGGCCGCGACGACGCTGGTCAAGGTCGAGGACCCGGTGCGCTCCGCGCCCCGGCTGCGCCGCCGCCCCTGGCACGGCATCGCGCTCGGCCTGGCCCTGTCGACCTCACTGGCCGCCGTCGCCGTCGCCGCGCCGGTGTACGTGCCACCGCCCAGCTCCGGCTCCGGCCAGGCGCTCGACGTGGCGTCCGCGCTGGCCAACGCCACCGGGGCCGAGCGTGAGCTGATCAACCTGGTCGCGGCGGGCGCGGCGTCGACGACGGTGCCCGCCAACCTCACCCCGTCCGTCGACAAGGCCGAGGTGGACGTGCCCCGGCTCTACCTCGACGGCTGCGACCCGGCGTTCAGCGAGTCCGAGGTGCGCAAACCCTGCATGTACGGCGACACCGACAGCAGCACCACGATGGTGCTGTTCGGCGACTCGCACGCCGGGCACTGGTTCCCGCCACTGGACGCCGTCGCCAAGCAGCGCGGCTGGCGGCTGGCCGTGGTCACCAAATCGGCCTGCTCGGCCGCGAGCACCCTGATCTACATGACCAACCTGAAGCGGCCGTACGAGGAGTGCGTGCGCTGGCGCGACGCCGCGGTGGAGTACATCCGGTCGCTGAACCCGGCCATGGTGGTGATGTCGTCCAACGGCAACGGCGACGCCCTCGACGTCGGCCCCGACCAGGCCACCGGCTGGGCCTCGGCGTGGCGCAAGACCTTCTCCCGGCTCGCGCAGCCCGGCCTGAAGCAGGTGCTGATCAGCGACACCGCCTGGCCCGCCGGGGACGCCCCGGAGTGCGTGTCGAGCCACCTGAGCAAGCTGGACGCCTGCCACCGGCCGACCCAGGCCGCGATCGGCGACGGCCGCCGCCGGGCCCTGGTCGCCGAGGCGGCGGGCCTGGACGGCGTCACCGTCATCGACCCGCTTCCGTGGATGTGCACCGCCGCCAAGTGCCCCGTCGTCATCGGCAACGTCCTGGTCTACAAGGACAACAGCCACCTGACAGCCACCTTCGCCGCCCTGCTCGCCCCCGTCCTCACCGACCGCCTCCCCACCCCCTGACCCACCGCCCCACCGACCCACCCCCACCCGCCGATCCGCCCACCCCCACCCGCCGCAGACCCGGCGGCCCCACCTGGCGCAACTCTTAAAGACTCGCGGCCTCGGGGAAGTCCAGAGGCCGCGACTCTTTAAGAGTTGCGACCGGGGGCGGGCGGGGTCGGGCGGGGCGACCGGGGGCGGGCGAGGGTGTGGCGGGGTGGGGTCAGAGGGGGATGTTGCCGTGGGCGCCGCGGGCGGTGGGGGCGGCGGCGAGGGCGTCGGCGATGCGTTTGCGGGATTCGGCGGGTTTGATGACGTCGTCGACGACGCCGATCTCCAGGGCGCGGTTCACGCCGCCTGCGATGCGGGCCTGGTCCTCGACCAGCCGGAGGCGCAGCGCCTCACGCTCGTCGGCGGGGGCCGCGGCGAGCTTCCTGCGGTGCAGGATGTTCACGGCCGCGCCCGCGCCCATGACGGCGACCTCGGCGTTCGGCCAGGCGAACACGGCACTCGCGCCGAGCGCGCGGGAGTTCATCGCGATGTACGCCCCGCCGTACGCCTTGCGGGTCACCAGGGTCACCCGTGGCACGACCGCCTCGGCGAACGCGTGCAGCAGCTTCGCGCCGCGGCGCACCACGCCGTCCCACTCCTGGCCGAGGCCGGGCAGGTAACCGGGCACGTCCACCAGCACGATCAGGGGCACGCCGAGCGAGTCGCACATGCGCACGAAGCGGGCGGCCTTCTCGGCGGCGGCCGAGTCGAGGCAGCCGCCCAGGCGCAGCGGGTTGTTGGCCACGACGCCGACGGTGCGTCCGGCGAAGCGGCCCAGGACGGTCACCACGTTCGGGGCCCACTTGGCGTGCAGCTCCACGCCGGGCTCGTCGAGCAGCGCCTTGACGACGGGCTTTACGTCGTACGCCCGGTTGGCCTGCTCCGGCATCGACGCGCCGAGGTCCCGGTCGTCGGCGACGTCGGCGGGGGACAGGCGGCCCTGCCGGCCGAGCAGCCGGGCCAGCCTGCGCGCCTCGGCGACGGCGGCGGCGTCGTCCTTGCAGGTGATGTGGACGACGCCGGAGCGGCGGCCGTGCGCGTCGGGGCCGCCCAGGCTCTCCATGTCGACCTGCTCGCCGGTGACGGAGCGGACGACCTCGGGCCCGGTGACGAAGATCCGGCCGGCACTACTCATGATCACGATGTCGGTCAGCGCCGGCCCGTACGCAGCACCGCCGGCCGCAGGGCCGAGCACGACGGAGATCTGCGGCACCCGGCCGGAGGCCCGCACCATCGCCGCGAAGACCTGGCCCACCCCGTCCAGGGCGACGACGCCCTCGGCCAGGCGGGCGCCGCCGGAGTGCCACAGGCCGACGACGGGGATCCGCTCGCGGACCGCGGTGTCGATGACGTCCACGATGTGTTCGCAGCCCTCGGCCCCCAGCGCGCCGCCCATCCGGGTGGCGTCGGTGGCGAACGCGACCGCGGGCATGCCGTCGATCTCGCCGCGCGCGGCAAGCACTCCCGAGTCGTCCGCGCCGTGCAGGGTACGCACCGTGCCCTGGTCGAACAGGGCGCGTAACCGCACCAGCGGGTCGCGATGGTCGACGTCCCCGCCGACCGCTGCCGAGATCGTGGTCATTCGGGTCTCCTTGGGCGGGGCGGGAAAACGAAACGACGCCCAGGCGCCTGGTGGCACCTGGGCGTCGCCTGGCTACGGCCGGGAAGCGATCGGGTCGGCGACCCGGCTCACGGCCGCGTGAACAGCAGGGCCACGTTGTGCCCGCCGAAGCCGAACGAGTTGTTCAGCGCGGCCGCGATCTGGAGGGGGCGGGCCTTGTGCGCCGCCACATCCATGGTCAGGGCGTCGTCGGGGTCGTCGAGGTTGATCGTCGGCGGCACGACGCTGTCGCGGATCGCCAGGATCGTCGCGATCGACTCCAGCGCGCCCGCCGCGCCGAGCAGGTGCCCGGTCATCGACTTGGTCGCCGTCAGCACCGGGTGGTCACCCAGCGCCGACCGCAGCGCCGCGATCTCCGCGATGTCGCCGACCGGGGTCGACGTCGCGTGGGCGTTGACGTGCACGACGTCGGCCTTGGCCAGGTCGGCGTCGCGCAGTGCCTTCGCGATGGCCCGGGCCGCGCCCGTGCCCTCGGGGTGCGGCTGCACGATGTCGTACCCGTCGGAGGTCATGCCCGCGCCGGCGAGACGCGCGTAGATCCGCGCGCCGCGAGCCGCGGCGTGGTCCGCCCGCTCCAGGATCAGGATGCCGGCGCCCTCGCCCAGGACGAAGCCGTCACGGCCCTTGTCCCACGGACGGGAGGCCTTCTCCGGGTCGTCGTTGCGCGTCGACATGGCGCGCATCGAGGCGAAACCGGCGATCGGCAGGGGGTGGATGACGGCCTCGGTGCCACCGGCGATGACGACGTCGGCGCGGCCGGACCGGATCATGTCCAGACCCCAGGCGACCGCTTCCGCGCCGGTGGCGCACGCGCTGGTCGGCGCGTGTACGCCGGCCTGCGCGCCGTACTCCAGGCCGACGAAGGCGGCCGGACCGTTCGGCATCAGCATCGGCACCGTGTGCGGGCTGACCCGCCGTGCGCCGGAGGCTTCCAGGATGTCGTCCTGGGCCAGCAGGGTCTGTGCGCCGCCGATGCCGGAGCCGACAACCACGCCGAGCCGCTCTTTGTCGAGGCCGGCGTCGGCCAGGCCGGCGTCGGCCCACGCCTCGGCGGCGGCGATGAGCGCCACGGCCTCGGAGCGGTCCAGCTTGCGCAGCCGCACGCGGTCGATGACCTCGCTCGGCTCCACCGCCAGCTGGGCGGCGATCTTCACTGTCAGCTGATCGGCCCACTCCTGGGTCAGCTTGCTGACCCCGGAGCGGCCCGCCAGCATCGCGTCCCAGGTCGACGCCACGTCCCCGCCGAGCGGGGTGGTGGCGCCGAGACCGGTGACGACAACGTCAGGCTTGGTCACGTCAAATCTCGCAACTTCAGGAGTTGGCGACGATGAAGGAGACAGCGTCGCCGACGGTCTTCAGGTTCTGGACCTCGTCGTCCGGGATCTTCGCGCCGAACTTCTCCTCGGCGGCCACGACGACCTCGACCATGGAGAGCGAGTCGACGTCGAGGTCCTCGGTGAACGACTTCTCCTCGGAGACGTCGTCGGGGTTCACGCCGGCGACCTCTTCGAGGATCTCGGCCAGGCCGGTGACGACCTCTTCGCGCGTAGCCATGGAACTTGGTTTCCCTTCGGTTGGTGGAACTCAGATGGATTCAAGCCAGGGGTGGGGCTCAGGGGCAGCGGACTACCTGACCGGCGTAGGTCAGGCCGCCGCCGAAACCGACGAGGAGCACCGGCGAGCCGGACTTCACCTCGCCGCGTTCGATCATCTTGGACAGCGCCAGCGGGATGCTCGCGGCCGAGGTGTTGCCCGACTCCACGATGTCGCGGGAGAGCACCGCCGGGTCCACGCCGATCTTGCGGGCCAGCGGCTCGATGATGCGCAGGTTCGCCTGGTGGGGCACGAAGCCGCCCAGGTCGCCCGGGGCGACGCCGGCCTTCTCGCAGGCCGCCAGGGCGACCTGGGGCGCGGTGCCGGTGGCCCAGCGGAAGACCTTCTGGCCCTCCTGCACGATGTAGGGCTGCCAGCCCTCGATGGCGATCGCGTCGCTGGGCTCGCTGCCCCAGACCACGGGGCCGACGCCGGGCTCCTCGCCCTCGGCGGTGCCGGAGAGGACCGCCGCGCCCGCGCCGTCGGCGAAGATCACGCAGGTGCTCCGGTCGGACCAGTCGGTGATCTGCGACAGCTTCTCCGCGCCGATCACCAGCGCGTGCTTGGCGGCTCCCGCGCGGATGGCGTGGTCGGCGTTGGCCAGCGCGTACGAGAAGCCCGAGCAGGCGGTGTTCAGGTCGAACGCGGCCGCGCCGGCGATGCCGAGCTTGTCGGCGACCCGGCAGGCCACGTTCGGGCTGCGGTCGATCGAGGAGCAGGTCGCCACGATCACCAGGTCGATGTCGGCGGCGGTCAGGCCGGACGCGGCCAGCGCCTTCTCCGCGGCGAACCCGGCCATGTCGGCGACGGTCTCGGTGTCGGCGATGCGCCGCTCCTTGATGCCGACGCGGGACTGGATCCACTCGTCGTTGGTGTCGACCATCTGCGCCAGGTCGTCGTTGGTCACGACGCGCGACGGCTGGTAGTGCCCGAACGCGAGGATCTTGCTGCCGTTAGCGCTCATGATTGCTCTCCGATGGCGGCTTGCGGGGTGGGCTCGGCGGAGCTGTGCCGGGCGATGAGGTCCTTCGCGGCGGCCAGATCGTCGGGCGTGTTCAACGTGACGATCTCCGGCGTGCCGGGCTTCAGCTCGCGCTTGACCAGCCCGGCGAGGGTGCCCGCGGGCGGCAGCTCGATCACGGCGGTGACGCCGCGCTCGGCCAGGCTACGCATGCACAGGTCCCACCGCACCGGTGCGGTGACCTGGCGGACCAGCCGGCCCAGCATCTCCTGTCCGTCGGTCACGGCCGCGCCGTCGGCGTTCGACAGCTGCGGGCGCTGGGCGTCGGCAGTTTCGACGGTACTCGCGACGGAGGCCAGCGCGGCCTCGGCCGGAGCCATGAACGGGGTGTGGAACGCGCCCGCGACCGCCAGTTTGATGACCCGGGTGCGGGCCGGCGGGGCGGCGGCGAACTTGTCCAGCGCGTCGAGCGCGCCCGCGATGACGATCTGACCCGCGCCGTTGCGGTTGGCGGCGTAGAGGCCGTGCGCCTCCAGGGCGGCCAGCAGCTCGGCCTCGTCGCCGCCGAGCACGGCGGCCATGCCGGTGGGCTCCAGGGCGCAGGCGGCGGCCATCTCGCGACCGCGTACCCCGGCCAGCGTGATCGCCGCGTCGGGAGTGAGCATCCCGGCCAGCGCCGCCGCGCCGAGCTCGCCGACGCTGTGCCCGGCCACGACCGACACGCCCGCCATCGGCAGCTGGTCGGCGGCCAGCAGGGCGGCGGCGATCAGCAGGGGCTGGGTCTTCGCGGTGTCCTTGATCTCCTCGGCGTCCGCCGCGGTGCCCAGGTGCACCAGGTCGACTCCGGCGAGGTTGGACCACCAGCGCAGACGGTCAGCGGCGCCGTCGAGGTCGAGCCACGGCGTGAGGAATCCTGGTTTCTGGGCACCCTGGCCCGGGGAGAGTACGGCGAGCACGTATTCAACCCTGAGGGATCAACCTCCGGCGCGCCGTTGCCGGGGATGACTAAATCCTCCTACCGAAGTTGTGGGTACCCCACAAAGATCGGCGGACAGTGGCGGAATTATGTCCTGTTCATGTCGGCTTGGTGAGCTGTTCGCCCTGCGTACCGGGCTCAAGGCGGCCCAACGCCAGCGCGATCTTGAGAGTGAACGCGTCACGCGGAGTCAGCGGCCCGAAGCCTGTGACCTCGGCCACTCGACGCAGCCGGTAACGCACCGTGTTCGGGTGAACGAACAGCGCCCGCGCTGTCGCCTCCAGGGCGCCACCGTGGATGAGGAACGCGTCCAGCGTCTCCAGCAGCTCCCCGCTGGTCCGCGCGAGCGCCCCGTACGCCGAGTGGCGCAGGATGCGACGGGCCTCCCCGTCGCCGGCCAGGGCCCGTTCGGGCAGCAGGTCGTCGGCGGCCACCGGCCGGGGCGCGCCGGGCCAGGCGGGGGCGGCGCGGTAGCCGGCCATCGCCGAACGGGCCGACTCGGTGGCCGCCTCCAGCGACGGCACCGCCGGGCCGACCACCACCGGGCCATCGCCGAACGCGGGCAGCAGCCGCTCGGCCACCGACACCGGGTCGGCCGCCCCGCCCATCACCACGACCAGCCGGTCGCCGTGCACGCCGCCGAGCACCTCGACGTCGGCGCGCCGGGCGGCCCGGTGCACGCCGTGCAGCACGATCGCGGCCTCGCCGCCGGGGGAGCGGCCCACCACCACCGCGACCGGCGGCGCGTCGGTCCAGCCGAGCGCGGCCGCGCGGCTGGCCAGCACGTCCGCCGAGTCGCCCCGCAGCAGCGCGTCGACCAGCAGGGCCTGCAGCCGGGCGTCCCACGCGCCGCGCGACTCGGCCGCGCGGGCGTACACCCGGGCGGCGGCGAACGCGACCTCGCGGGAGTAGCGCAGCACCGCCTCGCGCAGCTGCTGCTCCTCACCGGGGGCGGCCAGGTGCGGCACCTGCTCCTCGACGACGTCGATGGTGACCTTGATGAGGGCGACCGTCTGCTGCAGGTTGATGCTGCGCGCCAGCGCCCGCGGCGCCACGTCGAACACCTCGTCGGAGACGGCCTGCGGCCCGCCGCGCGTGCCGGCCCCCGTGCGCAGCCACTGCACCAGCGACTGGACACCGGCCTGGGCCACCAGCATGACCCACGACCGCTGGTCGGCCGGCAGCTCGCGGAACCACGGCAGGGACTCGTCCATGCGCGACACGCTGGCGGTGGCCAGGGCACCGGCGGACCGCTCGATCTGCCGCAGCGTCGCGGCCAGCGGTTCGCCGTCGGTCATGTGCCCCATATTAGGGAGCCTGCGGGCTCCGGCACCCCGGCTCACGCGGCACGCCCCCGTGACCGGCCCGGACCGGCCGCGGGAGCGCTCGCGTGGCGCGCCGTCCCCGGCGCGGGCGACCCGGCTCCGGGGGCGGCGATGCCGGCGCGTGGTGTCACGGCTGCGGGTGTCCGTCCGCCCCGCTGTGCTGCGATGTGGGGTAAGACTGCGTCGCGGGGTGGGTGCCGGCGGGCCCGCCCACGGTCGGCGGGTCGAACGAGGTCGCGTACGGGTCGGCCGGGGCGGCGGCGGGCGTCTTGCGGCGGGTGAGCCAGACCGCCAGGAACACGATGCCGACGATCACGGCGAGGCCAAGGATGCCGCCGACCACCGCGACGACCAGCCACGGGAAGGCGCTGCCCTCCTCGGCCACGGCACGCAGCTCGTTCTTGCCGCCCAGCGCCACGTTCCAGCGCACGGTGTCGCCGTCCACGACCGCCTTGTCGTCGTGCTCGACGACCTTGCCCGGGAAGGTGACCGCGAAGGTGATCTGCAGGCTGCTCAGGAACGGCTTGACCATCTCGGCCTGCGGCCCGAGACCGTTCGCGCCCGTGTCGAGATCGGCCGTGAACAGGTACTTCCCGTTCGCGTGGGTGATCGAAGGGGCGCCCTTCTCACCGGTGTTGAACTCGGTCAGCGGCAGGTCGTCGTAGATGATCTTCTTGCCGTAGTACTTGCCGTCGTCGTAGACCTCGGTGCGGGTGCCCTTCGGCAGATCCGTCAGGCTCTCGCCGGCCGACGCGAACGCCTCCTCGGCGCTCTTGCCGCTCAGCTGCAGCACCGACTTGTCCAGCGCCATGATGACCGTGCCGTCCAGGGTGTCGTCACTGTTGACGGTCATGTTCATGTCGAGCTTCATGCAGCCGGTGAGGCTGAAGGCCGCCAGGGCCAGTACGGCGAGGGTGCGCAGGGGTTTGCGGGCAGGTCGCATCGGGCCAGTATGTGGCACCTGTGCCCCAGCGGGAAGCCGGGGCACCGGGCACTGACGTCAGATGGTGCGGCGGAACGCGTACGCGATGGCGAACACCCCGAGCGCGATGACCACGACGACCGCGCCGTTGAGTCCCACGAAGCGCTGCCAGTCGCCGACCATGGCACGGATGTCCGGCTCGGCGGTCGCCGACTCCACCAGCCCGCCGCCCACGCCGCCGCCCTCGACCGGCGCGGCCGGGCCCAGCAGCACCCCGGCACCGCGCAGCGAGGCGTCCATGCTGAACCGGCCCAGGAACCAGGCCGCGGTGACCTTGCGCTTGTCGGGCTGCGCGGCCGGGCGGAAGACCCGGGGACCGCCGTCGGCCAGCGGGTAGAGGTCGTAGGTCTGCTTGTCCTCGCCGTTGACGGCACTGACCACGACGAACTTCGGGCCGAGCTTGTCCGCGGCCGGGGCCTTGAGCGGGGAGGTCCCGCCGGCCAGCCAGTCGACCTCGCCGGCCATCGCGGTGAACGCGCGCTGGTGCTGATCGGAGCGCAGCACGATGGGCGCGGACAGCATGTCCGCGGTGATGGTGATGCTGCGTACCGTCGGCGACGGGCTGGGCTTGGGCGACGGCGTCGGCGCGCCGAACGCGGGCGCGCCGAGCAGCAGCAGGGCTGCGGCGAACAGTCCAGCCACGACCTTCACTATGGTGCCCCTCACGATGGTGCCCTGCATGGCCCGCCCCGTTTCGCTGCGTCACCTGGTGCCAGTGTGACTGGTGGTACCTCTTCTAGACCCGCGAGAAACCTGTCGGGTTGCTACTCGCATAGTCACGTTTCGGACACGGAAGCAGCGCTGTCCGTTCGGTGGAGCAACACGCGGGATTCGCCGGGAACCGAACAGGCCGGTAACGTCGACCAACTGCGGATTGCGGTGGATCATAACGAGGCGGAGGCGATCGTGGGGGACAGTCGGCGGCGGACCGGGGAGCACCGGGCGGCACGACGTGGCGCGGCGGTGCTCGCCGTCCTGGTGGGACTGGGCGCGCTGCTGCTCGGCGCGACGCCCGCCTGGGCGCACAACGCCCTGGTGGCGGCCTCTCCGGCGAAGAACGCCACATTGAAGGCGGTGCCATCGGCGGTCAAGCTGTCGTTCCTGGCCACGCTGAAGAGCGATGGGACGAAGCTCACGGTCACCGGCCCGGACGCGGCCGCGGCGGCAGGCCCGGTCACCGTGAGCGGCAAGACTGTCTCCGCGCCGTTCACCGGCTCCGCGGGCGGGACCTACACCGTGGCGTACGAGGTGCTGTCAAAGGACGGTCACCTGGTGAAGGGCTCCTACACGTTCACGCTGGCGATCGCCGAGAGCGCCGCGCCGAGCCCGTCCCCGCTGACCGAGTCGGCGCAGGTCAGCCCGTCGGCCAGCCCGGTCGCGGCGAGCACCGCCCCGGTTGCTGGATCGGACACCGGCGATCCGTGGTGGCCCTGGGTCGGCGGGGCGGCCGTGGCCGGCCTGCTGGTCGGCGGGGTCATCAACCTCGTCAAGAAGCGCCGCGCACAGGCCTGATACGCAAACGCACGCCGCCCCCGCCGAGCACGGCAGGGGCGGCGTCTTCGTATCTGGGTCAGGCCGCGGCGGCCTCGAGGCGGCGCAGCGTGCGCTCGCGGCCGAGCACCTCCAGGGACTCGAACAGCGGCAGGCCCACCGAGCGGCCGGTGACCGCGACGCGGACCGGGGCCTGCGCCTTGCCCAGCTTCAGCCCGTGCGCCTCACCGACGGTGACCAGCGTGTTCTTCAGCGACTCGGCGTCCCACGAGGCCAGGTCGCGCAGCGCGGCGATGACGTCGGGCAGGATGCCCGCGTCCTTGGACGCCTTGGCCCAGGACGCCTCGTCGAGCAGGGGCTCGTCGAGGAACAGGAAGTCCACGTAGGACGGCACCTCGGACAGCACCGCGATGCGGGTCTGCACCAGCTCGGCGACCTGCGCGAACACGGCCGGGTCGTAGGCGTCCGGCGACCACGGCGGCGGCGTGGTGCCGTACCCCCGCTCGGCCCGCTCCTCCTCGCTCGGGAACGGCCCGGTCAGCCACGGCGCGCAGATCTCGGTGAACTCCGCCACCGACAGTGCCCGGATGTACTCGCCGTTGAACGAGCGCAGCTTCTTCTCGTCGAAGAACGCGGGGGAGGGGTTGACCTCGTCCAGGCGGAACTCGTCCTCGATCACCGACCAGGGCACGATCTCCCGGTCGCCGCTGGGCGCCCAGCCGAGCAGCATCAGGTAGTTGCGCATGGCGGCGGCGAGGTAGCCCTCGTCGCGGTACATCTCCAGGGCGACCTTGTCGCGGCGCTTGGACAGCTTCTGCCGCTTCTCGTTCACCACGACCGGCACGTGCGCCCACACCGGCGGGGTCTTGCCCAGCGCCTCCCAGAGCAGCTGCTGCTTGGGCGTGTTGGGCAGGTGCTCCTCGGCGCGGATCACGTGGGTGATGCCCATGGTCATGTCGTCGACGACGTTGGCCAGCAGGAACACCGGCGAGCCGTCGCCGCGGGCGATGACGAAGTCCTCCAGCAGCTTGTTCTCGAAGGTCGGCTCGCCGCGGATCAGGTCGACGACCTTGGTGACGCCCTCGTCCGGCGTACGGAAGCGCAGCGCCCGGCCCTCGCCCGCGCTCAGGCCCCGGTCGCGGCAGAAGCCGTCGTAGCCGGAGTACTTGTTGTCGGTGCGGGCCTGCACGTCGTCGCGGGTGCAGTCGCAGTAGTAGGCCTTGCCCGCGTCGAACAGCTGCTGGGCGGCCTTGGTGTGCTCCGCGTGGTAGGACGACTGGAACAGCGGGCCCTCGTAGGTGTCGCGGGCGATGCCGATCCACTCCAGGGCGGAGAGGATGCCCTCGGTCCACTCGGGGCGGTTGCGCGCGGCGTCGGTGTCCTCGATGCGCAACACGAACACCCCGCCCTGCTGCTTGGCGAAGACCGCGTTCTGCAGCGCCGAGCGGGCGCCGCCGACGTGGAACATACCGGTCGGGGAAGGGGCGAATCGCACACGTACCGTCACGACCTCCAGGGTACGGCGCGACCCGGGGGCCTGCGCCACCAGGTTTGCCGGGGGTGTCCCCGGATACGCGAATGGCCCACCCGCCGGGTGGGCCATTCGCGCGACGCTCCCCGCTACGGCTGCGAGGGCGACGGCTGCTCGCGGACCAGCAGGGCCACCGCGACACCCTGGGTGCGCTGGGCGAACACCGTGGTGAACTCGTCGCGCAGCAGCTCGGCGCGGGCCACCGGCATGTCCGCGAACAGGTCCCGGTCGGGCGCGGAGGTCACCAGCCAGATCCGGGCGACGCCCTTGGCGCACTCGGCCGGGTCGGCGCACTCGACGGCCTCGAAACTGCCCCGGTCCTGGCCACGCTCGGCGACGAAGACGTCCTTCGGCCCGTCGAGTCCGCGCAGCTCGAAGGTCATTCCGCGACGGAAGGTCCGCGGGCCGCCGTAGGACTCGCCGCCGTAGGCGATGGCGTCGCCCGGCAGCAGGCGCGGCCGCATGATCTCCGCGGCGGTACGCAGATCCGCCTGGTTGCCGGCGGGCAGCGTGCGCGCCTCGACCTGCCCCGGCAGGCCGACCAGGGCCAGCACCGCGAGCGTGCCCAGCGACACCGCCCAGGCGGGCCCGTCCCCGGCCAGCGCCCGCCGCGGCCGGACCCGGCCCGTCGCGCCCGCGCCGCGCTGCGCCGATCCGCCGACGTCGGAGCCCGCGCCGCCCAGGACCGCCTTCGCGCTGCGCGGGTTCGCGGCGGCCGCGCTACGTGCCGCCGTGGTCGGCGGGACGGGGGACGCGACGCGGGCCGCCGCCGCGCGGGCCGCCGGGGTCAGCGCGGCCACCCGGGCCGACGCCTGGCGCAGCGTGCACGCGGCGAGCAGCACCCAGGCCGGCACCGTGAACAGCAGGTACCGGGAGAGCATCATGTTGATCACGGGGGTGAGCGCGAGCACCGCGGCGGGCGGCAGCAGCGCCCAGGCCAGCAGGAAACGCCGGCGCGGCTCGGCCAGGCGCACCGACAGCAGCGCCAGCGCCAGCACCGCGAGGCCGATCCACAGCGAGCCGAAGATGCTGGTGATGAACTCGCGGACCGACTCCTCGCCGCGGTCGCCGATCCAGCCGATCTGACCGGTCTGCCGCTTGCCCAGCCACAGCAGCGGCAGCACGGGCAGCCCGCCGACCGCGGTGGCGACCAGCCAGTTTCGCAGCGCGACCGAGCGCAGCCCTGCCGCGCCGACCACGGCCACCGCGTACACGGCGAGCATCGTCAGCGCGACCAGGTGCGACCAGCCGATGGCGGCAACCACCAGTGCGTACGGCACCCAGCGCCGCCACTGCTCCGGCTGCTCCAGGGCGCGCAGCAGCGCGAGCGCGCCCGCCACGGTGAACGCCAGCGCGAACGCGTACGGCCGGGCCTCCTCGCCGTAGCGGGACACCGCGGGCAGCAGCGCGAACAGCAGCCCGGCGACCAGCCCGGCGCCGGGGGAGAACAGTTTGCGGCCGAGCGCGCCGATCAGGCCCGCGGCCGCGGCCATGGCCAGTGCCGAGGGCAGTCGCAGGCTGGTCAGGCTGTCCCCGAACAGGGCGACCCACGCCCGGGTGAACAGGTAGAACGGCGCGAACACCGCATCTACCTTGGACAGCAGGAGTTGCAGCTGGTCGGTGGTGAGCGAGGCGGCCCACCAGGTGGCGTACTCGTCGCGCCAGAGCGCGCGCCGGTCGTGTCCGACCAGCACGACGAACAGGGTCACCAGCGCCGGAACCGTGATCGGCAGGCTGCGGGCGAGCCGGGAGCCGAGCGGGGCCGGCTCCAGAGCGTGCGGTTGTGGGCGGGTCAAGCGTTGACCCCCTGACGGCTGAAAACGGCAGTCAACATGAATGTCCTTATTAACCAAATACACAGTCCTATGCGGCTTATACCCTATGTTGGGTTGTTGTGAAGCAGATTGTCAAACGCCTCCTGCCGAGACCGGCACTGCGCGCCGCCGCCTACCGGCTCCCGCTGCGCCAGCGGGTCCGCATCGCCAAGCTGCTCGTCGGTGGACCGTCCCGGACCCGGTCCGCCGGCCCGGCCGCGCCGTCCGGCGGGTCGTCGCCCGCCCATGCGTGGCACGACAATCTGCAGACCGTGGTCGGGCTGCTGGAAGCCGACGGTGTCGACTACTTCTGCGTGCCGCACACCGACCCCCGCCGCAGCGCGGTCGCCGTCGCGGTCGAGCACCGCGCCCAGGTGCTGCGCCTGCTGCGCGGCAGGTCCGGCGGGGACAAGGTCATCCGGACCCTGGACACCGCCGGCCGCCGGGTCAGCCCGCAGCGCTGCGCGATCGTGCAGGTCTACCGGTCCGCCGCGAGCTCGGCGAACCTGCCGCTGACCGAGGACGCGTACGCCTGCGAGATCGAGTTCTGGTCGACCGTGAAGCAGCAGGGCTGGCAGGCCCCGCGCCAGGTCGGGCCGCGCAACCACAAGGTCGGCACCGTCGTCAGCGTCGACAACCCCACGCAGTACGTCGCCGCCGCCCGGCTGTCCGCGTTCGTCCCGCGCGACGCCGAACCCCGCTACCGCAGCCGCGCCGTCTACGCCGAGCCCGGCCCCAACGACGTTCAGTTCCCCATCGACGTCGTCTACACCTGGGTCGACGGCGACGACCCCGCCTGGCGCAGCCGCAAGGCACAGGCGCTGGGGGAGGACGAGGACGACTCGTTCGCCGGTCTGGCCACCAACGCCTCCCGGTTCACCTCACGCGACGAGCTGCTCTACTCGATGCGCTCGCTGCACGCCTTCGCGCCCTGGGTCAACCACATCTACCTGGTGACCGACGACCAGACGCCGTCCTGGCTCGACCCGACCTCGCCGTACGTCACGCTGGTCTCGCACAAGGAGATCTTCGGCGACGTCGGCGTGCTGCCGACCTTCAACTCGCACGCCATCGAGTCGCGGCTGCACAAGGTGTCCGGCCTGTCGGAGCACTTCCTCTACTTCAACGACGACATGATCCTGGGCCGCCCGGTGCTGCCGACCCAGTTCTTCTTCGCCAACGGGGTGGCCAAGTTCTTCCCGTCCAGCTCGCTGGTCGACGTCAACCCGCCCGCGCCCGCCGACGCGCCCGTCGACGTCGCCGCGAAGAACAACCGGCGGCTGCTCCAGACGCGCTTCGGCACCCAGCTCTACCAGAAGATGCGGCACGTGCCGTACCCGCTGCTGCGCGGGGTGCTGGAGGAGATCGAGAACGAACTGCGCGAGGAGTCGCACGCGACCGCCTCGCACCAGTTCCGCGACCGCGGCGACCTGTCGATCCCGTCGTCGCTGGCGCACTACTGGGCGCACAGCACCGGGCGCTCGGTGCCCGGCTCGATCAGCCACGTGTACATCGACCTGGGCCGCCTGGTCGCCCCGATCATGCTGGCCCGGCTGGTGCGGCAGCGCAACGTCGACGTGTTCTGCCTCAACGACACCAACTCGTCCGACGGCGAGATGGACGAGCAGACCGCGATGGTGCGCGACTTCATGGAGGCGTACTTCCCGTTCCGGGCCCCCTGGGAACTCACCGGCCGCATGGACCTCGCCCAGCGCACCGCCGAACCCGCCATCGCGGCGCCGGTATCCGGCTGATCCGTCCCCGCCGGGCCGCGCCCGCTCCGCTCCGCTTTTCATAGACGCCGGCCTATCTGATGGAGAATGATCTACTATTTCTCCATCAGATAGGCCGGCGTCTATTTAGGCCGGGCTGGGCCGGGCGGGGCGGCCGGGCGGGCGCCGCTGAGGGGGCCGGTCAGGCCGGGTCGGGGGCGGGGTCGACGAGGAACTGGTGGGCGGCCAGTTCGCGGTAGAGGGGGCTGGTGTCGAGGAGTTCGGTGTGGGGGCCGGTGGCCACCACGCGGCCGTGCTCCAGGACCACGATCTGGTCGGCGTCCACGACGGTGGACAGCCGGTGCGCGACGATCAGCAGTGTGCGCCCCTGGGCGACGGTGTCGATGGCGGAGCGCAGGGCCGCCTCGTTGCGCGCGTCGAGGTTGCTGGTCGGCTCGTCGAGCAGCAGGATCGGCGGGGCGGCCAGCAGCGTACGGGCGATGGCCAGCCGCTGGCGCTCCCCGCCGGACAGCAGCACGCCGCCCTCGCCGACCTGCGCGTCCAGCCCCAGCGGGGTGCGGTCGACCAGCTCGTCGAGGTTGACCGCGACCAGCACCGCCCGCATCTGCTCCTCGGTCGCGTCGGGCGTGGCCAGGCGCAGGTTCTCGCGTAGCGTGCCGGCCAGCACCGGCGACTCCTGCTCGACGTAGCCGAGCCGGGACCGCAGCGCCTGGTGGCTCAGCTCGCGCACGTCCACGCCGTCGACGCGCAGGCTGCCCGAGGTCACCTCGTAGAACCGTTCGACCAGCGACAGCAGCGTGGACTTGCCCGCCCCGGACGGCCCGACCAGCGCGGTGCGCGTACCCACCGGGGCCTGGAAGCTGACCTCGCGCAGCACCGGCTCGCCCACCCGGCCCTCGGCGTCGGTGTAGCCGAAGCCGACCCGGTCGAACTCGATCGCGGGAGCCCCGGCCACCGCGGCGACTGTTGGCGTCGCCGCATCGGCCGACCTGGCTGAGCCGGACGACGGCTGTGCGCCCACCGGAGCCTTCGCGCTCCCTGCCGGCGCGGTCGCCGGGCCGCCGCCGGCGCCTTCCAGTGGGATGACCAGTACCTCCTCCATGCGCTGCAACGCGCCCAGACCCGCCTGCAGCTGGGTGTACGCGTTGAGCGCCTGGCCCAGCGGCATTACCAGGAAGAAAACGAACAGCACGAAGGCGACCAGGTCCCCGACCGTGATCGCGCCGGAGGCGACCCGTGCCCCGCCGACGCCCAGCACCAGCAGGAACGAGCCCTGGATGGTGGTCACCATGGCGGGCTGCACGATCGCCTGCAGCCGGGCGATCCGCACTCCGGCGTGGTACGCCTGCTCGGCGCTGTGCGCCACGGTCTCGGTCTCGCGGGTCTCGGCGCGGCTGGCCCGGATGGTGCGGGCCGCGGTGATGGACCGCTCGACCGCGGCGGTCATGTCGCCGATGCGCGCCTGCGCGTCGCGGGACATGCCGCGCACCTTGCGGGCGAAGAAGATGCCGCCGGACAGCCCGATGACCAGGCCGATCAGGGTGACACCGAACAGCAGCGGGTCCAGCAGCACCATCGCCGTCGCCGCGCCGACCACCATGATCGCGCCGCTGACGGTGTCGAACAGGCCGGAGGTGACCACGGCGCGCAGCAGCGTGGTGTCCGCGCCGACGCGGGACAGCAGGTCACCGGTGCGGCGCTGGTCGTACTCGGCGATCGGCAGGCGCAGCAGGTGCCCGGCCAGCCGGCGGCGCGACGTGAGGACCAGGCCCTCCGCGGTGCGCTGGAGCAGGAAGTGCCGGAAGCCGTCGACCGCGGCGACGGCGACCAGGGTGACCACCAGCGCGGCCACGCTCGGGCCGATCGGCGTGCCCGCGCCGAGCCCGTCGAGCACGTTGCGGGTCAGCACGGGTTGCAGCAGCGTGCCGGCGGTGGTGACCAGCGACAGCGCGGCGACGAGGAGCAGCGAGGAGCGGTGGGCGCGCAGGTACGGCCAGAGGGTGCGCAGCCCCACCTTGGGCATGGTGGCGGCGGGGTCTTCCGGGGGCATGCCCCGACACTAGCCGCCGTGCCGCAACCAGCGTCCTGAGCTGCTGCTCGGCGGTGCCGGCTGCTCGGCGGCGAGCATCATCCGGCGCAGCAGATCGGCCAGCGTCCGGCGCTCGTCCGCGTTCAGCGCGCCGAGCAGCCGGTATTCCTCGTCGCCCAGCACGTCCATCGCGCCGAGCCAGGCGGCCCGGCCGGCGTCGGTGAGCTCGATGTCGACCCGCCGCCGGTCCGCGGTGGAGGGGGCGCGCCGGATGTAGCCGCGCTGCTCCAGGCCGTCGAGCCGGCCGGTGACCGTTGCGGGCGCCATGCCCAGGTCGCCGGCCAGTTCGGAGGGCGCCGCGCGCCCGCCCCGCCCGGCCAGCGAGTGCAGCGTGTCGAACTCGTGGCGCTGCAGGTCGAAGTCGACGAGGGACTGCTCGCGTACCCGCCGCAGGTGGTCGGACAGCTTTTTCATTCGCGTCACCGCGCCCTCGACGTCGGGGTCGAGGCCGGGCAGCACGGGCAGCCAGCGGTCGACATGATCGTCGACCCGGTCGCGGGACTCCATGCCGGTGATCCTATGACGATGCCGATCCTTCGGTGTCGTATTGTTCGTTGACAAAAAGTTCGGTTCCGAAATATCTTCGTCGGCATGGCCCACCCTCTGCGCCACCGCGCGTTCCGGCTGCTGTTCATCGGCCGCACCCTGTCCTCGCTCGGCGACTTCGTGATCCCCGCGGCGCTCGCCATCGCCGTGCACCACGCCACCGGATCCAGCGGCGCGCTGGCCCTGGTGCTGGGCTGCGCGATGGTGCCCCGGCTGGTGCTGCTGCCGCTGGGCGGGGTGCTCGCCGACCGGCACGACCCGCGCCTGGTGGCACTGTCGGCCGACCTCGTCCGGTGCGCCGCGCAGGTGTTCGTCGGGTGCGCGCTCCTCGGCGGCGACCCGGAACTCGCCCACCTGGCGGTGGCGTCCGCGGTCGGCGGAGTCGCCTCCGCGTTCGCCATCCCCACCACGTCACCGCTGGTCGCCGGGGTGGTGGACGGGCCGCAGCGGCAGGCGGCCAACGCCGCGATGGCCGTCGCCACCGGCGTCACCCGGCTGGCCGGACCCGCGTTGGCCGGGGTGCTGATCCTGACCGCCGGAGCAGGCTGGGCGTTCCTGCTCGACGGGGCGTCGTTCGCGGTCAGCGCCGTCCTGCTGGCGGTCATCCGGGTGCGCCGGGTGCCGGTCGAGCGCCGCACCCTGCTCGCCGACCTGGCGGCGGGCTGGGCCGAGGTCCGCTCCCGCGACTGGTACTGGACCAGCCTCATCGCCCACGCCGCCTGGAACGGCGTCGCGGCCGTGCTGATCACGCTGGGCCCGGCCATCGCCGTCGACCGGCTCGGCGGCGACGCGACCTGGGTGCTCGTGCTGGAGGCCGGTGCGGTGGGCCTGCTGCTCGGCTCCCTGGTCGCGAGCCGGGTCCGGCCACGCCGCCCGGTGCTGGTGGCGAACCTGGGCCTGGCCACCTACGCGCTGCCGCTGGCGCTGCTGGCGGTCGCCGCCCCGGCCCCGGCCGTCATCGGCGCGTACGGCCTGGCCATGGCGGCACTCGGCTTCCTCAACCCGGTGTGGGAGACGGTCGTGCAGGCCGAGATCCCGCCGCAGGCGCTGGCCCGGGTGACGTCATACGACTGGTTGTGCTCGCTGGCGGCCACCCCGGTGGGCTACACGCTCGCGCCGCTGGCCGCCGCGGCCTGGTCGCCGCGGGTCCCGCTGCTCGCCGGAGCGGTCGTGGTGGCCGCCGCCTGCCTCGGCACCGTGTTCGCGCCCGGGGTGCGCCGGATCGGCCTGCCCGTGCCCGTGCCCGCCCCGGCGGCTCCGGCGGTCGTCGGCGCTGCCCGGTGACCGGTCTCGCCGCTCGGAAGGAAAACGTTTACCCTGTTCGCCATGCGTAGCGCGTTGATCGTCCGGGGCGGGGCCGACTTCCACGACCCCGTCGGCACCACCGACAGCTTCCTGCCGTTCCTCAAGGACCAGGGCTTCACCGTCGAGACCGCCGACGACCTCGCCGTGTACGACGACGCGGCCCTGCTAGCCCGCACCGACCTGATCGTCAACTGCTGGACCGCGGGCGGCGACGAACTCACTCCCGACCGCGCCCGCAACCTCGACGACGCCGTCCGCGCCGGCACCGGCCTGGGCGGCTGGCACGGCGGCATCGTCGCCGCGTTCACCGAACGCCGCTACCAGTGGCTCACCGGCGGCTGGTTCACCTGTCACCCGGGCAACTTCGTGCAGCACACCCTCACCGTGCTGCCCGAACGCGCCGACCACCCCATCGTGGCCGGGATCAGCACCGTCGCCCTGCACACCGAGCGCTACTGGATGCTCGCCGACCCGCTCAACGACGTCCTGGCCACGATCACGTTCCCGGTCGAGGACGGTGAGCCGTGGCACGAGCCGGTGACCCACCCGGCGGTGTACACCCGGCAGTGGGGCCAGGGCCGGATCTTCGTCTCCACCGTCGGACACCACCTGCCCGACCTCGACATCCCCGAGATCCGCACGCTCACCGAACGCGGCCTGCTCTGGGCCGCCCGCCCCTGACCGCCATCGCGGCCCACCTCGTCCGCGGTGCCGCTTCCGGACGCCGCTAGGCCCGAAGATCGCTGTTTGAGGTCAGATAGTCAGGTCCGACCGCAGTTTCTGACCGCAAACAGCGATCTTCGTCCGCTGCCGCGCCCGCCTTCCGGGCTACCAGGCGGCGGCGATGACGCGGCGGTAGCGTTCCTCGAACGGGGCCAGCTCGGCGTCGATCGCCGCCGCCTCGGCCTCGCCCAGCACGACCTGCGGGTCGCGGTGCGGCTGGGCCGCGATGACGCGGTGGCGCAGCTCGGCCGGGGGATGGGAGGCGAACGGCGACGCCTCGCGGCGCAGCGTGAGCTGGCGCAGCCGGGCCTGCCGCGGCGCGATCCCGGCGCGGGCCGACTCGACCGCCTCCCGCCAGCCCTGCATACCGGCCCCACCGCGGGCCCGGCTCCCGACGATCGCGAGGTAGATGCCGGAGCAGCTCACCACATCGGTCAGCGCGAGCGCGGCCGTGCTGCCCGCGGCCCGGCTCGCGAGGTCGTCGGCGTAGTACTCGGCGCGCTGGGAGTCCCGCGCGCCGAGCACGTTCAGGGCGAGGTGCAGCAGCCAGCAGAACCGGGAGACCAGCCAGAACAGGGGCGTCACCAGCAGCTCGATCAGCTTGACGGCCAGTCCCATCAGCCCTTCGAACTCCGCGCCGCCCAGCAGTTCGCGGGGGTCCAGCAGGTGGGCGAGGTGCGCGAAGAAGGTCAGCGCGGTCTGCGTACGCAGGTTGCGGCGGTTGTCGTTGTTGATGAAATGGCCCAGCTCGTGGCTGAGCAGCGCCACCCGCTCCTGCGGGCGCAGCGCCGTCCACAACGGCAGGCCGAGCGTCAGCACCCGCCGCCGTGCGAACCCGACGATCGTGGCGGAGGCGTTCCACTCGTGGCTGAGCACCAGCACGTGCGGCAGGGGCGCGCCGACGGTCGCGGCCACGCGGTCGACGAGCGCGAACAGGTGCGGCTGCCGCTCGCGCGTGACCTCGTCGTACGAGCTGTGCACGTCACGCAGGCGGCCCAGGCGGGGCCGGCACAGCACGGCGATGCCGACCATGACCAGGCCGACCAGCTTGACCAGGAAAGGGCCCGCGATCATCAGCCAGACCCCGCCCGCCGCGAGCCCGATCAGCAGCCCGGCGAGCACCAGGGAGACGGTCGTCAGCGCCACGCCCACGACACCCGATCCGGGCCGGGTCAGCGGCCGGTCCGACAACTGCGCGAACAGGTCCTGGTCGAGCTTGTACCCGATCCGGTGCGCCCATCGCTCCTGGAGGTTCGCCAGCCGGCCCACCAGCGGGTCGGGCCGGAAGGCGTCGAGGTTCCACTCACATCGCTCGCACCACGGCGCCTCGCCGGGCTCCACAGCGAGACTGCTCTGACACTGCGGGCAGAGGCCGCCTTGGACGGCCGTGGAGGTGATCGACACGGCGGGGATCGTGCCAGCCCGTCCCCACCGCGTCAACGGCACAAATCGCCCCCAGAGGCCCTGCGGCCCCTGCGGCCCTGCGGCCCTGCGCCCCCTGCGGCCCCTGCCAGCCTCCAAGATCGCTGTTTCGTGTCGATACCTGCGGTCAGACCTCAGGTATCGACACGAAACAGCGATCTTCATCCGCCGCCGCCGACCTGACCGGGACAGCACGAAGGCCCCGTGACGGCAGGTCACGGGGCCTTCGTGGTTAGGAAGGGCACCTTCTATATCGCGGAGCGATGTGAAGGTGCCCTTCTTAACGTCAACTCAGGAGTCGCCGCCGGTTTCGCCGGCGGGGGCTGCCATGACGTCGTCGATGGCGTACTTGCGGGCCGCTTCGGCCGGGGCGGTCGTGGGGACCTCTCCGGCGCGGGCGAGCTGGGCGAGCACGGCCACCACGACCGACTCCGCGTCCACGTTGAAGTGGCGGCGCAGGGCCGAGCGGGTGTCCGACATGCCGAAGCCGTCGGTGCCGAGCGAGGTGTAGTCGCCCGGGACCCAGCGGGAGATCAGGTCCGGGACGGCGCGCATCCAGTCGGACACGGCCACCTTCGGGCCCGGCGCGTTCTCCAGGGCGCGGGTCACGTACGGCACCTTGGCGGGCTGGTCCGGGTGCAGCAGGTTGTGCCGCTCCGTCTCCACCGCGTCGCGGCGCAGCTCGGTCCAGCTGGTCGCGGACCACACGTCGGCGGCCACGCCCCAGTCCTCGGCCAGCAGCTGCTGGGCGCGCAGCGCCCACTGCATGCCGACACCGGAGGCCATGATCTGCGCCCGCGGGCCCTCGACCGTCGCCGGCTTGTACCGGTACAGGCCCTTGAGCAGGCCGGCCGCGTCCACGTCGGCGGGCTCCGCCGGGTGCACGTACGGCTCGTTGTAGACGGTCATGTAGTAGAAGATGTCCTCCGGCGTCTCGCCGTACATCCTCTTCAGGCCGTCCTCGACGATGTACGAGATCTCGAAGCCGAACGCCGGGTCGTACGCCACCGCGGCCGGGTTGGTCGCCGCGATGAGGTGCGAGTGCCCGTCCTCGTGCTGCAGGCCCTCGCCGTTGAGCGTGGTGCGGCCCGCGGTCGCGCCGAGCAGGAAGCCGCGCGTCATCTGGTCCGCCGCAGCCCACAGGCCGTCGGCCGTACGCTGCCACCCGAACATCGAGTAGAAGATGTACACCGGGATCATCGGCTCGCCGTGCGTGGCGTACGCGCTGCCCGCGGCGGTGAACGAGGCGATCGAGCCGGCCTCGTTGATGCCCTCGTGCAGGATCTGCCCGGCGGTGGACTCCTTGTAGGACAGGAACAGCTCCCGGTCCACCGAGGTGTACTGCTGCCCGTGCGGCGAGTAGATCTTCGCGGTCGGGAACAGCGAGTCCATGCCGAAGGTGCGCGCCTCGTCGGGGATGATCGGCACCCAGCGGTGGCCGATCACCTTGTCCTTCATCAGGTCCTTGAAGAGCCGGACGAAGGCCATCGTGGTGGCGATCTTCTGCTTGCCGGAGCCCTTCTTCAGGTCCGCGTAGACCTTGTGCTCGGGCAGCTGCAGCGGCACGTGCTTGGTGTTGCGCGAGGGCAGCGAGCCGCCCAGCGCCGCACGCCGCTCCATCAGGTACCCGATCTCGTCGCTCTTCGCACCGGGGTGGAAGTAGGGCGGCTCGTACGGGTTCGACTCCAGGGCCGAGTCCGGGATGTCGAGGAAGAGGCGGTCGCGGAAGCCCTTGAGGTCGTCGAGCGTCAGCTTCTTCATCTGGTGGGTGGCGTTGCGGCCCTCGAAGTGCGAGCCCAGCGTCCAGCCCTTGATGGTCTTGGCGAGGATGACCGTCGGCTGACCGGTGTGCTCGGTCGCGGCCTTGTAGGCGGCGTAGAGCTTGCGGTAGTCGTGGCCGCCGCGCTTGAGACCCCAGATCTCGTCGTCGGACATGTGCTCGACCATCTTGCGGGTGCGCGCGTCGCGGCCGAAGAAGTGCTCGCGCACGTAGCCGCCGGACTCCGCCTTGTAGGTCTGGTAGTCACCGTCGGGCGTCACGTTCATCAGGTTGACCAGCGCGCCGTCGGTGTCCTGGGCCAGCAGCGGGTCCCACTCGCGGCCCCAGACGACCTTGATGACGTTCCAGCCGGCGCCCCGGAAGAACGCCTCCAGCTCCTGCATGACCTTGCCGTTGCCGCGGACCGGGCCGTCGAGGCGCTGCAGGTTGCAGTTGATCACGAAGGTGAGGTTGTCCAGCTCCTCGCGCGCGGCCAGCCCGATCGCGCCCAGGGTCTCCGGCTCGTCCATCTCGCCGTCGCCGAGGAAGGACCATACTCGCTGGTCCGAGGTGTCCTTGATGCCGCGGTGGTGCAGGTAGCGGTTGAACCGCGCCTGGTAGATCGCGTTCAGGCCGCCCAGGCCCATGGACACCGTCGGGAACTCCCAGAAGTCCGGCATCAGGCGCGGGTGCGGGTACGACGGCAGGCCGCCGCCCGGGTGCGTCAGCTCCTGGCGGAACCCGTCGAGGTCGTGCTCGGTGAGCCGGCCCTCCAGGTACGCGCGCGCGTACATACCGGGGGAGGCATGCCCCTGGTAGTAGATGTGGTCGCCGCCACCCGGGTGGTTCTTGCCCCGGAAGAAGTGGTTGAAGCCGACCTCGTACAGCGACGCGGAGGACGCGTACGTCGAGATGTGCCCGCCGACGCCGACACCGGGGCGCTGCGCCCGGTGCACGGTCATCGCCGCGTTCCACCGGATGTACGCGCGCAGCCGGCGCTCGATGTGCTCGTCGCCGGGGAACCACGGCTCCCGCTCGCTGGGGATCGTGTTGATGTAGTCGGTCGTGGTCAGCGGGGGGACGCCGACCTGCCGCTCACGAGCCCGCTCCAGCAGGCGCAACATGACGTACCGGGCGCGCTTGGCGCCTCGCTCGTCGATCACTCCGTCGAGCGACTCCACCCACTCGGCCGTCTCCTCGGGATCGATGTCCGGGAGCTGGCTCGGTAGGCCGTCGCTGATCACCGGGCGCTTGCGTTCGGTGGCCACAGGCGTTCCCTCGTAGTTGTAGTGATGATCGGTCTAGACACAGAGTTTGTCTGTTCGACCCATCCTGCCCCTCCGGTGGGGGATTCGTCACGCGTACCGCCGTCCGATGCGACACGCGACACGCATACTGACCAGTAACATTTCGGTCGGCTTCACGACCGGGTGACCGCTTCAGTGGCGTGCGCCGATTAGATTGCCGCCCATGCGACGACTCCTCGGTCTCCTACTCATCGCATACGGCTTCCTGCTGGCTGTCAACACGACCTTCCCCCTCCTGGCCGATCTGGGCGGGGAAAAGGTGACGGCAGGGATAACCGGTGATGAGTGGACCTGTAACCAGGACTTCCTGGCCCCGCCCTACGCGGGCATCTACGGCAACTGCGAGCTCAGCTGGGTGAACGGTCCGCTGCGCGACAGCGGCCGGGTCGTCGGCCCGGGTGTCGCCGACGCCGTCGACGCGAACAAGACCGCGGTCCCCGCGGTCGCGATCACCGGGATGGAGGGGTACGCCTTCCTGCCCCCCGCGGGCCTGGAGCGCGTCGCCGGCTTCGCCGCCCCGCTGGTGATCGTCTTCGGCCTCATCCTGCTGTTCGCCCCGCGCAAGCGCCGCCGGCGCCGCAGCGGCGGCCACTCGCACGGCCACCACGACCACGACCACGACGATGACGACGACTACGACAGCGACGACAGCGACTCCGGCGACTCGGGCGACTCCGGCGGAGACGGCGGCGGCGACGGAGGCGGCGGCGACTGACCCGCCCCCGGTCCGCCCCGCGGTCCGCCCCCGGTCCACCCCCGGTCCGGCTCACCCGGTCCGCTTGCCAAGATCGGCGTCTCGTGTCAGAAAGTGCGGTCGGACCCCACTTTTCGACACGAGACGCCGATCTTTCTCAGTGGCCCACGGCGCGGCGGCGCGGCGCGGCGGCGGCGCGCTTAGGGTGGGCGGATGCGTAGCGAAGTGCTGACGGTGCGGACGGGGAATCGGGCGACCGTCGTGGACATCACCGACGAGGTGGCCGCGTTCGTGCGTGAGCAGGGGGACGGGCTGGTGCACGTGTTCGTGCCGCACGCGACGGCCGGGATCGCGATCATCGAGACCGGCGCGGGCAGTGACGACGACCTGCTCACGGCGCTGGAGCACGTGCTGCCCGCCGACAACCGCTGGCAGCACCGGCACGGCTCGCCCGGCCACGGGCGCGACCACGTGCTGCCGGCTTTCGTGGCCCCGTATGCCAGCCTGCCGGTCCTTAACGGACGCATCGCTCTGGGCACGTGGCAGTCGATCTGCCTGGTCGACACCAATGGGGACAACCCCACCCGCCAGGTCCGCCTGTCCTTCCTCGCGGGCTGAAACTTCCACGCCCCCGCTGAAGGGGCGATTGACACTCCGGAAACGCGGCGGCAATAATTCATGGGCGCAGATGGGAGCGCTCCCAGATCCCTCGCGCGTTTTGGCTGCTCAGCCCCGCTTTCGATGCAACACCGATCGCTCCATCGAAAGGACCCCCCAGTGCGTAGACCCGTGCTGATCGCGCTGGCCGCCGTGGCCGGGCTCGTGTCGACGAGCCTGACCTCGGCCGCCGCCTCGGCCGATCCCCCCGAGCAGATCGTCAACGGCACCTTCACCTCCGGCCACGCCCCCTGGTGGGGGACCTCCAACATCACGCTCGACTCCAGCGGCGGGCAGCTGTGCGCCGACATCCCCGGCGGCACCGTGAACCCGTGGGACGTGATCATCGGGCAGGACAACATCCCGCTGGTCGCGGGGGAGACCTACAGCTACACCTTCACCGCGAGCGCGACTCCCGACAAGGTCGGCAAGGCGCTCATCCAGCTCCCGGTGGACCCGTGGACGCAGTTCCTGGCCGCGAATCCGCTGATGACCGGCACTGCCACCGGCTACTCGTACACCTTCACCGCGCCCGTCTCCCTTCCGAACGCGCAGGTGGCGTTTCAGATCGGTGGCAGTGCCTCCCCCTGGCGGATCTGCCTCGACGACATCTCCCTCAAGGGCGGGGCTGCCCCCGAGGTCTACGTGCCCGACACCGGCCCGCGGGTGCGGGTCAACCAGGTCGGCTACCTGACCAAGGGCCCGAAGAACGCCACCGTGGTCACCGAGGCGACGACGGCCCTGCCGTGGCAGCTCAAGAACGCCGGCGGTGACGTCGTCGCCAGCGGGAACACCACCCCGCGCGGCGTGGACGCCAGCTCCGGCCAGAACGTCCACTCGATCGACTTCAGCGGGTACGCGGTCGCGGGCGCCGGCTACACCCTGGTCGCCGACGGCGAGACCAGCCGCCCGTTCGACCTGGCCGGCAACCTCTACGCGGGCCTGCGTGACGACGCGCTGAAGATGTTCTACACCCAGCGCTCCGGCATCGCGATCTCCGACGCCCTGCGGCCCGGCTACGGCCGCCCGGCGGGCCACGTCGGTGTCGCGCCGAACAAGGGCGACACCTCGGTGCCCTGCCAGCCGGGCGTCTGCGACTACTCGCTGGACGTCTCCGGCGGCTGGTACGACGCCGGTGACCACGGCAAGTACGTCGTCAACGGTGGTATCTCGGTGTTCCAGCTGGTGAACGAGTTCGAGCGGGGCAAGTGGGCGGCCACCGCCCAGCCGTTCCCCGACGGCCAGCTGAACCTGCCGGAGAGCGGCAACGGCGTGCCGGACATCCTCGACGAGGCCCGCTGGCAGCTGGAGTTCCTGCTGAAGATGCAGGTCCCGGCCGGTAAGCCGCTGGCCGGCATGGCCCACCACAAGATCCACGACAGCGAGTGGACCGGCCTGCCGCTGCTGCCGAACCTCGACGACAAGCAGCGCGAGCTGCACCCGCCGTCGACCGCGGCGACGCTGAACCTGGCCGCCGCGGCGGCGCAGGCGGCCCGCGTGTACGCCCCGTACGACGCGGCCTTCGCGGCCCGCAACCTGGCCGCGGCCCGCACCGCGTACGCGGCGGCGCTGGCCCACCCGGCGATCTACGCGAGCCCGTCCGACGGCACCGGCGGCGGCACGTACGACGACGTCGTGGTGAGCGACGAGTTCTACTGGGCGGCCGCCGAGCTCTACCTGACCACGGGGGAGAGCCAGTTCCTGTCCGCGGTGACCGGTTCGCCGCTGCACACCGCCGACGTGTGGAGCAGCAACGGCTTCGGCTGGCAGTCGCTGGCCGCGCTGGGCCGTCTCGACCTGGCCACGGTGCCCAGCGCGCTGCCCGGCCGGGCCGCGGTGCGCGCCTCGGTGGTGACCGGCGCGGAGGAGTACCTGGCCGCGATCGAGGCACACCCGTACGGCGTGCCGTACCAGCCGGCGAACAACTCCTACGACTGGGGCTCCAACAGCGCGATCGCCAACAACCTGGTGGTGCTGTCGACGGCGTACGACCTCACCGGCCAGGACCGGTTCGCCGACGCGGTGACCCAGGGCGCGGACTACCTGTTCGGCCGCAACGCGCTGAACATGTCCTACGTGACCGGCTACGGCGAGGTCAACTCGCACAACCAGCACAGCCGCTGGTACGCCCACCAGCTCAACCCGGAGCTGCCGAACCCGCCGAAGGGCACCCTGTCCGGCGGCCCGAACTCGTCCATCCAGGACCCGCTGGCGCAGCAGAAGCTGACCGGCTGCACCGGGCAGTTCTGCTACCTGGACGAGATCGACTCGTGGTCCACCAACGAGCTGACCATCAACTGGAACGCCCCGCTGGCCTGGGTGGCCGCCTTCCTCGCGGGCCAGGGCGACGGCGCGTCCGTGCCCGCGCCCACCTGCCAGGTGACCTACACCAAGCACGCGCAGTGGCCCGCCGGGTTCAACACCCAGATCACCGTCAAGAACACCGGCTCCACCGCGGTCAACGGGTGGACGCTGCGCTGGTCGTTCCTGGCCGGCCAGTCCGTCGACGACATCTGGAGCGCCTCGGCCGTGCAGTCGGGCGCGACCGTCAGCGCGACGAACCTGGCCTTTAACAAGGTCATCGCACCCGGCAAGTCGGTGACCTTCGGGTTCATCGGTGACGCCGCGAGCGGCCCGAACCCGAACCCGGCCCTGTTCACCCTGAACGGCGCCGCCTGCTCGTAACCCCCCTCCCCGACGGGGCGGTCGCGGCACACCCTGCCGCGGCCGCCCCGCCCCATTTGGGCGGCTGCCCCCGGCCGGGTGTGGGTAGCCTCAGTTCATGACTTCAAGCACGGACGGTCCCGACCCCGTCGACGCCCCGATCGTCGCCGTCACGGTGTTCCCGGACCGGGCACGGGTGACCCGGCGCGGCACGGTCACCCTGGCCCCCGGCGAGCACCGCGTCCCGTATGGACCCCTGCCGCTCAACCTGCTGCGCGACTCGGTACGGGTGTCCGGGCACGGCCCGGCGACGGTGGCCGGGGTGAACGTGGTGACCCGGCGCGAGCCGGTGACCTCGGACGCCGCCGTCACCGCGCTGGAGGCGGAGCTGCGCGAGATCGAGGCGGCGATCGCGGTCCTCAACGACGCCGACACGGTCGCCGCGGCCCGCGAACGTTTCCTGGGCCGCCTGGCGATGCGCGGCGCGGGGGCCCTGGCCACCGGCGAGCCCACGGCCGCGGTCCGGTTCGCCGACGGCCTGGACGAGCAGCTCACCGCGATCCACGCGGCCCGGCGTGCCCGTGAACGGGAACGGCTGGACCTGCACCGCCGCCGGGAGGCGGCCGAGCGGCGGCTGATGGACCTGCGCGGCAGCACCCGCCCGGACCGGCTGGTCGCCGAGGTGCTGCTGGAGGTCGACGGCGACGGCGAGATCGAGCTGGAGCTGTCGTACGTGGTGCCCGGTGCGAGCTGGAGCAGCGGCTACGACCTGCGGCTGGCCGGCGACAACCTGACGCTGACCTGGCACGGCATGATCACCCAGCGGACCGGCGAGGACTGGCCGGAGTGCGCGCTCAAGCTGTCCACGGCCCGCCCCTCCGGCGCGCTGGAGGTGCCCGAGCTGGACCCCTGGTATGTCGATGTGGAGCGACCGATCGTCTACGCGGCCGCGGCGATGGCGATGTCCGCCCCGCCGCCGCCCGCTCCGGGGGCCGCGCCGATGCAGACGATGATGCCCAAGGCGCGGGCCGCCGTGCGCGACACCAGCGCGAGCGTCGAGGAGGGGCCGGTCGCGGCGACGTACACCCCGCTCAAGCCGGTGGCCGTGCCCGCCGACGGCACCACGCACCGCACCCTCATCGCGCGCTTCGACCTGGCCGCCCGCCTGGACCACATCACCGCGCCGGTCCGCGCCGAGGAGGCGACCCTGCGCGCCACCGTGCTCAACACGTCCGGGCACACCCTGCCCGGCGGCGCGGCGGCGCTGTTCCACGAGGGCGACTTCGTCGGCTCCACCCGCCTCGAACCCTGGGCCCCCCAGGAGGAGCGCGAACTGGCCCTCGGCGTCGACGACCGGGTCCGCGTCGAACGCGAGCTGGTCCGCCGCACGGCGAGCAAGGCCACGCTGGGCTCGTCGCGGCGCACCGACGCCGAATACAAGATCACGGTCGCCAACCACAGCCCCCGACCGGTCTCTGTGACGGTCCTCGACCAGCTCCCGGTCTCCCGCGACGCCCAGATCACGGTCAAGGAGCTGAGTGCCAAGCCGGAGCCCGCGGAGCGCTCCGACCTGGGCGTCTACACCTGGAAACTGGCGCTGGCCCCCAACGCCACCCAGGAGATCCACTTCGCCCTGCGGGTCGAGTCCGCCAAGGGCGTCGACATCTCCGGCTGGCGCGACTGAAGCGCGGCATCGGTCCGGCTCGATTCGTAGCCGGGCCGATGCCGAACCGTGGCCGGCGCGGGCAGCGCGTGATCGATTGATTTCGTAGCGTCGATATATGGCTGCCACCGTCCGCCCCGACCAGGGTGCCGCGCTGCTCGCCGCCGGGGTGCCGCTGGCCCTGGCGTGGCTGATCGACCACGGGATCGCGCTCGCCGAGGCGGGCTTCGTCCTGCGGGGCGAGCTCCTGCCCGGCACGGGCCTGGGCGTGCGCATCCTCATCTGGCTGCCGCTGTGGGCGCTGGCCCTGGCGGCGGGCGTATTGGTGGAGTCGGGGCGCAGGCGCGGCCTTCACGTCGCGCCGGCGGCCGCGCTGCGCGAAGCGGCTCGCCGGGCCGTCGCCGTCCTGTGCTGGCTGGTCCCGTTCGCGATCACCGCCGCGGCGCTCTACGCGGTGCTGGACTGGTTGTCCTACGGCACCTTCTTCTTCGTCGTGGTCCTGGCGGTCCTGGCCTCCCCGGCGCTCGTCCTGCCTGCCTGGCTGCTGTTCCGGCGGTTTCCCGCGCTGCCGCTGCTGCTGTTCGAGAACGCCGGCCGGCGCGCGGCCACCCACGCGGTCGAGTTGCGCAAGAACCGCCGGGATTCCGCCGCCGACCTGGTGTGGCCGCTGGCCGCGCCGCTCCCCGTCGCACTGCTGCTGAGCATGGCCTGGACGCTGCTGGCGGCCGTGCTGGCGGGCCTGGTCGGGAAGCTGCCGGAGGCCGTGCCGCCCGCAGCGGTCGCGCCGCTGTTCGCGGGTGCGACGTCGGCGGTCCAGGCGCTGTTCGCGGGCGTCATGTCGGCGGCCCTGCTGCTGGTCGTCTCGGTGCTGGTCGCGCGGCAGGCAGGGGCGACGGCGGAGCACTACCTGCGGCCACGCGCCGACGGCGACCCGGGGCGCGTGGCCGACCTGGCCCAGGTCGACGCCACCCTGTCCCGGCTGGCCGCGCCGCGACCGAAACCCGTGCACCGCGCCTGGCTCGCCGCATACGCCCTCCCGGTGGTCCTGCTCGCCGCGGCCGCCCTCGGCAACCCCGGCGGGCTGCCGGAACTGGTGACCGTGGACGCGGCACCGTGGCCGAAGGTGCTCGGGCTCGACCCGCGTGGCCTGCCCGTGATCGTCGCCCAGTCGACGGTGACGCGGTGCCGCGACGTGCGGTGCGAGGTGCGGACCACGACGGAGATCACCGGCAGGCGGATCGACGCCGCGTCGGTCACCCCGGACGGCGGTGTCGTCGCGCTGCACCTACCCGGAAAGGGCTACGGCGAGTCGCCGTCGCCGTCGCCGTTGCCGTTGCCGACGCTCATGCTCACCGAGTGCGACGCCGCCGACCGCTGCGCCGAGCGGCTGCTGCGGCTCGACGCGCCCCAGGTCGACCTGGGGGCCGTGTCGGTTGCGGTCCTGCCGACGGGCGGGGTGCTCCTGCTCGCCGCGGTCTACGAGCGGCGCGAGCCGTCGGGCGGCAGCCGGGGCATGGCCGCCTGGCGATGCACCGCGACCTGCGTCGAGGTGGCCCTGGACAGCCCGGACAAGAAGATCCTGTCCCGGCCCTCGTCATTCGTGACCGGCCACGACTGGGGCGGTGGCCCGGTCATCATGTGGTCCGACGACATCTACGACGACACGACCGACGCCTACCGTGCCTTCTGCGAGACGCGGGAATGCGACCGGGTGTTCGTGCGGCCCGTGCCGCCCCTTTGGCAGGACCTGCCCGGCGAGTACGACCTGGTCTACGTGGGTCTGGACGATCGCGGCAGCCCACTGGCGGCGGTGTCCCGGCCGGGCAGCCTCAGCTGCAAGGAGTGGTGCCTGGCCATACCGTCACTCGATCCGAAGACGCTGTCGATCGTGCGGTGCCGGTTCGCCGACTGCTCCGCGCGAACCGCCGAGGCGCCGCTGCTGCCCCTGGGCCGCACCGGCGCGCCGCCATTGCTGATCGCCACCGGCCCGCGCGGCGCGGTCGTCGTGCAGGTCACCGGCGACGGACAGGTCACGATATGTGTGGCGAACTGCGGGCCGTGACGGTGCGCCGCGGTCAGTGGCAGGTGCCGACGCCCTGGTCCTGGAAGGTGCTGCCGGCCGGGGTGACGAACTTCCAGGTGTAGAAGTCCTGGTAGAGGGACAGTTTGAGGACGCCGAAGGTCTCGAAGTCGCGGGCGCGTGAGTTGGCGGCGATGTCCTTGCTGAAGCCGTTGAGGCCGCCGCCGCCGGTGCCGACGGTGAACTGGCGCACACCCTTCTCCTTGTCCAGCTCGCCGTCGGGGGTCTGCGGGGCGAAGCGCTCGTAGTGGTGGTTGTGGCCGTTGAGCACGAGTTCGACGCCGTGGTCGTAGAGGAGCTGGAAGAAGGGCTTCACCCGGGGGTCGGAGCCGTGCTTCCAGCCGGACGTGAACAGCGGGTGGTGCCACATCGCCACGGTGCACTTGGCGTCGGAGTCCTCCAGCTCCTCGCGCAGCCAGTCGGCCTGCTCGGAGTCCTCCTCGCAGTCGATCAGGTCGCAGGTGGAGTTGAGCACCAGCACCTGCCAGCCGTTGAGCTCGTAGGAGTACCAGCCCTTGTCCTTCTCGCCCGCCGACTCGCCGAAGTACTCGTAGTACGGCGCGCCGTTGTCGGTGCGCATGTCGTGGTTGCCGATGACCGGGCGGGTGCGGTCCTTGTGCCGGCCCCAGTAGGGCTCGTAGCACTTCTGGAACTGCTCCGCGGTGCCGGCCACGTACGCGTTGTCGCCGAGCGTGAACACGGTGCCGGGGATCCGGTCGAGCAGCTTCGCCGTGGCCTCGTCGCCGTCGCTGAGGCAGCTGCCGATGTCGCCCGCGCCGACCAGCACCGCGGGTTCCTCGGCGGCGGGCGCGCGTTCTGGCGCTGCATTAGCGGCGGGCTGCTGGGGCGCGAGCGCGGCGAACAGGCCGAGACCTGCGGCGGCGAGCAGAAGACGACGGGCACGGGGGGACCGGTGAGCCATGACGCAGATTATGGGTAAATCTGGATAAATCGTCCATCTTGTGCAGTGGTGTGGCGTGTCCGATCACCGATCCGGGTGGTCGTCCCCACCCCCTCTGGGTAATGCTGTGCAGCGTGAGCACCTCTCATGATCTCGACGAACGGTTCCGGAGCGCGCTGGCGGCGTGGCCCGCCAGCACCCCGCCGAACGGCGATCCGCATGCGACGGTGCGCCCCGACAGCGGCCTCACCGGAGCCATGGCCAGGGACCTCTTCGACGCCCAGGTCACCAGCAGGCACCTGGACCTGGCCGCGCGGCGGCTGCGCGCCGACGGCGCCGGGTACTACACCATCGGCTCGGCCGGCCACGAGGGCAATGCCGGCGTCGCCGCGGCGCTGCGCCCCACCGACCCGGCGCTGCTGCACTACCGCTCCGGCGCGTTCTACGCCGCCCGCGCCGCCCAGCTCGCCGAAGGCAAGGTCGACGCCATCCGCGACGTGCTGCGCGGCGTCGTGGCCAGCGCCGCCGAACCCATCGCCGGCGGCCGGCACAAGGTCTTCGGCAGCACCGACCTCAACGTCATCCCGACCACCTCGACCATCGCCTCGCACCTGCCCCGCGCGGTCGGCCTGGCCTTCGCCATCGAGCGCTCCCGCCAGGGCCTGGACGCCCGCGGCTCCACCGGACGGCACGCCGCCGACTCCGGGCAGCCCGTGCTCGTGCCACCCGCCTGGCCCCGCGACGCCGTCGTGCTCTGCTCGTTCGGCGACGCCTCCGTCAACCACGCCAGCGCCGTCGCCGCCTTCAACACCGCGGGCTGGTCCGACTTCACCGGGCTGCGGCTGCCGCTGCTGTTCGTGTGCGAGGACAACGGGCTGGGCATCAGCGTGCGCTCGCCCGCCGGCTGGGTCGGCACCACGCTGCGCTCCCGCCCCGGCCTGCGCTACTTCCACGCCGACGGCTGCGACCTCGCCGACACGTACGCGGTGGCCCGCTCCGCGGTCTCCTGGGTGCGCCGCCACCGCCGCCCCGCCGTGCTGCACCTGCGCACCGTCCGGCTGATGGGCCACGCCGGAGCCGACGCCGAACTCGCCTACCGCACCCCCGCCGAGATCGAGCACGACCTGGCCCTCGACCCGCTGCTGCGCACCGCCCGCCTGCTCGTCGACGCGGGGCAGGCCAGCCCGATGGAACTGCTCAGCCGGTACGACGAGATCGCCTGGCGGGTGCAGCAGGTTGCCGCCCAGGTGCGCGACGAGCCGAAACTCGCCTCCGCCGCCGAGGTCGTCGCCCCGCTGGCCCCGCGCCGCCCGCTGCGCGTCGCGAAGACCATCGCGCGGGCCGGCGAGCGCGCCGCCGGGGCCACGCTTGCCGAGCGCCACCGGATCTTCGGCGGCAAGCTGCCCGAGCAGTCCGGACCGCAGACCCTCGCCCAGGCCGTCAACGCCACCCTGTCCGACCTCATGATCAGCCACCCGCAGGCCATGGTCTTCGGCGAGGACGTGGCGCGCAAGGGCGGCGTCTACGGCGTCACCAAGGGCCTGCGCGACCGCTTCGGCCCCGCCCGCGTCTTCGACACCCTGCTCGACGAGACGTCCATCCTCGGCCTCGGACTCGGCGCCGGACTCGGCGGGCTGCTGCCCATCCCCGAGATCCAGTACCTGGCCTACCTGCACAACGCCGAAGACCAGCTGCGCGGCGAGGCCGCCAGCATGCGCTTCTTCTCCCAGGGCGCCTACCGCAACCCCATGGTCGTACGCATCGCCGGCCTCGCGTACCAGAAAGGCTTCGGCGGTCACTTCCACAACGACCACTCCGTCGCCGTGCTGCGCGACATCCCCGGCCTCGTCGTCGCCGTGCCCTCCCGCGCCGACGACGCCGCCGCCATGCTGCGCACCTGCGTCGCCGCCGCCGAAGTCGACGGCACCGTCAGCGTCTTCCTGGAGCCCATCGCCCTCTACCACACCCGCGACCTGCACCAAGAAGGCGACGGAGGCTGGCTGAGCCACTACACAGCCCCCGACCGCTGGGCCGACACCCACGTGCCCGTCGGCCGCGCCCGCAGCCACGCCTACGGGGCCGGCGACCGCCTCACCGTGCTCACCTTCGGCAACGGCGTGCGCATGTCCCTGCGCGTCGCCGCCCGGCTCGCCGAGGAGGGCCACGGCTGCCGCGTCGTCGACCTGCGCTGGCTCGCCCCGCTGCCGCTTGCCGACATCGTCCGCGAAGCCGGGGCCACCGGCCGGGTGCTCGTCGTCGACGAGACCCGCCGCTCCGGCGGCGTCGGCGAAGGCGTGCTCGCCGCACTCGTCGACGCCGGATACGTCGGCCTGGCCCGGCGCGTCGCCGCCGTCGACACCTTCCTGCCGCTCGGCCCGGCCGCCGACCACGTGCTCGTCGGCGAGGACGCGATCGAACGCGCAGCCCGCGCACTGCTGGCCGCCTGAGCGTGTGGCAACCTTGATCCAGCCGCGCGGAGAGCGCCTGAGCCGCGTTTTTGGCGACCCGCCGGGGCCGCCACTTGCGCTGGGCGCTAGAACTGTGTGGACTACCCGCAGTCGGCTGTGACGCCGACGACAATAATCGAGTGATCCCGCAGCGAACTGCGGGTGTCCAGAAAACGAAGAGGAGGCACAAGACAGTGAGCGCGACCGCAGGTCAGGCCGCCGAGGGCGTACGCAGCCTGGCGGACCGGTTCGGCATCGAGCCGGACATGGTGGTCATGGAGATGGGGTACGACGACGACGTCGACACCGACCTCCGTGACGCCCTGGCCGACGCATGCGGATCAGATCTGGTGGACGAGGACACCGACGAGGTCGTCGACGCCGTCCTGGTGTGGTACCGCGAGGACGACGGTGACCTGGTCGACCTGCTCGTCGACTCCATCGCCCCGCTCGCCGAGAGCGGCGTGGTGTGGCTGCTGACCCCCAAGTCGGGTCGGCCCGGGCACGTAGAGCCCAGCGAGATCGCCGAGGCGGCACCGACCGCCGGACTCACCCAGACTTCCACCCTCAGCGCCGGCAAGGACTGGAGCGCGGCGCGGTTGGTGGCCCCGAAGGCGGCGCGCGCGCCCAAGCGCTGAGCCCCGCCGCCGACGAGAGCGGCCTGCCCCGACCGGCAGGCCGCCAGGCAGCCCTGCGATCATGGAAGCTTCACCGATCGTGGGGGCAGGCATCATGCCGATCGAGGCGGGCGCGGCAGCGCCGGAATTCGTGCTGAAGGACCAGAACAACCAGGAAGTGCGGCTGTCCGACTTCCGGGGTGCGAAGAACGTGCTGCTGGTGTTCTACCCGCTGGCGTTCACCCGGACCTGCGAGGGCGAGCTGTGCGAGATCCGGGACAACCTGGGTGACTTCGTCAACGAGGACACGCAGGTGCTGTCGGTGAGCGTCGACTCGGTGTTCGCGCACAAGGTCTGGGCCAACGAGCAGGGGTACGAGTTCCCGCTGCTGGCCGACTTCTGGCCGCACGGGGGCGTGGCCCAGGCGTACGGGGTCTTCAACGAGGACCGGGGGTACGCCAACCGGGGGACGTTCGTCATCGACAAGGCCGGCGTCGTCCGGTACGCGGAGATGAACCTGCCCGGGGAGGCTCGGGACCAGGAAGCCTGGCGGAAGGCGCTCGCGGCGCTCTGAGGCCGCCGCTTTGTGATCATGTTCGTCGGCCGGGACTGACCGCGGTGGGGTTAAGTCTGGTGAAGGCATGGTCGGCGGTCAGGTAGGATGTGCCGGTTCGTGTCGGCGCAGGCCGAAGCGGGCGTGTAGCTCAGCGGGAGAGCATCCGCCTTACAAGCGGAGGGTCGCAGGTTCGAACCCTGCCACGCCCACCACCGGGACCAGGGTAGAAGCCCTGGTCCCTCCGCATTTCTCGTCCGGACGGCGTTCCCGGACTTTGACCGCCATTGACCGCTGGAAGCCTCGATTCGCCGAGGCTAGTTGCACGGATGTTGCACGCAAGATCAGATCACGTCCTCGACGCAAGACCCGAGATTCAGGAGGCGACGGTGGCCTTGGCGAGGCGAGGCAGCCGGCCTATCACCGTCGACGGCCGCGGCTACCGCTGGCGTGTACGCAGCAAACCCACCTACAGCCAGGGTTTGAACTGGTCCTCATTGACCTTCGCCGTCGAGGCTATCGGCGATGCTGGTTCGATCCTCGTAGTCAGCACGCAGTCACCTCATCCCGGCAACTGGCTGGCCCTGCCCGCATCGCCGGTGCTGCCCGCTATGGTCGCCGCGGTCATCAGAGCTGCCCTGAGGCGGGGTTGGCAGCCTGACCGCCCTGGCTCACCCTTCGTCTTGGACCTTGGCGACAGCGGCACGGTTTAGACATCCCACGGTCCTAACGTGTCAAGTGAGGGCTGTCTGGTCGGCGATGTTGGTCGTCGGCCAGGCGGTGGTCTCGTTGTAGGGGGTCTGGTGGCGTAGGCAGCCGTGGAGGATTCCGACGAGGCGGTTGGCGAGGGTGCGTAGGGCTTGGTGGTGGGTTGCGCCGCGGGCGCGGTGGGCGTCGTAGTAGGCGCGGGCGCCGGGTGATGCGGTCAGCGCAGTGAAGGCTTGCAGGTAGAGCGCGTCGCGGAGGCGTTTGTTGGCGGTGTAGCGGGCCAGCACGACACGGCGGGTTCCTGAGGCTCGGGTGATCGGGCTGGTGGCGGCATAATTGCGGCGTGATTTGGCGTCGGCGTACCGGTTGGTGTCGTCACCGAATTCGCCGAGGACTCTGGCACCGAGCAGGGGTCCTAGCCCTGGTTGGGAGCGATAGATCGCCACATCGGGGTGCTGGTCGAAATGGGCGTCGAGCTCACCTTCGATGGTCTCGATCTGGCGTGCGAGTTCGACTAGCACTCCCACCAGAGCGGTGACGGTGTGCCCGAAGGCGGTCTCGACGGCGGGCCGAGCCTGCAACTGGTCGGTGCGCAGCGCGGCCTGTATGTGCGCCACGCGGGTGTCGATGTTGCGTTGCCGGCCCGCCCGGCGCAGCGCCGCGGCGATCTTCGCCTTGGACAGTGCGCGGCCCTGGGTCGGTGTCGCGGCAATGCTGAGCACTGCGAGGGCGTCACGGCCGCTGGTCTGCTCGAACGCGACCAGAGCGGCTGGGTAGAACTCCCTCAGCGCCGAACGCAACGCGTTGGCTTGGCGTTGCCGCAACCACACCAGGTTCTGATGGGTTCGGGCCAGCACCTTGACGGCTTCGGCCAGGTCGCTGTCGCCTGCAACGGAACGGTGCTGATGCCGGTCGGTGCGTACCAGGTCAGCGAGGACCTTCGCGTCACGGGCGTCGCTCTTGGCACCGGAAACGACGTGCCGTTCCCGGTAGCGGGCCACCGACATCGGGTTGAGCGCATACAGCTGATAGCCGGCGGCGATCAACGCCTGCACCCACGGGCCGCGATCGGTCTCGATACCAACCACCACCTCGGTTGGATCACCGTCGCCCAGATGCTCCGCGACCAGGGCGTGGAGTGCGGCTATGCCAGCCACACCCTCCGGCAACCGTCGGCGCACCAGCCGCCGGCCTGCCTCGTCCTGGATCTCGACATCATGGTGGGCCTCGGCCCAGCCATCACCGACAAACAGCACCGCGACACCTCCGCCTCGTCACCGACCCGGTCCAAGGCCAGGAGGAGGACCCGCGCACGCCCTAATGGATCAGTGCTCGTTCGGCACGACATCCCACCGGTCGTCTCGCCCCCTCACCAACCAGCGGCGGCACGATCTAAACCTGGACCTCGAAGGCCTGGAAGGGGCAGTGCTCGACCGCTGGCGGCTTGGACCCAACCCGTCTACCACAACAAGCCGGGCGAGGCCCATTAGGAAGGGGCTTGTCGTCGGCGACACAGGGGCTCGCCCACCTGCGAAGACTCGACGACCAACCAGCCGTCGGATCAATATCATTCCGCGCATGTTCCGCAACCGGCCCCGCCCGCTGATCTGCAAGTTGATCGGCTCGAACATACTTAGCCCGTGCCCGACGAGGACTTCACCACGCGAGGGGGCGTCGCTTACATCGCCCCTCGGATGACCTGGCCGTTCTACATGAAGAACAGGCACGCGACCTCGCCGCTGGCCGAACTCCGCGTCAGCGCCGGCGAGATTGCGATCTCCTCGCCGTTCGGGAAGTTCCTCGTCACACGCGCGAACCTAGTCTCGATCTCCCGCTTTGGCCGAATCCCCGTTCTGGCCGACGGTTTCAAGTTCGAAACCAGCGACAGCCATGAGGCTCTTGTCTTCTGGGCCATGGGGGCGACCCCCGTGCGAGACGCGTTGCAGCGTCGAGGCTGGGAAGTCGTGGGCTGATGGCTCACGGCGTCGCCGTGGCAACCATGGACCTACGGATTTGACGCGCACCAGTCGGTGGCAGTCGGGTGCGTGGTCAGAACGGTGATCCGGATCGCCTGCGGTCGCTGAAGTCCGACGACGTTGCTGTACTTCGCAGCTGTACTGCGGTCACGGCCGAGGTGACCAAACGGCGAGTCCGCCTCCCGGAAGACTCACGATCGACATGCCACCAGGCCCGCTCGTGGTCCAAGCCTCGTACTGGGGGTCAGGTTCAGCTCTGAGCACGTGTCCACTGCTGAAGACGATCCGAAGTGACCCGGACTTGAACGCCACGGCGGACAGCACGTCGGTGTTGAAGACGGCGAGGCCGGCAACGACGTCTTGGCGCTCGGGGTCCAAGGTGATCGTCTCGGGCCTCACCCCGGCGGCGACCCAACCCAACGTGGCCTTGCCCCCGATCCGCACCTCGCCGACGTCGTCCAGGCGAAGGCCGAACGCGAAGTCCACGAGAATCTGAGTTACGCGAAGACCACGAAACGGCAGAATCCACCGGTCCTCGTGTTCCGCCAGGGCAGGCACCTGTTCAGTCACCTCGGCAGTGTGCACGACCCTCGGCGTCCCCGGCGCGTCGACTCAGTCGGCCAGAGGGTCAGCCAGTATCCGGCGTACAGGCCGACTCGTCCGTCGCCCTCCTGGCCTAGCCGCCGACAGCCGTTCTGAGCTGCTGTTCTATTCCGCGTTGCCAGTCCATAGTGGTCATTGCCGGTCGGCGTTTGGCGGCCTGAAGACGGCCTGGAAAGTCGGCCGACGGCCTAGCGACGGCCTGTTCGCCGCTGGCTCGCCGCGGGCTGGTTCGCGACCCCCGGCCTAGACCTTGATCTTTTGCTCGGCAGCAGTTATGACTACGTACGGAAAAGCGTACGAACCTACTTGCCGCTCCGTACGTTATAACGTACAGTCTTCATCAGGGCGCTACTCACGGGGAAGTAGACCTGCCACCACCAGGGAGAGTTGATCATGAACACTGCCCCCTTGACAGAAGTCCGCGACAATCTACGTGAGGTTGTCGACACCGTGGTTAACACCGGCGGTGAGTACATCATTACGCGTCACGGCAAGAACGTAGCCGTCATCCTTTCGTACGACGAGTACGAGGCACTAGTGGAGACGTTAAACATTCTTTCCGATGACGCGACCATGGCCGCCATCCGCGAAGCTGAAGCGGAACTAGCCGAAGACTGAGGACCCGAAGTGGCAAGGCTCACGAAGCTCGCGGAGAAGAGCATCAACGAATTGCCTGATGCCTTACAGATTAAGGCGCGGAACATTGTCTCGCGCCTTGACGTGGAGCCTGCGCTGGGCAAGAAATTGCTCGGCAAGCTCGCCGGCCTCCGGTCGGTACGCCTCGGCCGTACTCACCGGATCATCTACAAGACCGAACCAGAGATCATCGTCCTCAGCGTCACCCCGCGAAGTGATGCCTACCGATGACCGAACGCCCATTCTCGTTCGAGGGGTCAGAGCGGCAGCTGTTCCTCACTTCACTTCGTGAGTTCAGCGTTAACTGCGAACCGCCCGCTCTGACCCCGGAGTGCCCGTTTTATGTCCGGGGTGCGACAGGCCCGGTGTGTGGCGAAGAGTGCCACGACATCTTGGCTGAGTTCTCGGCTGACCCAGCCGAACGCGCCACTCTGTCTTTCGGTGACGGGATTGAGTTAGTCCGTCGAAAGCGTCGCGTTCGGCGGGGACCCGAGCCCTCGCAGAAGCCGTTTGATGCGGCGGAGATCCGGCTGAGTGACAACGAGCGTCCCACGGATTTAAGGAGTACCGTTTCCCTTTTCTCCGAACTGGACCTCCAGGCGTCGACACCACCCGTGTTCGCAGAAGATCACGAAGAACGCGCCTACTTGATCCGAGCCAGCGTAGACGAACTCTGCCGACGCGGTTTTTCTCGCGACGAACTCACTGATGTAGTGGCGACGATAACTAGCTACGCGCAGGCTGTTTACATGGTTCACGATCTACTTCTGGGCGGGGAGGATGACGACTCGGGACCCGACGCCGAGTGGCTCGAGATTCGGAAGCTGCTTGCGCCGGCGCTCGAACGATTGTCTCGCGACGAGTTGCCAGCCGCAGTCTTTAGCCCCACATGCGTCGGCAAAATTGCGGCCTGGAACAGAAGTCTAAGCATCGATGAAATCGCCGCCTGGAATCTGCCTTCGACAGGCTTCTTCTCCACAGCAGAGCCGGTCATGCCATTCACCATCGGAAATTCCGGCTGGATCTTTGATCGTTTTACGCGCACTTACCTATCCGATTGGCTGGACAAATCGCTAGCTTGCGAATGGCGGTACCTTCGGAGCGATGTCCGCGGCTGCGCCCGCAGCGACCAGATGAAGATCCGCCGAATCGGAATCGACGAACTGTCGAGGGAGATGGCCGGTCGGTTTGCCGATCATGCCGATCAGGAAGAACGACGTGAATTCGTTAATCCAGGCGGCTTCAAGCTCCTCGCCATCGAGAAGCTGCGAGCCGGCAGCTTTGAGGCAGCGGCCACGATCTTTGAAGGGCTACTTAACCTTCGTCCTGATGATCCTGAAACCATGAACAACTACGGTTTCTGCCTGATGCCTCTCGATCTCGAACGTGCACGTAATCTGATCACGAAGGCCATCTCATTGGCGAATCGGCCACCCACAATCTGGTACGCCAATTTGGTCCTCTGCCACATACTCGAAGGCCAAATGGAAAAGGCAGAAGAAGCAGTGCGGGCAATGTCCTCCGCTTCAAAAGCTCCATCTGCGCTGCTTTGGAGGGTGGATGACCGAAAGGCCTTCAGCTTGTATCGATTTACAGACATAGAACAGTACGTTCTTGATCTGCTGTCGGCTGTCAAGTAGTCGGGTCTTGAGGACACACACCCACTTCACCCTGCTACCACCCCGTCTGCCGTCGGCCCGCACCCCGTGGTCATGATTCCCGACCTGGTCAAGGTTGAGCACTCCACGACTGAACGACCTTGACCAGGTCGGGGAATCATGAAGGCTTGCCCGGGTCGATGGCGGCCGGGGTGCGACTCCCCGGAGCCCGAGGTTGAGGGGGTGACTTTGACCTTGAAGACATCAGGTGGCACGGATGTGACGGCGGCGGGAGCGGCGGTCAGTTAGTCCGGCTGACGTGCGAAGAAATGATCATAAAATCAAACAATAAATGATCTTCGTCGTTGTGATCAGCCTGTCGACAAAAGATCATTTCCTCTCGCTGAGCGGCCACCTCAGCTTGATCACGTCCGGCATACTCTGACGCGTGTCGTCGCCGGCCATGGCCGCAGCGTCGGCCAGTCGATCACCAGCCGCGTTGATCACAGTGCTGACCTGCGGCAACTCCTCGCCTTCGGCGAGTTCGATCTGTCCTAACGGCTCATGGCGTAGCTGCTGGCTGCCGGGGCGGGCGCGGGCCTGGCGCGGCCGGAGGCAGAGCGCCGAGGCCCAGTGCCCGGACCCGGCGCGGCGCGTCAGCGCCGCCTTGACCTCGTATGAAAAGGTTCGACACATGCCGATGGCATGAGTGGCCGGCTGCTCGGTCGGTATTAGCTGATGGCGTTACGTTCCTGCTGCGACGTCGGATTCGGACAGCGGAATCCCCGCAGCCTGTGCGCTTCGCGGTGGGTACGGGGATTTCGCATATCAAGACTGCAATTTCAGCAGGATGTCTGATGGCCAAACGGTGACGATCTTCCCGGCTTGCGGGCCTCCCGTCAGTTCCACACTTGGTGCCCCCGTGTGGTGTCCGGACACCCCGACGATGCGGCCGGTGGAATCAGGATGCCGGGCTAGCGCGACACGATCACCGACACGCACCCCCTGACCGCTCGCGATCACCCAGAACGTTTCACCATTCACGGCGCAGCCCGTCCAGGAGCGTCCGAACCACCACCGTGGAGCAGTTCCAGTGATACGCCCTGTTGGTCGCGTAGACCTGCTGGACAACTCGCTGGATCTCATCCTGGGGAAAGCGTTCGTCCTTATCCCATCGGTACCGCTCGTCTGTCTCCTGCCGTCCGTACACGGTGCCCCCTTCGTGATTCGCATCCCCTTGTGGTCCTCGACTACGGTGGGGAAGACCAGGCCATGGGAGGTGTCGGGGGTGCGAGCCCTGACCCCTGGTCTTCCCCGTAGCGCCAGCTAGTTCCGGACATCTCAAGCGCGTTCCCGCTGGGCCGATATCAGGATCAGCGGAAAGGTACGGCCGTGGAACAGGATGCGAGTCTTCTACCGTCTACAGACGACACCGGTTTGCCTGCGCGCCTACGTGCGGCACGTGAAGCGGCAGGCCATAGCCTCGCCCGCATGGCGGCCCTGACCCACTTCAGCAAGCCCTACCTCGGGCTGGTCGAGACCGGCCGCCGTACGGTCACCGTCGACGTGATCGAGCGCTACGAACAGGTCCTCGGCGTCGCGATCGGCACCGCCCTGGACCCGGTGCGGATCACCCATGAGTGGCTGATCGCCGACACGCCCGCCAGCACGTATCTGCGCGCTGGACGGCAGGTGGGCACCGGCCTGGTCGAGGCATTGGAAGCCCGGGTGGTGGAGCTTCGCCACCTGGACGACACGGTCAGCAGCAGCCACATGCTGCCCGTGATCACCAAGGAGCTGAAGGCGGCCACCGCGCTGACACGCAACGCCGCTTATGCCGATGCCACAGGTCGTAGGCTGTTCACGGCGGTGGGGGAGCTGGCACAGCTGGCCGGCTGGGTCGCCAGCGACGCCGGACAGTATGCCCAGGCCAAGCAGCTCTACCTGTCCGGGGTCAGTGCCACAGAGGTGATCGGCGACCGTGTGCTCGGTGCGCAGCTGCTGTCGAGCCTGAGCTATCAGATCGCCAACATCGGACGCCGCGACGATGCATTCCTCGTCGCACGTTCCGCAGTCAAGGGAGCGACCGGGGCGACGCCGGTCGTGCGGGCGCTGCTTTTGGAACGCTACGCCTGGGCCGCTGCCCGCCTGCGCGACGGCGACACGGTCCGCCGCGTTCTCGACGCCGTTGACGATGCTTACGAACAGCGCGCCGACGGGATCTGTGAACCCGAGTGGGTCTACTGGCTCAACCGCGCCGAGATCGACGTCATGGCTGCCCGCTGTGCCATCGAACTCGGTGCGCCCACGCAGGCGGAGCCACTGCTCATCAGAGCGTTGGGAGGTTACAACAGCAACCACGTACGCGAGGTGGCCCTCTATCAGACCTGGCTGGCCGAGAGCTACGCCAAGACCGGCGACCTCGACGCCGCCCGCGCCACCCTCGGCCAGGCACAGGCCGCCGCCGAACGTGTCGACTCGGCCCGCCTGCTACGCCGCGTCGTCGCCGTCGCCAACCTCATCGACCGCCGCGGTGCTTGACGGCCGGAGAGCCGATGCCTCCAAGCGGGCTGCTGACTGGTCATCCATCGGCGTAGCGCCACGTGTTTTGACATGGTCCCTCACCGCCAGGGCACTGACCGCTGACCGCAGCGCTGGGGCTGCGGTTACCCTCTGTTGACGGCGGTGAGCGCCCCCTCGATGTACGCGGGTGCGGCCGCCGCTACAGCCACGGCAGCGATCTGAGGTTCTGCCACGGATGGTGTGCTGCCAGGAACATGCAGATCAGGCCCCGTTGTGCGCGTCGCCGATGGCTGACTCGCCGTACTGGTTGCCGGAGCCTTTTCCTTGTAGGCCCGAGCGCCCGAGCCGGGCGCTCTCCCGGGACGCGGCACGCACCGCCTGGCGCGCGGCCTCCATCGGCGTACGCGTCCGCCGCCGCCGGCGCGACACCGCGATAGCTAGTAGGACGACCCCGGCCACGCACACCAGGAGGGCGATGCTGATCAGCAGGACGAGTTCCCCGTTCATGGTGGACACCGTAGGAGTACGAGGCAATCTCGCGGAGCCACGACTGGGTGCCGTCCCGTTGAAGCGGCTGGCCGGGCAGCCTCATCCGCTCGAACGCACGGGCCCGGCGAGGTCGCCCACAACTTCTGGGTTGTAACTACAACCCAGAAGTTGTGGGCGTGCGTAGCGACTTAGCTGCCGACGGGGCCGCCCACCGGGTTTGACAAGATCCGTCACCGCCAAGGCAGGATGAGGCACGTGAAGGCAACCCTTTCGACACCGTCTGCCATCCCCGCCGGAACTCTCGCCGCCGGCCCGCAACCGCTGCTTTCCGCCCCGGGTGACCTGCTCCTACGACCCTGGGAGGCGTCCGACGCGCCGGCCTTCCTCGGCGCCTACCAGGACCCCGAGATCCAGCACTGGCACACCCGCCAGCCCACGTCCGAAGACCAGGTCCGCGAATGGTTCGAGCAGTACCGCCAGGCCTGGGCGGAGGAGACCGGCGCGAGTTGGGCGGTGACCCGAGGCGGCGGCGAGGTGCTGGGGCGTATCGCCATGGGGTCCCTGAATCTCGACGACGGTGTCGCAGGCTGCGCCTACTGGGTGCTCCCGGCCGCCCGCGGCGCAGGCGTGGCCTCCCAGGCGCTCGCGGCCCTGAGCGCCTGGGCGCTCGGCGAGGCAGGGTTCCACCGCCTGCACCTGGACCACTCGACCCGCAACAACGCCTCCTGCCGCGTCGCTGTGAAGGCCGGTTTCCTCTTGGAGGGCACCAAGCGCAGCGACGCCGTCCACTCTGACGGCCGGCACGACATGCACCTGCATGCCCGCATCCGAGGCGACGAGCCGCCGGTACGCTGACCTGCGAAGACGCGAGCGGAGGGCTCTCCACGCGCAGCCGGGTGGGTCAGAGCCGGTACTCCCAGCCCTCGCGCCAGGCGAACGGCCGGTCGATCTGGTCGTCCAACGGGACCCCGTTGAGCCGCTCGTCGAACGCCCATCCGGTGGCGACGTGCCCGATGACCAGCACCCGCTGCCCCGACCAGCGCGTCGGCAGGTCGTCGAGGAACCTGCCGACCCGGGCGACGGCCTGCCGCCAGCTCTCCCCGCCCGGGTACGGCTCGTCGAGGTACGCGCGCTTGTCCTGGTGCAGCTCGACCGCGGGCATCCCGTTGAGCCGGCCGTAGTCGCATTCGCGCAGCCGCCAGTCGTGCAGCACCGGCACGCCGCTGTCTCCGAACGCGATGTCCGCGGTCTGGACCGCCCGGCGCAGGTCGGAGGTGAACACCGCCGCGATGCCGTCGTCGCGGCGGCGGGCGCCCAGCTCTGCGGCGAGCGCCCGCCCGCGTTCTGACAACCTGCCGGCAAGCCAGCCGGTCGCCCGGCCGAGGTCGTTGTCCTCACTCCACGAGTGCGTCTCGAACACGATCTCGATTCCCATGGGCTACGACCCTATGTGTACAGCCCCCTGGCCGGATGCCCCCCGCTGCGTCCGGTCAGGGGTGCTGGAGACACTTCGGGGTCGACATGAGCTGGTCGAGCATCGTCGCGACGGAGTGGTAGCCGATCGCGTAAGAGCCCTGCGCCGGGGACCAGGCTCCGTAGGACCGTACGGCGGCGCGTACCCGGGCGGCGATCCCGGCGTCGGTCGGGCCGTCCCATGACTCGGTGACCAGGGACAGGCGCGAGTCGGTCCAGTACATGGGCAGGATGTAGTGCCTGCGGTCGCTGAACCGGGCCGGGTTCGAGGTGGCCAGGGCGACCATCGCCTGCCCTGCCGCGAGGTGGTCGGCATGGTTGTCGACGGTCGGCGAGTGGCCCTTGAGCCGGACGACGCCACCGGGTGCGATCTGGTCGGCCACGGCGACGATCGCGGCCTGTGCGGTGGCGGAGGTGACGGCGCCGTCGGGCAGGCTCGCCCGGTGCACGGTGAGGGTGCCGGGCAGCCCTGCGGCCAGGCACCGCAGCGCGGTCTGTGCCTCGATGACCCGGGCGGCCGCGAGGGTGGTGGCGGTCAGCGGGGCGTAGCCCTCGGCGGTGGGCACGTGCCGGTTGCCCCACCAGGGGCTGGTTGTGGTGCCGTTGATGACGTTGATGGTGCCGGAGCCTTCGCCGTCGGTGAGCAGCAGGACGTGCACGTCCTGGCCTGCGGCGACATGTTCGGCGATGGCGGTCGACATGGCCAGGGTCTCGTCGTCGGGGTGGGCGGCCACGAACAGCGCGGGGGCGGTCGCGGCGACGGCTCGGGCGGCTGGATACGCGGCCGCCGCCACCCCGAGGGCAGCGGCGGACAGGAGCGTACGACGTCTCACGTCGATCCTTTCTTCAGTTCTGACGGGAACCGGCCCCGCCTCGACAGCTGCGAGGCGGGACCGGCGGATCATCGGGAATGGAACGGGTTGAGCGGGGCGGGTGGTTGCCTCGCGGGTTCAGCAGAAGTCGGTGCCACCCTCGTAGCTGGACTTCAGGTAGGCGGCGTCACCGGCGATCATGGCGAAGACCTTCTTGTTCTGGTCCAGGTCGAACAGGATGCCGCGCCCGGAGGTCGTGGTGACCAGCAGCGCGGAGCCGCCGTTCAGTTCCTTGCCGAGGCTGCCGTAGATCGACGAGACGGCGGCGAGGGTCATGCCCAGGCGCGCGCCGGACGGCGTCGGGATCGTCTTGGACCGGTTGACCACCAGGTAGAGCGCGCCGTCGGGCCGGAACTGGAGCTGGATGTCCTTCCAGACGCCGGTGCCGGCGGCGGTGGTGTTCACGGGGCAGGTCTCTGCACCGGTGGCGATCTTGTCGAGTATCCCGCCGGCCTTCAGCGCCTCCAGGTTCGCGCCGATCGTGTACGGGCCGGCGCCGTCGACGGTGAAGTTGATCGCGGGCGACGGCGACGGCGACGCTGCCGGGCTCACCGCTGCACTGGGGGAGGCCTCCGCGGACACGCTCGTCTGCGTGCTCGGCACGGGCGTGGTCGGGGAGGGTTTGTCGTCGCCGCATCCGGCGAGGACGGTGAGGGCGAGCAGGGCGAGACAGGCGCGACGCAGCATGATCTGTAGTGGAGCGGATCGGCGTTCAGCGCGCTATCAGCAAACCGACTCACGTTCCACGCCGCACCGACATCCGTCCGAACGGACGGACACCCCCGCCTCACCGGATTGCCGGGCTGCAACTTCGGGGAAACTGCGCCTACGTGGACGCCGATTGCCGCACTTTCCCCGAAACTGCAGGCAGCAAGGCACGCGCCGGGCCAGGCCGGGCCGGGCGAGGGCTCAGCGGGTGGGGCGGAGTTGGAGGGTGTGGGCGGCGTGGCGGGCCTTGGTGGCGAGGTAGCCGGCGTTGGCGGGGGACAGGTGCACCGCGGTGGGCACGCGTTCGGTCACCGCGACCCCGAGGCGGGCCAGCTGCTCGGCCTTGTCGGGGTTGTTGGACAGCAGCGCGACCCTGGACACGTCGAGGGCGTGCAGCATCTGCGCGGCCACGGTGTAGTCACGCGCGTCCTCGTCGTGGCCGAGGGCGAGGTTCGCCTCATAGGTGTCCAGGCCGGTGTCCTGCAGCGCGTACGCCTCCATCTTGGCGTACAGGCCGATGCCGCGGCCCTCCTGGCGCAGGTACAGCAGGAAGCCGCCGGCGACGGTGATGCGTTCGGCGGCCTCGCGCAGCTGCGGGCCGCAGTCGCAGCGCTGGCTGCCGAACACGTCGCCGGTCAGGCACTCGCTGTGCGGGCGGACCAGCGGGACGGGCAGGTCGTCGGCGTCGCGGCGCAGGGTCGTGGCGTGGTCGCCGAGGCCGAGCGCCAGGTGCTCGCGGCCGTCGACCAGCCCGGTGAAGGTGACGACCCGGGCCATGGTGGTGTAGCCGTCGGGGAACCGCATCGGCACCTGGACCTGGGTGCGCACCGTCGCCAGGGGCAGCATGCCGGTCACCGGCCTTCCTGCTCGGCGCTGTCGAACCGGGGCGACAGCGCGTAGCGCAGCAGCACCACGTCGCCGATCTGCTGGACGTCGGCCAGTTTCGCGCGCCGCCCCGGGTGGAAGGGGAAGTCGCCGTCGTTGACGAAGCGGCTGGCCCGCGAGTCGCCGACGAAGAACGGGGCAACCACCAGGTGCAGCTCGTCGGCGAGGTCGGCGGTGAGGAACTGGGTGTGGATGGTGCCGCCGCCCTCGACCATCAGCCGGCAGACGCCGCGGTCGTACAGGTCCTCGGTGACGTGCCGCAGGTCCACCGGCATGCCGCCGTCGACGACGGTCGCGACCTTGCCGAGCAGGTCCCGGGCGTGCTCGACGCGCGGGCTGGCGCAGTACACGATCTTCTCGGCGTCGCCGGCGGTGAAGAACGCCGCGTCGGGGTCCAGGCGGGCCTGGCCCGTGACGGTCACCTTGATCGGGCACGGCGGCAGGCCGCGGGCCACCCGGGCGTCCTGGCGGGCCTGGGTGCGCACCATCAGCCGCGGGTTGTCCCGGCGTACGGTGCGCGCGCCGACCAGGATCGCGTCGCAGGAGGCGCGGACGGAGTCGACGCGGTCGAAGTCGGCGGCGTTGGAAAGCAGCAGCCGTTCGTCGGTCGCGCCGTCGAGGTAGCCGTCGATCGACATGCTGCAGCTGAGCAGGACGTACGGGCGCTCACGCATGCTTTCCACTCCGAGGCTTGGTGCGTGCCAGCAGGACCGCGGCGCCGGGCAGCGCGGCGACCAGGCCCAGCACGCCGTAGGTGACGGCGGCCGCGACGCCCTGCGTGGAGGTCATCCCGGCGGCGGCGAACGCCCAGGCCGCGACGCCTTCGCGCGGGCCCCAGCCGGCGATGTTCAGCGGCAGCGCCATGGCCAGCAGGGCCAGCTGGGTCAGCGGCACCAGCAGGGTCACCGGCGCGTCCGAGCCCGCGGTGCGCGCCGCGACCACGAACATGACGAGCTGTCCGGCCACGACGACCGCGGAGGCCAGGCCGATGCCGACCCAGCGGCGCCGGGTGAGAAGGACTTCACGGACATCGGTGTACGCCGACCGCAGCGCTGCCGCCCAGCGGGCCGACCGGCCCCGGGCCAGCGCCCGCAGGGCGAGCGCGACGGCCAGCCCGGTCGCCGCGACGACGGCGACGATCAGCGGCATGCGGGCGCGGACGGGCGACGGAAGCACCAGCAGCATCAGCAGCGACGCGGTGATCTGCACGGTCAGCCCGATGGTGCGCTCCAGCACCACGGCCCGCACCGCGAGCCGGACGTCGCTGATGTCCAGGCCGTGCCGCACCGCGCGGTGCACGTCGCCGACCACGCCGCCGGGCAGCGTCGTGTTGAGGAACAGCGAGCGGTAGTACGCCTTGACCGCCCGGCCCAGCGGCAGCCGCACGCCGAGGCCCTCGGCGACCAGGCTCCACCGCCACGCGCACGCGACGGTGCTCAGCGCGCCGAGGCCGAGCGCGGCCAGCAGCGCGGGCCGGTCGACCAGTCGTACCCCGTCAAGGAACGGCCCGGCGCCGACCTGCCACACCAGCAGCGCGAGGATGAGCAGCCCGGCGGCGGCGCGCGCCCAGGCCCCGAGGCGTCCCGCGGTGCGGCCCGGTGGGGGCACGCGGACGCCTGTCACGGCACTGTGCAACGCGACCTCCTGTCCAGACACTTCATCCTTCCTAGAGGTACCGTCCCCGCGTGTCTGTGGATTTATACACACAGCGCCGTCATCGGGCCAGCCGAGCCACCCGGGAGAGCACTTCGCCGACGAGTTCCGCGGTGCGGGTCCAGCCGGTGAGGCCGTCGCGGCGCGCCAGGGCCGAGTGGCGCAGTCGATCGCGCAGGTCCGGGTCGGTGAGCCAGCGGAGTAGCGCGGCGGCGAGCGCCGGGCTGTCGGGCGGGACCAGCAGGCCGGGCACACTGCCGTCCGGGGCCGCGCCCAGTGCCTCGGGCAGCCCCTGCACGTCGTTGGCCAGCACCGGGATGCCCCGGGCCAGCGCTTCGGTGACGACCATGCCATAGCTCTCCCCGCGCGAGGGCAGCACGAGCAGGTCCGCGGCCCCGTACGCGGCGGCGAGCCCGTCGCCGGTGCGCACGCCCGCGAAGGCGATCCGGCCGGCGGCCGGGTGCGCCCGCAGCCGTGCCACGTACGCCGGGTCACGGTCGGTCGAGCCGACGAACGTGCAGGTCCAGGGTAGCTCGGTGAGCGTGTGCAGGGCGTCGAGAAGCAGGTCGTGGCCCTTGTGCGGGGCGAGCGCGGCGACGCAGAGCAGCCGCGTCCCGGCGGGCGACGCGGGGGCGAGGGGTGCGGGGTCGACGCCGGGCGGGGCGGCGTGGACGCGGGCGGACGGCAGCGCGTACCCACTGATCAGGCGCTCGCGGCACCACCGGCTGGTGGTGACGACGGCGGCCGCGCCCCGCAGCACCCGGGCCTCGCCGGGCCGCAGGCCGGCGTCACTGTCGCCGAACGGCATGTGCGCCAGCACGACCAGCCGCAGCCGCGGGGCCGCCGCGGCCAGCACCTCGGGCGCGGCGACGGCGATCAGGCCGTCGATCAGCACCGTCGCGCCGTCGGGCAGCGCCGCGAGCAGCGCCGCGAGTTCGGTGAGTTCGGGCGCGGCGGGATGCGGCCACGAGCCGGGCACCGGGTGCTCGCGCACCGGCCACCCGGCCGCGGCCAGGCCGTCACAGACCCGCCGGTCGTACACGTTGCCGCCGCTGGGCGCGGCCGGGTCGTCGACCCCGCCGGGCAGGACGACGTGGACGGTGCTCACCGGCCGGCCGAATCAGATCTTGTGTACTTCGTGCTGCCGGGACGGCACGGAGTGCACGAGATCCCGGTGCCCGATGGCCGGACCAGGCCCTGCCGGAGAGCGCGGCACGTGCTCACAGGGGCCGCTCGTAGGACGCCCAGGCGATGTGCGACTCGTGCAGCGTCACCGCGATCCCGGACAGCCCGCGCGCGTTCTCGCCGAACGCGCCCGCGTGCACCCGGGCCGCCAGCCGGTCGGCGATGACCTGGGCGAGTTTCTCGGTGGTGGTGTTGACGCCCGCGAACGCGGGGTCGTCGTCGAGGTTGCGCAGGTTCAGCGCGCCGAGGATCTTGTTGAGCTCCTGCGACGCGGCGGCGATGTCCACCACGATGTCGTCGGGGTCGAGTTCGGCGCGCTTGAACGTCGCGTCGACGACGAACGTCGCGCCGTGCAGGCGCTGCGCCGGGCCGAAGACCTCGCCCCGGAAGCTGTGGGCGATCATCATGTGGTCGCGGACCGTCACGCTGAACATGGGGGTCACTCTCCGTCGTAGCTGATGGTGTGGCACAGGGCGGGCAGGGAACCGTCGGCGAGGCCGGCCAGCACCTGCGGCAGCTGCCCGAACGGCGACGCGCCGGACAGCAGCGCGTCGAAGGCCGGGGCGCGCAGCAGGTCCAGGGCGATGGCGAGCCGGTCGGCGTAGGAGCGGCGCGCGGCACGGGCCGGGGAGACCGTGCCGACCTGGCTGCCGCGGATGGTGAGCCGTCCGGAGTGGAAGGCCCCGCCGAGGGACAGGTTCACCGCGCGGTCGCCGTACCAGCTCAGCTCGACGACGGTGCCCTCCGGGGCGAGCAGGTCCAGGGACCGTTGCAGTCCCGCGGCGCTGGCGGAGGCGTGGAAGACCAGGTCGCAGCCGCCGTCGGCGGTCTCGGGGGAGGCGAACGCGACGCCGAGGGCCGCCGCGGTCGCGGCCCGCTCCGGGTCGATGTCGACCAGTTGCACCGACACCCCGGGGAAGCGGGCCAGCAGTGCCGCGACGCAACTGCCGACCATGCCCGCGCCCAGCACCGCGATCCGGTCGCCGACCAGCGGCGGGCCGTCCCACAGCGCGTTGACCGCGGTCTCCACGGTGCCCGCGAGCACGGCCCGGCGCGCGGGCACGCCGTCGGGAACGGGCACCACCGCGCCCACCGGGACGACGTAGCGGGTCTGGTGCGGGTACAGGCAGAACACGGTGCGGCCGAGCAGCTCCGGCGGGCCCTGCTCGACGACTCCGACGTTGAGGTAGCCGTACTTCACCGGCCCCGGGAAGTCGCCCTCCTGGAACGGGGCGCGCATCACCGCGTACTGGCTCGCGGGCACCTCACCGCGGAAGACCAGCGTCTCGGTGCCCCGGCTCACGCCGGAGTGGAGGGTGCGCACCAGCACCTCACCGGGCCCCGGAGCGGGCAGCGACACGGACCGGATCTCGCCCGCGCCGGGCGCGGCGGTCCAGAAGGCGCGCGCGTAGGATGCCATCGGCTTCCTCTCCTCGGATCAAGGTCGAACCTAACGGAGGTACGGTGCCGCCGGTGAGACCGGGCCCGGTGATCGGGCTGTGCGTCCAGTTCGCCATGCTCGCGCTGCTGTCGGCGGCGGTCGGCCTCGGACACGCCGGATGGGCGGCCGGAAGCCTGTACGCCGTCGGATCGTGGGCGCTGCTCACCCGGGCCATGCACACCGCCGGGCTCGTCGCGTTCGGACCCGCCGACCTGGTCACGCTGACCCGCGCCGCGCTGACCGGCTGCGTCATGGCGCTGACCGCGGCCTCCTTCGCCGGCGACATCCCGGTGCCGGTGCTGGTCGGGATCACGGTCGTGGCGCTGGTCCTCGACGCGGTCGACGGCAAGGTCGCCCGGCGCACGCAGACCGCGTCGGCGTTCGGCGCGCGGTTCGACATGGAGGTCGACGCGTTCCTCATCCTTGTGCTGAGCTGCTACGTCGCCCCGGCGGCCGGGCCGTGGGTGCTGGCGATCGGCACGATGCGGTACGTGTACGTCGTCGCCACCTGGGTGCTGCCGTGGCTGCGGGGGCAGCTGTTCCCGCGCTACTGGCGCAAGGTGGTGGCCGCGATCCAGGGCATCGTGCTGGTGAGCGCCGCCGCGGACGTGCTGCCCCGGCCCGTGGTGGCGGTGGCGCTCGCGGGCGCGCTGGCCCTGCTCGCCGAGTCCTTCGGGCGTGACGTGGTCTACCTCTGGCGGCGTCGCGCCGTCACGGCCGGGCGGGCCCGCGGACAGGCCCCGGCCGTTGTGGATTACAGCGAGCGGGCGCGGGCGTAGACGTCGCCCGAGCGGCCGAGCGCGCGGAACCGCTGCTCCAGCAGCTGCACCAGGCCGGCCGCGTCGAGCCACTGCTCGCTCGCGAAGCGCATGGTCTCCACGGGCGCGTAGTTGTACTCGTAGACGCCGAGCTGTTCCACCAGGTCCAGGGCGGTGAGGGCGGCGTCGTGGGCGAACGGCAGGTACTCGAAGGACAGTGCCCGCAGCGGCCGGGACAGCCCGCGCAGCACATCGGCCTCGAAACCCTCGACGTCGATCTTGCAGAAGGCCGGTTCGCCGTGCGTCGCGATGAGATCGTCCAGGGTGACCACCTCGACCTCGACCGAGCGGTCCCAGCGGACCGCGGCGAAGCGCTCGTCGGCCGCGGTCACCGACTCGATCCACTCGTGCGACAGCGAGGACACCGTCGGCGTGGCCGACGACAGCGCGAGCGAGGCGCTGCCCGGCCGCGCGCCGACGGCGCTGGGCAGGATCGTCACACCCGGGTCGCGCCCGAAGAACAGGCGCAGCACCCGCAGGCAGTCGGGCTGCGGCTCGATCGCGAGCACCCGGGCCCCGAGCCGCCGCCACGGCCGCACCCGGCTGCCGACGTGCGCGCCGACATCGAACGCGAGGTCACCCGGCCCGAGGAACTGCCCGTAGAAACGCCGCATCCGCCGGTGCCGACCGGGAATGCCGTGATACATCACCAGGGATCGGGCCATTCCCCGAGCGCGCGCGAACATGCCCGACCCTAACCCCATCGCAGGAAGGGAAGGGCATCGTCGACTCGCGTCAGCGAGCCGAGCAGCAGCCCCGCAGATCGCTATGGGTGGTGAAAGGCGCCCTCCTCAACGCCTCATCGGGCGGCGGAGGCGTAATCCGCTGGTCGGGGTGCTCGGGAGGGTGGGATGGTGGGGCCGTGATCGAGCTGCCCGACCGGATGCGGCGTACCGCGCTGAGCAAGGGGGCACCGGGCCGGGACTGGCTGGCGGTGCTGCCGGAGCGGCTCGGGCAGGTGTGCGCGGACTGGTCGCTGACGCCCGGTGCGGCGCTCGACGGCGGGTCGGCGGCGCTGGTGCTGCGGGTGCGCACGGCCGACGGCACGGACGCGGTGCTGCGGCTCGCGCCGCCCTGGGACGGCTTCGCCGGGCAGGTGCGCACCATCGCGGCGGCGGACGGGCACGGGTACGTCCGGCTGTACGCCCACGATCCGGAGCGTGCCGCCGCGCTGCTGGAACCCCTCGGCCCGGCCCTGGCGACCACCGCCCTCTCGCCCGAGCACGCGCTCGACGTGCTGGCCGCGACGCTGCGACAGGCATGGCTGGTGCCCCGCCCACCGGACGCGGCCGTGCTGCCCGGGACGGACAAGGCCAGCACGCTCACCGAGCTGATCATCGAGTTGTGGCCGGAGACCGGGCGGCCCTGCCCGGCCGAGGTCGTCGACCGGGCCGTCGGGTACGCCCGTCGCCGCGCGGCCGCGTTCGACCTGGACGGCTGCGTGGTCTGCCACGGCGACCCGCACCCGGACAACGTGCTCGCCGTGCTGTCACCCCGGCCCGGCGCGGAGTCGGGGCACGTCTTCGTCGACCCGGACGGCTTCCTCTGCGACCCGGCCTACGACCTGGGCGTCGCGGTGCGCGGCTGGACGGACGAGGTGCTGGCGGCGACGGATCCGGTCGGGCTGGTGCGGGGGTACTGCGCGCGCCTGGCCGCGGCGACCGGCGTGGCCGAGCAGGCGATCTGGGAGTGGGGCTTCACCGAGCGCGTCTCGTCCGGGCTCTACATGATCCGGCACGGCGCTCCCGAGGAGGGCCGCGCGTACCTCGCGTCGGCCGCCCGCCTGCTCGGCTGAGCCCGCTCTGCTCCGCTCCGATCCGCTCCGATCCGCTCCGATCCGCTCCGATCCGCTCCGCTCCGGAGGGGCGATGATCGCTGTTTGGTGTCAGATCCTGAGGCGGAACCGCAGCTTCTGACACGAAACAGCGATCACCACGGGCAACCGGGTTGGAAAGATCTTGCGTGGCGGCTCTCGTGCCGTTCCGCATCGGATTCGTTGACTTCGTTGAAACTTCTTGTGAATATTGCCGCAAGGTTTCAATGCGGTTTCAGTCCGCGGACCCCACGCACTCGACGATCCGTCCCCTCGTACGTCCGGAGTGTCCTCATGCAACGACGCAGACTTCTCTCACTGGCGCTGGCGGCGGTCCTCGCCGCGGCGCTGCCGATCCCGGCCGCCGCCCCCGCGGCCGCAGCCCCCTCGGGCAGCAAGGACGTCATCGTCCAGCTCTTCGAGTGGAACTGGCCCTCGGTCGCGGCCGAGTGCACCAACTTCCTCGGCCCGCGCGGCTACGGCTACGTGCAGGTGTCCCCGCCCCAGGAGCACGTACGCGGCCAGCAGTGGTGGGTCGCGTACCAGCCGGTCAGCTACCGGGTCGAGTCCCGCAAGGGCACCCGCGCCCAGTTCCAGTCGATGGTCACCACCTGCCACAACGCTGGCGTGAAGGTCATCGTCGACGCGGTGGTCAACCACATGACCGGGGTCGGCTCGGGCACCGGCTGGGCCGGCTCGACCTACACGTCGTACACCTACCCGGGCATCTACCAGACGCAGGACTTCCACCACTGCGGCCGCAACGGCAACGACGACATCGTCAACTACGGCGACCGGTACGAGGTGCAGAACTGCGAGCTGGTCAACCTCGCCGACCTCAAGACCGAGAGCGACTACGTACGCACCAAGCTGGCCGGTTACCTCAACGACCTGCTGACCCTGGGTGTCGACGGGTTCCGGCTGGACGCCAGCAAGCACATGGCGGCCGCGGACATCGCCGCGATCAAGGGCAAGCTGTCCCGCTCGGTGTACCTCGTGCAGGAGGTCATCTACGGCGCGGGCGAGCCGGTCCTGCCGACGGAGTACACCGGCAACGGCGACGTGCACGAGTTCCGCTACGGCAAGGACCTGGGCCGGGTGTTCCGGCACGAGAAGCTGGCCTACCTCAAGAACTTCGGCGAGCCGTGGGGGCACATCGCCACCGCCAAGGCCGTGGTGTTCACCGACAACCACGACACCCAGCGCGACGGCGGCGACATCCTCACCTACAAGGACAACGGGATCTACGCGCTGGCCAACGCGTTCATGCTGGCCTGGCCGTACGGGTCGCCGGCGGTGATGAGCAGCTACGAGTTCAGCAACAAGGACCAGGGGCCGCCGTCGGACGCCAACGGCAAGACGAGCAACACGACCTGCTACTCGGGCGGCTGGCGCTGCGAGCACCGCTGGCAGGTCGTGGCGAACATGGTCGGCTTCCACAACGCGGTCAAGGGCACCACGGTCGTCAACTGGTACGACAACGGCAACAACCACATCGCGTTCGGGCGCAACGGCAAGGGCTACCTGACGATCAACGACGAGGACGGGGCGATCAACGGGCGGTCGTACCAGACGAACCTGCCCGCGGGCCGCTACTGCGACGTGATCCACGGCGAGAAGAGCGGCACCACCTGCACCGGCCCGGTGATCACGGTCGACGCGAGCGGCTGGTTCGTCGCGAACGTCGCCGCCCACGACGCCATCGCCATCCACCTCAACGCGAAGATCAGCTAGGAGCCCGGTCCGCTTCCCTCTTGATCGCTCGACCTGCCTGGCACCTGTGCGTATCTTGAACCGCGATTCGCCCAGGTGCCAGGCAAGTCCGACGATCTTGGCGGGTCGGTGGCCGGACCGGCCGGCGCGGCGGCCTGCGGCGCGGCGGCCTGCGGCGCGGCGCGGCGCGGCGCGGCGAGTCGGGCATACCGCATGATCGGGTACGGAAGTTCACGCGGCCGGGGGCCGAGAGGCGGCCAGGGCGTTCCTGGGTCCCGCCGGGCGTGGCACGCTGGACGGCATGGACGATGCCGCTGACGTCGGACTGTTCGGCCCCGGGTCGGTGACCTGGCGGGTGCACGCCGAGCCGGTGCTCTGGGTGGCCGGGGTGCGCTCGCTGTTCCTGCAGGCCCTGCACCCGCGGGCGATCGCCGGGGTGGTGCAGAACTCCAGCTACAAGGTCGAGCCGTGGGGCCGGCTGATGCGCACCGCCGACTACGTCGGCACGGTCATGTTCGGCACCACGGCCCAGGCCCGCGCCGCGGGGCGGCGTATCCGGGGCGTGCACGCCCGCATGCGCGCGGTGGACCGGCACACAGGGGAGATGTACCGCATCGACGAGCCCGAGCTGCTGCGCTGGGTACACGTCACCGAGGTGGAGTCGTTCCTGAGCACGGCCCGCCGGGCGGGTCTGGAGCTGAGCGCCGCCGACATCGACGGCTACTACACCGAGCAGCGCCGGGCCGCGGAGCTGGTCGGGCTGGACCCGGCATCGGTGCCGGGCACGGCCGGCGAGGTCGACGCTTACTACCGGCGGATGCGCCCCGAACTGGCGCTGACCCGCGAGGCCCTGGACACCCTGTTCTTCCTGATGGCGCCGCCGCTGCCGTGGCACCTCGGGCTGACCCCGGCCCGGCTGGTCTACACAGGCCTGGCCGCCACCGCGTTCTCCCTGCAGCCCGGCTGGGCCCGGCGCATCTACGGCACGCTGGGCCTGCCCACCACCGACCTGTCCGCGTCGGTCTCGGTCCGGGCGCTGCGCCTGACCATGCGCGCCCTACCCGACCGCTTCCTGCACGGCCCGATCTACCGCGACGCCATGGCCCGCGCCGCCGCAGCCTCCTGATCCGCCCCGCCGCAGCGGCCTGACCTGCGCCGTCGGCCTCCGGTGGTGGGGAAGGGCACCTTCTACAACGCATAGCGATGTGAAGGTGCCCTTCCTTCGCGTGTGAGGTGGGTGGCCTTGGTCAGGTCCAGGCGGGGGAGGGGGGTTGGGCTTGCTGGGAGGAGGGGGAGACGCGGGGGTCGCCGGAGCGGAACGCGTCCCACCAGCGGCGGCCGTCTGCGGCGAACGAGGTCAGCGGCACGGGGGAGCCGTCGGCGCGTTCGACGTCCAGGCGCGCGAAGTGGATGTCGCCCTCGATGCAGTACGCCGACCGGCCGCCGGGCTCCTCGCGGCCGCACTCGCTGAACCAGTACATGGTGTGCGCGGCCGGGCCGGTGCCCGCGAGCACCAGGCTGACCGGCGCGGGCCAGTCCCGGGTGAGTTCGGGGTCGTCGAGGAAGCTCCAGCCGTACATCGGGTTCGACCAGCCGGCCGAGGCGAGGAAGGCGTCGGCGGCGTCGGCGTCGGCCAGCTCGATGGGGTGGCCGTAGTCGCGCCCGCCGGTGCGGTCCGCGCGCAGCAGCACCCGGATCAGGCACACGCCGGTGAGCACCAGGGCACGGCGGGTGTCCGGGTCGACCGGGCCGTGCTCGGGCAGCGCGAGCACGTGCAGCAGCAGGCGCACCGTGCGGCCCGGCCAGTTCACTCGCAGGCCCATCACGTCGGACTCGTTGAGTGCGGTGTTGCACCCGGCGAGCACGGACCGATCCTGGAGCATGGTCACCATCATCGCCGGTGATCGGCCCGTGCGCACCGCTCCGGTTGCCCGGATCGCCCGACCGGCCAGCCGAACGGGGCGATCCGGTCGGCACGTGCAGAGGTCGCCGTGAACCGCGGATGGACCTAAGGTGGCGGGCATGCGAGTGAGGGGATACGCGCCCGCCACCCCGTGCTGGGCCGAGTATGTGACCGCGGACCCGTCCGGTGCCGCGGCGTTCTACAGCGGGCTGTTCGGATGGACGCCCGGCGAGGTGTTCGCGCTCGACGGCCGTGCGGTGGCGGGCCTGCTCCCGGCCGAGCCGGGACGGCCGTCGACGTGGCTGTGCTACGTGTCGGCGGCGGCCGCCGAGGACGGCGTGGCGGCGGTGCTCGACGCCGGTGGGTCGGTGCTGGTCCCGGCGCACGACCGGGGCCCGCGCGGGCGGGCGGCCCTGGTCGCCGACTCCGCGGGCGCGGTCTTCGGGCTGTGGCAGCGGGGCACGTCCGGTGGCGCCGAGGCGGCCGCCGAGCCTGCCACCATGTGCTGGACCGAGGTCGTGACCTGGGACGAGTCCGCCGCCGTGGCGTTCTACGGCAAGGCGTTCAACTGGTCCGAGCGCAAGAGCGAGATCGCCGAGGGCGTCGACCACATCGAGTGGTTCGTCGACAGCCGTACCGTCGGCGGGCTGTCCGTGATGGACGAGCGCTACCCGGCCGGCACCCCCGCGCACTGGCGGGTCACCTTCGAGATCGAGGACTGCGCGGCCACGATCGCGCGCTGCCTGGAGCTCGGCGGCGCGGTGCTGAGCGGGCCGCTGGACCTGCCGGTGGGGCACTACGCGCTGCTGGCCGACCCGCAGGGCGGCACGTTCGGCGTGATCGCGCTGTCGGACACGATCCTGGAGACCCGGATGTGATCCCGGGTGCGCCCCACGGCGGGGGCGCACCCGGGATCGTCGTTCACCAGTTGGTCGAGCCCGCGACCACCGGCCACGGCTTCCACCACGGCTTGATCAGGTAGGCGATGCCGCCCGAGCCGGAGGCCACCGTGCCGTTCGCGCGGTAGCGCTTGGTGCGCAGCCAGATCTGCTCGAACTGCTCACGCGGGTAGATGTTGCGCACGGCGTCGTTGCTCGACGACGCCGGGTCGTTGATGATCACGTCGCCCTCGGCGGTGAAGCCGACGATGACGAACAGGTGCCCGGACGTGCCGTAGCCCGCTCCGTCCAGCTCCGTGGACAGGAACGACTGGCTGGTGATCACCGGGATGCCGGCCTTGATGAACCGCTCCGCCTCGTCGAGCGAGTGCAGCCGGGTCACCTTGGCGTCCAGGCCCGGGAACGACGCCGCGTACGCGGTGTTGAACGGCCAGTTGCCGGCGCCCTCGTAGGCGTAGTCGTAGGTCATCCGGGCCGCGTGGTCGACCTGGGGGTCGGCGTAGGCCGGGTCGACCCAGGAGGTGTCCTGCTCCGACGGGCCGCGGCCGTAGTACTGCACGACCATCGAGGTGGAGGTGGGCGAGCACCAGGCCTCGCCGCCGCCGTCGTACTCCGGGTACTCCCCGGTGTGGATGTTCTGCGAGAACCGCGGCACGGCCAGCTCGGTGCCCCAGGCGATGCCGCCGGCGCTCGGGGTGACGGTGAAGCGGTCGGCCACGTTGGAGCTCATCGCGCCGAGCATCCACACCCGCGGCGAACGCCACTGGCCCGGTGCCCGGTACAGGGTGAGGCGCAGCTGGTAGGCGTGCAGCAGCACGCCGTTGTCGGCGTCGTCGATGGAGAACGTGTCGGTCCAGATCGTCGACCAGGGGTCGCCCTGCCCGTCGACCGTGGTGCGCTTGATGTCGGCGTCCCCGGACGCCCAGCGGCCCATCGTGTACCAGGGGGTCTGCCCGCCGGTGTTGTAGGTGCCCTGCATCTCGACCTGGATCCAGGTGCCTGCCGGGGTCTCGGCGTTCCACGAGGCGACCAGCTCGGTGGCGTCGAAGCCGACCTCGGTCACGGGTGAGGTCCAGGTGGAGTAGTTCCAGCTCTTGGTGACGCCGGTGTACGGGTCGGCGTAGTCGGTCTGCCCGGCCGGCAGCAGCATGGTGATCCCGGTGCGCACGCCCGGGATGGCGAGGGTGCCCTGGTGGGTGCCCTGCCGCCAGTCGGTGTAGCGGGACCACTCCTGGAAGGTGATCTGCTCGTCGTGCGTGGGCGGCGCGGCCGCGGCGGGCGCGCCGGCGGCGGCGGACAGCGCCGCGAGGCTGAGCGCGGTGAGGCCGGCGACGACGGCCGCCCGCAGGCGTGATCTGGCCATGGGTACTCCGCGGAAGTGGGGATGGACATTCACCCGCCACTATCGCCGCTGAAGTTAACTTTCGCCAGACCCCAGTTGTCCCGAAGATTTCTTCATCCGGGCCCCGGCCGGGCATGCCAAGGGGTCAGGCGGCCACATTGGCCACCGAGGGCTCCGGCGCCTCGTCCTGCTGCTGCCGGTCGCCCGGCTTCTTCTTGCGCCGGCGCAGCAGCCAGCTCACCGCGCCGATGAGGCTGGTGACCACGGCCGACCAGGTGCCCCAGTGGGTGAGGACCTGCCACACGGTGTACGACATGGTCCGGCGCACCTGCACCGACAGCGCGACCTCGTGCGTGATGGTGTGCCCGTTGCTCAGGGGCACCTCCAGGTATGCGGTGAGCAGCAGGTCGTCGGTCGGGCGCTTCGGGTGCACCAGCCAGGTCCACAGCATCTGCACGTCACTGCCGGTGGTGGCGTTGACCGACTCCGACGGCGTGATCTCCACATCCTCGGTGTTGCCGCGCAGCGTCGCCTTGACCGTGGGCCCGACCTCCACCGGCCCGGCCGCCGTGGTCAGGGTGTCCGGCAGCATCGCGTTGATCTTCTGGGTCAGCTTCTCGCCCTCGCCGACCGCCAGCCCGATCCGCTGCGTCTGCTCCACGTCGAGCACCGCGGGCGACTGCCAGTACGCCTCGCGGGTGACCAGCTCCCGGGCCGCCGTGTCGATGTCCTTGAAGGTGCCCGTCCCGGGCGCCACCTGGCCGGGAGCAGGCTGCTGCGTGGAGTCGCTGCTCGTCTCGCCCGCGCAACCGGCCAGTGCGGCCACGGCGACGGCGGTGGCCACGGCCAGCAACGTTCGCGTTCCGATGTGCATGGTGGACGGCTCCTCCCCGATGAAATTCCGTCACATCATGGCACCTGTCGATAACGCCCGGGTCACCTCACGGCCGCTGCTCGCGCAATCTCGACCGCAGCGCGGCGATGCTCTCCTCGGGCAGCCCGGCCCCGGTCAGATAGGCCGCCACCGAGCCGTGCCGCTCGCGCAGCTCCACCAGGAAACGCCGCATCACCTCGGCCGGCGTGCTGGCCAGGTAGGGCTGCAAGGGTTCCTTGTCCGGCTTGTTCCGGCGCTGCCAGGCCAGGTAGCGGGCCATACCCTGCTCGGTCAGCTCGTAGTCGGCGGCGATGTCGGCGTCGGACACCCCGGCCAGCTCCAGCACCAGGGCGATCACCACACCGGTGCGGTCCCGCCCGCCCCAGCAGTGCACCACGGTCGGCGCCTGACCGGTCGCGATCAGCTCGATCGCCCGCGCGATGTCGGCCGCCGCCAGCTCCGCGGTCTCGTGGTAACGCGCCAGCAGGAACGCCACCACCCCCGCCTCGGCGGAGTAGTCCTCGGCCCGCCACACCGGGTTGTTCAGCGGCACGTTGTGCCACTGCTCGCAGCACCAGTCCGGGGCGCGGCCGAAGCGTTCCAGCTCCACCGGGTGCCGCAGGTCGATCACGGTCCGGATGCCGAACGCCGCGAACGCGTCGCGGTCGGCCTCGCCCAGCGCGGTCAGCGTGTCGGAGCGGAACAGCACGCCGTGCCGCACCCGCGACCCGTCCGTGGTGGCCAGGCCGCCCACGTCCCGGAAGTTGAACAGCGGACTGGCGAAATCCACCAGCCGGGAAGAACCCACCGCCTCGCTCATGCTTCCAGCAGCCGTTCGCGCAGCCGCTCCACCCGGTCGCGCTGCAGGCCCGCGCCGACCAGGTATTCGGTCACCGAGCCGTGCCGGTAACGCAGCCCGTGCAGGGTCATCAGCATGGCCTCGGCCGGGGTGTACGTGAAGAACGGCGGCGTGGCCACGTGGTTCTGGTCAGGGAAGGCCGTGCGCACCCACTGGCTGAACCTCGGCGCGCTGCGCTCGGTCAGCGCGTAGTCGGCGGCGATCTGGTCGTCGGGCACGCCCAGCAGGTCCAACGCCAGCGCGACGATCAGGCCGGTGCGGTCCTTGCCCGCCACGCAGTGCACCACGGTCGGGCCGTGGTCGTCGTCGGTGAGCATGCCGACCACCCGCGCGATGTCGGCCCGGCCGTGGTGGGCCAGCTCCAGGTAGCGCTCGGCGAGCCAGCGCGAGACGCCGATCTCGGTGGTGTAGGTGGAGTGGTCCCAGGTCGGGTGCTCGAGGTGGTTGTGCCGCCAGACCACCTGCGTCCACTCCGGCACGCGGCCCATCGAGGCGACCTCGGCGGGCCGGCGCAGGTCGATGACGGTACGGATGCCGAGCGCCGCGAACGTGTCGCGGTCCTCGGCGCCGAGTCGGCTCAGCGTGTCGGACCGGTACACCGTGCGCCGGCGTACGGTGCGGCCGTCGGCGGTGGTCAGGCCACCGAGGTCGCGGAAGTTGAAGACGGCGGCGAAGGCGATGCTGCGCTCGGTCGGCGTGGTGGTCACCCCGATACCGTAATCAAGGTCGCGTGGCCGGGTGTACCGCGACCTTGTCACATCAGAGATCAGGTCAGCCGAGTTGGACGGAACGTTTGGCCAGGCCCATCCAGAAGCCGTCGATGACGGTGCGCTGGGAGGCCAGGTCGGCCTCGCCCGCGCCCAGCGTGACGAACAGCGGCGCGAAGTGCTCGGTGCGCGGGTGCGCCATCGCGCCCGACGGGGCCTTGTGCAGGAAGTCGAGCAGCCCGTCGACGTCGCCGGCGTCCAGCGCCTGCCGGCCCCAGTCGTCGAACTCCGCCGACCAGCCCTGCACCGGCGCGTCGAAGCCCAGGTGCATGTACTGCATCGCGGCGCGCAGGTTGTGGGTGAAGAAACCCGAGCCGATGATGAGCACGCCCTCGTCGCGCAGCGGCGCGAGCCTGCGGCCGATCTCCAGCAGGCGCCGCGGGTCCAGCGTGGGCATGGAGATCTGCAGCACCGGGATGTCGGCCTCGGGGAACATCTCGACCAGCGGCACGTACGCGCCGTGGTCCAGGCCTCGGTCGGGCACGTCGGCCACCGGCGTCTGCGGGCCGCGCAGCAGTGCGCGCACCTTCGCGGCCAGCTCGGGCGCGCCGGGAGCCGGGTACTTCACCTCGTAGTAGTGCTGCGCGAAGCCGCCGAAGTCGTAGTAGAGCGGGACCGTGGTGGTCGCGCCGATCGCCAGCGGGGCGTTCTCCCAGTGCGCGGAGACGACCAGGATCGCGGTGGGCCGGGGCAGGTCGGCCGACCACTGCGCCAGCTGCCGGGTCCACAGCGGGTCGTCGGCCAGCGGGGGAGCGCCGTGGCTCAGGTAGAGCGCAGGCATACGGGTGCTCATACCGCGAGAATACTTGACTGTTCAACTAACGTCGAGTGGCCGCGATCACCCTGACATGCGGAAAGCCCGGCGGGACGTCTCCCGCCGGGCTCTTCTTCCGGGTAAAGCTCTTCGTCGCGACTCTTCGGGAGCTGTGGCCCCGGGGGACCACCGGAAGGCGCGACGCATCAGGAGACGCCTCCTGGCGGTCTTTCTTGAGCCGTTCAAGATTAGGCGGGCTGCCGTGGCGCGGGGATTACCGGATCATGACATTGTGGCGACCGACACGGAGCCGCTGCCGCGGTCCACCGCGCAGGTCATCGACGTGATCCACGGCTGCGGCGGCGACACGCCTTCCCGACATGCGGGAGCCTGCTGGTCTGAGCGTCGCAGAAATGGGACGCTACTGAACGTGATCCGCTTCGTACTGATTATTGGCACCTAGCGCGCCGGCCGCACCTGGGCAACCAGGCCCCTCGCCGACGCGCAGACCTCCCGCGACCGCGGGGGGTCTTTTGTTTTGCAGCTCATTCGGTCTTCCGGCTCCTTCCTTCCCGGTTCACACGTCGGCGTCCGCCAGGCGGGCGTCCACACAGGAGGTCACACGACATGCAGATCTTCGACACCACGCTGCGCGACGGCGCCCAGCGCGAGGGCATCACCTACTCGGTGGCGGACAAACTCGCGGTGGCGCGCCTGCTCGATCAGTTCGGGGTCGGGTTCATCGAGGGCGGGTGGCCAGGAGCGGTGCCCAAGGACACCGAGTTCTTCGAACGGGCCAGAACCGAACTCGAACTGAAGAACGCGGTGCTGGTCGCGTTCGGCTCCACCCGCAAGGCGGGCGTCGCGGCGGCCGACGACGCGCAGCTGGCGGGCCTGCTCGCCGCGCAGACCCCGGTGGTCTGCCTGGTCGCCAAGTCCGACGTGCGCCATGTCGAGCGCGCGCTGCGCACCACCCGCGAGGAGAACCTCGCCATGGTCGCCGACAGCGTGACCCACCTGCGCTCGCACGGCCGCCGCGTCTTCGTCGACTGCGAGCACTTCTTCGACGGCTTCCGCCACGACCCCGAATACACCGCCTCGGTGGTGCGCGCCGCGCTCGACGCGGGCGCCGAGCGGGTGGTGCTCTGCGACACCAACGGCGGCATGCTGCCCTCGCAGATCAGCAAGGCCATCGGCGAGCTGGTCGAACGGCTTGGCGTCTCGCCGGAGCTGTTCGGCATGCACGCGCAGAACGACACGGCCTGCGCCGTCGCCAACACCATCGCCGCGGTGGAGGCGGGCGTACGCCACGTGCAGGGCACCGCCAACGGCTACGGCGAGCGCCCCGGCAACGCCGACATCTTCGCCGTCGTGGCGAACCTGCAGCTCAAGCTCGGCATGACCGTCCTACCGGACGGCTGCCTGGAACAGATGGCGCACGTCTCGCACGCCATCGCCGAGATCGCCAACATCGCACCCGACTCCCACCAGGCCTACGTCGGGTCCGCAGCCTTCGCCCACAAGGCGGGCCTGCACGCGAGCGCGATCAAAGTCGACCCGGCTCTCTACAACCACGTGGACCCGGCCGTGGTCGGCAACGACATGACGATCCTCGTCACCGAGATGGCCGGCCGGGCCAGCATCGAGCTCAAGAGCCGCGAGCTCGGTCTGGACCTGGCCGGCCAGCCGGACACGCTGTCCAAGGTGACGCACCGGGTGAAGGAGCTGGAGGCGGCGGGCTGGTCCTTCGAGGCCGCCGACGCGTCGTTCGAGCTGCTGGTGCGCCAGTCCCTGGGCGAGCAGACGACCCCGTTCACGCTGGAGTCGTACCGGGTGATCGTCGAGCACCGCGAGGACGGTGCGGTGGTCAGCGAGGCGACCGTCAAGCTGCGGGTACGCGGCGAGCGCGTGATCGCCACCGCCGAGGGCAACGGCCCGGTCAACGCGCTCGACCAGGCCCTGCGCCAGGCGCTGGAGCGGCACTTCCCGCAGCTGACCGGGCTGGAGCTGGCCGACTACAAGGTGCGCATCCTGGCCGGCTCGCACGGCACCGACGCGGTGACGCGGGTGCTGGTGGAGACGGTGGACACCGACGGTCGTGACTGGACCACGGTCGGCGTGCACGAGAACGTGGTGGAGGCGAGCTGGCGGGCCCTGGTCGATGCGCTGGCGTACGGTGTCGCGGCCGCGGGCGGGGACCGCAAGGCGCGCTCGCGGCGCTGATCCGTTGCGGACAGTCCGCAGGTCGTGACGGCTTGTTGCGCGATTTTTCGGAAGGATACTACGTAGTAACTGCAAGATATGTAAACTCTTGACATCGACAGGCGTGGTTGGCACAGTGCCTGGCATGTCTCGACGTTTCCCCCGCAACGCCTTCATCCGGGCGTTCACCGTGCTGGTGATGGCGGCCATCGGATCGGTGGCCGCCATCACCGTCGGCGCGTCCCCCGCGTACGCCGACGGCTGCTACACCTGGGGCCGCTCCCTGTCCTCGGGCATGTCCGGAGAGGACGTCCGCCAGCTGCAGATCCGCGTCGCGGGCTGGCCCGGCTACAACAACACCATCGTCATCGACGGCATCTTCGGCGGCGAGACCCGCGACGCGGTGGTCCGCTTCCAGCAGGCGTACGGCCTCGGCGCCGACGGCATCGCCGGCCCGCAGACCTTCAACAAGATCTACGCCCTGCAGGACGACGACTGCACGCCGATCCACTTCAGCTACGCCGAGCTGAACAAGTGCAACACCACCTGGGCCGGCGGCGCCGTCTCGGCCGCCACCGCCAAGTCCAACGCCCTGCGCGCGATGTGGCGCCTGGAAGCGCTGCGCCACGCCCTCGGCGACCAGGCCCTGCGGGTCACCTCCGGCTTCCGCAGCACCGCCTGCAACAGCGCGGCGGGCGGCGTGTCCGGCAGCCGCCATCTCTACGGCGACGGCGTCGACCTCGGCTCCGGCCCGGCCTCCCTGTGCACCATCGGCAAGCAGGCCCGCTACCACGGCTTCACCGGCATCCTCGGCCCCGGCTACCCCGACCACTCCGACCACATCCACACCGACGCCCGCAGCGGCACCCTCTGGTCAGCCTCCCAGTGCTTCTGACCTGACCGCTCCGCAAGGAGGGCACCTTCCTGGCGCTCCGCGTCATGGAAGGTGCCCTCCTTGATGTTCCGTGGGGTGTTGCCCGGCCGAATCGGGAAGGGCGGGGCGGGGCGATCGGGGGAGGCCGCGGGGGCGCGCGGGCGATAGGCTGCGCGGCACGCACCTCGGCCGGCCCGACCCGTTCGACCTGGAGGCACCCCCGTGAGCGACAACCCCTACCGGGCACCGGCGCCTGCGGGCCCGCCGGTGGAACCCGCGCCGGCCAAGCCCGCCGTCGGCGCGTGGTCGGACCCTTCGCTGGACGCGCCGCCCCCGCTCAGGCGGCAGATCGAGGCCCGGCTGGTATGGCGCGGCATGTTCTGGATGCTCGGCGCGCACCTGCTGGTCACCGTCCTGCCCCTGGCCGCCGCGCTGGCCTTCGGGCAGCGGACCGATGAGGGCCCGCTCGCCGAGGGCGACGCCGCCTCCGTCTTCCTGATGGCCGGGCTGTGTGGGCAGTTCCTGCTCGGCATCGTGGCCCTGGTCGCGGGTATCGGCGGTGTCCTCGCCAAAGACGGCGGCAAGGGCGCGGGCATCCTCATCGGCTGGGTCGTCGGCATTCCGGCCAGCCTGATCGCGGGCATCGTCATCACGGCCTCGCTGGCCGACATGTAGCCGTCCCGGCCACCACGGCCGGCACCGGCCGTGACCTCCGGCCGTGCCGGCCGCGGCCGCCCAGAGCGGTCAAGATCGTTCGACTTGCCGGGCACCTGTGCGTATCTTGGCGCGGCATTCGCCCAGCTGCCTGGCAAGTCGGCGGATCATGGGCGGGCCGACCGGGGCACGGCGCGGCACGCGGTGGGTCAGCTCGTGGCGGCGGGGGCGACGGTGAGGGTGCCGGTGTCGGCGTCGAGGGTGGCGTGGGTGCCGAGGGGGACTGCGGTGTGCTGGGTGCCGTGGCCGATGGGGAGGCCGCCGAGGACGGGCAGGCCCAGATCGAGCAGGCGGTCGGCGAGCACGTCGGCGATGGTGACCGGCCAGGCGTCCGCGCAGTCGGTGAACTGGCCGACGGCGATGCCTGCCACGCCGTCGAGGGCGCCGCTGCGGCGCAGGTGGGTGAGCATCCGGTCGACGCGGTACGGGTACTCGCCGACGTCCTCGATGAGCAGGATCGCGCCCGTCAGGTCCGGCAGGTGCGGCGTGCCCAGTGTGCTGACCAGCAGCGACAGGTTGCCGCCGAGCAGGGTGCCCTCGGCGTGGCCGGTGGTGCGCACCCGGTGGGTGTCCTCGGCCGGGTCGGCGGCGACGACCACCGGCTCCCCGCTCATCAGCGCGTGGCGCGCGCCGAGCGCGGTCGGCGAGTCCGGGCCCTTGTCGAACTGCGCCGCGACCGGCCCGTGCACGGTGGCCAGCCGCGCGCCGCGCCACAGCGCCAGGTGCAGCGCGGTGATGTCGGAGAAGCCCATCACCAGTTTCGGGTCACGGCGTACGGCGTCGAGGTCGACGCGGTCGGTGATGCGCTGCGCGCCGTAGCCGCCGCGGGTGCACAGCACGGCGCGGACCTGCGGGTCGCCGAGCGCGTCGTTGAGGTCGCCGAGGCGCTGGTCGTCGGTGCCGCCGAAGTAGCCGTGCCGGGCCAGCACGTGCGGGTAGACGCGGGGCGCCAGGCCCCAGCCGGTCAGCACCGACACCGCCGCCTCGACGCGCTCCGCGGGCACCGGCCCCGAGGGCGACACCAGCGCGACCGTGTCGCCGGGCCGGAGGGTCGCGGGGTGCAGCGTCGCCGTCATGGCCGCAGAGCCTAACCCCGTCCACGGAACCTTCACAAAGCCAACACCTAGTTGACCATGAAAATGTATAGCATCCGGTGCATGAAACGGTTCCTTCTGCGCGCGCTGCCCTGGGTCCTGGCGCTGCCGGCAGCGGTGTGGGCCGTGCTCCGCCTGGCCGGCTGGGACACCAGGTATCCGGTCGCGCAGTTGATGGCGTTCACCCCGTACGTGGCCGCCGGTTCCCTGGTGCCGCTGGCGGTGCTGCTGGTGTGGCGGCGCTGGGCGGCCGCCGCGCTGGCTGCGGTGACCGCGCTGGCGCTGGCCGTGGTGGTGCTGCCGCGCTGGTTCGCCGACGATGATCCGATGGCGGGGGCGGCGGGCGTGCCGCTGCGGGTGATGAGCGCGAACGTGCTGGTCGGCTCGGCGGACGCGGCCGAGCTGGTGAGCCTCGTGCGGTCGCACCGGGTGGACGTGCTGGCGCTGCAGGAGGTGACCCCGGACTACCTGGCGGCGGCGGACGCGGCGGGGATGCGCGACGAGCTGCCGTACCGGGTGGACTACTCGGTGCCCGGGGTGGAGGGCTCGGCGCTGCTGTCCCGCTTTCCGCTGCGTGACGACGGGATGCGGGTCAACCCGGGCGGGTTCCGGCAGGCGCGGGCCGAGGTGGCGGTGCCGGGCGGGGGCGGTGTGCTGATCGAGTCGGCGCACCCGCTGGCGCCCTGGGCGGACTTCGTGATGCCGCTGTGGGAACGCGGCTTCCAGGGCCAGCCGCGGGCCACGCCGGACGGGCCGGTGCGGGTGCTGCTCGGCGACTTCAACGCGACCCTCGACCACCACCTGCTGCGCGACCTGATCGACTCCGGTTACCGGGACGCGGCCGACGTGCTCGGGCGCGGCCTGGCGGGCACCTGGGGGCCGTACGACGGGGACTCGATCCCGCCGGTGACGCTGGACCGGGTGCTGGCCGACCGGCGGGTGGGCGTCAAGGACTTCCAGGTGCTGGAGCTGCCGGACAGCGATCACCGGCCGGTGTACGCCGAGCTGGTCTTACCGTAAGGCGTGCCACATATTTGAGCGGACGCTCAAGCCTGCTAGGCTGATGTTTGACCGACCGCTCAAATTATGTGGCGCGGGCCGTGTTTCCTTAGGGGACCGTCCTGACCCGACACTGCCGCGTTTCGGCACCTGTTTTGTCAGACCGGTGCGAGAAAGTCTGCCCGTCCCCGCAGTCGGGGACGCGACAGTACGGGCGGTGCCGGCCACATTGGCAACGGGGGGTGGCCGGCACCGCCCGCAAACGCATCGGCGCTGCGGGCCCGGATGGCGAGGGAGCGGCATGTCCGACACGAAGCAGCGGTTGCTCGACGGGGCCATGGACACCCTGCGCAAACACGGGATCGCGGGCGTCTCCGCGCGCAACATCGCCGGGATGGCGGGAGTCAACCAGGCGCTCATCTTCTACCACTTCGGCAGCGTGGACGACCTGCTCGTGGCGGCGTGCACGGCCGCGACCGGCGACCGCGTCGCGGCGTACCGGGAGCGGTTCGCGACCGTGGGCTCGCTGCGGGAGCTGCTCGACGTCGGCCGCGCGCTGCACGAGGAGGAGCGCGACCTGGGCAATGTCGCGGTGCTGGCGCAGATGCTGGCCGGCGCGCAGCACGACGAGAAGCTCGCCCGGGTGACCGCCGAGGCGCTCGGCATGTGGACCGCGGAGATCGAGTCCGTGCTGCACCGGGTGCTGACGGGCTCGCCGTTCGCGGAGATGGCCGACATACCCGGGCTGGCCAGCGCGATCTCCGTCTCGTTCGTTGGGCTGGAGCTCTACGAGGGCGTCGACCGGCCCGGCGCGCAGCGCGCGATGGCGGCGCTGGAGCAGCTCGGCGCCCTGATGGAGGTCGTCGAGGAGCTGGGGCCGGTGGCCCGCCGGGCGTTACGGAGCAAGATCAATAAGGTGGCCGCCCGGCGGCCCTGACCGGGACCCCGCCCGCCCGGTGGGCCGCGCCGTTCGGGCAGCCGGGGGCCGAGCGCCGCCGGCTGAGGCCGCCCTGCTCCGGGTGGCTGACCGGCGGACGCAGGGCCGGGCTAACCTCGTCAGCGTGGCGACCGCACTGGTGATCGAGAACGACCCGACCGACGACCTGCGCCGGCTCGGCGACTGGCTGACCGAGGCCGGGCTGGAACTGTCCGTCCTGCGCCCGCACGCCGGCGACGCCCTTCCCGACGATCTCGAGGGCTACGCCGCGTTCGTGGTCATGGGCGGAGAGCAGGACGCCTTCCCCAAGGACGGGGTGCCGGGCGCGCCGTGGTTCCCGAAGCTGGAGTCGCTGCTGCGCAAGGCGGTCAAGAACCGGGTGCCGACGCTGGCGATCTGCCTCGGCGGGCAGCTGCTGGCCCAGGCCCACGGCGGCACGGTCGAGCGCTCCACCAGCGGCCCCGAGATCGGCGCCCGCCTGGTCGCGCGGCGTGACGTGGCCGAGTCCGACCCGCTGTGGTGGGCGGTGCCGTTCGCGCCCGACGTGATCCAGTACCACTTCGACGAGATCACCGAACTGCCGCTCGGGGCGACGCTGCTGGCCGCCTCGCCGCGCTATCCCCACCAGGCGTTCCGGGTGGGCGACCGGGCCTGGGGCACCCAGTTCCACATCGAGTGCGACCTCGACATGTTCGCCGGGTGGGTGGACAACAACCGGGAATGGATGACCGAGCAGGGCTGGCAGCCCGACGGGCTGATCGCCGGCGTCGAGGCCACCCAGGACGACGTGGCCGAGGTGTGGCAGCCGTTCGCCCGCCGCTTCGCCGAACTGGCGCTGGGCACCCTGCCCGACGCGGGCCGCCGGGAGCTTCCGCTGCTGAGCTGAGCCGTGCCGCGGCTTCTGCGCCCGGGTGCGCGCCGATAACCTGAGCGGGTGGCGGGAATCGGGCGGTTGGCACGGTACGGCTTCACGCTGTCGGCGACCGGTCCCGACCCGGCGGTGCTGCTGGGCGGGACCGGGCTGAACCTGTGGGACGCGGCCGCGCAGCGGCCGGTCGACGAGGAGAGCGCGCTCGTCCTGGAGCAGCTCGGCCGCGCCGCCGACCCCGACCTGGCACTGCGCCAGCTGCACCGCATCGCCGAGCGGGACAGAGGCGCCGACAAAGGTGTGCTGGAGCAGCTCGGGGCCGACGAGGATCTGCGCATCCGGCTGCTCACCGTGCTGGGGGCGTCCTCGGCGCTGGGCGACCAGATCGCCGCGCAGGCCGGGCAGTGGCGGGTGCTGACGCACAGCGTGCCGCCGCGCTACGAGGTGCACAGCGGGCTGGCCGACGTGCCCTCGCTGCGCGCCGGCTACCAGCGCGGGCTGCTGCGCATCGCGGCGGCCGACCTCGCCGACGGGGTCGACGTCGAGACGACGATGGCCGAGGTGACGGCGCTGGCCGACGCGACGCTGCGGGCGGCGTACCGGATCGCGCTGGGGCGGGTCGGGGACCAGCGGCCGCGGCTGTCCGTCATCGCGATGGGCAAGTGCGGCGGGGACGAGCTGAACTACGTCTCGGACGTGGACGTCATCTTCGTCGCGGCCGAGGACGAGGACCTCGCCGCGGGCACCACCGTCGCCGCGGCGCTGATGGAGATCTGCGGCCACGTGGCCTGGCCGGTGGACGCCGCGCTGCGGCCCGAGGGCGGGCGCGGGCCGCTGGTGCGCACCCTGGCCAGCCACCTCGTCTACTACCAGCGCTGGGCCCGCACCTGGGAGTTCCAGGCGCTGCTCAAGGCCCGGCCGGTGGCCGGCGACGCCGGCGTCGGCAAGGCGTGGCTGGCCGCGTTGCAGCCGCTGATCTGGCACGCCGCGGAGCGGCCGGAGGCGGTCGAGGACGTGCGCGCCATGCGGCGGCGCATCATCGACCAGATCCCGCGCGCCGAGATCGAGCGGGAGATCAAGCGCGGGCCGGGCGGGCTGCGCGACATCGAGTTCGCGGTGCAGCTGCTCCAGCTCGTGCACGGCCGCGGCGACGAGACGCTGCGCTCGGGCAACACCCTCAACGCGTTGCGGGCGCTGGTCGCGGGCGGTTACGTGGGCCGCGGCGACGGGGAGGCGCTCAGCGCCGCGTACCGGTTCCTGCGCAACGTCGAGCACCGGCTCCAGTTGCAGCGGCTGCGGCGTACGCACACCGTGCCCGCCGACGACAACCAGGCGGGCACCCTGGCGCTGCGCTGGCTGGCGCGGGCCATGAACTACAAGCGCGAGGAGCCCTCGCTGGGCACCGGCCGGGGCCGCGAGGGCGGCGGCCTGGACCCGATCGCGGCGTTCCGCGCCGACTGGGTCACCCACGCCGCCGAGGTGCGCCGGCTGCACGCCAAGCTGCTCTACCGGCCCCTGCTGGCGGCGGTGGCCAAGGTGCCCGCCGACGGGCTGTCGCTGCGCGCCGACGCCGCCCGCAAGCGCCTGGAGCTGCTCGGCTACGCCGACCCGGCGGGCGCGCTGCGACACATCGAGGCGCTGACGTCCGGGGTGTCGCGCACCGCGGCGATCCAGCGCACCCTGCTGCCGGTGCTGCTGGCCGAGTTCGCCGACGCGCCCGATCCCGACGCCGGGCTGCTGGCCTACCGGCAGGTGTCCGACACGCTCGGCACCACGCCCTGGTATCTGCGCCTGCTGCGCGACGAGGGCCCGGTGGCGCTGCGGCTGGCCCGGGTGCTGGACAGCTCGCGTTACCTGACCGACCTGCTCTCGCGCGACCCGGAGGCGCTGCGCCTGCTGGCCGACGACACCGAGCTGGCGCTGCGTACCCGGCAGTCGCTGCTGGACGGCACCGCCGCGGCGGGTGGCAGGCATGCCGACCCGCGTGCGGCGGTGGCCGCGGTGCGGGCGATGCGCCGCCGCGAGCTGTTCCGCATCGGCAGCGCCGACCTGCTCTCCGGGGCGGGTGAGCTTGCCCCGGCCAAGCCGGTCGACATCACCGAGGTGGGGCAGGGGCTGGCCGACCTCACCGACGCCACCATCGCGGCCGCGCTCGCGGTGGCCCGGCAGGCCGCGGGCGCGCCGGACGAGCTGCGTTTCTCCGTGATCGGCATGGGCCGGCTGGGCGGGGCCGAGACGAGCTATCCCAGCGACGCCGATGTGCTGTTCGTGTACCAGGTCGCCCCCGGCATGAAGGACGACGAGGCCAACGGCGTCGCGCTGGCGGTCGCCGAGCAGCTGCGCACGCTGCTGTCCGCGCCCGCGCCCGATCCGCCGCTGGGCATCGACGCCGACCTGCGTCCCGAGGGCAGGCAGGGGCCGCTGGTCCGCAGCCTCGCCGCCTACCAGCGCTACTACGCGACCTGGTCGCAGGTGTGGGAGGCGCAGGCGCTGCTGCGGGCCCGGCCGGTCGCCGGGGACGCCGCGCTGGCCGCCGAGTTCATCGCGCTGATCGACCCGGTGCGCTACCCGGTGGACGGGCTGCGCCGGGAGCAGATCGTCGAGATCCGCCGGATCAAGGCGCGGGTGGAGAACGAGCGGCTGCCCCGCGGCGCCGACCCGCTCACCCACACCAAGCTGGGCCGGGGCGGCATCGCCGACGTCGAGTGGACGGTGCAGCTGTGGCAGCTGCGGCACGGGCACGAGGTGGCGGGGCTGCGGTCCACGCGTACCCTCGACGCGCTCGCCGCGGCGCACGCGGCCGACCTCGTGTCGGTCGAGGACGCCGAGGTGCTGGCCACGGCGTGGACGCTGTGCTCGCGGGTGCGCAACGCGCTGACGCTGATCCGCGGCCGGGCCGTGGACCAGCTGCCCCGGCACGGCGTCGAGCTGGCCGGGGTGGCCCGGCTGCTGGGCGGCGGCGACCCGGGCGAGTTCCTGGACGAGTACCTCAAGGTGACCCGCCGCGCCCGCGCCGCCGTCGAGCGGCTCTTCCTGGACTGACCGTCGCCGGGGGATACCCCGGAAGGGGTCGGTGCGGGTCGCCGCGCACGCGACGGGGGCCGCCCATGGTCATGTCGTAGGGTGATCGCGTGACGCTCTATGTGGTCGGTGACGTGCACGGCCATCTCGTGCCGCTGACCCAGGCGCTGCGGGTGACCGGCCTGCTCGACGAGCGGGGCGCGTGGACCGGCGGTGACGCGAGGCTGTGGTTCCTCGGCGACCTGACCGACCGGGGCCCGGACGGCATCGGCGTGATCGACCTGATCCGGCGGCTGCAGGGCGAGGCGGCCGCGGCCGGCGGCGAGGTCGGCTGCGTGATCGGCAATCACGACATGCTGCTGTACGGCAGCCGCTTCACGCCCGGGTCGCCGGTGACCGAGGTGCGCAACATCATGCAGGTGTGGGCGCTCAACGGCGGCCAGGACCACGACCTCGCGGGCCTGAACGAGCAGCGGGCCGCCTGGCTGGCCGACCTGCCCGCGGTGGCGCTGGTCGACGGCCATCTGCTGCTGCACGCCGACACCCTGGCCTACCTGGAGTTCGGGCCCACCATCGACGAGATCAACGCCGCCCTGCGCAAGATCATGCGTGAGCGCGACGAGCGGACCTTCGGGCGCAACACCCGGCTGCTGTTCCGCCGCTTCGAGTTCCTGGAGCACAACGACGGCGTCGCCAACGCCCGCCTGCTGCTGGACAAACTCGGCGGCCGGCAGATCGTGCACGGCCACTCCACGATCCCGGAGACCTTCGGCATCGCCCCCGCCGCGGTGCGCGGCCCGATCACGTACGCCGACGGGCTGGCCATGGCCGTGGACACCGGCATCTCGCTGGGCGCGCCCTGCATCGTCGTGGCGCTCCCACCGGCCGCCGCCTGACGCGGTTCGGGCCACCGGGCCTGGACGAGCCTGCCACGGGTATCCACGGCGCGTCGCGGTGCCCTAGGCTCGCTCCTCATGACGTGGGGGATGGTGCGGCCCGCCGACCTGTCCCGCCGGGCCTGGTCGGTGGACGTCGGGCTGACCCTGCTGGTGCTGGCCGCGCAGTCCGCGCCGTACTTCTTCACCCGCCGGTTGCCCGAGGACGGGTCGTGGACGTTCGCCGCCTACTGGCCGGTGCTGGTGACCTCGCTGCCGGTGCTGCTGCGGCGCTGGCAGCCCACGTACGCGCTGCTGCTCACGGCCGTCGGCATCGCCGCGTACGCGATCGCGGGCACCGGTCCCGCCCAGCCGATCTGGTACGGCCCGCTGGTCTGCTTCTACGCGGTGGCCTACCAGTCGCCGCCCCGCCAGCGGCTGGTGGTGCTGGTCGTCACCGCCGCCGGCATGCTGTCGATCATCCAGTCGGTGAACACGGCGGTCCGCGAGATGGCGACCTGGTCGGCGGCGTACATGCTGGGCACCCTGGCCCGCACCCGGCGCGAGGCCGCCGCCCGCGAACGCGCCCAGGCCGCGCAGCTGGCGGCCGAGCGTGAGCGCACCCGGATCGCCCGGGACCTGCACGACATCCTCGGCCACGCGTTCAGCCTGATGGTGGTGCAGGCCGAGGCGGGCGGCGCGATCGCCCGGCGCGACCCCGTCCGGGCCGAGGCCGCGTTCGACGCGATCTCCGACGCCGGGCGCAGCGCCATGGCGCAGCTGCGCGCCGCCGTGGGCGGGCTGCGTGAGCCGTCGGCCCCGCAACCTGGCCTGGCCGACCTGCCCGAACTGGTCCGCGGCACCCGCCACGACGGCCTCGACGTCAGCTTCACCGAGCACGGTGACCCGCGCCCCCTCGCGCCGGACGTGCAGCTCGCCGTCTACCGGGTGGTCCAGGAGGCGCTGACTAACGTGGTCCGGCACGCCGCCGCGACCTCCGCCCGGGTGTCGCTGACCTGGGACGGGGGCTGCACCCGGGTGAGCGTCGCCGACGACGGCCGGGGCACCGGTCCGGTGACGCCGGGCAACGGCCTGGTCGGGCTCGGCGAGCGGGTCGCCGCGGCGGGCGGTCTCGTCGAGTTCGGCCCCGACCCCGCGGGCGGATTCCGGGTGACGGCGGTGTTCGGATGAGCGGGTCGGCGGGATTCCACGGCACGCGGGCCGCACCGCCTGTCGCCCGCGCGGGTGGCGGCCAGAGGAGACGTGTGGGGCAGGAGCAGCCATGAGCATCAGCGTGGTGGTCGCCGACGATCAGGAGCTGGTGCGTTCGGGGTTCGCGATGATCCTGTCCGCGCAGCCGGACATCGAGGTGGTCGCGGAGGCCGCCGACGGCGCGGAGGCGGTGCGGGCGGTGGCGGCGCACGTCCCCGACGTGGCGCTGCTCGACATCCGGATGCCGGTCATGGACGGCATCGAGGCGGCCCGGCGCATCTGCGCGGCGGGTCCGACGAAGGTGGTCATGCTGACCACGTTCGGCTCCGACGAGCACGTGTTCGCCGCGCTGCGCGCCGGGGCCAGCGGTTTCCTGCTCAAGGACGTACGCCGGGACGATCTCGTGCACGCGGTGCGGGTGGTCACCGCCGGGCAGGCGCTGCTCGCGCCCGCGGTGACCCGCCGCCTCATCGACGACGTGGTGCGCCTGGGCGGCCGGGCCGCGCCGGCCCGGTCCGCGGAACTGGCCCGGCTGACCGAGCGCGAGCACGAGGTGCTGGTGCTGCTCGGCCGGGGCCTGTCCAACCCGGAGCTGGCGGCGGCGCTGTTCGTCAGCGAGCACACGGTGAAGACGCACGTCAGCAGCGTGCTGAGCAAGCTCGGGCTGCGCGACCGGGTGCAGGCCGTGATCGCCGCGTACGAGTCGGGGCTCATCCGGCCCGGCGAGTGACTCCCTCGCGCGAGTGAGGGCGCGCACCGCTCTCGTCGGCGATGTCGGCGATCCCGGATTTCCCGAGGATCGTGGACATGAGGAAATCAGTGTTCACCGCTTTCGGGGCGGTTCTGCTGGCGCTGGCCGGCACGCCGGCCTCCGCCGCCGACTCCGCCCCTGCGTACACCCCGCCCGCCGGGCTCACCGCGACCGACCTGACCTTCCGCAACGGCGGCACCGAGCTGCACGGCTCGGTGGTGCGCCGCGCCGATCTGGACCCGGCCGCGCGCCACCCGGCGATCGTGCTGGTGCACGGCTCCGGCGCGGGGCCGCGGGAGGAACTCGGCCAGGAGGCGGAGGTGTTCGCCCGCGCCGGGTTGGTCACGCTGATCTACGACAAGCGGGCCGACTACACGAAGACCCACCGCGACTACTCCGCGCTGGCCGACGACGCCGTGGCCGGGGTGCGGGCGCTGGCCGCGCTGCCCGACGTCGACCCGGCACGCACCGGGCTGTGGGGGCTCAGCGAGGGCGGCTGGATCGCGCCGCTGGCCGCGTCCCGCGCGGCGGAGGCGAAGTTCCTGGTCACCATCGGCGCGCCGGGGCTGCCGCCGGCGCGTACCCAGGCCTGGAACCTGATCAACCGGATCACCCGGGCCGGGGTGACGCCGTCCACCGTGGACGCGATCGTCGGCACCGGCATGGGCCTGGCCGTCGCGACGGACGGGTTCCCCCAGGCGGCGTACGACCCGGTGCCCGCGCTGCGGGCGATCCGGCAGCCGGTGCTGGCGATCTGGGGTGAGCTGGACACGCAGGTCCCGCCGCGGGAGAGCGCGGAGGTCTTCCGCCGCGAGCTGACCGCCAGCCCCAGCGTCACCATCCGGATCCTGCCGCACGGCGCGCACGCGGGCCGGGTCACCACCGACGGCTACGACCGCGTCGGCGGCCCGATGGTCAACGGCTTCCAGATGGGCGAGCTGCTGCCGGGCTACGGCACGCTGATGACGGACTGGATCGCCCAGGTGACCGGCGGACGGGCGCCCGCCTCCGCGGCCGACGCGCTGCCTGCCCAGGGCAGCGACAGCATCGCCGTGTCCGGGGTGGGGCCGCTGTGGTGGGCCGGGTTCGCGGCGATCGCGCTGGCGCTGCTGAGCTGGCCGGTCTGGGCGCTGGTGCGGCGGCTGCGGGGCGGTCGCGGCCGCCCGGCCGGGGCCCGCCCGGCCCGCTGGCTGGTGCTGACAGGGCTGGTCGCCCTGGTCGGCGGGGTGGCGTACCCGATCATGACAGTGGCCACGTCGGGCAAGCAGACCGGGTCGTTCCTGTTCGGCCAGCCCCTGACCTGGCTGGTGCTGCGGGTGGTGACCGTGCTCGCCCTGCTGTGCACCGCCTGGGCCGTGGTGGCGCTGCGTTCGGCGCACGGCCGGGAGCGGGTGCGGCTGGCCCTCGCCGCGGCCGGTGGCCTGCTGCTCGTGCCGTTCGCGCTCTCCCTGGGGCTGCTGCTGCCCTGACCGGCTGTCGCTCTGCTCGGCCCGGCACGGGGCGGACCGGTCGGCGCGACGAGAAAGGGGCGCTTCCTCACCGCGGTTCGGTGAGGAAGCGCCCCTTTCGCTGCCGGCCCTACGGCTTGAGGGTCTGCGTGTTCGCGGACTCCTTCTCGATGGTCGCCTTGTCGAAGCGGAACGGCAGGGTCTGGCCGGTACGCCACAGCTCGAACTGGTCGGCGTAGTTGTCGTCGAACGCGTGGCCTGAGTTGCCGGTCAGCTGGATCCAGCGGGAGTCGTCCAGGTTCGCCATGTTCACGATCATGCGCATGGACGGCACCGCGTCGACCTCGTACCCCTGCCCGGCGCTCCAGCCGGTGGCGTTGACGATCGCGTCGCCGCCGGAGACGCCGACCGTGTCCCGGTTGAACAGCCACTCGATCGGCCCGATGCCGGACTCGCCGAACGTCGCGTGGGTCGGGGTGAGGGTGTGCATCGCGCCCCAGCGCCACTGCTTCGGGTCCTCGCCCTGCGCCTCGGACAGCTCCTTGACCGCCGCCGACATGGCCTGGGCCAGCATGTCGTCGCGCTTCTCCACGGCTGCCGTGCCCTTGGCGTCCCACCACTTGTCATCGGGCTTGCCCAGCAGGCCGCGGACCACCTCGAACCAGCGGTCCCCGCCGTCGGCGGCGTAGTCCTCACCCAGCTCGTCGAAGGTCAGGCCGAGCAGGTTCTTCCAGACCGCGTTGTAGTACGCCGCGGCCGCCGAGTCCTCGCCCTGCTGGAAGTCCCAGTCGACGAGCAGCGCGTCGGCGTTCTTCTCGACCTGCGACGGGGCCTGCCGCGGCGTCTTCTGCAGGGCCGGGATCAGCGTCGGGGCGAAGCCGTTGCGGTTGTCGAACTGCTGCTTCTGCACGTCGTCGAGCGTGATCTTCCCGCCCGCGGCGCCGATCATGTCGTAGATGCGCTGGCTGCGGTAGCCGTAGCTCCAGTCATCGGTCAGGTGCTGCTGGTACTGGTCGCCGATGACGGCCTGGTTGGCGGTGACCACGTACCCGCGCTCCGGGTTGAGCACGTTGGGCAGCTCGTCGAACGGGATGAAGCCGGTCCAGTCGTACGCCGGGTCCCAGCCGGGCGCGAACCACTTGCCGTCGCCCTTGCCGCGCACCGGGATGCGCCCCGGCGACTGGTAGCCGATGTTGCCCGCCACGTCGGCGTAGACGATGTTCTGTGCGGGCACCTCGAACAGCGCCGCCGCGGCGCGGAACTCGTCCCAGTCGCCCGCCTTGTTGATGGCGAACACGGCGTCGCCGGTGCGGCCCGGGTCGAGGGCTGTCCAGCGCATCGCGATCGCGTACTTTCCGCCAAGCTTCTGCAGGCTCTCGCTGGCGTCCGACAGCAGCGGCCCGTGCTTGCTGGTGCGCACCGTGATGGTGACGTCGTCGCCACCGGCGACCTTGAGCACCTCCTGGCGCGAGGCCAGCGGCTCCCACGCGTCGCCGACCTTCACCTTGTCGCCCTCGACCTGCTCCAGGTACATGTCGATCACGTCGGGGTCGAGGTTGGTGAAGCCCCAGGCGATCTTCGCGTTGTGGCCGATGACCACGCCGGGCACGCCGGAGAAGGTGAAGCCCGCGACGTCCTGACCGCACTCGCAGTGCAGGCCCATCTGGTACCAGATGCCGGGCTGGCTCGGGCTCAGGTGCGGGTCGTTGGCCAGGATCGGCTTGCCGGTGGCGGTCAGCTTGCCGCTGATCACCCACGAGTTGGAGCCGATGCCGTCGCCGTCGGCGTTGCCCATCAGGCCCGGCAGCGCGGCGAGCGCGTCGGCCATCTCGTTGAGGCTGCTCGCGGCCAGCGCCGCCGTGGGGGTGGCCGGCGGGGCGGCCGGCGCGACCGGGGCGGTTCCCTTGGCGTCGAAAGCCCCGTTCACGATCGCGCCGCCGGTGACGATCGGCAGGTTGCGGTCGATCGGGTACGCCGGGTAGAGCTGGTCCACCTGCTCCTTGCTCAGGCCCTCGGCGGACAGGGCGGCCCGGCGGATCTCGGCCTCCATGTTGCCGCGCAGGTCCCAGGCCATCGCCTTGAGCCAGGCCAGGCTGTCCACCGGGGTCCAGCGCTCGATGACGTAGTCCGAGTTCTGCAGGCCGAGGATGCCGTACTCCAGGCTCAGCGCGCCCGACGCGGCGAACCCGTCACCGTCGGTGTCGGTGTTCGCGGCCAGCCACGCGTTGACGCCCGCGGCGTACGCCTCCAGCCCCTGGCGGGCCTCCGGCGTCAGCAGCGCCACCTCCTGCTCGGCGACCCGGCGCCAGCCCATGGTGCGCAGGTACTTGTCCGTCTCCAGCTGGGACTCGCCGAACAGCTCGGAGACCCGCCCGGCCGTGACGTGACGGCGGAAGTCCATCTCCCAGAACCGGTCCTGGGCGTGCACGAAGCCCTGGGCGCGGTACATGTCGTCGCTGGTCTTCGCGTAGACCTGGGGAATGCCGTGCGCGTCGCGGCGCACGGTCACCGGCGCGGAGAGCCCGGACAGGGTGAGTTCACCGTCGAGGGTCGGCAGGGCGCGGCGCACCGACCAGACGGTCAGCCCGGCGACGACGACGGCCAGCACCGTCACGACGCCGAGCAGCCAGAGCGCGGTGGTACGCAGGCGGCGGAGCCAAAGGCGTGGGGGTTTCACGTTGGCGGAGTCTACGCATACGTTGTGATCCGCGTTACCACCAGGTAACACAGACTTCGCTGGTCAGGTGCGCATTCTTACCTGGGCCGTTCCGGTCGCCCGCTCCTGCGGGTCCACGATGAGCTGATACGTCCCGGTCGACGGCAGCTCGGTGCCCTCCTCGCGCAGCCCGCCCTTGCCGTTGATCACGCAGCCGGACTCCACCACGTCGCCGTCCGGGCCGCGCAGCTCCAGGCCGCCGCACTGGCTCGGCAGGTCCGTGCTCGGCACCTCGATGAACACCCGCTGCCCGATCCGGCCGGTGAAGGTCAGCACGCTCACCGCGCCCGGCTGCGCGATCCGCACGGTGACCGCGTCCCCGTCCACGGGCAGGTCGAGCCGCTGGTCGACGGCGAGGCTCACCCGCACCTTCGCCTCACCGACTCCCTTGTCCTGGGGGTCCACCACCACCGTGTACACGCCGGCCTCTGGCAGGGTGAAGCCGTCGATGTAGCCGCTGCCGTTGATGACGCAGCCGTTGGCCACCTGCTTGCCGTCCGGGCCGCGCAGGTCGAGGCCGCCGCACTGGCTCGGCAGGTTCGTGGCCGGCACGTCCACGAACACCTTCTGCCCGGCCTTCGCGGTGAAGGTGAACCTGGCCACCGTGCCCGGCTTGGGCAGGCGCGCGGTCAGCTCCGGGCCGTCCGGGGTGATCGCCTCCTGCTGGTCCTCCACGGTCAGCAGGCGCAGCCGCGCCTCGCCGACGGCGTCGCCGCCCGGGTCGACCGCGATGCTGTACGTGCCGGTCTCCGGCAGCACCGTGCCGTCGATGTAGCCGCTGCCGTTGATGACGCAGCCGTTGGCCACCTGCTTGCCGTCCGGGCCGAGCAGGTCCAGGCCGCCGCACTGGTTCGGCAGCGTGGTGGCGGCCACGTCGACGAAGACCTTCTGGCCCTTCGTGCCCGCGAACTCCACCTTCGCGACCGCGCCCGGGGCGTCCACCTTGACCGTCCAGGTCTGCCCGCCCAGATCCGCGCCGCCCGCGAACACCTGGCCCGCCTTGGCCGCGACCGCGAAGTCGGGCTGGCCGGTCAGCGCCACGTCCAGCACGCAGCCCGCCAGCACGGCCGGGTCCGAGACGCCGAGCCCGCGGCAGATCGCCTCGGCCGAGGCCCGGTTCGGCAGTTCGGCCGTGGCCGCGTCCTGCTCCGGGAAGGTCCGGTCGGTGTAGCTGTCGGTGGACTTGCCTTCGGGGTACGTGAACAGCGACGACGCGGCGTCGATGCGCCAGCTGTCGGCGTAGCCGGGATAGAGCGCGGCGAACGCCGGCTGCGTGCCCAGCGGGGCCCCGCCGCGCGGGCGCACGTCGTCGTCGGGCTTGCCGTTGAAGTCGCCCAGCAGGCCTTCCAGCTTGCCCGCGAGGGTCTGCGCGGGCTCCACCGACAGGGCCAGGCCCCAGACGCCGATCGGGTCGATCACCAGGCGGGAGCCGTCCTTCCAGCGCAGCTCGATGTCGCCGTTGGCGGCCGTGCGGACCTCGCCGCCGCCGGGAAGCTGCCGCGGGGACGCCAATTCCGCCGGGGCGGGGCCGGTCGCCACGCCCGCCACCAGCAGCTCCACGCCGGCGGTGGTCATCCGGGCCTCGACCCGGTCGCCGTCGACCTTCGCGGCGACCGCGGAGTTCACCGCGACCATGCGCGATCCGGCCACCGGTTCCTGGCGGACCTGGATCTCGTACGCCCCGGCGGTGTCGCGCACCGCGGTGAACTCGCCCGCGGCCTGGAAGTCGTAGCGCAGCCCGTCGACGGTGCGCAGGTGCGGGTCGCCGGTGCTGTGCCCGCAGCCCGCGCCGGTGCAGGCCGGCGGCGGCGGGGGAGCGGTGCAGTCGCCGCTCGGCAGCGCGCGGTCGCCGTAGTGGCTGCGCGCCGGGCGGCCCAGCGCCTCCCGCAGCTTGTTCTGCGCCCGGGTGGCCATCACCTCGGTGGTCGGGATGCCGCTGCCCGCGCAGTCCTCCCGGCTGTACGTGCCCTGGTTGTGCTGGTGGCCGTGGTGGAACTCGTGATACAGCGCGTCGCACGGGTCGGCGTTGCCGCCGCTGCCGTGGTAGGCGTGCCGGTCCTCGGGGTCCCAGAAGACCAGGATGTTGTTCCGGTCGAGCGCGCCCTCGTGCGTGTCGCCGGGCTGGGCCCGGATGATGCTGACGGTCACGTCCGGCGACTCCAGCGCCGGCAGGATGCCCGCCGGGTCGCCGCCGGGCCCGTGCAGGATCGCGCTGCAGGCCGCCCAGGCGTCGGCCAGCCCGGGGTCGGTCACGATGATCCGGGCGTACGCCGGACGGCCCGGCACCGCCACCGCACCCAGCGCCACCACCAGCGCCAGCACCACCGCCCCGCCGATCCCGGCCGCCCCGCCGGACCCGGTGGTGCCGGACTTGCCGTCCGGAATGGAACCGTCCACGGCGGCGCCATCGGGGTGCCCGTCCCCGCCCGAGGCGGCGGCTGCGCGGCGGCTCCTGCGCCGGTTCGGCACGACCAGCAGGAGCACGGCGAACAGGGTCACGATGAGGCCCGCACCGGCGAGGACCGCCCAGTGCCACCACGGACGGCCCGCGCCGGCCGCCCCGGCCGTGACGCCCGCCCCGGCCAGCGGGGCGCAGACGGCCGGGCCGCTGTCCGGGACGATCGGCACCGCGTAGGTGAACTCCAGCGACAGCGGCACCCCCGGCTTCACCGGGTACAGCGAGCCGAAGGCGCCCGCGCCGGCCGACCACGTGACGACCTCGATGGCGTGCCCGGCCGGCCCGATCGGGACGGCGCGCAGCGGCACCTCCACGGTCGCGCCCGGCTCCAGCGTGTGCAGGCGCTTGGCCAGCACCGTCTCCAGCGACTCCTCGAACGAGGTCTCCAGCGGCAGCGGCGTGACGGCGACACCGTCCTGCTCCAGCCGGACCACCGCGAGCGTGCCGTACGTCGAGGTCACCACCTGGCACGGCGCGTCACCCCGGTTGGCGAGCACCAGCACCGTCGCGAGTGGATCGTCGCCGCGTACGGTCACCGCCAGGTCGCCGGCCGCGTGGACGGGGGCGGTGGGAGACAGTACACATGCGAACGCGGCCGCGATGAGCAGCGCGCGGCGGAGGGGGTGCGCCATGCGGCACACGATAGGCCCTCGTACCCTCGTGGTCGGTCGGGAAGCGGATAGGTGACACGGGCGCATGCCATCTAAGCTCGTGAGCGCCCTCCGGGCGTGCCCCCTCATTCCAGGAGAACTCCCATGTACCTGTTGAACAAGATGTTCTGGATCGCCAGCGCCGAGCGTGCCATCAAGACCTTCGTGCAGGCCCTGATCGCCGCGTTCGGCGTCGGGCAGGTCAGCGGCGCGGTGGGCGTCGACGTCGCCGCGATCGACTGGCGTGGCGCGCTGTCGCTGGCGTTCAGCGCCGCGCTGCTGTCGGTGCTGATGTCGGTCGGTTCCGGACCGATCGGCGTGGCCAACAGCCCCAGCCTGGTCACCGCGGCTCCGGCCGCCGCCGCCACGGCCCTAGTCGCGGCCGCCGCCGCCAGCCCGGTGCTCGCCCCGGCTGTCGCCGCCGCCACCGTGGTCACCGAACCCGCCCCCGCCCCGGCCGCACCCGCCGTCGAGCCTGCTCCGGCAGAGCCCGCCGCGGCTCCGGCCGCCGCCGTCCCTGCTCCCGCCCCAGCGGCCTGACCGCCGCCCGGCCCAGCACCCTCAGCGGCGCGTCAGGCGGCCCAGGTCCCAGGCGGCTCAGCGCGTCAGGCGGCCCGAGTCTCAGGTGGCCCGGGTCTCAGGCGGCCCGGCGAAGATCACTGTTTCGTGTCGATATCTGCGGTCTGACCGCGCTTTCTGACACGAGGCAGCGATCTTGCCCCGCAGCCCGCCCCACCCACCTCCACCACCAACGGAAAAGGCCCCGCCGAAGGCGGGGCCTTTTCCGTACCACCGAGCGAACTCAGCAGTCACTGAGCTTCAGCTTCGACTGCCTAGCAGTCGAAGTACATCTGGAACTCGTGCGGGGTCGGCCGCAGGCGGACCGGGTCGATCTCGTTGGACCGCTTGTAGTCGATCCAGGTGTCGATCAGGTCGCTCGTGAAGACGCCACCGGCCTGCAGGTAGTCGTTGTCCTTCTCCAGCGACGTGAGCACGTCGGAGAGGGAGCCCGGCACCTGGGTGACGTTGGCGACCTCCTCCGGCGGCAGGTCGTAGAGGTCCTTGTCGATCGGAGCCGGGGGCTCGGTCTTGTTGCGGATGCCGTCGAGACCGGCCATCAGCATCGCCGAGAACGCCAGGTACGGGTTCGACGACGGGTCGGGGCAGCGGAACTCGATGCGCTTGGCCTTCGCGTTCGTGCCGGTGACCGGGATACGGGTGCAGGCGGAGCGGTTGCGCTGCGAGTACACCAGGTTGACCGGCGCCTCGAAGCCCGGCACCAGGCGGCGGTACGAGTTGACCGACGGGTTGGTGAAGGCCAGCAGCGACGGGGCGTGGTTCAGCAGACCGCCGATGTACCAGCGGGCCATGTCCGACAGGCCGGCGTAGCCGGTCTCGTCGTAGAACAGGGGCTCGCCGCCCAGCCAGAGGCTCTGGTGGGTGTGCATGCCGGAGCCGTTGTCGCCGAACAGCGGCTTCGGCATGAACGTCGCGGTCTTGCCCGCGTGCCAGGCGGTGTTCTTGATGACGTACTTGAACAGCTGCATCTGGTCGCCGGAGGCCAGCAGCGTCGAGAACTTGTAGTTGATCTCGGCCTGGCCGGCGGTGCCCACCTCGTGGTGGCCGCGCTCGACGGTGTAGCCGAGGTTCACCAGGTTCGTCACCATGGTGTCGCGCAGGTCGGCGTAGTGGTCGGTCGGCGCGACCGGGAAGTAGCCACCCTTGTAACCGGGCTTGTAGCCCCGGTTGGCGCTGCCGTCGCTGTTGGTCGTCGCGCCGGTGTTCCACGCGCCCTCGACCGAGTCGATGTGGTAGAACGCCTGGTTGGCCTGCGTCGAGTAGCGGATCGAGTCGAAGATGTAGAACTCGGCCTCGGCGCCGAAGTACGCGGTGTCCGCGATGCCGCTGGCGGCCAGGTACGCCTCGGCCTTCTTGGCCACGTTCCGCGGGTCACGGGAGTAGGCCTCGCGCGTGAACGGGTCGTGGATGAAGAAGTTCAGTGCCAGCGTCTTCTGGATGCGGAACGGGTCGATGAACGCGGTGGTCACGTCCGGCAGCAGCAGCATGTCCGACTCGTGGATCTGCTGGAAGCCGCGGATGGACGAGCCGTCGAAGGCGAGCCCGTCGGTGAAGACGCTCGCGTCGAACGACTGCACCGGCACGGTGAAGAACTGCATCACGCCGGGCAGGTCACAGAAGCGGACGTCGACGAACTTGACGTCTTCGTCCTTGAGGTACCGAAGCAGTTCCTCGGAATTGGCGAACAACACGTCCTCCTGGCACGGATGGTCTGCGGGAGCCTCCCGGCCCCCACTTCAGCACATCTCCTGGGCTGACCTCGGGAGACGCGGCCGACGGCGCTGCATTGCGTCGGGTGGCCATTGGCTGGTGGCGACGCTAGAACCGCGGCGTTGCCCGGCCGTGTCAGCTTTGTTTCCGCCGTGTTACGTCACCGGTAAACCGGCCTCAAGGGCTGCCCGGACAGCTCACTCGGCCGGTACGGCGGAGCGGACGGTACGCTCGGCGGGTGACCGACGCATCCCTGCCTGCCGTACCCTCCCTGGCCCGAAGGTTCGGGGCGCTGCTGCTCGACTGGATGCTGTGCGTCCTGGCCGCCGGCGTCTTCGCGGACCCGATGCGGGACGGCTGGGCGGCACCGGTGGTGCTGATCGCCGTTTACACCTTCTTCGTCGGGTTCTTCGGCCAGACGCCGGGCATGCGCCTGGCGAAGATTACCTGCCTGGGCGTCGATACGGGTCAGCCGGTCGGCCCCCTCAAGGGAGCCCTGCGGGGCACCCTGCTCGCGCTGGTCATCCCCGCCTTGATCATGGACAGCGAGCGCCGCGGCCTGCACGACCGCGTCGCCGGCACCCTGATCCGTCCGGCCGCCTGACCCGCTCCCCGCGCCGCCCGCCCCAGTCAGGTCGCCAGACCTGCATCGCACCAACCCTGCAACGGCCCCGCCCCGCCCTGTCCCGTCCCGCCTGTCCCGTTCCGGGCACGCCCCGCCCCCGCCTCGCCCAGCCCCGCCCCGGCGCTGCGCGGTCCTGGACCGCACCATGATCGTTCGACTTGCCTGGCAGGTGGGCGCATGAGGGCTCAAGATACGCACAGGTGCCGGGCAAGTTTGACGATCATGGCGGCGGGCGGTGGCCGTCACCGCGCGGGCGCCGGTGACGAAGGCCGGGGCAGGTGTGCGCGGCGCAGAGCCGGGATCGCCACGCACATCGCGGCCGCGACGAGGATCAACGAGGCGCTGGCGGCGAACGCGGTGACCGTGCCCAGACGGGCGGCGGCGAAGCCCATCACGGCCATCGCCAGCGGGGTCACCCCCAGGCTCGCCAGGTTGTTGATCGAGGCGACCCGGCCGCGGTGCGAGTCGGCGGTGTACGTGTGCGTCAGGCCGCTCAGCAGCACCGCCTGCGGCCCGCCGGCCAGCCCGCCGATCGCGGTGGCGACGAACGCCCAGGCCGGGAGCGGGGCGACGGCGATCGCGAACAGCGCGCCGCACTGCACCACCGCGCAGCAGGCCACGATCAGCCCGAGCCGCGCTGCCGGACGCCACCGCAGCATCAGCAGGTTCCCGGCGACCGAACCCGCGCCGAACCCGGCGAGCATCACGCCGATGCCGCCCGCGCCCCAACCGCGCTCGTCGGCCACCAGCGCCAGGCCCACGTTGAGCGGCCCCACTGCGCCGAGGTTGATCAGGAGCCCGACCAGGGTCACCGACCGCAGCAGCGGATGCCCACCGAGGTAGCGCAGGCCCTCGCGCACCGCCGCGCCGATCGAGGCGCGTGCCGGAGCGGTGCCGGCTTCCGGATCGGTGGCGGTGCCCGACATGTCGGCGACCTCGGTGGGCTCGATCGGGTGCGTGGAGGGGCGCTCGGCGGCCGCCCCGCCGGTCACTGCCGTCGCGGGTGCGGGGGAGCCGTCGGGCGCGGCCGGACGCACCGACCACAGCGCGAGCACCGACACCGCGAACGTGGCCGCGTTGACCAGGCAGGCCAGCGGCAGCCCGCCGATCGGCAGGAGCAGACCGCCCAGGGGCGCGCCGAAGGTCAGCGCGAGGCGCGCGGTCAGCCCGTTCAGCGCGAGCCCGCCGGTGAGCTGGGCGGGGGAGAGCAGGCGCGGCAGCATCGCGCCGGCCGCGGGCAGGAACAGCGCGTCGGCCAGGCCGAATGCGAGTGCCACCACGACCAGCAGGGCGACGCTGGGCTGCGCCAGGGCCAGTGCCGCAGTGATCAGGGCGATCGCCCCACGGGCCAGGTCGCTGCCGATCATGAGGCGGCGCGGGCCGTACCGGTCGACGATCGCACCGCCGAACAGCAGCAGCGCCAGCCGCGGCAGCGCGGAGACGGCCAGCACGACACCGGCCGTGCCGGGGGAGGCGAGCTGAACCGCGCTGAACGAGAGCGCGACGTACCAGACCTGGTCGCCGAGGATCGAGACCGCCTGGCCGCCGAGGTAGCGCAGGTAGGTGGGCGAGCGGTGGGCGGGGACGTCCGCCGCCGGGTGCTGCCGGGTCGGGGCGTCGGCGGGGGCCGGGGTGCGGGTGGGGGCCGTGGTGTTCATCAGGGGCGCTCCGGGAAGGCGTGGAAGAAGAGGAAGACGTGCTCGCGATCGGCGGCGGCGTCGGCCCGGGCGGCGCGCTCGTTGCTCAGCTGCTTCCAGCGCACGACCAGCTCGTGCAGCTCGCCGGTCAGCTCGGCGAGCTCGGCGGGGGTGAGTCGCAGGAAGGAGTCGCTGCTCATCGCGGCGGCCTGCCACTGCTCGCTCCAGGTGTCGCGGGACTGCTCGTAGCCGCGTACGCGCTCGAACTCGTCGATGACGGTCTGCGCCTTGACGGCCGAGGAGATCGCCTGGCCCTCGGGGGTGGGGAAGTCGAGCGAGGACCAGCCGGTGGGGCCGGGCACGGCGCGCCACCAGCGTTCGCGGCGGTCGCGGGCCAGCTCGGGGACGTCCTCGACGAAGCCGGCCTTGGCCAGCTCGCGCAGGTGGTAGCTGGTCTGTCCGGGGTCGGTGCCCAGGCGTTTGGACAGCGTCGCGCCGGTGGCCGGGCCCAACTGGGTGAGCAGGCGGTAGAGCTTCTGCCGGATCGGCTGCGCGAGGCCCTTGAGGACCTCGGGATCGGTGATGCGCCTCATCTCCATGCCCACCACGCTAGATCCAGTAGATCCCTACCGCAACGTTCCTACTGGATCTTGTGAACATCGATATATGAAAGCGTTAAGAAGGGCACCTTCCATAACGCATGGCGTTAAGAAGGTGCCCTTCCTTCGGGCTCAGCGCTGGCGGCCGCCGCCGCGCGGCATGCGCGGGGGGCGGAACTCCTTGGGGAGCTGGCCGCGGGGCATCTGGGGGCGGGCGTTGAGGGCGGTCAGGGCCCGGTCCAGGGCGTTGACCTCCTTGCCCGACAGGTTGCGGGGCAGGCGCATCAGCGTCATCCGCAGCTTGCGGATGGACAGCTGGCCCTCTTCGGCGCCGATGATGTAGTCGTACAGCGGGGCGTCGCCGATGACCTTGCTCAGGCGGCGCTTCTGCTCGCCCAGCAGCGGCTTGAGCCGCGCCGGGTTGCCCTCGGCGAGCAGGATGACGCCCGGCTTGCCGATCACCAGGTGCACCACGTCGTACTGGGTGGTGGCCGAGACGGCCTGCTTGACCCGCCAGTCACCGCGCATCTGCTCGACGAGCTGGCCGGCCGCGCCGGGCTGGCCCTCCATCATGTTCATCATCGCGGTGTTGGACCGCAGGTTGAGCACGATGAGCACGGCCAGCAGCGCGGTCAGGATGCCCAGCGGGATCCAGATCCAGCCCCAGCCCAGCAGCACGGCCACCACGGTGAGCGCGAGCGGCAGCACGACCGCGGCCACCACCAGGGGCGTGAACCACTTGTCCTGCTTGGCGGTGAACTTGAACACCATGCCGATCTGCTTCAACCGCTGGAAGAAGGAGACCTTTTCTTCGGCCTTTGCCATAGACGCGATCCTAGATTGGGTGTCGGTGGGGTGATCAGGCGGCGGCAGTGCGCGCGTCGAGTGCCTGACGATACAAGCGTCCGGCCCGGTATGACGAACGCACCAGGGGACCGCTCATCACGCCGGCGAAGCCGATCTCCTCGGCCTCCTCGCGCAGCTCGACGAACTCCTCGGGCTTCACCCAGCGCTCCACGGGGTGGTGGCGCGGGGTGGGGCGCAGGTACTGCGTGATGGTGATCAGCTCGCAACCGGCCTCGTGCAGGTCGCGCAGCGCCTGCGAGATCTCCGCGCGCTCCTCGCCCATGCCCAGGATCAGGTTCGACTTGGTGACCAGCCCGGCCGTGCGGGCCTGGGTGATCACGCCGAGGGAGCGGTCGTAGCGGAACCCGGGGCGGATGCGCTTGAAGATGCGCGGCACGGTCTCCACGTTGTGCGCCAGCACCTCGGGCGCGGCCGAGAAGACCTCGGCCAGCTGCTCCGGGACGGCGTTGAAGTCGGGGATCAGCAGCTCGACGCCGCAGCCGGGGACGAGTGCGTGGATCTGGCGGACCGTCTCGGCGTACAGCCAGGCGCCGCCGTCGGGCAGGTCGTCGCGGGCCACCCCGGTGACGGTCGCGTACTTCAGGCCCATGGTGGCGACGGACTCGCCGACCCGGCGGGGCTCGTCGGCGTCGAACTCGGCCGGCTTGCCGGTGTCGATCTGGCAGAAGTCGCAGCGCCGGGTGCACTGGTCGCCGCCGATGAGGAAGGTCGCCTCGCGGTCCTCCCAGCACTCGTAGATGTTCGGGCAGCCGGCCTCCTGGCACACCGTGTGCAGGCCTTCCCGCTTCACCAGGGAGCTGAGCTGGGTGAACTCCGGGCCCATCTTCGCCTTGACCTTGATCCACTCAGGCTTGCGCTCGATGGGGGTCTCGGCGTTGCGGGCCTCGACGCGCAGGAGGCGCCGGCCCTCGGGAGCGACGATGGTCATGCCGCCAGCGTACGCGCCGAAACGGCCTTGATCTTCTGCTGGGTAACGGACGTCTCAGTGCCCGCTACCGGCCGGAATCACCCACTCATGCGTGCCGCCGCTGGTCGCGGTCAACCGCTCGAAATCGCGGTCGTAATGCAGCACGGTCAGCCGGTGCTCGGCAGCGGTCGCGGCGACCAGCACGTCGACCGGCGGGGTGCGGTGCCGGCCGTGCTGGGTGAGCGCGCCGTGCAGGTCGATGACGGCCATCGGATCGCTCAGCTCGACCCTGGGGAGCAGGCCGAGCGCTTTGCGCATCTGCAGCCAGTCGCGGCCGTTGCGGGCCGCGACAAGGATCTCCAGCATCGCCGGCACGCAGATCGCGAGCTGATCGTCGGCGGCCAGTTCGCCGAGCCGCCGCATCGCCGCGGCGTTCAGCCTGCCCTGGAAGTACGCGCTGGTGTCGAGGAGGTAGCGCACCCTCAGCCGGCCCACTCGGCCCGGCGCTGCGCCCAGGCGACGTCGAGGGTCGGCGTCTGCTCCAGCAGTTCCTGCGTCCGGTCGAGGTGCTCTCGGTAGTCCTGCTGCTCGGCGGGGGACATCGCGGCGAAGTCCCGGTAGGCCTCCGCCAGGTGGTCGCCGAAGGCGTTGCGGCGCTCGCGCAGCCGGGTGGCGGCGTCCTGCAAGGCGCGGTTGACCGTGTCCTTCTTCGTGGACGTGCCGTAGTAGCGGCGCGCCTGCTCCAGCGCCTCGTCGTCGAGATCGATCAGAGTGTTGGCCATGGCGAGCCTCCCGTATATGTCTCCGAGGACGAATATATGCGCCGACGGAACGGCATTCAAGAAATGGGGTTGCGGGGGTGGAACACCGGTCGGTAATTTCCTGCCAACAGCAGTGACGGGGCGAATCACCGGAGTGACGCCCGGGTCGGGACGGCGGCACGCCGCCCGTGTGGCTCCGCTCACCCGCTGGTAGAGGCCCGAGACGATCGTCCCGGGTGAAGGTGTGGTGGCACCGCGGGTTCCCAAACCGCCCACACCCCTTTGGGGATGGCGTTGCGGAAGAACCCGGAGGTAACCCACCATGCAACGCATCCTTTCCGTCGAGCTGCCCCGCCATGTGGGCGCACGGATCACCATCGCCGGCTGGATCCATCGCCGCCGGCTGCTCAAATCGGTCTGCTTCCTCATCGTGCGCGACGCGTCCGGGCTCAGCCAGGTCGTGGTCACCGCGCCGGAACTGCGGGCCCACCTGGAGACGCTGCCCGAGGAGACCGTGGTCGCCGTCGAGGGCCTGGTCACCGCGAACCCGGCCGCGCCGGGCGGGGTGGAGCTGACCGAACCGGCGGTACGCCTGCTCGGCGAGCCCGCCCAGCCGACGCCGTTCGACCTGTACCGGCCGGTGCTGTCGCCGACCCTGCCCACCCAGCTGGACCACGCCCCGCTGTCGCTGCGCCACCCGTCCCGGTCCCGTGCGCTGCGGGTCAGCGCCGCCGCGGCGGCCGGGTTCCGCGAGGGCCTCGACGCGCTCGGCTTCACCGAGATCCACACACCCAAGATCGTGGCGACGGCGACCGAGTCCGGGGCGAACGTCTTCGCGCTGGACTACTTCGGCCGCCCGGCCTACCTGGCCCAGTCGCCGCAGTTCTACAAGCAGCAGATGGTGGGGGTGTTCGAGCGGGTGTACGAGGTGGGGCCGGTGTTCCGGGCCGAGCCCAGCGACACCACCCGGCACCTGGCCCAGTACACCTCGCTCGACGCGGAACTGGGCTTCATCGGCGACCACCGCGACGTGATGGCGGTGCTGCGCGAGACCGTGGCCTCGATGGTGGCCCGGGTCGGCGCGCTCGGTGCGGCCGTCGCAGACCTGGACCTGCCCGAGGTGCCGGCCGAGATCCCGGCCCTGCACTTCAGCGAGGCACTCAAGATCGCCGGTGCGCCGGCGGACGAGCCCGACCTCGCCCCGGCGCACGAGCGGGCGATCGGGGAGTGGGCCAAGCGCGAGCACGGCAGCGAGTTCGTCTTCGTCACCGGCTACCCGATGGTCAAGCGGCCGTTCTACACCCACCCTGAGCCCGGCGACGAGCGCTGGTCGAACAGCTTCGACCTGCTTTTCCGGGGCCTGGAGATGGTCACCGGCGGGCAGCGGCTGCACCGGTACAGCGACTACCTCGCGGCGCTGGCCGCGCACGGGGAGAGCGCCGAACCGTACGAGCCCTACCTGCAGGCGTTCCGCCACGGCATGCCGCCGCACGGCGGGTTCGCGATCGGCCTGGAGCGGTTCGTCGCCCGCATCACCGGGGCGCAGAACATCCGCGAGGTCACCGCGTACCCCCGCGACCTGCACCGCGTCACCCCGTAACCCACAGACCCGCCGCGCGGCCCACCACACCGGGTCGCGCGGCGTTTGATCGACCGGCTTGCCTGGCAATCGGGCGTATGCGAAAGCAAGATACGTCCGATTGCCAGGCAAAACGGATGATCAGGTGGCACGGTGAGGGCATGGAACTCCTGGTCGGGCTGATCTGCCTGGTGATCATCGCGGTGGTGGTCGTGGCCTGGGTCGCCTCGCTCTACAACGGCCTGGTGCGCTCGCGCAACGGCTACCAGAACGCGTTCGCGCAGATCGACGTGCAGCTCACCCGCCGCCACGACCTGATCCCGAACCTGGTCGAGACGGCGAAGGGCTACCTCAAGCACGAGCGCGAGACCCTGGAGGCGGTCACCGCCGCCCGGACCGCCGCGATGACCGCTCAGGCCAACGCGGCCCGCAACCCGGGCGACCCGGCGGCCATGCAGGGTCTGTCCGGTGCCGAGAACGGCCTCACCCAGGCGCTGGGCCGCCTGTTCGCGGTGTCCGAGGCCTATCCGGACCTCAAGGCCAACCAGAACATGATGCAGCTGTCCGAGGAGCTGACCTCCACCGAGAACCGGGTCGCGTTCGCCCGGCAGGGCTACAACGACGCGGTGCTGGCGTACAACAACAAGCGCGAGACGTTCCCGGGCAGCGCGCTGGCCGGGCCGTTCGGGTTCCACAAGGCCGCGCTGCTGGAGATCGACGACCCGGGCAAGCGCGAGGCCCCGCGCGTGCAGTTCTGACCATCGCGGCGATGGACTTCTTCGAGCGCCAGCGGCAGGTCAAGCGGATGTCGTTCCGCCTGGTCCTGCTCTACGTGCTGGCCGTGGTCGCGATCGTGGCGGTCGTCTGCCTCGCGGTCGCTTTCGCGCTCGGCGCGTTCGAGGCCCCGGCCGCCGAGCTGGCCTGGCTGATGTTCTGGACCGCGGTGCTGACCGGCGGGTCGATCCTGCTGGCCTCGCTGTTCCGCACCATCGGGCTGCGCGCCGGCGGCGGCAAGGTGGCCCGCGACCTGGGCGGGGTGCTGGTCCCGGAGGACACCACCGACCTGCGGCTGCGCCGGCTGCGCAACGTGGTCGAGGAGATCGCGCTCGCCTCCGGCGTGCCGGTGCCCGAGGTGTACGTGCTGGAGGACGAGCCCGGCATCAACGCGTTCGCGGCGGGCTGGTCCCCGGCCGACGCGGCGATCGCGGTGACCCGCGGCGCGCTGGACCGGCTCAACCGCGACGAGCTGCAGGGCGTCATCGCGCACGAGTTCAGCCACGTTCTCAACGGCGACATGCGGATCAACATCCGGCTCATCGGGCTGCTGTTCGGCATCCTGTTCCTGGCCATCGTCGGGCGCACGTTCCTGTACGCGGGCGCGTTCGGCGGCGGCCGCGACCGCCGCGACAACCAGGGCAGCAACCCGCTGCCCCTGATCGGCATCGCGCTGATCGTGGCCGGGTCGATCGGGGTGTTCGCGGGGCGGCTGATCCAGGCGTCGGTGTCGCGGCAGCGGGAATACCTGGCCGACGCTTCGGCGGTGCAGTTCACCCGGCAGACCTCGGGCCTGGCCGGGGCGCTCAAGAAGATCGGCGGGCTGGACGCCGGTTCCCGCCTGGCCACCCCGAAGATCGACGAGGTCGGCCACATGCTGTTCGGCGAGGCCCGGCTGCGCTCGCTGTTCGCCACCCACCCGCCGCTGGCCGACCGCATCCGCGCGCTCGAACCGGACTTCGACCCGGCGCAGCTGGCCGCCCTGGCCCAGCAGTGGCACGACCGGCCGCCCTCCGGCATGGCCGAGGACGCGGCGATGGGCCTGGCCGGGCCCGAGCAGGGCGGTCCGCTGCCGGACCAGGACACCCGGATGGCGGTACGCCCCGACGCGGTCGCCGCCTCCGTCGGCTCGCCGCAGCAGCCCGCGTACCAGCGGGCGGAGTCCATCCTCGAACGGTTCCCGCCCGAGATCCTGGCCCGCGCCCGGCGCGGCGACACCGCTCCCGGCCTGCTGTTCGGGCTGCTGCTGTCGGAGCAGCCCGAGGTGGCCGACAACCAGCTCGCGGCGCTGCGCGAACGGCACGGCGAGGCCGTCGTCGCGGACACGATCGCGGCCGCGGGATGGCTCGCCGGGCTGCACCCGCTGCTGCGGTTGCCGCTGGCCCAGCTGTGCTTCCCGGCGCTGCGCGCCCACCCGCTGGCCCGCCGTTCCGAGCTGCTCGGCACCATCGACACCCTGGCCAGGGCCGACGGCCGGGTCAGCGTCTTCGAGTACGCCCTGTCCCGGCTGCTGCACCGCGACCTGTACGAGGCGACCTACGACTCCCCGCCCTGGCCGACCCGCCGGCACAACCTCGCGACCTGCCGCAACGCGATCGCCGCACTGCTCGCGGTGCTGGCCCGCGCCGGCCACCCGGACGAGGCGTCGGCCGATCGCGCCTACCACGTCGGCCTGGCGATGATCCTGCCCGGACAGCCGGTGCCGATGACCGCCCCGCAGCACGGCGTGCTGGCCCTGGACAGCGCCTGGCCCCTGCTCGACGGCCTCGACCCCCGCGACAAGTCACTGCTGATCCAAGCGGTCGTCGCAGTGATCTCCGAGGACGGCACCATGACCGTCGCGGAGCAGGAGCTCACCCGCACCGTCTGCGGCATGCTCCACTGCCCCCTCCCACCCCTGACACAAGGAAGGGCACCTTCTTAACGCTATGCGTTGTAGAAGGTGCCCTTCTTAACTCGTCGGGTCAGGCGGCGAGGAGTTTCGGCAGGTGGCGCTCCACGATGGGGAGGACCTCGTCGACGGTCACCTCGCGGCCGAGTTCGGCGCTCAGCGAGGTGACCGAGGCGTCGGTGATGCCGCAGGGCACGATCCGGTCGAACCACGTCATGTCGGGATTGCAGTTGAGCGCGAAGCCGTGCAGCGAGACGTTGCGGGCGACCCGGATGCCGATCGCGGCGACCTTGCGGTCCGGCCCGCGCTCGTCCTCGCGCACCCATACCCCGGAGCGGTTGTTGCCCTTGATCCGCGTGGTGGCGACGCCGAGTTCGGCGCAGACGTCGATGAGCAGCTGCTCGGTGCGCCGTACGTGCGCGACCACGTCGGCCAGCCCGCCGCGCTGCACCGGAAGTTCGATGATCGGGTAGCCGACGAGCTGCCCCGGCCCGTGCCAAGTGATCTTGCCGCCGCGGTCCACGTCCACCACCGGGGTGCCGTCGAACGGGCGCTCCCAGGCCTCGGTGAGCTTGCCGGCGGTGTACACGCTGGGGTGCTGCAGCAGCAGCACGGTGTTCGGCTCGGTGCCCGCGACGACGCCGGCGTGCAGGCGGCGCTGCTCGTCCCAGGCGGTCAGATACTCGACGGTGCCGGCGCGGCGTACCGCGAGTGCCGGCGAGACGATGCTGGTCACGTCGCTCAGGCTACTCGCGCTCGCGGGCCTGGCCAGCGAAGGTGCTCGGCGTCACCCGTACCCGTGAATGCGTGCCCGGCTCGCGGTCGGTAGGGTGTGCGCAACCACGCTTGTGAAAACTTTCACGAATAGTGTCACGGTGTGCCAACCATGTTCTGCACGTAGGGAAAGGACGCCTCGCGATGACGGCGACGCGGGAGAAGAAGGAGCTCCGGGGCGAACCGGGGCAGGAGACCGGGGCCGTCGCGCCACCGCGGCCGCGACGGCTGCGCTGGCTGCTGCCCGCGCTCGGGCTGGTGGTCTGGCTGCTCGTCGGCGGGGCCATGGGCGGCTTCGCGAGCAAGACCGCCGAGGTCCAGAAGAATGACAACGCCTCCTTCCTGCCGGAGAGCGCCGAGGCGACCGTCGTGCTCGACCTGAGCAAGAAGTTCGCCGGGCTCGACGTCGTGCCCGCGCAGCTGGTCTACGGCCGCGACAGCGGGCTGACCGAGGCCGACAAGGCGGTCATCACCGAGCAGCTCGCCACGATCAAGCGTGAGCTGGGCAGCCGGCTCGCCGACTTCCCGATGCTGCCGCACTACTCCGACGACGGTAAGGCGGCCCAGGTCACCGTGCTGTTCACGGAGACCGACGCGCAGAAGAACATGACCGACGTGACCTGGATCCGCGACCACACCGGCCTGCCCGACGGGCTGGACGCGCACGTCGGCGGCCTGGGCGGCATCCTCACCGACATGATGGAGGTCTTCGGCTCCATCGACGGCCTGCTGCTCGGCGTCACCGTAGGCATCATCGGAGTGATCCTGCTGATCGTGTACCGCAGCCCGATCCTGCCCGTGGTCGTGCTGTTCGGCGCGGGCCTGGCGTTCGCACTGGCCAACGGCGTGGTCTACCTGCTGGCCAAGGCGGAGGTCATCACCGTCTCCGGGCAGAGCCAGGCCATCCTCGACGTGCTGGTGCTGGGTGCGGCCACCGACTACGCGATGCTGCTGGTGTCGCGCTTCCGGGAGGAGCTGCGGCACACCGAGAGCCGGTACGACGCGATGCGGGTCGCGCTGCGCGCCTCGTTCGAGCCGATCCTGGCCAGCGGCGCCACCGTCATCCTGGGCCTGCTCTGCCTGCTCGTGTCCGACCTCGCCTCCAACAAGGGCCTCGGCCCGGTCGGCGCGATCGGCATCGCCAGCAGCCTCGCCGTCTCGCTGACGCTGCTGCCGGCCATCCTGGCCCTGCTCGGCCGGGTGGCGTTCTGGCCGGTGCGGCCGAAGTTCGGCTCCGCGCCCAGCGAGGAGACGGGCATCTGGGCGAAGGTGTCCGCGCTGGTCGGCCGCCGGGCGCGGCTGGTCTGGATCGGCACCGCGGTGCTGCTGCTGGCCGGTGTCGCCGGGCTGACCCGGCTGGAGGCCGACGGCATCCCGCAGTCGGAGGGCTTCACCGGCAACCCCGACTCGGTCGCCGCGCAGGAGCTGACCACCGCCCACTTCCCGGGCGGCACCGGCAATCCCGCCGAGATCGTGACCCGGGCCGGCAAGCTGGACCAGGTGCTGCTGGCGGTCCGCCAGACCAAGGGCGTGGCCGAGGCGGCCCCGTTCACCGGGATGCCGGTCATGCCGGTCGTCCCGCCGGGCGCCGAGGGCGGGCCGGCCACGGGCGACCAGCCCGGTGCGGGGACGGGCATCATGGACGGGCAGGCCACGCCGCCGCCGGGCACGGACGCTCCGGTCGTGGTGCCGCCGCTGCCGGAGCCGAAGGTCGTCGACGGCATGGTGCGCATCGACGCGACGCTGACCGACGCGGCCGACTCGCCGGCCGCGCTGGCGACGGTCGAGCGGCTGCGGGCCGCGGTGCACGCGATCGACGGGGCGGACGCCAAGGTCGGCGGGTTCAGTGCGATCAACTACGACGTGCAGCACACCTCGCAGCGCGACCGTAACGTGATCATCCCGCTGGTGCTCGGCGTCATCTTCCTGATCCTGATGCTGCTGCTGCGGTCGCTGGTCGCGCCGCTGCTGCTCATCGCCACCGTGGTGCTGTCCTACCTGGCCACCCTCGGCATCTCCGGCATCGTCTTCAAAGACGTGCTGGGCTTCGCGGGCGCGGACTCGTCGTACCCGCTGTTCGCGTTCGTGTTCCTGGTGGCGCTGGGCGTCGACTACAACATCTTCCTGATGACCCGGGTCCGTGAGGAGGCCGCCAAGCTCGGCCACACGCAGGGCACGCTCAAGGGCCTGGCGGTGACCGGCGGCGTCATCACGTCGGCGGGCGTGGTGCTCGCGGCGACGTTCGCGGCGCTGGCGGTGCTGCCGCTGGTCTTCGTGGTCGAGATCGCGTTCGCGGTGGCGTTCGGGGTGCTGCTCGACACGCTGCTGGTGCGCTCGCTGCTGGTGCCCGCGCTGACGGTCGACCTCGGCCGCATCGTGTGGTGGCCCGGCAAGCTCTGGCGGGCAGGCGGAACCGAGCCGAACGGTCACTTGCCGCAGTAGTCCCGGGGTGGGGGAAAAGTGCACCTTCGGCTTGGCAACCGTCAGCCGAAGGTGCACTTTCATCTGCCGTTAACCGCACCCTGACCTGCGGATTCTCTAGTCGTCCCGCTCGTGTCCAGATTGTCCGACCCCCCGACCCGGCCGCGTCCGTACCCTCTGCCGCACGAGGCGACGGGGGTTGCATGTATTTCGTGTATGGCTATTTCGTGCTCAACGGCGGCGTGTCCGACGATGCGTCACGGCTGATGAGCGAACGGGTGGACGCGGCGCTGGCACCCGTCGTGCCGGAGTCCTACGTACGCCACCGCTGTGCGGGCGACGGCTGGGGCGTGCTCGCCGGGCACAGCGCGGACTGGAGTTCCTGGCGCTGGCCGCTGGTCGCCCAGGACGGCGACGTCACCGCGGTGTCGTTCGGCGTTCCGGTCGGCGCCGACGTCTCCGGCGGGCCGACGCGGATGGCGGGCCGCCTGCTGGCCGGCGAGGACGTGCACGCGCCGGTGGTGCCGCCGTTCGGCCTGCTGGCGGTACGCGACGGGCGGGCCGAGTTGCAGCAGGACTGGCTCGGCATGTGCCGGATCTTCGTGGGCCGCACCGACGACTTCGTGGTGTTCGCCAGCCGGCCCGGCGTGGTCGCGCGGGCGCTGGGCATCCCGCTCGCGCCCGACCTCGACGGCTGGTCGTCGTACGTGTCCGCGGGGCACTTCGCGGGCGACTCGTCGCCGTACGCCGGGGTCCGGCTGATGGAGCCCGGCGCGCGGCTGTCCGCGGCCCGGCGGCCCGGCGGCGGCTGGGACGTCACCCACCGGCAGGGGTTCAGCGTCGACGACCTGATGCGCCGCGCGGTCGCGGCACAGGCTGAGTGCTCCTTCGACGACCTGCTGGAGCTGGCCGGCACCGGGCTGGGCACCGCGGCGACGAGCCTGGCCGCGCTGTACGACGGCCCGCTCCGGCTCGCCCTGTCCGGCGGCAAGGACTCCCGGGTGATCGCCGCGGCGACGATCGGCGCGGGCCTGGTCCCCGCGTTCAACACCAACATCGACACCCGGGCCGAGGGGGAGACCGCGAGCCGCCTGACCGGCATCCTCCGCGAGAAGCTGGGCGTGGAGATCGAACACCGGCTCGCGGCGTCCAGCCCGGTCGGCCGGGTCACCGAGACCGACCTGACCGAGCGGGTACGCAGGCTCCAGGCGGAGTACGACTACCAGTACCCGTCCACGTACTCGATCCGGCCGGCGCGCTCGGGGCGGCTGGTCGAGCAGGTGTCGGTGGCGCTCAGCGGCGCGGGCGGCGAGCTGGCGGTCGGCAACTGGTATCCGCCGGAGTTCACCGGCGACTGCTCGCGGGCGACGGCCGACGAACTGATCCGCCGCAAGCTGCTGGCGACGGCGACACCGCTCGGCGCGGTCCACCCCGATGTGCGCGAACGGGAGCGGGCGCGGCTGCTCACGATCACCGACCGGGCCGAGGCGGCCGGGCTCACCGGGCTGAAGCTGTGCGACTACGCGTACCTGATGGAACGGATGCGGCGCTGGGCGACGCTCGCCTACGGCCTCAGCAGGTCCATGTTCCTGGCCCCCGACTTCGTGGTGGCCGCGTTCGCGCTGGACCCGCAGCTCAAGCCGAAGCGCACGCTGCACCACGGGCTGATCCGGCGGTACGTGCCGGAATGGGCCGACGTCCCGTTCGTCAGCATCAACACGGGGCCCTCCACGGTCACCCGGATCTGGGACGGCACCGGCCTGGCCTCCGTGCACGGGCTGCTCGACACCGTGCACGGCGACCTGCAGCGGCTCATCCGCCGCGAGGTGGTGGCCGACACGGTGCTGGCCTGCGCGGTCGGCCGGGTCGGCACCCCGCAGGAGAAGGTCCTCCAGCAGTACGCGGCGCTGGCCGTGGCCTGTGGCGCGTTCGAGCCCGACGGCGTGCGCCCGGCGACGCAGAGCTACCAGGCTTTCGTCCGGCCCCACCTGAGGGCCACCCGGGTGCCGCGCGCGATGCGCCGGGTGATCGCGCCCGTGGTCAGGCAGGTCAAGCGGACCGGCCTGGGGCGCAGGGTGCTGGCTCAGGTCCGTACCCGGGTCAACGGCCGCAAGGGCACAGGCAGGTGACGCACCACGGACGGACCGCAGCCGCGGCGGTGCGTAAGGTGACGCCGTGTCGCTGACCACCGTGGAACCCACCGCCGAGCACGTGTCCGAGCCGGGCGGGCGGCAGCGTCCGGACTGGACCGCGGTCGTGGAGACGTCGCTCATCCTCGCGGGGCTGGCCCGCCTGGTCTGGGGCCAGCAGGTCGCGGTCGTGGCCGACGGCGTGGACCGGCTCAACAGCCTGAGCGTGCTGCTCGGCGAGGGCCGCGTCGACCACAGCGAGTACTCCCTCATGGGCCCGCTGTTCTCCGCGCCGCTGTGGCTGCTCGGCCGCGTGGTGGCCACCCCCGAGGCCGGGATCAGGTACTTCAACCTGGTCGTCTTCACGGCGGGGCTGGCCGCGCTGGGGCTGCTGCTGCGCGGGCTGGTCCCCGGCGCGCTGATCCGCCGCTTCATGCTGATCACGGTCGCGGCGAGCATGCTCGCGCCGGACGTCGGCCACTACGGCAGCGAGACCTTCACCATGATGGGGGTGATGGTCGGCATCGTCGTCGTGGTGCGGGGACGGCGTCGCGGGTGGGGCTGGGCGGCGGCCGTGGCCGGTGTCGTCAACACCCCGGCCACCCTGGTCGGTCTCGGCCTGGTGAGCCTGGTCGAGACGTGGCGGCGGCGACGGCTGCGGGTGCTGGTGCCGGTGGCGGTCGCGGCGGCGCTGATCCTGCTGGAGATCCTGGCCCGCAAGGGCGGGTACGTCGGCGACCGCGGCTCGAAGGACGTCATGCCGTTCTCCGGTCGGCCCGGCTTCTCGTACCCGTTCTTCTTCGGAGTGCTGGCGATCGTGTTCGCCTTCGGGCGCGGCATCGTCTGGTACGTGCCGGGCATGTTCCTGCCGACCCGGCGCGCCCTGGCCGACCTCGGCCCGACCGGCGTCGACCTGGCCCGGATCCAGCGGCTCTGGCTGCTCTTCGTCGGCGGCCTGGTGCTCGTGTACGCCCCCTGGTGGGCCTGGTACGCCGGGATGTCCTGGGGGCCGCGGTTCTTCCTGGCCGGCATCCTGCCCGCCGCGCTGGCGCTCGCGCTGCGCCTGGGCCACCGCCAGGCGGGCCCCGGCGCGAACCTGATCACGCTGGCCGTGCTGGTGCTGTCGGTCTGGATCGGGCTTAACAGCCTGCTCTGGCACGAGCTGTGGCCCGCCGCCTGCTTCGGCACCGCGCAGTCGGTCGAGGCGCTGTGCTGGTACTCGCCCGAGTACAGCTCGCTGTGGTACCCGCTGGTGTCCTGGCAGTTCAACCACCTGACCGGAGCGCAGTGGGTCAGCGTGGCCTACAGCGCCGTGGTCCTCGCCTGGCTCGCCACGCCACTGGTCGGCCGCATCGCCGGCCAGGTCCGCGCCGCCTGGCGCGACCACCTCGCCCCCCGCCTGACCCGCACCGCCTGGCACTGGTAGCGCGCTCGGGCCCGCACGGCCCGGCGTCATGATCGTTCGACTTGCCTGGCACCTGTGCGTATCTTGAAGCGCCATTCGCCCAGGTGCCGGGCAAGTCGGTGGATCGTGGACGGGCCCCGCCGCCGCGTCAGGCGGTGGGGACTTTCCAGAGCCAGACGTCGGCGACGCGCTGGGGCGGGCCGAGGAGGTCGGTCATGACCGACTTGAGGGCGGGCTGGTAGGTCGGCCAGTGGGCGCCGTGCACGTCGTCGGCGAGCACCACGATGCTCGCGTTCCAGTAGCGCAGGTCCTCGCGCAGCGCGGCCCGGTAGGCGTCGGTGATCACGGGGGCGTCGCCCGTCTTGGCGACCGTCTCCAGCAGCGTCTGCGTCGGGCGGGGGATCGGGCCGATGCGGCCGGTGCCGTTCGGGCCGCCGGGGCCGAGGAAGAAGCCCGCGGGCAGGCGGAACACGCCCTCGCCCGCCCCGGCCGCGTCGGCCAGGGCCGCGGCCTGCCAGCGCTGGCCATCGGGGAGCAGGTCGTTGGTGATCGGCACGGGCACCACGGTGCCGCCGTCGGCGACGTACTCGCGCCACTGGCCGGAGGTGAAGAACTCCGGCACGGCGGCGCGTTCGCGGGCCAGCAGCGGCGTCGGGACCAGCGGCAGCATTGCGACGGTGAGCCCGGCGATCCAGGCCCAGCGCGGGCCGGGCAGGGTCACCCGCATGCTGCCGCCGTCGGTGCGGCTCAGCGCGGTGGCCAGCCAGGCCAGGACCAGCCCGAACACGGGCGCGACGATCAGGGCGAGCCGGGACGGCAGCGCGGCGTTGAACACCGGCAGCCAGCCGATCAGCGCCTCGGGCATCGGAATCCCGGTGAGCCCGCCCAGCCAGCGCAGCTCCGGGCCGAGTGAGAGCAGCAGGAACACGAACGCGGTGACGCCCAGGCCGAGCAGGTTGGCCCGGTGCGGCCGGGCAGCCCGCCGCCACAGCACCACCAGGCCGATGATCACCAGCAGCAGCAGCGGCAGGCCGAAGAACGAGTTCTCCTCGGTCGGGTTCGCGGCGAGGTCGGTGTTGAGGCCGACCGCGCCGGCCAGCGAGCGCTCCGGCCACGCGGCGAACGCGGCGAGGTCCTCGTTGTGGATGCGCGGGTCGAAGCCGGTGCCGTGGTAGCGCTGCGGTCCGGCGAAGTGCAGCCACAGCGGGTACGCCAGCAGCACGCCCGCGACGAGCGCGCCGCTGCCCAGCCCGGTCAGCACCCGGCGCACCAGCGCCTTGACCTCCGCGCGCCGGGACAGCACCCAGACCAGCGTGAACACGCCCAGCGCCAGCGCGGTGAAGAACAGCGCCTCGGCGGCGATGGAGAAGCAGACCGCGATCCACAGCCCCAGCAGCGCGCCGTCGCGCACCGGCCGGTCCCGGCGCACCAGCAGCAGGCACTGCGCGATGATCAGCGGGATGACCCACTGCGCGGTCCAGTTCAGGTGGGCGTTCGCATGGGAGATCATCGCCGGGGCGAAGCCGCAGAACAGGCCGCCGACGGCCGCGCCGATCCGGTTCGCGCCCAGGTGCCGGGAGAACAGCCAGTACCAGGCGTACGCCGTGCCGGCCAGGTTCAGGGTGAGGATGACCAGGAAGGTCAGCGCGGGGCCGGCCAGGATGGTCAGCGGGGCGAAGACGAAGGCGTACACCGAGATCGAGGTGTTGACCGCCAGGTTCACGCCGTCGGGCACGTTGAGCAGGTGGGTGAAGAGCGGGTCCGTGCCGTGGGTGAGCGCGTACGCGCCATACGACAGCAGCCACTCGAAGAACGCCTGGTCACCGGAGTTGACTCCGCTGGCGCGGTGCGCCGGGTCCGACCAGAGCGCGCCGGTGACCCATACCGCCATGACCAGCGCGGTGGCCGCGACCAGCAGGTCGGCGCGGCGGCGGCGGGTCTGCACGGCGGCCTCGTCGGGGACTCCGCCGGCCGTCTCCGCGACGTCGGCGGGCGGGCTCAGCGGGCTGGTGGGCGAGGCGATCGACACTCGGCGCAGTTTATCAGCGCGGCGGTCCCGGTCCGAGGTCTGCCGGACGGCATCACACCGTGACGGAGCGACACGCACACCGTGACGGAGCGACACGCGCGGGAACACGCAGGGTGATTGACCCTGCTATTGAAAATGACTATCAATAGCAGTTATGAAGATGGCATTCGTCGGCAAGGGCGGCAGTGGCAAGACCACCCTTGCGGCGCTGGTGGCCAGGCATCTCGCGGCGGCGGCGACCCCCGCGGCCCTGCTGGCCATCGACGCCGACATCAATCAGCACCTGGCGACGGCACTCGGGCTCAGCGAGGACGAGGCCGTCCTGCTGCCGTCGCTGGGCGACCACCTGGACAAGATCAAGGAATACCTCCGCGGCGACAATCCGCGCATCTCCTCGGCCGCCGCCATGGTCAAGACCACGCCGCCGGGGCAGGGCTCCCGGCTGCTGCGGGTCGACGAGACCAACCCGATCTACGACGCCCTGGTGCGCCGGGTCGGCGGGGTGCGGCTGGCGGTGACCGGGCCGTTCGCCACCGAGGACCTGGGCGTGGCCTGCTACCACTCCAAGGTCGGCGCGGTCGAGCTGCTGCTCAACCACCTGGTCGACGGGCCGGGGGAGTACGTCGTGGTGGACATGACGGCGGGCGCGGACAGCTTCGCCTCCGGCCTGTTCACCCGGTTCGACGCCACCTTCCTGGTGTGCGAGCCGACCCTGCGCAGCGTGGGGGTGTACCGGCAGTACATCGGCTACGCCCGCGACTTCGGGGTGCGGGTGCACGTCATCGGCAACAAGATCGACGACCAGTCGGACGTGGCCTTCCTGCGTGAGCACGTCGGCGACGACCTGCTCACCTGGATCAGCCGGTCCGGCTTCGTGCGGGCCGCCGAGCGCGGCGCGCCGCAGTCGATCAGCGAGCTGGAGGCCGCGAACCGCGCCGCACTGGACAGGATCCGGTCCACTGTGGATGGTGTGGGTAAGGACTGGCCGCGCTACACCGCGCAGGCCGTCGAGTTCCACCTGCGAAACGCGCAGGCGTGGGGCAACGCCCGCAGCGGCGAGGACCTCGCCGCCCAGGTCGACCCCTCGTTCGTGCTCGGGCCACAGCGGCTTGAGCTGGCACGACACCACTGACGGCCCCGCCGTCCCAACAGAAGGAGAACACCATGTCCCTGGACGTCCCCGTGGCGCTGCTGGAGCGGGCCGAGGCCGGGCAGGTCGACGACGCCGAGTTCGTCGACTGCGTACGCCAGTCGCTGCCGTACGCCTGGACCGTGGTCAGCGCCGCCGCCGAGCGGCTGGCCGACGAGCCCGGCGCGGAGTTCGGCGAGCACGGCACCCCGCCGCCCAGCGAGGCCGAGCGCGGCGAGCTGCTGCGCGCCCTGGCCAGCGACGCGATCCGCGGTGGCCTGGAGCGCCACTTCGGCATCAAGCTCGCCTTCCAGAACTGCCACCGCGTCGCCGCCTTCGCCCTCGGCGCCGTCGGCGGCCAGACCTACCAGGAGTTCATCTCCCCGGTAGCCCAACTCCGCAACCAGTCCCCGGAACTCCGCGACTGCTGAGAACAAAGGAAGGGCACCTTCTTAACGCTCCGCGTTGTAGAAGGTGCCCTTCTTAACGCCCTACCGCCTGTCAACTGGGCGGATGCGATCCATAAATGAGGTTCTGTGGACATCTTCCTGACCAGCGCCTTCGGCCCAGCCGTGGCGGTGGCCCACGCGCGCGAGGCCGAGCGGGCCGGTATGCGCGGAGTCTGGCTGGCCGAACACCACTTCGTCGCGTACGGGCAGTGCCCGTCGGCGACCGTGCTCGCCGGGCACATCCTGGCCGGGACCCGGCGCATCACCGTCGGCACGGCCGCCGCCGTGCTCGGCTCCCGCCACCCCGTCGCGCTCGGCGAGGAGGCGGCCATGCTGCACGCGCTCGCCGGGGACCGCTTCCAGCTCGGGGTGGCCCGGGGCGGTCCGTGGCAGGAGATCGAGGTGCTCGGCCGCGGCCTCGACCACTACCGCCGGGGTTTCGCCGAGTCCTTGGACCTGCTGCTGCGCTGGCTGTCCGGGACGGCCGAGGTGGTCGCGAACGGGGAGTTCCACCGCTTCGGGCCGCTGGCCGTGGTGCCCCGGCCCGCGACAAGGGTGCCGGTGCGGGTCGCGGTCACCTCCGGCGAGACCGCCGAACTGGCGGGACGGCACGGCCTGCCGCTGCTGCTCGGCGTGCATGCCGACGACCCCGAAGCCGCCGCGCTCGTCGACCGCTGGGCCCAGGCGGCCTCGGCCCACGGGCACGATCCGGGCGGTGCGGATCACGCGCGCGTGCGGTTGGCGTACCCCTGCGCGAGCCGGGTCGTCGGCGAGCGCGAACTGCGCGCGAACCTGCCCCGCTGGCTGGCCGGCATCCGCGCAGCCGTCCCGGCCGGCGGCGCGCCACCGGGCCGCGATCTGGCCGCCCACGTCGAACACCTGCTGCGTATCCAGCCCGTCGGCCCGCCACAAGAGGTCGCGGCCGCGCTGGCGCACAGCGCCGAGACCACGGGGGTACGCCGCCAGCTGTGCATGGTCGAGGCAGCCGGCTCGCCCGAGGCGACCTCGGATCTCATCGCGACACTGGCGGCGCTGCCGACAGCGTGGCGACGCGACCAGGCGCGCGACCGCGTCCCGGGTCTGGCGGTCGCCTGATCTGGAGTTCGGCGATCCTGCGGGCGGGCCGGTCCACAGTGACGCCATAGCGGGGCGCGGCAATGTGTGTTTCGTGGACATGTCGGGAGTGTTGCCGCAGACCGTAGCGTGCGGCTCCACAGGGGAGTGACACGGATCACTATCAAGGAGCCCGCCATGCCCAGACCCTCCGCCCCGCGGCTGCTCCGCGCGGCGCTCGCCGTCCTGACCGGACTCGCCGGGGTGGCCGTCGCCGCCGCCCCGGCCCAGGCCGCGACGCTGACCCAGGTCAGCTCGTTCGGCAGCAACCCCGGCAACCTCACCATGTACAGCTACCGCCCGGACAGCCTGCCCGCCGGGCGGCCGGTCGTGGTGCTGCTGCACGGCTGCACCCAGAACGGCACCGGCTACTTCACCAACTCCGGCTGGCGCAAATACGCCGACCTGTGGGGCTTCAGCCTGATCGTGGCCGAGCAGAAGTCCGCGAACAACTCGCTGAGCTGCTTCAACTGGTTCCAGGCCGCGGACATCGCGCGCGGGCAGGGCGAAGCGCTGTCGGTGCGGCAGATGGTCTCGCACGCGGTCGCGAACCTGGGCGCGGACGCCCACCGTGTCTACGTCTCCGGCCTGTCCGCGGGCGGCGCGATGAGCGCGGTGATGCTGGCGACCTACCCGGACGTGTTCAAGGCCGGCTCGGTCGTGGCGGGACTGCCGTACAACTGCGGCACCGTCTGCCAGGGCGCGGCCCAGAGCAAGACCCCGCAGCAGTGGGGCGACCTGGTCCGCAACGCCTACCCCGGCTACGGCGGCCCGTGGCCGAAGGTGGCGATCTGGCACGGCCAGTCCGACACCACCGTGGTGCCCGCCAACGGCACCGAACTGGTGGCCCAGTGGACCGACGTACGCGGCGCCACGCAGACCCCCACCGGCACGACCGGCCTGCCCGGCGGCACGACGCTGGAGACGTACGGCAGCGACGTGCGGCTGTACAAGGTCGCGGGTATGGGCCACGGCACCCCGGTCGACCCGGGCAGCGGCGTCGACCAGTGCGGCACCGCGACGTCGTACTTCCTGGACACCATCTGCTCGGCCTACCGCGATGCGGTGTACTTCGGCCTGGACGACACCGCCACCACGCCGCCGGGCGCGCCCACCGGCCTGGCCGTCACCGGGGTCACCAACGTCAGCGTCAGCCTGTCCTGGGCCGCGGTCTCCGGCGCGACCGGCTATAACGTCTACCGCGGCGGGACCAGGGTGACGGCGTCGCCGGTCACCGGCACGTCCTACACCGACGGCGGGCTGAGCGCGTCGACGACGTACAGCTACACCGTCCGCGCGGTCAACGCGGCCGGCGAGGGGGCCGCGTCCGGTGCGGTGTCGGCGACCACGTCGGCGACCCCGCCGCCCGGCCCCGCCGCGCCGACGGGGCTGACCGTCACGGCGGTCACCGAGAGCAGCGTGTCGCTGTCCTGGTCGGTGGTCTCCGGCGCGACCGGCTACCACGTGTACCGCGGCGGGGTGAAGGTCACCGCGTCACCGGTCACGGCCACGTCGTACACCAACACCGGCCTGGCCGCGTCCACGACCTACAGCTACACGGTCAGCGCGGTGAACTCGTCCGGCGTCGAGGGCGCACAGTCGGGCTCCGTCCCGGCCACCACGGCCGCGACCGCGGCCTGCTTCACGGCCAGCAACTACGCCCAGGTGGCGGCGGGACGCGCGTACCAGTCGCTCGGGTACACGTACGCCAACGGCTCGAACCAGAACATGGGTCTCTACAACACCTTCTACACCCACACCCTGAAGCAGACCGCCCCCAACTACTACGTCATAGCCGACGGCCAGTGCTGACGATCTGAAGGCCCCGCCGAAGGCCGCCCCGACACCGCCCACCATAGACGTTGGCCTATCTGATCGAGAATTTGTAGATCGAACTCGATCGGATAGGCCAACGTCGATTGAAAACGGGGCCCGCTAGGCGGGGATGGGGTCGGTGAGGGCGGCGTGGAGGGCCTGGGTGACGGTGCGGTGGCGGAAGGGGAAGCCGGCCGCGGTCAGGGCGCCGGGCATGACGCGCAGGCTGCGGTACGCCTCGTTGCCGAACTCGCCGTAGAGGATCTTGAGGGCGGCCTTGGGGATCGGCATCACCGTGGGACGGTGCAGCTCCGCGCCGAAGGCCTTGGTGAACTGGGCATTGGTGACCGGAGCCGGGCCGACCATGTTCACCGGACCCTCGACCTGGTCGCTGTCCAGGATGAACTGCGTCGCGGCCAGCCAGTCGAACAGCGAGATCCACGGCACCCACTGCCGCCCGTTGCCCAGCCGGCCGCCGATGCCCATCTTGAACGGCACCAGCTGCGCCTTGAGGAAGCCGCCGTCGCGGTGCAGCGGGTAGCCGGTGCGCAGCAGCGACACCCGCGCCCCCGCGGCCGCGGCGGGCGAGGTCGCCTGCTCCCAGTGCCGGGAGATCCCGGCCAGGAAGTCGTCGCCGGCCGGGGACAGCTCGGTCACCTCGCGGTCACCGGTGTCGCCGTAGTAACCCACCCCGGAGGCGTTGACCAGGATCGGGATGCGCTGCGCGGCGACCGCGCGGGACAGCGTCGCGGTCGGCACCACCCGGCTGGACAGGATCAGCGCCTGGTACTCCTCCGTCCACCGGCGGTCGCTCACGCCGACCCCGCACAGGTTCACCACCGCGTCGGTGCCGTCGGGCAACCGGATCGGCTCGGCGGGGTCCCACTGCCGCTCCGAGGCGTCCGCCGCGGGACGGCGTACCAGCTGGACGACCTCGTGACCCGAGGAGCGCAGGGTGGACACCAGGGGTTGGCCCAGGAAGCCCGAGGCTCCGGCCACGACGATCCGCATACGACAATCATGCCCGATCACGGCGCGAGCTCAGCGCGCCGACACCGCCTGGCGCAATTCCTCGAAGCGGCTCGCCAGCTCCGCGTCGATGCGGGCGTTCTGCTCCGCGGTCAGCTCGACCAGCGCGGCCCGGGGCGGGTCGGCCCGGTGCGATTCCAGCATCCGCGCCCGCAGACCGCTCGGCGGGTGCGAGGCGAACAGGGAGGCCTCCTCGCGCACCGACAGCTGGCGCAGCCGGTTGCGTCGCGGGGCGGCCTGCTCCCGCACGTGCTCGGCGCTCGACAGCCACACCGCCGGTCCGGCGCCCATCCGGGCCGACCGGCCCAGCGGCTCGAGCACCTCGCTCAGCACCACCATGCCGTCAGCCAGATCCTGCGCCGCCGTGTCGCCCGCCACCCGGGCGGCGATCCGGTCGGCGAGGTACTCCGCCTGGTGCCCGCCGCGGGCCGCGGCGACGTGCATGGCGAACTCCAGCAGCGACACCAGCCAGCTGGTCGCGCCGGTGCACGCCCGGATGATCAGGCCGCCGGGACCGGCCAGGGCCATCGACGCGTACGACGGCCGCAGCACCTCGATCAGCCGGGCCACCAGCGTCATCGCCGGGGCCACCAGGTACGCCCGCCGCTGGTCGCCGTTGACGAAGTGGCCCATCTCGTGGCCGAGCAGCGCCACCCGCTGCTGCGCCGGCAGTACCGCCCACAGCGGCAGGCCGAGCAGCATCACCCGGCGACGGCGGAACAGGCCGATCTCGGCCGTGCCCGCGTTCATGTCGTAGGTCAGCGCGATGACGTCCGGCGGCGCGGTGCCCACCGCCGCGGAGACCCGGTCGACCAGCTCGTGCAGCGCCGGGAGACGCTCGCGGGTGGCCACCGGCAGCTCGTCGTCGAGGTGGCCGAAGCGTGGGCGCAGCCCGTACGCCAGCACCAGGCACAGCACGCCGATCATCAGCCAACCGTCGACCTCGGTCAGCACCAGCCGGATGCCGGTGAACAGCAGCAGCGCCCAGCCCGCCAGCAGGACGGCCGACACCGCCTGCAATGCCAGCCAGGTCGTACGGCGCGGGCGATGCACGCCCGCACGCGCCCAGAGCGCGAAGTCGCGTGTCGACCTGCGCAGCGCCCAGCCGAAGGTGAGCCGGTCGATCCAGCGCCAACCCGGTGCGCGGCTGCGCCGGTCGAAAGCGTCGAGGTTCCACTCGCACGACTCGCACCACGGCAGGGCGTCGCGCTCGGACACCAGCGGCTGCCCGCACGCCCCGCAGGCCGCGCCCGGCATCACATTCGATCTTCTCGGCACCGGCGCATTCTGCCCTGCGCGACGGCGATCGCGCAGCCCTCGGTCACCGCCCGGGTCCGGCCGCGGTGACGCGAACCCGCCGACGGGAGGGTCGGGCACGTCCTCGGATCGCGGGCGCGGCTTCAGACCTGCCTGTGCCGCCGCCACAGGTACCCGGCGAGTACGAGTGCCGACAGCGCTGCCTGCGCGGCCACCGCCGGTCCGGGCGCGGCTGTTGCGCAGGCCAGGGCCAGCAGCAGCGGAAGCAGGCCCGGCACTGCCACGTCGAGCCCGGACAGGCTCCAGGTCAGCCAGCCGAGCGGGATCCGCGAACCGACCATCGGCATCACCACGGGAACGGACGCGTGGTCGATGTGACCGCGCCGGGCCATCCGCAGCGCGGCGACGGCGGGCACGCCGCACGCGGCCGGGCCCAGCCACGCCCAGCCGTCACCGGGCAGCGCCCCGGCCAGCTCCAGCAGGCCCAGCGCGGCGGTGAGCCAGCCCGCGGCCAGCAGCGCGGGCAGCACCAGCCGGGCCGCGTCGGCGGGCAGGGCGGCGACGCCGAACAGGCGGTGCAGGGCAGGGCTGTCGGTCTCCCGGCGTACGCCGCCCGCACCGGCGCTCGCCGCCGCCAGGCCGAGCCCGAACACCGCCGCGGTGAACAGCAGCGGGCGGTCCGGCCACACCGTCGCCAGCAGGACGGGCACCAGCGTGCTGAGGGCGAGCCCGGCGAACCGGGCCGGGCGGCGGCGCAGCCCGCGCCAGTCCAGCCAGGCCAGCACCAGCGGGCCCGGCCAGGCGGGCCACGGGCGCGACGGCGGCCGGCGCTCGCGCCAGTACGCGTTCTCGGCCACGCGGGACAGGAACGACGGCTCCAGTGCGACGACCGCGTCGCCCGCGGCGCTGAGCCGGGTCGCGGCGTCCAGCACCGGCCGGGCGGGGAAGGTCGCGAGGCTCCGCCCCACCGCCACAGCGACCACCAGGGCGCAGAGCACACCCGCACCGGCCGCGCCCAGCGCCGCGGGCAGCGGGACGGCCGGTAGCGGGCCTACCGCCGCACCGGCCGCGGCGACGATCGCGCCGGTGAGCAGCGCGAGCAGCGCCACGCCGCCCGTGATGCGGCGCAGCGGCGGCCCGGCCCGCTCCGACCGCTGTGCCAGTGCGGCCAGTCCCACGCCGGTCAGCGCGGACGAGACACCGCACCCGATTGCGGCGGCCAGCCGCAGCGCGCCGTGATCGGGTACGCCCAGCAGCGACAGCGTCACGCCGCCGAGCAGCGCACCGGCGACCACCGCCACCACGGCGGCGCGCAGCACCGCGGGCGTGAGCACGGCACGCCGGTCCAGCGGCGACAGCAGCAGCCAGCGGGCATCGGCGGGGGTGAGCAGCACCGGACCTGCGACCGAGGCGATCCGGACCAGCCCGGCCAGAGCCGCCACCGCGAGCGCGAGACCCACCAGGGCGGTCACCGGCGGGGCGGGCGGGACCGGCCGGGACAGGTCGCCGAGCAGGCCCTGGAACGGGCCGAGCAGCAGCGCGCCGCCGACGCCGACACCCGCGACGGGCAGGTAGCGGTCCGACCAGTGCGTGTCGGCGGCCCGCCGGCCGGGGGAGCGGGTCGCCGCCCGCGCCGCGCGGGCCGTGGCACGGGCGGTCCGCGGCGTGGCGGCGCGCGCGATGTCGCCTGCGGTGGGCGGTGCGGCGGGGGAGGCGGTGTGGTCGGTCATGCGGGCCGGGCGGGGCTTCCGTCGCGCAGGTGCAGGCTGGTCGCGTCCAGGGCGGCGACCAGGGCCGCGTCGTGGGTGGCCAGCAGGACCGTGCCGCCGGTGCCGGCGTACGCCCGCAGCATCGCCGCCAGGCGGTCGCGGAACGCGGCGTCGAGTTTCTGCTCGGGCTCGTCGAGCAGGAGCAGGCGGCTGGGCCGGGCCATCGTCGCGGCGAGCGCCAGCCGCTGCCGCTGCCCGGAGGAGAGGGCCAGCGGGCTCACGTCGGCGCGGGCGGCCAGCTCGAAGTCGTCCAGCGTCCGGTCCACCGGAACGGTCGCGCCGTGGGTCAGCGCGACCAGTGCGAGGTGTTCGCGCACGCTCAGGCCGGGATACCAGGCGGGCTCCTCGGCCAGCAGCCCGACGTCCCGCCAGAAGGCAGGGTAGGCGGACGGGGCCGCGCCGAGCACCTCGACCTCGCCGGAGCCGGGCCGCAGCAGGCCGCTCAGGCAGCGCAGCAGGGTGGACTTGCCGCAGCCGTTGACGCCCTGCACGGCCACGATCTCCCCGGGCTCGGCGGTGAGGCCGACCCGGTCCAGCACGGTGCGGCCACCGAGTTCCACGGACAGGTCACGGGTGACGACGACAGGCACCCCGACACAGTAACGACCGCGTCCAGCGTGCCCGCGCAAAGCGAAAGGGTGGCCGGCGTGCGCCGGCCACCCTTGTCAGCTTCGGCTCACAGACCCAGTTCGCCCTCGAAGGCGCCCGTCTCCAGGCGCTCCTTGACGGTGCCCAGGAAACGCGCGGCGTCGGAGCCGTCGACCAGGCGGTGGTCGTAGGACAGGGCCAGGTAGACCATGTACCGCGGCACGATCAGCTCGCCCAGGCTCGGGTCGTCGACGACCACGGCCCGCTTGACGACCGCGCCGGTGCCGAGGATGGCGACCTGCGGCTGGTTGATGATCGGCGTGTCGAACAGGGCGCCCCGGCTGCCGGTGTTGGTCAGCGTGAAGGTGCCGCCCGACAGCTCGTCCGGCAGGATCTTGTTGGAGCGGGTGCGCTCGGCCACGTCGGCGATCCGGCGGGCCAGGCCCGCCAGGTTGAGGTCGCCGGCGCTGCGGATCACCGGGACGATGAGGCCCTTGTCGGTGTCCACGGCCATGCCCAGGTGCTCGGCGTCGTGGTAGGTGACCGTGCCGGCCTCCAGGTCCATCGACGCGTTCACGTTCGGGTGCACGCGCAGCGCCTCGACCGCCGCCAGCGCGAAGAACGGCAGGAAGGACAGCTTCACGCCGTTCTTGGCGAGGAAGTCGGCCTTGGCCTGCGTACGCAGCTTCGCGATCTTGGTGACGTCGACCTCGACCACGGTGGTGAGCTGCGCCGACACCTGCAGCGACTCGACCATGCGCTTGGCGATGGTGGTACGCAGCCGGGACAGCTTCTCGGTGCGGCCGCGCAGCGGGCTCGGCGCGGCCTTGGCGGCCGGAGCCGGGGCGGCGGCGGGCGCGGCGGCCGCGGGAGCGGCAGCCGGCGCCTTGGCCTTCTCGGCCGCGTCCAGCACGTCCTGCTTGCGGATGCGACCGCCGACGCCGGTGCCGCTGACCTTGCCCAGGTCGACGCCGTGCTCGGCGGCGAGCTTGCGCACCAGCGGGGTGACGTAACCGTCCGAGCCGTTGACCGCCTCGGCGGCCGGGGCTGCGGCCTGCGCCGGGGCCGCGGCCTGCGCCGGAGCTGCGGCCTGCGCCGGAGCGGGAGCGGCCGGAGCCTGCGCCGGAGCGGGAGCAGTGGCGGCGGGAGCCGGCGCGGCGGGGGCCGGAGTCGCCGGGGCAGCGGGAGCCGGGGCAGCCGGAGCCGGGGCCGGGGCGGCCGGAGCGGCACCCGCCGCGCCGATCAGCGCGAGCTGCGCGCCGACGGCGGCGGTCTCGTCCTCGGGGACCGTGATCTCCAGCAGGGTGCCGGCGACCGGGGACGGGATCTCCGTGTCGACCTTGTCCGTGGAGACCTCCAGCAGCGGCTCGTCGACCTCGATCGCGTCGCCGACCTGCTTGAGCCAGCGGGTGACGGTGCCCTCGGTGACGCTCTCGCCCAGCGCGGGCATCTTCACCGGGGTGGCGTCCCCGGCGGGAGCCGCGGCCTGGGCCGGCGCGGCCTCGGCGGGAGCCGGCGCCGGTGCCGCCTCCTCGGCCGGGGCGGCCTCGGCGGGAGCCGCGGCCGCGGGGGCCTCGGCGGCGGGCGTGGCGGCCGGAGCGGCCGCGGCCGGGCTCTCGCCCTCGCCCGCGATGACGGCGAGCTCGGCGCCTACCTCAGCGGTCTCGTCCTCGCCGACGATGATCTTGCTGAGAATGCCGGCAGCCGGCGACGGGATCTCCGTGTCGACCTTGTCGGTGGAGACCTCGAGCAGCGGCTCGTCGACCTCGACCCGGTCACCCTCCTGCTTGAGCCACCGGGTGACGGTGCCCTCGGTGACACTCTCGCCGAGCCGCGGCATGGTTACCGATACCGGCATTGCTTCAGACTCCTCAGTTAAGTGCTGATCCGCAGTTACAAAAGGACGAGGTGAGCTTATTCGCTCAGTTGTGCGCGTGCAGCGGCTTGCCGGCCAGCGCCAGGTGCGCCTCGCCGAGCGCCTCGTTCTGCGTCGGGTGGGCGTGGATGAGCGCCGCGACCTCGGCCGGGAACGCCTCCCAGTTGACGATCAGCGAGGCCTCGCCGACCTGCTCGCCCATCCGGGCGCCGATCATGTGGATGCCCACGACCGGGCCGTCCTTCTGGCGGACCAGCTTGACGAAGCCCTGGGTGCCCAGGATCTTGCTCTTGCCGTTGCCGCCGAGGTTGTAGTTGTACGTCTCGATGTTGTCCGCGCCGAACTTCTCCTTGGCCTGGGCCTCGGTGACGCCGACCGACGCGATCTCGGGGTCGGTGTAGGTGACGCGCGGGATGCCCGACTCGACGATCGGGGCCGGGTTCTGCCCGGCGATGGTCTCCGCGACGAAGATGCCCTGCGCGAAGCCGCGGTGCGCCAGCTGCAGGCCGGGCACGATGTCGCCGACGGCGTACACGTTGGGCAGGTTGGTGCGCAGGCGCTCGTCGGTGATCACGAAGCCGCGCTCCATGGTGACGCCCTGGGCCTCGTAGCCGCAGTTGGCGGTGGCCGGGCCGCGGCCCACGGCGACCAGCAGCAGCTCGGCCTCCAGGGTCTCGCCGCCGGCGATGGTGACCTTCACGCCGCTCTCGGTCTTCTCGACCTTCTCGAACGGCTTGCCGACCTTGAAGCCGATGCCGCGCTTGCGGAAGGTGCGCTCCAGCTGCTTGGAGATGTCCGGGTCCTCGGCCGCGACCAGGCGCGGCAGGGCCTCGATGATGGTCACCTCGGCGCCCAGCGACTTCCAGGCGCTCGCGAACTCGACGCCGATGACGCCGCCGCCCAGCACGATCGCGGACGCGGGCACCCGGTCCATGGTCAGCGCGTGCTCGCTGGCGATGACCCGCTCGCCGTCCAGCTCCAGGCCGGGCAGGCTCTTCGAGTACGAACCGGTGGCCAGCACGATGTTGCGGCCGGTGTAGCGCTTGCCGTCCACCTCGACGGCGTCCGGCGCGACGAGCGTGCCCTTGCCCTCGACGTAGGTGACCTTCGAGGCCTTGATCAGGCCCTGCAGGCCCTTGTACAGGCCGGCGACCACGCCGTCCTTGTACGAGTTCACGCCCGCCATGTCGATCTCGATCAGCTCGGCCTTGATGCCGATGTGCGACGCCTCGCGCGTCTGGTCGGCGACCTCGCCGGCGTGCAGCAGCGCCTTGGTCGGGACACAGCCCCGGTGCAGGCAGGTGCCGCCCAGCTTGTCCTTCTCGATCAGCGCGACGGACAGACCCAACTGCGCCGCACGCAGCGCGGTGGCGTAACCACCGCTGCCGCCGCCGAGGATGACTACGTCAAAGGTCTCGCTCACGATCGCTCCAAGGTCGCGTCATTGCCACTTCGCGTCACTGTGAGCCGGCGTGTGCTCAGCCCACACTCGGCCATCTTGTCACTGCCGGGGTCCGACCGCGCACCGAGGTGCTGAAGGACACGTCTGGCTACTCTTGCCAGTACCATGCGCACCGGAGTGGCACACCTTCAACAGAGGAGCAGGCGTGGGTTGGTTCCGCCGCCGGGGCGGGTCCCCGGCCGACCGTCCGGCCGACCCGGCCGCTGTCACGCATCTTGAGCAGTTCGTGCAGTCCCGCCGCGGCGTGGAGGCGTTCATCGAGCCGCGTACCACGGTGACCGGGACCACGGTCATCCTGATCGCCCACGACGGTGAGTGGACCCGTCGCCGCATGCCCAACCCCACGGCGGTGCGCCAGTTCGCCCAGCGCCTGTCCATGCCCGTCTACGACGTCCAACTGGTCGGCTATCCGCAACGCATGCGCGACTTCAACGCCCGCCAGAAACTCCGCCCCGCGGAGTAACCCGCCCTCTGAAACGCGAAGATCGCTGTTTCGTGCCAAAACCTGAGGTTCAACCGCAGATTTTGACACGAAACAGCGATCTTGGATGCCTGCGGCAGCGGGTCAGCCGTTGGCGGCGAGGTCGTCGATCAGGGCCAGGAGGGTGCGGACGGGGACACCGGTGCCGCCCTTGCTCCAGTGGCCGGTGGCCTCGCCGGAGTGGAACGACGGGCCCGCGATGTCGATGTGCGCCCACTCGATGCCCTCGGTGACGAACTCGCGCAGGAACACGCCGCCCTGCAGCATGTGGCCGGCGCGCTCCATACCCGCGCTGACCTGCAGGATGTCGGCGACGTCCGACTCCATCGACTTGCGGATCTCGTCGGGCAGCGGCATCGGCCAGGTCGGCTCGCCGACCAGGTCGCCCGCGGCCTTGGTGCGCTGGGCCAGCTTCTCCGAGCCCATCACGCCGGCGATCTTCTTGCCGAGCGCGATGACCTGGCCGCCGGTCAGCGTCGAGGTCTCGATCAGGTAGTCGGGCTGGGACTCGCAGGCCAGCGCGATGGCGTCGGCCAGGATCATGCGGCCCTCGGCGTCGGTGTTGAGCACCTCGACCTTCTTGCCGCTGCGCATGGTGATCACGTCACCGGGCCGGTACGCCTCGCCGGACAGCATGTTCTCCGCGATCGGGATGTACGCGGTCACCGCCACGGCGGGCTTGAGCTCGGCGATCGCGGCCATGGTGCTGGCCACGGCGGCCGCACCGGCCATGTCGGACTTCATCTCCCACATACCCTGCGCGGGCTTGATCGAGACGCCGCCGGTGTCGAAGGTGATGCCCTTGCCGATCAGCGCCACGGTGGTGGTCGCCTGCGCCGGCTTGTACGTGATCTTGACCAGGCGCGGCTTGGCGGCCGAGCCCATGCCGACGGCGAGGATGCCGCCGAAGCCGCCCTCGATGAGCGCCTTCTCGTCGAGCACCTCGACGTCGAGGCCGGCCTTGCCGGCCAGGGCGGCGATCTCGTCGGCGAAGTTCGGCGGGCGCAGCAGGTTGGCCGGGGCGTTCACCCAGTCGCGGGTGCGCGCGACCGCGGTGGTGACCACGGCGGCCCGCTTGACCTCGGCGTTGGCGCCGGCCTCCTTGGCGTCGGGCACCAGCACCGACACGGCGGTGACCGGGTCCTTGCGGCCGGTGGACGGCTTGGCCTTGTAGCCGGTGAACCGGTATGCGCCCAGCGCCGCGCCCTCCGCGACCGCGCGCAGGGTCAGCGCGCCGCTGTCGTCGGCGTCGTCGGACAGGGGCAGCGCCAGCACGACCTTCTTCGCGCCGGCCAGGGCACGGACCGCGGCGGCGGTGGCGCGCCGCAGGGTGTCGGGAGCGGGCGCCGGGCCGGTGGGCTCGCCGCCCAGGCCTACGGCGACCAGCACCGGGGCGGTGATGGTGCCGAGCGTGGCGAGCTTGGTGACCTCGCCCGCGCCGCCGGTGGCGCCCAGCAGGGCCAGGGTGGCGGTCAGCTTGCCGTCGAACGCGGCGGCGATGCTCTCGGCCCCGGACGCCAGCAGCAGCTCCCCGGCCGCGCCCTCGGCGCCTTCCTGACTGTGTACGCCGATGACCACGGCATCCACGGTGAGGTCGGCGGGGTCGGTGTCGGCGAGGCTCAGCGTGGGCAGAGCCGTGGTGGGCGTGGTCACAAAGTACTCCTGGTGGACGTGGGTTGCTGCGCCGATGCTAACGAACCCCAAACGTCAGGGTAAGTTGCGCTCATGACCGACATGGGTTCAAAAGACTCTGCCGACCTGCTCACATCGCCTCTGCACGATCGTCATACGGCGCTGGGAGCGAAGTTCGCCGCCTTCGGCGGCTGGGACATGCCGCTGGAGTATGCCGGGGGCGGGGTGCTCAAGGAGCACGCCGCGGTGCGCGAGGGCGTGGGCGTGTTCGACGTCAGCCACCTGGGCAAGGCGCGGATCACGGGGCCGGGCGCGGCGGACTTCGTCAACGCCTGCCTCACCAACGACCTGGGCCGCATCAAGCCTGGTAAAGCGCAGTACACGCTGTGCTGCGACGAGGCGACCGGCGGCGTGGTCGACGACATCATCGCCTACCTCTACGGCGACGACCACGTCTTCCTGATCCCGAACGCGGCCAACACCACCGAGGTCGTCCGGCGGCTGACCGCCGCCGCGCCCGCCGAGCTGACCGTCACCAACGAGCACGCGGACTTCGCGGTGCTGGCGGTGCAGGGTCCGCGCTCGGCGGAGCTGCTGGCCGAGCTGGGCCTGCCCACCGACCACGAGTACATGAGCTTCGCCACAGCGGAGCTGAACGGGGTCACCCTGACCGTGTGCCGCACCGGTTACACCGGCGAGCACGGCTACGAGCTGGTCGTCCCGTCGGGCGACGCGACGACGGTGTGGGACGCGCTGTTCGGCGCGAGCGTGCCCGCCCGCGCCTGCGGCCTGGCCTCGCGCGACACGCTGCGCACCGAGATGGGCTACCCGCTGCACGGGCAGGACCTGTCCCTGGACATCACCCCGGTGCAGGCCCGTTCCGGCTGGGCCGTCGGCTGGAGCAAGCCCGAGTTCTGGGGCCGCGACGTGCTGACCGCGGAGAAGGCGGCCGGCGCCCGGCGCACCCTGTGGGGCCTGGTCGCCAACGACCGGGGCATCCCGCGGGCGCATATGAGCGTGCTGTCCGGCGACCGGACCGTCGGCGAGATCACCAGCGGCACCTTCTCGCCCACCCGCAAGATCGGCATCGCGCTGGCCCTGCTCGACACCGCCGCGGGCCTGACCGAGGGCGACACCGTCGAGGTCGACGTGCGCGGCCGCCGCAGCTCGATGACGGTGACCAAGCCGCCGTTCGTCCAGCCCTCGGTGAAGTAGCCCGGCGGCGTCGTTCGGTCCGGACCGGAAGCAGCCCGGCACGATCGTCAGGTCCGGGCCGGAGTGTGCCAGGGCATCGTTCGGTCGGGGCCGAAGTGTGGCGGGGGCAGACTGGGGACATGCCTGCTCCTGCCCCGTCTGACGCCGCCGGTGTCCCGCTGGCCCGGCTCGCCGCGCTCTTCGCCGACAGCACCCGGGCCACGTTCCTGCTCGCCCTGCTCGACGGGCGGGCGTGGACGCTCGGCGAGCTGGCCCGCCAGGCCGGGGTGGCCCCGTCCACGGCCAGCGAACACGTCGACCAGCTGGTCACGGGCGGGCTGCTCGCGCAGGAGCGCCAGGGCAGGCACCGCTACCTGCGGCTGGCCGACGCGCATACCGCGCAGCTGGTGGAGGACCTCGCCGGGTACGGTGGCAGGCCCACTCCACCCGCCACGACCCTGCGCGCGTCGGCCGCCGCGGCGGCGCTGGTCCGGGGCCGCACCTGCTACGACCACCTGGCCGGACGGCTCGGCGTCGGGCTCACCGAGGCGATGATCGGGCGGGGTCTGCTGCAGCGCGACACCGGGTTCGCCCTCACCGCCGACGGGGTGCGCTGGTTCGCCGAGTCCCTGGACGCCGCCGACGAGCTGCACGGCTCCCGCCGCCCGGTGGCCCGGCCGTGTCTGGACTGGACCGAGCGCCGCCACCACCTCGCCGGGGCCGGTGGGGCCGTGCTGTGCGACCGGCTGCTGGCGCGCCGCTGGATCGAGCGGATCGGCACCGGCCGGGCGGTGCGCGCGACCCCCGAGGGCGTACGGGCGCTGCGCGGGCTGCTCGGCGTCGACGTGTCCGGCGAGCCCGGCTGATGGCCTAGGGTGTTCGCCATGGCTGTCACGTACGAGCAGGTGAGGGACTGGGTGCTGGCGCTGCCGGGCGGGGCCGAGGTGATGGTCGAGCAGTGGGGGCACCCGACGCTGCGGGTCGGCGACAAGATGTTCGCCGGCGGCGCGCCCGGCAGCCCCACCATGTCGGTGAAGGCCACCAAGGAGGAGCAGGCGGCGCTGCTGGCCGCCGCGCCCGACGTCTACTCGTCCGCCGCGTACGTCGGGCGGTTCGGCTGGGTCGAGGTCGTGCTCGCCAAGGCCGACCCGGACGAGCTGCGCGAGCTGGTCGTCGACGCCTGGCGGCGCACCGCCCCGAAGAAGCTGGTCAAGCAGTACGACGCTCAGGCCTGACCGAAGCCCTTGGCCTCGCCGACCCGGCCCAGCCACGTCGCCGCCTCGTCGGCGGAAAGCACCTCGTCAAGCGTGATCGACGCGGTCATCATCGGGTAGCGGCGGACGTTGTCCCAGCTCCGCGCGTAGGGCGGCGGGTCGAGCACGACCACGCGTACCCCGTCCAGCGCCGGGATGTCGGCGGGCACCCCCTCGTTCCAGATCCACGCGCCGTACGCGTCGGCCAGGTTGAACGAGCCGGTCACGTGCCCGCCGAACGACGACTGCGGCGCGTCCAGGGCCACCGCCGCCCACGCCGGATCGACCGTCAGGCCCTCCAGCAGCCCGTCGGCGGCCGGCCCGGACAGGGTCGCGGCCAGCAGGGTGTGCAGCTGGAAGTTGTCGCCGATCCCGCCGATCGTCACCCGCCAGCCGCGCCCGGTGGCCCGGTGCAGCACCAGCAGCCGCTCCCCGTCGAGCACCGACAGCAGCATGGACAGCCAGGTCATGTCCTCGCGCTCGGGCTCCAGCGCGGCGACGGCCGCCCGCAGCGCCGGCTCGTCATGGAACGCCTGCCGGGCCGTGGTCGAGTTCTGCAGCAGCGTGGTGGCGCAGCGCATCCAGGACTGCAGCCCGAACCAGCTCTCCGCGAGGCGTACCGCCTGGTCGGGCGGGATGGCCGCGTCGAGGCGCTCCAGGGTGGGCTCGAACTCCGCCGGGTCGGGCTCGGGCGTGCCCTCGCCGGGGAACTCGCGCGCCCACACCGCGGCGAACTCCGCGGACAGGCCGGCGACCTCGGTGAGCCTGTCGCGCAGCACCGGGACCAGCGGCTCGGGCGAGGCGCCCAGCTCGATCAGCGCGCCGCAGAGCACCGCGAACTCGCCGCCGAAGCCGGGCCCCAGCTCGCCGAGCAGTTCGGCGCAGGTGGTCAGCGCGGTGGTCAGCTCGTCCGCCGGGGCCGTCTGGGCGGCCTCCCACAGCTGCGCCGTGGCCGACTCGAACGCCTCGATGTCGCGCTCGCGGCGGGCGCGCGCCAGCGCGTCGCAGGCGCGGGCGAGCGGAGTGGCGGATTCGAAGATCATTCGCGAATGCTAGCGGGCCGCGCGTCAGAAGAGAATCAGTCCGATGGCGATCACCGTGGTCCCCGTTTCGGACAGGAAACCGAGCACGTCGCCGGTGACGCCACCGAACCGGCGTACCAGATGGACGCGCAGACCGGCCACGACGAGCAGCGAGCCGAACACGGCGGCCGGGCCCTGCCAGGGCCGGTCCGGCACCGCGGGCACCGCGAGGGCTGCGACGAACAACGCGGCGAGCGCCACCGCGGCCGGGTGCACCGTGCCCGCGACCAGGGCGCCCATCCCGCCGGGCCGCGCCGCGGGCACGCCCCGGCGGCACGCCTCGGTGATCGCCAGCCGTCCACCCGCGACGGCGGCGGCCACCGCCGCCAGCAGTGCGGGCAGCGGCCGCGCCGACAGCGACGCCAGCGCCGCGATCTGCAGCAGCAGCACCAGGATCAGGGCGACCACGCCGAACGGGCCGACCTCCGGCGACTTCATGATCTCCAGGGCGCGCTCGCGCGAGCGGTACGACCCCAGCGCGTCCACCGTGTCCGCGAGCCCGTCCAGGTGCAGCCCGCGCGTCAGCAGCGCGGCCAGGCCCACCGCCAGCGTCGCGGCGACCAGGGCGGGCAGTCCCGTCGCCAGGGCCGCCAGCACCCCGCCGAGCAGCGCCCCGAGCAGCGCGCCGACCGCCGGGGCCAGCGTCATGGCCCGGCCGGCGACGGCACGGTCCAGACTTCGCGGTCCGGCGACCGGCGCGACCGTCAGTGTGGTCAGCGCCAGCCGCAGGCCGTCGAGACGGCCGGTCCGCGGCTGCGGACCGTCACTCCACGACGGAGGTGTCATCGGCGCGGGACACGGCCGGGTCGGTGGCGTCGTCCGGCTCGTCCTCGGGCTCCTGCAGGTGGGCCGGCGGCTCGTCGAGCAGCGGCGGCAGCGCGGGCAGCGACGAGGCCAGGGTCAGCGCCGACCGCAGCAGCGGCAGCGCCAGCAGCGCGCCCGCCCCCTCGCCGAGCCCGGTGTTCAGGTCGGTCAGCGCGGTCAGGCCGAGCACGTCGGCGGCGAGCACGGTGGTCGGGTGCCGGCCGTTGTCGGCCAGCGCGCACCACAGCCGCGACTGGCTGCCCAGGTCCCGGGCGACCAGCCCGGCGGCGACGCCGACCGGCCCGTCCAGCAGCACCGGCGTACGCCGCGCCGTCGCGCCCAGGATGACGCCGGCCGCCACCGCCAGGTCCGGCCCGCCCAGCTCGGTGAGCAGCTCCTTGGCCGGCAGCACCCGCCCGCGGACCCGGTGCAGCGCGTCGCGCACCGCGGCACAGCGCCGCATCCAGGCGGCGTCGTCCACGGTGCCGTCGGCGCTGACGATCCGGCTCAGCAGGCCGGGCACCTCAGCGCCGGTCACCGCGGACACCACCGCGGCCGCGGCCGCCTCCGCGCCGGCCCCGCACGAACCCAGCAGCAGCAGGTCGACCCCGCTGTCGACGGCCTCGTCGGCAAGCTGCCAGCCGTAGCGCAGCAGGCCCTCGACGGTGTTCGGGTCGGTGGCCTGGGTGTGCTCGACGGCCTCGGCCGCGGCCGTGTCGACGATCTGCAGGCTGACGCCGTTCTCGGCGGCCAGCAGACCGATCGGGCCCTCGCCGCGGCGGGCCTGCGCTGCGATCAGCGCCGCCCCGTGCGTGGTCTGGCCCGCGGCGAGGTCGCCCTCGTGGTCGCCGTGCAGCAGCAGCATCCGCGGCTGCTGCCACGGCAGCGGCACGGCGCGGCCCTGCGCGCCCGCGGCGAACAGCACGATCTCGGCCAGCCGGCCCAGGCCGGAGCCGGGGATGTCGAGCAGGTGCAGGTGGTCGCGGGCGGCGTCGCGGGCGTCGCTGTCCGGGATGGGCAGGTCCATGTTCGGCCCGATGACCAGGCCGGTGGCCACGATAGGCAGGGCCTGGGTGCTCTCGGTCAGCGCGGTGGAGAGCTTCGGCGCGGCGGCGGCCGGGGTGAGCACCTCGGGGCTGGGGATCGCGGGAGTGGCGGGCAGCGGCACGGTGACCGGCGAACCGGCCGCGGCGGTCGGTCCTGCGGCCACGGCCGCACCCGCTGCCGTCGCACCCGCAGCGGGCGCGCCTGCCGCCGGGCTGACCGGCGCGGCGGTGACTGCCGTCGTGGCCAGGCCCGTGGCGTCCGCTCCGTCGGCGGCGTCCGCGCCGCGCAGCCACAGGGGCTGCCCGGCGACGACGAGGGCGACAGAGTCGCAGGCCGCGGCGACGGCCTGGTTGGTCAGTCCCATCAGGTCGGCGAAACGCACGCCCAGCTCGGACGGCGGCACCACGGACAGGCCGACCTCGGGGCTGACCAGCACCACCCGCGCCACGCACCCGGCGACGGCGGCGGCCAGCCGGGTGACGTGCACGTTCGCGTCCTCGCGGTCCAGCAGGTTCACCACCCAGCCGCCGAGGTCGTCGACGATCAGCATGTCGTCGGCGGCCGCCTGGCCGAGCGCGGTGACCAGGTCTTCCGGCTCACCGTACGTCTCGACGGTGATCCAGGACTGCGGCCTGCGCTCGCGGTGCGCGGCCACCCGGTCGGCGAACGCCGGGTCACCGCCGTCCGCCAGGGCGGTGGCGAGGTAGCGCACCGACCGCGCGCCCGACAGCAGTGATTCGGCGTACTCGCTCTTGCCCGAGCGGATACCACCGAGCACCAGCACCCGTGCCCCGAAGTGTGGGGGCCAACCGTCATGCGACATGCCCGTACCTTATGACCTTCGGCGGCGGGGCGGGTCAGCGGATGCGCCGCCTGCTCGGCCGGACCGGCGGTGGCGGATAAGCTGATCGTCATGACGTGGAGCTGGCGGTACGAGGATGCGGCGGGCAAGCCCGTCGAAGGCCCGAACGAGACGTTCAGCAACCAGGCCGACGCCGAGTCGTGGCTCGGCCAGACCTGGCGTGACCTGGTCGCCGCCGGTGCCGTGGAGGTGATCCTCGTCGAGGGCGACCGCGACGAGTACCGGATGAGCCTGCAGGGGGCCTGATCCCCGGACCGTCAGGGGCCGCCCGCGCGGGCGGCCCCTGACGGCTTCTGTCAGGGACGCGCGGCGGGGGACTCGGTCTTGGCCGGGTCCCGCTCCGTGACCGGCTCGACGATCTCGTCGATCGCCTTCATCAGGTCGGCGTCGAGCTTCACACCCGAGGCCTTGACGTTGTCGTAGACCTGCTCCGGGCGCGTCGCGCCGACGATCGCCGACGAGACGTTCGGGTTCTGCAGCACCCACGCGATCGCCAGCTGGGCCATGGTCAGGCCCGCCTGCTCGGCCAGCGGCTTGAGCAGCTGCACCCGGGTCAGCACGTCCTCGTCGAGCCAGCGCGCGATGAAGTTCGCGCCCGACTTCTCGTCGGTGGCCCGCGAACCGGCCGGCGGCGGCTGGCCCGGCAGGTACTTGCCGCTGAGCACGCCCTGCGCCATCGGCGACCAGACGATCTGGCCGAGGCCCAGCTCCTCGCAGGTCGGCACGACCTCGGCCTCGATGACCCGCCACAGCATCGAGTACTGCGGCTGGCTCGACACCAGCGAGATCTTCAGCTCGGTGGCCAGCGCGTGGGCGGCGCGGATCTCCGACGCCTTCCACTCCGAGACGCCGATGTAGTGCGCCTTGCCCGAGTGCACGATGTCGGCGAACGCGACCATCGTCTCTTCCAGCGGCGTCGCGTAGTCGTAGCGGTGCGCCTGGTAGAGGTCGACGTAGTCGGTCTGCAGGCGCTGCAGCGAACCGTTGATCGACTCCATGATGTGCTTGCGGGACAGGCCCCGGTCGTTGCGTCCCGCACCGGTCGGCCAGAAGACCTTGGTGAAGATCTCGAGGCCCTCGCGGCGCTCGCCCTTCAGCGCGCGGCCGAGGACGGCCTCGGCGCGGGTGCCGGCGTACACGTCCGCGGTGTCGAAGGTGGTGATCCCGCTGTCGAGGGCGGCACGCACACACGCGTCGGCGGCGTCCTCCTCGACCTGCGAGCCGTGGGTGATCCAGTTTCCGTACGAGATCTCGCTGACGAGCATCCCGGAACGTCCCAAATGCCGAAACTCCATACGGAGACCCTATGCCGACCGCTTTCCGGCCCACCAGAGGGGTAATTGCTCTACAGAACCGGCTTCGTGTCTGCTAGCAGCCGGTCCAGCTCCTCCATCACGACCTGGCGGCTGGGCAGCTCCGGGTCGATGAAGGGGCGGCCCTTGCGGTCCAGCGCGCCCCAGCGGCCGGACGGGCCCGCGATCAGGAACGCCACCGGGTGGATGACCAGCGCGGGGTGCACGGGCGGCACCACCACGGCGCCGGTGCGGTCCACCACGCCCTTGCGGCCGCCCGCGTCCACGATGGCCAGGCCCTCGTCGGAGAAGCCGTCGACGTAGCGGCCGTCGGTGAGCGCGGTGGCGAACCCGGTGAACTGGAACGGCACCACGGCCCGGCCCTGCTTGTCGACCGCGCCCCAGCCGCCCCGGCGCACCGCGGCCAGGCCGCGGCGGAACGGGCGCACGTCCTCGAAGCCGGTGGAGATGACGACCCGGCCCTGCTTGTCGATGGCGAGCCAGTTGCCCGCGCCGTCGCGCGACACCCAGGCCAGCCCGTCGGAGAACGAGCCCACGCCGAGCCAGCCGGCCCGGCCGTCGATGAGCCGGGTGCCCGCCTCGTCGATCAGCTCCCAGGTCTCCATCTCCGGCCGGCGCACCCAGGCCGCGCCGTCGCGGAACGGCTGCACGTCGGCGAACGCGGGGGAGATCACCGTGCGGCCGTCGGCCCCGGCGAAGCCCCAGCACTGCACGCGCTCGTCGAAGCGCGGCACCGGCGGCTTGCTGACCTGCAGGATCTCGTCCATGCTGCGCGGGTACGGCCCCATGCCGTTCTCGGCGATCTTCATGGAGACGGCGTCGAGCGCCATCTCGGTGCGCGTGATCAGCTCCGGGTCCTCGACCTTGCGCAGTTCGAGCGCCTTCTCGAAGTGGTTGAACGCCTCCATGTAGCGGCCCTGGTCCAGGCAGGACCTTCCGGCGTGCTCGTGCATGGTGGCGCGCAGCCGGTCGGGCAGCTCGGTGGAGTTGGCCTCGGCGAACAGCTTGTCGGCCTCGGTGAAGTCGCCACGCCACTGCAGCACGTGCGCCAGCCGGGCCTTGGCCAGCGCGATGCGGCGCAGCTCGCCGGTCGCCTCGGCGTGCACGAGGGCCATCTTGCCGTCCGACAGCGCCTTGGTCAGGTCGCCGAGGATGCGCGAGACCACGGCCCGCAGGCTGAGCAGCCGGGCGCGGGTCGGGTTGTCGGTGGCGGGGGTGAGCTTCTCGGTGAGCCGGTCGCGGATCTCGCGCAGCTCGTCCGGGTTGTCGACCAGCTCGCGCAGGGTCTCGTGGTGGAAGCGCCACTCGTACGCCGCCAGCACCTGCTCCGGGTCGGGCCCCGACTCCGGGGTGGCCTCCGGCTCCGGCTCGGCCGCCGCGGCAGCGGCTGCCGCCGCGTCGCCGGTGACCGTCGCGGTCGTCGGCGCGGGCTCGGCGGCGGGTGCGGGTGCGCCACCCGGCCGGACCAGCGGGTGCAGCATCGTCGGCGCGGACAGCGCGGTGGCCGCGCCGGCCGCGCTCGCGGCGACGGGCAGCACCGTGTCCGGGGTGGCCACGACCGGCATCTGCGGCACGGCCGGCGAGACCGGGTTGACCGAGACCGGAGTCGCCGACACGGGGGCCGAGGAGACCGGAGCGGCGCTGGCCGCGGTCTCGGCGGAGGCCGGTGCAGCCGCGGGTGCGGCCGACGCGGCGGGGGCCGGAGTGTCGTCGGTGATGGCGGCCATCATGCCGGTGTCGGCGCTGGCGTGGCGTCCCCGGCGGGCCGCGGCGGCAGCCTGCGCCTGGTCGCCGGCGGCCGTGGCGGCAGGCGTGGCGGCGGCCGTCGCCGGCGCGGCGGGCGCTGCCACGGACTGCGCGGGAGACGTCGGGGCGCTCTGCTGGGCGGCCGGCGCGGCCTGCTGGGCGGGCGGGGCCGTCGTCGGCGCGGCGGCCGCGGCCTGCGGAGCCTGCTGCGGCACCGGCTGGCCGGGCACCTGCTGGTGGGGAGCCTGCTGGCCGGGTGCCTGCTGGTTCGGCGCCTGCTGGCCCGGGGCGGGGGCATAGCCCTGCTGGCCGCCGGGCGCCTGGCCCGGAGCCTGCTGGCCCTGGCCGGGCATACCGGGGTTGCCCTGCGCGGGCTGGCCCGGCTGGCCGTAGACCTGGCCCTGCTGCGGCTGGCCGGGGCGGCCCTGCGGCTGGCCGTACTGCGGCTGGCCCTGCGGGTTGCCGTACGGCTGGCCCTGCTGGCCCTGGCCGTACTGCGGCTGGCCGTACTGGGGGCCGTTCGGGTGCTGGCCGTAGACCTGGCCCTGCTGCGGCGGGCGCTGACCCTGCGGGCCGGGGCCCTGCTGCGGGTGGCGTCCCTGCTGGGGCGGGCCGTACTGACCCTGCGGGCCGGGGCCCTGCTGCGGGTGCGGCTGGTTGGGGCCGCCGTAGACCTGGCCCTGCTGCGGGCCGGGGCCGTTCGGGCGGTACTGCGGGCCGGGCTGCGGCGGCATGGGGCCGGGACGCCCGCCACGCTGCGCGTTGGGGTCCCAGTTGCCCTGGCCCTGCTGCGGCTGGCGCTGGCCGTTGGCCGGCGGGAACGGTCCGGGCGGCGGGCCCTGACCGGCCTGCGGCTGGCCGTACTGCTGGGGGCCGTTCGGGTGCTGGCCGGGGCCGTACTGGCCGGGCTGCGGCGGGCCCTGCTGCTGGGGCGCCTGCGCGTTGGCGGGCTGCTGCGCGGCGGGTTCGGCCGAGTCTGACGGCGGGCGCTGTCCGGGCACGCGCGACCAGGGCGACGTTGGCGTGCCGGCCCAGGCCGGCGTGCCGCGGTGCCGCTCGTCGGTGCGCTCGTCGGTCACGCCCCACCTCGCCTGGTTCTGAGTCTTGTATGGCACAAATGCATCGCGAACCGGGTTGCCACAAAGGTATGGTCGCGCCCGGCCGAAAAAAGAATGCGGTTGCGAGTGGAGGGTACGGGGTGGGCTTCGTCACCGCCACTGCGGATCGGCTCACAATCCGAAACTTCACCGAAGCGGCAGGGCTTTTCCGGACATTAGGTGCATCCGGATTCCGGAGGTTCTCCACATATCGCCAGGCGACCGTGGCGGCCACCATCACCAACACCATGTTCGGCTTCGTGCGCACCTACGTCATGCTGGCCGTGGCCGGCTCCGCGGTGGCGCTCGGCGGGCAGGCCGCGGGCTACGACGCCCCGCAACTGGTCACCTACGTGTGGGCCGGGCAGGGCCTGATCGGCGTGGTGGCGATGTGGGGCTGGACCGACCTGGCCGACCGGATCCGCTCCGGCGACGTGGTCACCGACCTGCTGCGCCCGGTGCACCCGGTGCTCGGCTACCTGCTGCCCGACCTGGGCCGGGCGGCGTACGCCATGCTCACCCGGTTCGTCGTGCCGGTCGTGGTCGGCGCGCTCGCGTTCGACATGTACCTGCCGCAGCGGGCCGCCACCTACCCCATGTTCGCGGTGTCGGTGCTGCTCGCCGTGCTGGTCTGCTTCGCCGGGCGCTACCTGGTCAACGCGGCCGGCTACTGGCTGCTGGACACCCGTGGTGTGCTGATGGGCTGGGCCGTCTGCGCGGGCATGCTCGGCGGCCTGTACTTCCCGATCCGATTCCTGCCCGACGGGCTCGCCACCGCCGTCTACCTGGGCACGCCGTTCCCGTCGCTGCTGCAGGTCCCGCTCGACGTGCTGGTCGAACGGGACCCGCCGACCGGGCAGCTGGCCCTGCTCGGGCTCCAGGCGCTGTGGGCCGGGCTGCTGTTCACAGCCTGCGTGCTCGTGCAGCGACGGGCCGAGCGGCGGCTGGTGGTGCAGGGTGGCTGAGCCGTCGACCGCGGCGATCTACCGGCGGCTGGTCGCCGCGCAGGTGCGCTCGCAGGCGTCGTACCGGGTGAGCTTCGCCCTCGATCTGTTCTCCAACGTCGTCTTCCTCGGCGCCGACCTGCTCACCGTGCTGGTCGTCTTCCACCGGGTGCCGGTGCTGGCCGGGTTCTCGCTGACCGACGCGCTGCTCGTGTTCGCCCTGTCGTCGCTGGGCTTCTCGCTGGCCGACCTGGCCGTCGGCAACATCGACAAGATGCAGCGCCACGTGCGCACCGGGCTGCTCGACGCGGTCCTGATCCGCCCGCTGGGCGTGCTGTGGCAGCTGCTGGTGCTCGACGTCGGCGTGCGGCGGCTGGGCCGAGTGGTCTCCGGCGTGGCGGTGCTGGTGGTCGCGGTGCGCCTGGCCGGGGTGCCGGCCACCCCCGCCAACCTCCTGCTCCTCGTGCTCACACCGGTGGCCGGGGCGGTGTTCTTCAGCGCGTTCTTCGTGGCCACCGCCACCGTGGCGTTCTGGTGGGTGGACTCCGGCGAGCTGAGCGCGGCGCTGACCTACGGCGGGCGCGACTTCACCTCGTACCCGATGACGGTCTACGGCGGCTGGTTCCGCCACCTGCTCGCCTTCGGGCTGGGCTTCGGCTTCGTGGCGTACTACCCGGCGCTGATCCTGCTGGACCGAACCGACCCCTTGGGCAGCCCGGCCTGGCTGGGCTGGTGCAGCCCGGTGCTGGCCGCCGTCGCCGCCGCCCTGGCCGCCCTGGTCTGGCGCACCGGCGTACGCCACTACCGCAGCACCGGCTCATGAACGCGAACGGGAGGCAGGCGGCGTGAACGTGATCGAGGCGCACGGGTTGCGCAAGGACTTCACCGTGCGGGTGCGCAAGAGCCTGCTGCGGCGCGAACGCCGGGAGGTCGCCGCGGTCGACGGCGTCGACCTGATCGTGCAGCGCGGCGAGCTGCTCGGCTACCTCGGGCCCAACGGCGCGGGCAAGTCCACGACGCTGAAGATGCTCACCGGGGTGCTGAACCCGTCCGGCGGCGCGGTCTCCGTGTGCGGGCTGACCCCGGTGCCGCAGCGCATCCTGCTGGCCCGGCGCATCGGCGTGGTGTTCGGGCAGCGCTCGCAGCTGTGGTGGGACCTGCCGCTGCGCGACTCGTACGAGCTGCTGCGCCACATCTACCGGGTGCCCGCCGCCGAGCACGCCGTCCGCCTGCGCCGCTGCCGCGGCCTGCTCGAACTCGATCCGTTCCTGGACACCCCGGTGCGCCAGCTCTCGCTGGGCCAGCGCATGCGCGGCGAGCTGACCGCGGCCCTGCTGCACGGCCCAGAGGTGCTGTTCCTCGACGAGCCGACCATCGGCCTCGACGTGGTGAGCAAGCAGGCGGTCCGCGGCTTCCTGGCCGAGCTGGGCGAGTCCGGCGACACGACGATCGTGCTGACCACGCACGACCTGGCCGACATCGAGCGGCTGTGCCGGCGCATCGTCGTCATCGACCACGGCCGCGTGGTGCACGACGGCGGCATCGACGCCCTGCACGCCCGCTACGGCTCGCAGCGCCGGGTGACCGTGGAATTCGACGCGCCACCGGCCACCCTGCCCGCCCTGCCCGGCGTATACCTCGCCGCCGCCACCGGCCCGCGGCTGACCTTCACCCTCGACGGCACCGCCTCCGTCGGCACCCTGGTCTCCGCGCTGTCCGCCCTCGGCGGCCTCCGCGACCTCTCCGTAACCGAACCCGAAATCGAAGAAGTCATCGCCCGCCTCTACCGCTCCGAAGGAAGGGCACCTTCTTAACGGTTTTCGTAGAGCAAGGGCACCTTCTTAACAGGCCGCCGGCTGTGCTGCTGGTGACATCCGCTACCGGAAGCGGATCTTGGCTGGTTACACTGGGCGACGCACAGGGCCGCAAGGGGCACGCTGGTTGGGTGGGACGGCGCGCATCAACCGCGTCGTACCCGGAGTGCCGAATCATGCCCGCCCGTGCCACCTATCGTGACCTCGTCCGGATCACCGGACCCTGGTTCCTCGTGCTCGCCTTCCTCGCCCGCCTGCCCGCCGCCATGGGCCCGCTCGGCGTGATCACCCTCGTCGTCGCGGCCACCGGCAGCTACGGCACCGCAGGACTGGCCGCCGCCGCGTTCGGCATCGGGGCTGCGCTCGGCGGCCCCGTCGCCGGGACGCTCGCCGACCGTTTCGGCCAGCGCGCCGTCGGCCTCGCCACGGCCGCCGTCGACGCCGCCGCGTACGCCGCCCTCGTGCTCGCCGTCACCGGCGGCCGGTCCGGCGCGGTGCTGCCGCTAGCGGCGCTCGCCGGATTCGCCATGCCCCAGGTCGGCCCGCTCGTACGGGTGCGCTGGGCGGTGCTGCTCGGCGACCGCGGACAGCAACGGCAACTGCCCACCGCGATGGCGTACGAGGGCGCCGTCGACGAGGCCTCGTTCCTGGCCGGCCCGGCGCTGGTCGGCATCCTGGTGCTGTCCGGCTGGGCGGGCGCGCCGCTGCTGGTGGCGTCCGTGCTGACGGTCCTGGCCGCGGTGCCGTTCGCGCTGCACCGCACCGTGCCGCCCGTGCTGCGCGCTCCGCGCGTCGTGCTGCGCGCTCCGCGGGTCGTGCTGCGCGCTCCGCGGGTCGTGCTGCGCGCTCCGCGCGTCGAGTCCGCGTCGGGCGCTCGCCCCACCGGTGGAGTTCGACCGGTCGGCGGAGCTCGCCGAGCCGGCGCCGAGGCCGGTTCCGCGCCGCGTGTGGACGCCGCCGGGCGGGCCGAAGCCGTCGAGCGGGCCGACGCCGCCGGGCGGATGCCGTTCGCGCGGGTGGCGGCGCTGGTCGCGGCCATGTCGGTGATCGGCGTCGTGTTCGGGGCGACGCAGACCGGCGTGACCGCCTTCGCCGACTCGATCGGCTCGCCCGGCTCGGCCGGTCTGATCTATGCCGTGCTGGGTGTCGGCAGCGCCGTCGCCGGGCTCGCCGTGGCCTGGCTGCCGGAGTCGCTCGGCCCGGTCACCCGGTACCTCTGGTCGGCCGCGGCGCTGGTCGCGGGCACCGCCGCACTACTGCTCGCGCACTCCACGGTCACCGCCCTGGCCGCCGTGGTCGTGCTCGGCGTGACCGCCGCGCCGTACCTGATCTCCGGATACGCCCTGGCAGGCCGGCTGTGCCCGCCGCGCCGCGCGGGCATGGTGATGACGCTGCTGGCCAGTGGCGTGGTCGCGGGGGTGTCGCTGGGCGCGGCCGTCGCGGGCCGCCTCGCCGACGCGTACGGCTACCGCGGTGCGTTCGCGGTTCCCCTGGCCGCCGCGGTGCTGGGCCTGCTGCTGGCCGCGCTGGTCGCACCGGGCCTGCGCCGTGCGGTACGCGCCGCGGACCGCGCCGACGCCGCGCCCACCGCAGTGCCGTCCCGCCCCGCCGCCCTCACCTCCGCCTGAGGCCCGCGGACACGCGCTGCCCTCACCCTCACCCCCACCCTCGCCGCCGTCAAGATCGCTGTTTCGTGTCAAAACCTGCGGCCTGACCTCACTTTCCGACCCGAAACAGCGATCTTGCGCCGGACCGGCCCGGCCCGGCCGCCCGGGTCGGCGGTGGGAAGCGGGCGGGTGGGGGACGGGGCTGGTCAGCGGGCGTCCACAGGATGGGCGGCGCGCGGGCGGTCGTCCGGGGTGCCGCCCGGCGGCGTTACCGTGGTGGTAACTGACGGAACGTCTTGAGGTGATTACCAGCATGCGGCAGGCGGACGGGCGCGAAGCCCGGCTGTGGCGCGACGCGGCCGCGATCGGCGCGGCGGTCGGCGTCATCGGCCTGTCGTTCGGCGCGATCGCGGTGGCCTCGGGCCTGCCCGCCTGGGTGCCCGCGGCCATGTCGGTGCTGGTCTTCGCCGGTGGCTCGCAGTTCCTCGCGGTCGCGTTGATGACCGGCAGCCCGATCGCGGCGGTGGTCGGCGGCATGCTGATCAACGCGCGCCATCTGCCGTTCGGGCTGGCGGTCGGGCCGGCGATCGGCCGGAGCAGGCTGGCCCGGTTCACCGGGGCGCACCTGGTGATCGACGAGAGCACGGCCTTCGCGCTGGCCGAGCGCCACCCCGAGCGCCGCGGCCGGGCGTTCTGGACCGTCGGCGTGACCATCTTCGTGACCTGGAACATCGGCACGCTGATCGGCGTCCTGCTGGGCAGTGCGGTCGGCGACCCCGCCGTGTACGGGCTCGACGCCGCGTTCCCGGCGGGCCTGCTGGCCCTGCTGCTGCCGTCGTTGCGCGACCGGGCCACCCGCGCCGCCGCGATCGCCGGTTCACTGCTCGCCGTGGCCGCGACGCCGCTGCTTCCGGCGGGCCTGCCGGTGCTGGCCGCGCTGCTCGGCGTCGGTGCCGCCGTGCTGCTGCCCACCCCGCCCGCGCGCCCCGCCGAGGTACCGGGCGACGCGGGGACGGCTGGTGTCCCGGCCGCAGTGGGGTCGGCGGGTAGCCCGAGCGAAGCGGGGACGGCTGGTATCCCGGACGCAGCGGGGTCGGCGGGTAACCCGAGCGAAGCGGGGCCGACCGGCGTCCCGGTCGACGCGGAGTCCGGCGATCAGGGCGCGCCGCCTGTCCCCGTGATCGAGGCCGCGTCTACGGCAGTGGAGACTCGGGCGCAGCGGGGGTCGCGGTGACGATGCTGCTGGTGGTGCTCGCGCTGGCCGTGGGCACCTACGCGACCCGGATCGCCGGGGTGCTGCTGCACGACCGCCTGGTGCTGCCCGAACGGCTGCGCCATCTGCTGCCGATCGCCGCCACGACACTGCTCGCCGCACTGGTCGCCACCGCGGTGTTCACGGAGGCGGGACGGCTGTCCGTCGGTGTCGCCCGCCCGCTGGGCGTGCTGGTCGGCGCGGTCCTCGCCTGGCGCAAGGCCCCGTTCGTGGTGGTCGTGGTCGCGGCCGCCGTCACCGCCGCCCTGCTCCGCCTCGCCGGTCTACCCTGACCGCGCTCTACGGCCGCCGACCCGGTTCCGGATCGAGCACGGTGGCAGGGTTGCGACACGCCGTCGAACACGCCCGCAAGTCATGATCGACCCATCGCGCCGGGGTCAGAGCCAGCCCTGGGTGCGGGCGGTTTGGATGGCTTCCATGCGGTTGCGGGTGCCGGTTTTGCCGATGGCGGCGGAGAGGTAGTTGCGGACGGTGCTTTCGGACAGGTGCAGGCGGACGGCCAGGTCGGCGATGGTCGCTCCGTCGGCGGCGCTGGCCAGCACCTCGCGCTCGCGTTCGGTGAGCGGGTTGGGGCCGGCGGCCAGGGCGGCGGCCGCCAGCGCGGGGTCGATGACGGTCTGCCCGGCGAGCACCCGGCGGACCGCCTCGGCCAGCTCCTCGACGGGGCCGTCCTTGACCAGGAAGCCGCGCGCTCCGGCGTCCATGGCCCGGCGCAGGTAACCCGGCCGGCCGAAGGTGGTCAGGATCAGCACCTTGCACTCCGGCGCGGCGGCCCGCAGCTGCGCGGCGGCGTCCAGGCCGGACAGGCCGGGCATCTCGATGTCGAGCAGCGCCACGTCGGGCGACGCCGCGGCAGCGGCAGCGGCCACCTCGTCGCCCCGGCCGACCTGGGCCACCACCTCGATGTCGGGTTCCAGGCCGAGCAGCAGCGCCAGCGCGCCACGCATCATGCCCTGATCCTCGGCGAGCAGCACCCGGATCACGCGCCGCCTCCGATCGGCACGGGCGCACCCGCCGCCCGCGGCACAGCAGACCCGCGGCGAGCACGGCGGCGGATCATGCGGGGCCGCCCGCGGGCGCGGTGGCGCGCAGCACGAAGCCGCCGCCGGACAGGTCCACGGTCGACAGCGTGCCGCCGACCAGGGCCAGCCGTTCAGCCAGGCCGCGTAGGCCGTTGCCGGGGGCGGCCTCCGCCGGGATGCCGCGGCCGTCGTCGCGTACCTCCAGCTGCCAGTGGTCGGTGCGGCTGAGCGCGATCACGCACGAGCCCGCTCCGCTGTGCCGGATCACGTTGGTGGCGGCCTCGCGGACCGCCCAGGCGAAGGCGTCGTCGACGGCGGACGGCAGTGGTTCGGCCGTGGTCCGCACGGTGGGCTCGATGCCCGCGTCGGACAGCGCCGCCCCGGCGGTGGCCAGTTCGGCGGCGAAGGCGCGGGCGCGGTATCCGCTGACGGCCTGGCGTACCTCGGCCAGCGCGGTGCGCCCGATCTGCTCGATCTCGCCCGCCTCCCGGGCGGCGGCGGCCGCGTCGCGCTCGGCGGTGCGGCGTACCACCTCGGCCTTGACGACGATCAGGGACAGGCTGTGGCCGAGCAGGTCGTGCAGGTCGCGGGCGAAACGCAGGCGCTCGCCCTCGACGGCGGCGCGGGCCAGCTCCTCCCGGGTCGCGCTCAGCTCGCGGATGAGGCGCATCATCCGGCGTACCACCATGATCAGTGCGCCCGCCATGATCGTGTTGAAGACCGATTCGCCGATCTCCCGGCCCGGCTCGCCGTGCAGCAGACCCAGCCCGACCTGCACCGCGACCATCGCGGCCAGCCAGAGGTAGGCCACGGGCAGGGGGTAGAGCGCCACCCCGGCGGCGGCCAGGTACAGCACCAGTCCCAGCCATCCGCCCGGCTGCCCGCCGTACGCCGCCGCGAGCGCCACCCCGAGGACGGTGACCAGCGCGAGCAGGGCCTGGTTGCGCAGGCCCGGCTGGTTCGTGGTGCTGAAGCCCTGCACCACGACGTACAGGTAGAGCGTGATGAAGGCGGCCAGCCCGAGACCGGCCGCCACCGGCGCGAAAACCTGGCCGACCAGCACGGCATGGATCGCGGGGGCCATCGGCCACAGCCACAGCGCGGCGAACACCGCGCCGCGGCGCTGCCCTCGGCGCTTGGCCTCGCGGGAGGCGGCCGACCCGGGCGGGTGCGACGAGGTCGCGCCCGCCCGGCTCAGGCCGTCCAGGAACCGCGACATCACCGCAGCGCCGCCGAGCGCCGGTACGCCCACGCCGCGAGCCCGCCGAAGATCAGTGCCCAGGCGGCCAGGATGGCGACCCCGCCGGCGGGCGGGGCCTGCCCGGCGACCACGGACCAGCCCAGCTCGGCGAAGCGGTTGCTGGGCAGCCAGACGGCGATCGACGCGAGCAGGTGCGGCATCACGGCGACCGGCACGAACAGCCCGCCGAGGAACGCCAGGCCGAACACGCCCAGCATGCTCACCGGCTGGGTCAGCTGCGGCGGCAGGGTGAAGCCCAGCGCCAGCCCGAACGCGGCGAAGGGCAGGCTGCCCAGCCACATCAGCACGACCAGTGCGGCCCACTGCCCGGCGCTGAACGACACGCCGTGCGCGAACGCGGCGACCGCGCCGACCGAGACCACCGGCGGGATCGCCAGCAGCGAGGCCAGCAGCGCCTTCACGGCGACCACCTGGGCGGGGGACAGCGGCGTGATCCGCAGCTGGCGCAGCCAGCCGGAGGCACGTTCCTGGGACACCGAGATGCCGACCGACAGCGCGCCGACCAGCGCGCCGTACGCGGCCATGCTGACCATGAGGTACGCGGCGACGTCAACGCCGCCGACCTGACCGGCTTCCTCGTTGCTGCCGCTGCTGATGGTGTAGATCAGCACCGGCAGCACGACGGTGAAGACGGCCATGCGCGGCTCGCGGATCAGGCGGCGCAGTTCGAAGACGAGATAGGCGCGCACGGTCACTCCTTGCCTGCGGTCGCGGTCAGGGACAGGAAGGCCTCTTCGAGGCCTGCGCCGGTGATCTCCAGGTTGCGCCAGGGCTGCCCGTCGGACAGCAGGGCCTGCACGGTGCGGTCGGAGTCGTCGCAGCGCAGCAGGGCGCGCTCGCCGCGCAGCTCCACCTCGACGACGCCGGGCAGGCCGCGCAGCCGGTCCGGGTCGGCCCCTGCGCGGTCGAAGCTGACCGTACGCCCGCCGGTGAGCTGCTTGATGTCGGCTCCGCTGCCGTCGGCGACGACCCGGCCCCGCGCGATCACGATCACCCGGTCGGCGAAGTCGTCGGCCTCCTCGAGGTAGTGCGTCGCGAACAGCACCGTGCGGCCGGTGGCGGCGTAGCGGCGCATGGCCGCCCAGAACGCCTGGCGGCTCTCCACGTCCAGGGCGGCGGTCGGCTCGTCCAGCACGAGCAGTTCAGGGTTGCCGGCCAGGGCGAACGCGAAGCGCACCCGCTGCGTCTGGCCGCCGGAGAGCTTGTCGAGGCGGCGTCCGGCCAGCTCGGCGAGGTCGGCCGTGGCCAGGATCTCCGCGGTGGGCAGCGGGTCGCGGTACAGCGCGCGGGCGAGCTCGACCAGCTCCCGTACGGTGGCGTTGGCGGCGAAGCCCGACTCCTGCAGCATCGCGCCGACCTTGCCGGCCCGCACCGCCTCGGCGGGGCTGCCGCCGAACACCTGCACCGTGCCGTCCGTCGGCTCCAGCAGGCCGAGCAGCATGTTGATGGTGGTGGACTTGCCTGCTCCGTTGGGGCCGAGCAGCGCCACCGTCTGGCCGCGGGCGATGGACAGGTCGATGCCGTCCACCGCCCTCACGGGGCCGTAGTTCTTCGCGACCGCTTGCAGCCGCACCGCTTCCGTCATGCGTCCGACGCTAGGCGGAGCCGGGACGGCCGGGCAGATCCGGCGATCCCGACTCCGGCAGGACAGATGTCCTAGGCCTTGGTGGGGACGACCGGGTCACCGATCTTGACCTGCGGGTTCGGCATCCGCATGCGGCGGAAGGTGATCCCGCGCATGACCGCGTACATGTAAAGCGAGCCCATGCGCTGGGTGGTCTTGGGGTAGTTCTCCTTGATCAGCTTCTTGATCTTCCGGCAGATGAAGAAGCTGTCCACGACCACGGCCAGCGCCAGCAGCAGCCAGATGATGTTCGCGGCCGCCGCGATGCGCGGATCGCGGACCTGGATCAGGAAGAAGATCAGGAAGGCGCCGCCGAAGAACCAGGTGCCGACGGTACGCCGGGAGTCGACGTAGTCGCGCACCAGCCGCCGCTCCGGTCCCTTGTCCCGGGGCAGCAGGAAGCGCTCGTCGCCCGCCTTCATGCCGGCCATGGACTCGGCCCGGTCGGCCCGCGACTTCTCGCGGGCGCGCTTGAGCGCCTCGCGGCGGTTCGCCGGCGGCGGCTCGGCCTTGCGGCGCTGGGCCTCGGTGCGCTTCGGCGTCGCCTTGCCCTTGGCGGGCGTGTACGAGCGCGACGCGCGCACGATCTCCGAGCCCTCGGGCTCGGAGGCCGAGGCCTCGGCGGGAACGTCAGTGGTCTTGCGGGAGAACAACGGCACGCAGCAAGGGTAGCCGACCCGCGGCCGCACCCGACGTCCACCGCGTGGCGACCTGTGAGCAACCGCTCGCACCCGTCCCCACCAGCCCCGCCCGCCCCAACCTCACCCACCGCGCCCGGCGCGACTCCCACACCCACGCCGCGCCGCGCCGCCGCGCCGCGCTGCCGCGCTACAAAATAGACGTTGGCCTATCTGGATGAGAAAACTGAGATCATTCTCAACCAGATAGGCCAACGTCTATGAAACGGGGTTGCCGAGCGGCGCGGGCCGCGTGGCGGGTGGGGCAGCGGGTCAGCGGGAGACGGTGGCGCCGAGGTTGGCGAGCTTGGCCTCGAAGTCCTCGTAGCCGCGGTTGATCAGGTCGACGCCGTGCACCCGGGAGGTGCCCTCGGCGGCCAGCGCCGCGATGAGGTGGCTGAAGCCCGCCCGCAGGTCCGGGATGATCAGGTCGGTGGCGTGCAGCTTGGCCGGGCCGGCGATGACGGCGCTGTGGCGGAAGCCCATCCGGCCGAACCGGCACGGGGTGCCGCCGAGGCAGTCCTGGAAGACCTGGATGTGCGCGCCCATCTGGTTGAGGGCGCTGGTGTAGCCGAAGCGCTTCTCGTACACCGTCTCGTGCACCACGGACAGGCCGTTGGCCTGGGTCAGCGCCACGACCAGCGGCTGCTGCCAGTCGGTCATGAAGCCGGGGTGCACGTCGGTCTCCAGCGCGACGGGGCGCAGGTCGCCGCCGGGGTGCCAGAAGCGGATGCCGCCGTCGACCGGGTTGTCGTCGATCTCGAACTCGCCGCCGATGGACCGGAACACGTTGAGGTACGTGGTCATGTCGGCCTGGCGGGCGCCCTTGACGGTGATGTCGCCGCGGGTGGCCAGCGCGGCCGAGGCCCAGCTGGCGGCCTCGATGCGGTCCGGGATGGGGCGGTGTGAGAACCCGCCGAGGCGGGGCACGCCCTGGATCTCGATCACCCGGTTGGTGTGCACCTTGATGATCGCGCCCATCTTCTGCAGGATGCAGATGAGGTCGATGATCTCGGGCTCGACCGCGGCGTTGCTCAGCTCGGTGACGCCCTCGGCGCGCACGGCGGTGAGCAGGATCTGCTCGGTCGCGCCGACCGACGGGTAGTCCAGCTCGTACTTGATGCCGTGCAGGCCGTCCGGGGCGGACAGGTGCAGGCCTTCCGGGGTCTTCTCGACGTGCGCACCGAAGCGCCGCAGCGCCTCCAGGTGGTAGTCGATGGGGCGCGGGCCGATGTGGCAGCCGCCCAGGTCGGGGATGAACGCGTGGCCGAGCCGGTGCAGCAGCGGGCCGCACAGCAGGATCGGGATGCGGCTGGAGCCGGCGTGCACGTTGATCTCGTCGACACCGGCGCGTTCGACGTTGGACGGGTCGAAGCGCAGCTCGCCGTCGAGGTCGCCGTTGGTCACCTTGACGCCGTGCAGCTCCAGCAGGCCGCGCACGATCTCCACGTCGCGGATGCGCGGGACGTCGTACATGCGGCTCGGACTCTCACCCAGCACGGTGGCGACCATGGCTTTGGAGACCAGATTCTTGGCCCCGCGAACCCGCACCTCGCCCTTGAGCGGGCTACCTCCGCTGACGATGAGCACGTCGTCCGACAAGGCGACCTCCTGGGTGTGGCGCGAGTGAAAAGCAAACCCCGGCAGCATAGCGCTGCGTGATGTGTGACGAAACACGGGAAGCTTAAATGAGTACGAGCACCGCGATTCGGACGCGGTGCTCGTACTCAGCGTAGCCAACCGCCTACGGCAGTGCCAGCATCTGGTCCAAGGCCACCCGCGCGTGGTGGGCGGTGTCGGGATCGACCGTGATCTGGTTGGGCACCCGCCCGGCGACCAGCTCCTCCAGCGCCCAGACCAGGTGCGGCAGATCGATGCGGTTCATCGTGGAGCAGTAGCAGACCGTCTTCTCCAGGAACATGACCTGCTTGTCCGGGTGGGCTGCGGCCAGCCGCCGGACCAGGTTCAGCTCGGTGCCGACGGCCCACGCGGAGCCGGGCTCGGCCGCCTCCAGCTTCTTGATGATGTACTCCGTCGAGCCCACGTAGTCGGCCTCGGTGACCACCTCGTGGCGGCACTCCGGGTGCACCAGGATGTTGACGCCCGGCACCTGCTCGCGCATGGCCAGCACGTTCTCCAGGGTGAACCGGCCGTGCACCGAGCAGTGCCCGCGCCACAGGATCATCTTGGCGTCGCGCAGCTGCTGGTCGGTCAGGCCGCCGTTCGGCTTGTGCGGGTCGTAGAGCACGCAGTCGTCGAGCGAGTAGCCCATCTCCAGCACCGCCGTGTTGCGGCCCAGGTGCTGGTCCGGCAGGAACAGGACCTTCTCACCCTGGGCGTACGCCCAGTCCAGCGCGCGCTTGGCGTTGGAGGAGGTGCAGACGACGCCGCCGTTGCGGCCGACGAAGCCCTTGATGTCGGCGGAGGAGTTCATGTAGGTGACGGGCACCACGGAATCCGCGATGCCGAGGTCGCTCAGCAGGTCCCAGCACTGCTCGACCTGCTCCAGCACGGCCATGTCGGCCATGGAGCAGCCCGCGGCCAGGTCCGGCAGGACCACGCGCTGGGACTCGGTGGTGAGGATGTCGGCCGACTCGGCCATGAAGTGCACGCCGCAGAACACGATGAACTCGGCGTCGGGCCGGGCCGCGGCCTCGCGGGCCAGCTTGAACGAGTCGCCGGTCACGTCGGCGAACTGGATGACCTCGTCGCGCTGGTAGTGGTGGCCGAGGACGAAGACCCGGTCACCGAGCGCGGCCTTGGCGGCGGCGGCACGCTCGACCAGCCCGGGGTCGCTGGGCGCGGGCAGGTCGCCCGGACAGTCGACGCCGCGTTCGGAGTTCGAGTCCTTGCCGCGGCCGAGCAGCAGCAGTACGGGAGCAGTCACGTGTCCCATAGTCGCACCAACCCGGCACGGCAGGCTCGCCTGCGCGGCTGTGGCCTGCCCCACGCGGCGCCGGGCGTGGGACGCGCCCCGCCGGTCGTCCACGCGTGCGGGGCGGGTCACTATCGTGCAGCCCATGCGAGTGTTGATCTGTCCCGACAAGTTCGCCGGCACGCTCACCGCGGTGGAGGCGGCGCAGGCCGTCGCCGCCGGCTGGCACCAGACCGCCCCGGCGGACGAGCTGATCTCCCGCCCCATCGCCGACGGCGGTCCGGGCTTCGTCGAGGTGCTGCACGCCTCGATCGGCGGGGAACTGGTCGAGGTCGACACGACCGACCCGCTGGGCCGCCCGGTCCTCGGCACGCTGCTGCTGGGCGGCGACGGGGCGCGCACCGCGTACGTGGAGAGCGCCCAGGCCTGCGGCCTGCACCTGGTCGAGCCGGGGGAGCGGGACCCGAGGACCACCTCCTCGTACGGCCTGGGCGCGCTGATCGAGGCCGCGGTGTCGCACGGCGCCCGGCGCGTGGTGATCGGGCTGGGCGGCTCCGCCACCAACGACGGCGGCGCGGGGCTGCTCGCCGCGCTGGGCGCGGTCGGCCTGGACGCCGCGGGCGAGCCGCTGGCCCCCGGCGGCGCGGCCCTGACCGCCTGCGCCTCGCTCGCCCTCAGCCGTTCTGCCGAACGCGGCGCGGATGCCGCCGACGGCACACCCGGTGCGGGCGGATCCAGTGGCGTGCACGGCGCGGGCAACGGGCCGACCGGGGCCGGACTGCTCCCGGCCGGCGTCGAGCTGATCGCCGCCACGGACGTCGACAACCCGCTGACCGGCCTGCACGGCGCGTCCGCGGTGTACGGCCCGCAGAAGGGGGCCACCCCGCAGGACGTGACGCTGCTCGACGCCGCGCTGGCGAACTGGGCCGCGGTGCTGGAGCGGGAGCTGCCCGGGTGCCCGGCGAAGCTGTCGGAGCTGCCCGGCGGCGGCGCCGCGGGCGGGCTCGGCGCGGCGATCCTGGCGCTGGGCGGCACGGTGGCCTCCGGCATCGACCTGGTCCGCGAGCTGACGGGCCTGGACGAGGTGCTGGAGAACGTGGACCTGGTGATCACCGGGGAGGGCTCGTTCGACCACCAGTCCCTACGCGGCAAGGCCATCTCCGGCCTGGCCGGCGCGGCCCGTGACCTGGGCGTGCCCTGCGTGGTCCTGGCGGGCCGGGTCACCACCGGCCGGCGCGAGCAGGGCGCGGCGGGGGTCACCGAGGCGTACGCCCTGGTGGACCACTTCGGGAGTGTGGAGCTGGCGCTCGGCGAGGCCGCGCGGGGCCTGCGCGAGATCGCCGCCCGCCTCGCCGGCCAGTGGTCCCGCTAGCCCGAGGCGAAGGAAGGGCGCCTTCTTCACGGACGTCCGTGTAGAAGGCGCCCTTCCCATCTTCGTCAGGCGACGTCGAGGACGGCCTTGCCGTTGACGTTGCGGGACAGGAGGGCTTCGGCTGCTTCGGCGGCCCGGTCCCAGCCGCCGCGCCAGCCGATCTGCGGGTCCAGACGGCCGGCGGCGATCAGGCCGACCAGGTACGCCAGGTCCGGGCCGTTGCCGCCGGCGACACTGCCGATGAACGACTCCAGCCGCCGACGCCGCCCGATGGTGGAGTACGCCGGGAACACCGTCGGCTCGCCGGACGCCGCCCCGATCGAGATCACCGCCCCGTCGACGGCCAGCAGCTCCCACAGTGCGGCCAGGTCCGGGCCGCCCACGTTGTCAAGCGCCCCGTGCACCGGCTCAGTGATCTCGTCGAGCGAGAAGACGACCTCGGCAGCCCCCAGCTCGCGCAGGCCCTTGGCTCGCTCGGGCCGGCCGGCCACCGCGATGACGTGCGCCCCGGCCAGCGCCCCGAGCTGGACGGCGAACCGCCCGACACCGCCCGCCGCGCCGGTGATCACGACTCGCCGGTCGAGCAGCGGGCCGAGCCGCCGCAGCGCGCTCAGCGCGGTGATCCCCGCCACGGGCAGAGCGGCGGCTGCGCCGAAGTCGACCTCGTCGGGCAGCACCGCGAGTTCCCCGGTGGGCACGGCGCGCAGGGTGGCCCAGGCGGGGCCGGGGCCGAACGTCACCACCCGGGTGCCGACCGGCGGGCCGGAGCCGTCAGCCGCGGCGGCGGCCACCACGCCGGCCGCGTCCCAGCCGCTGACCGCCCCGTCGGACAGGTCGCGGACGTGGGACACGTCGCCGTAGTTGAACGCGATCGCCTTGACCTCGACCAGCGCCTCCTGCGCCGTCGGCACAGGGTCCGGGGCGTCGCCGATCCGCAGCCCGGCGGGTGCCGAGCGGTCGGCCAGCAGTGCGCGCATACGCGGTTCCTCTCTGAGTGGGGACGTGGTTCAGGCCGCGCTCTCCGTCGCGAGGAGGCGATCCTCGGCGTCGGGCGCGGACGTGCGGTCGGCCCGGCCCACCACGGCGGCGAGCAGGCCGAGCAGGGAGATGGCAGTGACCACGGCGATGGCGAGCAGGAACGTGTCCGGCAGGCGGCCCGGCACGATCGCCCCGCCGCCGACCACCGCCGACGTGACGGCCAGCGCGACCGCCCCGCCGACCTGGAACGAGCTCTGCACCAGCCCGGAGGCCAGCCCCTGCTCGTCGTCGGCGACGCCGTTGGTCGCCTGCACGTTCAGGGCGGAGAAGGACAGCGCGAAGCCCAGGCCCAGCAGCAGCGCGGTCGGCAGGATCACGGTGAGGAACTCCGGCTCCGGCCCGGCCCGCAGGAACAGGGCGTACGCGGCGACGAACGCCACCATGCCCAGCGCGATCAGCCGCCGGGTGCCGTATCGCGTGATCAGCCGGCCGACCACCGGGCCGGAACTCGCCACGATGATCCCGGCGGGCAGCAGCGACAGCGCCATCTGCAGCGGCGACCACTCCAGCACGTTCTGCAGGTACAGCGCGACGATGAACTGGAAGCTCAGGTAGCCGCCGGAGACGGCCATCGCGGTGAGGTCGGCCCGCACCAGGCTGCGGTTGGCGAAGATGCCCAGCCGCACCAGCGGATGCGCCACGGTGCGCTCGGCCACGACGAAGGCGGCGGCGAGCGCCGCGACCACGGCCAGCGAGCCGAGGGTGCGCAGCGAGGTCCAGCCCGCCTCGGGGGCGTTGACGACCGTGAACACCAGCAGCAGCAGTGCGCCGGTGGAGGTGACCGCGCCGAGCACGTCGTAGCCGCCGGGGTTGCGCACGCCGTCGCGCGGCAGCAGCCGCATCCCGGCGACCAGGGCGATCAGTGCCAGCGGGGCGGGCAGCAGGAAGGTCACCCGCCAGTCGATCTCGGTGAGCAGCCCGCCCAGGATCAGGCCGGAGGAGAAGCCGCTGGCCCCGAAGACGGTGTAGATGCCCAGCGCCCGGTTGCGCACCGGCCCCTCGGGGAAGGTCGTGGTCAGGATGGACAGCCCGGCCGGCGCGGTGAACGCCGCGGCCAGGCCCTTGACGAACCGCGTCGCGATGAGCAGCGTGCCGTCCTCGACCAGGCCGCCGAGCACGGACGCGGCCGCGAAGACGGCCAGGGCGATCAGCAGCACCCGGCGGCGGCCGAGCAGGTCGGCGGTGCGCCCGCCGAGCAGGAGCAGTCCGCCGTAGCCGAGCACGTAGCCGCTGACGATCCACTGCAGCGTCGCGGTGGACAGGCCGAGGTCGTTCTGGATGGCGGGCAGGGTGACGCCGACCATCGAGATGTCGAGGCCGTCGAGGAAGAGCACCGCGCACAGCACCAGCAGCGTGCCCCACAGCCGCGGGGTCCAGCGCTGGTCCGCGGGGGTCGGTGAGGAGGGGGCAGGTGAAGGGGGCGACAGCGTCGCGGTGGAAGACATGCCGGGTACGTTAGTTGCATGTGCATTGAATGCGCAAGCATAAAATGCGTTCACATTTACTGCACCTGCATGTTAGGCTCCGGTCATGCCCGACGAGGTGGCCGTGAAGGCGTGGCGAGAGCTGTCCCGGCAGTACGCGGCGCTCTCCTGCGCGCTGGAGAGCGCACTGCAGGACCGGCATCAGCTCGGCATGAGCGAGTTCGAGGTGCTGGACCGGCTGGTCGGCGCCCAAGACTGCACCGGCCTGCGGATGCAGGAGCTCGGCGAGCAGATCCACCTCAGCCAGAGCGCGCTGTCGCGCACGGTCGCCCGCCTGGAGAAGGACGGGCTGGTCGAGCGCAAGCTGTGCGCGTCCGACCGGCGCGGGGTGTTCGTGCACCCCACCGAGGCCGGGCGGGAACGGCACGCCGCGGCGCGGCCCACGCACCGCGAAGTCATCAACACCACACTGGGCGGATAGCCCGTGAGGCGCTCTGGGGAATCAAACCCCGGCGCGCTAGCGTTACGTCGAAGGATAATCAGCACTTCACCGCTTGGGAGCACCTCGTGACGACGCCCGACATCTCGACGCCCGACATCAAGACGGACGACGCCACCGGCATCAACCTCACCGAGGTAGCGGCCGGCAAGGTCAAGGCTCTGCTGGAGCAGGAGGGTCGCGACGACCTCCGGCTGCGGGTCGCCGTTCAGCCCGGTGGCTGCTCCGGCCTGCGCTACCAGCTCTTCTTCGACGAGCGCGAGCTCGACGGTGACATCGTCAAGGACTTCGGCGGTGTCGAGGTCGTCGTCGACCGGATGAGCGCGCCGTACCTCGCGGGCGCCACCGTCGACTTCGCCGACCGCATCGACGCCCAGGGCTTCACCATCGACAACCCGAACGCGGGCGGCTCGTGCGCCTGCGGCGACAGCTTCCACTGACGCGCAGCGGCAGTGGAAGCCGGTAGGCACAGTCACTGACCGGTGACCGACCCACCTGAGCTTCACCCGCCGCCCCGGTGTGGGCGACGACACAAGCGGCACTCCGGCCACGCCGGAGTGCCGCTGTCGTATGTGCGTCAACCGGTACGCTTTCCGCGCCCATCTTTCGCCGACCTGAAGGTCAACCATGAAGATCTGCGTTACCGGATCGATCGCCACGGATCACCTGATGCACTTCCCGGGCCGCTTCGCGGACCAGCTCATCGCCGACCAGCTGGACAAGGTCTCACTGTCGTTCCTGGTCGACGACCTCGTGATCCGGCGTGGCGGCGTGGCGGCGAACATGGCCTTCGGCATGGCCAAGCTCGGCCTGCGGCCGGTGCTGGTCGGCGCGGTCGGCGCGGACTTCGCCGACTACCGCTCGTGGCTGGAGCGCCACGGCGTCGACTGTGACTCGGTGCACGTCAGTGAGGTGGCGCACACCGCCCGTTTCGTCTGCACGACCGACGAGGACCTGTGCCAGGTCGCCTCGTTCTACGCCGGCGCCATGAGCGAGGCCCGCAACATCGAGCTGTCCCCGGTGCACCACCGCCTCGACGGCCTCGACCTGGTCATCGTCGGCGCGAACGACCCGGTGGCGATGGTGCGCCACTCCCAGGAGTGCCGCGACCGCGGGTACGCGTTCGCCGCGGACCCGTCGCAGCAGCTGGCCCGGATGGGCGGCGACGACGTGCTCAAGCTGATCGACGGCGCGGAGTACCTGCTCACCAACGAGTACGAGAACTCGCTGCTGGAGCAGAAGACCGGCCTGACCTCGGACGAGGTGCTGGACCGGGTCAAGGTGCGGGTCACCACGCTGGGCAAGAACGGCGTCCGGATCACCGGCCGCGGCTTCGCGCCGATCCACGTGCCGGTCGCCCGCGAGATCCAGGTGTACGACCCGACGGGTGTCGGCGACGGCTTCCGGGGCGGGTTCTTCGCCGCGCTGTCGTGGGGGCTTGGCCTGGAGCGGGCGGCGCAGGTCGGGTCGCTGCTGGCCACGCTGGTGCTGGAGACCGTCGGCACCCAGGAGTACGACGTCGAGCCGGACAATTTCCTCAAGCGCCTGGCCGAGTCCTACGGCGACGAGGCCGCCGCCGACATCCGCCCCCACCTGAACTGACCCGCCGGGCGTCGCTCCCGGTTTTACATAGACGTTGGCCTATCTGGATGAGTCTGATCGCAGATTTTTCATCCAGATAGGCCAACGTCTATTTTAGTCGCGGCGCGGCGCGGCGCGGCGCGGCGCGGGTGGGGCGGGGCGGCGCGGGCGGGGGGTCAGGTGAGGCGGCGGACGTCGAAGGCGGGGGAGCCGTCGGCGGAGGCCGCGCCGAGGTACTGCTGGGCGCGCATGCGGCACCAGGCCGGGATGTCCACGGCGGCGGCGGGGTCGTCGGCGAGCACCCGGACGACCGCGCCGACGGGCACCGTCGGCAGGTGCTTCGCGAGGGCGATGACCGGCAGGGGGCAGCGCTGGCCCAGGCAGTTCAACACGTCGACCGGGGTGTCCGGGTTCACATGCCCACCTCCGCCCGCAGCGCCGCGACGATGCCGGGCAGCTCGGCCAGGAACCGGTCCACCTGCTCGGCGGTGCTGTCGTGGTGCAGCGACAGCCGGATGTTGCCGTGCGTCAGCACGCCCATGGCGGCCAGCACATGGCTGGGCCGCAGCGTCGAGGACGTGCAGGCCGAGCCGGACGACACCGCGAAGCCGCGCCGGTCCAGGGCGGTGAGCAGCGCCTCGCCGTCGACGTACAGGCAGGAGAAGGTGACGATGTGCGGCAGCCGGTCGGCCGGGTCGCCCACGATCTCGACGTCGGGCACGGTCGCCGCGACGGTGGCGCGTACGTGGTCTACCAGGGCGGACAGTCGATTTGATTCCTGTGCCGCGGTCTCGTGCACGGCGTGCAGCGACGCCGCCGCGGCGAGGATCGCGGGCAGGTCGGGCGCGCCGGGGAAGCGGCCGGACTCCCGGTCGTCGGCGGGATAGGGCGACACCCAGCGGGTGCCCTTGCGCAGCACCAGCAGGCCCACCCCGGGCGGGCCGCCCCATTTGCGGGCCGAGCCGGTCAGCAGCGACCAGCCGTCCGGCACCGGCGCGCGGCCCAGTGACTGCGCCGCGTCGACGTAAAGCGGCACGCCGGCCTCGCGGCACGCCGCTGCGGCCGCGGCCACGGGCTGCACCGTGCCGACCTCGTGACTCGCGCTGATCAGTGCGGCGAGCGCCACGCCGGGCGCGGACACCTCCCGCGCCCAGGCGTCGAGGTCGATCCGGCCGACCAGGTCCACCGGCACCTCGGCCTCGGCGCCGCCGTCGCGCACGTGCCGTTCGCCGGCGTGCAGCACGGCCGAGTGCTCGATCGCCGAGCGGACCAGCGTCGACCCGGCGCGGCGGCGGCCGGCCAGTCCACCCAGGACGGCGGCGTGCGCCGCGGTGCTGCCGCTGCTGGTGAAGGCCACTTCGTCCGGGCGTACGCCCAGGACCTGCGCGAACGTGGCGCGCGCCGCGTCGAGCAGCAGTCGCGCCCGGCGGGCCTGGGTGTAGAGCTTGCCGGGGTCGGCCCAGCCGTCTTCGAGCGCGCCGAGCAGCGCCTCGCGGGCGGCCGGGTGCAGCGGCGTCGCGGTCGCCGCATCGAAATACGCGCCGCGGACGTTCTCGCCCTGATCGATTGGACCGGCCTGCCGGGGATCTCCCACCCCTCGACGGTATCGTGATCTAGCGGTGACGCACTCGTCGCCGTCTCCACGTTCCCGCGGACACGCCGGATCACCGGGCCGACCCCAGGCCCGGCCGGGGCCCCGGGGTGAAGTACTCTGCGACCGTCGGTCACGCCCCTCACCGGTGCGTCCGAAGGTGGCGCTGCTAAGGGAGGCAGGAGCAGGTGGTCGCAACACGAGCCCGCAGGCGAGCCGTCGGCTTGAGCGCGATGTCGGTGGTCCTGGTGACGCTGCTCGCCGGATGCAGCATCAACAACATCGGTGCTGCATTCGACGGATTCGGCTGGCCCGAGGGCGGCATCACCGAGCAGTCCGAGCGGATGTACGACCTGTGGGTCGGCTCGGTCGTCGCGGCGCTCGCGGTCGGCGTCTTCGTGTGGGGTCTGATCTTCTGGTGCGTGGCGGCCTACCGCCGCAAGCGCGGTGACGCGGACCTGCCCACGCAGACGCGGTTCAACCTGCCGATCGAGATCCTCTACACGGTGCTGCCGTTCCTGGTGATCGCGGTGCTGTTCTACTACACCGCCGTCGTGCAGACCGATGTGAACAAGCTGACCAAGAACCCGGACGCCACCGTCGAGGTCGTCGCGTTCAAGTGGAACTGGCAGTTCAACTACCTCTCCGGCCCTGGCGTCGACGCCGCGAAGGTGGAGAGCACGCCCGGTGACAGCAACTACATCCCGGTCGTGGTCATCCCCACCGGCAAGACGGTGCGTTTCATCGAGCACAGCAACGACGTCATCCACTCGTTCTGGGTGCCGGAGCTGCTGTTCAAGCGGGACGTGTTCCCCGGCAACGTGATCAACCAGTTCGAAGTGAACGTCATCGAGACGGGCAGCTACGTCGGCCGGTGCGCCGAGCTGTGCGGCACGTACCACTCGATGATGAACTTCGAGCTGCGGGCCGTGACGCCGGAGAAGTACGACCAGTTCGTGGCGGCACTGAAGTCGGGCAAGAGCACTCCCGAGGCGCTGACGGCGATCGGTGAGAACCCCTACGCCACGACGACGACGCCGTTCCCGACCCTGCGCACCGCGAACTGAGGCTGGAGACATGAAGACCGAATACCGCCTTTTCATCGGCGTCGCGGGATTCCTGATCGTCGCCGCGATCGTCTACGGCTGGTGGACGAACCTGTCCCTGGGCGGCATCGAGTGGATCGGCACCGTCGCACTGGTGCTGTCGTTCCTGCTGTGCTCGATGTGCGGCGGCTACTTCTGGTTCGTCTCGCGCCGCATCGACCCGCGCCCGGAGGACCGGCTCGACGCGGAGATCGCCGACGGTGCCGGTGAGCTGGGCTTCTTCAGCCCGGGCAGCTACTGGCCGTTCGGCATCGCGCTGTCGGCGCTGATCGCCTCGCTCGGCCTGGTGTTCTGGATGTGGTGGCTGATCGCCCTCGGCATCCTGTGCGTGCTGCTGTCCACCTCGGCGATGCTGTTCGAGTACTACACCGGCACCCGGCGCACCGCGGAGCACTGATTCCCTGAAGCAAATGAAACCGGCCCCCTCCGCATCGGAGGGGGCCGGTTTCATTCGTATGTCGTCGCGCTACTCGGCGTACTTCGCGGCGGCCGCGGCGGTGATCCAGCGCTCCAGGACGGCAGACGCCGCGCCGGAGTCGATCGCTTCGGCGGCGCGGCGCATGTTCGCGTGCAGCGCGTCGGTCAGCTCCTCGACGAGGGCGTCCGGGTCGGCGGGGCCCGCGCCCTTGGCCGCCCAGTCGTGGGCGGTCAGCCCGGCGGCGGTGTTGACCAGCACGGCGTCGCGCACCGCGCCGGTCTCCCCGCCGAGCAGGCGGCGCACCACCTCGGCGTTGAGCGACACGTCCCCGCCGCGCAGGTCGCCGGCGGCGGAACGGGCCACGCCGAGATCGGCGGAGTCGATGCGCAGCGGGGTCACCTGCCCGCCACGAGCCACCCAGACGCGTGTGGGGGCGGCGGTGGTGAACTCGTCCAGGCCGTCCTCGCCGCACAGCACCAGGACCGTGTCACCGCGGTCGGCGAACACCTGCGCCATGACGCCGGCCATCCGGGTGTCGGCGCAGCCGATCGCGCCGGCCCGGGGCCGGGCGGGATTGGTCAGCGGGCCGAGGAAGTTGAAAGCGGTGGGCACGCCCAGCTCGCGGCGTACCCCGCCGGCGTGGCGCAGGCCCTGGTGGAACGTCGCGGCGAAGCAGAACGTGATACCGGCTTCCTCGGCGACCGCGGCCACCTGCGCCGGGCTCAGGTCCAGCGGGATGCCGAGGAACTCCAGCACGTCGGCGGTGCCGCAGGACGAGGAGGCGGCGCGGTTGCCGTGCTTGACCACCCGGGCTCCGGCCCCGGCGGCCACGATGGCGGACATCGTCGAGATGTTGACGGTGTGCGCCTGGTCGCCGCCGGTGCCGACCACGTCCAGGGTGGCCGCGCGCTGCTCGTCGGTCTGCGGCAGCGGGGCCGCGTTGGACAGCATCGTCGCGACCAGGCCGGACACCTCACCGGCGGTCTCGCCCTTGGCCCGCAGCAGCAGCGCGAAGCCGGCGATCTGCGCCGGTGTCGCCACGCCCGACATGATCTCGCCCATGGCCCAGGCCGTGTCGTCCGGCGTGAGCTCCTCCCGGCGCAGCAGCGCGCCGAGCAGGTGGGGCCAGGTGTTCCGGTCGCCCATCGGGCCTCCAGGGGTGAAGGGCGTGGCGGCTGTGCTCGGGTCAGGCGGCCACGGGGGAGTCGTCGCGGAGCAGGGTGGAGATGACCTTCGCGGTCTCGAACGGGTCGAGCGGGTGCACCAGCGTCGCGTCGACGCGGGCGTACGCCGCCAGCCAGCGGTCGGCCGAGCGGGCGATGACGACGCAGCAGGGCGGGCACTCGTCGATCTCGTCCTTGAGCTGACGCGCCACGCCCAGGCCACCGCCCGGGGTCGCCTCGCCGTCCAGCACCAGCAGGTCGATCTCGTAGTCGTCCACCAGCTTGACGCACTCGCCGTAGGTGGACGCCTCGACGAACTCGACCTCGAGGTCGGGTGCCGGGTGCTCGCCGATGGCCAGTCGCATCCGGTCGCGGACCTGCGGGTCGTCGCTGTAGAGCAGGACGGTCTTGGTACTCATGCGCTCATCCTAAGCGGTGAAGTGATCTCGTGGTCGTGCGGTGCGCCGTCCGCGTCCACCTGCGCCGACCCGGCCGCTGCGGCGGCGTCGACGGCGGCCTGCGCGGCCTCCTCGCGGTCGAGCTGGCGGTCGATGCGGGCGGCCTCCTGGCGGGACTGCTTGATCCACTGGACGACGAGGACCGCGAGCATGGTGACCGAGACGAGCTCGCCGCCCGCCCACAGCACCCCGCCCGCGGTGACCTGGTCGGCCCAGGGGTCCATCCAGGACAGGTTCAGCGACGGATACCAGTCGCCGCCGAGGAGGGTCTTCTGCTGCATGATGGTGAGCCCGAGCACGGTGTGAAACGGGACACTCAACAGCATCAGCAGCGCGCGGGCCGGATACGGCCAGCGTCCCGGCAGCGGGTCGCGGCCCAGCAGGGGCCAGAAGAACAGGCAGCCGGTGGCGATGAAGTGCGCGTGCATGACTTCGTGCAGCCACTCGTGCCGCAGCGTCTGCTCGTACAGGCTGGTGAAATACAGCGCGAACGGGTTGGCCACGAAGATGCCGAACGCGACCAGCGGGAAGGCGAGCACCGCCGCGACCTTGCTGTGCAGCGCCGCCAGCAGCGTGCGGCGCGGACGGCCGGGCAGGGTGCGCAGGGCCAGCGTGACCGGCGCGCCGAGCGCCAGGAAGATCGGCGCGACCATGGACAGCGCCATGTGCTGCAGCATGTGCACCGACAGCAGCGTGGTGTCGTAGCCGCCGACGCCGCTCACCGTGACCAGGGCCAGCGTGCCCAGGCCGGGGCCGAGGAAGGCGATGGTGCGCCCGATCGGCCACCGGTCGCCGCGCACCCGCAGCCGGTGGGTGCCGTAGAGATAAAGCGCACCCGCCAGCAGCAGTCCGACCGCGAGCCACGAGTCGAGCCGCGCCCCGGTCACGAGCGTCTCCACCGTGAACGGGGGAGTCTCGGCGGTCAAGGTCGCAACGTTCGAGGTCAGCGCGGTGAAATGATCGACAGGCGGCACCACCCGAGGCTAGACCGTGCTCGGCGAACGCGGTCCGCCGGGTCACGACACGCCGCCAACCAGGCACCCCGACGCTCGCCGATGCAGGTAGGGGGCAATAATGACCGCGTGACTGCCGCCTCAGCCATCGACAAGAGCAGGATCCACTCCCTGACCAGGCCCAACATGGTCAGCGTCGGGACGATCGTGTGGCTCTCCAGCGAACTCATGTTCTTCGCCGCGCTTTTCGCGATGTTCTTCGCGATCCGCGCCGCGGACTACGACCAGTGGATCCAGCACTCCCACGTGCTCAATCTCCCGTACGCGCTGTTCTTCACGACGATCCTGGTGCTGTCTTCCATCACCTGCCAGATCGGCGTGCTGCGCGCGGAGCGGGGTGATGTGTACGGGCTGCGGCTCTGGTTCACCATCACGTTCCTGATGGGCCTGACGTTCGTGCTCGGCCAGGTGAACGAGTACATCACGCTGGTCGGCGAGGGTGTGAAGATCAACGCTGACGGCTACGGGTCGATGTTCTACCTGACCACCGGCTTCCACGGCCTGCACGTGACAGGCGGCCTGATCGCCTTCATCATCTACATGATCCGCACCACCATGGGCCGGTTCACGCCGGCGCAGGCAACCTCGGCGATCGTCGTGTCGTACTACTGGCACTTCGTCGACGTGGTCTGGATCGGCCTGTTCATCATGATCTACCTGCTGGAGCGGATGTGAGCTCGGCTATGACACCAGACACCCCACGCCTGGCGGCGGGCGCGCCCAAGCAGCGCAGCCGAGTACGCCGGCGACTGAACTCGGCGCTGCGCATGTTCGCCGCGCTGGTCTTCGCGGGCGGCATCTACGCGATCGTCGCGCCCGGCGGAGCCCAGGGCGCCGCCCCGCTCACCCCGGCCGCCGAGGCCGGCAAGGCGCTGTACGACGTGAGCTGCATCTCCTGCCACGGCGCGAACGCGCAGGGCGTGCCCGGCCGCGGTCCGAGCCTGATCGGCGTCGGCTCGGCGGCCGTGGAGTTCCAGGTGGAGACGGGCCGCATGCCGGCCGCCCGCCAGGAGGCCCAGGCGGAGCGCAAGGACCCGATGTTCACCAACGACCAGGCGCGCCAGCTCGGCGCCTTCATCCAGGAGCTGGGCGGCGGCCCGCAGCTCCCGGAGGGCGAGGACTTCGCGTCGAAGGGCAACATCGCCCGCGGTGGCCAGCTGTACCGGATCAACTGCTCGTCCTGCCATGCCTTCTCCGGCGGCGGCGGCGCGCTCTCCAGCGGCAAGTACGCGCCGAGCCTGGACCTGGCGACGGACCGGCAAATCTACGCAGCGATGCTGACCGGCCCGCAGAACATGCCCGTCTTCGGCGACAATGAGCTGGACCCGCAGGACAAGTTCGACATCATCGCCTACGTGCAGAGCCTGCAGACCGACAGCGACCCGGGTGGCTGGGGTCTCGGTCGGTTCGGCCCGGTCACCGAGGGCCTGGCGATCTTCCTGGTGGGTGTGGTGGCACTGGTTTTCGCAGCGCTGTGGATTGCAGGTAAGTCATGAGTGAGACGAACACCCAGGTGCGCGACGCCGCGGGCGTCGACGTGGCGAACCCGAACCTGACCCGGTTCGACATCGTGCGCGAGGGCGCGCGGCGGGACGGCGTGGAGATCGTCCACTACGAGCCGCAGTACCCCCCGGGTTCTGCGGGCGAGCGGCGGATGACCCGCATCGTCGCCTTCTTCTTCCTGCTCACCGGCATCATGTCGACCCTGTTCGTGGTCGCCTTCATCTGGTGGCCGTGGGAGTACGAGCTCGGCCCGCACGCCAGCAAGTACTACACCCCGATCCTCGGCCTGACCCTCGGCCTGGCCCTGGTCGGCGTCGGTCTGGGCGTGCTGACCTGGGGCAAGAAGCTGCTTCCGCACGAGATCGCGATCCAGGAGCGGCACGACGGCCCGTCCTCGCCGGAGGAGCAGAAGCTCACCGGCACCACGCTGCAGTTCATCGGCGACGAGATGGGCCTGGGCCGGCGTCCGATCCTGAAGTGGTCGCTGCTGGGCCTGGCCCCGCTGGGCCTGGCCGCCGCGGCCATCCCGATCGGCGCCCTGATCAAGGACCCGCACCACCCGGACATCCTGTTCAAGACCGGTTGGGCGGGCGCCACGCCGACCAACCCCATCCGCCTGCAGCACGACGACGGCACGCTGGTGCGGCCGGAGATGGTCAGCACCGGCGGTCAGATCACGGTGTTCCCGAACATCCCGGGCGGCTCCAGCAACCACTACGCCGACTCGCCGACGCTGCTGATCCACCTTCGGGAGGACGACGCGGCGAAGCTGAACGGCCAGCTCTACACGATCAACCAGGGCAGCACCTGGAGCAGCTTCGTGGCCTACTCGAAGATCTGCACCCACGCGGGTTGCCCGGCGAGCCTGTACGAGCAGCAGACCAACCGCCTGCTCTGCCCCTGCCACCAGTCCCAGTTCCTCATCACCGACAACGCCCGGCCGATCTTCGGCCCGGCGACGCGGTCCCTGCCCATGCTGCCCATCAGCGTGGACAAGGAGGGCTTCCTCGTGGCGACCGGCGACTACAAGGTGCCGGTCGGGCCGGCGTTCTGGGAGAAGGACTGACCATGAAGCGTCGCAAGGTTGACCTGAAAGCCCTCCCGGGCAAGTCCGCGCAGGAGGTGGACACCCGGCTGCCCGTGGCGACCCCGCTGCGCGGCGTGCTGAACAAGGTGTTCCCCGACCACTGGTCGTTCCTGCTCGGCGAGATCGCGCTGTTCTCGTTCATCATCCTGCTGCTGACCGGCACGTTCCTCGCGCTGTTCTTCGAGCCCTCGCTGCAGGAGGTGCACTACGACGGCTCGTACCTGCCGTTGCAGGGCGTGGAGATGTCGCGGGCGTACGAGACGGCGCTGGACCTGTCGTTCGACGTGCGCGGCGGCCTGATCATGCGGCAGATGCACCACTGGGCGGCGCTGCTGTTCATGGCCGCGATCGTGGTGCACATGTTCCGGATCTTCATGACCGGCGCGTTCCGCAAGCCGCGTGAGATCAACTGGATCATCGGCCTGAGCATGTTCTGGCTGGGCTTCACCGAGGGCTTCGCCGGCTACTCGCTGCCCGACGACGCGCTGTCCGGCACCGGCCTGCGCATCGCCTCGGCGATCATGCTGTCCATCCCGGTGATCGGCTCCTGGGTGACCACGTCGCTGTTCGGCGGCGAGTTCCCCGGCGAGATCATCCTGTCCCGCCTGTACATCCTGCACGTGTTCCTGCTGCCGCTGATCCTGCTCGCGCTGGTCTCCATCCACGTGGGCCTGGTCTTCGTGCAGAAGCACACGCAGTGGCCGGGTCCGGGCCGCACCAACAAGAACGTCGTCGGCGAGCGCATGTTCCCGCGGTACGCGATCAAGCAGGGCGGCTTCTTCATGCTCGTCTTCGCGATCATCGCGCTGATGGGCGGCCTGTTCCAGATCAACCCGATCTGGCTGTTCGGCCCGTACGAGGCCGCGGTGGTCTCCGCGGGCAGCCAGCCCGACTGGTACGTCATGTTCCTCGACGGCTCGACCCGTCTGATGCCCGCCTGGGACATCAGGTTCCTCGGTTACAACATCCCGCCGCTGTTCTGGCCGACCGTGGTGCTCCCGGGCATCCTGTCGGTGCTGCCGATGGCGTATCCGTGGATCGAGGCGCGCTGGAAGAAGGACTACGCGTCGCACAACCTGCTGCAGCGCCCGCGTGACGTGCCGGACCGCACCGGTCTGGCCGCCATGGCCGGCGCGTTCTACCTGGTGCTGACGATCTCCGGCGGCAACGACATCGTCGCCGACAAGTTCCACATCAGCCTGAACGCGATGACCTGGGCGGGCCGCATCGGCCTGCTGGTCCTGCCGCCGCTGGCGTACTACTTCGCGCGCCGTCTTGCGCTGGGCCTCCAGCAGCACGACCGCGAGGTGCTCGCCCACGGCGTCGAGACCGGCATCATCAAGCGGCTGCCGGACGGCCGGTTCGTCGAGGTGCACCAGCCGCTGGTCGCCCCCGACGAGCACGGCCACACCGACCTGCCGTACGTGGGCTGGACGGTGCCGAAGAAGATGAACCGCCTCGGCGCGCTGGGGCCGGCCATCCGCGGCTTCTTCCGGCCGATCGAGCAGTCGGCGCCGCCGAAGCAGGAGGAGCAGCCGCGCGAGGAAGTCACGAGCGGCAAGCCCTGACCTGGCAACGGTTCGCCTGACGAAGGGCGCTCACCCGAGGGTGGGCGCCCTTCGCCGTGTCCGTATCCCGGTAAGCACTGTCACACAGGCCCCGACGACGCACGCGACAGATCTTGGAGCACGGCCATGGCATAGTCGTGGCGCATTCGACGTTCCAGGAGGCAGTACATGATCACGGCAGAGCACGCGGGCAAGCGCGACCCCAGGACCGCCCCGGCCGCACGCCGGCCCGCCGCCACCGGCCTCGCCCGGCACGCCGTCTTCAACGGCGCATGGACCACGGCCTGCTGCGCTTCGGTCCACACCGGGCCGGGCTGCACGCCGATGTCGCTGACGCCCAACGACTAGCAGGTCGGGCCGTCCGCGGCCGCTGCTCGGCGGTCTGGTCGCCCCCGCGTCGTAGTCTTCCCCCATACGGCGGCGGCGCAGGGGAGCGGCGATGCAGAACGCACTGGCGGCGATGCAGGCACTGGCCACGGCCGAGGGCCGGGCTGATCCGTACCCGCACTACGAGCGGCTGCGGTCGGCGGGCCCGGTGGTGCCGCTGGGCGAAGGGTTCGCCGTCGTCACCGGCCATGCCGAGGCCGACCAGGTGCTGCGGGACGCCTCGTTCCGGGTCACCGACGCCGTCGCGCTGGACCGGGCGATGCCCGGCTGGCGCACCGTCGGCTCCTGGCAGTGGCTGAGCCGCACCATGCTGTGGCGCAACGCGCCCGACCACACCCGGCTGCGGCGCCTGGCGGGCTCGGCGTTCACCGCCCGGCGCGTCGCGGCGCTGCGCGCCGACGTCACCACGCTCGCCGACGAGCTGATCGAGCCCATCGCGGCGGCCGCCGGGCCGGTGGACTTCATGGACACGCTGGCGTACCCGCTGCCGGTGTCGGTGATCTGCGCCCTGCTCGGCGTGCCCGCCGCCGACCGGGACTGGTTCCGGCCGCGGGCGCAGGACCTGACCCTGGCCCTGGAGGTGTTCGCCGGCGACCCGCAGGAGCTGGCCCGCGCCGACGCCGCGAGCGAGGAGCTGTCGGAGTACTTCGTCGACCTGCTAGCGCGGCGGCAGCGCGAACCCGGCGACGACATGATCAGCGACCTGCTCGCGGCGGGCGCGGCCGGGCGGATCGGCGGGGCGGAGCTCGTCGCGCACCTGGTGCTGCTGCTGGTGGCGGGCTTCGAGACGACCACCAACCTGCTCGGCAACGGTCTGGCCATGCTGCTCGACCGGCCCGAGCACCTGGCCCGGCTGCGCGACGACCCGGCGCTCACCGAGGCGTACGTCGAGGAGATGCTGCGCCTCGACCCGCCGGTGCAGGTGACCTCGCGGTACGCCGGGCAGGACACCGAGCTGGCCGGGGTGGCGCTGCCCGCGGGCACGGAGGTGCTGGTGGTGCTCGCCGCGACGAGCCGGGACCCGCGCCGCTTCGCCGCCCCGGCAGACTTCCTGCCGGACCGGCCGCCTGTGCCGTCACTGTCCTTCGGCGCGGGCGCGCACTACTGCCTCGGCGCACCGCTGGCCCGGCTGGAGGCGCAGGTCGCGTTCCCGCTGCTCCTGGAACGGCTGCCGCACCTGCGCTCCGCAGGCGTCCCGACCCGCCGCGACCGCCTCGGCTTCCGTGGCTACGCAACCCTGCCGATCACGGCCTGACGGCCCGCCGTCCACCCCCGGCATGGCCTGACGGTCCGCCGTCCGCCCCAGCATGGCCTGACGGTCCGCCGACCGGCCCCGGCATGGCCTGACGGTCCGCCCGGTGGCGGTCCCGCGCATCAGCCGGCCATCCAGACCCCGGCCGCCCGAGGGCCCGCCCCATGATCGTCAGACTTGCCGGGCACCTGTGCGTATCTTGAGCCCGCATTCGCCCAGGTGCCTGGCAAGTCGAAAGACCTTGGTGCGGATCCCGCCCGGCTCGGTCGCGCCCAGCGAGGGCCGCGGGGGCGGTCAGTGGCGGATCGGCAGCCAGCCGGTGATACGGGGCGCGAGCGCGGTGCCGGCCTTGACCCACTTGAAGTGATCCAGGGGAGCGGCCGCGTCGGCGGTCGTGAGGTGGTCGCGCTGGACCTTCGCCCCGGTCAGGGCTGCGACGAGGTGGTCGGTGGTCTCCGGCGGGGTGTACTGGTCGTCGTCGACGCTGATCGCGAGCACCGGCAGGTCCACCTGCGACAGACCGGGCTCGGCGCCCAGGTGGGCGGGGAACCGGCCGTGGCGGGCCGTGTAAGCCCAGTCCTTGATGAGGCCGCGGGCCTGGCGGCCGCCGAAGCCCCAGCCGGGCCAGACCCGCAGCACGGCGGAGACGGCGTTGACGAACTGCGTCATGGCGAGCACGCCCAGCCGCTGCCGCGGGTAGGTGCGCCAGTACGGCAGCCCGACCGCGATCAGGACCAGCCCGTCCACGCTGTGCCCGGCCCCGCGGGCGGCCTCGCGGGCCAGGTGCAGCACGCAGGCCTGCCCGCCGAGGGAGTGTCCGAGCAGGACCGTGCGCCGTCCGGCGCGGTGTTCGGCCAGCGCGTCGAGCACCGCGGCGACGTCGTCGGCGAGCTCGGGGTAGCCGTACCGGCTGCGCCGGCTGGGCGCCGGCGTGCTGGCGCCGGTGCCGCGCAGGTCGGCCACCGCGACGCCGAGGCCCGCCTCGTTGAGGGAGTGCGCGAAGCGGGTGTAGTAGCCGGCCGGCACGCCCATCGCGGGGAAGATGACGACCAGGGGCGCGTCGGGGGCCTGCGCCGGGTGGAGCTGTACGCCGAGCCGGTCGCTGCCGCGGTCCACGGTGAGCTGCATGGCAGCAGCCTAGACCGCGACGTTACTCGCAAGTAAGAACCGCGGAGTGTGACGCAGGCCGCTCGACCGGGTCACCCTCGCCGCTCAGAAGCCGATGGCGAACGCCTGCTCCAGGTCGTGGCGCGAGTACGAGCGGAACGCGATGTGCGTGTCGGTGTTCAGCACTCCCGGCACCTTCGAGATGCCGCCCGCGATGACCTCCGCGATGTGGTCGAACTCGCGTACCCGGATGATGGCGATCAGGTCGACGCCGCCCGCGACGGAGTACACCTCGCTGACGCCCTCCAGGTTGGCCAGCTCCTCGGCGACCTCCGGGATCGCGTCGGTCGCGCAGTCGATGAGAACGATCGCTGTGATCACCGGAGACTCCTCGCGTCGAGCATCTGTCGATCATGAAGTTGTGGCCACGACACGCCGTCGACCCGTGCCATAAGTTCATGATCGTTGTATCGGGGTTACGGGGTCATGTTATGCCGCGGGGACGGTGAGGTCGCGGCCTACCCGGATGACCTGGTGCAGGGTTTCGTGGGGGGCGACGTAGGCGCCGGGCCACAGGACGCAGTCGTGGACGGCGCCCTCGACGCGGGAGCCGTCGCCGAGGACGCTGCCGTGGGCCTCGCCGGTGACGAGCACGTCGTCGCCGAACAGGTTGGCGCCGCCGGCGGCGTCCAGGTTCGCGGCGAGGTAGTCGGCGGGCGTGCCGCAGTCCAGGTAGCGGCCCGGCAGCGCGACCACGTCCAGCCTTCCGGACAGCTCGGCCGGCCGCCAGGTGGTGCGGACCAGCTCGCCCGGCTTGTCGGGCAGCACCGCCACGTCGGCGGCGGGCAGCAGCGAAGCCCCCGCGAAGTTGTGGCCGCCGAACGGGTCGGGCAGCCCTGCCTTGACGCCGTGCATGCGTACCCGCGTGCCGTCCCAGCCGCGCAGCAGCGCCGCCAGGTCCTCGGGGGCGTCCGCGACGACGTACGCGTCGGCGTTGAGCACCAGCACCGAGCGCCCGTCGATCCAGGCGTTCAGGTTGGCCAGCGCCCCGGCGGTGCCCAGCGGCTCGGGCTCGAAGGACAGCCTGGCCCGGCCGTCGACGTGCTCGTCGATCTGCCCGGCCAGCCAGTGCGTGTTGACCGCGACCCGGTCCGGACCGGTCAGCCCGACCTCGGCCAGCCGGTCGAAGGTCCGGTCCAGCAGGGTCTGGTTGCCGACCGGCACCAGGGCCTTGGGTCGCAGCATGGTCAGCGGCCGCAGCCGGGTGCCCAGGCCGGCCGCCAGCACCACGGCGCAGACGTCGTCGGGGGCTCTCACCGCGCCACGTCCACGGTGTCGCGCAGGTGCGCCTCCGGGCCGATGCCGTAGTGGCCGAGCAGCCGGGCCGTCGCCGGGGTCACCACGGGCAGCTCGTCGACGGAGTGCCAGCGGGCCTCCCACACCTCGGCCCCGTCGACGCTGAGCGGGGTGTGGGCGGCGGGCACCCGAGCGGTGAAGACCATGTCGACCCAGTGCCCGCGGTGGTGCACCACCGCGTTCGGCACCGCCGGGCTGACCTGGTCCAGGGTGAGCTGGATGCCGGTCTCCTCGGCCGCCTCACGGCACGCGCCGGAGATCGGCGCCTCCCGCCGTTGCAGCAGCCCGGCGGGCAGCGTCCAGCCGCGTCCGGGCGGCTGGCGCAGCAGCAGGATGCGCTCGGGTCCGGCGGCCTCGCTGTCGAAGATGAGCACCACCGAGCCGACCGAGTAACGGGCCGTCACCAGCTTGACCATCCGGTTACGCCAGCGTGGCGGGATCCGGTAGAAGACGCCGTAGCCGAAGGAGACCAGTTTCAAGCGCAGCGGCGAGCGTCGGTTCACCTTGCCAGGCTAGTCGACGAGCGTCGCGGTGGCGTGTCAGCGGCCTCGCGGCGCGGGGCGACCACGTTCACCGGGGGCGTGCGGGCCGCGTCGTTCTGGTTGTCGACGCTGGCGATGAGCTGGTCGACGATGGTGTCCGCGGACACCCGGTGTTCGGCGACGGCGATCAGCAGCGTGTCGAGGTCGGGGTAGTCCAGCGCCTGGGCGAGGCTGATCAGGCGCTGCTCGTCGGCCAGCGCCCGGTCCCGGCGGCGCAGGGCCAGCCCGATCGCGGCCCGGCCCAGCTGCAGCCGGTCGCTGACGGTGCCCGCGGCGACCTCGGGCTCGGTGAAGCGGCGGCTGAGCCGCAGCCGCGCGTTGGGCGCCTTGACGAACTCCAGCCACTCCCGGCGCGGGCCGGGATGGTTGCGTGCCCGGCTGACCAGGATGTCCACCACGTCACCGTCGGTCAGCGTCGCGTTGAGCGGGGTCAGCACCCCGTTCACGGTCGCCGCGACACAGCGGTCGCCGGTGCGGGTGCCCAGCTCGTACGCCACGTCGACCGGGCTCGCGCCCTCGGGCAGCAGCAGCTGGCGTCCCCAGGCGAAGACCTGGATCTGCTGCTCGGCCAGGTCGCAGCGCAGCGTCTCGACGAACTGCACCGCGTCCGGGGCGGCCTGCTCCAGGTCCAGCGCGCGGCGCAGCCAGGCGTGCTCGCCGTGCTGGCGCGGGGCGGGCGCGACCTCCCGGGGGGCGGTGCGGCCGTTGAAGACCCGCAGCGCCCCGCTGCGCCGCGACGGGCGGACCGGGTAGCGGAACGGGGCGACCACGCCGTACTCCACCGCGCGGTGCATCTGCTCGGTGCGGATCAGCACCTCGACCATCTGGTCGCCGGGGCCCAGCACCGTGGTGTGCAGCGAGCGGTAGAGGTTGTTCTTGGGCGCGGCGATGAAGTCCTTGAACCGGCCGGGGATCGGCTTCCACTGCTGGTGCACCGCGCACAGGGCGGCGTAGCAGTCGGGGTCGTCGCCGTCGAGGATCACCACGATGCGGGGCAGGTCCATCGGCACCGGGCTGCCCGCCTGCTGGGTGTCCTTCCAGATGGAGTAGTAGTGCCGCGGGCGCGGCTTCACCCGGCCGTCGAGCTTCTCCCGGCGCAGCGCGCCGCCGCCCAGGGTGACCAGGTTCTGCACGTAGTCGTTCCAGTCCGGCCGGTTGGAGACCATGCCGTCGATGCGCTCGTATTCCTCCGGGTCGAGGAAGAGCAGCACCTTGTCCTCGAGTTCGCGCTTGAGCGCCTGGATGCCGAGCCGGTCGCACAGCGGCACCAGCACCTCGCGGGTCGCCCCGGCGATGCGGGCGCGCGAGGCCGCCGAGCGGGCGTCGAGGGTCTGCATGTTGTGCAGCCGGTCGGCGAGCTTGATGACGAGCACCCGGATGTCCTGCCCCGCGGCGACGATCATCTTGCGGATGGTCTCGGCCTCCGCGCGGGCGCCGAAGTGCGCCTTGTCGAACTTGGTGACCCCGTCGACCAGGTGCGCGACGTCCGGGCCGAAGTCCGCGCGCAGCTGGGCCAGGGTGTAGCTGGTGTCCTCGACCGTGTCGTGCAGCAGCGCCGCGGCCAGCGTGGTGCCGTCCATGCCGAGGTGGGCCAGGATCTCCGCGACGGCCAGCGGGTGCGTGATGTAAGGATCGCCGCTCTTGCGCATCTGGCCGCGGTGCATGCGCTCGGCGACCAGGTAGGCGCGGCGCAGCAGGGCGACGTCGGAGCCGGCATGCACCTGGTGGTGCGCCTTGATCAGGGCGGTGACCGGGTCGACGGGCGCGGCGGACCGCTCCCGCGCGTTCGGCCAGCTGAGCATCGCTCGGAGCCGGGTGGTGAGCATGCTCTCACCGGCCCGGCCGGTTACCGGAATCCCCGCTGCCACCGTGGCGGCTTCCGCGTCCACTGAGGACACCCCCCTCACCGCGTGGAGGTGGAGCGCCGTGTGGCACGTACGCGGCTCCGACGCCCCGTCACGACTGCCCACTTCCGAGAGATCTCTGGATATCGCTCCATAGCCTAGTAACGAACGTCGTGGCCGAATGGTCAAGACCTTTCATGCGTTCGGTCAAGTAATGGCCGAACGGGCATGCCGACAGTACCGTCGCGGGGGCTAGCGTGCCGTCTGGAGGAGCATCTTCCAGCGGGCCGCGCCGCGGGCCGGGGAGGCCCAGCCCGACGTGGCCTCCACCAGGCGGGTCTCCGGGCGTTCGAGCCAGTCCAGGATCCGCTCGGTCTCCTCAGGCGTGGCCGCGGGCGTCGGGCCGGGCGCGGCGAGCACCGTCTCGGCGGTCGGCCGCAGCACGTCGAGGGTCCGTCGCGGATGGACGCCCGGCTCCGCGGTCGCCGCGGCGGCCAGCCGGCCCCGCCGCACGATGGCGATCTCCCACGCGTTGCGCTCCGTGCGCCGGGCCGCGATCAGCTCCTCGATCGAGGTGAGGGCGGACAGGCGCTGCATGCGCACGGCCGCGCGCAGGAACGCGGCGAGCCGGTCGCGCACCGCGGCGGCGTCCTCGTAGCGCTGGGCGTCGGACAGCTTGCGGATGCGGGCCAGCAGCGGGTCCACCACCGCGTCCGGGTCGCCGTCGAACGCGGCCCGCAGCGGGGCGGCAGCCTGCGCGTCGTACTCCTCGACGCTGATCGCCAACTGGCAGGGGGCCGGGCACTTGCCCAGCTCGGCGAGCGCGCACGCGGGCGAGGCCTTACGCGCCGACAGCTTCGGCGTGCACTGGCGCAGCGGCAGCGCCTCGTGGATCGCGTCCACCGCGGCCTGGGCCGTGGCCCGCCCGGCGAACGGCCCCAGGTAGGACGCGCCGTCGGCGGTCAGCTGCCGGACCACGGACAGCCGGGGGAAGGCCTCCGCGGTCAGCTTCAGCCACTGCACCCGCTCCGGGTGCTTGGAACGCCGGTTGTACGGCGGCGCGTGCGCCGCGATCAGCCGCAGCTCGCGTACCTGCGCCTCCAGCGCGTGGGCGCACTCGACGGCGTCCACCCGCACTGCCGCGCCGAGCATCTCCTTGATCCGGGCGCGCCGCTCGGCGGCGGTGAAGTAGCTGCGCACCCGGGTGGCGATGTCGTTCGAGGTGCCCACGTAGAGCGGGCGGTCGTCGGCGGCCCGGAACAGATACACCCCCGGCGCGTGCGGGAGGTTCTCGGCCAGGTGCTTCTTGGCGCGCTGGACGGGCGCGACCGCCTTGACGAACTCGATGGTGTCGCCCAGCGTGTGCACCTTGTGCCCGCCGAGCCGGGCGATCAGCGCGTGCAGCACCCCGACGGTGGCCCGCGCGTCGTCCATCGCCCGGTGGTTGGGCTGGTCGCCGACCCGGAAGTAGGCGGCCAGGGTGCCCAGCTTGTTGTTGGGCACCTCGTCGCGCAGCAGCACCCGGCGGGCCAGCGCGACCGTGTCCACCACGCGCGGGTTGGGCCACCGGTAGCCGTGCGCGGCGCAGGCCGCCTTGAGGAAACCGGTGTCGTACGGCGCGTTGTGGGCGACCAGGACCGCGCCGGCCAGGAACTCCAGCAGCGAGGGCAGCACGGCCTCGATCGGGGGCGCCTCGATCGTCATCGCGGTGGTGATGCCGGTCAGCACGGTGATGAACGGCGGGATCGGCACTCCGGGGTTGATCAGCGTGCCGAAGGAGCCCAGCTCCTCGCCGCCGCGGACCTTGACCGCGCCGATCTCGGTGATGCCGCCGCCGTCGGGCGCGCCGCCGGTGGTCTCCAGGTCGAGCACCACGAACGTGGTGTGCCGCAGGTCCAGCTGCAGTGGATCGGCCAGCATGCCGTCGAGGGTCGGCTGTTCGAATCGGTCACTCGGCGCGGCGGGGCGCGCGGACGGCACCTGGGACGGGGACGGCACAGACGGGACGCTAAACGTCCGGTACGACATGGGTGGTCGGCGAGGACGCCGAGCCGCGAACCTGAGCGACAAGATCGGCAAGTCGGTGGAACACTAGGACCATGTCAGCCGCTGAACTTTCGTTCGATGCCTCCTCCGGGGACCCGGTGGGGGCGGCTGACTTCGTGCCCGAGCCGATCCTGCCCGAGCCCATCCGCCAGCGGGTGGTCACCCTGGCCGCGGCGGTGCTGACCGCACTGCCCAACGACGAGATGCCGATCGCGCTACGCAAGGTCGCGAAATTCGCGCCCAACCGCCGGGCGCGGCTGGGCGGGGCGGCGATCGCGGCGCAGCTCACCGCCGACTCGGTGTTCCGGCAGCGGATCAGCACCCGGGTGCTGGCCGAGGCAGGCGAGCTGGGCACGGCGGTGCTCGGCGGCATGGCGCCGGCCGCCGCCGACCCGATCGAGGTCGCCGCGCTGGCCTACCTGGCCCGGCCGGAGGGCTGGCGCGAACTGCTCGACGCCGCCGGCCAGGCGGTCGTCGCCGAGGCGGAGAGCACGGCCGTCGCCGAGCACATCCGCGACGCCGAGACGCGGGCCGCCCGCGCCGAACACGACCGGGCCGTGGCCCGGGTCGAGGCCGACAAGCTGCGCGACGAGCTGGCCCGGGTACGCGACGAGCTGGGCCAGCTGCGCGAGGAGGCCCGCGCGAGCGGCAAGGCGCTGCGCGACACGCAGGCCCAGTTGAAACGCGCCAACGAGCTGCTCTCGGTGGAGAAGGGCCGGGCCGCCAAGGGCCACGGCGACCACGAGGCCGAGTTGCGCCGGTTGCGGGCCAGGCTGTCCGACGCCGAGGCGGCGGCGGGCGACGCGCGCCAGGCGGCCCGCGACACCCGGGCCGTCGACGAGGCGCGGCTGTGGCTGCTGCTGGAGACCATCGGGCAGGCCGCCGTGGGGCTGCGCCGCGAGCTTGCCCTGGACCCGGCGAAGGTGCTGCCGGGCGACACGGTCGCGGCGGCGTACGCCGACATGGCCGGCGCTCCCACCGCGACCAACCGGGCCCAGGACGCCGACGACCCGGCCCGGCTGGCCCAACTGCTGGCCCTGCCCAAGGCGCACCTGGTCGTCGACGGCTACAACGTGACCAAGCGCGGCTTCGCCGAGATGTCCCTGGAGCAGCAGCGCAACCGGCTCGTCACCGGCATGGGCGGGGTGGCCGCGCAGACCGGGGCCGAGGTGACCGTCGTCTTCGACGGGGCCGAGCGGGTGCACGGCCTGCCCGCCCCGCCGCGCGGCGTGCGCGTGCTCTTCTCCCGCAAGGGCGAGACCGCCGACGAGGTGATCCGCCGCCTGGTCCGCGCCGAACCGCCGGGCCGCCCCATCGTCGTGGTCTCCTCCGACCGCGAGGTCGCCGACGGCGTACGCCGCCACGGCGCCTACCCCATGAACTCCGAATCCCTCGTCCGCCGCCTCACCCGCAGCTGACCCGGGTCCGTCCGTCCGGCCGTGCCCGGCCTGCAGTTTCGGGGAAAGTGCCGGAATGCAGGCTTCGATTCGAGCAGTTTCCCCGAAACTGCAGCAAGCCGAGTGGGTGCTGCCCCGGTGGGAGGCGCGGGGTCGGGGTCGTCGGCGGGGGCGGGCTTAGGATCGGGCGATGACGGTGCGGGGTTGGGCCTGGCTGGCGTTGGTCGTCCTATGTGCGGCGTTGGCCGTGGCGGTGCTGGTGCCGTGGCACCGGCCGCCCGCGCCGCGGGCCGACCAGCTCGCCGCGCTCGCCGAGCTGCCCGCGGACCGGGTCGCCAAGGCGCGCGAGCTGCGGGGCGAGCTGCGCTGGATCACGTACCCGGCGATGCTGGTCGGGCTGGCGGTGGCGCTCGTGCTGGGGCTGACCCCGCTCGGCTCCTGGCTGGTGGGGCTGGTGCCCGGACCGTGGCTGGCCAAGGTGCTCGGCGGCGGGCTGCTGGTGCTGCTGACCGCGGATCTGATCACGCTGCCGTTCGCGGCGTGGCGGCACACCGTCGCCGTCCGCTACGGGCTGTCCACACAGGACTGGGCCGGCTGGGCCGTCGACCTGCTCAAGGGGTACGCCGTCGGCGCGGTGCTCGGCGCGGTCGCCCTGCTGGGCTTCTACGGCCTGACCAGACTGGCGCCGAACTGGTGGTGGGCGTTCGGCGCGGTCGGCGCGGCCGCGCTCGTGGTGCTGCTCAGCTTCGTGTTCCCGGTGCTGGTCGAGCCGGTCTTCAACAAGTTCACGCCGATGGCCGACGGGCCGCTGCGCACCGAGCTGATGGAACTTGCCCAGCGCGACGGGGTGCCGGTGCGCGACGTGCTCGTCGCCGACGCGTCCCGGCGCACCACCGCGCTCAACGCGTACGTCAGCGGTATCGGCCCGACCCGGCGCATCGTCGTCTACGACACGCTGCTGCGCGAGGCCCCGCAGTCGGAGGTGGTCGCGGTCGCCGCGCACGAGCTGGGGCACGCGAAACGCGGTGACGTGGTGATCGGCACGGTCATCGGCGCGCTCGGTGCCGCGATCTTCGTGGTCGGGTTGTACCTTCTCGGCGCGTGGACCTGGTTGCTGCACCGGGCCGGGGTCGAGTCGATCGCCGAACCGCGGGCCATCGGGCTGCTGCTGGCGATCGCCACGGTGGGCGGGCTGCTGGCGGGGCCGGCGCAGGCGTACGTGTCCCGATTGATCGAGGCGCGGGCCGACGAGCACGCGCTGGAGCTGACCGGCGACCCGGCCGGGTTCGAGCAGATGCAGGGCAGGCTGTCCCTGGTCAACCTCGGCGACCCGGACCCGCCCACCTGGGAGCAGGCCCTGTTCGGCAGCCACCCCACCACCGTGGAACGCATGGCCGCGGCCCGCGCCTACGCCCGCGACCACGGCCGCTGACCGACCGGTCCGCGCCGCGCTCGCGGGTCTGCGCCGCGCTCGCGGGTCTGCGCCGCGCTCGCGGGTCTGCGCCGCGCTCGCGGGTCTGCGCCGCGCTCGCGGGTCTGCGCCGCGCTCGCGGGTCTGCGCCGCGCTCGCGGGTCTGCACGCGCGCGGGTCTGCACGCGCGCCGGTCTGCACTGCGCTCGCCGGGCCGCATGGCGCTCGCCGGTCGGCGTCTGCTGGGCCGGGGTTGGCGGGGCCGGTTCAAGATCGGCGTTTGGTGTCATGATCTGCGGTCCGGCCGCAGATCATGACACCAAACCGCGATCTCGGCGTTGCCGGGCGGCGATCGCAGGCCCGGTAGGCTGCGCGGATGCGCACGCTGCTGGTGACCAACGACTTCCCGCCCCGCCCCGGGGGCATCCAGCAGTTCCTGCACAACCTCGCGATCCGCCAGCCCGACGGCGAGCTCGTCGTCTACGCCTCGACCTGGCGCGACCCGAAGCCGTTCGACGCCGAGCAGCCGTACCCGGTGGTCCGGGACCGGACCGGGGTGCTGCTGCCCACACCGCGGGTGGCCCGACGGGTCGCCGAACTGGCCCGGGCTGAGGGCTGCGACCGGGTCTGGTTCGGCGCGGCCGCACCGCTCGGGCTGCTGGCCCAGGGCCTGCGCAGGCGGGCCGGGGTGCAGCGGGCGGTGGGCATCACCCACGGACACGAGATCGGCTGGGCGGCGCTGCCCGGTGCCCGCAGCGCGCTGCGCCGGATCGCCGACGGCAACGACGTGCTCACCTACCTCGGCGAGTACCAGCGGGTGCGGCTCGCGAAGGCGCTGGGGGAGCGGACCAGCCTGCAGCGGCTCGCGCCGGGCGTCGACTCGGCGATGTACCACCCCGACGTGGACGGCGCGTCCGTGCGGGCCAGGCACGGGCTCACCGGCCGTCCGGTGATCGTGTGCGTGTCCCGGCTGGTGCCGCGCAAGGGCCAGGACACGCTGGTACGCGCGCTTCCCCTGGTCCGCAAGGCGATCCCGGACGCGGCCCTGCTACTGGTCGGCGGGGGACCGCACCGGCCGACAGTGCAGCGGCTGGCCCGTGAGCTGGACGTGGCCGACCACGTGGTGCTGACCGGCTCGGTGCCGTGGGCGGAGCTGCCCATGCACTACGCGGCCGGGGACGTCTTCGCGATGCCGTGCCGCACCCGCAACGGCGGACTCGACGTGGAAGGGCTCGGCATCGTCTACCTGGAGGCGTCCGCGGTGGGCCTGCCGGTGATCGCCGGCGACTCCGGCGGCGCGCCGGACGCGGTCCGCGAGGGCGAGACCGGCTTCGTGGTGCCCGGCCGCGACGTGGACGTGCTCGCCGCGCGGCTGGTCGAGCTGCTGTCTGACGAGGCGCTGCGGGCCAAGATGGGCGCGGCGGGCCGGGCCTGGGTCGAGCAGGAGTGGGGCTGGGACCTCCAGGCCCGCCGCCTGCGCACTCTGCTCGCCGGAACCGAGGACTAGCCGCCGTCACGACGCGGCAGCCCTCGAAGCGCCGCGCCGAAACCAGCCCGGTGACGCCCGCCAACCCAGCGCCCGCCAACCCAGCGCCCGCCAACCCAGCGCCCGCCAACCCAGCGCCCGCCAACCCAGCGCCCGTCGCCCCGTCCGGCGAGCCGTCCTACCTGCCGCAACTCTTAACGAGTCGCGCCTTCCCGGCACGCCGGAGGCCGCAACTCTTTAAAAGTTGCGGCCTCTGGGGCGGGTGGGCGGTCCGGGCGGGCGGGGTCAGGCGGCGACGTACTCGGCGAGGTGCTTGGCGGTGAGGGTGGTGCGGGCGGCGACGAGGTCGGCGGGGGTGCCTTCGAAGACGATCTTGCCGCCGTCGTGGCCTGCGCCGGGGCCGAGGTCGATGATCCAGTCGGCGTGGGCCATGACCGCCTGGTGGTGCTCGATGACGATGACCGACTTGCCGGAGTCGACGATCCGGTCGAGCAGGCTGAGCAGGTGCTCGACGTCGGCCAGGTGCAGGCCCGTGGTCGGCTCGTCGAGCACGTACACGCCGCCCTTCTCGGCCATGTGCGTGGCCAGCTTGAGCCGCTGGCGCTCGCCGCCGGACAGCGTGGTCAGCGGCTGGCCGAGGCTGAGGTAGCCGAGCCCGACGTCGGCGAGCCGGGCGAGGATGGCGTGCGCGGCCGGGGTGCGGGCCTCGCCGTCGCCGAAGAACGCCTCGGCCTCGGTCACCGACATCGCGAGCACCTCGCTGATGTCGCGGCCGCCGAAGCGGTACTCCAGCACCGAGGCGTCGAACCGCTTGCCCTCGCACTCCTCGCAGACGGTGGCCACCCCGGCCATGATCGCCAGGTCGGTGTAGATGACCCCGGCGCCGTTGCAGGTGGGGCATGCGCCGTCGGAGTTGGCGCTGAACAGCGCCGGCTTCACGCCGTTGGCCTTCGCGAACGCCTTGCGGATCGGCTCCAGCAGGCCGGTGTAGGTCGCCGGGTTGCTGCGCCGCGAGCCGCGGATCGCGCCCTGGTCGATCGACACCACGCCCGCGTCGGCCGGGATCGAGCCGTGTACCAGGGAACTCTTGCCGGAGCCGGCCACGCCCGTGATGACGGTGAGCACGCCGAGCGGCAGGTCGACGTCGACGTCGCGCAGGTTGTTGGCCTTCGCGCCGCGGATGGGGAGGCTGCCGGTGGCGGTGCGCACCTTCTCCTTGAGGGTGGCCCGGTCGTCGAGGTGGCGGCCGGTGAGGGTGTCGCTGGCCCGCAGCTCCGCCACGGTGCCCTCGAAGCAGACGGTGCCGCCGCCGGTGCCCGCGCCGGGGCCGAGGTCGACGACGTGGTCGGCGATGGCGATCGCCTCCGGCTTGTGCTCGACGACGAGCACCGTGTTGCCCTTGTCGCGCAGGCGCAGCAGCAGGCTGTTCATGCGCTGGATGTCGTGCGGGTGCAGGCCGATGGTGGGCTCGTCGAAGACGTACGTGACGTCGGTGAGCGAGGAGCCGAGGTGGCGGATCATCTTGGTGCGCTGCGCCTCGCCGCCCGACAGCGTGCCCGCGGGCCGGTCCAGGGACAGGTAGCCCAGGCCGATCTCCACGAACGAGTCGAGGGTGTGCTGCAGCTTGGCCAGCAGCGGGGCGACCGACGGCTCCTTGAGGCCGCGGACCCAGTCGGCCAGGTCGCTGATCTGCATCGCGCAGGCGTCGGCGATGTTGACCTTGCCGATCTTGGACGAGCGCGCCGCGGCGCTCAGTCGGGTGCCCTCGCAGTCGGGGCAGGTGCCGAACGTGATCACCCGTTCCACGAAGGCACGGATGTGCGGCTGCATCGCCTCGACGTCCTTGGCCAGCATCGACTTCTGGATCTTCGGGATCAGGCCCTCGTACGTCAGGTTGATGCCCTCGACCTTGATCTTGGTCGGCTCCCGGTGCAGCAGGTCGTGCAGTTCCTTCTTGGTGAACTTGCGGATCGGCTTGTCCATGTCGAAGTAGCCGCTGCCGCTGAAGATGCGGCCGAACCAGCCGTCCATGCTGTAGCCGGGGATGGTCAGCGCGCCCTCGTTGAGCGACTTGCTGTCGTCGTACATCGCGGACAGGTCGAAGTCGCTGACCCGGCCCATGCCCTCGCAGCGCGGGCACATGCCGCCGGTGATGCTGAAGCTGCGCCGCTCCTTGGTGGTGGTGCCGCCCTTCTCGATGGTGACCGCGCCCGCGCCGCTGATCGACGCGACGTTGAACGAGAACGCCTGCGGGGAGCCGATGTGCGGCTTGCCGAGCCGGCTGAACAGGATGCGCAGCATCGCGTTGGCGTCGGTGGCGGTGCCGACGGTCGAGCGGGCGTTGGCACCCATCCGCTCCTGGTCGACGATGATCGCGGTGGTCAGCCCGTCGAGCACGTCGACGTCGGGCCGGGCCTGCGTCGGCATGAAGCCCTGCACGAAGGTGCTGTAGGTCTCATTGATCATCCGCTGCGACTCGGCGGCGATGGTGCCGAAGACCAGCGAGCTCTTGCCGGAGCCGGACACGCCGGTGAACACCGTGAGGCGGCGCTTGGGCAGCTCGACGCTGACGTCCTTGAGGTTGTTCACGCGCGCGCCGTGCACGCGGATCAGGTCATGGCTGTCGGCGGCGTGCAGCTCAGACGACGGCGTGTCCGCCTTCTTGGCCTTGCTCATCGTGTCTCCATCTGTCGGGGGCGGGCCGCCTGCGCGGCCGTGGTCGGCGTCACCGGGCTCGATCCCACCGGCGTCGAGCAGCGCGCCTGATCGTCCTCAGCCGCAGACCATACGGCCTGCGGCTGACGGTTTCCGTGAGGCGCTCAGCTGTCCTGGAGCAGCCCGAGCACGTTGCCGTCGGGGTCGGTGACGGTGGCCACCAGCCGGCCGCCGCCCACGTCGTGCGCGGCCTCCTTCAGCGTCGCGCCCGCCGCGGTCACCTCGGCCAGTTTGGCTTCGATGTCGGCCACGTGCCAATAGGCCACCGGCGAGGTCATGCCCTGGGGCCCGCCGCCCGGCACCAGCCCGATCTGCTGACCGGCGGCCTCGAAACCGACGTAGTAGGGCGAATCGGCCGTCGGCTCCATGCCGAGCAACGCGGAGTACACGGCTTTGGCCGCCGCGAGGTCCGACACGGGGTGCAACACGGTCATGATTCCCTGGGTGGGCGAGCCGGTCATGGCATCTCCTGAAGTCGAGGCAGTGCTTACGTCGGTCACTCTAAGTGACCTCGTGGGCGGGCTGCTTCTCGAAACGTGACCGGTTCGGCCCGGCTCACTCCTCGCGGGGCCACTCGTGCACGGGGATGTTCTCGTGCATGTGGCGCATGTAACGCAGCAGCATCTCGCGCAGCGCCTCCGGCCGGTCCATGCCGCCGCGCTCCAGCCGGTGCACGGTGTCGATCTGCCAGGTCGCGCCGTTGCGGCGGAGCAGGCAGCGCTGCTCGATGATGCCCAGCAGCCGGTCGCGCTCGCGCGAGTCGACGCCCCAGCTCTCCAGGCCCTGGTGGGCCAGCGGCAGCAGCCGCCGCAGCACCAGCTCGTACGCGCTGACGTAACCGAGGTCGGGCCAGAACAGGTGGGCGCCGATGCCCTGCCGAGCGCCGGTGTAGAAGTTCTGGTCGGCCTGCCGGAACGGCATCCGGGACCACACCGGCAGCCCGCCCTCGGCCAGCGTGCGCACCAGGCCGAACCAGAACGCGGCGTTGGCCATGGTGTCGACGACGGTGGGGCCGGCCGGCAGCACCCGGTTCTCGACGCGCACGTGCGGCATGCCGTCGGACACGTCGTACACGGGGCGGTTCCAGCGGTAGATGGTGCCGTTGTGCAGGCGCAGCTCGGTCAGCTCGGGCACCTCGCCACCGGCGAGCTGATCGGCGGGGTCGTCCTCGGTGCTGATCGGCAGCAGCGCGGGGAAGTAGCGGACGTTCTCCTCGAACAGGTCGAACACCGAGGTGATCCAGCGCTCGCCGAACCAGACCCGGGGGCGTACCCCCTGGGTCTTGATCTCCTCGGGGCGGGTGTCGGTGGCCTGCTTGAACAGGGGGATGCGGGTCTCGTGCCACAGTTCGTGCCCGAACAGGAACGGCGAGTTGGCCGCGATGGCCAGCTGCACCCCGGCGATGGCCTGGGCGGCGTTCCAGTACGCCCCGAACTGCGCCGGGCTGACCTGCAGGTGCAGCTGGGCGCTGGTGCAGGCGGCCTCGGGGGCGATGGTGTCCGCGGTGACGGTGAGCGGGTCCGGCCCGTCGATGCTGATCCGCAGGTCCTCCCCGCGGGCGGCGAACACCTGCTCGTTGATGAGCGCGTAGCGGGGGTTGGCCGACAGCGACGCCTCGGTCAGGTGCTCCGGCCGCAGCGTCGGCAGGATCCCGATCATCGCGGTGTGCGCGCCGACCGTGCGGGCCTTGCCCTCGGCGGCGTTCAGGCTGGCCCGGATCTGCTCCTCGTACGCGGTCAGCCCGCCTCCGGCCAGCTCCCGCGGCGGGATGTTGATCTCGATGTTGAACTGGCCGAGTTCGGTGACGAAGGCCGGGTCGGCGATGGCGGCGAGCACGTCGGCGTTGCGCATGGACGGGTGGCCGGTCGCGTCGACGAGGTTGAGTTCGATCTCCAGCCCGGTGAGCGGTCGCTCGAACTCGAACTGGGACTCGCCCAGCATCAGCGCGAACACGTCCAGGCACCGGCGGACCTTCTCCCGGTACTGCGCGCGGTCCGCGCGGGTGAAGACGTGCTGCTGCACCTTCTCGCCCATCGGGCGCTCACCGCCCCTCAGGATCTTTCGCTAATGTCCCACAGATCCCTGCCCGGCGGGAGCAGGACGGAAACATGCGGAGCCCGCTGCTGACACGAAAGGGGCCCGGCCGCAGCGCGGTCGGGCCCCTTTCGGGCGTATCGGCTCAGGCCAGGCGGGCCAGTTCGGCCGTGATGGCCTCGCGGAGCTGGTCGTACTCCTCCGCCTTCGGGGAGACGAGGGTGTCGTGCTCCTCGGCGAAGCGCACCTCGTTCGGGTACCTCCACACGGGAGCGTCGCGGAACTCGCGCGCCTCCCACGAGTAGCGGGGGTGGATGTGCGCGTGCAGGTGGTGCAGCGAGTTGCCGAGGATCTCGTAGTTGAGCCGGCGGAACGCGGGGTCGAAACCGTTGCAGGCGGCGAAGACCGCCTCACCGAGCAGGCCCATGTCGGCCAGGAAGTCCGCCCGCTGGGTGCGGGTCAGGTCGGTGAGGTGGTCGGCGCCGTCCACGTCGGACAGCAGCACGCAGTAGCCCGGCAGGTGCTGCGTGTCGCCGAAGACGGCGTACCCGCTGTTGAGCTTGGCCATGACGAGGGGGTTGTCGCCGCGCCGGGCAGCACCCAGCCGGTCGGTCCGCCAGTCGGTGAGCAGCTCGTCGCCGCTGGCGTGGGCGTGCCGCCCCATCAGGACAGGTTCGGGGCGTCGGGCGCCTGCAGCAGGCCGAGGCGCAGCGCGGTCATCAGGGCCTGGGCGCGGTTGGCGGCGCCCAGCTTCTCGTAGAGCTTCGAGATGTGCGTCTTGGCCGTCGACTCGCTGACGAACAGCTGCTTGGCGATGCCGGACACGCTCATGCCCTCGGCGAGCAGCTTGAGCACCTGGCCCTCACGGGGGCTCAGCTGCGGGCCGCTCGGGGTCAGCCGGCGCTTCATGGCCTCGGCCAGGTCCGCGGCGGTGAACGCGCTGGGCGCGCTGGCCGCGTGGCGGGCCGCCGCGACGACCTCGTCGGCCGGGGCGGTCTTGGGCACGAACGCGCTGGCACCGGCCTCCAGCGCACCGAAGAGCTGGTCGTCGCCGGCGTACATGGTCAGCACCACGATGCCCATGGTCGAGCTGGACTTGCGCAGCGTGCGGGTGGCCTCCAGGCCGCTGCCGTCGGGCAGGCGGAGGTCCATGATCACCACGTCGGGGTGCAGGGCGCCGGCCTGGCGAACCGCCTCGGCCGCGGTGCTGGCCTCGCCGACGACCTCGAACTGGCGGTCCCGCTCGAATGCGTGGCGAAGCCCCTTGCGGATCAGGTCATGATCATCGACGAGCAGGACTTTGGTGCGCCCTGTCGGCACAGTACTGGTAGACATGCCCGCTTTTCTCCCCTTCTGGCACCCGCGCTCTGGCTGTGCGGGTGACACACGTTATCGCGCCGCCCGGCCCTCTTGTCGAGAGGAACCGCCCACGACCACGGCGACGGTGGTGCCCACCGGGTCTCGAGGCCTGATCTCGAGTCGGCCCCGGATACGTTCCGCCCTCTCTGCCATGATCGCAAGACCGTAGCGTCCGTCCGTACGCTCATCGGGTATGCCCTTGCCGTCGTCGGACACTTCGATCAGGCCGTACGGCGGGTCAACGGTGCAGGTCACCCATAGATTCGCGGCATTCGCATGCTTTCGGGCGTTGGTGATCGCCTCCTGGGCGATCCGCAGCAGTTCGGACTCGATCGAGGCCGGCAGCCGGCCCGCCTCGTCCAACGACAGGTTCACCTTCAGCCCGGCCTGGTTGCCCGAGATCCGGGCGAACTCCGCGATGGCCGCGGTGAGCCCGCCGTGCCGGTCCACCTCGCTGCGCAGCTCGAACAGGCTCAGCCGCAGCTCGGTGATCACCCGGGTGATCTCAGCCCGGAGCACGCGCAGCTCCTCGGCGGTGTCCTCGGCCCCCTCGGGCAGCATGGCCTTGGCGTTGTCCACGCCGTACCCGATCATCACGAGTTCCTGGGCCACGCCGTCGTGGATCTCGCGGGCCAGCCGCTGGCGCTCCTCGTTCGTGGCGATCGAGCGGACCTCCTCGAACAGCAGCGCGGCCTCCAGCCGCAGCGCCGCCGGGGTGGCCGCGGAGACGATCCGGCCGGTCAGCGCCGGCGGGTAGCCGTTCGTGCCGTCGCGTTCCAGGGCCACCAGGCCCACCGTGCGCACCCCGGCGATCAGGGGCACCACCAGGGCCGAGACCGGCCCGGTCTGGTCGAAGGAGCGCAGCTGGGAGCGCCCGGAGACCTGCGGCTGCTGGCTGGCCCACGCGTCGGCGATGGCCGAGTCGGCGTCGAGGCTGGTCTCCCAGGCGGCCCGGGTCGAGGTGTCGTCGGCCTCCACGCCGAACTGGGCGAGCACCACCAGGCGGCCCGCGCCGCTGGCGGCCAGCACCGCGGCCCGCTGGGGCCGCCCGATCGGGCGCAGCTCCTCCAGCAGGTGCTCGGCGATGCTGCCCGGGTCCAGGGTCGCGCCGGGCAGCTGGCGGGCCACCTGGCGCAGCTGGGTGAGCAGGCGGGTGGCCTCCGCGTACGGCTGGGGGGTGCGGCGGATCAGCGCGGCCCGCTGCATGGCGCCGGTGGTGATGGTGCCGACCGCGGCCAGGATCAGCCACTGCGCGCAGGCCGCCAGGTAGCCGAAGTGGCTCAGCTGCCGGGTGCCGTCCGGCAGCACGGTCAGCCAGCCCGCCACGGCCAGCGTCAGCGCGGCGGCGCTGAGCAGCCCCGCCGACTCCAGCGGGCGGTGGTTGAGCATCGCCGCGGTGATCGGCACGGCCAGGTAGGGCAGGATCGCCGAGGCGCCCGCGCCGTCCGAAAGCGAGTACATCTGGTCGGCGGCCAGCGCGACGGCGCTCGCGCCCAGGCCGACCAGCACCGTCTCGGCGAACCGGCCCAGCGGTGCGAGCACGTTGTGCCGGGGCGTGAGCACGCCCGGCAGCCCGGCCAGCGCCAGCAGGGCGACCCAGCGCAGCTCGGACCAGTCCTTGGTGGCCGCCATGATCAGCACGCCCACCAGCAGCAGCATGGTGCCGCGCACGGCGACCGCGATCAGCTGTGAGGCCGGGATGCGCCGCAGGCGGCGCTTCGGGCGCTCAGCGGTGGTAGATGTCATTGATCTCCTCCGCGTACTCCTTCATCACGACCGCGCGCTTGACCTTCAGCGACGGGGTCAGTTCGCCGGTTGCCTCGGTGAAGTCACGGGGCAGGATCGTGAAGACCTTAATGCCCTCGGCCGCCGACACGGCCTTGTTGGCGTCGGTGACCGCGGCCTGGATCTCGGCGCGCAGGTCGGCGTCGTCGACCAGGTCCGAAACGGGCGTGTCCGGACGGTCGCGTGCGGACAGCCAGCCCGGCAGCGCCTCGGGGTCGATGGTGACCAGCGCGGCGATGAACGGCTGCCGGTCACCGACCACCATGCACTGGCTGACCAGCGCGTGGGCGCGGACCCGGTCCTCCAGCACGGCCGGCGCGACGTTCTTGCCGCCCGCCGTCACGATGATCTCTTTCTTGCGCCCGGTGATGCGCAGGAAGCCGTCGTCGTCCAGCGAGCCCAGGTCTCCGGTGTGGAACCAGCCGTCGGCGTCGATCGCCTCGGCGGTGGCCGCCGGGTTGTTCCAGTAACCGGGGAAGATGACCTCGCCGCGGGCGAGGATCTCGCCGTCGTCGGCGATGGCGACGGTCACCCCGGGCAGCGGCTGGCCGACGGTGCCGATGCGCTGCGCGTTCGCCCGGTTGAAGGTGATCGCGGGCGAGGTCTCGGTCAGCCCGTACCCCTCCAGCACGTTGAGCCCGACGCCGCGGAAGAAGTGGCCCAGCCGGTCGCCCAGCGGCGCGCCGCCGGAGATCGCGCTGTGGCAGCGCCCGCCCAGGGCGGCCCGCAGCTTGCCGTAGACCAGCTTGTCGAAGACCGTGTGCTTGATCTTCAGGCCCACACCGGGGCCGGAGGGCGTCTCCAGGGCCTGGCTGTACGCGATCGCGACGGCCTCGGCCCGGTCGAAGATCGCGCCCTTGCCGGAGCCGTGCGCCTTCTGCCGCGCGCTGTTGTAGACCTTCTCGAACACCCGCGGCACGCTCAGCAGGAACGTCGGCTGGAACGCGCCCAGGTCCTCGACCAGGTTCTTCACGTCGGCGGTGTGGCTGGTGCGCACCCGGCCCTGCACCACGCCGATCTGCAGCAGCCGGGCGAACGCGTGCGCCAGCGGCAGGAACAGCACCGTCGAGGAGCCCGGCTGGAACAGGATGTCCAGGGCCGGGATGGCGTTGCCGATGTCGGAGAGCATGTTGCGGTGCGTCAGCACGCAGCCCTTGGGCCGGCCGGTGGTCCCGGAGGTGTAGACGATGGTCGCCGGGTCGTCGGCGCTGCCCGACTTGCGCCGCGTCTCGATCTCGGCCGCGTCGACGCTCTCACCCCGGGTGACCAGCGTGGACAGGTCCCCACCCTCGATCTGCCACAGCCGCAGCAGGCCAGGGGCCGCCTCGCGCACCGTGGCGGTGTGCGCCGCGGTCTCGGTGAAGCAGGCCACCGCGCCGGAGTCGGCCAGGATCCACTGCACCTGCTCGGCGCTGGAGGTCTCGTAGATCGGCACGGTGACCGCGCCGCACGCCCAGATCGCGTAGTCGATCAGCGTCCACTCGAACCGGGTGCGGCTCATCAGCGCCACCCGCTCGCCGGGCTGCACACCCGCGGCGACCAGGCCGCGCGCCATGGCCACCACCTCGGCGTGGAACTCCGCACAGGTGACGTCCGCCCAGCCGGTCCCCGCGCGGCGGGAGAACTGCACCAGCTGGGGCGTCTGTGCCGCGTTGTCCCACACCGGGTCGGTCAAGCGGTCGGTGTCGTCGACGATCACCGCCGGGGCCTGCGAAAACTGCCGCACCAAACGCTCCTTGAGCTGCTCGTTCGGGCATCTGGCGCGTCCGCGCCGCCCGGCGGCAAGCGCCGCTGCCGCCCCCGGCACTGTAGAACGTCGTCCCGGTCCCACTGCAAACGCTGTCCCTGTTCCGACCGGTTGCCACGCGTCCGTCGTGGCGGGTCGGCTATGCCCCGGCCGCTACGGGTAGCCTGCTGTTCATGGCGGAATCCTCCTCCCAGTCGATCGTGATCAACGCCGACCCGGCTCGCATCGCCGAGGTCATCTGCGACTACCCCTCGTATCCCCGGTGGACCCAGGCCATCAAGGCCGCTGAGGTGCTCGAGGAGTACGAGGACGGTTATCCGGCCACCGTGCGCTTCGTCATCGACGCGGGCATCGTGCAGGACGAGTACACGCTGCACTACGACTACGCCGAGGACATCTCGCGGATCGAGTGGCACCTGGTCGCGCCGTCCAAGATGCAGAAGGCGCAGGACGGGTCCTATGACATCACCGACAACGGCGACGGCACCTGCACGGTGACCTACACGCTGTCGGTGGACCTCTCGATCGGCATGCTCGGCATGTTCAAGAAGAAGGCCGAGAAGGCGATCATGGATACCGCCCTGAAGGAGCTCAAGAAGCAGGTCGAGGCGGCCTGAGCATGGACATCTCACCGGGCACGGCCCGAGAGGAGGCGGAGCGGCTGGTGGCGGCGGTGCTCGCCGCCGCGACGCTGGCTGCCAACGCCAATCCGCACCTGGCCACGGGCTCGCCCGAGTGCTGCGTGTGTCCACTCTGCAAGGTGATCGCGGCGGTCCGCGACCCCGATCCGGAACTGGTGGAGCGGGTCGCGACCGGAGCCGGCGACCTGGCCGCCGGCCTGGCCAGCTTCATGCGCAGCGTGTCCACGCACCGTCCCGGCGATGCGGCATGGCGCGACGCCACGGCGCACCCGGGCGCGGGTGAGGGCGCACCTGCGGGCGGGAGCGCAGCCGCGGATGAGGGTCCGGAGGGTGCCGCCTCGGCGGACGCCCCGCCTGCCCGGCCGATGGCCAAGAAGGCGGTCAAGAAGATCGTCAAGAAAGTTGTCACTAACCCGACACCGTCTGTTTCCGAACCCGAAACACCCCCGTCACCCGTACGGGTTAAAGCAGCAAAAAAGGCCGTTCGCAAGGCTGAGCCGCACCCGCCGCCGGAGTTGTGAGACCGATCTTCGGCGGGCGACGCTCGCCGGGGGTCCTTCCGGCGTTAGGGTGTTGCCCAAGTAGCACGGCGTGGCTCCCCAAAAGCGTCACCGCCGGCAAGCCCAGCAAGAAAGGGTTCGGCCGTGGCACTCACCATCGGCGTGGACATCGGTGGCACGAAGGTGCTCGGCGGTGTGGTCGATCCTGACGGCACCGTGATCGCGACATGCCGTCGCGACACCCCGGCCGGCGACGTCGCCGCGACCCGGGACGTGATCATCGATGTGGTGAAGGATCTGTCCGCCGAGCATTCGGTGGACGCGGTCGGCATCGGCGCCGCCGGATGGATTGACGCGACCCGGTCGACGGTGCTCTTCGCACCGAATCTGGCCTGGCGTGACGAGCCGCTGCGCGACTATGTCGCCAAGGCGGTGAACCTGCCCGTCGTGGTGGAGAACGACGCGAACGTGGCGGCGTGGGCGGAGTTCCGCTACGGCGCGGCGGCCGACGCCGAGGACTCGATGGTGATGTTCACCGTCGGCACCGGCATCGGCGGCGGCATCGTGCTCGGCGGCGCACTCGTGCGCGGCGCGCACGGCATCGCAGCCGAGATCGGGCACATGCTCGCGGTGCCCGACGGTCACGTCTGCGGGTGCGGCCGGCACGGCTGCATCGAGCAGTACGCCAGCGGCAACGCCCTGGTCCGTTTCGCCCGCGCGGGTGCGCAGGCCGAGCCGGAGCGGGCGGCCCTGCTGCTGGGCAAGGCCGACGGCAAGGTGGAGAACATCACCGGTCCGATCGTCACCGCGGCGGCCCAGGCCGGCGACGAGATCGCGATCGACGCGTTCACGCAGATCGGCTACTGGCTCGGCCAGGGCCTGGCTGACCTGGTCCAGATCCTGGACCCGCAGGTCCTCGTGGTCGGCGGCGGCGTCATCGACGCCGGCGACCTCCTGATGACCCCCGCCCGCCAGTCCTACCTCGACAGCCTCGCCCAACGAGGCCGCCTCCCGGTGGCCGAACTCCGCGCCGCCAAGATGGGCAACGTGGCCGGCCTGGTCGGCGCCGCGGATCTGGCGCGCCTGTAGCCGCTTCACCGCGATGATCATGAACTTATGGCAAGGCTCGACGGCGTGTCGTAGCCATAACTTCATGATCATCGTGGCGGGGGTGGGGCATGCTGGGCGGCATGTCGCTGCGGGTTGTGTCGTACAACGTGCATTCGCTGCGGGATGATCTGTCTGCGCTGTCGGCGGTGGTGCGGGAGCTGGCCCCGGACGTGCTGATCGTGCAGGAGGCGCCCCGGCGCTGGCGGTGGCGGACCAAGTGCGCCGAGCTGGCCGCGTCGTTCGGGATGTACATGGCCGCCGGGGGTATGCCCAGCCTGGGTAACGTGATCATGACCAGTCTGCGGGTGCGGGTGCTGGAGCAGTGGTGCATGCGTTATCCGCTGACCCCGGGCCGGCACATGCGGGGGGCGTGCTTCGCGCGGCTGGAGGTGCCGGGGCGGGCGCCGTTCGTGGTGGTCGGGTCGCACCTGTCGACCGACGACGCCGAGCGACCGGCCCAGGCGGCGCTGCTCAAGCCGGCGCTGGCGCTCGACGACCCGGTGATCGTGGGGCTGGACCTCAACGAGACCCCCGACGGCGACTCCTGGCAGCTGCTCACCGATCGGCTGGCCGACGCCGCGGCGCTGGCCGACCTGGAGGACCGGCACACCTTCCCGACCCCGAACCCGAACCGGCGGATCGACGCGATCCTCCTCGACCCGCGCCTGGAGCTGCGGCGATACCAGGTCGACACGTCGGACGCGGCGGACCGGGCCAGCGACCATTACCCCCTGGTCGTCGACATCGTCTAGGAATCCGCGCTTTACAACCTCTGCCGCAAACGGGAAAGATGCTCAGCGTCTTACCTAGTGGTGGAGGTCGTGGGTGACGTATTCGGCCGGTTACGGCGATCCCGAGCAGGGTGCCCCCGCGACGGCGTGGCGGGACGGCTGGCCGGTCTACGACCGCAGCGGCACGGTCTGCGTCATCGGCGCGGGGCCCAGCGGGTTGACCGCGATGAAGAACCTCAAGGAGCACGGGTTCGGCGTCGACTGCTACGAGCGCGACACCAGCGTCGGCGGCGCCTGGAACTGGCGGCACGACCGCAGCCCGGTGTACTCCAGCACGCACCTGATCTCCTCGAAGCCGTTCAGCCAGTTCCCGGACTTCCCGATGCCGGACAGCTGGCCGGACTACCCCAAGCACACCCAGGTGCTGGAGTACCTGGAGCACTACGCCGACCACTTCGACCTCAAGCCGCACATCTGGTTCGGCACCGAGGTCGTCAAGGTCGAGCCGGCCGAGGGCGAGCGCTGGGACGTGACCACGCGCAGCACCGGCGGCTACGGCGGCGAGCGCATCCACCGGTACGCGGCGGTGGTCATCGCCAACGGCCACAACTGGTCCCCGAAGCGCCCCGAGTACGAGGGCCTGGAGGACTTCAAGGGCGAGGTCATCCACGCCGCCCAGTTCAAGGACGCCGCTCAGCTGCGCAACAAGAAGGTCCTGGTCATCGGGGCCGGCAACACCGGTTGCGACATCGCGGTGGAGGCGGCCCAGCAGGCCGCCCGCTGCTGGCACTCGACCCGGCGCGGTTACTGGTACACCCCGAAGTACACCCTGGGCCGCCCGGCCGACCAGGTGAACGACCTGATGCTGTGGCTGAAGCTGCCGCTGCGGGCCCGGCAGTTCCTGGCCCACCGGACGCTGAAGTCGACCGTCGGCGACCTGACCCGGTTCGGCCTGCCCAAGCCCGACCACAAGATCTACGAGACGCACACCATCGTCAACAGCCAGCTGGTCTACCACCTGGGCCACGGCGCGGTCTCGCCGGTCGGCGACGTGGCGCGCTTCCACCGCCACAGCGTGGAGCTCAAGGGCGGCGAGGTGATCGAGCCGGACCTGGTCGTGCTGGCCACCGGCTACCACCCGTCGTTCGAGTTCATCGACGGCAGCCTGCTCGGCGTCGACGCGCAGGGCCGCCCGCGGCTGGCCATGCACGCCTTCCCCAGGCGCCAGCCGACGCTGGCCGTGGCCGGGCTGCTGCAGCCGGACTCGGGGCTGTTCCCGCTGGTGCATTGGCAGATGGTGGCGTTCGCCCGGATGCTGCGGGTGCGCGAGGCGGCCCCGGCGAAGGCGGTCGCGGTGCAGCGCCGCCTGGAGTCGGAGCTGGACCGCCGGTGGACCTCGGCGAAGGTGAAGGACTCGACCCGGCACTGGTTCGAGATCAGCCACACCACCTACCTCAAGGCCATCCAGCGCCTGCTCGACGAACTCAGCCTGGAGGGGGCGAAGTGAAGGTCCTGCGCGCCCGCGAGTGGGCGTTCCCGATCGCGCCGGTACGCCGTGAGGTGCGCCGCGCCACCCCCGAGCTGGACGAGGGCAAGCCGCCCGTGCTGTTCGTGCCCGGGTTCGGCCACGGCGCGTGGGCGTTCGCCGAGCACTGGCTGGAGCACACCGCCGACCGCGGCTTCCCGGCGTACGCGGTGAGCCTGCGCGGCCACGGCGACAGCGCGAAGGCGCCGAAGGCCACGCTGCGGGCGTACGCCCACGATGTGGCTCAGGTCGCGGCCTCCCTGCCGCGCCGCGCGGTGATCGTGGGGCACGGGGCCGGCGCGCTGGTCACCGCGCATGCGCTGGCGCGTTACCCGGCGCGGGCCGCGGTGCTGCTGTCGCCGGTCTTCGGCGGGGCGGGCACCGCGCTGCGCAACCCGATGCTCAGCCTGCCGGCGCTGTTCGGCGGGGGCCTGCGCCTGCCCGCCGGGCAGCTGTTCAGCCGCGAGCTGCCGGCCAACGCCGCCCGCGGGTACGCCGCCCGCCTGGGCCGGGCCTCGACCCGTGCCCAGTGGCAGCTGCTGCGCGGGCGCACCCCGCAGCCGCCGGTGGGCGACCCGCCGGTGCTGGTGGTGGGCAGCCCTGACGACCGCATCGTGTCCGACACCGCGCTGCGCCGGGTGGCCCGCGGCTACGGCGGCGCGCCGCTGCTGTTCCCGGGCATGGGCCACGACCTGATGCTGGACACCCGCTGGCGCGAGCCGATCGACGCGATCCTGGACTGGCTGGAGAAGTCGGCCTGAGGCTGACTTGTTCGAAAAGCCCGCTCCACCACGGAGCGGGCTTTTCGACCTAGACCACAGCGCCGTCGTCGGGCGGCAGCTCGTCGTCCTCGTCGCCGGGGCGCAGCCGCATGATCAGCGCGGTCGCCCCGCCGAGGATGCAGACCAGGGCGAACAGCATGCTCACCCGCTCGTTGAAGGGCAGCAGCCGGGTGTCGAAGAAGAGCACGAACCCGAAGATGATCGACAGCACGGCCACGATCGCGGCGAACGGCACCCGCGGCAGCGGCGGGGGCGGCGGCGGCACGAACTCCTCCGGCGTGTCGTCGGGCAGCCCGCTGCCGAACGAGTCCAGCGAGTCGAGCAGCGACGGGTCGCCGGGGGAGATCCCTCGGGGGTCGCCGGTCAGCGCGGCGCGGTTGAGGACCGGGCCGCCCGCTGGCCACACCGGGCCGGTCGGCGCGGCCGGGGCGGCGGGCGGCTCCTCGCCGGCGGGCCAGGGCCGGGCGGTCAATGGCGTGTCGAAACCGGCGACGATGCGGGCGAACTCCGCATCCACCTGTTCGGGCGTCGCGTCGTTGCCGGACGGCCCGGGACGCGCAGGTTCGGCCGGCGTGCGGTCCGGATCGTCCGTGGCTGGCACCTGGCACACTCCTTGGCGGGATAGGGGCTCGTCGTGGGGCCGGTGGGCATCGCTTCAAATCCTGACACGTGACACCCGTGTTCCGGCAGTAGGCTCTGCGATGCATGCCACAAACACGGTATGTCCCGGCCGGCCCCTCCGAGCCGGATCGTCAAGCGCCACACCACGTTCGCCGATCGACTTGGACGGGACTCAGTGCTCTACTGGCTGCTGAAATACATCATCCTCGGCCCCCTGCTGCGGTTGATCTTCAGGCCGCAGGTCGAGGGACTCGAACATGTGCCGGACCGGGGCCCGGCGATCCTCGCCAGCAACCATCTCTCGTTCTCCGACTCCATCTTCATGCCCCTGGTGGTCAAGCGGAAGGTCACATTCGTGGCCAAAGCGGAATACTTCACCGGCAAGGGCGTCAAGGGCTGGCTGACGAAGATGTTCTTCGTCGGCACCGGCACCATCCCGGTGGACCGCTCCGGCGGGCGGGCCGCGCAGGCGGCCCTGGACACCCAGCTGCGCGTGCTGCGCGCGGGCGGCCTGGCCGGCATCTACCCGGAGGGCACCCGCTCGCCGGACGGGCGGCTGTTCCGGGGCAAGACCGGGGTGGCCCGGCTGGCGCTGGAGAGCGGTGCGACGGTGGTGCCGGTGGCGATGCTCAACTCCGACGTGGTGCAGCCCACCGGCAAGCTCATCCCCAAGGTGATGCGGGTGCGGATCCGTTTCGGGGCGCCGCTGGACTTCTCCCGGTACGCCGGCATGGCCGGCGACCGGTTCGTCGAGCGCGCGATCACCGACGAGATCATGTACGACGTGATGGAGCTCTCCGGCCGCGAGTACGTCGACACGTACGCCGTGAAGATCAAGAACGTCGCGGCGGCCGCGGCTTAACCCAGCAGCCCCTGTGCCCGGTTGCGGGCGGCGAACTCGCGCAGCTCGGCCAGGCCGCCTTCGTCGAGCGTGCCCGCGCGGGCGGCCCAGGCCAGCGAGAGCATCCGGTTGCTGGCGTCGCCGATGCCGGCGAAGATCCCGGCCGCCTCGACGTGCTCGCCCGCGACGGTGGCCAGGGCCGCCCGGACCCACGGCGTACGCCGCGGCGAGCGGGCCAGCATCGCCCGCACCCGCTCCTGCTCGACGGTGCCGAGCAGCGCGGCCGCGTGCCCGGCGGCCGCCACCCACTCGCCGAACGGCAGCATCACCCGGGCCTGCCAGTCCCGCTCCAGCTCGCCGAGCAGCGAGGCGGCCTCCTCGGCGCGGCCCTGCAGCGCCCGGCACAGCGCGGCGGGGGCGGTGGCGCCCCGCAGCACCCGGTGGAAGCCGCTGCGGCGGGCGAAGTAGAGCAGCTTCTCGATGGCGTCGTCGTCGGGCTCCTCGCCGCGCAGCACCCGGATCCAGGACGAGGTGAGCACCGACATGGCGTCCCACTCGGCCGCGTTGGAGCGCATCGTCTCGCTGATCGCCCGCACCTGGGTGTCCCAGTCCCCGGCGAAGAAGGCGTCGGCCGCCTCCCGGTGGAAGTTGGTGGCCAGGCTCAGGCCGCCCGCGATGTCCACCGTGCGCTGCTCGGTCAGCAGCCGGTGGTGCCGGGCCAGGTCGCCCTCCTCCAGGCAGGCCCAGGCGTAGTTCTGCACCGCCCGGCGGCGGCTGGTCAGCCGGTGCTCGCGGCAGTGCTCGGTGAGCAGCTCCAGCTCGCTGAACCCGATCGGGTCGCCCGCGATGTAGCGCGCGGTGGCCGACGTGATGCGGGCGTTGGCGTGCACCTCGGCCAGGCCGAGCCGGTCGGCGATGTCGGCGGCCGCCTCGGCGGCGGCGATCGCCGGCTCGGCCTCGTAGTTCATCATGTGCACCCGGGCCAGCTCCAGCAGCGCCTCGGCCTTCTCCAGGGTCTCCGGCAGCTCCTCGTAGCGCTCGACCGCGGCGTCCAGGTGCGCCAGGGTCGCGGCCCGGTCCGCGCGGCTCCAGGCGACCGTGCCGAGCAGCGTCAGCGCGCGGGCCGCCCCGGCGCGCTCGCCGAGGCGGTCCAGCTCCTCGGCCAGCTCGGCCAGCCGCTGCGGGCCGCCGCTGTCGCCGAACGAGTCCGCGGCGCGGAACAGCTGCAGCTCGGCGGCGAACAGGTCCAGTAGCGGGTCGTTGTCCAGCTTGAGGCTGAACGCGCGGTCCAGCAGCGTCGCCGCGGCGTCCAGGGCGTGCAGGGCGTACGCGCGCCGCGCAGCCCGGTGCAGGGCGGTCCGCGCCGCCGGGGCGTACGGCTCGGGGTCCATGCCCAGCGTCCGGGCGATCTCGTGGGCGGCCCAGCGGTGGTTGGCCAGCACCTCGGCCAGGTCGGTCACCCGGTTGTCGGCGATCTGCTCCAGCCAGTCGGCGGTGCGCTGGTGGCGGGTGACCCGCTCGGCGCGCGGCAGCCGCTGGTAGCAGACGTCGCGGACCAGCACGTGGCGGAACGCGTACTCCGGCTGCCCGGCCATCGCCGAGGTCGGGTGCTCGGCGACCAGGTCGCGCTGCTGGAGCCGCTGCAGCGACCGGATCACCACGTCGGCGGCCAGGCCCAGCGCGCCCGCCACCGCCCCCGGCCAGAACTGGGTGCCCACCACCGCGGCGGCCTGCAGCACCGACCGGTCGGTCGGGTCCAGCAGGTCGAGCCGGTTGGCGATGACCGCCTGCACCGTCTGCGGCATCGGGGTCGCGTCGCCGTCGGCCAGCGCCCAGTTGCCGCCGACCGGGCGCAGCTCGCCCCGCTCGACCAGCATGCGGACGAACTCGTGGGCGTAGAGCGGGTTGCCGCCGGCCAGCTCCACCAGCGGGGCGACCCCGGTGGCGGGGAAGACGGCCTGGCCGAACATCAGCCGGTACATGGCCGCGATGTGCTCGTCGTGCATCGGGCCCAGCGACACCGAGACCGCGCCGCTGACCGCGCTGGTCCAGCCCGGCCGGCGCTCGCGCAGCTCGGGCCGGGCGGTGGCGACCACCAGCAGCGGCACCCCGGGGCCGATGCTGCCGAGCATCTCCACGAAGCGCAGCATGGCCTCGTCGGCCCAGTGCATGTCCTCGAAGACCAGCACGGTCGGGTTGGCCGTGGTCATCGCCAGCAGGAAGCGCCGCCAGGCCGACTCGGTCTCACCCGGGCTCAGCCCGGCGCCGGGCAGGCCCACCAGCGGGCCCAGGGCGTCGCCCAGCCTGGCCGCCTCCAGCTCGCCGCACATGGCCCGCAGCGCGCTCTCCAGCCGGTTGCGGGCGGTCGGCTCGTCGTCGGTGTCGAGGATGCCGACCTGCGCCTTGACGATCTCGGCCAGCGCCGCGTAGGTCACGTTCTCGCCGAACGGCGGGCAGTGCCCGACCCGCCAGCACACGGTGGTCTCCGGGATGCGCTCGGCGTGCCGGGCCAGCTCGCGCAGCAGCCGGCTCTTGCCGATGCCGGCCGGCCCGAACACGGTGACCAGTTGCGGGCTGCGGTCGCGGATGGTCCGGTGCAGCGCGGTGACCAGCAGCCCCCGCTCGTGGTCGCGGTTGACCATCGGGGTGGACTCGTCCCGGTCGCGCCGCTGCAGCCGGGCCGACACCGCCAGGAAGACCCGGCTGCTGGTGCTGCGGCCCTTGAGCGTCTGCGGGGCCTGCTCGTCGTACTCGATGTCGTCGGCGCTGGCACGGGCCGTCTCCGCGCACACCAGCACGGCCCCGGGCATGGCGGCCGACTGCAGCCGCGACGCCGTGTTGACCACGTCGCCGGCCACGATGGCCTGCCCGCCGTCGCGGGCCGCGTCGACGTCGACCAGCGCCTCGCCGGTGGCCACCCCGGCCCGGAAGGTCGCCGCGTCGGCCAGGCTGCCGCGGCCTAGCACCCGCTGCGCCTCCAGCCCGGCCCGCACCGCGCGCAGCGCGTCGGTCTCGGTGGCGACCGGGGCACCGAAGATGGCCATCACCGCGTCGCCGATGTACTTCTCCACCACGCCGCCGAACTGGCGGACCACCTGGCGCACCGCGCTGAAATACTCCTGCTGCAGGGTGCGCACCTGCTCCGGGTCGGACTGCTCGGCGTACGCGGTGAAGCCGACCATGTCGACGAACAGCACGCTGACCTGACGCCGGTCCTCCCGGGCGGGCGGGCCCTGCGCCGCGGCCAGCGGGTTGCCGCAGCCGGTGCAGAAGAGGTCGCCGAAAGCCACCGTACGTCCGCAGTGGACGCATGGTGGCGTGAGGTTAGCCCCGCAGCCGCCGCAGAACCTGTCGTCCGGGCCGGCCGCGCGGGAGCAGTGCGCGCAGGTTGGGGTCTTCACGTCTCCGCCAGGTCGCCGGAGGTCCAGTATGGCCTGACCGCCCGGGTCGTTTCCTTACCGCTGTAGCTAACGCGACAAGGGGTCCGCGCCAACACCGCCGCGCGGCTACAGTTTCGTGCACTGAACAGACCGCGGCAGGTGTGCCGGGGTCTCGTGTGGCGCTGGTGGCGAGTGGTCGGGGGTCCCGCCGGAGGTGGGCCGCCGGTGCGCGTCGCCAGCGGACGCTAGCCAATCGATGGTCGTGCGTGGGAGGCCGAACGATGTTGGTGCGACTGGCGCTCGCCTGGACCGATCCCTTCGGGGTCGCGCACGGCGTGGGCGAGCTTGTGGACATCGACGCGATCACCCTCGCCGAGCTCGAAGAACAGGGAGTGGTGGAGAACATGACCGAAATCCAGCCGACGCCCGACCAGCCGCAGAAGGCATGGGTCGGCCCTGGTGCCCCGCCCGCCGGTGACAAGGCGTGGGTCGGCCCCGGGTCGCCGCCCGCCGAGGAGAAGGCCTGGGTGGGCCCTGGTGCGCCGCCCGCCGACGAGCCGGACACGGAGCCGGACGACCAGCCGTGACCGTCTGACGGCGGCGTCAACGCACCGCCGCCCGGCGGGCGGATCGGATGCGACGACGTGACGCGGAGGGCGGGCCGGGTGATCCGGCCCGCCCTCCGCCGTGTGTTCAGCTCGCGGTGCAGGCCACCCCGTTGAGCTTCACGTTGCTCGGCGCGGTGGACGGGCCGGAGCCGGTGAAGCTGACCGTCCAGCTCTGTCCGGGCGCCAGGTTCGGGGCCCAGCCCGGCGCGGTGACCGTCACCGTGCTGCCGCTGATGGTGAAGGTGCCGTTCCAGCCGTTGACGATCACCTGGCCGCTGCCGAGCGTGAAGGTCAGCACCCAGTTGGTGAACGTGGTGCTGCCGGTGTTGGTCACCACCAGCGAGGCGTTGTAGCCGTTGGGCCAGGAGTTGTCGACCCGGTACACCGCCCGGCAGCTCGTCCCGGCGTTCGGACTGGGACTCGCGCTCGGGCTGGGCGACGCGCTCGGCGACGGGCTGGCGCTGCGGCTCGGGCTCGGGCTGGCACTGCGGCTGGGGCTCGGGCTGGCGCTGGGGCTCACCGACGGCGACGGGCTCGCCGAGCGGGACGGGCTGACGCTCGGCGACGGGTCGACGACTCCGCTCTTGGCCTTCATGTTCAGCGAGTGCTGCCGGAACACGGCGTGCTCGGGGCAGCCCTGGCCGGAGTCGAAGCCGCCGCAGCTGCTGTTCGCGGGGAACCACCAGAACGCGTCGCCGTCGCCGCCGGAGGCCTCCATCTCGGCGTACATCTCGGTCCACCAGGTGGTCTTGTCGTCGTGCACGTTCCACTCGCCGAGGAAGAACGGCTTGCCGACGACCGTGTGCGAGTCGCTGATCCACCGGCGCAGCAGGGCGCGGGCCGTGGCGAAGTTCAGGCCCGCCCAGCCCTCGGTCGGGTACATGTGCCCCGAGGTGAAGTCGATGTACGGCGAGGACTGGATGTACGTCCACGGGCCGCCGGAGTCGCCGCCGTAGCCGTACTTCGTCTCCTGGCCCTCCTGACCGGTGCCCAGCAGGTGGTTCGGGTCCAGGCTCTTGACCAGCGCGCCCATCTCGTCGACCCAGGCCCGCAGGGTCGTGCCGGTGGTGTTCTCGTTGGGCGTGGCGTCGGGGTAGCGGGGCTCGTTCATCAGCTCCCAGGCCAGGATCGTGGGGTCGTTCTTCCAGGCCACGCCGGTGAACGAGTTCGTCCTGGTCAGCGCCTTGGTGACGTAGTTGCGGTACTGCGTGAAGCAGCCGGGGCAGGCGGTCTTGTTGAAGAAGCGCCAGCGGTTGGCGTACCCGGTGGGCAGGCCCTCCCAGGCCAGGCGCTTGTCGATGCCGCCGTACGCCTCCCAGAAGTTCTCGAACACGGGGATGAGCCGGATGTTGTGGTCCCGGGCCGACTTCATGACGTAGTCGAAGAGGATGAACGCCTCCTCGGTGTAGACGCCCTCGGCCGCCTCGAAGCCCATCCAGTCCTCGTGGCTGAACATCCACAGTCGCAGTACCGACACGTTGTCGCTCTGCAGCCGGGTCATGTGGGCGTCGATCTTGGCCTTGTCGACGTACTGCTCACCGGGCAGCCAGTCGTAGCCGAAGGTGAACACGTCGTAGGTGTTGGTGCCGGCGTGGTAGTAGGGCTTGCCGTCCAGGCAGAAGCGGATGCCGCAGCGGGTGACGAAGCTGTCGCGCGGGTCGGCCGCCTGGGCGGCGGGGGAGCCGACGAACGGCAGGGCCAGGGCCAGCGTGGCCGTGACCGCCGCCAGCGCGGCCAGCAGGGCACGCCGTGGGGAACGGGACATGGGGACTCCTTGGGAACGCGGCCGCTCCCAGCGATGCGGGCACATCGCGGGCGATGGGAACAACCGTCAATGGAAGCGCTCCCATAGTAGGGCCGGGCCTCGCTCAGGTAAAGCGGTTCAGTAGAGGCCGAACCCGTTGCGCCGCAACGGCGGGCCGGCTTCCGGGTGCCCGCTTCCGGCCGGGTCGCCGGCGCACCGCGCATGATCTGTTTTTGTGGACGCTGGACGTCGCCATGACCACGTCCAGCGTCCGCAAAAACAGATCAAGGCTCCGTCCCGGGGTGGGCGGAGCCTTGATCCGACGATCTGTGACGTCAGCGGTCCTGCATACCCGCGCGACGGCGCAGGGCGGGAACGTCCATCACCACGATCCGGCGGCCCTCGGTGCGCAGCCATCCCCGGCTGGCGAAGGACCCGATCGCCTGGTTCACGCTCTGGCGCGAGCCGCCCGCCATCTCGGCCAGCTGGCTCTGGTTCAGCTCGATGGTGATCATCGGAGCCTGGCTCTCCCCGGCCAGCCGCACCAGCGTCTTGGCGACGCGGCCGGGCAGGTCGAGGAACACATGGTCGGCGTTCTGCTCGGTCAGCCGGCGGATCAGCGCGCCCAGCGAGCGCATGACCGCGTCGAGGATGCGCGGGTTCGAGTGCACCAGCTCCATGAACGCGCCCCGCGACAGCGCCAGCGCGGTGCAGTCCTCCAGCGCCTCGCACGACGCCGAGCGGGCCGAACCGTCCAGAAGGGACACCTCACCCAGCACGTCCGGCGGGCGCAGCACGGACAGCACCGCCCGCTCGCCGGTCGGGGACGTGCGGAAGATGGCCACCGATCCCCGCTTGAGCACGATGAGGGACTCGCCGGGGTCGTTCTCGACGAACAGCAGCTGCCCCTTGCGGAAGGTGCGCGGCACCGCCGCGGCGATCACCCGTTGCCGTACCTCAGGCTCCAGACCAGCGAACATGTCCACCCCGGTGAGCGCGTCCGCAGCTTCCGGAATGCGAATCTCCACCGCCTACCCCTTCCGTTTCCCACCCCCACCGACGCACACGGTCGTGGCGGTCGGTGCAACCCTGGACAGATCATCGCGTGCGTGAGCCGCCACGTCCACTCCGTGCGTCGCCATCGGAGGCTGTCCATTGACAGATCTGCCGTAACGCAGACACCTCCGACGGATACGACAGCGTGCTGCCACATGTGATAATCCGCCCGTGCTGGCTGACGATACGATCCGCACGACACTTCGTACGGCATGGCACCTTCAGCCGGATGGCTGCACTCCGCTGGACGGTGAGCCGACGACATCGACCAGGACGGTTGCCGCGGGTGACCGGCGGTACCTGGCGGTCCTGGTAGAGGGCGCGGAACGGCCTAGGTTCGAGGCTGGGCTGGCCGCCGCCGAACATCTCGACCGGCGGGGCTTTGGCACGGGCGCCCCGGTGCGCGCCGCGGACGGCGCGCTGTGCGTGCCCGTCGGCGAGCACGTGCTCGCCCTGCTCGACTTCGTCCCCGGCCGTCCACTCGACGGCGCGGACCCGGTGGACCAGCAGTGGTGGGGTGACCGGCTCGGCGCGGCGCACCGCGGGCTCGCCGGGTTCCGGCACCCGGGCCTGCCCGCCTGGCATCCGCTGCGTCCGGACGCGCCGCATCTGTCCGTCGCGGCCTGGCTACGGCCCGCGCTCACCGGCGCGGTCACCGCGCTGACGAAACTGCAGATCACCGACCGGCTCACGGTCGGCCCGCTGCACGGCGACCCGCGCCCGGCGGCGTTCCTGCTGGACCACGGGACCGGCCGCATCGGGCTGGTCAGCTGGGGCCGCGCGCGGTTCGGCCCGCTGATGTACGACGTGGCCTCGGCGGTCCGGCACGCCGGCGGTCCGGGGCAGGCGCGGGAGCTGCTGGCGGCGTACGAGGACAGCGGCCCGGTGCCGGTCGCGGAGATCGAGGGCAGCCTGGAAACCCTGCTGCGCTTCCGCTGGGCGATGGAGGCCGACGCCTGCGCCCGCGCCCTGGCCGCCGGGACCCTCGACCAGCCTGCGGCCGACCGCTGCCGCGCCGCCCTCGACGAGGCCCGCACCGCCCTACTGGACTGATCCACCTCGCCCGTCCGGTCGCGTGCGCCTTTCCGGTCGTGCGTGCGCCCGTCCGTCCTGCCATGCGTCTGTCCGTCCGGCCGTGCGCCCGTCCGTGCGCCCGTGCGCCCGTCCGCGATCCGCCCGCCCGCGCGGGCGGTCAGGAGGCGCGGAGGTGGGCGAGGACCAGGGGGTCGATGTGGCCGGGGACCATGCGCTCCTCGAGGTTCTCGATGCCGGCCCAGCCGGACAGGGCGGCGTCGAGATCGGACGAGGTGTGGCCGCGGGCGGCCAGGAGCGTGTGCACCTCGTCGGCCAGGGTGTCGCGCAGCGGCAGCAGGGTCGCCGGGTCGGGTTTGCCGAACAGCAGCGTGTGGATGTCGAGCAGGCGGGCCAGCTCGGCGCACGGGTCGGGGTGGTCGTCGACGCGCAGGTCGACCACGATGTCGCTGGTGCCGCCGTAGCCCTGGCCGGGGGCGACGACATACAGCGCCGCGCTCTGCCGCCCGCGCTTGTCGCCGCCTGCCCCGTCGCCCGCGCGCAGCGCCGCGAGCAGCCGTCGCGCCAGCTCCGCCGTGGGGTCGCTCGCCAGCCAGGCGGCCTCCATGGCGGCCACCACCTCGGGTCCGGCGAGGATGTTGCCCTGGATCGCGTACCCGTCGCCGGTGCGGCCACCGGCCCAGCCGTGGCAGTCCGCCCCGGTGTACGTCGCGCCGTCGCCGCTGCGGCCCACCACGCCGAGCTGGCGCGAGTCGCGTCCCGGGTCGGCGGCGGTCAGCCCGGCCACCACGTCGGCCGCGGCGGTGCCGGTGCGCAGCAGGGCGAGTCCCTGCGGCCGGTAGGCCAGGTTGGCGTAGGACTGGGTGGCCAGCGCGCCGACGGCGGCCTCCGCGGCGGGCACGGCAGCTCCCACGGCCAGGAACTTGCTGGCTACGGCGACCCCGTGTGCGACCCCGTCGGCCGAACGCGCGACGATCGAGAACGTCATGGCGCTCAGGGTAGGGGCCCGTAGCGCCGGGCGTACAGGAGAGATCCTCACGACAGGGGAAGACGTGGCCTACCGATATTTCTACGACTGCGAGTTCATCGAGGACGGAGTCACCATCGACCTGGTCTCGATCGGCGTGGTCGACGAGTTCGGCCGGGAGTTCTACGCCGTCTCCACCGAGTTCGACCCGACCCGGGCCATCCCGTGGGTGCGCGACAACGTGCTGAACCTGCTCCCGTCCCCGGCGGACAAGGCGTGGCGCTCACGCGAGCGCATCCGCACCGAGCTGCTGGAGTTCCTGACCGAGCCGTTGGCCGGCAAGCCTCAGGAGACCATCGAGCTGTGGGCCTGGTACGGCGCGTACGACCACGTGTGCCTGGCGCAGCTGTGGGGGGCGATGGTGACGCTGCCGCGGGCCATCCCGCGCTTCACCAAGGAGCTGCGCCAGCTGTGGGACGACAAGGGGCGTCCGGTGCTGCCCGAGGCGGCGACGGCCCGGCACGACGCGCTCGTGGACGCCCGCCACAACCTGGCCCGCTTCCGGGCGATGACGGCGCGTAAGCGCAAGGACGCCAAACCGCCCGTGGTGGACGCCGGGTGAAGTGCCGGTGACAGGCCGGGACGGCACGCCCCGGCCTGCCGCGGGCCTGTCACGCACGGGTAACCTTGCCATTGCGACACTGTTGCGCTCGCCTGGTGAGCGCCGTCAGGCCCCGACATGTGGACAGCGGCGGGGCGTGCTGGCCTAAGCCTGGTGATCCCAGTACAGTGCGCATTTGCGGCCCGCCCCGGCCGGCAACGTAGCCGTGATCACTCGTCTCCCGGGGCCCGGCAACTGACTACCCGTAATCGGGAGGACGAGAAAATGCGTATCGGCGTACTCACCGGCGGCGGCGACTGCCCCGGTCTCAACGCGGTCATCCGCGCCGTGGTCCGCAAGGGCGTGGGCACCTACGGGCACGAGTTCGTCGGGTTCCGCGACGGCTGGAAGGGACCGCTGGAGGGCATCACCCGCCCGCTGGGCATCCCGGAGGTCCGCGGCATCCTGCCGCGCGGCGGCACGATCCTGGGCTCGTCCCGCACCAACCCCTTCAAGATCGAAGGCGGCGTGGAGCGGATCAAGCAGAACCTGGCCGACATGGGCGTGGACGCGCTCGTGGCGATCGGCGGCGAGGACACCCTCGGGGTGGCCACCAAGCTGACCGAGCTGGGCGTGAACGTCGTCGGCGTGCCGAAGACGATCGACAACGACCTGGGCGCGACCGACTTCACGTTCGGTTTCGACACCGCGGTCAACATCGCCATGGAGGCGATCGACCGGCTGCACACCACGGCCGAGTCGCACCATCGCACCGTGGTCGTCGAGGTCATGGGCCGCCACGCGGGCTGGATCGCGCTGCACGCGGGCCTGGCCGGCGGCGCGAACGTGATCCTGCTCCCCGAGCAGAAGTTCGACCTGGACAAGGTCGTCGAGCACGTGGAGACCCGGTTCAAGACCAACTACTCGCCGATCATCGTGATCTCCGAGGGCGCCATGCCGACCGACGGTGACATGATCACCCTCAACGGCGAGCTGGACGCGTTCGGCCACGTGCGCCTCGGCGGCATCGGCAACTGGCTGGCCGACCAGCTGGAGAAGCGCACCGGCAAGGAGGCGCGCGCGGTCGTGCTGGGCCACACCCAGCGCGGTGGCACGCCCACCGCCTTCGACCGGGTGCTGGCCACCCGCTTCGGCCTGCACGCGATCGACGCCGTGCACGAGGGCGACTTCGGCAAGATGGTCGCCCTGCGCAGCACGGAGATCGTCCGCGTTCCGCTGGCCGACGCCACCCGCGAGCTCAAGACCGTCCCCCCGCACCGCTACGCCGAGGCTGAGGCCTTCTTCGGCTGAGCCACGACCAACCCTTGAGCGGGTTGATCATGAACTTATGGCACGGTTCGACGGAGTGTCGCGTCCATAACTTCATGATCAACCCGCTTTTCCGTACGTGCAGGAGGGAACAGGGATGTACACCGTTGCGGTGGTCGGGGCGGGGAAGATCGGGGAGGTGCTGCTGTCCGGGCTGGTGAAGGCCGGGTGGCCGGTTGACCAGATCGTCGCGACGGCGCGGCGCGAGGAGCGGGCCGAGCAGCTGCGCAACCGGTACGGCATCAGGGTGCTGGACAACGCCGCGGCGGTGGCCGCCGCCGACGTGGTGGCGATCGCGGTCAAGCCGCAGGACGCCGGCGCGCTGATGGCGGAGCTGGGGCCGCAGATCCCGGCCGGGAAGCTGGTCATCTCGCTCTGCGCCGGCCTGCCCACGGGGTTCTTCACCAAGTGGCTGGCCGAGGGCACGCCCGTGGTGCGGGTCATGACGAACACGCCCGCCCTGGTAGACGAGGCGATGACGGCGATCTCGGCCGGTCCGCACGCGACCGCGCACCACCTGGCCATCGCGGAGGAGCTGTTCTCGCCGCTGGGCCGCACCATCCGGGTCCCGGAGAGCCAGCAGGACGCGGTCACCGCGCTGTCCGGCTCCGGCCCGGCGTACTTCTACTTCCTGGTCGAGGCGATGACCGACGCGGGCATCCTGCTCGGCCTGCCGCGCCAGGTGGCGCACGACCTCATCGTGCAGACCGCGATCGGCTCGGCCATCATGCTGCGCGACTCGGGGGAGCACCCGGTGAAGCTGCGCGAGGCGGTCACCTCGCCCGCGGGCACCACCATCTCCGCCATCCGCGAGCTGGAGAACCACGGCGTGCGCGCCGCGTTCCTGGCCGCGCTGGAGGCCGCCCGCGACCGGGCGAAGGAGATCGCCGACCAGGCCGCGTGACCACGAAGGCGTGACCGCATACCCCCGCAGGATCATTCACGCCTGCGGGGGTTCCTGCTGTTCGGACTGTCGCCTTAGGCTCGGAGCAGGGAGTTTGAGCCGAACCCCCGGCCCCGTAGCTCCGCCCTCGGAGCCACACGCAAGGAGACGGCCATGCGACGCGCCGCAACAGTCATCGGGACCACCCTCGCCGCCCTCATGATCTCCGCCCCGGCCTACGCCTACGCCCACGACAAGGTCACCAACCCCGTGCTGCACGCGATCCTCGACGTGCTCACCCTCGCGGTCGTCACCGCTCCGGTGTGGACCGCCTTCACCTGGTCCCGCGGGCGCCGCTCGGCAGGGCTGATGCTGCTGATCGGGCTGGTGCAGGTCCCCGCGGGCGTGCTGGCGTTCGTGCCCATCCCCGACCCCGTGCTGCACGCGACGGCCCTGGTGACCAGCCTCGCCATCACCGTCACGTCGATCGTCTACGTACGGCGCGAGGCCGAGGTCGCCGCGGCCGTCGAAACGGCCGGCTGAGAGACCCGCTGCCGGGGAGACCCGGCGGACGGAGCGAACCCGCTGTCGGCTGTGTGCGACGAGTCGCGGACGGCCGGCGGCGGTACCGCACAACCGCCCGATCCGGCGCTGCCGGGTCGGGCGGCCGTGCGCAGGGCCACCCGTTCGCCGTCGAGGTCCAGCTCCAGGTGCTCGCCGCGGTGGCGCACCCGCGGGCAGCCCGGGTGCGCCGCGCCCCAGCCCGCGTCGGCACGCCGGTACGCCGTCCACCGGCAGTGCTCCTCGCCGACGTACCCCCAGGCCATGAACAGCTCGACGCCCAGGTAGCGGTAGAGCCCCACGGTGGCGGTGCGCCCGTCCTCGGGCCGGCGGAAGAACTCCCCGGTCAGCCCCGGCACCACGTGCCCTTCGAGGTCGATGTCGGACACGATCCGGTGCGGCGTGTACTCCGCCAGCCGCGGCAGTGAGGTCATATCTGATCAACGAGGCCATCGCCTGGCGGCGACACGTTCGCGCAGGGTGATCTCAGCGGGCGGAATGCGCGACGTCGGCTGCGGCCCGTCGGCGGCGCGGCCTTACCCTTGACGCCATGCGCCATGAATGGCATGAGCTCAGGCACCCCGGTCTCGAACTGGGCGACAACCGGCAGCCCGGCGAGTCCGGCGTCACCATCGGACGGCCCACCAGCCTCGCCTCGGCGGGAGACCTCGGCCTGGACCACTGGCGCACCCTGCCCCGGGCGCAGATGCCGCCGTGGGAGGACTACAGCGAGGTGGAGCAGGTGTGCCGGGTGCTGGACTCGGTGCCCTCCATCGTCGCGCCCTACGAGGTCGACCAGCTGCGCCACCGCCTGGCCCAGGTCTGCGAGGGCAAGGCGTTCCTGCTCCAGGGCGGCGACTGCGCCGAGACGTTCGCCGACAACACCGAGCACCACCTGCTGGCCAACGCCCGCACCCTGCTGCAGATGGCGGTGGTGCTGACGTACGGCGCGAGCATGCCGGTGGTCAAGGTGGCCCGGGTGGCCGGCCAGTACACCAAGCCGCGCTCGCAGGCGCTGGACTCGCTGGGTCTGCCCGCGTACCGCGGCGACATGATCAACTCGTTGGAGCCGACGCCGGAGGCCCGCGTCGCCGACCCGCAGCGCATGATCCGGGCGTACGCCAACGCGGCCGCCGCGATGAACATGCTGCGCGCGTACCTCGGCGGTGGCCTGGGCGACCTGCACGCGGTGCACGACTGGAACCGCGACTTCGTGCGCACCTCCGCCTTCGGGGAGCGCTACGAGGCCATCGCCCGCGAGATCGACCGGGCGCTCGCGTTCATCAAAGCCTGCGGCATGACCGACGAGGAGGCGCTGCGCACCGTCACGCTCTACGCCTCGCACGAGGCGCTGGCGCTGGAGTACGACCGGGCGCTGACCCGCATCGCCGACGGGCGGGCGTACGGCCTGTCCGGCCACTTCCTGTGGGTCGGCGAGCGCACCCGCGACCTGGACGGCGCGCACCTGGACTTCATCTCCCGCATCGCCAACCCGATCGGCGTGAAGCTCGGCCCGACCACCACGCCCGAGTACGCGCTGCGCCTGTGCGAGATGCTCAACCCGGACAACATCCCGGGCAAGCTCACGCTGATCAGCCGGATGGGCAACCACCAGGTCCGCGACGCGCTGCCGAAGCTGGTCGAGACGGTGCGCGACAACGGCGCGAAGGTCGTCTGGCAGTGCGACCCGATGCACGGCAACACCCACGAGTCGTCCAACGGGTACAAGACCCGCCACTTCGACCGCATCGTCGACGAGGTGCTGGGCTACTTCGAGGTGCACAAGATGCTGGGCACCCACCCGGGCGGCATCCACATCGAGCTGACCGGCGAGGACGTCACCGAGTGCCTGGGCGGCGCGCAGGCCCTGGTCGACTCCGACCTGCCCGGCCGCTACGAGACCGCCTGCGACCCCCGCCTCAACACCCAGCAGTCCCTGGAGCTGGCGTTCCTCGTCGCGGAGATGCTGCGCGGCTAGCCTTCCGGCCCATGATCGCTGTTTCCGGTCATGATCTGCGCTCAGACCACAGATCATGACCGGAAACAGCGATCACCTCACGTCGTGCACCTGGGCGAGCGCAGGATGAGCGCCTGCGGGAGCTCCAGCTCGACGGCCTGCGTCAGGCCCAGCACGGTGCGGCGCACCCTGACGGTGCTCCACCAGACACGGGAGCAGGGAGCATCCGGCGCCGGGGCGGCTGAGTCCCCATCCCACGCGAAGGTGGCCAGTAGGACGAGTTCGCCGCCGGCGGGCAGGTCCGTCGGCTGGAACGGCACCGCGGTGGACGTGTCGCAGCAGGCCATGTCCGACGGTGTGGCCGGGATGACGGCGAGCCGTGCCAGCGGCAGGCCGAAGGGTTCGAGGCCCTCGATGCGCACCGGTAGCGGGCCGGTGTTGCGGATCGAGAAGTACAGGTCGTAGCTCCGGTCCATGGCGAACTCGTACTCGACGCCTCGTACATAGGGTTTCTCGTACCGACGCCCGTCCGGCCCGCCGCCACCGAGTGCTCCAGGCGCCAGCTCGTAGCCGACTGCCATGCTCTGCCAGCCGGCCAGCGCCACCACGGCGAGCGACACGACGCCCGCCACGACGAGCAGGGCGGGCCGCGGGCCACGTCGCGTCCGGCGGGGGTCCGGCCCGGCCCGCTCCGGCCGGGCGGGCCGGTCGTCGCGGAACGCGTCGTCGGCGGCTGCCGGGCTGTCGGCGAAGGTGGCGGTGCGCAACGCCTGGTCGGACGGGATAGGCAGGTCCGTCACGCCCCGCAGCGTAGATCCTGACGGCGACTTTCGCCGCCCGGCCCGTGGCCGCCTCATACGCTGCGCCGCGTCGGGGGCCGTCGGTTCTCACGCACGGACGAGTACGCAGGGCCGGTCGGCGTCCGTCCTGCGTGATGCGGTAGGAACGAGGAATGACGCAACTGGTTGATCTTCGCAGCGACACCGTGACCAAGCCGACCGCCGCCATGCGGGCGGCGATGGCCGCCGCCGAGGTCGGCGACGACGTGTACGCCGAGGACCCGACCGTCAACGCGCTGGAGCGCAAGGTCGCCGCGCTGTTCGGGCATGAGGCCGCCCTGTTCGCCCCGACCGGCTCGATGGCCAACCAGATCGCGCTGCAGCTGGTCGTGCCGCCCGCGCAGGAACTGCTGTGCGACGCGAACGCGCACGTGGTGACGTACGAGATCGGCGCGGCCGCGGCGATCGGCGGCATCTCCAGCCGCACCTGGCCCTTCGCGGGCGGCCTCATCGACGTGGAGCAGGTCGCCTCGATGATCCGCCCCGACGGGTATCACGCCGTGCCGACGCGGGCCCTGGCCGTCGAGCAGACCCACAACATGGCCGGCGGCGTCGTCATCGGGCTGGAGACGCTGCGCGGTCTGCGCGAGGTCGCCGACACCGCCGGGATCGCGATGCACTGCGACGGGGCGCGGATCTGGCACGCGCACATCGCCGACGGGGTGCCGCTGGCCGAGTACGGGGCGCTGTTCGACACGCTGTCGGTGTGCCTGTCCAAGGGCCTGGGTGCGCCGGTCGGCTCGCTGGTCGTGGGCAGCGCCGAGAAGATCGCCAAGGCGCGCTGGATCCGCAAGCGCATGGGCGGCGGGATGCGCCAGGCGGGCATCCTCGCCGCGGCCGGCCTGTACGCGCTGGACAATCACCTGGCGCGGCTCGCCGAGGACCACGTACGGGCACGGCGGCTCGCCGAGGCGCTGGCCGCGTACGGCGTGGTGGACCTGGACCGGGTGCGCACCAACCTGGTGATCCTCGACCTTGCCAAGACCGCCCTGGACGCGCCCACCCTGGCCGCCCGAGCCCGCGAGCAGGGAGTGCTGGTCAGCGCACTGGGACCGCGCACCGGCCGCCTCATCACCCACCTGGATGTCGACGACGCGGGTATCGACCGGGCGATCGACGTGCTGGCGGCGGCACTTCGCGCTTGATATCTTTGCGGGAGCTGATTTGATATCAACGTCAGGGGTGGGGCCATGCGCACTGTGATCGACATCGATGACGAGGCGCTGGCTGAGGCCTCGGCTGAACTGGGTACCACGACCAAGGTGGCCACGGTGAACGAGGCGCTGCGGCTCGCCGCGGCTCGCCGCCGCACTGAGGAGTACCTGCAGTTGCTGCGCGATCTCGACCTGACCGAGGAGGACCGCGCGCAGGCGTGGCGGAGCTGATGCTCTTCCTGGCGGACAAGTCTGCCCACGAGCTGGCACGTCGTGACGAGAAGGCGGGACGCGCCTTCGAGACGCTGGCCGTGACGGGACTGCTGGCCACCTGCGCCATGGTGGAACTCGAGATCTTGTACTCGGCGCGCAACCGGGCCGAGCACAAGATCCTCAGGGCCTATCTCCGTGAGCACTGCGTCTGGCTGGAGACGACCGACGCTGTGCTGGTCAAGGCCGTGGATCTGCAGGAGGGGCTGTTCGACCGCGGGATGGGCCGCAAGCCCCTGCCGGATCTGATCATCGCCTCGGTGGCCGTGCACCATGATGCGGTGCTGGTGCACAACGACCGCGATTTCGCGGACATCGCCACCGTCGTGCCGGCCCTGCGGCAGCGATGGATCGTGCCGCCCGGCTGAGCCGACTCACGATACGCGAACGGGCCGCCGCGCGATGCGGCGGCCCGTTCGCGTATCGGGTCAGGCTTCCGGGTGCTCCGTGACGTTCTGGAGGTAGAGGCCTTCGCCGAGGCTCGCGATCAGGCCGAGCTGGGTCTCCAGGTAGTCGATGTGGTGCTCCTCGTCCTTGAGGATGTCCTCGAAGATGTTGGCCGAGGTCACGTCACCGACCGAGCGCATGTACTCGATGCCGAGGCGCAGCCGCTCGACGGCCTCGACCTCGACCTTCATGTCGCACTCGAACTGCTCCTTGACGGTCTCGCCGATGCGCAGGGCGAAGAGCTTCTGGAAGTTCGGCAGTCCGTCGAGGAAGAGGATCCGCTCGGCGAGGCGGTCCGCGTGCTTCATCTCATCGATGGACTCGTGCCGGGTGTACTTCGCGAGCTTCGTGTAGCCCCAGTTCTCCTGCATGCGGTAGTGCAGCCAGTACTGGTTGATCGCGGTGAGCTCGGCGGTCAGCTGCTCGTTGAGGAACTCTATGACTCGGGCGTCGCCTTGCATGGTGAAGTAACCCCCCACGGGAACTCTCGTATAGGGGGTAAATCTACGCGGGTTGTCCGGTTATGCCGCGATTGCCACGAGCGTGTCGGCGTTCTCCTCGTCGATCAGGTCATAGATGCGGTCGATGCAGGAACCGCACCCGGTCCCCGCGCCACATGCCTCGCCGACGGAGTCCTCGCAGCGCGCGCCCGCGCGGATCACCGAGCGCACCTCGCACTCACGAACCCGTTCACAGATGCATACGAACACAGCAGGGACCCTTCGGCACTGGAGGAGTGAGGCTCCGGTCAAGCAAGCCTTGCCTCAGTAAGGGTGCCCTAAAGGAAATGCCTAGCGCAAGCCCCTGAGCAGGGAAATGTCTGCGGCATGGGTCTCACCCGGCGTCTCGACGATGATCGGAACCCCGCTGAGCGCGGGGTGGCGGAACATCTCGGCGAACGCCTCCGAGCCGATCGTGCCCTGGCCGATGGCCTCGTGCCGGTCGCGAGTGGACCCCACCGGGTCCTTGGAGTCGTTGGCGTGCACCAGACCCAGCCGGTCCGGACCGCACACCTGCACCAGGGTGTCCAGGGTCAGCGTCATGCCGCCCGGCTTGGCCAGGTCGTGCCCGGCAGCCCAGGCGTGGCACGTGTCGAAGCACACGCCCAGGCGCGGGTGGCGGTCCACCGCGTCCAGGTACGGCCCCAGGTCCTCCACCCGGGCCGCCAGCGAGCGCCCGCCGCCCGCGCTGGGCTCGACCAGCAGGCGGGGACCGTCGTCGGGCAGCGCGTCCAGCAGCGGCAGCAGCACCTCGCGCACCTGGCGCATGGCCGCTGGGGCGTGCTCGGCGTCGACCGCGGAGCCGGCGTGGAAGACGACCCCCCGGGCGCCGATCGCCGCGGCACGCAGCAGCGCGTGCGTCAGCACCTCGCGGGACTGCTCCACCGTCGCGGCGGTGGGGGAGCCGACGTTGACCAGCAGCGAGGCGTGCACGTACGCGGGGACGGAGCGGGTGTGGCAGCCGGCGGTGAACGCCTCGTCCTGGAGCGGGTCACCGGGCGGGCGGGCCCAGCCCCGCGGGTTGCCCACGTACACCTGCACCGCCGCGGCCGAGACCTTGTCGATGTAGGGCAGGGCGGCCTTGGCGAGCCCGCCGGCCACCGGCGCGTGCGCGCCGACCTGGTTCGTCATCCCAGCTGACATTCGATCACCACATGCTGTCCCGCCTGCACGGCCGTGTTCGGCGCGGGGTCCTGGTTCACGACCTTGAACCAGTTCTTGTCGCCGAGCACGCCGCGGACCTCGACCTGCAACCCCAGCGCGGCCAGGGCCCCCTCGGCGTCGCCGCAGCGCGCGTTGCGCACCTCCGGCATCGCTCTGACGTTCTGATTGTTGCTGACCTGCAGTTTCACCTCGTCATTGGCTTCCGCGCCGGTGCCGTTGGCAGGTGTCTGCTTCACCACGATGTCGTACGGTTTATCCGACTCGACCCGCTCGACGCTCACCCGCAGGCCCAGCTTCTGCAGGATGTCGGTCGCCTCGGCGACCGACTTGCCCTCGACGAACGGCACGCTCAGCGGAGCCTTGCCCTTGCTGACGACGACCTTGACCTCGCTGCCGGGCTTGACCTCCGTGTCGGCCTTGGGATCGGTCGACAGCACGGTCCCCTTCGGGGCGAGGTCGTCGTACTTCTCCCCGGCCTTGACCGGGTTCAGCTTCAGCGGCGCCGCCTGCAGGTCCGCGACGGCCAGCTCCCAGGACTTGCCGACCACGTCGGGCACCAGGTAGCGCTCGGGTCCGTTGGACAGGGTCAGCGTCACCTTGCCGCCGCGCACCACCCGCTCGCCGGGCGGCGGGTTCTGCACCAGCACCACGTCCTTGGGCACGTCCTCGCGGTACTGCGCCTCGGCGTAGACGACCTCCAGGCCGGCGGCCGTCAGGGTGGTCTCCGCCTGTTCCCGGGTCAGGTTGACCAGCTGCGGGGTCACCTCGTACCGGCCGAAGCCCAGCCACCAGCCGCCGGTCAGCACCAGCAGGACCAGCACGACCGCGCCCGCGGTCAGCGCCGTGCGTCCCCGCGGGTCGGCCATGAGCTGCTGGTACTTCGTCTTGATCCGGTCCAGCGGGCTCGTCGGAGCGGGCGCCGGGGCGCGGCGGCGCGAGCGCGGCGCGGGCTGCGCGTCGGGCAGCCGGGCCCAGGACGGGCGCTCGGCGGGCACCACATGGCTGACGATCACGGTCTCCTGCTCGACCGGCCGCATCCGCTGCGTGGTGGTGCTCGCGGTGACGTTCTCCCGGGCCGCCTGCACGGCGGCCAGCAGCGCACCGGCGTCGGTGGGGCGGCCGCCGGGGGAGCGGCGGGTCGCTGCGGCGACCAGCTCGTCCAGCACCGGGGGCAGGCCCGCGACGAAACGCGACGGCGGCGGCACGTCCCGGTCCACGTGCTGCCAGGCCACCTCGACGGGGCGCTCGGCGTCGTAGGGCACGCGGCCGGTGAGCACCTCGAACAGCACGATCCCGGCGCTGTACACGTCGCTGCGCGGGTCGGCGTGGCCGTCGGTGACCAGCTCCGGGGCCACGTAGGCGACGGTGGCCATGAGCTGGCCGCCGCTCGGGTCGTCGGCGCTGGCCTCGACGGCGCGGGCGAGGCCGAAGTCGGCCACCTTCGCGACGGCGTCGATGAGGTTGTGGCTGCCGCCGGTGGGCGCCTCGGCGACCAGCACGTTCTCGGGCTTGACGTCGCGGTGCACCAGGCCGGCGCGGTGCGCCGCGGCCAGCGCCGCCAGCACCTGCTCCATGACGGCCAGCGCTTCGACGGGGGTGAGCCGGCGGCGTTCGGCGAGGATGTCGCGCAGCGTGCGGCCCCGGACGTACTCCATCACCAGGTACGGCAGGCCGGCGTGGGTGCCCTGGTCGTAGACGGCGACGACGTTGGGATGGGTCAGCCGGGCGATGGTCTTGGCCTCGTCGGTGAAGCGGTCGAGGCTGAAGGCCTGGCCGGCGGCGTCGCGTACCTGCGCCGGGTGAATGATCTTCAGGGCGACGGTGCGCTCCAGGCGCTCGTCCACAGCCGTGTAGACGGTCGCCATGCCACCACGAGCCACGCGACCGCGGATGCGGTAGCGCCCGTCGACGAGTGTGCCGAGTAGTGGATCGGCGACCTGAGTGTCCATCGCAGCGCAGTCTAAGTCAGGCGGCGGCCGACGTCGTACACCCGCGCGTGCGACCGCGTCTCGATCGGGCGTTTCTGCAGCATGTCAGGGTGTCTCCGGGTCCTCGTGGGCGTCCGGCGGAACCGGGTCCACCGGCTGCGAGGTGTCCGGCATCACGATCGCGGACGCCGACGCCATCGCGGACGCCGACGCCGAGGGCGAGGCGGACTCGCTGGGGCTCGGCGACGGGCTCGGCGAGGGGGACGGGGTCGGCGAGGGCGACGGGGTCGGCGACGACTCGCAGTCGCACGGGGTCGGCGTGGGTTTCGGCGAGGGCGTACGCCGCGGGCTGGGACCCGGCGTGACCAGCCGGCCCGCCGGGACGTCCTTCACCCGATCGGTGGGACTCGCCGTCGAGTTCGTCTGCCGCCACGGCACCGGCTCCGCCGAGCCCGGAGGCGCCGGCACCCGCGGCAGGCCCCCGGGCGCGCGCTCGTCGCCGACCAGGGCGTCCACCCCGGCCGCGACCGCGTAGTAGCCGCCGACGCCGACCGAGGCGAGCACCAGCGCACCGGCGGCGAGCACGACGCGGTGGCGGGCCCGGGGCGGCTGCGGGTCAGGCCCGCCGCCGACCGCGGGCATCACCGTCGTGTCGTCGTTCATCTTTCGCCGGGCGAGGTCATAGCGCAGCGACCGGCGTGCGCCGTCGATCTCCCGCTTGATCGTCTGCCAGGGATTCATCAAAGGCTCCTCTGCTCGGCCGCCACGGCGGCCGGGACGGGGATGCGGTGGTGGGCCCGGTCGGCGACGTGGCAAGGTGTGGAGGTGGCCGAAACTTCGCACTCGACGACCGACGCACCCACGACCTGGCTGCCCCTGCCGGACGTGGCCGAGCGCCTCGGCCTGTCGATCCTCAAGGTGCACCAGTTGATCAAGGACGGCGCGCTGCTGGCCGTACGCCATGAGGGCGTGCGCCAGGTGCCCGCGGAGCTGGTGGCCAACGACATCGTGCTCAAGCACCTCCCCGGCGTGCTGACGTTGCTGCGCGACGCCGGGTTCAACGACGATGAGGCCGTGCGGTGGCTCTACACCGCCGACGACACGCTTCCGGGCACGCCCGCAGCGGCGCTCGGCGGCGACAAGGCCCGCGAGGTGAAGCGCCGGGCCCAGGCCGTGGCCTTCTGACGGTGTACGCGTACCTGGCGGTGCTGCTCGGCTGCCTGCTGTGCGCGCTGTGGCTGGAGCCGGCGCTGCGGGTCGGGGTGCTGCGCCAGTGGCGGCGGCTGCTCCTGGTCGCGGTGCCCGTGGTGCTGGTGTTCGGTGCGTGGGACCTGCTCGCGATCGCGGCCGGGCACTGGACCTTCGACCACGACCAGGTGCTGGGCGTCTGGCTGCCCGGCGGGATGCCCCTGGAGGAGCTGCTGTTCTTCCTGGTGGTGCCGCTGTGCGCGATCCTCGGCTTCGAGGCCGTGCGCAAGGTGCTGGACCGGGCCGGACGCTCGTGACGTACACCACGGCCGCCGTGCTCGGCCTGGCCGCCGCGGTGGCCGTCGACCTGCTGGTGCTGCGGACCCGGGTGCTGCTGAGCCTCGCCTTCTGGGCGACGTACCCGATCGTGCTGCTGTTCCAGCTGCTCAGCAACGGGGTGCTCACGGGCCGCGGGGTGGTCCGCTACGCGCCCGAGGAGATCACGGGCCTGCGCATCGCGTACGCCCCGGTCGAGGATCTGGTGTTCGGTTTCGCCCTGGTGCTGTTCACCCTGTCGCTCTGGGTCTGGACCGGACGGCGGCGACGATCAGCGCGGCCGTGACCGCGAACGCCCCGACCGCCTTGGTCAGCACCGGCACCCCGAGCCCGTTGGGCAACGTCAGGAATGCGCAGGCCACGGCCCCGATGGCGAGCCACCGCCGACGGCGCGGGTCGGTATCCGCGGCGGCCAGCACCGCCAGCGGCGCGAGCGCGTACCAGGGATAGAACACCGGCCCGAGCAGCGCCGTCGCCACCATCAGCCACCCGCATGCCCGCACCACCGCCCCCGTGTCGTGTCGCCGTCGCCACGCATGCAGCAGCGCCCAGACCCCGGCCGCCGCCAGCGCCACCAGCCCCAGCGCCCGCCCGACGGCCACCGCCGCGTCGACCCACTCGTCCCGCCCGGCCAGCCGCAGCACATACCCCGCGGCCATGCCCACCGCCGTCGGCGGCGAACTCCACTGCACCAGCTCCCCGGTCCCGCGCAGCGCCGCGATCCACCCGAGCCCCAGCCCGCTCACCGCACTGACCCCGACGAACGCGCCAATCCCCGCCGCAGCCGCCGCCCACCACCGCCGCCCCAGCAGCACCAGCACGAACGGCACCGCCACCACCGCCGTCACCTTGACCCCGACCGCCCCCGCCACGACAACCCCGGCCCCGACCGCCCCCCACCACCCCGCCCCCGCCGCCCCACCCCCACCGCGACGATCTTGCGCGGACCGTGGGGACGACACGCCTGAAGCGGGCAAAAGGGCACCAGTTTGCGCAAGATCGTTGGGATCTTGGGCGGCGCGGTGGGCCACGGCCAGGGTCAGGGCGGTGATCACGAGGGTGGCGACCAGGGCGTCGTTGTGGAGCGCGGAGAGGGCGTGGACGGCGGTCAAGGGGGTGAGCAGGGCCAGCCAGTAGGCGGCGGGGACGGGGACGCCGCAGGCGCGGGCCAGGGGCGGCAGGGCGACGGCGAGCACGGCCACCGCGGCGAGGGTGAGCAGGCGCAGGCCCGCCAGCGCGCCGAGCAGGCCGCCGAGGCCGGTCACCGCGCCGGTGAGCAGCACCGCGACCGGGCCGTAGGGCGTCGGCGTGTGCCACCACAGCTCGGGCACCGACGTGGTCCAGGGGCAGCCGCCGTCGGCGACACCCATCGCGTACGGGTCCAGGCCAACGCGCCACAGCCAACCCTGGCAGGCGTACGCGTACGCGTCCCGGCTGCCCAGCGGCGGTGCGACCAGCAGCGGCGCGGCCCACGCCGCCCCGATCGCCAGCACCCGCCACGCCGCGCCGTTGCGTTTCGCGGCCCCGGCGGGGTCCGCTGCCTGCCGGCCGGCGATCATGCCGTCGGCGCGGCCGAGCCGCCACCACGCGGCGGTCCAGCCGGCCATGCCGGCCAGCCAGCAGACCAGTCCCAGCACGAAACTCCCCCGCACCGCGCCGAACCCGCCCAGCCGCAGCCCAGGGCCAGGGTCGCCGCTGGGCAACGCGCCCGCCAGGTATGCCGAGACGGCCAGCAGCACGCCCGAGACGCAGCCCAGGGCGACGGTGGCACGGGTGGCGGCATGGGGGAGCACCCGTTGATGATTCCACGGTCCTTGATCGCGCCCCCGCGACACCGCACACTGCCTGATGTGGACAGGTTCGCGACGCGGCGCAACATCGCGATCACCGCCGTGGTGGCGGTGCTGCTGATCGCGCTCATGGCGCTGGTGGGGTACTGCGCGCGTACCGCCATGGCGCCGTCCGGTGAGAGCGGCCCGCCCGCGGCGTCGGCGGGTGCGACCCCGGTGTCGGGGCTGCCCACGGTGCCCCTGCGCGACCTGCCCAAGGAGGCGGTCGCCACGGTCGCGCTGATCGACGCGAACGGGCCGTTCCCGTACGACAAGGACGGCACCGTGTTCGGCAACCTGGAGGGCATCCTGCCCCGGCAGCCGCGCGGCTACTACCGGGAGTACACGGTGCCCACGCCGGGTTCACGCGACCGCGGCGCGCGGCGGCTGGTGGCCGGCCGCGACGGGGACCTCTACTACACCGGCGACCACTACGAGAGCTTCCGCCAGGTGCTGCGGTAGTTCAGGCGGCCCGGTGCACCGAGGCGTCGGCCAGCTCGCGCAGCATCTCGGCCGCCTCGGGCTCGACCGGTGCGGCTTCCAGCGCGGCGAGCGCCGTCGAGGTCAGCTCGGCGATGTACGCCTCCGTGCGGGCCAGCGCGCCCGACTCCGTGATGATCCGGCGCAGCTGTGCGACACCGGCCTCGTCGAGGTCGGGGGTGCCCAGCGCGGCGGCGAGCGTGTCGCGGTCCGCGGGGGCTGCGTGGGCAAGTGCCATCACGATGAGGTAGGTGCGTTTGCCCTCGCGCAGGTCGTCGCCGGCCGGCTTGCCCGTCGCGACCGGGTCGCCGAACACCCCGAGCACGTCGTCACGCAGCTGGAACGCCTCACCCAGCGGCAGCCCGAAGGCCGAGTACGCCTGGCTCAGCGCGGCGGGCGCGTCGGCCAGCGCCGCCCCCAGCAGCAGCGGGTGCTCGACGGTGTACTTGGCCGACTTGAACCGGGCCACCTGCGACGCCCGCTCCACCGAGGTGTCCGCCGAGGCCTGGGTGAGCACGTCGAGGTACTGCCCGATCATGACCTCGGTGCGCATCAGGTCGAAGACCGGCCGCGCCCGCGCCACGGTCACCGGGTCGAGCCCGGTCGTGTGCAACATCTCGTCCGACCAGACCAGGCACAGGTCGCCGAGCAGGATCGCCGCCGCGGCGCCGAACCCGGCCGCCCCGCCCTGCCAGCGCTCGCGGTCGTGCAGCATCGCGAACCGGCGGTGCACCGCGGGCTCGCCGCGGCGGGTGTCGGAGGCGTCCATCAGGTCGTCGTGCATCAGCGCGCTGGCCTGCACCAGCTCCAGCGCGGCCAGCGCGGACACCACGTCGTCGCGGTCGTCGCCGCCCGCGCCGCGGTAGCCCCAGTAGGCGAAGGCCGGGCGCAGGCGCTTGCCACCGCCCAGCACGAACGCCTCCACGGCGTCGGCCAGCGGGCCCAGGCCGGCGTCGATGCCCGCCATGTGCGCCCGGCGGTCGGCCAGGAAGACCGCCAGGGCCTTCTCGACCCGCGGACGCAGCGCGGCCCGGTCCACCGGGTGAATGGTCATGGGACGAACTTAGTTCACTCCCAGCCGGGTGGATGACCCCGGTAGGTATGACGTGAGCTGGGTGATCAGTTCACTCAACTCACGTACCGCGCGGGTCTGCGGGCGGGCCGCCAGCCGCACCGACAGTTCACGGGTCTGCTCGGCCGCCCGCACCGACCCGGCGCGCACCGCCTCGACCGCCGCGTCCGCGCCGACCGCGCAGGCCTGCTCCACCTCGCCGACGCCGAGCAGGGCACGCGCCAGCCAGCCCGCATAGACCGCCCGGGTACGCGGTTGACCGCGCCGCGGCCGCCGCAGGCCCGGCTGCTCCAGCAACGGCAGCGCCCGCGCCGGCCGGTCCAGCGCGACCAGGCACCGGCCCGCCATCGCGGCCAGTTCCGCCTGGTCCAGCCAGTACAGCCAGGACGGTTCGTGCTCCGGGCGCACCCGGTCGCCGAGCCGCCGGGCGACCAGCAGCCCGTCGGCCGCGGCCCGACCGTCCCCGGCCCGCGCCGCGGCCAGCGCCGCCCGGTGCGCGAGCAGCGCCCGCAGCCCGAAACTGCCCGCGCGGCGCGTGCCCGCCGCGGCGATCCGGGCCAGCCGCCAGGCCGCCCGCGGATCGGCGTCGCAGAGCAGGTGGCTGGCCGCGCCCAGCACGTGCCCGCCCAACGCCGGGTCGTCCGCCTCCATCGCCAGTACCAGCCCCTCCCGGTACGCCCCCAGCGCCGTCGCCCGGTCCCCGGCGTCGGCGGCGGTCCACCCGGCGAGCTGCGCCAACTCCGTCACCGGCCGCAGCAGGCGTCGCCGTTGCGCGCCGTGGGCACGGTGCAGCCGGTCGGCCGCCTGGGACCAGCGCCGGTGCGCCACCGGGGCCAGATCGGCACCGCCGATGAGATCGTCCATCCACCGCAGTTCGGCGATGAGCCGGTCGAGCTGCGCGGACTCCGCGTCGCCAGGCCCCGCGAAGAACCGGCCGACCCCGGGGTGCGCCGATCCGGCGGCATCGCCGGAACCGGTGAGCCGGCGAGCGGCGTGCCACTCCGACAAGTTCCGGGACTCGCCCGGCACGACGTCGCTGTGCACGGTGTGGCGCAGCCACTGCTCGGCGAGCCGGTGCAGCCGGGTGACGCCATCGGCGGGAGCCGGGTGCCCGACCGGCCGCGCAGCGGCGGCCAGCCACGCGGGCGGCAGGTCCAGCACCAGCGCCAGCCAGGCCAGCCACTGCGCGCCAGGCAGCCGGTCACCGCGCTCCCAGCGGCTCACCTCGTGCCTGGTCACCGTGGTGACGCCGGCGGCGGCGCAGAGCAGCGCGGCGAGCCTGGTCTGGCTGTACCCGCGTCGTCGTCGGGTCTCGGCGATCAGTCTGCCCAGCGGCGGACGGGACACAGCGGCCTCCAGGCTCGTCCCACGGCAATACCGGAACAACACCCGACCCCCGGCGCAGGCCCCCAAGCGCCGACCTGATTTCTACCGCCCCTGTACGACACCGCCGCCGCCGCCGACCCGCCGCCGGTCCAAGATCGCTAGTTGGTGTCAGAAAGTGAGGTCAGACCACAGTTTTCGACACGAAACAGCGATCTTTCCTCAGCCGAGCCGGGCGGCGGCGGCCTGGCGGATCTCCGGGGCCTCGGTCGGGTCGTCTTTTCGGGTGGTCAGTGCCTGGCGGGTGAACTTGGAGTCGGGTGCGTGGGCCACCGCGAGGCTGCGGACGTCCTGCTCGCAGTCGAGCAGGCCCAGTGCGAGGGGGCCTTCCGCGCCGACCGGGTCGATTGCCAGTAGTGCGCGCAGGCAGGCGGTGCGTTCGTACGAGTGCGGCGTCTGCCGGATCACCGCTCGCAGCCGCGGGGCGGCGTCGGCGGCCAGGGCCCCGAAGCGCGCGAACCCGTCGGCGAGCCGGTCGAAGCCGCACCAGTCGTCGCTGTCCCACAGCCGGTCCCATACGGCGAGCAGCCGGGGAATGTCGCGTTCTGTGCCGTGGGCCGCCAGCAGGCTGCCGCCCAGCCAGACCAGCCGGTCGCCCGTCACCCACGCGCGGGCATGGTCCAGCGCGGCCGGTCCGAGCGCCATCACCGCGTCGGAGAGGCCAGGGATACCACGCAGTTCCTCGGCCAACCCGAGGAGTCTGCGGTCCGATCCGGAACGGGCCAGGTCGCGCAGGGCGCTTCGCTTGTCGGCCCGCGGCTGCGCGGGGTCGGCCAGCAACGCCAGCAGCTGGTCGGCGTCGGGTGCCAGAGCGGGGGCCGGGCGCGGGGGGCGCGCAGACCGGCGCTGGGCCAGCCGAGCCACCCGTGCGTGGCGTGCCGCCCAGCCGAGCCAGGGCTGCCTGCTGGCGAAGACTTCGTCCGCCATGGCCGGGGTCAGCCGGGCGAGCGCGATGCCGTCCAGGTCGTCCCACGTCGCCCGCGGCCACCGCCGGGCGATCGCCTCCAGCACCTCCAGCCAGCGCACACCGTGGATCACGTAGTGCCGAAGTGCCCGTACGACCTGCTCGTCGCCCGCGAAGCCGAGTGTCTCCAGCACACCGAGTGCCATATCGAAGGTGTTGTCGTCGTCGGATTCGAGGTCCTCGGCAGCGTGCAGCAGGGCGACCACCGCGGTCGGATCCATCCGCAGCTTGAGCATGAGCCTGGCCAGGTACTCCGGCCGCTCGTCGAGCCACCACCATCGGTGGTCGCGCTGGACGCAGGCGAAGACGGCGTCCGGGCCGGCCGCTTCGGCGTGCGCCTTCACCACACCCATGCCGTGCCCTCGCTGGAGGTCCCCGGCAAGAGTGCGGACGGGGTCGTATTGCCAGCGCGGTGCGTCGTCGGCGTCACTCATCACCGCCCAGCCTGGTCATCTGCCCCACCGCTGCCAAATGGTTTACGGCATCGCTCCCTCCGGACGGTGATCGCTGTTTCAGGTCAAAACCTGAGGTCTCGCCTCACTTTTTGCGGCGAAGCAGCGATCTTCGCAACGAGTGGTCCGGGCGACCGCATCTTCCGGCAGTCCGGGGCATTGACGGTCGGTGACCTGCTCCGGCAGGTGGCTCCGGATTCCTGTTGCGGGGATCGTCGCTGCTCACCGCCGTGTAAGGACTCAAGTCCCTCTGGCCCCTCCACATTTCTGCGCTGGCCCCTCCCAGGGCACGGAATCTTCGCTGTGATGGACGGGCTCGCGCTGGTCGACGGCACTCCCAAGGCCGGTGTGAGCCGCCGGGGCGGCGCGTCATCTCCCATGGCCTGCGCCGCCCCGGTGCCCCTCGTCGCGTACACCCTGGAGGGTTTGATGGACCTGCCCCCGATCGACTGGGAGAACCCGCCGCTGGAGCCGCCGGAGCAGGTGGTGCAGCCGCTGATGTGGCGGCTGGCGGCGCGGCTGCTGCACGACCACGTGCCGGGTGCGGGGTTCCGGCCGCCGGTGCACCGCTGCCGGGTGTGCGAGCTGCCGTGGCCCTGCCCGCCGCGGCGGTATGCCGAACGCGGGCTGCTCGCCGCCTGCCGCCATCCGGCGGTGGGACGCGGGTCGGCCGCGTTCACGGACTGGTTCCTCACCGACGAGGAGCCGCGGTGAGCACGGCGGCTGGGGCGGAAGGGACGGGTGAGCACGGTCACGTGCGCGGGGCGCACCACGCACTGGGACGAAACCGCTCTTCAGACCGGTCGGCCGATAGAGTCGGCAGGGTGACGCTGCGTGCTCCATCGACCATGCCGGGACCCCGGCCGACCGTCCGCGAGCTGCTGGCATCGGGGGAGCCGACGTTCTCGTTCGAGTTCTTCCCGCCCAAGACCGCCGACGGCGAACGCCTGCTGTGGCAGTCGATCCGGGAGCTGGAGTCGCTGCAGCCGTCCTTCGTCTCCATCACGTACGGCGCCGGCGGCAGCACCCGGGACACCACGGTGCAGCTCACCGAGCGGATCGCGACCGAGACCACGCTGCTGCCACTGGGTCACCTGACCGCGGTCAACCACTCGATCGGCGAGCTGCGCAACGTCATCGGGCACTACTCGGACGCAGGCGTGCGCAACATGCTGGCCCTGCGCGGCGACCCGCCGGGCAGCGACCCGCAGGCCGACTGGGTCGCCCACCCGCAGGGGCTGCACTATGCCGAAGAGCTGGTGCGGCTGCTGAAGGACAGCGGCGACTACTGCGTCGGCGTGGCCGCGTTCCCGGAGAAGCACCCGCGCTCGGCCGACTTCGCCTCGGACGTGCACCACTTCATCCGCAAGTGCCGGGCGGGCGCCGATTACGCGATCACGCAGTTCTTCTTCGACTGGCAGGACTGGGCCCGGCTGCGCGACGCCACCGCCGCGGCGGGCTGCGACGTGCCGATCATCCCGGGCGTCATGCCGGTGACCAACGTCAGCCAGATCGAGCGGATGGCCCAGCTGTCCGGCGCGGCGTTCCCGCCGGACCTGGCCGAGCGGCTGCGCGCCGTCGCCGACGACCCCCAGGCGGTGCGCGCCATCGGCGTCGAGGTGGCCACCGAGCTGAGCGCGAAGCTGCTGGCCGAGGGCGCACCCGGCCTGCACTTCATCACGTTGAACCGGTCGACGGCCACCCGTGAGGTGTGGCAGCGGCTACGGGTGGGCGCCGCGGTGTAGCTCCCACCCGAGTGGCCTGCCGAGGCAGGCGGACCGGGAGTGGGGCATGGCGGCGCCGACGACGAACACGAGCTGGGACGGTTACGTCTCCGGCTGGTCGAACTCGCACGACGGGTACGACCCGCGCCATGCGGGTCCGCTGCTGCGCAAGTGGCTGCGGGCCGCGTTCACGGTGAGTGGGGTGCTGGCCCGGTTCGGCGCGCGGCCCGCGTACGCGATGACGGCCGCCGCGGCCTGCGCGGTGCTGGTGCCGGTCATCGCGGCCCGGGGCGGTTCATGGCCCGCGCTGGCGGTCCCGGTCCTGGTGCTTGGCCTGGCCGCGGACACGGTCGGGCAGACGCTGGCGGTGCTGCTGGGCCGGACCTCCCGGCTCGCCTCGTTCTACCGCACCATGCTCGACCGGATGAGCGAGGTGTGCTGGCTGGTCGCGCTCGGGGCGCTCGGCGCGCAGCAGACGCTGCTGCTGGCCTGCGGGGCGATGGTGTGGCTGCACGAGTATGTCCGGGCGCGGGCCGGGGCGGTCGGGCTGCGCGCGGCGGGTTCGGCGACCATCGGCGACCGGCCCACCCGGGCTTGGCTGACGCTGCTGTCGCTGCTGCTGGCGGCCACGGCGACCGCGCAGGTCGGCCCCGATCTCGCGGCCGGCGTGGTGACGATGGTCCTGGTCCTGTGGTTCTCCCTGGCCGTGCTGGGCCTCGGCCAGCTCCTCACCGTGGTCCGCAAGGTGCTGACCTGAGGGTCAGTGGGTCATCGGCAGGGGGCGGCCGAGGACGGCGAAGGGGCGGGGGTCGCCGGGGAAGAGCAGGTGGCGGGAGACGTCGACGAAGCCGGTGCGGCGGTAGAGGCGCCAGGCGCGGGAGGCCTGCTCGTCGGCCTCGGGGGTGGACAGCAGCGTGGTCGCCGCGCCGGTCATCGCCAGCAGCGCCCGTAGCTGCGCCTCGCCGAGGCCGTGGCCCTGCGCGGCGGGGCGCACGTGCAGCTCGACCACCTCGAAGCAGTCGGTCAGCCAGCGCTGCCGCGCGCCGGGGTCGAGCACCGCGCTGACCTGGTCGTGCCACCACTGGCCGGGTTCGGAGTGGTAGCCGTAGGCGAAGCCGAGCAGCTGGCCCTGGTCGCTCAGGCTGGCGATCGCCCGGAAGTACGGGCGCTGCAGGTGCGTGGTGATGTAGCCGCGCCGCACGGCCAGGGCCTGGGGGTGGTACGACATGGCCTCGCCGAACACGGTCAGCACGTCGTCCATGCGCCGGCCGAGGTCGTCGGAGGTCCAGGGGACCAGCCTCATGCGACCTCCGCCGGTGTCGCCGAGGTGACCCTCAGCAGCTCCGGGTAGGTGATCGGGAAGACGGCCCGGGGCACCCCGCCGGCCGCCCAGATCTCGCCGTAACCGGCGAGCGCGGTGTCGATGAGGGTGCGCACCGGCTTGGGGTGGCCGAGCGGGGCGACGCCGCCGATGACCTGGCCGGTGTGCTCGCGTACGAACTCGGGTGTGGCCCGGCGCAGTTTGGCGACGCCGAGGTCGGCGGCGACCTTGGCGGTGTCCACCCGGTGCCCGCCGGAGGTCAGCACCAGCAGCGGCTCGCCGTCGACCTCGAAGATCAGCGAGTTGGCGATCTGGGCGGCCTCGACGCCCAGGGCGGCCGCGGCCGCGGCGGCGGTGTGCACGCCGTCGTCCAGGACGATCACGCGGCAGCCGGCGCCGGTGTGGTCCCGGGCGTCGGCGGCGTCAAGCGCGTGCTGGACTGCGATCACGTTCGGGTGCGACAACATCACTCGATCCATGTCTGCCGTTGGGGCGCGGTCGGTCAACGGGCGGTGTGCACGCGGTCGCGTTCGGGCGCGACCGCACGGTCCTCATTCTGCCCCAGCGGCACCGGCTCGATCAGCGCCGCCACGGGTACCCGGGCGGTCTCGGCCAGCGCCACGCCGATCAGCAGCAGCGTGCCGCCGGCCAGCTGCGCCGGGTTGAGCAGCTCGCCCAGGGTGATCCAGGCCACGGCGGCGGCGAGCACCGGCTCGATCATGCCGAGGATGCCGACGCTGGTCGCGGGCAGGTGCCGCAGCGAGCCGGCGATCAGCAGGTACGGCACGATGGTGCCGAGGATCAGCAGGTAGGCGCAGAGCAGCCAGAGCGGTGTGCCGCCGGTGGTGTGCCCGCCGAGTGCGCTCCAGTCGGGGGCGGAGCCGGACAGCGCCCGCAGGAGCAGGCCCGCCACGGCCGACACGCCGAACGCCCAGCCGGTCAGCGAGACCGTGTCGCGGCTGGCCACCCCCTTCGCGCCGAGGACGAAGTACGTGGCGAGCAGCACCGCCGCGCCGAGCCCGGCGAGCACGCCCACGCCGTCCAGGCTCAGGTCGCCCCAGACCTCGGCGACGCAGGCGAGGCCGAGCAGGCACAGCGCCAGACCGGCCCACAGCCGCGGGCGCACCGGTTTGCGCTGGCCGAAGCGGGCCCACAGCGCGACGAACAGCGGAGCGGTGTATTCGAACAGCAGCGCGACGCCGACGGGCATGCGGGCGATGGCCACGAAGTAGAGCATCGGCACGGCGAGGAAACCGGTGATGCCGTACGCGATGAGCAGCGGCAACTGCCGTGCGGTGAGGGCGAACCGGCGCAGTCCGGGGCGCAGCGCCGCGCCCAGCGCGATGAGCCCGGCGCAGGCGCCCAGGGCCCGCAGCGTGGTGAGGTCGGGCGCGCTGACCCCGGCGCGCAGGATCAGCTTGGAGACGGTGCCGTTGACGGCGAACAGCAGGCTGGCCAGCGTGACCATGGCGATGCCCAGGGCGGGACGGGGACGGAACGGCACTGCTCGAGGCTACCTGTTGTCATGTGCAGATTTGAATCTGGTCCTTACCTTTTCGGTCCGGGTGGCGACACGGCGTGGGTCAGGGTTTACAACGCGATTTTTTCGAACTAACGTTCTACTCGTTGTTCGGACAAGTGTTCGATCATGTCTCGGGGGGAGCGGTTCGCAACCGCGAACCCCGGGCCGGTGTTCGCGGCACCGACCCAGGTCAACGGAGATTCGCGGCTCCGGCGACCTACCAGGCGGGTGCCACTCGCTGCCCAACGACCCCCGGGCAGCGGGTGGCCGCCCGACCGGCGAGCCGGTCCGGGCGTGGCGTGGGGAAGCTCCACGCCCGGCCGGCAAGCGCTACACCACGACTTCCTCCGTGGCTCGGAAAGCGGGCGGTCGCCCGGCCCGGAACGAACCGGGCGCGACGTGACAGCCCTGGGCTCGGCCGGGTATAGGCCGACGATGGAGGGAGCCGCCGACATGAACGCCACGACGAAGGTGCCGGCCCATCTGCTGCCGCACCGCACGCCGATCGAGCTGATCGTCCTCGCCCGCCGCGGGCTCGCCGAAGCCCGGGAGACCGAGAGCCCGGCACAGCGCTACGCCGTCGCCCATCTCGCCGCCCTGCGCGCCGCAGCCGCCGTGATCGCCGCCCGTGCGCTGCCCGCACCCGCCCGGCGACGCCAGATCACCAGCGTATGGGTGCTGCTGGCCAAGGTCGCCCCCGAGATGAGCGCCTGGTCGTCGCTGTTCTCGTCCGGCGCGGCCAAGAGGTCCGCCGCCGAGGCGGGCATCGCCCGGGTCACCGCCCAGGAGGCCGACACCCTGCTGCTGCAGGCCGTTCACTTCACCGACGAGGTGCAGGAGGCGCTGGATCTCGCGATCCGGCCCGCGCTCGCCGGGTGAGTTCGGGGCCCGCGGGGGCGGGCCCACCGCGCCCGCCGGGCGCACCCCGGACAGCTCGTCCCCGGCGCCGCCCGCCCGCGGCCCGCCGGGGACGGGCTCCGGGGATCACGACGACGGAATATCCAGGTACGACGGGGGGATGACCGCCATGACGGGGCTGAGCCAGGCCCGGTCAATGGAGTTGCAGCACGCTTCGGTGCGGCGCGCCAGCGACCTCACCGACGAGCACGCCGGCCTGGGCACGGACCGCATGCTGCCGGTGCTGCCCGAGCTGCGCGAGCTGCTGCCCGGCCGAGGGCTGCGCCGGGGCAGCACGATCGCGGTCGCCTCGACCGATGCGCCCGGCTGCGGCGGCACCACCTCGCTGCTGCTGGCCCTGCTGTCCGCCGCCTCGTCCGCGGGTTCCTGGTGCGCCGTGGTCGGGCTGCCGACCCTGGGCATGGCCGCCGCCGCCGAGCTGGGCATCGCCCTGGACCGGCTGGCCCTCGTGCCGCATCCCGGCCCGCAGTGGACCGCAGTCGTCGGCGCGCTGCTCGACGGGTTCGACGTGGTGGTGGCCGCCCCGACCGGGCCGGTCGCCGCGTCCGTACGCCAGCAGCTCGCCGCCCGCGCCCGCCAGCGCGGCAGCGTGCTGGTGCCGTTCGGCGGCGAGTGGGAGGGCGCCGACGTCGTGCTCTCCCCGGTCGAGGGCATGTGGCTCGGGCTGGGGCAGGGACACGGCCGGCTGCGCGCCCGCGAACTGACCGTCTCGGCCCGAGGCCGCGGTGCCGCCGGTCGCCCGCGCCGGGTCACCATGTGGCTGCCCGCACCGTCCGGGCCGGCCGTGCCCGCGTCCGAACCCGTGATCGTCTCGCCGCCGCGCCCGTCGCCGCACGCCGAGGGGCAGAACCGGTCCCACCTGCGGGTGGTGCGCGGGTGACCGCGACGGCGCACCCGCCGGCGGTGCGCTGATGGGCGACGCCGCCCAGCGCACCATGCTCGTCTGGTGTCCGGACTGGCCGGTCATCGCCGCCGACCTGCTGGACGGGGTGCCCGCGCACCGGCCGGTCGCGGTGCTGCACGCCAACCGGGTCGTCGCCTCCTCCGCCGCCGCCCGCGCCGAGGGCGTACGCCGTGGCCTGCGCAAACGTGAGGCGCAGAGCAGGTGCCCGCAGGTGATCGTGATCGACTACGACCCGGTCCGCGACGTACGGGCCTTCGAACCCGTGGTCGCCGCCGTCGAGGAGATCGCCGCCTCGGTCGCGGTGCTGCGGGCGGGCGTCTGCGCGTTCGCCGCCCGCGGCCCGGCCCGCTACTTCGGCGGCGAGGAGGCCGCCGCCGAGCGCATCGTCGAGCAGGTCGCGCAGGAATGCGGGGTGGAGGCCCAGATCGGCGTCGCCGACGGCACGTTCGCCGCGCTGCTGGCGGCCCGCGCCGGGCGGATCATCACCCCCGGGCAGACTGCCGCCTTCCTGGCCGCGATGCCGGTGACGACCCTGGACCGGCCCGCGCTGACCAGCCTGCTGCGGCGGCTCGGGGTGCATACCCTCGGGGCCTTCGCCGACCTGCCGCCCAGCGACGTGCTGGCCCGCTTCGGGCTCGACGCCGCACTCGCGCAGCGGCTGGCCGCCGGTCGCGACGACCGGCCGCTCGCGGTCCGCCAGGCCCCGCCCGAGCTGGAGGTCGAGGAGCGCTACGACGAGCCGGTGGACCGGGTCGACAGCGCCGCCTTCGCAGCCCGTGCGCTGGCGGAGCGGCTGCACGAACGGCTTGCCGGATACGGCATGGCGGCAACCCGGCTGGCCATCGGCGCGGTCACCGCCGACGGCCGTGAGCTGCACCGGGTATGGCGGCACGACGGCGTGCTCACCGCCCAGGCCATCGCCGACCGCACCCGCTGGCAGCTGGAGGGGTGGATCACCCAGCGCCGGATGACCGCCGGGATCATCGCGCTGCGGCTCATCCCCGACGGCCTCGTCCAGCAGGCCGGACTGCAGGCCGGGCTGTGGGGCGACGTCGGGCAGGAACGCGACCGGGCCCACCGGGCGCTGCACCGGGTGCAGGGCATCCTCGGCCCCGAGGCGGTGCTGACCGCGGTGCTCGGTGGCGGGCGCGACCCCGGCGCGCAGGCCACCCTGGTGCCCTGGGGCGACGAGCGGGTGCCGCAGCGGCCCGCCGGCCCGTGGCCCGGCCGGCTGCCGCCGCCGTCCCCGGCCGTGGTGCTGCCCGAGCCGCAGCCCGTGCAGTTGCTCGACGAGTCCGGCAAGGGGCTGCGCGTCAGCGCCCGGCTGGAGCTCAGCGCCCCGCCCGCCCAGCTGGTCTGGGAGGGCCGGAAGATCGAGGTGACCGGCTGGGCGGGTCCCTGGCCGGTGGAGGAGCAGTGGTGGGACGGCCGCCGCACCCACCGCTCCGCCCGCCTCCAGGTCCTCCTCTCCACCGGCCGCGCCCTCCTCCTGACCCTCAACGCCGGCCAATGGTCCACCACCCTCCACTTCGACTGACCCCGCCCTCCCTCCAGGTTGATCATGAACTTATGGCACGGCTCGACGGTGTGTCGCCGCCACAACTTCATGATCAACAGGTTGCGTGGCCGCCTGGGCCGTTGGCGGGGGCCGGGGTTGATCCGTTTGTGTGGACGCTGGAAGTCGCCGGGCGGCACCTGGCGTCAACACAAACGGATCAAGGAAGCGTCACCCGCGGCAGCCCGTCGCCGCGTCACCTCAGGAGAGGTGATCATGAAGTTGTGGCAATGACACGCCGTCGAGCCGTGCCATAAGTTCATGATCAACCGGGACCCGGGATGACCTGGTGAGCTGGGGGTTAGTACAGTTGTTCGAGTGGGGTTCGATAGTCAGGGGCAGTTGCCGTGGGCGGAGCTGGAGCGGCGGATGCGGGGCGGCCAGGTGGTCGATCCGCTGGTGGCCGACGGGGGTGACGCGCCGGGGTTCTCGCGGAAGCGGGAGCCTTATCGGGCCGAGCCGGTCGAGCGGCCGCGCACCACGGTGCCGTATGCGGAGCTGCACTGTCATACGAACTTCAGCTTCCTCGACGGGGCCAGTGATCCGGAGGAGCTGGTAGCCGAGGCGGTGCGGCTGGGGCTGGAGGCGCTGGCGATCACCGATCATGACGGGTTCTACGGGGTGGTGCGGTTCGCGGAGGCGGCGCGGGAGCACGGGTTGCCGACCGTGTTCGGGGCGGAGCTGAACCTGGCCGGACTGCCGCGCGGCGGGGGAGCGCCGGACCCGGCGGGCACCCACCTGCTGGCCCTGGCCAGAGGGCCGCAGGGGTATGCGAACCTGGCCCGCACCCTGTCCGAGGCGCACCTGTTGGGCGGCGAAAAGGGCAGGCCGTCCTACCGGCTGGAGAAGATCGCCGAGACGCTGGACGGGCAGGCGGTGATCCTGACCGGGTGCCGCAAGGGCGCGGTGCCGCACGCCCTGCTCACCGAGGGGGTGGACGCGGCAGCGCGCGAACTGGACCGGCTGAAGGCGCTGTTCGGGGCGGAGAACGTGGTGGTGGAGCTGACCGACCACGCCGACCCGTCCGACACCGACCGCAACGAGATCCTGGCGTTTCTGGCGCAGCGGGCCGGGCTGCCCGTGGTGGCCAGCAACAACGTGCACTACCACGCCCCGGCGCGGCGGCGGCTCGCCACGGTGACCGCGGCGGTGCGTGCCCGCACCAGCCTGGATCAGATCGACGGCTACCTGCCCGCGGCGGCGACCGCCCACCTGCGTTCGGGCGCGGAGATGGCGGCCCGGTTCGCGGCGATGCCGTATCCGGGCGCGGACCGCGCGGTGGCGTACGCCGCGGAGCTGGGTAGGGAGCTGGCCTTCGACCTGCGGCTGGTCGCCCCGAAGCTGCCGCCGTTCACCGATGAGCACGGCAACCGGGTCGACGAGGTGGCTTACCTGCGCGAGCGCACCTACGAGGGGGCCGCGCAACGCTACGGGCCCCGTCAGGCGTACCCGGAGGCGTACGAGCGGATCGACCACGAACTGAAGATGATCGAGCAGTTGGAGTTCCCGGGCTACTTCCTGGTGGTGTGGGACATCGTCGAGTTCTGCCGCCAAAACAAGATCTACTGCCAGGGGCGGGGGTCGGCGGCGAACTCGGCGGTCTGCTACGCGCTGCGGATCACCAACGTGGACCCAGTCGGCGGCGAGGGCGGCCTGCTGTTCGAGCGGTTCCTGGCCCCGGAGCGCGACGGCCCGCCCGACATCGACGTGGACATCGAGTCCGACCGGCGCGAGGAGGTCATCCAGTACGTCTACCGGCGCTACGACCGGCAGCACACCGCGCAGGTCGCCAACGTGATCTCGTACCGGCCGCGCTCGGCGGTGCGCGACGTGGCCCGCGCGTTCGGCTTCTCGGCCGGGCAGCAGGACGCCTGGAGCAAGCAGATCGACCGCTGGCACGGGGTGTCGGCCAAGGACGTCGATGGCATCCCGGAGCACGTGCTGGAGTACGCCAACGAGCTGCTGAACGCCCCGCGGCACCTGGGCATCCACTCCGGTGGCATGGTCATCTGCGACCGGCCGGTGATCGAGGTGTGCCCGGTGGAGTGGGCGCGCATGCCCGGCCGCACCGTGCTGCAGTGGGACAAGGACGACTGCGCGGCGGTGGACCTGGTCAAGTTCGACCTGCTGGGGCTGGGCATGCTGTCGGCGCTGCACTACGCGTTCGACTTCCTCGGCCAGGAGCTGGACCTCGGCGATCTGAAGCCGGACGACCCCGAGGTGTACGAGATGCTGTGCCGCGCCGACACCGTCGGGGTGTTCCAGGTGGAGAGCCGGGCGCAGATGTCGACGCTGCCCCGGCTGCGCCCCGAGCGCTTCTACGACCTGGTGGTGGAGGTGGCGCTGATCCGGCCCGGACCGATCCAGGGCGGCTCGGTGCACCCGTTCATCCGGCGCAAGAACGGGCTGGAGCCGGTCGACATCCCGCACCCGCGCATGCACAACTCGCTGGCCCGGACCCTGGGCGTGCCGCTGTTCCAGGAGCAGATGATGCAGCTGGCCATCGACGTGGCCGACTTCACCCCGGTGGAGGCCGACCAGCTGCGCCGGGCGATGGGCTCCAAGCGGTCCATGGACAAGATGGAGCGGCTGCGCGAGCGGCTGTACGAGGGCATGGCCGGCAACGGGATCGGGCCGGAGCTGGCCGACGACATCTTCGCCAAGCTCGCCGCGTTCGCCAACTACGGCTTCCCGGAGAGCCACGCGATCAGCTTCGCCTACCTGGTGTACGCCAGCGCCTGGCTCAAGCGCTACCACCCGGCCGCGTTCTGCGCGGCGCTGCTCGGCGCGCAGCCGATGGGCTTCTACTCGCCGCAGTCGCTGGTCGACGACGCCCGCCGGCACGGGGTGCGGGTGCGCCGCCCGGACGTCAACGCGAGCCTGGTCAAAGCGAACCTGGAATGGGCGCCGGGGGAGGACCGCGCGGGCAGCCTGCCGGGGGAGCAGCCGTCGCAGTGGGGGCTGGGCGGCCCGGCCGTCCGGCTGGGCCTGGACAGCGTGCGCACGCTGGGGGAGGACGTCGCGACACGGATTGTCGAGGAGCGCGAGCGCGGTGGGGCGTACGCCGACATGACCGATCTGGCCCGGCGGGCCGGCCTGCCCGCGGCCCAGCTGGAGGCGCTGGCCACCGCGGACGCCTTCGCCTGTTTCGGCCTGGACCGGCGGGCGGCGCTGTGGGCGGCGGGCGCCGCCGCCACCGACACCCCGGACCGGCTGCCCGGGACTGTCGTCGGCGTGCACGCGCCGACCCTGCCCGGCATGGACGCGGTGGACAAGCTGGTGGCCGACGTGTGGGCGACCGGGCTGTCCCCGGACGACCACCCGATCCGGCTGGCACGCGAGCGGCTGACGGCGGCGGGGGCGCTGCCGATCTCCCGGCTCACCGGGGTCGAGCACGGGTCCCGGGTGCTGGTCGGCGGGCTGGTCACGCACCGGCAGCGGCCCGCCACCGCGGGCGGGGTGACCTTCCTCAACCTGGAGGACGAGACCGGGATGCTCAACGTGGTCTGCTCGCCCGGCCTGTGGCTGCGATACCGCAGGGTGGCCCGGGGCAGTGCCGCGCTGCTGGTCCGGGGGCGGCTGGAGTCGTCGTCGGGAGTGCGCAACCTGGTCGCGGATCAGCTGGAGACACTGACCGTGGCGACCCCGGTCGCCTCGCGGGATTTCCGTTAGTAGCGTACCGATTACTCGCGGTCCATAAAGGACGACCGTACGTCTTGTGTGGACGAGAAACTGCCGATAGCGTTCGCTCGACCCATCACCCCTGGGACGAACGGACAGCAGATGCGGAAATCGTCGTCGATCGTGGCGAGTTGCGGCCTCTTGCTGGCCACGCTGGTCGCCTCCCTGCCCGCGCAAGCGGCGCCGGACCTCACCGTGGACTGCCAGGTGGCCACCCCTGCCGCCGGGCTCGGCGCGGGCCTGACCGCCGACCGGGCACCCGCCTACGGCCAGTGGCTCGACACCGAATCGGGCCGCCGGGCCAACGAGGCCGTCCAGCTGGCCGCGCGGCAGGCCCTCGGCGTCACCGGGGGCAAGGAGCGGATCGCCGACCAGGTGCGGCGCGGATACATCGGCACCGCGCTCGACCACAACACGCAGACGGTGACCATCGTGGTGACCCCGGAGCAGCGCACCCGCGGAGCCGTCCTCGACAACAGCCTCGCCGCGGCCTCGCCGGCCGCCGACGGGACCACCGGGATCAAGTCGGCCGTCAAGGTCGGCTGCTTCTCGGCCGAGCGCCTGGCCGCCGCCGACGAGCTGCTCACCGGCCGCGCCTGGCACCCCGACGCGGCGCGGGCGACGTTCAGCTACAGCCTGCGCGCGGCGGACTCCCGCTACCAGGTCACCTTCGACCCGCGCTACCCGGCGGCCGCGCAGGCGCTGCGGGACGCGCTGGGCGAGGTCGCCGAGGTCACCCTCGGCGCCACCGCGCGCACCGGCCGGCTCAACGACGGCGAGGCGCACTTCGGCGGAGCCGGCGTACGGGTCAACTCCGGTGCGACGAACACCTGCACCACCGCGTTCGTCGCCAAGCGCAAGTCGGTCACCGGCGACACGGCGGTGTACAGCGGCGGCATCAGCGCCGGGCACTGCTTCGCCAACGGCAACAAGATCTACTCGTCGACGCAGTACTGGGGCGCCGCCTCGCGGGAGAGCGACTACCCGGCGTACGACATGATCTTCGTGGGCTCCTCCGCGGAGACCTACGACAACGTCATCCACACCGACCCGTGCTGCCCGACCCAGCGCAACATCACCGCCAAGCGCAATCCGCTGGTCGGTGACGTGGTCTGCCTGTCCGGCATGGCCACCAAGGCCACCTGCGGCATCACCGTGTTCAGCCTGAACACCGCGATCTGCGACGACGCGGGCTGCACCTACGGGCTCATGGAGGGCGGCCGCGGCGGCGACGTCATCGTGCGCACCGGCGACTCCGGCGGCCCGGTCTACATCAGATCCGGGACCAGCAACGCCATCGCCCTCGGGATGATCATCGGCTGCACCAGCGAATGCCGCGGGGTCGTCGCCGAGCAGCTGACCAACATCGAGTCCCACCTCAACGCCACCATCCTCACCTCGTGAGGCCGGGCCTTCGCCACGGATGAAAGGCTGAACATGAGCGGACAGCGGAGCCGGTCGGCGCGGATCGCCGCGCTCGTGCTCGCCGGCGCGGCCGTCGGGGCGATCACCGGGTGCGCCGCGCGCAACCTGCCGCCCGCGGCCGTGCCGGAGCCCTCGGTCGACGCGGTCGTCGTCACGACGCGGGTGCCGCAGGTGGTGGACCGCGCCATCGGGCTGCTGGACAAGGAGTTCGGCAAGGCCGGGCTGGTGCCGCTGGTCAAGTACGAGCCGGGCCTGCTGCTGGAGCGCGGCGTCGTCGCGGTGACCGACCCGCCCGGCGGCACCACCCTGCCCCGGGGCAGCGTGGTGCGGGTCGTGGTGGCCGGTGAGCCGGCCAGCCTCGACGAGTACGTCCGCGGGCACTGGGAGACGTTCGTCGGCACCGGGGCCGACCCGAAGGGCACCGTCGTGCTCGGCGTGCACGAGGGAAACGGGCTGCCCGGGGTCGTCGAGGGCGTCGAGAGGTACCTGAAGGGCAAGCCCTACCGGCTGGTCACCTGCCCGCATTCGCGGGTCGAGCTGGAGAAGGTCGTCGTCGAACTGGGCGAGCGCCGGTTCCTGCCCACCGCCGCCACGCTGAAGTTCACGCTGAGCATCGACGGGGGAGCGTGCGCCGTGCAGATGCGCGCCGACCTCACCGACGAGGAGACGGCCCAGCTGATGGAGCGTTTCGGCGCGAAGCTCGTGATCGAGCGCGGCCCCGTCGAAGGCAGGCTGCGCGGCTAGACCGGCCGCCGCCGGCGGTCCGTCCCGGCGGGCCGCCCGGACGGCGTGCCCCGACGGCCGTCCACCGGCGGCCGCTAGGCTCGGCGACGTGGAGCGAACTGTGGCGACAGCCCGCATTGCCGGACCCCGTACCGCCGTGATCTGGTCGGTGCTGCGCGGTGAGCTGGCCGGACAGGACGGCCGCCCGCTCAGCATCGTCGACGTGGGCGGCGGCACCGGCGGGTTCGCCGTGCCGCTGGCCGAGGCCGGGCACACCGTGACCGTCGTCGACCCCAGCCCCGACGCGCTGGCGTCGCTGCTGCGCCGGGCCACCGACGCGGGCGTCGCCGACCGGGTACGCGCGCTGCAGGGCGACGCCGACTCGCTCGGCGACCTCGTCCCGCCCGCCGCGGCCGACCTGGTGCTGTGCCACGCCGTGTTCGAGTTCGTCGACGACCCGGACGCGGTCGCCCAGGCGCTGCACGACGCGCTGCGGCCGGGCGGCGCGGCCAGCGTCCTGGTCGCCAACCGGGCCGCCGCGGTGCTGTCCCGGGCGGTCGCCGGGCAGTGGCAGGCCGCGACCGCGCTGCTGGCGGACGCGCAGGCCCGGGTCACCGGGCGGGACACGGTGCGCCGCCGGTTCGACCTCATCGGCGCGGAGGCGCTGCTGGCCGAGGCCGGGCTGCACGTCGAGCAGGCACATGGCGTGCGCGTGGTCGCCGACCTGGTGCCGGGTGTCGTCGCCGACGCCGACCCGGAGGCGCTGCTGGCCTTCGAGCTGGCCGCGGCCGCCGTGCCGCCGTACCGGGACGTGGCCACCCAGCTGCACCTGCTGGCCCGCCGCGGGCACGCCGACAACTGACCTGCCCCCGGGAGGACTTCGTGTTCGTCGCGCCGAGATATGACCAGGGCACGCTCGCCGACGTGCTGCCCGGGGCGCTGGCCGCGCTGGGGGCGCCCGGCGTCACCGACAGGCTGGGCCTGGCCGCCCGGCTCGACGGCGTACGCCGGGTCGCGGTGCTGCTCGTCGACGGCATGGGCCGGCACCAGCTGCCGGCGATGGCCCCGGTCGCCCCGGTGATCGCGGCGACGCTGCGCGGCGAACTCGGCCTGGCGCTGTCGACGACCTGCGGCTTCCCGTCGACGACGCCGACCAGCCTGGTCGGCCTCGCCACCGGGGCGCTGCCGGGCGCCCACGGCGTGCTCGCCTTCAACACCATCGTGCCGGGCACCGACCGGGTGCTCAACCACACCCAGTGGGCTGACGATCCGCCGCCGCGGGAGTGGGTGCCGGTGCCGCCGCTGTACGCCGCCGCGGCCGCCGCCGGCATCGACACCGTGGTGGTGAACCGGCCCGAGTACGCCGGCAGCGGCCTGACCACCGCGACCAGCGCGGGCGCGCGGTACGTGCCCGCAGTCGACGTCGAGGAGCTCGCCACCGGCATGCTCACGGCGCTGAAGGAGGCCCCGGCCCGCGCCCTGGTGTACGGCTACCACCCGCAGCTGGACAAGGCGGGCCACGCGCACGGCCTCACCTCGGCCGAGTGGACCGAAGCCGCCGCCGAGGTGGACGGCCTGTTGGCCCGGCTCGTCGGCGGCCTGCCCGAGGACGCCGCGCTGCTGGTCACCGCCGATCACGGCCAGCTCGACGTGCCCGCGGACCGCCGCATCGACGTGCACGCCGACCCGGCGCTGGCGGCCGGGGTGCGGGTGGTGACCGGTGAGCCGCGGGTGCGCTACCTGCACACCGCGCCCGGCGCGACCGCGGACGTGCTCGCCGCCTGGCAGGCCCGGGCCGGGCACGCCGCCTGGATCGGCACCCGCGACGAGGCGATCGCCACCGGCTGGTACGGCCCGATGGGCGAACGCCACGCCGCCCGCCTCGGCGACGTGGTCGTGGTCTGCCGCGACGACTGGGCCATCCTCGCCACCGCGACGGACGCACCCTCGGTCGCCCGCCTGGTCGCCATGCACGGCTCCCTCACCGAGCCCGAGATGCGCATCCCCCTGCTCATCTACCGCCCCTGACCCCCTCCCCGGGCCGACCTACCCCTTCGCCCACGGACCCCCACCCCCACCCCCACCCTCCACCACCTCCCCGACGCCGAGCCCGCCGAACGCCGAGCTCGGCGTTCGGCCCGCAGTTTCGGGGAAAGTGCGGGAAACGGGGCGCCGGTTCGTGCAGTTTCCCCGAAACTGCAGGACACACCGGGCGGTGGGCCGGGTGAGGGTGTCTTACCCGGGCGGTAGCGTCGCGGGTTGTGGGACGTGCTTCCGGGGGTGGGGCGCCGAAGGGCTTCGGGCCTGACGGCGACGATTCGGGCTGCCCGTTCCTGCACATCGACATGGACGCCTTCTTCGCCTCGGTCGAGGTGCGCCGCCGCCCCGAGCTGCGTGGGCTGCCGGTGGTGGTCGGCGGCACCGGCGGGCGCGGCGTGGTGTCCTCGGCCAGCTACGAGGCGCGGGCCTACGGCGTGCGCAGCGCGATGCCCACCGCGATCGCCCGCAGCCGCTGCCCGCAGGCGATCTTCATCCCGCCCGACATGAACGCGTACGCCGAGGCCTCGCGGGCCGTGATGGCGGTGTTCCGCGACATCACGCCCATGGTCGAGCAGCTGTCGGTGGACGAGGCGTTCCTCGACGTGTCCGGCAGCCGCCGCCTGTTCGGCCCGCCCGCCGAGATCGCCCGGCTGATCCGCCGCCGCATCTCCGAGGAGCAGCAGCTCACCTGCTCGATCGGGGTCGCGCCGAACAAGTTCCTGGCCAAGCTCGGCTCCACCCGGGCCAAGCCGGACGGGCTGCTGGTCATCCCCGCGGACAGGACGCTGAAGTTCCTGCGCCCGCTGCCGGTGTCGGTGCTGTGGGGCGTCGGCGAGCGCACCGAGGAGGCGCTGCACCGGCTGGGCCTGCGCACCGTCGCCGACGTCGCGGACGCCACCCCGAGCCTGCTGCGGGCCGCGGTGGGGCAGTCCCTGGCCGCGCACCTGCACGAGCTGGCCTGGGGCCGCGACCCGCGCCAGGTCAACACCGAGCACCAGGAGAAGTCGATCGGCGCCGAGGTGACCTTCGACGTCGACCTGGGCGATCCGGAGGCGCTGCGCCGGACGTTGCTGACGCTGGCGCAGAAGGTGGCGGGCCGGGCCCGTGCCGCCGGGCAGGCCGGGCGCACCGTGTCGATCAAGGTGCGGTTCGCCGACTTCCGGACCATCTCCCGCTCGCGCACGCTGTCCGGCCCGACCGACGTGGCGCACGAGATCCTCGCCACCGCCTGGGAGCTGTTCGAGGCGGTGCGGGCCCAGCAGCGCATCCGGCTGGTGGGGGTGCGGCTGGAGGGGCTGCTGGCAGCCGAGGGGGCGGTGCGGCAGCTGGCACTCGGCGAGGAGGAGGACGGCTGGCGGGAGGCCGAGGTGGCCAGCGATGCGGTCATCGCCCGGTTCGGCCGCGGGGCCGTCCGTCCGGCCAGTCTTCTCGGTACGACCCGGCGTTCTGGGGGTGCGACGGGGCCGCTGCCACAAAATCCCGCTCCGGGCATGGTCGTCCCGCTTTCCGACCCGCCACCGCCCTCGTAGACTGACGGGTAGCAGTCGTCCGGCTGCAACACGTATTCACGGTTTGGCGATCTTCATCTGGGGAATCGGCGCTCTGTCGCACCCTGGATAAGGGGAACGCCGACCTGGCGGACCGGGGAGGAGAGCCGTGCCGCTATCCGAGCACGAGCAGAGGCTGTTCGAGCAGATCGAACGGTCGCTGTCCGAAGACCCGAAGTTCGCTTCGGCCGTCCGCCACAGCGACCCCAAGTTCCACGCCCGCCGGCGGATCATCATCTCCGCCGTGCTCATCCTCGCCGGACTGGGCCTGGTGGTCTACGGCGTCGCCGACAGCGCGAAGCTGTGGCTGGGCGTCGTCGGCTTCGTGCTGATGCTCGGGGCTGCGGCGTTCTGGATGCTGGCGCACAAGCGCAGCCAGACCGCTGAGCTGCGTTCCGTGGGCGGCACCGCGACCCGCCGCACCCGGGGTGGCCGCAGCGGCCGCAGCGGCGGCTTCATCGACCGCCTCGAGAATCGCTGGCGCGACCGCGGAGATTTCGACCGCTGACCCCTCCACCGGCGCGACCGCCGGTGCCATGACTACGACGAGCGCCGCCCCTGGACGGGGGCGGCGCTCGTCACCTCCGTGCGCGCGACCAGGCGCGCCGTGCCACCGGAAGTGCGGTGGCACCCGGACCTGCAGTGCGTCACCGAACCAGCAGTGCCACCGGACCTGCAGACGGCTCCGGCCCCGCCGCGGGAAGCAGCGGGGCCGGAGCCGTCATCGAATCAGCGTCAGCGCAGCAGCCGCCGGGGTCGCAGTGGCCGCAGCACCCGCACCAGCACCCCGCTGAGCCGGGTCATCCCCGACGACAGTGCGGTCAACCCGGCGTACGCCGCGTTGCGCCACCGCAGCAGCACCGACGGCGGCATCAGCAGCGCCGCCAGGCGCACTCCCCGGTCCGCCTCGCCGGCGATGGCCAGGCGGACCTCGCGCACGGCCGGGGCGAGGCGCTCGGCCGACAGCGGCACCGGGGCGTACCGGGCCCGCTCCTCGGCCAGCCCGAGCAGCCGTGCCTGCTCCACCGCCGCCGTCGCGGGCAGCGCGGTGCCGATCAGCCGCTCGATCGTGGCCCGCGGGGTCTCCGACGGGTCGACCACCAGCCGGTAGTCGATCATCGTGTCGATGAGCTCGTCCCAGGCCGCATGTGCCTGCCGCCGGGCCGCGTCGGCGTCGCCGACCACGGTCATGGCGAGGTCCGCCGCGGACACGCCGACCTCGGCGAAACCACCGCCGGAGGTTGCCGCCACGGCCCGCACGCGCCGCCGCCGGCGCAGCGTCAACCGCCGCAGCGCCGGGGTGATCAGCAGCGCCAGCGCCAGTACCCCGCCGCCGGTCGCCACCCACACCCAGGTGGGTATCTCCTCGGTGATATCGATCGGGCCGATCAGCCCGCCCTCGGGATCGACCGGGTCACGCGACGGTCCGCCGGGACCGTCCGGACCACCGCTCGCGTTGGCGCTCAGCGAGGGTCGCGGCCCGCCCGGGGTCTCCTCCGGGGCGTCCACATCGGGCGCCCACGCCGTGGGGGCCGAGCCCACCACGTACGTGGACGGAGTCGCGTCGAACGGCACCCAGCCGAAACCGGAGAAGTAGACCTCGGTCCAGGCGTGCAGGTTGCGGTTGGTGAGGGTACGCACGCCGTTGTCCGACGAACTGCCCAGCGTGAAGCCGAACGCGACCCGGGCCGGGATGTTCGCGGTGCGCACCATCCAGGCCAGCGCCGCGGCGTACTGCTCGCAGAAGCCCCGCTTGTTGTTCAGGAAGTCGACGATGGCCGCGCCGGAGGTGCCCGCCGGGGCGGCCACGTCGTACTTGAAGCCGTTCTTGGCGGAGAAGTAGTCGTAGAGCGCGCGGACCCGGTCGTAGTTGTTCGCCTTGCCCTCGATCAGCTCGTCCACCAGGGCGCGCACCTCGGGCACCTCCGGGACCCGGCTGTAGTCGCGCTGGTTGGAGTCGGACGTGGCCATGGTCGGCGCGGTGCGCAGTTGGTCGGCCGTGAACTCGGCGCGCACGTAGTCGAACTCGTACGACTGCTCGGCGGAGTTGGCCCGCTGCGAGTACACGATCTGCAGCGTGGGGTCGTACGACCACGCGGCGTCGAGCCCGCGGACCGCCGTCGGCGCCGAGTAGACCGGCAGCAGCGGCATCGCGAAGCTGTCGGTGATCTCGACGCGGGCCGTCGCGGCCTGCGTGCGTACCGCGCTCAGGTCGAGCCCGGACGGGTCGGGCAGGCTGTCGCTGACCGGCTGCCCGGTGGGCTGGTGGCTGGCGAAGCCGCCGCCGCTGATCTGGTCGGCGACGCCGAAGCGCATGTAGAACGGGTCCGGGTCGTTGGTGGTGACCTTCACCATGTCCTGCACGCCGGCCTGCTTGAGCCGTCCGCTCAGCTCGGCGAACAGGTCCACCCGGCCGTTGCCGCGCGGGCCCTTGCCGGCCTGGCCCAGGCCGTCGCCGCTGCCGAACTCGCCGAGGAAGCCGGCGCTCATCGCGGGCACGGCCAGCGGCAGGGCCACCGCCACCAGCACGCCGACCACGGCCAGCCGCCGTCCGGCCGACGCCAGCGGGGACGGTTCCCACACGTCGACGCCGCGGCCCTCGCCGGTGAACCGGCGGCCGAACCGGCGTACCCGGTCGACGTTGTCGCTGACCAGCAGCCACAGGAAGCCGATCGAGCCGACGACGAACGGGATCGGCGACAGCGAGTCCACGTAGACCGCGACCGGCACCGAGTAGATGGCCAGCATCGGCAGGCCCGCCAGCGCCGGGCGGCGCAGCCCGACCGCGCACAGGTCCACCAGGATCGCGACCGCGCCCATGCCCAGCGCGCTGACGAACAGCAGCCCTTCCAGGTCGGGCACCGGCACGTAGCTCTTCTGGACCTCCTCGCCGGCCAGCGCGAACAGGGAGCCGAAGTGCGCGAACGTGTCGGGCGTGGGGATCAGCCCGAGAATGGCGGTGTCCCCGCCGAACAGCCAGGTCAGGCCGATCAGCAGCGCGGCCAGCATGGCCAGCAGCTGGGCCCAGAGCCGTCCGCGCAGCGAGCGCGCGCCCAGCGCGGCCCCGGCCACCATCGCGACCATGAGCCCGCCCTCGAACAGCCAGCTCCAGCCGGCGAAGATGTCCGAGATCGGAGCCGAGGCGAGCACCGTGGCCGCGGCCGCGACCAGGCCCAGATGACGTCGTGAGTTCATCGGCCGCCTCCCATGGTGACCGTCTCGGCCATCGCCGCGCGTACCGCGAAGCCCTGCTGGCCCCGGGCCGCCTGCGGCCACAGCGCGGGCAGCTGGTCGCCGTGCTTGACCCGCACCACCCGCCAGCCGCTCTGCATCAGCGACAGCGCCGCCGCCGCGTGTTCGTGCTCGGCGGCCTCGCGGGCCTGCGCGGGCAGGTTGAGCCAGGTGCTGGCGTCCAGGAAGAACGCCACGCAGGTGGTGCCGCTGCTGCGCAGCGCCGACAGCAGGCGCGCCTCCTCGGCGCTGAGCAGGCCCAGCACCGCGATGATCAGGCCGCCGTCGGCGCGGCGCCGGGTGTGCTCCACCAGGCTGCCGACGTCGCCGCGCGGCGACGACTTCACCTCGGCCAGGTGGTCGAGCAGCATGCCGTCGCCGACGCCCTCGGTGGCGTCGATGTCCGCGCCGGTGTCGGTGACCAGGCGCAGCCGGTATCCGGCCTGGCGCAGGTGCACCGCGATGCTGGCCGAGGCCGACACCGCCCACTCGAAACTGGCCGTCGGGCCCTCGCCGCGGTGCGCGCCCAGCCGCGTGTCGAGCAGGACGGTGGCCCGGCTCTCCCACGGCTGCTCCTCGCGGCGCACCATCAGCTCGCCGACGCGCGCGGTCGAACGCCAGTGCACCCGGCGCAGGTCGTCGCCGCGGCGGTACTCCCGGGTCGCGGCGTCGTCCTCGCCGTGCACGGCCACCGAGCGGGCGCGGCTGTCGCCGGTGCCGGAGTACTCCCCGGCCAGGCGCACCAGCTGCAGCGGCGACACGTTCGGGATGACGGTGAGCTTGTCGGCGCTGGGGAACGAGCGGGTCAGCTCGCACAGCCCGAACGGGTCGGTCATGCGCAGCGTCAGCGGGCCGACCTCGTACCGGCCGCGCAGCTCGGCGCGCACCGTGTACGCCACGGAGCTGGCCTGCTGCGCGCCGAGGCGCTCCAGCACCAGCCGGGGGCGGCTGCCCAGCGCGTACGGCAGCCGGTCCTCCAGCAGCAGGGTTCCGGTGGGCAGGCGGGACATGTTCTGCAGCCGCAGCAGCACCCGCGCGCTGCCCCCGGCCTGCACCCGGTACGGGTCGAGGCTGCGCGTGCAGGCGAGCTTGTAGCGCGCCCGGCCGACGTACGCCGCCGCCATCAGCGGCAGCGCCACCAGCAGCACCGCCACCCGCATCAGGTCCTTCTCGCCGAGGGCGAGCGCGCACAGCAGCGCGGCCGCCCCCGCGGCGAGGAACGAGCGACCGCGGGTGGTGAGCCCGCGCAGCGCCTCACGCATCGCCTCAGCCCCGCCGGTCGTAGAAGGAGTTCGGCGGCGTCGCCGGGCGGGTGTCGTAGGGGGAGCGCCCGCCGCGGTCGTGCGGCACCGGCAGGCGGTGCACCAGCTCGGACAGGATCGCGTCGGTGGTGCGCCGGGCCAGCTGGGCGTCGGCGGTGGGGATGACGCGGTGCGCGAGCACCGGCACCGCGAGGGTCTGCAGGTCGTCGGGCACGACGTAGTCGCGGCCGTCCAGCGCGGCGACGGCCTTGGCCGTGCGCAGCAGCTGCAGCGTGGACCGGGGGGACGCGCCCAGGCGCAGCTCGGGGGCCTCGCGGGTGGCGGTGACCAGCTCCACGGCGTAGCGCTTGACGGCCTCGGCCACGTGCACGCTGCGCACCGTGGCGATGAGCCGGCGTACGGTGCCGCCGTCGACGACCGAGGTGAGGTCCTCGAGGGGGTCGTGGGAGTGGTAGCCGTCGAGCATGGCGTACTCGGCCGCGGCGTCGGGGTAGCCCATCGCGATGCGGGCGGTGAACCGGTCGCGCTGGGCCTCGGGCAGCGGGTACGTGCCCTCCATCTCGATCGGGTTCTGGGTCGCGATCACCATGAACGGGATCTCCATGGTGTACGTGACGCCGTCCACCGTGACCTGGTGTTCCTCCATGCACTCGAGCAGCGCCGACTGGGTCTTCGGCGAGGCCCGGTTGATCTCGTCGCCGACCACCAGGTTGGCGAAGACGGCGCCCGGCTTGAACTCGAAGTCGCGCGTCTCCTGGTTGTAGACGCTGACCCCGGTGACGTCGCTGGGCAGCAGGTCGGGGGTGAACTGGATACGCCGCACGGAGCAGTCGATGGACCGTGCGAGGGCCTTGGCCAGCTTGGTCTTGCCGACGCCGGGCACGTCCTCGATGAGCAGGTGGCCCTCGGCCAGCAGCACGGCCAGGGCCAGCCGCACGGTGGCGGTCTTGCCCTCGATGACCTGCTCGATGTTGGCCACGATGGCATTCGTCGTGGCACGGAACTCGTCGACCGTCATGGGGTCGGTGAGTTCGCCCCCACTGCGTTGCGTGGTCACATGTCCTCCTGTAGTTCGCAACTGCGGGGCCTGGCCCCCGTGGGACGGGCGCTTCCTGCGCTCACCCGGGCCTCCCACCATTCTGCTGATCACTCGCGCCCCGACAGAACGCCGACCTCCGTCGGGGAGGTTGCTTCGCAGGGCAAGTACCTGGGCCGGACGCCCGGCACGACGGGCCGGGCGGCTCGCATGGGAGTGAGAGCCTTGTCCGCAAGTGTTCCGTAGGCGCGCCGCATGCGGCAATGGCGGGATCCGGCCGCCGGGTGGCGTACGGGATCAGCCGGTGTGCGAGCTATGCGAGATGCGGGGCTCGCGCGGCCGGGGGTATCATGCGGTCATGGCTTGGGCCCCGCTGCTCCTTAGTGAGCCGTGCTGACGCGACAGAGCGCGCGTGAGCACGGCGACCCCTCCTGCGTGAGGGGCTTTTTTGTGCCCGCTTGCGGCACGAGACGACGGCTCTGTGTGCCTGGAGCACGCCGCCGACGCGCTGAGGCGTCCGCATACCGCCCGATGACTTTGATCTTGATCTGACTCGTGAGGACCTGGACATGAGCGAGCACGCCGAGACCCCGGCCGACATTCCCCCGTATCGCTACACCGCCGCCACCGCGAACGCGATCGAGGCGCACTGGCAGGACTTCTGGCAGGAGCAGGGCACCTTCCACGCGCCCAACCCGGTCGGCCCGCTGGCCGACCCGGCCCACCCGCGCTCGGGCGCCCCGAAGCAGTTCGTGCTGGACATGTTCCCGTACCCGTCCGGGGCCGGCCTGCACGTGGGCCACCCGCTGGGCTTCATCGGCACCGACGTGTTCGCCCGCTTCCAGCGCATGGCGGGCTTCAACGTGCTGCACACGATGGGCTTCGACTCGTTCGGCCTGCCGGCCGAGCAGTACGCGGTGCAGACCGGCACCCACCCGCGCATCACCACCGAGCGCAACGTCGAGCGCTACCGCGCCCAGCTGCGCATGCTGGGCCTGGGTCACGACGACCGGCGCTCGGTGGCCACCACCGACGTCGAGTTCTACCGCTGGACCCAGTGGATCTTCCTGCAGGTCTTCAACTCCTGGTACGACGCCGAGCAGGGCAAGGCGCGGCCGATCAGCGAGCTGGTCGAGAAGCTGGCCGCCGACCCGGCCTGGGCCGCGAAGTCCGCCACCGAGCAGCGCGCGATCATCAACGAGCACCGGCTGGCGTACGTCTCCGAGGCGCCCGTGAACTGGTGCCCCGGCCTGGGCACGGTGCTGGCCAACGAGGAGGTCACCTCCGACGGGCGCAGCGAGCGCGGCAACTTCCCGGTCTTCAAGCGCAGCCTGAAGCAGTGGATGATGCGCATCACCGCGTACGGCGACCGCCTGATCGACGACCTGGACACGCTGGACTGGCCCGAGCCGATCAAGGCGATGCAGCGGAACTGGATCGGCCGCTCCACCGGCGCGCACATCGCGTTCCCGGTCGACGGCGCGGACCCGATCCGCGTGTTCACCACGCGCCCCGACACCCTGTACGGCGCGACCTACATGGTCGTCGCGCCCGAGCACGAGCTGGTCGACGGCATCGTGCCGGCGGCCTGGCCCGAGGGCACCCACGAGGTGTGGACCGGCGGTCACGACACCCCGGCCGCGGCCGTCGCCGCCTACCGCGCCGAGGCTGCGGCGAAGACCGAGGTCGAGCGCCAGGCCGACGCCAAGGTCAAGACCGGCGTCTTCACGGGGGCGTACGCGACCAACCCGGTCAACGGCGCGCGCGTGCCGGTGTTCATCGCCGACTACGTGCTGGCCGGCTACGGCACCGGCGCGATCATGGCGGTGCCCGGCCAGGACGAGCGCGACTGGGAGTTCGCCGAGGTCTTCGAGCTGCCCATCATCCGCACCGTGCAGCCGACCGAGGGCTTCGACGGCAAGGCGTTCACCGGCGAGGGCCCGGCGATCAACTCCGGCATGCTGGACGGCCTGGGCATCGCCGAGGCCAAGGAGAAGATCATCGCCTGGCTGGAGGCCGAGGGCCACGGCCAGGGCGCGGTGACCTACCGCCTGCGCGACTGGCTGTTCAGCCGCCAGCGCTACTGGGGCGAGCCGTTCCCGATCGTGTACGGCGCCGACGGCCAGGCGATCGCGCTGCCCGAGTCGATGCTGCCGCTGGAGCTGCCCGAGGTCGACGACTTCTCGCCGAAGACCTTCGAGCCCGACGACGCCACCTCGTCGCCGGAGACGCCGCTGTCGCGCGCCAAGGAGTGGGTCGAGGTCGAGCTGGACCTGGGCAACGGCCCGCAGACCTACATCCGTGAGACCAACACCATGCCCCAGTGGGCCGGCTCCTGCTGGTACCAGCTGCGCTACCTGGACCCGACCAACGAGCAGGCCTTCGTCGACCCGGCCAACGAGGCCTACTGGGTCGGGCCGCAGTCGGCCGGCGACTCCGGCGGCGTCGACCTGTACGTCGGCGGCGTCGAGCACGCCGTGCTGCACCTGCTGTACGCCCGCTTCTGGCACAAGGTGCTGTTCGACCTGGGCCACGTCAGCAGCTTCGAGCCGTACCACCGCCTGTTCAACCAGGGTTACATCCAGGCGTACGCGTACAAGGACGACCGGGGCGCCTACATCCCGGCCGAGGAGGTCGCCGAGGAGCAGCCGACCGTCTTCACCTGGAACGGGGAGAAGGTCAACCGCGAGTACGGCAAGATGGGCAAGTCGCTGAAGAACGTCGTCACGCCCGACGAGATGTGCGAGCGGTACGGCGCCGACACCTTCCGCGTGTACGAGATGTCCATGGGCCCGCTGGAGGTGTCCCGCCCCTGGGAGACCCGGGCCGTCGTCGGCGCGTACCGCTTCCTGCAGCGGGTCTGGCGCACCGTCGTCGACGAGCAGACCGGCGGCGTCGCCGTGGTCGACGCTCCGGCCTCCGACGACCTGCGCCGCCTGCTGCACCGCACCGTCGCCGGCGTCCGCGAGGACATGGCCGCGCTGCGCTTCAACACCGCGATCGCGAAGCTGATCGAGCTGACCAACGCGCTGACCAAGGCCGGGGCCACCCCGCGCGAGATCGCCGAGCCGCTGGTGCTGATGCTGGCCCCGATCGCCCCGCACATCGCCGAGGAGCTGTGGTCCAAGCTGGGCCACGACGGCTCGCTGACCTTCGTCGACTTCCCGGTCGCCGACCCGGCGCTGCTGACCGCCGACCTGGTCACCTACCCGGTCCAGGTCAACGGCAAGGTCCGTGGCCGGATCGAGGTGGCCGCCGACGCCGCCGAGGCCGACATCCGCACGGCCGCCCTGGCCGAGGTCGCCGCCACGCTGGCCGGCAAGGACCCCAAAAAGGTCATCGTCGTCCCCAACCGCCTGGTCAGCATCGTCGCCTGACGTTTCGAGAAAGGAAGGGCACCTTCTTAACGCTCCGCGTTCAAGAAGGTGCCCTTCCTTTAGTTGCGCTGGTTGATGATCTGTTTTTGTGGACGCTGGGTGCCCCCATAAGGGCCGTCAGCGTCCACAAAAACAGATCATCAACCGGTCCAGCCTGCGGCCCGCAGGGCGGCACGGACCGTTTCGAGGACTTCGTCCGGATGGTTGCGTATCGCCCAAGCCGGGAACCGCAGCACCCGCTCGCCGCGCACCCACAACGCGTTCTGCCGCTGCATGTCCGCCCAGTACGCCCGCACATCGAGGTGCTGCGCGCCGTCGATCTCGGCGTGGACGCCGTACTGCTCGAACAGGGCGTCCAGGTAGCGCTGCCGCCCGGTTCCGTCACGGCGGCTCACCTGCAGCTTCGGCCGTGGCAGGCCGCCTCGGCGGCACAGCGCCAGGAACTGCGCCTCGGGCAGCGACCCTGCTCCGGCTGCCGCGTCGTTCACCGCCAAAGTGATCACCGGACGCCGCCGTACGGAACTCAGCCGGGCGAGCACGGCGCGCAGGTCCGCGGCGTCCACCAGCCGCTGCTGCACCGCGGCCGCGACGACCGACCGGGCCTCGTCGTCGGAGCGTGCCCACTGTGCCGCGTCGATGACCGAGCGTGGGGGCATCGTGCAGGGCGGGCTGCCGAGATCGTGCACGTCCGACGGCTCCAGTCGTCGGGTGCGGTGGGTGATCACGTCGTGCGGTGTGTCGCGGTCGCGGGCGGCCGACGGCATGAGCAGGTGTATCGCGTGTACGTGAAAGCCTCGCAGGCCGAGCTGAGCCAGCGCGGTGCGGCCCGCGGTCACCGTGCCCGGCGGCCCGGCCAGTACAGCGACCCAGCGCCGCTGGTCGTCGTCATCGGGCGCGTCGCGCAGGACGTAGACGCCGCGCCGCGGCCGTCGCCAGCGGCCGGTGTCCAGCCGATGACGGATGGCTTTCTCGGAGAAATGGGCCAGCGCCTGCGCCCGGGTGAGCACGTCGCTCTGCCGGAACAGCAGGAAGTCGAGATCGGACGAGTCGTCCCGCGGCAGCGCACGCACGCCCGCAGAGCCTAGACCGGCGGCGCAAGATCTGTTTTTGTGGACGCCGACGGCCCCTGGAGGGGCATTCATCGTCCACAAAAACAGATCTTCACTGCCGGCTCCGCCGCGGATGCGGCATCTGTCCAGCCGGATGATCCGCCGCCCGATGCCGGGGCACTGTCAGGCCCTGACGCCGGACATGTCAAGCGGTGGCGGGGCGGCCCGTGTGGCGGGTCTGGTGGCGCCAGTGCAGGGCGGCGGCGGCGCTGATCAGGATGCCGGTCGCGGCCGGGATGAAGGTCAGCCAGCTCAGCGAGTGCGGCGCGATGGCGGCCGCGCCGATGGTGGCGTAGCTGAACGAGGACGGCAGCCCGCCCAGCGCGGTGCCCAGCAGGTAGTGCCGGAAGCGCACCGAGCTGGTCCCGTACGCGTACCCCACCAGCCCGAACGGGGCGATCGGCTGCAACCGCACCACGATGACGGCCAGCAGGCCGCGCCGGGCCAGCCAGCGGTCGAGCCGGGCCAGCCGGTCACCGGCGTGCGCGGCGACGAAGTCGCGCCCCGCCCAGCGGCCCGCGGCATACGTGATGGTCGCGGCCAGCAGCGCGGCGGTGAGCGACCAGGCGGCCCCCGCGACCGCGCCGAACAGGGCGCCGCAGCCCAGCGAGATCGCGGTACGCGGCACCAGCGCGCACAGCAGCACCGCGCAGACCAGCACGGCGACCACGGGCGCGGCCGGGCCGAGCTGGTCCACCCAGGCGGGCAGCTTGTCCAGCGGCAGTTTCCACGCGGCGAAGCCCGCCAGCCCGACCAGCAGGGCGAGCGCGGCCAGTCGCGGCCAGTGCGTGCCCGTCCCAGGTCCGGCCGGTGCCGGCGCGGGCTGGACCGGATCCGCCGACACGGAGTCGACGGAGGGCGAGCCTGAGTCGGGGGAGGGCGAGCCTGCCGCGCCGGGCCGGGGCGGCGCGGCAGGCGTGGCGCCGGTCGGTGCGCTGTCGGGCTCGGTCGAGGTCGAGACCTCGGACGACGCGGTCACACGAGTCCCACGGCGCCGAGGCGCTCGCCGCGCAGCCGGGTGTGCCAGGTGTCGTCGGGGGCGGCCAGGGACTCCTCGCCGGTCGCCCAGCGCAGCAGCAGGTCGGCCAGGGCCGGGTTGCGGGACAGGGCGGGGCCGTGCGAGTACGTGCCGATGACGGTGCCGGACCAGGCGCCCTCGGTCGCGCCGTCGTTGCCGATGCCGGCCCGGACCTTGGCCAGCGGCTTCACCTCGGGACCGAGGTGGGTGCGGCCGCCGTGGTTCTCGAAGCCGGTGAGCATGGGCAGGCCCAGCGCCGGGTCGATGTCGCCGGCCAGCTCGCCGACGGCGCGGGTGGGGCCGCGGTCGGAGTGCAGGTCGAGCAGGCCCAGGCCGTCGCACTTGGCGCCCTTGGCGAAGAAGCTGTTGCCGAGCAGCTGGTATCCGGCGCACACGGCGAAGACCACGGCGCGGCGGTCGACGGCGCGGTGCAGGCCGCGGTCGGCGGCCAGCCGCTGGGCGGCCAGGGCCTGCGGGCCGTCCTCGCCGCCGCCGATGAGGTAGATGTCGCCGTAGGGCAGGGCCTGGTCGGAGCGCACCTCGAGGGTGTCGACGGGGATGCCGCGCAGCTTGGCGCGGTGCGCCAGGATCAGCATGTTGCCGCGGTCGCCGTAGGTGGACAGCAGGTCGGGGTAGACCCAGACGATCTGGAGTGCGCTAGACAACTCGATCCAACTCCGCTCGGATGTCCTGGAACGCGGTGTAGTTCGCGATCACTTCCAGGCGGCCGGGCGGCACCGCCGCGACGGCCTCGTCGAATGACTTCACATGGGTGAAGGGCACGTCGTTGACCTGCAGCCGGACGGCGAGGTCGTACGCCCGGTCGCCGGTGATCAGGACCTGGCGGCCGCGCAGCGGGGCGAAGTCGACGTCGAACAGCCAGCTGGTGTCGAAGCCGTCGGGGTCCCGCGCGTTGATCGACAGCAGGGTGGGCTGCTCCTCGGCCATGTCGAAGGCCTCCAGCCAGCTGGCCGGGTTCTTGGCCAGCAGCAGGCGGATGTTGCGCCCGTCCCGGTCGACCTGGGCGTAGCGGCCGGCCACGCTGGCGACCTCGGCCAGCTTGGGGGCGGCGTCGGCGGGGGAGACCCCGAACCGGTGCGCCACGGCCAGCGCGGTCGCCGCGTTGCCGACGTTGACCTTGCCGGGGAGCTGGAGCTTGACCTCGTGGCGTACGCCCTCGGGGTCGATCACGGCGGACTCGTCGACCGTCCACTGCGGGGCCGGGCGGGCCAGGTCGCCGGTGGCGCAGCGCCAGGCGTCGGCGTCGGTCTCGTCGCGCTCGATGTGCGCGCCGCAGGCGGGGCAGACGTGCGCGTCCTCGCGCCAGCGCTGGCCCGCGGAGAACCAGGTCACCTTGCCTTCGCCGGAGGCGGCGTGCGCGGCGGCGGCGTATACGACCATCGGGTCGTCGGCGTTGGCGACCACGTGCACGTCGGGGTGGTCGGCGAGGGCGTCGCGCCACAGCTGCGCCATCATCGCCACCTCCTTGGCCCGGTCGAGCTGGTCGCGGGACAGGTTCAGCAGCGCCACCACCAGCGGCGTGGTGGCTCGCAGCACCTGCGCGAGGTAGTGCTCGTCGACTTCCAGCACGGCGTACGGCGTGGCGCCGGCGCGGGCCAGGGCGGAGGTGTGGCCGGTGGGCATGTTCGCGCCGAACGAGTTCGTCGCGACGTCGCCGAGCACGCCGACCGCCGCCGCGGTGAACCGCGTGGTGGTGGTCTTGCCGTTGGTGCCGGAGACCAGGGCTATGCGTCGCCCGGCCGCCAGGTGGGCCAGCAGGTCCGGGTCGATCATCATGCCCAGGCGCCCGCCGATGACCGATCCGTCGCCCCGGCCGGTGGCGCGCGAGAGCGCCGCGGCGGTGCGCGAGACCGATGCCGCGAGCGAGGCCCGCAGCGGCAGCTTGTTCTCCGTCACGCGGGAGAGGCTACCTGACTCCCGGACCGCGTCAGGCCTGTGGCGTGAACCACTGCCTCGCCTCCTGTTTTCCCAGCGTATTGCGCGAATCGGGTCCGAAGGGGTAAAACGATACAGCGGCCGTGCGCGAATGCGCACCACGTGCCGGGTGGCGAGCACTTGGCACAGTGGTGGGCCGCACCCCTGGAAGGACATCGCTGTGCTCGAACTCCCCGAGCGGCGCCCGGCCCGTCTGCTGCTGGGCCTGGGCGCCGGTATCGCCGCGGTCAGCCTGCTCGGCGCCCCGGCCGCCAAACCCGCCCCCACCGCCGCCAAGACCTCCGCGAGCGCGTCCGCCCAGCCTGACGGGCAGGCCCGCCGCGACCAGCGCCGCCCGTCCGGCGAGGATCCGCAGGCAGAGCCCGAGGCCGCCGCGACAGACGCCCGGTCCGAGGACGACGCCGACGACGCCGATACGGACGCCGCCGACAACTGAGCGGGCAAACCCCTCCACCGATCGACGGTCATATAACTGAGTAGCACCAAGAGAGAGCTGTCAAGCACCCTCTGTCATCGCATAACCACCTCCGGGTGACCGTGCGGAGACGGAGGGTGCTTTTTGCTGGGGTAAACCCGGGTGTCAAAAAGATGACCTTGGTAACGCGCCGCGCCGCCCTCCACCGGTCGTTTACGGCCATGAGCTGCGCCTATGTGGAGCGAAACCGCACCCGGAAGGCTGAATCCGCATTGACCGTGGAGGGAAGTGGAGTAAAGTGGGGCGCAATGGCGGGCCGGATGGTCCGCCGGCCCCGGAGGCAACGCACGGCGACTCGTCCGCGAAACGAGACGGCGGCGGTGTCGGCGCTGGAGGGGGTGGGGGCCGATGTTCCTGGGCACCCATACTCCCCGGCTCGACGACAAGGGCCGGCTGATCCTGCCCGCTCGGTTCCGTGACGAGCTGGCAGGAGGTGTCGTGATCACCAAAGGGCAGGAGCGCTGTCTCTACGTCTTTCCGACGCCGGAGTTCCAGCGCATCGCGGGCCAGTTGGCCGAGGCTCCGATGACGCACAAGGCGGCCCGCGCTTACAGCCGGGTCTTCTTCGCCAGCGCGCACGACGAGATCCCCGACAAGCAGGGCCGGGTCACCATCCCGAGCCACCTGCGGGAGTACGCGGGACTGGACCGTGACCTCGTGGTCATCGGCGCCAGCACCCGGGTCGAGGTCTGGGACAGGCAGGCGTGGGACGCCTACCTCGAGGCGAACGAAGACGAGTTCGCCGGCATCGAGGAGGGGGTGCTGCCCGGCGGTCTGTGAGGACGGGGGTCCGGCAACCGTTCACGGCCGGGCTCGACAGTCGTACCGCGAGATCTCCACCCGCTCCGGCACCTGGCGTCACTTCCCCGACGCCAGGCGCATCGCTCCCATCCTCGGCCGCGACGAGGGTGGGAACGGGGAAGCGGTTGGGGATCTGGCGGTACGACGAGGCACAGCGAAAACAGGGGGGTCGAAGTGGTGGAGCCGCGTGGCGTACACGTGCCGGTTCTGCTTGATCGATGCCTGGAGTTGCTGGCCCCCGCCCTGGACCGGCCCGGACACGCACCCGGCGGCCGCACGGTCTACGTCGACGGCACCACCGGGCTCGGCGGCCACGCCGAGGCGGTGCTGCTGGCGCACCCGGAGACCATCCTCGTCGGGCTCGACCGCGACACCGAGGCGCTGGCGCACTCGCAGCGCCGGCTGGAGCGGTTCGGCGACCGGGTGCACCTGGTGCACGCCGTCTACGACGAGCTGCCGCTGGTGCTGAGCAAGCTCGGCCTGGAGAAGGTCGACGGCGTGCTGTTCGACCTCGGCGTGTCGTCGCTGCAGCTGGACGAGGCGGACCGCGGGTTCGCGTACGCCCAGGACGCGCCGCTCGACATGCGCATGGACCAGACCAGGGGCGTCACCGCCCAGGAGATCGTCAACAGCTACTCCCACCCGGAGCTGACCCGGATCCTGCGGGTCTACGGGGAGGAGAAGTTCGCGTCCAGGATCGCGGCGGCGATCCTGCGCGAACGTGCCAAGGCGCCGATCACGTCATCGGCCCTGCTGGCCGAGCTGGTGCGGGACTCGATCCCGGCGCCGGCCCGGCGTACCGGGGGACATCCGGCCAAGCGGACGTTCCAAGCGCTGCGCATCGAGGTCAACGGCGAGCTCTCCACGTGGGAGCGTGCGCTGCCCGCCGCGATCGACGTGCTGGCGCCCGGGGGACGGGTGGTGGTGCTGTCGTACCACTCGCTCGAGGACCGGATCACCAAGCAGGCCTTCGCGGCCCGCGCCCGCAGCACCGGACCGGTGGACCTGCCGGTCGAGCTGCCGGGCACCGGGCCGACGCTGCGCCTGCTGACCAGGGGCGGGGCCGAGATGGCGTCGGAGGCCGAGGTGGCCCGCAATCCGCGGGCGGCGTCGGTGCGCCTGCGGGCCGTGCAACTGATCGAGGAACCGGGCACCAGCCGGAGCGAACCGAAGGCCGGCCGCCCGTTCAAGGCCGCGGAGCGGGCTCCGCATGACAGACACCAGGGTCCCTGACCGGGGCCCGGCAGGCTGCGAGCAAAGGGGGTAGGGATGAACGTGACACCGCTGCGGGCATCGCGCCGCAGCACAGCGTCCTCGCAGGAGGCGTCGCGACCGGGGGGTCGGGCCGTGACGAACGAAGCGAAGGCGCGTGAGGAAGGCCGTTCCGGGGACCGTTACCGGACGAGGGGCAGTGCCGCGCTGGCGGTGCAGCCGGAGCCTGTGACGTCGCCGGAGGCACGGCGACCGCGGCTGCGGCTGGCTCCGCCGGTGCCGGTGGCGGCGCCGCGAACGCCGTTTGTGCTGCTCATCGTGCTGGTCGTGGTCGCCGGGGTGCTCGGCATCCTGGTGCTCAACACCAAGATCGCCGAGAGCGGTATCCAGCTGACCGATCTGAAGAAGCAGCAGGCGCAACTCGACCTGCGCGAGCAGCAGATCACCCAGGAGATCACGGAGGCGGAGTCGCCGGGTCGCCTGGAGGCGGCGGCCAAGCGGCTGGGCCTGGTGCCGGCGGGCGCGCCCGCCTTCATCCGGCTCCCCGACGGCAAGATCATCGGGGTGCCGCAGCCGGCCACCGGCAAGCCGAGCATCACCAGCCAGTGAGCATCGGGCTCCGGCATGGCTCCCCACGCGGAGCCGTGCCGGAGCCTGCCTGCGTGAAGGCGTAGAAGGGGCGACGATGGCGCGACGCGACACCGACGAGCCGGAGGACCGGGGCCGCAACCGCCGCAGCGGTATCGGCGACGCGCGCGCGTTCACCCCGCGCGGCCGGACCACCCGCGACGGCGGCTCCGGCGACGGCGCGGAGTCCGCGCCGGACCCGCAGGCCGAGGCCGAGCTGCAGCGCCGCCGGGCCGAGCTGCGCATGGTGCGCGGCGGCCGGGCCGAGGAGGGCCGCCCGCCCCAGCGCCTGGGCCGGGTCACGGGCGCCTCCGCGGGCCGTCGCCCGCGCCGGGCCGACGACGGCGGGGACGTCGGCGGCGGCGACTTCGACGTCGAGGAGACCCCGCGCCGCCGGACCGCGCCCGCGGGCCGTGGCCGTCCCGTGGTCCGTGGCGACCGCGAATTCATCGGTCGTACGCAGGCCGCCCGTGCCCGGGAGCCGCGCCGCGGGGACCGGCTGCCCGCCGGCCGTGGCCGTGGCCAGGATCGGCGGCAGCGCCCGGTCGCCCCGCCGCCCGACCCGCCGAAGATGGGCGAGCCGCGCCGCCGGCTGCGCCTGGCCACCGCCCTGTCACTGCTGCTGTTCGCCGCGATCGGGGTGCGGCTGGTGCAGTTCCAGCTCGCCGACGCGCCCGCGTTCGCCGCCCAGGGACTGCAGGACCGGCTCGACAAGATCGTGCTGCCCGCGCAGCGCGGCGCCATCTTCGACAGCACCGGCAAGGTGCTCGCGCACAGCGTGGAGGCGCGCTTCGTGGCCGTCGACCCGGAGCTGGTCAAAGACCCCAGGGCGACTGCGGTGGCGCTCGCGCCGCTGCTGGGCAAGGCCCCGTCCGAGCTGGAGCCGCTGCTGCAGAAGGGCAAGCAGGAGGTCAGCGGCGCGCCGATCCGGTTCCGCTGGCTGCTGCGCGGGCTGAGCGTGCAGACCGCGGAGATGGTGCGCGCGCTGAACCTGGCGGGTGTCATCGTCAAGCGCGACGAGCGGCGCGACATGCCCGGCGACGACCTCGCCGCGAACCTCATCGGGTTCACCGGCACCGACCTCAACGGCCTGGCCGGCATCGAGGCGCGCTACGACCAGCTGCTGCGCGGCCGCAACGGCGAGCTGCAGTACGAGACCGGCAACGGGCAGCTGAACAAGCCCATCCCGGGCGGCTACCGCCGCGAGGTCGTGGCGCAGCCGGGCAGCTCGCTGATGCTCACGATCGACCGTGACGTGCAGTGGCAGGCGCAGCACATCCTGTACACGAGCATGGAGAAGGTCAAGGCGGTGTGGGGCGCGGCCGTGGTGCTGGACGCCCGGACCGGCGACGTGGTCGCGCAGGCCACGTACCCGACGTTCAACCCGGCGAACCCGGGTGCGGCCAAGCCGGAGCAGCTGGCCGACAACGCCACCTCGGTGGTGGTCGACCCCGGCTCGGTGCACAAGGCGATCGTGCTGTCGGCGGCGCTGCAGGAGGGCGTGATCGAGCCCGACTCGACGATCAAGATCGGCCCGTCGATCAAGAAGGGCGACCAGGTCTACTGGGACACCCACCAGTTCGCCGAGGGCACGAAGATCACGCTGCCGGGGCTGATGGCGTTCTCGTCGAACGTGGCCACCATCAAGGTCGCCGAGAAGCTCGGCGCGGAGAAGCTGTACGAGTACCAGAAGCTCTTCGGGCTCGGCCAGCCCACCGGCATCGGGGTGCCCGGTGAGTCGTCCGGCCAGCTCCAGGCGCCGGAGGACTGGAGCGGCACGTCGCACGGCTCGATCCCGATCGGGCACGAGATGGCGGTGACCCCGCTGCAGATGGCGGCGGCGTACGCGGCGATCGCCAACGACGGCACCTGGGTGCAGCCGCACCTGATCAAGCAGACCATCGCGCCCGACGGCAAGGTGACCCGGCCGGCCCCGGCCAAGTCGCACCGGGTCATCAGCGCCGAGAACGCCGCGGCGCTGCGCGAGATCATGGAGGCGGTGACCACCGTCGACCAGGCCACCGGCCGCTCGGCCGCGCTGCCCGGATACCGCATCTCCGGCAAGACCGGCACCGGCTCGCAGGTCGTCAACGGCAAGTACGTCAAGGGCGAGGTCGGCTCGTTCATCGGCATGGCACCCGCGGAGAACCCGCGCTACGTCATCGCCGTGTTCGTCAAGACGCCGGGCGTCGGCGCGGGCGGCAAGGTGGCGGGCCCGGCGTTCCGCGACATCATGGCGTTCACGCTGCGGCACTTCAAGGTGCTGCCGAGCACCGTCAAGTCGCCCACGTTCGTGACGCATTACTGATCAATGTCATTAGAAGTCAGACACAGCGGGCACAGGTGTGCGGCGGGTCATGGGCCAGCGGGTAAGGTCTGACGCCGTGCCAGGGAAACTCAGCTCCACCGCCGCGCCCCTGCGGCCGGCCCGCGTGACGCCGGTCGGCCTAGCCACGCTCGCGGCCCTTGTCGGAGCGGACTGCGCGGCATCGCCGGAGGCGCTCACGGTCGAGGTCACCGGCATCACCCACGCCGGCGACCAGGTGCGCCCCGGCGACCTGTACGCGGCGCTGCCGGGCGCGCGCCGCCACGGCGCGGAGTTCGTCCCCGGCGCGCTGGCCGCGGGCGCGGTCGCCGTGCTGACCGACGCCGCAGGAGCCGCCCACCCGGCGCTCGCACCCGCGCTCGCGGCAGGGGTGCCCGTGCTCGTCGTCGCGGACGCCCGGGAGGCGCTGGGGCCGGTCGCCGACGCCGTCTACGGCTCGCCCACCTCCGCGCTGACCGTCATCGGGCTGACCGGCACCGCCGGCAAGACCTCCACCGCGTACCTCGTCGAGTCCGGGCTGCGCGCCGCGGGCCACAAGACCGGCCTGATCGGCACCGTGGAGACCCGCCTGGGCGACCTGACCGTGACCAGCGTGCGCACCACCCCCGAGGCGACCGACCTGCACGCCCTGTTCGCGCTGGCCCGGGAGAACGGCGTCACCGCGGTGGTGATGGAGGTGTCCAGCCACGCGCTGGTGATGGGCCGCGTCGGCGGGGTGCGCTTCGCGGTCGGCGGCTACACCAACTTCGGCTCGGACCACCTGGACTTCCACACCGACTCCGACGACTACTTCCAGGCCAAGGCGCGGCTGTTCGACGGCCGCTGCCGGGTCGAGGTGCTCAACTTCGACGACCCGGCGCTGCTGCCGCTGCGCCGCCCGGCCACCGTCACCTACTCGGCCCTCGGCGACCCCGCCGCCACCTGGCACGCCGCGGACGTCGTCGAGCGGGACTTCGGCCAGCGCTTCACCGCGCTCGGCCCGGCCGGCCCGGTGCCCGCCGGAGTGCGCCTGCCCGGCCGCCACAACGTGGCCAACGCGCTGCTGGCGCTGGCCTGCCTGACCGCGGTCGGGGTGGCTCCGCGCACCGCCGCCGACGGCATCGCCGCCTGTCCGGGCGTGCCCGGCCGGCTGGAGCAGGTCGACGCGCCCGGCCCGGTGGTCGGCGTCGTCGACTACGCGCACAAGGTCGGCGCGATCGAGGCCGCGCTGCTCGCGCTGCGCTCGCTGGCCGACGTCCGGGGCGGCCGCCTCATCTGCGTGCTGGGTGCGGGCGGCGACCGGGACACCGGCAAGCGCCCGCTCATGGGCGCGGCCGGTGCACACGGCTCCGACCTGCTCATCGTCACCGACGACAACCCGCGCACCGAGGACCCGGCAGCCGTCCGGCAGGGCGTGCTCGCGGGCACTGCGGGCGCGGCTGCCGAGGTGGTCGAGATCGCCGGGCGCCGGGCCGCCATCGCCGAGGCGGTGGAGCGGGCCAAGGACGGCGACGTGATCGCGCTGCTCGGCAAGGGCCACGAGACCGGCCAGGAGATCAACGGCCAGGTGCTGCCCTTCGACGACCGCGTCGAGCTGGCGGCCGCGCTGATCGCCCGCTTCGGCCCCGCCGGCGACGCCGGGCCGGGAGCCGGGCAACGGAACCAGGCCGCTACGGCCGCCGAGCAGGAGGAGGGCCGATGATCCCGCTGAGCCTGGCCGAGATCGCCGCCGCCGTCGACGGCACGCTGCACGGCGGCGACCCGCAGACCCTGGTGACCGGCACCGTGGAGTTCGACTCCCGCAAGCTCGGGACGGGCGGGCTGTTCGTCGCATTCGCAGGCGAGAAGGCCGACGGGCACGACTTCGCCCCGGCCGCCGCGGCCGCCGGCGCGGTGGCCGTGCTCGGCACGCGCCCGGTCGCGGAGCTGCCGACGATCGTGGTCGCCGACCCGCTGGCCGCGATGGCCCGGCTGGCCCGCGCGGTGCTGGACCGCCTCGACACCACCGTCGTGGCGATCACCGGCTCGTCGGGCAAGACGACCACCAAGGACCTGATCGGCGGGCTGCTCAGCGGGCTCGGCCCGACCGTGGCGCCACCCGGCACGTTCAACAACGAGCTGGGGCTGCCGTACACGGCGCTGAAGGCCGACGCGGACACCCGTTTCCTGGTGCTGGAGATGGGCGCGCGCGGCATCGGGCACATCAAGGACCTCTGCGAGATCGCCCCGCCGCACATCGGCGTGGTGGTCAACGTCGGGGTGGCGCACATCGGCGAGTTCGGCTCGGTGGAGGGCATCGCCCTGGCCAAGTCCGAGATCGTGCAGGCGCTGCCCGCGGACGGGCTCGCCGTGCTCAACGGTGACGATCACCGGGTGGCGGCGATGGCGGGCGTCACCGCCGCGCCGTCGGTGCTGGTGGGACAGGCCGACAACGCGGACCTGCGGGCCGTGGACGTGGAGCTGGACGGGCGCGGGCGTCCCTCGTACACCGTGGTGCGAGGAACCGAGTCCGCGCGGGTGGAGCTGGGGCTGACCGGGGCGCACCAGGTGGGCAACACGCTGCTGGCGGCCGCGGTCGCCCTGCGCTGCGGCCTGCCGTGGGCCGAACTGCCCGCGGCGCTGGCCCGGTTGCGCGCCGTCTCGACCCGAAGGATGGATGTTTTCGACCGTGCCGACGGTGTCACGGTCATCGACGACTCGTACAACGCGAATCCGGCCTCGACCGCGACGGCGCTGCGCGCGCTGCACACCCTCGGCGGCGCAGGTCAGGACGAGCGGCGCACCGTGGCGGTGCTCGGCTACCACGCCGAGCTCGGTCCGGCGGAGCGTGACGGCCATGCCGAGGTGGGAGCGCTGGCGGCTACGCTCGGCGTCGGCCTGCTCATCGTGGTGGGCGAGTCAGCCGCGCCGATCCTCGACGGCGCGGCCTCGGTGCGGCATTGGGAAGGTGAGTCGGTGCTGGTCAGCGATCAGGCCGCGGCGATCGGCGTGCTGCGGGAGCGGCTGCGGTCCGCAGACGTCGTGCTGGTGAAGGGTTCGCGTTACCGAACCTGGGACGTGGTGGACGCACTGCGCGAGACACGCGCCCTCGCGGGCGCGAGTGACGGAGACGGCCACCGATGAGATCGATCATCGTCGCGATCCTGGTGGCGTTCGCGGTATCCCTCTTCGGCACCCCCATTGCCATCAAAGCCTTCACCCGGCTCAAGGCGGGCCAGCCCATCCGCACGGACGGGCCGCAGACCCACCTGTCCAAGAAGGGCACGCCCACGATGGGCGGCGTGGTGTTCATCTTCGGCACGGTCATCGCGTACGTGGTGGCCCACCTGAGCCTGACCACGCTGCCCGAGAAGCAGATCGCCCAGATCACGCCGACCATCACCGCACTGGTGCTGCTGGGCCTGTTCGTGTTCTCCGGCGCGGTCGGCTTCATCGACGACTTCCTCAAGGTCCGCCGGCGCAACAGCGGCGGCCTGAACAAGCGCGGCAAGCTGCTCGGGCAGCTGCTGGTGGGCGCGGCGTTCGGCATCATCGCGCTGAGCGACCCCGGCTCGAACACCGAGACCGTCGGCTCCACCAAGCTCTCGTTCATCCGCGACATCGACTGGCTGGACATCGGCAAGGTCGGCGCGATCATCCTGTTCGTGGCGGTGGTGCTCGGCGCCACCAACGGCGTGAACCTGACCGACGGCCTGGACGGCCTGGCCACCGGCACCTCGGTGATGGTGCTGGGGGCGTACAGCTTCATCGCGGCCTGGCAGTACCAGCACTGGTGCGCGGACACGTCCGGCTACGCGTCCAACGCCAACAACTACTGCTACGCGGTGCGGGATCCACTCGAGGTGGCGATGATCGCCGCCGCGGCGGCCGGTGCGCTCGTCGGCTTCCTGTGGTGGAACACCTCGCCGGCCCGCATCTTCATGGGCGACACCGGCTCGATGGCGCTGGGCGGCCTGATCGCGGGCCTGGCCATGTCGACGCGCACCCTGCTGCTGCTGCTCATCATCGGCGGCCTGTTCGTGATCATCACGATGTCGGTGGTGATCCAGGTGATCTCGTTCCGGACCACCGGAAAACGTGTCTTCCGCATGTCGCCGCTCCAGCACCACTTCGAGTTGGCAGGCTGGAGCGAGGTCAACATCGTCGTCCGCTTCTGGATCGTCGGCGGCATCGGGGTGGCGATCGGCCTGGGCATCTTCTACAGCGACTTCCTGCGCGTGATGGGGTGACACCGATGTACGAGGGCCGTTCGGTGCTGGTGGCCGGGGCGCGGGTGGCCGGAGCCGCCTGCGCCACCGCCCTGGCGGGCCTCGGCGCCAAGGTGACCGTGGTCGACCGGGCGGCTTCGGCCGAGACCGAGCGGCTCGCGGGCCTGGGCGTCAACGTGGTGATCGGCGAGCCCGACCCCGGGCAGTTGCTGTCCGGGGTCGACGACCTGGTCGTCTCCCCGGGCTTCCCGCCGCACCACCCCCTCGCCCTGGCCGCCGCGGCCGCGGGCATCGAGGTGTACAGCGAGCCGGAGCTGGCCTGGCGGCTGCGCAAGCCGGACGGGCCCCGCTGGCTGGCGGTCACCGGCACCAACGGCAAGACCACCACGGTCACCATGCTGGCCGCCATCCTGGGCGCGGCCGGGCTGCGCACGGCGGCGCTGGGCAACATCGGCATGCCGCTGGTCGACGCGCAGGCCGGCGGGCCCGGCGGATACGAGGTGCTGGCCGTCGAGCTGTCCAGCTTCCAGCTGCACTGGTCCTCGACGCTGGCCCCGCACGGCGGCGCGCTGCTCAACCTCGCCGACGACCACCTGGACTGGCACGGCGGCTTCGACCATTACGCGACGGCCAAGACGGCCGTGTGGCGTTCGGCGGCCACCGGGGGCACCGCGGTCGGCAATCTCGACGATCCGCGCGTCAGGGCGCTGCTGGAGGGGCTGTACGCGGCCGGGCCGCCCGGACGGGTGGTCGGGTTCACCCTGGACGTGCCGCCGCGCGGCTGCGTCGGCGTGGTCGAGGACGTGCTCGTCGACCGCACCGGCGACGGCGACGCCCACGAGCTGGCCACCCTGGCCGACATCCACCCGGTCGGCGCGCACAACGTGGCCAACGCGCTCGCGGCAGCCGCACTCGCGCTGTCGGTGGGCGTGCCGCACGAGGCGATCCGGCGCGGCCTGGCCGGGTACGTGCCCGAGCCGCACCGCAACGCGCACGTGGCCACGGTCAACGGTGTGACCTGGGTCGACGACAGCAAGGCGACCAACCCGCACGCCGCCCAGGCGTCGCTGACCTCGTACGAGCGGATCGTGTGGGTGGCCGGCGGCCAGCTCAAGGGTGTCGACATCGACGAGCTGACGGCGCGCGTCGCGCCCCGGCTGGCCGGGGCGGTGCTGCTCGGCGTGGACCGGGCCGAGATCGCCGCGGCACTGGCGCGACACGCGCCGCACCTGCCCGTGGTGGACGTGGCTCGCACGGATGATGGGGCGATGGCGGAGGTGGTGCAGGCGGCAGCCCGGTTGGCCGAGCCGGGCGACACCGTGCTGCTCGCGCCGGCCGCCGCGTCCCTGGACATGTTCCCCAGCTACGCCCGCCGTGGCGACGCATTCGCCGAGGCGGTCCGCGCCCTGCCCGCCTGACCCCGCGCCGGGCGCGCCGGACACGGCACAACAGAACAGCACCCCCCGTCCGCAGCGGCCGAGATCGGAGTCCTCTCGATGACCGGTGACGCCCGTACGGCTGCCCCGCCCGAGCAGGCGGGCCCGCCGGCGCCCCGCGTGCTGCGGGTGGACCTGTTCACCTGGCTCGCCGCCCTGCGCGGGCTGCTGTCGAGGCCGCTGGCCTCGTACTACCTGCTGCTGGCAAGCGCCGGCCTGCTCCTGGTGATCGGCCTGGCGATGGTGTACTCGGCGACCAGCGTCGCGGCGTACAGCGCCAGCGGCAGCGCGTTCACGGTCATCGCGCAGCAGGTCATCGCCGCGGTGGTGGGCCTGGCCGCGTTCTGGGTCTGCCAGCGGCTGCCGCGGCGCACCTTCCGGGCGATGGCCCCGGTGGCGCTGACGGTGTCGATCGTGCTGCTCTTGCTGATGGACGGCATCGCGCTGCTGCACGCCTCCAAGGCGCTGCCCAAGCCGCAGATCGGCTTCATCCACTCCGAGACGCTGTGGCTCTACATCGGCCCGGTCCAGCTGCAGCCCTCCGAGCTGGCGAAGTTCGCGCTGGTGCTGTGGGGCGCGGACGTGCTGACCCGCAAGGGCAACTCGATCGTGCGGCTGAAGGAGCTGTTCACGCCGCTGTTCCCGCTGGTGGGCCTGCTGTTCGTGCTGGTCGGCTACACCGACCTGGGCACCATGCTGTGCCTGCTGATCCTGTTCATCGGCCTGCTCTGGGCCGCCGGCACGCCGATGCGTTACTTCGGCATGCTGATCGGCACCGGCCTGGCCGGCATCGCGCTGCTCATCGTCGCGCCGGGCCTGGGCGGCTACCGCTCGGACCGGTTCGGCGCGTTCTTCCAGACCGACGCCGAAATCATCAGCTGCGCGGCCAACGACGACACCTGCTACCAGTCCAAGCAGGGGCTGCTGGCGATCTCCGACGGCGGCTGGTTCGGGGTCGGGCTGGGCAAGTCCAGCCTGAAGTGGAACTGGCTGCCCAGCGCGCACAACGACTTCATCTTCGCGGTCATCGCCGAGGAACTCGGCGTGGTCGGCTGCCTGGTGGTGCTGTCGCTGTTCGCCGTGCTGACCTTCACCGGCCTGCGCATCGCCCGCCGGGTCAACGACCCGTTCCGCCGGATGGCGGCCTGCGCGGTGACGCTGTGGCTGGTGGCACAGGCGGTCATCAACATCGGCGGGGTGGTCAAGCTGCTGCCGATCACCGGCCTGCCGCTGCCGTTCATCTCCGACGGCGGCACGGCCCTGGTGGTGACCCTGGCGGCGGTCGGCATGCTGGCGTCGTTCGCCCGCGCGGAGCCGGACGCGGCCCGAGCCCTGCATGCCCGTCCGGCCCCGAAGTGGGCCCAGCTAGTGTGGGCGCCGTTGCCACCTTTGCCGTCACCGGCGCGACCCGCCGACACGGCGGCGTCCGCGACCGCGGCGGCACCGGTGGCGAAGGCGCGCGAGCCGCAGGCGAAGGAGCCGGCGTCGCGCACTGCCGGACAGTCTCCGGGGGACCGCCGTTCGGGCGGGTCACCGGGACGGTCGGGCAATGCAGGTGGTCCGGGTGAGAGGAGACGGTGATGGTGTCAGGTGACGGCCGGTTGCGGTCGGTGGTGCTGGCCGGTGGTGGCACCGGCGGGCACATCTACCCGCTGCTGGCGTTCGCGGACTGTCTGCGCCGCCACGACCCCGAGGTCCGGATCACCTGCCTGGGCACGCCCCGTGGCCTGGAGACGGAACTGATCCCGGCGGCGGGCTACGACCTGCGGCACATCCCGGCGTACCAGCTGCCCCGCTCGGTGAACCTGAACCTGCTGCGCACCCCGGACCGGATGTTCCGGTCCACCAAGGCGGCGCGGGCGGTCATGGACGAGGTCGAGGCGGACGCGGTCGTCGGCTTCGGCGGGTACGTCTCCGTCCCGGCCTACCTGGCCGCGTGGCGGCGGCACACGCCGATCGTGATCCACGAGGTGAACGTGCCTGCCGGGGTGGCCAACAAGCTGGGCATGCGCTTCACCGAGAACATCGCGGTGGGCTTCCCGCACCAGCCGCGCCAGGACGAGTCGCTGCGCGGCGCGACCGTGGTCGGCGTGCCGCTGCGCCAGTCCATCACCACGCTGGACCGGGTCGCGCTGCGCGAGCGGGCCCGCGCCCACTTCGGGCTGGACCCGCACCGGCCGACCCTGTTCGTCTTCGGCGCGTCGCAGGGCGCCCGCTCGATCAACCTGGCCGTGGCCGCCTCGGCGAAGGCGCTGACCTCGGCGGGCGTGCAGGTGCTGCACGTGATCGGGGCCCGCAACGACGACGTCGAGGTGCCCAGCGACCTGGCCGCGCCGTACGTGCGGGTCAAGTTCATCAACGAGATGGAGCTCGGCTACGCCGCCGCCGACCTGGCGCTGTGCCGCGGTGGCGCGCTGACCTGCGCGGAGACCGCCGCGCTCGGGGTGCCCGCGATCTACGTCCCGCTGCCGTACGGCAACGGCGAGCAGCGGCGCAACGCGCTCCCGGTCGTTGAGGCTGGTGGTGGACTTATCGTGGACGACGGCGAGCTGACCCCGCAGTGGATCGAGCAGAACGTGCTGCCGCTGGTGACGGACCCGGCCCGGCTGGCCACGATGGGCTACGCGGCGGCGGCGTACGGCCGGCGGGACGGTGACGAGCAGTTGCGCTCGTTCCTGCTGAACGCGCTGGCGACGGCGAAGCGAAACTAGGGAGGCGTGCAGTGGAGACGGCAGAGATGATCCCGGCGGGTGTGCTCACCGCGGAGGACCTGGGCCGGGTGCACATGATCGGCGTCGGTGGCGTCGGCATGAGCGGACTGGCCCGCCTGCTGCTGACCCGCGGCGTGCCGGTGTCCGGTTCGGAGCTGCGCGAGTGGCCCGCGCTGGCGGCGCTGCGGGCGCTGGGCGGCACGATCTACATGAGCCACGACGTGTCGAACCTGGACGGCGTCGACACGGTCATCTACTCGACCGCGATCCCGGCCGACCACGTGGAGCTGGCCGAGGCGCGCAAGCGCGGGCTGCGCGTGCTGCACCGCTCGGAGGCCCTGGCCGCGGCGATGACCGGGCGGCGCACCATCGCGGTGGCCGGCACGCACGGCAAGACGACCACCACCTCGATGATCACCCTGATCATGCAGCAGGCCGGGCTGGCCCCGTCCTTCGTGATCGGCGGGGAGATCTCCGAGGTCGGTTCGAACGCCCACCACGGCACGGGGGAGTACTTCGTCGCCGAGGCCGACGAGAGCGACCGGTCCTTCCTGCTCTACCGGCCGCACGTGTCGATCATCACGAACGTGGAGGAGGACCACCTCAACACGTACGGCACGCTGGCCAATCTGGAGGACGCCTTCGTCGAGTTCGGCACGCTGGTCGAGCCGGACGGCTTCGTGGTCACCTGCGCCGACGACCCGGGCGCGATGCGGGTCACGGCCCGGCTGCGCGAGCTGGGCCGCACGGTGTTCACCTACGGCGAGTCGCCCGAGGCGGACCTGCGGCTGACCGACATCACCACCACCGCCGCGGGCGTGCGCTACCTGGCCTCGCTCAACGGGCAGGAGCTGGGCGAGTTCTCCATGCCGGTGCCCGGCCGGCACCTCGGCCTCAACAGCGCCTCGGCCGTGCTGACCGCGCTCAAGCTGGGCGTGGACCCCGAGGTGGTGGCCGCCGGGCTGGCCTCGCACCCGGGCGTGCGGCGGCGCTTCGAACTCAAGGGCATCGTGCAGGGGGTACGGGTGTACGACGAGTACGCCTACCACCCGACCTCGATGACCGCGGCCCTGCACACGCTGCGCGAGGTGGCCGGGGACGGCCGCCTGGTGGTGGTGTTCCAGCCCTACCGCATGTACCGCACCCGGGACCTGCAGGAGGAGATGGCCACCGCGCTGGCGCTCGCCGACGAGGCCGTGATCATGGAGGTGTTCGGCCCCGGCGAGGTGCGCGAGCCGGGTGAGGGCGGGGTCGCGCTGACCGCGGCCGTGCCGCTGCCGCCCGAGCAGAAGGTCTTCGTGCCGTCCTGGGAGGACGTGCCGGGCGAGGTGGTCCGCCGGGTCCGCGAGGGCGACGTGGTGGTGACCATGGGCGCGCCGCCGATCTCGCTGATGGGCGACGAGCTGATGGCGGCCCTGGCCGAGCGCGCCGACCCGGTCTCCCCGAACGGGTACGTCGCCCGCCACGCCTCGCCGGACGCGCGAGAGCCGGCCTGATGCCCGAGGGCCCCGACGACGGATCGCGGCGGCGGTGGCGGCTCGTACGGGCCGGCACCGACGCCGTGCCGCCGTGGGTCCGGCAGTTCATGCGGCGTACCCGGATCCCGCTGTCGCGGGCCGGCCGGGTGCGCCGCAACCGGCAGATCGTGGCCCGGCTGGGCCTGGCCGCCGGTGCGCTGCTGGTGCTGGGCGCGCTGGGCTGGCTGATCTTCGTCTCGCCGGTGCTCGGCGTGCGCGAGGTGTTCGTGTCCGGCGCCCTGATCCTGGAGCCGGACCAGGTGCGCACCGCCGCGGCGGTGCCCGACGGCACCCCGCTGGCCAGGGTGGACACCGACGCGGTGCGCGCCCGGGTGGCGGCGCTGGCGCCGGCCCGCGAGGTCACCGTCACCCGCAGCTGGCCGTCCACTCTGGTCATCGAGGTGGTCGAGCGCACTCCGGTCGGCGCGGTGCCCAACGGAAAGAAGTATGATCTTTTTGATGATCATGGTGTGATCTACCGTACGGTCTCCAGCGTCCCGTCCGGTGTCGTGCGGGTGCAGTTGGCCACGCCTGGTCCCCAGGACGTCTCCACCCAGTCCGCGCTGGCGGTGCTGCGGTCGCTGACCGAGCGGCTGCGGTCCCAACTGGCCACCCTGGTCGTGGAGGGGCCCGCCCGGATCCGGCTGGAGCTGGCCGGCGACCGGGTCGTGACCTGGGGCGACGCTGAGGGCAGTGAGCTGAAGGCGAAGGCGGCGGATGCTCTGCTGGCCAAGCCGGACAAGCGCATCGACGTCAGCGGCGTGCCGGAGGTCGTGACCCTCGGCTGAGCCCGTGGACGGCCCGCGGCGGTGGTCGCGTGCGCGAGGTCTCCATAGTGGAGTGCGAGACACGCCGCAGTGGTCCTTGGATCACAGCGTGCCGACGCTTACGTTTCCGTACAAGACAATGATTGACATAACCGTAAGGCTCTAGTAGAGGTTTAGGGTTCCCGCCCCGAACCGCTGCGGAGCGGCAATGACCGGAGGTCCGCCTCCGCCGTTGCGGCAAGCTAGGCCGGGTGGGGGCGCAGCCCTCGCCCTTGTGGCACAAGAGCCTCGAAGGAAGGGTCCGATGACACCTCCGCACAATTACCTCGCGGTCATCAAGGTCGTCGGCATCGGCGGCGGTGGCGTCAATGCCGTCAACCGCATGATCGAGGTCGGCCTCAAGGGCGTGGAGTTCATCGCCATCAACACCGACGCGCAGGCGCTGCTGATGAGCGACGCCGACGTGAAGCTCGACGTGGGCCGGGAGCTGACCCGCGGGCTCGGCGCCGGGGCCAACCCGGATGTCGGCAAGAACGCCGCCGAGGACCACCGCGACGAGATCGAGGAGGTGCTCAAGGGCGCCGACATGGTCTTCGTCACGTGCGGCGAGGGCGGCGGCACCGGCACCGGCGGCGCGCCCGTGGTGGCCAACATCGCCCGCAAGCTGGGCGCGCTCACCATCGGCGTGGTCACCCGGCCGTTCTCGTTCGAGGGCAAGCGCCGCCAGGTCCAGGCCGAGTCCGGGATCGAGGAGCTGCGCAACCAGTGCGACACGCTCATCGTCATCCCCAACGACCGGCTGCTGGCGCTCGGCGACCGCGGCATCACCATGATGGACGCGTTCCGCCAGGCCGACCAGGTGCTGCTGTCCGGTGTCCAGGGCATCACCGACCTGATCACCACGCCGGGTCTGATCAACCTCGACTTCGCCGACGTCAAGAGCGTCATGAGCGGCGCCGGCAGCGCGCTGATGGGCATCGGCAGCGCCCGCGGCGACAACCGCGCGGTGGAGGCGGCCGAGCGCGCCATCTCCAGCCCGCTGCTGGAGCAGAGCATGGACGGCGCGCGCGGCGTGCTGCTGTCCATCGCGGGCGGTTCCGACCTGGGCCTGTTCGAGATCAATGACGCGGCGCAGCTGGTCACCGACGCGGCCCACCCGGACGCGAACATCATCTTCGGCGCGGTCATCGACGACGCGCTCGGCGACGAGGTGCGGGTGACCGTGATCGCGGCCGGCTTCGACGGCGGCTCGCCGTCCTACAAGCCGGTCGAGATCCCGCGCAAGGTCACCCCGCCGGTGGAGGCGCCCACCCTGCGCCACCCGACGCCGACCAACACTCCGCCCACGCAGTCCCAGCGCAAGGTGCTCTTCGACGACGTGGACGTCCCTGACTTCCTGAAGAACGGCTCGTAGCCGGAAGATCGCTGTTTCGGGTCGTAAGGTGCGGTCAGACCGCAGATCTCGGCACAGCGATCTTCGCGGCCGACGGCGCGGCCTGCCCGTCGTGAGCAAGCTCCGGTCATGCGGTAAGAACAGCATGATCGGAGCTTTCTTCTTGGTTGGAGTGGATCTTGACTGACCAGCAGCGGCGCGAGCAGATCGCGGCGAACCTGGCAGCGGTGCGCGAGCGCATCGCCGCCGCCGCAGGCAAGGCGCGGCGCGCCCCGGGCGAGATCACCCTGGTCGCGGTGACCAAGACCTACCCCGCCTCCGACGTGCTGCACCTGGCCGCGCTCGGGGTGGCCGACGTGGGGGAGAACCGCGACCAGGAGGCGGCCCCCAAAGCCGCGGAGACCGCCGCCGCAGGGGTGGACCTGCGCTGGCACTTCATCGGGCAGCTGCAGCGCAACAAGGCCCGCTCCGTGGCCTCGTACGCGGCGATGGTGCACTCGGTCGACTCGGTGCGGCTGGCGACGGCGCTGGGGGCCGCGGCGGCGCGGGCGGCCGACGAGGGCCGGCCGGGGCAGCTCGACGCGCTGGTGCAGCTCAGTGTGGACGGTGACCCGGAGCGCGGCGGCGCGCTGGCGGCCGGCGACGATCCTGATCGGGCGCTGCTGCGCGTGGCGCAGGCCGTGGCCGCCGCGCCCGCGCTGCGGCTGCGGGGGGTGATGGCGGTGGCGCCGCTGGACTGGGCGCCCGAGCGCGCCTTCGCGGAGGTGGCCCGATGCGCCGCGCTGATCCGGGCGGCGCATCCTGATGCGACGGTGGTCTCCGCGGGCATGAGCGACGATCTGGACGAGGCCGTGGCGTGCGGCGCGACACATGTGCGCATCGGCAGCGCATTGCTCGGAATGCGACCACCCCTGCGGTAGCCTGGCGGCTGCACCGAAATTACACGAGTGTGGTTAACCCACGTGAGTGAAGATGAAGTGCGGCAGGCACTGGCTCGGTGGCGGGCTTTGACGGAGAGCTGGTGTCTGCGCGAGAGCGGCACAGGCACGGGGGTTTGTGCCGCACGGCGGACGGAGGGGCGCGGCAATGGGCGCACTGCGGAAGGCGGGTGTCTGGCTCGGGCTGGTCGAGGACGATGACGAGCACGAGTACGACGAGCCTGCCTACGACAAGGGGTATTCCTCCGGTTACCGCGACCGCGGGGGTCGCCGCGGCGACCGGGCGGAGGACCGCTACTCGCGTGACGGGGGCCGGTACAACGACGACTTCGAGGACGACGACGACCTCGACGAGGCGCCGTCGGTCCCGCGTACCCGGATGGCGGCGGACCGCAGCGGTTCGGCCCGGCTGGAGGCGGCGCGCGAGTCGGCGCGGGCGGAGGCCACCCGGCTGAACGTGGAGGCACGCCTGGAGGCGGCGCGGGCCGAGCGGGCCACGGTCCGCCCGATCACCCGTCCGCTGACCGCGGCGCCTAGCACGGCGTCGTCGACCACCACCGCAACGCGCGACAACCTGGCGCTGGCGCCCCAGGTGCAGCCGCAGCAGCGGGTGGCGGCGACGGCCGAGGACGACCGGCGGCCGCAGATCACCACGCTGCATCCCACCACGTACAACGAGGCGCGGCAGATCGGGGAGCGGTTCCGGGACGGCACACCGGTGATCATGAACCTGACGGAGATGGACGAGGCGGACGCCAAGCGTCTGGTTGACTTCGCTGCGGGACTCGCATTCGGGTTGCGGGGTACGATCGAGCGCGTCACCAACCGGGTGTTTCTGCTCTCACCGGCCAACGTCCAGGTAACCGCCGAGGACAAGGCCAAGATCGCCGAGGGCGGGTACCTCAACCAGAGTTAGTCCTACCGAGGGACTCCGACTGTCGTGTTTTCACCTGTGCTGCAGGTCGCGTACCTCGCGATCTACGTGTTCTACCTGGTGCTCCTGGCCAGGTTCGTGATGGGTACCGTGCTCTCGTACAGTCGGCGCTGGCAGCCGGCGCGGGGGTCGGCCGCCGCGCTCGAGGTGGTGTGGAGCGTCACTGATCCGCCTCTCAAAGCGTTGAGGCGTGTGATCCCACCGTTGCGCATTGGTACCGTGAGCATCGACCTGAGCTCCATCGTCCTGTTGATTATCCTTTACGTGCTGATGATTATCGTCGGAGGACTGATCCCCGGGTGACCCCCACCTGAGGACCGGTCCCCCAACGCGGCCGCGACTGACCCGAGGAGTTTCGATGCCGCTCACCCCGGCCGACGTGCACAACGTCGCCTTTAAAAAGCCTCCGATCGGCAAGCGGGGGTACGACGAGGAGGAGGTCGACGCCTTCCTCGATGAGGTCGAGCGCGAACTCGCCCGTCTGATCGAAGAGAACAGCGAACTGCGCATGCAGGTCGAGCGCGGCGGCGGTGGCCGTCAGCCGGTCGGCCCCGGCGGGCCCGACCCGCGCCTGGCGGCCGAGCTGAACGAGATGAAGGCTCAGCTCGACCGCATGCAGCGCGACAAGTCGGCCGCCGAGCAGGCTGCCCGCGCCATGCAGAACGAGCTGGAGCAGCTGCGCGGCGGTGGCATGGCGGCCGCGGCGGCGATGTCCGGCCCCGAGGGCGAGCAGCAGGCCCTGCGCGTGCTGATGATGGCCCAGCGCACCGCCGACGACCACGTGTCCGACGCGCGCCGCGAGGCCGACAAGGTGCTGTCCGAGGCCCGTTCCAAGGCCGAGGAGGTCACCCGGGACGCGCGGGCGAAGGCCGACGCGCTGGAGCGTGACGCCCGCCAGCGCCACCAGGAGGCGATCAGCGGCCTGGACGCCAAGCGCACCGCCCTGCAGCAGCACATCGACACGCTCAAGCAGTTCGAGCGGGAGTACCGCACGCGCCTGAAGGCGTACCTGGAGAGCCAGCTGCGCGACCTCGAAGGCCGCGGCCAGAGCCTGGAGGCCGAGATCGGCCGCGAGGACCGGCCGGCCGGCGGTGGCCTGGCCGCCGCGGGCTCCGGCTCGGGCTCCTTCAACGGTCGCTGACCCGACCCGGCCACGTCCCCTGGCGGTCCGCATCGGCGGACCGCCCGGGACGCGCCGAGTCCGGGCTGTCTGACCACCAGAGTTTCACCCCTCACGCACAGCCAGAGTCACCGCGGCAGCCTCCCCCCTCGTCGCTGCCGTCGCACCGCAGATAGAAAACGAGCCTGGGTGCCTCCGAGCCGTGAAACGGCTTGGCGCCCCGGGTTCGCCGGTGCGGGACCCTCCCGCGCCGGTAGCGAGACGGCCGGTTCGTGCGCGCCTCCCCCCGGGTGATGCCCAGGAGCGTGTCCCGGACCAGCCGAGACCTGGATCTAGCCGACGCGGCGGGGGTGAGCTGTGATAGTCGCAAGTCTGCTGCTCATCCTCGTTGCCGTTGTGCTGCTCGTGCTGGGGCTCACGGACGGATCGAGCGGGTTGCTCGTCGGTTCGATTGGCACCAGTCTGCTGGCCGCGGTCGCCCTTGTGGTGGGCGCACGCCAGGCTGCCGCCGCGCGTGCCGCGGCCGGGCTCCTCGACGATGACGAGGACGAGCAGTTCGACGGTGACGAGGATGACGAACCGGCCGGCCGGCGTGCCGGCGGCCGGGCTGTGGTGCCGCCCCGGGTTCCCGAACGGGACGACTGGGACGACGAGCCGGCGCGCCAGCCGGTGCTCGGCCGCACCGACACCGAACCGATGTCAGCCGGATATCAGCAGACCGAGGTCATGCTGCCGGCGCAGGGGGCCGGCGGGCGGGCCGACGATTTCGACGACGAGGATCCGCCGGACGAGCCGGTGGCGCAGCGCGTCTCCCCGGCCGACGCGGCGCGGATCGCCCGGATGTCGTCGGACGTGCTGGTCATCGACGGACGGCCGCGCTACCACGTGGCCGGGTGCGTGCACCTGCTGGGACGGCCGTACGAGCCGCTCCCGGTGTCCGAAGCCGTGGACCTCGGCTTCAGCCCCTGCGGTCTCTGCGAGCCGGACAGCGCGCTGCTGGCCGACGCACGCCGGGTCTGACCGGCCTCGGTCCTCCGGTGCTCCCGCCGCCGGTCTCGGGCGGGGACACGGACCGCCTGGCGCGCCGCCTGAACCGGTGGCGCGCCGGGGCGGTCCACCGCACCCGGACGGGACACCGGAGGTCCGCCACATGGCCGCGAGAGGCTTCCGGCACAATGGGTCATGGCACGTGATGGGTCCTCGTCGGTGACGGAACCTGCGGTCGTCGCGGTCCGGGTCAAGCCGGGCGCGGGCCGGACCAGGGTCGGCGGCGTCTACCCGGGCCCGCACGGCACCGCCCTGATCGTGGCGGTGCAGGCCCCCGCGGTCGACGGCAGGGCGACCGAGGCGGCCCGCCGGGCGCTGGCCGAGGCGCTGCTCCTGCCCGCCGCCACGGTCTCTCTGCGGACGGGCCTGGCCAGCCGCGACAAGCTCTTCCTGATCGAGACGCCGCCCGCCGACCTGGCGGACCGCCTGACCGCGCTGCACGAGGCGGGTCGGTGATCGCGCACCTCGACATGGCCCTGCTGATCGGGGCCGCGGTGCTGCTCGTCGCGGTGGCCGCCGTGCGCTGGTCCACCCGGCTGGGGGTGCCCAGTCTCCTGGTCTACCTGGCCCTCGGTGTGCTGCTGGGGTCGGTCTTCGGCCTGCGGTTCGACAACGCCGAGCTGGTGCGCCTGCTGGGCACCTGCGCGCTGGTGCTGATCATCGCCGAGGGCGGCCTCACCGCCCGCTGGACCACGCTGCGTCCGGTGCTGGGGCTGGCCTCCACGCTCGCCACGCTCGGCGTGCTGGTCAGCGTGGTGGTGGTCACCGTGGTCTGCCATTTCCTGCTGGGCTGGGACTGGCGCACCGCGGCGCTGATCGGGGCGGTGCTGTCGTCCACCGACGCGGCCGCCGTCTTCTCCACGCTGCGCCGGCTGCGGCTGCGCCCGCGGCTGGTCGCCACGCTGGAAGCGGAGTCGGGCATCAACGACGCCCCGGTGGTGCTGCTGGTGATCCTGCTGTCGAGCCCGGCGGGCATCGGGCCGTGGTGGCAGGAGACGCTGCTGATCGCGTACGAGCTGGCCGCCGGTGCGGTGATCGGCCTGCTCGTCGGCGTGGTGGGCCGGGAGCTGCTGCGCCGGGCGGCGCTGCCCGCGGCGGGCCTGTACCCGCTGGCCGCGGTGGGCCTGACGGTGCTGGCGTACGCCGGCGGTGCGGTCGCGCACGCCTCCGGCTTCCTGGCCGTCTACGCCGCCGGGGTGGTGCTCGGCAACTCGCGGCTGCCGCACCGCCAGGCGATCCTCGGCTTCGCCGACGGTCTGGCCTGGCTGTCCCAGATCGGCCTGTTCGTCCTGCTCGGCCTGCTGGTGTCGCCGCCCGGCCTGGTCCAGATGCTGGTGCCCGCGGTGCTGGTGGGGGTGGTGCTGACCTTCGTCGCCCGCCCGCTGTCGGTGCTGGCCAGCGCGACCCCGTTCGGGGTGGGCTGGCGCGAGCAGCTGTTCCTGTCCTGGGCGGGGCTGCGCGGGGCGGTGCCGATCGTGCTGGCCACGATTCCGCTCGCGCAGGGCGTGCCGGGCGCCGAGGCGCTGTTCAACATCGTGTTCGTGCTGGTGGTGGTGTTCACCATGGTGCAGGCGGGCACGCTGCCGGTGGTGGCCCTGCGGCTCGGGGTGACCGCCCCGGGGGAGGCCACCGAGCTGCGGGTGGAGACCGCCCCGCTGGACCGGATGCACGCCGAGCTGCTGCAGATCGAGGTGCCGCCGGGGTCCGGCCTGGCCGGGGTGCACCTCGACGAGTTGCGGCTGCCGGTGGGCGCCTCGGTGACGCTGGTGCTGCGCGACGGCGTCGGTTTCGTGCCCGATCGCGACACACGGTTGCGATTGGGTGACAGTCTGCTGATTGTCGCCACCGAAGCGGTACGCGACGAAGCCGAACGGCGGTTGCGGGCGGTGAGCCGGCGGGGCCGGCTGGCCCACTGGTTCGGAGAGGACGGCCGGGAACACGGGGACTAGGTGATATTGTCCCTTTTGCCAAATTCACCAGAAAGGGACGGTCGCGCGGCAATGTCCGGCATGACCGCGATGATCGGTGCCTTTCCTGCGGATACTTCGGGTGGTTCCGGGGTACTCACAGGAATTCGACAGGCAGTGCGTGGCATGTTTGTGGACCGTCCATACGTTCCGTATTCTTGCCAGCCTATTGGAGTGCGCGGCGTGAGCCGCGCGCCCGTTTTGCATCTGGGGGACGCCATGGCCGAAAGGGCAGGCGGGAGCAAGACCGGAGCGGCGGCGAAGAAGGCCGTCGCGAAGACCACCGCGGCGCCGAAACGCTCCGTGAAGACAGTGGCCGCGGGGGCGGCCACGGCGAAGGGGGAGACGGTGACGGCTACCTCGGACACCACTGCCCGCAAGCGCGCGCCCGGCTCGGCCGAGCCCGCGCGCAAGACGGCGGCCAAGCCCGCCGCGGCCGCCGCCGACGCCAAGAAGTCGACGCGCGCCACCCCGACCACCCGGCGGCACGCCGCCGGGACGGAAGAGAATCCCCCCGCCCAGGCAACGCCGAGCGCCGCCACGACCGCGGCCGAGGGAGCGACCATGGTCAAACCTGCCGAGTCCAAGACCGCCAGCCGTACGGCCGCCAAGGCGACCGCGGCGAAGAAGGGTGATCGCAGCGCCGCGGAGACCGAGAAGATCCGGGTGGCGCTCACCGCGCGCCGTGACGAGCTGCAGGAGGAGTACGACCACACGCTCGTCGAGATCGCCGAACTGCAGCGCGACCGGCTCACCGACTCGGCCGGCGACGATCAGGCCGACACCGGTACCAAGACGTTCGAGCGCGAGCAGGAGATCACGCTGGCGAACAACATCCTGGAGCGGATCACCCAGGTCGAGCGCGCACTGGAGCGCCTCGACGAGGGCAGCTACGGCTGGTGCGAGAAGTGCGGCAACCCGATCCCGGTGGAGCGGCTGGCCGCGTTCCCGTCCGCCACGCTGTGCGTGACCTGCAAGCAGCTGGAAGAGCGCCGCTAGGGCCGGTGCCCGGCCGGGCAGGCCGACCCGGCATGATCGTACGAAGGGCGCGTCCGGCGCCCGAGACTTGGGGAGTGTGTCGGTGGACCAGGACAGTCAGCGGGAACCGGAGCACTCCCCACCTCGGATCAGCCGCGGTAAGGCTGTGTCCGTCTTCGCGGGGATGGCCGTGTTCGCCCTGGCGCTGGACGTGGTCACCAAGGAGTGGGCGACGAAGCTGGACCCGCAGGAGCCGGTCAAGGTGCTCGGCGGCGCGGTCTACATGTCGCTGACCCGCAACAGCGGGGCGGCGTTCAGCCTGCTCGAGGACTACACCTTCATCTTCCCGATCATCGCCCTGGTCGTACTCACCTGGATCGGCTTCATGGTCCGCCGGCTGCGCTCGCTGCCGTGGGCGATCTCGCTGGGCATGATCCTCGGTGGCGTGTTCGGCAACCTGATCGACCGCATCTTCCGCGCGCCGGCCCCGTTCCACGGGCACGTGGTCGACTTCATCAGCGTGTTCGACCCGCACGGCCGGGCCTTCCCGATCTTCAACGTCGCGGACATGGCCCTGGTCGGCGGCGTGTGCCTGGCCGTGCTGCTGGAGATCCAGGGCCGCCAGCGCGACGGCAGCCGCATCACGTCCGAGAAGAAGACCGACGCCGACGCGGCGCCGGGCGACTCGCGTGCCGCCGCCTCCGTCTCCTCGGACCGAGGTTCGCGGTGATGGGCCTGAAGGGGGAGACCCGCTCCCTGCCGGTCCCCGACGGGCTGGACGGGATGCGGCTGGACCAGGCGGTCTCCCGGCTGTTCGGGCTGTCGCGCACCGCGGCGGCCACCCTCGTCGAAGCCGGTGACGCCACGGTCGACGGCGTGCCCCGCGGCAAGTCGGACAAGGTCACCGGCGGCAGCTGGCTGGAGGTGACCCTGCCCGCCCCGCCCACGGCCCCCGTCGTGGTGGCCGAGCAGGTCGACGGCCTGCGGATCATCCACAGTGACGACGACATCGTGGTGGTGGACAAGCCGGTCGGCGTCGCGGCCCACCCCAGCCCCGGCTGGACCGGCCCGACCGTGATCGGCGGCCTGGCCGGGATGGGGCAGACCGTCGCCACCAGCGGCGCCGCCGAGCGCCAGGGCGTCGTGCACCGGCTCGACGTGGGCACCACCGGGCTCATGGTCGTCGCCAAGAGCGAGACCGCGTACAGCGCGCTGAAGTGGGCCTTCAAGCACCGCGAGGTGGACAAGCGCTACCACGCGGTGGTGCAGGGCCACCTCGACCCACTGCGGGGCACGGTCGACGCCCCCATCGACCGGCACCCCACGCACGACTGGAAGTTCGCGGTGATGTCGGGCGGCAAGCCCAGCATCACCCACTACGACACGCTGGAGGCCTTCCCCTCCGCCAGCCTCGTCGACATCAGACTGGAGACCGGTCGCACCCACCAGATCCGGGTGCACTTCTCCGCTCTGCGGCACCCCTGCGTAGGCGACCTGACCTACGGCGCCGACCCGACGCTCTCCGCCCGCCTCGGCCTGCACCGGCAGTGGCTGCACGCGCGTGAGCTCAGCTTCAACCACCCCGGCACCGGACAAGAGGTCCGGTTCGTCAGCGAGTACCCGCCAGACCTCGCGCAAGCGCTCGAACGGCTGCGCGAGGCTGGTTGACACGCGCTCGCGCCCCCCGCGCGAGGCCGGATGAGAGGAACGCCGGATGCGCCCGCAAAGGTTCTTGCGGCATCTGGATCAGGTCATAGTGCCGCGGCTCGCGGGCGGTTTCGTCCGCATCGGGCGCGGGCGGCTGCGGTCGCGGCTGCTCACCGGGGCTGCCCTGCTCGGGGTCACCGGGGTGCTGCTGGCCGTGGTGTGGACCGCGCACCGCGGGACCACGGCCACCCCGGAGGCCACCCTCGGCGAGACCGTGCAGGTCGGCGTCGTGCAGGGGCAGTCGGTGCCGCTGTACGCCAAACAGGCCCGCTCCGAGCTGGCCGGTCTGCTCAAGCGCCCGGCGGCCACCCCGGTGGAGACGTACGCGCTGGTCAGCCTCAAGGCGTACCTGGCACCCGAGCGGCTCACGCCGGTGCTCGGCGGCGTCTCGGTGGTCGAGGTCTACGCCCGCGTGCCGCTGGGCAGGACGCCGACGACGTCGGTGCGCATCCCGGCCTTCCAGATCCCTGATGACGTGGTGGCCGGCATGAAGCAGGTCGCCGCGCGCAAGGACGCCGACGCCACGGACTTCCGGGGCCTGGCCGGCAAGCTGACCACCGCGGACGCGGAGGAGGAGCGGCTGCGCGACACGTACCTGGGCGGCTCGGCGGTCGCGCAGGCCGAGGCCGAGGCCTACCGCACGGGCTGCACCTGCGTGTACGCGGCGGTGGTGCGGGCGACCCCGGCGGCGCTGGACCAGATCGCGTCCCGTCCCGAGGTGCGGGCTGTCGACCCCGCGCCCGAGGTGCGGCGGCTGGACCGGGCGGTGTTCCTGCCCCCGCTGCCGGAGCAGGTGGGCCAGCTCGACCCGTCCGCCACGGCGAGTGCCAAGCCGAGCGCGCAGCCGAGCGCCACGCCCGCCGCTGAGCCCAGTGCCACGCCGAGCGAGCGGCCGGAGCCGAGCGATCCCGCGTCGGCCGGTCCGGGTTCGGGCCCGGCGTCGCCGCGCGTCTCGCCGGCGGCGGAGACGAGCCCGTCCGAGGACGGCACGGCTCCGGCATCCCCGGCGCACGCCCCCTCGGCGGCGGCGTCCGACGCCGGGGAGGCGGGCTGAGCCGGTGGGCGTCCCCCGCGGGTGTCCGCACCCTGCATCGAGTGACGTCGTTGAGCAGGTGGAGGCCCGGTTCGTTAGACGTCTTCACCTCTTCTCCGCGGCAATCGGCCGTCAGGGTCTGGAGGTGTGGGTGCCGGAACACATAGGGTGGTCAAGCTGGTGTCGAGGTGCGTAGCCTGGCACCGCATTGATCATTGATCACTCTGGCAGGGCGGGGAGGGCGCACACCGTGGAGCGCAACGGCCAGCGGGGCGACGGTCCCACGGCTTGGGGCCGACCCGGCGAGCTGACGCCCGCCGAGGCGACCTCACGCTGGCGGGTGCTGCTCGACCGGGCCCGCGCCGCGCCGCCCCGTGAGCCTGCGCCCGCCGAGCCGGCCCACCCGACCGGCCCGGCCACCGCCACCCCGGCGGGGCCCGCGTACGGCGCGCCGGCCGGACGGATCGAGTGGCGTCCCTCGGCCCGGGCCGACGACGTCGACCACGCCGTCTCGGTGCTGCGCCGGGAACTGGGCGGCCCGAAGGTGCTGGCCTTCGCCAACCCCAAGGGCGGGGTGCACAAGACCACCGCCACCGTGCTCGCCGCGGCCACCATCGGCAGCGTGCGCGGCCGGGGCGTGCTGGCCTGGGACGACAACGAGTTGCGCGGCACGCTGGGCCTGCGGGCGGGCAGCGCGCGGCACGCGCGCACCATCCGGCACCTGCTCAGCGACCTGCTGGAGATCGAGAACGCGCCGCTGCCCGAGCTGAAGGACCGGCTCGACGACTACCTGCGGCACGCCTCCGACGGGTCGTACGACGTGCTGGCCGGCGAGGAGAACCCGCGCTTCGCCCAGCGCCTGGACCAGCACACCGTGCGCCGGGTGCTGGACCTGCTGTGCCGCACCCACGACATCGTCTGCGTGGACACCGGCAACAACGTGGAGAGCGCCAACTGGCAGACGGTGATCCGCGCCGCGGACCAGCTCGTCATCACGACGGTGCCCCGCGAGGATGCCGCGTTCACCGCGGACTGGATGATCGACCTGCTGCACGAGGTCGGCCTGGGCAAGCTGGCCGAGAACGCGGTGACGCTGCTGTCGTGCGCCACCCCGGGCACCTCGCCGCTGCTGGAGGACCTGCGCAAGCACTTCGCCACGCGGACCCGCGCGGTGGTCGTGGTGCCCTTCGACCCGGCCCTGGAGACCGGCTCGTCGATCGAGTACGGCGCGCTCCAGCAGACCACGAAGCGGGCCTGGCTGAACGCCGCATCGGTGATGGTGGAACCCTTCGCCCGGTGACGCCCGGCACCCGGGGAGCGGCGGGTGGAACGCGTCGGAGCGCAGGACTAGGCTGAGCGGTACCGTCGACAAGCTGGGGGTGGGTACGCCGTGGGCGACTCTTTTGTGCATCTTCACGTGCACACGGAGTATTCGATGCTCGACGGCGCGGCCCGGTTGAAGGAGCTGTTCAAGGAGGCCAATCGCCTCGAGATGCCGGCTCTGGCGATGACCGACCACGGCAACATGTTCGGCGCGTACGACTTCTACAAGCAGGCCACCGCCGCCGGCATCAAGCCGATCATCGGCGTCGAGTCCTACGTGACCCCGAACACGGCCCGGCAGGAGCGCGTGCGCGTCCGCTGGGCCGACGGCGGCGAGAACGACGTCTCCGGCGGTGGCGCGTACACCCACATGACGATGCTGGCGGCCGACGCCGACGGGCTGCGCAACCTGTTCCGGATGCAGTCGAAGGCGAGCCTGGAGGGCTACTTCTACAAGCCCCGCGCCGACCGCGAGCTGCTGCACCAGTACGGCAAGGGCGTCATCGCGACGACAGGCTGCCCCTCGGGCGAGATCCAGACCTGGCTGCGGATCGGCGACTTCGACAAGGCCGTGGCGTCGGCGGGCGAGTTCCAGGACATCTTCGGCAAGGAGAACTTCTACCTGGAGCTGATGGACCACGGCATCGGCATCGAGAAGGCCGCCCGCGACGGGCTGGACCGGCTGCGCAAGCACATGAACCTCAAGCCGCTGGTCACCAACGACCTGCACTACACGTACGCGGCCGACGCCGACGCGCACGAGGTGCTGCTGTGCGTGCAGTCCGGCTCGACGATGGCCGACCCGAAGCGCTTCAAGTTCGACGCCCGCGACTTCTACCTGAAGTCGGCCGAGGAGATGCGCCGCCAGTGGGACGACCTGGTGCCGGGCGCGTGCGACAACACTTTGGAGATCGCCGAGCGGATCGGCGACTACAAGGAGGTGTTCGCGCACCGCAACCTGATGCCGTCGTTCCCGGTGCCCGAAGGCTTCACCGAGGAGTCGTGGCTGCGTGCCGAGGTGCACCGGGGCCTGCGCGACCGCTTCCCGAACGGGGTGCCCGAGGACCGGCTGCGCCAGGCCGACTACGAACTCGACGTCATCTGCAAGATGGGCTTCCCGGGCTACTTCCTGGTGACCGCCGACCTGTGCGCGTACGCGCGGCAGGAGGGCATCCGGGTGGGTCCGGGGCGTGGTTCGGCGGCCGGCGCGCTGATCGCGTACGCGCTGCGCATCACCGAGCTGGACCCGATGTCGCACGGCCTGCTGTTCGAGCGGTTCCTGAACCCCGACCGCGTCTCCATGCCCGATATCGACATGGACTTCGACGAGCGCCGGCGCGGTGACATGATCCGCTACGCGACCCAGCGCTGGGGCGAGGAGCGGGTCGCGCAGATCATCACGTACGGCACCATCAAGGCCAAGGCCGCGATCAAGGACGCGGCCCGGGTGCTGGGGTACCCGTTCGCGGTCGGCGACAAGATCACCAAGGCCATGCCGCCCGCGGTGATGGGCAAGGACATCCCGCTGTCGGGCATCTTCGACAGCAACCACCCGCGCTACCAGGAGGCGCAGGAGTTCCGGTCGCTTTACGACACCGATCCGGACACCAAGAAGGTCGTCGACACCGCCAAGGGCATCGAGGGCCTCAAGCGCCAGTGGGGCGTGCACGCGGCCGGTGTGATCCTGTCCGGCGAGCCGCTGATGGACGTGCTGCCGATCCAGAAGCGCGAGCAGGACGGCGCCATCATCACCCAGTGGGACATGGGCGCGTGCGAGTCCATCGGCCTGCTCAAGATGGACTTCCTCGGCCTGCGCAACCTCACCGTGATGGACGACTGCCTGGAGGGCATCAAGCTCAACCGCGGCATCGACGTGGTGCTCGAAGAGCTGCCGCTGGCGGACAAGCCCACCTACGAGCTGCTGGCCCGCGGCGACACCCTGGGCGTGTTCCAGCTCGACGGCGGCCCGATGCGCGCACTGCTGCGCTCGATGATCCCCGACGGCTTCGAGGACATCTCCGCGGTGCTGGCGCTCTACCGCCCCGGCCCGATGGGCGCGAACGCGCACAACGACTACGCCGACCGCAAGAACGGCCGCAAGCCGGTGGTGCCGATCCACCCCGAGCTGGCCGAGCCGCTGTCGGAGATCCTCGGCGACACCTACGGCCTGATCGTGTACCAGGAGCAGGTCATGGCCATCGCGCAGAAGCTGGCCGGGTACACCCTCGGCCAGGCCGACCTGTTGCGCCGCGCCATGGGCAAGAAGAAGAAGGAGATCCTCGACAAGGAGTACGTGCCGTTCTCCGGTGGCATGAAGGACAACGGCTACTCCGACGCGGCGATCAAGACGCTGTGGGACATCCTGGTCCCGTTCTCCGACTACGCCTTCAACAAGGCGCACACCGCCGGCTACGGCCTGGTCTCCTTCTGGACCGCCTACCTCAAGGCCAACTACCCGGCCGAGTACATGGCGGCGCTGCTCACCTCCGTCGGCGACGACAAGGACAAGTCCGCGGTCTACCTGGCCGAGTGCCGCCGCATGGGCATCAAGGTGCTGCCGCCGGACGTCAACGCCTCCACCGCCCGGTTCACCCCGGTCGGCGACGAGATCCGGTTCGGCCTGGGCGCGGTGCGCAACGTCGGCGGCAACGTCGTCGAGGCGATCGTGCGCGGGCGCAAGGAGCAGGGCGCGTTCACCGACTTCTACGACTTCCTGCGCAAGGTCGACGCGGTGGCCTGCAACAAGCGCACCATCGAGTCCCTGATCAAGGCGGGGGCTTTCGACTCGATGGACCACCCCCGCAAGGGGCTGCTGTCGGTGCACGCCGACGCCATCGACTCGTTCATGGGCGTCAAGAAGAACGAGGCCATCGGCCAGTTCGACCTGTTCGGCTCGGCGTTCGCCGACACCGACTCGACCGGCGCCGGCATGATCGTCACGCCGCCCATCCCGCCGGGCGAGTGGGACAAGACCGACCTGCTCGTCTTCGAGCGCGAGATGCTCGGCCTGTACGTCTCCGACCACCCGCTGTTCGGCCTGCAGCACGTGCTGAGCAAGGCCGCCGACATGTCGATCGCGGCGCTCAACGAGGAGGGCGGCGTTGCCGACGGGCAGATCGTCACCCTGGCCGGCATCCTGTCCGGCGTGCAGCGGCGCATCACCAAGCAGGGCAAGGCCTGGGCCTCGGCGACGCTGGAGGACCTGGACGGCGCGGTCGAGGTGCTGTTCTTCCCGAACACCTACGACCTGGTCGGGCAGTACATCGCCGAGGACGCCATCGTCGTGATCAAGGGCCGCGCGGACCGCCGCGACGACCAGGCCAAGCTCATGGCGATGGACATGTCCATCCCGGACACCAGTGCGCCCGACGACGCCAAGCCGGTCGTGCTCGCACTGCAGGTCAACCGGTGCACGCCGCCGCTGGTCGAGCGCCTGCGCGAGGTGCTGTCCACCCACCCCGGCCCGGCCGAGGTGCACGTACGCCTCACCAACGGCCAGAAGTCGTCGACCTACCGTCTGGGCCCGATGCGCGTGTCACCGGTCCCCGCCCTGATGGCCGACCTGAAGGCGCTGCTCGGCCCGTCCGCGCTGGCCGGCTGAGCCGGGCCCGCTCGGGGCGCCTGCCGCGGCACGGCGCCCGAGCGGGGTGCGGCGCGCCGAGCGGGGTGCGGCGCGCCGAGCGGGGTGCGGCGCGGGGCGCGGGGTGC
>NZ_ML769302.1:530936-843872 GCF_009720385.1 Catellatospora vulcania | reverse complement strand
ACCTGGAACACGTGCACATCGCCTCCGACCGCAACCTCGTCGACGTCCGGTTCCCCGTCCAGTACGTCATCCGGCCCCAGTCCACGACGGTCACCGACTACCGCGGCTACGCCGGACAGGTCGCCTCGGGCATCCTCAAGCCCGGCGACGAGGTCATGGTCCTGCCCTCCGGGATGACCACACGCATCGCCGGCATCGACACCGCCGACGGGCCCGTCGCCGAAGCGTTCCCGCCCATGAGCGTCACGGTCCGGCTCGAAGACGAGATCGACATCTCCCGCGGCGACATGATCTGCCGACCGCACAACACCCCGACCCCCGCCCAGGACATCGAGGCCCTCGTCTGCTGGATGGACGAATCCCGGCCACTGACCGTCGGCGCGAAGTACGCGGTCAAACACACCACCCGGACCGCCCGCGCGATCGTCAAGGGCCTGCAATACCGGCTCGACGTCAACACCCTGCACCGCGACGACACCGCCACCCAACTCGGCCTCAACGACATCGGCCGTGTTCGGCTGCGCACCACGGTGCCCCTGATGGCGGACCCGTACCGGCGGAACCGCACCACCGGCGGGTTCATCATCATCGACGAGGCCACCAACCGCACCGTCGCCGCCGGCATGATCATCGAAGCCGCCTGACCAGCGCACACGTCTCACCGAACGCCGAAACCGCACCCTCCCCGCCAGGGAAGGGTGCGGTTTCCGCATTACCGGCTCGCCCCCGTCGCGGGTGACGCATGATCGCCGTTTCGGGTCAGAAACTGCGGTCCCACCTCACGATGTGACACGAAACAGCGATCACCGCCCGAAACCGGCCGGTCAGTGGCCGGGTTGGCGGGTCAGCCAGGGGTCTTTGGCCAAGGTGGTCAGGGCTTTGACGGCGTCGGGTTCGTCGTCGAGAGTGGTGGCGTACCGGGGGCGGGAGTCCTGCTCGCTACTGAAGTAGAGGACGCCCTTGATCTGGGGCTGCTGGGGCAGCGCCAGCCGCATCTCGTGCAGCCACGCGGCCCGCTGGCCCGCCTCCCCCTTGACCACGCCGAACTCGCCGATCAGCAGCGGGCGGGGGCGGTGCCGGGCCCACTCCAGGACCGGGGCCATCAGCTCGGTGAAGGAGTACATCTCCGGGCCGGAGTACACGTCGGCGCACAGCCAGTCGACCTGGTCGTCGCCCGGGTAGAAGGGCTGGGCGCGGCCGTCCATGAAACCGTCGGCGTGCGGGCACCAGACCCAGGCGGCGTTGTCCGCGCCGACCTCGGTGAAGATGGCACGCACGTGCTTCCAAGCGGCCACGTAGTCCTCCGGCGAGTGGACCACGTTGAACAGGTTCGGGCGGTCCATCTCCCAGCGGTAGCGCAGCAGGATCGGGGTGCGGAAGTTGCGCACCGCCTCGGCGCGCCGCCGGATCTCGTTGTCGTAGACCCCGGTCACGATCGACCGGGTGTCGGTGCCCGCCCAGGAGATCATCAGCAGCTTGCCGCGGTGGACCAGCTCATAGTCGTACGTCGAGGGGAAGTCGTCCTGCCACGGGTGGAACGAGTGGGCAAGCGCGAGCGGCCTGTCGATCATGTCCTCGAAGCCGTCGATCGCGTCCAGCTGGTCGCCGGTGCGCCGGTTCTGCGCGTTCACGAAAGCCCCGAACCACGCGCCTTCTTCGGGCACGATCGGGCCCCGCCCGGTGGTGGTGAACGGGCCGGATGCTGCCGTGGGGAGTTGCTTGAGGGTGGGGCTGGGACGAGCCGGCAGCGGCTCCTCCTGCGGGACGACGGTCGTGCACCCGGCAGCCGCCACTGCCAGAAGCACCATCACCAGCCCCGCAGCCGGCAATGCTCTTCTCATGGGACGAGGGTCTCCACTGGGGGTGAGGTCTGTGCCGGGGTCTTCCCACGACGCCGGAGCGCGCGCAGGCCGGCCAGTTGCAGAGCGTGCCGGCACCGCCACACTACCGCTACGTAAACGACGGTCGCGGCCAGCACCGAGCCGAGCCCGACGAGCGGGTGATCACCGAACAGGACCCGGACCACCAGGGGCAGGGCCGCGTAGCAGGCGACGGCGGCGGCCATCGCGATGAACCCGCCCCGGCACAGGGGGGACAGCCCATGCCGGCGCTGCAGCTGCGCCAATGGCAGCAGGTTCTTGATGAGCAGGGCCGCCGACCAGGCCATCGCGGCGCCGACGATCCCGTACGACGGGATCAGCACGATGTTGAGGACCACGTTCACGACCAGCGCCAGCATGGTCTGGAAGAACGCGACGCCGGTGTGCCCGGCCATCTCCTGCACCGTGGAGACCATGCCGCACGCGGTCGCGACGAGCATGGTCAGCGACAGCACGATCCCGACGACGCCGGCGTCGCCGCCCGCCGTGTAACCCTCGCCGAACACCGTCATCAGCTGCCCGCCGAAGATGGCCCAGGTCAGGTAGAACGGCCAGATCAGCGCGATCAGCCAGGTGGTGGTCATCTGGTAGAGGCGGTTCGCCTCGTCGTGCTGGTCCTGTGCGAGCAGGCCGGAGAAGCGGTGCTGCACGGTCTGCCCCAGCGCCTGGCCGCCGAGCTGGCCGATGACCAGGAAGCGGGTGGCGGCGGTGTAGAGCGCGGCGTCCACCGGGCCGCGCAGCGCGGCCATCAGCACGACGTCGAGGCGCTGCAGCGCCAGCTGGGCCAGGCCGGTCCCGGCCCGGGGCGAGGCGTAGCGCCAGAAGCGGCTCCAGTCCTCGCGGGTGGGCGCCTCGACCGGCTGTCCGCCGGAGCGCTCGGCCTTGCGCCGCAGCTTCGCCGACCAGAGCACCGCCACGACCAGGCCCAGCGCGTACGGCAGGGACCAGGCCAGGGCGAGCGCCACCGAGCTGGTCCAGCCCGCCACCAGCACGGCGACGACGCCGAGCAGTTGCAGGCCGGGCCGCAGCACCCGCATGACCATGACGTTGGGCCGGGTGGTGCCGAGTCCGCGGCCGACGGCCAGGTGCACGCCGGTGATGGTGGAGGTCGGCAGGAAGACGGCGAACACCTGGATCGCGGCGACGGTGCCGGCGGGGGCGTCCGGCAGCATGACGCCGACCAGCCACGGCGCGGCGAACCACAGCCCGACCGCGAGCAGGATGCTGGCCACCACGACCGGGGTCGTCGCGACCCGCACTGTGGCGCGGATCTTGCCGGTCTCTTCGCGTACCCGCTGCTGGGCGAGCAGGTAGACCACACCGGTCTCCGCGCCGAGCAGCGCCGCCGCGGACAGGATCAGGAAGACCGAGGTGAGCGTGAACAGCACCCCGGCGACGCTCGCGTCGAAGCCACGGGTGACCACCACGGTCAGCGCCAGCCCGGCGACGGCGGACACGCCCGCGCCGACGAGGTTGAACAGGCTGCTGCGCATGACGCGCCCGCGGTCTGCCCCGTAGGCGCCGGCGTGGGCCGGCGTCTGCCCGCTCATCGCCGCCAGCTCGGCTGATGGCCGAGCCAGTCGGCGAGCCGGGCGTCGTACGGCGCGAAGTGGTCCTCCAGCCGGGACCGCAGCTCGTCGGACATCGGCGAGCGGGGCCGGGCGTTGTGCTGGTCGTGCACGATGCCGGGCACGTCCGGGATGCCGAGGAACTCGCACACCCCGGTGAAGATGCGCGCCGGGTCGGCGAAGTAGTCGTGGCTGTCGACGACGTGCAGCCGCTCCCGGCCGACCAGGGACTCCAGGTGCAGCAGCTGGTCGATGTACTCGCCGCGGCCCAGGTGGGCGAGGTGGCGTACGGCGTGGCTGTGGTAGCCCGGGTCGGCGGCCATCTTCTCCCGCTCGCCGGCCATGCGCCCAGCCTCCAGCGCCACGGCCTGCTCGAACTTCTCGGTCTCGAAGCCGCGGGCGTACTCGTGGGCGTGGCCGGAGTAGGCGCGCTCCACCGGGTCGCGCAGCAGCACGATGAGCTTGATGCCGGGGAGGTCCCGGGCGATGCGCTCGGGGGCCAGCGGGTGCCACATGTAGTACGGGCTGGCCTCGCCGGTGACCACGGGCATGCCGAGGGTCTGCGCGGTGCGCTCGGCCTTGGTGCGGCTCACGAAGTGGCCCATGAACCAGGCGTGCCCGCGGTGGTAGTCCATGTCGAAGTAGTGCACGCCCTTGCGGAAGCGCGGCGGCAGGTATGCCGGGTGCTGCGCCAGCGCCTTGTGCAGCGAGGTCGTGCCGCCGCGCTGCGTGCCGACGATCAGGAACGACGGCACCATGCGCCGGTCCGCGGTCAGCTGTCCCGCGGTCCGGGCCAGCGCGCCGGCCTTGCGCCAGACGAACTTCCGTACACGGCTCTTGACTGCCATCAGTTGTCCCCCACCAGAGAAGCCCATCGCCCGCCCAGTCCGGCGAACGCCCCGTTGATCCACTCGTCGACGCGCCCCATCGGCCGGCCGAGGTTGTCCAGACCGTCGCCCAGGTAGCGGCTGCCGATCTCGATGAAGTACAGGGCGGCGACCTCGTTCGCGACCTCGGCGTCGACCCCGAGCGGGGCGAGCAGCTCGGCGGCCCGCTCGGCGACCGAACGCGCGGCGACCACGGGGTCGGTGTGCCGTACTGCGACGGCCTCGTGCAGCTCGAAGTGCAGCGGGTCGTAGCCGACCGGCACGTCCGGCGTGAAGCGTTCGAAGTCCCAGAGCAGCAGCTCGCCGTCGCGGACGGACATGTTGCCGCCGTTCCAGTCGCCGTGCCAGCAGCCGAAGCCGATCTCGGCGTCGGCGCACGCGGCCAGCGCGCGGCGCATCAGCACCGCGGTGGGCCGGTCGCCGAGCGCGTCGACCTGGGCGGCCAGCCGGGCGGCGTAGGTGCTGCCCGCGTACGTGCCGCGGGTGACGCCCTGCACCTGCGCGATGGAGCGCATCGCGGCGAGGCTGAGCGGGGTCAGCCCGTCCGGCGGCGCCTCCAGGCTCACCGGCAGCGCACCGACGACGAGCAGCTCCGCACCGGCCCATTTGCCGAAGTGCAGCACGTCGGGCACCCGGGCCGGGACCAGGTCGCGGTCGGCGAGCAGGCGCAGCGCGCGGTGCTCGGCGGCGATCAGGGTCGAGGTCAGCTCGTTGACGGCCATCTTGGCGTACGCCACCGTGTGCGCCCGATCATCGATGAGCTGGAGCACGGGCTTGCGGTTGGCCCGGGGCGGCCCGAAGCGCACGCTCAGCCGCACCCGCTGCCCCAGCAGCCCGCTGAGGTGCTCGGCCAGCGACGGCTGCGCCTGCACCGCGAGCCGGTCACGGAAGACCAGGTCACCGAGGGTGCGACTGCCGAGCCCGGTGGAGAAGACGCCGGCGAGCACCCGCTGGCGCAGCCGGTCCTTGGCGGAGCGGGGGGCGCTGGTGTGCCGGATCGCGGCGCCGGCCGCCCGGCGGTCGCCGTGCGGGACCAGCAACCGGGCCTTGCCGATGGCGGGGACGACGGTGTACACCTCGCCCGCCGCGCCCGCACCCCGGCCGAGGAAGACCCGGTCGGTGGCCGTGCCGGCGGTGTCGTCGCCCAGCAGCCGGCCGAGCTCGGTGAGGAACTCGCCGCTCACTTCGCCACCTCGCGGACGACGATGGTCAGGGTCCGCGCGCGGCTCATGTGTACACCCGGTTCGTCTCGTTGCGCCAGAGCAGGGCCAGCGGGACCATCATGATCACCAGGGTCATGCCGGTCGAGTTGTAGATCGTGGAGAACCAGATCGCCAGCGGGACGGTGACTCCGGCGGCGATGCCGAGCCACGAATGGTCACGCCGGAAGCGCCAGCCCATCCACAGGAAGAACAGCAGGTACAGGCCCGCGCCGACGAAGCCCTGCGTGATCAGCAGCATCCACAGCTGGCCGTCGCTGCCGATGTCGCGGTTGCCGCACTGCTCGCAGGACGGGCTCTGGCCGATCGCGATGGACCGCTCGCTGCCGATCGTCTCCGACTGACCGCCGAATCCGATGATCGGCGAGGCCTTGGCGGCGTCCCACGCGGCGGCGTTGAGCGAGGCCCGCCCCTCGTTGGAGTGCGGGTTGTCCATCCGGGCCGTCACGGTGCTGCCCAGCGGTGTCGCGAGCACCAGCAGGCCGCCCAGGGCGACCGCGATGAGCACGCCGGCCACCGGCATGATGCTGCCCCGGATGGCCATCCGGACCACCAGGTAGGCGACGATGATGCCCAGACCGGCCCAGGTGCCCCGGTTGAGCGAGTAGACGATCGGGATCATCGCGGCGATCAGGACCAGCGTCGGCCAGATCTTGCTCCACAGACCCTTGGTCTTGTACAGCGTGGCCAGGATGAACCACGGCAGCAGCACCGCGATGCACTGGCCCCACGCGTTGGTGTACTGGAACGGCGCGGCCGGCCGCGGTGACGGCGACTCGCCGACGATGGTCTGCCACTGCGCGAACTCGATGCGCACCGACGACCGGACCCAGCCGTTGGCCAGCAGCGACTTCGGCAGCACCTCGGCCAGCGGGGTGGTGACCGCGATGCGTGGCAGCAGCACACCCGCGATGCCGCCGACGACGAGCACCACGAAGAAGTAGGCCAGGAACTTCACCACGCGTTTGGTGGGCAGCTCGCGTTCGGTGAGGTTGCCGATGTACAGCAGCACCACGATGGCCGCGCCCATGTCCAGCAGGCGGCGGGCGAAGGCCAGGATGCGGCCCAGGCCCATCTCCGGCGGCAGCGCGTCGGGCACCGTGGCGTCCAGCATGACGCCGCCGATCAGGCCGAGGAAGCACAGCAGCAGCCAGGCGAAGACCGGCGCGGGCATGCGCACCCGGCCGCGCCGGAACAGCTCCAGCGCCATCGGGATCGCCAGCAGCGGAACCCAGGCCAGGGTCAGGCCGAGCAGCCAGCCCACCGGATACAGCACGATCATGGCGAACAGCGCCCACTCGCGTGCGGGCACCGGCTCGTGCACGCCGCGGCGGTGCAGCACCGCGGCGAGTGGCGGCAGGGCTCGGGCATGTTCGGGAGCGGCCGCCACGCCGCGGACGCCCGCACCCTCGTCGGCGGGTGTGGTCTCCCCCGGCGTGCGGCGGGCGGCGGTGGTCACGAGACGGTCACCTTCGCCGTCGAGGGCAGCAGCAGGATCCAGCTCGGACCCGGGGAGAGCCGCACCACGGACTGCTCAGGGCCGAGGAGGTTGAGGGCGGAGAAGAAGCCGGCCTTGTTCCACGTCGCCTTGGCGCCCTGGCCCGCGCCGAAGACCTGGGCCGCGCCCTTGCCGACCGGGTCCGCCATCGCCACCTCGCGGTCGAGGGCCTTGACGTCCTTCTTGTTGAACGGCGTGGTCATCAGGATCAGGTTGGCCGTGGCGACCGGAACCCCGCCGAGGGTGGTCTGCCAGCGCCGGGTGGTCGAGTCGAACTTCCAGGTCACCGCCGCGTGCCCGGGGGACGCGACCACGATAGTGGTGGCCGGGGTGCTGCCCGTCGCGACGGGCTCGCCCGGCTGGCCGAACTGGAAGAGCGAGGCCAGCAGCTTCTGCTGGGCCGGAGCGGACGCCTGCAGCGTGCCCGTGTTCACGTAGACCCGCCCGGAGGTGGTGGTGAACCCGGTCTTCTTCGCCGGGGTGACCGCGGGCAGCTTCGACATGGCCAGCAGGTCGGCCCAGCCCTTGGGGGTGCCGTTGTGCACCATGTACGGCTGCAGCTGGTTGAGCAGTTTGATCTCGGCGGGGCGCACCGCCGCCACCGGGCCGACGCGGTCAGCCGGGGTCGACTGGTAGACCGCCGCCACCCGCAGCAGTTTGCCCTCGGCGAACTCCAGCTCGACGATGTCGGCCTTGTCCAGCCCGACCGGCGCCGCGGCACCCGTGCCGATTTCGATCGGCACGATGACCGCGGTCTTCGCCTTGGTCGCCTCCTCCGTCTCCAGCCCCGTCAGCGGCGCGCGCGGGCGCACCGCCTCAGGCGAGGGCAGCGTGAACGGCGACAGCTCCACGGGCGCGCTCGACGGCGGCTTGGCCGGGCCGACCGAGCAGCCCGCGGTGAACGACGCGGCGGCCAGCGCGGCCGCCGCTCCCAGGCGAATCGACCGGTTCATCGCAGATCGGCGGTGGACTGGTCGGCCGAGCTGCTGGTGCGCTTGCCGCCGTTGGTCTTCTTGTCCGCGCTGTCGGAGCCGGGGGCCCAGAACTCGATCCGGTCGCCGTCCTCGCCGACCCGCGGGATGACCATCGTCTGGTCGAAGTCGCGGCCCGCGCGCGGCAGATCCGCGGCCGCGGGCACTGCGGGAGAGTCCACGATCGGCGCGCTCGGGGCGGCCTTGCGCTTGAGCTTGCGGGCGACCCGCGGGCTGCGGACCACGAGCAGGCCGGCCAGCGGGCCCTGGACCCGGGCGACCTGCTCGACCGACTCCTCGACGTCCTCGGCGCGGGCGACCCGGGTCTCGACGACCAGCAGGACGGACGCGGCGATCTCGCTGAGCGCCTGCGCGTCGACAGCCCGGCTCGGCGGCGCGGTGGCCAGCAGCACCCGGTCGGCCTGCTGCTGCAGCTGCGCCAGCAGGTCGGACACGGCGGCGACCGGCAGCTCGACCCGCGGGTCGAGCCGGCCCGCGCCGAGCAGCGAGACGCCGCGGATCGCGGGCACGGCGTACAGGGCGCTGTCCAGGGTGACCTCACCGGCGATGACGTCGCCCAGGCCACGCGACGGGCTCACGCCGAGCAGGTCGGGCAGAAGCGAGGTCGAGTCGGTGCACACGATCACGACGCGCTCGCCGGACCGGGCGAACGCCGCGGCGAGGTTGGCGACCACGAACTCGACCGCCGGGCCGGGGGCCGCACCGCAGATCAGCAGCGCGTCGGTGGCCGAGGGGCGACCGCCGCGGGCGGCCCCGGCGGCGACCCGCAGCACGTTGCGCAACAGGCTGAACTCGCGCCCCAGCGCGCTGGCCGCGTCGGCGACCGCCGACCGGTCCCGGCCCCGCTGGACCTCCATCAGCACCGGCACGTCGTTGCGGTACGGGATCTGGCGGCTGTGGTAGATCCGCGAGTCCATGCGGTCCAGCACCAGCGCGCCGGCCAGCCCCAGCAGCAGGCCGATGGCCACGCCGCTGACCAGGTAAAGCATCATGTCGGGCTTGGCCGGGGAGGTGGGCTTGGTCGCCGCGGACAGGATGTTGCCCGGCTTGACGGTCGTCGCCAGCAGCGGGATCAGCCGCCCGTTCAGGGTGTTGATCTGCGCGGTGAGGATCTGCTGCTTCTGGACGGCCTTCTGCCGGTCGGCGGAGTTGGCGGCCAGGCCGACCAGCTGCGCGGCCACCTCGTCGAGCTGCTTGGTGAGCCCGGCGATCTCGTCGCGCATCGCGGCGCCCTGCACGTCGACGTTCTTCTGCGCCTCGGCGGCGCGCTGGTCCAGGTAGGCCTGGGCGAAGGCCTGCGAGCCGCGCTGCGCCTCGGCCACGGTGGGCGCGTCGAAGGTGATGGACAGCACCGAGGTGTTCGCCGGGACCGTCACGGTGACCCGCGACACCAGCTCTTCGACCGGGGTGTCCGTATTGATCAGATTCTTGGCCGCGCCGCCGACCGTCGTGGAACGCACGACCTGCGACTCGGTGTCGAGGTTCACCTTGGTCGTGGTGTCCTGGCCCACCTGCATCACGAGGACCTTCGTCTCGGACACGTAGACCTTGGGCTGGGTCGCCGCGACCCCGAGTCCGCCGAGCCCGCCTACTGCCACTGCGATCGCCACCAGCCACCAGCGGCGGGCCAGCCAGCCGACGTAATCGCCCATGCTCGCCGTCTGCACCGAGGCCGCATTAGTAGCCATTGATTCCCCTTGTTAACAAACCCATGAACACAGGACCGACGACCGGCGCGGCGCAGGTGAAGACGCCCTGGGTAGACGGTCCTCACCATAGCCATCACTGCCTGGTACGCGCTCAGCCAAACGGCCACTTCTGTATCAGACCGGAGTTATTGGACGCCACGATCGCCTCAGCGGGCTCAAGAGTATGACGCCCAGACCTGCCGTTCGGTCAGATCACATGCACTGTCAGGCTACCGACAATCGTCCGCGCGGAAATGTTAAATCGTGTCGCTAGGCTGCGGGTCGTCGACGTGGAGAGGAACCGAGGTGGGCGAACCGAATCGTGCACGTCATGTCATGCTGGTCGGCTCGTCGGGCGGACATCTCGCCCAGCTTTACGCACTGCGTCCATGGTGGACAGACCGTTTCCGCACCTGGGTGACCTTCCCCACGCAGGACGCGCACAGCCTGCTCGGGGGCGAGAACGTGGTCTACGCGCACTATCCGACCACCCGCAACATCCCGAATCTGCTGCGCAATGCACTGCTCGCGGTGAAGATGCTGCGCAGATCGCGCCCTGATGTGGTGATTTCGACCGGCGCCGGTGTGGCCCTGCCGTTCTTCATCGTCGCCCGGCTGCTGCGGATACCCACTGTTTACGTGGAGGTCTACGACCGGCTGGAGACGCGCACCCTGACCGCGCGGCTGTGCGCGCCGTTCACCTCGCGCATGCTCGTCCAGTTCGAGGAGCAGATGCGGCTGTACAAGGGCGCGACGATGGTGGGGCCGCTGCTGTGACGACCACCTCACCCGACTTCCCGTCGCAGCGCACCGCGCTGTCCGTGCCGGAGCAGCGCCGACCCGAGCGCGACGCCGTCCTGGTCGTGGTCGGCACCGACGTGCACTCCTTCGACCGGCTGCTGGACTGGGCCGAGCGCTGGTCCGCCGAGCGGGACGTGCCCTGCGTCATGCAGTACGGCTCGTCGACCCCGCGGCAGCTGCCCGGCTCGGACGCGTTCTTCGACCACGAGACCCTCAACGAGCGGCTGCGCCAGGCCGCGGTGGTGGTCTGCCACGGCGGCCCCGCCACCATCACCGAGGCCCGCCGGGCCGGTCACAAGCCGATCGTGGTGCCCCGCGACCCCGCGCTGCACGAGCACGTCGACGACCACCAGCAGCGCTTCGCCGCCCGGATGGGCAGCCTGGGCATGGTGGAGCTGTGCCGGACCGAGGCCGAGTTCCGCAACGCGCTCGACGCCGCCCTGGCCGAGCCCACCCTGCTGCGCATCTCCGGCAGCGAGGCGGGCGCCGCCGCGGCCGCGGCCGCACTGCGCGTGGGCTCGATCGCCGACGGCCTGGTCACGCGGGTTCCCCGGCCCACCCCTTCGGACAAGGTCACCGTGCTGTTCATCGGTGGCTGGGGACGCAGCGGCTCCACGCTGACCGACCGCATCCTGGGCCAGGCCCCGGACGTGTGCGCGGTAGGTGAGGTGACGCACATCTGGGAACGCGCCCTGCGCGACAACGAGCGCTGCGGCTGCGGCAGTGCCTTCGCCGACTGTCCGTTCTGGGCGAAGGTGGGCGATCTGGCGTTCGGCGGTTGGGACAAACTGGACCTCGACGCCACCATGGCGCTGAAGCACCGGGTCGACCGGATGCGCTTCGTGCTGCGGATGGGCTTGCCGTTCTTCCTGAACCGCCGCAAAAAGGACCTGCGGGCGTACGGCGAGCTGCACCGGCGGATCTACCGCGCGGTGGCCGACGTCTCCGGGGCGAGCGTGGTCGTCGACTCCAGCAAGCACGCCTCGCTGGCCTTCGCGCTGCGCCACGCGCGCGGCGTCGACCTGCGGGTGCTGCACCTGGTGCGGGACGGCCGCGCGGTGGCCTACTCCTGGAGCCGCGAGGTGCTGCGGCCGGAGATCGTGGGCGCCGAGGTGTTCATGCCGCAGTACTCGGCGGTCAAGTCGGGCGTGCTGTGGACCGTGCACAACGCGCTGTTCCACGTGCTCGACTGGGTGCGCGTGCCGACGCTGCGGCTGCGCTACGAGGACGTGGTGGCCCGGCCCGTCGACGGCCTGCGCCGCATCCGCGCGTTCGCGGGCCTCGGCCCCGGCGGCGCCGAATGCCTGACGCAGCCCGCCGCCGGGCTGCCGGTGGCCCGGCTGGAGACGACCCACACCGTCGCCGGCAACCCGATGCGTTTCACCAACGGCGAGCTGGAGCTGCGGCTCGACGCCGCCTGGCGCGGCAAGCTCGCGCCCCGCAAGCGCCGCATCCTCGGCGTGATGACATGGTTCGGCCGCGCGCGCTACGGCTACCTGGACTGGAGAAGGAAATGACGGCGAGCGTCTCGGTGGTCGTGCCCACCCGCAACCGCCCGGAACTGCTGCGCAAGGCGATCGACGCGATCCTGGGCCAGGACTACCCCGGCCCGGTCGAGATCGTCGTCGTGTACGACCAGAGCGAGCCTGACTTCTCTCTGGTCCAGGACGACCCGCAGCGCCGGGTCCGGGTCATCGTCAACGAGCGCACCCAGGGCCTGGCCGGCGGCCGCAACACCGGCATCCTGGCCACCGCGACCGACCTGGTGGCCTTCTGCGACGACGACGACGAGTGGCTGCCGGGCAAGCTGGCCGCCCAGGTCGCCATGCTCGACGCCAACCCGGCGTCCGAGCTGTGCTCGATCGGCGTCGTCATCGACTACGACGGCAAGGACGTGGACCGCACCCTGGACCGTGCCCTGGTGACGCTGCCCGAGCTGCTGCGCTCGCGGCTGACCGAGCTGCACCCGTCGACGTTCCTGTTCCGCCGCCCGGCGCTGGTCGACGGCATCGGCCTGGTCGACGAGAACATCCCGGGCAGCTACGCCGAGGACTACGAGCTGCTGCTGCGCGTCGCGCGGCGGGCCCCGATCGCCAACGCGCCGGGCGTCGGCGTGCGGGTGCGCTGGCACCGCCAGTCGTACTTCACCGCGCGCTGGGCGACCATCGCCGAGGCGCTGGAGTGGCTGCTGGAGCGCTACCCGGAGTTCGAGGGCGCACCGCGCGGCCACGCCCGGATCACCGGGCAGATCGCGTTCGCGCAGGCCGCGGGCGGGCACCGCAAGGACGCCATGCGCTGGGTCAAGAAGACCATCCGGCACAGCCCCCGGGAAGCGCGCTCCTACCTGGCGCTGGCGGTGGCCACCCGCCTCGTCTCCGCCGACACCGTGCTGCGCCGGCTGCACCAGCGCGGTCGCGGCATCTGACAGTACGAAAAGAAAGGGGGGCGGGATCCGCGGATCCCGCCCCCCTTTCGTCTGTTCACCTCATGCGTCGCAGAACCCGCGCCACGCCTTCTGGCTGGGCGCGTCCAGCAGGCGCCAGTCGGCCCGGGTGAAGTCGACGTCGAAGTACGTGACCCACAGCGCGCCGCCCTTGATGGAGGCGTTGGCCGCGTCGGTCAGCCACGCCGCCCGGCCGCTGCCGGAGGTGTCACCGGGCAGCTTGGCGGTGCCCAGCTCGGCGATGCCCCACGGCTTGCCCTCGGCCTTCGAGATGTTGGCCACCCGGTTCACCATGGTCGCGGCGTCGGGGTACTTCGGGTTGGTGAAGTTGAAGTTGTAGACGTCCCAGCCGAGCACGTCGATGACGTCGCTGCCGGCGTAGTAGTCCTTCCACTTGCGGCCGGACTGTGGGAACACGCTCCAGTCCATCAGCACCAGCGTGGCGTGCAGCTTGCTGTTGCCCGCGGCGTCGGCCAGCCCGGCGATACGGCGCCAGGCCGCCCGGTAGTCGGCCGCGGTGAACACGCCGGACTCGATGTTGTCCTCGGGCTCGTGGTAGTAGACCCAGTAGACGTCACGGTCCCGGGGCGCCTGCGCGAACCAGTTCTTCAGGTAGGAGTCGCGCGACCCGCTGAGGATCTCCTTCGGGTTGTACTTGAAGGAGACCACGACCGTGCGCCCGGCCTTGCCCGCGTTGCCGGGCCAGGCCGCGGGCGCGCCCGTGTAGAAGGTACGGAAGGCCTCCAGGCCGCCGTACAGGCCGTCCACCCGGGTCACGCCCTGGGCGTACGACTCGCCGCTCTTGGGGATGAAGCCGACGCCGCACAGCGTGCGCCCGGCCGGGATGTTGCCCGGCGGGTTCGGCTGGCCCGGGGTGACCGAGGCGGAGGGACCGACCGACGGCGTCGCCGAAGCCCCGGGCGAAACGCTGCCGGACGGTTGCGGTTTGCCGCCGCCGTCGCCCCGCTGGTGCCCGTCCAGCGTCTCGGTGTCGGTGATCTCGACGAAGACCACCGCCAGGGCCGGTGCGCCCGCGCCGTGCTCGCCGGCGAACAGCGTCAGCGTCTCGCTGTCGCTGGCGTTGGTCACCGCGAACGAGTAGCGGGCCGGGCCCTCGCCGGGCGCCGGCGTCGCCGCGCTGACGTCGAAGCTGACCAGGTTCGTCGCCGAGACCGCCGGCTCGCCGCCGAGCACCTCGCCGAGGCCGGGCCGGGTGGCGTACGACAGGTCCTTCTCGGACCAGTCGCTGCTGAGCACCGAGCGCACCTGCAGCGACGCCGGAGGTTTGGCGTCGGCCTGCAGCTGCAGCGACAACGACTGCACGCGGAAGCCTGCGGGTGTCGCGACCTGGAATTTCATGTACGCCACCGCGTAGTAGTCGGGACGCGCGACGGACACCAGGGTGTCCCGGCCGCCGAACACCGTGTCCGGCTCCTCGCGCACCACGTAACCGTCCTCGCCCACGGGGATCCGCTGGGAGGTGGTCTCAGGCGGGCTGTCCTTGGCGAACACGATCGCCACGCCGATCAGTGCCACACCGACGCATGCGGCGACGACCGCGGCCACGATCAAACGGCCGCGGGACGGCGGCCAGAAGCCGCGTCGCCTTGTTCGAGGGTCTAAGCGTTCTGGCGGTGCGAAGCGGGTGCTCCGCGCGGGGTAGGCCACAGTCAGACTCCGAGCAGGTTCACGCGGACCAAGCCGCGATCTCTGTATTGGCTCATGGCAGCCGTATGCGGCGCCGTCACGGACACAACATCATCCGCCACGACGCCGCACATCTCACTGCCTATCCTGATCACATTTCTCGTGATCGGCGATCGGAGTAATTCCGATCACGTTGCCGGCAATGGAAAGAATGCGATCCTTCCATGGAACTCGCCATGCACTGTATCCGTATCGCTGGCAATCCACAGTCCTGCGGTAGTGGGGTAGATGTCCTCGGTGCCGACGCCTCGATCCTTTCCGGGGTTCCAGGTGAAGGCTTTGCCGGTCACCGGATTGATCGCGCCGATGCCCTCGGACGGCACGGCGCCCGGACCGGCGTCGTCGGAGCCGTTCGGGTTGTCCAGCCAGCGCTGGTGGCCGCCGACGTAGACGGCAGCCCCGGCCACCGCGACGGACAGCAGGGTGTCCCCGCCGGTGTAGTTGGCCCAGACCGGCTGCTTGTTGGCGACCTGGCTGACCAGGTCCCACCGGGCCGCGGTGTCGCACAGTGAGCCGGTGCGCTTGGCGCCGGTGGTGACCGCCACGAACCAGGTCCCGTCGGCGGAGATGTCGACGGCGCGCATGTAGGTCGGGAACGAGTTCGAGCACTGCTGCTGGTAGCGCGTCGTCGTCCAGGGCGACAGCGTGGCCGGTGAGGTGGCCAGGTTCACCACCGCGATCTGATGCCGGGCCTGGCCTGCGACGCTGCTGAAGTTGCCCATGATGACCAGCTTCGAGCCGTCGGGGGTGACGTCCATGCCGGTCACCTTCACCGCGGAGGTGGCCCCGGAGCCGGTGGTGCGCGCGCCGTCCAGGCTCATGTTCACCGAGGCGTCGGCCGCGCCGGTGCCCGCGTTGAGCGCGGCCAGGCCGCGCCGGCTCGCCCCGCCGACGGTCTGGAACCGCCCGCCGAGCAGCAGCCGGCTGCCGGTCAGCTTCAGCTCGTCGACCCCGCCGTTGATCTCCGGCACGGTGAAGCCGGACACCGAAGCCCCGGTGGTGGCGCTGATCCGCTCGACACCGCGCGAACGGACCCCGTTGACGTTGGTGAAGTCGCCGCCGATGTAGAGCGACTGGCCGTCAGGCGCCGCGACCAGGGTGCGGACCGTGCCGTCGACCACCGGCTTGAAGGTGGTGTCGATGGCGCCGGTGGTGGCGTTGAAGGCGAACAGCCGGCGCTGTGTGGTCACCGTCGTCGAGTTCGACGGCCGGATCTGCGTGAACGAGCCGCCCACGTAGACGCGGCCGCCGATGGCAAGGATCTTGAAGGCGGTGCCGTCGAGGGCGTGCGGCGTCCAGTTGACCGGATCCTGCCCGACCAGTGCCGGGTGCTGCACCGACACGGCCGAGGCGGAGGCGCCGAAGGCGACGGCGGCGAGGGTGGCCGCCGTGGTCAGCGCAACGAACACCGGGCGCCGCCTGATGCGACGCGCGATCGAGAACCCATACATACGTCCGGATGCTGCCACGAATCGGCGGGCGAGCCTGTCGTGCAGACGACCACGGGAAAGCCGCATAACCGCTTGCGTGAATACCACTTCACGCACTATTACGGGTCTATTGTCGACAATTAGGCCTGGGCATTCGGCACACTTTAGCCGTTCGACCCGTAACGGGCAACGCCCGGCCCCCATAAGCGAGCGGACCGGCCACCCGAGGGTGACCGGTCCGCCTTCACTGCCGTGTCACGGTTCAGCCGCGGATGAACGCTCCCGGCGACACCCAGCTCACCGAGTCGATCGCCGGACCGCTGATCGCGGTGGCGACGCCGGTGAAGTTGGCGCCGTCGAACGCCCGGCGGATGAGCCGGCCGTCGGTCCGCGACCAGTACACGTTCCCGCCGGAGACGAACAGCGCGCCCGAGGGGACGGACAGGTTCTCCAGCGCGGTGCTCGTGCCACTGCCGTTCGCCTGGTAGCGCACCGAGCCGAAGACGCCGCTGTCCGGGCTGAAGTAGCGCCAGAACAGCGCGTTCTGCCCGTTCATCGTGTAGTAGATCCGGCCGTTGCTGTAGAACATGCTCCGCACGTTCGGCAGCTCGGTGTAGATCGCGGTCTTCTTGCCGTCGTACGTCTTGGTCGTGCCGGTCTCGTCCACCAGCACCCCGTCCCAGCGCGGGTCGGAGTGCGGGTTGTGCAGCGAGGCCGGACCGAAGTTGACGCCGTCGAAGGTCCGCTTGTAGAAGTTGCTGTCCGACATGCCGTAGTACAGCGTGTTGTCGACCAGGAACGCGCCGCGCAGGTTGGCCCACACGGTGCCGTCCGCGCCGCCGACCTCGGCGAGCGCGCCGGCCGTGGTGCCGTCGTACGAGCGCTTGGCGACACCGAGGCCGGTGCCACCGCTGGTCCGCACGATCTCGATCGCGTCCACCGCGGGGTTGAGCAGCCCGTGGAGGAACTCGATGTTGATCGTCCCGTCACTGGTGACCGGGAACTTCAGGGTGTGCGCGACCTTGTAGCCCACCTGCGCCACAGTGTCGTAGTTGTCCGCGCGGAGGACACCATCGATCTTGATGTCGAACACGCGCTGCCCGGCGGAGCTGTAGTTCCAGTCCCGCGCCACGAAGGAGAGGCGGACCTCCACCTGCGTGCCGGCGGTGACCGGGAAGTTCCACATCATCTCCGGGGCGGCCGACGGGTCGAACCGCCGGTCGTCGAAGACTCCGAGCGGGGTCGACGCCGCCACGGACGCGTCCGTGGTGAACGTGTTCGACACGATGGTGTTCGCGGTGCTGCCCGAGTTGCGGTAGAGGCTGGTGGAGGCGGTGTCCGCCAGCCAGGCCATCTCGCCGTCGTTCGCCGCCAGCTCCGGGCCGCCCGCGTTGACGCGGTACAGCACGTCGTTGGCCGGGACCGTCACGGTGCTGTTCGGGAAGAACACCTCGGTCGGCAGGTCGCCGACGACGCCGGCCGGCTTCACCTGACCGCCCGCGAGCGGGAAGTAGGCGAGCTTGCCGCGCATGTACTCGTAGTTGCCGATGTAATCGGTGTCCGAGCCGACGTAGAGGCCGTCCTCGGTGGCGTACAGCGCCGAGGCGCCGATGCCACGCGGGTTGCGGCCCGGGTTCCACGCCATCGGGATGCCGTTGCCCGGCTCCAGCGCGGCCAGACCCGGCCGGGCGACCGCGCCCTGCTGGGCCGCGTCCTTGCCGTCGCTGTTGTTCATCCAGCGCTGGTGGCCGCCGACGTAGACGGCGTTGCCGGTGATGGCCACCGACAGCAGCGTGTCGCCGCCGGTGTAGGCGATCCAGCTCGGCTGCAGGTTCGTGCCGGTGACGAAGTCCCAGCGGCTGGCGCTGTCACACAGCGTCCCGGCGTACGGCGCACCCGAGCTGACGACGACGAAGTAGCTGCCGTCCGGCGAGATGTCGACGTCGCGAACCCACTTGTCGAACCGGCTCGACAGACAGGCGTCGTCGAACCGGTTGGTGTGCCAGGGGCGGATGGCAGCCGACGCACCGGTCAGGTCGAGGGTGACGACCTGGTCGTAGTCGCCGCCGTTCGCCTGCTTGAAGTTGCCGAGCACGACCGCCTTGGTGCCGTCCGACGTGATGTCGAGCTCGGTGGCGCCGACGGAGGAGCTCGCCCCGGAGCCGGCGTAGTTGTGGTGCCCGGTCAGCGCGATGTTCACGAACGGATCGAATACACCCGTGGTCGCGTTCACCGACGCCAGGCCGTTGCGGGTCACCCCGCCGGCGGTGGTGAAGAAGCCGCCGACCAGGATCCGGTCGCCGAACTGCTTGACCGAGTTGACCGCGCCGTTGAAGGTCGTCGCCTTGAACGACGACACCACGGCGCCGTCGGTGGTGTTGAGCAGGACCAGCCTGCTCCACCCGCCGGCCTGCACCCCGGTGAAGCGGCCGCCGACGAACACGGTGCCGGGCGCGTTGCCCGGCTGCAGCGAGAGCACCTCGTCGTTGATGTTCGGTGCGAACGCCGGGTCCACCAGACCCGTGGTCGCGTCGAACGCGAACAGGTACGGCTTGCTGTGCACCGTGCCCGTGCCTCTATCGGTGACCCCGGTGAAGGTGCCGCCGACGATGACCTTGTTGCCCACCTTGACGATCGCGTTGACCGTCCCGTCGTTGATGTTCGGTGTCGCGGTCGACGGGACCGCGGACACGGACCGATCGTGCGGCGGTTGCACCGCCGACGCCGGACCGACGCCCAAGAGCAGAGCCGCGGCTACCGCGGTCCCTGCCATCGTGGTGCGACCTAGCCTTCGCACAGTTGTTCTCTCCCGCCAAACCAAAGGAAGCGGGCCCGGTAGACACCGGTGCCCGAACGCGAAAAGCCACAGCTGACGCTAACCCTGAAGCTTCAGGAAGATTGCTGCTCAGGGCAAGAGGAAGGCAGGCAATGTGGCTGATCGGACAGCCAATCGACACCCAAGTCGGGTGGGTGCTGTATCTTTCGCGGCCGCGGCTCGGCTGGCCGCGACAACGCCGGTCGGATCAGCTGCACTTCGTGTCGACAGTACGACATCGGGTGAGGTGTGCACCGGCCTGTCCGAGGACGACTGTCACGGGAGCGACAGAACCGTAGTCTAATTCGGACTTCCCGACTTGCCAAGCCTGGGCGTATTGGCAGGTCAGAGCGCCGCTCAGGAGGAGACGGGCTGCACCAGGGCCACCGCGATCGCGGCAAGGCCCTCGCCGCGGCCAGTGAGGCCGAGCCCGTCGGTGGTGGTGCCGGACACGGTCACGGGGGCGCCTGCGGCCGCCGAGAGCACTCGCTGCGCCTCGTCCCGCCGCTTGCCGATCTTGGGGGCCACCCCGATGACCTGGATCGAGATGTTGCCGATCTCATAACCCGCGGCGCGTACCCGGCGGGCGGCCTCGCCCAGCAGCACGATCCCGGCCGCGCCGGACCACTCCGGGCGGTCGGTGCCGAAGTTCGCGCCCAGGTCGCCCAGGCCCGCGGCACTGAAGAGGGCGTCGCAGGCGGCGTGCGCGGCGACGTCGGCGTCGGAGTGCCCGGCCAGGCCCGGCGAGTCGGGCCAGTGCAGACCCGCGACCCAGCACGGCCGGGTCTCGTCGAAGGCGTGCACGTCCGTCCCGATACCGACCCTCACCGAACTGCCTCCTCGATCATCACGGCGCCGGGATGGCGACATTCCGTCGAACCTACCGAAAGTGACTCGTCCCGGCAGCCCGCCTGGACGGCCGTCGCACCGCGGTGATCGCTGTTTCGTGTCAGAACCTGCGGTGGGACCGCAGATCATGGCACGAAACAGCGATCTTGCACCTAACCCGCTGGGTCGGTCAGCGCCAGGCGAGCACTGCCGACGACTCCCCACCATCGTCCACAAGTCCATGATCGACCTGCTAGAGGGGGTGGGCGGCCAGGAGGGATTCGGCGATCAAGAGGTCCAGGGGGCGGGTGATTTTGAGGGCCAGGTCGCTGCCGGGGACGCAGTGGACCTTGTGGCCGAGGCGCTCGACCATGCCCGCGTCGTCGGTGTGCTCGCCGGCGGCCTCGGCGTGGGCGCGGACCAGGATGGCCCGGGGGAAGCCCTGCGGGGTCTGGATCACGCGCAGCGGGGTCCGGTCGACGGTCTCCAGGACGTGCTCGCCGGCGTCCACCCGCTTGATGGTGTCGACCACGGGCAGAGCGGGCACCACGGCGGCCGCGCCGGACCGCACCGCGGCGGCGACGGCCTCGACCAGCTCGGGCGGGGTCAGCGCACGGGCGGCGTCGTGCACCAGCACGACGTCGATCGACTCGGGCACGACCGCCAGCGCGGCGGCCACCGACTGCTGCCGGGTGGCCCCGCCGGGCACCACCGTGGCACCGGGCACCAGCGCGCGGACAGCCTCCACGTCGCCGGGCGGCGCGGCGATCACGATCATCGCGACCGATGGGGCGAGGGCCAGGCGGCGGCACGCGTGCACCAGCAGCGACTCGCCGGCCAGCGCACGTAGCGCCTTGGGCGTTCCGCCGCCGAGACGTACGCCCATGCCCGCGGCGGGAACGAGAACCGCGACGTCCTTGCGCCGAGTGGGCGCAGGAACGTCGCGGCTATCGATATCAGATGACACTGTCGTTGTGCGGGTCACGCCTCGGCGAGCACCTTGTCGAGGAGGACCTCGGCGCCGTCCTTGGTGCTCTTCTCGGCGAGCGCGACCTCGCCGACGAGGATGTCCCGAGCCTTGGCGAGCATCCGCTTCTCCCCCGCCGACAGACCACGCTCACGCTCACGGCGCCAGAGGTCACGCACGACCTCCGCCACCTTCAGCGGGTTACCCGAGGCAAGCTTCTCGAGATTCGCCTTGTAACGCCGCGACCAGTTGGTCGGCTCCTCGGTGTGCGGGGCGCGGAGGACGTCGAAAACCTTGGACAGGCCCTCTTCGCCAACCACCTCACGCACGCCGACGATCTCGGCGTTCTCGGCGGGCACCCGCACCGTCAGGTCGCCTTGAGCGACCCGAAGGACGAGGTATAGCTTCTCCTCGCCCTTGATGGTGCGGGTCTCGATAGCCTCGATGAGTGCGGCCCCGTGGTGGGGGTAGACAACGGTCTCGCCGACACTGAAATCCATAGGTACGAAACCCCTTTCGCTGTGTCTAGGGTAACACGGGCGTGCCGCGCAGTCCCAGCCCGTCTTGCACAGTTAGCGCAGCTCACCCCCGTTGTGAGCCGTATTTCTTCTGCTTGACACAGCTCGGCAACGCTTCTTCCGCTACGCTGAGTGACCTTTTCTGCACTCATTGGCGTCTGTGGGGCCCGATGTCCACATCGCGAACAGACCTCAATCTCCTCCCGCGCGCTACTAGCGTGAGTCAGTAGGACGCGGGACAGTAGATGGACGCGGTGTTGAACGCGCGAGGAGCCGGCGATGGGCACGCTGGGGAACGGCCTTCCGGACCTCCCGCCCGAGTGGGGAGAGGTCGTCATTCCCGATGACCCCGCTGAGCTGGCCGAAGAGGCGGAGCGGGTCAGGGAGGAACTGCGGGCCGAAGCCCGGGCCGCACGGCGTGCGGCCTGGCGGGCGCGCTGGCGCAGGCGGCTGCACCTGCCCGAACGCATCGACGATCCTGATCAGCCCTCACTCGTGCTGCCGCTCATCGTGCTGGCGATCGCCGTGGTGATCACCCTGCTGAGCCTGCTGCTCATCGCCTGGCCCGGCCTGACCGGGTCGACCCCCGAGACCCCGCAGCCGGGCCCACCCGTCCGCCCGGCCGTCTCCGCACCCGCGAACTCCACCCCCGGCACGGCGCCGACCACGCCGGGCCTGCTGCCGCCCAGCGCGCACCCGCCCGGCCCCACGCCCTAGCCGGCGCCCTGCGGGCCTCGCGGCAGCCCGGCGGATCGAACCACCGGGCTCCGTGGAATGCGGCAGTAGGAGTGACGCGCGACACTGATCGGATGTCACCGCTGGGTCTGCTGCGCGCCTGCCACCCGTTGCCCGCCCTCGCCGTCACCGTATTCGGCGGCCTGCTGGCCGTGGGCATGGGCCACACCCCGGGCGGCGTCGCCGCGGTCATGGCGACCGTGGCGCTGAGCCAGCTGTCGGTCGGCTGGGCCAACGACGCCATCGACGCCGCGCGAGACGCCGCCGTGGGCCGGACCGACAAACCACTGGCCGGGGACCCGGCGGGGCGGCGTACCGTCGCCATCGCGGCCGCCGCGACCGCCGCCGCGACCGCCGCCGCCTGCCTGTGGTGGGGTTGGCCCGCCGGAGCCTGGTTCGCGCTCGCCGTGCTCTCGGCCCACCTGTACAACTGGCCGCTCAAGGCGACGGCCTGGTCGATCGTGCCCTACCTGGTGTCCTTCGCCAGCCTGGTGATCTTCGTCAGCACCTCGCTGCCCGGCGCGCCGTTCCCGGCCGGCTGGCTGATCGCCGCGGCGGCGCTGCTGGCGGGCGCGGCACACCTGCTCAACGCGGTGCCCGACCTGGCCGACGACGCGGCCACCGGCATCCGCGGCCTGCCCCAGCGGCTGGGCGCCCGGCGCAGCCTCGCCGCGGCCTCCGGGCTGCTGCTTGCCGCGACGCTCACCCTGCTGGCCGGAGCCCGGCCGCCGCTGTGGGCCGGGGTCGGCACGCTCCTCACGGCCGTCGTCCTGATCACCGTCGGCTGGTACGCGCCACCCCGCGCCGCCTTCCGCGCGCTACTCGCCGTGGCCGCCGTGGACCTGGCTCTGCTGGTGCTCAGCGGCGCGCTGTGATCAGCGGCGGGTCGGCTGCGGGGCCTCGATCGCCGGACACTACGCTGAGCCCGTGACTCGCTCGATCACCATGCTCCTGGCCGGCGGTGCCGCCGCCGCTGCCCTGGCCCTGACCGGCTGCAGCGCCGGCATGAACTCGCAGACCGCCGACCAGGTGGCGGCCGTGCCCGGCTTCAGTTGGACCGTGCCGGGTCCCAACGGCGGCAACGTCGCGCTGCGCGACGCCATGATCGCCTACGGCGGCGCGACCGGTTACGCGCAGGGCGCGACCGCTCCGCTGCAGCTGCGCATCTTCAACGACACCGAGCAGCCGATCACGCTCGACAAGTTCGAGTCGAACGACGCGGCCGGCGTCAAACTGGCCTCGGCTGCCGACCTGAAGGCCAGCCCCAGCCCGGCAGCGGAGTCCCCGAGCCCCGCGGCGAGCAAGTCGCCCAAGGCGGCCGGCAGCCCGTCCCCGGACGCCGAGGCCAGCCCCCAAGCGGAGGCCAGCCCGAGCCCGGCCACCGCGGCCCCGGCCAAGCTCACTATCGCGCCGGCCGGCTACCTGGAGCTGACCCCGGGCAGCGGCCAGTTCCTCGCCCTGACCGGTCTCAAGAAGGCCGTGGTCAACGGCCAGGGCGTGCACCTGAAGCTGACCTTCTCCAACGGCGTGGTCATCGAGACCCCGCCGGGCACCGTGGTGCCGCTCGCGCCGCCGCTCAGCCCGCAGCCGCGCCTGCCCATCACTCCGCCGCCGACCCGCGCCGGCACCGAGGGCGAAGGCCACTGACCCGGTAGTGGGCTCGTCCCGGGGGCGCCTGGACGGCGCACCCCGACGACTCCCCGCCACCGTCACATCCGGAAGGTAGGTTGCGCACGTGACTGTGCGCAGCACCTCCTCGAAGACGGCGAAGCCCGCACGCCCCGGATACGTCTGTGACGCGTGCGGGCATCAGCCTCCCAAGTGGTTCGGCCGCTGCCCGGAATGCGGCGAGTGGGGCTCGGTCATCGAAGCCTCGGCCGGTCCGGCCCTCGGCGCGATGCGCAACGTGGCCCCCCGTGCCCCCGGTGAACCCGCCCGGCCCATCGCCACCATCTCCGCCCTGCCCGCCCGCGCGGTCCCCACCGGCGTCAGTGAACTCGACCGCGTCCTCGGCGGCGGCCTCGTGCCCGGCTCGGTGGTCCTGCTGGCCGGCGAGCCCGGCGTCGGCAAGTCGACCCTGCTGCTCGACGTGGCCCAGCAGTGGGCGTCCGGGGCCGGCAGCCCCTCCCTCATCGTCAGCGGCGAGGAGTCCGTCAGCCAGATCAGGCTGCGCGCCGAACGCATGAACACCCTCCACGAGCAGCTCTACCTCGCCGCCGAGACCGACCTGGCCGCGGTGCTGGGCCACCTCGACGCGGTCAAGCCCGGCCTGCTCGTGCTCGACTCCGTGCAGACCATCGCCGCCCCCGGCAACGACGGCGTGCCCGGCGGCGTCACCCAGGTGCGGGCGGTGACCGCCGCGCTGATCGCCGTGGCCAAGGAGCGCAACATCGCGGCCGTGCTGGTCGGCCACGTCACCAAGGACGGCAACGTGGCAGGCCCGCGGGTGCTGGAGCACCTGGTCGACGTGGTGCTGCACTTCGAGGGCGACAAGCACTCCTCGCTGCGCCTGGTCCGCGGGCTGAAGAACCGGTTCGGCGCCGCCGACGAGGTCGGCTGCTTCGAGATGCACGAGAGCGGCATCGCCTCGCTGCCCGACCCGTCCGGGCTGTTCCTCACCCGATACGCCGAGCCCGTGCCCGGGACCTGCGTCACCGTCGCCATGGAAGGCCGCCGTGCCCTGGTCACCGAGGTGCAGGCGCTGATCGGGGCCACCGTGGCCGGCTCGCCGCGGCGCACCGTCTCCGGCCTCGACTCGGCCCGGCTGGCCATGGTGCTGGCCGTGCTGCAGCGGCGCACCGAGCGCATGGCCCTGCACGACAAGGAGGTGTTCGCCGCGACCGTCGGCGGCATCCGCGTCGTCGAGCCCGCCGCGGACCTGGCCGTCGCGCTCGCCGTCGCCTCCGCCGGGCTCAACCTGTCCATGTCGCCGCGGCTCGCGGCGATCGGTGAGGTAGGTCTCACCGGTGAGGTACGCCGCGTCGGCGCGGTCCCCCGGCGCCTGGCGGAGGCGTCCCGCCTCGGGTTCAAATACGCTCTGGTACCGCCCGGTTGCGGTCCGTCGTCAACGGGCACCTCAGCGGGCGACATGCACGTCGAAGAGGTGTCCGATCTGCGTACCGCACTGCACTGGGCTGCCCGGTTGTCCGCTGAGTGACGCTTCCGCCACGGGCCGCCGGGCGCGCTCCGGCGGCCCCCGTAGAATGTGCCCGTGCCGATCGATCGCGACACCACCTGGAACACCGCCGCAGTCGGCGGTGATCCGTTGCGCGCCACCCTGGCACGGGTCGCTCCGGGCACGCCACTGCGCGACAGCCTCGAGCGCATCCTGCGCGGCCGGACCGGCGCCCTCATCGTCCTCGGGTACGACAAACTCATCGAGACCCTGGCCACCGGCGGATTCCCGCTGGATGTCGAGTTCTCCGCCACGCGCCTGCGCGAGCTGTGCAAGATGGACGGCGCCGTCGTGCTCTCCGCCGACGGCACCCGCATCCTGCGCGCCGCAGTGCACCTGATGCCCGACGCCTCCATCCCCACCGAGGAGTCCGGCACCAGGCACCGCACCGCCGAGCGCGTCTCCAAGCAGAGCGGCTACCCCGTCATCTCGGTCAGCCAGTCGATGCACATCATCGGCGTCTACGTGGCCGGCCAGCGACACACCCTGGACGACTCCGGACAGATACTGTCCCGGGCAAACCAGGCCCTGGCCACCCTCGAACGCTACAAACTGCGCCTCGACGAGGTCAGCGGCACCCTCTCCGCCCTGGAGATCGAAGACCTGGTCACCGTCCGCGACGCCCTGGCAGTCGTCCAGCGCCTGGAGATGGTCCGCCGCATCTCCGACGAGATCGCCGGCTACGTCGTAGAGCTCGGCACCGACGGCCGCCTGCTGTCCCTCCAGCTCGACGAGATGATGGCCGGCGTGGACGCCGACCGCACCCTGGTCATCCGCGACTACCTCCCCATCAATCGCAAGACCAGAACCGTCGACGAAGCACTAGTAGAACTCGACCTGCTCACCGCGAGCGAGCTCATCGACCTCGTCTCGGTCGCCAAGGCCATGGGCTACCCCGCCAGCACCGAGGCCCTCGACGCCGCCGTCAGCCCCCGCGGTTTCCGGCTCCTGGCCCGGGTACCCCGCCTGCCCGGCGCCATCGTCGACCGACTGGTCGATCACTTCGGCAGCCTCCAGCGGCTCCTGGGTGCGACCGTGGAGGACCTCCAGGCTGTGGACGGGGTGGGCGACGCTCGGGCTCGTGGCGTCCGTGAGGGTTTGTCGCGGCTTGCTGAGACTTCGATTCTTGAGCGGTACGTCTAGGTCGTGACGGCGTCGGGTGCCGGGGGGGTGGGGGTCGCGCGGGGGGGCCGCAAAGAGCGCGGCCTTTTACGCGCTCGACCCCAACCCCCGCTCCACGCCACCCTCACAAAGTAACCGGGTAAAAAGGGCACCCTTTTCCCACAAAGCAGCAGCCTCTCGCCCCACCCCGCGAACCCGTCTCAGGGCGTGACAGGTGACAGGGCCAACCCCGCCAACAGGCGTGAACCGGCAAACGGGTCCCTGTGGGGGTGTTCCGGTTACGTGGGGTCGGGGCTTCAGGGGTGGTGGTTGCGCGTTGTGTGGGGGACGGCATGCGGGTCGGTAAGGCTGTCGCTTTTACCCTGGTTTGCCCCGCCTACCTTGACCACCGTCGGTCGGGCGACTACGGCGAGGAGCGGAGCCGGGGGCAATGCTCGTAGGCGCGTAAAAGGGCCGCGCTCTTTGCGGCCCCAGCGCCGAGAGCATTGCCCCCGGCGGAGCGACCCACTACGTGAGCTTCAACGTCACAGACGGAGAGATCGCCGTACCCACACGGGCGTACAGCCGATACTCCCCAGCAGCCGGAACCGGCCCATCCGGCACCCTCTTGATCGACTTCTCGCAGGCCGAGCTCGAATGCCCGTTCCAGACCACCGTGTAGGACCGCTCGTGCGCCGGCGGGAAAGACCGCACCTCGTGCCCCCGCGGCCCTCCGCAGTCATCGCTCGACCACACCTTCTCGGTGCTCTTCAGAATGCGCAGCTCCTGAAGATCGGCTCCGACGTCGCGGGTGCACGTACGGTTCGAGGTGTTCTTGATGAGCAGCGTGATGAGCAGGTCGTTGCCGCGTTTGAGCGTGGTCTGCGTCGGCTTCGCGGTCACCTTGATCTCGGCGTCGGTGCAGGCGTTCGGGTCGGTCTCGCCGTCGCCGCTGCCTTCGCCTTCGGGGTCCGCCGTCGGTGACGGGGTCAGTTCGGATGCGGGGGCGATGACGCCGTCGGTGGGTGAGGCGGTGGGGTCGCCTGCTGCGGCTGAGGCCGGTGAGGCTCCCGCGCTGCTCGACGTGCCGTTGGCGGTGGGCTGCTGGGCGCCGCCGCTGCCGGTGCCGCGTACCACCAGGGTGATCATGAGGACGGCAGCCAGCAGCGCACCGAGCACCATGGCGCGGCGTCGCCAGTAGACGGCTGCGGGCAGCGGACCCACTATCAGTCTCATGATGTGTTCACGCTATCGCCCTCGATCACGACACGCACCATGCGACACGCTCAGCGGTCGAAGTCCGTGTCACAGATAGACTTTCCGCTGATAGATCGCGTGCGCTCCGTTTACCTTGTCCAAAAAGAGCAGTCCGTTGCAGTGGTCGATCTCGTGCTGGAGCGCGCGGGCTTCGAAGGCATCGGTGGTGATCGTCACCTTACGGCCGCTGCCAGGCAGTTCGCCGGTGACCACGATGCGGCCGGCGCGTTTGACGTCGCCGGTGAGGTCGGGCACGGACATGCAGCCCTCGCGGCCGGGCCGCCACCGGCTCGCTTCCACGATCACGGCGTTGGCGAGCACGAACGCGCCGTGCAGGGTGGCCGTCTTGGGGTGGTCGGTGACGTTCACCGCGAACAGCTGCACGCTGACGCCGACCTGCGGCGCGGCGAGGCCGACGCAGCCGGGTGACACGGCCATGGTCGCGACGAGGTCGGCGGCGAGCGCGACGACCTGCGGGTCGGTCGGGTCCACGGCCTCGCCGACGCGGCTCAGCACGGGTTCGGGCGCGGTGACGACGGGCAGCACCCGTCCTGCGCCGAGTGCGGTGATGTCCCAGCCTTCGATGCTCACGCCGCCTCCTCGCCGTCGGGTGTGGGCGTTTTCGGCCGGCTCATAAGACGTCCGCCCCGGCGGGGCGCAGGTTGACCTCGACGCCGAGTTCGTCGGCGACCTGCGCGAGCCGTCTGGTCAGCTCGCCGGGCACGCCTTCGGGCAGGTCGACCTCGGCGACGAGCAGGTACAGCGGGCCGACGAGGCGGGTGGACAGGTCGGTGATGTTGCCGCCGGCTTCGGCGACGACCCGGGTGACCGTCGCGACGATGCCGAGCCGGTCGGCGCCGTGCACGCTGAGCAGGTACGGCAGGCCGCCGTTGTGCGCGGACTCGTCGGCGCCGACGTCGCGGACCGTCACCAGCAGCTGGCCGTCCGCGGACAGCGGCAGCAGGGCCGCCTCGACCTCGGTGGCGCTGGCCTGCGCGGTGCAGATCAGGGTCATCGCGAAGTGACCGCGCAGCCGGGTCATCGTGGAGTCGGTGAGGTTGGCCCCGAGCCGGGCCAGCGCCTCGGCGACGTCGGCGACGATCCCGGTGCGGTCCGGTCCGATCACGGTGACGGCCAGTTCGGCTCCGTGCACGTCAGTCATGCCTTCTCCTCGCTGCGCTCCTCGGCGGCTCGTGGCGCCCGTCGGTGACGTCAGCACGCCCGCTCCTGCGGGCATTGTGCACCAGTAGGGTGGAGCGCATGTCCGAACTCGCCTCGTTGACCACTGCGTGGTACGACGCCAACGCGCGTGAGCTGCCCTGGCGGGACCCGGAGATCGGCGCCTGGCCGGTACTGATCAGCGAGTTCATGCTGCAGCAGACGCCGGTCGTGCGGGTGCTGCCGGTGTGGCGGGAGTGGGTGGCCCGCTGGCCCGCCCCGGCGGATCTGGCCGCGGAGGACTCCGGTGAGGCGATCCGCGCCTGGGGGCGGCTGGGCTACCCGAGGCGGGCGATGCGGCTGCACGCGTGTGCGACGGCGCTCGTGGAGCGGCACGGCGGGCAGGTGCCGCGGCGGCTGGACCAGATGCTGGCGCTGCCGGGTGTCGGCGACTACACGGCGCGGGCGGTGCTGGCGTTCGCGTACGGGCAGCGCCATCCGGTGGTGGACACGAACGTGCGGCGGGTCGCGGCGCGGGCGGTGAGCGGGCTGGCCGACGCCGGTGCGGCCACCACCCCGGCGGACCTGGCCCTGGTCGAGTCGCTGCTGCCGCGGGCCGACGCGGCGGCGGCACGGGCGAGCGCGGCGTTCATGGAGCTGGGGGCTGTGCTGTGCACTGCCCGCACGCCCCGGTGCGAGGCTTGCCCGCTGCGGGAACGGTGCGCGTGGCGGCGTTCAGGCGCCGTGCTGCCGCCGGGCCCGTCCCGCAAGCCGCAGCGCTACGCGGGCACCGACCGGCAGGTACGCGGGCTGCTGCTGGCCGTGCTGCGGCAGGCGAGCGGCCCGGTGGCCAAGCCCGCCCTGGACGTGGTGTGGCCGGAGCCGGTGCAGCGGGAGCGGGCTCTGGACAGCCTGCTCGCCGACGGGCTCGTGGTGCCCCGCGGGGAGCGTTTCGGCCTGCCCGGGCGTGTTCCCGCCGATATCTGACTCCGCCCTGATCTTTCTGTGGTATTGCGAATTCACTCAGCCTGGATAGAGTCCGGGCGTGGCCTCCACCCCCGTACGCCGCGCCATTGCCGTGTTCCTGCTGACCGCTTTCCTCGCGCCTGCCGCGTGCAAGAGCGCCGGGCCGGATCCGACCTTCGCCGGCCCCGAGACTCCCCCGACGCCGAGCGCCTCCGCCTCGCCGAGTGCCGTCGCTTCGCCGAGCCCGTCGGCGAAACCGACCCCCGCCGGGTTCAAGTCCCTGGGCTGGTACATGGCACGGGTGCCCCAGTTCCCGCAGGCCCCCACCCCGCAGCGGGTCGGACTGCCGGAGAGCGGCTCGGCCATCCACTGGTCGCGCGTGCCGACGACGCACAAGGTCGCCTTCATCACCATCGACGACGGTGCGCTGTCGCGTAAGCCGGAGGTCATCGAGTTCATCCGGCAGGCGAAGATCCCGGTAACGATGTTCCTCAACTCGCCGGCCGCCACCGAGCACACCGCCTACTTCAAGGCGATCCAGGAGGCGGGCGGCATGGTGGAGAACCACACGATCTCGCACACCTCGCTGAAGGGGAAGTCCTACGACTTCCAGAAGAGGGAGATCTGCGGGTCGGCCGACAAGCTGGAGAAGCTGTTCGGCCGCCGGCCGACGCTGTTCCGGGCGCCGTTCGGCGAGAAGGACGCCACCACGCTGAAGGCAGCCCACGACTGCGGCACGCAGGCGGTGTTCTTCTGGACCCAGACGGTCGACAAGGGCATCGTGCGCTACCAGACGTCGGAGAAGGTGGTGAAGCCCGGCGACGTGCTGCTGATGCACTTCCGGCCGGCGCTCATGGACGACCTGCTGGGCGCGCTGAAGGCCATTCACAAGTCCGGCCTGACCCCTGCCCTGCTGGAGGACTACGTCGGCTGACCGGCGCGCCGGCAAACGAAAGGGGCACCGCTCGCGCGGTGCCCCTTCGGCTGTGCGTTGTCGTTATGCGGCGGCAGCGTCGCTGCCGACCGGCTCGGCCGGGGCCTCGGGGACCTCGGGAGCAGCCGCCTTCTGCGATGCCGTGAAGGTCAGCTTCGCGGTCTCGATCTGCTCCGGGTCGCCCTCGCAGTCGACCAGCACGTGCTGGCCGGGCTTGAGCTCCTGGAACAGGATCCGCTCGCTGAGCGTGTCCTCCAGCTCGCGCTGGATCGTCCGGCGCAGCGGCCGGGCGCCCAGGACCGGGTCGAAGCCCTTCTTCGCCAGGTACTTCTTGGCGTTGTCGGTGAGCTCCAGGCCCATGTCCTTGTTGCGCAGCTGAGCCTCGATCCGCTTGATCATGATGTCCACGATCGAGAGGATCTCCACCTCGCCGAGCTGGTGGAAGACGATGGTGTCGTCGATGCGGTTCAGGAACTCCGGGCGGAAGTGCTGCTTCAGCTCGTCGTTGACCTTCTGCTTCATCCGCTCGTAGTTCGACTCCGCGTCCTCGGACTTCTGGAAGCCCAGCGAGACCGCCTTGGCCACGTCCCGGGTGCCCAGGTTGGTGGTCAGGATGATCACGGTGTTCTTGAAGTCCACGATGCGGCCCTGGCCGTCGGTCAGGCGACCGTCCTCCAGGATCTGCAGCAGCGTGTTGAAGACGTCCGGGTGAGCCTTCTCGATCTCGTCGAAGAGGACCACCGAGAACGGCCGGCGGCGCACCTTCTCGGTCAGCTGGCCGCCCTCGTCGTAGCCGACGTATCCGGGCGGGGCGCCGACGAGGCGGGACACCGTGTACCGGTCGTGGAACTCGGACATGTCCAGCTGGATCAGCGCGTCCTCGCTGCCGAACAGGAACTCGGCGAGCGCCTTGGACAGCTCGGTCTTACCGATGCCGGACGGGCCGGCGAAGATGAACGAGCCGGACGGGCGCTTCGGGTCCTTGAGGCCGGCCCGGGTGCGCCGGATCGCCTTGGAGACCGCCTTGACCGCGTCGATCTGGCCGACGACCCGCTTGTGCAGCTCGTCCTCCATGCGCAGCAGACGGGAGGTCTCCTCCTCGGTCAGCTTGTACACCGGGATGCCGGTCCAGTTGGCCAGGACCTCGGCGATCTGCTCGTCGTCGACCTCGCTGACGACGTCCAGGTCACCGGCCTTCCACTGCTTCTCCCGCTCGCCCTTCTGGCCGAGCAGCTGCTTCTCCTTGTCGCGCAGCTGGGCTGCCCGCTCGAAGTCCTGCGCGTCGATCGCGGACTCCTTGTCGCGGCGCACCTGGGCGATCTTCTCGTCGAAGTCGCGCAGGTCCGGCGGCGCGGTCATGCGGCGGATGCGCATCCGGGCGCCGGCCTCGTCGATCAGGTCGATCGCCTTGTCCGGCAGGAAGCGGTCGGAGATGTACCGGTCGGCCAGGTTCGCCGCCGCGACCAGGGCCGCGTCGGTGATGGTGACCCGGTGGTGCGCCTCGTAGCGGTCACGCAGGCCCTTGAGCATCTCGATGGTGTGCGCCACCGAGGGCTCGCCGACCTGGATCGGCTGGAAGCGGCGCTCCAGCGCGGCGTCCTTCTCCAGGTGCTTGCGGTACTCGTCGAGCGTGGTCGCGCCGATGGTCTGCAGCTCGCCGCGGGCCAGCATCGGCTTGAGGATGCTGGCGGCGTCGATCGCGCCCTCGGCGGCGCCCGCGCCGACCAGAGTGTGGATCTCGTCGATGAACAGGATGATGTCGCCGCGCGTGCGAATCTCCTTGAGCACCTTCTTCAGGCGCTCCTCGAAGTCACCGCGGTAGCGCGAGCCGGCCACCAGGGCGCCGAGGTCAAGCGTGTAGAGCTGCTTGTCCTTCAGCGTCTCGGGCACCTCGCCCTTGACGATCTTCTGGGCCAGGCCCTCGACGACGGTGGTCTTGCCGACGCCGGGCTCACCGATCAGCACCGGGTTGTTCTTGGTGCGGCGGGACAGCACCTGCATGACCCGCTCGATCTCCTTCTCCCGGCCGATCACGGGGTCGAGCTTGCCCTCCCGCGCCGACTGGGTCAGGTTGCGACCGAACTGGTCCAGCACGAGGCTGGTGGACGGGGCGGCCTCGCCGGTGGCGGCGCCGGCCGCGGCCGGCTCCTTGCCCCCCTGGTAGCCCGAGAGGAGCTGGATGACCTGCTGGCGCACCCGGTTGAGGTCGGCGCCGAGCTTCACCAGCACCTGGGCCGCGACGCCTTCGCCCTCGCGGATCAGACCGAGCAGGATGTGCTCGGTGCCGATGTAGTTGTGGCCGAGCTGCAGCGCTTCGCGCAGCGACAGCTCAAGCACCTTCTTGGCCCGCGGCGTGAACGGGATGTGCCCGCTCGGCGCCTGCTGGCCCTGGCCGATGATCTCCTCTACCTGCTGGCGCACGCCCTCCAGCGAGATGCCGAGACTTTCCAGCGCCTTCGCCGCGACGCCCTCACCCTCGTGGATGAGGCCGAGCAGGATGTGCTCCGTGCCGATGTAGTTGTGGTTGAGCATCCTGGCCTCTTCTTGGGCCAGGACGACCACCCGACGCGCCCGGTCGGTGAACCGCTCGAACATTCCCGCTCCTCACCTACGCCTCAGTTCCTCGAACTCCTGCCGGAGATCCGCGGCGGCGAAGCTGTTTCACTCACTCTAACGCCAGACCCCGACCATGTCGGCCCGCCGGAAACGCTCGTCCGGTCACCGTTGGGTAACCATCAGGTCGCTTACCGTCGACTTGAAAGCGGAGGAAACAGGGCATCTTCCCCAGAAACCCGCCGACGTGGCTGGCATCAGAGCCAACCTTGCCTCGCCCGCGGCTGTTCCGCATCCAGGACCGCTACGCGCACAGCGAAATATCGGTGTCCACATCCTGGCCGACGCGCCCGGCACGGGTCGGCGGACATGAAAGACGGCACGACGCGAAGGAATTACGCAACCTTCGCGTCGTGCCGTCAATCCGGCAAACGCCGCAAATCTCACAAAGACTAGCGCAGTCCCGCGGCGTAGTAGGCCTCGATCACCTTCGCCGGCACCCGACCCCGGTCGTTGACCTCTTTGCCCTGACCCTTGGCCCACTCGCGCACCCGCTGGTTGAAAGCACGCTGCTCAGCGGCAGTCGGCGCCTTCGCCTTGGGGGCGGCTGCCGGTCCGCGCCGGCCGCTCTCCTTGCGCGCGGCGGCGACGAACGGCGCCAGCGCCAGCGCCAGCTTGTCATGGTTCGCCGGTCCGAGATCGATCTCGTAATTGGCGCCCTCGAATCCAAACCTCACGCTGCGGACGTCGCCCTCGGAACCGTCGAGGTCGTCCGCCAGCACCACAATCTCGCGCCTGGCCATACGTCATCCTTTCTCGCCGCCCCGGATCCTCCCCGCCAAGTCGAGGGCGTGCCATGAATTCATAGAGAAGAGCGCTCGCCAGGATAGCCACTCATTGACAGCGGATCAATTCCGGCGTGACCCATTATTCGGCATACCATCGCCGGGCGCGGCGCAAAGTCGGACAGCAGCCGCGTCGATTATCCTCTGACAAGGGAAAACGGATTCTCAGCGCCATTGCGCAAAACGCCGAGGACGCGGTGATACCGGTTCCTGCGACCCGGAAGCACGGCATACCGTCGCGGCAGTCCGCTCGCACGGCGCAGTCGCGCGAGCACCGGCCGTCGCCCGGACCGACCCATTCGCGCTCTGCGACGACGCGATGACCCTGTGCGCCGACCGCCTATCCGGTCGCCGAATACACCGCCGTCCGGCGGCCCCCGCGGGGCACGTTCAGGGTGCCGACCGGGCTCGATTCCGCGACTCCGCGGCGGCGTATCCGACCGTCGTGGGATGAGCCTGTCGGCGACTGCCCGGACCGGGGACGAATTCGCCCACGCCCCGCTGCACTAGGGTGGGCCGGGCGTTATGGCGGCATACCCGGGAGGCGCGCATGGACCCCATCGAAGAGCATCGGCTTTCTTTCGGAGCGGCCGCACAGGCATACCAGCAGTCCCGCCCGGGTTATCCGGCACAGGCGCTGGCCTGGGCGATCGGCACGGCCCCCGGCCGCGTGGTCGACCTGGGCGCGGGCACCGGCCAGCTCACCAGGGTGGCGCTGGCCGCCGGCTTCGAGGTCGTGCCGGTCGAGCCCGACCCCGGCATGCGGGCCGCGCTCGACGCGGCCACCCCCGGGACCGTCGCGCGCGACGGCGCCGCGGAGTCGATCCCGCTGCCCGACGGGTATGCCGACGCCGTCGTCGTGGGCACCGCGTACCACTGGTTCGACCGGGCGCGGGCGCACCCGGAGATCGCCCGGGTGCTGCGCCCCGGCGGGGTGTTCGCGCCGATGCGCAACGACCGCGACCTGAGCGTCGACTGGGTCCGGCGGCTGGACGAGATCGTCCAGGCGGCCCGGTTCCACCGGCCCGACGTCGCGGACTTCGGGCCGCTGTTCGCCCCGGCCGAGTGGGCGACGTTCCGGCACGCCGTCCCGCAGACCCCGCAGGGCCTGCTGGACCTCATCGCCACCCGGTCCTGGTACCTGGTCGCGACCGAGGACGTTCGGCAGCGGCTGCGCGGCGAGGTCAGCGAGCTGTGCGCGACCCATCCCGACCTGGCCGGGCGGGACGGCTTCGAACTGCCCTACGTCACCACCGTGTGCCGGGCGGTCAGGCGCTGACGTTGCGCTCGTACACCATGCGCAGGCCGATCAGGGTGATCATCGGCTCGTGATGGGTGATGGTGCGGCACTCGCCCATCACCACCGGCGCGAGGCCGCCCGTGGCGATGACCGCGGTCACCCCGCCCAGCTCCTCGATCATCCGCTCGACGATGCGGTCGACCTGGCCGGCGAAGCCGAAGTACATACCGGCCTGCAGGCACTCGACCGTGTTCTTGCCGATCACCGAGCGGGGCTGGGCGGGCTCGACCTTGCGCAGCTGCGCGGCCCGGGCCGCCAGCGCGTCGAAGGAGATCTCGATGCCCGGCGCGAAAGCCCCGCCCAGGAACTCGCCCCGGGCGCTGATCACGTCGAAGTTGGTGGTGGTGCCGAAGTCGACCACGATCGCCGGGCCGCCGTAGAGGGTGTGCGCCGCCAGCGTGTTCACCACCCGGTCGGCGCCCACCTCCTTCGGGTTGTCGATGGCCAGCTGCACGCCGGTCTTCACGCCCGGCTCGACGACGACCGCGGGCAGCCCGGCGTAGTAGCGGCCCAGCATCGTGCGCAGCGAGCGCAGTGCGGCGGGCACCGTCGAGCAGGCGGCCACCCCGGTGATCTCGACGTTGTCCCCGGCCAGCAGGCCGCGGAACATCAGGCCGAGCTCGTCGGCGGTGTTGCGGGCGTCGGTCTTCACCCGCCACGAGTGCACGATCTTGTCGCCGTCGAAGGTGGCGAGCACCGTGTTGGTGTTACCGATGTCGATACAGAGCAGCACCCGACGTCTACTTCCGCGCTCGGAGGTCCAAGGCGATGTCCACGATAGGCGACGAGTGGGTCAGCGCCCCCACCGACAGGTAGTCGACGCCGGTGGCGGCGTACTCGGCGGCGACGTCCAGGGTCAGCCCGCCGGTGGCCTCCAGCTCGGCTCGGTCGCCGACCGCCGCTACGACCTCGCGCAGCAGCTGCGGGGACATGTTGTCGCAGAGCAGGAAGGTCGCCCCGGCGGTCACCGCCTCCTGCGCCTCGGCGAGCGTGGTCACCTCGACCTGCACGACCACGTCCGGGAAGTTCGCCCGGACCAGGTCGTACGCCGCGGTGATGGAGCCCGCCGCGAGCTTGTGGTTGTCCTTGATCATTGCCACGTCGTAGAGGCCCATGCGCTTGTTGGTGCCGCCCGCCGCGCGGACCGCGTACTTCTCCAGCGGCCGCAGGCCGGGGGTGGTCTTGCGGGTGTCCAGCACCAGCGCCTTGGTGCCGGTGAGCTGCTCCACCCAGCGGCGGGTGTGGGTGGCCACCCCGGACATGCGGCAGAGCAGGTTGAGCGCGGTGCGCTCGGCCGACAGGAGGGTCCGGGTGGGCCCGGTGACCGTGGCCAGCACGTCGCCGCGTGCCACGGTGTCGCCGTCGGACGCGTGCACGGTGACCTCGGCGCCCGGCCCGGCCAGCTCGAACACCAGCTCCGCCACGGCCAGCCCGGCGACCACGCCGGACTCGCGGGCGATCAGGTCCGCGGTGTCCACCTGTGGTTCCGGGATGGTCGCCACGCTGGTCACGTCGAGCCGGTCCGGGCCCAGGTCCTCGCGCAGCGCGTTGGCCACGATGCGCTGCACCTCGTCCGGGTCCAGCCCTGCCTTGAGCAGCTGCGCCTGCGTCGCGTCCCTCACGCCATCGCCTCCCACGTCTCCGTCATCGCGCCGGTGCCGGCCAGCTCGGGGTACAGGTGACCCCGCCAGCCGTCGTCCGCCTCTGCATGATCCTCGCGCCAGTGGCACCCGCGCGTCTCGGCGCGCAGGGCAGCCGACGCGACCAGCGCGCTCGCGACCGTGAGCAGGTTCGCGAACTCCCAGCCCGCGGTGCGCCCCGGCAGCGGCGGCGTGCCGGTCTCGCGCAGCACCCGGGCTGTCTCGGCCAGCGTCTCGGCACTGCGCAGCACGCCCGCGCCGCGCGTCATCGCCCGCTGCAGCTCGCGCCGCCGGGCCGCCAGGTCGACCGGCGGCACCTCGGCCGCGGACACCAGGCCGTGCGGCGTCCACGCCAGACCGTCTGCCGCCACGGGTCCCGCTGCGGCCGCCGGGTCGCCGGGTGCGACGCCCTCGGTGCCCTCGCCTGCGAGCTGCTCGGATGCGAGGCTCTGGGGCAGGTCGGGCCCGTCGAGCACCGGGTCGGCCTGCGCGGGCAGGTCGCGGTTGATGTCGGCGGCGATGCGGCGGGCGAAGACCAGCCCTTCCAGCAGCGAGTTCGACGCCAGGCGGTTGGCCCCGTGCACGCCGGTGCAGGCCACCTCGCCGCAGGCGTACAGGCCGGGGATGCTGGTGCGGCCGTCCAGGTCGGTGCGGACCCCGCCGGAGGCGTAGTGCGCCGCCGGGGCCACCGGGATCAGGTGCACGGTGGGGTCCACGCCGGCGGCCAGGCAGTACGCCGTGATCGTCGGGAACCGGTGGGCCAGGTCGGGCACGTGCCGGGCGTCCAGGTAGACGTGATCGGTGCCGGTGGCCAGCATCTGCCGGTGGATGCCCTTGGCGACCACGTCGCGCGGCGCGAGTTCGGCCAGCTCGTGCTGGCCGACCATGAACCGCTTGCCGTCCCCGTCGACCAGGTACGCGCCCTCGCCCCGCAGCGCCTCGCTGACCAGCGGCTGCTGTGCGGTGCGGTTGTTCGGCAGGTAGAGCGACGTCGGGTGGAACTGCACGAATTCGAGGTCGGTGACGTCGGCCCCGGCCCGCAGCGCCAGCGCGACGCCGTCGCCGGTGGACACGACCGGGTTGGTGGTGGCCGCGAAGATCTGGCCCAGGCCGCCGGTGGCCAGCACCACGGCGCGGGCCAGCACGGCCCCGACACCGTCCTCGGTGCCCTCGCCGAGCACGTGCAGGGTGACCCCGCAGGCCCGGCCGGCGGCGTCGCGCAGCAGGTCCAGCACCAGCGCGTGCTCCACCAGGCGGATCCACGGGTCGCGGTTCACCGCCGCGTGCAGCGCCCGCTGCACCTCGGCTCCGGTCGCGTCGCCGCCCGCGTGCACGATGCGGTTGGCGTGGTGCCCGCCCTCGCGGGTCAGCATCAGCGAGCCGTCCGGGTGCCGGTCGAACTCGGCACCCATCTTGATCAGCTCACGGACCCGGGTCGGTCCCTCGCTGACCAGCACGTCCACCGCGGCGGGGTCGCACAGGCCGACGCCCGCGACCAGCGTGTCCCGGGCGTGTGCGGCGGGGGTGTCCAGGGGGTCCAGCACGGCCGCGATGCCGCCCTGTGCCCAGCGGGTGGAACCGTCATCGATGTTGACCTTGGTAACCACGGTGACGTGCAGGCCTGCCTCACGCAGGTGCAGTGCCGCGGTCAGGCCGGCGATGCCGGACCCGATCACCACCACGTCGGTGGGTTCGAACCAGCTCGCGGGCCGCGCGGGCAACGCCCGGGGCACCACCGGAAGATCAACCGGAACTGTCAACGCCTTGCGCACCAGCACAGTCAACCGCGCCGCAGCCCGCCGTTCACCCCCGGCCCCACGTGACACCCCTCACCCGTCCCCGGCACAGGGCCGGGGACGGGTGAGGGAATCAGGCTCAGTTGGTGGGCAGACCCTTGGTGCCGGCGCCCTTGAGGGACTTCGTGAGCTTCTTCTTGTCCAGCCAGAGGTGGCAGCGCACGCCGTGGTTGCCGGCCTCCCAGTCGGACTTCGACGGCCAGTTCCACACCACGCCGGTGCGGTAGCTGATGTTCGAGTCGTTGGGCACCTTCACGTACCGGGCGATGACGCCGCGGCACTCCTTGGCGATGCGGGTCTTCAGACCGGACAGGCTGTCGTAGGCGATGCCGTTCGCGATCCACACGCCCACGAACTCAGCGTTGTGCGCCTTGTTGCAGGCGGTCGGGACCAGCTGCGAGCCGTACTGGTAGCAGCCGAACTTCAGGTTGGACGCCGGCTTGGCCAGCTCGCCCTTGAGCGAGCCGATGCGCCGGATCGGGTCGCCGTGCTGGCCGTCCGTCTCGGCCAGCTCGCAGCGGTACCAGCGCGCCCCGCCGTCCCAGGCGGCCGGCGACGGCACCGCGAGGCCGAACCACAGGGCCCCGGTGCGCCATTCCCCGCCGAGGTAGTCGGTGATGCGCTTGTCGCAGTCCGCCCAGGCCTCGCCCAGGTCCGGCGAGCCCGCCGAGGGCGGGGTGGTGCGCGAGGCCGTCTCGCCGGTGAAGTCGGCGACGGCAGCCGTCTCGTACGTGTGGTTCTGGTCACACGGCTGCGGCTTGTACGACGAGCGGTAGCTGACGTCGCGGAAGCTTTCGGCGCACACGCCCTCGTCCGGGCGCCAGCTCGTGGCCGCGGGCAGCGCCGCCCACTGGTTGGTGAGGTCGCCGTCCGCCCCCGCCGGCAGCTGCCCCCCGCAGGCCGATGTGGCCAGCAGAGTGGCTGTGGCCAGCACGACCCCTGCGACCGTACGGCCGATCACCTCACGCATCAGTGCCTCCCCAAGCCATGCCGAACATGAATGGGGAGCATATTTCATGCCCGCCAACACATGTCGGGGCGTATCGGGGTCAGCTCGGGATGCCCTTGCCCGCGGTGCCCTTGGCCGAACCGGTCATCTTCTTGGTCTCCAGCCACAGGTAGCAGCGCACGCCGCGGTCGCCACCGGCCCAGGTCGCCTTGCTGTACGGCCACGAGATCACGCCGTACTTGCTGGTCGCGCTCACGCTGACCCCGATGAACGTGGCCATCGCCTTGCGGCAGTTGTCGTGGAAGTAGTCCCAGTCCGTCTCGCTCACCGGGTACTTGCGACTGGCCGCGGCGGCGAACGTGCCGACGTACTCGGCGTTGTGCGACTTGGCGCAGTCGGTCTCCGGCATGGTGTCCACCGAGCCGTTCTTGCCGCTCTCGGCGAAGCAGGTGAGCAGCAGCCCCGCCGGCAGGTTGCCGCGCAGGCTGCCGCTGCGGCGCACCCAGTCGGCCTTGTCGGTGACCGTGGTCAGCTCGTTGAGCTCGCAGCGGTACCAGCGGGCGCCGCCCTGCCAGGCCGCGGCCGAGGGCAGCGTCAGGTCGAGGGTGAGCCGGCCGTCGCGCCACTGCCGGCCGACGAACGCGGTCGCCCGCTCGTCGCACTCGGCGAACGCGCCCGCGAGCAGCGCATCGTCCGCCTCCGGCGGGTCGGTCAGCTCGGCGGCGGCACCGGTCAGCGTGCCGACGTAGACCGTCTCGCCGTAGTGCTCCGACTCGCAGTCGACCGGCCGGTACGCGGTGGCCCGGCCGGTCTGCTCGTACGCCTTCTCATGGCACACCTCGGCGCTGGGGGTGAACACCTGCGCCGCGGGCAGGCTCGCCCAGTCGTCGGCGAGCTTGCCGTCCACACCGGCCGCCGGCGACGTGCAGCCGGTCAGCGCCAACGGCGCCGCCAGTGCGCAGACGGCCGCACTGGCGGCGATCATCCGCCTCCATGCCATGTGTCGCCCCTCCCAGACCCTGGCCCGCCCGGGAGCCTAACCGACCGAAGGCGACCGCGACAGCGGTGCTGTCGGCCTTCTACCAGCCCGGAACGCCCTTGCCCTTGGACCCCTTGGCCGACTTCTTCATGGTCTTTCCGTTGAAGAAGTAGATCGAGCAGCGGACCACCCGGTCTCCGGCCGCCCAGGACTCCGAGTTCGCCGGGCTGGACACGACACCGATCCGGTCGGCGCTGGACGTGCTGACGCCGAGGAACTTCGCGGCCAGGCCCTGGCACTTGTCGTGCAGGACGTTCCACTGCCGGTCCGACTTCGGGAAGGCGGTGGTCTGGCTCGCCCGGAAGAAGCCCACGTACTCGCTGTTGTGCGCCTTGGTGCAGGGCACCTCGGGCATCTTGACGATCACGTCGCCCTTTTCCTGGGTGTGCGTGCAGCCGACCAGCAGCTCGGCCGGCACATTGCCCTTCAGGCTGCCCGCGCGCTGGACCCAGTTCATCTCGTCGAACACCGAGGAGACCTCGGTGACGTCGCACCGGAACCAGCGCGCGCCGCCGTCCCAGGCGGTCGGGGTCGGCACGGCGAGCGTCAGCTCGAGCCGCGCCTGGCCCCACGAACGGCCCAGGTAGGTCGCCGACTCCCGGTCGCACTCGGCGTACGCGGCGGCGGTGTCCTTCGGGGCGGGCGCGGCCGTCAGCCCCTTGAACTCGCCGACGTGCGCGACCTCGGCGTAGTGCGTCTTCGCGCAGTCGACCACGAAGTCGGTGTACCGGCCGGTGTCCTTCGGCGCGACGCCCAGGCAGACGCCCGCCTCGGGCACCCAGCCCTTGACGTCGGCGACCTTCACCCAGTCGTCGGTCAGCTTCGAGTCCACCTCGGCCGGCAGTCCGGTCCCGCAACCGGCCAGCGCCAGGTTCGTCAGTAGTGCAGCCAGCATCGTGCCGACCGTAAGGCGTCCCCGCATCGCCCATCCTCCCAGGTCATAGAGCCTGGGCGAGCCTAAGCGATCACGATCGAAGCCGTATCGGCCTAACGGCCAGGAGTGAGATCACACCTGGCCCGCAAAACCGCAGCTAGAAGTAGGGAACGCCCTTGCCCTTGGTCCCCTTCGCGGACTTGGTCATGCTCTTGGTCTCGAACCACATGGCACAGCGCACCGCCCGGTCGCCGGCCTTCCACTCCTCGAAGCCGCGCGGAATGGAGATGACCCCCAGCCGGCCGGCCTGCGTGGTGCTGACGCCCAGATACTTGCCCACCAGCACCCGGCACTGCTTGTGCAGCACGTCCCACTGCCGCTCCGAACTCGGATAGGCGGTGCCCTCGGCGGCCCGGAAGAAGCCGACCCACTCGCTGTTGTGCTTCTTCGAGCAGGCCACGTCGGTCATGAACCGCACGTCGCCCTCGTTCATGGCGACGTTGGCGCAGCCGAGCACGAGCGCGGCCGGGAAGCCGTCCTTCAGGCTGCCGCTGCGCAGCGTGCGGCCGCCGCTGGTGCCCGCGTCGCCGACCTCGACCAGGTCGCACCGGAACCAGCGCGCGCCGCCCGCCCATACGTGGTCCTCGGGGACGGTCAGCTCCAGCTCCAGCCGGCCCTGCCACCACGGCCGGCCGAGATACTTCCCCGCCGCGGTGTCGCACTCCGCGTACGCGGTGGCCAGCCGGGCCGGGGTGGGCGGTTTGTCACCGTCGAAGGCGCCCACGTGGACCACCTCGACGAAGTGCTGCTCCGAGCACGCCAGGGGACCGGGATCGAGCCGGCCCACGCCCTCGCCGAGGCAGACGCCCGACGGCGGCACCTGCACCTTCACCTCGGCGACCTGGGCCCAGTCGTCGGTCAGTTCCTTGTCGACCTCCGGCGGCAGCGCCACCGCGCAACCGGCCAGCGCCACGTTCACCAGCAGTGCGGCCAGCATCGCGCCGGCCCTCAGGCGTCCCCGCATCGCCCGACCTCCCTCGTGTCCAGGGCAGCCTAGGCAATTGGATCAAGGACGGGATCGGCCTAACGGCTCAGCGTCAGATCCCCGCGTACGACATCGCCGACCATGCCCGGGACGGCCTCGGCCGGGTCCGCGCCGAGCGAGATGATCCGGTTGTCGGCGTCCACGTGCACCACCCGCGGGGTGTACGAGCGGGCGGTGGCCTCGTCGGCCTGCGCGTACGAGATGAGGATGACCAGGTCGCCCGGCTTGACCAGGTGCGCCGCGGCGCCGTTGATGCCGATCACGCCGGTGCCGCGCTCGCCCGGGATGACATAGGTCTCCAGGCGGGCCCCGTTGGTGATGTCCACGATCGCGACCTGCTCGCCGGCCAGCAGGTCGGCGGCGTCCATCAGCTCCTCGTCGATGGTGACCGAGCCGACGTAGTGCAGGTCGGCCTGGGTCACCGTGGCACGGTGGATCTTGGACTTGAACATGGTGCGCAGGAACATCAGGCCGACTCTCCCTCGGTCGTGGCCGCCTCGTCGAGGTGGACGGGCAGGTTGTCGATCAGCCGGGTGGTGCCGACGCGGGCCGCCACCAGCAGCCGCGCCTCGCCCGGCCCCGGGTCCGCACTCAGGTCGGCCCCCCGCAGGGCCAGGTAGTCGACGTCCACGCCGGCCAGCTCGGCCCGGGCTGCGGCCAGCACGGCGGCGGGCTCCCGCCGGGCGGCGCCCGCCCGCAGCGCCCGGGACAGGGCGAGCGCCGTCGCGCGCTCGGCCTCGCTCAGGTAGCGGTTGCGGCTGGACAGGGCCAGGCCGTCCGGCTCCCGGACCGTCGGCACGCCGACGATCTCCACCCCGAGTTCGAGGTCGTGCACCATGGCCTTGATCAAGGTGAGCTGCTGGTAGTCCTTCTCCCCGAAGAACGCCAGATCCGGGCGGGTGAGCAGGAGCAGCTTGCCGACCACGGTCAGCACACCGGCGAAGTGGCCGGGGCGCACCGCCCCCTCCAGCACCTCACCCAGCGGGCCCGGGTGCACGGTGACCTGAGGCTGGCCGTGCGGGTACATCACCTCGGGGGTCGGCGCGAAGATCAGGTCGACGTCCTCGGCCTCGCACATCGCCAGGTCGGCGTCGAAGGTGCGCGGGTAGCGGGCCAGGTCCTCATTCGGGCCGAACTGCAGCGGGTTCACGAAGATCGTCGCCAGCACGAAGTCGGCGTGCTTGCGGGCCTCCCGCAGCAGGGTGGCGTGACCCTCGTGGAGCGCGCCCATGGTCATCACCACGGCGACGGAACCGGGGGCTGCGGCACGTGCCCGCGCCAGCTCCTCGCGGGTGCGTACGACGGCGGTCACTTCGCCGCCTCACCGAGCTGACCGGCGTCGGCGGCGGCCGGCTCGGCCGGCTCGGCCAGCACGCCCAGCAGCGGCTCGGCGTCGACCGCGCGCAGCCGCCCGTTGGCGATCGCCCGGTCCGCGGTGCGCCGGGCCAGCGCGACGTACGCCGGGAGCGAGTCGGGGGCGGTGCGGGCCAGCTCCTGCACGTGCCGGGCGACCGTGCCCGCGTCGCCGCGCGACACCGGTCCGGTGATCGCCGCGTCGCCCATCCGCAGCGCGTTCTCCAGCGCGGCGGTCAGCAGCGGGCCGAGCACCTTCTCCGGGCTCAGCACACCCGCGTCGCGCAGCCGGTCGGCCGCCTCGTTGACGAGCGTGACCAGGTGGTTCGCGCCGTGCGCGAGGCCGGCGTGGTAGAGCGCCCGGTTGTCCTCGGCGATCCACTCCGGGCTGCCGGCCAGGTCGGCGACGAGCGCTGCGGCCAGGGCGCGCACCGTGTCGTCGGCGGCGGTGATCCCGTACGAGATGCCGGGCAGCCGGTCCAGGTCGGCGGCGGTGCCGGTGAAGGTCATCGCCGGGTGCAGCGCCAGCGCGCGGGCGCCGACCGCGGCGGCCGGAGCCAGCACGGCCAGCCCGTGCGCGCCTGAGGTGTGCGCCACGACCTGACCGGGTCGCAGCGCGCCGGTGGCGGCCAGCCCGGTCACGACGCCGGCCAGGGCGTCGTCGGGCACCGCGATGATCAGCAGATCGGTCGCGGCGCGGGCCACCTCGTCGGCGGGAAGATTCTGCGCACCGGGGAGCAGGGTGCGGATGCGGTGCTTGGCCGCGGCGGAAACGCCGGAAGCGGCGACGATGCGGTGTCCCGCGCCCCGCAGGGCGGCAGCGAGGACCGCGCCGACCCGGCCGGCGCCGATCACACCGATGGTGAGCTCAGCACTCATGATCTGATCCAGTCCTCTTCTTCGGGGTACCGGTCGGGGCAAGTATGACCCCGTGTCCTGATCACTGGACAGAGACTGTGCGAAACCGCACTGCCGCGGAATGTTCACATCTCCACAACGAAAGGCGCCCCCGGAAACACGTCCCGGGAGCGCCTTTCGTGACCGCCGTCTCGCCCTTTAACGCCTGTTCAAGAATCCCGCGTCGACGAACTTGACGTTGGTCGCGGTGCGCTCGCCGTCCGGGGTCTCGTGGCCGTCGTGCACCACCAGCAGGCCGCCGGGGAAGCCGGGCAGCGGGGTGTTCACCACCGCCGCGCCGTCGCACTCCTGCGAGCCGTCGACCCGGCCGTCGACCACCGCGAAGTGCTCCAGCGGGCGCAGCGTCAGCCGGTCGTACGTGTAGAAGGTGTCGTCACCCTGCGAGGAGACCAGCAGCGTGCCGCCGAACCGGCCGGTCTTGAAGATCGTCACGCCCTCGACGTCGGCAGCGATGCGCCCGCCCTCGCCCGGGTCGGCCGCCCAGTCGAACGCGCACTCCTCGGTCTGCGGGTCGTAGACCGCCGGGACGCCGTACTCCCGGGTGCGCTCGACCATGCGCGGTGTGTAGCCGAAGCGGCCGCCCGCGACGGAGACCCGCCACAGCGCGACGTCCTCCTGCGCGGCGTAGAGCACGCCCAGCGCCGGATCGATCGTCATGCCCTCAATCTGCGGCAGCTCGCCGGGCTCCAGGCACGGTGTCCAGCTGCCGCCGCTCTTCAGCCGGAACGTGTCCGGCAGCACCAGCTTGTCCACGCGCTGGTAGCTGACCTTGGCGCCCTTGGCGACCAGGCGGAACATGCCCAGCTCCGGGGTGTGCCGGCGGCTCGCCACGGCCAGGAAGTCCCGGCCGTCGCGGAACGTGGCCAGCCCGTACGCGGTGGCCTGCTCGTTGACCTCCGCCTGGGTCGTGTTGAACGCGAACGGCGCGTCCGCCGCGGTCACGTCGGTCAGCACGCCGTCGTCGATGCGGTAGAAGCGCAGCTTGTCGCGGCCCCGGTCGGTGACCACGGCCAGGTCGACCAGCCGGCCGCGCAGCGGGAAGCCGAGCACCAGGTCGACGTTGTTGAAGCGGCCCGGCTCGTCGTCCGGGCCGGGCGCCTCCGGCGTGGCGAACGACTGCGTCTCGCGTCCCCGCAGGTCGTAGACGCGCAGGCCGCCGTTCTTCGCGGTCACGATGACCCGGCTGCGGGCCTTGTCCCGCTCGTTCACCCAGATCGCCGGGTCATCGGCGTCGGCGTCGCCGCCCGCCTCGTCGTCGTACAGCGCGGGCGTCTCGAATTTCGCGGTGACCGTGCGCAGCACGGGTCCGCCGGCCGCGGGGTCGGCCGAAGCCACGCCGGGCAGCGCGGTCGCCGCCAGGGCGCCCGCCGCCAGGCAGGTGAGAATACGTCGCATGGCCCGGACCGTAGATTCGGCGGGACAACCCGCGACGAACGGAGAGTGAACCGCACCCATGCGCTGGCGGGACGCGATGCGAACTGCGCTGTACGGCCCGGACGGGTTCTTCGTCCGCGAGCGGCCCGCCGACCACTTCCGGACCAGCGCGCAGTCACCCCACTTCGCGCGGGCGATCGCGCTGCTCGCCGCCGACGTCGACCGGGCGCTCGGCAGTCCCGAGGTGTTCGACCTGGTGGACGTGGGCGCGGGACGCGGCGAGCTGCTGCACGGGGTGCTGGCCGCACTGCCCGCCCCGCTGCGCGCCCGGGTCCGGCCGGTGGCCGTGGAGGTCTCGGCCCGCGGCGGCGGCGAGCCCGGCGCGGACGGCGCTCTTGCCGGTGTCGCACCGCGCACCGGTGCCGTGGCGGGCACCGGTGTCAGCTGGCGCACCGAGCTGCCGCGCGGGCTGACCGGGCTGCTGCTGGCCACCGAGTGGCTCGACAACGTGCCGCTGGACCTCGCGCGTGACGGGTCTTACCTGGACACGGACCTGAACCCGTGCGGGCCGCTCGACCCGGCCGACGCCGCCTGGATCGAGCGGTGGTGGCCCGCGGGGCCGGACGACGTCGTGGAGGTCGGGCGCAGCCGGGACGAGGCCTGGGCCGACGCGGTCGGCGCGCTGGACGCGGGGCTGGCGCTCGCGGTCGACTACGGGCACCGGCGCGGCGAGCGGCCGGTCCTGCCCACGGTGACCGGCTTCCGGGGCGGACGCGAGGTACCGCCCGTCTTCGACGGGAGCACCGACATCACCTGCCACGTCGCGATGGACTCCGTCGCGGTGGCGGCGCAGGCGCGGACCCGGGAGGTGGCCGGGCCGGACGCCCAAGCCGCGACCTCAGGCGGCCCCGAAGCCGGCTGGCTGCTGCTGGACCAACGCACCGCGCTGCACCGCCTCGACGTCACCGCCGCCCGGCCACCGCTGGGCCTGGCCTCGACCGATCCGGTCGGCTACGTGCGGGCGCTGGCCGCGGCGAGCGAGATCGGCGAGCTGACCGCCACCGGCGGGCTCGGGGGGCACTGGTGGCTGGCGCAATGGCCGGACCTCGACGCCCGGCAGGTGCCCTTACTGCGCCCCCACCCGTGACGGCCTGCTGCGGCCCGGCGCCCCCGGACCCGCCCGACTCCCGTGACGGCCGCACCCGCCGCGGGCCGCGCCCGGCGAGGAGTTAAGAAGGTGCCCTTCCTCTACGAATACCGATAACAAGGTGCCCTTCCTTTCTTTCGCCTGGCTTACGATGGCGCGCATGGTGGAGATGGGCGGTAGGCGCGAGCTGACGGTCGGCGCGGGGGCGGGGGCTCAGCAGCTGGGCACCGACATGGTGCTGAACATCGGCCCCCAGCACCCGTCCACGCACGGCGTGCTGAGGCTGCGGCTGGTGCTCGACGGCGAGAAGGTGCTGTCCGCCGAACCCATCGTCGGGTACATGCACCGCGGCGCGGAGAAGCTGTTCGAGGTGCGCGACTACCGGCAGATCCTGGTGCTGGCCAACCGGCACGACTGGCTGAGCGCGTTCAGCAACGAGCTGGGCGCGGCCATGGCCGTCGAGCGGCTGATGGGGCTGGAGGTGCCGGAGCGGGCGGTCTGGCTGCGGATGGCGATGGCCGAGCTGAACCGGGTGCTCAACCACCTGATGTTCCTCGGGTCGTACCCGCTGGAGATCGGCGCGATCACGCCGGTGTTCTACGCGTTCCGCGAGCGCGAGGTGCTGCAGGCCGTCATGGAGGAGGCCACCGGCGGCCGCATGCACTACATGTTCAACCGCATCGGCGGGCTGAAGGAGGAGGTCCCGGCGGGCTGGACCGGGCGTGCCCGGGAGGCCGTCGACCTGGTCGCCTCCCGCATGCCGATGCTGGACGACCTGATCCGGCGCAACGACATCTTCCTGGCCCGCACCGTCGGCGTCGGGGTGCTCACCGCCGAGCAGGCCGCCGCGTACGGCGCCTCGGGGCCCGTGGCGCGGGCCAGCGGGCTGGACTTCGACCTGCGCCGCGACGAGCCGTACCTGGCCTACGGCGAGCTGGACGTCCCGGTGGTCACCCGCACCACCGGCGACTGCCACGCCCGCTTCGAGGTGCTGCTCGACCAGGTGTACGTGTCGCTGGACCTGGTCCGGCAGTGCCTGGACCGGGTCGACCGGATCGGCGGGCCGGTCAACGTGCGGCTGCCCAAGGTCGTCAAGGCGCCCGAGGGGCACACCTACGCCTGGACCGAGAACCCGCTCGGCGTCAACGGCTACTACCTGGTGTCGAAGGGCGACAAGACGCCGTGGCGGATGAAGCTGCGCACCGCGTCGTACGCCAACGTGCAGGCGCTGTCCACGGTGCTGAAGGGCACCCTGGTGCCGGACCTGATCGCCATCCTGGGTTCGATGTTCTTCGTCGTCGGCGACATCGACAAGTAGCGCCCGACGCCCCCGTTTCCACGAAAACGCGCCCTCCCGGTCTCCCGGAAGGGCGCGTTGCTCGCTGTCGTGGTCAGCGGTAACGGCGGTCGTAGTCCCGATCGCGGTCCCGGTCCCGGTCGCGATCCCGCTCGCGGACGTCCTCGTAGTCGGACCAGCGGTCCTCCCGGTCCGTGCCGGTCAGCGCGCGGGGCTCGCGGCGCTCCTGGTCGCGGTACGGGAAGCCGCCCCGGCCGTCGTCGGCCCGGTCGTCGTCGTAACCGCGGTCCTCGCGCCGCACCGCGGCCCAGCGGTCCTCGATCCGCAGCTCGGTGCCGGAGCTGTCGCTGTGCAGCGCCGCCCGGCGCTCGCCCATGCGCACCTCACGGCCGCGGTCGTCGTCGCGCACGGTCGTCCAGCGGTCGCCGGCGGCGCGCACGGCGGGCCGGTCCTCGTCGTCGCGGTCGGACCAGCGGCCCTCGATCGCGTCGGCGGGGCGGTCGGACCAGCGGTCGTCGCCGCGGTCGCGCCGCGAGCTGCGGGTCTCCCCGCCGGAGACCGGCTCGTTCGCGTCTCGGCGGCGCTCCAGCTGCTCGCGCAGCCGCTGCTCGGTCCACGACTCCTCGTGCCGGTCCCGCTCGCGGGCGCGTTCGGCCCGCGGGCGCTGCACCTCGATGCGCGGGCTCTCGGCCCGGTGGCCGTACTCGCCGGCGTCGCGGCCGCGGTCGTAGCCCGCGCTCGCCGCGCCGCTGACCGGGCTGCCGTAGATCGCCGAACCGCGCTGGGCGTCCTCGCCGTGCGGGTCGACGATGGTGTGCCGCGTCGTCACCTGCACGGTCTCGGTGTGCCGGACCACGCCGGGCGCGATGCCGGCCCGGCCCGAGCTCGGGCCCGGCTGGTGCGGGGCGGGGGCAGGGGCGCCGGACCGGGCGGCGGGGGCTGGTGCGGCCTGGGCCGCGGCCCGCATGGCCTCGGCGCGGACGTGCTCCAGCTGCGCGCGGGTCGCGTCCAGCTCGTGCCGGGTGGCTTCGAGCTGGTCGACCAGGTACTGGAACTTCTCCCCGAAGGCGCGGTGCGTGGCATGGGCCGCGGTCGAGATGTCGTCGCGGACGTCGGCCCGGACGGTGTCGATCTCATCGAGGATCATGTCCTCGAGTTCGAGCCGAACGGTCTCGGTGTCGCGACGGAGAGTGATCGACAGGCCTATCAGGATGACCGACAGGATGACCACGCCGATCGCGGCCCGCAGCGCGGTGCCGCCATCGGCTATGAGCAGGAAGATCGCAGCCAGCGGGGCCAGCCCGACGCCGCCCCAGAACAACACGGGGAGCAGGCGCGCGTGCCGCTGTTCATCGCGAGTGTCCGAGTTCGGCATGTTGCTAGAGGCTACCGACAGTTGCTTGCGAGGGGAATGCTCCACGGCCTTGAAATGCGAGAACATTCCGCCTGGAGATCGTCGCCGACCCGTCCTGAACAGCTGCGCCACCCAGCGTGGCTTGCTGAGGACCGTCCGCGGCGCGCGACGCGCCGGTAATCGCCGAACCTTCGTCACGAACGGTTCAACGAGCGCACGCCCGTTTCGCCCGACTCTAAAGCAGGATGGCACAGATGGCCGGAGCCCCGGTCACGCCGCGGGTGCGGTGCGGGCCGGGGCTCCGGTCGTGCGTCAGCTCATCGCAGGGAGGACCAGCGGTCCTCGTCGCCCCACTGGTCGGCACGGGCCGGGGCCGGCTGCGCGGGCAGGTTCGCCCAGGTGTCGCCGCTGCCCGTGGACCAGGAGGTGCCGGGCACGCCCACGTCGGACCAGTCGTCGGGGGCGTCGTCGTCCAGCGGCAGCGGCCGCCCGAACGTCTCCACCAGCCTGGTGACCACGAGGCCGAGCGCGAGGGCGCCGGCGGCCAGCGCGTACAGCGAGATGTGCCACTGGGCCGCGTCGGCGTACCAGACGACCAGGGCGAGCAGTGAGACGCCGAGCAGCGTGCCGAACACGCCGCCGCGGCGGCCGTACGCGCTCACCCCGCCGATCAGGGCCGCGCCCAGGGCCAGCCCGGTCAGCTCGAAGCCTTCGGTGGGCGCGACGACCTGCTCGGTAGTCCCGTTGAGCGCCGCCATCACCACGCCCGCCACCGCGGCCAGCGCCGACGAGCCGACCAGCGCGAGCACGGCGACGACGCCGCCGAGGCCGCCGCGCCGCCGGGCCGGGTCGCTCACCGGGCGGAACCGGCCGACACCGCGCCGGATGGACCGGATCGCGCCGAGCAGGCCCGCCACGATGGTCAGCGCGGCGAAGCCGCCGTACAGGTAGAGCGCGTGCCCGGTGGGGTCGTACTCGCCGCTCACGGTCAGCGGGGCGGGGTGCTTCTGGATCCAGACGACGGCGATCAGCGCGGCCGCCAGGCTGCCCGCCCAGCCGGGCACGTGGAAGCCCACCACCAGGACCGCGACGACCAGGCCCAGCCCGGCGGCGAAGGCCACGGCCATGCCGGCGGTCGGCACTACGCCATTGGCGCTGTGCTCGGCGTAGTACAGCGCGGCGGCGGCGGCGACCGGGCCCAGCGCCAGGTTCACCGCGCCGGCGCGCAGCGTCATCGAGGCGCCGAGGCCGAGCAGGCCCAGCACCGAGGCGAAGACGAGCAACTCCTTGAAGTTCGCTCCGGTGATCGTCTCGCGGTGCCCGCTGTGCAGCAGGAAGCCGATCGCGACCACGCCGAGCAGCAGCACGCCCTCCCACGCGAAGTGCACGCCGAGCCGGTCACGGCCGACCTCGCCGTGCGCCGGGTCGTCGAAGACGTCGTCCAGGTTGGCCGAGGGCGTCGCCCGCGGCCGGTACTGCATGCCGGCGATGACGCTGTGCGCGCCGCCGCCGTCGTTTCTGAGATCGGACTCCTCGCGGAAGCCCTCGCCGCGGTACCGTCGCTGCCCTGTCGCGTCGGTCGCTTCGCTGTCGTAGGCCATGACTCGCGCCTCCCGAGTCGGCTGCCGGTCGCGGGGTACGACACGGCATACCCGAGGCACCGTACCGGCTGAAACGTGAATGCAACAGGGTCTACCGGGGATGACATCCCGTGGTCGACGGGTACCCGATAGTGGCCGACACCGATCCGTTCGGGCGCTACTGAATGTCGGTCTTGTCGTCCTCGGGCTGCTTCGGCACCCGGCATGCCCGCTCCAGCCACAGCGCGGCCCCGACCAGCGCCAGCGAGCAGACCAGCGAGGTGAGCGCGGCCGGCAGGTCGCGGCTCACCGAGGCCAGTTGCCGCTGCTGCCCGTCGACGAACAGCCACAGGCTCAGCCCGGCGGAGAACCCGGCGAAGATCGCCCCGGCCAGTGAGGACGCCTTGGCCAGCACCACATAACGCGCGACGGCCAGCGGCTCGACCCGCTCCCGGCCCGGCTTGCCCTCCAGCCGCGCCCGGGTCTGCTGGGCCAGCGCGAACTCCACGATGGCGAGCGCGAGCAGCGTGAACGCCGGCAGCCAGCCGTTGCGGCCGAGGAACGGCAGCGTAGCCAGGTCGAAATACCAGGTGCTGATGATGAGCCAGGCGACGGCGGCCGAGCCCAGGCCCGCGACGATCAGGGTGGCCGGGTTGGTGGGTTGCAGCCGTGGCTCCGGCATCGGCGGCTGGCTCAATTCGGTCCACACCCCTCACTCGTCTGGGCAGAACGTGGGGAGTCGCCCGGTGCGCCGCGTGAGCGGCGGCGCGCCGGGACGAGCCAGGTTCTGGAGGGTCACTCTACTTCGAGCCGCACCTCGGGCAGCGCGGTCATCGTGGCCACCTCGGTCGCCATGGGCTCGGCCAGCACGAGGTCGTTCACCCAGCCGTATCCGGGCAGCTGGGCGTAGGGCTGCACCTCCAGCCAGGGCCGCAGCACGAAGGCGCGCTGGTGGGCGTGCGGGTGCGGCAGGGTCAGCTCCGGGGTGGCGCGCAGGATCGGCTCGCCGTCCGCGGCGAACGCGGCGACCAGGTCGACGTCGAGGGTGCGCGGGCTGTACCGGCGGGCCTGATGGCGTACCCGCCCGGCTTCGTGCTCGATGCCCTGCGCGGTGAGCAGCCACTGCTCCACCGACTGCTCCCCGCGTACGAGCAGGGCGGCGTTGTAGTACGCCGGCTGCTCGGTGTCGCCCCACGGCGGCGTCTCGTAGACACCGCTCACCGCCAGCAGCTCACCCTCCTCCGCGAGCCGGCGCACCGCGAAGCGCAGATGATCGGCGCGGTCGCCGAGGTTGCTGCCTATCGAGAAGACCACCGAAGTCACGACCGATATTCTCGCAGCGTGGCAGCCGACCTGATGCACGCGACGCCGCCGGTGGTGATGGGGGTTCTCAACGTGACCCCGGATTCCTTCTCCGACGGCGGCCTCTACGACGACCTCGACGCCGCCGTACGGCACGGGATCCAGCTGCACGCGCAGGGCGCGCACCTGGTGGACGTGGGTGGCGAGTCGACCCGTCCGGGCGCGTTCCGCGTCGACGCCGACACCGAGATCAAGCGGGTGGTCCCGGTCATCGCGGCACTGGCCGAGGCCGGCGTGCCGACCAGTGTCGACACCACCCGCGCCGCGGTCGCCGAGGCCGCGGTGAAGGCCGGGGCCGCCGCCGTCAACGACGTCTCCGGCGGGCTGGCCGATCCGGACATGCGCCGCGTCGTCGCCGACGCCGGCTGCCCGTACGTGGTGATGCACTGGCGCGGGCACTCCGCCGACATGCAGGCGCTGGCCACCTACCGCGACGTGGTCGCCGAGGTGCGCGAGGAGCTGTCGCGCCGGGTCGACGAGGCGTTGCGCCTGGGCATCGCCGCCGACAAGCTGATCGTCGACCCGGGGCTGGGCTTCGCCAAGACCGCCGAGCACAACTGGGCGCTGACCCGGCACCTGGACCGCATCATCGACCTGGGCTTCCCGGTGCTGTTCGCGGCCAGCCGCAAGTCCTACCTGGGCCTGCTGCTCGACGGCCGGCCCGCCGCGGACCGCGACGCCGCCACCACCGCGACCAGCCTGCTGGCCGCCGCGGCCGGCGCCTGGGGGGTACGCGTGCACGACGTGCGCTCGACCGTCGACGCCCTCGCGGTGTGGCGGGCGACCGGCGGCCCCCGGCTGCGCTACGAAGGCTGACCATGGACCTCATCACGCTCACCGGCCTGCGGGTACGCGGCAACCACGGCGTCTTCGACTTCGAGCGGCGCGACGGGCAGGACTTCGTGATCGACGTGCAGCTCGGGCTGGCCCTGCGCCCGGCCGCGGCCAGCGACGACGTCGCCGACACCGTGCACTACGGCGAGCTGGCCGCCCGGCTGGCCGAGATCGTGGCGGGGCCGCCGGTCAACCTGATCGAGACGCTCGCACAGCGGCTCGTCGATGCCTGCCTGGCCGATCCCCGCGTCGCGCGGGCCGTGGTGACCGTCCACAAGCCACAGGCGCCGATCCCGCTGACCTTCACCGACGTGAGCGTGACGATGACCGGCACCAGGTGACGGCCGGACATCCGACACCCGCCACCACCTGCATGGCTTGTCGCGCCGGTGGGTGCACCGTACGCTCTGCTATGGATCGAACACCGGTCCTACACAACCGCACAGCACCACAAACAGCCCCGGCGCTCCACTACGAACTGTGATCGACACAAAGCAGGGTGTCATCAGCCGCATCCCACCGCTGAGGACCCCCATCAGTAAGGCTTAAGCAATTGCAGCGCCGGTCGCGCACCGGGGAGGTACCGAATGATCGCCATGGAGCTGGTCCAGGCGGCGTGGAGCCATGCCACGCCGACCCTCGGCATGATCGCCGACGCGATCCAAGCGGCCCCCGAGGAGCCCAAGGGCGGCATCGCGACCAACGACATCCTCACCTTCTTCGCCACGAAGATCTCTCCGATCCTGCTGGCGATCCTCGGTGTCATCTTCATCGGCCGGGCCAGCAAGGGCGAGGTGTCCAAGGTGCTGACCAGCTCCGCGATCGCCATCATCGGCGTCGCCTTCATCGTCGGCGCGGGGGCGCTGCTGCTCGTGGGCGAGAACCTCATCGACATCATGTTCGAGTAGGCGGAAGCGATGCGGCTGCGTACGGACGACGACATCTACCGGGCCCGCCTGGTCTATCTCGGCCCCCCCGGCTACACGCTCCCCGTGCAGCTGCCGTACGCGCAGTACGGGCTGTTCGTGTTGCTGGTCCCGCTCTACATGGGCGTGCGCTGGCTGATCACCCAGCAGTTCGAGGTCTTCCCGACCTGGGAGATCGCGCTCGCCATCGTGACGACGTCGTACATCTTCCGCCACGTCGACCCCGACCGGCCCGCGCGCATGGTCATCCGCACCGCGCTCACCGACTGGAAGCGCACCCGCGAACCGGTGACCGAGCGGCGCGACCCGCGCCTGGTCGCCCGCCGCGTCGTCGTGCGGCAGGCGATCACATGACCAGCAACGACACCGAGTACGACCTGGACGACGCGGTATCCGACGTCGTCCCCTCCGTCGAAGGGACCGCCGCGACGGGCCCCGTCGCCGTGTTCCAGCCGCCCCGCCGCCGCGAGCCCACCGAGCCGGAGGGCCACGCCGAGGAGGAGGGCGGCCGCCCCGAGGCGCGCACCGCCGACCTGCGCAGCGACCTGCAGTCCGCGGCCGGCCGCGCCGCCGCCGAGATGCGCGCCGCCGCCGAGGCCGCCACCCAGGCGCAGCGCGAACGCGCCGCGTCCTCGCGCCGCGACCCCGAGCCGTCGTCCGCACCGCCGGCGCCGTCCGGCCCCGACATCGAGTCGCCGTTCCTGGAGTTGTTCGACTCCGAGGCGGCCGACCCGGGCTCCGTGGGCCTCACCGGCACACCGAGCCGCCCCGCACCGCCGGGCCGCGCCACCACCGCCCGCAGCACGCCCGCCGCCGACCGGCGCGCCGACGTGCCACCTGCCGGACGCACCGAGCCGGGTCGGCCCGACGACCGCCACCCCGACAGCCGCCAGGCCGCGCCGCACCGGGCCGGTCCCATGCGGGCGGATACGCCCCCGGTAGCCCCGCCGCCGGTCACGCCACCGCCGAGCGCCCCCGGCCGAACCGCCGGTGGGCACCGTCCCGACCAGAGCGGCTACCCCGGCACGCAGCCCGATCCGCGCCAGGCCGCGCCAGGCCGCGGCGCGCAGCCCGGACGCCCGCGCAACGCCCCGGTCAGCGGCGTGCCGCGCAACGCGCCCGTCAGCGGCGTACCGGTCAGCGGGGTGCCCATGCGCCCCCAGCCGGACCTGCGCAACCGCCCGGTCAGCGCGATGCCCGTCAGCTCCGTGCCGGTCAGCACCGTGCCGCTGAGCAGCCGTCCGCTGCCCCCGCGCGGCACCCCGCAGGCCCCACCCCGCAGCGCGCCGCCCGCCGGCGGCCAGCGGCAACCGGCCAAGGGCCGCGGCAAGCAGGTCAAGCCGCCCGCGCAGCCGAAGGCCGCGAAGGACCGCGACGCCGCCCAGGAACTGGCGATCACCGAGATCGCCGGTCACCTCACGTTCACTCCCCACGCGGTCACCGCGTGGTACATGCTGCCCGAGGTGCGCTGGGCGTTCCGCCCCGACGCCGACCGTGAGGCGCTGCTGTCCGCCATCAGCGAGCAGTACGCCGGCCTCGCCGGGTTCCGCCTGCACCTGCGCCGCACCACCCGGCCCTTCCCGGCCGACCAGTGGGCCGCACAGCTCGACCAGCTCACCCACCGCCCGCTGCCGCCCGTGCCCGGCGCACCCGGCTGGGGCGACCACCTCGTCGCCGCCCAGCGCCACCTGCGCGAGATCAACCACAGCGAGGGCCAGACCTACCTCGGCGTCACCTTCGCCCGGCGCGCGCTCGGCGACTCGTTCAGCGAGAAGCTGCTGCGCGCCTTCGGCAAGGGCACCGCCGACTCCGAACGCCGCAAACTCGGCAAGCAGGTCGAACAGTTCGACGAGGTGCTCGCCGCGTTCGGCATGCGTGGCCAGCGCGCCGCCGCCGCCGAACTCGAATGGCTGCTCTACCGCTCCGTCGCGCTCGGCATGAGCCCGCCGAACATGGTCGGCTCGGTCGGCCACGGCCGCTGGGACTCCGGCGACCTGCTCGCCCTCACCGAGCACATCGAGCGCTACCGCACCCCGTACGGCAGCACCGTCAAGCTCGTCAACCGGATGACCGGCGAGGAACGGCACGTCGCCGTGCTCACCGTCGGCCGCATGGAACCCCTCGACATCCCCGAGCGGCACGAGCCCTGGCTGCACTTCCACGAGCGCCTGCCCTGGCCCATGGAACTGTCGTCGCGGGTCGACATCCTCGGACCCGGCGACAGCTTCCGCAACCTCGAACACCGCCTGCGCATGATCCGCTCGCAGCAGCTCGACTACCTCGAGCACGGCATGGACGCCCCGCCCGAACTGGAGCGCCTGGCCAGCCGCGCCCTCGTCATGGGCGACGAGATGACCACCGGCCTGCCCGTCGACTCCGCCCGCGCGCACGGCTGGCACCGCATCGCCGTCAGCGGCGCCGACCGCGAGGAATGCCTCGAACGGGCCCGCTCCGTCGTCGCCACCTACAGCCGCGAACTGCGCGTCTCGCTGCAGCACCCCAAGCAGCAGGACCAGCTCGCCCGCGAGTTCATCCCAGGCGAACCCGTCGCCAACACCGGCTACCTGCGCCGCATGCCGGTCCGGCTGCTCGCCGCCGCGCTGCCCCAGGCCGCGTCCGTCGTCGGCGACCGCCGCGGCGACCTGCTCGGGCGCACCGCCGGCACCTGCCGCCGCCCCGTCTTCCTCGACCCGCACTTCCCCATGGAGGTACGCGAGCGCTCCGGCCTGTCGGTCATGGTCGCCGAACCCGGCGGTGGCAAGTCCACCCTGCTCGGCGCCATGGGCTACCTCAACGCCCGGCGCGGCGTCCAGGTCACCCTGCTCGACCCGAGCGGCCCGCTGGCCCGGCTCGCCTCCATGCCGGAGCTGAAGCCGTACTCCCGCGTGCTCAACCTGACCGGCGGCGAACAGGGCACCCTCGCCCCGTACTCGCTGATCCCGACCCCGCAGCGCACCGAATTCGGCCCAGGCGCCGACGGCGACCGCGAATACGAGATCTCCGTCAGCAACGCCCGCGCCGAACGCCGCATGCTGGTCCAGGACATCTGCTCCATGCTCATGCCGCCGCAGGTCGCCCGCGAGGCGTCCACCGCCACGCTGCTGCGCCACGCCGTGCGCACCGTGCCCGCAGAGGAGACGGCGACCCTCGACGACGTCGTACGCTGCCTAGCCGGCATCGACGACACCGGTCGGGAACTGGCCAACCTGCTGCTCGACACCGCCGAGATGCCGCTCGCGCTGCTGTTCTTCGGCAGCCCGCCCGGCGACCTGCTCAGCACCGACTCCGCGCTCACCGTCATCACGATGTCCGGGCTGCGCCTGCCCGACCTCAAGATCGAGCGCGAGTACTGGTCCGCTGAGGAAGCCCTCGCGCTGCCGATGCTGCACACCGCGCACCGGCTCGCCGTCCGGCGCTGCTACTCCGGCGACATGCACCAGCGCAAACTCGTCGGGCTCGACGAGGCCCACTTCATGGAAGGCTGGCGGTCCGGGCGGTCGTTCCTGGTCCGGCTTGCCCGAGACAGCCGCAAGTGGAACCTCGCCGCGCTCGTCGCGTCGCAGAACCCGAAGGACATCCTCGGGCTCGACGTGCAGAACCTCGTCTCCACCGTGTTCGTCGGACGTATCGCCCAGGACCCGGAGATCGCCTCCGAGGCGCTGCGGCTGCTGCGGGTGCCGACCGACGTCGGGTACGAAGCCGTACTCGCCTCGCTGTCCGCACCCGACGCGAACAGCGCGGGGCGGCTCGGGTATCGCGAGTTCGTGCTGCGTGACGTCGACAGCCGGGTGCAGCGGGTACGGGTCGACGTGTCCTACGTGCAGGGGCTGCTGGAGACCCTCGACACCACCCCGACCGGGCAGGCGGCCGGCCAGGGAGGCAAGCGGTGAAGCGGCTCGCCTCCGCTGTCCTGGCCACCATGGTGCTGGCGCTGGGGACGCTGTTCGGCGCGCCGGTCCAGGCGGCGGCGCCCGCAGCTATGGCGGTCGCGCCCGGGGACAAGCTGTGCTCACTGGAGGAGTGGACGGCCCGCGGCCTCGACGAGTGCATCAAGCGGCTGCAGGAGGTCAGCGCCGCGCGCGTGCAATGCGTGAGCGCACCTAATCCTGCGGCACCAGACTCGGGGCTCGGGGGTTGGTTCGTCAGCAAGCCCACGTGGACCACGGGAGCCGACGGCCGTAGCTACCTGCTCTACAGCGAATACGGCTATGCCGGGTACGACTACACCACGTATGACATCAACTGCGTCCAGACCGTCATGCACCCGGACTACAAGCTGGAGAACACGATCGCCAACGGCGAGTTCATGCTCGCTGCTGGCATCGTCGGCGTCTCCAACGCCCTCAGGGAACGTGCTTGGGCTCCGGACGAGATGTGGGGCTGGGCTGACCCGCTCGTGGAGAACGCCACTACAGCGCTCTACAAGCAGGTCTTCAGCGTGTTCGGCGTAATCACGCTGGCGGTGATCGGCGTCTACCTGCTGTGGCGTTCCCGCCAAGCGCAGATGTCGATGGCACTGACCACTGTCGGCTGGGCAATCCTGGTCATGGTCGGCGTGACGGCCATCGCGAGCTGGCCAGTTCAGTCGGCCAAGGCCGCCGACAGCACGCTGGTCAGCGTCCTCAGCGTCGTTCACGACGCCGTCGGGCCGCGGGCCCAGGCACCCACGGTTTGCGACGACGCGACACCAGGGGCTTGCGAGGACAAGCGCCCACCGGCTGTCCGCGCGGGCGACACCGCTGTGCAAGCGCTTTTGTACCGGAACTGGCTCCGTGGAGTGCTCGGGTCTGCCGACAGCGAGACGGCCAAGAAGTACGGACCAGCCCTCTACCGCGCAAAGTCGCTGAGCTGGGACGACGTTGCGGCGATCCAGGACGACTCCAGCCGCCGCGACGGCATCATCCGCGCCAAGCAGAGCGACTGGATGAAAGTCGCCGAGCAGATAAAGACCGAGGACCCGGAGGCCTACGAGTACCTTCGCGGGACCAAGGGGATGGAACGGATCGGCGCAGGCTTCGTCGCGATCCTCTCTGCGTTCTGTTACGCCGCATTCGACATCGTGGCTTCGCTGCTTGTGCTGCTCGGGTTCCTCATCATCCGTTGGGCAGTCATCGCGGCACCGGCTCTGGGCACGGTCGGCCTGCTTCGTCCTGCCAGCGCAGGCCTCCGCCGACTTGTGAATTCCGTGCTGGCGGCTCTTTTCAACGTGCTCATCTTCGGCACCGGCGCTGCGGTCTACCTTTTCGCGGTCGACCTCATCATGAGCACCGCCTCCTTGGCGGGATGGCTACAGGTCACGCTGGTGCTGCTCTGCGGCGTCGTAGGCTGGATTCTCCTCCGCCCATACCGCCGGATCACGCAGCTTGGTGGCGGCAGTAGCGGCACATCGCTGCTCACCGCTAGGCCGTCCGCGCCCGCGGCGTCCTCCTCGAACGAGCGGATGCCAGCGACCGTGGTTGCGCCAGGGAGCACCAGCAGCACGACCGTCCCGGAAGCGCGCCCGGAACTCGCGGTCAGCGCGGAGGACCCTGCATCGGTCGTCCGTGCCGAAGCACGCGGCGGAGCCGACCCGGTCCGCACTGAAACGTGGCGCTCGCCTGACGTACCCGAATCTTCTCCGGCTTACGCCGTGTACAGGCCCGCCACGGTGCCGCATCAAGCAGCCACTCGCGCGGAAGCACGGACGGAGCCGCCCGCTGAGCCAGCGCAGCGGGCTGAACGCCGCTCCGAGACGTGGGCGGAACGGAGTTAGTCATGCTGTCCCGGATTCCCCTACGGCCCCGCACCGTGGTGGCGCTCGGGCTGGCCGGCGTGGTCGCGGTCATCGTCGCCCTCGGCAAACTACTTGGCGACCCCACCCCACCAGCGATTTCATCCGTTCAACCACCGATTGCAGCACCCAGTGCGGTCGACCCGCACGAGGGGGACGACGGTCTGGTGCACCTCGACCCGACGCCCAGCCCGATGAAGGCAAGCGACGGGCCGCAGGCCATTTCTGTAGCAACCAAGTTCGCCCAGCAGTGGATCAAGCATGACCGCGGTGCGACTTCCTGGCTCGACTCCTTGCGACCCCACAGCACAGAGGCTCTCGTCATGGAGCTTGATGGCGTGGACCCGGCAGGCGTACCGGCAGACCGGATAACCGGTGCCGCCCGCATGGAAGCTCTCGCAGACTCGTTCGTAGAGGTCGTCATTCCCATCGATGCGGGCCTGCTGCGGCTGCGGCTCGTGGCTTTCCAAGGCCGGTGGCTGGTGGACGGCGTCGACTGGGAGCGGGTATGAGCGGCTTCCCTCTACCCAACGCCCCCCTGCGAGAGAAGGGGCGCCGGCTACTTCGGCCCGGGATCATCGTCGCCGCAACAGCAGCCCTTGCGCTGCTGTGCTGTGGTGGGGCCGTTACCGCCGTCATTTTCGGCGATCTCGCCACCAACAACTCCGCGCTTACCAACGCCCTCGGCTGCGGTAGCGCCAAGACTATCAGCGTTACCGGGCAGTTCCCACGGATCGGCCCATACAGCGAGGACAAGATTCGTAACGCTGCCATCATCATCAAGACCGGACAGCAGCTCAAGGTGCCGCCGCGAGGATGGGTAATCGCGGTTGCGACAGCGATGCAGGAAAGCAGCCTCACCAACCACGGTCACCTTGGCGATCACAACGACCACGATTCGCTGGGGTTGTTCCAACAACGACCAAGCCAAGGCTGGGGCACTCCTGCGCAAATCATGGATCCCGTTTACTCGTCGACGAAGTTCTACAACAAGCTACTCAAGGTCAAGGGCTGGGAGAGCCTTCCGCTCACCGTCGCCGCACAGCGGGTACAGATCAGCGCTTATCCGAATGCATATGCCAAGCATGAGCCAATTGCTACACGGATAGTCAATGAGCTAGCAGATGGCGCAGCTCGCGCTGTTGTAGTAGGAAACCAGCTAAAGTGCGCCGAATTTGGTCAGATCGCAGCCTCAGGCTGGACGGCTCCTGTCAAGGCAGGTGTGTGGTCGGGCTTTCGCACTCGTGAAAGACCTAGTCACAACGGCGTCGACCTCGGCGCGTCCCGCAACACACCGATCCGGGCCGCTTCGGCAGGCGTCGTCATCGTCAGCAAGTGCGATGTCGGCAATTGCGACCGGGACGGTTCGCCTTCCACGCCTGGTTGTGGCTGGTTCGTCGACATTCTTCACGCCGGGCAAGTGATAACCCGCTACTGCCACATGGTGACTAGGCCTCTCGTCCGCGTCGGCGAACGAGTCGGTGCCGGCCAGGTTATCGGCTATGTGGGAACCAGCGGCCACTCCAGCGGACCGCACCTGCACTTCCAGGTGCACCTCGACGGCGACCGGTCCAACCGTGGCGCGATCGATCCGGTGCCTTTCATGGCGAGTAAGGGTGCTGCCCTCGGAAAGGGGAACGACTCGGCATGACCGAGGCAGACTTCGCAGCGTGGGCTGCCGAGTGGCGCACGCCACCCGCCCCCATCGTGCCTGTACCCGCGCTGACCGTCATCAGTAGCGGTGGGGTGCTACGCGGCGCGCGAGTAATGATCGGCCTACCGGGCCACGGATGGCGTACGGGACTGCGCGGTGACACGATGATTCGCCAGGGCGCGCGGAGCCTGATTCCTGTTCTCGCCGAGGCAGAGTGGTACCGGGCGGAGCGCGAGCGAGTAGAGGTCTTCGCTGCACTTGTGCCAGTTGAGCGAGTGTGGGTCGAGACCATCAGCACGTCGGCCGAGCGAGCGACGAGCGCCGATAGCCTGACACTGGTCTCGTTGGATTCACCGCCGACCCGAGTTGCGGTTCCCGCAGAAGTTATCGCCGCTCAAGCCCCTGGGCAGCTGACCGGACGGCGGCTTGTTCAGACTGGCAATGATGGTGAGCAGCGCGGCCTGCGCGCAGTCACCGAAGCTCACTCCGGGCCTGAGGGCAATGCGCAGGTTCGGGTAGCGCTTGAACACGAGTGGTATCGGTGGGCTGCTACTGGGCAAGCACCCGCAACCAGGGCTGTGCCGATTGCCGAACTCTGGATCGAGTAGCTCAGGGCGAAGCCGTAGCTGACGGTGCGGGCTCCGGCATCTGCCGAGCGGCGCACACTCTCCAACCATCCGACTCCACAAGGGTGAACCGCCAGGTCTCGCTGCGCTTGCTGATGACTGCGCCATCCTTGCGACCTGAGATCGTCAACGTCGTCGTCACCGCCGAATCCTTTCCGCTGGTTTCGCCGGTCATGGCACCCCAAGTCACGAGCACGACTACGCCAAAATCCCTCTCTCGCCGATCAAACTCCTCACGTAGCGACCCGATGGGCGCCAGGCCTACGGGATCGTCGCAGGTGTGAAGGTCGACGCCCACCTTGTCTTTCTCAATCAGTGCTGCTCGCAGGTATTCGTCAAGCACGACCTTGGGATTGCTGCGGTCAATCTTGGTGGCTTCGTTGTAGCTCACAACGGCGGCTATCACACCGCCGGTTCCGGCGACCGCCACGACAATCGCCAGGACAAGGAAGATCTTTCGCCACTTCGCCGATCGCACCATGCCCTCATTCTCGCGTCGTCATGTCTATGGTCGATCGCCTTAGGAAGTAGATCCCACGCGCGAACTGCACTGCACTAGCGCAGCCAGCACGCCATCGGCACAAGTGCTCAGGTCACCTGCGTCCTACCGCACCTCGGCCAGGTCCACTGCTGGCTGCAGCATCGACTTGTCCGCCATGCTCACCCTCACAGGTGAGCGACGTACATCAGCATGCCTTGGGCAGCGTAGCTGAGCGGACACCCTCCGCACAGGGTGTGCGATCCTGTGTGGACGACCCGACGTCAAACCGACCCGGTGTTGAGGTTCCCGAACAGCCACAGCCCACAGCAGCAGAAGATGACCAGCAGCAGGGCCACGGCCGCGCCGGCGATGGCGAGCATCATCGGCTTCTTCACCAGGCCGAGCAGGGGCGACGGCCGCTTCGGCGGCGGGGTCTCATACACGCGATGACGATAACCTGCTCCCCCTCCCGGCACGAGATCGCGACGGGCGGACAGCTTCCCACTGGGAAGCCGCTCACGGGATCACCCCGTACGCTGGTCGGGTGACCGATTTCGCCGAACTGGATGCCCTGCCCACCGAGGAGCTGCGTGAGCGCGCCTTCACCAAGGCGCGCGAGAAGCTTGACCTCGGCTTCTTCTGGGACCTGTTCAAGCACCTGCCCACCTCCCCCGACACCGAGGAGCGGGAACTCGCCGACATCGGCTCCGCGGTCGACGACTCGGTGTCGCTGTGGCGGGAGTTCACCGGGCACGATTACGGCGACCAGGAGCCTCTGATCAGGGCGCGCTTCATCGACTACCTGTCGAAGGACGAATAGCCCGGTATCGACGGTCGAACTGTCGGGTTTACACGGCGGTTGCTTCCGCGTAGTTGCGACAGGTATCGGGCGCTCTGCGCTACCCTCCCCCGGGGAGGACGCAGCGGAGGTGTCGGCGTGCCCGGATTGAACGCACGGATCGACCAGGCGGCGAGCCTGCACCGGCATGCTTCGGCGGTGGCTCAGGCGGCGGCGTCCGCGTTGGACACCTATCTGCCGCCGCCGCGCACCGATCTGGCCGAGCAGCAGGCGCTGGCGCAGCGGCTGCGTGATGCCGCTGCGCGGCTGACGCCGGGCTGGCTGGGTGTCGCGCTGGACGAGGTGCCGGCGGGTACGCCGCTGGGCGATCAGCGGCGGCCGGAGTTCGTCCGGGTCGGCACGGCGGCGCCGCAGGAGGATGCCCAGTTCCCGGCGGTGTTGCCGCTGCTTGGCACGGGCCATCTCACGTTCAGCGCCGATTCGCGGGACCCGCGGGTGGCGGGGGTGCTGCGGGCGGTGCTGTTGCGGCTGCTGGCGACGGCGCCGTCGGGCACGCTGGTGGTGCGGGCGGTGGACGCGGTCGGCGGGGCGCTGTTCGCGCCGTTCGGGGTGCTGGCCGATGCGGGCCTGATGCCGCCGCCGGTCACGGACCGGGCCGGGTTGCAGGCCGTGCTGGCGGAGGCCGAGCATTGGGTACGCCCGAGCCGGCCGGAGGCGCAGCGTCGTCCGACGGCCCGGCCGCGGCGGCGGGACTGCACGATGCTGCTGCTGATCGCCGCGCTGCCTTCGGATGTGCAGGGTGCGGAGCTGACCCGGATCACGTCACTGGCGCAGGCGGGCCCGGCGACGGGGCTGCATCTGATCGTCGCGGGCTGGCCGCCGCCGCCGTTGACGCCCGACACCTCGCTGCCGTCGGCGCAGGCCCCGCTGCCGATGAGTACGCAGATCGCGTTGCGTAACCCGTACGCCCTGCTGGGGGGTGTGCCTTTCACGCAGCAGGCGGCTCGTGCCGACGGCGTGCCGGCGGCTCGCACGGGTGCCGAAGGGCCGAGCCCGACCGCGACGTGGCCGGGGCTGTCGGTGCCGGTGCGGCTCGATCCGGATCCGCCCGCGGAGCTGGTGGCGCGGGTGTGCCGGGAGCTGGCCGAGCGGTATGCGCTGTCGGGCCAGGTGCACCTGATGGACCTGCTGCCGGATCCGGACCACTGGTGGGCGGAGTCGTCGGCGGCGGGGCTGTCGACGACCGCGGGGCTGGCCGGCGATACGCCGATCTCGCTGGTGTTCGCCGATCTGACGCCGCACTGGCTGGTCGGCGGCCGGTCCGGGGGCGGCAAGTCCGCGTTCCTGGTGAACGTGCTGTACGGGCTGTGCACCCGGTACGACCCCGATGAGCTGGCGCTGTACCTGCTGGACTTCAAGGCGGGCGGGGCGTTCGGGCGGTTCGTGCCGGGCATGGCGGGGCCTGAGCCGGATCCGGCCTGGTTGCCGCATGCCCGGGTGGTCGGCATGGATTGCGACCGCGAGCACGGCCTGGCGGTGCTGCGGGAGTTGGACGAGGAGTTGCGCCGCCGTGAGGAGCTGTGGGAGGAGCTCGGCGTGAAGCGGTTCGCGCAGGCTCGCGAGCAGCGGCCGCTGCCCCGGCTGGTCTGTGTGATCGACGAGTTCCCGGTGCTGCTGGCGGGCTCCGACCCGGTCGCGGCGGAGTCGCTCGGGCTGCTGGAGTCGATCGGGCGGCGCGGGCGCACGTACGGCGTGCATCTGATCCTGTGCTCGCAGACGGTGCGCGGCATCGAGGCGCTGCACGTCCGCCGGGATTCGCTGTTCGGGCAGGTGCCGGTGCGGATCGCGCTGCCGGGTGGCGGGGACGTGCTGGAGGCGACCAACGACGCGGCGGCGACGTTGCCGCTGGGCTGCGCGGTGGTCAACACGGCAGGCGGCCTGGGCGGCCCGCGCGGAGCGACCCGCGGTCATGAGAAGACGGTCCGCTTCCCCGACCCTGACGCCGACGCGCAGGTGCTGGCCGCCCTGCGGCAGCGCCTCTGGCAGGCCCGCGACCCGTCCTCGGATCCGCCGGTGGTCCTCACCGCGCTGACCCAGGAACCCGCATGACCGAGTGGAGCTGGGTGGTGGTGTGGTGAGCGAGCGGAGTGCGGCCTGGGCGGAGTATGTCGGGGCGGCGCAGCGGCTGGACACGGTGCGGCGGGAGGCGGCGGATTCGGCCGCGGGCGAGGCGTCGGCGCTGGCGGCGGCCCGCGACGAGTTGCCGACCGTGCAGGCGCGCCTCGGCATGCAGGCCACCCGTCTGCTCGACACGGCGAGCCGGGCCGGGGCTCCCCCGCCGGTGCTCCAGCCGGGTCCGGCGGAGCTGCACACGGCGGCGGAGGCCGTCACCGGCGGACCGGCGGTGGCGCTGGCCGCGTTGCGCCAGGCGGGCGCGAACGTGGAGGTCGCCGACGGCGCGCTGGCCCGGTTCGACGACGAGGGCAGCGGCTCGCAGACGCTGCGCAACCTGCTGGTGTACGGGCCGATGGCGCTGACCGCGCTGCTGGTGCAGCTGGCGATCGCGGGGCTGGCCGCCGACGGCGCGCAGGTGTTCTTCGCCGCCGTGTGCGGGCTGATCCTCGGGCCGCTGGCGTTCGGCGCGGGCTGGCTGCTGGTGGGCACCGTCTACCCGGACCGTCCCCGGACCGCCGCCGCGGGCGCGTTCGCCTGCATCGCACCGGCGCTGCTGGCGGTCCTGCTGCTGGCCGTCCTCTGAACGAACGCGCCCGCCCGGCCGTGGTCACGGCAGGGCGGGCGCGTCGAAGATCGTCAGCGGGAGTTGATCAGGGACATCGCTTCGGCGCGGGTCTTCGGGTCCGTCTTCAGGATGCCGCGTACGGCGCTGGTGACGGTGCGGGCGCCGGCCTTGCGGATGCCGCGCATCTCCATGCACATGTGCTCGCACTCCAGCACCACGATGACGCCCCGGGCCTGGAGCTTGTCCTGAAGCAGGTCGGCTACCTGGGAGGTGAGCCGTTCCTGCACCTGCGGCCGCCGGGCGTACACCTCGACCAGGCGGGCCAGCTTCGACAGGCCGGTGATGCGGCCGTCCTCGCCGGGCAGGTAGCCGACGTGCGCCACGCCTCGGAAGGGCAGCAGGTGGTGCTCGCACAGGCTGAAGATCGAGATATCGCGGACCAGCACGAACTCGTCGTGGTCGGCCTCGAACGTCGTCTTCAGCACGTCCGCGGGGTTGGCCCGCAGACCTGCGAACAGCTCGGCGTAAGCACGGGCCACCCGGGACGGGGTCTTTTGCAGGCCGTCGCGGTCCGGGTCCTCACCCAACGCGATGAGGATCTCCCGGACCGCCTTCTCTATACGCGCGAGGTCGACGGTCTCCTCCACCGGAACACCGGTGAGGGAGCCGTCGACCAGGCGGGCGGCGAGGTGGTCCAGCTCCTGCTCGCCGTTCAGTTCGTGGCCTCCGCGGTCGACGAGACGGTGATCTCACCGCTGTCGGTCGCCTGGCCGTTGCTCGCCGACTGCTTCTCCACCTCGGCCGGCGTGAGCACCGGCGGCTGGGTGGACGGCGTGCGCTTGCCGAACCCGTTGAACGGGGCCATCGGCGGCCGCTTGACGACCCGGGCGCAGATGCGCGCCATGTCGGCGGTCGAGATGGTCTCCTTCTCGATCAGCTCCAGCACGATCGCGTCGAGCACGTCGCGGTACTCGACGAGGATCTCGTACGCCTCGTCGTGGGCCAGCTCGATGAGCGAGCGCACCTCGGAGTCGATCTCGGCGGCGATGGAGTCGGAGTAGTCCCGCTCGTGGCCGTAGGACCGGCCCAGGAACGGCTCGTCACCGGCGGTGCCGTACTTGACCGCGCCGAGCTTCGAGCTCATGCCGTACTGGGTGACCATGGCCCGGGCCAGCGCCGAGGCCTTCTCGATGTCGTTGCCGGCGCCCGTGGTGGGCTCGTGGAACACGAGCTCCTCGGCCGCCCGGCCGCCCAGCGCGTACGCCAGGGTGTCGATCATCTCGGCACGGGTCTGGGTGTACTTGTCCTCGGTCGGCAGCACCAGCGTGTGACCGAGCGAGCGGCTGCGCGACAGGATCGTCACCTTGTGCACCGGCGCGCTGTGCGGCAGCGCCCAGGCGACCAGGGCGTGACCGCCCTCGTGGTACGCGGTGATCTTCTTCTCGTGGTCCGACATCACCCGGGTACGCCGCTGCGGGCCGGCGACCACACGGTCGATCGACTCCTCCAGCGACTCGTTGGTGATGGCGCGCTTGTCCTGGCGGGCGGTCAGCAGCGCCGCCTCGTTGATCACGTTGGCCAGGTCGGCGCCGGTGAAGCCCGGCGTACGCCGCGCCACCGCGTCCAGGTCCACGTCCGGCGTGAACGGCTTGCCCTTGCCGTGGACCCGCAGGATCGCCTTGCGGCCGACCATGTCCGGGGTGTCCACCGCGATCTGGCGGTCGAAGCGGCCCGGGCGCAGCAGCGCCGGGTCGAGGATGTCGGGACGGTTGGTCGCGGCGATCATGATGACGCCGCCCTTCGCGTCGAAGCCGTCCATCTCGACCAGCAGCTGGTTCAGGGTCTGCTCACGCTCGTCGTGACCGCCGCCCATGCCGGCGCCGCGGTGGCGGCCGACGGCGTCGATCTCGTCGACGAACACGATCGCCGGGGCGTTCGCCTTCGCCTGCTCGAACAGGTCACGGACACGCGAGGCGCCGACACCCACGAACATCTCGACGAAGTCGGAACCCGAGATCGAGTAGAACGGCACCCCGGCCTCGCCGGCGACGGCGCGGGCCAGCAGCGTCTTACCCGTTCCGGGCGGGCCGAACAGCAGCACACCCTTCGGGATCTTCGCGCCGAGCGCCTGGTACTTCGCCGGGTTCTGCAGGAAGTCCTTGATCTCGTGCAGCTCCTCGACGGCCTCGTCGGAGCCGGCCACGTCCGAGAACGTCGTCTTCGGGGTGTCCTTGCTGACGAGCTTCGCCTTCGACTTGCCGAAGTTGAGGACCCGCGAGCCGCCGCCCTGCATCTGCGACATGAACAGCAGCAGCAGGATCACCAGCACGGCGATCGGCAGCAGGCTCACCAGCAGCGACAGGAACACCGACTCCTCGGTGACCTCGGTGTCGAAGTCACCCGAGATCTTCCCGGCCTTCTTGGCCGCGTCGACCTGGTTGAAGATCTCAAGCCCGGCGTCGGCCGGGTACTGAGCCTCGATCTTGTCGGTCTCGACATCACCGAACTTGGCCTTATTGGCGAGGTCGATCCGGAGCGTCTGCTCCTTGTCCCGGATCTGCACTTCCTTGATGGCTCCCGCCCCAGCGTTGTTCAGCTGGGAGAGTGCCACCGAGGTGTCCACGGGCTGGTAGCTCGGGCCGCTGGTGAAGAGCTGGCTGAGCAGGATCGCGCCGATGGCCACGATGAAGATCCAGAAGATCGGCCGGCGGAAGAAACGCGTACGCTCCATGCTGTTACCGGACGCTTTTGTTCGCGCCCGTGTCCTCCTGATCGATAGAGGCGGTCAGCTCACCGGGCGCGGCCCGGTTAGTCGACGGTACACCGTAGAAACCTTCGGTTGGCTGATGCGTGGTCCCCATCGCACAACGTTCAGCGTTTTCTCAGCTCAGGTCCCCCGCATTCGGGACAAATCACGCCTGTGTTCGCTTACGGCTGAGTGGGTGGTTGAGGCTACTGCCTGGGGGCGCTCCACGGGGTAGGGGTCGGGGGAGCTGGGCCGCCAAACCCGGGCGGCCCTTTACGCTCCCCCGACCCCTACCCCGTTCCGCGAAAGCCCATACCCAGGCTGCACTTTTTAGGGACATAGCAACACAGGTAACCCCACCACCCAAGTGAACCCCCAACGGCTCCCGTGGAGACCGCCGCAACTCGCTTGCGCCCCACAGGTAACGCCCCACATGACAGTCCTTGAGGACATGTGTGGTGACCGTGGGGCCAGGTAGTAGCCAAGTGTGGGGCGTTACCCGTGTGGCAGACCCTAAAAAACCCGCACAAGCCCACCCACCGCAACCACTCCTACCGGAGCGGAGCAGGGGGTGCCGCCGGGAAAAGCGTAAAAAGGGCCGCCCGCTCTTGGCGGCCCTCAGCGTTCCCGGCGGCACCCCCTGCGCAGCGAAACCACGCACGATCAGCGCTGATAAACCTCAGGCTTGAGAATCCCCACGTACGGCACCTCGCGATACCGCTCCGCATAGTCGAGCCCGTAGCCGACGACGAACTCCGTAGGAATGTCGAACCCCACGTACTTCACCGGCACCGGCACCTTGATCGCCTCAGGCTTCCGGAACAGCGCGACTACGTCGACCGACTTGGCAGACCGCGACTCCAGGTACTTCAGCAGCCACGAGAGTGTCAGACCCGAGTCGACGATGTCCTCGACGACGATCACGTGCTTGCCGGCGATGTCGCGGTCGAGGTCCTTGAGGATGCGGACTACGCCGGAGGAGGTGGTGCCCTGGCCGTAGGACGAGACTGCCATGAACTCGAGTTCGACGGGGGGGCCGCCGAGCTTGCCGAGTTCGCGGGAGAAGTCGGCCATGAACATGACTGCGCCCTTCAGGACGCAGACGAGAAGCAGGCCGTCGACCGACGCGTAGTCGGCGGCGACCTGCTTGGCGAGCTCGGCGGTCTTACCGCGGAGTTCCTCTTCAGTGATGATCACACGGTCGATGTCCGCGTCGTACCAGCCCATGTGGTCAAGAGTGCCGGATGACGGGGTCCTGGCGCACGTCGGGGTCGGAATTGGTGACGATCATCCCGAACTGGCCTGCGATGCCGGTGACCAGTAGGAACACGAGTAGGAAGACGAACAGCTCCATGACGGCCTCACCGTTTCGAAGTGGTTGGGCCGGTGCGCACCGGAGTGAATCAAGTGTCTCGTGTCCGGTTCGCGGGTGACAGTGGCAGAGATGCCAGGGTCCCTCGAATTTCTGCCATTCATCGAGTAGCTTGAGTCACATGTCGCTGTATCGGGTGGCCGTGCTCGGCCTGGATGACGTCGCACCGTTCGAGCTGGGGGTGCTGTGCGAGGTGTTCGGGACCGATCGGAGTATGGACGGGTTCCCGTCGTACGAGTTCGCGGTGTGCAGTCCGGACGGTGGGCCGATCCGGACGCGGTCGGGGTTCAGCATCGTGCCGCACGCGGATCTGGGGCCGCTGGCGAGTGCCGACCTGGTGGCGGTGCCCGCGCATCCGCTGACGTCGGCGGTGCCGCCGGCGGCGGTGGACGCGCTGGTCGCAGCGGCCGAGCGGGGGGCGTGGATCCTGTCGGTGTGTTCGGGGGCGTTCCTGCTGGGGCAGGCGGGGCTGCTGGACGGGCGGCGGTGTACGACGCACTGGAAGCACGCGGCGTTGCTGGCGCAGCGGCATCCGACGGCGCTGGTGTCGCCGAACGAGCTGTACGTGCAGGACGGGCGGGTGATCACGAGCGCAGGCACGGCGGCCGGGATCGACGCGTGCCTGCACCTGGTGCGCCAGGAGCAGGGGGCGGCGGTGGCGACGAAGCTGGCGCGGCGGATGGTGGTGCCGCCGCACCGGGCGGGCGGCCAGTCGCAGTTCATCGAGGCGCCGATTGCGGAGCAGGTGGACTGCGACACCCTGCAGCCGCTGCTGGAGTGGCTGCTGACGCACCTGGACGAGCCGCTGACCGTGGACGACCTGGCGTCGCGTTCACACATGGCGCCGCGTACGTTCGCGCGCCGGTTCCGGGCCGAGACCGGAGCGACGCCGCACGACTGGATCACGCATCAGCGGCTGCTGCTGGCCCGGCGGCTGCTGGAGGAGACGGAGCTGAGCGTGGAGTCGGTGGCGGCGCGGGCCGGTTTCGGCGACTCGGCGACGCTGCGCCACCACTTCCGCCGCCGCCTCGACACCACTCCGGCCGACTACCGCCACACCTTCCGCACCCGCTGAACACGCTTGCAGACGAAGGGAGGGCACCTTCACAACGCTATGCGTTGTGAAGGTGCCCTTCCTATCTTGTCGGCCCTGGGAGCAGGGCTTATGGGGCGATCACCGGGATGCGGGTGCGCACGACCGTCGTGCCCGGAACCTCCGGGCTGGTCATGCTGGTGGTGACCCGCGCGTCGGAGGGCATGACGCCGCGCAGCTTCACCGTGTACGACACCACGCCGCCCGGGTGCCCGCCGCTGCTCTGGATCCGCAGGTCGGGGCCGGGCTTCTCGGTGCGCAGCGTGCCCTTGCCGAGGGCGTTCTCCGCGCCGACCGCGAACACCTTCGCGCCGCCGGGCAGCTTCCGGCCGTCGTACGCGAACCGGATGTCCTCGTTCTCGCCGGTGGCCAGCCAGACCTGGAAGCGCTGCGTGTCGGAGGTGCCGAAGCGGTTCACCCGCCACTCGACGACGATCCACTCGACGCCGCCGCCCTCGACGGTGGCCACGCGCACCCCGTCGGCCTGCGAGCCGTCCAGGTCGGCCCAGTACGGGGCCAGCACGTTGTTGGGCCGGTCCGGGTCGGGGGCCTGCTCGCCCTCGGTGCCCGGGGGCTCGAAGCGCACGTCCTGGGCGGTGCCGCCGCCGACCACGAGGTAGCCGTTGGAGACCACGCCGAGGCGGTGGTACGTCTGGCCGGCGTAGCCGAACCCCGGCACCTCGTAGTTGATCATTTCTTCGTCGCCGATCGGGTCGGGCGCGACGTCCAGCGGCTTCCACACCCGGTCGTCCAGCTCAGCGACGCCAGGCCGGCCGGGCTCGATGCCCTGCAGCGTGGAGTCGTGGCTGACCTCGCGCGGGCCGTCGACCGTCGCCCCGCCGTCGACGCCGGTGACGGCGAGCGCCGGGTCCAGGCGGGTGGTCAGGTCGACCGGCGCGTCGTCGTACCCGGTGTTGGCGGCCGTCACCGTGCACTGCGCGGTGCGGGCCAGCGTGACCTTCTTCGCGGTGCAGGTGCTGGCCAGTGTCACCTGGCCCTGGGCCGGCTGGAAGGCGACCGGCAGGTGCAGCGCCGGGCCGCCCGTGGTCGGGGTCAACCGGATCTCGCCGGACAGGTAGCCGTCGGCGACCGCGCGGGAGTAGATCGTCACGGGCAGCGGGGCTACGCCGCGAGCGGGCACGGTGACCGTCGCCGGGACGCTGATCGAGCTGCTCTCGGGCGCGGTGGTCGCGACGGCGTACGTCATGGTCTGGTCGGTCATGTTGCGCAAGGTCCGGATGGTGGACAGCCGGCCCGGCATGATCGGCGCGTTGATCGACGGCAGGTTGAGGTCGACGGCGCGCACCTCGTCGTCGGCCAGCGTCACCATGCGGGCCGCCGAGTCGGACACGGTCAGGGTGACCTGGTCGGCGAGGTCCACCGCGATCCGGCCGGCGCCCATCTCGTGCGGCCCGGCCGGGGTCTTGCCGTCCTCGGTCGTCACCGCGGTGACCGCGGTCGTCATCAGCGCCGACTTGAGCTCGCCCGGGGACCACTGCGGGTGCCGGGAGGCCAGCAGCGCGGCCGCGCCGGCCACGTGCGGCGACGACATGGAGGTGCCCGCGATGGCCTGGAACAGCTCACCGGCCGGGCCGCCCGTGTTGGCGTCGGGGGTCGGCGTGTGTCCGGCCAGGATCTGCACCCCGGGCGCGGTCACGTCGGGCTTGAGCGCGAGGCCGCCCGGTCCGCGGGACGAGAAGGCCGCCATGACGTCGCCGGTGCCCGCATTGGCCTGGCCCGCGGTGATCGTCGCGGTGACGTCGGCGTTCGCGTTCGCGTCGAGGAACTCCAGCACGGACTGGTCGGCCAGGTGCACCGTGGGCAGCCAGTGGTTGTCGGTCTCCACGTCCTGCAGCTTCGGGTTGTAGAGGACCATGCCGACGGCGCCGCCCTCGCGCACGTTCCAGCCCTTCTCGACCCGGGCGTTGCCGCCCCGCTCGCAGACCACGATCTTGCCGGTGAACTGGCCCTTCTTGGCGGGCTTGGCGCAGGTCACGCCGCCCTTGTAGCCGGGGGCGCTGCCGGCCCGGACAAGCGGGGCGGGCCCGGCGCCCGCGGTCAGCGAAGCGCCGCTCAGCTGCTCGGTCGCGGTGCCGGCCTGCAGGGTCAGACCCGCGCTGAACTCGCGGCGCTGCGAGGAGGCGGCCACTGTGGTCACCCACGGGGACAGGTGGTTGACCGTCCCGGCGTCGGGGCCCGAGTTGCCCGCCGAGGCGGCCACGAAGACCCCTGCCGCGTACGCGTCCAGGAAGGCCATCTCGACCGGGTCGCTGAACGGGTCGGTGCCGCCGGAGATGGAGAAGTTGACGACGTCGACGCCGTCGCGCACCGCCTGCGCCACCGCGGCCGCCGAGTCCGACGACATGCAGCCGTTCGCACCGCAGACCTTGTAGACGCTGAGCCAGGAGCCCGGCGACACACCGTGCACCGGGCCGCGTTCCACGCCGAACACCTTCGCCGAGGCCAGCACGTCCCCGGCCGCGGTCGACGCGGTGTGCGTGCCGTGCCCGTCGCTGTCGCGCGCCGACTTGTACGTCTCGTCCGGGAACGCCTCCAGGTACGCCGACAGGAACGCCGCGCCCCCGATCAACTTGTTGTTGCAGCGGAAGACGTCCTTGGCGGGCGTCAGCGGGTTGTCGCCGAAGTCGCAGCGGCGCGCCGTGCCGTCCGTCTTGGCCGGCGGCGCGGCGAGCACGCCCTGGTCGGCGAAGGACGGGTGCTCCGGCCACGCGCCGGTGTCCAGCACCCCGACCACGACGCCCTTGCCTGCCTGGCTGGTCGGGGCGCCGTTCGCGCCGGCTCCGCTCTGCAGCACGTCCGCGCCGATGAAGGAGCTGGACGAGTCGGTCAGCGGCTCGCGCAGCTCGTCGCGCTGCACGGCCACCACGCCCTCGACGGCGAGCAGCTTCTTGACCTCGTTGGCGGGCAGCGTCAGCGCCACCCCGCCGTACACGGTGCGCAGCCGCTGGCCGACCCGCGCCGACGGCAGTTGCGCGGCGAGCGCGGAGGTGAACCGGCTCTCGCGCTGCGCCAGGTACTGCTCGTAGGCCTGTTCCGCGTCGCCGCCGCGCAGCCGGGTGCCGGTGGCCGCCGGGCTGGTGGCGGCCAGCCCCGGCACCCCTCCGGTGTAGCTGGCGACCGCGTCGTGGTCGAGCTTGACCAGCACCGGGATGCGTTCGCCGTCGGTGCGGTCGAGCAGGCTGCGGTCGGTCTTCGCGAGCCGGCTGGTGGGTGCGCGCCCGGCCGTGGCCCGCGAGGCCGGTTGGAGTTTCTGCGGGCCGCCGGGCGCGGCCGCACCGCTGCCCCCCGGTATCACCGCCACGCTCGCCACCAGGGCAAACCCGCAGCTAATCCGGACAAAAGTCGCCATCTTCACAGTGGCCTAAACGACCACGCGTAGCCCCTGGACTTGGCGAGGCCCTGTCCTACCTGCCCCCGCCGCCGCCTCGGCGGGCGGTCGGAGATCGCCGTTTCGTGTCAGAACCTGCGGTGGGACCGCAGATCATGGCACGAAACAGCGATCATGCCCGCGTGGCAAGCGCGGCCCCGCGGCGGCAGGCCAGCGCGGCGGCACGGCGGCGAGGCTGCGGGTCAGTAGGCGGCGGCTTGGCCGTCGGCGCGGGGTTCGGAGCCGGCTACGTAGCCGCCGGGGATGCGCCAGATCGCCTGGCCCATGCCGAAGGTGGAGCGGTCGGTGGCGACGGTGACCTCGTGGCCCTGCGCGCGCAGCTGCTCGACCAGGACCGGGTCGAATTCCGGCTCGACCTCGACCTGGCGTGCGGTGTGCCAGTACCAGCGCGGGCGGGTCAGCGCCTCCTGCGGGCCCAGGCCGTCGTCCACGGTCGCCAGCACCAGTTGCAGGTGGCCCTGCGGCTGCATGTGCCCGCCCATCACGCCGAACGGTCCCAGCGGTGCGCCGGCGCGGAACAGGAACCCGGGAATGATCGTGTGGAACGGCCGCTTGCCGGGCGCGGCCACGTTGGGATGGACCGGGTCCAGGCTGAACCCGGCCCCGCGGTTCTGCAGCCCGAAGCCGTACTCTCCCAGCACCACGAACGAGCCGAAGCCCTGGTACGTCGACTGGATCAGGCTCACCATCATGCCGTCGGCGTCGGCCGCGGCGAGGTAGACGGTGCCGCCCTTCATCGGGTCCCCGGGCGGCGGGTCACCGGCCCGGTCCCCGATCAGCGCCCGCCGCGCCGTCAGGTAGGCGGGGTCGAGCAGGTCCGGCATCGGGTACACGGCCGGGTCGGCGACGTACGCGTGCGCGTCGGCGAAGCCGAGTTTCATCGCCTCGATCTGCTCGTGCAGCCCGTGCCGCGGCAGCCCGTCGAGCAGCGCGAGCGCCTGCAGCGCGGCCACCCCCTGCCCGTTGGGCGGGATCTCGTACACGGTGTGCCCGCGGTAGTCCGTGCTCACCGGCTCGACCCAGGTGCTGGTGTGCTCGGCGAGGTCGGCGGCGGTGAGCAGGCCGCCGGTGTCCGCCGCGTACGCGGCCAGCGCCTGCGCGATCTCCCCGCGGTAGAAGGAGTCCGCGTGGCTGCCGCCGATCAGCCGCAGCGCCCGGCCCGCGCCCGGGTTGCGGAACAGCTCGCCGACCTGCGGCGCCCGCCCGCCCGGCGCGTACACGTCGGCCCAGGTCCGGCACTCGGGATGGTCCAGCCCGCGATGGACTTCCACCGACTCGGCCCAGCGGCTCGCGACCGTCGGCGACACCGTCCAGCCCTGCTCGGCGTAGTGCACCGCGTCGGCGAACAGCCGCTCGAACGGCAGCCGGCCGAACCGCGCGTGCAGGTCCTGCCAGCCCGCCGGGGCGCCCGGCACGGTCACCGGCAGCCACCCGCGGGCCGGTGGCGCGAGCGCGGCCTGCGCCTGCCCTCCGCCGAGCGCGCCGCCGGGCGGCTTTGCGGCCGCGGTGAGCTCGGCCAGGCTCAGCGCCGCCGGGGCACGGCCCGAGGCGTTCAGCCCGTGCAGCTCCTTCCCGTCCCAGACCAGCGCGAACAGGTCGCCACCGATGTCGTTGGAGCCGGGCTGAACCTGGGTCAGCGTGACCGCCGCGGCCACCGCGGCGTCGACCGCCGAACCACCCTCACGCAGCATCGCCAGGCCCGCCTGGGCAGCCAGCGGCTGACTCGTGGCCACCACGCCCTGAGGTGCGTACACCGCTTGTCGCATCCCTAGATCCAAACACGTGGCGCGGGGCGATATGGCTACGGGAGAGTAGGTTCTTACCTATGGCTCTCGTGGACTGGGATCTTGCCTCGACCACCGCCGCGCGCTTCGGCCCGACCGGACCGTCGGTGACCATGGCAGAAGCCACCGCGGTCGTCGCCGATCTACGTCGGCTGGCCGACGAGGCGATCGGCCACGTCGCGGAGTACACGAAGATGACCCCGCAGGTGCCGGACGCGCCGGTGCGCGTGGTCGACCGGCGCACCTGGGCCGACGTCAACGTGCAGGGGCTCCGCACGGTGATCACGCCGCTGACCGACAAGCTGGAGGAGAAGGTCGGCTTCCTCGGCAACCTGGTCGGCGCGAAGGTCACCGGCGTCGAGGCCGGGGCGGTGCTGGGCTACCTGTCCGGCAAGGTCCTCGGCCAGTACGACATCTTCGCCGCGCCGCCGGCCGAGCCAGGCCGCAAGGTCGAGGCCGGGCAGCTGCTGCTGGTCGCGCCGAACATCGTGGCCATGGAGCGCCGGATCAAGGCCGACCCCCGCGACTTCCGGCTCTGGGTGTGCCTGCACGAGGTCACCCACCGGACCCAGTTCACCGCCGTGCCGTGGCTGCGCGAGCACTTCCTGAGTGAGGTGCGGGCCTTCGTCGGTGCCACCGAGCCGCCCACCGGCAACCTGCTCAGCCAGGCCTACCAGCAGTTCGGCGCGGCGATCAAGGCGGCCCGCGAGCCCGAGGGCACCCGCGGCGCGTCGCTGATCGAAGCCGTGCAGACGCCCGAGCAGCGGGCCGTGCTCGACCGGCTCACCGCGGTGCTGACCCTGCTGGAAGGGCACGCCGAGGTGGTCATGGACGGCGTCGGGCCGCAGGTCATCCCGAGCGTCGCCACCATCCGGGCCGCGTTCGACCGCCGCCGCAACCCGAGCAACCCGGTCGAGCAGTTCCTGCGCCGACTGCTCGGCATCGACATCAAGATGCGGCAGTACGCCGAGGGCCGGGTCTTCGTGCAGTCCGTGCTGGACCGGGTCGGCATGGACGGCCTGAACCGGATCTGGACGTCCCCGCAGACCTTGCCGACCCTGGACGAGATCGCCGACCCCGACGCGTGGGTGGCCCGCGTGGTCACCGCCGACACCCTGGGATGAGGCTCGACCCCTCGGTCGCCGCCATCCGCACCGCGATCCGCCACACCCTGACCACCCTGCCCACCCCTGCCCCGCCCACCCGCCCGGCGACCGTCTCCGCGGCCGCCGCCGCGCCGACCCCTGCCGCAACTTTTGAAGAGTCGCGGCCTCAGGGCGGTCCGGATGGCGCAAGTCTTGAAGAGTTGCGGCCGGTAGAAGGGCGCCCGCTGGTGTTGGTGGCGTGTTCGGGTGGGGCGGATTCGCTGGCGCTGGCGGCGGGGGCGGTGTTCGTCGCGCCGCGGCTGGGGTGGCGGGTCGGGCTGGTGACCGTCGACCATCAGTTGCAGGAAGGGTCGGCGGGACGGGCCGAGCAGGTCGCGACGTGGGCGCGAGAGCAGGGGTTCGCGCCGGTGGAGGTCGCGACGGTCGAGGTCGGCACGCACGGCGGGCCGGAGGCGGCGGCACGGCAGGCGCGGTACGCGGCACTGGCCGAGGCGGCCGGGCGGCTCGGCGCGGTGGCGGTCCTGCTCGGACACACCCGCGACGACCAGGCCGAGACCGTGCTGCTGGCGCTGGCGCGCGGGGCCGGGCCGCGCGGACTGGCAGGGATGCCGGCACATCGCTCGCACGCGGGTGCCCGGTTCAGCCGGCCGCTGCTGGGCGTGCCGCGTTCGGCCTGCCGGGCCGCGTGTGCCGCGTTGGACCTGGTGCCGTGGGAGGACCCGCACAACACCGATCCGTCGTACGCCCGGTCGCGGGTGCGGGCCGACGCGCTGCCCGCGCTGGTCGCCGCGCTCGGCGAGGGCGTCGTGGCCAACCTGGCCCGGTCTGCGGCCCTGCTGGGCGCGGACGCCGACCTGCTCGACGAACTGGCCGGGAACGCGCTGGCAGGCTGCCGCACCGCCGCCGGGCTGTCCACGGACGCGCTGTGCGGGCTGCCCGCGGCACTGCGTACCCGCGTGCTGCACGCCTGGGCCACGGAACTGGGCGCACCCCGCGCCGCGCTGACCCACCGGCACGTCGCGGCCCTGGACGCGCTGATCACCGCCTGGCACGGGCAGGGCGCGACGCTGCTGCCCGGCGGGATCGCGGTGAGCCGCCGGTCAGGCGAGCTGACCGGCGGCTGAGGCTCAGCGGCAGCCGCAGACTGCGATCGACGCGGCGATCTTGTCCAGGGCGTTCTGTGCCGTATCGCGGTCGACCTGCACGTTCTCCGCCAGCACGGCAAACGCCAGCAGCCGCCCGTCGGCCGTCTGCACGACCCCTGACAGCGAGTTGACGAAGTTGAGCGTGCCGCTCTTGGCGCGCACGACCCCGAAGCCGGACTTCGACTTGGCGAAGCGCAGCGTCATCGTGCCCGACCAGCCCGCCACGGGCAGGCCGTTGAAGAAGTCGGACAGGTGTGAGTCGGTGCCGCCCGCGGCCTTCACGAGCAGGCCGGTCAGCACCTTCGGGGAGATCTTGTTCTTGGGCGACATACCGGAGCCGTCCAGCAGGTCGCTCTGCGTGGCGTCGAGCCCGAGCTCGGTCACCACCTGCTCGATCGCGTCGGCGGCCCCGGCGAACGAACCGGGCTGGCCCTTGGCCAGGGCGACCTGGTGCGCCAGCGCCTCGGCCAGCGTGTTGTCGCTCTCGGTCAGCATCTGCTCGACCTGTCGCAGCAGCGGTGCGGACTGCACCGCGCCCAGCTGCGTACCCGGCGCGGGAGACCCGGCCGCGGCGGCGCTGGCCTGCGGCGACGGGGCCGCCGAGCCGGTGGCCGTGGTCGCGGGCGCCTTGCCCTTGGCGCTGTCGGTCAGCCCGAGCAGCTTCGCGAAGGCGTCACCGGCCGCGCGCTCGGGATCGCTGAACCGGTTGAACGGCATCACGCGATCCTTGATGTCGGTGCGGGCACCGTTGATCATCACCGCGGTGATCCGGGAGACGTTGCCCTCGCCGAGGGTGTCCGACGGCCAGTCCGGCGACGCGGTCGGCCCGGTGAACAGGCTCCCGTCGGTGAGCACCTTGGTGATCGGGGTGTCGCCCATCGCCTTGCGGACCTGCGCCGCGAGATCGTCGAGCTGGGCCGCGCCCTCGTAGAACTTCTTCGCGGTCACGCCCAGCGTCGCGTCACCCGCGCCGATCAGCACGACCTCGCCCGGGTTCGGCCCGGCCACCACCCGGGTGGTGATCCGGTAGTCGGGGCCGCGCGTGGTGAGCACGGCGGCCGCCGTCACCAGCTTCGTGTTCGACGCCGGAGTGATCATCTCGGTGGGGGCGCGCTCGTAGAGCACCCCGCCCGTGCCGACGTCGACCACCGAGGCGCTGACGCTGCTGCCCAGCGGCGAGCTGATCACCAGCGGGTCGAGGATCCTCTTGAGCTCGGCGGCGTCCGGCACCGGGGCGTCGGACATGGCCGCCAGCACCGGCGCGACCGCCGGCTCCGCGGGCGGGGCCGCGCTGGGCGACTGCCAGTCGGGTGCGTCCAGCAGGTTCGCCATCAGGTCCGGTTTGAGCACGGCGACCCCGGCCAGCCCAGCGCCGAGCGCGACGACCAGCGTCAGCACGGTGACGAGCACGCCCTTGCGGCGCTTCTTGGGCTTGCCGACGTCCTTCGGACCGGCGGGCACGGGTTCGCCCTGTGCGGCCGGGCGGCCGTACTCACCGGAGCGGGTCGCCGGGTTCTGGCCGGCCGGTACGCCGTAGCCCGGTCCTGACGGGACCTGGGCCGAGCCGTAGCCCGCGGCGCCCTGGCCCTGCGGCGGGGATCCGTACTGGCCCTGCGGCACCTGCGCAGCGCCGAAGCCAGGCGACACCTGACCCTGCGGCACCTGCGCCGAACCGTAGCCCGGAGACACCTGGCCCTGGGACGGCTGGGCCGACCCGTACTGGCCCTGCGGCACCTGAGCGGCGCCGTAGCCGGGAGACACCTGGCCCTGGGGCACCTGCGCCGAACCGTAGCCCGGAGACACCTGGCTCTGCGGCGGCTGAGCCGTGCCGTACCGGCCCTGCGGCACCTGGGCGGAGCCGTACTGGCTATGCGGCACCTGGGCGGAGCCGTAGCCGGGCGCGGCCTGCGAGCTGCCGTGGACCTGTGGACCGGAGTCGGCCGGAGCCTGTGGATTTCCGGGCTGGGCGTCCTGTGGACGGCTGCCGTAAGGTTGCCGATCCTGCGGAGTGCTGTGCACATCCTGTGGATAAGCACCCGGTCGGGGGCTTGCGTCCTGTGGATAAGCCGGTGGATACCCGCTACGCCCCTGGTCCTGGGGCTGTGGATAACCGCTGTGGATCTGCCAGACCCACTCCTGGCCGTTCCACACCCACTCGCCCGGCGGGCCGGACGGCGAACCCGCGGCATCTCCGGGTTCGGCACCGTAGTGTGAACCTTGCCTCCCCAAAGCGGCCCTCCTCCGATGCCTCAAACCAGCCAGGCGAGACTAACTAAAATTCGCCAACGTCGGCGAACTAACAGGCCAATGGGAGTGTGAAATGGATTTCGACGTCACGGTTGAGATCCCTAAGGGGCAGCGCAACAAGTACGAGGTCGACCACGAAACCGGGCGGATCCGGCTGGATCGCACCCTGTTCACCTCCACCCAGTACCCCGCCGACTACGGGTTCATCGAGAACACCCTCGGCGAGGACGGCGACCCGCTCGACGCGCTGGTGCTGGTCCAGGAGCCGACTTTCCCCGGTTGTCTGATCAAGTGCCGCGCGATCGGCATGTTCCGCATGCGTGACGAGAAGGGCGGCGACGACAAGGTCCTCTGTGTGCCGGCCTACGACCCGCGCCTGGAGCACCTGCGTGACATCCATCACGTCGCCGAGTTCGACCGGCTGGAGATCCAGCACTTCTTCGAGGTCTACAAGGACCTGGAGCCCGGCAAGAGCGTCGAGGGCGCGACCTGGGTCGGCCGCACCGAGGCCGAAGCCGAGATCGTGCGCTCGTTCGAGCGCGCCAAGGAGAACGGCGGCCACTGAGGCCGGACATGTCGAAGGGGCGCGGCGGAGAGGTCTCCGGCCGCGCCCCTTCGGCGTGGTGTGCGGCTCAGAACGCGGGCAGCTCGGCGAGCTGAACCAGCCGGGAGCCGCGGCGGGTGATGAGGCGGCCGCGGCCGGGCGGCATGCGGTCGTACTTCATCCGGCTGCCGAACGGTGCGCTCACGATGTTCTCGGCGGACAGCATCAGGTAGGGCGCGTTGGCGGCGGCCAGGCGCGACAGCGCCGCGTCGTAGCTGGACCGGTTGCCGCCCCAGTTCGCGCCGGCGGCCGAGATCAGGTGCAGGCCGACGTCGCGGGCCTGGAACAGGAAGTCGGCCAGCGGCTCGATGGGGTGGCCGCCGCCGGAGACGACCACGTCGTAGTCGTCGATGATGAGGAAGAACTCACCGCGCCCGGCCAGCCAGGGCCGCAGCGGCATGTCCTGCGGGCGGGTGCCGTCCGGCGGCCTCCGCTCCTCCATTTTGACCCGGATCGCCTCGATGTAGTCGCGGATCTGGGACAGGTTGCTGATGTAGGCGAGTTGGTGCTCGGTGGTCACCGCGCCGAGCAGGCTGCGCCGCGGGTCGATGATGATCATCTTGGCCTGGTCGGGGGTGTACCGCTGGGTGATCGTGCGGGCGATCTGGCGCAGCAGCGTCGACTTGCCGCTCTCGCTCTCCCCGAACGCGGTGAGGTGCACGTCGGCATAGAAGTCGACGGTCGCCGGGGTGAGGTCGTCGGCGATGCCGATGGGCAGCGTCCACTCCCCGCCGGTCTCCAGGTTCATCCGCTCGTACGCGTACACGCTGGGCAGCATGCGCACCCGGGGCGCGGGCATGCCGTCCCAGTGCTTGGCGATGTGCCGGACCAGGTCGTCGCGGTCGCCGACGGCGTCCACGTCGGGGCGCAGCGCGAGCGTGAACAGCCCTTCGGGGGTGAGGCCGAAACCGGGCCGCGACGGCACCTGGGGTGCGATCTTGCGTACCCGGCAGATGGTGTCGCCGGGGTCGCCCAGCCGCAGCTCGATCTTGCTGCCGAACTGGTCCTGGATGTTGGCCCGGAAGTCGCGCCAGCGCAGCGAGGTCGCCACGACGTGCACGCCGTAGGCCAGACCGCGGGTCGCGAAGTCCGTGATGACCGGATCCAGGTCCTCGTAGCTCTCCTTGAGCGTGCTCCAGCCGTCCACGACCAGGAACACGTCGCCGTACGGGTCGTCGGTGAACCGCCCTGCGGCCCGCAGCCGCCGGTACGCCGCCATGGACTCGATGCCCTGCTCGGCGAACCGGGTCTCGCGCATGTTGAGCAGCTGCGCGACCTCGCTGACGGTGCGCCGGACCATCAACGAGTCCTGCCGCCCGGCCACGCCGCCGACGTGCGGCAGGTCGCGCAGCGCGCCGAGCGAGCCGCCGCCGAAGTCGAGGCAGTAGACCTGCACCTCCTGCGGGGTGTGGGTCAGCGCCAGGCCGGTGATCAGGGTGCGCAGCAGGGTCGACTTGCCGCTCTGGCCGCCGCCCGCGATCGCCACGTGCCCGGCGGCCCCGTCGCCCAGCCGCAGCCACTGCAGGTCGCGCAGCTGCTGAGCGGGCTTGTCGACGATGGCGACCGGCACCCGCAGCGCGCCGCGCAGGTCCGGGTTGGCGACCGTCAGGCCGCGGCCCTCGACCAGGCCGAGCTGCCCGAAAGCGAGGTCGAGCGGGTCGGAGACGTCCAGCGGCGGCAGCCACACCTGGTGGGCCGGCTGGCCCTGGCCGACCATGCGCTCGATCATGACGTCCATCAGGCTCTCACCCGGCTTGACGTCCCAGTTGACCTCGGGCTCGGCGTTCGCCGGGCGCTGCGGCACCGGCACGAAGTGGTTGCTGAAGTCGTAGACCAGGTCGCGGCCGTCGACCCGGCGGGCGGCGGCGGTCTCCCCCGCCTTCTTGAACGAGCCGGACACGTACGCGCCCTTGAAGCGCTGCAGCGGCTCCGAGCCGAACTTCAGGTAGCCGTGGCCGGGGGCCTTGGGCAGGTCGTACGCGTCGCCGACGCCGAGCACGGCCCGCGACTCCATCGCGGAGAAGGTGCGCAGGCCGATCCGGTACGACAGGTGCGTGTCCAGGCCGCGCAGCCGGCCCTCCTCCAGGCGCTGGCTGGCCAGCAGCAGGTGGATGCCGATGGACCGGCCGACCCGGCCGATCTGGACGAAGATGTCGATGAAGTCGGGGTTGGCGGTCAGCAGCTCGGAGAACTCGTCGCAGACGATGAACAGCGAGGCCAGCGGGGCCAGCGCGGCCCCGCCCGTACGCGCCTTCTCGTAGTCCTTGAGGTTGGCGAAGTTGCCCGCGGCGCGCAGCAGCTCCTGGCGGCGCAGCACCTCGCCGGTGATCGCGTCGCCCATGCGGTTGACGAGGTGGCTCTCGCCCTCCAGGTTGGTGATGACCGCGGAGGTGTGCGGCAGCCGGTCCAGCGAGGCGAACGTCGCGCCGCCCTTGAAGTCGACCAGCACGAAGTTGAGCTGCTCGGAGGAGTGCGTGGCGGCCAGGCCGAGCACCAGCGTGCGCAGCAGCTCCGACTTGCCGGAGCCGGTCGCGCCGACGAGCAGGCCGTGCGGGCCCATGCCGTCCTGCGCGGACTCCTTGATGTCGAGTTCGACCGGTGAGCCGTCCGGCCCGACGCCCAGCGGCACCCGCAGCATGTTGCGGTTCGCGCGCGGCGACCAGCCGTACGCCACGTCGAAACGCTCCGGGTCGGGAATGCCGAGCAGGTCGGCCAGGCCCTTCTCGGAGGTCATCGCGTTGCTGCTGGTGACGGTCGTGGCGGACAGGCGCAGCGGGGCGAGCCGGCGGGCCAGCGCCTCGGCCTCCACCACGCTGAGCCGGTCGGCGACGCCCACCTCGGCTACCGAGGACGCGGTGACGGTGTGCAGCGCCCGCTCCCGGCCGCGCACCTCGAGGGTGAGCATGCCGCGCTCCAGCAGCCGCGGCGGCGGGGAGTCGAGGTCCAGGATCGTCATGCCGGACAGGCCCTCGGGCACGGCGAGCTGCCCCGCCCCGGCCATGTCCGCGCCGTCGAGCACGACGACGACGTGCGGCGCAGCCTCGCCCGCGCCGAAGCGCGGCCGACCGGCCAGCACCTCGGCGAGCAGGCCCTCCATCTCCTGGGCGGAGGTGGCGAACAGCCGGGCCGGGCCCAGCGCGTCCACCCGGCTCGGGTGCTGGTGGTGCGGCAGCCACTTGGCCCAGTCCCACGCCTCGCGACGGTAGGACGAGCCGCAGATCGCGATGACCAGGTCTTCGGGCGCGTGGAACACGGCGAGCTGCGCGAGCATCGCCCGGGTCAGGCCGTGCACGTCGCCGCCGTCGCGGTGGTCGGCGGCGAACCCGGTGGTGGCCGTGTTGCTGCTGTACATGCCGTCGTTGCGCGGGGCGGCGCTGTCGCCGCGCAGGAACACCCGGCCGAAGCCGCGCATGGACAGCGCCACCGGCAGGTCGGGAACCACGGAGTACGCGTCGAGGAAGCGCCGCAGCGCCCCCGCGGTCATCGGCTCCAGCTCTTCGAGCGGGCGGGTCTCCGGCGGCAGCAGCGGGGTGGCCAGCGACTGCGGGCCGATGCCCACGCGCACGATGCCGAAGTCGGGGTCGTGCGGGCGGCGCTCCCAGAGCCGGAAGCTGTCCACCGTGGACCACAGCCGCTGCGGGTCGGGGTGGCGGTAGAACAGGCCGGTGCGCTGCTGCTGGACGGCCTGGCGGGCACGGCGGCGCAGCCCGGCGAGGTGGCGCAGGTACTCCCGCCGCGCCGCCATCATCTCGGCCTTCTTCGGCTGGCCCGCGCCGTTCATCAGGCTCGCGGCGATCATGCCGAGGCTGGAGACGCCCATCATGCCGCCGGCCACATAGGACATCTTGTCGCCGTTGCCGCGGCCGACCATCATCGCCATGCCCAGACCGCTGCCCAGCATCGGCAGGATCATCATGGCCTGCTGCCAGCGTCCACCCGCGGCCTGCGGAATCTCCGGCGGCGCGTCGATGACGAGCTCCCCGGCCGGAATCTCGGGCGCGGGACGCCGGGGTGCCCGCTTGACGATCACCGTACCCATGCGACGCCCTCCCCAAGACGGTCGGCTGAGTCATGGCGTGCCCGCTGCCGCAGCCTTAATCGCTGCCATCCTTACGCTTCGCTGCAGGATGACACCGAGCGGCCGCTCTCGCGGGCACGACGCCCGCCATGCTAGGCCATGCCACGGTTGTGCGCCCGTGCGCGGGAACGGCGCGGGATGACGCGCTGCGGCACAACGTGGTAGACGTACCGGGTGAGCTACCCCGCCGCCACGACCGCGTCCCCCACCGGCCTTGCCCGCATCACGCTGCACACCCCGCAGCGCCGCGTCGACGTGGCGCTGCCTGAGCAGGTGACGGTGGTGGATCTGCTACCGGATCTGCTGCGCCACGCCGGGGTCGGCCTCGCCGACGACGGCGAGCAGCACGGCGGCTGGGTGCTGCGCCGCGCCGACGGCAACCCGCTGACCGAGACCATGTCGCTGCAGCAGCAGTCGGTGCGCGACGGTGAGATCCTGCACCTGGTCCCGGCCCAGGAGCAGTGGCCGGAACTGGAGTACGACGACGTCGTCGAGGCGATCGCCGAGGGGGCTCGCCGCCGCGGCACCGTGTGGACCCCGGCGGCCACCCGCATGGCGACCCTGGTCGGCGCGGGCGTGCTGCTGGTGGCGGGCGTGCTGGCCCTGGTGCACGGCGGTCCGCAGTGGACGCCGGGCGGTTACCTCGCGCTGACCGTGGCGGTGCTGCTGCTGGTCGGCGGCGTGCTGGCGTCCCGGGCGTACGGCGACGGCGTCACCGGCAGCGCGCTGGCGGGCTTCGCGCTGCCGTACGCGTTCGCGGGCGGCGCGCTGGTGCTCGGCGGCGCGGACGGGGTCGGCGCACCGGGCCTGCCCGGCTGGCTCGGTGAGGCGCAGCTGCTGGTCGGCTGCGTGGCGGTGCTGCTGTTCGCGGTGCTCGGCGCCGCGGGGGTGGGCCACGGCCTGCGCGTGTTCACGGCGGGCGGCACGGCGGGCCTGCTCGGCGCGCTGACCGCACTGCTCGCCGGGCTCGGTGCGGCCGGTGCGGCCGCCGTGCTGGTCAGCGCCCTGGTCTGCGGCATCGGCCTGGTGCCGGTGCTGGCCATCCGGTTCGGCAAGGTGCCGGTGCCCTCGGTGACGCCGCCGCGCCCGGCGGACGGCGAGAGCGCCTTCGCGACGGTCCCGACGGCCCGCAACGCCGCCGACCTGCCCGACCGCTCCCGCGTCTTCGCCGCCGTGGCGCGCTCGGAGGAGCTGCTCACGGGCATGCTCATCGGGTACGCCGTGCTGATGGCGGCTGCCGGGTTCATCCTGGTGACCTCGGGCGGCACGGCCGGCCGGGTGCTCGTCGCGGTGTGCGCGACCGCGCTGCTGCTGCGCTCGCGCCTGTTCGTCACGGTGCGCCAGCGGGTGCCGCTGGTCGCCGCGGGCCTGTTCGGCCACCTGCTCCTGCTGGGCGCGGCCGTGTGGCTGTCCGAGGGCAGCGGCCGGGCCTTCTTCGCGGTCGGCACCGTCGTGCTGGCCCTGGTGATCGTGCTGGCCGGGCAGACCTGGTCCCGCAAGGCCCCCTCGCCGTACGTCGGCCGCGCCGCGGACCTGTTCGATCTGCTCGTCGTCGTCTCGGTGGTGCCGGTGGCGGCCTGGGTGCTCGGCGTGTACGGGCTGATCCAGGGCTGGGCGGCGTAGCCGGGTCCACCGGTTCGCGTCACCGAGAGGGGCGGCGATTCTTTCTCCACGCCGGAACACGTGTGAGAATGGCGGAACTGTGCCCAGACTCCGGACGCCCCGACTGGTCAGCGCCGTGCCGCGGAAAGATGCGACGGCGCTGCTACGTGTCGTGAGCGCGCTGACCCTGGCCGCGCTCGGCAGTATCGCCGCGACCACCCCGCAGGACGCGCCCGTGTCCGAGGTGTCGCAGCTGCGGGCCGACGCCGCCGAGCAGCGCGCCTCCCGCGCCGGGACCACGGACGAGCAATGGCAGCTGGGCACGCTGCAGGCCACGCGGGCCTGGCAGCTGGCTGACGGAGCGGGCGTCGTCGTCGCGGTCGTCGACTCCGGCGTCGGCGACCATCCCGACCTGAACGGCCAGGTGCTGAGCGGGCTGGACCTGGTGGACAGCTCCGGTGACGGCCGCGACGACCCGGTCGGCCACGGCACCACCGTCGCCGCGCTGATCGCGGGCCGCTCCGACGACGGCCGCGGGGTGATCGGGCTCGCGCCGAAGGCGAAGATCCTGCCGGTGCGGGTGCTCGACGAGGGCAACAAGTACGACGACGCCCGGGTGGTCGCCGAGGGCGTGCGCTGGGCGGTGGACCACGGCGCGAACGTGGTCAACCTGTCCCTTGGCGGCAGCGTCACCAGCGACGCGCTGGCCGAGGCCATCGACTACGCGTTCGACAAGGACGTCGTCGTGGTCGCCTGCGTCGGCAACGTGAGCACCGGCGGCCCCACCGAGATCTGGTATCCGGCCCGCGAGCCGGGCGTGCTCGCCGTCACCGCGATCGCCCCCGGCGACCGCCACCTGCTCTGGCCTGGCTCGCTCACCGGCGCACAGGCCGTGCTGTCCGCGCCCGGCACCGACCTGGTCGGCGCACGGCCCGGCGGCTACTGGAAGGTGCAGGGCACCAGTTTCGCCGCGCCGCTGGTCTCCGCGACCGCGGCGCTGGTCCGCTCGCGCTGGCCGGACATGCCCGCCGCCGACGTGGTGCAGCGCCTGATCTCGACCGCGCAGGACCTCGGCCGTTCGGGACGGGACGACAAGTACGGCTTCGGCCTGGTGGATCCGGTCGCCGCGCTCACCGCCGAGGTCGCGCCGGTGGTGACGAACTCGCTGGACAACGCGCCCCCGCCGGGCAAGACGGGCTTCGGCACCGCGCCGAGCCCGGCCACCAGCCCTTCGACGAGCACCCCGACCCCGGCCACGTCGCCGTCCGCCACGCCGCCGGTCGACGGTGACGTGCTGCCGCGCCGCGAGCGCGGCGGGCTCAACCTCGTCCGGCTCGAAGCCGCTCCCGGCCCGCTCCTCGACCTGCGGCCCGCGGCCCTCGGCTAGACCTGCCGGCGGCTGCCGTTCAGGCGCACTTGCCGGTACCGACCTCGCTCGTACGGGTGCGGCCCATCAGCGCGACTGTGGAGGCCTCGTCGGCGGTGACCGCGTACCCGACGTTCGGGTCGTCGGCGGCCGCCGCGAAGATCACGCCGAGCACGGTCCCGTCCGCGGAGACCAGCGGGCCGCCCGAGTTGCCGCTGCGCACCAGGCCCTTGATGGTGTAGACCTCGCGGGTGACGGTGCCGTCCTCGTAGATGTCCGGGCCGGTGATGTCGCCGACGTCGCGCACCCGGGCGGACTGCGCGTTGTACGGCCCGTCCAGTGGAAAGCCCAGCACGATCGCGTCAGCGCCGCTCCTGGCGGCTGAGTTCGCGAATCGCATCACGGGCGCCTTCAGCGACGGCACATGGATCACGGCGAGGTCGCGCTCCGGGTCGTACACCACGACCCGGCCCGACAGCCGGGCCCCGTTGAGCTCTATCCGGATCGTCTTCGTGCCCGCCACCACGTGCGCGTTGGTCATCACATGCTCGTCGGCGAAGACGAAACCGGAACCCTCGATGCGGCGGCTGCAGCTCGGCGCGCTGCCGAGCACCTTCACCACCGACTTCTTGGCGTTCAGCACCACCTGCGACCCGGCCAGCTTCGGATCCGGCGCGGGCACGTCCTTGACCTGGGTGGGCACCAGGTCGCCGAAGACCTCCGGGAAACCGTTCGTGTCGACGGTGTCGCGCAGTGCCTCGGTCAGCGTCTTCGCCTCGCCCGGCATCACCGAGTCGATGGCGGCGAGCAGGCTGCTGTTGCGCACCGCCTTGGCCAGCCAGGGCTGCGAGGCGTCGCTCAGCGGGACCGCGACCAGCCAGGCCACCAGCGCCACGGCGAGCACGGAGACGACCGCGCCGCCCAGGTCGTCGACCGTCTGCCCGGCCCGGTTGGTGATCGCCCGCCGCAACTTGCCGCCCCACCAACCGGCCAGCGACTGCCCCAGCACGGCCAGGCCGAACACCGCGATGAGCGACACCACGAGCTTGAGCACCTGGTCGGTGAGCAGCCCCGCCAGCAGCGGGCCGAGCTGAAGGCCGATCAGGGCGCCCCCGAAGAACCCGATGAACGAGAGCATGCCCACCACGAAGCCCTGCCGGTAGCCGCTCACGCCGAAGAGCAGCAGCAGGAGGATCAGGACACCGTCGACGACCGACATCGGCTCAGCCTACGGAAGGGACATCGGCGGTGCCACTAAGCGTGGCGGGCGAGCTGGGCAGGGCCTCGATCCGGTCGGTGGGCCAGGGCCGCGCCCAGCCGCCGAGTTCCAGCAGCGCGGACAGCACACCCGCGGTGAAACCCCAGACGAGCATGCCGCGCGACTGGAAGGCCGGGCCGATCCACCCGCTGGAATGGCGTACCCGCAGGCGGTGGTCCGGGTCGGCGAGCTCGGCCAGCGGCAGCCGCGCCACGTGCGCGACCTCGCCCGGGTCGTGCGCGCCGACCGGGTGCGGCGTATGCCACCAGGCCAGCACCGGGGTGACCAGGAAGTCGGTCACCGGGATCCACAGCGTGGGCAGCTGCGCCAGCACGGTGACGCTGGCCGGGTCCAGCCCGACCTCCTCGTTCGCCTCGCGCAGGGCTGTCGCGCTCAGGTCGGCGTCCGCCGGCTCGACCGCGCCGCCGGGGAAGGCCGGCTGGCCGGCGTGGTTACGCAGGGTCGCGCTGCGCTGCATGATCAGCACGTCGGGGCCGTGCTCGCCCTCGGCCAGCAGGATGAGCACGGCCGCGGGCCGGCCGCCCTCGTCGGGTGTCGGGATGCGGGTGAAGTCGACGGCACGCGCGGCGCGCACCCGGGTCAGCAGCGGTTCGAACCACGCCGGCAGCTGCCCGGTGACCACTTCACTCATGCCTTCTCCTCGGAGCGCTCGTTCATACGCGACCGAAGTGCTGCTGGAGCAGCTGCTCCAGGGTCTGGTCGGTCAGCGCCACGTCGCGGTAGACGCTCGCCCGGCCGTCCGCGCCGACGAACAGCGTGAGCGGCAGCAGGTTCTCGCCCACGGCGACCTTCAGCCCGCCGGACCGGTCGTACACGCTCGGCAGGCTCACCTTCAGCTCGTCGGCGAGCCAGGCGGCGGCGTCGCGGCCGTCCTCGGTCACCACGCCGAGCACCGACACCCGGCCGCTGTCGGCCAGCCGCTGGAACACGGGCAGCTCCCTGCGGCACGGCCCGCACCAGGAGGCCCACAGATTGATCACGAGCGGACCGCGCAGCGAGGACAGGCGCACCGCTTCGCCGCCGGCCATGCACTCCAGGGTCAGCTCAGGAAGATTGATCACCCGGGTGTCCCGGCGGGCCGGTGAACCGCTGGCGGCCGCGCCGTTCGCCTTCGGCGCCGAGCTGGTCGGCAGTGTCGCGATGGGCCCGTCGTGGCCGGTGGTCGGCACGACCGCTCCTTGGACGACCGAGGGTGACGCAGGCACCGGCCGACCGCTCGCGGCACCCGTGGCCGGTGCCGTGGTGACCCGGGGAGTCGCCGACGGGGCAATGGTCGCGGCACCGCCGCTGAGCGTGGCGCATGCCGCGAACGGCTGTGGCACGGTCTCGTCCGGCCCGGCAACTCCACCCGTCGAGGTGCACGCGGCCAGCAGCGTCGCCGCCAGAGCGGCCACCGCCATGGCGCTCTTTCGGGGAAGTTGCTGCTTCATCGGAGCAGATGGCAGCACTTTCCCCGAAAATGCGGCTCCGGCTGGGTCCCGGCTGAGGGCGCGAGGGCTCATGCGCCGACTCCGGCGAGGGCGGCGATCTCCGCGGTACGCGGGCCCTTGAGCAGCTTGACCGCCTCGGCGGGATCGACGGGGCCGACGCCGTACGACGGGCACATGCTTGCCAGCGGGCAGGCCCCGCAGGCGGGCTTGCGGGCGTGGCAGACCCGGCGGCCGTGGAAGATCACCCGGTGCGACAGCATCGTCCAGTCGCGCTTCTCGACGAGTGCGCCCACCGCGTGCTCGATCTTGACCGGGTCGGTCTCCTCGGTCCAGGCCCAGCGGTTCACCAGCCGCTGGAAGTGGGTGTCCACGGTGATGCCGGGGACACCGAAGGCATTGCCGAGGATCACGTTGGCGGTCTTGCGCCCGATGCCCGGCAGCGTCACCAGCTGCGCCAGCGTACGCGGCAACTCCCCGCCGAACCGGTCGACGAGCTGCTGGCCGAGCCCCATCAGGGAGGCCGCCTTGTTCCGGAAGAAGCCGGTCGGGCGGATCATCTCCTCCAGCTCCACCCGGTCCGCTCCGGCGTAGTCGGCGGCGGTGCGGTACTTCGCGAACAGGGCCGGCGTCGTCATGTTGACCCGCACGTCGGTGCACTGCGCGGACAGGATGGTCGCGACCGCCAGTTCGAGCGGGTCGGTGAAGTCCAGCTCGCAGTGCGCGTCAGGATGGATGACGGCGAGTTCGCGCGCCATTCGCCGGACCCGGCGCTTGCGCGCCAGGTCGGTCTCGCCCGTCACCGATACCACGGCAGAGAGCCTACGTCGCGGGTGAGCTGATCGCCCCGTCCGCGCTCAGCACCGCGCCGCTCTTGCCGAAGTCGTCCTTGGTCATCTGGGTGATCAGGCCGAGCGCGCGATCCTTGGTGTCGGGCTGCGGGACGCCGTGCGCACCGCTGAAGATCGTGGACTGGAACTGGCCGGAGACGAAGCTGCCGTCCTTGTTCAGCGTCACCTTCAGTACACCGCCCCAGCCCAGCCGGCCCTCGCTGCGCAGCTGGCCGCCACCGGCGAAGTTGCCCAGGCTGTACGCGATGAGCCGGCCCTTGTAGAACTCCATGCCCCGCACCACGTGCGGCCCGTGCCCGATGATCAGGTCGGCGCCCGCGTCGATCACGGCGCGGGAGAACGCGTGCGGGTTGCCCCGGTTCTCGCCGAGGAAGTTCTCGGTGCCCGGCCGGACGTGGCTCTTCTCGGCGCCCTCGGCCCCCATGTGCACCTGCACCACAACCAGGTCGGCCTGCTCCGCGGCCTTCGCCACGACCTTCTTGGCCGAGGTCAGGTTGAGCAGACTGTTGTTGCCCGCGTACGAGGAGAAGCCCAGCACCGCCACCTTGACGCCCTTGACGTCGACGACGGTGATCTGATTGGTGGCCCCAGTGTGCTTGAGCCCGGCCGCGTCCAGCGCCTTCTGGGTGTTGGTGAACCCGGTGCTGCCGTAGTCGCGGCTGTGGTTGTTGGCCGTGTTGAGCAGGTCGAACCCGGCGTCCACCAAGTGCTTGGCGTAGGACGGCGGCACCCGGAACTGGTGGCAGTTGACCGGCTCGCCCGGTTTGGGCGCCGGGCACTTGCCGGTGCCCGTCTCGTCCGTGATCGGCTGCTCCAGGTTGCCCATCACCAGGTCCGCCGGCAGCAACGGCTTGATCTTGTCGAAGTAGCCCTTGCCGCCGTTCGGCGGAAGATCCTGCGGCGCGTCGCCCATGATGATGTCGCCGGTCGCGGACATACTGATGGCGTTGGCCGCCGGGTCCGCAGTGGGCTCGGCCGGCGCGGCAGTCGGCGTGACGGCGGCGCCCTCGGGCGCGTGCCACTGCGCTGTCACCGCCTCGGCGGGCGAGGTGACGGCCGAGAAGCCGAGGCCGACGACTGTGACAAGGAGCACGATCGCGCCCGCGGCGGAGACCCCCGGCCGTGCACGAAGCGATGCGAACACCCGGTCCATGGTGGAGCGGGGCGGCGTTTCGGGCGACGATGCGGGGGTATCGGGGCGGCTCAGGGGGTGTATGGACATCGCCGGGCACTCTACCCGCCCGGTGCCACGACCGGCACCGGAGCAGGTCGCAGGATTACGGGGGTTGGCGTCCGGTTGCCACCTGCGTGCGCCTAGACTGACCTCGCGCGGCGTACGTGTAGCGACGAGTTAATCCACGGTATGCCCACGATCCGCGTCGATGGAGGTAGGCGATGGACGAGGTGCTGGCTCGTAGCGGGATCTTCCAGGGTGTCGACCCGGAGGCCGCCGAGGCACTTGCTCGTGAGATGGAAACGATCGAGATCCGCAAGGGCGAGATCGTGTTCAACGAGGGTGAGCCAGGGGACAGCCTCTATATCGTACTCTCCGGCAAGATCAAGTTGGGTCGACGCGCCGCCGACGGCCGGCAGAACCTCGTCTCCGTGATGGGTCCTTCCGACATGCTCGGCGAGCTGTCCCTGTTCGACCCCGGCCCGCGCACCGCCACCGCCACCGCGGTGACCGACGTGCGACTGGCGCGGCTGCGCAAGCAGGCCCTGCGCCCGTGGCTGAACAACCGGCCGGAGATCGCCGAGCAGCTGCTGCGGGTGCTCGCCCGCCGCCTGCGCCGCACCAACGACGCGCTGGCCGACCTCATCTTCACCGACGTGCCCGGCCGGGTCGCCAAGAACCTGCTGCAGATGGCGGGCCGCTTCGGCACCCGCGACGGCGGCGTGCTCCGGGTGACCCACGACCTCACCCAGGAGGAGCTGGCGCAGCTCGTCGGCGCCTCGCGCGAGACGGTGAACAAGGCCCTGGCCGATTTCGCCTCCCGCGGCTGGCTGCGCCTCGACGGCAAGAGCGTCATCATCCTCGACCCGGAGCGCCTGGCCCGCCGCGCCCGCGTCTGACCTTCCGCACCACACACGCGCCCACCTCCCGCGCCCACCCGGCGCGCGACGGTGGGCGCGCCTGTGTCCGGCCCGGCGGCGCTCGCCCCGTGCGTCATGCCCACGCCGGCCGGCCTGCCCGCACTGACCACCTCGCCCTGCCCCGCCCTGCCCGGGCCCCTGCGCCCCCTGCGCACCCCGCGCGTCTTGACCGCCCTGCTCGTCCTGGCCGGCCCGCGCGTCCTGGCCGCCCTGCGCGCTCCGCCCGCCCGTCCCCCGGCCGCCCGCCGCGGAGGGCTCAGCCCTCATGATCGCTCGACTTGCCCGGTACACGGGCGTATGCGGGCTCAAGATACGCGCACCTGCCGGGCAAGTCGGATGACCTTGGTGCGGTCCCGGCCCGGCCTGGCCCGGCGGCGAGGTCATACGTTCGGTTGGGGTAGGTGGGCCGAGCGACGGATGAGGGTCCGCGTCGTTAGGTGTGAGGGCAGGTGGTGACGGAACCCTCTGGATTCGTACGAAATCCGGACATACCTGTGCATATTGGCTGGTCAAAGTGTCGGGAACTTGTCGCTGACATGTCAGCCCATGAGGGACTTCGTTGGTCCGAGTGGTCGCGAACCTCGCAAATTGAGCGCGGCTAGACGTGTCCACATTGACCGATCGTGCGGTGACCTTTCGCCTGTGCTTGGGCGAACTGGACACCTCAGGCGCCGCCCCGATCGGTCGGTCGGATGTCTCCGACGATCGAAAGAGGTCCCTACCACTATGAACACGTTGGTTCGACGCACACTGAAGGTCGGCGCGCTCACTGCCGGCGCAGTCATGGCCACCGGCACCGCCGCGTACGCCGAGGCCACCGTCATCAGTGCGGGCAACACCGGGGTGCTCAACGGCACCCAGGTCTTCGCTCCGATCCAGGCTCCGATCAACCTCTGCGGTGTCGCCGCGAGCGTGGGCGGCGACGCGATCGCCGGCTGCGTCGGTGGCAGCGCCGCCGAGCTGGAGGGTGTGTACGACGCCCACCTGATCAGCACCAACAACCACGGCATCCTGAACGGCACCCAGGTCTTCGCGCCGATCCAGGCCCCGATCAACGTGTGCGGCGTGGCCGCGGGCGTGCTCGGCAACGCCGCGGCGAAGTGCAAGGGCGGCGCGAGCGCCGACCTCGACGGTCACCACCACAAGAAGAAGCACCAGTGCGACAGCCAGTGCGGTGGCGGCTACGACCGCGAGTCGACCGAGTCGGGTGACCTGCTGGGCGGCCTGCCGCTGGTGGGCGGCCTGACCAACGGCGGCCTGCCGCTGGTCGGCAACCTGGGTGGCAGCGGGCTGCCGCTGGTCGGCAACCTCACCGACGGCGGTCTCCCGCTCGTCGGCAGCCTCGGCAACGGCGGCCTGCCGCTGGTCGGCAACCTGACGAAGGGCGGCCTGCCGGTTGTCGGCGGTCTGCTGGGCGGCCAGGGTGTGGCGCGCAACGCCGACGCGATCGACATCGACGCCCTGGACGCGGTCGGCACCATGGGCCAGTTCGACACCGAGAGCGACGCCGCCGAGCACAACGCCAGCAACGGCGGCAACGGCGGCGGCACCGGCACGACCTGCAACAGCGGCTGCGGAGGCAACGGCGGTGGCCACAACCACCACCCGAAGCCCAAGCCGAAGCCGCGCCCGCAGCCCTGCCCGGACCACGGTCACGACCACGACCACCACCAGGGCAAGCACCACCGGCACGACGGCGACGTCAAGATGATCAGCGCCGGCAACCACGGCATTCTGAACGGCACCCAGGTGTACGCGCCGATCCAGATCCCGATCAACGTCAGCGGCGTGGCCGTCGGCGTGCTCGGTGACGCGGCCGCCTGGAGCGTCGGCGGCGCGTCGGCCAACCAGTAGCCGTCCGGCCTGCCGGCGGGCACGGCCCACGATGACTTGAGAAGTCACCCGCGGACCGGAACCGGCGAAACACTGCACCCGCCTCACCCCGCCGGCAGGCCGGCAGCCAGCGCGAGACCCTTTCGCTGACCGAAGAACCGCGCTGGCCCCAGCACCACCGAGGACGTCCCCAGGACCGGACACCATCCAGTCCGGCCCGGGGGACGTCCTTTCTCGTCCCCCGGGCGCCCACCCCCACCCCTCCCGCGCGCCCTACGGGCCGCCCACCGTGGGCCACCGGACCACTCCAGCCGCCAGGGACCGCCGCCAAGGGCCGAGTCCCGGGGCAGTCGGCAACCTTTGAAGACTCGCGCCCTCAGGAGGCTCCTGAGGGCGCGAGTCTTCAAAGGTTGCGGCGGGCACCGTACCGGGCCGGGTGGCCGAGGCGCGGGAGAGAGGGTCAGGCGGGGGTGAGGACGGCGAGGAGGGCGCCGGTGTCGACGAGGACGCCGGGGCGGACGTTGACCGCGGCGACCACGCCGTCGGCGGGGGCGTGCACGGGGTGCTCCAGCTTCATCGCTTCCAGGGTGAGGAGGAGGTCGCCGGCCCCGACGCGCTGGCCGGGGGCGACCAGGACGCGGCCGACAGCCCCGGGCAGCGGGGCCGTCAGCGAGCCTTCCTCCAGCTCCTGCACCGGTTCCGGGAAGCGGGGCAGGCGGCGCAGGGCGAGCGAGCCCTCGGCGCTGTCGACGTACGCGGTCTCGCCGACCTCGTGCACGTGCAGGGCGAGCCGGATGCCGGCCACGTCGAGCACGACCTCGTCCGGTGCTGCCGAGACGACCGCGACGGGCGGGTGGTCGTCGACGGGGCCGACCTGGCCCAGCCCCGCGAGGTCGAGCTCCTCGGGGTCGACGGCGCGGACCCACCACTGGGCCAGCGCGCCGGTGCCGTCGAGGCGGTAGCCGACCTCGACCGGGCCGGCGGGGCCGTCGTACACCACGGTCTGGGCTCCGGTGGGCACGTTGCGCCAGCCGGACGGGATGCCGCGCTGCACCGGGGCCGCGGCCCGCCGCCGGGCGGCGGCGGCCAGCGCCGCGGCCAGGCAGCTGAGCCGGACGGCCTCCACCGAGGACAGCAGCGGCGCGAACACCTCGGGCTGCCGGTCGAGCAGGCCGGTGTCGATCTGGCCGGTGAGGAACGCCGGGTGCCGCAGCACCCGGACCAGCAGGTCACGGTTGGTGACCAGGCCGTGGATGCGGGTACGGGCGAGCGTGCCGGCCAGCATGCGGGCCGCCTCGTACCGGGTGGGCGCCCAGGCCACGAGTTTGGCCAGCAGCGAGTCGTAGTGCACGCCGACGACGGTGCCGGGCTCGACGCCGGAGTCGACCCGGATGCCGGGTTGGAGCATGGGCCGGAACTGGGCCGAGACCTCGGGCACCTCGAACCGGTGCACCTGCCCGGTGGCGGGCAGCCAGTTGCTGGCCGGGTCCTCGGCGCACAGCCTGACCTCGATCGAGTGCCCGCGCATCGGCGGCGCGGACGCGAACGGCAACTGCCCGCCCTCGGCCAGGTACATCTGCAGCCGCACCAGGTCGAACCCGGTGACGCACTCGGTGACCGGGTGCTCGACCTGCAGCCGGGTGTTCATCTCCAGGAAGTAGAACTCCCCGTCGGGGCTGAGCAGGAACTCGACCGTGCCGATGCCGACGTAGCCGATGGCCTCCGCGACCAGGACGGCCGCGGCGCACAGGTTCTCGCGCAGCTCAGGGGAGACGGCCGGGGACGGCGCCTCCTCGATGATCTTCTGGTGGCGGCGCTGGATGGAGCACTCCCGCTCGCCCAGCGTCACCGTGTTGCCGTGCTGGTCGGCGGCGATCTGCACCTCGATGTGGCGGGCCTGCTCGACGTAGCGCTCGCAGAACACGGTCGAGTCGCCGAACGCGCCGAACGCCTCGCGCCGGGCCGAGGAGACGGCCTCGCCCAGCGACTCGGCGTCGCGCACGATGCGCATGCCGCGGCCGCCGCCGCCGATGGCGGCCTTGACCAGCACCGGGTACTCGTCCACCGCGGACGGATCGGTCCAGCTCGGCAGCACCGGCACCTCGGCCTCGGCCAGCAGCGCCTTCGCGTCGATCTTGGAAGCCATCACGGAAATGATCTTCGAGGGCGGTCCGACCCAGGTCAGCCCGGCGTCGACCACCGCCGCGGCGAAGTCGGCGTTCTCGGCGAGGAAGCCGTAGCCCGGGTGGATCGCGTCGGCCCCGGTCTTGCGGGCCGCCGCGATGATCAGGTCGCCGCGCAGGTAGGTCGCGCTCGGCGCGGAGCCGGGCAGCTGCACGGCATAGTCGGCCTCGGCGACGTACGGGGAGTCGGTGTCGGCGATGGAGTAGACCGCGACGGTCTCCACCCCCACCGCCCGGCAGGTCGCGAAGATGCGACGGGCGATCTCGCCCCGGTTGGCCACCAGCAGTCTGCGGATCATGACGCCACCTCACGCTCAGGCGCGTTGCCGGGTGCCCTGCGGGCCGGCGACGCGCTCACCGATAGGCAGATGCCCAGCACGGTCCGGGTGTCGCGCGGGTCGATCACACCGTCGTACGGCTCAGTGGACTCCTCGCCCACCGGCCAGCTGAACCGGAAGCCGGGCCCGGCCAGCGCCCAGGACCCGGGTGACGTGCCCAGCACCAGGGTGATCCGGTCGGCCTGGGCCAGCGCCCGCAGCAGCAGCGCGGAGCTGTCCGGCTGAATGTGCCCGGCCGGGTTGGCCAGCACGAGCACGGGCACGCCCGCCTTGCCGGCCAGCCGGGCCAGTTCCACGCCCTTGTCGGCGCTGTCGGGGTCGATCACCGGCCCGGCCGCCGCGAGCACCGCCACCGGGTGGCCGTGCACCGCGCCGAAGCCGGCCAGCAGCGCGCCGCCCCGCTGGGGGCGGAACTCGTCCAGGTCGGAGCCGTCGAGCACCCGCGCCAGCACCTCGCGCGGGTCGGTCACCGCGGACGGGTCGGCGCTGGCCACGGCGAGCAGCTCCTCCGCCTCGTACCGTGGCGGCTCGATCGCGCCGGGCAGCGGCCCCCGCTGGAAGGTGACCAGGCGGCGCACCGTCTGACGCACCATGCGCAGCGCGTCGCGCTCGTCCTCGGCGACCATGTCCATCCGGGCCGCGTCGCCGCGCCCGCGCACCGTGATGGCGTGGTCGGCCAGGCCGGGCAGCGGGGCGAGCCAGGCGTCGAGCGGGCCGAAGACGGCGCAGAGCACCGGCGCGGCCATCCGCCCGAGCCGCGCGAAGCAGGGATCGGGCACCCCGGCCCGGCCCTGCTCCTCGGGTGTCGACTCCAGCAGCAGCACCAGCGGCAGCAGGTGCCGGTCGGCCAGCTCCACGGCGCGGGCGAACTTGGCCCGGCCCGCCTGGGCGGGTCCGCCGACGTACACGGTCGGGTCGTTGGCGATGATCATGCATTCGATGCCGTCGACCACGCCCAGCGCGGTGACCAGCCCGGCGCCGACCGGCTCCCCCGCTGGGCGGCCCGCCGTGGCGGCGAGTTCCAGCAGCGCGGTGTCGGAGTCCACGAGCAGCTCGATGCGCTCGCGGGGCAGCAGCTTGCCACGGGCGTGGTGCCTGGTCACCTCCTTCTCGCCGCCGCCGTCGCGGGCCTGCCCGTGCGCCTGTTCCAGCGCACGCAGGGCCGCCTGGGCGGTGCTTCGGTTGTCCAGGAAGGAGGGCGCGCGGGGGTCCAGCGCGGTGTCGAGAGTCGCCATGGTGAACCTGCTCCTCGGTGCTCCACCGCTTGTTGACACCAGAGCAACGAGTGGTTCAAGGAGGGCGACACGCGCCCGGCGGCGCGTCGTGCCTTACACCCCAGGGCGGGTGACGTATCCACGCAGGTGCGGGCGCCTATTCGATCACTGGAAGAGTTTGTCGATGAGGTTGCCGAAAAAGCCCTGGCGCTGGGGCGGGACCTCGGACGGGCCGACGTTCGAGACGTCGACGGTCGAGGTGTCCTCCTGCGCCGGGCCGTCCAGGTCGACGGCGGCCAGCAGCTCCTCCAGCGCCCGCGCGGTGGGCCGGGCGCCGGGGTCGTTGTCCATGCCCTGGCGCAGGATGGCGCACAGCGCGGCGGGCACCTCGGGCAGGTCCGGCACGGGCAGCGCGAACATCTCGATCAGCGTGAGCAGGCCGGGCGGGTGGTCGCGTTCCCAGCGCGGCGGGGCGCCGCGCAGCAGCGCGTACAGGGTGGCGCAGAGCGCGTACACGTCACCGGGCGGTGCGGGCTCGGCCCGGCGGAACGCCTCGGGCGGCGCGTACGCCGGGGTCATCACGTCGAGCGTGATGTCGGGGTCGCGGATCTCGGCGAGGATGGCCAGCCCGAAGTCGGCCAGGGCCGGCTCGCCGAAGTGGCTGATCAGGATGTTCGCCGGCTTGACGTCGCGGTGCACCACGCCCCGCTCGTGCGCGTCGGCCAGCGCGTCGGCGATCTTGACGCCGAGGTCGCGCACCTCGTGCGGGCGCAGCGGCATGCGGTCCTGGTACGAGCCCGCGTACAGCTCCATGATCAGGTACGGGTGGTTGTCCGAGGTCAGGCCCGCGTCGAACAGGTCGGCCACGTGGGGGTGGCCGGACATCTTGCCCGCGGCCCGCGCCTCGCGCAGGAAACGCGAGCGGTCGCGATCGGTGTCGACCGTGCGGTTCTCCACCTTGACCGCGACCTCGCGGCCGACCGACTCCTGGACAGCCCGGAAGATCGTCGCGTAGCCGCCGACGGCGAGCAGCGACAGATCGGTGAGCCCGGGGATGTCCGGGAACGCGGTCGGGGTGTGCTTCACGCGCTAGACGGTAGCGCCTCGCCCCGACGTGACGGCACCCCATGTCGCCAATGCAACGGCACGTTCGCTCGTCTGCTGGGTCCCGTCCGCGAGCACGCGCGCCCGCTCGGCCGCGACCAGCGCCTGTTCGTCCTTTCCGGCGGCGGCCAGGACGCGGGCGTACGACGCCGCGGAGCGCACCAGGCTGCGCACGTCCACGGCGGGCAGCGACTCGGCCAGCTCCGCGGCGGCCAGCGCCTCCTCGACCTGGCCGGCGGCCAGCAGCGCGTCCGCGTACAGGGCGACGCCCTGGCGGCGGGAGTAGAGCATGGACGGCGCGTGCGGCGCGGCGGCCACCGGGGTCAGCAGCCTGATCGCCATCGCGGTGTCGCCCGCGGCCAGCCGCGCCGCGCCCAGCAGCGCCCGCGGGCCGACCCGGGCCGGGTCGAGCACGCCGTACGGCGACACCATGGTCAGCACGGAACGGGCGTCCAGCTCGGCGGCCTCGAAGTCGCCGCGGTCCAGCGCCACGAAGCCGCGGACCGTGCCGGCCATGCCCACCAGCAGCGGATGGCCGACCTTCTCGCCCTCCTCCAGCGCCTCGCCGAGCAGGTCCTCGGCGTGGCCGTACTCCCCCAGCCCGCGCGCCACCACGCCCCGGGCGACCAGCGCGAAGCCGCGCCCCCAGACGTCCTTGGCGGCGGCGAAGTCGCGGTAGGCACGGCGCGCCTCGCGGTCGGCCTCGCCCAGCTCGCCCAGCTCCGCGGCGGCGAACGCGGCGACCGCCCGCAGCGTGCCGACCGCCCACGCCTCGCCGACGCGCTCCCCGAACGGCAGGAACACGTGCGCCAGGCGCAGCGCCTCGGTCAGCCGGCCCGACAGCAGCCGGGCGAACGCGGACGTGCCGCGCAGCCAGGCCCGGCCCACCGGGTCCTTGGCCTCGGCGAACAGCCGGGCCGCGCGGGCCAGCGCCGCGTCCGCGCCGGCGAAGTCGCCGCGGGTGGTGGTCACCCAGGCCAGGTTCTGCAGCGACCAGGCCTGCGACTTGCGGTCGCCCGCGGTGACCGCGATCTGGTACGCCCCGGCGAACCGGCTGGACGCGTCGCCCAGCCGCCCGCCGAGGAAGTCGGCCATGCCCAGCCGGCGCATCGCCTCGGCGCGCTCGCCGGGCAGCTCGGCGTCGGTGGCCGTGGTCAGCGCCTCCGACCAGAGCCGGTAGGCGTGGTGCGGGTCGCCCTGCGACACGTGGGCCCGGCCCGCCAGCAGCAGCGCCCCGGCCCGGGTGCGCGGCTCGTCGGTGGCATCGGTGACCAGCTTCTCGGCGTCGTGCAGCGCCTCGGCGATCCGGCCGTACTGCAGCAGCGAGCGGGCGTGCACCAGGCGGTCGGCCACTGGCAGCGCGCCGGGGGCCAGCCGCGCGGCGCGCTCGCCGTAGGCGACGGCCTCGGCGGGTTCGCCGGACTGCCCCGCCCGGCGGGCTGCCCGGCCCAGTGCGGCCACGCCGAGCGGCGCCACCTGGCGGGCGGGCACGTCGGGGCGCAGCCGTACGGCGTCGGCCAGGCGGGTGGCGCGTTCGGCGTGCTCGGCCACGAAGGCGTCGCGCATCGCCTCGGTCACCCCGGTCAGCCCCGGCACGGCACGGCCCGTGGACACCTGGACCGGCGGCTCGCCGGGCGCGGCCCACCGGGCCAGGAAGGCGTGCCGGTCGGCGAGGTCGGCCTTGCCGACGCCGCCGTACGCGGCCTCGCGCAGCAGCGGGGTGGCGAAGGCGAACCCGCCCCGCACCCGGCGCAGCATGCGGCGTTGCAGCAGCTCGTCGACGGCCCGCTCCAGCTCCACGGCGACCACGGCGGCGGGCCGCCCGTCCCGGCCGGAGCGGCGCTCGCGCAGCGCCTCCAGCGCGCCGGTGGGCACCTCATCACCGACCACGGCCGCGTCGCGCAGCACCGCCCGCGCCTCGGTGGGCAGCGCGTCGATACGGGCCGCGAGCACCGCGGCCAGGTCGCGGGAGAGCAGCTGGTTGCCCAGCGAGCCGGGGGTGAGCCGCCACTGCGCGCCGGCCTTCGTCAGCGCGCCGCGCTCCATCAGCAGGGTGGTCAGCTCCGCCAGGTAGAACGGGTTGCCCTGGGCGGTGGTGAGCAGCCGGTCCTCGTCGGCCTGCGGCAGCCGCCCGCCCTTGAGGTAGGCGGTCAGCAGCCGGGCGGCGTCCGCACCGCGCAGCGGCGGCAGCGTGTTCGCCTCGGCGTCGGCGACCCGGGTCAGCTGCCCGGCCCGGCGCACCAGCTCGGGGCGGCCCAGCAGCAGCACCAGCACCGGCCCGGTCAGCGCCTCCAGCGTGACGCCGAGCGCGTCGAGGGTCTCCGGGGTGCCGTCGTGCAGGTCATCGACGATCACGACCAGCGGCGACTCGGTGGCCAGCGCGTCCAGCAGCCGCGCCACGGCGACCGCGAGCGTGGCGGTCTCCCGGCCGGGCTGCTCGGGGTCGTCCCCGGACAGCCCGTGCCACTGCGCCAGCTCGTTCGGGTCGGCGTAGCCGAGCAGCGACAGCAGCGCGTCGACGTCCACGCTGACCGGCTTGCCGGGCTCGCTGCGCTGGGTCAGCCGGGTGGTCAGCCGGCGCAGCCGCTCGTCGGCGACCTGCCGGGTGACCGCGGTGGCCGAGTCGGCGGGCAGGCCGATGGCCAGTCTGACCAGGTCGGACAGTGGCGCGAGGCGGCGGCGCTCGCCGTAGGCGGCACACCGCACCGACAGCACCCGGGCCTGGGTGCGCGCCGCGAAACGGCCGGCACTGACTTCGTACCCGTTGGCGAAGCGCTCCACCTCGGTGGCGAACCGGGTCTTGCCGATGCCCGCCTCGGCGGTGAACACCAGCACCCGCGGCTCGTCGCGGTCCACGACCTCGGCCAGGCGACCGGCGACCCGGCCCAGCTCGGGCTCGCGGCCCACGAACGGGCCCTCCTCGCCCAGCCCCGCCCGGCTGCCCCGGGCGTCGTGCAGGCCCAGCAGCTCGTACGTCTCGACCGGTTCGCGCTTGCCCTTCAACCGCAGCGGACGCAGGTTGCGCCAGCCCGCCACGGACCCGGTCGCCGCCACCGTGCGCGCCCCGGCGTAGACCGCGCCCACGGCGGCCGCGTCGGCCAGCCGGGCGGCGGTGTTCACCGTGTCGCCGATGACCGTGTACTCCAGCCCGGCCTGCACGCCCGCGACCACCGGCCCGGTGTTCAGCCCCAGCCGCAGCCCGGTCGGCGCGCCGCCGCCGCGCTCGTCGTCGAGCACCCGGCGCACGGCCCGCTGCATCGACAGCGCGGCCCGCACGGCCCGCTCGGCGTCGTCCTCGTGCGCCACCGGCGCCCCGAACACGGCCATGATGCCGTCGCCGGTCAGCTTGTCGACGTGCCCGCCGAACGTCTTCACGGCCCCCGCCAGCGCGGACAGCACCCGGTCGGTGACCGCGCCGACCCGCTCCGGGTCGCGCTCCTCCGACCACGAGGTGAAGTCGGAGAGGTCGCCGAAGAGCACCGTGACGACCCGGCGCTCGGTGGCGGGCAGCGTCGCCGCCGCGGGCAGGGCAGCCCCGCAGTGGTGGCAGAAGCGGGCCGCCGGCACCGGGACGGTCCCGCAGACAGGACAGGTCATGACAGCTTCACAGCTCGCTCAACGTCGCCAGGTACGCCAGTTGTGCCCGCACGGTCCACTCGGCCGCGAAGCGGATCCCCGGGTCGACGTCGGCGTAGACGAGGTCGACCACTTCCTCCGGGGTGCGCGCGCCCTGCTTCAGCGCGTTACGCACCTGGTCGAGGCGCTCCAGCCGGTGGGCCCGCAGCCAGGCCGCGGCCACCGCGCAGTTCGGCAGCGCCGGACCGTGTCCGGGCAGCCCCGGCACGGGGTAGCCGGTCAGCGTGTCCAGGCTCGCCAGGTAGGCCCCCACGTCCCCGTCGGGCCAGGCCACCACGCTGCTGCCGCGGCCCAGGATGGTGTCACCGGTGAACACGACCCTGGTCCCGTCGCGCTCCGCGACGAAGCACACTGAATCAGCGGTATGTCCAGGGGTGTCCAGCACGGTCAGCCAGTCCGGGGCCTCGCCGACGCTCGCGCCGGTCATCGCCGCCAGGGTGGCCACACCTTCCACATGGTCGTGGTGGCCGTGGGTGACCAGGATGCGGCGCACCGGCCCGGCCGCGACGATCGCGTCGAGGTGGGCGGGGTCGTCCGGGCCGGGGTCGATGACGGTGCCGTCGGCGAGCAGCCAGGTGTTCGTGCCGTCGAGGGTCATCGGGCCGGGGTTGGGTGCCCGCAGCCAGGTCACCCACGCCGGGAGGAGCTCCGAGGTCAGCCGCGCCGTCATGCCGAGAACTCTACTGAGCCGCGCGCCGGTCGCCCGCTCCCACGGTGGTCAGGTTTCGTCCCCCGCCCCGCCCGCGCGCCCCACCCGGCTTTATATAAACGTTGGCCTATCTGGATGAGAAATTCGCGATCGAACTCCTCCAGATAGGCCAACGTCTATGAAGAACGGTGCGGCGACGTCAGTCGCGGACCTCGGCGATCAGCTCGACCTCGACCGGGGTCCCCAGCGGCAGCTCGCCGACGCCGACGGCGCTGCGGGCGTGCTTGCCCTGCTCCCCGAAGACCGCGGCGAACAGCTCGGACGCCCCGTTGATGACGCCCGGCTGACCGGTGAAGCCGGGCGCGGAGGCCACGAAGCCCACCACCTTGACGATTCGGACGACCTTGTCCAGGCCGACCAGCCATTCAAGTGCGGCCAAGCCGTTGAGCGCGCATCGGGCGGCCAGCTCTTTCGCCTGCTCGGGGCTGATCTCGGCGCCGACCTTGCCGGCGGCCATCAGCTTGCCGTCGGCCATGGGCAGCTGGCCGGAGACGTACACGTGGTCGCCGGACCGGACCGCCGGCACGTACGCCGCCACCGGCGGGACCACCTCGGGCAGCTTCAGGCCGAGCTCAGCAAGCTTTTCGTACGGGTCAGACATCTTTGTCTCCTTCACCGCGTGTCCGCGGGGTTGTGCTCAGGCGGACTTCGGCCGCTTCAGGTAGGCCACCAGCTGCTCGGGGTTGGGGCCGGGCACGACCTGGACCAGCTCCCAGCCGTCGGCGCCCCAGTTGTCGAGGATCTGCTTGGTCGCGTGGACCAGCAGAGGCACGGTGACGTACTCCCACTTCGTCATGGCCATAACCTAACGTGCCGGGAGGATCTCCCTGGTCGATCCCTGCTGCGACAGGGTGCGAGGTGCGGTTAAGCTGAGCCGCCGCGGGGGCAGCTGAGTGTCGCGGCCTCGTAAAGAAGACCAGGGGAGATCGCATGACCCAGCCGCACGACGAACAGCAGCCGACTGCGCCGCAGCCGACGCAGCCGGCGTACCCGCCGCCGTCGGACCCGTTCTCGTCCCAGACGGTGACGCCGCCGACGACGCCGCAGCCCGCGGTGCCGCTGCCGCCCGAGGCCGAGCCGACCCCGGCCCAGCAGGCCCCGGCCACGCTGCCGATCGCCGAGAACCCGCCGGTGTCCGGCGCCCCCTCCCCGGTCTCGGGCGCGCCCGCGCCGGCGTTCCCGACCCCGCCGACCGCGGGGTACCCGACGCCGCCGACTGCGGCCTACCCGACCACGCCGCAGGCCGGCTACCCGGTCTCCGGCCAGCCCGCGTACCCGACCTCGGGCCAGCCCGCGTACCCGGCGCAGCCCGGCTACCCGGCCCCGGGCCAGCCGGCGTACCCGACCTCGGGCCAGCCCGCATACCCCACCTCGGGGCAGCCGGCCTACCCGACCTCGGGCCAGCCCGCGTACCCGGTGTCCGGCCAGCCGGCCTACCCGGGCATGACCTACCCCGGCGCACCCGGCGTGCCGGCCGCCCCGGTCAAGAAGAGCAAGGCGCCGCTGATCATCGGCATCGTGCTCGGTGTGCTCCTGCTCCTCTGCGGCGGCGGCATCGGCGCGTACGTGCTGCTGGCCCAGAACAACGAGGGCACCGGCGCGACGTCGGCCAAGGACGCCACGCAGAACTTCCTCACCGCGGTCTACAAGAACGGCGGCAACGCCGCCGCGGCCGAGAAGCTGGTCTGCGGTGACGCCCGCGACCGCAAGGACATCGACGCGAAGATCGCTGAGATCAAGTCCCAGACGGCCCAGCTCAAGGGCCCGAACTTCACCTGGGAGACCCCGAAGATCTCCGGCGAGACGGCGACCCAGGCGACGGCCGAGGTCACCATCAAGCTGGTCACCAGCGACGAGAAGATGTCCGAGCAGAAGCTCACATTGACGCTCGTCAAGCACGAGGGCTGGTTCGTCTGCGAGGTCAAGTAGCCACCTGGCACCATCGAGGGGTGCGAGACGACGGTAACGACGGGCCGGCCAGGCGCAGTGCACATGACACTGCCTGGCCGGCCCGGCTGCATGTGGTGACCGGAAAGGGCGGCGTCGGCAAGACCACCGTCGCCGCCGCACTGGCTTTCGCGCTGGCCGCGGGCGGGCAGCGCACGCTGCTGGTCGAGGTCGAGGGGCGGCAGGGCCTGGCCCAGCTGTTCGAGCTGGAGCCGCTGCCGTACGCCGAGCGCCGGCTCGGCGACGCCGGGGTGGACGTGCGGCTGCTCGCCGTCGACCCCGAGGAGGCGCTGCTGGAATACCTGGAGATGTTCTACCGGATGGGGGCTGCCGGGCGGGCGCTGCGCAAGCTGGGCGCGATCGACTTCGCCACCACCGTCGCCCCGGGCCTGCGCGACATCCTGCTCACCGGCAAGGTGAAGGAGGCCACCACCCGCACCGACGACAGCGGCCGCCGGGTGTACCGGTCGGTGGTGCTGGACGCGCCGCCCACCGGCCGGATCGGGCGCTTCCTCAACGTCACCGCGGAGGCCGCGAAGCTAGCCAAGCTCGGCCCGATCAAGTCGCAGAGCGAGGGCGTGGCCGCGCTGCTGCGCTCGCCGATGACCTCGGTGCACGTGGTCACCCTGCTGGAGGAGATGCCGGTGCAGGAGACCGCGGACGCGCTGCACGAGCTGTCCGCGCTCGGCATCGGCGTCGGGAAGATCATCGTGAACTGCGCCCGCCCGCCGCTGCTCGACGAGGGCCGGGTGACCCAGGCCGAGCTCAAGCGCGGGCTGGCCGCGGCCGGGCTGCCGGTCGACCGGCGTACGGTGACCGCCCTGCTCGACGAGTCGCGCGACCACCTGGCGCGCCGCGCGCTGGAGGAGGAACTGCGCGGCGAGCTGGCGACCCTGGGCCGCCCGGTGGTCGAGTTGCCGCTGCTGCCGGACGGGGTGGACCTGGCCGGTGTACGGCACCTCGCCGGGCTGCTGCGCCCCGCCCCTTAGGCTGAGCACATGCTCGACGTGGACGCCCTACTGGCTGATCCCGGCGTACGCATCGTGGTCTGCTGCGGTTCGGGCGGGGTCGGCAAGACGACCACCGCCGCGGCCCTGGCAGTGCGAGCCGCCGAGGAGCACGGCCGCCGTACCGTCGTGCTGACCATCGACCCGGCCCGGCGGCTGGCCCAGTCGCTGGGCCTGACCGAGCTGGACAACACCCCGCGCCCGGTGGACGGGCTGTCCGGCGACGGCGACCTGCACGCGATGATGCTGGACATGAAGCGCACCTTCGACGAGGTGGTGCTCAGCCACACCGCGCCGGAGCGGGCGAAGGAGATCTTCGCGAACCCGTTCTACCAGGCCATGAGCTCGACGTTCTCCGGCACGCAGGAGTACATGGCGATGGAGAAGCTGAGCCAGTTGCGGGCCACCGACCGGTGGGACCTGATCGTGGTGGACACCCCGCCGTCCCGGTCGGCGCTGGACTTCCTGGACGCGCCGGCCCGGCTGGGCCGTTTCCTGGACGGCCGGATGCTGCGCCTGCTGATGGTGCCCGCGCGGGCCGGCGGCAAGAGCATGTTCAACCTGGTCACCGCCTCGTTCGGGGTGTTCTCCAAGGCGGTGCAGAAGATCCTCGGCGCGCAGCTGCTGACCGACCTGTCCGGCTTCGTGTCCGCCCTGGACTCGACGTTCGGCGGGTTCCGCGAGCGGGCCGACCGGACCTACCGGGTGCTGCAGGATCCGCAGACCGCGTTCCTGGTGGTGGCAGCCCCGGAGCCGGACGCGGTACGGGAGGCCGCCTACTTCGCCGAACGGCTGGGCGCGGAGCGCATGCCGCTGGCCGGGCTGGTGCTCAACCGGGTGCACCGGTCGGAGCTGCCGGACCTGTCGGCGGCCGACAGCGCGGAGGCGGCCGAGAAGCTGTCCGCCGAATACGCGGAGCACACCCTGACGGCACAGGCGCTGCAGGTGCACGCCCTGCTGATGCGGCAGGTGGCCCGGGAGACCGAGGTCTCGACCGGCTTCACCGACGAGTTCCCGCTGGTGCCGGTCGCCTACGTGCCGGCGCAGCCGACCGACGTGCACGATCTGGCGGGCCTGCGGGCGATCGGCGCGGCCCTGGCCGAACGCACCGAGTGAGCACGGAGGCAACCGAAGGGCCGCTCCCGCCGATCCGGCAGAAACGGCCCTTCGGTGATGAGATGGGTGTAATCAGTCAGACACGGACCAGCTCACGGCGGTCCTGCTCCTGCATGGCGACCTCGAAAGCGCGCTTCCAGCTCGCCACGTGCGGGTGGCGGCGCAGCAGTGCGCGGCGCTCCCGCTCGGTCATGCCGCCCCAGACGCCGAACTCGATGCGGTTGTCGAGTGCGTCCGCCAGGCACTCGTACCGAACCGGGCACCCGCGACAGACTCTCTTGGCGACGTTCTGCTCCGCGCCCTGAACGAACAGCGCGTCCGGATCTCCGTTCCGGCACGCCGCGAGACTGGGCCAATCGTTGACCATGCCCATGTGTCCACGTCCCCCCTGACGTTCCCCTCACCGCTCGCGACTTGCCCTTTTCGGCAGACCAATGGTCCGCTGAGCAGGGCACATCCCCCCGATGGTTCCCCCGAACCGACGCGAACGGTGTGCGTTACTCGCCCGCCCATCATGCTCCGTAGTCAGACGATTACGCAACGTTGTCAGCCAAAATGGCGGAAAAAGGTCTTTTACTGCGTGAGCCAGTACCTGAGCAGCGAGTACGCGCGCCGGGGGTGACGTCCGCCCGCGGGCCCGGACGGGGGTCCGGCGGCCCGCGGCGGAGCGTCGATATGCGAGTAACGGGGCGGCCAGGATGTCCGGGGGGACATCTCGTGACCGGGGCGACGCAACCACACGCCAGGGGTCGTGCGTCTTGGACAACGAACACATGCCCGGAACGGTTGCGGGCGACGGGGGCGTCACTGCGCCGCACCCTGCCCACGCAGCCTGAACCGGTATGGTGCGGCACGCGACACCGAAACCTGCTCACGTAACCTGAGGCGGTGACCCTGATGCGAAAGCGCGACCACAACATACTGGCCAACGCCGCATCTCTCCTGATTTGCGGCCTGCTAGCCGGAGTGGTGGTGGCTGCGGCCGCATTCCCCGCGGTGGCACTGTCCGGTCTGGCCGCCAAGGCGGGCGGTGAAGCCTTCGGTCAGCTCCCCGACGAGCTGGTCGTCAAGCGCTCCCCCCAGATCAGCTACGTCTACGCCAACGACGGCAAGACGCTGATCGCGACCATGTACGACGAGAACCGGCGCGACCTGCCGATCGCCGAGATCCCCAAGATCGTCCAGCAGGCCATCCTCGCCGCCGAGGACCAGAAGTTCTACGAGCACAACGGCGTCGACGTGATGGGCATCGCCCGCGCCTTCGTCGCCAACAAGCAGGCCGGCGACGTCCAGCAGGGCGCCTCGACGCTGACCATGCAGTTCGTCCGGCTGTCCATCTCGTACTCGGCCGACACCGCCCAGGAGGTCGTCGACGCCACCGAGGACACCACCAAGCGCAAGGTCCGCGAGATGCGCTACGCGATGGCCATCGAGCAGCGGATGTCCAAGGAGCAGATCCTCGAGGGCTACCTCAACACCGCATACTTCGGAAACCGGGCATACGGCATCTACGCCGCGGCGCAGGTCTACTTCGGCAAGGAGCCCGCGACGCTGACCGCCGCCGAGGCCGCGTTCCTGGCCGCGCTGGTGAAGTTCCCCGGTGACTTCAGTGTGGAGACCCGCTCGGGCGAGAAGCTCGCCGTCGACCGCCGCAACTACGTGCTGGGCGAGATGGTCGGCACCGGCGCGCTCACCGAGCAGCAGGCCACGCTGGCCAAGGCCGAGGCGCTGAACGTCGTCGGCAAGATCACTCCGAACGGCTGCGTGCAGGCGACCAAGAACGCCTGGGGCTTCTTCTGCGACTACTTCCAGCGCTGGTGGAACGACCAGGAGGTGTTCGGCACCACCGCGTACGACCGGGAGCGCACCCTGAAGTCCGGCGGTTTCCGCATCGTCACCTCGCTGGACCCGATCGCCCAGAACGCCGCCAACAAGAACATCGCCGCGCAGATCTCGACGAAGAACGACAAGGCGCTGATGCTGGCCGCGATCGAGCCGGGCAGCGGCAAGGTGCGGGCGCTGGCGGTCAACCGCAACTTCAAGCTCGACAGCAAGACCAAGCCGCAGAACGGCCTCTCCTCGGACCCGAAGAAAAGGGCGAAGAAGGTCCTCGGCACCTACCCGAACACCACCAACCCGCTGATGACCGGCGGTGACGGGTTCACCGGCTACCAGGCCGGCTCCGCGTTCAAGATCTTCACCATCGTGGCCGCCCTGGAGAAGGGCTACCCGCTGGCCACCAGCATCGCGACCAAGAAGCAGTTCATCACCAAGTTCCCGGTCAGCGGTTCGGACGCCAACTGCAACGGCTACTACTGCGCCAGCGGCGGCGGCGGCGCCATCCAGAACATGTGGACCGGCTTCGGCAGCTCCGTCAACACCTTCTTCGTCCCACTGGCGATCATGGCCGGGATCCAGAACGTGGTGAACGTGGCCAAGAAGATGGGCATCACGTTCCACGACGAGCCCAACACCAATCAGGACGACCTCGGCTACTCCAACAACGCCAGCCAGTGGGGCGCGTTCACGCTCGGCGTCTCCGCCACCACGCCGCTGCAACTCGCCAACGCGTACGCGACCATCGTCGCCGACGGCCTGTACTGCGAGCCCACCCCGGTGGAGTCGATCACCGATATCAAGGGCAACAAGCTCTCCGTCGCCGACAAGCGCTGCAAGCAGGTCATCGCGCCGGACATCGCCCGCGCGGCCGTCGACGCCGGGCGCTGCCCGGGTGGCGACGACTCCGCCTTCCGCGAGTGCAACGGCCACGCGACCAACCGCACCTCCCGCGGCATCGTCGGCAAGCCGATCACCGGCAAGTCCGGCACCACCGACAAGGACCGCTCGGCGACTCTGACGCTGTCCACCAAGCAGCTGACCGTCTCCGGCTTCCTCACCAACCCGGACTGGGCGTTCGACACGGGCATGGACCACGACACGGTCAACCCGGCCGTGCAGAAGACACTGCGCGACTACATGAAGGGCAAGCCCGCGGTCGCCTTCACCAAGCCCAGCCGCAAGATCGCGTACGGCGACCAGATCTCCATCCCCTCGGTGGAGTGCAAGTCGGTGGCCGAGGCCCGGGCGATCCTGCGCGCCAAGGGCTTCGAGGTCGACGTGGCCACCGAGCAGGTCGACTCGAAGTGCGCGAAGGGCATGGTGGCCGGCACCACGCCGAGCGGGCGCACCATCAAGAAGGGCCCCGTCACGATCGAGATCAGTAACGGCACGAAGGCCCCCAAGCCAGGCAACGGACCCGGCAACCCGCCACCGCCGGGAGGCTGACCCGTCCAGCAGACGAGGCCCCGTTCGCACCACGCGAACGGGGCCTCGCCCTTTGCTCAGTTCAGAAGTCAGCCGGCCAGCTGGCGGCGTACCTCCGCGGAGACCTTGCCGCCCTCGGCGCGACCGGCCACCGCGGCCTGCACCGCCTTCATGGCCGGGCCCATCGACCCCATGCCGCTGAAACCGCCCGCAGCCAGCGTCTGCGACACCAGCTGCGCGATCTCGGCGTCGGTGAGCTGCTTCGGCAGATACCGGGCCAGCACCTCCTCCTCGGCACGCTCCTTCGCGGCCTGCTCGGCACGGCCCGCGTCGGCGAACGCCGTCTCGGCCTCCCGGCGCTTCTTCGCCTCCTTGGCGAGCACCGCGAGCACCTCCTCGTCGTTCAGCTCACGCTTGGCCTTGCCGGCGACCTCGGCGACGCCGACGGCAGCCAGCGCCATCCGCAGCGTGCCGGTCACGACCTCGTCCCGCGCCTTCATGGCCGAGCGCATGTCCTCGGTCAGGCGCTCCTTCAGGGTGCCCATACCCACCTCTCCGTGCTCCGCACATCCGACGGCACTGTGGTGCCCCCGGGCGATGAAACTACTCTTAGCCTCATGGGTCCGCTCGGGAAAATCGCGTTGGGCGCCGTCGTGGTCGGCGCGGGCACGCTGGCATACGGCACGCTCATCGAACGCAACTGGTTCACGCTGCGCCGCTACGACGTGCCGCTGCTCGCCCCCGAGGCCGAGCCGCTGCGCGTGCTGCACCTGTCCGACCTGCACCTGACCCCCAAGCAGCTACGCAAGCAGCGCTGGGTGCGCGAGCTGGCCGGACTCGACCCCGACCTGGTCGTGGTCACCGGCGACAACATGGCCCACCCGGACGCGGTGCCCGGCGTGCTCGCCGCGTACGAGCCGCTGCTGGAGCTGCCCGGCGCCTTCGTCTTCGGCTCCAACGACTACAGCGGCCCGGTGCTGAAGAGCCCCTTCGGCTACTTCCGTGAGGACCGCGAGTACGAGCACGGCGTCGAGCTGCCCACCGAAGACCTCCGCGCGGCCTTCCTCGACGCGGGCTGGGCCGATCTCAACAACAACCGCGCCACCCTCAAGGCCGGCGGCCGCGTCGTCGACCTGGCCGGTGTCGACGACCCCCACATCGACCTCGACGCCTACCCCGCCGGACCGGCCGACCCGGCCGCCGCGGTGCGCATCGCGCTCAGCCACGCCCCGGAGCCCCGGGTCCTCGACGCGTTCGCCGCCGACGGCTTCGAACTGCTGCTGGCCGGGCACACCCACGGCGGACAGGTGCGGGTGCCGGGCGTCGGCGCGCTGGTCACCAACTGCGGCCTGGACCGCAGAATGGCCCGCGGGCTGCACCGCTGGGACCGCGCCTGGCTGCACGTGTCGGCGGGTCTGGGCACCCATCCGACGGCTCCCGTGCGCTTCGCCTGCCGCCCGGAGGCGACCCTGCTGACGCTCATCCCACGCTGAGGGGGATACCCGTTTTGGAGCCGGGGACCGGGTCAGCTAGTATTTCGGAGCACCGCTTCGGGGTATAGCGCAGCTTGGTAGCGCGCTTCGTTCGGGACGAAGAGGCCGTCGGTTCAAATCCGGCTACCCCGACCGAGGTAAGTGCAGGTGAGGGCCGGTCTTCCGCCAAGGGAGACCGGCCCTCACCGTTTCAAGATCTGCTCTGCGAGAAACCGGGGAGAAGATCTTGAAAGTCGACGGTCACATCGCGCCTGTCCGCCCCGTCAGAGAGTCCCTCACGCTCCGCAGAAACCAGCGGGCCCCGCACCCGGAAGGGTGCGGGGCCCGCTGCTGTTTCGCCGGTCAGCCCACGAACGAGAAGCTGTAGCCGGGGTTGGCGCGCCCGTCCGTGTCGCGGACGGCACCGACAACCACCCGGTACGCGACCCCGCTCTCGGTGAGCGGCAGGTACCGGACCAAGCCGTCGGCCGAGGTCATCGTGCGGTAGAGCGTGATCTTGCGGGTGGCCGGGTCGTAGCTGACCTTCACCGGCACGGGAACTCCCGTGTTGCCGCGCAACAGTTTGACGGTCTGGCCGTTGACCGTGGCCGGGTCCAGCCCGGCCGCCATCGTGACGGTCACCTTCGTGGTGGGACGGGCGGTGGCGGCGCCGACCGAGAAATCGGCCACGCTGGTCGACCACACCCAGTCCTGCGCCCCGACCGGGAGCGTCACGCCAGGTGGCAGCGCCCCCTTCGAGTTGTACGCCACGGAGTAGCCCGCGTAGTAGTTGACCGCCGTGACGACGTCGGGGTAGGTGTCGCCGTTCAGGTCCCCGAGGACGAGGCAGTCCGATGAGGGCCACTGCGCCACGGACATCGGCGAGTCCTGACCCGCGCCGAGCGTCCCGTTGGACTGCTGCCGGAAGAGCCGGACCGGACCGCTGTTGTAGGTGGCGACGACGTCCAGTCGACCGTCCTTGTCCCAGTCGGTGAGCTCTACACCGATCGCGTTGACGCCCGTGTTGATCGTCTGCGACTTCGTGAGCGTCTTGTCAGCTTGCTGCTTGAAGACGTCGAGCGGACTCGGGTCGACGGCGTACGTGACCGAGACGACGTCGTCCAGACCGTCGCCGGTCACGTCGCCGACCGCGATCCCGCGGATCGGCACCGTGTTGGTGGTCGAGTAGTTGGTGTGGGTCCACCCGGCCACGGCGTTGAGATGCACTGCGAACTTGCTGCTGCTGTTGAACGAGACGACGTCGAGCCGGCCGTCGTTGTCGAGGTCGCCGACCTCGACCTCCCCGTTGCCCTCGTTGTCCGTGGCGACCTGGGTCTTGGTGAAGGTGCCGGCGGGGCCCTGCGTGAGCAGGAAGATCCCCGCGCCGGAGGCGACGATGTCCTTGTCGCCGTCCTTGTCGAAATCGGCCGCGGTCAGATCGACGTGCCCCTGGGCGTCGGAGACCTGGAGGCCGGCGTCGAGGGTCCCGGCCGCGTTCTGCGCGAGCATCTGGACGCCGTTGCCGGTGCCGAGGAAGACATCGTTCTTGCCGTCACCGTTGCCGTCGAGCACCGCGACGCTGGGCGATCCGCCGCCCGCGGGCGCGTAGCCGACCGCCGGGTTGAACGTGCCGTCGGCCTTCTGCGTGGAGACGAGGACCTTGTTGTCCGTCGCGGGGTCGTTGTAGGCCGACGTCGCCACGAGGATGTCCGGACGCCGGTCGTTGTTGACGTCGCCGATCGCCACGGCGTCGGTGAAGGAGTTGCCGAAGATGTGGCTGCTCGGGCTGGCGAACGGCGGCACGACGGCGGGCGGCTGGACCGTGAAGTAGGTGCTCAGCGTGTAGTTCCTCGCGTCAGCCGAGCCGTTGAAATTCTCGATCTTCACGTAGTAGGTGCCGGCCGGCATCAGCTTCGAGACCTCCTCGGCATTGCCCGGAGCCGAGCCGTCGGAGTGTCCGATGATGTGCAGCGTCGCGTCGTACACGCCGAGCACGATGTCGACGTTCTGCGGCCTGGCCTCGTCGTGGGCGGGCGGGGTGGCCCGCACCGTGAGCGTCCCGTCCTGGGCGAGCACGACCTTGTACCAGTCGACGTCGCCCTCGACGGCGATGGTGGCGGTGACGCTGGAACCTGCAGGAACCGTGGTCGCGCGGGCCGGCACATCGTTCGGCTCGGACGTACCGGCCGACAGCTGCGGGAACACGCTGCCCGTCGTGCCGCCGAGGGCCGCGTACGCGTCGAGCATTCCCGCGCCGTAGTAGGGGTCGAAGCCGCGGGGTCCCGCGTCGCGGGTGGTGGACTTCAGCCGGTCGATGATCTGGGCCGGGGTCCAGCTGGGGTTCTTGGCCTTGAGCAGTGCGGCGACACCCGAGACCATCGGTGCCGAGAACGAGGTGCCCGACCACCAGCCGTAGCACCACGACGGGTTGCAGTCGGCGGCACGCGGGAAGGTCGAGAAGACGTCGAAGCCGGGCGCCACGATGTCCAGGTGCTCGCCGAACGAGCTGAAGTCGGTGAGGCGGCCGCTGTCGTCGGTGGCGCCGACCGAGATGACCTCAGGGAAGGCCGCCGGGTACTGCGGCACGTCGTTGCCTTCGTTGCCGGACGAGACGACCACCACGGCGCCCTTGCTCACGGCGTACTTGACCGCGGTGTGCATCACGGTGCTGCCGCCCGGTCCGCCGAGTGACAGGTTGATCACCTTTGCGCCGTGGTCCACGGCCCAGGTGATGCCCTCGGCGACATCGGAGTCGCTCGCGTACTCGCCGTCGAAGACCTTGATCGGCATGACGCGGCCGTTCCAGGTGACGCCGGCGACGCCGGCGCTGTTGTTGGTGTTGGCCGCGATGATGCCGCTCACGAACGTTCCGTGGCCGGCCGTGTCGGCCACGCTCGCACCCGGGCTGACGGCGTTGTATCCGGCGACGGTACGGCCGACGAGGTCCGGGTGGCCGGTGTCGACACCGGTGTCGACCACTGCCACGACGACGCTGGACGCCGACTTCAGCAGGTTCCAGGCCGACGGCATACGGATGGTCGACAGGGCGTACTGCTCGCCGTAATAGGTGTCGTTCGGCGTCGCGGTCAGGTAGCGGACCCGGTCGTACTCCGCCGTGGCGACGGCGGGATCCTTGCCGAGCTTCGTGATCGCGGCGTCGGCGGACCCGGCGGTCGTGATCTTCAGGTAGCCGTTGCTGAGTGTCCGGGCGAGCTTGCCGCCGATCGCCGCGAGCATCCGGTCACGGTCGGCCGTCGAAGCGCCGGACCGCAGCTTGACCAGGACCGTTTTCGGCTGGTTGGCAACGGCTTTCCGCTTGCCAGGGCTGATTGCCGCCCGGTGCGTGACTTCGCGGCCGTTCGGCAACCGGGTGACCTTGCGGCCCTGGTCGTCGGTGAACGTGGTGAGTTGATTCGCCTGCGTCGCAGCGGTCAGCGCGTTCGCGCCGGAGGGAACCGCCGATGTGAGCGAGGCGAGGAGTACGGCGCTGAAAGCAGCCGCAAGCGGTCGGTGGATCCGCACGAAATCCTCCCCGTGAGGTCTGTGCGCACAAGGCGCCGCAGCAGCTTGGCAGGCTCCCGTGGCAGGCACAACCGACGTTCGGCCAATAGAGGATCATCTGGACCAGGCGCATCGGCAGGCGATCCTGTTCGCGCATCGGCGCATCGCGTCGGGCGGACCGGGCATCGCACCGCGCGAGCACGATCAAGGCAGTGGCCCGGTCGCGGGGCCACGTGACGAGCGCTGCTGTCGTACGCTGCGAACCGTTCCCGGCCCGAGGAGGCGGCGTGCGCCATCCGGCACAGACCGGCAGGTTCTTCTACATCGCGGTCACGTTCACGCTCTTCGGCCTGGCCTGCGTCGGCGCGGTCACCTCCGGGCCGAGTGAGACCTACCGCCCGCTGGCGTTGATGGTCGGCTGGGTGCTGCTCGCCATCGGGTTGATCAACTTCGCGGTGCACGCGGCCGCGGTGCTGATGCGTGATCACGAGATGTGGCGTGCCACCCACTTCACCGAGGTCACCGAGATCGACGAGTGAGCCGCAGTCACCCGAAAGAGTGACCTCGGCGGTCGGCAAGGTTGATCGCATCGTGACGCACCGTCGAACACCGCCATAAGTCGACGATCGGCGCATAAGGCCCACGCCCTCCCGACACGTGGGACGAAGAGGCCGAGATCACGTCGGGTGCGGACCGGTGAGCAGGGCAGGGATGCCCACTCGCCCGATGGTCACGCCGGGCGAACGATTTTCATAATGGCCGCTGTACCCGCCTACGGTGAGTAAACTTCATCGCCGTAAGCCCCTCACCCCGGACAAAGAGCGAAATCCTGCCTCGTGCCCCTTTCTCGCATCATTGATGATGTTTCCGCAGCACTGCGAACCTCCCGCAGCGCGGTAGAAGCCTGCAATGCCACGGTCTCCGTGCTCAGCAGGCCCACGCCCGCGCTGATCGAGGCGCTGCTGCACGTGAAGGATCAGCTCCGGTGCGTCTCGGCGAGCGGCGCCTGGCAGGTGTTCTCCGCCGTCCCGCTGGGCCACGGCGTGGTCGGCCGGGTGTACGCCAGCGGCAAGCCCGTCACCATTCTCGACGTCGCCAACGACCCGGACTACATCCGGCTCGGGCCGCCGATCACCTCCGAGATCTGCGCGCCGATCATCGACCGGACCGGGCACCCGGTCGGCGTGATCAACGCCGAATGGGCCGAGGCGCAGCCGCTGGACGGGTGGGAGGAGACCCTCACCGAGGCCGGCCGGCTGCTCGGGGCACGCCTTTCCGAGCTGGGCGGGCCGCCCGCGGAGACCCGCAGCGAGCAGCTGCTGCGGCACGCGCTCGCGCTCACCAACGCCGAGACCGATGCCGACGTGCTGATCCGCGCCTGCCGCGCGGCGCGGGAGGTGACCGGGCTGGCCGCCGCCGTGCTGCTGCGGCCCGCTCCGGATCTGCTGCCCGAGGATCAGGACCTGCGTGTGGTCGTCGCGGCCAGCTCCCCGGAACCCCGTGACCGGCCCCTGGTGGCCCGGCTGGGGCAGATCGACCCCGACCGGCTCGCCGCCCTGCTCGACGAGGCCTGCCGGTACGGCGCGTCGTACACCCTCGGTGATCCTGCTGTGCTCGACGCCCGCGGGTTCGAGGCGCTGACCGCCGCCGGGGTGCGCACCATGATCGCCGTACCACTCGGGGCCGGCACGCCTGTGGTGTCCTCCTCGGTCGGCGCGCTGGTGGTGCTGGACGAGACCGCGATCGTGCCGGACAGCGCGCTGGTGAACCTGCTGGAGCTGCTGGCGGCACAGGCCAGCACGTGCCTGGAGAAGCTGACCACACTGCGCCGCCTGCACCTGCAGGCCAACTCCGACCCGCTGACCGGCCTCGGCCATGGCGGGCCCTTCGGCGACCGCCTCGCCAACGCCACCCCCGGCCGGACCGCGCTGCTGGCCATCGACATCGACCAGTTCAAGGCGGTCAACGACACGCTCGGCCACGCCGCGGGCGACCGCGTCCTGGTGCAGATGTCCAGTGCGCTGCAGCAGGCGCTGCGGCTCGGTGACGAGCTGTTCCGGGTCGGTGGTGACGAGTTCGTGGCGGTGATCGACGTGCCCAGCGCCGCGGAGGCGCTGCTGGTTGCCGAGCGGCTGGTCGCGGCGGCACGGGCCACCGGACGCACGATCAGCGTGGGGGTGGCCGTCCAGGGCGAGCTGGAGCCGCCGGAGGCCGCCATGTACCGCGCCGACCAGGCCCTCTACGCCGTCAAGCGCAACGGCCGCAACGGGGTCCGGCTGGCCCCCTGACGGCCCGCCCTTCGCCTCCCGCGCCCCATCGCTGCGCAGGTCACGTCACGTGCTGCGTTAAGAAGGGCACCTTCTGCAACGCATAGCGTTGTGAAGGTGCCCTTCCTTTCGTTCGGGTCAGGGGCGGAACTCGGCGGCGAGGAGCTCGGCGATCTGGGCGGTGTTGAGGGCGGCGCCCTTGCGGAGGTTGTCGCCGGTGACGAAGAAGTCGAGGGCGCGGGGGTCGTCGACGGCGCGGCGGATGCGGCCGACCCAGGACGGGTCGGTGCCGACGGCGTCGATGGGCATGGGGAACTCCCCTGCCGCCGGGTCGTCCACGACGATCACGCCGGGCGCGCCCTGGAGGACCTCACGGGCGCCCATGGCGTCGACCTCGGAGCCGAAGACCGCGTGCACGGCGACCGAGTGGCCGGTGACCACGGGGACGCGTACGCACGTCGCACTGACCTTGAGGTCGGGCAGACCCAGGATCTTGCGGGACTCGTTGCGCATCTTCAGCTCTTCGCTGGACCAGCCGCCGTCCCTGAGGGAGCCGGCGAACGGCACCACGTTGAGCGCGACGGGCGCGGCGAACGGGCCCAGCTCGTCGCCGACGGCGTGGCGCACGTTGCCCGGCCGGGTGCCGAGCACCCGGTCCCCCGCGATCTTGGCGATCTGGTCGTGCAGGGTGTCCACGCCGATCTGCCCGGCTCCGGAGACGGCCTGGTACGAGGCCAGCACCAGCTCCTTGAGGCCGTACGCGTTGTGCAGCGGGGCGATCGCCACGATCATCGCCAGGGTGGTGCAGTTGGCGTTGGCGATGATGCCCTTGGGCCGGTTGCGGATCTGCGCCGGGTTGATCTCGGGGACGACCAGGGGGACGTCGGGGTCCATCCGGAACGCGCCGGAGTTGTCGACCGCGACCGCGCCCCGGGCCGCGGCGATCGGCGCCCAGTAGGCGGAGACCTCGTCGGGCACGTCGAACATGGCGACGTCGACGCCGTCGAACGCCTCCTCGGTCAGCGCGACGACCTCGACCTCCTCGCCGCGCACGAGCAGGCGGCGACCCGCCGAACGCGCGGAGGCGACGAGCCTGATCTCGCCCCACACGTTGCGGCGGTTGCTGAGGATGTCGAGCATCACCGTGCCGACAGCGCCGGTGGCCCCGACCACGGCGAGAGTGGGCAGCTTATGGCTCATGCTCAACGACCGGTTCCGGCGTACACCACGGCCTCTTCGTCGCCGCCGAGTTCGAACGCGTCGTGGACTGCGCGGACTGCGGAGTCGAGGTCGGTGTCGCGGCAGACGACCGAGATGCGGATCTCCGAGGTCGAGATGATCTCGATGTTGACCCCGGCGCGGGCCAGCGCCTCGCAGAACGTGGCGGTGACGCCCGGGTTGGACCGCATGCCGGCGCCGACCAGGGAGATCTTGCCGATGTGGTCGTCGTAGAGCAGGCCCTTGAAGCCGACCCGCTCCTGGATCTTCTGCAGGGCGGCCATCGCGGTGGGGCCGTCGTCCTTGGGCAGAGTGAAGGAGATGTCGGTGCGCCCGGAGGCCTCGGTGGAGACGTTCTGCACGATCATGTCGATGTTGATCTCGGCGTCGGCCAGCGTACGGAAGATCGACGCGGCCTCGCCCGGCTCGTCCGGCACGGAGACGATCGTGATCTTCGCCTCGTTGCGGTCGTGCGCGACGCCGGTGATGAGTGCTTGCTCCACGGAAAGGTCCTCCATTGATCCCGTCACCATGGTGCCGGTGTTGTTCGAGTACGACGAGCGGACGTGGATCGGCAGCCCGAACCGGCGGGCGTACTCCACGCTGCGCAGGTGCAGGATCTTCGCGCCGGACGCGGCCAGCTCCAGCATCTCCTCATAGGTGATCTGGTCGACCTTGGCCGCGTTGGGCACGATGCGCGGGTCGGCGGTGTACACGCCGTCCACGTCGGTGTAGATCTCGCAGACGTCGGCCTTCAGCGCGGCGGCCAGCGCCACCGCGGTCGTGTCCGAGCCGCCGCGGCCGAGCGTGGTGATGTCCTTGGTGTCCTGGGCGACACCCTGGAATCCGGCCACGATCACGATCGCGCCCTCGTCGAGCGCGCCGCGCAGGCGGCCCGGGGTGACGTCGATGATGCGCGCCTTGCCGTGCACCGACGTGGTGATGACGCCGGCCTGCGACCCGGTGTACGAGCGCGCCTCGTAGCCCAGGTTGTGGATGGCCATGGCGAGCAGCGCCATCGAGATGCGCTCGCCCGCGGTGAGCAGCATGTCGAACTCGCGGCCCGGCGGCAGCGGGCTGACCTGGTGCGCCAGGTCGATCAGCTCGTCGGTCGTATCGCCCATCGCGGAGACGACCACGCACACGTCGTTGCCGGCCTTCCGCGTCGCGACGATGCGCTCGGCGACCCGCTTGATCCGCTCAGCATTGGCGACTGACGAGCCGCCGTACTTCTGCACGACGAGGGCCACGGTTGCACGGCTCCTCTCCACCTCAGGGACTAAAGACGCTTCAGCTTAGCGGCGGCTCATGCCGCACCTGCCGGGTCGATCCCAGCTGTCGGGCAGCGCGACCCGAGAAGTCCGAGATCCTCTTCCGTACGGCTCCCGCCGCCGTGCAGTCACCCGCCTGTTCCGCATCGCCGCCGCAGGATTTAACGGTTGTGACGCGCGCCACAGACCGCGCGTTGCCTGCTTAATCGCCGATCTTGTGTCAGTCCGGGGCGCGTCACGCCGAAGACGGGGCGGGTTGGGTTGAGAATGGGCGCGTGCGCCGGGCTGTCCTCTCCCTCTGTCTCCTCGCCGCCTGCTGGTCGGTCTCCGCCTGCGGCGGCGGCACACCGCAGACGGCGCCCACGTCGGCCGCCCCGGTCTCCACCGTGGCCGCCGAGCCGACCGAGCCCCGGGCGCAGCTCGCCGCGCGGGCCGCCGCCGCCAAGGACCTGCGCCAGGTGGCCCTCTACACCTTCAAGGCCCCGAAGCGACCGGACCGCCGCGTGGTCATCACCCGGGCCGTCGACGGCACCTGGCGCATCGACGTACCCGGCGGGGCGCACAGCGGCGCGGTCGACATCGCGCTGGTGTTCGCGGGCGGCACCCTGCACCAGTGCGCGCTGGCCGCGGGCAATCACCCGTACTCGGGCTGCGTGCGGATCGCCGGGGCGCTGCCGGCCAAGGCCGATCTGAAGATCCAGCACCTGATCAGCGACTGGCAGCACATGCTCACCGACCGGCGGCTCGCGCTCGCGGTGGCCGAGGTCGCCCCGCTGCCCGGGGCCCGCGGCCGGTGCTACTCGGTGGAGTCTTCCGCGGCCAGCATCGCGCTGCCGCTGGACGCGGGCATCTACTGCTACGAGGCCGACGGCACGCTGACCGCCGCCAAGGTCGGCTTCGGCACCCTGCTGCTGGAGGGCACCCCCGGCCTCGCCCCACCGTCGGTGCAGCTGCCCGGCCCGGTCGTGCCCGGCAACCCGCTGCCGCTGAACGCGCCGCCGTCCCCCAAGCCCTCGGCCAGCACCTCCACCTCGCCATCGCCGAAGGCCTGACCTGAGCCCTGCGCATGATCACTCGACCTGCCCGGGCAGGTGGGCGAATGGCTGGTCGAGATACGCACGAGTGCCAGGCAAGTCGAGCGATCTTGGGACTTGCGTCCCAAAGAGCGGACTTGCGGGCCGGATGGCGATCTATGGGCGTAGAGTGGCCGACATCATGTGCTGCGTGAGCCTCCTGCTTCGCCGCCGCGACGAGGTCTGACCGACCGGCACCTCGTCGCGGAGTAGCGACGTGCGCTCGCCCGCTGGTCCCCGCATTTCCGGGTTGCCCGGCAGAAGTTGCCGGTTCAACGAATCTTGATGACGGCCTATGTCGCCTTGGGCACATTCTGCCGCCGGACCACGCGCGAAACACATGATGTCAAGGAGCATGGAAGCCATGTCTGCTGCTGCTCAGCGCCCCAGCAAGATGCCGTACCAGCGTTACCGCGGCTACCACGAACAGTTCCAGGTCGAGGTACCCGACCGCGCCTGGCCGACCCGCCGCGTGAGCGCCGCCCCCCAGTGGTGCGCGGTCGACCTGCGCGACGGCAACCAGGCCCTGATCGACCCGATGTCCCCCGACCGCAAGCGCCGCATGTTCGAGCTGCTGGTGCGGATGGGCTACAAGGAGATCGAGGTCGGTTTCCCGGCCGCCAGCGAGACCGACTTCTCGTTCGTACGGCAGCTCATCGAGGAGCAGCTGATCCCGGACGACGTGACCATCCAGGTGCTGGTCCAGTGCCGCGAGCACCTGATCGAGCGCACCTTCGAGAGCCTGCGCGGCGCCAAGCGGGCGATCGTGCACTTCTACAACTCGACCTCCACGCTGCAGCGCGAGGTGGTGTTCGGCCTGGACAAGGACGGCATCACCGCGATCGCGACGGACGGCGCGCGGCTGTGCCAGAAGTACGCCGAGATCATCACCCCGGACACCGAGATCCGGTACGAGTACTCCCCCGAGTCCTACACGGGCACCGAGCTGGAGTACGCGCTGGAGGTGTGCTCGGCGGTCATCGAGGTGATCGACCCGACGCCGGACCGCCCGCTGATCATCAACCTGCCGGCCACCGTCGAGATGGCCTCGCCGAACGTGTACGCCGACTCGATCGAGTGGATGGACCGGCGGCTGCCGCGGCGTGACTCGGTCATCCTGAGCCTGCACCCGCACAACGACCGCGGCACCGGTGTCGCCGCCGCCGAGCTGGGCCTGCTGGCCGGCGCCGACCGGATCGAGGGCTGCCTGTTCGGCAACGGCGAGCGCACCGGCAACGTCGACCTGGTCACGCTGGGCCTGAACCTGTTCAGCCAGGGCATCGACCCGCAGGTCGACTTCTCCGGCATCGACGAGATCAAGCGCGCCGTGGAGTACTGCAACCAGCTGCCCGTGCACGAGCGCCACCCGTACGCCGGGGACCTGGTCTACACGGCGTTCTCCGGGTCGCACCAGGACGCGATCAAGAAGGGCCTGGACGCGCACGCCCGCAGGGCCGAGAAGGCCGGGGTGCCCGTCGAGGCGTTCGAGTGGGGCGTGCCTTACCTGCCGATCGACCCGAAGGACCTGGGCCGCTCGTACGAGGCCGTCATCCGGGTCAACTCGCAGTCCGGCAAGGGCGGCGTCGCGTACATCATGAAGTCCGAGCACCAGCTGGACCTGCCGCGCCGGCTGCAGATCGAGTTCTCGGGCGTCGTCCAGCGCCGCACCGACGACGCGGGTGGCGAGGTCACCCCGGCCGAGATGTACGCCGTCTTCGCCGACGAGTACCTCACCGACCGCCGCCTGGCGGTGCGCTCCTACTCGGTGGCAACCGTCGACGGCAAGGTGGAGCTGGTCGCGGAGGCCGATCTGGACGGCAGCGCCTGTCGCCTGACCGGCGTCGGCAACGGCCCGATCGACGCGTTCATCCATGCGCTGAGCGACCACGCGGTCAGCGTGCGGGTGCTGGACTACGCCGAGCACGCGCTGACCTCCGGCGGTGACGCGCAGGCCGCCGCGTACGTCGAGTGCGACGTGGACGGCGAGACCCGCTGGGGCGTCGGCGTCGACGCGAACATCGTGACCGCCTCGCTGAAGGCCGTCGCCAGCGCCGTCAACCGCCACTGACCAAGACGAAGGAAGGGCGCCTTCTTGACGGACGTCCGTCAAGAAGGCGCCCTTCCTTCGTTCGGTCCGGGGTTCAGGGGCAGCGGCCGCGTTGGAGGACCTGCGGGAGGTGGCTCTCGCGCTGCTCGGGGGCGGCCGTGCGGGCCGGGCGGTCCAGGCGGACCTTGCCGCACACGAACAGGGCCAGCACGGCGGCGAGGACCATCGCCCCGGCGCACCACATCCCGGCGTCGTAGAACGCTGCGCCCAGGGCCGCGCCGTTCTCGTATTCCTCGCCCGACAGCCCCACCACCAGCGGCAGCGCCGCCACGGCGAGCAGCGAACCGGCCCGTGCCGCGGTGTTGTTGACGCCGCTGGCGACCCCGGCGAAGCGCACCTCGACGGCGGACAGCACCGAGGCGGTCAACGGCGCGACGAGCAGCGTCAGCCCGAGGCCGTAGATGAGCACGCCGGGCAGGATCCCGGTCAGGTAGCTCACGCCGGGGGTGATCTCGCGGATCAGCATGATTCCCGCTCCGCAGCACAGTGGGCCTACCGTCAGCTGCAGTCTCGGCCCGAACTTCGTGGCTGCCGCGCCGGACAGCTCCGAGCCGAGCAGCATGATCAGCGTCATCGGCAGCGTGGCCAGCCCCGCCTCCAGCGCGTCGTAGCCGAGCCCGGTCTGCAGGTAGATGACGAGCAGGAAGAAGAAGCCGCCGAAAGCGCCGTAGGTCAGCACCGTGTACAGGTTGAGCACGGAGAACACGCGCGAGCGGAACAGCCGCAGGGGCAGCATCGCGGCCGTCGCCCGAGCCCGTTCCACCAGCAGGAAGCCGATCGCCCCGGCCAGCCCGAGCACGAACCCGCCCAGCACCGCGATCGACGCGAATCCCTGCTCCGGCCAGGCGATCAGGGCGTACGTGACACCACCCAGCGCGGTCGCGCCGAGCAGCGCCCCGGCCACGTCGAAGTGGTGCGCCGACGCGCTGTCCCGGCTCTCCGGCACGTAGACCTTGCTCAGCCAGACGACCACCACGGCCAGCGGCAGGTTGATCAGGAAGATCCAGCGCCAGGACACCTGGTCGATGAGCACCCCGCCGACGAAGGGGCCGAGCGCGGTGGTCGTGCCGGCCAGCCCGGACCAGGCCCCGATCGCACGGGCGCGGTCCTCCTGCCGGAACGACGACTGCAGCAGGGCCAGCGAACCGGGCGCCAGCAGCGCCCCGCCCACACCCTGCACGACCCGGGCCACGATCAGCGTCTCCACGTTCGGCGCGATGCCGCACACCAGCGAGGCCAGGGTGAACCAGACGACGCCGGTGACGAATATCCGACGCCGCCCGAGGTGGTCGCCCAGCGCGCCGCCGAGCAGCACGAACGCGGCCAGCGTCAGGGTGTACCCGTTGATCACCCACTGCAGCTGGGCCAGGCTCGCGCCCAGCTCGCGCCCGAGCGTCGGCAGCGCCACGTTGACCACGGTGGAGTCGAGGAACGCCATGCCGGAGGCGAGCACCGCCGCGGCGAGCGTGCCCCGCCCGGCGGCGCTGCTCATCCGCAGTCCGACCGGCTCCATTCCGTCCATTGTCGTCCCCCCGCCCGCCGCCGCGCCGGGTAACGCGAAGGTGACGGATGCGTGGTGATGGTGAGGACTACTCGTATGGTGAGCGGGTGCGATCCCCCAAACGCCCCAGACGTACCAGAATTCTCCTGCTCCTGGTGGCGGCCGTCGCGGCCGTCGCGACCACCACCGCCTGCGACCCGGTCGAAAGCGGTCCCGGCAGCCCGGCCGGGCCCGGTGGCGTCAACGTCGACCCGAACGCGGGCAGCAACGCGCTCGCGTCACTGTCCACCCTGAAGGTCGCCGCCGCGCGGCCGATGACCGGCTACACGCGGGAGAAGTTCCCGCACTGGAACAAGGCCGGGTCCAACTGCGACGTGCGCGACACCGTGCTCGCCCGCGACGGCAAGAAGATCAAGCTGGACGGCTGCAACGTCACCGGCGGCGAGTGGTCCAGCGTGTACGACGGCCTCAAGACCAGCGACCCGCTCAAGGTGGACATCGACCACATGGTGCCGCTGGCCAACGCGTGGCGCTCCGGCGCGGACGAGTGGACCAACGAGAAGCGCTCGCAGTTCGCCAACGACCTGGACCGGCCGCAGCTGTTCGCGGTGTCGGCGACCAGCAACCGGTCCAAGGGCGACCAGGACCCGTCGACCTGGAAGCCGCCAAGCAAGGACTATTGGTGCACTTATGCGCAACAATGGATCACGGTGAAGACCCACTGGAAACTCACCGTGACCACGGCCGAGAAGGCCGCCCTGACCGACATGCTGGGGACCTGTGTATGAGCGAGCACGCCCGCACTCGTGTGGTGGACATCCGTAGCAGGTTCATCGCATGAGCGCGCGAAGCGAGCGAATCATCAGCGCCGGTATTCATGCTGCGAACGCGCGAAGCGGGTTCGCAGCATGAGCGCGTTGACCACGAACATCGTGGCCGGGCCTGGCGGTGTCATGACCGACGAGGTGGGCGTGGTCACCGGTGAGCTGACGCTCGCCACGGAGCTGGGCGGCGACGGCACCGCCCGGCTCCGCGTCCAGTACCTGGGCGCCGAGGAGTGGTACACGGTGACCGGCGCGACCGTGCCGGTCACCGACCCCGCCCAGGCGCTGCACGCGCTGGCCGTGGGCCTGCTGAACCGCCCGGAGGGCTGACCTCAGCCGCGGTCCGCGGCGCGCTTGCGCAGGGCGAGGGCGATGCTGGTGCCGACGATGAGCAGGCCCAGCATCGAGTACACCAGGATGCCGGTCACCTCGTCGAAGAAGCTGTAGGGCTCGTCGGCGGCCAGTTCCTCCTGCACCGCGACGGGCACGTGTTCGGGCTGCGTCAGGGTGACCGCCTGGTTCTCCGAGTCCGGCCCGGCCGCGGCGGGGTCAACCGGCACGGCCCGCGGCGCGGGCTCGGCGAACACGTCGCTGCGGGTGCCGGGCAGGTGCCTGGTGCAGCGGCCGGTGTCGTACACGCAGACCATGTAGACGGCCAGGTTGTCGGTGACGATCCGGTCGTACGCGCCCTCGACCGTCATCGCGACGTGCGGCTCCGCCGGCTCCGCGCCGGTCAGGCGCATGGTGAAGCCGAGCCGCCGGGACTGTCCGGCAGGCAGCTCGACCAGGCAGGCGTCGCCGTCGTCCTCGGGGCAGTCGGACCAGGCCACGTCGTCGAACCCGGCCGCGACCGGATCGGCGACGCGCAGCCGGGCGGGCACCGGGCCGGTGTTGCGGTAGAGCACGCCGAGCGTCGCGGTGTCCCCGGTGTGCAGGTCCACCCGCGGCTGCTCGGCGACCGCCGCGACGTCGGTGTAGGGCGGCGACGAGATGGCGACCCCGAACGTGCCGTACGCCGCGGGCACGCCGATGCCGCGGGCGCTGACGGACACCGTGCCCGCCTCGCCCAGCGCGGCCTTCTCGCGGGCGCGCAGGTCCAGCCGGATGGCGAAGCCCTGGCCCGGGTTGATCCGGTCGACCTTGCAGGTGGCGGTGGTCTTGGTGTGGTCGCACCAGTCGGCCGAGGCCAGCTCGACCCGCTGGCCGAGACCGCCGGTCAGCCGCACCTGGAGCACGACCTTGCTCAGGTCGTGGCCGGTGGTGTTCTTCAGGCTGACGACGGTGTCCCCGCCGCCGAGCGCGGTGGCCCCGGCCGCGGCCGGCAGGTCGAGCTTGAGCCCGCCGTCGGCCGGGGCGGCGGCCGCGGGCAGCCCCGCGGCGAGACCCAGGGCGGCTCCGAACGCGACGGTCATCCAGCTGCGGACCACGATTCCCCCATCGAGCGCGGCACGTGACCCGTGCGCGCGGCGCGGCCCGCGCTATGCGGGTCGATTTGCTCTGGCAAGGTGGCAGGCTACCGCTTATCGCCGCATAACCAGACAATCCGATGGCTGCGACACGCGCCGTTCCCGCCGGGGGATCTGTCAGGTGAACAGCGCGACGGCGAAGTCCTCATCGGTGAGCGGGCTGGGCGTGATCCCGATCAGGTTCTTGTCCAGCACCAGCGCGTCCGGCCCGTGTGCCAGTGGCACGGCGGGCAGCAGCTCCAGCAGGCGCGCGTTCAGCTGCTCGTACAGCGGTCGCCGCCGGGCCGGGTCGCCCGTCCCGTCGACCGCCTTGAGCTGCGCGAACAGCTCGGCGTCGGTGAACCCGAACTCGGCGTTGGGCTTGGCGAACAGCTGGCCCATGAAGTCGTAGGCCTCGCCGTAGTTGCCGGTCACGCCGTACAGGTGCAGGTCGTGGGCGTTGCCCTTGGACACCGTGTTCAGGTAGTCCGGCGTCCAGCGCTGCTCGACCCCGTCGACCTCGATCCCGGCGGCGCGGAGGTCGGCGGCCAGCAGCTCGAAGATCTTCTTCGGGTCGGGCAGGTACGGCCGGGTGACGTTGCGCGGGTAGTGGAAGCGCAGCCGCAGCCCGCTGCCGTAGCCCGCGGCGGCCAGCAGCTCCTTCGCCTTGGCCGGGTCGTGCGGGTACGCCTCGACGCCGGGGTTGTAACCGGGGAGCAGCTCGGGCTGGAAGTTCAGCGCGAGTTTCGCGCCCTCGGGGAAGACCTCGGCGACCAGCCGCTGCCGGTCGACGGCGTACGCGATCGCCTGGCGCACCTCCGGCTTGGCCAGGGCCGGGTTGCCGCTCTGGTTGATGCCCAGGTAGAGCGTGTTGAACGCCGGCCGGGTCAGCACGTGGAAGCCCTGCTCGGCCAGCGGCTTGCGGTCGGCGAACGCGACCAGGTCGTAGCCGTCGATCTTGCCGTCCAGCAGCGCCTGCTTGCGCAGCCCCGCCTCGACGGTTTGGAACACCAGGTGCTTCACCTTGGCGGCCGCGCCGTGGTAGCCCTCGAACGCCTCCAGCTCCACCTTGCGGCCAGGCTTGTCCCAGGACACGAAGCGGTAGGGACCGGTGCCCACCGGGCTGTTGCCGTACGCCGGGTAGCGGCTGCCCGCGACCGGCTTGTCCGCGGCCTTCTCGCGCAGCGCCTTCGGGCTGGAGATGGCGAACGCCGGCAGGGTGAAGGCCGCCGGGAAGCGGCTGCTGGCCCGGGTGAGCGCGATCTCCGCGGTGGCCGGATCGCGGGCCGTGCACGACTTGAACAGGCTAGCCCCGAGGCGGCTCGACGCGTTCTTGGCGAAGCCACCGAAGACCATCTGCCAGGCCGCGCTGATGTCGCCCACCTGGAGCGCCGCAGGGAAGCGATGCCAGCGCTGGAAGTTGGCGCAGACCGCCGCGGCGTCGAGGTCGGCGCCGTCGTGGAACTTGACGCCCTGCCTCAGGTGGAAGGTCCAGACCGTGCCCGTGCCGTCGACGGAGAAGGTCTCCGCCAGGCCCGGCCCGGCCACTGCGGCGCCCGGCTCGGGCTGCAGCAGCGTCTCCAGCACCTGCCGGGTGATGCGCAGCGACTCGGCGTCGGGCGACAGGGCCGGGTCCAGGATGCGGATCTGGCCCATCGCGAAGACCAGCCTGTCCTCGGTGCTCACGGCGGGCGGGGGGCTGGACGCGGTGACGGGCGGGCCGTCCTTGTCGCCGGTGCAACCCGCGGCGGGCAGCAGCGCCGCCGCCGTGATCGCCGCCGACCAGATCCGCCACCGTCGCGCGCGCATCGCGGCCACCTCTGTCCTATTTGCGTGAGAACTCGACGACGCAGGGTCACCCTGGGCTGACCATAACGGCCGTCGATGTGTTGTCGCACGTGCGAGCGGGCAAGTGATACCGAACCGTTGTTCGGAATCGCCCCGGACACCGGAGACATATCGCCCGGCGGGGCCGCAGCGCGCACCGGTCCAGCAGGCCGGTGGTCAGACCTGCGCGGTACGGTAGCGGGCGACGTTCGTAGGAGGTGTACGCCCGTGGCGCTGGCGCTGTATCGCAGGTACCGGCCTCGCACCTTCGCCGAGGTGATCGGCCAGGACCATGTCACCGAGCCGCTCATCCAGGCGCTCAAGAGCGGTCGGCTGAACCATGCCTACCTCTTCTCCGGCCCCCGCGGCTGCGGCAAGACCTCCAGCGCGCGCATCCTGGCCCGCTCGCTGAACTGCGCCAAGGGCCCGACCCCGGAGCCGTGCGGCGAGTGCGACTCGTGCAAGGCCCTGGCCCCCGATGGGGCCGGCTCGATCGATGTGATCGAGATCGACGCGGCCAGTCACGGCGGTGTCGACGATGCCCGGGAGCTGCGTGAACGAGCGTTCTTCGCGCCCGCCATCAGCCGCTACAAGATCTACATCATCGACGAGGCGCACATGGTCTCGTCGGCGGGCTTCAACGCGCTGCTGAAGCTGGTCGAGGAACCGCCGGACTACGTCAAGTTCATCTTCGCCACCACCGAGCCGGAGAAGGTGCTCGGCACCATCCGCTCGCGCACCCACCACTACCCGTTCCGCCTCATCCCGCCGAGCGCGCTGCGGCCATACCTGGAGCAGCTCTGCAAGCTCGAGGGCGTCGCGGTGGAGCCGCTGGTGCTGCCGCTGGTGGTGCGGGCGGGCGGGGGTTCGGCCCGGGACAGCCTGTCCGTGCTCGACCAGCTCATCGCGGGCTCCGGACCGGCCGGGGTGACCTACGCGCGCGCGGTGGCGCTGCTCGGGGTCACCGACAACGCCCTGATCGACGAGATGGTCGACGCGCTGGCCGCCGGGGACGGGGCGGCCGCGTTCGGCGCCATCGACCGGGTCGCCGAGGCCGGGCACGACTCCCGGCGTTACGCCAACGACCTGCTGGAACGGCTGCGCGACCTGATCATCCTGCGGCAGGTGCCGGACGCGGCCGGCAAGGGCCTGATCGACGTGCCCGAGGAGCAGCTGACGCGCATGCAGGCGCAGGCCGCCCAGCTCGGCTCGGCGACCCTGTCCCGCTGCGCGGACATCGTGGCCAACGGGCTGGTGGAGATGCGCGGCGCGACCTCGCCGCGGCTGCTGCTGGAGCTGATCGCGGCCCGCATGCTGCTGCCCGCCGCGGACGAGTCCGGAGCCGCCCTGCTCCAGCGCCTGGAGCGGCTGGAGACCGGTTTCGTGCCCGGCGCGGTCGCGCGCCCGGCGGGCGACGACACCCCGGTCCGTCCGCAGGCGCCGACGGGCCAAGCCCAGCGCGAAACCGCCCCCGGCCAGCGCGACTCCGGTTCCGACCAACGGACCGCCGACGGCGCCGGAGCCTCCGCGCTCACCGGTCGCGAGGCCGCTCGGGCGGCTGCGGCCAGTGCCGCGGCACACGAGAAGCCCGGCTCGGCCGCCCGCCCTGAGGCGACCCGGCCGGACGGTGACCCGGACCGCCGCGCTGCCGACTCCTGGCCCTCGCCCGAACCGGCCCGCACGGCCGAACCGGCCCGGGTGCCCGAACCAGCTCGCACCGAAACCACCCCGGCGCCCGCGGCCGCGCCTGCCCCCGCGGCCGTCGCGGCGAGCACGCCGCAGGCCGGGACGGACGACGCGACGGCGGTACGCCGGTCCTGGGACGAGATCGTCCGGCTGGTGGGCCGCACCAGCAAGAAGGCGGCGGCGTTCGCCCGCGAGGCGGTGGTCCGCGACATCGACGGCAACACGCTGGTGCTGCTGTTCAAGCACAAGATCCACGCCAACGGGGTGGAGAACGACCCCACCCCGTTGATGGAGGCGGTGCACCAGGTGCTCGGCGGCAAGTGGCAGCTGCGCTGCGAGGTCGGCGGAGATCCCCGCGCCGCGGCGGTCGCCCCGGCCTCCGCTCCGCCGCGCAACACGCCGCCGAAGGCGGCCCCGGCGCGCGCCCCCGCGCCCGCGGGCGACGACTGGCCGACCCCGGCCCGTGTGGGCGGAGCCGCACCGGCCGCACCCGCACAGTCCACGGGACGGCGCGCTGCGGCCACCGACGACGGCCCCCCACTGGAGGAACCGCCGTACGACCCGGAGTATGACGGGCCGCCGCCGCGCACCATCGAGGGCTTCGACCCCGGCGACGAGCCCACCGACGAGATCGTCGACGCCGCCGTGGCCCGCCAGACCACCGAGCAGGCCGCCGTCGACTCCCTCCGCCGCAGCTTCAACCTCGAAAAACTCGACTGACCCACCCCGCCCTACCGCACCGCGCGACCACCCGGCCCCGCCGCGCTCCGGGCCGCAACTCTTAAAGAGTCGCGCCCTCGTGGTGGCCGATGGCTGCGACTCTTCAAGAGTTGCGGCGGGTGGGGGTGGGGGAGACGTGGAAAGGCCCCGAGGGCGTGTGCCTCGGGGCCTTTTCGTGGGTGTCGCGGTCAGCGCTTTTCGCCCAGGGCCATCGGGAAGTGGCAGGCGGCCAGGTGACCGGCGTTGTCGTCGCCGTGGCGGACCAGCGGCGGCGGCGTGGTCGCGCAGATGTCCTGCGCCTTCCAGCACCGGGTCCGGAACCGGCAACCCGACGGCGGGTTGATCGGGCTGGGCACGTCGCCGGTGAGCAGGATGCGCTCACGCTGGCCGAGCTCGCGCCGGCGCGGGTCGGGCACCGGCACCGCCGACAGCAGTGCGGCCGTGTACGGGTGGCGCGGTGCACGGTACAGCGACTCGCGGTCGGCGACCTCGACGATCTTGCCGAGGTACATCACCGCGACCCGGTCGGAGATGTGGCGCACCACCGACAGGTCGTGCGCGATCACCACGTAGGTCAGGCCGAGCTCGGTCTGCAGGTCCTCCAGCAGGTTGACCACCTGAGCCTGGATCGACACGTCCAGTGCCGACACCGGCTCGTCCGCGATGATCATCTTCGGCTTCAGGGCGAGCGTGCGGGCGATGCCGATGCGCTGGCGCTGGCCGCCGGAGAACTCGTGCGGGTAGCGGTTGTAGTGCTCGGGGTTGAGACCGACCAGCTCCAGCAGCTTCTGCACCTCGCGCTTGACGCCGTGTTCGGTCTTCACGCCCTGGATCCGGAACGGCGCGCCGACGATGGCGCCGACCGTGTGCCGGGGGTTCAGCGACGAGTACGGGTCCTGGAAGATCATCTGCAGGTCGCGGCGGAACGGGCGGAGCCGCCCCTGCGACATGTGCGAGATGTCCCGGCCCTCGAAGTGGATGCTGCCGGCGGTCGGCTCGATGAGGCGGGTCAGCAGCCGGCCGGTGGTCGTCTTGCCGCAGCCGGACTCGCCGACCAGGCCGAGCGTCTCTCCCGGCAGCACGTCGAAGTCGAGGCCGTCGACGGCCTGCACCGCGCCGACCTTGCGGCGCAGCACGCCCTTGGTGATCGGGAAGTGCTTCTTCAGGCCGCGCACCGACAGCAGCGCCTCGTCAGGGGTACTCATGCGACCTCCTCGCTTCGCTCGTCGGCCGCATCGATCAGCCACATGAATCGCTCGCTGTGCTCGCTCATGCGACCTCCTCGCTTTGCTCGTCGGAGGCCGACGGCAGCTCTGACATGCTCGCCACGCTCTGCCCCGTGCCCTCCAGGGTCGGCTTGATCTCGTCACGCCAGATCTGCTGACGCACCTGCGCCGGCATGTGGCAGCGCACCCGGTGCCCGCTGGTACCGGTGAGCTGCAGCTCGGGCACGAGCGTGTCACTGGCTCCCGCGGTGCGCCCCTCGAAGGCGCAGCGCGGGTGGAAGGCGCAGCCGGACGGGATGTTGATCAGCGACGGCGGCGTGCCCTTGATGGGCAGCAGCCGCTCGGTGACCGGCTGGTCCAGCCGCGGCATCGAGCCGAGCAGGCCCCAGGTGTACGGGTGCTCGGGGTTCTCGAAGATCTCGGTGGCCGCGCCGTACTCGATGCACTTGCCGCCGTACATGACCAGCACGTCGTCGGCGAGTTCGGCGGTGACGCCCAGGTCGTGGGTGATGATGATCAGCGCGGAGTTGAACTCCTGCTGCAGGTCGCGCATCAGGTCCAGGATCTGCGCCTGCACCGTCACGTCGAGGGCGGTGGTCGGCTCGTCGGCGATCAGCAGCTCCGGGTCGCAGGACAGCGCCATCGCGATCATCGCGCGCTGGCGCATACCGCCGGAGAACTGGTGCGGGTAGTCGTCCACGCGCTTGTCCGGCTGCGGGATGCCGACCCGGGCCAGCAGATCGATCGCGTGCTTGCGGGCGACCTTCTTGGACACCTTGTGGTGCACCCGGTACGCCTCGATGATCTGGGCGCCGACGGTGTAGTAGGGGTGCATCGCCGACAGCGGATCCTGGAAGATCATCGCCATCCGCTTGCCACGCAGCCCGCGTACGGTCTCCGGCGACGAGCTGACCAGTTCCTGGCCGTCCAGCCAGATCTCGCCCGACACGTTCGCGTTGCGGCGGTGGTAGATGCCGAGGATGCCCAGGCTGGACACCGACTTGCCGGAGCCCGACTCGCCCACGATGCCGAGCGTCTTGCCCCGCTCCAGCGAGAAGGACAGTCCGTCGACGGACTTGACCACGCCGTCGTCGGTCGGGAAGTGGATCTTCAGATCGCGCAGCTCAAGGAACGGCCGGGCGGTGGGATCCTGCCGAGGAGAGATCACGGTGTTCATGACAGCCTCACCCGCGGGTCGACCACCGCGTAGAGCATATCGACGATCAGGTTGGCGACGACGACGAAGAACGCCGCGAACATCGTCACGCCCATGATCTGTGGGAAGTCCTGCTTGTTGATGGCGTCGATGGCGAAGTAGCCCAGGCCCTTGAGCCCGAAGGTGCTCTCCGTGAGGATCGCGCCGCCGAGCAGCAGGCCGACGTCCAAGCCGAAGATCGTGATGATGGGGGTCAGCGCGGCGCGCAGGCCGTGCTTGGTGACCACCACCCGTTCGTGCAGGCCCTTGGCCCGCGCGGTGCGGATGAAGTCCTCGCCCATCGTGTCGAGCATGCCGGCCCGGGTGAACCGGGCGTAGGCCGCCGCGTTCAGCATCGCCAGCGTGATCCAGGGCAGGATCAGGCTGAACGCCCACTCCCCCGGATCATCCGTGAAGTTGACGTAGGTGCCGCCGGGCGCGGTCAGGTCGAACTGGTAGCTGAAGAAGTAGAGGAACATCAGGCCGGTGAAGTACGGCGGCAGCGACACACCCGCCAGCGCGCCGGTCATCGCGGCCCGGTCGAAGAAGCTGCCCTTGCGCAGCGCGCTCAGCACGCCGACCGCGACACCGCCCACCAGCCAGAGGATCGAGGCCCCCACGGTCAGCGAGAAGGTGACCGGAAGCCGGTCCACCAGGTCGTCCCAGACCGGGTGGTTGGTTCGGAACGAGTAGCCGAAGCAGGGTGCGGCGCAGTGTTCGATGCCGGTGCCGTAGTCGTAGTCGGTGCCGACGAAGATCGCCTTGATCCAGTTCCAGTACTGCAGCCAGAGCGGGTCGTAGAAGCCCAGTTTCTCGGCGAACAGCTGTTGGGCGTGCGCATCGGCGGTCCGGCCGAGGTATCGCGCGGCGAAGGTCTCGGGCGTGGCGCCGGCGAGGCGCGGCAGGCCGAAGAAGATCAGGAACGTCGAGATGCTGACCACGAAGAGCATCAGCACCGCGCCGATGGTCCGGCGGATGAAGAAAGTGACCACGATTTCGGCTTGGGCAGCCGGTCCGGCCGGGCAAAACGAGCCCGGCCGGACCGGCCACCCTGCGCCTTCACCTACCTTTGATGATTGCCAGGTGGGTTGGAGCAGGTGTGCTGCTTACTGCGCCACACCCATGGAGAGGTAGTCGTACTGACCGAACGCCTCGTTGACGAAGACGTTGGTCGCGCCCTTGCCACGCAGCGTGAGGGCCTTGGACCACACGCCGGGCAGGATGACCGCCTCCTCCATGACGCGCTTGTCGATCTGCGCCCAGAGCGCTTCGCGCTTCTTGACGTCGGTCTCGGCGAGCGCCTGGTCGATCAGGGTGTCGACCTCGGGGATGATGACCGAGAGGTTCGACGAGCCGCCCGAGTCACGGATGACCCGGCTGTCCACGATCTGCGACAGGAAGCCGTAGCCGTCGTTCCAGTCCGCGCCCCAGCCGTTGGCCATCAGGCCCAGGCCGGTGGACGGGCTGTTGCGGTAGGACGGCTTGCCGGCGTACAGCGAGAAGTAGTCACCGGTCGGGAAGCCCTTGATGGTGACCTTGATGCCCACGCGGGCCAGCGCCTGCTGGAACGCCTCGGCGGTCGCCTTCTCCTTGGGACGCTCGGCCCGGAAGCCCATCGTCACGTCGAAGCCGTCCGGCTTGCCGCAAGCCTGCAGCGCGGCCTTGGCCTTGTCCAGGTCACCCTTGTTGTCCGCACCCGCCGGGTAGACGTTGGTCGGCGCGTAGCCCGGGATCTGCGGCGGCATGATGCTGGTGGCGATCTGGCCACCGGCGAACTCGCCACCGAAGGCGGCCTGGTACGAGGTGCGGTCCATCGCGTACATGACGGCCTCGCGGCACTCCTTCTTGTCGAAAGGAGCGACCTTCGGGTTGATCGAGGTGTACCAGAGGCGGGCGACGGCCGGGTTGTCGGCGTACGCCTTGATGTCCTCGTTCTGCAGCACCTTCGGCAGCGCGGCCGGCTGCACACCGGTGCCCGCGATGTCGACGTGCAGGTCACCCGAGATGAGCTGGTTGTCGATGTCGTCGGCGTTCAGGCCGATCTTGACGTCGTACGCGTCCGGCAGAGCCTTGCGGTTCGGGTCGGTCGCCTTGTCCCAGTTCGGGTTGCGCTTGAGCGTGAAGCCCTTGCCCGCCTCGTACTTGTCGAACATGTACGGGCCGGAGGCGACGACGTGCTCCTTGTACTTCACACCGGTGTCCTTCGCGGCCGGCACCGGCACGGTGGCCGGCAGCATCGCGAAGTAGTCGAAGCCACCGAAGGCGGACTTCAGGTGGAAGACGATGGTCTGGTCGTCCGGGGTCTCGATCGCCTTGGTGTCGGCGGCCTTGTCCTTGAACGGGCCCTTGTAGTCGGCCTCGAGGTCCAGGAAGTCGTTGAAGTAGGTGTAGCCGTTGACCAGCACCTCCTTGTCCATCGACCGCATGACCGCGTACTTCACGTCCTTCGACGTGATCGGCGTGCCGTCCTCGAACTTGACGCCGGCGCGCAGCTTGTACGTCCAGGTCTTGCCGCCGTCGCTGGGCTGGCCCAGGCTCTCGGCGAGGTCCGGGACCAGCTCGGAGCTGGCAGCGCCCGGAGCCGGCTTGAACATGACCAGCGACCGGCCGTAGAGGCGGAGCAGGTTCCAGGAGAGGCCGTAGTAGGTGTCGCCGGGGTCAACGGAGTCCCAGTCGGACGAGATGGCCATCTTGAGCGTGCCACCCGGCTTGTCAGACGGGTTGAACACCGAGGTGAGCGCACCGTTGAACTCGGGCTTCACCTCCTGGGTCTTCGGAGTTTCTTCACCGGAGCCGCAGGCTGCGGTCACCGCGAGTGCGAAAACGGCCGTGGCCGCCGCCAGCACCCTTCCCTTGTTTCTCACTAACTTCCTCCCTGGGGGGAGCGGTCCGTGTCTCGAACCGCGCTGTGGGTGGTGTTGCGTTGGCTCGGGTCAGCGCTTGCTCTTGGGATCGAGCGCGTCGCGGAGTCCGTCGCCGAAGAGGTTGAAGGCCAGCACGGTGATGAAGATCGCCATGCCGGGGAAGAACATGAAGTGGACCACCGAGTTGCGCGCCGCGTCCGAGAGCAGACCGCCCCAGGTGACACCGGGCTCGCCGACGACCTGCCGCTGCACACCGACGCCGAGGAACGACAGCGCCGCCTCGAACAGGATGTTCGTCGGGATCAGCAGGGTGGCGTAGACCAGGATGGGCGCCACCAGGTTCGGCAGCATCTCCTTGACGATGATGTACGGCCCGCGCGCGCCCAGGCTGCGGGCGGCGTCGACGAACTCGCGCTCGCGCAGCGACAGCGTCTGCCCGCGCACGATCCGGGCGATGTACGGCCAGTTGAAGAAGCCGATGATGAAGATCAGCAGGGCGATGCGCAGCGAGTTGCCGGTCAGCCCGAACGCCGTGTCGGGCAGCACGCCGACCAGCGCGATCGCGAACAGCAGCAGCGGGAACGCCAGGAAGACGTTCATCAGGAAGCTGATCACGGTGTCGGCCATGCCGCCGAAGAAGCCGGCGATGACGCCCATGGCCGAGCCGATGAGCACCGACACCAGGGTGGCGAGGAAGGCGATCAGCAGGGAGACCCGGGCCCCGTAGACGATCTCGCTGAACAGGTCGCGGCCGTTCTGCGGCTCCAGGCCGAAGAGGAAGTCACCGCTGATGCCGCTGTTCTCGAAGAAGAGGAAGTCGCCGCGCGGCAGGCCGCCCAGCTCTGCCGCGAGCAGGTCGGCATCCTGGTGGAACTCGTTGGGCGGGTGGCCGAACCAGCTCACGATCAGTGGGGCGAAGACCGCCATGATGATCAGCAGGATCACGACTATGCCGCCGGCCATGGCCGCCTTGTCGCGCTTGAGGCGCGTCCAGGCGATGCGGCCGAGGGAGCGTCCCTCGATCGCCTTCGCTGGCGCCTTCGTCCCCTCGGGGGCCGAGGTGTCGGTTCGCGTGGCCATATACCGGCTGCCTCCCTGCGGAGGCGACGACGTCGCACCGGTACGCCCGGACGGGCGGGGGGCGGTGCGCCGCGCGCGACATCCGCTCGGTTGTTACCTGCGTGATTCGCGCCGCCCGACCCTCTCTCCACCGTGGGGGCGGTCAGATGACAGGGCGACAGCGGTGGAGTGTGGTGCACGCCACCGCATGATCAGAGCATTCTTCGCAAGTTCGTCCGGCGTCAAGCTCACAGGGTGCCTGTAACCAAGTTCAGGCCGGTCCGTGATGAGGGCGTTATAAAAAACGGACGCCAGGTACGAAGAAAATCGCAGGTAAAAGCTAAGAAGACATCGAACTATGCAAATCTTTACGGCGCTGAACGGCCGCTCAGAGGGTCCGTCGGCCCTCGAAGGCGCGACCGAGAGTGATCTCGTCGGCGTACTCCAGGTCGCCGCCGACGGGCAGGCCGCTCGCCAGCCGGGACACCGTGATACCCATCGGCTTGACCAGCAGCGCGAGATACGTCGCCGTCGCCTCGCCCTCGGTGTTGGGGTCCGTGGCGAGGATCAGCTCGGTCACCAGCCCCGAGCTGAGGCGGGCCATCAGCTCGCGGATGCGCAGGTGGTCGGGCCCGATGCCCTCCAGCGGGTTGATCGCCCCGCCGAGCACGTGGTAGCGGCCGCGGAACTCGTTGGTCCGCTCGATCGCCACGACGTCCTTGGGCTCCTCGACCACGCACAGCGCATCGTCACGCCGCCGCGGATCGCGGCAGATGCGGCACTGCTCCTCCTCGGCGACGTTGAAGCAGAGCACGCAGAAGCGCACCTGCTCCTTGACCCGGGTGAGCGCGGCGGCCAGCCGCTTGATGTCCGTCGGATCGGCCGAGAGCACGTGGAACGCGATGCGCTGGGCGCTCTTGGGCCCCACTCCGGGGAGCCGGCCGAGCTCGTCGATGAGGTCCTGGATCGCGCCTTCGTACACGGTCGGCCGGGCCTAGAAGGGAAGGCCCATGCCGCCGAGACCGGCGGACAGCGGACCCATCTTCTGCTCGGTGAGCTTGCGCACCTCGTCGGCGGCATTGGTGATCGCGGCGGACACCAGGTCCTCCAGGGTCTCCACGTCCTCCGGATCGACCGCCTTGGGGTCGATGGAGATGCTGCGGAACTCGCCGGAACCGGTCATCTTCACGGTCACCAGCCCGCCGCCGGCCGTGCCGGTGACCTCAGCCTCCGCCAGGGCCGCCTGCGCCGAGGCCAGCTGCGCCTGCATCTTCTGCGCCTGCTTCATCAGCTGCTGCATGTTCGGCTGTCCACCCGGCCGCATCGCCGCACTCCCCTACCAGTCACCCGTCGGATGTCGCCCTCAGCCTAGTCCCCGCCACCGTCACGAATATTGATCATGAGGTCGAGTGGCCGCGGGCGGCGGGCGTGGGCACGAAAGGGCCCCCGTGCACCCGGTATTGCCTGCTTATCCTTGCTGCCTTCCGGCCCTGGGGAGGTTCACAGGGTGCCGCCGCACGGGGGCTGAGCAAACTGTACCCGGCGGGGGTGCACGTGCCGACCCCGACCCCGGTATGTATCCTTCTCGACGGAGGATTCGCCTAGAGGCCTAGGGCGCACGCTTGGAAAGCGTGTTGGGATAAAACCCTCACGAGTTCGAATCTCGTATCCTCCGCCACCAGCGCAGCATATGCGCCGCGCAAAGCCCCGGTCCCCTGTGGATCCGGGGCTTCCGCCGTTTCGGGGCCTCATCGTCACCGCGGGCCCGAGGCCGCCGTTCTGTTCCATGCGGGCCTTCTCCGCTGGACGGCTCCGGGCGCCGCAGATTTCTGGGCGGACTTTCATCCCTCTCTGGGAACTTTCACCTGGTTAGCGATGCATAAAACACCGCCAGACTGGATATAAACGGGCAAGGTGCAACGTGAATCGACCTCAGCGTGAGGTGGCAGTCACGGAATGTAGTCGTATAGTCGAGGGCACGACCTCACCCCCGGTGGGAGTCGCCTCACAGGCCGTTGTCTTTAGGGGGACAGCCATGCGCGGAGCTCTCGCCCTCGCGACCGTCATGATGCTGAGCGCAGCGTGCGCCCAGGCGACGCAGGCCACGACCGCCCCGGCACAGGGGCCGGCCGTCAGCGCCACGCCGGTGGTCCAGGGACCGGACATCGTCCACCTGCAGGGGGTGCGCGACGTGCGCTTCGGCGCCAAGCGCGCGGACCTCGAACCGCGCCTGGACAAGGCACGCAACGGCTGCAGCACCCAGGTCACCGGCATGCCGCAGGGCAACCTCGTCTTCGCCGCCGACGACCGGCTGGTGATGATGTGGTTCGACGCGCCGCTGCGCACCCCTGAGGGCGTGCACACCGGCAGCTCGCTGCAGGAAGCCCGGACCGCGTACCCGGACGCCCAGGTGCTGACCGCGCCCGCGGGCAGCCACCGCTTCGACGGGCTGCTGGTCGTCCAGGGCGATCGCGGCTACCTGTTCCTGCACGACGGCGTCACCGTGCAGAAGGCCGTGGCGGGCTACGGCGAGTACCTGACCCGACTCTTCAATACCGGTTTCGGGAGCTGCTGAACCTTCGTGTAGAGTCTCCGGCGGTGGCGTGTCCGAGCGGCCTAAGGAGCACGCCTCGAAAGCGTGTGAGGGGGTAACTCCTCCGAGGGTTCAAATCCCTCCGCCACCGCCAAACGGCAGAACGCCCGGCAGTCCTTCCACGGACAGCCGGGCGTTCTCCTTTTTCGCGCAGATCGTGCCCCTGGCTCCGACGCGGCGAGGCAGAGGTGACCGAAGCCGCCTGGGGCTGATCTGCCGCCGGGGCCCGACGACCGCGTGGGAAGATCGGCTAATGAGTACGCATATCGGCGCCAAGCCCGGTGAGATCGCGGACCGGGTCCTCATGCCGGGCGACCCGCTACGGGCCAAATGGATCGCGGAGAACTACCTCGAGGACGCCAAGTGCTACTCGACGGTGCGCAACATGTTCGGTTTCACCGGCACCTACCAGGGCACCCGGGTCTCCGTGCAGGGCTCCGGGATGGGCATGCCCTCGGCCTCCATCTACGCGCACGAACTGATCAACGAGTACGGCGTGAAGACCCTGATCCGGGTGGGCTCCTGCGGAGCCCTGGCCGAGTCGCTCAACCTGCGCGACGTGGTCGCCGCGATCGGGTCGAGCACCGACTCGAACATGAACCGGATGCGCTTCGACGGCCTGATCGACTACGCGCCGGTGGCGAACTTCGCCCTGCTGCGAAAGGCGGTCGAGGTGGCCGAGCAGCGCGGCATCACCATGCGCGTCGGCCCGATCCTGGCCGCGGACGCCTTCTACACCGACCGTCCCGACCTGTACGACACCCTCGCCGACTACGGCGTGCTCGCGGTGGAGATGGAGTCGGCGGCGCTGTACACGATCGCAGCCCGCTACGACGCCCGCGCGCTGACCATCCTCACCGTCAGCGACCACATCAAGCGCGGCGAGGCCACCACGGCGCAGGAGCGCGAGCAGACGTTCTCGCAGATGGTCGAGATCGCGCTCGACACCGTCGTCGCCGCCTGACCCACCTCGCACACGACAAGGCCCCCGGCCGCGGAGCGCTCCGCGGCCGGGGGCCTCTTGGTCGTGCTCAGATCCGGTGCTCGTCGATCTTCATGTCGGGTGCCCGCAGCTTGGGCGAGTCGACGTACACCAGGTCGATCACCGGGTCGGTGAAGAAGACCAGCGGCGGCGTCAGCAGCGGCGGCTCGTCGGGCGTGTAGTCGACGTCCAGCACGCCGAGGGCCTTGCCCCGGAACCGGCTGGTGTAGAAGTACACCCGGTCGCCCTCCACCGTGAGCTTGGGCGTGGTGATGTCGGTGACCCAGTTGTCCTTGCCGTACACCCGCAGCCGGAAATCGTTGGTGTCCGACTTGTCCATGGAGAAGCGGAGCGTCCGTACGGTCCCGCCGTCCTTGGTGGGCAGCTCGACGATCCCGTCGAAGGCGAGCCCGTACATCGTCACCCGGCTGCCCGTCATCAGCGCCGGCCGCTCGGCGACCGGCTGCTGGCCACGGGCTGCCTTGATGATCGGCGCGGGCGACGGGGTGGGGCTGCCGGACGGGTCGGGCGAGGCCGACCCGCTCGGCGAGGGACTGCCGGACGGATCCGGCTTCGGGGAGGCCGACGGCTTCGGCCCCCCGGTCGGTGACGCCGACGGCTCCTCCGGGGAGGGGCACGGTTCCGGCGACGCCGACGGCGACGGGCTGGGCGACGCCTGGTCGGCGCCGAGCAGGCCGCCGACCGCGTCGAGGATCCCGCCGATGACCTCGCGCACCGGCCCGGTCCGGACCGCCGCCGTCTGCGTGCCGCAGTCCGCGGCCCGCGCCGGCTGCTGTGCCACGACGAGGCTGAGTGCGCTGGCCGCGAGCGTCGCCACGGCGATCACCATGGCGGCGTGACGCGGGCCGCCGTGGTGCCGGTCGTCGGCGACGGTCTGGTCGTCGCCTGCCTGGCGGGGGGCGGGCACTCCGTCGCGCAGCGGGTTCACCGCGCGCGGCAGGGTGTCCGTCATCGGGCCGTCGAGCAGGCCGTCCATGTCCGCGTGCTGGTCGCCGTCGTCACCGGACTCCGGCTCGCCACCGCCCGCCGGGTCACCGTCGGCCGGGTTCCACGCGAAGATCAGGCCGCCGCCGGCGATGCCGAGCAGCGTCCCGAGGAACCAGCCGCCCAGGTTGACGGCGAGCAGCGAGTAGATCGCGACGAACACGGCGATCAGGCCGTAGAACATCCGCTGCGCGGGCGTGAACCAGGCCAGCAGGCCGGCCAGCACGAGCATCAGCGGGATGAGCAGTGCCTGGAAGCCGTTGATGCCGACGCTGAGGGTGGCCCCGTCCAGGGTCATCTTCGTGGTGGCGATGATCTCCACGCCGGCCAGTGCGGCCAGCAGACCACCCCAGAACGGCCGGCTGCGCCGCCAGGCGCTGAACCGCTGCCACAGGGTCACGGGTGCCTCCAAGAATCAGGGTGACCGGGAACGTGCCTAGCCGACACGTCCCCGGTCAACAGCTCAGCCAGCGAAGCAGCCCGTGCTGTCCATGGAGACCGTCAGCGACAGCCCGTTCAGCGCGAACGTGCCGGCCTGGGTCAGCCGGGCGATCTGCTTGACGCCCGTGATGTCGGCGCGGTCGGCCTCCTGGCCGAACAGGCCGGCCTGGCCGTGGTGCGGACCGCCGGCGGTCAGCTCGGAGGCGTCCGCACCGATGTTGATGTTGGTGAAGACGGCGTCGCCTTCCAGGCTGTCCATGCCGATGAGCAGGTCCTTCGCCTTCACCGGCGCGCCGTCCTCACGGCCGGCCCGGATGAACAGCGTGACGTTGCCCAGGCCCGGGATCGGCGTGGTGACCGACTGGCACAGGTTGGTCAGCGTCGCGTCCTTGATCGCCGACATCGCCACCGGGTGCGGCGTGCCGTTCTTCTCCTGGACCACGCTGCCGTACTGGCTGAAGCCGTCGGCCACCAGCTTGTCCGCCGAGATCTTGGCGGTCTGCCCGGAGACATGGAAGGTGACCGGGACGGCGCCGTTGGCCACGCCGGCCATCAGGCCGGAGACCGCGATGGTCGCCGGGATCACCACGGCGGCGAAGCGCCGCCATCTGGTACTGCCCAGTACCAGATTGCCTTGCGAGTCCTTCACAGGTCCTCCTCGCGATGGGGTTGCCCCGCGGCGCACCGCCTGCGGGGTCTGTCTTCGCCGTGCGCAGGGTGAGACCGCGCTCGGGGTGCCGACGATGTTTCCGTCTTATGACGCGGACCACAAGAGCCAAGCTACTGACCAGTAACAGTCGGTGGTGTGCTCGTTCCATTGCAGTGACGCACCGTCATGAATCGCCTGGCATTTCGCAGAAGATGCCCGCTTTGCCGATGACGGGCGTCACACACCGTCGAGATTTGCTGATCAGTAACGTTTTGGTAACGGCGCTCTGCGTGCGGCTCTCCCATCGGCCGAATGGCCAGGTCCGGCCGCCGACTGGATCTTATATAGACACCCGACCATGCGAGCGTGGCGACCGACCCGATGACGTCGGCGCACTGGAGGGCGCGGCGGCTCGCGGCACACGTGAAGCGTCCGCCGCGCCCGGCATACCGCCTACGCGTCCCTCGCAGCAGTCGGCACACCAACGGTCTCCATCCCCGGGGTGCGAGCCAGGGAGATGAGACCGCCATCACCATAAACGAGCTAGTTGACTATGTCTAGATATCCAGCTGAAGAGTTGATTCGGGGCGAGTGACGGTGATCTACTACTGAGGCGAGCCATGGGAGATGGTATGACCGCGAAGTACGAGCGGCTGGCTAACGCCATCCGCGAGAAGATCCGCTCGGGGGAGCTGAAGCCGGGCGACAAACTGCCGTCCATCAGCCAGATCCGGGAGGAGTACCAGATCAGCTACGGTTCCGTCCGCGGCGCGATGCTGGTGCTCAAAGCCGAGGGCCTGATCGAGGGACGCCAAGGGGACGGAGTCTTCGTCAAGGACCCCAACCGCAAGGACTGACCCCCTCCGACGCCTGCACGCCCGCGCCGCCACGGTGGTGCGGGCGCGACGGCGTGTGCGCCGACAACGCTCATGCAGCACGTCGAAACCCGGAAACGCAAACGCCCCCCTGAACATTGCTGCTCAGGGGGGCTTCTGTGCGCCCGAAGGGACTCGAACCCCTAACCTTCTGATCCGTAGTCAGATGCTCTATCCATTGAGCTACGGGCGCTCGCTTGGTGCGGGATCAGCATACACGGCCGGTTTCCCGGCCGTTCAGGTGGTCCTGCGCGGAGGCTCCGGGATTCGAACCCGGGAGGGGCTTTAAGACCCCAACCGCATTAGCAGTGCGGCGCCATAGACCGAACTAGGCGAAGCCTCCATGGCGATCCTCAGGTTGCCCTGTTGACCACCGACGCAGAAGAATACCGTGCCCCCACGGCCGAGAGCAAAGCGGATACCGTGTCGCGCACGGGGACTTCCCCTCGCTGTGTTCAACCCCTCCTTCACACCAGTCGAGGACCACATGCGCAGGACACCGCTGCGCCGGGTCGGACTCGTGCTGCTCGCTGCGACCATCGCCACCATGGGACTGGCCGCGCCTGCCCACGCCGACCCGGACACCGGCACCATCACCGGACACCTCACCTACAACGGCCAGCCCGTCGCCGACGCCCAGGTCAACGCCTCGGGCGACGGCTGGGGCTCCGCCTCCACCGATTCGACCGGGCGATACGAGATCACCGGGCTTACACCCGGCCCGTATGTCGTCCAGTTCCAGGCCGCAGGCCACCCGGAGCAGTTCGCCCACAACGGCCGCACCTGGGACGAGGCTGCCCAGATCGCGGTCACCGCCGGGGCGGTGACCACCGTCGACGAGAGCCTGCTGCCGTTCGGCACCGTCACCGGTCGCCTGGTCGACGCGGACGGCAACGGCCTCAGCGCCTACATCACCGCGCAGGCCGACAACGGCATGAGCTCGTCGGCCTGGTTCTCGGACGGCGACTTCACGCTGGGCGTGCACCCGGGCCGCTACCAGGTCCAGTTCCAGTTCGGCAACGGCACGTCCCAGTGGGCGTACGGCGCCCGCGACAACGGCGCCGCGACGTACTTCGACGTCGCCGCCGGCCAGACGGTCACCGTCAACGACACCAAGCTGCCGGCCGGCAGCGTGGCCGGCCGGATCACCGCGGCCGACGGTGGACCCGCCGCCGGTGTCGACGTCCAGCTCTTCGAGGTCAACGGCAACTACGGCCCGAGCGCGTACACCGAAGCCGACGGCACCTACCGGATCGACGGCGTGTTCAGCGGCGAGTGGCGGATGCGCGTGACCCGCGAGTCCGGGCTGCAGCAGTGGTACCCGAACGTGTGGACCGAGCAGGCCGCCGGCACCGTCACGGTGACGGCGGACAGCGTGCGCACCGTGGACCAGCAGCTGCTGCCGACCGGCTCCATCTCCGGGCACTTCACCGACGCCGGCGGCGACGGGCTGGCCGACGTCTCGGTCGGGCTCCAGAACGCCGCCGACGGCAGGTACCTGGACGTGTCGGCGACGACCGACGCGGACGGCGCCTACAGCTTCCCCGAGCTGCCCGCCGCCCAGTACGTGGTGCGGTTCGACGGCGCGCAGGGCGTCGACCAGTACGCGCGCGGCAAGACCAGCTACGGCGCCGCGGACCGGGTCGCCGTCACGGCCGGCCAGAACACCGTGGTCGACGACGTCAAGCTGCCCAGCGGCAGCCTGAAGGTGACCGCGAAGAACGCGATCACCGGTGCCGCGGTCGGCTCGTTCTCGGTGGACGTGGGCGTCCGCTCCGAGAGCACCGACAACGGGGTCGTCACCATCTCCGACCTGCGGGCCGGGGACTACGTGGTGCGCCCCTGGGCGAACGGCTACGCAGCGACCGACGTTCCGGTCACCATCACCGCGGGTGAGCAGGCGACGGTCGTGCTCACGCTGACCCCGCAGGCCAAGCTGGTCACCAAGGTCGTGGACAAGGCGACCGGGCTGCCGTTGGCCGGTGTCTGCGTCTTCACGATCCTGCCGGCGCACCCGGTGCTGCCGGACGGCTGTGAGCCCACCGCCGCCGACGGCAAGGTCACGCTGAACGTCGACCCCGGCAAGGTGCAGCTGTTCGCCTTCCCGTCGAACGCGCCGGGATACGGCGCGCAGTGGCTCGGCGCCAACGGCGGCACCGGCCTGCAGGGCCAGGCGCGGGACTTCACCCTCACCGCCGGGCAGACCCTCACCGCACCCACGATCAAGATGGACAAGGCGGGGACGATCACCGGCAAGGTCACCACCAAGACGGGCGGCATCCAGTACGGCTCGGTCCGGGTGCTCGACGAGGGCTTCAACGTCGGCGGCGGGCTCGGCTCGGTCGACGTCGACACCGACGGCCGGTACACCATCGACTTCCTCGGGCCGTACCAGTGGCCGCTGCTGTTCAAGGCGCTGGACCACGCTCCGCAGTGGAGCGGCGGCACCGGCAACCGGTTCATCTCCGAGCGGATCACGGTGACGGCAGGTCAGACCACCACCTACGACTACAAGATGACCCGGGGCAACCTGATCACCGTGAAGGTCCCGGGCCAGCTCGGCACCGGGTTCGTCCTGGTCGAGAACGCCTCCGCCGGCGACGTCTCCGGCGCCGGGTGGACGGAGCAGAGCTTCGCGGACGGAGCCACGTTCCGGGTGCTCGGCCCGCAGACGGTGAAGATCCGCTGGATCGAGAGCGACGGCTGGAACTGGTACGGCGGAGCCGACCGCGAGCACGCGACCGTCGTGTCCGTCCCGGCGGGCGGCAACACGGTGTTCGTGCTCAGCTGACGGATCACCTGCACGGGCGGGGCCGGGACGTTTCGTCCCGGCCCCGCCCTCTTGATATCGGGCAGCGCATTGACGGACCGGACCGCTAATGTGCGATCCACATTCACGGGGGCCCTTCATCACCCGTGTGTGCACATCCCCTCTCACACCTTGAGGACGTATGCGCAGACACACGCTGCGCCGGCTCGGGTTGACGCTGCTCACCGTCGCGGTCGCCACCATGGGACTGACCGCGCCGGCGCAGGCCGCACCCGCAACCGGCACCATCACCGGACAGCTCACCGACCACGGCGTGCCCGTCGCGGGCGTCGCGGTGGACGCCTACGGCGAGAGCTACGGCTCCGCCGTCACCGACGAGGACGGCCGCTACCGGATCGCCGACCTGGTGCCCGGCAACGACTACCGGGTCTACTTCATGCCGCCGGGTCGGCTGCCCCAGTACGCTCACCGCGCCGTCGACTGGGACTCGGGCACGCCGATCACGGTCACCTCGGGCGCCGAGACGGTCGTGGACGACAGCCTGATCCCCGTCGGGACCATCACCGGCCGGGTCACCCGCCCCGACGGCAGCCCGATCGCCTGGTGCTGGGTCTCTGTCGCGCTGCCGGACGCCAACAGCATCACGGGCACGTACACCGATCAGAACGGCTACTACACGCTCTCCTCGCCCACCGGGCCCCAGCGGCTCCGGTTCACCGGGCCGATCGCCGAGCAGTACGCGCCCGGCAAGCGCGAATACAGCGAAGCGGGCCTGTACGAGGTCGTCGAAGGCCAGACCATCACCGTCGACGAGACGGCGCTGGCCGTCGGCACCGTCGCCGGGCGCGTCACCCGGGTCGACGGCTCGCCCGTGGCCTGGCAGACGGTCGTCGCCGAGCCGGTGACCGGCGGCAACGACATCGGCGTCGCCAGCACCGACGGCAACGGCGCGTACCGGATCGACGTCCTGCCCGGCGACTACGTGGTCGGCCTGGAGTTCGGCGAGTCGATGAAGTACGTGCCGGGCGGCCGGTCCCGCGCGGACGCCCAGGTGTTCACGGTTGCCGCGGACACGGTGACGACCGTCGACGAGGTGTTGCGCGGCACCGGCCGGGCGCAGGGCAGGTTCACCGACAGCACGGGCAACGGCCTGGACAACGTCAGGGTCTCCTTCGAGGACACCGTCAACGGCGGCTGGTTCACCGCGACGACCGACTTCGACGGCTACTGGCGCCGATACGACATCCCGGAGGGTGACTACAAGGTCTATTTCTCCTCGACGGACCACGGAATCAGCCAGTGGGCGTACGGCAAGGTCAGTGCGGCCGAGGCCGAGACGATCACCGTCGCGGCGAGCCAGACGGTGTACGTGGACGACACGAAGCTGCCCGGCGGCAGCGTCCGGATCACCGCGAAGAACGCCGTCACCGGTGCCGTCATCGAGGACTTCTCCGTGTCGTCCGGCCGGTTCCACGCGGTGGGCTGGCAGGGTGTCGCGCTGCTGCCCGACGTGCCCGCGGGCGCCCACGAGCTGAACGTCTACGCCATGGGCTTCGTCAACACGGTGGGCGTGCAGGTCACCGCGGTGGCGGGCGAGCAGACCGAGATCGAGGTGGCCTTGCAGCCGTACGCCCGGCTCAAGGCCCAGATCGTCGACGCCGAGACCGGCGCGCCGATCGAGGGCGTCTGCCTGCACCCGGCGACCACGGACCGGTTCCGGCTGTTCGAGGGCTGCCAGTCGGCGAGTGCGGCCGACGGCTACGTAACGATCTTCGTCGAGGCGGGCCGCTACCAGGTCTTCGCGCTGCCGGAAGGTGACTCGCCCTACGGCGCGCAGTGGGTCGGCCAGGACGGCGGCACCGGTGACCAGCGCGAGGCCAAGTCGTGGACGTTCACGGCGGGCCAGCTGCGCGACATCCACAAGATCCGGATGGACCGTGCCGGTGTCATCACCGGTGTCGTCACCGGCGCCGACGGGGCTCCGGTCACCGGCGGCAAGGTCGCGGCCGCCACCCCGGTGGTCGGCAACGGCAGCCTCGGGGAGGTCGCGATCGGCGGCGACGGCCGGTACACCGTCGACTTCCTCGGGCCGTACCAGTGGCCGCTGAGCTTCCGGACCGGCTCCCACGCCTGGCAGTGGAGCGGCGCACAGGCCAAGCGGCACGACGCGGTCGAGGTGAGCGTGCAGGCGGGTCAGACCACCACCTTCGACCAGCAGCTCAAGCTGGGCACCGAGGTCCGGGTGACGGTCGCCGGCGGGCCGCCCGGTGGTTTCGCCGTGGCGTACACGGTCGGCACCGGTGACGTGGCCGGTTACGCCTGGGTCGAGCAGTCCGGCGCCGAGGCGGTGTTCCGGGTGCTCGGCTCGCAGCACGTGAAGTTCCAGTACGACACGGGCAGCGGCAACCGGCACGGCTGGTACGGCGGCACGGACTTCGCCTCGGCGACGTCGGTGCGCGTCTACGCCAACGGCACCCCGACGGTCGTGTCCTACCAGTTCAGTTGATACGCGCAAGGGGGCGGCCGTGGGCCGCCCCCTTGCTTCGTCAGCGGGCGGACAGCCGCCCGGCGAACGCGGCCGCCAGCACGGCGCCCGCCATCAGCACCGTGAAGCAGACCCAGGCCAGGGGCCACGGGTTGGCGTCCGGGGCCCGGTGGGTCAGGTACGACACCAGCAGCAGCGCCGACGGCACGCCCGCGCCGAGCGGCATCGCCTGCCAGGGCGGGACCCCGGCCCGGCCGAGCCACAGCCCCAGCGCGAGCAGCACCAGCACGAACACCACCACGGCCCAGGTGCGCACCGGTGTCGTCTCGATCAGCTCACCCGGGTGCTCCGGCCGGTTGCGCAGGTCCCAGGGGATCAGCAGCAGGTAGGCCGCCCCGGACAACACCGGGGCGAGCACGCTCGCGAGAGTCCGCATGAATGCATGCTTACCCCGCTTGGGCGAAGATCGCTCAGATCCAGTCGAGCTGGTCGGCCAGCAGGGCGTATCCGACGAAAGCCACGATGTCGAGCAGCGAGTGCGCCACGATCAGCGGCCCGGTGCGCCGGTAGCGCAGGAAGAACAGCGCGAACACCACGCCCATCACCGCGTTGCCGACGAAACCGCCGAAGCCCTGGTAGAGGTGGTAAGCGCCGCGCAGCAGCGCGCTGGTCGCGATCACGGCGGGCACGCCCCAGGACAGCTGGCGCAGCCGGGTGATCAGGTAGCCGACGACGACCACCTCCTCCAGGATCGCGTTCTGCACCGCGGCCAGCAGCAGCACCGGCAGCGCCCACCACACCTCGCCGAGGCCTTCGGCGACGACGGTGGTGTTCAGGCCCAGCTCCCGGGCGGCCACGTACAGGGCCAGCCCGGGGATGCCGATCGCGGCGGCCAGCAGCGCCCCGGATCCGGCGTCGAAGCCGCGGCGGGTCCCGTCGAGCCCGAGCAGGCCGCGTGCGTCGAAGCGGCCGTCCCAGCCGGGCCCGCGGTTGAGCAGGTGGGCCGCGAACAGGGCCGGGACCAGCGCGAAGAAGATGCCGGCGAGCTGGAACGCCAGATCCAGCCAGGGCCGGTCCGGGGTGCGCGCGACGTTGAGCTCGGAGGCCTGCTGGTTCAGTGGCGCCGGGCGGGTCAGTTTGTCGATCAGCGACAGCGCAGACCACACCGCGGAGTGCCCGAGCGAGACGCCGAGCAGCAACCAGACCTCGTTGCGCAGGACCGGTCGGGTGGGGGCGGTGATCCCCCGGACGAGCTCTTCAGCAGCCATGACACAAGAGGGTCGCACAGTCTGTGCGACGGGCGACCGCGTTGCGTTGACATCGTTACGAACGTGAGCGACCTTCAGCGGCTGTTGAAAGAAAGCTGGACACTTGTCGAGGAGCAACAGGACAAAGTGGCCGGCTATTTCTACGCGCGGATCTTCCTCAACAATCCGGGCGTGCGGGACATGTTCCCGGTGACGATGGACGTGCAGCGGGCCCGGTTGCTGGGGGCGATCGTGACCGCGGTGCAGTCCGTCGACGACCCGGAACGGTTCGACGAGTATCTGCGCTCACTCGGGCGCGACCACCGCAAGTTCCAAGTGGTGCCCGAGCACTACGAGGTGGTCGGCGCGGCGCTGCTGGAGGCGATGCGCACGTTCGCCGGGCCCGAGTGGTCCTACGAGTACGACCAGGCCTGGCGGGACGCGTACGACGTCATCGCCCGCAAGATGCTCGCGGGCGCCTCGGCGGACAGCAACCCCGCCTGGTGGCACGCGGAGGTCATCGCGCACGAGCGCCGCGCCAACAACATCGCGATGCTCACCGTGCGCCCGTTCCAGCAGCTGGAGTACCGCGCCGGGCAGTATGTGTCGGTCGAGGCGCCCAAGTTCCACCCGCGGGTGTGGCGCACCTACTCGGTCGCCAACGCGCCGCGCACCGACAACACGATGGACTTCCACGTGCGGGCGCTGGGCGCGGGCTGGGTCTCCGGCGCGCTGGTGCGCCGGGTGCAGGTCGGCGACCTGGTGCGGCTGGCCGCCCCGATGGGGTCCATGGTGCTGGACCGCCGGTCCACCCGCGACATCGTCTTCGTCGCCGGCGGCACCGGGCTATCGCCGATCAAGGCGCTGCTGGAGGACCTGACCACGTTCAACCGCACCCGCTGGGTGCACGTCTTCTTCGGCGCGCGCAACCGCGACGACCTCTACGACCTGGCGGCGCTGCAGGAGATGGCGGCCGCGTACCCGTGGCTGTCGATCGTGCCGGTGTGCAGTGACGACCCGGGCTGGGGCGGCGAGGAGGGCTCGGTCGCCGACGCGCTGGCGAGGTTCGGCCCGTGGATGGAGCACGACTTCTTCGTCTCCGGCTCGCCGAGCATGGTTCGCGGCACGCTCCGCGCGGTGTCGCAGCTCAAGGTGCCGCAGACCCGCATCCGGTACGACGCCTTCAGCGAGCACTGAGCCGCCGCCCACCGACCTGAGGCCCGCCGGACCGGCGGGCCTCGTCGTGTGTCAGTGCGCCGCGACCACGGGCGGTGCGGAGGTCACGGCGCGGAAGCGCCACTGCAGCTGGAACCGGGCGTTGAGCGAGGGGTCCTCGGTGCGCCAGGTGAACACCGCCCGGTCGCCCTCCAGTTCGCGCACGATCGGGGTGCGCAGCGGAGCCTCCTCGGCCGCCATGGACGTCTCGACACCCCACACCTGCGGGTCGAGCATGGCCGGGAAGCGCATCTGCACCACCAGCCGCCGCGTGGGCAGCCGGACCGCGCGCTCGAACCAGCTGCCCCATTTCAGCTCGTCGACGCGGTAGCGGTACTCCACGGTGGTCCGCTCGCCAGGATAGAGCGGAAACCGGCCGTCGGCGTTCTCGAACAGCAGCCAGATCTCCTTGAACGCGTCACGGTCCTGCTTCGCCCGCCACACCATGGGCTCGGCGGCCCCCGGCTCCCCGCAGAACGCCACCAGGTGCAGTTCGTCCAGCCCGAGCGGGTACGCCCGGTGGTGGGCGTTGGAGCGCTGCGGCTGGCCGGGGTAGCGGTCGACGGCGACCCGGATCAGGTAACGCGTCACCGGCTCGTTGCCCGCGTTGTAGAGGGCGCGGCGCACGATGACGTGGTAGCCGCCGTCCACGTACGTCAGCTGGGCTTCCTCCAGCTCGACGACGAGGCCCGTGCCGGGCGGCAGCCACTGGGTGGGCACCGCCGGTTCCCGGGTGAGCAGCGTGGCCGGCCCGCGAGCCTGCCTGGCCTCCTCGTACTCCTGGAAGCGGCGCCAGATCACGCCGCCCGCGTTGAGCACGGCTTCGGCCCGGCGGGCGAAGTCCTCGGTCGGCCGATGTCTTCGGCCCTCGATGTGGCTGATGTACGACGGATCGAACCCCATCCTGCTGGCGAGCTGCTTCTTGGTCATGCCGCGGTCGATCCGCCACCGGCCGAGCTCGGCGGCGAACGCCTCGACGGCGCGTTCCACCGGCGAAACGCTCATGACCCTGCCTCGCTCCGCTCGGTCATGCCACACCCCGCCCCCTCCTCCGCTCGTCGTGAATCCTCATTCTTCGCGGCTACGGGACCAGTTAATGGGAACTGCTGATTACCTGACAAAAACCTTGACAGGCGATCAAGCGGCCAGGCGGTGCGGCAGTCGCCAGAACCCCCGCAGAAGTGACACACGGTGAGCGAATTGGCGTAAACTGGCACCGGTCTGGTTAGCCTAGCCTTATCGGGGTACAGTGAGGTCAACCCCGTGATGTGCTGGTGCATGTGCGAGAAAGGTTCGGTGAGGAACGAGTGCGTACACTAACGCCTCTGGTCCTGACCGACGCTCTGCGCCCCCTCGCCGTCACCCTCAGTGCAGTACGCCGTCGCCGAGGGCTCTCGGCCGTGCACGGGCTCGCCGATCCACTGCTGGTGACCGACGACGAAGGCTGGACCCCGGCCGGCCGACTGCTCGACGGTTCGGCCCTGCCGGCCCTGTTCGACACCGCCGTCCAGCGCTGGGGAGCGGCCCCGCACGCCGCCGCGACGCTGGCCTGGAAGTCGTACACCTACTGGGTCGCGATGCCGGCCGTGCTCAGCTGGGCCGCCGCACGCCGCGTGCCGATCGTCGACACGGACACCACCCTGCTGCGCTTCGGCGGCGACGAGCCCGGTGCGGCCCTGGTGCAGGTCGGCCTGCGCGCCCCTCAGGTCGCGGTGCTGCCCGACGACCCGCTGGCGCACTCCGGCATGCCCGGCATCACCGTCGTGCCGGACGAGACGCTGCTGCTCAAGACCCTGCGCACCAGCCTGCTCGACCATCACCTCGACCCGCTGTCCGAGCGCATCCGCGCCGAGGTCAAGGTCGGCCGGCGCACCCTGCTCGGCTCCGTCGCCTCCGGCATCGCGTACGCGGTGCTGCGCAGCGCGCCCGCCCTGCCGGGCTCGACCTCCGCCGGCGCCGCCCAGCAGCTGCTCGACGCGCTGGACCTCGCCGACCTGGTCGACATCGGCACGGGCGAGAACGGCGAGCCCGAGGTCCACCGGCGCACCTGCTGCCTGGCCTTCACCCTGCCGCAGCCGAAGGTCTGCTCCGGCTGCTGCCTGCGCTGACCTCCCGCCGTTGCCCGGCAAGGAACACCGTTTCACGAGTCTCGTTCCCCATCGCGGCGCGTGAACTCGATTCCTATGTAGATGAACGGCGTGAGCCGCGCTTCAGTGTCTCCACCTGCGATTCACTCCTCGCCGAAGGAGTGACGGAAGCTATCGCCGCTCCGCACGAATCGATATGTTGGCATCTCCTATCACTCCTAGTTATGGAGGTGTCACGATGCGCAAGCTCAACGGCATCGGCAAGCGGCTCGCCGTCATCGGCGCGGCCACCCTCGCGTTCGCCGGAGCATCGGCGATCGCGGCCACCCCGGCCCACGCCACCCCCGGCGACTGCAGCGCGTACCTGGCGGCGCAGGGCTTCGGCGGGGTCGAGTTCGGGCTCGCCTGCACCCTGGGCGACCTGTCCTACACCGTCTGCACCACGCAGCTCACCCTGCTGAGCGTCCCGCCGGCGACGGCGGACGTGGCCTGCCGGCTCGCGGCGGTCTGACGGTGCGAACGGGTGCGGCCCTCGAACATCCTGGGTCCGAGGGCCGCACTCCCTCAATGTAAGTGCCGCGCCCACACGGTGGAGACCGGCCGTTCGCCGGAGTCTCACCCATGCGGCACCAGCACGGCTCAGGGCCGGCGGGAAGAGTTTCTCCCGCCGGCCCTGAGCCGTGTTCCGCTGGTTCGCGGCGGAGGGTAAGGGATTCGAACCCTTGAAGACATCGCTGCCTTAGTGGTTTTCAAGACCACCGCCATCGGCCACTAGGCGAACCCTCCTGGCGTATCGCCGACGACCAGTGTGCCAGACGTGCCGCGCGCCCGTCCGGACCGGTCTCGGGGCAAGATGGTCTGGTGCACGCGATGACGATCCCCGCCAAGGGTGAACTTGCCTGGTCAGAGGTCCCCGATCCGGTCCCGGCCGAGGGCGGTGTGCTGATCAGGATCGCTGCCACCGCGGTCAACCGGGCCGACCTGCTCCAGGTCGCCGGCGTCTACCCGCCGCCCCCGGGCGCGCCGCCGTACCCGGGCCTGGAGTGCTCAGGCGTGATCGAGCAGGGTGCCGGGCCGTGGCGGCCGGGCGACGAGGTGTGCGCGCTGCTCGGCGGGGGCGGGTACGCGGAGCTGGTGGCGGTCGACGCGGCACACGTGCTGCCGCTGCCGGACGGCGTGGACCTGGTCACCGCGGGCGGGCTGCCCGAGGTGGCGTGCACGGTGTGGTCGAACCTGACCATGGTCGCGGGCCTGCGGGCCGGGGAGACGGTGCTCATCCACGGCGGCGGCAGCGGCGTGGGCACGTTCGCGATCCAGTACGCCAAGGCACTGGGTGCGCGGGTGGTGGCCACGGCGCGGGCGGCCAAGCACGAGCAGCTGCGGGAGCTGGGCGCGGACGAGTGCCTGGACTACACCAGCGACGATTTCACCGGCGTGGGCGCGGACGTGATCCTGGACATCATCGGTGCGGCCTATCTGGAGCGCAACGTGCAGGCGCTGGCGACCGGCGGCCGGCTTGTCGTGATCGGCTTGCAGGGCGGCACGAAAGCGGAGCTCAACCTGGGCGCGCTGCTGGCCAAGCGGGCCTCGGTCACGGCGACCGCGTTGCGCTCCCGGCCCGCGGCGGAGAAGGCCGCGATCGTGGCGGGGGTCCGGCGGGACATGTGGCCGCTGCTCGCGTCAGGCGCGATCCGCCCGGTGGTGGACCGCGTGCTGCCGCTGACCGAGGCGGCGGCCGCTCAGCGGACCGTCTCGGCCAACGAGCACGTCGGCAAGGTGTTGCTGGTTACTTCCGGGCCGACTTCGGCACCGGGCGCAGCCGCTCGCGCATGAGGATCAGCAGGGCTTCGATCCCGTCCATCGCGGTGATCTTCTTGCCCTCCTCGCGGGTGCGGGCGGTGTAGCTGATCGGCACCTCGTACGGCCGGTTCTTGCGGCGCAGGAGCTTGCCGGTGACCTCCGCCTCCATGCCGAAGCCCTTGGACTTGACGTTCAGCGAGCGGTAGAGCTCCAGCGGCATCAGCTTGAAGCAGGTCTCGAGGTCGCCGATGTACGAGTTGAACAGCACGTTGGCGAACAGGGTGACGCCCTTGTTGCCCATCACGTACCAGAACGAGAAGGCGGCGTGGCCGCCGAAGCTGCGATTCCCGTAGACGACCTTGGCGCGGCCGTCGAGCACGGGGCCGAGCAGCTTGGGGATGTCCTTGGGGTCGTACTCCAGGTCGGCGTCCAGGATGACCATGTAGTCACCGGTCGCGGACTCGACGGCGGTGCGGATGGCCGCGCCCTTGCCGGCGTTCTTCGCGTGGTGGTAGGCCTGCAGCCGCGGGTCGTCGCAGGTGTTCAGGATCTCCGCGGTGCGGTCCTTGCTGCCGTCGTTGACCACGACCAGCTCGATCTCACACGGGTAGTCGACGGCGAGTGCCTGCTTGAGCGCCTCGCCAAGCCGGGCCTCTTCGTTGTAGACCGGCATGAGAATCGATAGCTTCACGGGGCTCTCCGCTGCTGACGCTGGCTGGACCGGCCGAGTCTAGCCCTTGTGTCGGATCCCCGCACATCAGGAGAGGTCAACGCCCCCTGACAAAAAGGAAGGGCACCTTCTTAACGGTATACGTCGTGGAAGGTGCCCTTCCTCACTCGCCGGCTCAGCGGGCCAGCGGGATCACGATGAGGCGGGCGGTGGGGGTGTCGCCGTCCTTCGGGCCGGCGACGGCCACCTGGGCGCCGGCCTTGAGCTCGGTGGCCTGGATCGTGGCCCGCTTCTCCACCACCCGCAGCTTCTCCCCGTAGTGCCAGGTCTGGGTGAATCCGTCGGCGGACTTCACGGTGATCGACGTCGCGTCGACGGCGGTGACCACACCCCGCTGGACGAGCACGGTCACGGGGCCCTTCTTGCTCTCCACGACAGCCTCGCCGTGCTGCACGTCACGGCGCAGGGCGACCCGCAGCGCGTGGCGCTTGCGCCAGTTCTCCGCCCGCTCGCCGAGCTTGTCCTTGGCGTCGGGTGCGGGCGAGGCGGTGGTGTCGAGTTCACTCTCGGCGGCGACGAGGTCCATGGGCGCGACACCCATCGCGGCGAGCGCCTCGGCCTCGACCGAGGCGACCAGGCCGGTGGCGGCCGACGACATGTCAGACGGGCCGCAGGCGGTCAGGCCCAGCAGTGCGGACAGACCCAGGGCGACGGTGAGGCCGATTCTTCTCATGACGCCAGGCTCTCCCGCCCTCGCCTGGCGGCGGTCAGGCCGATGTTCGGGGCAGGTAAACCGTGAACCGGGCCCCGCCCTCGGCCGCGTGACCGGCCTCGATGACCCCACCGAGGCGTCGGGCCAGCCCCGCGGCCAGGGCCAGGCCCAGGCCGCTGCCGGTCTGGCGTACGCCCTGGTAGCGCTGGTGCAGCGCGCCGCGTTCGAAGGCGACGGCCAGGTCGTCGTCGGTGAGACCGGGGCCCCCGTCGCGGACCTCGATCGCGGTGCGGTCGGGCAGGGGGCGTACGGCCACCACGATCGGGCGGCCGGGCGGCACCACCCGCAGCGCGTTCTCGACCAGGCCGTCGATGATCTGGCGCAGCCGCAGCGGATCGGTGTGCACCCACACCTCGCCCGCCGGGACCTCGGCGTGCACCGGCACGCCTGCCTGGGCGCCGCGCGGTCCGAAGGCCCGCTCGGCCGAGGTCACCAGCGACACCAGGTCGACGTCGGTGAGCTGGATGGCGAAGTCGGCGGCGTCGAGCCGGGCCAGTGAGAGCAGGTCGGCGACGAGCCGGTCCAGGCGCTCGGCCTCGGCGAGCACGGTCTGCCCGACCTCCTGGGCGCCGTCGGGGCCGACCACGCCGTCGGACAGCGCCTCGGCGTACCCCTTGATGGTGGTCAGCGGGGTGCGCAGTTCGTGCGAGATGGACAGCAGGAACTCGCGCTGGCGTCCCTCGCTGGTGGCCAGCGCCTCGGCCAGCTCGTTGATCGAGTGGGCGAGCCGTTCCACCTCCTGCGGCGGCTCGGCGGCCAGGCGCACCGTGCGGTCGCCCGAGCTGAGGCGGGCCGCGGCGGTGGCCGCGTTGCGGATGGGGCGGGCCAGCCTGCGGCCGAGCAGCACGCCCGCCAGCACGCCCGCGCCGAGCCCGGCCAGCAGCGGCAGCCACAGGTTGCGCAGCACCTGCCGGCTGATCCCGGTGGCGGCGGGCCGGGCGAGCACCACACCGTCGCCACCGCCGAGCGTGCGGCCCTCCACCATCGACGGCCGGCCGCCGACCATGACCAGCCGCTCGCTGACCGGCTTGCCGTCCGCGACCTGCTGCACCACCCGGGCGGGCAGCCCGGGCCGGTCGGCCGCACCGGAGGTGATCAGGTACGCGTTGACGTCTCCGTCGAGCTTGCGCAGCTGCTCGATCAACTTGGCGTCCGCGGCGGCGGCCCGCCGGGAGCGCAGCACCTGGGCCACCACGTCGGTCTGCGAGGCGAGCCCTTCCCGGGCGGCCCGCTCGGCGGCGCGGGCGGCCAGCGGCACCGCGACCAGCGCGCCGGCCACCAGCGTGATCAGCGCGACGATCACCCCGGCGAGCACGGCCCGGGTGGTCAGCGTGCTCGTGCTGACGGTGGGCCGGGAGGGGGCGGCGAGCACCCGGATCGGCACGGTGAGGTCGGCACGGCGGTCAGGCATCGGCGGTGTACCCCACGCCCCGGACGGTGCGCACGATGATCGCGGCCTCGCCGAGCTTCGCCCGGACCTGGGCGACGTGCACGTCCACGGTGCGGGTCCCACCGTGTGCGGCGTACCCCCAGACAGCGGACAGCAGCTCGTCGCGGGTGTAGACCCGGCCGGGCCGGCTCATCAGGTGCGCCAGCAGGTCGAACTCGGTGCTGGTCAGTTGCACGGCGGCAGCGCCGACGGTGACCTCGCGCCGCGCGGGGTCGAGTCGCACCGGCCCCACCACCCGGCTGCGGTCGGGCTCGGGCGTCCCGCCGGAGCGCCGCAGCACCGCCTTGAGCCGCGCGACCAGCTCCCGCGGACTGAACGGCTTGGTCAGATAATCGTCGGCCCCCAACTCCAGCCCGACGATGCGATCGACCTCGTCGTCGCGCGCGGTGAGAAAGATGATCGGCACCCAGATGTCCTCGGCCCGCAACCGCCGGCAGATCTCCGTCCCGTCCATCGACGGCAACGCGATGTCCAGCACACACGCGGCCGGCCGCAACCTCCGCGCCGCGGCAAGCCCCGCCGCCCCATCGGACTCCACCTGCACCCCGTACCCGTCCCGCTGCAGGTAAAGCCGGATCAGATCCGCGATAGGCCGCTCGTCTTCAACGACGAGCACCAGCCCTTTCTCACTCACGCCGCCATCATGTCCGACCCATGTACGAACCACGTAAGCGCGCCGCAAACCTTCCCCCGCCCCCGCCGCCACCCCACCCCACCCCAACAAAGCGACGATCTTGCGCGAACCGTGGGTGCGACACGCTCATATCGGGCGTACCGGCAACGGTTCACGCAAGATCGTCGCGATCTTGGCGAGGACCCGGGGGGATGGGTCAGGCGCCGACGAGGTGGTCGGCGAAGGAGGCGTAGGGGGTGGCGTTCATGCCGGCGGTGCGCTGGGCGATCAGCTTCGGCTTGAAGACGTGGCTGAACAGGGCGTCCAGGTGCCAGACCTGCTTGGGGTGTCCCGCGTGGATCCAGAAGCGCTCCCGGATGCCGTCGACGGCGGTGGCCGCGAACTCGATCGCCGACAGGCGCGGGTCCGGGTGCCAGGTGACGTTGGCGAGGTGGCGCAGGTCGGTGTTCAGGTGCAGGCGGAGCCGGCGCATGATGCGGCTCTCCTGGGTGATCACGAGCCGGCGGTACGTCAGCAGCATCAGGAACTCACGGCCGAGCGGGCGCTCGGGGCGTAGGGCGCGGGCGACGAGCACGGTGGCGTCACCGGCTTCGACACAGCGCCGGAAGATCGGCATATGCCGGCTGACCGTGGCCATGGGAATGCCGGCCTCGCCGGTGGCGGGAAGGAACGTACGCGAGAAGACGTCCATGTAAGGAGCAACGAGCGCGCGTGACACACGTCACGCGGGTCACTCATGCGATCAGCGCTCGACCATCGTCGATGTGACGATTTCCCAGGTCAGCGGGTCAGTGACAGGGCCACTGTCACACCCATGAGGCCGAGGAACGTCAGCACCAGCACGGCCGTCTGCACCAGGGTCCGGTTCTCCCTGGGCGCGTACGCCAGACCGGCGCCCACGATCGCGCCCGTGGCGAGCCCGCCGAGGTGGCCGGCGATGCCGATGCCCGGGATGGCGAAGGAGATGGCCACGTTCACCACGATCACCGGGATGATCGCGGACGCGTCCCGGCCCAGCCGCTTCAGCACGAAGAAGTAGATGGCGAACAGGCCGTAGATCGCGGTCGAGGCGCCCGCCCCGACCCCGTTCTCGCTGAAGATGTAGCCGGCGACGTTGCCGCCGATGCCGCAGAGCAGGTAGGCCGCCGCGAACCGGACCGGGCCGAGCGCCGCCTCCAGCGGCCGGCCGAGCACCCACAGCGCCCACATGTTCATCACGAAGTGGATGACGCCGTAGTGGATGAACATCGCGGTGAACAGCCGGTAGTAGCCACCGTCGTTCAGCCCCGGCCAGACCGAGCCGAAGTCCGGGAACGCACCCGCGTAGATCGCCCCCTGCGGGCCCACGGTGATCGTTTCGCCCAGCACGCCGCCGATGAACTGCCACTCGGTCACGTTGGTGAACAGGCCCCCGGCGAACAGTGCGGGCATGCCCACCAGCAGCGCGCCGGCGATGAGCGCGAGCAGGTTGAGCCCGATCAGCGTCTTGGTGACGTAGCCGTGCATGCCGACCTGGGACCCGCCGAAGTGGGTCAGCGCGGGGCGCTGCGTACGCCGGCCCTCGGCCACGCAGTCGGGGCAGTGGTGGCCCACCGAGGCCGGGATCATGCAATCCGGGCAGATGGGCCGCTCACAGCGGGTGCATTTCAGGTGCGTCTCCCGCCCCGGGTGGCGGTAGCAGCTCGGTACGGGCGGCAGGCCACCCTGGGGTGCGGGAGACGTCATGGGTGCGAGATTAGCGCTCGATGTCGATTCGCTCGATGACGATCGCCTCGCGCGGCTTGTCGCCGGCGTCGGTCGGCGAGCTGGAGATAGCGTCGACGATCTTCTGCGAGTCCGCGTCGGCGACCTTGCCGAAGATGGTGTGCTTGAAGTTCAGCCAGGTCGTGGCACCGGTGGTGATGAAGAACTGCGACCCGTTGGTCTTCGGGCCGGCGTTCGCCATCGCCAGCAGGTAGGGCTCGCTGAAGCTGAGTTCCGGGTGGAACTCGTCGTCGAAGGTGTACCCCGGGCCACCACGACCGGTGCCGGTCGGGTCGCCAGTCTGGATCATGAAACCGTCGATCACCCGGTGGAACGGCGTGCCGTCGTAGTACGGGCCGGTGATCGGCTGGCCGGTACGCGGGTCGGTCGCCCCCGCCTTGGTGCCCTCCGCCAGCTCCACGAAGTTCTTGACCGTCTTCGGGGCGTGGTTCGGGTAGAGCTCCAGGCGGATGGGACCGGCGCTGGTGTGCAGGACGGCGAAACGGGCGTCAGCCACGTCTAACTCCTGATATTCGAGTGGTTGGTTACCGACAGATTCTCCCATGTGCCCGTTCCGGGTGTGCGATGGCGTCCGGCGAGGCAGGATGGCAGTCAGGGACATGAACGGGGCGCGCTTTCGTCGTGACGGCGCGCCCTGCGATACCACCGCACGGGCGCGGGGGCGTCTGGAGCGATCGTCTGCCTCGCGCGGGGGTGCGGGGCAGGAAGGCGGGGGAAGATGCTCGGATTTCACAAGAAGACGCGCGCGGAGCTGATGCGCGAGGAAATGGGCCAGAGCTGGGACCATTTCCTGCAGGCGGCGACACATGCCGCCGGCGGGGTCGGGGCGTCGTTCGGTCCGACCACCGGACGCATGCGCCAGGTCACCTCGCGGGGCATGGGCTCGACGATGTCCGCCCTCACGCCGCTCGCCGCGGCATACCGGGAGGGCGCCGCCGACGCCATGCACGCCAGCAAGAAGGCTCATGCCAAGGCGCGCAAGCACAAGAAGGGGGGCCACGTGTCACGCAGTGGCAACACGGGGATGCTGATCGGGCTGCTCGCCGCGGGCGCGGCCGTCGGCATCGCCGGTGCGCTGGTCATGAAGCGCCGTCGCCAGCAGCAGTGGTCGGAGTACGACCCGAGCCAGGCGCTGGAGTCGATGCGCTCGGAGACCAAGTCGATGACGGACAAGACGGCCGGCAAGGCCGACTCGGTGATCGACAAGGCCACGCAGCACACCAGCAAGGCCATGGACAAGACGGCCGACAAGCTGCACGAGGCGGCGTCCTCGCTCAAGGGCGGCGGCCGCGACACCATGAAGTCGAAGGTCGGCGACGCAGCGGAGGCGGCCAACGACGCCACCGACAGCTTCGCGTCGAAGTACTCGTCCAGCGGGTCGAAAAACGGCCGCATGTGACCCTCGACGTCAACAGGGGCACCTTCTACAGCGCATAGCGATGTGAAGGTGCCCTTGCTTTGTTCAGAGCCAGCCGGAGCGGCGGAGCATGCGGTAGACGGCGTATGAGGACGCGAGCATCACGGACAGGGCCATCGGGTAGCCGTAGGTCCATTTGGTCTCCGGCATGAAGTCGAAGTTCATGCCGTAGATGCCCGCTATCGCGGTGATGACCGCGGCGATACTCGCCCAGGCGGCGACCTTGCGCATGTCGTTGTTCTGGTCGACGGTCACCTGCGCCAGCCGCGCCTGCATGATCGAGATCAGCAGGTCGTCGAAGGAGCTGACCTGGTCGACGACCCGGGCCAGGTGGTCCTGCACGTCCCGGAAGTACTTGCGCAGTTCCTTGGTGACCTCGGGGGTGTCGCCGATCAGCGACTGCAGCGGCCGCTGCAGCGGCAGCACCGCCCGCTTGAACTCGACCAGCTCCCGCTTGAGCTGGTAGATGCGCTGCATCCGGCCGCTGGAGTCGCGGGCGAAGACGCTCTCCTCGATCAGGTCGACGTCCTGGCTGATGCCGTCGGCGGCCTCCACGTAGAGGTCGACCACGTGGTCGAGCACTCCGTACGCCACCGCCCAGGGGCCCTGCTTGAGCAGCTCGGGCCGCGCCTCCAGGTGCGTGCGCACCGGCTTGAGCCGGCAGGCCTCGCCGTGGCGTACGGAGATCACGAAGTCCGGCCCGATGAAGAGCATGATCTGCCCGGTCTCCACCACCTCGGAGTGCTCGGTCAGCTCCTTGTGCTCGACGTAGCGCGCCGCGCGCAGGGCCAGGAAGTGCACCTCGCCGAACTGCTCCAGCTTGGGCCGCTGGCCCGCGTTGACGACGTCCTCCACGGCCAGCTCGTGCAGGTCGAACGCTTCGGCGATGCCCTCCATCTGCTGGGTGTCCGGCGCGTGCAGGCCCAGCCAGACGAACCCGCCCCGGTGCCGGCGTGCCTGTGCGAGCGCCTCCCGGTAGTCGCCGGTCGACGGCTGGCGGATGCCGTCGAGGTATACGGCGCAGTCCACGATCGCGTCGCGGCGCTCGCCGGGCTGCGCGGGCACCTGACCGGCGTCGGCGTCTCCGCTCAGCCCCACCAGGCGGCCCATCACGCGGGCGGGGGCGGTGAAGGCGCGGGTCAGGCGATCGCCGTTGGAGGCGCGCCGGCCGTTGTCGTCTCGGATGTCGTCAACCACGATCGCCTCCTCCGCCGGGTCGCCGACCGCCGGAGACTCCTCAGACAGGCTACTTGGCGGTCGGACCGGCGCGGACGCGCGTGATCGTGAGTGGACTCGGCGCGGCGGGCAGAAAAGAGGCGCCGGGTGGACCATGTGTGCCGCTATCGGGGGGAATGCGACTCGGTCCACCCGGCGCCGGAACGCCACCCGGGGTGGGGGTGGGCGACGTTCCTTTTTCATTGGGGGCGGGGGCAATGCGGGCGGGGGCCCACGCGCCACGAGGTCCCGATCACCGCGGCAAGCCGCGTGCTCATCACTCGGTCGGCGACAGGCGCCCGACGCATTGTGATCCTCGTAACCTCGCGAGGGGAACCCCACCCGCCCCCGATCCGACTGTCAGAAATACGACAGAACAGCCGTCGGATATCCGAACCGGCGCATCAACCGCGAACGGCGTCGATGGCCTCGGCGAGCCGGCGCACACCCTCGTCGATCTGGTCGGCGGTGACCGCGCTGAACGCGAGCCGCAGCGCGTTCTGCCCGCCCTCCAGCAGGAAGTCCGAACCCTTCACCACGGCCACGCCGCGCTCGGCGGCAGCCGGCAGCAGCTTGTCGACGTGCACGTCGCGCGGCAGCTCGATCCAGAGGAAGTAGCCGCCGTCGGGCTCGGTGAACGACACCCCGTCGATCCGCTTGCGCAGCGACTCCGCCAGCACCGTGGCCCGCTCGGCCAGCGCGGCGCTGACCGTGGCCACCGAGCGGTCGATGTCGCCGGAGGCGCAGAACTCGTACACGATGCCCTGCGCGACCTGGCCCGCCGAGATGTAGAGGTTGGTGGCCTTGCCGGCGATCGCGTCGATCAGGGGCTTGTCCCCGACCAGGTAACCGACCCGGACACCCGGGCAGACGGTCTTGGTGAAGGAGCTGGCGTGCACCACGACGCCCGCGGTGTCCAGCGACAGCATCGTCGGCAGCGCGTCGCCGCGGAACCGGATGTCGACGTACGGGTCGTCCTCGAAGATCGTGAAGCCGTACTCCTGCGCCAGCGCGAGCAGCTCGTGCCGCTTGGCCTCGGACAGCGTCACACCAGCCGGGTTCTGGTAGTTCGGGATGATGTGCGCGAGCTTCGGGCGCACCCCCGACTCCAGCAGGGTGCGCAGCTCCGCCGTGTCGATGCCGTCCGGGTGCAGCGTCACCTGGTGCACGACAGCGCCGAGGTTCTTCAGGTTCAGCAGGGTGCGGTCGTAGGTCGGCTTCTCCACCACGACGTGGTCACCGGGCTGTACGAGGTGGTTGAAGAGGAACGCGTCGGCCTGCAGGGAGCCGTTGGTGATCAGCACCTGGTCGACGGCCACCCCGTGCTTGGCCGCGATCCACTTGCGGAGCGGGCCGTAGCCGTAGGAGTTGCCGTACGCGGTGAGCCCGGCCGGGTCGTTGGCGAAGGCGCGGACAGCCGCGGCGCTGAGCCCTTCGACATCGACGATGTCGAGGCTCGGAGCGCCCCGGGCGAACGAGATGAGCTGCTCGGCGGTCATGTTGAACAGGTTAATGCGCCCGAAATGCGAGAACGCTCCACCCATCCCTTCGTGTCATCCGCCATGATCACGACGATCCTTGCGGGAACCGGGGCCGCCCGCCGAAAACCGGCGTGCGTGAACCACGGTTCCCCGCAAGATCGTCAAAGGCGGGTCAGACGGAGGCGGCGGCCTCGGCCCGGCGCAGTGCCCAGACCCGCATCAGGTCGCGAACGGAGATGATGCCGAGCACCTCGTCGCCGTCGAGCACGACCAGGTGGCGGAACCCGCCGCGGGCCATCGCCATGGCGGCCTCCTCGAGGCTCCAGTGCGGCGCGGCGTAGACGACGTCCCAGGTGATGTGGTTGGCGCACTGCTCCACATCCGGGTCGAGGCCGGAGCCGATGGCGTTGAGGACGTCGCGCTCGGTCATGATGCCGAGCCCCTCGCCGTCCGGATCTATCACGATGGCCGAGCCCACCCGGCGCATCGCCATCAGCTGAGCCGCCTGGCGCAACGTGTGCTGTGGGCCGACCATCAGGACCGGCTTGCTCATCGCCTCACGAACATGCATCGCGTGCGCCTGTGCAGCGTTAGCCATATGCAATCACCCCTTCGGAACGCAACCCCATTGAAACGCACCGTACGGACATCTTGGGCCGGGTTGTGGGCAACTCACAAGACTTGTTATAGGTCGCGGCTTGTGCTGGCTCGGCCGCCACGCTCAGGTGCAGTAGCCTTCACCAGCGACGAAACACCTCCATACCCCCCTCGAAGGAGCCACCAATGATCGGGATGGTGCTGGCCGCGGGCGCTGGACGCCGGCTGCGCCCCTACACCGACACGCTGCCCAAGGCCCTGGTGCCGGTGGACGGCGAAACGACGATCTTCGACATCGCCCTGCGCAATCTGGCGAAGGTCGGGCTGACCGAGGTCGTGGTCGTGGTGGGTTACCGCGCCGAGGCCGTCGAGGCCCGCCAGGCGGCCCTGGAGAGCAAGTACGGCGTCACCCTCACCCTCGTGCACAACGACAAGGCCGAGGAGTGGAACAACGCGTACTCCCTCTGGCTGGCCCGGGAGCACTTCGCCCGGGGCGTGCTGCTGGTCAACGGCGACACCGTGCACCCGGTCTCGGTGGAGCACACCCTGCTGGCCGCGGCCGAGGCCGCCGAGCACGCCGACGCGGGCATCGTGCTGGCGCTCGACGACCACAAGAAGCTCGCCGACGAGGAGATGAAGGCGATCTTCCACGAGGACGGCCGCCTGGCGAAGATCACCAAGCTGATGGACCCGGCCACCGCGCACGGCGAGTACATCGGCGCGACGCTGATCCGCCCCGAGGCCGCCGACGCGCTGGCCGACGCGCTCAAGACCACCTTCGACCGGGACCCCAACCTCTACTACGAGGACGGCTACCAGGAGCTCGCCAACCGCGGCGGAGTCATCCGCGGCGCGTCGATCGGGCGCATCGACTGGGTAGAGGTCGACAACCACGACGACCTGGCCCGCGCGCGGGAGATCGCATGCCGCTACTGACCCGCTCGGTGCAGACCCCGCTGAGCATCGACGTCCGGCGGGGCGCCGTCGCGGGCCTGGCCGCACTGCTGGCCGACCGGCGCATCTCGGCCGGCGGCGACGTGGCGGTCGTGGTGGGCCCGGGCCAGGGTGAGCGGATCGTCGACCTGATCGGCCCCTCGCTGGACCGGGCCGAGTTCATCAACATCGAGGGCGGCACCCTCGAATCCGCGCTCGACCTGGGCCAGCGCCTGCGCGGGCGCAACTACGACGCGGTGGTGGGCATCGGCGGCGGCCGGACCATCGACACCACGAAGTACGCGGCCTCGCGGTACGGCATACCGATGGTCAGCGTGGCGACCAGCCTCGCCAACGACGGCATCGCCTCCCCCATCGCGACGCTCGACCACGACGGCGGGCGGCCGTCCTACGGCGTGCACATCCCGCTCGCCGTGGTGGTGGACCTCGACTTCGTCGAGGCCGGGCCGGACCGGCAGACCCGCTCCGGCATCGGCGAGACGCTGAGCAACGTCAGCGCCATCGCCGACTGGGAGCTGGCGCACCGGGTACGCGGCGAGCCCGTCGACGGCCTGGCCGTGGCGATGGCCCGGTCCGGGGCCGAAGCGGTGATCAACCACCCGGGCGACGTCACCGACGACGTCTTCGTGACGCTGCTCGCCGAAGCGCTGATCACCACGGGCCTGGCCATGGCCATCTGTGGCACGTCGCGGCCGTCCAGCGGCGGCTGCCACGAGATCTCGCACGCGCTGGACATCCTCCGGCCGGGCACCGCGGCGCACGGCGAGCAGTGCGGCGTCGGCGCGCTGTTCTGCACCTACCTGCGCGCGTCCGTCGACAAGGTGCATGAGGCACGGTTCGCCCAGCTCAGCGCTTGCCTGAAGCGGCACGGGCTGCCGCGTACGCCGGCCGACCTCGGCATCAGCGACTCCGAGTTCGTCGCGGCGGTCGAGTTCGCCCCGCGGACCCGGCCCGACCGGTACACCATCCTCGAACACCTCGACCTCAGCCGCGACGAGCTGGGCGAGCGGGTGGCAGACTACGCGGATGCCGTCCACTGACACGCTGACCACGCCCCGCCCCGGGGTCGCCGACTTCTACGCGGTGAACCGGGGCGGCGGGCTGTTCTCCGAGGCGTTCAGCCAGCGCCTCGGCGCGGTGTTCGCGCTGGTCGCGGCCCGCACGGGGCTCAAGCCGACCCACCTGACCCTGCTCAACCTGGTGCTCGGCATCGCCGTGTCGACAGTGCTGGTGCTGCGGGCCCAGGACGGCACCGCGGCGATCACGCCGCTGTACGGGCTGCTCGCGTTGCTGGGCTGGCAGGTGGCGTACTCGCTGGACTGCGCCGACGGGCAGCTGGCCCGGGTGACCCGGCAGGGCAGCCCGGCGGGTGCCCGGATCGACATCCTGTGCGACGTGGCCTCGCAGATCCTGCTGGTCACCGCGCTGGTGGCGGTTGCCCGGCCGCCGGTATGGCTGGGCGCGCTGTTCGCCGCCTCCTGGATGGTCAACCTCGTCACCAGCGTGCTGGCCTCCGCAGGTGACGCGAACTCGATGGTCACCTCGACGTCGCTGCCAGTCCGCATCGTGAAGCTGGTCCGCGACTACGGCGCGGTCATCTTCGTCGCCGGCTTGGTGCTGACCGTCGCCCCGGCCCTGACGATCTGGTTCATCGCCGCGTTCACCGTGGTCAACTTCGGCTTCCTGCTGGCCAGCATCACCTTCACGGCCCGTACGGCACTGCGCGGCTGAGTTGTTAGAACCATAGTTCTTAGAACTACACCTCTAAGAACTATGGTTCTACCTATGCTCGCGAAACCGGACAACGTCTTCGACCGCACCGCCGAGTGGGCCGCGCTGGCCCGCTTCGCCGGCTCCCCCGCTGCCAGCGCCCGGTTCGGCGTGGTCAGCGGGCGCCGGCGGCAGGGCAAGACGTTCCTACTGGATGCGCTGGCACGGGCGACCGGCGGCTTCTACTTCGCGGCGACCGAGGACACCGAGCTGGAGTCGCTGCGCCGGTTCGGACGTGCGCTGGCGGCCCGGGCGGGCACCGGCGGCGAGTTCCAGCTGCACAACTGGGAGGACGCGCTCCGGCAGCTGTACGCCGTGGTGCCGGATGGTTTGATCATCATCGACGAGCTGCCCTACCTGCTCGCCGCCAGTCCTGCGCTCGCCTCGCAGCTGCAGCAGGTGCTGGACCCCGGCGGGATCGCCCGTGAGACGACGTCGAAGCTGCTGGTCTGCGGCTCGGCGATGGCCGTGATGGGCAGCCTGCTGTCCGGCAACGCCCCGCTGCGCGGCCGGGCGAGCCTGGAACTGGTCGTGCCACCCATGGACTACCGCACCGCAGCGGACTTCTGGGGAGTGCTCGACCAGCCGGAACTGGCCGTGCTGCTGCACAGCGTCGTCGGCGGCACACCCGCGTACCGGCACGAGTTCGTGCACTCCGACGCCCCCGCCGACCTCGCCGACTTCGGCGACTGGGTGGTCCGCACGGTGCTGAACCCGTCCGTCCCGCTGTTCCGCGAGGCCCGCTACCTGCTGGCCGAGGAGACCGGGGCCCGGGACACCCCGCTCTACCACGGTGTGCTGGGCGCGATCGCGCTCGGCCACAACACCCGCGGCGGCATCGCCGGATACCTGGAACGGCCGTCGACGAACATCAGCCACCCACTGACCGTGCTGGAGGACTGCGGGCTGGTGTCCAAGGAGCCCGACGCCTTCCGCACCGGACGCTCGACGTACCGGATCGCGGAGCCGCTGATCACGTTCTACTCGGCGGTGATGCGGCGCAACTGGAGCTTCCTGGAGCGGGGCATGGCCGAGCAGGCCTGGCAGGCCGGGCAGGAGACGTTCCGGGCCCAGGTCGCCGGCCCACACTTCGAGCAACTGTGCCGGGAGTACGCCCTACGCAACGCAGTCGCCCTGTTCGGCGCGCCGCCGAGCACTGTCGCCGCGGGCACTGTCGCGGACCCGGCCGCCAAGTCGCAGATCCAGGTCGACGTGGCCGTGCTGGGTACCGAGGGCGCGGTGCTCTCGCTCGGCGAGGCCAAGTGGCAGCAGACCATGGGGCTGCCCCACCTCGACCGGCTGCGCCGGGCCCGCGACCTGCTCGCCGCCAAGGGCCACCGGACCGGCGGCACCCGGCTCGCCTGCTACAGCGGCGCGGGCTTCACGCCCGACCTCCGCCGCGCCGCCGAAACCGACAACGTCCTGCTGGTCGACCTCCCGGCGCTCTACGCCGAGCCGTGACTGTCGGTCGACCTTGACCGGCGCGGCCTTGATCGTTCGACTTGCCAGGCACCTGTGCGTATCTTGCGCGCGGATACCCACAGGTGCCGGGCAGGTCCGCCGATCATGGGCGGCACGCGGCTGGGAGCGCGGCGGGTCAGGGACGGCGGAGGGAGTCGTAGACGGCGAGGAGCTGGCCGGTGACGACGTCGGGGTGGAAGGTGTCGAGGTAGCGGCGGCGGGCCACGTCGGTGAGGGTGGGAGCGGCCTTCAGGGCGTCGGGCAGGGCCGCGGCCCAGTCGTCGACGGTGGGCGGGACCGCGAAGCCGGCGTTGTCGATCAGGTACGGGATGCCGCCGAGGTTGGTACCGATCACCGGGCGGCCGTTCGCCAGCGCTTCGAGGATCGCGGTCGGTAGCACGTCGTGCCAGGTAGACGGCACGGCGACCATGGCGGAGGTGCGCAGTGCGGCGCGGACCCCCATGCGGTCCATCGGGCCGAGGTACTCGACGTCGGCGCGCTCGGCGGCCACCTGCTCGGCCAGGGGGCGCAGCTCGCCGTCCCCGGCGATCCGGAGTCGGCCCAACGCGCCGTCGGGGTGCCGCCGCCACGCGTCCAGCAGCAGGCCGAGCCCCTTCTCCGGGGACAGCCGGGCGGCGAAGAGCAGGCCGTCGCCGGCCGCCGGGGGCGGACCTGGGTCCTCCACCGCGTTCGGCTTGACCGTGATCTGGCGGTCGGTGATGCCGTAATCGCGCAGATGGTCGGCGATGGCCTCGGTCAGCGCGATGTAGCGGTCGACCGAGCGCCAGGTCGAGCGGTGCACCGCGAGCGTGGTCGCCATGATCGCGCTCTGCGCGGTGGAGCCCCGGTAGCACTTGTGCTTGATCGCGGGCAGCGCGAACGCCTTGCCCCGGCACTCGTGGCAGGCATGGCCGTCGCGGAAGTACAGGCCGGGTGCGCATACCTGGCGGTAGTTGTGCACGGTCTGCACCACCGGCACGCCGTGCGCGTGGGCGGTGCGCACCACCCAGGGCGACAGCAGGGGGTACGGGTTGTGCAGGTGCAGCACGTCCGGGCGCTCCTCGCGGAGCAGCCTGGCCAGGTCCTTCTGCGCGGAGGGGGCCCAGATCGGGGAGATCGGCAGCAGCACCTTCTGCGCGGCCGACAGCGACGGGATGTCATCGGAACTGCGCAGGAACGGCAGCACGGTGACCCCGGCCGCTTCCAGCTGCGCCATCTCCAGGTCGACGATGACGTTCTCGCCCGAGGGCAGCTCGGAGCGGTACCGATTGTGGGCGACCACGACCTTCAACGGTTTCCTGCTCTCTGCTCGGCTGACCCTAGAACGGTAGCGTTAGCGCCGTGCCCGAGTTGCCCGAGGTGGAGGCGCTCGCCGCGTACCTGCGCGAGCGAGCGGTCGGCCAGCGCGTCGAGCGGGTCGACGTGTCTGCGATCAGCGCCCTCAAGACGTTCGACCCGCCCCTGTCCGCGACCCATGGACTGACGATCACCGGTGCCGGCCGGCACGGCAAGTTCCTCGACATCGAGCTCGGGGACCTGCACCTGGTGATCCACCTGGCCCGTGCGGGCTGGCTGCACTACCGCGACGCGCTGCCGGACACGTTGCTCAAACCGGGCAGCGGGCCGATCGCGCTGCGGGTGCGGCTGGCCGACCGGTCGGGCTTCGACCTGACCGAGGCCGGCACCCGCAAGAAGCTCTCGGCGTACCTGGTGACCGACGTGAACCAGGTGCCCGGTGTCGCCCGGCTCGGGCCGGACGCGCTCGGCCTGGACCTGGCGGGTCTGACCGAGTTGCTGCGCCCCCTCAACTCACAGATCAAAGGGGTGCTGCGGGACCAGCAGGTGCTCTCCGGGATCGGCAACGCCTACTCCGACGAGATCCTGCACGTCGCCCGCATCTCGCCGTTCGCGCGGGCCGACCGGCTGTCTCCCGGGCAGCTGGAGAACCTGTACGAAGCGGTACAGAAGGTGCTGAAGGAGGCGCTGGAGCGCTCGGTCGGGCAGAAGGCGGCGACGCTGAAGTCCGAGAAGCGGGCCGGGCTGCGGGTGCACGGCCGGACGGGGCAACCCTGCCCGGTGTGCGGCGATACGGTGCGTGAGGTCTCGTTCGCCGATTCGAGCCTGCAGTACTGCCCCACCTGCCAAACCGGCGGAAAACCGCTCGCAGACCGTCGACTTTCCAGACTCCTGCGCTAGTGTCACGCACAGCCCAGTTCGTATAGTGTCCCGGTCCTGGAGTCTTCGGACGCATCGCCAACACGGTGTCTCCCCCGACCCCGGACAAACCATGCGAGACTGAACGATGTGGGCGACACCCGTCCTGCCGCACGTTCCCATCGCAGGGCTGCAGCACCTGCCGGCGCCACCGGGCAGGAACGTGACGCACGGGAGGACCCAGGTGAGGTGACGACGAGCCTGAAGCACCCGACCACCGTGCCCAAGCGGTCGAATGTCCCGGATTACGTAGCCGACCGATACGAGCTGCCCCCCGTGCCCAAGACCAACGGCGTCGCCCGCAACGCGTTCGCCCGGCCTACCGCGCGCCGGGCCCGCTGGCACCGGCCGTACATCCTGTGCCTGGTCATCGGCGACGTGCTCTGTGCGATGGCGGCGAGCTGGACCGCGATCTCCCAGTTCTCGATCAATCGGGTCACCTCCGGTTTCGACCAGATCGTGCAGTTCCAGCTGGTCGCGTACGGCATCATGCCGTTGATCTGGCTGCTGCTGCTCTGGGGCAACGGCGCATACGACCGGCGCGTGATCGGTCTGGGCACCGACGAGTTCAAGCGGGTCTTCCGCGCCACCATCGCCGTCGCGGCGACCGTCTCCTTCCTCGCCTTCGGTTTCCAGAAGGCCGGGCCCGGCGAGGGTCTGTCCCGCGGCACCGTCGGCTTCGTGATCATCGCCGCGATGGCGTACATCTTCGGCATGCGCCTGCTCGCCCGCCGCGCCCTGTACGTGGTGCGCCGCCGAGGCAGGCTGGCCACATACCGGATGCTGCTGGTCGGTTCGCTGCCCGAGACGCTCTTCGTCTACAAGGTCGTCTCGCGCAACCCGAAGGCCGGGCTGGTGCCCGTCGCCATCCACCTGCACGAGCACCTGCCGGCCTCCCGCCGGGCCCAGGCTCCGGTGCCGGTGCACTACGGCCGCAACCTCGTCGACCTCGTACACGAACTGCGCGCCGACACCATCGCGGTGTGCGGCTCGGCCGGCGCGGAGCCCGACGAGCTGCGCCGCCTGGCCTGGCAGCTGGAGGGCACCGGCATCGACCTGGTGGTCGCGCCGCAGCTCACCGACATCGCCGGGCCCCGGGTGCACATCCGCCCGATCGAGGGCCTGCCGCTGCTGCACGTCGAGGAGCCCAAGCTCTCCGGCATGGCCTGGCTGGCCAAGAACCTGCTGGACCGGGTCGCCGCCTTCTTCGGCCTGCTGCTGCTCGCCCCGCTGCTGCTGGTGATCTCGCTGGCCATCTCGATCACCGACCGCGGCCCGGCGTTCTTCCGGCAGCTGCGGGTCGGCCACGAGGGCCGGGTGTTCAAGGTGTGGAAGTTCCGCACCATGTACACCGACGCCGAGGAGCGCAAGAGCAAGCTCGAAGCCCAGAACGAGGGCGACGGCATGCTCTTCAAGATCCGTGACGATCCGCGGGTCACCCCGGTCGGGCGCTTCCTGCGGGCCAGCTCGATCGACGAGCTGCCCCAGCTGATCAACGTGCTCAAGGGCGAGATGTCGCTGGTCGGGCCGCGCCCGCTGCCCGCCGACGACGGCGACTACCTCGGCGACGTGCGCCGCCGGCTGCTGGTGCGGCCCGGCATGACCGGCCTGTGGCAGGTCTCCGGCCGCTCCGACCTGAGCTGGGACGAGGCGGTCCGGCTGGACCTCTACTACGTCGACAACTGGTCCCTGGCGTACGACCTGAGCATCCTGTGGCGCACCGTCGGCGTGGTGCTGCGCCGCAAGGGCGCGTACTGACGAAGACCTCAGAACGGCCGGGCAGCCGCGAGCTGCCCGGCCGTTTCGCTGTTCAGGCGAAGATCTTGGCTAGATCCAGCTCGTACGGGAACGGCGCGGCACCGCTCATCGTGCCGGTGCGCTTCTCCTCAGCGAGGTAGCCATCCGAACGTGGCTGGGTGAGCGCCAGAACCTCCTGGGACCGTGAGTCGACGATCCAGTACTCGGCGACGCCGATCATCGCGTAACCGGAACGCTTGAGCACCAGATCGTTGCTGGGGTTGCTCGGCGATACCACTTCGATTACGAGCTTCACCCCGGCCGGGGGCAGCGCCGGGAGCGAGCTGTCGAGCAGGCCGGCGTCGAAGATCACCAGATCGGGGATGAAGAAAGAGGTGCCGTCCGGACGTAGCACGGCGATGTTTTCGCTCACGGCCAGCGCATCGGGCGCCTGCCGATCAAGGGCACGACGCAGCCGGTAGACAAGGTTCGCGTGAGGCAGCGGAGGTGGTGGGGTCACGAGCAGGGTCCCGTCGAAGATCTCGTACCGGTAGCCGTCGTCCGGCGAGTCGAGCAGGTCCTCGAACTGCCAGGGGCGCAGCGGCTGAGGCCGGAGCAGCGGATGGGTCATCGTTGTCACCCGTCCTCTCTATCGGTGCCCGTGTGACATCTCCAGAGTGCAGCACCAATCTGCGGTTAGGAAGCTTCCCCAGGTCAAATAGGGGACGCTCGGCGCGGCCGCCGGTGCGCTCGCACCATGGCCGCGCACAAGTCCTTCACAACTGGGACTGAGGATCCGCACAGGTGACCGCTACAGTCCCTGGTCATGAGTGAACGTCGCGTCCTGGTGGTGGAGGACGATCCCACCATCGCCGGGTCGGTGATCGCCCGGCTGCGGGCCGAAGGTTTCGCGGTCGCGCACGCCGGGACCGGTCCCGCCGCCGTGGAGGCCGCGGGGCGGCTGAAGCCGGACCTGATCGTGCTGGACCTGATGCTGCCGGGCTTCGACGGGCTGGAGGTCTGCCGCCGGGTGCAGGCGCAGCGGCCGGTGCCGGTGCTCATGCTCACCGCCCGCGACGACGAGAACGACCTGCTGGTCGGGCTCGCCGTGGGCGCGGACGACTACCTCACCAAGCCGTTCTCGATGCGGGTGCTCGCCGCCCGGGTGCACGCGCTCATGCGCCGGGCCGAGCGGTCCACCGCGCCGGACGCGCCGATCAAGCTGGGCCCCCTGGAGATCATCCGGTCGGAGCGCCGGGTGCGCCGGGACGGCGCCGAGGCGCACCTCACCCCGACCGAGTACGACCTGCTGGTTTACCTCGCCGAGCGGCACCGGGCGGTGCTGCCGCGGGAGCGGCTGCTGGCCGAGATCTGGGGCTGGGCCGAGGGCTACGGCACCCGCACGGTCGATTCCCACATCAAGGCGCTGCGCCGCAAGCTGGGTGCCGACCTGATCCGCACGGTGCACGGAGTCGGATACGCCCTGGAAGCCGAAACCACGTGATCGAACGTGTCCTGGACTGGCTCACCCACCCCATGTACCGGGTGCTGGGGCCGCTGATCGTGCTGTCCAACCGGGCGCTGGACCGGCTGCCGCGCCCGCTCGACCCGTTCCGGTCGATCAAGCTGAAGCTGGCCATCCTGCTCGGCATCTCCGGCGCGACCGGCCTGCTGGTGTTCTGGGGGCGGCTCGGGTTCGTCAACTGGCCGGTCGCCATCTCGGCCGCCCTGGTCGGGGTGATCACGCTGCAGGTGCTGGCGCACGGCATGACCAAGCCGCTGCGCCAGATGACCGCGGCGGCGCGGGCGATGGCCCGGGGCGACTACAGCCGCCGGGTCCGCGCCACCAGCCGGGACGAGGTCGGCGAGCTGGCCCGCGCCTTCAACCTGATGGCGGCCGACCTCGCCGCCAGCGACCAGCAGCGGCGCGAGCTGATCGCGAACGTGTCGCACGAGCTGCGTACGCCGATCACCGCACTGCACGGGGTGCTGGAGAACATCGTCGACGGGGTGAGCGAACCCGACCCGGCGACGCTGCGCACCGCGCTGGCGCAGACCGAGCGGCTGGCCCGGCTGGTGACCGAGCTGCTGGACCTGTCGAAGGTCGACGCCGGTGCGGCGACGCTGCGCCGGGTGCCGATGCCGGTCGCGGAGTTCCTGGCCCGGGTCGTCGAGGAGGCGAGCCTGAACGCCCCCGCGACCCGGTTCCGGCTGCACGACGTCGACCCGCACACCATCAACGCCGACCCGGCGCGCCTGCACCAGGTCTTCGCGAACCTGCTGGAGAACGCGGCCCGGCACAGTCCGGCCGGCGGGCTGGTCACCGTCAGCGCCCGGCCGTCCGGCACCGAGACCGTCTTCGAAGTGCTCGACCAGGGGGTGGGCATCGCGCCTGCCCTCCGGGAACGCGTCTTCGAGCGTTTCACCAGGGGCAAGAGCGCCGAGTCGTCCGACGGCGGCACGGGACTCGGCCTCGCCATCGCCCGCTGGGCGGTGGAACTGCACCACGGCACCATCGCGATCGTCGACCCGCCAGGCGGGATCGGCTGCCGCATCCGCATCACCCTGCCCCAGAAGTCCATACCTCATCAGTCGCCCGCAGAAGTCGGAGCCAACGATGTCAGACACCTCTCCGGACACCCCACCGCAGCCTGACGAGTCCTCGCCACCTGCCGTGGAGTCGACCGTGCCGGCGAAGAAGGCACCGGCCCGCAAGCGCACGCCCGCCAAGGCCGCGGCCACCGCCCCGGACGCGCCGGAGGCGGAGCCGACCACCACGTCGGAGGCCCCGACCGCCGACGCAGCCCCGGCGCAGGCTCCGGCAGAGACCTCGGCCGACGCTTGGACCGCACCGGACCCGGGAACCCCGGCCACCGCGACCGCCACGGAAAGCCCGGCCGCCGAGGCGACTCCCGCCCCGGCCGCCGCGACGACCGCTGCACCTGCTGCCGTACCGGCTGCCGTACCGGCTGCTGTGCCGGTCGCGGCAGCCGCGGTGCCGCCGCAGACCTACCCGGCCGACATGGCCAGGTTCTCGCCGCTGCCGCCGCCCCCGCCCGGTTTCCTGCAGACGCGCTGGCAAGGGCCCGACTACTCGGGCGGTCCGGCGGCCTGGATCGCCGCGCTGATCGGCGGCCTGGCCACCGCGATCGCGCTGCCGCTGAGCCGGCCCGGCATCGGCTGGCTGCTGGTGGGCCTGGTCATGACGGGTGCGGTCTGGCATGCGGCGCGGTTCGGGCCGAAGCCGGACACGAAGGTCGAGCGCTGGGTCCGGGTCGGCTGGGCGGTGCTCGCCGTGGCGCTGCTGGCCGTCGGCACCTTCCGTGACGCGGGCTGGCTCTACGTCTTCTGCGTGCTCGGCGCGCTGGCCTGCGGTTCGCTGGCGGTGGCCGGCGGCCACTCGGTCCGCGCCGTGATCGTGGGCGCGCTGGCGCTGCCGCTGGCCTTCTTCCGGTCCATCCCGTGGCTGGCCAAGGGCGCGAGCGCCTGGCAGAAGACGCGGGAGAAGAGCGGCACCGCGGGCCGCATCGGCCTGTCCCTGCTCGTGACGATCGTGCTGCTGGTCGTCTTCGGTGCGCTGTTCGCCTCCGCCGACCCGGCGTTCTCGAAGCTGCTGGGCGACATCCTGCCTGAGATCAACGCCCGCGCCATCTTCCGCGGGGTGCTGTACACCGTGGTCGGCGGCCTGATCACCGCCGGTGCGATCTTCACCGTGCTGGCCCCGCCGGACCTGTCCGGGCTGGAGCGGCCCGCCACCCGGCGCATCGGCCGCATCGAGGTCGCGCTGCCGCTGGGCGGCCTGGTGCTGCTGTTCGCCGCGTTCGTCGCGGTGCAGCTGCGCTTCTTCTTCGGCGACAAGGCCTACATCCAGAAGACCAGTGGGCTGACCTTCTCCGAGTACGCGGTGCAGGGCTTCGGCCAGCTGCTGGTGGTGACCATGCTGACCCTGGTCGTCATCGGCCTGGTGTCGCGCTGGGCGGCGAAGGAGAACCGGCAGGACCGCATCCTGCTGCGCACCCTGCTCGGCGCGCTGGTGCTGCTGAGCATGGTGATCGTCGGCTCGGCCGTCTGGCGCATGTGGCTCTACCAGAACACCTACGGCTGGACCCGGGAGCGGCTGTTCTTCGGCTCGGTCGAGCTCTACCTGGGCGGCGTGTTCATCCTGATCGCGATCGCCGGGTGGAAGCTGCGGGCCACCTGGTTCCCGCGGGCGGCGGTGGCGGGCTTCGCCGGGCTGCTGCTGTTCCTGGGCGCCGCGAACCCGGAGCACTTCATCGCCGAGCAGAACGTCGAGCGCTTCCAGAAGATCGATTTCTGGTACCTGCGGGCGCTCGGCCCGGACGCGGCGCCGGCCCTGGCCCAGCTGCCGGAGCCGTACCGCAGCTGCGCGCTGAGCTGGATGATCCGCGACCTGAAGGCCAACCCGGATCAGTGGTACTCCTGGAACCTGAGCCGTGCCCACGCCCGCGAGATGCTGGAAGACATCCAGACCATGCCCGCCGGCCGGGCCTGCACCGAGTCCGACAACCTCAACTCGCGCAGGTAGTCCGCGGCCTGCCCGTCGCCTCTGCGCAGGGGCGACGGGCGGGCCCCGCGCGTCTACAGTCGGACGCGTGATCGAGGACAGCGCGTTCGCCCTGCAAGGGCTCGTCAAGAGGTTCGACACCAAGGTCGCCGTGGACGGCGTGGACCTGGCGGTGCCGGCGGGTTCGTTCTTCGGCCTGCTCGGGCCGAACGGGGCCGGCAAGACCACCACCCTGTCCATGGCCGTCGGCCTGCTGCGGCCGGACGCCGGGCGGGCCCTGGTGCTCGGCCACGACGTGTGGCGCGACCCGGTCCGGGCCAAGTCGCTGATCGGCGTGATGCCCGACGGCGTACGCCTCTTCGACCGCCTCGACGGCACCGAGCTGCTCACCTACCAGGGCCTGCTGCGCGGCATGGCGCCCGACGTCATCGACGCCCGGGTCACCGAGCTGCTGGACGTGCTGGCCCTGACCGACGCCGGGCGCACGCTGGTCATCGACTACTCGGCCGGTATGAAGAAGAAGATCGCGCTGGCCTGCGCGCTGCTGCACGCGCCCCGGCTGCTGGTGCTCGACGAGCCGTTCGAGGCCGTGGACCCGGTCAGCGGCGCGGCCATCCGCGACATCCTCACCCGTTACGTCGCCGGCGGCGGCACGGTCATCTTCTCCAGCCACGTGCTGGAGGTGGTGGAGCGGCTGTGCACGCACGTCGCGATCATGGCGAACGGCCGGATCAGCGCCGTCGGCTCCCTCGACGAGGTGCGCGCCGGGCGGACCCTGGAGGACGCCTTCGTCGCGGTGGTCGGCGGGCGCGTGGCCACCGGCTCGGAGCTGTCATGGCTCTGACCTTCGCCCGCCTCAAGCTGCGCGTGCTGCGCAACGGCTTCCGCGGCCGCCCCGGCAAGGTGGTGCTGTTCGTGATCGGCGCGCTCTGCGCGCTGTTCTACGGCGCGATGGCGGCGCTGTTCTTCCTCATCCCGTTCCTGCCCGACGGCCCCGACTTCGGCCCGCTGGTCCCCGCGTTCGGCGGGACGCTGCTGGTGCTCGGCTGGATCATGATGCCGCTGGTCTGGTTCGGCGTCGACGAGACGCTGGAACCCGGCCGGTTCGCGCTGCTGCCGCTGCCCCGGGCGACGCTGCTGCGCGGCCTGCTGATCGCCGCGGTGCTGGGCGTGCCCGCGTTCGGGACGCTGCTGGCCACCTCGGGCCTGGCCATCGGCGCGGGCCTGGCCGGGGGCCCGCTGCCGGCCGTCGTCGCGGCCGTCGGCGTGCTGCTCGGCCTGCTGCTGTGTGTGGTGGTGAGCCGGGCCGTGACCAGCGGTTTCTCCCGCGCCCTGCGCGCCCGCCGGACCCGCGACCTGGCCGCGGTCGTGCTCGCCGTGCTCGCCGCGTCGCTGGGCCCGCTGCAGTACCTGCTCACCTCGGGCGCGCAGCAGGTCGGCACGCAGCGGCTGACGGCCGTCGCCGACGTGCTCGGCTGGACCCCGCTGGCCGCGCCGTACGTGGTGGGCCTCGACGCGGTGCAGGGGCGCTGGGGCGCGGTCGCCGCGCGGCTGGCCATCACGGTCGTGACGATCCTGCTGCTGGCGTGGTGGTGGTCCCATTCGCTGGAGTCGGCGATGCTCGGCACGTCCGGCGGCGGGGCGGTGCGGGTGCGCACGGCCACCGGCGCTCCGGTCGCCCGGTTCTTCGGGCGCGGTCGTCAACCGCGCACCGCGTACGGCGCGATGGTGACGCGCGAGCTGCGCTACTGGGTGCGCGACGTGCGGCGGCGGGCCAGCCTGATCACGTTCGCGGTGATCGGGGTGTTCCTGCCGGTGGTCACGAACCTCGGCCCGAGCGCGGATGGCAACCTCGTCGCGAGCAGCGTGCACGGCGGCTCGATGGTGCTGGTCGGCGCGCTGGCCGGGCTCGGCATCGCGAACCAGTTCGGCTACGACGGCACCGCGTACGCGATGCACGTGGTGTCCGGCGTGCCGGGCCGGACGGAGCTGCGGGCCAGGACGGTCGCGTACTCGTGGTACATCGTGCCGCTGCTGCTCGGCCTGGCGGTGCTCAACGCGGTGCTGCGCGGGGACCTGCTGCTGCTCCCGGTCATGTTCGGCACCCTGTTCGCCGCGTACGGCACCGGGCTGGCCTGCTCGATGCACGTGTCGGTGTGGGCGGCGTACTCCCTGCCGGAGAACCAGAACCCGTTCGCGATCAACACGGGCACCGGCGTCGCGAAGAGTTTCCTGGCGATGGCGGCGTGGCTGGCCGGCATGGTGCTGGCCCTGCCCGTGCTGCTGCTGGTGCTGCTCGGCGGCTCGGTCGGGGCGGTGCTGGCCCTGCCGGTCGGGCTGGCGTACGCGGGCGGCGCGGTCTGGCTCGGGCTGATCACCGCCGGTGACATCCTCGACCACCGGCAACCCGAGCTCCTGGCGGCGATCACCCCGCGGTCATGAGGCGTTCACCTACGAATCGTCGGTCCGTGGTGCAGCTCACCGAATAATCGTTGGAGTTAGCAGGGCTCCATACGCTGTAATAGTCGGTATGAGCATCATGAAGAAGATGCGGACGCGGAGCCGCAGCGCCGAGCAGATCCACCTCGAGCGCACCCACGCCGAGCGCGCGCACCGTCGCCGCGCCGCGGAACTGGGTGACCCCATGGCAGCCGTCTTCGTACGCCTGCACTGAGACGTTTCTCCTCCTCCAAGAGCGTTGCGGCCCCTGTCGCGCCATCCGGCGACAGGGGCCGCAATGCGTCGCGGTCCTGGCAGGCCACCGACGTGAACCCACCTCCCGTATTCCGGTCGCGCGTGAGTACCGGTACGGTGGGCACGGCCGCCACCCCTCGGCTCCTGACCCCTGCGCTCCTTCCGCACGGTGTCGCCCCAGGGCTGGCGAAAGAGAGGGAGGCGTGCGCGTATGACGTCCGAGGCACCGCAGCAGTCCGGCTGGCCGCCGGCTGACGCAGCCGAACGCAACAACGGGTTCGGCTTGTTCGAAGCGCCGCCGGCGCCCGACGAGTTCCCGGTCTTCACTCCGTACGGCAGCGCGCCGGAGGAGTCTTTCCCGCCGGACTCGGTTGCCGGCCAGGCCCCGCCGGCGTTCACGGGATTCCCCGCCGAACCCGCGGCCGCGGCGACGACCGGCGACGAACCGCCGTACGTCCCGGCCCCGGCCGTCGTGCCGATCCCGGGGGTCCGCCACGAGATGTCGTCGTCGTTCGCGGCGCACGAGCCGTTCGTCTCCTCGGCTCCCCCGGCCGAGCCGGACTGGTCGACGCCGTCGGCCCAGCCCGACTGGGCCACGTCGCAGGACTGGTCCACCCCCGCCGAGCAGCCGTGGCAGGCCGAGCCCGCCGCGGAGCAGCCCTGGCAGCCGGCCGCCGCCGCGCCCGCCGCGGAGCAGTGGCCCGACTACTCCGACTTCGGCCAGCCGCAGGAGCAGCCGCCCGCCGCTCCCGCCTACGAGCCGCAACCGGCCGAGCCGGCCAGCTCCTCGGTCTCCTGGGCCGCCTTCGCCGCGGGCGAGTCGCCCAAGCCCAGCGCCCCGTCCGGCCCGTGGACGCCGCCGCCCGCGGTCGCCGCGCTGATGGACCCCGAGCCGGAGGCCCCGGCCGCGCCGGCCTACGAGCCGCCGCCCGCGTACGAGCCGGCCCCGCCGCCGTACGAGCCCGCGCCGTACGCGCCGACCTCGTCCTACGAGCCGACGCCGTCGCCCTCCTACGAGCCCGCCTCCTACGAGCCGGCGCCGTCGTATGAGCCCGCCCCGTCGTATGAGCCCGCGCCGTCGTACGAGCCCGCGCCGTCGTACGCGCCCGCGCCGTCGCCGGCCTACGAGCCTGCCTCGTCGTACGAGCCGTCGCCGTCGCCGTCGCCGTCGTACGAGCCCGCATCGTCGTACGAGCCCGCATCGTCATACGAGCCGACGCCGTCGCACGAGCCCGCGTCATCGCCGTCGTACGAACCGGCCTCGGCCTACGAGCCCGCACCGTCCTACGAGCCGGCCCCGTCGTATGAGCCCACGGCCCCGGCTGCGCCGGCCTACGAGCCGGCCGCGGCTCCGGTGAGCACGCCGCCGACCGCCGGTCCGGTGAGCACGCCGCCCGCGCCTACGACGCCGGTGAGCACGCCGCCGGCCATCCCGGTCACGCCGCCGCCGTCGGTGGCGCGCGCCTCCGCCGGGGTCGCCTCCGTGTCGGTGCCGACCGCCAGCCGGGTGAGCCCGGCCGAGGATGTGCCCGCTTCGATGCCCAAGTCCCAGGGTCGGGTGTACGGCTCCGCCACGGTGTCCGCGCCCGTCGAGCCGGAGACTCCGGCGGCCGCGCCGACGTCGCCGCCGCCCCCGCCCCCGGCGCGGCCTGCGGCCGGTGCCGCGCGGGCCACCGCTCGGGTGACCGTGGCCGGCGCCCAGCCCGTTCCGGCGGAGCCGCACGCCGCCCCGCCGATCGCCCGTTCGTCCACCGTGTACGGCGCGCCTGCACGTCCGGCCGAGCAGCCCGCTCCGCCTGCCCCCGAGCAGGCCGGACCGCAGGGTGGCGCCCCGGCGCCGGCTCAGCGCCAGCCCCGCCAGCACGCGTTCGGCGATCTGCTCCAGCCCGCCGGGGCTCCGCAGGCCGCCGCCGTACCTCCGGCCGCGCCGCCGGCTCCGGCCGGCCCGCCGCCGTCGGTGTACGGCGCACCGCCCTCGTCGCCGCCCGGTCCGCCGGCACGCGGCCCCATGCAGCCGCCGGGCCGTCCGTCCGGTCCTCCGCCTGGCGCGGGCTTCGTGCCCGGCCAGCGCCCGCCGATGGACTCGCCGCCGCCCCTGGCCCAGGACCAGTCGAAGTTCGACAAGTTCAAGCCCGACGAGACCGGCACCGGCACCGGCGCCGTCGAGATCAAGCCGGTCCGCACCGGCCGCGTGATCATCATGGTGGTCGTGGGCTGCGCGCTGCTGCTCGCGGTGGCCTTCGGCGTCCTGATCGGCGTGCAGAAGCTGCTCAGCGGCGGCGAGCAGGATCCGACGTTCGGCGTCGGGGACTGTCTCAAGCAGTCGGGCGGCCTGGCCGTCGCGGCCGTCTGCACGGAGCCGCAGACGTACAAGGTCGTCTCGGTCGGCGACAGCAAGGAACAGTGCACGGACAAGACGCAGCCGCACGTCACCGTCGGCAGCAAGGTGCTCTGCCTGGTGCCCAACAGCGCGGAGGGCGGCCAGCCGTCCACGGCTCCGTCGGAGCCGGCGGCCACGCCGACCCCGTGACCTCGCCGAACTCGTAAGTGACGAAGGGCCCTGTGGTGGTGACCACAGGGCCCTTCGTCTCGTCCGCTCGGCGGCGGTCGTAGTGATGGTCACACCCGGTCCGGGCCCCGGCGGGGCGTGTCGCATGATTGGCAGATGGCAGAGGTACGAGTGCGCGCGCCTGAGCTGCGCGGCCGGGCATGGCTGAACACCGGTGGAAAGGACCTGAAGCTCGCGGATCTCCGCGGCAAGATCGTCCTGCTCGATTTCTGGACCTTCTGCTGTATCAACTGCCTGCATGTGCTCGACGAGCTGCGCCCGCTCGAGGAGCAGTACGCCGACGTGCTCGTGATCATCGGGGTGCACTCGCCGAAGTTCGAGCACGAGCGCGACCCGGTGGCGCTGGCCGCCGCGGTGGAGCGCTACGGAGTGGACCACCCGGTGCTTGACGACCCGACCATGGACATGTGGCAGCAGTACGCCGCCAAGGCCTGGCCGACCCTGTCGGTGATCGACCCCGAGGGCTACGTGGTGGCGAACATGGCCGGCGAGGGCCACGCCGAAGGCCTGCGCCGGCTGCTGGACCAGCTGATCGCCAAGCACGAGGCGAAGGGCACGCTGCACCGCGGCGACGGCCCGTTCGTGGCCCCGCCGCCGAGCGACACCCTGCTGCGCTTCCCCGGCAAGGCGCTGCCGCTGCCCGACGGCACCGTGCTCGTCTCCGACTCGGCCCGGCACAGCCTGGCCGTGCTCGACCGGGACCTGTCTGCGGTGCGACGGCGCGTCGGCACGGGCGCGCGCGGGCACGCCGACGGCGGCCCCGAGCAGGCGAGCTTCTCCGAGCCGCAGGGCGTGTGCCTGCTGCCGCCGGACGTCGCCGCCCTGGTCGGCTATGACGTCGTCGTCGCGGACACGGTGAACCACCTGCTGCGCGGCGTACGCCTGGACGACCTGGCCGTGACGACGGTCGCCGGCACCGGCAAGCAGTGGCGGTCCAGCCTCGACGACCACGCCCACGACGCCCGTGCCATGGACCTGTCCTCGCCGTGGGACGTCGCCTGGTACGACGGCAAGGTCATCGTCGCCATGGCGGGCACGCACACGCTGTGGTGGTTCGACCCGGTGAAGCGGACCGTCGGCCTGTACGCGGGCACCACCGTCGAGGCGCTGCGCGACGGCGCGCTGGACCAGGTGTGGATGGCGCAGCCGTCCGGCCTGTCCACCTCGCCCGACGGCCGCCGGCTGTGGCTCGCCGACTCGGAGACCAGCTCGCTGCGCTGGATCGAGGACGGGCAGATGCACACCGCGGTCGGGCAGGGGCTGTTCGACTTCGGGCACGTGGACGGCCCGGCCGAGCAGGCGCTGCTGCAGCACCCGCTGGGTGTGTGCGCGCTGCCCGACGGCTCGGTGCTGATCGCCGACACGTACAACGGCGCGGTCCGGCGCTGGCAGGACGGCACGGTGTCCACCGTGGACAGCGGACTGGCCGAGCCCAGCGACGTCGTGCTCGACGCGGACGGCAGCGTGATCGTGGTCGAGTCGGCCGCGCACCGGCTGGTCCGGCTGGCCGCCACCACGGCCGGCGTGGTCGACGGCGGGCGGCACAAGGTCGAGCGGCCGCCGTCGCCGCTGGCTGCCGGCACGATCACGCTGGACGTCATCTTCACGCCCGCGCCGGGCCAGAAGCTGGACCGCAGCTTCGGCGACCCGACCCGGCTGGAGGTGTCCGCCTCTCCGCCCGAGCTGCTGCTCGAAGGGTCCGGGGTGACCACCGACCTGTCCCGCAAGCTGGTCCTCAACCCGGCGGTCCCGCAGGGCGTGCTCCAGGTCGTGGCGCAGGCGGCGACCTGCGACGCCGACGCCGAGTACCCGGCCTGCCACCTGACCCGTCAGGACTGGGGCGTGCCCGTCGTCATCACGCCCGACGGCCTTGACCGCCTTCCCCTCATCCTGCGCGGCCTCGACGCCTGACCTCCGCCCCGACTCCCGCGGCGCAACTCTTAAGCTTCGACCCCCACCTGGCCCCGACTTTTAGGAGTCGCGGCCACGGTGGGTGGGGGGTCAGGAGAGGAAGGGGCGCAGGCGGACGTCGGCGTACTGGAGGGCTTCGCGGACGGCGCGGGCGAGGGCGACCGCGCCGGGCGTGTCGCCGTGCAGGCAGATGGAGTCGACGGCGTGCGGCAGCACCGTGCCGTCCAGCGCGATGACCCGCTGGTCCACCGCCATCAGCAGGGCGCGGGCCACCACCTCCTCCTGGTCGGTGATGACAGCCCCGGGCTTGCTGCGCGGGAGCAGGGTGCCGTCGGCCCGGTAGGCCCGGTCGGCGAAGCCCTCCGCGTAGACCGGCACGACCGCGTCCCCGGCCGCGGTCGCCAGCGGCGAGCCGGGCGCGCACAGCACCGGCAGCGCGGTGGCCTGCGCTGCCTCGACGATCGCGTCGATGTGCGCGGTCGCGTGGTAGAGCGCGCCGTGGGGTTTGAGGTAGCGAACCCGGGCGCCCTCGGCCGCGGCGAGCGCCTGCAGCGCCCCGACCTGGTAGATGATCTCGTCGCGGAGCTGGTCTAGGTCGTACTCGATGAACCGGCGGCCGAAGCCGGCCAGGTCGCGGTAGCCGACCTGCGCGCCGACGGTCACGCCCTGCCGCGCGGCCAGCTCACAGGTGCGGCGCATGGTCGCCGCGTCCCCGGCGTGGAAGCCGCAGGCGACGTTGGCGCTGGTCACCACGTCGAGCAGGGCCTCGTCGTCACCGAGTTCCCAGCGGCCGAAGCCCTCGCCGAGATCAGCGTTGAGATCCATGGAAGAACACCCTAGTGCCTGGACGCGCCTGCGCGAGCAGCCCGAGATCGGCGGGATGGACCACCGCGACGACCGGGTAGCCCCCGGTGGTCGGGTGATCGGCGAGGAACACCAGCGGCCGCCCGTCGCCGGGCACCTGGACCGCCCCGGCCAGCAGGCCTTCGCTGGGCAGCTCGCCGGTCACCGCGCGGGCCAGCGGCGGCCCGTCCAGCCGCACCCCGATCCGGTCGCCCTGGCCCACCGTGTACGCATGTCGCAGCAGCTCACCGGGGTCGCTGAACCAGTCGTCGCGCGGACCGCGCCGCACCCGCAGCCGGATCTCGCCGCCCGGCATGGTCGCCGGAACGAAGTCGACCGCGAACGGTCCCGCTCCGGACGCCGGCATCGCCCCGGTTTCCGGACCGCGGACTTCAGGGCTGACGGCGTCGCGGGCGGGGGGCGCGGCGGCGCGCCTCGCGTCGCCTGCTCCGGGCAGCACGCTGCTTGCGGCCCGCGCACCGGGGTCGCCCGGTCCGACCGGCAGGATCCGGCCGGTGTTCAGTGGCTCGGGGCCGATGCCGGAGAGGGTGTCGGTGCTGCGGGAGCCGAGCACGGGCGCGACCGCGATGCCGCCCGACACGGCCAGGTAACTGCGGATGCCGTACCGCGGGAGTCCGATCGCGAGGCTCGAGCCTGCGGGCAGCCCGAAGGCCACCCCGTAGGGCGCCGGGCGGCCGTCGACCGACAGTGGCGCGGCCGCGCCGGTGAGCGCGCACCAGACCGACGTGTGGGCCCGCAGGGCCGCGCCGCCGTAGGTGAGCTCGATCGCGGCACAGCTCTCCGGGTTGCCGACGAGCCGGTTGGCCAGCCGCAGCGCCGCGATGTCGAGCGCGCCGGACCGGGACACCCCGAGTTCGGCGTAGCCGACCCGGCCCAGGTCCTGCACGGTCGCCAGCGGCCCCGGCGCCAGCACCTCAAGCATCGGTGAACCTGACCGACGTGCCCGGTGCGAGCAGCGCGGGCGGCTCCCGGTCGAGGTCGAACAGGACCAGCTCGGTGCGGCCGACGAGCTGCCAGCCGCCGGGTGAGCTGCGTGGATAGATCCCGGCGTACGGCCCCGCGAGCGCGACGGATCCTGCCGGCACCCGGGCCCGCGGGCTGGCCAGTCGGGGTAGCCACCGCCGCTCGGGCAGCCCGGCCAGGTAGCCGAAGCCGGGCGCGAACCCGCAGAACGCGACCGTGAACTCGGTCTCCCGGAGCACCCGCGCCGGGTCGGCCTGCCAGGCCGAGGCGACGGCGTCGAGGTCCGGCCCGTCCCAGTGCACCGGGACGTCCAGGCGCGACGGCGGGGCGGGCGGGGCCGCCGAGGGTGTGAGGTCGGTCCAGCGCGGCTCGCCCCGCACGCCGCGCAGCAGCACGGTTCGTGCCGCGGGCACGATCTCCTCGCACGTCAGCTCGCCGCGCTCGCGGGCGGCGCGCAGCGTGCGGAACCACGCCGCCGGGTCGTCGACCTCCAGCAGCAGGCCGTCCCAGCCGTACCTCCTGACCAGCACGTCCCAGATGTTACCGGCCTCACGCCCAGAGGCTACGCGCGAGTAACCTACGGTGCCGTAGCCTAGGGGGCATGACTGGCACAGCCACCCCGCAGCGCCTGCGCCCCGTCGACATCGGCAAGCCCCGGATGCGCGGCTGGCTGCACGCGTACGCCTTCTTCGTCGCGCTGGTCTGCGGCATCGTCCTGGTGTCCATCGCCGCGTTCCGGCCAGGCAGCACACCCGTGATCAGCGTCGCGGTCTACAGCATCACCGTCTGCGGGCTGTTCGGCGTCAGCGGGCTCTACCACCGGCGGGTCTGGAGCGAACGCGGCTACCAGACCATGCGGCGGCTCGACCACGCCATGATCTTCATCTTCATCGCGGGCACGTACACGCCGTTCTGCCTGCTCCTGCTGCCGCCGGGCAAGGCCGCGCTGCTGCTGGCGCTGGTCTGGGCGGGCGCACTGGGCGGGGCGGCGATGTCGCTGATCTGGCCGCACGCGCCGCGCTGGGTGTCCGCGCCGCTCTACCTCGCGCTGGGCTGGGTCGCCGTCGCCGTGCTGCCCGACATCCTGCACAACGGCGGCGTCACCGCGCTAGTCCTGCTCATCGTCGGCGGCCTGACCTACAGCGTCGGCGCCGTCTTCTACGCGCTGCGCCGCCCCAACCCCTGGCCGACCGTCTTCGGCCACCACGAGTTCTTCCACGCCTGCACCCTGCTCGCCGCGATCTGCCACCACATAGCCATCTACTTCGCCCTCTTCGCCTGACCCACCGCCTTCGCCCCGCGGACCGCCCGCCAGCCCGCCGGCGCCCCGCCGGCCCGCCGGCCCGCCCCGGCGCAACTCTTAAGGAGTCGCGGACTCAACGGCCCTCGGAAGCCGCGACTCTTTAAGAGTTGCGGCAGGGGAGCGCAGGGGAGCGCAGGGGAGCGGCGGGTCAGGCGCGGGCGGTGTGGGCGGCGACGAGTTTGGCGGTGTCGGTGACGGGCCAGTCGGACTCGGGCTGGTGGACGGCTATGCCGCAGGTGCGCAGGCCGTCGGAGTCGACCTCGCCGCCGCCCGTGTCGAGCAGTTCGGAGAGCTGGGAGATGGTCGGGTTGTGCCCGATGACGAGGACCGTGCGGAACTCCGGTTCCACGGTCCGGATGAGGTCCATCAGGTCGTCGGGCGCTCCTTCGTACAGCTGGCGTTCGTAGCGGACCACCGGCGACCCGGCGCCGGCCAGCGCGACCGCGACCCCGTGCCAGGTCTGGCGGGTACGCCGAGCAGGCGAGCAGAGCACGAGGTCGGGCACGTATCCGTGGTTGACCAGCCACGCGCCGGCCGTGGCGGCATCGGCGTGCCCGCGGTCGGTGAGCGGGCGATCGGTGTCGGACAGGCCGACCGGGCGGTCGGCCTTGGCGTGACGCAGCAGCACCAGAGTGCGTGGGCGCGTTGCGGCGCCGGTCAGCGGAGCCATGAGCCCAGCTTGCCGCAAGCGGCGCGGTTGCGCATCCCAACTTCGGCGATAACAACCCGGGCACCCGGCCGACCCGCGGATACGGGAACGGCGCCCCCGCTGCTGCGGAAGCGCCGTTCACCTATTCGTGGGATGGGCGCGGGGCGTGGCCGGGGCCGCGTCCCGTGGGGTCAGAAGGAGGCCTCGTCCAGGTCCATGGCGTCGAGCGTGGCCAGCTCGACGATGCGCCGGTCGGAGCCCAGCCGCGGCAGCACCTCGCGCGAGAAGAAGCGGGCGGTGGCCACGACGCCGTTGTAGAAGGCCTCGTCGCTGCCCGGCTCGCCGGACAGCTTGCGCAGCGCCACCTCGGCGCGGCGCAGCAGCAGCCAGCCGACGACCAGGTCGCCGATGGCGAGCAGCAGGCGGCGGGAGTGCAGGCCGACCTTGTACAGCGCGCGCGGGTCGTCGCCCTGCGACTCGGCCAGCCAGCCGGTGAAGGTGCCCAGCATCGCCTGCACGTCGCCCAGGGCGGCGGCGAGCGATACCCGCTCCTCCTTGAGCTGGCCGTTGCCGGACTCGTTGGTGAGGAACTCCTGGATCTCGCCGGCCACCGACATCAGGGCCCGGCCGTTGTCCCGCACGATCTTGCGGAAGAGCAGGTCGAGGCTCTGGATCGCGGTGGTGCCCTCGTACAGGGAGTCGATCTTCGCGTCGCGGACGTACTGCTCCAGCGGGTAGTCCTGCAGGAAGCCCGAACCGCCGAAGGTCTGCAGCGACTCCGAGCCCAGCAGCTCGAACGCGCGCTCGGAGCCGCAGCCCTTGACCAGCGGCAGCAGGAAGTCGTTGATCGCCGAGGCCCGCTTGGCGGCCTTCTCGTCGCCCGCCGCGGTGGCGATGGCGACCCGGTCCTGCCAGTACGCGGTGTACGCGACCAGAGCGCGCAGGCCCTCGGCGTACGACTTCTGCAGCAGCAGCGAGCGCCGCACGTCCGGGTGGTTGGTGATGGCGACCCGGGGCGCGGTCTTGTCCGTCATCTTCAGCAGGTCGGCGCCCTGCACCCGCTCCTTGGCGTAGTCCAGCGCGTTGAGGTAGCCGGTCGACAGCGTCGCGATGGCCTTGGTGCCGACCATCATGCGGGCGTTCTCGATGATCAAGAACATCTGGCGGATGCCCTCGTGCACCTCGCCGACGAGCCAGCCCTTGGCCGGGACGCCGTGGCCGCCGAAGGTGGTCTCGCAGGTCGTGGAGACCTTGATGCCCATCTTGTGCTCGACGTTGGTGACGAAGACGCCGTTGCGCTCGCCCAGCTCGCCGCTCTCGGCGTCGAAGTGGAACTTCGGCACCACGAACAGGGACAGGCCCTTGGTGCCCGCAGCGTGGCCCTCGGGGCGGGCCAGCACGTAGTGGATGATGTTGTCGGACATGTCGTGCTCGGCCGAGGTGATGAAGCGCTTCACGCCCTCGATGTGCCAGGAGCCGTCCTCCTGCTTGACCGCCTTGGTGCGGCCGGCCCCGACGTCCGAGCCCGCGTCGGGCTCGGTGAGCACCATCGTCGAGCCCCACTTCTTGTCGACGAACAGCTCGGCCCACTTCTTCTGCTCGTCGGTGCCCTCCAGGAAGAGCACGTGCGCGAACGACGGGCCCGAGCCGAACATCCAGACCGGCGCGTTCGAGCCGAGCACCAGCTCGGCGAACGCCCAGGTCAGGGTGCGCGGGGCGGAGCTGCCACCGAGGGCGGGCGGCAGGTCCAGGCGCCAGAACTCCGAGTCCATCCAGGTCTTGAAGGACTGCTTGAAGCTCTCCGGCATGGCCACGGTGTAGTTCGCCGGGTCGTAGACCGGCGGGTTGCGGTCGGCGTCGGCGTAGCTCGCGGCCAGGTCGACGCGGGCCATGCGATCGATCTCGCTCAGCACGCTGCGCGCGGTGTCGGCGTCGATGTCGGCGAAGTGGCCCTCGCCGAAGGGCGTGTCGAAGACCTCGAACAGGTTGAACTCAAGATCCCGCAGGTTGCTCCGGTAGTGGCTCATTCTTCCCGCCCTCAGCGCATTCAGTTACCGACCAGTAAGTCCGACTCTATTACTCACCAGTAACCACCGGCAAGCGAACTGCCGAGAAGTTCACATCACACCAGTGGGTCCAAGATCGCTGTTTACGGCCAGAAATTGCGGTCACGCACCACTTTCCGACCGCAAACAGCGATCTTCGCCCGCAACCCGCCAGGACATAGTCCCCAAAACGGACATAAGCAAGCCACCACGCCGCGCCGCGCAACCTTTCCGCATCGACGTCGTTCTTCCGGGTGACGCGCGGGCACCCTCGCCCCGCCGCCACAGGGGAGGAAGAAAAGATGATCGAGAACCTGCGCAAGCTGCTGTTCGAGCCCCGCTACCCGGTCCGCTACATCGGCCGCCACCGGGCCCCGAGCGCGCTGCCGGCACTGACCCTCGCGGTCCGCCGCAACCGGTCGACCTCGGTCGCCTAGTTCGTCGCGCCGAGTTCCCAGCTGGGCACCGGCAACGGGGTGGGCTGCGACGGGCCCGCGTACTCCATCAGGATCAGCGCGATGTCGTCGTCGAGCCGGTTGTGCACCCATTCCATCAGTGCCGACTCGACCGAGGCCAGTCCGTCGCCCACGGTGCCGTGGCCGAGCAGCTTCCAGGCCCGCTCGGTGATCGGGAAGAACTCGCCGTCGCGTCGCGCCTCGGCCAGGCCGTCGGTCAGCATCAGCAGCCGGTCCCCCGGCTCCAGCCGCTCCACCCGGCTGCGGACCACCGGCATGAAGCCCAGCGGCGGCGCCGGCGAGGGCGGATCAAGGGTGATCACCTCGCCGCGCCGGATCAGGATCGGGGCCGGGTGGCCGCAGTTGACGATGGTGAGCGTGCCGCCGCGCTCCTCGACCAGGCACGCCGTGACGAAGTCCTCGTCGCCCACGCTGCGGGCCACGGCCCGGTCCAGGTCGGCGACGATGGCACGCAGGTCGGCCCGTTCGAAGGCGACATGGCGGTACGAGCCCAGCACGATGCTCGCCGTGCGCACCGCGTCCAGGCCCTTGCCCCGCACATCACCGATGATCATGCGCACGCCGTACGGGGTGTCCAGCGCCTCGTACAGGTCGCCGCCGATGTCGGCCGCGGCGGTCGCGGAGATGTACCGGCCCGCCACCGCCAGCGTGCCCACCTTCGGGCCAAGGGGCCGCAGCACGGCCTGCTGCGCGATGGTGGCGAGCTTGGCCAGCTCGGCGATGCGTTCGGCCTGCCGCTGCCGGACCACCGCGACCAGCGCCGCGATGCCGGTCGCCAGACCGATGCCGATGACGTTGATGAACGCGGACAGGTCGTCCTGGCTCATCCCGAAAAAGGCGAAGACCGTGCCGACCGCCGTCGCGACGCCCCCCGCGACCAGCACGGCCTGCCACGGCGCGAACACCGCGGCGAGGAACGGCACCGTCGCCATGAGGCCGATGAAGCGCGCCTCACGGCCGTCGGCCAGCTCCACGGCGCTGATCAAAAAGAGCAGCACGAAGGCCGCGCCGAGTCCGGCGCGGAATCCAGGGCTTAGCGGGCGGCCGCCCGACAGGGCAAGTGGTATGCGTACGGCAACCAGCATGCCTGATCAACTCCGCCACACCGCTCAGATTGTCTCGTCGGCGGACCGCATTCTGTACGGTCGGATGAGACGGTCTTTCACGTTTTTTCAGAAACTGTTTGGCTGGTTTTGGAAACGGGCAGCGTCCGGGTACTTTCCGCCATCCGGCGGAGTCTCGACTCAGGCGGCCGGGCTCAGGCCGTCGGCCACGTGCGCCAGTTGAGGTACGACCGCGACGCCGTCGGGCCGCGCTGTCCCTGATACCGCGAACCGTTCACGCTGGAGCCGTACGGGTGCTCGGCCTCCGACGACAGCCGCAGCACGCACAGCTGGCCGATCTTCATCCCCGGCCAGAGCCGGATCGGCAGCGTCGCCACATTGGACAGCTCCAGCGTCACGTGCCCGGAGAAGCCCGGGTCGATGAAGCCGGCCGTCGAGTGCGTCAGCAGGCCCAGCCGGCCCAGGCTCGACTTGCCCTCCAGCCGCGCCGCGAGCTGGTTGCCGAGGGTGACCACCTCGAGCGTCGAGGCGAGCACGAACTCGCCCGGGTGCAGCACGAACGGCTGCCCGTCCTGCACCTCGACCAGCGTCGTCAGGTCGTCCTGCTGCTCGGCCGGGTCGATGTGGGTGTACAGGTGGTTGTTGAAGACCCGGAACAGCCGGTCCAGCCGGACGTCGATGCTCGACGGCTGCACCAGGCTCGGCTCGAACGGCTCCAGCTCCAGCTGGCCGGACTTGATCTCGGCCACGAGGTCCCGGTCGGATAGCAACACGCTGGGGAGCCTACCTTCCGGCGGCGCCGCGCCGCGATTTCGCCGCCCCGGCCCGTCCGAACGGGCGGAATTCTCCGCTCCGCCGCAGCCCACGAGCGCTTCTTCCGCCGGCGATCACTCGATGGGGGACGTACCGCGTGTCTCGATAGCGATCTCGAACATGTGTTCGATAAAGTCCCGCTCATGGCTACCTGGACCGAATTCGCCGCCGCCACGCCGTGGCTGGCCTCGTCGATCCGCGCCCTGCTGCACCAGTACGGTCCGGGCATGGGCTACCTGGCGACCGTACGGGCCGACGGCGGGCCGCGGGTGCACCCCGTCTCCCCCATCGTCACCGACGAGGGCCTCTACTGCTTCGTGATCGACTCACCGAAGCGGCGCGACCTCGAACGCGACGGGCGCTACGCCCTGCACGCCTTCCCCGCCGAGGACAGCGACGTCGAGGCGTACGTCAGCGGCCGCTCCTACCCCGTCACCAGCACCACCATCGTCGAGCGCCTCGTCCGCCGGCACCGGGCCGCGCCCACCCTCGACTGGCGGCTGTACGAGCTCACCGTCGAGTCGGCGCTGCTACACCGGCACGAGGCCGGCGCATACCCGCACACCTGGCGCGACCCGGCCGCGGGCAGGAACGGGCCGGCGCACGAACGCCGGCCCCGCAAACCGTTCCTGCAGCTAGTGGCGGCGTGAACGAAGTACGCGGCGAACTGCCGCGGTTACCTACGTGCACGTGACCCGTGACGTCAGGTACAGTGGTGGCCGCTCGCGGGTGTAGTTCAATGGCAGAACATCAGCTTCCCAAGCTGACAGTGAGGGTTCGATTCCCTTCACCCGCTCCACGAAGAAAAGCCTGGTAGGACACGAGTCCTGACCAGGCTTCTCTATTCCTCACGATCACGTCTCCCCGCCAGACCGGTCAGCCGACGTGCAGCACGAAGGCCTCGTGATCCCCGAGCGCGGCTATCTGATCCCGCAGAATCTCCAGGCCCTCGCGCGCGGCTGTGCCGGCTTCCTCGAACCCGTAGCCCATCTCTTCGAAGTGCTGAAGCAGCTCCTGATCGCTGTGCACGGCGGGATCCAACTGCGGTAGGTGCACCTTGTGCGTCGACGTCATCAGCACCGTCAGGTTGTACGAGGAGTTGATGACGTCGCTCTCGGTCCCGTACTCGGATTCGAACAGGTCAACACCCCGGTCGCTGAGGTACGTCAGCAGGTACAGCATGCAGTAACCCGACCAGCCGTAGTCATCCCCGAGCTCTCGGCCGACTGTGCGCAGCGTGTCCCCCGGCAGCTCGTAGTCACCGTCGGCCACATCCTCGAACGTGACATCCGGTCTCGCATCAAGTGCGGCGGCGAGTTCGGCCGCGGCCACCAGCCTGGCGATGTGCGCGCGGTCGAGGACGTAGAAACTTGCTATCGCGGACACTTGTCCTGCACCTCAGTCCTCATCATGATCGGGCGAGTGCCGACACGGTACAGGCTGACTGCCTGGGCTCCTCCGCCCCTGACCCGGGCTGCCGCCGGGCCTGGTGCCCGCTCACTAGTCCAGGGTCGCGCCGCTGTGGCAGTGCGCCGTGGTGCGTATGCCCAGCGGGACGGAGTCGGTGGCGAAGCCGGTGACGAACACGGCCGCCAGGACGAGCGCCCCGACGAGCCCGCCGACCGCGAAGTCACGTGACTCCGGCGCGTCGGTTTCGAAGAGCGTGGACAGGCTGCCCAGGAACACGATGGACCAGGGAACCACGCCCAGGAAAGCGGCGGTGAGGTACCACGCCTGTGCGCAGTTGCCGAAGTCGGACCGGCTCAGCAGGTACACCAGCGCTGCCGGAGACAGTCCGACCAGGACACCTGAACTCCGTCGCACCCATCTGGCCGCCCCCATGCGGCGAGGCTATGACATCCGGCCCGATTCGTGGGGGCAGCGGCCGCCGGCCTGGGACGTTCCTTCGCCCGGTTCAGCCTGCCAGCACCTCGGACAGCGTCGCGGGCTTGAGGCCGCGCTCGGCCAGCCCTTTGAGGATGTGCGGCAGGGCCTCGTCGGTGAAGCGGGCGTTGGCCTCGGTGACGTGCAGGATGATCACGGAGCCGGGCTTGACCTTCTTGAGCACCGCGTTGACGATCGGCCGCCAGTCGGTGGCGAACGGGTCGCCGCTGACGACGTCGCCGTCGACGACGGTCAGGCCCAGCGAGGCCATCGCGCGCAGTGCGGCCCGGTCGTGGCACAGGCCGGGGAAGCGGAAGTAGCGGGTCTGGCGTCCGCCGTACCGTTCGATGATTTTGAAGGTCTTCGCGACGTCCTCGGTCATCGCGGCCGAGGGGATGCGCGGCAGGTCGTAGCAGTCGGCGGTGAACGCCTGGTGGCCGAAGGTGTGGTTGGCCAGCTCGAAGCGCGGATTACGGGCGAGGCGTTCGGTCAGCTCCGGGTAGCGCTGCACCCACTTGCCGGTCAGGAAGAAGGTGGCCGGGATCTTGTCGCGCTCCAGCATCTCGATGATCCGGACGTTGGCGTACGACTTGACGTTGCCGTTCTTGAGCTGGGCCAGCATGCGGTCGGTCATGTCCGCGTCGAAGGTGAGCGCGACCAGGTCGCCGGTGCGCGGGCCGTGGTCGACCACCGGCGGCAGCAGCCCGGCCTTGGTCTGGCCGGGGCGGCCCGGGGCGGCGCTCGGCGACGCGGTGACGCTAGGCGTGGGCGACGGCGCAGCCGGGGACGGTGCGGCGGCGCTGCTGGTGGGCGGGGGTGCCACGAAGGTCGGCTCGTCCGCCTCCGCCCCGCACGCGGCCAGCAGGACGGCGGCCACGGCGCACAGGGCGGGCACGGCGGAGGGGAGACGCACGCGGCAATGATGGCAGGTGGAGCGCCTCCCCTGTCGCCCTAACCCGAAACCTTCTCAGCGCAGCAGCCGGCCGGCGATCTTGCGACCCTGCTCGGTCCACGGTGCGGGGCGGCCGGTGCGGTCCATCTTCACCATGACGCGGCGGCCGTCGGCGAAGACCGTCGTGCCGTCCTCGGACAGGAACCGGAAGCCGTACACGGCGCTGGTCTCGCCCATGCTGTCCAGCCAGAACTGGACCTTGATCGGGCCGGTGCCGCGTACCGGCGCGTGGTAGGTGATGGCGAACTCGCGTACCGCGGCGATCATGTCGGGGCTGCTCGGCGCCCCGTCACGGAAGCCGTAGCCGTGCTCGGCCCAGAACTCCGACATGGCCCGTTCCAGGATCAGGGCGTAGCGGGCGTTGTGCATGATGCCGACGATGTCGAGGTCGTCGATGTGTACGACGGCCCGGCGGACCGTGCCGGTGGTGGCGTCGAGCGTGGCGGTGGTCATCTGGGGCCTTTCAGTGGTGCGGGAGCAGGTCGGGGTCGGTGGCGAGGCCGCGCAGGCGGGCGAGCACGGCTTGGCGGGCGTCGTCGAGGCTGCGCGCCAGCAGGCGTGAGTGCAGCAGCGCCGCGACCCCGGCCGCGTCGACCTCGAAGGCCAGCCGCTGGGGTACCGTGTCCGCGGGCAGCTCGCCCAGCTCGACGGCCTCGGTGACCAGGCGCTCCAGCAGCGTGATCCACTCGCCGAGGACGACGGCGAGCCGGTCGGGCACTGCCCCGGTGCGGCCGGTGGACTCGAACTCGGCGTTGGCGAAGAAGCAGCCGCCGGGGAGCACTCGCTCGCTGTAGAAGGCCAGGCGGGACTCGTGCAGCGCGAACAGGCGGCGCACCCCGCGGGGTACGTCGAGGGCCGGGCCGACGACGCGGCGGGCCCACTGGTCGCGGGCGTGCTCGATCGCGGCGAGCTGCAGCTCCTCCTTGGAGGACCAGTGCGCGAAGAGCCCGGACTTGCTGACGTGCAGGCGGTCGGCGAGCTGGCCCAGGGACAGCCCGTCAAGCCCTGCCTCGCTGGCCAGCGCCACGGCGGCGTCGAGCACCGCGGTGCGGGTGCGCTCGCCGCGGGCCAGCCGGCCGTCTGTTCCGGTCATGGGTGCCAGGGTATAAAAAAGACCGATCGGTCGTACGGTTTTGTGAGGCGCCTCACGAGATCGCGCCTGTCGCCGCAGCTCAGCACCACCGAGCCGACGGGAAGGGCATCTTCCGCATCGCAAAGCGAGGGATCGAGCTGCTGCTCGTCTCGCCGACGCGAGCTGACGATGCCCTTCCTCGGTTCAGGGGGTGACGAGGTTGAGGTGGCGGGTGCCGGTGGCGATGGTGATGCGCTGGCCCCAGGCCAGCACGAGGTGGTCGGATTCGACGCCGTCGGCGAAGGCGACGAGGCGCTCGCTCTCGCTGGTCAGGGTGAGGCGCTGGCCTGCGCCGATGCGGCCGGCGGTGAGTTTCGCACCGGTGGCCGGCGAGGGCCACGCCTCGCGGACGAACCAGCACAGGTCGGCGGCGTCCTGGCCGGGCAGCGTGTTCGCGAGGTTGCGCATCAGGGCGACCGAGGCGCACCAGCCGGTGGCGCCGGTGCCTGTGCCCACCAGCACCCCTGACGACGAGTGCCGTTCCTGCTCGCCCTGCGGCGTGGTGATGACGTAGCGGGACGACTGGTGGGTCTGGTGGCCCACGTAGATCTCGTTGAGGCCGGCAAGCTGCTGGCCGTCGTCGAGAGTGGCGACCGCCATCGCGCGCGACTGGGTGGCGGCGCGGCCCGCGAGCACGGCGGGCAGCAGGTCCGCCAGGTCGCGGGCGGCGAACCGGGCGAGCACCCCGGGGTTGCGGTCGGGCTCGGGGTTCACGCCGAGCACCGGCTGCCCGGCCAGGTACTTCGCCACGTTCGCGACCAGGCCGTCCTGCCCGACGGTGACCACGATGTCCTCGGCGGCGAACAGGAAGCGGGACAGGTCGTCGCGGTGCACCTGCCCGCGCCGCCAATCCGCCGGCACGGCGGCGCTGACCGTCGACAGCGCCGCCTCCTGCGCGGCGTGGCGCGCCTCCACCTCGGCGATCTCCCTCCCCCGTTCCCTCAGGAAGTACGCCGCGGCGGCGCGCGTGCCGTGCCGGCCCAGCAGCTCGTCGAGCTCGCTGCGCCGGGACACCACGACCACCCGCGGGGCCAGCGTCGCGCTCATGACTCCTCCTCGCTGCTCGCTCAGCGGTCCGACGAGCCCGCGCCGAAGCGCGACAGCAGGCCCGTGATGACATCGGGAGTGACCGTGAGCTGGCCGATCTCGGGCAGCTGACCGGCCAGCTCGCGCAGCGCCAGGCCCTGCAGCACCTCGGGGCGCAGGTCCCGGTATGCCGCGAGCTTGGCCGCCTCCGCCTCGCCCTGGGCCACGCCGAGGGCCCGGACACCGGCGGCCTTGGCCTCGGCCAGGAGCTGCTCCTTCTCCGCCTCGGCGGCGTTGAGCAGCTTCTCGCGCTCGGCACGGCCCTGTGCCTCGACGAGCTGCGCGGAAGCGACCAGCTCGGCCTTGCGGCGGGTGTTGGCACCGTTCTGCTCGACCAGCTGCTGCTCGCGCCGGGCCAGCTCGATCTTGTTCTGGAGCTCGTTCTCGGCGATGCCGCGCTCCTGCTCGACGGCCTGGGCTCGGCGGGCGAAGGTGGCCCGGTCGGCTTCGACCTGCACCGCCTCCCGGGTCGGGGTCTGCAGGGCGCGCTCCAGCTCCGGCTCGGGCCGGATCGCCACCACGCGGGCGCTGACCACCTGCACGCCCAGGTCGGACAGGCGCGGCTCGTTGCCCAGCGCGACCGACACCGCCTCGCGGACCGCGGCGACCTCGGTCAGCGCCTGGGCCAGCGGGAGCTTGGTGAGCAGGTCGAGCGCGGGCTGCTGGGCGAGCTCGGCGAGCAGGGTCGCGATCTGGTCCAGCGGGCGGGCGCGGGCCTTGCCGAGGTACGGGTCGATCGAGAAGTCGAGCCGGCCGACCGCGACGGCCGGGTCGGCTACCCGGTAGGTCACCGTGGCCTGCACGGTGACGTCGGTGAAGTCGCTGGTGCGGGCGTGGAACAGCAGGGGCAGTTCGCGGTCGTCGACCGGCACCTCGCTGAGCACGGCGGTCAGCGGCCGGTACCAGAAGGCCAGGCCGACGCCTTCCCGCTTGGCCTGGCCGCGCACGCTGTGGCGCACCCAGTTCGTCGGCGTGCTGCGCAGGTGGCGCATGAAGAAGCGCTTGGACACGTCAGCCATCGTGATCGTTCTCCTTCGGAGGATTCCCCGGTCCCTTTTTCGTCAAGATGACGATAAGCTCCGTGATACATTCTCGTCAAGGTGGTGATAAATCAGATGGCCGACTTTCCCGCGTGCTTCGTCACAGCTGACCTGGTGGTGCTGACGGTGCAGGACAACGAGTTGCGGGTGCTGCTGGTGCGGCGGGGCATCGAGCCCTACCGGGGGGTCTGGGCGCTGCCCGGCGGCTTCGTGCTGCCCGACGAGGACCTCGACGCGGCCGCGGTACGCGAACTGCGGGAGGAGACCGGGCTGACCGCGCCGGTGGGCCACCTCGAACAGCTGGCCAGCTACGGCGCACCCGGCCGGGATCCGCGCGGCCGGGTGGTGACCGTGGCGTATCTGGCACTGCTGCCGCACCTGCCCGCCCCGGTCGCGGGCAGCGACGCGGAGGGCGCGGCCTGGGCGGCGCTGCCCGTCGCAGACCTGGCCTTCGACCACGCGCGCATCCTGGCCGACGGCGTCGAGCGCGCCCGCGCGAAGCTGGAGTACTCCCCGCTGGCGACGGCTTTCTGCCCGCCCGAGTTCACCATCACCGAACTGCGCGAGGTCTACGAGACGGTCTGGGGCGCGCGGCTCGATCCCCGCAACTTCCACCGCAAGGTGACCGGCACCCCCGGCTTCGTGGAACCCGTAGGCCGCAGCATCGCCGCCGAACGCGGCCGCCCGGCCCAGCTCTTCCGCCGCGGCCCCGCCCGCCTCCTCCACCCGCCCATGCTCCGCCCCACCCCCTGACCCCTCCCGCGCCCGCGACTCCCCTGCCGCAACTTTTAAAGAGTCGCGGCCTCGGAGGGTGTCCGAAGCCGCGACTCTTTAAAAGTTGCGCCGGGGTGGGGGTCGGGCCGGAGGCCCGGGGGCGGGGTCAGGCGGGCCCGGGTTCAGGCCGGGCCCGGGGTCAGGCGGGGCGGCCGAAGCTGTGGATGGGGGCGGCGTCCATGCGGCGCATGGCGATGGGTTTTCCGGTCTGGGAGGCGTGGACGATCCAGCCGTTGCCGGCGTACATGCCTACGTGGTGCAGGTCGTTGTAGTAGAAGACCAGGTCGCCGGGTTTGAGGTTGGCGCGGGTGACCGACTTGACGGCGGCGCGCTGGGATCTGGCGTTGTGCGGCAGGGAGACGCCGGCCTGCGCCCAGGCGGCCTTGGTCAGGCCCGAGCAGTCGAAGGTCGACGGGCCGTCGGTGCCCCAGCCGTACATCTTGCCGATCTGGCGGCAGGCGAACTGGACCGCCTTACCGGCGGCGCCACCGGGATACGTCGTCGGGCAGGGCACGGGCGCGAGCTTGCCGATGCCGGAGCCGGAACCGTACGCCTGCAGCCGCAGCTTGTTCAGCTTGGCGATCTCCGCCTCGATGGCCTTGGTCCGCGTCCCCTGCTCAGCCTCCGTCTTGGCCAGCTGCGCGATGGTCTCGTCCAGCGGCTGTTTCACGGCGTCCAACGAGGCCTTCGCCGTCATGGTGTCGGCGATGCGCGCCTTCTTGTCGTGCGCCAGCTGGTCGAGCACGACCAGCCGCTCGGCCATGGCGGTGGCGTCACCGCTGCGCAGGAACGCGTTGACCTGGGCCAGGGTGCCACCGCGGTAGAGCTGGTCGGCCAGCACGCCGATGCGGGCGCGGGTGACGGACACCTGCTGCTCCAGGGGCGCGAGCTGGGCGGCCAGCTCGTCGGCCTTCTTGCGCTGCTTGGCCAGCTTCGACTTGGTGGCGTTGTGCTCTTCGATGACCGGTTCCAGCTTGTCCCACTGCTCGTCGATCTGTTTCTCGATCTCGGCAGGGGTCGGGCCGGCTTGGGCCTGCGCGGCGGGCGCGAGCAGGGCGAGAAGGACGACGGCGACCGTCATGAGGCCGCGCCGTATGCGTGGTGCGCTGGGGAGCCCCGCGTCGTGGGGCCGATTATGGCTACACACGGGGATTCACGTTAGGCAAGACCGTTACAAGAACGCAATTCCGTCGATGCCGTCGCGTGTCACCTGGGGCTCTATCCGATCGCGACGAACAGGTCGTCGAGCGTGCCGTGGAACTGGTCGTTGTTCGGGGCGACGCCCTTGCCGCCGATACGCAGCGGGGCGTCGTTGGAGATGGCCAGGTCAGCGGGGATGGTGGCCTCGCCCTGCGGCACCCCGTCCACGGAGATGCGCAGCACGGCGCCGTCGCGGGAGCACTCGACGGTGTGCCAGCTGCCGTCGGCGACACCCTTCGTGGCCTGCGCCACGTTGATGACGTTCTTGCCGTTCTGCGGACCGGCCACGACGCAGGAGGGGATGCCCTTGACCCCGTCGACCTGCAGCTTGAACTGCGTGCCGAACTGCGAGTAGCCCTTCTGCAGCACGTTGGCGCCCTTGCTCGTCTCCTCCGGGGCCATCAGCACGGCCGCGCCCCAGCGGAACGCGCGCAGGCCGGGGTTGAGCGCCGGGCTCGCGCCGGCGTCGAGGATCGCGCGGGGGCACTGCTTGTCGTCCTTGCTCGCGCACGGGCCGGGGAAGCGCACCGCGAAGTCGCCGTCGCGCGGCACGAGCGAGACGTCGCCGCCGGTCTGGCTCTCCTCGCGCACCGCGAGGGTGCCGGCATCCGAGCCGACCACGCGGGCCTGCTCCAGGCCGTTCTTGAAGTCGAACACCACGCCTTCGCCGATGACCGGGGCGGACGGGCTCGGGGCCGCGGCGCTGGGGCTCGGGGCCGCGGAGGCGGACGGCGACGGGGTCGCGCTGGGAGCCTCGGGCTCGTCACCGCTCAGCCACACCACCAGGACCGTGCCGACCACCGCCAGCAGGACGAGTCCGGCAATGATCGCGGGCCACCGCTTGATTCCCATTCGCACATGTTTACCAGAGCTCCGCACGCCCCGGATACCCGGTGAACAGCCGTCGCACCTGCCGGAACGGCCCATGCCACTTCTGAAGAATAGTTTCATGTCTGCAACTGATAGCGGTAACTATTGACTAACCGTACGGCCGAAGGCAGGGTGACCGCATCGGACAGTCGAAGGGAGCCGTACGTGTCACCCCGAATCCCCCTGCGCCGGTTGGCGCTGCTCACCGCGGTGGGTCTGGGGCTCGGCGCCGGCGTAACGCCGGTGGCCGCCCAGGCCGAATCACCACCCACCCGGCAGGCCGACTACCAGGCCGCCGCCCAGGAGTACGGCGTACCCGTGGACGTGCTGCTGGGCGTCTCCTATCTGGAGTCCCGCTGGGATGCCAACGCGGGCGCGCCCAGCACCTCGGGCGGCTACGGCCCGATGCACCTCACCGACGCGGCCTACGTGGCCGCGCTCGCCCCGGCCGCCGCTCCGGAGACCGCGGGTGACCCCGCGCCCGCCGAGGACGCCCGCGGCGACGACAGCCGCCCCAAAGCGGCCGGCCACCCCGTCGACGCCCCGGCTCCGGCCGAGGCGGCGCTGCACACCCTGCCGGCCGCGGCGGAGCTGACCGGCCTGTCCGCCGAGACGCTGCGTGCCGACCCGGTCGCGAACATCCTCGGCGGCGCCGCGCTGCTGGCCTCGTACCAGGAGGCGCTCGGCGCGCCGAAGGGCGCGGACACCGACCCGGCCGCCTGGTACGGCGCGGTCGCCCGCTACTCCGGCGCGGACAGCGAGCAGGCGGCGGCGGCGTTCGCCGACGAGGTGTACGCGACGCTGCGCGACGGCGTCGCCCGCACCACCGACGAGGGCCACGCGCTCACCCTGAGCGCCCGGTCGGTCACCCCGATCAAGGACTGGCTGATCCGGCTCGGCCTGCGCAAGCTGGCCCGCCCCGACGGCATCGAGTGCCCGATCGACATCTCGTGCGAGTCGCTGCCCGCCCCGTACGAGGCGTTCGGCGACGGCGACTACGGCAACCACGACCTGGGCAACCGGCCGCAGCAGCAGCGCATCGAGTACATCGTCATCCACGACACCGAGGCCAGCTGGGCGACGACCCTGAAGCTGGTCGCCGACCCGACGTACGTCAGCTGGCACTACTCGCTGCGCTCGGTCGACGGGCACGTCGCCCAGCACGTGAAGGCCAAGGACGTCGGCTGGCACGCGGGCAACTGGTACGTCAACGCCAAGTCCATCGGCCTGGAGCACGAGGGCTTCGCGGCGAACGGCGCCTGGTACACCGAGGCGCTCTACCGCACCTCGGCGAAGCTGGTGCGGCACCTGGCGCTGCGGCTGGGCATCCCGCTGGACCGCAAGCACATCATCGGCCACGACAACGTGCCCGGCACCATCACCTCCACGGTCGCCGGCATGCACTGGGACCCGGGCCCGTACTGGGACTGGTCGCACTACTTCGACCTGCTCAAGGCCCCGTTCCGCGGGCTGCCGGAGCCGCTGGCGGGCCACGCCGGGCTGGTCACCCTGAACCCGGACTACGCCACCAACAAGCCCGCGTTCACCGGGTGCACCGGTGCGGCGAGCAACCCGTGCCCGCTGCGGTCCAGCTCGTCGGTCATCCTGCGCACCGCGCCCGACCTGACCGCCCCGCTGGTCCGCGACCCGGGCCGGTGCGGCACGAAGGCGAGCACCATGGTGGTCAGCGACCACTGCGCCCGCGCCTCGGCGGGCCAGACGTACGCCGTGGCCGAGCGCTCCGGCGAGTGGACGGCGATCTGGTACCTCGGCCAGAAGGCCTGGTTCCGCAACGCCGACGCGGGACCGCTGTGGAACGTCGGGTTCGTCGTCGAGCCGAAGCCGGGCCTGGCGAGCATCCCGGTGTTCGGGCGGGCCTACCCGGAGGCGGCGGCCTACCCGGCCGGCGTGCCGGTGCAGGCGGTCAGCCCGCTGGCGCAGTACACGATCGCGGCTGGTCAGCGTTACGCGGCCGGGCCGGTGCTGGCCGGGGAGTACTACCGCGCCGCCACGTTCGACGGGTCGGGTCCCGGCGACCGCACCGTCATCCGGGGCGAGCAGCAGTACGTGCAGATCCAGTTCGGCCAGCGCATCGGGTACGTGCTGCGGGCCGACGTGGTGCTGAAGCCGGCCGTGTCCTTCTGACCGGTACCACGGAAGAAGGGCTCCCCGCGGTCGCGGGGAGCCCTTCTTCTTAAGCGTTGGGGGTCAGTAGGCCCGGCGGTAGCCGGCGACCGGCATGACGTCGATGTACTGCATCCGGACCACGTCACCGGTGTGCGGCGCATGCACCATCACCCGGCGGCCGCCGACCGTGCCGACGTACATGCCGACGTGGTGCAGGTCGCCGTAGAAGAAGACCAGGTCACCGACCTGAGGCGTGGACACCTTCGTCGTCTCGCCCCACTGGTCCTTGGTGTAGTGGGTGAGGCTGACGCCCGCCTTGCCGTACGCCCACTGGGTCAGGCCGGAGCAGTCGAAGCTGCTCGGGCCGGCGGCGCCCCACACGTACGGCTTGCTGATCTGCTTGCAGGCCCACGAGGCGGCGGTCTGGCCCTTGCCCGAGCCCATCTGCGCCGGGCAGGCCGCACCGATCTTCAGCGCGCCACCGGAGCCGCCCGAGCCGTAGGCCTTCGTCCGCAGCTTCTGCAGGTTGGCCATCTCCGCCTCGATGACCTTCTTCTTCTTGGCCATGTCCTCGTCCTTGACCTTCTGCTCGGCGATGGCCTTGTCGAGGGACTCCTTCTCGACGTCGAACTTGGCCTTCGCCTCCGCGGTCGCGGAGATCTGCTCCTGCTTACCGTGCGCGATCTGCTGGAGGATCATGAGCTGGTCCGCGAACTGCTTGGGCGAACCGCTGCCCAGCAGCGCGTTGACCTCGGTGCTGCGGCCGCCCTTGTAGTACTCCGAGGCGATGACGCCGACCCGGGTCCGGGTCACCTCGACGGTCACCCGCAGCGGCTGGAGCTTGGCGTCGAGCGTGGCCGCCTTCTTCTGCAGCTTCTTCAGCTCGCTGTGGACCTTGTTGTAGTCCTCGATCAGCGGCTCGAGCTTCTCCCACGTCTTGCTGATCTCGGCCTCGATCTCACTGATCGACGGCTCGGCGTGCGCGGGCAGCGCCGGCGCGACGCCGACGAGCATGGCTGCGACCAGCACAAGCGCTCGGGTGAGCGAGCGCGACGCGGTACGGAGGGGGGTCACCGGAGCTCCTTTTCCGCCGACCGCGACCGGTGAAGCAGGGGGTGAACCCGGGCGCGGTGTCCGGGGCGGGGTCGCGAGGGGTCACAACCCGGCGTACGCACCAGACGGTGACCAACCCTAGAAAAGAAGGTGAGCTGGTTTCAAGCCAGAACGGAGACAACTTCGCTGAGCTGCCCTGATGTCACTCAGCGTGCCCCACGATTCCCGGCCTGCGGAGCTGACGGCGGAGGCCCTGACCTGCGCGGGCGTCGCCGCGGTCACGCTCGGTCAGGACCGCGTCAGGCCGCCGGGGCCATGATGGCGTTGAGCACATCGTCCAGCGTCACCACACCCACCGGCAGCTGGCCCTCGCTCACCAGCACGATGTGCCGGCGCTCGCGGCGCATCGACAGCAGCAGCTCGGCCAGCGACCGGTCCGGCGGCACGATCGCCAGCGGCCGGATCAGGGTGCCCGGGATCGGCTCACGGCGGCTGGCGCCCTCCAGCCCCAGCACGTCCTTGATGTGCACGAAGCCCAGCACCCGCCGGGTCCCGCGGGCCACCACCGGGAACCGGGACCGGCCGGTGCGGGTGGCCAGCACCTCCAGCGTCGCCGGGGAGGTGTCGTCGGTGACGATGGTGACCGACGACCAAGGCCGCAGCGCGTCCCCGGCGGTGCGCTGGTGCAGCGCCAGCGCGCCCGCGATCCGGGCGTGCTGCTCCGGGTCCAGCAGACCCTCGGTGTGCGCCTGCTGGACGAGACCGGCCAGCTCCTCGGCCGTGAAGACGGTCTTGACCGCGTCCGCGGCCTCGACCCGCCACAGCCGCAGCACCTTGCGCGACGCCCACTTCATCGCCACCAGCAGCGGCTTGGTGGCGATGCAGAACGCCAGCATCGGCGGCCCCAGCCAGAGCACGCTGCCCTCGGGCCCGGCCAGCGTGATGTTCTTCGGCACCATCTCGCCGATCACGGTGTGCAGGAACACCACGATGAGCAGGGCGATCACGAACGCGATCGGGTGCCGCAGGTTCTCGGGCAGGCCGAGGGCATGGAACGCCGGCTCGATGAAATGGGCCAGCGCCGGCTCCGCGATCGCGCCCAGCGCCAGCGAGCACAGCGTGATGCCCAGCTGCGCGCCCGCGATCATCAACGGGATCTGGTTCATCGCCGACAGCGCCCAGGCCGCCGGGCGCGAGGTCTGCGCCTTCGGCTCGATGACGGTACGCCGGGAGGCGATCAGCGCGAACTCGGCGCCGACGAAGAACGCGTTGCCCAGCAGCAGCGCCGCGGTGATCAGCAGTTCAGTCATCGTCGTCGCCCGCCAGCCGGACCAGCCGCACCTGCTCCACCCGGTGCCGGTCCATCTCCACCACGGTGAACTCCCAGTCGTTGGCGACCAGGGCGTCGCCCACCACCGGGATCCGGCCCAGCTCCGCCATCAGGTATCCGGCCAGCGTCTCGTACGGCCCCTCGGGCAGCCGGAACCCGGTCTGCTCGTCCAGCTCGTCCTCGCGCAGCATGCCGTCGACCAGCCAGGTGCGCACACCGCCGGGGACGGTCACCTCGATCGAGCCCGACTCCTCCTCCTCGGCGGTGTCGTGCTCGTCGGCGATCTCGCCGACCAGCTCCTCGACCAGGTCCTCGATGGTGACCACACCGTCGGTGCCGCCGTACTCGTCGACGACGATGGCGAAGTCGGAGCGGCCCGCCCGCAGCGCGGCGACGACCTTGTCCAGGTCGAGCGAGCCCGGCACGAGCACGGGTTCGCGAGCCACCGCGGCGACCGTGGTCAGCGAGCGGCGGGCCGGGGGCACCGCGAGCGCGTCGTTGACCGAGACCACACCGGTGACGGTGTCCAGCGTCTGCTCGTACACCGGGAAGCGGCTGTGCCCGGTCTCCCGCGCGGCCTCGAACAGCTCCGCGACCGTGGCCGAGCCGGCCAGGCCCACCACGTCGATGCGGGGTGTCATCGCCTCGGCCGCGTGCTTGTCGCCGAAGCGCACCGTGCGCTGCAGCAGCAGGGCGGTGTCGGAGGGCAGCGCGCCGGCCTGCGCCGAGATGGCGGCCAGCAGGCCCAGCTCCTCGGGCGAGCGGGCGCTGGCCAGCTCCTCCTGCGGCTCGATGCCCATCCGGCGGACCAGCCAGTTGGCGGTGCCGTTCAGCGTGAAGATCAGCGGCTTGAACATGCGCGAGAAGACCCGCATCGGTCCCGCCGTACGCAGTGCCACCGGCATCGGTCGGGACAGCGCCGCGTTCTTCGGCACCAGCTCGCCGAAGAGCATGGAGAACAGGGTCGCGATGCCCAGCGAGATCACGTGGCTGAGCCCGGCGGACACGCCCAGCGGCTCGACGAGCGGCCGCAGCGCGGGCTCGGCCAGGTAACCGGTGAGCAGTGCGGTCAGCGTGATGCCCAGTTGCGCCCCGGAGAGCTGGAAGGACAGCTCCCGCAGGGCCCGGCGCACCGTGCGGGCCGGGCGCTCGCCCCGGTCGGCCCGGGTGTCGATCTCGGCCCGGTCGACCGTGACCAGCGCGAACTCGGCCGCCACGAAGAACGCGGTGCCGACCGTGAGCAGCACGAAGAACAAAATGGGCAGGATTGCCGACAACGCGTCGATGACGAGATCACCTCAGCGCCCGATTCTGCCAGAACCTCGCACCCCACCCACCCCCGCGGGCGCGCCGACCCCCGCACACCTGCCGCAACTCTTGAAGACTCGCGCCCTCAGCACGTGGCGGAGGGCGCGAGTCTTTAAGAGTTGCGGCCCAGGACCGGCCCAGGACCGGGCCGGGCGGGTGGGGGTCAGGCGGTGGGGGTCGGCTTGACGGAGCGGAGGAGGACTGAGGCGACGTCGATGACCTCGACCTCCTCCTGGCCCTTGGAGCGGACGCCGTCGGTGATCATCGTGGAGCAGAAGGGGCAGCCGACGGCGATCGTCTTCGCGCCGGTGGCCAGGGCCTCCTCGGTGCGCTCGACGTTGATCCGCTTGCCGATGCGCTCCTCCATCCACATGCGGGCGCCACCGGCGCCGCAGCAGAACGAGCGCTCCTCGCGGCGGCCCATCTCGATGATCCCGGTGCCGCCCCCGGCGGACGTGGTCGCGCCCGCGCCGATGGCCGCCCCGAGCACCTCGCGCGGCGGGGTGAAGACGCGGTTGTGGCGGCCCAGGAAGCACGGGTCGTGGTAGGTCAGCCCGCCGTCGATCGGCGCGACCGGGGTGAGCTTGCCGGTCTTGACCAGGTGTGCCAGCAGCTCGGTGTGGTGCACCACCTCGACGTCGAGACCCAGCTCCTGGTACTCGTTGCCGATGGTGTTGAAGCAGTGCGGGCAGGTCGCGACGATCTTCAGCGCGCCCGACTCCTTGATCGTCTCGACATTCTGCTGGGCGAGCATCTGGTAGACGAACTCGTTGCCGATGCGCCGGGCCGGGTCACCGGTGCAGGTCTCGTTGTTGCCGAGGATGGCGAAGTTGACTCCGGCCTCGTTGAGCAGCGTGGCGACGGCCCGGGTGGTCTTCTTGGCCTTGTCCTCGAACGCGCCGGCGCAGCCGACCCAGAACAGGTACTCGAACTCCTCGGTCTCGCCGACCCGCGGCACCGCGAAGTCCAGGCCCTTGGTCCAGTCCTCGCGGGTGTTGGGCGGCGCGCCCCACGGGTTGCCCTTGTTCTCCAGGTTGCGCAGCATCGCACCGGCCTCCGACGGGAAGCTCGACTCGATCATCACCTGGTAGCGGCGCATGTCGACGATGTGGTCGATGTGCTCGATGTCGACCGGGCACTGCTCCACGCAGGCGCCGCACATGGTGCAGGACCACAGCGCGTCCGGGTCGATGACGCCCAGCTCGGCCGCGCCGCCGACGAGCGGCCGCTCGGCCTCGGCCAGCGCGAGCACGTTGACGTTCGCCAGCTGCTCCGCGGTGCCCTTCTCGTCGCCGGACAGGTCCTTGCCGCCGCCGGCCAGCAGGTAGGGGGCCTTGGCGTAGGCGTGGTCGCGCAGCGACAGCACGACCAGCTTCGGCGACAGCGGCTTGCCGGTGTTCCAGGCCGGGCACTGCGACTGGCAGCGGCCGCACTCGGTGCAGGTGGAGAAGTCCAGCAGGCCCTTCCACCCGAAGTGCTCGACCTGGGAGACGCCGAAGGTGTCCTTCTCCGGGTCGGCCTCTTCGAGGTCGATCGGGGCGCCGTTGGAGGTCATCGGCTTGAGCGCGCCGAGCGCGGGGGCTCCGTCGGCGTTGCGCTTGTAGTAGATGTTGAAGAAGGCCAGGAAGCGGTGCCAGGCCACGCCCATGGTCACGTTCAGGCCGATGGTGATCGCCCAGGCCATCGAGACCAGGATCTTGATCAGCGCGGTGATCGTGATGGCGTTCGGCCAGGCGGGCAGGACGGCCCCGAGCGCGTGCGACAGCGGGGTGGCCCAGGCCGGGTGGTGGAACATGTCGTTGGCGACCTTGAAGCCGCGGATCAGGAAGCCCAGGATCAGCACCGCGAGGATGACGTACTCGACGAAGTAGGCCTGCCACATCGTCGAGCCGGCGAAGCGGGAGTTCGAGGTGCGGCTGGGCCGCTGGCGCAGCCGGATCGCGATCAGCACGATGATCGCCGGGATGCCGAGGATGCCGATCCACTCGGTCACGAAGGCGAAGACGTCCCAGCCGCCGAGGACCGGCAGCTCCCAGGCCGGGTTGACGACCTCGAAGTAGGCGCCGGCGACCAGCGTCGACAGCACTATGAAGCCGATCATCACGAACCAGTGGGCCGCGCCGACCACGGACCACTTGAACATCCGGGTGTGGCCGAAGGTCTCCCGGAACATGGTGGCGAGCCGGGTGCCCCGGTCGTTGGAGCGCGTGGGGTCGGGCTGGCCGAGCCTGATCACGGCGAGCATCTGCCGCACCGCCCGTACGACCAGCGCCACCGCGACCGCGGTCACGGCCACTGCGAGGACCGTACTTACGATCTGTACGCCGCCCATACCCACGCCTCCCTGCGTCGGAACAGCCTTTTGTATAAATCCCACCGCAGCCTACGCCCTAGTTACCGTTCAGTAATGTGAGGGTTCGCACAGGCTGTCCATCACCCTAGGCCAGCAGCAGGTCAGCGGGGCCGCGGACGGTCCCGGACAGCAACCGGGGTCACGGCCGCCGCGCGCATGGCGCAGGCGGCCGCGACCCCGGTTCGCGAGCTATCGTGGGCGGCTGCGGAAGCTCAGCGCCACTTGGAGAGAAGACCGAGCGCGCCGACCATGGCGCCGAAGCCGACAGCGAGGTTCCAGTACCCCCAGCCCGCCACCGGGTACAGCGTTTCGGACAGGTAGTACACCACCAGCCACGCGATGCCGAAGACGATCAGACTGACCGCGGTGATCGGCAGCCAGATCGGGCTCGGCTTCTTGTCCCCGGCGGTCGCCGAGGGCAGCACGTCGGTGGGCGGCGTGTAGATCTTCTTCTTGCGGACCTGCGACTTCGGCACGGTTGTCTCCTGGAGGGGCCCTGCCCACACCGGTCGATGACCTCGAGCATGGGCCTGAATAATGTTCGACGGATAGCGTAGTCAGATCGTCGCGTTTTGGCACGGAGGGGGAGTGGTGGAATACACATCCGGCACCTCGTCATGGCGTAAAGCCGTGCTCCGAGCCGGGCGCGCGTTCAATCGCCTGCCCGGTCGACGCCGCAGCGGGTGGACCCTCGGCGTGCCGCTGATCGCGGTCACTGCAGGCCTGCTGTTCACCGTGAGCGCGACCACCTCCCAGGGAACCACGCTACGCGAGGACAACAGCGTTCGGCTGGATCAAGTGGTAGGCAAAAAAGAGGCCGAGGTCGGCGCAGCCCTGCGGGACGTGAACCGGCTGCGCGCCGACGTCGACCGGCTGACCGGCGCGCAGGCCGGCGGCGACGGCCCGCTGGCGGAGGAGCGCGCCCGTGGCGAGAGCTACCTGGCCGACGCCGGGCTGACCGCGGTGCACGGGCCGGGCCTGACCGTACGCATGGACGACGCGCCGCCCGGCGGCAACGGCCTGTCCACCGGGGCCACCCAGGACGACCTGGTCGTGCACCAGCAGGACGTGCAGGCCGTGGTGAACGCCCTGTGGGCGGGCGGGGCCGAAGCCATGACGATCATGGGCGTCCGCGTCGTCACCACCACCGCCGTGCAGTGCGTGGGCAACACCCTGCTGCTCGAAGGACGGCGCTACTCCCCCGAGTTCGTGATCTCGGCGATCGGCGACCCGGTCAAGATGCAGGCGTCACTCGACGCGGCCCAGGGCGTGCGGGCGTTCCGTGACGCTGTACGCGCATACGGGCTGGGATATAGCGTCACCCGGGAGACCGACATCGTTGCTCCCGCGTACCAGGGATCGGTGCTGCTGCGCCATGCCTCGGTGCCGCGTTAGTAAGAGCCGGAGACACGGATGAGCAGGCATCGGGCACAAGAACCCGAGGACGACCAGACGACCACGTTCCCCCGCGTGGTCGAGGCCGCGCCCACGGCGGACGCCTCCATCACCAGCGTGCTGCCGATCGTCCCCGCGGACGCCACCACCGTGCTGCCGATCATCACCTCCGCCGGCGCGCCACCGGCACCTCGGCCCGCCGCGCCGCTGGACCAGGTCAGCCCGGCCGCGCCGCTGAGTCCGGCCGCGCCGACGAGCCCGGCCGCGCCCGTCAGTCCTTCCGCGCCCTCGAGCCCCGCTGCGGCCGACGAGACGACGCTGCTGCCCCTGATCACCGACCAGACCGCCCGACCGCCCGGGATCGCCCGGCCCGCGCCCGCCGTGGTGACCGGACGAGCGGTCGCCACCGACGAGACGGGCCTGCTGGGCGCGATTCCGCCCGCGCCGCCGCCCTCGCCCGAGGACGAGGTCAAACCGTCGCCCCGGCCCCGCTGGAGCGGCGAGCCGCCGCCGGTTCCGGTCAAGGCGATCCGGGCGGGCGAGAAGAACTACCGGAGCATCCACTCCGAGTACACCCGTACCACGGTGGGCTCGGTGGTCCGCACGACGCTGCGGGGCACCGGCGAGCTCATGATCACGTTCGGCCTGATCATCCTGCTGTTCGCCGGGTACGAGGTGTGGGGCAAGACGGCCATCGTCGACGCCCACCAGAGCGAGCTGGAGCAGGCGCTCAACTGGGACGAGCCGACCGTCGGCCCGACCCCGACGGCGTCGGCGGCCCCACCGCTCGCGCCGCTGCCCGGCAACGCCGTGGCCAAGCTCTACCTGCCCTCGCTGAAGAAGCACTGGGTGGTGGTGCAGGGCGTCACCCAGCGCGACATCCGGTACGCCCCGGGCCACTACCCCAACAGCGCGATGCCGGGCCAGAAGGGCAACTTCTCGGTCGCCGGCCACCGCAACCGGGCCACCTTCTGGGACCTCGACAAGCTGCACGCCGGCGACAAGATCGTCGTGGAGACGAAGTCCGCCTTCTACGTCTACGAGGTGGTCAAGCAGCGCATCGTGCTGCCGACCGCGGTGGAGGTGGTGCGCGCGGTGCCGCCGACCATGGAGGCGGGCAAGCTGATCACGCTGACCACCTGCAACCCGAAGTTCGACAACTACCAGCGGCTGATCATCCACGGCAAGCTCGTCGACGAGCAGCCGCGCTCCGAGGGACGCCCGGTCGAGCTGGCGGGGATGGCCTGATGTACGCGTGGATCTGGCGCAAACTGCCCTTCGGCCTCGGCGGCAAGCTGGCCGGCTCGCTGGTGCTGCTCGGCGTCGTCGGGGCGCTGCTGTGGTATGTGATCTTCCCCTGGGCCGAGCCCCTGCTGCCCTTCGACGACGTCCAGGTCGGCGACCCCGACAGCGGGTACACGCAGCTGGACGAGACGATCCCGGACCCGTCGGGCACGCCGTCCGGCGATTCGGGCGACGGCCACGACATCCCCTACGACACCGGCGAGACCCCGGCGCCGTCGACCAGCGCCAGGTGAGGCCCATGCGTGTACTGGTGATCGACAACTACGACTCGTTCGTCTACAACCTGGTGCAGTACCTCGGCCAGCTCGGGGTCGACTGCGAGGTCCGGCGCAACGACCAGATCAGCGTCGCCGACGTCGGGCGGGTCGGCGCGGGCGGCGTGCTGCTCTCTCCCGGGCCGGGCGCGCCCGAGTCGGCCGGCATCTGCCTCGACGTCATCGCCGCGTACGCCGGGAAGATCCCGCTGTTCGGGGTGTGCCTGGGGCACCAGGCGATCGGCCAGGCGTTCGGCGGCACGGTGACCCGCGCCCCGGAACTGCTGCACGGCAAGACCTCGCAGGTCACGCACACCGGCGTGGGCGTGCTGGCGGGGCTCCCGGACCCGTTCACGGCCACCCGGTACCACTCGCTGGCCGTGCTGGAGGAGACCTTGCCCGCCGAGATCGAGGTCACCGGGCGGACGGAGTCGGGCGTGGTGATGGCGATGCGGCACCGCACGCTGCCGATCGAGGGCGTGCAGTTCCACCCGGAGTCGGTGCTCACCCAGGGCGGCCACCTGATGCTGGCGAACTGGCTGGCCTCCTGCGGCCACCCGCAGGCCCTGGACCGCGCGCCCGAGCTCGCCGAAGAGGTCGAGCAGCGCCGCCTGGCCGCCTTCCCCGCCTAGCCGCCCCGCCGAGCCGGCCCGGAACGACGACGGCGCCCGTCCCCGCGAGGGACGGGCGCCGTTCACAGCTGTGGTCAGCCCGGCGACGCCGAAGGGCTCGGCGAGGTCGGCGGCGGCTCCTCGGCCTTGAAGACGACGATGGTGATGGTCGAGCCCAGCGCCTTCATCGTGCCCGCCGGCGGATCCTGGAACTGCACCGTGCCGACCTTGTCGGGATCGCCGGTCGGCGGCCCCTGCTTCACGTCGTACTTGAAGCCGGCCCCCTCCAGGATCGCGATGGCCTGCGCCTCGGTCTTACCGGTGACCGGCGGCACCGCCTTGCGGTTGCCCTTCGACACGAAGACCTGAACGGTCCCACCCTCGGTGACCTTCTCGCCGGCGGCCGGGTTCGTCTCCAGCACCTCACCGGCGGGCCGGTCGCTGTCGCGCTCCTTGAACTCCCCGACGAGCTTGCGGCCGGACAGCAGGCTCTCCGCGTTGGCACGGGTCGACCCGACCATCGGCGGCACCTCGACCAGCGGCTTGCCGCCGCAGATCTGGAAGCCGACCTCGGACTTCTCCCGGACCTCGCTGCCCTTCGCCGGGTTCTGTTTGGCGACGGTGTTCTCCTGGCAGTCCGACTGCAGCAGCGGGTCGTCGAGGCGCGCCTTGAGGCCGGCGGCCGTCAGGGTTTCCCGCGCCTGGGCCTCGGTCAGGCCGAACAGGTCCGGGACCGGGACGTCCTTGGGCTGGCTGGCGATGATCAGGCCGGCGGTCAGCGCGACCACGGCCAGCACGCCCAGGGCGGTCAATGTCGCGATGACCCAGCCGGAGGCGCGGCGGCGGCGGGCGTCGCCGACCCGGGCCGGGGCGTTGCTGCGGTTGCCGCCGGTCCGCGCGGGGGCGGTCATCGGGATCGTCTGCTCCTCGCGGAGCACCGGCGTCGCCAGGACCGGGCGGCCCGCGGCGGCGCGCAGCAGGTCGGCACGCATCTCACCGGCCGACTGGTAGCGGTTGGCCGGGTTCTTGGACAGCGCCTTGAGCACGACCGCGTCGATGTCGGGGGTGACGTCCCGGTTCGACTCGCTCGGGGCCGGGGGCTCCTCCCGTACGTGCTGGTAGGCCACCGCGACCGGGGAGTCGCCGACGAACGGCGGGTGCCCGCAGAGCAGCTCGAACAGCACACAACCGGCGGCGTACACATCGGAACGGGCGTCCACTGCCTCGCCGCGGGCCTGCTCCGGGGAGAGGTACTGCGCGGTGCCGATGACGGCGGAGGTCTGCGTCATGGTGGTCGCGCCGGACGCGAGCGCCCGCGCGATGCCGAAGTCCATGACCTTGACCTGGGCGTTCGGCGTGAACATGACGTTGCCGGGCTTGATGTCGCGGTGGATGATGCCGTGCCGGTGGCTGAACTCCAGCGCGGCGCAGATGTCCGCGGTGATCTCCATGGCGCGCCGGGGCATCAGTCGCCCCTCGGCGGCCAGCACCTCCTTGAGGGTGCGGCCGGCCACGAACTCCATCACGATGTAGGGCAGGACCTCGCCGGTGGGCCCGCGCTCCTCGCCGGTGTCGTAGACCGCGACGATGGCCGGGTGGTTCAGGGCCGCCGCGTTCTGCGCCTCGCGGCGGAACCGCATCTGGAACGTCGCATCCCGTGCCAGGTCCGTGCGCAGCAACTTGATCGCGACGTCGCGCCCGAGGCGCAGGTCGCGTCCGCGGTGCACCTCGGCCATGCCGCCGTAGCCGAGCAACTCGCCGACTTGATACCTGCCACCCAGCAGGCGGGCCTGCGCGTTCATCGCGTACGTCGTCCTTCGGTCATTGGGTCCATGCTCACGTGGTCCGCCCCGTTCAGCCATCCGCGGGCCGAAAGTGTGACAAGTTCGGAATGTACGGCGCTGCCCCCGAGGGCGTTGCCCTTCTTCTTCTCGTTCTCTCGGACCAGGTAGCCGATGTAGCCGGCGCACGCGAGCACTGCCAGCATCCCGAGGACCACCAGGATCACGGTCAGGGCGGTCCGCCCGCCGCTGCCGGCGGGTGTGGGAGCCTGCGGCCCGTACGGTACCCCGTGGACGGGGGTCAGTGAGGCAGGCGCAGCCGGGACAGGCGCAGATCCTCGCTGGTAGCCCCCGTTGGGGCGAACCGGAACGGGGGTGGCCGGGCTCAGCGGGCGCGACGGGCCCGGCGAGACCGGGCTGGCCGAGACCGGGTTCGGCGACACCGGCTGCACGGGCAGCGTCGGTCCGGTGCCGTGGGTCAATGCCCCAGCGGCCTGGCGGGCGGCGTTGGCGAACGAGGCCGCCGTCGGCCACCGGTTGCCGGGCTCCTTGGACATGGCCCGCTCGACGATCTGGCGGACCACCGGCGGGATGTCGTTCGGCATCGCCTTGGGGGTGCCGGTGACGTGCTTCATCGCGATCTCGAGCGGGGTGTCCCCGTCGTAGGGCCGGTGGCCGGTGAGGCACTGGTAGGCCACCACGCCCAGCGAGTACACGTCGGACGCGGCCGAGGCGCCGACGCCGGAGGCCTGCTCCGGGGCGAGGTAGGAGGCGGTGCCCATGACGGCGCCGGTGGCCGTCAGCTGGCTGGCCGCCGCCGACCGGGCGATGCCGAAGTCGGTCAGCACCAGCGTGCCGTTGGGGCGCACCAGCAGGTTGCCCGGCTTCACGTCGCGGTGCACGATGCCCTTGTCATGGGCGGCCTGCAGCGCGTCGGCGGCCTGCGCGATCAGCAGCATGGTGCGGGCCGGGGTGAGCCGGCCGACCTTGTTGAGCGTCCGGTTGAGCGGGTCGCCCTCGATCAGCTCCATGATCAGGTACGCCAGGTGCTGGTCGTTGCCGAAGTCGTAGATACGCACGACGCCCGGGTGGTTGATGCCGGCCATCGTCTTGGCCTCGGCGTGGAAGCGCTTGACGAAGCCGGGCTCCTCCAGCAGCGCCGAGAGCATGATCTTGATGGCGACGGTGCGGTCGAGCACGTCGTCGGTGCCCTTCCAGACGTCGCCCATGCCGCCGGAGGCGATCCGCGAGTCGATGCGGTAGCGGCCGTTCAGCACGGTGCCAGGGGAGACCATCACTTGCCACCCTTGTCCTCGATCACGCCTTTCATGACCAGCCCCGCGATCCGGGCCGCTTCCCCGCTACCACCCTTGCCGGCATCATCCAGGATCACTGCGACAGCGGCGACCGGTCGGCCGTCCTTCATCGCGAACCCGATGAACCAGCCGTCGGAGCCCGCGTTGGCCTCCTCGTCGGCGGTGCCGGTGCCGGTCTTGCCACCGACCTGGTACCCGTCGATCTGCGCCTTCTTGCCGGTGCCGTTCTCGACGACGCTGAACATCATCTCGCGCAGCTGGGCCGCCTCGCCCGTGGTGCAGCTGCGGCGCAGCTCCTTCGGGGCCGCGGAGTACAGGCCGGTGGTGAGGTCCGGCCCGACCAGCCGCTCGATCAGGTACGGCCGCATCTGCGAGCAGCCGTTGGCGATCGCCGCGGCGACCATCGCGTTCTGCAGCGGGGTCACCCGGACCTCGTTGAGGCCGATCGACGAGATCGCGATGTTCGGCTTGTCGTCGCCGCCCGAGCTGGTGGTCAGCGGGCCGAGCACGCTCTCCTCGACGCGCAGGCCGCGGTCGGTCGCGGACAGGTTGCCCACCCGCAGGCTGTTGTCGTAGAAGCCGAACGCCCGCGCGGTGTCGTTGAGCCGCTGCGAGCCGAGCTCGACGCCGAGGCGGGCGAACGCCGTGTTGCAGGAGACGGTCAGCGCCTCCTTCAGCGTGAGCTGCTCCTCGGGACAGGTCGACGAGGTCGCGTTGCGGATGATGTGCGACGTGCCCGGCGCCTGGTAGCCCGGACCGGCCTGCAGTGGCGTGTCCGGGTTCCGGTTGGCGGACAGCGCCGCGGCCGAGACCAGCACCTTGAACGTCGACGCCGGCGGGTAGGTCTCCTGCAGCGCCCGGTTCAGCAGCGGGTTGCCGGCCTGGCCTTCCAGCTTCTTGTACGCGTCACTCGCCTTGCCGTCGTGGGCGACCAGCGGGTTCGGGTCGAAGCTGGGGAAGGACGCCATGGCGAGGATCGCGCCGGTGTTCGGGTCCAGCGCGACCACCGCGCCCGACTTCGCGCCGAGCTTGTTCTTGGCCAGCTGGTCGTACGCCGTGTCCTGCGCGGTCTTGGACAGCGTCAGCGTCACGTTGCCGCCGGCGGTGTGCGAGCCGGTGAAGATGTCGCGCAGCCGGTCGGCGAAGAGCTTGTCGGAGGTGCCGGAGAGGATGTCGTTCTCCAGCTGCTCCACGCCGGTTGCCGTGCCGTTGACCGGCTTGTAGCCGATCACGTGCGCGTAGGCCGCGCCACCGGGGTAGCTGCGCAGGTACTTCAGGTTGTTCTTGGTGGCCGTGGAGAGCGCGATCGGCTTGCTGCCGGGGTTGCTGACCATGATGTAGCCGCGCTGGCGGTCGTACTCGTCGATCTGCACGCGCCCGTTGTAGGGGCTGGTCCGGTAGTCGTTGCCCTTGTACGCCTGGACCCAGTTCAGGTTGGCGAAGAGCAGACCGAACAGCACCATCACGACCACGCCGACTCGTCGCAGAGGGGCGTTCACCGGCGTACACCTCCCGTCGATGCGGGCGTGCGCGCCGCGTCTGAGATCCGCAGCAGCAGCGCCACCAGCAGCCAGTTGGCCACCAGGGACGAGCCGCCCGCGGACAGGAACGGCGTGGTCTGACCCGTCAGCGGGATCAGCTTGCTCACCCCACCGATGATCACGAACACCTGCAGCGCCAGCGTGAACGCCAGACCGCCGGCCAGCAGCTTGCCGAACGAGTCGCGAACGGCCAGCGCGGCGCGCAGGCCGCGGGAGACGACGAGCAGGTACAGCGCCAGCATCGCGGCGAGGCCGAACAGGCCGACCTCCTCGCCCATACCGGCGAAGATGAAGTCGTTGCGCACCTCGGGCACCAGCAGCGGGTTGCCCGCGCCGGGCCCGGTGCCGAACATGCCACCGGTGCCCAGGCCCATCAGCGACTGCACGAGCTGGTAGCCGCGGTCGTACGGCTCGGCGAACGGGTCCAGCCAGATCTCGACCCGCTGGCCGAAGTTGGTGAACGGGCCGCCCACCACGCCGGCCAGCACGTACGCCAGCACGGCCCCGCCGAAGAACAGCACCAGACCGATGATCAGCCAGCTGACCCGCTCGGTGGCGATGTAGAGCGTCACCACGAACATGCCGAAGTACAGCAGCGAGGTGCCCAGGTCCTTCTCGAAGATGAGGACCAGGAGGCTCATCGCCCAGACCACGATGACCGGGCCCAGGTCGCGCCCGCGCGGGAAGTCGATGCCGAGGAAACGGCGGCTGGCCAGCGCCAGCACCTCGCGCTTGCGGACCAGGTAGTACGCGAAGAAGGCCAGCAGCATCAGCTTGGCGAACTCACCGGGCTGAATGGCGAAGAAGCTGCCGAACCGGATCCACAGCTTGGCGCCGTTGACCTCGGAGACGCTGCCCGGCAGCACCGCGGGCAGCATGACCAGGACGATGCCGGCCAGGCCGAGCGTCCAGGCGAACTTGGAGACCTCGCGGTGGTCACGGACGAACCACAGCAGCACCATCGCCCCGGTCACCGCGATCAGCGTCCAGAGCAGCTGCTTGCCGCCGTCGCCCGCGAAGATCGCGAGCTCGGGCCGGTCGTCGATCTTCGCGCGGCCCAGGTCGAGCCGGCGCAGGAACGCCACGCCGAGACCGTTGAGCAGGGCCACTGTCGGCACCAGCACCGGGTCGGCGAACGGCGCACGCAGCCTGATGACCACGTGCAGCGCCAGGAACACGGCGGTCAGCACACCTGCCGGGTACCAGAAGTCCATCGTGACCGTGTCGAGCATGTTCGCCTCGACCGCCGCCAGGTAACCGGCGACCATGGCCATGGCCAGCAGGAGCAGCCACAGCTCGGTGCGGCGCACCCTGCGGGCCGCCGGATCCAGGCGCAGCAGCGACGGCTTGGCCGCCACAGGCGTCTCGGGGACGACTGCGGCTGCTGCGGGAGGGGCGGTATGGGGGGTGGTCACGACGTCCTCAAGCTCAATTCGGCCGGCAGGGCACCGGACTCGGCACCACCGGCTCGCTGGGCGGGCTGCTCGCGTCGGCGGCCGGCAGCGGGGTGGCCGTCGGCGTGACCCCGGGCGACGGCGTCGCCGAGGGAGCGGGGCTGGCCGAGGTCGGGCAGCTGGGCAGGATGTTCATGTTGGCCGGATCGTCGCGGATCAGGTTCTCCAGCCGGGAGACCGCGTCGGCCTCGTTGTCGGCCTGGATCCCCTTGCGGACCTGCTCCTGGGCGATGCTGGTCAGGTCGTCCAGCGTGACCTCGCTGACCTGCTCCGGCTGGGAGAGGTCGAAGCCCGCGATCTGGCCCGGCACGCCGCGGAAGATCGCCACCTGCCCGGCCTCGGTCGCGCCGATGTAGTAGCGCGACTGCGAGTAGTCCCAGGCGAACCAGACGCCCGCGCCAAGCACCACGAGCAGGCCCAGCACGAGCAGCCCGGCACGCACCGGGTGCCGGGCGCGCCGCGCCGCGGGTTCCGCGGGCGGCGGCGGCTCGGCTGCGGCCGGGCGCGGGGTGGCGGTCAGCGCCGAAGCGCGGGCCGCCGGGGTCGACTCGACCTGGGCTTCGCTGGTGTTGCCGCGATCGCGGGCGGCGGCTCCGCCGACCACGGGCGCCTGCTCGACGATGTCCTCGTCGGTGGCGTCCGCGATGATCACGGTGATGTTGTCCGGCCCGCCGCCCCGCAGGGCGAGCGCGATGAGGCGCTCGACGCAGGCGGTCGGGTCGACGTACTCGCGCATGGTCTGCCCGATGGTGTCCGCGCTGACCACGCCCGACAGTCCGTCGGAGCAGATCAGGTAGCGGTCGCCGGGGTGCACCGGCCGGACCGTGTAGTCCGGTTCGATGTCGCGCCCGTCCATCGCGCGGGTGAGCAGCGAGCGCTGGGGATGGCTGCTGGCCTCCTCCGCGCTGATGCGACCCTCGTCCACCAGCATCTGGACGTACGTGTCGTCCTTGGTGATCTGGTTGAACTCGCCGTCGCGCAGGAGGTAGGCCCGCGAGTCGCCGATGTGGGCCATGCCGAGTTTGGAGCCGGTGAAGAGCATCGCGGTCAGGGTGGTGCCCATACCCTCCAGGTGGGGGTTGGCGTCCACGGTGTCGCGAAGCTGCTGGTTGGCGAGGTTGACGGCCGACCGGAGGGCGTCGACGATCGCATCGCCGGGGACGTCCTCGTCGAGCGGGGCCATGGCGCCGATGACGATGTTGCTGGCGACGTCACCGGCGGCCATGCCGCCCATGCCGTCGGCAACGGCGAGCAGCCGCGGCCCAGCGTAGACGGAGTCCTGATTTCCGTCTCGGATGAGGCCGCGGTCACTGCGGGCCGCGTAGCGCAGGATGATTGTCATGGCCGTAATTCGAGGGACGTGCGGCCGATGCGAATCGGCACGCCGAGGGGTACGGGAGTAGGTCCGCTCACCTTGCTGCGGTCCAGATACGTGCCATTGGTCGAGCCGAGGTCCTCCACCATCCACTGCCCGTCCCGGGGGACCAGGCGGGCGTGGCGGGCGGAGGCGTAGTCGTCGGTGATGACCAGCGTGGAGTCCTCCGCCCGGCCGATGGTGATCTGAGCCTCGCCCAGCGTGATCTTGGTGCCGGCGAGCGAGCCCGCCGTGACCACCAAGGTGTGCGCGGCCCGGCCCTTCTTGACCTTGGCCGGGCGCGCGCTACCCGCCGCCTGCGCGTTCCCCGCGACTCCGCGGGGTGCGGCGACCAGCCGGCTCGTACGCGAGCCGGCGAACAGATCCCGTCGGATGACGCCGACCACCGTGAACACGAAGATCCACAGCAGCACGAGGAAACCGAACCGGGCGGCGGTGAGGACGATTTCAGGCAAGGCCGATCAGCCGTCCACGCGGAACGTCAGGGTGGTCGTGCCGATCTGGATCATGTCGCCGGGATTCAGGGCGACCGCGGAGACCCGCTGGCCGTTGACCATCGTCCCGTTGGTCGACCCGAGATCGGTCAGCACCACCTGGGCGCCGTCGAAGTCCAGCCGGGCGTGCCGCCGCGAGATGCCGACGTCGGGCAGGCGCAGGTTGGCCTGGTCCCCACGACCGATCGTGGTCGAGCCGATGGCCAGCGGGAACGTCCGCCCGTCACCGGAGACGAGGCGCACGTTGCGCGCGCCGCCGCCACCCGGCGGTGGGCCGGCCTGCTGGCCGCCGTACGGCGGGTACTGCTGCGGCGGGGCCTCGTAGCTCGCCTGCGGCGCCTGATCGGCCGTGTAGACCTCGGCCGAGACCCGGAACATGCCCGTGTCCAGCCCGTCTCCACGCTCGATCTCGACGATCACGTCGCCGTACACCGTCCAGGCCTGCTCGCCGATGAACTCGGCCTGCGACTGCGCCAGCTCCTGAGCCAGCGCGGCCGCGTACGGCGCCAGACGACTGTGGTCGTAGGGCGAGAGATCGATCACATAGCGGTTCGGCACGAGCGTGCGCCCACCAACCAGGATCGCCTTGTGAGCTTCTGCCTCACGCTGCATGGCATTCAGGATCTCCACAGGGTGGACGACCCCCTTGAATACCTTCGCGAAGGCGCCCTCAACCAGGCCTTCCAGGCGTTTCTCGAAGCGTTGCAACACGCTCACCGGTCCTCCTCGGGTTCCGAGGACATGATGTTATCTGCCCTCCACTCCCGCGTCTTCGCCCAATACGTCCGCCGTTGCCGACGCCACGCCAGCATGACGACCATCCTTGCCTCCGATTTCACCCATGGCCAGGTGGTCGTGTTAATGTTCTCCCCGCAACGCCGACCGGGATAACCGGTTGGCGAGGCGGAGCAGGCATAGCGTAAGCTGTGCCAGCACGCAACGGGAGGTGACTCCCTTGCGAACCGCGGGGACTCCCAAAGTTCCTGCACACGCCGCGGGGATGTGGCGGAATGGCAGACGCGCACGGTTCAGGTCCGTGTGTCCGAAAGGACGTGGGGGTTCAACTCCCCCCATCCCCACCAGCAAGTTGAGGTCTCCTCCGGGAGACCTCTTCTTTTTGTCCAGGTTGGGCAGCGGGCACCGGACTGTCGGCGGTTTCACAGAAAGATCGCTGTTTCCGGTCAGTACCGCCTCACCTCGGCCTCACCTGCGCCACCGGGCCGACCGTCCCCCGGCCCAGACGGGTCCCGGTGTTCGGAAGGGCACCTTCTTCTACGCGGAGCGTCAAGAAGGTGCCCTTCCTCGCAGTCACGGCGTGGCGAGGGCTTCCGTGGGCGAGAGCCGGGACGCCCGGATCGCCGGATACAGCCCGGCCAACCCCCCGATCACCAGCGTCGCCCCCAGCCCGCCGAGCATCGCCCAGGCCGGGACCACCGTCGGCCAGCCCTGGTACGCCGAGTAGGCGGAGGTCACCGCGATGCCCAGGAGCACCCCGCCGACCCCGCCCAGCGCGGACAGCAGCAGCGACTCGGCGAGGAACTGCAGGCGGACCTGCCCGCGGGTCGCGCCCAGCGAGCGCCGCAGCCCGATCTCGGCCCGCCGCTCCAGCACCGAGATGACCATCGTGTTGGCCACCCCGACCCCGCCGACCAGCAGCGCCACCGCGCCCAGCCCGAGCAGCAGCCCGGTGAACGCCTGGTTGGCGGCCTGCTTGGCCTGCAGCGCGTCGGACGGCCGCGACACGTCGACCTCGTTCGGGGCCTCCGGGTTCGCGGTCGCCGCGAGCACGCCCTGCACCGCGGTCACGGCCGACTCGACCGAACGGGTGTAAACGATCGTCGGATGACCGTCGAAGGCGAGCCGGTCGGCGGCAGCGGGCCAGCCGACGAGCACCGCGGCGTCCAGTTCGGGCGCCAGCGGCACCGGCTCCAGCACGCCCACCACGGTGAACCGCTGGCCGCCGACCATGATCTGGGTGTCCGGGCCGACCGCGCCGATGCCGAGCCGAGTGGCCGTGTCCGCGCCGATCACCACCGCCGGGTAGCGCTCGGTGGCCTCGTTGAGCCAGGTCCCGGCCCGGAGTTTCGCCCCGACCGTGTCCATCAGGTCGAGCCGGGCGGCGTACACGCCCAGTCCGTTGGTCTGCGCCGCGGGGATGCGGTCCGACCGGTAGACCTTGGCTCCGTCGACCTTGCCGACCGCCGACACCTGCTCCACCGGGGCGATCCGAGCGATCATCGCGACCGACTCCATCGGCAGCTGGGCATCCGCGCCGAACATGGTCCGGCCCGGGGTCACCGTGAGCAGGTTGGTGCCCAGTGCGGCCAGGGTGCGGTCCAGTTCGGCCCGGGACGACGACGAGATGCCCACCACGGCGATCATCGCCGCGATGCCGATCGCGATGCCCAGCGCCGACAGGAACGCCCGCACCGGCCGGGTACGCAGCCCCACTCCCCCGACGCGGAGCACGTCGCGGGGTCGCATCCGGGCCGGATGGAGCCTGGGCAGGGCGGGGGCGGTCATCGTGCCCTCCCGCCGGCGCCCAGCGCGTGCGCCGCTGGTCCCGCCGGCGGATCAGCCGCCGCCGAAGCCTCGCCGGGGGCGGGTTGCCCCACCGGCATGCGGCCCGCAGTCGGCACGGCCGCGACGGCCGGATGACCCGCAGGCTGGGCCACGGCGGCCGGGCCGTTGTCGGCGACCACTTTCCCGTCGCGCATCTGCACCTGGCGGGGCACGCCGGCGGCGATCTCCCGGTCATGGGTGATGATCACCACAGTGGTGCCCGCGGCGTGCAGCTCGTGCAGCAGCGCCATGATCCCCGCGCCCGAGGCCGAGTCCAGGTTGCCCGTGGGCTCGTCGGCCAGCAGCAGCGGCGGATTGCCCACCACGGCCCGCGCGATGGCGACGCGCTGGCGTTCGCCGCCCGACAGCTCGTGCGGCTCGTGGTCCATCCGGTGGGCCAGCCCGACCCGGTCCAGCGCGGCGACCGCCCGGCGGCGGCGCTCGCCGAGGGCGTGCCCGCCGTAGAGCAGGCCGTCGGCGACGTTGTCCAGCGCGCTCACCCCTGCGGCGAGGTGGAACTGCTGGAACACGAAGCCGACCCGGGCCGCCCGCAGTGCCGACAACTGCCGGTCCGACAGGTCCGCCACGTCGTAGCCGGCGATGCGCACCGACCCGGCGCTGGGCCGGTCCAGCGTGCCGATGATGTGCAGCATGGTCGACTTGCCGGAGCCGGACGGCCCGACGATCGCCGCCAGCTCGCCCGCGCCCACGGCCAGCGACACCCCGTCCAGGGCGGCGACTCCACCCGGGTAGACCTTGGTGACGCCGTCCAGGGCGATCATCGGGGGATCCCCACGGTCATGCCTTCGGCGAGGCCCTCGCCGTTGACCTCGACCCGGCCACCGGAGAACAGGCCGGTCTCCACCGCGAGGTAGCGGCTCGCGCCGTTCTCGACGACCTCGACGCCGTACCCGCCCTCGCGCAGCGCGACCAGCGCCGACACTGGCACGGTGAGCACGTCGGCGCGCTCCGCGGCGGTGAAGGTGACGTCGACGGCAGCCTGGTTGAAGCCCGCGACCGCCTTCTGGTCGGCCAGCGAGACCACCGCCTCGATCTTGGTGGTGGCCTCCTCGCCCTGGCCGCCCGCCTCGATCACGGTGTACGCCTTGGCCACCTTGCCCTCGGCCGTGCCGCCCGCGGGCAACTCGACCTTCACATCTGCGCCCACCTTGGCCAGCCGCTGGTCGGCGACGTCGAGTTGCACCACCACGACCCGGACCGTGCCCGTGTACTTGAGCACCGCCGCACCGGGCTGCGCCGGCGCGCTCACCGTGGCCTCCAGACTCTCCACCCGGACCTGCCCGGACGCGAAGACGACCCGGCCGAACTCGACCCGGCCCGTCTCCGCGAGCCCGAGCTTGTCCTGCCACTTCTTCACCGCGGTGGCGGTGGACGCGGTGAACTCGCTGTCCACCGTGAAGCCGGTGTAGCCGAGCGCCTTGAGGTTCTGCTCCAGCTGCCTGACGTCGGCCCCCTTGTCGCCTGCCTTGAGCTCGCGGTACGCGGGCACGTTGCCGTACATCAGCACGGCCGGACTGTTATCGATCTTGTAGAGGGGTTTGCCGCGGTTGACCACCGCGCCGGACTCGGGCAGCCAGGTCACCGTCCCGTTGAGCCGGTTCACGGCCGAGTAGGTCGGGCCGAAGCCGAGCTCGCCGTCGAGGGTCTGACTGTCCTGCAGGGTCTGCCGGGTGACCGGGGCGGTGGCCGGAGGCAGGTTGCTCGCGGGCGGCGTGCTGCCGTTCCCGCCGCCGAAGCCGACCGCGGCGGCGGCCGCGGCCCCGCCAGCGGCCAGCGCGCCGACGACGAGCAGCGCGGTACGTGCCCCGCGTCGGCGGCGGCGCCGGACGGGAGCCGCCGCATCGGGGGTCTCCAGTGGGGCGAGCTGTGCGGTCTCGGTCACGGCGCCTTCTTCATGGTCGCGCCGGGCATGAACTTCTCCTGGCACAGCTTCTGCGCGGCCTCGAAGTCCGGGTCGTCGCCGATCGACTTGTCGATCATCACGCGGCCGCCGTCCGGGTCCGGGAAGTTCGGCACCCCGTTGTCACGCATGCACTGGGCGAACTTGCGCATGTTCTCCGCCGCCTCGGGGTCGAGCTGACCCGGCCCGCCCTCGCCGAACGGCGAGTACTGCTTGCACGCCTCCTGCGCCTTCTCGAACTTGTCCCGGTCGACCGGTCCGCCGCTGATACGTATCCGGACCGGACCGCCGTTGGGATCGGGGTCCGGCATGTCGACGCCGTTCTCGCGCATGCACTGCGCGAACTTGAGGCTTTTCTCCTCCTGGCTCAGGCTCGGCCCGGCGCTGGGCGTCGCCGCCGCGGTCCCGTTGCCGACCGAGGCGATGCCGTCGTCGCCGTCCGGCTGCGCGCAGCCGGTCAGCGCCAGCGCCGCCATCAGGGGCAGCGCCAACGCCGCCCCCAGTAGCCCTCGCTTCATCGCGTGTCTCCTTCGTCGGGCCGCCGGCCGGTCGCCGGCGGCACGGGGGCCAGTTCACGCGGGGGGCCGTTTCGCGGCCGTTTCCGCTCGCGATAACGCCGAGGAAACATCACGTCGGGTAACTATTGGCGGGCCGGACCAACCGGCGGGGAGGCGGACCGGACATGCGGGTACTCGTGGTCGAAGACGAGGCGCTGCTCGCCGACGCCATCGCCGAATGGCTGCGTGACGACGCGCACGCCGTCGACGTGGTGTACGACGGTGACGCGGCGCTGGAACGGCTGGCCGTGCACGACTACGACGTGGTGCTGCTGGACCGGGACCTGCCGGTGGTGCACGGCGACGACGTCTGCCGGTTCCTGGTCGACTCGCAGGCCGACGCCCGGGTGCTGATGCTGACCGCGGCCGCCGAGGTGGGCGACCGGGTGTCCGGGCTGACCCTGGGGGCCGACGACTACCTGTCCAAGCCGTTCGCGTTCGCCGAACTCGCCGCCCGGGTGCACGCGCTGGGCCGGCGTGCCCGCCCGGCTGCCGCGCCGACCCTGGTCCGCGGGGGGATCCGGCTCGACCAGGCCCGGCGGGAGGTCTTCCGGGACGGCCACTACGTGCCGCTGTCGCGCAAGGAGTTCGGTGTGCTGGCCGAGCTGCTGCGGGCGGAGGGGGCGGTGGTCTCCGCGGAGAGCCTGTTGGAGAAGGTCTGGGACGAGCACGCCGACCCGTTCACCTCCGCGGTCCGGCTGACCATCCTCAAGCTGCGCCGCAAGCTGGGCGACCCGCCCGTCATCACCACCGTCGCCGGAGTGGGGTATCGCCTCCCGTGAGACTGCCGTCGTACCGCCTGACCATCCGGGCCCGCCTCACCCTCGTCTACGGCGGGCTGTTCTTCCTGGCCGGGCTCGCCCTGCTGGTGGTGACCTACTTCCTGGTCGACCAGTCGCTGCTGCAGAAGTTCACCTTCCGCGCCCCGCTGCCCGACCTGGCCCAGCCGCCCGGGGTGGCCGGGCTGGCCGAGCAGGGCGGCACGCGGGTGCGGGTGCTCATCGACAACAACCCCGACCTCGTCTACTACATGGACAAGCAGGCCGAGTCGCTGCGCCACGCGACCATGATCGCGCTGCTCCAGCAGGGTGCGATCGCGCTGGTCGTGGTCGGCGCCGTCGCCATCGCGCTGGGCTGGCTGCTCGCGGGCCGGCTGCTGTCGCCGCTGCACCGGATCACCGACACCGCCCGCCGGATCAGCACCGCCCCGGCCGCCGACCGCGGCCTGCACGAGCGCATCGCGCTGCGCGGCCCGAACGACGAGATCCAGGAGCTGGCCGACACCTTCGACGCCATGCTGGCCCGGCTCGACCAGGCCTTCGACGGGCAGCGGCGCTTCGTCGCGAACGCCTCGCACGAGCTGCGTACGCCGCTGACGCTGAACCGGTCGCTGGTGGAGCTGGCGATGCACCGCAAGACCGCGTCCGACGACGTGAAACGGCTCGGCGAGACGCTGCTGGACATCAACGGGCGGCACGAGCGCCTGATCGAAGGGCTGCTGCTGCTGGCCCGCTCGGAGAACGAGGTCGTGGAGCGGCGGCCGGTGGACCTCGCCGACGTCGTCGACCACGTCGGCCTGCAGAGCGCGGGTGCGGCGGCCGAGGCCGACGTCGCAGTGGCCGTCGAGCCGGCCCCCGCGGAGACCACCGGTGACCCGGTGCTGCTGGAGCGGGTGGCGCAGAACCTCATCGGCAACGGCATCCGGCACAACGTCCGGGGCGGCTGGGTGCGGGCCGCGACCGCCACCCGGGGCGACCGGGTGGAACTGGAGGTGTCCAACAGCGGGCCGGCGGTGGCGGCGTACGAGGTGGAGGGGTTGTTCGAGCCGTTCCGCCGGGGCAGCGAGCGCACCCGCTCCGACCAGGGCGTGGGGCTCGGCCTGTCGATCGTGCGCGCGATCGCCCGCGCGCACGGCGGCACGGTCGCGGCCCGGCCGCGCGAGGGCGGCGGGCTCGTGGTGACGGTCTCGCTGCCCCGCTAGATATTCGCCTGCAACATTCCCGCGTCCCACCGCGTGCCAGAGGAAAGCCGCCGCTGTGGGCGGCCCCGGCCCGCACGGGGAGCGTCGTATGTCACCACCCGCAGGGTTCACCGAGCTCTACGCGACCCACTTCCAGCGCCTCGCCACGCAGCTCTACGCCTACCTCGGCGACCACGCCGAGGCGCAGGACCTGGCGCAGGAGGCGTTCTGCCGGGCCTACGACCGCTGGCACCGGATCAGCGCGTACGACGACCCGATCGGCTGGGTGCGCCGGGTCGCCTGGAACCTGGCCACCAGCCGCCTGCGGCGGCGCGCCACCGCGCTGCGCTACCTGGCCCGCCAGCGCCAGGAGCACGTGGCCGGGCCGGAGCCGGACCGGGTCGCGCTCGTGGAGGCGCTGGCGAAGCTGCCCGCCAAGCACCGGCTCGCGGTCGTGCTGCACCACCTCGGCCGGCTGTCCACCGCCGAGATCGCCGAGCAGCAGGGCGTCGCCGAAGGCACCGTCCGGTCCTGGCTGTCGCGCGGCCGGGCCGCGCTGGCCGCCCATGTCAGCGAGGAGAGCAGCCGTGCCTGAGCCGATGGACCAGACCTTCGCCGACTTCGCAGACCGCACCGCGGGCACCTTCCGGGCCGCGCCGGTCGAGGCCGTGGCCGTGGCGGTACGCCGCCGCCGGCGCACCCGGCGCGGCGCACTGGCCGCGCTCGCGCTGGCCGCGGTCATCGCGCCGCTGACGCTGCTGAGCCTCGGCGGGCGCGGCGAGACCCCGCCGCCTGTGATCACTCCGTCCACACCCGCGGTGACCAGCCCCACGGGCAGCCCGTCGCCCAGCCCGTCGCCGGAAGCCGGCCCCGCCGTCGAAGTCCGGCCGGTGCAGGTGCCCGGGGTCCCGCCCGGCTTCCCCCCGCACCTCGTGTTCACCGACGCCGACCACGGATGGGCCCTGCTGGAGCGGTGTCCGGCCGACAGCACGGCATGTGTGGAGGACGACTGCTCGCAGGCCGGCCACACGTGCGCCGTGGTGCTGGCCCGCACCGAGGACGGCGGGCGCACCTGGCGCCGGGTCACCGGCGTGCCGAGCCTGGACGGCAAGGTGATCAACATGTACGCCCTCGACGCGCAGACCATCACGCTGCACCTCATCAGGGAGAGGTTCCTGCTGACGCGGGACGGCGGAGCGACCTTCTCGAGCCACCGGCTCTCCACCCCGCCGAAGGAGGCGCTGCTGGCCGACGCCCGCGCGTACGGCCACGAGGGCTACATGGTGACCTGCCCGGGCGCGACGGGTTTCGAGGACGGCGCGTCCGGCGTCGAGTGCGAGCGTGAGCAGCTCGTCAAGATCGGTTCTGGCCCGGTGCGGCCGCAGCCCAGGCTCGGCGGCATGCCCAACAGCGCGTCCTCGCTGCACCGCGGCGCGGACGGCCGGTTCTGGCTGCTCACCTCGCCCGAACGCGAGGGCGGTGCCATGCGGATCCAGCTGAGCGAGGACGGCGCGCGCACCTGGCGGCAGGTGCCCGTACCCGCGCAGGCGAGCAGCTTCGGCCTGCTGCTGTCCCCCGACGGCGCCGAGGTCTGGCTCACGGGCGACGCGCAGCAGCTCTGGCGGCTGGTCGACCGAGCCTGGCAGCGCCAGGCGGATCTGCCCGAGGAGAGCCCGCCGTACCAGATCGTGGCGCTGGGCGGCGGCATCCTGCTCGCCGCCAACGCGGCAGGGGTGTGGCGGCTGCAGGACGGCGTCTTCGCCCAGGTGCCCGGCCTGCCCGAGATGAGCCTGAACCACCTGCCCGACGGTACCCTGCGCGGCTACGCGATCGGCTCGGTCTGGCTGAGCCCCGGCACCGGCACGGCCGCCGACCGTCCCTGGATCAAGATCCAATAGCGGCGGGCGGGCGGTGTCGACTCCTCCCCCGGGCGTCACGCCCCAGAGGACGTCGGCACCGCCCCGTCGGCGGAGTGATCCGGACCCCGGCTGACGGGTAGGCACGGGGCGTAGTGGGCCAGGTAAGCTCTCCGCTGGTCGCGTTCGTCGATTGGTTACAGGGAGTGTCTGGTGAGCGTTGCGTTGGTGACCGGTTCGGCCGGTCTGATCGGTTCCGAGGCAGCCCGCCACTTCGCCGGCCTGGGTATGCACGTCGTCGGGCTCGACAACGACATGCGCAAGTACTTCTTCGGCGAGGACGGGTCCACCGCCTGGAGCCTGGTGAACCTCACCAGCAAGCTCGGCGACTCGTACACGCACTACGACGTCGACATCCGCGACCGTGACGTGCTCAAGAAGATCTTCGAGCGGTACGGCAGGGACATCTCCCTGGTGATCCACACCGCGGCCCAGCCCAGCCACGACTGGGCGGCCAAGGAGCCGTTCACCGACTTCGACGTCAACGCCGTCGGCACCCTGAACGTGCTGGAGTACACCCGCCAGCACAGCCCCGACGCGGCGTTCATCTTCTGCTCGACGAACAAGGTGTACGGCGACACCCCGAACCGCCTGCCGCTGGTCGAGCAGGAGACCCGGTACGAGATCGACGCGAACCACCAGTTCGCCAACGGCATCACCGAAGACATGACGATCGACAACAGCATGCACTCGATCTTCGGCGTCTCGAAGGTCGCCGCGGACGTGGCGGTGCAGGAGTACGGCCGCTACTTCGGCATGAAGACGGCCTCCTTCCGCGGCGGCACGCTGACCGGCCCGGCCCACTCCGCCGCCGAGCTGCACGGCTTCCTGGCGTACCTGATGCGCTGCGTGATGGAGGGCCGGACCTACAACCTGTTCGGCTACAAGGGCAAGATGGTCCGCGACGCCATCCACTCGCACGACGTGCTCACCGCGTTCGAGGCGTTCTTCCGCAGCCCGCGCTCCGGCGAGGTCTACAACCTGGGCGGCGGCCGCTTCTCCAACACCTCGCACCTCGAGGCCTTCGCCATCGCCGAGAAGATCGCCGGCAAGGAAGCGAAGGTCAACTACGTGGAGCAGGCCCGCATGGGCGACCACCAGTGGTACGTGAGCGACATGGCCAAGTTCCAGGCGCACTACCCGGACTGGCAGATGACCTACAACGTGCCCGCTATCCTCAACGAGATCTACGAGGCCAACGCCGACAAGTGGATGTAGGCCCCCACCTGCGCGAACAAGGAACCCGGATGACGACGACGCTGAACAGCGGCAGCAAGCGCAACGTGCTCGGCGTCCTCGTCGACGCCACCGACTACGCCGACGCCACCGAGCGGATCATCCGCGCCGCGGCGGAGGGGCGGCCGTACGCGGTCACCGCGCTCGCGGTGCACGGGGTGATGGAGGGCGTCGCCGACGGCACGCTCGGCGCGCAGCTCAACAGCTTCGACCTGATCACCCCGGACGGCCAGCCGGTGCGCTGGGCGCTGAACCTGCTGCACGGCGCGGGCCTGCGCGACCGGGTCTACGGCCCGGAGCTCACCCTGCGGGTGCTCGGCCGCGCCGCCGAGCAGGGCCTGCCGGTATATCTCTACGGCTCCACCCAGCCCGTGCTGGACCTGCTCATCCCGGCGCTGATCGCGAAGTACCCGGCGCTGAAGATCGCCGGTAGCGAGCCGTCGAAGTTCCGCGGCGTACAGCCCGGCGAGGCCGAGCAGATCGCCGCCCGGATCACCGATTCGGGCGCGCGTATCGTGCTGGTCGGCCTCGGCTGCCCGCGACAGGAGAAGTTCGCCTACGCGATGCGCCCGCACCTGGAGATGCCGCTGCTGGCGGTCGGGGCGGCGTTCGACTACCACGCCGGCGGGCTGCGCAAGCCGCCCGCGTGGATGCAGCGGCACGCCCTGGAGTGGCTGTGGCGGCTGGGCCTGGAGCCCAAGCGCCTGTGGCGCCGCTACCTGATCCTCAACCCGAAGTACCTGGCCCGCCTCGGCGCCCAGAAGACCCGCCTGTGGCGCGCCACCCCGGTGACCCCGGCCACGGACTCCCCCGCCACCTTCGCGGTCTGACCGCCCCGGGCCTGCCACCACCGGCCCTGCCCCGCCCCTGGCCGCAACTCTTAAAAAGTCGCGGCTTCCAGGGGAGTCGGATGCCGCGACCTTTTAAGAGTTGCGACCCGGAGTGAGGGCGGGTCGGCGGATGGCAGGTCGGTGGGTGGGGTTATTTGCGGAGGTAGATGAGGCCCAGGACTGAGCGGGTGGCGTCGAACCAGCGGTCGAACCATTCCTCGGTGGGCGGGGTGTTGCGGGGCGGGAGCTCCAGGAGCAGGCCGCGTAGCAGCGGGTGGTCTACCAGCGTCGACTCGGCGGGCATGTCCAGCCAGCTCGACGGGGTGAACGACTGGTCGCCGAACCGGTCCAGGCCGAGCGCCTGCAGCGGCCCGGGGCCCGGCTCCAGCAGGGTGTCGCCGGGCAGCTGGGCCCGTTCGGAGTCGCGCAGGCTGCGCTCGCGCGGGGCGGGGCTGGCGTTCTGGCTGGGCACGTGTTCAGGCATCGTCATCTTCGTCCTACCCGGTCGGCGAGTTTCGCGGTGTGGTGGGGCGCCGTCTGATACAACGACCGCAACGGAATGCAGGCGACGGTCTACCCGCGATCGTCACTGCACGTGTTGCTTGCGTGACTAAGCGCAAGCTAACCAGTTGTGCTTCACGTGCGGGGGAACCACCATGGCTGCTGAACCGGCGTCCACACCATTGCCGTCCCAGGTCACGCCGGCGCAGCTCATCGGCGAGATCAGCCGGCTGGTACGGCAATTGCCGTGCCCGCACTGCGGCCAGGAGGACGCCGGCTCCACGCGAGCCCACTACCAGGCGCTGGTCCCGGCCGCCCGGGAGCCCTACGACGACGTCGCCCCGCTCGATCCGCTGGACGAGATCGGCGACGAGGAACGCTGGCTGTGGCGGCTGGTCGAGGAGGCCGAGCGGGTGGCCGAGGCGGCGCCGCCCGGACCGGACCCGCGCCAGGTCGCGCTCGCCGAGCAGCGCTGCCTGGAGGCCTACGAGGCCGAGCAGAAGGTGCAGGCGCGCATCCATGCGACCATCGCCGCGCTGGCCCAGCCGTCGTCCTGGCTGCGGCCACGCCATCGGGCCGCGCTCGCCCGGCATCTGCGCGAGGACCGGTCCGCCGCCGTGCTGACCGCGATCCAGCGGGGGCGGATCGAGGAGATCCGCGGGCGGCTGCGTGCGGTCTCCAACCGGCGGGCGGACTACCTCACGATGCATCGCGCCACGCTGGAGGCCGGGCGCAACGCGCGGGTGGAGCTGACCCGGGTGCTCGACGACCTGATCGACCGGTACGCCCGGATGACGCAGCCGCCCGCCTGGTTCAAGTTCGGGCTGGACTACCCACCGGAGCCGGGTACCCGCCGGGAGTGGCTGCAGCAGGCCCGCGAGACCATGATCGAGCGGCGGCGGGCCAACCTGCACAGGGTTTTGCTCTAACGGGCCGGCACGGCAAAGGACCCCCTTCGGCGCCTTTGAGGGTGGCGCGAAAGGGGGTCCTTCGCAAGCATGATCCAGAGTTGTCGGCCCCGGGCGCGGGTCCGACCTAGAGATCGAACTCCCCGTCTTTGGCACCCTCCACAAAAGCGTCCCACTCGTCCGGCGTGAAGATCAGTGCCGGACCGGTGGGGTTCTTGGAGTCGCGCAGCGCGATCGCACCACCCACGAATGCGACTTCAACACAGTTGTCGCAGTTCGGTCCACTCCGTGTGCTCTTGTACCAACGTGCTTCGCTCAGATCGACTCGAAACCCCTTGGTCTCGATTTCCATAGTGGCTCCTCCGCCAGTTGTGCGATCAGCTCGGCGGACTCCTCGGGGCTCAACGCAGCCCTCCGGATGTTCTCGAAGATCTTGGTGTACTTCCCCAGCTCGTCGTTTTTCTCCAGGAAGAGTCCCCCGGTCGCATTCTCCGCGTAAACGACATCTGAGTCACCCTGTTCGGGAAACTCCAGAATGGCGAAAGTACCGTCCATACCGGCGTGTGGACCTGCCTCGAACGGCAACACCTGCAAGGTCACGTTAGGCCACGAGGTTGCTTCGGCCAGTAGTCGAAGCTGGTCTCGCATAACCTTGTCGCCGCCCACGGGCCGGCTCAACACCGACTCATCGAGCACCACCTGAAACCTGATCGCATCGTCTTGTCGCGTGAGCAACGATTGACGGCCCATCCGGACACGGACACGATTCATGATCGCTTCTTCGTCCCAGTCCGGCCAGGCGCCGCGAATCATCGCCTCGGCATACTCAGCTGATTGCAGCAGGCCGGGGACAACCTGCTGTTCGTACGCGCGGATGGAGCTGGCCGCGGCCTCCAGTCCGACATAAGCGCCCACGAGCACGCTGCTGTACGGATGCCACCAGCCCTTCTGCCGTGCCTCCTTGGCGATCTCCACGAGCACGTCGACCTCGTCGGTCGGCGTGCCGTAGATGGTCAGCATGTCGCGGACGTCGCGACTGGTCACCGAGCTGTGCCCGGTCTCGATCCGCGAGATCTTGGACTGTGAGCACTCCATCCTCTCGGCCACGAACTCCAGCGTGATGCCGGCATGTTCGCGCCGCTTGCGCAGTTCGGCGCCGAGTCTTCTTCGGCGCACGGTCGGGCTCTGTCGGGTTGTCACGGCGCACCTCCGCGACGCACGTCGGCGGAGGCACGAAGTCGGTGCCCCCGCCCGGTGGAATTGCATATGTCGTGTTGCGAGTCTGCTCCGACGATCGGCGAATCTTCAACCGGCCGAACGCACAGAGGGTGCGACACGACATCACTGGGCTGACCGACACCAGCTTGTCATATACCGGACGAAGGACACCAGAGCGCATACGCACTTTGCAACTTGCATTCAGCAAAGTCTTCCGGCACAGTGTCTGTTATGGCCCTCGCTGTGCTGATCTTCCGTTTTCATGATCACGCACGGTGGGCGGAGCTTCACCTCTAGCGTTCAACGAGCGACTCCCGAATACGTGTTGTCCATATCGCACCGGTACGAGAGAGCAGGAGAAAAGGTGACTCCCCAAGCCGGCGACATCCTCCACGTCACTCGCGAAGCCAGCGTCCAGTTCCTCCGCCCGATGATGTTCCGGGTGATCCGCGTGCACGACTGGCCGACGTACGAGGGCTGGGTCTGGCTCGACGGTTACCAGCTCAACGCTGCCGGTGACGCGGTGGAACGGCGCTCGATCTTCGTACAGCGCGCCGGCCTGCGTATCGTGCCCGACAACAGCGCCGCGGCCCGCGCCCGCACGTCGCCCGCACGGGCCGGCCAGCGTCCTTCGCTGAGCCGCACCCCGCACCTGCGCCCCGCGACCGCCGGCGCACGCTGAGAATTTCTCGCGATCCGCCTCCGGTCGGCCCACACCGGATCTACGCTCGAAGAACCCTAGTTGAACGACGGTGGCGACTCGCCCGGCCGAATGCGGTCCGCAGGCGGCCGCGACGAGTCTCTATCGTCTGCCTCCGCGTGGCACGGCACCCGCTCACCCGGGGGACGGCGCCATGGACATCAGAACGATCGCTTCTGGACGTGAGCCCAGGGCGACCATTCCACATCGGTCCCACCGGCTGGCCGCACTGTGCGGTGCGGCGCTGGCAGCGGCGTTCTTCACGCCGGTGCCGGCCACGGCCGGAACGACCGAGGTGCGGTCCGCAACGGTAGCGGACGCATCCATCGCCCGGCAGGCACCGGCGCCCGCCGCAGTCAGTGCCCATTCGGTGCCGTCTGAGCTGATGGCACACTCACTCATCTCCACCGGGATGATCGGCATCGGTCTCGCGCTGGGCGGGATCGTCATCGTCACCCACCGGCGCCGCCAGTGGTGACGACCGCTCTCCCGAAACAGAACGCGCCCATGCCGTATGACGGCATGGGCGCTGTTCACGTGCAGGACGGTCAGTCGCCGTCCGGGCTCGGGCTCTCCTCCGGGCTGGGGCTCGCCTCGGGGGACGGGCTGGCCGGCGGCGCCGAGGCCACCACGATGGTCACCGTCGATCCGGGTTCCAGCAGCGTGCCGGGTTCCGGTTCCACGTCCACCACGGTGCCCGGGTCGGCCTCGTCGGTGACGCGCTCGGTGATCCGCGGGTTCAGGCCCACCGCGTTCAGCGCGTCGATGGCCTCCTGCTGCGACAGGCCCACCAGGTCGGCCGGCACCGGGACCGCCGACGCCTGCGGTGACGGCGACGCCGACGGGCTCGGCGCGGCGCTGCTGGGCGCGGCCGAGGTCAGCGCAGGGCTCGGTGAGCTGCTCGGGGCCGGCGTCGGTCCGCTGCCGCGCAGCGCGAACCAGGCACCCACCCCGAACAGCGCCAGCAGCAGCAGCGCGATGCCGATGATGATCAGAGGTGCCCGCCAGGTGCGCTCGCCCTCGCCGTACTCGACGCCCGGCGGCGGGGTGGCGTCCCGCATCGGCCGGGGCTCCCGCTCGGGCACACCCGCGCGGCCGGTCCAGACGTCCTGAGCCGGCATGACCGAGGTGCGCTCGTCCGGCGGCACGGAGCGGCCGCCGACCGGCGGGATCACCGAGGTCGGCTCGTTACCCGTCGGCGTCGCGGCAGGCCCGCCCGCGGGCAGCACGGTCGTCGCGTCGTCACCGCGCCCCCCGCCCGCGGGCAGCACGGTCGTCGCCTCGTCGCCCTGCCCGCCGGCCGGCAGCACCGTCGTCGGCTCGTCGCCGGGCGCGGGCCGCTCGTCCGCTCGGTGAGCAGGCATCGGGGCGGTCTCATCGGGTGGGGGCGACCAGGGGTCGCTCCCGCTCGCTGCCGGATCGCTGTCGTCGTGCCGCTGCTCATCGGACATGCTGAGGTCCTACCACGTCGACGGGTCGGTTACGCCTTACCGGGTGCGTGGCGCACCGGAGCAGGCCAGGCACCGTCATCAGCCCGCGGCCGGGGACGGTGGTGCGGCCGTCTCGCAGGTGAGCGAGACCTCCGTGTTCCACTTGAGCTTCGTGCCGGCCTCGGCGCTGGCCGCGGTGACCGTGCCGACCTTCTCGGCCGGATACGGCCCGACCCGCAGGCCTGCCGCGACCACGGCCTTCTTGGCCTCCTCGCAGGACGTGCCCACCAGCGTCGGCACGTCCACGTCGACGGTCGAGCCGGCGACGAAGATCTTGATGCTCGTACCCGGGCGCACCGGGGCGTCCGCGGCGGGCTCGGTCTTGACGATGGTTCCGGGCTCGCCCTCCTGGTCGAAGACGACGTTGACGGTCACCTTCAGTTCCGTGATGAGGTGGCGGCGGGTGCCCTGGAACTCCTGGCCTAGCACGTTCGGCATACGCGTGCCCTCGGGAGCCGCCGAGGTGCTCGGCTCGACCGTCGGGGTGGGCGAGGGCAGCTCGCTCGGGGAAGGGCTGGCCTCCGCCGATGCCACCACACTCGGGGTGGGGGTGACCTGGGCGTTCGGGTCGCCGTCGCCGGCGACGAACCATCCGATCGCGAGCCCCGCGACGGCCAGCAGCACGGTCGCCGTCGCCAGGATCGCGATGGTGCCGGGGCTGAACCCACGTGGTCGCTGCGGCGTCAACGGCGCCGTCTGTGCCCACGGGTCGGTCATGATGGTCTCCTCTTTCGGGTACGCCCGGCGAACGCTACGCCGCAACGAGAGTAAACCGTTCACACGAACCGCCCTCGCATTGCTATACGCTCGCGTCATGTCACTTCAGGGCCCGGGTACGCGGCTGGGACTGAGCTCCGTCGCCGTCGCGGTGGGAGTCGCCGCCGCAGCGGGAGCAGCACAGTTGGGCGTCGGATACGGCTTGGGCGTCTTCTCCTGGGTCCCCACCGTGCACGGCGGGGACGAGGCCGCCTGGCTGGCGAGTCTGGCCTGGACGGTGTGGATTTCCGCCCTGTCGGTGGTGCTCGGTGCCGTAGTGGCCGATCGCGTCGGCCAGCCGACTGTCCAGTCGTCGACAGCGGTCCGCGTGCTGCGCCGCGCCGCGCTGTCGATCGCGGCGGCACTGGGTGGTCTGGTCGTCGTCGCGCTGACCGCGGTGCCCGCCCGGGTCGCCGAGCGTGCCGACACGTTCGCCCCGCACCTGATCGTCGGCGGATACGCCATCGCCGGGGTGCTGCTCGGCCTGTTCATCTCGGTGGCCGCCCTGGTCGCCCGCTCGATCGCGGCCAACGTGCTGGCCACCGGCGGCTGGTTGTGGCTGCTCGCGGTCACCGCGGTGGCCGACGGCATCGCGGCCGGGCGCCAGACCGTCGTGGCGCAGCTCGGCTCCTGGCCGGTCACCACCGACGGGCCCTGGTTCCGCAGCGTCTACCTGCCCGGCGCGGCCATCGCCGCGCTGGCCGCCGTGGTCATCGGGTTCCTCGCCGCACTGCCCGCCGCCCGCCGCCGGGACGGCCAGGCTGGGGTCGCGCTCTCGGGCGCCGCCGGCCCGGCCCTGGTCGCCGTGGCCTACCTGCTGGCCGCGCCGAAGCTGACCGGCGCGCTGCCGGAGCAGCTCTCCGCCCATCTGGTCGCGCCCTACGCCGTGTTCGCCGGCCTGATCGGCTCGGTGCTGGCGCTGGTGCTCTGCAGCCCGCGCCGCCCCCGGCCGGTGAAGGCGGCGACCGCGCCCGTCCCACCGCAGTACACCGGTGCCGACGCCACCCCGGCTCCGGCCGTGCCAGCGCAGGCCACCCCGGACAAGAGCGACGCGGACAGGACCGGATCGCTCAAGGACACCTCCGGCAAGGAGGCGTCGGGCAAGGCCGCCTCCGGCAAACCGGCCTACGGCAGGGCCTCCGTCGCCAAGGCCGCCCCGGCGCAGGCCGCCGCCGAGAAGCCGGCGGACGAACCCACCGCTGACGTGCCGGTCAGCGACACACCGGCCGGCACGGGCGACGCCGTCTCCCCCACGGCTGGCCCGCCCAGCCCGAAGCAGCCCCGCAAGAAGCGCTGACCTGCCCTGATCGGCACGGCCCTCCCGGCAGTCGGGCGGCCCGTCACGACAGCTCGGCTCAGCGCACCACGACCAGGCCGACGCTGCCCGCCCCACGCGAGCGCAGCACCCGGGCGGAGCGCTCGCCGCTGGCCCGGCAGGCCGCGCGGCGGGCCGCCGGACACGCAGTCACCAGCAGCACCCGGGCCGGACCATCGTTGAGCTGCATGTACGTCGGCAGCGCGGCGACCGCGGAGACGGTGAACCGGCCCGGCGCGGTCTCCACGAAGGTGAACCTGCTGATCACCCCGTCGCGGGTGTCGTCGGAGAAACTCTGGTTCGACACGTGGTTGCCCATGCCGTACGCGACCCAGCGCCCCGCGATCCGCTCGAACGGCTGCACCACGTGCGCGTGGTGGCCCAGGATCAGGTCCACCGCGCCGTCCCGGAGCAGCTGCCGTGCGACGGCCACCTGCTGCTCGTTCGGGCGGTGCTGGTACTCGGTGCCCCAGTGGATCGACACGATGACGACCTCGGCCCCGGCCTGCCGGGCCCGGCCCGCCGCCTGCCGGACGCGCGCCGGATCGAGGGCGTTGACCAGCCAGTCCTTGCCCTTCGGCCGGGTCAGGCCGTTGAACGAGAAGGTGTAGGACAGCAGCGCGACCCGCACTCCGCGTACCGTGACGATGGTGGGCTTGTCCTGCTCGGCCCGGCTGCGGGCCATGCCCGCGTGGGCGATCCCGGCCGCGTCGAGGGCGGCGAGCGTGCGCCGCACCCCGGCCTCGCCGCCGTCCAGGGAGTGGTTGGACGCGGTGGAGCAGGCGTCGTAGCCGGTCTGCTGCAGGGCGGGCACGATCTGCGGCGGAACCTTGAAGATCGGATAACCGGTGAACGGGCCCTGCGGGCCGCCCAGCGGCGTCTCCAGGTGGCAGACGGCCAGGTCGGCCGACTCGATCACCGGGCGCACCCCCTTGAGCAGCGGCGCGAAGTCGTAGCCGCGGCCGCCCGCGTCCCGCTGCGCCTGCCGCCACAGGCCCCCGTGCAGCAGCACGTCGCCGCTGCCGACGACGGTGAACGAACGCGGCACGAACGGCCCGCCCACGGGAGCAGGCGAACCGGTCGCCGGGCTCGGTGAGGGCACCGGGGACCGGCTCGGCGCGGGCTGCGGCACCGGCACGCTCGCGGCCGGCAGGACCTGCGTCGACGAAGGCCGCGGGGCTCCCCCGGGCAGCCACGGCGGCAGCGCCACCGCGGCGACCACAGCCGCCAGCGCGGCCAGCGTCGCCGGCAGCGCCCAGGGCCGGGCGTCATCACTGTCACCGGTCACGGCTGCACCCTCCCCCGAGGTCGACGGTCACACCATCCGCTGTCAGGCCGAATCAGCCCACGGGCCAGGTGTGCACCGGTTCGTTGGTGCGCTGGTGTTCGGCGTACCGGCCGACCATGGCGCGCAGCGCCGCGGGCCGGGTCGCGCCGGCCGCCTCCAGCGCCCGTACCGTGGCGACCTGCCAGGTGGAGCCGTTGCGCCCGGTGAGGCAGCGCTGCTCGATGATGCCCAGCAGGCGGTCGCGGTGCGCCGGGTCGACGCCGAACCGGTCGAGCCCTTCGGCGGCCTTCGGCAGCAGCATCTCCAGCACCAGGTCGGTCACCCGGATCTCGCCGAGGCGCGGCCACCAGACCGGTGCGGCGATGCCGCGGCGGGCGGCGGCGTGGAAGTTGTCCTGCGCCACGCTGAAGGGCAGCTGCGTCCAGAGCGGACGGTCCTCCTCCACCAGCGCACGCACGAGTCCGAAGTAGAGCGCGCCGTTGGCCAGCATGTCGACCACGGTCGGGCCCGCGGGCAGCACCCGGTTCTCCACCCGCAGGTGCGGGCGGCCGCCCATGATGTCGTACACCGGCCGGTTCCAGCGGTAGATGGTGCCGTTGTGCAGCCGCAGCTCGCCCAGCCGGGGCACGCCGCCGCTGTGCAGCACGGCCAGCGGGTCCTCCTCCTCCGCGATCGGCAGCAGCGGCGGGAAGTAGCGGACGTTCTCCTCGAACAGGTCGAAGATCGAGGTGACCCAGCGCTCGCCGAACCAGACCCGGGGGCGTACGCCCTGGGCCTTCAGCTCGTCCGGGCGGGTGTCGGTGGCCTGCTCGAACAGCGCGATCCGGGTCTCCGACCAGAGCTGGTGGCCGAACAGGTAGGGCGAGTTCGCCCCGACCGCGACCTGCACCCCCGCGATGACCTGCGAGGCGTTCCAGTAGGCGGCGAACTCCGCGGGCGAGACCTGCAGGTGGAACTGCAGGCTGGTGCAGGCCGCCTCGGGGGCGATGGAGTCGGTGCGGATGCGCAGCCGGTCCGCTCCCCTGATGTCGACGCCGATCTGCTCGCCCCGGGCGGCCAGGATCTCCTCGTTGAGCGAGCGGTAGCGCCCGTTGACGGACAGGTTCTCGGTGACCGTGTGGTCGGTGGTGAGCGTCGGCAGGATGCCGATGGTGAGGATCGCGGCGTCGTGCTTGCGGGCGTGTGCGTCCGCGCGGCGCAGGCTCTCAATGATCTGCTGCTCATACAGCACCAGCCCGTCTTCCGAGATGAGCCGCGGCGGGACGTTCAGCTCCAGATTGAACCGTCCGAGTTCGGTCTGGAACTGGGGATCGGCCAGGTCGCGCAGGACCTCCTCGTTCACCATCGTCGGCAGGTGGTCCGCGTCGACGAGGTTCAGCTCGATCTCCAGCCCGGTGGTCGGATGGTCGTGGTCGAAGCTGAAGTCGTTGAGCATCAACGCGAACACGTCCAGGCAGCGTCTCACCTTCTGGCGGTAGTGCTCCCGTTCCTGGCGGGTGAACGTCTGCAGCGAAACGTCCTTGCCCATGAGCCCTCCCCGACACACGGTCACCAAACGAACCCTCAGAGTACGGTTCGCGGGCGACAGTCGTATCGGGTGGTCGTCCCGATTGGCACACCCGTCGTCCCACTCTGCGGGAAACGAAGGGCAACAAATGTGCCATCTCTCCATATACGATGCGCAAATGGAGCTACTCGAGGATTCGAGGCTCACCGCCATGGGCCTTTTGACAGAGGCGTACACCAGCCTCAACACCCTCTGCGCGGAGCAGCTCGCCGCGCACGGCCTGGCACCCGTCGAGTTCGAAGTGCTGCTGCGACTGGCCCGCTCTCCCGAACGACGGCTGCGCATGACCGACCTGTCCCGACAGACCTCCATGAGCACGAGCGGGGTGACCCGCATGATCGACCGGCTCGAGCGGGAGGCCCTGGTCTGCCGGGTCCCCTGCGACATCGACCGGCGCAGCTCGTTCGCCGCCCTCACCAGCAAAGGCCTGGCCCGCCTGCAGGAGACCGTTCCGGGCCACCTGGAACTGCTTGACGAATGGCTCATCGGCCCACTGACCCAGCGCCAACTGCAGGGCTTGCTCGTCGGCCTGCGCGTGGTGCGCGACGCGGTCCGCCCGGAGGCGACCGCCGGCATTCATGACCAGTGACGATCCCATGCCGCGGGCAGTGCTGCCGCTGCGGCAGAACCGGCGGCAGAAGTGCCGAAGTCGCGCCAGAAAGGACGGTTAAAGCCCCGAATCGGGTGAACCGGGCTGCTAGCGTCATGGCCCTGTGGAGGACGGCCGGGCCGACACGGTTGTCGGCGGTCCTGCACGGGGCTGCATCGGCGCGGGCGGAGACGGCGGGGGGCGCGGTTCGCTTCGGCGGCCGCGGAGGGACATCATCCGTCGGGGGGCCGCCCGCGCCGAACGCAGCTTCCGGGCTCCGCCACCGGTCAGAGGTGGCTGAGCAGTTCCAGCGTTCGCGGCGTGAGCGAGATGCCCGTGCTGTCCCGCAGCTCATAGAGCCGGGTCACCACCTCGGCCGGCTCGTCGCTGGTCGCCGCCAGCCCGACCAGGGCCTCCATCATGTCCCGCCGGTCGTTGAGGCCGCTGGTCAGCCGTGCCGCCGCCGCGAACCACGAGGCCGCGAGCGTGCGGTGCCCGCGCTGCCAGGCCACCGTCGCCTCGATCATGGCGCAGTACCAGTCCTCCTCGGGCTCGACCGAACCTGGCACGTCGAATCCGGGGTCCGGCTCGTCCTCCAGCATCGCGCGGATGTCGGCCAGCGTCTTGTCCGCCTCCTCCAGCCGCCCGCCCTGGGCGTACGCCAGCCCCACCACGCCCACCAGCCGCCGGCGCTCGCCCGGATTGCCGACCTCGGCCAGCATCTCCACGGCCTGCTGCCCCACCCGCACCGCCTCGTCGTAGCGGCCGTCCAGGCGTAGCACCTCGGCCAGGTTGGCCCGCGCCAGCGCGCGCAGTTTGTGCTCCCCGGACCGCGCCGACAGCCGGTCCACCGCGGCCAGCCGCCGCTGCGCCGCGGCGAGATCACCCTCGCGCAGGTCGTGCCAGATCAGGTTGTGCTGGGCCACCGCCATGTCGTTCACCCGGCCGGTCCGGGTGGCCAGTGCCAGCGTCGCCTCGCCGTGGCGGCGGGCGTCGTCGTACTCCCCCGCGCTCTGGTGCACGAACTGCAGCACCCCGCGCGCCGCCAGCTCCCCGGTCACATCGCCCACCAGCAGGAACGCCGCCAGTGCGGTCTCGCCGCGGGCCAGCTCGGCCCGGCCCGCGCCGTGTTCGGCCGCGAGCTGCACCACGCCCAGGTTCGCCCAGGCGCGCACGATCGGGTCGGCGTCGGCGGTACGCGGGTCGTCGAGCAGCCGCAGCAGCCACTGCCTGCCCTGCTGGTCCCGGCCGCGGAAACGCCACCACCGGGGCAGCTTCGAGGCCAGGCACAGCGCGGTGTGCGGATCGTGCTCGGCGGAGTGGGCCAGCGCCGCCCACAGGTCGCTGGCCAGGTCGTCGAGCCGGGCCACCGCCGCGGCCAGGGTGGACCCCACCATCGTCGGGGCGGTGCGGGCCGCGAACCGGGCGAAGACCACTCCGTGCCGGCGGCGTGCGGCGGCCAGCTCGCCGGCCACCTCGGCCTGCTCGGCGGCGTACTCCTTCACGACGTCCAGCAGCACGAAGCGGAACGCCCCCGAGCCGCGCACCTGCACCAGGCCCAGTTCCACCAGCCGTTCCAGCACGGGCACCACGTCGACCTGCGGGCCGAGCAGCTCCTCGGCCAGCTCGACGGACCAGCGGTAGCCGAACACGGCCAGCCTTCGCAGCGCCTCCCGCTGCGCCGGCTCCAGCAGGCGGTAGCTCGCCGTCACCACGTCGCGCAGGGTCACCAGCGGCGGCGAGGCGGCGACGTCGGCGCTGCCCAACTCCAGCAGGCGGTTGCCGTACCGGGCGAGCATCTCGGCGGGGTCGAGCACCCGGCCCCGGGCGGCGGCCAGCTCGATCGCCAGCGGCAGCCCGCCGAGGCGGCGTACCAGCGTGACCAGCGCCTCGACCTCGACGTCAGCCGACGAGCGGCGCACCTGCCGCCACCGGGCCAGGAAGAGCGCGCTCGCCGGGTGCCGTTCCGCCTCGGCCAGCGTGCGTGTTCCGGCCGGAGGCAGCGCCAGCGGGCCCAGCGGCCACACCTGCTCGCCCGCGGGACCGAGCGGGGCCCGCGCCGAGGCGAGCACGCGCAGCGCGGGGGCCTGCGCGAGCAACTCGCCCAGCACGGTCCGGAAGGCGTCCGGCGACCGGTCCACCGCGTCGATCATGAGCAGAACCGGCTGCTCCAGCCGGGTCGGCAGGTCAGCGGGGCGGTTCACGCCGAGGACCGCGCAGACGACGTCGCGCACATCGGTGACGGTGTCGCCCGCCGCGATGCTGATCGCGGCCACCCCCGCCGGGAACTGCGGCTGCACCAGATGGGCGACGCTCAGGGCCAGCGCGCTCTTGCCGACCCCGGCGAGGCCCACCAGCGTGGTGAGCCCCGGCTGGGCGACCAGGTGTGCCGCCAGCGCGGCCGACTCCTCCGCCCGGCCGTAAAGCTCGGGCGGCGCCGGCAGGGTGAACGTCGCGGGCCGCGGGGGCGGCTCGGGCCGCTGCTGGGCCTGGCCGCGTGCGGCCGTGTAGAACTCCGTGGCCGGGTCGCCGGTCAGCCCCAGCGCGCCGACCAGCAACTCGACCGTGCTGCGCTGCGGTCGTGAAGCCCGGCCGTGCTCCAGGTCCCGGACTGTGCGCACGCCGAGCCCGGCCCGCGCGGCGAGTTCCGACTGGGTCAGCCGCGCGGCGTCCCGGTGCGCGCGAAGGAGCGCGCTGAAGGAGGCCGCCGACGTGTCGGCGGCCTCAACGGGAACCGGGTGACCTGGGACCATGGCCGCAAAGACTACGCATCCGAAACCGAACGTGGGAGTCGAGCGTCTACTTTTTGGCGCACTCACCGGGCATGACCGGTGTCACACCGCAACCTTTCCGCCGACCGGCCGCGTGCCGGGCCCGAGCGGCACTGTCCGACCGGCGACAGGCCGCAACCGGATCGCCGCCCATCGAGTGTCTTCAGTCACCGGGCCGTCACGGGGCGGTCCGGTATACGACGGGGACCTCGGCCGTGCCGCGGTCGACCGGTGGAAGGAGCGCTCATGACCGCACCGAACATTCCGTGGCGCGTGCTGGCCGTATCAGCGCTGGTCGCAGCGCTGGCCGGGGGCTGCGACCGGCCGGGGCCCCCGCCGGTCACCGCGCCGGCGTCCGGCACGTCGCAAACGCTCGCCCCGGCGAGCCCGGAGCCGACCGGGCAACCGTCCGCGCAGCCGTCGCCCGAGCCGCCTGCGGGCGGCCGCTGCCTGGACACCTACCCGGGCCTCATCGCCGACGCGCTGTTCCTGCCGGGCACGTTCACCGAGGACCGGGGCGAGCTCTGCTATCACGTCCGGCCGGCCCCGCCCGGCGAGCCGGACCCGGCGGGGTACGACATCCTGCCGCGGGTGTGCGCTACGGGCACGCTGCCCAGCGAGGCGCTGGTCGCCGACCGGCGCGGCGGCCGCCGGCTGTGGAACAGCAGCAGCACCCCCGGCGAGATCTCCACCGACAGTTACGACCACACGGTCACCCGCTATTCGGCCGGCGGCGCCCGGAACTACCTGGCCGACCTGCGCGCGGCCGTGAACCGCTGCGGCTCCTACACCCGCGACGGCGCCCGCTACGAGTACTCCCTGGTCACCGCGCCGAAGCTGGGCGACGAGTCACTGCGGCTGGTACTGCACCACCGCTACCTGCAACCGCAGGAGGCCTCACCCCGAGAGGCGCGATACCTCATCGCCGTGATCCGCCGGGGCGACCACGTGGCCGTCGTCTTCGACCACGGCTGGGAAGGCACCCCCACCCGCACCGCCGCCATCACCACCGTCTTCACCGACGCCGCCCGCCTCCTCCCTACGCCCTGACCCGGCCGTTCCCCCGCACAACTCTTGAGGAGTCGTGCCTTCCGGACCGCCGGAAAGGCGCGACTCCTCAAGAGTTGCGGCAGGAGAAGGGGCGCGGGGGGCAGGGTCAGCGGAGGCCGAGGTCGCGGGCGATGATCATGCGCTGGATCTCGGAGGTGCCTTCGCCGATTTCGAGGATCTTGCTGTCGCGCCACATGCGGGCGACCGGGAACTCGTTCATGAAGCCGTAGCCGCCGTGGATCTGCGTGGCGTCCCGGGCGTTGTCCACCGCGACCGTACTGGCGTGCAGCTTCGCGATTGCCGCCTGGCGCTTGAAGTCCTCGCCGGCGACCAGCCGCTGCGCCGCGTCGCGCCAGGCCAGCCGCGCGGTGTGGGCGCGCGTCTCCATGTCCGCGATCATGAACTGGATGGCCTGGTACGACCCGATCGTGTGCCCGAAGGCCTCACGCTGCGACGCGTACTTCAGCGACTCGTCGACGCAGCCCTGGGCCAGGCCCGTGGACAGCGCGGCGATGGCGATCCGGCCCTCGTCGAGGATCTGCAGGAACTGCGCGAAGCCGCGGCCCCGCTGCCCGAGCAGGTTCTCCACCGGCACCCGGCAGTCGACGAAGGTCAGCTCGTGGGTGTCCGAGGAGCACCAGCCGACCTTGGAGTAGCCGGGCGCGACCGTGAAGCCGGGCGTGCCCGACGGCACGATGATCGAGGAGATCTCGCCCTCGCCGGTCCGCGCGGTGACGGTGACCAGGCTGGTCATCGTGGTGCCGGAGTTGGTGATGAACGCCTTGCTGCCGTTGATGATCCACTCGGTGCCGTCCTCGGACAGCCGGGCCGTGGTCCGCGTGCCGCCCGCGTCGGAGCCGGCCCCCGGCTCGGTGAGGCCGAACCCGGCCAGCGCCTCGCCCTTGATCAGGGCGGGCAGCCAGCGCTTCTTCTGCTCGTCGCTGCCGAATCGGTAGATCGGCATCGCCCCCAGCGAGATGGCCGCTTCCAGCGTGATGGACAGCGACGAGTCGACCCGGGCCAGCTCCTCCAGCACGATGCACAGGGCGAGGTAGTCGCCGTCCATCCCGCCGAACTCGCTGGGGAACGGCAGCCCGAACAGCCCCATCTCGCCCATCTGGCGGACCAGGTCGTACGGGAACTCGTGCCGCTCGTACAGGTCGCCGATCACCGGCGCCACCTTGTCCTGGGCGAAGCGCCGCACGGTGTCGCGCAGTTCCCGGTGTTCCTCGGACAGCCCGAAGTCGGTCATCACGGCCTCTCTCAAACAGGAGTCACGCCGTGTCGGCGGCGTGAGAAGTGACGGTCCTTGCCCTGTGCGGCGCGGTACCGCTGGATGAGCTCGTCGCGGAGCCGATCGGGCTCCACGATCGAGTCGATGACCAGCTCGCTGGCGAGCCGGACCAGGTCGATGTCGGTCTCGTACTCGGCGCGCTTGGCGGCGATGAACGCCTCCCGCTCGGCCTCGTCCTCGATCGCGGCGATCTTGTTGGCGTAGACGGCGTTCACCGCGGCCTCGGCGCCCATGACGGCGATCTTGGCGGTGGGCAGCGCGATGGTCGCCTCGGGCATGAACCCTGGTCCGGCCATGGCGTAGAGGCCGGCGCCGTAAGCCTTGCGCACCACGACGCAGATCTTCGGCACGGTCGCCTCGCTGATCGCGGTGACCATCTTCGCGCCGTGGCGGATGATGCCCTGCCGCTCGACCGCGCTGCCGACCATGAAGCCGGGCACGTCGCACAGGAACAGCAGCGGCACGTTGAACGCGTCGCACAGCTGCACGAACCGGCTGGCCTTGTCCGCCGAGTCGACGAAGAGAACGCCACCCTTGTGCAACGAGTTGTTGGCGACGATGCCTACGACCTGGCCGTCGAGGCGGCCGAAGCCGACCGTCAGCTCCTTGGCCCAGCGCGCCTGGATCTCGAAGTACTCGCCGCCGTCGAGCAGGCCCTTGACCAGCTTGCGCATGTCGAACGCGCGGCGCTCGCTCTCCGGCACGATCGCGGCCAGGTCCGTCTCCGGCGCGGGCAGCGAATCCTGCACGGGCGGCTGCTCGGTCCAGTTGGCGGGCAGGAAGGACAGGTAGCGGCGGACCACGCCGAGCGCCTCGTCCTCGTCCTTGCACAGGAAGTGGCCGACGCCGGACTGCTCGGTGTGCACCTTCGCGCCGCCCATCGCCTCCAGCGTCGTCTTCTCGCCGGTGACCATCTCGACCATGCGGTCCGAGCCCAGGTACATCGAGGCGTTGCCGTCGACCATGGCGACCACGTCGCAGAACGCGGGGATGTAGGCGCCGCCCGCCGCGCTCGGCCCGAACAGGGCGCACACCTGCGGGATGCTGCCCGAGGACTTCACCTGCTGGTAGAAGATGTTGCCCGCGCCCCGGCGGCCGGGGAACAGGTCGACCTGGTCGGTGATGCGCGCGCCGGCCGAGTCGACCAGGTAGACCATGGGCACGCCCTGGCCGTAAGCCCGCTCGATGATCCTGATGATCTTCTCGACGGTGCGCGCGCCCCAGCTGCCGGCCTTGACCGTGGAGTCGTTGGCCATCAGGCACACCGCCCGGCCGTCGATGGTCGCCTGGCCCGTGATCACGCCGTCGGCGGGCAACCCGTGCGCCAGCGCGTTGGCGAACATCCCATCCTCGACGAAAGAGCCCTTGTCCACCAGCCGGGCGATGCGCTCGCGCGCGAACAGCTTGCCCTTGGCCTCGTTGGCCTGGTGGTACTTCGGCGCCCCACCGGCCCCGATGCGCTCTCTCAGCTCATCAAGTCCCTCGTGCATAACGCGCCTCTCCTCCCACCGGGCACAACCTGAACGATCGTTAGGCTACCACCATGTGAGACGCGCCGCTTCCCCCCGTCCGCCGACCCACCGGCGCCCCCTGCCGCAACTCTTAAAGAGTCGCGGCCTCAGTCGGCCCCGGATGCGGCAAGTCTTTAAGAGTTGCGGCAGGTGGGGGGCAGGGCGGCGGGCGGCGGGCGGGTAGGCGGCGGGGTAGGCGAAAGGGCCGGCGCGCGTCCGCGCCGGCCCTTTCTGGTGGGGAAGATCGTTCAGCAGAAGTTCGCGGTCGAGCCGCCGACGCTGGACGCGTTGGCGTTGCCCAGCAGCGCGCCCACGGCCACGCCGGAGACGTCGATCGGCGCCTGGACCGGCACGAACACCTGGTTGCCGCTCAGGATCCCCGAGTTGCCGAAGGTGTTCCAGTTCAGGTCGCAGGTGCTCGGCGCGGCGTGCTGCCACTTCTTGCGTGCATTCATCAGCTGCTGCTGCTGCGCCTGCTTGGCGCCGATGCCGACGCTGGCGCTGGTGTTGCCCACCGCGCTGGTCAGGCCACTGGTCAGCCCGTTGATCGGCAGCAGGCCGGTGATGACGTCCAGCGGGGAGCTCTCCGCCACGGTGCTCTCGATCGGAGCCGCCGTGGACACGAAGTCCTTCGTCTTGTTCTTGCCCTTGTGCTGGTGCCAGCTCGGCTCGCCGTAGGGCTGCGGGTACGGGTCCTCGTCGGTGTCCTCGCCGGGCTGGCCGGGCAGGTTGGCCTCGGAGCCACCGACGCACCACGCGTTGGCGTTGCCGAGCACGCCGACCCCGACGCCGCAGGCGTCGATCGGGACCTGGATCGGGGCCAGCACCTGGTTGCCGCTCAGGACGCCCGAGTTGCCGAAGGCGCTCCAGTCGGTGGCCAGGGCGTCCTCGCCGTAGTTGGCCTCGCTGCCACCGGTGCAGCTGGCGTTGGCGTTGCCCAGGATGCCGATGGCGATCCCGCAGATGTTGATCGGGGCCTGCACCGGCAGCTTGATCTGGTTGCCGCTGCCGATGCCGCTGTTGAAGGAGGTGTTCCAGTTGTCAGCCGCGTGCGCGCCCGTACCGCCGACGAGCAGCACGCCGGCGGACAGGACGCCGACCTTCACGGACGTCTTGGTCCACGTGCCCAGCGAAGTCGCAGTCATGTGAATCGCAGTGCCTTTCGATCTGGAATTGCCACGGGGAGATGCAGTGTCTTGCCATGTCACGGCTACTTTTCGTAGCGACCTATGTGCACGATGAGCGCGCCGGAGCACGGTCACTCCGGCTGTCGACGTGCGCTCGTGGTCACCTGAATCGGCTCGTACAAATAGGGCATTTATGACATCGCAAGGGTCAACGAGCCTGCCATTCGCCGGACACGGATCAACCGTCCGATCTCCAGGGGTGCCGAATGCCATTCCTGGCACGAATTATTCCTTATGTCCGATTTGATCTACTTCTGGAGTTCAGTAACAGTCGGAAAAGCGACAGGGAGTGACCGACGGTCACTCCCTGTTCGCATTGCATCATCGCGATTTCAGCAGACCGCCATCGTCGCGCAGATCCTTTCCGCCGCCCGGACAGCCAGCTGCCGCACCTCGGCAGGCGACGTGCCCTCCCGGTTGTGGATCACGGCATACACCGCGCCGACCCGGAACGTGGCATACAGGAAGGTGCGGTCGGGCTTGTCCGGCATCTTGACCACGAAGGTGACCAGCAGGGACTCGTCTCCGGCGAAGCCGGTCTCGGAGATCGTGAAGGAGTGGGTGAACCCGCCGCCCATGTCGAGGAGCGCACAGTGCTCGAAGCCCGCCCGGTCATGGGCCAGTTGCTGGGCGGCGAGCTCAGCCGAGGCGTAGCCACCCACCCATTGGGTGTATTCCGCGGTCTGCCGGGCCGGGTCGAGGCGGTACGCCGCCGTCCGGCGGACCGCGTACCCGGCGACCGGGGCCTTCGGGGTGCCGTCCCACATCCCTTCGGACTGGCACCGGGCCACCGAGTCGTACCTCGGGTCGTCGACCTCGCCCGGCATCAACTCGACGCCCGCGCCGATGTCGGCCGGCGTGAGCAGCGCGGTGGACGGGATGTCGCTGACACCCGCCGACGCGCTGACCTGTGGCGATGCGCCCGGCTGCGGTTCAGCTGAGCCGCCGCCGAGCGCCATGGCCGTGCTCACGCCGGTCACCACCAGCAAGACCGCGGCCGCGCCCGTGGCGGCCGTCCGTACGAGCCGCCGCCGGTCGCCGCGACGCCGGATCTCGGTGGGCGAGGCCCACGCCACCGGTGGGAGTTCTGCGCCGAATCCGGCGAACTGCTGATCGAGATCATCACGCATGGCGGCGTCCCGTCGTCTCGGTACGGAGCAGGGGGGCGAGTGCCTGGCGGCCGCGGGAGAGCCGGGCCTTGACGGTGCCCTCGGCGACACCGGTCTCGGCGGCGATTTCCGCGACGGACCGGCCCGCGAGGTGGTGCAGCACGATGGCCCGGCGCTGGTCCTCGGGTATGCCGCGCAACGCGGTCACCAGTGCCACGGTGTTCTCGTCCGGCGCTGGAGCGGCCGGCTCCGCGCCGTGCCGGCGATGGGCGGTCAGCGCGGACTTCGTGCGCCGCCAGCGGCTCACCGCGATGCGGTACGCGACGGTGCGGACCCAGGCCTCCGGGTCGCCGTAGTCGCCGATCCGGCCCCAGTGCTGCCAGGCCCGGGCGTACGCCTCCTGCAGCACGTCCTGCGCGTCCTGCAGGTCTCCGTTGACGGCATAGACGTACCGCAGCACCCGCTGCCTGCTGCTCAGGTAGAACTCGTCGAACGAGGGTGGCGACATCCAGGTCTCCCGTTGGTGGCTGTCATGTCACCCACCAGTCACGCCTGCGACCACCCCGCGGTTGCGAACGATTTTCGGCGTACCTTGACGTCAGCTCACCGTGCGGCTGCGCGGGCCCGCCCGCAGCACTCCGGAGGGCAGCTCGCGGCCGACGATCTGCTCGGCCAGCCGGGCCGCCTCGATCAGCTTCTCCAGGTCGATCCCGGTGTCGACGCCCATGTCGTGCAGCATGTGCACGACCTCCTCGGTGGCCACGTTGCCCGACGCGCCCGGCGCGTACGGGCACCCGCCCAGGCCGCCGACGCTGGCGTCGTACTCGGTGATGCCGAACTCCAGCGCCGTCAGGATGTTGGCCAGGCCGGTGCCGCGGGTGTTGTGGAAGTGCAGCAGCATCGGCACGTCCGGGTGCCGCTCGCGGACGATCGACAGCAGCTCGCGTACCCGGCGCGGGGTGCCCATCCCGGTGGTGTCGCCGAACGCCACCCGGTCCGCCCCGTCGGCGACGACCCGGTCCACGATCGCGGCCACTCGCTTCGGATCCACGTCCCCCTCGTACGGGCAGCCGAAGCTCGTCGCGATGATCACCTCGGCGGTGGAACCGCCCTCGTGCAGCGCGGGGATGAGCTGGGCGATCTCGTCCAGCGACTCCTCGGTGGCGCGGTTGATGTTGCGGCGGTTGTGCGTGTCGCTGGCCGACACCACCACCTCGACCTCGGTGAACCCGCCGGCCAGGGCCCGCTGGGCACCGCGCAGGTTGGGCACCAGGGCGCTGTAGCGCACCTTCGGGTCGCGGGCCGCCGTGCTCCACACCTCGTCGGCGTCGGCCATCTGCGGGATCGCCTTGGGGTGCACGTATGACACGGCCTCGATGCGGCCGACGCCGGTGGCGCTCAGCGCGTCGATCAGCCTGACCTTGTCGGCGGTAGGCACGGGGTCCTCGTTCTGCAGCCCGTCACGCGGGCCCACCTCACGAATCGACACCCGGTCCGGCAGCACAGCAACCATGCGGCCACCTTAACCCTCGTTAACCTCGCCTGCCCACCCCTCCCCTGACCTCGCCGTTTGCTGAACCTTCACAAGGATTTGAGGTATTCACTCATTTCTCTGCACAACGCATCGACCATTCGACGCGTCTCTACGAACGACAGTCCAAGGCGGACTGATCGATCGGACGGAGGAACATGCGATCCAGCAGAGGAACGAGGGCATTGCTGGCCGGGGGGATCGCCGCCGCGCTGCTGATGGCCGCGCCCGGCACCGCGGGCGCTGAACAGGCCGCCTCACCACAAGCGGCGCGGGCCGCGCTCGGCAACGCGAAGACGCAGACGGTGGCACTGATCACCGGTGACCGGGTGTCGGTGCACGGCAACGGCCGGATCAGCCTGACGCCGCGCGACGGCGTCACGTACCGCAGCTACCGAGTCAAGGACCACCAGTACGTCATTCCGTCCGACGCGGTGCCGCTGCTCGCGGCGAACCGCCTGGACAAGCGGCTGTTCGACATCACCGAGCTGCTCGCGGTCAAGGCCGCGCGCAAGACGACGCTGCCGCTCATCGTCTCGGGCGCGAGCGCAGCCCCCGGCCTGACCGCCGAGCGCAGGCTCCCGGCCGTGAAGGGCTTCGCGGCCGAGGTTGCGGAGGAGTCCCTGGCCACACAGTGGCAGGCGACCCGCAAGGCGAGCACCGGCAAGATCTGGCTGGACGCCGTACGCAAGCCGGCGCTGGACGTCAGCGTCCCGCTGATCGGCGCACCCGCGGCCTGGTCGGCCGGGTTCGACGGCACCGGCGTCAAGGTCGCCGTGCTCGACACCGGCGTCGACATCACCCACCCCGACCTGGCCGGCAAGATCAGCGCCCGGCAGAACTTCACCGAGGGTGAGGAGGACGACCTCGACCGGGTCGGCCACGGCACGCACGTCGCCTCGACCATCGCGGGCAGCGGGGCCGCCTCCGGCGGCAAGTACAAGGGTGTCGCCCCCGGTGCGTCGCTGTTCGACGGCAAGGTCTGCGTCGAGTACGGCTGTGCCGAGTCGTGGATCCTGGCCGGCATGCAGTGGGCGGCCGAGTCCGGCGCCGACGTGGCCAACATGAGCCTCGGCGGAACCAACACCCCCGAGATCGACCCGCTGGAGCAGGCCGTCAACGACCTGACCGCGCAGTACGGCACCCTGTTCGTTATCGCGGCGGGCAACTCCGGTGCGGACGAGACCGTCGGCTCCCCGGCGACCGCGGAGGCGGCGCTGGCCGTCGCCGCGTTCACCAAGACCGACGAACTCGCCGACTTCTCCAGCCGGGGCCCCAGCGCCGACGGCTGGACTGTCAAGCCCGAGATCGCCGCGCCCGGCCAGGACATCGTGGCCGCGCGTAGCAAGGACGGCTTCCTCGGTGAGGCCGGCCAGCAGTACATGCCGCTGTCCGGCACGTCCATGGCCACCCCGCACGTCGCGGGCGCTGCGGCGCTGCTGACCCAGGTGCACCCCGAGTGGACCGCGGCACAGCGCAAGTCCGCGCTGATGGCCTCGGCCAAGCCGTCCGCCGACATCGGCGTGTTCGCGCAGGGCGCCGGGCGGGTGGACGTCGCTCGCGCGATCACCCAGCAGGTGACCACCAGCCCGGCGTCGGTCACGTTCGGCCTGCAGGAGTGGCCGCACGAGGACGACGACGTGCGCACCAGCACCGTCACGTACCACAACGGCGGCAGCTCGGCGGTGACCCTGCAGCTCGCGCTGACCGGGGCGCCCGCCGGGATCTTCGCGCTCAGCGCCGACACCGTCACGGTGCCGGCCGGCGGGGACGCGTCGGTGACCATCAGCGCCGACACCCGCCAGGGCGGCGACCTGACCGGCGGCATCGGCGGCCGGATCACCGCGACCGCGTCGGGTGTCTCCGTGCAGACCCCGTTCGGCGTGGTCCGCGAGGAGCTCAAGCACACAGTCCACGTCACCGCCACCGAGCGGGACGGCGACGCGGCCGAGAACGCGTTCACGGTGCTGTTCGACTTCCAGAACTTCCGTGACTACATCGTGGCCGGGACGGGCGGCGACCTGCGCCTGCCGCCGGGCAAGTACTTCGCGTTCAGCTGGATCGACGAGGAGAACGGCGACAGCTTCTCCACCACCCAGGTGGTGTACCCGCTGTACACCGTGAGCGGTGAGCAGTCGCTGTCCATGGACGCGCGTGGCGCCGGCAACTTCGACGTCACCGTGCCCGACCCGAAGGCCGACGTGCTGCTGGCCGCCTACGACGTCAACATGTCGTACGGTGACGCCGGCATCGGGGTCGGCGTGCTGGCCGACGCGTTCGCCAACGTGTACGCCAAGCAACTCGGCCCGAAGAAGGTGGCCGGTCTCAGCTCGGCGCTCACCGGCACCCTGGCCGAGGTCGACGAGGAGGGCAACCCGGCCCTCTCGCCGACCGCGTACAACCTCGGCTGGTACAAGGGTGACGGCATGCTGACCGGCCTGGTCAAGCACCTGCGCTACAGCGACCTCGCCACCGTGAAGGCCACCCACGCCGTGCTCGACAAGGGCACCAACGGCGTGAAGCTCAACTTCATCGCGCCGCCGGACGGCGGAGGCGGCTGGGCCACCGGCTGGCCGGTGCCGCTGCCGTTCACCCGCACCGATTACTACGCGGGCAACGTGCCGTGGCAGGTCGAGTTCATGGTGGAGAAGCCCGCCGTGGGCGACGACTGGCCCGAGACGGTGTCCGACAACAGCGCCAAGGCGGACTACAAGGCCGGCAAGACCTACCACGAGCAGTGGAACAAGGGTGTGTTCGGGCCCAGCGTGGCGCCGTTCTTCCCCGGTGACGTGCCGGCGGAGCGCACGGGCGACGCCATGTACGTCGGTCCGGCGCTGCTCGGCGACGGGCAGGGCAGGGCGGGCTTCGGCCAGATCACCAGCGGCCGGGGCGCGCTCTACCGCAACGGCGAGCTGATCGCCGAGGCCACGGACGGGCCGTACGCCTTCATCGAGGAGGTCGACCCGGCCAAGGCGTCGTTCCGGTTCGACGGCAGCCTGGAGCGCGACTCCCGGCTCACCACGAAGATGTCGGTGAGCTGGACGTTCCGTTCGGGCCACGTGGACGGGTCGGCGTCGCTGCCGCTGACCGCGGTCGCCTTCGCGCCGAAGCTGGACGAGAACAACGTCGGCAAGGCCGGCGGCCTGGGTGTCTACCCGGCGACCTTCACCCAGACCGCAGGCTCCGGCCGCGTGGTCAAGCTGTCGGTGAAGGCGTCGTACGACGACGGCAAGACCTGGGTCAAGGTGCCGGTGCTGTGCTTCGGCGGCGACTGGGTCGTCATGGTGGCGCACCCGAGGGCGGGCGGCTTCGTGTCGCTGCAGGCCTCGGGCGCGGACTCGAAGGGCAACACCTTCGACCAGACCGTGATCCGGGCGTACGAGATCCGCTGATCACATCATGAAGAAGGGGCCCGGCGACCGTGGTCGCCGGGCCCCTTCCCGGTGCGCCGGCAGATCGGCGCCGGCTCAGCGCATCCGCGAGACCAGCCCGGTGTCGTAGTCGCCGGAGACGAACTCGGCGTTGTCCATCAGCTCGGCGAAGAACGGCAGGTTGTTCTTCGGGCCGATCAGCTCGAACGCGGCCACCGCCGCCTTGGCCCGGATGATCGCCTCGGCCCGGTCGGCGCCGTACACGATGACCTTGGCCATCAGCGAGTCGTAGCTCGGGGTGACGATGTTGCCCTCGGCGTAGCCGGAGTCGACCCGCACGCCCTCGCCCACCGGCTCGATCCAGGTCGTGATCGTGCCGGGTCCGGGCAGGAAGCGCTTCGGGTCCTCGGCGTTGACCCGCAGCTCGATGGCGTGGCCCACCGACGCCAGCGTGGAAGGCTCGAACTGCACCGGCAGCCCGGCCGCGACGCGCAGCTGCGCCTCGACCAGGTCGATGCCGAAGACCAGCTCGGTGACCGGGTGCTCGACCTGCAGCCGGGTGTTCATCTCCAGGAAGAAGAACTCGCCGGTGGCCGGGTCGAACAGGCACTCGACCGTGCCCGCGTTGCGGTAGCCGACGGCCTCGCCCGCGCGGACCGCGGCGGCCAGCAGCTTCGTGCGCTGCTCGGGGGTGAGCGCCGGGGACGGCGACTCCTCGACCAGCTTCTGGTTGCGCCGCTGCACCGAGCACTCGCGCTCGCCCAGGGCGATCACGGTGCCGTCGGCCATGCCGAGGATCTGCACCTCGACGTGGCGCACCCGCGGGAAGTAGCGCTCCAGCAGCACCGAGCCGTCGCCGAACATGCGCTCGGCGAAGCCGCGCACCTTCTCGTACTGCTCGGTCAGCTGGCCTGCGTCGTTCGCGACGGCCATGCCCATGCCGCCGCCGCCGGCCGCAGCCTTGACCATGACCGGGTAGCCGATCTCCTCGGCGGCGGCCAGCGCGTCCTCGACCGTGGCGGCCGGGTCCGCGGTGCCGGGGGCGACCGGCACTCCGGCGGCGGCCATCAGGTTGCGAGCGTTGATCTTGTCACCCATCGCGGTGATCGCGTCGGCGCCGGGACCGACCCAGATCAGGCCATTGGCGGCGACGGTACGCGCGAAGTCGGCGTTCTCGGAGAGGAAGCCGTAGCCGGGGTGGATCGCCTGCGCGCCGGTCTGCTTGGCGGCGTCGAGGATCGCCTCGGCGTTGCGGTACGACTCGGCAGGGTTGGCCGGGCCGACGCACACCGCCTCGTCGGCCTCGCGTACGAACGGCAACTCGGCGTCGGCCTCGGAATACACGGCGATGGTGCGGATGCCCAGCCCTCTGGCGGTGCGGATGATGCGCCGGGCGATCTCTCCCCGGTTCGCGACCAGCAACGACTCGATCATGCCGTGTCCCTCCTACGCTCAGCCAACCACACCAAGCCTAAACGCACGTTAAGTTCCGCCCGCCAAGCGGGGCCGCGACGCGGTCGCGACCAGCAGTTTCGGGGAAACTGCGGCTTCCGGGCACGCCGAAGGCGCAGTTTCCCCGAAACTGCGCAACGGTGCGCGGGGGCGTCAGCCCAGGAGGGCGGCCAGGGCGGCGGCGCGGAGGAGGGTGGCGCGGCGTTGGCGTTCGACTTCGCCGCCGAGGAAGGGGGTGGAGTTCATCAGGCCGAAGGCGGCGTGGGCGAGGACCCGGGCCTCGCCGCCGGTGACGTCGCTGCGTACGGCGGTCAGCACCTGCACCCACTCCTCCACATACTGGCGCTGCAGCCGCCGGATCTCGCGGCGCGGCTCCTCGGGCAGGCGGTCCAGCTCGTGCAGGTGCAGCGCGATCACGGCCGGGTTGGCCAGGGCGAACTCGACATGGAAGTCGACCAGGGCCTCGACCGCGGCGCGCGGGTCGCCGACGTGCTCGGACACCTGGCCGCGGCCACCCGCCAGCAGGCCCTCGCTCACCGGCATCAGCGCGGCGACGAGCATCGCCTCCTTGCCGGCGAAGTGGTGGTAGAGGGCGGGCCCGGTGACGCCGGCGGCGGTGCCGATGTCGTCCATGGACACGCCGTGATAGCCGCGCGCGGCGAACAGGCCGACGGCGATCTCCAGGATCTCCTCACGTCGCGACCTGCGTGCCGGCTTTGCCGGGGGGGTGTCTACCTGCTGCTCCACTGCCGTCACCCGGGACATGCTACTCGCCGGTCAAGCCGAAGCTTAACGCCCGTTTAGTCCAGTTCGAACCCATATTCCCCTGCCAACCGGCGGGCTTCGTCCGCCCGGTCGCACTGCATCAGCGTGTGCGCGAGCGCGTACGCCGCCCGCGGCAGCGTCGCCGAGTCCCGGGGCAGGCCGTTGAGCACCTCCCGCAGGATCGGCTCGGCCACCTCGGCCCGGCCCAGCGTCAGCAGCACCTCGCCCATGGTCAGGTCGGCCAGGAACGCCTCCCCGAACGCCTCCAGCCCGCGGAAGCGCTCGGCCGCCCCGCGCACCCGGATCAGCGCCGCCTCCGGATCACCCGCGCCGACCATGGCCCGCGCCCCGTCCAGGGCGAGCCAGGCCAGCTCGTACTGTGCCTCGGGCTCCTTGGCCAGCCCCGGCGGCAGCTCCGCGACCGCGGCGTCGGCCAGCTCCACGGCCTGCCGGGCCCGCTCGGGATCGTCGGCGTACATCGCGGCCACGGCCTGCCGTCGCCTGGCCCGCATCTCGTCCAGCGGCAGCCGCGCCATCCGGTACGCCGCAGCGGCCGAGCCGAGCCGGGTCGCGGCCAGCGCGTCACGATCGAGGTCGAACAACAGCTCGCCGGCCTGTTCCAGGACCCGGGCCCGCCCCGCCGCGTTGTCGAACCCGTCCAGGTTCGCCGCGAGCTGATCGAGGTACGACAGCGCCTGGTCGGTCTCGCCCAGCCGCTGGTAGATCGCCGCCAGCAGGTGGCGTACCTGGTCGGCGAGGTTCTGGTTGCCGGCCCGGTCCGCGCCGTACACCGCCTCCTCGGCGACCTCGGCGGCCTCCTCCACCCGGCCGGTGTTGAACAGCGCCACGGCCAGGTGGAACCGGGCGTGTTCGGCGTCGTCGTCGTGCTCCTCGCCTGTCTCGGGCGTGCCGCCGAGCCGGGCGACCATGGCGACCAGGTCGTCGACCGCCTCCCGGGCCCGCGGCGTGCCGGCCAGCAGTACCGCGCGCCGCTCCCGGACCTCGCGCTCCAGCGGCTCGGGCAGCACCCGCGCCAGCGCCCGGTCGAAGGCCGCCGCGGCGCCGGCGTTGTCGTCGAGCATGCTCAGGCCCTGGCCGAGGAAGAACTCCCCCAGGCCGATCATCTCGTCCTGGCCCCCGGCCACGGCCTGCTCGATCAGCTGCCGGGCCGCGTCCGCGGACTCCTGCACCCGCCCGTCCGCGCCGAGCGCCTGCGCCCGCAGCAGCATGACCTGCAGCCGCACCCGCGCACCCGGGTCGGGCTCGCCGACTGCCGCGACACGGTCCAGCTCCCGTAGCGCCTCACCCGGCTGCTGGGCATGCAGCAGCGCGACCGCGAGCCGCCGCAGCGCGCCGGCCTGGTCCTTCGGTTCTCCGTGCGCCAGCAGGTACTCCGAGGAGGTGCGAACCTGCGCCAGACCCTCCTCCGGCTGGCCGTGCCGGCTGCGGTGCAGCCCCAGCCGCCCCCGGATCCGCTGGCAGCGCACCTCGTCCCCGGCCGCGGTGTAGCGCTCCAGCGCCTCGGTCCAGGCGTGCTCGGTCTCCTCGGCCGCCTCGCCGTGCAGCCGCATACCGCGCAGGTCGGCCAGCCGCCCCTGCTGCAATGCGGTCAGCCCGGCCGCCCCGGTGAACGGCTGGATGAGCTGCCACAGCGCCTCGGAGCGGGGCTCGTCGTCGCGCCGCAGCGCCTCCTCGATCAGATCGAGCAGCAGGTCGAGGCCTGCGTCCGCGGGCACGTCCGGCAGTGCCGCCACGACCGGCGGCGACGGCGCGACCGCGGGCGTGTCCCGCACCGCCGCGCTCGCCCGCGCGGTCAGGCTCAGCGGCACCCGCTCGGCCAGCGGCTCGGCCGCCAGCAGCGCGGCCACCCGACCGCTCTGCGCGGCGGTGCCGTTACGGAGGTCGAAGCGCGACGCCTGCGCGACGGCGCGCTCGGCCAGCTGCTCGGCCAGTTCCGCGACGCTCTGCTCCGTGCCCCGCACCGGCTGCGCGCCCTGCCCGGCGGCGGCCAGGCAGCGCAGCACGAGCGCCGCCGCGGCAGCGAACTCCATCTCCACCATCGGTGAGGCCGCCTCCGGCAGCCACGGCAGATGCCGCTCGACCAGCTCCAGCCCACGAGCGGCGTTACCGCTCACCGCGAGGAAGAACGCGTGCTCGGCGATCGTGCCGAGCTTGCCGCGGTCCGCCCGGATCGCTCGGTAGGCCTGGTGGTGCGCCCTGCGTGCGTCGTCGAACCGGCCGGTACGCAGATACGGCAGCAGCAGCGCGGTGAGAATCTCCTGCGGCTGCTCGACGCAGGTCAGCTGCCCCGCCAGCACCGGCCCGGTCAGCTCGATGGCCTCCGCGTCCCGGCCCCGCTCGGCCAGGTGCCGCACCTGATCGGTCGGGTCGCACCCGACACAGTCCGAGTTGCCGTCGCGGGCGGCCGCCAGCCAGCGCTCGTAGTGCAGGTCCGCGGACGCGCTGTCGCCGAGGTGGAACGCCAGCAGCCAGCGGTGCTTGTGCACGGCCTGCAGGCTGTGCCCGCCCTCCTCGTAACGGCGCTGCATGTCGTCCAGCACCGCGTAGGTCCGGGCGAGCGGCACGTCCGGGAACCGGGTAGCCGAATTGATCACGTACTTGTAGTGCCAGAGCAGCAGGTACTCCTGGTCGCCGTACCGTTCCGGGTAGGAGTCGAAGCGGGCCAGGCACCAGGCGAACGTCACGAACCCCTCAGCCGGCAGGCCCGCCCGCTGGTACGCCTCCGTCGCCGCCATCCGGGCGTGGAACCGCAACTGCTCGTCACCGAGCACGTCCGCCTGGGCGATCGCCTCCTCGGCCAGCGCCACCTGACCCGCGCCACGGGGCGCGTCCCAGCACTGCTCGATCAGGGCGCGAATCCGCTCGGGATGGGGGTTGGTCATGGAGCGCGGTTCTCCTCGTCGGTGCTCACGCCCGGCTCCGTGGGTCCGGCTCCGGTAAAGACGCGGTAGGCGGCGCTAAAGGGTCGCGACACACGGCGACCAGTTGCGGACACGACGGCACGGCTCGCGCACCTGCGCGGCGGCGCGGGATCGACAGGTCGACGACACCCCGTGGCTCGACCTGAAACGAGTGGTCCACGCCGGACACCGTACCCGGATCCGGCCATGTGCGCGCGATACGGCCAAACGGGCGGCTCTGCGCGGAGTGCCGCCCGTCTGCCGCCGGCCGGGCACGGTCACTCGTAGCAGTCTTGATTCCGCAGTTGCAGGCTGATCTGGATCACCGACGTCCTGCCCATCTCGATCCGGTAGGTGGCGTCGGGGTTGCCGGGAACCTTCACATAGCCTCGCCCGCTCGGCTCACCGGGTTCCACCACCGATTCCCAGCTCGGGTAGATCGCGATCAGCTCCTCGTAGGTCATGCCCAGACGGAGCCCTTCCGGGGTCTCGACACCCGGCATGGCGTAGATGGCAGCGAGACCGAGCCGCCGGGAGAAGAACAGCTGCCCGTCGACGTCGCGCTCGTCCTCCGCCGCTGGTGTTCCCTTGAGGAAGGCGCTGCTGTCGCACGTCATGCCGTCATCGATCTGCCCGTCAGCGACGACCAGGCCCGTTGCGAGGGCCTCCGCAGGACTCTGTCCGAGCAGAAGATCGCCGTAGCCGCGTGGCCCGAGCACGAGTCTCACCGGACTACCCGCCGGTGACGGCGTCGCGGAGGGGGATGGCGCACCACTCGGCGAGACGGTGTGCTCCGGCGTCGTGGCGACCACCGGCGGGCCCTGGTCGCCACGGTCCATCGAGGCGTATGCCACGGCCGGCGCGGCCAGCAGCAGCACCCCGAGCACGCTCAGAGCTGCGGTCGTGCGAGCCCGGCGGCGCTTGACGGTGTGCCGCACCGCGCCCGCGCCTGTGGCGTGTACCGACGGCGCCGCGGCCGCGGTGAAGCCCGCGAAGGCGTCATTGATCAGGTCGTCGTCGAAGTCGGTCATCTCAGTTCTCCTTCTTGAGCTGGGCGGCCAGCGCGGCGCGACCGCGGCTGAGCCAGGATTTGACGGTGCCTTCGGCGACGCCCTCCTGGGCCGCGATCTCGGCGATCGGCAACTGCGCCATGTAGTGCAGGACGACGGCTCGACGCTGCTGGGCAGGGATGACGGCGAGCGCCCGGGTGAGCGCGACCCGGTCCGGGTCGGGACCTGCGGCGTGCTCCTCGCGCTGGCGGCGCAGGAAGTTCAGCGCCGTACGCCGCCGCCGGAAGGTGCTCGTCGCCAGGTTCCAGGCGACCCGGCGGACCCAGGCCACCGGCTCGTCGTACCGGCTGATCCGGCTCCAGCGGGCGTATGCCCGGCAGAACGCCTCCTGTACCAGGTCCTGGGCCTCGCCGAGGTCACCCAGGTAGGCGTAGAGCTGCAGGCTCAGCGGGGTGAAACCCGCCGCGTAGAACTCGTCGAAGTCGCGTGGTGCGGCGGATGCCGCCTGGTCCGCGACCCAGACCTCCCCGTGCTGCGTGGCCACTGTGGTCACACGGTCCTTCCTCCCCGATGCCACCGGTCCGATCCGGTGGATGGCACCAACACGCGTGATCTCCGGTGTCGGTTGCACCCCGATCCAGCCGGAAGCATCGTGCCGTCCGAACCGGGTGCGCCGCCGTCCCGGCGGGAGGCTTGCGTCGCAGGTGCGGACGAGGAAGGCTGCGGCCATGTCCGCACACGACCGCGCCGCCGCGGCCTGCCGTCACAGCCTGCACGCCCTCGTCAAGATCGGTGAGCAGCTCACCGACGAGCAGTGGGCCGCCCCGACCGACTGTCCCGGCTGGACCGTGGGCGACGTGTACGCCCACGTGGTGAGCCTGGAGCAGTGGATGGCCGACGGTGGCGCCGCGCCGCAGGGCCCGCCGCAGCAGCTGATCGACTCCGGGGTGGCGCAGTGGCGCGGCGCTGCTCGCACCGAGGTGCTGGCGGCCCTGCGCGCCCTGCTGGCGGTACGCGAGCGCCAGCTCACCGACGAGTTGCGGGCCGCGGATGCGCCCGGTTGGTGGGTGTGGGCGAACACGGAGGTCCCGTTCGCGGTGCAGCTGTCGGCGCGCGCGTTCGACCTGTGGGTGCACGAGCAGGACGTGCGGCGCGCCCTGCGCCGGCCCGGCAACCTGGGCTCACCCGGCGCGCAGAACACCCGCGACCTGGTCCTGCAGGCGCTGCCGCGGATCGTGGTCAAGAAGGCCGGTGCGCCGCCCGGCGCGGCGGTGCGCTTCACCACGCTGGGCGAGCTGCCCCAGGACTTCGCCGTGTACGTCGACGAGCACGGCCGCGCCTCGGTGGTGCCGAGCGACACCCACCGGTCCACCGCGCACGCGACGCTGAGCTGGGAGGCGTACGCGCTGCTCGCCGCCGGGCGCAGCACCCGGGACCGGCAGCAGGTCTGGCTCACCGGCGACGTCGCCCTGGCCGAGCGGGTCCTCGACCACCTCAACATCGCCCCGTGAACGTGCGAAGGCGGGCCGGGCGTCAGCCCGGCCCGCCTTCGCTGTGCTCTCGTCAGGCGACGATGAACGAGTGGTACCCGGAGTAGTCCCCCCGGGTGCCGTCCGCGCGGACCGCGTACACCTCGAGGTTGAAGTACCCGCTGGACTGCGGCGCCCACGTGACCGAGGCCCGGCCGTCGGCACCGGCCGCGACGAACGTGAAGTCGACGCCGTCGAAGGAGTACTCGTAGCCGGACAGCCCGACCCACTCCGCCCCGACCGGGCGGGTGAAGGTGAAGGTCCCCGGCACGCCGACGCCGCCCTTCGGCTCCCACACGTCATAGACGTCCGCGGCCACCCCCGGCCAGGGGAAGAACGACAGGTCCCAGCGGGTCTCGGGGGAGACCCAGCCGTTGGCGCTGTGACTGCGCACGGTCACGTTGTGCCCGTACTCGTTGCTCGCGAGGAACCGGATCGTCGCCGTGCCGTCGGGGCCCGCCGCCACGGTGCGCGGCTCGCCGAAGTCGACGCGGTACTCGAACTCCGTCGTGCCCGAGATTTCCGCGGCCGCCGCGAACCGCAGCGTGACCTGCTCGTTCCACTGCGGCGCGGCACCCACGACCGAGATCACCGGGTCGCCCTGCCACGGCGCGAAGATCTCGTAGGAGACCTCGCCGGAGCGGTTGCCCGCCGCGTCAAGAGACCTCACCCGCAGCGTGTTGTACGTGCTCTGCGGCGGGCTCAGCCGCACGGTGGCCGAACCGCCGGGCACGTCGGCCCGCACGACGTTCGGACCCTCCAGCGGGTCGGCGCAGACCAGCTGGCCCACGTCGCCGCCGTAGCTGCAGCCCGGCACGCCCAGCATCTCCCAGGCGTACTCGAAGCCCGCCACGTCGGCGTTGCCGCCGCCGGAGAAGGTGAACTCGCCCGGCACGCCGAGCGGCGTCGCCTCACCGCTGTCCGCGGCGGGGTAGTTCGACGACGTGACCGCGGGCGCGGCCGGTGCGGTGCGGTCGTAGACGAAGTAGCACGTCCGGGACCAGGCGGTGGTGTCCGCGCCGTCGCCGACCCGGTACTGCCAGGCGTAGGTCCGGCCGTCGGTCAGCACGCCTTCGGGCACGGTGCCGGTCGCGACGCGGTCGGGCACGCTGAACGGGCTGGCGAACTCGGTCCGCGCCGCCGGGTCGTCCTGCGGCCAGAGGGCGAAGTCGTAGTCGAGGTTGGTGCCGTCCCACTCGTCGCCGTCGACGGCCAGCGCCTGCAGCGAGTTGCCGAAGTAGCCGAGGTGCGGGTACGGCTGCGCCTCGACGCAGGGGCGGCCGCCGTTGTACATGTGCTGGTCGCGCAGCTCCGGGACGCTGTTGTACTGGACGTGCAGGCCGACGCTGGTGTACCAGTACAGCTTGCGGCCGTAGCTGACGTCGCCCTCGTACTGCTCGGGCACGCGGATCTCGAAGGTGATCCGCGACTGGCCCTGCGCGATCGCCTGCTGCACAGCTCCCGACACGTCGAACGTGATGTTCGCCGGGCAGTACTCGTTGGTCAGGATCTCGTCCAGTTTCGACACCGCCTGGGGCGCCTTGTGCCAGGAAGGCGTCTTGGTGACCGTCTTGGTCTGCCAGATCTCGATGGCGCGCTTCGAGCAGTCGACCACGTCCCGCTCGCGAACCGCCACGGTGCCGCTGAGGATGCGCTTGCCGTGGAACGGGTCCAGCTCGAAGGTCGCGTAGACCCGCGACTTGTGAATCTTGCCGTTCTCCCCGGTCCAGGCACCGATCGGCAGGTTGACCTGCTCTTCGGCGTCGTACGCGGCGTTCTTCTTGGCCGAGTCGGTATAACCGATCTGGCGTGCCGCGGCCTGCTCGGAGTGCGGAGCCGCCGCTGCGGGCGACGCGGTGCCGAGCACGGCCAGTCCGGCGCCCATCGTGATCGCGAGCGCGGCGGTGAGGCCGCGTCTGCGTACGGTAATCACCATTCTTCTGTTGTCCTCCCCGTTTCACCGGGCGCGAACGCACCCGGCGAAACGTGAGGGTAGAGCAGGAATCCCTTGGCGTCGTTCAGATTTTCGGATCGATCGGGCCGAGTTCCGGACGCTTGGCGGTGACGGTGTCGCCGGACGAGCGGCCGGTGAGGCGGCGCTTGATCCAGGGGGCGAGGTAGCGCCCCGCCCAGGCCAGGTCGTCGGCGCGGGCAGCCGGCCAGGACTTCATCGCCGGCCGGGTGGGCACGTCCCACCAGGCCGGGTCCGCCGGCACCCCGAGCGCAGCCAGCACGTGGGCGGCGGTGCGCCGGTGCCCGGCCGCCGACAGGTGCAGGCGGTCGATGCTCCACAGCGCCGGGTTGGCGTACTCGTCGTCGTGCCACAGGTCGACCAGGCGCGCGCCGTTGCGGTCGGCGACCTCACCGACGGCCTGGTTGAGGTAGCGGATGCGCGGGGCGACCAGGTTGTTGCCGGGCAGCCGCGACATCACGTCGGCGAACCGGAACAGCAGCACGTCCGCGCCGGTGCCCCGGAGCCGGGCCACGGTCTCGTCGAAGCGCGCCATCAGGGTCGGCGGATCGCACTTGCGGCGCAGCACGTCGTTCGCGCCGGCCGCGAAGCTGATCAGATCGGGTTTCATGGCCAGCGCCGGTTCGAGCTGCTCGCCCACGATGCCGTCGAACAGCCGCCCGCGGATGGCCAGGTTGGCGTAGCCGAACCCGGGCCCGCTGACCTGGCTGAGCCGTCCGGCGACCAGGTCCGCCCAGCCCCGGAACACCCCGTCGGCGTACGGATCGTCTATGCCCTCGGTGAAGCTGTCCCCCAGCGCCACATACCTGCTCCAACTCACCGCGACATCTTGCCACCGCCGGGTGTACCGGCGGGTAGTGCCCTTGCGCACACCGGCCCGCGGTGTGGGGAACAGAACTCCCCGGCGCCGTGTTGGATGAGCACGTGCAGATCGAGATCTACTCCGACGTCGTGTGCCCCTGGTGCTGGATCGGCGAGCAGCGCCTGCTGACCGCCCTCGACGGCTTCGCCGAGCCGGTGACGCTCACCTGGCGCGCCTTCCAGCTCGACCCGTCGGCCGAGTCCGCGCCGCTGGTGCAGTGGCTGGGCCGCCGCTACGGCGGCGAGGCCAACGCGCGGCGGATGTTCGACCAGGTCACCGAGGTCGGCCGGGGCGAGGGTCTCACCATGAACTTCGACCGTGCGATCAACGCGAACACCTTCGACGCGCACCGGCTGATCTGGTGGGCCGGGCAGCACGGCGAGCAGCGCCCGATGGTCGAGGCGTTGCACCGCGCCCACTTCACCGACGGCCTCGACCTCGGCGACCGGGCCGCGCTGGCGACGGTCGCGGCCGGGCTCGGCCACGACGAGCAGGAGATCCGCGCCCTGCTCGACTCCGCCACGGGTGTCGCCGAGGCGCAGGGTGAGCTGGCCATGGGCCGGGAGCTGAACATCACCGGCGTGCCGATGTTCGTCTTCGCCGGCAAGTACGCCATCAGCGGCGCACAGGACCCCTCGACGCTGCGCGAGGTGCTGGACGAGGTGCGCCGCCGCGAGGGCGGCTCGCCGCTGACGGTGCTGCCGACACCTCGCGGCGAGGCCTGCGACGACGACTCCTGCGCCATCTGACGCGGTAGACCAGCAAAAAGGCCCCCTGACCAGGGGGCCTTTTGTCCTTTTTGTCGATGTTTCACGTGAAACGGTATCGTCAACCGCCGATGCGGAACAGGTCCTTGCTGTCCTCTTTCGCGCGGACCCGCGCCCGGCCGCGGCGCACGGCGCGCACCACCACGAAGACCCAGCCGATCGCCGCCGCGATGCCCGCCAGCGTGAAACCCGTGATCAGCAGGTACGTCGAGCCGCCCGTGGTGGCGAACACGCCCTTGCGCGCTCCCGTGTCGACGGCGTCGACGGTCTTGCCTACCCGCATCGAGTCCGGCTCGTCGTACAGGATGACGTCCTTGCGCGTGCTGCCGTCGGCCGTCTCCCACTCGCCGTAGAACGAGCAGCTGTACTTGCCGCAGTCCTCCCGCATCGCGGTGAACAGGCCCGGCGTGCCCGCGCCGGAATGCGCCTGCCAGGCCGGGACCAGGTCCTGCGTGCCGTAGAGTAGGCCGATCCCCGCGATCAACGGCAGGCCGATCCACAGGAAGAAAGCCGTCCGCCAGTTCTCGATCCGCCCCAGGATGCTCATGGCCGCGGAGCCTAGCGTCAACCCGCCGGTGCGAGACACCGGCCGAACATGCACAAAGGCGGTGCCGGACCGAGGTCCCGCACCGCCTTGCCAGGCAGCTCCCGAGCCGCCGACCTCAGCCGATGACCGCCTGGAACAGGCTCGCCCCTGCCAGCTTCGCATCGGACACCGGCGCCTGCGCGATCACCCGGCCGTCGGCGGCGAGGTGGTACAGCACCGGCTGCGCCCCGCCGACCTGCACGATCATGGTGCCGTCGGGCTGGAAGTAGACCCGATCGACCTTGCCGACCGTGAACTCGACCGGCTTTCCGGTGGTCATGTCGATGACCGCGGCCACGCCGAGCTGCCGACTCGGGTCACCGGCGCCGACACTCGCCGCCGCCAGCCGGCCGTCGTGAGAGACGCCCAGCACGATCGCGTCCATGCCGTTCGGGTCCTGGTAGTCGACCGAACGCGGAGCCGAGCCGTCGGCCTTGGTCACGGTGAGCTTCCCGTCGGCGATCACGCCCCGGAACGGGCTCGCCGGCCGGGACGCGGCCGTCCAGTCGGCATGGCTCATGGCGCTGAAGCGCCCGGTCGCGAGGGCGACCCGGCCGCGGGTCTCCTTGCCGTCGGCCAGCAGCGTGACGTAGAGGGTGGCGGAGTCGGCGGCCCACCGGATCGAGCTGCTGCCGAGGCAGGACACCTGCTTCACCGTCTCGCGTGCCCGGCCCGAGGCGTCGGTGATCGTCAGCGTGCCGGTGGAGCCGGTGGTGTCGCCCGCGTCCTTCACCCACGCCAGGTGCTTGCCGTCCGGCGACACGACGACCGAGTTGCCGGGGCAGGTCCCGCCATCCGTCGTCCATGCCTGCTCGGCGACGCCGCCCCGCAGGCGGACCACGGCCTGACCGCTGCCCGCCTCCTTCAGGAAGTAGAAGGTCCCCGGCACGGCGGCGGCGGACGGCGCGGTCGAAGCCGACGCCGCGGTGGTCGGGGCCGTGGAAGGCGCCGGAGCCGACGGCGACTGCGGGTCGCACCCCGCGAGCAGCGCGGTGGCCGCGCAGGCCAGCAGTGCGGTGCCCAGCATGGCGCGGCGACGGGCCGGCGTGCCGAAGGTGTTCGAGTTCATCTGTTCCCCCGTGAGTCGAGAAGCGGTGCCGGCGGTCGGCCGCCGGCGGAGATCCGCGTCGTGCGGTACTGCGACATACAAGATGTCTGCTTCCCCGCGAAGGTTGCCGCCCCGGCGAAGAAAACTCATGCGGCTCCCGTGCAGGGCTCGGCGCATACGACAGCGGTGCGGGACCGAAGTCCCGCACCGCGGTCACCACCTGGCAGACCTGTGTCCTGCCGCGCTCAGCCGAAGGCGACCTGGAACGGCAGCTCCTTCTTGAACACGGCCCGGTCGACCGGGATCTCGGCGACCACCTGGCCGTCCGCGTTCAGGCGGTAGAGCCTGCCCGGGTCGCCCGCCACCCCCAGGGCCAGCGAACCGTCCGGCTGGAACCACACCCGGGCGACCTTGCCGACCGGGAACACGACAGGCCGACCCGTGGTCATGTCGACGACCGCGCCGACGTCCAGCTGCCGGCTGGGGTCACCGGCTCCGCTGCTCACCGTGGCGAACCGGCCGTCGTAGGACACCCCGAGCACCACCACGTCCATGCCGTGCTCGTCCTCGTAGGCGACCGACCGCGGAGCGGTGCCGTCCGCCTTGGTCACGGTCAGCCGGCCGCCCTGCACCGAGCCCCGGAACTGCCCGGTGGCCAGGGTCTCCGCCTCCGTCCAGGCATCGCGCTCCATGGCGGTGAACCTTCCGGTGGCCGCGTCGACCGCACCGACGGTCGCGGCGTTGTCCCGCTTGCCGACGTACAGCCGGGTGGAGTCGGGCGTCCACCCGAGAGCCCGGGTGCCCGCGCACAGCACCCGGGTCCCCCGCTTCTGCGGCGTCCCGCCCCGGACGTCGGCGATCATCAGATCGCCGCTGGTGTTGCCGGGGTCGTCGGCCCCGACGATCCAGGCGACCTGGCGGCCGTCGGGCGACACCGTGACGGAGTTCGCCGGGCAGGCGTCGCCGGCCTGGATGCTGATCGTCCGCAGCTTCTCGGTCCGGGTGTCCGGGACACACGTGCCCGGCGCAGGCGTGCCACAGTCGTAGCTCTCGTGCAGCACGTGCAGTTCGAGCTTCGTCGCGCCGGCCTCCCGGAGGAAGTAGTAGTCACCGGTCACCGTGGGCTGCGCCGATGGGGCCGACGGCGACGGCGCGGCGACGGTCGCCGTGGCCGACGCGCCCGGACCGACCTCCCCACTCCCGCCCCCGGTCAACGCGACCGCGGTGACGCCGGCGCTGCCCAGCAGGACCAGCGACAGCGCCGAGGTCAGCGCCGTACGCCGCAGCCCGATCCGGCGCGAGGTCCGCAGCGCGCGGTCGCGCAGGTCCACCGGGTGCACGTCGTCGGCCAGGTGCGCCAGGCCGGACCTCAGGTCGTCCATCGGGGCGTTCATCGGGCGGCTCCGTTCGCGGCGTGGAGGTCGGACAGTTCGGGGGCGATCACACGCAGCCGCGCGAGCGCCTTGGCGGTCTGGGACTTCACGGTGCCGACCGCGACGCCGAGCACCTCGGCGGCCTCGGCCTCCGTGCGGTCCTCGAAGAAGCGCAGCACCAGCACGGCCCGCTGCTTGTCGGACAGCTTCAGCAGCGCGGCCCGCAGGCTGAGCTTGAGCGCGGACGAGCCGGAGTGATCGCCACCGCGGCCGCGTTCGGGCAGCTCACCGGGTAGCACCTCGGCGACCTTGCCGCGGCGCCACCAGGAGACCTGCAGGTGATACATGACTTTGCGGGTGTACGCCTCGGCGTTGCCGCTGTCGTGCAGCCGCCGCCACGACCGGTGGGTCCGGGCGAGCGCGGACTGCACCAGGTCCTCGGCCAGGTGCTGGTCGCCGGTGAGCAGGTAGGCGGCGCGCAGCAGCGCCGGCGAGCGGTGCCTGACGAAGCTGTCGAACTCCGCTGAGTGCGAGTCGACCACGTATGCCCCCGTGGAATGAGCAGTGGTGGCAGGTGAGGTGTTCCTGCCGTGATGACGTTCTGCAAGATGCGTGCTCCGCGGCGAAGGTTGCCGCGGTCCCCCGAATCTTTTTCGCGCAGCGGTTGTGTGGGTCACCAGCCCTGGCCCGCAGATCGTTTGCTCGGCTAAGGTTCTGCCCGTGAGCGAGGTAGCCGAGAAGCAGGCCGAACCAGGAGCGGCCGTTCCCGCGCAGCGTCGCCGGTTCTTCATGGACACCCGGCCGCTGCGGCACCGACCGTACCGGCGGCTCTGGACCTCGACCATCGTGACCGCCCTGGGCAGCCAGCTGACCGCGGTCGCGGTGCCCAAGCAGATCTACGACATGACCGGCTCCTCGGTCTGGGTCGGCATCGCCAGCATCGCCGGGCTCGCCCCGCTGATCATCTTCGCGCTGTGGGGCGGCGCGATCGCGGACACCGTCGACCGCCGCCGGATGCTGCTGTTCACGAACTCGGGCATCGCCCTGCTGTGCGTGGCCTTCTGGCTGCAGGCGGCGCTGGACGTGCGGTCCATCCCGCTGCTGCTGGTACTGGTCGCGGTGCAGCAGGCGCTGTTCGGCATGAACATGCCGGCCCGCACCGCCTCGGTCGCCCGGCTGGTGCCCGCCGCGGAGCTGCCCGCCGCCGGAGCGCTCAACTCGACCGTGATGCAGGGCGGGCAGATCGCCGGCCCGATGCTGGCCGGAGCCCTGATCCCGCTGCTCGGACTGCCCCTGCTGTACCTGTTCGACGCCATCGCGCTGTGCGCCGCGCTGTACGCCGTGTGGCGGCTGCCGTCGCTGCCCCCGCTGTCCGGCGTCGCCCGCCGGGCCGGGCTCGGCGACATCCTGGCGGGCTTCCGCTACCTGGCCACCCACCGGCTGCTCATGGTCTCCATGGCCGCAGACGTCGTCGCCATGGTCTTCGGCATGCCGCGAGCGCTGTTCCCGCAGCTCGCCGACACCGCTTTTCCCGGCGTGAACGAGAACTTCGCGCTCGGCATGCTCTACGCCGCGGTGCCGATCGGCGCCCTGCTGGGCGGCCTGCTGTCGGGCGTCTTCTCGCACGTACGCCGGCACGGCCTGATGGTGGTCATCGCGGTCTGCGCCTGGGGTGCGGCCATCGCCGGCTTCGGCATGAGCAGCTCACTGTGGCTGGCCGTGGTGTTCCTCGGCCTCGCCGGCGTCGCCGACATGGTCTCCATGGTGTTCCGCGGCGCGATCCTGCAGGCCGCGGCGACCGACGAGATGCGCGGCCGGATGCAGGGCATGCACACCGTCGTGGTGGCGGGCGGGCCCCGGCTGGCGGACCTGCTGCACGGGGTCGCGGTGCCGGTGGCCGGCGCGAGCGCCGCGGTGGCGGGCGGCGGCGTGCTCGTGATCGTCGCGATGACCGCGCTCGCCCTGGCCGTGCCCGCCTTCCTGCGCTACCGCGGCCCGGCCCGCTGACGAGGGAGTCTGAACACCTATTAAGGTGGTCCGACCGGAGCTGGGCTGGTCCGGGCGCGGCCGTCCGGCCCGCCGGGGCAGCGGTTCCGCCCACCCCCTCGGAACGGAACAGCACATGCGCGTCACCCGGCGAAACAAGATCCTCCTGTCGGTGCTGGCAGCTGTGCTGGTCCTGCCGGCGGTCACGGTCTTCGGCCTCAACCGGTACGTCAACGACACCTCGGTGCCGTTGACCGACAGCCTTTTCCCGGAAAGCGCGCCGAAGCGGCTGCTCGCGGTCTTCGCGCACCCCGACGACGAGATCACCGTGGCGGGCTCGCTGCGCCGGATGAGCGAGGAGGCCGACGCCGAGATCACCATCGCGTACCTCACCCGCGGCGAGGCGGCGGATGTGCCCAAGGTGTCGCTGTCCGATCTCGCGGAGCGTCGTACGGCCGAGGCGGACAACGCCGGCAAGGTGCTCGGGGCGGACAATGTCGAGCTGTTCGACTTCCGCGACAGCGGGCTGCCCGCTGCCGACGCCGCCAAGGCGCAGCAGACCATCTCGAACCTGATCGACGAGTACCGGCCCAGCGTCGTGATCAGCTTCGATGACCGGGTCGGCTTCTACGGCCACCCGGACCACGCGCAGGTCGGGGTCTGGGTCAAGACCGTGCTGAACAACCGGCGGCACGCGCCCGACTTCCCGGTCAAGCACTTCTACCAGGCCACCCTGCCCGAGTCGATGATCTCGGTGGCGAAGGACCTGTCCCCCACCTTCCGCGACATGTACCCGACCGACCCGGCGCAGGGCCTACCGGAGCCGACGGTCGCCATGACCATCGACAGCGTGGCGAGCGAGAAGCGCGCCGCCCTGGACGCCCACGTCAGCCAGGTCACCGTCCTGCAGGCGGTCCAGCCGGCCTACGACAAACTCCCGTCCTGGATCTACTTCCGCATCCTCAGCCGCGAATACTTCACCCAGGTCTTCTGACCGGGGTCAGAGGTCGGCGGGGTCGGTGTTGGCGCCGCAGGCGATGACGACGACGCGCTCGCCGTCGGCAGGGCGGTAGGCGCCGCCGCTGAGGGCGGCCAGAGCGGCGGCGGCACCGTGTTCGAGCACGATGCGCCGGTCGGCCCACAGCGCGCGCCGCGCGGCCACGATGTCGGCGTCGCTCACCAGCACGCTGCGCACACCGTCGCGCCTCGCGACCGCGTACGCGATGTCGCCGACGCGGCGCGCGCCCAGCGAGTCGGCCGCGACCCCGGACACCGCGACATCCACCGGCTGTCCGGCGGACAGCGCCGCATGCAGGCTCGGTGCGAGTTCGGGCTCGACGCCGACCACCCGGGCCTGGCCCGCCAGCGCCGTCGCGATCCCGGCCATCAACCCGCCGCCGCCGACCGCGACCAGCACCGTGTCGAAACCGCCGGGGATGTCGGCCAGCAGCTCCAGCCCGATGGTCCCGGCCCCGGCGACCATCTCCGCCTGGTCGTACGCATGGCAGTAGACCGCTCCCGTGTCGGCGGCATGCTTCACAGCGGCCTCGTACGCCATCGCGTACTCGGTGCCGTGCTGCTCCACCCGGGCACCGAGGCCGCGCAGCTTGTCGACTTTGAACGCCGGGGCCGTCGCCGGCACGAAGATCGTCGCCGGGACTCCACAGGTGCGGGCCGCGTACGCGACCGCCAGCCCTGCGTTGCCGCCCGATGCGGCGACGACGCCCACCGCCGGATCCAGCTCGCCGGCCTGCTGCGCCGCGAGCACCCGGTTGAGCGCACCACGCGCCTTGAAACTGCCGGTGTGCTGCATGTACTCGCACTTGAGCCAGGTCGTGCCGAACAGGCCGCCCGGCTCGACAGGCGCCAGCGGCGTACGCCGGAAACGCCCGGCGATGCGGGCTGCCGCATCGGCCACATCGACTTTTGTGATCATTAGAGCCGCCCGGTCGTTGCCACCCCCGCACGATAACCGAGCGACGGGAACCCACAGTGGATGACGTAGTCAGAGGCCTCGCCGGGAGTCGAACCCGAGTTCATCCGTTTTGCAGACGGAGCGCCCCACCCGGAACGCCACGAAGCCGTGAAAGTGCGGATGGAGAGATTCGAACTCTCTGCGCGCAGGGCACCCGGGTTACAGCCGGGCCCGACTCTCCAACGTCGGCGCATCCGCGTGGTGTTGCTTTTTCGAGCAGCGCGGACGGGATTCGAACCCGCAACACTCCCGCTTGAAAGGCGGGTGACTCTTCCGTTCGTCCACCGCGCCGTGGACTTGCTGGTCGGGATGGCCGGATTCGAACCGACGACCTCTGCACCCCCAGTGCAGCGCGCTACCTGGCTGCGCCACATCCCGTGCTGTACCGCGTGCCCTGAGCAGGATTCGAACCTGCAACCCCCGGCTTCGTAGACCGGTGCGCTGTCCAGTTGCGCCATCAGGGCGGGTGGAACCGTGGACCCAGCCGGAGTCGAACCGGCCGCCTCCGCTTTGCAAGAGCGGCGCTCTACCAGATGAGCTATGGGCCCTTGTGCAGGCTGCGGACCCCCATCCGCAGCCCGGCGAGCTGCGGGCCCCGTGGTCCCGCAGCTCGCGTCAGCGCTTGGCCAGCACCGTCCAGGACGGCGCCGACGGGTGGAACCGCAGCGGCATCCGCGCCTCGGCGGGCGTACGGTCACCCTTGCGCTGGTTGCAGCCGCCACAGGCGGCCACCGTGTTGAGCCAGCTGTTGCGCCCGCCCCGGGAGCTGGGCAGGACATGGTCGATGGTGTACGCCGGGCCGCCGCAGTAGGCGCACCGGTGCTGGTCACGGGCGAGCACGCCGCGCCGCGACCAGGCCGGCCCGCCGTTGTAGCGCCAGCGGGTCACCACGTAGCTGACCAGCCGCACCACCTTGGGCATCGGCCACACACCGATGGCCTGATCGGGCTCCGCCTCGTGCACCACCGCGACCTGCCGCCACAGCATGCGCAGGGCGTGACGCAGGCTGACCCGGTGGAGCGGGCCGAGGTCGGCGTTGAGGACGAGTACTGCGTTCATCGGGTCACCTCCTGGGAATGCTGTGATGGATGTGGAGCGGTAGCCGGGAGTCGAACCCGGATCTCTGCCATGGCGAGGCAGCGCACTGCCGTTGTGCGACAACCGCGAGCTTCCTTCATTGCGTAGTCGATGCGGGACTCGAACCCGCTTTCCCGCGTCGAGAGCGCGGAGGCCTACCCATAGCCGAATCGACCGCTGCGCCGCTGCATGCGACGCGCTTTCTGATAAGTCATCCACTGTGGAGTTCTCAAGGTGCGACACCACCGGCCGGAGCCGGGGCTTCACGCTGTCTTCGCTGCTCGGTCATGCCGTAAAACGAGAACGCCGCCCGCTTCCGAGTCCGGAGGCGGGCGGCGTCAGCCGCTTGTCATGGTGCTTGCTCAGCACCATCCGCCTCGTCCGGGGACGAGTTCCCAGCCATAACGCCCACCGCGTCGGGCGGCGGCGGGCATGGTCTTCTCGACGCACGGCGTCAGCCGGTGCATCGCGTTCGAGAAGGCGCTCATGTCTGTCTCCGGTCCGTATTCCTGCGGTGTCGTTCTTGGTGTGGGCATACCGTATTGGCGACCGTGTCGGCGAGGCAACCTCATTTTCCGGTCGCGCAAAACGATGATGGGCCCGGCTCCCTGCGGAGCCGGACCCATCAGTGATCAGTTGATCTGTGCTCAGTGCTGGTCGCGGGTCGGGAGCTCGCCCGCGGCCGCCTTGATCTCAGCCGTGCTGCGCAGGTTGCCGTTCGCCGCGGCGGACGGGTTCAGGCTGCGCATGGCCAGCGCGTTGATCGCGGCCGGGTTGCTCGACTGCGTGTAGTTGTTCGCGCTGATCCAGGTACCGATCTGGGTCGCGACGGTGTTGCTCACGACGCCGACGTCACCGAACACGTAACCCGTGTCGATCGAACCGCTGCTGACGTCGAGGTGCCACGCGGTTTCGATGTTCAGGTTGTTGCCCGGGGTCAGCAGCAGCGGACCGTTGAGCGTCGCCATCATCGCGCCACCGGCCAGAGCGTCCGGCCAGTTCGTGCCGACCGCGACACCGGCGACCCGCGAGCCGGCGAAGAAGACCTGGCCGACGTACAGCGCGGTCTCGTAACGGCTGTCGCCGTTCAGCTCCATGAGCACGGACTGGTAGGCGGGGACCGACGACATGGCCTGGACGGCCTGGCCGCCGATGCCGAAGATCTCGGTGGGAGCCGACGAGTCAGCCAGCGCCGCGTCCACGTACGCCTTGGTGTCCGCCGGCAGAACGCCGTCGTTGGTCAGCACGACCACAGCCGAGCGGTTGCTGCCGGGCATGTTGTACGAACCGGCGGCGGCACCCGCGGCGAGCGCGTCCGGGAAGTTCTTACCGGTCGCGGCGAGCACGTAGTCCGGGTCCGGCGTGATCGCCTCAGCGATCTTGACCGAAGTCGAGTACCGGTTGGCGCCGCCCAGACGGGTCACGTTGTAACCCAGGCTCTTGATCTGGGCCTCGGTCGAGGCCGACACGGCGCCGACGTCACCCAGGATGTAGACCATCTTGCCCGTGCCGGGACCCAGCACGCGGATGATCTCGGCCTTGGTGTCCACGTTGAACACGGTCGGCGGGGTCATCAGCAGCGGACCCTGCTTGGCCGCGGCCAGCGCCGAACCACCCAGCGCGTCGGCGAAGTTGTCGGAGCGCGACAGCGTCACCGACTGGGCGGCACCGTCCGCCCACAGCGACTTCGACACCGACACGGCGGTGCCGAACCGGTTCGCGCCGGCGAGCCGGACCACCTTGTTCTGCTTGCCCGGCCGGTACGCGGGGATCCCGGTGATACCGGCGCTGGTGGCGGTGCCACCCGCGGCCGGAACGGTCTTCACCGAGCCGCTGTTGCTGAAGGCCAGCGTCTGGCCGTTGGGCGACCAGGTCGGGTTGTCGTCCGACCCGGAGGTGGTGATCTGGAGGAACTCGTCGTCCGCGGTGTCCGACACCTCGTTGATCGTCAGCACCCAGATGTTGCCGGCACGAACGAACGCGACCTTGGTGCCGTCAGGCGAGAAGGCCGGGTTCGCCGCGTTGGCGATGAGGGAGATCTGCTGCTCAGCAGCAGTGTCGCCGAGGGTGAAGTCGTGCAGGACCACCGCGTTGGCGCCCCGCTGGTACACGAGCCGGCCGTCGAGAGCGCCGTCCGGGTTCGTGTATTCGGCGCCGTCGTCCGGCGTGATCTGCCAGGGGGTCCAGCCGTAGGACGAGGTGTCGCCCATGATGCGGTGCACGCCGCCGGAGTCCCGCTCGGCCCAGGCGACCGAACCGGCACCCCGCCAGGTCACCTGACGCCGCTCCACGGAGGGTTCCGCGTCCTCGACGTACCAGATGTCGGTGTCGTCGTCGAACCGCATGGTCGCGATTTCGCCCTGGTGGCTGGCGAACACCGCGCGGCTGCCGTCCGGCGACCAGGCGACGCTGTCGACGCCGCTGACGTACTCGTTCGAGGGCGTGAAGGTGCCGCCGCCCTGGACAGTGATGCTGTACCCGGAGGCAGCGGTCAGCACGCTGCCGGTGCCCGGGTAGCTGGCGTTGGCTGAGGTCGCCGGCAGGCCGAGCGCGGTGAGCGCGCCGACGGCCAGCACCGAGGCAGCAGCCATCGGTTTTTTGAGGGGTCGTGCAGACAAGGGGGAACTCCCTTTGATGTGCGCCGAACCAGTCCCACGTAGCAGCCGGTCTAATCGGCTCCAGGGCGGCGCAGGTCCTGACTCTAGAATCAACTGTCAACTTTTTGCTACCGGTGATTCGGATGATTTCCGATGACACGTTCGCCGAGACGGTGTGAAAACAGGCCATCGCCCGGCGGACGGTTCTGACGCCGGGCCGACGCTCAGCCGTCCGCGTTCTGGTCGGTCGTGGTTCTGCGCGAGCGCCGGACGAAGAGCGCGCCGCCCAGGCCCAGCAGGGCGAGCACCACGACGGCCACGCCGATGCCGATCGGTCCGCGGCTGCTGGACGACTGCGGAACCAGTGCCACCGGTCGTTCGGCCGTAACCGGCGCGCCGCCGTCGCCGAGGCCGCCAACCTCACCATGGCGCCTGCGGCGTACCTGCTCGCGGACGCGGGGCGGCGCGGGTGGGGGTGCGGCGGTTACGCTCACGATCCTCCCCTGACGTACTGGAGCTGACCCCGTGAACCGCCGTACCCTCATGCGCACCGGCGCCGTGCTCGGCGTCGCTTCCGCGCTGGCCCTGCCGCGCGCGGCCTCGGCCTCGGCCGCCACCGCCCCGCCGATACTGTTCGTGGCCGCCCACCCTGATGACGAGACCCTGGCCATGAGCGTCGCCATCGCGGAGGCTTGCGCGGCCGGGCGTGACGTGCACGTGCTGCTACTGACCGACGGTGAGCGCTCCGGCGCGCTGGCGGTGCTCAACGGCACCGTGCTGTCCCCCTGGTGGGGCAGCCTGCACCGGCCCGCCGTGGAGGGCTACGCCCCGTTCACGGCCGCGACCATGGCCGCGGCCCGCGTCACCGAGGCGCGCAACGCCGTCGCCGCGCTGTCGTCCGGGCTGCCCGGCCGGCTCACGCTGCACCGGGCGCTGCTGCCCGACGGCGCGGTGACAGTGGCTGCCGCGCGGCTCGCCGTGCTGTCCGCGGCCGACCGGATCGCGCCGGGCGCGCCCGTGGCGCTGCGCGTGCACAGCGACGTGTTCGACTACCACCGCGACCACGTCGCCGCCGGGGCGGCCTGCCGCGCACTGCGGCTTTCCAGCCCTGGACGGTTCGGCGACCTGCGCTACTACGTGGAGCCGCCCGATTGGATGGACACCCGCCTCGGCCGCGTCCGCCGCACCTGGGACACCCCGGCCACGCCCGACATCGCAGCCCGCGCCACCGCGGCCTACCGGGCGTACGGCACATGGGCCCCGGCCGCGGGCACCTTCGCCATCGGCTACCACTCGGTGTACGCCACGCACTTCGTGCCGCTTCTGGCCAACCCGCGGTGCATGTCGCACGTCTGACTCAGTTGCCTTCCCAGATGTCGGTGCAGGTCGGCTGGTCGGACGCAGATACGACGGTCAGCAGCCCGCCGCAGAGCGGGCCGGGCTGGACTGGCTCCGGCTACACGACCTGCGGCATGCCTTCGCAACGTTCTTGCTCCACGACGGGCAGGACGGCGGACCGTGATGGACCTACTCGGCCACTCCACGATCCGGCTCACGGCCGACACCTACGGCCACGTCCTGCCCGCAAGAGCACGCGACGCAGCGGACGGCATCGATCGAATCATGGGCGAGGCAGGGAAGGCGAGAAGAAGCCCCAATAGGTGGATCCAAAAACTCTAGGCTGTACCGGTGGCTGCAGTGCAGCCGTCGATACAGCCTAGTTTTTCCTGGTGGAGCCTAGGAGAATCGAACTCCTAACCCCCGCCTTGCAAAGGCGGTGCTCTGCCAATTGAGCTAAGGCCCCGAGGGACGGGCTCGGCCCGTCTGACTCAGCGGAGATCCGGTGCGGTGGTGGCCTCGTGCCACAGTTCCCGCTCGTCGTTGGCCGCCTTGAGCTTCTTGGCGACCAGTGCGACCGCCACGCCGACTCCGGCGACGATCAGCAACTTCTTCCACATGATGAGCACCTTACGCTCGGGAGTGGGGCTAGCTGGAATCGAACCAGCGACCTCAGAGTTATCAGCTCTGCGCTCTAACCGACTGAGCTATAGCCCCGCGCGACAACGAACCTTACCGCACCGCTGACGCCACTTCCAAACCGGTATCCCCTCCCCGCGTGGCGTGTCCCGACCCGGTCGCCGGCGGAAAGCGAAGATCGCCGTTTGAGGTCGGAACCTGCGTGCTCACCTCAGGTTCTGAACTCAAACGGCGATCTTGGAAGCGGCGCCCGCGCGGGGTGCGGGCACACCTCAGCGGTCCGTGGGCGAACCGCGGACCGCTGTGGGTGTGGCGTGAGGTCAGTCCCGCTCGGCGAGCGTGATCTCGACGCCGCCGACCAGGTCGGCACAGACGTTGTAGATGAACGCGCCCAGGGTCATCAGCGCGGTGAACAGCACCACGTTGATCGCGCCCAGGATGGCCGATGTCCCGATCACCGCGCTGGCGCTGATGCGGAAGTCGCCCGCGCTGCCGTTCGAGGCGAACAGGTCGGCCAGGGTCGTGTTCAGCGAGGTGAACACGCCCATCGCGTCCAGCGCCAGGTACAGCACCGAGGTGGCGACCACGATGACGACCAGGAGCACGAAGGACACGGCGAAGGAGAACTTCATGACCGACCACGGGTCGATGCGCTTGATGCTCAGCCGGGCCCGGCGCGGGCCGCGCGAGGCGGCCGAGCCGGCGCTGGTCCGCGCCGCACGCACGGCTTCGGTGACACGCACCGCACCGGCGCTGGCACTGCTGACCACCGAGCGCAGCGTCGAGGAGCCCGCCGCGGCCCGCCCGGTGGCCGTCGCCGGCCGCTCGGAGGTCGCGATGGCGCCCGTAGGCTCCGAATCCGGGACGGGCATGCCCGCCGGCCGGGTGAAGGTGCCGGTGGTGGTCGCGGCGGCAGCAGCGGTGCTGCCGGCCGACTCGTCACCCCCGGTCGCGGACCGGGCCGGGGTCGGCTCGGACTGATCAGCGGGGACTGTCGCGCGGCCTACGGCCGCCCGGCCGGTCGACGAGGCGGCGTCGCCGCCGTCCTTCTCGACCGGACTCGCCGGAGCCCCCGCGGTCTCCGACATCGCCTGTGTCTCCGTCATGCACTAGTCCTGTTCGTCCGGCTCATCGGCATTGCGGGCAATGGCGACGAGGGTTACGCCTTCTGGGAGGTCCATCAGCTTGACACCCATTGTGTTCCGATCGCGCGTCCGCCGCACGGGCTTCACCGGAGTTCGGATAACTCCGCCGTTACTCGTGATAGCGAAGAGCTCGTCTTCCGGGCTGATAACGACCGCACCCACCAGTCCGCCACGGCGTTCGGTGATCTTTGCGGTCAGTACGCCCTTTCCGCCCCGGCCCTGGACGGGGTACTCGTCGATCGGGGTGCGCTTGGCATAGCCGCCGTTGGTCGCCACGAGGACGTCCATGCCGTCACGGACCACCTCCATGGCCAGCAGCTCGTCGCCGTCGCCGAAGCGCATGCCGATGACACCCGACGTCGCACGGCCCATGGGGCGCAGCGCGTCGTCGGTGGCGTTGAAGCGGATGGCCTGCGCCTGCTTGCTGACGAGCAGCAGGTCGTCCTCCGCGGCGATCAGCGCTGCGCCGACGAGCTCGTCGTCGTCGCGCAGGTTGATCGCGATGATGCCGCCGCTGCGGTTGGAGTCGAACTCCGCGAGCGAGGTCTTCTTGACCAGTCCGTTCTTCGTGGCCAGCACCAGGTACGGCGCGACCTCGTAGTTCTGGATCTCGATGACCTGGGCGATCTGCTCGTCGGGCTGGAAGGCGAGCAGGTTCGCCACGTGCTGGCCCTTCGCGATGCGCGAGGCCTCGGGGAACTCGTACGCCTTGGCGCGGTACACCCGTCCCTTGTTCGTGAAGAACAGGATCCAGTCGTGCGTGGAGCAGACGAAGAAGTGGCTGACGATGTCGTCCTGGCGCAGCGTGGCCCCGGAGACGCCCTTGCCGCCCCGCTTCTGCGAGCGGTACAGGTCAACCTTTGTCCGTTTGGCGTACCCGGTACGGGTGATGGTCACCACGACGTCCTCGCGCGCGATGAGGTCCTCCATGGAGACCTCGCCGTCGAACGGGATGATCTTCGTGCGCCGGTCGTCGCCCCACTTGGCGACGATCTCGCCGAGCTCGTCGGAGATGATCTTCCGCTGCCGCTCGGGCTTGGCCAGGATGTCCTTGAGGTCGGCGATCTCGAGCTCGATCCGGGCCAGCTCGTCGATGATCTTCTGACGCTCCAGCGCGGCCAGGCGGCGCAGCTGCATGTCGAGGATCGCGGTCGCCTGGATCTCGTCGACGTCGAGCAGCGCCATGAGGCCGGTCTTGGACTCCTCCGCGCTCGGCGCGCGGCGGATGAGGGCGATGACCTCGTCCAGCATGTCCAGCGCCTTGACCAGACCGCGCAGGATGTGGGCCCGCTCCTCGGCCTTGCGCAGCCGGTACGCCGTCCGCCGCTGGATGACCTCCATCTGGTGGCTGACGTAGTACATCAGGAACTGGGCGAGGTTCAGCGTGCGCGGCACGCCGTCGACCAGCGCCAGCATGTTCGCGCCGAAGGTCTCCTGGAGCTGGGTGTGCTTGTAGAGGTTGTTCAGCACCACCTTGGCCACGGCGTCGCGCTTGAGCACGAGCACCAGGCGCATGCCGGTGCGGCCGGACGACTCCTCGCGGATGTCGGCGATGCCGCCCAGCTTGCCCTCCTTGACCAGCTCGGCCACGCGCTCGGCGAGGTTGTCCGGGTTGACCTGGTACGGCAGCTCGGTGACGACGAGGCAGGCGCGCCCCTTCTTGTCCTCCTCGACCTCGACCACGGCCCGCATGCGGATCGAGCCGCGCCCGGTGCGGTACGCCTCCTCGATCGTGCCGGTGCCGACGATCAGACCGCGGGTCGGGAAGTCCGGGCCCTTGACGATCTGCAGCGCGGCTTCCAGGACCTCGGCCTCGTCGGCCTCCGGGTTGTCCAGGCACCACTGCACGGCCTTGCCGATCTCGCGCAGGTTGTGCGGCGGGATCTTGGTGGCCATGCCGACGGCGATGCCTTCGGAGCCGTTGACCAGCAGGTTCGGGAACCGGGCCGGCAGGATCGTCGGCTCCTGGTTGCGCCCGTCGTAGTTCGGGATGAAGTCGACGGTGTCCTCGTCGATGTCGCGCAGCAGCTCCATCGCGAGCGGGAACAGCCGGCACTCGGTGTACCGCATGGCGGCGGCGGGGTCGTTGCCCGGCGAGCCGAAGTTGCCGTTGCCGTCGATCAGCGGGTAGCGCAGCGACCACGGCTGCGCCATGCGCACCAGGGAGTCGTAGATCGCGGTGTCGCCGTGCGGGTGGTAGTTACCCATGACCTCGCCGACGACGCGGGCGCACTTGAAGTAGCCGCGGTCGGGGCGGAAGCCGCCGTCGTACATCGCGTAAAGGATCTTGCGGTGTACCGGCTTGAGGCCGTCGCGCACGTCCGGCAGCGCCCGGCCGACGATGACGCTCATGGCGTAGTCGAGGTACGAGCGCTGCATCTCCACCTCGAGCCCGACGGGCTCGATGCGGCCGTGCACGCCGACCTCTTCCGGCTGAGTGTCAGGAGTCTCGCTCACTGTTTAAAACTCTTTTCCTGCGTATGGAGCTGAGGAAGCTGTGGATAACGCTGTGGATCAGGGCCCGACCTGTGGATAAACAGTTCGTCTATCCACAGGTCGGCACGTTCCAGGACTAGTTGCCCAGCCTCGACTAGATGTCGAGGAAGCGGACATCCTTCGCATTGCGCTGGATGAACGAGCGGCGTGCCTCAACGTCCTCGCCCATCAGCACGCTGAAGAGTTCGTCTGCGGTTGCCGCGTCGTCCAAGGTCACCTGACGCAGTGTCCGGGTACCCGGGTTCATCGTGGTCTCCCACAGCTCCGGGTAGTTCATCTCACCCAGACCCTTGAACCGCTGGATGTCGTCCGGCTTGGCGTTCGGCTTGGTCTCCTGACGCAGCCGGATCAGGCCGTCGCGCTCCCGGTCGGAGTACGCGTACTGCGCGTCGTCGCCCTTCTTGTTCCACTTGATCTTGAACAGGGGCGGCGACGCGAGGTACACGTGCCCCAGCTCGACCAGCGGGCGCATGAAGCGGAACAGCAGCGTCAGCAGCAGCGTCTGGATGTGCTGGCCGTCGACGTCCGCGTCGGCCATCAGCACGACCTTGTGGTAGCGCAGCTTCTCGATGTCGAAGTCGTCGTGGATGCCGGTGCCCAGCGCGGTGATCAGCGCCTGGACCTCGTTGTTGCGCAGCACCTTGTCGATGCGCGCCTTCTCCACGTTCAGGATCTTGCCGCGGATCGGCAGGATGGCCTGCACCCGGGGGTCGCGGCCCTGCTTGGCCGAGCCGCCGGCCGAGTCGCCCTCGACGATGAACAGCTCGCACATCTTCGGGTCGGTGGACTGGCAGTCGGCCAGCTTGCCCGGCATCGAGCCGGACTCCAGCAGCGACTTGCGCCGGGCCAGCTTGCGCGCCTGCGCGGCGGCGATGCGAGCACGGGCGGCCTGCGAGGCCTTCGTGATGATCATCTTGGCGTCGGCGGGATTGCGCTCCAGCCAGTCCGCCAGCCACTCGTTGCAGGCCTTCTGCACGAAGCTCTTGACCTCGGTGTTGCCCAGCTTCGTCTTGGTCTGGCCCTCGAACTGCGGGTTGGCCAGCTTCACCGAGATGATCGCGGCGAGACCCTCGCGGATGTCCTCACCCGAGAGCTTCTCGTCGCCCTTGAGGATCTTCTTGTCGGCGCCGTACTTGTTGATGATGGTCGTCAGCGCCGCCCGGAAGCCCTCCTCGTGCGTGCCGCCCTCGTGGGTGTTGATCGTGTTCGCGAAGGTGTAGACCGACTCGCCGTAGGACTCGTTCCACTGCATCGCGATCTCGAGCGACATGTTCTCGCCCTCGGCGTCGAACTCGACCACCGACTTGTGAATGGGGCTCTTGGTGTTGTTCAGGTGCCGCACGAAGTCGGCGATGCCGCCCTTGTAGCAGAACGTCACCTCGCGGACCTCGGCGTCCTCGCCGTCGGAGGCCAGCGCGCGCTCGTCGCGCAGCGCGATGGTCAGGCCCCGGTTGAGGAACGCCATCTCCTGCACGCGGCGGTAGATGGTCTCGAAGTTGAACTCGACCGTCTCGAAGATGTTCGGGTCCGGGTAGAAGGTGGTGGTCGTGCCGGTGCGGTTGGTCGGCTCGCCCTTCTCCAGCGGTCCGGGCTTGGAGTGGTCGTAGCGCTGACGCCAGACGAACCCGTCCTTGTGGATCTCCAGGTCGATGCGCGTCGACAGGGCGTTCACCACGGAGATGCCGACGCCGTGCAGACCGCCGGAGACCGCGTACGCCTTGCCGTCGAACTTGCCGCCCGCGTGCAGCACGGTCATCACGACCTCGACGGTCGGCCGCTTCTCCACGGGGTGGATGTCGACCGGGATGCCGCGGCCGTTATCGGAGACCCGCACCCCGCCGTCGGCCGTCAGCGTGATGGAGATGAGGTCACACACCCCGGCGAGCGCCTCGTCGACGGAGTTGTCGACCACCTCCCACACGAGGTGGTGCAGGCCCCGCTCACCGGTGGAGCCGATGTACATGCCGGGACGCTTGCGAACCGCGTCCAGGCCCTCGAGAACGGTGATCGAGGAACCCGTGTACTCACTGTTCTGCTGCTTCGGCGTTGCCACTCTCAATCCCTCCTCCGCCGCCCGAGGCGACGGGGACGACAACCAAGTCCTGCCTGCCGCGTCCGTATACCCACGCACCCGGGACAGGCTTCGCCGGGATCGGCATACGCGGGACGGGGGTGACACACGGCGCAACGCAGGGCGGACCTGCGGTGTGCGGGACAACCCACCGGTGTCGCGTACACGGTCCACCCAGTGTTCTGCTCTCACGCTCGATCCTACTGTGTCGTGCCGACATCTGCCGCACGCGGCACCCACAGAACGTCGTTTCAAGGCCCTGGCAGCCCCGTAGCCGCCCGAAAGCCTCCGGTCGCAACTCCCCCCACGGACGCGACGCTCCTGAGGGCCGGTGGCGAGCGGGCCCAGAAGCACCGGTTCAGAGGGTCGCGCAATGTCCCCCGTATGCCGTAAGTTGCGCACGGCCTGGAACTCAAGCGCTCGAGAGGCTGACATGGGTCTGGACAACGTCGCGGTGCAGTGGCCGGCCACCGGCCGCTTCTACGACCCGGTGGCGCCCGCGGAATTCGTCGACTTCGCCGAGCTGGCCGAACTGCCGACCACCGCTGCGCCGACCGCTGCCCTGGCAGGTCACATCGCGCGCACCGGCACGGTCCGCGCGACCGCGTACACCGAGGTCGTCGATCTGCTCCTCGGGCTCAAGGGCGTGCTCTACGCCACCGAGGCCGCCGAGGAGGACGAGGACCCGGTCATCGACCCCGACGGCTGCGCCTGGATCGCGGGCGGCCTGGAGAAGTTCGTCGCGGGTCACGCGCCGCACGGCGACGCCGTCTCGTTCGACAGCGTCGCCGCGGTGCTCCGTGCCGCACTGACCGATTCCCGACTCCCCGAGCAGCAGCTGCGGTGGCTCGAACAGCGCCTCGACGCGCTGCGCGAGGAGACCGACGGCGACCCGCAGTGGAGCTTCCCGCTGTCGGAGTTCGCCGTGCTCGCCCAGTTCTACCGCCGCTGCGCCGACCGCGGGTTCGCCGTCTACGCCGAGTCCTGACCGACCGGCCCGGCCTCGCCGTCGTGTCCGGCGTTCGCGGGGCCGGGGTCCGTCTGCGCCGCAGGCCCGGCTCCGGCATCCGCCGGACCGGACGCCAGGTGTGCGGACCTTCGGCGCAGCACCCACCAGAGCGCCAACGCGGCGACCAGCAGGACCGCACCGCCGCCGATCAGCGCGGCCACCGGCACGTCGCCTTCCAGCTCCACTTCCGGTGCCGCCCCGAGCAGCTCGTTGCCCGAGCACAGGCTCGTCTGACCCTCCCGGCTGTAGACCAGGTAGCGGTTGCCCTCGACGAAGTCGAAGCCGCAACTGGGCCCCTCCATCGCCGTCTTCACCTCGACCGGGCCCTGCGCGGTTCCCTTGCGCACCTGCTCGACGGTGAGCCGGGCGGTCATCAGATCCCCGGTCGACGTGCTGAACGCGGGCCGGTCGATGTCGACCACCACCCCGACGAACACCAGATCGGCCCAGGCCGTGTTCTCCACCGGGTCGGGCTCGGCGCAACTGCATGCGCACGCCGTCCCCGACGGTCCGACCACCAGCACCGAGGTCAGCACCATCAGCGCCGCGAAATGTCCCCACAGTCTCCGCATGGCCTTCAGATGCCCCACCCGCCACCCGGGTTCCATAGATCCACCCCCGCCCTGCGGACGGCTCGCGGCCATACGCCACCGCCACCGCCACCGGCTCCGCCACCGCCACCGCCACCGGCTCCGCCACCGCCACCGGCTCCGCCACCGGCTCCGGCTCCGGCTCCGGCTCGGCTGATGATCGCAGTCTGTGGTCAAAAGGTGTGGTCTGACCGCAGATTCCGACACGAAACAGCGATCATCGCCCGCCGAGCCCACCCAGCGCGCCTGGCGCGTTAAGAAGGGCACCCTCCTCTACGCATAGCGATAAGAAGGTGCCCTTCCTTCGGGCAGGAGGGGGTGGGTCAGCCGTAGGTGTCGCCGGGGCCGGTGCCGCGGACGCGTTTGCGGCCGTGGGACCAGGAGGGGGCGGCGGGGCCGTGGATGTGGAGTTTGGTGACGACGTTGTTGCCGACGGTGCCGGCGATGCGGGTGAGGATGGTGCGAGCCAGCAGGCGGAGCTGGGTCGCCCAGGCTGTGGACTCGGCTTCGACGGTCAGCTCGCCGTTCTCCAGCTTGATCGGGCGGCTGTGTGCGGCGATGTCGGGGCCGACGCACTTCTCCCACTCGCCGAACACGGTCGCCTCGGCCGTCGGGCGCTGCCAGCCGCGCGCCTTCATCAATCGGGACAGCACGTCGCCGAGCTTCGCCGGATCGCGCGGGTCGGGGCCCGGGCCTGAATAGCCGCGCGGCCGGTAACGCGTGCCGGGGCTGTCGCCCTTGGCCCGCGCCTCCGCCGCGGCCTGGTTGCGTGCGGCACGCTTCCTGAGCGCGGCGTCGAGTGCGGCCCGCGCCAGTTCCGGTCCGTTCCGGTCCCCCGGGGGTACGGCGTCAGCCACGGCTCACCTCTCCGGGTGTCACGAAGTATCGGGCGCCACGCAGGGCGGTGGGCACGTCGGCCTCCACCGCACACGTGATGATCACCTGTGCGGCGTCGCCGATGAGCTGCGCCAGCCGCTCGCGGCGGCCGGTGTCGAGTTCGGCGAAGACGTCGTCGAGGATCAGCACCGGTTCGATGCCGTCGGCGCGGAGCAGGCTGTAGCCGGCCAGCCGCAGGGCGAGCGCGTACGACCAGGACTCGCCGTGGCTGGCGTAGCCCTTCACGGGCAGGTCGCCGAGCCGGAGCACCAGGTCGTCGCGGTGCGGCCCGGCTAGTGTCGTGCCTCTGGCGATCTCGTCGGAGCGCACCTCGGCGAGGGCGGCGAGCATGGCCTCGGGCGTGGGTTCGGGCACCGAGGCGCGGTATTCCGCGACTGCCTTGCCGACTCCTGCGCTGACCTGCTGGTAGGCGTCCTCGAGGAAGGGCGCGAGCTGCTCGACGAGGCTGAGGCGGGCGCGCAGCAGTTGCGCGCCGTGCTCGGCCAGGTGGGTGTCCCACACTTCGAGGGTGCTCAGGTCGCCGCCGCGCGCACCGCCGACCTTGCGGCTGAGGTACGCGGTGCGCAGCAGGGCGTTGCGCTGCTTGAGCACCCGGTCGTAGTCGGCGCGCACCGCGGCGAACCGCGGCTGGCGGGCGGTGAGCAGGTCGTCGAGGTAGCGCCGCCGCTGGTCGGGGTCACCGCGGACCAGGGACAGGTCCTCGGGCGCGAACAGCACCAGCCGCAGCGCGCCGAGGATGTCGCGAGGGCGGCGAGCCGGGGACCGGCCGAGCCGGGCGCGGTTGGCCTTGCCCGGCACGATCTCCAGCTCGACCAGCAACTCGCGGCGCTCGTGCACGATCGCGCAGCGGATCACGCCGGTGCTCGCGCCCACCCGCACCAGCGGGGCGTCGGTGGAGACCCGGTGACTGGCCAGCGTGGCGACGTAGCCCAGCGCCTCGACCAGGTTGGTCTTGCCGACGCCGTTCGGGCCGATCAGCACGTTCGGCCCCGGCTCGAGGTCGACGCCCACCCGTGGGTACGAGCGGACGTCGACGAGTTCGAGCCTTCTGACGTACAACTCAGCCGGCCTGCTGCACGGCGTGTCCACCGAACTGGTTGCGCAGCGCGGCGATCGCCTTCATGGCCGGGGAGTCGTCCTGGCGGGATTCGAAACGGGCGAACAGCGAGGCTGCGATGACGTGCATGGGCACGGCGAGGCGGATGGCCTCTTCCACGGTCCAGCGGCCCTCGCCGGTGTCGTCGGCGTAGCCCTTCAGCTTCTCCAGGTGCGCGTCGTCGGTGAGCGCCAGGTCCATCAGGTCGAGCAGCCAGGACCGGATGACGGTGCCCTCACGCCACGACCGGAACACCCCGGGCACGTTGGTCACCAGCTCGGAGGCCTCCAGCAGTTCGAAGCCCTCGGCGTAGGCGTGCATCAGGCCGTACTCGATGCCGTTGTGCACCATCTTGGCGTAGTGGCCGGCGCCGACCGGGCCGGCGTGCACGAAGCCGAACTCGCCCTCGGGCTTGAGCGTCTCGAAGATCGGCATGAGCCGGCCGACGTTCTCGTCGGAGCCGCCGACCATCAGGCCGTAGCCGTTCTCCTTGCCCCACACGCCACCGGACACGCCGCAGTCGACGTAGCCGATGCCGAGCTTGCTCAGCCGCTCGGCCCGCGGGCCGTCGGCGGAGAAGCGCGAGTTGCCGCCGTCGATGACGATGTCACCCGGGCTGAGCAACGGAGCCAGCTCGTCGATGGTGGCCTCGGTGACGCCGGCGGGCACCATCACCCACACCGCGCGCGGCGCCTCCAGCTTGGCAACGAGGTCGGCCAGGTTCTCGGCGTCGGAGAGCTCCGGGTTGCGGTCGTATCCGACGACGTCGTGGCCCGCCTCGCGCAGGCGGTCACGCATGTTGCCGCCCATCTTGCCAAGTCCGACCAGACCGAGCTGCATGTCTTCCCCCTTGGTGCGTTGGAGCCTGGCCGCTGTGTCAGCGGCCCACCCTGATCGGCATGATCAGGTAGCGGAACCCGGGGATCGCCGCACCGTCGGCGTCGGCGGGGGTGATCACCGCGGGCTTGAACGGATCGTTGAACGAGAACACGGCCGTCGGTGCGCCGAGCGCGCCCAAGCCCTCGATCAGGTACTGCGGGTTGAAGGCGATCGTCATCGACTCACCGGTGAAGGTGGCGTCCATCGCCTCGCTCGCCCGCGCTTCTTCGGTGCCGCCGGCCTCGACCACGAGACCGTCCTCGCTGAAGCTCAGCCGCACCGGGGTGGCCTTCTCCGCCACCAGTGAGACGCGCTTGACGACCTCGACCAGCGCTGACACGGTGACCCGGGCCTCGGAGGCGTAGCTGGGCGCGAACAGCGAGCGCACCGGCGGGTAGGACTGGCCGTCGAGCAGGCGGCTGGTGGTCCGGCGGGAGCCGCCGACCTTCGAGCCGCCCAGGAAGCCGATCATGCCCTCGCCCGCGCCGCCGCTGGCCAGCGCGATGGTGACGTCGCCGCCGGTCGGGCCGAGCGTCTTGGCGGTGTCGGCCAGGGTGCGCGCCGGGACCAGCGCGTTGACGCTGATCTCCGGGTCGTCCGGCGTCCAGGAGATCTCCCGGATGGCCAGCCGGTAGCGGTCGGTGGCGAGCAGGGCCAGGGTGTCGCCGTTGAGCTCCAGCCGGACGCCGGTCATCATCGGCAGCGTCTCGTCGCGCCCGGCCGCGATGGCGACCTGGGACACCGCCGAGGCGAACACCGCGGCGTCGACGCGGCCGGCGCTGGCGGGCAGCTCCGGCAGGGTCGGGTAGTCCTCGACCGGCATCGTCGGCAGGGTGAACCGGGCACTGCCGCAGACCAGCTCCAGGTGCGCGCCGACGGCGGCGATCTCCACCGGCTTGGCCGGCAGCGCCTTGGTGATCTCGGCGAGCAGGCGGCCGGAGACCAGGGTCGCGCCGTCCGCGTCGGCCTGCACCTCGACGTCCACCTGGTTGGAGACCTCGTAGTCGAAGCCGGAGACGTGCAGGCGGCCGTCGGCGACCCGCAGCATCACACCTGCCAGAACCGGCACCGAGGGCCGGCTCGGAAGGCTCTTGGCGGTCCAGGCCACGGCGTCGGCGAGCGCGTCACGCTCTACCCGAAACTTCATCTTCAGCCCTCCTGTGGTCACGTCGATGCTGCCAAGCTGACCACTGAAACCTTAGGACCTCCGAGCGATCTCCCCTCGGCGACCCCTGTGGATCGGCGGCGGCCGAGCATCCACAACTTCCCGAACCCCGATGATTTCTTGATTTCTCTCTTAGAGATAACTCCCGTCTTCATCATCGGTGCTGTGGAAACTGTGGATTAACGCCGTATTCCCAGGTCACCCCGCATGCAGGGGTGTGGAGGAGCGGTGGACGGGCGGTGGATAACCGGCCGAGTTCTCCACAGCCGGAGCTTCGTCCACCGGTTGTCCACCGGCGTCCACAGGTTATCCACCGGCTATCCCCAGTGGTTCTCCCCAAACTGTGGACACCGGGCATCCACGTTCTCCACAGCGATATCCACCGATCATGGCCCGCTGTCCACGGATCAAGGGCTCCGTCCACACGCGCGTCCACACTCTTTCCACAGCAAGATTTTTGGCGGAATCTCTGTCCACATCCGTCCACAGCGGATCCACAGGCAATCCACCGGGTTATCCACGGACTTATCCACGATCTCTGTGGACAACGGGCAACCTTTCGCCGCCGCGGGCCACTTACTGGGGGCGTACCCGGCACCGGACACCCTCTACCCACAAGGCGGATCCCGATGACGGCATCGCGCGCCGAAGAGTTCGAGGCGTACGTACGGGCACGCACGCCGGCCCTGCTGCGAGCGGCATATCTGCTCACCGGCGACCAGCATCTGGCCGAGGATCTCGTCAACGACGCGCTGATCCGTACCCATCAGGCATGGCCTCGCCTGTGGGACGGCAGCCCCGAGGCGTACACCCGCAAGATCATGTATCACCTGCAGATCTCGTGGTGGCGTCGCCGACGGCGTTCCCCGGAACGGCTGACCGACGTCCCGCCCGAACCGGCCCGCACCGCGCGCGTCGACGAACAGGCGCAGGCCGTCACCCGGCTGGTCCTGCAGGACGCGCTCAGCCGGCTCGGCGCCCGCCAGCGGGCGGTGCTCGTGCTGCGCTACTTCGAGGATCTGTCCGAGTCGGAGGTCGCCGAGCTGCTCGGCGTGACGGTCGGCACGGTCAAGTCGCAGTCCGCCAAGGCGCTGGCGAGGCTGCGCGTCATCGCGCCTCATCTCCTCGACTCCCCGACCAGCGACAGGAAGCTGCGATGAACGACTCCTTCCGCGCCCGGCTCGCCGACCTCGCGGCGCAGGCCGAACCTGCCGACCTCTATACCCGGGTGCTCACCGGCTCCCGGCGCCGGTCGCGGCGCAGGACGACCGCCGTGCTCGCGGCGGCTGCGGTGCTGTCGGGCGGTCTGGTCGCCGGCACGGTGCTCGTCAGCCGGTCCGTGCCGCCCCCGGTGACCACGCCCTCCGCATCGGCCGGCCCGGTCACCGCGACGCAGGTCCCCAGCGGATCGCCGCCCGCCGGTGTTTCGCCCGCGCCGGCGGTGGACGCGCGCAACGCGACCTTCGACGTCCCGGCGATGGCCCAGTGCGCGGCGGGCCGCCGGACGTTCGTCGACGGCACGGAGCGGGACGGCCCCTACAACAGCCTGACCGTGGCCGAACTGTCCCCGCCGATCCGCGCTGATCTCGACGGGTTGCCAGGGGACGAGTTGGTCGTGCTCGTCAGCTGCCGGATCGAGGGGATCTTCACGCGCAAGCAGCTGCTCGCGCTGACCGTCGACGGCGGCGCGCTCCGCCCGCTCGGTTTCATGCTCGATTCCCGGACCTTCGACTTCTTCCCCTGGATCGACCCTGCGCAGGTGTCGGTGAGCGGGGACGTGGTCACGGTGCGGATCGAGGGCTACGGCAACGACGACGGGGCGGAGCGCATCACGCCCCAGGAACGCGGGTTCGCGTACCGGGACGGGGCGTTCGTCCAGATCAGTGGACCGACGGAGCGGCCCTCGCCGCTCCCCCGCTAGACCTGCTTGATGCGGTTGGTGAGTTCGGCGATCTGGTTGTAGAGGGATCGCCGCTCCGCCATCTGCTGCCGGATCTTGCGGTCGGCGTGCATGACGGTGGTGTGGTCGCGGCCGCCGAAGGCCTGCCCGATCCGGGGCAGGGACAGGTCGGTCAGCTCGCGGCACAGGTACATGGCCACCTGGCGTGCGTTGACCAGCACCCGCGAACGGGAGTGGCCGCGCAGGTCCTCCAGGCTGACGCCGAAGTACTCCGACGTCGACAGCATGATCTGGTCGGCGGTGATCTCCGGTGCCGCGTCGTCGGGGATGAAGTCGCGCAGCACCTCCTCCGCGATCGACAGCTTGACCTGCTCGCGGCTGAGATTGGCGTACGCGGTGACCCGGATCAGCGCGCCCTCGAGCTCGCGGATCGAGTTCGACACCCGGGAGGCGATGAACTCCAGCACGTCGGCGGGAGCGTGCAGGCGCTCCTGAGCGGCCTTCTTCTGCAGGATCGCGATGCGGGTCTCGAGGTCCGGCGGCTGGATGTCGGCCAGCAGGCCCCACTCGAACCGGGTACGCAGGCGGTCCTCCAGCGTCGACAGCGCCTTGGGCGAGCGGTCCGACGTGATCACGATCTGCTTGTTCGCGTTGTGCAGCGTGTTGAAGGTGTGGAAGAACTCCTCCTGGGTCCGGTCGCGCTTCTCCAGGAACTGGATGTCGTCGATCAGGAGGATGTCCACGTCGCGGTAGCGCCGCTGGAACGCGCTGGCCTTGTCGTCGCGGATCGAGTTGATGAAGTCGTTGGTGAACTCCTCGGTCGACACGTACCGGACGCTGCGGGCGTGGCCGAGCTCCTGGGCGTAGTGGCCGATCGCGTGAAGCAGGTGGGTCTTGCCCAGCCCCGAGCCGCCGTAGATGAACAGCGGGTTGTACGCCTTTGCGGGCGACTCGGCGACCGCCACCGACGCGGCGTGCGCGAAGCGGTTGGAGGAGCCGATGACGAAGGTCTCGAAGCGGTACTTCGGGTTCAGCTTGTTGCCGCCGGCGTCGTTCGCGGCCGAGCCGGGGGTGGCGCCGGGACGGCGCTCCCGCTCCTCGCGTACCTGGGCCAGCGGGTGCGGCACGGATCGGCTGTCCATCGGCCCGGTGCCCCGGCCGGGGCCGGAATCGGACGGGCCGTCGCGGTGGTCGGGCGTGCGGAGCACGGCGGCGCGCACCGGGGCGACCTCGGGGTGGCGCGGGACCGGGACGGCGAACAGCGCGTCCTCGCCGTCGGCGGCGGGCGCCACGACAGGATGCTCGATGGGCGGCGGGCTGTAGACGGGTGCCGTGTATGCCACCGGCGCGTACTCGGCGGGCGGGGCGGCCGGAGCCGCCGGGCGGGCCGCGGACTCGTCCGGCGGACGCACCTTCACCGCCACCTGCACCGGCCGGCCCATGATCCGCGACAGCGTGTCGGTGATCGCGGTGCGCAGCTTCGTCTCGATGACGTCGCGGATGAACGCGTCCGGCACGCTCAGCAGCACGAGGTCGTCGACCACCGCGAGCGCCTGGGTGAGTCTCAGGTACGCCCGGTGCTGCGCCGAGACGATCTCGTCAGCGAGCTCGTCGGTGGCGGCCAGCCACACGGCGTTGAGGTCGCTCACTTGTCAGCCTCGTTCATGCGCTCGACCCTTCGATTCCGTGTAGCGGGGCTCGGTCTGGCACCGGTTGCCCGTCAGCTCCCGCACGACGGCTCCGATCAATGACGATGTAGTCACGGACCGTGGTTTTCCCCCGGGTTATCCCCCGAATCCTCGAGGTTCTCCACAAGTTATCCACAGGCTGTGTGTCGATCGGTATCCGGGGTCCGGCTGGTATGGGTCGCCCTATCCGGCGCTTGAGCGCCTGCAACACGGCCCACCGTGCCGAACGAGCCACCTTATTGCCCGGTTTTGCGGTAGCCGTCACAATTAACGGCTGGCGCCGTCAGTCGGGCACTCCGGCACGCTAACAGGGTTATCCACAGGCGTCCACCTGTTGTCCACAGCTTCACTCTCGGTGAGTGTTGATAACGACACTGTCGGTTGCCGTCGAGCGCTCGCTGTTGACACGATGAGTGAGCTGCGAAGAGTTCTTGGCGGACATCGACGGCACGTGTACCCTGGAGCGGTTGCTCCATCACCCTCTGCTAGGGTGTCGGTTGCGGCGTCCGCCCTGACTCAGACAAGATCGAGACTGCTCGTCCCGATCCTGCCGTCAACCGGGCGGTGCACCCGCGGAAAGCTAGAACTTCCCCGCCTCAGCGCGGGGCGATCCCCAGGAGACCTGACGTGAGCAAGCGCACGTACCAGCCGAACAACCGTCGGCGCGCGAAGACCCACGGCTTCCGGCTGCGTATGCGCACCCGCGCCGGGCGCGCCGTGCTGTCGCAGCGCCGGGGCAAGGGCCGCGCCCGCCTGGCGGTCTGAAACCCCCGGACGGGCCTCGGATGCTGTCGGCTGCGCACAGGTTGAGGCGAAGCGCTGACTTCGCCGCCGCCGTGCGGGCCGGCCGCCGAGCCGGTCGTGGCGCCGTGGTGGTGCACCTGACGGTGCCCGCAACGGCCACCGAGCATGAAACGGCGTGGCAGGGAGACGATCCCGGCCACGCCGTTGCCGTGTCCGGGCAGGTATCCCAGGCAGGGTTCGTGGTCTCCAAGGCGGTGGGGAACGCGGTGACCCGCAACACGGTGAAGCGCCGGCTGCGTCATCTGGCAGCGGACCGGCTGGACGGGCTGCCCGCCGGGGCCACCGTGGTGGTGCGCGCGCTGCCGCAAGCGGCGTCCGCCTCGTACGAACAACTGGGCCGGGACCTCGACGCCGCGCTCGTCGCGGCACTCAAGCGCGACCCCGGCCAGGCATCGCGCCGCAGGTCGACGGGGGGTAAGGCATGACTCAGCCGTCGCGACCCACGACACTCGCCGGGCGCGTGCTGGCCCTACCCATCATCGCGTACCGTCGTTGGGTGAGTCCGGGCCTGCCAGCCCGTTGCCGGTTCTACCCGTCCTGCAGCGCCTACGCGCTGGAGGCAATCTCGCGTCACGGCGCGGCGCGGGGGTTCTGGCTGACGGTCAAACGGCTCGGTCGCTGCCATCCCTTTCACCCGGGCGGATATGACCCAGTGCCACCCAACACCCGCCGCAGTACTGATGTGACTGGAGCAACACCCTCATGATGGACTGGATCTATACGATCGTCTCGAAGGTCCTGCTGCTATGGCACAGCCTCTTCGACAAGCTCTGGGGCGACGGGACCTGGCTCGCCACCAACTGGGACTGGGTCCTGGCGATCGTCTTCCTGGTGCTGACCGTCCGTGTGATCCTGTTCCCGCTGTTCATCAAGCAGATCCGGTCGCAGCGGGCCATGCAGACGCTCCAGCCGCAGCTCAAGGCGCTGCAGGAGAAGCACAAGGGTGACAAGGAGACGCTCCAGCGCGAGATGATGGAGCTCTACCGGCGGGAGAAGGCCAACCCGCTGATGGGCTGCCTCCCGCTGCTGATCCAGATGCCGATCTTCTTCGGCGTCTTCCACGTCATCAAGCGCCTGGGCACGGGCACCAGCGACGAGACCCTCTACGGGTGGACCGCGGCGCAGTTCCAGAGCGGCATGTCCGCCGACCTGTTCGGCGTGTCCATCGGTGCGACCTTCCGCGACGGCGGCATGGCCGCCGTGCTCTGCGGCATCCTCGGCGTCGTCATGATCATCACGACCTACATGACCAGCCGCCAGATGATCCTGAAGACCGGCTGGTCCGAGGACCCCACGCAGAAGATGATGCAGAAGCTGATGCTGTACGGCATCCCGGCGACGCTGATCATCTCCGCGGTGGCCTTCCCGCTCGGTCTGATCATCTACTGGACCACGACGAACCTCTTCACCCTCGGCCAGCAGATGTGGGTGCTGAAGAAGTACCCGCCGCCGAAGATGGGCGCCAAGCCGGAGCCGAAGGTCATCGACCCGGAGGTCGCCAAGGCGCTCGCGCCGAAGGTGGGCGCCAAGCCGACCAACGCCAAGCAGCGCAAGACGGTGAAGAAGAACGTCGGCTGAGCTGAGACAGGGTCGCCTGCGGTAGCGGCGGGCGACCCCGGCTGACTGCCACCCCCACACAGACCTGCTCGTGATCCCCGCGCCGCGGCGCGGGGCCGATCACGGGGTTTTGATCGGACCGAACACCCGGAGAGAACGTGACCGACCAGACTGAGCTGGACGACGTGGCAGTCGAAGACCTCGCCGACACCGAGATTCAGAAGGCCCCGGCAGCGGCCGAGGAGGGCGACGAGGCTGAGGAGGGCGCCGACGAGGCCGCCACTCCCAAGCGCAAGGCCGCCAGCGACGCCGACCTGTTCCGGCAGAGCGAGATCGCGGCGGACTACATCGAGGGCCTGCTGGACATCCTGGACGCCGACGGCGACATCGACGAGCTGGTCTCCGCCGGCCGCCCGGTGGTCGAGGTGGTCGGCAGCCGCCTGCAGTCCCTCGTCGGCCCGCGCGGCGCGACGCTGGAGGCGCTGCAGGAGCTGACCCGCCTGGCGATCTTCAAGCAGACCGGTGAGCCGAGCCGCCTGCTGCTGGACGTCGGTGGCTACCGCGACCAGCGCCGCAAGGAGCTGGGCGCGCTGGCGAAGAACGCGGTGGAGAAGGTCAAGCAGCACGGCGAGGCCGTCAAGCTGGAGCCGATGTCCGCCTTCGAGCGCAAGTGCGTGCACGACGTGGTCAACGCCGCGGCGGGGGTGCAGAGCGAGTCCGAGGGCGTCGAGCCCAACCGCCGGATCGTGGTACGTCCCGCGTGAGTTCCGATGACATGACGGAGCCGGTCATCCCCGACGGGGTGGCCGGCTCCGTGCTCTCCCCCGACCTCCGCCCGGCGGCCGAAGCGCTGTTCGGCGACCGGCTCGACACCGCCACGCGGTACGTCGAGCTGCTGGCCACCGACGGCGTCGTGCGCGGCCTGATCGGCCCGCGCGAGGCGCCCCGGCTGTGGGAGCGGCATCTGCTGAACTGCGCCGCCGTGGCCGAGCTGATTTCCCCGTCCGCCACGGTCGTCGACGTGGGCTCCGGAGCCGGTCTGCCCGGTATCGTGCTCGCAGTGGCTAGACCGGATATTTCGGTCATTCTGGTTGAACCACTGGCACGTCGGACCGCCTTTCTGGAAGAGGCGGTGGCGGCCCTCGGCCTGACCGGCCAGGTCACCGTGGTACGCGGCCGCGCGGAGGAGCAGATCGGCCAGCTCAGCGCGGACGTGGTCACCGCTCGCGCGGTGGCGCCGCTGGACCGGCTGGCGGGTTGGTGCCTGCCGCTGGCCTCGCTGGGCGGTCGCCTGCTGGCGCTCAAGGGCATGTCAGCCGCGGACGAGATCGTGGAGCACGGCGACGCCGTCGCCCGGCTCGGCGGCGGACCGGCCGTGATCCACCAGTGCGGCGTCGGCCTGATCGACCCGCCCACCACCGTGGTGGAGATCGTCCGGGAGCGCGAAGTCGTGCCGAAGACTGCCAAGCCGTCCCGGCGGGCAGGGCGCGGAGGGCGCCGGCACTGACGGTGCGCCCTCCGCTCACGGAGAGGGCGCACGACGATGGGTGTGCTGCGAACCGACGGTGCCGGCACGTCCGCCTCGGCTGACGTGCCGCGCCCTCGTACCTATGCCGGCGCGTTTCCCGGGGCCGGATCTGCCATCCGCTCGCCCCTGTCCGGTGCGGTGCTGGCGACCGGTGCGCCACCTGCCCGGCGGGTCATGCGCGCTGCCCCGGTCGCTCCCGTGGCCGCGGGCTGGCCCGGTCCTACCACGGCACAGCGGCGGCTGGGATGTCGCATGTCACTGGTGCCGGGATTCTTGGTGTATGTCCAGCCAGAAGGCGGTCTCGGGCGTGCCCAACCGGACGACTGTGGTAGCTTCCGTCGCCCGACCGCCGTAGGCTGGCCGCGCGTCGATAATGTGGACCCGACTGTCGCGGGTGCGGTCGTTGCACCGCCGGCAGAGACGCCAGCGCGCGCCGGACCGGCCGGCGCAGCCATCCGATCCGATGCGGGCAGGGATGACACGGTGCAGGAATACGGCATGAGCCTCCCCCAGGGCTCTTACGGCGTTGTTTCACGTGAAACATCAACCCCGGCGCAGCGAGGCGCCGCCAACCCGGGCTCCGGTATGAGGCCTACCGTCGCGAACACGTACTCGTCGAGCGCGGCAGGCTCCCACCCGGTGTCCAGTGGTCCGGCGAGCCCCGACGCGACCGGTTTCCGCGCGACGGCCTCGGTGCCGCCGCCGGGGAGCAGTGTGCCGCCCGCGGAGTTCTCGTCGGCTCCGCACGGCGCCACCGGCTACGTGCCGGTGTCCGCTCCCCCGGCGAACCGTCCGCCGTCGCCCCGCCCTCAACCCAGTTCTACGCATGTCGCGGGTGAGGATCAGAGTGCGACCGCGTACGGTGCTTCTGACGCGAACACGACAGCGTCCGGTAGTTCGGAGGACCCACCGTTGGCCATGGAAGCGATGCGCGCCGTACAGATTTTGAACCCGAGCGGCGAGGTGACTATGCCTCGCCCGACCCGGCAGCGCGTCATGTGCGTCGCCAACCAGAAGGGCGGCGTGGGTAAGACGACCACGACGGTGAACCTGGCGGTGGCCCTGGCCCTGCACGGCAACCGGGTCCTGGTGGTCGACCTCGACCCGCAGGGCAACGCCTCGACCGGACTCAACGTGCCGCACCACGCGGGCGTGCCGGACGTCTACGACTGTCTGATCGACCAGGTGCCGATGGAGGAGGTGGCGCAGGCGGTCGAGGGCATTCCGAACCTCTACTGCGTGCCGGCCACCATCGACCTCGCCGGCGCCGAGATCGAACTCGTCTCCGTGGTCGCCCGCGAGTCGCGGCTGGGCCGCGCGATCCAGGGCTTCCCGATGGAGTTCGACTACGTCTTCATCGACTGTCCCCCGTCGCTGGGCCTGCTCACGGTCAACGCGTTGTGCGCCGCGCAGGAGGTGCTCATCCCGATCCAGTGCGAGTACTACGCCCTGGAGGGCCTCAACCAGCTCCTGAACAACATCAACCTGGTGAAGGCACACCTCAACCCGAACCTGGACGTGTCCACCATCCTGCTGACCATGTACGACCGCCGTACCCGCCTTGCGGACGCGGTCGAGCAGGACGTGCGCAACCACTTCGGGGAGAAGGTGCTGACCTCCGTCATCCCCCGCAACGTGCGCGTCTCCGAGGCGCCGAGCTACGGCCAGTCGGTCATGACTTATGATCCCGGTTCGCGCGGAGCCACCAGTTACTTCGAGGCGGCGCAGGAGATCGCCGAGCGCGGCGCGAAGATCGGAGTTGCGGCATGAGCACGCGGAACAGCACCACTGCGGAAGGTGAGGCGCCGGCATGACCCCGCCCCCTCTTCGTAAGGGAGGCCTCGGCCGCGGTCTGGGCGCGCTGATCCCCACCACGCCGATCGCCCCCGAGCCCTCTGTGGTGGCCCCGGTGCCGACGCAGGCCGCTCCGGTGGAGGTTGTGCCGGTCTCCGCTCCCCCGGCCGCCACGGTCGCTGTGGAGGTGCCGCAAGCCCCTCCAGTGGTGGAGATGCCGCCCCCGGCGCAGGTGGCCGACCTCGCGCCGGTGCCCGGCGCGCGGTTCGCGGAGATCCCGGTCGGCTCGATCGTGCCCAACGCGAAGCAGCCCCGGCAGATCTTCGACGACGAGATGCTCGACGAGCTGAAGATCTCCATTCAGGAGGTCGGCTTCCTGCAGCCGATCGTCGTCCGCGAGCTCGGCCAGGACAAGTACGAGCTCGTCATGGGCGAGCGGCGCTGGCGTGCCGCACAGGCCGTCGGCAAGGAGATGATCCCGGCGATCATCCGGGACACCCGCGACGACGCCATGCTGCGCGACGCCCTGCTGGAGAACATCCACCGGGCCCAGCTGAACCCGCTGGAAGAGGCCGCGGCGTACCAGCAGCTGCTGGAGGAGTTCGGCGCCACGCACGACGAGCTCGCCAAGAAGATCGGCCGCAGCCGTCCGCAGATCTCCAACACCATCCGCCTGCTGAACCTGCCCCCGCAGGTGCAGAAGCGGGTGGCCGCCGGGGTGCTGTCGGCAGGCCACGCCCGAGCACTGCTCAGCCTCGACCAGGCTGACGCCCAGGACAAGCTGGCGACGCGCATCGTCGCTGAAGGGCTGTCGGTGCGGGCGACGGAGGAGCTGGTCACCCTCGCCAACGCGGAGGGCGACGCCAAGCAGCCCGCTGCCAAGCGCCGCGCGAAGCCGCATGCCCCTGCCCTGGTCGACCTGGCCGACCGGCTGTCGGACCGGTTCGACACCAAGGTGAAGGTGGACATCGGGCGGAGCAAGGGAAAGATCACGATAGAGTTCGCGACGGTAGACGACTTGGAGCGGATCGTCGGGATCATCGGCGTGGAGAACCAAGAATAGACTAGGTTGATGAAGCGGGCCGTCCTCAAGGGGCGGCCCGCTTCTTTGTGTTCGTGATCGGTGCAGCCTCGTGACCAGCTGAGCGCTGGTCGGCCGGTGCGTCGTGATCAGCCAGGCATCGGGCCAGGCGTGCCGGCAGTATCCAGGGCGGGTCCGCGCCGCCCATCCGCGCCGCCCGTGCTACCACGGCCGCCGTGGGTGGACCGGCCCATCCCTCTGTGCGGTGCCGGTCCTTGCGTGTCCGACTGTCCGCAACCGCTGCCCCCGGCCGCCCTCTCCGGGGCCGGTGTCGTGGCAGTGCGGCGGCCCTGGAGACAGCCGCTATGGGACGACGCCTTCCCGTCTTGCCCAGGGCAGGTGCCTACCCTCACCCGTCGTACCGTCCCCGTAATGGCGGTCCCCTGCCTACTGCCGGGTCTTCGCTCTCACGCCCTATCGCCGCTCCCGCACTGGGTCTGCGCCACAGGACTGCCCTGAATACCAGGCCCGGTCTGAGTGCCGGGCTCGTGCCCACTGCACGGCCGACGCCTACAGCCGTGCATGCCTTAGGTCTGCCCGGCGGGCTGCCTGGTCTGCGGGGCTGTGGTGGGTGCCCTGGGATGGGACAAGGCGGCAGGGCGGGAGGGTGCCGGGTGTGTAGAGCGCCCCTTGGGGGACCTGGCGCTACTCGGTTCGCTGCACGGATACTCAGGGATGGGTACTTAGGCGGTCCCCGAAGCGGGAGTACGGTGCCCGACCTGCAGCCGTCCCGCCACCCTGTGCCTGCCGCATTCCTGTGGGCATGGTGCGGTCAGCTCTCGCCTAACGTGGTGCACATCGGGTCTTCGCTGGCTCCCCCAGTTGCAGACCCGGCTTCGAGCCGGGTGCGTGATCGGCGCAAATTTTTGGTTGGTCCGTCGGCGTAGGAGCCCGAATCAGGGCCAGAAGGCGCCTGGCGTGAACGGCTCATGGTGCGGCACGACCTTGCCCACTGGCCGCGGTCGCGCCGCACGCCCGATGCGGTTGGTGGCCTCCCGACCGGACCGCGGCCGAGTCCTTGGGTGGTTGGGACGCTGCCATGCTTGGGCGGTCGGGCAAGCCTCTGACTGTGCTGTGCTGTGCCGTGCCGTGCCGTGCCGCGCCGTGCCGAGCCGAGCCGAGCCGAGCCGAGCCGTGCCATGGCGTGCCGTGCCATGCCGTGCCGGGTCGTGGTCGCGGTCAGCACGGCCCGCAGCGCGGTCGGGGTTCGAGCCGTGCCACATTGCCGATATGCCAAGCCGGAGGAGGTGTGGCACACCGCCCGGCAGTTCGCTTCAGGCAAGACGATGCCGGTGCGCCATGCGGCCGGCGGTTCGCCTCATCGGGAACTTCAGGTGAAGAGGTCGACCGAATCTCGCGGCCCGGCCGAACGACTCGTCGCTCCGCGTACAGTTGGCCGGCCGCGCTTGGCTGTGCGTGGGCCCCTCAGGAAAATCGGGCCGCAGGGTGATGTGGTCCCTTCCAAACGCGCACCGATCCTGGCATCCGTTTGGCACAGCGTTGCCCAGCCCCGTCCAGCAAGGAGCCGAGCGCTGTGCGCACTGGGCTGGACCGGACCCGACCTCCTGTAGCGACAGGGGTCATCGCCACACCTGGACGCTGCCGACTCCACCCATTTCCGCAACGGCTTGGCCCGCGCGTTGAGCAGACGAGCCAATACTTGCGGTGCGCCCGAAGCGGCCCGACCGGACGAAAGCGCAACCGGGCTGTGCTGGCAGTGGGATGCGTCGGAGCTCGGGCTGTGGTGGCCCCGAAGACCCGGGGGGGTGGAGGGCAACGCGGGGCGGCGCAAGTCGGATGACACTGAGTGGATCAGGTTGTGCGATGGCTTGTACCGGGCCGGCTGGCCGCCACGCACTCCGGAGTCGTAGCGATGTTTCACGTGAAACCGAGAGATCGTCTGTGGGCTCGCGGGCCGATGGAACTCGCCCGAAGCCCAGCCAGTGTGGTGCGGCTGCGCCGGCCCGCCCACGCGCAACCGCGATCTGAGGTCGCGCAAGCGCACCCCTCGTCTCGTCCCGTCTTTGGGGTGTCGAGGTGTTGCGAGTTCGCCAAGGCTGGGGCCGCCGCTTGGCCGTCCTTGTAAAAGTGTGTTGTCGCGTCACTGGGCATCCTCGCCGGGCGGCGTGCACTCGGGATGAAGCCAGGGATGAAGCCAGTCTGCGAGGCGGCGATTGGCCCTTGGCTTCTGCGTGGGCTATCGCGGCACGCAGCACCTCGCGCCAGCGCGGCGTCTCCCGGGCCGCCTGGGGCCAGGTTGGTGGGTCACCCGATACGGCGCAGTTGGCGCTATGCCTCTGTCCATGGCGCACCAGGACGTCATAACCCGCTCCCATGCGGACCCGCTTCACGCTCGCCACTGCCTGTCTGACAGCACAAGTCCAGTCACTCGGGTCGAGCTAATCTTCGTAGCTGCTTCCAGGAGTCACGGCCTTCCCGGCACGGTTGCCGATACGTTCACGGCCTTGACCATCCTCTGACTCCAGCCGTCGGTCGACCGTGCCCTTGGAGTCCGAGGGCGGAGGCGGACGCTCAGTGTTCGGCGCTGCCGTTCATCGCGCCGAGGTTCGGGGGCGAGGTTCTGTCGATCTTCTTGTTTCACGTGAAACCTTGCGATCCGAGTTCGCACTGGGGCCGTGAGTCTCTCGAGTAGCGGATCAAAGGCTCCGCCGAGCTGGAGCCGGCTGGACAATGCGCCACATCGGGGCGCGCTGTCGCCCGCTCTGGTGAGTGGGCGACAGCACCGCCGGAGCATCCATCTTCAGGTCGTATCAGCACTCGCGCGTCTGCATGTGCTCGGCCGCGATGACGGCAGTATGACTCGGCCACCGCTCCCGTCCTACAGGCTCAGCCGTTAGCGCATCTGAGTCTTTGTGTCAGGGGCTAAGCCGGCACGGCACACCACTTCCAGCGTTGGTGCGCGCGAGATGCGGTGTGCTTCGGCGACGCAGGTCGCCGTTCCTGTCGCCAAACCTGCACGCGCTTCAGTAGCCAATAGAGAAGCCGGTCATGGGCGCTTGGCAGTCATGTGACCGGGAGGAAAGAGTCTGGTCCATCCGCAACGTGGTGCCAGATCCACACCCGCTGGGATCGGCATGGGCTGGCGGTGCGGATGGTTGAGTGATGTCGGGCTGCGCCCAGGCCCACCGGCACAGCATCCGGGAAGGTTGAGGCGCGGAGCAACTGAGGGTATGCACCCATCCCCACCGTGTGGCTGGTGACCAGTTCGCTATGCGCGCGTCGACTGGAGAGCTCGCATGGCATCAGTATCCGTAGGGGTTGGCGGATCCGCGTTTGTGGGAGGGCGTGCCCTCCGACCACAGTCAGGCGGCCGTCCGGTTGCCCGGCTCCGATGCCGGCTATACCGCCGCGCGGCGAGCGGACGGCATCCCGCTGGCCGCGATGGCTTCGTCGACCCGGTGCGGACCAACCGTGGATCGGCCAGCTACTAGCTCCGAAATTCTAGGGACAGCCGGGAGTCTGGGGGCCTGCAGTCTGATTGCCTGCCGACATCGGCCGGAGTGCGAGCCGCGTGGCTCCCGCGAACCTTGCGGTTCCGGCGCGATCCAGTCGCGGCAGATGGCGTGCCGTCGCTCGGCGCATCGGTGTCGTGCGGATTCGCGTAGTCCGGGTGACTCGTCGAACGTGGGGTCACAACCGGACTGGGTGACTGGAGTGGCGCGGAGAAGACCCGGCGCCTACTCCCCTGTCTTGTCAGCTACTCCGGTCGCCGTCGCCGTCGCCGTCGCTGGTGCCATCGGTGCGGTCAGGCCGGCTGGCGTCGGGGTACTCCTGGCCGGCTCGTCACGACCCGGTTGGAGTCGGGCACCACCAGCTCGGGGACGCGTCCGCGTCGGCACCCGCGTATGGAGGGGTAGCGGTGACCGTACCGGTACCGGCTACAACCGGGTGATCCCGAACAGCGCCGAGGCCACCGCGCCTACCGGGCAGATGAAGGATGACATCGCCAAGCTGGGCGTCTTGCCCGCGAGCATGCGGCGAGTTTCGCCTCCCCACAGCGGGCGATACCACGATGCTTGGCCGGGGTGACTTGAGTCGGCCCGCACTCCGGACCGGCCGTCCACCTTCGCACGAACAGCTGGGAGTACGGGGCACCACAGCGGGGTTCCAGCAGGACCCGGGCGATGAACGCGCGAGGCCGGGTCACCGCCTCCGTGCTGCGCGTACCGCCGGTGCCCCGCTGATGGTCCTCCGAGTCGCGGCCCGGCGATAGAAAGATGCGGGCACCGAGTTCTGCGACAGGCGAGGTGTGGCTGCGCGGCCTGCCTTGTCGGTGCGTTGGATGCAGAAGCACGGCGGTTCGGGCAGGTTCCCGTCGGCGGTGGTGACCCATGTCGCGACCGAGATGACACACGATGGCGAATCCAGCCGGCAACGCCCCACCGGAGCGGATGGCCGAGTTAGGCGCTGCGCGTTCCTACGGGGCGAACGCTCACTGTTTCACGTGAAACACGATGATCGCGTTTGCGACTGCGGCATCAGGTGCCAAGTGACGATGACCCGGACCTGTGCCGCCTCCGATGCGGATCTGGACGGCGGTACGGAGAGACGCGCGCCGACCGTCGGTCTTGGGTGAGCCCGGTGTGCACGGGGCGGCGAGCGGCATTCGCCGTACCGCAGAAACATGGCGATGCTCAGCGCCCACGCGTCGGTTCACGGGCCTGCTTGGCGCGTCGTGCCTTCATCGGTGATGCGCGTGACGAGCTGGGCGCTGAAAACGTGCGCCCCGGGCACCGATTGGCGCACCGCAACTCGCGAGTCGGCGTACGTGCTCACGCGCGACGGCGTGTAGCAGTGCCCAAACTCGCGTACCGCTCTCGGGCTTCTCGACACTTCGGAAGGACACCCGGCCGCACGAATAACTGGTCGCTGGGTGCGGTTCGATGCCGGAGTGAACCCCTCCCGCACGACCGCTAGGTACTTCCGGTCGTCGGAGGGTCTGAGACTCGGGACGAACCAGTGTTGACGCGTGTATCTGAACGGTTGGCCGGCTCGGGGTTCAGCGACCTGAGCACGCGCCGCCGACTCCGATCCACGCTAGCGGCTCCGTGTGTTCGACCCCGCCGTTGCCTTCGCTGTCGCGCTGGGCGCGCTCTCGACTGCCAGCATCGAACCACCGGGGAACCGCTGGGGCGGCGAAGGTGGAGAGCCACTTCATTTGCGTCCGCCGGCGCACGATCGGACCGATGGTTCAGCGTTGCCCGGCCGCGGTAGGGCACGACACGGTGCGCACCCGCTACGGGAAGTGCGGCTCTGACCAACGCTCGCTCGGTCAGGATGAAGCTACGATCCACGCGGGAGCCGCCCGCCATTTCGGGGTTCGTTGCCAGGCCCGGAATTTGCCACGCCCGCCAGCCGGTCGCGGACACTGCTGGGCGCGGGTGTGAGAGGTGCGCGGAGTCCGCGGGCGGCAGTAAACCGCGCCGTCCAGTCGACCCGCACCGCTGTCGCTCGGACCCGGTATCTCGCTCTCAGGAGATCTGATGTCAGCGAGCCCGAACAGGCTCGGACGTCACTGGCCCAGCCTCAGCACGCGGACTTTCGTGGCCCGCCGGGTTGACGTGCTTCAGGGGCAGCGCGACTGACGGTGCTCTGCTCTGCGGCCGTGGGATCGGCGAAGCTGTCGGGTGATGGTGCCTGTGTGGCAGTAGAACTGTGTCCTGCCCCGACCTGACTGGCCGGTGAGGTCAGGGTCAGCGCTACGAGCGACGCACCGACGGTCCCGGGCTACGGCGCCGTTGGGAGGGGTGTTGCCGTGTCGGCTCGTGCAGAGCAGCCTTGTCCAGACCAGCGGCACGCGGAGCGCTTCGCTGAGGAGCGGCGGACCTGTCGCCTGTCGAGCCTTGGCGGCGTGTTCGAACGGAGAACCTTCGTCAAACCGCCCTTCGTTCCGGTCGTGGTTTCACGTGAAACTACGACCGAGGATCAGGCTACGGTGCGGCACGGAAGCGTTAGATCGCGCAGGCTCGGATCCCGATCTGACGCGAGGTCGTGCCGTCGAAGTGCGAGTCAGGCTCTGCCAACGGTCTGCCGCTGACTGATGCCGTTGACCTCCCACGCCCGACGCCCGACGCCGGATGCCGGATGCCGGATGCCGGAAGCCGCACGCCGGAAGCCGCACGCCGCACGCCGCACGCCGGACGGGGCCGGCGCGCCGTCGAACTGTGGACGGGCCTGTGGAACCGGGCACGTAACCGCTACCTTGTCTGCCTTCAACAGACCAGCCGCTAGAGCCACCCGGTGGACCTGACCGCGGAGCCGCAGAAATGGCGCGAGGGTCCACGGGTTGGCACCCCGGGCGGGGCAATCCGGACCCGGATGCAGACCGGCCGACGCTGTTCACGATCCGCAGTGGGCGCGAACCAGCCGGCGGGCCACTGCCGACGTCGTTTGTAGGGGACAGCTGTCAGTGGGCGAAATTTGCGGCCTCGTCCGGTCCGCGAGACGGCGAGGCAACCTCTGCCGATGCCACCCCCGGAACCCCAGGGGGCGTAGACGAGTCGTTGGTGGCGCGGGTGCACACAGTGGTCGTCACGGGCCCGCTTGGGCACCTGGCCGACAGGCCCTGCACCGTCAGAACGAGGCCGAGCCGAGCCCGTCACCACCACGCAAGCCGATCAGTTGCTCCCCGGCTCCCCGGCTCCCCGGCTCCCCGGCTCCCCGGCTCCCCGGCTCCCCGGCTCCCCGGCTCCCCGGCTCCCCGGCTCCCCGGCTCCCCGGCTCCCCGGCTCCCCGGCTCCCCGGCTCCCC
>NZ_ML769302.1:0-530926 GCF_009720385.1 Catellatospora vulcania | reverse complement strand
CGGCTCCCCGGCTCCCCGGCTCCCCGGCTCCCCGGCTCCCCGGCTCCCCGGCTCCCCGGCTCCCCGGCTCCCCGGCTCCCCGGCTCCCCGGCTCCCCGGCTCCCCGGCTCCCCGGCTCCCCGGCTCCCCGGCTCCCCGGCTCCCCGGCTCCGTTGTGGTGTCGAGGTTTCGCCAGAGTGGCGGCGGCATGCCGGCGGCTCGCCTGACTCGGGTGTGGGGGCTGGATCCGAGGCCAGGCGCAGACTGCCATCGGCCTCCGGTGGGCTCTCGGCTGCGTCTGCCCGCAGCCCGGGTTCCCGTCGGGCGGCTACCGTCACCCAAGGTCTACCGACTTGCCTGGCAGATGGACTTATCTTGACCGCGAATACGCCCATGCGCCGGGCAAGTCGGGTGATTAAGCGTGGCAGGCGCACGGAGCGGGTCAGGGACGAGGCGGAAGCCGAGGCGGCAGGTGCCACCGCGCAAACCGAACGCTGGAGAGCACGGAGTTCACCGCGCCCCTGGCGCGCGGTCCGGTTGACCCCGTTGCCCTGGAGCAGGACCGCCCGCAGGCCAGGGATAGAAAGCGGCTGGAGACGTCGGTCTAAGCCCAGGTGTGGCAGGCCGAGTCTGTGTTCCTGCGACCTCCGCCGGGGAGACCGGTTCTTAGCCGTGACAGGAGCCGGCGATGGGCCTGGAAGGTGGTGGAGACCTCCGCCGCCGAGCCGCCCACCCCGACCTGGTTCGCCCGATGATCGGCTGGGATCTGACAGGTCGAGCCGGTCTGACGAGGGGGACCTGGCGACGGCTGGACACCGGCTGACGGCCGTACACAGGGCCGGGAGGTTATCCACAACCCGCATGCCCAAGGTCAACGATCTCCACCGACCCGCGCAAGTGCGAGGAAGGTCACGTATCCGCTGTCCACAGCCCTGGACCGTCCTCTTTCCACAGCCGGACGCCAGTTATCCACAGGCTATGTTTCACGTGAAACCAGCGCGCCAGGCCGGGAGATTCCATGTCCTGCCAACGGGATCAGCACGTAAACAGACATGACGCCGGTCTGTACAACGGTTGGGTAACCGAGGTCACGATGCCACATTCCACAGGTGTGTCCGTAGCTATCCACAAAGTTATCCACAGGCACCCTGTGGGCTGTGGTTTCACGTGAAACCGGACCTCGGTAATCCACAGCCGGGGGGAGACAGGACCGCCTGGCTGGGCTAGATTCTGCAGGTGGCCGATACCCCCATGCCCCTTCCCGGCTTCACTGCGTGGCCCTCGTTCCCGTTTGAGGGCGACTTCAAGATCAAGCATCTTGACCCGCCGGTAGAGACCGAGCCGTCCCGCAAGGGTGAGGACTCGGCCGACTGCACGGCATGCACCGCACCCGACGATGCCTATATCTGGGTGAACGAGCGCTGGCGCGTTCGCACCATGGACCGGCCCACGGGCCTGCCGATGGTGCTGATGCTGGAGCCTCGATCTCACCTCGACCTGGGTGACCTGCCGAACCTCCTCGCTGCCGAACTCGGCGTGATGACGGTGCGGCTGGAGCGGGCCATTCGTTCGCTGGACACCGTGGCAAGGGTCCACGTCTACCGGTGGGGCGACGGGGCCGCGCACCTCCATGTGTGGTTCATGGCTCGCCCGGTGGGGCAGCTGCAACTGCGCGGCACGTTCCTGCCGCTGTGGGATGACATCCTGCCGCCCATCGCCGAGGACCAGTGGCGCGAGAGTCTCGCCCACGTCGCGGCGTGGCTGGCGGAGTTCGGCGGCACGCCGCTGGCTCAGCCACCGCGCATCGACTGGCAGGCCCCGGCGAAGCTGACCGACTCCTGACGGATTCAGTGGCTGCACGCCGCGGAGAGTCGCACCGGCGGTAGGCCGGTGCAGCCGCAAGGCGCAGACCGAGCACCAGAATTCGATGACATAAAGCGAAGCGCCCAGGTTCCGGACCGGAACCTGGGCGCTTCGCCGTGTTGCAAGCGGGTCAGCCGGCGGGGCGTTCGGCCGCTTGCATGACCAGGCGGGCGATCACGTCGCCCAGGTCGAGTCCGCCGGCCTGTACCGCCATCGGCAGCAGGGATGTCTCGGTCATACCCGGGGAGACGTTGACCTCCAGGACCGTGCACTCCCCCGACGGGGCCACGATCAGGTCGACGCGGGACATGTCGCGCAGACCCAGCGCCTGGTGCGCGGCCAGCGCCGTCTTGACCACCTCGGCGCTCGTCTCCGCCGACAGCCGGGCGGGTGTGTGCCAGGTGGTGAGGCCGGCCGTGTACCGGGCTGCGTAGTCGTACACCCCGTTGCTGGGCACGATCTCGACGGGGGGCAGTGCGAACGGTCCCTCACCGAGGTCGAGGATGGAGACCGCTACGTCGACTCCCTCGACATAGCGCTCCACCAGCGCGGTCTGGTCGTACGCGAAGCACCCGACCATCGCGGCCGGCAGCGCGGAGGCGTCACGGACGACCGCGGCACCGAGGCCGGACCCGCCCTGGGCGGGCTTGACCATCAGCGGCAGGCCGAGCCGGTCGACGATGCGCTCCAGCACGGCGACGGCGCCGAGTTCGGAGAACCGGTCGTGCGGCAGGGCGACCCACTCGGGGGTGGGGATGCCGTACTCGACGAAGACGGCCTTGGCGGAGGGCTTGTCCCAGGCGAGCCGGGATGAGCGCGCGTCGGGGCCGACGTAGGGCACGCCGCACAGGTCGAGCACGCCGCGCAGGGAGCCGTCCTCGCCGGTCGAGCCGTGCAGGGCGATGAAGACGGCGTCCGGAGGGTCGGACTTCAGCGCGGGCAGCAGTGCCACGTCGGCGTCGAGTAGTTCCGCCTCGACGCCGACGGCGCGCAGGGCGTCCAGCACCCGGCGGCCCGAACGCAGCGAGACGTCACGTTCATAGGAGAGGCCGCCCGCCAGCACCAGGCAGCGGAGGTCGGCTCGGACGGCAGGCGAGGTGGACGGTGCGGTCACCCTCGAATCATGCCAAGTCGGGTCCGGGCGCGTGCGCGCCGGGCCGCGGCAGGTCGGTCACGGCGTCGAGCTGCCCGGTGTCGCCGAACACGGCGCGGGTGGCCAGCTCCTGCTCGACCACGCCGGCAAGGCGGCGTACACCCTCGCGGATGCGCTCCGGCGGCGGGAACGAGAAGTTCAGCCGCAGGTGCTGCTGCCCGGTGCCGTCGGCGTAGAAGCCGGTGCCGGGCACGTACGCGACGCGCGCGGCGATGGCGCGGGGCACCATGGCCTTGGAGTTGAGGCCGGCGGGCAGGGTCGCCCACACGAACAGGCCGCCCGCGGGGTGGGTCCAGGTGGTGCCCTCGGGCATCAGGTCGGACAGCGCGGTCAGCAGCGCGTCGCGGCGCTCGGCGTAGATCTGCTGGTACGTCTTGAGCTGCTGGCGCCAGGGCATGGTGGACAGGTAGGTGCTCACCACGGACTGGGCGAAGTTGCTCGGGCACAGGATGTTCGCCTCGGTGGCGATCACGAGCTTGTCGCGTACCGCGTGGGGGGCGAGGATCCAGCCCACCCGCAGGCCCGGTGCGAACGTCTTGGAGAAGGTGCTCAGGTAGAAGACCCCGTCGCGGCGGCGGGCGCGCAGCGGGCGTGGCGCCTCGCCCTCGAAGCCGAGGCGGCCGTACGGGTCGTCCTCGATGACCAGCAGCCCGGCCCGTTCGCAGATGTCGAGGACCTGCTCGCGGCGCTCTTCGGACAGGGTGACGCCGGCCGGGTTCTGGTAGGTCGGGATGGTGTAGAGGAACTTGACGCGGCGGCCGAGCCGGCGCTGCTCCTCGATCGCGAGCTCCAGCGCGGCCGGGATGAGGCCGTCGTGGTCCATCGGCACGTGCACGACGTCGGCCTGGGCAGCCTGGAAGACACCGAGCGCGCCGACATAGGTGGGACCCTCGGCGAGCACGACGTCGCCGGGGTCGAGGAAGAGCCGGGCGATGAGGTCCAGAGCCTGCTGGCCGCCGACGGTGACGACGACGTCGTCGGGCGAGGCGCCCACCGAGGCGTCGATGCCGACGTCGGCCATCAGCGCGCAGATCTGCTCGCGCAGCTCGGGCATGCCCTGGCCGAGGCCGTACTGCAGGGCACTGGCGCCCTGCTTGGCGACGAGCTCGCCGATGACCTCGCCGACCGCGTCGAGCGGCAGGGCGGCGATGTACGGCATACCTCCGGCGAGTGACACCACCTCGGGGCGGTTGGCCACGGCGAAGAGAGCTCGAATCTCCGAGGCGGTCATCCCGATGATGCGCTGCGCATACCGATCGGTGTAGTCGTCGAGCGTGGTGCCCGTCTCCGACACGGTCCCTCCCCGGCCAGACAAACAGTTGGTCATCGAATCGTACGCTGGGTCATGTAGGTCTTGAACCGACATTCGGTCGAATCCATCCAACGGGATAGGGTGCAGGAAGGCCGTAATCGGGCGTAAAGTCAATTGGTTGGCTCGGTGACGGGCCGAAATTCGGCATGCGCGGCTCTGCCGCGACAAAAGCACGGAGCTGCTCATGTCACGCAGAGTGGTGAACCTGACGCTGGACACCCTGGAGGACCTGCCCAAGGGGTGTCGTAACTGCGTGTTCTGGGAGCTTGATCCGGTTTCCGCCGAGCGTGCCTGCGCCGCCGGTGACCCGGGTCTGGAGAAGGAGGCCTGGGTCTCGCAGACCCTGCTGGAGTGGGGCTCCTGCGGCAAGATCGCCTACGTCGACGGGATGCCCGCCGGCTTCGTGACGTACGCGCCGCCGATGTACGTCCCGCGCGGCAACGCCTTCCCCACCTCACCGGTCTCCCCCGACGCGGTGCAGCTGATGTCGGCGCATGTGGTCGCCGCGTTCGCGGGCGGCGGGCTGGGCCGGGTGCTGATCCAGTCGGTGGCCCGTGACCTGACCAAGCGCGGCGTCCGCGCCATCGAGGCGTTCGGCGACGCCAAGTTCGGCGACCACTCCGAGGAGGAGTCGAAGCAGTTCAGCTGCCTCGCGCCGGCGGACTTCTTCACCGCGGTCGGCTTCAAGACCGTGCGCCCGCATCCGCGCTTCCCCCGGCTGCGCATGGAGTTGCGCACCGCGCTGTCGTGGAAGTCCGACGTGGAGTACGCGCTGGAGAAGCTGCTCGGCTCGATGAGCCCGGAGCTGCTGCGCCCAGGTGTGCGTCCCGCGGTGCGCAGCACCACGAACTGACCTGTGCCGGCGATGCCGCACCTCGGCGCGGCATCGCGGACTGTCGCTGCTTCGGCGGAGCAGCTCTAAGGCGCCCCTGACCTACTGCGGAAGCGGCGTCCGGACGGCGAGTTCGGCTCGGTCGGCGGCGGCACGGCCGGAGGCCCAGCCTGCGGCGTTGGCGATCCGTGCGGTCCGGCTGACGCGGTGCGGGAACAGTTCCTCGAACGCGGTGTCCACGGCCTCACTGCGGGCGGCCAGTACGGGCACCAGGTCGGTGCCGGCTGACAGCTCCTCGTCGACCTGCTCGCGGGCCTCGGTGAGCCGTTCGCCGATACGGTGGGCGTACGCGCTGAGGAACGCGTGCCGGAACGAGCGCACGTCGTTGCGGCCGTACCGGTCGGCGCGGGTGTGCGCAGCGGTCATCGCATGCACGGCCTGCACCAGCAGCGAGGTGTAGAGCAGCTCGACGGCCTCCAGGTCGGGTGCGAACCCGACGACGGTGCTGAGGCCGAGGTCCTTGAAGTTCAGCGCCCGGCAGCGGTTGGCCTGCGCGACGACCTGCAGCAGCATCGCCTTCGGCCCCTCGTAGGGGTTCGCGACGACGATGCGCAGGGTGTCGGGGCCGTCGCCGGTGCCGGTGGCGGCGTCCAGCAGGGCGTGGTCGATGCTGTGCCGTGCCATGAGCTGCTGCGCCTTGGCGGTGAATGCCTCCGCCTCCTCGGGGAAGTCGGTGGATTCCGCTTTCGCCAGTAATGCCCGGATCCGATCGAGCATCCGCTGATCCGCAGCTCTCGTGGCCTCTCCCCCGGCCCGGCGGGGCGGGGTCGCCGCCCCGGGTGCGTGGCCCGCCTTCTCCAGCGGCGGCAGGTCGCTGTACAGCCAGCGGAGCAGCTCCACCGCGCCGTCCAGCGCGGTCTTGCGGGTGAGCCGGTGGCGGGCGGCGAACGCGGTCAGGAACGCGCCGTCCTCGGCCCACCACACGGCGGCCTCCAGCGCCGTCAGTTGAGAGCGCCACCGCTCGTCCACGGTGTCGGCGGGGTGGGCGCGCATCCGGGCGGCGATCGCGTCGGTCAGCAGGTGCGCGTACCAGGCCTGCGCGCCCGCCTTGGTGGCGGTCCGGCGCAGCACGTGGTGCAGCTCGGCGGGTTGCCAGTGGCGGTCCCAGCTGTGCTGGACGGCCTGGGCCAGCGCATGCAGCACGGCCGCGTCCACGGCGCGGTGGTCGAGGGTGCTCTCCTGCAGCTGCCGGGTGACGGTGCGCACGCGGCGCTGGTCGCGCTGCAGCAGCGCGCCGCCGAGTTCGGCGAGCATGCGGTCGGCGTACCGGCGATGCTCGGTGGTCTGCTCGGTGTCGGCCGCGTCGGGGGTGGTGGTCACGCGGATCAGCTCGGCAGGGCCAGGCGCAGCGCGCTGACGTCGATGGTGCCGGTCTTCACGTCGATCTCGACCGGGTAGTACATGCGCTGCACGGCGGCGACGATCGCCTCCACCACGCGCTCGCGGAACATCGGGTCGATCAGCTGGGTGCGGTCCTTCGGGGAGGTCAGGTAGCCGACGTCCACGCGTACCGCGGGCATGCGGGTGTAGCGCAGCAGCTCCCAGGTCTTGGCGTGGGTGTGGCAGTTGCGCAGGCCGGTGCGTGCCACGATCTCGCGCTGGACCAGGCCGGCCAGCCGCTCCCCCATCGTCGAGGTGACGCCGTTCGAGGTGCCGTAGTGGTAGGTGGCCACGCCGTCGGCCTGCGGGTTGTGGTGGCCGTCGATATGCAGCGAGATCAGCAGGTCGGCGGCGAGGTCGTTGGCCAGCTGGGCGCGGTCCAGGTCGCTGGGCGCCTCGATCGGCAGCGGGCCGCGGGTCAGATGCACCCGCATGCCGGCTGCGGCGAGCCGGCCCTCCAGCCGGGTGGCGAGGTCGTACGCCAGGTCGGACTCGGTCCAGCGCAGCGGGCCGTCCGGCACCACCACGCCCGGGTCGGAGCCGCCGTGCCCCGGGTCGACGATGATCTGCCGCCCGACCAGGCTCGGCCCGGTCTGCCGGAAGGTGACCTCCTCGCGCAGTTTGAGCGGGGAGCCGCCGACCACCTTGCGTCCGAGCCGCCGCAGCATGTGCAGGGTCTGCGGGCCGCAGGTGCCGTCCGGGGTGAGGCCCATCTCGCGCTGGAAGGCCGACAGGCCCCGCGCGGTGCGGGGTCCGTAGACGCCGTCGGTGCGGCCGACGTCGTACCCCATCTCCAGCAGCCGCTCCTGCAACTGGCGCACGTCGTCGCCGCGCAGGGTGTCGGAGACGCTGAAGTAGAGCGTCCGGGCGCCCAGGGTCCACCGGGCCGCGTCCAGGGCGCGCCAGGTCTCCGCGCCCACCTCGCCGTCCACGGAGAGCCCACGGTCCTGCTGGAAGGCGCGGATCGCCCGTTCCGTGGCAGGGTTGAAGTGGTCCGCCTCGGCCGGGTCGGCGGGGACTTCCAACAGCCCCAGCGCGACCAGGATCGACCGGATCTCGGTGACGGCCGGGCCGCGCTCACCGCGCTTGATGGCTCGCACAGCGGACCTCCTGGTAAACCTCACAAATGCCACCGGAGCCTATCGCGCCGCACGGGCCGGTAGGGATCTCGAACCTGTAGTCGTTCCGACGCGCCGCCGCTGCCCGGTCCGCCGGACCAGGATCATGTTCCACCGCGCGGGGCCGAACAAACCCGTGGGGCCCCGAGCACAGCTCAGAGCCCCACCGGAAGTGCAGATCTACAGTGCCGTCTCGATGAGCCGGACGATGTCGCCCTTGGGCTTGGCGCCCGCGAACGACTGCACCGGCCGGCCGCCCTTGAACAGGGTCAGCGTCGGCACGGACATGACGCGGTAGGCCCGCGCGGTCTCCGGGTTGGCGTCGATGTCCAGCTTGACCACGGTGACCTGGTCGCCCATCTCGGTGGCGATCTCCTCGAGCACGGGCGCGACCTTGCGGCACGGCCCGCACCACTCGGCCCAGAAGTCCACCAGCACCGGCTTGTCGGACTGCAGTACGTCACTGACGAACGTCGCGTCGGTGACCGCCTTCGCGGATCCCATTCGGGTCTCTCCTATCTCAGAAACTTCCAGTCTGTTGCCCGGCCCGCGGCTCGCGCCGCCGCCGGACTGCGCCGGGCTCCGGGCGGCGAGGCCCGTGCCGGCGCGGCGCACTAGTGCGCCAAGAAGCGCTCGGCGTCGAGCGCCGCGGTGCAGCCGGTGCCGGATGCGGTGATGGCCTGGCGGTAGGTGTGGTCGACCAGGTCGCCCGCGGCGAAGACACCCGGGATGTTGGTACGCGTGCTCGGCGCGTCGACCTTCACGTAGCCCTCGTCGTCCAGCTCGACCTGGCCGCGGAACATCTCGCTGCGCGGGTCGTGGCCGATGGCGACGAACACGCCGGTCGCCGCCAGCTCGCGGGACTCACCGGTGATCACGTTGTGCACGCGGACGCCGGAGACCTTGCCGTCGGTGCCGAGAATCTCGTCGATCACGGTGTTCCACTCGACGGAGATCTTCTCGTTGGCCAGCGCGCGCTCCGCCATGATCTTGCTGGCGCGGAACTCGTCGCGGCGGTGGATGATCGTGACGTGCTCGGCGAAGCGGGTGAGGAAGGTCGCCTCCTCCATGGCCGAGTCGCCGCCGCCGGCGACCACGATGCGCTGGCCCTTGAAGAAGAAGCCGTCACAGGTGGCGCACGAGGACACGCCGTGGCCGAGCAGTTCCTGCTCGCCCGGCACGCCCAGCGGGCGCCAGGCCGAGCCGGTGGTGAGCACGACGGCGCGGGCACGGTACTCCCGGTCGCCGACCCAGACGCTCTTGACGTCGCCGGAGAGCTCGACGCGGGTGGCGTTGTCGGTGATGAACTCGGTGCCGAAGCGCTCGGCCTGCTTGCGCATCTGGTCCATCAGCTCGGGACCCATGACCCCGTCCGGGAAACCGGGGAAGTTCTCCACCTCGGTGGTGGTCATCAGCGCTCCGCCTGACTCGACGCCCTCGATGAGCAGGGGCTTCAAGTTGGCCCGAGCAGCGTAGACGGCGGCGGTGTAACCGGCCGGACCCGAGCCGACAATGATCAGGTTTCGGACGTTCTCCACGAGACGCGCTCCCTTGGGTCGACACGAACTGTTCGCGCCGTACTTGTCGCTGGCTGAAACGCCATCGTACGGAGCGGACATTCCATTACGGCCCCAGCGGTGGGTCAGCTCACTGTGTCTAGTCGCGCGGGCTTCGGAACAGCTCGTCAGCGCCGTTCACACCACACTGCGGACCTGCGACGAACCACCAGCCGCCGCCCTGCGTGTCGACCGTCACGATCAGCGCGGGACTGCCCTCGAAGCGGGCGAAGTCGGCCTCGGTGATCGTGCCCGGCAGGGCCGTGCGGATCGCGTCGAGGCAGCTCGTCAGCGCCTCCGAGGAATAGCTCAGCCGGCTCAGGTCGCCGGGGTCGAGCATGGTCTGGTTCTGCCCGGTGCCCTCGGGGGAACTCGGGCCGGCCTTGCTCGCCATGGTCCGCTTGCTGCTCAGTTCGGCCCGGTCGTAGTTGTTTCCACTGGTGGTGACCGCCACACCGCCGTCGGCAGGGGCCACCGCGGGCGCGTCAGCGAGGTTGGCGGCGCCCTCCCCCGCCCCATCCTGGAGCGGGCCGAGCGGGCCGAGGGGCAGCACGATGCCGGCGAGCGCGATCACCCCGGCTGCCACGGCGACCGGGGTTGCCCAGCGTCGCCAGCCGCGCCGGGCCGACTGGTTGCCCCGGCCGTCCCGGGTCAGCGTGCGTTCCCCCACCGCGGGCCGGGGCGCGGTCGCCGGGACGGCGGTGAACTCCGGGGACGCGAACAGGGTGTCGAAGCGCACGGCGACGTCGTCTGGCATCGGCTCGTCGACCGCGGCCAGCGCGGCCAGGTCGGTTTCCACCAGCAGGAGCGCCGAGCGTAGTTCGCCGGCCGCCGAGCTCCAGGCCGGGTCGTCGGCCACGAGCCGGGCGATGCGGTCGTGCTCCGGGGTGCCGTCCAGCGCACCGCCGACGTAGTCGGCCAGCAGATCGAGATCAACTGTGCTCATCAGAGCCCCCCTCCCGGTGTGGCGTCCTGCGTACGTGTCCCTCCGACGTCAGGAGAGTCGCTGAGGTTGCGCAGGTGCCCCAACATCACAGCGAGTCGGGCGCGGCCCCGTGAGCAGCGGCTCTTGATGGTGCCTTCGGCTACTCCCATCAGCTGTGCGACCTCGGCCACCGAGTAGCCCTGCAGGTCCACGAGCACGAGCGCGGCGCGCTGGTCGTATGGCAGCTCCGCCAACGCGGACCGCACCACCATGGCGGTGTCGTGGTCGGTGCTGGGGGCGGCGGGCTCGTTGCGGGCGGGGGCGTACCGGTCGTCGTCGTCCGCGCCGGCCTGGCCGGGCAGCGGCACGGTGAGGTGGGCCTGGCGGCGGCGCAGCCGGTCGACGCAGGCGTTCACCACGATCCGGTGCAGCCAGGTGGTGACCGCCGCCTCACCCCGGAACCGGGCCGCGGCGCGGTGCGCCGACAGCATCGCCTCCTGGAGCGCGTCGGCGGCGTCCTCGCGGTCGTTGGTGGTGCGCAGCGCGACCGCCCAGAGCCGGTCCCGGTGGCGGCGGAACAGCACCCCGAAGGCGTCGGGATCACCGGCCGCATGCGCGGCCAGCAGCTCCTCGTCCGTACGGGGGTCCTGCCCGGTCACTGCACCTCTACCACGATCTCCTGCACGCCGACGCGGTAGGGGTAGCGTGACTCGGTGGGGTCCATCGGCAGCTCGGTGATCCAGACCAGCAGGTACTGGTACGGCGTCGACGCGTCGGTGGAGAACACCATGGTGGTGCCGGAGTCCTCGCCGATCGGCTGGGCGCCCTCGACGGCCTTGAAGGTCTCGAAGATGGTCTTGTCGCCGGCCTTCGTGGAAGGTGCGTCGGCGGAGCCGCCCTTCAGCTCGGCAGCAGCGCCGGGCGCGGAGAGCTGGAGCTTCACGCTGGACACCACCTGCGGCTTGTCCAGCGTGATCAGGATGCCGATGCCCTTTTTGTCGGTATTACCGAAGTTCGACTTGGTGTAGCCGCTGGTGCGCCACTGCGTCTTGGTGTTGCCGTCGACCATGTTCGGCGCCTGGCTCGAGTTGTCCCGGTCGCCCACCGGAGCGATGATGCGCACCTGGTTCGCGGTCAGGTTGAGCGCGCGCGACTGCGGAGCGGCGGTGGCGCTGACCTCCACCGCGGGGTTTCCCGTGGGCTGGGACGAGGGCGGGTCTGTCGCGTCGGCGTTGAGGGCCCGGACCGCGAGCACCAGGCCGGAGACGACCAGAGCGAGCGCGACGCCGCCGGCGACGAGCAGGCGCGGGGTGGCCGCGCGCGGGGCGGGCTCGGGCGGAGCGGTCTCGTCGACGAAGCGCAGCGTGCCGTTGCCGCCGAAGAGCAGCCGCTCGCCGGTGTCCAGTCGGGCCAGCTCGCCGGTCAGCACCTGCGCGGTGGGCAGTGCCAGCTTCGGGTCGAGCAGGTCCATGACCAGGTCGTCGAGGTACGTCGGGACGCCGGCGCGCACGTTGCGGGGCGCGACCAGGCTGCCGGTGCTGTCGCGGCGGCCGTCGGGCAGGGCTGTGACGCGGCCCGCCTCGGCGCGCGGCCAGTGGCCGGTGAGCATGAAGTAGGCCAGCGAGCCGAGGCTGCGTACGTCGGCCTCGTTGCTGGTGGTGGAGTCGACCCGGGCGTCGGCCAGCACGACCCGCCCGTCGGCGGCGACCAGGACCGTGCCGGGGTGCACGTTGCCGTGCGCCATCCCGCTGGCGTGCAGGGCGGACACCGCGTCGGCGACCGCGTGCAGCACGGAAGTGGTGCGTTCGGCGTCGAACGGGCCTTCCTCGGCGACCAGGTCGCGCAGGGCGGTGCCGTCGATCCACTCGCGGATCACGTAGGCCCGCTCGCCCTCGTCGATCGCGTCGTAGACGCCGATCAGGTTGCCGTGCACGACGCGGCTGGCGGTCACCGCGGCGGAGAGCATCTCCTCGGCGGAGGCTCCACCGGGGGTACGCAGCACCAGGGCGACCGGACGGCGCAGCACGATGTCGACGCCGCGCCATACCTGACGGCCCGCGCTGTCGTCGTTGATGTGCTCCTCGAGGCGGTAGCGCTCGGCCAGCACTTCGCCGACCGTCAGCCCGCCCAGAGCTCCGGCAGCGGACCCGGCCGCGCGTGGACCCTCGCCGACCTGGGTCACCCCGTCCTCCCTCATCAAGCAGTCGCTCTCTATCAGCCCGGTTCGGCGTCGATCAGCCATTCAGCGCGTGTCGAAGCCGTCGCATTGTTGTCCGCTATCTAGAGAGCCTAGGCGCTCCGCTCGGTTGCCGAGTGCGACCTTACAGCTATCCGACGAATCGGCGCACCGGCAAGGGGCCGGTTCCGGGACTCGAACGTATATCAGTCGGCGGTACGGATACTCCGTGCGCGTGACCCAAAATAGTTACGCTTCCTCCATATCGGGCAAATAGTGGCAAGGGGACGTATCTCATGGTGGACGCGGCGGCGACAGGGGCGGGTTACACCTTCGAGGGCCCGGCGCTCGACCTGGGCGCACTCGTCGGCGACGGCGGCAAGGCCGACCCCGGCTGCCCGATCCGGGTCCCGCTGGCCATGCTCAACCGGCACGGCCTGGTGGCGGGCGCCACAGGCACCGGTAAGACCAAGACTCTGCAGGTGATGGCCGAGCAGCTGTCCGCGGCAGGGGTGCCGGTCTTCCTCGCCGACATCAAGGGCGACGTCAGCGGTATGGCCGCCCCGGCGGTGCCCGGCGAACGGATCACCGAGCGGATGGCCGAACTCGGCCAGCCCTGGACCCCGACCGCCTACCCCTGCGAGTTCCTCACCCTCGGCGGCAAGGGCGTCGGTGTGCCGGTGCGGGCCACCATCACCGACTTCGGGCCCCTGCTGCTGGCCAAGGTCATGGACCTGACCGAGGTGCAGACGTCCTCGCTCAACCTCGTCTTCCACTTCGCCGACGCGAAGGGCCTGCCGCTCGTCGACGTCAAGGACCTGCGCGCGGTGATCCAGTACCTCGTCTCGGACGAGGGCTCGGCCGAGCTCAAAGGCCTGGGCGGGCTGTCCAAGCAGACCGCCGGGGTGCTGCTGCGCGAGCTGATCTCGTTCAGCGACGCCGGGGCCGACGCGTTCTTCGGCGAACCCGAGTTCGCCACCACCGACCTGCTCCGCAACGCCCCGGACGGGCGGGGCATGGTCACCCTCCTGGAGCTGCCCGGGGTGGTCGCCCAGCCCGCACTGTTCTCCTCGTTCCTGATGTGGCTGCTCGCCGACCTCTACCAGGAGCTGCCCGAGGTCGGCGACCCGGACAAACCGAAGCTCGTGTTCTTCTTCGACGAGGCGCACCTGCTGTTCAGGGACGCCTCCAAGGCCTTCCTGGAATCGATCACGCAGACGGTGCGGCTGATCCGGTCCAAGGGCGTCGGGGTCTTCTTCGTCACGCAGACCCCCAAGGACGTGCACGCCGACGTGCTCGCCCAGCTGGGCAGCCGGGTCCAGCACGCGCTGCGGGCGTACACCCCCGACGACGCGAAGGCGCTGAAGGCGACCGTCTCCACCTTCCCGAAGTCGGGCTACGACCTGGAGGAGGTGCTCACCCAGCTCGGCACGGGCGAGGCGATCGTGACGGTGCTCAACGAGAAGGGCGCCCCGACCCCGGTCGCGTGGACCCGGCTGCGGGCGCCGCAGTCGCTGATGGCGGCCGTCGAGCCCGCGGTGATGGCGGCACTGGTCGCCGGGTCGGCGCTGGGCGCGAAATACAGCCAGCCGGTGGACCGGGAGTCGGCGTACGAGATGCTGGCCGCCCGGCTCGCGCCGCCGCCCGCCCCGGCCGCTCCCGTCCCGGCGCAGGCCCCCGCTCCCCCGCCGGCGCGGGCCGAGCCGAACCTCGCCGAGCAGATCCTCGGCTCCAAGACCACCAAACGACTGCTCACCACGGCCGCCGCCGCGGCCGGCACCGCCATCATCCGCTCGATCTTCGGCACCCGCCGCCGCTGATTCCGCTCCCTTTCGCCGCCCACGCCAACCGCCGTCCAGGCTGCACTTTCAGGGAAAGTGCGGTCATGACAGCAGGCGAGGCTGCAGTTTCCGGGAAACTGCAGCCTCGTAGGAGCCGGAGCGGGCGGTGGCTAGCGGCCGACCTTGCGGCGGATCATGCCGACGACGTCCTGGACCTCGCCGATCTTGAGGCCGAGTGCGGTCGCGCCGTACACGCCGCAGATCACGATGCCGCCGGCGATCACGGTCACCCAGCTGGTGAAGGGCGTGACCGTGCTCTGGGTGGCGCCCATGAACAGCAGCTTGACCGTGCCGTAGCCGGCCGCCGCGGCGATCAGCGCCGCGACGAGCACCTTGCCCATGGTGATCGAGACCTGGCGCAGGCCGATCAGCCCGATCCGGCGCTTGAGCAGGGTGGCCGAGAGCACCGCGGCGAAGGCGTACGAGACGGCGTTGCCGACCATCATGCCGACCGCGGTGGTGGCCGCGGCGAAGGCGACCCACCAGCCGAGCTGCACGGACAGCCGCATGGTGATCACGGGCAGGTTGAGCAGGGCGGGGGTCCGGGTGTCCTGCAGCGAGTAGTAGCTGAAGTTGAACAGCTGGCTGATCGCGAACGGCAGCAGGGCGAGCCCGGCCACGGCCAGGATCGGCGCGGTCTCGATCGAGGCCTCCCGCAGCACCTTGCCGCGCTCGAACAGCGCGATGGAGATCGGCAGCGCGAGCACGACGTAGGTGACCGCGATCGGCGCCAGCACCACGGTCACCATGCGGATGCCCTTGCTGAGGTCCGCCGCGATGTCGTGGGCCCGGCCCTCGGCCGCCGCGGCGCTCATCCGGGGCAGCAGCGCGGTGATGATGGAGACCGCGATGATGCCGTGCGCCATCATCATCAGCAGGAAGACGTTGTTGTAGATGATCGGTCCGGGGCCGTCGTCGCCCACCCGGTTGAGCAGGTTGATCAGCACCAGCAGCGCCAGCTGGTTGACGATCACGTAGCAGAACATCCAGCCGCCGACGTGAGCCAGCCGGCGCAGCCCCAGCTCGCGGAAGTCGAAGCGCCACTGCCACCGGAAGCCGACCCGGCGCAGCGCCGGCAGCAGGCCGAGCGCCTGGACCACGATGCCGGTGAGCACGCCGCCGCCGAGCAGCAGGATCTCGCCCCGGGTCACCTGCTCCGCCGACTCCACCGGGGCGCCGCCGTAGAAGACCAGGAAGAGCACGCCAGTAGTGATCACGACGAGGTTGTTCAGGATCGGGGTCCACATGGGGGCGGCGAACTGCCCCCGGGTGTTCAGCACCGCGCTGCACAGGCCGGTCAGGCCGTAGAAGAAGATCGTCGGCAGCATCAGGTACGACAGCGACGTGATCAGGTCCTGGTAGCTCTCCGGCGAGCCGCCCGCGTACGCCATGGCCAGCAGCGGGGCGCAGATCACCGCCAGCACGGTGGTGGCGCCGAGGACGATCACGGTGAGCGTGAGCAGGCGCTGGGTGAACGCCTGACCCCGGTCGGCGTCGCCCTTGCGGGCGCGGACCAGCATCGGCACCAGCACGCTGGACAGGATGCCGCCGAGCAGCAGCTCGTAGATCATGCCCGGGAAGATCTGGGCCGTGGTGTAGGCGTCGCCCAGCACCAGGGTGCCGAGCGCGGCCACCATCACCGCGGTACGCAGGAAGCCGGTCCCTCGGCTCACCAGCGACCCGATCGCCATCATGGCCGAGTTGCCGGCCGCCCCCTTGTGCTCGTCCTCGAAGGTGGGCTCGGCCGCGGCCTCGATCTCCTCGGCGGGCAGGGCTGTGCCCACCACGTGCGGGATCGCCATGGCGGGGTCCTCGTCGACCGGGGGGAGACGATCGGGGGCTGTCATGGGATGCACCATACCTGCGAACGGCGGTGACCAGCCTCCCCAGTACGCTGGATGATCGATGTCGCCCTCACCTGAACTCACCGCCGTCCAGCGCAACGCCGTCACCGAGCTGTTGCGCGTCTCACCCGTGGCCGACGAACTGGGCCGCCGGTTCGCCAAGGCGGGCTTCGAGCTGCACCTCGTCGGCGGATCCGTCCGCGACGCGCTGCTCGGCCGCCTCGGTGACGATCTCGATTTCTGCACCGACGCCCGCCCCGAGGACACCCTCAAGATCGTCAAGGGCTGGGCCGAGGCGATCTGGGAGACCGGGCGCGAGTTCGGCACCATCGGGTTGCAGCGCAGCGGGCTCCGCTTGGAGATCACCACCTACCGGGCCGAGTCCTACGACGGGGTGAGCCGCAACCCGCAGGTGCAGTACGGCGACAACCTGCACGACGACCTGGTCCGCCGCGACTTCACGGTCAACGCGATGGCGGTCAGCCTGCCCGGCCACGAGTTCGCCGACCCGTTCGGCGGCCTGGCCGACCTGGCCGCGCGCGTGATCCGTACGCCCGGCACCCCGGCCCAGTCGTTCGGCGACGACCCGCTGCGCATGCTGCGCGCGGCCCGCTTCGCCGCCCAGCTGCGCTTCACGCTCGACCCGGCCGTGGTCACCGCCATGGAGCACATGGCCGAGGACCTGCGCCGGATCACCGCCGAGCGGATCCGGGACGAGTTCTCCAAGCTGATGCTGGGCGCGGACCCGATCACCGGGCTGCGGCTGCTGGTCGACACCGGCCTGGCCGATCAGTTCCTGCCCGAGTTGGCGGGCCTCAAGCTGGAGATCGACGAGCACGCCCAGCACAAGGACGTGTACGAGCACACCCTCAAGGTGGTCGGCAACGCGGTCGGCTTCGACACCGCCGACGGCGGCCCCGACCTGGTGCTGCGCCTGGCCGCGCTGCTGCACGACATCGGCAAGCCGGCCACCAAGGCGGTCGGCGGCGACGGCGGCGTCAGCTTCCACCACCACGAGATGGTCGGCGCGCGGATGGCCAAGTCGCGGCTGAAGCTGCTCAAGTACCCCAAGGACGTGATCTCGCCGGTGGTCGCGCTGGTGGGGCTGCACCTTCGCTTCTACGGGTACGGCCGGGGCGAGTGGACCGACTCGGCGGTGCGCCGCTACGTCACCGACGCCGGGGACCAGCTCAGCCGGCTGCACAAGCTCACCCGTTCCGACTGCACCACCCGCAACAAGCGCAAGGCGGCCCTGCTCGCCGCGGACTACGACGCGCTGGAAGTGCGGATCGACCGCATCCGGCAGGAGGAGGACCTGGCGCGGGTGCGTCCGGACCTCGACGGCAACGCGATCATGGAGCTGCTCGGCATCCCGGCCGGCCCGATCGTCGGCCGTGCCTGGAAGCACCTCAAGGAGCTGCGCCTGGAACGCGGTCCGCTCGACCGCGACGAGGCCGAGGCCGAACTCCAGCGCTGGGCCCGCACCGAGGGCCTCATTCCCTGACCGACCCCGGCGACCGCGCCATGCCCGACGCGGCGCGGCGCGGTCGCGCGGCGGGTCGCGGGGCGCAAGGTCATCCGACTTGCCGGGCACCTGTGCGTACTTGAATGCGCTTTCGCCCACCTGCCCGGCAAGTCGAGCGATCATGGGCGCGGGGGGCGCGGGCGTGGGGCGCGGCGGGTGGGTCGGGTGCCGGGCTTTCGGCGCTAGGACTTGTGGACCGGGCCGGCCGTGTCCGTCGGCCCGACCCCGGGCACGGTCGCCGCGGGCGTGGAGGTCGTGGCGCGGGCCGTGGCGAACCAGTACCAGGCCGCCAGGAGCACGAAAGCCGTCGCGGTGATGACCAGGCCGAGGGCGGACTTGCCGTTCGGGGGCAGGGTCAGCGCCGCGATGAACAGGCCGGTCACGAAGCACAGGTTGAACGCGGTGTCGTTGACGCTGAAGATGCGGCCGCGGTACTCGTCCAGGCACTCGCGCTGAATGGTCGCGTCCACGATGATTTTCATGCTCTGCGAGGCGACGTTCACCAGGAACACCGCGACCAGCAGCAGCGGCGCGACGAACGGCAGCCCGAAGACGAGCACCACCACGCCGACCGCGGCGACCACGCCGCTCAGCCAGCGCCGGGCGTCCCACCAGCGGACCGCGAGCGGTGTGATCACGGCGGCCAGCGCCGCGCCGGCCGCACCGGAGAGCACCACCAGCCCCAGCTGTCCCATCGAGGTCGCCGCGCCGGACACCTGCTCGGCCCGGTCGGCGGCGTGCCCGAAGTAGCGGCTGTAGAGCAGCAGCACGGCCAGGGTGAGCACGCCGTAGAGGAAGCGGTAGGCCGACTGCAGCATCATGATGCGCAGTGCCTTGCCCCGCTCCCCCAGGTGCCGGGCACCGCTGATCATGCCGCGGAACACCTGGACCACGGCCTCGCCGAGCTTCGTGGTGGCCCGCTCGTGGGCCAGCGGGCCCAGCTCGTCACGGCGGAAGAAGCGCCGGGCCAGCAGCCCGGAGACCAGGTAGCCGAGCGCGGCGGTGGCCGCGATGACGCCGTACCCGTGCCGGTCGGTGCCGACCACGTGCAGCGCGACCACGGACGCCGCGGTGAACAGGCCCACCGAGTAGCAGATCGTGCCGAGCGTGGAGGCGAGCGCGTTCGCCGGGACGAGTTTGCGCTCCTCGACCACGTGCGGCAGCGAGGCCGACAGGCCGGCCAGGAAGAACCGGTTGATCGCGATCACGATGAGCGCGCAGACCGCGAACGCCAGGCCCTGCGCCCCGGACCACAGCAGCGCCGCCGCGGGCAGCACCATCGCGGCACGGGCCAGGTTGGCGTTCGACAGCGAGGCGCGGCGGTCCCAGCGGTCCAGCAGCACGCCGACGTATGGGCCGAGCAGCGAGTACGGCAGCAGCAGGATGGCGAAGCCGGCTGCGATGGCGACCGGGCTCGACTGCCGGTCCGGGTTGAACAGCAGCGACCCGGCCAGCCCGGCCTGGAACCAGCCGTCGGCGATCTGGCTGGTCAGTCTCACCCCGAGCAGGCGCCGGAACGGCGCCCCGGCCAGGATCGCGCGGGAGGTCGCGGCGACCTTCGGCGTCGGCACGGTGTTCGGCATCACGGGGTGCGGCACGTCACCACCCTACGTGGCGCGGCAGCCCTGTACATGAACGCTGCGGGCGTTCGGGTCATCCACGACCCGAACGCCCGCAGCGGCGGCCTACCTGAACGCGGCGGGCGCTCCGTCAGCCGTGACCGGAGCACCCGCCGCGGATGGATCACTCCTTGTTGTTCGCCGCTCCGGTCACCTTCGCCAGCAGCGCCGGCAGGTCGATGCCGGTCAGGTCGTTGCCCAGCTGCAGGCCCTGGGCCACGTTGGTGGCCACGGACTTGGTCAGCGAGCTGGCGCCGTCGGTGGAGATGACGGTCATCTTGTCGATCGCGCTCATCGGCGCGGACGCCGCGGCGACGACCTGCGGCAGCACCCGGACCAGCAGGTCGAGCACGGCCGCCTCGCCGTACTGGGCGAAAGCCTCGGCCTTGAGGCGCATCGCCTCGGCCTCGGACTGGCCCTTGGCCAGGATGGCGGCCGCGTCGGCGGTGCCTTCGCGCTCCACCGCGTCGGCGATGGCGGTACGCCGCCGCTGCTCGGCCTCACCCTCCTTGGCGCCTTCGATCGCGTTGGCCTCGGCCAGGGCTGCGCGGCGGGCGCGCTCACCCTCACCGGTCAGGCGCGACTGCTCGGCCTGGGCCTGGGCGGCGGCGATGGTCGCCTGGCGGGCCGCGTCGGCGGCCAGCACCCGGGCGTTGCGGTCGGCCTCGGCCTCCTGCTCGACCTTGTACCGTGCCGCGTCGGCCGGCTTGCGCACCTCGGTGTCGAGCTGGCGCTGCTTGAGCTCGGCGTTCTGCTCGGCGACCTTGCGCTGCTCGGCGATGATCACCTGCTGGCGCTCGGCCTCGGCCAGCGGGCCGGCAGCGGCGGAGACGGCCTTGGCGGCGTCGATCTCGGCCTGGATGCCGGCCTGCTTGAGGGCCAGGTTGCGCTGCGCCTCGGCGATCGACTCCTCGGCCAGCAGGCGGGCCTGCTCGGCCTGCTGGCGGGCCAGAGCCTCGGCGATGGCGGCGTCCTTGAGCACCCGGGCGGCCTCGGGCCGGCCCAGGTCCTGCAGGTACGAGCCCTCGGCGAGGATGTCCTGCAGCTGGAACGTGTCGAGCACCAGACCCTGGTTCGTCATCGAGTGCTCCGCCTCCTCCGCGACGGCGGAGGCGAAGGCGGCCCGGTCCCGGATGATCTCCTCGATGGTGAGCCGGCCCACGATGGAGCGCAGTGCACCGGCGAGGACCTCACGGGTGAACTCCTCGATCTCGCTCTGCTGGTGCAGGAAGCGCTGGGCCGAGGCGCGAATCGCGTCCTCGGTGCCGCCGACCTTCACGATCGCGACGCCCTGCAGGTTGGCGCGGATGCCCTGCTTGCTCACCGCGCCCGTGATCTCGACGTGGATACGGCGGCTGGACAGGTCGAGGACCTGCAGCTTCTGGACCACCGGCAGCACGAACACGGAGGCGCCCATGACGACCTTCTGGCCCGACAGGTCGGTGGAGCGTGCCCCGTCGGCGGTCTCGGTGGTCCGGCCCTTGCGGCCGGTCACGATGAAGGCCTCGTTGGGCCCGGCGACCTTGATCCGGGACAGCACGAAGAGGATGAGCAGGAGCACGAGCAGCACGCCGCCCGCGATCGCAATGGTGAGGGCTGTCATTGCCTTCCTTCTTATGGGGGAGCTACTGCTCCGGGACTTCCTGAACGATCACGCTGGTGTCGCTGACGGCGGACGTCACGACGACCTTGGTGCCCAGCGGCACGGGGCGCTCGGCACGGGCGGACAGCTTGACGGGCTGGCCACCGATGCGTACGCGGACCTCGCCGAAGCCGCCGGCGGGTATCGGGGTGACCACCACGCCCCTGGTGCCGACCAGGTCGGCGCGGGTCGGGGTGGCGTCGGTGCGCATGTTCGACATGCGTTTTACCAGGTAGCTGGCCAGTAGAGCCAGTGGTATCGCGGAGACCACAGCGATGAAGATCACCGCGGCGATGCCGAGGGCGTCGCCGGTGAGCTCGTTGACGACGGCGGCGCTGAAGCCGAAGCCGCCGACCAGAGAGGCCACGAGTTCCGTGGAGACGAAGCCGTCGCCGAGGTCGAGGAGGTCACCACCGAGGACGGCCACCGCCGCGATGACGATGCCGAGTGCCCCGATGATCAAAAAGATCAGTGTCGCCGTACCCACGCCGGGAACCGTAGCGACCTCGGGCAACTGTGCCCAGTCACGGCAACATGCTCGCCGGCTACCGCGGCCTTGCTCGGTGTCATCCTCCGCTGCGCTACGGATGACACCGAGCGGCCGCTACCGCGGGCGACGGCGGGTCAGTCCGCCACCCAGCTGATGACCTTGATGGCGCCGATGCCGGCCAGCACCATGGCGAGGCCGATCACCAGGAAGGTGAACAGGCACGGGACCACCACGCCGCGCTTCTTGGTGGGGGCACGGTACGACCCCGCCCACTGGGTCGGTTTGCCCGAGCGTTCCGCCTCGTCGGCCAGCTGCACCAGGCGCTGCGCCGCGGTCTCTGACAGGTGCACGGTGTCGCCCTGGAAGTGCAGCAGCCGCAACCGCTGCCAGGGATCGGGGTTGGCCTTGGCGAACGCCGTCAACTCGGCCTCGCGCACCTCGTCGGTCAGGAAGCCCCACCGGCCGGCCTCCACAGGATTACCGGTCTGCCGGTAGATGGAGGAGAGCAGCGCGCGGATGTCGATGTCGTCGGGAAGGACGGCCAGCAGGGTCCGCAGACGCTGCACAGCCAGATGGGTATGCCCGGCCGCGAGATCGGCGCGCACCCGGGCGAGTACGTCCGCCTTTGCCACTCACTGATCCTTATGGACCGGTGGCATGTCACGCCAGGGGCATTTATAACGGCCGGGTCACAGATCACACCGATGTTTCGGCGCTAGAAGATCCAGTCCAGTGCGGTCCGGGCGCCGACGACCACCAATGCGGACAGCGCGACCAGTGCCGCGACGGCGGCGGCGGTCTGCAGGCGTGATCCACGGCGGGAGTCCGGCTTCGGCGCCTGTGCCGAAGCGGCCGCGGCCAGCAGCGGTGCCAGCCTCACCCGGGAGACGTCGGTCGGCGCGGGTGCGCCGGTCGGCCAGCGCAGCGCGTCGAGGCGACGGTGTGCCGGGTAGCGGGCCTCGAACGCCTCGATTTCGGCGGGTTCGGCCGCTTCGTCCAGGTAGGACCAGCGGCCGGCCTCGACGGCGTTGCCGGTGGCCCGGTAGATCGCGGCAAGCCTGCGCCGCAGATCCAGGTCGGTGGGATGCGCGGCGACCAGGCTGTGCATGCGCTGGACCGCCGGGTAGGTATGGCCACGTGACAGGTCCGTGGTCACCCGATCCATCAGATCTGACTTCCCCATGACCCCACTATGCATATCCGCGGGCCGAGGGTCCATACACCGAGCGTGCCTTAAAGCTGCGCGTCAGGGGCCTATTAGTACAGACGATGGCCTATCTACCGCGTGACGTACGTCAATTTCCGCAGTAGACAGGCCATCGTCACATGAATGAGTGTGCCCGCTCACACTTTTCAAGAACGGGTCCGAAATCAACGATTAACAGTGCCCTTGATGAAGTTCTCGACCGACTCGTGCGCGTCGTGGTCGTTGTACTGCACCGGCGGCGACTTCATGAAATAGCTCGAAGCGGACAGAATCGGGCCACCGATCTTCCGGTCCAGTGCGATCTTCGCGGCCCGCACCGCGTCGATGATGACGCCGGCCGAGTTCGGCGAGTCCCACACCTCGAGCTTGAGCTCGGCGTTGAGCGGGGTGTCCCCGAACGAGCGGCCCTCCAGGCGGATGTAGGCCCACTTGCGGTCGTCGAGCCACGGCACGTGGTCCGACGGGCCGATGTGCACGTCGCTCTTGGACATCTCGTGCGGGATCTGGGACGTCACCGACTGCGTCTTCGAGATCTTCTTCGAGACCAGGCGCTTGCGCTCCAGCATGTTCATGAAGTCCATGTTGCCGCCGAAGTTGAGCTGGTAGGTCCGCAGCAGCTCCACGCCGCGGTCCTCGAACAGCTTCGCCAGGGCGCGGTGCACGATGGTGGCGCCGACCTGGCTCTTGATGTCGTCGCCGACGATCGGCAGGCCCGCGTCCTCGAACTTCTTGGCCCACACCGGGTCGGAGGCGATGAAGACCGGCAGCGCGTTCACGAAGGCGCAGCCCGCCTCGATCGCGGCCTCGGCGTAGAACTTGGCCGCCTGCTCCGAGCCGACCGGCAGGTAGCAGACCACCACGTCGGCCTGGGCGTCCTTGAGGACCTTGACCACGTCGGCCGGGGCGTCGTCGGACTCCTCGACCATCTCGCGGTAGTACTGGCCCAGGCCGTCCATGGTCGGGCCACGCTGCACGGTGATGCCGGTGGGCGCCACGTCGCACAGCTTGATGGTGTTGTTCTCGCTGGCCACGATGGCCTCGGCGACGTCACGGCCGACCTTCTTGGCGTCGACGTCGAACGCGGCGACGAACTCGACGTCACGGACGTGATACCCGCCGAAATCGACGTGCATCAGGCCGGGTACCCGTTCGGACGGGTCGGCGTCCCGGTAGTACTCCACGCCCTGGACCAGGGACGAGGCGCAGTTACCGACACCGACGATGGCAACGCGGACGGAGCCCATAGCTCCTGCCTCCTTCTTCATCTTCGGGCGGACAGCCGATCGGCTGCGCCGCCCAACTCACTGGGCGGAGTCGTCAGGGCCCGGTCGGGCCGTGAGCGGTCGTGCGGAATCTGTGGTGCGCGGGCTCGGTCGGAGCTCGCCCTCGGCCCCGCGCGGCTGCGGGGTGCGGCCGGAGCGCTCGTTCGCGATGAGCTCCTCCAGCCAGCGGACCTCGCGGTCCGCGGCATCCAGTCCGTGCCGCTGGAGTTCCAGGGTGTACGCGTCGAGCCGCTCCGCGGCCCGGGCGAGCACCTCCCGGAAGCCCTCCCGGCGTTCCTCCACCTTGCGGCGGCGGCCCTCCAGGATGCGCAGGCGGATGTCGACGTCGGTGCGGGAGAAGAAGGCGAAGTGCACGCCGAACGCGGCGTCCTCGTATGCCTCCGGCCCCACCTGCGCCAGCAGGTCCTGGAACCGCTCCTTGCCCTCGGCCGTGATCTTGTAGACCACCCTGCCCCGCCGACTGGTCAACGGCGGCACGTCGGCGTCGCCGGCCGGGGTCTCCCCGGCTTCGGTGATCCAGCCGGCGGTTTGCAACCGTCGCAGTGTGGGGTAGAGAGAGCCGTAGCTGATCGCCGCGCGGATCGCGCCCAGCTTGGTGCTGAGTTGCTTGCGCAGCTCATACCCATGCATCGGGGACTCATGCAGCAGGCCGAGGATGGCCAGGTCGAGCATGTCGGCCACCCCCTCTGATCGGTCTCGCGGTCTGGGTCTTCGTCGCGATGTATCGCGCCGATACATCGTTACGTTAGAACGCCGCGACCTGTCCAGGCAATACAGCGGTGCCGACGATCACCAGAAACGATGATCATTGAGCGCTGGGCTTGGCGCTGGTCACGCTGCGTAACGGCGGTCGCGGCACGCCGAAGGAGGGGCTACCCTGCTTTTCATGCGCGCGCAGCAACGAGTCAGTGCGTCGCCTCGTGCCGCCCAGCGGCAGGGCGACGGATTCGTTGACTATTCCCTCCAGCGGCGAGCTCTGCTGCGTGAGGTGTACGCGGGAAGGGTCGGCACGTCAGAGGTGTGCGATGCCTCGCCCTACCTGAAGAGCGCGGCTCGCTTCCACGGCGAGGCCACCGAGAAACGGTGCCCGATATGCCGTCGCGAGTTCGTGATCAACGTGCACTACATCTACGGCGATCAGCTCAAGAATTCCGCGGGACAGGCGCGCTCCCGCGCCGAACTCGCGGTGCTGGCCGACACGCTGGGTGAGTTTCAGGTCTACGTGGTCGAGGTGTGCCGCGGCTGTGACTGGAACCACCTGGTGGAGCAGTACCTCCTGGGACGCGCACACAGGACAGCCCCCCAGCTGTCAGCGGCTGCCGCCACCGCCCCATCCCCGACCGGAACGGTGTGACAGATGACTTCGTACGGCGACCCTCACGCCGGTAACGGGTATGACGACGAGCAGTATCGTCAGTCATACCCGCCGCCGCCCGTGCAGAACACGGGCCGCGCCTCGGTGCCATCCGACGACTACGGCTACGACTACTCGTCGGGCGACCAGGCGGACTACGGGCAGTACTCCGCCAACGGCGGCGGATACCCCCAGGGCGGCGGCTACAGCGGCGCGGACCAGAACGGCTATGGAGACCCCGGCTACGGCCAGGCTCCCGTGAGCCCCCCGATCAGCCCGGCTGCCGGCCGGGCCACCGTCGGCGCCTCCGCAGGGCGGGCGACCGTCGGCGGCACCGCCGGGCGTGCCACCGTCGGCGCCCCTCCGGGACGCGCGAGCGTCCCCGGCGTCGCGGGCCGGGCCAGCGTGCGGCCTGCCGGCCTCGACACGGGCGAGGACGAGCTCCCCTCCGGCAAGGGCAAGAACGCCAAAGCCGGGAAGAACGGCAAACCCGGCAAGAAGAAACGCAACAAGCTGACCATCGCGCTCGCCTCGGTGGCCGTGCTGATCATGCTTGCCGGCGGTGGGATGATCGCGTTCACCTCGTTCCTGAGCGGCGTGCCCGAGCCGGGCTCGTTCAAGCTGCAGCAGAACACCCTCATCTTCGCCTCCGACGGCAAGACGCAGGTCGCCCAGCTCGGCACGGAGAACCGCCGCCTCGTCGACATGAAGGTGCTCGACAAGAAGATCAAGGACACCCTGATCGCGGGCGAGGACCAGGAGTTCTACAACCACGACGGCATCGACCTGTGGGGTATCGCGCGTGCCGCGTGGAACAACCTCACCGGCGGCGCCACCCAGGGCGCCTCGACGATCACCCAGCAGTACGCGCGCGCCGCGGCGGACGACCTCGAGGTCAGCTACGCCCGTAAGCTGCGCGAAGCGGTCTGGGCGCGGGAGCTCGAGCAGGAGTACACGAAGGACGAGATCCTCGGCTTCTACGTCAACACCGCCTACTTCGGCCGCGGCGCGACCGGCGTGGGCGCGGCGGCCAAGGCCTACTTCGGGGTCGACGCGGAGAAGCTGACCATCGATCAGGCGGCGATGCTCGGCGCGGTGCTCAAGCAGCCGGAGCCGCAGTGCGGGGACGTGGAGCTCAAGGACTGCCAGTACAAGGGCTACGACCCGCAGAACGACGAGGCCGCTGCCAAGGACCGCTGGAACTACGTGCTCAACAGCGTGGTGAAGATGAACACGCTGACCCAGGCCGAGGTGGACGAGGTCAAGGCCAAGGGCTTCCCCAAGTGGATCCCGTTCACCCCCGGCGGCAAGAACAACGCCACCTGGGGCATCAAGGGGTCCAGCACGGGTCCGGTGATCAACTACATCAAGAAGGAGATGGAGACTCCGGAGGTCAAGAAGGCGCTGGAGGCCATCGGCATCACCGACTGGAAGAACGGTGGCCTCAAGATCACCTTGACCATCGACGCCAAGGCCCAGTCCGAGCTGGAGAAGCGGGTCAACCGCGAGTACATCGTGGTGGAGATCTGCAAGGACAAGGCAGGCAAGACCGTTCAGTACACCCTCGCCGAGGACGGCAAGACCAAGCTCGACAAGGTCGACGGCAAGCCGCTGCTGACCGACCCCAAGAACCCGAAGGACCCGAAGAAGATCACCTGCCGGTCCGAGGTCACCAAGGCGACCAACACGCCGACCTCGCTGCTCAACAAGTACCCGAAGAACGTCACGGCCGCCGCGGTGTCCATCAACCCGCAGACCGGCGGCGTGCTCGCCTACTACGGCGGCATGGACGGCACCACCTATGACAAGGCCGGCAAGAACGGCGAGGGCGGCCCCTACGTGACCGGCGGGCACTCCCCCGCGTCGTCGTTCAAGATCTACACGCTGGCCGCGGCGGTCAAGGCCGGCGTCTCGGTCGAATCGCACTGGGACCCGACCCCGTTCACGCCGAAGGGCTCCAAGACCAAGCTTCGCAACGCGGACCGGTCCAACCCGCCCTGCGGCACGAACTGCACGCTCGCCAAGATGGCGCAGCTGTCCTTCAACGTGCCGTTCTACAAGGTCACCGAGAAGATCACCCCGGCAGCCGTGATGGACATGGCGTCGGCGGCCGGCGTCAGCATGATCTGGGACGACAGCGGCAAGGGCTTCGACCTCACCAAGAAGAAGGGGAACGAGGTTCCGCTCGGCCCCCACGTCGGCTTCGGCCAGTACCCGATCACCGTGCTCGACCATGCCACGGGCATCGCCACGTTCGCGGCGAACGGCATCTACCACAAGCCGCACTTCATCGAGAAGGTCGAACGCAAGGTGACCGAGGGCGACAAGAGCGTCTGGAAGCCCGTCGCCGGCACCGGGGCGAAGACCAAGGGCGAGCGCCGGATCGACGCGAACATCGTCGGTGAGGTCAACACCGTGCTGAAGAACTACAGCGGCACGAAGTTGAGCGGCCGGGACTCGGTTTCCAAGTCGGGCACCTGGCAGGCCGGCAACCAGTGGGCCGGGCAGAACTCCAGCGCCTGGTACGTCGGTTACACGCCGCAGATCGCGACCGCGGTCTGGGTCGGCAACTACCTGCACGAGTCCGAGCCGATCAGGGACCCCGACGGTAACAAGATCGGCAGTGGCAACCTGCCGAAGACGATCTGGACCTCGTTCATGAACAAGGCCGACGACGTGCTCAAGTTCGGCCCCAAGCCGATCGAGTTCGGCTGCGGCGGCTGCATCGGCGACCAGGACGCCGGCGACGGCAAGGAGACCACGCCGACACCGGACCCGGCTTCCTGCTTCCTCAACCCGAACCAGCCGGGCTGCGAGAACCAGCCGGGCAACCCGGGCAACCCCGGCAACCCGAACCCCAACCCGTCGCCGACGCCGTCGGGCACCGCCGGTGGTGGCATCTGCATACCGAAGCCGGGCAAACCTTGCCCGTGACAGCCTGCTGACGAAGAGGGACCCCCGCAGGGGGTCCCTCTTCTTTTTCCGGGGTGTGGCCGCCCGTCAGCCGGCCGGTGTCGGCGAGGGCTTGCCGGCGCAGGGCCGACGGGCAATGTTGGCCGGATGATGATGCGCTGATGGCATTCGAGTGGCCCGGCTTGCGAGCCTGCTGTGCGTCCGGTCGAGTGGACCGGCACCTGTACAGCAGAGAGGTCTCACCATGAAGAACAAATTGCGCAACGCCGTGCTGGCGGTAGGCATCGGCCTGCTCAGCATCCTCGCTACGGCGACGCCGGCCTCCGCCGCCAGCCAGTGCGGCAGTTCGTGCGACTACCAGGACCCGCAAACGTTCTGGGCCATCACCGAGCCCGGCGGCAACGGCCAGGGATGCGCCTACGACCCGGCCGTCTACACCGCCAAGTCGAAGGCGTACAACGTCGGCGGATACACGGGCGTGCTGGAGCTGCGCTACAGCCCGCGGTGCCGCACGGTGTGGACGCGCCTGCAGTCGGGCAGCGAGTGGGGCTACTACAACGACCTGCGCATCGAGAGCTTCTACACCAGCGGCACCCAGCGCACCTACGACAACGGCAGCGCCGGTTCGGGCAACCACTTCTCCAACATGCTGAACGACGCCGGTTACCTCGGTCGTGCCTGCATCATCACGTACGCCGACGAGATCTACATCGGCACGAACACCTACTCGTCGAAGATCTGCACCGACAAGTTCTGACGCAGAGCAGGGGTACGAACACGATTTGCCACGGCCCTTCCGCAGGCTTGACAGTCTGTGGAAGGGCCGCAGCGTGCGAGGTGAGAGGCCGGCTGCCGCCCGCTCACTTCAGCGCGGCGAGCCGCCGGTCGATGTGGCTGACGAGCTGCGCGATCTGGCTGAGCCCCTCCACCGCGGAGGTGAGCAGCTCCCGCAGCTGCTGGAAGTCCTCACCGTTTCGGGAGACGTCGCCGGGGACTGCGCCCAGCAGGATCTCCCGCTCCAGCCTCTCGATCTCCGCTCCCGGGCACAGGCCGAGCTCGTCCCGGACCCGCCGACGCAGGTCCCGCACGATGTCCAGCGCGTCCGAGGTCCGGCCGCCGCGGTGGAGCAGCCGCGCCAGCGTGGCGACGAGCCCTTCGTGGTACGGCAGGAGAGAGATCCACTGCCGGAGGTCGGCGAGGAACTCCGCGTCGATCCGGTCGCTCCGCTCGGTGATCTTGGCGTACTGGATGACGGCGCAGACCTGCAGCTCCTCCAGGTGGATCTTCGCCGGGGCCAGCTCCGCGGCGTCCACGTCCTCCAGGACCCGGCCGTTCCAGAGGAGCAGGGACCGGCGCAGCAGTTCGCGGGCTCGCTCGGTGTCGCCGTCCGCGGCGCACAGTTCAGCCGACCGGACGAGTCCTCGGAAGACCACGGCGTCGAGCATCCCGTCGTCGACGTGAATGCGGTAGCCGGTGGGCTGCCGGACGATGTCGACACCCGCCAGGGATCCCGTGAGCTGGCGCCGGAGCAGGCTCACGCAGTTCTGCACCTGCTCGCGGGCGGTGGCAGGCGGGCTGTCCGGCCAGATGACGTCGATGAGCCTGCTCGTGCTCAGCAGCCGGTTCGGCTGAAGCAGGAGCGCGGCGAGGATCTTGCGGTGGCGCGGGCCGGCGAGTGCCAACTCGACGCCGTCGGTGCCTCGTACGGCCAGAGGCCCAAGGATCTGGATGCCCACCGGTGTTGCTCCCATGTGCTACTTGCTGCCGGCCCCCGTGACCAGCGAGACGTGAGCCTAACGGTTATCCGGCGTACGTCCAGTCCTAGTCACCGGGCTTCAGATGGAGACGACCGGGGGGCCGTTCGGGGGATGCCTGTGACGCCGGTCTCTGCCGGGCAAATCGGTACACATCGGAGCGGCGCGGAGGTCGTCCACCGCCGGCACCGGTGGCACACATCACACGTGGTCCGGTCGGAATGGCCGTTCGATGGACTCGCGGTGGGCCTTCGGTGGGGCGTTCCCGCACCGTCGGTCCCGCAGGCAGCCACTTGTCTGCGGAACCCCTTCCCGGCCCTCCTCGCACGTCGGGTCCGTGCCGTACATGACGCACCGTCCCCTGGAGGACACGGCCGGACCGAACCGAACGGAGAGTCATGTCCCCAAGACGATGGCGCCGCGCGGGGCTGCTGGCAGCGGCGTGTACCGCGATCGCCATGCTCCCGCAGGCTGTGCAGGCCGCGCCGCCGGCTCCCTCACCCACGGCGGATCCGGCCGCTGCCGCAGACGCGTCGCCGAAGCTGCGAGGGTCGGTGGATCCGGCCCGGCGCGACACGGTTCTTCGCAAGGACTGGGCGAAGTCACCCGACGTGGCCTGGACGACGTCCGGCGATGCGACGGGCTTCCACGTGATGACGGCGACCGCCGCTTCCGGCTACAGCTGGCGCACGGTGGCGACGCTGTCGGAGCCCGGGTTCGACACCGACCAGTGGATCGGCAACGCCTGTCTCACCGGGTCGGCCAAGCGCGTGGTGGTCGTGTACGCGCCGCGTACCTTCACCAACAAGCAGGAGCTGTTCGATCGCGGCGGCTTCACCGCGGTGGTGGACCTGGCCTCCGGCCGGGTGACCAAGGTGCCGGTGCAGTCCTCCCTGGCCTACTTCAACCCCGGCTGCGGCGTCGGCGAGACCGCGCTGATCTCCCAGTTCGGCGGCGCGGGCAAGGCGCAGACCCGGCTGCTCGAGCTTGACGCCGCCCGCGGCAAGCTCGCCACTCCGATCACGACGGAGGGGCAGCTGACCTCGGCCGTGCCGACTCGGGACGGCATCGTCGCGGCGGGCGCGGGCCGGCTGTTCCGCGTGGCGCGCGACGGCGGCCAGACGGAGGTCGCGCCGACCACCGGTGTGGCGTACCTGCTGAAGCCGGACGCGGACGGCGGCGTGGTGTTCCTGGAGCATGCGGGCGACCAGGCGAGGGTCCGCCGGCTCGCCACTGCGGTGAAGGCCGGCGCGGCCCGCACCCTGGCCGAGGGCAAGCTGGCAGATGTCGACCTCGCCGCGGGCGCCGCGGGCCGGGTCTTCATCACCGGCAAGACCGGCAAGGTGGCATCCCTGCCGGGCAGCGTGCGCCGCACCGAGGCGCCGCGGGGAGCGACCTTCTCCTCACACGGCGACATCGCGCTGAACCGGGTGCACTGGCTCGGGACCGAGGACCCGCGGGTGCCCGTGGCCGACCCGGGGGCGCCGCGCGCGGTCCGGATCGACGCCCGGGTGCTCGCGACCGGAGCGGACGTCACCTTCGGCGTCGGCACGGAGACGGCACCGTCCGCGGCGACCGCGTCGGGCGGGGCGCTGCACCCCCGGCTCGCGGCTCTGGCCGGTCCGGCACCCACCGGCCTTGCCGCCACCGGTCCCGCGGCGCTGGCCGCGGCGACCGGTGACCCCAGCGCGCCCGTGGAGGACGAGCGCTACTGCTCGGTCCCCCGCAACGACCCGCGCAACCAGGCGCTGCAGCCCAAGCCGCGTCAGGTCGAGTGGGCCATCAACCAGGCGATCACCAACACGCCGTACGCCGCTCGTCCGGCCAACTGGATGAATCTCGGCATGCCGGCCTACTCGCCGCTGAGCCTGTTCCCGCGCGTGGAGCTCGTCGGCGGCGGCCGCGTCCCGGCGCAGGTCTACCTGGGCATCGTGGCGCAGGAGTCGAACATGTGGCAGGCGTCGCGGCTCGTCGTGCCGGGTGTCACCGGCAACCCGCTGATCGGCAACTACTACGGCACCGACGTCTATGACGAGGACACCACCGACGACTGGGACGTCCGCTGGGACAAGGCGGACTGCGGTTACGGCGTGGGCCAGGTGACCGACGGCATGCGGCTCGCGGGCAAGGAGAAGCCGGGCGAGGTGGCGCTGCCGTACAACACGCAGCGGGCCGTCGCCCTGGACTTCGCGGCGAACGTCGCCGCCGGCGTCCGGATCCTGCAGGACAAGTGGAACCAGACCCGCAACGGCGGGTTGACCGTCCACAACGGCGACGCTCGGAAGATCGAGAACTGGTTCTACGCGATCTGGGCCTACAACAGCGGCTTCTACCCGCAGAGCGACGCCTACAAGAACAACGGCGCATGGGGCGTGGGTTGGGGCAACAACCCGGCCAACCCGAACTATCCGGCGAACCGGCTGCCCTTCCTGGAGGGCGGTTACAACGACGCCCGCATTCCGCAGTTCTGGCCCTACCAGGAGAAGGTCATCGGTTTCGCGGCGTACCCGCCGACCCTGCCGGACAGCGCGACCACGGAGGTCGCGGCCTACCGTGCGGCCTGGTGGGGCGGCACGAACCCGATCGCGAACCGGACGAACGCCAAACCTCCGGTCACCGAGTTCTGCGATGCCAGCAACGACTGCATCCCGGGCAGCACCTTCGTGCCGGACGACCCGGCGGTCACCCCGGCCAAGCCGGGCCCGTGCGCCCACAAGAACGCGGCCGGCCAGTACGACCTGCACTGCTGGTACCACCAGCCGAGCACCTGGAAGGCCGACTGCCCGAACGAGTGCGGCAACGAGGTGCTGCGGTTCGACCCCGGCTACGCTTACCAGGACGACGCGGTCAGCTTCGTGCCCAACTGCAGCACCTCCGGGCTGCCCGCGGGCGCGCTCGTAGTCGACGACGTGCCGAACGGGACGCCGTCGATCCGCCCGGGCTGCACCCCGCCCGCCAGCCATGGCGCCTTCGCCCTCAACTTCGAGCGGGACGCCCTGAACCAGTTCGCCGGCAAGGTGGACTTCCACCAGATCGGCGGCGGATTCGGCGGGCACTTCTGGTTCGCCCACACCAGGAACCCGTCGTACGCCGGCGGGAAGATGAAGGTCACCGGCACCTGGACCCTCGACCGGTCGCTGTCGGCCTGGACCCGGGTCATGGTGCACATCCCCGACCACGGCGCGCACACCCGCCAGGCCACCTACGAGATCGACCTGGGCAACGGGTCCTTCACGAAGCGCCGCGTGGTGGCGCAGCGCACCCGTGAGCACCGCTGGGTGTCGCTCGGGGTGTTCCCGGTGAACGGGACCCCGCGGGTCCGGCTCACCACGGACACGCCGGACGGCGCGGGCAGCGAGGACGTCGCCTGGGACGCGGTGGCCTTCGAGGCGCTGGCGGGCAAGCCGCGGCACCAGATCGTCGCGCTCGGTGACTCCTACTCGTCGGGCGAGGGGGCTTCGGCCGCCGACGGCGTGGACTACTACAAGGAGACCGACTTCAAGCTGCTGCAGTACGTCGACGGTGAGATGAAGCCCTTCTACCAGAACGTCTGCCACCGTTCGAAGTACGCGTGGTCGCGGCAGGCCGCGCTGAGCGACGATCCGGACTCGATCGGCAAGCGGGCCGACGAGTGGGACCCGACGATGGACTACCACCTGCAGGCGTGTTCGGGCGCGCAGAGCGAGAACCTGCTGCCCTACCACACGGTGCCGTACGGCCAGCCGAAGCCGACCAACGCCTTCGGGCAGACGGGCACGCCGGGCTCGGGCGAGCTGTCGCAGCTCGACCAGGGCTACCTGGACGAGAACACGACGCTGGTGACGCTGTCGATCGGCGGCAACGACGCCCGGTTCAGCAAGGTGTTCACGCACTGTGTCTTCGGCGGGGTGGGGCTGCCCAGCCTGTGCCAGGACGACACGCTGGACGGCGAGCCGAAGCCGATCGGCGAGTACACCGAAGAGCTGATCAACGGCAAGGTCAAGGACTCCATCAAGATCGTGCTGCAGGAGATCCACAAGCAGGCGCCCAACGCCAAGATCATGCTCATGGGGTACCCGAAGCTGCTGGAGAACTCGGGTGGCTGCGTGCCGGGCATCGGCACGTCGGAGGCCCCGTGGCTGAACGCGACCGGTGGGCTGATGGCCACCCGGATGAGCGAGGCCGTCGACGAGGTGCGGCTGGCGACGCCGGGCCTGGCGATCGAGTTCGCCAACCCGGTCGCGTCCGGGCTGTTCGACGGCAAGGGGGTCTGCGGCAACCCGGAGACGATCAACGCCGTCGTCACCGACCTGACACCTGGCGAGGACGGCCCGCTGCCGGACTTTCTGCCCGAGGACTGGAACGCCAACGGGGCGTCCCAGCAGTCCCTGCACCCGAAGATCTCGGGTGCGCGGATCTACGCTGACATCATGCAGAACGTCGTCCGTACGAAGTTCGGCCTGTGAGCAGCAGGTTCCACACCGTGGTCGCCGGGGCGCGCGTGCGCGTCCTGGCGGCCACGGCCGTCATGCTCGCCCTGCCGGGGGCGGCCGGATGCCAGAGCCTCGATCCTGATCAGGCCGCACTGGACCTGGCCACCGAACGGGTTCGGGACCAGGCGCGGACATCCGCCGCCGCGATGCAGGCAGTGCTGCGGGAACGCACCGCGCCCGCCGACCAGGCGCTGCTTCACTCGCTTGAGCAGGCGGTGACCGTGCCGGGGTACGGCGTCGGCACCGTCTTCGACCGGGCCGCCGGCTCTGCCGAGGGCATCCGGCTGGACGTGGCCTTCGACCAGGCCGGCGAGGTGCGCCACGCGCGAATGCTGGTCCGGCTCTGCGTACGCATCACGGGCCGGCCGGGACCGGAGGCCGAGGCGGTCATGGACGACGTCGCCTGCGGTCCGGCACTGCCCACCCACACCGATCTGGGCACGGTGGACCGGGTGGTGAGCCTGTCGGACTGACCCGCGGCCGTCATGCCCGGGGCCGCCTGCCTTGTCTGTCGCACGGTCATCCGCTGCGCGGCTCGGTCAGGCGGCCCCGGGTGCTTCCTGCCGACCGCACGCGGCACGCGGGGCTTGCTGCACTTCCCGGATTTCTGAGGCAGGATGTCGGGCTATGAGTGATGTTCGTGAGCACGTGGTGTCGCCCGGCAGGGAGGACGGCTTCGTCCGAGGGCTGACCGAGGCGATCGGCGGACCGCGCGGCGAGCACGCCGTGCCCGAGACACCCTCGCGCGGCGGGCGGTTCTGGACGGCCGCGCGGATCGTGCTCGCGCTCACCTGCCTGACGCTGGCGCTGCACTGGGTCCAGAAGTCGCCCTGCCGGGACGGCGCCTGGGCGGACTACAAGCAGTACACCCACTTCTGCTACACCGACGTGCTGGCGCTGTACTACGCCGAGCACCTCAACGAGGGCCTGGTGCCCTACCTCGAGTACCCGGTGGAGTACCCGGTGCTGACCGGCGCGTTCATGGGTGCGCTGGGGCTGCCGATCCACGCGCTCGGCGAGAAGAACAGCGCGATCCCCCAGGCGACGCTGTTCTACGACACCAACGCGTTCGTGCTCAGCCTGTTCGCGATCGCCTCGGTCGCCATGATCCTTTCGCTGCGCCGCCGCAGACCGTGGGATGCCGCCCTGTTCGCGTTGTCCCCCGTGCTGCTGGTCACCGCGACGGTGAACTGGGACATGCTGGCGATCGTGCTCGCCGTGGCCGGCATCTGGCTCTGGGCCAAGAAGTATCCGGCCGCGGCGGGGGTGATGCTCGGTCTCGGCATGGCGGCGAAACTCTGGCCTGCCTTCCTCTTCCTGCCGATCCTGATCGTCGCCCTGCGCTCGCGGCAGTACGCGGCGCTGGTCAACTCGGTCGCGGCGGGGGTGATCGCCTGGCTGGTGGTGAACGTGCCGGTCATGTTGATCAACTTTGAGAACTGGCGGCGCTTCCTCGACCTCAACTCCGAACGCATCATCGACTGGGGCACCTCCTGGTACGTCGCCCGCCACTTCGACCCGTTCGGGCTGGAGCTGTGGGGCGACGTCCCGACGGTGACCAACGTGTCGCTGGGCCTGTTCGTGCTGGGCTGCGTGGGCCTGCTCGTGTTCGGCTTGCGGGTGAAGACGCCGCCGCGGCTGGCGCAGCTGGCCTTCCTGGTCGTCGCGATCTTCCTGATCACCAACAAGGTGTGGTCGCAGCAGTTCACGCTGTGGCTGCTGCCGCTGCTGGTGCTGGCCCGCCCGAAGTGGCCGGCGTTCCTGGCCTGGCAGCTGGCCGAGGTCTGCTACTTCCTCGCCTTCTACGGCGAGCTGATGGGCGCCTCGGGCAAGCAGGTGTTCCCCGAGGGCGTCTTCGTGCTCGCCTCGGTCATGCGGCTCGGCACCGTGATCCTGCTCGTGGTGCTGGTGATCCGGGACATGATCCACCCGGAACTGGACGTGGTGCGGCGCACGTACGCCGACACCGACACCCCCGATCCGGACGGCGGCCCGGCCAACGAGCCGTTGCCGGCCGACCCGGCGGCCGAGCGGCCGGTCCCCGCGATCGCCTGACGCTCCGGCGACATGACAAGAGCCCCCGCCACCGGGATCGTCTCCCAGGTGACGGGGGCTCCGTCGTGCCGCCTGCCTACGACAGGGTGAAGACGACCGCGTCCGGGGCGTCGGTGCGCTGCACGCCGAGGCCGTCGGCGGGCGCGGTCAGCGCCGGCTCGTACGGCGTGCCCTTGGCCTCCTCGCGCAGCACCAGCACGGTCTTCACGCCGAGCTCGCGCAGCCGGCTCACGCTGGCCTGGTCCGGGAACGTCTTGGTCAGCTCCCGGATCTCGCTGAGCGTGGCCGGGGTGAAGCCGCTGTTGCCGTTGACGATCGGGGTCAGCCGGTCCGTGGACCAGACCATCACCTTCATGTCCATCAGCGCGTCGCTGGGCAGCACCAGCATCGGGCCCTGCGCGGTCGCCATGGACGGCGGCTGCAGCGGCACCACCGGGTGCTCGGTCACGTTCAGACCCTCGGCCAGCACCAGCAGCAGCGGCAGGAAGGTGGCCAGCCGCAGCAGCGGGTGCGGCCGGGACGGCACCCGGTCCTCCGACACCGTCTTGGCCTGCTCGACGAAGGCGGTCACCGCGCCCGCGGCGAGGATCGCCAGCAGCAGCGTGGTCCAGATGACGAGCCGGCCGGGGGTGCGGATGCCGCTCCAGCCCGGGAGGATGTCGTACAGCGTCATGTAGCCGGGGCGGCCGCCGAAGAACTTGGTGCCCATGGCCAGGGCCACCGTCAGCACCACGCCGCCGAACAGCAGCAGCCGCTGGCGCACGGTCCAGATCGACATGATCAGGCCGGCGAAGGCCAGCCCGTAGAGGACGAAACCGGGCAGCAGGCTGGTCTCCCCCGCCGCCTGGCCGAGCACCTCCCGCGCGCCGGAATGCGCCTCGCCCCACGGCATGGACTGGGCCGGGCTGGTGAAGAAGCCCAGCACCGGCGGGGAGTAGAAGTTGACCTCCCAGTCGGAGCGTTCGGCGTACGGGTGCAGCTCCAGGACCTTGAAGTAGGCCAGCGCCATCAGGCCGCCGGTCGCGGCGAAGACGAGGCCGCCGACGGCGTCGTAGGTCAGCAGCTTCGCGCCGAACGGCTTCGGCTCGCTCCAGAACCACTTCCGGCGTACGAAGTAGGTGATCACGCAGGTGAGCACGATGCCCGCCAGGGCGTACGCGAACGGCAGGCCGATGCCGAAGCCGAGGCTGATCTGCCAGGCGGCGACCAGCCAGCCCGCCAGCGCCCAGCCCGGCTTGCGCAGCTCCGGCCGGTAACCGTGGCGCAGCGAATACCCGTGGCCGCGGGCCAGCATGGCCAGTGCCAGGGCGATGCCGCCGACCGACATCACGTGCATGTGCCCGGCCTGCGCCAGCCGCCACGGCGCGTACGCGAACGCGGCGCCCGCCACGGCCGCCCCGGTCTTGCCCGAGCCCAGCTGCCGGGCGAGCACGTACGCCCCGAAGAAGGCGAGCGCGTGCAGCAGCACGTACATGATGTTGTAGCGGACGAGCGCGGCTTCCAGCCCGGTGCCGAACAGTCCGGCCGGGGCGTACCCGAGCAGGGTGTCGGAGAAGGCGAAGCTGTACTTCTCCGGGTAGAAGCTGTTGGAGTTCCACAGCTGCGACCAGTCGTTCTTGAGCACGTGCCCGGACCACGCCATCTGCCACGCCTGCAGGGTGGGGTCACCGGTGTCCTGCGGGATCGTGTACGCCGGGTAGCGCAGGGTGGGCCAGGTCATCGCGGCGGCGAGCACCAGCGACGCGTAGGCGGCCAGGGCCCACTCGTGCAGCAGGGCGTACCGCGTGCCCCGCAGCACCCGGCGCAGCCGGGTCGGGTTCTCCTCCTCCGTGTCCGGCGCGAACCGGGCGAAGGCGTCCTCCTCGACCGGCTGAGGCTCGGGTGCGGCGTGGCGAGGGGCGGCCGGTTCCGTGACGGTGGTCGGCTCCTTGGCGGGCGCGGCGTCGGTCCCGTTCACAGGTTCCCCTCTACTGGTGTGCGCGCAGGTACGCGATGTCGGCGGACTGGCCCTCCGCACCGCCTGGTGTCTCCACCACGGCGGGCGCGCCGGCGGCGCGCACCACGGCGGCCACCAGCTCGGGGTCGATCATCCCGGGTTCAACGTTCTTGACTGTCAGATTGTCGTGCCGATCACGGCCGGAGTCGAATCCGTCTCGCGATCCGTTCGCGTGCACGAGGTCGATCCGCCCGGTGATGGACTTCACCCGGTCCACGATGTCGAGCAGCTCCTCGCCGCCCGCGTGGGCGTGGCAGGTGTCCAGGCAGAAGCCGACGCCGAAGTCGCCGACCGCGTCCCACAGCCTGGCCAGCTCGTCGAAGCGCCGCGCGCACGCGTTGTCGCCGCCGGCGGTGTTCTCGATCAGGACCCGGACGGGCAGGCCGCCGTCGTCGTGTGCCTTCTGCAGCGCCTTGCGCCAGTTGTCGATGCCGACCGCGACGTCCTCGCCCTTGTTGACGTGGCCGCCGTGCACGATGAGGCCGCTGGCGCCCACTGTGGCGGCCGCGGCGGCGTGCTGGCCGAGCAGCTTGCGGCTGGGGATGCGGATCCGGTTGTTGGTCGATGCGAGATTGAGCACATACGGGGCATGCACGAAGATCTCCACCGGGCTGGCCCGCAGCGCGTCGGCGTCCGGCCGGATCTCCGGGGCCTTCCAGCCCTGTGGATCGGCGAGGAAGAACTGCACGACGTCGGCGTTTCGCGCGGTCGCCTCAGCTAGTGGATCTTCATAATCGACGTGAGCCCCGATAAGCATTCGACCAGTATTACCGCTCCCCGCGGCATGCGCTGTGGTCGCATGCGCAACCGGAGCCGGTTTGTTGCGTTGATTCCAATGCCGCACCGTGCTCCCCCAGCCGGGGAACCTGCGGGGCGTGCCTCCTCGCCCCCCGCGAGGCGACCGGATCCGGGGCGCACGCCCCAGGGGGAGATGCGTCATGTCGTACGCCATCCGTCGACGAGCCGCGGCCTTCGCGGCGGCCGGCCTGCTCGTGGGCCTGCCGCTGCTCGGCGCCAGCCCGGCCGGGGCCGTGGAACCCGAGGCGGCGCCCGGCGTCAGCTTCAGCGGCGGCGGTCTTGGCCTGCTGCTGTGCGGCTCCAAGCCGGCCACCACGAAGATCACTGTCGCCGCCGAGTCCAAGGTGCGCCTGACCAACGGCCTGGGCCAGGGCGCGACGCTGCAGATCGACGGCAAGGACAGCGCGACGGTCTCCGACGGCGAGACGGTCGAGGTGCAGTTCCACCGCGGCCCGGTCAAGGTGGCCATGGTGCCCGAGTGCCTGCTGAACCTGAACCCGACCTTCGAACCGCTGACGGTCGACGTGGTCAGCCGCTCGACCTCCCCGTCGGGCAGCAGCTCCGGCAGCAGCGGCGGCGGGCAGGGCAGCGGGTCGACGCCGAGCAAGAAGCCGTCCGCCAAGCCCAGCCCCACGAAGGGCGCGGGCCAGTCGGCCGGCGGCAACCGGCAGACCACCCCCGCTGAGGTGCCCGGCGACGGCGGCGAGACGGTGAACGTGCCGGACCCCACGGGAAGCCCGCTGTTCGAGGACCCGGCACCGCAGGGCGGCGAGACCGAGCCAGCGCCGGAGGAGTCGCCGAAGGGGACGGTGGTCGGTCAGGATTCGTCGAAGATCGACGCGACCCTCTCGTCCGTGAACTCTCCGGATAAGGGTCCAATCGGACTTCTTGCAATTATCGCGACAGTGTGTGTCGTTGGTGTCGCAGCCGGGGCAATCCGCGCTATTATCGCTCAGCGAGCAACTCGGGCAGAGTTCGCGTAAAATTTAAATACTCCGCGGGGCGCTTCTTTCCAACATCGTCGGTGTGGTCGTTCCTCCCCAGGTCCCACCCAGCAGTTCGGACGGAAACGCCCCGCGGTCCTCCTCACGAGACGCGGTCACCTGGATCAGGTGGCCGCGTCTCGCTTCGTCTGTCGACATCCCGACCGGCCCCGCCCGCCGGCCCCGCCTTGATCGTCCGACTTGCCAGGCAATCGGGCGTATCTTGGCCGCTCATACGCCCATCTGCCTGGCAAGTCGGGTGATCTGGGCCGGATCGGGCGTGGGGAGCAGGCCCGGCCGGGGACGGCGACGGCGGGGGCGGGCGGCCGACCAGGTAACATAGCCGGGTTCCGTGTGCCGCGGGCAGATCCCGCGGCATTCGCATGGAACGACGCAGACCTCCTGCTACGGACAGTCCGTAGCCGAAGAGGCCGGTCACCGGCCTCGCCAAGCCCATAGGAGGTGAGTACGTCTTGCGTCACTACGAAGTAATGGTCATCCTCGACCCCAGTCTCGAGGAGCGCACCGTCGCCCCGTCCCTGGACACGTACCTCAACGTGATCCGCACGTCGGGTGGTTCGGTCGAGAAGCTCGACGTGTGGGGCCGTCGCCGGCTCTCGTTCGAGATCAACAAGAAGGCCGAGGGCATCTACGCCGTCATCGACCTGCAGGCCACGCCTGCGGCCGTTGCCGAGCTGGACCGCCAGCTGCGACTCAACGAGTCGGTGCTGCGCACCAAGGTCATCCGTCCGGAAGTTCGCTGAACTTCCTGACAATCGCGACGCCCGGACCACTTCACGTGTGCTGTCGCATCCCTGTGGGAACCTTTGCGGCAGAACAAATGTGAACCGAGGAGAAGGTCATGGCTGGAGAAACCACCATCACGGTCATCGGCAATCTTGTCGACGACCCTGAGCTGCGCTTCACCCCGTCGGGTGCGGCTGTGGCGAAGTTCCGTCTCGCATCGACCCCCCGCACGCTGGACCGCGCGTCCGGCGAGTGGAAGGACGGCGAGCCGCTCTTCCTGTCGTGCAACATGTGGCGGCAGTTGGCGGAGAACGTAGCCGAGTCGCTGCAGAAGGGCTCCCGCGTCATCGTCTCCGGACGGCTGCGTCAGCGGTCGTACGAGACGAAGGAAGGCGAGAAGCGCACGGTCTACGAGCTGGAAGTCGACGAGATCGGCCCGTCGCTGCGGTATGCCACGGCGAAGGTGCAGAAGATGTCGCGTTCCGGCGGCGGAGGCGGTGGGGGCTACGGCTCCGGCTCCAGCGGCGGCGGCAACAGCTCCAGCGGCGGCGGCGGAGGCTTCTCCGACGACCCGTGGGCCACGGCTGCTCCCGCAGGCGGTTCGGGTGGCAATTTCGACGACGAGCCACCGTTCTGACAGGTGACCGAACGCGGTCCCCGGTCAGTGGAAAAAGACTGAGGTAGAGATCATGGCGAAGGCTGCGGCCCTGCGCAAACCGAAAAAGAAGGTGAACCCTCTCGACAAGGAGGGGATCACCTACATCGACTACAAGGACACCGCGCTGCTGCGCAAGTTCATCTCCGACCGCGGCAAGATCCGCGCTCGGCGGGTGACCGGCGTGACCACGCAGCAGCAGCGGCAGATCGCTCGGGCGGTCAAGAACGCCCGCGAGATGGCGCTCCTGCCGTACACCACCACCGGTCGCTGAGAGGAGGGCACCTGATGAAGATCATTCTGACGCACGAGGTGTCCGGTCTCGGCACGCCCGGTGACATCGTTGAGGTCAAGGACGGCTTCGGCCGTAACTACCTGCTCCCCCAGGGTTTCGCGATCCTGTGGACCAAGGGCGCGGAGAAGCAGGTCGACTCGATCAAGCGGGCCCGCGGGGCTCGCGAGGTCCGCGACCTGGGTCACGCCAACGAGCTCAAGGCGCAGCTCGAGGGCCTGAAGGTCACCCTGTCGGCGCGTGCCGGCCAGGGCGGCCGTCTGTTCGGCTCCGTGACCGCGAACGAGGTCGCCGAGGCGGTTCGCTCCGCCGGTGGCCCCGCGCTGGACAAGCGCAAGATCGAGCTGCCGGCCGCCATCAAGTCGACCGGCGGCTACACGGTGCAGATCAAGCTGCACCCGGACGTGACCGCCAAGTTCAACCTGAACGTGGTCGCCTCCAAGTAAGGCACTCGCAACACGCGGCAGGCCCCCGGACCACTCGGTCCGGGGGCCTGCTTCCGTTCCCGGTCAGAACAGGCGCTGGGCGGTGTGGATGAGGTCGGCGAGATCGTCGACGGGCCGCTCGTCTAGGCGGCCGGCGGCGTCGTCGGCGATCTTCGCGAGGTCGGCCAGCTGCACGGCGCGGGCGCCGTCACCTCCGCGAAGCGCCACGGCGAAGAATGCCGCCGCGTAACACACCCGCAGCCGCGCGTCGGCCGAGGCGAAGTCGCCGGACAGGTCGCCGACGGCGATCGACTCGTACGTCTCGGAAGGCTGCTTCGTGCTCGGGTCCAGCCACCGCACCCGCACCTCGGCGACCCGGCCGGCGGCCTCGGGCGTCAGGCGCACCAGGTAGAGCGCGGTCACCGAGTGGCCGGGGCCGACCTCGCCGCCGTCGACGCGGTCGTTGCGGAAGTCGTCGTCGGCGACCTTGCGGTTCTCGTAGCCGACCAGCTCGTACGACGCGACGCTCTTCGGGTCGAACTGGACCTGCGCCTTGGCGTCCATCGCCCGCAGCGCCAGGGTGGCCGGCAGCCGCCTTACGAAGACGTCCCGGGCCTGGCGGCGCTCGGAGACGTACACCACGAACCCGTCGCCGCGGTCGGCCAGCCGCTCCATCAGGTCGTCGCCGTAGTCGCTGCCGACACCCACGCCCAGCAGCGCGATCTCCTTGTCCGCCTCCTCGCGGACCTGGCGCAGCATGCGGTCCGCGTCGGTGGTGCCGGTGTTGGCCAGACCGTCGGAGAGCAGGATGACCCGGTTGCTGTAGCCCTGCCGGAACCCGTCCCGCGCGGTCTCGTAGCCGGTGACCAGGCCGTCGCCGAGGTTGGTGCTGCCGCCGGCCCGCAGCGAGTCGATGGCGTCGTGCAGGCGCTGCTTCTCGGCGACCCGGGTCATCTCGCGGACCACCTTGGCCCGGTCGTTGAAGGTCACGATCGCCACCGCGTCGGTGGGCCGCAGCTGGTCGACGAGCGTGTGCAGGGCGTCCTGCACCAGGCCGAGGCGGTCCGGGTCGGCCATGGACCCGGACACGTCGATGACGAAGGTGAGCGCGGCGTCCTTGCGCTGCTCGCTGTCCTCGCCGCGGGTCTGCAGGCCGATGCGCAGCAGCCGGGTGTCGCCGGAGGCCTCGTGCGAGGCGGGCAGCCGGGTGCCGTCCACGTGCACGGCGAAGCCGTCGCCCTTCGGCTGCGGGTAGTGCTGGTCGAAGGAGTTGACGAACTCCTCGGGCCGGACGGTGTCCGGGTCGGGCCGGCGGCCGTCGCGCAGGCGGCCGGCGGCGTAGCCGTACGAGGCGGTGTCGACGTCGAGCGCGAAGGTGGACAGGTCGTCACGCTCGGGACGCTGCGGGCCGGCCTCGTTCTGCGCGCCGTCGCCGCCGGCGGGTGGGCGTGGCGCGCTGTCGGGCGCTTTGCTCGAACTGCAGCCGGCCAGGGCGAGCACGGTGCAGAGTGCGACCGCGGAACTCTTCAGTCTCATCGGGACCTCCCGTGAAGCCGGTTCCGGGCCGGATGATTCCGGCCGGGTCGGATACCGGACTTCATGGGAAGCGCAGCGATGATCATTTACCGCTTATGACGCGTACCTGAGACGAAAGCGGAACCGGTCGTGACCAAACCGTGCGCTTGCCGTGATCTGGCGAGAACGCCTCAGATGATGCTGAGCAGGACAGTCGTCGCGCCGCCGGCCACCACGGCCGAGCAGAACCCGATGGTGACCGCACGCCAGCTGTCGCTGACCCAGCGCAGCACCGCCGCCATGGCCAGCGCGCCGAGCAGGGCCAGACCCCAGCGGGGGGCCTCGGCGATGAGATCGCCGAGGGCGCCGGACCGGGGCGACTCGCAGCCGCCGAGTCCGGCCGCGATGCAGGCCGGGTCGGAGTCGCCGGACAGCAGCAGCGCCCGCACGATCAGCACCAGCAGTGGCACGGCGTAGAAGCCCGCCGCCCAGAGCATCGCGGTCCAGTAGTCGCGCTCGGTGCGGTGCGGCTCGTCGTAACCCGTGTCGTAGCCTGTGCGGGTCTCCGGTGGCCGGAGGTTGGTGAGGTTGTCCGGCCAGCGGTCGTCGTAGCCGTCGTAGTTCTCGTCGGTCACGTACGTGTGGAATCCGGCGTCGGCGGCGGGGCCGTAGCCGGGGCTCGAGCCGTAGCCGGCATCCGCATCCTGGTGGTCGGCGGAGCGATAGCGGTCGGCCGCGTTGCCCTGCCGGGGAACCGTGGGGTCCGACGGCTGCGGCCAGCCGCCCGCCCTGATGTTCGGCGCGGCAGGCTGCTGCGCTCCCCAGCCGTCACCCTGAGACGACCAATCCGGATATCCCACGGTCGGAGCCTGGCGGAGACCGATATCCCGGGCAATCCCCCGAACCGGCGAGAATAGGCAACCAGCGATCTTATGATCTACGCCACGCCGCGCGAAAATCTTGGAAAGAATCTTGTTTGCACAGCCTGTGCGCATCGAAAGACCAGGTCAGAGCGTTATCCACAGCGTGTGGGCGAAAGTTGTCCACAGGCTGTGCACAGGGTCCCCCACAGGCTGGGGCGGGTTGTCCACAGGTTGCCCCCAGCCTCGTCCACGGGGGTGTTTGTGCGGGGTGATTCACGCGCCTAGGGTCAATCGAATCGGGTTGTGAGGGAGGCGCCGTGACATCGGTCGGGGACGGCGTACGCGGGCAGTTCACCGCGGTCCAGGCAGCCCCGGCGGCCGAACAGGTGCCCTTCGAGAAGACTCCCCCGCAGGACGTGGCCGCGGAGCAGTGCGTGCTCGGGGGCATGCTGCTGTCCAAGGACGCCATCGCCGACGTGGTCGAGATCCTGCGGGCCAACGACTTCTACCGGCCCACCCACTCCACCGTCTTCGACGCCGTGCTCGGCCTCTACGGCCGCGGTGAGCCCGCCGACGCGATCACCGTCGCGGCCGTGCTCGAGAGCGCCGGCGACCTGGCCCGCATCGGCGGCGCGCCGTACCTGCACACGCTCATCTCGACGGTGCCCACCGCCGCCAACGCTTCCTACTACGCCCGCATCGTCAGCGAGCGCGCCGTGCTGCGCCGCCTGGTCGAGGCCGGCACGAAGATCGTGCAGCTGGGCTACGGCTCCGCGGCGGGTTCGGGACGCGACGTCGACGACGTGGTGGACCTCGCCCAGCAGGCCATCTACGACGTCACCGAGCGCCGCGTCAGCGAGGATTTCGCGATCCTCGCCGACATGATCCAGCCGACGCTCGACGAGATCGAGGCGGTGGGCGCGGCCGACGGCAGCATGCGCGGCGTGCCGACCGGCTTCAGCGACCTCGACCGCCTCCTCAGCGGCCTCCAGCCGGGCCAGCTCATCATCGTTGCCGGCCGCCCTGGTCTCGGAAAGGCGCTTGCTGTCGACACGCCCCTGCCGACGCCGGACGGCTGGACGACCATGGGCGAGGTCAGGGCAGGCGACCGGCTCATCGGTGCCGACGGGCGGCCGACCACGGTGCTGCGCGCGTTCGACGTCATGCACGGGCGTCCGTGTTACGAGGTCGAGTTCTCTGACGGTTCGATCATCGTCGCCGACGCCGAACACCTCTGGACGACCACGACCCGGGCGAGTCGCCGACAGCGTGCCGAGACGAAGGCCACCCACCAGTGGCCGCTCGACGCGCGGATCGACGCCGAGGCTGTGCTCCGGGAGGCGATGGAGCGTCCCGACGAGCTGGTGACGCTCCGCGAAGCGGTGGAACTCGCCGGGCAGCGGTTCCGGCACGTGCTGCACCTGGTCGCCGCCGAGGTCGGCTCCGCGGAGAAGAAGGTCCAGCAGTACGAGCGCAACGGCAAGCCGTGGCACCGGGCCATGCCCGCCTACTCGCTGCAGGCGCTTGCCGCGGGCCTGTCGCAGCGCGTGAACCGGCTGATGAACGCGGAGACCACGGCCCCGCCCGCGGAGCCCGTCACCACGGAGCAGATCGCGGCCACGCTGCTGCATCCCACCGACGGCAGGCTCAACCACGCTGTCGAGAACGCGTCCGCCCTGGTCCTGCCCGACCGGGACGACCTGCCGATTCCGCCGTACACGCTGGGGGCCTGGCTCGGCGACGGTCACTCCGGTGCCGCCCGCATCACCTCGGCAGACCCGGAGCTGGTGACCTACCTCGAGTCCGACGGATTCGTCGTGAATCCGGAGTCCGGCCAGCTTCTCTACTCGATCCAGGTTCCCGAGCTGCCCCCGCTGCCCGAGCGGGTGTGCGTGGTGTGCGGCAGGAAGTTCGCCCCCAAGGCCGCGAGCGTCTACACGTGCGGCCGGTCGTGCGGCGGCCGGTCGAAGGGCATGGTTCCCACGGACACGCGAGACGGTTGCGCGACGTGCGGAAGGGTCACTGCCGGCACCGGTGGCCCGGCCCGTCGATGCGCACCGTGCCACGAGCGCTACGGATCGTTCGTCGGCTACCTGCGCGCGGCTGGCGTGTTCGGCGACAAGCATGTGCCGACCGCCTACCTGCGCGCGTCGGAGGCCCAGCGGCGGGCGCTGCTGGCCGGGCTGATGGACACCGACGGGACCGTCGCGCCGGCCGGAAACCTGCAGTTCACGGTGACCAGTAAGAAGCTGTTCGACAGCGTCCGGGAGCTGGTCGTCAGCCTCGGCTACCGCTGCTCGGTGAGCACCAAGCAAGTGAAGGGCCGGACCGCCGAGTCCTCGACCGCGTACACGCTGAACTTCTCCACGGCCGACGAGATCTTCCGCCTGGAGCGCAAGAAGCTCGCCCACAAGGAGCGCTGCCGGACCAGAAACCTCGAACGGACGGGCAGCCGGTACATCGTCGCGGTCCGGCCAATTCCCAGCGTGCCCGTGCGCTGCGTGACGGTCGACAATGACGATCACCTTTACCTCGCGGGCAGGTCGATGATCCCGACGCACAACAGCACCGCGAGCATGGACTTCGCCCGCCACGCTGCGGTTCGGGCCGACATGGCCAGCGCGATCTTCTCGCTGGAAATGTCGAAGACCGAGATCGTGATGCGTCTGCTGTCGGCCGAGGCGCGGGTTCCGCTGCACGTGCTGCGCTCCGGGCAGCTGTCCGACGACGACTGGACCAAGCTCGCCCGCTGCATGGGCGAGATCTCCGAGGCGCCGATCTTCGTCGACGACACGCCCAACATGAACCTGATGGAGATCCGGGCCAAGGCGCGCCGTCTCAAGCAGCGGCACAACCTGAAGCTGATCGTCGTCGACTACCTCCAGCTGATGAGCTCGCCGAAGAAGACCGAGAGCCGCCAGCAGGAGGTCTCCGAGCTGTCGCGTGGCCTGAAACTGCTGGCCAAGGAGGTCGAGTGTCCGGTGATCGCGGTCAGCCAGCTGAACCGTGGCCCCGAGCAGCGCACCGACAAGCGCCCGCAGCTGTCCGACCTCCGTGAGTCCGGCTCGATCGAGCAGGACGCCGACGTCGTGATCCTGCTGCACCGCGACGACTACTACGACAAGGAGTCGCCGCGGGCCGGCGAGGCGGACTTCATCGTGGCCAAGCACCGCAACGGCCCCACCGACACCATCACCGTCGCCGCGCAGCTGCACTTCTCGCGCTTCGTGGACATGGCGATCTGACCTTAGGCGCGACGTCGTGCGCAGGCAGTGGGACGTGCTCGCGGTGATCTCCGCGGGCGGTGCGCTCGGCGCGCTGGCCCGCTATGCGATGAGCCGGGCGCTGCCGGCCTCCCCCACCGGGTTCCCGTGGGGGATCTTTCTGGTCAACGTCACGGGCTGCCTGCTGATCGGGGTGCTGATGGCGCTGATCGCGCACGTGTGGCCGGGGCGGCGGCTGCTGCGCCCGTTCCTCGGCACCGGCGTGCTGGGCGGGTACACCACCTTCTCCGCCTATACCGTCGACATCGTGCGGTTGGCGGACGCCGGAGCGGTCGCGGTCGCAGCGGCGTACCTGGTGGGCACGCTGCTGGCCGCGCTGCCGGCGGTGTACGGCGGGATGGTGGTGACCAGGTGGCTGGTACGACGGTGAGCGGTCTGCGCCTGACGATCCTGGTCGGTGAGGGTGACCGGTGGCGGCACCGCCCGATGTACACCGAGATCGTGCACCGGGCGCACGCGGCAGGGCTGGCCGGCGCGTCGGTGCTGCGCGGCGTCGAGGGCTTCGGCAGCCACTCGCGCATCCATACCGACCGGTTGCTGTCGCTGGCCGAGGAACTGCCCATGATGGTCGTCATCGTGGACGCGGAGGAACGAGTGCGCGGTTTCCTGCCGCAGCTGGCCGAACTGGGCCTGGAAGGCCTGGTCATGCTGGACCCGGTCGAGGTGGTGCGGTGAGCGGGTCTCGCGAGCGAATCCGGCAGGCTCGGGCGCATCGTGACGACTCGCGAAGCGAGCAGGAATGATGACCGTGCTGCTGGTGGCGCTCGGCGCGGCCGTGGGCGCACCGCTTCGCTACCTGGTCGACCGGGCGGTGCAGGCCCGGCACGACGCGCTCTTCCCGTGGGGCACGCTCACCGTGAACGTGGCCGGGTCGCTGGTGCTCGGCCTGCTGACCGGCGGCGCGCTGGCCGGAGCGGTGTCCGGTGACGTGACGGTGCTGCTGGGCACCGGGTTCTGCGGGGCGCTGACGACCTACTCGACCTTCGGGTACGAGACGGTCAAGCTCGTCGAGTCGGGCGCCTTCGGCCAGGCGTTCGCCAACGTCGCCGTCAGCGTGACGGCCGGGCTGGCCGCTGCCGCGGCCGGCTACGCCCTGACGGTCTGAACCCGGTCAGCCCTCGCTCCGCTGATCATGAAGTTGTGGCGGTGACACGCCGTCGACCCGTGCCATAAGTTCATGATCAACGCGAAGGGGGAGGGACCAGAGGGCCAGGGCTGCGGGGTAGAGGAGGTAGCCGAAGCGGGTGGCGGGCATCAGCAGGATGGCGAGGAGCAGGCCGGTGGCGGTTACCAGGGCCGCCGCGCCGGCGTCGCGGGGTGGGCGGCGCAGCAGCCACAGGCCGACGGCCAGGCCGGCGAGCACCAGCAGTGCCAGCGCGACCAGCCGCCCGCCGGGCACGTGCTGCGCGATCAGGTAGCCGAGCAGCGGTGACGCGGCCGGGCTGGTGACCAGTCCGTGCCCGGTCGGGAAGAGGACCACGTTCTCCAGGAACGCCCCCGGGTCCACCAGCAGCGCGGGGACCAGGGTCAGCACCGGCAGCCCGACGGCGCCCGCGGCATAGCGGCCACCTCGCCCGCGCACCAGGGCGTACGCGCCGAGCACCAGGACGATCGGCCACGCCAGCAGCTTCATCGCCGCTGCGGCTCCGACGGCCGCTCCGGCCCAGCCGAACCGGTCGCGGGCGGCGAGCGCGAACGCCAGCAGGCACAGCGCCAGCACCGGCAGGTCGTCCCCGCCGGTGGCCAGGGTCAGCGCGCACAGCGGGAGCACCGTCGCGGCCTGCACCGCGCGTACGAGCAGCGCGTCGCGGCTCGCGGTGCCGTCGCGCAGCAGCCGCACGGCCGAGGCGACGGCGAGCGCGGTGACCAGTGCGAACCAGATCCGGGCATCGGTCCACCAGGTGCCTCCGAAGACCGCGCGGGGCAGGCCGAACAGCGACATGCCCGGCTGGTACGGCGTGTAGCCGAGCAGCGGGTCGGCCAGCGCGGCGATGCCGTCGCGCCCGAGGTAGGGCGTACCGCTGTCGAGCAGCCGGCGGGCCGACGCCTCGACGACGAGCACCTCCTCCTGCGCCCGCCCGCTCGCCCCGCCCGCCCGCGCCACGGCCTGCGCCACCAGCGGCACCAACGCCACCGCCGCCCATGCCCCTGCGGTGACCCATGCCCGCGCGACCGCCCCGGTCCCCCGCGCCCCCGGCAAGATCGTCGGACCTGCCTGGCACTCGTGCGTATCTTGGGCGCGCTTTCCCCCACCTGCCTGGCAAGTCGAGTGATCGTGCGCGGGCGTGGCGGCGCGGCGGCGGCGCAGCGCGAGCTGGACGAGGACGGCGAGGGTCGCGGCGGCGTAACCCCAGACGGCGACCGCGCCCCAGGCTCGGTGCGAGGTGAGCGTGGACGAGGTCGCGGTGGACCAGGCGAACAGCGCGGACAGGGCGTAGAGGCCCAGGTCGGCGGCGAGACCGCCGGCGGCGTGGTCGACCGACCGCCAGATCCGGCCCGGGGCGCGGCTCACGCCGTCGCCTCGTGGAGCGCGGCGCTGTTCGACGCCGCCGTGCCGGTGATCCGCTCGCTCATGCGGAGGAGTCTTACACCCGCTCGCCGCCGGCCGTGCCGGTGGTGCCGGAGGGCCGGGAGGCCCGGCCGGGGGTGCGCTTGGCCGGCATCCGCACGACTGCGGCCGGGTTGTGCAGCGGCTCGGCGAGCCGGACGGGGCCGTCGTCGGCGCTGACCAGGGCGAGCACCTCGTCGATCGGCATCGGCTTGGCGAACAGGTGGCCCTGGCCGGCCGTGCAGCCCAGGTCCCACAGCATGTGCCGCTGGCTGTCGCGTTCCACGCCCTCGGCGACGACCAGCAGGTCCAGGTGGCGGCCCAGCTCCAGGTGGGAGCGGACCACGGCCGCGGCGCTGGGCGTGTTCTCCATCTGCATCACGAACGAGCGGTCGATTTTCAGTTCCTTCGCGGGCACCCGCGACAGCACCGACAGCGAGGAGTATCCGGTGCCGAAGTCGTCCAGCGCGATCATGCAGCCCAGCTCGGCCAGCTCGGCCAGCACCTTGTCCACGATGTCCAGCTGGCTGACGTTGTGCGACTCGGTCAGCTCCAGCACCAGCGCGTCCCCGGGCAGGCCGTGGTCGTCCAGGCGGCGGGTGACCAGCGCGGGCAGCCGGCGGTCGAGCAGGCTGCGCGGCGAGATGTTCACCGCGACCGGCCACCGGCAGCCCAGCGCGCGCCAGCGCGCCGCCCCGGCCAGCGCCTGGTCGAGCACCGCGTCGGTGAACGCGGTGAGCAGGCCGGACCGCTCGATGGAGCCGAGGAAGCTGCGCGGGTCGACCATCCCCTTGTCCGGGTGCTGCCAGCGGGCCAGCGCCTCTGCGCTGATCGGCTCGCCGCTGGCCAGGTCGACGATGGGCTGGAACTGGAGGATGAACTCCTTCTCCGCCACCGCGCGCGGGAGCATGCCGCCGACGACGAGCCGGGCCCGGTCGGCGGTGTCGTTGTCGGGGGCGTACGCGGCGACCGAGCGCCCGGTGCGCTTGGCCTGGTACATCGCGATGTCGGCGCGGCGCAGCAGCTCCACGAAACCGCCTTCGCTCGGCCCGGTGGCCACGCCGGCGCTGGCCGACACGACCAGCGGCATGCCGTCGACGTCGACCGGCTCGTGCAGTGTGGAGAGCAGGTGCTCGGCCTGGTAGAGGGCGAGGGCCGGGGCGGGCAGGTTGCGCAGCAGCACCGCGAACTCGTCGCCGCCGAGCCGGGTGACCAGCGCCTCGGGCCCGGCCGCCGCGGACAGCCGCTGCGCCACGGCGATCAGCACCTGGTCGCCGGCGCCGTGGCCGAGCGCGTCGTTGACGTCCTTGAAGTGGTTGAGGTCGAGCACCAGCAGCGCGGTCACGCCGCGCCCGCCGCGCCGGCGGTCGAGGGCGTCCTCGGTCTCCAGCTGCAACCGCCGCCGGTTGGGCAGGCCGGTGAGCAGGTCGTGGGTGGCGTCGTGCTGGTGCTGCCCGGCGAGGTGCTCCAGCTGTGCGTACGAGGCGGCGTTGCGGATCGCGGTGCACAGTGCGCCCGCGAACGCCCGCAGTGTGAACTGCTCCCGCTCGGACAGCGCGACCGGGACCTGGAAGCACAGGCGCAGCTCGCCGACGCGCTCGCCGTCGTTGTCGCCGACCAGCGGGACGACAGCGGTGGTCGCCTCGTCCACCGGGCTCTGATCGGGTTTGCCGTGGTAGGTGATGGCGCTCTGGGTGCCGCGGACCGACTGCTGCACGCCGTCGAGGCACACCTCGATCTCGACCCGGTCGGCGGAGAACAGCCGCGCGCCGTTGTGGACGGCGGTGTGCAGCACGGTCTCCATCTGCACGACGTTCATGGCGTCGGTCGCCTCGGCCAGCTGCTGCCAGGCCAGCCGCTCGGCCCTGGCGCGCAGGCGGCCGCGGTAGGTCAGGTGAAGGCTGAACACGATCGCCGGAATGGCGATGAGCAGCTGCGCCTCAGCCGCGAGCACGGCGAGGGCGAGCACGGCCACGGCGAAGCGTACGAACGCGGAGCCGAGGCGCAGGTCCAGGTCGGCGAGGAAGCGGTCCCGCATGCTCGTGCCGGTCGCGAGCGCGATCACCGGGATGATCGCCATCTCGTCGGCGATCAGTGCGGCGAGGTAGGCCAGAGCGAGCGGCCCCAGGTGCTCCAGCGGCGGCTGGACGGCACCGCCGGCCAGGGCCAGGGTCCCGGCCGCGACGGCGCACGTGACGATGCCCTTGGCGACGCCGAACACGAACTTGATCGGCGGCAGCTTCCGGGTGGACTTCTCGATGGTGAGGCCGACGGCGGCGCACAGCACCGCCCACTGCGGCGGCAGCAGCACCGCTGCGATCAGCAGTGCCGAGTCGGCCCAGGTGACGTCCAGGTTGTTGGATCCCACCCGCACCCGCACGGAGATCAGTGCGGCGAAGGTGATCAAAGCGGTCAGCGCGACGGCCTGCAGGGCCGTACGGGAGTCGACCCCGCTGCTCGTCGCGGTGCCGACGGCGACGAGCACCACGGCACCGGCGATGAGCGCGACGATGCGAACAAGCAGCTTGAGCTGCCGATCGGTCTGCTGCGGAGCAGGGGTCTGGCTGGCCAACGTCGGACCTCTTCCGTCAGAGACAGATGGTCGTGAGTGTGGACAGCCTAAGGGATTGTCAGTGCCACTCGAAGGTGCGCATCTCCGGCTCCTCTCCGCTCGACCTTGTTGCTTGCCAATGTCTGATGCAGAGCGTAGTTTCTGCACGGTCGATTTCTAGTGGTGGGTTCACATTTCAAATAACAATGGCGATTTATCACGAATAGTGGTGAGTCGCCTACGCACTGTGTTCGCATCCCATATTCGCCCGCCCAGCAACTAGGCTCATGTCGTGACAGAAGGAACAGCTCCCTCCTCACCTCAACTGACTCATGTGGACTCCCGCGGGGAGGCCCGGATGGTCGACGTCGCGGGCAAAGAGATCACGCTGCGTGTCGCCGTCGCGGCAGGGCGCGTCGTCACCACGCGTGACGTGCTGGATCTGCTGCGCGGGCGCGGCGTGCCGAAGGGCGACGCGCTCGGCGTGGCCCGGCTCGCCGGCATCATGGCCGCCAAGCGCACTCCCGATCTCATTCCGCTCTGCCATCCCATTGCCATCCACGGCGTCACCGTGGACCTCACCGTCACTGACGACGGGGTGGACATCCAGGCGACCGTCCGCACCGCTGACCGTACCGGTGTCGAGATGGAGGCGCTGACCAGCGTCGCGGCAGCCGGGCTCGCGCTCATCGACATGATCAAGGCGGTGGATCCCGCGGCGTCGATCGACGGCGTGCGGGTGCTGCGCAAGGAGGGCGGCAAGACCGGCCTCTGGGAGCGCGGAGCCATGCCGGCGGGTTCCCGGCAGCCCGCCGCGCCAAACATCGGAGCGCCGAAGGTCAGCGTCATCGTCGCGTCGACCCGGGCGGCGACCGGCGTGTACGCCGACCGCGGCGGCCCGCTGCTCGCCGCAGGGCTGCGGGAGTTCGGCTGCGAGGTGGACGAGGTCGTCGTGGTGCCCGACGGGGAGCCCGTACGCGAGGCGTTGCGGGCGGCCCTGGCCCGGCGGCCCGACGCGATCGTCACCACCGGCGGCACCGGCATCAGCCCGACCGACCGGACCCCGGACATCACCCGCGAACTCGTCGACTACGAGGTCCCCGGCATCGCCGACGCGGTACGCGGCAGCGGCGCGACCCCGCTGGCGGCCCTCTCCCGCGGCGTCACCGGCGTGGCCGGGCGGACCCTCGTGGTCAACCTTCCCGGCTCGACCGGCGGGGTCCGGGACGGGCTCGCCGTGCTGGCGAAGGTGCTCCCGCACGCCGTGGAACAGCTGCGCGGCGCGGACCATCCGGCCGCAACCGCCACCGGCACCCAGGTCTAGGGTCGAAACATGAGCGAGCGCAGCGAGCGAATCATGTGCTTCTCGGGCTGTGCTGACGACGAGCGAAGCGAGGAGGAAGCATGAGCGCTCCCCCCGAGGACTGGGCGTCGGCCCGCCGCAGCGTGCACGCCGCAGCCTGGCGGGCGCAGCTCGCCCCGGTCACCGTGCCGCTGGCCGAGGCCGACGGGCTGACCCTGGCCACCGCCCTGGCGCCGCGCAGCGACCTGCCGGCCTTCCCCACATCGAGCGTCGACGGCTGGGCGCTGCGCGGCCGCGGCCCGTGGCGGATCACCGGCCGGGTGCTGGCCGGCAACGTGCCCGCGCCGCTGTCCGGCGACGGTGTCGCCGTCGAGATCGCCACCGGGGCGATGGTGCCCGAGGGCACCGAGGCCATCCTGCGTGTCGAGCACTCCACCCGCAGCGGCGACCTGGTCGACGGGACGCCGAAGAGCGAGCGGGAATGGCGGATGCCGGGCGAGGAGGCCCGCGCCGGTGAGCCGCTGCTGCCCGCAGGCACGCCGGTCACCCCGGCCGTGATCGGCCTGGCCGCCTCCTGCGGCCACGACACACTGCCCGTGCGCCCGGCGCCCCGGGCCGCCATGCTGGTCTTCGGTGACGAGCTGCTCACCTCCGGACCGCCCGCCGACGGCCGCATCCGCGACGCGCTGGGCCCGTCCGTTCCGGCCTATCTGCGCAGGCTGGGCGTGGTCTGCAAGCCCACCGCCGCGCCGATCAAGGACACCCTCGACGCGCATGTCGAGGCGCTGCGGGCGGCGTTGGAGAGCGGCGTCGACCTGGTCTGCACCACCGGGGGCACCATGCACGGCCCGGTGGACCACCTGCATCCGGCGCTGGCCGAGCTGGGTGCGGCGTACGTCGTCAACACGGTGGCGGTGCGGCCCGGTTTCCCGATGCTGATCGCGGCGGTGCCGCACGGCGGGCGGACCCGTTTCGTCGCCGGGCTGCCCGGCAACCCGCAGTCGGCCGTGGTCGCGCTGGTGTCGCTGGTCGTCCCGCTGCTGGCGGGGCTGGCCGGCCGGCCCGAGCCGGGGCTGCCGCGGGTCACCCTCGGCGAGCCGGTGCCGGGCCGCGGCGACTACACCCACCTGGCGCTGGTACGGATCGACCCGGTCGACGGGCTCGCCCGGCCGGTGTCCCACGTGGGCTCGGCGATGCTGCGCGGCCTGGCCGGCGCGCAGGGATTCGCCGTCATCCCGCCCGGCGCCACGGGTCGCGCCGGGGACACCGTCGAACTGGTGGAGGTCCCGTGAACCGGGTCGTGCTCGCCGAACTCACCACTGAGCCGCTGGACGTGGCCGCGCACGAGGCCGCGGTGGCCGACCCCCGGGCCGGGGCGGTGGTCAGCTTCGCGGGTGTGGTCCGCGACCACGACCACGGCCGGTCCGTGGACGCGCTCACCTACGAGTCCCACCCGAGTGCGGCCGAGGTGCTGCGCGAGGTCGCCCAGGAGCTGGCCGACGACCCCGACGTATACGCCGTGGCGGTGTCCCACCGGTACGGCCCGCTGAAGATCGGGGATGTGGCGCTCGCCGCCGCGGTCTCCACCGCCCACCGTGCGGCGGCCTTCACCGCCTGCGCCCGGCTGGTCGACCTGGTCAAGCAGCGCCTGCCCATCTGGAAGCACCAGACCTTCACCGACGGCACCGACGAGTGGGTCAACTGCCCCTGACGGGCCCGCAAAAACAGGGAAACTGCTGCTTCCGTGGTACTGGAAGCAGCAGTTTCCCTGAAACTGCTCAGCGGTCCGCCGGTGCTCCCGCCTTGGCGGGGGCTGGGGCGGTGGGGCGGAGGGGCGTGAGGGCCGGGCGGGCGGTGGGGACGCGCGGGGCGGTGGGACCGCCGAACGCGGGCTCGGCGCCGGGTCGGGACGGCAGGGCCGCGACCAGTGCGATCAGCGCGATGGCGAGCGAGTTCTCGGCCAGCATGCCGAACAGGCCGTCGGCGTAGTGCGACACCGCCGGGAGCTGGTGCTCGTACGGCCAGATCGGCGCGATCAGGAACAGCAGGTAGAGCGCGATCGCCGCACCCGCGTGCCGCGCGCCGACCAGCGCCGGGAACCAGATCGGCTCCCGCAGCCCCGGTGTGGCCCGCCCACGCGCCGCCAGCCCGCGACCGGCCGCCCGGCGGCGCAGCGCCTGGTCGGCGAGCGCGACGACGGCCGGCACGACCCAGACCAGGTGGTGCGTCCAGGAGATCGGGCTGACCACGTTCGCGGTCAGGCCGACCAGGGTGAACGCGATCAGCTCGTCGCCCTCGGCGTGTGCCGCGGCGGCACGGGTGAGCCCGACCGCGAGCAGCACCAGCGCGAACGCGATCCAGAGCGGGCTGGGCGCGGTCGCCGTGTCGTACAGCCGCGACAGCAGCCCGGCCAGCGACTGGTTGGGCGTCATGTCCGCGACGCCGACCCGCTCGGTCTGGAAGATCACGTGTCCCCAGTACAGGGCGGACTCGTGCGGGACGATCACCCAGGCGGCTGCCGTGGCGGCCAGACCGGAGACCGTGGCCGTGAGCGCGGCCCGCCACTGCTTGCTGACCAGGAAGTACACGATGAACAGCGCGGGGGTCAGCTTGATCGCCATGGCGATGCCGATGCCGATGCCGGCCCAGCGCCAACCCTTGCGCAGCGCCACCAGGTCCGCCATGATCACCGCGAACAGCAGCAGGTTCACCTGGCCGAAGCCGAGCGTCTCGCGCACCGGCTCGATGGCGGCGAACAGCGGCAGCGCGACGGCGACGGTCAGCCAGCGCGGCCAGCCGCACCGGTCGGCGACCGGGATCAGCAGCGCGGCGAGCACCATGCCCAGCGCGACCAGGCCGAAGAGCAGGTTGAACAGGCCCGCCGCGCCCGGTGTCAGCGCTGCCATGGGCAGCATCAGCAGCGCCGCGAACGGCGGGTACGTGAACCCGAGCGTCGTGTCAGGTGCGATGAACTCGTACAGCTCGCCGCCACCGCTCCACCACACCACCGCGCCGTGATAGATCTTCATGTCGAAGAAGTCGTACCACCGTCCGAAGTTCTGCTCCGTCACCCAGGCGGCGTAGCAGATGGCGGCGACGATGCCGACCCGGACGAGCGTGCGACGATCCCACTGCGGGGATCTCCAGTCACGGATGAATCGGGGGGTCCTGGTGAGGCGGGGCTGACTGCCAACGCCGGGTGCCGGCATGGCGTCGCCACCTCCTTCAAGGGGTCGGGTATCGGCATCGTCGCGTGACGACGATCCGGGGTCGGGCCGTTCGTGTCTGCTGAGCAGCCTAGAACGGTGCACCACTCCAGTACCTCCCGTGTTACCCGACCGTGTCCGATCCCACACGACTTTGCGACATTTCTAGCTGGTTAACGCAGCCTGCGAAGTTAAGGTGATTGGCGTCACACCAGTACCTCTGGCTGCGAAAACACGCGCTCTCTATGTCGCAACGGCATGAACGGGAACGAAGAAACGGGATATTCGGGCGGCTCACCCCGCCCCTACCCGGGATCAACCGAGATGTAACTGCGTCGACGCCTTCTCCTGTGCCTTGCGCAGAGACTTCTTCGCGGTCTTCTGCGCGTCGTGCACGGCCTTGCGTCCGCGCCAGCCGAGGCTGGGGGAACCTGCGGTGTCGACGGCGGCCAGCAGCAGGCCGGCCAGCAGTCCGAGATTCTTGGCGAAGTGCACCAGCTCGTCGTTGCGCTTCTCGGGGTTCTCGATGCGCCAGAACGGGTGCCCCACCAGCGTGGCGGGGATGAGGGTGCCGGCCAACAGGGCGGCGGCGGGCCGCGGCGCGGTGCCGGTGGCGAGCATCGCCCCGGCGACCACCTGGACGCCGGCGTTCACCCGGACCAGGGTCTTGGTCTCGGTGGGCAGCCGGGAGTCGACCGCCTCCAGCAGCGGCACGACCTGCTCCGCGAGGGGCTCCGCCTTGACGGCGTACCGGTCGGGTTTCAGCAGCGCCTGTGCCCCGGCCGCGATGAACAGCCCGCCGAGCAGGGCACGCGCGACCCCTCGTACTGGTCTCATACCGTCATTATCAAGGACGTTCGCCCATGCAAAGGACGAAATCCAAACCCTCCAGCTCGCTGTCGAAGAAGTAGTGGTAGCGGTAGTCCTTGACCTCCGCGCACTCGCCCGTGTCGCTGGTGGCGTCGAAGCGCGCCAGCACCTCCAGCGCGCCCGGCGCGCATTCGGTCAGCACCAGCTCCGGGTTCTTCTCGGTGCCGTGATTGGCCACGCAGTCACCTGGCTGGGCGAACCGGGCGGTGCGCGGCGGGCCGGAGGGGGTGGCGGTGGCGACGGGGATCGGCGGCGCGTCGGCGCCGAACGGGTTCGGCACGATCTTGAGCGCGACGAGCACCCCGGTGAAGATCACCAGGGATGCCACCAGCAGTGCTATGCCGATGACGGCGGGACCGCGGCCACCCATGCGCGGCCGGGGTGGGGCCTGCACGATCGGCAGCAGCTCGGTGGGCTGTGCCAGGGGCTCGGTCGGGTATCGGTCAGGGGTGTGCAAAGCGGTGCTCCGCGGGGACGAGATCGGGGTGCGTGCCAAGGTACCGTGCCCGGCATGTCCCTCGATTCCTCCGTCCCGATGTTGTCACTAGCCGCGGGTGCATTCTTCGGAGCGATGACGCCACGGGCGGCCTACCGGCTGTCGGTGGCCTGGGGGGAGCCCGCGCTGGCCGGGTGCGCGGGGTGCGGGACGCCGTTCGCCGCCGGCCCGGCCGGCTGGTGGCGGTTCGCGGCCAGGTGCGCCGCGTGCGGCGTACGCCAAGGGCCGAGTCCCTGGTGGACGGTGCCGGTGGGGGCGCTGGCCGCCGGGGCGACCGCGGTGAGCCTCGCGGGGCAGGGCTGGGCGCTGGCCGCCGGCCTGCTGCTGAGCGTCGCCGGGGTGCTGCTGGTGGCGATCGACCTGGCGGTGCAGCGGCTGCCCGACCCCATCGTCTGGCGGCTGGCCGTGGCGGTCGCGGCGCTGCTCGCGGTCGCGGCCGCGACCGGCGGGGGCTGGAGCACGTACGGCCGCGCACTGGCCGGCGGCGCGGCGCTGCTGGGCGCCTTCGGACTGCTGGCGCTGCTGACCGGCGGCCAGATCGGGCTCGGCGACGCGAAGGTCGCGGGCGTGTCCGGCCTGCTGCTCGGCTGGCTCGGCTGGGGGGCTGTGCTGTCCGCTGGCCTGCTGGCGCTGCTGCTGAACGGGGTCGTCGCGGTCGTGCTGCTGGCCCTGCGCCGGGTGACCTGGCGCGGCTCGCTGCCCATGGGCCCGGCGCTGCTGGGCGGCGTCCTGCTGGCCGTGGTCGCGGCCGGCGGCCTGGCGCAACTGTCCTGAGCTGCGCAAGCATCACCCGGTCGAGCGACACGGCACACCGGTTGTCGGCAACCTGACTGCGGCGGGCCGGCCATCGCCGCGGCCCTCCCGCGCCCCTGGGCGTCCCGTGCCGGGCCGATCCGTTTAGGACCGTTTAGCAAGTCTATGGCATGGGCCGATCAAGTGACCCATGTCACGGGAGGGACGTCGCCACCCGGCGGATGCGGCTCTCACGATCACGTTGAGTGTTCAACTGATCGCCATCGGCGGGCACCTCGATCGCGACGTGGGCCTGTCGTGACAACGGAGTGACGGGCTGTAGCTCACTGGGCAGGCTCCCATGAGTCGGCCGCTCGGTCGGCAACCGTCGTGGACCGGCCGCCGGGATGCGGTTCGGCCTTTGCTGGGGGTGCACTCGCACATGCTCAAGCTCATCACCAAGACCCAGGCCGCCTGGGCGAACCGTGACCGTGGCGCCACCGCTGTCGAGTACGGCCTGATCGTGGCACTGATCGCGGCGATCATCGTCGGCGTCGTCGCCACGCTGGGCACCGACATCGCAGCCGCCTTCCAGACCGTCGTCGACGAGATCTAGGTCCGCGCAGTGGCAGGGCCGGCCTCGGCGCAGGCCCTGCCGCCACGTCCCGCGAAAAGGTGTGAGGCAGCCATGACAAGGCGCGACCGTGGCGCGGCGGCGGTGGAGATGGCTCTCATGCTGCCGCTGCTGCTGCTGCTCGTGTTCGGCATCATCGACTTCGGGCGGATGCTGAACACCCAGATCAGGATCACCGAGGCGGCCCGGGAAGGCGCCCGCGCGGTCACCATCACCAACTCCGGCTCCGCCGCGTCCACCCGGGTCGCCGCGGTGCTCGGCTCCACCCCGCGCACGGTCACCATCACGAATCCGTGCGGCAACGCGGCCTCCACCGCCGACGCGCGGGTGCGGGTGGACCACACCTTCGCCTTCATCACCCCGATCTCAGGGCTGGCCTCGCTCTTCGGCGGCACTTCCCTGGGCACGGTGCAGCTGAGCGCGACAGGAGTCATGCCATGCCGCTCGTGAGCCGACGCGACCGGGGCGCCGCCACCACCATCGTCACCATCCTGCTGGCCGGCGGCGTGCTGCTCGGCATGACGGCGCTGGTGGTGGACGTCGGGCGGCTCTATGCCGAACGCGAGGACCTGCAGTCGGGCGCGGACGCGGCGGCCATGGCGGTCGCCCTCGACTGCTCCCGCCGCAACGACCCGGTCCGCGACGCCGAATGCCGCGCCGCGGCCGGCACCACCTCCGCCTACGCCAACAGCAACGCCGCCGACGGGGTCAGCAGCTTCCGGTACGTCTGCGGCTCCGACTCCCGGCTGCCCTCGTGCACCGGCGCCGGGCAGGGCAACCTCACCGACTGCCTGGGCCAGCGCCCGTCGAACGTGTCCTGGGCGGAGGTGCGCACCCGCACCCAGCTGCCCGGCGGCAGCTTCATCCTGCCGCCGGTGTTCGCCCAGACGCTGGCCGGCGGATACAGCGGCACCAGTGTCGAGGCGTGCGCCCGGGTGGGCTGGGGCCCGCCCGCGGGTGGCTTCGCGCTGACCTTCTCGCTGTGCGAGTACCAGGCGGCGGTCGGTGCGGGCGACTTCGTCACCGGGACGCCCACCGCCGGCGACGAGCGGGTGCTGCACGTGCACGGCCACCCGGCCGCCAACCCGTGCCACTCCGGCCCGTCCGGGGCCAACCTGCCCGGCGGCTTCGGCTGGGTGAACCACAACTCGTCCTGCCTGACCACGATCACCGGCAGCACGTACGGGTCGGACCCGGGCAACGGGACGCCCAACGACTGCAAGGACGACCTCACCGCGCTGATCGACGCCCGCCGGCCGGTCGGCATCCCGATCTACGACAACGTCACGGGCAACGGCAGCAACGGCGTCTACACCCTGCGCGGGTTCGCCGCCTTCGTGGTCACCGGCTACCGGCTGGCCGGCATGAGCCCGCGCGAACGCGACTCCTGGCTCACCGGCGGCAGCTCGTGCAACGGCAACGACGACTGCGTCTACGGCTACTTCACCAACGCGATCGTCGAGTGGACCGGCTCGTTCGGCAACTCCTCCAGTCTCGGCGCGACGGTCGTCAAGACCATCGGCTGACCCCGTACCCCTAAGGAAGTTTCATGACCCGGCGCATTCTCGGCGTGGTGCTCGCGATCGTCCTGGCGGTGCTCGGCACCGCGGCGGTGCTCCTCTACGTCAGCAAGGCCCGCGACTCCGTCGCCGCGGGGCAGACGGCGGTGACCGTCGTCGTCGCCACGCAGCGGATCCCGGCCGGCACCAGCGGCGCCTCGGTGAAGGCGCGCGGGCTGACCGAGGAGGTCGTCATGCCCGCCGGCGCGCTGCCGCCGGACGCGCTCACCGCGCTGTCCGGCGAGCTGGACGAGCTGGTGCTCACGCACGACGTGCAGCCGCGCCAGCTGCTGCTCAAGGGCATGTTCGGGGCCGCCACGAAGCTGTCGGGCGGCGTGGCCGTGCCGGAGAAGATGATGGCGGTCAGCCTCAAGATGGCGGTCGAGGAGGAGGTCGGCGGGTTCGTCCGGCCGGGCTCGCAGATCGCGGTGTTCGCCACGTACACGCTGGTCGACGCGGAGTACAAGAAGATCACCGGGGAGAACAACAAGGGCACGAAGCTGCTGCTGCCGCGGGTCGAGGTGCTGGCCGTCGGCGCGTACGGCGAGGACGGGGTGACCTCGGCCCAGCAGAACGACGCCGCGGTTGCCGAGAACGGCAAGGTGACCCTGCTGGTCACCGTCGCGGTCACCCAGGAGCAGGCGGAGCAGCTGGTGCACTCGGTGCGCATCGCCGAGCTCTACCTCGCGCTGCTGACCGACACGTCGGAGACCCGGGTCAAGCCGGGCGTCGCGGTGGACAACCGCACCGTCGGGCGCTGAGGACGATCCGATGACGATCATCTACGAGTTCGATCCCCGCTTCGCCCATCACCTGGCCACGCTGCTGGGCGACGCCGTGGTGGTGGATACGGCGCCGGCGCTGGTCGAGCAGGTGAACGCCGACCGGGACGAGCACCTGGTGCTGTTCGGGCCGAGCGTGCCGCTGGCCGACGCGGTGGCGTTCGCCGGGCAGTGCCGGCTGCGCCGGCCGGAACTCGGGGTGGTCCTGCTCCGCCCGGAACTCGAGGTCGACGTGCTGGCCGATGCGCTGAAAGCAGGTATACGCGAAGTGGTCGACCCGTCGAATCATGCGGCCGTGCTGGCCGCGAGCGCCCGCTCCCGGGACCTGTCCCGGCAGCTGGCCGGGGCCAACCGGGCCACCGGCCGGGCCCCGGTGCCCGGACCGCCCGCCCAGCAGCCGTCCGAGGATCCGAACGAGCCGGTCGACGGCCAGGTCATCACGGTGTTCGCGGCCAAGGGCGGGTGCGGCAAGAGCACCATCGCCACCAACCTGGCCGTGGTCCTGGCCCAGGGGACCAAGGCCACGGGCCGCCGCCGGGTGTGCCTGATCGACCTGGACCTGGCCTTCGGCGACGTGGCCATCATGATGCAGCTGTCGCCGCAGCGGACCATCGCCGACGCCATCCCGGTCGCGGACCGGATCGACGAGACCGGGCTGCGCACGCTGCTGACCCGGTACGCATCCGGCGGGGCTGAGGTGGACGTGCTGCTGGCCCCGGTGCAGCCGGCCGTCGCCGAGGAGGTGACCCGTGACCTCGTCACCGAGGTGGTGCACCTGGCCCGGTCCATGTACGACTTCGTGGTCATCGACACCGCCAGCGCCTTCACCGAGCAGATGCTGGCGGCGCTGGACGCCACCCACCACTACGTGCTGGTCGGCACGCCCGAGCTGCCCTCGCTGAAGAACCTGCGGGTCACCCTCGACATGTTCGACCTGCTCGACTACCGGCGCGAGGCCCGGACCGTGGTGCTGAACCGGGCCGACTCCAAGGTCGGCATCACCATGACCGAGGTCGAGAAGGTGATCCGGGTGCCCATCGCGGGGTTCATCCCGAGCAGCCGCGACGTGCCGATCTCCGCCAACCGCGGGGTCCCGCTGGCTGCCGGTCAACCGCAGCACCCGGTAAGCAGCGCGATCCGGGAACTGGCGGTCAAACGGTTCCTCGGCGCACCCGCACCCGCCAAGCGCGGCATGTTCGCACGGAAGAAGGGCTGAACCGATGTCCCTGCAGGATCGACTCGGCGTACGCGGCGTCCCCACCACGGGTGCCGGCGTCCCCACCGCGGGCACCGGTGTGCTCAGCGAGCGCATCGGCGGCGCCAACGAGGCCTCCGGCGCGGTGGGCGGCGGGCACGCGATCCCCGTGTCGTCGGTGCCGGTCAGCTCGGTGCAGTTCGGCCGGCGCAACACCCGGCGGGCGTACGACCCGCTGGCGGCCGTGCGCAAACGGGCCCACCAGGCGCTGCTGGAGCTGCTCGGGCCGCAGCTCTACGACACCGTCGCCGACGACGCCGAGCTGGAACGCCGGGTGCGCGAGGCGCTGCCCGAGGTGCTGGCCAAGGAGGAGGCGCACCTCACCGCGGGCGACCGGGCCACGGCGTACCGGCAGATCCTCGACGAGATCCTGGGCCACGGCCCGATCGAGCCGCTGCTGCGCGACCCGGAGATCACCGAGATCATGGTGAACGCCTGGGACCGCATCTACGTCGAGCGGTTCGGGCACATCCACGCGGTCGACGCCGCGTTCATGGACGAGACCCACCTGCGCCGGGTGATCGACAAGATCGTGTCCCGGATCGGCCGCCGCGTCGACGAGTCCTCGCCGATGGTCGACGCCCGGCTGCCCGACGGCAGCCGGGTCAACGCGGTGGTGCCGCCGATCTCGCTGGACGGGGCCGCGCTGACGGTGCGCAAGTTCGCGGCGGACCCGTACACGGTCGAGGACCTGGTCCGCTTCGGCACCATGCCGCAGCGCGTCGCCGAACTGCTGCGCGCCTGCGTGCAGGGCCGGCTGGACATCCTGATCTCGGGCGGCACCGGCACCGGCAAGACCACGCTGCTCAACGTGATCTCGTCGTTCCTGCCCGCCGACGAGCGGATCATCACCATCGAGGACTCGGCCGAGCTGCGGCTGGCCCAGGACCACGTGCTGCGGCTGGAGTACCGCCCGCCGAACGTCGAGGGCCGCGGCGAGGTCACCATCCGCGACCTCGTCCGCAACGCGCTGCGCATGCGCCCCGACCGGATCGTCGTCGGCGAGGTGCGCGACGGCGCGGCGCTGGACATGCTCCAGGCGATGAACACCGGCCACGACGGCTCGCTGACCACGGTGCACGCCAACACCCCGCGCGACTCGCTGGCCCGCCTGGAGACGATGGTGCTGATGGCGGGCATGGACCTGCCGGTGCGGGCGATCCGGGAGCAGGTCGCCAGCGCGGTCGACGTGGTGGTGCAGCTGTCCCGGATGCGGGACGGCACCCGGCGGATCACCCACATCACCGAGGTCACCGGCATGGAGGGCGACGTCATCACGCTGCAGGACCTGTTCGTCTTCGACCACCGGGCGGGCACGGACCAGTACGGCCGCCACCAGGGCGCGCTGGTCAGCACCGGGCTAAGGCCGCGGTTCGTCGACCAGCTGGCCGACCACGGGATCACGGTCTCCCCGGAGCTGTTCGGCAGGGGCCAGTGAAGCGCGCGGCGGGTATCCCGGTGCGCTTCGGTGCGGTCCTGCTGGCGGCCGGTGCGGCGGTGGCCGCGGCGCTGCCCGCGAGCGCGGCCGAGCCCGGCATCACGGTCTCCGGCCTGCGGCAGGAGGCGGGGCTGGTGGAGTTCTACCTCTCCGCGACCGACCTGCCGGTGGGCACGGCGCTGGACCAGGTCGGCGTCGCCGTCGGCGACCGGGCGCTGCCGGTCACCAGTGAGCAGATCAGCGCAACCCAGGGGGCGACCGCGCCGCGCCGCGCCGTCGTGCTGGTGCTGGACACCTCCGGGTCCATGGCCGGTGCGCCGATCGAGGCGGCCCGGGAGGCCGCTCGGCGCTACGTGCGGGCGCTGCCCGCGGACGTCGAGATCGGTCTGGTCACCGCGGCCGCACCGGCGAACGTCGTACTCCCGCCGACGCGGGACCGCGCCGCCGCGGACAAGGCGGTCGACGGCCTGGCCGCCAAGGGCGAGACGGCGCTGTACGACGGGATCCGCGCCGCCGCGGGCCTGGTGGGCAAGGGCGACTGGGGGCAGCGGCGGATCGTGGCGCTGTCCGACGGCGCGGACACGGCGTCGACCGCCACGCTGGCCGCGGCCCGTAAGGCCACCGTCGCGATCCCGGTCGACACGATCGCATTCCAGACCCCCGCCGCCATGGCGGGCATCCTGGGCAGCCTGTCCAAGAACACCGGCGGCGCCGCCTACACGGTGGCCGATCCGGCGGCGCTGGGCGACGCGTTCGCCGAGGCGTCCGGATCCTTCGCCGGGCAGCTGCTGGTGCGGGTCACCGTGCCGGCGGAACTCTCGGGGCAGCAGGTCCGGCTCGCGGTGAGCGCGGCGGGCGCGCGCACCGAGGTGCCGGTCACCCTGGCCGTGGACACCGGGGCGACGGTCCCCCTGACGGGTGTGACCTCGCCCGGCCCGGGACCGACCTGGCTGCTGGTGCTCGGCGGACTCGTCTTCGCCGCGCTGCTCGGCGCATTCCTGCTGGTGGTCTCCCCCATGCTGGCCGCGGCCGAGCGGCGGCGGCGGCTCACCCAGGTGGACCAGTTCGTCGCCGCGCCGCGGCGGGCCACCGCGCCGGGGGACTCCGGCCAGGTCGCGGCCGCCGCCCTCGCGCTGTCGGAGCAGGTGGTGAAGTCGGCCAACGCCGAGGGCCGCCTCGCGACGCAGCTCGACCGGGCCGGGATGCGGTTGCGGCCGCACGAGTGGCTGCTGCTGCGGGCGCTGGTCTGCCTGCTCGCCTCCCTGCTGCTGGCCCTGTCGTTCGGGCTGGGCGCCGGGGTCCTGCTCGGCTCTCCGGTGGGGTGGGCGCTCACCTCGCTCTACCACCGCAACCGCGCGGCCAAGAGGGTCAGCGCCTTCCGTGAGCTGCTGCCGGACGCGCTGCAGCTGATCGTCGGATCGCTGCGCTCCGGCTTCTCGCTCGCGCAGGCCGTCGACGCGATGGCCCGGGAGCTGCCCGACCCGATCTCGGCCGAGTTCGGCCGTGCCCTGGGCGAGACCCGGCTCGGCGTGGACATCGAGGACGCGCTGGACCGGACCGCGACCCGGATGCGCAGCAAGGACCTGGCCTGGGCGGTCGTCGCCGTCCGGGTGCAACGCGACGTCGGCGGCAACCTGGCCGAGGTGCTGACCACCGCGATCGAGACCATGCGCGAGCGCGAGAGCCTGCACCGCGAGGTCCGCTCGCTGTCGGCGGAGGGCCGGCTCAGCGCCTGGATCCTGCTGGCACTGCCGGTCTGCGTCGGCGCGTTCATGTTCCTCACCCGCGCCGATTACATCCGCCCGCTCTACACCCACCCGGCGGGCATCGTGATGAGCGTGCTGGGTGTGCTGCTGGTGGTCGGCGGCGCGGCATGGCTGTTCAAGATGATCAAGATCGAGGTGTGACGGTGTCCGGTCAGCTCATCCTCATCATCGGCGCGGGCGCCGTCTTCGCCGCGATCGCGCTCGCCGTGCTGACCCTGGCCTCGGCCAGCGTCAGCCGGTCCGGCGTGGCCAAGGCGCTGGAGACGATCGACACCGTGTACGCGCCCGGCAGCGCGTCGGCCGCCGAGGAGAAACTCGGCGACCGGCTGCGCCCGGCCGTGGCACAGATGTCCGCGCTCGGCAGGCTGCTCACCCCGAAGGGGGCCGGAGCCCGCCTGCAGCGCCGCCTCGACCACGCCGGCAACCCGGCGGCCTGGCCGCCGGAGCGCGTCGTCGAGATGCAGGGGCTCGGCCTCGTGGTCGTCGCCTTCCTCGGCGGGGCGTTCGGCTTCGCGTTCGGCTTCGGACCCGGCGCCCTGATCCTGTCGGTGCTCGCCGGTGCGGCGCTCGGCTTCTGGGCGCCCTTCCTGCTCGTCTACGACCTGGGCGTACGCCGCCAGCAGCAGATCCGCCGCCAGCTGCCCGACGCGCTGGACCTGCTGACCCTGTCGGTCGAGGCGGGGCTCGGCTTCGACGCGGCCCTGGCCCAGGTGGCGGCGGCCATGCCCGGGGCCCTGGCCAGGGAGTTCGCCCGCATGCTGCACGAGATGCAGATGGGTCAGCGCCGGGTGGAGGCACTGCGCGCGCTGGCCGCCCGGACCACCGTGCCCGAGCTGAAGACCATCACCATGGCCCTGGTCCAGGCCGGCGAGCTGGGCATCCCGATCGCCGGGGTGCTGCGCGAGCAGGCTCGGCAGATGCGGGTCAAGCGCCGCCAGCGCGCCGAGGAGACGGCCCGCAAACTGCCCGTGAAAGTGATCTTCCCGCTGGTGCTGTGCCTGTTCCCGGCGCTGTTCATCGTCGTGATCGGGCCGGGCGCCATCAACGTGATGGAGTCGTTCGGCGGCCGGTGAGGCGCCGGCTCGTGTCACGCGGCTGGTGCGCGGACCTGCGGCAGGGGCCGCAGGTCCGCGGTCGGGTCAGATGAGGTACAGCCGGGCCGCGGCCTGCAGGGCCTGGGTCCGGTTGTGCACGCCGAGCTTGTCGTAGAGGCGGGCCACGTAGGTGCGCACCGTCGACTCGGTCAGCCGCATGCGCACCGCGATCGCGGCCAGGCTGCCGCCGGTGTTCAGCTGCTGCAGGATCTGCTCCTCGCGCGGGCTCAGCGCGGTGGACCGGGTCCGGCGGCGGGCCATCGCCTCGGCCAGGTTCGGCGCGGTGAACGAGGCCGGGGCCACCGCGGCGTGCCGCACCGCCGACATCAGCAGCTCCACCGGCGCGGAGCGCGGCAGGTACGCCGAAAGCCCGGCCTGCAGCGCCTGTAGCAGCAGCCCGTCCTCGGCGGGGCCGGTCAGCACCAGCCCCAGCTGTGGACGGGCGGCCCGCAGCTCGGCGGCCAGTTGCAGCCCGCCCTGGCCGGGAATCGCCGCGTCGATGGTGACCACGTGCGGGTCGAGGTCGCCGATCAGGTCTCGGGTCTCCTCACCCGTGGCGGCCTGACCGACCAGGTCGATGTCGGGGTGGGTCGCACAGGCGGCGCTGTACCCCAACCGCACGAGCGTGACGGGGTCAACCGTGATCAGCTTCACTGACAAGGGGGCTCCTCGTGACGCTGCGGACACTTCCGTCCTGTTGAGCGCCGCAGGGCCCGCCGGTGTCACTGTCCCTGTCACCGAACTCATTCGTTCGGGTGTCGCGGCCCGTCAGATCAGGCGAAGCTGCTGGTCACGGGGCCGTCGCGGGGTGAGGTCGCCGAGCTGTTCGAGCAGGCCCGCGTCGACCGCCGCCAGGAACGGCGTCGGCCGGGAGTCCCGCTCGCTGCCGTAGCGGACCCGCCGTGCCGCGTGGCTCAGGTAGAGCCGCCGCTGCGCCCGGGTCAGCCCGACGAAGAACAGCCGGCGTTCCTCGGCGACCTCCGCCTCGGTCGGCGCGGAGCCGGGGAAGCGCAGCGGCAGCAGCCCGTCCTCGCACCCGGCCAGGAACACCACCGGGAACTCCAGGCCCTTGGCCGCGTGCAGGGTGAGCAGGGTGACCGCCTCCGCGCGCGGGTCGAGCGCGTCGACCTCGGCTCCGGTGGCCACTTCGCCGAGGAAACGCTGCAGGTCCTGCCCGCAGCGCAGGGCGAGCGGGGTGAGCAGGTCCACGGCGGCCCACACCTCGTCCGGCTCCGGCGAGCCGCCGCCCAGGGCGGGACGTTCGATGAGCACCTTCGCGGTGAGCTTCAGCCGGGCCGCGACCGAGCCGGTCAGCCCGGTGGCCAGGCGCAGCTCGGCCAGCAGCGTGTTCACCCCGGCCCGGCTGCGCAGCCGGTCGTGCGAGCGCTTCTGCACCGGCACGCCCGCCCGCGACAGCGCGTCCACGATCGCGGCGGCCTGCGCGTCGGTGCGGTACAGCACCGCGATGTCGTTGAACGACACCGTCGTGCCGGTCACCCCGCGCACGTCGGCCTTGGTCCGGTGGGACACGCCGCCGACCAGCTCGTCGACCTTTCGGGCGATGAACGCGGCCTCGTCGGCGGGGCTGCTCGCCGCATACTGCCCGATCAGCGCCGCCTCCGGGTCTACCTTCGCCGGGTCGAGGCGGCGGCCGGGCACCAGCGAGCTGGGCGCGATCGCCTGCACCGCGGCGGCCAGGATCGGGGCCGACGAGCGGTAGTTGCGGGTCAGCCGCACCACCCGGGCGTCCACGAAGTCCCGGGAGAACTGCAGGAAGAACGACACGTCCGCGCCGCGGAACGAATAGATCGCCTGGTCCGGGTCGCCGATCGCGCACAGGTTGCCGTCACTGGGCACCAGCAGCCGCAGCAGCGCGTACTGGTCCGGGTCGACGTCCTGGTACTCGTCGACGAACACCCACGGCCAGCGCGAGCGCAGCTTGTCCTGCAGCGACGGCTGCGCCTTCAGCAGCGCGACCAGGCGCGGGATCAGCTCGTCGAGCTGCACGCCCTCGCCGCCCGGCTCGTCCGCGACGATCAGGTCGGGCTCCTGCTCGCGCAACAGCGACAGGGCCAGCGCGTGGAACGTGGACACGGTGACGTCCTCGGCGACCGGGCCGAGCAGGCCGCGCAGCCGGTGCCGCAGCTCCTCGGCGGCCCGCCGGGTGAACGTGATGGCCAGGCAGTCCTCGGGGTAGACGTTCATCTCCGCGCACAGGTACGCCAGCCGGTGGGTCAGCGTGCGGGTCTTGCCCGTGCCGGGCCCGGCGACGATCAGCAGCGGGCCGCCCGGGGCGGAGGCGGCCACGCGCTGCATCGCGTCGAGGCGGTCCAGCAGCCCGGTGCCGACCTCCTCCATCCCGGCCAGCATCGGCTCGAACGGCTCGTGCGGCGACGGCTCCGGCGGCAGCGGCGGCGCGGAGACGGGTTTGGTGCGGCGTACCGCAGGCTTGCTCGCGGCCTGCTTGGGCGCGCGGGCCTTGCACGGCGCGGGCACCACCGGAGCCGCGGGCAGGTCGAACAGGGTGTCCGCGGTGTCCTGCGGGCGCAGCTCACCGGGTTCGAAGAGCCGGATCACGCCGTACTCGCCGTCGTAACCCGGCACCCGGGTCACCTGCCCGGCCCGCAGCCGCCGCAGGGCCTCGCCGAGCAGTTCGCCGCCCGCCGCGGTGACCTCGTCGATCGGGGCCTCCATGAGGATGGACAGCTCCGAGCCCAGCGCCGCGACCAGCGCGTTGACCCGGCCCTCGACGGTGCGGGTCTTCGGGCCGACACCCTCCAGCTCGCCGACGATCTCAGGCAGCTGCACCAGGTGGGTGACCGGGCGGGCGTTCGGCGCGGGAGTGCCCTCGGGCCGGTCGGCCAGCGCCTCGACCCGGGCCAGCACGCCGATGGTCAGCGGCCGCTCGCACACCGGGCAGACGCCGCCGGTCGCCCGGGACTCGGCCGGGGTCCAGTTGATGCCGCAGTCGCGGTGCCCGTCCCCGTGGTACTTGCCCTCCTCGGGGAAGAACTCGATCGTCCCGGCCAGGCCAGGCGCGCCCGCCAGGGCGGCCTTCAACGCGAAGTAGTCCAGTGGGCAGTCGAACCGGGTCGCCTCCCGGGCCAGGGCCTGCGGCGAGTGCGCGTCCGAGTTCGAGACCAGGGTGTACCGGTCCAGGCTGGACACCCGGTGGTTCATCGCCGGGTCGCTGGACAGGCCGGTCTCCACCGCGGTGATGTGCTCGGCGAGGTCGGCGTAGCAGTCGGCGATCGCGTCGAAGCCCGACTTGCTGCCCAGCGCGGAGAACCACGGCGTCCAGATGTGCGCGGGCACCAGGTACGCGTCCGGGCTCGCCTCCAGGGTGATCTCCAGCAGGTCGCGGGAGTCCAGGCCCAGGATCGGGCGGCCGTCGCTGGCCAGGTTGCCGACCCGGCCCAGCCGGTCGCGGAAGCGCTGGGCGGCGTCGAGGTCCGGCAGGTAGATCAGGTGGTGCACCTTGCGGGTGCGGTCGCCCCGCTTGTAGATCGTGGAGATCTCCGAGCTGAGCATGAACCGGGCCGGCTCCCCCGCGGCCAGGCGGGCCGGCAGCCGCTGCGAGACGTCGCGCTCGGCCTCGGGCGACAGCCGGAACAGGCCGGGCTCGGCCTCGCGGAGCGAGTCGCGCAGGTGCTCGTACCAGGCGGGATGGGTGACGTCGCCGGTGCCGAGCAGGGCCACGCCCTTGCGCCGGGCCCACCACGCCAGCGTGGGCAGGTCGAGGTCCTTGCTGCACGCACGCGAGTACCGCGAGTGGATATGCAGATCAGCAGTCCAGACCGGGGGCACGCAGCATCCTGACACGCCCCGCCCGTCCGGCGGCACCCGCCACGCGCGTCAGTGAGAGTTGTTACCTACATCGCGCGCAGTTCGACGAGTGTGATATCCGGCGGCGCGCCGACGCGCACCGGCGGGCCCCAGAAACCGGCGCCGTTGGTGACGTACACCTGGGTGCCGTCGACCTCGCCGAGACCGGAGATGACCGGCTGCTGCAGGCCCGCGATCAGGTTGAACGGCACCATCTGACCGCCGTGGGTGTGCCCCGACAGCTGCAGGTCGACGCCGTGCTTCGCCGCCTCGAACGCCTGGATCGGCTGGTGCGCGAGCAGCACCACGGGCTTGTTCGGGTCCCGGTCCCCCAGCGCCTTGCCGAAGTCCGGGCCGCCCGCGCCGAGGTCGCCGCCGCTGACGTCGTTGACGCCCGCCAGGGTCAGCCCGCGGATCTCCAGCCGCTCGTTCTGCAGCGGCCGCATGCCCAGGCGGGAGACCTCGGCCAGCCACTCCTCGGCTCCCGAGAAGTACTCGTGGTTGCCGGTGACGAAGTAGGCCCCGTCGCGGGAGCGCAGCTCCGCCAGCGGAGCGGCCTCGTCGCCCAGCTCGGCGACGCTGCCGTCGACCAGGTCGCCCGCGACGGCGATCAGGTCGGCGTTCATGCCGTTGATGAAGCGCACGATGCGGCGGCTGTGCTCGACGCCGGTCAGCGGGCCCAGGTGGATGTCACTGACCAGGGCGATCTTGTATCCGTCCATGCTGCGGGGGAGCTTGGCCAGCGGGATCTGCACCCGCTTGAGCACCGGATCGCCCAGCGCCGTCTGCACGCCGTACGCGGTGATGCCGGTGGCGGTCAGCCCGGCGAAGATCGCCGCACTGCGTGCGATGAGCAGCCGCCGGCTCGGGTCCGCGGGCCCGCCGCTCTTGCCGTCCGTGCTTGATCCGTCGACTTGCCCGGCACCCGTGGCTTTCGGGGTCTCGCTTTCGCCCACCTGCCCGGCAAGTCCGGTGACCTTGGCCGACTGCGCGTCGCCGTCGGCGGCTGCGCCCGTGACCGCTGCGCCCACCAGGCCGGGCTCGGCCAGGGTGGTCCCGGCGGACGGCGTCGCACTCGTGCGGGCCCAGGTGCGGTTGGCGATCACGCGGGGGAGCTCCAGCACCAGCAGCGTGACCAGCAGGTAGAACAGGACGGCGAGCCACATGTAGCCGACCAGCGGGATGACCCAGGACGCCTTCGCGCCGATCACCCGCGGCACGATGAAGGCCGCAAGCAGCGCCACCGCGAGCGCGATGATCGCGACAGCGCCGATCCGGCGGCCGCGCTTCGTCGTGGTGGTGTCCTTGACCAGGCGCTTGTACAGGTACCAGTGGATCGGGCCGACGACGATCAGCACGATGCTGAAGAACATCAGCGCTTGCAGTACCACGGGGGTTTTCCTCTCACCCGCCCGCGAAGGGCGGCAGCACGTCCACGGTCGCGCCGGACGGCAGGGGCACGCGGCGGTCGTGCCACGCTAGCCCGTCAACCAGAAAGCTGGCTGAAAGCAGCACCCGGCCCAGCACGTCCCCGTGCGCGGCGCTCAGCTCCTTGATCAGCTGCGTGAGGTCCTGCCCGGCGGGCAGCTGCTCCTCGGTGACGCCCGCGGCGGCGCGGGCTCCGGCGAAGTAGCGGATCGTGATCACGGTCATCCCCCGATGGCGGACATGGGGCGTACGGGCTGGAGGAACGAGGGGTCGTCGATGCCGTGGCCGGGCAGCTTGCCCCACATCGCCTCGCGCCAGCGCGCCGCGATGTCCTCATCATCCGCCCCGCCGCGCAGCAGCCCGCGCAGATCGGTCTCACCGGTGGCGAACAGGCAGTTGCGCACCTGGCCGTCGGCGGTGAGCCGGGTCCGGTCGCAGTCGCCGCAGAACGGCCGGGTCACCGAGCCGATCACGCCGACCTTCGCCGGACCGCCGTTCACCAGCCAGGTCTCGGCCGGGGCCCCCGCCCGCTCGGCCGGGTCGGGGCTGAGCTCGAACTCGGCCTCCAGCGACGCCAGGATCTCCGCCGCGGTGATCATCTGATCCCGGCTCCAGCCGTGCTGCGCGTCGAGCGGCATCTGCTCGATGAAGCGCAGCTCGTAGCCGTGCGCGAGGGCGAAGCGCAGCAGCGCCGGGGCCTCGTCGTCGTTGATCCCGCGCAGCAGCACCGTGTTGAGCTTGACCGGGGTCAGCCCGGCCGCGGCGGCCGCCGACAGCCCGTCGATGACGTCGTCGAAGCGGCGGCGCAGCGCGATCGCGGCGAACCGGTCGGGGTCGATGGTGTCCAGGGAGACGTTGACCCGGTTCAGCCCGGCGTCGCGCAGCGGCACGGCCAGCCTGGCCAGCCCGATGCCGTTCGTGGTGACGGAGAGCTTCGGCCGGGGCAGCAGCGCGGCGCTGCCCGCCACGATGTCCACGATGCCGGGGCGCAGCAGCGGCTCGCCGCCGGTGAAGCGCACCTCTTCGACGCCGAGCCGGGTCACCGCGATGGTGATCAGCCGCAGCACCTCGGCGTCGGTGAGGATCTCCGGCTTGGGCAGCCAGGGCAGCCCTTCTGGGGGCATACAGTACGAACAGCGCAGATTGCACCGATCCGTCAGCGAGACCCGCAGATCCACGGCACGGCGTCCGTACCGGTCGATCAGGCCTGGTTTGGCAGAGGTCACCTCACGAACCTATCGCGTGACAATCGGAATGCACGTCCCGTGGCCACCTGGCAGGATCGCGGCCGTGTTGCTGACCCTCTCGACCACGCATTCCCCGGCCACCGACCTCGGCTTCCTCCTCGTCAAGCACCCCGACCGCGTGCACAGCTTCGAACTGAGCCACGGCACGGCGACCGTGCTCTACCCGGAGGCGAGCGAGCAGCGGTGCACCGCCGCCCTGCTGCTGGAGATCGATCCGCAGCGGCTGGCCGACACCCGTGCCGACGGGCAGCAGCTCAACCAGTACGTCAACGACCGGCCGTACGCCGCGTCCAGCCTGCTGGCGGCCGCGCTGAACCGGGTCTTCCGCACCGCGGCGCGCGGCGTCTCCAAGGACCGGCCCGAGCTGGCCGCGACCGCGATCCCGCTGTCGATCCGGGTGCCGTCGCTGCGCGCCAAGGGCGGCCTGAAGCTGGCCGAGCGCCTGTTCGCGCCGCTGGGCTGGACCGTGCGCGGCGACGTGCTGCCGCTGGATCCCGAGTTCCCCGAGTGGGGCGACAGCCGGTACGTGGACCTGACCCTCGACGGCGAGCTGCGCCTGGCCGACGCCCTCAACCACCTCTACGTGCTGCTGCCCGTGCTCGACGACGCCAAGCACTACTGGGTCGCGCCCGACGAGATCGAGAAGCTGCTGCGGGCCGGTGAGGGCTGGCTCGCCGGGCACCCCGAGCGGGCGCTGATCATCCGGCGCTACCTCGCGCACAGCCGTGCCCTGGCGGTCAGGGCCGACGCGGCGCTCGCGCCGCTGGAGGAGACGCCCGCCGACGACTCCGTCGCCGAGGGGGCGGTGGCGGAGAAGGCCAAGCCGCTGAACGTACGCCGCCGCGCCGCGGTGCTGGCCGCGCTGGCCGAGACCGGGGCGACCCGGGTGCTCGACCTGGGCTGCGGCGGCGGCGCGCTGCTGGGCGACCTGATCCGGGAGAAGCGCTACACCGAGATCGTCGGGGCGGACGTGTCGCCGAAGGTGCTGGAGATCGCCGAGCGGCGGCTGCGGCTGCACCGGCTGCCCGACCGCCAGCGCGCCCGGATCAAGTTGATCCAGTCCGCGCTGACGTACGTCGACGAGCGGCTGCGCGGGTACGACGCCGCGGTGCTGATGGAGGTCATCGAGCACCTCGACCTGCCCCGGCTGCCCGCGCTGTGCGCCGCGGTGTTCGGCGACGCCAAGCCCGGCGCCGTCGTCGTGACCACGCCGAACGTCGAGTACAACGTGCGCTACGAGACCCTGCCCGAGGGCGGGCACCGCCACGACGACCACCGCTTCGAGTGGACGCGAGCCGAGTTCGCGGCCTGGTGCGACCAGGTCGCCGCCGACTACGGCTACACGTACACGCTGCGGGGAGTCGGCGACGAGGACCCGGAGGTCGGCCCGCCGACCCAGCTCGCCCTGTTCACCAAGACGACCACCGAGGAGGTGCCCGCATGACCTACCCCATCGCGCTGCCCGAGCTGTCCCTGGTCGTGCTCGTCGGCATCTCCGGATCGGGCAAGTCGACCTTCGCCCGGGAGCACTTCCTGCCCACCCAGGTGCTGTCCAGCGACGCCTTCCGGGGGCTGCTCGCCGACGACGAGAACGACCAGGCCGCCACCAAGGACGCCTTCGAGGTGCTGCACCTGGTCGCGGCCAAGCGCCTGGCGGCCGGCCGGCTCACCGTCGTCGACGCGACCAACGTGCAGTCGCACGCCCGCGCCGCCCTGGTGGCGGTGGCCAAGGCGCACGACGTGCTGCCCGTCGCCGTGGTCATCGACACCCCGGAGGCGGTCTGCTGGGAGCGCACGCAGGCCCGGCCCGACCGCACGTTCGGCCGCGAGGTGCTCCGCCGCCAGCACCGCGACCTGCGGCACTCGCTGAACAAGCTGGCCCGCGAGGGCTTCCGCAAGGTGTACGTCGTCAGCGACCCCGCCGACGTCGAGCTGCGCTACGAGAAGCTGTTCAACGACCGCACCGAGCTGACCGGGCCCTTCGACCTCGTCGGCGACGTGCACGGCTGCCGGGCCGAGCTGGAGCAGCTGCTGTCCGCGCTCGGCTGGGAGCTGACCCGCGACGAGTCCGGCCGGGCCGTGGACGCGAGCCACCCGGACGGGCGTACCGCGGTGTTCGTCGGCGACCTGGTGGACCGCGGCCCGGACTCCCCCGGCGTGCTGCGCCTGGTCATTAACATGATCGCTGCCGGCCGGGCGCTGTGCGTGTCCGGCAACCACGAGAACAAGCTGCTGCGCCACCTGCGTGGCCGCAAGGTGCAGCTCACCCACGGCCTGGCCGAGACCGTCGCGCAGCTGGAGACCGACCCGGTCGACGGGCTGCCCGCCTTCTTGGACGGCCTGATCAGCCACTACGTGCTCGACGGCGGAAAGCTCGTGGTCGCGCACGCGGGCCTCAAGGAGGCCTACCACGGCCGGGCGTCCGGTCGGGTGCGCTCGTTCGCCATGTACGGCGACACCACCGGCGAGACCGACGAGTTCGGCCTGCCCGTGCGCTACCCGTGGGCGCTGGAGTACCGCGGCCGCGCCATGGTCGTCTACGGGCACACGCCCACCGTCACGCCCGAGTGGGTCAACAACACCATCTGCCTCGACACCGGCTGCGTGTTCGGCGGCAAGCTCACCGCGCTGCGCTACCCGGAGCGGGAGCTGGTCGAGGTCGAGGCGGCGCAGGAGTACTACGAGCCGGCCCGGCCGCTGCAGCCCGCCGCCCCGCCCGACCGGGCCGCGGGCGCGCTGCGGCTGTCCGAGGTCACCGGCCGCCGCCACGTGCAGACCCTGCACGGCACCGTCACCGTGCCCGCCGAGCACAGCGCGGCGGCGCTGGAGGTGATGAGCCGGTTCGCGGTCGACCCGCGCTGGCTGCTGTGGCTGCCGCCGACCATGGCCCCGTCGTCGACGTCGGCCGTGGACGGATACCTGGAGCACCCCGCCGAGGCGCTGGCCGACCTGCGGCACGCGGGCGTGCACCGGGTGATCTGCGAGGAGAAGCACATGGGCTCCCGCGCGGTGGTCCTGGTCTGCAAGGACGCGTCGGTGGCCGCCAAGCGCTTCGTCGACGACGGCAGCACCGGCGTGATCTACACGCGTACCGGTCGGGCGTTCTTCGACCCGGAGCGCACCGAGCTGCTGCTGGCCAAGGTGCGCGACGCGGCGACCGCGGCCGGGCTGTGGGCCGAGCTGGACACCGACTGGCTGCTGCTCGACTGCGAGCTGCTGCCCTGGTCCGCCAAGGCGCAGACGCTGATCCACCAGTACGCCGCCGTCGGCGCGTCCGGCCGGGCCGTGCTGCCCGCCGCCCTGGACGTGCTGTCCGCCGCCGCGGCGCGCGGACTCGACACGGCCGCCCAGCACGAGCGGCTGACCGGGTCGCTGCGCGACGTGCGGGCCTTCACCGACGCCTACCGCCGCTACGTCGCGCCCACCGACGGGATCACCGGCATCACGCTGGCCCCGTTCGCGGTGCTCGCCGCCGAGGGCGCGTCGTTCGCCGAGGCCGACCACGGCTGGCACCTGTCCATCGCGGACCGGCTGGTCGAGGCCGACCCGGCGACGTTCACCCCGACCCGCCGCCTGGTCCTGGACCTGCCGCCCCGGTCGGTGCCGACCGACCGGGCCGACGCCACCGACGCGACCGACGCGCTCGCCGCCGAGCCGGGCGGCGCGTCTGGGACGGCCGGCGCGGACGCGGTCTTCGCGGATGCGGTGGCGCGGGCGACGCAGTGGTGGCTGGAGCTGACCGGCTCCGGCGGCGAGGGCATGGTCGTCAAGCCGTACGCGGGCCTGTCGGTGCGCGGGGCCAAGGGCCTCGTCCAGCCCGGCGTGAAGTGCCGCGGCCGGGAGTACCTGCGGATCATCTACGGCCCGTCGTACACCGAGCCCGCGCAGCTGGCCAAGCTCCGGCAGCGCAAGCTCGGCCGCAAACGGGCCCTCGCCCTGCGCGAGCACGGCCTCGGCCTGGCCGCCCTGGACACGATCGGCCGCGACGGCCCGCTCTGGCGTGTGCACGAACTCGTCTTCGCCATCCTCGCCAGCGAGTCCGAACCCACCGACCCCCGCCTGTAAGAACAAAGGAAGGGCACCTTCTTAACGCTATTCGTAGAGGAAGGTGCCCTTCTTAACGGCGGCCCGGCGGTGACCGCCGTTTCCGGGAAAAGTCCGGTCAGCCCCCCACCCCGGCCGCAAACAGCGACCTCCGAGCCGCCGACCGCTGCCGCCCTCGCCGCCGCCGCCCTCGCGGGCCGCAGTTTCGGGGAAACTGCGGTCACCGCCCGGTGCGAAGGCGCAGTTTCCCCGAAACTGCGGCCGGTCGCGGCGGGGCGGCGCAGGGTCAGGTGGTGAGGGGGAGGCAGGCGGTGGTGGTTTCGCGGACGCCTGGGGCGAAGGCGGGGCCGAACAGGGCCGTGTGCAGGAGATACATGGAGAGCTGGTGCAGCGGGACGCGGTCGGTCCAGCCGTCGGTGGGGGGCCAGGTCTCGGCGTACGCGGCGAGGATCCGGTCCAGGAACGGCGCGCCGCCCCAGAGCCGCAGGTAGGCCAGGTCGGTCTCGCGGTGGCCGCCGTGTGCCGCGGGGTCGACCACCCGGCACCGGCCGTCCGCGCCCCACAGCAGGTTGCCCGTCCACAGGTCGCCGTGGACGCGGGCCGGGGGCTCGTCGCCGCCGACGCGGGACAGCCCGGCCAGCACCCGTTCGACGCGGGCGGTGTCGGCCGGCTCCAGCGCCCCGCGGTCCACCGACAGCCGCAGGTACGGGGCCAGCCGCCGCTCGCCGTACCACTCGTGCCAGGGGCCGGGGTGCGGGGAGTTGTCCATCGGCGCGGAGCCGTGGAACCCCGGCCAGGGTGCGCCGAACGCGACCGCCCCGGCGCGGTGCAGCCCGGCCAGTGCCCGGCCGAACTCCTCGGCCGCCGCCGCCGTCGGCTGCCCGTGCTCGATCCAGGCCATGCCGAGCAGGTCCGGGGTGTCGACCAGGACCTCGGGCACCGCGACCGTGCCGGTCTCGGCGAGCCAGCGCAGGCCGTTCGCCTCGGCGGCGAAGAAACCCTCCGGCGCCCGGCCGCCCGTCTCGGGCCACGACTTGGTGAAGATCGACTCGCCGTCGTCGAAGGTCAGCCGGCTGGTGTGGCAGATCGAGCCGCCATCGACGGGCGTCTCCCGGATCCGCTGATGGTGCAGGAACGTCGGGAGCAGGTGCGGATGCGCGCGCAGGTAGGCCAGGTCCACGGGTCCCATTCTGAGCCGTCGCTCGACGGGCGTCCCGCGGGTGTGCCTTCTGTCGCCCCGGCGCGTCGCGACGGCGACTATCGGCGCGTTTTCCGGGAATTCGCTGTCAAAGCGCGGGCCACGGCCCGAGGCTGCCCGGTGCCACGGCCTGGTCGAGCGCCTCGTTGAGCAGATGCGCCAAGGTGTACGCCGGGTCGGCCAGCAGTGCCCGGCGCACCGCCGCGCCGGCCAGCACGCCGTTGCCCGACCGCCACGCGGACCAGGCCAGCAGGCTGGCGACCGGTGCCAGCAGGTCGGGCTCGCCCCGCCGGGTGAGGTCCAGCCAGAGGGCCAGCTGCCAGGGCTCGGTGTCGGTTCGCTGCCAGGCGTGGTCGCGGCAGCGCAGGTCGAGCAGCAGCACAGTGAGCCAGGCGGCCTCGTCGTCGTCGAGCCGCCCGCCGGCCTCGGCGATCCGCAGCGCGTCCTCGACCGCGGCCGTCCCGGCCCGCACCAGCCGGTCGTCGGCAGTGTCCGCACCCGGACCGGGTTCTCCCGCTAGGGAGGGCTTGCCGGTGCCACCGTCACCCGGGCCGCCTCCGGTTCTGGCGGAACCGCCGCCGTCGTCGTCCATGCCGTCACCTGGGCTGGCTCCGTCCCCGTCCCCGTCCCCGTCCCCGTCCCCGTCCCCGGCTCCGTCCCCGTCCCCGGCTCCGTCTCCGGGTCCGGGTCCGGGTCGGGGTCCGGCGGAACCGCCGCCGTCGTTCGCGCCGTCGGCCAGGAGTGCGGCCAGCCGTAGCTCCGCGCGGTCCACGGCCTGCGTCATCGCGATCGCGGCGAGCCCGCCGACGGGGCGGACCAGCCGTTCCACCGCGGACCGGTCGGGCTGCGCGACCAGGCCCTCATAGGTGGCGATCGCGGCGGAGGCCGTCGTGCTCAGGTCGAACGGCGCGCCGCCGGGCGGGGTGCAGTCGTCGCACTGCAGGCAGCGGTATCGGTCGCCGGCGTGCAGCAGCACCTCGCGCACGTGGTAGCCCCGGGCGTCCAGGCCGTTCGCCACGTCCCGGGTCACGTCGGCGGCCGAGGCGTCCGGGCCGTACCCGATGAGCACCACCGACGTCACCGCGCCTCGCCCTCGGCCCGCAGCGGTGAGCAGCCGGCTGAGCCGCCGCACCGTCTCGGTGCGGGGTTGCCCGAGATCGGCGCGGGCGGCCACGCCGATCCGCCGGTCCGCCAGTCCCAGCACGACGACGCTGTCCGCCGGGTGGAAGCCGAGCAGGTAGGGCACGTAGCCGAGCAGGTCCGCGCGCTCGGTGAGGACGTAGGTCGGGGTGTCGGTCGTCATGTGCGGGAGCCTTCCCGCCGGGCCGCGACGGCGACAGCGATGATCGCTAGCCTGTGGATGACACGCCGGTTCGTCCACAGGGCGGGGAGCGCACAGATGATCTCGTACGCGGCGATGGTGCTGGCCGGGGGCGCTGCCCGCCGGATGGGCGGGCTCGCCAAACCGCTGCTGCCGGTCGGTGGGGTGCCGATGCTGCGGCGCGTCCTGTCGGCCGTCGCCGACGCGCGTCCGCTGGTGGTCGTCGGGGGGCCCGAGCTGGCGGCCGAGCTGCCGACGGGAGCCCTGCTGACCCGCGAGGACCCGCCCGGCGGCGGCCCGGTCGCGGCCATCGCCGCGGGGGCGGCGGCGCTGCCGGAGACCGGTGACTCCGGCCGGGTGCTGGTCGTCGCCGCGGACCTCCCCTTCCTGACCCGCGAGGCGGTGGCGGCGCTGCTCGCCGTGGACGCGGACGTGGTGATGTTCACCGACCCGGACGGCCGCCGGCAGCACCTGTGCGCCGCGTGGCGGCTCGGCGCGCTGCGCGCCGCGCTGCCCGCGTCCGCGCACGGCGCCCCGATGCGGGCGCTGCTGGCCGACGCCGACGTGGTGGAGTTGCCGTGGGCGGGCGCGGGCCCGGCGCCGTGGTATGACTGCGACACCCCCGACGAACTGAAGGCGGCACAAGCGGCGGATGCCGCGGCCGGCTCTTGACGACGAGCGCAGCGAGGAGCGGCCATGAGCGTCGACCTGCATGACTTCACCGAGGCGGCCTGTGCCGAGCTGGGCGTGCCCCGTGGGGACGTGGACGTGACGATGGTGCTGGACCTGGCCCGTGAGGTGGCGCACAACACGGTGCGACCGGGCGCGCCGGTCAGCGCGTACCTGCTCGGGCTGGCGGTGGGGCGCGGCGGCGACCCGCAGGAACTGGCTGCCCGCCTGACCGGCCTGGCCCACCGCCTCGCCGCGCCTGACCAGGACTGACGACTCTCCACAGGCGACGGCCCGCGACCGTCGCCGGCGGCGGCTGCCGGGTCGGCTGTCGCCGCGCAAGGGCGCGGAAGGTCGAAAGCCCGACTACGCGAATCTCCTTCCGATCGGTAGTGTCTCGGTGACAGAGAACCCAGGTTTGTCCGTCGGCGTGCCGGGACAAGCCAGGTTCGACGAGGAGGCGCACCTGATGTCGGAACTGTCGAACCCGGGCCTGGCGGAGGCCGGGCTGCTCGACGAACCCACCACCGATGACCTGCATGCCAAGGTCGCCGAGGCGTGGCGGGAGTTTGCCCGCGCACTGGCCGGGGCCCTGCCCACGCTGCCGGTCGGCGCGGAACTGGAACTGGCGCTGGACCCGACCGCGTCGGGCACCGGCTCCGCCGTGTACGGCGTGAGCGTGGAGTGCCAGGAGGGCGGGTCGCTGCTGGCGCGGGCGGTCAGCAACGCGAACCTGCCGGACGGGTTCCGGCTGGAGCGGCCCGCGATCGCGGCGATGGTCGCGCTGGGCTGGTCGCCGCCGGGCGTGCTGGCCGGCTCGCGGGAGAACTTCGGCATGACGGGCGTGCCCGACGTGCTGGCGAACGCGATCACGCGTGCGCTGCGCGACGTGTACGGCGCGCCGCACCCGGCCTTCCTCGTCTACGAGGCGCACGACGCCGAGGAGGAGCCGGTCGCCGTCGAGCCGCTGGGCACGGCGCGGCACGAGTCGACGGTGGACGCGTTCCTGCCCTCGATCGACTCGCTGGACGCCAGCGGCCTGGAGCTGGCCGACCGGGTGCGCATCGTGGTCGCCGCGATGCTCAAGTCCGACCCGGACGAGCTGCAGGTGGACGGCGACGGCGACATCGGCATCCGTGCCGGGTCGGCCATGGTGTTCGTACGCGTCCGCGAGAACCCGCCGCTGATCGACGTGTTCTCGCCGGTGCTGACCGACATCGAGCCCAGCGAGAAGCTGTTCGCGAAGTTGTCCGAGCTGACCAACCGCATGCCGATCGGCCGCCTGTACATCACCTCCGGCACGGTGTGGGCCTCGGTCCCCGTCTTCGGCCGCGACTTCCAGGCCAGCCATCTGGCGCTGGCGATCCAGGTGATGACCGGGCTGGCCGACGAGCTGGACGACCGCCTGCACGGCGAGTTCGGCGGCAAGCGCTTCTTCGGCGAGGGTGACAAGCCCGCGGGCAGTGCCGCGGAGGCTCGCATCGGCCAGTACCTCTGACCGGTCTTAAGTGACGATCCCGCCCGGACCGAGCAGGTCCGGGCGGGATCGTCTTTTGCGGCGTGTGCCAGGTCAGAGGTTGACCCGCGCGAGCACCACGGCACCCGACAGGCTGGTGGCCATGGCTTCGGCGTCCGCGACGACCCAGAGGGTGTCGCCGACGACCAGGCTGCGCCGGGGGTAGCCGACGGGGTGCACCTCGCCGGTCTTCTCCAGCGAGCCGGAGTTCACCCGGAACAGCAGCGCGCCGGTCCGGTTCTGCTTGTCGTAGGCCGCGTACGGCACCACCAGCAGCCCGGTCGCCGGCCAGTACAGGAACGCGTGCGGGTCGTACTCGGCCTCGCTGTAGCCGTTCGGGACCTTCTCCTGGTCGAGCCGCTTCGGGTCCGCGCTGCCGACGTCGAACAGCGACACCTGCAGCCCGGACACCCGACCCTGCTCGCTGGCGTCCTGGCCCACCCCGACCAGGCGGCCGTCCGCGACCGGGTGCAGGTAGCTGCTGTACCCGGGGATCTTCAGCTCACCGGCGAGCACCGGCCGGGCCGGGTCGCGCAGGTCGATCGCGTAGAGCGGGTCGGTCTGCCGGAAGGTGACCACGTAGCCGGTCGGGCCGAGGAAGCGCACCGCGTAGATCCGCTCCCCCTTGCCCAGCCCGCCGAGCTTGCCTAGCGGCTGGAGCTGCCCGCCGTGCAGGCGCAGCGTGTAGACGGTGGACTCGCTGCGCTCCTGGGTCGACCAGGGCTGGCCGCTGGTGGTGGCCACGCGCAGGACGCCGTCGTGCTCGCTGAGCGAGTACTGGTTGAGCAGCCAGCCGGGCACGCTGCCGGAGGCGGCGAAGAACGGCTGCGGACCGGAGACGTCGAACACGTACAGCTCGGTGCGGTCCTTGGCCTTCTCGCCCTTCCAGCCCTCGTCGTGGGCGAGGTAGAGGTGGTCGCCGGTCCCGTAGACGGTGCGGGCGTCGGCGAGCACCGCCGCCGGCCGGCCCTCGCCGAGCGTGGCGCGGGACAGGTCGAAACTGAGCACGGTCACCAGCGAGGTCCCGCTGAACTCGGCGGGCCGGCTGACCTGGCCGCAGTCGAGGCGGCCGCCGGTCCCGTCGGCGGTGTACGCGGGCAGCCACCGGTCCAGCGGCGCACCGTCGATGACCTTGCGGTTGGCGGCGACGCGGTCCGCGTCGGTCCCCTTCTCCAGCCAGGTGAAGTCGATCATCGGGTGGGAGGTGACCACCACCCGGGCTGTGCCGTCGGCCAGCCGGGCGTCGGTCAGCTCGGCGCCGATCTCGTAGTCGCCGGTGACCCGCGGAGCGCCGGTCAGGTCGACCAGGCGGAGCCGGGTGGCCGAGGGTCCGCCGTATCCCATCCTGGTGTCGGCGATGCCGCCGACCCCGGCCATCGCGGACACGGAGGTGAGCACCAGAGCGCGGTCGCCCTGCAGGAAGAGCTGGTGGGAGCCGTAGCCGACGTGCAGCGAGCCGGTCGCCTGCCGGGTCGTCGTGTCGATGACCCGTAGCGTCTCGCCGAGCACCGTCACGATGCGCCGTCCGTCGGTCTTGACGATGTCCGGCTCGTCGACGCCCGCCTCGTGGGTGTTGGTGCCGGAGTAGGGCTGCGTGGCGCTCTTGCCCGCGTCACTCGCCTGAGGGCCGCCCTCGGCCCGCGAGCTGAGCTGCCGGCGGAGATCCCAGCCGTTGCCGGGCAGGCCCCAGGGGGTCACCACGCGCTTGGCCGCCTCGCGCACCGACTCCAGCAGGTCGTCGCAGGAGTCGTACGACACCAGGCGCAGCTGCGGGGCCGGTCCGGAATAGGTGTTCGGCGCAGGACGGTCCGCGACCGCACCGCCGCCCGCCGTGCAGCCGGCCAGGGACAATGTGGTGAGCAGGCAGAGCACGCTTCGTCTCATGCCCGTGTTCGACGCGGGGACCGCGCCTCCGGCTCCCACCGGCCCCGTCCGGTCCGGCCGAGCGCGGTCAGTCGACCAGGCGGGACAGGACGATCATGCTCCGGGTGCTGGTGATGAAGGGCTCCGCCCGCAACCGCTCCAGCGCCTGCTCCAGGTGGGAGATGTCGGCCGCGCGCAGGTGCACGAGCGCGTCGGCCTCGCCGGAGACGGTGTACGCCCCGACCACCTCGGGGTGGCGGCGGGTGGCCTGCGTGATCTGCGCGGGCGTGGTGCGCCCGGTGCAGAACAGCTCGACGAAGGCCTCCGTGCCGCCACCCACCGCCGCGGGATCCACCACGGCGGTGAAGCCCTTGATCACCCCACCGGAGCGCAGCCGGTCCACCCGGCGTTTGACAGCCGGTGCCGACAGCGATACCACCATGCCGATCTCGGCGTAGGTGGTGCGCGCGTCGCTCAGGAGCGCGGCGATTATTCGCTGGTCAACGTCGTCCAACTGCACTACCCGAGGGTAGCGAGGTCGCTGATCAAGACGTTCGACAGGATGGGGCCGTCCTTCTCGACCTTGCGCAGGTACCACTTCTGCTGCGGCGAGCGCTGCTGGTTGAACTGCCAGTTGCCGCGCGGGCTGATCACCTGACCGACGGTCGACAGCAGCGTGTTGACCTTCTGCGCGCTGATCGTGCCGTCACCGGCCAGCGTCAGCGCCTGGTCGAGGATCGCCGCGGCGTCGTACGCGGCGACCGCGAACGCCGTGGGGGAGCGCTGGAACTTGGCCTGGAACAACGACGAGAACGTGTGGTTGGCCAGGTTGTTGAGGTCGGCCGAGTAGTGCATCGCGGTGAACAGGCCGCGGGCGTCGTCGCCCAGGTCGTCGAGTGCGGGGCCTTCGGCGATCGAGCCGGGTGCGTAGAGCTCGACGTCCCTGCCCGGCTTGAGCCCGGCGTTCTCGAGCGCCGCCATGAACTTGGTGATGTGCGTGCTGGGCAGGTTGCAGAAGATCGCCTTCGGGTTCCTGTCGGCGATCTGGGCGGCGTACTGCGCGTAGTCGGAGGTGGTCGGCTTGATGCCGGACTTCACCGTGATCGGGTCCTGGGCGCCGCTGCCGTAGACGCCGGTGAAGCCGAGCATCAGCTCGGCGCCCGCGGTGCCGGGGACGGTGATCAGGCTGACCCGGCCGTCGCCGTTGCTCAGACGCCGCCGCAGGTAGTGCGCGATGGCGAGGGCCGGCTCGTCGGTGAGGTACGAGGTGCGCCAGATGAAGGGCGCACTGGGCATCTCGGCGGGCGAGGCGTGCGCGGCCAGCAGCGGCACCTTCGCCTCCTCGACCCGGTCGCGCACGAAGGGCAGCAGATCCGGGTTGGCCACGCCGACGACGGCGAGCACCTGGGCCTTGTACAGGCTCTCCAGCGCCGCGGCGCCGGACTTGGTGGTCTCGCCCTCGTCCTCCACCTCGATGCGCACGGTGCGGCCGCCGAGCTTGCCGTCGTGCAGGTCGACGTAAAGCTTGAAACCCAGCTCGAGGTCGGCGCCGACCTCCTTGTTCGCTCCGGTGGCGGGGACGAGGAGACCGATGCTGACGCCGCTGCGCTCGCCGGGCGTGTCCGCGGTCGAGCAGCCCGCGAGGCCGCCGGTCACGCCCGCAACGCCGATGCCGGTCAGCAGACCGAGCAGCCTGCGACGGTCAAGGCCGTCCAATGTGTCCTCCAGAGTGACATTCGGCCGGACGCGCGTACCGGTGGCACGGCCGTGGGGGTGTCGCCAAACGTGTGGGCACCGGTCTTAATGACCCACTGTGGCTTCCTACCGTGTCCCGGCACTCCCGTCAATGATCAACATGGGCCTGTGTCTCGGGATCTAGGATGGGTGGGTTCGACGCTGAGGAGGTCGCGGTGAGTCAGCAGCATCCCGAGGAGAAGAGTGTCGTGGTCGTCGGTCCGGACGGACGACCCATCGGCACGGTCGAGGTCAACCCCGACGGCGCCGTCGGGCGGGAGGATGATCCGAGCCACCTGATCGAGCAACCGGCCAAGGTCATGCGCATCGGCAGCATGATCAAACAGTTGCTGGAGGAGGTGCGGGCGGCGCCTCTCGACGAGGCCGGCCGCCAGCGCCTGGTGGAGATCCACCGACGCTCGATCGTCGAGCTGGAGGACGGCCTCTCCCCCGAGCTGCGTGACGAGCTGGAGCGGATCTCCGTCGACTTCACCGAGGGCGCCACGCCGTCGGAGTCGGAGCTGCGCATCGCGCACGCGCAGCTGGTCGGCTGGCTGGAGGGCCTCTTCCACGGCATCCAGGCGGCGCTGGTGGCCCAGCAGATGGCCGCCCGCATGCAGCTGGAGCAGATGCGCAACATGCCCGCCCTGCCGCCCGGCACCCACGTCGAACCCGGCAAGTCCACCTCGACCGGCCAATACCTCTGACCCCACCCGCCACACCCCGCCCCGGCCCACCCCTCGCCGCAACTCTTAAAGAGTCGCGGCATCACGGGCCGACGAAGGGCGCGACTCTTTAAGAGTTGCGCCAGAGGCCGGGCCGGAGGCCGGGCCAGAGGCCGGGGCGGGGCGGTCGGGCGCGGGGTGGGTCAGGCGGTGCGTTTGAGGAGGTCGTCGAGGTAGACGGCTACGCCGTCGCGGTCGTTGGAGAGGGTGACCTCGTCGGCCAGGGCGAGGATCTCGGGGTGGGCGTTGGCGACGGCCACCCGGTGACCGGCCCACTCGAACATCGGGATGTCGTTGGGCATGTCGCCGAAGACCAGCACGTCGGCAGGGTCGATGCCGAGCTCGGCGGCGACCACGGCCAGCCCGGTGGCCTTGTCGACGCCGGGCGGGGTCACCTCCACCCAGCCCAAGCCCGAGTGCGTGAACGCGGCCACCTCGGGGGACACCAGACCCCGGGCGGTACGCAGCAGCGTGTCCGAATCCGTGTCGTCGGTCTTCACGAACGCCTTGATCACGTCGTAGCAGAGCGATTCCTCGCGGGGCCGGAACTTCAGGTCATCCGGGTACGGCCAGTCGTCGACGTCGTCGCCCCACAGCGGCGCCCGCTGCGCGTCGAGCACCTCGACCAGCAGCTTCACCCGGCCCAGCCGGTTCTCCAGGGCCTCGACCAGGCCGGCGACGACCGGGCCGGGCAGCCGCGCGTCGCGCAGCACCCGCGGCGCGGACGGGTCCCGCAGGTCCAGCACCCGCCCGCCGCCGCCGAGCACCAGCAGGTCGGCGTGCGGCAGGTCGATCCGGCTCAGCTCCTCCAGCCGGGGCCCGCGGCCGGTGGCGCCCACGATGGGCACCCCGGCCGCGCGCACCCGGTCGAAGACGGCATGGGTGAAGCCGCTGACGGTCTCGTCCGACCGGACGACGGTGCCGTCCAGGTCGGTGGCGACGAGCTTGGGCAGCCGGACGGGCCGCAGCCCGTCGCTGCGCGGTGCGGCCCGGTCGGCCGTGTCCCGTGCCGGCACCTCGACGTGCCCCGAACCCCCGTGGTCGGGCACGCCGTTCAGGACCCTGCCTTGACGGGCTCCAGCACGTCGCGGCCGCCCACGAACGGCTGCAGCGCCTTGGGCACCCGCACCGAGCCGTCGGGCTGCTGGTGCTGCTCCAGGAGCGCCACGAGCATGCGGGTGGTGGCCAGCGTGCCGTTCAGCGTCGCCGCGGTCTGGGTCCGGCCGTCGGCGTCGCGGAAGCGGGTGTTCAGCCGCCGGGCCTGGAACGTGGTGCAGTTCGAGGTCGAGGTGACCTCCATGTACCGGTTCTGGGTGGGCAGCCAGGCCTCGCAGTCGAACTTGCGGGCCGCCGACGAGCCGAGGTCGCCCGCGGCCACGTCGATCACCCGGTACGCCAGCTCCAGCTTGCCGAGCATCTCCTCCTCCCACGCCAGCAGGCGCAGGTGCTCCTCGGCCGCCTCGGCCGGGTCGCAGTACGAGAACATCTCGACCTTGTCGAACTGGTGCACCCGGATGATGCCGCGGGTGTCCTTGCCGTACGAGCCGGCCTCCCGGCGGAAGCAGCTCGACCAGCCCGCGTAGCGCTGCGGACCGGCGGCCAGGTTCAGGATCTCGTCCTTGTGGTACGCCGCCAGCGGCACCTCGCTCGTGCCGACCAGGTACAGGTCGTCGGCGGGCAGGTGGTAGACCTCGGCGGCGTGCGAGCCGAGGAAACCGGTGCCCTCCATCGACTCCGGCTTGACCAGCACCGGCGGGATCATCGGGGTGAACCCGGCCTCCACCGACTGCCACAGGCCCATCTGGAGCAGGCCGAGCTGCAGCAGCGCGCCCACCCCGGTCATGTAGTAGAAGCGCGCGCCCGACACCTTCGCGCCGCGCTCGGTGTCGATCGCGCCGAGCAGCTCGCCGATGGCCAGGTGGTCGCGCGGGTCGTCGAACACCGGGCGCTCGCCGACCTCGCGCAGCACGACGTAGTCGTCCTCGCCGCCGCCGGGCGCGCCGTCCTGCACCACGTTCGCGATCGCGAACTGGGCTGCCCGCAGCACGTGCTCAGCCTCGTTGACCGCGGCCTCGGCCGCCCTCACCTCGGCGGCGAGGTCCTTGGTCCGGGCCAGCAGCGAGGTCTTCTCGTCCCCGGTAGCCTTCGGCATCAGCTTGCCGAGCTGCTTCTGCTCGCCGCGCAGCGCCTCGAAGGACGCCACCGCGGACCGCCTCGCCTCGTCGGCGCGCAGCAGGTCGTCGACGCTGTCGACGGAGTCGCCGCGCAGGCGCTGGCTGGCTCGTACGGCTTCAGGGTCCTCGCGGAGCAGACGCAGATCAATCACGTCGAAAAGCGTACCGGCCCGCGTTCGGAGCTTCGCGTCAGTATTGCCGTAAGAACGGCGCGGCGGTGGTGACCGTCAATTCGATGTCTTCCGACTCGTAGTCGTCGGGCTCCTCGACGGCAGCGTGCCGGCCCGCCGACGGCTCGGGCTCACCGCGATGCGCGGACAGCATGGCCAGCCCCAGCAGGGTCACCGCCACCAGCGCCGCCCACATGCCGCGTCCGGGGCTGGAGCTGAAGCGCGCCAGCAGTTCGGAGTTCATGAACCCGCCGAACACGCGCGGCAGCTCGTCGGTCGAACTCAGCACACTCGCCGTGGCGGCGAGCACCACGACCAGCACGGCGGCGGTGCCGAGCGCCGCCATCCGAGCGACCGCCCGCGCCGCGACCGGGCCGAGCAGCGCCACCGCGGTCGCCGCGCCCAGCAGCATCAGCCCGCTGAGGTACGGCGTGCCGCCGGTCGTCGTCCACACCGAGCTGGTCACCTGCGGGATGCTGGCGAAGTACTCGTCGCCGGACCGGGTGGTGTCGATGATCTGCCACTCGCCCACCAGCGACGCGATCGCCGCCGCACCGCCGAGCACGACCAGGCCCGTCGTCAACCGGGAGTCCGTCGACATCGCACGCCAGCTGGGACGACGCCGTTCCGCCGGGGCCGTGGCCGGGCCGAACTCCATCACATCGAGTTCCTCGGACATGGGCGAATCATGCCACGCAGAGATGAAAAAGCAGGCCCCTCCACGAGGGAGGAGCCTGCTACTGACCCGAGACCGCCGGCCGGGTCACTGACCGAGCAGGCCGCCCAGCAGGCCGCCCTGCTGCTGCTGGCCGCCGCCGGTGCCGCCCGCGATGCCCGCCGGGGGCTCCTCGGAGGGCTGCACCACGACGAAGCCCTGGCCCTGGAAGCTCATCGTGAAGGCCTCGCCGGTGCTGCGGCCCAGCAGGGTGCCGATGCCCAGCTGCTCGGCGCGGTGGTAGCCGGTCTGCAGGTTCGCCGACCAGCAGATCGCCGCCTGGGGGTCGGCGTAGGTGGGCGCGTCCACGGTCAGCACGACCGGGGTGCCCTTGGTGGTGATGGCGATCCGGCCCTGGCCCGAGAAGACGCAGTTGAACAGGCCGGCCGCGGAGAACATGCCCATGCCCTGGACCATCTTGATGTCGTAGTTCAGCGTCGACTCGAAGGCCAGCACGTTGGTGCCGTTGACGCTGAGGGCGTCGCCGGGACCCAGGTCGATCAGGTGCACGTCCGCGGCCCGGTCGGCCAGGAACACGTCACCCCGGCCGGTCAGCTTCATCAGCGGCACACCCTCACCGGTGATCTTGCTCTTGAGCCACTTGGCGGCGCCACCGGAACCGAGCGCCTGGAACTGCACCTGGCCCTGGTAGGCAACCATCGCGCCGGTACGCGCCATGACCTCGCCGTTAAGCTCGATCTTCAGCATCTTCGAGTTCTGCAGCGTCAGACCAGGAGTCGTGGACTCCTTCTCCAGGTTCTCGGCAGCGAAGAGTGCGCTCTGCATGTCGTCATCCTCCATAGAACGGGGGCGGAGAAACGCACCGAGCGTAGTTGACCTGCACAAGAAAGAACGTCGTGTTAGTGACTCAGTGGCAAAGGTCAGGGTGAAGATCCGGGAAACCACGGGGGTATGCCGGCCGTCAGCCCCAACCCAGGTCGTGCAGGCGGTGGTCGTCGATGCCGAAGTGGTGCGCGATCTCGTGCACCACGGTGACCGCGACCTCCTCGACGACGTCGTCGTCGGTGTCGCAGATGCGCAGGATCGGGTTCCGGTAGATGGTGATCCGGTCGGGCAGCACCCCGGCGTAGTCCCAGCCGCGGTCGGTGAGCGCGTGGCCCTCGTACAGGCCGAGCAGCTCGGGCTCACCGGCCGGTGACTCGTCCTCCACCAGGATGACGACGTTGCGCATCAGGTTGAGCAGCTCCTGCGGGACCTCGTCGAGGGCGTCGGCGACCAGCTCCTCGAAGCGTTCCCGGCTCATCTCGACGGGCATGGGTCAGGACAGCTCGCCCCGGCGCAGCCGGCCCAGCCAGGCGGCGGCGTCGGTGTAGTCCGGGTCGGACAGCCCCGCCGGCGGTGGCACCGGTCGCTCCGGCGCACCGCCCGGCAGGCCCGCCCGGGGGTACGAGCCGAGGAAGCGCACCCCGGCGCAGATGCGCCGCAGGCCCTGCAGCGCCTCGCCGACCCGCGCCTCGGCGACGTGGCCGGTGCAGTCGAGGAAGAAGACGTACCGGCCGAGCCGCTCGCCGGTGGGGCGGGACTCGATCCGGGTCAGGTTCACCCCGCGTACGGCCAGCTCGGTGAGGACGGCGAGCAGCGCCCCGACCCGGTCGTGGGAGATCCAGACGGCCAGCGAGGTGAGGTCGTTGCCGGTCGGCTCCGGCGGCGTGCCCGGCCGCGACAGCAGCACGAAGCGCGTCGCGGCGTCCGGGTGATCGGCGATCTTGTCGGCGAGCCGGCGCAGGCCGAACCGCTGGATGGCGATCGGCGCGCAGATCGCGGCGTCGAAGTCACCCGCGGCCACCCCCGCCGCGGCGGCCCCGTTCGACAGCACGTCGACCACCGTCGCGTCCGGCGCGTACGTCCGCAGCCAGCCGCGGCACTGGGTGGACGCCTGCGGATGCGCCGCGATCGACCGCACGTCGGCCAGCGCGGTGGCGGATCGGGCGGCGAGCACGAACTCCACCGGGATGACCACCTCGCGAGTGATCACCAGCGGGTCGCCGTCGACCAGCTCGTCCAGGGTCACGCCGACGGCGCCGCCGATCGAGTTCTCCCACGGGACCAGCGCCGCGTCGGCGTCGCCGGCCCGCACGGCCTCCAGGGCCTCGGGCACGCTGCGGGCGGGCGTGCGGATGCCCCGCTCGGCCGCCGGGATGGTGAGCAGTGCCTGCTCGGCGAAGGTGCTTTCCGGGCCGAGATAGACGAAGCGGGTGGGCGGAACTCCAGGCATGCGCCCAGCCTACTGGTGGCCGCTCAACAGCCCGCCGCGATGCGGATGCCGGGTGGGGCGAAGTTGCGCACCTCGACGGTGCAGATGTCGGTGCCCGCGGTGACCATGTCCAGCGCGGCGGGCGCGCCCTTGGTGATGACCTGCAGCGGCTCGCGGCCGGGTGCGGTGAGCACGGTGTACTGCCACGTTCCGGCGCAGACCGGCGGCTTCGTGACGGTGACCGTGCCCGAACTCGGCAGGATCGAGGACTTGCGGCGCACGGCGGCGATGATCTGGTCGCCGGTGGGGCGGCCCTGGCAGTCGGTGACGGTCAGCTCGGGGAACGGGCCGGGGCTGCTCGGCGGGGCCGACGGCGGCAGGCTGAAGCTGGGCGGCAGCGTCACCGCACTGGGTGACACCGACGGCTGCGGCACGGTGCCGCCGGGCTTGGGCTGCAGCTCGGGTGGCACCCCGCAACCGCTGAGCAGAGCCGCGCCGACCAGGCACGCGGTGGCGAGCGGGAGGGCCGGGTTGGACGGACGGGTTGGACGCAGGGGCATGGGCAACGAGACTAGCGCGCGTGCGCCCTACCCGTGGTCATACCGCGGCGAAGAAGCTGAGCGACCCGACGACCTGACCGCCCTGCCACAGCGGCGTGGCGACGGCGTCGAGGGTGCGGCTGGGCGCGCCCTGGGGCGCGCGCACCCGCAGCAGGCCGCGCGCGGGCCGCTTGGAGGTGAGCGCGAGCAGTGGGGGGATCTGCTCGCGCTCTGCTTCACCCAGCTCGTTGCCGGCGGCGGTGAAGTCGATCAGGCACAGCACATCGAGCACGTCCTGCCCGGCCAGCTCGCTGGGGCGCTCCACGGACAGCAGCCGGACCCAGGGCGTCGAGGCGGCGACGATGGCACCACTCGCGTCGATGACCAAACAGGACTCCTCGGCCGAGGAGACCGGGACCGACCAGCTGCGCAGGGGGTCGACGGCGGTCGGCTCCAACGGGGAGAGGGAGAGCTCGATGTGGGTCATCGCTGCTCACGTTACCCGCGCGCAGTGCCCTTGTCACCGGGGGTCGCACCCTCCGGATGCCAGGTGTATCCGCTGCCCGCGCCGTATGGCTGATTGACCCAGATCGCGGGGTTGCGGGCCACCTGGGACAGCTTCTCGGCGGTGGTGCCGGTGATCCGCCGCCCGGTGGAGTCGAGCACCTTGTCCAGCTCGCGGTACGAGGTGACGATGCATTCCTTGGGCAGGCCGTTGACGCTGATCGGTCCACTGCCGACGAATGCGAGCACCGCGAACACCTTGATGTCCTGGCCGATCGCGGCGGAGATGGCCTTGGAGGCGCGCTTGGCGTCGCGCCGGGCCTGCGAGATGTACGGCGGCCGGCGGCCGCTGATCTGCACCACGTCGCCGGCGATGAGCACCCGGCTGCGCCCGTGCTGCGCGAGGGAGACGCTGAAGATGCCGCCCGGCCCGATCGCGAGGAAACCGGCGTTGGACGGCTGCTGAGGCTTGGCCGTGCCGGCCTGCTGTGCCTGGCTGCTGGTGAGCAGCGCGTGCGGCCACTCGATGACGTGCCAGTCGCGGCCGAGGCGGTGCACAGCCCGGTCCTCGGCGGCGGACATGCGCCGGACTGCGCGGTCGGCGCGGCGGCGGCGGGCCCAGTCCACCGGGGAGGCGGGCGGCGGGGCGGTGTCTGGTCCTGACGGCACCGGCAGGCTCGGGGAGCGTCCGAAGGTCGGGCGCATGAAGGGCGCACGATCGGGGTAGACGGTCATGGTGTGCCTCCGGGTGGAACGACACGCATTGAGTTAGGTGTCCCTTACCGTACGTGTTCGTTCATCGATGTGTCAGGGGGCAAATCGGGCACTCAGCAAGAATGAATGGGTGAATGTCCGATTCAGCTTCATTCCCTGGGGCTCATCCGGCAGGTCTGCCATCACGCGAAAACGAGATTCTCACGTGCCCGGCGACCGTGCGGTGAGCACATCATGGGACACGGCGGCGCCCGTGCCGCCGGAGCAGCACGGGCGTCCCAAAACGTACGTGAAAGAGCAGGTCAGCGCAGGGTGAGCTGCCGACCGAGCAGCCCCTGCTTGGCGCGGCGCTGGTCCGGCGTCAGCGGTTCGTCGGCAGCCTTCGCCGCTTCGTAACGCGCCGCGACCGCGGCCAGCGACTCCTCCCACGAGCCGGCCTCCGGGGCCGACGGCAGGTCCCACACCGGCACGAGCAGGCCGTGCGCCCGGAACATGCCGGCGAACTTGGTCTCCTCCGTGAGCTTCAGCTCGCCCGCCGCGCTCAGCCGGGCCAGCGCGTTCAGCGCCACGTCCTCGCTGTCGGGCAGCACCCAGCGCACGTGCGACTTCTCCGGCACCCGGCACCAGTACGCGGCCGGCGCGGCCGCCATCCGCACGGTCGGGTAGACCGAGGCGTTGGCGGCGTCCAGCGACGCCGACACCTCGGCGTCACGCTCCTGGTCCGCGTCGAGCCAGAAGTCGAAGCCGTCGTGCACCGTGATCTCCAGCGGTGCGTCGACCAGCACGTCGCCCAGGCGCGGACCCTCGCCGGGCAGCGGGGGCACGTTCACCGGCGCGCCGGGCTCGCCCTCGAGCGCGCACAGCAGCGCCACGGCCAGGTCGCGGTTCACGTCGCCGGAGCGCTCGTGCCGCTGCAGCCCGAGCAGGATCCGGCCGTCCGTCTTGGTCAGCGCCGGCCAGGCCATCGGCAGGATGGTGGCCAGGGTGACCTGGCGGTCGCCGTACTTCTCGGCGTACTCCGGGGCCAGCGTGAGCGGCGCGGTCGCCGCGGGCACCAGCTCGCGCAGCGCCACCAGCTCGGTCTCGGCGGCCAGCCCGGCGAACGGGCGGGCCACGAAGACGTCGCGCACCTTCGGCGGCTTCGCCTGCTTCTTGTCCAGGCGGTTCTTCTTACTCACAACTGCTCCTCGCTGCGCTCGTCACAGCCGTGTCCGAGGCCCATGGCCTGCTCGCGGCTGTTTCTCAGCTCCGCTCGTCGCAGCCCCGCCGAGGCGCGGGAGACGCTCCTCGACAGTGGCCGGCGCGGGTCACCGGGTCAGCTTAGTTCCGCCCAGACGCTCTGCCCGAGACCGTCCCGCTCGACACCCCACCGGTCGGCGAGCGCATCGACGATGGTGAGGCCGCGGCCGTCCGGGTCCTCGGCGCCCGCGGTGCGCGGGCGGGGCAGCTGCTGCGCGCCGCCGTCGGTGACGCGGACCTCGATGACCTGCCGGGATTCGACGGTACGCAGCCGCCAGGCGAGCCGGACCACCCCGCCCGGGAGCGGCTCGGCGTGGCGCACCGCGTTGCCGACCAGCTCGGCGGCGACGGAGACGACATCGGCGAGCAGGTTCGGCGTGACCGCTCCGGCGAGCGCGGCGGCGAGGCGGTGTCGCGCCTGCTGTGCGCCGCGGGCGTGATGGGGCACCACCACGCACCAGGCTCGCTCAGCGACAGCCATCGACACGATCATGCCTCCCCGGATGCGTGCGCATCCCTCTTCACGTCACCTCGCGGCAGCCGTACCTCTGCGACCGTACCTCCCCCATCCCGGGGACGTAAGGACACCCATCCGTTTTGTCGTTCAATAGTCTTTCGGACGAGATAAAGACCCAGACCGGCACCACCGTACCGCCGTCCGTCGCCGCTGTCCGCCTGCCAGAACCGCTCGAACACCTGGTGGACCTGTTCGTGGGCGATTCCTATCCCCCGATCGAGTACCTGGAAGTACACCGTGCGCCGGTCGTTGCCGGCGGTCAGCACCACGGTCTGCTCCCGGGCCGAGTACTTGTCGGCGTTGGTGGCCAGCTCGGTGAGCACGTTCGGGATGGTGGCCCGGTCCCCGTAGGCCAGCGGGAGCCGCTCCGGCAGCTCCAGCCGGAACCGGCGGCGCAGATCGGCGGGCAGGTTCGCCGCCGCGTGGCGAAGCGCTTCGACGAGATCGAAGGGGCCCGGTGACAGCGTGCCGACCGCCGTGTCGGTGCTCGCCGCCAGCAGCCGGTCGACCAGCCGGGCCAGCTCGTCGCTGCGCTGGCCGATCACCCGGGCCGCCTCCCGGCGCGCCTTGTCGTCGAGCTGGCTCCAGTGGTCGCGCAGCGTGTCCGCGTACCCCTTGATGACGGTGACCGGGGTGCGCAGCTCGTGGCTGGTGACGGCGATGAACAGCTCACGGTCGGCCAGATCGTCACCGGCGCTCTGCACGGGCAGCCCGGCCCGCTCGGTGTAGAGCCGGCCCACGGTCGCCCCGAGCAGGGCCATCACCGCGAGCTGGTCGGGATCGGCCGGGCGGTCGTCGGGCATGAACGCGCCCAGCATCGCGGGCGTACGCCCGTCGAGGTCGATCCGGTGCAGCAGAATCCAGCGGCTGCCCAGCGATGTCATCTGATCGGAGGCCTCGTCGTCGACGGCGCCCAGCTCCACCCGGTAGGTCGTCGGCCCGGGACGCAGCACCGCGGTCACCACCTCGGGCTGGACCGGCCGGCCCAGCGCCCAGTCGGCGGTGCCGGTCGCGGCGATGACCCGACCGGCCCCGCCGGAGTTGTGCAGTTCGGACAGGGCCATGCCCGGCACGCCCAGCGCGTACTGGCCGAGGTGCAGCAGGCGGTCGAGGGCCGGCAGGCCGCCGCGGGCGGTGACCGGGTCGTTGAAGAGCGCGGCGATGCCCAGCGTCAGCTCGCGGTAGGCCACCTCCACATGCAGGATCCTGCCTGCCCGAGCAGCGCCGCGCCAGGGCTGTGACCTATCGGTGATGATTCAACGACCGAGGTGGGCCAGCACCTCAGCCGGACGGTCCGTGATGATGCCGTCGACACCCAGCTTGAGCAGCAGATCCACGTCATCCGTGGCGTTCACGGTCCACACGTAGACCTGCTGGCCGCCGGCCTTCAGCCGCCGCACCAGATCCGGCCGACGGCGCACCAGCTCCAGACCCGGCCCGGCGATGCGGGTGCCGAACGGCAGCCGGCGCATGCGCAGCCCCGGCGGCAGCAGGTCCATCAGCTGCACGGTGGGCAGCGACGGCAGCAGCTCCCGCGAGCGGCGCACCGCCAGCGGCGAGAACGACATGACCGTCACCCGCACCGGCGTGGACGAGGACGCGCTGGTCAGGCCGTGCCGGTTCAGCACCGCCCGCAGCCGGTACTCCACCGCCTTGCCGTACCGGTTGGGGTGCTTGGTCTCGATCAGCATGCGGACCGGCCGACCGGCCTGGCGTGCAGTGTCGAGCAGCTCCTCCAGCGTCAGCACCCCGGCCGACTGCCCGCTCGGGTGCCACGACCCGAAGTCGAAGGCCCGCAGCTGCGCCAGCGTGTACGCGGCGACCGGCCCGCGCCCGTCACTGACCCGGTCCAGGCGCCGGTCGTGCACGCACACCAGGTGGCCGTCACGGGTCAGCCGCACGTCGCACTCGATGCCGTCGGCGCCCTCGCGCAGCGCACGCGCGTACGCCCCGAGTGTGTGCTCGGGCAGCGCGGCCGACGACCCGCGATGGGCGAAGACCAGCGGGGACGGGTCGGGGGTGTGGCTCATGCCTCCTCCTCGCTTCGCTCGTCGTCCCTATGAGCAGAACCGAGGCACATGATTCGCGCGCTGCGCTCCCTCATCCGGGGGACTCGCTCGCTCACGACTAGATGATCTGCGGCGGCAGGCCCTCGTCGGCGACGACCGGGCGGCCGGCGGCGGCCCAGCCCATCATGCCGCCGTCGACGTTGGTGACGTTGTCCCAGCCCTGCTGGCGCAGGTACGACACGACCTGGCCGGAGCGGCCGCCGACCCGGCAGAGCACGAAGACCTCGCGGTCGGTCGGCACCTCGGCCATCCGGGCCGGGATCTGCATCATGGGCAGGTGGACAGCCGCGGGGGCGTGGCCGGCGGCCCACTCGTCGTCCTCGCGGACGTCGAGCAGGAAGGCGTCGGCGGGCACCTCGGCGACGGTGGCGGTGGGGATCTGCGCAGCGAACACGCCTGCAAGTGTAGAGGTCAGATCGAGTTGACCCATTCCGGATGCTGCTGCACCCAGGTGGCCAGGTCGGCGTCGCGCATGGCCCGGAACAGTTCCTCCGCCCCGTCCTGCAGCAGCACGTAGGACACCCCGTTGATGCTCTGCGGGTAGGACGGCACCCTGATGCCGGTCAGCGAGTCCGGCCGGATGTTGCGCAGTGCCACGATCAGGTCGGTCAGCGTGGCCTCGCCGGTGTCGAGGGTGAGCGAGTGCCCCATGCCGCGGATGAACTGGTCCAGCTTGAGCGGGTTGCGGGTGACCCCGCTGTCCAGCGCCTTGCTCAGGATCGCCTTCACCAGCTGCTGCTGGTGGCGCTGCCGGTCGAAGTCGCCGCCCGGCAGGCCGTATCGCTGCCGGGAGTAGTCCAGCGCCTCGGCCCCGTTCATCTGGCGGCAGCCGACGGTGAACAGCCGCTTGGTGTGGATGGAGCGCACCTCGGTGTCCACGCACATGTTCACGCCGCCGAGGCTGTCGATGACCTGGGTGAACCCGCCGAAGTCGACGACCGCGGCGCCGTCGAAGCGCATCCCGGTGAGCGCGGTCAGCGTGGCCGACAGCAACTGCACGCCGCCGCTGCCGCCCCCGCCGAACTCGAACGCCGCGTTGATGCGCTGCCGTGCCCCGCCGAACGAGGTGCCGCCGAACTCGGGGATCTCCACCCGCAGGTCGCGCGGGATCGAGATGACGTACGCGTGGTTCAGCTCGCGGTCCACCTGGACGACCAGGATGGTGTCCGAGCGCTGTCCCGCGCCGGGGTTGGCCGCGCGCAGGTCGGAACCGATGAGCAGGTAGTTGAGCGGGCCGGTGAGGCGGCGCCAGCCCACGTTCGAGTCGCCGATGTCGCGGGCGCTCGGGTCGAGCAGCACATCCCGGCTCACGCTCGACTCGTAGCGGTGCACCAGCGCCTGCCCGGCCACCAGGCCGCCTCCGGCGAGCAGCACCAGGCCGACCAGGATCGCGGCCAGCGCCTGCGGCCAGCGCCGGGAGCGGCGGCGCGGCTGGTCGGGCGGGGCCGCGCGGAGCATACGGGTGGCGCGATGGGTGTGCCTGCGCGTGCGCGCGACATCGGGCCAGCCGAGGCCGGACCTGGGTGAGGCGTGTCCGGGTGGTGCCGCCGCCGGGGAGGGCCAGCCGAGGCCGGTCGCCCGGACCCCGTCCCGCCCCTCGCCGCCGGTACGCCACGCGGAGCTGGCCATGCTGCCGCCTCCCCGGAGTGAGACATCCTCAGTCTCAGCGTATGGACCGCTCACTCGGGGAGGCGTTGAATCAGAAATTACTTCTCGTTGTTGACGACCTCTGGGTGGATAAGGGAGAAGTTGCCCAGCTTGTCATTCTTTGCGGCGCGGAACATGGCCTTGGTCGTCTCGTCGAGGCCCTCACCCTGGTACTGGCCGCCGACGATGACGCTCTTGTAGGTGCCGGAGTTGGTCTTGAGCAGCACGAGGTCGGCGCCGGCCATGTCCTTCATGGTGAACAGGAAGTCCGTGACGCCCATCCCCTTGGGCAGGCTGAGCAGCATGGACTTGCCGACCGCGGAGATCAGCTGGTTGACCTTGCCGAAGTCGGTGAGCACGCCGGCGGAGCCGGCCTTCTTCGCCATCGCCTTGATCAGCTGCTGCTGGTGGCGCTGACGGCCGTAGTCGCCCGACCCGTCGGGCAGGTAGCGCTGGCGCGCGTAGTCGAGGGCCTCCCAGCCCTCCATCTCCCGGCAGCCCTTCTTGTGCAGGTAGCGCGGGTTGCCGCTGCGCCGGGCGTAGTTGTCCGCCTCGTGCTCGTCGGCGATGCCGCCGATGTACTTCGCCTTGCCCTTGACCAGGAAGTGGTGGATCGACTTGGTCGGCGCCTCCACGCACATGGGGATCGTGCCGAGCGCGTCGATGAACGTCTTGAAGCCGCCGAAGTCGATGACCGCCGCCGCCTGGAACTTCATGCCGCCGGTCAGCTTGCTGATCGCGGAGGCCGCGGACTTCAGCCCGCCCCGCCAGTCGCCCTTGCTGCCCAGGCCGTTCGTGAACGCGCCGTTGATGCGCTGCTGGGAACCGGGGATGTTCACGTCGCGCGGCACCGACATCAGGTATGCCTGGTCGTGGTTCGCCGAGACGTGCAGGATCAGGATCGTGTCCGAGCGGGCGTTCGTCGCGTCCTGGCCGGCGCGTGTGTCGATGCCCAGCAGCAGGATGTTGAACGCGCCCTCGAACTCCTTGCCCGCCGGCCCGGCGGGTTCGGCCGAGGCCTCCGGGTCGACCAGCTCGTCGCTGCCGGTCACCTGGATGTTGCCTTCGATGTTGCCGACGACCGTCTTGACCCCGAGCAGCGCCGCTCCGGAGATCATCATCAGCAGTGCGCCGAAGGTGATCGCGAGCTTCGCCGACAGCGGGGCGCCGCGTTTCTTCTTGCGCTTCTTCGTCTTGGTCGCGGGCGGGCCCGCGCCGTCGCCCCGGCGGGGGCGCTGACGCGGGACCTGGCCCCGCTGCTCGTCTCTGTCCAGCGTCGATGTCGCCACGTGACTCCCCAGGTCCGGTGCGTTGCGGTGGTCGCCGTTACGTGGCGCGGTCACTTCTCCCTGTTCACGAACTCCGGGTTGAGCAGGGTGAACTGCCCGAGGGTGTCGTTCTTGGCGGCCCGGAACATCTGCATCGTGCTGGAGCTGATCGCCTCGCCGCCGCTGCCCGAGCTGTTGTACCAGCCCGCGTTCGTCTTCAGCAGCACGAGATCGGCGCCGGCCAGATCCTTGAGGGAGAACATGAAGTCGATCAGCGGCACGCCGTGCGTGTCCAGGATCATGGACTCGCCGACGGCCTTCATCAGGGAGTTAATCTTGCCGAGGTCGGTGAGCACGCCGCTGGAGCCGGCCTTCTTCGCCATCGCCTTGATCAGCTGCTGCTGGTGGCGCTGGCGGCCGTAGTCGCCGTCGTCGAGCGACTTGCGGATGCGCGAGTAGTCCAGGGCCTCCCAGCCCGGCTTCTCCCGGCAGCCCTTCTTGTGCACGTACGCCTTGAGCCCGCGGTTGGCCGCGGTGTGCTCGTTGACGTACGTGACCTTGCCGTTGACGTAGTAGTAGTGCAGCGACTGAGAGTCCTCCTCGACGCAGACGTTCACCGTGCCCAGGGCGTCGATGATCTTTCTGAAGCCGCCGAAGTCGATGACGGCCGCGCCGTCGAAGGTGATGCCGGTCAGCTTGGTGACCGTCTTCGCGGTCAGGCCCAGGCCGCCGGCCCAGCCGCCGCCGTTCTGCGCGCCGAAGTAGAAGGCTGCATTGATCTTGTCGTTGCCGCCGTTGTACTTGGTCTTGGGGTTGGCCGGGATGTCGACCTGGGTGTCCCGCGGGATCGACATCAGGTACGCCTGGTCGTGCGTGGCCGGGATGTGCAGCAGCAGGACGGTGTCGGCGCGGGCGTTGTTCTTCTCCTGGGTAGCGCGCACGTCGATGCCGAGCAGCAGCATGTCGATCGGGCCCTTGAGGTCGTTGCCCTCCGGGCCGGTGTCGGTCTTGCCGGCGTCGCCCAGCACGTCGACCACCGCGACGTTGTCCTTGAGATTGCCCTCGAACGACTTGACGCCGACGATCGCGCCGCCGGCCACCATCATCAGCAGGGCGCCGAAGGTCAGCGTCAGCTTCGCCCACAGGGGGGCGGCGCGCTTGGACTTCTTCTTGCCCTTGTTCAGGGAGTGCCCGGTCTTGCGGCCGGAAGGTTCGTCGTAGGCGTCGGCAGGCTGTCGGCGGCTCCGCTGGCTGGGCACGGTGTTCTTCGCGCCGCCTCGCCGCTGCTTGTTCGCCACGCGCTGCTCCCGGGGGTCTGGTTAGCCGTAGACCGAGCCACTGTAATAGCTCGGTCTACGGCACCGCGAGAACGCATGGACCAAATCGGATGGGTTTAGACCGATTTGCGATAAATTTTCATTGCTAATTATTGACAGACGGCGACGGCGGCGGGCTGACGTTGGTCTCGTACCACTGCTTCATGGCGTCCTTGCCGACCGCCTCGTAAAGCGCGACCGCCTTCTCCTTGTCCGAGACGACCACGCTCTCCCCGCCGACCATCTGGCTGCCCTTGTGCGGGTTGGTCAGGAAGATCAGGTCGTCGCTGCGGATGCCGCGGAACTGGATCGCCATGTCGATCAGCCCGAAGTCCTGGTCGACCGTGACCGCGCTGGTCACCGCGCCCAGGAAGTCGTTCAGCTTGCCGGGGCTGGTCAGGATGCCGGCGCTGACGGCCTTGTCCAGCAGAGCCTTGAGCAGCTGCTGCTGGTGGCGCATGCGGGCGAAGTCGCCGTCCGGGAACTGCTTGCGCTGGCGGGCGTAGTCCAGCGCCTCCGCGCCGTTGAGGTGCATGGTGCCCTTGGTGAAGGTGCGCTTGGGCGAGTGGATCGAGGTGATGGTCTTCTCGATCTTCATGTCGACCCCGCCGATCGCGTCGACCACCTCGGTGAAGCCGCCGAAGTCGATCAGCATCACGTGGTCCATGCGCACCGAGGTGTAGCACTCGACCGTCTTCACCAGCAGCGGCATGCCGCCGAAGGCGTACGCGGCGTTCAGCTTCGCCTTGCGGGTGCCGCAGTCGGTCGCGGCGGCGTCCTTCGGGATGTAGACGTGCAGGTCCCGGGGGAGCGAGATGAGGTAGGCGCGGTCCTGGGAGGACGGGATGTGCATGATGATCATGGTGTCGGTGCGCCACTGCCCGCCTTGGTCGGTGGGCGCGTCCGGATCCCGCGAGTCGCTGCCCACCAGCAGGATGTTCTGGCTGCCGTTGACCGTCTTGGGCGGCCGGCCGCCGGTGAGCGCGCTGAACGGGTTGGTACGGGCCAGGTCGCCCTCGATGTTCTTGGCGTAGAGCCACGCACCGCCCAGGCCGAGACCGCCGCACAAGGCCAGCGCGATGACCGCCACCAGCGCGATCCGGCCCCACTTGGGCTGGACCTTCTTCTTCGAGGAGCCGTAGGTGCTCCCGGCGCCGGACACCGGCACCCGCGCCGAGCCGCCGTTGCCGCGCCCGCGCGACGAGGACGACGACAGCCGGGCCGAGCCCGAAGTCACGGACGGCACCGAAGCCCGCCCGCTCGTGGCGCGTGCGGCCGACCCGCGGTCGGCCGGCTTGTCGCCCGAGGCAGAACTGCCGGACGCCGGACTGCCCGACGCCGAGCCGCTGGACGCCGAACCGCCGGAGGCGGTGCTGCGGTAGGTGCCCGCGGACGGCGTGCCCTTGTCGGATTTGCCGACCGACGGGTACGGGCCGGTGGGGAGGTCGGCGAAGCCGCCCGGAGGTGGCGTCACCGAGGCACGGCCGACCGATGCCCGGCCGGTCGGGCGCTGCGTCGGCTTGGCAGGAGGAGTCGAGGACGCATCCTCGGCACCGGCGTCCCCAGCCTGGGGGGTGGCCTCGGGTTCGTCAGGCGTCTGCTGGGACATGAGAACCAGCCTACGAGGCGTCTGCGACAACCCCCGGGTACGCGATGATCGTGGCGCGGCAGGTCACAGCGCGGTTGCACCACAATCCGCCTTGATCACGACAGTGTCGTGTACCTGCCACGGTGGTGCAGCAGCGGCGGCGCGGCCTCACCGAGCGTGATCTCGACCAGGCTCGCCTCGACCAGCAGCCCCCAGCCGAACGGCCGCGAACCGTCGAGGCGGCAGCCCGCCCAGGTCGTCGTGCCCGCCGGGATCGGCCCGAACGGCGTCTGCGTCCAGGACTCCTGCTTGAACAGCCCGCCCGGGGCGGGCATCAACCCCGCGAACCGGTCGGCGAGCTGCCGGTGCGGCTCGCCGAGCGGCGTCACCGCGAACACGCCCGCCCGCTCGATCGCCGGCCACAGCTCCGACTCGTCGTCGACGATGCCCAGCAGCCGTCCCGGGTCGCCGTCGGCCACCAGCGTCGACGACACCGTCAGCCCGGCCGGTCCCGGCGCGGTCCACAGGCACACCGTCATGCCGAAACGACCCCGCAGCCGGCGCACGTTGCTGCGCGCCGACTCCGGGGTCGCGAACGGATCAGTGTCATGGATCATGACGCAGGATCAGGTCCAGGCAAGGAGCATGGCCTCGGGATCGGTGAGGAAGGCGCCGATGTCCCGGAGGAACTTCGAGCCCAGCTCGCCGTCGATGATGCGGTGGTCGAACGACAGCCCCAGCGTGGTGACCTGGCGCAGCTTGACCTTGCCCTTGTGCGCCCACGGGGTCTCCCGCACCGCGCCGAAGGCCAGGATCGCGGCCTCGCCCGGGGGCAGGATCGGGGTGCCGGTGTCCACGCCGAACACGCCCACGTTGGTGATCGTGAACGTGCCGCCGGACATCGCCGACGGCGGCGTCTTGCCCGACTTCGCCGTCGCCACCAGGTCGGTCATCGCGTCGGCCAGCTCCCGCAGGGACAGGCGCCCCGCGTCGGCGATGTTCGGCACGATGAGGCCGCGCTCGGTGGCCGCGGCGATGCCCAGGTTCACGTAGTCCTTGACCACGATCTCCTGCGCCGCCTCGTCCCACGACGAGTTGACCATCGGGTGGCGCTTCGCCGCCAGCAGCACGGCCTTGGCGACCAGCAGCAGCGGCGAGACGCGCACGTCACGCCATTCCCGGTCGGCCCGCAGCCGGTCCAGCGCCTTCATCGACCGCGTCATGTCGACCGTCAGGAACTCGGTGACGTGCGGAGCCGTGAAGGCCGAGGCGACCATATTGGCCGCGGTGAGCTTGCGTACCCCCTTGATGGGGACACGGGTCTCGCGCTCGCCCGGGACCATGACCACCTGCGCACGCGGCGCGGCGGCGGCCGGGGCCGCCAGCGCGGCCTGGACGTCGTCCCGGGTGATCGAGCCCTGCGGGCCGGTGCCCGCCAGCGTGGACAGGTCCACGCCCAGGGTCCGGGCCAGCATCCGGACCGGCGGCTTGGCGAGCACGCCGTGCCCGTTCGCCCCCGCCGCGGGAGCGGCGGTGGCCGGAGCCGCCGGGGCGATTACCTTGGCCGCCGGAGCGGGTGCGGCCGGCGCAGCCGCCACCGGAGCCGCGGCCACGGGGGCCGGGGCGGCCGGAGCCGCGGGCGCGTCCTTGCGGGCGCGGCGCTTGGCGGCGGTGACCCGCGGGCCGTAGCCGACCAGCACCGCGGTGCGGCCGGACGCCGTGGTCTCGCCGATCAGTCCGCCGGTGGGCTCCGCGGCGGCCTTCTCGGCCTGGGCTGCGGCGCCCTGGGACATGTCGTCGGCGACCGCGGCCGACGGGCCGCCGGTGTCGATCGAGATGATCGGGGAGCCGACCTCGACCACGGTGCCCTCGGGCACGTAGATCTTGACGACGGTGCCGGCCCACTTCGCCGGGATCTCGACCGCCGCCTTGGCGGTCTCCACCTCGACGATGGGCTGGTTCAGCTCGATGACGTCGCCCTCGGCGACCAGCCACTTGAGGATCTCGCCCTCGGTGAGACCCTCACCGAGGTCGGGCAGGGGGAACTGATTGATAGCCATAGGTCAGCCCCCTCAGAACCCGAAGGAACGGTCGACGGCCTCGAGCACACGGTCCAGGTCGGGCAGGAACTCCTCCTCCACCCGGGAGGCCGGGTAGGGGATGTCGTAGCCGGTCACCCGCAGCACCGGGGCCTCCAGGGAGTAGAAGCACTCCTCGGTGATCCGGGCCGCGACCTCGGCGCCCAGGCCGATGTTGCCCGGAGCCTCGTGCACGACCACGGCGCGGCCGGTCTTGCGGACCGACTCGAACACCGGGGCCATGTCCAGCGGGGACAGCGAGCGCAGGTCGATGACCTCCAGGTTGCGGCCGTCCTCGGCCGCCGCGGTCGCGGCGTCCAGGCAGGTGCGCACCATCGGGCCGTACGCCAGCAGCGTCGCGTCGCCGCCGGAGCGCAGCACCCGCGAGCTGTGCAGCGGGTACGCCGAGGACAGCGGCGCGGCCGTGTCGACCTCGCCCTTCTCCCAGTAGCGCCGCTTGGGCTCGAAGAAGATGATCGGGTCGTCGCTGGCGATGGCCTGCTGGATCATCCAGTACGCGTCGGACGGGTTGCTGCACGCCACGACCTTGAGACCGGCCGTGTGCGAGAAGTACGCCTCGGGCGACTCCGAGTGGTGCTCGACCGCGCCGATGCCGCCGCCGAACGGGATCCGGATGACCATGGGCAGGCTGACCTTGCCCCGGGACCGGTAGTGGAACTTGGCCACCTGGCACACGATCTGGTCGTACGCCGGGTACACGAAGCCGTCGAACTGGATCTCGACGACCGGGCGGTAGCCGCGCAGCGCCAGGCCGATCGCGGTGCCGACGATGCCGGCCTCCGCCAGTGGGGTGTCGATGACACGCTCGTCGCCGAAGTCCTTCTGCAGGCCGTCGGTGATGCGGAAGACACCGCCGAGCTTGCCGACGTCCTCGCCCATGATGAGGACCTTGCTGTCGTCCTCCATCGCGCGGCGCAGGCCCAGGTTGAGCGACTTGCCGAGGGTAAGCGTCTCCATGATCAGTGGCTCCCCTCGAACGAGGCGTGGTAGGTCTCGAACTCGGCGCGCTGCTTGTCGATCAGCGGCGAGCCGTTGGGGTAGACGTGGTCGAACATCGTCACCGGGTCCGGGTCGGGCATCGACAGCACCCGCTCGCGCAGCGCCACCGCCTCGACCTTCGCCTGCTCGTCGACCGCGGCGAAGAACGCCTCGTCGGCGATGCCCTGCTTCTCCAGCAGCTTGCGCATCCGCACGATCGGGTCCTTGGCCTGCCACGCCTCGACCTCGCTGGCCACGCGGTAGCGGGTCGGGTCGTCGGAGGTGGTGTGCGCGCCCATGCGGTACGTGTACGCCTCGACCAGGGTCGGGCCCTGGCCGTGGCGGGCGTTGTCCAGCGCGGCGCGGGTCACCGCGTACGTGGCCAGCACGTCGTTGCCGTCGACCCGGATGCCGGGGAAGCCGAAGCCGGCCGCGCGCTGGTACAGCGGGATGCGGGTCTGGCGCTCCAGCGGCTCGGAGATCGCGTACTGGTTGTTCTGGCAGAAGAACACGATCGGCGCGTTGTACACGCTGCCGAAGATGAACGCCTCGTTGACGTCGCCCTGGCTGGTCGCGCCGTCGCCGAAGTAGGCGATGACGGCCTCGCTGGTCTCGTCGTCGTCGCCGACCTTGCCGTCCTTGACGATGCCCATGGCGTAGCCGGTCGCGTGCAGCGTCTGCGCGCCGATGACGATCGTGTACATGTTGAACCGGTGCGCCACCGGGTCCCAGCCGCCCTGGTCCACGCCCCGGAACAGGCCCAGCGGCATGATCGGGTCGATGTTGCGGCAGTACAGGACGCCGTGCTCCCGGTACGTCGGGAAGGCCATGTCCTGCTTGCGCAGCGCCCGGCCGGAGCCGACCTGCGCCGCCTCCTGGCCCAGCAGGCTGGCCCAGATGCCGAGCTCGCCCTGACGCTGCAGCGCGGTCGCCTCGGCGTCGAGCTTGCGTACCGTGACCAGGTCGCGGTAAAGACCGCGCAGCTCGTCATCGGTGAAGTCGACGGAGTAGTCGGGGTGTGAGACTCGCTCGCCCTCAGGGGTGAGTAGCTGTACGAACTCCGGCTCGGGGGGTCCCGAGCGCTTGCCGCCGCGGCGGGAGGCCGCGCGCTCGACTTTGGTCATCCGTGTTCTCCCTGTCAGTGGTGCGTCGGCGACGGGGTGTGTCTGCCGCGCATCGGTGGCGCCACGTCGTGTCCCTCGTGGGGCGAAGACGCCTGGCTGCGGCAGTAGTGAGTCCGGAGTACGCGGTGACCACGGCCACTCTGCCGCCTGGCCCCCATACTGCCGTATCCGTGGCGGCAGTCACAGGCCGGGCAGGTGATATTGGCAACGGACAGCGGAAAAACCTGGGCCTACGAATACCCCAAATCCCCGGATCATGGAAGTGCTTGGGGCATTCTGGGCGAATTCCCCCCGTGCCCTAGGAGCACTCCGATGCCCGACGACAATTTCCTGGAAGATCTCTTCGGCTCGCCGCCTCCGCTGCCACCGCCCCCCGCGGTGCCGGAGGCGTTCCGCGCCCCGTCGCGTACGTCCCCGCGCCGCGCCCCGGCCCGCAGGCACGGCCTGCTGGTCGCGCTGCTGGTCGGGATCACCGCCGTACCGAGCTGGATCGTGCTGCGGGCCGGCGTCGAAGGGGTCGACCCCGACTTCGGCGCCCGCCTGGCCGGGCCGGTGCAGCCGTTCGTGGTCCCCGGCGACCACCTCGCCCACGGCTCGTTCCGGCTGCCCGACCGCCCGCTCCGCCCAGCCCCGCAGCACGACCCGGGGCTGGCCCAGCCCGGCGTCCCGGGTAGCCCGGACGGCGATGACGACGACGACCGACCCGACGACGTCGCCGTCCCCGTCCTCGAACGCCGCCGGCAGCCCGTGACCCTGCCCATCCGCCCGATCTGGCGTCCCGGCACCGGCACGCCGGCCCCGTCTCGCCCGGCCCCGCCCGCGAGCGGCCCGTCCACACCCGGCGAGCCGTCCGCCCCGGGCAGCCCGCCCTTTCCCGGCGAACCGTCCTTCCCGGGCGGGCCCTCTTTCCCGGGCGGGCCGTCCTTCCCGGGCGGGCCGTCCTTCCCGGGCGGGCCGTCCTTCCCGGGCAGGCCGTGGGATCCGGACGGGCCGGGACGGCCGGGTGGACACGGCTGGCCTGGCTGGCCGGGGCGTCCCGGCGGCCATCACGGGCCTCGTCCAGGCGACGACCCGTGCGAGCGGCCCGGGACCGGCGGGCGTCCGGGTTCGGTACACGCCTTTCCCGCGCGCCCGGCACGGCCGGTAGTCCGTCGTCCTGCCACCCCCGACCTCGGGCCGACGGCCCGGCAGGCTCGGCCGAACTGGCGGCCCGACCCGGATCCGGGCCTGTCCCCCCGGCGAGGTCCGCTCAGGTCGCGGGCTTCGGCGGACACGGGCTCGGCGGTCCGCCGGAACCCACTGACGTCGAGGGCTGCCGCCGACTCGGCGTCGACGGCTCGGCGGGTGCTGGGTAACACGGCCAAGCCGAACGAGCACACGGTGAAAGCCCAGGCCGACCGAGGGCTCGGCCCGAAGGCGAATCCCCACGGCCCGAAGGCGAATCCCCACGGCCCGAAGGCGAAGCCGCGCGGTGCGAAGTCGCACGGCGCGAAGTCGCACCGTGGGGATTCGCGCGGTGCGAAGTCGAAGGCGCACCGGGTGAAGTCGAAGGTGCACCGCACCAAGGGCGCGGCTCGTAAGCACGACACCCGTCGCCACGATCGGTGACCACGCCGCCCGGACTGCGGCCACGCTAGCTGCGAAGATCCGTTTTTGTGGACGCTGACAGTTGCCCTGGCAGCATGAGGCGTCCACAAACAGATCTTGCCCCCTCCGGAACTGCCCTATCCACCATTTACCCGATTCGCGCCATCACCAAGCGCCACCCAGGGTCCTCAGCACCGCATCGCGGGCCATGATCGCTGTTTCGTGTCGATTTGTGAGGTCAGACCTCAGGTTTCGACATTAAACAGCGATCATGGCCCGTCAGATCAGCTCAGGGTGGTCCGGGAGCGTTCGTAGGCGGCGAGGGCGCGGCGGACCGGCTCGACGACGTAGCGCAGGGCGACCTTGTCGATCTCGGCGCGCAGCACGATCTCGGTTTTCGCGTCGGCTCGCTTCTTGCCGCCGGGCAGCCACATCCGGCGCGGGCGTTGGGCGTCGGCGAACGCTACGGCCTGGCCCAGCGCGGCGGGCAGCTCGTGCAGGCGGGACCGGGCGGCCTGCGCGACGGCCTTGCCCCAGGGGCCGGGCAGTCCGACGGACGCGCTCGCGGCGTACGCCTGGACGGTCTGCTCGATGCGGGCGGCGTCGGTGCCGGCCGAGGACAGCCCGCGGACCAGCGGGTTGATCGACGGCGGGCTGGCCGGACCGCCGACGAACTTGGACAGGTCGGCGATGCTCGCGGTGAGGTCGCGGTCGACGGACTCCTCGGCCAGCGTGCCGCGCAGGATGATCGGTTCGAGCAGGGCCCGCAGCGCGGAGACGCCGGCGTGGCCGCGGGTGGAGCGCTCGGCCGTGAACGGGCCCGGCTTCGGCTTGATCGGGCCGCGCTTGGCCGGCGGCAGCGCCGGGACCTCGCCGGTCGCCGACGTCGGCACCAGCGGGACCTTAGACAGGCCGCCCTCGTCCAGCAGCTGGCGCAGGTCGGCGCCGACCTTGGGCAGCTGCGCGGGCTGCAGCCGGTCGGTCTGGTTGAGCGCCACGATGAGGCCGTCGCGCGAGCTGGCGAGCTGGCGCAGGTAACCCTCGTGGACGAGCTGGTCGCCGTACTTCTGCGGGTCGCAGATCCAGATCACCACGTCGACGAGGTGCAGCAGGCGGTCGACCTCGGCGCGGTGGCGCGGCTCGACGGAGTCGACGTCGGGCAGGTCGAGCAGGATCATGCCGCGCAGGCCGACCTCGTCGTTGGCGTCCAGCGCCGACTCCCGGGTGAACCGGCGGCGCGAGGAGACGCCGAGCCAGTCCAGCAGCTCGTCGGCGAAGGTGAGGCTGCCCCAGACACAGGCGTACGGCTCGGAGGTGGTGGGGCGCAGGATGCCCGCGGGCGACCGGTCGATCGTGGTGAACGCGTTGAACATGCTGGACTTGCCGCTGCCGGTGGTGCCGGCCAGCGCGATGGTGGTGAAGCCGCGGGCCAGCCGCAGCCGGTCGGCGGAGCGCTCCGCGACCATCCGCGCGTTCTCCATCGCCGGCTCGCCGGCGAGGTGCTCGCCCGCCAGGTCGACGAACTGCTGGACCATGTCGAGCTTGGTGGTGACGGACTCACTGCCGGGGGTGGAGTGGGTCACTGGTCCCTCCTCACGCTCTCCTCAGCCGACGCGGTGCCGACCTGAACCCTCGTCGCCCGCGGGAGCGGCCGTCCGGTGTCATCTTGACTCGGCAAGTTTCGCACTCGCGGTCTTGTCGAGGAACTCCCAGATCGGGGTGACCACTCGCTCCGAGAGCATGCCCTGCCGGTCGAGCGCCGATTCGGCGACCACGAACAGTGGCACCGGTTCGCCGAGCAGCTGGGTCAGGTGCGGCAGGATCTCGTCCGCCGCCTCGGTGGGCAGCCGGTTGAGGACCACCGCCAGGTCGACCCGGCGTTGCTGCGCAGCCCTCAGGTGCCGCCACGCCTCGGCGTCAGCGTAGCGGCTCGCCGTCGTCACGAAGATCCAGAGGTCGGCCTGTTCGAACACGGCATCGGTGACCGCGCGGTTCTTCTGGTCGATCGCGTTGAGGTCCGGCGCGTCGACGATCGCGACGTCGGAGGGCAGCGCGGGGGCGGCGATCGGGTGCAGCCCGGCCACGTGGGTCGCGGCCACGCTGCGCGGGTGGCAGGCCAGGGTCGGCTTGCGGGTGGTGGGGCGCAGGATGCCGGTGGCGCTCACGGGTGACCGGACCAGGCTGTTGACCAGCGTGGACTTGCCCGCGCCGGTCGGCCCGCCGACGACTGCGAGCAGGGGGCCGGTCCGCGCCGCGCCCTCCTCGGTTACTCGTTGGTCATACACAGGGGAAGCGTATGCGGAAATGGGACAACTCACTAGGACACCGTTAAACTTGAGTGTGACCGACTCAACCTTCCGCTTGACACTTCCCGGTCTCATGTCAGTATTGAGCCGTCCGGACTCAACTTGAATCTGCGGCAACCTTGATCTTGGAGGAACACGAAAATGGCACGTGCGGTCGGCATCGACCTGGGTACGACCAACTCCTGTATGGCCGTGCTCGAGGGTGGCGAACCCACCGTCATCGCGAACGCCGAGGGCTCCCGCACGACGCCCTCGATCGTGGCGTTCGCCAAGAACGGTGAGGTGCTCGTCGGCGAGGTGGCCAAGCGCCAGGCCGTCACGAACCCGGACCGCACCATCCGGTCCGTGAAGCGTGAGGTCGGCACCAACTGGACCGTCGACATCGACGGCAAGAAGTACACGCCGCAGGAGATCTCGGCCCGTGTGCTGCAGAAGCTCAAGCGCGACGCCGAGGCCTACCTCGGCGAGACCGTGACCGACGTAGTGATCACCGTCCCGGCGTACTTCAACGACGCGCAGCGCACCGCCACGAAGGAGGCCGGGGAGATCGCCGGCTTCAACGTGCTGCGCATCGTCAACGAGCCCACCGCCGCCGCGCTGGCGTACGGGCTGGACAAGGGCAGCAAGGAGCAGACCGTCCTGGTCTTCGACCTGGGCGGCGGCACGTTCGACGTGTCGCTGCTGGAGCTGGCCGAGGGCGTCGTCGAGGTCAAGTCGACCTCCGGTGACAACCACCTCGGCGGCGACGACTGGGACGAGCGCATCATCGAGCACCTGGTGAAGACGTTCCGCGGCCAGTACGGCGTGGACCTGGGCGCCGACAAGATGGCCATGCAGCGCCTCAAGGAGGCCGCGGAGAAGGCCAAGATCGAGCTGTCCGCCGCGAACACCACCGGCATCAACCTGCCGTACATCACGGCCGGCGCCGAGGGCCCGCTGCACCTGGACGTCACGCTCACCCGGGCCGAGTTCCAGCGGATGACCCAGGACCTGCTGGACCGCTGCAAGGCGCCGTTCGAGCAGGCGATCAAGGACGCGGGCGTGAAGCTGTCCGACGTCGAGCACGTCATCCTGGTCGGCGGCTCCACCCGCATGCCCGCGGTGACCGACCTGGTCAAGCAGCTCACCGGCAAGGAGCCCAACAAGGGCGTCAACCCGGACGAGGTCGTCGCCGTCGGCGCGGCCCTGCAGGCCGGTGTGCTCAAGGGTGAGGTCAAGGACGTCCTCCTGCTGGACGTGACCCCGCTGAGCCTGGGCATCGAGACCAAGGGCGGCATCATGCACCGCCTGGTGGAGCGCAACACCACCATCCCGACCAAGCGCTCCGAGGTCTACACCACCGCGGACGACAACCAGCCCTCCGTGCTCATCCAGGTCTTCCAGGGCGAGCGCGAGATGGCGGCGTACAACAAGAAGCTCGGCACCTTCGAGCTGACCGGCATCGCGCCGGCCCCGCGGGGCGTGCCGAAGATCGAGGTCACCTTCGACATCGACGCCAACGGCATCGTGCACGTCTCGGCGAAGGACCTCGGCACCGGCAAGGAGCAGTCGATGACGATCACCGGCGGCTCGTCGCTGCCGAAGGACGACATCGAGCGCATGCGCCGCGACGCCGAGGAGCACGCGGACGAGGACCGCCGCCGCCGCGAGGAGGCCGAGACCCGCAACGTGGCCGAGGCGCTGCAGTGGCAGACCGAGAAGTTCCTGGCCGAGAGCGGCGACAAGCTGCCCGCCGACGCCAAGGAGAGCATCAACGAGGCGCTGAGCGAGCTGCGCAGCGCGCTCGCGGGCACCGACCTGGAGAAGATCAAGTCGGCGCACGAGAAGCTCGCCCAGGTCTCGCAGGCGGCCGGTTCCGCGCTGTACAACCAGGGTGACAACCCGGCCGCGGCCGGTGCGGGCCAGCAGCACGACGCGGCCGGCGGCCGTGCCGATGACGACGTCGTGGATGCGGAGATCATCGACGACGAGGGCAAGAAGTGACCGGAGCAGCACAGGGTGCCTCGCCGGCGGAGGAGCAGCCTCCCGCCGGCGAGCGCATCGTGATCAAGAACAAGCGGAAGATCACCCCGAGCGGAGCGACCATGTCCGAGCAGCCGGCGACGCCGGCCGCCCCGGCGGCCGACACCGAGCAGCCCGCAACGGCGCAGGAGACCCCTGCCCCGCAGAGCAACACCGAGCAGAACCTCGCCGAGGACGTCACCGCCCAGGCCGTCGGGGAGCAGGTCACCGTCGAGGTGCCGGTCGTCCCGCAGCCGGACGCGACCGCCGAGGCCGGGTCGAACGCCGAGGAGGCGGTGGAGGGCGAGGTCGTCGAGGCCGAACCCGTCGTCACTGCACCCGCGGCAGAGGCCGAGAAGGTTCCCGCGACGCTGGGCGCCGAACTCGCGCAGCTGCGGTCCGCGCTCGAGGAGCGCACCGCGGACCTGCAGCGGGTGACCGCCGAGTACGCCAACTACCGCAAGCGGGTGGAGCGCGACCGCACGGTCTCCGCCGAGCTCGCCACCGGCCAGGTGCTGTCGGCGCTGCTGCCGGTGCTGGACGACCTGGACCGGGCGCGCGAGCACGGCGACCTGAGCGGGCCGTTCGGTGCGGTGGCCGACCAGATCGCGGCGGTGGTGGCGAAGTTCGGCCTGACCGCGTTCGGCGAGAAGGGCGACGCCTTCGACCCGAACCGGCACGAGGCGGTGGCGCACCTGCCGTCCGCCGACGTGACCGAGCCGACCTGCATCGACGTGATGCGCCGGGGCTACCTGCTGGGCGAGCGCCTGCTGCGCCCCGCGATGGTGGCCGTAGCCGCACCAGAGTGACACCATGACCGGGGCTCTCTCCCCGCCCCGATTCCGGGCGCGGGGAGGGAGCTTCGATCACGACAGGGGGAGGGGGACGGATGAGCTCGAAAGACTGGCTGGAGAAGGACTTCTACGCCGTGCTCGGAGTGGCCAAGGACGCCACCTCAAGCGAGATCAAGAAGGCGTACCGCAGACTCGCGCGCGAGCTGCATCCTGACCACAACCCCGGCAACAGCGCCGCGGAGGAACGGTTCAAGTCGGTCTCCGAGGCGTACGACGTGCTGTCGGACGAGAACCGGCGGCGCGAGTACGACGAGATGCGCTCGCTGTTCGAGGCCGGCGCGTTCCGGCGCGGCGCCCGCGGCGGGGGCGGCCAGCACTTCGACGTGAACGACCTGTTCGGCCAGGGCGGTGGACGGCAGGGCCCGGACCAGCGGTTCGGTGGCGCGAGCTTCTCCGACCTGTTCGGCTCGATCTTCTCCGGCGGGGCAGGCGCGGGGACTCCGGCCCGCCCGGCCCGCGGCCGCGACGTGGAGGCCGAGATCTTCCTGGACTTCGCCGACGCGGTGCAGGGCACGACCCAGCCGCTGACGCTGCGCACGCTGGGCGTGTGCGACACCTGCCACGGCGACGGGGCCAAGCCGGGCACCCGCCCGCGTGCCTGCCCGCACTGCCAGGGCACCGGTGTGGTCAACCGCAACCAGGGCGCGTTCGGCTTCTCCGAGGCCTGCCGCGACTGCCAGGGTGTGGGCACGGTCGTGGACCAGAAGTGCCCGGAGTGCCACGGCACCGGCGGGGTGACCAAGACCCGCACGCTGACCGTACGCATCCCGGCGGGCGTCTCCGACGGGCAGCGCATCCGGCTGGCCGGGCGCGGTGAGCCGGGCGAGCGCGGTGGCGCCCCCGGTGACCTCTACATCCGCGCGATCGTGCGCCCGGACGCGATGTTCGGCCGCAACGGCGACGATCTGACCGTGACGGTTCCGGTGACCTTCGCCGAGTCGGTGCTCGGCTCCGAGGTCCGAGTGCCCACTTTGGACGGCATGATGAAGGTCAAGGTGCCGGCGGGCACGCCCAGCGGTCGGCTGCTGCGGGTACGCGGCAAGGGTGTGCCCAAACGTGATGGCCACAGCGGAGATCTGCTGGTTACCGTGGAGATCGTGGTGCCGCAGCAGCTCTCCGACGAAGCCCGGGAGGCGTTGGTGCGCTTCACCGAGCTGGCCCCGCCGGTCCGGCGGGACCACCTGGAACGGAGGTGATCCACAGTGGATGAACAAGCGAAGGTGCTGCTCATCTCGGTGGCCGCGCAGCTGGCCGGCATGCACCCGCAGACGTTGCGGCAGTACGACCGGATGGGTCTGGTCGAGCCGGGTCGCTCCGCGGGCGGCGGGCGCCGCTACAGCCTGCGCGACGTCGAGCTGCTGCGCGAGATCCAGCGGCTGAGCCAGGAGGAGGGCGTCAGCCTGGCCGGCGTCAAGCGGATCATCGACCTGGAGCGGCTGGTGCTGGAGTTGCGCGAGCGGCTGGAGCAGGCTCACCAGCAGCTGGCGTATGCCGAGCGGCGGCTGGCGCAGCTGGAGACCATCTCCGCGTTCCCGCGTACCGATCTGCTGCCGAGCACGCGCACGTCGACGGCGCTGGTGGTCTGGCGGCCGCGTTCGGCCGAAGGCTGAGTCCGGCCGGTCGCCCGCCGGTATCCTCGATAAGGGACCAGTCCGAATTGTCGGACTGGCCCGGAGGGGGATGAAATGGGCATGTTGGACAAGGCCAAGGACGCCCTGGGCATCGACGACAAGGCGGACCAGGCCTCGGACAAGGCCAAGCAGATGCAGGACAAGGCCAAGAAGGCCGTCGACCAGGCCGGCGACGCCGTCGACGCCAAGACCGGCGGCAAGTACACCGGTCACGTCGACAAGGCCCAGGACATGGCTAAAGACGCGATCGACAAGATGGACAAGAAATAGTCGTATCGCGCCACGGCTCCCCGCGGTCAGGTGCCGCGGGGAGCCGTGTGTGCGAGATCAGGTGCTTTTACTGCAGGCGGCGCGAGTGCCGGACCAGGCCGCCCTCGCACCAGTCGTGGTAGTCGAACAGTTGCGGGCGGGCCAGCAGCACGCGGGTGTTGTGGGCCCAGATCGCCATCTGCTCGTCGCCCTCCTCCTCGGCCTCTTCGACCAGCTTGCGCAGCTTGCGCCGCGGGTGGGCCTTGAAGCCGGTGCGGATGGCGTCGGCGGCGTAGATGTACAGGCAGTGCATGGCGAAGCGGCGGGCCGGGCAGCTGGTGTCCATCGCCAGGTCGAACAGGGTCGCGATGAGCCTGTCCCCCGAGACGAGCAGGTCCCAGTCCGGCGGCATGGCGGTGAGCGGCACGGAGTCCGGCGCGTACGCCCAGGTGCGCAACTCGTTGGGGGTGGGGTCGACCGGGTTGGCGAATCCTCGGAACACCGCCGGGGGAGCGCTCATCGTTATCTCCTCCGCTGTGACGACGCGGGATTGTGGAAGACGCGGCCAAAGTCAGCGGCGCTGCTGCCGCGACACGCTAGCGTGCCTTCCCAGCTCAAGGGAAGGTCAAGACAAGTAGTTTCATCAACCTGTTACGCATTGCGACCAACCCCGCACGGTCGCCCGGCGTCGGGACGGGGTCGGCGCGCCATGTCCGGGAACCGCCCCGCCCGCTCGTGGCTCGACCCGGTATGACTTCCACCAGCGTGAATCGATTCGCGGTCCGCGTACGCCCGCTGCTCGTCCTGACGCTCGGGCTCGCGATGGCCACGGCGTGCACGCCCCGCGGCGAGACGCCCGCCTCGCCCACGGGCGCCGCTCCGGGCGCGACCCACCCGGCCCCGCCCGCGCGGGCCGTGGTCACCGAACGCACGACCGACGTCGGCGTGCCGTCCGATTACCACCCTTTCGTCGAGTTCGCCGACGCCCGCAACGGCTACGCCGTCTTCACCGACTGCGAGGGCACGGGGTCGTGCCGGGGCCGCCTGTTCGCGACCGCGGACGCCGGGGTCACCTGGCAGGCGCGGCCGATGCCGCTGACCGAGGACGACAGCAGCATCCAGCTCTACGCGGTGGGACCGCAGCAGATCATGATCTGGGGCGAGAAGGCCGACGCGTACCACCTGTCCCGGGACGGCGGCCGGACCTTCACCCCCAGCCGCACCGTCCCGGCCGAGTACCACGCGGCCACCGGCGTCCGCTACGGCGTGGACTTCACCGCGAACGAGCCGGTGCTGCGCGATTGGCAGACCGGTGAGCCGGTCCCGCTGCCCGACGGCTACCAGGGTGCGGGCGCGGTCGCCACGCCCGACGGCGCGATCTGGCTGACCGCCCTGGAGCCGAAGAAGGAGACCGCCCGCAGCGTCGACGGCGGGCGCACCTGGCAGCGGCTGCCCGTGCCGGACCAGCCCGGCCGCAAGCTGTGGATGCTGTCGGTACGGGTCTCCCCCACCGGCGACGTGTGGCTCGTCGGGGAGCAGGACATGATGTCCGCGAGCGGCGGCGGCACGTCACTGCTACGCGGCTCGGTGCTCAAGGCGACCGGCCTGCCGCTGATCTGGCAGCTGGTGGACGGCGCCTGGCGGGCCCGCCCGATCGAGGGCCTGCGCGAGCAGCCGAATCGGATGTACACGGTGGCCCCGGTCGGCGACGGACTGCTGGCCATCGCGGGTCCGGACACCGTCGGCTACCTCGCCGACCGCTACGTCGAGATCCCCGGCTCACCGCGGCTGGACTGGGTCACCGAACTGCCCGACGGCACGCTGTTCGCCCGGCAGGATCAGTACGGCGAGTTCTATCTGGGCACCGGCCGCGGCTGGCAGCGCGAGTGGACGAAAGTCACATTGAAGTAGCTCGCTCACCGGGCGCTCCCGACTGGCCCGGATAAGTTGAGTGCAGTAGGCTCAACTTTGGTTCGGAGACCATAGTCGAGGGAGCGTATGGACACTCAGCGTCTGACCACGAAGAGCCGCGAGGTCATCACCGAAGCGGCGGCGACGGCGCAGCAGCGGGGCCACGCCACGGTCGAGACGTGGCACCTGCTGCTGACCCTGCTCGACACCGGCGGCTCCACAGCCGCGGGCCTGCTGCGGGCGGTCGGGGCCAACCCCGCCGACGTACGCCGGGCCGCCGCCCGCGCGGTCGAGCAGCTGCCCACGGCCCGCGGGTCGAGCGTGGCCGAGCCGAGCCTGTCCCGGGAACTGGTCAACGCGATCAACGCGGCCGAGCAGATCGCCCGCCCGATCGGTGACGAGTACGTCTCGACCGAGCACCTGCTGGCCGGGCTGGCCCGGGTCGGCGGCGCGGTCGGCAAGGCGCTCAAGCAGGCCGGCGCGACCGAGGAGGCCCTGGTCGCGGCGTTCCCGCAGATCCGCGGCGGCGACCGCCGGGTCACCAGCCCCGACCCCGAGCAGCAGTACCAGGCGCTGGAGAAGTACGGCGTCGACCTCACCGCGCGGGCGCGCGACGGCAAGGTCGACCCGGTGATCGGCCGCGACGCCGAGATCCGCCGCGTGATCCAGGTGCTCTCCCGGCGTACCAAGAACAATCCGGTCCTGATCGGAGAGCCCGGCGTCGGCAAGACCGCCATCGTCGAGGGCCTGGCCCAGCGCATCGTGGCCGGCGACGTGCCGGAGTCGTTGCGGGACAAGAAGCTGGTCAGCCTCGACCTGGGCGCGATGGTCGCCGGCGCGCAGTACCGCGGCCAGTTCGAGGAGCGGCTCAAGAGCGTGCTGGAGGAGATCAAGGGCAGCGACGGCCAGGTGATCACCTTTCTGGACGAGCTGCACACGGTCGTCGGCGCGGGCAAGGGCGAGGGCTCGATGGACGCGGGCAACATGCTCAAACCCATGCTTGCCCGCGGCGAGCTGCGCATGGTCGGCGCGACCACACTGGACGAGTACCGCGACAACATCGAGAAGGACCCGGCGCTGGAGCGGCGCTTCCAGCCGGTGGTGGTCGGCGAGCCCACCGTCGAGGACACCATCGGCATCCTGCGCGGCCTCAAGGAGCGCTACGAGGTGCACCACGGCGTGCGCATCACCGACGGGGCGCTGGTCGCCGCGGCCGGGCTGTCCGACCGCTACATCGCCGACCGCTTCCTGCCTGACAAGGCGATCGACCTGGTGGACGAGGCCGCCTCCCGGCTGCGCATGGAGATCGACTCCCGGCCCACCGAGGTCGACGAGATCGAGCGCCAGGTGCGCCGCCTGGAGATCGAGGAGATGGCGCTGGCCAAGGAGCCCGACCCGGCGTCGGCGGAGCGGCTCAGCAAGCTGCGCGCCGAGCTGGCCGACAAGCGCGAGCACATGGCCGCGCTGTCCGACCGCTGGCGCAACGAGAAGCAGCACATCCAGGCCATCTCGGTGGCCAAGGAGGAGCTGGAGGAGCTGCGCAACCAGGCCGACCGGGCCGAGCGCGACCTCGACCTGGGCCGCGCCTCGGAGCTGCGCTACGGGCGCATCCCGGCCCTGGAGCGCGAGCAGGCCCGCGCCGAGGCGGAGCTGGCGGCGCTGCAGACCAACGGCGCGATGCTCAAGGAGGAGGTCGGCGCGAACGACATCGCCGAGGTCGTCGCCGCCTGGACCGGCATCCCGGCAGGCCGGCTGATGGAGGGCGAGACCGAGAAGCTGCTGCGCATGGAGGAGTCGCTCGGCTCCCGCGTGATCGGCCAGGTGGAAGCCGTCGGCGCGGTCTCCGACGCGGTGCGCCGGGCGCGCACCGGGGTCGCCGACCCGGACCGGCCGACCGGCTCGTTCCTGTTCCTCGGCCCGACCGGCGTCGGCAAGACCGAGCTGGGCAAGGCGCTGGCCGAGTTCCTGTTCGACGACGAGCGCGCCATGGTCCGCATCGACATGAGCGAGTACGCCGAGAAGCACTCGGTGGCCCGGCTCGTCGGCGCCCCGCCCGGCTACGTCGGGTACGAGGAGGGCGGCCAGCTCACCGAGGCGGTGCGCCGCCGCCCCTACTCGGTGGTGCTGCTCGACGAGGTGGAGAAGGCCCACCCGGACGTGTTCGACGTGCTGCTCCAGGTCCTCGACGACGGCCGGCTCACCGACGGCCAGGGCCGCACCGTCGACTTCCGCAACGCGATCCTGATCCTCACCTCGAACCTGGGCTCGCACGCGCTCACCGATCCGACACTGAACGAGCAGCAGCGCTCCGACGCGGTGATGGCGATGGTGCGCAGCCACTTCAAACCGGAGTTCCTCAACCGGCTCGACGACATCGTGGTCTTCCACGCGCTCACCCAGGACGAGCTGACCCATATCGTCGACATCCAGCTGGGCAGGCTGCGGCGGCGCCTGGCCGACCGCCGGCTCACCCTGGAGGTCTCCGAGGTGGCCCGCAAGTGGCTGGCCAGCCACGGCTACGACCCGGTGTACGGAGCCCGCCCGCTGCGGCGGCTGGTGCAGTCGGCCATCGGCGACAAGCTGGCCAAGGCGCTGCTCGCCGGAGAGATCCGCGACGGCGACACGGTCCTCATCGACCGCGACGGGGACGCACTGAAGCTGGCCTGACCAGGCACTCCACGGGGCGGCGGGACGGCGCGCAGCCGTTTCCGCCGCCCCGTGGGCTTGGTGCGCCTCCTCCTGAGGGGTGAGCTGCGCTCGATCTGAGGTCGCAGGCGCGCGTGGCGGTCGGCGATTACGGTGTGCTGCATGTCGTACACGCCACCCCCGAGCGGTTACCTCGTTCCCGCCGCACCGGGCTCCGTCCCGCGGCCGAGCACGGTCTCCCTGTCCGCCCTGCTGCTCTACGTCATCTCGGCCGTCCTGGTGATCAGTTCGGCGATCTCCGTGTACACGTTCGCGTCGATGCCCGAGGGTCTCTTCGAGGACATCTACCGGGATGCCGGTATGGACGCCAACCTCGCGGAGACCACTGCCGCCGCCGCGACGATCGGCTCTTACATCGGGGCCGGCCTGTACGTGCTGCTCGCCGTGCTTTTCGTCGTGCTCGGCCTGTTCGTGGGCCGCGGCAAGCAGTGGGCCCGGATCACCACCTGGGTAATGGCCGGCCTCGGCTTCTGCTGCATCGGCTTCAGCCTGGCGTTCGCCTCGGTCGGCAGCAGCTTCGGCTCGTCCGGCAGCACCCCCGGCCTCGACCAGGAGGAGGTGACCCGGCGCCTCACCGAGGCCATGCCGTCCTGGTCCACCGCGGTGAGCACGGTGATGAGCGTGGTGCTCCTGCTGTCGTTGCTGGCCGTGATCATCATGCTGGCCCTGCCTCCGTCGAACGCGTTCTTCCGCAAGCCGACGCCGGAATGGACGCCGCCGGGCTACCCGGCCGTCTGACCTGCCAGCCAGAGGGGCCGGTGCTGATCGCACCGGTCCCTCTGCTGTCGGCGATATCCCCAATCAGACACATATTCCCTGGTAGTGCGGGTAACTTCCGATCTGGAGCAATCTTCGGGCCGCATCGGGGGTACGCCAATGACGCAATCCGCCTCGTCTCCGGTGGAGCCGGTGTCCCCGGCCGCTCCCAGAGCACTCTCGGCCCGGCCCATGGTGGTCACCGTCGCGGCCGCCGTGCTCGCCCTGCTCGCCCTGCTCAACCTGATTAACGCGATCCTGCACCTCGCCGCGATCAGCAGCGTGCTCAACCGGTTCCGGGTCCGGGCCGTGCTGGTGGGAGTGAACCCGGCCGACCTGGGCAACATCGAGACCAGCCTCAAGGCCGCCCTCCTCACCAGCGCCCTGGTCTCGGTGCTAGCCGCGATCGTGCTGCTGGCCCTGGCCTGGGGCGTGTGGCAGGGCAACCGGGTCGCCCGGATCCTCACCTGGATCGTCTGCGGCCTGGGCGTCATGCTCGCCTGCTGCGGCATCTCCGGCGCGGCGAGCCTGGGCTCCGGCAACGTGACGGTGCAGGGCGGCGGCGACCCCTCGATCACCCGCGGGGTGCAGGCCCTCGTCGACTCCTTCCCCGGCTGGTGGGCGGCCCTGTCCGGACTCTCCTCGGTGGGCCAGGTTCTCGGCTACATTGCCACTGCGGTGCTGCTCGCCCTGCCGGCTGCGAACGCCTTCTTCAGCCGGACGCGAGCGCTGCCGCCGGGCCCCGACACCCCCGCGGTGCCCCCCTCGACTACCGCCTGAGGTGAGCCGATGTCGTCCTCTTCCTCCTCCACCACAGCCTCCTCCGCCGGCACCGCCGTGCCCGACGCCGCGGCGGCGCCCGAGACCACCCCCGAACCGGCGGGCGAGCGCCGCACCGCCCTGGTCACCGGCGCGACCGCCGGCATCGGGCGCGCCTTCGCGGTCCGGCTCGCCACCGACGGCTGGGACGTGGTGCTCGTGGCCCGCGACGCCGGTCGGCTTGCCGAGTTCTCCGAGGCACTGCGCAGCGCGTACAGCGTGCAGGCGAGTGTCATCTCGGCGGATCTGGCCACCACGGAGGGTTGCGAGCTGGTGGAGGCGCGGCTGCGCGACACCGCCCGCCCGGTGGATCTGCTGGTGAACAACGCGGGACTGTCGCTGAACACGCCGTTCCTGAAATCCACAGTGGAACAGGAGCTGCATCTGCTGGCGGTGAACGTGCAAGCGGTGATGCGGCTGACGCACGCGGCACTGCCCGCCATGACGGCGCGTGGCCGCGGAGATGTCATCAATGTCTCATCGGTGGCCGGGTTCGGCGCGGCGATGCCTGGTAGTACCTATCCGGCGAGTAAGGCATGGGTCACCAACTTCAGCGAATCGGTGGCGCTTTCGGTGGCGCACCGCGGCGTTCGGGTGATGGCGCTGTGCCCGGGATTCACCCGTACGGAGTTCCACGACCGGGCCGGAATCAACATGACGAAGACGCCGGAGTGGCTGTGGCTGCAGGCCCCCCAGGTGGTCTCCGACAGCCTGCGTGACCTGCGGCGGGGCCGCACGGTGAGCGTGCCGAGCTGGAAATACAAAGTGCTGGTCGGGTTCATGCGGCACACCCCGACGCGGCTGCTGCGGCGGCTCGCGCGGGGGGCCCGGGTGCGCACCGGGCGGGACACCGAAACCGACAGCTGACGCGTGTGGGGAGGTCAACGCACCCCCCTAGATCGAGCTCTCAGGATCGGCGGGTAGTGTCCGTCCCATGTCCGACCGCGACGACCTGCGTAAATTCATCACTGACCTCGCGGTGGTTCGGGGAAAGGTGGTCCTGTCCTCGGGACAGGAGGCCGACTACTACGTCGACCTCCGCCGGATCACCCTGCACCACGCTGCTGCGCCCCTGGTCGGGCGCGTGTTGAACGACCTGACCGCGGACTGGGAATTCGACGCCGTGGGCGGTCTCACGCTCGGCGCCGATCCGGTCGCCGCCGCCATGCTGCACACCGCCTCGCGTCCGCTGGACGCGTTCGTGGTGCGCAAGGCGGGTAAGGCGCACGGGCTCCAGCGCCGCATCGAAGGACCCGAGGTGGCCGGCCGCCGCGTGCTCGCTGTCGAGGACACCTCGACTACTGGCGGTAGTGTTCTTGCCGCTATTGATGCACTGCGGGAGGCGGGTGCCGAGGTCATCGGTGTTGCGGTTATTGTCGATCGAGGCGCGGGCGATACGGTGCGTGCTGCCGGTCTGTCGTACCGAGCCGCCTATACGTTGGCGGACCTTGGCCTGTCGGCCTAACGGAACTCCGATCCGTACCTGCTAATATGTAGGTGGATCGATGCTGTTGTTGGAAGGAAGAAATCACGTGGGAACAGCTCTGGTGGAAACCCCGCTGCCTCAAATCTCGCCCCTCGCTGGTGAGCCGATCGAGCGTGCCGACGCGGAGCGTCTGGCCGGCGTCCTCAAGGCGCTCGCCGACCCGGCCCGCCTGCGGCTGCTCAGCCTTATCCAGTCTGCCCCCGAGGGCGAGGCGTGTGTTTGTGACCTGACCGCTCCGCTGGGCCTGTCCCAGCCGACTGTCAGCCACCACCTGCGCATCCTCACCGAGGCGGGCCTGCTCAACCGCGACAAGCGCGGTGTGTGGGCGTACTACAGCCTGGTGCCGTCCGCCATCGCCACCGTCGCCGAGCTGCTGACGCCGCCGCGCAAGCGCGCGACCAAGAAGGCTCGCTGACCCTGGCAAGGCCCTCAAGCGCCGCGGGGCGCACTCTCCGGCACGGAGAGTGCGCCCCGCGGCGCTTTTGGTGATATTGAAGGTCCGGAATCGTCACGGAGCGCGAGCTTCGGCAACCGTGAGTGAATTCTGTCATCACCCGGTTGCGCCTGGCTGCGGGACATCTAAGCTGACGCGAAGTTCGGCGTGCTGCCGCCCCGGTAACCCCCGCCGTAGGGCTCGGCGCCGCCGCCTCCTCACTGGGAGTCACCCATGTCTGGACGCCACATCCGTCGCGGCTGGGATGCCCCCGAGGCACCCGCCCCGCGGACCGGTCTGTTCGGCCGCCGGGCCGTACGGATTCCCGTCATCATCATCAGTGCCCTGTCCGTATGCGGCCTGGCCACCGTCGTGCTGCGTTCCGTCAGCGCGGACGCCGACGGCTGCGGCAGCGCCGGCATCACCCTGACCGTCGCCGCCGACCCGGCCATCGCGCCCGCCCTCACCGAGATCGGCTCCCGCTGGAGCGCCACCAGCCCGACGGTCGGCGAGGACTGCGTCCGCGTCGAGGTCGTCGAGAAGGCGTCCTACCAGATGGCCAACGGCCTGGGCACCTGGGCGGGCGGCACGGTGGACGTGGCCGGCAAGCCCGAGCCCACCCCCGCCGACGCCGACCTGCCCGTGGTCTGGGTGCCGGACTCGAGCTACTGGCTGGGCCGGGTCCGCGGGGTCGACCGCGACATCTTCGACGCCACCGCCCCGTCCCTGGCGGCCAGCCCGGTGGTGCTCGCCGTGCCGGAGACCGTCGCCCGCGACCTCACCGACTCCCTCGGCGCGGGCGTCGACGCCACGATGCTCAAGAGCCTGCTGTTCGCCAAGACGCCCGTGCTCAAGCTCGGCGTGGTCGAGCCGCGCCGGGACACCGCGGGCATGGTCGGCGCGATGATGCTGTCCGACGCGGTCGTCGCCTCCGAGGCCGACCTGCCCGCGCTGGTCGCGGTGTACCGCGGCATCGGCGGGCCGGTCGCCGACACCGGGGCGCTGTGGAAGGCGTACGCCGCCGGGATGACCGGCGCACCGGTCAGCGAGCAGGCCGTGATCGCCTACAACGCGGCTACGCCGAAGGCCCCGATGGCCGCGATCACCCTGGCGCAGGCCCCGACGCTGGACTTCCCCTACGCCGTGCGGGCCCGCCAGCCGCGCCCGCTGGCCGCCGCGGCCGCCCTGTTCTCGCAGGCCCTGCGCAGCGGGGAGTACAAGTCGGTCTTCGCCGCGAAGGGCCTGCGCTCGCCGGAGGGCGAGGCCTCCACCGGCTTCCCGACCGGCCACGGCGTCACCTCGAACACGGTCTTCGTGCAGCCGCTCAACGACATGAACAAGGTCGGCGGCGCGCTGACGGTCTGGGTCGCGGCGAAGACGCCGTCCCGGGTGATCGCGCTGGTCGACGCCACCTCGTCGATGGGCCGCACGATGACCGGCGGCGGCAACACGGCCGTGCGCATGCAGGTGCTGCGCAGCGCGGCGGAGAAGGGCCTGAAGCTCTTCACCGACGAGAGCGAGGTCGGCCTGTGGGCGTTCGCCGGTCCGGGCCACCAGCCGCTGGTGCCGCTGGCCGAGCTGACCAAGTCGCAGCGCAACAAGCTGAACACCGCCGTCCAGCACGCCGCGCCCGTGCCGACCGACATCTGCCCGCTCTACAAGTCGATCATCGACGGGTACCGCGAGCTGCTCCAGGGGTACGACCCGAGCCGCAGCAACACGCTGGTGGTCTTCACCGACGGCCGGGACAACTCCGGCATGGCGCTGCGTGCCGTGCAGCGCGAGCTGGAGAAGCTGGCCGACGTGACCAAGCCGATCCGGGTCGTGCTGCTGGGCCTCGGCCCGGACGTGAAGCTGACCGACCTGCAGGCCATCGCCGACACCGCCGGCGGCGCCGCGTTCCAGGTCACCGACCCCAGCCAGATGGAAGCCATCTTCCTGAAGGCCCTGCTCGCCTGACACATGCGGAGGGGGTACGGCCGATGGCCGTACCCCCTCCGCATGTGCCGTGATCATCGAACTTGCCAGGCACCTGTGCGTATCTTGGACCGTCTTTCGCCCACCTGCCGGGCAGGTCGGGCGATCATGGTCAGCCGATGTCGACCTTGCTCATGACGACGGTCTCGTCGCCGCCGTGGTGGCCGCGCTTCTTGGCCTGGCGCTCGCGGATGACCTCGATGAAGACCGGGATCAGCGAGATCGCGACGATGAGGAACACCATCGGCAGGATGTACTTGTCGATGTGCTCGGGGCCGCCGATGGCCTTGATGATCTGCTCGGCGAGCAGGTAGCCGGCCAGCAGGAAGCCGTCGACCCAGAGGATCGCGCCGACCACGTTCCAGATGAAGAACTGCCTGGCCGGCATGCCCAGCACGCCCGCGACCGGGTTCATGAAGGTGCGCACGATCGGGATGAACCGGGCCAGCACGATGGCGCGGCGCGGGCCGAACTTCTCGAAGTAGTGCTCGGCCTTGCGCACGTACTCCTGCTTGAACAGGCGGGAGTCGGGCTTGTTGAACATCCGGGGGCCGTACTTCGCACCCAGCCAGTGCCCCAGCTGCGCGCCGATGATGGCGCAGATCGGGCCGAGCACCAGCAGCCAGCCGATCGGCAGCTGCACTCCCTTCGACTCCAGGAAGCCGGAGGCGAAGACACCCGCGATGAACAGCAGCGAGTCACCGGGCAGGAAGAAACCGACCATCAGGCCGGTTTCGGCGAAAAGAATGAAGCAGACGCCGAACAGCGCGGCCGGGCCGAACAGGTTCAACCAGTCCGTCGGATTCAGGGGATTGAAGTCGGCGGCGGCCAGCGGGGGCGCGGCCAGGGCCTGGAGAGTGTCGACTACGGTCACGCCGCACAACAGTACCGGGCAATGTTCTGAACACCCGGACACGTCCTGTGAGTCGAGGAGGTGGCTGTGACGTACGAGGAATTCGTCAACACGCGACTCGGCGCGCTCGCGCGGTATGCGGTGATGCTCACGGGTGACCAGCACACGGCCCAGGACCTCGTCCAGGAGACGATGGTCCGCGTCCAGCTCAACTGGCGCAGGGTGGCCCGCGCCGACGCGCCCGAGCGCTACGTCAAGCGCATGATGATCAACCAGTATGTCGACTGGCGGCGCGGATCCTGGCTGCGCCGCGTGTTCCTGCGGCCCGACGCCGACGAGGCGGTCGCCGTACCCGTCGACCACGCCCAGCGCACCGCGGACCGCGACCACATCTGGTCCCTGCTGGCCACGCTGCCGCGGCAGCAGCGGGCGGCGCTGGTGCTGCGCTACTACGAGGACCTGCCGGACGGGGAGATCGCCGAGATGCTCGGCTGCACCGTAGGCACGGCCCGCGGTTACATCTCGAAAGCGCTGACCCGGTTGCGGGAGTCGGCGGAGCGGCTGAGCCTGGGAGGAGTCCGATGATCGAAGAAGAGCTGCGGGAGGCGTTCGCCCGCCACGAGGAGCAGGCTCCTCCGCTCGACCCGCTGCGCCGGGCCATCGACGCCCTGGCCGCCCGCCGTCGCCGCCGCCGCACGGCGACCCGCTCCGGGGCCGCTGCGGTGGCCATGGCGCTCGCGCTGGCGGTTCCGGTGCAGCTCTGGCGCGGCGATCTCCTCCCGTCGATCCCGCTGGTGGGCAGCGACTCCGTGGCGGCGGCCCCCACCGGCCCGCTGAACCTGCTGCTGCTGGGGCTGGACCAGCGTGGCGACATGGGCGACGCCCGAGCCGACACGATCATGCTGGTGCACCTGCCGGCCGACGGAAGCGCGGCGTACCTGGTCTCCATCGAGCGCGACGTCGCCGTGGAGATCCCCGGCGAAGGCCGACGCAAGATCAACGGGGCGTACACCGTCGGCGGTGCGCAGGGTGCCCGGCAGGTGGTGGAGCGCCTCACCGGGGTGCGAGTGGACGCCGTGGCCGAGGTCGGGTTCGCCGCGCTGCGGCCGGTGATCGACGCCTTGGGCCCCCTGCCGTTCTGCCTGCCACAGCGGGTGACGTCACAGCACACCGGGCGGTTCTATCCGGCCGGCTGCCGCGAGCACACCGGGGCCGAGGTGGAGGATCTGGTGCGCCAGCGCCAAGGCATGCCCCATGGCGGTTACGACCGTGACCGCATCGGTCAGCGGGTGCTGCTGGGGCTCGTGAAGAAGGCCGGTGACCGGGCGCTGTTGAGCGACTTCGGCATGGTCAGCCGGCTGGCGAGCACGCCGGGGATCACCCTGCACACCGGTGACCTCAGCCTGCTCGGTCTGGCGATGCGGCTGGACCGGGTCGAGGCGGCAGACGTCGTCGGAGTCAGTCAGCCGACGTTCCGGCCGGTCACCTACGACGGGTGGCCGTACGAGCAGCTTGATCCGCAGGTCGCGCCGGAGCTGTTCGCGGCGTTGCGGGGCGACACCATGAACGAGTTCGTCCTGCTGCACCCGGCCTGGGTGATTCAGAAGTAGTCCTCCTCGGCGGGCACGACCACCACGTTCTGCTCGATCTTGTCCCACTCGGAGGCCGGCGGCACCGGCTCGTCCGGCCCTCCGAGCGGCTCCTCAGGGAGGGCGTTGTTGAGGTCCTCGGCGTCCGCCACGGGATCCACCGGCGTCGACTGCTCGAGCGCGTCGGCTTCGGGCACGTCGTCGGCGTACGCGTTCCCTGCCACGTTCTCGGTCATCGTTTCACGGTATGACTCGCCTGCGATATTCGCCAGCAGATGTGGGTTTCAGCGTAGAAGATGACCATATGGGCTTTCTGATCCGTTGGGTGATCAACGCAGTCGCGCTGTGGGTCACCACCCTGGTCGTCTCGGGCATCGAGGTCACCGCCGCGACCACCACGCGCAGCATCCTCACCCTCATCGTGGTCTCGCTGATCTTCGGCCTGGTCAACGCGATCCTGAAACCCGTCATCCACCTGCTCGGATGCGTCTTCTACGTGATCACGCTGGGTCTGTTCGCGCTGTTCGTCAACGCGGGGCTGTTCCTGCTGGTGGACTGGCTGGCGACCGTGTTCAAGCTGCCGTTCGAGATCGACGGGTTCTGGCCGGCGTTCTGGGGAGCCATCGTGATGGGCATCGTGAGCTGGGCACTCAGCCTGCTGGTGCCGGACGGCGACGAGGGCTGACGAGGCGGGTGGGGCCGATTCGCCAGGTCAAGTGACGTAGGCAATACTCCTGTAACGAGGACATCGCGGTCTTCCCGCAGCCATCGGGCGCGGCGACGCGCACCGCCGCGGCCATCCGCGTCACTGCACGCACGCTAGGAGCGTTCACAGATGCCTATCGCATCCCCTGAGGTCTACGCCGAGATGCTCGACCGCGCCAAGGCCGGCGCGTTCGCCTACCCCGCGATCAACGTCTCCTCCTCGCAGACGCTGCACGCTGCGCTGCAGGGCTTCGCGGAGGCCGAGAGCGACGGGATCATCCAGGTCTCGACCGGCGGCGCCGAGTACCTGTCGGGTCCGACCATCAAGGACATGGTCTCCGGTTCGGTCGCCTTCGCCGCGTTCGCGCACGAGGTCGCCAAGAAGTACTCGGTCAACGTCGCGCTGCACACCGACCACTGCCCGAAGAACAAGCTGGACGGTTTCGTCCGCCCGCTGCTCGCGATCTCCGCCGAGCGTGTTGCCCGGGGCGAGAACCCGCTGTTCCAGTCGCACATGTGGGACGGCTCGGCCGTGCCGCTGGACGAGAACCTGCAGATCGCCGAGGAGCTGCTGGCCCTCACCCACGCCGCGAAGATCGTCCTTGAGATCGAGGTCGGCGTCGTGGGCGGCGAGGAGGACGGCGTCGTCGGCGCGATCGACGAGAAGCTGTACTCGACCGTCGAGGACGCGCTGGCCACCGCCGCCGCGCTGGGCCTGGGTGAGAAGGGCCGCTACATGACCGCCCTCACCTTCGGTAACGTGCACGGCGTCTACAAGCCGGGCAACGTCAAGCTCCGCCCGGAGATCCTCAAGGAGATCCAGGAGCAGGTCGGCGCCAAGTACGGCAAGGACAAGCCGTTCGACCTGGTCTTCCACGGCGGCTCGGGCTCGCTGCTGTCGGAGATCCGCGACTCGCTCGACTACGGCGTGGTCAAGATGAACGTCGACACCGACACCCAGTACGCCTTCACCCGCCCGGTCGCCGACCACATGCTGCGCAACTACGAGGGCGTGCTGAAGGTCGACGGCGAGGTCGGCAACAAGAAGCAGTACGACCCGCGCGCGTGGGGCAAGGCCGCCGAGGCCGGCATGGCCGCCCGTGTCGCTCAGGCCTGCCAGGACCTGCGCTCCACCGGCACCCGCCTCAAGTAAATCCGCCACGCGGGCCGACGCGGTCCGCGGATTGGCACAAGATCGCTGAATGCGGTCATGATCTGCGGTTCCACCTCAGATCATGACCGCATTTCGCGATCACGGCGTGTTTCGCCGCGCGGTTTCGTTCCGCGTCCCCGCCTTCGCTGATGGGAATCGGTACGATCGTCCGAATCCGCGTCTCAGGGCAGGAGGTCCGCACGTGCTGGGCATCGACGGGTACGACCCGGTCTGGCACCACGATGCCGGTGCCCTGGCGGCGGCGCACCGCAACCGCTTCGCCCGGATCATCGGACAGCCGCTGGTCGGCTCCTGGCTGGTGTGGGACCTGGACTCCGAGGCCTGGTTCACCGGCGGCCCCGTGGTGTTCGGCTTCCCCGACGCCAACCTCGAAATCACGCACCGCAAGTTCGACGAGTGCGCGATCAGCTGGGACACCATCGACCTGCAGGCCCAGCTCGACTGGCCCGGCCTGCGGCTGGACTGGTGGGCCGACACCCACCCCGCCATCCTCTCGGCCCGGGGCCGCGCGCTGACCCGGGTCAACGCCATCGAACGGATCAGCCCCACCGCATGGCGCCCGCACGTGCTGCACGCGCTGGAGTTCTTCTTCGGCGACCTGCGCATCGCCCTGTTCAACGCGATGGACGAGAACGGCCTCACCGGCGAACCCGAGGTCAACCTGCCGGTCGGCTTCTGGCGCCGCATCCCGGTCGCGTAGCGGCCGGGATCGGCTGGCTCTGTCCGGTCGCGTAGCGGCCGGGATCAGCCGGCTCTGTCCGGTCGCGCAGCGGCGTTCCAAGATCGGTCGACTTGCCCGGCAGGTGGGCGTACGGCGGTTCAAGATACGCACGTCTGCCAGGCAAGTCGGACGATCAGGGGGCGCAGAGGATGGACAGGGCCTCGTCGACGTCGTCGGTGATGTGGACCAGGTCCGCCAGGGCCGCGCCGTGGAGCAGGGTGCGCAGCAGGCCGGTCACCGGTAGGACCTCGGTCCAGAACTCGACCCCCAGGAAGACGAACGGGCCGCTCTCCCCGTCCGTGGCGTAGTACGTCTTCGTCGCCGCCTGGAACACCTCCTGCACGGTGCCGGCCCGGCCCGGGGCGAACACGATGCCGCCGCGCGCCGCCTTCAGGATCACGTCCTCCCGGATCGCGTTCGAGAAGTACTTCGCGATCTGGCCCGCGAACACGTTCGCCGGTTCGTGCCCGTACAGCCACGTCGGCACGGACAGGCCGCCCGCCCACGGGTCCGCGGCCGGGAACTCGGCCAGCACGTGCAGCGCGGTCTTCGTGTACGGGTCGTGGGCGTGGAAGTCCGGCTCCGCGGCCAGCCGGCCGATCGCCTCGTCCAGCGCCGCCACCGGGTGCGCGGCCAGATAGGACCCCAGGTTCGCGGCCTCCATGACACCCGGGCCGCCGCCGGTGATCACCAGCCGGCCGTGGCCGCCCAGCTCGCGGCCGATCGCAGCGGCCATCCGGTACGCGTCGCTGCCGCGCACCTCCGCGTGGCCGCCCATGATGCCGATGCGCCGCCGGGGCTCGATCTCGGCCAGCGCGTCATGCAGCGCGTTGTCGATGCCGTGGTCGTGCAGCCGCTGGGCCAGCGCTTCGCGGACACCCGCGTTCGGGCCGCCCTCGGCGACGAAGTGGTGATACACCCGGGAGTCGTACATGCCGGCGAAGCCGCTCTCGGCGAAGCCCGCGGTCAGGTCGGCGGCGGTGTAGAGGCGCGACGGGTGCGTCGGGTACGGCACCCAGTCGGCCACCGGCACCACGTGCGCGCCCCGGCGCACCAGCGCGGCCTCCGCGGCCAGGCTCGGGAACGTGCAGCCGATGAAGACCGCGTCCTTCACCTTGATCCGGGACAGGTCGGCGGTGATCGTCAGCCCCTGCACCGTGAGCCCGGCCAGGCTCTTCTCGGCCAGCCGTTCGGCCAGCTCCTCCAGGGACTCGATCTCCAGCGGGGTAGCAGCAGACATCAGGCGAGTATGCCCGTGACGAAACCCTCAGCGCAGCGCGGGGACATCCGCACCACTACCAGGTTGAATGTCCGTATGCAGAACCTGATGCCCGAACCTCCCGCCACGCTGCTGCCCGCCGACGAGGCCGCCGACGCAGCGCTGGCCGCCGCCGACGACCCGACCTCGGTCGCCGCGGCGCACCCGACGTACAGCGCCGCGTGGGCAGCCCTGGCCCAACTCGCGCTGACCGCGGGGCAGCCCGTTCCGGCGTACGCGTTCGCCCGCACCGGCTACCACCGCGGCCTGGACCAGCTGCGCCGCGCGGGCTGGAAGGGCCACGGCCCGGTGCCCTGGTCGCACGAGCCCAACCAGGGTTTCCTGCGCTGCCTGCATGCGCTCTCGGTGGCCGCCGCGGAGATCGGTGAGGCCGACGAGGCGGCGCGCTGCGCCCAGTTCCTGCGCGACTGCGACCCCTCGGCGTTCGACGCGCTGAACTCCTGACCGCTCAGGTTCAACCGGCGGCGGGTGTGGACTCCGGTGCGGCCGGACCCGCCCGCCGCCGTCTACGCAGGCGCTCCAGTGCCGTGTCCAGCGCTGCCGCCGCGATCAGCCACACCGCCACCCGGAACCAGATCGCCTCCTGGATGCCGAACCGTCCGTACTCCCCGGCCGCGAACAGCAGCTCGGCGAGGATCGCGGCGATGCTGACCAGCGCGAGCACCGCCCCGGTCGCGACGAGCAGGCGGCGGCGCCGCCACGCGCCGGTCGCGACCGCGGCGGCCAGGGCCAGCGCGAGGCCGCCGAACAGCCGGGGCAGCACCCGGGCGGGCTCGGCGGGGAAGGCGGCCCCGGTCACGGCCGGGGGCAGCAGGACCCCGCTGCGGCCGTACGTGGCGCCGCCGAGCGCCAGCGGCAGCGTGCGCATCGTCTCGCGGGCGTACAGGCCCGGCGCGGCCCGCGCGAACCGCCAGCCGGAACTGCGAGCGTTCTCCTTCCCCCACGCGACCAGCTCCGGGCAGGTCAGGTAGGCCGAGATGATCCGGGTCATCCGCCAGCCGCCCAGCTTCGCGGTCTCCTCCAGCGCGGTGCAGCGCGGCATGCCCAGCTGTTCCCGGTACACCGTGGCGATCTCGGGATTCGGCAGCACCTGCATCCGCAGGCGGTAGTTGAACGTCGCCTCCTCCAGCGTCAGCCCGAAGCTGCGGTCGGCGTACGTCTGGCTCATGGTGGGCGTGATCAGGTTGACCCAGGTGATCGCCACCAGCAGCGCCCCGTACGCCAGCGCCGGGGGCCGCCGGTGTGCCCGGTCCCGCCAGGCGCGCACCACCAGCACGAGCGCGACGACGGCGACCACGAGCCACAGCTCGGGCCGGACGAAGACGAGCCAGAAGGCGGTGGCGGTCAGCCCGACCAGAGCGGCCCGCGAGCCGGTGGCCAGCCACTGCAGCAGCAGCGCGAGGGTCGACACGCCGAGCGTGATCGACAGCGGCTCGGACAGGATGGTGAAGTCCCAGGCGGCGACCTGCGGCATCAGGGCCAGCAGCAGGATGCCTGCCGCGCCGACGATCTTGCCGGGCCCGGTGCGCAGGCGCGCGGCGACCACCCACGCCAGCAGCCCCCAGGCGAGGGTGCCCAGCGCCCACTGCGCGAAAACGCGTGCCGGGTCGCCGGGCAGCAGCGCGTACAGCAGGGGTGTGCCCCACAGCCGGGGCGCGTGGCCGGTCAGCGACAGCAGCGGTCCGCGGTCGAAGCCGCGCCCGCCGTGCCAGACGTAGGAGCCTGCGTCGTTGGTGACGAAGACCACGCCGCGGGACCAGATCACGAACCGCGCCACCAGGAACGCCCCGAGCAGCCCGGCGAGCACCCAGGCCACCGGACGTGACCTGCCGCCGGGCTGCGGACCGTCGCCCATCACCACTTCCGATCACGAGGCGCGGTGCCACCATATCGAGGCGGCGCCGGCCCTCGTGACCGTTTCACCAGGGGCTTACGGGCAGGTCCGGTTCAGAGTCCCTCGGCGACGGAGGCGGCGATACGCAGCCAGGCGTCCTGCGACTCCTCGGTGAGCCGGCCGTAGTCGATCGGCTCGCCGGAGTCGAGCATGCGCTCGTACGGCGCGATGAGCACGGCCCGGGTGCGCGCCGCGAAGTGCCGCTCGATGGCGGGGATGTCCAGCTCGCGGCGGCTCGGCGGCAGGGAGACGATGGTGACGGCCTGCCGGACCAGGCGGCTGCGGCCGGTCTGCTCCAGATGGTCGAGCATCCGGGCGGCGGTCTCCGCCGAGTCGTTGCGGGCGGACATGGTGACCACGAGCTGGTCGGTCGCGTCGATGGCGGCCTGCCAGTTCTCGGCCCGCACGTTGTTGCCGGTGTCCACCATGATCAGCTTGTAGAAGCGGCTGACCACCTCGCGGATCTCGGCGAAGGCGTGCGCGGTGAGCATCTCGCCCGCGGTCGCGGACTCGTCCGAAGCGAGCACCTCGAACATGCCGTCGCCCTGCGAGCGCACGTACTGCGACAGGTCGCCGACGCGGCTCTGCGAACCCTGGAACTGGTGCAGGTCGCGCATCAGATCGCGCACCGTACGCGAATGGAAGTCCTGCTGGGAACGCATACCGAGGGTGCCCTGGGTCTCGTTGTTGTCCCAGGCCAGCACGTACCCGCCGCGCTTGCGGCCGAAGGTCATCGCCAGCAGCAGCACGGCCACCGTCTTGCCCGCGCCGCCCTTCGGGTTGACCACGGTGATCTGCCGCAGGCCGCCGAAGTTGCGCCGGACCAGGTCGGTGGCGCGGCGGATCTCCTGCTCACGCTGGCCGGGGCTCAGGTTGAGCAGGCCGAACGTGGACTTGCGCAGCGCCGCCTGGATGCCCATGTGCGCGACCGGATCGGCGGGGCGGGTGGCGCGGCGGCGGGCGAACTCCTCGGCCGTCGGCAGGTAGACCTCACCCCCGCCGGAGCCGGGCTGCGGTGGGCCCGCGCCGAACTGGGGCGGCGCGGAGGCGGGCGTGGTAGGCAGCGGCGGGATGTGCGGGGTCGGCGACACCGGCCATACCCCCGGGGCGGTCTGCGGCGCAGGCACCGCCGTGACGGCCGGTCGCGGCGGAGGCACCGCGGCGGTCGCGGTATGGGGCCGGGCGCTCGCGTCCGGCTGGCTCGGCTCAGCGGGCGGGAACGGCACCGCGGCACGCGCTTCCGCCGGCGGGAAGGGAGCAGCGGCCCGCGCCTCGGCGGGCGGGAACGGCACCGCCGCGCGGGCCTCGACGGGCGGGAAGGGCGTGGTGGTCCGCGCCTCCGCGGGCGGCACCGGCACGGCGGCGCGGGCCTCGACGGGCGCCGCTGCGCGGGCCTCAGCGGCCAGGGTCGTCGCCGGGGCGCGGGTGTCGGTCGGCGGTGCGGGCACGGCAGGCCCGGCCTGCGGTGACACCTGCGCTGCCGGGGCCGTCGGTGGGGCGGGGACGGGCGGTGGCGGCGGGATCGGCGGGGCCGCCTGCTGCGGCGGCAGCGGGATCGGCGCGCTGTGCGGCTGCACCGGCACGGCGGTCGGCGGCAGCGGCACCGCGGTCCGCTCGCGCTGCGGCAGCGGCGGCACCTGCATGGTGCGGGTCAGGTCGGCGGCACCGGCCACGGGCTGCGGCGCCGCGAGCGGAATGCCCGCCTGCGGAGCCGGGACCGCGATCGGCACGCCGGCCATGGGCGCGCCCGACGTCGGCTCGGCCGGGCGCGGCACCGCGGCGGAGGCCCGCGCGCCCTGGCCACGGGTGATCTGCTTGCTGTCCTCGGCGGGGCCGCTGATCTCGTCCGGCGGCCACTCCCATTCCGTCATCGCCATCTCCCCAGTGCCGTCTGCCCCTGCAGCCTAGTCAGTGCGCACACCCCGCAGCAGGTCCCGTACGCCCGCCGCTCAGCGGATATAGACGGCCCACGCCGCAGGCTCCACCCACCAGGAGCGCTTACGGGTCAGCTCGCCGGATACCCCGTCGTCGGCGAACGGAACCTCGGTGTCGCGCGGAGTCACCGACACCGCCCGGCCACGCGCCCGGCGTACCTCGATCCGCAGCCGGGGCGCACCGAACAGCGGCTTGTGCCGGACCGGCACCGCCACCGCGACGTCGATCACGCCGTCGGCCGGGTCGACCGAGGTGAGCAGGGGCAGGCCGTCGAGCAGGGTCGCCCCGGAACCGTTGGCGACGGCGACCGCGAGCAGCGGTTCCGCGCCGTCGGTCAGCACCGCGTCGTCGACCTCCACCCGGCCCGCCCACTGCACCGGCTGGCCGTCCTCGGTGCTGCCGGCCAGCAGCACACCGTCGAGCGTCACCGAACCGCCGTCGTGGCGCAGCAGGTCCAGCCGCCGCGACCGGTCGCCCAGCACCGCCGCGGCCACCTCGGCCGGCTGCCGGGGCAGACCCAGCTGCGCGGCGAAGTCGGCCGCGCCCGCGTCGACGGGCAGCACCGCGACCGCGGGCAGGTCCGGCACGGTGCGTCCCGCGGGCAGCTCGGCGGGCCGCTTCGACGGGGCCGGGGCATACCGGCGCACCAGGCGGCGCAGCACGTGGCGCAGTTGCCCGTCGTCGGTGACCGCAATCACCAGCCGCGTCTTGCTGTCAGCGTCCGGCCAGGTCAGGCCGTCCTCGCGGGCAGGTCCGTCGAGCCGCGACAGCACCTGGTCGATCTCGGCGTCCGAGCACGCCACGACGGTCTCGACGCGGGCCCCGGCGGCGCGCAGCGCGTCCGCGCAGTGCAGCACCGGCACCCGCGGCCGCGGCGCGTCGCTGTGACCATCGCCATGGCCGTCGCCGCAGCCACCGGCACCGCAGCAGCCGCCTTCAGGCTCGGCCATGCTCAACAGCACCACGTCATACACAGCGCGTCGTCCTCTCGGGGTTCTGGCATTGCCCGGGCATGCGTGCCCGATCAAGCTGTTAGCCTGGCACCCCGGGGTCACCACAGCCGTGGGCGGCCCGCGGCTCGCCTAGGAGGCGAAGGAAAGATGCCAGCGATCGTGCTTCTCGGCGCCCAGTGGGGCGACGAGGGCAAAGGCAAGGTTACCGACCTGCTCGGATCACGAGTGGACTACGTCGTCCGCTTCTCCGGGGGCAACAACGCCGGCCATACCGTGGTCACTCCGGACGGCCAGAAGTTCGCCCTCCACCTGATGCCGAGCGGCGCGCTGCACCCCAACGCGGAGATCGTCCTCGGCAACGGCGTCGTGATCGATCCGAAGGTGCTGCTGGCCGAGATCGACGGTCTCGCCGAGCGCGGCGTGGACGTCTCCCGCCTGCTGATCTCCGCCGACGCGCACCTGGTCATGCCCCATCACCGGGCCCTGGACCGGGTCGTCGAGCGTTACCTGGGCACCGCCCGCATCGGCACCACGGGCCGCGGCATCGGCCCCGCCTACGGCGACAAGGTCGCCCGCATGGGCATCCGGGTGCAGGACCTGCTCGACCCGGGCATCCTCCGGCAGAAGCTGGAGCTGGTGCTGCGGGAGAAGAACCAGATCCTGTTCAAGGTCTACAACCGCAAGGGCTTCGACGTCGACGCCGTGGTCGAGGAGTACCTCACCTACGCCGAGCGGCTCAACCCGTTCATCGCCGACACCCGCCTGATCCTGAACAAGGCCCTGGAAGAGGGCAAGACCGTGTTCATGGAGGGCGCGCAGGCCACCCTGCTCGACCTCGACCACGGCACGTACCCGTTCGTGACCTCGTCGAACCCGACCGCGGGCGGCGCCTGCGTGGGGGCCGGCATCGCGCCGACCCGGATCAGCTCCGTGATCGGCGTCATCAAGGCGTACACCACGCGCGTCGGGGCGGGCCCGTTCCCGACCGAGCTGCACGACGACATGGGCGAGCACCTGCGCAAGACCGGCGGCGAGTACGGCACCACCACCGGCCGCCCCCGCCGCTGCGGCTGGTTCGACGCCGTCATCGCCCGGTACGCGGTCCGTGTCAACGGCATCACCGACCTCGTCGTCACCAAGCTCGACATCCTCTCCGGCCTCGACCAGGTCCCCGTCTGCGTGGGCTACGAGGTCGACGGCGAGCACCTCGACGAGATGCCCATGACCCAGACGGCCTTCCACCACGCGAAGCCCGTCTACGAGTACCTCCCCGGCTGGTTCGAGGACATCTCCAAGGCCCGCGACTTCGCCGAACTCCCCCACAACGCCCAGCGCTACATCGAACGCCTCGAAGAACTCTGCGGCACCCGCATCTCCATGATCGGCGTAGGCCCCGGCCGCGACGAAAACGTGGTCCGCCACGACATGCTGGCCCTGTAGCGCCCTTTCTGGTTGATCATGAACTTATGGCACGGCTCGACGGTGTGTCGCTGCCATAAGTTCATGATCAAGGCGGGCGTCGTCCTGGTTGTCCACAGGCGTTGTCCACAGGGGTTGTGAGCTGGGCAGGGGCGGCTCAGGCTGTCGGATGTGCTTGCTGTGCAACGACTTGCCGAGCGGCAGGACGGTCTGATCACCGCGGCCCAGTGCCGCGACCTGGAGTTATCCACCGCCTCTGTCAAGAGGTTCCTCCGGCAGGGGGTATGGCGGACGTTGAGCCGGGGCGTCTACCTGGTGGACGCCGACATGCGCGGTCAGCCGGACTCGCCGAAGGCGCTGGTGCGGGCCGCCGTGCTGACCGGCGGTCCGAACGCCGTCGCGGTGCTGGAGAGCGCGGCCGTCGTGCACGGGTTGCACGGGTTGCGGCCGCAGACCCGCCTGCACGTCAGCCTGCCGGGCAAGCTGGCGGTGCCGCGCCGGTCGGCCGAGGCGACGGTGGTGCCGCATCAGCTCACTCTCGCCGCCGGGGAGGTGACCGTGGTCGACGGCATCGCGGTGACCACGGTGCGGCGTACCGTCGCGGATCTGCTTCTCAAACTCGACCGCCTGGCCGCGGTGTCGGTGCTCGACTCGGCGCTCCACCAGGGATTGCTCTCCGAGGACGACCTCGCGGAGCTGCCGCGGCTCATGTTCGGTCGGCGTGGCGCCACGAAGGCGCGCGGCTGGATCGAGCAGGCGGATGGGCGGGCGGAGTCGCCGCTGGAAACGCGGGCGCGCCTGCGCTGCGCTGACGCGGGAGTGCCGCCCGACGAGTTGCAGGCGGTGATCCCCGACGCGTCCGGCCGCGTGCTCGCCCGCGTAGACATGCTCTGGCGCGCGGCGCGGCTGATCGGCGAGGCCGACGGCGGCGAGGTGCACGACCGCCCCGACGCCGTGTTCCGCGACCGTGAGCGCCAGAACGCCCTGGTCAACGCCGGCTACCGCATCATCCGCTTCACCTGGCCCGACACCCAGGACCCGCACCTCATCCCCCGAACCGTCCGCCGCGCCCTCGCTTTGACCGAGCCGGTTGATGCCGACCGGGCCGGCTGACGCGACCGGACCGCTGACGGCGACCGGACCGCTGACGGCGACCTACGGCTGGCCCGTCATGCCCTTGCCGGAGAGCCGGCTAGCTAGTTGATCATGAAGTTGTGGACATGAATCGCCGTCGACCCGTGCCATAAGTTCATGATCAACGGGGAGGGTAGGGTGGGGGCGTGCGGGTACTCGTGATCGGTGGTGGGGGGCGGGAGCACGCCCTGGTGCTGGGGTTGGCGCGGGATCCGGGGGTCAGCGCCGTGATCGCGGCGCCGGGGAGTCCGGGGATCGCGGAGGTGGCGTCGGAGCAGCGGGATGTGGACATCCTGTCGCCCGAGGCCGTGGCCGGGCTCGCGGTGGACGTCGAAGCCGACCTGGTCGTTGTGGGGCCCGAGGCGCCGCTGGTGGCGGGGGTCGCCGACGCGGTGCGGGCCAAGGGCATCCCGTGTTTCGGACCGTCCGGCAGCGCGGCGCAGCTGGAGGGGTCCAAGGACTTCGCGAAGCAGGTCATGACCGCTGCCAAGGTGCCGACAGCACGTGCCTTCACGTGCGGCACGGCGCAGGAGGCGGCGCGGGCGCTGGACACCTTCGGCGCGCCGTACGTGGTGAAGAACGACGGCCTGGCCGCGGGCAAGGGTGTCGTCGTCACCGATGACCGTGCCGCCGCGCTGGCCCACGCCGCCGAGTGCGGCCGCGTGGTCATCGAGGAGTACCTCGACGGGCCCGAGGTGTCGCTGTTCGTGGTCACCGACGGTGTGACCGCGGTGCCGCTGCTGCCCGCGCAGGACTTCAAGCGCATCTTCGACGGCGACGCAGGGCCGAACACCGGCGGCATGGGGGCGTACGCACCCCTGCCGTGGGCCCCGCCGAACCTGGTCGACCACGTCATGGCCACCGTAGCCCACCCGACGCTGCAGCAGATGCGCGACGCGGGCACCCCGTTCTCCGGCCTGCTCTACATCGGCCTGGCGATCACCGAGGGCGGCCCGAAGGTGATCGAGTTCAACGCGCGCTTCGGCGACCCGGAGACGCAGTCGGTGCTGGCGCTGCTGGACACCCCGCTGGGCGGCCTGCTGTACGCGGCGGCCACCGGCGAGCTGGCCGGCCACCCCGAGCTGCAGTGGAAGGATGCCTTCTCGGTGACCGTGGTGCTGGCGAGCGCCGGGTATCCGGCGAGCGCGCGTACCGGGGACGAGATCACCGGCGCGGCCGGGCTGATCCACGCGGGCACGAAGCGAGACGCGGACGGCGTGCTGCGTTCGGCCGGCGGCCGGGTGCTCTGCGCGACGGCGACGGGGCACGACCTGCACGCGGCGCGGGCGGCGGCGTACGAGCTGGTGTCGCACGTGGAGCTGGCGGGCGGCCAGTTCCGCACCGACATCGCCCTGGCGGCCGAGGAGGGCCGGGTCGTCTCCCCCTGGCGCTGACGCCGGTGCGCGGCCGCGGCCTGCGGTTCGGCCTGCGGTTCGGCTTGCGGTGCGGCCGTGACGCGCCGGTGCGCGGCGGGCAGCCGCACGAGATAGTGATCCACGCAGCGAGCTGACCAGTGGAAACGCGGATAGACCGTTAACAAGGGCACCTTCTACAACGCATAGCGTTGTGAAGGTGCCCTTGCTTTGCTCACATGGTGCGGAGGAGGCGGGGGATGACTTTGCCGGTGGCGGTGCGGGGGAGTTCGGGGACGAAGTGGACTTCGCGGGGGACGCTGAAGCGGGCCAGGTAGTGGCGGACGTACTCGCGTACCTCGTCGGTGTCGAGGTGCTGGCCGGGGTGCAGGACCAGGTACGCGGCGAGGCGCTGGCCGTACTCGGGGTCGGGGACGCCGATCACGGCTGCCTCGCGGACCTGCGGTAGCTGGGTGAGCAGTTCCTCGACGGGGCGGGGGAAGACGTTCTCGCCGCCGGAGACGACCATGTCGTCGGCGCGGCCGTCGACGTAGAGCAGGCCTTCGGCGTCGAGGTGGCCCAGGTCGCCGGTGCCGAGCATGCCGTCGGGGCGGTCGCCGGTCGGCGGCGGTGCGCCGGGGCCGCGGGTGTACCCCTCGAACAGCATCTCGTTGCCGACGTGGATCTCGCCTATCCGGCCGCGGGCCACGGGCAGCCCGGTCGGGTCGAGGATCGCGATCCGGGTGCCGTGCGGCGGGCGGCCCGCCGTGCCCGGGTCCAGGCGCAGGTCGGCGGGGGTGGCGATGGACGCCCAGGACGCCTCGGTGGAGCCGTACAGGTTGTAGAGGCAGTCGCCCCAGGTGTCCATGAACCGGGTCGCCAGGCCGCCGGGCAGGGCCGATCCGCTGACGGCGACGATGCGCGGCGGCTTCGCGGGCACGGCCCCCGCCTCGACCAGCCGCTGCAGCATCACCGGAACCGCGAACAGGGCGGTGCAGCCGTGCACGTCCACGGCGTGCGCGGTGGCCATCGGGTCGAACCGGCGCTGGAGCACCACCGTGGCCCGCATGGCCAGGGAGAGCTGCAGGGCGGCGTACCCCCAGGTGTGGAAGAGGGGCGCGGAGATCAGGATGCGCTCGCCGACGTTCAGCGGGATGCGGTCGATGATCGAGACCAGCGGGCCGAAGCCCGGCGGGGTGGGTCGCCGGGCGCCCTTGGGCGCGCCGGTGGTGCCCGAGGTGAGCACGATGGTGCGGCCCGCCCGGCTGACCTCGGACCAGCGCCCCTGCGGTGGGGTCTCGGCGAGCAGCGCGTCGACGCTGGACTCGTCGAGCCGCTCGCACGGCACGGCCGCGGCGACCGGCGCGAACTCGCGGTCGTGGATGAGCAGGCGCAGCTGCTGCTGCTCGGCCACGGCGGTGAGCTGCGGCGCGGACAGGGCCGTGTTGACCAGGACAGCGTCCGCGCCGAGCAGGGAGCAGGCGACCATGGCCTCGATCAGGCCGACGTGGTTGCGGCACATCAGCCCGACGCGTACGCCGGGCGCGACGCCCCGGGTGCCGCCGAGCGCGACGGCCAGGCGCTGGGCGCGGTGCAGGAGCTGGCGGTAGGTGATCGCCCCACGGTGCTCGTCGATGACGGCGGGACGGTGCGGGTCGCGTGCCTCGGCGGCACGCAGCTCGCCTGCGAGCGTGAAGCCCCACCGGCGCAGGGTGTTGAGCTGGTCGGCGACGCGGGTCGGGCTGCCGGGGCTGAGCAGCCCGCGGCGGGCCAGGGTACGGACAATGAAGAGCAGGTCCACGACGGTGAGGCCTCTCGTTCGATCGCCAGGGTTACCCGGATATTACTGAGCGGTAACTAAAATGTGAAGACGGCGGCCCACCTGAGTGGACCACCGTCTATGTTTCCGTGATGGCGGCGGCGAAGACCGCTGTTCGCTGCGAAGATCGCTGTTTGCGGTCAGAACCTGCGGTCTGACCGCACTTTCCGACCGCAAACAGCGATCTTCGCGGCAAGCCGAGCGCGCGAGCCGCCCGCCGCAGCCGCCCGCCGCAGCCGCCCGCCGCAGCCGCCTGCCGCAGCGGGCCTCCGCCGGCCGCCCGCGACGAGCCGGGTGCTGTCAGCGGAGTGAGGCGCCCGTGATGGCGCGGGCGATGACCAGGCGCTGGATCTCGCTGGTGCCCTCGAAGATGGTGTAGATCTTGGCGTCGCGGTACCAGCGCTCCACCGGGTGTTCGCGCAGGTAGCCCGCGCCGCCGAGGATCTGCAGCGCCTTCTCGGTCACGGAGACCGCGACCTCGCCGGCCTTGAGCTTGGACATCGAGCCCTCGCCCGCGGTGAAGGGCCGGCTGTTGCGGCCCATCCAGGCCGCCCGGTACACCAGCAGGCGCGCGGCGTCGATCTCCATGCGCATGTCGGCCAGCGCGAACGCGATCGCCTGGTTCTCCACGATGGGCTTGCCGAACTGCACCCGCGTCTTGGCGTACTCCAGCGCGTACTCGTACGCCGCCCGGGCGATGCCCAGCGCCTGCGCGCCGACCGCGGGCCGGGACAGCTCGAACGTGCGCATCGAGGCCTGCCCCGAGGAGCGCTGCCCGGAACGGGCCCGGGCCAGCCGCTCGTCGAGCTTCTCCTTGCCGCCGAGCACGCAGTTGCCGGGCACCCGGACCTCGTCCAGGAACACGTCGGCCGTGTGCGAGGCGCGGATGCCGAGTTTGCGCAGCTTGCGGGCGGTGTGCAGGCCCTTGCTGCCGGGCGGCACGATGAAGCCGGCCTGCCCGCGCGAGCCCAGCTCCGGGTCGACGACGGCGGTGACCACGTGCACGTTGGCGATGCCGCCGTTGGTGGCGTACGCCTTCTGCCCGGTGAGCACCCACTCGTCGGTGGCCTGGTCGTACACCGCGCGGGTGCGCATCGCGCCCACGTCGGAGCCGGCCTCGGGCTCGGTCGAGCAGAACGCGGCGACCTTCGGGTCCTCCTTGGTGCCGAAGCACTGCGGGACCCACTCGGCCATCTGCTCGGGGGTGCCGGAGCCGAAGATCCCGGCGACCGCGAGCGAGGTGCCCATGATGGCCAGGCCGATGCCGGCGTCGCCCCAGAACAGTTCCTCGCTGGCGATGCACATGGACAGGCCGCTCGGGTCCGCCCAGAGGTTCGCCAGGAACTCGAAGTCGTACAGGCCGATCTTGGCGGCTTCGGCGATGACGGGCCAGGGAGTCTCCTCCCGCTCGTCCCACTCCGCGGCGGCCGGGCGCACGACCTGCTCGGCGAAGCCGTGCACCCAGTCCCGCAGATCCCGCTGCTCCTCGTTCAGATCAAGCGAGAACTCCATGCTCACGCCCCCGGCTCCGGGGCGGTCCACCTGAGGGGGGTGGTCATGGGTCAGGCCTTGGGGATGTTGAAGAGGTTGGCGATGTTGGCCGCCAGTGCCAGGTCGCCCTTGGCCTTCAGCTTGCCGGTCATGAACATCATGACGGGGTTGCCGTTGCCGGAGACGACCTTGAGGAAGTCGGCGGGACCGACCGTCACGGCGAGCTTGGGCTCGTGGGACGGGGTCTCCGAGAGGGTGCACGCGCCGTTGGCGATGACCAGCTCGTAGGTGTCCGAACCGCCGTCGGCGGCGCCCGTGATGATCCAGTGGATGACCGCCTCGGTGTTGCCGGCGCGCTCCGGCCGGAACAGGCCGGGCATGCGGCGGAAGATCTCGTCCAGCACCTTCGTCCGCGTATCGCCGCTGAGCACCTCGTTCAGCTGGGCGTCAGACGCGTTCTTGACCAGCGACGCGAACTGCGCCGGGTCGAGAGAGCTGAAGTCAGACAGGTCGAAGTCGGCCATGATGTCCTCCATAACCATTGAAACTTACTCGTGCGTAACCTTACGACGGAGTAGGTAGGCTGGCAAGGTGCAGAGCCGACCGCTTCCTCCAGGTGACGACACGCCGCCTGCCCCGCGCGCCGGGGACACCCCGCGCGGCCGGGTGCCGCGCGCGGAGCGCGAGCAGCAGATGCTCGACGCCGCGGTGCTGGTGTTCTCCCGCCGCGGATTTCACCACGCCAACATGGACGAGATCGCCGAACTGTCCGGCGTGTCCAAGCCGATGGTGTACGCATACCTGGGCACCAAGGAGGAACTCTTCATCGCCTGCCTGCGCCGCGAGTCGGCGCGCCTGGTCAGCGGCCTGGCCGCGGCGGCCGATCCCACCCTCCCCCCGGACCAGCAACTGTGGCAGGGGCTCAAAGGTTTCTTCGAGTTCGTCGGCGCGCACCGCGACGGCTGGTCGGTGCTCTACCGGCAGGCCCGCACCCAGCAGCCGTTCTCGGTCGAGGTCGCGGCGATGCGGGTGTCGGTCGTCGAGGTGATCACCGACCGCCTCGACGCCGCGCTGCGCCACGAGGGCCGCCAGGTCAAACCCGACGACATCACCGCGATGGCGCTGACCCTGGTCGGCGCGAGCGAGTCGCTCGCCGACTGGCTCGCCGACCACCCTGACGAAGACCCCGGGCGTACGGCCACCCGCCTGATGAACGCCGTCTGGCTCGGCGCGGACCAGCTCATGCACGGCGTGGCCTGGCGTCCTCCGGCGTGACAGCACATTGAGAGAAGGGCCCGCTCACCCAGGTGAGCGGGCCCTTCGTCTGTGGGGAGCCGATCCGGCGGTGCTGCACGGGGGGACAGCACCGCCGAGACCGGCTCCGGTCCACCAGCCCGGCGGGCCGGGAGATGCGGTCAGCTCGCCGCCGGGCTCGGCGCGGCGGTGGGGCGAAGCACGGCACAGGCCTGCATCGCCGCCGCCACCTTCGGATCGGCGGTCGCGAGCTGCTGCCCGGGTGTGAACTCCACACCGCGTTCAGCGAGGCAGTTGCGGTACGCCGCGTTGGCCCCGTTGTCGCCCCGGTTGCCACCGAAGCCTCCACCGGGTCCGCCGCTGGGGCGCACCGCTACGCAAGCCTGCTGTGCCTGCTGCCATTTCTCGGCGCTCACGCCGTCCGGTGCCCGCATACCCCCGCCGGGACCGCCGAAACCTCCCGGTTGCCCACTGGGGCGTACGGTCGGCCGGGCGGTCGCCTGGTTCGTCGGGCGAGCCGTCGGCGCGCCCGACGGTCTGCCACCGCCCTGCCCGAAGTTGTCCGGCAAGGTGATCCCCTGCTCCTTCAGGCAAGCGGCGTACGCGGCGAACCCGTTCGTCTGTCCGGCGGAGGCGGGCTGGTCGGCGGTGTCGTCGCCGGAACCGCAGGCCGCGGCGAGGCCGAGCACGGCGATCGCGACGGCAGCGGTGAGGGCGGCGCGGGTCTGTCTCATCGGCGTCTTCACCTGCGCGAGCCTGCGCGCCCCGGCTCGGCGCTCGCTCGACCGCACCTCAGGATGGGCTGGGAGTGGCGGCTTTGAGGTGGCTCCGAGGTGAGCTGAAGCGATCACCGAGCGACGGCCGCGAGACTCCCGGCCATGACGTTCGTGGTGCGCGGAAAGCGACGCCGGTGGGTGGCCGCGGGCGCGGCGGTGCTCGTCGCCGTCGCGGTGGTGACGGTGGTCGCGGTGCAGGGCGGTGACCCGGCCCCGGCGGCCGCGGCGACGACGGCGGTGCAGCGGGGCGAGGTCACCTCGTCCGTCGCCGCATCGGGCAAGGTGTCCCCGGTCGCGAGCCGTGAGCTGGCCTTCTCCGTCGCGGGCACGCTGACCTCGGTACTGGTGAAGCCGGGTGACGAGGTGGTGGCCGGGCAGGATCTGGCGACGATCGACGACGCCGACGCGCAGGAGGCCCGCGACGACGCCGCCAACGCGCTGTCCGAGGCCGAGCAGGCCCTGGTCGACGCCCGAGCCGCCGCCACGGACGACACCGCGACGGGCTGCACGTCGGCGCGCAGCGCGGCGTACGGCACGACAGGCCAGGACGCGGTCACCGCCGGGTCGGCCGTCCTGCTGACCTACCAGGCCACGACGCCTCCCGCCGCGTCGACCACCGCGACCGCTACCGCCAGGACGTCGCCGACGCCGACGGGCAGCCCGACACCCTCGGCGTCGGCCTCCCCGAAGCCCTCGGCCTCGCCCTCCCGTACGCCCGCACCGAGCACCGGCTCCGGCTGCTCGTCCGGCGGTTCCTCCAACGGCTCCGGGGGTGCGACCGGTGGGCGGGGCAGTGGCGGGGACGCGATCTACTCCGCGGAGGTCGCGGTGAACAAGGCCGGGGCCGACCTGGCCAGAGCCGAGCGCGACCTGGCCGGCACCACCATCACGGCCCCCGTGGGGGCGAAGGTGCTCAGCGTCGGCGGCAAGGCCGGGGACGCGGTGAGCACCAGCACCTTCATCACGCTGGGCGTGGTCGCCACGATGATGGTCGAGGCCGAGTTCGCCGAGGCCGACGCGGTGAGCCTGGCGGTCGGCCAGCCGGCCACGGTGACCCTGGCCAACCGGCCCGACGAGACCCTCACCGCGACCATCGCCCAGGTCGCCGCCACCGGCACGGCCACCGGCACCCTGGTGCGCTACCACGTGCTGCTGGCATTCGACGGCACGCCGGAGGGCCTGCTGATCGGGCAGAGCGCCACCGCGGGCGTGGTGCTCGACCGGGCCGAGGGCCTGCTGCTGCCCCAATCCGCGGTCCGGGTGACCAGCGACACCACCGGCGAGGTGAAACTCCCCGACGGCACGCCCCGCACGATCGGCATCGGCCTGCGCGGCGACGGCGACGTCGAGGTCACCTCCGGGCTCGCCGAGGGTGACACGGTGCGCCTCAACGCCCGCTCCTGACCCACCCGCCCCGGACCGGACCATGGCGCGGGGACGTTCACGAGGTTCCGATCGTGCTCCCAGCCTGTTCCGAGGTAAGACGGATACAACGAGCTCACAGGCAGTGACGAGGTAGCAGGGAGCTGACGGTGACGCAGCAGCAGGAGCGGGCGAAGACCAGGGTGCTGGTCGTCGATGACGAGGCCAACATCTGCGCGCTGCTGTCGGCCACGCTGCGCCTGGTCGAGTTCGACGTGCGGGTGGCGAACAGCGGCCGGGAGGCGCTCATCGCGGCCGAGGAGTTCCAGCCCGACCTGGTCGTGCTCGACGTGATGCTGCCCGACCTGGACGGCTTCGAGGTCGCCCGGCAGCTGCGCGCCGACGGCCGGGGACCGGACAACGCCCTGGTGCCCGTGCTGTTCCTGACCGCGCGGCATTCGGTGGAGGACCGCATCTCCGGCCTGACCGTCGGCGCGGACGACTACGTCACCAAGCCGTTCAGCCTGGAGGAGGTCGTGCTGCGCATCCGGGCCATCCTGCGGCGCAGCCGGCCCGGCGGCGAGCAGGCCGACAGCGGCGTGCTCCGCTACGCCGACCTGGAGCTGCACGAGGACGCGCACGAGGTGCGCCGGGGCGGCAAGCTGGTCGACCTGTCCCCGACCGAGTTCAACCTGCTGCGCTACCTGCTCGTCAACGCGGGCCGGGTGGTCTCCAAGGCGCAGATCCTGGACCGGGTCTGGAGCTACGACTTCGGCGGCGACGGCCGCATCGTCGAGTCGTACGTCTACTACCTGCGCAAGAAGGTCGACAAGTGGGACCCGCCGCTGATCCACACGGTCCGCGGCGTCGGGTACGCGCTGCGCCTGCCCCGAGGTGGCCAGGAATGATCCGCCCACCGTGGCGGCGGTGGACCCTGCGTACCCGGATGGTGGTCGCGGTGGTCGCGCTCGCCGGGGTGGCCCTGCTCATCACCGACTTCGTCGCCGCCACGACGCTGCGCCACTACCTGTCGCAGCAGCTCGACGAGGACGTGCGACGCCTGAACGGATTCCGCAACGGGTTCGGGCCGGGCGGATTCGGCGGCCGACAGCCCGGCGCCGAGCCGAACCAGCAGCCGCCCGGCCAGTCCCGGCCGACGGCCACCGCGTCGCCGAGCCGAGCCGAGCCGGCCGCGTCGAATTCCGCTACCACCCCGCCGCCGACCCCCACCACTGCCGCGCAGCCGACTCCGGCGGCCACCGGGCAGCCGGGCGCGACCGGGTCGGCAGAGTGTGAAGGACCACCGAGCACCAACGGCTTCCGGTTCGCGCTGCCGCCGGGGCAGGGCGACACGATCATGCTCGTCTACGACGTGCAGGGGCAGCTCCTCTGGTGCGAGAGCAGTGGCATCACGCCCGCAGCGGGACCGCAGCTCACCTTTGGCCAGATCACTGCCCACGCCCACCCGGCGGGGTCGAAAGAGCCCCCCGCGCTGTTCACCGCGACCAGCGCGTCGGGCCAGGACTTCCGGGTCACGGTGAGCCAGGCGCCGGGCGGCTACCGCGTCTCGGCGATCTCGCTGGACCGGGTCGAGAGCACCGCGAACCTGGTACTGCTGCTCGGGCTGGGGGTGGGGGCGCTGGTGCTGCTGGGACTGGGCTTCGCGGCGTACACCGTGGTCCGGATCGGGCTGCGGCCACTGACCAACATGGAGCTTGCCGCGGCGCAGATCGCCGGTGGTGACCTGACCGCCCGGGTGCCCGACCCCGACCCGCACACCGAACCCGGCCGGCTCGGCCTGGCGCTCAACACGATGCTGTCGCGTATCGAGGCGGCGGTGACCGCGCGGGCCGCGTCCGAGCAGCGGCTGCGCCAGTTCCTCGCGGACGCCTCGCACGAGCTGCGCACCCCGCTCACCTCGATCCGCGGCTTCGCCGAGCTGTACCGGCGCGGCGGCGCGCCGCCCGGTCCGGAGCTGGACGAGACCATGTCCCGCATCGAGCAGGAGGCCGGCCGGATGGGCCTGCTGGTCGAGGACCTGCTGCTGCTGGCCGCGCTGGACGAGGAGCGCCCGCTGCAGCAGTCCCGGGTGGATCTGCTGGCGGTAGCGGCCGACACGGTCCGGGACGCGCACGTGCGCACCCCGGGCCGGAGCGTGGAGCTCGCCGGGTTCGAACCGGTCGGCGTGCAGGGCGACGAGCACCGGCTGCGCCAGGTGGTGACGAACCTGGTGGCCAACGCGCTCCAGCACACCCCGCCCGACGCCCGGGTGACGCTACGGGTCAGCCATCGCGGCGGCGAGCATGCCGACGAGCCGTTCGAGCTGCCGGTGGCCCGCGACAGCGGCCCGGTGGTCGCCGCGGTGGGCGCGGAGCTGGACCCGGACCTGCCGGTGGCCGTGGTCGAGGTCGAGGACACCGGACCGGGTGTGCCTCCCGAGCACGCTGCCCACATCTTCGAGCGGCTGTACCGCGCCGATCCGCACCGGGCCCGTACCCACGGGGGCGCGGGACTGGGCCTGGCCATCGCCTCGGCGATCGTCAAGGCCCACGGCGGCCGCATCGAACTGGCCACGTCTCCTGGGGTCGGCTCGACCTTCCGCGTCCTGCTGCCGCTCACCGACGACTGACCGCGCCGCCGCCGGGGCGGCCGCCGGGTGAAGTGTCTGCGACAGCCCACAACCCCTGTGTTGTATCCACAACTTCTGGGTTGTGGGCTGTGCAGGGCCACATGCTTGCGGCGGCTGCCGAAACCGAAGCCGACAGCTCCAAGCTCATTCCGAGGTTGGTGGGAGGTCGCGTCGAGGGCGGGTCGCGACGATGCGTGCCATGCGATTGCGGCGAGCCATCCCGCTCGGGCGGACCACACTGATCAACAGCGCTCTCGGGCTGCTGCTGGTCGGTGGCGGCACCTGGGCATACTTCATGATCAGCGGGGACGCGGAGCCGGCCCAGGCGAACACGACACGCACCGTGGCGGTGGCCCAGGGCACGGTGACCGCGACGGTCACCGCCGACGGGTCGATCGAGTCGGCGAACACCATGTCGGCCGACTTCGCCACCGGCGGCACCGTCACCGCGATCAAGGTGAAGGTCGGCGACAAGGTCGCCAAGGGTGCGGTGCTGGCCACCGTGGACGCGACAGAGGTCAAAGAGAGCCGCCAGACCGCCGCGCGCAACCTCGACGCGGCCCGCGACGCGCTGGACCGGGCCGAGGACGGCGGCGACGACAGCAGCATCGCCAACGCCGAGAACCAGGTGGCCCAGGCGGAGTCCACGCTCGCCGCGGCCAAGCGGGCGGTCGACGGCACGGTGCTCAAGGCCCCGATGGCCGGCACCGTGGTGGCGATCAGCGGCGCGGTCGGCGGCTCCTCGGGCGGCTCGTCCGGCGGAGGCAACGGCTCGTCGTCGTCCTCGTCCTCGAGCGGCTCCGGGTTCGTGCAGCTCGCCGACCTGACGAAGCTACAGGTGGCGGCGGGGGTCGCCGAGGCCGACGCGACACGGCTGAAGGCCGGACAGTCCGCGACCGTCACCTGGAACGCGCTGACCGGGGCGACCGCGACCGGCAAGGTGTCGGCGATCTCGCCGACCGCGTCCAGCGGCAACACGGTGACGTACCCGATCGAGGTGCTGCTGGACAGCATTCCGGAGGGCACCCGGCTCGGGCAGACGGTGAGCCTGTCGGTGACCGTCGACGAGGTGGCCGACGCGGTCTACGTCCCCGCGGCGGCGGTGCGCACGGCCGGCGGCCGGACCACGGTGACCGTGGTCGCCAACGGCGTGCAGGAGACCCGGGCGGTCGAGATCGGGCTCAGGGGCGACGCGTACACCGTGATCGTCTCCGGGGTGACCGTGGGTGAGCAGGTCGTGCTGGCCACCGTGACCAGCGGGACCGGCAACCAGCAGCAGTTCCCTGGCGGCGGGCCGGGCGGCTTCACCGGCGGCGGCTTCGGGGGCAACACCGGCAACCGGCCCGCGGGCGGCAACCGGTGACCGGGCCGTACGGCCGCGAGCAGCGGCCCGTCCTGGACGTCGTCGACCTGGTCAAGACGTACGGCGAGGGTGAGACGGCGGTGCACGCCCTGGCCGGGGTGTCGCTGACCGTCGCGCCCGGCGACTACGTGGCCATCATGGGCTCGTCGGGCTCGGGCAAGTCGACACTGATGAACATCGTCGGCTGCCTGGACGTGCCGACCTCGGGCACGTACCGGCTGGACGGGGTGGACGTCAGCGAGCTGAACGAGTCGCAGCTGGCCCTGGTGCGCAACCGCCGGATCGGCTTCGTGTTCCAGTCGTTCAACCTGATCGCCCGGACCAGCGCGCTGGCCAACGTGGAGCTGCCGCTCGCGTACGCCGGGATCAAACCGGCCGTGCGCCGCGAGCGGGCGCTCGCCGCGCTGGACATGGTGGGCCTGGCCAACCGGGCCGACCACGACCCGAACCAGCTCTCCGGCGGCCAGCAGCAGCGGGTGGCGGTGGCCCGCGCGCTGGTCAGCGAGCCGGCGCTGCTACTGGCCGACGAGCCGACCGGCAACCTGGACAGCCGCTCCACCGCCGACGTGCTGAGCATCCTGGACGGGCTGAACGCGCAGGGCCGCACCATCGTGCTGATCACGCACGAGGACGAGGTCGCGGCGCACGCCCACCGGACCATCCGCCTGGTCGACGGCCTGGTCGTCTCCGACGTGCGCCGTCGCGACATCACACCGGTGGGGGTCCCGGCATGAGCTTCTTCGAGATCTTCGGGTTCGCGCTGCGCGGGGTCGCGGCGAACAAGCTGCGGTCCGGGCTGACCGTGCTGGGCATCCTGATCGGTGTCGCGGCGGTGATCCTGCTGGTCGCGGTCGGCAACGGCTCGGCCAAGCAGGTCGAGGACAGCCTGGCCGCGCTCGGCACCAACACGCTGACCGTGCAGGGCGGCCGCGGCGGCGACACCGGCTACCGCACCGACCTGACCCTGGACATCGTCAAGGCGCTGCAGGACAGGGAGTCCGCGCCCGACGTCAAGAGCGTGTCGCCGGTGGTGAACAGCGCGCAGACGCTGACCTTCGGCGACGCGTCGTACGACGTCAACTCGGTGATCGGCACGTACCCGTCGTACTTCGGGGCGTCCAACAGCGTGATCGCGAGCGGTTCGGGGTTCACCGAGGAGGACGTCGACCAGGCCGCGCGGGTGGTGGTGCTCGGCCCGACCACCGCCGAGGAGCTGTTCGGCACCACCGTGGACCCGGTCGGGCAGCGCATCGGCATCGCCGGGCAGATCTACTCGGTGATCGGGGTGCTCGCGAAGAAGGGCTCGACCGGCTTCAACGACCCCGACGACGTGGCGATCGCGCCGCTGCCCGCGGTGCAGCGCTCGCTGACCGGGTACGGCCCCGTCTCCTCGATCACCATCGAGGCGGTGAACGCGGACGCGGTGGCCGCGGCGAAGGCCGAGATCACCGCGATCCTCAACGCGAAGATGCACGTCGCCGACGGCGCGAGCAGCACGCCGTACCAGGTCAGGGATGCCTCCCAGCTGCTGGAGACGCGCACCGCGACCGCCGAGACCTTCACCGTGCTGCTCGGCGCGGTCGCCGGGATCTCGCTGGTCGTCGGCGGCATCGGCATCACCAACATCATGATGGTCTCGGTGACCGAGCGGACCCGCGAGATCGGCATCCGCAAGGCGCTCGGCGCACCCCGCCGGGTCATCCTCACCCAGTTCCTGATCGAGGCGACGCTGCTCAGCCTGGCCGGCGGCGGGTTAGGGGTCGCCGCGGCGCTGATCGGCGCGAACTTCGAGATCGTCGGCATCAAACCGGTGGTCATGCCCGACTCGGTCGCGCTGGCGCTGGGCGTCTGCGTGGCGATCGGCCTGTTCTTCGGCAGCTACCCGGCCAGCCGGGCGGCCGGCCTGCGCCCCATCGACGCCCTGCGGTACGAGTAAGGAGCCTGACCTCTATGAAACACGCGATCCGTACCCGGGAGACGGACACCACCGGTGTCGTCTCGGACGCGCCGATGGACGACCTGGTGGCGGGCCTGGCCAGGGCCAAACGAGGCCCATGGCTTACCCGCAGCACAGGCGCCCTGCTCGCACTCGTGCTGACCTGCGGCGGCTTCCTCGCCGGAGTCCAGGTCCAGCAGCGCTTCGGCGCCTCCGGCACGGCCACGGCGGCCGGCGGGGCGACCGGCAACCGGCCGGGCGGCTTCCGTGGCGGCTACGGCCAGGCCGGCGGTTACGGCGGACTGCCCGGCGGCCAGCAGGGCGCGCTCCCCGGCGGCCAGCAGAGCGGCCAGCAACCGGCCGCCGCGCCGATCACCGGGAAGATCAAGCTGGTCGACGGCACCACCGTCTACCTGGAGACCGCCGACGGGCGGCTGCTCACCATCAAGACCGGCGACACCACCACGGTCCAGACCACCGACAAGATCGCCCTCAAGGACCTCACCGCCGGCACCGAGATCACCGTCCAGGGCACCACCTCCGACACCACCGTCACCGCCACCACCATCACCGCCACCGACTGACCCGCGCCGTCCCGACCCGCGCCGCCCCGACCCGCGCCGTCCCGACCCGCGCCGTCCCGACCCGCACCGCAACTCTTAAAGAGTCGCGGTCTCAGATCGCCTTGAGACCGCGACTCTTTAAGAGTTGCGCCAGGTGGGGGCGGGGGCGGGACGCCCGGCGGGGGTCAGAGGGTGGTGGTGAGGGTGAGGCCGCCGCCGGGGCGGGGGGTGGCGGTGACGGTGCCGTGGTGGGCCTGGGCGATGGCGCGGACGATGGACAGGCCGAGGCCGAGGCCGCGGGAGGGGCCGCCGACCCGCTCGCGGCCGAGGCGGCGGAAGGGCTGGAAGATCGATTCCATCTCGTACGCCGGCACGACCGGCCCGCTGTTCACCACCACCAGCCGGGCCCGCCCGTCGACGGTGGCGGTCTCCACCCGCAGCCACCCGTCGGGCACGTTGTGCCGGACCGCGTTCTCGACCAGGTTCTGCACCAGCCGCTCCAGCAGCACCGGGTCGCCGGTGACCGGAGCCGGGTCGAGCAGGCTCGTCACCGCGGGACCGCCCGCCGGCAGCGCCTCCAGCACGTACTCGGCGACGTCGGCCAGGTCGACCGGGGTCTGCTCGGTCAGCTCGCTCTCGCTGTCGGCGAGCATGAGCAGCCCGTCGATGAGCCGCTCGTGCCGCTCGTTGACCTTCAGCAGCGCCTCGCCGAGCTGCCGCGCGTCAGCGCTCGCCTCAGGCCGGGTGATGGCCAGCTCGACCAGCGCCCGGTTCAGCGCCAGCGGCGTACGCAGCTCGTGCGACGCGTTCGCCACGAACCGCCGCTGCCCGTCGAACGAGTGGTCGAGCCGGCTCACCATCGCGTCGAACGTGTCGGCGAGCTGCTTGACCTCGTCCTTCGGCCCGTTCAGCGCGATGCGCTCGTGCAGCCCGCGGCCGCCCGCGCCCGCCGCGATCCGCCCGGCGGTCGCCGTGATCCGGTGCAGCGGCTGTAGCGCCCGTCCCGCCAGGACCCAGGCCACGCCGGTCGCGGCGGCCAGCACCAGGGCGAGCGCGATGCCGCCCTGGGTGAGGATGGTGGTGAGGGTGGCGTTGTTCGCCTCTTCGGTCTTGGCCACCAGCAGCTCACGCAGCGCCTTGAGGTCGCCGCCGGTCTTGAGCAGGTCGGTGACGATCAGTTTGCTGTCGAACGGGTTGGTGTCCATCTGCCAGCGCACCAGGAAGTACGTGATGGTCAGCAGGGCCAGCCCGGCGACGGTGAACAGCACGACGTAGAGCAGGGTCAGCCGGGCCCGGATGGTCAGCCTGTTCACGGTATGCGGTACCCCACTCCGGCGACGGTCTCGATCGGCTGCGGCTCGCCGAGCTTGCGGCGCAGCTTCATCACGGTCACCCGTACCACGTTGGTGAACGGGTCGATGTGCTCGTCCCAGGCCCGTTCGAGCAGCTGCTCGGCGGAGACCACGGCCCCGTCGGCGCGCAGCAGCTCGGCGAGCACGGCGAACTCCTTGCGGGCCAGGCCGAGGTCGCGGCCGCCACGCTCGGCGGTGCGCCGGGCCGGGTCGAGCACGATGCCGGCCCGCTGCAGCACGGCCGGGTTGCGCAGCACCGCCCGGCGGGCCAGCGCGTGCACCCGCGCCGCCAGCTCGACCATCGCGAACGGCTTGACCAGGTAGTCGTCGGCGCCCAGCGCCAGCCCGGCGACCCGCTCGCGCACGGCCGCGGCAGCGGTCAGCATCAGCACCCGAGTTTGTGGCAGCCGGTCGGAGATCTCCCGGCACAGCTCGTCGCCCGGCCGCCCCGGCAGGTCACGGTCGAGGACCACCACGTCGTACGGGTGCACCGCGAGCCGTTCGTGTGCGGTGTCCCCGTCGTACGCCACGTCGACGGCGAACGCCTCGCGCCGCAGCCACTCGGCCACGGCGTCGGCCAGCACGTCCTCGTCCTCCACCACCAGCACTCGCACGCGGCAATGATGCCCGGTCGGCGATAACCCCCGCATAACCAAGATCAAGAACGCGGGTTACGCGGGGGTTATGCGGCAGCGGGTCTGATGGCGCCATGAGGACGAGACTGATGGCCGTGGCGGCGGTGCTGGCGTTCGTGCCGGTGCTGGCGGCGTGCGGTGGCACGAAGGACGAGGGTGTGGCGACGGCGGGCGGGGCCCGGCCGGGCGCGTCGGCGACGGCGGCCGCGCAGGACAAGCAGGAACAGGGGCGCAGGTTCGCCGCCTGCATGCGCGAGCACGGCGTGGACATGCCCGACCCCGGCGACGGCGAGCAGATGCGGGCCGACCTGGCGAAGGTCGACAAGGACAAGCTGGCCCCCGCGATGGAGGCCTGCAAGACGCTGCTGCCCAACGGCGGCGAGTCGGTGCAGCTCGACCCGCAGCAGGTGGAGAAGCTGCGCACCTTCGCCAAGTGCATGCGGGAGAACGGGGTGGAGGAGTTCCCGGAGCCCGACGACACCGGCAACCTGCGGCTGGAGGGCGCGCTCGACGGCTGGCGCACCAACCCCGAGTTCGCCAAGGCGCTGGAGAAGTGCCGGGCCATCGTCCCGGACTTCAAGGGCGGCGGCGCCAAGTGAGGGCTCGCCTCCTGGTCGGCGGCGTCGCCGTGTTCGCGCTCGCCGCGGCGGCGGGGCTGGCCGTGGGCCTGCCGAAACTGTCCGGCGACGAGCAGGCCGCCGCGGCCGGGCCGCCGGAGACGGCGACGGTGACCCGGCAGACGCTGGCCGACACCGAGACCAAGAGCGGCACGCTGGGCTACGGCACCGAGCACACCGTCGGGGCGCGCGGCGCGGGCACGGTCACCTGGCTGGCCGCCGAGCACGCGGTGATCAACCGCGGCAAGGCCCTGTTCCGCATCGACGACCAGCCGGTGGTGCTGCTGTACGGGGCGCTGCCCGCGTACCGGCAGCTGCGCAGCGGGGTCGAGGGCGCGGACGTGAAGCAGCTGGAGCAGAACCTCAAGGCGCTCGGCTATGACGGTTTCACGGTGGACCGCGAGTTCACCTCGTCGACGGCGAGCGCCGTCCGGGCCTGGCAGGAGGACCTGGGCCTGCCCGAGACGGGCGTGGTCGACCCGGGCCGGATCGTCTTCGCGAGCGGCCCGGTGCGCGTCGACGCGCTCAGCGCGGCCGTCGGCGACCTGGTGCAGCCCGGCACGCCGATCCTGACCCGCAGCGGGGTGGACCGGGCGGTCGTGGTGGAGCTGGAGGTCGCCGATGAGCGGCTGGCCGAGGTCGGCGCTGTGGTGCAGGTCGAGCTGCCCGACGGCAGACGGGTGCCGGGCAAGGTGAGCCGGGTGCAGACGGTCGTCGCCCCAGGGGTCAACGGGGGCGACCCGACCACGAACCTGGAGGTCACCGTCTCGCTGGCGGCGAAGGACGCGGTGCAGGGGTTCGACCAGGCCGCCGTGGACGTCGAATTCACCGCGGAGACGCGGGAGGGCGTGCTGACCGTGCCGGTGGCTGCGCTGCTCGCGCTGGCCGAGGGCGGGTACGGCGTGGAGGTCGTCGAGGGCGGCGGGAGCCGGATCGTCGCGGTCGAGACCGGGCTTTTCGCGGCCGGACGCGTCGAGGTCAGCGGCGACGGCCTGGCCGAGGGCGCGGTCGTCGGGATGCCGTCGTGACCGGCGTACCCCCGATGATCGAACTCACCGACGTCGCCAAGGTCTATCCGGGCGGGGTGACCGCCCTGGCCGGGGTGAGCCTGCGGATCGAGCGCGGCGAGCCGGCCGCGATCGTCGGCCCGTCCGGCTCGGGCAAGTCGACGATGCTGCACATGATCGGGGCGCTGGACCGGCCGTCCGCCGGCCGCGTCGAGATCGACGGGTACGACCTGGCCGACCTGTCGGACCGGCAGCTGTCGGCGTTGCGGGGCAGCCGGATCGGGTTCGTGTTCCAGCAGTTCCACCTTGCGCAGGGCACCTCCTGCCTGGACAACGTCGCGGACGGGCTGCTCTACGCCGGGGTGCCGCTGCGGGAGCGCCGGGAACGGGCCACGGCCGCGCTGGAGCGGGTGGGGCTGGCCCACCGGCTGACGCACCGGCCGCACGAGCTGTCCGGCGGTGAGCGGCAGCGGGTCGCGATCGCCCGCGCCGTGGTCGGCGACCCGCCGCTGCTGCTGGCCGACGAGCCCACCGGCAACCTGGACTCGCACTCCGGCGAGGTGGTGCTGGAGCTGCTGCGCGAACTGAACGGGGCCGGCACCACCCTGGTCGTGATCACCCACGACCGGGAGATCGCCGCGACCTTCCCCCGCGTGATCGCCCTGCGCGACGGCGCCCTGGCCACGGAGGTCCCCGCGTGACCGGCCGCGGCACCACCCCGCCCCCGGAACAACCGCTGGCCGCGCCGCGGCTGCGGTGGGCGGATCTGGTGCGGGTGGGGGCGATCGGGCTGCGTACCCGGCCGACCCGGGCGTTCCTGTCCGCGCTGGGCATCGCCATCGGGATCGCGGCGATGGTCGCCGTGGTCGGCATCTCCGCGTCGTCGCGGGCGGAGCTGGACCGGACGCTGGACCGGCTCGGCACCAACCTGCTCACCGTCGGGCCGGGCAGCAACCTGTTCGGGCAGGACGCGAAGCTGCCGCTGGAGGCGGCCACGATGATCGAGCGGATCGGCCCGGTCACCGACGTGTCCGCGGTGGGCCGGATCGACACGAAGGTCTACCGCACGGACCGGATTCCGAAGGCGGAGAGCGGCAGCCTGGGCGTACGCGCCGCCGACCTGGACCTGCCCGCCACGGTCGGCGCGCAACTGGCCGACGGCACGTGGCTGAACGCGACGACGGCGCGTTACCCCGCGACCGTGCTGGGGGCGACCGCGGCGAGCCGGCTGGGCGTCACCGGGGCCGGGCCGGACCGCCAGGTGTGGCTGGGCGGCCGCTGGTTCACCGTCGTCGGCATCCTGCGGCCGGTGCCGCTGGCCGCCGAGCTGGACACCGCCGCCCTGGTCGGCTGGCCCGCCGCCGAGTCCTATCTGGACTTCGACGGCCACGCCACGACGGTGTACACCCGGTCTGCCGAGTCCCAGGTGGAGGCGGTCAGCGACGTGCTCGCGGCGACCGCGAACCCGGAGGCGCCCAACGAGGTCAAGGTGTCCCGGCCGTCCGACGCGCTCGCCGCGCAACTGGCCACGGACAAGGCGTTCACCGGGCTGCTGCTCGGGCTGGGCGCGGTGGCGCTGCTGGTCGGCGGCGTCGGAGTGGCCAACACGATGGTCATCTCGGTGCTGGAGCGGCGCGCCGAGATCGGCCTGCGGCGCTCGCTCGGGGCCACCCGGGGTCAGGTGCGCGGTCAGTTCCTGACCGAGTCGCTGCTGCTGGCGGCGCTGGGCGGGGTCGGCGGGGTGCTGCTGGGCGGGCTGGTGACCACGGCGTACGCCCTGCTCCAGGGCTGGCCGGGCGTCGTGCCGGCCTGGGCGACCCTCGGCGGTGTGGGCGCGACTTTGGTGATCGGCGGTGTCGCCGGGCTCTACCCGGCGGTCCGCGCCTCGCGGCTGTCACCGACCGAGGCGCTCGCCACGCCCTGAGCGGGGCCGGCGACGGGAAGGGCGCCTTCTTATACGCACAGCGATAAGAAGGCGCCCTTCCTTCAGCTCGGTCAGAGGCGGGCGAGGGCCTTGCGGAGGGGATCGAGGCCGAGGGAGCCCAGGTCGAGCGCGTCGGAGTGGAACTGCCGCAGGTCGAACGCGGCGCCCTTGCGTGCCTTGGCGTCGTCGCGGGCCTGCAGCCAGATCCGCTCGCCGACCTTGTACGACGGGGCCTGACCCGGCCAGCCGAGGTAGCGGTTCAGCTCGAAGCGCAGCGCCTCGTCGCCGACGCGGCAGTGTGCGCGCAGGAACTCCCAGCCCAGCTCGGGGGTCCACCGCTCACCCGGGTGGAAGCCGAACGGGTTGTCCCGCGGGATCTCCAGCTCCAGGTGCATGCCGATGTCGACGATGACGCGGGCAGCCCGGAACGCCTGCCCGTCGAGCATGCCCAGCTTGTCGGCGGGGTCGGCCAGGTAGCCGAGATCGTCCATGAGGCGCTCGCTGTACAGCGCCCAGCCCTCGCCGTGGCCCGAGGACCAGCTCAGCAGCCGCTGCCAGCGGTTGAGCTTCTCGGCCTGGTACGCCGCCTGGGCGACCTGGAGGTGGTGGCCCGGAGCACCCTCGTGGTAGACCGTGGTCACCTCACGCCAGGTGGAGAAGTCGGTGACGCCCTGCGGCACCGCCCACCACATCCGGCCGGGACGGCTGAAGTCCTCGCTCGGGCCGGTGTAGTAGATGCCGCCGTCGCTGGTCGGGGCGAGGCAGCACTCGATGCGCCGGATCGCCTCGGGGATGTCGAAGTGGGTGCCGTTCAGGTCGCTGATGGCCTTCTCGGCCAGCTGCTGCATCCAGTCGCGGAACTGCTCCTTGCCCTGGATCTTGTACTTCGGGTCGGCGTCGAGCTTGGCGACGGCCTCGTCGATGGACGCGCCCGGACCGGCGATCGTCGCGGACACGGCCCGCATCTCGGTCTCCAGCCGGTGCAGCTCCTCGAAGCCCCAGGCGTACGTCTCGTCCAGGTCGACGCGGGCCCCGAGGAAGTACTGCGAGGCCAGCTCGTAGCGCTCGCGCCCGGCGGCCTCCTTCTCCCGGCCCAGCGGGGCCAGCTCGGCCCGCAGGAACTGCCCGAACTCGCGGGTCGCCTCGTTCGCGGCCGCCGCGCCGCGGTCCAGCTCGGCGCGCAGCGCGCCGTCGGCCTCGACCCGCCGGGCCAGCCCGAAGTAGAAGTCGTCACCGTCCGTGCTGGTCCAGATGTCGCACTGCTTGGCGACCTCCTCGATCTGGCGGCGCGCGCTGACCTTGCCGGAGCGGGCGGCGTCCAGCAGGGTCTGCCGGTACTGCGTGAGCGCGGCGGGGAAGGCGTTGAGCCGGGCGGCGATGTTCGCCACCGCCTCCTCGCCGTCGACGGGCATCAGGTCGAAGGTGCCCCGCAGCCCGTGCAGCGCACTGGAGATGACGTTGAGCTCGCTGGTCACCTCGCCCGCGTCGAATCGGGCGACCCCAAGCTCCATCCGCTCGATCATGGCTTCCCGGGCGACGAACTCGCGCTCGTCCGCGGGCTCGATCGTGCGCAGTTCCGCCAGCGTGCGGCGGTCCAGGTCGGCGGAGGCGGCGAAGCCGTCCGCGGAGAGGTCGTCCAGCTTGTCGTCATAGCCGCTGATACCGACATAGGTGGCGCCGGTGGGGCTCAGCGGCGCCCACTCGTCGACATAGCGATCGGCCAGGTCATCAACTCGTCCCATGCGTGGAAACCTAGCCGACGGGGCCGACCCGGCGCAGGCGACATAACAGTGGCGGGAATCGGCCGTTCGATGTCCGGAACTCGCTGGCTCCCGACCTGGGGACTCTGGCAGTGTGTCAGGGGTGACCACCGCGATTGCTCCTGACACCACCGCGTCCGGCACCAGGTCCGCCTGGCTGCCCGCGTTCGCGGCGAACGCCGTCATCTGGGGATCGAGCTTCATCTTCATCAAGATCGGCGTACGGGAGCTGCACCCCACCTGGGTCGCCGCCGGACGGATCGTCATCGGCGCGTTGACGCTGCTGGCGCTGCTGGTCATCGGTGGGCAGCGGCTGCCGGGCGACCGCCGGCTGTGGGGGCACATGCTGCTGCCGGGCGTGGTGGGCGTGGCACTGCCGTTCACCCTTTTCGCGTACGGCGAGGAGCAGGTCGACAGCCTGGTCGCCGGTATCTGGAACGCGACGACGGCGCTGTGGGTGCTGCCTTTCGCAGTGCTGGTGTACCGCACCGAGAAGTTCACCGCCCGCGCCGCGGTGGGCCTGCTGCTCGGGTTCGCGGGCGTGCTCATCGTGCTCGGCTTCTGGCACGACGCCGGGGCCTCCTCGGTGAGCGGCCAGCTCATGTGCGGGGCGGCGGCCGCCTGCTACGGCGTGTCGATCCCATATCTCAAGCGCTTCGTCACCGGCCGCGACTTCGGCGGCGTACGGCCGTCCGGGGTGTCGCTGGCGTTCGTGCAGACCGCGGTCGCGGCTCTCGCCTCGGTGCTGGCCGCGCTGCTGATCTCCGGTATGCCGCCGGCGGTGTCCGGGTTGTCCTGGCCGGTCATCGGCTCGGTGGTGGCGCTGGGCGTGTTCGGCAGCGGCATCGCGTTCGCGCTGAACATGCGGGTCATCGCGGCCGCGGGCGCGTCGACGGCCGCGTTCGTCACCTACCTGGTCCCCGTGGTGGCCACCCTGCTCGGCGTCCTGGTCCTGGACGAGTCCCTGCACTGGAACCAGCCCGTCGGCGCGCTGATCGTGCTGCTCGGCGTCGCCGTCGCCCAGGGCGCCCTCTCCCGCCGCCGCACCTGACCCGTCGTCGAGCGATCAGGGCCGCGGGGCGGAGCGGTCAGCGTGCGTGGCCGGCGGTCCAGGCGAGCAGGTCGTCGGCGGGCAGGGTGTTCACGATGCGGTCGGCGGTGAGGCCGGCGGCCTCGGCGCGGGCGCAGCCGTTGCTCAGCCAGTCGAGTTGCGCGACCGCGTGCGCGTCGGTGTTGATCGCGAAGCGCAGGCCGTCCACCTTCGCCGCCTTGCGCAGCAGGTTGGAGGGCGGGTCCAGGCGGTCCGGCCGGGAGTTGATCTCGATGGCCTTGTCGTGGCGGGCCGCCGCGGCGAACACCGCCTCCACGTCGAAACTGCTCGGCGCACGACGTCGCGGTGCGCCACCGCGGGACGCGTGCCGGGCGTCGGTGACGACCGGCAGCTTGCGGCCGGTGCAGTGGCCCAGGATGTCCAGGTGCGGGTCGGCCAGCGCGGTGATCATGCGCCGGGTCATCTTCGCCCGGTCCATGCGCAGCTCGCTGTGCACCGAGCCGACGACGACGTCCAGCAGCGCCAGCAGCTCCGGCTCCTGGTCGAGGCTGCCGTCGGGCGCGATGTCGACCTCGATGCCGGTCAGCACCCGGAAGCCGGTGCCCGCCAGTGCCTCGTTCACCGCCGCCACCGCGTCGAGCTGGCGGCGCAGCCGCTGCGGGGACAGCCCGTGCGCGATGGTCAGCCGTGGCGAGTGGTCGGTCAGCACCACGTAGTCGTGGCCCTGGGCTGCCGCCGCGGCGACCATCGCCTCCAGCGGGTCCCCGCCGTCGGACCAGTCGGTGTGCACGTGGCAGTCCCCGCGCAGCAGTTGCCGCAACCCACCTGATCCGCTCACCCCGCCAGGCTAGCCGCATGCCCGCAAACCCCAGGCGGGGAAGAGGATTGTCGCCGTCGGAGGGCCGCGATAAGGTCCGGCACGCCGCGTCGCGCGGCGAGCTGCCCGGCGCCGCAACGAACGGTCGGGCGTACGGGGAGGGAAGTGCCATGAAGGCGGGTATGCGCGCGCTGCTCAGCGTGGGAATGCTGGTCGGTTTCTTCGTGCTGGTCCTGGTCGAGTTCCTGGCCACGGTGGTGTTCGCCGTCTGGCTGGTCACCGTGGGCCCGGCGGCGCTGGCGGTGAAGGTGACCGCGCCGCTGTTCATCGCGATCGTCGGCGGCGTCGGCTGGGCGCTGTGGCAGGCGATCCGGTTCAAGAACGAGCCCATGCCCGGCGTGGTGGTCACGCCCGACCAGGCTCCGCAGCTGTGGGCCGAGGTGCGCCGGCTGGCCGAGGGCGTGGGCACCCGCGCCCCGGACGAGCTGCGCATCGTGCCCGAGGTCAACGCCGCGGTGTCCGAGCACGCCAAGCTGCTGGGCCTCATCCCGGGACGGCGCTACCTCTACCTCGGCCTGCCCGTGCTGCAGGCGACGAACGTCGACCAGCTGCGCGCCGTGCTCGCCCACGAGCTGGGCCACTACTCCGGCGCGCACACCCGGCTGGGCGCGGTCGCCTACCGCGGGCGCATCGCGATGGAGGGCGCCATCGGCCGGATCGGCAAGTGGAACGTGGCGGGCTGGCCGATCCGCCTGTACGCACGCGCCTACCTGCTGGTGGACAACGCGGTGTCGCGTCGCCAGGAGCTGGAGGCCGACGCCGCCTCGGTGCGGCTGGCCGGCAAGCAGGCGGCCGTCGCGGCGCTGACCGAGATCAAGGTCGTCGCCATGGCGTACGACTTCTACCTCGGCCGCTACGTCGCGCCCGGCGCCGAGCTGGGCCTGCTGCCGGACAACGTGTTCGCGGGGTTCGGCGACCTGCTGTCCGCGCGCGAGGAGGAGATCGCCGGGCTGCGTGCCGAGGCGGCACAGGGGGAGCGCAGGTCGCGCTGGAGCACCCACCCGCCGCTGTCCGTGCGCATCGCCGCCATCAACGCGCTGCCCGAGGGCATGCCCAGCAACGACCGCCGCCGCGCCACCGACCTGGTCCCCGACCTGTCCGCGATGAGCGCCCGGCTGCACCACCTCTCGGTGCGGACCGACGGGCGCGAGGTGCTGCCCTGGCCGCAGTTCACCGCGACGACCGCGACCCGGCAGCTGCAGGCGACCGCCGACAACATCTTCCGCGAGCTGGCCCGGCGCATGAACCGGCCGCTGGCGGGCCTGTACGAGGTGCTGGACGCGCTGGCCGCGGGCAGGGCGTCCGAGCTGGGCGCGGCGTTCTTCACCGATGTGACCCGCAAGGAGGCCGGCGTCCGCTTCGCCGAGCCGCTGGAGCTGCTCCTGATGCTGGCCGCGGTGCGCTCGGAGCGGGCGACCTGGCAGGCGTCCTGGACCGGGTCCGCCGAGCTGCTGGGCCTCGACGGCAAGCCGCTGGACCTCGCGCCGATCGCCGAGCTGGCCGTCGACCCGGCGACCACCGCGCTGGCCGTGGCCCGGCTGCGCGAACTCGGCATCGAGATCACCGCGGCGGTCGTGGTGGAGGCGACGGCCACCGCCCGCGGCGGCGAGGTCATCGCCGGTCTCGGCAACGTCACCTTCGACGGTGGCGAGGCCGATCTGCTGGTCCTCGACAACGGCCTGATCGTGGTGCCGACCAAGGGCGACAAGGACGAGGGCACCAAGCGGATGACGGCCATGATCGCGTCGACGCCGCTGACCAAGCTCGCCGAGACGCACCGCTTCCTGCCGTACGAGGAGGTCCGCAAGGTGACCATCGTCAAGCAGGTGCCGATCCGCGCGACGATCGAGCTCCACGATGGACGGAGCATCGAGCTCAAGGAGTCGTGGACCGGCGACGAGCTGCACAAGAAGAGCCGCGAGGTGCTGCACGAGGTCTTCGCGCAGTACGCCGGGGAGTGACCGCATGCCGGTGGAGCCGATGCCGACGGGAGAGTATCGCGTGATCCAGCAACGCCAGCCCGACCCGCAACACCCCGCCCCCGTGCCGGCGTCCCCGGCCGGCGGGCTCGTCGGGGCTTTCGACTACGCCGAGCACGAGCGTCACGCGGGGCAGGGCGGCGTCGTCGCGGCCGCGGCTGCCGCGCAGGCGCGGGAGGCGAGCACGTGGTCCATCGGCGACTTCCGGCTGCTGACCATGCTCATCGGCATGGCCGTCGGCAGCGGCATCGCGCTGACCAATGACGACAAGGACAAGATGATCTTTGTTGTCGTCGCGGCTCTGCTGGGCGCGGCTTCCGGCGAGGCGTTCGGCTTCGGCCTGTCCCGCTGGGCCGAGGTCCGCGCGATGCACCGGATCGTCAAGCGACGGGTCTGGTTCGCCGTGCTGACCGTGCTGGTGGTGGCGGGTGGGCTCATGTTCACCACGCCGCTGCTGCTGCCCGAGCTGGAAGGGGCCGAGTCGCTGACCGAGCGCGGCATCGCGATCTCGCTGCTGGCGATCGTCGGTGGCCTGCCCAGCGCGGCGACGCTGGCGGCGGTGAAGCAGGTGGCCGCGGACCCGCTGCCGGGCACTCCGGGTCAGCAACTGGACGCGCTGCTGCGGCTGCGCCGGATGTGCGCCCGGATGCTGAGCCAGCTCGGCATCCTGGTGCTGCTGGTGATGGGCGTCAACGCGGCGGCGCGCACCGTCGGCGATGAGCTGAACCCGGGCGTCGTCATCTTCTCGGGCGTCGTCGCGTCGTTCGTGGTCGGCACCATGTACGCGCCGACCGCCGCCACCCTGCGCCGGCGCGGCCAGCTCTACGTGGAACGGCACTTCTCGCTGGACCAGGTGCCCGTCGGCGAGCTGATCGAGGCTGCGGAGAACAAGGGCAAGCTGGAGAAGCTGCTCAGCCTCGACCAGACCACGTTCGGCGAGCTGAAGGCGGGCCTGGTGGTGCTCTCGCCGGTGGTCGCGGGCGCCGTCGCCCTGATGATCCAGAACATGAAGTAGCAGACCTGGAACGAGGCGAGGCCCCAGCCGTGCGGCTGGGGCCTCGCTGTCGTCCGGGACCGGATCACCAGCCGCTGTCCAGGAAACCCGGGCGGTTGACCAGGTTGAACAGCGCGAAGCGGCGCTGCGCGTTGCCGTTGATCGCGGTGTACGCCCCCGCGGCGACGAGCTGGCCCAGCTCCCGGTTGGCGCTCAGCGTGTTCACGCCGACCGAGCCGTTGCCGTTCGCCGTCCACGGCAGCAGCTCGCCGGACGTGGTCACCGCGGCGAGCTTGACCCGGCGGTTGGAGCCGTCGAGGCAGACGCCCTTGTTGCCGGTGTTGGCGCTCTTGCACACGTTGTCGAAGTGCCCGCCGAGGTAGACCGTGCCGTCGAGCACCGCGATCGCCTGCACGTCGCCGTCGGTGGTGATGGTCCACCGGGCGTTGCCGGCCAGGTCCATCGCGGTGGCCCGGCCGCCGCCGCCGTCGATCCCGGCGTACAGCGTGCCGCCGTCCAGGGCCAGGTCGTGCACCATCGCCGTGACGTGCGACCAGAAGCCCAGGTCGACCTCGCCCCGCGCCGGGTCGACCGCGGCCACCTTGCCGGTGCCCTTGAGCCAGTTCACCGCGTTGAAGCGCCCGCCGAGGTAGACCCGGTCGGAGGCGACCAGCACGGCCCGCACGATGTCGTTGACGTGCGGCCGCCAGTTCGGGTCCAGCACGCCCGAGCTCGCGTCGAACGCGGCGGCCCGGGTGCGCTCCTGCCCGTCGACGCTGGTGATGGACCCGCCCAGGTACACCCGGCCGTGCCCGACCGCGATGGCGTACGGCGTACCCGAGATCGAGTGCTTGAAGGTGCTCGCCACGGCGCCCGAGGAGCTGATCTTCGCCAGGTTGTCCCGGCTGACGCCGTTCACCTTGTGGAACGACCCGGCCGCGTAAACACCTCCGCTGTCCGCGGTCAGCGCGGTGACCCGGGCGTCCGCGCCGGGATTCCACGGCAGCAGCGCGCCGGTCCGCGCGTCGACGGCCGCCAGCCGCGCCCGGCCGACCGACTTGCCGTTGCTGGTGGCGGAAGTGAAGTCGCCCCCGACGTAGATGGTGTCGCCCCAGTACGTGGTGGCGAGCACCTCCCCGTTGAAGGTCACCGAGGGAGCCGGGTTCGGGTTCACCGGAGCGGCGAGGACGGCCGTGAAGGCCAGCGGTGAGATCAGCACGCCGAGTGCCGCGGTCACCGTCATATTGCGCAATGTTGAACATTTCAGCACGTCATGCCCAACGAGGCACCCACCGGGCCGACGCTCTCACGCTCAGGGTGTGGCAGGCTGCGCGTGTGAACATCGCGGTGATCGGACTCGGACTCATCGGCGGATCACTCATGCGTGCTCTGTCCGCCGCCGGGCACCGCGTGCTCGGGTTCGACGCGGACCCGGAGACCCGGGCCACGGCCCGCAGCGCGGCCGCCCGGGTGCCCGCGGCACAGCGCTGGCAGATCACCGCGACCATCCGCGACGCCGCGGCCGACGCCGAGCTGGTGGTGCTGGCGGTGCCGCTGCCGGCCCTGGACGACGTGCTCGATGCCCTGACGGCCTGCGGCTACCACGGCCTGATCACGGACGTGACCTCGGTGAAGGGGCCGGTGCGCGAGGCTGTCGCGGCGCGGCTGCGCCGGGCGGCCAATCCGCTCGCCGGGTTCGTCGGCGGGCACCCCATGGCGGGCAAGTCCGTCTCCGGCTTCGCCTCCGCCGACGCGGCGCTGTTCACCGGCTGCGCCTGGGTGCTGTGCCTGGACGAGCAGACCGGTCTGGACGACTGGCTCACCGTGGCCGGGCTGGTGACCGCGCTCGGCGCCCGGGTGGTGCCGTCGACCAGCGCCGAGCACGACCGCGCGGTGGCGGTGATCAGCCACGTGCCGCACCTGCTGGCGCTGGCCCTGGCGGCGACCGCCGCGAGCGACCCGCTGGCGCTGACCCTGGCCGCGGGCTCGTTCCGGGACGGCACCCGGGTCGCGGGCAGCCGGCCGGAGCTGGTCGCCGCGATGTGCGGGGGCAACGCCGCGGCTGTGCTGACCGCGCTCGGCGACGTGCAGGACCGGCTGGACGAGGCGGCCAAAGGGCTGGAGGGACGGGACCCGCTGCGCGCGGTGCGCGACTGGGCGAGGGACGGGCACGCCGCCCGGCAGGCGTGGCCGCCGGCCCCGGGCCGTCCCGAGCAGGTCCCGGTCCGGGCGGAGACGCTGCTGCGGCTGGGGCGTGCCGGCGGCTGGGTCACCGAGGTCGCGGCGGACCGCCGTACCGTGACGGCGTTCCTGCCTGTTGAAGGGGCGTGACCCAGACACGGACCCGCCCCACGCTGCGTGAACCCCATCCGGTACGGCCCTGGGCCGTGGTGGCCGGTGCGCTGGCGGCGGGGGTGTGGCTGCTGTCGTTCGGCATGTTCGGGGCGACCCTCGGCGGCTACGTCGGCTGGACCCTGGCGGCGGGTCTGCTCGCCTGGACGGCCGCGCTGGCCCTGCTCCGGTACGGCGACCGCGGGGTGGCGGCGGGCGTCTCCGCGGCGACCGGTGTCGCCTGGACCGCGGCAGCACTCTCCGTAGTCGCCGAATGGATCCGCCGAGGAGCCTGGCCACTGTGAGTGACCTTGTGTTAAACCCGCGAAACAAGGTTGCCGGCGGCACCGGGCTGAGAAGCACCGGTCACGAACGGTCACCGAACAACCGCGTTACCGGACTTGACGGAGGTCACACCGGCGCGGCACTCTCGGCTGTATGTGGACGCCGCAGCAGCCAGATCCGGACCGTTGTCGCCGGCGCCTGCAGCTGCTCGCCGAGCTGTCCGCAGGGGCGGGCCGCGAGCGCCAGCTACCTGCCATGGGCAGCCCCACCAGCACCGCACGTGCCGTCCGGGGGGCCGGCAGAGCGGTCGCGGCCGACAAACTCCGCGAGCTGATCGCGTTGCGTCGGCGACTGGCGGGCTGACTGGTCGTTGTCAGATCAGGGTCATCACTCGGCGGCACCGCCGGTTGGCGGCCGTCTCGCGGGTGACCTGTGGCTTACCCGTAGCCCATATCGACACCATTTGGGGGGACCGTGTCGTACTTCGCCGCCGCGGTGGTCCGGAGCCGGTCCGGCTGGGCCGCCAGCGAACTGAACCTGCATGACGCGGCAGACGTGGACGAGGTGGCCGACCTGCTACGCGAGGCCGACCCGGGTGCCGACGTCTCCTTGATGTTCGTCGAGTCCGACGACGCCTACCTGGTCGTCATGCGGCTCGACGAGGGTGAGGACCTGCGGATCTTCGGTTCCGACTCGGCCTTCGCCGATGAGTCCCGTCTCGGCAAGCTGCTGCTCGTCGACGTCGAGGTCCCGGTCGTGGAGATCGACGAGGTCGAGGCGGCCGACGACGACGAGGACCGCCCCGCCGCCGATCCCACCGCCGACCCGGTGGGTGACGCCGATCTGCTGGCCGACCTCGGCGTGTCCGCGCACAAGCTGCTGGCCCTGTGCGCCACCGACGGCCTGCTGCCCGCCGATGTCACTGCTGAGGTGTGCCAGGCGATCGGCTGCGGCGACGAGGTCGAGGAGCTGCGGGAGTCTTGAGACCCCGGCCGCGGCACGAGGAGTGGATGCGCCGCGCCCTCGACGTCGCGGCGGGCTGCGACGACAGCGCGGACGTGCCGGTCGGCGCGGTGGTGTACGCCGCCGACGGCACGGAGCTGGCGGTGGGCCGCAACGAGCGGGAGGCCGCCCACGACCCGACAGCCCACGCCGAGATCCTCGCGTTGCGGGCGGCCGCTGCCCGGCGGGGCGAGTGGCGGCTGGAGGGCTGCACCCTGGTGGTGACCCTGGAGCCGTGCACCATGTGCGCGGGCGCGATCGTGCTGGCCCGCGTCGCCACGGTGGTCTTCGGCGCGTGGGAGCCGAAGACCGGTGCGGCGGGTTCGCTGTGGGACGTGCTGCGCGACCGCCGCCTCAACCACCGCCCCGAGGTCTACTCCGGGGTGCTGGCCGACGAGTCGGCCGCCATGCTCCGGGCCTTCTTCGACCGCGACCCGGACGCCGCCGCCGAGCCCCGCCGCTGACCGGTGTGTGGTGTGCCGAACCCACAACTTCTGGGTTGTGGATACAACCCAGAAGTTGTGGACAGCGCGAGACATGCCACCTGGAGCGGCGGGAGCACCTGGGCGGGCAGCCCCGGTCAGCCGGTGATCGTGCCCGCGAGATGGGGCTTGCCGGTGCGGACGTCGCGCAGGGCGAACTCGCGGCCCGTGAAGGTGAACCCGACCGTGGCCGGCAGCAGGATCGGCAGCTTGAAGGACACCTCCACCGCGTACGCCGCGGGCAGCCGCCCGTCCAGCGCGGCCAGGCAGCGGGCCTTGCTCCACATGCCGTGCGCGATGGGTTTCGGGAAGCCGAACAGCCGCGCGCCCACCCACGAGGTGTGGATCGGGTTGTGGTCGCCGGACGCGTCGGCGTACGCGGTGCCGGTCGAGGTCGGCACCCGCCACGTCGCGTGCGGTGGCGACGCCGGGGCGGGGTCGCGCGCCGGGCGCTCGCCCTTCGGCTCGCCCGACGGCCCCTTGCGCAGGTAGGTCGACACGTCCCGCCACACCACCGCGCCGTCCACCGACGCCGTGGTGATCACGTCGTACTGCCGGCCGCGCGGATGCTCGCGCAGGTCCTGGGCGTGCACCGCGATGTCGAGCACGTCGCCTGCCGTGAGCTGCCGGTGCTGTTCGATCCGGTTGCCCACGTGCACCCCGCCGACGACCGGGAACGGGAAGTCGCGCCGGGTCATCAGGTCGAGCTGCAGACCGAAGCCCAGCACGTGCGGGTAGGTGACGGGCAGCCGGTCGCTCAGCCGGAACCCGCACACCCGCTGGTAGCGGGCCAGGTGCTCGGGGTCGACGGTGACCGTGGCGGTCAGCGTGTCCTCGGGCAGCGTGCTCGGCCGGGGGAACGGCACCACCGACAGCGCGGCGCGCAGCATGCTCGGCATCAGGCCCCCAGCAGCGACTGGCCGCAGACCCGGACCACGTTGCCGGTCACCGCGGCCGAGCCGGGCGCGGCGAACCAGGCCACCGTCTCGGCGACGTCGACCGGCAGGCCGCCCTGGGACAGGCTGTTCATGCGCCGGCCCACCTCGCGGATGAGCATCGGCATCTTCGCGGTCATCGCGGTCTCGATGAAGCCGGGGGCCACCGCGTTGACGGTGACGCCCTGGGCGGCGAGCACCGGCGCGAGCGCGCGCACCCAGCCGATCACGCCGGCCTTGCTGGCGGCGTAGTTGGTCTGCCCGCGGTTGCCGGCGATGCCCGCGATCGAGGCGACGCCGATGACGCGGCCGCCCGCCGGGATCAGTCCCGCGTCCAGCAGCACCTCGGTGACGTGCGCCGGGGCGATCAGGTTGACCTTGAGCACGCTGTCCCAGCGGGTGGTGTCCATGTTGGCCAGCGTCTTGTCGCGGGTGATGCCCGCGTTGTGCACGACCACGTCGAGCTTGCCGTGCCGCTCCCGCACGTGGTCGACCAGCCGCTGGGCCGCGTCGGTCGCGGTCAGGTCCAGCTGGTACGCCTCCCCGCGCACCTCGTTGGCGACCTTGGCCAGGTCGTCCCCGGCCGCCGGCACGTCCAGGCAGATCACGTGGGCCCCGTCGCGGGCCAGCACCCGGGCCATCGCCGCGCCGATGCCCCGCGCCGCCCCGGTCACCAGCGCGACCTTGCCGGTCAGGTCCTTCGTGTCGGGCGCGGGCGTGGCGTCCACCGTGATCGTCTGCCCGCTGACGTACGCCGACTTCGTCGAGAGCAGGAACTCCAGCGTCGAGCGCAGCGCCGCGACGTCGGCCTCCGGGTGCACCCGCACAAGCTGGGCGGTGGCGCCCCGGCCGAACTCCTTGCCGATGCTGCGCACGAAGCCGTCCAGCGCCTGCTGGGCCGCGGCCTGACCGGGATCGGCGGCGCTGCCCGGGGGCAGGCCCAGCACGATGACCCGCCCCGCCGGGGTGAGCGACCGCGCCACCGGGTGGAAGAAGTCGTAGAGCGCCCGCAGCCCGGCCGGCGTGGTGATGCCGGTGGCGTCGAAGACCAGCGCGTGGTGCTTCTCGCCTTCCTCGTTCGAGCCGAGCAGCTTGGCCAGGTCCTCGTAGCGGGGGCCGTCCGACGGCCCGACGAGCACCGGCCCGGGGATGAGCGCGTCGCCCGACCGGTAGCGCGGCAGCTTCGGCGGATCGGGCAGACCGAGCCGCTTGACTATCGCCCGCCCTGGCCCGGACCTTGCGAAACTTGTGTAACGGTCGCTCATGCGGTAGACCTTACTCGCGAGTAAGGTTTGACACCAGGAGGCTGTTGTGACTGCCGAAGTGCGCAAGGTCGCCGTCATCGGCGGCAACCGCATCCCGTTCGCCCGCTCCAACAGCCGCTATGCCCGCGCCTCCAACCAGGACATGCTCACCGCCGCGCTGGACGGCCTCATCGCGCGCCACGGCCTGGCCGGGCAGCGCCTCGGCGAGGTGGCCGCGGGCGCGGTGCTCAAGCACTCCCGCGACTTCAACCTCACCCGCGAAGCGGTGCTCGGCACCGGCCTCGACCCGGCCACCCCCGCGGTCGACCTGCAGCAGGCCTGCGGCACCGGCCTGCAGGCGATCACCTACCTCGCCAACAAGATCGCGCTCGGGCAGCTGGACTCCGGCATCGGCGGCGGCGTCGACACCACCTCCGACGCCCCGCTCGCCCTCAACGAGCAGTTCCGCCGCATCCTGCTGCGCCTCAACAACGCGAAGACCACCGGCGAGCGTGTCAAGGCCGCGATGGCGCTGCGCCCGCTCCAGCCGTTCAAGCCCGAGCTGCCGCGCAACGCCGAGCCGCGTACCGGCCTGTCCATGGGCGAGCACGCGGCGATCACCGCCGAGCGCTGGGGCGTCACCCGCGCCGACCAGGACGAGCTGGCGCTGGACTCGCACCGCAAGCTCGCCGCCGCGTACGAAGCGGGCTTCTTCGACGACCTGGTCACGCCGTACCTCGGCCTCACCCGCGACCAGAACCTGCGCCCGGACACCTCGCTGGACAAGCTCGGCGCGCTCAAGCCCGTCTACGGGCTGCGCGGCAAGAACCCCACCATGACCGCGGGCAATTCCACCCCGCTCACCGACGGGGCCGCCGTCGTGCTGCTCGGCACGGACGAGTGGGCCGCCGAGCGGCGGCTGCCGGTGCTGGCCCACTTCGTCACCGCGCAGACCGCGGCCGTCGACTTCGTGCACGGCGACCCGGAGCCCGAAGGCCTGCTCATGGCCCCCCTGTACGCGGTGCCGCAGCTGCTGTCCCGGCTCGACCTGAAGCTGCAGGACTTCGACTTCTACGAGATCCACGAGGCGTTCGCGTCGCAGGTGCTCGCGACCCTGGCCGCGTGGGAGTCCAACGGCCTGGGCGCCATCGACCGCTCGAAGCTGAACGTCAACGGCTCCTCGCTGGCGGCGGGCCACCCGTTCGCCGCGACCGGCGGCCGCATCGTCGCCACCGCCGCGAAGCTCCTCGCCCGCAAGGGCAGCGGCCGCGCCCTCGTCTCCATCTGCGCCGCCGGCGGCCAGGGCGTCGTGGCCGTCCTCGAACGCTGACCCGCCCACCCGCCTGACCTCGCCCGCAGTTTCCCGCAGTTTCCCGCAGTTTCGGGGAAACTGCGGGTTCTTCGTCGTGCGAGGGCGCAGTTTCCCCGAAACTGCGGGACGTGCAACCTCGTACCACGTGGGGCCGGTCGTGCGGGGGGAGGTGAGGGATGACGAAGTCTGAAGAGGAACGGTTCCGGGTGTTCGTCGCGGAGCGGATGGACCGCTGGCGGCGTACCGCGTATCTGCTCAGCAGGGACTGGCATACCGCGGACGACCTGGTGTCGGTCACCGTCGGCAAGTTGTACCGGCACTGGCGCAAGGTCCGGGCCGCCGGCAATCCCGACGCGTACGCCCAGCGGATCCTGACCCGGGCCTGGCTGGACGAGACCGTGCGCCCGTGGCGGCGCGAGCGGGTGACGGCCGAGCTGCCGGAGGTCGCGACGCAGCAGCCGGACGGCTTCCTCGACCGCGACGGCCTGAACCGGCTGCTGGGGTCGCTCGGTCCGCGGCAGCGCGCGGTGGTCGTGCTGCGCTACTACCTCGACTACTCGGTCGAGGAGACCGCCGAGGTGCTGGGCATCTCGGTCGGCACCGTGAAGAGCCAGTCCGCACGAGGTCTGGAGACGCTGCGTCGCCAGGCCGTCCCGATGGGGGGTATGTCATGACACAGCAGCTGTTCGACGAGGTCATCGGTGAGGTTCCGGCGCCGGCCGTGGACGTGGACGGGATCGTCCGCCGCGAGCGGCGCGGCGCGGCGGCGCGCCGGTTCGGCGTCGTCTCCACGGGCGGCCTGGCCCTGCTCGCGGTCGGAGCGCTGGTGCTGGGCCTGGGGCTGGGCGCCTCGCCGACCCCGATCGCGGTGCCGGCCACCAGCGACGTCCCGGGCGCACCGGTCGCCGCCGGCGGGTTCCGGCTGATGTACGGCACGCCCGAGGAGGCAGCCGAGACGGCTGAGCGGCTCAGCCAGGAGCTGGACCGGGCGGTCCTGGCCGCCGCCCCGGACCGGCAGTGGTTGTCCTTCCCGACCGCACCCGGCGACCCGCAGCAGCCGGACGGGCAGCCGATGCAGGTGAAGTTCGTGGACAAGCCGCTGATGGAAGGGGGGGAACTCGAAGTCTTCGCCGGCCGCAGCGGCATCGCGGCTGGCGGCCGGAAGGGCTCGCTGTCGCTCCACATCGTCCCGGTCGTCGCCGGCGGGTTGCGTGAGCCGCTGCCGACGCAGGACGTGCCCCAGCCTGGGTTCGCGTATGTCCGGCACGCGGTCAGCGTGCCGCTGGCCGACGGCAGGGTGCTGGTGCTGGCCTGCTACAACCGGTCGCACACCCGCAAGCTGGCACCCGCGTTCCAGGCCGAGACGCCGCTGAGCGTGGCGCAGCTGCAGGCGATCGCGGACGCGGTCGCGGCGAAGGTGCTCGCCTAGCGGATGGTGCCGGGGGGAGCGAGCCACTGGGCGGGCTGCCCGGTGGCTCGCTTGATCACGTCGAAGTCCCCGTCGTAGTGCAGCACCGTCATCCCACTCAGCTCCGCGGCCGCCGCCACCAGCAGATCGATCGGCCCCGCGCTACGGTGCTGGCCCTTCTGCGTCAGCAGATCCTGCACCTGCGCCGCACGCTGGTAGACGCCGTCGGGCATGGGCACCCAGGGGTAGGTCTCACCGAGCAACGCCACGATCTTCTGCCGGTCGGCATAGGAGCGAGCCGTGTGGAGGAACTCCAGCTCGGTGGCGGCGCAGATGCCGACAAGTCCCTGCTCAAGCTGCTGGTTCCAGCTTTGGGCCTCGGGCCCGCGCCGCAGCAGCCGCACGAGCGCGCTGGTGTCCACCAGATAGTCGGATGTCACGGCTTGGGACGATAGTTGTTCTTATCCAGCAGCTCGTCGAAGTATCCGGTATCTGCCATCTTCCGCAGCTCTTCGAGCGCACGTGCACGGCGGAGGCTGGCGGCCGACTCCCGCAGGGCGGTGTTGACCGTGTCCTTCTTGGTCTTGGTGCCGAAAACCTCGGCCGCGTCGGCGAGCAGTTCCTCGTCGACGTCGATCAGCATCTTCGCCATCGGCTCCCCCTCACACCGCGTATATACGCTTTGGCTCCCGAGTATATACGCGGGCTCACGGCCTCGCCAGGGTCGTCGATCGGTGCGTGCGAGAATGAGGCACGTGACAAAGCGCCCGCACGTTCCGAATGTCCTGGCCACCCGGTATGCCTCCGCCGAACTGGTGACGCTGTGGTCACCTGAGGAGAAGGTCCGCGCCGAGCGGCGGCTCTGGCTGGCCGTGCTCCGCGCGCAGCGCGATCTGGGCATCGCGCTGCCGGAAGGCGTCATCGAGGCGTACGAGCGGGTGCTGGACACCGTCGACCTGGACTCGATCGCCCAGCGCGAGCGGGTGACCCGGCACGACGTGAAGGCTCGCATCGAGGAGTTCAGCGCGCTGGCCGGGCACGAGCAGATCCACAAGGGCATGACGTCGCGCGACCTCACCGAGAACGTCGAGCAGCTGCAGATCCGCGACTCGCTGCTGCTGATCCGGGACCGGATCGTCGCCGCGCTGACCCGGATGGCCGCCCGCGCCGCCGAGTACGACAACCTGATCATGACGGGCCGCTCGCACAACGTCCCGGCGCAGGCCACGACGATGGGCAAGCGCTTCGCGAGCGCGGCGCAGGAGATGCTCATCGCGTACGAGCGCCTCGACGAGCTGATCGCCCGCTACCCGCTGCGCGGCATCAAGGGTCCGGTCGGCACCTCGGCCGACCAGCTCGACCTGTTCGACGGCGACGCCGCGAAGGTCGCCGAGCTGGAGCGCCGGGTCGCCGGGCACCTCGGCTTCCAACGCGTGCTGGACAGCGTCGGCCAGGTGTACCCGCGCTCGCTGGACTTCGACGTGCTCACCGCGCTGGCCCAGGCGGCGTCCGCGCCGTCGAGCCTGGCCACCACGATCCGGCTGATGGTGGGCCAGGAGCTGGCCACCGAGGGTTTCAAGCCCGGCCAGGTCGGCTCGTCGGCGATGCCGCACAAGATGAACACGCGCTCCAGCGAGCGGGTCAACGGCCTGGCCGTGATCGTCCGCGGGTACGCGAGCATGGCCGGCGAGCTGGCCGGCGACCAGTGGAACGAGGGCGACGTGTCCTGCTCGGTGGTGCGCCGGGTGGCCCTGCCGGACGCCTTCTTCGCCCTGGACGGCCTGTTCCAGACCTTTCTCACCGTGCTCGACGAGTTCGGCGCGTACCCGGCGGTCATCAACCGCGAGCTGGACCGCTACCTGCCCTTCCTGGCCACCACGAAGGTGCTGGTAGGCGCGGTGAAGAAGGGTGTCGGCCGGGAGACCGCGCACGAGGCGATCAAGGAGCACGCGGTCGGTGTGGCGCTGGCCATGCGCGAGCGCGGCCAGGCCGACAACGACCTGTTCGACCGCCTGGCCGCCGACACCCGCCTCGGCCTGTCCCGCGCCGAGATCGACGCCCTGGTCGCCGACCGCTCCGCCTTCGTGGGAGCTGCGTCCGCTCAGGTCGCCGCGATCGTCGCCCAGGTCGAGAAGATCGCCGCCCAGCACCCCGCCGCCGCTGCCTACACCCCCGCCGCCATCCTCTGACCAGCGCTTGGAACAAAGGAAGGGCACCTTCTTAACGCTCCGCGTTGTAGAAGGTGCCCTTCCTAACGCCTGACCTGCCGCAGGCTGCCGATCTGTCGGCGGGCCGGCGCGTCCATCGGCGGGCGCGGCGGCCGTCCACCCGTCCCGCGGGCTGCCGGGCTGGGAGGATCGGCACGTGGAGTTCCTCACCGCCCTGCTGGTGGCATTCGTCGCTATCGTTCCCGTCGAACTGCCGGACAAGACGTTCGTCGCGACGCTGGTGCTCAGCACCCGCTACCGCCCGCTCCCCACCTGGCTCGGGGTGGTTGCGGCGTTCGGCGTGCAGTGCGCGATCGCGGTGGCCTTCGGCACGCTGCTGACCAAGCTGCCGACCCGGCCGGTGCAGCTGGTGGCCGCGCTGCTGTTCGCGGTCGGGGCGTTCGTCCTGGCCCGGGGTGCGAAGAAGGCCGACGCGGAGGAGAAGGAGCAGGAGGCCGAGTTCGAGGCCAAGGCCGTCGAGCCGAAGCAGGGCTGGCGGGCGGCGGCCGCGAGTTTCGCGGTCCTGTTCACGGCCGAATGGGGCGATCTGTCACAACTGCTGTTGGCGGGTCTGGTCGCCAGCGGGCGGCCGATGCTGCCGACTTTTCTGGGCGGCTGGCTCGGTCTGGCGACGGTTTCCGGACTCGCGGTGCTTCTCGGCCGATGGCTGTTGAAACGAGTGAAGCTGGCAGTCATCCGTTACGTCGGGGCGGGGGTCTGTACCGTCCTCGCGGTCGTGACCTTGCTCTCAGCACTGTGAAAGCAGTCAACTCGTGGGACTTATGCCGCTCCCCAGAATCAGGGCCGACATTGCGGACCGGTAATCTGGTGCTGCCCGTGGCGGACAGGCAGACATAGAAAAAAGTCAGGAGTTTCCCCGTGGCTCGCGTCGTGGTTGACGTCATGCTTAAGCCCGAGATCCTCGACCCGCAGGGGCAGGCCGTCGCGAACGCGCTGCCCCGCCTGGGCGTCAATGACGTCGCCTCAGTGCGTATCGGTCGTCGTGTGGAGATCGATTTCGCTGGAGATGCCGACCTGGAGAGGGCTCGCGAGATCGCGGACAAGCTCCTCGCCAACCCGGTCATCGAGGACTACGAGATCCGGGTAGTCGAAGCAGCATGAGCAAGATCGGTGTGGTGACCTTCCCCGGTTCGCTGGACGACGGGGACGCGGCCCGTGCCGCACGTATCTCCGGAGCCGAGGTCGTACGGCTCTGGCACGCCGACCCGGACCTGCACGGCGTCGACGCCGTGGTGCTCCCGGGCGGCTTCTCCTACGGTGACTACCTGCGCTGCGGCGCGATCGCCCGGTTCGCGCCGGTGATGGAGACGATCGCCGACGCCGCCCGCGGTGGCATGCCGGTCCTGGGCATCTGCAACGGCTTCCAGATCCTCTGCGAGGCCCACCTGCTGCCCGGCGCGCTGACCCGCAACCAGCACCTGCACTTCCGCAACCGCGACCAGTGGCTGCGGATGGAGAACTCCTCGACGGCCTGGACGAGCCACTTCACCGAGGGGCAGGAGATCCTGATCCCGGTGAAGAACGGCGAGGGCTGCTACGTCGCCGACCAGCGCACCCTGGACGAGCTCGAGGCAGGCGGCCAGATCGTCGCGCGCTACATCCGCGGCAACCCGAACGGGTCGGTTCGCGACATCGCGGCGATCCGCAACGAGGCCGGCAACGTGCTGGGCATCATGCCCCACCCGGAGCACGCGGTCGAAGCGCTGACCGGCCCGTCGCTGGACGGCCTCGGATTCTTCTCGTCGGTGCTCAAGCACCTGGCCGACGCTAAGGCGGCAGCATGAACCTCGAATCGATCACCGTGGACACGGTGAAGGACGCCGAGTCCACCCCTGACGAGCTGCAGCCCTACCTGGAGCTGGGTCTCAAGGACGACGAGTACCAGCGGATCAAGCAGATCCTGGGCCGCCGGCCGACCCAGTCCGAGCTGGCCATGTACTCGATCATGTGGAGCGAGCACTGCTCGTACAAGTCGAGCAAGGTGCACCTGCGCCAGTTCGGCGAGAAGGCCCCGCCGTCGGACCGGATGCTGGCCGGCATGGGCGAGAACGCCGGTGTCATCCAGATCAACGAGAAGATCGCGGTCACCTTCAAGGTCGAGTCGCACAACCACCCGTCGTTCGTCGAGCCCTACCAGGGTGCGGCGACCGGTGTCGGCGGCATCGTGCGCGACATCCTCGCCATGGGCGCCCGCCCGATCCTGGTGATGGACTCGCTGCGCTTCGGCGCCGCGGACCACCCGGACACCCAGCGGGTGCTGCCCGGCGTGGTGGCCGGCGTCGGCGGCTACGGCAACTGCCTGGGCCTGCCCAACGTCGGCGGCGAGGTCTTCTTCGACGAGTGCTACCAGGGCAACCCGCTGGTCAACGCGCTCAGCCTGGGCGTGCTGCCGGTCGACGGACTGCAGCGCAAGGAGGCCGACGGCCCCGGCAACATCGTGGTGCTGATGGGCGCGAAGACCGGCCGTGACGGCATCGGCGGCGTGTCCGTGCTGGCCAGCGCGACCTTCGACGACGAGTCGCAGCAGCGCCGTCCGGCCGTGCAGGTGGGCGACCCGTTCACCGAGAAGCTGCTCATCGAGTCGTGCCTGGAGCTGTACGCGGCCAAGCTGATCGTCGGTGTGCAGGACCTCGGCGGCGCCGGCCTGACCTGCGCGCTCACCGAGACCGCCGCGTCGGCGGGCACCGGCATGGACATCCAGCTGGAGAAGGTCCACCTGCGTGAGGCCTCGATGGAGCCGCAGGAGATCCTGGCCAGCGAGTCGCAGGAGCGGATGCTCTTCATCGTGGAGCCGGGCAAGCTGGACGCGGTGCTCGGCATCGCCCAGCTGTGGGGCGTCATCGCCACCCCGATCGGCGTCGTCACCGACACCGGCCGGGTCCGGATCACGTTCCACGGCGAGACCGTGGTGGACGTGCCCCCGGGCAGCCTCGCCGACGACGGCCCGGTGTACGCCCGGCCGCTGCGGGAGCCAGCGGACCTGATCCTGCTGCAGGCCGACCGCGCGGAGACGCTGCCCCGCCCGCACCACGACTTCCAGCTCAAGGACACGCTGCTCAAGTTGGCCGCGTCGCCGAACCTGTGCGACCGCAGCTGGGTGACCGAGCAGTACGACCGCTACGTGCTGGGCAACACCGTGCTGGCGCAGCCGGAGGACTCCGGCATCGTCCGCCTCGACGAGCAGTCGGGTCTCGGCGTCGCGCTGTCGCTGGACTGCAACTCCCGCTTCGCCCGCCTCGACCCGTACGAGGGCGCGAAGCTGGCCCTGGCCGAGGCGTACCGCAACGTGGCCGTCACCGGCGCGGAGCCGGTCGCGGTCACGGACTGCCTCAACTTCGGCTCGCCGGAGGACCCGTCGGTCATGTGGCAGTTCGCCGAGGCCGTACGCGGCATCGCGGACGGCTGCCAGGAGCTGGGCATCCCGGTGACCGGCGGCAACGTCAGCTTCTACAACCAGACCGGGGCGGTGGCGATCCACCCGACCCCGGTCGTGGGCGTGCTCGGCGTGCTGGAGAACGTGGCGCAGCGCATCCCGATGGGCTTCAGCCACACCGGTGACGTGCTGGTGCTGCTGGGCGAGACCAGCCTGGAGCTGTCCGGCTCCGAGTGGGCCTGGGTGGCGCACCAGCACCTCGGCGGCCGCCCGCCGAAGGTCGACTTCGCCCGGGAGCAGGCCATCGCCGGCTTCATGCAGCGGGCCGCCGAGACCGGCCTGGTCCGCTCGGCGCACGACCTGTCCGATGGCGGTCTGGCGCAGGCGCTGGTCGAGTCGGTGCTGCGCAAGGGCCTCGGCGCGACGGTGACCCTGCCCGTGGACATCGAGCCGTTCGTGTCGCTGTTCAGCGAGTCGGCCGGCCGGGTGCTGATCAGCGTTCCGGTGGGCCACCGCCAGGCGTTCGAGTCGCTGCTGGCCGAGCACGAGCTGCCGGCGACCATCCTGGGCCAGGTCGACGACGAGGGCGCGGACCTGACGGTCATCGGCCACGGCGAGGCGGGCCGCTTCACGGTGTCGCAGGCCGAGCTGCGGGAGGCCTTCTCCAGCACGCTGCCGCGGATGTTCGGCGCGGGCGAGCCCGGTGCGGACGCCCCCGCGCCGGTGGTCGAGACCCTGGCGGTCGTCGAGACCGTCGAGGTCACCGAGACCGTCCTGGTCGAGGCGGAGACCCCGGCGGCGCTGCCGGCCGAGGGCGAGCCGGCGGAGCAGCCCGGCGAGGTCGCGCAGGCCGACGACGAGGGCCGGCGCACCGAGGGCTGACCCACGCATCACCTGATCCGGGTGCCGTTCCGCTGTCCGCAGCGGGGCGGCGCCCGTTTCGTTTCCCGCCGTCCGGGGCGGGGCGCCGCGACCGTGTCGTTTCGGGAAAGATCTTCGCAACCTCCGGGTGGCGTGCGGCGTGATGTCGCGACGGGCCGACGGGGCCCGCCACGACAGGGGAGAACGGGGAGTGATGGCCCCTTACCGCGACGACGGATCGGTCCGCCGGGCCGACTTCGAGGAGTGTTACGCCGCGCATTTCCACAGCCTCACCCTGCAGCTCAACGCCTACCTGGGGAATCTGACCGAGGCGCAGGACATGGTGCAGGAGGCGTTCGTCCGGGCGCTGGCCCGATGGGACACGATCGCCCGCTACAACGACCCGCCCGCGTGGGTGCGCCGGGTCGCCTGGAACCTCGCGACCAGCGGTTGGCGCAGGCGGCGTACGGCGCTGAACTTCCTGCGCCGCCAGCGCGATGAACACGTGCCCGCCCCGGGGCCGGACCGGGTGGCGCTCACCCGTGCCCTGGCCACGCTGCCGGACGTGCAGCGGCGTGCGTGCGTGCTGTTCTACATCGCCCAGCTCACCATCGCGGAGATCGCCGCGCAGGAGGACGTCGCCGAGGGCACCGTGAAGTCCTGGCTGCATCGCGGCCGGACCGCGCTCGCCGCCCAGCTCACCGAGGCCTGGAAGGAGCACGACCATGTCTGACTTCGAGCAGGACGACGTCCTGTGGTCCGCGGTGGACGCGTACCGCGCCGACACCGATCCGCTGATCCGGCCGACGGGCAGCGGGGCGGCGTACACCGCGGTGCGGCACCGCAAGCGGGTCCGTTCCGTCGGGGTCGCGGCGAGCGCGCTGGCCGCGGCTCTGGCCGGTGGTGTCGTGTTCACCACGCTGGGCGGGCCGGGGCCGACGGTGCCGACGCCCGGCGGGACCGCTGGGGTGAGCCCGACGGCCAGCCCGGTGCGCAGCGCCTCACCGCTCCCGGTCGTCACCACCGGCCCGCGGCACGGGCTGGCCGAGGCGACGCTGGACCTGCCCGCGCGCACGGTTGGCGGGCAGGACTGCCCGACCGGGCCGACCCGCTTCCGCGCCGGCAAGGTCGGCACGCAGACCTGGATCGACAGCGCGGTGGAGACGGACCTCGACGAGGACGGCACGCCAGAGCAGGTGGCCCTGATCTACTGCCGTCCCGGCGAGATCCCGCTGGGCCAGGTGGTCGCGTTCCGGCGCAGCGGCGACGGGTTCAGCACGCTCGGGGTGGTCGCGCAGGTCGAGCCGCCGCATACCGCGGCGACGGGCACGCCGGACGCGGTGGAACGGATCACGAAGCTGGCTGCGGACACTTCGGGCGAGATCCAGGTCGAGGTCGGCAACCACGAGACGACGTACAGCGACCTGTCCGGCGGGCCGATCGGGCTCTACCAGTGGCGTGACTTCCGCTGGAACGGCGCGGCGTTCAGCCGGTCGGGCGGCGCGCCGTCGTTCGTCGCCGATCCGGCGGTGGTGCGGATCACGGTCGACGTGGCCCGGCCGAACGTGCGCGACGCGGAAGGCGGGCGCCGAAAGGTGGAGGTGCCGGTCACCATCAGGGTGCAGGACCAGCTGCCGGCGGACACCCCGGTGACGGTGCTGCTGTCGGTGGGGACCGTCCCAGGTGCCACGGTGGTGCGGGCCCCATGCGAGGGCGCACAGCAGTGGGTGCGGTGCCGACGGGACGAAACGTGGCCGGGCACCTGGCAGGTCATTTTCGAACTGGAGCTTCCCGGGGCGCCGGACGCGCCCGACGTGCGTAACGACCTGGGGCCCCACTCGGTGTACGTCCGAATCGGCGACCAGGAGTTCGGACGCTACTCGATGAGGTACTGAACGGTCGGCGGCTGCGGTCACGGGGCCGCGGCCGCCGCCGGTTCACCGCTGGACCGTCTTCGGGAGCACCAGCCCGGTGCGTTCGGTGGTGCTCAGCCAGCCGCGTTCGACCATGGTGTCGAGTACCCGGTTCCAGGCGGCCGGCACGTCGCCCGGGGCCGGGTCGAGGTGCGCCGCGAGCAGCGCCCCCTCGGCGATGCTGAGGTCCCGAGGATGCTTGTCGAAGTACAGCGTCGCGGCTGCTCCCAGCCCGGTCACGCCCTCGCCGTATAACGCCGTGTTGAGGTAGAAGTCGAGTAGCTGGTTCTTCGTGAACCAGCCCTCCAGCTTGTGCGCGCCGACGCGTACCCGCCAGCTGTCCAGGTCTTCGGCGGACATGCCCATCGCGACCACCGCGTACCGCTTGGCGATCTCCGAGGAGGGCCAGATGAGTTCGCCAGACTGCTCGTAGAAGTCGGGATCGACGGCCGCGACGATGGTGTTGGCGACACCGGGGCGCAGGTTCTCCGCCCGCACCGCATGTCCGCCGGTCTTGTCGCGCGGGATGGGCACGCTCGCGTAGTAGTACTCGGCCAGGCCGAAGGCGACGCCCGCGAGGAGCACGAGCGCCACCGCGGCCCCGACCAGCCGGCGCAGGGCGCGCCGCCGTGGTGGGGGCATGGCGGCCGCCGCGGACTTCGGGAGTTCGACAAGGGTCATTCCGATACGGTAAACGCATCGATGATCGTTCGCAGTCCTGAAGCGACTCCGCGTTGCGGGCGAGCGCCGCGGCCTGCGGCTCAGCGCAGCAGTTTGCGCGGGCCAGGGCCCTGGACGGCAAGCTCGTCGCCCGGGTTGTAGAGCCGGCAGGACTGCAGGGACAGGCAGCCGCAGCCGATGCACCCGTCGAGCGTGTCGCGCAGGCGTTGCATCAACGCGATCCGGTCGTCGAGTTCGGACCGCCAGCGCGCGGACAGCCGGGTCCAGTCGGCCTTGGTGGGCGTACGCCCCTCGGGCAGTTCCTTCAGCGCGTCGCTGATCCGTTCCAGGGACACCCCGACCTGCTGTGCGATCCGGATGAACGAGACGCGGCGCAGCTCGCTGCGCTCGTACCGCCGCTGGTTGCCGCTGGTGCGGGTGGAGTGGATCAGCCCGCGCTCCTCGTAGAACCGCAGCGCCGACGGCGCGACCCCGCTGCGGGCCGACAATTCGCCGATGGTGAGCGTCACCGATTTCACCCGTCCCCCGTACTTGAGTTCAAGTGCACTTTAACTTGCAGGCTACTCATATGACAGTGCTGGAGGTTGAGCCGCTGATCACGCGGCTGACGGGGGACGAGAAGCACGCACCGAGCGCGTTCTCGACCCTCGACGTGCTCTGGGTGCTCTACGACCGGGTGCTGCGCGTGGACCCGCGCCGGCTCGACGACCCCGACCGGGACCGGTTCCTGCTCTCCAAAGGGCACGGGCCGGCCGCCTACTACGCGGTGCTGGCGGCGAAGGGTTTCCTGCCGCACGAATGGCTCGACGATCTCGCCGGCGCGGAAAGCCCGCTCGGGCACCACCCGGACCGGCTGCGGGTGCCCGGCGTGGAGATCAGCTCGGGTTCGCTCGGGCACGGGCTGGGCCTGGGCGTGGGCACCGCGCTCGGGCTGCGGGCCCAAGGGAGGCTGGAGCCGCGGGTGTACGTGCTGCTCGGCGACGCGGAGCTGGACGAGGGCAGCAACCACGAGGCGATCGCGTACGCGGGCGCCACCGGCCTGGACTCGGTCACCGCCGTGGTGATCGACAACCGGAGCGCGTCGCACGGCTGGCCGGGCGGGATCGCCTCCCGGTTCGCGGTGCACGGGTGGACCGCGGTGACCGTCGACGGGCGCGACCACGACGCCGTCGAGGCCGGGCTGCGGCAGGCGGCCGAGGGCGCACCGCACGTGGTCGTGGCGGTCGTCGAGACGAAAGGGAGCTGATCATGAGGCAGGCGTTCATCGACACCGCGACCGCGCTGATCGACGAGGATCCGCGTACCGCACTGGTGCTGGCCGACATCTCCGCCGCGGCCTTCGAGCAGGCGGCGTTCAAACATCCCGACCGGGTGCTCAACGTCGGCATCCGCGAGCAGCTCATGATCGGAGTGGCGGGCGGGCTGGCGCTGACCGGGCTGCGGCCCATCGCGCACAGCTACGCCACGTTCCTGGTCGACCGGGCCTACGAGCAGATCAAGCTGGACCTGGGCCACCAGGGCGTCGGCGCGATCCTGGTCAGCGTGGGCGCGTCCTACGACGGCTCGTCCGCGGGCTACACCCACATGTCCCCGATGGACGTGCAGCTCATCGACACCCTGCCCGGCTGGACCATCCACGTGCCCGGCCACCCCGGCGAGGTCGCGCCGCTGCTCACCGCGGCCGCCGCCCACGACGATCCGGTCTACCTGCGGTTGTCGACCCAGACCAACGACATCGCGTACGCCGACGCGGCGCTGCTGCGTCCCGTGCGCCACGGCACGAAGGCCCTGGTCGTGGCGGTCGGCCCGATGCTCGCCCCGGTCCTTGAGGCGACCCGCGGCCTGGACGTGACGGTGGCGTACACCCACACGCCCCGCCCCTTCGACACCACCGGCCTGCGCGAACTCGCCGCCTCCGGCAACGTGGCCCTGGTCGAGCCCTACCTCGCCGGCACCTCAGTCCACGTGATCTCCCAGGCCCTCGCCGACCGCCCCCACCGCCTTCTCAGCCTCGGCGTCACCCACCAGGACCTGCACGCCTACGGCACCCCGGCGGACCACGCCCGCCGCCACGGCCTGGACCCCGCCGGCCTCCGCGCCTCCCTGACCACCTGGCTCCCCTGACCACTCCCCACCCCACCCCACCCCACCCCACCCCACCCCGCAGGTCCGTGGACAAAGCAAGATCGCGACGATCTTGCGTGAACTGTTAGGGATATGCCCTATTGGGGCGTGTCATCCCCACAGTCCGTGCAAGATCGTCGCGATCTTGGTGTGGCCGGGTGAAGAGGGCGGTTAGCCGCGGGTGTGGGAGCCGAGCATGTGGACCTGGCCGGTGCCTTCGATGATGTCGCCGACGTGCCAGCATTCGACGCCGCGGCCGGTCAGCAGCGCCATGGCGCGGTCGGCGTCGGCGGCGGAGACGACGGCGAACATGCCCACGCCCATGTTGAAGGTCGATTCGAGGTCGTGCTGGTCGATGCGGCCCTTGCGCTGGATCAGGTCGAAGATGGGCTGGGGGGCCCAGGTGGAGCGGTTGACCGTCGCGTCCAGGTGCTTGGGGAGGACGCGGACCAGGTTGCCGGGGATGCCGCCGCCGGTGACGTGGCAGAGCGCGTGCACGTCGCACTCGGCGATCAGGCTGAGGCAGTCCTTGGCGTAGATCTTGGTGGGGGTCAGCAGCTCCTCGCCGAGGGTGCGCTGGTCGCCCAGGTCCTCGATGACCGAGTCGAGCTTCAGGCGGGCCTGGCCGAGCAGCACGTGGCGGACCAGCGAGTAGCCGTTGGAGTGCAGGCCGGAGGAGCGCATGGCGATGACCACGTCACCGGGCTGCACCCGCTCCGCGCCGAGGATCAGGTCCTCCTCGACGACGCCGACACCGTTGGCCGACAGGTCGTACTCGTCCGGGCGCATCAGGCCGGGGTGCTCGGCGGTCTCGCCACCCAGCAGCGCGCAGCCGGCGTACCGGCAGCCGTCGGCGATACCCGCGCCGATCTCGGCGATCCGGTCCGGCACGACCTCGCCGCAGGCGATGTAGTCGAGCAGGAACAGCGGCTCCGCGCCGCACGCGACCAGGTCGTCGACGACCATCGCGACCAGGTCGATGCCGACCGTGTCGTGGATGTTCATCTGCTGCGCGATGGCGAGCTTGGTGCCCACGCCGTCGGTGGAGGAGGCCAGCACCGGGCTCTTGTACTTCGAGGTGTCGAGCTTGAACAGGCCGGAGAAGCCACCGAGCCCGCCCAGCACCTCGGGCCGGTGCGTCCGCGCGACCTTGTCCTTCAGCATCTCCACGGCCCTGTCACCGGCGTGGATCGACACGCCCGCGTCGGCGTAGGTGACGGTGCGGCGGCGGTTGGTGCTGCCCTCCGCCGTCCACAGCTGACGGTCTCCGTTCTCCGGTTGCCCGGACACGGGGCGCTCGGTCACGTGGGTCACGGTATTTCTCCTCTTTGTGCGCGGCGCCGCTCTGGGAAGGGTCGGCGGTGCCGTGACGAGTGGTACTAAGACCTGCTCAGTTCCGTGGCCGGAGCTGACGACTGGTCGCCGCTGCGCTCATCCGAGCCGACCCGGCGGCCGACCCCTTCGAGCACGTGTTTGCCGATCAGGTTGTCTGCGGGCAGCTTGATCGGGTACTCGCCGTCGAAGCAGGCCCGGCACAGGCGGTTCTTCGGCTGCTCGGTGGCGGCGATGAGCCCCTCGAGCGACACGTAGCCGAGCGAGTCGGCGCCGATGGAGCGGCGGATGCCCTCCATGTCCATGCCGTTCGCCAGCAGTTCGGCGCCGGTCGCGAAGTCGATGCCGTAGAAACACGGCCACTTCACCGGCGGAGAGGAGATGCGCACGTGCACCTCCAGCGCGCCCGCCTCGCGCAGCATGCGCACGATGGCGCGCTGGGTGGTGCCGCGCACGATGGAGTCGTCGACCACGACGAGGCGCTTGCCCCGCACGTTGTCGCGCAGCGGGTTGAGCTTGAGGCGTACGCCGAGCGCGCGGATGGTCTGCGACGGCTGGATGAAGGTGCGCCCGACGTAGGCGTTCTTCATCAGGCCCTGGCCGTAGGGGATGCCGGAGGCCTCGGCGTAGCCGATCGCGCCCGGGGTGCCCGACTCGGGCACGGGGATGACCAGGTCGGCCTCGACCGGGTGCTCGGCGGCCAGCTTGCGGCCGATCGCCACCCGGGTCGAGTACATGTTGCGGCCGTTGATGGTCGCGTCGGGGCGGGCCAGGTAGACGTACTCGAACAGGCAGCCCTTGGGGTCCGGCGCGGCGAAGCGCGACGAGCGCAGGCCGTGCTCGTCGATGGCGATCAGCTCGCCGGGCTCGACCTCGCGGACCACGGAAGCCCCGACGATGTCCAGCGCCGCCTGCTCGCTCGCGACGACCCAGCCGCGCTCCAGCCGGCCCAGCACCAGGGGGCGTACGCCATGGTGGTCGCGGGCCGCGTAGAGGGTGTTCTCGTCCATGAAGACGAAGCTGAACGCGCCCTCGACGGTCGGCAGCACCTTCATCGCGGCGCCCTCGACGGACAGGTCCGGGTGGCCGGCCAGCAGCATCGTCACCAGGCTGGTGTCGTTGGTGGAGCCGCGGCTGTCCATGCCGAGCTCCTTGGCGCGGCGGGCCAGGTCGGCGGTGTTCACCAGGTTGCCGTTGTGGGCCAGCGCGATCGTGGTGCCACCGGTGGTCGACTGCAGGGTGGGCTGGGAGTTCTCCCAGGTCGAGTCGCCGGTGGTGGAGTAGCGGGCGTGCCCGATGGCGAGATGCCCGCGCAGGCTGGCCAGCGTCGGCTCGTCGAAGACCTGGGCGACCAGGCCGACGTCCTTGTAGACCACGACACCGGAACCGTCGCTCACCGCGATGCCGGCGGCCTCCTGGCCGCGGTGCTGCAGCGCGTACAGGCCGAAGTAGGTGAGTTTGGCAACCTCTTCACCAGGGGCCCAGACACCGAAGACGCCGCATGCGTCTTGCGGGCCTGGCCGGTGGGGGTCGAGTTCGTGGCTCAACCGGCCGTCGCCTCGGGGCACCCTGTTGCTCCTTGCGCTTGTCGCTTCAGTAGCTGCCTAGATGCCCTGCTCAGTAAGCCGGCATCGGTGGTGTGTGTCGGCGTCCGGCGGCGATCGCCGCCGCAGCTCAGTGTACGTGACCCGGCAGGGCGGGCACCCCGGTGGCCGGGCTGTGTGCTACGTGACTGAATGCGGACCACCCGTGCGGGCGGCCTAGACAATCGGGAAAAGAGTGCTGATATCGGAACGAATCCCGCTTGCACGAATCCGCCCATCCGCCACCGCGACCGACCAATCCACCCGACCGGCGGCGAGCTGAAGGAAGGTGACCGGATCGGTCTCGACGAGGTTCGGTGGCGTGCCTCTCGTATGCCGCGGACCCTCGACGCACTGAATCGCGCCGTATGGAGGAATGCGTACCTCCACCGAACGGCCAGGGGCCGTGGCCGCTAGATGTGCCAACAATGCCCTAACCGCATCGCGGAGCGTCAAACGTTCCGGAGCCTGGCCGGTGGCCAGGCAGTCCAGAGCGGCGCGCACGGCTGGGGAGATATCCGGCGAGGGGGGCATAAGCGGACGATACAAGATGACTTCCGCTCAGTTTGTGACGGCCCTGGGTCGCGCAACCCTTGCTTCGCAAGGCATAGTTGCGGTCGGTGTATTCCCGCAGCGCCCCCCACACCCCGATCGCTGTGGGATATCGAGGAGCTTGGAAGGCGGTGGCCGTGACTACCCAGCGACGGTCCTGGTTGGCACGCGTCGGAGTGGTAGCGATGGTGTCACTCGGCACACTCGTTGGCGTTTCCGCACCCGCATCAGCGGCGGCCGCGAAGGTCGACATCGACTCGTTCCCCTCGTCGGCCAAAAAAGGCGACACGATCACCATCAAGGGAACGGTGACGAATAACGCCACAGCCGGCCTCGGTGCGATCAACGCGAGCGACAACAGCTCCAAGGTCGAGTGCACGCAGTGCAATGTCGCGGCGGATGCCTCCGTGGCGGCCGACGCGTCGAAGCCGTTCGAGATCAAGCTCACCGTCTCCGGCGACCCCACGCAGGGCGAGAAGGTGACGGTCACCGTCACGGTGGACGGCCAGCAGGACACTGCGGTGATCAACCTGCAGGCGGCTGTTCAGCAGGCCGAGTCCACCGGCAAGATCTCGGGTGTGGTCCGGGATCAGAAGACCGGTGACCCGATCAGCGGCGCGATCGTGCAGCTCTCCGACGGTGACGACAAGCAGCACCCGAGCAAGCAGACGGGTTCGGCGGGCACCTTCAACTTCACGCCCACCGCGTCCAACCCGATCGCTCCCGGCCTCATCGTGATCACGGTCCAGAAGGACCCGTACACGCTGAAGAACATCACGCTGAACCTGAACGCCGGGCAGTCGAAGACCGACGTGAGCGTCTCGATGGTCGACGTGAGCGCCACCGCTTCGCCGACCGCCGAGGTCACGCCGACCGCCGAGGAGAGCCCGCTCGTCGAGGAGTCCGGCGACACGAGCGGCGAAGCCGTGGAGACCGATCCCGCCTCGAACAACGAGGACGATGGTCTGGGCACGATGACCTGGGTCATGATCATCCTGGGCGGCCTGCTGGTCGCGCTGGGCATCGGTGCGATCGTCCTGCTCGTGATGAAGCGCGGCGGCGATGACGACGATGACGATGACGATGATGACGACGATGACGACGACGACGAGCCGGTCCGCGGCCGTCCGGTGCGCCCCGCGGCCCAGCAGCCCGTTCGTGCGGGCGCGGGAGCCGGCGCCTACGGCGGCGGTGGTGCGTACGGCCGCCCCGCCGACCCGACCATGGTGGCCCGCCCGGGTGCCGACGCGACGGTGATGCACCGCCCCGGCGAGTACGGCGGCGTGCCCGCCCAGCGCGGCCCGCAGCAGCCCTACGGCGCCCCCGCCCAGCCGACCCAGCAGTACGGCGGCTACGGCTCGCCCGCGCAGCCGACCCAGCAGTACGGCGGCTACGACGCTCCGGCCGGCGGCGGCTACGGCGGCTCCCCGGTCGCGCCGACCAGCGGCTACGGCAGCCCGGCCCCGACGTCCGGCTACGGCAACCCGGCCCCGACCTCGGGTTACGGCAGCCCGGCGCCCACCAGCGGCTACGGCAGCCCGGCGCCGACCTCCGGCTACGGCAGCCCCGCGCCGACCTCCGGCTACGGCGGCAACCCGGCGGACGCCTACGGCTCGACCACCCCGACCTCCGGCTACAGCGGGGGCCAGCCCAGCTACGACCAGGGCTACGGCCAGCAGGCCGGCTACGGGCAGCAGCAGGGCTACGGGCAGCAGCCCGGCTACGGGCAGCAGGGCTACCAGGGCCAGTACGACGAGCCCACGCACTACGCGGGCCCGACGTCCGGCGGCAGCTCCTACGGCCAGCAGCCCGGCGGCTACGGCCAGCAGCAGCCGGCCTACGGCCAGGAGTCCTACGGCCAGCAGCCCGCCTACGGCCAGCAGGACCCGTACGGCGCACCGCAGTCCGGCGGCGGGTACGGCCAGCAGCAGCAGCCCGGCTACGGCCAGCAGGACCCGTACGGCCAGCAGCAGCCGGGCTACGGGCAGCAGGGCGGCTACGGCCAGCAGCAGGACCCGTACGGCACGCCCCCGGCCGCCGGCTACGGCCAGCAGGACCCGTACGGCGCCGAGGGCGGCTACGGCCAGCAGGGCGGCGGCTACAACGACGACCGCCGCAGCAACCGGGACAACCGCCGTCTCGACTGGCTGGACGACTGAGCGGCAAGCACTCGTGACGGACAGACGCCCCCCGGAGTTCCCCGGGGGGCGTCTGCGTCTGCGGGGACTCTCCTGCGGCGTGTCGGGGCGCACGGCGCGGGAGAGGGGAGACAGGAGACCGCGCGTTTGCTGGAATGGTGGGGTGGCCACCGTCAACGGCATGCGCGGGGTGTCCCGGGTGCCGGCATACGTGGTGATGCAGCCCACGACCCTGTGCAACTTGGACTGCGTCTACTGCTACCTGCCCCTGCGCGCCCAGGACCGGCGGATGCCGGTCGAGGTGGCGCGGGCGGTGGCGGCCGATGCGAACGCCTGGGCGGCCCTCGGCCGCTTCTCGGTGGTCTGGCACGGGGGTGAGCCGCTCGCGGCCGGCAGGGACCATCTGGGGGCGCTGATGGCCCCCTTCGACGCTGCGGTCGAGCAGCACGTGCAGACCAACGCGACGCTGCTGGACGACGCCTGGTGCGAGTTCTTCGCCGCCCGCGGGGTGCGGGTGAGCGTCAGCGTGGACGGGCCGGAGGACCTCAACGCGGAGCGGGTCTCGCGCGCGGGGCGGCCCGCGTACGACCGGATCGTCAAGGGGATCGGGGCGCTGCGGCGGCACGGCCAGTCGTTCGCGGCGCTGTGCGTGGTGGGCGACCCGCGGCCGGGCGTGGCGTCGCGGCTCTACGAGTACTTCCTGGAGCTGGGCTGCGACACGCTCGGCGTCAACATCGAGGAGCGCGAGGGGGTCAACGAGCGTGCCAACGCCCATGACCCGGATGCGGTGCGGGCCTTCTGGGCGGAGCTGGTCGGGGCCTGGCGGGCCGACCCGCGGATTCACGTCCGCGAGCTGGAGTGGAGCCTGCGCTACCTCGGCGCGGTGCTCGACGGCACGTCGGACGACCTGCTGCCGCGTGAGCTGGACCCCATCCCGACCGTCGGCCATGACGGGGCTGTGGTGCTGCTCTCGCCGGAGCTGGCGGGTTTCCACGACGCGGTGCACGGCGACTTCAGCAGCGGCAACGTGCTGCACGCACCGCTGTCGTCGCTGCTGGCCGAGCCACGGCACACCAGCTGGGTGCCGGAGTTCCTCGCCGGGGTGGAGGCCTGCCGGGACACCTGCGCGTACTTCGGCTTCTGCGGCGGCGGGCACGCCGCCAACCGGTACTTCGAGCACGGGCGGTTCGACGGCACGCAGACCGAGCACTGCCGCAACAGCAAGATCAACCTACTGGATGGAGTGCTCGACCATGTCCGACGCGCTGGCTGACCGGATCCGCGACGCACGCGGCGAGTTGACTCCGCTGCTGGAGGAGGCTCGGCTCGCGCGGCTGGCCCGTTCGGAAGTGCCAGGCGCAGACAGCACCGCCGTCTGCGCCTGGAACCACTTCGAGAACATCCCGACCTTCTTCAACTGGAACAACCGGCCGCGCTGAGGCGGCGGTCGTTCAGGAAGTCAGCGGCGGGGGGTCCAGTCCTTACCGTCGTCGTCTTCGTCGTCGTCGTCGGCGTAGTTCCCGTACGGGTCGTACGGGTCCGGCTCGTCGTCGTCGCGCTGATCCTCGACAACAGCACTGCCGCTGCCGCTGCTGAGCTCGCTACCGGCAAGCTCGCGCTGCAAGGCGGCGAGGTCGGTGTTCGGGGAGTGGTACTTCAACTCCCGGGCCACCTTAGTCTGCTTGGCCTTAGCTCGGCCGCGCCCCATGGCCGACCCCCTCGCACATGAATGACGGGGCTACCCGAAGGCGGGCCCCGATGACGTCAGACATCTCTCGTGGGTCATACGGTACATGGGAGGAGGCCACTTCGGCATCTCGGGTTACCGGGTGTCTGGCAGCACATCGGAACCTGTCCGTTTTATTACTGGTAAGGAGTATATCGCTCCCCAGTAATGACGGCACCCGCACGCGACCAGCGCCTTGATACGTCCTTGATCGCGGAAGTTGCCTGGCAATCGGGCGAATGACTGCTCAAGATACGCACGATTGCCAGGCAACTTGAATGATCTAGATCCGGGCGTGGCGCTAGATCCGGATGGTGCGCAGGCGGCCGACCTCGGCCATGCGCTGCTCCGCGAGGCGGTCGGCGGCGCTCGCCGGGGAGATGCCCTCGGTGTCGGCCAGCTCCAGGATCCGCTTGGTGGTGTCGTAGATCTTGGTGGCGCGCAGCTTGGCCCGGTCGAAGTTGAAGCCGTCGATCTCGTCGGCGACCTGGATCACACCGCCCGAGTTGACCAGGTAGTCGGGCGCGTACAGGATGCCGCGGTCGAGCAGCAGCTTCTCGATGCCCGAGTGGGCGAGCTGGTTGTTGGCCGCGCCGGCGACGATCTGCGCCCGCAGCGCGGGCACCGTGTCGTCGTTGAGCGCGCCGCCCAGCGCGCAGGGCGCGTACACGTCGATGTCGCTGGTGATCAGCGCGGTCGCGTCGGCCACCAGGCTCACCTGCGGGTACGTCGCCTTGGCCCACTCCAGGGCCTTCGGGTGGACGTCGGTGGCCACGACCTCGGCGCCGTCCTCGACGAGGTGGGCCACGAGGTACTTGCCGACCTTGCCCAGGCCGGCCACGCCGACCCGCTTGCCCTTCAGCGAGGGCGTGCCCCAGCGGTGCTCGGCCGCGGCGCGCATGCCCTGGAAGACGCCCCAGGCGGTGAGGATCGAGGAGTCGCCGGCGCCGCCGTACTCCACGCTGCGGCCGGTGACGAACTGCGTCTCCCGGGCCACGACGTCCATGTCCTGCACGTACGTGCCGACGTCGCAGGCGGTGTAGTAGCGCCCGTTCAGGGACTGCACGAATCGGCCGTACGCCCGCAGCAGCTGCTCGGACTTGATCTGGTCCGGGTCGCCCCAGATGACGGCCTTGCCGCCGCCCAGGTCGAGCCCGGCGAGGGCGTTCTTGTACGCCATGCCGCGGGACAGGTCCAGCACGTCGTGCAGGGCCTCCTCCTCCGAGGCGTAGGGGTAGAAGCGCGTGCCGCCCAGGGCGGGGCCCAGCGCGGTCGAGTAGATGCCGATGATCGCTTTCAGGCCGCTGGCCCGGTCCTGGCAGAACACGACCTGCTCGTGACTGCCGTCGGTGAATACGCCCACTGCTGGCTCCAAGGTGACGTCGATGGCCCTTGTGAGGCCCATCCTGCTCGGTCTTTCCGAGGGGTCGGGCGACGCCGCGGTAGCGACGCTCCCGCTGACAGCCTAATCGTGGGAGGATCGCGAGGTGCCGTCACAGTTCGCCGCGTACCTGAGGGTCTACGAGCCGCTCACCGCGTTCGCGCCGGAACGTGAGCGTTTCTGGCGTCGCTATGTCGACGAGGGGCGCGCCGTCGGGCTGTCCGACGGGCCCGGCCGGCAGCGGGCGACGGTGCTCGAGGCGCTCGGCGCGGGCTGGTCGCGCCTGCCCGACCTGCCCGATGAGGCGTATGTCATGCAGGGCCTGACCGGCCAGACCGACGTGACCCTGGTCTGCCCCTGGAACCTGCGGGTGCGGGTGGCCGAGGCGGCCCTGCAGGCGCGGGACGGGGTGCCGCAGGTGCTGGCCGACGCGTTCGTGCCGCCGGTGCTGGTGGACCTGGCGCAGACGGTGGTCGAGCAGACCCGGGCCGAGGACCGCATGCACGAGCAGGTCGCCACCTGGGGCGTGCCGCTGCGCTGGTTCGTGCTGGTCTCCCCAGCCGAGCGGGACATGGTGCTGGAGCCGGCCCGCCGGGTGCTGCGCTACCGCACCGAGATCGGCAAGGCCCGGCAGCGGGCCCACAAGGGGCTGCGCGTGCTGCGCCGGACCCTGGGCGACGTGCCCATCACCGACTCGCTGCGGGAGACCGCCCGCTGGCTGGAGTCGTTCCACCCCGGCTCGGTGGTGGAGCTGGACTACGGCGGCCTCACCGGGCTGCTCTCCGAGGACGCGCTGCGCGACGACGACTCCGTGGAGCTGGTCGCCACGGGTCTGGCCGGGCTGGAGCGCGAGGACGGCGACGCGGCCACGGCGGCATACGAGCAGCTCGTGCAGCGGTGGCGGGCGATCCAATTGATGGAGCGCAGCAACTGACGGTGAGTAGTTTTCAGGTCACCTGCAGTGATCGAAAGCTATGAAATTACTGTCTTCATCCGCTAAAAGCAGACATGTCGTTCATTCATCATCCGTCCATCCACGGACCTTCACCCGTTCGGCCCATGTCGGACATCGGGGACTAGCCGGACTATGGGTAACGCGTTGGCCGGCGGGACCCCGGCCTACGTCTATAGGTACTTGTGGAGGAGACCGCATGGCGTCGCGTACGCACGAACCAGAACCCCTGCTCACCCCGGCAGAGGTCGCATCGATGTTCCGCGTCGACCCGAAGACGGTGACCCGGTGGGCCAAGGCGGGCAAGCTCAGTGCGATTCGCACGCTGGGCGGCCACCGTCGCTACCGTGAGTCGGAGGTGCGTGCTCTGCTCCAGGGTCAGATCCCGCACCAGCGTCAGGGCGACTGAGCTGTACAACCGGAGGGCTGACGCCCTCCTACAACGCTAGTGGCTCATCCCTGCGGCCCGCCTGGACGGCGGGCCACCGAGGACTCCCCACCAGCGATACCCCCCATGGCCAAAGCTCCGCCACGCTGCCCCCGCAGCGGGACGGAGCTTTGGTCATTCCAGGTCAGGGGACGAGCGCGCCGTCGCGCAGCGTGACGACCCGGTCGGCCATCTCCATCAGCGCCGCGTCGTGCGTGGCGACCAGGGCGGTCATGCCCCGGGCGTGCACCAGGGCGCGCAGCAGGTCCATGATCTGACGGCCGGTCTCCGAGTCGAGCTGACCGGTCGGCTCGTCCGCGATGAGCAGCTGCGGGTCGTTGGCCAGCGCACGGGCCACCGCGACACGCTGCTGCTGACCGCCGGACAGCTCGTACGGCCGCTGGTTGGCGTGCGCGCCCACGCCGACCAGCTCCAGCAGCACCGACACCCGCTGGTCCCGCTCGGCCGGCGGCACCTTGGCCAGCCGTAGCGGCACGCCCACGTTCTCCGCGGCGGACAGGATCGGCACCAGCCCGAACGACTGGAACACGAAGCCGATCACGTCCCGGCGCAGGGCGACCAGCTGCTGCTCGGCCGCCGAGGTGACCTCCTGCCCGGCGATGAAGACCTTGCCGGAGGTCGGCCGGTCCAGCCCGCCGATGATGTTGAGCAGGGTCGTCTTGCCCGCGCCGGAGCGCCCGCGCACCGCGACCAGCTCGCCGCGCGCGGCGGTGAACGACACGTCGCGCACCGCGTGCACGACCTTGCCGCCCCGGCCGAAGTCGCGGCAAATGTTCTCCACCCTGACCAGCTCGTCAGCCACGGCGCACCTCCACATGGTCGGACTCCAGGTTCAGCTTCACCCGGTCCTTGAGTTCCAGTTCCTGCACGAACGACTGGGGCAGCTGCATGCGGCCCGCCCGGTCCAGCACGGCGTACTCCTCGCTGACCAGCTCCGTGCCGCCGTCGGCGGTGGCCCGCGAGCTGCGGCGCACCTCCGAGGCCAGCCGGCCGTCGCGGATGGCCACGGTACGCCGCACCTGCGTGGACACGTTCGGGTCGTGCGTCACCACCACCACGGTCACGCCCAGCTCGGCGTTGATCGTCTGCAGCGCCGTGAACACGTCCGCCGCGGTCGACTCGTCCAGCTCACCGGTCGGCTCGTCGGCGAACAGCACCTCGGGGTCGTTGGCCACGGCCAGCGCCACCGCGCAGCGCTGCTGCTCACCGCCGGACATCTGATCCGGCCGCCGATCCGCGCAGTAGCCGACCCCGACCATCTCCAGCAGCTCCATCGCCCGGTCGCGCGCCTTGCGGCCCGAGCGCGTGCCCGCCAGCCGCATCGGCGTGATCACGTTCTCCAGCGCGGTCAGGTACGGCAGCAGGTTGCGGCCGGTCTGCTGCCACACGAAGCCGACCATGTGCCGCCGGTACGACAGCCGCCGTCCCGCCTTCATGGTGAGCAGGTCGTACTCGCCCACCCGGGCGATGCCCGCGGTCGGCACGTCGAGCCCGGAGAGGATGTTCAGCAGCGTCGACTTGCCCGAGCCGGACGCGCCGACGATGGCCAGCAGCTCGCCGCGGTCCACCACCAGGTCGAGGCCCTGCAGGGCGACCACCTCGACGCCCTCGGTCTTGTAGATGCGCACCAGCCCGTCACAGACCAGGTGGCCGCGCAGGCGGTCCGCGCCGCCGGCCCGGTCGGCGGCCCGCTGCGCGGCGCGTGCCTGCAGCGTGGCCAGGTCCGGCGGGGCCATCTCATTCGTCGTCGACATCAGCTCTCTCCCGCGTCGAAGGAACCAAGCCGCAGCACCTCGCCGAGGCGCAACCGGCGGTTGAACAGGGTCTCCACCGCAAGCGCGGTCAACATACCCACCAGCACCAGCGCCAGCGAGGCGCCGATGACCAGCGGGTCGAACGTGACGCCCACCGTCAGGCCGTCGGTGAACTTCGACAGGCCCAGGGCGGGGGCGATCAGATGCGGCACCGCCATGCCCACCACCGCGCCGGTCAGCACCGCCACGGTCACCACCGGCATCAGCTCCACCAGCAGCAGGCGGCGGCCCTGGCCCCGGGACAGGCCCATGGTGCGCAGCCGGGACAGCACCGTCCCGCGGCCCCGGGCTCCGGCGACCACCGCGAAGGCGATGGCCAGCAGCGCCAGCGCCACCCCGGCGCCCGCGCCGATGGCGTACGCGAAGGTCACCACGGCGTTGATGCTCGCCTTGTCCAGCTCCTCGCGCTCCTGCTCCCAGGTGGTCACGTTGGTGACCTCCTCGTACGCCCGCGGCCGGAAGCCCTCACTCGCCCAGCGCTGCTGCCCGGCGTCACCGACCTCGCGCAGGCGCTGCGGGTCGGGGTCGCCGGCGATCAGGTACCCGTTCGGGTTGAGCGCCTGCTGCGCCTCGGCCGGGATGGCCTGCCACGGCACGACGACGAAGTTCGACGCGCCGTTGGCGATCGGCGGGAACCCCTCGATCACGGCGGCGACGTGGAAGTCGTAGTTCCGGCCGCGCAGCGCGACGGTGCCGTGGTCGCCGCCCAGCTGCCGGGCGACGCCCGGGGAGACCAGCACAGGCACCGGCGAACCGGGCTGGGCTGCGGTGAACACCTGCGGCGGGGTGAACTCGACCCCCGACGCCGTCAGCACCCGCGCGTACGCGGCCCCGTCCAGCACCAGCGTGTAGACCGTGCCGAGCCGCTTCTGGTCGACGATGAGGTCGCTCGCCCCGTCGACCATGTACTGGGTCACCGCCTCGACGCCGGGCACCGCGGCCAGCTCGGCCTGCGTCCGGTCGTCGAAGAAGTAGCCGTCGACCTTCACGTCGGCGGCCATCCGCAGGTCGGTGGCCCGGTCCCGGCCTTCGTCGATGGTGCTCGCCACGGCCACGCTGAACACGGCCGTGCTGACCGCGACCACCAGCACCGCGACCGGCCCGATGACCGCGCCCGCGGTGCGTCCGGCCCGGGACAGGCCGAGGAAGTTCACCGCGCCCCGCCCGCGGGCGGCCAGCCGGCCCAGCCGGGAGACCACCGGCGGCACCAGGCGCACCATCGCCACCGCCGCACCGGCGGCCAGCAGGGCCGGCACCGCGGCGAGGTAGACGTCGACACCGACGGAGGTGCTCAGCCCGCGGTTGCGCAGCAGCCACACGCCCAGCCCGGCCAGCACCAGCAGGCTCAGCTCCGCGGTGCGCCGCTTCACGCCGACCCGGGCCGAGGCCATGTCGGCGCGCTCGCCGGAGAAGGACGGGTCATAGGCCGACCGCATGGTCATCACCGGCACCGCGAACGTCGCCAGCGCGGCGAAAGCGGCCAGCACCGGCCAGGTGGTCGTGGGCCGCCCTGTCAGGGCCGCGCCCAGCAGCCCGCCGACGACCGCCGCGGGCACCACCAGCAGCGACTCCAGCAGCGTGTACGCGCCGATGGTGACGATGGCACCGCCGCGCGCCCGCAGCAGCGCGAACTCGGCCCGCCGCCGGGCCACCGCGACCCGGGCCGCGAGCAGCACCAGGCCGGCCAGCGTGAGCAGCGTGCCGACCTGCACCACGGCCAGCAGCGCCGCCCCGGCGCGGGCCCGGTCGGCGAACTTCGCCAGCTGCGAGTCCAGGCTGGTCAGCAGGGTGGTGTTCAGCCCCTGCCGGCGGGCCACGGTGACCGCCTCGACGACCTCGGGCAGCACGCCCATGTCGAGCTTGGCCATGTCGATCCGGTAGCGCCACTCGTAGACGATCTCGCTCAGGTTCTTCACCTTGTCGAGGCCGTACTCGTCGGAGAAGACGACCGCCCGGTACGGGTCGCCGTCGTCGTTGGGCAGGTAGGCCCGCAGCCCGAAGGGCATCGGTTCCCAGAACGTGCCGTTCTCGTCGTGCGGCGCGACGATGCCGACGACCTCCATCGGCACCTTGTCCTGGAACCGGAACGTGCTGCCGACGTGCAGCGCCAGCTTCTCGGAGTTCCACTTGGTGAGCACGACCTCGATCGCGCTGTCGGCGCCTCCCCCCGACTTCGGGAAGCGGCCCTCGACCAGGTCGACCTGCTCCTCCAGGCCGCTGCCGGCCCACACGCTGAACCGGACCTTGCCCGGCAGGCCCGTCCCGGTGATCCCGGACTGGTCGAGCGGCGTGGACGCCGCCCACCAGGACTGCTCGACCCGCTCCCGCAGCGCCGGGTAGAACACGGCCCGCTGCTGCGTCAGCCTGCTGTCGGGCGCCCAGCTGTCACCCAGGTCCTTGTGCCCGCGATAGGTCAGGTCCCGCGCGGTGTAACCGAGCTGGGAGATGTCGTTGCGCAGGCCCTCGTCGGTCAGCCGGTTGGCGACCCGGGGCGCGCCGACCACGAGCACCCCGGCCAGCACGGTGAGCATGCCGAGCAGCGCCAGCGGCCCGGCTGTGGCCCGTACCCGGGCGATCCAACCCTTCACCGGTCAGCTCCGATCCGCAGCTGGGCCGCGGCCAGCCGCTGCCGCATCGAGGTGGCCACCAGCCCGGCCATCACCAGGGTGAGGGCGAGCAGGGCGGCGGCGGTGCCCAGTACGGGCAGCCAGTCCGTCGTGGTGAGCGCGGGCGGCACGGGCCGGCTCGCGCTCGGGGTGAGGATGACCAGCGACCCGGTCGTCCGGGCGACGAGCATGCCCACCACCAGCCCGACCGCCACGCCCAGGCCGGCCAGGAACGCCTGCTCGATCATGAGAGCGCGGGCGAGCAGGCGTGAGGTGGCGCCGAGCGTGTTGAGCACGGCCAGCTCGGCGACCCGCCGCCGGGCGGTCGCCCGCACGTCCACCGCCACGCCGACCAGGGCCAGCGCGATCGCGCCGAAGGCGGCGATGAACAGGGCGATGCGCGCGCCGACGCCGAACGGGTCGTCGGCCGCGTGCACGGCCAGCGCCTTGCGGTCGATGGTCTGCAGGTTGGGCAGCGGGGCGGCCGCCGCGGCGGCCTCCGTGTGCCGGGCCGGGTCGGTCTGCACCCACCACTCGGTGAGGTTGGGCGGCCGCCAGCCTGCCTGCTGGAAGTGGGCGCTGAGGGAGGGCATGTCGACCAGCAGCGCGGCCGGGTCCACCCCGCCGGGCAGCGCGGCGAGCTGCCCGACGATGTGCACGGAGACGGTGGTGCCCCACAGCGGGATGGCGAGCGTCGCGCCGACCTGGGTGTGCAGTGACGCGAGCAACTCGGGGGTGGCCAGCGCGGGGACGGTGGGCGGGGCGCTCCCCAGGCGCAGGTTGAACGCGTACCGCGGGACGTCGTCGAAGCCGCCGAGGTTGATCAGCTGGAGCCGGAGCGAGTTCCCCTCGACCCGCACCTTCGTGTCCATCTTGCTGGTGGGCAGGCCCCAGGCGGCGTCGCCGCCGTCGAGGTTCAGCGGTGCGGCCGTGCCGCCCGACCCGACCGCGGTCAGGCCGTCCAGCTGCCACACGATCGGGACGCCGCCCGGCATGGACGGCCCGTCCACGGCGAAGCCGGTCAGCCGCAGCCCGGGGCTGTGCGGCACGGACACCTCGAAGGTGCGGGCGTCCGCACCTTCGCCGCCGGCCAGTGACACCTGGTGGATCGCGCCGTGCAGGTCGGTGAGCACCAGGGCTGTCACGTCGCGCGGCCGGTCGAGCCACTCGCCGCCCGGGTCGCTGATGCGCAGGGTGCCGCGCACCGCCGTGGTGCCCTCGGGCAGGTCCACGCCCGGCTGGCGGCGGCTGTCCGCGGCCGCGGCGGCCAGCAGCGTGGGCGCGTCGCCGAGGTCGGAGCGCAGCCGCAGCACGCCGCCGGCGTCCTTGGTGTCGAGCGCCAGGATCGTGGTGGGGGTGGCCTTCTCGCCCGTGTCCATACGGGTCCGCCAGGCGGGCAGGGCTGCGGTGATCCCGGGCAGCGCCGCGATCTGGTCCACCCGCGCGGGCGGCACCGACCAGGCCGTCTCGACCAGCCGCAGGTCCGCGCCCACGGAGTGGTCGGCCTGGTCGACCTGGGACTGCCGGGCGGTCGCGGCGAGCGTCCAGGCCAGCGTGCTGACCGCGACACTCAGGGCCAGCAGCAGCACCGGGCCGGCGTGCGGGCGGCGTCCGGCCTGCCAGACGCCCAGCTGCGCGGCGAACCACGGCCGGCGGTCCACCCGCCGTTCCAGCAGCCGGGTCAGCGGCGGGAGCAGGCGCAGCGCGAGCACGGCGCCGGCGAGCACGCCGAGCGGCCCGGCCGCGGCCAGCAGCGGGTCGATGCCGAGCTGCCCGGCGACGCCGGACAGCGGCGAGTCGTACTGCTGCAGCTGGAACCAGGCCAGCCCGGCGAAGCCGATGAGCGCGAGGTCCAGGCCGGTGCGCTGAGCGGCGGCGGCGCGGCTGGGCCGTGAGCGGGCCGCCAGGTCCGCGACGTAGGTGCCGCCACCGCGCAGCGCGGGCAGCAGGATCGCCAGTACGCAGCCCAGCCCGGCGGCGACGGCGACGGCGACGGTCGTCGGCGTGATCCCGGCCTCCAGCCGCAGGCTCACCGCGCTCAGCGCGGGCAGCCGCTCGACGAGGCCGAGCAGCGGGGCGACCAGCAGCGGGGCGAGCACGGCGGCGGGACCGGCGATGAGCAGCGCCTCCCGGGCCGCCAGGCCGGCCAGCTGGCCGCGGGACGCGCCGCGGGCGCGCAGCAGTGCGGTCTCCGCCCGGCGGCCCTCGGTCAGCAGCGCGGCGAGCAGCAGCAGCGCGTACCCGCCGAGGATCGAGATGAGCAGCATCGGGGTGAGCAGGTCCGACCGGCCGACGAGGCTGGCCTGCTGGATCCGGTCGACCAGCCGCTCCAGGTGCGTGCCCGCCTGGCCGCCCTCGCCGTAACCGAGCTCCTCGGTCACCTCCGGCAGGGTCTGCACCGCGCTGCGGGCGGCGACCAGCTGCGACAGCTCGGCCCGGGACAGGTCCGGGGTCACCACCCAGCCGCTGTTGCCGAGGTAGGACCAGCCGTTGAAGAAGTCCTCGCGGGGCAGCACGAGCGGCCCGTACGTGCTCCGCCCGGCCTCGACGCCCTCGGCCATCTCGGGCACCAGCAGCCAGTACGGGTCGTCGGCGTGCTGGGCGGCGAAGACGCCGCTGACGGTGACCCGCTGCTCCTTCTTGGTGATGCCGTTGGCGAAGACCACCTCGGAGCCGACCTTCAGGCCGAGCGCCTGCGCGGCGGCCTCGCCGACCACGACCTGCGGCGGGTTCGAGCCGGCCACGGGCCAGCTGCCGGAGACCAGCCGGGCGTGCTCGGCCAGCTCCTCCAGGAACATGACCCGGGCATACACCACGCCGTAGCTGTCGGGCGCGGCGTCACCGGTGTCGCTGGTGAACTTCAGGCCGCTGGCGTAACCGGCGGAATCCACCGCGAGGTCGGTGCCGCTGAACCGGTCGGCGAAGGACTCGCGCAGCTTCCTGTCGGTCTCCGCCCAGGACTGCGCCGAGAAGGATTTGTCGACCTCGCCGCTGCTGGTGGACCAGCCGCTGCCACCGGTGCGGGAGGGCAGGCGCACCTGCACGGCACGCTCGTCCGGCGGGGCCGCGGCCACGGCCGCGCGGGCGCCCGCCTCGATCACCGCCCCGCTGTAGCTCGCCAAGCCCACCAGGAGCGTCGTCGAGATCAGCGCTGCCGCCGCGGCGGCAGTCAACAGGCCCTTCGCGCTGTAGGCCCGCCGACGTGCCAGCATGACGCCTCCCTGATCGTTTGCGCTTCAACTTCTGTATGAGTTGAGACGACAGGGTGCCGGTTCGCAGGCTGTGAGGGCTGTTACCCGAATGTGATGACCAACGGGGCGGTATGCCCCTTTCACCCCGGAGGGCGAATACCGAGAGTGAGCTGCGCGAACGCCGAGCGGCGTACGCCGGCCAGGTCGGGGCTGTGTCCGCCGGCCCAGGACCAGAGCGCGCTGTCCCAGGCCGCCTGGGCCGCACCGGCGACCAGCAGCGGGTACGGATGCGCCTCGGGCACCCCGCAGCGTGCCGCGACGAAGCAGCTCACCAGCCGGCGCAGCTCCTCGCTGATCACCAGGTACGTGCTCAGCAGCGACGGCTGCTCGGTGAGCAGGCTCAGCCGGGACCGGATCTGCGCGAGTTCGGCCTCGCCGGTGATGTCGGCGCCGTCCAGCACCGCCCGGACGGACTCCAGGGGCGGCTCCCCGTCCGGGCGGGCCGCGAAGGCGGCGCGCAGCTGCTCCACCCGTTCGTGGCCCACGTCGCCGAAGAGCGCATGCTGCTTGGACGAGTAGTAGCGGAAGAACGTGCGCACCGAGACCCCGGCCTCGGCGGCGATCTCCTCCACCGTGGTCTGCTCGTAGCCCTGGCGGGCGAACAGCGCCAGCGCCGCGTCCTCCAGAGCCACGCGGGTGTGCTGTTTGTGCTGTTCCCGCCGGTTGATCACCCGTCCGGTCATTCACTCATCCTGAAGGGGTCGGTGCGGACCGTCAAAGTCCCGGTGTGCCTGAGGCAGGGTTGGTCGATATAGCAGCATTCAAGTTCTATGCACCGCTACGGTCGGACCATGGTCGCCCATCGGCTGGTGCGGAACCTGCTGGGTGGGGCAGCGGTGCTCGCTGCCCTGCTGCTCGTCGTGTTCGGGCTGCCTGCCCTCAACCGGGCCGTGCCGACCGACCGCTCCCTGGCCGGGCGGCTCTACGAGGTGGGGGCCGGGGTCAGCGTGCAGCCGCCGCCCGGGGCCCGGGTCGACGCCAGCAAGACCCGCCCCGGCGACGAGCGGGCCACCGTGCTGTTCCTGGTCGGCGACGTGCGCTACGCGATCGTGGTGCAGCCGTTCGGCGGGCAGATCGCCGAGGCGGCCGACAAGCTCCGTACGAAGATCAAGGCGACCCAGGGCTACCAGGTCACCGGCGACGAGGGGGCCGTCGACACGGCCAGCGGCCTCACCGGTCTGGCCGGCGGGTACACCGCGCCCGGCCGGTGCGGCCGGTACGCCGTGTTCCTCGCCGACGGCCGCTCCATCGAGGTCACCGTCAGCGGCGCCCAGCTCGAACTGCAGCGCGAACTCGCCGGCATCGACGACTCGATCAGCTCCATCCGGTACGGCGGTGGCCGGTGACGGTCGCGGGCCGCTCCGGTGGGCGGCGCTGGCGGTTCTCCGTACGCCCGACGCCCCGGGCGGCGCGGGCGCTCAAGTCGCTGCAGTTGCCGGCGTTCTGGCTGCTCGGCCTGATCATGCTGGCCGGGCTGGTGCGCCTGCTGGAGATCCTGCGCACCGACCTGGCCCGGTTCCCCGTCGCCACCACCTCGGCGGTGCTCCTGTTCGCCCTGTACGCGGTGCCGTTCTGGCTGTTCATCGCGTCCATGGACTTCCTCGAACGCGAACCGCCGCTGCTCATGGCCACGGCGTTCGCCTGGGGCGGGGCGGTGGCCACCACCGCGGCCATCCCCGGCACCCAAGCCGTGCACGACCTGGTCGCCAAGCTCATCTCGCCCGCCTTCGCCGCGACCTGGGGGTCGGCCATCGCCGGGCCGACCATCGAGGAACTGCTCAAAGCGCTCGGCGTGGTGATGATCGTGCTGGTGGCCCGCAAACAGATCAACAGCGTGCTCGACGGCATGGTCTACGGGGCGCTGATCGGGCTGGGCTACCAGGTGGTCGAGGACATCGTCTTCGCCGTCAACGCGGTCGCGCTGCGCGGACAGGGCGACGGCGTGGGACCCGTGATCGCCACGTTCTTCCTGCGCGGCTTCCTCGCCGGCCTGTGGAGCCACACCCTGTTCACCGCGCTCGCCGGCGCCGGCATCGCCTGGTTCGTGGTGCGTACGGACAAGCCCATGTGGTGGCGGCTCGGCGGCCTGAGCCTGGGCCTGGGGCTGGCCTGGCTCACCCACTTCGTGTGGAACTCGCCCCTGTTCGCCGACGGCCTCGGCTCGGGGGCCGCCGGGGTGCTGCTCGGCATGCTCGGCAAGGGGCTGCCCGCGCTGGCCATGGTGCTGGCCCTGCTGTGGGTGGCCCGGCACCGCGAGGCCCACTACTACGTCGCACAGCTCGCCCGGCTGCACGAGCCGAAGATCGCCACCCCCGGCGAGCTGCAGATCATGGGCCACGGCCACCTGCGGGCCGACGCCCGCCGCTACGGCCGGGCCCGCTGCGGCCGGGCCGGTGAGCGGGCGGTACGCGGCCTGCAGACCGCGCAGGCCAGGTTCGCCGTGGAGCTGAGCCGGGTCGACCACATCGCGCCCGGGGACGCCCTGCTGGTGCACTGCCGCGACGAGGTGCTCGCCCAGCGGCAGCGTCTGGTGAACCTCGGCCACCCCGAGGCGATCGTCTCGCCCATGCGCCCCGCCGTGCCCCGCGTCGTGGTCCTCGGCGCCCTCTTCGCCGTAGCCCTCTTCCTCCTCATCTGGCAAGCCCTCCGCCACCTCAACGCCGCCTGACCGCCCGCCCCGCCCGCCCCGCCCCGCCCGCCCCGGGCGGCCCGACCCGAGGCGCAACTCTTAAAAAGTCGCGCCCTCCGGGAGCTCCGGAGGGCGCGACTTTTTAAGAGTTGCGGAAGGAAACGGGCGTCAGTTGGGGGCGTGGCCGCCGTCGCCGTCGACCGTGATCTCCGGCGTGCCGTCCTGGTCCAGGTCGACCAGGGTGATGTCGACCTCGCCGTCGTGGTCGGTGTCGAACTGGAACAGGTCGGCCTTGCCGTCGCCGTCGGTGTCCGACACCCACACGTCGGTGCGGCCGTCGCCGTCGGTGTCGCCCTTGATCAGGTCGCGGCGGTCGTCGCCGCGGGTCTCCACGGACTCGCTCATGACTTCTCCTTAACGGGGGTCGTACCGCAACACGTTAGTGGCGGATGGTGGCACCGGCGGCAGCGAGCGCCTTGATCGCTCCGGCGGACTCGGAGTAGCCGATGACGAGCACTCCGTCCGGCCTCGTCGGGATGACCTGGTTGGCGATCTTCGTGAGCTCGGCCTGGTCCTTGACCTCGCCGCCGTCGGTGATCTGGTAGACGTACGTCTGCACGTTGACCTCGGTGACGCCGGCCCGGACCAGTTCCTTGGTGACTCCCTCGGCGAGCTTCTTGCCGTAGTTGTCGCTGTGCGTGACGATCGCGATCTTCTGCAGGCCGTCACGCAGCATCACGTCGGCCAGCGCCCGCGCCTGCAGCACGTCCGAGGGCGCGGTACGGAAGTAAAGGCCCTTGTCGTCGTAGCCGGTCAGGTCGGGCGAGGTGTTGCACGGCGAGAACATGACCATGCCGTACCCGATCGACTCCTCCAGCGAGGCGAGCGCGACACCGGACGCGCCGGGCCCGATCAGCACCTGGACGCCGGCCGCGTGGTGGCTGGCGATGGTGGCCTTGGCCTTCACCGGCGAGGTGCCGTCGTCGCCGTCGATCCACTTGACCTTCTTGCCGAGCACGCCGCCCTCGTCGTTGATCTCCGCGATGGCCAGCAGGGCGCCCGCCTCCATGGGCGGGGTCGTGTAGGCCAGGGCGCCGGTCTTCGGCAGCAGGCCACCGAAGATCAGCTGCTTGTCGGTGGTGCCGCCCTTGACCGGTGCCGGCGGCTTCTGCCCGGTCACGTCGCGCTCGTTGCCGGTGCCGAGGTACTCGGTCTTGCCGTTGTCGAGCTGGTTGGCGGAGTCGAAGTGCACGGTGCCGTAGCTGGTGGTCGCGGGCTCACCGGCCTCGGCGAAGCCGTAGCGCACGGTGACGCCCCGGTAGGAGATCGCCTTGCCGGTCTTGGCCAGGTTGAGGCACTGCTTGATGGACCGGCAGATGTTGCCGCCGACGGTCACCGCGTTGATGTACTTGGCGATCTTGTCGGGCTCGGTGCTGCCGGCCTGCTGCGCAGCCAGCGCGCTGATCACGACCGCGTCGTACGCCTCGCCGGCGAACAGCAGGTCCTTCAGGCCCGGCTTGACCGACCTCAGCCGCTGCAGGAACGATTCGTCCAGCTCGGTCAGCGGCATCGTGCCCTTCATGCCGTTGAGCAGGCCAGGCTGCTCCTTGAAGATCGCGCCGAACTCGTTCGCCATGTTGCCGTCGGTGCCGTAGAGGTACGCCCCCTGGTACGCCGGGTTCTGGGAATCGTCCGGCCCCGAGCTGCAGGCAGACAGGGTGAGCAGCGAGGCGCAGGCAGCGGCGATGACAGCTCGCGAGAAACGCATGAGGGTGCCTCCATGGCGATGGTCCAACGGGCACCTTAGCGTCGTTCCCTGAATTGGGCGAGAGGCCAATACGCCCGATGGGCGTCGAGTGCTCCGGTACGGTTGCCGCCGCCCGTTAGGCTCCCACCGTGACCGTCGATCCAGACCACTCCTTCGAGGACGCCGCTCTTGTACTTGACCAGGCACTTGCCGGAGACGGCAGAGCGGTGGCGGGCACCCTCGACCAAGTGGTGAAGCGCGACGGCAGTTCGGGCGCCTACAACGTCGCCTGGTGCCTCGCGGGTGAGCTGGCCGGCGACGGCGTCCGGGCCGGCGCCTGGGCGCTGGAGTTCCCCGGCATAGACGAGGCCGCTTACGACGCCCGCTGGGTGGCCCGCTTCGTCAGCGCCTACGTCAACCGCGACGAGCCGACCGGCGAGGCCCTCATCGGGGCCGCGCTCGCCGACGGCCAGCTGCCCCAGTGCCTGCTGACCCTCGCCGGCTCCACCGTCGCCACCAAACGCCGCCGCGAGTCCTGAACCCCTGACCGGACGCTAGCCCAGCTCGATCCAGTAGCGGCGGGTCCGGCCCAGGGTGGTGTCGCGCACGTCCTCGAGCACGCCGCCGTTGCGCTCGATGGTGCGCGCCGAGGCGGCGTTGGCGTCGTCACAGGTGATCAGGACCCGGTCGATTCCCCGCTCCCCCGCGCGCGCCAGCACCTGCCCCACCGCCCAGGTGGCCAGGCCCCGCTTGCGCGCCGACGGGCGTACCGAGTAGCCGATGTGGCCGCCCGCGTGCAGCAGGAAGTCGTTCAGCCGGTGCCGCAGCGAGATCGAGCCGACGACCTCGCCGTCCTCGACCATCCACCAGAACGTCGCGTGCACTAGGTCCTCGCCGACAGGCAGGGTCTCGTCCGAGAGGGTGTTCAGCCGGTGTACCCAGGCGGCGAACTCCTCGGCCGTGTCCACGTCGCCGGTGAGGTGCAGCCCGCTGCCGTGCTGCACGGTGTCGCGGCCCCACTCGTCGCGGGCGTCGAGCCACGCGCGGTGCAGCAGCACGTTCGGGGCGACCAGGTCAACCATGCGGCGACCCTAGTGCGGGCGGCGTCGGCGCAGCCAGGGATTTACCGGTGGCGGCCGGTCAGGGCCGGCGGGTGGCGAACAGGACCGCGCCGGGGAAGCCCTGGTCGAGGTTGAGCAGCAACTGCGCCTTGACCGTGAACCCGGCCTCGGTCAGCCAGTCCGCGACGCGGTCAGGCCTGCGCCGGTGGACGTGGACCCGCATCGGATGGCCGCCGTAGCCCTCCGTCTTCAACCGGGACTCGTCGCCGACGTGGAAGCCGACCAGCAGCGGCCCGCCGGGGCGCAGGACCCGGTGGAAGTGGCCGAGCACCGCCGGGACCGCGTGGTCAGGGATGTGGATCAGCGACCAGAAGGCGAGCAGTGCGGCGACCGAGGCGTCGCCGAGCGGCAGGTCCGTCATCGAGCCCACCTCGAATCGCAGGTAGGGGTGGTCCCGCCGGGCTACGTCGATCATTGCGGGGGACAGGTCGATGCCGAACGTGTCGACGCCCAGCTCGTGGAGGTGGGCCGTGACGTTCCCCGGCCCGCAGCCGACGTCGGCCACCGGCCCGCCGCCCGCGGTGTGAACCTGCTCGGCGAACAGCGACAGCGCCGCGCGCAGGTACGGCTGGCCGGTCAGGGCGTCGCGCATGAGGTCGGCATAACTCTCGGCGACCGTGTCGTAGGAGGTCCGGGCGTCGGCCAGCCAGCCGTCGGCGTCCTCGCCCGGGGACCCGAGCGAGGGAAGGGCCTCCGGCGCTGCTCCGGTCTGCGTCATCGGGAACCTCTGGCGAGGGCTGCTGTCGGCGTCATGGACGCGAGCATAGGTCCGCGGGTCCGACCGTGCCGCGCTCGCGGCGATGATCGCTGTTGCGGTCAGAACCCGTGGTTGAACCGCAGATTCCGACCCGGAACAGTGATCATCGCCGCGAGCCGCGAGCCGCGAGCCGGCCCGGAGCGCGGATTGTGGCCGCGGGGCGTTTCGGGTCAGTCCTCTTGGTGGGCGTACTTGCGCAGCCGGAGGAACCGCTCCGTGGAGTTCCACGGGCCGGGGCGCAACCAGTCCTCCCCGATGGCCTCGTACAGCGGCCGGGCCGCCTCCAGGTGGTCGGCGAGGGTCAGGGTCATCGCGAAATGGTTCCAGGCGACCGGCTCCAGCAGCGTCGCACTGCGATCGTCGTGCCACACGGACGCGTAGGCGGCCGCCACGAGCTCCTCGCCCACCTCGTCGCGGTCGAAGTAGTCCCGCAGGTTGTCGGAGTGGTGGCGCCTGGCGTACTCGAGGTGGGCCATGGAGACGAGGACCGGGATGAGCGTGCCGGGGTTGGCCGCCGCGCGGGTCCGGGCGAAGTCGAACATCTTCTCGTCGCTGCCGCTCCACTTGGCCATCAGCCCGTGCAGCATCTGCTCGTGTCCGAACAGGTGGTGCCGGTCGGCAGCCACCAGTCCTTCGAAACGCCGCCAGCGCTCCTCCGACGGCAGCTGCCGCGCCCGGCTCAGCGTGATCAGGTAGTGCCAGGCCTCGACGCAGCCGGGATCGATCGACACGACCTCGTCCAGGCAGTCCTCGGCGATGACGAGCCGCTTGAACCAGACCTTCCAGGCATCCCGGGAGACCGTGTCGGCCGTCCCGCCGCCGCGCGCCTCCCACGCCCAGTGCACGGCGTGCGCGCCGCGTACCAGCAGCGGCCACACCGTGCGCGGTTCGTCGCGGATCGGCCCCTCGATCCATTCCTGGACTCCGGGCGTATCCGCGGCGATCTCCACGTAGAGCGACAGCGTGTCACTGTCTTCGGCCCCGATCAGCAGGTCTCGGGCGGTCGGCCAGTCCCGGGCGAGCAGCGCCTGGCTCAGCCGGGCCGCGCCGTCGTCATGGAAGAACGGGTCGATCGTGATGGTCGGTTCGGACGCGGCAGGCGACCTGCCCTGCTTCAGCTTGCTGAACAACCCCATGGGTGGGCAGCCTAGGGCCGGCGGCCCGGCACGGGAGCCGATCATCCGGCCGGACCGTGCCCGACCGGTCGGGCAGATACGCCACATCCGGACATGGAAAGCCCCCGAGCCGCGGCCCGATTTTGCAGGCGCAGGTCGGGGCTACAAAGCCTTTGGCAGCCAGGGGCGGGGGTCGAACCGCCGATGGATCAGTGGACCTTCAACTCGGCTCGCGGGTGAGTAGGACGAGCGCGTCGACGGAGCTGAGCGCGGCGTCCAGCGTCGTGTCCCGGTGCGGTCCGGTTACGAGCAGGAGCGTGCGAGCCTCGGGGTGGTCGGGGTCGTAGAGGTCGTTCTCGTCGTCGTCCCCGGGGATCGCGTTGGGCTGAACTTCGAGCTCGTAGGGCGGGGCGTCGGCGAGGAAGTAGCTACCGCGGTAGTAGCTGTCGCGTTCGACCAAGGTCAGGTCGAGGTGGTCGGCGATGATCCGGGCCAGGTCGGCGGGGGTGTGGGTACGCGTGCCGTAGGTGTCGTGGACGACCATCGGTTAGGCCGCCATGTCGATGCGTTCGATCAGCCGGCCGTTGTGGAAGGTCGCGCCGGCGGGGACCGGGGCGTTGTCGGTCTTGCGGATCCAGCCGCGCTGCTCACGGGTCTTGGGAGACACCTCCCGCAGCGCGGCCCAGAACCCCGGCGCGCCGTCACTGACCGCCAGCACCGGAGCGCGCTTGCCGCGGCGGTGACAGTCGCGCAGCACCGCCGCAAGGCCCGCTTCCTGGGTGATGGCAGCCAGTGTCATGGAGGCGAGTTTAAGTTGAGTGACGGACCGTGGACCCGCCTGAGATCGCCAGAAGCGCCGAACGGGTGAGCAGGTGGCAAACAGGCATAGCTCAGTTGCTGATCTTGCGTGCGCTCCACGTGCGATCAGCCCGGCGATCCAGGGGAGAGTGCGGTGCATCACGGCCACTCGAACGTGGCGGCTGGACCCGGATACGAAAAAGCCCCGAGCCGCGGCCCGATTTCTCAGGCGCAGGTCGGGGCTACAAAGCCCGGCGAAGAGCTTTGGTGGCCAGGGGCGGGGTCGAACCGCCGACCTTCCGATTTTCAGTCGGACGCTCGTACCAACTGAGCTACCTGGCCGAAACCACCCGGGGGTGGCCGATCATTTGGCGGTCCTGACGGGACTTGAACCCGCGACCTCCGCCTTGACAGGGCGGCGAGCACTCCAACTGCTCCACAGGACCTTGCACTTGCACTTGCTCTTCCTTGCTACCGGGAGACCTTATCAGGTCCCGGTTCGTGCCCCCAACGGGATTCGAACCCGTGCTACCGCCTTGAAAGGGCGGCGTCCTAGGCCGCTAGACGATGAGGGCGGCCGAACCATCATCGCACACAGCTGCTCAAAGCTTGCAGCTGCCTTCAATGGTGGCTGTTGCTCCCATCCGGCCCCGCCGGAGGCTCGGAAAGCATATGTGACCAGCGGCCGTTGCGCCAAATCGGGGTCAGAACGTGTCGGGCAGCCGGATCAGGCGGTACTTCGTGCGCAGGCCGGAGATGATGCCGGGCAGTGCGGCCAGGGTCTGGGAGCGGTCTCCGCCGGCGTCGTGGAGCAGCACCACGCCCCCGGCCCGGGTGTTCTTGAGGACCCGGGCGGAGATGGCGGAGGCGCCGGGGCGGCGCCAGTCCTGCGGGTCGACGGACCAGTGCAGGGGGCTCATGCCCAGGCCCCGGGCGACCCGTACGGCGGCTGCTGTCCAGTTTCCGCCGGGGTGCCGGAAATAGCGGATCGGTACGCCGGGCACGGCTTCGTGGATCGCGTTGTTGGTGGCCCGCAGATTCGAGCTGATCTTGGCGTCGGACCAGGTGCCGAGCTTGAACTCGTGGTTCCAGCTGTGGTTGCACAGGGTGTGGCCCTCGGCCACGATCCGCCGGACCAGGGCCGGGTGTCCCTTGACCTGGGTGCCGACCAGGCAGAAGGTCGCTTTGACGCCCCTGGCGCGCAGCGCGTCGAGCACTCGTGGGGTCCAGGTGGGGTGCGGCCCGTCGTCGAAGGTCAGCGCGACGCCGGACGAGCCGCTGGTGCGCTGCAGGACGTACGACTTCTCGGTGGTGGGCCGTGTGGTCGGCGTCTTGCTCGGCGTGGGGCCGAGCGACGGGCTCGGACTCGGGCTGGGACTCGGCGACGGGCTAGGGGAGGCTGAGGGCGAGGCCGATGGGGATGCCGACGCGGTGGCCGTCGGTGATTTGCCGCCGCAGCCTGCCGCCAGCAAGAGTGTGAAACCGGTCACCACGGCGACGAGGCCGTGGGCGCGCCGCAGCGTCATCGCCGCTCCCCCAGGTCGGTCCACCCCCGTGGAGACCTCAGGGTGCCACAGTCAGGCTCGTGGCGAAACGGTGCGGCAGAACAGGTTCAGGACACCTCACCGAGCGCGGGGACCGCCACCGCGGTGACCCCGGCGAGCCAGGGGGCGAAGTCGTCGGGCCGCTCGTCCAGCCAGCCGAGCAGGTCGGCGGGGTGGACCCAGCGCAGTGCGGCCACCTCGGTCGGGTCGGGGCGCGGGAGCTCCGCACCGGGGCCCAGGATGCCGAGCAGCACGTGGTCGTACTCGTCCTCGACGCGGTCGGTCGACGGGTCGACGGCGCGGTAGGCGTACACCCCGATCTCGGTGAGCGCGACGCCGCGTACGCCGATCTCCTCGGCCAGGCGGCGGGAGGCGGCGGTGACCAGGTCCTCGCCGGGGCCGGGGTGGCCGCAGGTCGCGTTGGCCCAGCGCAGCGCGAACCGGGTCTTCACCGCGGCCCGCTGCTGGAGCAGCAGCCGGCCCTGCGCGTCGAGCAGGTGCACCGAGAAGGCGCGGTGCCGGATGCCGGGGCTGGTGTGCGCGTGGGCGACGGTGGCCTTGCCGCAGGGCGCGCCGTTCTCGTCGACCAGCTCGACCAGATCCTCTTCCCGAGACCTCATGCGCGCGCTCCGACCACTCGGCGGGCCGCGGCTCGGCCCGAGATCAGCACCATGGGCACGCCGACGCCGGGCCGGGTGCCGGACCCGGTGAAGACGACGTTACTCAGGGTTGGATGAAGGTTACCCGGTCGCAGGGGGCCGGTCTGCCGCAGCGTGTGCGCGCTGGCGAACGGGGTGCCGTGGGTCATGCCCTGGCGGGCCCAGTCGTCGGGGGTCACCACATAGGACAGCGCGAGATCCGCGCCGATGTCGAGATAGCCCCGGGCCTCCAGCGTCGCCATCAGCTCCCCGGCGTACCGGCGGCCCACCGGCCCGTCCCAGCGCACCGGGGCGGTCCGCAGGTTCGGCACGGGCGCGACCACCTGGTAGGTCTGGCGTCCCGCGGGGGCTGCCGTCGGGTCGGTCCGGCTCGGGTTGGTGACCAGGATCGACGGGTCGCTCATCAGCTCGCCGCGGTTGACCACCTCGTCGAAGGTCTGCCGCCAGGAGCGGCCGAAGTGCAGGTTGTGGTGGGCGATGCGCTGGTAGCCGCCCCGGTCGTCGCGGGTGCCCAGGTGCAGCACCACGCAGGACGGCGACGGGGTGAGCCGGCGCAGCCGGGCCGGGGGCAGGCCGGGCAGCAGGCCGTACGCCGCGGGCAGGTCGGGGTTGAGCACGATGGTGTCGGCGGTGAGGCGTTCGCCGTCGGCGGTGTGCACCGCCACGGCCCGCCCGGCCCGGGTCTCCACCGAGGTGACCTGGGTGTGGTAGCGGAAGTTCACGCCGTGCTTCTCGGCGGCCGCCGCCAGCGCCCGGGGCACCGCGTTCATGCCGCCGCGCGGGTACCAGACCTCGGTGACCGTGTCCAGGTAGGACGCGGACTGGTGGTCGCGGCCGGTGAACAGGTTGCGGAACGAGAACAGCCGCTGGGTGCGCGGGTCGTCGAAGAACTCGGTGAGCCGCCGCCGGGCCCCCTCGGTGGCCAGGGTGCGCCAGTGGCCGGACGGGTCGCGGCGCTCGAACTGCTGCAGCCGCCGGGCCCAGCGCAGGAAGCGCAGGTAGCCCGCGGCCTCCTTGCCGCCGCACAGCTTCGCGATGGCCGCCACCATCCGGTCCGTGTCGGCGTGCACGTCCAGCGTGGTGCCGTCGGGGAAGTGGGCGCGGTAGGCCGGGTCGAGCCGGATCAGCTCGATCCAGTCGTGCAGGTGCTCGCCGACCGCGGCCAGCGGTTCGGCCAGCAGGTCCGGAGCGGTGATCATCGTGGGGCCGGTGTCGAACCGGTGCCCGTCGAGTTCCAGCACGCCGACCTGGCCGCCGGGGTTGCCGGAACGCTCGATGACGGTCACCTCGCGGCCTGCCCCGACGAGGTGCAGCGCGCAGGAGAGCCCGCCCAGTCCTGCGCCGACGACAATCACATGATTTGTCGGCCCCATTACGCTTCGCACGAAATCATGGTGGCACGTTCGGCCGGACTGACACGCCAAACAGCTGGCGATGTGTGCCGTTTGCCCGATATCTGACAAGTCGGAAAAGGCCCGCCACCGCACGCGGATCGATGCGATACCGGCCACGACGGCCGGCGATCCGCGTACGGTGGCGAGGTATTCATGCAGGTCAGCGCGGTTCGCCGACGATGATGCCGCGACCGTTGGTGCCCACGTAGACCCGGCCGTGCACCCGGGGGTCGCCGATGACGACCGCCCCGGTCCACGCCCACTGGTGGCGGTCGTCGTTCAGCCGGGTCCAGTGGCGTCCGCCGTCGTCGGAGCGGAAGATGCCGCGGACCCCGCGGACCTTGGCGCTGGTGTAGACCGCCGGGTAGGAGCGGCGCGCAGCGGCCTTGCCGAAGCCCACGTTGTCGGCCTCGTCCACGACCGCGAGCTGCGTGAACGTGCTGCCGCCGTCGGTGGAGCGCCACATCCCGTACGCCCCGCCGGTCTTGCCGCCCGCCAGCCAGACGTCCCCGGCGACCCCGGGCACCGCCTGGAAGCGCACGTCGCCCTCGGCCGGCAGGCCGGTCGCCGCGGCCGTGAACGTGGCCCCGCGGTCGGTGCTGACGTAGAAGGTCCCGGCGGCGAAGGCGTACAGCCGGGCCGGGTCGACCCGGTCGGACTCCACCCGCGCCCCGGCCGGCACACCCGAGCTGGGCGTCCAGGTCGCGCCGCCGTCGGCCGAGTGGAACACCGCGGCGCCGTCGGGCGACCAGAGCACGTGCGTGCCGTCCGCGTTCACCGCGACCCGGCCGCCGCCCGAGATGCCCTCCGGCTGCGACGCCCCGGGAGTCCAGGTCGCCCCGCCGTCGTACGAGATGCCGAAGCGCTCCCCGCCCGTCGGGTTGCCCACCCGCACCACCGTGCCCGGCACGAGCGCGGCGAAGTCCAGGCCGGTGGTGCTGCCGTGGGTCGGGTCGGCGAACATCAGGCCCGGGTTGGCGAAGTCGTGGTGCACGAAGCCGCCCACGTCCCCGAGCGCCGAGATCAGGTGCGCGCCCACCGGCGGGCTGACGAGGTCGAGCACCGCCGTCTCCTCCAGGCCCCGGGCGCGCACCTCGATGTGCACCGTGCCGCCGGTGTCCCAGTCGGTGAGGTTGTCCGTCGCGTAGATCGTCGCGCCGGTGCCGTAGAGCAGCCGGTCCGAGTCGAACGGGTCGATCTCCAGGGACTCCGTCATCCAGCCCAGCTTCGGCGCCTCCTCCGGCAGGGCCGGAGTCGCGTTCCAGGTCAGCCACGGGGCGTCGGTGATGTCGAGGTCGTAGCGCTTGACCCGGTTCGGCCAGTCGCCCCAGTCCCAGGACCGGGTCCAGGTCGCGCCGCCGTCGGTGCTGCGGAAGAACACCACGTCCGGCCACCAGGCGATCTGCGTGGCCACCAGCAGCGTGCCCGGCCGCTGCCGGTCGACGGTCAGGCCGGAGTAGCCCCAGCCGCCGTTCTCCGGGGTGACGTCGGTCCAGGTGTCGGTCGCGGTGTCGAGCTTCCAGACCTTGCCCGAACCGCCGTCGTACGGCCCACCGGTGTCACTGGTGGCCAGGTAGAGGAACCCGCCCACGTGGTCGAGCACGCCCTTGTGCGGCACGTGCCCGGTCGGCGCGCCCGGCACGGCGGCCCAGCTCTCGCCGCCGTCGGTGGACCGGTAGAGCGGGTTGTCCTTGTCTGCCACGCCTACGTAGATCGTCTGGGTGCGCCGCCTGCGGCCGCCGGTGCGCGGGTCGAACACGATCCAGACCACGCCCTGCAGGTCGTTGGAGTAGCCGCTGGTGTCGTTCGGGTCGGCGCGGTAGGTGCCCGGGTTCGGGAACGCGGTGACCTGTGCCCAGTGCTCGCCGTGGTCAGCGCTGCGCCACAGCCCGTGTCCGCTGGGCGTGCCCAGGTACAGGGTGTCGTTGCGGTTCGGGTCGATCGCCAGCCGCTCGCCCATGCCCCGGCCGGGCATGTTGCCGCCGAGCTTGAACGGCAGCTCGGTGACCTTCCAGGTGCGGCCCCGGTCGCGCGAGCGCAGGATCGCCCCGTTGTTCGGGTCCCAGTCGTTGGTGTAGGTCCCGACGGCGGCGTACACCCGGTCCGGGTCGCGGGCGTCGGTGGCCAGGCTGGCCACCCCCGACCAGCCCCACTTCTCCCAGCCCACCCAGTCCAGCAGCGGCACCCACCGGTTCGTGGACGGCTGCCAGCGGTATGCGCCGCCGATGTCGGTGCGGGCGTACACCAGGCCGGGTTCGGACTGGTTGAACACGATCCCGGGGACGAAGCCGCCCCCGACGATCTCGACGTTGTCCCAGCGGTAGCTCTGGCCGCCGGCCAGCGCCGGAGCGCCGAGCATGGCGGCCCCGGCAGCCGCGCCGACGGCGCCCGCCGCGCCCAGCAGGCCGCGCCGGGAGATCCGTGCCTCGTTCATCTGCTTCCTCTCCACGCACAAGCGAGGCGTCCCTCCCGCTGTGGGAGGGACGCCTCGGTTCTCAGGGGGCGATCACAGCGCGGTGCAGGTCACCGGCGACGGGATCGGGTTGGAGCTGTTGTTCCAGGAGGCGTTGAAGCCCGCCGTCGTGCTGGCGGCGGGCGCGAGCGCCCCGTTGTAGCCCTCGTTGACGGCCTGCACCGCGGACCCGGTCTGGGTCTTGACGCCGCCCCACATCTGCGAGATCACCTGTCCGGCGGTGAAGGTGAAGTTGACCCGCCAGCCGGTCGTGGCGACCGTGCCGGTGCTGGTCACCTTCAGCTCGCCGGTGAACCCGCCGGGCCACGAGTTGAGCACCTTGTACGTCGCCGTGCACGCCTTGCCACCCGGCCCGGACGGGCTGGGCGACGGCGACGGCGACGGCGAGGCGGACGCGCTCGGCGACGGGCTGGGCGAGGCCGACGAGGACGGCGACGGCGACGCGGAGGTCGACGCCGACGGGCTCGCGGGCGGGCTCGACGGGGTAACCGTGGCGTCGCCGTAGATGATGCCGCGGCCGTTGGTGCCCAGGTAGACGCGGCCGTAGGTGCGCGGGTCGCCGGTGATCGCGTCGCCGGCGTTGCCGTACTGGTGCGCCGCGTCGTTGATGCGGACCCAGGTGGCCCCGACGTCGTTGGAGCGGTACACGCCGCGTACGCCGTCGATGGTGGCCATGGTGTAGACCGCCATGTTGGTGCGCCCCGGGGCGGCCTTGCCGAAGCCGATGCCGACCCCGCTGGCCGACGCCGCGAACTTGGTGAACGACGTCCCGGAGTTCGTCGACCGGTACACGCCGGTCTCCCCGGCCAGCCACAGCTCGCCCTCCACGCCCGGCATCGCCTTGAAGTTGCCGGTCGCGCCCAGCCCGGTGGCGGTGCTGGTGAAGCTCTGCCCGCCGTTGGTGCTCACGTAGAACGTGCCGTTGTACAGGGCGTAGAACTTGTTCGGGTTGACCCGGTCGGACTCGACCTTCGCCGTGGCGGGCACGCCGCTGCTCTGGCTGAAGCCGCCGCCGAAGCTTGTGGCGTAGAAGACGCCGTTGGCCTCGGTGCTCCAGACCACGCGGGTGCCGTTGGCGTTCAGCGCGACGGTGCCGCCCTGCGCGCCGCTCGGCGAGCTGCCGGACCACCAGTTCGCGCCGCCGTCGGACGAGACGCCGATGTTGGTCTGCCCGTTGGCGGTGCGCGCGCCCTTGCCGACCCGGACCACGTAGCTCGGGTTCAGCTCGGCGTAGTCGAGGCTGTTCGTGCTGCCGAAGTACGGCATGTCGAACATGTCCGGGACCACGTCCAGGCTGGTGTGCCGGAAGCCGCCGATGTCGCCGACTCCCGAGATCAGCGGCGAGGTGCCGGTGGGCGGGCTGATCAGGTCCAGCACCGCGGTCTCCTCCAGGCCCTTGATGAACGGGCTCAGCGCGACCGTGCCGCCGGTGTCCAGCGCGGTGAGGTTGGTGGTGCCGTAGATCGTCGCACCGGTGCCGAACAGCATGCGGTTGGCGTTGAACGGGTCGATCTCCAGCGCCTCGGTCATCCAGCCCAGCTTCGGCGACTGCTCGGGCGCCGACTTCTGCTCGTTGAAGTCCAGCCACGGCACGCCGGAGATGTTGAGGGTGTAGCGGTTGGTCCGGTTCGGCCAGGCGTAGTCGTAGAACTGCCGCCAGGTCGCGCCGCCGTCGGTGCTGCGCCAGATGAAGGTGTCCGGGTACCAGGAGCTGTAGCCGGTGACCATCAGCGTGTTCGGGTTCTGCTTGTCGACCGACAGGCCCGAGTACCCGAAATAGTTGTTGTTCGTGTCGCTGGACGGGACCGGGCTGATCTGGGTCCAGGCGCCGGTGGACAGCTGCATCTTCCACACGTCGCCGTGGCCGCCGTCGTACGGGCCGCCCTTGTCGCTGGTGGTGATGTAGAGGTAGCCGCCCGCGATCTCACCCTGGTGCGCCAGGTAGCCGGTGGGCTGGCCCGCGACGCGCTCCCAGCTGGTGCCGCCGTTGAGGCTGCGGTACACGGTGTTCTGCAGGTCCGCGACGCCCACGTAGATCGTCTGCGTGGTGTTGCCCGCGGTGCCGGTGGACTTGTCGAACGCCACCCAGCCGATGCCCTGGCTGAAGTTCAGGTAGTTGTTGGTGTCGGCCGGGTCCTGCACGTAGTTGCCGGCGTTCGGGAAGTTGGTGACCTTCGCCCAGGTCACGCCCGAGTCGGTGCTGCGCCACAGGCCGTTGCCGGCCTCCGCGCCGAAGTAGAGGGTGCTGTTGCGGTTCGGGTCGATGGCCAGGCGCTCGCCCATGCCGCGGCCGGGCATGTTGCCGCCGACCTTGAACGGCAGCGTGGTGGCGGCCCAGGTCGCGCCCTTGTCGGAGGAGCGCAGGATGGCGCCGTTGTTCGGGTCCCAGCTATTGAGGTACATGCCGACCGCGGCGTACACCTTGCTGGTCTGCACCGGGTCGGTGGCGATGCTGAGCACGCCGTTGTAGTTCCAGTGGTCCCAGCCGGCGAAGTCCAGCAGCGGGATCCAGCTGCTCGTGGACTGGTTCCAGCGGTACGCGCCGCCGATGTCGGTGCGGGCGTAGATCAGGTTCTGCTCGGTCGGGTTGAAGACGATGCCGGGCACGAACCCGCCGCCGTCGATACGGACGTTCTTCCAGGTATACGGCTCGGACGCGGCCGCCGCGGCCGGGGTGCCCCCGGCCAGCTGGGTGACGACCGCCAGCGCGCCCGCGGTCAGCGTGGCGGCGAGGGTCCCGGCGAGGGTGCGGGTTCTTCGGGCACGGGGTTGCATCTGTGGCACTCCAGTGGGGGACGGTGCCGCTGACGCACAGGTAGCGGGGCGGGCCCGGGGCAGTGTTCACCGCCGCACCGCCTGTGCCGGCAACGGCGACAGAACGTGCGAATGCGTGGCGCGGGACTGCCCTCGGTTGCGCGCACCGGTCCCGTGGAGAGGTTCACACGCCCGTCACAGGCATGTCAATAGTTTGATGTGCCAACGAACTACCGTCCGATGTGCCCGATCTACGGCCGTCGGGGAGTCGGTCGGGCTCAGATCACATAGGAGACAATGGTTAGGTGCGGCTTGCCCGGGCGTTGTAAGGTCTGCCCGCGATCCCTCAACCTCTCCGGAGCTCGATCATGAGTGAATACACCCCTCAGGTGAACCTGGTCAGCCGCACCGGCGCCGGCGTGGTCGGCGGTGTCGCCGGCGGCCTGTTCCTGGCCCTCGCGCTGCAGATCACCAGCCACATCAAGCCGTATGCCCAGCTCGTCGGCGAGGTCGAGGCCTCGACCGCATGGGTCATGGTGCTGATGGTCGCGGGCGCGGCCGGCGGCCTGTTCGGCGCGTTCGTGGGCAAGTTCATCCGCGGCCAGATCATCCCCGCGGTCGGTGTCGGCCTGGTCTGGGGCATGATCACCTGGCTGGTGCTGGCCATGCTGATCCTGCCGCTGTTCGGCGACGGCGGCGTCTTCGGCATCAAGGACGCCGGCGGCATCGTCATCCTCGGCGTCTACGTGGTCTTCGGCGTCATCACGTCGATCGTGTACGCCATCGCCGGCCCGCGCCGCCGCCACTACTACCGCCGCCGCCGCGAAGTCGGCTTCGTGATGGCGATGCCCTCGCTCCGCCGCCGTCGCCGCCGCCGCGCCGACGAAGACCTCGTCGAGGAACTCGAAGACTGACCCGACCAAAGGAAGGGCACCTTCTTAACGCTCCGCGTTATGGAAGGTGCCCTTCTTAACGTTCGGACGAGTTTCTCAGAGGTGGCGGGCTATCTCGGCGAGCACGTCGGAGGGAACCTCGACGACGGTCTCGTGGGCCGGGATGTCGAGCTGGCCCAGGGCCTCCGGGTCGGTGACCCGCCACCCCTGGACGACGAAGGTGTCCCGGTCGGTGCGGTACAGCGACGGGCAGTTGGTGTCACCGGACAGCACTGTCTTGCGGATGAACGTGAGCTGCACTGGTCCCCCTGGCTAGACGGCACGGGCGCGTCGTCAGCTTAGCGAAGAGAATGGTGCAAATCGCGTAACCCGGACGTCTCGTGTCCAGCCGGCAGCTCAGCCCCGGCGCACCGCCCACAGCGCCGCCTCGGTCCGCGACGCCGAACCCGTCTTGCGCAGCAGGTTGGACACGTGCACCGCGACCGTGCGGATGGAGATGTCCAGGGTGCGGGCCATCTGCTTGTTGGACATGCCGGCCGCCAGGCAGCTCAGCACCTCCTGCTCGCGCGCGGTCAGCTCGGCCGCCTCCGGTGCGGCGGCCGGCCGCAGGTGGCCCGGCAGCGGCTCGTCGAGCAGCGCCTGCGGCCCCCGCCCGGCCGTCGCCGCGAGCAGTTCCACCAGCCAGTACGGGTTGCCGCCGGTCCGCTCGCAGACCGCCCCGGCCAGGTGCTCGGGGATCGTGCCGTGCACCTGCGTGACGATCTCCGCGACGTCGGACGGCCCCAGCGGGCCCAGGTGCTGGCGGATCGCACCCGGCGCGCCGGACAGCCGGGCCAGGGTCCGCGCCACCAGCTCCGGCGAGTCCGCGGCGTCCGGCGGGCGGCTGGTCACCAGCAGCAGCGCCGGCAGGTCCGGCGCGGCGGCCAGCTCGCCGACGAGATTGAGGCTGGCCGGGTCCAGCGCGTGCAGATCCTCCACCACCAGCACGGCCGGCCCGGTGCCGACCAGCGCCCGCACCGTGCGCACCGCGAGCCGCAGCAGCGCGCCGGGCGCATAACGCTCCTGGGGCGCGTGCGGGTCCTGCGCCAGCCAGGCCAGGCCGTCGGCGGGCACCGGCAGGTCATGGGTGTCCCGACCGCTGAGCACGGCGGCCAGCCAGTCGTACGGGGCCGGCGTGTGCAGCCGCGCCACGCCGTACAGCACCACTGCGGGAGACGGCGCGAGCGCCGCGAGCGCGCTCGTGACCAGCCGTGACTTGCCGATTCCGGCAGCTCCTGTGATCGACACCACCGCCGCCGGGGTCGGCCCGCCGCCGCGGACGTGCGACCACCGCCGGACGAGCTCAGCCAGCTCGGCCGCGCGTCCCACCATCGGCACCGGCGTCATCGGTTCACCATACGTACCAACGTCACGGGCACTCCCGCTGACCTGCACGCGGAAGCGCCGGACGGTCCGCCGCAGCCGCCTCGCCGCACCGGTGCCGTCTCCGCGCCCGCCGGTGGGCACGCGGACAGGTGTCCTCGGACACGCCGAGGCCGCCGTCTCCGGACAGAACCGAACCGGATCGGACCCCCCACCGGTGGCCGTCGACCGGCAAAGAAGCAGCTCAGAGTGGATCAGCGCGGCTCCGGCCGGGATGCGGAGAGGACCTGGCGGTCGGCATTCGGCAGGGATAAGTACTACTGCTTAAAGACAAACCGCGTCTCAGTAGGCAGGCTATGCACCATGACCCTGAGCCTGCACGCCGTCGCCCGCACCGATGCCGGACTCGTCCGTGAGAACAACGAGGACTCGGCATTCGCGGGCAGGCGTTTCGTGGCGGTGGCCGACGGTGTCGGCGGCTCCCCGTCAGGCGAGGTGGCCAGCCGGATCGTCATCGAGACCCTGGCCCCGCTGGAGCAGGACGGCACCCGACACGGAGCGGACGTGCTGCTGGCCGAGCTGGCCGTGGCCAACCGCCGCATCCGCGAGGCCATCGAGGCCGAACCCGCGATCGACGGTATGGGCACAACCCTCACCGCGGTGCTGCTCGGCCCGGACAACGCGACGCTGCTGCACGTCGGCGACTCCCGGGGCTACCTGGTCCGCGGTGGCAGGCTGCGCCAGCTCACCGTGGACGACACGCTGGTCCAGGCGATGGTCGAGCGCGGGCTGCTCGCCCCGGAGGAGGTGCGGCACCACCCGCACCGCTCGATCATCACCCAGGCGGTGCAGGGGCGGGAGTTCACGCCGACGGTCACCACGCTGACGCTGGAGATCGGGGACCGGCTGCTGCTGTGCAGCGACGGCCTCTCCGACATCGTCACCGACGAGGCGCTGGCCGAGGTGCTGGGCGGGTACACCGACGCGGAGGCCATCGCGGACCGGCTGATCAAGCTGGCGCTCGCCGCCGGGGCACCGGACAACGTGACCGTGGTCGTCGCGGACGTCACGGCGTACGCGTTCTGACAGTCACACGGGCTCAGGCGGAAAGACACCCTGCTCAGGCAACCACTCCTCAAGTTGTTCGTCGGTGGCGTCGGCAGGCGGACCGTAGTCGAAGTAGGCCCTGGGTGCGATCGACACGCCCTCGACGATGCGACGGTCGTCGTCCTCGCCGGCGTCGGGGTCCAGGTCGAGCGCCCACAGCGACGACATGGAGAAGATGGCAAATCCCGGTTCGAACGCGAACCCGATGTCGAACGGCGTCGCGTGGTGGCCCAGCGCTGCAAGATCGGCTACGACGTCATCCATGAACCGGTAGGTGAGTCGCACACCGCTGAAGAAGACCTCGTCGCCTCCGTGATGACCGCTGTAGCCGACCTCGACCAGCTCTACGAGGTCGTCTGGGCCGTACGAGACGACCAGCATCGGGTCCGACTCGTAGACGGCTCGTAGACCTCGGCCGGGATGGACCGGCGAGCCGAGTCGCCGCTCGACCTCATCCCGCGGGTCACCGATCTTCACCATCTGAACGCCTACGCCGGCAATGATCTCCACAGCCCAGATTCTGGGCTGAGCCGTGCCCAGTGGCCAGCTGCGGTCGGGTAGCCGGCGGGGGTACGCGAGGCCGGCTCGTGATCAGTACCATCGCGCGGTGATTCACACGTGGCGGCCGTCGCTGCCGGCCAGGATCGTCGCTGTCTTCGTGGTGCTGCCTGCTGCCGGCTTCTGCTTCCACGCCGCCTACTGGCACGTCAGCGCAGATCCCAACCTGTTCCGGCAGATCGAGCTGCTGGTGCTCGGATTCGGCTACACGCTCTGGGCGATCTCGTCGATGCGGCGGTTGGTCACGCTGACGGACGAGGAGGTGATCGTGCAGAACCTCTTCCGGCGTCACCGGTTGCCGCTCGGTGAGGTGGTCGAGGCAACGGCCGGTGATCTCGGCCTGCGGCTGTCGGTGACGAACGGCAGAACGGTCTCTCCCGGCGCTGCCGGCCCGCCAATCTGGCGCAGGGCACGTCGGCACCGCCGGAATGATGAGATCGCGAAGATCATCAACGATCGGTTGAACCGGCACCGGAGGTTGCACTCGCGTACATGACCTTGCCGCAGCGAGGGCGTTGCTGTGCTTCGCTGCTGCAGCGAAGATCAAAAGGCCCTCGCCGGTGCTCCGGGAGGGCCTTTGACGTGGGGCGTTGGTGGGCCGCCAGGGACTCGAACCCTGAACCTACGGATTAAAAGTCCGCAGCTCTGCCATTGAGCTAGCAGCCCGGTCCCTGACAGGCTACCGGATCGCTCAGTGCTGGTCGTGGGGGTATCTGTCGCGGCGGCATCGTACGGACGCCACTGCCCGTTGCCGTTGACCTGGCTGCTGTAGGCCGAGACTATGACATGCCCGCCGCCGTCCGGCCACGTCCGGTGCCCATCCGCAGCCGACGCGACTGAGACCGACCCGGCCGCTCGTACACCTCGGCTGACCAGCGCAAGGCCTGCGCAGGCGAAGAAGCTCTCTCATCTATGGATGCCTGCCCGAATCGGGCACGGCGATCCACGAATCGGCACTTCCGCACCGTTGTCACCCCCGTGATTGGATGCTCCGATTGGTGCACGTGCCTAAGCCAGTCAAGATTTTGTGGGAGCTCGAACGCGGAAGACGCCGAACTCCGTCGCTCGACCCTGTGTGCCGGCGCTGGCGACGATGTCGTTGGTCTGCTCAGTGCATCGGTTCGTCCTGCTGTGGGTGCCCGTCGGCGGCCGTCGGCTGGTCGGCCTCAAACTCGCCCACCGGGCCGCGCATCGCGCCCGGGGCAAGATTCCGTAATATCTTCGTCGCGAAGATATTCTTTATCGGGTAGGTTCCAGCACATGAAGACTCCGCTACAGGAGCCCACGTTCCTGATCCTGACCGCCTTGGCGGAGGGACCCATGCACGGCTACGGACTGATCCTGAAGGTGGCCGAGTTGTCGCAGGGCCGCTTGTCACTTCGACCCGGTACGCTGTACGGCTCTCTCGACCGGCTCGCCGACGACGGACTGGTGACAGTGGATCGGAACGAGATTGTCGATGGCCGCGCCCGCAAGTACTACCGGCTCACCAACGAGGGGATCTCGCTGCTGCGTGCCGAGACGGAACGCATGCGCCGGGCCGTCGAGGCGGCGACCAGTCGCCTCAATGGTCATGGGGCAGCCCGACCGCTGCTTGCGCCGCTCAGCGCGAATCTCGTCGGTGGTGTCGCGTGACATCCGTGTTGCGTCATCGCTACACCAGACTCCTGCGCTGGTACCCCGCCGCCGAACGCTGCGACCAGGGTGTCGAGATCGTCGATACGTACATGGAACTCTCGCCTGCCGGACAGCGCTGGCCGCGTCCCGGTGATGTCGCCGACCTCGTGGCCGGCGGACTGCGCCAACGCCTGCGGGCTCGCAACGCCCTCGGCCTCGCCGACGCCCTGCCGCTCACCGGCACCATCGCACTGGTCGTGGCCATGATGATGGCCACGGTGGGATTGATCCTCACGGAAGCTTTCCCAGATCCCGAAAAGTACGGCGCCGCGGCCCCGATGCTGGGGCCGTTCCACACTTTCGGCGCGCTGGCGTGGCTCGCCTGGATGCTCGTGCTGCCGGCCGGAGTCGCCGGAGTCGGCCGATGGGCGGTCGCGATCGCGACCGCCGTGACGATCGGCGTGACCGTGGCTGTCGCGGTGGTCCCCGCAGCGGAGTTGACCTCTCTTCAGGAGCCGAGCTTGTTCGTGCTCGTGCCTCAGCTCGCGCTCGGTGTGTTGGCGCTGGCGGTGCCCGGCCGCCATGGTCTCCGCCGCACCGCGGTCATCACCGCTTTCGTCGTCGCGACTGCGGCGACGATGGTGCTGGCTGGGGTGCGCTACAACCTGCGGTACGACGCACTTCTCGGCGTGATGCTGTTCCTGGCGCTCATCGTCACCGGGGTGGTCCTCACCGCCCGGCGAGACCGGCGTGCCTGGTGGCCTGCGATCTGGCTACTCGGGCCGGCGCTGCTGCTCGGGCCGAAGATCGGCATGGCGGCCATGCACGACAGCAGGCGAGGGGCCCTCGCGTGGTCCGCGATGTCACTGCTGGTCGCGGTGGCTGCGCTGCTGGTCGCGGTGAGATGGCAGACCCAGCGCGTCCAGCGGCGGGCGGCGCAGATCGAACAGTAGAACCACCGGGTCGCCTTGGCCCGACGTCGGCGGTCAGGTCGCAAGTTGGGGGCCGCAGTCCGCAGCGGACGGAGTAGAACCTCAGTTCTGCTTTGAGGGCTGCGGAACCAAGCACGGGCATCGGCCCCGTTTCATGGCCGTCAGCGACGTTACTGGCGGCTATGGCCCGCAGGCTGCTCGACCGGCGCGAAGACATCCTGCGGTTCGCCGACGACATGCGGGTTCCGTTCGAAACAACGGTTCCGAGCAGTCGATACGCATGGTCGAACTCGGGCAGAAGAGCTCCGGGACCATGCGGGCAACCCAAGGCGCGCAAAGACTTCGTCACGATCCGGTTCTGTCTGCAGACAACCGCCACAGGGTCAGAACGTCCTGCACATACTCATTGCTTCTTCGAGGTATGTCACTGGCTGACAGCAGCCAGCTGACCTTTCGAATGTAATCAACGTCACAAGCATATGGAACGTATCAGACAATTTAGTATTACCAATCCAGCGAAAGAGACATTCGAGCGTTATCGATCGACCTGACGGGGCAGCACGAGAAGTTGACGAACGCTAATCTCGCATTGCTTCGAAGCAATTCAATTAGTCGGTCTGTCGATGGCGCGCCGCGCGGGATCGGGCAGGGACCTGCAGGCCTGCTGGTCGCTTGCGCGACTCAATATCGGTGGACTCAGTCGCGGGGAGGAAATGCAGAATGAAGGTAGGACGAACCCTGGCCATAGGGATCCTGGCAGCCGCATTTGCGACGGTCGGGATGGCCTCGCCGGCGCAGGCCGTGGACCGGAACTGCTATGACGGCTACTTCTGCGTCTACAAGGACTCGAACTTCAGCACCAACAACTCGATGTACCGGTTCAACTACAGCAACAACTGGTGGAACAACAGCCAGCCGGAGATCTTCCGCGCTGACAGCTCGTGGCGGAACTTCTACTCGCTGACGGCGCACGTGTGCGACTACGGCACCTGGTCCGACACCACGATGGCTGTGCTGGGTGACGGGTGGGAGCTGAGCTACGCCGCGGGTTGGAACGACAAGGGCGAGGGCCATGAATGGAGCACTTGCTAACTTGCGGCAAGTGACAGCCTCGGCCAGCTGAGGTTCTGTTCGCTCAAGTTGACGGCGTGGTCGAGTTTCCTGCTGCGCCTTGCGACTCCGGCAGTGCCGGAGACCCGCTCTTCTTTTTACACTGATCGTCTTCTGTGCGGGCGACATCCGGCGCTTGCGGTTTCAGGAAGCGGTCCCGGCGTCCCGCTTACGCGGGGTATTCTCCGCGAAAGCGGGACGCCGTCCTGTTCGGACAACAGTCAGTAAGGAATGCTGGGTAATCGCGATGGGACGACGTCGAGCGCTGTGTGTGGCGGCAATGCTGTTGGTAGGTCTCAGCGGATGCGGTGGTGACTCCGACTCGCCGGATACAAAGGCGGCCGCTGCTCGGGCGCAAATGGCCTGGGACTCTGCTCAACAGCAGTTCAAACAGGTCGAAGACATCGAGCGCAGGCTTGTTCGGCGCTGCTTGACGAAGAAGGGTTTCAAAATCTTCCCGGAAGAGGCTCCGGTAGGGGATGAGTCGAAGGGGCGTCAGCCTATTTCGCCCGATCCCGCCGATGCTGCCCGCGTCGGATACGGTCTCGACCCCCGTCAGCTACCAGAGCCTCCGCAGCCGGATGAGAAATCGGCCTATGCGCGGACGCCTGACTCGTACAAGAGCAGCCTCACCACCGCGAAGTACGGGCCGGAGGAGGAACGGGTCACCTTCAATGCCCCAGACGGCGCCAAAGTAGCGATTCCCCGCGCCGGTTGTCTCGGCGAGGTCCGCTCAGGCTTGTTCGGTGACCTGAATGAGTACCTTCGGCTCTCGTTCACGTCGGCCAACCTCGTTCGACAGGGCACGACACGTGAGGTCGAGAGTGACCCGAAGGTGTTGGCCGCCATGGACAGCTGGAAGGCATGCGTCGAAAAGGCGGGCTATACGGGTGTCACGAGATTTGCCGACATGAAGGACAAGGCGCGGCAGCTCTACAAGGGCATCGACCGCGCCGACAACAAGGCCCTCGATGCTGCTGTGGCGGCTGAAATCAAGATCGCGACAGCTGAGACGACCTGCACCAGGTCGGTGGGTCTTGACGAAGCGGTCGCGGTCGCCCGGGCGGAGGGGTCGGTCGAAACGCTGGCCAAGTACGAGGCCGATGTGGTCGCGTGGAACGCGATGGTGCGGGAGGCGTTGAAGAAGGGTCAGGAGATGTTGAAGGCATGACGGTCGGTAAGCGCAGAGCAGTGACCATTGCGGCGATCATGGTTGCGGTCATCGCGGCGACACTGTCCGTCTGGGCCGTCGCGTCCCGCGCGCGGACGCCCGCCCAGCGAGCGGCGGAGGCGGGACCGCCTCCGCCGTCCGTGCTGACCGCCGTCGTGGAGGAGGGACCCCTCTCCGACGGGTTCGTCCTTGAAGGCAGGCTCAGCCGCCAGTCGCGGTCGTCCGTGCAGGGACCCACGGTCTCCGGCGGTAGGTCGGTCGTCACCGATCTACCGGTGAAGCGGGGTGGCCAGGTGCGCAACCGCCAGCTGGTCGCGGTGGTGTCCGGAAGACCGCTCATCGCGCTGGAGGGGAAGTTCGCCAGCTATCGCGATCTCCGTCTCGGCGACGAAGGGCCCGACATCCGCCAGTTGCGGCTGGCCCTCGGTCTGCGGGGTAACGGCGTCTACGATCGCGCCACCGCCGGGAAGGTCGCTCGTCTCTACAAGGACGTCGGTTATCCGGTGCCTACCGACACAGCGCCCGCTCCTACGGTGCCAGCTCCTACGGCGTCGCCCGCTCTTACGGCACCGCCTGCCGCGGTCCTCGGCGGGCTGCTGCCCATGAACGAGGTCGTGTTCCTTCCCGCATTGCCGGCGACCGTGGTGGAGGTCAACGCCGCGGTCGGCGACAAGGGCGACCAGGTCCTCCTCACGCTGGCGTCGGGCGGGTGGCAGGTGGTGACGACACTCAGCGAGGATGAACGAGCAGAGCTCGGAGAGCTGCCTGCCGGCCTCGACATTTCGATCAGTGGGGGGCCTGCTGAAGGAAAAGCGATCACCCTCGCAGGGGTCAAGACGGTCACGTCGGCCGAGCAGAACGAGACGACCTACGAGGCGACGTTCAAGATTGCCGTCAACTCTGGCGAAGGGCTGACCGAGGGCATGCCGATGTCGGTTCGGGTCGTTTTGCGGGAGAGTCCTCGTGAGGCCGTCATCGTCCCGGTGTCGGCCCTGTGGACCAAGCCGGGCGGCCAGGTCGAAGTTCGCCTGTGGTCGGCGTCCGGTCTGACGGCCGTCCCGGTGGACGTCCTGTTCATCGTGGACGGGCGCGCAGCGGTGACCGGCCCGGCCGAGCTCACCGCCGGCGCACGTGTGGCGGTCGGCTCCCGCAACGGTGGCTCCGTTGGGTGACGCCGTAGTGCAGCTGACGGACGTCACCAAGACGTTTGCAGGAGCCGCGGCCGTATCGGCCCTGCGCGGAGTGAACCTCGAGATCCGGCGCGGCGAGATGACGGCCATCGTCGGACCGTCGGGCGCCGGAAAGTCCACCCTGCTCAATATCCTTGGCTTGCTCGACGTGCCGACATCCGGGCGGTACCTGCTGGACGGCACCGACACCTCGATGCTGAGGGAGCGCGAACTGACCTCTCTGCGCGCTGTCTCGCTCGGGTTCGTGTTTCAAGCCTTCCACCTCGTTGCGCACCTGAACTGCGTGGGCAATGTGATGCTGCCGCTGGTCCATCAGGGATGGCCGCGCCGTGAGCGGGCCCGACTGGCGACGGACGCGCTCGTCCAGGTCGGGCTGGGCCACCGGCTCGATGCCCGGCCCGCGACACTCTCAGGCGGAGAACGGCAGCGTGTCGCGGTGGCGCGGGCGATCGTGCACTCGCCGTCGGTGATTCTGTGTGACGAACCCACCGGAAACCTCGACCGGGAGAACTCGACGCATGTCATGGATCTGCTCCGGCGCCTGGTCACCCCAGAGCGGTCACTGATCGTGGTGACCCACGACGACACTGTGTCGGCATGCGCCGATCGGGTCGTGAAGGTGGTCGACGGTGCCGTCTGCTGACCAGTCAGGGCCCTCCCGGGCCACCACTCCGGCCCGGGACGTCGTCGCGCAAGCCCTGCAGGCCATGGGTGGGCGTCGCGGACGCGCCATGCTCACCGCCTTGGGTGTCGCGTTCGGCATCTGCGCGGCCGTTGCCACGCTGGGAATCACCGCCAGCGCCGCCCAGGCGGTCAACGCCAAGTTCGATGAACTCACCGCTACCGAGGTGCGGGTGAGATTCCCGGTGCTCGATTCGAGTGCGCGCGTCGCCCGACCGGAGGTCGACCAGCGCCTGCGGGTGACGGAGCTGAACGGCGTCCGGGACGCGGGCTTGGTGGCCCAGGCAGACGGGCACCCCGCGATCTCGAACATCCGTCACGACGACGCGCCGTGGAGCGAGGCGACAGTGCTGGCGGCCCAGGACGGTGGCCTGACGGCCGCCGGCGCGACGATGCTCAGCGGCCGGATGTTCGACGTCGGGCACGAGAACCGGCACGACCGGGTTGCTCTGGTGGACTCGGTGGCCGCGACGCGACTCTTCGGCGAGGCAGGTGCGGGGCCCGGCGCAATGGTGTTCGTGGCTGACGTGCCGTACGTGGTTCTGGGTGTCTATCAGGCGCCCGCCGGCAACGCGGGTATAACTGGCGCGGTGGTGCTGCCGTACTGGGCCGCGAGCGGGCAACCCGGGCTGCGGTTCTCCGTTTCGGAGATGGTCGTCAGAACCCAACTCGGGGCAGCGGACCAGGTGGCGCGCGAGCTGCCGTTCGTCATCGCCCCCCAGGCGCCCGACGACCTCGCGGTCCTGGTGCCGCCGGACCTGCGTTCGCTGCGTGCAGGCGTCGAGCGGGAGACGCAGGCGCTCTTTCTCGGTCTCGCGCTGGTCTCGTTGGTGATCGGCGCGCTGGGCGTCAGCAATGTCTCGTACGTGTCAGTGCTCGAGCGCAGAGCGGAGATCGGCCTTCGTCGTGCCGTGGGAGCGTCCCGCCGTGCCGTCGCGGCGCAGTTCTGCCTGGAGACTGCGGGACTCGGGCTGGTCGGCGGCGTGGTGGGAACCATCGCCGGCATACACGTCACCGCCGCGACCAGCCTGGCGAAGTCCTGGCTCGTCATCCTCGATCCGATGGTGCTCGGCGGTGGTCCGGTGGTCGGCATGGTCACCGGGCTGCTGGCAGGTGTCTACCCGGCGATCGCGGCGTCCCGGGTTCAGCCGGCAGACGCCCTGCGCTCCTGACCGGGCGCGTCGCCTCGATCACGCTGCTCGTCGGCATGATGGGGGGCGCCTCGAGCGTGTCATCCCGCGACGTCTGCGGGGCGAGCTGGAGGCTCACCGCCGCGCCGGGGCTCGGCGCCTGGACGACGCCGGTCCGGTCCGACCACGAGAAGCGGTGGCGGTAGGACACGACGTCCGGGTCGCCCTGGGCGTCGAAGGTGAACGTGCCTGGGAGGCCGGGGCCGCCCCATGGGTGCTCCCCGTTGTCGGTGTAGTCGTTCGACGAGACCAGCGGAGCCTGCGCGGGCGGGGTCCCGTCCAACGGGTCGCGTCGTCAGCAGTCGATGGGAGCGCTTCCAGATTAATCGACGGAAGTGTTGTGTGCGCGTTACGACTGTGCAAACATAAGGCCGTTCGCGTTTGGGAGCGCGCCCACGCGATCTTGCCGCCGAGGGCACCCGGGTCACCGGGACGGCGGAGGTACCACCGGAGCGATCCGGTCGATCATTTCGCGCCCGCCGGGCCGGGCGTACGTACCACCTGCGACCCTCTGCGCGGCCATCCCCTTCTCGGCCGTGCCCGCGGGTCGACACCGTGCCCTGACCGGGCCACGGTCACCGCCCAAGGAGATGGCATGAAATTCCCGATCCGGCTGTCCGGAAGGCGCAAAGTCATCGCGCTGACCGGCGCGAGCACCCTCGTCTTCGCCGGCCTTGTCACGATTCCCGCGACCATGGCGCACGCCGCCCCCGGCTGCGACATCACGTACACCACGAACGACTGGAGTGAGGGCGCCGGCACCGGCGGCTTCACCGGCACCGTGGTCGTCAAGAACACCGGTGACGCGATCACCAGCTGGTCCCTGAAGTTCGCCTTCCCGAGCGGGCAGACGTTCACCCAGGGCTGGTCGGCGAACTGGACCGCCTCCGGCGCGAACGTCACCGCCACCAACCTGTCCTGGAACGGCGGCCTGGGCACCGGCGCGTCGACCAGCATCGGCTTCAACGGCCGGTGGACCGGCAGCAACCCGAAGCCGACGGCGTTCACTCTGAACAACGTCGCGTGCACCGTCGGCGGAGTCACCCCGACCGCGAGCCCCAGCACGCCCACCAGCCCGAGCGCGTCGCCGAGCACTCCGGCGAGCCCCAGCGCCAGCCCGAGCGCGCCGGCCAGCCCGAGCGCCTCGCCGAGCGCGCCGCCCAGCCCGAGCACCAGCCCGACCGTGCCCGGCGTGAAGGTGGACAACCCGTATTCGGGCGCCCGCGGCTACGTCAACCCGGAGTGGAGCGCGAAGGCGGCCTCCGTCTCGGGCGGCAGCCGCGTGTCGAACGTGTCCACCGCCGTCTGGCTGGACCGGATCGCGGCCATCGCGGGCACGTCGGGCAGCAGCTCGAACGGCTCGATGGGCCTGGCCGACCACCTGGACGAGGCGCTGCGGCAGTACAACGCCGGCAGCGGCCCGCTGACCGTGCAGTTCGTGATCTACAACCTGCCCGGCCGTGACTGCGCCGCCCTCGCCTCCAACGGCGAGCTGGGCGTGGACGACCTGCCGCGGTACAAGACCGAGTACATCGACCCGATCGCCGCGATCATGGGCCAGTCGAAGTACGCGCCGCTGCGCATCGTGACGATCGTCGAGATCGACTCGCTGCCGAACCTGGTGACGAACCTGAACATCGCCAAGTGCGCGACGATGAACTCCAACGGCGGCTACGTCAAGGGCATCGGGTATGCGCTGAACAAGCTGGGCGCGATCTCCAACGTCTACAACTACATCGACGCCGCCCACCACGGCTGGATCGGCTGGGACACCAACTTCGGCCCGTCGGCGCTGAAGTTCAAGGAGGCGGCGACCGCCGAGGGCAGCACCGTCGACAAGGTGCACGGCTTCATCGCGAACACCGCCAACTACTCGGCCCTGGTCGAGCCGTTCTTCACCATCGGCAGCTCCGTGAACGGCACCTCGGTGCGGCAGAGCAAGTGGGTGGACTGGAACCAGTACGTCGACGAGCAGTCGTTCGCGCAGGCGTTCCGCACCCGGCTGGTGTCGGAGGGCTTCCCGTCGAACATCGGCATGCTGATCGACACCTCGCGCAACGGCTGGGGCGGTTCGGCGCGGCCGACCGCGGCGAGCACCTCGACGGTGGTCGACACCTTCATCAACCAGTCGCGCATCGACCGCCGCATCCACGCGGGCAACTGGTGCAACCAGTCCGGCGCGGGTCTGGGCGAGCGTCCCCGGGCCAACCCGGCGACCGGCATCGACGCGTACGTGTGGGTGAAGCCCCCGGGCGAGTCCGACGGTTCGTCGTCGCTCATCCCGAACAACGAGGGCAAGGGCTTCGACCGGATGTGCGACCCGACCTACACCGGTAACGGCCTCAACGGCAACAACCTGACCGGCGCCCTGCCCAACGCCCCGATCTCGGGCGCGTGGTTCTCGGCCCAGTTCGCCGAGCTGATGGCGAACGCCTACCCGCCGCTCTCCTGATGGTGTGAGCTGAACAGACGGCCTCCTCCCGGCGACTGTCGGGAGGAGGCCGTTCTTGTCAGGCGATCGATGGTGGCGCTGGACCGCACCGGGCGGTGGCATGTCAGAGGAATGTGGACACGACAGCAGTCATCGATGAAACAACCATTCAGAAAGATAAGTTGCGCATTATCTGCCGAATAGTGCCGATCGAGCAAAATGCACTAATTGGCGATGCTAAGAAGACAAACATGCCAATCGGACGTGCTGTGGCCCGGAGGCGTGTGCCTCCCTAAGTCTAATGTCGACGTCAGCGTCTCCCTCTCGCCGAACGCGAGTTGGACGTAAAGGTGGCAAAGTGTGCGGCTGCGAATACGAAGCCATAGTGTACAAACCATGCTCTAAACCCTGAAAATTGAGCAAATCAGACTGATCATAATACATCAATGCAGTCAAAACGGCATGGGTCATGTTGACGGCCTCGCGCCCCTCTGCTCCTGTCATGAATCATCCGCTACTGTCCGAATGGCCGAAAACGGCTGGGACGTAATGAGCGGTACTGTCCGGTTGTCCGGCGGGCCGTGGCCGTTGTGGTGATGAATGGAACTCTCATGGGGAGATTCCGGGTGTCTCGCACGTCGGGCATGCGCCGAAAGGTCCTGACGTGGAGCGACTCTGGCGACATGCATGTCCGAATCGGGTAGTTCGTGGTGCGGCTGACCCGTGCTTTGATGGACGCCATGTCCATCGATCTATCGCTGCTCGCGGAGTCCGCCGCGGGCACTCTCGCGGCACTGGCCGCCACCGAGGCCTGGCAGACGGCGCGCGACCGAGTCAAGCGCCTGTTCGGCGGAGACGCCGCCGCGGAGCAGGTCGTGTCGGCGGCCGAGGATCCACGACACCCGGCGCTGAAGGAACTGGTCGAAGCGCGGCTGCGCCAGGACGAGGCGCTCGCCGCGCGGCTGGTCCCGTTGTTGAACGAGCTGAGGCCGGGTGCCGGCCCCGTGATCCAGACGGCCTCGGCGGATCACGGCGCCGTCGTGATCCAGGCCGGTCGGGACGTCAACCGGATCTGAGCCTTCGCGGGCACAGGTGAGGAGGCGCAGATGGCGGACCATGCGGACTGGCCGTACGGCAGCCTGCTCGGCAACCTGCCGGTGCGGAGTCGGACGGCGCTGCTCGATGCCGGCCAGCCTGCCTTGTTCCGTGCCGAGCGACCGCTGATGCTCCAGGGTGAGGCCGGCAACTGCGCACACCTGCTGCTCGCCGGATGCGTGCGGGTCGTGGCGACGACTGCGTCCGGCCAGGAGGCCTTCCTGGCCGTTCGGATCCGAGGCAGCCTGCTCGGCGAGATGGCCTGCCTGAATGATCAACCGCGCACGGCTTCGGTGGTCGCGGTCGGCGACGTGGAGACCCGCCGGGTGGGGCGAGCGGCGCTGCTCGCGGTGATGCGTGAGCACCCCGAGGTCGCCCTCGAGATCAACCGGATGCTCAGCGCACGCCTGCGCTGGGCGAACGAACGGCGGATCGACCTCGTCGCCCGCAAGGCGCCGGTCCGGTTCTGCCGGCTGCTCGTGCATCTCGTGGAGGAGTACGGGCACCGCACGGAGGCGGGCTGGGAGCTGGATCTCGCACTCACCCAGGCGGAACTGGCGTCACTGGCGGGCGTCGTGCGCCGAACGGTGGAGAAGCTGCTGGGCCGGCTCCGTCAGGAGGACATCGTCAGATCGTCCTACCGGCATCTGATCGTCATCGACATGGACCGACTACGCGCTGTCGCTGAGATGACATCGGAGATTCCGAACCAGACCGGAGTCTTCTAGGTCCGTGAGTCGCACAGTGTGAGGGCCAAGCTGCCCACACTGTCATGGAAGGAACTTCGCAGTGCCTCAACGCGAGCATTTCGGAAGACGACTCTGCCTGTACGTGGATGCGGAGAGTTACAGCAAGCGTACGGAGCCGGATCAGGCGACGCTTCAGGAGCACCTCGTGCGGGTGCTCGCCAGCGCTGCCGCCTCCGCGCGGCTCAGCCGGGACGATTGGGAGATCCAGCAGGAGGGCGACGGCCAGCTGGCGCTGGTGCCGCTCGACGAAACCGAACCGCGGTTCGTGGACGAGTTCATGCAGCATCTCGACAACGAGCTGGCCAGGCACAACCGTCAGCTGGTGCCGGAGGCACGGCTGCGGCTGCGGGTGGCGCTGCACCACGGGGTCGCCTACGCGGCGGACAACGGCTTCGCCGGCGACGCCGTCATCACCGTCAGCCGGCTGATCAACTCCCAGGTGTGCCGCCGTGCCCTGGCCGAGAGCGACTCCAACCTGGTGCTTCTGCTCTCGGAGGAGATGTACAAGGACGTCGTGGTCGCCGAGCACACGACCCGGCTGGCCGGGGAATTCCAGCAGGTGACGATCGACGAGGAGAAGGTCTTCACCGAAGCCTGGCTGTGGACGCCCGGCACGGTGCGTCCGGACTCCCTCCAGCAGGCGACCGCGAACCGGCGCGGCACCGTGACGCAGGCCCGGCGGGACGTCAACTCGACGTTCAACCAGCAGGCGCAGTCCATCCAGAACGTGTACGGCGGCGCTCATGCCGAGACGATCAACTTCGGGACGGTCCAGGCCGCCCCGCCCGAGGGGTCGTCATGACGGATACGGCCTCCTCGGCCGGCCCGCCGCCCGAAGCCGCACGCCGCCCGGATCCGCCGGATCCGGGCAACTCGGCACGGGACGAGACCGAGGACGCGGGGCAGCTGCGCTTCGAAGCGCAGACCATCACCAACATCTTCGGCGGGGTGCACGCCGGCGCCGCGAACTTCGGCGGGGCGCACCAGACCGGCTGGGCACGCACCACGGGGCCGGTGGACTCGGCCCAGATGGATGCGATCCTGCGCGATTTCGTCCGCCCGGGGCCGTACGAGCAGGCGCTGAAGGTGCTCCACCGGGCGGGGCTGGTCGTTCTGGTGGGTGAGGAGGGCATCGGCAAACGGGCCGGTGCACTCGCCCTGCTGCGCGACGCGGCATCCGGGCAGGATTCGGTCCTCGCGCTGTCGCCGTCGTACGACTTCGCGCAACTCGCCGCGTATCCCCACCTCAAGCCGGGTCGCGGCTATCTGGTGCAGGACATGCGGGGCGACGGCCGGTCGAGCCCGGAACAGCGGTTCGAGATCGAGCGCCTGACGCGGGTGCTGCAGGCGAAGCAGCTGCGGCTCGTGATCACGGCCCAGCCGCGCAGCCTGTCCCGTACGGACCTCGGCGACCTGGTGGTGGACTGGGACCCGCCGGATCTCGTCGACCTCTTCCAGCGGTTGCTGCGCCGCAGCGGGCTGAAGCTCAGCCCCGCGGACGAACGGCGGGCCAGGGCGCATCTCGACACGTTGTGCCAGCCGCGCCAGGTGGCTGAGTTCGTCGACCGGTTGCCGCAAGGCGTCGAGGCGGCGATGCGGTCGCAGTCGGAGCAGGCGCGTCAGGAGGCGAGCGCCTGGCTGGAGGACAGCACTCGTACGGATGCCGAGGTGCTGGTGGCCGCGGCGGCCTGCTTCCTGTCCGACCTGCCTGAGCGGCTGTTCGAGCAGGGGGTGGCGCGCCTTCAGCAGATCGTCCGCGAGCACGTGGGCTTCGACGGCCCGGCGGCCAGGGGCGAGCCGGTGACGTCGGAGCAGCGACTGCCGCAGTCCCGGCGGCTCTGGGCGGGCAGGACCGGCCTGGTCGTCACAGCCGGGGCCGGCACGTCCACCGACGAGCGACGAGTGGCGTTCCGGGTGCCTGAGTTGCGCGCGCACACGATCGCCGAGATCTGGGCGAGGTACGGGCACGAGCTGCTCGAGCCGCTCCGCCGATGGATCAGGGAGCTGGCCCAGGACCCGTCGGTGGAGATCCGGGCACAGGTCGCGTACGGCCTCTCGCTGCTCGCCAAGGTCAACTGGTCTGAGGTCCGGGAGTCGTTCCTGACGCAGCTGTCCGACGGCGTCGCCGCCGAGCGGGTCACCGCAGCCTTCACGCTGTCGATGATGTGCGCCGACGAGGATCTCGCATCCATCGCGCTGGAGACCGCGCTCGGCTGGTCGGAGAACAGCGGCCAGCGCCGGGCGATGACTTCCGCGATCGCCTGCGGCGGCCCGATGGGAGTGAGCCATCTCGGCAAGGCGTTCGAGCAGCTCTGGTACATGACGACGCGGGGTGCCCAGATCGCGAGGGTGGCCCGGACCTCGCTGTCGCTGCTGACGAGCGGGGCCGAGGAAGCCGGGCGGGCGATGGCGGTGCTGCGTACCACCGTGGACGCCCTGCACTGGGTCATCCGCAACGGCGGCGCCCTCAAGCGCAGAGAGGCGCTGTGGACCGTGCTCGAGATCCTGGCGGCCGAGAGCTTCGCCGCGGAGGAACTGGTCATCGTCCGGCTGATGCGCGACCGGGACGACGCCTACCCGGCGGTCGGGACCCTGCTGGCCGCGGTGCTGGAGAGCGGTCCGCACCGGCACGGCGCCGTCAACGTGCTGCGCCGCATCATCACCACGCTGAGCGGCTACGACCAAGGCCATCTCATCGCCGGCCGGCTCGGCGACGCCGTATTCGCCCACTGGCCGTCCCATGACCTGCTGCGCCAGCAGATCAGGCGGGAACTCGCGCTCTCCGCCAAGGAGGCCGAAACGGCACGGCTTGTCGTCCACCACTTCCTGACCGGCCTGCGTGCCGTCTGACCCCGACGAGAATCAGGAGACAGCAAACAATGTCCGTTCAGTTTCCCGTGCTCGAGGAGAGATCCCTGGGCCGTGCCGAGAGCCGCCTTTTCCGGCCGGCCAAGCGGCGGCTGTCCGACCTTCCCGCCCGCCCGCCGGGCAGCGTCTACGTGTTCCAGGTGGGTCAGCGGTACAAGCTCTACCAGGACGGCGCCCATCTGAGGGGGACCGAGGGCGACCTGGTCGATGCGATGTCCGTGAGCGTGGTGCAGACACGCCCCCTGGAGATTGCCGCCGACCTGGCCATTCCCTCGGCGAGCGCCGCAGACGACTTCACCGTCAGGAGCTGGTTCTGGTGCGAGGTGACCTCCCCGACGACCGTCGCCGAACGGGGCCTGCGTGACGTCCCCGCGCAGCTGGTGAACTTCCTGCGCCGGGACGTCGGCATGCAGAAGCTGGGCACGTCGGTGTCCATCAACGACATCAACGAGATGCGGGTGCGCGCCGACGCCCGAGTCCGTGCCTTCTGCGAGGTCAGGCAGCTCGAGATTCCTGGCATGTCGGTCCAGCTGACTTCGGTTGAGGTGCTCACACCGGACACTCTGCGCAGCCATCACACCAAGATGCGGGACACCGTGTGGGCGGCCGAGATCTCGGGCGCGCTGTCGCAGCACGAGGACTCCGAGATCCAGCGGCTCGCGGCGTACCTGGGCCAGCCTGAGTACGCGGCGGCGCTGGCAACCGTGCGGGACAAGATGAACCTCGCCCAGATCGTCGAGGGCGCGTACGCCGACCGCCGGACCCGTGATGCGAACATCCTGGAGCTGCTGAAACTACTCGAGAAGAACGGCCAGCTCGACCGAATCCCGGTCGACGGCCGGCGGCTTGTGGACGCGCTCTCCAACCGGGTGGCCGGCATCGAGACGCTGACGCTCGCCGAAGGCGTCGACACCAGCGGGGCCGACAAGGTCGCCGCTGCCGGCCCCGCGATCGACGCGAAGGAGGCGCGCTTTGTCCCCGACGAAGATCGTCTCGCAGAATAGGCGGTACGCCGACGCCGACCAGGCGCCGCGGCCGGTCCGTCCCTGGCCGGGACCGGAAGCGCGCCGGCGGCCGGAGCCCGTCGACCTCAGCACGGTCGGCAGGTGGCTGCGGTACCTGGCCGGCGTGAACGAGAAGCTGCTCGACCAGGTCCACTACGAGCGGACCTGGTACGCGGCGCTCGGCGGGGTGATCCTCGGCACCGCCACCATCGCGGCGTTCTCGATGTGGTTCGCCGTCAATCAGGCGGTCGGCATCGCGCACCTCGGGATCGTGGTGCCGGTTCTCATCTGGTTCCTGTTCATCCTGAACCTCGACCGGTGGCTGGTCGCCAGCCGCCCCACCCGCGGCTGGCCGAAGTTCTGGCTGGTGGCGACGCGGGTCGTGCTGGCTGTCCTGTTCGGCGTCGTCATCGCCGAACCGCTGGTGATGCGGATCTTCGAGACGAAGATCATCGAGAACGTGCGGGCGGACCGTGCCGACCATCTGGCGACCTTCGAGGGTCGGCTCACCGCGTGCAACCCTGATCTGACCGTGCCTGGTGCGACGGTGCCGAATGACTGCTCGGCCAAGGAGAAGATGTCACTCGGCGACCCGCGTAAGCAGTCTGACGAGCTGACGGCATTGCGTGAGGACGCGGCCGGCCTGCAGAAGTCGATCGACGACTTCAACGCCAAACACCAGCAGCGGCAGGTGAAGGCGAATGCGGAGTGCGTCGGGACCTCAGGGCCGGGACTCACCGGCAGGCGAGGTGAAGGGCCGCGCTGCGAGCGGCTGACCCAGGAAGCGGACGACTTCGCCGCGCAGTATCCCCTGGTGGCCAACACGACCAGGCTGGCCGAGATGAAAGCCGACATCGCAGTGATGGAGGGAGATCTCACCGACGCCCGCGCCGCCCTCGAGAACGCACGGACGGCGGAGATCAAGGCTCGGCTCGCCAAGGAGGTCCAGGTAGACGCCCCGATCGGGCTGCTGGAGCGGATGCAGGCACTGCATGTCCTGGGCGACGAGAACTCCGCACTGTGGTGGGGCATCCTCATGGTCCGGCTGCTGTTCATCGCCGTGGACTGCTCGCCGGTGCTGCTGAAGATGGCGAACAGCCGCACCGCGTACGACCGGTTGGTCGAAGCCGAGCTCGACGAGGCGGTCAGCACGCACATCGGGGGCATCGAGAAGTCCCGGCGCGGGCGTGAGGTCGAGGACCAGCTCGATCGCGAGGAGCACACGCTGGCCGAGCGCGAGCGGGAGGCGGATCTCAGCATCCGTTACGCCGACGCGGTGGACAACCTGGCCAAGGCGTACGAGAAGCGGGCTCGTGCGGAGGCGGCATCGTAGCGGCCCCGGGGCACACGTTGTCATGGCAGGGGCGTGTCCGGACCGGACACGCCCCTGCGTCACGCCGTGTTCAGGCTAGGCCGCCGGGTCCTGTCGCAGGCCCGCCAGGCCGACCCGGTCCAGGATCCACGCCGCCACGAACGCCTCTTCCTTCCAGGCGTCGTAGCGCCCCGACGGGCCGCCGTGACCGGCCCCCATCTCGGTCTTGAGCAGGTACTCGCCGCGTGGGGCGGTGTGCCGCAGGGCCGCGACCCACTTGGCCGGCTCGCTGTAGCGCACGCGGGTGTCGTTCAGGCTGGTCACCGCGAGGATCGGCGGGTACTCCAGGTCGGCGACGTTCTCGTACGGCGAGTACGCCTTCATGTAGGCGTACACCTCGGGGGATTCGAGGGGGTTGCCCCACTCCTCCCATTCGGTGACGGTCAGCGGCAGCGACGGGTCGAGGATCGACGACAGCGGGTCGACGAACGGCACCTGCGCCACGATGCCCGCGAACGCCTCCGGGGCGATGTTGGCGACCGCGCCCATCAGCAGGCCGCCGGCCGAGCCGCCGCGCGCGATGATGCGGTCGGAGCTGGTCCAGCCGCTCTTGGCCAGGTGCCGGGCGCACGCCACGAAGTCGGTGAACGTGTTGCGCTTGGCCAGCAGCTTGCCGTCGTCGTACCAGTGCCGGCCCAGCTCACCGCCGCCGCGCACGTGCGCGACCGCGAAGACCACGCCCCGGTCGAGCAGGGACAGCCGCGGGATGGAGAACCACGGGTCCATGCTCGACTCGTACGAGCCGTACCCGTAGAGCACCAGCGGCGCGCTGCCGTCGACAGGCGTGCCCGCCTTGCAGACCAGCGAGATCGGCACGCCGGTGTTGTCGTCGGCAGTCGCCCACACCCGATGCTGGGAGTAGCGGGCCGGGTCGAACGGCTCGCCGTCCGGGCCGGGCAGCACGGGCTTGCGCTTGCGCAGCAGCAGCTCGCCGGTGGCCACCACGTAGTCGAAGACCGAGTCCGGGGTGACCATCGAGGTGTAGGACAGGCGCAGCTGGGCGGTCTGGTAGTCGGGGTTGCCGGACAGCCCGACCGTGTAGAGCGGCTCCGGGAAGGTGATGTCCCGCGGCTTCGACGTCGGCTCGCCCGCGGTCGGGAACAGGCGCAGGCCGGTGAGGCCTTCCTGGCGCAGTGACACCACGTACATGTCGGCGAACGCGTCCACGCCCTCCAGGCGTACCCCGTGGGTGTGGCCGATCAGCTCCTGCCAGTCGGCCGGGTCGGACACCGGGGCCTGGGCGAGCGTGAAGTCCTCGGCGTCGCGGTTGTGCAGGATGAGCAGCCGGTCGCCCTGCGGCTCGACGGAGTACTCCAGGCCCTGCACGCGCGGCGTGACCACGGTCGGCGCGGTGGTGGGCGCGTCGGCCGGGATCAGCCAGACCTCGCTGGTGATCTTGCTGTGGATGTCGATCTGGATGAAGCGCTGCGAGCGGGTCAGCTCGACGCCGATCCAGAAGCGCTCGTCCGCCTCCTCCAGCACCAGCGTGTCGTCGCCGGTCGAGCCGACCGCGTGCCGCCACACCTGGTGCGGGCGCCAGGCCTCGTCCACGGTCAGGTAGAACAGCTGCGTGCCGTCCACCGACCAGGCGCTGCCGTAGAACGCCCCCTCGATCCGGTCGGGCAGGATCTGGCCGGTGGCCAGGTCCTTGACCTGGAGCGTGAAGCGCTCCTCGCCGGTGTGGTCGGTGGAGTAGGCCAGCAGCCGCCCGTCCGGGCTCACGTCGAGCGTGCCCAGCGCGAAGAAGTCGTGCCCGGCGGCCAGCTCGTTCCCGTCGAGCAGGATCTCCTCGTCGGCCGGGGCGGCGCCGTCGCCCGGGGCCGGTGGGGCGGTCTCGCCGGGCGCGACCGGGCGGCGGCACTGGATGCCGTACTGCTTGCCGGCCTCGGTGCGGGCGTAGTACCAGTAGGCGCCCTTGCGGACCGGCACCGACAGGTCGGTCTCCTGGGTGCGGCCCTTGATCTCGCCGAACAGCGTCTCGCGCAGCCCGGCCAGGTGCGCGGTGGCGTGCTCGGTCCAGGCGTTCTCCGCCTCCAGGTACGCGGTGACCGCAGGGTCGTCCTTCGTCTCCAGCCAGGCGTACTCGTCGATGACGTCGTCGCCGTGATGGCTGCGAGTGCTGGCGATCCGCGGTGCGACGGGGGCCGTGGCCGGCCCGGTGGGGAGATCGGAAGTCATGACGGTAACGCTACCGGCAGGGCGGGTGGCGGGGCAGCGGTGATTGCCGGAACGGTGGCGGATGACTAGTATCGAACATACGTACGAATGAGCTTTGTGCGCTGCGTGAAGATTTCCGTCTCACGTGTCGCCAGCCCGCCCTGCGCGGGGTGAACTGTCAGGAGCGGCACCTTCCATTCGGTTGGAGCGAGGGATGACGGCACCGGTGCGTGAGGAATCCGAGCTGGACGGGATGCGTCTGGGCTGTCCCGTGCGCCCGGCGGGTGTGCTGGACGCGGTCGACGGCGCGCTGGTGCGCTGGGTCGCCGCACCGCGCGACCTCGCCGAGGCCGCCGCCCTGATGCGCCGGGCCCACGAGCTGGGCCTGACCGTGCTGCCGCGCGGCTGCGGGTCGAAGGCCGGCTGGCTGGACCCGCCGCCGGTGGTCGACCTGCTGGTCGACCTCTCCGACCTGGCCTCGCTGCGCTACGACCCCAGCTCCGAGCAGCTCACCGTCGGCGCGGGCGCGGGGGTCGCGGCGGCACAGGACGTGCTCGCCCGCGCGGGACGCCGACTGGCACTGGACCCGCCGTCGGCGCGCGCGACGTTCGGCGGGGTGCTGGCGGCGGCCGAGTTCGGTCCGCTGACGCACCTCTACGGGCCGCCCGCGGTGCAGGTGGTGGACGCGACGGTGGTGCTGCCCGACGGCACCGTGACGACCGTGGCCGACCGTGCCCGGCTGCTCGGCTCCAGCATCTTCGACCTGCGCTGGACGCATCCCGGCGGGCTGCACCCGGCCAGCCTGATCGTCGAGGTGACGCTGCGGACCTACCCGCTGGCTCCCGCCGCGGCCTGGGTGGTCTGCCCGGTGCTGCAGCCGCTGCAGGTGGCCACGCTGCGCGACGACGTGCTGGCCGCCAACCTGGCCCCGGCCGCGATCGAGCTGGACATGCCGGGGGTGCGCCGCACCCCGCAGGCCGGCGGGCGGCGCGACGCCACCGGGGTGATGGCGGTGCTGCTGGAGGGCTCGGCGGTCAGCCTGGCCGACCGCGGCCGCCTGCTGGTGCGCCGCCTCGGCGGGCACGCCTACCTGACCACGCAGGCCCCGCTGTGGTGGGGCAAGTACCCGTTCCGCCCCGACGAGGTCGCGGTGCGGCTGTATGCGCCCGAGGGCGACCTGCACTCGGTCTGCTACACGCTGGTCGACGCGATCGGGTCGCCGGTGCCGGTGCGCGGCAGCATCGGCGTCGGGCAGGCCTGGGCCGCGGTGCCCGGCGAGCTGCCCGCGGGGCGGCTGGTGTCGGTGCTGGAGACGTTGCGGGAGGTGCTGCTGGCACGCAGCGGCTCCGCTGTGGTGCAGGCCGCCCCACCGCACCTGCGTGGGCTGCTCGCGCCGTACCGCGTGCCATAATTCGTACGCTGTGATCGACTTCAACGAGCCGGTGGGTTATCCGGCAGACGCACCCGCCTCCCAGGAGCTTTTCGACCGGGCGGCGGCGATCGTGCCAGGCGGTGTGAACTCGCCCGTACGGGCGTTCCGCGCCGTCGGTGGCACCCCGCGCTTCATGGTTCGCGGCGAGGGCCCCTGGCTCTTCGACGCGGACGGCCGCCGCTACGTGGACCTCGTCTGCTCGTGGGGCCCACTGCTGCTCGGCCACGCCCATCCCGAGGTCGTCGGCGCCATCCAGGCCGCCGCCGCGCGGGGCACCAGCTTCGGCACGCCCACCCCGGGTGAGGTCGACCTGGCCGAGGAACTGGTCTCGCGCACCGCCGCCGAGCAGGTCCGGCTGGTCAACTCGGGCACCGAGGCGACCATGTCGGCGATCCGGCTGGCCCGCGGATTCACCGGGCGGACGAAGATCATCAAATTTGCGGGCTGCTACCACGGGCATGTCGACGCGCTGCTGGCCGCGGCCGGCTCCGGCGTCGCGACCCTGGCGCTGCCCGACTCGCCCGGGGTCACCGGTGCGGGCGCGTCCGAGACCATCGTGCTCAAGTACAACGACCTCGACGCGGTGGCGCAGGCGTTCGAGACGCACGGCGCGGACATCGCCGCGATCATCACCGAGGCCGCCGCGGGCAACATGGGCGTGGTCGCGCCGCTGCCCGGCTACAACGCGGGCCTGGCCGAGATCGCGCACCGGCACGGCGCGCTGCTCATCATGGACGAGGTGATGACCGGCTTCCGGGTGTCGCGCGGCGGCTGGCAGGGCCTCGACCCCGTCGACGCCGACCTGTGGACGTTCGGCAAGGTCATGGGCGGTGGCCTGCCCGCCGCGGCGTTCGGTGGGCGCGCCGACGTGATGTCGAGGCTGGCCCCGGCCGGCCCGGTCTACCAGGCGGGCACCCTGTCCGGTAACCCGCTGGCCTGCGCCGCCGGCCTGGCCACGCTGCGGCTGGCCGACGACGCGCTGTACGCCAAGCTGGACGCCACTGCCGCGACCATCGGCGAGCTGGCCACGAAGGCGCTGGCCGAGGCGGGCGTGCCGCACCGGCTCGCCACCGCGGGCAGCATGTTCTCGATCTTCTTCACCGACGCCGAGGTGCGCGACTACGACGACGCCCGTCGCCAGGACACCGCCGCGTTCAAGGCGTTCTTCCACAGCATGCTGTCGCAGGGGGTCTACCTGCCGCCGAGCGCCTTCGAGTCGTGGTTCGTCTCGGGCGCGATCGGTGACGAGGCCCTCGAACACATCGCCGCCGCCCTGCCGGGCGCGGCCAGGGCGGCGGCGGCAGTTCAGCGATGAGGACGATCGTCCACCTACTCCGGCATGGAGAGGTGCAGAACCCCGCCAAGATCTTGTACGGGCGGCTGCCCGGCTTCCAGCTCAGCGGTCTGGGCCAGCAGATGGCGAAGGCGGCCGCCACGGCGCTGGCCGACCGGGATGTCACCTACCTGGTGTCGAGCCCGCTGGAGCGGGCCCAGCAGACCGCCCAGCCGTTCGGCGAGCAGCTCGGGCTCGACGTGCACCTCGACCCGAACCTGATCGAGAGCGGCAACTACTTCGAGGGCATGCGGGTCGGCGTCGGCGACGGCGCACTGCGTGATCCGCGCCACTGGTGGGTGCTGCGCAACCCGATGACCCCCAGCTGGGGCGAGCCGTACCGGCTGATCGCGGCCCGCATGATCATGGCCCTGGACGCCGCCCGCGAGCACGCCCGCGGGCACGAGGCGGTATGCGTGTCGCACCAGCTTCCGATCTGGACGCTGCGCATGGCCATGGAGGGCAGGCGGCTGTGGCACGACCCGCGCCGCCGCGAGTGCGGGCTGGCCAGCCTCACCTCGTTCGTCTTCGAAGGTGATCAGTTGGCGCAGATCACATACTCCGAGCCGGCAGCCCACCTGGGGACCGGAGCCGGGCGCGGGGCATGATGGGGCGCGTGACATCACGCCCCCGCACCCGCCGCGCCGTGCTGGCGCTCGCCGTGGCCGGGCTGGCCACGACCGCGCTGGCGGCCTGCGGCGACGACGAGAAACCGCCCGCTGTCGGTGACGTGCTGCGCTTCCCGCCGGCCGAGCGCAAGGCGGCCCCCGCGGTCACCGGCGAGCTGCTCGACGGCAGCGCGTACGACATGGCGGCCCAGCGGGGCAGCGTGGTGGTCGTCAACTTCTGGGCGAGCTGGTGCGCGCCCTGCCGGCTGGAAGCCGCCGACCTGGAGCAGACCGCCAAGGACACCGCCGCCTCGGGCGTGGTGTTCCTCGGCGTCAACAACCGCGACGACCGCGACAAGGCCAAGGCGTTCGTGGCCGCCCGCAATTCGTACCCCAGCATCTTCGACCCGGGCGGCCGGCTGTCGCTGCGCTTCGTCGACGTGCCCCCGGTGTCCACCCCCTCCACGCTGATCATCGACCGGCAGGGCCGGGTCGCCGCCGTGCTGCGCAAGGCGACCAACGCCGCCGAGCTGGGCCCGATCGTGCGCGAGATCGCCGCCGAGCAGGCCGGCTGATGACGGTGCCTGCTGATGCGTGAGGACCGCTGATGGGTGAGGACTTCGCCGCCGTGGTCAACGGCGGCCCGCTGGTGCTGGCCGTCGCCGTCGCCGCGCTCGCCGGGCTGGCCAGCTTCCTGTCGCCGTGCGTGCTGCCGCTGGTGCCCGGCTACCTGTCGTACGTGACCGGCCTGGTCGGCGCGGACCTCGACGCCACGCTGGGCGACGACCGCACCGGCCTGGGCCGGGCCCGCCGCGGCCGGGTGCTGGCCGGGGTGCTGCTGTTCATCGCCGGGTTCGCCGCCGTGTTCCTGACCACCACGATCGTCGCGGCGCAGGTCGGCCGCCTGCTGCTCACCTACGAGCGGGCGCTGCAGGTCGGCATCGGCGCGCTGATCGTGCTGTTCGGCCTGGCCTTCCTCGGCGTCATCCCAGGCCTGGACAACGAGAAGCGCATCCAGCGCCTGCCCCAGGCCGGGCTGTGGGGCGCGCCGGTCTTCGGCGCCGTGTTCGCGCTGAGCTGGGTGCCGTGCCTGTCCCCGACGCTCGCCGCGGTCGGCGCGCTGGCCGGGGCGTACGGCGACACCGGCCGGGCCGTGGTGCTGGGTCTGGCCTACTGCCTGGGCATCGGCATCCCGTTCCTGGTGCTCGGCCTGGGCATGCGCAAGCTCACCGGTGTGGTCGGCTTCATCCGGCGCAACTCGCGCTGGGTCACCCGCTTCGGCGGGGCGCTGCTGATCCTCGTCGGCCTCGCCCTGATCACGGGCGCGTGGGGCGACTTCGTGATCTGGCTGCGGGTCACCTTCGGCGCCGGGGAGATCTCGATATGACCGCGCGCAGCACGACTCGCCGCCTCGCGACGGGCCCGGGGACCGCCTCATGAGCGTCACCGAGGCCGCCGTCGAGAACCCGCCCACGGGCGAGCCGCCACGCCGGCGTACCCCCCGGATCGTCGCGGCCGGATGGGCCGCGGCGCGCAACGGATGGCGGCAGCTCACCAGCATGCGCACCGCGCTGATGCTGCTGTTCCTGCTGGCCGTCGCGGCGATCCCCGGCTCGGTCCTGCCGCAGCGCTCGGTCAAGGTCGAGGACGTGCAGGGCTTCTACGCCGCCAACCCCGACCTCGCGCCGGTGCTGGACCGGCTGTGGGGCTTCGACGTGTACGCCTCGCCCTGGTTCGCCGCGATCTACCTGCTGCTGTTCACCTCGCTGATCGGCTGCATCGCCCCGCGCCTGCGCGACCACGTGAAGGCGCTGCGTTCCGCCCCGCCGGACGCGCCCAAGCACCTCGATCGGCTGCCGCAGTCGGCGGTGCTCGACACCGTCACCGACGAGGCGGCAGCCAGGGCCGCGCTGCGCGGCTGGCGCACCGTACGCCGCGAGCACGCCGACGGCACGGTCACCCTCGCCGCCGAGAAGGGCTACCTCAAAGAGGCCGGCAACCTGCTGTTCCACAGCTCGCTGCTGGTCATCCTGGTCGGTGTCGGGCTCGGCTCGCTGTGGGGCTGGCACGCCGGCCGGCTCATCGTCACCGGTCCGGAGCAGGTCTTCTGCAACACGGTGCAGCAGTACGACGACTTCGGGCTCGGCCCGCGGGTCGGCGCGGGCGACCTGCCCGACTTCTGCCTGGAGCTGCTCGACTTCCGCGCCGAGTACCGCCCGGACGGCATGCCGATCTCCTTTGCCGCCGACGTCGCCGCCACCGACTCCGCGCACGGCGACCTGGGCCGGCACACGTTCAGCGTGAACCACCCGCTGCGCCTGTCCGGGGCCAACGTGTACCTGCTCGGCCACGGGTACGCCCCGGTGCTGCGCTACACCGACGCCGCCGGGGTCACCCAGGAGACGGTGGCGCCGTTCCCGTACACCGACGCGACGCTGACCAGCGAGGGCGTGGCCGCGTTCCCGGACGCCAACGGCAGCGACAAGACCAAGCAGATGGCGTTCTCCGGCACGTACATGCCGACCCGTGACGGCCCGCCCTACCTGCGCTCGGACCACCCCGAGGAGCGCAACCCCGCGCTCATGCTCACCGCGTACCGCGGTGACCTGGGGCTGGACGCGGGCATCCCGAGCTCGGTCTACGACCTCGACCAGCGCCAGCTCGACGCCGGACGGCTGACGAAGTACGGCGAGCCGAAGCTGATGCGGCGCGGCGAGACGTGGACGCTGGCAGACGGCAGCAAGCTCGAGTTCGTCGGCACCCGGCAGTGGATCACGGTGTCCATCCGGCACGACCCCGGCGAGCCGATCGTGCTCACCGGCGCGGTCCTGCTGCTGGTCGGCCTGCCGCTGTCGCTGTACGGCAAGCGCCGCCGGGTCTGGCTGCGGCTGCGCCCCGACGGCAGCGCCGCGGCGGGCGGCCTGCCCCGCACCGAGTACCCCGGTTTCGAAGACGAGTTCCGTTCCCTGGTCGAGAGGTGGCAACGGTAGTGGCAGAACTGTCCGACGGTCTTCTGATCGTCACCCTGCTTTCGTACCTGGCCGCGATGCTGCTGCACGCGGGCGAGTACGCGTTCGGCAGCCGCGGCCGGATCGCGAACGCGGTCGCCGCCCCGGCTCCCGCCCGTGAGCTGGTCGGCGCGGGCGCGCCGGTGGTGACCGAGGCCCCGCACGCGTACGCCGCCCCGGCGGTCACCACCCCGGACGGCCCCGCCGAGGCCCGCTCCAAGGCCGCGTGGCTCGGGCCCGCCGCGGTCCTGGCCACCGGAGTCGGCGTGGTCGCACACGCGATCACCGTGGTGACCCGGGGCATCGCCGCCGAGCGGCTGCCGTTCGGCAACATGTACGAGTTCGTGCTGGCGATCACGCTGCTGGGCACCGTGGTCTGGCTGGGCACGCTGTTCTTCCAGCGGCAGGTGCGCCACCTGGGCCTGTTCGTGATGGTCTTCGAGGTGCTGCTCGTCGGCGTGGCCGGCATGATCCTCTACACGCCGGTCGGGCCGCTGGTCCCGGCGCTGGACTCGTACTGGTTCGGCATCCACATCGGTGCTGTCATCACCTCGTCCAGCCTGTTCATGATCGCCGGCGCGGCTTCGATCATGTACCTGGTGCGGACCGGCTACGACAACGGCAAGCGCGGCTTCCTGTACGCCTTCGGCGGCCGCCTGGCCAACGCCGAGGCCGTCGAGCGGCTCTCCTTCCGGCTGCACGCCTTCGCGTTCCCGATCTGGACCTTCGGCGTGACCGCGGGCGCGATCTGGGCCGAGGTCGCCTGGGGCCGGTACTGGGGCTGGGACCCGAAGGAGGTCTGGGCGTTCATCTCCTGGGTCGTCTACGCCGGCTACCTGCACGCGCGGGCGACCCCGAGCATCAAGCGCTCCACCGCGGCCTGGATCGCCGTCATCGGCTTCCTGACGATGATGATGAACCTGTTCGGCGTCAACATCTTCTTCACCGGCCTGCACTCCTACGGCGGCGTGTAACCCGCGTCCCAGCCTGGGTCCGAAGGAAGGGCACCTTCTTAACGCTATGCGTTATAGAAGGTGCCCTTCCTAACGTCTCTGCCGCGCTGAGCTGGGACGCGGCGAGGTGGGGGGCGGTTTCGGGGTGGCCGCAGCGGTGGAAGCGTATTGATCGCTGTTTCGTGTCGGAACCTGCGGTCTGACCCCAGGTTTCGACACGAAACAGCGATCAAGCCTGGTCGACGGGACGATCCGCCGAGTAGGGGCAGGTTGCGTTCACCAGAGGCGGTCGATGAGGCCGGGGTGCAGCGCGATGCGGGCGTCGGTGAAGGAGTCCGCGTGCCGGCGGGCGGCCGGCGAGAAGAAGCCCGCCATGGTGACCTTGTCGAACAGGTCGCTGGGAAAGGGATCGTCGGCGGTGCCGCCCACCAGCACCGCGCCCGTCACCAGCTGCCAGCCGGCGCTCTCGTAGAAACCCTGCAGCGCCCGGTCGCAGGTGAAGATGCCCAGGTCCGCGCCGCTGAGACGGATCGCTTCGCGCGCATGCGAGACCAGCTGCCGGCCATGCCCCCGCCCGCGGTGTGCCGTACCGGTGACCACCCTGCTGAGCCCCCGGGCGCGGTAGCCCCGGCCGTCGTGCCGGATCTCCTTGGACAGCACGTCGAGACTCGCGAGCAGCGTTCCGCCGTCGTCGACCAGCAGCATCGTCACCGGGTCGAGTGCCGGATCGTGCCAGTCGCCGCTGCCTGTGCGCTGCTCGCCGTCCTCGCCGTCGGTGCCGCTGCCGCTGATGTCGTCAGCGTCGGCAGCGCCGTCGGCAGCGCCGTCGGCCGTGGGCGGCCAGGCCTGCGCCTGCAGAGCCACCACCTGCGCCCGCAGCGCGTCGGGGGTCTGCCGTTCGGGAAAGGTCAGGATTCGCACGAGGCCGAAGGCTAGCGGAGCCGGCCGCCTGGCGGCCTGCGATTTCATCGGCTCCCGCCGGTTCACCGGCATCCGCCCTGCGACTCGTCACCCTGCCTGGTCAGGGCGCTGAGATGGAGGAGGGGCACCCTCTACGACGCCGACCGTCAAGAAGGTGCCCTTCCTTCGCCCCGGGAGGGGCTAGCAGGTGGTGGTGGTCCAGGAGGTGTACGGGAGGCGCCAGTCGAGGCAGTAGGTGGCGAAGTCGGCACCGGGGCTGGTGGGGACGTCGGCGTTCCAGGGGCGCAGCCCGGCATCCGGGGACGACTTGAGCTGGACGTTGTCGATCGCGAGCCGGGGGATGGTGACCGTGCCCGGGTCGGCGGGGTCGGCGTGCACCTCGACGTACTGCTCGATCTCGGCCTGGCCGGACAGCGGCAGCGGGCGGCTGGTGAGCAGGTTCCACCGGTCGCCCCACCACAGCCAGGCCTGCCAGGACGGCTGGTCGCCGGCGGACTCGGTCTGCAGGTGCAGCCACAGCCGGTCGCCGGGAGCCACCGCGTACTGGTCGTAGAAGGCCCAGGCGCGGGTTGCCGTGTCGTAGGTGTAGACGCGCTGGCGGGCGTCGCCGGACCAGCCGGTCTCGGTCCAGCCGACCTCGAGCCAGGCCTGCTCGGCGCCCCGGCCCGCCTTGGCCATGAACCGGGCCGCGACGAAGTCGTACGTGCCCGGCCGCACCCCGGTGTCGCCGACCTCGATTCGGCCCAGCACGCCGGACCAGCGGCCCCGCGTCGTCGCGCCGAGGTGGTGGTAGCCGGGGCTGGGCACCGCATGGGCGACGGGCTGCACCACGGTGGCGTGCGAGCGGCAGACGCCCGGCGTGGACAGGCTGGGCGGCCCGGTGGGCGCGCTGGTGGAGGCGGGCCGGTCGGCGGGGCAGTCGGGCATCGCGCCGGCGGTGGTTGCGGGGGCGCATCCGGCGGCCAGCGCCAGCAGCGTCGCCGCGAGCAGCGCCACCTTCGCGACGTGGGTGAGGCGGGGGTTCACATCCGGGTCAACCGGCCGGGCCGGGCGGGGGTGACGATGGCGTACGCCGCAGCGCGTCGCCCCTCCCCGGCGGAGTGACGGGGCAGATGCGAGGATGCCAGCATGGCGGCACCGCGTTTCCCGTTCGACGACCTGCAGGGCTTCCTCGGCGCGCTGGAGCGGGCCGGGGAGTTGCACCGGGTCACCACCCCCGTCGATCCGACGCTGGAGATCAGCGAGATCGTCACCCGTACCGTGCGGGCCAAGGGCCCGGCGCTGCTGTTCGAGAAGCCGACCCGCGGCATGATGCCGCTCGCGATCAACATCTTCGGCAGCGACCGCCGGATGGCGATGGCGCTGGGTGTGCAGGACTTCGACGAGATCGGGGCCCGGATCGCCGACCTGGCCAAGCCCGAGCTGCCGCAGGGCTTCAGCGGGATGATGGACGGCCTCGGCAAGATCATGCAGCTGAAGTCGCTGCCGCCGAAGAAGGTCAAGAGCGCGCCTTGCCAGGAGGTCGTGCTCAAGGGCGACGAGGTCGACCTCAACATGCTGCCCGGCCTCGTGATGTGGCCCGGCGACGGCGGCATCTACCACAACTACGGGTTGACCCATACCAAGCACCCGGAAACCGGAAAGCGCAACCTTGGCCTCTACCGGCTGCAGCAGCACTCGCACAACACCGTCGGCATGCACTGGCAGATCCACAAGGACTCGACCGCGCACCACGCCGTCGCGGAGCGCCGCGGCGAGCGGCTGCCGGTCGCGATCGCGTTCGGCGCGGACCCGGTGGTGTCGTACGCGGCGAGCGCGCCGCTGCCCGGTGACATCGACGAATACCTGTTCGCGGGGTTCCTGCGCGGGGAGCGGGTCGAGCTGGTCGACTGCCTGACCGTGCCGCTGCAGGTGCCCGCGAGCGCCAACGTGATCCTGGAGGGCTGGGTCGAGCCCGGCGAGCGGCTGCCCGAGGGTCCGTTCGGCGACCACACCGGCTTCTACACCCCCGTCGAGCCGTTCCCCGTGCTGCACGTCGAGTGCATGACGATGCGCCGCGACCCGGTCTACCACTCGATCATCACGAGCAAGCCGCCACAGGAGGACGGGCCGATCGGCCGCGCCACCGAGCGCATCTTCCTGCCGCTGATCAAGATCCTGGTGCCGGACATCGTGGACTACCACATGCCCGAGGCGGGGGTTTTCCACAACTGCCTGATCGTCGCGATCAACAAGCGGTACCCCAAGCACGCGCAGAAGGTGATGAGCGCGGTCTGGGGCGCGCACCTGCTCAGCCTCGTCAAGCTGATCGTGGTGGTGGACGACGACTGCGACCCGCGCGACCTGACCGAGGTCGCGTTCCGCGCCTTCGGCAACGTCGACTACGCGCACGACCTGGTGCTGACCCAGGGGCCCGTCGACCACCTCGACCACGCGTCGTACCAGCAGTTCTGGGGCGGCAAGGCCGGCGTCGACGCCACCCGCAAGCTGCCCACCGAGGGCTACACACGCGGCTGGCCGGAGGAGATGCGGATGGCCCCCGAGATCGTCGCGAAGGTCGACAAGCGGTGGAAGGAGTACGGGTTCCCGGAGAGCCCGTCGCGGAAGGGTTGGGGCAAGTGAGCACCGCTTCGCAGGACTCCGTCGGCGTCACCGCGTCCGGTGGCCCCGCGCTCAAGGAGCCGGGCCGGGTCAAGGCGTTCCTCAAGCTGGTCGCGATCGAGCACTCCGTGTTCGCGCTGCCGTTCGCGTACCTGTCGGCGCTGGTCGCCATGGACCGGACGCTCGGCCGGGTGGACTGGCTGACCCTGCTGCTGATCACGATCGCGATGGTCGGGGCGCGCACCTTCGCCATGGCCGCGAATCGGATCATCGACCGGCACATCGACGCGCGCAACCCGCGTACCGCCCAGCGTGAGCTGGTCACCGGAGCGGTGAGCGTGCGCACTGCCTGGCTCGGCGCGGCGGCGGCCCTGGTCGTGTTCATGGGCGCGGCGCTCGCGCTCAACCCGCTGTGCGCGCTGCTGGCGCCGCTGGCCGTGGTGCCCCTGGTGCTGTACCCGTACGGCAAGCGCTTCACCGACTGGCCGCACGCGATCCTGGCGCTGGCGCAGGCCGTCGGACCGATCGGTGCCTGGCTCGCGGTCACCGGCGCCTTCGCCGGATCCGGCCCGGCCTGGCTGCTCGGTCTCGCGGTGGGGCTGTGGATCGGCGGCTTCGACCTGATCTATGCCTGCCAGGACGCCGAGGTCGACCGGCAGATCGGCGTTCGCAGCGTGCCCGCCCGGTACGGCGTGCGCAACGCGCTGCTGATCTCGACGCTGACCCACGTGGTGACGTTCGTGCTGTTCGTGGCGTTCGGCGTGTGGGTCGGCCTGGGCTGGCCGTGGTGGATCGGCCTGGCACTGACCGCGGCGGCCTTCGGATACCAGCACGTCATCGTGACCCCCACCGACCTGTCCAAGGTCAACCGCGCCTTCTTCACCGCCAACGGCTTCGTCGGGATCGCCCTGTTCGTCTTCGCCGTCCTCGCCCTCCTGGTCTGACCCGCCACCCCCACCTGCGCAACTCTTAAAGAGTCGCGCCTTCCGGGCAGTCCGGAGGCCGCGACTCTTTAAGAGTTGCGGCCGGGCGGCCGGGCGGCCGGGCGGCCGGGTGGGCGGGCGGCCGGGTGGGCGGGGCGCGGGTCAGCGGTGGCCGAGGTGGCCGGTCCAGCGGGTGAGGAGGGTGTGGGGGACGGCGGCGGCGTCGAGGACCTTTCCGGCGACGAAGTCGATGAGCTGCTGGGCCTGGGCGTTCGCGCCGGTGCCGTAGAAGCCGGGGCTGGCCGGCAGGACCACCGCGCCGGAGTCGATCAGCTCGACCAGGTGCAGCAGGTGGCTGCGGGTCACCGGCGTCTCGCGCGGCACGATCACGACCGGGCGGCGCTCCTTGAGGTTCACCTCGGCCGCCCGCTGCAGCAGGTCCTTGGACAGGCCCAGCGCGATGCCGGCGCACGCCGCGGTCGAGGCCGGGACGACGATCATGCCCTTGGCCCGGTACGAGCCGCTGCTCGGTCCCGCCGCGAGGTCGCCGGCGGGCCAGTAGCGCAGGTCTGCGTCGTCGAGCGGGTTGTCGAGCCAGGTGGCGAGGTCCTCGCGCCAGTGCGCGTCCCGGAACGGGTGCCCGGTCTCGTCGAGGATGGTCAGCCGGGCCGCCCGGGACACCACCAGGTCGACCGCCTCGCCCGCCGCGCACAGCCCCCGCAGCACGGCGGCGGCGTACGGGGTGCCGGAAGCCCCCGACACCCCCAGCACCCAGGGCGTGCGCGGTGTTACGTCGGCAGACACACCGATGACACTAGCCGGGCTGGTTGACCGGCTGGACACGGCTGCCTAGCCTCAGCGCATGCCAGCCCAGCCAGCCAGTTTCCGGGTCGCGGTCGAGATCGTGGTGAACCGGCCCGTCGCGCAGGTCTTCGCGTACCTGTCCGACCTGAGGCACGATCCGCAGTGGTGGGGCGGCCTCCACTCGTCGCGCCGGATCAGCGGCGACGGCGGCGTCGGCACGCTGTACGAGCTGGACGCGACCCTGCTGCGGGTGCGGCACCGGACCCGGATCGAGGTCACCGCGCAGGAGCCGCCGCGCCGCCAGACGATCACGGTCCGCAGCGGACCGCTGCCCTACACAGCCCACTACGAGTGGTCCGAACTCGCCCCCGGGCGCACCCGCTTCGGCCTGGTCGCCGAGATCGTCGCCGCCCGCCCCTGGGCCTGGTTCGGCCCCCTCCTCAGCCCCCTGCTGTCCCTCCTGGCCCGCCGCTACTTCCGCCGCGTCCCCGCCATCATCGAAGCCGCCACCCCAGCCTGACCCCCACCTCGGCCACATGATCGCGACGATCTTGCGCGAGCGGTCGCCCTTACGACCGGTTCGCGTGTGTCGTCCCCACAGTTCACGCAAGATCGTCCCGCGGTCGGGGTGGGTCAGATGGCGTACTCGCCCAGGGGGTCGGTGTGGGTGTGGGAGTACATGCGCTCGTGGAAGCGGACGAAGCGGTCGATCAGGGTGGTGGCGCGGCGGTCGTCGAGGCGGGCGTCGAGGGCGGCCAGGCCGGCGGCGAGGCGGGCGCTGTGCAGGGCGTAGAGGCCTGCGTGGTAGCTGAGGCTGTCGGCCAGGGCGGTGAGGGCCGCGGTGGCGTCACCGGCCCGGCGGGCGTGCCAGAGCGCGACGTTGGCCTCGCCGTTGACGATGTCCTTCTGGAGCCGGGTGAAGGCGGTGTCGGGGTCGACGGCGAGCACGTCGAGGGCGGCTGCGGCGGTGTCGTGGCCGTCGGCGTCGCAGGCCCGCAGGATGCGGTTGATCAGCGCGTGCTGCTGCACCGCGGGCATGCGCAGCAGGCGGGTGCCCAGGTCGTTCTGCAGGCGCACCAGTAGCGCGGCGTCGGACAGCAGGTCGCTGAGGGTGCCGTCGGCGAGCACAGCCCGGTGTGCGGGCACCGGGGCCACCACGTCGTTCAGCACGCAGACGAAGTAGGCCAGCGTCGGCACCACCAGGATGCTCTGGCCGCCGAGCGAGGCCAGGTCGAGCCTGGACAGGTGTTCGGCGCGCAGGGTGCGCTCGACGGCCCGGTACCGGTCGGCGAGGCCCTGGCGGACCAGGGAGGCGGTGGGTGCGCCGTCGATGCCGTCGACGAGGTCGCGGCAGCTCTCGACGTTGGCGACGAGCGCGGCCCACAGGCCGTACTCGACGTCCTGCAGCAGGGGCGCGTCGGCGCCGACGTGGCGGGCGTAGTCCTCGGCCATGCCGGCGCGTTTGCTCTTGACCAGGCTCTGCTCGAAGCCGGAGGCGTGCCGGGCGGCGTCGCGGGCGGGCCCGGACAGCAGCAGCATGGCGGGAGTGTTCCGGCCGGGGGCCAGCGCCTGGAGCATGGCCCGGTTGAGCGCGCCGATCAGGTCGAGGCGGCGGCCCTGGGCGGCGTCGAGCACGGGGTGTCCCAGGCCGATGGCCAGGTCGTCGGAGACCACCTCGAACACCTGGTACGCGTTCATGCGCCCGGCGTGCTCCAGTAGGACGGGCCAGTCGTCCTCCTCGACCAGGCCGCTGAGCATCCGGGTGTTCATGGTGACGAGCTGGATCACACCGGTGCTCTGCAGGTATTCGTGCCGCCGGGGATTGTCCGCCGAGTAAGCCCACGCGGTGAAGTCCCGGTAGGGGCCGGCGGGCATGTGCCGCCCGATGGTCTCGGTCAGCGCCGAGCACGTCGCGGCCAGCAGCTGGGCGGCGCGCCGGTTGGTTGGCATGCGGCGACTCGATCCTCGGGTCCGGCACGGGCCACACGGTTCGGTGGCCCGTTCAAGGAACGTGGTGAGTCCCTTCCCTGACGGGAGGCGAGCGCCGGGACATGCCGTGTTCCTGGCGCCGGGTCAGCGCCGCTGATGAGGGTACGACCATATGGACCGCCGTGTCGTACCACTCGGTAGAGATCCTGGTTGGACCGTGGCGGTCAGTATCCGCCCGGCCGGCTGCCCGCCGCCCGCGGTGTGGCGCCGGCGCCGGGTTGCGGTGCCGGGCTGCCCGGAGGGTTGTCCTCGTCGAACTCGCCCTCGCCCTCCAGCAGTGCCCGCACCTCCGACTCGCGGAACCGGCGGTGGCCGCCCGGCGTGCGAATGCTGCCGATGCGTCCGGCCGCTGCCCACCTGGTCACCGTCTTTGGGTCGACCCGGAACAGCGCGGCCACCTCGCCAGGTGTCAACAGGCGATCTCCTGTGTCCACGCCCACCTCCTTGCGTCGACGGAGTTGGTTCGGGCGCACCCGGTGCCGCCTCCGCTGGCACGTACGCCCAATTAGAGCACCATCACTAGCTGATGTCCCTAAAATGGTCGTATGCACCTTTTGGGGGGTTCGCATCCATATGTTGCGAACCTCATTCGTATATTGCCCGAAGATGCGCCCCTCCGTGCCCACTCTGGAAGAAACTGCCTCTAAGGTGCTCTGTGTGGACGCGATCGACCGCAACCTGCTTGACCTGCTGCGCAACAACGCCCGCCTCTCGTACGCGGAGCTCGCGCGCCAGGTCGGCCTCTCCGCGCCGGCGGTGCACGACCGGGTCGGCAAGCTGGAGGCCTCGGGCGTGATCCGCGGCTACCACGCGGACGTGGAGCCCAGCTCCATCGACCTCGGCGTGACCGCGCTGATCGGCATCGTCGCCGACCCGGCCGTCGACATGGAGGACGTCTCCGCGGCACTGCAGGGACTCGACCAGATCGAGTCCTGCTACTTCATGGCCGGCGAGGAGTCATACCTGGTCAAGGCCAGGGTCGGCACCATCGCGGAGCTGGAGCAGCTCATCGTGCAGCTCTCGCGCACCCGCGGGGTGGCACGCACCCGCACCGCGATCGCGCTGTCCACCACCTTCGAGGGCCGCCCGAGGCCGCTGCTCAGCTGAAACTCATTCGCGAAATGTTACGGTCCGGGGCATGGAGCAGCTGGACAGGTGTTGTGACGACGACCGGGCCTGGGTGACGGAGGCGATCGGCAAGGTCGCGGCGGACGCCAACCGCAGCGCCGACACCCACCTGCTGCCGTTCCCGCTGCCGCTGTCCTGGGGCATCGACCTCTACCTCAAGGACGAGTCGGTGCACCCCACCGGCTCGCTCAAGCACCGGCTGGCCCGCTCGCTGTTCCTCTACGCGCTGTGCAACGGCTGGATCCGGGCCGGCACGACGGTGGTGGAGGCGTCGTCGGGCTCCACCGCGGTCTCCGAGGCGTACTTCGCGCGCATGCTGGGGCTGCCGTTCATCGCGGTGATGCCGGCCTCCACCAGCAAGGAGAAGATCGAGCTGATCGAGTTCCAGGGCGGCGAGTGCCACCTGGTCAACGATCCGGCGCAGGTCGTCGTGGAGGCGAAGTGGCTGGCCGAGGACCGCCGCGGCCATTTCATGGACCAGTTCACCTACGCCGAGCGGGCGACCGACTGGCGCGGCAACAACAACATCGCCGAGTCGATCTTCCAGCAGATGGAGCTGGAGCGGCACCCGGTGCCGTCCTGGGTCGTGATCGGCGCGGGCACCGGCGGCACCTCGGCCACCATCGGCCGGTACGTCCGCTACCAGCGCCACTGCACGAAGATCCTGGTGGTCGACCCGGAGAACTCCGCCTTCTACCCGTCCTACGAGTCGGGCGATCCGACGGTGACGACCGCCAGGGGCTCCCGGATCGAGGGCATCGGCCGGCAGCGGGTGGAAGCCTCGTTCCAGCCCCACATCGTGGACCGCATGGTGCGGGTGCCCGACGCTGGCTCGCTCGCCGCGATGCGGGTCGCCTCCGAGGTGCTGGGCCGCAAGGTTGGCGGCTCCACCGGCACCAACCTGTGGGGCGCGTTCGGCCTGATCGCCGGGATGCTGTCGCGGGGCGAGACGGGTTCGGTGATCACGCTGCTGTGCGACGGCGGCGAGCGGTACGCCCACACCTACTACGACGACACCTGGCTGGCCGCACAGTCCCTCGACCTGGCCGCCCCGCTGACCACCGTCCGCCACTTCCTCGCCACCGGCGCCTGGCAGGACTGACCCGGGTCGGCCGCGGCCGAAGGTCGCCCGCGAAGATCGCTGTTTCAGGTCATGATCTGCGGTCGGACCTGACATGTTGACACCAAACGGCGATCATGGCCGCCATGCGCCGCCGCAACCGCGCCCCGCCGGCAGCCCGGTCGGCGACTGGACATGGAGAAGGGCCCCGGTCCGCCACGAGGCGGTGGACCGGGGCCCTTCCAGGTTCGGCAGGTCAGCCGGCGTTGCGGCGGTCGCCGTAGGAGCGGTCGCCCTGCGGGCGGTCGCTGAACGAGCGCTCGCGGAACGGCCGGTCGCCCTGGGGCCGGTCACCGAAGGTCCGCTCGCTGCGGACCGGACGGTCACCCTGCGGGCGGTCACCGCGGAACGGGCGGTCACCCTGGGGCCGGTCACCGTACGTGCGGACCGGGCGGTCACCCTGCGGACGGTCGCCGTACGTGCGGACCGGGCGGTCACCCTGCGGACGGTCGCCGTACGTGCGGACCGGACGGTCGCCCTGCGGACGGTCACCGTAGGTGCGCTCGCTGCGGACCGGCCGGTCGCCCTGCGGGCGGTCACCGAAGGTGCTGCGCTCGCGGAACGGCCGGTCACCCTGCGGGCGGTCGCCGAACGTGCGCTCGCGGAGCGGCCGGTCGCCCTGGGGACGGTCGCCGCGGAACGGGCGGTCGCCGTACTGGCGCGGGCCGCGGTCGCCGTAGCCACGGCCACCGCCGTCGCGACGCTGGCCGCCGCGCTGGAAGCGCGGCTCCGGCTCCTCGACCACGGGCTGGCCCGACGGCTCCACGGCGCCGGTCAGCTCGACCAGCTTCGGGTCGTCCACGCGCAGCCGGTGCTCGGCGGGCTTGGCCACGCCGGCCTTCTCCATCATCGAGATGGTGGAGCGGCGCTGCTTGGGCAGCACCAGGGTGGCCACCGCGCCGGACTCGCCGGCACGCGCGGTGCGACCCGCGCGGTGCAGGTAGTCTTTCGGGTCCTTCGGCGGGTCGATGTGCACGACGAGCGAGACGCCGTCGACGTGGATGCCGCGGGCGGCGACGTCGGTGGCGACGAGGACGCTCATCCGGCCCTCCTTGAACTGCGCCAGGGTCCGCGTACGGACACTCTGGGTCTTGCCGCCGTGCAGGCCGCCGGCCCGCACACCGACCTCGCGCAGCTGGTCGACCAGGCGGTCCACGCCCATCTGGGTGCGCGCGAACATGATCGTCCGACCCGGACGGTTCGCGATCGCCGCGGTGACCTTGAACTTCTCCTGCGGCGGGATCAGCAGCATCATGTGGTCCATGGTGGACACAGAGGCCTCGGCCGGGTTGGTCGAGTGCGTCACCGGGTTGTTCAGGAACCGCTTGACCAGCGTGTCCACGTCACCGTCGAGGGTGGCGGAGAACAGCAGGCGCTGCCCGCCGGCCGGGGTCTTGGCCATCAGCTCGGTGACGTCGGGCAGGAAGCCCATGTCGGCCATCTGGTCGGCCTCGTCCAGGACAGTGACCTCGATGTCGTCCAGCGCGCAGGCACCGCGCTGGATCAGGTCGCCGAGGCGGCCCGGGGTGGCGATCATCAGGTCGAGACCGCGCTGCAGGCCGAGGATCTGCCGGTCGTACGGCACGCCGCCGACCGCGGTGCCGGTGTAGAGGTCCATCGCCTTGGCCAGCGGGCGCAGCGCGTCCGCGACCTGCATGGCCAGTTCACGGGTGGGCACCAGGATCAGGGCCTTGGGGTGGTGCGGACGGGCCGGCTTGCCCTCGGCGATGCGCGCCAGCAGCGGCAGTCCGAAAGCGAGGGTCTTGCCGGAGCCGGTCTGGCCGCGGCCGAGCACGTCGCGTCCGGCCAGCGCGTCCGGCAGGGTGGCGGCCTGGATCTCGAAGGGCTGGGTGATGCCGGCCCGGGTCAGCTCGCGCACCAGGGCGCGCGGCACGCCGAGCTCGGCGAAGCTGGGGACGTGCTCGGTGGTGTCCTCGACGGCGGCGGCGGTGTCCGCGGCCTCCGTGACGGTCACGACATCCGGGACGTCGGTGGTGGTGACGGTCGCCGCTGCGGCGTCCTTCTCGGCGGCGGCCTTCGCGGCCGCGGCCTTGCCCTCGACATCAATGTTGATCTCGAAGACGGACGGGAACAGGGCAGGGTCGTGCTGAGTCAAAGCGAAACCTCTCGGGTGGCGCATCCCCGCGCCGCGCGGCCTCGTGCCGCTGCAAGTCACCCGCAGGAACGCTCAAGGGCGCGCCGAGCGCGCCCAGAACAATCCCGTTCAGTGTACCGGGCTTTGCCGCCACCGCCGCGCGATTAACACGGCGGTGTAGTGGGCGTCACCCCGCGGGCCTGTCGTGGCGGGGTGACCTGCGTCACGCCGCGGGCGCCGGGCTGGGGCTCGGCTCCGGCGACGGGCTCGTTTTCGGGCTGGTGCTCGCGGGTGCGACGGGCGACGGCGAGTCGGCCGGCTCAGGAGACGGCGACGTGCTGGCCGGCGGGGCGCTCGGCGAACTGCTGCTCGACGGCGACGTGCTGGCCGACGGGCGCGGCGAGGTGGTCTTCGTGGGCGACGGGCCGGCGGTCTGCGTCGGGCCGGGCTGGTTCGGGGCCGGCAGCGCGTCCACCACCCGGGTGGCGAAGTCGATGCTGCTCAGGCTCACCGGCGCGATCCGCACCACGTCGCCCGTGCGGGGGGCGTGGACCATCTTGCCGTCGCCGAGGTACATGCCGACGTGGTGGATGGTGCGCCAGTCGCTCGGGTCGGTCGCGAAGAACACCAGGTCACCGGGGAGCAGCGCGTACTTGCTGACGGTCTTGGCGCGGGTGCCGTAGTACTGGTCCTTGGCGACGCGGTTGAGGCGGACCCCGGCGGAGTTGTAGGACGCCAGCATCAGGCCGGAGCAGTCGTAGGTGTTCGGCCCCTCGTCGCCCCAGCGGTAGGGCTTGCCGCGCTGGCTGAGCGCGAACAGCACGGCCTTCTGCGCCTTGGCGGCCGCGACCAGGCCCGCGTTGCTCTTGCCGGGGCTGTAGCCCGAACCGAGGTTCTGCTCCTGGAGCTCGCGCAGCCGGTCCGCTTCGGACTGAAGCTCGGCGAGCCGCCGCTTCAGCTCCAGGAACGCGGTCTCCTTGCGCTTGAACTCCTTCTCCACGGTCGAATACGCCGTGGACGCCTGCTGCTCGGCGGTGATGGCCGCGGTGAGCACCGTGTAGGCCTGGCGCTCCTCGTGCTGCGCGGTGGCGAGGTCGTTGAGCACGGCCTCGGTCTCCGGTGTCGACTCGGTGCGCGGGATGAGCTGGCCCAGCTCCCCGAGCGAGTCGCCGAGCCGCGGCGGCGCCTTGACGGCGGCCTGGTACTCCGCGACCGCGGCGGCCTCGGCGGCCTCCTTCGCGGTGCGCAGGGTGTCGGCGGTGGCGCGCCAGGCGTAGTCGGCCATCGCCTTGGCCACGGTCGCGTTGGCGTAGGCCTGGTAGAGCTCGCTGCGGCGCGCGCCGAGCACGGACAGCTCCAGCTCGGCGGCGCTGTACTGCGCCAGCAGCGCGGCCTGGGCCGTCAGCGGCGTGGTGCGCGGCAGGCTGAGCGAGCCGAACGGAAGGGACGGCAAACCGTCAGGCTGGGGGCGCAGGCCGGCATCCGGAATCGCAGTGATCTTCGAACCGACCGGCGGATCAGCGGCGGCGGGCACGGCGATGCCACCGGCGATGAGCGCGCTGAGCACGGCCGATCCGACTGCGATCTGGCCCTGCCGTCGAGCCTGCCCGCTTCGACGCTTGGACATCAGTGGCCCCGTCCTCCCCTTTGTTCCCACAGAGTTCCTACCGGAAATCAGGTTCCGTGTCGACCCTTCTGTCCCGGTGGCGTCAAGCTGAACAGTCGCTGTCAAGGGCCGCAACAGGCACGCGGGACGGCACGTCGTAGGCTCACTGCCATGGACGTGGGTTTGAAGCGGGAGCTGGAGCAGAAGGTCTATGCCGGAGAGCGGCTCAGCCGCGAAGACGGCGAGGCTCTCTACGCGAGTGACGATCTGGCCTGGCTGGGGCGGCTCGCGCACCACGTCCGGACGGAGAAGAACGGCGACCGGGTGATGTTCAACGTCAACCGGCACCTGAACCTGACGAACGTCTGCTCGGCCAGCTGTGCATACTGCTCGTTCCAGCGCAAGCCGGGCGAGAAGGACGCATACACCATGCGGGTGGAGCAGGCCGTCGCCAAGGCGCTGGAGATGAAGGACGAGCAGCTCACCGAGCTGCACATCGTCAACGGTCTGCACCCGACGCTGCCGTGGCGCTACTACCCGCGCGTGCTCAAGGAACTGAAGCAGGCGCTGCCGAACGTCAAGCTGAAGGCGTTCACCGCGACCGAGGTGCAGTGGTTCGAGAAGATCTCCGGCCTGACCGCCGACGCGATCCTCGACGAGCTGATGGAAGCCGGCCTGGAGTCGCTGACCGGCGGCGGGGCCGAGATCTTCGACTGGGAGGTCCGCCAGCACATCGTCGACCACGCCTGCCACTGGGAGGACTGGTCGCGCATCCACCGGCTGGCGCACAGCAAGGGCCTGCGCACCCCCTCGACGATGCTGTACGGCCACATCGAGGAGCCGCGGCACCGCGTCGACCACGTGCTGCGCCTGCGCGAGCTGCAGGACGAGACCGGCGGCTTCACCGTCTTCATCCCGCTGCGCTACCAGCACGACTTCCACGACAGCGCGGACGGCAAGATCCGCAACCGGATCCAGGCGCAGACCACGATGGCCTCGCCGGCCGAGTCGCTGAAGACGTTCGCGGTGTCCCGGCTGATGCTGGACAACTTCGACCACATCAAGTGCTTCTGGGTCATGCACGGCCTGTCGCTGGCGCAGCTGTCGCTGAACTTCGGCGTGGACGACCTCGACGGCTCGGTGGTCGAGTACAAGATCACGCACGACGCGGACTCGTACGGCACCCCGAACACCATGCACCGCGACGATCTGCTCCACCTGATCTGGGACGCCGGGTTCACCCCGGTCGAGCGGGACACCCGCTACCAGGTCGTCAAGGAGTACGGCGCGCCGGTCAGCATGGCCGAGCGGCGCAGCGAGCCGCAGCAGGTCTGGGCCTGACGGGTGGCCGACCCGCAGTCCCCGGCCGAGGAGCAGCGCAAGGGCCCGCGGCGTGACGCCTCCGGGCGCATCGTCTCGCTGACCGACCTGGTGGCGTACGCGCTGGCCGGGTTCGTCATCAGCGTGCTCGGCATGGTCGCCTTCGACGGCCTGTTCGCGCTGCTGGGCATGGGCGAGTTCGGCGACCTCACCGGCTGGCTCGCGGTGATCTTCCCGGCGATCATCTTCGTGGAGCAGTTCAAGGCGGCGGCGGGCCACCGCGGGCGGCTCGCGGTGGCCCCGGCCGCCGCCCTGCTCGCGGTGGTGCTGGGCGTGCTCGCCGTCGGCGCGGCGTCGGGGTTCCCGCCGCTGGTGTCCGGCGGGCTGGGCGCGCTGGTCACCACGGTGGCGTACGCCGTGCTCTGGCACCTCGGCCTGGCGGCCGCGGACCGGGGCTGACCCGCGGCCCCGAGCGGGGCTGACCGAGGGCGGGCAGGTTCGGCGGCTACCCTGGAGCGGTGAGTCCTGCTGTCAAGTACACGCTCGCCAGGCTGGTCCTCTTCCTGGCCTTCTTCGCCGCCCTGTGGTTCGTCCCGAACCTGAGCCTGCTGCTCAAGCTGATGATCGCCATTCTGGCCTCGGCCGCGGCCAGCTGGTTCCTGCTGCGCAACCTCCGTGACGACGTGACCGCCCAGGTCGAGAGCGCCGTGGACCGCCGCAAGGCGGAGAAGGACCGGCTGCGCGCCGCCCTGGCCGGCGAGACCGAGCCCACCGAAGACGTGCCCGTCGACGTCGAAGAGGTCCACAAGACCCAGGCGTGATGAGCCTGCGCACATCCTCCACTCCGGGTCGCGAGCATCGGCCCGGGTGTGTATTAGCGTGTCGCCTGACTGTCCCGCAGCGAAGCCGGTGCGAACCCGGCGCTGTCCCGCAACTGTGATCCCACCTCGGTGGGCGAGCCAGGTCGCCTGCGGCAGTCGCGAACCACGCTCTCGAGGAAGGGCGTCTCGCGGACCGGGCTGCCCCACCTGATCGGGCCCTGTCGGCGAAGGACCTGCCTCGACCGATAGGAGGATCAGTGCGTACCCGTTTCCTGTCCCGCCGCGCCGTCGGCGCGCTCGCCGCCGCCGGCCTGGTGGCCGCGCTCGCGGCCTGCGCGACGAACGACCCGGCGACCCCTGCCCAGCCCAGCGCCGCCGCGGCGTACCCGGTGACCGTCGGCAAGGTGACCCTGCCCGCGCAGCCGGTGAAGATCGTCTCGTTGTCGCCGACGCTGACCGAGATGCTGTTCGCCATCGGCGCCGGCGGCCAGGTGAGCGCCGTCGACGACAACTCGAACTTCCCGGCGAACGCCCCGAAGACCGAGCTGTCCGGCTTCCAGCCCAACGCCGAGGCCGTCGCGGCCAAGAGCCCCGACCTGGTCGTGCTCGACACCGACGCCAACAACGTGGTGGCCCAGCTGACCACCCTGAAGATCCCGGTTTACGTGGCCCCGGCCGCGGCCACTCTGGACGCCACCTACCAGCAGATCGCCGACCTGGGCACGCTGACCGGGCACAGCGCCGAGGCCACCGCGCTCACCGGGCAGATGAAGGACGACATCGCCAAGCTGGTCAAGGACCTGCCGAAGCGCGCGACCCCGCTGTCCTACTACTACGAGCTGGACCCGACGCTGTACTCGGTGACCTCGAAGACCTTCATCGGCTCGCTGTTCGAGCTGGCCGGCCTGAAGAACGTGGCCGACGCCGCCGACACCAAGGGCAGCGGATACCCGCAGCTCAGCGCCGAATCGCTGATCAAGTCGAACCCTGACCTGATCTTCCTGGCCGACACCAAGTGCTGCAAGCAGAACCTGGACACCGTGAAGGCGCGCGCCGGCTGGGCCGGCCTGACCGCCGTCAGCAAGGGCCAGGTCGTGGCGCTGGACGACGACATCGCCTCGCGCTGGGGCCCGCGCGTCGTCGACCTGGTCCGCGCGATCGTCGACGCGGTCAACAAGGTCCCGGCCTGACCACGGCGATGACGACACTGCGACCGGCACGGCTCAGTCTCGGGTGGCTCGCCGCCGGGGTCGGAGCCGTGCTGGTCGCGCTCGTCGCCGGGGTCGCTCTCGGCCCGGTGACGCTGCCGCCCGGCTCGGTCGCGGCGGAGCTGCTCAACCTGATCCCCGGCGTGGACCTGCCGTCGGGGCTGAACGAGCGCGAGACAGCCATCATCACCGAGCTGCGGCTGCCCCGGGTGGTGCTCGGGCTGCTGGTCGGCGCGATGCTGTCCCTGGCCGGCGGCTGCTACCAGGGCGTCTTCCGCAACCCGCTGGCCGACCCGTACCTGCTGGGCGTCGCGGCGGGCGCCGGTCTCGGCGCGACCATGGCGATCGCGTTCCGGGCCGGGGCGGTGCTGCCGCTGGCCGCGTTCGCCGGGGCCGGGATCGCGGTCGTGGTCACCTACCTGCTCGGGGTGGCCGGGGGGCGGGACCGCTCGTCGGCGACGCTGATCCTGGCCGGGGTGGCCGTGTCGAGCTTCCTCGCCGCGATCCAGACCTACCTGCTGCAGCGCAACGTGGACACCATCCGCGAGGTGTACTCCTGGCTGCTCGGGCGGCTGGCCACCAACGGCTGGCACGAGGTGACCCTGCTGCTGCCGTACGCGCTGGTCACCACGATCGTGGTGCTGGCCCTGCGCCGGGAGCTGGACGTGCTCAGCGTCGGCGACACCGAGGCGGCGAGCCTGGGCCTGCACCCGCAGCGCTCCCGGATGATCCTGCTGGCCGCGGCCTCGCTGGGCACCGCCGCCGCGGTCGCCGTGTCCGGGCTGATCGGCTTCGTCGGCATCATCGTGCCGCACGTGGTGCGGCTGCTGGCCGGTGGCTCGTACCGGTCGATCCTGCCGCTGTCGCTGCTGTTCGGCGCGGCGTTCCTGGCCCTGGCGGATCTGGCCGCGCGCACCCTGATCGCCCCGGGCGAGCTGCCGATCGGCGTGGTCACCGCGTTCTTCGGCGCGCCGTTCTTCATCCTGGTGCTGCGCTCGACCAGGCGGGTGAGCGTCTGATGCTGGCGGTGGAGGGCGTCCGGGTGACCCTGGGCGACGCCGAGATCCTGCATGGCGTGGACCTGGCCGTGGCCTCCGGCGAGTGGGTCACCGTGATCGGCCCCAACGGCGCGGGCAAGTCGACCCTGCTGCGGGCGGTGGGTGGCGCGGTCACGCACCACGGGAAGATCATCATTGACGGTACGCCGACCAGCGCGCTGCCGCGCCGCCGCCGGGCCCAGCTCGTGGCCACCGTCGCCCAGCAGCCCGTGGTGCCGCCCGGCATGCGTGTGCTGGACTACGTGCTGCTCGGCCGCACCCCCTACATCGCCCCGCTGGGCCGCGAGTCGGCGCAGGATCTGTCCATCGTGGAGCAGGTGCTCGACTCCCTCGAACTGCGCCGGTTCATCGGCCGCGAACTGGAGACGCTCTCCGGCGGCGAGCGCCAGCGGGTGTTCCTGGCCCGCGCGCTGGCCCAGGGCGCGCCCCTGCTGCTGCTCGACGAGCCCACCTCGGCCCTGGACATCGGCCACCAGCAGGAGGTGCTGGAGCTGGTCGACCGGCTGCGCCACGAACGGGCGCTGACCGTGCTGGCCACCATGCACGACCTGTCCGTGGCCGGCGAGTACGCCGACCGCCTGGTGCTGCTGGCCGAGGGCCGGATCGCCGCCGACGGCCCGCCGGCCCAGGTGCTGACCGAGGAGCTGCTCGCGCTGCACTACCGCGCGCGGGTACGGGTGATCGCGGGCGAGTTCGGCCCGATCGTGGTCCCGGTGCGGCTCAGCTGATCTCGCGCACCGCCGCGATCGCCTTGTCCACGTCGGCCTCATCGGTCACGATGCTCGTCCCGAACCGCAGGTAGGACGGGTTGTACGGGGTCGTGCTGGTGACGATGTCCTTGGTCAGCAGCACCGAGACGGCCGCTGTGGGGCTCATCGACTCCAGCTCGCAGCAGACCAGTCCCGCGGACAGGTCGGCCGACTTCGGGGTGATCAGTTTGACGCCGTCGATCCCGGCGAGGCCCTCCTTGAGCCGCGTCGCCAGGGCGGTGGTGCGCTCGGCGACACGGCGGCGGGTCAGCGCGGCGTGGAAGTCGAACGCCTGCTCCAACGCCCACAGGTGCTCGAAGTTGTGATAGCCGCCGGGCGACGCCGACGCCGCGGGCAGCGTGGGATCGAGTCCCAGCCAGTTCGCGAAGCCGGCCTGCTCGAAGGTGGGGATGGCGGGACGGAAGCGGGCCCACGCCTCCGGACGTCCCCAGATCAGACCGGTGCCACGCGGCCCGAACAACCACTTGTGGCATCCCGAGACGAGGAAGTCGCAGCCCATCTCGACCGGCCCGGCGTCGACCGCGCCGAACCCGTGCACTCCGTCGACGCACAGCAGCGCCCGCCGGTCCGGAGGCAGATCCCGGTTGTGCACGGCGAGCGCGTCGGCGATGGCCCGGATCGGCATCCGTAACCCGGTGCTGGAGTGCACCCAGGTCACCGCGACCACCCGGGTCGCCGGGGTGAGCGACTTGGTGAGGGCCTGCACGATCTGGTCGGCGCTCGCCGTGGCGGGGTCGGTGAACAGCCGTACCCTGCGGACCGTCACGCCCTCGCGGGCGGCGCGCAGGCGCAGCGACTCGTGCGTGGAGTAGAAGTCGTGCTCGGTGGTCAGCACCTCGTCGCCGGGCCGCAGCGCGATACCGCCGTAGAGCAGGCCGAGCCCCATGGTGGTCGAATCGGTGAAGTACACGTGGTCGACGGACCCGCCGAGGTACTTGCCCGCCGCCAGGTGCAGCCGCTGCCGCGCGTTCTCCTCCCGCGAGTGCAGGTAGCCGACCGTGTCCCGGTCCAGGCCCTCGCGGTGCTCCGCGATCGCCTTCCGCACGGCGGCCGGCGGGCTGGCGAACACGAACGCCGCGAACTGCGCCCGGCCCGTGTCCAGCAGGAACTGGTGGCGCACGCTGTCCCAGCTGGTCGGGTCGAGCGGGGCGTACACCGGCGGCGGATTCTCGATGACGGGGTCGGCGTCGCATGCGGACAGTGCGCCCAGCGCGGCGGTGGCGGTCAATCCGCCCAGCAGCCCCCGACGGCTGACAGAAAGCTCACCCATCGCCATATCGGATCACGCCCGCCCTCAGTCCGCTATCGGTCGCGGGGCCGGGTCCTGACGTCCGGAGCCTGCCACCGGCCCGGCAACGTCCATATGTTGCCTGTCCTCAGGCGCGCAGTGGTTCCGGGAGGGGTTCGGTGTGCAGGACGATGAGGCTGGTCACGGCACGGGTGAGGGAGACGTAGAGGCGGTTGAGGCCGCGGGGTTCGGCGGCGACGATCGCGGCGGGTTCGAGCACGATCACGTGGTCGTACTCCAGACCCTTGACCATGGTGGCGGGCACCACGACAAGGCGGCCGTCGCCGTCCAGGTCGGACGGTTGGAGTCCGGCCGCGAGCAGGGCTTCGAGCACCGCGGGCACGGCCGCGTCGGCCGCGATGACGCCGACGGAGCCCTCGCGGGTGAGCGCCGTGCGGGCCGCGGCGACCACGTCGGCGGACTCGGTGACCTCCAGGGAGCCGTCCCGCCGCAGCGAGCGGGCCGGCGGCACGGCCACGTCGAGGGCGGGCAGCAGGCGGTTGGCCAGTGCCACGACCGCTTCCGGCACCCGGAAGCCGGTGCTCAGCGGCACGATGCGGCCTTCGGGGCGGCCCAGGTGGCCGAGCATGTCGCGCCAGTCGCGGGCGGCCCACGGCGTGGTGCCCTGAGCGAGGTCGCCGAGGATGGTCAGCGAGCCGTGGCCGCTGCGCCGGGCCAGCGCCCGTGCCTGCATCGGGGACAGGTCCTGCGCCTCGTCGACGACGATGTGGCCGAAGCCCGCCTGCCGGTCGAGCAGGCCGGCGACCTCGTCGGCCAGCACCGCGTCGGCCGCGGTCCACGGCGCGCTGCGCAGGCTGCGCGGCGGCTTGGCCCAGTGCAGCAGCTCCTGCTCCTCGGGCGTGAGCAGCCCGTCGGCGGCCCGGCTCAGCGCCTCGGCGTCGGTGTAGAGGTCGGCCAGCAGCTGCTGCGGGGTTGTCGCGGGCCAGCAGTGGTCCAGCAGGTCGGCCACCGGCTTGACCTTGCCCATCTTGCGCAGCCAGGAGTCCGCCGGGGAGTCGCCGCGGCGTGCCTCGGACTGGCGCTGCAGCAGCCCCACCACCCGGGCGCGCACCCGCTCCCGGCCCAGGGCGTATGGCGGCTGCTCGCGGCGCACCTCGTCGACGACCCGGCGCAGGACCCCCTCGTCGACGCGCCAGCGGTAGGAACCGTCGGACACGGTGATCGGGCCGGTGGGGCGGGCGATCCTGGCCCACAGGGCGCGGTGCAGCACCTCGGCCATGCGCGCGTCGTGCTTGAGGGTGGCGGCCGCGACGCCGTCCTCGGCGCGTACCGGCAGGTGGTCGAGCAGTTCGGCGACGGTGGCCTGGGTGACCTCCAGCTCGCCGAGGGCGGGCAGCACGGCCGAGATGTAGTGCAGGAAGGCGCGGTTCGGGCCGATGATCATCACGCCGGACCGGCGGAGCCGCTCCCGGTGCAGGTAGACCAGGTACGCGGCGCGGTGCAGGCCGACCGCGGTCTTGCCGGTGCCGGGCGCGCCCTGTACGCAGATGGTGTCCTCCAGCTCGGCGCGGACCAGCTCGTCCTGCTCGGGCTGGATGGTCGCGACGATGTCGCGCATCGGTCCGACGCGGGGCCGCTCGATCTCGGCGGTGAGGATGGCACTGCCGGTGCCCAGCTCCTGGCCGTGGTCGAGGTGCTCGTCCTCGAAGCTGGTCAGCACGGTGGCTCCGCCTGGTGCGGCGGGCGACCAGCCGAACCGGCGGCGCACCGCCACTTCCTGCGGCTCGCGGGCGCTGGCCTGGTAGAACCGGCGCGACATGGGGGCGCGCCAGTCGAGCACCAGCGGCTCGCCGACCGCGTCGGAGACGTGCCGGCGGCCGATGTGCCAGCGCTCGGCTCCGCCGGCGGCTCGTCCCGGCGGTCCGCCGGGACCGGGGACTGCCGACGACTCCCCGCCGGCGGCGGCCATGGTCAGCTTGCCGAAGAACAGCGGCACTGCGGGGTCGTCGGACAGCTCCTTGATGCGCTGGGCCATCTGCCGGCCGAGCTGCTCGGCGGTGTACGCGTCCCCGGCGACCTGGTCGCCGACGGTGAACAGCTGCTCGGCGCGCTCGCGCATGGCCTTCAGCGCGGCCCGGGAGGCGGTGAGGTGGGCGCGCTCGGCGGCGAGCTCGTCGGCGGGCGCCGGTGTCACGGAAGTCACAGGGGTGGTCGGTGCTTCGGCGGTCATGGCCGTCCTCTCGGGTGAGAAAGATCGGCCGCCCGGCGCTGCGCTCGAAGGATAAGCGCTGTCGGCAGTGCCCTTCACAATCGACCGACCATGCTAGCTGTCATCGACGGGCAGTCACGTGATTTTCTTTACCGGTGAGCTCCGAGGGACTGCTGAAGATCACCGACCCGTCGGTGATGCGGGCGCTGGCGCATCCGGCCCGTATTGCGATCATGGATCATCTCTCCGCCACCGGTGAGGACGCTACGGCCACCGAGTGTGCGGAGATGGTCGGCCTGTCCCCCAGCGCGACCAGCTACCACCTGCGGGCGCTGGCCAAGGCGGGGCTGATCGAGGACGCGCCGAGCCGGGGCGACGGCCGGGAACGGGTGTGGCGCGCCCGCACCCGCGGCTGGTCGCTGGAGATCGGCCCGGACGGGGGCTCCGAGGCCCGCGCGGCCGAGAACGCCGTGGCCGGGGTGTTCCTGGCCCAGGGCGACGAGCGGGTGCGCCGCTGGCTGTCGCGCTCGCACGACGAGACGACACAGTGGGTCGACGCCGCGCTGATGAGCGAGTTCGGCATCGTCATCACCGCCGACGAGCTGACCGCGCTCACCGACAAGATGGCCGAGCTGCTGGAGCCGTACAAGGTGAGCCAGCGCCAGGACGTGCCCTCCGACGCACGGCGGGTCACCTGCCAGATACGTGCGGTGCCGGTCGACTGAGCGGGCACGCCGCACAGGTCACACCTTCCGCGGGCACCGCCCGAATGGTCGCCCGCGGCGGGTAGGCTCCCTGATCATGAACGCGGTGCAGCGTCCCCGGGTAGGGCACATCCAGTTCCTGAACTGTCTCCCGATCTACTGGGGACTGATGCGTTCGGGCGCCCTGATCGACGTGGACCTGCACAAGGACACCCCGGATCGGCTCAGCGAGGCGCTCGTCGCCGGCGACCTGGACATCGGCCCGATCTCGCTGGTGGAATACCTGCGCCACGCGGACGAACTGCTGCTGCTGCCCGACCTCGCGGTCGGCTCGGACGGCCCGGTGCTGTCGGTCAACGTGGTCTCCACCAAGCCGCTGCAGGAGCTGGACGGCACCCGGGTCGCCCTGGGCAGCACGTCGCGCACCAGCGTGCTGCTCGCGCAGATGCTGCTGCTGGAGCGCTACGGCGCGAGCCCCGACTACTTCACCTGCCCGCCCGACCTGACGCAGATGCTGCTGGAGGCCGACGCGGCGGTGCTCATCGGCGACACCGCGCTGCGTGCGCTGTTCGAGGCGCCCAAGCGCGGGCTGGCCGTCACCGACCTGGGCCAGGCCTGGCGCGAGTGGACCGGGCTGCCGATGGTGTTCGCGGTGTGGGCGGTCCGGCGCGACTTCGCCGCCGCGCACCCCGGCCTGGTCAAGGACGTGCACCAGGCGTTCCTGCGCTCGCGCGACCTGTGCGTGGACAACCTGGACGAGGTCGCCGCATCGGCGGCCCGCTGGGAGCCCTTCGACGCCGCCACGCTCGCCTCGTACTTCCGCGTGCTGGACTTCTCGCTGGGCGGCCGTCAGATCAACGGCCTGCGCGAGTTCGCCCGCCGGGCCGCGCTGGCGGGCCAGGCCCCGGCCCTGCCCGAGGGCGGCCCGGAGTTCATGGAGCTGTAGCTCAGACCAGCTCGGTCTTGCTGCGCAGCTGGGCGGCGACGGACTTGGCGATCGTGCCGCCGTGCGTCCAGGACGTGCTCAGCGGGAACCGGGTCAGCACGGCCATGGTCCAGTCGTCGCCGAGGGCCAGGCAGTTGACGTTCCACTCCTTGGTGGCCTGCCGGTCGACCCAGCCGTTCTTGATCGCGATGCGGGACTGCTCCGCGGCCGGGAAGGCCTTGCGGATGCCGAAGTCGCCGGTGCCGCGCACCGCCCGCATCTCGCCGACGAGGTAGCTGGTCCAGGTGGGTCCGGCCGCTTTGCCGCTGCCGATGGCGTGCGCGATGCGGCAGGTGTCGCGGGCGGACAGCCGGGTGGTGCTCCAGCCGTCGCCGGCCTTGGAGTCGGTCAGCCCGCAGACGTCGATCAGGCGCGCGATCGTCGCCGAGCGGCCCAGCTCCGCGTACAGCGTGGAAGCGGGTCCGTTGGCGCTGTCCCGGATCATCGTGCGGATCTCGTTCATCCGCGTGGAGCTGGGCGTCTGGCCCGCTTCGGCGGCCCGGCGCAGGTAGTCCGCGGCCAGCCATGCCTTGATCATCGAGGCGGTCATGTTGGTCTGGTTGAGGTTCTTGGACCCGACGATCTTGCCGGTCTGCCGGTCCATCAGCGCCCAGCTCCACCAGGCGCTGGTCTGCACGGTGACCAGCGAGCTCAGGTTCGCCGAGCGCATGATGTCGGCGTGCCCCAGGCCGGGCGGGCCGGGCTCCGCCGGCATGCTGCGGGCGGTCGCGGACTCCGGGCTCGCCGCGGTGCTGGGCGACACGGACGGGTCCTGCCAGGTCGCGGCGGCGGCGGGGTCGGCACTGCCGCGTCCGGCCAGCCAGAATCCGCCGCCGGTCAGCGCGGTCAGTCCGGCGGCGCCGGCCAGCAGCGCGCGCCGACGGGTGAACAGCTCTGTCATGAGGGGGGGCTCCGGGGGAGGAGGGCGGGGGTGGAGGGCAGGCAGGGAACGCGGAGGGGTGGTCCGCCGGTCAGGTCTGCGGTGGCGTCACCAGCTGTCGCGCCACGTCGGCGCAGACGTCGGCCCCGTACTGCAGGCCGTTGTCGACGGGGTAGCGGGTCATCACGTTCATGATCCAGTCATCGCTGATGGCGAGGCAGTTCAGGTGCCAGTTGCCGTCGGCGCCGATGGCCGTCCAGCCGTTCTTGATGGCGAGGGTGCGGGCGAGGGTGTCGGGTACGCCGTCGATGATGCCCCATCGGCCGCCGCCCGTGGTGGCGAACTGTTCGTCGGCGGCCGTCGAACCGGTCACCTGTCGCATCTCGGAGAGCACCCAACCGGTCCACTGCGGGCCCGCCGCGGTGCCGTCGGCGACGCACTGCGCCAGCCGGACCGCGTCCCGGGGCGACATCTGGGTGCGGCTCCACCACTGGTCGAACAGGGTGGTGTCGGTGAGTCCGCAGATGTCGATCATGCGCTGCACGACCTCGTTCCCGCCGCCGGCCAGGTAAAGGGCCTGCGCGGCGCGGTCGTCGGAGTGCCTGATCGCGGCACTGGCCTGGGACAGCTCCGACGAGGTCACGGTCTGGCCGGACTCGGCGGCGCGGCGCAGGTGGTCGGCGACCAGCCACACCTTGATCATCGATTCGGTGCTGCTGGTCTGCGTGGCGTTGCGGGACGCGACCACCTCGCCGGTACGCCGGTCGAGCATGGCGTATCCGATGAAGTCGCCGGTGAAGGCGAGGTTGACCCGGCCCGCGGTCAGCGATCGGCTCGGCCGGTCGGCGGCACGCGTCGAGGCGCCCTGCTTCGCGGCGGCGCGGGTCGCGGTCGGGGCGGGGGTTGCGGCGGTCGACGGGGCCGCACTGGGCGCGGCGGTCGTGGCCGGGGGCGGTGGGGTGCCGCCTGCTTCTGCGCTCACCTGGACATTCTGCGATCCGGTGAGGGCCGTGGCGGCGCTTGGGGCCACCAGCGCGAAAACCAGGACGCCCAGCGCGATCGTCGCGGCGGAGAGAGGGGTACGGCGGCGCATATGAGGAGTGCTCCCGTTCGACGGCATTGTCGTGGGTCGCCCGGGTATGGGGTGGTCCCGGATTGGCAGCAACGGTAGGTCGTACCGCCGTGAGCTGCCATTTCCGAGTCTTGCTCACGCTCATTCCGGCTGCCACCGGTGACGCAGGTCACGGCTGAGCGCCCGCGCCGGGGCTCGTTGTGACAGTTGTTGCGCCGATACGCGCAAAGCTGTAACACTGGCCGCATGGAGACGGGTATGCCTGGGGTGACCGGCGCGGAGAGCCTGCTCGGCGAGGTCGAGGAGGCCGAGGCCGCGCTGCGCGAGGCCGCCGACCGGGCGCTGGACGGCGAAGCCTCGTTCGAGGCCGTGATCGCCGCCGACCAGAAGATCGAACCGCGCGACGCCATGCCCGACGCGTACCGGGCCGGGCTGATCCGACAGATCGCCCAGCACGCGCACTCCGAGATCATCGGGATGCAGCCCGAGGGCAACTGGATCAGCCGCGCCCCCTCGCTGCGGCGCAAGGCGATCCTGCTGGCCAAAGTGCAGGACGAGGCCGGCCACGGGCTCTACCTCTACGCCGCCGCGGAGACGCTGGGCGTCAGCCGGGCGGAGCTGGACACGGCGTTGCTCACCGGTAAGCAGAAGTACAGCTCGATCTTCAACTACCCCACGCTCAGCTGGGCCGACGTCGGCACGATCGGCTGGCTGGTGGACGGCGCGGCGATCGTGAACCAGGTGCCGCTGTGCCGCTGCTCGTACGGGCCGTACGCGCGCGCCATGATCCGCGTGTGCAAGGAGGAGTCCTTCCACCAGCGCCAGGGCTACCAGTCGCTGTACGTGCTCGCGCAGGGCACCCCGGAGCAGCGGGCGATGGCGCAGGACGCGGTGGACCGCTGGTGGTACCCGTCGCTGGCGATGTTCGGGCCGCCGGACGCCGACTCCACCCACTCCGCGCAGTCCATGGCGTGGAAGGTCAAGCGCTTCTCCAACGACGAGCTGCGCCAGCGTTTCGTGGACATGTGCGTGCCGCAGGCGGAGATCCTCGGCCTGACCCTGCCCGACCCCGACCTCAAGTGGAACGAAGAGCGCGGGCACTACGACTACACCTCCCCCGACTTCGACGAGCTGATGCGGGTGGTGAAGGGCGACGGTCCCTGCAACCGCCAGCGCATGGCCCACCGCAACCGGGCACACGAGGACGGCGCCTGGGTGCGCGAGGCCGCCGCGGCGTACGCGGCGAAGAACAGGAAGGTGTCGGCGTGACCAGCGACCAACCTCTGTGGGAGGTGTTCATCCGGCCCCGGCGCGGGCTGGCGCACACCCACGCCGGCAGCCTGCACGCACCGGACGCGGGCATGGCCCTGCGCCACGCCCGTGACCTCTACACCCGCCGCCAGGAGGGCGTCTCCATCTGGGTGGTGCCCGCCGCGGAGATCACCGCGTCGAGCCCCGACGAGAAGGACTCCTTCTTCGACCCGGCCGCCGACAAGATCTACCGGCACCCGACCTTCTACGAGCTGCCCGAGGGGGTGGCACACCTGTGAGTGAGGTCGTGGAGCAGGTCGAGCTGCTGGCGCTCGGAGACGACGCGCTGATCGCGGCGCAGCGACTGGCCGAGTGGGTGTCCCGCGCGCCCACGCTGGAGGAGGACGTGGCGCTGGCCAACATCGCCCTCGACCAGCTCGGCGCGGCCCGGATGCTGCTGGCCACCGCGGGCGACGAGGACGAGCTGGCGTACCGGCGCGACGACCACGGCTTCCGCAACTGCCTGCTGGCCGAGCTGCCGCTCGGGCCGGGCCGCGGCGACCTGGACTTCGGCTGGACGATGAGCTGGCTGCTGATGCTCTCGGCGGCGCAGCTGCTGCGCTACACCGACCTCGCGAGCGGCTCCGACGAGCAGGCCGCGGGCATCGGGGCGAAAGCGGTCAAGGAGTCGACCTACCACCTCGACCACGCGACGCAGTGGATGCTGCGGCTGGGCGGCGGCACCGAGGAGTCGCACCGCCGGGTGCAGCAGGCCCTCGACGGGCTCTGGCCGTACGGCCACGAGCTGACCGAGGGCATCCGCGACCGCTGGCTGGCCATCGTCGAACCGGTGCTGGCCGAGGCCGGGCTGACCCGCCCCGCCGACCGCTGGCGGCCCGACGGCGGCCGCATCGGCCGGCACACCGAGCACCTGAGCTTCCTGCTGTCCGAGATGCAGTCGCTGCACCGGGCACACCCCGGGGCGCAGTGGTGAGCACGGCCGTCGGGACGGCGGCGCGAGGCGACCGGAAGGAGGGCGTGATGACGGCGCAGACGGAGATCGCCCTGATCGCAGGCGCGGTGCCCGATCCGGAGTTGCGCGTGGTGACGATCGGCGAGCTGGGCATCGTGCGCGGGGCCGAGACGGCGGAGGACGGCAGGGTGGTCGTGACGATCACGCCGACGTACTCCGGCTGCCCCGCGATGGACGCCATCCGCGACGACATCCGGTCCGCGCTGCGCAGCGCCGGGTACGCCGACGTCGAGGTCAGGACTGTGCTCAGCCCGGCCTGGTCCACCGACATGATCACCGAGTCGGGCTGGGCGGCGCTGGAGCGCACCGGCATCGCCGCGCCGGGGGCGTCCGGCACGCCGGCCTGCCCGCGCTGCGCGCACGCGCACGGCGGGCAGCCCACGCCGGTGCTGCAGATCAGCCGGTACGCCTCGACGCCGTGCCAGAGCCTGTGGAGCTGCCGCTCCTGCCTGGAACCCTTCAACGCCATCAAGAAACTGTGAGCACGCCGCTGTGAGCACGACCTTCCACGAGCTGACCGTGACCGCGGTCGAGCCGCTGACCCCGTCCGCGGTGGCGCTGACCTTCGCGGTCCCCGCCGAGCTGCGGCAGGCCTTCGCGTTCCGGCCGGGACAGCACGTCACGGTACGGCTGGACGGCGAGCTGCGCCGTTCGTACTCCATCTGCTCGACCCCGGCGCAGCTGCGCGAGCGGGGCACGCTGACGATCGGCGTGAAGCGGGTGCCGGGCGGGGTCTTCTCCACCCGGGCGCAGGGGCTCGCGGCGGGCGAGACGCTGCCGGTGCTGCCACCGCTGGGCCGGTTCACCACCGAGCTGGACCCGGCCCGCTCCCGCCGGTACGGCGCGATCGTGGCGGGGTCCGGGATCACGCCGGTGCTGTCGCTGGTGTCGTCGGCGTTGGAGACCGAGCCGGGCAGCACGTTCGCGGTGGTCTGCGGCAACCGCAGCGCCGCCGAGGTGATGTTCGCCGACGCGCTGGCCGACCTGAAGGACCGCTTCCCCGGGCGGCTGCAGCTGGTGCACGTGCTGTCGCGGGAGATGCAACCGAGCGAGCTGTTGTCGGGCCGGCTGGACGCCGACCGGGTGACCATGCTGCTCAAGGAGTTCGACCTGGCCGGGGTGCAGGAGTGGTTCCTGTGCGGGCCGCTGGGCGTGGTGCGTGGGGCGCGCGAGGCGCTGGCGGCGGTGGACGCGACCGGCAAGGTGCACGTCGAGCTGTTCCACGCCGAGGAGGCGCCGCCGGTCGTCGTCGACGTCGCGGGCGGGGACGTGGAGGTATCCATCGTCCTGGACGGGCGGTCGACCGACTTCACCATGGACCGGTCCGAGCGGGTGCTGGACGCGGCGCTGCGCCACCGCGGCGAGCTGCCGTACGCGTGCAAGGGCGGGGTGTGCTCGACCTGCCGCGCGAAGGTCGTCTCGGGCGCGGTGCAGATGGCCGCGAACTGGGCGCTGGAGCCCGACGAGCTGGCTGCCGGATACGTGCTGACCTGCCAGTCCAGCCCGACGAGCGAAGAGCTGGTGCTCGATTTCGACGCCTGATCTGCGCTGGTGTGACGGACCAGCCAGTTCCGGCACGGCGGCGACCCGATAGTCTCGGGGACGTGAGTGCGAACCGGGAGATCGACAGCATCGTGCAGCGGGCCGCGGACGGCGGCCGGATCAGCTCCGAGGAGGCGCTGCTGCTGTACACCGACGCGCCGTTCCACGCGCTCGGCGAGGCCGCGGACGCGGTGCGCCGCCGCCGCTACCCGGACGGCGTCGTCACGTACCTGATCGACCGCAACATCAACTACACCAACGTGTGCGTGACGGCGTGCAAGTTCTGCGCCTTCTACCGGGCCCCCAAGCACAGCGAGGGCTGGACCCACGACACCGCCGAGATCCTGCGCCGCTGCGGCGAGGCGGTCGAGCTCGGCGCGACCCAGGTGATGCTGCAGGGCGGCCACCACCCCGAGTACGGCGTGGACTACTACGAGAACCTGTTCTCCTCGGTGAAGCAGGCGTACCCGCAGCTCATGATCCACTCGATCGGGCCCAGCGAGATCCTGCACATGGCCAAGGTCTCCGGCGTCTCCATCGAGGATGCGGTCGTCCGCATCAAGGCGGCCGGGCTCGACTCCATCGCGGGAGCCGGGGCTGAGATGCTGCCCGACCGCCCGCGCAAGGCGATCGCCCCGCTCAAGGAGTCGGGCGCGCGCTGGCTGGAGGTCATGGAGGTGGCGCACCGGCACGGCGTCGAGTCCACCGCGACCATGATGATGGGCACCGGCGAGACCAACGCCGAGCGCATCGAGCACCTCACCATGATCCGCGATGTGCAGGACCGCACCGGGGGCTTCCGCGCCTTCATCCCGTGGACCTACCAGCCGGAGAACAACCACCTCAAGGGGCGTACGCAGGCGACCTCGCTGGAGTACCTGCGCCTCATCGCGGTGGCCCGGCTCTTCTTCGACAACGTGGCGCACCTGCAGGCGTCCTGGCTGACCACCGGCAAGGACGTGGGCCAGGTCGCGCTGCACATGGGCGTGGACGACCTGGGCTCGATCATGCTGGAGGAGAACGTCATCTCCTCGGCGGGCGCCAAGCACCGGTCCAACCTGCACGACCTGGTGCAGCTCATCCGCACCGCCGGCCGCATCCCCGCCCAGCGCGACACCCTCTACCGGCACATGAAGGTCCACTGGACCCCGGCCGACGACCCCACCGACGAGCGCGTGACCTCCCACTTCTCCTCCATCGCCATCGCGGGCGGCGGCGTGGGCAAGCAGCTGCCGCTGGTGGAGGCGCGCTGAGCGGGTAGCAGCCAAGATCACTGTTTCAGGTCAGGAAGCGCGGCCAGACCGCACTTCCTGACCTGAACTCGTGATCACCCCTGCGCTGTGCGTGACTGAACGGCCTATGGGCCGGTCCGGGGATGCACGGATACCGTCCAGGGTTGGCGAATCGTGGGAGGACGGCGATGGAACGGCACGTGATCAGGCTTGCGACGGTGCTGACGGCACTGCTCGCCGGGCTCGGCCTCGTCGCGTCGCCCGCCTGGGCGGCCGGCTCGGATCTCGCGGCGCAGTCCAGGGACGGCCGCCAGGGCGACGTCGGGCAGACCGTGAGCGTGCCCGTGGGCATCGCCAATCTCGGGCCCGACCCGATCGGCGGCAAGTCGGTGACGCTCGCCTACCGTGCCCCCGCGGGTGCGGTGATCGTCCGGGCGAACGGCGGGACGAACTGCGAGTTCAACGCCTCTCGCACGACGGCCCGCTGCCAGCTCGGGGCCGATTGGCGGGGGGCGATCGTCCTCCAGCCCGGCGTGGTCGTCTACCGGAACCTCGACCTGCGGATCGAGGGCAAGATCATCGCGCCCGGCGCATTCAGTGCGGCCTGCGAATGCGATCCGAAGAAGGCGAACAACGCCACGAACATCGTGCTCAACGGCGTCACCAAGCCGCTGCCGAGCGCCTCGCCCAAGCCGTCGGCGAAGCCGTCACCCTCCGCGTCGCCGTCGGCCAGCCCGTCCGCGACCCCGAGCGAGACGCCCGAGACGACGGACGAGCCGAGCGCCGACGAGTCGACCGAGCCGGTCGTGGCCGAGCCGTCGGAGGCCGGGGAGTCCGGCGACGCCACGCTCAGCGGGATGATGCTGGTCGGCTTCGGGATCGTGCTGCTCGGCCTGGTCGGGCTGGGCGGCGCGGTGTACCTGTGGCGGGTGCGCGCCGGTCGTGACGACGACGACGGCGGCGACGACATGGACGCCACACAGGTGATCCGGTAGCGCAGTGTGGCGGCCGCCGCAGCGCGCCCGGACGGCGTTTGGCAGAGTGGCGATTGTGAGCCGCGCAGACCTGGATAAAGAGCCGTACGAGATCGCCGCCATGTTCGACGGCGTCGCGGAGAAGTACGACAAGACCAACTCCGTGCTGTCGTTCGGCCAGGACAAGGGCTGGCGTCGCGCCACCCGGTCCGCGCTGGGCCTCAAGCGCGGCGAGAAGGTGCTCGACCTGGGCGCGGGCACCGGTGTCTCCACCGAGGAGCTGGCCCGCTCGGGGGCGTACGTGGTCGGCGTCGACCTGTCCCTGGGCATGCTGGCGGTGGGCCGCCGCGACCGGCCGCACGTCCCGCTGGTCGCCGGGGACGCGCTGGCGCTGCCCTTCCCCGACGCGACCTTCGACGCGGTGACCACGTCGTTCGTCATCCGCAACGTGGCGAACACCCCGGCCGCGCTGCGTGAGCTGGCCCGGGTCACCAAGCCGGGCGGCCGCCTGGTGATCTGCGAGTTCTCGCACCCCGTCAACGGCGCGTTCCGCACCGTGTACCTGCAGTACCTGATGCGCTCACTGCCCGCGGTGGCCCGCAAGGTGGCCAGCAACCCCGAGGCGTACGTCTACCTCGCCGAGTCCATCCGGGCCTGGCCCAACCAGAACGAGTTCGCCAAGATCATTGGAGAGAACTCCTGGTCGCAGGTGAAGTACCGCAACCTGACCGGCGGCATCGTGGCGCTGCACAGGGCCTTCAAGCCCGCCTGATCCGCGCGTTCGCCGGACAGGGCGCGTCCGCCCGCCGGACGATCAGTGCATGGGATACGACGAGAGCGCGGTGATCGGCGTCCTCGGCGGCGGTTACGGCGAACCACCGGTGCGCGTCGCGGACCTGGAGGAGGCGGCTCGCCGTGCGGCGATCCGCCGCGCCAGCGTCCGTGAACCCGTGCCTGCCGAACCCGCGCCTGCCGAACCCGCGCCTGCCGAGGCGACCGCGCTCCGCGAGGAGCGACCAACGGGCGACTCCACCTGAACCTCGCCACCCACCTGTCTTGCCCGAGCGGGTGGGCCCGGAGGCCGTCGTGAGCCTGCCGGGCCGTGGGGGTGGGCCCCGGTGCCGGCCGTCAGCCTGCCGGGCTGCGGCGGGTGGGCCCGGGAGCTTCGCATTCATCCTGCCGGGCCGCAGGTGGGGCCGGGATCCGTCGTCAACCTGCCGGGCCGCGACGATCGGAGCGCCGCTCCGGAACGCGCCGGATGGGGCGGCGAGTCACCAAGATCTGTTTTTGTGGACGCCTGCTGCCCCTCTAGGGGCGTCCAGCGTCCACAAAAACAGATCTTGGCGCGTCAGGCGCGGCGGCGGCGGCCGATCAGCATCAGGATCGCGCCGGCGAGCAGGACCGCGGCGCCCATGCCGGCCATCGTGTAGATCTTGGTGCCGGTCAGCGGCAGCTGCCCGGTCCCCGTCCCGGGGGCGGCGGAGGTCGGAGCGCCGGAGGCCGTGGCGCTGCCGGTGGCCGACGGCGAGACGCTCGCTGACGGGCCGGCACTGTTCGACGGGCTCGCGCTCGCCGAAGGGCTGACGCCGACCGGAGGGCTCACCGTCGCCGAGGGGCTCACGCTGGCCGAGGGGCTCACGCTGGCCGAAGGGCTCACGCTGGTCGACGGCGACGCCGACGGGCCGGTGGACGTGCTCGGCGACGTGGAAGGGCTCGCCGACGCGGACGGCGAGGCCGACATCGACGGGGAGGCGGACGTCGACGGGGACGCCGAAGCGGACGGGGTCGGCGTCGGGGCCGTTCCGTTCGACAGGATCGTCACGCCGGTCTGGTTGTTGTCCGGGTTGTCGTCCAGCTCGTCGTTGCTCTCGTAGGCCCAGTCGTCGGCGAAGAACCACATGCCCTGCTCGGAGTTCTCGGTGAGCTTGACCGTGACCTGCCGGGTGACGGTCGCGCCGGCGTTGAGCGACGCGAGCACGCAGTCGAAGTACGAGCCGACCGTGGCCTCGTCCAGATCGACCTCGGACGCGTCGTACTCGGTGCACTCGCCGGGAGCGGTGACCACGTCGACACCGGGGGAGGTGAGGAAGCCGTAGTAGGGCTCCTTCGCGTTCGCCGAGCCGTGGTTCTTGACGGTCAGCGTGAACTTGGCCGTCTCACCGACCTTGATCTTCGTGGTGGCGGGCGTCACGGACAGCGAGATGTCGCGGGGCTTGGCGGGGGCGGCGGCCGGAGCGGGGGTGGGCTCGGCGTTGGCGGGACCGGCCAGCGCCATCGCGGCCAGCGGGGCGAGGGCGGCGGCGCCGATCGCGGTGGCGATCCGGCGTCGGGGTGCGACGGGCACGGTGGAACTCCAGGTGACAGGGGTGTGGGTGCGGCGCGAATCGTAAATGACCTGGTCAGAGCATGTCAAACAGGGGTATGCATGAATGTCTCGACCTGATTGGGGGGACATTTCGGAAACAGCGCGCAGGGTGCCCCGGTACTGCACTTAGGTTCACCTAACCAGTAGGGGGTCCCGGCGCAGTTCTAGACTGCACGCCGGACTAGCTTGTGAAGACTTTCACGAGCCCCTAACGAGCGTTAAGGCCGAGGTGGAGGTGAGCATGACACCGACCGATGTCGATGCGGATGTGATCGTCGTTGGAGCCGGTCCCGGTGGCTCCGCCGCCGCCTATCACCTTGCCAAGCATGGTGCGAAGGTGCTGCTGCTGGAGAAGACCGAGTTCCCGCGGGAGAAGGTCTGCGGCGACGGGCTGACCCCGCGCGCGGTCAAGCAGCTGATCGACATGGGCGTGGACGTGAGCCCCGAGGCCGGTTGGCTGCACAACAAGGGCCTGCGCGTCATCGGCGGCGGCGTCCGGCTGGAGCTGGACTGGCCCGACCTGGCCAGCTTCCCCGACTTCGGCCTCGTGCGCACCCGCATGGACTTCGACGACATGCTCGCCCAGCGCGCCGTCGCCGCGGGCGCCGACCTGCGGACCGGCCACAACGTGACCGGGCCGGTGCTGGACACTGACGGCCGCGTGGTCGGCGTCGAGGTGCGCACCCCCGAAGGCGACAAGACGCTGCGCTCGCACCTGGTGGTGGCCGCCGACGGCGTGTCCGGCCGGTTCGCGCTGGCGCTGGGCATGGCCAAGCGCGAGGACCGCCCGATGGGCGTCGCGGTGCGCCGCTACTACCACTGCCCGGTCAAGGCGAACGACGACTACCTGGAGTCCTGGCTCGAACTGCGCAGCCGCGAGGCGGGCGCAGCCCAGCTGCCGGGCTACGGCTGGATCTTCGGCCTCGGCGACGGCCGCGTGAACGTCGGCCTGGGCGTGCTGAACTCGTCGAAGGCCTACCAGGCGACGAACTACCGGAACATGCTCACCGACTGGATCGGCAGCACGCCCGAGGAGTGGGGCCTGAACGAGGCCAACGCCGACGGCAAGATCCTCGGCGCGGCGCTGCCGATGGGGTTCAACCGCACGCCCCACTACACCCGGGGCATGATGCTGGTGGGCGACTCGGGCGGCATGGTCAACCCCTTCAACGGCGAGGGCATCGCGTACGCGATGGAGTCCGGCCAGCTGGCGGCGGAGGTCCTGATCCAGGCCCTCGCGCGCCCAGCGGGCCCGGCCCGGGAGCTGGCCCTGCAGGCCTACCCGGCGGAGCTCAAGCGCCGGTTCGGCGGTTACTACCGAATCGGCGGGATCTTCGTGAAGCTGATCGGCAATCCGCAGATCATGAAGGTGGCGACGAAGCACGGCATGCCGCACCCGACGCTCATGCGGTTCGTGCTCAAGCTGCTGGCGAATCTCACCGATCCGCGGGGTGGGGACTCCATGGACCGGATCATCAATGCCATGTCCCGCGTGGCACCCGCGGTGTAGCGGGCCGCGGGGCGAGGATCATATCCGAGCTGCAAGCAGGCGAAACACTAATCAACCGGGAAGAAAGGACGTAGGCAGGTGTCGCTCTCCGCGTACGTGCCCATCGTTGGGCTCTTCGCGCTGGCCGCGGCCTTCGGGCTTTTCTCGGTCACGGCCGCGCCCTTCATCGGACCCCGCCGCTTCAACAAGGCGAAGCTCGACGCCTATGAGTGCGGCATCGAGCCGACCCCGCAGCCGATCGGCGGCGGGCGCTTCCCGATCAAGTTCTACTTGACCGCGATGCTCTTCATCGTCTTCGACATCGAAATCATCTTCCTCTACCCCTGGGCTGTCACCTTCGACAACTTCCAGGGGTGGTTCGTCTTCGTCGAGATGCTTCTGTTCATCGGCACGGTGTTCGTCGCGTACGCCTACGTATGGCGCCGCGGCGGCCTGGATTGGGACTGACATGGGACTCGAAGAGAAGCTCCCCTCCGGGGTGCTGCTCACCACCGTCCAGGGGCTAGTCAACTGGACCCGTAAGGCCAGCTTCTGGCCGGCCACCTTCGGCCTGGCCTGCTGCGCCATCGAGATGATGGCCACCGGTGCGGCCCGGTTCGACTCGGGCCGCTTCGGCATGGAGGTCTTCCGGGCGTCGCCCCGCCAGGCCGACCTGATGATCGTGGCCGGCCGGGTGAGCCAGAAGATGGCCCCGGTGCTGCGCCAGATCTACGACCAGATGCCCGACCCCAAGTGGGTGCTGTCCATGGGCGTCTGCGCCTCGTCGGGCGGCATGTTCAACAACTACGCGATCGTGCAGGGCGTGGACCACATCGTGCCCGTCGACATGTACCTGCCCGGCTGCCCGCCGCGGCCGGAGATGCTGCTCGACGCGATCCTGAAGCTGCACGACAAGATCCTCGCCGAGCCGCTGGGCGCCGGCGGCCGCAAGATGCTGGCCGCCAAGGAGGCCCGCGAGGGCAAGCCCGTGGTCGCCCCGGGTGCGATGCCGTCGAGCTACCGCTACAACAAGGCGCTGCGCGCCGAGTGGGAGCAGGCCGTCGCGGAGGGCCGCGAGGAGCAGCTGCGGATCACGAAGTGGATGGAGCGGGGGACCCACCGGTGACTCAGCCTGAAGGACTTTTCGGCGTCACCGGCACCGGTGACACCTCCGGCATGGGCGGCCTGGTCCGCAAGCGGCCGGTGCAGCTCGACGCGCAGCGGCCGCTGGGCGGCTGGTACGACGAGGTCGTCGACGCGCTGGAGGAGGCCTACCCGGGCTTCGCCGACGCGATCGAGCGGGTCGTCATCGACCGCGGCGAGCTGACCCTGCACATCGTCCCGGCGAAGATCGCCGAGGTGTGCCAGATCCTGCGCGACGACCTGTCGCTGCGCTACGAGCTGTGCTCGTCGGTGTCCGGCGTGGACTACATCGCCGAGGAGCGCCGCCTGCACGCGGTGTACCACCTCACCTCGATGACCTACCGCCGCCGCATCCGGCTGGAGTGCGCGGTCACCGCGGCCGACCCGCACCTGCCCAGCGTCACCTCGGTCTACCCGACCGCGGACTGGCAGGAGCGCGAGACGTACGACATGTTCGGCATCGTCTTCGACGGCCACCCGAACCTGACCCGAATCCTCATGCCGGACGACTGGGACGGCCACCCGCAGCGCAAGGACTACCCGCTGGGCGGCGTGCCGGTCGAGTACAAGGGCGCCGAGATCCCGCCGCCCGACAGCCGGAGGGCTTACCGATGAGCAGCAACGCTGGATACGCGCAGGAGCGCGAGACGACCGAGGGCAAGGTCTTCACGGTCACCGGCGGCGACTGGGACAGCATCGTCTCGGGCGTCGACCCGATGCACGACGAGCGCATCGTCGTCAACATGGGCCCCCAGCACCCGTCCACGCACGGCGTGCTGCGCCTGGTGCTGGAGATGGAGGGCGAGACCGTCACCGAGGCCCGCCTCGTCGTCGGCTACCTGCACACGGGCATCGAGAAGAACATGGAGTACCGCACCTGGACGCAGGGCTCCACGTTCGTGACGCGCATGGACTACCTCGCGCCGATCTTCAACGAGACGGCGTACAGCCTCGCGGTGGAGAAGCTGCTGGGCATCGAGGACCAGATCACCGAGCGCGCGAACACCATCCGCGTGCTGATGATGGAGCTCAACCGGATCTCCTCGCACCTGGTGTGGCTCGCCACCACGGGTATGGAGCTCGGCGCGCTGTCGATGATGATCTACGGCTTCCGCGAGCGTGAGTTCATCCTCGACATCTTCGAGATGATCACCGGTCTGCGCATGAACATGGCCTACGTGCGTCCGGGCGGCGTCGCCCAGGACGTGCCGGACACCGCGATCGTGAAGATCCGCGAGTTCCTCGACTTCATGCCCAAGCGCATCAAGGAGTACGAGGACCTGCTGTCCGGCCAGCCGATCTGGACCGCGCGCACCAAGGGCGTCGCGGTGCTGGACGTCACCGGCTGCGTGGCGCTCGGCGTCACCGGCCCGGTGCTGCGCAGCTCGGGCCTGGCCTGGGACCTGCGCAAGACCATGCCGTACTGCGGCTACGAGACCTACGACTTCGACGTGCCGACCCAGCCGGAGGGTGACGTGTTCGCGCGCTACCTGGTCCGGCTGGCCGAGATGCGCGAGTCGCTGAAGATCATCGAGCAGGCGCTGGACCGGCTCAAGCCCGGCCCGGTCATGGTCGAGGACCGGAAGATCGCGTGGCCCGCGCAGCTCGCGCTCGGCACCGACGGCCTGGGCAACTCGCTGGAGCACGTGGCGCACATCATGGGCCAGTCCATGGAGTCCCTGATCCACCACTTCAAGCTGGTCACCGAGGGCTTCCGGGTCCCGGCCGGCCAGGTGTACGTGCCGATCGAGGGCCCGCGCGGCGAGCTGGGCGCGCACGTGATCTCGGATGGGGGCACCCGGCCGTTCCGGGTGCACATGCGGGAGCCGAGCTTCGTGAACCTGCAGGCAATTCCGGCCATGGCCGAGGGCGGCCTGCTGGCAGACGTGATCGCGGGTGGGGCCAGCCTCGACCCGGTGATGGGTGGGTGTGACCGATGACAGCGCCGCAGCAGTCGGTGGACGTGTTCGACCAGCAGACCCGGGAGCGGGCGCGGGAGATCGTCACGCGCTACCCGGAAGGCAAGGAGCGCTCGGCACTGCTGCCGATGCTGCACCTGGTCCAGTCGGTCGAGGGCTACGTGTCCCCGGCCGGTGTCGCGTTCTGCGCCGAGCAGCTGGGCCTGACCAAGGCCCAGGTCGGCGCGGTCGCCACCTTCTACACCATGTACAAGCGCCGCCCGACCGGTGAGTACCTGGTCAGCGTCTGCACCAACACCATGTGCAACGTGCTCGGCGGGCAGGAGGTCTACGACACCCTGTCGGAGACCCTGGGCGTCGGCCACGACGAGACCACCGAGGACGGCAAGATCACGCTGGAGCACGCCGAGTGCCTCGCCGCGTGCGACTACGGCCCGGTGCTCACCGTCAACTACGACTTCTTCGACAACGTGACCCCGGAGAGCGCGCTCGACGTGGTCGGCAAGCTCAAGTCCGGGCAGCGGCCGATGCCGACCCGCGGCGCGCGGCTGTGCTCGTTGAAGGAGACGGCCCTGCAGCTGGCGGGCTTCGCCGACGAGCGCGAGGGCGCGGTCGCCGACGGCCCGGCGGGCGACTCCACGCTGCGCGGCGTGCGCCTGGCGCAGCAGCACGGGATCAGCCCGGCCGGTTTCGACATCAACACGCCCATCCCGACTCCCTCGAAGGAGGCGGCGAAGTGACCACGCCCAGTGCAGCCACCCTGGCCAAGCTCACGCCCGTCCTCACCAAGCGCTGGCTGTCGCCGGACGCCTGGCGGCTCGACGTCTACGAGCGCCTGGACGGCTATGCCGCCCTGCGCAAGGCGCTGGCCGTGCACCCGGACGACCTGATCGCCCTGATCAAGGACTCCGGCCTGCGCGGCCGCGGCGGCGCGGGCTTCCCGACCGGGCTCAAGTGGGGCTTCATCCCGCAGAACGACGGCAAGCCCCACTACCTGGTCGTCAACGCCGACGAGGGTGAGCCGGGCACTTGCAAGGACCTGCCGCTGATGTCGCACGACCCGCACTCGCTGGTCGAGGGCGTCATCATCGCCTCGTACGCGATCCGCGCCAACCGCGCCTACATCTACATCCGCGGCGAGGCGGTGCACGCAGCCCGGCGGCTGCGCCATGCGGTGAACGAGGCGTACAAGGCCGGCTACCTCGGCAAGAACATCCTGGGCAGCGGGTACGACCTCGACCTGGTGGTGCACTCCGGTGCGGGTGCCTACATCTGCGGCGAGGAGACGGCGCTGCTGGACTCGCTGGAGGGCTTCCGCGGCCAGCCGCGGCTGCGCCCGCCGTTCCCGGCGACGCACGGCCTCTACGCCAGCCCCACCGTCGTCAACAACGTGGGCACCATCGCCAGCGTGCCGTACATCGTGCTGGGCGGGGCCGCCTGGTGGAAGACGATGGGCACGGAGAAGTCGTCCGGCCCGATGATCTACTCGCTGTCCGGGCGGATCAAGAACCCCGGCCAGTACGAGGCCTCGATGGGCATCACCCTGCGCGAGCTGATCGAGCTGGCCGGCGGTATGCAGGACGGCCACCAGCTGCGCTTCTGGACCCCGGGCGGCTCGTCGACGCCGCTGCTGGCCGCCGAGCACATCGACACCGCGATGGACTTCGAGTCCGTGGCGGCGGCCGGCTCCATCCTCGGCACCACCGCCACCCAGATCTTCAGCGACCAGGACTGCCCGGTCTACGCGACCTACCGGTGGCTGGAGTTCTACCACCACGAGTCGTGCGGCAAGTGCACCCCGTGCCGTGAGGGCAACTACTGGATGGTGCGGGTCTACCGCCGCATCCTCTCCGGCGAGGGCACGCTCGAGGACCTGGACACCCTGCTGGACACCGCGAGCAACATCCTGGGCCGCTCCTTCTGCGGTCTCGGTGACGGCGCGACCAGCCCGGTGACCTCCTCCCTGCAGTACTTCAAGCAGGACTACCTGGACTACATCGAGGGTCGCAAGGCGCCGAAGCTCAGCGCCCACGCCCTGGCAGGAGCGCACTGACAATGAGCCAGGAAGTACAGAAGCACACCGACACCGTCACGCTCACCATCGACGGCATCGAGGTGACCGCGCCCAAGGGCGAGCTGGTCATCCGCACCGCCGAGCGGCTGGGCATCGACATCCCGCGGTTCTGCGACCACCCGCTGCTGGCCCCGGCCGGCGCCTGCCGCCAGTGCCTGGTGGACGTGGAGGGCCAGCGCAAGCCGGTCGCCTCGTGCACCCAGACGGTGGCCGACGGCATGGTGGTGCGTACGCAGCTCACCTCCGAGGTCGCCCGCAAGGCACAGGAGGGTGTGATGGAGCTGCTGCTCATCAACCACCCGCTGGACTGCCCCATGTGCGACAAGGGCGGCGAGTGCCCGCTGCAGAACCAGGCCATGCAGGTCGGCCGGCCGGAGACCCGCTTCCACGAGCACAAGCGCGAATACGAGAAGCCGATCAACATCTCCGCGCAGGTGCTGCTGGACCGCGAGCGCTGCGTGCTCTGCCAGCGCTGCACCCGGTTCTCCGAGGAGATCGCGGGCGACAAGTTCATCGACCTGATGGAGCGCTCGTCGGTCGAGCAGATCAACGTCTACAGCGACACCTTCTTCGGCGTGGACGCCGAGGACGCCAAGGACGTGCCGTTCAACTCGTACTACTCGGGCAACACGATCCAGATCTGCCCGGTCGGCGCGCTCACCAGCGAGCAGTACCGCTTCCGCGCCCGGCCGTTCGACCTGGTCTCCTCGCCGAGCAAGTGCGAGCACTGCGCGTCGGGCTGCGACATGCGCACCGACCACCGCCGCGGCAAGGTGCTGCGCCGGCTGGCCGGTAACGACCCGCAGGTCAACGAGGAGTGGAACTGCGACAAGGGCCGGTGGGGCTTCCGCTACGCCACCGCCTTCGACCGGCTCACCACCCCGCTGGTGCGCGACGCCGAGACCGGCGAGCTGCGCGAGGCCTCCTGGACCGAGGCGATGACCGTCGCGGCCGAGGGCCTGCGGGCGGCGCGGGACGGGGCGTACGGCGTCGGCGTGCTGACCGGCGGCCGGCTCACCGTCGAGGACGCGTACGCGTACGCGAAGTTCAGCCGCATCGTGCTGGGCAGCAATGACATCGACTTCCGGGCCCGCCCGCTGTCCGCCGAGGAGGCCGAGTTCCTGGCCTCGTCGGTCGTCGGCGAGCAGGCGGTCACCTACACCGACCTGGAGCAGGCCAAGCACGTGGTGCTGGTCGGCTTCGAGCCGGAGGAGGAGAGCCCGATCATCCTGCTCCGCCTGCGCAAGGCGGCGGCCAAGGGCAAGATCAAGGTCACCTCGGTGGCCCCGTTCCTGACCCGCGGCGCGGAGAAGGCCGGCGCTGTGCTGGCCGAATGCGTGCCCGGCCAGGAGCCGGCGGTGCTGTCGAACCTGGAGGGCGTCGAGCCGGGCACGATCGTGCTGGTCGGCGAGCGCCTGGCCACGGTGCGCGGCGGCTTCTCCGCGGCGGCGAGCCTGGCGGCCCGTACCGGCGCGAAGCTGGCCTGGGTGCCGCGGCGCGCTGGTGACCGCGGCGCGGTCGACGCGGGCTGCCTGCCCACGCTGCTGCCGGGTGGCCGCCCGGTCGCCGACGCGGCGGCGCGGGCCGAGCTGTCGGCGGCCTGGGGCGTCGCGGCCGGTGTGATCCCGAGCCAGACCGGCCGGGACACCGACGCGATCCTGGCCGCGGCCGCCTCCGGCAAGCTGGGCGCGCTGGTCGTGGCGGGCGTCGACCCGGCCGACCTGAGCGACCCGAAGGCCGCCGAGCAGGCGCTGGACAAGGTCGGCTTCCTGGTCTCGCTGGAGCTGCGGATGAGCGCCGTGTCGCGGCGCGCGAACGTGGTGTTCCCGGTCGCCGCGCCCGCCGAGAAGGCGGGCTCGTACGTGAACTGGGAGGGCCGCCTGCGCACCTACGAGCAGGCGCTGGACACCCCGAACACGGGTGCGAAGCTGACCGACGCCCGGGTGCTCGACGCGCTGGCCGCCCGCCTGGGCGTCACGCTGGGCACCGGCGACGTGCTCGCGGTGCGCCGCGAGCTGGGCAGCCTGCCCGCGACGGGCGGGCAGCGCCCGGCGGCCCCGGCCGAGACGGGCGCGGCAGCCCCCGCGCTGAAGCAGAACGAGGCGATCCTGGCCAGCTGGGCGCAGCTGATCGACCTGGGCAGCCTCACCGACGGCGACGAGGTGCTGGCCGGCACCGCCCGCCCGCCGGTGGTGCGCCTGTCGAAGGCTCGCGCCGCGGCACTTGGTGTCGCCGACGGGGACCCGGTGACCGTCGGGACCGAGCGGGGTGCGATCACCCTGCCGGCCGCGATCACCGAGATCTCCGATGACGTCGTCTGGGTGCCGACCAACTCGCCGGGTTCCACGCTGCGCCGCACGCTCAGCGCGAACCCGGGCGCGGTCGTGACCGTGAGCGGAGGAAGCAAATGATCCTCTCCCCCCACCTCCTCGCCGAAGATCCGGCGACGGGGGATCCGACACTGGCCTCGTTCGGCCATGACCCGTGGTGGATCGTCCTCATCAAGGTGGTCGGCGTCTTCGTCTTCCTCGTGGTGATGACCCTGTTCACCATCTGGTACGAGCGCCGCGTGGTGGCCCGGATGCAGGTGCGTCCCGGCCCGAACCGGCACGGTCCCTTCGGTCTGCTGCAGTCGCTGGCCGACGGTCTGAAGCTGGCGTTCAAGGAAGACATCATGCCGCTCAAGGCGGACAAGGTGGTCTTCTTCATCGCCCCGGTGATCTCGACCGTGTGCGCGTTCACCGCGTTCTCGATCATGCCGTTCGGCCCGTTCGTGTCGATGTTCGGCGTGCGCACGCCGCTGCAGCTCACCGACATCTCGGTGGCGGTGCTGCTGGTGCTGGCCTGCTCGGGCATGGGCATCTACGGCATCGTGCTGGGCGGCTGGGCCTCGGGCTCGACCTACCCGCTGCTCGGCGGCCTGCGCTCCAGCGCCCAGCTGATCTCGTACGAGGTCGCGATGGGCCTGTCGTTCGTGGCCGTCTTCATGACCGCGGGCACGATGAGCACCTCGGAGATCGTCAACGCGCAGGCGCAGGGCTCGCCGGTGAACCTGTTCGGCTTCGAGTTCACCGCGCCGAGCTGGTTCTTCCTGCTGCTGCTGCCGAGCTTCATCATCTACTCGATCTCGGCGGTCGGCGAGACCAACCGGGCCCCGTTCGACCTCCCCGAGGCCGAGTCGGAGCTGGTCGGCGGCTTCCACACCGAGTACTCGTCGCTGAAGTTCGCGCTGTTCTTCCTGGCCGAGTACATCAACATGGTGACCGTCTCGGCCCTGTGCGCCACGCTGTTCCTGGGCGGCTGGCGCGCGCCGACGTCGTTCGAGAGCTTCTGGCCGGGCATCAACTCCGGCTGGTGGCCGCTGGCGTGGTTCACCATCAAGGTGCTGCTGCTGCTGTTCGTCTTCATCTGGCTGCGGGGCACGCTGCCCCGCCTGCGCTACGACCAGTTCATGCGCTTCGGCTGGAAGGTCCTCATCCCGGTCAACCTGGTGTGGATCCTGGTCCTGGCCGGCATCAAGACGCTGCAGAAGCAGAACATCCCCACCCAGGAGAAGCTGATCTACGCGGGCCTCGCGGTCGGCGTGATCCTGCTGCTGGCCCTGCTGTGGCCGCAGAAGAAGGAGGAGACGCCGCTGCCGCTCGAGGAGCAGGTGGCCAAGCGTCCCGAGGGCAGCTTCCCGCTGCCGCCGATGGACCTGCAGGTGCCGGTCAGCCCGCGCGCCAAGCGGCTGACCGCCGAGCGCGAGACCGTGCCCGCGACTAGCGAAGAGGAGGTGTGACGTGGGTTCGATGACGGATGCCGTCAAGGGCTTCGGCGTGACGTTCTCTCACATGTTCAAGAAGACCGTCACCACGCACTACCCGGAGAAGCCGGACGCGACGGCCCCGCGCTACCACGGCCGCCACATCCTCAACCGCTACCCGGACGGCCTGGAGAAGTGCATCGGCTGCGAGCTGTGCGCGTGGGCCTGCCCGGCGGATGCGATCTTCGTCGAGGGCGGCGACAACACCGACGCGGAGCGTTTCTCGCCCGGTGAGCGGTACGCCGCCAACTACCAGATCAACTACGCCCGGTGCATCTTCTGCGGCCTGTGCATCGAGGCCTGCCCGACCCGTTCGCTGACCATGAGCAACGAGTACGAGCTGGCCCGGGACAACCGGCAGGACCTGATCTTCACGAAGGAGCAGCTGCTCGCGCCGCTGCTGCCCGGCATGGAGCAGCCGCCGCACCCGATGCGCCTGGGCGACACCGAGAAGGACTACTACCTGGGCGCCCCGGCGAACCCGGGTACGTCGGCGGGAGCTGAGACCCGATGATGCTTTCGACTCAGGTGCTCGCCGCGGCGGCCGAGACGGCGGGCCAGGTGTCCGGCGGGGAGAAGTGGACCTTCTTCCTGCTGGCCCCGCTCGCGGTCATCGGCGCCCTGGGCATGGTGATCGCGCGCAACGCGGTGCACTCCGCGCTGTGGCTGGTGCTCACCATGCTCAGCCTGGGCGTCTTCTACATCGTGCAGGCCGGTCCGTTCATCGGCATGGTGCAGATCATCGTCTACACCGGCGCGATCATGATGCTCTTCCTGTTCGTGCTGATGCTGGTCGGCCGCGACGCGTCCGACTCGGTGATCGAGACGCTGCGCGGGCAGAAGGTCGTCGCGATCCTGCTCGGCCTCGGCTTGGCCGGGCTGCTCGGCACCGGCGTCTACCAGGCCACCCGCAACATGCCGAGCGTCGGCCTGGAGCTGGCCAACGCCAACGGCAACGTGCAGGGCATCGCCTCGCTGCTGTTCACCCGGTACGTCTACGTCTTCGAGGTCACCTCCGCGCTGCTGATCACCGCGGCGGTCGGCGCGATGCTGCTGGCCCACCGCGAGCGCGCCAAGGGCGAGCGGGTCGGCCAGGTCGCGCAGATGCGGGCGCGCTTCGAGCCGGGCAACTACCCCGGCCCCAAGCCCGGCCCGGGTGTCTTCGCGAACTCCACCTCGGTGGCCACCCCGGCGAAGCTGCCGGACGGCACCCCCGCCGAGCGGAGCATCTCGCCGATCCTGCCGACGCGCGAACTCACCTCGGCGGAGATCGCCAACAAGCACACCGAGGGGAAGTGAACCGATGACCCCCATGTACTACATCGTGCTGTCGGCCGTGCTGTTCAGCATCGGCGCCGTCGGCGTGCTGATCCGCCGCAACGCCATCGTGCTGTTCATGTGCGTCGAGCTGATGCTCAACGCCGCGAACCTGGCGCTGGTCACCTTCGCCCGGATGAACGGGACGCTGGACGGCCAGGTCATGGCGTTCTTCTCGATGGTGGTCGCGGCAGCGGAGGTCGTCGTCGGTCTGGCCATCATCATGTCGATCTTCCGCACGCGACGCTCGGCGAGCGTCGACGACGCGAACCTGCTGAAGTACTGAGGCGGAGATGCAACCAACTCTGATGCTCGCCGAGGGGGCGCAGGCGCCCGTCGTCTACGCCTCGGCCACGGGCCTCCTTTCCTACATGTGGCTCCTGATCGCCGTCCCCGCGGTCAGCGCGCTGATCCTGCTGACGACCGGCCGCTGGGCCGACAAGTGGGGCCACTGGCTCGGCTGCGCGGCGGTGCTGTTCTCCTTCGTGCTCGGCGCGGGCATGTTCTTCGAGCTGCGCGACCTGCCCAACCGGGCCGTGCAGCTGGACCTCTACAGCTTCATCCCGGTCGGGTCGCTGCAGGTCGACTTCGGCTTCCTGTTCGACCCGCTGACCGCGGTCTTCGTCCTGCTGATCACGGGCGTGGGCTTCCTGATCCACGTGTACGCGACCGGCTACATGGCCCACGACGAGGGCCGGCGCCGCTTCTTCGGGTACTTCAACCTGTTCATCGCGGCGATGCTGCTGCTGGTGCTCGGCAACAACTACGTGATGCTCTACTTCGGCTGGGAAGGCGTGGGTCTCGCGTCCTACCTGCTGATCTCCTTCTGGTACGGCCGGCCGTCCGCGGCCACCGCCGGCAAGAAGGCGTTCATCATGAACCGCATCGGTGACGCGGGCCTGGTGCTCGGCATCTTCCTGATGTTCGCCCAGCTCGGTTCGGTCAACTACGACGTGGTGTTCAGCACCGCCGGCCTGATGCCGAGCACGACGATCCTGGTACTGGGCCTGCTGCTGCTGATCGGCGCGTGCGGCAAGTCCGGCCAGTTCCCGCTGCAGGCGTGGTTGCCCGACGCGATGGAGGGCCCGACCCCGGTCTCGGCCCTGATCCACGCCGCGACGATGGTGACCGCCGGTGTCTACCTGATCGCCCGCTCCAACCCGATCTTCTCGGCGAACCTGACGCTGCAGACGGTCGTGGTCAGCGTCGGCGCGCTCACCCTGCTGCTGGGCTGCATCATCGGCTCGGCCAAGGACGACATCAAGCGCGTGCTCGCCTGGTCGACCGTCTCGCAGATCGGCTACATGTTCCTCGGCGTCGGGCTGGGCGGCGGCGCGTACGCGCTGGCCATCATCCACCTGCTGGCGCACGGCTTCTTCAAGGCCAACATGTTCCTCGGGGCCGGCTCGGTCATGCACGGCATGAACGACCAGGTGGACATCCGCCGCTTCGGCGGGCTGTGGAAGTACATGCGCATCACCTGGCTCACCTTCATGATGGGCTGGCTGGCCATCATCGGCATCCCGCCGCTGAGCGGCTTCTTCACCAAGGAGCCGATCATCGTGGCCGCGTTCGCGCGGCCCGGCTGGACCGGCTGGCTCTACGGCCTGGCGGCGCTGATCGGCGCGGGCCTGACCGCGTTCTACATGACGCGCCTGTTCATCCTGACCTTCCACGGCCCGAAGCGGTGGACCACCGCCAAGGAGGGCTCGGTCGACCAGCACCCGCACGAGTCCCCGCTGGTGATGACGATCCCGCTGATCCTGCTGGCGCTCGGCTCGATCTTCGCCGGCTGGCTCATGGCCTCCCCGGTCGCGGAGTGGCTCACCCCCGTGCTGGGCCCGCCCGTCGAGGAGCACCCGACGACGCTGAGCCACACCACCATCACCGTGCTCAGCCTGGTGCTGACGGTGGCCGGTGCCGGTCTGGCGTACGCGCTGTTCAACAAGGGCACCGCGCTGGTGCCGCAGCCGGCCGGACCGGTGGTCACCGCCGCCCGCAACAACCTCTACACCGACGCCTTCAACGAGGCCGTGTTCGAGAAGCCGGGCAAGTGGCTCACCCGGGCGCTGGTCTTCGTCGACAACAAGGGCGTCGACGGACTCGTCAACGGGCTCGCCGCGCTGGTCGGCGGGGGCTCGGGCAGGCTGCGCCGACTCCAGACCGGCTTCGTGCGGTCATACGCGCTCTCGATGCTTCTCGGCGGGGTGCTGGTGCTCGGCGCCTTCGTCGCGGTGCAGCTCGGCTGGATGGGATAACGATGAAATACCTGTCAATCCTGACTCTCGCGCCGTTGATCGGTGCGCTGGTCGTCGCGTTCGTCCCGCGCTCGAAGCCGGAGCTGGCCAAGCGGCTGGCGCTGATCTGGTCGGTCGTGGTGCTCGCGGTGGGTGTGGCGACCTGGGTCGCCTACTCCCCCGGCGGCGCGCGCCTGCAGCTGCAGGAGTCCTACACCTGGATCCCCGCGTGGGGGGCGAAGTTCAGCTTCGCCGTCGACGGCATCGCGCTGGTGATGATCGCGCTGATCGTGCTGCTGGTGCCGCTGGTGATCCTGGCCAGCTGGCACGACGCGGAGAAGAGCAAGCGCAGCGTCCCGGCGTACTTCGCACTGCTGCTCGCGCTCGAAGGCACCATGATCGGCACCTTCACCTCGGCCGACGTGCTGCTGTTCTACCTCTTCTTCGAGGTCATGCTGGTGCCGATGTACTTCATCATCGGCTCGTTCGGCACCGACGTGCCGACCAGGCAGCGCCAGTACGCCGCGGTGAAGTTCTTCCTCTACTCGCTGGTCGGCGGTCTGCTGATGCTGGCCGCGGTCATCGGCATGTGGGTGTACGGCGGCCACACCTTCGACTGGCAGACGCTGACGAACGTCGAGTTCACCACCACCGTGCAGCGGTGGCTGTTCCTCGGCTTCTTCATCGCGTTCGCCATCAAGGCGCCGTTCTTCCCGTTCCACACCTGGCTGCCCGACGCCGGCGGGGCGGCTCCGGCCGGCGCCGCGGCGCTGCTGGTGGGCGTGATGGACAAGGTCGGCACCTTCGGCATCCTGCGCTACTGCCTCCCGCTGTTCCCGGAGGCGTCGCGCTGGTTCGCGCCGTGGGCGATCGGCCTGTCACTGGTCGGCATCATCTACGCGGCGCTGGTCGCGATCGGCCAGAAGGACCTCAAGCGCCTGGTCAGCTACACCTCGATCGCGCACTTCGGCTTCATCGGCGTCGGCATCTTCGCCTTCACCTACCAGGCCGGCTCCGGGGCTGTGCTGTACATGGTCAACCACGGTCTCGCCACCGGCCTGCTGTTCCTGGTCGTCGGCATGTTCGTGGCGCGCCGCGGCAGCACCCTGGTGACCGACTTCGGCGGGGCCGGCAAGCTGCTGCCGGTGCTGGCGGGCGTCTTCTTCATCGCGGGCATGGCCTCGCTGGCGCTGCCGGGCCTGGCCCCGTTCGTCAGCGAGTTCCTGGTGCTCATCGGGACGTTCACGGTCAACAAGCCGGTGGCGGTCATCGCGACGGTCGGCATCATCCTCGCCGCCGCCTACGTGCTGTGGATGATCCAGCGGACCACGCAGGGCAACACCAACCCCGTGCTGAAGGATCTCGCGCCGATGCGGCGTGACCTCTCGCTGCGCGAGGGCATCGTGGTGGCGCCCCTGATCGTGCTGCTGATCGTGCTGGGCTTCTACCCCAAGCCGGTGCTCGACGTGATCAACCCGGCGGTGGAGTACACGCTGTCGGACGTGGTCACCCCGGAGCGGGCCGACCCGGCGCCCGCCACCTCCACTGTGGAAGCAGGAAAGTGACCATGGGCGAAGAACTTGTCCTCAAGCTGCCGGAGCTGAACTACGCCGCGCTGGCGCCGATGCTGATCCTGCTCGGCGCGGCGTGCCTCGGGGTGCTCGTCGAGGCGTTCGTGCCGCGGGCGGCCCGCAACGCCGTGCAGCTGGTGCTGGGCCTGGTGGCCCTGGTCGCCTCGCTGGTCGCCGTGGTGCTGCGCGCCCCGCACATCACCGACGCCAACGCGCAGACCGCCGAGCGGGCGATCTCGATCGACCAGGCGGGCCTGTTCCTGCAGGGCGCGATCCTGGTGCTCGCCATCGTGTCGCTGCTGCTGTTCGGCGAGCGGACGCTGGAGAACGGCGGCCCGTTCGTGGCGCAGGCGGCGATCACCGTCGGCTCGGACCTCGACCGCCAGCAGGCGGCCAAGGAGTCCGGCGCGACCGAGGTCTACCCGCTGGCGCTGTTCGCCGTCGGCGGCATGATGCTCTTCGTGACGGCGAACGACCTGCTGATCATGTTCGTGGCGCTGGAGGTCTTCTCGCTCCCGCTCTACCTGCTCTGCGCGCTGGCCCGCCGCAAGCGGCTGCTGTCGCAGGAAGCCGCGCTCAAGTACTTCCTGCTCGGCGCGTACGCCTCGGCGTTCTTCCTGTTCGGCCTGGCGATGGTGTACGGCTTCGCGGGTGCGGTCGACTTCCGCGCGATCCACGCCTCGGTGAACAGCTCGTCCAACAACATCATCCTGCTGATCGTCGGCCTGGCGATGCTGTCGATCGGCCTGCTGTTCAAGGCCGCCGCGGCGCCGTTCCACGTCTGGACGCCCGACGTCTACCAGGGCGCGCCGACCGCGGTCACCGCGTTCATGGCGGCCTGCACCAAGGTCGCCGCGTTCGGCGCCCTGGCCCGCGTGCTCTACGTCGGCTTCGACGGGCTCGGCTGGGAGTTCAACCCGGTGCTGGGCATCATCGCGGTGCTGACCATGCTGATCGGCGCGATCCTGGCGGTCACCCAGACCGACCTCAAGCGGCTGCTGGCCTACTCGTCCATCGCCAACGCCGGCTACCTGCTGGTCGGTCTGCTCGGCGGCGGCAAGGAGGGCCTGAGCAGCATGCTGTTCTACCTCGTGGCGTACGGCTTCCTGGTCATCGCGGCCTTCGCGATGCTCACGCTGGTCCGCGACGCCGACGGGGAGGCCACCCACCTGTCCCGCTGGGCCGGGCTGGGCAAGCGGTCGCCGCTGTTCGCCGGGGTCTTCAGCTTCCTGCTGCTGGCCTTCGCGGGCATCCCGCTGACCAGCGGTTTCGTGGCGAAGTTCGCGGTGTTCGGGGCGGGCATCAACGGCGACCAGACCTGGCTGGTGCTCTTCGGCGTGCTGAGCAGCATGATCCTCGCCTTCCCGTACCTGCGGGTCGTGGTGATGATGTGGCTGAGCGAGCCTGGTGAGACGACGCCGAGTGTCTCCATCCCGGGTGCGCTCACCTCGACCGCCCTCATGATCGGCGTGCTGGTCACGCTGGTGCTGGGGGTCTGGCCGAGCCCGCTGCTCGACCTGACGACCAACGTGTCCAACTTCATCCGGTAGTTAGGCGTAAATCCGAAGCTCCCTCCACGTCCGGTCCGCCGAACATGGGGGGAGCTTCGATCATGTGAGAGCCATGTGGCATCGTGAGGACGTGGTGAGCAGCGTGAACGGTCGTACTGCCCGGAGCACCGGAGTCCGGTTCGAGGACCCGGCCCTGGAGGCCTCGGTGATGGCGCACCTGGCGTCGGTGGAGGACCGCCTGCGCGAGTGCGTCGAGTCCGCGGACCCCTTCGTCACCGAAGCCGCCAAGCACCTGATGGATGCCGGCGGCAAGCGGTTCCGGCCGATGCTGGTCGCGGTCTGCGCGCACTTCGGCGACCCCGACGGGCCCGAGCTGGTCGACGCGTCGACCGTGCTGGAGCTGACCCACGTCGCGACGCTCTACCACGACGACGTGATGGACGAGGCGCTCATGCGCCGGGGCACCCCCAGCGCCAACGCCCGCTGGGGCAACTCGCTGGCCATCCTCGTCGGCGACTTCCTCTTCTCCCGTGCCGCGGAGCTCGCCGCGGGCCTCGGCCCCGACGCGGTGCGCATCCAGGCGCAGACGTTCGCCCAGCTGGTGCACGGCCAGATCGCCGAGACCGTGGGCCCGCGCGACGCCGACCCGGTCGAGCACTACCTGAAGGTGCTCGACGGCAAGACCGCGTCGCTCATGGCCACCTGCGGCACCTTCGGCGGCATGTTCTCCGGCGCGTCCCCGGCCACCACGGCAAGTCTCACCAAGTACTGCGACTCGCTGGGGCTGGCCTTCCAGCTCTCGGACGACCTGCTCGACATCTCCAGCGACTCGACGGACTCCGGCAAGACCCCCGGCACCGACCTGCGCGAGGGCGTGCCCACGCTGCCCGTGCTCTACGCGCTGGCCTCCGAGGACAGCGACCCGGCCGCGGTGCGGCTGCGCCAGATCCTGGCCGACGGCCCCGTCACCGACGACGCGCTGCACGCCGAGGCGCTGGAGCTGCTGCGCGACAGCCCGGCGCTCAAGCGTGCCCGGGAGACCGTGCGCGGCTACGCCGAGCAGGCCCGCGCGCAGCTGCAGGGGCTGCCCCGCAACGCGGCCCGCGACGCCCTCGAGTCCCTCTGCGACGTGATCGCCGACCGCATCGCCTGACCCCGGCTCGGCCACCCCGTTTTCATAGACGTTGGCCTATTACATCGAGTTTGATCTACAAATACTCGATGTAATAGGCCAACGTCTATGTAGGTCCTGGTTCGGCGCGGGGTGCCACGGACCGGGCGGGGTGGATGGAGGGGCTGGCGGGTGGGGGTGGGGACCGTCCGGAATGGATCGAGGGATTTCGTTACGTCGGGCCTCTTCACGTCAGGCGTGCATTTGCATATCGTAGGTGCGACTCCATGGAGGTGACGGTGCGAGATTCAGCGGTTCCGCCATCGGACATGGTCAGCAGCGTGGCGCGAGCGCTGCGGGTGCTGGAGGTCGTGGGCGAGTCGCCCACGGGGCTGTCCCCCAAGCAGATCGCGCGCCGGTGCGACATCACCATCGCGGCGGCATACCGGATGCTGCGCACGCTGGCCCACCAGGGCTACGTGATGCGCCGCGCCGACGGGGCGTACACGCTGGGGCTGGCGGTCGCCGACCGGTTCCGCGAGCTGGTCACCGCGATGCGCGGGCCGGCTGAGGTCGGGGCCGTGCTGCGCCGGGCCAGTGCCGAGATCGGCTACAGCCACTACCTGGGCAGCTTCGTCGACGGCCGGATCGCCATCACGGCGGTGGCCGAGGGCTTCCGCTCGCCGCACGTCGAGGACCTGGTGCCCGGCTTCGACGAGGGCGCGCACGCCACGGCCCTGGGCAAGAACCTGCTGGCCACGCTCGACCAGGTGCAGCGCGAGCGCTACCTCAAGGAGCACGGCATGCGCGCCTTCACCCAGGCCACGCTGCGCTCGCACACGGCGCTCGACGCCGACATCGCGGCGGGTATGCGCCGCGGCATGCAGGTGGAGATCGGGCAGTTCCGCGCGGGGGTGGCCTGCGCGTCGGTCTCCGTGCAGACGGCCGGGGACCTGTCGCAGCGCTACGTGGTCGCCTGCGCGCTGCCGGCGGTCGACCTCGTGAAGCAGGCGCCGGTGATCCGGGAGCGGCTGCACGCCACCGCCCGGACGCTCCAGGCGGCCCTCAACGCGCCGCTGGCGGCCGCGCCGGGCGCGGCTGCGGCCTGACCCACCCTGGGGCCTGCCGCGCGGTCAGCCGGACCGGAAGAGGCAGCAGGGGTGCCCGGCCGGAGCCAGGTAGACCCGGACGTCCTCCTGGGGCTGGAAGTCGGTGCGGGCCTGCGCGTCGAGCGAGTCCAGCACGATGCCGGACCGCTGCAGCCGGGGCTTGTTCGCAGTCATGCCGGTCAGCGTGGACAGGAACGGCGCCCGCGGCCCGAAGGCCGCGAGCGCCGCTGGTGCGAGGCAGGTCAGCTGCCTACGGGGCGGCCGTCGAGCCGCCACACGCCGACGATGCCCGGCTTGGCGTAGTCGCCGTCGGGCCAGGTGCTGGCCGGCTTGTCCATGGACGCGCCGCTGATCTCGCCCGGGTGCTGCGGGGCGACGAACACCGTCTTGTTGTCCACGCTGATGAACGGGCCGCAGGCCTCGGCCCCGCGGGGCACGGTGAGGAACTGCTTGAGGTGCCCGGCCTCGGGGCCGCTCAGCGCGGTCGCGAACAGGCCGTCGTTGGACAGCAGCGCGTTGCCGTCCGTGGAGATCCACAGGTTGCCCGCGCCGTCGAACGCCAGGTTGTCCGGGCAGGAGATCGGCGAGACCTTGGTCTTGTCGTACCCCATGAAGTAGGTCGACGGGTCTGCCGGGTCGCCGCAGACGATCGGGACCGCCCAGGTGAACGTGGTGCCGGTATGGTTGCCGCCGTCCTCGGTGATCTCGAAGATGTGCCCGTGCTTGTTGGCGTTGCGCGGGTTCGCCTCGTCGGCCGGCGCGTTGCGGCCGCCGGTCGTGCCGCGGGCCGTGTTGTTGGTCAGCGCGGCGTAGATCTTGCCGGTGACCGGGTTCGGCTCGACGTCCTCGGGGCGGTCCATCTTGGTCGGGTTGACCAGGTCCGCGGCGAGCCGGGTGTGCACCAGGATCTGCTCGACGGTCCAGCCCGGCACCATCGGCTTGTTGTCCTTGACCAGCGGGATCCAGACGCCGGTGCCGTTGAACGCGCCGTCGCTGGGCAGCTTGCCGGTGCCGTCGATCTCGGCGGCGCTGGTGTAGCCGAGCTGCGCCACGTACAGGTCGCCGGACTCCAGCAGGGACATGTTCTGCTTGCGCGCCCACCACGAGTTGCCGCGGGTGAACTTCTTGTGCGACACGAACTTGTACATGTAGTCGTGCCGCTCGTCGTCGCCCATGTACGCCACGACGTGCCCGCTGTCGGCCACGATCACGTTCGCGCCCTCGTGCTTGAACCGGCCCAGCGCGGTGTGCTTGCGCGGGGTCGAGCCCGGGTCGAACGGGTCGACCTCGACGATCCAGCCGTGGCGGTGGATCTCGTTCGGGGTCACGGTCAGGTCGAACCGGGCGTCGACCCGGTCCCACTTGCGCGAGCCGCTGGGGTAGCGGGCCGTGGTGGAGACGCCGTAGCGGGCCAGCGAGGCCTTGTTCTCCTCGGGCGCGCCCTCGCCGCCGACGAAGTACTGGTTCCAGTTCTCCTCGCCGGACAGCACGGTGCCCCACGGGGTGACGCCGCCCGCGCAGTTGTTGAACGTGCCGACGACCTTCTTGCCGGTCGGGTCGGTCGCGGTCTTCAGCAGCGCCGAGCCGGCGGCCGGGCCGGTCAGCGCGAAGACCGTGGACAGGCCGGTGATGCGCCGGTTGTACGGCCGCCGCCCCTTGCCGACCACGACCCACTGCCCGGTGCGCCCGATCCGCTCCAGCTCGACGACCGACATGCCGTGGGCGGCGATGGTGGCCTGGATCTGGTCGGTGGTGAGCGCGTCCAGCCCGGCGAAACCGGGGAACATCAGCTCTTCGTTGGTGTACTCGTGGTTGCAGACCAGCAGGGCACGGTCGCCGCCGCGGCCCAGCGGCAGCACCGCGACGAAGTCGTTGTTGTAGCCGAACTGCTTGGACTGGGTCGCCGCGGTCTGCGTGGCCGGGTTGAAGTCCGCCGCACCCGGCACGACCTCGTCGCCCCAGCGGATGATCACGTTGTGGTCGTACCCGTTGGGCACCACCAGGTTGTCCAGCGTGTTCGGGGGGATCGGCGAGAAGGTCAGCGCGGTCGGCTGCCCGGTGCGGGTCAGTGCGTCCACGGAGAACTCCTCGGCCGCGCCCGCCTCGCCGCTCTCGGCGTACGCGGGGGTGGCCGCGGTCGCGCCGGCCACCGCACCGGCGAAGCCGAGCGCGATGGCGCCGGCCGAGCCGGCCTTGAGCATGCCGCGCCGGGACACCTCGGCCTGCACGACGTCGCCGAAGTACTCGTTGGACGACGTGTTCGGGGCCGGGTGGTCACACGCATTGCCGCAGCGGTACAGGCAGGTCATGGACGACCGGCTGCCTCCGCTGTGGCCGTCCCCGCCGAGCAGGGGGAGCCGGCGGCGGGATTCGTTCATGGGAGTTGCCTCCATACGTCGGGTCGACAGGTTGTGCCGTCGTCCGGAACGTAGGGAGGCCAGGTGAGCCGCGCTCATCCCACAGCTGAACCCCACATGAACACCACCAGGCCACCCGCCCGCGCCCGCCCCGCCCGCCCCGCCCGCGCCGCCCGCGCCGCCTGCGCCGCAACTCTTAAAGAGTTGCGGCGACCGCGGGGTCGTGAGGGCGCAGGTCTTTAAGAGTTGCGCCAGGGGTGGGGGCGGGTGGGGTCAGGCGCGGGTGGCGGCGGGGGTGAAGGGGGTGGCGTCGCCGGTGGCGAGGGCGAGGCGGTTGCGGCGGGCGTTGCGCAGGCCGTCCCAGGTGAACACGGCCAGGGCGAGCCAGACCAGGCCGAAGCCGAACAGGCGGGTCGCCGGCATCGGTTCGTGGAAGGCGAAGACGCCCAGCGCCAGCTGCAGGGTCGGGGCGACGTACTGCAGCATGCCGAGGCCGGTCAGCGGGATGCGGTTCGCGGCTCCGGCGAACATCAGCAGCGGGATCACGGTGATCCCGCCCGCGGCGGCCAGCAGCACGGCATGGCCGGCGCCCACCTGTCCGAACGTCAGGTCGCCCGCGAAGGCGAGCCAGCCCAGCGCCGCCAGCGCGGGCAGGGCCAGCCCCGCGGACTCGACGAACAGCCCGTCCGCGGGCGGCAGGGCCAGCCGCTTCTTGGTCAGCCCGTACAGCGCGAAGGAGAACGCCAGGATCAGCGCGATCCACGGCGGACGGCCGTAGTCGACGGCCAGCACCAGCACGGCGACCGTGCCGACGCCCACCGCGGCCCACTGCGCGGGGCGCAGCCGCTCGCCGAGCACGAGCACACCGAGCACGATGACGACGAGCGGGTTGATGAAGTAGCCGAGTGACGTCTCCACCACCCGGTCGATGTTCACGCCGTAGATGTAGGTGCCCCAGTTGACGCCGATGAAGACGGCGGCCAGCGCGATGCCGCCGACGGTGGCGGGCCGGCGCAGCAGGTCTGCGATCTGCCGCCAGCGGCGCATCGCGGTGAGCACGAGCACCATGAACAGCGCGGACCAGGCGATCCGGTGCGCCAGCACCTCGATCGGGCCGGCGGGTTTGAGCAGCTTGAAGTACGCCGGGAAGAAGCCCCACAGGGCGTAGGCGCCGAATCCGTACAGGTAGCCGAGGCGAAGCTGACTCACCTACCAATGGTAAGGGGAGGCCCCGCCTCGGCTCCTGACATGTGTGCCAGTGCTCAGCCGGTGGGAAGAATCAGTCCTCGATGAACCAGTTCAACGCCCAACTGGTGAGACCGACGACGAGCGCGCCGAGGATGGCGGCGGGCCAGAAGTTGTCGACGTGGAACGGCACGTCCAGCAAGCCGGCGATGAAGCTGGTCAGCATGAACAGCGCGCCGTTCACGACCAGCGCGATCAGGCCGAGGGTGAAGACGTACAGCCCGCAGCCGACCATCTTGACGATGGGGCGGATGAACGCGTTGCAGAGTCCGAAGATGACGGCGATCGCGACGAACGTGCCGATCGTGCCGAGGACCGTGTCGGCCGTCACGCGGATGCCCGGCACGAGCATGGTCGCCACCCAGACGGCGGCGGCGCTGGCGGCCAGACGGAGGAGGATGCCCATGGTGCGGCATCGTGCCACGATTCGCCCCGGTGCGCACCCCCCGGCTTCCGCCGCGGGCGGGCCGGATCACCGTCCGTTCTGCTGGGTGGCGTTGATCAGCTGCTGCTCGTAGCCGGTCGTGCTCAGCGCCGCCCAGCGCACCGAGCGGCGGTGCACCACGCCGATCATGCCGGGCTGGGCGCGGGACAGCCACGCCTCCTGGTCACGGCTCAGACCCAGCACGGACACCGCGACCGCGGCCTCGGCCGGCTGCAGCGGCTGCAGCAGCGCGAGGTCGGCGCGGCCGAGCACGTCGACGTCCACCGGGGACAGGTCGTCGCGTACCACCAGGGTGCTGTGCCAGGGCGTGCCCGGCGTGCGGTCCGCGGCGACCGGGCCCGCGTCGACGATGCTGAGCAGCGGGCGCAGCGGTGTGCCCGGCGGCACGTTGACCGGGCCGGGCGCCATCACGGCCAGCGGCGCGCCGGAGCCGAGCCCGCGGCTGAACGGCTCCCAGGCCCACGGGCGGGTCGTCTGGACCAGCACGTACGCCCCGAGGGCCATCGCGCGCACGGCGACGACCTGCGCCACCGCGACGCCGCCGATCAGGACCACGCGGGTGGCCTCGGGGCGGAACAGCCGGAAGGAGACGGGCTCGCTGTGCCGGTTGATCCCTATCATGAGCCCGCTGCCGCCGTACGGCGTGGTCAGCGCCGCGACCGCGGCAGGTCGGCGGGTGACGCCGCCGCGCCCGCCGGTGGCGAGTTCGGCGGGGCCGGGCCCGGCCAGCGGGAGGGTGGCGGTCAGGCCGTCGAACTGCTGGCCGTCCAGGCGGCGGGCGTGCGCGTGCTCGTTGGCCAGCAGTTGGCGCAGCGCGGTCCCGGCGTTGCCGAGGGAGTTGTGGTCCGGGGCGGTCAGCCGCACGGTCAGCTCGGCCTGCATGGTCGCGCCGCCGTCGGTCCACGGTCCCGCCGTCAGCGACACCGAGACCGTGGTGGCGGGCAGCCGCAGCAGCCGCGGCAGCAGCGCGTGGGCCGGGTCGGGGTGCGGGGTGGGCCAGCGCTCCACGGCGTACGAGCTGGCGTACAGCCCGCCGATGTGCAGCGCCGACCAGCCCTCCTGGGCGGGGGCCGTGCCGTCGTGGCCGGCTGCCTCGGCCAGCGCGCGCAGCGCGGCGACGTCGCCGAGCAGCCGGTGCGGGACGTCGCCCAGCTTCGCCCGGACCTTGCGGACCGCACCGCTCAGCGCGCGCTCCAGGTCGGCCTCCTGCCAGCCCTCGGCCCGGCGCACCCGCACGACGAGCACGGCGCGCTCGTTGGCCAGCAGCCGTCCGCTGGAGAGCTGGCGGTAGGACGAGGCCGCCGGGGACGATCCGTTGGCGGCGTTGGCGTGCAGCACCAGTTGCAGGCGCACCGGCGGGGTGTCGGTGGCGGGCGCGGGCAGCAGCGCGGCGGGCGAGGGCAGCGGGTGCCAGGCGCGGGCCGGCATCACCGCCTGGTCGCCGAGCTCCAGCAGCACGCACATGCCTTCGGCGTCGGTGAACGCGGCGCAGGACACACCCTCGACGTCCAGCGTGGACAGTCGGCTGCCCGGTGCCGCTGCGGCCAGCAGCTCCGACGGGTCGCCGGTCGGCTCGACGCGCCTGCGGCGGCCGCGGTAGCGCAGGTAGACGGCGGCCCACTCGGACAGCCAGCGCCCCCGCCAGCGGCCCCACGCCAGCACCACGAGCGCGGCGGCCACCGGCACGGCGGGCAACAGGTAGCCGACGCCCGCCTGCGCGGCGGCCACCAGCAGCACCAACGCCAGTTGCACGGCGACGATCTGGCCACTGCCGAGCCCGAGGAAACGCCGGGCGGGCCGGGGATGTGCCGCCGGGGCGGCCTCCGCGTCGGCGCTGTGCGCCGTCGGCCCGGTCACCGTGTCGACCGTCATCGCGATAGCCTCCCCTAGGCTCCAGCTCGTGGCGTCCCTGCGGTCGCCCGGACGGCGGCTCGCGAGGGATCACCCGCCGGCTGTGCCGCCGCACTTCGCCCGGCTCATGGTAGAGCCGTACGCTGACCCGTGGGGAGGGCCCATGCCGTCGAGACAGGACCAACTGCACTCGTACCAGTTCACGGTGCAGCGTGTGGTCTCGGCGCTGGTGATGCGCGACACCGATCCGGCGCAGGCGCCGTTTCGCCGCGCGGCCGGCGCGACGCTCGCCAGCATCCTGCTGGCCGTGGTCATCGCGGCCGGATACGGGGTGTACGGCGTGTTCAGCAACCGTGGTGACACCGGCTGGAAGGCCGACGGCACGGTCATCATCGAGGAGGACTCGGGCGCGCACTTCGTCTTCCGCAACGGGAAGCTGCACCCGGCGCTGAACCTGACCTCGGCGCTGCTGGCGTCCGGCGCGGCCCAGCCGAAGATCGCCACGGTGGCGCGCAAGTCGCTGGTGGACGTGCCGCGCGGCCTGACGGTCGGCGTGGTGGACCTGCCGGACTCGCTGCCGGACCCCGGCGCCCTGCTCGGGCTGCCCTGGTCGATCTGCTCGGCGACCGAGGCGGGCAAGCCGGCCTCGGTGCTGGTGGTGGGCGACAGCGTGCTGGCCGGCAAGGGCCGGGTGCTGGGCGGCGACGACGCGCTGTTCGTGCGCGCCGGGGAGATGACCTACCTGCTGTGGCACGGCCGGCTCTACAACGCCGACGCCGACGAGTTCGCCGACCTGGCCGGCGGCGCGCAGCCGGTGGCCGTGCCGGCCGCGTTCGTCAACGGCATGCCGCAGGGGCAGCCGCTGGACGAGCCGCGGGTCAGCGAGCCGGGGGTGGCCTCGGGCGTCAAAGGGCTGAAGAACGGCCAGGTCATCAAGATCAAGGGCCTGGACGGCAAGTCCCACCAGTACGCGGTGGTCCGCGGGAACGGCCTGGCGATGATCACGCCGGTGCAGGCCGCGTTGCTGCTCGGCCGGTACCGCCAGAAGCACGACATCGGCCGGGAGATCGAGATCGACCAGACCGAGCTCGCCGAGTACGACAACTCGCCCGCCAGCCTGGTCCCGGACCCCAACGACCCGCGGCAGCCACCGGCGAACATGCCGACCATCGCCAGCTACGGCCAGGGCGCGCTGTGCGCGGTGACCCGCGACGACGCCGGCGGCACCGAGGTGCGCGCCGAGGTGCCGCTGGACCTGTCCGGGCGCATCGCGACCGTGGCCCGCAGCGCCGAGGGCGGCTCGTACGCCGACTACGTGCTGGTGCCCTCCGGCCGGGGCGCGATCGTCGCCGCGGGCACCACGTTGAGCCTGGTCACCGACCAGGGGGTGCGTTACGACGCGGCCCGGCCGGACGTGCTGCCGATGCTCGGATACAAGGACCCGGTGCCGCTGCGGCTGCCGTCGTCGCTCGTCGACCTGCTGCCCCCGGGTCCGGGTCTGGACCCGCAGACGGCCTCGGGGCAGCTCGCCCTCGGCTGATCCAGGCACCGCGGTTATCCACAGGCGACGGCTCCGGGCTGGCACGAGTCGACGCGGGACGCTACCGTCACCGAGACAGGCGCACCACCACCAATGCTCCGCATAGGACGGTGGATGTGTAACTGCACAAAGGGAATGGGGTGACGTACGACAATGGCGGAAACCGCCTCCGAAGCTGCGATCATGGCCTCGACCGCGGCCAAGTTCGACACGGCCAACGACGACCTGCAGACCATGCTCAGCCGCTTGCTGAGCGAGCTGGAGATGCTGCAGACCAGCTGGGTCGGTCGGGCCGGCAGCTCCTTCGAGCAGGTCAAGATCGCCTGGTCGCAGGACCAGAAGGCACTGCACCAGGCGCTCGCTGAGACGTCGAAAGCGATCCGCACGGCAGGCCAGGAGTACACCCGGGCCGACGAAGAGCAGGCAGGCCGGGTGGCCTCCAAGAACACCGGCGGCGTCTCGCTGAACCTGTGAGCGCGGCAGACCACGGACCGAAAGGGGGAGGACCGATATGAGCAACGGCGACAGGCTCGTCGTCAACTTCGCCTCGCTGCACGATGCGAGCGGGCACATTCAGACGGCGCTGGGCAAGCTGGAGACCACGCTGGGCCAGCTGGAAAGTGACGCCGGGCCGATGGTGTCCTCGTGGAGCGGCGCCGCGCAGACGGCGTACCACGAGCGCCAGGCCAAATGGCGCAAGGCCGCGGACGAGCTGTCCGTGATGCTGCGCGACATCAAGGGCGCGGTCGACGAGGCCGCCATCCAGTTCAAGGACGCCGAGGACCGTAACACCCGGCTGTTCCACTGACCCACGTCGCCGCAGCCCGGGGCAGCTGACAACCGCCGCCCTGGGCTGCGCGCGTGGGTGATCAGGCCGCCGTGCCGGCCGGCCGGAAACGGTCCATCACCTCGCTGGTGATCGCCACGACGCGGGCGGCGTCCTCCGCCGACAGCCGGTTCTGCGCCGCGGCCAGCGCCTGCTTCGAGTCCATCGGGCGGAACGCCGTCTTCGAGGTGCCCGAGCGCACGAACCCGCGCTGCGAGTCCTGCTCCCCGGCCGTGGTCGCCTCGATCACCCGGGCCCGCGCCTGCTCGTCGAAGGTCAGGCCGAAGTGCGCGTACAGCGCCCCGAACTCCTCCACCGGCCGCATCGCGAAGTCCTCGTAGCGGCGTACCAGCACGCCCGGCACGTGCCGGTGCACCCGGTCCACCACGTCGTAGACGACCCGCCACAGCAGCGCCGTGGTGTGGATCTCGTCCTGGGTGGCGGCGGCCTCGCGCAGCTCGTCGACATGGTCGGCGAGCAGGTCCCGGGTCAGCAGCGGCTGGCCCAGCAGCTCGTCGAGGCTGATGTGCCAGCCCAGCTTGCGGTAGCTGCCGACCAGCGACACCGGGTCGCGCACCAGCACCACCGCGCGCACCCCGAACTTCTCCGCCAGCCACGGCACCGCCATGAGGGCGTACGGGTCGTCGAGCATGGCGCTGCGCCCGCGCAGCCGACCGGTCGTGAACGCGGTCGCGTACTTCACCATCCGGGCGATGTCGTAGGGCGCGTGGTTGCGCCGCAGCTCGCGGCCGATGCCGTAGCGCAGGGCCAGGGTGCGGCGGAACGCCCGCAGCCACACGTCCTCGTTGTCGGCGCAGATGTACTGGAAGCGGTGCGTGACGTCGGCGTCGAGCACCCCCGGCGAGCGGCCCGGTGGGTGGCGCACGTTGAGCGGCTCGTTGACGTACACGACCTGCCGTCCGGCCTCCACCATCTTCCCCACCCAGCTCGTCCCGCTCCGGGGCAGCCCGGTGACCAGCAGTCCCGGCTGGGTCGCGCTCATCGGCTCTCCTTCAGACATGGCAGGGTGCCAGCGGTGACGATGCAGTCCAACGGACATGATGGCCGCCGCCGTGAGCGGGCGGATCCTCCGTCGAGTCGGCAGTCGGCGACACACGGGCCCGACGTGGGCAAATAGGTCACGAATGTCATGCTTCCGTCAGTTGCCGGCGGCACGCCACCGGCGGCGGATGCCGTTCGGCAGCGCCACGGCCAGCGCGAGCACCAGGCCGGCCAGGATCACGCCGAGCGCGGCGAGCCAGAGCGCCTGAGAGCGCTGCTGGGCGGCCCGGTCGGCGGCGGCCTCGGCGGCGGGGTCGGCGGCCCGCGGGACCAGCGCGGCCGGGGTGACCCGGGCGCCGCCGTCGAGCACGTCGGTCACCGCCCGCACCGGGTTGAGGATGCCCACGCCGTAACCGTCGCTGTGCCGGCCGCCCGGTGCCGGGTCGGCCGTGGCCATCAGCCGTCGCCGCACCTGCGACTCGGTCAGTTTCGGGTAGGCCTGGCGGATCAGCGCCGCGGTCGCGGCCACCATCGGGGCGGCGAAACTGGTGCCGCTCTCCTTGGTGTGCCCGCGACCCGGCCGCGCCACGGTCACCTTGTCACCGGGGGCCACCAGATCCACGTACGGTCCCGTCTGCGAGGCCGGCAGCCGCTGCCCGGCCTCGTCGATCGCGCCGACGCCGAGCACGTCGTCCCAGGAGGCGGGATACGGGGTCGGGTTGCCCTTGTCCTTGAGGTTTCCCGCCGCCGCGATCACGACCACGTCGGCGGCGATCGCCTCGCGGACCGCTTCGCGGAACTCGGCGAGCCTGCTCGCGGCGATGTCGCTGTAGCTCAGCGAAAGATTGATCACGCGGGCCTTCTTGCTCACCGCGTACCGGATGGCGTCGGCCATCTCCGGCACGTCGGCCCGCCGGCCGTCGTTTGAGTTCTCCTGGCCGCCGAGCTGCTCACTCACCCGCAGCGGCAGGATCTGCACGCCGGGGGCGATGCCCCGGAACTCCGTCCCCTCGACCCGCTTGGCGGCGATGACGCTGGCCACGCCGGTGCCGTGGCCGAGGCAGTCCTGCCGGCCGTCGGTGCCGCCGCCGGGCAGCAGGTCCCGGCCGGCCATCACCCGCCCGCGCAGTTGCGGGTGGGTGGCGTCGACACCGGAGTCGAGCACGGCCACGATGACGCCCGATCCGTCGATGCCGCGGGGCAGCGCGGACAGGTCCCAGCGCTGCTGCGGCCAGGGTTTGTCGGCGAGCACCTGGCCCGGCGCGGCCGCGCCGTTCGGGCACGGCGCCGCGGCGGCGGGCGCTGTCGCGATCCCGACGACCCCGAAGCTGAGCACCACGCTGAATGCCACCGTGCGGGCCGCGAAGGCGGCCGTCGGCCGGCTGCGGTACATGTCGCCTCCCCAGGCCTTGTCCGGGGACCGGCCCGCTCGCGCGCGGACGAAAACCCGCGTGGCTGATCCCCGGCGCAGATGCTACTGGAAGGAGCGGACCTAGACTGCTGGTTGCGACACGCCTACGGGGCGCAAGGTAAGTTGTGTCTCAGTACTCTCGCGGCAGCCAGGAGGTGAGCGCGTGATGGGTTGGGAGCCGGCCACCGATACCGAGATCGCGCTGCGTGACGCCCTGCGCGCCGGGGACCAGGAGCTCTACTTCCGCATCCTCGGCCGTTCGGAACTGCTGCTGCCGGTCGCCGGTGACGCGTCCGCGCGCGGCCCCGCAGGCTGGGGCACCTGGACCGCGGAGAACCGCACCCACGTGCTGGCCTTCACCTCGTCCGCCGCACTGCGGGCCTGCCTGGCCGAGCACGCCGGTCCCGCCCGCCGCGTCCCGTTCCAGGAGCTGGCCTCGTCGTGGCCCAACCACGAGTGGTGGCTGGCGGTGGACCCGGGTCTGCCGATCGAGGGTTACCTGCCGGCCTGGTTCGTCACCCAGCTGGTCCGCGGTGACGTGCGCATTCCCGGCGCGCCCGCGGTCGCCCGGGGCCGCCTCGAACGGCTGGAGGCGCTCGAGCGCGCCAAGGCCGCCCGCACCGCCCCGCCGCCGGTGCAGTCCCGCGGTCCGCAGCAGCAGGCGGCGTACGCCCCCCACCCCGACGAGGACCTGATCCTCGACGCCGAGGTGATCGACGTCGAGGAGGTGCGCCCGGTCGCCGCGCCGCAGGTGCATACCCCGCTGGCGATCGAGTCGCCGGTCGCGCCGCCGCCCACCGTGCCGGTCGCGCAGCCCGGTGGCCGCTTCTTCCCGGCCGACCCGGCCTTCTCCGCCGAACCGGTCTCGCCGGCCGCGGTGCACACGCCCACCCCGCCGGCCGCGATGCCGCCGCCCGCCGCCGTGCCGCCGCCGGCCGTCGTGGTGCCGGCTGCCGCGCCGCCTCCGCCCGCCGTGCCGCCGTACAGTGCGCCTGCCGCCGAGGCCGCCTTCGTCGCTGCGCCCCCGCCCGCCGGAGTGCCTGCGCCCGCCGGGCGGTCCGGTGAAGGTTCGCTGTTCGAGCCGGTGTCGGCTGCGCCGCCGGTGCGCCCGCCTGTCGTCGAGCCCGCGCCGACCGCGCCGACCGGTCCGCGGCCGGGCGAGGGGTCGCTGTTCGAACCTGTGTCGGCCGCGCCGCCGTTCAGCCCGTCGGCCGCCGAGCCCGCGCCGACCGCGCCGGCCGAAGGGTCGCTGTTCGAGCCCGCGTCCCCGCCGCCGACCGTGCCCGACGTCCCGGTGCCGCCGGTGACGGCACCCGACGTCGCCGTGCCGCCGGCCCAGTCCGGTCCGCGACACGTCCGGCCCAGCGGCCCCGAGGACGACTTCAGCCCGTCGAACTCCGTCGAGGAGCAGCTGCTCGAAGCCGCCGACGCGGGCAACACCGACGCCTTCCTGTCCACGCTGCTGCTCGCGACCGTGCTGCTGCCGGTGCCCGGCGGGGCGGCCGCGCCCCGGCCCGGCGAGCCCGGTTTCACCTGGCAGCCGCGCGACATCGACGGCGAGCCGCACATCGTCTGCTACACGTCCACGCAGACCATGCCCGAACCGGTCGAGGCCGTCCCGGTGCGCTTCGTCAAGTTCATCGCGACCTGGCCCGACCCGTCCTGGTCGTTCGCGGTGAACCCGGGCACCGCGATCGGCGCCAGCCTGCCCGGCGACCAGCTGCTGGAACTCGCCCGCTGGGCGGCCGAGATGGGCCTCGGCGGCGACGAGAGCGAACCGGCGGTGACCGCGCCGACGGCCGGGGCAGCCCCGCCGCCCGCCCGCCGCGACCCGGAGATCACCGAGATGCAGAAGGTGATCGCGCCCAGCCAGATCGGCTACTACCTCGACCGCGGCTACGACCGGGTCTCCGGGTTCGTGCACCGCGCCCGCGAGGTCGGCCACCTGCGCGGTCCCCAGGCGCTGCGCAGCGCGCTCGGCCTGACCTGGACGGGCTCCCCGTTCGCCGCCGACGACAAGGAGATCTACGTGCTGCGCTGGCCGGCCTACCGGCCCAGCCTGTACCGGATCCCGTACGGCGGGCAGCACGAGGCGGCGATGAAGGCCATGGAGGGCTGGGTCATCGAACGCGCCCCGTTCCGCGGCAACGGCTTCGCGCCCGGGGAGAGCACCGAGATCATCGCCGAGTTCAAGGTGGACAGCGCCCGGCTGCCGCACGGCGCGCGGCTGCTGCGCGTGGACGCCGAGGGTAAAGAGGAGATGGTCGCGGTGCTCGACGCCGACGGTCCGCGCTGGCTGCGCACCGACGGGGGCGAAGAGTGAACCGCGACGGCTACATCGCCCGCTACCTGGGCCGGGAGTACGAGGCCAGCCCCGACGGCGACGCCGTGCGCCTGTACCGGCCCGAGCCCGCCGAGGGCTTCGAGGAGGTCCGGCCCGGCCGGTTCGTCCGGGTGGTGCCCGCAGCCGAGATCGACGACCTGGCGTACGTGCGCAGCACCTGCACCTGGCGCGGCCAGCCGTTCATCGTGCTGGCCGAGCACGACGCCTGGCTGCGCGTGGAGTACACCGGCGGCAAGTCCCCCGTCGCCGCCGAACTCGGCCTCGAAGAGTTCGACTACGGCGTCTACCAGGGCTGGGCTCCCAAACAGGAAGTGACGGACCTGCGCGAATCCCGCGTCTGACCGGTCACTTGGTCCAGCGGATGATCTCGCCGGCCACCAGGTCGGGGCGTTCCAGGTGGGGGAAGTGGCCGGTGTCCTCCAGCAGGCGCCACTCGTAGTCGGCCAGGACGTAGCGGCCGGAGCCCTGGGCGGTGGCGGGCAGCGTGATCGGGTCGAGGGCGCCCTGCAGCTGCAGGGTGGGCGAGATGATCGGCTGGCGGATGGCGCGCAGGAAGCGGTAGCCGTGCAGCCGCAGCGTGGACCGGAACGCCCAGCGGTACGCCTCCATCGCACAGAACGCGGCCTGCGGGATGCGGATGGCCTCGCGGTACCGGTGCTCGTAGTCGGCGTACTCGGCGGTCTGCCGGAACGCCGGTGACGACCAGGCCCGCATCAGTCCACCGGCCATCGCGGCGTCGTCACGCGTCAGCACGTGCTCGTAGCGGGGCAGCTGGAAGCGGAGCAGCTCGCGCCCGGCCCGGCGCTGGGCCGCGTTGGCGACCAGCGCCGAGCGCAGCCGCAGCGGGTGCGCCGCGCCGAGCACCACCAGCCGGCTCACCAGCCGCGGGTGCAGCGCCGCCGCGGACCAGCCGATCAGGCCCCCGGCCCCTGCGCCGACGACGGTGGCGTTGCGCTCGCCGAGCGCGCGGATCAGACCGACCACGTCCGCGGCGAGGGTGAAGCCGTCGTACCCCCGGGGCGGCTTGTCGCTCGCGCCGTAGCCGCGCAGGTCCACCGCCACCGCCCGCAGGCCCGCGTCCGCGAGCAGGGGCAGCTGCCGGTGCCAGGCCCACCAGAACTCGGGGAAGCCGTGCAGGAGCACCACCAGCGGGCCGGTGCCCTGCTCCACGACGTGGAACCTGCTGCCGTTGGCGTTGACGAACCGGTGCGTCCACGGCCCCTCGTCCAGGACGCACGACTCGTCCACCGCGGTGTTCCCGGCCCGTTCATTCATGCCTTCTCCTCGCTACGCTCGTCGAAGGCATGTTCACTGAGCCTGTTGATTCGCTCGCTTCGCTCGCGCATGAGTGCAGGCTAGCGTGTGCGTACCCGGACCTGTCTGCGCAGCAGGGCTGCGGCCAGCAGCGATGCGATCAAGGAGCCGAGCAGCACCGCGCCCTTGACCCGGGCCTGCTGCTCTCCGTAGTCGAAGGCCAGCTCCGCGATGAGCAGGCTGACCGTGAAGCCGCACCCGGTGACCACCGCGACCGCGACCAGGTCGCGCCATTCCAGCCCCTCGGGCAGCTCGGCCAGCTTCGAGCGCACCGCGATGACCGCGCCGAGCAGCACGCCGACCGTCTTGCCGACGACGAGGCCGAGCAGCACGCCGAGCGAGGCCCGGTCGGCGAAGATCGCGCCGAGCGCGCCGGCGCTGATCGCGATGCCCGCGGAGAAGAACGCGAACAGCGGCACGCAGATCCCGGCCGAGATCGGCTGGATCCGGTGCTCCAGGGCCTCGGCGGGCGACTCGTGCTCGCCGGGATCGTGCTTGACCCTGGTGAGCAGGCCGACGGCGACGCCCGCGATGGTGGCGTGCACCCCGGAGGCGTGCACCAGCGCCCAGGCGGCCAGCGCCAGTGGCACGTAGAGCCACCAGCCGCGGAACCGGAACTGCTGGAGCAGGGCGTAGACCACCAGCACCGCGGCCGCGCCGAGCAGCGGCAGGAACGCCACGTGCGCGGTGAATACCAGGGCGATCAGCAGGATGGCCCCGAGGTCGTCGACGATCGCCAGCGACAGCAGGAAGACGCGCAGGCTGGGGGGCAGGTCCCGGGCGCAGATGGCGAGCACGGCCAGGGCGAAGGCGATGTCGGTCGCCACCGGGACGGCCCACGCGTCGGCCCCGCCGGGGGCGCCGAACGCGATGAGGAAGCACAGCAGGGCGGGGACGACCATGCCGCCGATCGCGCCGGCGATGGGCAGCGCGGCCTGCCGCGGGCTGCGCAGCTCACCGACGACCAGCTCGCGTTTGAGTTCCAGCCCGGCGACCACGAAGAAGACGGTGAGCAGACCATCCTGGGCCCACTGTGCCACCGACAGGTTGAGGTGCAGCGCCTGGGGGCCGAAGGTGTACGCGCTGAGCCGCTGGTACGCGTCGGCCAGCGGCGAGTTAGCGATGATCAGTGCCAGCGCCGTCGCGCCGAGCAGCACCAGGCCGCCGATCTGCTCGGTGCGCAGGAAACGCACCACCTCGGCGGCGGCGCTGCGGGCGGCCTGGGCACGACGGCGTTTCATCCGCTTCAGGCGCGGGCTGGACCTCGGCCGTGTCCGGCTGTCTCCCATGATCCGGATACTACGGTTCTCACCAGGCGCGCACCGGGAGGTTCGCCGCGAAGAGGGCCCGGCTCACGCGGGGGCGGCCGGTTTCACGCTGGCGCGGCGGGCGGCGGGTGCGGCAGAGTGGCCGGGCATGAACACCCCCCTGACCGTGGTCGACGTGAGCGGCACGCCCGAGGAGATGGGCACGGCGTACGGCCGGGCCGCCGCCGACCTGATCAATCTGAACGTGACCGCCTACCTCGACCGGTTCTCGCGGGCCGCCGGGCTGGACCGGGCGGCGGTGACCGTGCAGGGCGCGGCGTTCCGCGAGACGACGCTCGCCCACTTCCCCCGCCTTGCGGCCATGCTCGACGGGGTCGCCCGGGGGGCGTCCGTCGCGCCCGAGCTGATCTACGCGATCAATGCCCGCTCCGAGCTGCTGTACGGGGCTCCGGCCTGCGGCTCACCCGGCGACTCCGGCCCGCCGGCCGGTGACCGTGGCGAGTGCACCAGCCTCGGGGTGCTCGGTCCGCGCAGTGCCGGTGGGCGCACCCTGCTGGCGCAGAACTGGGACTGGCATCCCGGGCACCGCGACTACAACGTCCTGCTGATCACCCGGGACGAGCGCGGCCACGAGGTGCTCGCGCTGACGGAGGCGGGCATGCTCGCCAAGACCGGTCTCAACTCCGCCGGGGTGGGGGTCTGCGTCAACCTGCTCGGCTGCGACCGCGACGGCCGGCCCGGCGGGGTGCCCTACCACGTGCTGCTGCGTTCGGTGCTGGAAGCGGACTCGCTGTCCTGGGCGATCCGCAACGCGATGCGCGCGCCGCGCTCGGCCTCCATCAACCTGCTGATCGGCCAGGCGGATCCGGCCGGCGGCGAGTTGATCGACCTGGAACTGGCGCCGGGCGACGCGGGCTGGCTGCACCCGGTGGACGGGGTGCTGGTGCATGCCAACCACTTCGAGACGGGCCTGCCGGTGTACGACACGATCAAGGACTGGGGCGGCTCGTCGCTGTTCCGGTCGGCGCGGGCACGCCGGCTGCTGGACGCGACGCGCCAGCCGCTGACCACCGCCGATCTGCGGGCGGTGCTGCAGGACCACCACAGTCACCCGGTCTCCATCTGTCGCCATGCCGACGCGCGTGATGCGGAAGACGATCGGTCGGAGACGATCTGGACCGTTTTCATGGATTTGGATGATCGATTTGTCCGTCTAGTGCCCGGCCCACCGTGTTCGGGTGGAGAAGGTATGACTTACTCCCTCTGATGTGGACAGCCGAAATCTCGTGCGGCGCAGGGTGATGACAACGACGGGCAGTTATGCAACGCTGCTTTCACAATTGACGACTCCGGGCCGCCCGCCCACCCTGCCGTGCGCTGCCCGGTGTCGTTTCCGCTAAAGGGAGGGAGGACCCTTTGCGAATCCGCAGAATCGGCAGCGCAGTCGGGATCACCGCTGCATTGGTCGCCGGCAGCCTGGCGGCAGCGCCCGCTAGCGGTGCGCCGCAGCCGGCGGTCAGCGCCACGGAGCCGACGGGCGTCAGCCGGGCGGACAACCTGCCCAACGCGCTGAACAAGCAGCGCCAGGAAACCCTGAAGCAGGCCATCGCCGACGTCGTGTCGGGCAAGTCCAAGCCGATCCAGCGCAACGGCTCCGAGGTTGTGCAGGTCGGCAAGGGCCGCTGGGCCGAGCTCAAGAAGAAGGCCGACAAGGTCGACCCGATCTTCACCATCCTGGTGGAGTTCGGCGACCAGGTGGGTCCGGACGGCACGGCCGGCACGCCCGGTCCGCGCGTGAACCAGATCCCCTCGCCCGACCGGGCCAACGACAACTCCACGTATTGGGTCCCTGATTTCAACAAGGCCCACTTCGAGAAGATGATCAACGGTCCGGGCGAGTCGATGGCCGACTTCTACTACAAGCAGTCGGGCGGCAAGTACTCGGTCAAGGGTGACGTCACCGACTGGGTGCAGGTGCCGTACAACGAGGCTCGTTACGGCTACAACTGGGACGAGGTCGAGAACCCGAACGGGTACGACGACACCGACACCGCGTGGCCGTTCATCGAGGACACCCTCACCGCCTGGTACAACTCGCAGGTGGCGGCGGGCAAGTCGAAGACCGAGATCACGGCGTACCTGTCCAAGTTCGACGTGTGGGACCGGTACGACCACGACGAGGACGGCAACTTCAACGAGCCGGACGGCTACATCGACCACTTCCAGGCCATTCACGCAGGTGAGGGCGAGGAGGCCGGCGGCGGCGCGCAGGGTGCCGACGCCATCTGGTCGCACCGCTGGTACGTGAACCAGACCGAGGAGGGCACCACCGGCCCGGCGAACAACAAGCTGGGCGGCGCTCCGATCGGCGACACGGGCCTGTGGGTCGGTGACTACACCACCGAGCCGGAGAACGGCGGCCTCGGCGTGTTCACCCACGAGTACGGCCACGACCTCGGTCTGCCGGACCTGTACGACACCCGGGGCGGCGACAACAGCACCGGTTTCTGGACGCTGATGTCGGGCGGCTCCTGGCTCAACAAGGGCCTGGACAGCATCGGCACCTCGCCGGGCTACATGGGCCCGTGGGAGAAGCTGTTCCTGGGCTGGCTGGACTACAAGACCGTCGAGGACGGCAAGACCAAGCTGGTCTCGCTCGGCTCGGCGGCCACCCCGGAAGGTCTGCCCCAGGCGGTCGTCGTGCCGCTGCCGGACCAGACCGAGACCACCGACTGGAACGACCCCTTCGGTGGCAACTGGGAGTGGTGGACCGGTAGTGGCGACGACCTGCGCAACACGCTGCGCCGCAAGCTCGACCTGACCGGTGCGACCACCGCGTCGCTCACCACGAAGATCGAGTACGACATCGAGCAGGGCTACGACTGGCTCTACGGCGAGGTCAGCACCGACAGTGGCGTGACCTGGAAGAAGATCACGGAGCCGGGCCTCGGCGGCACCCACGCCTGGACCGACCTGTCCTACGACCTGACCCCCTGGGTCGGCAAGGTCATCGACTTCCGGTTCCGCTACCAGTCCGACGGCGGCGTGGCCGGCAAGGGCGCCTTCCTGGACGACATCAAGCTGGTAACCGACGGCCCGAACGGGTTCGTCGACGATGTCGAGGCCGGCGAGGGCGCGTGGACGTCGAAGGGCTTCAAGCGCATCGACGGCAGCTACACCGACGTGTACCCCCGCTTCTACCTGGCGGAGTACCGGACGTACACCGGTTACGACAAGAACCTCAAGACCGGTCCGTACAACTTCGGCTACGGCAACACGCGGCCCGACTGGGTGGACCGGTTCCCGTTCCAGGACGGCCTGCTGGTCTGGTACGTGAACTACCTGTACGGCGACAACAACACGTCGGGTACGGGCCGGGCCGGCACCGGCCTGGCGCTTCCGGTCGACGCCCGGCCCGCGCCCGTCGCGTGGCCCGGCATCTCCTGCGCCGTGAACGGCGGCAACCCGGACGGTCTGTGCAAGCTGACCAACCGGCGCCAGCCGTGGGACTCCGTGTTCGGTCTGCAGAAGACCGACGCGGTCACGTTCCACCGCAACGGTGTGCCGCTGACGGTGCCGGCGAGCAACGGCATCGCGACGTTCGACGACTCCGACCCGAACCGTTACTGGTCGGCGGCGAACCCGTGGGGCTCGGTCAAGGTGGCCGGCAACGGCGTCAAGATCTCGGTCTGGCTCGAGCTCACCGGTCCCGCACCGGTGATGCTGGTCCAGGTCAAGAACTGACCCGGCGCGTATAGCACGAAAAAAGGGCCTGCCCGCGAGGGCAGGTCCTTTTTCGTGTTCGTGTCCCTTTCGATAACTCGTTATCGATTGTTTATCGAAAGGGGCGGATGCCTCCCCGGTGGATCCATATCGTACAGACACAATTCAATTCCATGTCTGTCACGGGCATGGCCACGGGGAGGAACAAACGTGAAGCGACTGCGAGGTCGTGGGCTGCTCGCTGCCCTCATTACGGTCGTCACGGCGACCGGTGCCGCCGTCATTCCGGCGGCTTCGGCTTCGGCCGCGGCACCGGCCGACCACACCGTCTACTGGAACCAGGTGCTGCTGCGCACCTACCGCACGGTCGGCGGCGCACCAGGCCCGCTGGCCCGCGCGGGCGCGATGATGCACGCAGCCATGTGGGACGCGGCGAACTCGGCGAGCTGCCGGGTCGGGGCATTCGCGGTCCCGGTGCTCGACACGTGCCTTGGCAAGAAGTACCTGGTCAACGTCACCACGGTGAAGTACGCCGGAGCGAACACGCCCATCGTGGGCACCGCGATCGACTACGCCGCCGTGACCGTGCTGCGAAACCTCTACCCGGCGCTCAACTTCGACGCCGACCTGGCTACCGCTCAGCAGGGGGTCGGCACCACCAACAACCAGAAGGAAGCCGTGTACATCGGCCAGCAGGCCGCCGCGGCGATGAAGACGGCGCGGACCGGTGACGGCTCCACCGACACCACCCCGTACGTCGAGGGCACGGTCCCCGGGGCCTGGCGCAACACGGGTTCCGGTGCGGCCGCGACCCCGAACTGGGGCGGGGTCACGCCGTTCGGCATGACGTCCGGCACGCAGTTCCGGCCGCAGCTGCCGCTGGGCTACTCGACCTATCCGAGCCTGCTGGCCAGCTCCGGATACGCCGCGCAGGTCAACGAGGTCAAGAGCCTCGGCTCGGCGACCTCCACCACGCGGACCGCGGACCAGACCCAGCTGGCGTGGTTCTGGGCCAACGACCTCGACGGCACCTACAAGCCGCCGGGCCAGCTGTTCGCGCACACCGCGATCCTCGCCCAGGCCCGCGGGCTGTCCACCACCCAGAACGTGCGGCTGTTCGCGCTGGTCGCGATCGCGATGGCCGACGCGAGCATCACGGCCTGGGACGCGAAATACCGCACGGCGATCGACCTGTGGCGGCCGGAGTCCGCGGTGCGCCTGGCCGACACCGACGGCAACGCCGCGACCGTGGCCGACCCGACCTGGAAGCCGCTGTCCGCGAACACCGCCGGGGTGAACTTCAGCCCGCCGTTCCCGGCGTACATCTCGGGCCACGCGACCTTCGCCGGGGCGTGGGCGGGCGTGGTGAAGGCGTTCCTGGGCACCGACGCGGTGACCTGGACGGCCACCACGGAGGACCCGCACGCGGTGGGGGTGTCCCGCACCTTCACCAGCATCTCGGCGGCCGCGACGGAGAACGCGCTCAGCCGGATCTACCTGGGTGTGCACTACCGGTTCGACGCCGACTTCGGCCTGGCGTCCGGTGGCGGCGTGGCGGCCTACGTCTTCGGCCACGAGCTGACCCAGTGGTACGACTACGGCGTCTACTCCGACGTCGCCGCCTGCCACAACGCAGGCGCCGCCCTGGTCGCGGGGGGTTCGTACGAGGAGTACAAGTGCGTCGAGTTCACCAACGAGACGGCGTTGCTCTCCGTGCGCTGACGTGCGACGAAGGGGGCCACCGGCGTGATGCCGGTGGCCCCCTTTTTTTGTTCAGTGTTGCCGGATCAGCTGTTCGCCGCCGTGACCTGCACGTAGGCGTAGGCGTTGTCGTGCGTCGCCCACAGGATGGTCAGCTTGACGCCGTTGGCGACCGCCGCGTCACCGGGGTTGCCGGTGCCGAGGACGGTGAACCCGAGGTCGGTGCCGTAGACATCCGTCGCGGGCGTGCCGTCGGGGTTGACGATCCGGGTGGTGTACGGCGCGTTGCCGGCCGAGGGGATGACGACGCTGGCGTCGGCGTCCCGGTAGAACAGGCTGCCGTCACGCAGCTCCAGACCCGGAGCCCAGCCCTTGGCGTCGGTGAACGCGCCGACACCCTTCTGCGCCTTGAACGCGGTGCAGTACTCGACGAACGGCTCGGCGGGCACCTCCAGGCACTCCTTGAAGGGGTACGTGGGGTGCAGCGTGAACGCCGCGTTCGAGGACTGCGGCCGGCCCTGCAGGTTCTTCAGGGTGGAGGTGTCCTTCGTCGCCGCGACGCCGGAACGGCGGAACGGGTCGAAGTGCGAGTCCACCAGGAGCAGGCCGCCCTTGGCGCCGACGCTCGGCAGCGCCGTCAGGTTCGCCGTGACGTGGTTGGTGCTGCCGAACGTGGTGTCGCGGTACCACAGCAGCATGCCCGGCGCGTTGTACTTGATCTTCTGGACCTTCCAGGCGCCGTCGCGCTGGTAGGTGCTGTCGTAGGCGTACTGCAGACCGTTGTCGAAACCGTCGAAGTTACGCCACTCGGCCAGGTAGTAGTGCGCCTTCACCGAGGTGCCGCTGTCGATCCGCCAGCCGGGGCCGGTGGTGTCGACCCAGGTGCCGCCGACCGCGGTCCAGCCGGCCGTGCCGGCCTCTACGTCGTCGCTCCAGGTGGTGCTGCCGCCGCCGGTGACCGAGAAGTCGTCGGCGAACCAGCCGCGCTCCTGGAAGGCGGCGTCGGTGGCCTGGCGCAGGCGGACCTGCACCGTGGTGCCGGCGTACGCGCTCAGGTCGACGTAGTCGTGACGCCAGCCGTGGCTGTCGCCGGTCAGGCCGTAGCGGTTCTGGAACGTGGCCATGTTGCCGTTGGGGTCGGCGTAGCCGTCGTCCGTGGACACCAGGGTGCCGGCCTCGTCGTAGACCTTGAGGTCGGTCCAGTTGGCGCCGCCGTCGGTCGAGACCTCGACGAAACCGTAGTCCCAGTCGGCCTCGATGACGTAGTTGTTCCACATCCAGAACTTCGCGTCGGCAGCGTTCGGAACCGCCACCTCACGGGAGATCTTGATGTCGGCCCAGTCCTGGTCCGCGCCGGTGTGCCACATGTTGGCGCCGCTGTGCGGAACCGCCGTCGTGATGGTCTTCGGCGGCAGGTCGATCTTGATGCCGTCCTGGGTGCCGACCGGCGTGCGCGAGGTCTGGCCCAGCTTCACGTTCGACGTGCCCGCCCCGGGCGCGATGACCTGCGGGTCGGCCCAGCCGAGCACCCACTTGTCCCAGATGCCCATGTGCGTCGGCATCGACTGGAAGATCGGTCCCGAGTGCGAACCCGAGGACATGAGGTCCCAGAAGTCGATGCCGGACTCGCCGGCGCCGGAGGTGTCGTACAGGTCCGGCAGGCCGAGGTCGTGGCCGTACTCGTGGGCGAAGACGCCCACGCCCGAGTCCTCGGGCTGCACGATGTAGTTCGACACCTTCAGGTTGGTGCCGGGGATCGTGTAGCCGCCCGCGACCGCGGACGAGTGCGCCCAGATGGCGTAGGTGCCCTGGGCGCCGCCGCCGCCGGACTTGTCCTCACCCGCGTGCACCAGCACCAGGTGGTCGATGACGCCGTCCGGCTCGTAGAAGTTGCCGTCGCCGTCCCGGTCGCCCTGGTCCTCGATGTCGTAGTCGGCCCACGGGAAGTTCGGCTGGGCCGCGGCCAGCGCGTCCACCGCGTCCGTCGCCATCTGCTGCGGGCCCAGCGGGTTGTCCTTGTGGCCGTTCATCGACTGGATGGCCGGCATCAGCCAGTTGCCGTCCGCGTCCTGGTAGCACTGCGTCGCGGCGTACCAGCCCTCCGAGTGCGGCAGGGTGATCCACGGGGTCGCCTGGCCCTCGACGGTGTAGGCGCCCTTCGACATCTCCAGGTACATGTTGCGCATCGTCAGACCGGTGAGGTCGATGCCCTTTTTGCCGTCCGGTCCCTTGAGGTCCGTGCGGACCCGCTGGGTGATGCCCTTGGAGGTGTAGAGCAGCTTGTTGTAGTAGTCCTGGTTGAAGTCGGGGACCCACATGGAGTTGTTGTCCAGGTGGGACATCGTCGCCGGGTTCGGGATCCCGTTGTGCACCGGACCGTTCTGGATGTTGCCCGGAACGCAGGTGCGGTCCGCGTCGGTCGACGAGGTGACCATCTGGTCGGTGAAGTCGTCGTTCGCGGTGGGGTTGTACTCGACCAGCATCGTCAGCAGCTTGGCGACCTGGGTGGTCGGCGCCTGCTTGATCTTGCGGGGGCTCTTGCGCTCCTTGATGGACTTCGCTTCGAGCTTGGCCAGCTGGCGCGAGGTGAGCGGGTTGCCGGAGGCGTGCTTCTTGTCGAAGGCACGGGTCTTGTCACCCGCACCGCCGAAGAGGCCGCCCGCGCCCTTGGTCTCCTTGCCCGTGGTGTCCGGCTGGATCGCGGGCTCGGCGTAGTTGATGTAGTACTCGCTCGGGCTGATCACGGCCGTCGGGCCCGCAGCGGCGGTGGCCGCCGCGGGTGCGTACATCCCGACAGCTGCCAGTGCCAGCGCCGGGACGGCAGCGAGTAGCCGCCGTCTCCGTTGCGCATGGATGGCGTGCGTCATGGTCACTCCATTCCTCGGGGTGTCCACCACGGCAGGGGGCGCCGTGGCGGTAACAGGTGGAGACGGGGGACGTGGGAGCCTGCCCTCCCACGTCGACGCGGCTTCACGTGGCGGATGGCGTTCACAGCTCACGTGAAGCAAGCACTTCACAATCGCAAATGAATTCACCATGAGGCATGGCCCGGACATCGGAGGGGTTCGCTCCGAAAGGTTGACGGAGACTGTCCCAATACGAGACATGAGCATCCACCGTTCGGTGGATGCTCATGTAGGTCGGCCGCGACGCAGCCGTCGTCGACCGTACGACAGCCGCTGGTAGACGACGAGGGCGGCCCGCCGGATGCGGGCCGCCCTCGTCGTCAGCGGTGTTTCAGATGTTCGTGCGGTCAGCCGTTCGCGGGCGTGACGTGCACGGTGGCGTACGAGTTGTCCTTCGCCGACCGGACGATGGTGATCGTGACGCCGTAGGAGATGCCCTGATCGCCGGGGTTGCCCGAGCCCAGGATGGTGAACCCGAGGTCGGCGCCGTAGACGCCGGTCGCGGGAGTGCCGTCCGGGTTGACGATCCGGGTGGTGTACGGCGCGTTGCCCACCGACGGGATGACGACGGAGGCGTCGACGTCCCGGTAGAACAGGCTGCTGCCGCGCAGCTCCAGACCCGGCACCCAGCCCTTGGCGTCGGTGAACGACGCCACGCCCGGCTGCGCCCCGAAGGACGTGCAGTACTCGCTGAACGGCTCGCCGTTCGCCTCCAGGCACTCCTGGAACGGGTACGTCGGGTGCAGCGTGAATGCCGCGTTGGAGGACTGCGGCCGGCCCTGCAGGTTCTTCAGCGTGGACGGGTCCTTCGTGGCCGCCGTGCCGGTGCGGCGCAGCGGGTCGAAGTGCGAGTCCACGATGAGCAGGCCGCCCTTGGCACCGGCGCTCGGCAGTGCGGTCACCGCGGCGGTCACCGCGTTGCTGCTGCCGAACGTGGTGTCGCGGTACCACACCAGCATGCCGGGCGCGTTGTACTTGACCTTCTCGACCTTCCAGGCGCCGTCACGCAGGTAGGTGCTGTCGTAGGCGTACTGCAGGCCCTTGTCGAACCCGTCGTAGTTGCGCCACTCGGCCAGGTAGTAGTGCGCCTTCACCGAGGTGCCGGTGTCGATGCGCCAGCCGGGGCCGGTGGTGTCGACCCAGGTGCCGCCGGTGGCGGTCCAGCCGGCCGTGCCGGCTTCTACGTCGTCGCTCCAGGTGGTGGCGCCGCCGCCGGTGACCGAGAAGTCGTCGGAGAACCAGCCGCGCTCCTGCGCCGCCGCGTCGGTCGCCTGGCGCAGGCGGACCTGCACCGTGCTGCCGGCGTACGCGCTCAGGTCGACGTAGTCGTGACGCCAGCCGTGGCTGTCGCCGGTCAGGCCGTAGCGGTTCTGGAACGTCGCCATGTTGCCGTTCGGGTCCGAGTAACCGTCGTCGGTGGACACCAGGGCGCCGGCCTCGTCGTAGATCTTGAGGTCGGTCCAGGTGTTGCCGCCGTCGGTCGAGACCTCGACGAAGCCGAAGTCCCAGTCCTCCTCGATGACGTAGTTGTTCCACATCCAGAACTTCGCGTCGGCAGCGTTCGGAACCGCCACCTCACGGGAGATCTTGATGTCGGCCCAGTCCTGGTCCGTGCCCGCGTACCACATGTTGGCGCCGCTGTGCGCGGTCGCCAGCGTGATGGTCTTCGGCGGCAGGTCGATCTTGATGCCGTCCTTCGTGCCCTTCGGCGTGCGCGAGGTCTGGCCCAGCTGCACGTCGCGGTCCGAGGCTCCGGGCGCGAGGACCAGCGGGTCGGCCCAGCCGAGCACCCACTTGTCCCACAGGCCCATGTGCGTCGGCATGGCCTGGAAGATCGGGCCGGAGTGCGAACCCGAGGACATCAGGTCCCAGAAGTCGATGTCCGACTCGCCGGCGCCGGAGGTGTCGTACAGGTCCGGCAGGCCGAGGTCGTGGCCGTACTCGTGGGCGAAAACGCCCACGCCCGAGTCCTCGGGCTGCACGATGTAGTTCGACACCTTGAGGTTGGTGCCGGGGATCGTGTAGCCGCCCGCGACCGCGGACGAGTGCGCCCAGATCGCGTACGCGCCCTGCGCGCCGCCGCCGCCGGACTTGTCCTCACCGGCGTGCACCATGACCAGGTGGTCGATGACGCCGTCCGGCTCGTAGAAGTTGCCGTCGCCGTCGCGGTCGCCCTGGTCCTCGATGTCGTAGTCGGCCCACGGGAAGCTCGGGTCGGCCGCGGCCAGCGCGTCCACCGCGTCCATGGCCATCTTCTGCGCGCCCAGCGGATTGTCCGGGTGGCCGTTCATCGACTGGATGGCCGGCATCTGCCACGCGCCGTTCTCGTCCTGGAAGCAGCGCGTCGCGCCGTACCAGGCCTCGGAGTGCGGCAGGGTGATCCACGGGGTCGCCTGGCCCTCGACGGTGTAGGCGCCCTTCGACATCTCCAGGTACATGTTGCGCATCGTCAGACCGGAGATGTCGATACCCGGCTTGCCGTCCGGACCGGTGAGGTCGGGACGCACCCGCTCGGTGATACCCGTCGAGGTGTAGAGCATCTTGTTGTAGTGCTCTTGGTTGAAGTCGGCGACCCACATCGAGTTGTTGTCGAGGTGGGACATCGTCGCCGGGTTCGGGATGGTGTTGTTCGTCGGCCCGTTCTGGACGTTGCCGAGGCCGCAGGACCGGCCCGCGTCGGTCGTGTCCGTGACCATGACGTTGGAGAAGTCGTCGTTGGCGGTGGTGCTGTACTCGACCAGCATCGTCAGCAGCTTCGCGACCTGGGTGGCCGGCGCCTGCTTGAGGTTGCGCGGGTTCTTGCCGGTCTTGATGGACTTCGCCTCGAGCTTGGCGAGCTGGTGTGCGGTGAGCGGGTTGCCGTTGGCGTGCTTGCGGTCGAACGCGCGGGTCTTGTCCGCCGCGCTGCCGTAGATGCCGTTGGCGCCCTTGGTCTCCTTGCCCGTGGTGTCCGGCTGGACAGCGGGCTCGGCATAGTTGATGTAGAACTCACTGGGGCTGATCACGGCCGGTGCGGCAACGGCATTCGCCGTTCCCGGGCCGTACAGCCCGACAGCGGCCAGCGCCAGCGCGGGAACGGCGGCGAATAGCCGACGTCTCCTCCGCGCATGGATGGCGTGCTTCATGGTCACTCCATTCCTCGGGGGTCTCCGCCGCGGGCGAGGGGCGCCGTAGCGGTACAGGTGGAGACGGGAGGCGTGGGAGCCTGCCCTCCCACGCCGACGCGCTTCACGCGGCTGATGGAGGTTGCGGCTCACGTGAAGCAAGCACTTCACAATCGCAAATGAAGGCACCGCCAGGCATGGCCCGGACATCGGAGGACGCCGTGGCAGGCAACGGCGAACCCGTGACACGGACGTGTCGCGGGTCGACGCCTGGCCTCGGCCGATCGGTGGAGGCCCGGCAGCGGAAGGGCGGCCCCGGTGTGGGGCCGCCCTTGTGCTCTCACCGAGGCACGTTGCCGGTCACGGGCACTTGAAGCACGTCGGCGTGACGGGACCGCCGACGACGGCACTCATCTTGGTGATCGCGGGCATGGCGACCCGTGGCGAGTCGACGGCCAGCGGACCTTCGATCACCGGCACCATCGAGTAACCGGCGTCGACCCAGACTACGGAAACGCAGGCCAGCCGCGTCGTCTCGTTGGTGATGAGGCACACGGCCTGGATATCGGGATAGACGTCGATGGGCGACCCATCGTCAAACGTCGGGGTGGGGAAGCCGGGATTGATATAGGTGTAGGCCCCGCCGTATGCGTCAGAGCTGCCATAGGCGCCGATCGCGTATACGGTCGCATCGTTGGGGATGCGCCGGCAGGGCGTGAGCGTGCCGTACAGGGTGACGAAATGCAGGTAGTAGTTGTTGCCCTCGACCTCATGGGTATAGGTGGACGATCCGGTGACCAAGCCCGTGGTGGCGGTGCCCGCCGGGCAGGTGAGCCATTGGTAGTTTATGATCTTGAAGGCTGCCGCCGGGGTCGCCGCGATGGCTCCCACGGTCATTGCGACGACTGCCACGATGATGGTGCGGACGGTTCTGTTCACAGGTGTCACTCCCCGTTGGTCTCGTGTCCGTTCGGTTCCCCCGGTGCCTGCCGCGCTGCCTCGGCACCGAGCCGTAAGCCCAGTTGGAATCGGTTCGTCACGTCGTACCTGTCCATGAGCGCGGACAGGGTGTAGGCGATCGTGCGCACGCTGATGTCGAGCTTCGACGCGATCGCCGTGTCGGTGTAGCCCATGGCGAGCATCACCACGACGGTGCTCTCGCGCGGGCTGAGGCCCGCGGGCGGGTTCCAGAAGCGGCCCGGTTCCGTTGCGCGGGCCCATTGCTCCAGGAAGAGGGAGACGAGTTCGGCGACCACGCCCGGTTCGGTGATCTCCCACATCCCCCGCGCACGGTTCGCGGGATCCAGCCGGATGAAGGCGGTGGCGCGGTCGATGATCAGCAGCTTGCCCGGCACCTCCGGCAGCTCGCGGTAGTAGAGGCCGTGGCTGCGCATCTCCTCGTCGTGCCAGTCCGACTCGTCCTCCGCCGAGGCTGGCACGCCGAGGCTGAGTACCGTGACGCCGCGGGCGAGGGTCTGCCGCTCCAGCGGCGCCGCCTGCTTGATCTGTGCGGCGTTGAAGGACGGTTCGGGATTCATGGCCAGGTTCTCGTGGCGTTCCGTGGCCGACACCGCAGCGATCCGCTCCATCGTCCGCTCCAGCCCTTCCAGCGGCCGGGCACCCCCGGCGGGGATCCGTGCGGGATCGGCCACGAGGCTCGGATACGACACCCGGATCAGGCGCTGGTGTGCCCGCTCGCGGGCCAGCGCGGCGCGGTGGTGCCGGTCGTGGAGCAGTGAGAGCACGTGCGCGGGAGCGCGACCGGACCACAGCCGGTCGTCACCGGCCCGCGCACCCGCCGCCACGGCGCGCTCCGGGGCCGCCGCGCCCAGCCCGGACAGCTCGTCGAGGGCTGTGCGCACCTGCCGCGACCTCATCTCCAGGGAGCGGCTGATGCTGTCCACCGACCAGGGGCCGAAGGTGATGAGCGTGCGGTACACGAGGTCCGCGTGCGGTGAGACGCCCCACTTCATCAGCGAGGGCACAACTTGAGCTTCGAGCATGTCGGCCTCCCCCGTGTGCCCGTGCCGGTGCGCTTCGCTCCCGACCGCATGAGCAACGTAGACAGTCCATTCAACCCGAACCAAGGTCATCCGGCCGATTGCAGATTCATGCAACGATGCCTGGTGATCTTGGTAAGCGAGTTGTCCCGCTCTATGTTCTGTGACATCGCCTCCGCTTCCGGCGGAGGCGGGTTACCACGAGACCAGGCATGTCAGCGGTGGGCACCGCGCGACGGTCCGGTCTGCGCGGCGCGGGCACGTGCGTGCGTGCCGGACGGCTCCATCGTCCGGCGGGTACGGGGGACCACGTTTCCGGCGACGGCGACAGGGGTGGCCGGCGGTGTGTGCCGGTGGCCACCCCTCCGGCCGCCGCTCACGCCTGCTCGGGCCCCGGCTCCTCGGGGCCGTCCGGGTCTGCCTGCTGCGCCGATTCCTCGCCGAGCCGCAGCCCCAGTTGGAATCGGTTGGTCACCGCGTATCTGTCCATCAACGCGGACAGGGTGTAGGCGATGGTACGCACGCTGATGTCGAGCTGCGCCGCGATCGCGGCGTCGGTGTGTCCCGCGGCCAGCAGCGCCACGATGCTGCGCTCGCGTGGGGTGAGATGCATGGGTGGCGTCCAATCGCGGCCCGATGGGTGACATTCTCCGGTGGGTGCCTCCCGGCCGGACATGAGCAACCTAGACAGCTGGCCGGCCGCAGGCCAGGGGTTCGCACCCGATTGCAGGTTTGCGCAATGGCAGGTGGCGCGGAGCCGCCGCTGACGCAGCAGGGGTGACCCGCAGTGTGCGGGTCACCCCTGCTGGGTGACGCGGGCAGGCGAACTATCACGGACACTTCGGGCAGTACGGCCCGCCAGGTCCGTCGACCAGCATGTTTGTTGGAGCCGGCATGGCGACCAGCGGCGAGTCGACAGGCAGGCTGCCTTCGTAGACGGCGGACGGCGTCCCGGCGATGTCCACCCAGCTGACCGCCGCGCAGGCAAGGCGGGTCGTCTCGTCGGAGAGGATGCACACCGCCTGCACCGTGCTCCCGGTCAGCATCGTCCCGCCATGATCGGTTCCGGTCCCCGGATCGAGCTGAAAGGGCTGCGCCCGGCCGACCGCGTGGTCGCCGTAGTACAGGGCCAGACCCCAGGCCTCCAGGGTCTGCGGCGGCCGGCAGGGGAACACTTCCCCGCCGACGCTGAGCCAGAGCCTGTTGTCGTGCGCACCGATGTGGGAGGCGACCGTGTCAAGGCGCGCAGTGGTCGCGGTGCCTGCCGGACAGGTCATCCACCGGTAGCTGACGGTCCCGGACGGCACCGCCGCGGCGGGCGCGACCGCGAAGGCAGCCAAGATCATCGTCGTCACGGTCAGGCAGATCATTCGGATGGTTCCACGCACCGGTCACTCCTGGTCGGGTTCGTGCTCGTCCGGTTCCCCGGCGGCTGTCTGCTGCGTTGCTTCGGCGCCGAGCCGTAGTCCCAGCTGGAATCGGCTGGACACGGCATAGCGGTCCATGAGGGCGGAGAGGGTGTAGGCGATGGTGCGCACGCTGATGTCGAGCTTCGCCGCGATCGAGGCGTCGGTGTGGCCCGCGGCCAGCAGCGCCACGATCGCGCTCTCGCGCGGGGCGAGGTGCAGGGGAGGTGTCCAGTCGCGCCCCGGGTCCTTCGCGCGGCCCCACAGCTGGAAGAAAAGGGCCGTCAACTCGGCGACCACGTCCGGTGCGCTGATCTCCCACACGCCGCGCGAGCGGTCGGAGGGATCGAGCGGCACGATCGCGGTTCTGCGGTCGGAGATCATGACGCGGCCGGGCAGCTGTGGCAGTTCCCGATACTGTGCGCCGTACGAGCGCTGCTCCTCCAGATGCCAGGCCGACTCGTCCTCGGGGGCGGCGGGCACGCCGAGGCTGCGGATCTGCACACCGCGGGCGATCATCTTGCGGTGCTGGGGCGCCGCCGCCTTGACCGCCTCGGCGCTGTAGGCCACATCCGGGCTGATCGACAGGAATTCGTGGCGCTCCAGCAGGGTCAGCTCCGCGAGCCGCCCGATCGTCCGTGCCATGCCGTGCACCTGCCGGGCCTCGGTGGCGGGAAGGTCGCTCAGGTCGCCGACGACGCTCGGGTACGTCATCCGGGTGAGCCGCTGCTGCAGCCGGTGCCGGGCGAGCGCGTGATGCTGATGGCGGTCGCGGAGCAGGGACAGGACCTGGGCGGGCGCCCGGCCGGCCCAGATGCGGTCGTCGCCGGCTGTGCCGTCCGCCGCGTTGCGGGTGGGCACGGCCGCGCCCAGCGCGGTCAACTCGTCCAGCGCGACACGCACCAGCCGCGTCTTCATCTCCAGCGACCGGCTGATGCGGTCCACCGACCACGGTCCGAACGCGGTGAGGGTGCGGTAGACGAGGTCCGCGTGCGGTGACACGCCCCACCTCATCAGCGATGGAACGACCTGTGTTTCCAGCATGAAGGCCTCCCCCGTGAAGCCGTGCCGGTGCGGGCTTCTTCGCGACCGGACAAGAGCAATTTAGATACGCGGAGCAACACTGGCGAGAGCCGTACGCCGGATTGCAGATTTGTGCAACCGCGGCTAGTGATCTTGGGGCTGCCTCCCGGCCGCCCTAGGGTCGAGGCATGACAACCGCTCCGCGCGGAGGTCGAGACCGCGAGTCCTGGCACGTCGACGGCAGGGGGCCGAGCGACGACCGGGGGCTCGATGTCGCCGAGTACGTGCGTGCGCGTCGGCTTCGCCGCCGGGTACGGGGGACCACGTGGACGGCGGCAGCGAAAGGGGCGGCTACCGGTGTGGCACCGGTAGCCGCCCCTTCGATCAGGCGGGGGTTCAGTCCTCGTCGGACTTGCTCGACTGCATGCCCGCGGAGATCAGGTTCATCACGGCCGAGTCCTGCAGCGTCGTGACGTCGCCGAGCGTCCGGTTCTCCGCCACGTCACGCAGCAGCCGCCGCATGATCTTTCCGGAGCGGGTCTTCGGCAGCTCGGTCACCAGCATGATCTGGCGCGGCTTGCAGATCGGGCCGAGCGTCTTGGCGACGTGGTCGCGCAGCTCGGCCACGCCGACTTCGGCTCCGCCCTTGAGGATCACGAAGGCGACGATGGCCTGGCCGGTGGTCGGGTCGGTGGCGCCGACGACCGCCGCCTCCGCCACCGCCGGGTGGGCGACCAGCGCCGACTCGACCTCGGTGGTGGAGATGTTGTGGCCGGACACCAGCATCACGTCGTCGACCCGGCCGAGCAGCCAGATCGCCCCGTCCTCGTCGCGCTTGGCGCCGTCGCCGGCGAAGTAGAAGCCCTGCTCGGCGAAGCGCGACCAGTACGTCTCGACGAACCGCTTGTCGTCACCCCAGATGGTGCGCAGCATCGACGGCCACGGCCCGGTCAGCGCCAGGTAACCGCCGCCGCCGTTGCCCACGATCGTGCCGTCGTCGGCGACGACCTCGGCCTTGATGCCCGGCAGCGGGCCCATCGCCGAACCCGGCTTGCAGTCGGTCACGCCCGGCAGCGGGGAGATCATGATCGCCCCGGTCTCCGTCTGCCACCAGGTGTCCACCACGGGGCACCGGTTGCCGCCGATGTGCTCGCGGTACCACATCCAGGCCTCGGGGTTGATCGGCTCGCCGACCGAGCCGAGCAGCCGCAGCGAGCTGAGGTCGAACTGGGCCGGGATGTCGTCGCCCCACTTGGCGAACGTGCGGATCGCGGTGGGGGCGGTGTAGAGGATCGTGACGCGGTACTTCTCCACGATCTCCCAGAACCGGCCGCGGTGCGGGGTGTCCGGGGTGCCCTCGTACATGACCTGGGTGGCGCCGTTGGACAGCGGGCCGTACACGATGTAGCTGTGCCCGGTGACCCAGCCGATGTCGGCGGTGCACCAGTAGACGTCGGTCTCCGGCTTCAGGTCGAACACCGCGTGGTGGGTGTACGAGGCCTGGGTCAGGTAGCCGCCGGTGGTGTGCAGGATGCCCTTGGGCTTGGCGGTGGTGCCCGAGGTGTAGAGGATGAACAGCGGGTGCTCGGCGTCGAACGGCTGGGCCTCGTGCTCGGGGCTGGCGTTGCCGACGGCGTCGTGCCACCACACGTCACGGCTGTCGTCCCAGGCGACGTCCTGCCCGGTGCGGCGTACCACCAGGACCTTCTCGACGGTCGGGCACTCGGCCACGGACTCGTCGACGGTCGGCTTGAGCGCGCTCGGCGCGCCGCGGCGGTAACCGCCGTCGGCGGTGATGACGACCTTGGCGCTGGCGTCCTGGATGCGGCCGCCCAGCGCGTCCTTGCTGAAGCCGCCGAACACCACCGAGTGGGTCGCGCCGATGCGGGCACAGGCCAGCATGGCCACCGCGGCCTCGGGAATCATCGGCATGTAGATCGCGACCCGGTCCCCGGCGTTCACCCCGAGGCCGGTCAGCGCGTTGGCCGCCTGGCACACCTCGGCATGCAGGTCGGCGTAGGTGATGGTGCGGGTGTCGCCCGGCTCGCCCTCCCAGTGGATGGCGACCCGGTCGCCCAGACCGTTGGCCAGGTGCCGGTCCAGGCAGTTGTACGCGATGTTGAGCTGACCGCCGACGAACCACTTCGCGAACGGCGGGTTGGACCAGTCCAGTACCTCGTCCCACGGCCGGGCCCAGTCCAGCCGCTTGGCCTGGGTCTCCCAGAACGCCAACCGGTCGGCGTCGGCCTGCGCGTAAGCCTCGGCGGTGACGTTCGCCCGCGCGGCGAGCTCCGCCGGCGGTGGGAACCGGCGCGACTCGTGCAGCAGGTTTTCGAGGGTCTCGCTCACTACAGCGCCTCCCTAGGGGTGGTGATCATGCCCTGTGACGTGGGTCTCCGGGGAATGTTACGGCCCGGTGACCCAGCTTTACAGTAAGGGTCCCTAACTATTGTGCTCCGGCCAGGATCGGTCCGTTGGCTACGCTCTGGCTGTGACTATGGATCCCCTGGCGCCGCTGTTGAAACTGGCCGACGTCGAATCTGCGGTGAATGGCGCACGCGCTGCGGTGGACGGTGCCTACAAGCACCGGTCTCTGCGGCGCCAGGGCGGGGCGGTCGCCGCGGAGATCAGCCTGCGCTGCGCGGTGGCCAGCGCCGCGCTGGAGGGCCACCGGTACGAGCTGAGCGACGTCCGCGGCGGCACGGTGCTGGACGCGGTGCTGCAGGGGGCGCTTCGGGTCGCCGAAGCGCTGCCCGGCCTGCACCAGCACTGGCACGGCGCGCCGCGGCAGGTGCTGGCGAAACTGCACCTGCTGGCCGGCACGGGCGTGCTGCCGGACGCCGCGCTGGGCAAGCCGGTGGCAGACAGCGCCGCCCGGCTGGACACCCTGCTGGAGATCGTGTCCGGGCAGCTGGGCAACCCGCTCGTCCGCGCGGCCGTGGTGCACGGGGAGCTGCTGGCGATAGCGCCGTTTCCCGGCGTGAACGGCATCGTGGCGCGGGCCGCCGCCCGGCTGACCCTGGTCGGCAGCGGCTTCGACCCACGTGGCCTGGTCGCACTGGAACTGGCCCAACTGGCCCGCGAACCGGAGTACATCGGCGCCGCCGGGGCCTTCGCCACCGGTACGCCCGACGGCCTGCGTTCGTGGCTGCGCCACTACGCCGTCGCGGTCGAGCAGGGCTGTGCGGAGATCGCCGTCGTCGGAGACGCCGTCCTGGCCTCCGTGCGCTGACAGTATGGATGGCGCCGCACGTTCGCGGCGCCATCGCGTACGTCCCGCCGGGTTACCAGGCGTGCACCTCTTAGCAACCGCCCTCGGTGGACCCGAAGATCACACCGGGACTTTGCCTTCACGACGGCTAGATCGCGCGTGGGTGCCCGGAGGCCGTACCCGAAAGCCGGCTTCTGCCAGCCACTTCCAGCTGCAGAATGCTTTCGTAACCACTTTTCTACGCCCGTTTGGCAGTGATGGCCAGGGTTCGGCCGCAATGTGTGACAGGTGGGGCTGTTGTGGCGGCGAAATCACCCATCAGAGGGCAGAAGCCGCGGCACGCGCCCGCTTGCGGCGGCCGTACCAAGCGATGCCGATCGCGACGCCGACCCCGATGCCGAGCGCGGCGGCCACCGGCACGGCAGGCCGGTTGCGCAGGCGGCGGCCCAGCGGCACCGGGTGCCGGAACTCCAGCACCGGCCAGCGCCGCTCGTTGGCCTCGCGGCGCAGCGCCTTGTCGGGGTTGACCGCGCTGGGATGCCCGACGGCGGCGAGCAGCGGGATGTCGGAGATAGAGTCCGAGTAGGCGTAGCACTCGGCGAGGTCGTATCCGCGCTCGGCGGCGAGCTTGCGTACCGCCTCGACCTTGGCCGTGCCGGCGGCGTAGAACTCGATCTCGCCGGTGTACTGGCCTTCGGCGACCTTCATCCGGGTGGCGATGACGTCGGTGACGCCGAGCTGCGCGCCGATGGGCTGCACCATCTCCTCGCCGGATGCCGACACCAGCACGATGTCGCGGCCGGCCGCCTGGTGCTCTTCGATGAGGGTCGCCGCCTCGGCGTAGATGTACGGATCGATCAGCTCGTGCAGGGTCTCGTTGACGATCTGGCGGACCTGGTCCACCCGCCAGCCCTTGACCAGCTCGGCCATGTAGTCGCGGGTGCGCACCATGGCCTGGTCGTCGGCTCCGCCGCGTTTGAACATGAACTGGGCGAACGCCGTCTTAACGACGTCACGTTTAGTGATCAGGCCGTCACGATAGAACGGTCTGCCGAATGCCAGCGCGCTCGAAGTCGCGATGACGGTCTTGTCCAGGTCGAAAAACGCGGCGCTGCGGCCCACGGTCGCAAAGTGTAGCCGGGCTGTCGTCGCCGCGGCGTCCGGCCATGGGTCGGATACCGGCAGCGGCTCGCACCACGGTGGCCGTGGATGTCCCCGGCAAGCAGTTACTGAGCGACGACTCAGTGATTGCGTAGCGTAGGATCTTGGATTTGTCTACGGCGTGTCGTAGCGTGTCGGCTGCAAGCCCTCTCGACGGCGCGCCGTCAAGTCAGGCATGCTTTCGCCAACAGCCCTCAGCGGGTGCCACCCCCCCGCAGCCGCTGAGCGGGCTCCGGCTCACCATCCCCCCTGAGAGCCGGACCCCAAGACGACCCCCGTCTCCCCAGACGGGGGTCGTCGTCATCTGTGCCGGGTGCGGCCTCCACCGGCGGAACCGGCTGCCGCATAACAGATCCACACGGTGATCGGCGCACTGTCCACAAGCGCCGGTCCATCCACAGGCGCGGTCGGCGGGCCCTGGTCCGGCAGGGCCGCGCCGGCGCACAGTGCCCGGCATGACCCGTCCGCCCGCCCCGCCCGCGTCGGCCCGCACCCTGCTCGTGACCGCCGACCCCGACCTGCTCGACGACCTGCTGCGGCTGGGCTCCGCCGCGGGCGCCGAGGCCGAGGTCGCCCACGACCTGTCCGCGGCACGCCTGCGCTACGGGCCCGCCCCGCTGGTGCTGATCGGCGGTGACATGGTGCCGGGCTGCCTGCGCGCCCGTCTGCCGCACCGCGCCGGGGTCGTCGTGGTCTGCCGCGACAGCACCGACACGCGTCCCTGGGACTATGCCCAAGCGCTCGGGGCCGAGCACGTCGCGCTGCTGCCGGCGGCCGAGTCCTGGCTGGTCGACCGCCTCGCCGGGATCGGCCGCGGACCGGCGAGGGGAGCCGGGCGGGTGCTGGCGGTGCTCGGCGGCCGCGGCGGAGCCGGAGCCAGCGTGCTGGCCGCCGGGCTCGCCGTCACCGCCTGCCGGACCCGGCTGCGCACCCTGCTCGTCGACGCGGACCCGCTCGGCGGCGGCGCGGACCTGCTGCTCGGCTGGGAGGAACTGCGCGGGCTGCGCTGGCCGCAACTCGCCCGCGCCAGCGGCCCCGTCGACCCGGCGGCGTTCGTCGACGCGCTGCCCAGCCGCGGCGACCTGGTGGTGCTGTCCTGCGCCCGGGACATCCCGGAGGAGGACGCCCCGATCTCCCCGGCCCTGCCGCCCGACGCGATGGCGGCCGCGCTGGACGCCGGACGGCGCGGCCGCGAGCTCATCGTCGTCGACCTGCCCCGCCGCCTGGACGACGCCGCGGCCGTGGTGCTGCAGGCCGCCGACCGGGTGCTGCTCGTCGTGCCCGCCGAGCTGCGCGCGGCCGCCGCGGCGGCCCGGGTCGTCGACGTCGTGTCGGCGTACCGGCGGGAGATGTCCGTGGTCGTCCGCGGCCCGGCCCCCGGCCGGCTCGGCCCCGAGGACCTGGCCCAGGCCCTGGGCCTGCCGCTGGCCGGGATGCTCCACCCCGAGCCGCGCCTGGCCACCGCCCTCGAACGCGGCGAGGCCCCGGGCAGCGCACCCCGCGGCCCGCTCGCGACGCTGTGCGGCCGCCTGATCCGGGAAGTGATGGCATGACCACGCCTGTGGAGCTGGTCGGGGCGGGGCCGTTGGGGCCGCTGCTGGCCGCACCCGAAGTCACCGACGTCCTGGTCAACGGGGTGCAGGTGTGGACCGACCGGGGATCCGGCCTGGTCCGCGAACCGTTCACCATGCCATCGGCCGAGGCGGTGCGGCGGCTCGCGCAGCGGCTCGCGGCCGCGTGCGGGCGGCGGCTCGACGACGGGCAGCCGTACGTCGACGCGCGCCTGGCCGACGGGACCCGCCTGCACGCGGTGCTGCCGCCGGTGGCGACCGCGGGGCCGTACCTGTCGCTGCGCACGTTCCGGCAGCGGCCGATGGCGCTGGCCGACCTGGCCCCGCCGGACGTCGCCGGCCTGCTGTCCGCGATCGTCGCGGCCCGGCTGACCTTCCTGATCTCGGGCGGCACCGGATCCGGCAAGACCACGCTGCTGGGCGCGATGCTCGCCGCGGCGCCGGGCCGGGAACGCATCGTGCTGGTGGAGGACTCGGCCGAGCTGCGTCCGGCGCACCCGCACGTGGTCGCGCTGCAGGCGCGCACCTCCAATGTGGAGGGCGTCGGCGTGGTCGGCCTGGCGGAGCTGGTGCGGCAGGCGCTGCGGATGCGCCCGGACCGGCTGGTGGTGGGCGAGTGCCGGGGCGCTGAAGTCGTGGACCTGCTGGCGGCACTGAACACCGGGCACGAGGGCAGCGCCGGCACGTTGCACGCCAACGCCTCCGCCGACGTCCCCGCACGCCTGGAGGCGCTCGGCCTGCTCGGCGGGCTGCCCCGGCCCGCACTGCACGCGCAGGTCGCCGCGGCGATCCGGCTGCTGCTGCACCTGCGGCGCACGCCCTCCGGCCGGGTGCTCGACGAGATCTGCCTGCTCGCCGCAGACGGCCCGGACCGCCTGCTCACGGTCCGGCCGGTATGGCGGCACACCGGGGGCGCGCTGCCCGCGGCCGCCGAACTGGCCGCCCTGCTGCGCAGCCGCGACGTCACCCCGCCGGCCTGGCTGGAGGCCTGATGCGTACGCCGAGCACCGCCACCGGATCCGGCACGCCGAGCGCGCCCGACGTCAGCCCGGCCGCGACCTCCGGCAAGGCCTGGTCAACTGGCGGGGCCGCGGCACCTGGCCGCGCCTGGGGACCCGATGGGGCTGCGGCGCCTGGCGGCGCCTGGGCGCCACGCGGTCGGACTGCGGCCGCGGTCGCAGGTCGGCTGCGTGGTGTCGCCGGTTCTCTGCTCGCACCTGTCGCCAAGCGCCGCCTGGTCCGAGCCACGGCGGGACGGCGGTCCGGCGATGCCACCACGATGGCGGGCGAACATCGAGGTGCGCAGCCGATCGGATCGGCCCGGCCCGGCGGGCGATCGGCCGCCACCTGGTCGCCGCGGCACGCCCGAGCCGCCGCCGCGGCCGTCGGCGTGGGCGCGTGGCTGCTGCTCGACGCGCCGGTCGCCGGGCTGATCGCGGGCGGATACACGATCCTCGGGCTGCGGATGTGGCGTGACCAGCGCACCGCCCGGCGCGATTCGGGACACCGGCAGCATGCCCTCGACCTGCTCGCCGCTTCGGCGGCCGAGCTGCGGGCCGGTGGCGTGGGCACGGTGCTGCTGCTGCCCGACGACGAGCTGGACCGGTCGGTGCACGCGGCGCAGCGACTCGCCGCGAGCACCGGGGCGCCGCTGGCCGACCTGCTGGAACGGCTGGAGGAGCAGTGCCGTGCCGCCGACCGTGCCGACGCCGCGGCCCACGCGCAGGCGGCCGGCGCGCAGCTCACCGCGATGCTGCTGGCCGCGCTGCCACTCGGCGGCATCGGGCTCGGCCACCTGATCGGCGTCGACGCGCTGCGGATCCTGCTGCACACGCCGACCGGCGTCGCCTGCGCCGGTGGAGCCGCCGTGCTGCAGGCGGCGGGGCTCGCCTGGACCCGGCGGTTGCAGCGGCCGGGCACACGTACCCCCGTGGACCGGGCCGTCGGACGGTTCACCGCCCGGCGGCGGCTGCGGCGGCTGCCGCTGCGGCGGAACGCGGAGCAGCCGAACAGGCGTACGCCGTGGCTGTTCGGGCTCGTGGCGGGCGGGGCGGTGCTCGCACTGCTGCCGTCGGTGCCCGGTGCCGTGCTGGGCGCGGGTGTGGCGGCCGGGACCGTGCGGGTGCTGCGGCGGATGGAACCCGCCGCGGTGCGTGCGGAACGGGAGACGGCGCTGGCCGACCTGCCCTGGGCCGTCGACCTGATCGGCACCGCGCTGCGGGCCGGAGCCCCACTCGATCACGCCGTGCTGAGCGTGGCCGCGGCCCTGGACGGGCCGCTCGGCAGCCGGCTGCAGCGGATCGGGCGCTCGCTGCGGCTCGGCGCCACCACGGGTGAGGCCTGGTCGCACCTGGCCGACCTGCCACCCGCCGGTCGCCTGACGGCGGCGGTGGAACGCAGCTCCGCCAACGGATCCGCGCTGGCCGGCGCGCTGCACCGGTGCGCCGACGACCTGCGCGCCGACACCGCCGTACGCCGCCAGGCCGGCGCGCAGCGCGCCGGTGTCCTGATCGTCCTCCCGCTCGGGCTGTGCTTCCTGCCCGCCTTCGTGCTCGCCGGCCTGGTGCCGGTGGTCCTCGCCGTACTCGGCGAGGTGCTCTGACCCACCACCGAAAGGAGATCGTCATGCCCCCACAGAGGTTGCCGCGAACGGAGGCGCCGCCCGTGCCGGCACCGGCTCTGCCGCGCGACGTCGATGCCGACGCCGCCGCGATCCTGACCGAGGCCGTGGGCCCGTCCGCTGCGACACCCTCGCCTCGGCCCGCCCGCGCCGAGGAGGGTCCGCAGGCAGACGGAGTGCCGGGCCGTCCGGCCGGGCCGCCCGACGCCGGGATGAACACCGCCGAGTACGCCGTCGGCACCCTGGCCGCGGTCGCCTTCGCCGGGCTGCTGCTCAAGGTGCTGACCAGTGACAGCGTGCAGGCGGCGCTGGCCGGTGTGATCCAACGGGCCCTCGGGTGAGCCGAACCGACCGGGGTAGCGCCACCGCCGAACTGGCGGTGGCGCTGCCCGCCGTGGTGCTGCTGCTGGTCACCGGCATCGGCGCGGTCGCCGCGGTGACCGTGAAACTCGGCTGCGTCGCCGCCGCCCGGGACGCCGCGCTCACCGCCGCACGTGGTGGCGGCACGCCCGGCGGGGCGAGCGTGGACGTCGCCGGCGACACCGTCACCGCGACGGTCCGGCGCTCGATCCGGGTTACCGTGCTGACCTGCACCGCGACCGCCGCCCGGGAACCGGGTGCGCCGTGAGCTCGCTGTACGCGCTGGGCGTGGGGCTGGTCTTCGTGGCTGCGGGCACCGTCGTGGCCGCCGACGGCGCGCACCTGGTCGCCCGCGAGCAGGCGCAGACGGCCGCCGACCTGGGCGCGCTGGCGGGCGCGGCGTACGCGATCGAAGGCACCGCCGCGGCCTGCGACCGGGCCGCGGCGATCGCGGCCGCCAACGCGGCGACAGTCACCGCCTGCCACCTCGACGGTCTCGACCTCACCCTCTCCGTGCAGGTGGTCACCGGGGCAGGCGCAGCCGAGGCCACCGCCGTCGCGGGCCCGGTCCGGGAGTCGACGTGACCGGGTGCGCGGGTGCCGGTTGTGGTTGCGGTTGTGGTTGCGGTTGCGGGGGAGATCGCTGTCTGGTGTCAGAAAGTGAGGTGTGACCGCAGATCATGACCGGAAACAGCGATCTTCGACGGCTCGATGCGCTGGCCGCGAGCCGCGGCGGGTTGTTCACCCGGGAGGAGGCGCGGGCGTGCGGGTTCTCGGACGACCAGATTCGGCGGCGGGTTCGTCGGCAGGACTGGCAGGTGGTGCTGGGCCAGGTGCTGGCCCGCGCCGGACGGCGAATCACGCCGCTGCTGCGGGACCGGGCCGCGCTGCTGGCGGTGCCGGACGCGGCGCTGAGCGGGCAGTCCGCGGCGCGCCGGTACGGGCTCGACGTGCCGGATCTGCGGCCCAGTCTCGTCGTGGCACCGGGTCGGCAGGTGCGGCTCGCGGGGGTCGTGATCCGGCGGGAGCGGCTGGATGCGGAAGACCTGTTGCTGGTCGACGGAGTCCTGCTGACCACGCCGATGCGAACAGTCGTCGACTGTGTGCGTGCGCTGGCTCCGGTCGAGGCCGATCTGGTGCTGGACCGTGCGCTGCAACGCAGGCTCATCACGTATGAGGAGTTCGTCTCCCAGGTCCACAGGCTGGTCGGCCGGCACGGGGTGCGGAAGCTGGTCCAGGCCGTGGCCCGGCATGCGCACGGGGCGCGTTCGGTGGCGGAGCGGCTACTGGTGCAGGGACTGCGCCGGGGACGGATCGGCGGCTGGCAGGCCAACCTTGCGGTTTACGACGCGGACGGCCTGATCGGCGAGGTCGACTTCGGGTTCTCGGAGATCCGGCTGGCCGTGGAGGTCGACGGCCGGGCCTGGCACAGCGCCGGCGACCGTTTCCAGCGAGACCGCGCACGGCAGAACCGGCTGGTGCGCGCCGGCTGGACGGTACTGCGCTTCACCTGGCATGACCTGACCGAGGACATGGACGGCGTACTCCGCCAGATCGCCGCCGTCCGCCGCCAACTCGCCGACTACTCCCCACGCACCCCCGCTGACCCGCGCGGGCCACGCCCGGGAGGCGAGTTGGCGGCGAAGATCGCTGTTTCGTGTCAGAACCTGGGTCGAACCGCAGTTCTTGACACCAAACAGCGATCTTCACCCGAAGCCAGCCCACGGGGCGGCCGCAGGGGGGTGTGCCGGGGCGGGGCGGGTTGGGGGCGGGGCGCGGTCAGGGGGTGGGTGGGGGGAGGTGGGTGAGGATGGTGTCGAGGATGGTCACGGCGCCGGGCTTGTCCAGGGGGTTGTTGCCGTTGCCGCACTTGGGGGACTGGACGCAGCTGGGGCAGCCGCGTTCGCAGGCGCATTCGGCGACGGCGGTGCGGGTCGCGCGGAGCCATTCGGCGGCCATGCCGTAGGCGCGTTCGGCGAAACCGGCGCCGCCGGGGTGGCCGTCGTACACGAAGATGGTCGGCAGGTCGGTGTCGGCGTGCCGGGCGGTGGACAGGCCGCCGATGTCCCACCGGTCGCAGCTCGCGACCAGCGGCAGCAGGCCGATCGCGGCGTGCTCGGCGGCGTGCAGCGAGCCGGGCAGGTCCTCCAGCCCGGCGACCGCGGACTCCGCGATGGTGGCCCAGACGGCGACGGTGCGCAGGGTGCGGGTGGGCAGGTCGAGGGGCCAGGTGCCGAGCACCTCGCCGCTGTCCATGCGGCGGCGCTGGAACGACACGACCTGGCTGGTGACCTCGACCTCGCCCAGGTACAGCCGGACCGGCCCGGCGTCGATGTGGGAGCGCACCTCCAGCACGGTGAGGTCGATGGTGTCGCGGGCGTGCGTGGAGTACGGCGGGTTGTCGGCCTCGACCAGGGCGACCCCGTCGGCGAGGTCGAGGGCCTGCACGACGTAGACACGGCCCTGGTGCGTGTAGACGGCTCCGGGGTGCAGGTGGTGGTGGGCTGCGCCGGCGTCGGCGGTGCCGATGAGGCGTCCGGTGGCGGCCTCGATGACGGCGATCGGCGGCCCGCCGGTGCCGCGCAGGTCGATCTCGGGGCGCTGGGGGTGGGTCCAGTACCAGCCGGTGGGGCGGCGGCGCAGCGCACCCGCGGCGACGAGTTCGTCGAGCAGCGCGAGGTCCGCGCCGAACAGCGGCAGGTCGGCCTCGGTGAGGGGCTGCTCGGCGGCGGCGGTGCACAGGTGCGGGGCGAGCACGTACGGGTTGGCGGGGTCGAACACGGTCGCCTCGACGGCTTTGCCGAACAGCGCCTGCGGGTGGTGCACCAGGTAGGTGTCCAGCGGGTCGTCGCGGGCGACGAGCACACACAGCCCGTCGCGCCCGGCGCGGCCCGCCCGGCCGGCGCGCTGCCAGACCGCGGCGCGGGTGCCGGGGTAGCCGGCCAGCAGCACCGCGTCCAGGCCGGTGACGTCGATGCCGAGTTCGAGGGCATTGGTGGTGGCCAGGCCGGTGAGGCTGCCGTCGGTGAGCTGCTGTTCCAGGGTGCGCCGTTCTTCGCGCAGGTAGCCGGCCCGGTAGGCGGCGACCTGGCGGCCGAGTCCGGGCTGCGCCTCTTCCAGTGCGGCGCGCGCTTGCCCGGCCACCACCTCGGCGCCGCGGCGGGACGGCACGAAGGCGAGGGTGCGTACGCCGTGGACGACCGCGTCGGCGAGCAGGTCGGCGGTCTCGCGCAGTGCGGAGCGGCGGACCGGGGCGGCGTCGCCGTTGCTGTCGGCACCGGGCAGCTCGGGCGGCTCCCACAGCGCGAAGGTCATCGACCCGCGCGGCGCGGCGTCCTCGGTGACGGCGCGCACGGGCCGCCCGATGAGCTTGCCCGCGCTGCCCGCCGGGTCGCCCGACGTCGCCGAGGCCAGCAGGAACACCGGCCCGCCACCGGGCCGGTCGGTGAGGCGGCGGAGGCGGCGGAGGATGTGGGCGACGTGGGCGCCGAAGACGCCGCGGTAGCTGTGGCTCTCGTCGACGATCACGTAGGCGAGGTTGCGCAGGACGCCGGACCAGCGTTGGTGGCCGGGGAGCAGGCTGTGGTGCAGCAGGTCGGGGTTGGTGAGGATGACGTTGGCGTGCTGGCGGATCCAGTCGCGTTCCTCGCGCGGGGTGTCGCCGTCGCAGACCGCGGCCCGCAGGCCGGGCAGGTTCAGCCCGGTGAGGGCGCGGTGCTGGTCGGCGGCGAGGGCCTTGGTCGGGGCGAGGTAGAGGACCCGGGCGCGGCGCTGGGTGAGCACCGCGGACAGGGCGGGCAGCTGGTAGGCCAGCGACTTGCCGGAGCCCGTGCCGGTGGAGATGACCACGTCGGTGCCGCCCCAGGCCAGCTCGGCGGCCTCGACCTGATGCTCCCACGGCGCGGTGATGCCGCCCGCGTGCAGCGCGTCGAGCAGCGGGGCGGGGACCCAGGCGGGCCACGCGGCGGCGCGCCCGGCCCGCGCGGGCAGCAGCTCGACGTGCGTGACCTGGTCACGGTTGAGCCAGTACGGCAGCAGGTCCACCCCAGCACTCTGCCACCGCGGGCCGGGCCACGGCCAGCCGCCGACGTCGGGCCCGGCCGGGTGCGCGTTAAGGGCAAAGGGCGCGTAGCCCGGAAACCCGACCAGTGGTTAGATGCATGGGGATCAGGTGCACGGAGAGATTCCGGGCAGTGACCGGACGTCGTAGAGGAGGTGCCGATGGAGTTGTCGCTGGCCACACGTGTCGTCGCCGCGCACACCGTGCTCGAAGTCGGCGGCGAGGTGGACGTCTACACCGCTCCGAAGCTGCGTGAGCGGATCGCGGAGTTGCTCGACAGCGGGGTGACCGCGGTGGTGGTCGACCTCGCCCGGGTCGACTTCATGGATTCGACCGGCCTCGGTGTGCTGGTCGGCGGGCTGCGCAAGGCGCGGGCCGCGGGAGCCACCTTCGGCGTGGTGTGCTCACGGGAGTCGCTGCTCAAGATCTTCCGGATCACCGCGCTGGACCAGGTGCTGCCGCTGTACCCGTCCGTCGACGCGGCCACCGCGAGTTGACCAGCGCGGACATGGCGACCGTCCGACTCGAATTCACCCCGGAACCCGCGCACGTGCGTACGGCGCGGCTCGTCGGCGTGGCCGTCGCCCGCCGCGCGGGGGTGCCCGACGACCAGCTCGACGAGGTGCGCCTGGCGATCGGCGAGGCGTGCGCGCGGGCGGTGGCCCGGCACCAGCGGGTCGGGCTGCGCGACGTGGTCGCGGTCGCGTTCACCGACGGCGACCGCTATCTCGTGCAGGTGTGGGACCACGCCGGCGACGAGGAGCAGATCACCGACGAGGAGCAGATCACCGTCGACGTGAGCGCCAGCCTGCTCCAGGCGATCGTGAAGGATCTGCAGGTGCGCCCGCTGGAGAGCGGGCCGGGCACCGAGGTGCAGATGGCCTGGCCGGTCCGGCGCGCCTCGCGCCTTGGGCGCTGATTCACTCATCTGCGGGCATAGAGTCGCGTAGCGTACCGCACAACCCCGCGGTGGCGCAGCAACGAAGATCACCGCGACACGGCAGGTGGCGGGTGTGACCCGGACCACGTGTCCGGTTTACAGTTCACGGGTTGTTTCCAGGCCGTAACCGTCGTCACATGGGCGGCGGCCACGGCCGGCCAGTGGCACGTCCCGGCGGCCCGCCCGAACGGCGGTCCTCCGGCGACCCCACCGGCTCACAAGTAGATCGTGATCTTTGGGAGGACAAAGATGTCCGGGTCCACTCTCGCCGCGCCTGGCGGCGAGCTGGCCCTTACCGGCGAAAACGTTTCGTACGTGGTCGTCGCGGCTGTGATCGCACTGGTGGCGCTGGGTTTTGCCGCCGTGCTGGTCAAGTCCGTGCTTGCAACCGGTAAGGGCACCGAAAAGATGCAGGAGATTGCCGGGGCCGTCCAGGAGGGCGCGTCGGCATACCTGTTCCGCCAGTTCAAGACGCTCGGCATCTTCGTGGTGCTCGCGGTCATCCTGCTCTTCCTGCTGCCGGTCCACGGCGACGGTGACAACGACACCGCGCTGAAGATCGGCCGATCCGCATTCTTCGTGGTGGGCGCGCTGTTCAGCGCGTTCATCGGCGGCGCCGGCATGGCCATGGCGACCCGGGCCAACGTACGGGTGGCCGCGGCCGCCCGTGAGGCCGAGGGTGGCCGCGAGGCCGCCATGGCAATCGCCTTCCGCACCGGCGGCGTGGTCGGCTTCCTGACCGTCGGCCTGGGCCTGTTCGGCGCGGCGCTGGTGGTCTTCATCTACCGCGTCGACGCCGCGACCGTGCTCGAGGGCTTCGGCTTCGGCGCCGCGCTGCTCGCGATGTTCATGCGGGTCGGCGGCGGCATCTTCACCAAGGCCGCCGACGTCGGCGCGGACCTGGTCGGCAAGGTCGAGCAGGGCATCCCGGAGGACGACCCGCGCAACGCGGCGACCATCGCCGACAACGTGGGCGACAACGTCGGCGACTGCGCCGGCATGGCCGCCGACCTGTTCGAGTCGTACGCGGTGACCCTGGTCGCGGCCCTGATCCTGGGCCGGGCCGCGTTCGGCGTGGAAGGCCTCGTCTTCCCGCTGATCGTCTCCACCATCGGCGTGCTGATCGCGATCGTCGGCGTGTTCCTGACCCGCCTGCGCAAGTCCGACAAGAACGGCCTGCAGGCGATCAACCGCGCCTTCTACATCTCGGCCGCGCTGTCCGCGGTCGCGGTGGCCGGTGCTTCGGTGTACTACCTGCCGAAGACCTTCGCCGAGCTCGGCAAACCCGAGTTCAGCGGCAACCCGCAGACCGTGGCCATCGGCGCGGTCGTCATCGGTATCGTGCTGGCCGCCGCCATCCAGGCGCTGACCGGCTACTTCACCGAGACCGGGCGCCGTCCGGTGCAGGACATCGGCAAGTCGTCGGAGACCGGCGCGGCCACCGTGGTGCTCGCCGGCATCAGCGTCGGCCTGGAGTCGGCCGTCTACTCGGCGCTGCTCATCGGCGCGGCCGTGTACGGCGCGTTCCTGCTGGGCGGCGGCACGCTGGTCGTGTCGCTGTTCGCCATCGCGCTGGCCGGCTGCGGCCTGCTGACCACCGTCGGCGTCATCGTGGCCATGGACACCTTCGGCCCGATCTCCGACAACGCGCAGGGCATCGCCGAGATGTCGGGCGACATCGACGAGCAGGGTGCGCGCACCCTGACCGAGCTCGACGCGGTCGGCAACACCACCAAGGCGATCACCAAGGGCATCGCGATCGCGACGGCCGTGCTGGCCGCGACCGCGCTGTTCGGGTCGTACACCGACACCCTGGGCGTCTCCCTGGCCGAGGCCGGCGAGACCACCGCGGGCTTCATCGACGAGATGCTGAACGTGGCGAACCCGGCCAACCTGGTCGGTCTGCTCATCGGCGCGGCGGTCGTCTTCCTGTTCTCGGGCCTGGCCATCAACGCGGTGTCGCGTTCGGCCGGGGCGGTCGTGCACGAGGTGCGCCGCCAGTTCCGCGAGCTGCCGGGCATCATGGACGGCACGCAGCGGCCCGAGTACGGCAAGGTCGTCGACATCTGCACCCGCGACGCCCAGCGTGAGCTGATGACCCCGGGCCTGCTCGCGGTCCTCGCCCCGATCGCCGTCGGCTTCGGCCTCGGCGCGGGCGCGCTGGCGGCGTACCTGGCCGGCGCCATCGGCGCGGGCACCCTGATGGCGGTGTTCCTGGCCAACTCCGGTGGCGCCTGGGACAACGCGAAGAAGATGGTCGAGGACGGCGCGCACGGCGGCAAGGGCTCGTCGTCGCACGAGGCGACCATCATCGGCGACACGGTCGGCGACCCGTTCAAGGACACCGCCGGTCCGGCCATCAACCCGCTGCTCAAGGTGATGAACCTGGTGTCGCTGCTGATCGCCCCCGCCGTGGTGGCGCTCTGGTACGGCAGCACCGCGAACGCGACCGCCCGCAACCTGATCGCGATCGGCGCGACCTTGGTGATCGTGGTGGCGGTGTTCATCAGCAAGCGCAAGCCGATCACGGTCGGCGGCGACGACCAGGGAAAAGCTGACGCTGCGCCGACGCAGCGCGAGAAGGTCAACGCCTGACGCTCCGCATCTGAAGCGGCGCCTTCCCCACCCGGGGAGGGCGCCGCTCCTTTTTGCCCCCTCGCCGCCACGATCTCGCGCCGCCGGCTGCGTCGTCGCCCCGTTTGCCCGTGTCGCGGGGTACATCTGTACAAGATCGCCGCGACCGCCGGGGGCGGCGCTAGGCTGCACATCATGCGTAGGCCCCGCGCTGGATTCATACCGCTGCTGGTTGTGGTGGCGGCGGTGTCGGGTGGGTGCGTGGCGGACGGGCCGCCGCCCAGGGTGTGGGCGGCATCGGTCTGTTCGGCGCTCGACCCGTGGCGTGAGGAGATCGCCACCTTGACCACCCGGGCGCAGCAGCAGACGCCCACCTCGACCACGCCCCAGCAGGCCAAGGAGAACCTGGTCCGCATGCTGGAGGGGGCGCGGGACGCGAGCGAGAAGGCGCGCGGCCGCATCGCCGACGCCGGAGTGCCCGAGGTGGACGGCGGTGACGCCATCGCCGACGGGGTCGCCGGGTCGCTGGCGAAGGTGCGCGACGCCTACGGCCGGGCCGGCGAGGCGGTGCGCGCGCTGTCCACCGACGACGCGGCCGGCTTCTACCAGAACGTCACCACGGTCATGGCGACCCTGCAGCGGGAGTACGACGCGAGCGCGCTGGACACCAGCGAGCTGCGCTCCACCGAGCTGCAGCAGGCCTTCGGCGAGGTGCCGGAGTGTCTCTGAACCGCCAGCTCGCCATGTTCTCCGCCGAGTCGGCCCGCCCCTCGGCGTACGACCTCGCGGGGCTGCTGATCGGGCCGGGCCAGGTGACCCGGATGGGCGGCACGGCCCGGGTGTCGGTGGTGGTCGACGCGGCCTGGCGGGTGCACGCGCTGGCGGCCGAGTTCACCGCGCGCGGGCTGGAGACGAGCTGGGAGCCCGCCGCGGTCGAGGGGCACTTCGGGGTGCGCACGGCGTACACCGGGATGCTGGCGCCGCTGGCGGAGGCGTGGTCGCGCGGGTCGGGCAAGCGCCCGCCGGCCGGGTTCGCGCTGGACGGCGCGCGGCTGCGGCTGTGGTTCGCGGCGGCGGGTTCGGTCGATCCGGAGGGTGACGGCGCGGTGCTGCGGCTGGGGTCCAGCGACGAGCACTGCGCGGCACCGGCGCTGCGCGCGTTCACCGCGCTGGCCTGCATGGCCGAGCTGGGCCGAGGACCCGTACTGCGGATCAGCGGGCGGCGGCGGGTGGCCCGGCTCCGCGAGCTGGTCGGCGAACGTCCGGCCACGGCCCCGCTCGGCGCGTGGCCCGGCGATCCCACCGCCGTCGAGGAGCCCGATGACCAGGCACCCGCCGCGGAGCAGGCCGAACCGCGTCCGGTGCGCGTCGCGCGAGCCTCGCGCCTACGGCCGGTGGCACCCGGCCAGCTGGACACCGGCCAGATAGAGCCGCTCGCAGCCGGACCGGAGCAGGCGCCGTCCGGACCGGAGCCCACCGAGCGGGAGCAGGCGCCGTCCGAGGCGGAGCAGGCGCCAACCGAGCCGGAGCAGCCAACAACCGAGGCGGAGCAGCCTCCGGCCGAACCGGAGCAGGCGCCGGTCGGTTCCGGTGCGATGCGGCCGAGGCGGAATCGGCGCAGCGCCGCCGAGCCGGATCAGGCTGGGACGACGGGTCCGGTCCGTACCGGCAGCGACTTGACCGGGCCGTAGCGGGCCACCGGCGCGCCGGTGACGTGCGCCCAGTAGCGGTCGCCGTAGGACCAGTGCCACCACTCGGTCGGGTAGTTCACCATGCCGACCGAGGTCAGCGCGTCGCACAGGTACCGCCGGTGGCGGGCCGCCTCGGCGGAGACGTTCGCGGAGTCGGTGTGGCAGGCCTCGCTGTCGGTGTCGTTGACCTGGGTGCCCATCCACAGTTCCACGCCGTCGGCGGTGCACAGCGTCAGGTCCACCGCAGCGCCCGCGACGTGCGGGGCGACCTCCGGCGGGGAGATGTAGCGGCTCGCCCGGCGGTGGTACCAGGCTTCGTCGTGGCCGGGCTGGATGACCCGGAGCCGCTGCTTGTGGGAGTCGAAGTACTCCTGCTGCAGGGTCAGCGGTCGGTAGCACTCGACGATCAGCAGCCGCATCCCCGCGGGCAGCAGCGTCTGGGCGGTGACCAGCCGGTCCACCACGCTCAGGCGGACGTGGGCGAAAGCGCCGTCGCCGTCGGCCAGGCGCGGGTCGAGTCGCAGCGCGCCGACGCCGCGCAGGTCGACCAGGCACTCGTCGCACTCGGCCACCGGCGTCTCCACGACTGCCGTGTCCGACAGGAGCACCATCTCCGCCATGTCTGCATCCCTCCCCGCGCAGGCCAGTTCCCCGGTGCGCGCGCCCGAGGGTCCCCCACCTGCCCGGTCGCGATGTGAACGCCGGGACGGGTGGCTCGCCCCGTGCCGAGCCACCCGTACCTCCGACGAAGAGAACACTCGCAGGTGGCGCTGGAACTTTTCTGTAATAGACGACCGTGATGGCCGCGGACGGCTCAGTGGTCGCCGTCGAGTTCGCGGATCTCGCGGGCGCCGTGGTCGTGGAAGACGCCCAGCGCGCGGGACCGCGCCGTCTGCGCCCCGGCCGTGTCGCCGCGGGCCGCCAGCAGCCGGGACCGGTCCAGGTCCAGGCGGGCCTGCCAGACCGGCACGTCCATGGACTGCCAGATGTCGTGCGCGGCGTCGAAGCAGGCCTCGGCCAGGTCGAGCCGGTGCTCGCCGAGGTGGAGCTGGCCGAGCACGCGCAGCGTGGCCCCCTGGCCCCAGCGGTCGCCCATGGTGTGGCTGACCGACAGCGCCCACTCCAGCCGGGGCAGCGCCTCGCCGTGGTGGCCCTGCCGCATGCGCGACTTGGCGAGCGCCCGCACCGCGTACGCCTCCATCAGCTCGTCGCCGAGGTCGTGGAAGATCTCGGCCGACTCGGCGCAGCGCCGCTCGGCGTCGGCCCACTCGTCCCTGGCCCGGTGGTAGAGGCCCAGCGTGCGCAGGGTGTGGCCCTCGCCCAGCCGGCTGCCCGCCCGCCGGTACGCGGCCAGCGACTCGGTCAGGTCGTCCAGCGCGCCGTCGTAGTCGCCGAGCTCCAGCCGCACCGAACCGGCGATGCGGCGGCAGTAGCCGATGCCGATGTCGTCACGGGCGTCGTGCAGCAGCGCCGCGGCCTGGTCGAGGAAGTGCACGCCCTCGGCGAAGCGGCCCGGCTCGCGGCAGGCGATGCCCAGCCCGGCCAGCGCGGCGGCCTGCCCGGGAAGGTCGTTCAGCTCGCGGAACAGGCTCAGCGCGGCCCGGAACTGCCGCCGTGCCTCGGTGTAGTGGTCCTGGTCGTAGCGCAGCTGTCCCAGCTCGGTGAGGATCACCGCCTCGTCGCGCGGCTTGCCCGCCCGCCGGGCCGCGGTCAGCGCGGCCTCGATCACCCGGGTCCGCGCCGCGAACCGGTTCGCGCCCATGAACGCCGACGCGTTGCGGGCCGAGGCGAACTCGCAGACCAGGTCGTACAGGCCAAGCGCGAGCGCCCGCTCCACCCCGGAGGCCAGCGCGGACTGCTCCGCCTCGAACCAGTCCCAGGGGTCGGCGATGACCAGCGCGGTCAGTTCCTCCGACACGTCGTGCGGGCTGAACGGCCGCCGCCACCGGATCTCGGCGGGCGGGGAGTCGACCGCGGTGCGGTGGATCAGCGCCAGCCAGCCGCGCAGCGCCCGGCCCACCGCGTCGGCCAGATCCTGGGCGGGCTCCTCCAGCGCGGCGCACTCGCGGGCGTAGAGCCGGATCAGGTCGTGCAGCCGGTAGCGCAGCCCGCCCATGCGGTCCACGCCGACGAATTCGACCAGCTGCGCGTCGACCAGCTGCTCGACCAGTTCCTCGGCCTCGGCCGGGGAGGTCTCGACCAGCCAGGACACCACCCAGGGCGAGAAGTCGGGCACCCCGAACCAGCCGAGCCGGCGCAGCGTGGTGCGGCAGTCGGGGTCCAGTGCCCGGTAGCTCAGCTCGATGCTGCTGCGTACGCCGACGTCGCCCGCGGACAGGTGGTTGAGCCGGCGGCTCTCGTCGGCGAGCCGGTCGGCCAGCGGCTTGAGCGGCAGCGCCCGCCGCCCGGCCAGCCGCGCGCTGACGATGCGCAGCGCCAGCGGCAGGTTGCCGCAGTACTCGACGATCCGCCGGGCCGCGTCGAGGTCCTCGTCGACCCGCTCGTTCCCGGCGAGCCGCCGCAGCAGCAGCAGCGCCTCCTCGGGCTCCAGCACGCGCAGGTCGGTCAGCGTGGTGCCGGACAGCCCGGCCAGCCGGTCCCGGCTGGTGATCACGACCGCGTTGCCGGCCCGGCCGGGCAGCAGCGGCCGCACCTGCTGCTCGGATGCGGCGTCGTCGAGCACCAGCAGCATGCGGCGCTGGGCCAGCAGCGAGCGGTAGAGGTCGGCCCGCTCGTCCAGGCCTTCGGGCAGCTGGGCCTGCTCGACGCCGAGCGCGCGCAGGAACCGGGAGAGCACGTCGCCCGGCTCGACCGGGGCGTCGCTCATGCCGCGCAGCTCGGCGTAGAGCTGGCCGTCCGGGAAGTGCTCGGCCAGCCGGTGGGCCACCGCGGTGGCCAGGGTGGACTTGCCGGTGCCGCCGGGTCCGGCGATGACCTGTACCGCCGGCGAGCCGTTGGCGGGCAGCAGGCCCTGCGCCAGCGCCTCGATCTCGGCGGCCCGCCCGGTGAAGTCCGCGGGCACGGGTGGCAGCTGGGCCGGCACCGGATGCACCGTGCCCGGCCCGGCCAGCTCCGCTGACTGCGCGGCGACCGCGAGTTGCTCGGTCTCGCCGCGCAGGATCGCGTGATGCAGCGCGTTGAGCTCCGGGCCGGGTTCCACGCCCAGCTCCCCGATGAGCACGTCGCGGCCCTCGCGATAGCAGGCCAGCGCCTCGGCCTGGCGGCCCAGCCGGTACAGCACGGTCATCAGCTGCCCGCGCAGCCGCTCGTTCGTCGGACGGTGGCCGACCAGCACGGTCAGCTCGGAGACCAGGTCGCCCCACTGGCCGGCGGCGATCTCCGCGGCGATGCGCTCCTCGACGGCCGCGGCCCGCAGCTCGTCGAGGCGGGACGCCTGCACGGTGAGCTCGGTGGCGTCCAGCCCGGACAGCGCCGGGCCCTGCCAGAGGGCGTCCGCCGAGCGCAGCAGCTCCGCGGCGGCGGGCTGGTCGCCCGCGGCCGCCGCGGCCCGCCCCTGCGCCAGCAGCCGGGTGAACACCTCGACGTCGAGCGCCTCCGGCTCGATCCGGATCATGTAGCCGGGCGCCGCGGTGGTGATGAGGTCACCGGCGCCGTGCTTGGCGAACGTGCGGCGCAGCGTCGAGACGTAGGTCTGGACCAGGGCGCGGGCGGTGTCCGGCGGGTCGTCGGCCCACAGCACGTCGACCAGGCGGGTGGCGGCCACGACCCGGCCGTGCTCCAGGAGCAGGGCGGCGAGCAGGGCTTTCGGTTTCGCGCCGCCGAGCGGCACGGCCTCGTCGCCGGCGTACGCCGAGACGGGTCCGAGCAACCGGAACTCCACCTCGCACTCCTCCGCCGCGTCACTAGATCGATCCAGCGTACGGCCGGACGGTGGCAGAGGACCACAGCTCGGCACGACATCGCAGGTCAGAGGCTAGCGCATGGCCGCGATGACCAATTTGTCCCGGTCCTTTCGCGGGATTGGCGGGGCAGCGGCCCCACCTGCGTGTTGGCGGAGTTTCGCCATGGCGTAACCCCGCCAACGCCACCTATTCACTCCGTAACAACGGGCCGGTAGACCGTTGTCATGTACTCCCCCTCACAGCCTTCTCGCTTTCGGCGCAGGCGCTGGCAGCTGATCTCAGCGGCCACCGCGGCACCGCTGCTGGCGGCGGGTCTCGCCGTCCTGCAGGCGCCCGCGGTCGCCGCCCCGAGCAAACCCACCACACCCGCCAAGCCGTCGGCGACCCACAAGGTCACGCTGGTCACCGGCGACGTCGTCACGGTCACCACGATGGCCGACGGCAAGCAGATCGCCGATGTGGACCGGCCCGACCACGCGGTCGGCGGAGTGAAGTTGCAGCAGATCAAGGGTGACCTGTACGTCATCCCGGACGAGGCCGTGGCGCTGCTCGGCGCGAACAAGCTCGACCGGCGGCTGTTCAACGTCACCGACCTGATCGAGATGGGCTACGACGACGCGAAGTCGTCGGGCGTGCCGCTGATCGCCACCTACACCGCGGCGCAGTCCCGCGCGGTCACCGAGCCGAGGGCTCCCCGCGGCAGCAAGCTGACCCGCAAGCTCAAGGGCATCCGGGGCGCGGCGCTGACCGCCGACAAGAAGCAGGCCCGCACGTTCTGGAAGACCGTCGCGCCACAGGGCAGCACGACGGCCGGCAAGGGCAGCACCACGCTGGGCGAAGGCGTCGCCAAGCTGTGGCTCGACGGCCGCGTCGAGGTCAACCTGAAGGAGAGCGTGCCGCTGATCGGCGCGCCCGAGGCGTGGGCGGCCGGCTACACCGGCAAGGGCTCCAAGGTCGCCGTGCTCGACACGGGCGTCGACGTCACCCACCCCGACCTGGCCGGCGTCATCGACGGCACGGCCAGCTTCGTGCCGGGCGAGTCGGCGACCGACGACGTCAACGGGCACGGCACCCACGTCGTCTCGACGATCGTCGGCACCGGCGCCGCGTCCAGCGGTGACTACAAGGGCGTCGCCCCCGACGCCGACATGATCGTCGGCAAGGTGCTCGGCGGCACCGAGGGCTACGGCCAGGACTCGTGGATCATCGCGGGCATGGAGTGGGCCGTCCAGCAGGGCGCCGACGTCGTCAGCATGAGCCTCGGCGACACCTACCCGACCGACGGCAGCGACCCGATGTCGCAGGCCGTCGACGCGCTGTCCGCGCAGTACGGCGCCCTGTTCGTCATCGCCGCCGGCAACGCGGGCCCGGAGAGCATCTCCACCCCCGGCGCGGCCGCCTCGGCGCTGACCGTGGCCGCGACCGACAAGCAGGACAACCTCGCGTACTTCTCCAGCACCGGCCCGCTGGCGTACTCCGGCGGCATGAAGCCGGACATCGCGGCGCCCGGTGTGGACATCACCGCGGCCCGCTCGCAGCAGATGACCGACGGCGGCGAAGGCCTCTACCGCACCATCAGCGGCACCTCGATGGCCACCCCGCACGTCGCGGGTGCGGCGGCGATCCTGGCCCAGCAGCACCCCGACTGGACCGGCGCGATGCTCAAGGAACACCTGATGAGCAGCGCGAAGGGCCTGGCCGACAACTACTCGCCGTACGAGGTCGGCACCGGCCGCCTCGACGTGGCCACCGCTGTGAAGACCTCGGTCCGCGGCACCGGCTCGCTGTTCTTCGGCAACTACACCTGGCCGCACGACGCCAGTGATGTCGCGGTCACCAAGGACCTGGTCATCACCAACACCGGCGCCACGGACGTCACGCTGAACCTGGCGCTGACCAACGCGGGCGGCCCGTTCACCCTGGGCGCCACCTCGGTGACCGTCCCGGCGGGCGCGAAGGCGACCGTCCCGGTGACCGGTGACCCGCAGGCCGCGGCCGCGGGCCAGCGGCACGTGGGCTACGTGATCGGCACCGACGCGGCCACCGGCCAGCCGGTGACCCGCACCTCGGTCGCCCTGCTCAAGGAGGACGAGCGCTACGACCTCAACATCAAGCTGATCGGCCGTGACGGCAAGCCGGCCGCCGGCTACGTCGGCATCAACATGGCCGGCGACCAGTGGCCGTGGACGGTGTGGGTCGAGGGCTCGACCACCATGCGCATGCCGAAGGGCATCTACACCGTCACGGCGTACCTGGACGTCGCCGGCGAGAAGCCGGACCGCAACGGCCTGGCCACGCTGGTCGACCCGGAGACGGTGCTCGGCGACGGCCCCGCCGACGTCGTGCTGGACGCGAGCAAGGCGCGCCTGCTGCAGACCGAGGCCCCGCAGCGCACCGAGGACCGCCAGCGCAAGGTGGACTTCAACGTCCACTTCGCGGGCATGGACTCCTGGTACGACGTGCGCAGCGCATTCCAGATCCCGCCGATGTACGACGACCTCTACGTCTCGCCGACCGAGCCGATGACCAAGGGCGAGTTCATCCTGACCACCCGCTGGCGCAAGGGCGAGCCGACGTTCAGCCTGAGCGCTTTCGGCGGTCTGATCGACCTGCCCGCCGTCACGCAGGCGGGCTCGGTGCTCGACAGCGGCATCGACCGGCTGAAGGCCGTCTACGCCGGCAAGGGCTCCGCGGCCGACTTCAAGAAGGTCAACGCCAAGGGCAAGATCGCCGTGGTGCAGCGCAGCGACGAGGTCACCGCGGACGAGCGCGTCGCCAACGCGATCGCGGACGGCGCCAAGGCGGTGATCGTGGTCAACGACCGCCCCGGCACCCTGCTGGAGTACGTCGGCGAGGCCACGGTTCCGGTCGCCTCCGTGCACCGGGACATGGGCAAGTTGCTGGTCAGCATGGCGAAGCTGGGCTGGATCACCTTCACCGCCAAGCGGGTGGAGTTCACCCCGTTCGTCTACGACCTGACCCGCGACTACCCCGGCCAGGTGCCGAACAAGCCGCTGGTCTACAAGCCCGGTAAGGCCGACCTGGCGCGGATCGACGCCCGCTGGTACAACTCGGGCGAGCCGTCGCTGGGCTCCGGCTACCGGGGCGACCTGACCCTCAGCCCGACCCTCGGTTACCACGAGCGCGAGTGGCACCCGGGCACCCGGGTCGAGTGGGTCACGCCTGGCCAGGTCTGGGTCGAGTCGCACGCGCAGCACCGCGAGAGCGCCTACCCGTGGGAGCTGGTCTCCGGCGTCAACACCTACGCCAAGGGCACCACGACCCGCCTGGACTGGTTCGCCCCGGCGGTCCGTCCCGGCATGAGCGACTCCTTCGGCGTGCAGAACTCCCGCGCGCAGAACTACATGACCTGGAACGTGCAGGCATGGGCCTCGGCCAGCGACGTCCTGCGGCTGGGCGGCTACGTCGGGCAGTGGGGCGAGTTGCCGATGCACCTGCAGGTGTTCCAGGGCGACACGCTGATCCACGACAACCCGTACAGCGGGGACATGCAGTGGAAGGAGGTGCCGGCCGGCAACCTGCCGTACCGCGCCGTCCTCGACGCGGAGCGGCCGGGCGACCTGTTCCGGCTGTCGACCCGCACCCACAGCGAGTGGACGTTCATGTCGGACTACGTCGACTCGGACTACTTCGAGCCGTTCTCCGTGCTGAACCTGGACTACAAGCTGGAGACCGACCTGCACGGCGACGTGAAGGCCGGCGCCGTCCAGCAGATCGCGCTGTCGCCGGAGTCGATGGACCTCGGCACCGTGCCCGGCAAGGTCGTCAAGGCGACGCTCGACGTCTCCTACGACGACGGCAAGACCTGGCACAAGGTGTCCCTGAGCAAGGGTTCCGACGGCCTCTGGAAGGGCTCGTTCAAGGCCGCGAGCAAGGCCGGCGGGTTCATCTCGCTGCGGGCCAGCGCCGAGACCGACAGCGGTTTCAGCGTGAAGCACGAGATCATCCGGGCTTACGGCCTGCGATGAGCCACAGTGTCGGGCCCCGGGGAGGCTACTCCCCGGGGCCCTTCCCGTCACCGGGCCCGCCAACAGGGGCTATTCAAGATCTGCCGGTATGGCGCATACTCTCCCCGCCGCTGCTGATGGAGAGGGGCAGGTCGCCGATGCTGGGTGCGCTGGGACTCGAACCCGACGAGGAGTTCGTCTACCGCGCGCTGCTCGGCCGGCCCAGTGCCACCGCCATGCTGCTGGCCGACCTGCTGGACCGCCCCGAGCCCGAGGTGGACAAGATCCTTTCGCGCCTGGTGGAGTGCGGCCTGGCGATCCGCTTCGGCGGCGAGGCGTTCGCGGCAGCCCCGCCGGCGATGGCGCTGGGCGCGCTGATCACCGAGCGCCGCGACGGGCTGCGCATCGCCGAGCAGGCGCTGGTCAGCCTGGCCGAGGAGCACCGCGCGGCGGTCGCCGGGCGCAGCATCAGCGAGCTGATCGAGGTGGTCTCCGGCGTCGACGCGATCCGGCACCGGTTCCAGCAGGTGCAGCAGGCGGCCCGGCACGAGATCCGCAACTTCGTGACCTCGCCCTACATCGCCGTACCGCCGGGTTCGAACGCGCAGGAGGACGCCGCGTCGGCTCGCGGCGTGCGGTTCCGAGTGGTGCTGGAGCGGTCGGTGCTGACCGAGCCAGGCATCGTCGACGAGGTCGTCGACTCGCTGCAGCGCGGTGTGGAACTGCGGGTCGCCGACCGGCTCCCGATGAAGCTGATCCTCGCCGACGCCGACCTCGGGCTGGTGCCGGTCACCGCCCCGCTGTCGAGCCCGCCCGGCGGTGAACCGGGGGCGGTGCTGCTGCACCGCAGTGGTCTGCTGGCCGCGCTGGAGGCACTGTTCGAGACGGTGTGGCAGCGCGCCTACCCGCTGGAACTGTCCGGTTTCGGATCGGGGGGACTGCCGTATGTCGAGCTGGACACCGACGGGCCCACCGACCTCGACCGCCGTATCCTGTCGCTGCTGCTGTCCGGCCTCACCGACCAGGCGGTCGCGACGCAGCTCGACCTGTCCCTGCGTACGCTGCAGCGCCGGTTGCGCCACCTGATGGACCTGGCCGGCGTGGAGACCCGCATGCAACTGGGTTGGCACGCGGCCCGACATGAATGGGCCTGACATGAAGCGACCATTCCTGCCGCTGCTCGCCGTGGCGCTGCTGCTGACCTCGGCGGCCGGGTGCGGCGATGACGACGAGGCGATGCGGCTGCCGCCGGGCGGCGCGCTGACGGCCGACGCGGACCGGCTGGTCCGGCAGCTGATGGAGATCGACTTCAAGGACCGCACGACGACGGAACCGGTGACCGTGACGTGCAGCGTGCGCTCGTTCGGCGCGGCGCCCGAAGGTGCGAGCGATGTCGGGCAGCTCACCACGATCTGGGCGAAGACCGTCTGCGGCGCGCCCGGGCCGGACGGTCTGCTGAGCCTGTCCATGGTCCCGGTGAAGATCACGCTGGGCGCGCAGCCGGCCGTGTTCATCCCGCAGGACGGCGCGACAAACGCCGATGACCTGGAGAAACTCTTCCCTGACCTGGGAGTCGACGTGGCCGGGGAGTGGCCGGAGTTCCCGGAGATGCGGGCTGAGGCCGAGGCGCGCGCGAGCGGGCGCTGAACCCGGCGCACCCCGGTGAGACGGTTGCCACCCGGGAATCCCCCTTGTCCGTATTGTGGCGGGGAGTATGGTGTCTGCGGTCACAGGAATGTGCCCGTACGTCGATGGGGTGCGCAACCCCTGGCGCACACTGAGCGTTACCTTGGACATCCGCGGACCGTGTCGCTCCTGCGACGCACGCCGTGCACCGTCCGTGCGTAACCTCAGACCGAGCCACCTCAGACCGGCCGCCACCACTTGTGACGGCGCCAGCCACCCGGACCACTGCGGAGAAGAAACGTGCCGACAGCTTCCAGGAACCGTCTCGTCATCGTCGAGTCTCCGGCGAAGGCGAAGACGATCTCGGGGTACCTCGGCCCGGGTTACGTCGTCGAGGCGAGCCTCGGGCACATCCGCGACCTGCCAGCCGGCGCGAAGCAGATGCCGGACAAGTACAAGAAGGAACCGTGGGCCTACCTCGGCGTCGACGTCGACAACGGCTTCGCCCCGGTATATATCGTCAACCCGGACCGCGCGAAGCACGTCACCCGCCTCAAGGCCCTGATGAAGGATGCCGACGAGGTCTTCCTCGCCACAGATGAGGACCGCGAGGGCGAGGCCATCGCCTGGCACCTGGTCGAGACGCTGAAGCCCAAGGTGCCGGTCAAGCGGATGGTCTTCCACGAGATCACCAAGCCGGCCATCCAGGCCGCCGTCGCCAACCCGCGCGAGATCGACCGCGATCTCGTCGATGCGCAGGAGACCCGGCGCATCCTGGACCGGCTCTACGGCTACGACGTGTCCGCGGTGCTGTGGAAGAAGGTCCAGCGCGGCCTGTCCGCGGGCCGGGTGCAGTCGGTCGCCACCCGCATCGTGGTCGAGCGGGAGAAGCAGCGGATGGCGTTCCGCGCCGCCGACTACTGGGACATCACCGCCACCCTCGCCGTCGAGAAGGCGAGCGAGACCGGCCCGCGCACGTTCACCGCGACGCTGATCGCGCTGGACGGCGACCGCATCGCCACCGGCAAGGACTTCGAGCCGACCACCGGGCAGCTGCGTCCCGGCTCGGGCGTGGTGCAGCTCGACGGCGACGGCGCGCGCGGCCTGGCCGCCCGGCTCGACGACCGGCCGTTCACGGTCACCAAGGTCGAGGAGAAGCCGTACCGGCGCAAGCCGTACGCGCCGTTCATCACCTCGACCCTGCAGCAGGAGGCGGCCCGCAAGCTGCGCTTCTCCTCGGCGGCCACGATGCGCACCGCCCAGCGGCTGTACGAGAACGGCTACATCACCTATATGCGTACCGACTCGGTGAACCTCTCCGAGTCCGCGATCGCCGCCGCCCGCACCCAGATCGCCGAGCTGTACGGCTCCGGGGCTGTGCCGCCGCAGCCCCGCCGCTACACCGGCAAGGTGAAGAACGCGCAGGAGGCGCACGAGGCGATCCGCCCCGCGGGCGACACCTTCCGCACGCCCGGTTCGGTGCGCAGCGAGCTGTCCACCGAGGAGTACCGGCTCTACGAGCTGATCTGGCAGCGCACCATCGCCTCGCAGATGTCCGACGCGGTCGGCATGACGGTCAGCGTGCGCATCCGCGCCACCACGGCGCAGAACGAGGACGCAGACTTCGCGGCCAGCGGCCGGACCATCACCGACCCCGGCTTCCTGCGGGCGTACGTGGAGTCCTCCGACGACGAGTCCGCCGAGGCCGACGACGCCGAGCGCAAGCTGCCGGTGCTGGTCAAGGACCAGAAGCTGACCGAGGAGGGCCTGGAGGCGGTGGGTCACACCACCCAGCCGCCGTCCCGCTACACCGAGGCCTCGCTGGTCAAGGCGCTCGAAGAGCTCGGCATCGGCCGCCCGTCGACGTACTCGTCGATCATGCAGACGATCCAGGACCGCGGCTACGTCACCAAACGCGGCCAGGCGCTGATCCCGACCTTCGTCGCGTTCGCGGTGATCGGGCTGCTGGAGCAGCACTACCCGCGGCTGGTCGACTACGGCTTCACGGCCGCGATGGAGGACCAGCTCGACCAGATCGCGGGCGGCGACGCCACCGCGCTGGAGTTCCTGACCTCCTTCTACTTCGGCTCGCCGACCGCCGCCGAGGGCAGCGTGGCGCAGGCCGGCGGCCTGAAGAAGCTGGTCACCGAGCACCTCGGCGAGATCGACGCGCGCAGCATCAACTCGATCAAGCTGTTCACCGACGAGCAGGGCCGCGACGTCGTGGTCCGGGTCGGCAAGTTCGGCCCGTACCTGCAGCGCGGCCCGCTGGGTGGCGGCGCCGCCAAGCCGGTCACGCCCGCGGCCGAGGACGCCGAGCCGGACGCGGAGACCCCGTCCGACGGCGACCGGGCCTCGATCCCGGAGGGCCTGGCCCCCGACGAGCTGACCCCGGAGAAGGTCGACGAGCTGTTCCTGGGCGGCGGCGGCGAGCGCAAGCTCGGCGAGCACCCGGAGACCGGCGAGCCGGTGGTGCTCAAGTCCGGCCGGTACGGCCCGTACGTGTCCAGCGGCGAGACGAACTCGTCCCTGCTGAAGACGCACGTGCCCGACCAGCTCACGCTGGCCGACGCGCTGCGGCTGCTGTCGCTGCCGCGGCTGGTCGGCAAGGACGCCGAGGGCCAGGAGATCTTCGCCAAGAACGGGCGGTACGGTCCGTACATCGAGCGCGAGGGCGACTCCCGGTCGCTGGAGAACGAGGAGCAGCTCTTCACGGTCACCCTGGAGCAGGCGCTGACCCTGCTGGCCGCCCCCAAGCAGCGGGGCCGCCGGGCGGCGCAGCCCCCGCTGCGGGAGATGGGCGTCGACCCGCTCACCGACAAGCAGCTGGTCATCAAGGACGGCCGGTTCGGCCCGTACGTCACCGACGGCGAGTCCAACGCGTCGCTGCGGCGCGGGCAGACCCCGGAGAGCCTGACCATCGAGCAGGCCAGCGAGATGCTGTCGGAGAAGCGGGCCAAGGGTCCGGCTCCGAAGAAAACTCCGGCGAAGAAGGCGCCCGCGAAGAAGGCCACGGCGGCCAAGGCGACGAAGGCCACAAAGGCTGGAGCTGCGAAGAAGGCCACCACGGCCAAGGCCGCGACCGCCAAGAAGGCCGCCACGGGCGCTGCCAAGAGCGTGCCAAAGAAGGCTGCCGCGAAGAAGACAGCAAGCTGACCGCTTACCGACCCTGCCCAGGGTCGTTGACCCTGGGTAGGGTGTCGATGCGAGCGTGGCGACCGGTTCGGTTCCCGGAACGCGCGCCGCGGTGAGGAGCGGATCAGTGTCCACACCAGCTGTCAGTGCCGGGCCGTTGCGCCGGGTGCCGGTACAGGGGCGCAGTGTCGCGCGGGTGCAGCGCATGCTCGACGCGTGCGCTGAGTTGATCGACGAAGTCGGGTACGACGGGCTCAGCACGACGCTGCTCGCCGAGCGGGCCGGCGTCGCGATCGGGTCGGTCTACCAGTTCTTCCCGGACAAGCGGGCCATCGTGCAGGCGCTGACCCTGCGCAACGTCGAGGCGTACCTGGAGCGGCTGGCCGAGCGGATCCCCGCCGGCGAGCTCGCGCACTGGTGGGACGGCGTCGACGGGGCCATCGAGGAGTACATCGAGCTGCACCGCAGCGTGCCCGGCTTCCGTACGCTGCACTTCGGCGACGTGGTGGACGTGCACCTGATCGACCCGGAGCGCGACAACAACGCGGTCATCGCCGATCACCTCGCGGACCTGCTCATCCGCTTCCACAACGCGCCGGACGGGCGGGAGCTGCGCTTCGCGCTGACCGTCTCGGTCGAGGCCGCCGACGCGCTGATCAAGCTCGCGTTCCGCCGTCACCCGGACGGCGACGCCGCCGTGCTGGCAGAATCGAAGCGGCTGGTGCGCGGCTACCTGCAGACCTTCGCTCTTACCTAGGGCCTCGGCTCTGCGGCCTTGATCGGCGTCGTCCTACGCCTTCGCTCCGGACGACGCCGAGCGGCCGGCAACCGCCGATGCCGCGTACCACTCCCTCGTTTTTGTGGCAAGTCTTCAGGGTCGAACCAGGGTCGGCCCTCGCCGGGGCAGGACTAGAGTGAAGCCGCAGGACGCCCGGGCGCTATTGCCATGGCCGCACCCCGGCGAGCACGCTGGGGCCAGGACGGGCAGTGACGCGGGGAGGGTACGGCCATCAGCACGCCATCGCAGGGAGCGGACGCCGCGCCGTTCCTGGCCGCCCAGGCGGATCTGAGCGGCGGCGCCGAGCTGCGCGCGATCCTGCGCATCCGGCCGTTCCGCCGCCTGTGGCTGGTGCTCAGCGTGGCCTCGCTCGGCGACTGGCTGGGCCTGCTGGCCACGGCGACGTTCGCCTCGGCGCAGGTGTCCGGCAACGCCGCGAAGGGCCTGGCCTTCGGCTCGGTCATCGCGGTGCGCCTGCTGCCCGCGCTGGTGCTCGGTCCGCTGGCCGGCGTCATGGCCGACCGGTGGGACCGGCGCTACACGATGGTCATCTGTGACCTGCTGCGCTTCGTGTTGTTCGCCACGATCCCGACCGTCGCGCTGTACTCCTCCGACGCCAAGATCACCGTCGGCTGGGCGGCCGCCGCGACGTTCCTCATCGAGGCGATCACGCTGATCTGGATCCCGGCCAAGGACGCCGCGGTCCCGAACCTGATCCCGCGCGCCCGGCTGGAGGCCGCGAACCAGCTCACGCTGATCACGACGTACGGCATCACCCCGGTGCTCGCCGCCGCGGTGCTGGCCGGGCTGAACCAGCTCTACCAGTGGCTGGAGCGCTCCGGCGTCACCGTCGCGGCCTGGGCGGCCCCGTCGAGCCTCGCCCTGTACTTCCTCGCCTTCTCCCGCCTGGCCAGCGCCCTGGTCGTCTTCTACGGCATCCGCGAGATCTCCGGCCACAACGGCGGCGGCAAGCAGGAGACCAGCATGCTGCGCCAGTTCACCGACGGGTGGCGCTTCATCGGCAAGACGCCTATGGTGCGCGGCCTGGTGCTGGGCATTCTGGGAGCGTTCGCGGCCGGCGGCGTGGTCATCGGCACCGGCCAGTTCTTCGCCCTCTCGCTGGGCGGCGGCGACGCCACCTTCGCGATCCTGTTCGCAGCGATCTTCATCGGGCTGGGGCTGGGCATCGCCCTGGGTCCGCGCCTGATCGGCGGGCTGTCGCGGCGGCGCTGGTTCTGCCTGAGCATCATGCTGGCCGGCGTGTCCGTCGGGCTGCTGTCGCTGGCGCCGCACCTATCACTGGCCGTCGTCGGCGCGCTGCTGGTCGGCTCCGGCGCGGGCATGGCCTTCCTGTCCGGCACGACGCTGCTCGGCGGTGAGGTGGACGACGAGGTGCGCGGCCGGGTCTTCGCCGTGGTGCAGACCGGAACCCGGGTGGTGCTGATGCTGGCCATCGCGCTGTCCAGCGTGCTGGCCGGTGGCGGTGGCTCGCACGACGTGGGCAGCACCGGCGTGCCGATCTCCTCGACCCGGGTGCTGCTGGCGATCGCCGGGGTGCTGGGTGTCCTGGCCGGGTTCTGGGCCCTGCGCCAGATGGACGACAAGCCCGGGGTGCCGCTGCTGGCCGACCTGTTCAGCTCGATGCGCGGCCGCCCGCTCGGCATCGCCGAGTCGTCGGCGAAGACCGGTGTGTTCATCGTCTTCGAGGGTGGCGAGGGCGCGGGCAAGTCGACCCAGATCGCCCTGCTGGCACAGCACCTGCTGGCCGACGGCCGCTCCGTCGTGGTGACCCGTGAGCCCGGCGCGACCGAGATCGGCGCGCGTATCCGCAAGATGGTGCTGGACACCCAGACCAGCGCGTCCGGGCCGGTCGCCGCGAGCGCGCTGGCCCCGCGGGCCGAGGCGCTGCTCTACGCCGCCGACCGGGCCCATCACGTGTCGACCGTGGTGCGCCCAGCCCTGCGCAGCGGCGAGATCGTCATCTCCGACCGGTATGTGGACAGCTCCCTGGCCTACCAGGGGGCCGGCCGCACCCTGCCGGTCGACGAGATCTCCTGGTTGTCCGCGTGGGCCACCGGCGGTCTCAAGCCCGACCTCGTGGTGCTGCTCGACATCGACCCGCAGATCGGGCTGGCCCGGGTGGGCCGGCGCGGCGAGGCCGACCGGCTGGAGCAGGAGTCGATCGATTTCCACGAGCGGGTCCGGCACGGATACCTCGACCTGGCCGCCGCCGAACCGGCCCGCTACCTGGTGCTCGACGGCACCCGGGACGAGCCGGAGCTGGCCGCGGCGATCGCGCAGCGGGTCGCGAAGCTGCTGCCGCCACCGCCGGCCACCGCCGACGGGGCCGGCGGCGGCACCGTCGCCCGGGTGCCCGCGCCGGGTGAGCCGCACGCCGCCGACGGCACGCCCGCCGAGTTACGGGCCACCCGGGCGTGAGCCCGGGGCAGCGCGTGGACCGTGTCGGCGGGTCCCCGTACTGTCGGTGAGTGGGAACAGGCATGAGCGAGCGGGCGGGTGGCACAGCGTGACGGATGTCTTCGACCAGCTCGTCGGCCAGCCCGACGCTGCCGCGACGCTGCGGGCCGCCGCCTCGGCGGGTGGAGCCGTGCTGCGCGGCGAGGCCGTCGGGGCGGGCGCGATGACCCACGCCTGGCTGTTCACCGGCCCGCCCGGTTCCGGGCGTTCGGTCGCCGCCCGCGCGTTCGCCGCCGCGCTGCAGTGCACGGACCGGGCCGCGGGGCCCGGCTGCGGCCACTGCGCGGGATGCCACACGACGCTGAGCGGCACCCACCCCGACGTGCGGTTCGTGGTGCCCGACGGGCTGAGCATCCCGGTGGCGCTGATGCGCGAGCTGGTGCTGCGCTCGGCCACCACCCCCGCCAACGGCCGCTGGCAGGTGCTGCTCATCGAGGACGCCGACCGGCTCACCGAGGCCGCCGGAAACGCATTGCTCAAAGCGATCGAGGAGCCGCCGGAGCGGACGATCTTCCTGCTCTGCGCGCCCTCGGACCACCCCGACGACGTCTCCGTCACCATCCGGTCGCGCTGCCGGATCGTGCCGCTGCGCCAGCCGGCCGCGGACGCGGTCAGCGCGCTGCTGGTCGAGCGCGACGGCGTCGACCCGCGCACCGCGGCCTGGGTCGCCGCGGCAGCCCAGGGCCACGTCGGGCGCGCCCGGCGGCTCGCCGGGGACGCCCAGGCGCGCGACCGCCGGGCCGCGGTGCTGGCCGTGCCGCGCCAGCTGACCGGGGTCGGCGCCTGTTTCGACGCCGCGAGCGCGCTGATCGAGGCCGCCGAGGCCGAGGCTGCCGCTGCGGTCGCCGAGACCGACGCCACCGAGCGCGCGGCGCTGGAGATGGCACTGGGCGCGGGCGGCACCGGCAAGGGGGCCGCGGGCGCGGCCCGGGGCATCGCCGGGCAGCTGAAGGACCTGGAGAAGCGGCAGAAGTCGCGGGCGACCCGGGCCCAGCGCGACGCCCTCGACCGCGCCCTGCTGGACCTGGCCGGTTTCTACCGCGACGTGCTCAACGCCCGCTGGGGCGGCCCGGTGCCGCCTGTGCACGCCGACACCGCCGCGCTCGCCGAGGCCGCCGCCCAGCGCTGGACCGCCGAGAGCACCCTGCGCCGCCTCGAATCGATCCTCGCCTGCCGCGCCGCGATCGACGCCAACGTCAAACCCCGCATCGCCGTCGAAGCCATGATGCTCGAACTCTGGCGCGGCTGACCTTCTCTATTTCCGCGACTCTTGAAGAGTCGCGCCTTCAGGCGGTCCTGGTGAGGCCGACTCTTCAAGACTTGCCGCAGCGGTCGGGCGGGGCGGTGGGCTGTCCACAGGGGTTATCCACAGGGGTGTCGGGGGCGGGGGATCTACCGGTACCGTTCTGTCGGAACTGATGCCGTCCATTGAGGAGCCGCCGCATGCCCCGGGAGATCGACGACGCCTGGATCGAGGAGGCGATCGCGTCATACCGGCGGATCGAGGAGCGGCAGGCCAGCCTCGCCCGCGCCCTGGCCGAGCTGGAGGTGACCGTGCACGATCCGGACGATCTGGTCGAGGTCGTGGTGGGCGGCGACGGCGCGGTGCGCCGGGTGGTGGTGACCGGCTCGCTCGACGGGCTGACCGGCCCGCAGCTGTCGCGCGCCATCCAGCAGGCGATCACCGCGGCGCACGACGCGGCGGCGTGGGCCCGGCGCAAGGTGCACGAGGAGACGTTCGGCGACTTCACCGCACTCGGAGGTGCCCGGTGATGCACGAGTCCGTAAGCATGATCGACGCCCTGGTCGCCGAGTCGGTCGAGCTGCTCCGGGCAGTGGACCGGTCGACGCCCACCCCGTCCCGGCCCGAAGTGCCGGGGCGGATGGCGCAGCTGGCCGAGACGATGGCCGACTGGCAGCACACGACGTGGACCGGAAACCTGGACAGCGCGCGGCGTCTGGGCGACGAATTCGAAGACCTGGCCCGCGGTGTACGCGCCGCCGAGGCTGGCTATCGCATGGTGGACCGGGACCGGGGGGCGGTCGGATGGACGCGTTGACGCGGCTGCACCGCGGCACGACCGGGCTGCTCGCCCGGGTCGACGGTTGCCTGACCCGCTGGGGCGCGCCCGAGGGCCACCCGGTGTGGCCGTTGCTGCGCCGCACGGGCGCGCTGCCCGGCGACGCCGTGGCCGGGCTGGCCGGCTGGTCGGTGCAGCCGTGGCTGGAGCAGCGGGACTCGCTGCGCCTGCAGCTGGCCGAGGCGCAGGTGATCGGCGAGCGGCTCGCCCGGGTGCCGGCTTGGGACGGCCGGGCAGGTGACGCCTTCGCCGCGGCGCGGGACAGGGTGAGCCGGGAGTTCGGGCACTGGGCCGACCGCCTGCACGCCGAAGCCGTGTTCCACCAGGAGCTGGCCGCCACCCTCGGGGAGGGCAAGGCTCGTGTCGCGCGTGCGCTGGGCCGGGTCGCGGGCAGCGCCGAAGCGGTCGTCCTCCTCATCGGGGAGGGCCCGGTGCCCGGCGACACGGCTCCCGGCGGCGTCGCCGTAGGCGTGCCCGGCGCGGACCCGGTCGGTCAGGCCCGCGCCGCGGCGGCGATCGGCGAGGTGCTGCTCCGGGAGGTCGACGCCGCGTTGACCGCACTCGACGGGCTGCTGGCCCGCGGGCCGGAGCTGCCGCAGACGGAGAAGGTGGTGGCGGCGGACCTCACGTCCACCGCCACCACGTTGCGCGTCGAGCTCTAGATACGGCGTCAGCCCAGCAGGTCCTCCGGCCCGCCCGCGCTGCGGCGGCGGGTCAGCAGGAGCAGGAACCGGCCCGCCACGAACAGCAGGGTGCCGGTGCCTGCGATCAGGGCGATGCTCGTGCCCGTACGCGGCAGGGTGCAGCCGGGACCGCTGCAGTCGTCATCGTCGTCGGTGCCGGAAGCCGGCGAGGGGGATGCGCCGCCACCGCCGTTGCCGGGGCCGCCCGTGCTGGGCGAGGCCGACGGCCGCGCCGACGGGCTGGTGCTCGGCGCGGTCCGCGCCGGGGCGGTCGCGGATGCTTTCAGCAGGCCCACGCCCAGGTCGAGCACGGTGGCCGGCTTGCTGTCCGGGCGGCTCAGCGCCAGCACCTGGATGCGGATGCTCGCCGCCTGGGCGGTCGCGCCGCGGTCGCTGACCCGCTTCTCCAGCTCGCCGATGGAGATCTTCACGACGGCGAGCTCGCACAGCCCGGCGAGGTTGCCGCCGCTGCCGCTCAGCAGGCCGCCCAGGTCGGGCAGGCCGCCCAGCTCCGGCAGCGCGGGCAGGCCGGTGCCGCCGCCGCCCGAGCCGCCGAGGCCCTTGACGGTCTGCGTCAGGCTGCCCAGCGGCAGGCCGTCGAGCAGCCCGCCGAGCGGGTTCGCGCCCAGCAGGGGCAGGCCCTCGGCCTTGGCGCGCCGCTGCACGCTGCCGAGGTCCAGCGCGCCGAGCAGCCCGCCGGCCGACGGGGCCGGGACGGCGAACTCGATCTCACGGTGTACGCCGGAGAGGGTCTTGGTGCCGATGCCGGGCCCGGTGATCTTCAGGATCGGCGCGTCGTAGTCGACCACCGTGGTGGCCGCGCGGCCGGTGGCCAGCACGGTCAGCTTCGGCGGCTCCAGCACCTCGACGTCGATCGCGCCACCGAGCAGCTCCAGGTCGGTCAGGCCGATCTCGGCCTGCGCGCCGGAGGCGATGGTGCGGTCGTCCATCTTCACCGTGGCGGTGCGCGCCTCGCCGGAGGCGTTGTGGGTGGCCTTCACCAGTGCGCCCCGTGCGCCGGGCAGGATCGTCGCATCGACCAGGGCAGCGTCGGCCCAGCCCGCAGGGGCTTCGGTCTTGCCGCAGGCCATGCCGTCGGCCCAGCGCGCGTGCGCGGTGAGGTCACCGGAGCCGGCCTTGACCAGGCCGAGGTCCACCGAGAGCGCCCGGTTCGTCACGCCGTTGGCGTTCGTCGGCGGGGCCTGCTGGTAGACCCGCCCGTCCAGGGGACCGGTGGGCAGTTGGAGGCCGAGCAGCTTCGCGTCGGCGTACCGGGCCGCGGCGGAGCTGGTGACCCGGCTGGTCGCGGACATGCCGGCGTTGGCGGAGGCGACCGTCAGGTCGGCCACCGTGGGCAGTTTCAGCCCGAGCGGCCCGAGGTTCAGCACGCCCACCTTCAACAGGTCGGCCCCGGCGCGCGCGGCGTATCCGGCGGGCCGGTCGCACACCCCGGCCGTGGCGGGTGCGGACAGGATCGTCAGTGAGCTGAGCGAGACAAGGGCGACCGTGCTGGCTGCGGCGAGATGGCGGCGCATGCTTCCTCCGGGGCGGACGGGTGCGCGGGGGTGCGCACCTACGTCGTGGCCCAACGAAGGCTTGTGGGCAGGGTTACGGCAAACCCGGAGACCTATCCATAAGAGCTAACGACGAATCAACCGAAAAGGTACGCAACTAGATCTGTTCCTCCAGTCGCCTCCACGCCGATCCCGGCGGTCGCGGATCTCCGCGGATACACGAAACCGGGCTATCGTGTGCCGATGGGCATGCTCTGCGCGGTCACGTTCAACCGGTACGGGAAGCTTTACTACCTCGACCCCGGTGAGTTCCGGCCGCGCGTCGGCGACAAGGTGCTGGTCGCCACCGACGACGGCCCCGAGGTCGCCGACTGCGTGTGGGCCGCCGAGTGGAGCGAGGACGACACGTCCGGCTTCCCGAAGGTCATCGGCATCGCCGGCCCCGAGGACGTGGGCCGCGACGAGCTGATCCGCCAGCGCAAGGCCGAGGCCCGGGTCGCCTCGAACCGGCTCATCCGCGAGCACCAGCTGCCGATGAAGGTCATCGCGGTGGACCACGTGCCCGGCGGCCCCGCCGACGGCGACGACCCCGGCCCGAGCCCGCGCACCACCGTCTACTTCACCGCCCCGCACCGGGTCGACTTCCGCTCGCTCGTCCGCGACCTGGGCGCGACCCTGCGCTGCCGGGTGGAGCTGCGCCAGCTGTCGGCCCGCGACTCGGCGAAGGTGCAGGGCGGCATCGGCTCGTGCGGCCGCGACCTGTGCTGCTCGACGTTCCTCACCGAGTTCGAGCCGGTCAGCATCCGCATGGCCAAGGAGCAGGACCTGCCGCTCAACCCGATGCGTATCTCGGGGGCGTGTGGGCGGCTCATGTGCTGCCTCAAGTACGAACACCCCATGTACCAGGACTTCCACGGCAACGCGCCGGCCATCGGCGAGCAGGTCAGCACGCCGGAGGGCGACGGCCGCGTGGTCGGGCACTCGGTGCCCCGCGACGCGGTGGTGATCCGCCTGGCAGCGGACGGCTCCCGCACCGTGTGCCCGAAGGCGTCGGTGTGCGGGAGCCGCAAGTCGTACGAGGACCGCTACGCCGTCTGAGCCGGTCGGGCAGGTGTTACGGCGTGACGCCCAGGATGATGGCGATGGTGCCGATCGTGGCCATGAGCAGGCACGTGCCGGGGTGCATGCCGATCGAGATCCGGATGTCGTGCTTGCGCCAGACGAGCCAGACCGCCGGGAACAGGAAGATGACCTTCGACAGGACGGTCCACGGCGCCCAGAAGTGGTAGACCGAGAACAGGACCGTGTTGAGCACGGGCGCTCCCCTACGCAGGTGGGCGATGCGGGGCAGCAGGAAGCCGCGGAAGTAGTACTCCTCGATCAGGGGGAGCGTGAAACCGGTCAGCGGCAGGCAGATCAGCATCGTCACGACCAGCTGCGAGTGCGAGTACCCGTCGATGTAGGTGGTGGCGCTGCCGCCTGCGCCCTCGAACGGGATCCAGGTGAAAAAGTTGTCGAAGACGAAGTTGTCCAGCGGGACGAGCGCGAGCGACACCACCGTCATCCACACGATGAGGCCGGCGATCAGGGCGATGATCTTCCCGCGCCCGATGGGCCTGTCCCGGTAGTGCGCCACGCTGCGCAGCGTGTAGCGGCCGGTGCGGACGCGCCCCAGCCACAACAGGCCGAACATGAGCGGTGCCAGCACGATCACCAGCGCGATCGCCCAGGCGAGGAAGACGGGGTAGTCGATCGCCTTGACGAACGGCTCGGCGAGGAACAGGTAGGCCGCGACGATCAGAGCGCCAGGCACCAGGTGCAGCGCGATCGACAGACCGAGCGAGTGGCGGTCGGCGAGCAGGAGGTCGACCAGGCGGTTCGGGCGGCCGGTCGTCATGGCGGCGGGGCGGGTCAGCGTGTTCTCCATGCCGCAAAGACTCGCGCCGCCCGCTGCCACCGGCCTGACACGGCACTGACACGAGTCCTGACAGCCGGCCGGCCCCCGCACCGTCAGCACGAAGGCTTCGGATGCGGGAGCCGTGTATCAGCCGGTCACACGGCCTCCCACCGGAAGCCGTCGAGGTCGACGAAGCCTCCCGCGTCGCCGCCGACGGCGATGCGGTGCGAGCCGGAGCCCTCGGGTGACACGCCGGAGTCCTTGGCGGCGAACTTGCGGCTGTAGAGCGCCATCTTGATCGTCGAGGTGCCGAACTCGACGTACTTGCTGCCGAAGCTCTTGGTCACCGGCAGGCCGCGGTCGGCGTAGAACTGCTTGGTCGCCTTGACGTTGTCGACGCCGAGCAGCAGCACGACATCGTTGACCTGCCGCGTGGCGGGGCCGGAGTTCTTCTTCTCCGCCGACGCGAGCTTCCAGATGGTGCCGAACGGGTCCTGGATGGTGCCGCCGTAGCCCCAGAAGCTCTTGCTCGCCGGCTTGAGCGTCGTCGCTCCTGCGGCCAGGGCAGTGCCGAAGAAGCTGTCCACGTCGCACGGCTGGGGCACGACCAGCGAGATCGCGTAGCCGCGGAATCCGGCCGACGGTTCGTCGGCGGCCCGCACGCGGATGCGTTCGCCCAGCCCGAAGGCTGCGGTGTAGAACGAGTCGGCGGCAGCCGGGTCGGTGACTTCGAGGATGAGGTGGTCGATGGACGTCATGGCGTGCTCCTTCGGGAGGCTGTCGTAGCTCGCTGTGTCTGAGCACAGCTTCGCCTTCCGGGCCGCCCGCCCACATCCGTGGTGACCACGGAAGCCGCCACGGAGCCGTCACACCGAGACGCCCGCAGAGCCATGATCCGCTGGACAGAACTCAGGGGGTGGGGAGGCGCGGATGCTGGACGTGGCTCCCGCCGACCTGGCCATGGTCGGCGTCATACGCAAGGATCGTGAGTACGCGCTCCGCTACGCCGGTCAAGCGCTGGAGATCGCACGGGAGACCGGCTCCGGTCTGCTCTCGCGAAAACTGATGAACGTTCAAGCCGAGATGCTGGGGGCACAGTGACCGGTGGGGAGATCTTCCGTGAGGCGTGGATCGCTGGCGTGCGCAAGCACTTCCCCGGTGAGCCCAAGCCGTCCTACATCGCGCCGTGGGACGACACCCCTGACTGGGAACGTGCCAGCGCCGGTGCCGTCTACGAGCAGGTGGCCCTCCTGATTCGTCAGGGCGGCACCGACAAGCTCTCGCGCGAGCAGAAGGGCCGCTTCGTGGCCCTGTGCTGGATTGCCCAGATCTACCGGCACATCCCCGACCCCAAGCCCGCATACGTCGCCGATTGGGAGCAGCTGCCGGATTGGCAGCGGGAGACGGACTCGGACATCTTCGTCCACATCGCCGCCGCCGTGGGGTGAAGCGGCCATGACCACTACGGCTCCCGCACCGTCTGCCGAAGGCGTCGGTGCGGGAGCCGTGAGGCGTACGAGAACCGCTAAGCCGTGTGGCTCGGGTCTGGCGCGTCGGAGGGCAGCACGGCGGGCGGGGCGGCGTGCTGCTTGGCCGGGCCGAGGGTGATGACCTCATCGACCAGGCGCGGCTTCAGCGCCGTGGCCGGGCGGAACCACGCGCCGGCGGGCTGCGGCACCCACTTCTTCGAGATCTTGTCGACGCCGACCACGTAGATGCTCAGCGTGCCGTCGGGGGCGAAGCGCATCCGCAGGAAGCTCTTGAAGTCCTCGATGCCCTGGCCGGCGTACAGCTCGTTGACGTTCACCTTGAACGAGGCCGCGATCAGCAGGTACAGCGACACCAGTAGCGCCGCCGCGACCCCGGCCGGGGTCAGGTAGATCACCACCGCCAGGGCCGCCTGCACCGCGGGCTTGTAGTTGTCGAACGGCAGCAGCCGCCACAGGGTCAGTCCCACCACGCCCAGCGCGATGTGCGCGCAGCCGTGTAGGGCGCCCAGCACCACCGGGGTTATCTTCGCCGCCGCCTCGGTCAGGCCGACCGAGAAGAAGACGCAGGCGAACATCACCAGCGCGGTCATCATGAAGATCGGCACGGTGAGGATGCGGCCCGCGGCGTTGTTCAGCGACAGCATCAGCATCGTGTGCATGATGCCGAGCATCGTGGCGAAGCCCGGGTTGCGCCACGGCAGCCGGGCGAAGACGCCGCCGCCCAGCCAGCGCGAGCGCAGCTTCGTCGGGTACGTCTTCTGCAGCTTGTACGGCATACCGGTGCTCTGCCGGCGCATCTGCGAGTGCTTGGGCGGCACGGTGATGGCCTCGGGCAGGTGGTTGGTCGCCGCCATGTAGGCCCCGCCGCCGCCGCAGGTGATGAGCTGCTGGCCGCTGTCGGTCTGCGCGTACCGCGCGTAGTGGTGCAGGTCGCCGCTGACCATCAGGGCCACGCTCGCGCCGGTCGGGTCGATCACCGTACGCAGGAAGTAGTCGATGGTGTCGTAGTAGAGCGGGTGCTCCTCGGACTGCACCCAGGCCGGCTGCGGGGTGACCAGGATGATCCGGTCGCCCTCCTCGATGTTGGCGGCCACGCCCTTGAAGTACTCCAGCTGCGGGTCGTCCATGTAGGCCGCGCCCTGGGCGTCCAGCGCCAGCAGCCACCAGCGGTGCGGCAGCTGCAGCGCGAAGTACGACCGCGTCTGCTTGGTGCGCCAGCCGCCGATGCGCGAACCGTCGCGCCGCGCGAACAGGCGCAGGAACGCGGTCAGGCCGTCGTACCAGTCGTGGTTGCCGGGCAGCGCGTACAGCGTCGGCCCGTTCTCGGCCGGGACTTGCGGCATCGCCGCGCGGAAGGGGCCTTCGAACCGGTCCTCGTACGCCTTGCCGCTGGCCGTCGGGTACACCGAGTCGCCGCCGAGCACCAGCACCCGGCCGCGCGGCAGCCGCTCGCCGGTCGCCTCGATCTCCTCCTGCGCCAGCAGGTAGGCCATCGAATAGGTGGCGTTGAACCCGTCACCGAGGTCGGCGATGTAGTCCAGCCACAGCTCCTCGTCGTTGACGTGCTCGTCGTGGACCTTGGTGGGGAAGGCGTTCTGCAGCTCGCGCTTGTCCAGATAGGCGCCGAACTGTGCGGCGAACGCGACGCGTACGCCCGTGGCGGCGAGCTGCAGCGGGCTCAGCCAGGCCACCGGAGGTTGGGGGGTGAATCCGAGCTGCGCGGGCTCGAGTTTGCTCGGACGGTGCGTCCGGCCCGACACCGGCGTCGGGTCTGAGGGACTGCGCGGAGGGATCACGGTCACAGCAGCGCAGCCTAGTCCGCAGTGGAACAGGTCGCACCGGCCCGATCGGGCAATCCGCACCGGCTGCCGCCAACCGGACACCTGCCGTGGTCCTCATGTGGGCGACCAGCGAAAGTTAGGTTAACCTAACTCTATGATGATCGTTGAGGGGAACGCCCCCACCACGCGCGCCGCCCGCTACCTCAAGCAGGTGCTGACCCACTTCAGCCACAAGATCGAGGTGGAGCTGGCCGAGGAGCACGGCAGCGCCCGGTTCGAGGCCGGCCGGGCCGAGCTGACCGCCACCGCCGATGCCCTCGTGGTCCGGATCGAGGCCGAGGACGCCGAGCGGGCCGCCACCGTCCAGCGCGTGATCGTCAGCCACGCCGAGCGGTTCGGCGAGAAGGACGGGCTCAAGTTCGGGCAGTTCACGCCCGTCGCCGCGTGAAAATGTGACCCACCGCCTACCCGTTGGCCGGGGGGCTGTCTGATCGCGTATAGTGATGCGACGTTGCCGCCTTAGCTCAGTCGGTAGAGCGTGTTACTCGTAATAACAAGGTCAACGGTTCGATTCCGTTAGGCGGCTCTGCAACGAAACCGCCCCCCACCTGTGTGGGGGGCGGTTTTTTCATGTCTGGGGCCGGACCGTCAGTCGCGGCGGGCCGGGACGAGGAGCAGCTTGCGCGGCTCCGCCGGATGCGGCGCCTGCCGCCAGTCCGCCGCGTGCTCCGTGCGGGGCAGCCAGTCGGCGAACGGCAGGTAGGAGTAGCGCCAGAGCACTCGGCACGCCCACCACAGGCCGTACCCCGGAACGAGCAGGAACAGCACATCCCTGCCGCGATAGCCGACCTGTGGGGCCACCCAGCCCAGTGGCACAGCGAGCAGCGATATCGCCAGCCACCGCGTCACGTGGGGCGCGTTGGTCGCGGGTAGCAGGCCGAGTGCCACCTCTGCGACCAGCCCCGCCCCCAGCAGTGCCGGCACGACCAGGGTTAGGGCCCGCATCATCCGCGTCCACCCGGCGCGCGGTGTGCCGGTGGCGACCCGGTCGGCCGCGGCGGGCGGCGGTGCGGAGTCCGACGGCGCGGCATGATCCGCCCAGCGCTCCCCGGTCCAGTAGCGGACGTGGTCATCGGCGCTGGGATACCAGCCGGCGGGCGGCGCGAGCGACACTGACTCTCCAGGTCATCGGGGCCGCAGCGTATCAACGGGCGGCTCAGCGCGTACAGGAAGCCGGCCTGGGCGGTGCAGGGGTTCGTCCGGCCCGCCTGCTGGGTCCTTCCTGGGGCTGTCACGTGCGAGGATCTGCGGCGTGGATCTGCCGACCTTCAGCGTTCGGGCATCTGGCGACGGCCCTTATGGGTGTCCGTGCTGTGGCTACCTGACCCTGGAGTGGCGCGGCTACCACCAGATCTGCCACGTGTGTTTCTGGCAGGACGACGGACAGGACGACCACGACGCCGACGAGGAGTACGGCGGCGCGAACGGCAGGCTGAGCCTCACCGAGGCACGGCGGAACTTCGCGAGGTGGGGAGCCTGCGAGGCGAGTGCCGTCGGCCGTGTGCGAGCGCCCAGGGATGACGAGCACCCGCTGTCTCGTCGGTGAAGTTCTCCTTCGCCGCCGGGCACGACGAGGGGCCAGGGTGACCCGGGCCCCTCGCTGATCGGCTATGCCCGAACGCGTCGGGCGATCACGACTCCGGCCGCGCCGCAGGCGATCAGGGACATGCCCACGATCAGCAGTGCCATGGTGTTCGGGCCGGTGACGGGCAGCGCGGGTCCGCCTGTCGTCGTGGGCGTGGGCGTCGAGGACGGCGTCGGCGTCGCCTTGGGCGTCGGCGTCGCCGACGGCGATGGGCTGGCGGCCGCCTGGTCCTTGTCGTGGGCGGCGCGCCAGCCGCTGCACAGGAAGACGCGCAGGTCCTCGAACGTGCCGTCCAGCGCGGCCGTCGCGGCCTTCACCACCTCGGGGCCGCCGGTGCGCTTGGCCTCGGTGGCGAGGTCGCGGTAGTCCTGCGTACGTGCCGTGTGCTGGCCCTCGTTGAGGAAGGCGAGCGCGTTGTCGGTGGTGGCGGCGTCGAGCACCTTGCCCGCGGCCTCCTTGACGTGGGCACCGCCGACGTGCATGACCTGGTTCACCAGGACCCGCATGTCGGTGTCCCACACGATCCGGGCCCGGGACTTGAGGAATTCGCGGGTGTCCTTCTCCGCTCCCTCATACTTGCCGTCCAGCGCCTCCTGCGCCCGCTGGGGGACCTGGATGTAGATGCCCTTGGTCTGGGCGAGGATCTGGTTCACCCGGACCCGCACATCGGTGTCGGTCATGGCGTCGACGTCGACGTCGAGCAGCGGCCGCAGGTCCGGGTACGTCACCGGCTGGCCGAGCCGGCAGGCCTGGTCAAGGCCGATCTGTGCGGGCTCGCTGGCGGTTGCCGGGACCGCCGGTGCCAGCCAGGCCAGGGCTATGGCGATTGCGGCCAGTGTCTTCCATCGCATTTCTTGCCTCCCCGTGATCAACCAAAGGGAGTCAAGGTAATGCAGTCGGTCCTCATTGGGCAATCGGGTTGGCGGTCGATGATCACAACCTCGTGGTCATCGGCTGGGCGACGGCGAAACGGGCGCCGGGATCCCGTACAGCGCCTGCATGATCGCCATGGCCATCGCGTTGGCGGGCTGCTTGCCGTCCGGGGCCGCGAACAGTGAGGTCAGCACGATGACGGTGTCCTTGCGTACGGGGTCGTGCGCCATGAACGAGTTGTAGCCCGGGATCTGGCCGTCGTGGCCGTACAGCGGTCCGAACCGGACGATCGCCAGCCCGTAGCCGACCTCGAACGGGGCCGGGGTCTGGATGGGCTGGATGCTGTCCAGCCGTGTCTGCTGCATCTTCGGGTCGAGCAGCCCGCCGCCGACCAGCGCGGTGGCGTACTTCGTCAGGTCGGCGGCCGTGGAGATCGCGCCGCCCGCCGCCCAGGCCCACGACGGGTTGCTGACGGTGACGTCCCTGGGCAGCAGGGTGCCCGCGGCGGCGGCCGACTGCTCGGCGGCGGGCAGTGCGGCGTCGTTGAGCGTGCTCACGTTGGTGCCGAACATGTAGCCCTGTGGGTGGGGAGCGGGGATGCCGGAGTCCGTGGCCGGAGGCAGGAGCGTCTCGCCGAGCCCGAGCGGGCCGAAGATCCGCTGCTGGAACGCCTCCTGCAGGGTCTGCGCCGTGAGCTGCTCGGCGATGAGGCCGGCCAGGATCAGGTTGGTGTTCGAGTAGTGGAAGCCGGCCCCCGGGGCGAAGTACGGCGGCTTGGCGAACGCGATGGCCAGCAGCTCGTCGGGCTTCCACACCCGGGTGGGGTCGTTGTCGAGCTGGGCGTTGAACTGCTCGTCCTCGGAGTAGTTGTAGAGCCCGCTGCGCATGTCCAGCAACTGGGTGATCGTGATGTTGTCGCCGTCGGGCACGTCGGGGCGGTACTTCGACACCGGGTCGGCCAGGCCGAGCTTGCCTTCCTGTGCCAGTTGCAGCAGCACCGTGCCGGTCATGGTCTTGGTGTTGGAGCCGATCCGGAAGCGGTCGCCGACGGTCACCGGCCCGCCGCCCTCGACCGTGCGGGTGCCGTACGCCTTGGTCCAGTCGCCCTTCTCCGGCGACGTGATCATAACGACCGCGCCGGGGACGCTCATGTTCTTCATGATGGTCTGGAGCGTGGTGTCGAGCGCGGCGGTGTAGGCCGGGGCCGCCGGCGCGGGCGTCTGCCAGGTCTCTGGTTGACCGAACGTGTTGGCGCAGGCCCCGGTGGCGGCGACCAGTGACAGCCCTAGCCCGATCACGCCGAACCGTCGCATATCGTTCGCACCCCCGTGCCTGTCGCCATACGGCTTGTCAGGGCCGAAAGCCCCGTTTCCTCTCATCGAGTACAGCAGATGACAGATCGGCAGGTGAGGTTTCCTCGGGATGTGCTCACTGGGGCGGGACGAAGTCCCAGAATGCCCCGCGGCGGTGGTACGTGTGGTCGCAGCGGGTGCAGGTAGCGGTCTCCGGCGTCCAGTTCAGGCGGGTCACGCACACCGGGCAGACCATGCGCCGGGCCAGGCCCGCCAGCTCGGCGGGCAGGTCCACGGTGTGCCCGCCCGGCCGGTCGTACGCCGGCTGTGCCGGGTCGTGGCGGCGGGCGACGACGAACTGGCTCGGGCCCCACCAGCCCTTGCCCCAGGTCTGCGCGAACACCTCCATGCCGTGCACGAGCGGGCGGGCCAGCCGGTTGGCGCGCGGGGCGACCTTCTCCCACTGCCGGAAGTTGTTGACGCTCGCGCCCAGCGAGGTACGCCAGCCGAGGTCGCCGAGCCGCTCGCGGACCGCGCCCAGCTGGAAGTTCCAGAACTGCTCCTCGACGCCCATGGCCACCGGGTGCGGGCTGCGCACCTCGCGCAGCTGCCCGCAGCGCAGGCCCCGGGCCAGGCCCAGCACGTGATGCTTGATCGGCACGTCGACCAGCCAGCGGCCGCCGACGGTGCGGCTCATCTCGGTCAGGCCACGGTTCAGCTCGGACAGGTGGTGCAGGACCCGGACCACCATGCCCGCGTCGAACGCGAAGTCCCGGAACGGGATGCGGTAGAGGTCGGCGCGGACCAGGTGCAGCTTGCCGGCGGCGACCTCGGCGGCGTGGCGCTCGCCGGCGTTGCGCAGGTTGGTCGCCGAATAGTCCATGATCACCGCGTGTTCGGCGCGGGCCAGGTAGTGCCCCGCGTTGCGGCCGAACGCCCCGCCGAAGTCGGCGAACCAGGTGGCCCGGCCCAGCTTCGGGACCAGTCGCCGGAGCACCCGCTGCTCGGCCCATAGCTCGTAGTCGCGGCCCGACCAGTATTCGCGGTAGTCGTAGCCGTTTGCGTCGTAGTCGATGACGTCGATGGCTGTGGTCTGCATGGCGACTGCTCCGTTCCGCCCGGCGAATTGCCCCAATCAGAGGCTAAGCCACCACTTGGAACAAAAATGCCTGAATAGGCAGAAACCTTCCGCCGCCCGGATCGTTCACGCCGCAGTCGGGGCGTCGGCGGGGCGCAGAGCGGCGAGTTCGGCGGCGCGGGCGGCCTCTTCGGCCTGCTTGCGGGCCAGACCTTCGCGGCCGTCGTACTTGAGGAAGGCGGGCAGAGCCGCGGCGAGCGCGCCGGTGCCGGCGACGCAGAGCACGCCGCCCCAGACGACCGCGCCGCTGTAACCCCACCAGCGGGCGCTCAGCCCGGCCCGGGTCTGGCCCAGCATCGGGCCGGTCAGGTAGGACAGCATCTCGATGCCGGCCAGCCGGCCGCGCAGATGGTCGGGGATGGTCTGGTTCCAGATCACGCCCCGGAACAGGCCGGAGATCATGTCCGATGCTCCCGCGACGACCAGCCCGAGCAGCGCCAGCCAGAGCGACCCGGCCAGGCCGAACAGCACGATGCCCAGGCCCCACGCGCCCGCGGCCAGCAGCACCGCCAGGCCGTGCCGGTGCACCCGGACGGTCCAGCCCGAGGTGACCGTGACCAGCAGGGAGCCGGTGGCCAGCGCGGCGTAGAAGAGGCCGAGCACCGAAGCCCCGCCGTACTTGTCGGCCACCCATGGGTAGAGGGCCACCGGGAACGCGAAGAACATCGCGTTGATGTCGACCAGGTAGGTGCCGATCAGCTCGGGGCGGCTGCGGGCGTACCGGATGCCCTCGACCACCGAGCGCAGCGACGGCCGCTCGGCCGCCTCCGGTGGGGCGACAGCGCGCACCAGCCCGAAGCAGACCAGCGCGACGGCGTAGGTGGCCAGGTCGAACCCGAACACCCAGGCCACGTCCAGATTGGCGATCATGAGACCGGCCAGCGTCGGGCCGGCGATCTGGGCGATCTGCCAGCGCAGCGAGTTGAGCGCGCCGACCGCGGCCATCTGCTCGGCGGGCGCGAGCCGCGGCATCATCGCGTCCATCGCCGGGCGGTGCACGCCGTCGACCGCGGCGGACAGCCCGGCGATGACGAACAGCACCCACACCTGGGGGCTGCCCACCAGGGCGTTGAGCAGGAGCAGGCCGGTCAGGGCGGCCAGCCCCGCCTCGGCCCAGAAGACGAGCTTGCGCCGGTCCAGGTAGTCGGCCAGCGCGCCGCCCACGAACGCCATGAACAGCAGCGGGACCAGCTCGACCACGCCCAGCAGGCCGACCACCAGCGGGTCGCCGGTCATCTGCTTGAGCTGGAACGGGATGGTCACATAAGTGATCATCGAGCCGAAGCTGCTGACCCCGGCCGCGGTGTACACCAGCCGGAAGTCGCGCAGGCGCAGCGGGGACACGTCCAGCGCGAAGCGCCTCTTGCTCGTCACGTGCGCCGATACTGCCTGGTGAGCCGGGTTGCGGCAAGCCGATAAACGCTCAGTCGGAGTAGATCTGGCCGGTCTCCTCGAAGCGGGCCAGGTGGTCCAGCGTCCAGCGGACCGCACCCGAGGTCGGCTCCGGCAGGTCGTCGGGGGAGAACCAGCCCGCGTCGGCGGCCTCGTCCGGGTCCGGGGTCAACTCACCGGAGACGTCGGTCAGCAGGTACGACCCGGAGATGTGCTGGTACGTGTCACCGAAAATGTTCGTGAAGGTGTACTGCGGCCCGGAGAGGAAGGCGAACAGCGTCGCCTGCCCGGCCTTCAGCCCGGTCTCCTCGAACGTCTCCCGGATCGCGCAGTCGCGCATCGACTCGCCGAGCTCCATGGCCCCGGCGGGAAAGGCCCAGTACCCGTTGTCGGTGCGTTTGATCAGCAGGACCCGGCCCTGGTCATCGCGGATGACACCGCGCGCCCCCAGGAAGAAGAGCGTCGCGTCGCCCATGGCCGCGCGCATCCTGCCGTGGTACGAGTTCACCCAGCCGTCCTCAGCACCCATGCGCGCCAGCCTAGATCCCCGGGACTTCCCGCGGTACACGGCGTCATACGGGCATACTTCCCATATGAGGGCGATCTGGAAGGGCGCCGTCTCGTTCGGCCTGGTCTCCATCTCGGTGAAGCTCTACTCCGCCACGGAGGAGAAGGACATCCGATTCCACCAGGTGCACCGCGCCGACGGCGGACGGATCAAGTACCAGCGTGTCTGCGCGATCGACGGCGAGCAGGTCAGTTATGACCAGATCGCCAAGGGGTACGACGTGGGCGGCGGCGAGATCGTGGTGCTCACCGACGATGACTTCAAGAATCTGCCGCTGACCAGCTCCCGCGCCATCGAGGTGCTGGAGTTCGTGCCCAACGAGCAGATCGACCCGATCCTCTACGACAAGGCCTACTTCCTCGAACCCGACGGCGCCGCCGGCGTGAAGCCGTACCTGCTGCTGCGCGAGGCGCTGGAGAACGTGGACCGGGTCGCGGTGGTGAAGGTGGCGCTGCGCCAGCGGGAGACCCTGGCGACGGTACGCGTGCACGAGGGTGTGCTGGTGCTCAACACGATGCTGTGGCCGGACGAGGTGCGCGAGGCCGCGTTCGACTTCCTCGACGACGACGTGAAGCTGCGCCCGCAGGAGGTCAAGATGGCCGCCTCGCTGGTCGACTCGATGTCGGGCGACTTCCGCCCGGAGGAGTTCACCGACTCGTACCGCGAGGCGCTGCAGCAGGTCATCGACGTGAAGATCGGCAAGAAGGACACCGTGGTGCAGCCGACCACCGAGGAGCCGATCGCGCCCACGATCGACCTGATGGCGGCGCTGCGCCAGTCGGTGGAGCGGGCCCGTGCGGCCCGCGGCGGAGCTGCCGAGCCGGAGGAGAAGCGCACCGGCCACGCCACCGTCACCCCGATCAAGAAGGCGGCCAAGGCCGAGCCGGAACCGGCGGCCCCGAAGAAGGCGACGAGCCGCAAGGCGGAGCCCGCGAAGGCCGCGTCCACGCGCGCCGCGTCCGCCAAGGCGGGGTCGGGCGACGACGGGGCGAAGAAGTCCACCGCGAAGAAGACGGCGGCCAAGAAGGCGCCGGCGAAGAAGGCCAAGGCAGCTTGATCCGCGTCACGCCCGGCGGCGCTGTCGGCCGGGCCGCCATCGCGCCGATGCTGGCGACGGCCGGCCCGCTGCCGAGCGGACCCCTGTGGGCGTACGAGGTGAAGTGGGACGGTTACCGGGCCGTCTACGCCGACGGGCGGTTCCTGGGCCGGTCCGGGCGGCAGCTGTCCGGTCCCGCGCTGCCGCCGGTCCCCGAGGTGCTCGACGGCGAACTGGTCGCCTTCGACTCGGCCGGGCTGCCCAGCTTCCACGCCATGCAGCAGGGTGCCGCCCCGGTGTACGTCGCCTTCGACGTGATCCGCCCCGAGCTGACCTACGACCAGCGCCGCGAGGTGCTGGACGGGCTGCTTTTATCTGGGGTCTCCCCGTCGGCGACGGTCTCGCCGAGTTTCGACGACGGCCCGGCCACCGTTGCCGCGGCCCGTGAACTGGGCCTGGAAGGGGTCATGGCCAAGCGCCGGGCCTCGCGCTACCAGCCCGGGGTGCGCTCACCCGATTGGATCAAGTGGAAGTTCGTCAGCACCGGCGACTTCGTGATCGGCGGCTGGCGCACCGGGGCCCGGCCGCTGGGCGCGCTGCTCATCGGCACCCCGCAGCCCGACGGCACGCTGCGCTACCGGGGCCGGGTAGGCGGCGGGCTCACCGTGCGCACCGAGCGCGCGCTGCTGCCCGTACTGCGTGAACTGGCCCGCCCGTCGTCGCCGTTCGACGGCCCGGCCGAACCCGCCACCTGGGTGGAACCGCTGCTGGTGGTCGAGGTCCGCTACAGCGAGATCACCCCCGACGGCCGCCTCCGGTTCCCGATCTTCCTGCGGCTGCGCCCCGACAAGCTGCCCGGAGACTGCCTCGGCGAGGACTGCGGATGAAGGTCAGCGTCGACTCCCGGGAACTGGTCCTGTCCAACCTCGACAAGCCGCTCTACCCCGACGGCACCACCAAGGCCGAGGTGATCGACTACTACCACCGGATCGCCCCGGTGATGCTGCCGCACCTGGCCGACCGGGCGCTGACCCGCATCCGCTTCCCCGACGGCGCGGACCGGCCCGGGTTCTTCGAGAAGAACGCCCCGCCGAAGAAGCCCGCCTGGGTTCCCGTCTCCCCCGACGGCCTGATCATCTGCCAGGAACCGGCCACCCTGGTCTGGCTGGCCAACCTCGCCGCGCTGGAGATGCACACCCACCAGTGGCAGGTCGACGCTCCCGGCCCCGACCGCGTGGTCTTCGACCTCGACCCCGGCCCGCCCGCGGGCCTGGACGAGTGCCGCGCCGTCGCGCTGGCCCTGCGCGACCGCCTTTCCGCGGACGGCCGCGAGGCCTACCCGAAGACGTCGGGCCGCAAGGGCATGCAGGTCAGCAGTACCTTCGCGGGCACCTTCGACGAGGTCATGACCTATGCCCGGGACATCGCGGCCGAGTTCGCCGCAGCCGCCAAGGACATGGTCACCGATCAGATGGCCAAGGAGCTGCGACCCGGCAAGGTCTTCATCGACTGGAGCCAGAACAACCAGGCCAAGACGACGGTATGCGTGTACTCGCTGCGCGCCGGTCCCACGCCCACCGTCTCGACCCCCCTGACCTGGGACGAAGTCGCAACCGGCGCCTTCACCGCGGCAGACTTCGGCCCGGTGGAGGTCCTCGACCGCGTGGCTCGGTTAGGCGACCTCCACGCTGGTCTGCTGCACTGACCTACGGTCCGGGAGACACATGTTGCTGCGAAGCCCACAACTTCTGGGTTGTATCCACAACCCAGAAGTTGTGGCCCACGGTCGACATGTACTGCCCCGGCAGGGTTATCCACAGCCCCTACCGCCATGCGCGGGTATGGGTGACGATCGCCGCTGTGGACGAGGGAGAGGCGATGCTGGCGCGGCGGCTCGGATCACTGCTGCGTACGGAGCGGGAACGGCGGGGAATCAGCCAGGAGGCCTTCGCGGCCGGCGCGGGCGTCGCGCAGCAGCAGCTGTCGCGATTCGAACGGGGCGCCCGGCCGATCACCTCGACGCTCGCGGACCGGATGTTCGGCGTGCTCGGGCTCCAGCTCCGGGTGGACGTGGAGGCGTCAGGCGGCCACCGGGACGCCGCGATCGAGGGCGTGCGGGCCGAGCTGGTCGAGCGGCAGCGCGGGGTCTTCGCCGACCTGCAGTTGTTCGCGCTGCGCGCGCCGCGGTTCGGCTACGTGATCGACGGCGCAGCGGCCGCGCTGCTGCAAGGCGTGCCGGTTCCGGCCCCGCGGATCGATCTGCTGGTGGCCGAGGGTGAGCTCGATGCCCTGGCGGAGTGGGTGCAGTTCTCCTCGGCACGGCGCTACGACGAGAAGCGGCGTGACTTCCTGCGCTACGACACCGATCCGCGGGATCCGGGGCCGCGGTGGTGGCGAACCGCCCACGCCGAGGTGAAGGTGCGGTTGGTCGCGACGTTGCCGCCGCCGGTGCTCGTCACGGTCACCGTTGGCGGTGACGGCGAGGAGCACCGGGCGGCGGTGCGCGCGCTGCCGGCGGTCGAGGGCGACTTTCCGGAGGTGGCGCGGGTGCTCAGGCGCCTGCGGGACCGCTGAGCACGTCGTCGGCGTCGACGATGGTGTACGCGTAGCCCTGCTCGGCGAGGAAGCGCTGGCGGTGCGCGGCGTACTCGGTGTCGATGGTGTCGCGGGAGACGACCGTGTAGAAGTGCGCCTGGCGGCCGTCGCCCTTGGGCCGCAGCACCCGGCCCAGGCGCTGCGCCTCCTCCTGGCGCGAGCCGAACGTGCCCGACACCTGCACCGCCACCGCCGCCTCGGGCAGGTCGATGGAGAAGTTGCCGACCTTGGACAGGATGAGGGTGCGCACCGAGCCGTCGCGGAACGCGTCGAACAGCCGCTCGCGCTCCTTGTTCGTTGTGCCGCCCTGCACGACCGGCGCGGACACCCCCTTCTCCTCCAGATAGCGGCCGATCTCGTGGAGCTGCTCCAGGTAGGCCCCGATGATCAGGACCTGCTCGTCGGAGTGCCGCTCGATCAGCGCCTCGATCACCGGCAGCTTCGCCTTCGCGGTGGCCGCGAACTTGTACTTCTCCTCCGGCTCGATCGCGGCGTAGGACAGCCGGTCGGCGTCGGACAGGGTGACCCGGACCTCGGTGCAGTCGGCGGGGGCGATCCAGCCCTGGGCTTCGATGTCCTTCCACGGCGCGTCGTACCGCTTGGGGCCGATCAGGCTGAACACGTCGCCCTCCTTGCCGTCCTCGCGGACCAGGGTGGCGGTCAGGCCCAGGCGGCGGCGCGCCTGGAGGTCGGCGGTGAAACGGAACATCGGGGCGGGCAGCAGGTGCACCTCGTCGTAGACGATCAGGCCCCAGTCGCGCGCGTCGAACACGTTGAGGTGCGGGAACGTGCCGTTGCGGCGGGTCGTGAGCACCTGGTACGTGGCGATGGTGACCGGGCGGATCTCCTTGCGCTCGCCCGAGTACTCGCCGATCTCGTCCTCGGTGAGGGTGGTCCGGGCCAGCAGCTCGCGCCGCCACTGGCGGCCCGCGACCGTGTTGGTGACCAGGATCAGTGTGGTCGCGCTGACGTCGGCCATCGCGGCCGCGCCGACCAGGGTCTTGCCCGCGCCGCAGGGCAGCACCACCACGCCCGAGCCGCCCGCCTGGAAGTGCTCCACCGCCTCGCGCTGGTAGGACCGCAGCTGCCAGCCGTCCTGGCGCAGCGCGATCGGGTGCGCCTCGCCGTCGACGTAGCCGGCGAGGTCCTCGGCGGGCCAGCCGAGCTTCAGCAGGACCTGCTTGAGGTGGCCGCGCTCGGACCCGTGCACGGCGATGGTGTCCGGGTCGAGCTGCGCGCCGAGCATCCCGGCGACCTTCTTCGACTTCGCCACCTCGACCAGCACCGCCCGGTCCAGCCCGCGCAGCACCAGCCCGTGCGCGGGGTCGTTGAGCAGCTGCAGCCGGCCGTAGCGGTCCATCGTCTCGGCCACGTCGACCAGCAGCGAGTGCGGCACCGGGTAGCGGGAGAAGCGCAGCAGCGCGTCCACCACGCTCTCGGCGTCGTGCCCGGCAGCCCGGGCGTTCCACAGTCCGAGCGGCGTCAGCCGGTAGGTGTGCATGTGCTCGGGCGAGCGCTCCAGCTCGGCGAACGGGGCGATGGCCATCCGGCACGCGGTCGCCTCGGGGTGGTCGACCTCGAGCAGCAGGGTCTTGTCGGACTGGACGATCAGCGGGCCGTTCGTCATGCTCACCTCGCGCTGGGGAACTGAGGGTCAACAGTCCAGTCTCCCACGCTCTGACCGAACGGCTGGCAACCCTGCGTCCAGCAGGAGCGTCTATAGTCCCGACACCGGAGGACACCGAACCTGGGGAGGCCTGGTGCGCCGTTTACTCGTGGGCCTGTTGGCTGTCACGACTCTGGCCCTCGCGGCCGCCTGCGACCCGAAGGACTCGACTGCCGGGGGGCAGCCTGACTTCGTGGCCGCACCGACCGATCAGCCCATCCCGGCGCCGGCGTCCAGCGCCCCGGCTCCGAGCGTGGCGCCGTCGCCCAGCGTGGCGCCCTCGCCGACGAAGAAGCCGACGAGCAGCCCGACACCGGCGGGTTGCCCGCAGGGGGAGTACCAGAAGGCCGTCGAGCAGGCGTTGGTCACGCTCGGCGGGTACGGCAAGCTGACGGTGGACGGCAAGCAGTCCGCCACGGACTGCACCGCGATCAAGAAGTTCCAGAAGCGCTTCGACATCCGGCCGGCCAGCGGCAAGGCGGGTCCGCTGACCCGCTCCGTGGCACAGCGCCTGATCAACTCGAAGCCGAGCAGGTGCGGGGCCGGCAGCGCGCTCACCGCGTGCATCGACCTGACCAACCAGACCACCTGGATCATGAGCGGTGGCAAGGTCGTCTACGGCCCGACGGTGACCCGGACGGGCATGGCCGGCTTCACCACCCCCACCGGCTCGTACACGATCCACGATCGGCAGACGAAGAACTGGTCGACCGACTGGGACGTGTGGCTGCCGCTGTGGCAGCGGATCGTGGAGGGAAAGGGTTTCCACACCACCACGACCTACATCCACAACACCAGCATCGGTTCGCACGGATGTGTCAACCTGCTGCCGGCCGACTCGCAGAAGTACTGGAACACGCTCAAGAGCGGCACCGCGGTCAAGATCTTCGGCCGCCGTCCGGGAACCTGAGCGACGCTCCTCCATACGGTTGATGACGCTCAGTCTTTCGGACTAAAACGATGCAGGGCCGCAACCGCTTACCCCCCGGGGCGCGTAATCCGATTGCCGTGCGCGTTCGGGGCGCCAAACGGGGGCGAGCGCAACGTCGGATGGGCCGTGGTGGTTAGGGGCAGCCACGGCCCATCACCCGGTTTCAGGGGTCACCTGCGGTTGCGGTAGGTCGCCCCGGCCACCGACAGCACCAGCAGCAGGAAGATGCCGCTGCCGATCGATTCCCCGGCCGCGTCCACCACGTTGCGGCGCAGGCCCAGCCAGGCGTAGAAGAACCAGGCCACCAGCCCGCCACCGACTCCGCCGGCGATCATGACCATGTTGCGCGAGGGCCCTCGCGCCGGGGGGTGTACCGGTTCGATCTGCTCGGTCGCCGTCTCCTGGTCAGTCGTCATCGCATCCCTCATCCCCTCCCGGTTCCAGCGTGCCATCCGCTGCCCGATTGCGGCTGAAATGCCAGGCATTAGGGGGATCTCCGGAGTGGCAGAGCCGGGCCATGCCCGAACCGGTCAGTCGGCAGGGGCGGCCGCGGTGATCCGGTGCAGGGCGAAGGTGTGCAGGGTCTCCGTGCGGTCGTCCTCGGCCCGCAGGTAGCCCGCCCCGATGGAGACCGGCCGGACCAGCCGCGAGGCGTTGGCCCCGTGCGCATCCACGTACCCCACCCAGACCTTGGCCTTGTCGCGGACCGCCTGCTGCAGCACCGCCAGCGCATGGCTATGCGCCTGCACCGCGGTCAGGCTGGACATCGGCTGCCCGGCGGCGGCCCGCACCTCGGCGGGCGCGCGGCGGGCGGCACGGGCGCGGGCGTCCCCGCGGCGGATCTCCTCGACGATGCCGAGCAGCCGCGGCGCGGTGAGCCCGGGGGCGTCGAGGGCGTCGGGCGACGGCTCCAGCGCGGGCCGGGCCGCGGCCCGGCGCACCTTCGGCCGGGTCAGCACCGCCGCGCCGGTGGCGTCCTCGGGCACCGGCGAGTATCCGGCGTCGCGCAGCGACGTCAGCAGCCGGGCCGAGCTGAACGGGGTCACCAGCACCGTCGGCGCGAGCCGGCGCAGCTGCAGCCCGGACAGCCTGCGGTCGGCCAGTGCCGCCGAGATCAGGCCCTCGTCGTCGCTGCGCAGGTAGCTGGTCGCGGTGCCGGTGCGCAGCCCGCCGTGCGTCCGCGACACGTCGTCCACCAGGTATGTCAGCGCCTGCGGCACCGAGGTCCGGGACCGGCGGCCGAACAGCGAGTGCAGGTCCGGCCCGGCGTACCCGGCGTCCAGCGCCCGGCGCAGGCTCGCCGCGGTGACCCGGTAGACGCTGGCCCCGCCGCCGGACTCGTGCTCGGCGACCAGGTCCAGTTCGGCGGCGAGCGCGGGTTCCGGGGGCCCGGGGACCACCACGGTCAGGTCCGCCTGGATCAGCACGTGATCCACCGGCGGTGGCAGCAGCTTGGCCAGCGCGACGGTCACCGGAGTCTCCTCCGGGGGCAGCTCGCCCTCCGGCCGTCGCCCCAGCGGATCGTCGTCGTCGCCGACCGCCACCGCCTGCTCGACCAGCAGCCGGCCGTATCCGGTCAGCGCGCCCAGCGCGGTGACACCCAGGTCGGCGGCCTCGGCCAGCGCCTCGCGATGCAGGTCCTCCCGCCCCCGCAGCCGCCGCGGCGCCTGCCAGCGCAGCCATTCCAGCAGCTCGTCGGCGTCCGGGCCGGTTCCCGGCAGCAGCTCGCCGAGCGCCGCCAGCACAGCCCGCCGGACCGCCGGGGTGCCGGCCCGTTCCAGCTGCGGTGACAGCACGGTCAGCGGCCGGTCCTTCAGATCGCGCTGCCCGGCCAGCCCCGGCTGGCGCGGCATGGCCAGCCACGCGCCGGCCAGCAGCGTCCAGCGCTGGGCCAGCGGGGCCGTCCGCCACTGGTCGTATCCGGCCGCGGGCAGGAACGCCAGCTCCGAGCCGAGTTCCAGCTCGCCGATCAGCCCGGCCGCGGCAGCGGTCTCCAGCAGCAGCCCGGCCAGCGGCTCGGCGATCCCGGCGGCCTTGGCCAGGCGGCGCAGCGGCAGCACGCCGATGCCGCCGGCACGCAGCACCGCGGCGGGCTCGTCGCTCAGCGCCTCCAACAGGTCTTCGGTATGCCGCACCACGGTCATCGCCTGGCCCGCGCCGGCCCGGTCCACCGTGGTCACCGCACGCGGCGCGGCGCTGACGGTGGGCGGCAGCGGATGCAGCGGTCCCAGCGGACCCGCGTCCCGGCGCAGCAGCAGGCCCAGTTCGCGGGGCAGCTCGACGGACCCCTCGGTGGTCTCCACCAGCAGGTGGTGTTCGAGCAGCCAGGCCACCGGCTCGGTGCGGTTGGTGGTGGTGCCCACGGGCGGGCCCTCGGCCAGCCGGTCCAGCACAGCCCGGGCGGCGGGCGGCGCGGCCAGCAGCGTGCGGCGCAGCCGGGCCGGATCGGCGACCAGCGCGACCACCGCGCCCTGGAGGTCGGCGGCGATGTCCAGCTCGGCCGCGGGACGGCCGAGCCCGGCCAGGTACGGCGAGCAGACCTCGTCGACGGTGGGCACCAGCCGCAGCGTGTCCGGATCGCCGGGGCCCGCCGGGTACAGCAGGGCCCTGGCCCGCAGCCGCTCGATCGCCTCGGTGACCCGCGCGGGCTCCGGCCCGCCGGCCGGCGCGCAGGCCATGGCCACGATCGCGGAGGTCGAGGTGGTGCCGTCCGATGGGGACCGGGTGAACCGGGCCGCGTCGAGCACCTCCAGCGTGAACCGGTCGAGCGTGTCGAGCGCACGCGCCACCGACACCCGGGTCTGGGCCCGCGCTGCCAGCACCGTCAGGTCGGTGGGCACGGGGGTGATCAGGTCGGGGCGCAGGCGCAGCAGCGCGCCGAGGGCGTCGTCGGACAGCGCGCGCAGGTGGTCGGACAGCTCGGTGCTCATCGTGCCTCCACGCTATCGGGTCCGCGGTGCGCGCGCGGCAGTCGTAAGGACGGGACGGTGACGCGGAAGCGGGGATTCCAGTTGGGCCCCCGGATCACGATCGCTAGCCTTGTCTGCGGGCCACCACCGGCGTGGCCGACCGGACGTGCCGGGCGCAGTGCGCCCGCGGGGAAAGAAGCAGGTGTGCAGCAGTGCCTACGGGTCGCGTGAAGTGGTACGACACGGAGAAGGGATTCGGCTTCCTGACCCGTGACGAGGGCGGCGACGTCTTCGTGCACAAGGCCGCGCTGCCCCAGGGCGTGGAGGATCTCAAACCCGGCCAGAAGGTCGAGTTCGGGGTCGCCGCGGGCCGTAAGGGCGACCAGGCGTTGCAGGTCAAGCTGATCGACGCGCCGCCCTCGCTGCAGGAGCTGCGCCGCCGTCCCGCCGACGAGCTGAACACCCTGATCGAGGACATGATCAAGGTCCTGGAGTCGAAGATCCTGCCCGACCTCAAACGCGGCCGCTTCCCCGAGAAGAAGACCGCCCAGGCCCTCGCCCAAGCCCTCCACACCATCGCCCGCGACCTCGAGGTCTGACAGCTCCTCGATCCGCAACTCTTAAAGACTCGCGCCCTCAGGATGTGCCTGAGGGCGCGAGTCTTTAAGAGTTGCGCCAGGTTGTTGGCCAGGTCGTTGGCCGGGCGGCGGGTCAGAGGGTGACCGGCGGGACCAGGCCGGCGGCGGCGGCGCGGTGGAGGAGGGCGCGGGCGGCGGCGTGGCCGTCGGGGCCGAGATCCTCGGTGAAGTCGTTGACGTACAGCTTGATGTGCTGGTCGACGACGTCGGGCTCCATCTCCTGGGCGTGCGCCAGCACGTACGCGCGGCTGGCCTCGGGGTCGGCCCAGGCGGCCCGGACGGAGGCCCGGATCCAGTCGGTGGCGGCCGCGGCGTCGACGGAACCCCGCTTGGCCAGGATCGCGCCGAGCGGGATGGGCAGGCCGGTGTCGGCCTCCCACCACTCGCCGAGGTCGACCAGGCTCGTCAGCCCGTACCGCTGGTAGGTGAACCGGGCCTCGTGGATGACCAGCCCGGCGTCGTAGCGACCGGCCGCGACCCCCGGCATGATCTCGTGGAACGGCACCACCTCGATGCGGCCCGGGACCTGCCCCGACTGCTCCGCCCACAGCCGGAACAGCAGGTACGCCGTGGTGCGGTCGCCGGGCACGGCCACCGTCGCGCCGGTGATGTCGGCGCGGCCAGCGGTCAGCAGGAGCGGGCCGCAACCGCGTCCCAGCGCGCCGCCGCAGGGCAGCAGCTCGTACTGATCGAGCAGCCACGGCAGCGCCGCGTAGCTGACCTTGACCAGGTCGAAGCGGCCGTCGAGGGCGGCGGTGTTGGTGACGTCCACGTCGGCGAAGGTGACGTCCAGCTCCGGCGCGCCGGGCACCAGGCCGTGCACGAGCGCGTGGAAGACGAACGTGTCGTTCGGGCACGGCGAGAAGGCGATCCTCATGAGCGGCGCGCCTTCCGGTGCCGGTCATGCACGATCATGGTGGCCAGTCCGGGCAGGCCCCAGACGACACCGGCGACGCAGATCCACAGCCAGCTGGAGTGACCGTTGGCCGACAGCCAGTCGCGGAAGAACAACAACACGAGCCCGACCAGCGCGAACACGGCCATGCCGCCAAGGGCGAACGGGACGGTCGGGGGGTCCAGCGGTTTGGGTGGTTCCAAGGGCACGCCAACAGCGTACGCGCTGGCAGGATAGGCACCATGTCCCTGCTGCGCGCGCTCCAGACGTTCGCGGACGTCGTGGTCCGGATGATCCGGATGCTCATCGCCACGGTGAGTAGATCAGTGGTCGGTATCCGCTGGCTGTCCCGCACCGCCCTGCGGATACGGGTACAGGGCTCGGGCGGCGTCACCGGCGTCGCCCGCCTGTACGACCTGCACGCCGTGGTGGTGGCCGCCGACCTGTCCCTGCTCGCGGGCCTGATCTGGGCGGTCGGCGCGCCCGGTCGGCTGGAGCTGACCCTGGCGTTCGGGGTGGGGGTGTTGGTCGCCGTGCCCGCCGCGCTGCTGGTCGCGGGCGCGCCCGCGACGGGCCGGGCGCTGATCGGCCTGTCGCTGGTGGGCCGCGCCGTCGCGACGCTGCTCGCCGCGCAGTGGCTGTCCGACGGCCCGTACCTGCTGCTGGCGCTGGTCGCGCTGATCCTGCCGCAATGGGCGGTGCACCTGGTCCTGCTGCGCCGGCTGCTGCCGCCTGGTGCGCACGTGTTCGGCGCGCTTTGGGGAGCCGTGCAGTACGCCTCCATCGCCGGGCTGGTCGCCGGGCTGACCGGCCTGGTCATCGGGGCCTTCGTCGCGGGCTGGCCGCTGTGGGTGGCCGCGCTCTGCCTGTCCGTCGGCGCGCTGCTGGCGCTGCGCCTGCCCGCGCCGGGCGGCCCCGCCCCCGGCCCGGTCAAGCCGGTGCCACCGGCGCCGTCGACGAAGCGGCTGCCCCAGCAGGAGCAGCGAACCATCCCCGACGGCTTCCACGTGTACCGTCCGTCGTCGCTGGACCCGTCCGCCGATGAGGGGAAGAAGAAGTGACGTTGCTGGTCGTGACGGCGGTCGCCGCCGAGGCCGAGGCGCTGGCCCGCGGGCTGCCGTCCGGGGCGGACGTGGCCGTGGCCCCGGTCGGGGTCGGCCCGGCCGCCGCCGCCGCGGGCACGGCCCGGCTGCTCGCACTGGCCGGGGACCGGTATCGGGCGGTGGTGTCGGCGGGCATCGGCGGCGGCATCGGCCTGGACCCGGGCGCGACGGCGCTGGCCACCCGCTCCGTCGCCGCGGACCTGGGCGCGGACTCCCCGCAGGGCTTCCTGAGCCTGGACGAGCTGGGTTTCGGCAGCGCCACCGCCGAGGTGGACGCCGCGCTGCTGGCCGCCCTGCGCGCGGCGCTGCCGGCCGCGGCCGCCGGTGAGGTGCTCACCGTCTCCACCGTCACCGGCACCGCTGAGGGCACCGCCGAGCTGCTGCGCCGGCACCCGGCCGCGGTCGCCGAGGCGATGGAGGGCTACGGCGTGGCCTGCGCCGCCCAGGGCGCGAACCTGCCCTTCGCCGAACTCCGCACGATCTCGAACGTCGTCGGCCCCCGCGACCGCGCCGCCTGGCGCATCGGCGACGCCTTCGCCGCCCTCACCACCGCAGGCGCGGCCCTGGCCACACTCCGCCCCTGACCCGCACGCCTCCACCCGCACGCCTCCACCCGCACGCCTCCACCCGCACGCCCCGGCCCGCACGCCGACGTGCCCGGCGCCGGCCGGGCGCCGCGGGCGGGACGGCAGTTTCGGGGAAACTGCGGCTACCGAGACGCCGATGGCTGCAGTTTCAGGGAAACTGCAGCCATCGGAAGCCGGACGTGCGGCGGTGAGCCCTACTCCACGTCCTCGACGTCGCCGTCGTCGTAGATGGTGGGTGGGGCGGGGATGACGGTCTCGTCGATGAGGACTTCGGAGTGGCCGCCGCAGCCGTGGTCCAGGGAGACGATGCGGCCGTCGTCGGGGGCGTACACGTTGGCGCAGGCGCCGAACATGCGGCCCAGCGAGCCGCCCAGTTTCACGTAGAACGCGCAGGACACGCAGCGTGCCGTGCGCGGCGCGGCCAGCGAGATCGGGGCGTCGGGGCCGTTCTCGCCGTCGTACCAGCGCTGGGCGGCCTCCTCGCGGCCGAGCGGGGACAGCACGCGCGGGCGGCCCAGGCCGAGCTCCCAGGCGACCTCGTCGACCTCGGGGTCGCCGCCGAGCATGTAGCCGGGGGTGAGCCGGTCGTCGTCCTCGGGCGTGGGCAGCAGATCGCCGACGCCCAGGTCACCGGGGTGCAGGCGCTCGTGCCAGGGCACCCAGCCGGGGGCGAGCAGCGCGTCGCCGCCGGGCAACAGCACCGTCTCGCAGACGGTGACGTGCTTGCTGCGCGGGGCGCGGGTCACCGTGACGGCCCACTGCCAGCCTCGGTAGCCCGGCAGGTCGCAGGCGAAGTAGTGGGTGACCACACGGTCGCCTTCGGCGACCACGTTCAGATGCTCGCCGATGTGCCCGGCTTCCTCGGTGATCGCGGCACGTGCGATGTCCACGGCCTCGGCGCAGGCTTGATCGACTTTCGGGGCGCGGGTGGCGGTCCTGGTCACATTCGCCATTCTTCCTCATCGCTGATTTGGAGTTTCGGTGACCCGGCAGCCCAGGCCGAGGGCGTACGCATGGGGTCGTTGCCGGACGATCTCCGTGGGTCGGTACACAATCGGCCTTCGATCTGGAACGATGCGCCCCATGAGCACAGCTGGTCCTGGTGTGGTCGGCGGGGTCGACCGCTACTTCGAGATCTCCGCCCGCGGGTCGACGATGTCCCGCGAAGTGCGTGGTGGCCTGGCCACTTTCTTCACGATGGCCTACATCGTGGTGCTGAATCCCCTCATCCTCGGCGGCGGCAAGGACATCGACGGGGTGTCGCTTCCGCTGGCGGCGGTGGCGGCGGCCACGGCGCTGATGGCGGGTCTGCTGACGATCCTGATGGGTGTCGTCGGCCGGTTCCCCCTGGCGCTGGCGGCGGGCCTCGGCGTCAACGCCCTCGTGGCGTACGAGATCGCGCCGCTGATGACCTGGGCCGATGCGATGGGTCTGGTGGTCATCGAAGGTGTGATCATCGCGATCCTGGTGCTGACGAACCTGCGGGTGGCGGTGTTCCACAGCGTGCCGATGCAGCTGAAGACGGCCATCGGCGTCGGCATCGGTCTGTTCCTGACCATCATCGGCTTCGTCGACGCGGGCTTCGTACGCTCGACCGGGCAGGGTTCGCCGCCGATCGGCCTGGGCATCGGCGGCAAGATCGTGACCTGGCCGGGTCTGGTCTTCGTGATCGGCCTGCTGGTGACGATCGTGCTGGTAGCCCGCAAGGTCAAGGGCGCCATCCTGATCGGCATCGTCGGCTCCACCATCCTGGCGATCATCGTCGAGGCGATCGCTCAGGTCGGCCCGATGGGCGGCCCGGCCGGCACCCCGGCGGGCTGGGCGCTGAACGTGCCGGTGGTGCCGGACAAGTGGATCGGCGTGCCGGACCTGTCGCTGCTCGGCAACTTCAACGTGCTGGGCGGATGGAAGACGGCCGGCCCGGTCATCTGCGCGATGTTCGTGTTCACGCTGCTGCTGACCGACTTCTTCGACACGATGGGCACCATGGTCGCCGTCGCCCAGGAGGGCGGCATGCTGACCGAGGACGGCATGGTCCCGCGTACCAAGGAGATCCTGCTGGTCGACTCGATCGCGGCGGCGGCGGGCGGCGCGGCGAGCACGTCGAGCAACACGTCGTACATCGAGAGCGCGGCGGGTGTCGCCGAGGGTGCCCGGACCGGTTTCGCCAACCTCGTCACCGGTGGCCTGTTCCTGCTGGCGATGTTCCTGGCGCCGCTGGTCACGGTGGTGCCGTTCGAGGCGGCCTCGGTGGCGCTGGTGGTCGTCGGCTTCCTGATGATGACCGCGGTGCGCAACATCGACTGGACCGACTACGAGATCGGCATCCCGGCGTTCCTCACCATCGTGATCATGCCGTTCACCTACTCGATCTCGAACGGCATCGGCGCCGGCGTGATCACGTATGTCCTGATCAAGGCGAGTAAGGGCAAGCTTCGCGACGTTCACCCGTTGCTGTGGATCGTGGCGCTGCTCTTCGTGCTCTATTTCGCCGTGGGCGCGCTGGAGAAGCTGGTTTTCTGAGAGCGTGACCGCTCTCACCTCGGTAAAAGGATATCGTTAGCCAGGCTTATTAGCTAAGCTAATAAGTGTGACGGAGCAGGTGGTGATGGTGACGCAAGCTTCTCCCGAGGAGCTGACCGAGCGGCTCCGCGACGCCATCACCCGGCTCAACCGTCGGCTGCGCCAGGAGCGCCCGGTCGGCGATCTCACCGTGACCCAGCTGTCGGCCCTCACCAGCCTGCGGATCGGCGGCGCGCTCACCCCGCGCGAGCTGTCCGAGGCGGAGCGGGTGCAACCGCCCACGATGACCAAGATCGTGGCGAAGCTGGAAGAACGCGGTCTGATCAGCCGGACCCCGCACCCCACCGACGGGCGGCAGGTTCTGCTGTCGCCCAGCGAGCAGGGGCTCGCGGTGCTGGAGGACTACCAGCGGGTACGCGACGAATGGCTGGCCGGCAAACTGGCGGGTTTCACCGCCCAGGAACGCGACACGGTGGCCCGTGCCGCAGCACTGCTGGAGCGGCTCGCGCGCGATTGATCGCGGGACATCTCGCGATCAGGGCAAGCGGAGGCCTGATCCGTCCGATCCGACCGGGACACCCCGGCCGGTGAGCGGCGGCAAGGCTATCCGAGGAGGCGCACTCCGCGTGCGGGCAAGACTGAGCACCACCTTCCGTTCCCTGACGGTTCGCAACTACCGGCTCTTCGCAGGCGGTCAGCTGATCAAGCTGATCGGCGTGTGGATGATGTACGTCGCCCAGGACTGGCTGGTCCTGGAGCTGAGCAACGACTCCCCGACCGCGCTGGGACTGGTCACCGCACTGCAGTTCGTGCCCGTCATGCTGCTCACCCTGTACGCGGGCACCCTGGCCGACCGCTTCGACAAGCGCACCCTGCTGATGGTCTCCAACGGCGCGTGGGCCGTGCTGGCCATCATGCAGGCGGTGCTGATCGCCACCGGGGTCATCGAGCTGTGGCACATCATGATCTTCGCGGGCCTGCTCGGCGTGGCCCAGGCCATCGAGACGCCGGTGCGCCAGGCGTTCGTGTCGGAGCTGGTCGGCAAGCCGCTGCTGCCCAACGCCCTGTCGCTGTCCGCCGCCACCTTCCAGACCGCCCGCATCACCGGCCCGGCGGTGGCCGGCGTCGCCATCGCCTGGCTGGGCACCGGCCCGGTCTTCCTGGTCAGCACCGTGATGGCGATCGCGCCGGTGCTCATGCAGGCCCGGATGATCCCGAGCGAGCTGCACCGCCCCGAGCTGCTGCCCCGCGACGAGCGCGCCGAGGCCAAGGTCGTCGACGGGCTGCGCTACGTGCGCACCCGGCACGACCTGCTGCTGCCGATGGTCATGATGTTCGTGATCGCCATGTTCGGCTACAACTTCCAGCTCACCCTCGCCCTGCTGGCCAAGACGGTGTTCGCCACCGGCGCCGCCACCTTCGGCCTGTTCAACACGGCGCTGGCGGTCGGCTCGCTGGCCGGCGCGCTGGCGGGCACCGCCCGCAAGGGCAGGCCCTCGGTGTACCTGCTGCTGGCCGCCGCGGTCGCGTTCGGCCTGCTGGCCATCGCGGTCGGGTTCGCGCCCACCAAATGGCTGGTGCTGCTGCTGCTGGTGCCGACCGGGTTCAGCACGGTCTTCCTGGGCCAGGCCGCGAACCAGCGGGTGCAGCTCGGCGTCGACGGCGCGTTCCGGGGCCGGGTGATGGCGCTGTACGTGCTGATCTTCCTGGGCACCGCGCCCATCGGCTCGATGGTCATCAGCTGGATCGCGGAGAACTTCGGCGCGGCGGCCAGCATCTGGCTCGGCGGCGTGGTCTCGCTGCTCGCGGCGCTGGCCGCGCTCGTCTGGCAGCTGCGGCATGCCGGGGACCGGCTGGCCTTCCAGGCCCGGCCCATGCCGCGGGTGCGGGTCGTACACGCGGAGAGTGTCGTTGCCGCGTGATGGAATGCGGCCCATGGACTTCCACGCCGCACTCGAGACGGATTTCGCCCGGCTGGTCGAGGTCAGCTCCGGCAACCTCGACCGGCCGGTGCCGAGCTGCCCCGGCTGGACGGTCGACGACCTGGACCGCCACGTCGCCGGGGTCTATCTGCACAAGGTCGCCTGCATCCGGGACGGGGCGGAACCGAAGGACTGGCCGCCGCCGCAGCTCGCCGCGGAGGAGCCGCAGGCCCTGCTGCGCCGGGCATACCGGGAGCTGACCGGGGAGCTGGCCGCACGGGCCGACGAGGAACCGGCCGGCAACTGGTACGAGCCCGACCCCACGGTCGGCTTCTGGCGTCGCCGGATGGCCCAGGAGACGGTGATCCACCGCATCGACGCCGAGCTCGCGGCCGGGGTCCCGTCCGTGGACGTGCCGGATGACCTTGCCCTCGACGGCATCGACGAGGTGCTGCGCATCTTCCTGGAGTACAGCGTTACCGCCTGGCACAAGTACTTCGTCGAGGGCCTGGCCGGCACCGACGGCCGAGCGGTCGCGCTGGCCGCGGGCGGGCGGCGCTGGCTGGTCGCGATCGGACCGGACACCCTCACCGTCACCGAAGGCGACGCACCGGCCGCCGCCAAGCTCACCGGTACCCCGGATGCGCTGCTGCGCTGGCTCTGGCGCCGCGCCGACGATGCCACGGTGACCGCCACCGGGGACCCCGCCCTGGTCGCGAAACTACGCGAGCTGCTGGGCACCGCAACCCAGTAGCCCTCGCCTGTCCCGCCCGCCCCTCACCCCCGGAGCCCCCGTATGACCCACGCATCCTGGATCAGGCGCGTCGGCGCGGCGCTGATCGACCTGCTGGTCGCCGCTGCGTTCGTCGTCGCCGCACAGGTGCTGGACGGTCCTGACGTCGTGGTGCCCTCACTCGATCCCCGGACCGGGCAGGTCCTGCCGGGCGCGCCGAGCGGTGGCGGCGTGGTCTACTGGAGCGTGCTGCTGCTCGGGTTGGCGGTCGTCGGCTACAACCGCTGGGTCCAGGCCGGGGACACCGGACGGAGCTGGGGACGCCGGCTGCTGGCCATCAGGCTCGTCGGCGACGCCACCGGCACTCCGGTCGGCGCGGCCCGGGCGTTGCTGCGCGATCTGGCCCACCTCGTCGATGCCCTCATCTGCTACCTGGGCTTCCTCTTCCCGCTGTGGGACGCCAAGCGGCAGACGCTGGCCGACAAGCTGTGCCGGACCGTCGTTGTCGACGGCTGACCTGGTAGATCACGTGACGGTGACGGCAATCGACTGGCGGTGAAAGGACTGATGGGCATAGTGTCGTTTGATGTGGCGACCGACAGCGCTCTTCCGCTCACTCTCGGAGTGATGGCCCTGGTCGGTATGCCTGCCGCCATCGCCGCCGCGATCTGCGCGGATGACGTCGTCACGCAGATGCGCACCCGGGCCGAGCAGGTCCGCGATTCCTGGCACGAGCAGCGCACCCTGGACCGGCTGGAGCGTGCCTTCGACCCGGCCCCGCCCGCCGGCCCGCCCTGGGTCGCCGCGGCCCGGGTGGCCACGGTCGCCATCGGGTCCGCCCGCGAGTCCATGGTCCAGTTCGCTGCCGAGCGCCTCAGCGCGGTCGGCCTGGCGCCCGCCTGGCTGCCGCAGCCCGCATCGGCCGGGCCGCCGCTGGTGCCGTTCGAGGAGATCGTCGACCGGCTGCGTGAGCTGCCCCGTGACGACGCCGGTTACGACCAGGCGCTGCGCGACGCCTGCCAGTGCCTCGGCATAGCCGAGCACCTGACCGAGGTCGACGGACTCGACCTGCAGATCGAACGGGTACGCGTCGAGGGCGCGCTCATCGACGCGGGAGTGGTCCTCGCGGAGGGCTGATGCGCCTGTTCGTCGCCGTCTTCCCGCCACCTGAGGCGGTGGACCACCTGGCCGCCGTGGTGGAGTCCCTCGCCGTCGGCCGGGCCCGTGCGCGGGTCACCCCCACCGAACGGTGGCATCTGACGCTGGCGTTCCTGGGCGAGGTGCCCGACGAGTCGGCCGGCCCCGCCGCACTGGCCGTGTCCGCGGTGGAGGGCCCGGTGGGCGACCTGCGGATCCGCGGCGGCGGAAAGTTCGGCCACGGGCGTTCGACGCTGCTGTGGGCGGGCGTCGACGGCGACGTCGACGGTCTCACCAGGGTGGGCCGCGCGGTACGCCGCGAGCTGCGGGCGCGCCGCCTGCACCCCGACGACAAACGCTTCGCCCCGCACCTCACCATCGCCCGGCCCGGCGACCGGATCGGCCACCCCGACCTCACCGCCGACCTGACCGCCCTGCGCGACTACACCGGCCCGACCTGGCCGGTGACGGAACTGGTCCTGGTCCACAGCGAACTCGGCCCACACCCGTCGTACACACCACTCGCCCACCACCCGCTCTGACCCGCCCCGCCCCCGCTTCCGCGCCGCCCCGCTTCCGCGCCGCGCCGCGTTGCGTTGCGCGTGGAAGATCGCTGTTTCGTGTCAGAAAGTGCGGCCAGACCTCACTTTCTGACACGAAACAGCGATCTTCGCCCGCCGGAGGGGCGGGCCGGGGGTTACCAGGCCCAGGCTTCGGGGCCGGGACCGCCCTTGCCGATGGGCGGGAAGAGGTCGTCGAGGCGGGTGAGGGTGTCCTCGTCCAGGGTGAGGGTGAGGGCGCCGAGGGTCTTGTCGAGCTGCTCGGCGGTACGCGGCCCGATGATCGGGGCGGTCACGCCGGGGCGCGACAGCAGCCAGGCCAGCGCGACGTCAGCGGGATCGGCGTCGAGCGACTCGCAGAGCTTCTCGTACGCCTCGATGGTGCCGCGGTGCTCGGCGAGGGTGTCGGTGGCGCGGCCCTCGCCGGACCGTGCCGCCGTGCCGTCTTTGATCTTGCGGAGTGCCCCGCTGAGCAGCCCGCCGTGCAGCGGCGACCAGGGGATGATGCCCACGCCGTACTGCTGGGCGGCCGGGATCACCTCCAGCTCGACGTGGCGCGTCATCAGGTTGTAGATGCACTGCTCGGAGACCAGTCCGAGGAAGTGGCGGCTGCGGGCGGCCTCCTGCGCGGCCGCGATGTGCCATCCGGCGAAGTTGGACGAGCCGACGTAGAGCACCTTGCCCGCGGCGACGAGGGTCTCCATCGCCTGCCAGATCTCGTCCCACGGCGTCTTACGGTCCACGTGGTGCATCTGGTACAGGTCGATGTGGTCGGTCTGCAGGCGGCGCAGCGACGCGTCGGCGGCCTTGACGATGTGCCGGGCGGACAGGCCCTGCTCGTTGGGCCACTCACCCATCTTGCCGTAGACCTTCGTGGCCAGCACGACCTTGTCGCGCCGCCCGCCGCCCTGGGCGAACCAGTTGCCGATGATCTGCTCGGTGACGCCCTCGCCGAGCTTCCAGCCGTACACGTCGGCGGTGTCGAAGAAGTTGATCCCGTGGTCGAGGGCGCGGTCCATGATGGCGTGGCTGTCCGGTTCGGACGTCTTGGGGCCGAAGTTCATCGTTCCCAGACAGAACCTGCTGACGGTCAGGCCGGTGCGGCCCACAGTGGTGAACTCCATGAGTACCCACCCTATCCCCGCCGGAACGTGCCCGGCGGGGCGAAAGGGACGGTCAGTTCTCCCGGGCCGCCGGGGCGCCGCCGAAGAGCACGTCGTCCCAGCTGGGCAGGCGCTTACGCGGCTTGTCACCGGGGCCGGTCGCGGTGTTGTTGTCGACCGGCTGGCGGCGCGGGCGCAGCACGGCCAGCGACGGCACGGCCGGCACCTCCTTGGGCGCGTCCGCGTCCTCGTCGAAGGCGCTGCTGTCGCGGCCACCGGCCAGCACGGCGCTGGCCGGGCGCTGGCGCGGCGCGTCGGAGGGCACGTCGAGGCCGCGGCCGGGGCCGCTGCCCAGGGGCCGGTCCATCGCGGCGACCAGCGCGTCGCGACCGGCCCGGATCGGGTCGCGGCCGGGGCGGCGCGTGGTGTCGGTCGCCGCGGGCAGGCCGTGGCCGCTGCGGCTGGGCGCGTTGGTCTGGCCCGCGGTCGGGTCCTGGCCCAGGATCTGGGTCGGCCGCTCGGCGCACAGGTACTGCGCCATGTCGTCGTAGGGCGACACGGACTGCCGGTTGCGGTCGAGCTCCCAGATCGCCTGCGCGGTGGCCTTGCCCGACGGCCAGGTGGCGACGATGCGCCAGGTGCCGTCGTCGCGCCGGTAGGCGTCCCAGGAGATCTTCTCGGTGTCGATGCCGTGCTGGGCCAGCCGGCCGTCGACGACGTCGGCGAGGGTCGCGCCCTTGTCCGAGCTCTTCAGCCGGGTGCGGCGCGCGTGCTGGGCCAGCATGGCCCGCTCCTGCAGCACCGGGCCGGCGTAGCGCAGCACGCGGTCCACCGGCACGCCCGCGATGCGGGCCACGTCCTCGGCGCTCTCGCCGGAGCGGATGCGCGACTGGATGTCCCGGGGGGACAGCACGGTGGCGGCGTCGAACGGCGACGCGGTGATGGTCATCGTGTGCGCGCCGGAGCCGCGGTCGGGATGCGTCGCCGAGGCGACGCGGTCGTCGATGGGCAGCGCCAGCAGACGACCGACCTCGTCCGCGAGCACGAGCGCCTGGCCGTCTTCGGAGAGAGCGACGAACCGTACGGGTCGCATCGTCAGCCTCCGTCCCTGTGCCGGTCCATGCCGTGGCTGCCGGGGGGAGTTCCCGGCCACGGTATGACGTTCCCAAGAGAACACCGTACGCGGTGAAGGCACACCCGCGCACCCGCCACGCCGAGTCTGACGACACGCTCACATTCGCGTGCGGACATGTCCGGCGTGTCCACGGTGGCCGGTGGGGCGGATTCAGCCCCTGCGTACCGCGGCGAGCGAGGTGGTCAGGCCGCGCTTGAGGCGGCCGCCGAGCGGGCGTTCCACATAGCGGTGGACGAGCCAGGAGACGCCGAGCATCAGCGCCACGATCCCGGCCAGCAGCAGCCAGTGCGGCACCCGGTCGCGCAGCGCCACGATCAGCGTCTGCCCGATGGCCTGGTGGATCAGGTACAGCGGATATGTCAGCGCGCCCGCCACGGTCAGCCAGCGCCAGCCGACCTGCTGGAACGCGCCGAGCGCGATCGCGCTGAGCAGTGCGAAGCAGCCGGTGACCAGGGCCGCCACACTCCACCAGCTGAGGTGGAAGTTCTCCACCGCCGGGTAGCCCTGCAACCGGTACAGCGCGATCAGCCAGTTGACGCCGACCAGCCCCCACAGCAGCAGGTTCGCGCCGAACCGGTGGATCAGGAACAGCGCCACGCCCGCGACGAAGTACGGCGCGAACTCCGGCACGATCATGTTGTCGATCCAGCGCTGGTCCCAGGTGGTGGAGAAGGCGGCGACCAGGGTCCACACGGTGCAGAAGTAGACGACCCGGCGGCAGGTCACGCCCAGCCAGACTACGATCGCGAAGAGCAGGTAGAAGCGCAGTTCCGCGCCGAGCGACCAGTACGACCAGTCCTGGTCGGTGACGCCCAGCCCGCTCTGCAGCATGGTCAGGTTGACCAGCGACTCGGGTGCGGGCAGCGGCCCGCGCAGGGTGGGCCAGGCGGCCAGCACGGCGGTGGTCAGCACGACGCCGACCCAGTACGCCGGGAACAGCCGGACCGCCCGGGACACCGCGAAATCGCCGAGGCTGCGGCCCCAGCTGCTCAGGCAGATGACGAAGCCGCTGATGAGGAAGAACAGGTTCACGCCGAGCCAGCCGATGGAGGCGACTGCGGCCAGCGGCCCGAACAGCGAGCCGGGGTCGACGCCCCACGGGCCGCGTACCAGGTGGTGGGCGACCACCAGCAGCGCCGCGGCCAGCCGCAGCCCGTCCAGGACCAGCAGCCGCGGCGCGGTAGGCCGGGCGGCGGGTGCGCCGCCGGGATCGGCCGCGGGATCGGTCGCGGGCGGGACGTCCGGGTGGGCCGCGGGAGCCGGCGCGACCGGGGTGGCCGGGCGGCCGGCGGTCGGCGCGTGTGCCGGCGGGCTCTGCGGTGCCGCGACCAGGGAGTGCGCGGTGACCGGCGGCGCCACGGGGATGGCCTTCATGACTTTCAAGACACGGGGACCCCCTGCCGGAGTTGAGACGTCCGGCGTCTTTTTTCCGATCGGTTCCGTCTGCGTCGTCACCAGTGGGACCCCTCGCGCTGGTCGGGTGGGCTCGCTTTGTGGCATCTGCCCAGCCGTGCCGCCGGCTACACCCGCGGAAGGGGCGAGCCTATCCAAGACTCCCGCTAATACCCCCAAATGCCGCAATCATTCACCGGTACGCGGACAAAAATGCGGCGGAGCCCTTCGGGCCCCGCCGCATCACGTGCGCGAAACGGTCTTACAGCTGCTCGATCACGTAGTCGATGCTCGCGGTCAGCGCCTGCACGTCCGACGGCTCGATGGCCGGGTAGAGCGCGACGCGCAGCTGGTTGCGGCCCAGCTTGCGGTACGGCTCGGTGTCGACCACGCCGTTGGCGCGCAGCGTCTTGGCGATCGCGGCGGCGTCGATGCCGTCGTTGAAGTCGATCGTGGCGACCACATTGGAGCGCAGCCCCGGGTCGGTCACGAACGGCGTCGCGACCGGCGACTTCTCCGCCCAGCGGTACAGGATCTCGGCGCTCTCCGCGGTGCGCTGCGCCGCCCAGGACAGGCCGCCTTGCGCGTTCATCCAGTCCGTCTGCTCGGCGGCCAGGAAGATGGTGGCCAGGGCGGGGGTGTTCAGGGTCTGCTCCAGCCGCGAGTTCTCGATCGCGGTGACCAGGTCCAGGAACGCCGGGATGTACCGGCCGCCGGCCTTGATCTCCTCGGCGCGCGCGATGGCCGCCGGGGAGAGGATCGCGATCCACAGGCCGCCGTCCGAGGCGAAGCACTTCTGCGGCGCGAAGTAGTAGACGTCGCTCTGGGTCAGGTCCACGTCCAGGCCGCCCGCGGCCGAGGTGGCGTCGTGCAGGATCAGCGCGCCCGGGTCGGCCCCGGCCACCCGCTGCACCGGCACCGCGACACCGGTCGAGGTCTCGTTCTGGGTGATGCCGTAGGCGTCCACGCCCTCCTCGGCGACCAGGAAGGCCGCGCTGCCCGGCTCGCCCTTGTGCACCGTCGGCGCGCCCAGGAACGGGGCGTCCTTGACGGCCTTGGCGAACTTCGCGCCGAACTCGCCGAACGTGGCGAACTGCGCCCGGTCCTTGATCAGGGAGAAGGCGGCGACCTCCCAGAACGCGGTGGTGCCACCGTTACCGATGACCACCTCGTAGCCCTCGGGCAGGCCGAAGAAGTCGGCCAGCCCCTGCCGGAAGCGGGCGACCTGGTTCTTCACCGTCTTCTGCCGGTGCGACGTGCCGAGGAAGGAACTGGAAACCGCGCTGAGCGCCTCCACCGCCTGGGGCCGTACCTTGGACGGGCCGCAGCAGAACCGGCCGTCGACAGGCAGGAGCTCGGCAGGGATGGTGATCGGCGTCTCGGCCATGACATCAGTCCTTCAGGCGTGTCAGATCGTGCGAGAAAGCATCGGCGACGCTGCCAATGCCGCATTCTCCCACGTCAACGACCCACCCCAGGCCGCCGTCCCACCCTTTCCCCCGTGATGGTCCTCACGCGGCGAAGGGCGCCCGTGTGAGCGGACGCCCTTCGTGATGCGCGGACGGATCAGTGGTGGGTGATCGCGTTCCAGCCCTCGACCTGCTGGGCCTTGCGGGTGCCGGGGCCGACGTACGTCGCCGACGGGCGGACCAGCCGGCTCAGCTTCTTCTGCTCCAGGATGTGCGCGGACCAGCCGGCCACCCGGGCGCAGGTGAACATCGAGGTGAACATGTGCGCGGGCACCTCGGCGAAGTCGAGCACGACCGCGGACCAGAACTCGACGTTGGTCTCCAGCACCCGGTCGGGGCGGCGGGCGCGCAGCTCGGCCAGCGCGGCCTTCTCCAGCGCCTCGGCCACCTCGTAGCGGGCCGCCCCCAGCTCCTTGGCGGTGCGGCGCAGCACGCGGGCGCGCGGGTCCTCGGCCCGGTAGACCCGGTGGCCGAAGCCCATCAGCCGCTCGCCGCGGTCCAGCACGCCCTTGACGTAGCCCTCGGCGTCGCCGGAGCGCTCCACGCCCTCGATCATGTGCAGCACCCGCGAGGGCGCGCCGCCGTGCAGCGGGCCGGACAGCGCGCCGATGCCGGAGGAGATGCACGCCGCGGCGTCGGCGCCGGTGGAGGCGACGACCCGGGTGGTGAAGGTGGAGGCGTTCATGCCGTGCTCGGCGGCGGAGATGAAGTACGCGTCGACGGCCTTGACGTGCCGTGGGTCGGGCTCACCGCGCCAGCGCTTCATGAAGCGCTCAACGATGGTCTGCGCCTTGTCGATCTCCTTCTGCGGCACGGCCGGCAGGCCCAGGCCGCGGGCCGACTGCGCGACGAAGGACAGCGCGGTCACCGACACCCGGGCGAGGTCCTCGCGGGCCTGCTCGTCGGAGATGTCGAGCAGCTGGCCCAGGCCCCAGTACGGGGCGAGCATGGCCACCGCGGACTGCACGTCGACGCGGATGTCACCGGAGTGCACGGGCACCGGGAACGGCTCGGCGGGCGGCAGGCCCGGGCCGAACTTGCCGTCCACCAGCAGCGCCCAGACGTTGCCGAAGGAGACCTGGCCGATCAGATCCTCGATGTCGACGCCCCGGTAACGGAGCGCGCCGCCCTCCTTGTCGGGCTCGGCGATCTCGGTCTCGAAGGCGATCACGCCCTCCAGGCCCGGCTTGAAGTCGGACATGTCGTTCTCCCGGTTCTCGGACCTGAGGTTAGGTTCAGTTCGAGCAACATCTTGCCCCGCGGGTAACCGTTTGGCGACCCGCCCCGCACGTGCCCGAAGCGACATCTTCGGCCTGCGGGGGCCTTGTCAACGGGATTTCCACCGGCGGCGAGCTGGCACGACATGATTTCCGCTGCTGATACGCAGTGCGACAGGATGACTACGTGACTTGGAGCACACCGTGAACACCGGCCCCTCCGCCGCGCCGCACGACCTGGCCCGCATGCGCCGTGAATACGAGCCCGCCGCGGGGCCCCGCCCGGCCGTGCGCGAGGAGCCCCTCGTCGAGGAGCATCTCGCCGCGGACTGGCCGACCCAGTTCGGCCGCTGGTTCGCCGAGGCGGTCGCCGCGCAGCTGCCGGAGCCCAACGCGATGATCGTCGCCACGGCCGACGCCGACGGGCGGCCGAGCAGCCGGACCGTGCTGCTCAAAGGCTATGACGAGCGCGGTTTCGTGTTCTTCACCAACTACGCCTCGCGCAAGGGTCGCGAGGCGCTGGCGAACCCGTACGCCAGCCTGCTCTTCCCGTGGTTCGCGATGGGCCGCCAGGTGGTGGTCTGCGGCCGGATCGCCCCGGTGGACCGGCACGTGAGCGAGGAGTACTTCCGCCTGCGCCCGCGCGGGGCGCAGCTGGGCGCGTGGGCCAGCGCGCAGTCGTCGGTGCTGCCCGACCGGCACGTGCTGGACGACGCGTACGCCGCCGCGGAGCAGTCGTTCCCGGCCGAGGTGGAGGTGCCGCTGCCCGAGCACTGGGGCGGGCTGCGGGTGGAGCCGGAGACCGTCGAGTTCTGGCAGGGTAGGCGCAGCCGGCTGCACGATCGGCTTCGTTTCCGCAGGGACACGAACGACGGCGCGGACAGGTGGATCGTGGAGCGCCTCGCGCCTTAGAAAGCAATGTAGGGTGCGGGATCGTGACCAACTTTCGGCCGTCCGGCACCCAATGGACGCTCAGCCACGGTGACCAGACCGCTACCGTCGTCGAGGTCGGCGGCGGTCTGCGCAGCTACACCGTGGGCGGCACGGAGATCCTCGACGGGTACGCCGAGGGCGAGCTCTGCCCGGCCGGCTCCGGCCAGCTGCTGATGCCCTGGCCGAACCGGATCCGCGACGGCCACTACCGCCACGCCGGCGTGGCGTACCAGCTCCCGCTGAGCGAGCCGGCGCTGCACAACGCCATCCACGGCCTGGTCCGCTGGCTGCCCTGGCGGCTCGCGCAGCAGGAGGACGGCCTGCTCGCGGTGGAATGCGGGCTGGAGCCGCAGATCGGCTACCCGTGGCGGCTGGCGCTGCGCGTGGAGTACCGGCTGGGCGAGGACGGGCTGGCCGTGACACACCACGTGGCCAACCGCTCCGACACCGCTGCGCCGTTCGGTGTCGGCACCCACCCCTACCTGCGCATCCCCGGTGTCCCCGTGGATGAGCTGACGCTCACCGTGCCCGCGCGCACCCGGCTGCTGGTCGACGGCCGCATGCTGCCGATCGGCGCGGCCAAGGTGGCCGGCGGCGAATTCGACTTCACCGAGCCCAAGCGCATCGGCACGCTGGAGCTGGACACCGCGTTCGGCGACCTGGTGCGCGGCGACGAAGGCGGCTCGACGGTCAGCATCAGCGCGCCGGACGGGCGGGCTGTGCACGTCTGGGCCGACCGCAACTTCCACTGGTGGCAGCTGTTCACCGCGCACACGCTGGCCGGTGAGCGGCACCGCCGCGCGGTCGCGATCGAGCCGATGACCTGCCCGCCGGACGCCATGCGCTCCGGCCGCGACCTCATCGAGCTGGAGCCGGACCGGACCTGGCAGGGCACCTGGGGGATCCGCGCGGACCTCGGGGCCTGAGCGTGGAGTTCGCCGACGTCGTCCGCCGACGCCGGATGGTGCGCAACTACGACCCGGACCGGCCGGTGCCGGACGAGGTCGTGCGGCGGTTGCTGAGCCATGCCACCAGGGCGCCCTCGGCCGGGTTCGCCCAGGGCTGGGCGTTCCTCGTGCTGGAGACGGCGGCCGAGCGGGCGCGGTTCTGGACCGCCGCGGCCCCGCAGGCCGGCGGCCGGTCGCGGTGGCTGGCCGGTATGCGCACCGCGCCGCTGATCATCGTGCCGTTGTCGGACAAGTCGGCGTACCTGGACCGGTACGCCGAGCCGGACAAGGGCTGGACGGACCGGGACGAGTCGCGCTGGGCGGTGCCGTACTGGCATGTCGACACCGGCATGGCGGCGCTGCTGATGCTGCTCACCGCGGTGGACGAGGGCCTGGGCGCGTGTTTCTTCGGCATCCCGCCGCAGCGGCTCGACGCGTTCCGGGAGGCGTTCGCGGTGCCGGCGGCGTACGCCCCGGTCGGGGCCGTGAGTGTGGGCTACCGGGCGGCCGACCACCGGTCGGCATCACTCGCCCGGGGCCGCAGGTCACTCGACGAGGTGGTCCACCGCGGGAGCTGGGGAGCGACCGTGGAAGCGGCACGGGTGTCGGCGGGTGCGCGCAACGTCGCCGACGGCGGTTAGGCTGAGCGCACTCGGTTTCGGCAGGGGAGGGCAGGGCGCGTGATTTTCAAGGCGGTACGCGACGGGCAGCCGTACCCGGAGCACGGGTACACCCTCAAGCAGTGGGCCGAGATCCCGCCGGAGCGGGTGTCGCTCAACCAGCTCATCACCATCAAACTGGAGATGGCGCTGGACCGGGTGCTGGCCGACGACTCCACGTTCTACGGCGACCTTTTCCCGCACGTGGTGCAGTGGAAGGGTGAGCTCTACCTGGAGGACGGGCTGCACCGGGCGCTGCGGGCGGCGCTGCAGCAGCGGCACCAGATCCACGTCCGCATCCTGGTCCTCAGCTGAGTCCCGCTTCACCACCGGCTTAGCCGCCGTTAAGGTGACCCCGTGACGACTCCGGTGCTCCCCCTCGATCTCCTCGACCTGGACTCGCTGCTCACCGACGAGGAGCTGCAGATCCGCGCCGTCGTCCGGCGCCTGGTCGACGACAAGGTACGCCCGCACGTGGCCGGCTGGTATGAGACCGGGCACGCCCCGGTGCGCGAGCTGGCCCGCGACTTCGGCGCGCTCGGCCTGCTCGGGATGCACCTTTCGGGCTACGGCTGCGCCGGGTCGTCGGCGGTCGCGTACGGGCTGGCCTGCCTGGAGCTGGAGGCGGCCGACTCGGGGGTGCGCTCGCTGGTGAGCGTGCAGGGTTCGCTGGCCATGTTCGCGATCTGGAAGTACGGCTCCGAGGAGCAGAAGCAGCGCTGGCTGCCCGGTATGGCCAAGGGCGAGCTGATCGGCTGTTTCGGCCTGACCGAGCCCGACCACGGCTCCGACCCGGCGAACATGTCCACCCGGGCCCGGCGCGACGGCGACGGCTGGGTGCTGCACGGCGGCAAGATGTGGATCACCAATGCGCCGGTGGCCGACGTCGCCGTCATCTGGGCCCGCACCGACGAGGGCGTACGCGGCTTCGCGGTGCCGATGGACACGCCGGGCGTGACCGCCAAGGAGATCACCGGCAAGCTCTCGCTGCGGGCCAGCGCCACCGGGGAGATCGTGCTGGACGAGGTGCGCCTGCCCGCCGACGCGATGCTGCCCGACGCGGCCGGTCTGAAGGCCCCGCTGAGCTGCCTCACCGAGGCCCGCTACGGCATCGTCTGGGGCGCGCTGGGGGCGGCCCGCGACTGCCTGCACACGGCGATCGAGTACGCCACCACCCGCACCCAGTTCGGCAAGCCGATCGCGGGCTTCCAGCTCACCCAGGCCAAGCTCGCCGACATGGCCCTCGAACTGCAGAAGGGCTTCCTGCTGGCGCTGCACCTGGGCCGGGTCGCCGACCGCGGCGGGCTGCGCCCGGAGATGGTCAGCGCGGGCAAGCTGAACAACGTGCGCGAGGCGATCGCGATCGCCCGGCAGTGCCGCACCATCCTCGGCGCCAACGGCGTGTCCGGGGAGTACCCGGTGCTGCGCCATGCCAACAACCTGGAGAGCGTGCTCACCTACGAGGGCACCTCGGAGATCCACCAGCTGGTGCTTGGCCAGCGCCTGACCGGTATCGCCGCTTTCGGCTGAGGCCGCACGGCATGAGCCCGGCTGCCGGCGGGTATTGGTCTGGCCGCGGAGGGTGCTTGTTGTCGGCAGCGGGTAATACCGTGGTGTCCGTACACCCCAGCGGTCAGACAGGAGACGTCAATGGGCGCCGCCGACGAGCCGACGCAGAACCTGCCGGAGTTCAAGCCCGGCCGGTCCCGGCCGACCGAACCGCTGCCCCGGCAGCGACCCGACGACGATGATCATGAGCTGGTGGAGCCGCCGCGCCGCTCCGGCTTCGGACGTGCCCTGGTGGCCCTGCTGGTCGTGGCCGGGCTGCTGGTCGGCGGCTACTTCGGGCTGACCGCGGCCGGGCTGATCCCGAAATGGAGCAACCCGTTCGCGGAGCGGACCACCGACAACACGCAGCCGCCGCTGCTGCTGTCGATCAAGGACCTGAGCCGGTTCGTCGCCGCCGAGGGCAACTTCGAGGTCATCGTCGACCTCAAGGAGGACCGCAAGTTCATCCCGGACTGGCTGCTCAACCAGCGCACCCTGTTCGTGGCGGCGGGGACCGTCGAGGCGTACGTCGACTTCAGCAACCTGTCCGACGACAAGATCGTCGTGTCGCCGGACCGCAAGTCAGTCACCATCACGCTGCCCCCGCCGACCGTCGGCGAGCCGAAGCTGGACCTGGACCGCAGCTACGTCTTCGCCGAGGAGCGGGGCCTGATCAACCGGGTCGGCGAGTTCTTCGACGGCGACCCGAACCGCCAGCAGGAGACCCTGCTGCGGGCCGAGCAGCAGCTCGCCGAGGCGGCGAAGAAGAGCACGCTGCAGCAGCGGGCCGAGGAGAACACCCGCAAGATGCTGGAGAGCATGATGCGCTCGCTGGGCTACACCTCGGTGACGGTGATCTTCGACGGCGCCTGACCTGCGGCAGGTGATCCGAACGCGATGTCCGCGGCCGTTCCGGTCGCGGACATCACGCTGCGAAGACCGCTTCACATCCGGGAGCTAAGGTTGGGTGTCCGTTCCAGCGTCGGAAGGCACCCCGTGATCAGCGTGTTCGACCTTTTCAAGATCGGGATCGGGCCCTCCAGCTCGCACACGGTCGGGCCGATGCGTGCCGCGAACCGGTTCGCGACCGGGCTGAAGGCTGACGGGCTGCTCAGCGACGTCACCATGGTGCGGGCCGAGCTCTTCGGTTCCCTCGGCGCGACCGGCCACGGGCACGGCAGCGACAAGGCCGTGCTGCTGGGGCTGGCCGGTGACGACCCGGAGACGGTCGACACGGCCACCGCCGACGCCCGGTTCCGCGAGATCAAGGCCGCCGGCCGGGTCCGGCTGCTCGACATCGAGGACGCCTCCTTCGAGCTGACCCTGCACCGCCGCCGCTCGCTGCCGTACCACCCGAACGGCATGACCTTCGCGGCCTTCGACGCGGCCGGGAACACCGTGCGCGAGCGCACCTACTACTCGGTGGGCGGCGGCTTCGTGGTGGACGAGAACGCGGCCGGGGCGGACCGCATCAAACCGGACGACACGGTGGTGCGCTTCCCGTACCGGACTGGCGTCGAGCTGCTCCAGCTCGCCAAGGACACCGGCCTGCGGATCAGTGACATCGTGCTGGCCAACGAGCTGTCCTGGCGCTCGGAGGCCGACGTGCGGGCCGGGCTGCTGCGCATCTGGCAGGTCATGCAGGACTGCGTGGAGACCGGCTGCAACGTCGAGGGCACTCTGCCCGGCGGGCTGAAGGTGCGCCGGCGCGCCGCCGAGCTGCACCGCACCCTGTCCAAGGAGCACTTCGTCACCGACCCGCTGCGGGTCATGGACTGGATCACGCTGTTCGCGCTCGCCGTGAACGAGGAGAACGCCGCGGGCGGCCGGGTGGTCACCGCCCCGACCAACGGCGCGGCCGGCATCGTGCCCGCGGTGCTGCACTACTACGCGCGGTTCATCCCCGGCGCGAACGAGGACGGCGTGGTGCGCTTCCTGCTCACCGCGGCCGCGATCGGGGTGCTGTTCAAGGAGAACGCGTCCATCTCCGGGGCCGAGGTCGGCTGCCAGGGCGAGGTCGGCTCGGCCTGCTCGATGGCGGCGGCCGGGCTGGCCGAGGTGCTCGGCGGCACGCCGGAGCAGGTGGAGAACGCCGCGGAGATCGCGATGGAGCACAACCTCGGGCTGACCTGCGACCCGGTCGGCGGCCTGGTGCAGATCCCGTGCATCGAGCGCAATGCGGTGGCCAGCATCAAGGCGATCACCGCGGCCCGGATGGCGATGCGCGGCGACGGCAACCACTTCGTCTCCCTGGACAAGGTGATCAAGACGATGCGGGAGACCGGCGCCGACATGAAGGTCAAGTACAAGGAGACCGCACGCGGCGGGCTCGCCGTCAACGTGATCGAGTGCTGAGGGGCAGTCCTGCCGGTTCCCATGACTGAGACCGGCTCACGTTGCTAGCCTTGGCGCGCCATACCCGTACGTGGGCCGCTCCGGCCCCGCCGCACAAGGGGCCGATGCCTTCGTGACGCTGCTGAGCATCGTCCTGCCCGCCTACAAGGTGCAGGGCTATCTGCGCGAGTGCCTCGACTCGATCCTGGACCAGGGCTTCGACGACGTGGAGCTGATCGCGGTCGACGACCGGTCGCCCGACCACTGCGGCGAGATCTTCGACGAGTACGCCGCCCGCGATCCCCGGGTCAAGGTGCTGCACCTGCCGCAGAACGTGGGCCTCGGCGAGGCCCGCAACGCCGGGCTGGCCAAGGCCGTCGGCGAGTACGTGTGGTTCGTCGACACCGACGACACGCTCACCCCGGGCTCGCTGGACAAGATCGCGACGGCGCTGCGCGAGCAGGCTCCCGACGTGCTGATGGTGGACTTCGAGCGCACGTACCCGATCGGGCGCGCCAAGCGCAGCGGCCTGCGCCGGACGCTGGCCGCCGCGGCCGGGCCCAACGGGGCCGACCTGCACGCGCGGCCGGGCCTGATCAAGACCATCCACACCGTCTGGAACAAGATCGTCCGGCGGGACCTGCTGGCCAAGCTCGACCTGAAGTTCGCCCCCGGCTGGTACGAGGACGTCTCCTGGACGTACCCGCTGCTGGTCGGCGCGGAGCGGATCTTCACGCTGGAGGAGGTCTGCTACGCCTACCGCCAGCGCCGCCAGGGTGCGATCACGCGCACCGTCAACCCGCGGCACCTGGAGGTCTTCACCCACTGGGAGCGGGCCTGGGAGCTGATCGACCTGCAGGGCAGCCGGGCCGACCCGGTGCGCCCGGCGCTGTTCGCCCGGATGATCTGGCACCTGATGCAGACCGTCGGCAACGACGACCGGCTCCCGCCGAACCTGCGCAAGCAGTCGTTCCTGCGGACCGCCGAGATGTTCGCCCGCTACCTGCCCGAGGGCGGGTTCGCCCCGCCCGGCGGCGCGGACGGGCTGCGCTACCGCCTGGTGGCCAAGCGTTCCTACGGCCTGTACGCGGCGATGCGCACCGCGCTGCGGGTGCAGCGCAAGGCCCGTGGGGCCGCCGGTGCGCTGCGCAAGGATCCCGGCGAGGGCCGGACCAGGCTCAGCCTGTTCGCACGCGCCTACTACGGCTTGCAGCGCCGCCTGCCGCTCGACCCGAACCTGGCCGGCTACGCGGCGTACTGGTACCGCGAGGTCTCCTGCAACCCGGCCGCCGTCGAGCAGGCGGCCCGCCGCATCGCGCCGCACGTGCGCGGCGTGTGGATCGTCGGCAAGGACGCGTCGGTCCCGGCGGGCACGACTCACGTCGTGGAGGGCTCGCGGGCCTACTACCGGCTGCTCGCGCGGGCCAAGTACCTGGTCAACAACGTGAACTTCCCGGACTTCGTACGCAAGCGGCCCGGCCAGGTGCACCTGCAGACCCACCACGGCACGCCGGTCAAGGCGATGGGCCTGGACGAGCAGTACTTCCCGGCGGGCGAGAAGCACAACTTCGCCGCCCTGCTGCGCCGCAGCGACCGCTGGGACTTCAGCGTCAGCGCCAACGCCCACAGCACCGAAGTGTGGGAGCGGGTCTACCCGTGCGCGTTCGAGTCGCTGGAGTCCGGCTTCCCTCGCAACGACCGGCTGGCCCTGGCGGGCGCGGCCGAGTCGGCGGCGGCCCGGGCGGCGCTGGGCATCCCGGCCGACGAGACCGTCGTGCTCTACATGCCGACGTCGCGCCCGGAGCCGCTGGCGCTGCCGCCGTTCGACCCGGCGACGCTGGCTGCGGCGCTGGGCCCGCGCGGTCGGGTGCTGGTGCGGGGCCGCCTGGTGCCCGGCGTGGACTCGCCGGACCCGCAGGTGCAGGACGTGTCCGGATACCCGGTGGTGGAGGACCTCTACCTGGCCGCGGACATCCTGGTCAGCGATTACTCGTCGGTCATCTTCGACTTCGCGGTGCTGGACCGGCCGATCGTGCTGCACGCGCCGGACTGGGCCGAATACCGGGCGGCCCGGGGGGCTTCGCTCGACGTGATCGAGCACGCGCCCGGCCCGGTCACGCGCAGCTTCCCCGAACTGCTGTCGCTGCTCGGCGACGGCGGCGCATACGCGGACAGTGAGCGCCGCCAGGCTTTCCGTGACCGTTTCTGCGCCTGGGAGGACGGCCACGCCGCCGAGCGGGTGGTGCGCCGCGTTTTTCTCGGCGAGCAGGTGACGCCGCCGCGGCAGCTGCCGCCGCGCTGAATTCCGTAACGCCTTTCCGGGGCCCGGGTCGCTGCGGCGGTCCGGGCCTCGCCGTATGCACCCTCCGAAAAAGACACGCTTTGTTCACGGCCGACTCCGCAGCGTCGAGATCCACGCGGGCAGCAAAGTAATACGTCTGTGACCGCGTGAACATGGAACGTTTACCCGATAGGAAGCTGGGGGATTTTTCGAGAGTGTGTCCAGATTCGGGGCCGGATCGAGGGCTGTGGGAGGAGACGGTGACAACCGTCGCGCTCAAAGACGTCACCAAGGTTTTTCCAGATGGGACCGTAGCGGTCGACAACGTCAGCCTGGACGTGGCCGACGGGGAGTTCATGGTGCTCCTGGGTCCTTCCGGCTGCGGCAAATCGACCGTGCTTCGCATGATCGCAGGGCTTGAGGATCCCAGTAGCGGCGCCATCATGCTCGACGGGCAGCTGGCCAACCAGCTCCCGCCGCGCGACCGGCGCATCGCCATGGTCTTCCAGGACTTCGCGCTGTACCCGCACATGACCGTGGGGGAGAACATCGGCTTCCCGCTGCGGCTGTCCGGCATCGAGCCGGAGCCGCGGGCGGAGCGGGTCGCCGACGTCGCCAGCGCCCTGGGCATCGGGGACGTGCTCGGCCGCAAGCCGAGCCAGCTGTCCGGCGGCCAGCGCCAGCGGGTGGCCATGGGCCGCGCCATCGTGCGCCGTCCCGGCCTGTTCCTGATGGACGAGCCGCTGTCCAACCTCGACAGCGGCCTGCGCGCCGAGCTGCGCGCGGAGATCTCCGGGCTGGTCCGCGAGCTGGGCGTCAGCACGGTGTATGTGACGCACGACCAGGCCGAGGCGCTGACCATGGCCGACCGGGTCGCCATCATGCGCAAGGGCGTGCTGCAGGACGTCGGCACACCCACGCAGGTGTACGGCAAGCCGGCCACCCTCTACGTGGCCGCCTTCCTGGGCAGCCCGCGCATGAACCTGCTGGAGGCGTCGGTCTACGTGCACCTCGACCGCTACGTCCAGCTCAACCTGGGCGAGCAGTCGCTGTACCTGAAGTGGGACGACATCCGCGCCCGCGCGGTCTCGCACTTCCACGGCGAGCGCATCGTCATCGGCGTACGGGCCGAGGCCCTGACGCCGGTCGCCCCGGACACCCCGGGCGACGTGCTGCAGGGGCGCATCCGCTACCTGGAGCACCACGGTCACGAGTCGCTGGCCTTCGTGGACATCGGCGCGACCGCGGTCGTGGTCGACGAGATCGGCCGTTCCGCGGCCGAGCAGGAGGAGCACGGCTCCCGCCTGCGCCGCTTCGGCCACGTCATCAACCGGATGAAGGGCCGCACCAACGGCGCCGCCACCTCGGTGGTCGAGCGGCCGTCCCACCGTGAGCGGGAGAGCGTTCTCTCCGACCCGGGCCGCCACCACCGGCGCGCCGCCGAGCTGGCGGTGCGGCTCGCGCCGTACCCGCAGATCACCTCGGGCCACCCGCTGTCCATCGCGGTACGCATGGACGCGCTGCACTTCTTCGACGAGCGCGGTGACCGGATCGACGTCGGCTGGCGCTGACGGGTCACCGTTCCGTCGGGCCTTCGGGCCCATGATCGCCGTTTCGGGTCGAAAACTAGGGTCTCACCACAGTTTTCGACCCGAAACGGCGATCTTCGTTTCCGCCTTGCCGCACAAGTTACTCGCCGGTAACGTAGCGGCCATGACGATCGACGCCAAAGCCGTCGCCGAGGGCATGCTGGCCAGCGTGCCGTTCGCGCGCACCATCGGGATCCGGTTCACCGAGGTCACCGCCGACGCGGACGGCGTACGCGCCGTCGCCGAGCTGCCCGACGACCCCGCCGTACACAACCACGTCGGCGGCCCGCACGCCGGCGCCATGTTCAGCCTCGCCGAATCCGCCTCCGGCGCGATCGTGCTCGCCGCCTTCGGCGACCAGTTGCACCGGGCCACACCGCTCGCGGTGCGGGCTGGGATCGCGTACAAGAAGCTGGCCATGGGTGTCGTCAGCGCGACCGCCACGCTGTCCCGGCCCGCCGCGGACGTGGTGGCCGAACTGGACGCCGGGCAGCGGCCCGAATTCGAGGTGAACGTCGTCATCGCCGACGCCGAGGGCGTCACCACCGGCGAGATGGCCATCACCTGGACCCTGCGCCCCAAGCGCTGACCTGCTCAGCCGACGGTTGCGGGCACGGCCGGCACCGGGCTGTTTGGTGCGGCGGCCCGCTGGTCCGCCTGCCGCAGTCCCCAGCGGATGATGTGCGGCGCGGTGAGACCGGCGGCTGCGAAGATCGCGGCGAGGGCGCTCCAGCCGGGGGCGCCCCAGCCGATGACCAGCGCCGTGATCACCGGCGGCCCCACCATGTTGCCGATCTGCCGCCCGGTCTGGTGCACGCCCTGGTACTGCCCCTGCGCCCAGTCCGGGGCCAGGTCGAAGACGACCGCGAAGGTCGCGCTCGACAGCCACAGCTCACCCAGCACGTGCACCACCGAGGCCGCCAGCACCAGTACGGTCACCAGCCACGACGGCCGGCCCGCGGTCAGGCCGAACAGGACGCACGACGCGGCCACGACGAGCGCCCCGCGGCGGGCCACCCCGACCGCGTCGGCCGCGGTGTGCGTGCCCCTCGACGCCCACACCTGCAACGTGACGCAGCCGATGGTGTTGACCAGCAGCGCCGCCGAGACGAGTGCGACCGGTCCACTCGTATGCGTGATCAGCCACAGCGGCAGCGCCAGGCTCAGCACCTCGTTGTAGAGCGCCGCCACCACCCCGTCGAGCAGCGCGAACGCCAGAAACGGGCGATCGCGCAGGGCGACCATCCGGGGGTTGCCCGGCGGCGCCGACACCCGCGCGACGGCGGTGACCCGGGTGACGACGGCAGCGGCGAGCAGGAACGTCACCGCGTTGCCGAGTAGCACTGCCAGGTAGCCGGCCCGGGTGTCGAGCAGCAGCGGCAGGCCGCCGGCCAGGGTGCCCAGCGCGATGCCGGCGTTGTTCGTGGATCGGATGAAGGCGCGTGTGCGCACCCGCTCCGCCGGGGGCACCGCGCCCGCGATCATCGCGCCGTTGGCCGCTTTGACGGTCGCGTCGGCGACCGCGATCACGCAGGCGACCAGCACGTACGACCACAGGTGGCGGACCTGGGTCAGACCCGCGAAGCAGAACGCGAGCACGATCAGCGCGGTGATCTGCACCTGCTTCGGGCCCCGGCGGTCGGCGAGGTAGCCCATGGGTGTGGTGAGCAGCATGCCGGCCAGCGCGGCGGCGCTCAGGCCGAGCGCGACCTGGGCAGGGCTCAGCCCGACCGAGCGGGTGAGGAAGAGCGCGCTGGTGGTGAGGTATGCGCCGTTGCCGAAGGTGTTCACCAGGGTGGCGAACATGAGGACGCGTGGCGTGCCCGGGGCGGGGAGGAGCTTGCTGATCACGGTTCAGATTCAACAATACGTACGTACGGTTTGTAAAGCGAGGGTGCTGTGAGCAGCGCGCGGAACACGGACGAGCGCGCGGACGACCTCGCACCGCGAGATGTTCCGTTGGTCGCTAGACTGTGCACTCGCGCCCTCGTAGCTCAGGGGATAGAGCAACGGTTTCCTAAACCGCAGGTCGCAGGTTCGATTCCTGCCGGGGGCACCTCCACGATCAGGCAATTCCCCTTCCGAACTGGGAAGACCCAATCGGCCGATGCCGTGTGCAGTCGTGTGCCGCCCAGAGCCGCCGTTTGTCGTCAGTCCCCATCGCCGGCCACAACAGGCCAGAGGGGAAACGCTGGGCGGTGCGAGACGACACCAGCGTTCGAGCCCGCACCGGCACCACCACGACGCACCGCCGTGGAGACGCGGGGTCGGCTGGTCGATCGGAAGTTCGACGGTCTGCTCGATCGGGAAGTGCTTCTTCGGAGGCGGCACGCCCGGCCAAGTGAAGACATTGACCGTACGCAGGCCGAGCCAGCGCAGACTCCGCCCGATCCGCGCGAATGCATCGCTCCCGCACGGCGACTCCCACGCCTCACCCCGGTAAACCGCCACGCCGCTGCGATCCTCCACGTGCAAGGTCGTCCGTCCGTCACCGTTGCCGTCAACGGTGTATGCGACGTACGCCTTCAACCGCCGGTCGGGACTGGCCTTCGGCTTGGAAACAAGATGCAGCTCGAGGTCGTCCGCCACACATGCGCGATAGGCCGCTGCCAAGGGTGCGGTCGCCCAGCCCTCGCCGGCAGCCATCCGCATCAGCTGATACTGGACCACGTCAAGCGTGGCCAGAGGGATGGGGAGCGGGGACGTTACGTGTCCGCGCAGGTGGGGACCCCTCCGTAGCGCCGAGAAGGTGCCCCTTCCTAAACCGCAGGTCGCAGGTTCGATTCCTGCCGGGGCACCTCGACGATCAGGCATTTGCCCTCCCGACTGGGAAGACTCACCTGTGCCGATCGATGGCTTGTGCAGCCGTGTGCCACTCAGAGCCGCCGGTGTCGCCAGTCGCGGAATGCGCACGAAATGATCTTGGACGCGTGTAGCCGGGACAAGATCGCACAACCCCACGAACCCACCACCATGGTTATGCTCCGCAGGATGCACAGCCATGCGCCGAAGATCATCGCTATCAACCATGACGACTACCACGCCAAGCACGTCGGTAGGGCCTCGGACGGCCGCCAATTCCTACTCACGACGCCGTTCGTGCCGGGACGCGAGGGCAACGAGTTCGTAGCGCTGTATCTCTTCGACGAGGCCGGCGCATTGCTGGAAGCGCAAATCGATGAGTTTGGCAGCCGGGACGCGATGGACGAGGCTGCCGTACGCCGGATGTACGAGGCGCGGCTGGCCGGTCTAGGCGATGTCAGCTTTGAACGGATCGAGGTAGCGCCGTTTCGCATCGAGCGCTTCGGGGTGGAGTTCGGCCTCATCTCCGAGGAGCCTGAGGACGAGGACGACACCTGGTGGGTGACGATGGAACCAGGCGACTACATGGCCTTCAGCGAGCCCTGGGGCAGCGGCGACTACGACACCTGACAGCGAGTATGAGCAGAAGCGATGCTGCGCTTGATCCGTAGGTTCAGGGTTCGCCAGGCTTACAGCTAGGCCGCGGGTTGCGGTAGGGCTGCGCGCTGGGTCAACTCTGCAAGGAGTGTGGTCATCTCGGCGTCGGTCAGCGCGATCATGCCCGCACGGGCACCGGTGCCGACGAAGGCCGGCGTCGGATAGCGCCGCCCATCCCGCAGGTCGACCCACAGCACCCGAGACTTTTCTTGGTGGGGCCGGACGGTGAACGCCTCCACCCGGTCGTACGCGATCGTCAGAGGCTGATTCCCGGCGTGCAGCCTGAGATCTGTCTCGTCGGCGAAGACGCCCACGGACAGCGCCCGCCGGGAGAACCAGGCCAGGACCATGAACGGGGCCATCATCGTGGCGGCCTCGAGTAGGTTCGCCTCTCGCTCCAATACCGCAGCGATCCCTGTCGCCACCGATAGCACAACACCGATCCAGTAACCCATCAGCATGAGGAGCCGCTGCGGGACGTCCGGTGTCAGGCGATTGCTGCCAGCGGGAGTGAAGGGTGAGAGCGCCACAGCCGAATTTTGGGCCATGGTGGTATCTGGCGCTACATGATCGAGTTGGTGATGCGGAATCGAGATCAGCATCGGCGCTACGGAAATGCACGGAATGATCTAGGAGCGGAGGGGCGTCACCGGCAGATACCAGGACGCGGTGTGAGTCGGCCACCCAAATTGCATGAGTCGCCCGCAGGTCATGAGCACGGCCACGGCTCCCCGGCGCGCTTCGCATTCCTCCCTTACGATCCGCTGCATGTGGACCACTACTACTACCACCCGGTTCATCTGGCCGATCGGGAACAGTACCGTCCTGATACCGCGGACGCCGGCGATCGCCACCGCCTACCACGCCCTGCTCGCCGCCAACCATGTCCGCCTGGCTGTCTGGTCACCCGGCTCCGAGAAGCCCACGCCGGAGACCACCCACGCCGCCTTGGAACGCTCCGGGCATGCATGGCTTGACGGCACCCGCCTTCCGCTGGCGATAGGCGTTTCCGCCGATAACGGCCACCGTCTGGTCGGCGCGATGAATCTGGCCATCGACAGCGCCGCGGGGAGTGCTGAGGCGGGTTTCTGGATCGACGCCGCCGCAGAAGGCCAGGGGCTGGTCACCCGGGCGCTGAACGCCGTGCTCGGGCACGCCTTCGATGACCTCGGCCTGCACCGTGTAGAGATACGGACGCTGACCGCCAACGACCGCAGCCGCCGCTTGGCGGAACGTCTCGGTTTCACCCTGGAGGGCGTCCTGCGCGGGGCGGTCAAGTTCCCGGACGGCCACCGAGATGTGGTGGTGTACGCCGTCCTCGCCGACGAATTCGCGAAGCTGGCGCTACCGTAGCAATGCTCGATCGCCGCAACGCATCGTTCTGCTGCGAAGCGCGCGACTCCCGCCCCGATCGCGCGATCATGTCAGGCATCAATCTACGTCGTAGTGCCAGGCGTCAACCGGTGCAGAGCCACGCGGCGGCAATTCCTGTGGCGGCAGTCCTGCCGAATCAGCGGCGTCGCTTCTCGAAAAGGTCGTTCGGAGTGTCGTAGTACCTCGTCGTGCGGCCCAGGTGGGCCATGCCGAGCCGCCGGCAGACAGCCTGGGAGGCAGAGTTTTCGGGATCCGTGACGGCGATGACCTTCGGCAGCCCATGGCTGAATGCGCGGTCGAGTATCACGCTCGCGGCCTCGGTGGCGTAGCCGCGTCCCCACGCGTCCGGGTGCAGGTGCCAGCCGATCTCCACGTCCTTCGGGCCGTCGGAGGGCTCGCCTGCCGACAGCGGAATCGGCTTGAGCAGCAGATTTCCGATCCGCTGGCCGCCCGTGGCTGTGGTGATCATCCAGATGCCGTGGATCGGGTCGTCGACTGCGCGCCGGCGTGCGATCGAGGCGAGCGCCTCTTCGCGGGTGCGCATGGTCGTGGGATGCGCACCCAGGAAACGCATCACCTCCCATCGCGATTCAAGATCGAGGAGGAAGTCGGCGTCGTCATCGCGCCAGGGACGTAGCAGCAGGCGATCGCTGGTTATGACACGCACGTGACCCAACCTAACCCGGTCGCATTCCGTCAGCTGGATGACGGCTGAGGAGTGTCCTCGCCCTCGCCTGGCTCCGATCGGCAGAATGCCGACACGGGGGACTGTCGCACCGTGACCAGCCGGTGCGCACGGATCACACGCCTGGCTTACGCCTCGCTCTGTTCGGGAGGCGACAAGCGAATCGGCTGTGCCCGTCTGGTGACGGTCACAGCCAATCGGCTCGTCGGAACGTGGTCAGGTTGCCGAGCAGGCGGCGGTCAGCTCGGCGATCGCGGCTTCCAGCTTCTGCTTGCCGGGCTTGGCGGTGGCGGACTTCATGTACGCGTCGCCCAGGGCCATCATCTCCTGCTGAACCTTGTCGGCGGCGGCGCTGACCGCCTCGTTCGCGCCGATGGAATGCGCGATGACCATGGCCGAGCCGGCGGCCCACTGGGCGCTTACCGCGAGGTGCCCGGCCGGCGGTCCGATCTTCTCGGCCTTGGCGATCTTATCCGCGTTGTCTTTGATGTCTTTTTCGATGTCGTCGCAGGCTTTCGCGGTGGCTCCGTTGTCGGCCGGGGCGGCGCTCGATGCCGCTGGGACCGACGGCGTGGTGGAAGGCTCCGATCCGGGTTGCGAATCGCAACCCGACATCGCGATCACCGCCGCGATGGCCATACCGCCTAGGACGAACCGTGCCTGATGCATTGATGTTCCCCCCATGATCCTAATGTCGGGCCGGATGCTACCAGTCACGGTCCAAGCTGGTGGGTCGGTCGACGAGGGTGCCGGCCGGGCGGGGCAGACCTTCTGGCGGAGCTCCGCGAACCTGCTGCCGAATCGCGGTCGATGATTCCTGAATCGCAGGTCGTAGGTTCATCTTTGGACCACCTGTACAGCCTCGCGGCCGGCTCGTACGGCGGGCTTTCGTCGCAGTATTTCCTGCAAGGCCAGCGCCACCTTCAATTCGTCGACGGTGTCGATCTCCAGCGCCTGGTTGGGTGTGGTCGCCTCGGTGATCTTTATGCGGACCACCCGGTACACGGGTTCGCGCACGTGCTCCTCCCCCTGTCGGGGAGCCGGAGACCTGATTGCGAGCCATGGTCTCCGGCTCCAGGACGGCATCCGTGCTTCCCCGGGGCTGGATGCGTCACTGAAGGGAGCATTGCCGAAGCATCGGCATCCGTCATTGGCACTTCGCGGTACGCATCGCGGGAAGTGCCAACCGCAGCGTCAATACGTCAGTCGGACCGCGTCGGCGAGGGCGCGCATGTCTTCGGTCAACCGTCGCCGACGCTCGATCATGGAGCGCACGATGTCCCGGGCATAACGCTGCTGCACCAGCCATTCCGGCGCACGGGCCCGAATGGTGAACATGGTGGCTACGGCTTCGCCTGCCAGGCCCAGCCGGACCTGGGCATTCGCCACGTCCAGCAGGTGTCTGTTCCAGTTGTCCGAGGTAGGGACGATGCTGGCAGGAGGTATCCCCGCGGACAGCGCCAGGACCCGGTCGGGCTGGTCGTCGACCATGGCCAGCTCGGCCTGCTTGGCCTGGACGAGCAGCGGCCCGAAGGGGCGTAGGAAGTCGCCGGCCGGCTGAAATTCACGCCCGGCGACAAGGGCGGCAGCCTTCGCGAGACGCATCGCGTCCGCCGACTCGTCGGGCTGGTTGTTCCGGATCGCCGCCATCGCGATCCTGATCAGCATCCAGCCCCATGCGGCCAGTTCACGATGCGTGGCGCTCGACAGTTTTGGTTCCAGGTCGTCGGCCCACCGAGTCGACAGCCGGATGCACTCGTCCAGCTGCCCGCGCCGCACCAGCAACCAGGTCAGGTTATGCACGGCAGCCGACGCGTCGAAGGAGTCCCGGGCATCGGCCAGGGCCTGTGTCAGCGCGGATTCGGCCGCTTCGTACTGATGGGTGTGGACGAGAAGGCCGCCGGTCAGGGTGAGAATCCTGCCTCGGATCGACCGGCCGTCTTCGCCGAGTGCCTGGGCATCACGGATCAGAGCGGGCAGAACAGGAAGCATCGCCGAGAACCTGTTGCCGCGAAACAGAGGTGTGAGCTGTTCGAATGCAGTCGTCACACCCTGCAGCGTCGAACTTTCCTCCGGTTGCGGCGAGTCAAGACTCAGGGCGTTCCGCACCGCCGCCCAGCGGTCGATGTCCTCCGGCGTCGCCCGCTCGGCGTCACTGCCGACGGCCAGTGTCGTCGTGGAGACGTGCAGGGCGAGCGCGAGTTTTCGCAGCGTCTCCAGGCGTGTCTCGGTCACCTCGCCCTGTTCGATCTTTCGGATGAGCGAGATCGAGACGCCGGAGAGCGCGGCAAGCTCGCGCTGGGTGAGTCCTTGGCGCTTGCGAACTGATCGGAGTCGATCGCCGAGGCCGGCCATGGCGTCAGGCTACTCGGCATCGTCCTGCCCGTGTGTTCCGCGACGTGGGTCGGCGCGGCGGCCGGCGTCGCGTACTGCCGGCGGCCGCACCGATGCGGTCAGCGGCGGCAGGTGCCGGACGGCAGGGTCGGGCTGCCCCGCAGCACTATGTTTCGGCGCATCTCGGCGTTCTTGTCGCCGACTCGTCTGCGGGCGTGAGCGCCGTGGTGGTCAAGTCCTGTGCTCACTTCCCGGGCACGCGGGAGGTTGCGGTGGCAACGCGTCTCATCCGGCTGCGATCGGGAGCCTTCGGGTACGTTCGCAGCTCAAGCCATTCTGGAGGTACACATGCCCGCGCCGCTGCCCACTCTGAGCGCACAGGCCGACCGCCTCGTCGAGCTGGGCCTGCATGAGGCGGCGGGGCTCACCGCCGCGCAGGTCCGCGAAGCGGCCGAGGCGGGCGCTCCGGACGCGCTACTGGTGATCCACCCGGGTCGGGTGCCGCCGTCGGCGCTCGCGCCGCTGCTGGAGCGGGACGGCAAGCCGGGTTTCGTGGTGGCGGACATGACCGACGTCGACACGTTCGCGCCGATCGACGTCGCGATGCCGCCGCAGGCAGTGCTCTACCTGCTGAACGGTGTCGAGCGCGGGGACGCCATGGCGAACTGGAGCCCCGACGAGGCGCTGCCGGCGATCACCGCTGCGGGGCGTACACCCCTGATCCTCACCGAGGGCATCATGTGGCTTCTGCAACAGCCGGAAGCGCTGGAGCGCAACCGGTGCTTCATGACGATCGGCTCGCGGCTGCGCAAGGCGAACGGCTCGCTGGACGCGCGGACCCCGGCTCTGTGGATCAGCAACGGCACGGGCCGGGACGGCGCCGCCCGGCGGCACGCGCCGAAGGTGGGCTGGTGCTGGGCGGGCAACCGGCACACGTGGCTCGGGTTCGCCTCGGCGGCCGGCCGATCCGCGCTGAGGGCCGTCGCGACCTGACGTGACACCGACGGGGTTGTCCGGGCGTTGCATCATCCTTATCGGATGCGTGCGCGGGTGAAATCAATGTTCGTCTGTCGCACGGGTCTGGCAACATGATCTCGCTCCCGCACCCCCGCGTGGAGCGTCACGGGGAGACGACATGAGAGCTGACAGCTCCGTACGCCCGAAAAATCCCTTCCTCCGCGGCTCGCTGGCGCTGCTGGCGGCCACGGCCACGATCGCCGCCGGCATCCTGATCGGACCGGCGGCGTCGTACGCGGACCCGACCGCGCCGCCGTCACCGAGCCCTTCACCGAGCCCCTCGGCGTCGCCGTCCCCGGCCTCGTCGCCGAGCCCGGGGCCGTCGGTCGCACCGACCGGGGATCCCCAGCCCAGCCCGTCCGGCGGGCCGGACACCACACCGGTGCCGTCGCCCACCGCATCGCCGAGCACCCCGGTCGCCGCCTGCGGCGGACCGCTGGCGCTGGGTCAGATCGCCGTCTGCCCGTCGATCACCGACAGCGAGCAGCACGTCTACACGGTCACCACGACGAAGAGGTCGGACACGCTGCTCACCACGTTCACCCGCGGGTCGGGCAGCTGGCTGACCGGCTCGATCGCGGCGTCGAACGGCAACGCGGTGTGCTCGCTCCAGACCGATTCCGGCAGCTGCCGGCTGGACCGGGCCGGCACCTACACGATCACGGTCGCGGTGCTGTACGGCCAGGGCACCGGCGACTACACCGTGTCGGTGGAGTCGATGCTGACGCCGTCGTCGTGTACGACGCTGCCCGGCAGCTTCTTCTCGTTCGCCTCCCCGGGGGTGTCCGGGGTGCTGCCGCTGGGCGCGGCGCCGCGCTGCTTCAAGTTCAGCCAGCCGGTGGGCACGGTGCTGAAGCTGCTGTCCCCGTCGACCGGGTCCGGCGACGTGCAGGCGTCCATCCTGGACGCGCAGTACCAGGAGATGGGCTGCCCGGTGCGCTACACCACCGAGTGCACGCTGACCTCGGCGGGACCGTACCGGCTGTTCCTGCACGAGTACTACGGCAACGAGGCGCCGTTCACGCTGCGCCTGCCGCGGTTGAGCAACGCGGCGGGCTGCCCGGTGCTGCGGCCGGGTCCGTTCGGCGACCAGGGGGCCGCGATCGGCACCGGCTCGCTGTCCGCGACCGCCTACCTCAGCTGCCACCAGCTGCGGACCGCCACGGCGGGGCCGGTGGCGCTGCGGTTCAGCCCGGAGCAGTCGATCAACTGGGCGCTGTACGACGACGCCGGGCAGCGGATCTGCGAGCGCTGGGTGGACTACCGGTTCTGCCGCCTGCCGGTGGCCGGTGACTACACCCTGCTGCTGGAGAACAACCAGACCTGGGGCGACCCGTTCGACTACCAGGTCGCCTCGGTCGCGCTGTTCCGCAACGCCGGGTGCGCCACGGCGACCCGCACGACCTGGACCACGCCGACGCTGCAGGTGCGTCAGACGTCCGGGGTGCAGGTCGACTGCCAGCCGTTCAAGGGCGACGCGGGCGACCGGATCGTCAGCTACGCGGCCCCGGCCGAGTACAACGACGTGCTGAAGTTCGTGCTGAACAGTGCCGGTGAGGTGATCTGCACCGAGTATTCGGAGCAGGACGGCTGCGTGCTGCCCGCGACGGGCACGTACCGGGTGGTCTCCTACCTGAGCAACTGGGGGCCGGACGTCTCCGAGGCGACGTACCAGCTCCAGGTGCGGCGGCTGTCGAACCCGGTGGGCTGCCCGACCGTGACCGCCGGGTCGTACGGCGCCGCCCCGGCGCTGGGCACGGTCCGCTGCCGGGTGCTGGACCTGCCGGCGGCGGGCGGTTACGTCATCAAGGCGTTCGACGCGGCCGGCTGGGACTCCGACGTCCAGGTGTACGACGCGGCCGGGCTCAAGGTGTGCACCAGCTGGGGCCGGTGCGACATCCCCGCGGCGGGCCGCTACACCGCGGTGATCAAGGGGTACGGCAACAGCGCGATCATCGCCGACGACCACCGGTTCGCGTGGTCGGTGCTGCCGGCCGTCCCGGCGGGCTGCCCGGTGCTGTCGGATGCGGCGAACCCGCTCGCGGTGCACCGGGGCACGTTCACCGGGGTCGCCGAGGTCGACTGCGTGCAGCTGGCCAGCCCGGCCGGGGCGCGGGTGATCGAGCTGGTGCCCGGTGACGCGGTCGGCGCGGGCCGCCCGTCGGTGACCGTGTTCGACGCGACGGGCGCGTACGTCTGCGACTCGTCGTGGGGCCTGCGCCAGTCGTCCTGCGAGCTGACCGGCACGGCGCCGTTCTTCGCCGTGTTCGGCACGCCCGAGGGCCAGACGTCCGGCTCGTACGCGATGGCGTTCCCGCGGGTGGACGGCCCGCCGGCCTGCCCCGTGCTGCCGCGCACGGCGGAGGGCTCGACCGTCACCAGCTCCGGGGAGGCGTTCGGGTTCTGCTTCGCGATCCCGGCCGGCGAGCACGCCGCGCGGGAGGCGTTCACCTACCGCCGGACCTCCGGCGGCGGCGACGCCACCATGTGGGTGATCGACGGCACCGGCCTGCGCTACTGCGGCTCGTTCGGCCCGTCAATCGACCGCACCATCACCTGCAACCTGCCCGAGGGTCCGGCGACGGTGATCCTGGAGACGGACGCGGTCGACGCGACCTACCAGCTGACCCACCGGGACGCGACCGTCACCCCGTGACCGGGGTGATCCGCTGACCGGGAGCCCGGCCGATCCACTGCGGACCGGCCGGGCTCCCGCCGTTTTTCGACGCGTCAGACGGCTGTCTCGAGGGCCTGGTACTCCGCGTCGGTCAGTGTGATCTCCGCGGCGGCGATGTTCTCCTCGACGTGCGCGACGCTGGACGTGCCCGGGATGGGCAGCATCACCGGGGAGCGCCGCAGCAGCCAGGCCAGCGCCAGTTGCGCCGGGCTCGCCCCGTGCTGCTCGGCGGCAGTGGCCAGCGGGCCGCCGGGTTTGGCCAGCTCGCCGGTCGCCATCGGGAACCACGGGATGAACGCGAGGTTCTGCTCCTCGCAGTGCCGCAGCACGTCCTCGGCACTGCGGTTGGCCAGGTTGTAGAGGTTCTGCACGGAGACGATCGGCGCGAGCCTGCGGGACTGCTCGATCTGCGCCACGGTCACCTCGGACAGCCCGATGTGCCGGATCAGGCCCTCCTGCTGCAGCAGCACCAGCTCGCCGAGCTGGTCCTCCAGCGGCACCTTCGGGTCGATGCGGTGCAGCTGGTAGAGGTCGATGCGGTCCAGGCCGAGGTGGCGCAGGCTGAGCATGCACTGCTGGCGCAGGTACTCAGGGCGGCCCACCGCACGCCAGTCGCCGGGACCGGCCCGGGTGAACCCGCCCTTGGTCGCGATGACCAGGCCTTCCGGGTACGGGTGCAGCGCCTTCTTGATCAGCATCTCGCTGACGAAGGGGCCGTACGAGTCGGCGGTGTCGATCAGGTCGACGCCCAGCTCGACCGCCCGGCGCAGCACGCGGACGGCCTCGTCCGGGTCTGCCGGGTCCCCCCAGACCCCGGGGCCGGTCAGCTGCATCGCGCCGTAGCCGAGCCGGTTGACGGGCAGGTCGCCGCCGATGCTGAAGCGGCCCGAGGCCGCCGCGGGAAGGGTGCTCTGCGCCGTCATGAGTGCTCCTCACCTGGTGCTCGCCGGACGTCACGCCCCGCCGAACAGCCTAGCCCGGCACGTTCCGGTCAGGGTCCGGAAGCGGGGAGCCGTCGCTCAGCCGTTCGGGACTGCAGCGGCTGCGGGCGATGGGCGCTACCTCAGGGAGCGTCGGCGGCGCAGGCGTACCGCGGCGTACCCGAGGGCCAGCAGCACGATCGCCCACCCGGCTCCCACGAGCAGCGACCGGTAGCGGTGGACCGCCGGTCCGGGGTCCGGCGGGCCGGGCTGCCGCGGGGTCCACTGCACCCGGGTGGAGGCCACGGTCAGGGCGCTGACCGTCTGTGGCGTCTCCGGCGTTCGCATCAGCAGTTCCGGCACCTCGGTCAGCCGCACCACGTCCCGGCCCATGGTGACGATCGGAGCCCCGTTCTCCCAGGCCAGGATGATCGGCTTGGCGAAGGTCTGCTCCCGCACCGGCATCCTGGTCAGCCTCTCCTGCCACTGGATGCACTTGCCGGTCGCGCCGGTGTCCGCGTCCAGCAGGCACAGGCCGCTCGCGTCGACGACGCTCCGGCCGTCGGGCGTCCAGGCGAGCTGTCCGGCGACGCCGTCGCCGGAGTCGACCGAGCGGCTCCAGCCGACGCCGCCGTCGCGCCGGTAGGTGTGGAGGTCGCCGTGACGTTGCACGATCAGCGTCGAACCGTCCGGCGACAGCGCGGCGTCGACCTCGCGGGGCAGCGGCCCGTCGGGCAGCGGGGCCGTCCACGCGACCGCGCCTGTGCCGAGGTCGACCACCTGGATCTCGCCGCGCACCGGATACAGGTACCAGGGGTTGTCGAAGTGGACGAGCACGGCCTGGCGGCTGTCCGGGGAGAAGGCCAGGGGCAGCCCCGTCGGCAGCGTCCGGGCGATGCCGGTGGTGACGTCGAGGAGCCGGGAGTGCTCGCCGTGGCCGGTGAGCACGTACCGCCCGTCGGGGGACAGCATGAGGGCCCCGGTCCAGGGTTCGTCGTCTTGGGTCAGGTCGTAGGTGCGGTAGGCGTCGTCCGGGCCGACGAGGGTCAGCGGTCCCACGGGATGGCTCACGCTCTCCCCGCGGTCCTCGTCGACGGTGTAGTCGGTGTCGAAGACGTCGCCGTCGAACGCGACCAGCGCCCGCCGCATCGGAGCATGCCGGATGTCGGCCGTCCATGCCGGAGCGTGCACGAGATAGGCGGGCAAGGGGTCCACCGTGGTGTCATCGAAGGCGGCCGGAGGCGGCGGCGCGGCGATCTGCCCGGTCAAGCCGATGCCACCGACTGCCACGACGGCGGCGGCCAGCCCCGCGAGTCGTCGGCGGAGCCGGTCGCGGCGGGCCCGGTCGAACAACCCCGGTGGCACCGGCAACGGCGGGGCGCTGTCGGCGACCTGGTGCAGGGCGTCGTGCAGGGCGTGCGTCATCGGGCCACCTCCTGCGGGAGCCGGCCGTCGACCAGCTGCGCGAGTTGCGGGTTGAGGGCGCGCAGCCGCATCAGCGCGTGCCGGGTCTGGCTCTTCACCGTGCCCACCGAGCAGCCCAGCACCTCGGCGGTGTGGGACTCGCTGCGGTCCTCGTAGAAGCGCAGCACCAGCACCGCCCGCTGCTTCGGCGTGAGGCGGCGCAGCGCCAGGTCGAGCACCATCCGGGTGTCGTGGCACGGTTCGGCGACGGCCGTCTGCGGCGGCTGGTCGGTCAGCAGCTCGGGTGGCCTGCGCCGCAGCGCGCGCCACCGGGACACGGACTGGGTGTAGAGGACGCGCCGGACGTACGCCTCGGGGTCGTCGAGCCCGCTCCAGCGCACGGCGGCCCGCGCCAGCGCCGATTGGAGCAGATCCTCGGCGTCCTGGCGGTGTCCCGTGAGCAGGTACGCCGTCCGCCCGAGCGCGGCCGAGCGGCCGGTGACGAACTCCTCGAACGCCGCCCGTGCCTGTGCTGTGTCCACGACACCTCCCCCTGACCTGACGCCTGGCGGGCAGACCGTGGAGGGAACCCCATTCGCGACCCGGGCCGCAGGATCGTGCCGGAGCCTGCCGTCCAGGTCAAGCGGATGGCGAACGGCCGCCGCACCGGTAAGGGTGCGACGGCCGTCGGTGTGCAGCGGGCGGGGTCAGCCGCCGATGACGACGCGGTCGGTGCCGGCCCAGCGGGCCGGGTCGGTGACGCGGCGGCCGTCGACCAGCACCCGGACGCCGGGCAGCTCGGCCGGGCCGAGGTTGCGGTACTCGGCGTGGTCGGCCTGGATGATCGCGGCGGTGACGGCCTCACCCTGGTGCGGCGGCAGGCCGTGCGCGGCCAGCTCCTCGACGGTGTACATCGGGTCGCTGACGAACGGGTTCGCGCCCCGGGCACGCAGCGCCTCGACGGTCGGGAAGACGCCGGAGAAGGCCGTCTCCTTCACGCCGCCGCGGTACGCCGCGCCCAGCACGAGCACGTTCGCGCCGGTCAGGTCGCCGTACGCGTCGGCGAGCAGGCTGACGGCGTACTCCGGCATGCCGGCGTTGGCCTCGCGGGCGGCGCGCACGACGGTGGCGGTCGGGTCGTTCCACAGGTACATCCGCGGGTAGATCGGGATGCAGTGGCCGCCGACGGCGATGCCGGGCGAGTGGATGTGGCTGTAGGGCTGGGTGTTGCAGGCCTCGATGACCTTCGTGACGTCGACGCCCACGGTGTCGGCGAAGCGGGCGAACTGGTTCGCCAGGCCGATGTTGACGTCGCGGTACGTGGTCTCGGCGAGCTTGGCCAGCTCGGACGCCTCGGCGGAGCCGAGGTCCCACACGCCGTTGGGCTTGTCGAGGTCGGCACGGGCGTCGAAGTCGAGCACGGCCTCGTAGAAGCGCACGCCGTGGGCGGCCGAGGCCTCGTCGACGCCGCCGACGAGCTTCGGGTAGCGGCGCAGGTCGGCGAAGACGCGGCCGGTGAGCACCCGCTCGGGGCTGAAGACCAGCGAGAAGTCGGCGCCGGCGGTCAGGCCGGAGCCTTCGGCGAGCATCGGGGCCCAGCGGTTGCGGGTGGTGCCGACGGGCAGCGTGGTCTCGTAGCTGACCAGGGTGCCCGGCCGCAGCCCGGCGGCGATGGCGCGGGTGGCGCTGTCCATCCAGCCGAAGTCCGGCACGCCCTCGGCGTCGACGAACAGCGGCACGACCACGACGACGGCCTCGGACTCGGCGACGGCGGCGGTGGTGTCGGTGGTGGCGCGCAGCAGGCCGGCGGCGACGGCCTCCTTGAGCTTGACGTCGAGGTCGGTCTCACCGGGGAAGGGGACCTGGCCCTCGTTGACCAGCGCGACGACGCGCTCGGACACGTCGGCGCCGATCACCTCGTGCCCCTTGGACGCGAACTGGACCGCGAGCGGCAGGCCGATCTTGCCGAGGGCTACAACACAGATCTTCATGGTTTCTTTCTTCCTCGCTGCCTCGCCCGTCGCTGGCGGCGGACGAGCCGGTCCATCGTTGCAAGAGCCGTGGTCGGCGACAACCGGACGGGTCTGACCGGCTGCGCCATAGGCGCTGGTCCCGGTGCGGCGGACCGGGGCGAAGTATAACGGCCGCGCCGCGGACGGCCCGCGGCTGCGGGGACGGCGGTGAGCGGGACTACGGTCCCCGGCGGACCGGTAGGGTCGGGGTGATCCGGATGCCCGGCTCGTCGCGCCTAACCAGGAGAAAGCAGACATGAAGGTCGTCAGTATCGTCGGCGCCCGTCCGCAGCTGGTCAAGCTGGCCCCCATCGCCGCGGCGTTCGCGAACAGCGGCCACGAGCACTTCATCGTGCACACGGGGCAGCACTACGACGCCGACCTGTCCGACGTCTTCTTCTCCGGCCTGGGCATCCCCGACCCTGACGTGCACCTGGGCATCGGCTCCGGCAGCCACGGCGTGCAGACGGGCAACACCCTCGCCGCCCTGGACCCGGTGCTCGACCGCGAGCGCCCGGACTGGGTGCTGGTCTACGGCGACACCAACTCGACGCTGGCGGGGGCGCTGTCGGCGGTGAAGCAGCACCTGCCGGTGGCCCACCTGGAGGCCGGGCTGCGCTCGTTCAACCGGCGTATGCCCGAGGAGCACAACCGCATCCTCACCGACCACGCCGCCGACCTGCTGCTCGCGCCCACCGCGGAGGCGATGCGCCACCTCGCCGGCGAAGGGCTGGCCGCCCGGTCGGTCCTGGTCGGCGACGTGATGGTCGACGTGTGCCTGCGGGTGCGCGACGCGGTGCTCCGCGGCGAGCACCAGGTCGGCGGGCTGCCCGACGGCATCAGCCCCGACGAGCCGTACCTGCTGGCCACGCTGCACCGGGCGGAGAACACCGACGATCCGCAGCGGCTGGCGGGCCTGGTGGAGGCGCTCGCCGCGCTGCCGGTGCCGGTGGCGCTGCTGGCCCACCCGCGCCTGGTGGCGCGGGCCAAGGAGCAGGGGCTGAAGCTGGCCCAGGGCGCGGTGCACGTGGGCCGCCCGCTGCCGTACGGCGGGATGGTCGCCGCCGTGCTCGGCTCGACCGGCGTCGTCACCGACTCCGGAGGCCTGCAGAAGGAGGCCTACCTGCTGGCCCGGCCGTGCACCACGCTGCGCTCGGAGACCGAGTGGGTCGAGACGCTGATCGGCGACTGGAACCGGCTCGTGCCCGACCCGGCGGTGCTCGGCACCGCGGGCTGGGTCGGCACGGCGACCCGTCCCGCGCCGGACACCGCCCGCGACACACCCTTCGGGGACGGGCGGGCGGCCGAGCGGGTCGTCGCGGTGCTGGCCGAACGCGCCGCCTGAGACATCGGCCGGCGGGGGCGGGCGCGATGGCACAGGGCAGCGACGCGGACGTGACGGTCGTCACGCCCTGGTATCCGAGTGCCCAGCTGCCGTTCCGCGGCTCCTTCGTGCAGGCGATGGTGGAGGCGGTCGCGCCCACCGTGCGCCGGCTGTCGGTGTACCACTGCGACGACTGGGTCAGCCGGATGACGCCCCGCCAGGACGCCGAGGTGACCGCGGCCGCCCATGCCCTGTCCGGCGCGGCGCGGCAGGTCCGGCCCGGACCCGGCGGGGCCGAGGTGGTGCACCTGCCGGTGCCGATCCCGGCGGGGACCGGATACGCCGACAACGCGCGGCGGCACGCGGCGATGCTGCGGGCCGTGCTCGGCGGGACCCCGCTGGCCGGCGAGGTCGTGCATGCCCACGTCGGGTTGCCCAGCGGGTGGGCGGCGCTGCACAACCTGCGGCCGGGCGCACGGCTGTTCGTGACCGAGCACGCGAGTTTCCTGCCGCTGATCCTGGCCGACGCCGACGCCCGCGCGCGGTACGGCGAGGTGCTGGCGCGCTGCACGGCGCTGTTCGCGGTCGGCGACGGCGTCCTGGACCTGCTGGCCGGCACATTCCCCAGGCACGCGGACCGGATCCGGCTGATGCCCAATCCCGTCTCCTTCGCGGCCGGGCGGCAGACGCCGGTGCGTTCGCTGGAACGCTGGCTGTATGTCGGCTCGCTGAAGGTGGAGAAGGGCGTCGACCTGCTGCTGGAGGCGTTCGCACAGTGCTGGGCCGAGGACGCCGCGCTGCGGTTGACGCTGGTCGGCGAAGGCCCGCTGGACGGGCCGCTGCGCGCACGGGCCGCGGCGCTGGGCGTCGCGGACGCGGTGGTCCTGACCGGCGCGGTCACTCCGCCGGAAGCGCTGCGGCTGATGCGTGAACATGATCTGCTGGTGCACAACAGCCGGTCGGAGACGTTCGGCATGGTCGTGGTGGAGGCGCTGGCCGCGGGCCTGCCCGTGCTGGTGACCCGGTGCGGTGGTCCGGAACGGACGCTGGCCGGGATCGAGTACGCGGCGGGCGGGCTGGTCGAGGTCGACGACGATCCGGCGACGTTCGCGGCCGGGTACCGGCGGTTGCGGGCGAGGTTCCCGGAAGGGCTCGACCTGGCGTACGCCCGCGAGGCGTTGGCGGCCCGCTACGGCTACCCGGCGGTCGCGGCAGCGCACCACGAGGCGTGGTTCGGCAGCACGCCGGTCTGACGCGGGCCGGGGTGGCCGCTGCGACGCGGGGCTCGGGGACGGCTGTCGCGGGCGGTGCCAAGACGCGCTGCCGGTCGGGTCGTGCGCTGCCTCGGCTCCGGCCCGAGGCATGAGGAGGGGTCGTGCGGGTGCTGTTCCTGGCGCTGGGGGCGACCCGGCGGCGCGCGGTGGTCGAGGAGTCCGCGCGGGTGGTCGCCGCCGGTGGAGACGCGGTGGTGCTGCTCGGCAGCGCGCAGCCGTGGGCGCGGGAGGATCTCGATCCGCGGGTCCGGCTGGTGGATCTCGGTGAGCTGACGGCGCATACCCGGCCGGTGCGCTGGGCGCAGGCGCTGCTGGTGCGGCTGCCGCGGCGGGCGGCCCGGTTGGCGGGCCGAGGACGGCTGCGGGAACCGATGGGGCGCGCCTGGCGGGCGTACGAGCGCGGCGTCGCCCAGCCGGTGCACCGGCGACTGGTGGCGCCCGCGAGCGTGCGCTGGTGGCGGGGACCGGTGCTGCGCCGCGAAGTGGCCGCCCGCGGCCCGTTCGACCTGATCGTGGTCGCCGATCCGCTGTCCATGCCGGATGCGGCGCGGCTGCTGCGGCATGGGGTCGCGGGATCCCGGCGTTCGCCCCGGCTGGCCTTCGTGCTCGGTCTAGGCTGCGAATAGCCGCCCGGCCGGTATGTCCGGGCCGCCCGGCCACCCGTCGCCACGAGGGAGAACGGCGTGATGAACAGACGTGGCCCGCGGCGACCGCGCGTGCTGTACCTGGCCTTCTATTACCCGCCGTCGCGCGCCAGTGGTGTCTACCGGGCCAGGGCGACGGCCAACCACCTCGCTGCCCAGGGCTGGGACGTGACCGTGCTCGCCGCCCCGCTGAAGTTCCTGCACGAGGTCATCGGCTCGGTCGACGAGGAGCTGGCGACCACCGTGGACCCCCGGATCCGGGTGGAGCGCCCGGCCCAGCACCAGTTCGCCTGGGAGCACGACGTACGCCGGTTCGGCGCGCTGCGGCGCTCCATGCCGCTGCTCGCCCGCAAGCTGTACCACCTCAGCCAGGAGAAGATCTTCCCCGAGCACTACTACTCGTGGGGGCTGTCGGCGGTCGCCCACGGGCTGCGGATGCATGCGCGCCGCCGGTTCGACGTGGTGCTGGCCACCGGCAATCCGTTCGTGTCCTTCGCGGCGGCGTGGGGGCTGCACCGGCTGACCGGGCTGCCGTACGTGCTGGACTACCGCGACGCGTGGACGCTCAACCTGTTCACCGACCGGCCCGCGTACCCGGTCGACCATCCGGCCTGGGCCTGGGAGCGGCGGGTGCTGACCCGGGCGTCGGCGGTCTGCTTCGTCAACGACGCGCTGCGGGGCTGGCACGCCGAGCGCTACCCCTCGGTGGCGGACCGGATGATGGTGGTGCCGAACGGCTGGGATCCGGACCTGCTGCCGGGGCTGGCGGGCGGCGCCGGGGCCCGGGGCGCGGGCCCGCTGCAGTTCGGCTACCTGGGCACGCTCACCACCACCCAGCCCGTCGAAGAGATGATCACCGCGTTCCGGCGGGCCCGCGCGCATCCCGAGCTTGCCGACGCGACGCTCAACATCCACGGGCACCTCGGCTTCTTCGCGCACAGCCAGGCCCATCTCGCGGCCCGGCTGGGGATCTGCCTGGACCCGGCGCCGGACGGGGCGGAGCGGGACGTGGTCTATCGCGGGCCGGTCTCCAAGACCGACGTCGCCGGCGTCTACCGGGACAGCGACGTGCTCGTCTTCCTGGCGGGCGGGGCGCGCTACGTGACCTCCGGCAAGATCTTCGAGTACATGGCCGCGGCCCGGCCGATCGTGTCGGTGCACGCGCCCGGGATCGCGGCAGCCGAGGTGCTCGACGGTTACCCGCTGTGGTTCAACGCCGAGAGCCTGGACCCGGACGAGATCGCCCAGGCGATGGTCGCGGCGGGCAAGGCCGCCCGTGATCTGAGCCCTGAGCAGCGTCGACAGGCGTACGAGCACGCGCAGGCCTATGCCCGCCAGACCGTGCTGGCTCCGCTGGAAACTCGACTACGCACAGTGAGCAATGTTCATAGGATAGGTGGCGGGGCCGCCTGGTGAACGGCGGCGGTGACGGGCTGCAGATCGGGAGAGCGCGCCATGTCGGGCAACCGGCCGAGGGTGATCGTGCTGGCGTTCGCCGCGCCGTCCAAGCGGGTCAAGGACTACGCGGCAGGGTTGCTGGCCCAGGGCGTCGAAGTGGATCTGATCACATCCGTGGCCGCCCCCTGGCGTGCGGCGGGGCTTGACCGGGCGGTGCGCATCCACGCCGTGGCCGAGGCCGAGGAACGCCATCCGGTCCGCCGGGTGGAGAACCTGCTGCTCTACCGGATCCCCGGCCGGATCCTGCACGACCTGCGCCGCAGCCGGCTCGGGCCGAACGCGGACCGGCGTCTCGAAGAGCTGTGCGACCTGCACCGGCGGGCGGCGGGACGGCTGCACCGGATCTTCTACCGCAGGGTCTACAACGTGATGCGTCCCTTGGTGATCGCGCGTGCGGCCCGGCGTCCGCTGCAGGGCGTCGACTTCGGCCGGGTCGAGCGCATCGTCGCCGCCGACATCTTCGCGGTGACGCTGACCTGGGAGCTGGCCAGGAGGTTCCCGGGCGTGGCCGCGACCACGGCGCTGGAGGCCGGCCCGCCTGCCGGTGGCGGCCCGCCGTCCTGACGGGATCGTCCACGGCAAGCCGGTGGGATGAATCGATCAGGGCGCTTCGGCGGCGGCCGAACACCCAGAAAGCGTGATAACTTCGGATCCCCCTCCACCGGATTGAAGCAGGCAGGCTGTGCCCCGAGTCTCCCGTCGCACCGCGTTGTCGATCGCCGTCGGTTCTGTGGTCGCCGGCGCGGGCCTGGCGTTCCACGGCTCCCGCGAGCTGACCGGCGATCCCACGCCGGCATCACTTGATCAGACGGTCGGCAGCGCCCCACCGCGGTCCACCGCGCCCCGGCCGCTGCCGGAGCCCCTGCCGGCCACGCCCGGGGTCACGGCGACCGAGAACGCCCTGCCCGGCCATCGGGACTGGGTCATCGGCGCGGACCGCACCCGGTCCGCCGACGACGTGGCAGGTCAGATCAAGGGCTACACGTCGGCCAGCACGGTGCTGCTGGGCGGGGACGTCTCCTTCCACGTGTCGGTGGCCGACGCCGAGGACTACACGGTCGGGGTGTACCGGCTCGGGTGGTACGGCGGGCTCGGCGCACGCAAGGTGCTCACCAGCCCGGTGCTGCGCGGGTCCCGGCAGGCGCCGCCCGAGCTGAACCCCGGCACCGGCATGATCAGCTGCTCGTGGCAGCCGTCCTGGACGCTGAGCGTGCCCGCGGACTGGGTGCCGGGTCTCTATCTCGCGGTGTTCACCACGGCGTCGGGCTTCCGCAACTACGCGCCCTTCGTGGTCCGCAACGCTCAGCGCGTCAACCGGCTGTGCCTGGTCCTGCCGTTCACCACGTACCAGGCGTACAACCAGTGGCCGCTCGACGGAGTGCTCGGCAAGAGCCTCTACTACGGGTACCCGGTCGATCCGACGCTGGGCAACGAGCAGGCCGACGGTGTGCGCAAGACCGGGGTGCGCAGCTCCGACCTGCGCAGCTTCCACGTGTCGTTCGACCGCCCCTACATGGCGACCGGGCTGCCCAGCCGGTTCGACGACGACCGCTACTTCATCCAGTGGGCCGAGGCGGCCGGCTACGACTTCGACTACGCGACGAGCGAGGATCTGCACTCGGGGGCGATCGACGCCGCGGGGTACGCGGGCCTGGTCTTCAGCGGCCACGACGAGTACTGGTCCCGGGAGATGCGCGACCGGGTGGAGCAGGCGCTGGCCGGCGGCACGAGCCTGGCGTACATGGCGGCCAACAACGTCTACTGGAAGATCCGGTTCGCGCCGAGCGCGGACGGCCGGGCCAACCGCGTGGTGGCCTGCTACAAGAACCGGCTCGACGCGGCGGGCAACAGCTCGGCGACGATGCGCTGGCGTGATCCGGAGCCGGGTCCGGCCGAGGCGGAGCAGCGTCTGCTCGGCGTGCAGTACAACGGGATCGTGAAGGCGGCGGTGCCGCTGGTGGTCACGGACTCCGGGCACTGGTTCTGGAACGGCTGCAAGGTCAAGGACGGCGACAGCATCCCGAAGGTCGTCGCAGGCGAGGCCGACGGCTTCGACCCCGACGTCCACCTGCCCCGGTTCACCACCCGCGGGTTGCTGTCGGCCTCGCCGTACCAGTTGCGCAACGGCACCCGGATGGTGCAGAACACCAGCCTTTACGAGACCGACAAGAACGCCGTCGTGTTCGTCGCCGGGACGCTGAGCTGGACCCGCGGCCTGGCCGTACGGGGCTTCCGGGACGTACGTCTGATGCGGGCCACCGAGAACCTGATCGAGCGGATGCTGCGGCAGAAGGCGTGAGCTGCGTCACCGGGTCGATCGGGTGCGGCAGGCCGGTCCGGCGGGGACATACCCCCTCGTCAGCCGGTATGTCCAGGGTTTGCCGGTGATCATGCCCTGTGGCAGACTCGGCGCGTCGCACGTCCGACACTTCGCTGGGGCGTGTCACCGTTTCGGATTCGCAGAGGGGCCCCCGCGCAGATGATCATTGATCCCCCAGGGGCCCGGGTGACCCGATCGGAGGGGCGGCGATGAGCTTCGCCCGCTCGACCAGAAGAGCCACCGCCCGCTCGGCCAGGGCCGCGCTGCGGCTGGCGGCCTCGCCGTCGGTGATGCGTTCGCGGATGCTCGCCGGCCTGTGGGGCGCGGTCGTCTCCGCGCCCGGAGTGCCCGACCGGGCCCGCCGTGAACTCGCCGGCGTGGTGCACGCGAGCCTGCTGCGGGCCGGCCGTCCCGCCGAGGCGGCCCGGACCGCCGCCACCGCGCTGGGCCGGATGCGCAACCGCCGGGCGCGCGCCGACCTGCTGGCCCGGCAGGCCAAGGCCGAGCTGGACTTCGGCACCCCGCCGAGCCTGCAGGCCGCTGTCGCGGCCGAGCTGGCACTCGCCGACGCGCTGTACGCCCAGGGCAACCACCGTGCTGCGGTGGCCTCGCTGCAGACCGCCCAGCGGCAGCTGTTCGACCGGCGGCTGCACTTCGACCGGCTGACCTCGCCGCTGACCCAGGACCCGACCGGCTTCCTGTCGGCCTGGCACGCCAGCCCGGCCGCCCGCGCGCTGTCGGCCCCGCGCGGCCGCCGCGGGCCCGCGGCCCCGCTGCCCACCGACCGCCCGGTCCGCCTGCTGATCGCGACGTACGGCAACCACGGCTTCCTCAACCCCATCCGGCGGCACTTCGAGCAGCTGAGCAACGTCGAGGTGCGCTTCCTGGACCCGGGTGAGGACGGCGGCACGCAGGTGCCGATGCTGAACAACTCCCGCGCCATGATGGAACACGCGCTGGCCGGCGGCTCGCCCTTCGGCGACGAGGTCGCCGCATGGCTGGAGCCGCACGTGAGCTGGGCCGACGTGGTCTTCGTCGACTGGCTGGCCGCGCTGACCGTGCTGTTCACCCTCGTCGACCCGGGTAAGACCAGGATCATCGCCCGGCTGCACAGCTTCGAGGCGTTCGCGGTCTGGCCGCACCTGGCCGACTACTCGCGCATCGACGACCTGGTGTTCGTCTCGGACTTCCTGCGCGACCTCACCGTCGCGGTGACGCCGGCCCTGACCGCGGGCGGCACCACCCCGCACGTCGTCAGCAACGCCATGGACCTGCGCTCCTTCCAGGGCGACAAGGACGCCGACGCCCGCTTCACGCTGGGCCTGGTCGGCATCAAGGCGGTGGCCAAGGACCCGCGCTGGGCCGTGGAGGTGCTGCGTCACCTGCGCGCCCACGACGAGCGCTACCGCCTGTTCTTCTACGGCCACGAGCTCAACGCCGACGCCAGCCCGGACGCCCGCCGCTACTGGGACGGCTTCCTGGCCGACATCGCCGACCTGGAGCCGTCCGGGGCGGTGGTGCGCCGCGGCCAGACCGCGGACATGCCCGCCGCGCTGCGCGAGGTCGGTGTGATCCTGAGCACCTCGGTCCGGGAGAGCTTCCACTGCGCCCTGGTCGAGGGCGCGGCCAGCGGCGCCGTCCCGGTGGTCCGGGACTGGCCGTTCTTCGCCGGCGGCCCGTCCAGCGCCCGCACGCTGTTCCCGGCGGACTGGATGGCCGACACCCCCGAGGAGGCCGCCAAGCGGATCCTCGCCCTCACCGCCGACGAGCAGACCTGGCGCGAGGCCGGGGCGGCGGCGGCGGCCCATGCGATCGCCACCTGGGACTGGGAGGTCGTCAAGCACCAGTTCGAGCAGCTCGTGCTGGGCGCGACCGGTGTGCGACGAGACGGCTGATCAGTAGACTCGGCGGGCCTGCGGCCCGCCCCCTGTACACGCGGGGCACCGCCCCCGAGGAGGAGTGATCAATGGCCGAGACCAGGGAAAACCGCCCGGCCCGCATCGTCATGCTCGTGGACAACGGGGTGAACGGCGATTCCCGGGTGCAGAAGACCGCGCGGTCGGCCGCCGAGGCGGGGTGGGAGGTCATCCTGATCGGCCGCTCACCGACCGGGCACCCCGAGCGCTGGCAGCTCGGTGACGCCGAGGTGCGGCTCGTGGTCATGCACAGCCCGATGGCCAAGCGCCGCCACGAGTTCCGGCGGCACTGGCTGATCACCCCGTTCGCGTACCCGCCGACCGGTGTCGCGGCCCAGCGGCTGCAGTCGGTCAAGGCGTGGAAGCAGGACCTGAAGATGAAGCGGGCCCTGCGCAAGCTCAAGGGCAAGGGCCCCGGCCTGTCCGTGCAGGTCCAGGGCGCGCTCGCCGGGCTGTACGGCAAGTGGGTCTCGTTCCGCTACTGGCAGCTCAACATCGGCCAGCGCTACCGCGGTTCGCTGCGCTCGCCGTGGGACCAGGCCTACACCTGGTTCCAGCACAAGGTGCGCGGCCACGGCGCCTGGCGCAAGCTGGAGCCGCAGCTGTGGGACTTCGAGCTGGCGTACGCGGACACCGTCGACGCGCTCAAGCCCGACGTGATCTACGCCAACGACTTCCGGATGCTCGGTGTCGGGGCGCGGGCCAAGGTCCGGGCCGCGGTCGCGGGGCACAAGATCAAGCTGATCTGGGACGTGCACGAGTACCTGCCCGGAGTGAAGCCGCGGGCCAACAACCGCCGCTGGATGGGCGCGAACCGGGCACACGAGCACGAGTACGCCCCCTACGCCGACGCGGTGATCACCGTCTCGGCGAAGCTGGGCGAGCTGCTCAAGCGTGACCACCACCTGCCCGAGCTGCCCTCGGTCGTGCTGAACACCCCCAGCGCCGCCGACGCGGCCGCCAAGAACGCCCCGGGCGCCCCGGACATCCGCAGCGCCTGCGGGCTGGGCCCGGACACCCCGCTGGTGGTGTACAGCGGCGCCGCCGCGGCCCACCGCGGCATGGGCGTCATGGTCGAGGCGCTGCCCCGGCTGGCGGGCGTGCACACGGCGTTCGTGGTCAACGACCCGACCGGGCCGTACCTGACCAGCCTGAAGAAGCGCGCCGCCGAGCTGGGCGTGGCCGACCGGCTGCACGTGCTGCCGTACGTGTCGCACTCCGAGGTGGTGGGCTTCCTGTCCACGGCGACGGTCGGGGTGATCCCGATCCACCACTACCTGAACCACGAGATCCAGCTGATCACGAAGTTCTTCGAGTACTCGCACGCCGGTCTGCCGATCATCAGCAGCGACTGCGAGGTGATGGCCAACACCACGCTGGCCAACAAGCAGGGCGAGGTCTTCAAGGTCGAGGACGTGGCCGACTACACGCGCGCCGTGCAGGCGATCGTCGCCGACCCGGAGCGCTACCGGGCGGCGTACGAGGCGATGGACCTGGACGTGTGGACCTGGGAGGCGCAGGCGAAGGTCCAGGACGCGATCTACCGCCGCCTCGTGCTGCCCCACCAGCGCCCGGCAACGGGTGCGCAGGAGGTCGACGAGCCCCTCGCGGTGCCCGTCGGCAGCTGATCCGACCAGGGATTTTGTCATGATCACCGACGGCGGCAGTTCGGGTGGCCCGGCTTCTTCGGGTAGCATCCGCACAGCCGTTGTCGGCGGATCTCCTCCGGCTCCCCCTCCGATGCGACACATCGTGGCTTAAGGAACAAAAATGACAGATGTCGTGATTCTGGGCTTGGGTTACGTCGGTCTCCCGCTCGCGCGGGAGGCGACGCGATCCGGCGCGTCGGTGCTCGGCTTCGACGTGAAGGCCGGTGTGGTCGACGCGCTCAACGGCGGCGTGTCCCACATCGACGACCTGTCCGACGCCGACATCACCGAGATGATCGCCGGCGGGTTCCGGGCCACCACCGACGAGTCGGAGATCGCCTCGGCGCGCACCGCCGTCATCTGTGTGCCCACCCCGCTGGCCGACGACGGCGGCCCGGACCTCGGCGCGGTCGTGTCGGCCGTACGGGCCGTGGCCCGCAACCTGCGCCCCGGCATGCTGGTCGTGCTGGAGTCGACGACCTACCCGGGCACCACCGACGAGGTCGTGCGGCCGATCCTGGAGGAGACCGGGCTCGTCGCCGGCGTCGACTTCCACCTGGCCTTCTCGCCCGAGCGCATCGACCCGGGCAACCAGAAGTTCGGCCCGCGCAACACCCCGAAGGTGGTCGGCGGGCACACTCCGGCCTGCTCCGAGCGCGCCGCCGAGTTCTACGGCCGGTTCATCGACACCATCGTGCGCACCAAGGGCACCCGCGAGGCCGAGACCGCCAAGCTGCTGGAGAACACCTACCGGCACGTCAACATCGCGCTGGTCAACGAGATGGCCCGGTTCTGCCACCAGCTCGGCATCGACCTCTGGGACGTCATCGACGCCGCCAGCAGCAAGCCGTTCGGCTTCCAGGCGTTCTACCCGGGCCCCGGGGTGGGCGGCCACTGCATCCCGATCGACCCGAACTACCTCAGCCACAACGTGCGGGCGAAGCTCGGTTACCCGTTCCGCTTCGTGGAGCTGGCGCAGGAGATCAACGCGACCATGCCGGCGTACGTGGCCCGGCGCGCGCAGAACATCCTCAACGACGCGGGCATGGCCACCAACGGCTCGCGCATCCTGCTGCTCGGCGTGACCTACAAGCCCGACATCGCCGACCAGCGCGAGTCGCCCGCGACGCCGCTGGCCAAGCTGCTGGCCGGGCTCGGGGCGAAGCTGAGCTACCACGACCCCTACGTGGCGAGCTGGCACGCGCCCGGCATCGACGTGCAGCGGGTCGAGGACGCCGAGACCGGTGTCGCCGAAGCCGACCTGGTGATCCTCGTGCAGAACCACCGCGCGTACGACGCCGAGGCGCTGGCCGCCAAGTCGAAGCGCTTCTTCGACACCCGCGGCGCGACCACGGGCGACCAGTCGCACCGGCTCTGACCAGCGCGTAAGGCGACGACGGCCGCCGGGGCAGGTTTGCCCGGCGGCCGGTCACCGGTTCTTGAGAAGGAGTCCCCCGTGAAGGCAGGCGAGCTGGCCGGGCCGCGCAAGCCGGGGCACGACGGCGTGCGGCCGCACGTCATCTACCTCGCCATCGGCTTCCCTCCGGCGGCGAAGAGCAGCGCCTACCGGCTGCGCGAGACTGCGAACCAGTTCATCGCGCACGGCTGGGACGTCACGGTCATCACGATCAGCAACGAATCGTGGGAACGCGAGTTCGGGCTGGACCACACCCTGTCGGCGCGGGTCGACCCGCGCATCAGGATCGTGGAATTGCCGATCGCGCGCGAGGACCTGGAGACCGACATCCGCCGGTTCTCCCGGCAGCGCGCGCTGGAGCCGCAGCGCTGGCTGAGCGCGCTGCGCCGCCGCCAGCAGGAGAGCTTCCCCGAGTCCGTCTTCGGCGGCTGGCGCGACGCGCTGGAGGAAGGCGTGCTGCGGGTGCACCGCGAGCACCCCGCCGATCTGCTGATGACCTCCTGCGCGCCGTACGTCAACCTCGCGCCGACCTGGCGGCTGTGGACCGAGCACCGGGTGCCCTACGTCGTCGACTTCCGCGACGGCTGGTCGATCAACGTCATCGACGGCACCGAGGCGTTCGAGCGCGACTCCGTGGCCGGCAAGTGGGAGCAGCAGGTCCTGGAGCAGGCGCGGGCGGTCTGGTGCGTCAACGACCCGATCGCCGACTTCTACCGCGAGCGCTACCCGTCGATCGCGGACCGGGTCCGGGTGGCCCGCAACGGCTTCGACGCCGACAGCGTGCCCGCCCCGTCGACCCGCACCGCCGACCCCGAGCAGGGCCTGGTCTTCGGCTACCTGGGCACGGTCAACTTCCCGCCGTCGGTGCTCGACGCGGTGCTCACCGGCTGGCGGCTGGCCCGCGAGCAGGACCCGCTGCTGGCGCGCTCGCGCCTGGAGGTGCGCGGGCACATCGGCGCGGGCGAGCAGCGCGGCGTCAACCCCTACATCGAGCTGCTGGAGGCGGCCCAGCCCGACGGGGTGACCTTCGGCGGCAACGTCGCCAAGGCCGACGTCGCGGGCACCTACGGCAGCTGGGACGCGCTGGTGCTGATGCTGGTCGGCGGGCGCTACGTCACCTCCGGCAAGGTGTACGAGTTCGTCGCCACCGGCCTGCCCATCGTCTCCGCCCACGAGATCGAGCACGATGCGGCCACCGTGCTGGACGGCTACCCGCTGTGGACCGGAGCTGTCGGCCTCAACCCGCGCCGCCTCGCGGAGTCTTTCGTCACGGCGGCCCGGCTGGCCGTCGAGGCCCCCGCCGAGGTCAGGCAGGCCGCCCGGGAGCACGCCGGCCGGTTCACCCGGCCCGCGCAGATCGCCCCGGTCGTCGCCGAACTGAGCAGCCCCGTGCCCGCCCAGCGCCCGGACGGCAGCGCCGCGCTCGGGCCCGCCGAGGTCCTGAACTGAGAGGCACGTCCATGGCAGACAGAGCCGCGACGAGGGTCCTCGTCATCGTCGGGACGGTCCCCAAGCAGCAGGCCGCCCTCGCCGCGAAGCTCGCCCAGCTCCGGGCGATGGGCGCCGAGGTCATGCTGGCCTGCAACTTCGACCCGGCCCTGCTGACCGTCGACACCGCGCCCGCCACCCGCACCGCGCTGACCTCCGCCGACGGCGAGTACAACGCGTGGCTGCGCGGCGCCCTCGAAGTGGCGTCGGGCCCGCGCAAGGTCTGGCTGCTCACCCGCCGCAACGCGGCGGTACGCCGGTACGCGCGCCAGGCCGACGTGCTGGTCGCGCTGGACCACCTCGCCGTGTACGCGATCTGGGAGCTGGCCCAGCGGCACCGCCGCCCTGCCGCCGTGTACGGCATCGAGGCGTCCGTGCAGGCGGTCACCGCCCACCGGTCCCACCCTGACCAGGCCGCCCGCGGGCTGCTGCCGTCCGCGCCCGCGTGGGGCGGCGTCGCCGTCCGGGACGCCGGCCAGGCGGCTTTGACCAGCGCGGCCTTCGCCGCCGGTGCGACGCTGTCGCCGACGGTCATGCGCACCTCGGTGGGCGCGCGGTTCTGGGGGGCCATGGTCGCCCTGCCGCGCATCCCCGACCCGGTGCGCCGGCACATGGCGTTCACCGTGCACGCCAACATGCTCAAGGCCGGCCGGGCCGACGCCGCGGCGAAGGTCTCCGCGCGCGCCCGCCGCCGCATCCGGGACCGGCACGTGCTGGCCGACCTGCTGCTGCGGGAGGCCGCCGAGCAGGCCCGCTACGGTGCGACGACCGGCATGGCCGCCGCGATGCAGGCCAACCTCGCGGTCGCCGACGCGCACCTGCCGCGCCGCGAGTTCACCAAGTCCGCGGCCGCGGTGCACCGCGCCCTGGCCGTGCTCTTCGACCGCAGGCTGCACCGGGACCGCCCGGCCACGCCGCTGGCCGACGACCCGGCCGGATACCTGGCCGCCTGGCGGCAGAGCACGTCGGTGCAGCGGCTGACCGCCCCGCGCGGCCGGTCCGCGCAGGCCGCGCCGGTCCCGGCCGGTCGGCCGGTGCGTGTGCTGCTGCTCGCTGACCGCGCCGACGACGCGATCGAGGCGCGCGGCGTCGAGTCGTACGAGGAGCTGCTGCGGCGGTACGAGCGCGACAGCCGCGTCGAGGTGCAGGCCGTCGACCTGGCCGCGCTGGAGGAGTTCGCGCCGTTCCGGCCGGGCGACAAGCAGATCGTCGAACACCTGGTCACCGGCGGTTCGGTGTACGGCAACAAGCTGGAGGCCCTGCTGCGCCCGCACCTGTCCTGGGCGGACGTGGTGCTGGTGGAGGGCGGCGGCTCCGCCGCGGCGGCACTCGGCCTGCTGGACCCCGCGGACACCCGCGTCGTGATCCGGCTGCACGGCGCCGAGACGCTGTCGGCGTGGCCGCACCTGATGGACTTCACCCGCGTCGACGACCTGGCCCTGTCCGGCCCGGCCGCCGAGAAGTCGCTGCTCGCGCTGCTGCCGCAGCTCGCCGACGGCCCGCGCCGCCACGTGCTCGGCGACGCGACCGCGGCGGAGGACCTGGACGCGATCCTGCTCGACCACCGCGCCTGAAAGCGCCCGCCGGATCGTTCGGCGGACGGTCGACGCCCGGCGCACCATCACAGACAGCTCGCGACTCACATACACGGAAGAGGCCCGGACCGCATCGGTCCGGGCCTCCGTTGTTTGTCTGATCAGGCCAGGCTGGCGGCCGGGTCGCGGCGGGCGGTCGTGGGGGCGGCCGGACGGCCCGGCATGAGCCCGGCGTAGACGCCGTCGAGCACGTCCGCCTGGGCCTCCCAGGTCCAGTTCTGCAGCAGCCCCGGGCGGTCGTACGCGGCCCGGTAGCGCTCCGGGTCGGCCAGCACGGCCTGCACCGCGCTGACGTACCCGTCGAGGTCGAGCGCGGTGAAGACCTCGCCCTGGCCGGTCTCGCGTACGGTCTGCGCCATCGCCTGCACGTCGCTGACCACGATCGGCAGCCGGGCGTGCGAGTACTCGAAGAATTTCGTGATCAGCGCGATCTCGTGGTTGGGCTGGTGGTGCAGCGGGATCACGCCGATGTTCGCGGCGGCCAGGAACGGCGCGACCTGCCAGTGCTCGACGTAGGGCAGCAGGTGCACCCGGTCGCCGACGCCCGCGGCGGCGGCCCGCGCGGCCAGCTCGTGGGAGGCCTTGTTGGCCCCGGTGGGGTGCAGCGTGACGAGCGCGACGTGCACGCCGGGCAGGCGCGGCAGCGCCTCGATCATGGTGTCCACGCCGCGGCGGGGGTTGACCCCGCCGCAGTAGACCAGCAGCGGCACATCCGGGCCGATCCCGCACAGCCCGCGCAGGTCCGGCACGGCCTTGCCGCGCTGGTGCTCGTCGGGCGCGCAGACCGGGGCGTTGAGCACGACCGACGGCATCGTCGGCAGCTTGTGCTCCTCGCGCAGCATCGCCGACAGCGTGGGGGACACGGTGACCACCGCGTCGGCGTACGGCGCGTACTCGCGCACGTGGTCGATCTGCGCGGGGTGCCAGCGCGGGTTGGCGGCCCGGGGCATGACCCCGGACACCGACTCGTGCGCGTCCCAGACCAGCTTCACCTGCCGCCCGCGGGCACGGGCACGGGCCGTGGCACGCACCCCGACGCCGAGCATGCGGAAGTCGTTGGCGTGGATGATGTCGGCGTTCAGCTGGTCGATCACCGGCCCGAAGGCCAGCTCGTAGTCCCACAGGCCGGGGTCGAGCCGCCGCCAGCTGCGGCTGCCCAGCACCTTCCGCCAGAACGCGATCTGAACGCGGTTGAGCAGCGAGTTCTTCTGGTTGGCCTGGCGCACCCGGGTGAGCTGACCGGCCCGGAGACGAGTCCAGGTGAGGCCGATGGACGCGGTCACGTTCGCCAGCCGCAGGCCGAGGCCGGCGAGCGCGTCCGCCGGACGGCCCTTCCCGGCGCTGCGGCGGGCCTTGAGCTGGGCGAGGCGGGCGACGACGTCGGCCTTGCGGCCCTTCTTCAGCTGCACCCGGTAACCGGCCTGCTCGCCCGGGGCGTAGGCCAGGGGGCGCCGCCAGCGGGCGTAACGCAGGCGGCCGTACGGCGAGCTCAGCGCGTAGTGGACCGGGACCAGCCGGACCTCGGCCTGCCCGATCTGCCAGCTGTGCGGCTCGCTGTCGCCGGAGATGCCGACCAGGATGACCTCCCAGCCGGCCGCCGCGGCCGAGCGGGCGCTCTTCTGCACCCGGGAGTCGCCGACGACGCCGTTGTCCACCAGCATCACGACGCGTCCGCGGGACGTGCCGTCGGTCCGCTCAACACTCACGTGTGATCCACTCCGCTTCGTTCACACCGCCCGGCGCTCGGCCGCCGAGCCACCATACCCGAGGGGAAGGCCGCCCGGCATGGCCAAGATCGGCTGCCGGAGGGCCGGTAAGACCGCAGGCCGGACACCTTGCGGAGTCCGGCCTGCGGGTGGTTCACGTGCCGTGCGTCAGTGCTGCTCGGCGGGGGCGTCGATGCGGATCGTGCTGCGCTCGGCGGCCGACCGCAGCACCGCCGCGGCGACCTCGACCGTACGCAGACCCTGCCGCAGCGTCACGATGTCGCTGGCCTTGCCCTCCACCGCGTCGCGGAAGCGCTCGTGCTCGACGAGCAGCGGCTCCCGCTTCGGGATGGCGTAGCGGACCATGTCACCCTCGGCGACGCCGCGGAAGGACCGCAGCGCCTCCCACTCGGTGTTGATCGCACCGTTGGCGTAGAAGGTCAGGTCGGCGGTCAGCGTGTCCGCGACGAAGCAGCCCTTCTCGCCGGTGATGACCGTGGACCGCTCCTTGAGCGGGCTGAGCCAGTTCACCAGGTGGTTGACCATGGAACCGTCGGCGAGCTGGCCCACCGCGGCGACCATGTCCTCGTGCGGGCGGCCGCTGCGGAACACCGTGTGCGCCGACACCGAGGTGTACGCCTGCCCGGTGACCCAGCTGGTCAGGTCGATGTCGTGGGTGGCGAGGTCCATGACCACGCCGACATCGGCGATGCGGTGCGGGAACGGGCCCTGCCGGCGGGTGACCACCTGGAAGACCTCGCCCAGCTCGCCCGCCTCCAGGCGGGACCGCAGGTTCTGCAGCGCCGGGTTGTACCGCTCGATGTGCCCGACACCCGCGACCAGCCCGGCCTGCTCGAACGCGTCGACCAGGCGGCGGGCCGCGTCCAGCGTCGAGGCCAGCGGCTTCTCGATCAGCGCCGAGACACCGTTGGCGGCCAGCTCCAGGCCGACCTCCTCGTGCAGCGCCGTCGGGCAGGCGACCACGGCGTAGTCGATGCCCAGGGCGATCAGCTCGGAGACCGTGTTGACCACGGGGACGCGCAGCGTGCCGGTGGTGTCGCCCATCGGGTCGACGACCGCGACCAGCTCGACGCCGCCCAGACCGGACAGCACGCGGGCGTGGTTGCGGCCCATCGCGCCCAGGCCGATCAGTCCGGCGCGCAGCTTGCGTTCGGTGCTCACAGCAGACCCGCCACACTGTTCGCGGCGTCGGCGATGCGCTCCAGCTGGGCCGGGGTGAGCTGCGGGAAGATCGGCAGCGACAGCACCTCGGCGGCGGCCTTCTCGGTCTCCGGCAGGTGCCAGTCCTTGACCTTGCCGTCCTCGGTGAGGAACGGCTTGAGGCGGTGGATCGGCGTCGGGTAGTACACCGCGTTGCCGATGCCCTTGGCGGTCAGCGCCTGCTGCACCGCGTCCCGGGCGCCGCCGGGCACGCGCACCGTGTACTGGTGGTAGACGTGCTTGGCGTTGTCCGCGACCGGCGGGGTCACCAGGGCGGTGATCCGGGAGTCGAGGAACTTGGCGTTCGCGCGGCGCTGCTCGGTCCACTCCGGCAGCTGCTTGAACTGCTCCCGGCCGATGGCCGCGGCGACGTCGGTGAGCCGCACGTTCGCGCCGACGATCTCGTTGGCGTAGCGCTGCTCCATGCCCTGGTTGCGCAGCAGCCGCAGGGTGCGGGCGAACTCCGCGTCCGCGGTCGTGATCATGCCGCCTTCGAGCGAGTGCATGTTCTTCGTCGGGTAGAAGCTGAACGTGCCCGCCACGCCGAACGCGCCGACCGGGGTGCCGTTGAGCGCAGCACCGTGCGCCTGGCAGGCGTCCTCCAGGACGGCCAGGCCGTGGCGCTGCGCGAGCGCCATGATCCGGTCCATCGCGGCGGGGTGGCCGTACAGGTGCACCGGCATGATCGCCACGGTGCGCGGGGTGATCGCGGCGGCGACGGCGTCCGGGTCGAGGCAGAAGCTGCCCGCCTCGATGTCGGCGAAGACCGGCTCCGCGCCGACCAGCCGCACCACGTTCGCGCTGGCCGCGAAGGAGAAGGACGGGACGATGACCTCGTCGCCGGGGCCGACGCCCATCGCCATCAGGGCGAGGTGGAGTGCCGAGGTGCCCGAGTTCACGGCCACGCAGTGCCGGCCGTCGACCAGGGTCGAGAAGTCCTCTTCGAAGCCCTTGACCTCCGGGCCCTGCACGACCATGCCGCTACGCAGCACGCGCACCGCGGCTTCGATCTCCGCTTCACCGATGACCGGGCGTGCCGGGGGGATCATCTCGTCGTTCAAGGGGTCCTCCTCATTTCCGTGCCGCTCACCGGGTCGGTGCCGATGGCGCGTTCGAGTCTATCTGCGCTGGTGGGCGTCATTTGGCGCCGGTGAATTCCTCATACGCGGTGAGAACCTCCTCGGTCGGGCCGTCCATACGGATCACACCCGATTCGAGCCAGATCGACCGCTCGCAGGTGTCGCGCACCGAGCTCAGCGAGTGGCTGACCAGGAACACGGTGCCCGCCGAGGCCCGCAGCTCGCGGACCCGGTCCTCACTGCGCTTGCGGAACTTCGCGTCACCGGTGGCCAGTGCCTCGTCGATGAGCAGCACCTCGTGCTGCTTGGCCGCGGCGATGGAGAACCGCAGGCGGGCCGACATGCCGGAGGAGTACGTGCGCATCGGCAGCGAGCTGAAGTCGCCGCGCTCGTTGATGCCCGAGAACTCGATGATCTCCGGGGTGCGCCGCTTGACCTCTTCGCGGTCCATGCCCATGGCCAGGCAGCCGAGCACCACGTTGCGCTCGCCCGACAGGTCGTTCATCAGGGCGGCGTTGACGCCGAGCAGGGAGGGCTGGCCCTGGGTGTAGATCGCGCCCCGGGTGGACGGGATGACACCCGCGACCGCCCGCAGCAGCGTGGACTTGCCGGAGCCGTTGCTGCCGATCAGGCCGATGGCCTCACCCTCGTACGCGGTGAAGCTGACGCCCTTGACCGCGTGCACCTCGCGTACGGTCGGCGACTTCTTGCGCGACACGATCCGGCGCATCGCGCCCAGCGGGGAGTTGTCCTTCGAGCCTGCGCCGTGGATGCGGTACACGATGTGCACGTTGTCGACGACGACGGTGGGCTTCTTCTCAGCCACGTCCGTACTCCTTCTCGCCGCGCCAGAAGTAGAGGAAACCGCAGATGCCCATGACCAGGGCCCAGACGGTCGCGGTGGTCCACATGTAGGTCGTGGTCATGCCCGACTCGTTCGGGCCGGCGAGCAGCGCCTCACGGGCCAGCTCGATGAAGATCAGCATCGGGTTGAGCTTGAGCAGCGTCGCCGCCCAGGTCGGCATGTGGTCCATGACGTTGGCCAGGCTGTAGAACACGCCCGAGCCGTAGAGCCAGGTCCGCAGCACGAACGGGATGATCTGCTTGAGGTCGGTGATCTTCGAGCCGAGCCGGGCGAGCAGCATGGCCAGGCCGGCGTTGAACACCGTCTGCAGGAAGAGCAGCGGCACCAGGGTCAGCCAGGCGAAGGTGATCGGCTCGCCGGTGACCAGCACGATGCCGATCAGCACGGCCATCGCCGCCAGCAGCTGGTTGAGCTGCGTGAGCGTCACCGACAGCGGCAGGCTGGCCCGGGGGAACTGCAGCGCCCGGATCATGTTCAGGTTGCCCGAGATGATGCCGGTGCCTGCCGAGGCCACCTGCGTGGTGTATCCGAAGATGAAGATGCCCGCGCACAGGTAGCCGACGAAGTTGTCGATGTTGTGCCGGGTGCCCAGGATGACGCCGAAGATCAGGTAGTAGACCGCGGCGTTGGTCAGTGGGGTGAGCACGTGCCAGAGCTGGCCGAGCCGGGCGGTCGTCAGGGTCGCGACGTTGCGGGCGTTCGCAAAGGCGACGATGAAGTGACGGTAGGCCCAGATCCTGCGGGCGTACTCGACCAGGCCCGGCCGCTCGCCCGCAACGCGGAGCCCATGCCGGGCGGCGAGCTGGTCCGGTGCGAGGGCGGGATAAGGCTCTGTCACCACAGCTTCAGCCATGGTACGGGCTCCGATCTCCGAGCTGGGGATGAGTGGCGGTGACACACGGTAGCCGACTCCAAGGATGGAACGCCACCGTAGCGACGTACTGGTGATGTTAGTCCCCGGCAACGTCGCGACGCAACCGTTGCGTCGCTGCGCTATCGTAGGCACGTGCTGGCAGAGAGTAGGCGTGTCCCCGCGGGGGCCGCGGTGCTGAGAGGTGACATCACCGAGGCGATTCAGGCCGCGGTGGTGGAGGAGCTTGCCGCCGTGGGCTACGGGCGGCTCTCGATCGAGGCGGTGGCCCGCCGCGCCGGTGTGGCCAAGACCGCCGTGTACCGCCGCTGGGGCTCGAAGCTCGCGATGGTGCTGGAGATCGTGGCGGGAGTGGCCGGCCGCAAGCTGCCGCTGCCCGACACCGGCACGTTGTCCGGCGACCTGACCGTCTTCCTGCAGATCCTCACGATCGCGCTGCGCCACCCGCTGGCCTCGCAGATCATCCCCGACCTGCTGGCCGAGGCGGCCCGCAACCCGGAGATCGCCCAGACGCTGCAGCAGGCGCTGCGCGCCAACCAGCACGAGATCGGGTCGCTGCTGGTCGGGCGCGCGATCGAGCGGGGCGAGCTGCCCGAGGGCGCCGACCCCGACCTCGCCGTCGACCTGATCGTCGGCCCGATCTACTGGCGCCTGACGGTCAACCGCGACCCGCTGCCCCCCGACTACGTCCCCCGCCTGGTCACCGCGGTGATCGCCGCCCTCTCCGCCTGACCCGCCCGCCGCGCCGCGTGCTGTGGGCGCGCCTCGCGCCGCCTTGATCATCCGGCTTGCCGGGCACCTGTGCGTATCTTGAGCATGCTTTTGCACAGGTGCCGGGCAAGTCGAGCGATCTTGGTGCGTTCGGGTCCGCGACAGGCGGGCCACGGCGAGCCGGGCCTGGCCGAGCGTGGTCAGAGGCCCTCGGGGCGTTCGGCCTCGCGGGAGATGACGTTGCCCTTCTCGTCGACCCATCCGAGGTGGCGGGCCGGGTTGCCGGCGACGAGCTGGTTCGGAGCCACGTCCTTGGTCACCACGGAGCCGGCCGCGATCATGGCGCGCTCGCCGATGACGGTCCCGCAGACGATGGTGGCGTTCGCGCCCAGCGAGGCGCCCCGCTTGATCAGCGTCGGGGTGATCTGCCAGTCCGGGTTCTGCGCCCGCGGCCGCAGGTCGTTGGTGAAGACCACACACGGGCCGACGAAGACCTCGTCCTCCACGGTGACGCCCTGGTAGACCGAGACGTTGTTCTGGATCTTCACGAGGTCGCCGATCACCACGTTCGAGTCGACGTACACGTTGCGGCCGATCACGCAGCCGGCCCCGATCGTCGCCGTGTTGCGCACGTGGGCCAGGTGCCAGATCTTGCTGCCGGCGCCGACCTGGGCGCCTTCCTCGACGTCGGCACTGGGGTGCACGAACACGGAGGGAGTGGAGGAGTTGCCAGTCATCTGTCGACCACCGGTGGTCCGGGGCGCTCCGCGCCGGGTTTGGGCTGCTCGGGGCAGCCGGACGCGGACCAGATTAGCCCCGGCGGGCGGCCGTGCCGGGCCGGGGTCACCGGCCCGCGCGCAGGTCAGCGGGTGACCTCCACCACGACCTGGCTGTCGGTGATCGAGGTGACCTTCACGGAGAAGTCGCCGACCTGGACGCCGTCGCCGCGCTGCACGGTGACCTCCTGGCCGGCCACCTTCAGGGTGACCGAGTCGTTGTTCGCGCTGACGAGCTGCACCTCGATGCCCAGGATCGAGATCTTGGCGTTGGTGACGTTGCGCTCGAAGGTGATCGTGCAACCGGTCGAGCTGCAGGTGCTGGTGGCGCCCTCGCCGCTGCAACCGGCCAGGGCCCCGCCCGTGAGAGCGGCCATCAGCGCTGCGGTGGCCATGAGCCGACTCGTCCTCCGTGCGAACATTAGGCGATCATAAACCCTTCGGCATCGGGGAGTGGCGATGATTGACCGGATTGTGGAGATTCTCCGGGAGACCGCGGAGGCGGTGGTCCTGCCGAGGTTCCGCAACCTGGCCGACGGGGAGATCGTCGAGAAGAGCCCCGGCGACCTCGTCACGATCGCCGACCGGGAGGCCGAGGTCATGCTGACCGCGCGGCTCGCGGCGCTGCTGCCGGGCTCGCTGGTGGTCGGCGAGGAGGCCGTCGCGGCCGACCCGGAAGTGCTCACCCGGCTGGACGACGACGGCGCGGTATGGCTGATCGACCCCATCGACGGCACCGGCAACTTCGCCGCGGGCAAGGAACCGTTCGGCATGATGGTCGCACTGATGCGCGGAGGCGTGCCGGTGCTCGCGGTGATCTACGAGCCGGTCCCCGGGACGGTCGCCGCGGCCGAGGCGGGTTCCGGCTCCTATGTCGACGGCGTCCGGATGGTGCCGGACCACACCCCGATCCGCGCGGACCAGCTGCGCGGCGCGGTGATGACCAAGTACCTGCCGCCGGAGCTGCGCGAGCAGATGGAGTCCCGGCTGCCGAACCTCTCCGAGGCGATCCCCGGCCTGCGCTGCGCGGCCCGGGAGTATCCCGAACTGCTGCGCGAGACGCGGCACTTCGCGCTGTTCTGGCGGGCCAAGCCGTGGGACCACGCGCCGGGTGCGCTGCTGATGCGCGAGGCGGGCGGGGTGGTCCGGCACTTCGACGGCGCGGACTACGACCCGGTGCACCCGCGCAACGGGCTCGTCGTGTGCCGTGACGATGCGGTGTTTGGGCTGGTACGCAGCGTGTTGCTGGCATGAACAACTTTCCTGTCGGCGCGGCGCTGCGGTAATCTGCGTCGCGGCCGCACGTCTGCGGGTGCCCCCGACACCCGTGGCGGCCGCCGCCGCGCGCACCCCCAGCTCCTTCCCTTCGCGGCGTGAGACGGAAGGACCACGTCCGTGACCCTGACGGTGCGCCGCCCTAGGCGTCGTTTCGTGCCGGCCATCGCCGTCGCCGTGGCGGCAGCGTTCCTGGTGACCGCGTTCCCCACCGCCGCGCTGGCCGAGCCCAACGAGATCTCCTCGACCAAGGTGGCCAAGCTGCGCCAGACCCTGGAGAGCGCGGCCGGTCAGTACCTGGAGGCCGAGGGCCTGCTCACCAAGGCCAAGACGGAGCAGACGGCGCTCAACAAGTCGCTGGTCCTGGCGGAGAACCGCTACCTGCGTGCCAAGACCGGGGTGCAGAAGTACGCCGCCGAGGCCTACAAGGCCGGTCGGCTGGGCGTCATCGGCGTCATGCTGAACGCCAACTCGCCGGACGACTTCCTGGCCCGCTCCGCCGCGTTCGAGAAGATGACGGCGCGCGACGAGGCCCGCATCAGCGAGCTGGTCGCCTCCCGTAAGGAGATCGACAGCACCAAGGCGGAGATCGACGCTCGGGTGCGCGAGCAGAACAAGCAGCTCGCGGAGATGTCGAAGCTGCGCGCGGCGACCGAGCGGGCGCTGTCGGCCGTCGGCGGGTACGCCACCAACGGCTGGGTCGACCCGTACGCGCCGACCGCCACCGCGGCCAAGCGCAACTCCGACGGCAGCTGGCCGTCGCAGGGCTGCACCGTCGACGACCCGACCCCGGCCAACGGCTGCATCACCCCGCGCACCCTGCACGCGCTGCAGCAGGCCCAGCGGTGGTTCCACCACTACGTCTCCTGCTACCGCTCCGGCGACATGTACGAGCATCCGAAGGGCCGGGCCTGCGACTTCTCCTCTGAGCCGGACGGATTCAAGAACTTCTCGTCCATGGGCGCGAACCGGCTCTACGGTGACAAGCTGGCCTCGTTCTTCGTGAAGAACGCGAGCAGGCTCGGCGTCATGTACGTGATCTGGCGCTGCAAGATCTGGCTGGCCGGATCGGGCTGGAAGACGTACCGGGCCGCGGGTGGCACCTGTGGCGACGACCCGGCCGGCGACCACACCAACCACGTCCATCTGTCCATCCTCTAGCTGCGCGCTACATCGCCTCGGCGGTCGTTGTGGGTCCGGCCCACATGGCCGCCTGTGAGGTGTCTCTCTAGCGTGGTCCGCGACCCCGAGGTGACTCGCTCCGGCAACACCGCATTAACAAGAGCGACCTCTCGGCATCAGCAGATCACTCAACGAGGAGATGCAGTGAGCGAGCGCAGCAGACTGCACAGCTTTGCAGATAATGCCGGTTTGTCCCGGCGCGTGTTCGTCGCCTCGACGGTCGCCGCTGCCATGCTGGCCGCCGCCGGTTGCAGCAGCCCGCAGGAGGCCGCGCAGGGCAACGGCGGCGACGGGCCGGTCAAGGTAGGCCTGGTGTACTCCCAGTCCGGTGCCCTGGCCAGCTACGGCAAGCAGTACATCGACGGCTTCAAGGCCGGGCTGGCCCAGGCCACCAACGGCACCAACAAGGTCAACGGCCGGACCGTCGAGCTGCTGGAGGCCGACGACGCCGGCGACCCGGCCAAGGCGGTCTCCGCGGCGAAGGACCTGATCGGCAAGGGCGTCAAGATCCTCGCCGGGTCGGCCTCGTCCGGTGTGGCGCTGCAGGTGGCCCCGGTCGCCGCACAGGACAAGACGCTGTTCATCTCCGGCCCGGCCGCCACCGACGGCATCACCGGCGTGAACCGCTACACGTTCCGCTCCGGCCGCCAGTCGTACCAGGACGTGCTCGCCGCGAAGTCGTTCATCGGCGACGCCAAGGACAAGAAGGTCGTCGTCTTCGCCCAGGACAGCGCGTTCGGCAAGGCCAACGAGGCCGCGGTGACCGCGGTCATCGGCGGGGCCGGCGCGAAGGTCTCGGCGATCCTGGTCCCGGCCAGCGCGACCGACTTCACCCCGTTCGCCAGCCAGGTCAGCACCGCCAAGCCGGACCTGCTCTTCGTGGCCTGGGCGGGGACCACCGCCACCGCCATGTGGGGCGCGCTGGACCAGCAGGGCGTGCTCAGCAGCACCACCGTGGTGACCGGCCTGGACCAGAAGGCGTCGTACCCGGTGTTCGGCGCGGCCGGCGAGAAGATCTCCTTCCTGTCGCACTACTTCGACGGCGCGACCAGCAACGACGCAGCCAAGGCGGCCGGTGCGAAGATCACCGGCGGGCTCGACCTGTTCAGCCCGGACGGTTTCAACGCCGCGCAGATGGTGGTGCGGGCGATCACCGAGGGCGGCGACGACGTCGAGAAGATGGTCACCGCGCTGGAGGGCTGGAGCTTCGACGGGGTCAAGGGCAAGATGACCATCCGCAAGGAGGACCACGCCATGATCCAGCCGATGTTCCAGGTCAAGCTCGTGGGTACCGGCCCGGCCGCCAAGCCGCAGCTGGTCAAGGAGCTGGCGCCGGAAGACGTCACCCCGCCCGCCGTAGCGATGAAGCCCTGACCTGTGGACCACCCCACCACGGGTCTCACCGAGGCTCCGTCCGCGCCGCACCAGCGGCCCGGCCGGAGCCTCGGCTCCCCAGAAGCCCCTGCCGTGCTCGCCACGGACGCGCTGACCTGGCGCATCGGTGAGGTCGCCATCGTCGACGGCGTATCACTGCAGCTGCACGCCGGCGAGTTCCTCGGCGTGATCGGCCCGAACGGGGCCGGCAAGACCTCGCTGTTCAACCTCATCTCGGGCCTGCGCGCGGTCACCTCCGGCAAGGTGCTGCTGCACGGCGCGGACATCACCGCGCTGGCCCCGCACCGCCGGGCGCAGCGCGGCCTGGGCCGCACCTTCCAGTCCTCATCGGTCTTCGGCAGCCTGTCGGTACGCGAGAACGTCCGGCTCGCCGTGCAGGCGCACCGCGGCGGCTCGATGGCCCTGTGGCGGCGTGCCGCCACGTATCGCGAGGTCGCGCAGCTGGCCGACGAGTGCCTGGCCACGGTCGGGCTCGACGCACGCGGCGAGGCAGTGGCCGGCACGCTCGCCCACGGCGAGAAGCGCAAGCTGGAGATCGCGCTGCTGCTGGCGGGCGACCCGTCGGTGCTGCTGCTCGACGAGCCGATGGCCGGGGTGTCCGCCGAGGACGTGCCCGAGCTGGTCGAGGTGATCAGGGACCTGACCGCCCACAGCGGTCGCAGCGTGCTCATGGTGGAGCACCACATGGACGTGATCCTGGAACTGGCCGACCGCATCGCCGTCATGCACCACGGTGCGCTGCTGGCCTGCGACACCCCCGACGCGGTGATGGCCAACGCCACCGTGCAGGAGGCATACCTGGGGGAGGGACTGTGAAGGCCGACGAGCGAACCGGCGAGCCCCATCCGGCGAGTCCCGGCAGCGCGACGACCACCGCCGACGAGTCGACGTCCGCGCCGGGCGCGGCGGCACTGCTGCAGGTCGAGAACCTGTCGGTGCGCATCGCCGGGCTGCACATCCTGCAGGGGGTGTCGTTCGAGGTCGCGGCCTCGGGCGTGACCGTGCTGCTGGGCCGCAACGGGGTGGGCAAGTCGACCACGTTGCGCGCGATCCTGGGGCTGACCCCGCGCAACGGGTCTGCCACCGGGTCGGTCCGGCTGGGCGGCGAGCAGATCCTCGGCAGGCCCACCCACGCGCTGGTCAAGGGGGGTCTGGGCTACGTGCCCGAGGACCGGAACGTGTTCGCCGGGTTGACCGTCGCGGAGAACCTGCGGCTGGCGGAGCGCACCGACACCCCCGACTACGACCTCGTCTTCGGCCTGTTCCCCGAGCTGTCCAAGCGGGCCAGGCAGCGGGCGGGCTCGCTGTCCGGCGGGCAGCAGCAGATGCTGTCGCTGGGCCGGGTGCTGCTCAACCCCAACCGGCTGCTGCTGATCGACGAACCGACCAAGGGCCTCGCGCCCAAGGTGGTCACCGAGGTGGCCGAGGCCCTGGAACGGGCCGCGCAGGCGGTGCCGGTGCTGCTCGTCGAGCAGAACCTCGCCGTCGTACGCAGGCTCGCCGGCGACGCCGTCGTCATCGCCGCGGGTCAGGTCGCCTGGACCGGGCCGGGCGAGCAGTTGCTGGCCGACCCCGCGCTCACCAAGTCTCTGCTGGCCGTCAACGCTGCCGGGGGGCACTGATGTCGACGATCGTCCTGATGACCGTCACCGGGCTCGGCCTGGCGGCGCTGTACTTCCTCGTCGCGTCGGGCCTGTCGCTCGTGTTCGGGCTGGCCGACGTGCTCAACTTCGCGCACGGGCTGTTCCTGTCCGTCGGCGCGTACGCCACCTGGTGGGCCGCGGGCAACCTGCCCGGCGCGGGCCCCGACGGGTGGGGCTTCGTGCTCGCCGTCGCCTTCGGCGTGGTGGCCGGGACCGTGGTCGCCGCGCTGGTGGAACTGGTCATGATCCGGCCGCTCTACTCGCGCACCATCGAGCAGGTGCTGGTGACCGTCGGCCTGTCGCTGGCCGGGGTGGCCGCGCTGCAGGCCGGGTTCGGCGCGGACCCGCGCCCGTTCCCGCGCCCGTCCTGGACCCAGGACGTCGTCACCCTGGCCGGCGCCCGGGTGCCACTGGACCGGCTGCTGTTGATCGTCGCCGCGGTGGTGGTGCTCGGCCTGCTGCTGGCCTTCCTGCGCTGGACCCGGTACGGCCTGATCATCCGGGCAGGGGTGGAGAACCGGGAGATGGTGACCGCGCTCGGCATCGACGTGCGCAAGGCCTTCACTCTGGTGTTCGCCATCGGCGGGGCGGCCGCGGCGCTCGCGGGCGCGCTGTCCGGGGTGTACTTCGGCAGCGTCTCGCCGACCAGCGGCGCATCCCTGCTGATCTTCGCGTTCATCGTCGTCGTGATCGGCGGCATGGGCTCGGTGTCCGGCTCGGCGGTCGCCGCGGTCGCGGTGGGCCTGCTCCAGCAGTTCGTCAACTACTACGGCACCTCGGGCGCCGGAGACATCTGCGTGGTCGCGCTGCTGGCCGTCGTGCTGCTGTGGCGTCCCGCGGGCCTGGCCGGAAAGGCGGCGACCGCATGACCACGACCCCGTCCGCACTGTTCAAGCGGTACTGGCCGGTGGCGGCCTTCGTGCTGCTGGCCGTGCTGCCGTACAGCGGGATCACGATCCCCGGGCTGTTCGACGGGCCGATCAACTCGCCCGGGGCGCTGCAGGTGCTGGCGCTGTGCCTGGTCTTCGGCGGCCTAGCGGCCGGCTACGACCTGCTGTTCGGGCGCACCGGCCTGCTCTCGTTCGGGCACGCGCTCTACTTCGCGCTCGGCGTCTACGGCACCGACATCCTCATCACCAAGTACGGCTACCCGCTGCCACTGGCCGCGCTGCTGGCGGTGCTGTTCGCGACCACCGTCGCGACGGCCCTGGGCGCGGTCGCGCTGCGCGTGCACGGCATCGCGTTCTCCATGGTCACCCTCGCGTTCGGCCAGGTCGGCGCGATCCTGGTGGCCCGGGACCCGGGCGGCCTGACCGGTGGCGAGGAGGGCCTGTCGCTGGACGCCTCCGGGCTGCCCGACGCGCTGGTCGGCGTCGTCAACACGGTCAACCTGTACTGGCTCGCGCTGGCGTACCTCACCCTGGTCGTGGTCGTGCTGCACCGGGTGGCGCAGTCGCCGACCGGGCGGGTGTTCGCGGGCCTGCGCGACGACGAGCGGCGCATCGGGGTGCTGGGGCTGGACCCGTACCGCTTCAAGCTGGTCTCGTTCACCCTGTCCAGCTCGCTGGCCGCGCTCGGCGGCGTGGTGTACCTGCTGCTCGCGGCCGGCGCCTCGCCGCACGTCGCGTCGTCGGACCTGACGCTCACCCTGCTGGTGATGGTGGTGCTCGGCGGTCCCGGCACCCGGTTCGGCCCGGTGCTGGGCGGGGTGCTGTTCACCTACCTGGACCACCGGCTGACCGACCTCGGCTCGTCCGGCGCGGTCGACTCGCTGCCCGGCGTGCTGGCCGGCCCCCTGTCCCAGCCCCTGTTCGTGCTGGGCACCATCTTCATCCTGGCCGTCTACTTCTTCCCCGGCGGCCTCGCCGGCCTCGGCACCCGCCTCACCGCCCTCCGCCGCTCCGTCACCCCCGCCCCTCGCCCCTGACCCCCACCCCCACCCCCACCTGCCGCAACTCTTAAAGACTTGCGGCCTCGGCACCCGTCTGAGGCCGCAAGTCTTTAAGAGTTGCGGCAGAGGGTGGGGTGGGGGCGGGGTCAGTGGGTGGAGAGGACGACGCGGCCGAAGCTGTTGATGGGGAGGGAGTCGATGGGGTCCACGCGGACGCGCTCGCCGTATTGGGGGGCGTGGACCATCTTGTTGCCGCCCAGGTAGATGCCTACGTGGTGGACGTCGCGGTAGAAGAAGATCAGGTCGCCGGGGACGAGCTGGCCGCGGGAGATGGTGCGGGCGCGCTGCTGCTGCCGGCCGGAGCTGTGCGGCAGCTGGATGCCGATCGTGCGGAACGTGGCGGCGACCAGCCCCGAGCAGTCGAAGCCACCCGGACCCTCCCCGGCCCACTTGTAGTCCTTGCCGATCTGCGCCAGCGCGTACTTCAGGACCTTCTCGCCCGCTCCGGCCAGCCGTGGCACGGGCGGCTTCGCCTTGTCCTCGACGCGCGCCACCCGGCCGGTCGGGCCGTACGCCTTGAGGCGTAGCGCCTTGAGTTCCTTGATCGCGGACTCGATCGTGGTCTGCTGGCGGCTGAGCTGCTTCTGCTGATTCTTCTGCTGGTCGATCAGCGCGTCCAGGGTGCGCCGGGCGGTGGCGTACCGCTCCGAGGTGAGCGCCAGCTCGTCGATCTCGCGCTGCTGGTGCTGGGTGAACGACTTCATCAGCAGCAGCCGGTCGACGATGTCGCGGGTGGTGCCCGCGTCGAGCAGCAGCGACAGTGACATGGACCGGCTGGACCGGTACCCGGCGGCCGCCAGCCGCCCGACGGCGCCGCGGCGGGAAGTGATCTGCTCCTTCAACGGGTCGATCTGGCGCTGCAGGACCCCGGTCTGCGCCGCCGTCGTCTTGAGGTCGTCGCGCAGGTCGTGGTATCTCTCCACGACCACCTCAAGCTGGTCGGACTTGGCACGGATCTGGCGGTCGAGCTCGGCGCTCGACGGTTCGGCGTGCGCGGCGCCCGACATGAGCACGGTCGACGCGATGAGCGTCGCGCCGGCCCATAACACGAGGCGCCGCGTGGCGGAGTTCGACACGTGGTCTATAACGACAAAAGTGCATGATCGGTGCAGCATCGGTCAGATCGGCGTGTTCGGCGACACTCCGCGAAGGTTGGCGGGGGTACCCCCAGGGGGTATGGTGAAATCGTGGAGAGCACGGAGAAGACCCCGGTCAGTTACGCCCACGACGACGACAAGCAGGCGCTGCTCGCGCGACTGAAGCGGGTCGAGGGGCAGGTCCGCGGGCTGCAGCGGATGGTCGAGCAGGACACTTACTGCGTCGACGTCCTCACGCAGATCTCGGCCGCCACCCGTGCGCTGCAGGCGGTGGCGCTCGGTCTGCTGGAGGGCCACCTCAACCACTGCGTGGTGGACGCCGCCCGGCAGGGCGATCCCACCGCCAAAGTCAAGGAAGCCACCGAGGCGATCGCTCGCCTGGTCCGGTCATAGGTCGTAGGGAGACCGCGATGTCCGTTCGGACGACATACCAGATCACCGGCATGACCTGTGGGCACTGCGTCAGCGCGGTGACCCGGGAGCTGACCGCGCTGCCCGGCGTGAAGGAGGTCGAGGTCGACCTCGCCGCGGGCAACGCCGCGGTCGTCAGCGATTCCGTGCTGCCGCTCGACGAGGTGCGCAACGCGGTCGACGAGGCGGGTTACCAGCTGGCCGGCGTCGATGCCTGAGCAGCAGGCGACCCAGGTCGAAGCCCAGGTCCCGGTGCAGGCCGAGACGGTCCGCGCGCAGGCCGCCGGCAGATCCGGCGACCCGGCGGGGACCAAGCTCGGCATGTTCGTCGGCGGGCTCATCGTGGCGCTGGTCGCGGGATTCACCCTCGGCAAGGTGCTCGGCCCGGCGCAGAGCCCGACCCAGGGGGCGACGACCGGGGCCCCGGCGGCCTCGACGGACGCCATGGGCATGGGCGGCGCGCACGTGCACGCCCCGGGTGCCAGTGCCGGCTCCGAGGTCGGCGGCCTGGCGGTGAGCAGCGGCGGCTACACGCTGGCCCCGGCGGCGACGGTGTTCGCAGCCCCCGGCTCGCAGCAGCTCAAGTTCACCGTCAACGGGGCTGACGGCAAGGCCGTGACGAACTTCGCGGTCGTGCACTCCAAGCCGCTGCACCTGGTTGTCGTGCGCCGGGACATGACCGGCTACCAGCACCTGCACCCGACCATGGCCGCCGACGGCACCTGGACCGTGCAGGCCGACCTGGCCACGCCGGGTTCGTGGCGGGCGTACGCCGACTTCACCGCGATCAGCGCGGGTGGCACGCAGACCGCGATCGCGCTGGGCGCCGACCTGACCGTGGCCGGCGACTACCGCCCGCAGCCGCTGCCCGCGGCGGCCCGCGAGGCCGCGCTCGACGGCCAGACCGTCGGGTACGAGGGCACCCCGGTCATCGGGGCCAGCCAGCCGATGCTGTTCACCGTGAAGCAGGGCGGCGCGACCGCCGCGCTGGAGCCGTACCTCGGCTCGTTCGGGCACCTGGTGGTGCTGCGCGAGCTGGACCTGGCGTACGTGCACGTGCACCCGGAGCCCGCGCTGGTCAACGGCGGCGTGAAGTTCTGGCTGGCCGCCCCGAGCCCGGGGCGCTACCGGATGTTCTTCGACTACTCGGTGGGCGGCAAGGTGCGCACCGCCCAGTTCACGCTCGAAGTGAAGTAGGGGGACACGGGGTCATGGACCTGCGGCAGGCGAACGTCATCGAGCTGGAGATCGGCGGGATGACCTGCGCCACCTGCGCCGGCCGGGTGGAGAAGAAGCTGAACCGGGTGGACGGCGTCACCGCCACCGTCAACTTCGCCACCGAGACCGCGCACGTGACGTACCCGGAGACGGTCTCCGTCGACGACCTGATCAAGGTCGTGGCGGCCACCGGGTACACCGCCGCGCTGCCGCAGGCCGTCCCCGCCGACGAGGCCGCCCGGCCGGAGCCGGACCCGCTCGGCCAGCGGCTGCTGATCAGCGGCCTGCTGACGCTGCCCGTGGTGCTGCTCAGCATGATCCCGGCGCTGCAGTTCACCAACTGGCAGTGGCTGGCGTTCACGCTGGCCAGCCCGGTTGCGGTGTGGGGCGCCTGGCCGTTCCACCGGGCCGCCGCGCTCAATGCGCGCCACGGCGCGGCCACCATGGACACGCTGATCAGCCTCGGCGTGCTGGTGTCGTACGGCTGGAGCGCCTGGGCGCTGTTCTTCGGCGGCGCGGGCATGCCCGGCATGACCATGTCGCTGGCCTGGCTGGCCGCCCGCGGTGACGACCCCGGCATGCACCTCTACCTGGAGGTGACCACCACGCTGACCACGTTCCTGCTGGCCGGACGGTGGTTCGAGCACCGCGCCAAGCGCCGGGCCGGCTCGGCCCTGCGCGCCCTGCTGGACCTCGGCGCCAAGGACGCGGTGGTGCTGCGCAACGGCGTCGAGCAGCGGGTCCCGGTGGACCGGCTCGCGGTCGGCGACCTGTTCGTGGTGCGCCCCGGCGAGAAGATCGCCACCGACGGCGTGATCGTCGAGGGCGCCAGCGCCGTGGACACCGCCCTGCTCACCGGCGAGAGCATGCCGGTCGAGGTCGGCGTCGGCGACGCGGTGGTCGGCGCGACCGTCAACGCGGGCGGCCGCCTCGTCGTGCGGGCGACCCGGATCGGCGCGGACACCCAGCTCGCGCAGATGGCGAAGCTGGTCACCGAGGCCCAGTCGGGCAAGGCCCCCGTGCAGCGGCTGGCCGACCGGATCTCCAGCGTGTTCGTCCCCGTGGTGATCGCGCTGTCGGTAGGCACGTTCGCGTTCTGGACGGCGTACGACGGCGGGGTCACCTCGGCCGCGGTCACCGCCGCCGTGGCGGTGCTGATCGTCGCCTGCCCGTGCGCGCTGGGCCTGGCCACGCCGACCGCGCTGCTGGTGGGCACCGGCCGGGGCGCCCAGCTCGGCATCCTGATCAAGGGCCCCGAGGTGCTCGAATCGACCCGCCGGGTCGACACGATCGTGCTCGACAAGACGGGCACGGTCACCACCGGCGTGATGGCGCTGGTCGGCACGCACCCGGCCGCCGGGATCGAAGAGCAGGACCTGCTGCGGTACGCCGCCGCGGTGGAGCACGCGTCCGAGCACCCGATCGCCCGCGCCGTGGTGCACGGGGCCGCCGCCCGCGGCATCGCCCCCGCCGCGGTGCGCGACTTCCAGTCCCTGCCCGGCCTCGGCGCGCAGGGCCTCGTCGACGGCCGCAAGGTGCTGGTCGGCCGCGCGTCCATGCTCGCCGAGCAGGGCGTGGCCCTCGACCCGGCGGGCGCGGCCGACGGGGAGCGGACCGCGGTAGCGGTGGCGCTGGACGGCGAGTTCGCCGGGTGGCTGGTCGTGGCGGACACGGTCAAGCCCGGCTCGGTGGCGGCGGTGGCCGAGTTCAAGCGGCTCGGGCTGCGTCCGGTGCTGCTGACCGGCGACGCCGCAGGCCCTGCGCGGGCGGTGGCGGCCGAGGTCGGCATCGACGAGGTCATCGCCGGGGTGCTCCCGGCCGGCAAGGTCGACGCCGTGCGAAAGCTGCAGGAGCAGGGGCACACGGTGGCGATGGTGGGCGACGGGGTGAACGACGCGGCCGCGCTGGCCGCCGCCGACCTCGGCCTGGCCATGGGCACCGGCACCGACGCCGCGATCGAGGCGGCCGACCTGACGCTGGTGCGCGGCGACCTGACCGTCGCGGCGGACGCGATCCGGCTGTCCCGGGCCACCCTGCGCACGATCAAGGGCAACCTGTTCTGGGCGTTCGCCTACAACGTGGCGGCGCTGCCGCTGGCCGCGGCGGGCCTGGTCACGCCGGTGCTGGCCGCCGCCGCGATGGCGCTGAGCAGCATCTTCGTCGTGACGAATTCGCTCCGCCTGTTCCGTTTCCGGTGATCCGTCACGCTGGGTGGCACCGGATCCGCATCCGCCGCCGGGAGCGTGAACCTGCCCTTTCACGCAACAGACCGCCGGTCGGGGCTGCGAAGACGCAACAGACCAGCGTAAGGACGCAATCCTTCACGCTACTGAGCAGCGGCTCCGGTGCGTAACCTTGCTGATCGTGACAGAGCGTGACTTGACCCCCACTGCCCGGCGGCCCCGTCCGCGTGCCTACCTGATGTGCGCCCCGGAGCACTTCGTCGTGGAGTACGCCATCAACCCGTGGATGGACACCACCGCGCCCGTGGACACCGCGCTGGCGGTCAAGCAGTGGGACGTGCTGCGCCAGACCATGCTCGACCTCGGCCACACGGTGCACGTGCTCACCCCGCAGGCCGGCCTGCCGGACATGGTCTTCGCGGCCAACGGCGGGTTCGTGGTCGACGGCGTCGCGTACGGGGCGAAGTTCCGCTACCCGCAGCGCGCCGACGAGGCCGCGGCCCACCGGGCCTTCTACGAGTCCCGCGACGAGTACGCCTTCGTCGCGCCGACGCAGATCAATGAGGGTGAGGGCGACTTCGCCTACCTGCCCGACGCCCACGGCGGCATCGCCCTGGCCGGGTACGGCTTCCGCACCGAGCCCGCCGCGCACGCCGAGGCCGCCGAGGCCCTGGGCCGCCCCGTGATCTCGCTGAAGCTGGTCGACCCGCGCTTCTACCACCTCGACGTCGCGCTGACCGTGCTCGACGACGAGAACATCGCCTACTACCCCGGCGCGTTCTCCGAGGCGTCGCAGAAGGTCATCGCGCAGCTGTTCCCGAACGCCGTGATCGCCGACGAGGCCGACGCGCTCGCGTTCGCCCTGAACCTGGTCAGCGACGGCCGCAACGTCGTCATCAACACCGAGTCGACCGCGTTCGCCGACAAGCTCACCGCCGCCGGCTACCACCCCGTCCTGGTCGACCTGGCCGAGCTGAAGAAGGGCGGCGGCAGCGTCAAGTGCTGCATCGCCGAACTCCGCGACTGACCCACGACCCGTCCCCCTCTCGCTCGGCAACTCTTAAAGACTCGCGGCCTCAGGACTGTCCTGAGGCCGCGAGTCTTTAAGAGTTGCGCCGGTGGTGGCGGTGGTGGCGGTGGTGGCGTCAGGCCGGGGGGGTGAAGGAGGTGGTGCGGGTCATGGCGGCGGCGCGGCCCTTGGCGGAGATGACGAGGGCCATCTTGCGCGAGGCTTCGTCGATCATCTCGTCGCCGAGCATGACCGCGCCGAGGCGGCCGCCCTGCTCGGAGGTGTAGTAGTCGTAGGCGTCGAGGATCAGTTCGGCGTGGTCGTAGTCGGACTGGGCCGGCGAGTAGACCTCGTTGGCGGCGTCGATCTGGCCGGGGTGCAGCACCCACTTGCCGTCGAAGCCGAGGGCTGCCGAGCGCCGGGCCACCTCGGTGAACCCGTCGACGTCCTTGATCTGCAGGTACGGTCCGTCGATGGCCTGCTTGTCGTGCATGCGGGCGGCCATCAGGATGCGCATCAGGATGTAGTGGTACGGGTCGCCCGGGTAGCCGGGGATCAGCGAGCCGACGACCAGCGACTTCATGTTGATCGAGGCCATGAAGTCGGCGGGGCCGAAGATGATGGTCTCCACCCGGGGCGAGGCTGCCGCGATGGCGTCCACGTTGACCAGCCCGGCGGCGTTCTCGATCTGGGCCTCGATGCCGATCGCGCCGACCGGCAGGCCGAGCGACTTCTCCAGCTGGGTCAGCGTCAGGTCGAGCCATTCCACGTGCGACGCGCTCTGCACCTTGGGCAGCATGATCGCGTCCAGGTTGGCCCCGGCCCCCTCGACGATCTCGATGACGTCGGTGTAGGTCCACGGCGTGGTCAGGTCGTTGACCCGTACCACGCGGGTCTTGCCGGCCCAGTCGCCCTCGTTGAGCGCGGCCACGATGTTCTTGCGGGCCTCAGGCTTGGCCAGCGGCGCCACCGCGTCCTCCAGGTCGAGGAAGACCTGGTCGGCGGGCAGGCCCTGGGCCTTGCCGAGCATCTTGACGCTGGAACCCGGCACGGCCAGACATGACCTGCGGGCACGCCCGAGAGCGGCCATCGATACTCCTTAGGGAGCGTTCAGTAGTTGACGCCACGGTAACCTCACTCCCGTCGAGAGGAGAACGGGACTGTGGAAGATCTCACGCGCCACGCGGTGATCACCGGTGCCACATCCGGCATCGGGCAGGCGGGCGCCGTCGCGCTGGTGCGGCAGGGCTGGCAGGTCACCCTGGTCGGGCGCGATCCGGGCCGGCTGGACGCGGCACTGGGTGCGGTGCGGGCCGAGGCGGCGGGCCCCGAGCCGGTCGGCCTGCTGGCCGACTTCGCGCAGCTGTCGCAGGTGCACGACCTCGCCGCCAAGCTCGCCGGGCAGCGCATCGACGTGCTGGCCAACAACGCGGGTCTGGTCGCCAACCGGCGGACCACCACCGTGGACGGGCACGAGCTGACCATCCAGACCAACCACCTGGCCCCGTTCCTGCTGTCGCACCTGCTGCGCGACCAGCTGGCCCCGGGCGCCCGCATCGTCAACACGGCGTCGATGGCGCACTCGTTCGGCACCCTCGACCCGGACAACCTGGACCGGCGCGGCGGCATCTACAGCGCCTGGCTGGCGTACGGCGGCTCGAAGCGGGCCAACATCCTGTTCGCGGCGGAAGCCGCCCGGCGCTGGCCGGACCTGCTCAGCTTCTCGTTCCACCCGGGGGTGGTGCGCACCCGCTTCGGCACGCCCGCCGCCCGGCTGTTCTACAAGATCGGTCCTGGTATCACCACCCCGGAGCAGGGCGCCGACCAGCTCGTCTGGCTGTCCACGGCCGACCCGGCGGAGCTGCAGAACGGCGCGTACTACGTGCTGCGCAAGCCGACCCGCCCGCACCCCAGCGCCCGCGACCCGCACTTCGCCGCACGGCTGTGGGACGCGAGCGCCGCAGCCGTGCTCTGACGCGCGCGAGCGCGGACCATACGAGTCGAGGCTCCGGCCTGCTGCCGGTGACGGCAGGCCGGAGCCTCGATCGTTTTCGCAGCGCACCCGGGCGTCGGGAGCGCGCCGCGGTCAGTAGCTGGTGCTCGCGCCGCTCACGCCGATCAGGGCGAGGAACGGCAGGCCGAACGCGCAGAGGCAGCCGATGATGCCGAGGCCCGTGATGATCCAGCCGACGATGATCGCCGCCTTCGCCATCCCCTCGCCGTCCTCGCCGGTCTGGCGGATCTGCTTCATCGCCGAGTGACCGAGGATCGCCCCGATCGGGGCGGTGATCCAGGTCATCAGGCCGACCAGGGACAGGATCAGCGCGACCAGGGCCATGCTGTTCTGCGGCCGGGCCGGCGGGTAACCGCCGTACGGGGGCTGCTGGCCGTAGGGCTGCTGCCCGTACGGCTGCGGCGTGGCGGCGTAGGGGTCACCGGTCTTGTAGGGGTCGCCGTAGGGCTGCCCCGACTGCGGTGCCACCGGCGGCACGCTCATCGGCGGCCCGCTCGCCGGCGGCGTCACCGGTGAGCCGGGCACGGCCGGGGAGCCGTAGGACGGCGGCGTCGCGTACGGGTTGGCCGGTGGCGGCGGTGCATAGGGGTCCGGCTGACTCGAGTACGGGTCCTGGCCGGCGGGCGGAGGCGGATACGTCATGGCTTGTCTCCTACGTCAGTCCCAGTCGCTACTGCTGCTACCGCTCTGGATCTCATTCCAGAAGTTCGGGTCGTTGAGCACGCCGATGATCAGGAGGACCACCATGATCGCCGTCAGTGCGACGGCCGACCAGCCGGTGGCGATACCGGCGATGGCCATGCCGCGACCCTGCTGCCCGGTCTGCTTGACCTGCTTGAGGCTGATGTGGCCGAGGATGGCCCCGATCAGGCCCGGCAGCGCGCCGATGCCGTAGCAGCAGCACAGCATCACACCGACGATGCCGAGCACCATCGACGCGATCGCCATGCCGTTGGTGCCAGGTGCGGTGGGTCCCGCCGCGTAGGGGGTGTACGGCACGCCGTACGAGCCCGTCGGCTGCGGGGAGTACGGCGCACCGCTGACGGCCGGAGCCGCGTACGGGTCGGCGCTGACCGGCGGCACCGCGTAGGGGTCGGCGCTGACCGGCTGCGGGGCGTACGGGTTCGGGGTGGCCGGCGGAGCGTACGGATCGGGCTGCTGGTTGAACGGATCCGGGCCCGCGGGTGGCGGATAGGTCATGAAGGGCTCCTGACTCGGGGACTCGTCAGAACGAGCCGAAGCCGCCGTTGAGGTTCAGCACCAGACCGGCGATGCCGTTCAGGATGCCGAGACCGACGCCGACGTAGCCGGTGATGATGCCGGTCAGCGCGTGCGAGCGGTTGGACTGACCCTGCTGGGCGATCTGCTTCATGCTGATGTGGCCCATGATCGCGGCGGCCGCGCCGACCGCGACGCCGAGCAGCGCGCAGCACGCGGACGGGATGGAGATGATGCCGACGATCATGGCGGCGAGCGCCAGGCCGTTGTTCTGCTTCACCGGGGCCGCGCTCCACGGCTGCGCGTAGGGCTGCTGCAGCTCGGGCTGGCCGTAGGGCTGCGGGGCGGGGGACACCGGCTGGCCGTAGGGGTTCGGCTGCTGGGGCTGCGCGTAGGGGTCCGGCTGCTGGCCGTAGGGGTCCTGGCCGGGTGGGGTGTAGCTCATGGGGTGCCTTGTCTCTCGGATATGGGTTCAGCGCACGTTAGCGAACCCGGTGAACCTTTTCACAGTGACGGTGCTGTCAAGCGCCTTGGATGGGACGGAAGCCCGGCTCATACTCAGCTCACCTGAAGGTTCGTTCAGTCCCCAGGAGGCTGACAGATGGCTCGTCTCGCCCGTACTCCAGGCCTGTCCGATGTGCAGACCGCCATCCTCGAGACGGTGCGCGAGTTCGCGGACAAGGAGATCATTCCGCGCGCGCAGCGGCTGGAGCACGCCGACGAGTACCCCGAGGAGATCCTCGCCGGGATGAAGGCGATGGGCCTGTTCGGCCTGACCATCCCGGAGGAGTACGGCGGTCTCGGTGAGTCGCTGCTGACCTACGCGCTGGTCGTGGAGGAGCTGTCCCGCGGCTGGATGTCGGTGTCCGGCATCGTCAACACCCACTTCATCGTGGCGTACCTGGTCGGCCAGCACGGCTCGCCCGAGCAGAAGCAGCGGCTGCTGCCCCGCATGGCCACCGGCGAGGTGCGCGGCGCGTTCAGCATGTCCGAGCCGGAGACCGGCTCCGACGTCGCCGCGATCAAGTCGCGGGCGCAACGCGACGGCGACTCCTACGTGCTCAACGGCCAGAAGATGTGGCTGACCAACGGCGCGTACTCGTCGGTGGTGGCCACGCTGGTGAAGACCGACCAGGGCGCGGACAGCGTCTACGGCAACATGACCACGTTCCTGCTGGAGAAGGAGCCCGGCTTCGGCGAGACCGCGCCGGGCCTGACCATCCCCGGCAAGATCGAGAAGATGGGCTACAAAGGCGTCGAGACCACCGAGATGATCCTCGACGGTCACCGGGTGCCCGAGTCGGCGATCCTCGGCGGCGCGGACCAGGCCGGTCGTGGCTTCTACCAGATGATGGACGGCATCGAGGTGGGCCGGGTCAACGTGGCCGCCCGTGCCTGCGGCATCTCCATCCGGGCTTTCGAGCTGGCCGTGGCGTACGCCCAGCACCGCTCGACGTTCGGCAAGCCGATCGCGCAGCACCAGGCGATCGCGTTCAAGCTGGCCGAGATGGGCACCAAGATCGAGGCCTCGCACGCGCTGATGGTCAACGCGGCCCGGCTGAAGGACTCCGGCGAGCGCAACGACGTCGAGGCGGGCATGGCCAAGCTGCTGGCCAGCGAGTACTGCCACGAGATCGTCACCGAGTCGTTCCGCATCCACGGCGGCTACGGCTTCTCCAAGGAGTACGAGATCGAGCGCCTCATGCGCGAGGCCCCGTTCCTGCTCATCGGCGAGGGCACCAGCGAGATCCAGAAGACGATCATCTCCCGCGGCCTGCTCAAGGAGTACCGCGCCCGCTGACCGTGTGCCGATGGCGCGATCCCCGGCGGGGTCGCGCCATCGGTCTGTCAGTGGGAGCGCAGCTCCGGCGGGGCGTCGGCGAGGTGGGCCAGGTCGCCGCGGCGCTCGGGGTGGTCCAGGTAGTACTGCAGGACGCCGGCCACGTCGGCGTCGCGCATGCGGTAGTCCGCGCCGCGCAGGCGCAGGGTGCGCTCGGCGGTCTCCAGCCGCAGCCCGGCCCCGCTGTTCAGGCGGGCCGAGCGGACCTGCGACCAGGGGAAGTGCTGCCGGTGTACGCGTACCCCGCCGGCGTTGAGCACGATCTGCCGGGCGTGGCCGTGGGCCGGGCGCACCACCACCCAGAGCAGCCCCAGCGCGAGCAGCGTCCACACGATGGCGAGACCGAGCTCACGGCCGTCGTTCAGCCGCGCCCAGCGGGCGATGATCGGCAGCTGCACGGCGAACCAGATCGCGGTCAGCATCCGGTCCGACACCGGGGTGAGCACGAGGCCGGGTTCTCCGTCGGCGGCGCCCTGCCGCCACTGCCCGGTCGGGTGGCGCATCAGGTAGAAGGAGCGGGCGACGGCCGCCCCGACGCCGATGACGATCAGCCAGAGGGTGAGCGCCTCGTCCTCGGAGAGCGGGTGGATGGGCGTGGTGCGCCCGTACCACCAGGCGACGGCGATGAGCAGCAGCCCGGCCGCGGTCAGCACGGTGGCGCGGGCGCGCGGGGTCGTCGGCACGGCGATCACTCCGAAAGGCTACGAGACCACCTCACCTCCGCCAACGGCGCGGCCGGTGTCGATCGGGGGGCAGGCTATCCTGGCCGACGTGCGACGACTGCTCACCCCCGGCTGGCTGGCCGGTCACGTGCTGGCGCTGCTGGCCGTCGTCACATGTCTGGCCCTCGGTTGGTGGCAGGCGGGCCGTGCCGCCGAGGGAAACACACTGAGCTGGGCGTACACCTTCGAGTGGCCGATCTTCGCGATCTTCGTGGTGGTGATCTGGGTCCGCGAGATGCGGCTCACCCTCCGCAAGGGCCGTGCCGAGGTCCCGGCCCCCGCCGTTGACCCGGTGGACCGGCCGCGTCCGGTCATCACGCGGCGGGTGAACCAGCCCACTGCGGCGGGGGAGGAATCCGGCGATCCGCAGCTGGCCGAGTACAACCGGTACCTGGCGTGGCTGACCGAGAACCCCGAAGCCCGACCCGGCGACTATCCCGCTAAGGAGTATCGATGAACGGCGCACTCACCCGGTACCGCATCATCGCCTGGATCGTGGGCGTGCTGCTGCTGGCGCTCACCCTGGTCGCCATGCCGATGAAGTACTTCGGCGACAACAACCTGGGCGTGATGATCATCGCCCCGGTGCACGGCTGGCTGTACGTGGTCTACCTGGCCGCCGTCGGCGACCTGGCCCGGCGGGTGCAGTGGCCGGTCACCCGCATCCTGCTGGTGGCGCTGGCCGGCACCATCCCGTTCCTGTCGTTCATCATGGAGCGCCGCGTGGTCGGCTGGCTCAGCGGCACGGACCGGCAGCCCTCGTTCACAGAAGCGTGAGCTGGACGCCCGTCGCCTCCGTGGCGGCGGGCGGCACCGGCTCCTCCTGCCCGGTCACCACCAGATCCCGGGCGGGCGTGTCGCGGGCCGGCAGCCCGTGCCGCCGGCAGGCCCGGCGCACCTTCGCCGTCACCAGCCGCTGGTAGTCGTCGCTCACATAGGCGCGCTTGCCCGGGTAGAGCCGCTCGTAGAACGGCACCAGCCCGGGATGGTTCGCGGCGAGCCAGCCCAGGTACCACTCCCGGGCGCCGGGCCGCAGGTGCAGGACCAGCGGCGTGATGCTCGCGGCCCCCGCCGCGACCAGCGCCCCGACGGTCGCGTCGAGCTGCTCCTCGCTGTCGGACAGGCCCGGCAGGATCGGCGCCATCAGCACCCCGACCCGCAGCCCGGCGTCGCTCATCCGGCGCACCGCGTCCAGCCGCCGCGACGGGCTCGGCGTGCCCGACTCCACGCTGCGCCACAGCGCCTCGTCGAGGAAGCCGATCGAGTAAGCCACCGACACCTTCGTGCGCAACGCGGCCTGCTGCAGCAGCGGCAGGTCCCGCAGGATCAGCGTGCCCTTGGTGAGGATCGAGAACGGGTTCGACCAGTCCGACAGCGCCCCGATGATGCCCGGCATCAGCCGGTAGCGGCCCTCGGCCCGCTGGTAGCAGTCGACGTTGGTGCCCATCGCGATCGGCCTGCCCTCCCAGCGGGGCGCGGCCAGCTCACGGCGCAGCAGCTCGGGCGCGTTCACCTTCACCACGATCTTCGAGTCGAAGTCGTGCCCGGTGTCCAGGTCGAGATAGCTGTGCGTGTTGCGGGCGAAGCAGTTGTGGCTGACCACGCCGTTGGCGATGAAGTCGCCGGTGCCGGTGGTGATGTCCCACAGCGGCAGCTCCAGGCCCAGCGGCTCGATCGAGTCCACGTGCAGCGGCACGGTGCCCTTGATCGCGACGCCCTGCACGGTGCGCCGCCGGGTCACCGCGGGGTCGGTCAGGTGGAAGAAGCGCAGCTTCTCCGGCAGGCCGCCGAGCAGGCGCAGGCTGAGCAGCCCGATCAGGTCGCGCCGGTCCTCCACGACGAACTCGAACCCGAACGCGCGCAGCGCCGCCCTGGTGGGCTCGACCAGCTCCGGATCGGTGTGCACGATGCGCCACAGGCCCTGGGTGTGGCTGCCCTCCGCGTCGAAGACGCCGGCCAGGAAACCCTTGTCCCATTCGGCGTCGCGCTCGTCGGGCCGCTCCAGCAGGGTGTGGATCAGGTCGAGATCGCGGCGGGCGTACGTGCGCAGCCCCGTGCGCTGGCCCAGCGGCGTGAACTCGGCCGTGTGCGCCCCCGACTCGCGCAGGTAGCCGATGGTGCGGCTGAGCAGCTGCGGCTCGGCGGACGCGAGCCGGAACCGCGGCACGGTGCCGTACGGGTCGCGGTAGCCGCTCTCCGGCTCCGGGCGCAGCACCGCGTGCAGGTAGCCGCGCCGGTACTCCGGGGACTCCTTGGGCTGCTCGGCGAAGCGGCCGGTGCCCATCAGCTTGTTGCCGGTGGTCAGGTGCGGCCGCTGCGCAGGCCCCGAGCGGGCCCCGGTGACGTGCTTCCAGCCCCGGTCGGTGAGGAACCGGTGGTCCCCGCTGGCCACCAGCTCGGTGCCGTCGCGCAGGGTCACCCGGTAGGCCGGCTTCACGGTGGACCACTTGTCCCGCACGTGGGTCACCGCGTAGCGCCGGTAGGAGCCCTCGCGGACCGTGCCGATGATCGCGTCGCCGACGCGCAGCTCGGAGATGGGTTTGGTGCGCCCGTCCGCCATCAGCACGGGGGTGTCCCCGGCCAGGCAGTACGAGCAGGCATGGGTGCAGCCGCGGTATGGGTTGATCGTGTATTCGAACGGCACCCCGCGCCGCTCGCCCGCCACCTTGTTGATCAGTGACTTGGCGCGTACCTCGTAGAACGTCATCCCGGCGAAGCCGGGAGTGTCGAACGTACGCACGACCGCGCCGGGCAGCGGCTGCTGCACCGGCGCGGTCGCGTCCGGCGGGGTGCTGCTCTCGGTGAGATGACTCCAGCGCACCCCGCTATTCAAACATATGTTCGAACGTCAGGCAGCCGTCGCGTCCGCCTTCACCTTCTCCATGTCGAGCTCGCGCACCTTGGAGATCAGGTCCAGGAACGCGGTCTCGGGCAGCGCGCCTGGCTGCGCGTACACGATCACGCCGTCGCGGATCGCCATGATCGTGGGGATCGACTGGATGTTGAAGTGCATGGCGAGCTCCTGCTGCGCCTCGGTGTCGACCTTGCCGAAGGTGACGTCCGGGTTCGCTTCGGCGGCCCGCTCGTAGACCGGCGCGAAACGGACACACGGGCCACACCAGCTCGCCCAGAAGTCCACGAACGTGATGCCGTCGCCGCTCGTCTTCTCGCCGAAGTTGTCGGTGGTGAACTCCACGGTGCCCATCGTCGTGCTCCTCATTTCATCGAGTGACCAGCGTCCATGTAAACCACTGCGTCACCTTGCACATTCCCGTCCCGTCCACGTTACCGACGGTGACGTGACACACAGGGCATCCCGCCGTACTGCGGGCGTGTGGCGGAGGACCATGAAAGTGTGCCCGCGACCTTCGTCTACGACGGCGACTGCGCCTTCTGCACCCGGTGCGTCGAGTTCATCCGCCGCCGGATCCCGACCGACGCCCTGCTCGTGCCCTGGCACCGCGCGGACCTGCCCGCCCTGGGCCTGACCCGCGAGCAGTGCCTGGAGGCGGTGCAGTACGTCGAACCCGGCCGACCCCCGCTCGCCGGGCCCGACGCGATCGCCGCGCTGCTGCGCACGAGCCGCTCGGCCTGGCGTCCGCTGGGCGGCGCACTCGGCCTGCCCGGTGTGGGGCTCGCGTCCTGGCCCGTGTACCGCTGGATCGCCCGCCACCGCCACCAGCTCCCCGGCGGCACCGCCGCCTGCGCCGTGCCGCCGGCCCCACCCCGTCCCTGAGCCCCCGTCCTGGGCGCCCCTCCTTGAATGGACGTTGGCCTATTACATCGAGTTTGATCTACAAATACTCGACGTAATAGGCCAACGTCTATGGAAAACGGGGCCGTGGGCGGCCCTACTCGGCGGCGTCGGGGCGCTTGGGGACCATGACCTTGCGCTTGAAGATGCAGACCAGGGTGCCGTCCTGGTTGTAGCCGCGGGTCTCGACGCTGACCACGCCGCGATCGGGCTTGGACCCGGACTCGCGCTTGTCCAGCACGGTGGTCTCGCCGTAAATGGTGTCGCCGTGGAAGGTCGGCGCGACGTGGCGCAGGCTCTCGACCTCGAGGTTGGCGATGGCCTTGCCGCTGACGTCGGGCACGGACATGCCCAGCAGCAGCGAGTAGATGTAGTTGCCGACCACCACGTTGCGCTTGAACTCGGTCTGCGTCGCCGCGTAGTGGGCGTCCAGGTGCAGCGGGTGGTGGTTCATCGTCAGCAGGCAGAAGAGGTGGTCGTCGTACTCGGTGACCGTCTTGCCGGGCCAGTGCTTGTAGATCGCCCCGACCTCGAACTCCTCGAAGTAGCGCCCGAACTGCATTGTCCGTCTCCCGCCCCTGGATGCAGCGAACGGCGGGGCCCTCCCCGGCACCCGCCGCCCGCGCTTGTGAAAAGGATTCTGCACGGCCGTTACCGGCGAGTACATAGGCCGTGCCGAGAACTACATCACAGACAACGGTCGCCGCCCTTGCGGGTGATTGGCACGCTTCGCGGCAAGCGTCCGCGGTCGCGGCATATGCTGACGGCAGGAGGTCGCCATGCCGAGTAATTCCGCAGCGGATCACCTGATCTCGCGCCAGCTGTACCGGCGGGAGATCGCTCCCCTCACCTTCGAACCGCACGAGTGGGAGCTGCTGACCCGGCTCCCGGCCCGTGTCATGATCGCCGCCACCTCCGCCGAACCCGACAGCGACCGCCGTACGGTCGACGAGGGCCTGGCCGGCATCAACGCCATCGCCGCCGGAGCCGACGAGGACTCCGAGCTGGTGAAAGCCATCGTCGGCGCGATCTACGCCGAGGCGGACCCCGATCCGCCCGCCGCGGAGCAGTTCCGCGACCCGCACGCCGCGATCACCGAGGTGCTGGTGAGCTGCCGGGCCGCGGCGATCGTGCTCGACTCCCGGGCCACCCCGGCCGACGGGCAGGCGTACCGCCGCTGGCTGGCGGCGATCGCGGACCAGGTCTGCGGCGCGGCTCGCTCCGGCGGCCTGCTGGGCATCGGCGGGGTCACCCGCAGCCCGGCCGAGCAGCGTTTCCTGGCCGACCTGCTGGACGCGCTGCGCAACGTATGACCAGCTAAAATCCTTCACTTGTGACCACCGAACGGGACGCGGACGCCGCCACGCCGCAAGACCAGCGGCCGGGCGGCGGTCGCGTGCCCGCCGAGCGCGCGGACCGCGCAGCCACGCCGCACGACCGGCAGTCCGGCGGCGTCGGCTTGCCCGCCGGACGCACCGCGGTGGACGGTGTGCCGTCGCAGGCCGGCCCGGACGGTTTCGGCACGGGCGGCCCGGTCGCCGAAGACGAGCTGGAGGTCGGCGTCGGCCCCTGGGCCGGCCGGTGGCCGGACGGCGAGCACTACGACCCCGAGCTGCTGGCCGCCGGCGACCGGCGCAACGTGGTGGACCGCTACCGGTACTGGCGGCACGAGGCGATCGTGGCCGACCTGGACACCCGGCGGCACGAGTTCCACGTCGCCATCGAGAACTGGCAGCACGACTTCAACATCGGCACGGTGGTGCGCACCGCGAACGCGTTCCTGGCCGCCGAGGTGCACATCGTGGGCCGCCGCCGCTGGAACCGGCGCGGCGCCATGGTCACCGACCGCTACCAGCACGTACGCCACCATGACTCGATCGCGTCCTTCGCCGCCTGGGCGCGTGGGGCGGGCGTGGCCGTCATCGGCATCGACAACCTGCCCGGCAGCGTCCCGCTGGAGACGACCACCCTGCCGCGGCACTGTGCGCTCCTGTTCGGCCAGGAGGGCCCGGGGCTGTCCGAGGCGGCGCGGGCGGCCTGCGACCAGATGTACTCGATCGCCCAGTACGGCTCGACCCGGTCCGTGAACGCCGGAGTGGCCTCAGCGGTCGCCATGCACGCCTGGATCCGGGCGTACGCCGGCCCGCCCCCCGCCTGACCGGCCTGCCGATCTTGGCGAGTGGCTTGACGTGCCTCGATCACGGGGCGGACAGTTGTCCTCATGGGGCTCGCGGTGTCATGTCCGCGGTGCGGTGGCGATCTGCGGCCGCCCGGTCTTGCTCACTCCGACTGGGTCTGCGAACGCGACGGCCCGGTGCCGCCGCTGCACACCGCCCAGCATGTGAACCAGGACGTCTTCGCCTGCGCCAGCAAGCGCGCGGCCGAGTCGGGAGTGCCGCTCTGGTGCCCCTGGCCGCTGCCGACCGGCTGGACCGTCACCGGCGTGGCGTGGGCGGGCGACGACCGGTCCGGAGTGTCCGCCACGGCGCTGGCGTGCAGCGGGCCGACACCGTTCAGCGACGGCCCGGCCGATGTCCTGCTCATCGCCGAGGAGCCGGGCGTGGGGCTCGGCGCCCACTTCGCGGGGCTGACCGGCACGGACCCCGGCCCGGCCCTGCTGGAGCTGGAGGGCGGGCACGGCGCGCACGCGAAGGTGAAGGCCGGCGGGCACCCCACTCCACTGTGGGCGGTGTCCACGCCCGACGACCGCTGCGCGTACGCAGGGGAGGCCCAGGGGCGCTGGCTGTACGCCGTGACCTGGCCGGCGCAGGCCGGCTACCTCCTCTCCGAGGAGGTCGTGCTGCAGGACCTGAGCGACTGGCTGCCGCCGGAACTGGTGTTCGGAGCGCTGTCACCGCGGCTGCGTCCCACCCGGTGAGTCGACTTCCTTACTTTCCTCATCGGACGCTGGTCAAAGCACTGGCACGGATGTGCGCTAATGATTCTCGGCAGGCACCGTTACTGATACGCTGAGTCTCGCCACGGCCACCAGTTGTCGAGTGGACACGGCCAGGCGGAGGGGGATAGCCCGACATGCTCAAGAAGATCCTTACGTGGGGCGGCATCGCCTTTTTGATCTTCTTCGTGGCGTTCCGGCCCGATTCTGCGGCGAACGTCGTGAAGACGCTGGGCGGGACCGTCATGGACATCGCCCAGGGTTTCGGTGACTTCTTCGGCAGCCTGGTCGCTTAGCTCACATGATCGGCGGTCTAGGGCCGGACGAGCCAAGCGAAGAGCGCACTCCGGGTCCTGACGGTCCGGAGTGGTCCGGTCGCCGTGAACGCGACACGGAGCCCATCCCGCGGACGCGAGCGGAGTCTCAGCCACCGGCTGAGGGCGAGTTCCACGCCGATCAGGGCGACCACGCACACTTCATCGGCAAGGCCACCGTGGGGGCGACCGCGGGCACCGCTTCGGGCGGCGCCGGTGGCAGGCCCCCCGGTGACAGTGCCTCGACGGCGCCGCTCGGCGACGAGCTGCCGAACTTCTCCGAGGAGGAGCTCGCCGGTCTGCGTTTCGACGCCTCCGGCGTGCCACTCGGGCCGCGCCGGGTGCTTCCGCTCGAAGACGAGCCGAGCGCCATGGTCGCGCGCTACCTGTTCCCCACGGAGCGTTATCGCGGGGAGTGGAAGCGGCACTGGGTGCACCTCACCAATCCGCTGCTGATCGGCGTGTTCGCCACCTTCGCGCTCGGCTACCTGTCGGGCTTCCTGGCGAAGTCCGACATCGCCGGCATGTGGGTGGTGGCGGTGGTGATCTGGGCGCTGGTGATGAGCTGGGTCGCCTGGACCGTCGCCGACTGGTATTTCGACCGGTTCATCCTGACCAACAAGCGGCTGATGCTCGTCAACGGGCTCATCACCCGCAAGGTGGCGATGATGCCGCTGTTGAAGGTCACCGACATGAAATACGAGCAGTCGCCGCTGGGCCGGATGCTCAACTACGGCACGTTCGTGCTCGAGTCCGCCGGTCAGGATCAGGCGCTCAGCAAGGTCGAGCACATGCCGAATCCGAACGAGCTCTACCTGCGCATCGTCGAGGAGATGTACGAGCCCGCGGCAGTGGAGGCGCGGCTCGGGCGCGAGGCGGAAGAGGAGTAGCCGGGGCTTTTCGGCCACCGCCGAAATGCCCGATCGGCGACAGGAAAGTTCTCTGCCAGATCTAGATCCGCTAGCGCGAGTATGCCAGTCTGTCCGTTGAGGTGACGCATACGGGGTATCCACCCGATACCGGGAACCGAACGGCGTGCGGAAGCCTCTTACACGGGGTGATGGGCGCGTTCGGCGCGCCTCGGTCAGGCGTCCGCGACGTACGCCTGCGATGGGAGGTGCGTCTGTGAGCCAACGTTTGGCCATGGAGGACGAGTTCCGCGAGTTCGTGACCGCACGTTCGGCTGCCCTGCTGCGCACGGCATACCTGCTGGCCGGTGACTGGGCCACCGCGGAGGACCTGCTGCAGACGGCGCTCACCAAGACGTACCTGGCGTGGAAGCGCCTGGGCCAGATCGAGGCGGTGGAGCCGTACGCCCGCCGGGTGCTGGTCAACACCGCGACCAGCTGGTGGCGGCGCCGCTGGCACGGCGAGCGACCCACCGAATTCCTGCCGGAACGGGCGGCCCCGGACAACCTCGAAGAGCAGCTCGAACGCGATGTGATGTGGAAACATGTCAAAGCTCTTCCGGCACGACAACGCGCCGTGCTGGTCCTGCGTTTCTACGAGGACATGTCTGAGGCGCAGACAGCCGCGATGTTGCAGATCTCGCCCGGGACCGTGAAGAGCCAGACCTCACGGGCCCTGGGGACACTGCGGCAGCGGCTGGCTGCCGAGGGAGTCACCGGCAGGCTGCCGGCCGCGAAGGCGGCGGCGGAGCCGGCGGTCCCGAAGCAGCGGGCGGGCAGAGTCGTCACGGAACCGCTCGACCTGCCGGTCGGCGAGGTCACCCTGACGGCCGAGCCCACCCCGGTCGCGGCACCCGCGGTGCCGTCGCCTCGGAGGGAAGCTGTTCGACCGGCCCGCGTGCCGGTCGGCCAACCTGGGCGGTGACCATGCTTGAGGACGAGCTGCGTGAGATGTTCGCGGCTCGCGCGCAGACCCTGCCTGCGCCCGCCGATCCGGCCGGCCGCGCCATCCGACAGGCGCGCCGGACGAACCGGCGACGGCGCACGGCGACCGGCACGATGACGGTGTTCGCCTTCGCGACCGTGCTCGGCGGCGCCGTCGCGGCACAGGGGATCGGCGGCGGGACGCCGATAGCCGCGGACCCGAACCAGGTCACCTTCCAGAATCTCTTCGGCGCCGACCAGCCGGTCGCCGCCCGCCAGACCCAGCTGCCGACCATGGAGCTGCCGGTCGACCTGCTGGTCGGCCAGCAGTTGTGGACCAGCGACGGGCAGCGGGTGGACCTCGACCACGACGGCGACGTCGCCATGATCGCCAAGGTCCCCGACGGCTGGGTGTACTCCGACTCCACCACGGTGCGCCTGCTCTCCAACAGCGCCGCGGAGCCGCTCAAGCTCTCCGGCCAGGCGGAGTGGACCGTGAGCCACGACGGCAGCCGGGTCGCCGTCAACGACCAGGGCACGCTGGCGGTCACCAAGGTGTCCGGCGACGACCGGGGCACGACCGTCGCGTCGTCACCGGTGCCCGCTACGGCTGCCCCGGTGACCTTCTTCGGGGACCGGGTGGTCGTGTCCAGCGAGAAGGGCTTCGACTACTGGAGCGCCGCCGCTCCCTCGCAGTACACCGAGACCTGGAACGCCGAGCTGCTAGCGGTGTTCGGCAGCGCCGGGGCGAGCGTGGCGGTCGGCATCGTGCGCGGCGAGGGCGACCTGCTGTGCCTGGTCGACGTGTCCGCGGTCAAGAAGGGCCTGAAGATCGGCGCGCGGCTGGGCTGCGGCGACCTGGTGGGCCGGGCGCTGGTCAAGCTCCACGCGGCGCTGTCGCCCGACGGCCGGCTGCTCGCCGTGGCCACCCCGAGCGGCCTGCAGATGGTCGACCTGGACAAAGCGCGCATCAACGCCGTGGCCAACGGCGGCAAGAAGCAGGCGCAGTCGCAGGCACAGGCGCAGGTCCGGGCACTGGTGTTGAAGGCGGACTGCCCGATCACCGCGGTCGACGCGGTGGTGTGGTCGGACAGCGCGACCGCACTGGCGCAGACCGACGCCGACGGCATCTTCGCCTGCAGGACCGACGGCACCAAACTGCAGGTGACGCTGCCCTCCGACGTCCAGCCCGGCTGGACGATGATCCCGTCGTACGGCACCAAAAAGTGATGATCGACCTGCACCTGCACTCCACCGCGAGTGACGGCACCACCCCACCCGACGAGCTGATGCGCCTGGCCGGCGCGGCAGGACTGCGGGTGGCCGCGCTCACCGACCACGACACCACCGCCGGCTGGGCGGCCGCCGAGCAGGCGCTGCCGCCCGGCCTCACCCTCATCCGCGGGGCCGAGCTGAGCTGCCGCTGGCACGGCGAGGGCGAGTCGATCCCGCTGCACCTGCTGGCATATCTGTTCGACCCGGCCGACGCGGCGCTGGTCGCGGCGCTGGCCCGGGTCCGCGAGTCGCGGCTGGGGCGCGCCGAGCGCATGGTCGCGCTGATGCGCGCCGACGGCATCGCCGTGGACTGGGCCGACATCCTCGCCCACGCCGACGGCGGCACCATCGGCCGGCCGCACCTGGCCGCCGCGCTGATCCGGGCCGGGCTCGTGGCCGACACGCAGGAGGCGTTCGGCCCGCGCTGGCTCGGCAACGGCAGCCCGTACCGGCTGCCCAAGGAGGACCTCGACGTGTTCGAGGCGCTGCGCCTGGTGCAGGGCGCCGGCGGGGTGACCGTGTTCGCCCACCCGCGCGCCTCGGTCCGCGGCCGGGTCGTGCCGGAGGAGGTGTTCGGGCAGCTCGCGGCCGCCGGACTGGACGGCCTGGAGGCCGACCACCACGACCACAGCCCGGCCGAGCGCGCCGAGGTGCGCCGCATCGCCGCCGACCTCGGCCTGTTCACGACCGGCAGCTCGGACTTCCACGGCACCCACAAGAAGGTGCGCATCGGGGAGTACACCACGGCCCCCGAGGCGCTCGAGAAGATAGTCGCCGGTGCGACCGGGACCACCCCCGTCACGGGAGTCGCGGGATAACCCTTGCCCGGCGTGCTATGCATCCCGTGTGGATTGGAAGTTCTTCGGCGAGGTCTTCGTCACCCTGCTCGTCATCACCGACCCGCCGGGAATGGTGCCCATCTTTCTGGCGCTGACCGGGGCGCTGCCCGCCCGGGACCGGCACAAGGCGGCCACGCACGCCGTCGCGCTGGCCCTGGGCGTCATCGCGGTCTTCGCGGTGGCCGGTCAGACCATCCTGGACTACCTGCACATCCAGCTGCCCGCACTGCAGGGCGCGGGTGGCCTGCTGCTGGTCCTGGTCGCGCTGGAGCTGCTCACCGGCAAGGCCGACGACCCCGACCAGCAGTCGACCTCGAACATCGCCCTGGTGCCGCTCGGCACGCCGCTGCTGGCCGGTCCCGGCGCGATCGTGGCGACCATGCTGTTCGTGCAGCGGGCCGACAGCGGCGGCCAGTACCTGGCGATCGGGCTGGGCATCCTGGCGGTCATGGTCGCGGTGTGGCTGGTGCTGCGCTACTCCGGGTTCATCGTGAAGGTGCTGCGGCCCGGCGGCATCGAGGTGCTCACCCGGATCGCCGGTCTGCTGCTGGCCGCGATCGCGGTCCAGCTGATGGCCGACTCCATCGGCGCCTTCGTCGAGATGTTCACCACCGCCCACCCGTAGCGCGCGGGTCGACTCGCGAGTGTCCCACCGGACTGGCACGATCTGCCAGGTGAGCCGAACCCCCCACCCCCGCCGCGGCAAGGACGTCCCGGAGCAGCTCGGCTTCGACATGATGCCCGAGCGCCTGTTCGTGTGCACCCCGAGCAAGCTCTCGTCGTACGCAGACTGTCCGCGCCGCTACCGGCACACCTACCTCGACCGGCCCGCGCCGCAGAAGGGGCCCGCGTGGGCGCACAACTCGCTCGGTGCGAGCGTGCACACGGCCCTGCGCAACTGGTGGGACGTGCCGGTGGAGCGGCGCACGAGCGCGGCGCTGCCGAAGCTGCTGCGGGCGACCTGGGTGCGCGAGGGCTACCGCGACGACGAGCAGGAGCGCGCGGTCTACGAACGGGCGCTGGGCTGGCTGGAGGCGTACACCGCGGACCTGGACCCGGAGCTGGAACTGCTGGGCGTGGAGCGCACGGTGGCCGCGAAGACGGCGGTGCTGGCGCTGAGCGGCCGGGCCGACCGCATCGACGCGCGCGACGGGCAGGCCGTGATCGTCGACTACAAGACCGGCCGCACCGGGCTGGACGCCGACGACGCCCGCGGCTCGCTGGCGCTGGCGCTGTACGCGTTCGCCGCCGAGCGGGTGTTCCGCCGTCCCTGCCGCACGGTCGAGCTGCACCACCTGCCGACCGGCACGGTCGCCGCGCACGAGCACACCCCGGAGTCGATCGCCCGGCACGTGTCGCGGGCCGAGGACACGGCGCGTGACATCGTGGCGGCGGAGAAGGCGCTGGCCGGCGGCACGCCGCCCGACGAGGCCTTCCCGACCCGGCCGAGCAGCCTGTGCAGCTGGTGCGACTTCCGCCGGGTGTGCCCGGCGGGCGCGGAAGCGCCGGTGAAGGAGACCTGGGCGGCGGTGGAGACGGCGGCGCAGGTGCCGCACCCCGCCGGCCCGCTGGGCGAGCAGGTGCCGCCCGCGGTCAAGCCCTGACTCAGGCCGCGGTCCCGGCGGTGCGGTCCTCTGCGGCGAGCTGCTGGCACTTCGGGCACAGCCCCCAGTAGGTCACCTCGGCCTCGTCGAGGGCGAAGCCGTGCGTCTGGCTCGGGTCGAGGCAGGGCGCGGCGCCGGTGGCGCAGTCCACGTCGGCGATCGCGCCGCAGCCGCGGCAGACGATGTGGTGGTGGTTGTCGCCGCTGCGGGCCTCGTACCGCGCGGGGGAGCCGGCGGGCTCGATGCGCCGGGCCAGGCCTGCGCGGGCGAGTGCGCCGAGCACGTCGTAGACGGCCTGGGTGGAGACCGAGTCGAGGCGCTGCCGGGCCTGCCGGGTGATCTCCTCGACTTCGAGGTGGCCGCCCTGTCCGAGGATGTCGAGCACGGCGAGCCGCGGCCGGGTCACCCGCAGACCCCGCGCGCGAAGGAGAGCCTGAGGCTCTATGCCGCCGTCCATGAACACCATTTCAGCAGCTAACTTGGATCTGCTCAAGAAAAGGTCCGATTTACGTGGTCTGCGACACGGCGGATTCCCGCTCTGTCCCATCGACGCAGCCGGGTCTAGGCTCACCTTTGACCTTGGGTACGCACCCCCGGAATCCACGTGGAGGCACAGTGTTCGAGGAACTGCTCGGCTTGCCGGCTCACCCCCTGCTCGTGCACGCCGCAGTGGTATTCGCCCCGCTGCTGATCGCCGGCGTGGTCGTCTATTCGTTCGCGCCTTCGGTGCGCCGGTACATCGGCTGGGCGGTGCTGCTGCTCGGGGTGGGCGCGCCGATCGCGCTGTGGTTCGCGCGGCAGAGCGGCGAGGCGCTGTTCACGACGCTCGTCGAGAAGGGCTACCCGCCCCAGATCCTGGCCCAGGTGGACCTGCACAAGGACTACGGCGACGCGGCGGCCTGGGCGGGCACCCTGCTCGGCGTGCTGGCGATCGCGCTGGTGCTGTTCACCACCTCGGCCGCGAAGAAGCCGGCGACCAGCGGCTCGCGTGCCACGGGCTGGGCGCTGATCGCGCTGAACCTGCTCGCCGCCGGGGCCACCGCCTACTACGTCTTCAAGACCGGCGACACCGGAGCGCAGGCGGTCTGGAGCACCATCTGACCGTCAGGTCCGCCACTGGATGCAGGCGACGAGGATGAGCACGACGCCCGCGGCGATGCCGAGGGCGTTGGTGAACCGGTCCGCGCGTTCCTCGGCGAGATCGATCGCGTCGTGGTCCAGCTCGGGCAGCCGCCGCGGGGGCACGGTGCGCGCAGTGACCTCCGGGTGCCAGCCCGGTGGCGGCGGCACCGCGGGCGGCGGCCCGGGGTACGCCGCGGCGGACTGCTCGGCGTCGGCCCCGTCCGCGGACGGGGTGGGCCGACGCCATTGGTCGTCGGCGGGCCGGTTCACGGGGCCTGCCCCGGTGCGCGGCCCGCGGCGGGTCTTATGCTGCGGTGATGAGCAGTGAGGCCGGATTCGGCGGTCGAGACGACGACCGCGTCGTGGAGTTCGAGGACGACACTCCCGTGCTGCCCGAGCAGACCCGCGAGGACACGGACCGGGGCTGGGGCGAGCGGTCGTACAGCAACGACGACCGGCTGCGCGACGAACGCCCGCCGCACTGGGACTGACCGCCGGCTACAGCGGGGGCGGGGCTGGCGCACCGCCGTACTATAGCGCGGAACCGGACAATGCGGGCGAATCTCAGGAAGTGCTGCTGCTCGCGGCCGACGACGAGGTGCTCGACGATGTCGTGCTGCTGCCGCTCGACGAAGAACTGCCGGTCGAGCTGCTCGTTGCGGGGGCCGAGGAGCTGCCGGACGACGCGGGGGCGGTGGCGGAGCCGCTGCCGCGCGAGTCGGTGCGGTAGAAGCCGGATCCCTTGAACACCACGCCGACCGAGGAGAACAGCTTGCGCAGGGTGCCCTCGCACGTCGGGCACTCGGTCAGCGGCTCGTCCGCGAAGGACTGCACGGCCTCCAGCTGGTGACCGCAAGCGGTGCAGGCGTACTGGTAGGTGGGCACGTTCCCCTCCATGATCATTGCTGGCACTCGGGTATACCGAGTGCTAATAGTGCCTGACAGCCCGGCGAGGTGCCAAGTAGCTGTCGCCGATCACACTGTCCGCGTCAGCCGGGAATGCGCCGCAGGCCGCTCGGCATGAGCGCGCCACCTACCCGCTGGTCGTGCTCCTCGGCGGGGACCGCGTCGCGCAGCTCGCCGTCGTACAGCAGCGCGATCACCGCCGTGCCGGGCCGCACCCTGGCCAGCGCCCGGTCGTAGCTGCCGCCGCCGCGGCCCAGCCGGATGCCGCGCCGGTCCACGGCCACCGCCGGAACCAGCACCAACTCGGCTGAGGTGATCCCGGTCACGCCGAGCCGCGGTCCGGTCGGTTCGCGCAGCCCGAACGCGGCGGGCGCCAGCGACTCCGGCCCGGCGTACGCGGCCCAGTCGAGATCGCGATCGGCGCGCAGCACCGGCAGCAGCACCCGGGCCACGCCGGGCACGGCGGCGAGCCGGTCCGCCAGGTCCGGCCCGCCGGGCTCGCCGGCAATCGGCACGTACGCGCAGACGGTCCACGCCGCGCCGGGCGTGACCAGCTCCGTCAGCCGCCCGGCCAGCGCCGCGTCCGCCTCGGCGACGGCTGCCGGGGTCATCGCCCGGCGGGCGGCCAGCACCGCGGCGCGTACCTCGCGTTTGGCCGGCACGGGGGTCACTGAAGAAACGGAATATTCACTCATAACGTCCTCAGGTTGTACAAGCGTCGCATCCTAGCGCGGCGTTCGCCGTTGACTCCGATGACTTCACCGCCGCCGAGGGGGAAAGTGTGACACTGCGCGCACGGCTCACCACCGCCTTCCTGGCGGTGGTCCTGAGCCCCGTACTGCTCGGCGCCTTCTTCGTCGGCACCATGGTCAGCAAGCTGTCCCACGAGCGGGCGACCGAGCGGCTGGCCGTGGCCGCCGGCTCGGTGCGCACCTCGGTCGGCGCGCTCTGCGGCCAGCTGCGCGCCGTCGCCGAGGGCGTCGCCGCCGCACCCGCCGACCAGCGCCTGGCGACCGCCGAGCGGATGGTCGCCGCCGGTCTCGCGGGCGGCGTGCACATCGACACCGGCATCGACGGCGCCACCACCGCCCAGGCGCCGGCCCCGCCGTGGGCCGACTGCGCCGGGCCGGACCCGCAGGTGCGCCCGGACGCGGTGGCCGGGTTCGAGGCGCTGTCGGCCCGGGTGCCGCTGGCCGGCCCGAACGGCGAGCCGACCGGCACCGTCTCGGCCGCGCTCACCGTCGACGGCGACCTCATCCGCCGCCTCGCCCAGGCCAGCGGCGCGCAGCTGACCCTGCTGCCCGGAGCCGGTGTCCCGGCCGGCGCGGTCGCCGCCGACCCGGATTCAGCGGCCGACCCGGACGACACCACCGGTGACCTGGACGGCGACGCGACGGACGGCACCGGTGAGCCGGACGGCGACGCGACCGACGGCACCGAGGACGGCGCGGGCGGCATCGGTGGAATGCCGGGCGCGGTGCCTGGTGGCATCGGCGCTCCGGCCGGTGCGACGGCCGGGCAGCCCGGCGACCTCACCGGCGGCGCGCTGCCCGTCGACCCGACTGCCGACGGTCCCGGTCCAGCCGACGCCGCCATGGTCCCGGCGGGCCAGGCTCCGGTGAACGCCGCCGCCGCTGCGGCGGGGCAGGGCCAGGCTCCGGCTGACGCTGCCGCCGCTCCGGCGGGCCAGGACCCGGCCGACGCGGCCGCGGCCGGGGAATACCCCGTCGGCGGTGAGTTCGGCCGGGAGGTCGACCTCGCTCCCGCCCCGGAGGATCTGGGCACCGGCGGGCCGGTGCACACCACCATGCTCGGCGCGGACGCCGCGTCGATCAGCGGGTACGCGGGCAGGCTGCGCGAAGGCGCGACCGGCGCGGCGGACAACGGCCACCTCGTGGCGCGGGTCGGTCCCGTCGCCGGCGAGCCGCTGCCGCTGGCGGTGTCGCTGCCCGCCCGGCCGCCGACCGGCCTCTACCTGCTGCTCACCCTCGTCGTCCTGATCACCGCGGCGGTGGCCGTGACGGTCGCCTGGTGGCTGGCGAAGACCGCCACCGAGCCCGTGGTCGAGCTGGCCGCGGCCGCCGACCGGGTCGCCGGGGGCGACCTGGACGCCCGGGTGCCGGTACGCGGCAACGACGAGATCGCGCGGATGGCCACCGCCTTCAACCACATGACCCGGGAGCTGCACACCTACGTGGCGGCGCTGACGGCGAGCCGGGACCAGTTGCGCGGGCACCTCGGCGTGCTCGGCGACACCCTGTCCAGCACCCACGACCTCGACCGCATCCTGCGGGTGATCCTGCAGACCGCACGGCACGCCACCGGCGCGTCGGCCGGCATGGTGCTGCTGGCCGACCCGGCCACCGGCGCGCTGGTCGGCCAGTGCACCGAGGGCCTGCCCGAGCAGTGGACCACCGGCGAGCGGGGCACCCTACGGGTGCCGTACGGGCTGGGCCTGACCGGCCTGGTCGCGGCCACCGGGGTGCCCCGGCTGGGCCGCGTCGAGCGGGACGGGCCGCGGCTGGACCCGGGCGAGCCGGACTGCCGCACGTACATGGTGGTGCCGTTCTCCGCGCCGGGGCTCGGTGAGGCCAACGCGTTCCCGCAGCCCGGGGCGCTGCCCGCGGCGCGCGGCGTGCTGGCCCTCTACGACCGGCTGGGCCGCGACGAGTTCGACGACTCCGACCTGGTCACCCTGCGCACGTTCGCCGGGCAGGCCGCGGTCGCGGTGGACAACGTGCGGGTGCACGAGGAGGCGCAGCGGCTGTCGGTGACCGACCCGCTGACCGGGCTGTTCAACTACCGCTCGCTGCGCGAGTCGCTGCGCAGGGAGTCCGAGCGGGCCGTCCGGTTCGGCCGGCGGCTGTGCGTGCTCGCCCTGGACCTGGACCGGTTCAAGGAGATCAACGACACCTACGGCCACGCCGCGGGCGATGCCGTGCTGGCCGAGTTCGCCCAGCGCATCCGGTACGAGATCCGCGAGGTCGACGTGGCCTTCCGGCACGGCGGCGAGGAGTTCGTGGTGCTGCTGCCGGAGACCGACGAGGTGGGCGGCGTCGCCGTCGCCGAGCGGCTGTGCGAGGCGGTGCGCCGCGAGCCGATCGTCGTGCCGGCCCGCGACGGCGGTCCGGACCTCTACGTCCATGTCACCGTCTCGATCGGACTGGCCGTGCTGCCCGACCACGGGTCGCAGGGCGCCGGGGTGCTCCAGGCGGCCGATGAGGCCCTGTACGCCGCCAAGGCGGCCGGGCGCGACACGTTCCAGGTAGCGCTGCCCGGCGGCGTCCTGTGCCCATCCGGCGGCGCGTCGAGCAGCCCACAAGCCCCTCGACAGGCTCGGGGCCGTTAGTCTCGCGACATGTCGGAGCACACCCCCCTCGCACAAGCGCACGGCCAGCGGGCCACCAAGGCTGTCATTCCCGCGGCCGGTCTGGCGACCCGTTTCCTCCCGGCCACCAAGGCGGTGCCCAAGGAGCTGCTGCCCGTCGTCGACCGGCCTGTTCTGCAGTACATCGTGGAGGAGGCGTCCCGGGCGGGCATCAACGATGTCTTGCTGATCACGGGACGCGGCAAGACGAGCATGGTCGACCACTTCGACCGCCAGCCGTACCTGGAGGCGCGGCTGGAGGCCAAGGGCGACATGGAGCGCCTGGCCGCCGTCCGCGGCACCTCGGAGCTGGCCGAGATCTACACCTGCCGCCAGGGCGAGCCGCTGGGCCTCGGCCACGCGGTCTCCTACGCCGAGTCCCACGTGGGCGACGCCCCGTTCGTGGTGCTGCTGGGTGACGAGTTCACCGAGGAGTCCCAGCCGCTGCTGCCACAGATGATCGAGCTGCAGTCGCGTACCGGCGGCATCGTGCTGGCCTTCATCGAGATCCCCGAGGACCAGGTCAACCGGTACGGCATCGCGTCGGTGTCCGAGGCCCCCGAGTACGCCGACGTCGAGAACGTCGTGCGGGTCACCGGGCTGGTCGAGAAGCCGTCCCGCGAGGAGGCCCCGAGCAACCTGGCCGTCGTCGGGCGGTACGTGCTGCCCGGCACGATCTTCGACGCGATCCGGCGCACCAAGCCGGGCAGCGGCGGTGAGATCCAGCTCACCGACGCGATGGCGCTGCTGCTCGCCGAGGGCACCCCGGTGCACGGGATCGTGTACCGCGGGCACCGCTACGACACCGGCATGCCGCTGGGCTACCTGCAGGCCGTCGTACAGCTGGCCAGCGAACGAGACGACCTCGGCCCCGCCTTCACGGAGTGGCTGAAGTCCTTCGTCGCCGGCCTCGACCGCAATGCGGGGAAGGCCGCCTGACATGACCGCCACGGTCAGGTCCACTCCGGACCCCGTCCATCTCGACGCGGCCGCGGCCGCGGGCGAGCTGACGCCACTCGCCGACTACCTGGGCAGCGTGCTGCGCAGGTTGCGGGCGTTGCCGGCGTTGGATCTGGACCTGACCCAGGCGCACGGCAACGTGCTGGCCGACAACGTGGTGGCGTCCCACCCGTACCCGGCCTTCGACCAGGCCGCGATCGACGGCTACGCGGCCCGGTCCGAGGACATCGCCGCGGCGGCGGCCGGGCGGCCGGCCCGGCTGAACGTGGTGGGCGACCTCGCCGCGGCCAGCTGGCGGCCGGCCCGGCTCACGCCCGGCACCTGCTTCTCGGTGGCCGCCGGGGCGGCGCTGCCGCAGGCCGCCGACGTGGTGGTGCCGATCCGCTGGACCGACCAGGGCATGGCCTCGGTCGAGGTGCACCACCCCGTCAAGCGCGGCTACGGCGTACGCCGCACCGGCGAGATCGTCGCCGAGGGCATGGTGCTGGCCCGCGCCGGCACCGCGGTGACCCCCGCCCTGGTCGGCGCGCTGGCCGCCAGCGGGATCGGGCACGTGGTGGTGCGGCCCAGCCCGCGCGTCGTGATCGTGTCCACCGGCGACGAGCTCGTCGAGGCGGGCCGGGTCTCGCAGGCCGGGCAGGTCGTCGACGTCAACTCGCACGCGCTGACCGCGGCCACCGCGGAGGCGGGCGCGCACGCGTACCGCGTGGGGATCTGCGACGACGACCCGGAGGCGCTGCGCGCGCTGCTGGAGGACCAGACCCTGCGCGCCGATCTGATCATCACCACCGGCGGGTCCGGCACCGGGCCGGGCGACATGGTGCGGCGCATCCTGTCGCGCCGCGACGGCAGCCGCGCCGGCATGGTCAACTTCACCGACGTGTCGCTCTACCCGTGCGGCACGCTCGGTTTCGGCACCGTCGGCAGCGCCGAGGAGGTGCCGATCGTATGCCTGCCCGGCGAGCCCGGGGCCGCGCTGATCGGCTTCGAGGTGCTGGCCCGGCCCGTGATCCAGGTGCTGGCCGGGGCCGAGCCGGTGTTCCGGCCCTCGGTGCGCGGCCACCTGCTGGAGACCGTCGCGTCGCCCGGCGGGCTGCGTGAGTTCCGGCCGGCGCTGGTCGCCGAGCGGCGCGGGGGCGGATACACGGTGCAACCGCTGGCGGGCGGTGCCCGTACCCTGGCCGGTATGGCCGAGGCTAACGGACTTCTGGTGCTGGGTGAGCGGGTGACCAGCGCGGCCGCGGGCTCCACCGTGGACGTGCTGCTGCTGGACCGCCGGCGATGAGGGAGCGAAGCGAGCGAATCATGTTCCCGGGTCCTCATGCTGCCGACGAGCGCAGCGAGGAGCGGGCATGACTTCTGCGGTGGGGTATCCCGCGGTGCTCACCGACGGGGACGTCGTGCTGCGGCCGTACCGGCGCGGTGACGCCGGGCACTGGGTCGAGGTGCGCACCTACAACGAGGCCTGGCTGCGCCAGTGGGAGGCCACGCCGCCCGCGGCCTGGTCGGAGCTGAACTCGACGGCCGCGTTCCACATGATCCGGCGGGCCATGCGCCGCGGGGCCCGCCAGGGCGAATCGATGCCGTTCGCGATCTGCCTGCGCGAGAACGGCCGGGAGCGCCTGGTCGGGCACATCAACCTGGGCAGCATCGTGCGCCGGGCCTTCTCGTCGGCGTACTGCGGCTACTGGATCGATTCGCGGGTGGCCGGGCGCGGCATCATGCCCACCGCGCTCGCGCTCGTCGTCGACCACGCGTTCGGCCCCGGCAGGCTGCACCGCGTCGAGGTGAACATCCGGCCGGAGAACAAGCCCAGCCGTCGCGTGGTGGAGAAGCTCGGCTTCCGCGAGGAGGGCTACCACCCGCACTACATGTTCATCGACGGCGCTTGGCGTGATCACATCGGATATGCGCTGACCTGGGAGGACGTAGCCTCCGACGGCGGCCTGATGGCACGCTGGCGGCGTCGGCGCGGCTGAACCGGACTTCACCTTCCTACGGTGTGGCGTTACGCGATCACGTGATCACGAACGTAGGCTCCCCTCACTGGAAGTCTTACGGTGACCGATTCCTGAACCGGTCGGTCGCCACACCTTGGTGACGGGAGGGGTGAGGGTGCCGACCTCGGTGCTCCTCGCCGTCCTCGCCGCTGCCGGTCTGCTCGCTCTCGCCCCGGCGCTGGTGCGCCGGTACGACGCCACCGAGCGGCTGGTGGCGGAGCGGGCGATCTCTACCGCGCGGGTGCTGTCGCGCCGGCGCCGCCGCCGCACTGTGCCCGGCCGCCGCCCGATCCGGCCGCCGCGGGCACTGTGCACCGCTCCCGTGTCCGCCCCGCCCGTCTCCGGCAACGGCCCGTCCCGCACCCCGCTGCGGCTGGTCGGCCAGGGTGAGCGGGGCAGGGCCAAGCCGCGTCGCAGGCACCGCCCCGCCGTGTACCGCCGCCGGCGGCTGCTGGCCGGGCTGGTGCTGCTGAACCTGGTGCAGCTCGCGGGCGTCGTGCTGGTCAGCCCCGGTTTCCTGATCAGCGTGTCGGTGACCGGCTCGGCGCTGCTGCTGTACGTCGCCCACCTGCGCGGTCAGGCGCTGCGCTCGGCCCGCCGCCGCCGCGCCGAGGAGCGCCAGGCGCAGTGGCTCGCCGAGCAGCAGGCACAGGTCCGCCTCGCGCAGCGCCGCCGCGCCGAGGCCCGCCGCGAGGCCGCCCGCCTGCTCCAGGAGGAGCTGCTGCGGGCACAGGAGCAACTCGCCCTGTTGCAGGCCCAGGCCGAGACGCTGGCCGCCGAAGCGCCGCCGCCGCCCCGCGTGGCGACGATCTCCTACCGCGGCCGCCAGGCCGGCGTACGCGGCAAGCCGTACCACGCGGGGCCTGCCGCCTGACGCGCCCGCCGGGCGGCCCGCCATGATCGCTGTTTCAGGTCAGCGGGTGTGGCGGGGCCGCAGGTCCTGACCAGAAACAGCGATCTTCGACCGTGACCCACGACGCACCGGGTATGGATTCGCGAACGTCCGGCGGACCTGCTAACCTTGGCCGGTCCGTTACGCGGACCAACTCGGGGACGTGGCGCAGCCCGGTAGCGCACCTCGTTCGCATCGAGGGGGTCAGGGGTTCGAATCCCCTCGTCTCCACCGAGTTCAGCGGCCATCTTCCATTGATGAAGATGGCCGCTTCGCTGTTCGCGCGGCCGCGCAGCGCAAGTCGGATGACGCCGCCCCGCGGCGCGGCTAGGGTCGCGGCATGGCGACGGACTCCGACGAGTGGGTGACCCTCTTCCACTACAGCAGCATCAAGGCCCGGGTGTGGCACCGGGCCTGGGAGCGTTGACTGTTCCGGTGGGGCATGGACTGGAACCCGTTCACCGCTGACGAGCTGCGCCTCAACCACTACACCGTGCGCAAGCCCGACGGAACCGGCGGCTGCTCATGGGTCTGGGTGGTGCGGGCGAGCGCGCTGCGGCGCCTCGGCATCGAGCCGCCTGAGGTCCAGCAGCTGGACTGACCCGGACCCTGCACCCCGACGGACACGGCGAAGGCCCGTGGCGAGCGCCACGGGCCTTCGTGCGGCCGTATCAGATCCAGTTGTTGCCGAGGATCATGCGTTTCTGCCAGTCCACGTACGGGATCGGCTCGCCCGTGTAGATCGGGTAGAAGAACGCGAACATGATCACGACGAGCAGCACGAACGCGCCCAGCGCGATCGAACCGGCGAGCTGCCTGTTCTCGTTCTGCGGCAGGCCCGGCGGTGAGGTCATGATCGCGCCGAAGACGAACACCACGGCCAGGATCAGGAACGGCTCGGCCGGCATCGCGTAGAAGTAGAACATCGTGCGGTTCGGGAAGAAGAACCACGGGATCAGCGCGGCGGCCGTCATCGCCAGGATCGCCCCGGCCCGCCAGTCGCGGCGGGCGATGCCGAACCACAGCGTCGCGCCCAGCGCGGGCAGGAAGCTCCACCACAGCAGGGGCGTGCCCAGCAGCAGCACCTCCGCGGCGCACTGGTCCACCCCGCAGCCCGGGTCCCCGGACCAGTAGAACGCCACCGGACGGCCCAGCAGCAGCCACTGGATGGGCGCCCACGGGCCCGCCGACTGGTATGTGTGCTCCGAGCTGAGCCCTTCGTGGAAGTTCAGCGCCTCCTGGTGGTAGTGCAACAGGCTGCTGAACCAGTTCGGGGACCAGTTCCGGTAGTAGCCGCCGTCGGTGAGGATCCAGCCGCTCCAGCTCGCCAGGTACACGCCCAGCACGACGGGGATGCAGGCCAGCACCCACAGGCCCTCGTCGAGGATGGTGTCGCGGATCGGGTGGCGCACCCCGGCACTGCGCCTGGCGCCGACCTCCCACCAGATCACCAGCAGCACGAACACCGGCAGGAACGCCAGCGCGGACCACTTCACCGCGAGCGCGCAGCCCAGCAGCGCCGCCGCCGCCAGCCGCCACCACGGCACCGCGAACGCCGGGCGACTCGACCGGCCGCGCCCGTGCGGGTCCCCGCCGCCCTCCACGAAGCGCAGCCACCGCAGCCGCCGCTGATCGCGGTCGAGCACCAGCGCGCCGAACGCGGCCAGCAGGAAGAACATCAGGAACAGGTCGAGCAGGGCGGTGCGCGAGAGCACGAAGTGCATGCCGTCGAACGCCATCAGCAGGCCCGCCGCGCCGCCCAGCACCACCGAGCCGAACATCCGCATGGCGATGCGGGTGAACATCAGCACCGAGATGGTGCCGAACACCGCGGCGGACAGCCGCCAGCCCGCCTCGTTGTAGCCGAGGACCTGCTCACCCAGCCCGATGATCCACTTGCCCAGGGGCGGGTGCACGACGTAGCCGGCGGTGCCGTTCTTCTCGTCCCACTCGAACCCCTTCTCCCACAGCCAGTGGGCGTCGGTGGCGTAGTAGGTCTCGTCGAAGATCTTGCCGGGCGGCTTCGCCAGGTTGTACAGGCGCAGCACGCCCGCGAGGAAGGTGACCGCCAGCGCGGCCAGCCACGCGTACGGGTTCAGCCGCTGCTCCAGGGGCAGCAGCCGGCGCCGAACGACATTGAGCACGTGCGGCTCGGAAGTGATGGGCGCCTGCGGGGGCGCCGTCGCCGTCTGGGTCACGCCAAGGATCGTAGGCTGAAAAACTCGGAAACCGTCGCCTCAGTTCACGGTGATCGGCAAAAGAACACATCGAAGGCAGGGACAGATGGCGGAAGTCACCGGGCTGGTGCTGTGCGGCGCGCCGCTGGGCAACCCCGCGGACGCCTCGGCGCGGCTGCGTCAGGTGCTCACCGACGTCGACCTGGTCGCCGCCGAGGACACCCGGCGGCTGCTGCGGCTGGCCCGGGATCTCGACATCGTCATACCCGGGAAGATCGTCTCGTACTTCGAGGGCAACGAGGAACGGCGTACCCCCGAGCTGGTCGAGGCGATGCGGGACGGGCAGTCGGTGGCGCTGGTGACCGACGGCGGCATGCCCAGCGTCAGCGACCCCGGCTACCGGCTCGTCGCCGCCGCGCTCACGGCCGGGCTCCCGGTCACCTGCGCCCCCGGCCCCAGCGCGGTCACCACGGCCCTGGCGCTGTCCGGGCTGCCGTGCGACCGGTTCTGCTTCGAGGGCTTCCTGCCGCGCAAGGGCGGCGAGCGGCGGGCGCGGCTCGCCGCGCTCGCGGCCGAGGAACGCACCCTGGTCTTCTTCGAGTCCACCCACCGCGTCAAGGACACCCTCGCCGACCTGGTGGCGGCCTTCGGCGGCGACCGTGCCGCCGCGTTGTGCCGCGAGCTGACCAAGACCTACGAGGAGGTACGCCGCGCGCCCCTGGCCGAGCTGGCCGGGCTGGAGGAGCTCCGTGGCGAGCTCACCCTCGTCGTGGCCGGCGCGACGCCCGACACGACCCGGCCCACCGACGAGCAGCTCATCGCCGAGGTCGCCGCGCACGTGGCCGCCGGCTCGTCCCGGCGTGACGCCGCGGCCGCCGTGGCCGCCGCCCACCACCTCCCCAAACGCGACGTCTACGACCTCTCCACCCGCCGCTGACACCACGCCGAACCACCGCAACCCACCACCCGCGCCCCCAAAGCACGTGACCGCGTTGCGCCCCACCGGGCCCACCGGGCCCACCGGGCCGCCGCCCTCGGCCTCCGCATAGACACTGGCCTATCTGGATGAGTTCGATCGTCGAAAACTCATCCAGATAGGCCAGTGTCTATTGAAAGCGCGGTGGGGCCGTGCAGTCGGTCAGAAGGTGGCGGCGAGGAAGCCGATGGTGACCAGGAGGGGGCCGGCGAAGGCGAGGCCGACGGCGGCGAGGCGTTCGCGGCGCTCGGGCAGGCGCAGGGCGCCGGTGGCGAAGACGATGGCGATCGAGCAGAGCAGCACGATCGACAGCCCGACGATCCAGCGCAGGTGCAGGCCGCCGGTGCCGTTGGTGACGTACGCCCGGTGGCTGTTGGCCCCGACCATGCGCGCCGGGGCGCTCAGTCCCTCGGCCTGTCCGGGCGGGCCGAGCACGTTGACCGCGTCGACCGTGAAGTCGCGTGCCGGCGTGGCGAACTCGCCGACGCAGCGCTCCAGGAGCCCGCTGCCCGCGCAGCTGGTGACGGTCAGCGTGCCGGTCTCGCCGTGGCCGAGCGCGAGCCACAGCGGTTCCGCGCTGACCCAGCTGAAGAAGGCGGACACCAGCGCGAAGAAGATCAGGAACGGCATCGCGACACCCGCGCGTCGTGGCGCGCGGGGCGGCCTCGGCCGCTTGGGCGGTGCCACGGCCTCGGGCCGGGCGCGACGGGCGCCGTGCAGCCGGGGGTCGATCCAGCTCTCCCGCGGGACCTCCTGCACCGGCATGGTGAACGCCTCGGTGTGCGCCGAGTTCCCGAGAGCCTGCGCCGGCGGCGCTCCCGCCACCGGCCGGTGCCCCGCGGGCGGTGCGAGAGCGGGGGCGCCCGGCGTGGCGATTTCGGTCATGCGCCGGCCGGGTGCGGACCTGGCGTCGGTGTCCGGCAGGCCGTGCCCGCTGTCCTGGTCCGCGAGGTCCACCGTCACGGCGTTGCGCGCCGCGCGCACCGGGCCGGACCCCGTCGTGTCCGGCGTCGTCCTGCCGGCTGTCCGGCTGAACGCGGCCGAGGGCGCGTCGTCGGGCAGCGCGTACTGGTCGAACGGTTCGTCGGGGTCGGCGCGACGGTTGGGCTCGCCGAGCCAGGACGGATTCGTGCGGCCGGGTTCGGGCAGGTCTAGGTCGAAGTGGCCGGTCGGCTCGCCGAGCCAGGCGGGGTGCTGACGCTCGGGTGCGAACGCGGGTTCGGGGTCGTCGGCCAGGTCGTCGTCACGATCTGCGGAGGCGCTGTCGTCGACCGGAGGCGATGCCACGCCATCCGCCTGCACGGCAGGACCCTCGGTGACCGGCTCGGGAGGTGGCGCTGCCACCCGGTCCCGCGCCACGGTGGGTGGCGACGCGGGGTCATCCGGAGCGGTCGTCGGCGACGCCGCATCATCTGCCACGGGCTGTGTTGGCGTGGACTCCGGCAGGCCGGCCTGTTCGTGCGTGACCGGTTGCCGCGGCGCGGGGTCGTGCGGGCCGGTCTGCTGCTGCGCGACCGACTGCTGTGGTGCCGGCTCGTGCGGGACCGCCTGCTCGTGCCCGACCGGCTGCTGCGGCGCAGGGTCGTGCATGGCCTGCTGCTGCAGCGCACGGTCGTGCCAGTCGGCCTGCTCGTCCACGACTGGCTGCGGTGAACCAGGGTCGTGGGTGGCGGCCTGCTCGGCCACGACCGGCCGTGGTGGCGTGGGATCTGGCGTGGCGTGACGGCGCGACGGGGGCGGGTCGTCGGGGCGGCGCCATGGGGCGTCGGTGTCGGAAGGTAGCGCCACCAGGCCGGGCGGGGGCGGCGCGACGAGCGTGCCGGACCGGCCGGGCCGGGAGGGGTGGGCTTCGTCGCGGGCGGGGGCCGCGCCGGGCTCGACCCGCTGGGTGGGCTCATCGTGCGCGAGGCTGTCCACGTTATCCCTCATACCTGGTCATTTCACTCCAGTCGGACACTCGACAAGGGGATTTGCCGGGCGTGTCGTACGAGGTGACAACCGGTGCATAGGCCACTGAGCGCCTTCACTACGCTGGGTCGTTATGAGTCACGTTCTCGCCGCGGTCGCCTGGCCTTATGCGAACGGCCCCCGCCACATCGGTCATGTCTCCGGTTTCGGAGTGCCCTCCGACGTCTTCAGCCGGTACATGCGCATGGCAGGCCACGACGTGCTCATGGTGTCGGGCACCGACGAGCACGGCACGCCCATCCAGGTGCAGGCCGACGCCGAGGGCATCACGCCCCGGGAGGCGGTCGACAAGTACAACCGCATGATCGTCGAGGATCTGCACGGGCTGGGCCTGGCCTACGACCTGTTCACCCGGACCACCACCCGCAACCACTACGCCGTGGTGCAGGAGCTGTTCACCGCCCTGTTCGACAACGGGTACGTGATCGCGAAGACCACCCAGGCCGCGATCTCCCCGTCGACCGGCCGCGGCCTGCCCGACCGGTACATCGAGGGCACCTGCCCGATCTGCGGCTACACCAGTGCCCGCGGCGACCAGTGCGACAACTGCGGCAACCAGCTGGACCCGATCGACCTGATCGACCCCAAGTCGAAGATCAACGGTGAGACGCCGGAGTTCATCGACTCGGAGCACTACTTCCTGGACCTGTCGGCGTTCGCCGACGCGCTGGGCTCGTGGCTCGACACCCGTGAGGGCTGGCGGCCCAACGTGCTGCGCTTCTCCAAGAACCTGGTCGCCGACCTGCGGCCCCGCGCGATCACCCGCGACCTGGACTGGGGGGTGCCCATCCCGAAGGAGGGCTGGGACACCAAGCGCTTCTACGTCTGGTTCGACGCGGTCATCGGCTACCTGTCGGCCTCGATCGAGTGGGCCCGCCGCTCCGGCGACCCGGAGGCGTGGCGCAAGTGGTGGCAGTCCGAGGACGGCCTGTCGTACTACTTCATGGGCAAGGACAACATCGTCTTCCACTCCCTGATCTGGCCGGCGATCCTGCTCGGCTACGACGGTAAGGGCGACAAGGGCGGCAAGCCGGGCCAGCTCGGCGAGCTGGGCCTGCCCACCGAGGTGGTGTCCAGCGAGTACCTGACCATGGAGGGCCGCAAGTTCTCCTCCTCGCGCCGGGTCGTCATCTACGTGCGCGACTTCCTGGAGCGCTACGACGCCGACGCGCTGCGCTACTACATCGCGGTGGCCGGCCCGGAGACCACCGACACCGACTTCACCTGGGCGGAGTTCCTGCGCCGCAACAACGACGAGCTGGTCGCGGGCTGGGGCAACCTGGTCAACCGGACCGTCTCGATGGCGGTGAAGAACTTCGGCGCGGTGCCCATGGCCAGCAACCTGACCGCGGAGGACACCGCGCTGCTGGAGACGGTGCGCGGCGGCTTCGCCACGGTCGGCGGCCTGCTCGGCAACCACAAGCAGAAGGCCGCGATCAACGAGGCGATGCGGATCGTCGGCGAGGCCAACAAGTACCTGTCCGACCAGTCGCCCTGGAAGATCAAGGCGGAGGAGGACCGGCCCCGGCTGGCCACCATCCTGCACACCGCCCTGCAGGCGATCACCGACTGCAACACGCTGCTGACGCCGTTCCTGCCGCACGCCGCGCAGAAGATCCACGAGCTGCTCGGCGGCGAGGGCGTGCACGCGCCGATGCCGCAGATCGTCGAGGTGTCCGATCTCGACGGCGGCCCCGGCTACCCGATCCTCACCGGCGACTACACCGTCGGCGCCAAGTGGGAGCCGCGCGAGCTGCGCCCCGGCACGCAGCTGAGCGCGCCGACGCCGGTGTTCAGGAAGCTGGACCCGTCCATCGTGGAGGAAGAACTCGCCCGCCTGGAGAGCTAGAGCGGGTAAGGGATGTTGACGTCCTGGGCGTCGGTGACCTCGGTCGCCGGCGCCCAGGCCTCGTACACGCCCCGTTCGTAGCACTGCGCTCCCAGCGCGGCGACGTTCGTCGGGTCGGGGCGGCACAGGCGCAGCCGGACCCAGTTGCTGTCGGCCGCGAGCACGGTGCAGGGCGCGCCGCGCCAGTGCGCGTAGCGGGTGCGCCGCAGCAGCGACTCGACCGGGTAGCGGGCGGCCCGGCTCATCGCCAGCACCCGGAACTCCTCCGGCGGGTCGGCGACGGCCTCGTACTCCTCGCCCCGGAACGTGCCGATCAGCCGGCTGTGCACCGGCTCGGTGCGCGGGATCGGCAGGTACTCCTGGTCCGCGCTGATCTCGCGGAGCGGGTGCAGCAGCCGCCGCCACTGCGGGCCGACCAGGCGCAGCCAGCCCCGCTGCTCGGGCTGGAAGGTGTAGAGCACGATCTCGGTGCCGTCCGGCACGTACGCGACCAGCGCCGCGTGCGCGGGCAGCGGCAGGTCGGCGAAGTCCGCGGTGATCCACTCCGGGATCAGCTCGCTGCTGCTGGGCGCGAACCCGGTGCCCAGCACCGCCGCCCCGACCCGGTCGTGCGGCGGCATGGCCACCAGCCCGGCCACGGTGTCGCCGCTCGACGGCTGGTAGTCGCGCGGGTCGACGGCCCGCCAGCGCAGCAGGTAGGCGATCTCGTCGGCCGGGTCCTGGGCGCCGGTGCCGCCCGCGCCGAGCACGGCCAGTTCTGCGGGGGTACGCAGGTGGGCGAGGTCCCATTCGCGGTAGCAGAAGCCGTGCGGCAGGCGGCCACGCAGCAGGGCGGTGACACCGGTCGGGTTCAGTGGCATGACCATCCGGGTGCCCCGGCGCACGGTGGCGGTCGCCCGCACGGTGCCGACCAGCTCGGCGGCCTGCCGGTCACGTGGTGGGCGCTGGCTCAGCCGGTGTACGTGCTCCCAGCTCACGGCACGTGACAGCGGCGCGCACAGCGGCGACTCCGGGTGCGTCGCGGCCGGCTCCTGCGCGCCCGCGGTGACCTCGGCGGCCGGCACGAACCGGTGGTACGCCCACTGGGCAGGGTGGTCCAGGCGCAGGAAGCCCGGCGCGGGCGTCTCACTGAACAGCTCGTACGCGGCGCCACCGGCGACCGCGTCCGCGGCGTAGGCGCGGCCGTCCACGAGTACCGTGCCACGGTCGGTGTCATTGACGGTCGTCACGGGTTTTGACGCTAATGCCCGCGCGTGCCCCGCAGATGAACGAGGACTGAACAGAAGGCCGCGCGCGGGGTGATCGACCTCGCAGCGGGACCGTGCGCTCACCGACCGCTGTGTCGGTCGGCCGGGGTGGGATCATGGGCGGGTGACCAACGATCGCGCCGCGCGGGCCGCCGAACGCCGCTGGGAGTCCTTCCCGCCCGCCCCGGAGCCGCTGCCGCACCCCGTGCTGGACAGCCACACCCACCTCGACATCGTCGCCCAGGACGGCGGCGACCCGGCCGTCCAGCTCGACGCCGCCGCCAAGGTCGGCGTGGACCGGCTGGTGCAGGTGGGCGTCGACGTGGCCTCCTCGCGCTGGGGCGTGGCCTGCGCCGCCGAGCACGCGGCCGTCGTCGCGACCGTGGCGCTGCACCCCAACGAGGCCCCGCGACTGTCCGATCTGGATGCCGCGCTGGCCGAGATCGCGGTGCTGGCCGAGGACCCGCGGGTGCGCGGCATCGGCGAGACGGGCCTGGACTTCTTCCGTACCGGGGAGGAAGGGCTGGCGCCGCAGGAGCGCAGCTTCCGGGCGCACGTCGCGCTGGCCAAGCGGGTCGGCAAGCCGCTGGTCATCCACGACCGCGACGCCCACGCCGACATCCTGCGGGTGCTCGACGACGAGGGCGCCCCGCCGACCGTGGTGATGCACTGCTTCTCCGGGGACGAGGCGTTCGCCGCCGAATGCGTACGGCGCGGCTTCGTGCTGTCCTTCGCCGGGACGGTGACCTTCAAGAACGCCCCGCAGCTGCGGGCAGCGGTCGCGCTGACCCCACCGGAGCAGATCCTGGTCGAGACCGACGCGCCGTACCTGACGCCGATGCCGCACCGGGGACGGCCCAACGCCTCCTACCTGATCCCGCTGACCGTGCGGGCGCTCGCCGAGGCCAAGGGCATGCCGCTGGCCGAGATGTGCCACGCGATCTCGGACAACGGCGACCGCGTCTTCGGCCCCTGGTGAGCCTCGCCCGACACAGCAGAACGCCCTGCTCCCCGGTGGTCCGGGGGCAGGGCGTTCTGCTGTGCGGTCAGGCGGCCTTGGGGTCCGGGCCGTAGAGGTTCGCCTTCGGCTCGCCCGCGCCGGCCAGCAGGGCGAGCAGCCAGAACCCGCCGATGAGCGGCACAGCGCCGATGAAGTACCAGCCGCCCGAGCGGCCGGTGTCGTGCAGCCGCCGCCAGCTCACCGCGAGCGTCGGGATGATGGTGCCGAAGAAGTAGGCGAGGTACAGGTAGTAGAACGCATCGACCTCGGTGGTCAGGTACAGGGCGAAGAGCGCGGTGACGATGACGAACTGGATGAGCGTGAACATCCAGAACTCCTTGCGACGGGCGCGCCCGCCGAAAGTCGCGTATTTCTTCAGCACATCAAGGTATGAGCCCACTTGCGGTTTCCTCCCGTGAAGGTCAAGTTCGCTGAACCTAGGCAGTTGAAGATCATCCGTCAACGGGCCGAAGGTGGGCGGAGAACGAGCCGACCGGGCGCCGGGACCACCTCATGAGCGGGACCGCTCCGCCACCCGTCGGCGCAGGTCGCCCGGCCGGGTCGGCGGCCTCTGGTGAGTGTCGCCGGGCACGTCTAACCTCGTCGATGTGACGACGGAGACCATCCCCTCGCCGCCGGGCATGCCGCTGCTGGGCAACCTGCGCGAGATGAACCGGGACATGCCCGGCTTCCTGCAGCACACGGCACGCACCATGGGCCCGCTGAGCCGTGTCCGGATGGGCACCCTGTCGATGCTGCTCGTCGCCGACCCGCTGCTGGTGCACGAGATGCTGGTGAAGCGGCCGCAGGAGTTCGCCAAGTCGTGGCGCACCACCCGGCTGCTGCAGGGCCACATCGGCGACGGCCTGCTCACCCGCGAGGGCGTCGAGCACCGCCGCCAGCGCCGGCTGGTGCTGCCGAGCCTGCACACCCAGCGCATCGCGCGGTACGGCGAGATCATGGTGGACGAGTCGCGGCGGCTGGCCGGCTCCTGGGCCGACGGGCAGCGGGTCGAGGTCGTCGAGGAGATGACGCAGCTGACCCTGCGCATCGTCGGCACCTCGCTGTTCACCGTGGACGACGACGGCGACGAGGTGTTCGCGGCGGTGCACGACTTCGTCAACTCGCTCAACGCGTACCTGCTGTCGTTCGGGCTGCTGCCCGGCTGGCTGCCGACGAAGACCCACCGCTGGCGCAAGGCCAGCGTGGCCCGGATGGACCGGCTGTCGTACGAGCTGATCCGGCGTCGCCGGGAACGCGGCGGCGACGGCGGCGACCTGCTCTCCATGCTGATCAACGCCCGGGACCCGGAGGGCGGCCCCGCGCTGACCGACACCGAGATCCGCGACGAGCTGCTGACCATGTTTTTCGCCGGTCACGAGACCAGCGCGACCGCGCTGACCTGGGCGTTCTATGAACTCGGCCGGCATCCGGAGATCGCCGACAGGCTGCGCGCCGAGGTCGTCGAGGTGCTCGGCGAGCGCCCCGCCACCATGGCCGACCTGCCGAACCTGCCCTACCTCGGGCAGGTGGTGAAGGAGACGCTGCGCCGCTGGCCCCCGGGCTGGCTGTTCGACCGCACGCCGGTCGCCGACACGTCACTCGGCGGGCACACCGTCAAGGCGGGGCAGATCCTGTTCTTCAGCCCGTACGTGATCCACACCGATCCGGCGTACTGGCCCGAGCCGGAGGAGTTCCGCCCCGAGCGGTTCGCGCCCGGCGCGGACATCACGCGCGAGGCCTACCTGCCGTTCGGCGACGGCCCGCGCATCTGTGTCGGCAACCGCTTCGCCGAGGCCGAGATCGCGCTGGTGCTGGCCACCCTGGTGCCCCGGGTGACGCTGGAGCCGACCTCCGGCGCCCCGGCGCAGCTGTCCGGTCAGGCCACCATCCGGCCCAAGGGCGGGCTGCACATGACCGTCCGCGAGCGTGGCCGATAGCCTGATGGCGTGACCGTTGAACAGGCAAGACTGCTCGGCCCGGCGGAGATCCGGGAGCTGGCCGCGCGGCTCGGTGTCGCGCCGACCAAGAAGCTCGGGCAGAACTTCCTGCACGACCCCAACACCATCCGGCGCATCGTGGCCGCCGCCGAGCTCGACCCCGCCGACGTCGCCGTCGAGGTCGGGCCCGGCCTGGGCTCGCTGACCCTGGGCCTGCTCCCGTACGCGGCCCACGTGCACGCGGTGGAGATCGACCCGCCGCTGGCCGCGGCACTCGGCGCGACCGCCGCCGAGCGCGCCCCCGGGCTCGTCGACCGGCTCACCATCCACAATGGCGACGCCATGCGCGTCACCGCGGCCGAGTTCGACCCGCCGCCCACGGCGCTGGTGGCGAACCTGCCGTACAACGTCGCCGTGCCGGTGGTGCTGCACCTGCTGGCGGAGCTGCCCGGGATCAGGCACGGCCTGGTCATGGTGCAGAAGGAGGTCGCCGACCGGCTCACCGCCGCGCCCGGCAGCAAGATCTACGGCATCCCGTCGGTGAAACTCGCCTGGTATGCCTCGTCCCGCCAGGCCGGCAAGGTGCCGCCCGCGGTGTTCTGGCCGATGCCCAACGTGGACTCCGGCCTGGTGTCCTTCACTCGCCGGGAGCCGCCCCGCGACGACGTCGCGCGGGAGGCGGTGTTCGCGGTGGTCGACGCCGCGTTCGCGCAGCGCCGCAAGACGTTGCGGGCCGCGCTGGCCGGCTGGGCGGGCAGCCCCCCTGAGGCCGAGGCGCTGCTGCGCAAGGCCGGCATCGACCCGTCGGCCCGCGGCGAACAGCTCGACGTGCACGCCTTCGCCGCCCTGGCCGCCGCGAAGGGCTGACCGCCAACGTTCTTCATAGACGTTGGCCTATCTGGATGAGTTCGATCGCAGAATTGTCATCCAGATAGGCCAACGTCTACATAAGGCGGGGTCGGCAGGCCGCGTCGGATCGCCGTGGGCAGGGCACGTGGGAGCGGGGTGCTGCGGCGGCGGGTGATCGGGGTGGGGCCAGTACGCTGGTCGGCGTGACAGAGGCATGGACGCTCGGCGACGACGACGATGACCTGGCGGGAGCCTCGTCAGGGCCGGTCCGGGTGAGGGTGCCCGCGAAGATCAACCTGCACCTCGGGGTCGGCCCGCTGCGGTCCGACGGCTACCACGAGCTGCACACCGTGTATCACGCCATCTCCGTCTACGACGAGGTCACCGCGCGGTCCGGGGACACGCTGAGCCTGACCATGCAGGGCGAGGGCGTCGGTGAGCTGGAGCTCGACGACAGCAACCTGATCATCCGCGCCGCGCACGCGCTGGCCGCGACCGCCAAGGTGCCCGCCCACGCCCGGCTGCACCTGCGCAAGACGATCCCGCTCGCGGGCGGCCTGGCCGGCGGTTCCGCCGACGCCGCCGCGACCCTGGTCGCGCTGGACGCCCTGTGGGGCACCGGCCTGGGCCGTGACGAGCTGGCCCGGATCGCCGCGACGCTCGGCTCCGACGTGCCCTTCCTGCTGTACGGCGGCACCGCGCTGGGCACCGGCCACGGCGAGGCGGTCAGCCCGGTGCTGGCCCGCGCCAACCGGTGGCACTGGGTGGTGGCGTTCGCCGACGGCGGCCTGTCCACCCCGCAGGTGTACGGCGAGCTGGACCGCATGCGTGCCGCGGGCACCGCACCCGCCCCGCTGAACAGCAGCGACGACCTGCTCAGCGCGCTGCGCCAGCGGGACCCGGCGGTGCTCGGCGCGGTCCTCGGCAACGACCTGCAGGCGGCGGCGCTGTCGCTGCGCCCCGCGCTGGCCGACACGCTCGACGTGGGCGACAAGGCCGGCGCGCTGGCCAGCCTGGTCTCCGGCAGCGGCCCGACCTGTGTCTTCCTGGCCCGTGACGAGGCCCACGGGGCCGACCTCGCGGCAGCGCTGCGCGAGTCGGGGCTGTGCCGCGGGGTGCAGCAGGCGTACGGAGCAGTGCACGGCGCCCGGATAGGCTGACCAGCATCATGGCCAACATCATCAATCTCGACCGGGTGAGCAAGGGTTACGGCCCGACCGGCCCCCTGCTCACCGACGTCTCCCTAGGGCTGGACGACGCGGACCGGATCGGCGTGGTCGGCCTCAACGGCGCGGGCAAGTCGACCCTGCTGCGGATGCTGACCAAGGCCGAGGACCCCGATACCGGGCGCGTCACGCACCGCCGCGACCTGCGCGTGTCCGCGCTGCCACAGGCGCTGGACCTGGCCCCGGACCTGACCGTGCGCGACGTGGTGCTGGGCGACGCCTGGCTGCCCGCCGCGTTCGAGGCCGAGCACGAGTGGGCCGGTGACTCCGGCGTCCGCCACATCCTCGACGGCCTCGGCATGCCGGGCCTCGGGCTGGACCAGCCGGTCGGCACGATGTCCGGCGGCGAGCGGCGGCGCATCGCGCTGGCCGCGCTGCTGGTGCGCCCGACCGACCTGCTGATCCTCGACGAGCCCACCAACCACCTCGACATCGCGGGCGTCAACTGGCTGGCCCGCTACCTCAACGAGAGCCTGCGCGGAGCGCTGATCGTGGTCACCCACGACCGGTGGTTCCTCGACGAGGTCTGCAACCGCATCTGGGAGGTCGCCGACCTCCAGGTGCGGGCGTACGACGGCGGCTTCGCCGCGTGGATCCTGGCCCGCGCCGAGCGGGAGCGGGTCGCCGCGGTGACCGAGTCCCGCCGCCAGAACCTGCTCCGCAAGGAGATCGCCTGGCTGCGCCGCGGCCCGCCGGCCCGCACCTCGAAGCCCAAGTTCCGCATCGACGCCGCCAACGCGCTCATCGCCGACGTGCCCGAGGCCCGCGACCAGGTCACCCTGGCCAAACTGGCCACCGCCCGGCTCGGCCGCCAGGTGTACGACCTGGAGAACGTCACCCTGTACGCCGGGCCGAAGCTGATCCTGGACGACGTCACCTGGCACGTCGGCCCCGGCGACCGGATCGCGCTGCTCGGCGCGAACGGCGCGGGCAAGTCGACGCTGCTGCGCCTGCTGGCGAGGGTCACCGAGGCGACCGGTTTCCGTGCCGGCCAGACGGTGCGGCCCGCGTTCCTGTCCCAGGAGCTCGCGGAGCTGCCCGGCGAGCTGCGGCTGCTGGAGGCCGTCGAGCAGGTGGCGCGGCGGGTCAAGCTCGGCGACCGGGAGCTGTCCGCGTCGCAACTGGCCGAGATCTTCGGCTTCACCGACCGCCGGGTGTGGACCCCGGTGTCCGACCTGTCCGGTGGCGAGCGCCGGCGGCTGCAGCTGCTGCGCCTGCTGGCCGGTGAGCCGAACGTGCTGATCCTCGACGAGCCGACCAACGACCTGGACACCGACACCCTGGCCTCGCTGGAGGACCTGCTCGACACCTGGCCCGGCACGATGGTCGTCGCCAGCCACGACCGCTACCTGGTCGAACGCGTCTGCGACAAGGTGTACGGCCTGCTCGGCGACGGCAAGATCCGGCACCTGCCCGGCGGCGTCGACGAGTACCTGCAGCGCGTCGACCACGATGCGGCCCGGGTCGCGGCCTCGTCGGCGACGGTCAAGGAGCTGAAGGCCGAACGCACCGGCGGGCCGAGCGCGGCCGAGGTACGCGCGGCGAAGAAAGAGGTGTCGCGGGTCGAGCGGCAGATCGACAAGCTCGACCAGCGGGTCGCGAAGGTGCACGCGCAGATGGCCGAGCACGCCACCGACTTCGCGAAGATCGCCGAACTGGACGCGAGCCTCAAGGCGCTGCAGGACGAGCGCGGGCTGCTCGAAGACGAGTGGCTCAACCTCGCGGAGCTGATCTCCGAGTAGCGCCCGCACTGGCGGAAAGCGGGTCAGGGGAGGCCTGATAACCTCACGCTTCCCCTGACCCCTCGTCCCCGCCGGAGCTGCGACATGGCTTCCCACATGCCCGTCAACCACTCCCTTCGCCCGCTCTACCGCGGGCTGGCCCTGCTCGCCGGGCTGTTCGTGCTGGCGTTCGGTGTGCTCGGCTACCTCGACAGCCAGGGCGAGCCGTTGCTCAACCAGGGCGAGGCCAGCGCGCTCGGGCTGAAGACCAACCCCGCCTTCTCGTACGCGAGCATCGCCGCCGGGGCCGTCGTGCTGCTGGCCACGCTGGTGGGCCGCAACCTGGACCGCTTCGTCGACATGTGGGTCGGCGCCGGCTTCATGCTCGTGGGCACCGCGATGCTGGCGCTGATGCACACCGACTCGAATGTGCTCAACTTCACCATGGCGACCTGCATCGTCTCGTACCTCATCGGGTCGGTCCTGTTCACCGCCGGCATGTACGTCAAGGTCGGCCCGGCCGCCAAGGCCGCCGCGGAAGAGAAGCACCGCGTCGGCGTGGCCTGATTTGCCGTGAAACGGTCCCGCCGGGACACTCCCGGCGGGACACTGAGGTCATGCATCTTCCGGTCAATCACCGACTAAGGCCCCAGTGGCGCTTCCTGGCGGGACTGTCGGGTGCGTACCTGCTGGTGTTCGGCATCGTCGGCGCCATCCGCACCGCCGGTGAACCGTTCTTCAGCCGCGCCGACATCGAGGCACTCGGGCTGAAGACCAACCCCGCGTTCGCGTGGCTGTCCGTCATCGTCGGCGCGATCGTGCTCGGCGGCGCCATCATCGGCCGCAACATCGACCACTTCATCAACATCTTCGGCGGCGCGGTCTTCATGCTCGCCGGCCTCATCATGTTGACGGTCATGCAGACCCCGGCGAACAAGCTCAACTTCGAGATCTCCACCTGCGTGGTCTCGTTCATCCTCGGCACGATCATGCTGATCGCCGGGATGTACGGCAAGGTCGGCACACCGGCCGAGTCCATCGCCGAAGAGGTGCTGCGCCACAGCACCCGCCCCGGCGACAAGTTCGCCGTCAAGCCGCACGCCAACAAGTAGCGGCTACTTGACGCCCTTGCGGGTCAGCAGGGCGGGCTTGGGCTCCAATTGGGCCAGACCGTTCCAGCACAGGTTGACCAGGTGCGCGGCCACCGTCTCCTTGCGCGGCTTGCGCACCTCCAGCCACCAGCGGCCGGTCAGCGCCACCATGCCCACCAGCGCCTGCGAGTACAGCTCGGCCAGCTTCGGGTCGTACCCCCGCGTCTTGAACTCGGCCCCGAGGATGTGCTCGACCTGGTGCGCGACGTCGTTGAGGACCGAGGAGAAGTTGCCCGACGAGGACATCACCGGCGACTCGCGCACCAGCACGCGGAAGCCGTTGGTCTCCTCCTCGATGTAGTCCAGCAGCGCCAGCGCCGCCTGCTCCAGCAGTTCGCGTGGATGCCCCGCGGTCAGGGCGGAGGTGACCCGGTTCAGCAGCGAGGTGACCTCGCGGTCCACCACGACGGCATACAGGCCTTCCTTACCGCCGAAGTGCTCGTACACCACGGGCTTGGAAACCTTGGCACGGGAGGCGATCTCCTCGATCGAGGTCGCGTCGAAACCGCGCTCGGCGAAAAGCTGCCGCCCCACGGCGATCAGCTGCTCACGGCGCTGAGAGAAGCTCATGCGTACCCGTGAGCCGGTCTTCGGCGGTGCAGGCTGCCGTCCGGCCGGCCGGGCGTCACGGGAGTCGTCTGCCACGCCCCCATCCTGCCAGGAGGATGAGGGCGGCGATGGTGTGCCCGTCGTGTCGACGGTCACCGGGCCAGCTTGGGCTCGGCGTCGCGGTCGATCATCTTGGCCTTGAGCCGGTCGGCCTTGGGCCACTTGACGTTCGTCGCCCAGCCGAACTTCTCGAAGAACCAGATCACGCGGGCCGAGATGTCGATCTGGCCGCGCAGCACGCCGTGCCGGGCGCTGGTCGGGTCCGAGTGGTGCAGGTTGTGCCAGCTCTCGCCGAACGACAGGATCGCCAGTGGCCAGAAGTTGGAGGCCTTGTCGCCCTCGCGCATCTCGAACGGGCGCTCGCCGTACACGTGGCAGACCGAGTTGATCGCCCAGGTGACGTGGTGCAGCAGGCCGATGCGGACCAGGCCGGCCCAGAAGAACGCGGTCAGCGCGCCCTGCCACGACCAGGTCACCAGACCGCCGACGACGGCCGGCGCGAACGCGGTGGTCAGCGACAGCAGGCCGAACAGCTTGTCGACCTTGGCGATGTCCTTGTCGGCCAGCAGGTCCGGTGCGAAGCGGACCCGGTTGGACAGCTCGCGGGCGAACAGCCAGCCCACGTGGGCGTGGAACATGCCCTTGGTCAGGCCCTTGAAGGAGTTGCCGAAACGCCACGGCGAGTGCGGGTCGTCCTCAAGGTCGGAGTACTGGTGGTGACGGCGGTGGTCGGCGACCCACTGGGTCGGCGAGCCCTGCACGGCCATCGCGCCGGAGACCGCCAGCGTCACGCGCAGCCAGCGCGTGGCCTTGAACGAGCTGTGCGTCAGGTAGCGGTGGTAGCCGACGGTGATGCCCAGCCCCGTCACCACGTACATCACCGCGAAGATGACCACGTCGGTGACGTTCAGCCAGCCGCCCCAGGCGACCGGGACCACAGCGAACAGCGCCAGGAACGGCAGGACCACGAAGGCCCAGAGCCCGATCAAGGTGCCCTTGGACTGGGCCCCCTCGGTCAGTGGCTTCTGTCCGCGTGCAGTCGCCGCGGTGCCGGTAGGCGTGTCGATGGCTGTCGTGGTCATGGCACCTCGCTGGAGCTGGGTGGAAGGCATGGTTTGTACTACCTACGACACCGTAACCTACGGGACCGTAGTTTGACAGAGCCGCCTGTTGAGAAATTCCTCCGGGAGCGTCGTACGCCTGTCCTAAAATCACCGCATGGCCAAGGCGGAACTGCGCGCGCAGGCGGTAGCGCTGCGCGAGGCCGGTTCGACCGTCCCGGAGATCGCGGCGCGGCTGGGCGTGGCACGGTCGACGGCGTTCACCTGGGTGCGTCACGTGCCTCTGCCCGACACGGACGAACGCGTCGCACGACGGCGCGAGCACTCGAAACGCATGACGGACGCGCAATGGTCAGCGCACCGCCGGCAGCGCGACGAGCGCCACCTCGAGGTAGTCGACACCACGGCTGTGCAGGTCGGGCGGCTCACCGAGCGCGAGTTGCTACTGGTGGGCGCAGTGCTCTACTGGAGCGAAGGTGCCAAGCACAAACCATGGCGGCCGACGGACTGGCAGGTCACCTTCACCAACAGCGACCTGGTACTGGTGGAGCTGTTCCTGAGGTTCGTCGAGTCGACCGGCCGATCCCGGCATGATCTCCGGTACCGGCTGAGCATTCACGAGTCGGCGGAGGTGGCGGTCGTTCAGGCGTGGTGGGCGCAGCAGTTGCACCTGACCGAAAGCGCCGTCGGCTCCGTGACGCTGAAGCGGCATACGCCGTCGACCGGCCGCCACAACCAGGGCGTCGAGTACCGAGGCTGCCTCGTGGTCACCGTTCCACGAGGCCGTGAGCTCTACTGGCTCATCGAAGGTGTGATGAACGGGCTGGCCAGAAGTGGGCGACCGGCAGCGGCGGGGTAGGCGCTAAGCTGTCAGGCGACCCGATCGGCTGTGGTGTAATTGGCAACACTCGCGCCTTTGGAGCGCGCTTTCCAGGTTCGAGCCCTGGCAGCCGAGCTTTAGTTATGTGTTCGGATCGACGTTAGGCAGCTCGTGACTCGTACGGTGATCGTCCTCGCGGCGGGCGAGGGTAAGCGGATGAAGTCGGATCTGCCGAAGATGCTGCATCCACTGCTCGGCCGCTCCCTGGTGGGCCACGTGCTCGCCGCCGCCGCCCCGCTCGGCGCGCAGCGCACCCTGGCCGTCGTCGGCAACCGGGCCGACCAGGTCACCGAGCACCTCGCCGGGATCGCGCCCGACGTGGCGACCGCACTCCAGGCGCAGCAGAACGGCACCGGCCACGCGGTGCGTATCGCGATCGAGGCGCTCGGCGAGCTGGACGGCACCGTGGTCGTGCTCAACGGCGACGTGCCGCTGCTGCGCGCGCAGACGCTGCAGGACCTCGTCGAGGCGCACGAGTCGGCGGGGGCTGCGGCGACCGTGCTGGGCGCGTCCGTGCCGGACCCGGCCGGTCTGGGCCGGCTGGTCCGCGACGCCGACGGCGGGCTGGTCCGCATCGTCGAGGAGCGCGACGCGACGCCGGAGCAGCGGGCGATCCGCGAGATCAACGCGGGCATCTACGCCTTCGACGCGGCCGCGCTGCGGACCGCGCTGGCGAAGCTGACCACCGACAACGACCAGGGCGAGGAGTACCTCACCGACGTCTTCGAGCTGTTCGTGACGCAGGGCTCGCCGGTGCGCGTGCACCTGGCGGCCGACGCGACCGAGACGCTGGGCTGCAACGACCGGGCCGAGCTGGCGACGCTGCGGGCGCTGCTGCGTGACCGGATCAACCTCGGTCTGATGCGCGACGGCGTGACTATCGTCGACCCGGCCACGACCTGGGTCGACGCCACGGTGACCGTGGAGCGCGACGCGCTGCTGGAGCCGAACGTGCAGCTGCGCGGGACGACCAGCGTGGGCACGGGCGCCGTGGTGGGCCCGGACGTGACGCTGATCGACACCATCGTGGGCGAGCAGGCCCAGGTGGTACGGGCACACGCGGTGCAGGCCGAGATCGGCCCGAACGTGTCCGTGGGCCCGTACGCGTACCTGCGTCCGGGGGCGCGGATCGGCCGCAAGGGCAAGGTCGGCACGTTCGTCGAGATCAAGAACGCGTCGCTGGGCGAGGGCACCAAGGTTCCGCACCTGACGTACGTCGGTGACGCGACGATCGGCGAGCAGACCAACATCGGCGCGGGCAACCTGTTCGCGAACTACAGCGGCAGCACGAAGAGCCACACCGTGATCGGCTCGCACGTGAAGACGAGCTGCGACACCACGTTCGTGGCGCCCGTTCGGATCGGCGACGGGGCGTACACGGCGGCCGGCTCGGTGATCGACAAGGATGTGCCGCCGGGCGCGCTGGCGGTGGCGCGGGCGCACCAGCGCAACATCGAGGGCTGGGTGCGCCGGTCCCGTCCGGGCAGCGCGGCGGCCGAGGCGGCCGAGGCGGCCGAGCAGACGGCCGCTGAAGAGGGCTGATCCCGCGAGACATGGGAAAAGGCGCGACCCCTGCGGGGGTTGCGCCTTTTTCGTGGGCCGGTTCAGCGGCGGCCGGGCTGCTCGTCCTCGTCTTCGAGCCAGCCGCGCTTGGCGGCCTCCGCCCCGAGGGAGAACTGGTTCTTGGCGCCGGTGGCCTGCTTGAGGTTGGCGATGTGGTCGTGCACTGCGCGCTCGCTGAGGAAGACCAGCTTGGTGATCGTCTGCACGGTGAAACCTGCGGCGAGCAGCAGGAGGATCCGGCGCTGAACGAGCGTCGGTTCTCCGGACCGGTCCCGGGCCATCGAGTGCAGCCTTTCTGTACGGACACTTGTGCTTTACGAAGGTAGCGCCCGGCGTCGGGGCCGGGCAAGGCACCCTGGTGTCACCTGCGTGAACTCGGGGGCAAGCGATCTGTCCGTGATCTGTCGCACCCAGGAACGGCCTTGCTGGCTGGTTGGCGAACCGCCGGGAGAGGATGAACCGAAAAGGTGATACTGACCGCAGACCATCGTGAAGGGGCGGCAAGCCGATGGGCAGCATCGTCACTGAGAACCGCAAGAACCTGATGCTCTTCTCGGGCCGGGCCTACCCCGAGCTCGCGAAGGAGATCGGCGAGGTGCTGGGCGTGGGGGTGACCCCGACGACGGCGTACGACTTCGCCAGCGGTGAGACGTTTGTCCGTTACAAGGAGTCCGTCCGCGGTTCGGACGCCTTCATCGTCCAGTCCATGACCCAGCCGGTGAACAACTGGATCATGGAAACCCTGCTGATGATCGACGCGGCGAAGCGCGGCTCGGCCAAGCGCATCACCGTGGTGCTGCCGTTCTACCCGTACGCCCGCCAGGACAAGAAGCACCGCGGCCGCGAGCCGATCTCCGCCCGCCTCATCGCGGACCTGCTCAAGACCGCCGGCGCGAACCGCATCCTCACCGTCGACCTGCACACCGCCCAGATCCAGGGCTTCTTCGACGGCCCGGTGGACCACCTGTTCGCGATGGACATCCTGGCCGACTACGTACAGGCCAACTACGGCCACCGCGAGCTGACCGTGGTGTCGCCGGACTCGGGCCGGGTGCGCGTCGGTGAGCGCTGGACCGACCGGCTCGGCGGCTGCCCGCTGGCGTTCATCCACAAGACCCGCGACCCGCTCAAGCCCAACCAGGTCGTCGCGAACCGGGTCATCGGCGAGGTCGCCGGGCGCACCTGCATCCTGGTCGACGACATGATCGATACCGCGGGCACGATCTGCAAGGCCGCGGACATCCTGTTCGACAACGGCGCGGCCGACGTCATCGTGACCACCACGCACGCCGTGCACTCCGACCCCGCCACCGAGCGCCTGAAGAACAGCCGCATCAGCGAGGTCATCGTGACCAACACGCTCCCGCTGGGCTCGGACAAGCAGTTCGACAAGCTGACCGTGCTCTCCATCGCCCCGCTGCTGGCCCGCGCGATCCGCGAGGTCTTCGACGACGGCTCCGTCACCACCCTCTTCGGCGGCCTCAGCTGACGAGCCCGCTTCGACCGGTCCTGCCGCACGCGCCGGGTCCGAGCTCCCGTTTTTGATAGACGTTGGCCTATCACATCGAATTCGATCGCGTATTTTTCGATGTGATAGGCCAGCGTCTATGCGGGACGGCGTGTGTCGGGCGGCGGTGAGGCGGTTCCCCGGATGGCGGGGCAGGTGGGTGTGGTGCTCGCCCGATAAACCCGGAGCAGGGGTGACATGGGCCGCCCCGGCGGGGATCACCGAAAGTGATCGGGTACAGTAATCGGGTTGCCACGGCGAGGGTGCCCTGCGGGTCGAAAAGCCTGTTGATGGCGCCGTGATCGACGCGGTGCTCCGGGTCATGGTTACCCCGCGCGCCCTCGTTCGCTCGGCCTGACAGAGACCCGTTGAGCAGGAGAAGAATCGTGTCTGAAGTAAAGATCAGCGCCGAGCCGCGTACCGAGTTCGGTAAGGGTGGCGCCCGTCGCACCCGTCGTCTGGGCCTCGTGCCCGCCGTCATCTACGGCCACGGTGAGGCCCCGCGCCACATCGCCGTGCCCGCTCGTGAGTTCGCCGCGGCCATCCGCCACGGCGGCATCAACACCGTCTTCGAGCTCGTCGGTCCCGACGGCACCAAGACCCTGGCCCTGCCGAAGGCCATCCAGCGCGACCCGCTGAAGGACACCTTCGAGCACATCGACATGATCATCGTCAAGCGCGGCGAGCAGGTCACCGTCGACGTGCCGGTGCACCTGGTCGGCGAGGCCGCCAAGGGCACGCTGGTCATGCACGAGCACGACAAGATCTCGATCATCGCCGAGGCGCTGCACCTGCCCGAGTTCGTCGAGGTCTCCATCGAGGGCCTCGAGGCCGGCACGCACATCACCGCCGGTGACATCACGCTGCCGAAGGGCTCGCAGCTGGCCGTCGACGCCGACACCATGGTCGCCATCGTGACGCAGGCCCCGACCGCCGAGCAGCTCGAGGGCGAGACCGCCGAGGCGCCGGAGTCGGCCGAGGCCGAGGCCGCCGAGGCTGCCGAGACCGTGGCCGCCGAGGCCTGATCGCTTTAGCGTCCGACCGTGGCGTCCTTCATGCTGTGAGAGCGTGAAGGACGCCACGAGCGTATTCAGGGGAGTGTTGATGGAGCAGGCCGCACCGTGGCTGATCGTGGGCCTGGGCAATCCGGGGCCGCAGTACGCCGGCAACCGGCACAACGTCGGGTTCTTCATCGCCGACCTGCTGGCCGAGCGCACCGGCGTGAAGTTCGGCCGGCACCGCAAGGCCGTCGCCGAGGTCGCCGAGTCCCGGCTCGGGTTCGGCGTGGACGCCCCTCGGCTGGTGCTGGTGAAGCCGCTGACCTACATGAACCTGTCCGGCGGTCCCGCCGCGGCGCTGAGCCAGTTCTACAAGGTGCCGCCGGAGCAGATCATCGCCGTGCACGACGAGCTGGACATCCCGTACGGGCAGCTGCGGTTGAAGGTCGGCGGCGGCGAGGGCGGCCACAACGGGCTGCGCTCGATGACCAAGTCGCTGGCCACCAAGGAGTACGTGCGGGTGCGCTTCGGCGTGGGCCGCCCGCCCGGCCGGCAGGACCCGGCGGACTTCGTGCTGTCCGACTTCTCCTCGGTGGAGCGCAAGGAGCTGGACTTCCTGGTGGACCGGGCCGCGGACGCGGTCGAGGCGATCGTCAAGGGCGGCCTGGCCGCGGCCCAGCAGACGTACCACACCGCCTGATCCCGGACAGTCTCCCGCCGTCACATTTGCCCCTTTCTCGCGTTGTAACCGTCAGGCGCATCTGCCACAGACCGGTTTCCGCAGGTCTGCGCGGGTGCCGCCGGGTCGGTGACGGGGGGCATTCATGGAGCAGCGCCGAGACGACGATCGGCGCGGCCCGCGGCCCTACCCGCAACGCCATCGGCACATCGACGCCTCCGGGGCGCTGTCCTACACCGCCACGCCGACCCCTGCCGGTCCGGCGCCGTTCAGCCCCGCGCCGGTGGGCCTGGTCGCGGTACGCCCGCAGACGCCCCAGCACCGCCCCGCCGCGAGCCGGCGCCCGCTGCACCGGGGCAGCACCCACATCGGCCTGCCCATGCGGGTGCTCGACCGCCGCAAGGGCTGGGAGCAGCGGTACCTGCGTTCGCTGCTCGGCTCGGACCTGCTCGTCGGCGCGGCCGCGGGCGTGCTCGTCTACATGCTGCGCTTCGGCACCGAGATCACCCCGTACACCAGCACCTACGTCCTGCTGTCCCTGGCGCTGCCGTTCGCGCTCGTCACGTCGCTGGCGCTGACCAGGGCCTACGACAAGCGTTACCTGTACGTCGGCACGCAGGAGTACGACCGGGTCATGCGCGGCGGGCTGTGGCTGATCGCGACCGCGGCCGTCGGCTCGTACGCCCTGGAACTGCCCACGGCCCGCTCGTACGTGCTCATCGCGCTGCCCGCCGCGACGGGGACGCTGGTGCTGACCAGATTCGTGATCCGCAAGTCGCTGCACCGGCGGCGCGAGCGCGGCGAGTGCCTGCGCCGGACCATCGTGGTCGGGCATGAGCTGGCCATCATCGGCCTGCACCGGCAGCTGTGCCGCGAGCGCTTCCACGGCCTGGAGGTAGTCGGGGCGTGCGTGCCCCGGGGCAGCGACGGCCGGGTCGGCCTGCCGGTGTACGGCACCTTCGACGACGTCGCGGCGGCCGTGCGGGCCGCGGGCGCGGACACCGTGATCGTGCTCAGCTGCCCCGAGCTGGACGGGCACGCGCTGCGCCGGATGGCCTGGCAGCTGGAGCGCGACGAGATCGACCTGATCGTGGCCAGCGCCCTGATCGACGTGGCCGGCGGCCGCACCACCATCCGTCCGGTGGACGGGCTGCCGATGTTGCACGTGGAACATCCGCGGCTGTCCGGCGGCAGCCGGGTGATGAAGGAGCTGATGGACCGGGCCGGGGCGGCGCTGCTGCTGGTCATGTCCGCGCCACTGCTGCTGGTGATCGCGATGGCGCTGCGCATCGACTCCTCCGGACCGGCCCTGTTCCGGCAGGTGAGAGTCGGCAGGGACGGGCGCGAGTTCGTCATCTTCAAGTTCCGTACCATGTACACCGACGCCGAAGCGCGGCTGGCCGAGCTGAAGCATCTCAACGAGCACGACGGAGTGCTGTTCAAGATCCGGGATGACCCGCGGGTGACCGCGATGGGCAAATGGATGCGCCGCTACTCACTCGACGAGCTGCCGCAGTTGCTGAACGTGCTGCTGGGACAGATGTCACTGGTGGGGCCGCGGCCGCCGCTGCCCTGCGAGGTCGCGGCGTACGCCGACGACGTACGCCGCAGACTGGCGGTGAAACCCGGAATGACAGGACTCTGGCAGGTCTCCGGGCGATCCGACCTGCCGTGGGAGGAGGCGGTCCGGTTGGACCTCCGCTATGTCGAGAACTGGTCAATGTCCATGGACCTGCTCATTCTCCTGCGTACGCTGACCGCCGTTGCCCGTAGCTCTGGAGCGTACTGATGCCCCCGGTGGAAGACGGCGCCTTCGCCGTATGGCTGGCCCGACAGGCCGGCGACCTGCTGCTCGCCCTGCGTGACGAACTCGGCTTCGACGACCCCGCAGGACTGCGGGCCGCCGGGGACAAGCGCTCACACGACCTGCTCATGACCGAGCTGTCCCGCTGGCGGCCCGCCGACGCGGTGCTGAGCGAGGAGGGTGTGGACGACCCGGCCCGGCTCAGCGCCAACCGGCTGTGGATCATCGACCCGCTCGACGGCACCCGCGAGTTCGGCGAGGAAGGCCGCGCCGACTGGGCCGTGCACGTCGCCCTGTGGCGGCGCACCGGTGAGACCACCGGCGTGCTCGCGGCCGGGGCCGTCGGACTGCCCGCGCAGCAGCGCGTGCTCGGCAGCGAGCCGGCCGCGCCGTACCCGCCGCTGTCCCCGCAGGTCGCCGCGGGCGGCCCGATCCGCATCGCCACTAGCCGCACCCGCCCGCCGTACTTCCTGGCCGCGGTCGCCGAGCAGGTCGGCGCGCAGCTCGTGCCGATGGGCTCGGCCGGCGTGAAGATCGCCGCCGTGGTCACCGGTGAGGTCGACGCCTACATCCACGGCGGTGGCCAGTACGAGTGGGACTCGGCGGCCCCGGTCGCCGTCGCCGCTGCGGCGGGCCTGCACACCTCCCGCATCGACGGCTCCCCGCTGATCTACAACCAGTCGGACGCGAGCCTGCCCGATCTGATCGTCTGCCGCCGCGATCTGGCCGCTGACCTGCTGTCGGCCGTGTCACAGCATTCTTGATCGGCAAGCGCGACCGCGTGTACGGTAGATTCCCGAGTAATTCACTAGGAAAGGTCTGGATATGATCCAGCCTGCGTCTGAGCAGCCGGCTGCGTACCGGGTCTCCCACCTCGACGCTCTCGAAGCCGAGAGCGTCTTCGTGATGCGGGAGGTGGTGGCGGAGTTCGAGCGTCCGGTGCTGCTGTTCTCGGGTGGCAAGGATTCGATCGTGATGCTGCGCCTGGCGCAGAAGGCGTTCGCCCCGGGCCGGATCCCTTTCCCGGTGATGCACATCGACACGGGCCACAACTTCCCCGAGGTGCTCGAATATCGCGACCGCCGGGTGCAGGAACTCGGCCTGCAGCTGATCGTCGCGTCGGTTCCCGAGGCTCTCGCGCGCGGGCTGGTCACGGAGCCCGCAGGTGGGTCCCGTAACCGGATCCAGACGCCGGTGCTGCTGGACGCGGTGGACAAGTACCGGTTCGACGCGCTGTTCGGTGGTGCGCGCCGGGATGAGGAGAAGGCGCGGGCCAAGGAGCGGGTGTTCTCGTTCCGGGACGAGTTCGGGCAGTGGGATCCGAAGAACCAGCGGCCGGAGCTGTGGTCGCTTTACAACGGTCGTCATCACCCGGGCGAGAGCATTCGGGTGTTCCCGTTGTCGAACTGGACCGAGCTGGACATCTGGCACTACATCGCGCGGGAGGAGATCCCGCTGCCGTCGATCTACTACGCGCACGAGCGTGAAGTGGTCAGCCGGGACGGGATGCTGTTCGCGGTCAACGAGTTCATCACGGCCAAGCCCGGCGAGAACGTGTTCAAGGCCCGGGTGCGCTACCGCACCGTCGGCGACGCGACGCTGACCGCTGCGGTGGCCTCGGAGGCCGACACGGTGGAGAAGGTGATCGCGGAGGTCGCCGCGACCCGGGTGACCGAGCGTGGCGCGACCCGTGGTGATGACAAGGTCAGTGAAGCGGCGATGGAAGACCGCAAGCGTGAGGGGTACTTCTGATGACCGCTGTTGCTGAGCCCGTGGCCGAGGCCCGTTCGGAGGCCAGGGTCGACCTGCTGCGCTTCGCGACGGCCGGGTCGGTCGACGACGGCAAGAGCACGCTGATCGGCCGGCTGCTGTACGACACCAAGTCGCTGTTCGAGGACCAGCTCGAAGCCGTCGAGGCCGTCAGCGCTGCCCGTGGCGACGAGTACACCAACCTCGCGCTGCTGACCGACGGTCTGCGGGCCGAGCGGGAGCAGGGCATCACCATCGACGTCGCGTACCGGTACTTCGCGACGCCGCGGCGCAAGTTCATCATCGCCGACACCCCCGGCCACATCCAGTACACGCGCAACATGGTCACCGGCGCCTCCACCGCCGACCTGGCCCTCGTCCTGGTCGACGCGCGCAAGGGGATCGTCGAGCAGTCACGCCGGCACGCGTTCCTGTGCTCGCTGCTGCGCGTGCCGCACCTGGTCCTGTGCGTCAACAAGATGGACCTCGTCGACTTCGACCAGGCCGTCTACGACCGCATCGTCGACGAATTCAC
>NZ_ML769301.1:708910-927897 GCF_009720385.1 Catellatospora vulcania | reverse complement strand
CCGGCCCCTTCGGGGCCGTCTCCCGCCCCTTCGGGCCGGAGTGGCTAGCCGGCGACCTAGCTGCCCAACACAGCTCGTTGGACAGTCGCACACGGCTCAGTCCTGGGCCGAACTCTCGCGCTGACCCCATTTCTAATTGTTGGATTACCTGTATTTGCAATCCAAAATAGGTCGGGAGTGGACAGCCGCTCCGGAAGTTCTAAAATTCCGGTCGCGGCGATTACCGGCAGCAGTCACGAGCCCACATTTGTGGGCACGCGAGATCAAGCGCTTCGTCGAAGACCCCGGATAAGTCGTTGCGACCACCGCTGCGATCCGCGCGAGATCCGCACCGTGTTCAACCTGCCCGGACGCATCACCGACCGGCCGCTACCCGTGACGGTGACGACCGCTGGCTCGCCGGATCCGACCGCGGGCGGCCACCTGGTCACCGACGCCGAGGTGGTCAGGGCTGGCCGATGCTGACGGCAACGAGGCGCGCGTCGCCACGTGGGTCGGCTCGCTCGATTCGGGATCATCGCGCAGCCATCGATGTGCGGAATCGGCGACGCCTGGCCCGGCGGCGCGATGTCGGCGGGTCGGGGCATGATGCGCGCGTGAACATCACGTGGGAACGCTGGACGGCGCTGGACGATGCCGAGGCCCAAGCGTTGGCGAGCCGGATCGCCGATCGGGTCAGCGCTGCCTCGGTCGAGGTCGGGCCACAGGAGTACGCGGGCCGCGCTGCCCGGACTGCCGTGTTCGACGTCGGCGGCGTCCCGTTCGCACTGGTCCCGGCACGGCAGGTCCAGGTCGGCTACGACGCGACCCGGTTCTCCCCCACTCCGGAGCAAGTCGACAGCTATCACGAATCGGCCGAGGCCCTCGGCCTGCCCGACGACATCCGGGCATACGTCGCCGAGCGCACGTCGCCGCCACGGACCGTGTCGGTGCCGACGCTGCTGGTCGCCGTCGAGGCGGTACAGGCGGGGTTGACCGCGATGCCCGTCGACGAGCCGACGGTCCTGCGCCGCGTTCACGAACTGCGGCAGACGGTCGCAGTCACCGGCTCGGCGATGCCGGAGCAGGTCGAGTGGGCCGGGTTCGGGCGGGCGCTGCTGGCGCCGGACGGTTCGGTGCGCGCCGCGTGGATGTACGACACCCCGTCCTACGACGACGAGGCCGCCCGGCTCGCAGCGCTCGGCCGACGGCTGCTGACTCCTGACGAGTGGGAGTACGCCTGTGGCGCCGGTGCGACGACCCTGTTCCGGTGGGGTGACACCTATCCCGGCGGCGGTGATCCGTGGTCGGCGCGCACCGGCCCGCACCGCGAGCCGAACCTGTTCGGCCTGACCATCGGGCAGGACCCGTACCGCGACGAGCGGACCGCCGACCCGGCCGTGATCTGTGGCGGCGACGGCGGATCCATGGTGTGCGGCGGTTCAGGCGAATTCGTCTCCTGGCTCACCGTCGCGACCGCCTACCGCGACGCCGAATACGCCCAGTTCGTCCAGGACGAGGCCGAGTACCTCGACCAGATGCTCGTCCGTCCCGCCATCCCGCTGCACGACTGACCAGCCCAGGAGGCTGACATGAGCACCGACTGGTCGGGCGTACGCGAACGCGTCGAAGCCCTGGGCCGCCATCCCCACCGCAACACGATCTTCGGCGCAGACGACCATCAGATGCGCCTGGATCCGCCTCTCACCGCCGACGAGCTCGCCGACCTGGAACATCGCCTCGGCGTGAGCCTGCCCGAGGACTACCGCACGTTCCTGACCCAGGTCTCGGCGGGCGGCGCCGGCCCGGCGTACGGCGTCTTCCCCGTGCGGCGCGACAACTCGGGCACATGGCGCTGGATCGGCGACGGCAGCAACATGACCAATCTTGACCTGGTCAAGGTGCCGTTCCTGGTGGACCGCCCCTACGGTGAGATCCTCGCCCGGCTGGACGACGAGCGCCCCGACGAGGAGAAATTCGACGACATCGAGGACTTCGACACCGCCATGGAGGAATGGCAGGAGCGGCTGTACGCGGTCTTCCTCGATCCGGGGTTCACCGGCGGCGCGATCTGCCTGGTCCACTACGGGTGCGCGCAACGTGCCTGGATGCCGACGGCGTTGTCGACCGCCCAGCAGGCGAGGTGTCGTACAGCGGCGAGCAGGCTGATGCCGCGCGGGGTGAGCGTGTAGTCGACGCGCAGGGGTCTGGTGTCGTGCAGGGTGCGGGTGACCAGTCCGTCGCGCTCCATGCCGCGCAGGGTGGCGCTCAGCATGCGCTGGGTGATCGGCTCGCTGAGCCGGCGGAGCTCGTTGAAGCGCTTCGTGGTGTGCCCCAGCTGGCAGATGACCACCACGGACCATTTGTCGCCGATGCGCTCCAGCACGTCTCGCACCAGCTCGCGGCCCTGACCGTAGTTCGCCAGTTCCCGTTCGCTGGTCGAGGTGGTCGGATGCGCCATGCGTACGAGTGTATGTCGTATACCAGGTCCCACCTGTCACTCGGTTGGTACCTCTGGCAATACCAGGGCACTTTGAAGTGCCTTCTTTCCGTTCTTGCCGGTATTGCAGACACTCGAAGTTCGGTACTGATCGGGTACCTGGTAGGTGATAGACACCACTTGTGAGCTGGAGCTACATCCTCGGAGGAAGATCATGAAAGCTGTAGGTCTGCACAAGTTCGGTGGGCCGGAGGTGCTGCGGCTCGTCGACGTACCGGAACCACACGCCGGCCCGGGCCAGGTCCGGATCCGGGTGCACGCTGCCGCAGTGAACCCGGCGGACATGCTGCTGCGCGACGGCACATGGGCCATGGAACTGGAAGGGGTGCCCGCACCCTATGTACCTGGGATGGACGTCGCGGGCGTGGTCGACGAGATCGGTCCAGACACCGACACCAGCCTGCGCACCGGCGATCCGGTGATGGCGATGCTGATGCCGTTCCTGCCCGCCGACGACGGCGCCGTCGACTACCGGGGCGGCGGCTACGTGCAGTACGCGGTCCTGTCGGCGAGCTCGGTGGTACGCGCACCGGACGGGTTCGGTCACGAGGCCGCGGCGACGCTGCCTATGAACGGCCTGACCGCGCTGCTGGCCTTCGACCAGCTGGGGCTGCCGCCCGGCTCGACCCTCGCCGTGATCGGGGCCGCCGGGGCGCTCGGCGGATACCTGGTCCAGCTGGCCGCCCACGCCGGGCTGACCGTGATCGCCGACGCCGCCCGGGCCGACGAGCAGCTCGTCGGCGAGCTCGGCGCGACCGAGGTCGTGCCCCGGGGACGCGGGGTCGTCGACAGTATCCGGGCACGGTATCCCGAGGGCGTGGACGCGGTCGCCGACGTGGCGCTGTTCGGGCCGCGGCTGCTCGACGCCGTCCGTGACGGCGGCACCTTCATCAGGTTCCGGCAGGCCGAGGAGCCCGGCGGCTATACCGCCGGAAGCACCCGCGGGATCAAGGTGCTGTCCCCGTTCGTGCCCGAGTACGACGGCCGCACCGACAAGCTCGACGAGATCCGCCGCCTCGCCGGTGCCGGCGTGCTCACGCCCCGGGTCGCCGAGGTCATGCCCGCAGCCCAGGCATCAGACGCCCACCGTCGGCTCGAGGCGGGTGGGGTACGCGGGCGGTTCGTCCTGACCTTCTGACAACAGTTCGGCGCGTGCCAAAGACGCGTTCGAAAGAGGAACAACCGTGTCTGCACACTTCACCGACAAGGTCATCCCGGTCACCGGCGCGACCTCCGGGATGGGCCGGGCAGTCGCCGAGCGGGTCACCGCCGAGGGCGCCAAGATGCGCGCCCGGCATGGCCTCCTACAGCCGCCGAGCACAGCGTCATCGGACTCACCCGTTCGGCCGCGCTCGACACGGCAGCGACAGTGGTCCGGATCAACGCGCTGGTGACCGGCGGCACCCCCGCACCCGCCACCGAGGCCATGACGGCTCGGGACAGCACTGAACGGGTCGCGGGCGAGGCGCTGTCGTGACCGCCCGATGTCAGCGGCGGGCACACCCGGCCGGTGGCATCACCCAGCGCGAGCAGAACCGCGGCGATTGCTGACTGAGCCAGCCGGTGATGGCGGCCCTGCTCCGTCGGAGCGTTTCAAACGTCCAGGTCCGCTGGACGGCTATACGGTGGCAGGGAAGTCGGCCCGACGTGACAGCGCTTCGGAGTTGCGGATGTCGGCCAGGTTCTCTTCGATCGTCTTCACCACGACGTCGAACGCGCCGCTGCCCAGAACCAGCCGGTGCGGCGGCGACGCCTGGGCCATGGCGGCGATGACCGCGCGAGCTCCGCGCTGCGGGTCGCCGGGCTGCTTGCCGTCCTGGTCGATCATCGCGCTGCGGACGTCCTGCAGCATCGGCTGGTACTCGGCGATGGTCTCATCGACGGCCTCGTCGGCGAAGCCCGCATAGGCCCTGGTCCGGAACGCCCCTGGCTCGACCGCCATCACCCGGATGCCCAGCGGCTCCACCTCGTTGCGCAGCACCTCGGTGACCGCCTCGACCGCGAATTTGGAGGCGCTGTAGTAGCCGAATCCGGTCACCCCGCGCAGCCCGGCCACGGAGGACATGTTGATGATCCATCCCCGGCGTCGGGCTCGCATGCCCGGCAGCACGGCACGCGTGACCGACAGCACCGCGAAGAAGTTCAGTTCGAACATCTGCCGCACGGCGTCGTCGGCCATGCCCTCGATGGACCCGTACCAGCCCCGGCCGGCGTTGTTCACCAGCACGTCGACGGCGCCGAAATGCCCTTCGGCAGCCCTTACGGAGTCGATCACCTGCTGGTCGTCGGTGACGTCCAGGGGAAGGACCAGCACCCGGTCGCCGTACGCCTGTGCCCACTCCTTCAGCCGCTCGACCCGCCGCGCGGTCAGCACCACGCGATCGCCGGCATCGAGTGCGGCCTCGGCGTAGGCCAAACCGAACCCACCCGGCGTGCCACCGGTGATGAACCATGTCCTCATGTCTTCCCCCACCATGATCATATTCCGATGGTGACCATCCGATGGCCGAAAACTGGATACGGACGCCGCCTCAGCAATACCGCAATCGTGTGAAAACACGCTACGGTGCGATATGCAGCGCCGCGATCAGCGGGCCACGCATCGTGAACCGGTAATGCAGGTCGACCACCCCACCGGGAAAGTCTCCTTCGAGATGCTGGACGACGTCGTAGTGCATCTCGTCGATCCTGCCGGCACCGGTGAGTTCGGCGGTGAACGTGTACTCGCTCGCCGAGCGGCCCAGCCAGGTCCGAATCTCCTCCAGACCACGATAGGTGTGCCCATCGTCGGCCACCACGGCATCCTGGGTGTAGCACACGATTGCGGCACTGACGTCGCGGGCTCGATGCGCGTCGAGGTAGGTGGTGAGTTGGGCCGGCAATGCCGACGAGGCGATCGGGGTTGCCCGACTCCAGTCCGTTTTCATACGACCACTGTCAGGTCTCCCGCAAGGAGAGGGTCAACTGGCGACTCCCGGAGCGCCGGAGCAGACTAGGGGCGTACGGGCGGCGGTGACGATCGGGGAGTTCGCGACGGTAACCCGCCTGAGCGTGCGGACGTTGCTCCGCTACCACAAGGCCGGGCTGTTGCAGGTCGAGATGCGGTCAGTGCCAGCCCCTCTCGTCGCCGCCGGGGACGGCCACGTCACGCTCGACCGTGTGATCGCGGGTACGACGCGGCCATGGCCGAGCTGGATGCGGCCTTCCGACCTGCCCAGCGCACCTGACCGCCCGGTGGGCACTACGCCAACGAGCTGCTCACCCACGGCGCGGTGTCGTGTGCGTCTTCCCACCGGTCCGTGACCCACGCGCGTCCGGCCGGATCGAGGTCGTCGAGCTCGCGCCGGCCGGCCCGGTCGTGGCCGTCCACCACGGGCCGCACGACGACATCGACCAACTCCCGCAGATGCGTGCTTCGCGCTTCTGCGGGAGCTTCGCCTTGCGAGCCGTACCGGGTGGACGGCCTCCCGGATACGAACGCTGCCGGCCCCACCGGCCAGGCCTACTTGGAGGCGCCGGCCGCTTCGATGATGAGGTCGGCGACCGCGCCGGGTTGGGAGACCGGGACGGCATGGGATGCCTTGACTTCCGCGGTCTTGGACTTGGCGCGTTCGGCCATGAACTTCTGGGCGGCCAGCGGGATCGCCCTGTCCTCGGTGGCCAGCAGCGCCCATGACGGAATGACCTTCCAGGCCGCCTCGACCGCCTTGCCCTCCAGCGCGGCAGTAGCGGCCGGACGCTGCGTGACCGCCATCAAGGCCGCGGTCGGTGCAGGGACGTCGGCCGCGAAGTGCTCCCGGAACGCCTCGCGCTTGACGTACAGGTCGGTGCCCTCGCCTCCGCCGGGCAGCGGGAACGGCACCGACTGCAGGTTCGCACCCAGCGTGTTGCCGGGGAATCTGTTGACCAACTCCGCAGTGGTCTCCCCGACATCCGGTGCCAGCGCTGTTATGTAGACCAGCGCTTTCACGTCCGGATCACCAGCGGCGGCGCTCGACATGACGGCCCCGCCGTAGGAGTGCCCAGCCAGCACGATGGGGCCTTGCACGCTGTTGAGCACACGGCGCAGATAAGCCGAGTCCGTCGCCAGGTCCCGCAGTGGGTTGGCCGGCGCCACCACCGGGTAACCCTCGGCCTGCAGACGCTCGATCACGCCGTTCCAGCTAGACGCGTCGGCGAACGCGCCGTGCACCAATACCACCGTCGGCTTGTCCTGCTGCTGAACGGGCTGAGGTTCTGCGGCGCCCGCCGACGTGGTGACAGAGTTGGCAATAACAGATGCGGTCACGGCGAGAGTCGCCACCAGCACACTGGCCGCGAGCCCCGACAAACGCGATTTCGGTGTGGGTTTCATGGTTCTCCTCCGAAAAGCTTGCGCTGCGCCAGCGGCCGACCCAAGACGCACTGGCGCCAGCGCGAGAGTTTGGTCGTGCAAGACATAAGAAGGTCCAAGGGCAACTTCAGGCACGTTGCGTGACCGCCACCGCATTGAACGAGTCGCCCCGACATCGGATGCCGCGCTGCGGACGCAATGCTACGCCCGTTACGGAAGTTATCTACCGATTTGGCGTGAGCGAGGGCCGTTCAGGGCACGGAAGCGCCCAGCCTGCTCAGCCCTCTGTCCGGATCAGCTCAGCGCCGCGCTCGGCGATCATGATGGTGGCGGCGTTGGTGTTCACGCTGACAAGTGTCGGCATCACCGACGCGTCGATGACGCGGAGGTTCTCGATGCCATGCACCCGTAGCTGCGGCGTGACCACGCATTGGTCGTCAGTGCCCATCTTGCAGCTTCCGGCCGGGTGGAAATAGGTTCCCGTTCCTGTACGGACATACTCCTCGACGCCGAGGTCGCTTCCTGGCAGCAGTTCCGGTCCGCGCCACGGATCGAATGCCGCACTCGCGGCGATGGTTCGCGCCTTCTCCACGCCCTCGGCCAGACGACGCCGATCGCTGAGATCGGCCAGATAGTTCGGATCGATCAGCGGGCTGCTGTCCGGATCACGGTTCGCCAGTCGGACGGATCCTCGACTGCGGGGCACGACGGACACGCCGAACGTGAAGCTGTCTGCCGGAGAGCCGAACGCCGCCAGGTAGTGGAACGGCACATGCATGAACATGATCTGCGCGTCAGGCCCGCCGACGGCCTCACTGCTGCGATACAGCAGCGAGGTCTCCGCGTGGTTGGCGTTGCCGGGCGGAATCTGCCGCGTGGACTCGAAGACCACACCGGTCAGCGGGTGGTCCTGCAGGTTCCTTCCGACGCCGGGAAGGTCGTGCACCACCTTGACGCCCGCCTGCCGCAGTTCGTCTGCCGGCCCTATCCCCGACAGCAGCAGCAGGCGTGGTGAGTCCACCGCACCGGACGACACGATCACCTCTCGGTTGGCGCGTACGTCGACAAGTTCGCAGTTGTGTCGCACGAGGACACCCGTACAGCGGCCATTGCGCACGAGCAGGCTTGTCGCGCGCGACTCGGTCCACACCGTGAGGTTCGAGCGACGTAGCGCCGGTCGCAGATACGCGACCGCGGTACTCTGCCGCTTTCCGAGGCAGATGGTCAGGTCATGCCAGCCGGCTCCTTCCTGCACCGCACCGTTGAAGTCGCCGGTGACCGGATGACCGGCCTGTGCGGCGGCATCCACGAAGACCTGCGAAAGCGGATTGGGCGTGGCCGACCTCTGGGGCAGCATCGGCCCGCGAAAGCCGCGATACCGCAGATCCCCGTCCGGCACCGTCTCCATTCGCTGGAAGTACGGCAGGACGTCGTCATACGCCCAACCGGGCGCGCCGCCATGAGCCCACGAGTCGAAGTCGTTGCGATGGCCACGCAGGTAGACCATGGCGTTGATCGAACTGCTTCCGCCCAGCGTTCGCCCACGAGGCCAGTTGTGCTCCAGACCGCCCATCGCGCTCTGCGGCACCGTCCGGTACGCATGATCGACTTCGGTGCCCCACAGGGCGGGCCACGCCGGCGGCACGTGGATCTCCGGGCGGGTGTCCGCGGGGCCGGTCTCCAACAGCAGGACGCTCACATCCGGCTGCTCAGACAGCCGTGCCGCCAGGACACAGCCTGCTGAACCGGCACCGACGATCACATAATCGAAATCCATGCTTCCTCCGATTCACGTTCCGGTAGCCAGCGCCCACCGCGCCTGGCAACGATTACGACCATGTAGCGGCGGCGGACCCAACTTTTGACGATCGCCCGGCACTCGACTCGGTTATCGCCCCAGAACAACCGACGCGGCTGCGGACGACTTCAGATGGGGCCCATTGAAAGCTAGCGCACCGATAGCTCGTGCACAAGGTTTCTCCGCCATCATGGTTGGTGACCCTGCCGCTGGCCCGCGCAGCGATGAGTCTTTGACGCGACCGAGATGCTCTCGGCCGCCACCGCCCGCCGAATCTGGTCGGAGGACGGGCACCGACTGTCAGCCTGAGTGCCCCGCAGTCCTGGACCTACCCTGCCCAATCCTGCAGCAGGCTGCCTTTCAATCAGTTGGCGTTGCCCATCCGCCTACTGTCGGGTCTCCCCCAGAGGGAGAGTCAAGTCCTGCTCCGGGAGGGCGCAGATTGCCATAAGCGGCCGGCCCGACGATCGGGGCGATGCGGCTGACCAATGCGGGCGCTGCACCGCGTCGCTGGCGAGCGGCCGGGAGTGTGGGTGGACCCGCACCCTGGACAAACTCCCGCCATCGCGCTTGATCGCCATTCGACAGCCCGGCGGGCCGGTGAGCACCGCAGCGGAGGAATATCTCGCCCACGTACATCGTTCCGTATGCGGAACGACAGGTGAAGGTCGACCAGCAGCTTGACGACTGAGCCGCCGTCGGCACGGTGCGCAAAGGGGACGTAGGTGGGATGAAATACCCAAGTTATGGCGGTCCGAAGCCGGACGACGTGCTCACCGAGCTGACCAGCGCCGACTTCCGGCCATCGGGAGAGCGACAGATCTCGGCGCCTTGACGACGCCTTCTGCACGGTCGAGCGCAACAGCCGCAGGGCCGGCTATACGGCCCGCCTGACCGAGCCCGCGAACCCATGCGATCGCCGGCCGAGCCGCGACTTGCACGCGGCGCGACCTGGGTGGGCAGCCCATCCCGAGTTCACATCAACAAGCCGAAATCCGACCAATTACCTTGTACACGAGGATTACGTGGGCTAGGTTTTTGCATTGAGGCGGGGCCGCTGGGCGAGCTCCCGCACACACCCCGAGGAGGAAGCCATGGGCAAGGTAGTGCAGCCGGCAGTCGTGATGGTGTTCGCCGAGTCGTCCACTTTGAGCGAAGCGGTCGACCGTCTGCGGCAAGAGGGCTGTCCGGTGGCCCCCGCGAACTGGAGTTGGGAAACAGCTTCAACTGCGGCGCATGTGCAGAGGCTCCTCGGCGGTATCGACGGTGCGATGGTCCTGGTTGGGCAATCCCGCCGCAGTGCGACGCGCCCCCACACGCATGGCGACCATTCGGCCGTCATGGCACTGGTGTGCATCGAAGTACCAGCTCTCCAGGTGGGACGGAACACCGAGGAACGGTGCGAGGAGTTGCCGGGCGAGACGCTCGACGCGAACCCGGCATCGGCGCGGACCGATCGCGCGACACCGGTCGACCCCGAGGACATGCTCCCGCAGGACCTGGTGTGGATGGCCGACGAGATCGATACCGTCCTGGGGGAACGCGAGCACGGCACCGCTGTCGCCCGATGGGCCGAACAGACCGCCGCGCGACTGGGTCTTGATCGCCGGACGCAGCTGCGCACGGCAGCCGCTGGACGCCTGCATGACGTGGGCAAGATTTGCGTCGACGAGTCGCTGCTGGCCAAGCCCGGCCGGCTCACCGCCGACGAGTGGGTCGAGATGCGCCGCCACCCGGACGAGGGTGCCCGGCTGCTCGTCAAGATGAACCGGCCGGATCTGGCTCCGCTGGTCGCGGCACACCACGAGCGGTATGACGGGACCGGTTATCCGCGCGGCCTGGCCGGTGCCGACATCCCGATCGAGGCACGGATCATCGCGGTGTGCGACGCCTGGGCCACGATGCGCGTTGACCGCCCGTATGCCCGGGCGCTCGGGGTCGGCAAAGCGCGCGAAGAGCTGGAGACGGGACGGGGCACGCAGTTCGATGCCCGCGCGGTCGACGCCTTTCTCGAACTTGTCGACGAGGGCGCCATCGACGAGCCGGCACTGCTGTCCGAGTACACCAGCCGGCAGTCGGCCGGGCGCGGACACTTCTGACGTCGTGCCCGGCTCTTGAGGAAGGAGGACCGCCGAAGTGACCGCAGCACCAGGACTCGTCGATGAAGTCGCCCAGTCCATACGCTCCTGTGAATCCGTCTACCGAACGTGCAACGCGGTGGTCGACGCTGTCAGCACCCACACGGGTGCCTCGGTGAACGTTCTGCTGACCAACACCAGCTACCTGCACCTCGGCGCGAGTAGCGGAGTCTGGCACGCGCCGCGGACAGTGCGCATCAACTACGGCATGGCCGGGCGGGTACTGACCACGGGACACACCGTCACCCGTCGCACCCCTGCCGGCGACCGCACCGATCCGCCCGCAGGCCGTCCAGCCGGCTCGATGATCTGTGCTCCGGTGCGCGGCACGCGCGATACCGTGATCGGCGTCATCATGGTCGAGTTCGACCTCGTGCTGACCGACCTCAGAGACTGGGAGTCAGCGCTGACGAGGATCGGCGTGCTCCTGGGCGCCCGAATCCACCAGCTGGGTGGCCCGTCCGAGCCGAGCCCGCCCCAGTGGCTGCTCAGCCACACCTTGAACATCGCCACCGCCAACGACCTCACGGAGCTGGCAAAACGCTTCTGCCGCGCGGCGGTCGACCTGTCCGGGCTGCGATGCGCAGTGACGCTCATCCGCAGGGCCGACGACCTCGTCGGCGGCGCTCCGCCGCTCGCCGTCCTGGCGGACCACTGCGGGTCGGGGTCACGGCGACTCGTCGACGCCATCGGCGCCCTTCCGCCGGAGAGCCTGTCCAAGTTGATGGATGCCGCGGCTCGCCAGCAGGCCGCGTACTCCCGGGGCGAGGTAGGCGTCGCCGACACCGACGGTTTCGAACCACTCGCCGACGTCGGCGTGCGCACCCTGGTCACTGCGACTCTGCCGGTGAACACGCGGCATCCCGACTTCGACGCCGTAACGCTGATCATGGATGAGCTCGCGGTTCAGCCACTGCCGGACACCGCGGTAATACTGGAACTCCTGATGATCAACGCCGTCGCGTCCTACGAGCGCATGTCCACGCAGCACACGCTGCAGACTCTGGCCGACTCCGACCCTCTCACCGGCCTGCGCCACCGACGCCCACTGGCTCGACAACTGGCCTCCAGCGCTCCGTCGTCCACGGCCGTGCTCGCGATGGACATCGACAACTTCAAGGCCATCAACGACACGTGGGGCCATGACGCCGGAGACCGTGCACTCACCGAGGTGGCCGACGCCATCCGCTTGGCGCTGCGCGAGGGCGACGAGGTGTTCCGCGTCGGCGGCGACGAGTTCGTCGCGGTACTGAACGTGGCCGGCCGGGACGAGGCTGTACAGGTCGCGGAACGGTTAGCGGCTGCGGTAGCCGACGGCGGCCGGACCATCAGTGTCGGGGTGACCCTACGGCGGCCGGAGGACGTGGAGACGACTCTCCGGCGCGCCGATGAGGAGTTGTACGCGGCAAAACGCGCCAAAGACCACCTCGGTCGTGGTCGGCCACTGTCCGCACGACGTGCCGGCTAGCAGGTCCGCTAATTCTTCGCGGATGGCACCCGGCCCGCGCAGAATCGTGGTGCTGATGGTCGCCAGACCGCCGCGCCGCTGCTGACCAGTCCAAGTTCACCGTCGCCCCGGCTCGGTCGAGATCGTCGAGCACGACCAGCCGGGCGTGACACGTCGCAATGTCGGCGAGCTGTTTTGCCCGACCGCGTCGCAACGCCGCGACCGCCGGTCGGCAGCGGGCCTGGCGTGGCCGACCGATTAACTTGTGCAAGAGTAAACCGTGGTAAAGTTAGTTGGTGCTGTGAATCGCCGCGACCGAAGCGAGGCCACGTGAGCCGGTTGCGAGCACCGTCGGTCGAGCCAGATACGGACGCAGGAGGTCACGTGACACAGTCACCAATACGCTCGAATGAGCCCGACTATGCCTCAATGCGGCTTGACGACCAGTTCTGTTTCGCGCTATACGCCGCCTCGCGCGCGGTGACCAGCGCCTATCGGGTTCTCCTCGAGCCAGTAGGGCTGACATATCCTCAGTATCTCGTGATGCTGGTTCTCTGGGAGCGCAAGAGCGTCGCTGTGAAGGACCTCATTTCCGCGCTCCAGTTGGAGTACGGCACCTTGACACCGTTGATCAAGCGGATGGAGACGAACGGGCTTATCACGCGTCGACGTCGAGGCGAGGACGAACGTGTTGTCGAAGTCGCACTCACGGCGAAAGGTGAAGCACTTCGGGAACGCATCCGTTGCGCGCCGACGACAATAGGTGACGCGTCGGGACTCACCCAAGAGGAGATCGCAATAACTCGGATGCTACTTCGTCGCCTCACCGCGAATGAGCTCGCCTTCGCAGCAGCGGCGGCAACCGACCCCGCTTCAGCCATCGTAAGTTCGCCGGAGTGATGAGACCCTCACCTTGCTGGGATGATCTGAGCCGTCCCTCGCCGGGCGGGGTTGGCTGTAGCATGACTGATCACCACCGAGTGACGGTCGCTCGTCGGATCGGGGCAGGTACAGGTGCGTGACCGCGCACCGTACCGGTGGCGACGCCTCTGTCGGGGGATGCACGATGACGACGGCAACCTTTAACGACTCGGCGGGGGCGACGAGCGCTTCGGCCGGTGACTTGAGATGACCGTGATCGGACTGGTCGCGTCACCGGGTCCGGCTGCCGACCTGGCACAGAAACTTCTGTCGGACCTTACCGGCCTGATCACTGTTCGGCTGCCGGACGGAGACTGGCAGATACGGCTGGCCGTGGACCGGCTGGTCGACGCCCCAGCAGACCTGAACCGGCTGGTCGACGCCGCCCGGCGCAGGCTGCTGGACGAAGGCTGGCAAATGGCCATCTGCATCACCGATCTGCCGTTGGCGACCCAGCGCCGGCCGGTGGTCGCCCACGCCAGTGCGACGCATGCTGTCGCTGTGCTGTCCCTGCCTGCGCTGGGCGCGGTGGGTGTGACCCGCCGGGCCGCGGACGCGATCGTGCGCCTGATCGAGGCGCTGCTCGGCGACGTCGACCCAGAGAACGCGGACCTCGATGATCGTGCCATCCGGCGGCGACGGGTGGCTCTGTACCGCCGGACGCGCGAGCTCAACGAGTTGCCGGTACCCGAAAGCGGCGCCGTCGGTCTGATCACTGGCGTACTGACAGGAAATCTGCGGCTCCTGCTGGGCATGCTGCGAGCCAACCGGCCGTGGCGACTGGTTTCGCGGCTGTCCCGGGCTCTGGTCGCGGCCCTGGCCGTCGACATCCTCGCGCTGGTGACGAGCGACATCTGGCGGCTGTCGAACGCGTTGGGGGCGGCGCGATTGACCATACTTACCGTCGGTTCGCTACTCGCGGTGGTACTGAGCCTGGTGCTCGGCGCCGGCCTCTGGGAGCGGGTGCCGCCCCGGGCTGCCGGTCCCGGGATTCGCCAACAGGTGGCTCTGTTCAACATCGTCACGATTCTCACCGTGGTCATCGGCGCGGTAGCGCTGTACGGCGAGCTGGTGGTGCTGACTGCGCTGGGGGTGTTCGTGATGGTTCCGGCCGATCTGATCGCCGCTGCCCTCGGTCATCCAGTCGGTATCAGTGACCAGGTGCGGCTGGCGTGGTTGGCCAGCTCTCTCGGCACACTCGGCGGGGCGCTGGGAGCCGGGTTGGAAAGCGACGAAGCTGTGCGTGAGGCTGCGTACCGTTATCAACCAGACAACGAGCTGTCCGCCGATCGTTGACCTCTTCGGCCGCTACAGCTTGTTCCAGCCCGCGGCCGTGTTGTAGAGGTAGGGGTAGCAGGTGCGCAGCATGTTTCCGCCCGTTGACGCCATGCGCAACCCGAAGCACCCGACACCAGCGCCTTCTACAGCACCGGATAGCGGGTGCGCAGGCGCGCATCAGCCGCCACGTCGGAGTTCGCGGCCTGGGCACCGATGCGCAGACCCGGTTCACCCACGGCCACGGCCACGGACCTGTACCGGTCCGGTGACCACTACGTGCTGCACCTCGACCTGCCCGGCATCGACCCGGGCACGCTGGACGCCAGCGTCGACGGCAGCACCCTGACGATCACCGCCCAGCGCAGCCTGCGCACGGTTCTCGCGTACCGGCCTGTGCGCGATTTTTCCGGAACATCCGGATCATGTTTTATCCCGCCCATGACGGGTAGTATGAGAATTTGGTTCACATTTGGCTTGGTCGCTCCGTCGGCATGACGGTGAGGGCTTAACCAGCAGTTGGTGCTGCCGGCCCTTTACGCGTTGAGGCCTCCCCGACCTCGATTCCAGAATTACTTTTTAGGAGCTTGCCCGTACTGCCGGGTGACGGTACTTGGCACCCGGCATCGTCTGGCACGCGTCCACGTCTGGCTGGTGATCAGCATGGCAAAAGCAGTCGGTATAGATCTCGGTACGACCAACTCGGTGATCGCGGTGTTCGAGAGCGGTCAGGCCACTGTCGTACCCAACGCCGAGGGCTCACGCACCACGCCTTCGGTCGTGGCGTTCACCGACGCCGGTGAACGCCTGGTCGGGCAGCTCGCCCGGCGGCAGGCGATCCTGAACCCCAAGGGCACGATCTACTCCGCGAAACGGTTCATCGGCCGGCACTTCGACGAGATCAGCTCCGAGGCCAAGGCCGTCACGTTCGACGTCGTGCCCGGCCCGGACGGCCTCGTACGCTTCGACGTCAAGGGCAAGATGTACTCCCCCGAGGAGATCAGCGCCCAGATCCTGCGCAAGCTCGTCGACGACGCGTCCAAGTTCCTCGGCGAGAAGGTCACCCAGGCCGTCATCACGGTGCCCGCGTACTTCAACGACGCCCAGCGCACCGCGACCAAGGACGCCGGCCGCATCGCCGGGCTCGACGTGCTGCGCATCATCAACGAGCCGACCGCCGCGGCGCTGGCGTACGGGCTGGACAAGAAGGGCCACGAGACGGTCCTGGTGTTCGATCTGGGCGGGGGCACGTTCGACGTGTCCGTCCTCGACGTCGGTGACAGCGTCGTGGAGGTACGCGCCACAGCGGGCGACTCGCACCTGGGTGGCGACGACTTCGACCGCCGCCTGGTCGACCACCTGGCCGACGAGTTCAAGAACGACAACGGCATCGACCTGCGCACCGACCCGCAGGCCCTGCAGCGGCTGTTCGAGGCCGCCGAGAAGGCCAAGGTCGAGCTGTCGTCGGTCACCCAGACCCAGGTCAGCCTCCCGTTCGTCACCGCCGACGCGTCCGGGCCCAAGCACCTGACCACCACCATCACCCGGTCGAAGTTCGAGGATCTCACCAAGGACCTGGTCCAGCGCTGCCTCGGGCCGGTCGAGCAGGCCATGGCCGATGCGAAGACCACCGCCAACGACCTCGACGAGGTCATCCTCGTCGGCGGGTCGACCCGCATTCCAGCCGTGCAGGCCCTGGTACGGCGGCTGACCGGCGGCAAGGACCCGAACATGAGCGTCAACCCCGACGAAGTCGTGGCGATGGGCGCGGCGATCCAGGCCGGGGTGCTCACCGGCGAGGGGCCGGACGTGCTGCTGCTCGACGTGATCCCGCTGTCGCTGGGCCTGGAGACGCTCGGCGGGCGGATGACCAAGGTCATCGAACGCAACACGACGATCCCGGTGCGGCGCAGCGAGACGTTCACGACCGCCGACGACAACCAGTCGGCGGTGGACATCGTCGTCCTGCAGGGCGAGCGGGAGCTGGCCGCCGACAACCGGGTGCTGGGGCGTTTCCGGCTGGAGAACATCCGGCCCGCGCCGCGCGGGGTTCCGCAGGTCGAGGTGACCTTCGACGTGGATGCCAACGGCATTCTCAACGTGTCCGCCAAGGACAAGGACACCGGTGTCGAGCAGGCCATCACCATCACCGACAGCGGCAACCTGGACCGCGGCGAGGTCGAGCGGATGGTCGCCGACGCTGAGGCGCACCGCGACGAGGACGTCCGCACTCGGCAGGTCATCGACACCCGCAACGAACTGGAATCGCTGACCTATCAGGTCGAGCACCGGCTCGCCGAGCTGGGCGAGTCGGCGCCCGCGCATGAGAAGGCGCGCGCGGAGTTGCTGATCGGCGACGCCCGCCAGGCCCTCAAGGAAGAGGCGCCGATGGACCGGCTGCGTTCGCTCATCGGCGATCTGCAGCAGGTGGCGCAGGGCCTGATGGCCCGGCCGTCGGCTCCGCCGCCCGGAGCGGACCAGGGCAGGCCGACCGGACCCGCCGCAGGGGCGCGGACCGGCGCAGGCCAGCCGGGCGCGAGCGACGACGACGTCATCGACGCCGAGTTCTCACCGAGCTGAGACACGCGATGACGCACGATCCTTCGCTCGCGCAGTCAGCGCCGCAAGCCGGCTCGGCGCCTGAGGCCTCGGCTGATCCCGAGGCCCCGGCGCCGGCCGAGACCGGCCCTTCGGCTGCCGAACTCGAACTGCAGGACCGCCTGCGCCGGGCACTGGCGGACCTGGACAACGTGCGCAAACGCTGCGAGCGGCAGCTCGCCCAGGAGCGGGCTGCCGAACGAGCGCGTGTCGCGGCGGTGTTCCTGCCCGTCGTCGACAATCTCGACCTCGCTCTCGACCATGCCGACAGCGATCCGGGCGCGGTGGTCGAGGGCGTGCGTGCGGTGCGCGACCAGGCTGTCGCGGTGCTGTCGGCGATGGGTTTCGCGCGCCGAGAGGAGACCGGCGTGCCCTTCGACCCGATGCGGCACGAGGCGGTGAGCGTCGTGCCCGGCGGCGACAACGACCCCGGCACGGTGCTGCACGTGGTCCGCCCCGGCTACGGCGACAGCGATCGCCAACTGCGCCCGGCTTCGGTCGTGGTCGCCGGAAACGGCTGAGGAGCAGCCATGGCGCGCGACTTCTACGAGGTGCTCGGCGTCTCCCGCAGCGCTTCCCCGGACGAGATCCAGCAGGCGTTTCGCAAGCTCGCCCGCAAGTACCACCCCGACGTGAACAAGAGCCCGGACGCCGAGGAGAGGTTCAAGGAGATCAACGAGGCCTACCAGGTGCTGCACGACCCGAAGCAGCGGACGCGTTATGACCGCTTCGGCGAGGACTTCCGCCGGGTCCCCGAGGGGTATGAGGACATGGCCGGCGCCGGCGCGGGTCCGGGTGGTTTCCGCGGCGGCGGGGGTGGCCGCGGCGGTTTCCCCGGCGCAGGCGGCTTCCGCGGGGGCGAGCAGGGCGAACCGTTCACCTGGACCTATCAGGGCGGCGGCGAGGACGTCGACATGGAGGACCTGCTCGGCGGGCTTTTCGGTGGTCGCGGTCGTGGCGCTGGACGTGCGGCCGGGCGTGGTGCGGGCCCGATTCCGGGTGCGGACCAGGAGGCCGAGCTGACGCTGACCGTCGAGGAGGCGTACCACGGCGGACCCCGCAAGATCACGCTGGCGGGACCGGACGGTCCCCGCAGCTACGACGTCAACATCCCGGCGGGCGTCAGCGACGGCCAGCGCATCCGCCTGGCCGGGCAGGGCGGCCAGGCACGTGGCAACGCCGGCGCCGGCGACCTGTATCTGGTCGTGCGGCTGGCGCCGCACCCGCGTTACCGGGTCGAGGGACATGACATCCACGTGCGGCTGCCGGTCACGCCGTGGGAGGCGGCGCTCGGCGCGACCGTCGCGCTGCGGACCCCAGGCGGGCAGGCGAAGGTGACCGTGCCGCCGGGCACCTCCAGCGGCCGCAGACTGCGGCTGCGCGGGCAGGGCATGCCGCGCCGGCGCGGCGAGCCCGGCGACCTCTACGCCGAAGTCCAGATCATGGTGCCCAAGCACCTGACCCCCCGCGAGCGGGACCTGTTCGAGGAGCTGTCGCGGGCCTCCGCCTTCGATCCCCGCCAGCCTGAGCGAGAGGGGGCACGGGTATGAGGACGTACGCGGTGGCAGTCCCGGCCAGGCTCAGCCTCGACCGCTTCGCCCGGCGTGCCGGGTTGCACCCGGCACTTGTGCAGCGCTTCGTGGCGCTGGGCCTCATCGACGCCTCCCGCGACGCCGAAGGCCGGCTGTGGTTCTCCCCGGGCGCCCTGAGTCGCGTCGGGCGGGTGCAACGACTGCACGCCGACCTGGCCCTGAACTACTGCGCGATCGGCCTGGTCATGGACCTGCTGGATCGCATCGACCAGCTGCAATCGGCCCTGCGGGCCCGGGGAGAGAGACCGTCATGGACATGAACAAGCTGACCCAGAAGTCTCAAGAAGCGCTACATGACGCCCAGACCGCCGCGCTGCGCCTCGGGCACACCGAGGTCGACGGCGAGCACCTGCTGTTGGCGCTGCTCGACCAGCCCGAAGGCCTCGTGCCCCGGCTGGTCACACAGACCGGTGCCGACCCGCAGCAGTTGCGTGCCGAGGTCGAGCAGGACCTGGCCAAACGGCCGAAGGTCAGCGGACCGGGCGCACAGCCCGGCCAAGTCTTCGTCACGCAGCGCCTGTCGCGGGTGCTCGACACCGCCGAGCGCGAGGCCAAACGGCTCAAGGACGAGTACGTGTCGACCGAGCACCTGCTGCTGGCCCTGGCCGACGAGGGTTCGGCGTCGGCGGCCGGACGCCGGCTCAAGGAGAACGGGGTCACCCGGGAGGCGTTCCTGGCCGCGCTGACCCAGATCCGCGGCAACCAGCGGGTGACCTCGGCGATGCCGGAGGTGACCTACGAGGCGCTGGAGAAGTACGGCCAGGACTTGGTGGCCGATGCCCGCAACGACCGCCTGGACCCGGTGATCGGCCGGGATGCCGAGATCCGCCGCGTGATCCAGATCCTGTCCCGCAAGACGAAGAACAACCCCGTCCTGATCGGCGACCCGGGCGTCGGCAAGACCGCGATCGTGGAGGGCCTGGCCCAGCGCATCGTGCGCGGCGACGTGCCCGAGGGACTGCGTGACAAGACCGTGTTCGCCCTCGACATGGGCTCGCTGATCGCCGGGGCCAAGTATCGCGGCGAGTTCGAGGAGCGGCTCAAGGCGGTGCTCAACGAGGTCCGCGCGGCCGAGGGCCGGATCCTGCTGTTCGTCGACGAGTTGCACACCGTCGTCGGGGCGGGCGGCGGCGCGGAGGGTGCGATGGACGCGGGAAACATGCTCAAGCCGATGCTGGCCCGCGGCGAGCTGCACATGATCGGCGCGACGACGGTGGACGAGTACCGCAAGCAGATCGAGAAGGACGCCGCCCTGGCCCGGCGCTTTCAGCAGGTCTTCGTCGACGAGCCGTCGGTCGAGGACACCATCTCGATCCTGCGCGGCCTGCGCGAACGCCTCGAAGTGTTCCACGGTGTGAAGATCCAGGACGCTTCCCTGGTCGCCGCCGCGACACTGTCCCATCGCTACATCACCGACCGGTTCCTACCCGATAAGGCGATCGACCTCGTCGACGAAGCCTGCGCCCGGCTGCGCACCGAGATCGACTCGATGCCCGCCGAACTCGACGAGATCACCCGCCGGGTCATGCGCCTGGAGATCGAGGAAGCGGCGCTGTCCAAGGAGACCGACCCGGCCAGCATCGCGCGCCTGGACCAGCTCCGCCGTGAACTCGCCGACCTGCGCGCCGAAGCCGACGCCAAACACGCCCAGTGGGAGCATGAGCGCCAAGCCATCCGCCGGGTGCAGGACATGCGCCAGGAACTCGAACAGCTGCGCCGCGAGGCCGAGCAGGCCGAGCGGACCTACGACCTCAACCGGGCCGCCGAGCTGCGCTACGGCCGCATCGCCGACCTGGAACGGCGCCTCGAAGCCGAGGAGCAGAAGCTCGCCGACCGCCAGCAGGGCCAACCGGGCCTGCTGCGGGAGATGGTCACCGAGGACGAGATCGCCGAGATCGTCTCGGCGTGGACCGGCATCCCCGTGTCGCGGCTGCAGGAGGGCGAGCGGCAGAAGCTGCTGCGACTGGACGAGATCCTGCACGAGCGCGTCATCGGCCAGGACGAGGCCGTCCAGGTCGTCGCCGACGCGATCATCCGGGCCCGGTCCGGCATCAAGGACCCGACCCGCCCGATCGGCTCGTTCATCTTCCTGGGCCCCACCGGCGTCGGCAAGACCGAACTGGCCAAGACCCTCGCCGCGGCGCTGTTCGACTCCGAGGACAACATCGTCCGGCTCGACATGAGCGAATACCAGGAGCGGCACACGGTCAGCCGACTCGTAGGCGCCCCACCGGGATACATCGGCTACGAGGAAGGCGGGCAGCTCACCGAGGCCGTACGCCGCAAGCCCTACTCCGTGGTGCTGTTCGACGAGATCGAAAAAGCGCACACCGACGTGTTCAACACGCTGCTGCAGGTGCTCGACGACGGCCGGATCACCGACTCGCAGGGCCGCACCGTCGACTTCCGCAACACCGTCATCATCATGACCTCCAACATCGGCGCCGAACACCTGCTCGAAGGCGCCACCGCCGACGGCGAGATCGACCCGGCGTCGCGCGCCAAGGTCATGGCCGAGCTGCAGGGCCATTTCCGGCCCGAGTTCCTCAACCGCGTCGACGACATCGTGCTGTTCCACCGCCTCACCCTGGCCCAGATCGAGAAGATCGTGGACCTGCAGTTCGACGAACTGCGCGACCGGCTGGCCGAACGGCGCATCACCCTGCAGGTCAGCGAGGACGCCCGCATACTCATCGCCGAGCACGGCTACGACCCTGTCTACGGCGCGCGGCCGCTGCGCCGCTACATCGCCCACGAGGTCGAGACCCGCATCGCCCGCGCCATCATCGCCGGCGACCTGGGCGAACAAGCCGTCATCCGGATCGACGCGCAGAACGGCGAGCTGACGGTCACGTTCGAGACCGCACCGGCCCGCGAGCAGCTGGCGCACGCCGGTGCCGGACCGGGGGCGTGATGACACAGGCACCGCAGGCCACCAGAGCCGAGGTCATCGCCTGCCCGCACTGCGGCAAGCGCAACCGGGTTCAAGCCGCCGCCGCGGGAGTGCCGCGCTGCGGCAACTGCCACCAGGCCCTGCCCTGGCTCACCCAGGCGACCGACGCCGACTTCCAGGACGTCGTGGCGCAATCGTCGCTGCCCGTGCTGGCCGACCTGTGGGCGCCCTGGTGCGGCCCGTGCCGGGTGGTCGCTCCCGGCGTGGAGCGGGCCGCGCAGACCTTCGCGGGACGGCTGAAGGCCGTCAAGATCAACGTTGATGAGTCGCCGCAGACGGCGGCCCGCTACCAGGCCCAGTCCATCCCGCTACTGCTCCTGCTCGACCACGGGCAGGTACGGGCCCGCCAGGTCGGCGCCGCCCCACCCGACGCACTGCTGCGCTGGGTCGAACAGGCGCTCGCCCAGCCTCCCGCCAACTGAACCCGGGTATGCCACCCGACTTCATCACCGTCAGAGAAGGTGACCAGAATGTCCGATCCCGTACAGGAGACACCGGACCGCTACGGAGCTTATCCGCGGCTGAGCGCCGAACAGATCGACGCGCTGGCCTCACGCGGGCAGCGCCACACCACCGACATCGGCGAAACCTTGTTCCACGAGGGTGATCCGAGCTACGACTTCTACGTCATCCTGTCCGGCGCCGTGGCACTGATCGAGGGATACGGTACCCCGGCCGAACGGGAGATCAGCGTGCACGGAACGAACCGCTTCCTCGGCGAACTCAGCCTCCTGGCGGGCCAGCCGGCGTTGCTGAGCGCCGTGGTCCGCGAACCCGGCGAGGTGCTCAGCATCCCGGTCGACGACGTACGCGCCCTGGTCGCCCACGACCCGACACTCGGCGACCTCATCCTGCGGGCATACATGATCCGACGCTCGCTGCTGATCGAGATGGGCGCCGGGATCCGGATCATCGGCTCGCGCTACTCCGCCGACGCGCGGCGGCTGCGCGACTTCGCCGCCCGCAATCGACTGCCCTACCGCTGGATCGACGTGGAACAGGACCCCACCGCCGAGACGCTGCTGCGCCAGCTCGGCGTCACCCCGCAGGAGACGCCGGTGGTCATCTGGCGCGGCCAGGAGGTGCTGCGCAACCCGTCCAACGACGAGCTCGCACGGGTCGTCGGGCTAGCCGAGCCGAGCATCACCGGCTCCGACTACGACGTGGTCGTGGTGGGCGCGGGCCCCGCCGGGCTGGCCGCAGGCGTGTACGCGGCTTCGGAGGGCCTGTCCGTCGTGGTCCTCGACGCGGTCGCCGCCGGCGGGCAGGCCTCCACCTCGTCGAGGATCGAGAACTACCTCGGCTTCCCGGGCGGGATCTCCGGCGGAGAGCTGGCCGAGAGGGCCACGCTGCAGGCCCGCAAGTTCGGCGCCCGGATAACCGTGCCCGCATCCGTCACGGCGCTGGAAGAACACGACGGGCTCCACCTGATACGGCTGGCCGACGGCACCGAGATCGCAACTCGGACCGTGCTGATCACCACCGGGGCCCGCTACCGCAAACTGCGGGTGCCCCGGCTGGCCGAGTTCGAGGGCACCAGCGTCTACTACGCGGCCACCGCCGCCGAGGCCCAGCTGTGCCGCGGCGACCAGGTGGCCGTGGTCGGCGGCGGCAACTCCGCCGGACAGGCGACCGTGTTCCTGGCCGGCCACGTGGCCCACGCCCACCTGATGATCATGCACGACGACCTGAGCCGGGACATGTCGCGCTATCTCGCCGACCGCATCACCGCACTGCCCAACGTGACCGTCCACACCAACACCGAGGTGTGCGACCTCGAGGGGAACGGCCGGCTGGAGGAGGTGGTCGTGGCCGACATGAAGACCGAACACAGCCAGCGCATACCGGCCACCGCCCTGTTCGTGTTCATCGGAGCCGAGCCGTGCACCACCTGGCTGGACAAACAGATCGCCGTCGACCACCACGGGTACGTGCTCACCGGCCCCGACGTGCCCGCCGACGCCGTCACCGACCCGCGCCAGGGCACACCCCGACGGCCGTACCTGCTGGAGACGAGCCGGCTCGGCGTCTTCGCCGCAGGCGACGTACGCAGCAGCTCCATCAAACGGGTCGCCTCCGCCGTCGGCGAGGGCGCCATGGCGATCCGGTTCGTCCACGAACATCTACGCCAACGCCAGGACTGAACAGACCCGACCGAGCAGGCATCGCCGCACAAAACGGCGCAGTGCACATACCAGCCGCAACCAGCAGGACGCGCGGCGGAGTTGGAGGGACACGGATGAGTGGACCCGTACCGGCACGGCGAGAGCGCCGACCTGCTGACCCGGTTCTTGCCGCGCTGGTCGTCGGCGGGCAGGAACCACTTGCCGCCCTGTACATCGGCCAGTTGCCATCCAATTTGATGCATTCGGCATCCCTGCAGGCATTACAGCGGTCGGGGTGCGCTCACTCCGGCCGCCCGCGTGTGACCCAACCCGCGCTGGGGCTATGCACATCACCACCTTATCCAGCGCGTTTGTCGCGGTTCGGATGCGCCGACAGGCACCGGCCACTCAACATGGTCAAGTCCGCCGGCCCGAACGCCATCCGCAAAACGCCTGGGCGCGGTGTCTTGATCCACGAGAGACGACTGCTGCGTCTGTCACCCACCGGCAGGTCGCGCTGCCCTCGTGACCTGCCGGTCGTGCCGTATGCGGTCAGGCTGGCTGCATGTGGTGGCGGGCTTCCTGGAGTTGGTCTTCCAAGTGGATGATGCGGCATGCCGCGTCGAGGGGGACGCCCTGGTCGACGAGTTTGCGGGCCCGTGCGGCCAGGCGCAGTTGGTGGCGGGTGTAGCGCCGATGTCCGGCGGCGGAACGTTGCGGGTCGATCAGCTTCACCTGGTCGAGGCTGCGCAGGAAACTGCGCGTCGTGCCGAGCATCTCCGCGGCCCGGCCCATGGTGTAGGCGGGGTAGTGCTCGTCGGTGAACTTGTCGTCAAGGCCCAATTCTCACCTCCATGACGAGGGCCCCGGCGCGGAAGCGCCGGGGCCCAGGGTTGCGGGTCGAACACCATCTCCCGACCGATGTCGGCTCGTCGTACGCACCGGCCGACCAGTGGCGGCACGAGGTGCGTGGATCGCATAAGCGTGACCGAAGACCCTGCAGGGTCCTGCAGTGTCCGCCCGACCAGATCAAGGTCGATCGCGGGCGATCCCGTGGTGTTGACGGCCCTCCCTTTCCTCTGCGTTCTCTGCCACTTGCCTTCTGGTATCACCCTTACGCGAGCTCCGACAATCTAGATACGCGTGCTTTGCACGGATCTGTACTGCCATGCGGGCGATGGCAGTACCCCTGTTCTGAGCCCGCGGTCCGGGCGGTCGTCCGCTTCTTTACGTAACCGCTGTTGATAGCAGAACTTTAATCATGTGAGGAAACTATGTCTAGTCTCGCCGAGGTAGATTTTTTAGAGTGTCGCTCGTAGCCTATTGATCCGTCAGCCTGCCTCGGAAGGACGGTCCGCGTGACACGACCGCACATCACCACGGACGTCGACGACAACGGCGTCGCCATCCTGGGCGTCAGCGGTGGCATCGGCACAGGCGCCGAACTCACCGCGGCCATCGCCGCGGTCCTCGACACCCACCGGGTCACACAACTGGTCATCGACCTGGTGCGGGTTTCGTCGCTTGCCCCGGCCGGCCTGGAAGCACTCCTGGGGGGACGGGCAACGGCCCTGCGGTCCGGTGCGGCCTTCCGGGTCATCCGCCCTCAGCACCCGGTGCGGCAGATCCTGGACGCCACCGGCACGTGCCAGCTGCTCACCCGCGGGCAGGCCGCAGCACCCGAGCCGGCCGGCCGGTGCACGACCGCGGCTTCACCGCCGGGATCGAGGACGGCTGCTCCGCCCGGCGCCGGCAGCCCGGAGCCGGGTCGAGCCGCCGGGGTGGCCAAGTCGTTGCGGCCTGCTGATGCCAGCCCTAGGCTTGCGGTCAGCACCGGCGGCGCGCTGCTCGCCGGCAGGCAGGAGCAACCGTGAACATGGTGCCTACCACCCCGCCAGTCCCGGACTCCCTCGCCGCACAGAACTCAACACATCGAGGTCCGGGCTGCACGTGGCCGACGGTCTGAGCATCCGGTTGCGCACCCTGGCCGGGACGCCGCACCTGGTGGTAGCGGGCGAGGTCGAGATCTCCACCGTCCACCTGCTGGCCTCGGTCGCCCGACGCGGTCATGAGGACCAGAGCCGCCATCGAGCCGACGCTGGACCTGACCGCAGTGACATTCATCGATGACGTCGGAGTCGCCGCCGTGAACACGTGCCGCCGCCAGGCGACCACACGGGGCCTGCGATTTCGAGTCATCAACCCCTCGGCCGCCGTGTGAGCGGCACTGAACACCCGAGACCGCCGGAAGGCGGTCGCCAAAACCCCGCGTCGCCTGACGCCTACCACAGCGCTGAACCCCGGCATGACCCGGCCGCGAGGCCGACGCCGCCGATCGCGGTAGACCGTCGCCACCACGGTCATAAGCGCCAAGTGTGGACAGGCGACAGCCGTGACTCCAGCGACAGCTCGACCTCTACTCACGACGTCGAGCCGCCGTGTGTCGACACCCGCCGCTCAGCGGTCACCGGGCAGGGGCCGGCCTTCGTCCTGGTAGCGCCGGTTGAGTTCGAGGGCTTCGGAGAGCTGGTCCTCCAGGATCACGATCCGGCACGCGGCCTCGACCGGGGTGCCCTGTCCGGTCACGCACCCGCGCGGCCGGCCGCAGCTGGTAGCGCGAGTAGCGGCGGTGGCCGCCGCCGGAACGGGACGCGACGAACAGGTCCCCTTCCAGCGAGCGCAGGAACGCCGGGGTCACGCCGAGCATCTCGGCGGCCCGCCCCGTCGTGTAGACGGGATAGTCGTCGTCGTCGAACTTGTCGGCTGAGGTCATAGGCGCCCTTCCTCGAAACGCAGGCAAGGATCCCGGCGCCCTGGGGGCGCCGGGATCCTTGGGGAGATCGAGTTACATACCATCGCCGGTCACGTGCACCGGCTCATCGTGTTCCCGAACCCACCAGCTGTCACGGGTATACGGGATCGCGTGGATACGACCGGGGACCACCTTCCGTTCGGGGTCTGCGGCCCGCCGACGGTCAAGCCCGGCGGGGATCCGATGGCACTACTCCTCTCGTCTTTACCTGGACAACCTGATCAACTGATGGTCCTGCGAACTGCGGTCCTACAGGGTCTTACAACTACTGGGCTTGGCATGACCCGATCCATGCGGCCCTTCGCCCGACTCGCAGTCTCGAAGCCCCTTTCACACACCTGACCTCGCGACCCGATCCCGTCGGGCGGTCCTGCTTCCTACGTCATGCGCCAGTTCGCCTGCCGCACTCGATAGATCTTCGTTAGCAACAATGGCAACTCTACACACGTCGAACCCAGATGTCTACTAGCGCCGCCACAGATTTTCGAAATCGGCGAGGTGGCACTGTCGGCCACCGTCCAGCCAGATCCGCGCGCAAAACTCGGCCGGCCAAACGGCACGGTCGGTCCAGCTGGGCAGTTCGACGGCACCACGCCGACACTCAGGCGGACCGCGACCATGAGACGCCGCTTCTCTCGTTGAAATCTGTCCTCGTCGCAATAGAATTTATGTCGTGCGGACATCCGATCCGCCTGACACCCGGAGGTGTGTTGATCATGATCATGCGTTTCGATCCGTTCCGTGACCTGGACCGGCTCGCCGGCGAGGCGTTCGGCGCGGCCCGGACTCCCGCGCTCATGCCCATGGACTGCCTGCGTACCGCGGACAGCATCGTGGTGCGCTTCGACATGCCGGGCATCGACGCCGACAGCCTGGACGTCTCCACCGAGAACAACACCTTGACCGTGCGCGGGGAACGCCACCGCCACGACCTCGACGACGTCACATACCTGGTCTCGGAACGGCCGTCGGGAACCTACCGCCGCCAGCTGGTACTCGGCGACGGGCTGAACCTCGAGCGGGTGCACGCCGACTACCACGACGGCGTCCTGACCCTGACCATCCCGGTCGCCGAAAAGGCCAAGCCCCGAAAGATCCAGATAACCCGAGGCGACGCGTCCACGGCGATCAGCACCCACGAGGGACGCCCCATGATCGGCGGCGAGGCGGCCAGCCGCGAGCCGGCCACCGCCACCGCATGACACGCATCCCGGCGGGGGGGGGGGGGGGGGGGGGGGGGCCGCCCCCCCCCCCCCCCCCCCCCCTGCCCGCGGGGGGGGGGGGGGGGGGGGGCCCCCCCCCCCCCCCCCCCCCCCCCCCCGGCCCAGCAGGCTACGGCGGCGGACATGACCGAACCCGCACGTACCGCCACCAACACCGGCTCACTGGACGACGCCGCCTTCCCCGCCGACGCCATGGGCCCGGCAGCGAAAGCTATCGGCGTGACACCGGGATTCCTACGAGCAGCCGAGACCGCAGGGCTGTTCGAATCGCACCGCTCCGAGGGCGGCCACCGGCGCTACAGCCGCGACGACCTGCGCCGCGCGGACCGTGCCCGCCACCTGGTCGACGAAGGCCTGCGGATGGACGCCGTGGTACGCATCATCGACCTCGAATACCAGCTGGCCGCCGCCTCCGCCATGATCGAGATCCTGCGGCAACGTCTCGACCGCCGGCAGAGCAGCCCTCCGGCCGACTGACTTTCCCGAATCGCGGTCTTTCGACGCCGGCACCGGTCGCAGCCAGGCCGTCGTGGTCGGCTCCTCCAAAGAGGTCACCGAGGAGATCCCCTACGCCCGCGACCCGCCCGGCATCGACCGGTTCCACATACGGCCCGCGCGATCGGGGCGAGCTGGCCCGCGGCCTGGTCGAGGAGTCGCGGCACCGCTACGCCACCGAGATCGCGCCGACCGTACGCCGCTAGACCTCCACCTCGGCCCGCACGGCCAACGACGTGGCCGTGCAGCACAACCGGCCGAGGCCGGCGTCCTTACGACCTCGGGCTCGGCCGTGCCGGGCGTCTGAACGTGGAGTCAGCGCTGAAATGGGATCACCGCGGTCACGGTGGCGCCCGCGGATCTGCCGCCGCCTGCGGTGATGTGCATGCTTTCGGCGAAGGTGCGCACCAGCCACAGGCCGCGGCTGCCGGGCGAACCGGGTTCCGGACGCACCTTGCCCTCTACACCCGCCGGGATTCCCGGACCTTCATCGGAGATACGGCAGTAGACGACGTCAGCCGCCGCCCACAACTGCAGGCGGCCCGACCCGCCGCCGTGACGTACAGCGTTGGTGGCCAGTTCATAGGCGACGAACACGAGCACCTCGACGCGGTCGGCGGGCACTCCGGCCTCGCTGGCGTGCGCCGCCACCGCCGAACGCAGACCGACCAGTTCGGTTTCGGTGAAGGGAAGTTCCAGCAGCAGCACTGCGTCGACCGGCAGGCTGTCCGGTGCCGCATGCTGCGACTGCCGGTGGGGCTCAGTCGTCATGGCGAACCGCTGTCATGGTCACCCCTGTCAGCTCACCCAGGCCGAGCGTGGCGAGGATCGCGAATGGCATGCCCGCGCAGCGGACATTCATACGCTGCGCGCCGGTCAGACCTAGCGCAGTCTGGACGATCACCCCAGCCGTCGCGGTGTCCATGAACCTCAAGTGGGTCAGGTTCACGTCGATGTGGTCGTCGAGTGCGAGGGCTTCGGCCAGTGCCCGGGTCAGCGGCTCGATCGTCCGGTAGTCGATCTCGCCGGCGACCCTGACGCCGGTCGGCACGTGTTGGCGGCAGATGCGCAGCAGGGCGTCGTGGTGGTAGGTGACTGCGGTGACGTTCATGCCGTGGTTGTCGGCTGCCGTGGCGAGGGTCAAGGTGTCGAAACACTGCCGGTCGTACTGGCACGCCGCGGTGGCGTTCTGCCCGGCGAGCATCCGGGTCAGCCGCGACTCGTACTCCATCAGCTCTGCGACACCGTTGACCGGGCGCAGCGCCCAGCACATGTCGCCGGTGACCCGCAGGCCGCTAAACCCCTCACGGTTGGCCTGGTCGATCTGATCCTGCCACCGGCCGATGGTGGCCGCCGGGTCGAACGAGCCCTGCGGTGCGAAGAACAGCCCGCTCGGCCCGACCTCCAGCTGCCCGGAGCGGGCCGCTGCGGCGATGCCCAGGCCGCGCCCGGCCAGTTCCTCGGCCAGAGCCGCCTCGCTGACGGACTCAGTCAGACACAGCACCTTCTGTCCCAGCCCCAGACCGTCGCGGACGAACGCCGCGACAATGTCCAGCCGCTCGTCGTGGTCGGAGAACGTCAGACAGGCATGATCACCTGGCTTCAGGTCCTCCACTGACGTACCGCTCACTGCCACTCCCTTACCCCGACACAGCGAGCACCACCGTAGCTTCCCCGGAGGGTTCAGCTCGCACTACCCAAGCTCTGGCCCAGCAAACCCCTGTTCAACGCGTTCGCCGGCACCGCCCGAGACTTTCGTGTTCAGTGACCGCTATCGCCCTTTTTCGCGGTGCGGGCGGCACCGACGCAGGGTTACGTTCCTACGCTTTCTCAGGATCTGGTGCCCGTGGTTACCGGGCCACTCGGCCTTGGTGATGGGCAGCAGCCATAGCGCTCGGATGTGCCCGCCGTCTGGCAGTGGGCAGTCCTCCAGGCTCGGACCCCACGGGTAGGGCAGGCTCACCAACAGGTGGTCGCAGGCGGAGCCGGGTACCCAGGGCCGTCCGACGGGCACGGTGTGGCCGTGGTCCAGCGCGAAACTGCCACCGGACGCGTGATAGAAGTACACCATTGCCAGCGTCTGGACGTGCCGGTCCGACGCCTCCGGCGCGGCCAGCACGAACTCCAGCGCGTGACCGTGATGCCGAGTGGCCTCCCACAGGCCGGCAAAGTGACGTAGATCCAGTCATACTCCCCCGGAGCCGGGCCCAGCCGGATCACGTGAAAGCTGGGGACGCACCGGTGGATCGGACCACTCGGCGCGCCCAGCACCACAGCCTCCCGCCCGGGACATCGAGCACGCAGATGCGTGAGGAGGTGCTCTGCCGAAAGCGTGAATGCATGATCCACCGCGACATCGTGCCACCGCTGGGTCTCGCCGCCGGCCGTCGATGACGGGCAACGCGATTCAGGCCGACGTGGTGCCGAGAACTGATGCGAACGCCTGAGTGAGCGAGTCGCAGAGCGACGCTGAGTCCCCCAGGCACCCGTTCACCATCGCGCCGTCGCGGAGGATCATGAGCTGACGCGCGACCGGTACCGGGGCCGTTGAGCCGGCGTCCGCGGCGATGCTCGCGAACTCGTCGAAGATCCACTGCCGATGCAGGTCGATGGCTGCGCGTACAGGATCCCCCGCGTCGGAGAACTCGGCGGCGGCGTTGATGAACGCGCATCCGCGAAAGCCCGGGTTGCCACTGGCCTCGCCGATGCCTGCCGCCAGGGCACCCAGCGTCGCGGCGGGATCGCCCGGCCGGCGCATGCTCTGCATCCAGGCGCGCTCATCCGCCGCCTGCTGCTCCAGGTAGGCGACGACGAGGTCGCCCTTGCTGGGGAAGTGGCGATAGAAGGTCACCTTCGTGATCCCCACCTGCTCGATGATGCGATCCGCGCTCGTCGCGCGGATCCCGTCCGCGTAGAACAGCTCGTTCGCCGCCGCGAGGATCCGCGCCCGCGTCGCCGTCCCCGCCCGGCCCCGGGATGTGCTCGCTGTCATCGCGGTCTGCATATCTCATCTCCGAATTCACAGGCGCGGTTTGCGCAGGTGTACGAGGTAGTCTACCTTAGGCAAGTAGACGAACTAGTAACTCTACTTATGCCGTCACCAACCGAGGGAGACACACCATGCCTCCAACGATCTACACCACCACGTCGACCGGCGAGGGCCGCGCCGCAAGACGTGCGGTCGCCGATGACGGCCTGCTCGACGTCATCCTCGCGATCCCCGCCTCGATAGCCGGCCCCGGCGGGCGACCAACCCCGAGCAGCTCTTCGCCACCGACGGGCCCCGTGCTTCCGCTCGGGCCTGAAGCTGGTCGCGGCGCAGAGCACTACCCCGATCCAGGATTCGACGGTCACCGCCGAGATCCCGATCGGCAAGACCCAGGAGGGCGTCCTCGCCCTGAGCGCCGCGCTGACCGCGCACATCGGCATCGCGCAGCAGGCCCCGGAGGCCCTTGCCGCCGGCAAGCACCAGGTACGCCCGTGCTCGAACGCGATCCGCGGCAACATCCCCGTCACCTCACCACCACCCGATTCGGCCTGAAGCCTCAATCCATCGGAGCAACGTCATGATCACCACTGAATCCACCATCGCGCCGGCCTACGGCCACTCGTTGCGCAGGCTGTATTTCACTCGCTTCGCCTTCGCCGTCATCTGGGTGGGGATCATGTTCGGCACCGTCGCGAAGGCCACCGAGCCGAGTGCGCTGCTGACGGTCCTCCTCGTCATCTACCCGCTCTTCGACGCCGGAGCCGTGCTCTGGCAGCTGCGCGCCGACCCGGACACCCGGCGGTCAAAGGCCGCAGAGTGGATCAACGTCGTGGTCAGTGCCGTGATCGCGATCGCGATCGGCGTCTCCTCGTCGATCGCCGTCCCCGCCGCCCTCTCGGTCTGGGGCGTGTGGGCGATCATCGCCGGTGTGCCACAGCTCATCGCCGCGATCCGCAACCGTCGCAACGGCGGCCAGGTCGCGCAGATGCTCTCGGGCGGCATCTCCGTACTCGCCGGCACCGGATTCCTCACCCAGGGGCTCCAGGGCAACGGCATGATCGCGGGCGTAGCCGGCTATGCCACGCTCGGCGCAATTTTCTTCCTCGTCTCGGCCATCCGACTGAGCGCGAAGCTGAAGAAGCAGCGGGCATGAGACGCCCTTGTCAACGTCCGGCTGTCGCGATGCGCAACTGCCATCCGGCCGATGCGGCGGCTGCCGACCCACATGACGCCGCCGGGTCTGGCGGCCGCGTCTGGGACGGGAGTGTCGAGTTGACGGCCGATCTTGGTTGTTGATGGGTCAGTTGTTGGCCGGCGTGAGGCCCTCGAAGGCGATCTGAAACGCATTGAGCGGCGCCTTCCAGCGCATGGTCCACCTGTGGCGGCCGTCGCTTGCTCCATATATCTGGATCGGGCACTCTGCTCGCAGTTCATTGCCGAGGCAAGAGCAGCACCGATCACGACTCCTCACTCGTGGAGATCTAATTTGTTACGAAAGCGGCAGATACATGATCTCCATGTATCTGCCGCGGGTTGTCGTCCGTGGATAGCAGTCACCGGCCTTTCGCCAGCCAGCTCGTCGGTAGACGGCCATCGCTGGCCGTTTGGCCTCGCTGACAGCACCTCGTGCCGCTCGGGCCGGTCGGCGTCCCATCACGGGCGTCGGCCACCGGCCGGTGAGCCGCCGCCGCGGACACCGGACCGTTGGTGAGCAGGTTCCCTGTGTATACCGCGACTGAGCTGGTCACGGTCGGCCGGGTGTCCGCGGCGGCGGCGTCACGCCGTGGGACTTTGCACGGATATCTGCTGTCGAAGGTCGGTCGTCGCGGGGCCGGCTGGGACGGCGGGGGTTCGAGGCCATTTCCAGGCGGAGCGCAGGATGAAGGCCAGGAGCAGCACCTCGATTCCGATGGAGAGGCCGTAGAAGGAGGCCCAGTCCCAGGACTCCCCTGCCGCGTTGACCACCGAGTAGGGGATGTAGAGCAATGCGAAGACGAGGTTCGTGGCGCGGTTCACCCGGGCGGGCAGCGTCATGGAGAGCATCACCATCAGGGCCGGGATCGCCACGGACGCGAGCATCATGGTCAACAACGTCGGGCTGATGTCGAACTCGAAGACGACGCCGCCGCGGAGGTTGTCGATGACGCCGGGCTTGTGGAGGTGGAAGTAGTCGACGTAGATGTAGAGGAACATGAAGCTGGTCCATGCGGCGGCGAGCTTGGCCTGCACAGGGATCGGCGGGTTGTCGAGCAGGTCCGGGGCTTTCTTTCGGATGGTCATCGGTTCTTCTTTCGAGAGGAGCGGTTCCTCCGCCGGAGTGGCGGCAGGGATGTACCGAGGCCGCGCCCACCTGGACGAGCCATCGCCTCGACCGGGCAGCGGTGGCCCGACCTCGGACGACTCGAGCGCTGAGGGCGGGCCGTAGCGGTGCTGGACGGTGGCCCGCATCGTCGCCGCCCCGGCCGGACTCGCCCCCGGGCACCAGGCGTGCTCGGGCATTCGATCGCTGTTCGATTCCCTCAGAAACCTCCTCACGTCTGAGCTACGACTCTCGCCGACTCGTACACCGTACGTCGTACAGTGTACGACGCTCGTACACTGTACGATGACCGTAGGCTGGACGATTGTCAAGCCATTCGAGCGAGCGAGGAGACCCGTGTCTGCGAGGGAACAACGCCAGGTCGCGTCAGACGCGGGGCTGAGCAAGCAACGGGTGGTAGTCGAGGCGATCCGGCTCGCCGACCGCGAGGGGGTCGACGGGCTGAGCATGCGCCGGTTGGCTGGCGAGCTCGGCGCGGGCGCGATGTCGCTCTACCACTACGTGGCGAACAAGGAGCAGTTGCTGGACGCCATGATCGACATCGTGTTCGAGGAGATCGAGCTCCCGCCCGAAGAAACCGACTGGCAGTCAGCGATGCGACGGCGGGCGGTATCCGCCCGGCAGGTTCTCGCAAGCCACCCGTGGGCGATCGGCCTGATGGAGTCGCGGACATCGCCGGGGCCCGCGAACCTCCGCCACCGCGAAGCGGTCACCGCCTGCCTGCGGAGGGCTGGTTTCACGGTGTTGACGGCGACGCACGCCAACTGGTTGCTCGACAGCTACGTCTACGGTTTCGCCCTGCAGGAAGCCAGCCTGCCGTTCGACACCGCCGATGAGTTCACGGGCATGACCGAGGAAGTCTTCTTGCCCCAGCTTCCACCTGACGAGTTCCCCTACCTCAACGAGTCCGCCGCGGCGCTCGTCGCTGCCGGCTACGACCCGGCGGAGGAGTTCATCTTCGGCCTCGACCTCATCCTGGCCGCCCTCGAGCCCCTGAGAGCCTCCGCGTAGCGACGCTCGCGAACCGTCGCGCGGCCCTCTGCACCACAGACTCCGCAGAAGACGCCGAAGTGCTCCGCTGGCCGGGCCCCACACGGCTGGCGCCGCAGCAGACGTCACCGTCTTGACGGAAGCCGGTAGACGAAGAAGGCGGCAAGATCGAGAGACGCTGAGCTTGTCACTGGGCTAGGTATAGGCGAAGCAAGTCAATTAGTCCACTTTGGCCTGACCGAGACCCGGGAAGCGTGATGCCCGTGTCGGCGACGGGACGAACCTTGAGGCAAGGGCACGGTCGTGTACGCCCTCGTCAAGTGTGTGGCCCACTCGGCCGCTTCTCCCGAACCGCGCTGTCGCCTCCTTCGACCACCCGCCGACGCACCACACGCACCGGCCCGGTTGGCAAGACGGGGACCGACGGCCGACTGCAACCCGGGGCGCTCACGAGAGTCCACTCTGTTGCAACGGCGCTGGTACGCTTCGCGTATGCGTGACCTGCATACGCTGCGCGAGGCACTTCCCGGCCAGTGGCGGGTCCTGGCGACGACCTTCCCGATGTGGCTGTCGGGGCGCCGGCTGCAACCGACGTTCCGGTACGGGCTGCTCCCAGGCGAACCGTTCGCGCTCAGCGACGAGGTCTCCTACCGCACCCGCAGGGGCGCGACGAAACGGATCGTCGGCGTCGACCGGTTCGACCCGTCCACCGGGGCGTTCACCTGGCGCGGGCGGGGTCTGCTGCGCGTGCTCAGCAGCAAGTGGCAGGTAGAGCACCTGAGCGACGACCGGAGCCTGGTCGTGCTCTCGTTCGCACGGTCCCTGGTCACCCCGGCGGGCCTGGACGTCATCGGACGGGGCAGCGGGGAGCACCCGAACGCCCGAGAACGCATCCCCGCAGAGGTCCTCGTTCCGAACCTGCACTGGCTTTCCTAGCAACCGTGCCGGAAGATTCCGTGCGTGACCGTAGGCCCACTGCCGCCGATCGCAGCGGGTGTTCCGTTGCTGAGCAACGCGTTGCGGATGATGGGAGACGTCCAGCAGTTCCTTGTGGACAGCTACCGGGATCTGGGCCCGGTGTTCCGGGTGCGGGCCCTGAACCAGTCCTTCGTCATCATGGCCGGCGCGGCAGCCAACCGCTTCCTGCTCGAACACGGCGAGAAGGTGTTCACCAGCGAGGAGAGCTTCGGCGGGCTCGACCGGGAGTTCGGCATGCGAGTCCACGTACTGCGCGGCCGCCCGCACCGGCATCTGCGCGGGCTGCTCGCCACCGGCCTCTCCCGCGACCTGCTCGCCGCCCGCTGGGAGCCCGTCGCCGCCGAGACCGAGCGGATCCTTGACGGCTGGGCGAACCGGCCCGCGCTGCCCGTGGTCGACGCGTGCCAGCGGCTCGCGGCGGCTCAGCTGTCCATCGCGTACACCGGGGCGAGTTCCGCCTCCCAGTTCGAGACGCTGCGATCGGCCTTCGAACTCGTCCTCGACGTCACCATCGCCGGGAAATGGCCGGCCGCGACACTGCAGTGGCCGGCCTACCGCAGGGCGCGGGCCGCGATCCACCAGTTCGCCCGCACTGCGCTCGCCGAGCGGGCGGCCAGGCCGCGACACGCGATCCCCGACCTGCTCGACCAGGCACTCGACGCGACCGACGAGCAGGGTGCACCGTACCCGCTCGACGTGCGGGCGGGGATGGCGTTGCAGGGCTACTTCGCAGGCGTCAACACGGTCGCCTACCTCTACAGTTTCATGATCGACGTGTTGCTGCGGAACCCAGCCGTGCTCGCGCGGGTCACCGACGAGGTCGATGCCGCACAGCGCGGCGGCCCGCTCGCCTTCGACCGGCTCCGCGAGCTACCTGCCCTGCACGGCCTGGTGATGGAGACGCTGCGGGTCCACCCGCCGGCGCCCGGCTCCGCCCGGACCGCGGCGCAGGCGTTCGACTTCGGCGGCTGCCGCATCGACCAGGGGCAGCGGGTTCTTGTCGCCACGTGCGTCACCCACCACCTGCCCGAGCACTTCCCCGACCCGCAGCGGTTCGACCTCGACCGGGACTTCGCAGCTGGGCGGAAGGCAGCGGTCTATGCGCCCTTCTCGGTGGGCGGCCACACCTGCCTCGGGGCAGGGATGACCCAGGTGCTGTCGGTGGCGACGGTCGCGATGCTGGTACGCAGGCTGCGCCTGTCTCCGACACGTCCGGGACAGCCCCTGCGGATAACCTCCACGCCCGGCCCGAACCCCGGCCGGCGCTTCAGAGTGTCCGCTTCGCGGCGCCAGCATTGAGGCCTCGAACGCGGCGGCCAGGTCCTCCTTGGCGGAGACAGGTCCAGGTGACCGACCTGCGGCCGGCTGCCACTGCCGACTCCGGCAGCCTGCCACGGCGCATAGCAAGTGACGGGCGAAGGTGCGCCTTCACCCCTCGCGCTTGAGGCCTTGCGCGCTCTGGGCATCTCCTCGGTCAGGTCAGCTCGTGGTGGAGGCCGCCTGGGTCGCCGTCGACGCGCTCCGCGGCCTGAAATTCGGCCATGCGCCGGATGCTGGCCTTGAAGCCAGGATCCTGTACGAGTTCGGCCAGGTCCACCCACGCCTCGACCTGCTCGGCGGAAGGATCGTCGGGCAGCTCCGGCATCGTCGTGCGCAGCATCGCCACGACCTCCGGGTTCGCCAACGCGTCGTCCTCCAGGTGCGGCAGGGGTGGCAGCTGCTCGGCGGCGATGAGTTCGTCGCGGGCGCCGCTGGTGGCACGCACAAGTCCTGTTCCTGTGTGTCGGCGCGGCCCTGTTCCCTCCCACCTGGGCCACAGCGCGCCGACACGACCGGCATCAGCGGCACACGTGTGGCAATTGTCGACGCGCTGTCGTCACCGCCACAATGGCCGTCGCCGCCGACCTCGGCATCGAACTGCCCTTACCCCCAGTCAGATCGTGGGTGGGCAGCGGGGTCTCGGTATGCGATCTGCGGTGTTGGAATCTGTATCGTGTCCAGCTGTGGGAGCCACTTACAAAGCAGCTCAGCTCGGGGCAGACACCCTCATGACGGACGGGGAACACATCCATCCGGTGCCTCCGGGCACGCTCGATCCCGGTATCGGGTCGGTGCTGAACCGGCTGGCCGGTCGCTTCAGTGACGAGGGCGTGGTCATGGTGGACGTGGAAGCCGCTCGCGCCATGCGACTTCCTACCACGCGTGAGGGGCTGGGAGCGGTCGCCGATGATCACGAGCTCTTGCGCGAGGCGAGGTCGGCGGGGTGGGAGGTGCGCAAGCTCGCGGACTGGACGACGTTTCGGCGGGAAGGGCTCACGCTGCGGGTCGGTATCCTGCCCGCGATCGAACCTGCTGCGTTCCCGCTTCTCGACCCCGACCCCCGTGACGGTATGGGCACGGTGACGTCGCTGGCGCTCTGGCACCGGGTCACGGGCAGCGCGTACCACGGCACTGCCGGCATCGCGGGCATCGCGATCATGAGCAAGGTGACGACGGTCGGGCCGAAGAAGCTCCAGCCGACATGGAAGCCCAAGATCGAGCTCGTGCCCGGGTTCGAGGACGATTTCCACGCCGATCACTTCCGCGCTCCCGCGTCGGGTATGAGGTTCGCGCACGCCTACGACGCGAACCGGGCGTACATCGCCGCCGCCGCCAATGTGATCGTCGCGCCGTGGCAGCTCAAGCCGGGCGGTACGACGTTCGATCCGAAGTTGGGCGGCTGGTGGCTCTGTGAGCTGTCGCCGTGGAACGACAAGCGTATGCCGGACCCGGCCGGATATTCGTCCGAGAAGGGCGCGCGTTGGATCTCGACGGCGACGGTGACATTGCTGCAGGACTTGACGGAGCAGGGTGTCTACGGCGGGGTGACGATCAAGGACAGTCGGGTTTCGCAGGGCCTGGAGTTGCTGCGTCCCTGGGCGTGGAAGATGCGTGACGCCTACGCGGCCGTGCCGAGCGTCGCCGAGGACAGCCGTGACGCCGAGCGGGTCACCAAGGCGCTCAAGGAGGCCGGACGTAAGACGCTCGGCATGCTCGCCAGTGAGACGAACTGGATCTACCGGCCGGACTGGTGGTTCTCGATCATCGCGATGGATCGTGCGAATCGGTGGCGCAAGATGTGGAAGACCGGTCGGGAGCAGGGCCGCTGGCCGCTCTGGATCGATGTCGACAACGTCTGGTACGCCTCGGACGACGAGGACGGTGTCGCAGCGGTTCCGGCGGGATGGGCGCTGGACCCTTCCGGGATGAAGCTCGGCGCGTACAAGCACAAGGCGACGCGTAAGAGTCGGGCAGCGGTAGAGAGTGGTGCGAAGTGAGCACTTTGGGCGACCGGCTGGTCAGCATGATGAGTGGCCGCGAGATCCGGCAGGCTCCGATGACCTTCCGGGAGAAGGCTGAGGAGCTGCGGCGTACCGCGGGGGTCGCGAAGGGGGCGAAGATGGCGGGGGTGGACCGGCGTACGTTCCAGCGCTGGTTCGAGAAGTGGAATGCGGGCAAGGATCCCAAGCCGCGCAAGCACACCCTCGACAAGCTGGACTTCGGTGTGCGACGGGTGTGGGCCGCCACGGCTCCCGCCGACGCCGCCGTGGTGCTCGCCGTCAAGGATCGCAACGACCCCGGCCGGGCGACGCGCACCATCACCGCGAAGCAGCTCAAGCTGTCGTCCGGCACCATGCACCGGGTTGCCGAGGTGTACGTCGCCACGGGTGATCCCGAGGCCGCCGCCGCCGCGTTCCTGGCGGGCGTGGACGACCGCTTCTACCGGCGGTGGCTCACGCCGCCCAGGGGTGACCGGGAGGGCGCCGAGTGGGGGCGCGCAGGGGTCAGCGAGGAGGCGGCGGGGCACGTGCCTGAGCCGCGGCGTGCCGGTGCCGAGGAGGAGTTCGCCGAGGTGGGCCTGGACGAGATCGCCGGGCCGGAGGTGCCGGAGACGGCGTACGACGAGTTCATGGACAGCATCTATGACGAGAGTGTCGCTCAGGTGCCCGACGAGGACGTGTACGGCGGGGATGTGCAGTAGCCCAGGTCAGGGCGTCGGGAGTGGGATCAGGCCGGCGGCGGTGGGCCGGAAGCCGCAGGCTTTGAAGTAGAAGTCGCGCAGGTGGTCCTCGAAGTCGACGTGGAGCCACTCGCAGCCGGCCGCGTCGGCCTGCCGGGCGGCCTCGGCGACCAGTTCGGTACCGACGCCGAGGCGGCGGGCGTCCACGGCGACGACGGTGTCCAGCACGAATGCGTGTCCGGATCCGTCCCATGCGACGTTGATCCAGCCGACGAGCCGCGCGCCGTCGCGGGCGTTCACCCAGCCGAGGCTGTGGCCGGTGACCTGGGCCCACCAGTCGTGGTCGGACGGTTCACGGTCGAATCCGTCGGCGTGCAGCCTCTCGACCTCGGTGTTGTCGAACTCGCCGCGCCAGGTGTAGGTGATGGTCATGGGTAGGGACGATAGGGCCGAGGGAGTCAGGCCGCTCCCCCGGCCCGTGCTGTGAGGTCAGGCGGCGGCGCGCTCGTGCTGGGGCCGGCGGCGCAGTGTGCTGTCGGCCAGCGCCGGCGGGCGCCAGGCGCCGTCGGGGCGGTACAGGTTCGTGCCGGGTGGGACGATCTCGTCGATGCGGTCCAGGGTCGCGTCGTCGAGCGCGAGGCCCGCGCCTTTGAGGGCGGTGTCGAGGTGGGCCATGGTGCGCGGGCCGATGATGGTCGAGGTGACCGCGGGGTGGGCCTGGGTGAACGCCAGCGCGAGTTCGGGCAGGGTGCGGCCGAGCTCGTCGGCCAGGGCGGCGAGCTGCTCGAGGGCGTCGTACTTGGCGGCGTTGGCGGGGATCGCGGGGTCGAACCGGTGTGGGGTGAGGGCGGCGCGGCCGGTGGTCAGGTCGACGGTGTCGCGGCGGATGCGGCCGGACAGGAAGCCGGAGGCGAGCGGGCTCCAGACGAGTACGCCCATGCCGTAGCGCTGGGCGACGGGCAGGATGTCGGTTTCGATGCCGCGGGCGAGCAGTGAGTACGGCGGTTGTTCGGTGCGGAAGCGGCTGACGGCGCGGCGCTGTGCGGCGTGGTGGGCTTCGACGAGTTCCTCGGCGGGGAAGGTGGAGCAGCCGTACGCGCGGATCTTGCCGGCGCGGACGAGGTCGTCGAGGGTGGCGAGGGTCTCCTCGATGTCGGTGGTGTGGTCGGGCCGGTGGATCTGGTAGAGGTCGATCCGGTCGGTGTCCAGGCGGCGCAGGCTGTCCTCGACGGCGGTGAGGATCCAGCGGCGGCTGTTGCCGCCCCGGTTGCGGCCCTCGCCCATCGGGAAGTGCACCTTGGTGGCGAGGACGACGTCGTCGCGGCGGCCGTGCAGGGCCTTGCCGACGATGGTCTCGGATTCGCCGGCGGAGTACATGTCGGCGGTGTCGACGAAGTTGACGCCGTGGTCGAGGGCGTGGTTGATGATGCGGGCGCAGTCGTCGTGGTCGGGGTTGCCGACGCTGCCGAACATCATGGTGCCGAGGCAGTACGTGCTGACCTCGATGCCGGTGCGGCCGAGTACGCGGTAGCGCATGGTGGTGCTCTCCCCTGGTCGTGACTTCCGCGGCGGGCGGTAGCCGATCATGGAAGCCACGCTAGGTGCTGGAGTGCGCTCCAGGTCAAGCCGGGAAGGGCCGGACGTTCCCGGCCCTTCCCGGGGGGTCATTTCTTGGCGGCGGTGATGGCGGCTTCGGTGCGGGTGCGCAGGTCGTTGAGGTCGATGCCGGCGTCGACCAGGATCTTCGCGGCCAGGCCGCGGCCCTCGCGGATGAGGCCGAGCAGGAGGTGTTCGGTGCCGATGTAGCCGTGGTGCAGGCGGAGCGCCTCGCGTAGGGCCAGTTCGAGGATGACCTTGGCTCGCGGGCTGAACGGGCGGTGTCCGCTGGTGCTGGGCTGTTTGCGGCGGCCGAACAGGCCGCGTTTGGGGACCGGGGCGGGCGGGTCGAGGGCGCCGGGGCCGAAGGTCCCCTCGAGTTTGGCGCGTACGGCTTCGAGGTCGATGCCGATGGCTTCGAGGGCGGCGGCGTCGGCCGGGCCGAGGGGTTCGGCGCTGTCGGTCAGCCGCGCGATGGCGGTGACGACCCGGTCGTGGCCGAGGCCTGCGGCTGTCAGCAGGTCGTACGGGATGCCGGTGGTGGGGTGCAGGAGTGCGAGCAGGAGGTGTTCGGTGCCGATGAGGCGGTGGCCGCACTGTCTGGCCTCGGTCTGTGCGCCTCTGACGACCTCGCGTGCCGCCGTCGTGAATCGTTCGAGCATCACTTCTCCCGTCGGTCCGGCCCGGGCCAGCGGCCGGCGTGTTTCTTGTGTACGGCCTGTCGGCTGACTTCGAGGGCGTCGGCGATCTCCTGCCAGGACCAGCCTGCCTTGCGTGCGTTGCCGACCTGCAGCATCTCGAGGGTTTCGAGCAGCCGGCGCAGGGCTAGCACCGCCCGTAGGCCGACCCCGGGGTCGGCGCTGCCGGCTGCGGCGGCGAGTTTTGTCGCGTCGCTCATGATGTCAATGTAGGTTGACACCGGGCCACTTGTCAACTCGCGTTGACAGCGAGCGGGCGGGCACAACGAACTGCGGGACGTCCCCCGAGGTGGGACGTCCCGCAGTTCGTGCCCGGCGGCGGCCGATGCATGGCAGGTAGGAGGCAGCCGCCGGGAGCTCTACCGCTCCAGCAGTTGCTCGTTGAAGTCGCGGTACTGCTGCACCGCCAGGCGCAGCTGCTCGGTGTCGGTGCCGGCGTCGCCGAACGCGGCGTCGAGCTCGCGCTGCCGGTCGGCCAGCGACTCCTGCAGCGTGCGCACCGCCTCACCGACCAGGTCGCGCAGCTCCGCGGCGACCGCGGGCGGGTCGTCGACGAACCGCAGCTGTGCGGCCTGCCACCGGGTACGCAGATCCTCCGCGGCCGCAGCCGGCCACAGCGACGCCGCTCCGACGATCGCACCGACGTCCGTGGGCTCGGTCACCGGCGGGTCGACCGCGTCCGGGCCACCCACGACCTGCACTTCGTCGTCGGTGGCCAGGTCCGCGGCATCGGTCGCCACGGGCTCGTCCACCTCGTCGTCGCCGGTGAGCTCCGCGGCGGCAGCCTCGTCGACGGTCGCGCCCGGCGTGGTCAGGTCGTCGACCGCCTGATCGGCCCGGGTGGGCTCGTCGGCGGGCGTGTCGTCCCGGGCCACGACTTCGTCGTCCAGCGGGTCGGCGATGGCGTCGTCGGCCGGCACATCCACGTCGGCCAGGTCGTCGAGCGTCCTGGTCTCGCTGTCGACCGGCTCGTCGTCGGCGACGGCCTGCGCGACCGTCTCGTCCTGGACATCGTCGCCGTGCGCGATCTCGTCGGCACGCTCGTCGGGATCCTCGCCGATCGCGGCCTCGGGGTGGACCGGGTCGTCGGTGGCGTCGGGCTCGGGGTCGGCTACGTCCTCCAGGGCCGGGGTCTCATCGTCGTCATCGCGGGGCGTGGCCACATTGTGGCTGCCCTCGGTGGTGCCGTCGAAGCCGTCGAGGTCCACCGGCTCGACCGGCTCACCGTCGCGTGCGTCGGCGTGGACGACGCCGTCCTGGTCGTGGCGGTGCTCCGCCTCGGTGGCCGGGTCCACGAGTTCGCCGTCGACAACGTCGTCGGAGCGGTCCTGGCGCGGCACGCCGTCGTAGCGGTCGCGGTCCTCGTCGGAGTCGACGAGACCCTGGTTGAACTGGGCTCTGGTGTCGTAGGTCATGCGTGGACCTCCTCGTCACGGCGCGGGGTGGGAGTGGTGGATGTCGAAGCGGGGGTCGACTCAGCGGGGACCGGGTCCTCGCCGAGCAGCTGGGAGACCAGCTCGCGGTAGCGGACCACCGCGATACGCAGGTCCTCGGTGGCGGCCTCGCCGCGGCTGTTGCGGTCGGCGATCTCCTTCGCCTCGCGGTACGAGGCAAGGGTCGCGGCGTGGTCGACGGACAGCTGGGCCAGCTGCTCCTCGTCGTCGTCTGCGGGGTAGCCGCGTGCCGCGATCAGGTCGCGGACCAGCTCGTCGGCCTCCCCCACCGCGTCGGCAGGGGCGTCGATGAAGTGCGACTGCAGCGCGTGCCAGCGGACCACGAAACGGGAGTGGTCTTCCGGGGTGAGCTCCTGCAGTTCCAGCTCGGCGTGGCGGCGCTCGCGCTCGCGAAGCTCCCGCTCGGCGTCGGTCCTGGTGTCGTGCTCGGCGACGGCGCGGTCGTACTCGGGCCCGAAGCGGCGGCGCAGCGACTGGCGGCGCATGGCCGTCCAGGCGACGTACGCACCGGCCGCGAGGACGGCGAGCACGACAAGCAACATGATGATCTGTCCGGTGTCCATCGAGGTACCTCCTTCGACGAGGAGATACCCCTTTTCACGGAGCTAAACCGTGACATGCGCCGGTGACGGGATTCGAACCCGCGGTCCCCCGCTCGACAGGCGGGTGCTCTCACCACTGAGCCACACCGGCAGCGTGTGAAGTTGTGTCGCACGGGCGGCAGGATTCGAACCTGCAACCTTCGGATTTGGAAGCCGAGGCTCTGGCCGTTGAGCTACACCCGCATGCGTAGAGATGAAGAAACCGCCCGTCCCCGGTGTTCCGGGGCGCGGGCGGCGTCGGCCGTTCGCGTGGCGCTCAGCGGCGCCGGTCACCCGGGGTCGGATCATCGGTGTCGTCCGTGGACCAGGATCGGGACACGGCACGGCAGGACCATCGCTGATCGGTGGTGTGCTGCGCTCGCATCGTCGTCCTCCTGTCCCTGTCCCGGTGGTGTGCATACCGTAGGCGGTGGCGATCGCCGGGCACAAAGGATTAATCAGAGTTCGGTGACGACCACGTCTAGCTGCCAGGGGCGGCCGGGTTTGGCGGGCGGCTGCTCCTCGACGGTGTGCTTGAGGTCGCGCAGGGCGGTGGCGAGTTCGGCCGGGGTGCGCGGAGCGCTGCCGTCGAGGAGCAGGTCGCGCACGATGCGGCCCTTGGTGGCCTTGTTGAAGTGGCTGACGACGGTGCGGGCGCCGTTGCGTTCGTGCAGCACCCGCACCGTGGCGGTGCGGGCGGCTACGTCGCCGCGCGGCGTCCACGCCGGGGTGTACATCGACGAGCGCAGGTCGAGGACGAGGCCGGTGCCCGCGGCCTCGGGCAGGGCCTGGGCCATCGCGTCGCGCCAGTGGGTGCTGAGCAGGCCGACGCCGGGCAGGCGGACGCCCATGGCGCAGCGGTACGGCGGGACGCGGTCGTCGACGCGCAGTGCGCCCCACAGGCCGGAGAAGATCAGCAGCGAGCGGCGGGCGCGGGTCTTCGCCGGGGCGGGCAGGTCCGCGAGGCCGAGGTTGTCGTAGAGGACCCCGGTGTAGAGGCGGCCTGCGGGCAGCGCTTTCGCGGTGCGCAGGGCGGCGTTGCGGGCGACCTCGCCGATCAGGCCGGGGCTGAGTCCGAGCACGTTCGCGGCGGCCGTGGTCTCGGCCGAGCACAGCGTCACCAGCGCGTCGAGGGCGCGCTCGCGGGCGGGGTGCAGGGCGGGCAGGGACAGCCCTGCCAGGTCGAGCGGTTTGCCGGAGCCGGCGTCGGCCTTGCCCTCCGAGGGCGGCAGCAGGATCAGCACCGGCTCACTGTAGGGGACCTGCCGGGCCGGTCCGGCGTCGGCACGGCCGGTCAGCTGTTGATCGTCTTGCCGTGGACCTGGGTGAACGCGCTCGCGATCAGCTCGCGCAGGGCGGCGGTGTCGACGTCGGCGAGCTTCTTGACGTACACGCAGGCTTTGCTGGTGGTGACGGGGCCGAGCCGGGTGAGCAGGTCGCCGTGCACGTCGAAGCCCTCGGTGACGTACAGGACCAGGGCCTGCTTGCGGGGAGAGAAGCCGACGGCGGGCCAGTCGCCCTGCTTGCCGGAGGCGTAGACGTAGCGGTACTGCCCGAAGCCGACGATGGCGCTGCCCCACATCACCGGCGGCTGACCGGTGACGTCCTCCATCAGCTCGCACAGCGCCTGGGCGTCGGCTCGCCGCCGGGCGTCGGCGACGCCGGCGAGGAACTCCTCGACGCTCGTGTCGTTTCTCGTCGTCTTGGGCTCGGCCATGCGGCCAGAGTATGCCGACGGTCCGACAGCCGCCGGTCGGGGACAGCGCGGGCGTGTCGACGCGAAGTAGGCTCGCCCCATGACCACCCGTATCGTGCTGACCGCTCTGGTGGGCCGCACCGGCGCCGTGCTGCTGAGGATGCGCGATGAGCAGTCCGCGGTGCGGGCCAACCGGTGGAGCCTGCCCGGTGGCGCGATCCGGGCCGGGGAGACCCCGGCCAATGCGGCCCGGCGGCACATCGCCGAGCAGACCGGTCTGCCGGTCGACGGCGAGCCGGCGCTGTTCTGGCACGGTTACCTGCCGGGCACCCAGACCGACGTGTACTTCTTCGCCGTGGGAACCCCTGCCTGGAACCATGACATCGTGGCGCAGGACGGGGTGATCGCCGAGTTCGTAGCAGGCGAGGACGTGCTCAGCGGGCGGGCGTTCACTCCGGCGTCCGGGTTCGTGCTGGGCCGGTTCCTGGAATCCACCGAGTATCTGACGCTGGCGGGCCGGTTCTTCCCGGCCGGTCCGGTCTGATGCCGTCGCTGCGTACGCCGGGGCTGTTCGAGGCGCTGGCCGGGTGCGAGCGCGTCCTGATCGCCGGGGCGGGGGGCGGTTTCGACGTGTACGCGGGCCTGCCGCTGGCCCTGCAACTGCAGGCCGACGGTGTGCAGGTGCAGCTGGCGAACCTGTCGTTCGCTGACCTGAACGCGCTGGACCCGCAGGTGTGGCTGGAGCCCGACGTCGCCGCGGTCGGCCCGACGACCAAAGGCCTGGACGACTACTTTCCCGAGCGGACCCTGGCGTTGTGGCTGGAGGTCAACGGGCTGCCCTCGACCGTGTACGCGTTCGCGCGGGTCGGGGTGCAGCCGCTACGGGCGGCGTACCGGGTGCTGGTCGAGCGGTGGAAACCGGACGCGATCGTGCTCGTCGACGGCGGCACCGACATCCTCATGCGCGGTGATGAGACCGGGCTGGGCACGCCTGAGGAGGACATGACCAGCCTCGCCGCCGTCGCCGCGCTGGACGTGCCGGTCAAGCTGGTCACCTGCCTCGGCTTCGGGATCGACGCCTATCACGGCGTCAACCACGTGCAGGTGCTGGAGAACCTTGCCGAACTCGACCGGGCCGGGGCGTACCTGGGGGCGCTGTCGATTCCGGGGCGGTCGCCGCAGGCGCGGGCGTACGTGGAGGCGGTCGTGCACGCGCGGGCGCTGACCCAGGGATGGCCGAGCATCGTCAACGGGCAGATCGCCGCGGCGCTGCAGGGGCTGCACGGCGACGTGCAGTTCACCCGCCGCACCGGTGGCAGCCGGCTGTTCGTGAATCCGCTGATGGCGGTGTACTTCACCGTCGACCTGGCGGGCCTGGCGGCGCGCAACCTGCTGCTGGACCGGATCGAGGGCACGCACCTGATGCGGCAGGTCAGCGCCGCGATCGAGGCGTTCCGCAACGAGACCGACACCAGGATCCCGCGCGTCTTCCCGCATTGACCGCCGACCGGCCAGGCCGGGTGCGCAATGTGGTTGACATCCTCCCCGCCCTAACGGACGGGGATTCCCTTGGTCGCCCTCGGGCTTTCCTGTTTCACCGACGACTGCCCCCTCCGAGAGGATCCTCGTTGGGGTCTTACACCGTCTCCGCAGGCTGTCACCGCCAGTCCGGCGGCCAGGATGTTGCGGGCCGCGTTGACGTCGCGGTCGTGGACGCTGCCGCAACGGCACGTCCACTCCCGCACGTCCAGCGGCATATGCTGGGCGAGTGCCCCGCATACCGAGCACAGCTTGGTCGACGGGAACCAGCGGTCGACGACGATCAGGTCGCGGCCGTGCCAGGCGGCTTTGTACTCCAGCATCCTGCGCAGCTGCCGCCACGCCGCGTCACTGATCGCCCGAGCGAGCCGGTGGTTTTTGACCATGTTGCGTACGGCCAGGTCCTCGATCACGATCGTTTGAGTATCACGAACGAGCCGAGTGGTCAGTTTGTGCAGGTGGTCACGGCGGCGGTCGGCGATCCGGGCATGGACACGGGCAACCTTCACCCGGGCTTTGGCCCGGTTGGCCGAGCCTTTCTGCTTGCGGGCGAGGTTCCGTTGCGCGCGGACCAGCCGCTGCCGGCCGGCGCGCTCGTACCGGGGGTTGGTGATCTTCTCGCCGGTGGACAGGGTGAGCAGGCTGTCGAGTCCGACGTCGATCCCGACCGTGCCGGTGGCGGGGGTCTGTTCGATGACGTCGTCGCAGAGAAGGGACACGAACCAGCGTCCGGCCGCATCCTGCGACACGGTCACCGTCGAGGGCGTACAACCCTGCGGCAGCGGCCGAGACCACACGATGTCGAGAGGTTCGCTCAACTTCGCCAGCAGCAGCGCGCCGTCACGCCACCGGAATGCGCTGGTGGTGTACTCGGCCGAGCGGCGCGAGCGTTTCTTGGACTTGAAGCTCGGGTGCTCGGCTCGTTTGGCCCAGAAGTTGGTGTACGCGGTCTGCAGGTGCCGCAGCGCCTGCTGCAGCGGCACGGACGACACCTCGTTAAGAAACGCCAGGTCGTCGGTCTTCTTCCACCCGGTGAGCAGCGCCGAGGTCGCGTGGTAGCCCACCCGCTCCTGGCGCTGGGTCCACGCCTGGGACCTGGCCTGCAACGCCAGGTTGTAGACCAGCCGGACGCACCCGAACGTCCGCGACAGCTGCGCGGCTTGGGCGTCGGTCGGGTAGAAGCGGTACTTGAAGGCCCGCTTCACCATCCTAGACACGGCCCAGATCCTAACAGGACACACGACGGACCTTGCGTCGTGTTGCGGGCCGACGCCGGTCCGCCTTGGCAGCGGATCGGGCGATGCCTGTCCTGCTGCGCGGGCGTTCCGTTTCCTCTCCGGCCTGAAGGCCGGAGTATCCACGGAAGAAAGCTGATGAATGAGGTATCGCACGGAGTCGATCGGGCGGTTAGGTTCTGTGCATGTCCGGGGACGCGCTGATGATCGGCATTATCGGAGTGCTGCTGGGGATCCTGGTCGGCCGCCGGTGGCTGAAGATGCAACAGGCCGGCGCCGGGTACAAGTCCGCCGTCGCCGGGGTGCCCAAGGCCAAGGCGGCAGTGAAGAGCGCCCGCAAGGCGTGGATGCTCGCCATGCGGGCCGCGATGCTGGCAGCGGTGCTGATGTTCGTTTACTTCCTGGCCACCACGACGGCGGTCTTCCAGTCCGCGCGGTGACCGGGCTCACTGGGGACCGAATTCGGAGGCGGCGTCTCGCCTTGATCACTAAGGTGGCCCGCGATGACACTTTCACATGACGTGGCCGGTGAAGGCCCGACGATTGTCCTGCTGCACTCCACGGTCTGCGATCGGCGCATGTGGGACCCGCAGCTGCCGGTCCTGACCGCGGCGGGTTACCGCGTGGTGCGGTGCGACCTGCGCGGCTTCGGGGAGTCGCCCATGCCGGACCGGCCCTACAACAACGCCGACGACGTCGCCGACCTGCTCGACGAACTCGGCATCGAGCGGGCGGCGCTGGTGGGGGCCTCCGGCGGTGGCCGGGTCGCGATCGAGTTCGCGGCGCGGCGGCCGGAGCGCACGACGGCGCTGGCCCTGCTGTGCACCGCGGTCGCCGACCACGAGCCCAGCGCGCAGCTCAGCGCGTACGGGCAGCAGGAGGACACGCTGCTCGAAGCGGGCGACGTCGCCGGGGCGACCGAACTCAACGTCACGGCGTGGGTCGGCCCGCACGGCGACGAGGCGACCCGGGAGCTGGTGCGCGTGATGCAGCGCCACGCGTTCGAGGTGCAGCTCGCGCCCGCGGAGGAGGAGCACGGGTCGATCAAGCACGACGTCGACCTGTCCGCGATCACCGCCCCGTGCCTGCTGGTGTCCGGCGAGCACGACTTCGCCGACTTCCACGACATCGCCCTGCGGTTGTCGAAGCAGATCGCCGGGTCCCGGCACGTGCACCTCGACTGGGCCGGGCACCTGCCGAGCATGGAGCGGCCCGAGGCGCTGAACCCGGTGCTGGTCGACTTCCTGCGGGAGACCGTTCCCGTCAGCTGAGACGAAGTCAGATGGAAGGGGTCGGCTGTGGCAGCCGGCCCCTTCGCCGTGCGGTCGTCGCGCGGCGTCAGGTCGCGGCGAGCGCGGCTGCGATCGCGTCGGCGGCCGAGCGGGCCTGGGCCTCGTCGGCGTACTTGGTGCGGGGCCAGAAGAAGCCGCGCAGGCCGTCGCCCTTGGTCCGGGGTACCACATGGGTGTGCAGGTGCGGCACACTCTGGCTGATCTTGTTGTTCAGCGCGACGAAGGTGCCCTGGGCCGACATCGCCGACTCGACGGCTCCCGCGATCCGCTGGACCTGCTGGAAGTAGCCGCCCACGGCTTCGGCGGGCAGGTCGTGCAGGGTCGGCACGTGGCCGCGCGGCACCACCAGCACGTGACCGGGGAACACCGGCCGGGTGTCCAGGAACGCCACGACCGTGTCGTCGGCGTGCACCAGGTACGCCGGTCGCGCGCCGGCCGCGATCTCGCAGAACAGACATCCCTCCATGGCAACGCCGAGCCTATCGGGTGCCTGGGTAGCATCGGTCCCATGTCTGCTGCACCGATCGGGAACTTCGAGGCGGCCTGGCCCGCCGTGGACCGTGCCGACCTCGTCGCCGCGCCCGTGGCCAAGGCCCTGGCCGGCTGGGCCGGCGCCGAGCCCGTCGAGTCGGTCCTGGTCGTCGACACCGACCCGGAGCTGGCCGACACCGGGAACTTCGGCGAGGCGTATCAGGTGGCCCCGGAGCTGTCGGCCAACTGCGTGGTGGTCGCCGCCAAGCGCGGGCAGGACGTGACCTACGCCGCATGCATGGTGCTGGCCAGCACCCGCGCCGACGTGAACGGCCTGGTCCGCAAGCACCTCGGGGCGCGCAAGGCGTCGTTCGCGCCGATGGACGAGGCAGTGTCGCTGACCGGGATGCAGTACGGCGGCATCACCCCGATCGGCTTGCCGGAGAGCTGGCCGGTGCTGGTGGACGCCGCCGTCGCGGACGCGCCGTACGTGGTGATCGGGTCCGGCAACAGGCGCGGGAAGCTCATCGTGCCGGGCAAGGTGCTGGCGAGCCTGCCCGGCGCGACGGTGCTGGAGGGCCTCGGCCTGTAGGCCGTCAGTTGGGCAGGGCGGCCAGCAGGCCCAGCAGCTCCCAGCGCTCCTGCTCGGTCAGCGCGGCGTAGATCGGCTCGTCGCGGCGGTTCGTGTCCTGCTCGATGGACACCCGCAGCGGGTCACCGGGTGCCAGCGCGCGCAACTGCTCCAGGGTCAGCCCGGCGGCGGCCCAGGCGGCCCGGTGCGCGTCGCCGCGGTGGTGACGCAGCGCACCCATCCGGGTGCTGACCTGCATCGCGTACGACGCGCCGGGCGGCTCGTACACCGGAGCCGCAGCGTGGAACGCCGGACCGCCGGTCGCCTCGCCGGCCTTGAGCACGACGGCGAGCAGCTCGGCCAACCGCGGCAGGGCGGCCGCGCCGGGCAGCATGCCGTTGAACGTCTGGCTCCAGTGCTCCTGCGCGGCGTCGGCGATCGCCTGCTGCATCGCCAGGGTGAAGTCGCGTCCGGAATCGGTCAGCGACCACGTGCCGGCCCCGTCGACGGCCATGACGCCCTGCGCCAGCTCGTCGGTCATGTCGGAGCCGTTGTAGGTGGTGGCCGCCGCGAACGCGGCCGCGGGCATGGGCCGGGCCAGCAGGCCGAAGTAGAAGCTGCCGTTGAAACCGGGGCGCACCCCGGTCTGGGCGACCAGTTCGCGTACGCGGTCGCGGGCGGCGGTGCGCATTCCGTTGTAGACGCGGTCGAGCGCGGGCCGGACGAGCGCGGCGTAGGACATGTGGACTCCCCGTGGTCGGCGGTGCTGAACCCGACACCCTACCGAGCGCCCCGGATGAGTTCCAGGCCACATTCCACGCTCACTCCGTAGCGCAGCACACATCGAAAGTGTCGGCTGGAACGCAGCGCGGCACGCCGTCGCGAGCCACCATGGAGAGCATGTCCTCCGTACCCGATCCGATGGTGGTGGCCCGCGCGGCCACCTTCGCCGTCGTGCTGCTCGTGCTGTACGTGGGGCACCAGCTCGGCGACCACGTCGCGCAGACCGACAAGCAGGCGGAGGGCAAGTCCGGGCCGGGCCGGCGCGGCTGGGCCGCGATGGCCGGGCACCTGGCCGGATACCACGTGACGATGGCCGTGCTGCTGGTCGGCACGACCGCGGTGCTGCGGCTGCCGCTGTCCGGCTGGGGCATCGCCGCGGGCCTGGCGTTCTCGGTGGCGACCCACGCGCTGCTGGACCGCCGCTGGCCGGTGCGGGCGCTGCTGCGGGCCACCGGGTCGCCGAACTTCGCCGAGCTGACCACCCCGGTCTGCGGCATGTACGCCGCCGACCAGGCCCTGCACCTGCTCGCCCTGCTCGTGTCGGCGCTGCTGATCGTGGCGGTCTAAAGCCTGTTTCATAACTCGTTAGAGTTGTGGAACAGCGCCCTTCTCGGGCGTCCGCTGCTCACCCCGGCTGGGGTGGGTGCGGTTCCTGCCTCGTCGGGGCTGGTTTCGCGCGCGCGTGTGCGCGGGCCAGAGACTTGCAGCCGGAATATCGCGGGCGGCGCAGGTCAGCGCGCCGGTAGCCTGCCGGGCATGAACAACACTGTGACACCCGACTGGGGCCAGGTCCTGGGCTGGATCGACGAGACGCTGGCGGGGGCCGGGCTGCGGGTCACCGGGCCGGTCGAGCAGACCCGGGTGCGGCCGTGGTCGGTGCTCGCCAAGGTGCCCGTCGGCGGGCGCACGGTGTGGTTCAAGGCCAACGGCCACTGCTCGACGTACGAGGCCCGGCTGCTCGACGCGCTCGGCCGGTGGGCCCCGGGACGGGTGCTCGAACCCATCGCGATCGACGGCGAGCGCGGCTGGTCGCTGCTGCCCGACGGCGGTAGGACGCTGCGCGAGACGGCCTCCGACGACCCGGTGCACTGGGAGGATCTGCTGGCCCGGCACGCCGACCTGCAGCGCGACCTCGTGCCGCGGGCGGCCGAGATGATCGCGTTGGGCGTGCCCGACATGACCGCGTCCCAGCTGCCTGGCCACTTCGCGGACCTGCTCGACGACCCGCTCGTCGGCGGTTCGCTGCCCGCCGAGCGGCTGGGCGCGTTGCGGGCGTACGTGCCGGAGTACCGGGTGCTCTGCGAGCGGGTCGCCGCGAGCGTGGTGCCGGTCTCGGTGCAGCACGACGACCTGCACGACGCGAACGTGCTGGTCGGCGACGGATACCGGTTCTTCGACTGGGGTGACGCGTCGGTGGCCCACCCGTTCGCGGTGCTGCTGATCGCGATGCGGGTCGCCGCGGACCGCTACGACCTCAAGCCCGGCGACCCGGTGCTGGCCCGGCTGCGTGACGCCTACCTGGAGCCGTGGACCGGGTACGGCACCCGGGCCGAGTTGGCCGCCGAGGTCGAGCCCGCTGTGCAGACCGCGAAGGTGAGCCGGGCGTTGTCCTGGCAGCGGTCCCTGGAGGGCGCCGAGGCCGGGCCGCTGGCCGAGTACGGCCCCGCCGTGCCCGGCTGGCTGGAGGAACTGCTGGCGCCCAACGTCCTCTGACCGGTTCGGCGAGAGCCGCCTGGCACCGGCCGGCGGCCGATAGCGTGGGACCGTGCGGATGTGGATCGCCCATGAGGCCGGTCGGGACTTGATGGGGCCGTTGCCGGACGGCGTCGACGTCGCGGTGCTGCCCGCCGCCGATGCTCCGCTGCCGGGCGACCCGGCCGGGGTCGAGTTCTGGGTGCCGCCCAACGTGGGCAGCCCAGGGCTCGTGGACCTGGCCGCGCCGATGACCGGCCTGAAGGTGGTCCAGCTGCTCTCGGCGGGCGCCGACGCGTGGATCGGGCGGCTGCGCGAGGGCGTGACGCTGTGCGACGCGCGCGGCGTGCACGACCCGAACGTCGCCGAGTGGGTGGTCGGCGCGATCATCGCCTCGGTGCGCCGCTTCGACTACTTCGCCCGCGCGCAGGCCGCGCACCGGTACGCCGAGGGCGAGGTCACGCCGACCGGCGAGCTGTCCGGCAGACACGTGCTGATCGTGGGTGCGGGCTCGATCGGCGCGGCCCTGGCGGCCCGGCTGGCCCCGTTCGACGTCCAGGTGACCAACGTGGCGCACACCGCCCGGGATGGCGTGCACGGCGTCGCCGACCTGCCGCGGCTGCTACCGGGGGCGGACGTGGTGGTGCTGCTGGTGCCGCTGACCGCGCAGACCGAACACCTGGTCGACGCGGCGTTCCTGGCCGCGATGCCCGACGGGGCGCTGCTGGTCAACGCGGCCCGGGGACGGGTGGCCGACGCCGCGGCGCTGACCGCGGAGCTGGCGAGCGGGCGGCTCAGCGCGGCCCTGGACGTGACCGACCCCGAGCCGCTGCCGCCCGACAGCCCGCTGTGGGACATGCCGAACGTGCTGCTGACACCGCACGTCGCGGGCGCGGTGCAGGGGACGGTGCCCCGGGCGTACCGGCTGGTCGGCGCCCAGGTGCGGCGCTACCTCGCCGGTGAACAGCTCGACAACGAGGTCCGCGGCGGCTACTGACCTGGCCGTGCGGGATCAGGCTGCCCGGTGCAGCTCGGTGAGCAGGGCTGGCGGCCGGGTCGAGCCCCGCCAGCGCGGCGCCGGCGTGCTCGGCCGAACGCGGCGTCGGCGGCCGGGCCGGCTTCCTCCGTGCCGAGGGCCGCGGCCAGCTCCAGCCGGTCGGCTAGGTCCCGGGCGCGCAGGTAGCAGTGCTCGGCGGCGGCGACGGCGGGAGCGGACATGGCCGCGACGACAGCCGATCAAGATCGCCGTGGCGCTCCCCGTTTCGACGCAGGCCGCGGCGGACCGTGTACCCGTGGCGGCCTGCGGCGGTACAGTCCGGCCGTGACGGCTGAGACTTCTTCGCTTCCGCTCAAGGCGCGCCTGGCGGCGTGGCGGTACGCGTTCCTCACCACGAACCCGCCCGAACAGGGCGTGGTGGACGGGGTGACCCGCTGGCTGGTGGTGACCCGGGCCGGGGTGCTGCCGATGACGCTGACGTCGGGTCTGATGGCGGTGCTGCTGGCGGCGGTGTCCGACGCCGCCGTCGACTGGCTGAACGTGACTCTGGCCGTGGTCGGCATCGTCGTCGCGCACCTGGCGAACAACCTGATGAACGACCTGGCGGACACCGAGGTCGGCAACGACACGGCGGACTACCCGCGGGCGCTGTACGCCCCGCATCCGATCCTGGCCGGGCTGGTCACCAAGAAGCAGCTGGTCGCGGGCATCCTGCTGTGCCAGGTCGTCGACCTCGCCATCATGGTCACGCTGGTGGTGCGGCAGGACTGGTGGATCGTGGCGTTCGCGGTCGGCGGGCTGTTCCTGTCGTACGCGTACACGGCGCCGCCGCTGCGGTTGAAGAAGATCGGCCTGGGCGAGCTGGACGTGCTGCTCACCTGGGGTCCGTTGATGGTCGGCGGGGTGTACTACGCGGGCACCGGCACGCTGCCGTGGCAGGTCCTGGCCGCTGCGACGGTGTACGCGCTGCTGCCGACGACGGTGCTGATGGCCAAGCATATCGACAAGCTGCCCTACGACGGGCCGGCGGGGACGAAGACGTTTCCGGTGCTGATCGGCGAGCGGGCCGCCAAGCGCCTGACCCAGGCCATGATGATCGCGTTCTACGTGGGCGTGGCCGGGCTGGTGGCGGCGCAGGCGCTGCCGTGGCCCGCGCTGCTCGTGGTGCTCGCGGTGCCGATGCTGGTCAAGGTGGTGCGGGCGTTCGACCAGCCGGTGCCCGCCGAGCCGCCGGCCGAGAACCCGGTGTGGCCGCTGTGGTGGGCGCCGATCGCGTTCCTGCATACGCGGCGGGCGGGTGGGTTGTTGCTGCTGGGGCTGCTGGGCTGGGCGATCTGGCTCGCGGTCCGCTGACCAGCGCCGCGCAGGCCGACAACGAAGGAAGGGCGCCTTCTTAACGGACGTCCGTTAAGAAGGCGCCCTTCCTTCGTTCAAGAACTCAGCTGGCGGCGCGGAGGGCCTGGCGGTAGTCCTTGTTGAGGCGGGAGATCGTCTCCAGGGGGATGCCCTTCGGGCAGACCGAGGTGCACTCGCCGGTGTTGGTGCAGCCGCCGAAGCCGGCCTCGTCATGTGCGTTGATCATGTCGATGACGCGGGTGTTGCGCTCCGGCTGGCCCTGCGGCATCAGGCCCAGGTGGGTGATCTTCGCGGCGGTGAACAGCATGCCCGAGCCGTTCGGGCACGCGGCGACGCAAGCCCCGCAGCCGATGCAGGTCGCGGCCTCGAAGGCGAGGTCTGCGTCGGCCTTGGGCACCGGGGTGGCGTGCGCGTCGGGCGCGGAGCCGGTCGGCGCGGAGATGTACCCGCCCGCCTGGATGATCTTGTCGAAGGCGCGGCGGTCCACGACCAGGTCCTTGACGACCGGGAACGCGGCGGCCCGCCACGGCTCGATGTCGATCGTCTGGCCGTCGGAGAAGTGCCGCATGTGCAGCTGGCAGGTGGTGGTCGCCTTCTCCGGGCCGTGCGGGATCCCGTTGATGACCAGGCTGCACATGCCGCAGATGCCCTCACGGCAGTCGTGGTCGAACGCGACCGGGTCCTCGCCGTCGAGGGTCAGCCGCTCGTTGAGCACGTCGAGCATCTCGAGGAACGACATGTCCGGGGAGACGTTCTGCAGCTGGTAGGTCACCATGCTGCCCTTGTCCGCCGCGTCGGCCTGCCGCCAGATGCGCAGCTTCAGGCTCATCAGCTTCTCGGTCACTTGTAGCTCCGCTGGCTCGGGTGTACGTAGTCGAAGGTCAGTTCCTCCTTGTGGAGGACCGGCAGGTCGCCGCCGAACTCCCAGGCCGCGACGTAGCTGAAGCGCTCGTCGTCGCGCTCGGCCTCGCCCTCCTCGGTCTGGCTCTCGGCGCGGAAGTGACCGCCGCAGGACTCCTCGCGGTGCAGCGCGTCGATGCACATCAGCTCGGCCAGCTCGAAGAAGTCGGCCACCCGGCCGGCCCGCTCCAGGGACTGGTTGAGGCCCTCGCCGTCGCCGGGCACCTTGGCCCGCTGCCAGAACTCGGCCTTCAGCTCGCGGATCTCGCTGATCGCCTTGCGCAGGCCGGCGTCGGTGCGCTCCATGCCGCAGTACTCCCACATGATGCGGCCCAGCTCGCGGTGGATGGAGTCGACGGTGCGGTCACCGTTGATCGACAGCAGCTTCTCGATACGGTCCTCGACCAGCTTGCGGGCCTCGGCAACCTCGGCGTTCTCGCCGTCGAGCTTCGGGAACGGGCCCGCGGCCAGGTAGTCGCCGATGGTGTTCGGGAGCACGAAGTAGCCGTCGGCCAGGCCCTGCATCAGCGCGGACGCGCCCAGGCGGTTGGCGCCGTGGTCGGAGAAGTTAGCCTCGCCGATCACGAACAGGCCGGGGATGGTCGACTGCAGGTCGTAGTCCACCCACAGGCCGCCCATGGTGTAGTGCACGGCCGGGTAGATGCGCATCGGCGTGGAGTACGGGTCCTCGCCGGTGATGCGCTCGTACATCTCGAACAGGTTGCCGTACTTGGCCTCCACCGCGTCGCGGCCCAGGCGGCCGATCGCGGCGGCGAAGTCCAGGTACACGCCCAGACCGCCGGGGCCGACGCCGCGGCCCTCGTCGCAGACGTTCTTCGCGGCCCGCGAGGCGATGTCACGCGGCACCAGGTTGCCGAACGCCGGGTAGATGCGCTCCAGGTAGTAGTCGCGCTCGTCCTCGGGGATGTCGGCCGGCACGCGGTCGTCGCCCTTGGCCTTGGGGACCCACACGCGGCCGTCGTTGCGCAGCGACTCCGACATCAGGGTCAGCTTGGACTGGTGGTCGCCGGAGACCGGGATACACGTCGGGTGGATCTGCGTGTAGCACGGGTTGGCGAACAGCGCGCCCTTGCGGTGCGCCCGCCAGGAGGCGGTGACGTTGCAGCCCTTGGCGTTGGTCGACAGGAAGAACACGTTGCCGTAGCCGCCGGAGGCCAGCACGACCGCATCGGCGAACTCGGTGCTGATCTCGCCGGTGACCAGGTCGCGCACCACGATGCCACGGGCCCGGCCGTCCACGATGATCAGTTCGAGCATCTCGTGCCGGTCGTGCATCGTCACCGTGCCGGCCGCGATCTGGCGTTCCAGCGCCTGGTACGCGCCGAGCAGCAGCTGCTGGCCCGTTTGGCCCCGGGCGTAGAAGGTGCGGGAGACCTGCGCGCCGCCGAAGGAGCGGGTGTCGAGCAGGCCGCCGTACTCGCGGGCGAACGGGACGCCCTGCGCCACGCACTGGTCGATGATCTGCGTGGAGATCTGCGCCAGGCGGTGCACGTTCGACTCGCGGCTGCGGAAGTCGCCGCCCTTGACGGTGTCGTAGAACAGCCGGTGCACCGAGTCGCCGTCGTTGCGGTAGTTCTTGGCCGCGTTGATGCCGCCCTGTGCCGCGATGGAGTGCGCGCGGCGCGGGGAGTCCTGGTAGCAGTACGACTTGACCTGGTAGCCCAGCTCGCCCAGGGTCGCCGCGGCCGAGCCGCCGGCCAGGCCGGTGCCGACCACGAGCACGGTGAGCTTGCGCTTGTTGGCCGGATTGACCAGCTTCGCGCCGAAGCGTCGCCGCTCCCAGCGGGTCTCGATCGGGCCGTCGGGCGCCTTGGTGTCGGCGACCGGGTCACCGAGGGTGTAGTAGTCCGTCATGGTCATTTCACCAACCCTGTGAGTACGGCGAACGGAACGACGAGGAAGCCCGCGCAGATCACGAAGGCGACGGCGAACGCGGTGCCCTGCAGCACGCGCTCGCGGCGGGCGTTGCTGACGCCGAGGGTCTGCAGCCCGCTCCAGATGCCGTGGCGCAGGTGGAACCCGAGGGTGACCACGGCCAGGACGTAGAAGGCGGTGACGTACCAGCGGCCGGGGGCGAAGCCCTGCACGATGGCCGCATTGGCCTGGCTGGTGTCGGCGACCGGGTTGAACGTGCGGGTGGTCAGGTCCAGGATGTGGTAGACCACGAACAGGAACACGATGACGCCGCCCCACCGCATGGTGCGCGCGGCGTAGCTGCCCTGCACCGGCTTGCGGTGGGCGTACTTGACCGGGCGGGCCTTGCGGGCGCGGATCGTCAGCACCGCGGCCGACCAGACGTGCAGGCCCAGGGCGACCAGCAGGCCGACCCGCTGGATCCAGAGGAAGCCCGAGTGCGGCAGCAGCGGAGCGCCGATCTCGCGCAGCCAGTGCGCGTAGTGGTCGAACGCCTCCGCGCCAAAGAAGATCTTGAGGTTGCCGATCATGTGCAAGAGCAGGAACAGCACGAGAACTGTTCCCGAGATCGCCATGATGACCTTGAGGCCGACCGTGGAACGGAAAAGTCCAGGTCGGGAGAGGGTCTGATTCGCTACTGCCACGCCTCGGAGGCTAGGGCGAAGTGGATCAGGCGTCCAATGCATGGGACCCGCTGAGTCGATAGCCTGGCGCTATCTGGAAACCAGCTGCACACCTGTACGCGCGCTGAAAGATCACGTTCAGCAGCGGCGACGTGGCCAGACCCACGCAACGCCTTGTGACCCATCCCTCAGCACGTGGTCAACCTCACTGCCAGCGCAAACGGACCTTTCCGGCAGTCGAGGGCATGGCAACGCCGATTCCGATAGCTCTAGCCTATAGAGCATGCAGCTGCAGCAGCTCAAGTACTTCGTCGCGGTCGCCGACACCCGGCACTTCACCCAGGCGGCCGAACAGGCCGGGGTGACCCAGCCGTCGCTGAGCAAGCAGATCCACGTGCTGGAGACCGAGCTGGGCGCGCCGCTGTTCACCCGCTCGCGCGGCAACATCATGCTCACCCCGGCCGGGGAGGCACTGCTGCCCCGTGCCCGGCGCATCCTCGCCGACGTCGAGACGGCGCGGCTGGAGGTCCAGGAGCTGATCGGGGTGCGGCGCGGGCGGCTGCGCCTGGGCGCCACGCCCAGCCTGTGCACCAGCCTGGTCGCGCCGGTGCTGCGGCGGTACCAGGAGGGCTACCCGGGCGTACGCCTGATGCTGGAGGAGGGCGGGTCGCAGGACCTGGTCGGCAAGCTCGCCCGCGGGGGCCTGGACCTGGCCCTGATCGTGCTGCCCGACCAGGGCACCGACCCGGCGCTGCGGGCCGAGCCGATCCTGCGCGAGAGCCTCGTCGTCGCGTCGTCGGCCATGCTGCCCGCGCCCACCGAGGCCGGGGCGCTGAGCCTGTCCGAGCTGGACGGCCAGCCGCTGGTCATGTTCCGGCCCGGCTACGACCTGCGCGACACCACCCTGGAGGCGTGCCGCCGCGCCGGCTTCACCCCGACCTTCGCGATCGAGGGCGGCGAGATGGACGCCGTGCTCGGCTTCGTCGAAGCGGGCCTCGGCGTGGCCCTGGTGCCTTCGCTGGTGCTGTCCGGCCGCACCCGGCTGCGGTCCACTCCGCTGGCCCCGCCCGGGGTGCAGCGCACCGTCGCGCTGGCCCATCGGCGGGACGTGACGCCCACGCATGCGGCGCGGGCGCTGCGGGAGGTGCTGCTGGCGTATGTGCACGAGGAGTCGGCCTGGTCCCGCCTGCCCACCGGCGTCGAACCCATCTGAGACGAAGGAAGGGCACCTTCTTATCGCCATGCGTTGTAGAAGGTGCCCTTCCCATCCTCGCGGAGCGGGTGGTCAGGCGGGAGGGTCGGCGATGCAGGCGGTGGCGACGCGGACGAAGCCCTGCCGCTCGTACACGCGGGCCACCTCCTCGGATGCCGCCGACAGGAACACGGTGGCCACGCCCTGTTCCAGCGCGTGCCGGGCGAGCAGCGCCGTGACCGCTCCGCCCAGGCCGCGGCGGCGCGCCGAGGGCAGCGTGGCCACCCCGGCGATCTCGGCGACGTCACCTGCGCGCTGGTAGATGCCGCTGGCCGCCGGTCCCTGATCGGGCAGCTCGGCGAGGGCGTTGGCGCGTACGCCGCTGCGGATGTCGGCGAGCTGCCGGGCGAGCGCGTCGGCGTCGGGCAGGGTCAGCGCGGCGTCTCGCTCGGCCGGCCCGGCGTCACCGGTCCCGGTGCCCGGGGAGCCGAAGCCGATGTGCGCCACGGCGGCGACGGCGGCCAGGTCCGCGGCGGCGTCCGGGGCGTCCGCGTCGATGATGCGGGCCGGGCCGGTGGCGGCGGAGAGCCGGGCGGGGTCGAGCACGAGCAGCGGGGCGCGCAGCACGGACAGGCCGGCGGCTTCGGCGAGCGGCAGCAGCTCGGGGGTGGTCTCGTGGACCCACTCGAACGCCTCGGGCACGTCGAGTTCGCGCTGGCGGGCGCGTACGGCGGCGATGTCGGCCGCGGTCGGGGGCGGACCGCTCAGCACCGGCCGGGCGTAGAAGGGGTACGGCGTGCCCTGCCGCAGGAACAGCTCGAGGCCGCCGTGGCGTTCCACGGCGGCCCGGTCGCGGGGCACGGCGTCGTAGAAGCGTTCCAGGCGGCTCAGTAGATCGTCGGTCACCGGCTGAGGCTAGTGGCCGGCACGCACCGCGTCGCGCGGATTACCCGGCGCCGGGGCACCGCTGACGGCAGTCGACAAAGGGGCTCCGCACCGTTGAGGTGTAGTCGCTGGTCGGATGGTGGCTGGCGCGTCGGTCCCGGGTAGGTGTCGGCTCAGTTCGGTCAACGGCGCACCCGATAGCGCAGGTGAAGCACCCGGTTGCCCTGAATCACCACGTCAGGATCCGCCAGCAGGTGCTGCGCGTGGACCGACCCGAAGTAGCGCTTGCCGGACCCGAACACGACGGGTACGACGTCCATGCGCACCTCGTCGATCAGGCCCGCGGCGAGCACCTGTCCACCGACGTCGCCCGCGGCGACCTCGACCATGCGGTCACCCGCGAGTTCCTGCGCCTTGGCCACGGCTGCCTCGACGCCGTCGACGAAGTGAAACGGCGCCTCGGGGTCCCAGCCCTCGGGCCTCGGCCGGTGCGTCACGACGACCACGTGGTCGATGCCGCCCGGAGGCTTCCCGTCCCAGCCGTCCGTCATGTCGAAGACGTGGCGACCGACGATCGTCGCCCCGATCTGATCCCAATACGGCCGGGTGTAGTCGTAGGACGTCTGCGACACCTTCAGCTCGCCGCTGTCGTCCAACGGGACGTCACCGCTGGACAACCAGTCGAACAGCGGTCCGGGCTGGTCGTTCTCGTCCGCTATGAAGCCGTCCACCGACACCGAGCTGTACATGACCACCTTGCCCATGGGGCCCTCCTTCGCTCCGGGGTGCCCCCAAGTTAGCGTGTCGGGTGCTGGCGCTCTTGTAAGAAATCAATCGGCCGGCAGCGGCCAGCCGTCCAGCGCGTGGCCGGGATGTTCACTCAGGAACCGCCGCCGGACTTCGACGTACCGGGTCGGCGTGAGCCCGGTGAACTCCCGGAACTCGTGGCCGAAGTGCGCCTGGTCGAAGTAGCCTGCGCCACCGGCGAGGTCGCCCCAGTCGATCGGTCCGGCGGGGTTGATCGCGAGCACGGTGGCGGCGAAGCGGTGGGTGCGGGCCAGCCGCTTCGGCGTGACGCCGATGAGCTCCTTGAACCGCTGCGCCAGATGAGTGCTGCTGACACCGGCTGCCACGGTCAGGTCGCCGATAGCCACCGCCCCGCTGGTCGCCGCGATGACACGGCTCGTATGGCGGACGAGCCCCAGGCCGGCGGTCTCGCACAGCCGTCCCATCAGCTCCTCCTCGAGCAGCGTCAGCATCTCGTGCGGTCCGTCCGCCGTGGCCAGCCGGTCGCGCAGCTCCGCAGTGGCGGGCCGGCCCCAGACCTGCTCCACCGTCACCGGCCGGTCACACAGCTCGGCCGCGGGCATCGGCAGGAAGGGCGCCAGTCCCCACGACTTGAAGTGCACGCCGACGGACCGGGTCCGGGGTGGGTAGCCGAACTCCAACGCGCGGGTGGGCACGGTGACCACGCAGCCGTCGGCGTACTCGGCCGTCTCGATGTCGGTGCCGGCGCGGATGCGGAACGGCGCCCCGAGGTTGACGATGAGAAAACCCCCGGGCATCGGCGGCAGCGTCAGCCGGGCGTACGGCGCCGCGCCCTCCAGGTAGTAGAGGTCGTCGATCAGCCCGTCCAGCGGCGGTCGCGGCACTCTGGACACGTACTCCATGCCCACAGCATCGCCGATGCCCACCGGCATCGCGCGCCGGGATGGTGCGGCCGCGCAGCGACTGGCGTCGAACCGGCGAGATCCCGACCACGGCAGCGCCACGGTCCCCGATAACGGGCAGCGTCCCTTGCGTGGACCGTGTACTTTGCATTACAAAGTTCTTGGCCACAGTTGAGGGGAGTTCGTCGATGACCACACCGACGGCCGCGTACCCGGAGCAGATGCTCGACGAGGTGCGCAGAGTCCGCGAGCAGGCCCGCAGGCAGGCGCACGCCGGAGCGTGGTTCCCGGTCGCCGCGCTGGCGGTGCTGCTGCTCGCCAGCATCAGCCTGTACGAGGTGCCGTTCGCGCAGGTCGACCAGCTGGCCGTCACCTCCCGGTGGGCGGGGCTGCCGGACGCGCAACGCAGCGAACAGGCCTCGTACCTGTTCTGGTTCATCGGCACGCCGCTCACCATCGCGCTGATCGGCGTCTGGTACCGCTGGCGCGCCCGCCGTGTAGGAGTCCGGGTGCCCTGGCGGTGGTTCGCGATCACCGCCATGGGCGCCCTGCTCGCGCTGGCCGTGCTCGCGGCCATGCCGATCGAGCGGCCCGAGGACGCGGACCTGGTCAAGTCCTACGTGGATGTTCCGGTTCTCGACCAGATCAGGCTCGGGCTGTTCACGCCGCTGATGCCGATCGCGCTAGCGATCGTGGTGCTCGGCTGGGCCGAGCGCAGCCGGGCCGTGGCACTGTCCGGCGTCTGGGTCGGCGCGATCACCTGGTGGCAGTGCTCGCAGGGCCTGGGGCAGCTGGCCGGCTGGCAGGCCTGGGCGCTCAGCGGGTTCGAGGGTCCGGCGATGGGCGGCCAGCTGACCCTGTTCGGGCTCAACCGCCCCGGACCGACGCTGATCCTGATCGCGCTGCCGCTGCTGGTCTTCGCCGCGGTGCGCGCTGTACGCACCCGCGGCGGGCTGCGGTGACCGGCGACGACACGACGCATCCGGCGCTGGCTCTGGACGAGACCGTCCACCAGCGCTTCCGGCTGGGCATCATGGCCGTGCTGGCCGAGACGGCCGAGTGCTCCTTCACGACGCTGCGCGACCAGCTCCAGCTCAGCGACGGCAACCTGAGCCGCCACCTGCGGGTGCTGGAGGAGGCCGGGCTGGTCGAGATCCGCAAGGGGTACGAGGGCCGCAAGCCCTGCACCTGGCTGAAACTGACCCGCCAGGGCGCGACCGCGCTCCGCCAGGAGATCGCCGCCCTGGAGCAGCTCGTCGCCCGCATCCGCAACCCCGAACCACCGCACTGACCCGGCGCCCGGCAGTGCGGGAAGTAAGGAAGGGCGCCTTCTCAACGGACGTCCGTTGAGAAGGCGCCCTTCCTCCGACTCGGTCAGGGGCGGGGCCAGTCGGCGAAGGCGGCGCGGACGGTGGCGCAGGCCTGCGGGGTCAGGCCGTAGAGGTGTTGCCAGACGTCGTCGGTGAGGCGGTCCAGGCGGGCCGTCGCGGCGGTGAAGTCCTCGTCGGACAGGGTCGGGTCGGCACGCAGGCCCAGCTCGACGAGCTGCTCGCGGGTGTAGTCGCGCAGCGCGCCCGCCACGTCGATGTAGTCGCGGGGCTCGGCCCGGGTCGCCAGCGCCGCGACCTTGCCGCCGAGGACGTCCTCGACGTGCAGCACCGGGCCGATGTCCATGACGACCGTGCCGCGGTTGCGGTCGAAGCGGGCCAGGGTCAGCCGCATCACCGCGTCGTCGCGCGTGATCTGGAACTCGACCAGCTCGTCGTCCAGGCCGCCGAACACCTCGCCCAGGTCGTCGCCGTACGTCGCGACGTCCAGCCCGGCCGCGCCCAGCGCCCGCGCCACCAGCGCACCGGCGGCGCGCACGCCGCCGTCCACGTCGGTGAACAGGTCCACGTCCTCGGTCGCGCGGTGCACTATGCCGTACAGGTTGAGCGCGTGCCCGCCGCCGAGGGCGAACCCGTGCGCCTGTGCCACGCCCAGCGCGATCCGCGCGACCTCGACCTGCAGTTCCTCGACCGTCATCGGCGCGCCGTCACCGGGCGGCGACGGAGGCGCGCAGCGCCGGGTGGCGCTCCTCCCAGGCCCGGCGCACCCCGCGGGGCAGGAACAGCTGCGGCCACAGCCGGACCAGGGTCGCCCCGTCGAGCCAGGCCCGCAGCTCCTCGACGGTGCTCGCCTCGCGCAGCACGGTCTCGTACAACCACTGCAGCAGGTGCGGGTTGTCCAACTCGACGCGGCGGTCGGCCTGCCAGAACAGGCGGTGCGGCAGGACGGCGACACCGGAGGTCGGGCCGTGCAGCGCGGACAGGTCCGGGGCCACCAGCGCACGCCGGCCCGGCCGCGCACTCGGGGGCGCGGCACTGCGGCGATCGCGGCGGTCCACACACTGAGGGTAGCGGCTGACATACCCGGCGGGACAGCCGTGCGCCCCTGACCTCGCCCGGCAGTGAAGGGCACGCCGGTGACCTGCTGCTATGCCGAGCACCGTCGCGTTCGCAGGCCCACGTGCCGGGCACGGGCAGGAGGCGTACGAGCCGAGGCCCCGCCCACGACATGCGTGGGCGGGGCCTCGGAGGTCACGGCAGGCGGTCGCGGCACACCCCTGGACCTGGACGGCCCGCCGTGACTGGTCGGGTCAGCGGCCGACCTGGGCGTCGGCCGACTCGGCCGCCTGGTCGGCGACGTGCTCCGCGGCACCACGCCAGTCGCTGGTCAGCTGTCGGGCACGGTCCTGGGCCCGGCTCGCGGACTCCTCGGCCCGCTGTGCGGCGCGCTTGGCGTCCTCGGCCTGCTCACGGGCCTGCGCTGCCGACTTCTGCGCCGAGCGGCGCGCCTCGGCCGCCCGCTTGCGGGCCTGCTTCGCGGAACGCTCCGCCGCCTGCTGGGCGGCCTTCGCACGAGCGGCGGCGTGGTCGCCCGTCGACGGCTGCGACAACCCCGGCACGGGCACGGTCCGCGTGGTCGCCGCCGCCTTCAGCGCGATCGCCGTGTACGCCGAGTGCGGCCCTCGGTGGTAGCCGATGTCACGCCCGCCAGCCTGCTCGGCGTTGACGGACGCGTAGAGCACGCCCTGGCGGCTGGCCGCCGTCAGCGCAGGCACCGTGGCGGTGCCGTCGGCGCGCAGGGCGACCTCGACCTGGCGTACGGCGACACCGGGGCGGGCCGGGTCGGTGAAGTGGTCGCGCTGGTCGGCGAAGGAGAACCGGACCACGGCCGGCGCGGTCAGCTCCCGGTCGGCACGCCGCATAACATCCCAGCGGGCCGGGTCGGCGAGGCTCACCCGCACCTGGAGGCGGTCGGTGACCGTCACCGCGACCCCGTCCCCGGCGACCACCGGGAACTGGCCGGCGCTGCGGCTCCACTGGAGCTGGTACGGCTCCAGGCCGCCGCCGCGCGGCCCGGCCGTCGTCGGCGCGAGCCAGTCACCGGCCGGGAGGGCGGCGGCGCTCATCGCGGCCGGCGCGGCGGCGGGCGCGGCGAGCGCGGGCGCGCCGTGCATCAGCAGCGGGGCGGCGACGGCGGCGCTGAGTGCGGCGAACGCGGCGACGCGGCGCGGGATGAAAGCCATCTGGGTACCTCCGAGTGTCCTCGTTCGGATGCCGGCGACCTCACACGATCACCGGGCCCCTTCACGATCACTCGGATCGGCGTACCCCCGCACCTGCCGAAAGGCATGAGGGGCACCCCCCGTCGGTCAGGAGTTCACCGGCGGCGGGGGCGGGCGCGCGACGGGCGGGCCGGGCTGACGGCGTCGCCGGTGGCCGTGTGCGTGGCGGGCCAGTGCGCGGGGCGGGTCAGCGTCGGCGGCAGCAGCGTGCCCAGGTCGCCGCGGGCCGCGTCGAGCTGCGACTGGAGCAGGTACAGGCAGCCGGTGAGGTCCGCGCCCCGCAGGTCGGCTCCGCGCAGGTCCGCGCCCAGCAGATCCGCCCCGCGCAGGTCCGCGCCCCGCAGGTCGGCCCCGAGCAGGTACGTCCCGCGCAGGCTCGCCCGGCGCAGATCGGCCGCGCGCAGGTCCGCGCCCAGCAGCTCGGCCCCGGACCGGTCGGGCCCGAGCCGCCCGGCCCGGCCGCGTACCGCCGCGCTGGTCTGGCGCAGCAGGTCGGCCGCCTCGCGGCGGCGCGCGTCGACATCGAGCGCGGCCAGCTCCGCGGGCGTGCCGAGGGTGAGCTGCGCGGTCTGCGCCAGCACCCGGGCCAGGTCCGCGCCCAGCGCCTGGCCGGGCCGCAGCGACACCGCCTCGTGCAGGTAGTACAGCAGCTCGTGCAGGTGCCGCATGACCGCGAACGAGGCGAACATGTCCCTCGCCGTCGCGGGCTCGGCACGCCAGTCCCGCCCGCCGAACGTCACCTGGGCGACCTGCTGTCCCGCGCCGAAGCAGTCGAACACGGTGCACCCGGCGAAACCGCGCTCGCGCAACCCGGTGTGGATGCCGCAGCGGAAGTCACCCTGCAGGTTCGGGCAGGCCGTACCGGCCGGTTTGTCGATCGCGAAGTCGCTGGAGCGGGCGAACGCGGGCGCGACGCAGCACAGCGCGAAGCAGCGCGAGCAGTCGGCGTGCAGGCGCTCGCGCCACGGCTCGGCGGGCGGGGCGCTGGACACGGTCGTGCCTCCTGAGCCGGTCGTTCAGTGATCGCTTCCGAGCCTAACCATCACTCGCCGGTGACGCCGTCGACGGCCTCGCGGATCAGGTCGGCGTGGCCGTTGTGGCGGGCGTACTCCTCGATCATGTGCAGGTACACCCAGCGCAGCGACATGGTCTCCTGGGTCCGCTCGTGCACGAAGGTGTCGTCCAGCGACGCCCCGGCGACGGCCTCGCGGCAGGCCTGCTGCTCCGCGGCGAGCGTGGCCAGGTCGGCCTCCGCGAAGGCCGGATCGGCCAGGTCGAACGAGGCCCCGCCCCGGCCGTCGGGGTGGGCGTACAGCGACGCGACCGCTTCGCCGCGGACCCGGCGGCGGAACCAGACCCGCTCCACGTCGGCCATGTGCCGGACCAGGCCGAGAAGGGTGAGCGTGGACGGCGCGACGGACGCCTCGTGCAACTGCGCGCCGGTGAGCCCGGCGCACTTGTGCAGCAGCGTGGCCCGGTGCCGGTCCAGGAATCCCTCCAGCAGGATGCGCTCGTCGGCGACGGGCGGCTCGTCGGTGCGGGTGATCTGCGGGGCGGTCCATGTCATGTGACGCATGATGCCTGTTTCGTCCCGGCTGAGCGGAACGGGGGTGGCGCCGGTAGGCTCCGGGACTTGTGATCGAGACCGAGCGGCTCGTGCTGCGCCCGTACACCCCGATTCTGGCGGCCCGGATCGCCGACGGCGCGCCGCGGGACCCGCGCTGGGCCGACGACTACCCGTTCGACGGTGACCAGAGCGCGGCCCGGATGTACCTGCAGGCGGGCGCGCCCGCCGGGCCGTGGGTGCCGTACACGATCGAGCTGCGGGCGACCGGCCTGGTCGTCGGCGGTGTCGGCTTCCACGGGACGCCCGACGGGTCGGGCACGGTCGAGATCGGGTACGGGCTGGCCGAGTCCGCCCGCGGCCACGGATACGCCGCGGAGGCGGCGTCGGCGCTGGTCGCGCTGGCGCAGCGGCTGGGCGCGCGGCAGGTCGTCGCGACGCTGGAGTACGACAACCAGCCCAGCGCGAACGTGCTGCGCCGGGCCGGCTTCACCGAGCAGAGCCCGCTGCACTGGGTCCGGTCGGCCTGAGCCAGCCGGCGGGCAGCGCGTACTCCCAGCCGGGCTGCCACGTGAACGGTGCGGTCACCTGCTCGGCGAGGTCCGCGCCCGCCAGCAGCGCCGGAAGGGCGTAGCGGGTGGCCGCGTGCGCCACCAGCAGCACCCGACGCCCGTCGTGGGTGCCGGCCAGCTCCTCCAGCAGGTCCGCCGTGCGCGCCGTCGCCTGCCGGTAGGACTCGCCACCGGGGAACGGCACGTCGATGCGGTGCGCCCGCTCGGCGTCCAGCCGGGCGACGGGCATGCCGTTGAGCTCGCCATAGTTGATCTCGCGTAGCCGCGGGTCCGTGCGCAGTTCGACGCCGGTGCTGCCGAACGCGATCCGCGCGGTCTGCACGGCCCGGCGCAGATCCGAGCTGACGACCAGGTCGAGGCGCTCGCCGCGGCGGCGTTCCCCCAACTCGGCCGCCCTACGCAGGCCCGTCGGGGACAGCTGCCCCGGCAGCCACCCGGTCGCGAAGCCGGCCTCGTTGTCCAGCGTCGGCGAGTGCGTCTCGTAAACCAGGGACACGGTCACGCCGGGGAGTCTGGCACAGCCGTATCGGTGCCGTCGTTGCGCGAAACGTGCATCTCACCCCGATTCCTCCGGACAATGGACGAGGAGGTGGAGACCATGAAGGCAAAGGTCGGCGACACCATCGTCGTCGAGGGCACCCACGTCGGAGACCACCGCAGGATCGGGGTGATCACCGCAGTGCCGCACGAGGACGGCAGCCCGCCGTACACGGTCCGCTGGGAGGACGACCAGCACGAAGGAATCCTCTACCCAGGCCCGGACACCCACATCAAAACCGGCGCCTGACCGGCTCGGTCAGTCAAGATCGCGACGATCTTGCGGGAACTGTTGAGGGTTCGCCCGATTCGGGCGTGTCGTACCCACGGTTCGCGCAAGATCGTCGCGATCTTGGTGGTCGGGTCAGGAGCGGGTGACGGCGTTGGCGTGGATGGCGTCGTGGAGGTATTGGGTCATGCCGGGTTTGATGGCTTCGTAGGTGGCGGTGAAGCGCTCGTCGGCGAGGTACATGTCGGCCAGGCCGGTCTGGATCTCGTAGCTGCACTCGTAGAACCAGCGGCTGATCAGCTGGCGGTGTTCTTCGGCCAGTTCCATGGCCTCGGGGCTGTCGGCGGGGGCGCCGGAGTCCATCAGCGCGGTGAAGCGGCGGCCCCAGTCTTCGTTCTCCTGCTTGTTACGCAGCCAGTCGTCCTTGGTGTAGCGGGCGGTGCGGCGGCTGGACTCCTTGTAGGCGTCCGTGCCGCCCCAGCGCTGCTCCGCCTCCTCGGTGTGGTCGTCGGGGTTGAAGTCGCCGAACACCTCGAAGCGTTCCTCGGGGGTCAGGTTGATGCCCACTTTCTTCGCCTCCATCGCGAACTCGATCGCGGTGACCATCTCCTGCATCCGCTTGATGCGCCCGGTCAGCAGCTCGTGCTGGCGGCGCAGGTGCGCCGTCGCGTCGGACTGCGGATCGTCGAGGATGGCCGCGATCTCTTCCAGCGAGAACTCGAGCTCCCGGTAGTACAGGATCTGCTGCAGCCGCTCCAGGTCCGCCTCGACGTACCGGCGGTAGCCGGTGGCCGAGCGCTCGCCGGGCGACAGCAGGCCGATCTCGTCGTAGTGGTGCAGCGTCCGGACGGTCACTCCGGCGAGTTCGGCGACCTTGCCCACGGTGTAAGCCACGGTTCTCTCCTTTCCGAGAACCAGGGTCGGGTCTTCCGCTACGTGAGAGTCAAGCCGATTCGGCCGCGGTTCGCGGCCTGGTCGCGGTGACGGTCACCACCGCGAGCAGAAAAACGGTGCACAGCGTCAGCATCTGGGGCAGCAGCTTGATCACGTCCTCGAGCTGCCGGTAGGCGTCGTCCACCAGACCCGGGTCCCAGCCGCTGATGCTGGACGCCCACCACAGCGGCGCGAAACGCCGCGGGGCGCGTTCGGCGGGCAGCGCGGCCAGCACGTACACCGCGGTGGCGGCGGCCGGCAGCAGCAGGCCGCCGGCCAGGCCGACGACCCAGGCGCCGGCGGGCCGCCCGCGCCGCAGCAGCACCCGCAGCGTGTACGCGAGCAGCGCGCCACCCGCGGTCCAGCACACGACCGCGGTCAGCGAGGCGCTCAGCACCTCGCCCATCGCCTGGCCGAGCCCTGGCACGGCGGCGATGGCGGCCACGCCCAGGCCCACCGCCACGGGCACGACGAACGCCACGGCGGGGATCGGCCGGATCCGCACCAGCCACCGGCCGAGCAGCCATGCCGGCGGAACCGCCAGCAGGGTCGCTGCCGCGTACATGTGGTCACCGAACTCGTACAGTCTCGCCTGGTTCGCCACCGCGATCATGGCCGAGATGAGCCCGAGCATCAGCAACCCCAGCGCGGGCGGAACGGCGATCAGCCTGAGCACGGTCCAGCCTGCGGCACGGGCCTGCGCCATGGTCATCGTCTCCGTTCGGTGGGTGAGCCGGTCGCGCAGTGCGCACCAGGCCGTGTCGGCCAGGTCCCGGCCGGGCCGGGGGCTGTCGTGCAGCAGTTCGGCGATCTCGTCGCCGTAGCGTTCCCGGACCGCGGGCGGGTAGAGCGCGAGCACCGCGCGGATGAGCAGCGCGCGCATCAGGCGACCGCCAGTCGTCGCAGACCGTTGGCGGCGAGGGCCTTCATGCGCTGCAGTTCGGCGTTGAGCGCGGCGCGTCCGGCGTCGGTCAGCCGGTAGGGCTTGCGGCGGTCGGCTTCCGGCAGCGCCTCGATGTAGCCGTGTTCCTCCAGTCGCCGGATCGCGCCGTAGAGGGTGCCGGGTCCGGGGCGGGATCCGGTGAGCTCGGCGATGTCGTCCTGCATGGCGTAGCCGTGCTTGGGCCCGGGGGCGAGGCTGATCAGGATGTGCAGCGCGGGTTCGGAGAACCTGCCGAGGTCGGCGAGACCGGCCATGAACGCTCCTCTACTACGTTCTGCGTAGCATCGCACGGCGTAGTAAAACGGTCAACGGGCGACCAACATCACGTATCGGGGCCGGCGGCCGTGCGCTTACCGTCACCTGATGGGGCAGCCGAACCGCTGGGTCATGCTCGGACTGGGCATGCTCGCCCAGGGCGCCTGCTACCTGCCGACCGGCGCGCTGATCCTGCTGGTGCCGGCGTTGCGCGCGCAGGGATTCGGGCTCGCCGACGTGGGACTGCTACTGGGCGCGCCGAGCGCCGGCATGGTGCTGGCCCTCATCGCCTGGGGCTGGTGCGCCGACACCTACGGCGAGCGCCTGACCATGACCGTCGGGCTGGTCCTCGCGGCGGCGACGCTGGCCGCGGCGGCGTACGCCACCGGCCTGGCGACGCTCGGCGTGGCGCTGACCCTGGCCGGGGCCGCGTGCGCGTCCGGCAACGCGGCCAGCGGCCGGGTGGTGCTCGGCTGGTTCCCGCCGGAGCGCCGCGGGTTCGCGATGGGACTGCGCCAGACCGCGCTGCCCGTCTCCGGCGCGCTGGCCGGGCTCGGCACGCCACTGGTCGCGCAGGCCCACGGCGTACGCGGGGTGCTGCTCGGCTGTGCGGCGGTATGCCTGGTGGCGGCGGTAGCGGTCGGCGTGCTCGTGGTCGATCCGCCCCGGCCGGAGCGGGCGGCGGTGGTCGCGGCGGTCTCGCCGTACCGGACGGCGAACCTGTGGCGCATCCACGGGGCGAGCCTGCTGCTGGTCGTCCCGCAGTTCACGACCAGTGTCTTCGCGGTCGCCTATCTGGTGGGCGAGCGGGGCTGGTCGGAGGTCGCGGCCGGGCAGGCGGCCGCTGTCGCGTACCTGCTCGGGGGTGCGGGACGGCTGGTGTGTGGGCGGTGGTCGGACGCGGTGGACAGCCGGTTGCGGCCGATGCGGCAGCTGGCCGTGGTCAACGCGGCCGTGGTGCTGCTGGTCGCCGCGGCGACGCAGGCCGGGTCGGCGCTGACCGCTCCGCTGCTGGTGCTGGCGGTCGCGGTGTCGATGAGCGGCAACGGCCTGTCCTACACCGCGGTGGCCGAACACGCCGGGCCGGTGTGGGCGGGTCGGGCCCTGGGCGCCCAGAACACGGTGCAGAACATCGGCGCGGCCCTCACCCCCGCCGCGCTCGGCCTGCTCATCGCCCCGGTCGGCTACGGTGCCGCGTTCGCCGTCGCGGGCGCGCTGGCCCTGTTCGCCGCACCGCTGACCCCGGCAGAACCCGGCTGACCCGACCGGTTCGGCGGTGAAACTAGGCTGGCGGCGTGGTCTATGACGCGCTGAGTGATTACGAGCTGGGATTTCCGGGGCCGCTGCGGGACAAGCTGGTGGCCGCCGTGCTGGACGGGCGCAAGACGTCCTCGACGGGGCTGCTGCTCGGGTACGAGTTCGACGCCGAGCCGCTGCCGGTGCCCGGACAGCGCTCGACGCTGATCGACTCCGACGGGCAGCCGGTCGCGATTCTGGAGGTCACCGAGGTGCGGCAGGTGCCGCTGGGGGAGATCGACCTCGCGCACGCGATCGACGAGGGCGAGGGCCACCACTCGGTCGCCGAGTGGCGTGCCGGGCACGAAGGCTTCTGGCACTCGGCCGAGATGCGCGGCTACCTGGGGCAGCCGGACTTCACCGTCGACGACGGCACGGTCGCGGTCGCCGAACGGTTCCGGGTGGCGTCACTGGTCCCGGACGCGGCCGTCGTCGGCGCGGCGGTCGCCGCCGAGTCGGCCGCGCTGGTCGCGGCACTGCGGGCGGCCCCGGTCGCGGACCTGGACCGGCCCACGTGCTGTCCGCCGTGGACGGTGCGCGGCGAGTTCGCCCACGCCGCGATCGCGCTGTCGCGCACCCTGGAGATGCTCGACGCACCGGCGCCGCCGGGGCCGCCGATCGACGCGGCGCGCTACTACTCCCCCGACGAGCGGTTCAGCCCGCCTGCCGACCGGCAGCGGGTGGACACCGCGCAGGAGTTCGCCGAGCAGCGCACCCCGGCGGTGCTGATCGACTGGTTCGAGCAGCTGGCCGCGCAGGTGGTGGCCCGGGTCGCCGGCACGCCGGGATCGCGGCTGGTCACCACGCGCCACGGCGACCCGATGCGGCTCACCGACTTCCAGGTCACCCGGGTGGTCGAGCTGGCCGTACACGGGCTGGACCTGGCCGACGCCCTCGGCGTCGCGCCGTGGCTCACCCCGCAGGCCGCCGGGGTCGTCGAAGGCCTGCTGTTCGGGCTGTCCGCGCCGCGGGCGGCCCGGGAACCGGGCGTGGACCGTGCCGCGTTACTGCGCCGCGCCACCGGGCGGACGGCTCTGTCGGCCGCCGAGCACACCCGGCTGCAGAAGCTGGGCATCACCTGGCTGACGTTGGGCTGACCTGACTCCATCACCGTCACTTCCCGGACGATGTGGGCCGGTTACTCCGGGCCGGCGCCTGTTCACCGGTCTGACGATCCCGGGAACCCGATCGCCCAGCTCGCGCTCGACGTCTTGCACCACGACGCCCGTACCGGCGCCGGCCCAGATCGAGAAGCAGACTCGGCGCGCGCACCATCTCGGTCAGCTCCACATGAAGGGCGGGTGCCCCTCTGATCAAGGGGCACCCGCCGTCCTACCACTGGTGGTTACGGACTGGAGCACGTGAGACTTGGCGGGGAGTTGCTTCCCGACCAGTTCCCGAGGAAGCCGAGCGATCTTGTACCGCTGGGAGCGATGGTCGCGTTGTGGGAGGCGTTGCGGAACGTCACCACGCTGCCGCTCTGGCTATAGGTGCTGTCCCACGACTGCGTGACCGTTTGCCCATTGGCGTATGTCGCTCTGACGGTCCAGCCGTTGACGGTGGTGCTGGAACTGTTGTTTCGCACCGTGATCGCGCCTTGGAATCCGTTGTTCCATTGGCCGACCTGCGAGTACGTCGCCGAACACGCTCCGCCGGGCGGAGGGGACGACGGCGGCGGGCTCGAGGGAGGCGGGCTCGACGGAGGCGGCGAACTCGGCGGTGGGTTCGACGGAGGCGGCGAGCTCGGCGGTGGCTGCGTCTGGTCGGGACCGACGCCGGTCACCTGGCCGTTGCCCCCGTCGAAGGTGATGTCGGAGCAGCTGAAGAAGTTCTCGTTGCTGTCCGAACGCACCCACCGGATGTACAGGACCGCCCGGCCGCTGCGGCCGGTCGGCAACTGGGCGTTCCAGTAGTAGTAGTTCAGCGCACCGGGTCCGCCGTTGGACGGCGGGTTGGTGACGCTCGAGAACTCCTGAAGGTCACTCCAGGCCAGCGGCGAACTGGGATTCCAGCCCTGACGGGTGATGGCCAGGTGGAACGTGCCCGGGTGGTGTGCCCAGTTACTGTGCCGGAACTGAATATTGGCCCCGGAGGTGAGGTGGGTCAACGGCCAGTCCGTGCGAGTCGCGTTGTAGGCGGTGAAGTTGTACGGCCCGCCGGACCCGCCGCTGCACAGCTGCCCGTCCGGGATGAAGCCGACTGTGCGGCCCCCGGCATCGGAGCGCAGCACCGCGAACCAGTTGTACAACGGTGTGGTGCCGCTCGGATCGGATGCGGTCTTGCTTCCCTCGATCGCGGCAGCACATGCCGGGTTGTAGGCGGCGATCGACCCGTTGGGCCGAAGCGCATCCTGATAGCACAGCCAGGTGCGGCTGCCTGGGAACATCGTTACGCCGTGGGCCTGCGCCGGAGAAGTATTGATCACTGCGAAGCCGACGCTCGCCGTGAACACCACTGCGGCCAAGCTTGCCAGGAGCTGGCGTCTGCGATTCACCCTGTCGTCCTTTCCTCTTTGACGGAGAGGCCGACGCCTGCCGAAGAACAAGGCGCACAGGAACATCGGCCTGCAGGGAGTTGCCGACGCATGCCATGCACCTCGGCGCACACGAAATCGACCTATGTGCGCCCGTTGCTCGGCTCCCGACCGGTCTGAAGAATCAGACACCCGCAGCTTGACATGACATCGCTCCCATGACAATGCCGCGCATCGATTTCCAGAGTCCAGCGACTACGCGGCCGCCTGTTCGTAGCGCGTACGCAGGCCGGCCAACCGGCCCCATTCGACGAATCTGGCGGCTGCCTTCTGCTCCAGTTCGTCGGGGATCATCGCCCACACGCGATCCGGATCCACGCCGGACTTCGCCGTCTGGACCGCCGGTGGATCGGTCAGTGTGATGACCGCTGGACCCGAGCTGCGGCTCGCATAGTCCCACGGGGTGCCGGGCTTGACCACCGCGCAGAAGTAGACGGCATAGATGCGCTCGACGTCCTCGATACGGTCGGCGGTCGACGGTTCCGTTCCGAACGGCTCGGCGGCGCACAGGACCTTGCCCCCGTGGTCCACAGCGTGCCCGCTGGGCTCGTAGAGCTCCAGCTCGGCCGGTGAGAGCTGTTCCAGCGCCGTTTGCGCCCGGGCGGCCAGTTGGTCCGGCAGGGGGTTGGGCTGCGCGGCGAGCAGACCGGCGAGAATCCCGACCGCGACCAGCTCAGGCAGGAGCCACCAACCTTGGCGTCGCAGAAAGAGCACGAGGCCATGCTCGCATTGATGGACGGCACTGTGCAATGGAGCGGCAAAGGGCACGGGGCTGACTCATCCACCAGCCGCGACAGCTCGACTTCGCCGGGAGGCGACCGCGGCCAGGAGGAGGCGTCCGGGCTGACCGGACGGCCACCCGGCGGCCGAACGTCCTGGTCGGCAGCGCAGCACTCGGCCTCGTGCGCCCGCTCTGTGGGCAGCGGACCCAGTGGCGCAAGCCGACGCGGCCACCGGCAAGCGGCCGCCCCAGCTGCCAGCAGCCCGGCACGACCTCTGAAGCACCTACGGCCGCACATGTCTGCCCGCCGTCAACGCCTTGGCGTGACCGTGCCGCGTAGATGGGCAGGTACGGCGACTGCGCGCAACGCGACGAACGGCACCGGGCCCGGAGTCGGCTCGATGCACAGCTCGGTGGTGACCAGGCGACAGAACGCCAGCAGCTGGATGAGGCCGAGCCCGGCCCCGACGCACGACTTCGGCGCGAGTCCGAAAGGGACGTAGGCGCCACCCGTCGACGGCCGACCGCCTGACCCCGGCAGCCAGCGGTCTGGGTCGAACTCGTCGGGTCGCTCCCAACGCCGCGCGTCGTGGTGCATCAGGTACGGGCTGACCAGGTACCGCTGCCCCACCGCGAGTGACAGCTCACCGACCGACACGGGGGTGCGGACCTGGCGAAGTAAAAGCAGCGGCGGGCTCCACATCCGCAGAGTCTCCTTGACGAAGCGCGACGTCAACGGCGCGGTGGTGGGCTGGTGCAGCGCGCCTGGCTCGAGCTCCGCGAGCTCCGCCGCGATGCGCTCGGCCCAGTCCGGGTTCTGCCGCAACGCAAGGCACAGGCAAGCGGCCACCGCACCCGGCGGCCCCGCGATCGCGGTCAGCAGCGCTGTCACGGCGTCGACCGCGCGACCGTAGCCGAGCACGGGCAGCAGGTCGACCAGCGGGTCGGCCAGGTCCGGACGCCGGGGACGGCGGCCGCTTGCCCGTTCGCGGAGCTCGGCGCGGACGGTCACACCCGCGGCGACCTCGGCCCAGGCCGTTCGCGCCCGGGCCGCGCGGCCGGGCGAGGTCGGCGGCGCGGACAGCTGGGTGAAGCCGATACGGACGTCACGTCGCAAGCGTTTGTGCGCGCGTTGGCCGAGGCCGCCCACGACGGTGGGCAGCAGCGCGAAGGTGCAGACCTCATGGGCGAAGTCGACCAGGTCGACGTCGTGGCCGGACCGCGCGCGGGCAAGATCGGCCATGCGCCGGTAGAGGGCGGCGACCTCGTCCGGGCCGCACAGCCGCCGCAGCACCGGCTGCCAGGCCGCGCGGATGCGCGACCAGGGCGCCGGGCCGCTTCGCCCCGCCAGCAGATCACCGAGCGGATCGCCCACATCCTGGTCGGCGAAGTTGGCGCGGTTGACGGCGGTGGCGAGGTCGGGGTCGAGGATGGCGACGGTTGTGGCGTCGACGTCGAAGACGTCACCCTCGGCGGCGTGGCGGCGGTGTAGCTGGTCGACCAGCCCGGACTCCTCCGGCGGCATCGTGCCTTCCTCACGGTGCGGTCGTGGACGGCGCACCAGGGGACGCGCCGTCCACGAGACTTCCTTCAGATGTGGTGGTAGAGAACCCACATGGTGGACGAACCATCGTGGGCGTGGCGGCGCTTTCGCAGGTGCAGGTGCAGTTTGATTGACTGGAACAGCCGACGCACAACAATCACCTCCTCTCACGGCGACGCGGGACAAGTCGGATGCGGTGCGGCGGCGGTGCCAGCGCCGGACCGACCTGCGGCTGGCGGCCGTCATCGCAGACGGTGACGGCGTATGCGGCGAGCAGTTGTGCCAGGACGTCGGCCACCAGCCCCGTGGCCACGGCGGCGCCGGTGCAGGCGTGGGTGCCCCAGCCGAAGGGCAGGAAGGCGCCGGGTACGCCGCCACGCCAGCGGTCCGGGCGGAAGTCATCCGGATCGGACCAGTGCCCGGGATGGCGCTGTACCAGGTAGGCGCACACATGGACGGTCTGGCCGGCTTCGACCCGTGCCGGCCCGAGGTCGTGCGCTCGCGCGGCGGGGCGGCCGAACAGCCAGGCGACTGGCCAGAGCCGCAAAGTTTCGCGCACCAGCGCCGACGGCGGCGCGTCGGCCTGGTCTGGATGGTGGCCGACCAGGTACAGCGCCCACGACAGCAGGAACCCGGTGGATCCGACGGTGGCGAACAGCAGGCTCAGGAAGACCTCGACGGCCTGGATCGGGTCGTAGTCCTCGGGCAGGGCCAGCGCCACGACGTCCAGTAGGTCGGTGGCGACGCGGGCCGGACGCCGGCGCCGCCGGGCTGTCTCGGCGGCCAGCGCCGCGTACGCCCGGTGCCGCAGCAGCGCCCGACGCAGTCGCCCGCGCCGGGCTCGCGCTCCCGCGAGGACCGCGTGCGTGACGACGTCGGCGACCACGGCGCGCACCGACGGGTCGGTGCCGGGACCGAGCAGCACGGGGCCGAGATGCTCGTGCAGGAGCCGGTTCGCGGCGTCGGGCATCACGGCTTCGGGTGCCAGGTGTACGCCGGCCAGCCGCGGCAGGTCGGCCGCGTGCGTTGTCAGGTATGCCGCCAGTAGGTCCCGTGCCTCGCGCGCGATCTGCTGCTGCAGCTCGCGGGGGCCCAGAAAGCCGGTCGCGGTGGCAAAGAAGTCGGAGTGCTCGGTGAAGTCGGCGCCGACGTTGGCGAGCACTGCCTTGGCCAGCACCGGGTCGGCGATGTGCAGACCCACCCCGGACACGATGAACGTATCTCCGATGCGGCGGTGCAGCTCGGTCAGCAGCGGCAGCAGTTCCGGGCCGGCCGGCGGGGCGCTGCGGGTGGTGTGCGGCATTCAACCTCCGGGGCCCGCAGCCGACGACCCGTCCATCGGAGCACAATAATCAATCTCCGTCAATGCGTGGCAACGAGTCGGCCTCCTGCTCGATCCGCCGAGGGCACGCGCCGGTGCCCCTGCGCGGCCGCCTAGCGGGGCTGTGACCGCGGTGGCGTCGGCTACGCAGGCGGACACCCGTTGGCGCGAACGGCCAGACTTGATCGACAGGCTCGGCCACCCGGTGCTTGCGCTTCCCCGCAGGAGGCGACGCCGTAGCCGCGCCACGCTCCCCCACCGCACCGAGACGAGATCTCCGCGCGTGGCGACGCTGCGGTTGTGCGGAAGGCCCTCGCCTTCCCTGCATTCCCACAATTCGCCTCACGAGGGTAATTTAGGGAGTGATACGCTACTAGTCGGCACTCAAATGAGAAGGGCGAGGAGTGTTAAGGAATACAACGCCGTCCGAGGCTCTCGTCGGCGACCTGATCCACATCCACGCGGGGCAGGTGGAGCTGCGCGATGAGGGCACCAGGCGGACCTGGTGGGCCGATGTCGCGCCATTCCGGCTTGCGGCGCACCCGGTGACCCAGGAGCTGTACGCGGCGCTCCGCGGGTGGCTGCCGCACAGCGAGGCCAACCCGACCGGCGGCCCGCAGGCGCGGGTGCCCGTGGTCGACGTGTCGTGGCTGGACGCCGTCCGGTTCTGCAACGAGCTTTCGGCGGCCACCGGGCGCGCGCCGTGTTACTCCCTCGGCGACGACCCGGACGGGCAGGATGTGACCTGGGACCGGCGGGCCGACGGATACCGGCTGCCGACGGAGGCCGAGTGGGAGTACGCCTGCCGCGCCGGGACCGCCGGCGAGCGCTACGGCGACCTCGATACGACCGCCTGGCACCGGGCCAACTCCGGCGGCGCCGCTCGTGAGGTCGCGACCAGGCAGCCGAACGGGTGGGGCCTGCACGACATGATCGGCAACGTGTGGGAGTGGTGCTGGGACGTCTACGACCCGCGCGTCTACGGCCCGTACCGCGTCTTCCGCGGCGGCGGCTGGCAGGACCTGCCGCGCGGGTTGCGGGCGTCGTGCCGCCGCCGCAGCCATCCCGCGTTCCACATCGACGACCTGGGCTTCCGCGTCGCGCGCTCACCATGACCGACCCGGTCACGCCGGACCTCGACGACCCTGCCGCCACGGCGGCCCACCGACCCCGACCACGGAGACGAGCATGTCCACCGTCCCCACCGCTCCCGACCGGCTCCTGACCTACGACGGCGGTACCATGCTCGTCCGCGACGGCGACGGCCTCCCGATCGCCTCGACGCAGGACGCGCTGGACCTGATCGGGGCCACCTACGGCCGCGCCGACACCGTGGCGGTGGCCGCGGAGGTGTTCGCCGACGGCTTCTTCACCCTCGGCACCGGCCTGGCCGGCGAGATCATGCAGAAGTTCGTCAACTACCGGCTCAGGTTCGTCGTCGTGGGCGACGTCTCGGCGCACCTGGCCCGCAGCAGCGCGCTGCGCGCGTTCGTGCGCGAATCCAACCGGGGACGGCACATCTGGTTCACCGCGGACCTCGACGAACTCGTGCGCCGCCTGAGCGGGGCGCAGGCCGCGGCCGGGAAGGAGTGACCCGATGTCGGAGCTGTACTCGGTCGAGCAGGTCGCCGAACGCCTTGGCCTGCATGTGAAGACCGTGCGCAACTACGTGCGCGAGGGCCGGCTCAAGGCGGTGCGCATCGGCAGGCAGTACCGCATCAGCAGCGCGGACCTCGCGGAGCTGACCGGCGGGACGGTGCCCGCCACCGCGCGCGAGCAGGCCCGGCGGACCCGCCACGTCGAGGTGTCCAGCGTCGTCTCCATCGACGCGATCTCCCGCACGGACGTCGACCGGCTGACCACGCTGGTCACCACCGCGGTCGGCGGGCGCCGCGACGACGATGACGGACCGGTCCGCGTGCAGGCGGTCTACGACGAGGAGCGCGCCCGGCTGCGCCTCATCCTGCTCGGCGGCGCGGCCACCACCGCCGAGCTCCTGCGCCTGATCGACGCCCTGCTGGAGTCCTGACCACAGGTCAACTGGCCAGGGCCGAGGCGGGGCGCTGGGCGAACCATTCGATCTGTTCACGCAGGTCGCGGGCTTCGGGCACGTCGGCGAAGCGGGAGTCGCGCAGGGCGTCGCCGACGCGGGCCACCCCGGCCATGACCTCGGCGGTGCGGCGGGGCAGGTCCAGTCGCAGCACCGGGCTGAGCGTGTCCCGGGCCGCAGCCGTGTCGCCGGCCCATACCCGGGTCAGTGCCAGCACGCAGCGCGCGCCCGCCTCGTCGCCGAAGGACCGCTGCTCCGGCGTGGCCGCGGCGTACAGGGCGATCGAGCGGGTGGCCTCGTGCACCGCGCGTTCCTGCTGTCCGGGCAGGCAGGCGTACGCGTCGGCGGCATAGTGGTGCTGGCGGGCCGGGGCGAACAGGAAGATCCCGCCGATCGCGTCGAGGTCGTCGTGGACATGGTGCTCGCGCATGTCGTCGGCGCGTACCAGGGCCAGCCGGGCGGGTTCGGCCGCGCCGAGCCGGGCCAGCGCCCGTGCCTGCGAGCTGGCCAGCCACGACGACACGGACCCGGTCTGCTCGGCGGCGATCCGCGCGCCGCAGTCGGCGAACGCGGCGGCCTCCTGCGGCCGTCCGGCAGAGTACGCCAGCAGGCTCTGCAGTCCCCGGCTCCACGCGCGCAGGCCGGTGTGGCCGATGTTGTCGGCGCACACGTAGCCCATCCGGGCCAGCGACATCGCCTGGTGCCCGCGGTCGAGGTCGTGGTGGGCCTTGGCGAGCATGGCCGCCACGAGGGCCGCCAGCAGGTAGAGGTCGTGCACGTGGTCAGGCACCGGGTCGTTCTCCAGCCGGCTGAAGACGCGTTCCTGGGTCTCCAGCAGCGGGCCGAACAGCTCGGTCACCGGGTCGCACAGGCACCGCCCGGCCAGGGCCGAGACCTCGTCACGCAGCTGCTCGACGGTGATGTTCGCGGCAAGGATGGTCATCGGAAGTCGCCTCTCAGTGCACGCCGGACATCAGGTCGCCGATCCGGCGGGCGCCGAACCAGAAGCAGACGCCCACGAGAATGGCGAGCACGCCCAGGCTGCCGTAGTACGCGGCGTCGGACAGCTTGGCGCTCAGCGGCGTCACCCAGGTGTTGAGGGCGTTGCCGGCCGCGGTGGCCAGGAACCACAGGCCCATCACCTGGCTGGCGTAGCGCAGCGGGGCGAGTTTGGTGGTGACGGACAGGCCGACCGGGGACAGCAGCAGCTCGGCGCAGGTCTGGATGAGGTACACCAGCACGATCCACCACGGCGAGATCAGGCCGCGCGCGGCGAGCGCCCCTGCGGTGCCCATCACCAGGAACGACAGGCCGATGCCGAGCAGTGCCAGGGAGAACTTGACCGGCGTGCCGGGCTGGCGGCGGTCCAGCTTGGTCCACATCCACGCGAACACGGGCGCGAGCAGCAGGATCAGCACCGGATTGACCGACTGGAACCAGGCCGTGGGGATCTCGAAGCTGCCCACCTGCCGGTCGACCTTCTCGTTGGTGAACAGGTTCACCAGGCTGCCCGCCTGGTCGTAGATCATCCAGAACAACGCCGCCCCGATGAAAATCCACACGTACGCGCTTACCCGGGAGCGCTCCTGGTGGGTCAGGGTCCGGTCGCGGAACATCATGACGAAGTACAGGGCGGGCACGGCCAGCGCCAGGACGGTGAGCGCGTTCTTGACGTGGTCGGCGTTGAAGGTGCCCGCCGCGATGTCGATCGCCAGCAGCACCGCCACGACGGCCACCACGATCGCGGAGATCTTCAGGATCTTGTTGCGTTCGTGGGTCTGCAGCGGCTTGTGCGCCTTGAGGCCGACGCCCTCCAGCCGGCGGTAGCCCACCAGGTACTGGATCACCGCGATGGTCATGCCGACCGCGGCGATGCCGAACGCCACATGCCAGTCCTGCCTGGCCGCGAAGATGCCGGTCAGCAGCGGGGCGAAGAAGGCGCCCAGGTTGATGCCGAGGTAGAACAGCGTGAAGCCGGCGTCACGGCGGGACTCGTGCATCTCCGGGTGCTTGTCGTAGAGCTCGCCGACCATGGCCGAGATGTTGGGCTTGAGCAGGCCGGTGCCGAGCACGATGAGCACGAGGCCGAGGTAGAACATGGACCTGGCGGAGAACGCCAGCGCGTAGTGGCCCAGCGCGATGATGACGCCGCCCCACAGCACGCTGCGGCGGGTGCCGAGGATCCGGTCGGCGATCCAGCCGCCGGGCAGGGCCGTGAAGTAGACCATCGAGACGTAGATGGAGTACAGCGAGGCGGCGGCGACGTCGTCCATGCCGAAGCCGCCGTCGGTCAGCTCCGCGGCCAGGAACAGGGTGAGGATGGCCCGCATGCCGTAGTAGCTGAACCGCTCCCACATCTCGGTGAGGAACAGCACGACCAGGCCACCGGGGTGGCCCAGCCAGGTTTTGACCGGTTTGCCCGATGCCGGCACCGCCGTGGTGGCCATCGTGTTACCCCCGGATGTGATGTACCCCGCAAAAAAGGTCCAATCGGACGGTATCGCAACGCTAGGGCACACATGAGACGCTCTGCGGAATCGGCGGAGGCAGCGGCGTGGGTCACGGCGGGGAATCGTCGGGGCGTCCAGGTCGTTGCATCACCCGGAAGCAATACGACTGTGAGGAGCCGACATGGGCGATCGGATGTTGCGGGGAAGCCGACTGGGGGCCGTGAGCTACGAGTCTGAGCGCAACACCGAACTCGCGCCCCGTCAGATGCGCGAGTTCCTCTGTGCCCAGGGCCACCGATTCGAGGTGCCGTTCGCCGTCGAGGCAGAGGTGCCGGGGACCTGGGAGTGCAAGTTCGACGGGAGCGTGGCGCGCCTGGTCGACGGCACCGAGCCCGAGCAGAAGAAGGTCAAGCCGCCGCGTACGCACTGGGACATGCTGCTGGAGCGGCGTTCCATGGCGGAGCTCGACGAGATCCTCAACGAGCGCCTGGCCGACGTGCGTACCCGACGCGGCCGCTGAACACACACGAAGGCGCCCTCCCGAGCCGGGAGGGCGCCTTCGTGCTGTCAGTCGACGATCTCGCCCTCGATGACCTCGGTCGGCCCTGCGGGACGGCCCGCCGCGGGCGGCGGTGACTGGTGCGGCTGGTGGTGCGGGTCGTGCGGCGTGCTGACCCGCACCCGCTTGGGCCCGAACACGCTGTTCGCGGCCGAGGCCGGGATGCGCTTCTCGGTCGCGGCGCGCACCCGCCCGCGGGCGAGCCGTCGCACCGGTGGGATCAGCAGCAGCAGCCCGACGGCCGCGGTGAGCAGCCCGGGGATGACCAGCAGTAGGGCCGCGATCAGCCCGACCACGCCGTCCACGGCCTGGTCGCCGCGGGCCTGCCCGGCTTGGCGCGCGTCGCGCAGCCGCCGCCAGGCCGACAGCCCCTCCTTGCGCAGCAGCAGCACGCCCAGCAGCATCAGGCCGACAGCGATCAGCAGCGTGAAGCCGATGCCGATCACCCGGCTGACGCCCCAGAAGACGACGAACTCCACCACGCCGAGCAGCAGCACGGCCAGCGGCACCCACCGCAGTCTGCGCATCCGGTCACCTCCAGCCGGTCCGGCCGGCACGGGATCACGGCCAGCGGTCACTCGGCTTGAACATACGCCGCACGCGCTCGCGGCGGGACTGGGCACCCCACACGGTGACCTTCCACAGCGCCTCCTTGATGATGGAGCCGCTCATCTTGGACACGCCGTGCTCGCGCTCGGCGAACGTGATCGGCACCTCCACGATGCGGAAGCCGTGCGAGTGCGTACGGTAGGTCAGCTCGACCTGGAAGCTGTAGCCGCGCGAGGTCACCGTCTCGACGTCGATCTTGCGCAGCACGGGCAGCCGGTAGGCGCGGTAGCCGCCGGTGGCGTCCTTGACGCCCATGCCCATGACGACCCGGGTGTAGAAGTTCGCGCCGCGCGACAGGATGAGCCGGCGCACCGGCCAGTTGACGACCTTGCCGCCGCGCACCCAGCGTGAGCCGATCACCGCGTCCGCGCCGCGCAGCGCGTCGAGCAGCCGGGGCAGCTCCTCCGGGGCGTGCGAGCCGTCGGCGTCCATCTCGACCACGGCGTCGTAGCCGTGCTCGTGGGCCCAGTCGAAGCCCGCGATGTACGCCGCGCCCAGGCCCTGCTTGCCGGGCCGGTGCAGCACCTTGATGTGGTCGTCGGCGGCGGCCATCTCGTCGGCGATGGCGCCGGTGCCGTCGGGGCTGTTGTCGTCGGCGATCAGGATGTCGACGTCGGGCGTGGCCCGGCGCACCCGGGGCACGATCAGGCGGACGTTCTCCGACTCGTTGTACGTCGGGATGATCACCAGTACCCGGCCCACGCCGGGATACCCGATCTCCGCCTCGTTGCCGCTCACCGGGACCTCCACATTTATGCCGATCCTGCCTGTCCAGTGTCCTCCACCGGGGTGGCCCGACGCCTGCGCGCCACGCCCGCGGTGATCAGCAGCGCCACGGCGGCCAGCGTCAGCAGGTACTCCGGCCACGGGCCGAGGTCCGTCGCCGGCGTGGTGCCGGAGCCGAGGCGCAGGTCGCGCACGATCACCGCGTCGGTGTTGAAACCAGTAGCATCATGCACATTTCCGTCGGCAGTTACAAATCCGGACACACCGACAGTCGAGGCCATCAGGCTGTCCCGGCCGTGCTCGACGGCCCGCAGCCGCACCATGGCCATCTGCTGCATCGCCTCGGACTCGTCGAACGTCGCGTTGTTCGTCTGCACCGCGAGCAGCTGCGCACCCGCCCGGACCGTGTCGCGCACGACGTCGTCGTAGGCGACCTCGAAGCAGATCACGTCGCCGACCTTCGCGGGGCCGAGGGTGAGCACGCCGGGCGCGGTGCCCGCGACGAAGTCGGTACGCAGCAGCTTGGCCTGGTTGGTGATGGCCTGCGCGATCGGCTCGACGATCGGGCGCAGCGGCAGGTACTCCGCGAACGGCACCGGGTGCTGCTTGAGGTACATCTGCTCCGGCTTCGCCCCGGGCGCGAGGTCGGTCGGCCAGACCAGGCCCGCGTTGCGCGACTGGCCCTGCTCCGGGCCGGACAGCACCGCCCCGACCAGGATCGGCGCGCCGATGGCCCGCGCGGCGGTGTTGATCGCCTCGGCGGCGCTCGGGTTGCGCAGCGGGTCTATGTCGGAGGCGTTCTCCGGCCACACGACCAGGTCGGGCTGCGGGGCCTGCCCGGTGCGGACCTTCTCGGCCAGCGCGGTGGTCGCGGCGACGTGGTTGTTGAGCACGGCCTGGCGCTGGGCGTTGAAGTCCAGGCCCAGGCGCGGCACGTTGCCCTGCACGACCGCGACGGTGACCGCCGGGCCGCTGGGGGTGGTGGCAGGCAGGACCAGGCCGAGCAGGGTCACCGCGAGCGCCCCGGCGGTCGCGGCCGCGGCGCGGGCCCAGGCCCGGGTGGCGATCAGCTCCCCGATGGCGTACGCCAGCAGCCCGCCGGCCGCCGCGACGCCGAAGGTGACCAGCGGCGCGCCGCCGTACCCGGCCAGGGCCAGGGTCGGGGCGTCGGCCTGGCTGAACGCGAGCCGTCCCCACGGGAAGCCGCCGAACGGGGCACGGTCGCGCAGCGCCTCCTGGGCGACCCACAGCAGCGCGATCCCGACCGGCCACACCCACGGCCTGCGCCGGGCGAGGGGGCTGAGCCAGGCCAGCGCCATGCCCAGCAGGCCGAGGTAGGTGGCCTGGAACAGGGTGAGCAGGATCCACGGGACGTAGCCGACGTGCAGGTTCGTCCAGGCCAGCAGCGGCCCGAAGAACAGCGCGCCGGTGAGGAGGCCGAGTCCGAATCCGGCGCGCAGCCGCCGCCCGCGGACCGCGACGGCCAGCAGCGCCACCCCGACCGGCGCGGCCCACCAGAGGCCGTACAGCGGGAACGCGACCAGCAGCGCCAGCCCGGCGGCGGCCGCCAGGGCCAGGGCCACGGGCAGTCGCAGCGGCGCGTGTCCGCCGGAGGGCACGCCACCGGACACGCCGTCCGGGCCGGTCTGGCCGTCCGCCGGAGCGAGGGTCTGCACAGTCACCACGTCACCAATCTTTCGCCGCCCGGGGCGCGCAGGAACACCACCCGCGCCAAGATCAGCGGCCGGGTGCCGCTGCAAAGGCTACACAGCGCCCCCGCGCGTCCTCACGCGCTTCCACCACCCCACACCCGCGCCCGACGGGCGCACAGCGCAGCGGCCGTGCAGTTTCGGGGAAACTGCACGTTGAAGTGCGGGGATAACGCCACTTTCCCCGAAACTGCAGCCCGCTCGGCGAAGCTCGCGGGTTTCGGGGGCTCGCGGGTTTCGGGGGCTCGCGCGGCAGGGGCGGCGGGTGCGGGTGGTAAAGGCCGGGGCGCGGCCGGTAAGGCCGCGCCCCGCACTCCCAACTCCTACGGCGTCAGCGTTCGACCTTCGGGCCGATCGGCGTCCGGTGCCTGAACCGGGGCCGATCGTTTTCTACTGATCGGTGCTGCCGCCTGCCGCGCCCGCGCCGCCGGATCGGCGACGCCCGCCGGGGAACGGCGGCAGGCACGGTGGAGGACCTCACGACGGTACCGGCGCTGCCTCGCACGGTCAATTTCACGATGTGGTCACCCACCGTGACGAGCGCCGCATTCCGTTACGTCAGCCCAGCTCAGCCGCGAGCAGCGCCGCCGCGGCGTCCGGATGTTCCACCGAGAGAAGTCCCGCGGCGGCCAGAATGTAGGACGTGTCGACAGCCGTTCGGGGGGCACGCGGCAGCGGCCAGCCGCCCGCGGTGTCGCCGAGGCCCGCGCCGAGCACGGCCTGGGCGACCTGGGGCGGGCTGTGCCGCAGTACGCCGCCGGAGCCGATCGCGGTGCGCACCGCGCGCAGGTCACGCCCGCCGCGGCGGGGGCCGCCGGCCACCACGGCCTCGCCGCGGGCGTGGCGGCGCAGCGCCACGGTGACCGCGAGTTCGGCCAGCCGCTGGTCGACGGCCCGTTCGGTGCCGTCGTCGGCGACGTAGCCAGGATGTTCGGCGCGGGCCGCCGCGGCGAGTTCCAGGACCTGGGCCTCGTCCGGCCCGATGATCTTCTCCAGGGCGGCGGCGGACACGACACCGGGCGCGGACCAGCGCATGCCGAGGTCGCCCTCGACGGTGCGGGCCGCCCACATCACCCCGGCGACCTCGTCGCGTACCCCGGCGAGCTGCTCGGCGTCGGGGGTGAGCACCGAGTACACGTCGGTGGTGGCCCCGCCGACGTCGACGACCAGCAGGTCCTCCCCCGCGCGGGCGGCCAGCAGCTCGACGCCGGACAGCACCGCGTCCGGGGTCGCGGCCCGCACGAGCGAGGCGAACCGCGGCCCGCGGGACAGCTTCTTGCCGCCGATGACGTGCTGCAGGAACACCTGCCGGATCGCGGCACGCGCCGGGCCCGGGTCGAGCACGCCGATGGCGGGCAGCACGTTGTCGACCGCCACGACCGGCACGCCCGCGCCGGAGAGCAGCTCGGCGAGCTGCTCTCGGCAGTCGGCGTTGCCGGCGAGCACGGTCGGGATGCGCCAGCGAGCGTTGGCCAGCCGGGTCGCGTTGTGGGTGATCGTCTCGGTGTCGCCGCCGTCGGTGCCGCCGACCAGCAGCACCACGTCCGGACGGGCGGCGCGCAGTTCGGCGAGCCCGGCCCGGTCGAGGCGGCCCGCGGCGACGTGCACGACGCGCGACCCCGCCGACAGCCCGACCCGGTGTCCGGCCTGCGCCGTCACCAGGCGCTCGTAGCCGACGACCGCCAGCCGCAGGCCGCCGCCGGCCGACGAGCACACCAGCAGCCCGTCCGGGGCCCGTCCGGTCGCCGCCACGGCCGCGTCGAGACCGTGCAGCACGTCGGTGCCGACGGTGGTGCGGTGCGAGCCGGTGGCGACCAGTTCACCGCTGCCGGTGTCGACCAGGGCCGCCTTGGTGAACGTCGACCCGACGTCGACACAGCACAGCAGGCTCACTTGGGCGGGACCACCACGGTGCCGGTGGCCGTCACCGCGGTGACCGGCGGGTCGAGGACCTCGGCGGCCGACTCGGAACGGTCCGGCCGTCCCCGGCACACGACCCGCGCTTCGAAGTCGATGGTGCGGCTGCGGGTGCCCATCCGGGCCACCGTCGCGACGATCTCCAGCACGTCCCCGGCCCGCATCGGGGCCTTGAACTGCACGTCGGAGTACGAGGCGAACAGGCCTTCGTCGCCGTCGAGCTGGATGCACACCTCGGTCGCGACGTCGCCGAACGCGGCCAGGGCGTACGCCCCGTCGACGAGGTTGCCCGCGTAGTGGGCGTGGCTGTACGGCACGTACTTCCGGTGCGTGACCGTGAATCCGACGCTCATGCCGCCACTGCCTTCTTCCGCTCGGCCTTCTCGGTGATCAGCGCGTGGACCAGGTAGCTGGCCACCTCGCGCGGGGTGGTGCCGCGGCCGAAGATCCGGTCCACGCCGAGCTCGTCGGTCATCAGCTCGTCGAAGCGCGGGCCGCCGACGATCAGCAGCGGCCGCTTGTCGGCGGGCAGCGCCTCGCGGAACGCCGCCGACATCTCGCGGGTGTTGTGCAGGTGCGCGTCGCGCTGGGTGACGACCTGCGAGACCAGCACCGCGTCGGCCTTCTCCGCCTTCGCGGCGGCGACCAGCTCGGGCACCGTGATCTGCGCGCCCAGGTTGACGACTTTCAGCTCGCGGTAGTACTCCAGGCCCTTCTCGCCGGCGATGCCCTTGAGGTTGAGGATCGCGTCGATGCCGACGGTGTGCGCGTCGGTGCCGATGCACGCCCCGACCACGGACAGCTTGCGGCGCATCTTCTGCTTGACGACCGTGTTGACCTCTTTCGCGGTCAGCAGCGGGAAGTCGCGCTCGACGACCACGACCTTGTCGAGTTCGACCAGGTGCCGGACGCTGCCGTAGATGACGAAGAAGGTGAACCCGTCGCCCATCTGCTTGGCGTGGACCAGCATCGCCGGCTCCAGGCCCATCTTCGCGGCGAGCTGGAGCGCGGCGCCTTCGGCCTTCTTGTCGTGCGGCAGCGGCAGGGTGAAGCTGACCTGGGTCATGCCGTCGCCGGTGGTGTCGCCGTACGGGCGGACGACCGTCTTCACTGCTGCTCCTCCTTGGCCGGGGCCTCCAGGATCTCGGTGGCCGGGTTGTAGTAGCCGTCGTCGTGCTTGGCGACGCCGTCCAGGCCCTTGCCGCGGTGCGCGGGCCGCTTCATGATCCCGAACGTGCCGTCGGCGATCGCGTTGAGCAGGGTGTCGTCCTCGATCTTCTCCAGCAGGTCGATGGCCTCGTCGAGGACCTGGTGGGCGCGGCGCTGGATGAAGCCGTCCGGGGCGGGCACGAAGTCCTCGTGCAGGTTGCCGGCCGCGCCGAGCACGTAGCGCACGTTCTGCAGGGCGATGTCGCGGTCGGACAGCCAGGGCGTGACGACGGCCTCGGTCATCATGCCGACGAGCAGGATGCCCTGCCCGGTCAGCGCGCCGACCAGGTTGAAGAACCCGTCGAGCAGGTTGCCGCGGAACACGTCGCCGGTCATGTGCTTGGTCGGCGGCATCCACTTGAGCGGCGCGTCCGGGAACAGCTCCCGGGCCAGCAGCGCGTGGGCCAGTTCGAGGCGGAACGACTCCGGCAGCTCCGGATTGATCTCGAACGCGTGCCCCAGCCCGAGCTGCCAGTCCGCGAGCCCGGCCTCGTGCGCGAAGTACTCGTTGAGCAGCTGCGACACGGTGACGGTGTGCGCGGCCTCGACCGCGTCGGCGGTGGTGAGGTAGTTGTCCTCGCCGGTGTTGATGATGATCCCGGCGCGGGCGTGGATCTGGCGGGAGAACCGCTGGTCCACGAACGTGCGGATCGGGTTGATGTCGCGGAACAGGATGCCGTACATGGAGTCGTTGAGCATCATGTCCAGGCGCTGCAGCCCGGCCAGGGTGGCGATCTCGGGCATGCACAGGCCGGAGGCGTAGTTGGTCAGCCGGACGTAGCGGCCCAGCTCCCTGCTGGACTCGTCCAGCGCGGCCCGCATGAGCCGGAAGTTCTCCTGCGTGGCGTACGTGCCCGCGAAGCCCTCCCGGGTCGCGCCCTCGGGCACGTAGTCCAGCAGCGACTGCCCGGTGGAGCGGATCACCGCGATGACGTCGGCCCCCGCGCGGGCCGCGGCCTGCGCCTGCGGGATGTCCTCGTAGATGTCGCCGGTGGCCACGATCAGGTAGATCCAGGGGCGCTGCTTCGGGTCGCCGTACCGCTTGATCATCTTGTCGCGGTCGGCGCGGTTGCGGTCGATCTGCTTGATCCCGGCGGCGACCTGGCGGCGGGAGGCCTTCTTCGCCGCGGTGACGGCCTTGCCGGTGGGCAGGTCGAAGCGCACCGAGCCGGACGCGGCCTTCTGCGCCAGCAGCGTCAGCTCCGCCGGGGTCGGCTCCAGGCCGTGCTCGGCGAGGGCGTGGAACACCGGCAGCGCCACGCCGTGGCCGAGGCCGACGTCGTTGCGCACCGCGTCCACCAGGCGGTTCACCCACGGGATGCCGTCGGGGTCGGCGCCGGTGACCCCGGCCAGCCGCAGCACCGCCCGCTCCACCGAGACGGTGGTGTGCGACTGCGCCATGTCCACCACGGGCCGCCCGGCCTTGGCGGCCAGCGCCCGGGCCCGGTGCACCAGCGCCGGGTCGAGACCGAGTTTATTGCTGCTCATAGATCGTTTCTCCACGCAGGACGGTACGGACACAGACCGGCAGCTCGTCGTGCTGCTCAAGACTGGGAAGGGTGCCGGACAACCCGGCCGGGGTACGCCACACCGCGAACGTCGCCGCGGCGCCGGGCACGAGCACGCCCTCGGCATCCTTGTGCACCGCCCGCCAGCCGCCGCGGGTGTGCGCCGCGAACGCCGACTTCGCGCTCATCCGCTGATGGGTGTTGAAGTGCTGCATCGCGGCCCGGACGCTGCCCCACGGGTCCAGCGGCGTCACCGGGCTGTCCGACCCGAACGCCAGCGCCACGCCCGTGTTGTGCATCTGACCCATCGGGTTCGACGCCAGACTGCGGGCCACGCCGAGCCGCTGGGCGTACATCTGGTGCTCGCCGCCCCACAGGCGGTCGAACGCCGGCTGCATCGAGGCGACGATGCCGTACTCCACGAACGCGGCGATCAGCCGCTTGTCCATGATCTCGGCGTGCTCGACCCGGTGCCGGGCGTCGCGGAGCGCGTCGGTGCCCAGCACCTCGTCTGCGGCCGCGAACCCGGCCACCACCGTCGAGATGGCCGCGTCGCCGATGGCGTGGAAGCCGCCCTGCATGCGGTGCCGGTGGCAGTCGATCAGGTGATCGCGCACCTGCTCGGCGGTCACGTACCCGTGCCCGCAGCCGCGCTCGCCGTCGAGGTAGTCCTCGCCGAGGTGGGCTGTGCGCGAACCGAGCGCGCCGTCGGCGTACAGGTCGCCGCCCGCGCCGACCGCACCCAGCTCCCGGGCCTTGGCCGCGCCCATCAGCTCGCCCCAGAACCCGTACACCTCCGGCAGACCCTGCCCGGACAGGCGCAGCAGCTCAGTGAAGTCGTCCTCGCTGGACGTGCCGGGCCCGCCGCACTCGTGCACCGCCGCGATGCCCAGCGATGCGGCGTGGCGCAGCATCCGCATCTGCGCGTCGCGCCGCTGCACGATGGTGATCTGCCCGAACGCGGCCGCCCGCACCACGTGGTGCGCGTCGCGGCGCACCCAGCCCGATTCGTCGTAGCCGGGGGCCTCGACGGCCATGGCCAGCAGGTCGGAGGAGACCAGCGCGGAGTGGATCGACGCCTGGGACAGGTACACGCTGCGCCCGCCCGCGGCCCGGTCCAGCTCGGCCGCGGTCGGCGGGGTCTGCGCGGCGCCCCAGGTGCTCTCGTCGAAGCCGTGCCCGAGCACGACGGCCTCCGGGCCCATCCCGGAGGCGAACTCGGCGACGGCCTTGAGCAGCTCCGTCGCGCTGCGTACCGAGGACAGGTCCAGCCCGGCCAGGGCCAGGCCGGTGTCGGTGGCGTGCACGTGCGCGTCGACGAACGCCGGGGTGACCAGGGCCCCGCCCAGGTCGACCCGCAGGTCGGCGGTGGGGGCGTCGGCGAGCGGCCCGAGCCACACGAGGTGCTGGCCGCGGGTGAGCAGTGCCGTGGCGCCCGGGTCGGCGGGGCTGCGGACGACGGCGTTGTGCCAGAGCGTGGTGCGCTCGGCCGGCAAGGCGGAGATCTGCATTACGTCAGTCTGCCGTGCCGGACGTGGCCCGCGAGGCCTCGTGGTGCAGACGGGACTCGAACAGTTCCCGCACCGCGGGCACCTGCCGCAGCAGATCCAGCGCGTACGCCGCGTGGCCGGGCACGTACCCGTTGCCGACCAGCATCGTCACGTCGGCGGCCAGGCCCTCCGCGCCGAGTGCCGCAGCCGCGAAGCTCGTCGCCATCGAGAAGAAGATCACCGTGCCGCCGTCGGCGGTCGACAGGATCGCGCCGTGCTCGCAGCCGGGCACGTCCACGCAGACCACGGTCACATCCGCGGCCCTCCCGCCGAGCGCCGCCTCGACCGCCTCGGCCAGGGCCACCGGGTTGCGGGCGTCGGCCAGCGCGACCACGTCGGCCAGGCCCGCAGACTCCAGCATGGCGCGCTCACGCTCGACAGGGACGACGCCGACGGTGCGGCTCGCTCCGGCGGCCTTCGCGGCGGCCAGGGACAGGGAGCCGCTCTTGCCCGCGCCGCCGATCACGGCGACGGTCGGGCTGTCGTACTTCGCCACGACCCGGGCGGTCAGCGCGGGTGCGCCGCACACGTCCATCACGGCCAGGGCCAGCTCGGGGTCCAGGTCACCGGGCAGCACCGCGGCGATGGAGCGGGCGAACAGGATCGCGTGGCCCTCGCAGGGCACCTGCTCGCTGCCGCCGTCCCAGTGCTTGAGGCCGTCGGTGATCGACAGCGGGGTCAGCGTGAGGGAGACCAGGGTGGCGACCTTGTCGCCGACCCTGAGGCCGAGCGGCGACTGCGGGCCGACGGCCTCGACGGTGCCGATCAGCATGCCGCCGGACCCGGTGACCGGGTTCTGCATCTTGCCGCGGGCGCCGATGATCTCCAGAACCTCGGCGCGCACCGCCGCACCGTCGCCGTCGTGCTTGGTGGCCAGCTGCCGGAAGCTCGCCGCGTCGAGGTTGAGCCGCTCGACGGCGACACGCACCTCGTCCGCTCCGATTTCGGCTGAATTGTCCAAGCGAAGCGCTGCCTGGGGCAATACGCCGCTCGGTTCCAGGACCCGGTGCAGGCCGATCGGTGACGTCATTGTCCGGTTCTCCTAAAAAGTGAAGTGCACCCGCGAGATCAAAACCAATATTGCGGTTAGATTTGAGCTGTGCGGGAAATTCTACGGCAGACTAGTTGGTAGGCCGAAGAACTTCCAGTATGGTCAACGGGACCGCAAAGGAGAGGCCACCGATGAACGCTGGGCAACCCTACGAGTACCGCCGCGTAGAGCTGATCGAACCGGACTGGACCCGGTTCCCGGGCTGGCGCGACGTCACCCTCGCGCAGTGGGAGTCCGCGCAGTGGCAGCGCGTCAACTGCATCAAGAACATCAAGCAGCTGCGCGCCGTGCTCGGCGACACCGTCGACGAGCGCTTCTACGCCGACCTCGAGGCCGACCAGAAGGCTCTGGCCACGATGTCGATGCTGGTCCCGCCGCAGATGATCAACACGATGGCGCGGGAAGAGCTGACCACCGAGGCGTTCTACGCCGACCCGGTGCGGCGCTACATGATCCCGGTCGCCTCCGACCGGCTCACCGAGTGGGCCAGCCACCCGCACGCGAGCCGCGACAGCCTGCACGAGCACGACATGTGGGTCGCCGAGGGCCTCACCCACCGCTACCCCACCAAGGTGCTCGCTGAGCTGCTGTCCACCTGCCCGCAGTACTGCGGCCACTGCACGCGCATGGACCTGGTCGGCAACTCCACCCCGGCGGTCGAGAAGCTCAAGCTGACCCTCAAGCCCGTCGACCGCTACGACGCGCACATCGCCTACCTCAAGGCCCACCCGGGCGTACGCGACGTCGTCGTCTCCGGCGGCGACGTGGCCAACGTGCCGTGGAAGAACCTCGAGTCGTACCTGATGCGCCTGCTGGAGATCGACACCATCCGCGACATCCGGCTGGCCACCAAGGCGCTGATGGGCCTGCCCCAGCACTGGCTGCAGCCCGAGGTCGTCGAGGGCCTGGAGCGGGTCGCCCGCACCGCCCGCCGGCGCGGCGTCAACCTGGCGATCCACACGCACGTGAACCACGCCAACTCGATCACCCCGACGGTGGCCCGCGCCGCGAAGACGGCCCTCGAGGTCGGCGTGCGCGACGTGCGCAACCAGGGCGTGCTGATGCGCGGCGTCAACGCCACCTCGCCCGACCTGCTCGACCTGTGCTTCGCGCTGCAGGGCGAGGCGAACATCCTGCCGTACTACTTCTACATGTGCGACATGATCCCCAACGCCGAGCACTGGCGCGTCTCGGTCGGGGCCGCCCAGCAACTCCAGCACGACATCATGGGCTACCTGCCCGGGTACGCCACCCCGCGCATCGTCTGCGACGTGCCGTTCGTCGGCAAGCGCTGGGTGCACATGGTCACCGAGTACGACCGTGAGAACGGCATCTCGTACTGGACCAAGAACTACCGCACCTCGATCGAAGCCGACCAGAACGTCGACGTGCTGTCCCAGCGCTACGCGTACTACGACCCGATCGACACCCTGCCGGAGTCCGGCCAGAAGTGGTGGCGCAAGCAGATGGACGAGCAGCTCGCCGCCCAGGCCTGAGCCCGTCCCGATACGACGAAAGGCCCCGTCTCCCGCTGTTCACGCAGCTGAGGGCGGGGCCTTTGGCGACACTGCCCGCAGGTCAGGCCGGGACAGTACCCGCGACCACCCACACCGTCAGCGCCACCAGGAAGTCCTCCCGCTCGTCGGCGTCGCGGACCGCGTCCAGCCAGCGGTCCACCATCGCCGTGGCGTCGCCGTCCTCCTCCCCCACGATGTGCAGCAGCATGTCCCGATCGAAGTACGGCACCACGTGCTGCGCCTCGGCCGGGTCGGTGAAGCACATCGTCATCGGGTGGCACTCCAGCTCGTACACCTGCTGCCGGCGCAGCCGGTTGCGCAGCGTGCGGCCCATCGTCGGGTTGCACATCACGCTGTGGTGCCGCAGCCGCCACATCATCGGCGTCAGCACCTCCGCGGGCAGGCCGTCGAAGACCAGCGACTCCCAGTCGGTGTCCACCAGGCAGATCCGCCCCTGCGGCCGGGTCACCCGGATCAGCTCCGCGATCACCGCCTCCGCCTGCGGCAGGTGCTGCAGGGTGCGTTCGCACCGCACCGCGTCGAAGACGTCGGCCGGGTAGTCCAGCCGGGCCAGATCCCCGGTGACGAAGCGCACGTCACCGGCGTCGGGGTGGGTCTGATGCCACCGCTCGTAGCGGTGCGCGGCCAGCGACAGCATGCTGCGGGAGTTGTCCACGCCGTCGACCCGACCGTCCGCGCCGACCAGCAGCGCCAGTGCCAGCGCCTCCTCGCCCAGCCCGCACCCGCCGTCGAGCACGTGGTGACCCGGTTTGACGTGCATGGTCTCGCAGGCCCTCGCCCGGATCTCGGTGATCGCCCGGTAACCGGCGGCCTTGTCGAGGTACGCCACGAGCCGTGCCTGCATCTGCGGCGGGCTCTGATCGACCCGCGCGTAGTGCGGCATCAGCGGCGCGTCCGTCATACCTCAATTCTGTGAGTCCCGGAGCCGCCACAGGCGGAACCACCAAGACCAACAGTGGTGCGCGCCCGGCAGCCAGGCCCGGAGCAAGACTCACGGGTCGAAACCGCCCGGGTCGTGCTGATCACCGCTAACGTGTGCTCAGGAACACGAGCGGGGAGGATCGGCGCCATGCGAGAGATCGTGCTGGTCCGGCACGGGCAGACGGAGTGGAGCGCCAACGGCCGCCACACCTCCTTCACCGACCTGCCGCTGACCCCGGAGGGCGAACGCCAGGCCGCCCAGCTGGCCCCCCGGCTGGCCGGGCGGGCGTTCGCCGCGGTGCTGTGCAGCCCGCTGCAGCGGGCGATGCGCACCGCGGCGCTGGCCGGCCTGGAGATCACAGCCACCGATGACGACCTGCTGGAGTGGAACTACGGGGCCTACGAGGGGCGCACCACGGTCGAGATCCGCCAGGAACGTCCCGAGTGGACCGTGTGGCAGTCCGGCTGCCCCGGCGGGGAGACCGCCGCCCAGGTCGGCGCCCGCTGCGACCGCGTCCTGGAACGGGCCCGGACCATGCTGGCCAGCGGCGACGTCGCCCTCGTCGGGCACGGCCACCTGCTGCGGGTGCTCACCGCCCGCTGGCTCGGCCTGCCCCCGCAGGACGGCGCGCTGTTCCGGCTGGAGACCGCCACCGTGAACGTGCTCGGCTACGAACGCGAGACCCCGGTGCTGCTGCGCTGGAACAGCTGAGGCCGCCGGCCGCGTGCGGATCGCGGCCGGTACCGTGCCGCGGATGAGGCAGCATCCGCTGTGCGAGCAGTCCGTCGTGACGGCGGTCGAGCGGGCCGCGAGCGCGCACCGCGGGCGACGGTGGACCGTGACCGGGTTCACCGACCTTGACGACCGTGCCTCGCACCCGGCGGGCATCCTACACGGCACGCCGTTCTCGGTGTTCGTCAAGCTGGACCGGGGCCCGCGCGGCGCCGAGCAGTTCACGGCCGAGTTGCGCGGTCACCGGCTGCTGCGGGAGCGGGCCGGGGCCGCCACTCCGGTGCCGGTCGGCGACGGCCCGGTGTCCGGGGCGTTCGGTTCACTGCTGCTACTGGAGGCGCTGCCCGAGGTGCCCGCGCGGGCGCGTACGGCGGCGCAGTGGCGCTCGATCGGGCGCGCGCTGGCCACGGTCCACCAGGCCCGCGGGGAGCGGCACGGGCTGGCCGAGTTCGACGGGTTCTTCGGCCCGCTCCCCCAGGACAACCGGCCCGCGGGCACGACCTGGGCCGACTTCTACGTCGAGCGGCGGTTGCTGCCCCGGTTGCGCGACGCCGTCGACTCCGGGCACCTGCCCGCCGAGTTGGCCGCCGGGGTCACCCGGCTGGCGGCGCGGTTGCCGCAGGTGTGCGGCCCCGAGCCGGAGCCGTCGCTGCTGCACGGCGACGCACAGCAGAACAACTTCCTCACCACCGCCGACGAGGCGGTGCTGCTCGACACGTCACCCTGCTACGGGCATCCGGAATCCGACCTGGCCCTGCTGGACTACTTCACGCCCGTGCCGGGCGAGGTATTCGACGGATACCGGGAGGTGGCGCCGATCGACCCGGGCTTCGCGCAGCGGCGGGAACTGTGGCGGCTGCACGGCTACCTGGCGGTCGTCGCGGTCGACGGGACGTCGGAGTTCGGCCGCCCGTACGTCGGGCGGATCGCCGCGGCGACGGCAGGCTACCGCTAGTCCGGCGCTTCCCACTCGGCGCACCGGCTCTGCACCCCGGGCCAGGGCGACCAACTATAACAAATGGAAATCAATGAATGAAGGTAGGTTGCACCGGAGTCCCTAGGCATCGAAACTTTCCAACACCGGTGCCGTCGAGGAGGCACCATGCCTCGTGCTGGGGCTACCGGTTGTTGGAGGGTCAGGATGAGGGTCGGCAAGGTTGCACGCGTTGTGGCTTTGGCCGCGTCCCTCACCCTCGTGGCGACGGCGTCATACGCACAGGCGCCGCAGGCGAGAGCGCAGGCCCAGGCCCAGGCTGCGGAGAACTTCACCTTCGTGATGCTCCCCGACACCCAGTACGCCTCCGAATACTGGCCGGAGGTGTTCCGGGCGCAGATGCAGTGGGTGGACGACCAGCGGGCCGCCCGGAACATCAAGTACGTGCTGCACGTCGGTGACGTGGTCGACAACTCCGACCAGCTGGCCCAGTGGAACAACAGCAAGAGCGCGATGGGCCTGCCCACCGACGACGTGCCCTACATCATCGGTCCGGGCAACCACGACCTCGACCCGGGCACCGCCTCGACGACCCGCACCGCGACGCGGTACAACACCCACTACCCGCGATCGAACTTCACCGCGCTGCCGTCGTTCGGCGGAACCTACCCGGCCGCGAAGAATGACAACGCCTTCCACACCTTCACCGCCGGCGGGGCGGACTGGCTGGTGCTGGCGCTGAAATACGCGCCGAGCAACGACGAGATCGCCTGGGCGAACCAGGTGGTGGCGGCGCACCCCGGCCACAACGCCATCCTGGTCACGCACGCCTACCAGAACGGCAGCACGAAGGACAGCAACGGCACCAGGCTGTGGAACGACCTGGTGAGCAGGCACGCCAACTTCCGATTCACCTTCTCGGGTCATTACCACAACGCCGGCCGGATCAGCCAACAGGGCGTCCACGGCAACACGGTCCACCAGATCCAGGCCGACTACCAGAACAACAGCTCCCGCGACCCCAACAGCTACCTGCGGGTGTTCACCTACAACCCGACCGCCGACAGCCTGGACGTCAAGACTTATTCACCGTTCCTCAACCGGTACATGACCGACGCGACCAACCAGTTCGTCCTGAACAACATCAACCTGGTCCGGCCGCGCCGCGGCGAGCTCCTCACCGGCCGCCAGCTCGACTTCAACGACGATCGCCGCACCGACATCTTCACCACCGGTGACGGTTGGCTGTACTCCAGCGCAGCCCAGAGCAGCTGGATCGACCTCGCCGAGTCCACCGTCGGGCTCGCCGACGTGCGCTTCGGCGACTTCAACGGCGACGGCCGCACCGACGTGTTCCGGGCCACCGGCGCCGGTTGGCAGTACTCCAGCGCAGGCCAGACCAGCTGGATCGACCTCGCCGCCTCCACCGTCGGGCTCGCCGACCTGCGCTTCGGCGACTTCAACGGCGACGGCCGCACCGACGTCTTCAACGTCTACGGCACCCAATGGCGCTACTCCGACGCAGGCCAGACCAGCTGGATCAACCTGCTCAACTCGACGGTCCCACTCGCCGACCTCCAGTTCGGGGACTTCAACGGCGACGGCCGCACCGACGTGTTCCGCGCTACCGGCACCGGTTGGCAGTACTCCAGCGCAGGCCAGACCAGCTGGATCGACCTCGCCGCCTCCACCGTCGGGCTCGCCGACCTGCGCTTCGGCGACTTCAACGGCGACGGCCGCACCGACGTCTTCAACGTCTACGGCACCCAATGGCGCTACTCCGACGCAGGCCAGACCAGCTGGATCAACCTGCTCAACTCGACGGTCCCACTCGCCGACCTGCGCCTGGGCGACTTCAACGGCGACGGCCGCACCGACGTCTTCAACGTCTACGGCACCCAATGGCGCTACTCCGACGCAGGCCAGACCAGCTGGATCAATCTCCTCAACTCGACGGTGCCACTCGCGAACCTACGGTTCGGCTGAGATTCCGACGGAGAAGTCGGCATCGGGCGCACGCGGCCCGTTCGGATCTAGCCCCGCAGTGCTTCGTCGGGGGCTGCGCCGACGGCGGACAGCACACCGCTGAAGAACCGGCGGATGCACACGGCGAGCACGACCTGCAGCACGTCGGTGTCGGACAGGCCGTATCCGCGCAGCGTGGCGGCGTCCAGCTCGGTGATGGTGGTCGGATCGGCGGCGACCTTGTCGGCAAAGTCCATGATCGCGACGTCGGCCGGGTCGAGCCCCGCGCTGCGGTGGTCGGCGATGATGGCGCGCAGCTGCGGCTCGTCGTAGAAGCGCTCGCGCAGCACCTTGGCGTGGGCGAGGGTGCAGTAGTCCGACCCCAGCCGTCGCGCGGCGGCGATCGTGACCAGCTCGTACCGGCGCAGGTCCATGCCGTCGCGCACGCTGCCGGCCAGCTGTTCCCAGCCCGCGTACGCCTCGGGCCGCAGCGCGAACACCCGCAGATAGTTGGGGATGTGGCCGGTCTCGTCGGCGTACAGGGGCGACTCGGCGGGGGTGTCGAGATAGGTCATGGCCGCGAGGTTAGACGCGAGCACCCGCCGCCGCGGTCCGGGGTCGGCGATCCGTCAGTCGTCCGGCCGGGTCAGGCCCCCGCGGGCCGGGCTGCTGCGGGCACCTGGAGCAGGCCGAGGCTGTTGTGCCAGAGCGTGCCGAGCTGGGCCGGGTCGTCGAGCAGCTTCGCCAGCAGCACCCGGCCCTCGATCTGGGCGACGATGGAGCGGGCCGCGTCGCGGGTGTCGACGGCCGGGCCGGCCTGTCCGGCGTCCTTGGCCTCGACGATGACCTTCTCGATCATGTCGATCTGGGCTTCGAAGATCTCCTGGAGCCGGTCGCGGATCTCCGGGACCTGGTTGCTGAGCTCGGCCGCGAGGTTGCCGAACAGGCATCCGACGACCAGGCCCGCCTGCTGCCGACCGGCCTTCTGGAAGTCCTCGGTCGCCTCGAACAGGTCGCGCAGCCGGTCCAGGGGTGCCCGCTCGCTGCCGAGCAGTTCGCTCCACTGCTGCTGCTGAGCGGCCCAGTGCTCGTCGATGACGGTGAGCGCGAGCGCCTGCTTGGACGCGAAGAAGTGGTAGAAGCTGCCCTTCGGCACCCCGGCCGCGGCGCAGATCTCCGCCACGCCCAGCGCCGAGTAGCCGCGCTGCTCGATCAGCGTCCGGGCCGCTTCCAGGATCTTGTTCCGCGCGTCACTCGTCCTTCCCATGCCGTTGACGATACACGACCAGTCGTCTACCTTTTAGTAGACCGGTCGTCTAGTACGCCTCCGGCTCCGCGAAACAGCAAAGGAAAAGGCACATGAGCACCGAGAACAACCAGAAGGTCGCAGTGATCACCGGCGCGTCCCAGGGCATCGGCGCGGGCCTCGTCGACGGGTACCGCAAGCTCGGATACCGCGTCGTGGCCGTCTCGCGCACGATTCCCGCCTCCGCCGACCCGGACATCGTGACCGTGCAGGGCGACATCGCCCACGCCGACACCGCGGAGCGGGTCACCAAGGCGGCCCTCGAGCACTTCGGCCGCATCGACACCCTGGTCAACAACGCGGGCATCTTCATCGCCAAGCCGTTCACCGACTACACCGCCGACGACCTCGCGCAGGTCACCGGGATCAACGTCGCCGGGTTCTTCCACCTCACCCAAGGGGTGCTGCCGCACCTGCTCGCCGCCGGCGGCGGCCACATCGTCAGCATCACCACGGCCCTGGTGGACCAGGCCGACAAGAACGTGCCGTCGGTGCTCGCCTCGCTGACCAAGGGCGGCATCAACTCCGCGACCAAGTCGCTGGCCATCGAGTACGCGACGCGCGGCGTGCGGGTCAACGCCGTCGCCCCGGGCATCATCAAGACCCCGATGCACGCGGTCGAGACCCACGAGACCTACGCCGGGCTGCACCCCGTCGGCCGGATGGGCGAGACGAGCGACATCGTCGACGCGGTCCTGTACCTCGAGTCGGCGCCCTTCGTCACCGGCGAGATCCTGCACGTCGACGGCGGACAGAACGCCGGCCACTGACCCGCCCGTTCAGCAGAGAGGACCAGCCGTGCCCATCGTCAACATCCAGATCACCCGCGAGGGCAGCACACCCGGCGCGACGGCGGCCACCGCCGCGCAGAAGGCGGCGCTCATCGAAGGCGTCAGCAGGTTGCTGCTGGACGTGCTCGACAAGCCGCTGGACTCGACGTTCGTCGTCATCGACGAGGTCGAGCCGGAGAACTGGGGCCGGGGCGGCCTGCCCGTCCCGCAGTACCGCGAGCAGCAGCGCGCCCGCGAATCTCAATAGCGCGGTGGCGACAGGGGCGTGCGGTTTCCGGGTGTTACCGGGAACTGCGCGCCCCTGTCGCGACTCGCCGTGGCGTGACCCCTGACCGATTCCCCCTCCCCCGGCCGCGCGACGGAGTCCTAGGGCGCGCTGTCACCGCCGCCCTGGCCTGTGCCACCGTGCTGGTGGTGGCAGCGCTTTGGCTGTCCGACGGCGGCCCGGCCGCGCTCCGCGCCGACGGCACCGGCCTGGTGACCGCGGCCCGTCTGACCGGGCTGGTCGCCGCCGACATGCTCCTGCTGCAGGTGCTCGCGATGGCGCGGGTGCCGTGGGTGGAGCGCGCCTGGGGACAGGACCGGCTGGCCCGGATCCACCGGCTGCTCGGATTCACCTCGTTCTGGCTGATGGCAGCACACGTGGTGCTGGTCGTCGCCGGGTACGCGGCGTCCACGGACACCGGCGTGCTCGCCCAGCTGGCCGATCTTGTCGTGCGCTACCCGGGCATGCTGCTGGCGGCGGCGGGCACGATGCTGCTGGCGCTCGTCGTCGCGCTGTCGGTGCGGGCGGCCCGGCGGCGGGTGCGCTACGAGAACTGGCACCTGCTGCACCTGTACGCCTATCTCGGAGTGGCCCTGGCCCTGCCGCACCAGCTGTGGAACGGTGCGCACTTCGTCACCTCCCCAGCCGCCTGCGCCTACTGGTGGACGCTGTGGGGCGGCGCCGCCGCCGCGCTGGGAGTGTTCCGGATCGGGCGGCCGCTGTGGCTGTCGCGCCGTCACCGGCTCACCGTCGGCGAGGTGCGCCACGAGGCGTCGGACGTGTACTCGGTGTACCTGCCGGGGCGGCGGCTGGACCGGTTGGCGGCCCGGCCGGGCCAGTTCCTGACCTGGCGGCTGCGCACCGGCCGCGGCTGGAGCCGGGCGCATCCGTTCTCGCTGTCCGAGGCCCCGCGCGCGGACCGGCTCCGGTTCACCTTCCGGGCCGCGGGCGACGACGGCGCACGCCTGGCCGGGGCCGCCCCGGGCACCGCAGTGCTGATCGAGGGCCCGTTCGGCACGCTCACCGAAGGCCGCCGCCGCGGCGAGCGGGTGTTGCTGATGGCGGCGGGCATCGGCATCACGCCGATGCGCGCCCTGCTGGAGGGCATGCGGTACGCCGACAGCGAGCTGACCCTGATCTACCGGGCACGCAGCGCGGAGGAGCTGGTGCTGCGCGACGAGATCGACGCCATCGCGGCCGAGCGCGGCGCACAGGTGATCTACCTGCCCGGTCCCCCGCCGCCGGGGCGGATCTCCTGGCTGACCGCCGAGCTGGCCGAGCGCTACGCCGACCACGAGGCGCTCACCCACCTGGTCCCGGAGCTGTCCGGGCGGGACGTCTTCCTGTGCGGCCCACCGCCCTGGATGGCGGCGGCGCGCGCCGCACTGAGGCTGGCCGGGGTGCCCGCGCGGCAGATCCACGACGAGCGGTTCGGGTGGTGACCCATGCGTAAGATCACGTTCTTCCTGCTGGCCACGATCGCGGGCCTGGTCGGTCTGTTCAGCTACCGCACCAGCTTCGGCGAGGCGGTGCCGCAGGCCCGGCCCGCGGAGGCGGCGACGCCGTCGCCCGCGCCGCCGCCGACCCTGGTCGCAGGCGGCCGGACCGTCGACGGCGACGCGATTTTCACCGAGTACGGCACGGTGCAGGTCCGGGTCACCTTCGCCGGCGAGCGCATCGCCGACGTGGCGGTCCTGCAGAAGCACACCGTGCACGAGCACTCGCTGGTGCTGAACGAGCTCGCCCTGCCGCAGTTGCGCGAGCAGGTGCTCCAGGCACAGTCCGCCGAGGTCGACACCGTGTCCGGCGCGACCGCGACGAGCCGGGCCTACCTGGACTCGCTGCAGTCCGCAATCGACCGGGCGCACACCCGGTGAGCACGTTCGCACCGCCGCGCCGGGCCTGGGTCGAGCAGGTCATGGGGATGCCGGTCAGCCTCCACCTGCGCGGCCCGGGCCTGGACTCGGCACCCGTACGGCGCGGCGTCGAGGCCGTGTTCGCGCTGCTGCGCGAGACCGACGCGGTGTTCAGCACGTACCGGGTGGACAGTGACGTGAGCCGGATCAACCGGGGTGAGCTGGCCGTGGCGGACGCGCATCCGTGGGTGGGCGAGGTCGCGGCGCTGTGCGACGAGGCGCGCGAACGTACCGGCGGATGGTTCGACGCGCGGCTGCCCGGCCCCGGCGGCGGGCGCTGGTGGGATCCGTCCGGGCTGGTCAAAGGGTGGGCGGCGGAGCGGGCGGCGGGGCTGCTGTCGGGGTGGGACCGCTGCCTCAACGCCGGTGGCGACGTCGTCGTGGCGGCGGCAGGGCATCCGCCGTGGCGGGTCGGCGTGGAGGACCCGCTGCGGCCCTCGGCGCTGGCCCACGTCATCACGCTGGTCTCGGGCGCGGTCGCGACGTCCGGGACCGCCCGGCGCGGCGCGCACATCGTCGACCCGTACCGCGGCTCGCCGACCGCCGAGGTGGCGGGGGTCACCGTCGTCGGGCCGTCGCTGCGGTGGGCCGACGTGTACGCGACCGCGGCGGCGGCCAAGGGGGTGACCGGCCTGGACCTGCTGCGCGGCACCGGCTACGAGGGCCTGCTCGTCGACCGGGACGGGGCCGCCCGGGTCACCGGCGGCTTCGGCCGTGCCCCCCGCTGAGGCCGCCGGACCCGTAACATCGCCGCGAACGCCGACAGGCATGACGAGCCGCCACGTCCTGCCTGCGGCCGCAGCGTCCACACGACGCGACAGAAAGAAAGGTGATCAGGTTGTCGACAGGTCTGCGGCAGACCACGGCGGTGCATGACCACGCGCACGTCCGGCCTCCACGGCGCGGCGTGGACGTGCTGTTCGCGGCCCTCGCGCTGCTGAGCATGCTCGTGGTGTACACGATGGTGATCTGGTTGGCCGTCGTGACGGGCGAGCCCGGCCAGCGGCATCCCGACGGGCCCGAACTCGGCGACGCCGTCCGCGAATGGGGACAGGCCGCCGCGCCACTGGTGGTGCTGGTGCTCGGACTGACCACGGTCACGTTCCACCTGTTCCTGCAGCGCGGCCCGGCCGTCGACGACGGCGAGCGGCACTGGCTGACCGCGGCCCGCGCCATGGCGGGCCTGGCTATGCCGCTGGCGGTGGCGTTGATGATGCTGCGGATATACGTCCTCGCGACTGCTGCCAACCGGGACATGGCGATGAACATGCCGTACGTCGTCACCGGCGTGCTGCTGCTGCCGGCGGTGATCGCCTACCCCGTCGTGCTCCGCGGCATCCCCACCGAGCGCCGCTTCCGCGTGGCCCGGCTGATCAGCGGCGTCGGCCTGTGCGGGCTCAGCCTGGTCTTCCTGGTGGTGTCGGCGCTGCCGATCCCGTGGCCGGCGGTCTGACCGCGTCTGGGCCGCAACGCTAACGGTGCGCTAACACCACATCGGACAGAATCCGTTCGGACGACCGCGGCCGCGGTCAGCGACGATACGGTGGTGACATGACCGACCCGGCGACGGGCACGACGACGAACCTGCGCCTCGGCCTGCTCGCCTGGCCGTCGGCCACGGCGGCGCAGCGGCTGCTGCACCCGTTCCTGGCGGGCGTGGCCGGACTCGGCGGCGCCGTGGTCTTCGCGGCGATCGGCTGGACGGTCGTCGGAGTCGTGCTCCGCTCCGACCAGGAGACGATCCTGCGGTACTGGCTGTGGCACCTGGTCCCGGCGGCACTGCTCGCGGTCGGCCTGGGCATGCTGGCGGTGCAGCTGTTCCACCAGGTCGGCAGCGGCACAGGCGCCGAACGGGCATGGCTGCTCGCGGCGCAGGCGGTCGCCGCCGTCGCGCCGCTGCCGGGCCTGCTGCTGATGGTCGCCCGGCCGCTGCTGTTCCAGGGCTACGACGTGCACGAACGCTGGGGCCTGCCCGTGCTGCTGGCCGGTGCGGTGGTCCTGGCGGCAGCGGTGGCCGCTGCCGTCCGCCAGGTGCGGCGGGTGCCGGCCCGGCTGCGGCCCGCGGTGGTGCGGTTCGCCACCGGCGTGGCCGCCGCCGTCGTCGGGCTGGCCGCCATCGCGCTCACCGCGCTGTTCCTGCCCGCGCCGCTGCCGTGCTGCCCCTGGTAGGCGGCTCAGTCGGCCAGGTGGATGCGGGGCGCGCGCTGCTCGAACGGCGTGGACAGCACCACGGTCGTACGCGTGGTGACGTTGGCCGACGTGCGGATCTCCTGCAGCAGGCGCTCCAGGTCGACCGGTGACGCGACGCGTACCAGCAGGATGTAGAAGTCCTCACCGGCGACCGAGAAGCACGACTCGATCTCGGACAGGTGCGCCAGGCGCTCGGGGGCGTCGTCGGGCTGCGCCGGATCGAACGGGCGGATCGCCACGAACGCCGTCAGCGGCAGCCCGATCGCGTTGTAGTCCACCCGCGCGCCGTAGCCGGTGATCACGCCACGCTGCTCCAGCCTGCGTACCCGCTGGTGGACGGCGGACACGGACAGCCCGACCTTCTCGGCCAGGTCCGTGTACGACATGCGCCCGTCGGCGGTCAGGGCCGAAACGATGGCCTGGTCGGTCTCTTCCACGGCGCTCAAGCTACACCGACCCGCCGTTCGGGCGCACCAGCACTTTCAGCGCCTTTCGATCGTTCATAGCGGCATATCCGCCGGGCACCCCGTCGAGATCGACGGACACATCGAAGACCGGCGACGGGTCCAGCGTGCCGGCCAGCACATCGGCGAGCAGCTCCGGAATGTACGCCCGGGCGGGCGCGACGCCGCCGCGCAGCGCCACGTTGCGGCCGAACATGTCGCCGATGTCGACGCCGGCCGCACCGCCGTGCGGCACGCCCACGAAGCCGACCGCGCCGCCGTCGCGGGCCACGCCGATCGCGGTGCGCATCGACTGCTCCGTGCCGACCGCCTCGATGACCGCGTGCGCGCCCTGGCCGCCGGTCAGCTCCCGCACCACGGCGACGGCCTCGTCACCACGCTCGGGCACCACGTCCGTCGCGCCGAAGTGCCTGGCCAGCGCGGTGCGGGCGTCGTGGCGGCCCAGCGCGATGATGCGCTCGGCCCCCAGCCGGTGCGCGGCGAGCACCCCGCACAGGCCGACCGCGCCGTCGCCGACCACGGCGACCGTGCCACCCCGGCGCACCCCGGCCGCGAGCGCGGCGTGGTGTCCGGTCGACATCACATCGGACAGCGCGAGGATCTTGACGAGTTCGGGTTCGCCGAGCCCGTCCGGCAGCTTGACCAGCGTGCCGTCGGCGTACGGGACCCGCACCGCCTCGCCCTGGCCGCCGTCGGAGCCGGGCTGGCCCCAGAAGCCGCCGACCGGGCACGAGGTGTGCAGGCCCTCGCGGCAGAACTCGCAGGTGCCGTCGGACCACACGAACGGGGCCACGACCGTGTCACCGGGCTTGACCGCGGTGACGTCCGCGCCGGTGGACTCGACGACGCCCAGGAACTCGTGGCCGATGCGCTGGCCCGGCTGGCGTGCGGCGACGCCCTGGTAGGCCCACAAGTCGCTGCCGCAGATGCAGGCGTGCGTCACCCGTACCACGGCGTCACCGGGGTGCCGCAGGACCGGATCGGGCACGTCCTCGACCCGCACGTCGTGCGGACCGTAGATCACCGTTGCACGCATGTGATCATCGTAGTCGCGGCGGTTCGCCGCGGTCGCCGGGATGCCCCCGCGCGCGTCGTGGTGCAGTGGGCCCGGTCAGACCGCGAGCAGGACGCGGCCGAAGGGGTGGCCCTCGGCGAGCAGGTGCTGCGCCGCGGCCGCCTGTGCGAGCCGGAACACCTGCGCCACCGCCGGGTGCAGGTCGCCGGCGGCGAGCCGGGCGAGCAGCGTGGTGTTCGCGGCGTTCACCTGCTCGGGAGTGAACAGGGCGAACCGGAACCCGTGGATGTGGGCGTTCTTCCAGATCAGGTCGGTGACGTCGATGTCGGCGTGGGTGCCGGCGGCGTACCCGATGCTGATCAGCGTGCCGTCCACGGCCAGGCAGCCCAGCGCCTCCCCGGTGAGCTGCCCGCCGACGCCGTCGAGCACGACGTCGACGCCCTTGCCGCCGGTGAGCCGGGTGACTCCGTCGCGCAGCGACTCCTGGGACAGGTCGATCACCTCGTACCCGGCGGTGCGGCCCTGTTCGGCCTGGTCCGTGCCGGTGGCGGTGGTGATCGCCTGGGCCGCGCCGAGGACCCGGGCGACCTCGACGCCGCCCTGACCGACCGCACCGCCGACACCGGGTGCGAGCACGGCCTGCCCGGGCCGGAACGCGGCCAGCTCGGTCAGCGCGAGGTAGGCGGTGAGGTAGCCCGCCCCAGTGGTCAGCGCGGCCGCGGCTTCGTCGTCGACCGCGTCCGGCACCACGACCAGGTTCGCCGGATCGACGGCGACGTACTCGGCCCAGCAGCCGTCGGCGCCGACGCCGTAGCGGCCTCCACTCACCACCACGCGTGCGCCCCGCGGCAGACCTGATGCGCCGGGTTCTTCGACGACGCCGATCCCGGTGCCGCCCGGGCGGATCGGCAGCGGCTTGTGCAGGGCCTGGGCCAGGTGGCCGGCGCGCACCGTCTCGTCCAGCGGGCTGACCCCGGCCAGCGTCATCCGGACCAGCGCCTGCCCGTCGGCGGTGGTCGGCCGGGGCGCGTCGACAAGGTCGAGCACGTCGTAGCCGCCGAAGTGGTCGTACTCGATCGCGCGCACGGCGTGACTCCTCACCGCTCGATTCCCCACGTTCGATCATCGCAGCGGGGCGGCGGCGGGGCAGCCGGATCGGTGATCGCGGCGCGGCTCAGTGGCGCTCGCGGAGCAGGCAGAACTCGTTGCCCTCCGGGTCGGCGTACACGGTGAGGTCCTCCTGCTCGCGGACCAGCGTCGCCCCGGCGGCGACGATCGCGGCCCGCTCGTCGTCGTCGGCGACGATGTCGAGGTGGATGCGCCCGACCGGGAGCAGGTCGACCGCCTGCGCGAGCCACACGTCGGGCTCGGTGCCCGACGGGTCGTGCAGCAGCACCGACTCCCGCTCGGCCAGGCTGCGCTCGGCGAGTTTCACCGCGTCCTCCTCGACGATCGGCAGGCCCGTGACCAGGCTCCAGAAGGGCGCCATCAGGTACGGGTCGCGGCAGTGGATGACGACGGAGGAGATGTACGGCATGGCGGACACCCTAGCCGGGTAGTCGGTTCCCGCCGACCGGATAACCGAGCGGTCTTGACAGCGCTGCCTCGCCGCCGCTTACCGTGTGTAGCCGCCACCGGTTCCGGTACCGGTACCGCGAGACGGCGTGGTTTCTCGGAGGTCCACATGCGCGTGACGATCGCCGACGTCGCCCGGCTGGCCGGGGTGAGCAAGGCGACGGTGTCGCGCGTGCTCAACGGCCGCCCCGACGTCGACCGGGCCACCCAGGCCCGGATCGAGGAGATCATGGCCGAGACCGGGTACGTGCCCAGTTCCCGCGCCGTCGACCTGGCCCGCGGGCGCACCCGCACGATCGGGGTGCTCGCGCCGACGCTGCGTACGCCGTGGATGCCGGAGCTGCTGCAGGGTGTCGCCGACGTGGTGGAGCCGTCCGGTTACGGACTGCTGCTGCACTCGGCCGCGGGCGGCGGCCCGGCGCTGGAGCGGTTCGCGGCGAGCGTACGCGGCCACGCGGTGGACGGTGTGCTCGCCGTGGACCCCGGCGTCGCCCTGGAACACCTGCGTGACCTGCACCGGCAGGGCCTGCCCGTGGTCGTGGTGGACACCGGCGGGCAGCGCACACCACTGCCGTCGGTCGGCGCGGACTACACCGACGGGGGGCGGCGAGCCGCGGAGTTGCTGCTGGCCGCGGGCCGACTGCGGCTCGCCATGATCACAGGACCTGTCGAGGATCCGGCCGGAGCCGCCTGCGCCGGCGGGTTCGCCGACCTGCTGACCGGCACCGGCGCGGTGCTGCGGGCCAGCCACGTGACCGAGGCCGACGGGACCGAGCAGGGCGGCTACGACGCCGTACAGCGCCTGCTGCGTGCGCGGTTGTTCTTCGACGGCCTGTTCGTGCACGGCGACCCGATGGCCGCGGGCGCGCTGCGGGCGCTGCAGGAGGCCGGCCGCCAGGTGCCCGGCGAGGTCGCCGTCGTCGGTTTCGGTGACGTGCCGCCGGCGGCGTACACGCTGCCGCCGCTGACCACGGTGCGGGTGCCGTGGGAGGAGATGGGCGCGGCCGCGGCTCGTACCCTCATCGATCGCCTGCGCGGCGAGCCCGCCGCCGACGACCCGGTGGTGTTCGAGACCTTCCTGGTCAGCCGGGGTAGCACGCCGCCGGTGGGCCGCATCCCCGGGCAGCGCAACCGGCGGACGGCGCGTACCGCGGAGCTGCCCGCGTTCTAGCCTCCCGGAACCGGTTCCGGGACGCTGAGCTGCAAGTACTCAGTTCAGGTGGTCGAGGACAGCGGACGGATCGAGCACCGTCGGCAGATCGCTGACCTGACCGTCACCCAGTTCGACCACCCGCCAGGTCCCGTCGTCACGCAGCGCGACATCGGTGGTGACGAACGGGTGCCCGAACGCGGCCACCAGTGGGGTGATCGCCGACAGGTCGGGCTCGCGGAACAGGTCCGGGGTGTCCGGGTGCGGACCGGCCAGGACCGGCTCACCGTGCACCCACCACACCCGGGCCTCGACGGTGCGGCCGCCCTGCCGGGCGAAGTCCTCGAACCGGCGCACCACGATGCCGCCCTGCAGGAACTCCTCCTGCAGTTCGACCATGCGGGACACGACGCGATGCGCGGGCGTGACGTCGGCGAGGTCCGGGATGTAGCAGGCCTCGGCCCACTCGTGCTTGCGGGACTTGACGTAGTCCTTGACGACGCCAGGTCCGCCGCCCAGCGGCGCGACGAGCTCGGCGACCTGCTCGACGCTCGGCGACTCGCCGGGCTGCCAGGGCGTCCATACGCTGGCCGGCGTCACCGGCGCCAGGGCGGCGTACCAACCGGGCAGCTCATGTGCGGCCCGGTAGGCGGCCGCGGAGACGCGCAGGGTCACCCCTCGCCCGGCGAGCGTGTCGGCCAGCTCGGCGTAGCGGCCCGCCGGAACCATCCAGCCGCGGTACCAGACCTCGCCCAGGTCACGCGGGATGCGGCGGACCGCGGTGGCGAGGTCACCGGCCAGCAGGGCGTCATGGTCGAGCAGGGCCACGGCGCCGCCCGCGTCTCGCACGGCTCGGACCTGGGCGGCGAAGTGCGGATCGGGGCGGGTCGGGGCGAGTGGGTCGGCGCAGAAGACCACGGTCACGATCGGCGAGCCTAGTCGAGCCGGTCCAGCCGCTGCGCGAGGTTTCACGGGCAGGCCCCGCGCCGATCGGGACCTGCCGTCGTCGCCGATCGGGTCAGGACTTCCAGAGCACCGCGCGGGTCGTGCCGTCGGCGAGGTGTGCCCAGCCGACGACCTGGCTGCTGTTGTTCACCCGCGTCGCGCCGGCCTGCCCACCCGGCACGAGGCTCGGCAGGCTGTGCACCACGCCGGTCTCCGACCAGTACACCGCCCGCATGATGTTGTTGTTGCCGGTGTTGGCGCTGCCGACCGCGTCGCCGTCGGCGTTGATGCCCGTCGGCCACACCCGGTCGGCGCCCGCGGGGACCTGCAGCGGGCGGGTGGCGCCGTCCGCCTTCCACACGAAGGCGCTCTCCGTCGGCGAGTAGGTGGTGACGGTCACGTCGCCGGCCGCGTTGATGCCCCCGGACCACGCGCCTCCCGTGCCGGCGATGGTGACGGTGCCGTTCACCCAGCGAGCGGCCTGGTCCCGGTTGTCGCCGGTGATCACCCCGTTGTTATTGATCTGCGTGGGCAGGAACTTGCGCCATTCGAGGTCTGTCCCGCCGGCTGCGTACTCGACCACGGTTGTCACGCCGTTCTCCCAGCGGAATCCCCGCCGGCCGAACTCCTGGTCGTAGTAGTGGCCCACCACCACGCCCGCGTCGTTGATGTCGTTGGCGAAGCCGTCCACGGGACCGACCGGGACCATGCCCAGTCCCGGCCGCCAGAGGAACGCCCGGTAGGTGGTGTTGTCGGCCAGTGTGCTGGAGCCGACGATCCAGCCGTTGTTGTTGATCCCGATGGCGCTGACCTTCTGCCCGCCCAGCGAGCCGAGGTCGGACAGCACGCCGTTCTTCCAGCGGAACGCGCGGGCGACCTGCGTCGGGCCGCTGCCGATGGTGCTGTTGCCGACGACGACGCCGTGCTCGTTGAGGTCGGTCGCGACGCTGTCGGTGGTGCCCGGCAGCAGGCCGAGATCGGTGATCTGCGGTGCAGCCGCGAACGCCGGCGAGGACACCAGCGGCGCGGTGGCGGCCGCGATCGCCGCGGACACGCCGATGGTCAGGATTTGACGACGATCTGCCTTCAACAGGCTCTCTTTTCTCGCAGGTGTCACGGCCCCCGTAGGGCCTGATCACCGCAGTATGCAACGCCGCAGCCGGTGGGGCATCGGCGCTACGATCCGTGATGATCGTCCAATGGCGACCGGGCACTCAGCGGTTGCGCCATACTTCGCGCGGCCCGATGTCACCGTTGCGACGCAACGGCAGACACCGGGCCGTGCGAGCGGTATCAGCGCGTCCAGAGCACCGCAATGTACTCGGTGCCGGTGGCGTTCAGGTTGGCCTGCCCGACGGTCTGGCCGAGCCGGTTCACGCCCCAGGCCCCCGATCCGCCGCCCGGCATCAGGCCGGGAAGCAGGCGCGGCGTGCCGAACTCCGACCAGTACACGGCGCGGGTGGACCCGTCCTCGGCCGATCGCCAGCCGACCGTGTGCCGGCTCTCGTTGAGCCCGGTCGTCGTGGCCAGCACACCCCCGGCGGGCATGGCCAGGTGCAGCACGGTGCCGTCGGCCCGCCACACGAACGCGCCCTGCCGGGAGTCCCAGTACGTGCCGGACACGTCGCCGTTGTCGTTGATGCCGGTGGCGTGGCCGACCAGGCCGGAGGCCACCACCTGGCCGTTCTTCCAGGTGGCCGGGTCACCGGGGTACCTGTAAAGAGTGCCGCCCATCTTGCCGTGCTTGTTGATGCCCGCCGCGTCGAAGCGCACCCCGTCCGGGCCATCGATCGTGGTCGTCACGCCGCCGGACCAGCGGAAGCCGTGCAGCTCGCCGTCGAGCAGATACCGGCCGACGACCACGCCGCTGTCGTTGATGCCGGTGGCGATGCTGCTGGCGCCGAGCGAACCCAGGTCGGTCATGCCGATGCCCGGCCGCCACAGGAACGCGTGGGTGAGGAAGTCGCCCGGGGTCAGCTCGCTGTAGCCGACGATCCAGCCGTTGTTGTTGATCGCGGTGGCGACCGCGCGGACGCCGCCCAGCGTGCCGAGGTCGGTCAGCACGCCGTTCTTCCAGCGGAAGGCGTGTTCGGGCGGGTTCTCGCCGGTGCCGACCATGCTGTAGCCGACCACGACGCCGAGGTCGTTGATCGCGAGAGCCCCGCTGCAGCAGCTGCCGGACAGGTTGCCCAGGACGACGATGTGCGGGCCGGCGGCCCCGGCCGGGGCGGCTTGCAGGGACACCGCCAGCAGGACTGCGATGACCGGTACGGACAGTATCCGACGGACTGTTCTCACAGGCGCTCACTTCCTCGCGGACGGCCGAAGGCCACGCCGGGTGATGGCGTGGCCTTCACGGTGCCCTGCCGGACGCCTGTCGCGCAGTCAGCATGCTGACCGCCGCGGTCCATTGCGGACGGCTGGCTGCGATGTCGAACGGAGTAGCGGGCCGGGCGTTACCCCATGGGGCCACGCCCGGCCCGTTCGACCGCGTCAGTGGGTCCAGATCACCGCGTGCCAGTCGCCGCCGACCGACACCTGCGCGGTGCCGACCGTCACGCCGAACTTGTTGACTGCCTGCGCCAGCGTTCCGGCACCGGTGACCAGGCTCGGCAGCCGGTGCACCACGCCGGTCTCGGACCAGTAGACGGCCCTGGTCGGGCCGCTGGTGTAGTAGCTGGAGCCCACCGAGTCACCGTCGTCGTTGATGTCGGCCGGGTACGCGCCGAAGGCGCCGGTGGGCTTGGCCAGCGTCACCACGGTCCCGTCGGACTTCCACACGAAGGCGCCGTCGGTGTCCTCCCACCACGTGCCCGCGATGTCACCAGCGTTGTTGATCCCCTCGGCCCACGAGCCGCGCGGCTCCGGCGACGGCGCCGTCGTAGCGTTGCCGTTGACCAGCCTGGCGGCCATGTCACCGAGATCGCCGGCGACGACCCCGCTGTTGTTGACCGCCTGGGCCGTGAAGGTCAGGTTCATGCTCCCGGCGGGATAGTCGAGCTCGGTCATCACCCCGGCCGCCCAGCGGAAGCTCGTCGTGGTGCCGTCGACGATCGCCCGGCCGACCACCACGCCGTTGTCGTTGACGCCGGTGGCCGAGCTGTAGTTGCCGTCCAGGGCGCCGAGGTCGGTCATGCCCAGGTTCGGCCGCCACAGGAAGGCGTGCGTGGTGACGTTGTCGGCCAGCAGGCTGAAGCCGACGATCCAGCCGTTGTTGTTGACGTCGGCTGGGTAGGTCCGCGTGCCGCCCAGGCTGCCGATGTCGGTCATGACGCCGTTCTTCCAGCGGAACGCGCGCATCGGGGCGGTCTGGCCCGGTGCCCCGCTGTAGCCGACGACCACGCCGTTGTCGTTGACAGCGGTCGCGGCGCTGCAGCACGCGCCGCCGAGGGTGCCCAGATCGATGATCTGCACCGGGTCGGCCGCCGCTGCCGGGGAGGCGGGCAGTGCCACCGCACCGGCGGCCAGCACGGCCAGGGACGCGATGAGCGCACGAAGACGAGTTCTCTGCACAGGCTGTCGCTTTCTCTAGTGGGACAGAGGTTCACGCCCCCCGTGGGGCCTGATCCACGAAGTCTCCTCCGATATGTTGACGGCGCAATCGGATTGGCGACCGGTTCAACCATCCATTGTCGACAGCCAACTCGGCCGTTCGGCCGATGACGCGGGCAGGGCGCCCGGACGCGCGGCCGAAGCCGCGCGTCCGGGCACCCTGCCCGGTTCGAGGTGCTCAGTTGGTCCAGAGGACGGCGGTGTACTCGCCGCCCGTGGCGGTGAGGTTGGCCTGCCCGACGGTCTGGCCGAGCCGGTTCATGCCGAACGCCATCGACTGCCCGCCCGGCACCAGCCCGGGCAGCAGGCGCGGCGTGCCGAACTCCGACCAGTACACGGCGCGGACGTTGCCGAACTCGGTGGTGCGGTGACCGACCGTGTGCCGGCTCTCGTTGATCCCGGTCGCCTCGGCGAACTTCGCCCCGGCGGGCATGCCCAGGTGCAGCACGGTGCCGTCGGCCCGCCACACGAACGCGCCCTGCGTGGGCTCCCAGTACGTGCCGGACACGTCGCCGCTGTCGTTGATGGCGCTGGCATGGCCGACCAGCCCCGACGCCACCGTCTGGCCGTTCTTCCACCAGGCGGGCTGGCCGGAGTACTCCCCGTTGAGGGAGCCCCCGATCTTGCCGTGCTTGTTCACGCCCGCCGGGTCGAAGCCCTCCCCGGTCGGCGTGATGATCTTCGTCATGACCCCGCCGGCCCAGCGGAAGCCGTGCAGCTGCCCGTTGACGACGTACCGGCCGACCACGACACCACTGTCGTTGATGCCGGTGGCCATGCTGGTCTCGCCCAGCGAACCCAGGTCGATCATGCCCAAGCCCGGCCGCCACAGGAACGCGTGCCCGATATTGCCGTTTTCGCCGGCCAGCTCGCTGAAGCCGACGATCCAGCCGTTGTTGTTGATCGCGGTCGCCCACGCCCTGGGCCCGCCCAGCGTGCCGAGGTCCGTGATCACGCCGTCCTTCCAGCGGACCGCCCGCTCGGGGGGATTCTCCTGGGTGCCGACCTGGCTCTGGCCGACCACGACGCCGTGGTCGTTGATGGCGAACGCCTGGCTGCAGCAGGAGCCGGTCAGCGTGCCCAGCACCACGATGTGCGGGCCGGCGGCCGCGGTCGCCGGCGCGGCGGCCGGCACCACCGCCATGGTGACGGCGACAGCCGATGCTGCCAGCATCCGTCGAATTGTTCTCACGAGCACTCACTCTCTCGCAGAGGGCATGGGCACCAGGCCCAGGACTGAACAGACCGGGCTGGTCAAAGGTCAGGTGGTCCAGAGGACGGCGTGGTACTCCCCGCCGGTGGCGGTCAGGTTCGCCTGGCCGACGGTCTGGCCGAGGCTGTTCATGCCCCACGCCATCGACTGGCCGCCCGGCACCAGGCCCGGCAGCAGGTGCGGCGTGCCGAGCTCCGACCAGTACACGCCGCGGAAGTTGCCGGCCGGGGTGACCCGCCAGCCGACGGTGTGCCGGCTCTCGTTGATGCCGGTGGTGGCGGCGTCGACCGTGTTCGGCGGCGGGTTCAGGGTGAGCACCGTGCCGTTGGCCCGCCACACGCCCACCACGGCCGGGGACTGGCTCGAGTCGAAGGACACGTCGCCGCCGTCGTTGACCGCCGTGCCCTCACCGACGATCCCGGACAACACCGTGATGCCGTTCTTCCAGGTGGCGGGCTGGCTCACGTGGGTACCGGCGATCTTTCCGTTCTTGTTGACGCCCTGCGCGACGAAGCCCGAGCCGTCCGGGGTGTTCAGGTCGCTGAGCACCCCGTTGACCCAGCGGAAGCCGCGCAGTTCGCCGCTCAGGACGTAGTAGCCGACGACGACGCCGCTGTCGTTGACGTCGGTGGCCACACTCTCCCCGCCCAGCGAGCCCAGGTTGATCATGCCGAGGCCCGGCCGCCAGAGGAACGCGCGCATGCTGCCGTCGGGCAGGGTGCTCCCGCCGACGATCCAGCCGTTGTTGTTGATCGCTCCCGCACCGGACCGGGACCCACCCAGCGTGCCAAGGTCGATCATGATGCCGTCTTTCCACCGGAACGCCCGCTCGGGCGGGTTCTCGCCGGTGCCGACCTGGCTCGAACCGACCACGACGCCGAGGTCGTTGATGGCGATCGCCTGGCTGCAGCACGTACCGGTGAGCGTGCCGAGGTCGACGGCGTGCAGCCCGCCGTCGGCCGAGGCCGGGGCGGCGGGCAGCGACACCGCCAGCGCGACGGCGGCGGCTACCGATACGGACAGTATCCGTCGAACGGTTTTCACAGGCGCTCGCTTTCGTGGGGACCATTGAAGATCACGCCGAGTGACGGCGCGGTCTCTACAGTCCCCCGCGGAGCGCCTGCGACGCAGTCAGCATGCCGACCACGTCAGTCCATTGCGGACTTGTGAACGAAATGTTAAGAAGCCAGTCTGTGCATCCAGGACTCGACGTCGGACGCGGTACGCGGCAGGCCGTCGGACAGCATCCGGTAGCCGGTCTCGGTGATCAGCAGGTCCTCCTCGATCCGGAAGCCCATGCCGCGCAGCTCGGCCGGGATCAGCCCGTCGTCGGGCTGGAAGTAGATGCCCGGCTCCACGGTCAGCACGTGCCCCGGGGTCAGCGTCCCGTCGAGGTAGTGGTCCGCCCGCGCCGCCGCGCAGTCGTGCACGTCGAGGCCGAGCATGTGCCCCGAGCCGCACAGGGTCCAGCGCCGGTGCAAGCCGCTGTCGTCGTCGAGAGCCTGTTCGGCGGAGACCGGCAGGATGCCCAGGTCGGCCAGGCCGTACGCGTAGACGCGCATCGCGGCGCGGTGGAAGTCGCGGTAGGCAGCCCCGGGCACCAGCGCGGCGAGCGCGGCGTCGTTGGCCTTTCGGCACAGCTCGTACAGGTCGCGCTGCAGCGGGGTGAAGTGCCCGGAGATGGGCAGCACCCGGGTGATGTCGGCGGTGTAGAGCGAGCGCGTCTCCACGCCCGCATCGAGCAGCAGCAGGTCGCCGTCGCGGACCGGGCCGTCGTTGTCGATCCAGTGCAGCGTGGCGGCGTGCGCCCCGGCGGCGACGATCGAGTGGTAGCCGACCTCGTTGCCCTCCAGCCGGGCGCGCTGCCAGAACACGCCTTCCAGCAGCCGCTCCGAGGTCGCCTTGGCCTGCGGCAGAGCGCGCACCACGTCCTCGAAGCCGCGGGTGGTGATCGCGACGGCCTGCTCCAGCTGGGTGATCTCCCAGGCGTCCTTGACCAGACGCAGCTCGGCCAGCACCGCTTTCAGCTCGACGTCGCCGTCGGACGGCGCGACCGCCGCGTCGACCTCGGCGTCCAGGCCGCGCAGCACGAGCGTGGGGGTGTCCGGCTTGAGCGCGGCGGCCAGCTCGCCGCGGTGGCGGGTGGTCACGCCCAGGGCGCGGGTGCTCTCGCCCAGCGTCGGGCGGCGGCCCGCCCACAGCTCGCCGTAGCGGCGGTCGCGGAAGAACTCGCCGTTGTCGCGCGCCGACCGCGGACGCAGGTAGAGGGTGCTCTCGCCGTCCGGCTCGACGACCATGACTCCGTCGCTGGACTGGTCGCCGGTCAGCCACACGTATGCCGAGTGCGCCCGGAACCGGTAGTCCTGGTCATTGGATCGCGCCTGGAACGTGCCCGCCGGCACGACGATCCGGTGCCCCGGGAACGCCTGGTGCAGCCGCGCGCGGCGGGCCGGCGTCCACACCGCCACCTCGGCCTGCGGCAGGTCGTGGTGCTCGGAGTCGAGCCAGCCCGTGCGCATGAACTCGTCGAGAGCCGCCGACACGGGCAGGTCGTGGCTTCCGGTGTGGAACTTCTGCTCGGCCATGCCGGGGAAAGTACCATACCGTCTTCGGCTCCTTACACCCCCGATTCGCTACGCCGGGTGCAGGTGCAGGCTGTCGGGGGGACTCGTCGACCACTCGTCGAGCGGCTCGCCCGCGACCGCGGCGAAGATGCTCGGGGCGGCCGCCTCGAACGCCTCCTTCGAATCCCACAGTGCCAGCCCGATCAGCCGGTCGGTGCGCTCGTCGCGCCACGCGCCGATCCGGATCAGCCCGGGTGCGCCCTGCGCGGCGGCGTCGACCTTGTGCATGGCGGCCAGCAGGTCGTCGGCGTGCTCGGGCTTCGGATGGTGGACTGCCAGGTGCGCGAACATCAGCGCGCCTGCTCGGCGTACCAGCCGAGCAGCTCGGCCCAGCCCTTGCCGTAGCCCTCGGCCGACCCCGCGCCGCCCGCGCCGAACTGCTCCCAGCCGCTGTGCTCGATGGTCACCCGGGTCCCGCCGGCCACCGGCGTGAAGCGCACCTCCACCGATGTGCTCACCCCCGGCGCCCAGTCGGCGGTGCGCCAGCCGAACACGAGCCGCTCGCCCGGCTCCCACACCTGCACCCGGCCGAGCTCGTAGCCCTCGCCGTCGTCGTACACCTCGATGAACCGGCCGCCGACCTGCGGCTCGAACCTCATGCTGCGCCCGCGCTCCGGGTCGTTCCAGTAGTGGGTGCCGCGCTTCCACCAGGTGCCGATGTCGGCGGTGAAGACGGTGAAGGCGGTGGCCGGGTCGCAGGCGACCTCGATCTCGGCGACGGCGGTGCCGGTGGCGGTCATGATTCGTTCTCCCTGCTCACACGCTCGGCGTGCGCCTTGAACGCACCGAGCTGATCGGTCCAGAAGGCCTGCACCTGGTCGAGCCACGCCTGCAGCGCCACGATCGGCTCGGGGCGCAGCCGGTAGACCCTCAGCCGGGCGTCGCTGTCCACGCCGCGCTCCTCCACGATGCCGCTGCGCCGCAGCACCCGCAGGTGCCGGCTGATCGCAGGCGCAGAGATCTCGAAGGCAGCCGACAGCTCGCCCGGTCGCCGCGGCCCGTCGCGCAGCAACTCGACGATGCGGCGGCGGGTCGGGTCGGCGAGCGCGGCGAGCGTCTCGTCCAGGTCAGTAACCACAAGTGCAATTATTAACCCATTGGTTAAGCACTTGTCAACGCGAAGGCTTGGGCCACTTCGAGACCTGCCCGTTCTGCGGGGTCGCGGCCGAGCCGGCTCGCCGTCCGACAGTCAGCCGGCGAAGCTGAACTGGGGTGCGTGCTGCTCCGCCGCGTCCGCCTCGGAGTCGCTGTCGTCGGTGACCGCTACAGCGAAGGCCGCGAGGCCCACGGCGGTGACGTCCTCGGCCAGCGCCCAGTACCGATCAGGCAGGTTGGTCCGCTCGTCGAGGGCGGCCCGCACGTGGTGACCGCCGAACGCGCCCAGGCCCGCGCCGACCGCGCCCAGCGCCGCACCGGCCACCGCGCGCGGCAAGCCGCGCTCGTCGGACCAGCCCAGCAGCCCGCCGGCCAGGCCGCCTAGCGCGAGCCGGGCCAGCAACGGGCCGCGATTGAGTCGGCTGGGAGTGCTGGGCAGCTTGTCGGCGACGAGTTCGGTAGCGGCCGTGGCGACCAGGCTCTTGCGCACCAGCGGGCTGGACAGCACCTGCGACTGCACCATCGAGGAGAAGCCGCGGCCTTTCCTGCCCTTCTTACCGCCGCCCCGGCTCATGGCCACCGCAAGCGCGGCCAGCCCGAGCTGGGAACGCATCCCGGTGGCCATGCCCAGTGCCAGTGGTCGCAGAACCGTGATCGCACCCATGCGTACAGGCTATGCCCGCCGCAGCCGCACCGAGGGCTGGTCGGCACGGCTGGTCCGCCGGGCGCGACTACCAGCGCCGCGCCATCGCCTGGAACGTCGACCGGCCTACGCCGCCGACACCGCGCGCGTGGCCAGGAAACGGGCCGGGTCGTCGAGGATGGCCTGGGTGACCGCGCGGGCCGCGCCGACCAGGGCGGCGTCGGAGCCCAGCGCGGACGCGCGCACCTTCGCCGGGGCCCAGCGGGCGGTGATGACGCGCCGGGCCAGCTCGCGCTCGATGGCGGGACGCAGCCAGTCGATCAGCTCGGCGTAGTGGCCGCCGAGCACCACCGTGCCGATGTCGAGCAGGTTCACCGCCCCCGACAGCGCCACGCCCAGGGCCGTGCCGGCGTGTTCCAGCGCGTCCAGCACCGGCCCGTCGCCCTGGCGGGCGCCGTCGACCAGGTCCGCGAGCACGGCCCCGCCCGCGCGCAGACCGGCCGCGGCACGGATGGCCTCCTCGCCGGCGTACTGCTCCAGGCAGCCGCGGGAACCGCAGTGGCAGTCCGGGCCCTGCGGGTCGATGGTCACGTGGCCGATCTCGCCCGCCCAGCCGTGCGAACCACCGAACAGCTCCCCGTCCAGCACGATGCCGCCGCCGATGCCGATCTCGCCGGACACGTAGAGGAAGCTGCGCAGCCCGGTGGCGTGCCGCTCCCCCAGCGCGGCCAGCGTGGCCTCGTTGGCGACGTCCAGTGGCAGGTCGCGCAGTCCGCCCAGGTCCTCCGGCCGGGGCAGGGCGACCTGCTGCCAGCCGAGGTTCGGGGCGATCCGGATGGTGTCGCCCTCGACCAGGCCCGGAACGGCGATCACGCCGCCGGCCGGGGTCAGGCGCTGCGCCGCGACGGCGGCCACCGCCTGATCGGCCAGCTCCGCGAGCGCCTGCCAGGTCTGCGCGGGACTGTGCTCGCGCTGGTCCAGGTGGCGCACCTGGCGATGGCGTACGGCTCCCGTCAGGTCCACCGCGCACACGGCCAAGTAGTCGACGTTGACCTCCATGCCGAGCCCGGCCGGGCCGGTGCCCGCGGGCACGATGCCGGTGCCGGGACGGCCGACGCCGGAGCGGGACACGGGCTCCAGTTCGGCGACCAGCCCTCCGGCGATCAGCTCGTCGACGATCGTGGAGACGGTGGCCCGGGTCAGCCCGCTGGCCGCCGCGATCTCGGCCCGTGACGGCGGCCGGTTCGAGGCGGTGACATGGCGCAGCACCAGCGCGAGGTTGTGATCGCGCAGGCTGCGCTGGCGCACCGGATCGTCTCGGCGCGGCGGGCGGGGCGGCATGGTCTTGACAATGCCACACCCTATAAGTTCAATGGCTGAACAAACAAGATTTCAGGGAGATGACATGACGCAGCCGACTCCGGCCGACAAGTTCGCGTTCGGCCTCTGGACCGTGGGATGGCCCGGCCGGGACCCGTTCGGCGACGCCACCCGCGAGCCGATCGACCCGGTCGAGTCCGTGCACCGCCTCGCCGAGCTGGGCGCGTGGGGTGTCACGTTCCACGACGACGACCTGATCCCGTTCGGCTCCGACGACAGCGAGCGCGCGCGCATCATCAAGCGCTTCCAGGCGGCGCTGTCCGAGACCGGCATGGTCGTGCCGACGGCGACCACCAACCTGTTCACCCACCCGGTCTTCAAGGACGGCGGCTTCACCAGCAACGACCGCGCCGTGCGGCGGTACGCGCTGCGCAAGGTCATGCGCAACATGGACCTCGCCGCCGAGCTGGGCGCGCAGACCTACGTGCTGTGGGGCGGCCGCGAGGGCACCGAGTACGACGGCTCCAAGGACGTGCGCACCGCGCTCGAGCGCTACCGCGAGGGCCTGGACATGCTCGCGCAGTACAGCATCGACCGGGGTTACGGGCTGAAGTTCGCGCTGGAGCCCAAGCCCAACGAGCCCCGCGGCGACATCCTGCTCCCGACGATCGGCCACGCCCTCGCGTTCATCGACAGCCTCGAGCACCGCGACATGGTCGGCCTCAACCCCGAGGTCGGGCACGAGCAGATGGCCGGCCTCAACTTCGTGCACGGCATCGCCCAGGCGCTGTGGCACGGCAAGCTGTTCCACATCGACCTCAACGGCCAGCGCGGCATCAAGTACGACCAGGACCTGGTGTTCGGCCACGGCGACATCGTCAACGCGTTCTTCCTGGTCGACCTGCTGGAGTTCGGCGCAGCCGACGGCGGCCCGGCCTACCACGGCCCGCGCCACTTCGACTACAAGCCCTCCCGCACCGAGGACCTCGACGGCGTATGGGCGTCGGCGGCCGCGAACATGCGCACGTACCTGCTGCTCAAGGAGCGCGTCGCGACGTTCCGGGCCGACCCGCGGGTCGCCGAGGCCCGCGCCGCCGCCCGCTACGACGAGCTGGCCGTGCCGACCCTGGGCGCGGGCGAGACCTACACCGAGCTGCTGGCCGACCGGTCCTCCTTCGAGGACTTCGACGTGGACGCCCAGGCCGCCAAGGGCGGCGCGTTCGTGCAGCTCAACCAGCTGGCGCTGGAGCACCTCCTCGGCGTCAGCTGACCCATGCCGGGCCGCCGTCCCACCGCTACGGCGGCCCGTCCATGATCGCCGTTTCGGGTCAGAACCTCGGGTGCCACCGCAGTTTCCGCCCCGAAACGGCGATCATCGGCGCTGTCAGTCGTCGATCGACTGGTAGACGGTGGTCCAGAAGTCGCGGGATCTGGGCAGGCGCTGGTCGCCGGCGTGTGCGCGCCGCAGGATGAGGATCGTCGTCAGGTGCTCGGCGGTATCGCGTGACGAGGAGCACGTAAAACAGGTGCGTGCCTGCCAGGCATCCGCGTTAGCCTGCCCAGCGTGCTCTCCCGGATGATCAACCTGCTGCCCGCCCACCCGGCCACCCGCGCCCTGGTCTTCAGCACCCTCGCCGGGTCCACGTCCCGCGGCCTGTTCATCACGGTCAGCGTCATCTTCTTCACCCGCTCGGTGGGGCTGTCCGCCGGCCAGGTCGGGCTCGGGCTCACCATCGCCGCCGTGGTCGGGCTGCTCGCCGGGGTGCCGGCCGGGCACCTGGCCGACCGGGTCGGGCCCCGCCGGGTCATGGTCGCCTTCGGCCTGGCGCGGGCGGCGCTCATGCTGGGCTACCTCGCCGTACACGGATTCGCGGGCTTCGTCCTGGTCGCCGCCGGGGTGCAGTTGCTGGAAGCGGGCTTCGGAGCCGCGAACGGGGCGCTCATCGCCGGGTCGATTCCCGCCGAGCACCGGGTGCGCACCCGGGCGATGCTGCGTGCCGTCACCAACGTGGGCTGGGGCGTCGGCGCGCTGATCGCCGGGGTGGCCCTGAAGTACGACACCAGGTCGGCCTACGTCGCGATTCTCGTGGTCTGCGTCGCCCTGGCCTTGCTGGCGTCTTCGCTGGTCATGCGTGTGCCCCCCGTCGCGGCACAGCCTCGGCGCGCGTCCGGCCCCGCCCTGATCGTATTGCGGGACCGCCCGTACCTCGCGCTCGCGGCGCTCAACGGTGTGCTGTGCATCCACTACGGCATGCTCAACGTCGCCGTGCCGCTCTGGGTGGTCGAGCGCACCAACGCACCGGCCTGGGTCGTCGCCATGCTGGGCCTGCTGAACGCCACCGTCGTGGTGCTGTTCCAGATCCGGGCCAGCCGGGGCACCGCCACCGCGGAAGGGGCCGCCATCGCGCAGCGGACGTCCGGCCTGCTGCTGCTCGGCGCGTGTGTGCTCTACAGCCTCGCCGCGGGGCAGAGCGCCTGGCTCGCCACCGCCGCGCTGGTCGCCGCGGCGCTGGTGCACGTGCTCGGCGAGCTGCGCCAGGCCGCGGGCTCGTGGGGCATCTCGTTCGACCTCGCACCCGAGCACGCACAGGGGCAGTACCAGGGCATGTACGGCACCGGGTTCGCGCTGGCCGGTGTCGTCGCGCCCGCCCTGCTGGCCACTGTCGTCGTCGGCTGGGGGTGGCCCGGCTGGCTGCTGTTCGGCCTGGTCTTCGCGGCCAGCGGCGCCGCCGTGCCGGCCGCCGTACGGTGGGCGCGGCGGGCGCGTACGCAGGCCGCGACGCCGGAGCCCGCCCTCGCGTGAACCGCCCCGGGCAGAACGAGGATGGCAAGGGCACCTTCTACCTCGCATGGCGAGGTGAAGGTGCCCTTCCTTCGGTCGGTCCTGCTAGGAGGCGGTGGCCAGCGAGCCGCGTCGGGCGGGGGTGCGGCGGCGGAGCAGGGCGTCGAGTGAGAAGGCACCCGGGCCGAGCACCGCGACGATGAGGAACGACCAGCAGAACAGGGCGGCCGCCTCGCCGCCGTTGTTCAGCGGGAGCAGGCCCTGGGTCTGGTGCACCACGAAGTAGGCGTACGCCATGGAGCCGGAGCAGAGCAGTGCGGCCGGCCGCGTCGCCAGCCCCGTGATCACCAGGATGCCGCCGGTGAGCTGGATGAGCGCGGCCCACCAGCCGGGCCAGGCGGCGAACTCGACGGCCTGGCCGGAGCCGCGGTTGCCGCCGAACACACCGAACAGCGAGGCCGCGCCGTGGAAGGCGAACAGCAGGCCGAGCACGACCCGGAACAGGGTCAGGGTCAGGGCAGAGGATCGGGCAGAGGACATGAAGGTCTCCTCAGAGTGAGATCTGATGTCGTTGCCCGGACGCGTCCAAGATTAGATCGATTAATTCACACCTGGCAATGTCTGTCTCACTGGGCGAACACGGCCTCCCCCCGGGTATCGGCGCCGGCGCATATCATCGTCGTGGCGCAGCAGCAGGGCGGCCCTCGGACTTGATGGGTGGACACATGCTTCACGGCGACGGCGTGACCCTTCGGCCGGTGCTGGCGGCCGATGTGGACCGGCTCTACCGCGCGCACACCGACATCGCCAACCGCGGCGCGTACTTCCCGCTCGGCGTGCGGTCGGAGCCGGACTTCCGGCGCGAGCACGCCGAGACGGGGCTCTGGCAGCGCGAGTCGGGCACGCTGCTCATCGTCAACGGGGCAGGCGAGCTGCTCGGGCACATCGAGTTCTTCCGGCCGGTGAACTACTGGGACGCCTTCGAGCTGTCCTACCTGCTCTACGACGGCAGCTTCGCCGGACGCGGCCACGTCACCGAGGCGGTGCGGCTGCTGGTCGACTACCTCTTCGCGACGAAGAAGCAGCACCGCATCCAGCTCGTGATCGTGCCGGAGAACGGCGCGTCCCGGCGGATCGCGGAGAAGTGCGGTTTCACCCTGGAGGGCACGGTGCGCGGCGCGTTCTTCAACGACGGCCGCAGCCAGGACGTCGTCCTGTACTCGCTGCTGCGGACGGATACCCGCCCCTGGCGGGCGGGCGCCTGACGTGGCGACGCCCGGCGAGCGCGAACTCGATCCCGTCCCCTTTCTCGTGCTCGGTCTCGCCGTGCTGGCCTTCGGTCTGGTGATGGTGTGGCGCGGCGTCCGGCGGCGCAGGCGCGACCCCGGCGACTGGCTGCGGATCTTCGTGGAGGGCCTGCTGCTGACCGGCGTCGGGTCGGTCTTCGCGGTGCACGCGGCGATCCGCCTGCTGGGCTGAGTCACAACCGGCGCATCCGCGGGATCGGTGAGGCGATCAGCCACAGCACGCCGGCCAGCGCGCCGACGGTGGCGATCCACAGCGTCTCGCGTACGCCCAGGGCGGTGCCCAGCGCGCCGCCGATGACCGCGCCGATCGGGCGGATGCCGTAGTTGATGGTGCGGTGCGCGCCGGTCACCCGGGCGCGCAGCTCGTCGGGGATGACGCTGGCCTGCAGCGAGCCGCCCGCGGTGTCCAGCAGCATGACGCCGAAACCGGAAAGGAACTCGGCGCAGAACACCATGGTCAGCACCAGCCAGTGCGGCCCGTCGGCCAGCGGGATGAGGATCAGCGGGGCCGGGAACATCAGGTAGCCGAAGACGTACAGGGGGCCGACGCCGATCCGCTCGGCGATCCGCCGGGCGACGGCCGCGCCGATCAGCGCGCCGACGGCCGCGAGTCCCAGGCCCAGGCCCAGGACGTCCGGGGTGATGTGCAGTTCGGTCGTGACGTACAGGATGACCAGCGCGAGGTACATGAAGTTGAACAGGTTGAGGGTGGTGCTGGCGCTCACGGCCGCCCGCATGACCGGGTGGCGCGCGATGAAGGACATGCCTTCGCGCAGCCCGAGGCCGCGCCGGGCGCTCGGCGTCGGCTCGGTGACCTCCACCCGGGCGATCATCACCGCGGAGAACAGGAAGGACACCGCGTCCAGCAGTAGCGCGAACGGCGCTCCGACCAGCCGCACCAGCACGCCGCCGGCGCTGGCCCCGGCCACCGACGAGAACGCTCGTGAGCCGTTGAGCAGCGCGTTCGCGGGCAGGAAGTCCTCTCGCGACACCAGTGACACGAACAGGGTCGTGCGGCACACCTCGAACAGCACGCTGAACGTGCCGACGGTGAACGCGACCACGTAGAGCTGGGTCATGGTGAGCGCGTCGAGCACGTAGAGCACCGGCACGGCCAGCAGCGCCACGGCGCGGGCGACGTCGGCGGCGACCATGATGGTGCGCTTGTACGGGCGGCGGTCGGCCCAGCCACCGAACAGCAGCGAGAACAGCAGGTTGGGCGCCAGCGCGGCGGCGGTCAGGTAGCCCATCTCGGCCGGGCCGGCCTGCGCGACGAGCACCGCGAACAGCGGCAGCGCCAGTTCGGTTATCTGGTCGCCGAGCAGGGACACGCTCTGCCCGGTCCAGTAGCGGCGGAACGGGGTCTGCCGCAGCAGCGGTGGCAGCCAGCGGCGGACCGCGGGGGTGGCGGTGGCGGTCATGGGGGTGTGCGCCTCCGGGTGTCAGGGCTGATCGAACGTGGTCACGTAGTAGCTGACGTGGACCGCCCGCGCGCCGGGCGGCCGCAGGGACGGGTCGGTCTGGCGGGGCCGGTACTGCTCGAAGAGGTCGTCGATGCGACGGGACAGCTCGGCCAGCTCGTCGGCGGTCAGGAAGGCCAGGTCGTCGCCGGGGCCGGTGACGGCGCGCCAGTGCGCCGGCTCGGCGTCGCGGCGGGCCAGCCAGTTCAGGGCACGCTCGTAGAAGCGGTGGATGATCACCCCGTCGAGCTGGTCGACGGCGGCGCGGGTCTCGGTGTCGTCGGACTCGCGGCCCCATCGGGTCGTCAAGGCGGTGGCCCGCCAGGGCTTCTCCCGGGCGTCGGCGCCCTCGGCCCGTTCGACCAGGCCGTACTTGGCGAGCTGGCGCAGGTGGAAGGAGCAGCTCGGCACGCTCTCGCCGAGCAGGTTCGCGGCCTGGGTGGCGGTCAGCGGCCCCTCGCGCCGCAGCAGGCCGACCAGCGACATGCGCAGCGGATGGGCGTACGCGCGCAGCGCGACGGGATCGGAGAGGTCGACTGCCGGACGGTCGGTCATATCAGCAAGATAGCTTTAGAAAGCTTTCTCTACAATCCTCGGGCGTCACTCCCCCGCAGTCGCCTACCTGACACGTGATTCACCGAGCGGGTCGAGTCGATCACCTGATGCCGAGACAGCACCCCTTACAGCCCATCCGAGCAGGGCTCGCGAAACATCACGCATCGACGCCGCAGGATGTGAAGCACTTCCAAAGTTCTCCCGGCTTCTATATATATAGCTGTCAGTGGCTACCGCCACTTTCCACTGAGTCGGGGAGGACTCGTGAAAAGAACCCTCGCTACCGGCAGCGTCGCCCTACTCGTGGGCGCCATGCTGTCGGTGTCGGCGACCTCCGGCAACGCTGCGCCCAGCGCCCCCTCATCACCCGTCGGCATCGCGGCCGCAGAACGCGCCCTCGCCGAGCACCCGTCGGACGTGCGCGCCGCCGGCGGCGACGCGTACCGCATCGACCGCACCGTCAGCGACAGCAGCGGCACCCACGTGCGTTACGCCCGCACGTTCCACGGCCTGCGGGTGTACGGCGGCGACTTCGTCGTGCACACCGCCCCCAACGGCGTCTACAAGGGATCGTCGGTCGGCCTGGAGGCCCCGCTGACCCTGTCGACCACCCCGCAGGTCACCGCCGCCAAGGCCGCGAAGGCCGCGCGCAGCAGGTTCTCGGGCGCCGTCGCCACGGTCGGCTCCCCCGAGCTGTTCGTCGACGCCAGCACGGGCAAGGGCAAGCTGGCCTGGGAGACCGTCGTCACCGGCATGCGGCCCGACGGGCAGACCCCGTCCGAGCTGCACGTCATCACCGACGCGGCGACGGGCGCGCACCTGGGCTCGTTCGACGAGATCAAGATGGTCACCGGCACCGGCACCGGCATCTACACCGGTAGCGTCAGCATCGACACGACGCTGTCCGGCTCGACGTACCAGATGATCGACCCGGTCCGCGGCAACGGCCGCACCTGTGACATGAACAACGGCTCCTCGACCTGTACGACGTTCACCGACGCGGACAACGTGTGGGGTGACGGCACGAACGCCAACCGGCAGTCGGCCGGTGTGGACGCGCACTTCGGCGCGGCCAAGACGTTCGACTACTTCCTGAACGTGCACGGCCGCAACGGCATCTTCGGCAACGGCACCGGCGTGCCCAGCCGCGTCCACTACGGCAACGCGTACGTCAACGCGTTCTGGGACGGCGCGCAGATGACCTACGGCGACGGCTCGGGCAACAGCCGGCCCCTGGTGTCGCTGGACGTCGCGGGCCACGAGATGAGCCACGGCGTCACCGAGGCCCTGGCGGGCCTGGTCTACTCGGGTGAGTCCGGCGGTCTGAACGAGGCCACCTCGGACATCTTCGGCAACATGGTCGAGTTCTACGCGGCCGCGCCGTCCGACCCGGGCGACTACCAGGTCGGTGAGAAGATCAACATCAACGGCAACGGGACCCCGCTGCGCTACATGTACAACCCGACCCTGGACGGCTCGTCGCACGGCTGCTGGTCGACCTCGACCAACAGCGTCGACGTGCACTACAGCTCGGGCCCGGGCAACCACTTCTTCTTCAACCTGGCCGAGGGCACCGGCGCCACGTCGTACGGCACCAGCCCGGTCTGCGGCTCGGCGCCGGCCGTCGTCGGCATCGGCCGCACGAAGGCTGAGAAGATCTGGTACCGCGCGCTGGACGTGTACTTCACCTCCAGCACCCGCTACGTGAACACGTCCACGCCGGCCAACACCTCCCGCGCGTACACCCTGTCCGCGGCAACCGACCTGTACGGCCTGTGCTCGGTGGAGTACAAGACCGTCCAGGCCGCCTGGACCGCGGTCAACGTGGCCGGCAACGACGCCGCCTGCCCGGCGGGCAACGACTTCTCCCTCGCGGCCGCCCCCGCGTCGGGTTCGGTCAACCCCGGCAGCTCGGTCACCAGCACCATCACCTCCACGCTGACCAACGGCAGCGCGCAGACGGTCAACCTGACCGCGAGCGGCCTGCCCAGCGGCGCGACCGCCACGTTCAGCCCGACGTCGATCAACTCGGCCGGCGGCGCCTCGTCGCTGACCATCGCCACGGCCGCGGCCACCCCGCCCGGCACGTACGCGATCACCATCACCGGCACCGGCGCGTCGTCGACGCGGACCACGACGTTCAACCTGACCGTCAACGGCCCGCCCGGCTGCTCCGGCACCAACTCCACCGACGTGGCGGTCCCGGACAACACGACCGTCGAGTCCTCGATCACCATCTCCGGCTGCGCCGGCAACGGCGGCACGGGCAGCACGGTCGCGGTGAACATCCTGCACACCTACATCGGTGACCTGGTGGTGAACCTGGTCGCGCCGGACGGCAGCACCTACCTGCTGCACAACCGGACCGGCGGCAGCGCCGACAACATCAGCCAGACCTACACGGTCAACCTGTCCGGCGAGGCCGCCAACGGCACCTGGAAACTGCGGGTGCAGGACGCGGCGTCGGCCGACACCGGCACCATCGACACGTGGACGCTGAACCTGGGCGGCGGCGCCCCGCCGCCGTGCTCGGGCACCAACGGCACCGACGTGACGATCCCGGACAACACCACCGTCAACAGCCCGATCACGATCGCGGGCTGCTCGGGCAACGCGTCGGCGACCTCCACGGTCGCGGTGAACATCGTGCACACCTACATCGGTGACCTCATCGTGACCCTGGTCGCGCCGGACGGCAGCACCTACGTGCTGCACAACCGGACCGGCGGCAGCGCCGACAACATCGTCCAGACCTACACCACCAACCTGTCGACCGAGGTGAAGAACGGCACCTGGAACCTCCGGGTCCAGGACGCCGCCTCGGCCGACACCGGCTACATCAACACCTGGACCCTGACCCTCTAGGTCCGGCGGTTAGACAGCGAGGGCCCCGGCACGCGCCGGGGCCCTCGCCCTGTTCAGACGATCGGACGCGCGGGCGGGTCGAGTTCGGCGGCCATGCCGCGCAGCAGCGGGCCGTACTCCGGGTGCGCCAGCGCCGTGGCCATCTGGGCGACCAGGTAGTCGGCCGGGTTGCCGGTGTCGTACCAGCGGCCCGAGATGACCTGCCCGTACACGGCCCGCGTCGACGCGTAGGCGTTGATCGCGTCGGTCAGGTACACCTCGCCGGTGCGGCGCTCGTACCAGCGCTGGGTCTGCTCCCGCAGCTCGTCGATGATGCCCGGGGTGACCACGTAGCCGCCGATCGCCGCGAACGCCGACGGCGCGTCCTTCGGCTTGGGCTTCTCCATCAGGCCCGTGATGCGCATCAGGCCGCCGTCCAGGTCCTCCTTGACCACCGGCACCCCGTAGCGCTGCGAGTGCTCCGGGTCCATCGGCATCAGCGCCAGGACCGGGCAGTTCGTCGCCTCGTACGCGCGGATCAGCTGCTGGGCGCGGGGCACCTCGGCGACGAACACGTCGTCGGGCCACAGCACCAGCATCGGCTCGTCGTCGAAGTTGCGGGCCGCGTTGAGCACCGGCGTGCCGTTGCCGTACGGGCCGTGCTGGTCCAGGTAGGTGATGTGGCCCTGCTGCGCCAGCTCGGCGATCTCCTCGACGGCGTCGGCGTACGCCGTCTTGCCGTCCGCCCGCAGCTGCTCCACCAGCGCCGGGTTGGGCCGGAAGTGGTCCTGGATCAGCGACTTGCCCCCCGAGATCACGATCGTGATGTCGGTGATGCCGGAGGCCACCAGCTCGCGCACGGTGTGCTCGATCACCGGCTTGTCGCCGACGGGCAGCATCTCCTTGGGGATGGCCTTGGTCAGGGGCAGCAGCCGGGAGCCGAGCCCCGCGGCCGGGATCACGGCCCTGCGGATGGTCGAAGGCATGAGAGTTTCTCCTGGTCGGAAGTCACTGCGCGGTACACCCGACGCTAACAGGCAACCAGGTCGACAGGGCGCGACCGACCCGCGCGTCGCCCCGCGGAACCCCGCCCGCCCCTCGGGACTCGTCCACCGCATGAGACGCCTGCTCGCCCTGCTCCCCGCGGCGCTCCTCGCCGCGTGCACCGCGCCCGCCCCCTCTCCCGCCCCGTCCGCTGCCGGCCCGACGGCTGCACCGGCCGCCACGCCGTTCCCCGATGACGGGGTGGCCCGGGTGTCCTGCGACCACGTGATCGGGGTGGAGGAGCCGAGCGCGTCGACGAACCTGCCGGTGCTGCTGGACGCCGTCGCGCTGCCGGTCGGGCGGCAGCTGCAGGTCACCGAGGTCGACGGCCGCTGGTGGGCCAAGCAGGGCCTGCTCGTGCGGCCCGGCACACCCGTCGACCTGGAGATCGTCGGCGAGGCCGTCGCGACTTCGACGATCGGCTGGGGCAGCCCCGGCCCGGCGGTCACCCGCATCCGGGTCTTCTGCCCCGACGTCTACGACATGCCCGGCTGGTATGCCTTCGCCGGCGGCTACACCGTCGACCGGCCGCGCTGCCTCCGCCTGCGGATCCGCTCCGGCACCCGCGAAACCCTCGCCCACATCCCCGTCGGCGCACCCTGCTGACATGTGGTCATGCCCAGCGCACGGTCCCGTTCTGAAGCGCTGACGAGACCTGCGCCATCGACAAGGCCCGCGTCAGCATCTGAGTGGTGATCCGCGCGGTACGCCTCGAACATCGACCCGGTGGGTCGAAGTACCAAGGGCGTCCACCTGTTGAGCCAGCCGTCCGAAACGCACCCCGAAACGCGGCTCGGGCACGCCGCCAAGCAGGTAAAACAGCTTTGGGACGAAGTCCGGAGTCTCCGGGGCTACATGAACCCTAAGTACATGAATCCTAAGTACATGATCACGATGGCCGGTGAGCCGCCAGCGCCATGATCATCACGGTCGGGTGGTGACGGCAATGGTGCGGTTGCGCCTCCCGGATGAGCTGGCTGCTCTGCCCAGGCACAGCATTGCGGTCACGGTGCCAAACTGGGCCAGCACCGGCTAGTGCGCCTGCCCCCAGTGCGGCAGCGGATCGAGGTCAGACGTTCTTTGGCATTGGCAGCTTATTGACAACAAGGTTTCCAGTCACCCACGATGTGAGAGCGCTCTCACATCCGTGGAGGGACTCGAACAGGCACTTCCGCCGATCGCACGACCTCCGCCCCTGCTCGAGAAGGGCACATTCGCTGTGGAGATTCAACAAGAACGCGCACCCCGCATGGCCCGTGGCCGCGCTGTGAACCGAGTGCTGTCACGCGGCCGACGCCTCATGATCCTCCTCGCCGCGGCCGTCACTGCACTCGTCGGCAGCACGGTCGTCCAGCAGCAGCCCGCACACGCCGCGTGGAACCTCGTGTGGGCTGACGAATTCAACGGGTCCGGCGCGCCCAGCAGCGCCAACTGGAACTACAACGTCGGCAACGGCCTCAACCCCGGCCTCAATACCTTCGACGGCTGGGGCAACGGCGAGTGGGAGTGGTACCGCCCCGAGAACTGCACGCAGTCCGGCGGCAACCTCGTGATGCGCGCCAACTGGCTCACGACGCCCATCACGGTCAACGGCCGCAACTTCTACCAGACGTCGTGCCGCATGACGACGGACACGAAGAGGTCCTTCCAATACGGCCGTATCGAGGCGCGCATGGCGCTCCCCACCGCCACCGGCTCGTGGCCGGCTTTCTGGATGCTCGGCGACTCGTGCGACGAGACGTCCACTAGCGCCTACAACCCGGCGCAGACCTACTACGACCGCCTGCCCACCAACTGGGCCAGTTGCGGCGAGGTCGACATCATGGAACACGCGAACGCGAACGCGACCGTCACGAACAACATCTTCTGGGATGTGCGGACCGGCGTGTTCCCCTGGACAGCGGGTCAGAACGCCAACTACGTCGCGAACCCCGCCGTCAACAACGCCGCGGCCTTCCACGTCTATGCGATCGAGTGGACGGCCGCGCAGATCCGCTGGTACATCGACGGCACGCAGACGCACGTGATCGACACGACACCGGCGACCTTGGAGGAGTTCCGCAAGCCGTTCCACCTCATCTTCAACCTGGCGCTGGGCGGCACCTACCCTGGACAGAACCCCGTGCAGGGCCAGTTCCCGCTCACCGCATTGATCGACTACGTGCGCTACTACCAGGACGGCGGGGGCACGGGCGGGTCCGCAACGCAGATCAACGGGCCGGGCGGCAAGTGCGTGGACGTGGCCGGAAACGACACGGGCGGCAATGGCGCGGCCGTGCAGCTGTGGACGTGCCAGGGGTCTGCTGTTTCGCAGGACCAGCAGTGGAGCCGGGACGGCCAGACCCTGCGGACACTGGGCCGGTGCCTCGACGTCAACGGCGCGGGTACGGCCAACGGCACGCAGGTGCAGCTCTGGGACTGCAACGGCAGCGGCGCACAGAACTGGGTCCAGGAAGGTAACCGGTTGCGCAACCCGAACTCCAACAAGTGCCTGGACTCCCCAGGAGGCTCGACAGCGGACGGCGCGCGACTGCAGATCTGGGACTGCAACGGATCGGCCGCACAGTACTTCGTGAAGGCCGCGTGACCGCCGGCCCAGGGGCACGCTGACGGTCAGGGCGCGGGAGCGGACAGGCTCCCGCGTCCTGACCGCGTTCAGGGATACGACCCGCGCCGGGGTCTGAGCCGGCAGTTCCGCCTCGCGTACGGGGAGTCGCCGTACGCGTAACTCATGACGCGCCGGATCGAGCGCGCTACGGCGTTGTTGCGCGGCACGGACCTGTCCGTGACCGACATCTGCTTCGCCCTAATGTGCTCCTCGCTGGGCACCTCAGCACGCGGTTCACGGAGTTCGCGGGCGCCGTTGCCGACCTGTTCGCCGACCGTGGCGAGCTGCACGCGCGACGGGAGTAGACGGCCCCGACGGGCCACCGGTCGCGGTGACAGGCAGCGGGGGCGAAGCCGCCACCGTGTGCTTCTGGGACCTGGCCACCCGGCAACAGATCGGGCAGCCCCGCCCCACCGCGAACATCAGCCAAGTCGGCTGGACCCGGCTGGCAGACCGGGTTCGGCACCGCCTCTGGGCGGCGGAGGTGGGCGCCGGTCGGCAGCTCATTCGCGGACTTGGGATGGCCGGGCGACCCGGTGGTCACGTGGCCGGCGACGATTGTTGCTGGTTCAGCCGCCTCGATTGCAGGCACCGGCAGGTCATGCTTGCCGCGGCGCAGCCATGCCTTGACCACCAGCGTCGGGATCTCGAGCGCGAGAAGTACCAGGGTCAGATAGAGCAAGAAGGCGAGCCAGATGAAGCCGGGCCACGCCACCCAGGGAACTGTCTCAGCGGCCATGGTCACCGGGATGAGCAGCGCCAGCAGGCCGGCGAAGACGCTGCCGGCGATCCGGGCTCTGCGTGATCGGGTGGTGTCCCAGGCTAGGCGCTTCCAGAGATAGAGGCCGGCCAGGCAGATCGCGACGATGACCCCGATCAGGATGGCGTAGATCATTATTCCCTGGGTCCGGAATCGTCAGCTTCGCCGGATCAGTGGATCAAGGGCTGCGGCACAGTGATCAGTGCCGCAGCCGGCGATGCAGTTGATGTCAGCGCAAGGTTCTGGGCGCTGCTGGCGTGGTGTCGCTCAGGCGTCGTGGGCCAGTGACGAGGACAGCTCGCGGTGGGCGTCGGCCTGCGCGAGCAGCGTCTTGGCTTTCAGCTCCAGGACGCCGACCGCGTCGGCGCCCGCTGCCCAGCGCAGCGGCGGCTCGTCGGAGCCGACCAGGGTGATCAGCGCCGCCGCCAGCTTCGCGGGGTCACCGCCCTGCAGGCCGTTCAGGCCGCTCCACATGGTCACCGTCTGCCGGGTCCGCTCGAGGTAGTCCTCGATCGTCGGCTCGGCGTAGGTGGTCGACTCGGGAGTGAGCAGGGCGGTGCGGAAGAACCCGGGCTCGACGAGCATCGTGCGGATCCCGAACGGCGCGACCTCGGCGGCCAGGGACTCCATCCAGCCTTCTAGGCCAAACTTTGCCGCCGCGTATGCCGAGGTGAACTCCGCGCCGATGATCCCAGCGGTCGACGAGATCGTCACGACCAGCCCCGAACGCTGTGTGCGCAGCACTGGCAGCACCGCGCGGGTCACGTTCAGCGGACCGAACAGGTTCGTCTCGACCTGCGCCCGGAAATCCTTCTCGGTGAGCTCCTCGAAGAACCCGGCATAGAAGTTCCCCGCGTTGTTGACCAGCACGTCGATACGCCCGAACCGCTCCACAGCCTGCTGAACCGCAGCCTGGGCGCTCGCCGGGTCGGTCACGTCGAGCCGCACCGCCAGCAGGTCGGCCGCAGCCCCGATGGCCTGGGAAACCTTCTGCGGGTCCCGGCCGGTCGCGACCACCGCGTACCCGGCGGCGAGCGCCGCCTTCGCGATGTCCACGCCCATGCCGCGGCCGGCACCGGTGATCAGTAGAACCTTCTTCTCAGCCATGACCTGTCCTCCTCGAGTCGAAACACCACTTCGGTGATAGAGGTTCTTTCGGTTGCTGGAACCCGATCGCAGTGGTGCGACTTCCAGCAGACCAGCCCTTGTGGCAGCGAAGAAGTCACTGCTGAAGGGTGTACCGACAGCCCACCCCACAGCCGCGCGAACGGGCCTAGCCTGGAAGCGTGGACAACCGTGACGAGGTCAAAGCCTTCCTCAGCTCCCGCCGCGCCAAGATCACCCCAGAGCGCGCCGGACTGACGAGCTACAACCGCAATCGACGGGTCCCCGGACTACGCCGCAGCGAGGTCGCCGACCTCGCCGGCGTCAGCGTCGAGTACTACGCCCAGCTCGAACGCGGCAACCTCGCCGGCGCCTCCGACAGCGTCCTCGACGCCCTCGCCCGCGCCCTACAACTCGACGAAGCCGAACAGCAGCACCTCACCGCGCTGGCCCGCGCCGCCGGCCCCGCAACCCGGGCCCGCCGCAAACCCGCCACCCCGCAGATCCGACCGAGCGTGGCACGCGTCCTCGAACTCATGACCGACATCCCAGCCTTCGTCGGCAACGGCCGCGGCGACGTCCTCGCCGCGAACCCGCTCGCCCAGGCCCTCTACGCGCCCATGTTCGACGACCCCACCCGCCCCGCCAACCACGCCCGCTTCGCGTTCCTCAACCCACACTCCCGCGCCTTCTGGCGCGACTGGGACCGGATCGCCTCAGACACCGTCGCCATGATGCGCACCGCAGCCGGCCTCGACCCCTTCGACAAAGCCCTCACCGACCTCGTCGGCGAGCTGTCCACCCGCAGCGAAGACTTCCGCACCCGCTGGGCCGCCCACGACGTACGCCTGCACCGCACCGGCATCAAACAGTTCCATCACCCTACGGTCGGCGACCTCGACCTGCACTTCGAAACCATGCTCCTGACCGCGGACCCCGGCCTGGCCATGACCCTGCTCAGCGCACCGGCCGGAACCAGCGACGATGACGCGCTACGACTCCTGGCCAGCTGGGCAGCCACCCGCCGATCCGACACATTGACGACATTCCCCCGAACCTGAACTGCACCCGGGCAGCCTGGCATCGGAAGCCGAAAGCGCACTCGCAGGAATGCGAATGATCTTTATGGGCAATTATGTTCAGCATGCGGGTCGGTACGGCAGTCCGCATGGTCGGAGGTTCGTGGCCTAGCCAACGCCCATAAACAACGCCGGGGTTGGCTGATATACCCCAGGCCAACCTTGTTCGCGAGTGCGCCGGCGCCCTCACGACCGCTTCTACCGAAGCATCTGTGCGCCAGGGCGTGTCTGGTGGCGCAGTCCTTCACCCGCGAGGTCGACCTGGCTTGACGGAGGCGGTTGGAGCTGGGCTAGAGAGCGCGCGAAGTCCCCCGGCCTGAGTATCCGGCCGGATCAGCTTGAGTAGGAAAGCTCTGACGCCCACTGCGGCGGCCGAGCACGATACGGGCATGCCATTGGGTAAAGAAGAAGAAACCGCGCTGCAGCGGCTCGTCTCGGAGGGCCGGCTGACTGCGGATCAGGCCGGCGCCGTCCGGCACGCCTTCGCCGCGGCTCCGGTCAAGCAGTTCGGCTGGTTGGCCGAAGCAGGCGGCTACGCCGGGGGCGCGCTGATGGCCGTCGGTGCGTTGCTGCTGCTGGGCACCGCCTGGAATGACCTCGGATACCTCGCCAAGGTCGCCATCCTGGTAGGAGTCGCCGCTGTCATGGTCGTCGCGGCCACCGCATTCGCCGGAGCAGCGGGTATGCGGGCGACGGCCGGGGCGCGGGGCCGAGCCGCGAGCGGGTTGCTGGCCCTGGCGTCCGTCCCGCTCGCCGCGGCGGCGCTGGTCGCGGCGGATTCGCAGGTTGACGTGCATCAGCCCACCTACGCGATGCTGACCGGGCTGGGCGCGTCGATCGTCGCCATGTCGGTGCGGTCCAGCCCGTTCAGTGTCATCTGCACCGGGCTGTGGAGCGCCGGTGCGGTCAGCGTCACGCTGGTCGACCTGGCGGATGCCGAAGCACTCGGCACTGGACTCGCCCTCGTCGCGGCCGGGGTGGTCTGGATCGTGCTCAGCTTCGCCTCGCTGATCGGACCGCGGGCACTGGGGCTGCTCATCGGCGGTGCGCTTGCCATCATCGGCGGGCAGGTGCCGCTGTTCGGTTCCGCTCCCAGCGTCTGGGCGTACGGGTTGACGGGTGCGACGGCGGCGGCCTGCTTCGTGTTCTACCGCAGCACCCGGGCCACGGTGATGCTGTTCGGTGCCGTCGTGGGGGTCACCCTCGCCGTGCCGGAGCTGGTCTACGACGTCACCGACGGTGGGTTGGGTCCGGCCGTCATCGTCCTGATCACTGGCGTGGTGCTGGTGCTGGCGAGCCTGCTGGCGCTGCGATTGCGGTCCACGGCGCCGGTGTCCGCGCAGGAGGAAGGCGTCGCCGCCTAGGCGGTGTCTATTGGGTCATGGCATTTGGGCGAGGTCGCATAGCAAGATCTTGACGGTGGCGATGTCGACGGTGGCGTTGTCCATGAACTGGTGCAGCTGCTCCTCGACCAGGGCGACCGGGTGAGGTTGGCACGCCTTTACCTGCGTGACGTCGTCGACGGGCTGCTGCAGCTATGCCCAGGTTGTGTGGTGCTGGACTTCAACCTGCGCCAGAAGTGCGACCTGCGATGCGTTCGGGCCACCGGGTGGGAGTGCGTGTGCTCGTGCCTGGGAGAGACCACGGCGGTGACGACTCGGTGCGGAGATGGATGCTCGGCGGCGACACCACGCTCGTCGAGGCAACGCCCCCCGAGAGCTTCAATGAGCCCGCCGAGGAGCTGTTCACCGGCCGCTGGGAACAGCGGAACTGGCGCAACGTCCCGGGGCCCTTCCACGCCGGTGAGACTGCCAGCTTGGCCATCGGGCGGTTGGCTGCATCGGACCACATCCGCTGACGCCGATATCGGTGGCGGGTTCGGATCGGTGTGGCAGTCGATCAGGACCCAGGCTTCATCGTTGACCAGCCCGCCGCGACCCTGCCCTGCGTCCACGGGACGCCGCGACCGGCGCTTAGCCCTCGTCGACCCGGATCGGGTCGAACGACGTCCCATCCGCCGGGCCTACCTCGTGCAACTGCCCGTCCTGCACCAGGTACACGAAATTCTGCCGGGTCCGCGCGGCGAAGTCGGCCCGCTGCTCGTCGGTCCAGTCGTCGCGGTGGGTGCGGGGATACTCGGCGTAGTCCGGTTCCGTCAGCAGCCGGATCACGTAGACGGCGTTGGCGCGTACCTCGATGCGCCAACGATCGTCGGGCCACTCGCCCTCGGCCTCGATAACGCCGTCGACGACGTGGTCGAAGGTGAACCTGTCCAGCGCGGGCGGATACACCCGGCCCGCCACCGGGTCGACCCGCTCCCGCGCCCCGGTGGCATCGGGCTTCAGAAACGTACGCACCAGGTACTCCATCCAGAGATCGGCATCGTAGAACTTCTCGCGCTCGTTCCAGTTGATCGCAGTGCCGTCGGCGGTCGGCGCCCACTTGCACCAGTACCCGGGTTTGTCCGGATCCGGGTCGCCGTCGATCTCGTCGCCGTAGCCGAGGGCGTAGGGGCCGGTGGACCGGGGCTCGTGCCTGGTCTCGGCGAACGCCAGCAGGTAGTCGACCTCATGCTGGTTCAGCGCAGGAGTGATCGTCACTTGGCCGGTGAACGTGGTCTCGTAACCCATGGCGGTTCCCTTCCACGAAGCGTCGCATCTGTATACCAAGGCTGGAACGGCAGCGACTCTGATCGTGCACATATCGATCGCGACGCAACGCACCCCGTTCACGCCACGGCTTCGACCTGGAGAGTCCAGTCGGCCACGACCTGAGCGGTGCGGCCCTCGACCTGCCCGAGCAGGCCCTGCCCACTGGACAGGTCGCAGAACCTCACGTGCCACCGGTCGACCACGGTCCACCACGACTGCGTGGCATCGTCGAACTCCCCTTCGGCCTGCCCCGGCGGGTCTCGTCGATGCACAGGTCCTCGACCGGACGCCCGGACCTGGAACCTGGCCGACCGCGCAGACACGCCCGGTCCTCCTCGTTGGAGGACCGGGCGCGGTGCGTCTGAGGCGGACCGTTATCCGATGCAGATGCGCTGCATCTGCAGACTCCAGTTGCCGCCGAACGGGCCGACCTCGCGTGCCACGATGCCGCCGCCCACGGGCAGCGGGGTGAGCGTAGCGATCGACGCGGCACCGAGCGCGCCGGTGATCACGCCACCAACTGCGGACACCTGCGAGCCGTTGGGGCAAGCAGCCCCGTTGGCGCCTTTGGGCGAGGTGGGGTTGAGCGCGGAGGTGGCGTTCCAGTAATTTCTGATGGGCAGAGGGTCAGCGCAAACCGCCTGCGTTGTCAGCGTGTAGTTGCCGACGGCCGCGTTGTCGTAGGCCGTGACGGACAGCTGCGTCATCGCGGCGTCGTAGTTGACCTCGTCGATGGAGACATTGCCGAAGGCGTCGGTCAGGAAGTAACCGCCGCCAACGATGTTGTCGCCCGCAGGGCAGGCCGCGGTTTGGAACTTGTCATTCGCGTTGGAGGCTGACACCGTCTGCACCACGGACCGGTTGACGAGCGCACCGGCTGGGGCACAGACGAGGGTGACCTCGACAGTCCAGGCCACGCCTGTCGGGATGGCCTCGATGCCAGAAGCGGTGCCGCCGCCGGCGGCATCGATGTAGGCGCGAGTCAGAAGGACGTCACCAGCGCCATTGTTGACCTGTCCCATGACGCTGACGATGTCGTCACCGGGGGCGCATGCCGCGGAGATGTTCTTCGGTGAGTTGGCATTGGCCGGGCTCACGGCATTTACCTGGTACAGGCCGATGAAGGCCTGTGCTGGAGTCGCTATCTGCAACATCGCGGCAGTTGTCGCGATGGTGAGTAGCGCGGCGAGTTTGATTCTCATGTGAGCCAGGGTCGGCACGGACGTCACGGTTGCCTCACGGTGCGGTCAGTGTGACTCTCGTCGATCCGCCACAACGGCACCGTGACGGCGAAACCGATGATGGCCTGAGATCGGCTGGCCGGTCTTCCGGCTGGCCGCGCCGCACCGACCGACAACACCAACGTCACGCTGATACCGTGCTCGGATGATCACCGGGAAGACGGTTCTGGGCGCCTGTTTCCACGCCGCGGACGAGAGCACGGACCCGATCGACACGCTGCCCCCGGGCCTGCTCAGCCACGTCTTCTACGCGTTCGCCACGATCGAGGACGGGCGCCTGACACTGCCGCCACAGGCGCCTGCGCACCTCGCCGCCCTCGCCGCACGCAAGCGAGTCGACCCCGGCCTGCGGACCGTGCTGTCGATCGGCGGCTGGGGCGCCGGCGGGTTCTCCGACGCGGCCCTCACACCGCGGTCGCGGGCCGCCTTCGTCGAGCAGGCCCTGGCGCTGGCCGACGGTTTCGACGGCCTGGACCTGGACTGGGAGTTCCCTGTCTCGGGCGGCCCGGCCGAGCTGACCCACCGGCCCGAGGACCGGCGCAACGTCACGCTGCTGACCGAACAGCTACGCCACGGGCTCGGGCCGTCGCGGCTGCTGGTCGCCGCGCTGCCGGCCGGCCGCCTGCAGACCGCCGGGCCGTACGACCCAGCGGCGAGCTACGAGCTCGCGGCGTTCGCCGACGTGCTGGACTTCGTCAACCTCATGACCTACGACTTCGGCACCGGGTTCTCGGCGACGGCCACGTTCAACGCGCCGCTGGCCGAGGTGGCACAGGACCCGCTGGAGGCCGATCTGCGCCGGTGGAACAACGTCATCGGCGCCGTCGACTACTACGAGCGCCACGGCGTGCCGCGGGACAAGCTGGTGCTCGGCGTGCCTTTCTACGGCCGCGGCTTCCGCGTCGCCTCGGCCGGCGAGCAGGCCGGGCTGTACCAGCCCCAGACCGGGACCGTTGACGTCGCCGACTGGCGCGACATCAAGCGGAACCTGCTGACCGATCCGGCCTGGCAGCAGCACCGCCACCCGGTGGCCCGCTCGCCGTGGCTGTTCCATCCGGACACCCGGACGTTCGTGAGCTACGAGGATGCCCGGTCCGTTGAAGAGCGGTCCGTGTTCGCCGCAGGGCACGGGCTGCGAGGTGTGTTCACCTGGCACCTTGCCGGAGACGACGACGAACACACGCTGCTCGCCGCGATGGTGAGCCCGTTCCGGCCGGGAGTATAGACAGAAGGCCACTTCTCCACGCACCTGACCGAGGGCGCGCCCGCCGCGTCGGATCCCGGTGACATCCCGCCGGAACCAGTCATGGTTGTTCAGGGCTCGGTCCAGCACTCGGTGGCCTCGCCGCAGGACCGGTCGCACGGACCAGCCGGTCGCGCACCCGTTCCGCATCGGGATGGCCGAGGTCGTCGAAGATGCGAAGGGCGCGCTGCCAAGTCCGCACGGCGCCTGCTCGGTCGCCCAACGACCATCGGCTGTCACCGAGCCGGTGCAACGTGTCCGCTTCGTCGTAGCGGTCGCCGAGCTGCGCGATGAGGACAAGGGCCCGGCGGTAGCACGAGATCGCCCGGCGGTAGTGGCCGAGACGGTCGTGGATGAAGCCGAGGCTGTCCCAGGTGTTCGCCTCGCCGTGCCGGTCGTCGGTCTGGCGCAACAGCACCAGCGCCCGCCGGCAGTGGTCGAGTGCCTGCTCGTACTGGCCGAGTTGGGCATGGGCCCATCCCACGCCATTGTGTGCGCTGGCTTCTCCGGACAGGTGTCCGGCGACCCGGTACAGATCCAGGCCCTGCTGCGCGTGGTACAGGGAATCAGCATGACGGCCGAGCCGATCCAGCAGTGCGCCGAACGCCCGGTGGGTCCGTGCCTGCCCGGTGTGGTCACCGAGTTCGTCGAAGAGCTTCAGCGCCGCGCGGTAATGGCCCTCCGCCTCCTCCCATTCGCCGACTCGGAAGAGCGCACGGGCGAGATCGCGGTGCGCGCTCGCCTGCCCGCACCGCTCGCCCACCTGCTGCGCCGCGGCAAGGGCGGTGCGCTGAGCGGCGACCAGACCCGGCCAGTGGCCCTGGCGTTGCAGGAAGTCCACCAGGGTCCGTGCCAGCCGCCAGGCGTGCCCCTCGAACTGTGCGCGTTCGGCGTGGGCGACCGCAGCCAGGAGCACGCGGTACTCGGCGGTGAACCAGGCCAGCGCTTGGCCGTGATCGGTGATGTCCTCGGGTGCTACCCCGGGTGGGGCGTCGGCCAGGCTGATCGGATCCCAGCCAGGCTGCAACAGCAGGGCGGCCGCGTGTGCCGTGTGAAGGTAGTGGTCCAGGCCACGCTGGATCGCTGTTCGCCGGGTGTCGGGTGTGTCGATGCTTTCCACCAGCTCGGCCGCGTACCCCCGCAGCAGGTCGTGGAGGTTGAACCGGCCGGGCACATGTTCGGTGACTAGGTGCGCATGGGCCAGTTCGGCCAGCAGCCGGTGCACCTGATTTCGGGGCAGCCCGGCCAGGCTGGCAGCGGCGGGGACTGCGGTGTCCGGCCCTGGATGGCAGCCGAGCAGCCGGAACAGGCGCGCGGCGGGCGGGCTCAGATTCTGGTACGACCAGGAGAAGACCGCCTGCACGTCGGTACTGGCGTCGCCGCCGTCGAACGCGTCGAGTAGCCGCCGCGTCTCCCGCAACTCGGCGGCGAGGCTGGACAGCGGAAACGACGGATGTGCCGCTCCTCGGGCGGCGACCACCGCCAGCGCCAGCGGCAGCCGCACGCATCTTTCGATCATTTCGTTCACGGCCTGGGGTTCTGCGGTCAGCCGGTCTGCGCCGAGGCGCCGTGCCAGAAACTGCCATGCCTCATCGAAGCCGAGCAGGGCGACGCCGACCGGCACGGCGCCCTCGGCGGCGACCAGGCCGGCGAGGCGGTTGCGGCTGGTCACCAGCACCAGGCAGCTCGGGCTGCCTGGCAGCAGGGGGCGCACCTGTTCGACGTCGCGGGCGTTGTCCAGCACCACCAGCATCCGCCGGCCGGCGAGCAGGCTTCGGTACAGCCCTACCTGCGCGGGCAGGTGTATCGGGAAACGTTCGGGCGGCACGCCGAGTGCTTCCAGGAATCCGCGTAGGACCTCGGCTGGCGTCATCACGGGGCCGCTGGGGTCGAATCCGCGCAGGTTGACGTAGAGCTGGCCGTCCGGGTAACGCTCGGCGGCGCGGTGGGCCCAGTGCACCGCGAGTGTTGTCTTGCCGACCCCGGCGGTGCCCGACAGCACTACGCTCGTCGCGGCGGGCTCGCCTGAGCCGCTTGCTCCACCGATGGTGGTGGCGTCGTCGAGCTGGGCGAGTAGCGCCGTGCGGCCGACGAAGGCGGTCAGGGCCGGTGGCAACTGTTGCGGCACGGGAGCACCTGTCGCCATGCTGTTGGCCGAAGCCGGCGCGGCGCTGACTCCGGCAGCCCCGCCGGCCGGATTGATCCGGCGTCGGCCCTCCTCAACCTGGTCCCGCGCGGTGGCCAGCATGCCTTGCTCGACGCTGGTGGCCCCGAGCAGCCGGGTCAGGATGTCGAATCGCTCGGTAGGGGGCAGGACGTTTCCCGCGAAGTACTCCCCGATGATTCCGTGCGACCAGCCGGTCTTCGCCGCCAGCTGCCGGTATGTCAACAAGTTGCCGCCGTGCTGGCGCGCGTGGCGGTGCCGTAGCTTGCGCAGCAGCAGGGCCAGGTCGTGCACCGTCTGCACATCACGGTCTACCACGAGCGCGGAGCGGGTGGCCTCGGGTGCCTGGTGGAGCGCCTTCCGCGCACCGGGTCGCATCGGTTGGTCGTGCATTCGGCCTCCCCCTGCCGGCCCACCCGGCAGCCCCATGTGCTGACCCGCGAGTGGTTCAGCCTTTCCATGATCACTCGAACATCGCCGCTGCATTGAGTCCACATAGGACAGACGTCACACAGCTTGATCCATCAAGGCAGCCCACAGCTGCGGTCCAGTTCCCTACGTGGCCCGTGGCCCCGAAGCCTTGCTCGGCGGGAACCCGGGCCTGCCGCCCCTACCGCCGCCGGCGGCGATCCACCGCGCCAGTGCGGTGGCCGACACCGCTGGGGTTGCGGTGTCCAACATGTCCAACATCCCCATTGGACACATCTTCCATCGACAACAGTAACCGTCTGAGCGGATGCCGCACCGGCTCCGCCACAGGTTGGGAGAACATGAATGGCAGTCACAACGACCAGGCGACAGACCTCCGCCCGGATCCTCACGGCCTTCGCGCTGACGGCCGGCCTAGCCCTGGCTGCTCCCCAGTCCGCTGCCGCCGCCCGCGACGATGCGGGCTTCTCGGCGAAGGCCGGCGTGACGGGAGGTGCGGTGGCAGTCCACGCCGAAGCGTGGGCAGCCGGACGTGCGAAGTACGGGCGAACCGTCACCGCAGCCCAGGCGATCGACGCGTTCTGGACGCCGGAGCGCATGCGCGCGGCCAAGCCGATCGAGGAGTCGCCCGAGTACGCCCGCGCGATGGCCATGGGCGACGTGGCGGCGAAGACCGCAGCGCCACAAGCGGCCACCGACGCCCGCAAACCCACGGTGATCCCACCTTATGAAGGGGCCCTGGGCACCCCCAAGGGCGATGGCGCGTCGACGCTCGCCGTCAATCCGAACTTCGCGTCGTCCCACCCGACCGCGCGCACCAGCGGCAAGGCGTTCTTCGTGCTCGGCGGGCTCTCCTACCAGTGCTCCGGCACCGTGGTGAACTCCGCGGGCGCCGACACGGTGTGGACGGCCGGACACTGCATTCACAGCGGCGCGGGCGGCCAGGCCGCCAGCAGCTGGGCGTTCGTGCCCGCCTACGACGACGACCTGGCCAATCCGCGGCCGTACGGCACCTGGAGCGCCGTCAGCATCTGGACCATGAACGCATGGATCAACTCGTCGGCCTCGGCCGAGGACATGGGCGTGGCGATCATGGGTACGCTGAACGGCAACCACATCGTCAGCTACCTCGGTGGCCAGGGCCTGTGGACTTTCGCCGGCACGCAGAACCTGCAGAACGCGTTCGGCTACCCCGCACAGGCCCCGTTCGACGGCGGCAACCTGCTGCGCTGCAGTGGCTGGTCCTCGCAGGAGTACGCCAACGTCTGGACCGAGACGATCAAGATTCCCTGCAACTTCAACAAGGGCGCGAGCGGCGGCGGCTGGTTGCTGAACTGGGACGGCAACTGGGGCCTGGTCAACGGGATCAACAGCCGCGTCGACCAGCTGCCCAATCCCACGATCGTGGCCTCGCCGTACTTCGACCAGACGGCTCTTGACCTGTACGACTTCACCAAGAACATGTGAGCCGTCCGCAGCCGCGGATGTGATGACGATGCTGTGGGGGTGACCTGGCTCCCACAGCATCGTCGCACGCCGGGATCGGCATCCTGGATATACCGGGCCCAGGGGGCCGGTTCTGCACTCTGGGCGTTGGCGCCGCGACCGGCCGTCCCGCCCACCGCAACATCGACACATCGTCGGGCATCCTGCGGGGGATCTTCGAATACGCGCTGCCTCGGGCGACCACGCCCGTCGATAACCAGCGGGCCCAGGCGCAAGCCCGCATACATGTCAATGAATGGCAACAACTGGCAAGCGATTGCCGACTTCTGCCGCACCGTGGTTTTCTGCCTGGTATGGACAACCGCCCCCGGCGTGTCACGATCAACGACATCGCGGCAGCTACCGGCTTTGCCGCGTCAACGGTATCCCGGGCACTGTCGCGGCCTGGGCGGGTCAACGCTGCCACCCGTGATGCCATCGCGCAGGTTGCCCGAGAGCTGTCCTACGTGCCGAACACGCACGCCCGCGCGCTGACTTCGGGACGCACCGAGACGGTTGCGGTCCTGGTATCCGACGTGACCAACCCGTTCTACTTCGGGCTGATTCGGGGCACCCAGCACCAGCTCAAGGCAGCCGGGTACGCCAATCTGCTCATCGACAGCGAGAACTCCGGCGGGCTGGAGTCGCACATGCTGACCAAGATGCGGCAGTCCATCGACGGGGCGATCCTGGCAGCTTCCCGCCTGTCGGATCGGCTGCTGGCCGCGCTGGCCACAGAGCTGCCCGTGGTGGCCATAAACCGCAACGTCTACGGCGTCCCCACTGTATTGATCGATTCTCCGTCGGGCGTGGCCCAGGCCGCTGAGCATCTCATCTCGCTGGGGCACCGCGAGATCGTCTACCTGTCCGGCCCGGAGAACTCCTGGGCCAACGCAGCCCGCTGGCGCTCCCTCGTCACCACCGCCGCCAGGCATGGCCTGCCGGTACGCCGCCTGGGGCCTTTTCCGGCCGGCCGCATGTCCGGGTCGGCCGCGGCCGACGCGCTGATCAACACCAACGTGACGGCCTGCATCACCTTCAACGACCTGCTGGCGATCGGCATGCTGACCCGGCTCCGCGAACGGGGAATCGGCGTACCCAGCCAGATCAGCATCGTCGGCTGTGACGACATCTTCGGGGCCGACTTCTGCCACCCCACGCTGACCACCCTGACAGCACCCATCGAACAGGCAGGCCGGGTAGCGGTGTCGATGCTGCTGACCCGCCTGCGCGAAGGCGCGCCGGCAACACGTCAATCGATCGTGTTGCCGACGCACCTGACCGTGCGCGAATCGACGGGACCCGCCCCTGACTAGGGGAAACTCACGATGTTCACCGGCTTGACAGTCGTGCCGGTGGATGCGCCGGTGTTGTTGACGACGTGCTCGATCGAGCCCTTGCCGAACGAGATCGTCAGGAGGCTGTGGAACTTGACGTTCGGGTTGACCGGCGCCTCGAAGCCACGCTCAGCCACGATGCTCGGGTCGGCGGTGAACACACAATAACTGCCCAGGCCCCACGCCTCGTGCGAGGTGACGGAATCGGCCACCTTGTAGGCGGCATAGCCACGTCCGTCTGTGCGCCAGGCAGACTGGCTCGGCGGATCGTAGGGCATCTCGTTCTGGAAGAAGATCGTGCGCCCGCCCTGGCCGTTCCAGATGACCTGATACTTGTTGAAGTGCTCCACGAACAGACCGTAGGCAGAGACGTTGGCGCCGTTGACGATCAGGCCGGTGTCGGACGGGTTCACCGTCCACCCGACCCCGCTGCCATGGTCCGCCCGCCAGGCCCAGATGTGATCGAGGATGGTGTCGGCACTGTTGACGATCAGCGCGGTGCTGACCTTGCCCGGCCCGGCGCCTCCGACGCGGAAGAACACGTCCTGCACGGTGGTCGGGTTCGCGGCGTGGCTCACTGTCGCGCCGGCCGGCCCGATCTGCAGCAGGTATGGCGAGTTGACGGGGCCGGCGTCGAGCAGCAGGCCGGCGAGTTTGACTCCATCGACATCGGCCACCGTCATCGCGGCGATACCGTTGTCCGGGATGAGCGTCGGGTAGCCGATGCCCAGCACCACGGTGTTCGCCCGGGTCACCTTGAGCGTCTGGTTCAGGTGGTAGACACCGGGGGTGAACAGCAGGTCCTTGCCACAGGCCAGCGCATTGTTGAGGGCGCCGGCCGTATCCGTCGGCCGTGCGACATGGAACCGGGTCAGCGGCAACGAGCTGCCAGGGGTGGAACCACCCGACCACGTCGTGCCCGCGGCGTTGGTGCGCAGGTTCGGAACGAAAACGTGGTAGTCGGGGCCGTCGAGATACAGGTACGGCTTCTCCCGGATACGCGGCGTGGTCGGCAAAGTGGTGTAGGCCGGTGAGGGGAAGCCGTTGGCCGGAGCGCCGACGACGCCGGAGAACACCATGTTCCACACGGCGTTGCCCCAACTGCCGATCTGGCTGTCTCGGGTGTACCACTGCTGCTGCGAGTACGGTCCCACCCGGCCGTCGATCTTGCTGTCGGCGATGTACCCGCCGCTGGCCCAGCCGTAGCCGTCGGGGGCCAGGTTGAGCCCGCCGCGGATGTGCACTCGGCGCATCGGTGCGGCCTGCGACACCGCCCAGCGATTGTCGGTGTGGCTCGGCACGATGGCCAGGTTCTCGATCGAGCGCCAGAAGTTCTGGGTGGCGTTGCCGCCGAACCAGCCGGCGTCGACGGTGACGTCACCGTTGATCGTGACGTCGTCCGGATTTCGGCCCAGGCCCATCACCGACGTGTAGAAGCCGGTGTTGGCGTTGATGCCGCTGTAGGTTCCGGGTTTGAAGGCCACGGCGTACCGCTGGGTGCCGAACTGGGCGCTTTCCGACTCGGCGAAGATCGCATCCAGTCGGCTTTGAATGGAAGTGCTGGACATCGACGGGTCGAATACCACCACGTTCGGGCCCAGGTCCTGCGCCACCGGAGGCGGGGTCTGACAACCGCCCCCGCCTCCGTCGCCGCGGTGGACGATCAGCTCTTTGATCGAGTATCCATAGCCATTGGCCCGCTGCGTCCCGTACATGCGCAGGTAACGCCCGGTGCCGGTGGCGGTGATCGTCTGTAGGCCGCCCGGGTTGTCGGTCGCGGAATAGATCGACGTCCAGTTCGCGCCGTCGTCAGACAGTTCGAGACGAAACGCCTTGGCATACGACGTCTGCCAGTTGATGACCACCTGGCAGACCGGGGTGGCCGGACCGAGGTCGACCTGTATCCATTGCGGATCGCTGAACTGGCTCGACCAGCGGGTGCCGTCGTTGCCGTCGACGGCCCTGGCCGCCAGATAGCTGTTTCCCTGCACCGAGGACGCGGTCGCCGGCTTGTTCAGAGCAATGTTGGTGGCGGTGTCACAGGCCGCAGCGGCAGCCGCTGGGGCGCTCGCGGTGACCACCACCCCGGTGGCGGCCAGCGCCAAAGTGGTCACACCGACGGCGAAGCGCCGGCTTCCGGGTAGGACGCGCATTGGTTTCTCCCGATGGTGGACGGGCATCGCCGCAGGCAATGGCGATGCTGGGAACGGGTGCGGCGCCCGGGCCCAGGCGCCGCATGGAACCGCATGCGGTTTGCGAAATCTATGACCGGCGTCCAGAGGTGGCAATCGATTGCCGTGGTTCGCCAGCCGGATGGCAGAACTGCCAGCGGCCTACGGCTTGTGGGGGTCCACGCCGTAGCCGTTGCACTGGCGCCCACCGTTGATGCAGTGGCCGACCAGGTAAACCTGACGTGCGTCGTTCCACCCGTTCATGAAGTCGTAGTGGAACGAGTAAGCGTTGCCGGAGGAGTAGACCAGGCCACCGGTGTTTCCGCCGGGCAGCGGGTACGGAAGCTTGACCTGCAGCTGCGGCAGCGGCACCGGGTGTGACGCCGGGCAGACGCCGTTGATCGGCCAGACCATGTGGGACTTGTGATCCGCCGTGTCCAGGTCCACGCCGTTCCAGCAGCTCGGCGCCTTCATACGCATGACCAGCGAGGAACCACTCGGGCAGGATGACGGGATGGCCTTACCCTTGTAACCGGGACATTGCCATTCGCCGGTGAAGTTCGTCGCCGTGGTCATCTTCGCGTCGCCGACGACGAGCCGGAAGCCCGGCGGGAAGGGTCGCACGGTGCGGTAGTCCTTCACATCGGACTTGTAGTAGACCGTCGGCTTGTCCGGCAGCCTCACCACGCCGTTCTGCAGCAACGTCGGGAACCAGTATCCCGACGCGTCGAGGGTGTCCTCGCAGGACGTCGCGCCGCCGACCAGCGATTGTGTCGTGGAATTGGCGTTGGTCGCCGGGTTGCCGATGAACGTGTGGTTGTGGGATGCCCCCGCCAGACCCGGAAACACGATCGGGTCGTCGTTGAGCCGATGAGTGACGGTGCAGTTCGCGTGCATCTCCTGGTACGGAGCGAACGGCGGATTGTCGGCGGCGCTGGCCGGCGGCTGCCCGGCAACCGTCATCACGACGGCTGCGACAGCCACTACGGCCACGTGGAACCGAAACCTGGGCATGGTTCGAATGCTCATGACGCCTCCTTGGCGAATGTGAATTGAGCATCGACGATGGGTGATTCGGACCATAGCAACGGCGAAACCTGCTCGAAACGGGTTGCCATAAATTGCCGTAAATGCTTGCCTACGGGTGATCAGCACCATGCACTCAGCACGTGCTTCCCAGGCTCAAGAGCGCACAGCAACGAAGGCAGGATCGTGCGCGGACGCGGGCAGATGTGATCCGGCCATCGGCTGCTGGTCACACCCATTCGCAGCTGCGGTCAGCGGTCCAGCCGACATCAGTGTTCTACGAGCGGCCTGTCCGGCCCGGTTGTTCACGACGTCAGGCCGGCGTCGCGGGCAAGCAGGGCGGCCTGAACCCGGTTGGCGCAGTTCAGCTTGGCGAGGATGCGGCTGACGTACGTCTTGACCGTAGGTTCGCTCATGAACAGGCCACGGCCGATGTCGGCGTTCGACATCCCCTGCCCGACCAGCCGCAGCACGTCGACCTCACGGGCGTTGAGGCCAGTAAGCCGCTGCTCGGCCTCGGTACGCCGATCCGTGACGGCTGGGTTCACCAGGCCCAGCAGTATCCGTGTCACGGCCGGCGACAGGTAGGCGTCGCCCTCGTACGCGGCGCGCACCGCCCGGATCAGCTGCGCCGATCGGCCGGCACGTGAAGTCTGCGAGCTCGATCGGCGCCGTCCCGCTGGTGACTTCGACTACGAGGTCCACGGTCGTGGCTGCACCGCCTTACGCCGCACCGACCCGCGGATCGCCGCGGCGGGTACCCGCCCCGCTCGGCCATGCCGGCGCCGTCGTCGACGTCGGCGCCGGCTCAGCACCCTGGCTGCCGCGCAACTCCTGGGCGGCGTCGCCGGTGTTGATCTCGCGTTCAGGTAGCTTCGAGCACGTGATCGAGATTGCCGACTTCGTGCCGCACGGTCCCGTCGAACCCGAGCTGATCGGGAAGTATCGGGGCCGCGTGCCGGACGATCTGGTCGAGGTCTGGCACCCGCGACGAGTGCCTGCGCCACATCGAAGACGTCTGGACCGACATGCGGCCGGTCAGCGCTCGACGCTGACCAGCGGCGCGGCCGCGACCTGTGCGCGGCCGCGGTCCATCCTGCCGGGGCCCATGCCGGTGTGCTGCCTCCCACGGCCGCGTCAGGCTCAGACGTAGGTCCGCCAGCGCAGCGACCGGGTATCGACGATGACGACCGGCCCGCGACGTGCCCAGGTCATCTCAACCGATGCCGTCGACCGCGGCCCTCAGCGCGTTGATCGACGGATCCCAGCTGAAGTTCAGGACGGGTATGCCCGAAGCCGCGGCGTTGCTGTCGCCCCCCAGGACCACTGCCCGCGGCTTGTTGGTGCCCTGTGGCACGACGAGATACCAGTTGCCTCGCACGTTCGCGATGAACACTTCATCTACCTCCTGGTCAGGCGGGTTCGGGTTGGCGACGTCTCCGACGTGACTCTCGAAATCCACCGTCGCGCCGAAGTTCGTCGGAGCGCCGGTGTTCAGCCAGAGACTCGTGTGCACATGCGGTCCGACACCGGAGTCGCTGCCGTTCGCCGATGAGCCGGAGTAAGCGATCGTCTGGCCGCGCGACACACGTTGACCCGAGGAGACGACGATCCTCGACAGGTGAAGGTGCCGGGTGTAATTGCCATCGTCATGGGCCATCCCCACGACACGGCCGGTCGCGCCGGAAGTGTCGGTCTTCACGTAACGGATCATGCCGCTCGCGGCGGCAACGACGGGCGTGCCGGTGCCGACCGCGTAGTCGGTGCCCGGCTCCGCCGAAGGGGGCGTCCGGTTGCGGTGGTCCTGCCAGGAACTCGAGATCCGGACGTTTCCGCACGGCCGCTGATAGCCGCTGGCAGCCTGGGCGGATCCGGGCAGCAAGGCAAAGGCTGCCGACACCCCGGACGCCACCAACGCCGAGCCGGTGATGAATCCCCGTCTCGACAGTCCCCGCAGGTAGGCGATACCGCCGAGATCCTCGGGCCGCGGCTCGCCGTGGCCGACGTCCTGGGCCGGATCGGGACGGCTGTCACTGAGGATCATCAATGCAACCTAAGGCCGCTTCGGGTCCGAGGCAAGGGTTTGTTCACGATTGTTCCCGGGGACCCGTCCGGTCGACCGACCACATTGCGGCATCGAGATGGAGCCAGGCCGCATGGGCGTCGGCGCATTGCTGCGCCGACGCCCCCGTGTCGTGAACGACGACGGTCCGAGATCGTCGCGCCACCTACACCTGGGTGCGCGACCACTGCTGGTTGGCGCCGCTGCCGCAGGTGGACTGCTGGATGTCGGCGCCGTCGGCGGTGGACGAGGCGACCACGTCCAGGCACTTGCCGCTGTGGCGGGCTCTGAGCTGGAAGTAGCTACCCGTGGCCACCCACTGCCACTGCTGGTTGGTCCCGCTGCCGCAGGCATACTGGATCACATTGGCTCCGTCAGCGGTAGACGCATTGGCCACGTCGAGGCACTTTCCGCTGACCTGGCTCACCACCCGGTAGTAGCCACTCCCCGCGTCCTGGAACTGCCACTTCTGGTTCGCTCCCCCGTTCCAGGTGTACTGCTTGATCTCGGCACTGTTCGCCGTCGACGCCCCGACCACGTCCATCACCTTGGCGCTGTGACGGGCGGTGACCCGGTACTGGGGGGCGGCCGCCGGCAGCTCGGCCACCGGCAGCACCGTGCCATGCCGGCAGCCCGGACATGCGACGCTGCTCAGACCGGACCAGCTGTTGAGGTTGGAGCTGGTGGCCGACCAGATGCCGCCGTTGGTGTACTTGTCGATGTAGATCCGCCAGGTGCCGTTGGCCAGCTGGAACACCGCCGGCCCCTCGTACCCCGACGTCCACAGGCTGGCCACCGAGGTCCATCCACTGGTCAGGCTCGCACTGGTCCAGTGCTCGATGAACTTCGAGCTCTCGTCCTTGACGAAGGCGTGGTAGGTGCTGCCGGAGCGCACGACGAACGTGTCGATGTGGTTGGCGCCCAGCCCGCCCATCGCCACCGGCCCGCTCCAGGAGGTCAGCGAGCTGTTCGTGGCGGTGAAGATGTAGGGCTGGAAGCAGTTCGAGCAGGTGGTCTGCGCGATGCTCACGATGACCCGGACGGTGCTGCCCTCGACGTAGAACTCCGGCGCCCACACGAACCTCGTGTTCGCGATGCCCGAGTTGACGCTGGCCACGTGCTGCCAGGTGGTCAGGTTCGTGCTGGAGGCGATGTTGAAGTAGGTGGAGTTCGTGGTCCACGACTGGACGGTGTACGCGATGTAGTACATACCGTTGTGGTTGATGATGCTGGGGTCGCGCAGGACGCCCGACGGCCCCTGGTAGTTCGTGTCGGCCAGGACGCTGAAGTTGTTGCCGTCGGTCGACTGGTAGACCCACAGCTCCTGGTCGGCCGCGCCGTCGCCCTTGAAGGTGGTGTAGATGTAGCCGCTGGCAGCCGCTGCGGGCGACGCGACCGCGACGAGGCCTGTGACGGCGACGAGCATGGCGCCGGCCAGCCGGGCCACCCACCGGCTGAGTCTTGTTCCCGGTGTTGCAGTGCGTGACTTCACGCTTGCCTCCTCAGGCAGTACAGGGTGGTGGTGATCGCCGCGGGAACGGCGATCACCGGTTGACTGGTGACGGGTCATGACGTGGCGCGCGACCACTGCTGGTTGGTGCCGCTTCCGCAGGTGTACTGCTGGATGTCGGCGCCGTCGGCCGTGTTCGAGCTCACGACGTCCAGGCACTTGCCGCTGTGGCGGGCCCGCAGCTGGAAGTAGCTGCCCGTGGCCACCCACTGCCACTGCTGGTTCGTGCCGCTGCCGCAGGTGTACTGGATGATGTTGGCCCCGTTGGCCGTCGAGTTGCCGGCCACGTCCAGACATTTGCCGCTGTTGACGTTCATGAGCCGGTAGTAGCCGCCCCCGACGTCCTGGAACTGCCACTTCTGGTTGGCTCCCCCGTTCCAGGCGTACTGCTTGATCTCGGCGCTGTTCGCCGTCGACGACGAGACCACGTCCATCACCCTGCCGCTGTGGCGAGCGGTGATCCGGTAGGTCGGGGCCGATCCGCCGCCGGTGACGGTGCCGGTGGCGGCGTCGACGGTGATCTGCGGGTGCCAGGTCAGGCTCATGCTGGTGCTGCTGGGGAAGCTGATGGGCAGCCAGACGTACTGCGAGTCGCCCACCGGGCCGCCCCAGGCGCCGGCCCAGCGGTCGCCCATGTACAGGTAGCTGGTCGCCGATGTCCCCTGGATCGGCAGCACGTACGTCGGCTGGGAGCTGAACGTCGTGCCGTCGCCGACGTTGGTCCACCCGGTCCACGGACCGGAGATGCTGCTCGCAGTAGCGTATTTCGCCTGGTTCGGGCTCCAGCCGGTCGCGCCCGAGGTGAGCAGGAAATAGACGCTGCCACGCTTGAACATGGCCGGGGCCTCGCGGTGCGCGTCGTTCCAGAAGTTGCCGACCAGCGTGCTGACGTTCAGGTAGTCCGAGGTCAGCCGGTAGATGTGCAGGTCGTAGTTCTCGTCCGCCGCGGAGATCATGTACGCGGTGCCGTTGTCGTTGTAGAGCGTGATGTCTCGCGACATGTGCTGGCCGAGCGGGCGGAAGCTGCCGTGGTAGGTGTAGTTGCCGTCCACGGTCGCCGACGACGCGACGGCGGCGCGCGCCTCGCTGTAGTTCGACCCGTTCTCCTTGTGCATCCACATGACGAAGCGGCCCGTCGAGCTGTTGTAGATGACTTTCGGCCGCTCGATGTTCGAGACGTTGAGTTCGGCGTGCGACGACTGCGTGAGGACGTTGTTGCGGAACTCCCAGTTCTTGAGGTCCGTGGACCGGTATACCGAGACGGCACGGAAGGTGTTGTCGGCGTTGCGGTTCTCGCCGAACCAGTAGTAGTAGCCGCTCACCTGCAGCACGCCGCCACCGTGGGCGTGCAGCACGTTCCCGCTGCTGTCCCGGAACTGGGTGCCGTTGGCGATGTCCACGGGGGCCGCGCTGGCCGGCGACACCGCGAAGCCGACGGCGGCGCCGGCGAACAGGACTGCAGCTGCGGCTGCGGCTGCGGCCATCCGGATCGACCGGACGAGGCGACGGATGGGGGGCCGGGGGCGGAGGTTCTCCTTCACGCGGATCAACTTCCCTCTGTCGAAGCCGACGGCAGGTCCCTCGGCCGGGCGGGCAGAGGGAGCGCTGGATTTCAGCTGCGTGACAACAGGGTTAACTTTGCTGAATCCGCGCGCCATACTCGGTACGCAAAGGCCCACGAACGTACATAGTCGAACATCGTCCCGCCCGCTCCGCCGGCCCCGCCGGCTCTCCCGCATGCGGGGCCGAGGCGGCGATATCGAGGGCGGCGACGCATCAGGCAAGGCTTCGCGGTAGGCGCAGGATGGAAGCCGGGGCGGTTGATGGGGCGCGCACACTGCTGCCAAGAGTGATGCGCGGCTGCCTCACCTTCGGCAACAGCTTCAGCATCGCCCGGTACACAGAGAATCTGGCCCGGATACTGATGATGGAAGGCGACCAGGAAGGCGCGGCCGAACGCTCGGGATGAGCCAGGTCGTCCGGGGAACGTCACAGAATTCCGACGCATTCGTGACCAAGCTTGCGGCTGACCTCAATCAAACTCTCGGCCAGGCCGGCTATGGCGAGGCGTTCCGCCGGGGGTCAGCCTTGCCACGGCAGGTGGTGATGGAACGGCTCGCCGCACTTGCCGCTCCATAGGAATTAGTACGGCAGTCACGGTTATCCGCTGACCTGCTGTAGCCCATGGTGTGTTCCCGGTTGCCTTCGCTATCAGCTTGAACCAACTGCCAACATCGGCATGCCGCCAAGGACGCTATGCGGCTACTCGGTGACCGCATGGTTGCCCCGAACGCCTCATGATCAGCGAGATCATGGTCATCGCCTCTGGCGGCACCTCGGTCTTCTTTCATCTCCCACGGCATCTCGATCCTGAAATCGGGATACGGCTTCCACGTCGCGTCGGTGACGATGACCAGCCCCATCGAGATACCGCCGGGCGGCACCGTCCCGATCGGTTCGGGAACCCTCATCCACGCGCGGTCTATGCCCTTCTCCACCAGCAGCCCTATGAACTGGGATGCGGCTTGCCGATTGAGGTACTCGTCGGCTTCGGCGTTCCCGCGGTCGCGGTCCGGCGGAATACGGTGGTACCGGAGCTCGGCGATGACGCCCCCGGTGCTTGCTGTGCTTCTTGGCGACCGTCCTGGTCCCCTCGTTGTATGCGTCGAGGTACGTCAACTTCATGTCTGAGACGACGTACTCGTCCACCCACACCATGACCGCACCCCGTGGCTCGTCACCGCTGCTGCCAGGTAACCACAGCCGGGTCGCGTCGCGGCAAGACATCGATTGAGTCCATTCGATCCCGGTGATTCGCGTCGGCGTGGCGATTGGTGCTACGGCGAGCGCATCCCGTCCTGACCACTGCTGGCGGCGGTGCTGCCGGCTACGGGAAGGTGCGTCGTGGCCCGGCTCGATGGAACGAGGATGACGGAGGCGACCACGCCTTCTACTGCGGGCCGCCCGCTACCGGTCAACCGCGAGCAGCGCCGTCTGGACGGCCTCGGTCTCGTTGCCCAGCCGCCGGAAGATCAGGACGGCGGCGCGGGCGCTGGACCGCGCCTGCTCGGGGTCGCCGGCCAGACGATAAGCCTCCGCGAGGACGGCGAGGGCCTTGGCCTCGGCGTAGGTGTTCTGCGCCTCGCGGTAGAGCTGTGCCGAGGTGCCGAGGCGGTCCAGTGCCGCAGGCGCGTCGCCGTCGGCGAGATCGAGCCGGCCGAGCGCGTTGAGCGCCAGCGCCTGCCCGAACACGGAGTGGCTCGCTCTGCTCAGCTCCAGCCCGCGTTCGAGGACCGGCCGCGCCCTTGGGTGCCCGCTGGCGACATAGAGCGCGCCGAGGTGTCCGTGCAGGAAGGCCAGCTGCACCGGGTCCCCGGACTCCTCGGCGATGGCAATCGCCGCCACCAGCGCCTGCTCGGCCTGGTGGGGATCGCCCTGGTCGCGCCGGATGATGCCGATCAGGCCCAGCGCGACGCTCTGGTCCCGGGAGCTGCCCAGGTCCCGCGCGATGGTCAGGGCCCGGGTCGCGTAGGTGAGCGCCTCATCGTTGCGTCCCTCCTGCCGGCGCACGATGCCGAGTAGCTGCCAGACGTGCAGCTCGCCGAGGTGATAGTCCGCGGAGCGGCAGGCCTGGAGGCTCTCCTCCAGGCTTGCGACCGCCTCGGCGTGGTCGCCTCGCGTCCGGTGCACCGTCGCGCACAGGTACAGCGCGTCGGCTTCGCCCTGGGTGTGGCGTACCTGCTGGAAGAGTCGCAGTGCGGCGGCGGCGAGCTCGAGCTTGCGCCCGATGTCGGAGCCGGGTTTGGAACTGTAGAGGTCCGCGAGGTCGCGCAGCATGACCGCCTCGCCGAGCTGGTCGCCGGCGGCACGGCAGGCGGCGAGTGCGGTCTCGTGGGCGTGTTGGCCGTCGTCGAAGAGGTCACGCAGCTCGTAGAAGCTGTGGGTCGCCGCGGCGAGTCCCCACGACAGGTCGGCTCGGCCGAGTCTTGCCGCCTGGGCCACGGCCGCGGCGATGGCCGCGCGTTCCGCCTCGAACCACGCCGATGGGGAGCCCGCGGCGGCTTCGACCCCGTCGCCGCGGGCAGCTTTCGGGCGGGGCGGCCGGATGTCGGCCAAGGTCGCGGCCGCCAGGGCTGCGCTGGCGGTCTGGGCCAGGGTCAGCCAGCTGTCCAGCGCACGCTCGATCACCGCGAGCTGTGCTGCCGGTGGTTCCTGCCGGGCCGGTTCTCGCGCGAAGATCCGGACCAGGCAGTGGAGTCCGTAGCGCAGCTGGCCGACCTGGTCGACGCGGACCTCGTCGAGCAGGCGCCGGTCGACCAAAGCGCGCAGCACCTGGCGGTTCTCAGCCGTCGTCAGATCGGCGGCCGCGGCCACTGCCCAGGCCGGGAAGTCGGCGGCGTCGAGCAGGGCCAGCCGGCACAGCGTCCGTTGCTCCACGGTGGACAGGCCCTGGTATCCGGCGGCGATGGTGGTGCGCACGTCGAGGTCGCCGATGCTGAGCTCGTCGAGCCTGCTTCGCTCGTCCATGAGCTGCTGGACGAGCCACGACATCGGCGTTCCGGGCGACGCCGAGACGCGGGCGGCGGCGATGCGTACCGCGAGCGGAAGGTGGCCGCACAGGGCGGTCAGCGCGCTGGCGGCGGCCGGCTCGGCGATGACTCGTTCGGTGCCGGCTATCTGCTCCAGCAGGCTCAGTGCGCAGGCCGGGCTGAAGACATCCAGGTCGACGAAGTGGCTGACATCCAGCGCGGAGAGCCGTCGGCGGCTCACCACGACGGCGGCGCTGGGGCTGGCGCCGGGCAGCAGTGGCCGGACCTGCTGCTCGCCGGCGGCGTTGTCGAGCAGCATCAGCAGCCTTTTCCCGGCCAGCCGGCTGCGCAGCAGGGCCGAGCGTTCGTCCGTGGTCTCCGGCATCTCCGATCCCTGGACGCCCAGCGCCCGCAGGAAGCGTCCGAGCACCTCGCCCGGTGCGGTCGGCTCCGCGCTGTCGCCGTGCAGGTCGGCGTAGAGCTGGCCGTCCGGGTAGGTGTCGCGCAGCAGGTGGGCGAGGCGCGTGATGAGCGTGGTCTTGCCCACTCCGGCCCGGCCGGAGATCGCGACCAGGTGCATCGCCGTGCCCGGTCCCTGGTCGAGAACCTTCAGGCAGCCGGCGAGCTCCGCGTCGCGTCCGGTGAAATCGCCGATGGAGGCCGGCGCCTGCCACGGCGCGTCGCGGGTCACACCGGGCTGCTTTCGGCCGGCGGCCACCTGGGCCGCCGGCGGATCCAAGGCGGGCGGATCGTCGACGCCGTCCTCGGCGAGGATGTCCCGATGGGCCTGCCGAAGGTGCGGTCCTGGTTCGATGCCGAACTCCTCGGCCAGCCTGCGCCGTGCATCCACATAGGCGTTCAGTGCCTCTGCCCGCCGCCCCTGGGCGTTGAGCGCCCGCATCCACAGGGCGATGATCCGCTCCCGTGCGGGATGCTCCTGCATGAGCTGGCGCAGCGGGCCGAGGAGCTGCTCGGCCCGCCCGGCGAGCAGGTCCGCCTCCATCCGTGCCTCCAGCGCGGCGAGGTGCAGCTCGTGCAGGCGGGACGCGTAGGCAGCGATCAGCGGCGAGGTGGCCACCGCGGCGAAGGCCGGGCCGCACCACAGGGACAGGGCCGCACCGAGGAGGCGGGCCGCCCGGTCGACGTCACCGGCTCGCAGCGCCCCCTGGCCGTCCGCGGCGAGCTGCTCGAACCGGTACGCGTCCACGGACTCCCGGCCCACCTGGAGGCAGTAGGCGTTGGCCTCGGCGGTGAGGACTATCGTGCCGTCCTGGCCGATGGCTCGCCGCAGCGACAGGACATAGCCGCGCAGCAGTGACCGCGCCGAGGCCGGCGGAGCACCGCACCAGAGCTCGTCGATGAGGCGGCCGACCGGGACCGGCTCGCCGGCATGGATCATGAGGATGGCGAGCAGCGTTCGCGCCTTGCCCCCGGCGACCGCTTGCCACTCGTTCGCGCAGCGGATCTCCAGCGAGCCGAGACACCGAAACCGCAGGGACAACCTCAGCACCAACCCTCGATTGATCAACTCACCTGAATCCTACCGGGCCAGGATGTCCAATGTGGTATCGAACATCGTCACATCTGGATCAGGTTTGTATGTCGCTTGTATCCGTGCTGGCTAGCCTGCGCGGATGGCATACCTATGGATCGCGCTCGCCATCGTCACCACCATCTGCCTGCTCAATCTGCTCCTGGCCTTCGGCATGATCCGCCGCCTGCGCGAGCACGCCGCGCTGCTGTCCAAGGTGCCGACCGGGCCTACGGCCACGGATTTGATCCTCCCGGCGGGCGCGCAGATCGGCTCCTTCTCCGCCGTCACCACCGCCGGCGAGGCGGTCTCCACCGCCTCGTTCGCCGACGGGACACTCGTCGGCTTCTTCTCGCCCGGCTGCGCGCCCTGCCGCGAGCGCCTGCCCGAGTTCGTCGCCTACGCCGCTGAGCTCGGTGGCCGGGACCGGGTATTCGCCGTCGTGGTCGCCGATGTGGCCGCCGAGGCCACCGCCACCGTCGAGCAGCTGTCCGACGTGGCACGGGTGGTGCTGGAGAAGGACGAGGGACCGGTCGCCGCCGCCTTCGGCGTGAAGGGCTTCCCCGCGGTCGGCCTCGTCTCCGCCGACGGGACGATGGTGGCGAGCGGCTCCATGCTCTCCGGTCTGCCCCGGCCCGCCGCCGTATGACGACCGAGTTCACCGCCGCCGCCCCGCCCAGCCGCCGGGAGCTGCTGCGCGCGGGCAGGCTCGCGGCCGTCATCGCGCGCCGAGGGGCCGCCGCCACCACCGCCTCGTACGCCGTCGGCACCCTCGCCGGGGCGGCGGTGCCGGTGGCCGGCGCCTGGCTTACCAAGATGCTGCTCGATCTGATCACCACCGGCGGGACCGTGGCCGCGGTCACGGCGGTCGCCTGCGGCCTCGCGGTCGCGGGCCTCGCCACCGCGGCGCTTCCCCAGCTGACCCAGTACCTGCGGACGCAGCTCGACCAGCGCGTCGCCCTGCTGGCGCAGGATGAGCTCTACCGCGCGGTGGAACGGTTCAGCGGGCTGGCCTACTTCGAGAACCCCGCCTTCCTGGACCGGCTCCGGCTGGCGCAGCAGGGCGCCGCCGCACCGGCTCAGGTGGTCGACGGCTCCCTCGGCGTGACCCGGGGTGTGCTGACACTGCTCGGCTTCCTCGGCTCGCTCGCCGTGATCAGCCCGGTCATGACGCTGGCGGTCCTCGCGACGGCGGTGCCGACACTCCTCCTGGAGCTGCAGCTCTCCCGGCGGCGGGCGGCGATGATCTGGGACCTGGGCCCGACCGAGCGGCGCGAGTTCTTCTACCGCAACCTCCTCGGCAGCGTCGACGCCGCCAAGGAGATCCGGTTGTTCGGCACCGGCGGCTTCCTGCGCGGGCGGATGCTGGCCGAACTGCGGGAGGTGTTCGGGGCCAAGCGCCGGATGGACCGCCGCGAGCTGACCACCCAGGGCGGGCTCGCCGCGCTGAGCGCGATCGTCGCCGGGGCGGGCCTGGTCTGGGCCGCTCGGCAGGCGCACGCCGGGGCGCTCACGGTCGGCGACGTCGCCATGTTCCTCGTCGTCGTGCCGGGCGTGCTGGGCGCGATGCAGCAGCTGATCGTGTCGGTGGCCCACACGCACCAGCAGCTCACCGTCTTCCACCACTACGCGATGGTCGTCAACGCCGAGCCGGACCTGCCGCTGAGTGCCGACCCTCGCGCGCTGCCCGCGCTGCGGCGCGGCATCGAGCTGCGCGACGTGTGGTTCCGCTACAGCGACGAGCACCCGTGGGTGCTGCGCGGGGTGAACCTGTTCATTCCGCACGGCACGACGGTCGGGCTCGTCGGCCTCAACGGCGCCGGCAAGAGCACCCTGGTGAAGCTGGTCTGCCGGTTCTACGACCCCGACCGTGGCACCATCGCATGGGACGGCGTGGACCTGCGCGACGTGGAGATCACGGAGTTGCGCGCGCGCATCGGCGCCGTGTTCCAGGACTACATGAGCTATGACCTCACCGCCGCCGACAACATCGGGCTCGGCGACATCGCGAGCATCGACGACCGGCCGGTGCTGGTCGCCGCGGCGCAGCGGGCGGGCGTCCACGCCGCGGTCGAGGCGCTGCCCCGAGGGTACGACACGATGCTGAGCCGGATGTTCTTCGGCGAGTCCGACCAGGGCGATCCAGAGACCGGAGTCCGCTTCTCCGGCGGGCAGTGGCAACGGCTGGCGCTGGCCCGCGCGTTCCTGCGGGACAAGCGGGACCTGATGATCCTCGACGAGCCGAGCGCGGGCCTCGACGCCCAGGCCGAGTTCGAGGTGCACCAGCGGCTGCGGGAGCACCGGGCGGACCGGACGAGCCTGCTCATCTCCCACCGGCTCGGCTCGCTGCGCGACGCCGACAGCATCGTCGTGCTCGCCGACGGGGTCGTCGCCGAGCAGGGGGACCACGTGACGCTGATGGCCGCCGACGGCGCATACGCGCAGCTGTTCCAGTTGCAGGCCGCCGGCTACCAGCTGTCGGAGCCGGCGGGCCGCGGCGATTAGAACAGGAACTCGGCGGCCATGCGGTCCTTCAGGTCGCCCTCGTCGCCCCGGCTGAGCTTCTCCAGCAGCACGGTGGCGAAGCGTTCGCGGTTCACGTCCCCGTGCGACCGCGACAGGTCCCAGGCCGACCGCAGATCGGCCGCCATCTCGCTGCTCTGCCCCAGCCGCTGGTACGCCGCGGCGCGCCACATCAGTGCCTGCCAGCTGTGGCGGTGCGCCGAGGTGGCCCGGCACCGGGCGAGCGCATCGGTCAGCCTGCCCACGGCGCGCAGATCGCTGCCGCGCAGGCAGTCGGTGATGCCCATCGCGGCCAGGGTGATCGCCTCGCCGGTGAGGTCCCGCTCGGCCTGGCGGACCGCCAGCGCCTGCTCGAACGAAGTCTCCGCCTCGGCGTAACGACCCAGGCGGCACAGGACCTCCCCGGCCTCGTGCAGCGCCTGGCTCGCCGCCAGCCGCAGGCCGTGCCGGTCGTAGAGCGCCGCGCCGTCCTTGAGCCGGGCCAGTCCCGTCCCGAGGTCACCTGAGCGGACCAGCGTCTGACCCAGCGCCGTCAGGCAGTCGGCGACGCCGTGCTCGTCGCCGAAGCGGCGCCGCAGCTCGCCCGCCCGCTCCAGATAGGAGACGGCCTGGCCGAACGTGCCGCGGGCCCGGCAGACGGCGGCGAGGCACACCATCGCCTCCGCCTCGGCGTGCCAGGCGGCATCACGCACGGCGACGGCCCGCGACAGCTGGGCCAGCTCGTCCAGGTCGTCCCAGCTGTCGTCGGCCGCGAGGTACTGGTGCAGGCAGGAGAGCAGGAGCGGCACGAAGCGGGCGACGGCGGCGCGCTCGTCGGCCACCTGGCGCGCCAGCGTCAGCAGGTTGGCCCGCTCCTGATCCAGCCACGCCGTCGCCGCTAACGCGTCGGCGAACTCCAGCCGTGGGACGGTCTCGAAGAACCCGTCGTCGCGGGCCGGCCGGAACGCGGGGTGCACCAGTTCCCAGGCCCGGCGCGCCGTGCAGAGATAGAAGCACAGCAGGCGGTGCAGCGCCTCGGGACGGCCCGCGACGGTGAGGTCGCCGGCGAACAGCCGGACCAGGTCGCCGATCCGGAACCGGCCGGGCCCGGTCTGCTCGACCAGGCGCTGCTCGATCAGCTGGTCGAAGGCCGGCGCCGCCTGAGCGGATGGCAGGTCGCCCAGGGCGGCGACCGCGTTGAGCGTGAACTCGTCGATGCGGACCAGGCCGAGCAGCCCGAGCAGGGCCGCGGCGTCGCCGCCGACCGCGCGGAAGCTCAGCTCGACGCTGGAGCGGACGGCCAGATCGCCGAATGCGAGCGTATCGAGCCGGGTCCGCTCGTCGGAGAGCTGCCGGACCAGTTCGCCGATGCTCCACAGCGGCCGGGCGGCCAGACGGGCGCCGGCGATGCGCAGGGCGAGCGGCGACCGGTCGCAGAGCACCGCCAGGCGCGCGGTCTCTGCCGGCTCGGCCGCGATCCGCTCGGGTCCGCACACCGCCGCCAGTAGCTGCGCCGCGTCCTGCTCGGTGAGGCGGTTCACCTCGATGTGGACGGCGCGGTCGATCGTCGCGAGCATCCGCCGACTGGTGATCATGACGACCGTGCCGCCCCCGCCGACCAGCAGCGGGCGGACCTGCTCCGCGCTGGTCGCGTTGTCCAGCAGCACGATCATCTGGCGCCCTACCACGAAGGACCGGTAGCGCGCCGACGCCTCCGCCTCGCTCTGCGGCATCTGATCGGCCGGCACGCCGAGCGTCCGGATGACCCGTCGCAGCACGTCCACCGGAGCCTGGGGCTGCCCGCCGGGTCCGCCCAGGTCCACATAGATCTGGCCGTCGGGAAACGACGGCGCGATCTGGTGGGCGACATGGACCGCGAGCGCCGACTTGCCGACGCCGCCGGTGCCGTAGAAGGCGATGGTCGGCACGTCCGCCAGCGCGCCCGTCGCCATCGCGACCTCTCGGTCCCGCCCCACGAGGCGCGCCACGTCAGAGGGGAGCTCCCGCGGGCGGATCTCCGTCCCGTCGGCGGCCCTCGACTCCGCCAGGAGCGCCGGATCGCGGCTGAGCACAGCCTGGTAGAGGGCGGACAGCTCCGTACCGGGGTCGACGCCGAGATCGCGGACGAGCGCGGAGCGGGCCTGCTCATAGGCGTCCAGGGCGCCCGCGATGTCGCCGGTGCGGTAGAGGGAGACGATGAGCTGCTGCCAGAGCTGCTCCCGGAGCGGGTGCTCGTAAGTGAGCTGCCGCAGTTCCGGGATGAGCTGCGCGTTCTCGCCAAGCTGCTGCCGGGCCGCGACCAGCTCCTCGATGACGGTGAGCCGCTGCTGGTCCAGCCCGGCGAGGCGCGTCGCGAGCAGGCCGGACTGGCAGGTGTCCTCGCCCGCCGGCCCCCGCCATCGCGCCAGCGCCTCCCGGAAGGCGCTGACCGCCTGCCGCAGCTCACCACGGCTCATCGCGGCCCGCCCGGCCGCCGCGCGCTGGGTGAAGACAGCGAGGTCGAACTCATCGTCGGCCGCCGTCAGCAGATAGCCGGGCGGGCGACCGGCGAGCCGGCTGTCACCGTTGCCGTCGGTCAGCGTCAGGCGCAGCTGCGAGGCATAGGTGCGGATGTTCGCGATGGCCGAGGTGGGCGGATCACGTTCCCACAGGGCCGCGATGAGCCGGTTCACGGAGACGACTCGGTTGACGTCGAGCAGCAGCGAGGCGAGCAGCATCCGCTGTTTGACGGAGCCCGCGGCGACGGCGACCCCGTCCCGCCTGAGTTCCAACGGGCCGAGCAGGCGGAACTCCCAACCCATTCACGCCTCCCGATACGTCGCGAATGTCGATACTAGGCGTGCGGTGGCACGACAGGTTCCAGCCGCTTGACCACCAGGCCCCACAGCTGCTCATCGGTGAAGTAACCGCAGGTCCGGGAGTCGAAGCTGAGCTCGGCGTTGTCGCCGACCGCGACGAACCGGCCGGGGGGCACCGCCTGCTCGGCGGTGTCGCGCAGCGCCTCCACCGTGTCCCGCGGCACCTCGTCGCCCGGGACGGCGACCACCCGCTTGATCAGCCAGTCGCCGGTCACGCCGGCCCAGGCGTCATCGGCGACGACGGCGGACTTCGCCACGCCCGGCACGGTCCAGGTGGCGCTCTCCGCCAGCGACGGGCGCGCCACCATGACCACGTCACCGTTGCGTACGCCGTCAAGGGCAGTGCGGCGGACGAGCACGCGGTCGCCCGGGTGCAGCGCCGGAGTCATGCTCTGGCCGTGGACCGTCACCACGGTCAGCCGCCCGCGCATCCGCCGGATCACCAGCGCGACGCAGACGGTGACGATCAACAGTCCGGCACCGGCGATGGTCCACATCGTCCCAGCATGCCGCCGCGACATACAAAACAGATACATCCCTGGATGCGTAGCGCGATCGGCCGGTTCGTGTACGCCGCGGCGTTAGCGTCAGCTACCCGTACGAAAGGAGCTTCAATGATCAAGCTGATCGAGCGTATCAGTGACCGCATGACCGCCTTCGTCGTGCCGAAGGCCGACGCGGCAGCAGCATGCCCGCCCTGCTACGTGACCGGCTGCTACTGCAGCGGGACACGGACGCAGGGTTACCGCTACTGCTACGCCTACGACGGGTACAACTGCTACAAGGTCTACAACGGCTGCGCCAGCAACTACTACAACTGCAACTGACCGGGGCACGGCGTGGTGGCGGCGTGCACTCCGCCCCACCACGCTGCCCGGATACCCATGAGCCGTTGCGAAGTCCGGCGAGTTCGACGCCCGAGTACTGGCCGTGTCGCATCCGCCGCCAAAGTCGTCAAGATCATGCCGCGTGAGTGAAGCTCGTGATCTTTGAGCGCAATTGCCAGCCGAGACCCTCGTAGAGCGCACGTCCTTCCTCTGTCCCGTGGAGTACTGCGGTCACAGCCCCTTGGTCTTTGGCTGCCACCGTCAGTGCGTTCATCACCGCTGTGCCCAAGCCGCGGCGCTGATGTGCGGGCTCGGTGGCGACACGATCCACGACGGCGACACCGTCCACCACGGCGGTGTATCCCGCCGCGGCGACCTCGCCCTCGAAATGTACGCGCACGTTGATGACGCCCGCGTCGGTCGTGGTGCTGAGGTCGTAGCCGGCGGGCACGCTCGACGGGATCTGCCGCAGCGTGGTCGTCATGATCGGCTCTGGCGGCGTGCTTTGCCAGGCCGGCCCGAGCAGGGCGGCTACCGCGTCCTCGGCGGTGACAACGATGATCACACCGTGCGGAGCGGTCGCGGACGTCGCCGCGCTGCGCACCGCGTCGAGGTCGTCGCGAAACACCAGACAGCGGGCACGGGTCTTCGGCCGGACCTCGTCGATCCGCAGGCCCCAGGCGGTCTCGATGGGCACGGAGTTGCGCCTGACTGCGGCCAAACCCTTTGCCCAGCTGCGGAGTACGTCTGTCACTTCATGCGAGATCATCCGCACGAGAGTACTCGTAGGTCAGAGGGCCGCCACCCGTCCACCAACACGAACAGGAATAGGCGCAACCAGGAACGGCGGGGCACCCAAGTCTGACGCGGCGGCCGAATTCCACGCGCGTGGGCGAAGATAGGGCATGACGTCTGGATTCTCCGGAGGCGATCCGCTCGTGGAGCGGATGCGCCCGTTCGGCACGACCATCTTCGCAACCATGTCGGCGCTCGCCGTGAAGACCGGGGCGGTCAACCTGGGGCAGGGGTTCCCCGATACGGACGGGCCTGCGGAGATGCTGTCCGCGGCCGCGGCCGCGCTGCGCGGCGGGTTCAACCAGTACCCGCCGGCTCCGGGCATGCCCGTGCTGCGTGAGGCCGTCGCCGCGCACCAGCGGCGCTTCTGGGGGCTCGAGTACGACCCGGACGGCGAGGTCGTCGTCACCGCCGGGGCCACCGAGGCGATCGCGGCCGCGATCCTCGCGCTGTGCGAGCCCGGCGACGAGGTCGTCTGCTTCGAGCCGTACTACGACTCGTACGCCGCGAGCATCGCGCTGGCCCGGGCGACCCGCCGCCCGGTGACGCTGCGCCCGGGTCCGGACGGGCGCTACGCGTTCGACCCCGACCAGCTGCGCGCCGCGTTCGGCCCCCGTACCCGGCTGGTGCTGCTCAACTCGCCGCACAACCCGACCGGCAAGGTGTTCACCCGCGAGGAACTCCAGCTCGTCGCCGACCTGTGCCAGGAGTTCGGCGCGTACGCCGTCACCGACGAGGTCTACGAGCACCTGGTCTTCGACGACGCCGGCTCACCGCACGTGCCGCTGGCGACGCTGCCCGGCATGCGCGAGCGCACCCTGCGCATCTCCTCGGCCGGCAAGACGTTCTCGTGCACCGGCTGGAAGGTCGGCTGGGCCAGTGGACCGGCATCGCTGGTCTCTGCGGTGCTGCGGGTCAAGCAGTTCCTCACCTTCGTCAATGCCGGCCCGCTGCAACCCGCCGTCGCGGTCGCACTGAACCTGCCCGACACCTACTTCACCGGCTTCACCGCCGGCCTGCAGTCCCAACGCGACCAGTTGCGCGCCGGCCTGGCCGAGGCCGGTTTCGGCGTGCTCCAGGCCGAGGGCACCTACTTCCTCACCGCCGACATCCGCCCGCTCGGCGGCACCGACGGCGTCGACTTCTGCCTGGCCCTCCCCGAACGCAGCGGCGTGGTCGCCATCCCCTCCCAGGTCTTCTACGACGACAAGGACGCCGGCCGCCACCTGATCCGCTTCGCCTTCTGCAAACGCCCCGAAGTGATCACCGAAGCCACAACCCGCCTCAACCCCTGACCCGCCCACCCGCCCACCCGCGGCCCGCGGCCCGCGGCCCGCGGCCCGCGGCCCGCGGCGACGATCTTGCGCGGACTGTGGGTACGACACGCACCAATGCCGCGAAACGGCAGCAGTCCAAGCAAGATCGTCGTGATCATGGGCGGGCGCAGGTCGGCGTGTTCAAGGTCGTGCTTGTTCGATCGTGGTTCGGGCGGGCGATCGGCCGGCGGCGGTCAGGCGTTGTCGTCGGGCGCGGCCGGGGCGTCCATCTTGCGCCGCCATACCTCGTGGTCGTAGAGCAGGCTGGCGACGGCGTGCACCGCGATATAGATCATCGAGACCACCAGCAGGAAGAAGCCGAGGATCCACCCGACTGCGCCCGCCCCGCCGGAAGGGCTGGCGCCGGCGGCGAGCGCGAGCGCGATCAGGCCCGCGACCGCGAGGACCAACGCGGTCGAGCGGTAAATCTTGCTCGCGGCTGGATGCATCCGCTCCTCCTTCGACGACCGCAGCCTAGAACACCGGCGCTAAGGCAGGCCGTCCCACGCGAGTGACCGGCCCGCGCGGCTACGGGACGAAGGAGAGGAACAGGAACACGCCGAAGATGGTCAGGTGGACCATGCCCTGCATCAGGGTGGCCCGGCCGGGTGCGACGGTCAGCGTGGTGACCACGACCGTGATCACGAGCAGCACGATGTCCTTCGGGTCGAGGCCGAGCACGAGCGTGTTCTGGAGCCAGATCGAGGCGATGGCGATCGCCGGGATGGTCAGGCCGATGCTGGCCACCGCGGAGCCCAGGGCCAGGTTGAAGCTGGTCTGGATCTTGTTGCGGGAAGCTGCGCGGACTGCGGCGGCGGTCTCCGGCAGCAGCACCAGCAGGGCGATCACCACGCCGACCACGGCGCGCGGCGCGCCCGCGACGGCGACCACGTGCTCGATCGCCGGGGACTCGACCTTCGCCAGGCCGACCACGGCCACCAGGCAGAGCAGCAGCATGAACAGGCTGACCGCGGCCGCTTTGCGGCCGGGCCCGGCACCGTGGTCGTCGTCGCCTTCGGTCTCCAGCGGCAGGAAGTAGTGCCGGTGCCGGATGGTCTGCACGAAGACGAACGCCGCGTACAGCACCAGCGAGGCGGTGCCGGCGAAGGCGAGCTGCGGCCCGGAGTAGGTCGGCCCGGGACTGCTGGTGGTGAACGACGGCAGCACCAGTGCCAGGGCGGCGACGGTGCTGAGCGTGGCCAGGGTGGCGGTGACGCCTTCGACGTGGAACTCGACTTCGCGATGGCGCAGACCGCCGACCAGCAGGCATAGTCCGACCACGCCGTTGCACACGATCATGAACGCTGCGAAGACCGTATCCCGGGCGAGCGTGGAGGGGCCCTCCGGGCCGGAGGTCATCAGCATGATGATCAGCCCGACCTCGATCGCGGTCACCGCGACGGCGAGGATGAGCGTGCCGAACGGCTCGCCGACGTGGTGCGCGACGATCTCGGCGTGGTGCACGGCCACCACGACGGCGGCGACCAGTGCGATGCCGACGATCACCAGGCCCACGCCGCCGACCTTGTGGCCCCAGGCCGCCACGAGCACGATCACGCACAGCGGCGGGATCAGCGCCCACCACGACAGCGCGCGTGCGGCTTTGAGCATGTACCGAGGCTACGCGGACAAACCTCACCTACCGGCCATAATCCCTGCAACAGGGCAGTGGCTGTGCCCGTGCCGCGCGGTGGCACTAGATTCTGCGGGTGCTCTCACGATCCCTCGCCGCGGTGCCGCTGCGACTGACCGCCCTGGCCGCCGTGCTCGGACTCGCCGCCTGCGGCAGCACCGCGCCGAGCGCGGCCGGACCGTCCGATCCGGTCTTCGTGGCGCCCTCCGGCACGGTCGCGCCCTCATCGTCGGCGGCCGCGAGCCCCAGCGTGAAGCCGTCGCCCACCGCCGGGCCGTGCGGGGTGTTCCCGGCCGACAGCGTCTGGCGGGCGGACGTGTCGAAACTTCCCGTGCACCGCTCCTCGGGCACGCTCGTGAACAGCATCGGCGCGGCCGCGCACATGCACCCCGACTTCGGCGCGGGCCTGTGGGAGGGTGCGCCGATCGGCATCCCCGTCACCGCGGTCAAGCCCGGCCAGAAGACCGTCAAGGTCAGCTTCGAGTACGCGGGCGAGAGCGACAAGGGCCCCTACCCCGTGCCCGCCGACGCCAAGGTCGAGGGCGGGCGCAGCAGCGACGGCGACCGGCACGTCATCCTGTACGACGCCGCGGGGTGCAAGGTGTACGAGCTGTACGCGGCGTACCCGTCCGGCTCGGGCTGGCGGGCAGGCTCCGGCGCGATCTTCGACCTGCGCTCCCACAAGCTGCGACCCGCGGGCTGGACCTCGGCCGACGCGGCGGGGCTGTCCATCTTCGCCGGGCTGGTCCGCTACGAGGAAGTCGCCGCCGGGCGCATCACGCACGCCCTGCGCATCACCGTGCCGCGCTCGCGCGACACCTACGTCTGGCCCGCCCGCCACGCCGCTTCGAACTCCTCCGACGCCGCACTGCCGCCGATGGGTCTGCGACTGCGCCTGAAGGCGAACGTCGACACCTCCAAGATGCCCAAGCAGGCCCGGATCATCGCGGAGGCGATGAAGAAGTACGGCGTGATCGTCGCCGACAACGGCTCGCCCTGGTACCTGTCCGGCTCCCCGGACGACCGCTGGTCCAACGACGCGCTGCGCGCGCTGAAGAACCTGCAGGGCTCCGACTTCGAGGCCGTCGACACCGCCGCGCTGATGGGCAGCAAGAACTCCGGTGCTGTCCGCGGGTGATCTCGTGGCTCAGAGCACGGTCGTGGTGACCGTCGCGGGCAGGCCGAGGAAGCGGCCGTGGTGGTCGGCGGCGGCCCGCACGGCCGCGGCCCGGTCGGCGTCGAGCGGGGCGTAGACCAGCACCTCGATCGCGACGTCGGTGCGGCCGACGGTGCGTTTCCAGTGCCCGGCGACCTGGCTGTCGATGATCAGCACACCGTTGTAGACGGGCCGGTCCCACCGCTGCCCGCCGCCCACGCCGCCGACGTCGAGCAGGTGCTTGCTCTCGGTGTAGCCCACGATGTACTCGTCATACCCCTGCAGCAGGTGCGCGACCGGCCCGTCCGGAGCGGACGGCGGAGGCGGCTCCCCGGCGAACCAATAGGTCAGCCCGTCCACCTCCAGGCTCCGCACGTGACTGCGGACCATGTCCAGGCCGCGGCGGATCTCGGCCTGGGTGAGGCTGGACCACCAGCGGAAGTCCTTCACGGTGGCCGGGCCGTGGCTGGTGAAGTAGCGCAGGGTCAGCTCGGCGAGCGCGGCGTCGGGGTCGAGCACCCGGGCATGCGGCGCGCGCTCTGCCAGCAGCGCATAGGTGTGCTGCTTGCCCCGCATCGCCCCACTGCAGATCAGGCCGTTGAGCTCGGCGTTCATCAGGATGTACGCCATCCGGAAGCCCTCGGTGCCGATGCCCGCCGCCTGGAACAGCGCGGTCAACTCCTTGCGGGTGAGCTGCGTGCCTGCCAGCGCCTCGACCAGCATCGCGTCGCAGCGCCCGCGCAGTTGCTCGTCGAGGCCGAGCTGCCGGTAGTAGTAGGCGTTGAGCTGGTGCACCCGCGGGCCGGTCAGCGCCAGCACCCAGCCGATGTCGTCCGGGGTCAGGAAGTGCCAGGTCGGCCGCAGCGCGTGGGTCCGCAGCAGCGCGCCGTCGCCGAAGTCACGGTGCACCCCGTGCTCGTGGGCGTCCGTGATGCGCTCGCCGAGCGACCAGGTCGCCGGGCCGTAGTCCTGCGACTGCACCGCGCCCAGCCGGCCGACCACGTCCTGGGGCGTGGTGTCGGCAGGGGCGTGCAGGCCGAGGTTGCGCATCCGCCACGAGGCCAGAGCAAGTGCGTCCATCACCGCCGATGCTAACCGCGGCGTACGACAGGGTCGCCGCACCGGACCGCGCCCGCGCGTTCGACGTGGGCCAGCACGCCGAAGGTCAGCTCGTTGGCGGCCGCGACGGCGCGCAGGATCCGCCCGTCGTGCGGCAGCTCCTGCTGCGCGTTGTTGACCATGACGCAGCGGGGCATCCGCTTGGCGACCCGCAGCACGACCTCGTCGCCGACGTGCAGGGCCTGCCCCAGCCAGCCGTCCTCCAGCAGCGCGGACACGCCCGGCACATCGATCACGATGTTGGCGCGGAAGCGCCGCGGGTCGACCGGCCCGCCCAGCAGCGCGGCCAGGTGCCGCAGCGACGCGGTCGTCAGCACGTGCAGCGGACCCTCGTCGAAGTGCGACACGTCCTCCTCCGCGGTCAGCGTCACCGGCTCGCCGATGTGCCTGCTCAGCGCGGCATGCACCGCCGGGTCGTCGCCGCGCACCGACACGCCGGACGGGAACCCCAGCACCGGCACCGCGCCGTCGTACCGCGCGGTCAGCTGGAACAGTCCGTCCATCTGCCGGAACCGGCGGGTGCTCTTGCCGCTGCCGAAGCGGCCGTCCGCGCCGCGCACCGCCCACCGGCGATCCCCGGCGAGCCCGCGCGGCTGCACCACCGCCCCGGTGAGCGTCTCCCCCAGCAGCGACTTGACCGGGAAGCGCCGTAGCTCGCCGATCGTGCCGACCATCATGATCCGATCACCCGAGCAGTATGCCGCGCACGGCCGCGTGCGGCAGGATGGCGGGGTGGAGCTGGAGCCCTTTCTGCGTACGGCCGAGGCGCTGCTCGCCGTGCCGTCGACCGCCGACCGTCCCGACCAGCTGCACCGTGCGCTGGACCTGGTCCTCGACTCGGTCGGGCCGGGCTTCGCCGTGGAACGGTTCGAGTCGGCGGGCAAGCCGAGCGCGCTGCTCTACCGCGACACCGGGGCCGGTCGGCCGGAGTTCCGGGTGATCCTCAACGGGCACCTGGACGTGGTGCCCGCCGCCCCCGAGCAGTTCACGCCGCGCCGTGAGGGCGAGCGCCTGTACGCCCGCGGTGCGCAGGACATGAAGATCTCGGCGCTGGTGATGGCGCACGTGTTCGCCGAGCTCGCGCCGAGCCTGCCGTACCCGCTGGCGTTGCAGCTGGTCACCGACGAGGAGATCGGCGGGCGCAACGGCACCCTGCACCAGCTGGAGCAGGGGGTCACCGGGCAGTTCGTGGTGATCGGCGAGTTCAGCGGGCTGGAGATCGTCACCGATTCGAAGGGCATCCTGCAGGCGCGGCTGACCGCCACCGGTCGCGCGGCGCACAGCGCGTACCCGTGGCAGGGCGACAACGCCCTGCTGCGGCTGACGGAGGCGATCCGGGCGCTGCACGCGGCGTATCCGCTGCCGACGGCGGAGGCGTGGGCCACCACGGTGAACCTGGCCCGGCTGGACACCCCGAACACGGCGTTCAACCAGGTCCCGGCGCTTGCCGAGGCCTGGCTCGACATCCGTTTCCCGCCCGGCGAGCCGGGCTTCGACGGGCGCACCGCCGAGCAGATCGCCGCGCACCTGGGCGAGCTCTGCGGGCCGGGCGTCACGGTGGCGGTCGAGCACGCCGACGCCCCGCACCATGCCGACCGTGACCGGCCCGAGGTGCGGGCGCTGCAGCAGGCGGCGCGGGCGCAGGGCTACCCGGCCGGGTTCCTGCGCAAGCACGGCGCGGCAGACGGGCGCTTCTACTCCCAGCGCGGCGTCGACGCGGTGATCTTCGGAATCGGCGGGGCGGGCCTGCACGGCCCTGAGGAGTACGCCGACCTCACCACGATCGTGCCGTACCACCGGGCGCTGCACACCTTCCTCACCGCGATCTGATGGCCGACCGGATGCGGAAAGTGGCGTTGGTGACCGGGTCGGCGTCGGGGATCGGGGCGGCGACGGCGCGGCGGCTGGCCGCGGACGGCATGACCGTGGTGGTCCACTCACGGTCGAGCCGTGCGGCCGGGACCGCGCTGGCCACGGCACTCGGCGGGACGTACCTGCAGGCGGATCTCGCCGACAACGACGCCGCGGCCGGGCTGGTCCCGCAGGTGCTCGCCGCGCACGGGCGGCTCGACGTGCTGGTGAACAACGCCGGTATCAGCTGGCCGGTCCCGCACGCGGAACTGGACGCGCTGACCGCCGCGGACTGGCGGCGGCTGCTCGACGTGAACCTGATCGCGCCCTGGCTGCTGTGCACGGCGGCGCTGCCCGCGCTGCGGGAGTCGAACGGCTGCGTCGTGAATGTGACCAGCCACGCGGGCGTCCGCCCGAAGGGCAGCTCGATCGCGTACGCCGCCAGCAAGGCCGCGCTGAACCATGTGACCAGGCTGCTGGCCGCCGCGCTCGGCCCCGACGTGCGCGTCAACGCCGTCGCCCCCGGACTGGTCGACACCCCGCTGACCGCCGACTGGGCCGACGCGCACGCGCTGTGGAACACGTCCAGTCCGATGCGCCGCCCGGCACAGCCGTCGGACGTCGCCGACCTCATCGCCGCCGTGATCGGCAACTCCTACCTGACCGGCGAGGTCATCATGCTCGACGGCGGCCTGAACCTGCGCTGACCGGCCCCGTGGCGGTGAGGTGCCACACCGGCGTCGGCCGATGGCCATCGACGGACCGGCGTTGAGGGAAGATGGCAACGTGACCGACGTACCGATCCGCGATGACATGATCCGCCTGGGCCAGTTCCTGAAGCTCGCCTCGGTGATCGAGACCGGTGGCGAGGCGAAACTGCGCATCGCCGCCGGAGAGGTGACCGTGAACGGCGAGGTGGAGGTGCGCCGCGGCCGCCAGCTGCACCGCGGCGACGTGGTCGTCATCGACGGGGAACGCCTGCGCGTCGCCTGAGTCAGTCGTTCGCCGTCACCGGGGCGGCCGCGCTCGGCCGTGGTCGCGCAAGGTTGGTCGCCGCGGCGGCGGCCGCGAGACCGAGTGCGAGGCCGAGCAGCAGGCGCGCGCCGGTGGTGTGCAGCAGGAACGCTCCGGGCAGCTGTGACGCCACCGCCGCCGAGGCCGCGGTGACCGCGACCGCGACGGGCCAGAACAGTCCCGGCCGCACCGGCCGGGCCGGCGGCTCGCCGTGCCAGGCCCGCAGCAGGCGGTGGCGGCCCACGTGCACGGCCAGCGCCAGCGCCGCCAGCGCGCCGCCGGCGGTGGACGCCAGGTCCAGCACCGGCGCGGGTTCGGTGAGCCGATCCCAGACCAGGTGGCTCGCGGCGGCCAGCAGCGCCGACCCCACGCTGACCACCAGCGCGGGCCGGCCCGTGCCGAGCACCCCGTAGTCGCGCAGCGCCAGCGCGGCGGGCCGCCGGGGCAGGTGCGCCGCGACCACGGCCGCCGCACGGCGCACCAGCAGCGCCCCGGCCAGGGTCACCGGCAGGCAGAACAGCACCACGCCGGGCCACTGGTGCGACAGCGGGAACACCGGCAGACCCGAGCCGTCCAGCGCGTACGCCAGATCAGGCGAGGCCGCCCCGACCGTCAGCGCCACGCCGTCGAACCAGCGGGGACGCCACAGTTTCAGCGGCAGTGGCAGCGCGGCATGCGAGGGGAACGTCAGCGGCACCGCCGCAGGCTAACCTCCCGTGTCCCGCCACCACCGCCCGCAAACGGTTTGATCGCCAGGATGCGGCAGGTCAGGATGGCCGGATGAGAATTCGCACCGCGCTGCCCGACGACGCCCCGGCCGTGGTCGCGCTGCGCGCCACCGTGTACCCCTACCTGGTGCGCGGGGTCGCCTCCACGCGGCAGATGATCGCCGAGCCGCCGGACGGGGACTGGACCGCGTTCGTGGTCGAAGCCGGCGGGCAGGTCGTGGGCTGGGTCTCGGCGTTCCGGAACATCACCAGCTCCGAGGCCGGCCTCGGTGAGATCTCGCTGCTGCACGTGCATCCCGAGCACCGCCGCCGGGGCGCCGGCGGGCTGCTGTTCGACGCCGCCGCCGGGCACCTGTCCGCGCTCGGCGTGCAGCGGGTGCGCACCTGGGTGCAGGAGGAATCGCTGGACTTCGCCCGCGGCCGCGGCTTCACGCCCAGCCGCGAGCTGCGCTACTCGGTGCTGGAGACCCGGTTCGCACCGCCCGCCCCGGCCGCGCCGGACGGCGTCACCGTCGTGCCGCTGTCCGGGCTGGACGAGCATGTCCTCTACGCGGCGTACGTCGCGGCCAGCGCCGACGAGCCCGGCGACATCCCCTCGGACGCGATCTCGTTCGACACCTGGCGCTACGAGGTGTGGGACAACCTCGGCCTGGACAAAGACGCCAGCGTCGCCGCCGTGGACGGCGGGCAGGTCGTCGCGTTCACCCTGGTCAAGCGGGACGGGGAGCGGATGTGGTCGGACATGACCGCGACGCTGCCCGAGCACCGCGGCCGCGGCCTGGCCCGGCTCGCGAAGACGGTGGCACTGCACCGGGCCGCCGCCGGCGGCGTCACCGCGGCGTACACCTCCAACGACGAGTCGAACGCGCCGATGCTCGCCGTCAACGCGCGCCTGGGCTACCGGCCCGTCACCGTCCAGTGGTCCTGCCTGGGCACGCTGCCCGGCCCGGACGCCGCCTGATCGCACCGCCAACGCGGTCGCGGCGGCGAGTTGCACCGGCGCGACCGCGTTCCCCCGTCAGCGGCAGATCAGTTGTCGTACTCGTCGTGGCGGCGCCACCAGAAGCCGTCCTCGTTGCGCCCCAGCGGCGCGCGGTCGAGCCACTGGTACATGCCCCAGATCGCGTCCACACCGCGCTCGTAGGTCGAGTACGTGTGGTAGACGACGCCGTCGTCCAGCACGAACGCGCTCATGCCGGGCCCCTGCCGGCGGTAGGTCGGCCAGTCCGTGCCGACGGACGACGCGATCTGATTGAGGAACGGCAGTTCCTCGCCCGACGCCGACGGACGTACGTTCATCGAGCGGAAGTTGTAGTCGACCGCCCCGGACTGCCACTCCTCCTCGGTGTGCGTCACGTGGAAGTCGTGGTTGAAGTCGCCGCCGAACGACGACGCCCACGGGAAGCTCCAGCCCATCCGCTGCTTGTACGCCTGCAGTTTCGGCAGCGGAGCCTCCGACACCGCGTGCAGCGTGACGTCGTGGTTGGCGAGGTGCACGACGGAGCCGTCGAACCCGTCCGCGATCGCCGAGCAGGACGGGCAACCCGCCTCGTAGTCGGGCCCGAACATGAAGTGGTAGACGAGCAGCTGCGAGCGCCCGGCGAACAGGTCCACCAGGGACGCCGGGCCGCCGTCGGTCGCGAAGGTGTACTCCTTGTCGATGCGTACCCAGGGCAGCTCCTGCCGCTGGCGTGCCACCTCGTCGCTGCGCCGGGTCAGCGCCTTCTCGGCCTCCAGCAGCTCCAACCGGGCCGCGAGCCATTCCTGCCTGGTGCCTGTCTTGTGATCGATCATCGTGGTCACCTCTTCTGTCGTCAGTGGTGCGGATGGTGGTGGCCGGTGCCGTCCACGGCCGGAGCCGTCGGCGGGGTCAGCCCGGGGACCGCCGCGGGAGCTGCCGTGATCACGACGCCGAGGGCGACGATCGCCAGCGCCAGCGGCACGTCCACGGCGGCCCGCGCGGGCAGGAGCTTCTGTGCGACGCACAGCACGGTGATCACGCACATCCAGCCGACGCTCATGACCCCCACCGCGACCAGCACCAGCATCAGCCCGATACTCGAACCGACGCAGTGCAGGCCGTACCCGAACCCGGAGCCGGCGTGCTCCCCGCAGCGCTGCCGGAAGTGCCGCTTGACCGGCGTGAGCTCGTAGACGCCCGCCAGGATCACGACCACGCCGGCGGCCACCGGCCCATGCGGCCGGTACACCGCGTACACGGCGATCCCCACCAGGGTCCAGACGGCGAGGTACGACGCGACGAACAGCGTCGCCGCGCCCACGCCGCCACCGCCGTGCAGCCGCCGCACGACCGCCGGAACCGCGCCCGGCAGCATCATCGCCGCGATCATCGAGGCCCACACGGCGACGAAGAACGGGAACGGGCCGAGCGGGGTCGCCGAGCCCATGTCCATGCCGTCCATGAGCCCGATCATCACGATCCAGGAGACGGCGGCGAGCCCCAGTGTCACCGCCGTCGCGGGCTGCCGGAGCAGCATCGTGTCCCTCCCGTCTCTCATGACCCGCCGGATTCCGCATCCGGCGGGGCCGCGCCCCGCTCGGCGGCCTCGGCGATGCGTTTGATGGTCGCCAGGCGCCGGTCCCAGTCGGACGCGAGCGCGGACATCCAGCGCGCTGTCGCGTTGAGCGCCGCGGGCCGCACCTCGTACAGCACCTCGCGACCAGCCCGGCGACCGGCGACCAGACCCGCGGCGTCCAGCACGGCGAGGTGCTTGACCACCGCCTGCCGGGATATCGGCAGGTGCTCGGCGAGTGTCGTCGCGGTCACCTCGCCCAGCTCGGCCAGCAGGTCGAGCAGCTGACGCCGGGTGGGGTCGGCCAGCGCGGCCAGCACGCCGTCGACCGGCGAGACGTCGCCGTGCTGGTCTTCGGTCACACGGAGGACTCTTCGGCGCGTGCCTTGAGCGCGTCCAGCTCCAGCGGCCAGCCGCCGGAGTTTCCCTCCACCGCCCCGCGGCGCAGCTCCTCGGACCCGTTCAGCGCCGCGAACCCGCTCTCGACCACCCGGAGCCGCGTCTTCGCGCCCTCCGCGGTCAGCGTGAACTCGACCAGGGTGCTGTTGTCGGCGCGCAGCTCCTCGCCGGGGAACGCGCTGGCCCAGCGGTAGGCGAGGTACGTCGGCGGGTCGACCTTCTCCACGCGCACCGGGAAGTCGCCGTGCTCGGCGTTCTTCGCGATCATCTCCTCGCCCTCCCTGGCCACCGTGCCGGGCAGGCTCGCCTTGTCGGCCACCCAGAACCCGGGCTGCGCGACCAGCGACCACACCCGCTCCAGGGACGCCTCGATCAGGGTCTCGCGTTCGATCCGGTCCTCGCTCATGAGCAGACTCCTTCAACGCCGTCAATTGATGTGCAACTCCAGAGTTGCACATGATGGCGACGAGGCGCAACCCACGAGTTGCACTTAGCCGTCCATCGGGGCGTCGCACGTCGGTTCTACGCTGCGGGCCATGATCGAACGTCCGACCACCGAGTGGCGCCGCGCGGTGCGTGAGCAGCAGCAGGCGCTCGCCGCAGGCACCCTGTCACCCGACGAGGCCTACGCCGAACGGCTGTGGCCACGCGCCTTCACCGACGCGGTCGACGCCGCGCTCGCCGCGTACGAGGCCGAGGTGGCGGCGCTGCGCGAGCCTTCCGATGACGAGCTGTTCGCCGCAGCCGAGCACGTCGTGCTCGCGCTCAACGACATCGACGAGGAGCACGGCCACATCGAGACCGACGAGCGCGACGAACTCTGCGCGTACATCGAGGACGTGCTGACCGATGCCGGTGTCGACGTACGGGCGCTGTGCGCCCGCCGCGGCGAGGACCGGGAGGCGCTGACCGCCGGCCGGGACTGGTGACGATCAACGCACGCTGCCGGACTCCATGATCCGTTTTTGTGGACGCGGCGCTCGCGGCTCCAAGGCTCGTGCCGCGGCGCGCCTAGACGATGCGGGTGAGCGACACCGGACCTGGTTCGTCCGGTACGGGTGCGAAGTCGTAGCGCACCAGGCGGGGGCCGATCGCGAGCAGGGTGACCGAACTGGAGCCGTAGCGCAGGTCGTCGCCGAAGGTGTGCCGCAGGATCAGCGCCCGCGAGTCCTCACGATCGATCCCCTCCCCCGCAGCCAGCACCGGCCAGCCGCCCCAGCCCTCAGCGGGGTCCGGACGCGGGGTGGCCCGCAGCGCCGCGAGCAGGTGCGCGGCGCGGGGCTCGGCCGGGTCGTCGCCGCTGTTGACGATGACCGTGAACCCCTCCGGCAGCGCCGTGTCGGTCCGGGTCTCACCGTCCCACCCCACCATTGCCGCGCCGGAGATATCTGCCGTGATCAGGTAGAACGGATCGAAGGCGCGCAGGTCACCGGGCACGGGCAGCCCGGCCGCGGCGAGCAGCGGCAGGTCGCCGCGGGATCGGCGGCCGTGTTCGGCGGCCAGCCGCCCGCGCCCGTTGAGCACGAAGGCGGCCCGGCGGGCGGCCGGGTCGACGGCCAGCCAGGTGCCCCCGGCGACCAGGTCGATCCCGCCGAGCACGCCCGGGTGGCGCGGCCAGTGCTCGGCCGGCGGCTCCCAGGGCCGCATCAGCAGCTCGTCACGTACGGCCAGCACCAGCAGCGGCACCGGTGACGACGGCTCGAAACTGACGGCGACCGTACACATGATCGGCACTATATGCCGGGCCGGGCCGGGCCGGCCGATGCGGCGGGATCCGGCCCGCTGCGCTTGCCTTCGCGGTCTGCCGGACAGCGACGGAGGTCAGACGGTGGCGACGCGCGCGGCGGTGACGGCGACGGTGCTGTGCGGGACCGTGACGGTGCCGCCCATCGCGTCGACGGCGTCGCCGACGGCGGCCAGCACCTCGGCGAGCCGGTCCGCCGGGAGCCGGGTCAGGGCGCCGGAGGTGGCCAGCTGGTCCAGCCACTCCTCGCGGGTGTACGTCCGCTCGCCGTCGAACCGCCACTGCTCCGGCTCGTCGAATGCGCCGGCCAGCCGGATCCCCTCGGCGGCTTTGTCGAACATCACCTGGTAGCCGTCCAGCACGGACGCGCCGCCCGGCGGCATGGTCAACGGCGAGTCGGGCATGACGCGCTGAAAGACCTCGCGGGAGGCGTGAGCCAGCTCGGGCGGCGGCTGGAGCACGTGCCAGAACGGCGTCAGCCTGCCCCCCGGACGCAGCATCTGCGCCGCCTTGGCCACCCCCGCCACCGGGTCCACCCAGTGCCAGGCCATCCCCGCGATGACCGCGTCGAAACCGCGGCCGGCGGAATCCCAGTCCTCGAACGTCGAGACCTCGACCTGGACTCCGGTGCGCCGCGCGAACGCCGCCATCCGCGGGTCGGGCTCCACGCCGAGCACCGTGCAGCCGGCGGCCTGGAACTGCCGGGCTGCGATGCCGGTCCCGCAGCCGACGTCGAGGACGGCCGTGCCGGGACTCGCCGCGACGATCTGCTGCACCAGGGCCTCGGGATAACGCGGCCGGGCCCGGTCGTAGCGGTCGGGATCGGTGCCGAAGGACTCCGCCACCTGGCGGTGCCGGTGCGGCTCCGGCCCGGCGGGCTGCGGCTCACGCGATAGAGTGGGCATGTGCCCACAGTAGTGGGCACATGCCCACTCGACAACGGAGTGAGCCGACGAGACAGCGGGAAAGGGCGTTCGATGCCGACCGGGGTGGCCATCCGCGACGTACGCGAGCAGCTGTTCGACGCCGCCGACCGCATCCTGCTCCGGGACGGGCCGAGCGCGCTGACCAGCCGGGCGCTCACCACCGAGGCCGGTTGCGCCAAGGGCGTGCTGCACCGGCACTTCGACGACTTCGACGACTTCCTCGCCCAGTACGTCCTCGACCGCGTCGACCGCATGGTGCCGCAGGCGGCGGCGCTGCGCGAAAGCGCCGGAACCGGTGCCCTCGCCGACAACCTGGCCGACGTGCTGACAGCTGTGTTCAGGTCGGTGGCGGTGGCGATCGTCGCGCTCGTGACCTTCCGGGACGAGTTGCGGGCCCGGCTGCGGCAGACCTGGCCGGCCGGCGTCCCGGTGCTGACCGAGGCCGCAATCATGATCGCCTCGTACCTGCGCGCTGAGCAGGATCTCGGCCGCATCGCCCCCGACGCCGACGCCGACACGCTCGCCGCCATGCTGATCGGCTCCGCGCATCTGCTCTTCGCCGACCGCACCGGCGCCCCGCCGGACGCCGATGCGGTCCGCAAGGTCGTGGACGGCGTCATCGCACCGTTCGCCCGCTAGCAGCTGCCGCGACCAGGCCGCCACCGCGGTCCTCGCCATCGTCGACACTGCACGCAAGCCGGTCCGGCCCGCCCTGGGCAGCAGCTGCGTCACCGACATCGAGGCGAAGCGCAAGGAGGTCGGCGACGACCTCGACCGGTGGCGCGAGCTGTCCGCGTCCACAGCTTCGCCACCACCGGCTGACGGCTGGGCATCAATCCGCCGGCCGCCGGGCGTGTCGTCCGGCGCGGTGGCGCCAGCCTCTACATTGGTCGCATGTGGTCGAATGCGCTCAGTTTCGGGGGCGGTGTGCTGGCGGCGGTGCTGGCCGCGTCCGCCGCCCTGCGCGTCAACAGGACGAAGATGGCCGGCGACACGAAAGCCCGCTGGGAGGCGGTCCTCTTCGACAAGAGCGCCCAGCTCGCCGAGGCCGCGCGGAGCCTGCGCCACCATTCGGAGCGTTACCGCCACAGCAGCGACAAGGACGCCCGGAAGCAGCGCATCGACGACGCGCAGGAGAAGCTCCGGATCGCCATGGAGCAGTTGCGGCTCGTCGGCAACCGGCGGGTACAGGTCGCGGCCCGGGTGGTCATGCACCACGCGTACGCGGTGGCCGTGCAGGGCGTCGACAACCGGGATCCCCGCGCGGACCGGTACACCGACACCCCGCCGATCGCCCGGCTCAACGACGCGCTGCAGGAGTTCTACCGCGCCGTGCGCCAGCAGCTGCGGGCCGCCGACCCCGAGGACGTCCTGCACGACGACGACCTGGCCCGGATCGCCGACGGCCTGCAGCCGCTGACACCCGAGCAGCGCTCCTCGATCGTGTGAACGCCCCGCCGGAACACCGAGCGGAGGGAGCGAGATGGACCTGCAGCTGACCCGGCTCGGCGGCATCGACCCGGCCGCCATCATCTCGCTGATGAACCACCGCTCGGTACGCCGCCACATGCCCCTTGCCGCGGGCGACTTCGGCGCGGTGGAGTGCGCCGCGTTCGTGGCAGCCAAGGAGCAGCTGTGGCGCGAGCACGGGTACGGCCCGTGGGCCTTCCTCGTCGACGGCGAGTTCGCCGGCTGGGGCGGCCTGCAGCCCGAGGACGGTGACGCCGACCTGGCCCTGGTCCTGCATCCGCGGTTCTGGGGCCACGGCGCGGCGATCTGCGACCGGGTGCTGGACGAGGCGTTCGGCACCTTCGGGTTCGGCTCGGTGACCATCCTGCTGCCACCCAGCCGCCGCAGCGCCCACGGCGTCGCCCGGCTCGGCTTCCGCACCGACGGCGAGACGAGCATCGGGGACGACCGCTTCCTGCGCTACCGGCTGCACCGCACCGATCGGCCCCGACGTTGAGGCATCAGCGCACGTAGCGTACGAGCCAGTCGCGGGCCAGGGCGGCGGCCTGCTGGAGGGTGCCGGGCTCCTGGAACAGGTGGGTCGCACCGGGCACGATCTCGACGGCGTGCTCGCAGGTCAGCTGGGCGGCGGCGCGTTCGTTGAGCTCCAGCACGGTGTGGTCGAGACCGCCGACGATGAGCAGCGTCGGCGCGCGTACCTCGGCGAGGTGGCCGCCGGCCAGGTCGGGGCGGCCACCGCGGGAGACCACGGCTGCGACGTCGGCGTTGCCGTTCGAGGCGGCCCACAGCGCGGCGGCCGCGCCGGTGCTCGCTCCGAACAGGCCGACCGGCAGGCCGTGCGCGGCGGGCCGGGCGCGCAGCCAGGACAGCACCTCGGTGAGCCGCCCGGCGAGCAGCCCGATGTCGAAGACGTTGCCGCGGTCGTTCTCCTCTGACTCGTTGAGCAGGTCGAACAGGAGGGTGCCGAGTCCGGCGTCGCGCAGCAGGCGGGCGACGTACTGGTTGCGGGGGCTGTGCCGGCTGCTGCCGCTGCCGTGCACGAACACGACGATGCCGGCGGCCTGCGAGGGTATGGCCAGGTGGGCCTGGAGCGCGGCGCCGTTCACGGGGATGACGACCTCGGCCGCTGTTCCGTTGTCTCCGGACGTTCCTTCGTCCACCTCTCCATCCTTGCTCGCCCGGCGGCCCGCCGCTCGCGTTGAGGACAGATGGCGCATCTTTACCTTCCTGAAACTTGCACGTAATCTGGGTCACACTTTGCAAGAATTTTCAGTCGCCGCTCCCCCGGCCACCACCCCCGTTCCGGGAAGGAAGACCATGCGTCGCCTCTGGAGGTCCGTGCTCGCCGCCGCGCTGGTGGCCGCCGGGTTGTCCCTCGTCTCCCCCACCGCGCCCGCCCAGGCCGGGATCGACACCCTGACGCTGGGCGGCCGCTACTCGGGCGCCAATGTGAACTTCCGGGTGTACTCCTCGCGGGCCACCCGCATCGCCGTCTACGTCTACTCCGCCGCCACCGGCGCGCAGGAGAAGGCGTCCTACCTGCTGACCAAGGGCACCGGGGACGTCTGGGCGACCACGGTCAGCGTGGCGACGCTGCAGGCCGCGGGCGTGACCGGCACCGTCTACTACGGCTACCGGGCCTGGGGTCCGAACTGGCCGTACAGCGCGAGCTGGACGAAGGGGTCGTCGGTCGGGTTCGTCGCCGACGTGGACGCCGCCGGCAACCGGTTCAACCCGAACAAGCTGCTGCTGGACCCGTACGCGCGGGAGATGAGCCACGACACGGCGCTGCCCGACGGGGTGGCGGGCGACTACTCGTCAGGCCCGGCCAAGCGGGCCGTGGACACCGGCACGATCGCCCCCAAGGGCATCGTGCTGGCCGCCGACAGCACGAGCGTCGGCACCAAGCCCACCAGGGCCTTCAAGGACGACATCGTGTACGAGGTGCACCTGCGCGGTCTGACCAAGGCCGACACCTCGATCGCGGCCGCCGAGCGGGGCACCTACAAGGCCGCGGGACAGAAGGCGGCCTACCTGGCCACGCTAGGGATCACGGCGGTGGAGTTCCTGCCGCTGCAGGAGACCCAGAACGACGCCAACGACACCAGCCCGAGCAGCACGACCGGCGACAACTACTGGGGCTACATGACCGAGAACTACTTCGCCCCCGACCGGCGCTACGCGTACGACAAGACGCCGGGCGGTCCGACGAAGGAGTTCAAGGCCATGGTGAAGGCATTCCACGACGCCGGCATCAAGGTGCTGGTCGACGTGGTCTACAACCACACCGCCGAGGGCGGCGCGATCAGTGACAAGAACACGTACAACATCTTCTCCTGGCGAGGGCTGGACAACCCGGCCTACTACTCGCTGACCTCCGACATGCAGGGGTCGATGGACAACACCGGGCTCGGGCACAACTTCAACACCCGCAACCCGACGGCGCAGAACCTGATCGTGGACTCCATCGCGTACTGGAAGAACACCCTCGGCGTCGACGGCTACCGGTTCGACCTGGCGTCGGTGCTGGGCAACACCTGCCAGCACGGGTGCTTCAGCTACAGCCGCACCGACGCGAACACCGCGCTCAACCGCCTCACCGCCGAGATGCCGGCCCGCCCGGCCGGCGGCGGCGCGGGCGTGGACTGGATCGCCGAGCCGTGGGCCATCGGCACCGGCACCTACCAGGTCGGCAACTTCCCGGGGGCGTGGTCGGAGTGGAACGGCATCTACCGCGACACGCTGCGCCGCGACCAGAACAAGCTGGGCGTCGACGCGGTCACCCCGAGTGACCTGGCCACCCGCTTCGCGGGGTCGTCGGACCTGTACGGCGACGACGGCCGCAAACCGTGGCACTCGGTCAACTTCATGGTGGCCCACGACGGGTTCACCCAGAAGGACCTGTACTCGTGCAACGGCAAGAACAACGGCCAGGCCTGGCCGTTCGGGCCGTCGGACGGCGGCAGCGACGACAACATCTCCTGGGACCAGGGCGGGGTCGCCGCCGACCAGCGCAAGGCGGCCCGCAACGCGTTCGCGTTCCTGATGCTGTCGGGCGGCACGCCGATGATGACCGGCGGCGACGAGACGCTGCGGTCGGTCAACTGCAACAACAACCCGTACAACGTCGACTCGTCGGCGAACTGGCTGGACTGGTCGCTGACGACCGACGAGACGAACTTCAAGACGTACACGTCGCGGATGCTCGCGTTCCGCAAGGCGCACCCGGCGCTGCGACCGGCGAACTTCTACACCGCCGCCGACGGCAACGCCAACGGGCTGGGGCAGCTGGAGTGGTTCACCCCGTCTGGCGTCGCGCCTGACGGCGCGTACTGGGGCAACGCGAACAACCACGCACTGGCGTGGCGCATCGACGGCACGGAGTTCGGCGACAGCGCGAGCGCGCTGTACACCGCCTACAACGGCTGGTCCGGCGACGTGATCTTCACGCTGCCCGCCCCGCCGGCCGGAAAACAGTGGTACCGGGTCACCGACACGGCCCCGTGGGCCGAGGGCGCGAACCAGGTCGCCGCGCCGGGCGCCGAGGCCGCCATCGGCGGGGCCGGGACGGCGTACACGCTGCGCGGCCGCGCCGTGCTGCTGCTCATCGCGAAGTGAGGTGACGCCGGTCCCGTCCCGCCCGGGACGGGACCGGCGTCAGCTGCTCGGGAAGGCGAACGACGACGTCACCGCCCGGTGATCGGTGCCCGGGGTGCGCTGCACTCCCGCATCGGTGGCGGTCAGGCCGCGGTAGAGGACCTGGTCGGGGCGCAGCACCGGCAGCGCGGACGGCCAGGTGAGGCCGAACCCCCACCCGGCGTCGGCCTGCGCGTCGCGCAACAGGGCGGACAGCGGGGCGAAGGACCGGTCCTCGGTGGACGTGTTCAGGTCGCCGAGCACGAGCACCCGGCTCGCGTCGTCGGCGCGCACCGCGTCGGCCAGGGCCTGGATGTTGCGGTCGCGGGCGGCGGTCTCGTTGAGGCGCGCCGAGCGCAGGTGCGCGACGTACACGGCGACGTCGCCCTGCGGGGCCTCGACCACCGCGCGCAGCCCGCGGATCCAGCTCGTTTCGCTGTCGAGGCTGCTCACCCGGCCGATCGGGTGCTTGCTGAGCAGGCCGACCGTGCCCCTGACCGCGTGGTACGGGTAGGCCGCGCGCAGCCGCCGCGCGGCCGTCGCGGCGACTCCTTCGGTGGCCTCCTGGATCGCGATGAGGTCGGGCCCGTCGGCGGCCAGCGCCTCGACGGTGGCCGCCGGATCGGGGTTGTCCGCGTAGAGGTTCTGCGAGACCACCCGCAGCTCAGCCGGACCGCTTTGGGGCGGCAGCAGCGCGCCGCCGAACTGCGCCGCCCAGACGGCAGCAGGCAGGACGACCGCCAGCAGCGCCGCCCGTGAGCGGGAGGCCAGCGCGGCGAGCGCCAGCACCGGCACCCCGCAGCCGAGCAGGGGTGCGACGGAGTCGAGCAGGCTGCCCACGCTGCGGACGTTGGGCACCAGCCGGTGCCCGGCCAGCACCGCCGCCAGCGCGAGCGCGGCCATGACGACCAGCGCCGCGTACCACCGGGGGCGGTGCTGGCCGGGGCCGGGCGTACGGGTGTGCGGGGCCGCCTTCACCAGATGAGTCGTCACTGTCCGTACGCTACCGGCGGGACGGCTGGATCCCCCTCTCGTGCACGGGTTCTGCCGTGTGACAAGAATCAGGCCACGGTTAACGGTGTCTTAACACAGCTCTCGCTATACAGAGGTGCACACGGGCCGATCCGTCGATCGAGTCCGGTCGACGGCGACCGCACGGTGTGCGATCACCGAGCGTGAGCGCGACGCGGGTCATCTGTGACGATAAGTCTGATAAACCTCATACGGTGGATATGCCGATTACATAGCATCGGCTGCATGAGGCCCGTGATCGTCGGCATCGTCACCGCCCTGGTGCTCTGCGCGGCGATCTTCCTGGGCAGCAGGGGGCTGCACAACTTCGACTCGGCGCTCGCCCCGTACGCCATCGCCAGCGTGTTCCTCGCCTTCGGCATCGCGTACCGCTACATGGTGTGGATCTCCTCCCCCGGCGCCCGGCGGCTGTTCCGCAAGGGCTGGGGAGCGGCGCTGTCCTGGCAGAACCTGCGGCGGACGCCGACCGCGCTGCCCCGCATGATCGCCACGTATCTCGGCTTCCAGAAGTTCCTCGGCGCGCGCTCGCGCTCGCGCTGGGCGGCGCACCAGCTGATCTTCTGGGGCTGCCTGCTGGCCGCGGCGATCACCTTCCCGCTGACCTGGGGCTGGTTCACCTTCACCGCGAACACCGGGGCCGGGCCGCAGTACACCATGAACATCTGGGGTTTCGGGGTGGTGAAGTTCGACGCTCTGTCGGTGCTCGGCTGGCTGCTGTTCCACGGGCTCGACCTGGCGGCGGTGCTGGTCATCGCGGGCGCGACCTACTTCCTGATCCGGCGCATGCGCGACCGCGAGGCGAGCACCGGCCAGCGCTTCGGCTACGACCTGGTGCCGCTGCTCGCGCTGATCATCATCTCGGTGACCGGGCTGCTGCTGACGTTCTCCAGCGTGTTCCTGCACGGCGGCGGCTACGAGTTCCTGGCCGTGCTGCACATGGCCGCGGTGGTGCTGACCCTGCTCTACCTGCCGTTCGGCAAGTTCTTCCACATCGCCCAGCGCCCGGCGGCGGTCGGCATGCAGCTGTTCAAGTACACCGGGCACGGCGAGATCAGGCAGTGCCGCAACTGCGGCGAGCCCATCGACACCACGGCGTACGTGGACAACCTGCGCGCCACCATGCGGGACCTGAAGCTGGACTTCGACTCCCTCGCCGAAGTCTGCCCGCGGTGCAAGCGGCTGCGGCGCGGGCAGGCCTACCGCACGACCGTGAAGCCGGGGTTCTGACATGACCATCCCCCTCGACCCGAACATCACCCCGCCGGGCACCGGCCGGTTCCGCGACGCGGGCGGGCTGCCGGCCGACAAGTGGCGGGCGATCCGGGGCGAGGAGACCCTCGTCCCGACGCACTGCTGCTTCTGCGGCGTGCAGTGCGGCATGTACCTGCGGGTGCACGACGGCAAGGTGTTCGGCGTCGAGCCCCGCGACCACGACATCAACCGGATGCGGCTGTGCCCGAAGGGCCTCAACGCCTACCAGCAGGTCAATCATCCGGACCGGTTGACCGCGCCGCTGTACCGCAAGAGCCGCGCCGACGACCTGCGGCCGGTGTCCTGGGAGCAGGCCCTCGACGTGACCGCCGAGCACATCCAGCGCATCCAGGCCGAGCACGGCCGCGACGCGTTCGGCATGCTGGGCGGGGCGAGCCTGTTCACCGAGAAGACGTACCTGGTGGGCAAGTTCGCGCGGGTGGCGCTGCGGACCCGGCACGTGGACTACAACGGCCGGCTGTGCATGGTCAGCGCGGCCGGGGCGAACAAGCTGTCGTTCGGCATCGACCGGGCGGCGAACCCGTTCGCGGACTGCCTGCTCACCGACTGCCTGCTGATCGCCGGCTCCAACGTGGGCGAGTGCTTCCCGGTGATGACGCAGTACCTGTGGGGCGCGCGCGACCGCGGCGCGAAGATGATCGTGGTCGACCCGCGGGAGACCAGCATCGCCCGCACCGCCGACATCCACGTCGCGCTGCGGCCGGGCACCGACGCCGCGTTCTTCAACGCCGTGCTGCACGTGATCGTCACCGAGGGCCTGACCGACGAAGCATTCATCGCCGAGCACACCACCGGCTGGGACGAGGTGCGGGCGGCCGCCGCCGAGTGCCCGCCGGAGCGGACCGCCGAGATCTGCGGCATCCCCGCCGAGCAGGTCTTCCAGGTGGCGCGGATGTTCGCGACCGCGGGCAAGGCGATGGCCTGGCACGCCCGCGGCATCGAGCACCACACCCAGGGCGTGGAGAACTGCCTCACCGTGATCAACCTGTGTGTGGCCACCGGCAACCTCGGCAAGCCCGGGGCCGGCTACGGGACCATCACCGGGCAGGGCAACGGGCAGGGCGGGCGCGAGCACGGCCAGAAGTCGGACATGCTGCCCGGCGGCCGCAACATCAGCGACCCCGTGCACCGGATGCAGGTCGCGAACATCTGGGGCATCGACGTCGAGGACCTGCCGCAGGCAGGCACCTCGATGATGGAGATGGTGCACCAGATGCGCCGCGGCGAGATCCGCGGCCTGTTCGGCATGTGCAACAACCCGTTCGTGTCGCTGCCGAACTACCACGTGGTCAAGGAGGGGTACGACGCCCTGGAGTTCCACGCCCAGTGCGACTTCTTCCTGTCCGAGACCGCCGCCAACGCGCACCTGGTGCTGCCGGTGACGAGCTGGGCCGAGGACGACGGGGTGATGGCCAACGCCGAGGCCCGGGTGGTGCGCCACCGCAAGGCCCAGGAGCCGCTGCCCGGGGTGCGCACCGACACCTGGGTGCTGTGCGAGCTGGCCAGGCGGCTCGGCGCCGGGGACAAGTTCGAGTTCGCGAACTCCGAGCAGGTGTTCGAGGAGCTGCGGATCGCCTCGCGGGGCACGGTCAACGACTACTACGGCATCACGTACGCGCGGCTCGACGAGACCGGCGGCATCGCCTGGCCCTGCCCCGACCTGGACCATCCGGGCACGCCGCGGCTGTTCGAGGGCGGGCGCACGTACCACGCCGACGGCAAGGTCCACCTGCAGGCGGTGCGCTGGCACCCGCCCGCGGACCCCTATGACGACACGTTCCCGATGTCGCTGACCACGGGCCGGACCGTGGCGCACTTCCTGTCGGGCAACCAGACCCGGCGGCTGGGCGGGCTTGTCGAGCAGACGCCGCGGCCATGGGTGGAGGTGCACCCCTCGCACGGGTTCGCCAACGGCGACGCGGTCACCGTGGTCACCCGGCGCGGTGCCGCGACGTTCCCGGCGCTGGTCACCGAGGCGATCCGGCCCGACACGGTGTTCGTGCCGTACCACTGGCCGTACCCGGTGGCGGCCAACGAGCTGACCATCGACGCGCTCGACCCGCGCTCCAAGATCCCCGAGTACAAGGTGTGCGCCTGCCGGATCGAGCCGGCCGACGCGGTCACCGTGGTGCCCGCGCCGCCGATGCCGCCGGGGCGGGAGCCGTACGCCGACACCCAGCGCTCGCGCGGTGAGCTGCAGCCACCCACCTCGTCGCAGGGAAGGGGCACGTCACAGCCATGATGGGACGCACCATCGTGATCGATCCGGGCCGCTGCATCGGCTGCCAGGCCTGCGTGTCGGCGTGCCGGGAGTGCGACTCGCACCGCGGCAAGTCGATGATCCATCTGGACTATCTGGACCAGGGCGGCAGCGTCGCGTCCAGCCCGACGGTGTGCATGCACTGCGAGGATCCCGTCGCGCCGTGCGCGCAGGTGTGCCCGGCCGAGGCCATCCTGGTCACCCCGGACGGGGTGGTGCACGACGCGGACAAGAGCCGCTGCATCGGCTGCGGCAACTGCGTCAACGCCTGCCCGATGGGCGTGCCGAAGATCGACCTGGAAGCGAAGCTCCAGTTCAAGTGCAACCTGTGCTACGACCGGACGTCGTACGGGCTGGCCCCGATGTGCGCCACGGTGTGCCCGACCGGTTCCATCTTCTACGGCACCCTCGAAGAGCTGCGCGCCGAGCGGCCCGGCGTCGAAGTCGCCAGCACATTCGACTTCGACGGGTCGATCATCTCCACGGGCGTGGCGATGGTGGTCCCCAAGGGACGGCCGGATCAGCCGCTGCCCGGCGGAGCCGGCGAGCACGCGCGGGTCACCGGCAGCCCGCAACCGGCCGGGCACCTGGAGCCGTCGGCGGACAACGTGCTCGGGGAGCCACTGTGAGCGCGAGGAGCACAGCGCAGCGGAGCCCCGCAGTCGCGAACGAAAGGCCGGCACTGTGAGCGTCGATGAGCGGGCCCCGCACACCGAACAGGAGGTCGCGGCGCTGCGGGAGCGCATCGCGGCGGACTCGCTGACCAGCCGCCGCGACTACCTGCGCCTGGCCGTCACGATGTCCGGCGGCCTGGCGGCGGGCGGCATCGCGGTCGCTTCGGGGATCTTCCACCGGCACGGCGAGGGTGCAGCCCCGCCGAAGCTGGTCGCCGAGCAGTTGCCGCCGGGCCGGTCGGTGGCGTTCAGCTACCCCGGCGAGGAGGACCGGGCCGTCGCGCTGCGGATGGCCGACGGGACGCTGGTCGCGTACTCGTCGATCTGCACGCACCTGGCCTGCGGGGTGCTGTGGCGGGCCGACCGCGGCGAGCAGGGCGAGCTGTACTGCCCCTGCCACGAGGGCGTGTTCGACCCGCGCACCGGCGCGGTGACCGCCGGGCCGCCGCCGCGACCCCTGCCCCGGGTGCTGCTGGAGGAGCGCGACGGCGGCATCTGGGCCGTGGGCACCGCGCTGTCAGGCGAACAGGAGCAGTCATGACCGACGCGCGCTACCCGCAGATCAAATCCACCAGCGGGTACGGCGACCCGCGGGTGCGCAGCACCGGCCCGGGACCCGGCGCGGGTGGCGAGACCGACCCGGAACGCTCCTCGATGCTGTCCGGGCGGCTCGCGCTGGTGCTGTCCATCCTGGTCGGCCAGCTCTGGGCGATCGGAGTCGGGCTCAACGCGTGGATGCAGGGCCAGACGACGGTCGCCTGGTGGGCGGCCGCGTTCGGAGTCGCCTCGTTCCTCGTCGCGCTGTGGGCATGGCGCCTGGGCGAACGGCGCGACCGGTGAGCGCCCCGGCCGCCACGGAGCGAGTGCCGCGGGGGGCGTACGTCAACCTGATCCTCGCCGCGCTGGGCTTCCTGCTCACCGCGTGGGCGTGGGGGCTGATCTCGCCGCTGTCGGCAATCTACAAGCAGCAGCTCGGGCTGTCCTCGGTGCAGCAGTCCATCCTGGTCGCGGTGCCGGTGCTGGTCGGCTCGCTGGGCCGGATCCCGGTCGGCGCGCTCACCGATGTGCTCGGGGCACGGGTCATGCTGCCCGCGATCGCCTTCCTGACCATCCTGCCCGTGCTCGCGCTGACCGTGGCCGGCGGCTCGTACTTGGCGATGCTGGTCGTCGGGTTCTTCCTGGGCATCGGCGGCACCCCGTTCGCGGCGGCGATCCCGCACGGCAACGGCTGGTTCCCGCCGTCGAAACGCGGCCTGGCGCTCGGTGTCATCGGCATGGGCATGGGCGGGACCGCCATCGCCGCGCTGCTGACCAAGCCGATGCGCGAGATCGGGCCCAACGCCCAGTTCTACCTGTGCGCGGTGGTGCTGGCGGTCTACGGCGTCGTCGCCTGGCTGGTGCTGCGCGAGCCGCCCGGCCGCACGGTGCCTGCCGAGCCGTTCTCCCACCGCTTCACCGAGGCCGCCCGCCAGCCGATGACCTGGCCGCTGTCCGCGCTGTACGCGGTCACCTTCGGCGGGTACGTCTCCTTCGCCGTCTACCTGGTCACCTACCTGCAGAGCCAGTACGGCCTGGAGCAGGGCGACGCCGCGCTCAAGGCGGCCGGGTTCACGCTCGTCGCGGTGCTGTTCCGGCCGCCCGGCGGCTGGCTGTCCGACCGGGTCGGGGGTGCCAAGGTGCTGGCCTGCTGCCTGGCCGTGCTGGCCGTGATGGCGGCCTGGCAGTCGTTCGCCCCGCCGCTGTACCCGTGGGCGACGATCACGTTCCTGATCATGGCGGCCATGCTGGGCGCCGGGGCAGGTGCGGTGTTCTCGCTGCTCGCACAGGTGGTGCCGCGGCCGAAGGTGGGTGCGGTGACCGGCATCGTCGGTGCGATGGGCGGGCTCGGCGGGTTCGTGCCGCCCCTGGTGATGGGCGCCGTCTACGGCGCCACCGGCCGTTACACCATCGGATTGCTGCTGCTCGCCTTGGTGGCGCTGGCCGCGCTCGCCTACACGTGGACCCAGCGCAACCGCCGGCCGCCGGTGGACGCGACAGTCCCACCGAAGCTGAATACGCGATAAAACCTCCCGAAAGGTGCGTCGCGGCTACGCTCAGAACACATACCTACGGGTCCGCACGGTCCTCCGCGACCTGATGAGACCGTGGCGACCTTCGCTCTCCGCCGCGCCCGGGACCCGCCCCTCCCAAGGAGATGGTGCACATGCCCACGGCGACCGACCAGTTCTTCGCCGACCTCGCCCAACGCGGCGAGGAGCCGTTACTAAGGCGCAGCTCAGGCAGTATCCGGTTCGACATCGGCGCGAAAGGCAAGGTCCAGCGCTGGTTCGTGACGATCGACCACGGCACGTTCGCCGTGTCGCGGCGCAACCAGAAGGCCGACTGCTCGGTCGAGGCCGACACCGACGTGTTCGAGAACATCGTCACCGGCAAGGACAACGCGTTCGCGGCGCTGCTGCGCGGAGCGCTCGAAGCCGGCGGCGACCCGGAGCTGCTGCTGCTCTTCCAGCGCGTCTTCACCGGCCCGATGCGCAGCACCCACCCTTCGGCGGTCGGCCGTGGCTGAACAGGTGCGCATCCTCAACGGCAACACCTTCGTCGTCAGCGACGACCGGGGCGACATCGAGGCGTCCCGCACCGACCCGTCCGGGCTGTTCGCCTGGGACACCCGGTTCCTGTCGACCTGGGTGCTGACCGTCGACGGCCAGCGGCTGGGCACCCTGTCCGTCGACGACCTGCAGTACTTCGAGACCAGGTTCTTCCTCGCCCCCGGCGGCGGCACCGTGTACATCGACGCACAACTGTCCGTGATGCGGCAGCGCACGGTCACCGACGGCTTCAAAGAGCGGCTGGCGGTGCTCAATCACGGCGAGAAGGCCGTCGAGCTGACCGTGCACATGGAGGCGGGCAGCGACTTCTCCGACCTGTTCGACGTCAAGAACAACGAAGGCAAGAAGGGCGAGCTGTACCACAGCGTCGAGCGCGACCGGCTGGTCTTCGGCTATCGACGCGACACCTTCCACCGCGCCACGGAGATCACCTCAGAACCGCGCGCGAAGATGGACAAGCACGGCCTCACCTACAAGATCCGGGTCGAACCTCAGGTGCCCTGGACGTGTGAGCTGCACGTCACGCCGATCCTCATCGGCCGCGACGGCAAGCGCACCCGGCTCGGCGGCCCCAAGGCGGCCGAGGACATGGGCGAGGACCTGGACCGCTGGCTGGAGGGCGCACCGAAACTGGAGTGCGAGTGGGAACCGCTGCGGCGCACCTACCGGCGCAGCCTGATCGACCTGGCGGCGCTGCGCTTCTCCCCGCTGACCTCGGCCGGGCGCAGCCTGCCCGCCGCTGGCCTGCCCTGGTTCATGACCATGTTCGGCCGGGACAGCATCTTCACCAGCCTGCAGGCACTGCCGTTCGCGCCGGAACTCGCCGCCACCACGCTGCGGGAGCTGGCGGCCCGCCAGGGCAGCCGGTTCGACGACTTCCGCGACGAGGACCCGGGCCGGATCCTGCACGAGATCCGCTACGGCGAGTCGGCGGCGTTCCAGGAGCAGCCGCACAGCCCGTACTACGGCAACGCCGACGCCACCGCGCTGTTCGTGGTGCTGCTCGACGAGTACGAGCGCTGGACCGGCGACAAGGCGTTGGTACGCGACCTGGAACTGGAGGCCCGCGCCGCGCTGCGCTGGGTCGACGAGTACGCCGACCTGCTCGGCAACGGCTACGTCTGGTACCAGCGGCGCAACGAGAAGTCGGGCCTGGAGAACCAGTGCTGGAAGGACTCCTGGGACTCCATCTCCTACTCCGACGGCAGCCTGCCCGGTTTCCCGCGCGCCACCTGCGAGCTGCAGGGCTACGCCTACGACGCCCGGATGCGCGGGGCGCGCCTGGCGCGGTTGGTATGGAAGGACCCCGACTACGCGAACAAGCTGGAGAAGCAGGCCGCGGACCTCAAGCGCCGGTTCAACAAGGACTACTGGGTCGCCGACGGCGAGTACTACGCGCTGGCGCTGGACACCGAGGGCAAGCAGGTCGACGTGCTGACCTCGAACATCGGCCACCTACTGTGGAGCGGCATCGTCCCGCAGTCGCGCGCCCGCGCGGTGGCCCGGCACCTGATGGGGCCCCGGCTGTTCTCCGGGTGGGGCGTGCGCACCCTGGCCCTGGGCGAGAAGCGGTACAACCCGATCGGCTACCACGTCGGCACGGTGTGGCCGTTCGACTGCTCGTTCATCGCCTGGGGCCTGCGCCGCTACGGCTTCAAGAAGGAGGCGGCGCAGATCGCCGCCGGCATCCTCGACGCGGCCGAGTACTTCGACGGCCGCCTGCCGGAGGCGTTCGGCGGCTACCCGCGCGAGGCGACCAAGTACCCGGTGCAGTATCCGACGGCGTGCAGCCCGCAGGCCTGGTCGACGGGCGCTCCCCTGCTGCTGCTGCGGACCATGCTGGGCCTGCAGCCGCTGGAGGACAGCCTGGTCGTCGACGCGGCGCTGCCCATGGGCATCGGCCAGATCGAACTGCTGGGCATCCCGGGCCGCTGGGGCCGGGTCGACGCGTTCGGCCGCGGGCTGCTGCACACCGACCGCCAGGGCCGGGGACGTCCCGAACTCGGCACCGCCGCCAAGCGGAAGCGATCCGCGGCGACGGTATGACCGGGGCGGTCGGCCACCGCCGGGACGGTCGGCCGCCTTGCCGATTCACGCTCGCCGCGACCCGGCCCGTGCCTACGATGCAGGCACGGGCGCGGGGCGGGCGGTCACAACGCTGCTTGGGAGGCATGACATGAGCCAGACCGATGACGTGAGCGAGTTCGAGGAAATGGGCCCGATCGACTACGTGGTGATCGAGTTCCCGGGCAACAAGATGACCGGCGAGGGCATCCCGCTGCTGCTGGACCTGGTGGATCGCGGCGTCATCCGCATCCTCGACCTCGCCTTCATCCGCAAGGACACCGACGGCACGGTCACCGCCGTGGCCGTCGAGGACATGGACGCCACCGGCGCACGCGAGTTCGCGGTGTTCCAGGGCGCGGCGTCCGGGCTGCTCGACCGGGACGACCTGAACGAGGCGGCCAACGCGATCGAGCCGGGCAACTCGGCCGGCCTGATCCTCTACGAGAACACCTGGGCGGCGCCGCTGGCCAGGGCGTGGCGCCGCGGCGGGGCGCAGATGGTCGCCAGCGGCCGGATCCCGGTGCAGGCGCTGCTGGCCGCGGCGGAGTCCGGCGCTTAGCGCATTACCGAAACGGGGGATGACCATGGGACTGCTTCGAGGGGTCGCGCGCACGGCGGTGGTGGCCGGCACGGCGACGGCGGTGTCCAACCGCGTGTCGCGGCGGCAGGCCGGCCGGTGGGCGAGCCAGGAGGACGAGCAGGCGGCGCAGCAGCAGGCGTACGCCGATCAGGCCGCGTACCAGCAGCAGCAGGCTTACCAGCAGCAGCTGGCCCAGCAGCAGGCGTATCAGCAGCAGGCCGCGCCGCAGGCGCCCGCCGGGGGCGGGATGGACGCCAAGCTCGCGCAGCTGAAGACGCTCGCCGATCTCAAGGCCTCGGGCGTGCTGTCCGACGCTGAGTTCGAGCAGCAGAAGGCCGCGATCCTGGCCGGCTGACCGCCGGCCCGGCCCGGGTGCACGCGCCGGGTCCGGCGGGTGCGCCCATGCGAGAGAGCGAGTCACCGTGACCGGTGCTCAGAAGACCGTGCCCGTTGCAGAGCCGTGGTACGGCAGGACGGTGCCGGAGGTCGCGGAGTCGTTCGGGGTCACCGTGGACCGCGGGCTCACCGCGGCGGAGGCGGCCGACCGGATACGCGAGCACGGGCCGAACCGGCTGACCGCCACGAAGAAGGAGTCGGCGGTCGCGGCGTTCCTGCGCCAGTACCGCGACTTCATGCAGCTCGTGCTGCTCGCCGCGGCGGTGGTCAACCAGCTGGTCACCCGCGAGTGGGGCACCACCCTGGTGCTGGCCGGGCTGACCGTGTTCAACGCGGTGGTCGGGCTGCGCCAGGAGGCCAAGGCCGAGGAGAGCGTGCGGGCGCTGGCCCAGATGCTCAAGACGGTGGCCCGGGTGCGCCGCGACGGTCAGGCCGTCGAGGTCGACGCCGCGCAGCTGGTGCCCGGCGACGTCGTGCTCATGGAGGCGGGCAACCTGGTGCCCGCCGACGGGCGGATCTGCGTCGCGGCGACGCTGGAGATCGAGGAGGCGGCGCTGACCGGCGAGAGCCTGCCGGTCGGCAAGAGCCCGGACCCGGTCGCCGGGCAGGACGTGCCGCTGGGCGACCGGGTCTGCATGGCGTACATGAACACCTCGGTCACCCGCGGCCGCGGCGAGATGATCGTGACCGCCACCGGCATGGGCACCGAGATCGGCCACATCGCCCACCTGCTGGCCGGCACCGAGCAGGACAAGACGCCGCTGCAGAAGCAGCTCGACAGCCTCTCGAAGATCATCGCCACGATCGCGGGCATCGCCCTGGCCCTGGTCGTGCTCATCGGCCTGGCCCGGGGCGAGTCGTTCGACACCCTGTTCATCACCGGCGTCGCGCTGGCCGTCGCCGCGATCCCGACCGGCCTGCCCGCGGTCGTCACCGCGCTGCTGTCCATCGGCACCCGCGAGATCGCCCGCCGCAACGCGATCGTCAAACGCCTGCCCGCCGTGGAGACGCTCGGCTCGACGTCGGTGATCTGCTCCGACAAGACCGGCACCCTCACCCTGAACAAGATGACGGCACGCGAGCTGGCCATCCCCGGGCAGAACCGGTTCACCGTCAGCGGCGAGGGCTACCGCACCGACGGCGAGATCAGGCACGTCGGCGGCGAGCGCTTCGACCTGGACCCGTACCTGCTGCCGATGGCGCTGTGCGCGGACGCCGTGCTCGACGGCGAGAACCTGATCGGCGACCCGACCGAGGGCGCCCTGATCGTGCTCGCCGCGAAGGGCGGGCTGGACCTGGACGAGACCCGCCGCGCCTACCCCCGCATCGCCGAGGCGCCGTTCGACTCCGACTACAAGTTCATGGCCACGTTCCACCGGATGACCGGCGACGACGGCGAGCCGGTGGTCCGCTGCTACGTGAAGGGCGCGCCGGACGTGCTGATCGCCCGCGCCACGACGTACCGCAGCCCGGACGGGACCCTCACGGCCGTCACCGACGCCAACCGGCACCTGGCCGAAGAGGCCAACGACCGCATCGCGGCGGCCGGCGAACGGGTCATGGTGGTCGCCCGGCGCGACTTCGACCCGGCGTCGTTCGACCCGTCCGCGAACCTGATCGAGCAGGTACGCGACCTCACGCTGCTGGCCATGGTCGGCATCGTGGACCCGCCCCGGCCCGAGGCGAAGGCCGCGATCGCCGAGTGCCGCAGCGCCGGCATCCGGGTCCGGATGATCACCGGCGACCACGCGACCACCGCCGCGGCCATCGCCAGGGAGCTGGGCATCGAGGGCCGCGCCGTCACCGGCACCGAGTTCGCGGCGATGAGCGACGAGGAGCTGCTGGCGCAGCTGCCGCAGCTCGGCGTGATCGCCCGGGTCGCCCCCGAGGACAAGCTGCGGCTGGTGCGCCTGCTCAAGGCCAGCGGCAACGTCGTGTCGATGACCGGCGACGGCGTCAACGACGCCCCGGCGCTCAAAGCCGCCGACATCGGGGTGGCCATGGGCATCACCGGCACGGAGGTGTCCAAGGAAGCCGCGGTCATGATCCTCACCGACGACAACTTCGCCACCATCGTCAAGGCCGTCGAGTACGGCCGCGGCCTCTATGACAACCTGCTCAAGTACCTGCGGTTCCAGATGTCGACGCTGGTCGCGTACATCGCGATCTTCATCGGCGCGGGCCTGCTGAACATCGCCGCGGGCACGCCGCTCAACCCGCTGCAGATCCTGTGGATCAACATGGTGATCGACATCCCGATCGCGATCGCGCTGGGGTTCGACGAGCCGACCGCCGGTCTGATGCGCCGGCCACCCCGCCCGGTGGGCACTCCGGTGCTGTCCAGGGCCAACTGGGTGCGGCTGTGCGTGCAGGGCTTCGTGATGACGGTCGGGTCGCTGTGGGCGTACCAGATCGGGCACGCGCACGGCGGGGCGGTCGCCGGCGCCACCATGCTGCTGACCACGCTGTCACTGTTCCACCTGGTAGCCGGGCTGCTGTCGCGCGACCAGCACGGCACGATCTTCGACCGGTCGGCCATCCCCGGGCGCGCGCAACTGCGCCGCTACGGCTTGGCGCTGCTCGGGATCATCGTGGTCACCCTGCTCGACCCGCTGGAGCGCATCTTCGGCACCACGGGCCTCAGCCTGCGGCTGTGGTGCACCGCCATCGCGATCGCGCTGACCCTGCTGGTCGTCGAGGAACTCATCAAGGTCGTGATCCGCCACCGCGCGCCGAGTCCCGCGGCGCCCCGGGTCGAGCCGGTGGCCGACAAGGTCGCCGCGTAGGTCTCGACCGCCGGTGTGGGGTCTCCCCCACACCGCCTGCGCACGGGCATCAGCGCGGCGGTGCCACCGGCGCCGGGCTGCTCCACCGCTCGGCGATCGGGATCGCCGACAGCCCGTGGGCCAGCACGCTCAGCAGGACCGTGGCCATGATGAGGCTGACCGCCAGCTGCGCGGGCACGCCGGTGAGCTGCTGCGCGCCGATCAGTGCGAAGATCACGCTGGGCAGCCCGCGCGGGCCGAGCCAGGACAGCAGCCACACCTCGCGCGGGTAGCGGCGCAGCCCGACCAGGCTCAGCGCGACCGGCAGCATCCGCACGACGGTGAGGCTCAGCAAGGCGTACAGCAGGACACGCCAGGTCGCGAGGTCGGCCAGGGTGCGCGGGATCAGCGAGCCGAAGGCGAACCAGACCCCCGCCGACAGCAGCGCGACCACGTCGTGCGAGGTCTGCAGGTGTTTCTCGGGCAGGTCCCGGTCGACCGCCCGGACGGACAGACCCGCGACGAACGCCGCGACGATGCCGTTGCCGTGCAGCGCATGGGTCGCCTCGAAGACCAGCACCCCGATCGCCAGGTAGGCCAGCCGCTCCGACCGCGCCGCGCTCCACCCCCGCCGTCGTGCCCACCGGAGCAGCCATCCCGCGCCCGCTCCCGCGGCCACGCCCACCACCAGCGCGATCACCAGTTCGGCGATCGTGTGGCCGAGCACGGCGCCGGGGCCGCGTTCGGTTCCCGCGGCCGCGGCCGCGGCGGCGAAGAAGACCACGAGCGGAGCCGCCAGGCCGTCGTTGAGACCGCTCTCGACCGTCACCGCCGTGCGCAGTTCGTGCGGGATGCGCTCGTCGCGCACGAGCACGGACGCCAGGCTCGCGTCGGTGGCGGTCAGCGCGGCCGCGACCAGGGCGATGACCCATACGCTCGCGTGCGGGAACAGGGCCGTGCCGGCCACGACGCCGGCCAGCACGGTCAGCGGGAAGCCGACGAGCAGCAGCCGCAGTGGCAGGCGGCCCGCCGACCACAGGCGGCGCAGGCTGATCTCGGTGGCGTCGGTGAACAGGATCAGGGCGAGCGTGAGCTGCAGCAGGTGCTGCACGGCCGGCGAGAACACGTCCACGTGGACCGGCGCGTCGTCGCCGCCCGCCAGCAGCAGGCCCGCCAGCAGCAGCGCGATCGGGACGGTGACGCTGTACCGCGCCGCGCGCGCCGACACCGCCGCCCAGGCGATCAGCACCACCGCCAGGCCGATCAGCCCGTACACGGGCACCCCACGGCGGGAGCGGGTGATCTGCCCGGAAATGTCACCGATTCATTGTGTCATCCGAGGTGGACACCCGCAGGCGACGTCACGGCCGGGCGACCGGGATCTCCATGGTCACGTCAGCAGCCACGGGCTGGGCCGGAGCACTCGGCGCGGCGGGGACTGCGGTCCCGCGGCGGCCGAGGTCCTTGAACCGCAGCGCGGGCCTCTCCACGGCGAACCAGCTCGCCGCCGCGAACGGCACGACCGCCACCAGGGTCGCGGCGATGTAGCCGACCACGCCCCAGGCGGTCGCCCCGGCCATCGCGAGCAACTGCTGCAGCGGGAACGCGTAGATGTACACGCCGTACGAGATGTCGTTGCGCCGCCCGACCTTGTGCAGCGGCAGCCGCCCACCCAGGTACATGGTGAGGTAGCCCAGCGGCAGCGCCGCGAACGCCTTCACGGTGCCGGTCGCCCACAGCACGCCGAGCACCGCGGTCGCGGCCGCGGCCAGCCACCACACCGACGGGATGACGTCGGCGTAGCGCTTGAGCACCGCCCCGGCCAGGAAGAACCCGCCGAGCCGGAAGCTCATCCCCACGATGCCGGGCACGTCCGCGTCGGTGAGCTCGAACGCGGCCGTGCCCGCGGCGAGGACGCCGAACACCGCGAGGGTCACCCAGCGCTCGCGGCGCGCGTAGCCGAACGACAGCAGCACGCCGACGCCGACGTAGCAGGCGAACTCGTACATGAGCGTCCACAGCGACAGGTTCCAGGTCGCGTCGTAGGGCGCGGTCACCAGCGTGGTCTGGATCTTGTGCTGGACCTCGACCAGGGTCGCGTTGGCGAACACGTAGCGCAGCGCCGACACCGGGTCCCAGGCCGCTCCGGCGTCGAACGCCAGCGACATCGGCGCGATCACGAACGCGGTGACCGCGAGCGCCGCCCAGTAGCCGGGGTAGATGCGCACCACCCGGTTCCACAGGAACTGCCGCATGTCCAGCCGCAGCCGACTGCCCGTGATCAGCCAGCCGGAGATCGCGAAGAAGCCGGCCACCGCCCAGCCGCCGATCTCCAGATCGCCCCACTTGTAGGGGTCGCGCCACCCGGCCACCTGCGGCGCGTGGGACACGATCACCGCGGCCGCGAACAGCAGCCGCAGGGCGTTGAGGGAGTTGCGGCGCGGGTCGATCGCGCCGGACAGTGGCGTCACGGACGCAGACTCTAACTTGCGGCGTCGGCCGCACGCCATCGGCCGTTCACCGTCGTACGCACCCTCCGACAGGGTCCGTGGCCGCGCCGTCAGCGGCGTCACCAGGGCAGATCCGGTGGCGGCCGCCCACGGCACGGTGCCGTGGGCGGCTGCCGCCGGTGCGGGTTCCCGACAGTCAGCCGTACGTGGGGTGCTGCGGCCACCCGTCCGGGGAGTCCTCCCAGTCCTGCATCCGGCCGTACGGGGCCAGGTCCATGATGCTGTTGGTGAAGACCAGCCGGTCGACCCCGCGGGAGGTGGTGTTGTAGGTGCGGTAGACGTCGTCGCCGTCGCGCAGGAACACGCTGAGCATGAAACCGCCGCCCGCGCCGCAGTCGTCGGAGAACGACGTGCCGTGCGACGACACGAACGGCAGCGTCCAGCCGCGCTCGGCCTTGTACGCCTCGATCTGCGCCAGCGGCATGTTGGACACCGTCAGCCAGGTGATGCCGCGGTCGGCCAGCAGGGGCAGCGCGTGCACCGGCACGCTGTCGGTGAACCAGGTGCAGCCGGGGCAGTAGTGCTTGGGGCCGCGATCCATGAACTGGTAGACCACCAGCTCGTCGCGGCCGTCGAAGAGGTCGAGCAGGCTGCGGGCGCCGTCGGGGGTGTCGAACGTGTACGGCTTGTCGAACTTCACCATCGGCAGGCGACGACGCCGGGCGGCCAGCGCGTCCTGCGCTCGGGTCAGTTCCTTCTCCGCCTTGAGCAGGTCGTCACGGGCCTGCTGCCACTGGTCGGCGGATACGATCTCCGGTTTGTCCATGCCGTCCATCCTGCACCCGGAGTCCGACAGATCCGCTTCCCAACGGTTCAGCCGTGGCCGAGCAGGCGGCCGATCGCCCGGTGGTCGTGGAAGTCACGGGTGTGCGTGATGCGGCCGCCGCTGATCCGGAACGTCTGGATGTTGGCCACGTCGGCCGTCTGCCCGGTGTCGGTGTTGGTGAGCCGGTAGCCGTACTCGGCGATCAGCACCCGCGGATCGGCGGTCTCGTGCAGCACCACGTCACGGACCGTGAAGCGCAACGGCAGCCGTTCGGCCCGGGACAGATGCGCGGCGATCTGGTTCCGCCCCTCCAGGCGTACCGGGGCGGGTGTCGCGAACGGCATCTCAACGACGGCGTCTTCGGTGTACTGGTCGATCAGCTCGGCCCACCGGCTCTCCTCGATGAGCCGGACGCGCCGGTCGAACAGTTCTCGCGGGGTGAGCATGGCGGGCTCCCCTCGGCCAGGGCATAATCGGAGTGATCACTCCGGGTAGTAGGACTATACGGACTGATCACTCCGTTTGTCGAGGGAGCCTGATGGTCGACGAGAAGCCGCTGCGGGCCGACGCGCGCCGCAACCGCGCCCGCGTGCTCGACGCCGCGTCGGCGGTGTTCGCCGAGCACGGCACCGCGGCGAGCACCGAACAGATCGCCCGCGCCGCCGGGGTCGGCCCCGGCACCGTGTTCCGGCACTTCCCCACCAAGGAAGACCTGCTGACCGCGGTCTACCTGGACCGGCTGGAACACCTGGCGGCACAGGCGGGGGAACTCGCGACCGCGCCCGAGCCGACGGCCGCCCTGCGCGGATTCTTCCGGGGCGCGGTCGAGGGGTCGGCCGCCAAGAACGCGCTCGCCCAGGCCCTCGCCGGCGCGGGCATCAGCCCGGCGGACGCGGCCTCGGGTATCGGCGCCCGCCTGCGCGCCGCCCTCGGCGTACTGCTGGAGCGGGCGCAACGCGACGGCGGGGTGCGCCCCGAACTGACCGTCACGGACCTGATGAGCCTGCTGATCGGGGCGTCGCGGGCGACAGAGCCGCTCGCTGCCGACCCGGCGGCCCGGGATCGGGTCGTCACCGTCATCCTCGACGGCCTCAGCGCTTCCCGCTGACCGGTCAGCTCGCGGAGTCGGGCACCGCCAGCTCGGCGGCGTGCGGCATCTCGTGGCCGACGGGGACGACCACGACCGGGCAGTTGGCCTTGCCGATGCACTCCTCACTGACCGAACCGAGCACGGTGTGCATCAGCCGGCTGGTCCCGTGGCTGCCGAGCACGAGCAGGTCGGCGTTCGCGGCCGCGGCGGCGAGCACGTCGGCGGGCCTGCCCTCGACCACCTCACCCGCGATGGCCACACCCTCGCGCTGGAACGACGGCAGCGCGCCCAGCTCCCGGTCGAGCATGTCGCTGGTGACCTCGCGCGCGGCCGAACCGATGATGTCGTCGTCGGTCTCGTCCCACCGCCAGGCCGCCACGGCCTGCACGGTGCCGCCCCGTCCGGCCGCCTCGTGCACCGCCCAGCGGAGCGCACGCCGACCGCCCTCGGAACCGTCGACCCCGACCACGATCCGGAAGTTCGTCATCCGCGCCCCCTACCCCTCGACCGGTCGGCGCTAACGCGCCCTGGCATGTCAATGTGTGAGCCGTACCTTCTCCCTGGTCGCGTGCTGGATGTCACCGGCGGCGACGACCAGCAGGCGGTGGCCGAGGTCGGACAGCGCCCGTGCCACGGCGAGCTCGTCGCCGATCTCGGGGATGTCGTGGTCGTCGGGGTTGAGCTTGGCCCGGCCGACGCCGATGAGCCGGTCGCCGATCTCGTTGTCGAGCAAACGGGCCTCGGCGTAGGTGCGGCCCTCGTCCTCGCCGACGAAGACCTCGATGTTCCAGCGCTTCATGGTGGTCATTGCGGGTGCCTGCCTTCCAGGATGTGGGCTGAGCCCTCCAGCAGCGCCACGACCTCCTCGTCCGAGGTCTGCCGGAAGTCGGCGTAGCGCTCGCCGACGGCCATGAACAGCTCCGGGGTCTCCAGGCAGACCACCTCGTCGGCGACCGAGGCCAGCTCGGCGGCGGTGTCCGCGGCAGCCACCGGCACCGCCAGCACCACCCGGGACGCACCCCGGGCGCGGGCGATCTCGCAGGCGGCGCGGGCGGTGGCACCGGTGGCCACGCCGTCGTCGACGATCACGACGGTGCGCTCGGCGAGCGACTCGGCGTCGCGGCCGTGCCGGAAACGCTGCACCCGGCGCTCCAACTCGATCCGTTCGGCCTGCTCCACGCGGTCGAGAGCCTCGGGCGTGACGCCCGCCGCCGCCAGCACGCTCGGGTTGAGCACCCGGACGCCGTCCTCGCCGATCGCGCCCATGGCCACCTCGGGCTGGTACGGCACGCCGAGTTTGCGCACCACGAGCACGTCCAGCGGGGCGTTGAGGGCGCGGGCGACCTCCACCGCGACGACGACGCCGCCGCGGGGCAGCCCGAGCACGACCACGTCGGCATCGTGGAGCCAGGTCAGGCGCTGCGCCAAGCGGTGTCCTGCGTCCGTGCGGTTCTGGAACATGGTGGCACCCTCCCCCACCATGGTCGTCCCGTTGGGCCCGCCGTGACCAGGACTTCCGTGACTCAGACGGTGGTTTCCGGGTGTTCGGCGCGGTATGCGGCGACGGCCGTCGGCAGGGTGTGGAAGATCCGGTCCCGGCCGACCGCCTCCGCCAACCCGAATGACACCATTTCGTCCATCAGTTCCTGTTTGACATGGGCCATGCCGAACACGATGTCGCGCTGTGCCAGCTCGTTGCGCAGCTCCTCGACCGCCTCCATGGCGGTGATGTCGACCTCGACGATGGCTTCGGCGTTCAGCACGAACCACTTCACGTCCGGGGCCTGGCTGACCGAGGCCAGGGCCCGCCGCCGCAGGTCCTGGGCGTTGGCGAAGAACAGCGGCGAGTCGTACCGGTAGATCATCAGACCGGGCACGGTGCGCGCCTGCGGGTAGTCCTCGATGTCGTGCATGCCGGCCACCCCGGGCACGATGCCCAGCACCGCGTCGTGCGGCCGGGCGACCCGGGCCAGCATCTCGGCGACCGACAGCGCCACCGCGGCCAGCACGCCGTAGAGGATGTCGAACAGCAGCACCCCGCCGAACGCGGCCAGGGCCAGCAGCAGCTCGCTGCGCCGGAACGAGGCCAGCTTGCGGAAACCGGGCAGGTCGATCAGGCGCAGGGCGGCGTACACGATGATCGCGCCCAGGGCCGCGGTCGGGAACGCCGACAGCACCGGGCTGGCGAACAGCAGCGTGCAGACGACCAGCACCAGGGCGGTCAGCGAGTACACCTGGCTGCGCGCGCCTGCGGCGTCGGCCAGCGCGGTGCGGCTGCCGCTGCTGCTGACCGGGAAGCCGCGCAGCACACCCGACCCGAGGTTCGCCACGCCGAGCGCGAGCAGCTCCTGGTCGGCGTCGACCTCCTGGCGGTGGCGGGCCGCGAACGCGCGGGCGGTGAGCATGTTGTCGGTGTAGCCGACCAGCATCACGCCCACCGCCGGCAGCAGCAGGTCGGTGAAGTCGGTCAGGTCGGGCAGGGCGAACGGAGGCAGCCCCGACGGGATCTTCCCGATGGTCGCGATGCCGTAGTCCTGCAGCCCGAACAGCGCGGTCGCCGCCGTGGCCAGCAGCACCGCCAGCAGCGGACCGGGCAGCTTCGGGAACTGCCGCTGCACCAGGTAGAGGAAGGCCAGCACCAGCGCGCCGAGCACGACCGTGCCCAGGTGGATCTGGCCGATGCCCTTGAGGAACGCCCAGACCTCGCCCAGCAGGGTGCCGCCGTCGACCGGGACGCCGGTCAGCCGCTCCAGCTGACCGATGATCATGATGATGGCGACGCCGGCCATGTAGCCGACCAGGATCGGCTTGGACAGCAGGTCGGCCACGAAACCGAGCCGGATCGCCCAGCAGACCAGGCACAGCAGGCCGACGATGACGGCCAGGCCCGCCGCCAGCGCGGCGTACCGGCCCGGGTCGCCCGCGGCCAGCGGGCCGATGACGGTGGCCGTCATCAGGGCGGTGGTGGACTCCGGACCGACGGACAGCTGCCGCGACGAGCCGAGCAGGGCGTACAGCGCCAGCGCGGGCAGGGCCGCCCAGAGCCCCGCCACGGGCGGCAGGCCGGCCAGGCCGGAGTACGCCATCACCTGCGGGATCAGGTATGCCGCGACCGTCGCCCCGGCGAGCACGTCCCCGCGCAGCCAGGTGCGGTCGTAGGCGCGCAGGGTCACCACACCGGGCGCCTGCGGGATCCATCGTGGTCTGTCGGCCATGGTCACTTGTACCTTATGGCGCACCGCCGCGAAACCCCGGCGTTCCCCTCCGATCGTGATCCGCTACGGTCGTGCCGGTCCGACGACGACGGAGGTGCCTGGTGGGCGGCCGGTCCTACATGCTCGCGACCCGTGTCCCCATGCCGCGGGACGGGTTCGACGCGTGGCTCGCCACGCCCCTGCCGGACCTCGACGTGATCGTGAACCCGGACGAGGTGTGGCGCGGCTGGGCCGGCGGCGACGTCACGCCTGATTGGGAGCTGACCGCGATCGCCGATTCGCCGGCCGCGGTCGCGGTCTACCTCGCGAACCGGGCACGGACCCCGTTGGAGCTGCTCGCGGCGCGGGCGGTCGGTGGTTTCACGCTCGCCCGGCACCACGGCGGCGCGCTGGAGATCTACCTGTACGACTACCACGCCGACGCCTACGGCACCTTGACCGACCTGCTGATGCTGGCCGGGGCGGGCCGGTTCGCCGACGGCGACGCCGAGGTCCCGGTCCTGTACTGGGGCGGCGACCTCCACCCCGGCCTGCCGTTCGACGACGGCTCGGTGCTGTCCGTGCTGCTGGTGGGGCGCACGGCGGCCCGATTCACCGCCGCGTACCCGTTCGGGGCGCTGGTGGAGCGGCTGCGGCCGGTCGAGGAGGCGTTCCTCGGCGCCGTCGTCGACCCGGACGGCGACGATCCGGGCTGGGACGCCGCCGAGGTGCTCGATCCGGCCGTCGCCGCCCACGTGGCGAGCTGATCACCCCGTCGCGCGCGGGACCACCAGCACCGGGCAGTACGCGTGGTGCAGCACCTGCTGACTGACCGAGCCGAGCAGCAGCCCGGTCAGGCCGCCGCGCCCGTGCGCGCCGACGACGACGAGCTGGGCCTGCTTGCTCAATTCGATCAGCACCTTGGCGGGCCGGCCGCGTACCAGGTGTTCGCGGGTGCGCACGTCGGGGTGGTCCTTGCGGACCTGGGCCAGGGCCTCCTCCAGCAGGTGGCCCTCCTCCTCGGCGACGGTGGCGCTGTCGTGTTTGTGGTCGTGGTGCTCGCCGTGCGCGTGCCCGCCGGCCCGGGTCCAGCTGTGCACCGCGGTGACCTCCGCCTTGCGCATCTCGGCCTCGGCGAACGCGGCCTCGATGGTCGGCGTGGAGTCGGGCGAGCCGTCCGCGCCGACGACCACGGGGCCGGACTCGCGTGGCTCGCCGCGTACGACCAGCACCGGTGTGCGGCCGTGCGCGGTGCACTGCACGGCCACCGAGCCGACGAGCAGGCCGGTGAACCCACCGAGCCCGCGGTCGCCGATGACGAGCAGGTCGGCGTCGCGGGCGGCGCGCAGCAGCACCGGCGACGGCGCGCCGGTGATCAGGTCGGTGAGCACGGACACCGACGGGTCGGTCTCGTGGGCGGCGGCGGCCGCCTCGGCGAGGAAGCGCTCGGCGTCGTGGCGCAGCCCGCCCTCGCCCGGCCCCGCCTCGGACGGGCCCATCTTGACGTGCATCAGCGGCCAGATGAACGCGTGCACGATACGCAGCGGCAGGTGGCGCCGGGCGGCCTCACGGGTGGCGATGCGCACCGCGGCCAGCGAGGACGGCGACCCGTCCACGCCGACCACGACCGGACGGGCGCCCCCGTCCTCGGTGTTCATCGCCGGTCCGGCTCCGGCGTCGAGACTGTTCATCGGCTCAGGCCCGCCCCGGCCAGGTCCAGTCGGTGATGTCGGGCGCGTCCTGGCCGTTGGCGCGGGTGTAGTCGCGGGCGCGCTGGCGCGCGTCGGTCATGTACTGGCGCAGCCCGGCCGCCGTCACGCCGAGCCCCGGCACCCGGTCGATGACGTCGATGACCAGCCGGAACCGGTCCAGGTCGTTGAGCATCACCATGTCGAACGGCGTGGTCGTGGTGCCCTCCTCCCGGTACCCGCGCACGTGCATGTTGCGGTGGTTGGCGCGCTTGTAGGTGAGCCGGTGGATCAGGCTCGGGTAGCCGTGGAAGGCGAAGACGACCGGCCGGTCGGTGGTGAAGATGGCGTCGAACTGCGGGTCGGGCAGGCCGTGCGGGTGTTCGGTGTCGGGCTGCAGCCGCATCAGGTCGACCACGTTGACCACGCGCACCTTCAGCGCGGGCAGGTAGCGCTGGAGCAGGTCGACCGCGGCCATGGTCTCCAGCGTCGGCACATCGCCGGCGCAGGCCATCACCACGTCCGGCACGCCGCCCGCGTCGTTGCCGGCCCAGGCCCAGATGCCCAGGCCGCGGCGGCAGTGCAGGGCCGCGTCTGTCATGTTGAGCCAGGACGCCTGCGGCTGCTTGCCGGCCACCACCACGTTGACGTAGTCGCGGCTGCGCAGGCAGTGGTCCATCGTGGACAGCAGCGTGTTCGCGTCCGGTGGCAGGTAGATCCGGGTGATCTCGGCCTTCTTGTTGACCATGTGGTCGATGAAGCCCGGGTCCTGGTGCGAGAAGCCGTTGTGGTCCTGCCGCCACACGTGGCTGGACAGCAGGAAGGTCAGCGACGCGACGGGCCGCCGCCACTCGATGCCCCGGGTCACCTTCAGCCACTTGGCATGCTGGTTCACCATCGAGTCGATCACGTGGATGAACGCCTCGTAGCTGGTCAGCAGGCCGTGCCGGCCGGTGAGCAGGTAGCCCTCCAGCAGGCCCTCGCACAGGTGCTCCGACAGCACCTCGATGACCCGGCCCGTCGGCGCGAGGTGGTCGTCGCCGGCGTAGATCCGCGCGTCGAACTCGCGGTCGGTCACCTCGAACACCGCGCCGAGCCGGTTCGAGTTGACCTCGTCGGGGCCGAAGAGCCGGAACCGGTCGGGGTTGGACCGGATCACGTCGCGCAGCCAGACGCCCAGCACCCGGGTCGCCTCCGCCTGCGGCACGCCGGGTTGGGGCACGTCGACGGCGTACCCGCGGATGTCGGGCAGGACCAGGTCGCGCAGCAGCAGGCCGCCGTTGGTGTGCGGGTTCGCGCTCATCCGGCGCGAGCCGCGCGGGGCCAGCGGCGCGAGGAAGCCCATCGGCGCGCCGGTCGCGTCGAACAGCTCCTCCGGTCGGTACGAGCGCATCCACTGCTCCAGGTCCGCCAGGTGCTCGGGATTGTCCCGGACCTGGGCCAGCGGCACCTGGTGCGCCCGGAAGGTCCCCTCGATCGGCACGCCGTCGACGACCTTCGGGCCGGTCCAGCCCTTCGGGGTGCGCAGCACGATCATCGGCCAGCGCGGGCGCTCGCCGTCGGCGCCCTGGCGGGCGTGCGACTGGATCGCGGCGATCTCGTCCAGTGCCATGTCGAGGGCGTACGCCAGCTCGTGGTGCACCCGCACCGGGTCGCTGCCCGACACCAGGATCGGGTGGTAGCCGAACCCGTGCAGCATCGACATCAGGTCGGCCTCGGGGATGCGGGCCAGCACCGTCGGGTTGGCGATCTTGTACCCGTTGAGGTGCAGGATCGGCAGCACCGCCCCGTCGGTGACCGGGTTGAGGAACGTGTTGGCCAGCCAGCTGCACGCCAGCGGCCCCGTCTCGGCCTCGCCGTCGCCGATCACGCAGGCGACCAGCAGCCCGGGGTTGTCCAGCGCCGCGCCGTAGGCGTGCATCAGCGAGTAGCCGAGCTCGCCGCCCTCGTGGATGGAGCCCGGCACCTCGGCCGCCACGTGGCTGGGGATGCCGCCCGGGAACGAGAACTGGCGGAACAGCCGGCCCATGCCGTACTCGCTGCGGTCCACGCTCGGATACAGCTCGCTGTAGGTGCCCTCCAGCCAGGTGTTCGCCACGATCGCCGGGCCGCCGTGGCCCGGACCGCAGATGAAGATCGCGTTGAGGTCCCGGTTGGTGATGGTCCGGTTGAGGTGCGCCCACAGCATGTTCAGTCCGGGGCTGGTCCCCCAGTGGCCCAGCAGCCGCGGCTTGATGTGCTCGGGCCGCAGGGGCTCGCGCAGCAGCGGGTTGGACATCAGGTAGATCTGGCCCACGGTCAGGTAGTTGGCCGCCCGCCACCAGGCGTCGAGCCTGCTCAGGTCATCGTCGCGCAGGTGCGTCACACCGGCGGTGTGCCCGGCGCCCGGTCGCTCTGTCACCGTCATGTGCCGATCCTCGCCCGCCGGCGGCTCCCATGCAGGCATATTGTCCGCTTTCCTAGCACGTCTTCGCAGCTCAGCCAGCGAGCTTCCGGGGGGCACGAGCGCGTGCCGCCCGGCCCGGCTGCCGGCCGCTGCGCGGCGCGGCCCGGACTATGCGTATTCGCCCTGATATGACCGGCTGGCTGCTATAGCGTGGCCTGAAGCGCGGGAAGAGGAGGAGCGATGGTGGCTTCCCATCTGCCGGATGCCGTGCAGGGACCGGGCCGGGTCGATGTGGTGCTCAACGTCAACGGGGCCACCCACGTGGTGCGGATCGAACCACGGGTCAGCCTGCTGGACTGCCTGCGCGACCATATGAACCTCACCGGCGCGAAGAAGGGCTGCAACCAGGGCGCCTGCGGCGCGTGCACGGTGTGGGTGGACAAGCGGCGGGTGGTCGCCTGCCTGACCCTGGCCATCGCCTGCGAGGGCCGCGAGATCACCACCATCGAGGGCATGGCCGACAACGGCAGCCTGCACCCGATGCAGAAGGCGTTCCTGACCGAGGACGCCTTCCAGTGCGGCTACTGCACCCCCGGGCAGATCATGTCGGCGGTGGCGCTGCTGGCCGAGGGGCATGCCGGCTCCGACGCGGAGATCGGCGAGTGGATGAGCGGCAACATCTGCCGGTGCGCGGCGTACCCGAACATCCGCACGGCCATCCGCGACGTGCGCGACGGCGTGGGAGGTGTACGCGGTGCGACCGGTTAGCTATTCGCGGGTCTCTGACGTGGCCACCGCCATCGCCACCGTCGCCGCCGACCCGACCAGCGCGTACCTGGCCGGCGGCACCACGAAGATCGACATGTTGCGCATCTACGCCGAACCGTCGCAGCGCCTGGTCGACATCAACGACCTGCCCATCGACCACATCGAGGTGCAGCCCGACGGCGCGGTGCGGGTCGGCGGCCTGGCCCGCATGAACGACGTCGCGCTGGCCCCGGTCGTGCTGGACCGCTTCCCGATGCTGTCCGAGGCGCTGCTGCTGGGCGCGTCGGCACAGCTGCGCAACATGGCCTCGATGGGCGGCAACATGCTGCAGCGGGTGCGCTGCTCGTACTTCCGCGACGCCGAGGCGAGCTGCAACAAGCGCGAGCCGGGCACCGGGTGCAGCGCCATCGCCGGGGTCAACCGCGGCCACGCCGTGCTGGGCGCCAGCCCGCACTGCATCGCCACGCACCCGTCGGACGCGGCGGTGGCACTGGTCGCGCTCGACGCGATGATCCACGTGCAGAACTCCGGCGGCCACCACGCCATCGCGATCGACGACTTCTTCCTGCTGCCCGGGGACACCCCCGAACGCGAGCACCCGCTCAACCACGGCGATCTGATCACCGCGATCGAGGTCCCGGCGCTGCCCGCGGCCCGCAACTCGCTCTACCTGAAGGTGCGCGACCGGGAGTCGTACGAGTTCGCGCTCGCCTCGGCGGCCTGCGCGCTGACGGTCACCGACGGCGTGGTCGCCGAGGTGCGGCTGGCGCTGGGCGGCGTGGCCACCAAGCCGTGGCGGGCCCGCAAGGCCGAGCAGGTGCTGCACGGCGCGCCCGCGACCCGGGAGACGTTCGCGCGGGCCGCGCAGGCCGAGCTGGCCGACGCGGTGCCGCAGACCATGAACGGCTTCAAGATCGAGCTGGTACAGCGCACGATGATCCGGGCGCTGGAGACCCTCACCGCGCGAGGAGCAGCCGCATGACCGCCGCGATCGGGCAGCCGCTGGACCGGGTCGACGGGCACGCGAAGGTCACCGGCGCGGGCCGCTACTCGGCCGAGATCGCGCTGCCCGGCCTGGCGCACGCGGTGCTGGTCACCTCGCGCATCCCGAGCGGCCGGGTGGAGCTCATCGACACCTACGACGCCGAGCGGGCCGAGGGCGTGCTCGCCGTGCTGCACCACCTGAATCTGCCCAAGGGCGGCTCGGTGCCGCCGCTGCTGCCGTCGCTGTTCGGGGCGGCGGCGTCCGGGCAGACGTTCTTCCCGATGCAGGACGAGGTGATCCACTACGCCGGGCAGCATCTGGCCATGGTCGTCGCCGAGACGCTCGACCAGGCCGAGCACGCGGCCCGGCTGGTGCGCGTCACCTACCAGGAGACGGCGTCGATCACCACGGTCGAGCAGGGGCGCGACCGGGCGTACGAGGCGGAGAAGATCTTCGCGGGGTTCATCCCGGGCCGGATCGCCCGCGGCGACGCGGCGGCGGCGCTGGACCGCGCGCAGGTGACCGTCGAGAACACGTACTACTGCGCGGCCAACCACCACAACCCGATCGAGTGCTCGGCGACCACGGCGGTGTGGGAGGGCGACCGGCTCACCCTGTACGACGCCACCCAGGGCCCCAACGCCACCCTGCACACCGTCGCCGAGCTGCTCAACGTGATGCCCTCGCACATCCGCGTGGTCACCGACTACGTCGGCGGCAGCTTCGGCTGCAAGGCGATGATCTGGGACCATCCGGCGCTGGCCGCGCTCGCCGCGCGGGCGGTGCACCGCCCGGTGCGGCTGGCGCTGTCCCGCGAGCAGATGTTCAGCTCCGTCGGGCACCGCGAGGAGCAGGAGCAGCGGCTCACGCTGGGCGCCGACCGCGACGGCAGGCTGACCGCGATCCGCCACCACAAGCTCTCCCCCACCTCGCACTTCGACGACTGGGCCGAGCCGTCGCTGGGCGTGGCCTCCCAGATGTACGCCTGCCCGGACTACGAGGGCGTCTACCGCCTGATCAAGGCGAACACCATGACGCCGACGTTCACCCGCTGCCCCGGTGAGGCGTCGGGCATGTTCGTCATGGAGACGTCCATGGACGAACTGGCCGAGAAACTCGACCTGGACCCCCTCGAACTGCGGCTGCGCAACTACGCCGAGACCGATCCGGGCAGCGGCAACCCGTGGTCCAGCAAAGGCCTGCGCGACTGCTACCGGCGCGGCGCGGAGCTGGCCCGCTGGTCCGAACGCGACCCGCGGCCCGGCACGCAACGCGACGGGAACTGGCTGCTCGGCTGGGGCATGGCCAGCTCCGGGTATCCGGTGACCCCGCCCGGCAACCCGCAGCGGGCCCGCGCCCGCATCTTCGCCGACGGCAGCGCCGTGGTGCAGTCCAGCTTCTCCGACATCGGGACCGGTTCGGCGACCGCGATGACCCAGGTCGCCGCCGACGGCCTGGGCGTGCCGCTGGAGCGGATGCGCGTCCAGTACGGCGACAGCGACCTGCCCAACACCGCCGCCGCCGTCGGCTCGGCCGGGGCCGGCATGGTCAGCGCCGCCGTGCACATCGCCGCGACCGCGCTGCGCGATCAGCTCATCGCGCAGGCCGTCGCCGACGAGCACTCGCCGCTGCACGGCGCCGACCCGAGGCAGGTCGTGGTCAGCGACGGCCGGATGGCGCTGCGGGACCGCCCCGGCACCGGCGAGACCTACGCCGAGCTGCTGCAGCGCTCGTTCATGCCCGACGCGGAGGCGCTGGGCACGTGGAACCCGCCGGGCATGGACACCCCGTACGGCACGATGACGTTCGGCGCGCAGTTCGCGCAGGTGGCCGTCGACCCCGACCTGGGCCTGTGCCGGGTGCGGCAGCTCATCGGGGTGTTCGACCCCGGCCGGGTGCTCAACCGCAAGACCGCGCACAGCCAGCTGATGGGCGGCATGCTCTGGGGCATGAGCCACGCCCTGCTGGAGGGCACGATCATGGGCCCGGACGGCCGCTGGGCCAACGCGAGCCTCGGCGAGTACCTGGTCCCGGTGAACGCCGACGCGCCCGACGTGGTCATCGAGACGATCGAGACCACGGACACCGTGGTCAACCCGCTGGGCGTCAAGGGCGTCGGCGAGGTCGGCATGGTCGGCACCGCCGCCGCGATCGCCAACGCGATCTGGCACGCCACGGGCCGCCGGCACCACCGGCTGCCGATCACCATCGAATCCCTGCTGTAACCGGAGGGCCGCCGGTGACCGAGCCCGCTCCCGTGCCCGACGACGAACCTGTCTCGGTGCTGTTCACCTGGGCGGTCGTGCCCGGCCGGGAGGCCGATTTCGAACGCTGGCTCGAAGAGGTCAACGCGGCGTCGGCGCGCTTCCCCGGCCACCAGGGCGTGACCTGGTTGCGCCCGCGGGACGCCCCGAAGGACGTCGAGCCGCGTTACCACTGCGTGCTGCGGTTCCGCAACGGCCGCGACCTGAGCCGCTGGCTGACCTCGCCGGAGCGCGAGGTGGTCGTACGCCATCTCGCGGGCATCGCCGTGGAGGCCGAGCCGCGGGAGACCACCACCGGCATGGAGACCTGGTTCAGCCTGCCCGGCCGCCCGGTGCTGCCCCCGCCCCGGTGGAAGATGGCGATCGTGTCGTTCCTCGGGGTCTACCCGTGCGTGCTGGTGTTCCAGCTGCTGGGCGCGGAGCATCTGAGCGAACTGCCGCTGCCGATGGTGGTGCGCGCCGCGATCCTGCCGCTGCTGCTGGCCCCGATCCTGACCTATCTGGTCATGCCCTGGCTGAGCCGGACCCTGCGCGGTTTCCTCTACGACCGCCGCTGACGGGGGCTCCTCCCCCGCCGGCGCAGGAGCGCGCACCGGACTGCGCGGCGGCGCGCTGCGCCATATCCTGTTCCGCGGCACGGGGGTCGGCCGCACATGTTCACCGCGATACGCCGTCCCCTTCGGAACCATGGGCGCGCGGGCGTCCCGACCACGGAGGCGACCATATGAACGGCCCACTGCGGCACACCCGGCGCAAGGCGATCATGGGCGGGTTGCTCGCGGCGGCGGTCGCCGCGACCGCGCTGGCCGCTTGCGCCTCGCCGCAGCCTGCCGGGACGGCCCCGTCGGGGGCGCCTTCCACCGGACCGTCGCTGTCCACCCTCGGTGAGACGCCGCAGCAGCTCGCGGGTGGCTGGCAGGTCGTCGCCGCGGGCGACCGCCTGCTCGACCGGGCCCGCAAGGCCTACGTGCCGCTGAAGCTGCCGGCGGACGCCATCCTCGACCCGACCGGCCGGCGGCACGCCGTCGGCGGCGGGAGCCTGCGCGTCGCCGACGTCGCCGGGGGCAAGGTGATCGCAGTCGACCGGTACATGATGCTCGGCTTCTACGGCGGCCTCAATCCCTGGTCGGCCGACGGCGACCGCCTCGTCGCCACGATCAACCGCAAGGACCCCTTCGCGGTCGGTTTCGCCGTGGTCGACATGACGACGGGCAAGACCACCGAGCACTGGATCAGCCACACCAGGTACGACTGCAGCACCTGCTCCTTCGTCTTCACCCGGGACGGCAAGGAGGTCGCGATGCCGATCGCGGACCGGTCCCGGGGCGAGGCGGCCGAGCTGGTGCAGAGCCTGCAGCTGTTCGACGCCCGGACGGGCGAGCCGACCCGCTCCCTGCCGGTGAAGGGCATGCCGCAGAGCCCGTTCGCCTGGTCGCCGGACGGCAGCCGGGTCGTGGCGCGCCCCGACCAGATCAAGCCGGACAACGTCCAGCTGATCGACACCGCCACGGGTGAGGCGAAGCCGTTCCCGTACCTCGCGGTCTGGGCGACGGGCGACGCGCTGCTGGCCGAGTCCGGCAACAGCGTGCTGACGCTGCGCCCGGACGGGACCGTGCTCGCCGACGCGAGCCTCGCCGCCCCGCTGCGCGCCCCGGTCGTGCTCGGACCGCCCGCCTCCTGACCTTCGTCACGCAGAGTCCCGGCAACCGCACGGAAACAGGTCGTTTCGGACGGCGCGGACGGGGTAGGTGCGAGCCGATGGAGAGGAGCACGAGATGAGCTGGGCCGACAAGCCGAACTGGAACGACATGCCACGGCGGGCCGGCACGGCCGAACCGGCCGACTTCGACGGCGACTTCGCCGATCTTCGTCTGCGCGGCCGGCACCTCATCGCGGAGCTCGTCCGGTTGTCCCGGCAGCTGGCGGACCTGCAGAAAGCGATCAGGTCCCGCCGCGGGGCACCGGGCAGACCGCAGGGCAGCGTCTCCGGTGGAGAGCCGCTGAACTGAGCCAGGGCCGTGCCCTCACCGAACGCCGTCGGGGGAGGGGCCGGGCCGGCGGGGGCGGGGGCGACGCCCGCGCCGGGGGG
>NZ_ML769301.1:0-708900 GCF_009720385.1 Catellatospora vulcania | reverse complement strand
CCGTCCCCGTCCCCGCGGCCCGCCCCCCCCCCCCCGCCGGTGCCCCCCGGGCCCCCCCCGCCCCCCCCCCCCCCCACGCCCGCTCAGTAGGACTTCAGCGTGATCGCGTCGGCCTTGCCTGCCTGGATCTGCAGCAGCCGGGAGAACGGGCGGCGGGTCATCACCCGGGTGCTGACGTCGCGCAGCCGGATCGCGGTCGCCGACATCGGCAGCATGCCGTTGACCCCGCCGGGGGGCAGCTTCTGGCACTGCGTGACGTACCCGCGCAGCTGCTCCTCGTACGCCGCGAACGCGGTCACGTGGTCGCCGCCGGCCGCGGCCAGCTCACCGGCGAGCACGTACGCGCCGACCAGGGACAGGCTCGTGCCCAGGCCGCTGAGCGGCGAGGCACAGTAGCCCGCGTCGCCGAGCAGCGCGACCCGGCCGGAGGTCCAGTGCGGCATGTGCACCTGCCCGACGACGTCGAAGTAGAAGTCGGGGGCGTCCCACATCGCGTCGAGCATGGCCGGCACGCGCCAGCCGTCGCCGGCGTACACCTCGGCCAGCAGGCGCTTCTGGGCCTCGACGTCGCGCGGGTCGACGACGCGGCCCTGCGCGCGGAAGGTCAGCATGGCCTTGGCGGTGCGGTCGTTCTCCGGCCGGATGCCCGCGCAGCGCCCGCCAGGGACGCCGTGCATGAGGAACCAGTGCGGGTCCAGGTCGGTCTGCGCGGGCATGGTGAAGTACGCCGTGTACGCGCCGAGCTGCTTGATGAACCGCTCCTCCGGCCCGAAGGCGAGCGCGCGCACCCCGGAGTGCACCCCGTCCGCGCCGACGACCAGGTCGTACACCTCGGTGCGGCCGCTGCGGAACTCGACCTTCACACCGTCCGCGCCGTCGGCCAGCGCGGTGATCCGGTCGCCGAAGCGGTACTCGACGTCGGCGCGGGTGAGGTCGAAGAGGATGTCGGCGAGGTCGCCGCGCAGGATCTCGTACTCGGCGACGATGCCCTCGCCGCCCGCCAGTGTCGCGGGCATCTCCGAGGTGCGCCGGCCGGTCGCGTCGACCCAGGCGAAGCCCTCCTCGTGCACCCGGTCGCGGGTGATCTGCGGCATGATGCCCATCTGCGCGCAGACGTCCTTGGCGACACCGCGGATGTCGACGGCGTGCCCGCCGGGGCGGATGCCGGGCGCGCGTTCCACCACGGTCACCGCGAAGCCCCGCTGGTGCAGCCAGTAGGCCAGCGCCGGTCCGGCGATGCTGGCGCCCGAGATCAGTACGGTGTTCTTCTTCATCGGTATCCCCCAAGTCTCTGTGTACGCTGTACGCGTCACTGGGAACACCGTAAGGAGGCACGCGGTTGAGCTGCAACAAGGTAATGCGTGTACTAGTACGCTACCTAGTACACCGGGCGAGGTGAGCGCGGTGGGCGAGCGCGAGGACGGATCTGGTGTACTAGTACGCGTGAGCACTGAGGCGCCGTTCCGGCAGATCGTCGGGCAGATCCGGGCACAGATCGACGGCGGGCAGCTGCGCCCCGGCGACCGGGTGCCCTCTGCCCGACAGATCACCGCCGAGTGGGGCGTGGCCATCGCCACCGCGACGAAGGTGCTGGCCGCACTGCGCGCCGAAGGGCTGGTCGAGGCGGTACGAGGAGTCGGCACCATCGTGGCCGACCGGGACGAGCCCGCCGAACCCGTACGGCGCGAGCGGCGTCAGCGCCCGGCCGCCGCCGAGCCGACCCGCGAGCAGATGGTGCGCCACGCGCTGGCGCTAGCCGACGCCGAAGGCCTGGAGGCGGTCTCCATGCGCCGCCTGGCCACCGAGTTCGGGCTGGCCACGATGAGCCTCTACCGGTTCGTACGCGGCAAGGACGACCTGGTCCGCCTGATGATCGACGCCGCGTTCGCGGAGGCCCCGCTGCCCGCGGTGCCGCCCAAGGGCGTGCAGGCGCAGCTCACGGTCGCCAGCCGGCAGCTGTGGGGCATCTTCCGGCGGCACCCCTGGCTCGCCCCCGCGATGTCGATCACGCGGCCGGAGTTCGCGCCGCACGGCATGAAGTACACCGAATGGTCCCTGGCCGCGCTCGACTCGCTGGGCCTGTCCGAGACCGAGATGATGCAGATCCACCTCAGCATCTTCGCCTTCGTACGCGGGCTGGCCATGGGCTTCGCGACCGAGGCGCAGGCCGCCCAGCACACCGGCATGTCCAGTGACGAGTGGATGGAGCGCCAGGCCGCGACGTTCGACGACCTGATCGGGTCCGGCCGCTTCCCGATGGTCGCCCGGATCTCCGCGATCCCCGACTTCGAACTCGGCCTCGACGCCGTCTTCGACTACGGCCTGCCCCGCTTCCTCCACGGCATCCTGCCGAACTGACGAGATGATGCCGCTCGCCGGGCAGGTGGGGCCCGCCTGCCGGTGCCGTCGGCTGGTTCGCCGAGCCGGCCGGCAGACAGGCCCCCGTGGTCTGGGCTGCTGTATGTCAGCAGCTCGCCCGCTAGCTGTTGTAGAGGTACTTGGTCGTGCCGACGGACATCGCCGTGACCGCCGACGCGCCGCCGATGCCGGTCGGCAGGTTCTGCCACCCGTTGGCGCTGCTCGCCTCGAACACGCCACCGTTGACGACGGTGTAGACGTACTTCGCGCCGTTGACGGACATCGCCGCCAGCGCCGACGCGCCGGTGACGCCGGTCGGCAGGTTCTGCCACCCGTTCGCGCTGCTCGCCTCGAACACGCCACCGTTGACCAGCGTGTAGAGGTACTTGGTCGTGCCGACGGAGATCGCGGCGACCGCCGACGCGCCGCCGATGCCGGTCGGCAGGTTCTGCCACCCGTTGGCGCTGCTCGCCTCGAACACGCTGCCGTTGACGACGGTGTAGACGTACTTCGCGCCGTTGACGGACATCGCCGCCAGCGCCGACGCGCCGGTGACGCCGGTCGGCAGGTTCTGCCACCCGTTCGCGCTGCTCGCCTCGAACACGCCACCGTTGACCAGCGTGTAGAGGTACTTGGTCGTGCCGACGGAGATCGCGGCGACCGCCGACGCGCCGCCGATGCCGGTCGGCAGGTTCTGCCACCCGTTGGCGCTGCTCGCCTCGTACACGCTGCCGTTGACCAGCGTGTAGACGTACTTCGTGCCGTTGATGGACATCGCCGCCACCCCTGAGGAGCCGGTGATGCCGGTGGGGAGGTTCTGCCAGCCGTTCGCACTGCTGGCTTCGAACACCGGGCGGTTCGCCGCGAACAGCGCGTTGACGATCTTCTGCGCATCGGGCGCCTGGACCTGGTAGCGGTCGGGGTATGCCGACACCTGTACGGCCTGGCACACCGCACCGATCTGAGCGGACTGCCAGGAGTTGTTCGGGTACTTCCGCAACATCGCGTCGAGGAAGGCGTTGGTGGACCACGTGGGATTCATGCGCTGGTCGAACGAACCCCAGCTGGCTCGCTGTTGGAAGAGGCCCACACTGTCATGGTCCTCCTGGTTCGGATTGTTGCGCAGCGTGGTCTCCACGATGGACGTCGTGATCGCGATGACCGCGGCCCGCTCGGACAGACCCCTGCTCCGAACCGTGTTGATGATCGCGCGGGCGCAGGACACGCGGTAGGCCGTCATGGCGTTGCGGAGGCTGCCGGTGAGGACTCCGTTGAGCTGCGTCGCCGTAGTGCTGTCGGCGCTGACGACCGTGCCGCAGGAGTAGTCCGGAAGGGCTGCATGGGCGGGAGAGGCGGTCAGAGCCAGCCCTCCGACGAGAGCGGTCGCCGCCGCGGCGGCTGTGACCACGTGCTGTAGAACCTTGTTCATGAGGGGGTTGATTCCTTCGTCAGATGTCGTAGATGAACTTGGTGCCGTTGACGGACATGGCGGTCAGCGCGAACGCGCCGCCGATGCCGGTGGGCTGGTTCTGCCAGCCGTTGGCGCTGCTCGCCTCGTACACGCCACCGTCGACGACGGTGTAGACGTACTTGGTGGTGCCGACGGACATCGCGGCGACCGTGGACGCGAGGCTGATGCCGGTGGGCAGGTTCTGCCAGCCGTTGGCGCTGCTCGCCTCGAACACGCCACCGTCGATGACGCTGTAGATGTACTTGGTGCCGTTGACGGACATCACGGCAAGCGCCGACGCTCGACCGCCGCCGATGCCGGTCGGCAGGTTCTGCCAGCCGTTGGCGCTGCTCGCCTCGAACACGCCACCGTCGATGACGCTGTAGATGTACTTGGTGCCGTTGACGGACATCACGGCAAGCGCCGACGCTCGACCGCCGCCGATGCCGGTCGGCAGGTTCTGCCAGCCGTTGGCGCTGCTCGCCTCGAACACGCTGCCGTCGATGACGCTGTAGATGTACTTGGTGCCGTTGACGGACATCACGGCAAGCGCCGACGCTCGACCGCCGCCGATGCCGGTCGGCAGGTTCTGCCAGCCGTTGGCGCTGCTCGCCTCGAACACGCTGCCGTTGACCAGCGTGTAGACGTACTTCGTCGTGCCCACCGACATCGCGGCGACCGCTGACGCGCCGCCGATGCCGGTCGGCAGGTTCTGCCAGCCGTTGGCGCTACTCGCCTCGTACACACTGCCGTTGACCAGCGTGTAGACGTACTTGTTGGTGCCGACCGTCATCGCGGCCAGCCGCGTTGCGCCGCCGATGCCGGTCGGCAGGTTCTGCCAACCGTTCGCGCTGCTCGCCTCGAAAGCCGGCCGGTTCGCCCGCCCGGTCCACCAGCTCGTCTGCTGCAGGGCGCCGCTCCAGCTGAAGCTGAAGTGGATGTGATTGGTGTGGCAGCCGCTCGGCGTGCCGTCGCAGGAGTAGGTCCGCTCGCTGTACGGCCCGTTGTAGGCGCCCCAGATCTTGCGGTCCCAGATGACGTACATCAGACCCAGGTGGCGGGCAACGGCATGACGGTTGCCGTGCTGGTCGGTGGCGAACAGCCAGTTGATGAGGTCGTAGGCCTGCGCCCGCTGGGTCGCGTTGTCGGCGTCGAAGCCGAAGTCCAGGGCGCGTCCTTCTTTGTGCTCGCTGGTTCCTGCTTCGCTGCACGAACGCCCGATGTTCCAGCTGCGTGACCCGTACGTCTGGATCAGCAGGTTCTTGAAGCTGACAGGTCCGGGCTTGTTGCTGGGGTCACACGTCTTCTGCGGATCGTTCTTGACGTAGTCGGAGGCGCCCGGCGCCAAGGCCGGCATCGCCGGGGCGGCATGGGCGGGCGTCGCCGACATCGCCCCGAGCGCGACCGCGGCGAGAACGGTCAGCGCGGCGGCGAGTAGCCGGCGGTTGTTGTTTCTTTGCATGAAAGTGCAAGCCCCTCGATCGTTTTGTCGCAGCGGACGTTCGTCAACCGCGTGTCGGCCAGCCGGCGACAGGCGACGCAGTCCGTCGGCCACGGCAGCTGACGTGCAGCGATGAGGCCGGAACAGAACGAGTGGACGGCGACGCGTCTCCGCCTGGCCGGAGATGCATCACCGACTCTGCGCCCGCGAACTTTCATCGTCCTTTCAGGAACCTTGCGTGCGCCTTGACGGCCTGGTTAGGTGCGGATCGTTCGAGTCAGGTGTTGTTCACACGGGGAGCACAGAAAGCGATGCAGTTCCGCATGCTTGGACCGCTGGAGTTGCACTCCAGCGGAGCGAATGTCCTTATCGGTCCTATGAAGCAGCGTGCGGTGCTCGCCGTCCTGCTGCTCTCGGCTCCCGATGTGGTGCCGGCTGAGGCGCTGGCCGAGCGGGTGTGGGATGACGATCCGCCCGTGCACGGCCGCGAAGTCCTCTACACCTATGTCAGTCGCCTGCGGGCGGCGTTGCGGCGCACCGATGGGCTGGTCCAGATCCGGCGCGCCAGCTTCGGATACCAACTGGTGGCGCCGAAGGTCGAATCGGACCTGTCGCAATTTCGGGAGATGGTCGACCAGGCAAGGGACCTGCCGCACGATCACGACGCAGGTCGGGCCGCGCTGCTGCGGGCGGCGCTCAAGCTGTGGCGTGGACCCGCGTTGGCCGGGCTGCCAGGTGCTTGGATGGAACGGATGCGGCACAGCCTGGAGCGGCAACGGCTCAACGTGGTCGCCGACCGCATCGATGTGGAGCTGCGGCTCGGTCAAGGCCGGGGGTTGGTGAACGAGTTGACCGCGATGGTCAGTGCGAATCCGCTGGCCGAAAGACCGGTGGGCCAGCTGATGCGCGCCCTCGACCAGTCCGGCGAACGAGGCGCCGCGCTGGCGTGTTTCGCACAGCTGCGAAGCCGCCTCGCTTCGGAACTGGGTGACGAGCCCGGGCCGGAACTACAGGCGCTGCACGTACAGCTGCTGCGGGGCGGGTCGCGCCCGGCCCCCGGGCCGTTTGCCACGTCGCCGGAATCGGCGGCGCCATGTCAGCTGCCCCGCGATCGGCAGGCCTATGTCGGCAGGACCGGCGACATCCGCACGATCCGCAACGCGATCATGTCCACGGCCGACGCCGTCACGCCGACACCGGCGATCGTCTCGATATACGGCATGGGCGGCATAGGAAAGACGGCACTGGCCGTGCACGTCGCACATCAGCTGCGGGAGCAGTTTCCTGACGGCCAGCTTTTCGCCCACCTGCGCGGTCTCGACGAACGCCAGGCCGACCCGGCCGAGGTGTTGGCGCAGTTCCTCCGCACACTGGACGTCGCGGACAGCGCGATACCGGACGGGCTCGACGAACGGGCTGCGCTGTTCCGGGAGACGTTGATGGGGCGCCGGGTGCTCATCGTGCTGGACAACGCGACCGACGAGCGGCAGGTCCGGCCACTGCTGCCCGGGACCGGCCGGTCCGCGGTGGTCGTGACCAGTCGTAGCGCGCTCGGCGGTCTCGACACCAGCCGGCGGCTGCGGCTGCGTGAGCTGAGTCCAGCGGATGCGCTTGCCCTGCTGCGCCAGGTCAGCAGTGCCCAACAGGTCGACGTCGATTGCCGGGCCGCGCATCGGCTGATCGAGCTCTGCGCCCGGCTGCCGCTGGCGTTGCAGGTGGCGGGTGCCCGTCTCGCGCATCGTCCGCACTGGAACGTCAGCGATCTGGTCGAATCCCTGTCCGATGAGCGCGGCCGGCTCGACCAGTTGAGCCATGGCGATCTGGCCATACATGCCAGCCTGGCGATCAGCTATCGGACCCAGACGCCCCCTGCGGCAGACCTGCTCCGCAGGCTCGGGCTGCTGCCCGCCGCCGACTTTCCGGGCTGGACCGCCGCCGCCGTCCTGGACACCGACCCCGACACCGCCCGCGCGCTGCTGGAGCAACTGGTCGACGCCCACCTGCTCGAGGTGGTCGGTCATGATGCCCTGGGGCAGCTGCGCTACCGGCTGCATGATCTGGTGCGGTTGTTCGCCCGGCAGGAAGCCGAACAGGTCCTGCCGGAGGGTGAGCGAGCCGCCTGCTGGACCAGGTTTCTCGACGGATGGCTGGCCATGGCGGAGGAGGCCGAACGGCGCTCACCGCACGGCTACCTCGATCCCACGCCCGCCTCACGGCGCCGCCCCTGGCTTCCCGCGCTGTACGAGCAACTGCTCGGCGACCCATCCGCCTGGTGGGCCGCTGAGATGCCCGGCTACGTCGCGACGGTCGCGGCGGCGGCCGCCGGCGGTCACAGCTCCCACGCGTGGCGGCTGGCCCGCGCCGCAGTCGGATACTTCGAGACGCGGGGCACGTATGACGACTGGCGGCACACGCACCATCTCGCGCTGGCGGCCGTCCGGCAGGCCGCGGACCTCCCCGGGACGGCCGCGATGACCCAGGGACTGGGCGAGCTGTCCGCGATCGTCGACCAGAAGGAGGCGTCACGCCGCTATCTCACCGAGGCCCGGCAGCTCTTCAGCGAACTTCGGGACCGCCAGGGCGAGGCCGTGTGTGAATGCGGTCTCGCGCACCTGGACCGGATGACCGGCGATCTCGGCAGCGCGTTCGCCCGGCTGGGCCGGGCTGCCGAGCTGGTCGACGAGACCTGTTCCCTGCGCACCTCGTCGTACATCAGCTACCTTGTCGGCATGGTCCATATGGATATGGCCCAGTGGCCGCTGGCAGGCGAGCGCTTCTCCGCCGCGCTGCGCACCGCCCGGACCACGAATTACCTTCGCGGGCAGGTTCAGGCACTACGCGGGCTGGGAAGCACCGCCTTCTTGGCCGGTGACCTGACAGCAGCAGAGGAACACCTGACCGCGTCACACGCGTTGAGCCACCGGTACGACGATCAGATGGCGTGCGCCCATGCCGCCAGCGTGCTGGGTGAAGTGGCGTGGGAACTCGGTGAGATCGATCGCGCCGCCACGCTGCTTCGGGAGTCCGAGAGGATCTGCCACCGGCTCGGCGAGGTGTACGGGCGGACACTCGACCAGTACCTGGCCGGCACGATGTACTTCGGGCTCGGCAGGTCCGGTCAGGCGCGTAGTCGCCTGCTGACGATCCAGCAACGTCAGTCGGGAGACGGACCGGCGTCGGTGCTGGATCGAGATCGCACCGCAACGCCTCACTGACCCGGGCGACGCCCCGGGTGCCCACGCCCCGCCGGGGAGAGGGCACCCGGGGGCGCTCAGCCCTGGTAGGGGTTGTCGGTGTAGCTGCGCGAGAACGTCCCCGAGATCGTGAAGTATTCCACCGACACCTTCGCGGGGTCGGTGGCGAGCTGCCCTCGGCCCGGCAGGTCGTTCCCGTCGTCCCAGCCCCACGGCGCATTGGCCGAGTTGGTGCTGCAGTCGTAGGTGCCGTCGCCGCAGTCGCCGGAGTCGTCCCCGGCGAACGTGCCCGCGCTCGCGAACAGGCTGGTGTTGGCCCGCTGCGCCCACAGCCCGCCGGCGGCGAAGATGTCGATCAGCTGGTAGCGCACGTCGCGGTCGTTGCCGTTGGCGGGCGTCTCGGCGACGGTCGACGGGAAGTAGACCAGGCCGTCACCGTCGATGTTGTACTGCGGGTACGCCTTGAGCCCATGGCCCTTGGCCTCCTGTGCGGTGACCGGGTGCAGGAAGCCGTCGTGCGGCGAGGACTGCAGCTGCAGGGTGCCGTCGACGCTCTCCCGGCCACTGGACCAGGTGCTGCCCGACGGGGTGTAGGAGAAGAAGTCGCTGTGCGCCACCGTCACCGCGGCGCGCAGCACGCCGTAGTCGGAGCCGTCGCGCTCGACGACCAGCAGCACGCCCTCGCCGTCGTTCTCGTGCTCGGTCTCGAAGAACGGGTGGTCGGTCCAGTCACGCGGGTGGAAGAACAGGTAGGTGAGGTACCAGTGGGTGCTGGTCTCCACGACGGAGTAGTAGGCGTGCGCGGCCAGCGACACCCCGGCCTGGCCGGTGCGGTCCCAGTTGTTGCGCCCGTTGAGGTCGCCGTCGAAGTCGACCTTCGTGATGTAGTCCGACTTCCCGCTCAGCGCGTGGCTGCCGGTGGCGTCGACGTCCTGATAGTGGATCGGCGCCCAGCGCAGCGCGAGCTGTGCCCGGGTGACCGCCGCGCCCGCCGGTGTGGGGGCGGCCAGCCCGGCGGTCGTGAGCGCCGCCGTCAGCACGGCCACCACCAGGGATCGCCCGGTGATCCTGACCCTGTCGAGCATGATTGCTCTCCCTGCATCCGATTCGATAGATGGATGCAGATGTTAGGCGCAGCGGAGGTTCCCGCATATGGCCGCGCGGCGAATCGTCGGTGGACGGTGATCGAAGATCCCGAACGCGCTCGTGCCGGGAGCGGAGCCGCTCCGCTCCCGGCACGGCCGCCTCAGCCCAGCGCGACGTGCAGGATGCGCTCGTTGCTGTTGTTCGGCACGCTGTCCTTGTCCCCGTTGTTCGAGGTGGTCAGCCAGATGCCGCCGCTGGGCGACGGCTCTGCGGTGCGCAGCCGGCCGTACGTGCCGACGAAGTACGACTGCACGCTGGTCAGGCTCGTCCCGCTGATCACCGCCCGGTACAGCCGCGTGCCGCGCAGGCAGGCCACGTACAGCGCGTCACGCACGATGGCGATGCCGCTGCACGAGCCCTCCGACGTCGGGTAGGTGCGCTTGGGCGCGAGGAAACCCGCCGTGTTGCAGGTGCCCGTGGTGCCCTCGCAGGCGGGCCAGCCGTAGTTGCCGCCCCGCTCGATCAGGTTCGTCTCGTCCATGACGGTGTTGCCGAACTCCTGCTCCCACAACCGGCCCTGGGAGTCGAACGCCAGGCCCTGCGGGTTGCGGTGCCCGTAGCTCCAGACCAGGTTGCCGAACGGGTTGTCGGCGGGCACGGTGCCGTCGGGGTTGAGCCGCAGGATCTTGCCTTCGAGGCGGTTGCGGTCCTGGGCCCAGGACCCGTTCTGCGCGTCGCCGGAGGAGGCGTAGAGCTTGCCGTCCGGGCCGAAGCGCAGCCGCCCGCCGTCGTGGTACTTGTTGCGCGCCAGGCCGCTGACCAGCACGGCGAGCGTGGAGGTGTCGAGCCGGTCGTTGACCACCCGGATCCGCACGATGCGGTTGTCGGTCGGCGAGGTGTGCATGACGTACAGCCACCCGTCCGTGGCGTACGTCGGCGCGACCGCGATGCCCAGCAGGCCGCCCTCGCCCTCGGTGCTCTGCGTGTTCGGCACGGTGCCCAGGGTCGTCTTCGCGCCCGTGGCCGGGTTGAGCCGGACGATGTCGTGGGCGTCGCGGCGCGAGTACACGATCGAGCCGTCGGGCAGGGTGGCCAGGCCCCACGGGATGTCGGTGTCGGTGGCCACCTGGGTGACCGTGCAGACGGTGCAGCCGCCGGTCGTGGCGACCGTCGCGGTGTTGCTCGGCGGCCCGGTGTTGCCCGCCGCGTCACGGGCCCTGACCTGGTACTGGTAGGTGGTGTTCGCGGCCAGGCCGCTGTCGATGAACGTGGTCGCGGGCGGGTTGCCGCTGACCGTGCCGACGAGTGCGGAGCCGCGGTAGACGTCGTAGGCGCGCACGCCGATGTCGTCGGTCGCGGCCGTCCACTGCAGCGTGACCGTCGTGCCGGAGGCGGAGCCGGCGAGCTGGGTCGCGGCCGTCGGCGGCGTGGTGTCCGTCTGGCACAGCGGTGGCGTGACGGTCACCGTCGAGCTGGCCTGGGACACGTTGCCGGCGGCGTCACGCGCGTTGACGTACAGGCCCCAGGTCGCGCCCGGCACGACGGTCAGGTTCGCCGACAGCGTGCCGCCGCCGACCGACGTCATCTGCTGCCCGTCGTGGTAGATGTCGTAGAACGCGACGCCCACGTTGTCGGTCGAGGCGTTCCAGGCGAACGTGACCGCGTTGCAGGTCAGGTTGCTGACGCGGGAGTTGCCGGGCACCGTCGGCGGCTGGGTGTCCCCAGGTGGCGGGGACGACGGCACGGTCGTGCCGGTGCAGGTTACGCCGTTCATGGTGAACGTGGTGGGGATCGGGTTGCTGCCGGTCCAGCTGCCGTTGAATCCGAAGGCGGTGCTCGCGTTGGTGGCCAGCGCCCCGTTGTAGGGGGCGTTTCTCACCGTGACCTGGCTCCCGGACTGGGTGTGGCTGCCGTTCCACAGCTGGGTGATGGTCTGCCCGGCCCCGAAGGTCCAGCCGACCTGCCAGCTGCTGACCGGGTCGCCGAGGTTGGTGAGGCTGACGTTGGCGCCGAAGCCGCCGGACCACTGGCTGGAAACGGTGTAGGTGACGCGGCAGCCCGCGGCCGCCTGCGCGCTGACGGCGGTCACGGCGCCCGCCGCGACCAGGACGATGGTGGCGGTCAGCAGGACTGCCAGCCTGCGTCGAGAGGTTCTCATGGGGTCTCCGTTGACGAACTGGACATCGCGGGCAAAGGCCACGGCGACATCATGGACCGGGATCGGGGGTCGGTGGCGGAGGTGCGCGTCGCCGGTCGTTCGAGCGTCGGCGCAGGGGTGCGCGGACCCGCCTCGTCAGCCGGTGGAGGAACGCGTCTGCCCAGTACGCGACCGGCGTCCACGCTCAGCGCGGCGAAAGCTCCCGATCGGAGCTTAAGGGACAGCTCGGACGCACACAAGCGAAGGCCGTCAATGCCGTAGTCACCGCCCCGGCAGGTGACAACGGCCGGTGGCCACATCATCTGGGTTGTGGCCACAACCCAGATGATGTGGCCACCACGCGCAGTCTTGCCGACCGCGGGCGACACGCCCGAGGCTCAGGCTGCCTCGATCACGGCCCGGGGCTCCCGGTCGCCGGGCAGCCAGCGGACCGCGGCCAGCCCGACCAGCACGATCGGGAGCGCGAACAGGGCCGCGAGCGGCGCGATGCCCAGCCACAGTGAGCCCAGCCCGAAGCAGCCGTACACGGCCAGCGCGCCCAGTTGCGCGCCGAACCCCGACACGGACAGCACGGTCGCGCGGGTGTGCCCGCTCATCGTGTGCTGCAGCCGGGCCTCGGTCAGCACCCGGGTCAGCTGCAGCAGCCCGAAGCAGACCGCGATCGGCACCAGCCCCGCCACTCCCCCGGCCAGCGCCCCGACCGCCAGCGCGACCCCGGCTCCGGCGATGGTCAGGCCGGTCGCGAGCGGTGTCGCGCGCCAGCGCTCGGCCAGCGCGCTGCCCATCGCCATCGCCGCGATCAGCGCCGCGATGACCAGCGGCACCCCGGCGGTGGCCACGCCCAGGTCACGGACCAGCAGCGGGCCGTACTCGTCGAGCGCACTCAGGCTCGGCACGGCTGCAGCGATCAGCACCGCGTGCCAGACCCGCCGGTCGGTGCGCACCTCGGCGAGGCCTGCCCGGAGATTGCGCAGGTAGGCCCGCGCGCCGGTCGACTCGCGGCGCACCCGCGGCTGCTCGGGCAGGGCCAGCGCCGCCGCCGCGCTGCCCACGCAGGCGAGCACGCTGCCTGCGGCGATCAGGCCGTACCCGCCGAGGGTGTACACCGGGGCGGCCAGCGCGCTCGCGGCCAGCATCGACACCATGGCCACGGTCGCGGCCCGACCCGCGAGCGCGGTGTAGCGGTCCGTGGCACCCGCCGCCGCGAGCTCGTCGTAGAGCAGCGCCTCCTTGGTGCCGGAGCTGATCGCGCTGCGCACCCCCCACAGCACGAACCCGACCGCGAACCCGGCATACGTCGGCCACAGGAACCAGACGGCGAACCCGGCCGCCCGCATCAGCGCGCCGCCGGCCAGCAGCCTGCGCCGGGAGTACGTGTCGGCCCACGCCCCCGAGGGCACCTCCAGCGCGAACGCCACCGCGCTCCAGATCAAGAACAGCGAGGTCACCTGCGCGGTGGACAGACCCGAGTCGGCCATCAGCATCGCGTACATCGGAAAGAACAGCACACCCTCGTCGCAGGCCCGCAACGTCGCATAAATCCGACCCAACCTGCGCACCGACGGCGTCACCATCCGCCCACCCTGCCCGGTCACCCGTCCACGGGCAATCCGGTTTGCCGCCACCGACACGCCCAGTAGGTTACGAAAAGTGATTCCTGCCCACGTCCTCGCCGAGGCGGCCGGTGGACCGGCCACCCTGCTGACCGTCGAGGCCCGTCCGCTCGGCGGCGACGGCGCGGCCACGGCCGCGGTCACCCTGCTGACCGGGACACTGCGGCGCGGCCAGACCGAACACCCGTTCGCCCTGGTACGCAAGCAGTTCCGCCCACTCCCCTCGGGTCGCCATGCGTCCGGCTCACACGACGAGCGGCACTGGGCGTACTGGCGGCGCGAACTCCTCGCGTACGCATCGGAGCTGCTCCCGACCGGCCCCGGCCCGGCCGCGCCGCGCTGCCTCGGGGTCACCGACGACGCCGTCTACCTGGCACAGGTCACAGGTCCCCGCGCGGATCCACGCACAGCCGCCCGGCAGCTCGCGGACTGGCAGACCCGCACACCGGTGCCCGACGTGTCCTGGCTGGCCGGACACCAGCTGGCACAGCGGATCGCGGTGACCGAGCTCGACTGGACAGCCGTCGACGCCCCGCCCATCGGATACCTGCAGGTCGTGTCCGCGGCGACGCAAGGTGCAGATTCATGACGGCTGACGGCCAGCCGTCGGCACCGGATCACGGCGCCTGCCCATCCGGCCGGCGGCCCTCACGGGTGGGCCGCCGGCCGGGTGTGACGAGCGGTCAGCTGGCGGTCTGGCCAGGCGGTGTCGGACGGACCAGGCAGGATGGCACCGTCTTGACGACCACCGGACGCACCATCGTGCTGCGCCCCTCCGCCTCGTCATCGATGGCGTATCCGATCACCAGCGTGTCCGCCGCCGGGAGGTGCTGAGGCCGGATGACGACGAAGACACCTTCCTCACCCAGCTGGTATTCGAGCGGCGCCGTGGCGAACTCCGGGGTGCCCGGGATCGGCAGGCGGTAACCGGCGTCGAGAGCGGGCTGCTCGGTGCACTGGTCGGCAGGCACCATGCCCAGCACGACGGTCCGTGCACCGGCGCGGGCGAGGGCGGCGTTCAGCTTCGCGGGGTCCGTCAGCTCGGCGGCGTCGAAGCTGACCACGACCGAACCGTCCGCGTTCGTGCCGACCGAGTACGCCTCGGCCGGTGCGGCCCAGGGTTCGGCCACGGCCAGCACCCCGGCGGCCGCGAACACGGCCGTCCCGGCCAGCGCCATGACGAACCGACGGCGGGCCGGGCGGGGCGGGATCGGCGGCGTCTCCGGCGAGGTGAACACCCGGTCGAGCATGGCGCGGGCGTACAGGTCGGACGGGTCGGGTGCGGGCGGGGCCGGGTCGGCTGCTCTCAGCCGGGCGAGGGCGGTGCTGCTGCGGTCGTTCATGAGCTGGTGTTCCCTTCGGCGACGAGCGAGGGCATGGGCGGGCGGGATGTCGCATGGACGCCGGGTTCCTCGGTGGCCAGCAGCCGGGCGGCGAACCGTCGCCGGGCACGGTGCAGGCGCACCTTGACCGCGACCCGGCTGCAGCCGAGCACGACGGCCATCTCGGCCACGTCAAGCCCCTCCCACTCGGCCAGGCGCAGGACCTCCTGGTCGGCCGGGGACAGCGCGGCCAGCACGGCCCGCACCCGCAGGTGCTCGCCGACCTGCCCGGCGTGGTCGTCCACGGTGGCGTCGGCGCCGACGGCGGCCTTGGCCGACAGCCGGTCCCGGCGGCCGCGGGCGCGCAGCTCGTTGGCGATCAGATGCCGTGCCGTGGCGTACAGCCACGCCCGGGGGTGTTCGGCAGGCAGCTCCGAGAAGCGGCGCCAGGCGACGAGGAACGTGCCGGACACGACGTCTCCGGCCGCGTCGGGGCCCACCCGACGGGTGGCGAAACGCGTCAGCTCCGCGTAATGGGCGTCGAACAGCTCCTCGAAGCGCCCTCTGTCGGCCGCGTTGTCTTGTTCCATACCCGGGAATGTCCACCTGTCGCGCTCGGGTTACCGGTCGCCGCCGATCATTTCGCGGCCGGCCCGGTGCGGTTCAGTCCGGCTGGTCGGCGAGGCTGAGCCGCCAGGCGTCGACCAGCGGGGCGAAGCGCTCCGCGGCGTCGAACAGGGCGTCCGGGCCGAGCCGGTGCGCATCCAGGTGGGACAGCATCTCCATGCCGAGATAGAGCGCGACCGCCGCGGTGGCGACCTCGCGCACCGGGATCAGCTCGGCCAGCGGCGTGCCCGCGAGCAGGCGTTCGATGATCCCGGCCGCGAAGTCCTGCCACACCGCGGTCTGCACCTTGACCTGCTCGGCCAGCCGGGCGTTGGCGTTCGCCGCGGCGACCAGCTCCTGCACCGCGGCGATGTGCCCGGCTGCCCCATCCTCGTCGTACAGGCGGCGCAGCCGGGCCAGGGTGTCCGATGCGGTGGCGACGCCGTCGAGTTCGGCCCGGTAGCGGGCGAGCCGGGCCTCGCTGGTGAACTGCGAGGTGGCGACGAACAGGTCGTCCATGTCGGTGAAGTGGTAGTAGATGACGCCGGGCGCGAACCCGCCGGTCTTGGCGATGGCGCGGGCGGTGCAGCGGCCGTAGCCCTCGTCGGCGAGGGTGCGGGCGGCCGCGTGCAGCACCCGCGCCCGGGTGTCGGCGCGAGGCGGCATCAGATGACCCGGACCGGGCGCACGCCGGCCGCGGACAGGTGCGGGTCGAGGCGGCGGGCCAGCTCGGGCAGGCGGTGGCTGGGGATCTGCGGGTACAGGTGATGCTCCAGGTGGTAGGTCAGTTCGAGGAAGATCGCGGGGATGACCCTCCCGCGCAGCGTACGCGTCTGCGTGAGCGGCTCGTCGCCGTAATCGTGGTGCGGCAGGTAGACGGTGAGCAAGGGGTACACCCAGCTGCCCGCGATCGCCATCACGGCGTACGCCAGCAGCGCCGGGGTGACCGGCCACAGCAGCGCGCCCCCGGTCAGCGCGGCGACGGGCATCGCCGCCTCGGCCAGCAGCCAGGTCCGCAGTCCCCGGTCGCCGCGGGCGCGCCGCCACGACCACCACCACAGGCGGGCCAGGAACACCGGTCCGTAGAGGACGGCCCCGAACAGCGTCAGGTTCGCCGGGTAGCCCTCGGGGTCCTCGTCGCTGGGGAACAGCCGGTGGTGCTGCAGGTGCGTCGACCGGTACGCGTGCCCGCTCTCCAGCAGCACCAGCCCGGTGAAGAACAGCGCCCACTCGGTCTGCCGGGGCGTGAGTCCCAGGGCGCGGTGCACCACGTCGTGCGTCACCGTCACCACGGACACGAACACCCCGAACACCACCAGCGGCGTCAGCCACCACCAGCCGGCCCACGCGACCACCGCGAAGACCCCGATCATCGCGTACGGCCGCACCAGCGCGACCCGGGTGCGCCACGGTGACACGGCCAGCAGGTCCGTGCCGACCTCGCTGAGGCTGGGCAGCTTCGCGCTCATGCCCGCACCCCCGCCGGTGCGTGGCGCAGCACGTCCTCGGCGACCAGGCGGCTGCCCAGTACGCAGGCCACCGTGCCCAGCCCCGGCCAGGTCGAGTCCCCCACCTGCCAGAACCCGGGCAGCGCGGTGCGGTGCGGCACGGCGAACTGGTTGGAGTTGCGCAGCGTCTGCCGCACCCCGCCGACCGCGCCCCGGGGCCGCCAGGTGAACCGCTCATAGCTGCGCGGTGTGCCGACCTGCCGGACCACGGCCTGCTCGCCCAGCCGTGGATACACCCGCCGGGTGTGCGCGATCAGCCGGTCGCCGACCTCCTGCTTGCGCGCGGCGTACTCCGCCTCGGACAGCCCCTGCCAGCCGGCCAGCTCGGTGTGCGTGGAGATCATGACGGCGCGGTGGCCGGGCGGCGCGCTGACCTCGTCGCCGGGCGAGGACACCGACACGAACATGTTGTTGCCCTCCCCCAGCGGCCGCGCGTAGTCATGCATGAGCTGGTGGTGGGTGAACTCCTGCCCGGCGACCTCGTGCTCGGGCACGCCGAGGAACACCACGACCGCCCCGCCCAGGTCGGGCTCGTCACGCTCCAGGTAGGGCCGCAGCCCCGCCGCGACCGGCGTGCCCGCGGCCACCTCCGCCGTGACCGGCGCAGGCAGCGCGCTGACCACGACACCCGCCTCGACGCTGCCCCGCGCGGTGTGCACGGTGAAGCCCGCGTCACCATCCCTACGCTGTCCTAGGAGGCTGCCCCGGCTGGTGACGTGCTGGACCCGGCAGCCGGTGCGCAGGTCGCCGCCGAGCGCGCGGTAGTGCCCGACCAGGACCCGCCAGAAGCCGTGCATGCCGCCGCGGTGGCGGGTCAGGCCCGCGCCGCGGATGGTCACCCCCAGCGCCGCGTTGATCAGCGGTGCGCGGTCGACGGTGCTGTGCACGGTGTCCTCGACCAGCATGCCGAGCAGCGACACCAGGGAGTCCTGGTCGCGCAGGCCGTGCGCGCGCAGCGCGTCGCCCATGGTCCGGCCGAGGTGGCGGACCAGCGGCAGGTGCCGCAGCCCGACCGCGCGCAGGTCGTGCAGCGCGTCGGCAGGGGTGCGCACCGGCAGCCGGATCCCGGCGCGGCTCGCCGCCCAGAACACCTCGGCCACCCGGTCCAGCTCGGCCCAGAAGCGCCGGTGCGCCCGGGTGTCGCCGAGCGTGCGCAGCCGCTCGGCGTGCCATCGGGACTGCTCGCGGTGCAGCGTGACGACCCGGTCGGGCAGCCAGGCGACGTATCCGGGCAGCTGCTCGGCGTCGAGGGCGGGCGCGCCGGTCGTGGCGAGCAGTTCGTCGCCGACGCCGCCGGGCGCGAAGTCGACCAGGGTGGTCGCGCCGACGTCGAAGGAGAAGCCCCGGTGCCGGAAGTAGCCCGCGCAGCCGCCGGCGTGCCCGTGTGCCTCGAAGACGATCGTGGACAGCCCTGCCGCCTGCAACCGCAGCGCCGTGGCGAGCCCGGCGAGCCCACCGCCGAGCACCGCTACGTCGCAGCGTCCGGGCAGGTCACGGGACCGGGTGAGGGTCGGCGTCCGGGAGAACCCCACGGGCGCAGCATGATTCTGAACATCTGTTCTGAACATCTGTTCAAATTAGAACGCCCTGTCAATCGAGTCAATGCCATGTTTCGAACACGCCCCCGACCAGCGGCTCGGCGGCGTACGCGCGGATCTTCAGGCTTCTTTCAGGGGTTTTCGTGGATCGACAGCTAGGGTCACGCCGGTCACAGCAGCGTGGCGACCCCGGCGAGGGGCGTCGACGCGGCTTTATGATCGGCTCCGTCACCGTCGACTTCCTGGAGAGTTCATGTCGAGCACCGCAGGCCGCTGGTTCCGCTACGCCGCCATCGCCGAGACCTTCTCCTGGGTCGGCCTGCTCATCGGCATGTTCTTCAAGTACATCGTGGTCAAGAACGACATCGGTGTGTTCGTCTTCGGCCGGCTGCACGGCGCGATGTTCGTCTTCTACCTGGTCACCCTGCTGTGGACCGCCCGCGTGCACCGCTGGAGCTTCGGCCGGCTCGTCGTCGGCGGCGCGGCGTCGATTCCGCCGTTCCTCGGCCTGCTGTTCGAGCGCTGGGTCGCCAAGCGCACCCCGGCTGCCCCGCCCGCCGAGACCGAGCCCGCGCTCACCCCGGCCCGCTGACCTACTCCAGCACATCGGCCCCGGCCGGGGCGCGATGGCTCATGAAGATCCCGAACGGGATCGACAGCAGCCACATCGCCGCGGCCAGGGCCGTACCGACGTAGAACGCCACCGGGATCGACAGCAGGAACGCCACGACCGGCGACAGCGCCATGATCGAACCCCAGCGCATCACGTCCGGGGTCACCTTCACCCGCAGCAGGCCGGCCTTCCAGGCATAGCGCAGCAGCACCACCTCCAGGCCGCTGACGATCGCACCGGTCACCGCATACGCGCTGACCGCCAGCGGGTTGCCGAAGTAGTCGCCCAGCAGCGCGGTCGGGAACGGCATGAACGCGATGAACGCCAGGTAGAGCATGTTGCGCGCGATGAGACCGTAGTCGACCCCGCGCATCACGCTGAACATCTTGTGGTGGGCCAGCCAGTACCGGCCGATCAGCGCGAACGAAAGGAAGAAGCCGGCGAACTCCGGCAGCAGGTCGACGAGCTTGGCCAGCAGCTCTCGGACGCTGGTCACCTCGCTCAGGCGGGGCACCCCGACCTCGACGATGAGCAGGGTCATCGCGATCCCGAACAGGCCGTCGCTGAACGCGGTCACCCGGCCGAACTCCACCGAGTCGCGCGCCCAGACCCGCGCGGAGCCTCGAACCACATGATCACTTTAGGTCGGAAACCAGGGGGGAGCGGCCGGAATCCGGCACGCGCACCGGATCATGCGGTACTTCGCGGGCGAGCCGCTGATCTAGGCGCGGTGGGCGCGCCAACGCACTTGTGTAACATCCTCTGACGGACATCGGTCGTTACTCGGGGGTGGCGTCATGTTGGATACGGCACGGTCGTGGGCCGAGGGATGGACCGTCTCGCGACGGGTACCGCGGCCGGTGGACGTGCCCTGGGGACTGCGGATCGAGGTCGGCCAGCCGACCCAGACGGTCCGTCACATCCTGCTCGGTGCCGACGCCTCGGTCGCCCGCACGCTCATCGGCACGGTCAACGAGCCCACCACGTGCATCAAGGCATTCCTCCCACAGGGCGACATGGATCCGTGGTTCTCGTCCGAGTGGGAGCCGACCGCTGCCTGCTTCCTGATGACCGCCGACCTGCGTCCCTCACGCGCGCAAACGCCGGACGGGTACACGGCCGTCGTCGAGACCGCCGGCGGCGTCGCCTCCGTGCGGGTCCTGGCCGCCGACGGGGAACTCGCCGCGGCCGGGCAGGCCGGTCTGACCGATACCGCCTGCGTCTTCGACCAGGTCGTCACCGACCCGGCTCACCAGCGCCTCGGCCTCGGGACGGTCGTCATGGGCATTCTTGCCGGCGCGGCCGTCGAACACGGCGTGACCGCCGGCATTCTGGGCGCGACCGTCCAGGGCCGAGCGCTCTATGAAACGCTCGGCTGGAAGGTCCACTCACCACTGACCGGCTTCGTCTACCAACCCGCCGCCGCATGACCTCATGCGCGCAGCGAACCCTCGGAGGCGACCATCCAGGCGGACTGCCGCCGGTCACGCCTCCCGAGCGGTCCGCCGCCCGCCCCGCCACTTGGCCAGATACGGCAGCGCGAACAGGTAGAGGCCGCTGAACAGGAGCAGGGCGAGCGGCAGCAGGGGCACGTAGGAGATCCAGACGATCGGATCCTCCTGCGCCAGGGCGATGAACGTGGCGATGACGGACCCCGTGAAGGCGATGGACACCCAACGGTGGAATTGCCTGATCCACTTGTTCCAGTTCATGGTGTTCTCCTGAGGAAGACGGGTCGCCCACTCCCCGCCTACCTGCGGGGATGGCCGCCACGTTAGTTGCAGCGGCCGTCCCCGCGCTTCTCGATTCGTGACCGATCCGGCGCTCGCGGCGCGGCCCATCCGGGGACAGGCAGCCGATTCTCGACACGCGCCCGGCGTTCAACCGGAAACATCATGAGCAGAGTGGGGCGGGAGGGCGGCGATGGCGCAAGCGGGCGGCGTGCCGTACCGGACGTCCCGGTCGCTGCGCCTGATCGTGCTGCTCACGATGGCCGCCGGGTTCCTCGACGCGTACACGTTCCTCGGTCGGGGCGGGGTCTTCGCGACCGCGCAGACCGGCAACGTGGTGCTGCTGGGCGTGCAGGCCGCGCAGGCGCAGTGGGCCGAGGCGCTGCGGCACGTGCCGCCGATCATCGCGTTCGTGATCGGGGTCTGGACGGCCGAGACCATCCGGCAGCCCCGGATCGCCGCGGCGCTGCACCGGCCTGTGCGCGCCGCGCTCGTGCTGGAGATCCTTGTGCTGGTCGTCGTGGGCCTGCTGCCGCCGGGCGTCTCCGACGACCTGGTCGCGGTCATGATCGCGTTTGTGGCGTCGGTGCAGATCACATCGTTCGGGCTGATCGGCCGCTGGTCGTTCAACACCACGGTCACCACCACCAACCTGCGCAACGCCGCCCAGGCCGTGTACAGCGCGGTCGTCCGCCACGACCGCGACGCGGCCGCGCAGGCTCGCAGCCTGTGGCCCGCCGTCGCCTCGTTCGCCGTGGGCGCGCTGCTCGGCGGCCTGGCCACCGCGCACTTCGGCGATCAGGCGGTCTGGCTGGCAACTGGGCTGCTGCTGGCTGGGCTGGCGCTGTTCCTGGTTGACGACCGCCGCCGCGGCGCCGCCTGACCGGGCACGCCTCGGCGGCGTGCCTGCTTGCCGCGGCTGCGGGCGGCGGCGAGACTCGACCCGTGATCACGGTGGTGGGCGTGCCGATCGACTGCGTCGGCGTGCCCGAGGTGGGCGACCCGCCGTTCGGGACGGAGCTGTCGCCCGGCGCGCTGCGCGCCGCGGGCCTCGTCGCGGCCGTCGGCGGTCGCGACGGCGGGGACCTGCCGGTACGCCTGGTCGGCAGGGTTCGCGACGAGCACACCGGCGTCATCGCGTGGCCGTCGGTGCGCACCATGACCGACCTGGTACGCCGCCACGTGCACCAACTGGTCACCGCTGGTCACCTGCCGCTGGTGGTCGGCGGCTGCTGCACCCTGCTGCCCGCCGTGCTCGCCGGGGCACGCGACGCGCTCGGCGGGGCAGGACTGGCCTACCTCGACGGTCACCTGGACCTTTACGACGGGCGCACCTCCCCCACCGGCGAGCCGGCCGACATGCCGATCTCCGTGGTCACCGGGCACGGGCCGGTGGACTGGGTGGACCTGGTCGGCGGTCCCCTGGTCACCCCGGACCGGCTGCGGCTGCTCGGGCCGCGCGACCGCGCCGAGGCGATCGAGTACGGCTCGGTGCTGCCCGAACAGCTCGGCTACCAGCCCGAGTCGACCCCTGCCGACCTGCAGGAACAGGGCATGGCCGAGGCGGGTGCGGCGGCCCGCGACGCGCTGGCCCGGGGCGGGTCCTACTGGGTGCACCTGGATGTCGACGTGCTCGACCAGCAGGCCTTCCCGGCCACCGACTACCTGATGCCGGGCGGGCTGCGCCTGGCCGAGCTGCGGGAGCTGATGCGTCCGCTTACCGCGTCCGACGCCCTGGCCGGGGTATCCGTCGGCTGCTACAACGCCACGAAGGACCCCGACGGCTCGTGCGCGACCGCGCTGGTCGACCTGTTCGCCGACCTCCTGCGGGCGCGCTGACGGCAGCGGTCTCAGACGCGTTCGGCGGCGCGGGCGATGTTGCGGGCCATGTCGCCGAAGACCAGCGAGTGCAGCGGCGCGGTGGCCCGCCAGTAGAGGTGCCCGGCCAGGCCGCGGGGCAGGAACACGCTGCGCTGCTCGTACCGGCTGCCCCGCGGGTCGTCGCTGACCCGCATCTCCAGCCAGGCGCGGCCCGGCAGCTGCATCTCGGCCCGCAGCCGCAGCAGCCGTCCCGGCTCGACCTCCTCGACCCGCCAGAAGTCCACGGTCTCCCCGGCCCGCAGCACCGCGGGGTCGCGGCGGCCGCGGCGCAGGCCGATCCCGCCGACGGCCTTGTCGAGCAGCCCGCGCGCGGTCCAGGCCAGGTCGGAGGAGTACCAGCCGTTGTCGCCGCCGATCCCGGAGACGACCTCCCACAGCGCCGACGGCGGCGCCTTCACCCGCTCGGTGTGCTCGTCGACGTAGAGGTCCCCGCCGGACCAGTCCGGGTCGGTGGGCAGCGGCTCGGCCGGGGACCGCGTCCACGACCCGGTCGCCCAGTGGGTCTCCACCTCCGCGTCGCGGACCCGCAGCAGGGCCAGCCGGACCGCCTCGTCGAACGGCTTCAGCCCGCCCGTCGGGTCGGTGACGTACCGGGTGATGTCGTGCTCGTGGCAGACCGCCTCCTGGATCAGGCTCTCCACCAGGGGGGTCGCGATCGCGCCGGGAACCGGCGTCACCAGGCCGACCCACAGCGACGACAGCCACGGCGACAGGGTGCGCACCGGCACGACGACCCGGCGGTTGAGCCCGGCCACCCGGGCGTAGCGGCTCATCATCTCCCGGTAGGTCAGCACGTCCGGCCCGCCGATGTCGAAGGAGCGGTTCACGTCGCCGGGCACGCTCGCCCAGCCGACCAGGTAGTGCAGCACGTCGCGGATCGCGATCGGCTGGATGCGGTTGCCGACCCAGCGCGGCGTCACCATCAGCGGCAGCCGCTCGGTCAGGTGCCGCAGCATCTCGAACGACGCCGAGCCCGAGCCGATGATCACCGCGGCTCGCAGCGTCACCGTGGGCACGCCCGACGTGGTGAGGATTCGGGCGACCTCGTCGCGTGAGCGCAGATGCGCCGACGCACCCGAGTCCCGGTCCGGGGCGGGACCGCCCAGGTAGACGATGCGCCGCACGCCCTCCTGGCGAGCCGCGTCGGCGAAGGTCTGCGCGGCGCGCCGGTCGATGTCCTCGAACCCCGGCGAGCCGAGCGAGTGGACCAGGTAGTACGCCACCTCGATGCCGCGCAGCGCGCGCCGGGTCGAGGCGTGGTCCAGCACGTCCGCCTCTACGACCTCGGCCTGCGCGGCCCAGGGCACGTCACGCAGCCGGACCGCCGACCGGGTCAGGCAGCGCACCCGGTGTCCCGCCTCGATGAGCCGCGGGGCGAGCCGTCCGCCGATGTACCCGGTCGCCCCGGTGACCAGCACCCGTCGGCCGTTCCCGGCCCGCCCGACCATACGCCCAGCCTAGGGCCGTCAAGGCGGTGCGTCGGGCGGAATCGGCGGTACGGGGCACGGTCCTGCCGCAACCGGAGTAATCGGCTATATCGGACCGGCGATCTCGATACTCTCGCGTGGGACGACCCCTGAATCCTCCGCCCGCGACAGGAGCGCAGATGGTCACGATCGGCCTCATGGCGACGCTGCACGCCGCCCCGGGCATGGCGGACGAGGTCGCCTCGTTCCTCACCGGCGCGCTACCGCTGGTCCAGGCGGAGAAGGGCACCGTGGCCTGGTTCGCCTTCCGCATCGACGAGTCGACGTTCGGGCTGTTCGACGCGTTCGCCGACGAGGCCGCGCTGCAGGCCCACCTCGACGGCGACCTCGCCGGCGCGCTGATGGGCCACGCCGGCCAGCTGCTCGCCAAGCCGCCCGAGATCCGCACCGTGCACCTGCTGGCCGCCAAACTGCCGGGCTGAGCGCTCCGTTCAGTAGTGCTCGACGACCACGTAGACGTCGGGTGCGGTGTCCGTGCCCGCCACCTGGACGGTCATGTCGTTGCGCCCGTCGCGGGCGGAGTACCGGGGCGCGGCCGCGTCGAGTCGCCAGCCGTACTCGCCGGGCACCGGCCGCGGCGGGAACGGCTCTTCCGACGGGCGGAGCCCGTGGTACTCGCGCGCGTCCCCCGACCACCACGCCCAGCTCGCCAGTACCAGGGCAGCCGCGGCGAGCACGATGCCACCGAGGCGGAGCAGGCGCGGGCGCCGCGGCGCGTCGAGGTCGGGAGGAGAAGCCGTCACGGCTCGGCACGATAACAGAACCGCAGGTCAGAGCCTGTCGGCTGGACCGGGCGCGCTCAGGAGCGCAGGTACGCCAGCACGGCGAGCACCCGGCGGTGCTGGTCGGCGTCAGGGGCCAGGTCGAGTTTGGCGAAGATGTTGCCGATGTGCTTCTCGACCGCCCCGTCGCCGATGACCAGCGCCCGGCCGATCGCGGTGTTCGAGCAGCCCTGCGCCATCAGTTCGAGGACCTCGCGCTCGCGCGGAGTCAGGGTCTGCACCGGGTCCCTCCTGCCACGCAGCATCAACTGGGCGATGACCTGCGGGTCGAGCACGGTCGCGCCGGAGCCGACCCGGTCCAGCGCGTCCAGGAAGCCGTCGACGTCGACCACGGCGTCCTTGAGCAGGTAACCGACGCCGCCGCGCCCGTCGGCGAGCAGTTCGTCGGCGTACGCCAGCTCGACGTACTGCGACAGCACCAGCACCCGGGTGTCCGGGGCGGAGCGGCGGGCCTGCACCGCGGCGCGCAGGCCCTCGTCGGTGTGGCTGGGCGGCATGCGCACGTCGACCACCGACACGTCGGGCGCGTGCGCGGCGATGACGGCGACCAGGGCCGGCCCGTCGCCCACCGCGGCGACGACCTCGTGACCGGCCTCGATCAGCAGCCGGACGATGCCTTCGCGCAGCAGCACGCTGTCCTCGGCGACGACGACGCGCATCCGCCTCACGCCACCGGCACGTTCGCCGGGGCCTGCGCCACCAGGATCGTCGGGCCGCCCGCCGGGGAGTCCACCGCGAACTCGCCGTCCACCGCGCGCAGCCGGTCGGCCAGCCCGGCCAGGCCGTGGCCCTTGGCCAGGTGCGCGCCGCCCACGCCGTCGTCGGTCACCATCAGGTACACGCGACCATCCTGCTCGGTCAGCTCCAGGCGGGCTGAGGCGGCCCCGCTGTGCTTGGCGACGTTGGACAGCGCCTCGGCCGCGACGAAGTACAGGGCGTTCTCGGTCGCCGCGGGCAGCCTGCCCTCGACGGCCAGGTCCAGCGTGACCGGCACGGTCGAGCGCTCGGCGAGCGAGGTCAGCGCGGCGGCCAGGCCCCGGTCGGCCAGGATCGGCGGGGCGATGCCGCGCGACAGCGCCCGCAGCTCGTCCAGTGTCTCCTTGGCCTGCCCGAGCGCGCCGTCGATGGTCTGCCCGGCGCCGTCCGGGTCGTCGGTGAGCTGGCGTCGCGCCCGGGACAGCTCCATCGCGAGCCGGATCAGCCGCTGTTGCGGGCCGTCGTGGATGTCGCGCTCCAACTTGCGCAGCGCCGCCGCCTCCGCCGACACCGCCGCCGCGCGGCCCTCGGTCAGCTGGTCGATGCGGCCCTGCAGCTGGGCAAGGCGGGTCAGCAGCATCGAGGCGAACCCGGCGTGCAGCGCCGCCATGCCACGCTGTACCGCGTACACGGTGACCAGCGCGAACACGCCCGCGAGGGTGTTGAAAACGGTCCGGGTGGACTCGTTGTCGGCCCCGAGAAGTTTCTCGATCACGATGTTCTGGCCGTCGGTCTCCGGCACGAACCGGCCCCAGATCCAGTAGGTCAGCCCGCCGAGCACCATCGCCCACCAGGTCACGGTGAACACGAAGGCGACGATGGCCACGGGCAGGTTGACGATGCCGTAAAGCAGGTCGAGCCAGCTCTGGCCCTGGCGCAGCGGGTTGGTCAGGCGGCGGATCCAGCCGGCGCCCTCGGGTGCGGGCTGGTAGCGCGGGCGGGGCACCGGCCGGTCGTAGAGCTTCTGCAGTCGCAGCCGCTCGATGTCGGCGAAACCGCGGGCGACCAGCAGCGCGGCGGCGAGCACGGCCACCCCGATGAAGAAGGTGACCAGCGTGCCGACGCCCGCGGCGAACAGCGCGATGCACAGCGCGAACGAGGCGACCGCGAGCGGCAGGCCCAGCAGGTTGTACGCGGCGTCGAGCCCGAGGCGGCGAAGGATCGTCATGTCGCATGACGTTATGCGCCCTGGCAGCCCGTTCCCATCCCGCTGCCCGCCGAGGTGATGGTGGGGACAACCCCACCATCACCGCTGCCCGGTGACGCGGCGGCCGCCCTCTCCAGGAGCGGGCTCGCCAGGGTGCGGGCACAGGGGCGGTCCGGTGATTGCCGCCGGACCGCCCCGCGCGGTCAGATCGTCGGGCCCGGGTGCAGCCGGGACAGCTTGTCCAGGCTCGCGTCCCAGCGTTTGTGGGCCTCGGTGAGTGCCTTCTGCCAGGACGCGGCGGCCTTGGCCTGCTCGGTCAGCACGTCGTTCACCTCGGCGAGGTGCGCCGACAGGTCCTTGTCGGCGTCGGCGGCCTTGCGCACGTCCTTGGCCGACAGGACCTTGCCCAGGTCGGTGCGGGCGGCGGCGGCCAAGCGCAGGTCGCGGGCGACCACCTCGACTGTCTTTCGTGGCATCGTCGGTCTCCTCAGGCGATGGGGTTGAGGGCGGCCCACGGCGCCTGCAGCGGCGATCCGTCGACCTGTATGCCGCCGGTGGTGATGTTGCCGACGACGGCGGCGGCGGCCGCTTCGCCGCTCGCGTCCTTGCCGACCATGATCGTCATCGACGGGTAGCCGCCCTGGACACGGTTGCCGTGCACCGCCGCGGTCGCCCCGGCCAGCCGTACGACGGCCTGCTCGGCGCCGCCCGGCTGGGCGCAGCGGTTGCCGCTCATCAGCACGTCGCCAGGGGTCTGCACGGTGACGGCCACGTCGTCGGCCCCGCCGTGCAGCGTATTGCCGGTCAGCTCGGCGTGGCCCGGCACGTCCTCCTGCAGGTAGGCGAAGCTGCCCGCGAACGACACCCGCCCGGCGGTCGTATCCATCGCGCGCACTCCCCCGGCCCGCTGGCTCACCCCGTTGACCATCGCCAGCGCCGTCCAGCCGGGCCGGGCGACCGGTGCCGGGCCGCCGCTGAGCACGATGTTGTCCGCGACGAGCGCGGTGTCCTGCCAGCCGCCGCAGATGATGCCGTAGGCGTTGCCGACCGCCGCGTTCGGGCTGCCCACCCGGTTGACGGTGTTGCCGGAGATGCGGACCTCGCGGTTGGTGGCGGCCATGATGCCGTAGACGTGCCGGCCCCGGCCTGCGTCGGCCTCGTCGGCGGCGAGCCCGTCGACGGTGTTGCCGACGACCGCGCCGTCCGCGGCGCCGACGACGGCGATGCCGATCGTCGCGCCCGCGCGGCTGAACAGGCCGGCAGCCCGGCCGGCCGACGCGCCCGACGCTGCGGGGTCGTGCGCCGCCGACGGCGCGCCCCCGACCGGCGGGCCGAGCACGATGGTCTGCTCGTCGGCTTCGACCCCGGCCGTCGCCGTACGCCGCCGGGCGGCTGTGGCCTGGGCAGCCGTGGGCTGGGCGGCGAGGAGGCGGCCACCCTCCTCGACCGGGTGCAGGTCCAGGACCTGGTTGTTGTCGACGGCCACGTGGCCGCCGACGGAGCCCGCGGTCGACTGCACGAGGATGCCGGCCGCGCAGCCCTGCACGACGTTCTGCTTGACGATCGCGCTGCGCAGCGGCGCCACCACGACGATGCCGGCGTCGCCGAACCCGCTGACCTTGTTGGCCAGCACGTGCAGCACGCCGTCCAGGGTGTCCGGCGGACCGGTCTCGGCCTCGATGCCCGGACAGCCGGTGCCGCGGTCGGTGGAGATGACGGTGTTGTCGCAGATCCGGGCGCGGCTGCCGGTCAGGATGCCGCCGCCGCGCACCTCCATGATGTTGCCGGTGATCACGAGATCGCCGTCGAGTTCGGCGGCGTCCTGCAGGATCAGGCCGGTCGCGCTGATCGCCCGGTCGGCGCAGTCGCTGAAGGTGTTGCCGGTGATCGCGACCAGGCCGTCGTGCTGGATCACCCGTTCCGCGGAGGCGGCGAAGTCGATGCCGCGCTGGTCGGTGCCGAACAGGTTGTCCCGGATCGACAGGCAGTAGGTGAGCAGCCCCGACTCCTTGCCCTCGGCCGTGGTCAGGGCTTCGATGCCGGTCGCCGACTGGAACAGGCAGCCGGTGACGGACACGAAGCGGTTGAGCCCGGTCAGGCCGAGGCCGGTGCCCTGGCGCTGGACCAGCCACAGGTGTTCGAGCCGGATCAGGGTGTTCGCGCCGGTGAGCGTCACGGCGGGCTGCTCGCCCTGGCCGGTGACCGAGAAGTCGGACAGCACCACGTCCTGGCAGTACGAGACGTCGATGCCGGTGTCGCGGGCCAGCAGCCGGCTGTCCGCGCCCGCCCCGACCAGGCGCAGCGACCGGGCCTCGTGCAGCCGGATCGGCTCCTCGAGCTGGTAGTCGCCGGGGCACAGCCGGACGGTGCCGCCGCCGCGCTGGCGGATCTTCTCGATGGCGTCCTGGACGGTCATCGAGCCGTCCGCGTGCGACTGCGGCGTCACGCAGATCTCGCACTCGCAGCTCTCCCCGGTCGCGACCGGCCAGTCGGGGCGGCAGTCGGACTGGATGCTGCCGGGCATCTTGACCAGCGCGAGCCGGGCGAAGTGGTGGTGGATGCCCAGCGGCGGTGCGGCGGTCAGCTGCTCCAGCGACTCCTCTGGCGTCGGCGCGGTGGCGCGGGCCGCGAACACCCAGTGGTCGCCGGGGCGCGGCTTGCCGGCGCCGGTGAAGCTGAACGCGACGGTGATGCCGTGTTCGAGGGTGACCGCCGATCCGTCCGCCGGGATGGTCAGCAGCGGCGAGTCCCACTTGCGTACGCGCAGGTGGTGCGTCGAGGGGGCGAGGTCACCGGGCAGCGCGCCGGAGAACGTGATCGTCGAGGTCGCGGAGTCGACGGTGACCTTGCGCAGCTCCCCCGGCAGGTGGTTGAGCTCGCGGCGATCGTCGGTGATCTCCACCCAGTCGTTGTCCTTGATCCGCAGCACGTCGTCGCGGCCGAGGGTGTCCAGGCGCAGCTCCGTGGCGGTCACGAAGGTGGCTGCGCTGGCGACGGTCGCGTTGTCGCGCGACCAGAGGAACTGCGTCGGCGAATACAGCTCGACGCGATAGAGCTGGTTCTCCGGCCCGCGGTAGCCCTTGCCGGGCGGGATCTCGCAGGGGTCGTCGGCCGCGTCGACGTCGACGGTGCCGGTGGTCAGCCGGGCCGACGACGGGGCGGTCAGCTCGTTCCACTTCGGGATGTCCGAGCCGCAGGACGCGTCGGCGCCGACCGCGAGCAGGCGCACCTGCCAGGCGATCTGGGTGCGGATCGAGGTGTCGACGCCGATCGCGCTCTCGATCAGGTCCGGGGTGTTCAGGTGCGTGCGTTCGCGCTCCCACACCTGCAGGTAGGCCAGGTGCGTCCCGCTGGTGGGCAGCTTGTCCGGCGTGGGCCAGTAGGGCTGCTTGTCGTAGGCGGTCGTCCCGGTCCCGTTCGGCTCCGCGAGGACCGGGTCGAAGGCCGGGGTGTCGCCGTGGTTCTCGACGAGGACGCCGTCGACGTACATCCGCCCCGCGCCGATGGAGATCGCGCCGCCGGACACGGAGATCTCGAACGCCTTCGGGGTCAGCCGCGACACGATCGTCGGTGTCGGGGCCAGGTCGGCGACCTGGGCGCGCCCGCGCCGGTCGGTGATCGCGTGTTCCTCGTTGAGCTCGGCGTCCACCACCAGCCGGCCCTGCTCGAAGCCGACGCCGCTGTAGTCGTTCCGCGGATCGAACCGCACTCTGCTGAGGTCAGCACCCATGATGGACAGTCCTTGAGGTCGCTGTGTCAACTTGCATAGAAGATGCCCGCCTCGAGGCCGAAGCGGAGGTACTCGTCGAGGCGGGCCAGCAGGTTCGCCTCGCGTTGCGGCGCGTACAGGTGGTTGCCGACCCCCATCTCGCTCTCGTTGTCCGCGCCGCGGCGGATCTCGTCGGCGGTCGTGGCGCGCAGCTGGGCGTAGCCGGGCTCGGCGAAGCGCAGCGAGGTGAAGTCGGGCGGCGGCTGGAACACGCAGCGGTACTTCTGCGGGGTCAGCGACTCCTCGGTGATGAAGCTGAACCGCACGCACCCCTCCTGGCGGCGCGACGCGGTGACGGTGCCGAGCACGATCGAGTTGGAGATGTCCACCCGGACGGCCTCGATCGCGCCGACGACCGTGCTCTCGTCGAGCTTCAGCGCCGCCACCGCCAGCGCCGTGTCGGCCACCGCGGCGGCCTCGACGACGCTGTCACGTACGGCGACGGTGGCGCCCTCGACGGCGGTGATCGGGCCGGTCACGCACCGGTCGATCTCGACGACGGCGAACGGGTGCTCGATGATCAGGCTTGCCGCCGCCGGGGTGCCGGGTTCGTTGGCCAGGGTCCGGGTCAGGCCCGGCACCAGCGTGCAGTGCTTGAGGATCACCTTGCGTACGGCGATGTCTCCGGTGTCCTTGAGCACCAGCGGCCCGCCGCTGATCATGAGCCCGTCCAGCACGACGGCGCCGTCCTTGCCGGGCTTGAGCTCGATCGGTCCGGCGGCGGCCAGCAGCGGCCGGTGCCGGTCGGCGGCGCGCAGGACCACGGTCTTCGCGTCGTCGGTGGTGATCACGGGGGTCTGGGCGTAGCGCCCGTTGTCCTCGATCTCGACCGCGCCGCCGCTTTTTACCTGGTCGAGCGCGGTCTGCAGATCGGGGTCGGCGACCACGGGACCGTCGGCGGCCGAAGGCGACCGGTCGTAGCCGCCCCCGCCGATCCGCATCGCGGTCCCGTAGTGGTAGTTGGCCACGGCCCGGACGGATCCGGTGACCGGGTCCGGGAAGTAGACCCGGCCCAGGACGGGGTCGATGGCGATCTCGCCCGATCCCGGCGCAGGCGCGTGCGCCCAGTCGCCGGGCACGTCGGACAGGTCGCAGAAGCGCACCTTGCCCGGGGTGGCCGCGCCGAGCAGCCCGACCAGCAGGCTGCGGTCCTTGCCGTAGTAGGCGTCCTGATGCGCCTTCAGCCAGCGGCGGGTCAGCGGCAGCGGCACGTCGAGCTGCGTGGCGAGGTGGGCGATCTCGTCCTCGGTACGCGGCGCGCCGTACAGCCGTGAGTCGATGCCCAGCGGGTGGAACCGGAAGCGCCGCTGCGAGCCGGTGTCGGGCACGAGCGGGCTGCGGGTCAGCTCGACGGCCTCGACGCGCCACAGGAAGATGCCGACGTTGTGGATGTTGTACCGCCCGGCCCGGGTGGCGATGCGCCGCACCTCGGCCGTGTGGGCGTAATCGTCGAACGCCGTGCCGATCCACTCCAGCTGGGCCGGGTGGCGCAGGTCGGGGGTGCCGCCCTTGCCGGGCCGGATGTGGTTCATGTACTGGGTGGCGGCCAGCCGCTCGAAGAACTCGACGGCGCGCGCCTTCCAGCCGGTGACGTCGAAGGCGAGCTGCTCCAGCATCGCGGCGGTGCCCTTGCGCCGCCGGTAGGCGATGGTGTTGGCGACCTCGGCACGCGGCGAGCCGAACGGGCCGGACAGCGGCCGGTAGCCGATGAGGTCGCCGAGGTAGGGCACCGCCCACGCGGCGGCGGTCTCGACGAACTGGTCGTCGTAGAACTGGTCGAGGCTCTCCTCCAGCACGTCGATCTGCCCGGCGATCACCTCGATCAGCTGTTCGAGCTGCCCCGCGTCGCGGGTGCGGTACACCCGGGGCATCAGGTCGTAGAGCCGGGCGACGGTTTCGGGGCGGGCGCTCATGTGGGCATCTCCGTCAGCCAGGTCAGCGGATCGGCGGTGAGCAGCAGCAGCTCGGCGCCGTACACCTGCGACTGCGTCGCCTGCGGGCCGTCGGCGAGCAGCCGCTGCTGGTGGGACTGGGCCGTGCCGCGGTAGAGCAGGTCCAGGTCGACGGCGACGACGCCGGCGGCCCGGTGCGCGGCGGCGATGACCTCGGACTGCTGCACGGGCCGGGCGAAGTCGCGGGCGGCGAAGCCGAAGGACGCGGTGAGGGTGTCGGCGACCGCGCGCAGCACCTGGCTCAGCTCGTACGCGGGGTCGCGGCGCACCTTCATCCGCAGCTGGAACGGCACCTGCCGGTGCGGGACGACGACGACGGGCACCAGCGGGTCGCCGTAGCCGTGCAGCGCGTTGACCAGCCTCGCCCGGACCTGCTGCGGGACGGGCGTGCCGCCGGGGCCGGCCACGGTCACCACGATGGTGCGCACGTGGCGTACGGGCAGCACGGTCGCGGCGGCCTTGGCGATTCCGGGGAACGTCCGCGAGAAGTCCGCGTAGTCGGTCAGCGACACCGCCCGCCCGAGCGTGGTCGTCGACAGGGGGATGCCGGCGCGGGCGTGGTCGGCGGCGTCGGGGTCGGCGCCGCCGAGCGCGGGCGCGGGGTTGGTCACCCCGGTCACGCCGAGCGGAGGGGAGCCGAGCTGGGTCAGCGCGCCCGCGGGCAGGTTGCCCGCGGCGCCGGTGCCCTTGCGGTAGCGGGCGCGGACGTTGTGCTGGCCGGTCGGCACCCGTGCGCCGCGCACGCCGTCGCCGAAGCCGACCTCGACGGCGCCGGCCGGGGTGTCGGCGGTGGCGTAGACGCGGTCGCCGGGCCGGGCCGGGTACAGGGTGGGGGTCTCGGTCCACAGCACGTCGTTGACGCGCAGTTCCAGGGTCGACGACGCGCCGGCCGGGTTGTCGGCCTGCACGAACGTCAGCGGCGCGTGCGCGAGTGCGAACCGCTGGAACGCCTTGGCGGCCTGCCCGTCGCCGAGCAGCTGGTGCACGGTCTCACCGTGGGTGGCCGCGGCCACGTTGCCGAAGATCTGCACCGTGTCGCGGGCGTGGTGGTGGGCCAGGTCCTGGGTGAAGGTCAGCACGGTGTCGGGTCCGGACTTCACCGCCGACAGCAGCGTCGCCGTCTCGGTCTGCTGACCCACGACGAGCAGCCTGCGTCCGGGTTCGAGGTCGGCGACGTGGCCGCTGACGGTGATCTGGCCGCCGGTCACCGGTGAGGTGTCGGGCTCCTCGGCGAGGGTCAGCTGCTCGCTGCCGGCGTACACGGTGGTCTGGCGCACCTTGTCGAAGAACGTGAGGTACTGGCTGTAGGAGCCGCTGAGCTTGACGCGGGTGACCTTGCCGGAGATGGCGAACTCGGCCCGGGACAGCTCAGCGAGCGACGCGACGGTGAAGTGCCGGTGCGCCGTGCCGTCGCTGAGCACGATGTGGCTGCCGCCCAGGTCGGGGTGGGAGCCGTCGACGTCGACGCGCAGGTACCAGGGCTGTGACGGGTAGTCGGCCGGGTCGCCCCAGCCGCCGGAGGGCATGGGCTGGATCCAGTACGACGGCCAGTCGGCGCAGGTCTCACACCCGTAGCTGATCTTGAACTCTTTCGCCATGGACTTCCACAGCGGGGCGTTCCAGCCGAACACGCTGAGGCGCTTGCGCATCACGTACGCCGTCAGCGGACCCGCCACGGTCAGCGCATCCTGCCAGGTGACCAGCGTCCGGTCGAGTTTGTCCTGCCGGGCGGCGCTCGCGATCGGCCGCACCTCGAACCCGGCCGCGCCGTGGAACAGCAGCAGATCGCCGGGTTTGAGGTTGGCGGCCAGGCCCGCGGTGTACAGCGACGTGCGGCCGCTGCCGACGACCGTCTTGCGGGTCTGCAGCGGGCGCAGCGTGTTCCACCGCGGGCTCGCCTCGATCGGCTCGACCGTCTCGAAGACCTGCTGCTGCTCACCCGGGCCGGGCACGCTGCGGACCGGGGTCCCGGCGGGGATCGGCACCGACTCGGGCTGGCGTACCCGGTGGAACGGCGACGTCGCGGCCGACACGGCGGCCGGTGGCGGCGGCTCGACGTGGAACGCGAGGTCGGTCGCGGCGGCCACGCCGGGACGCAGCCGGTAGCCGACGAGCCTGCCCAGCTCCGTCAGCGACAGCCGCTCGGTGGCGGTGCGCAGGTAGGACTCCTGCGCGAGCCGCTCGGTGTAGAACGTCAGCACGTCGGCGACGCTCGCGACGCCGTCGAGCAGCGCCATGGTGAAGTCGTCGCCGGCCCGGGTGGTCAGCGCCGCCAGCGCCGGGCGGTCGGCGGAGGTGAGCCCGGCCTGCAGGCTCGCCTTGAACTGCGCGTACACGCCGGGACGGTAGGCGACCTGCGGCAGCGCCGGGCGGTTGAACACCTCGACCGGGGTGGCGGGCGCGACGCCCTGGCAGCACCCGCAGGCGCACTGTCGGCTGCTCAACGTCCACCCCCGAGGGTCAGTTCCAGCACGCCGTGCTCCGGGAAGTTCGGGTTGTTGTCCAGCCGGGCGATCTCCAGCCGGCTCATCGGCAGCACCCCGCTGTCCACTCCGGTCACGCCGGGATCGTTCTGGCGGCGGAACGTGTGCACCTGCACCGACGTCACGCCCGGCACGGCCTGCGCCGCGGCGTAGACCGGGCTCAGGTACACCGGCTGGGCGAAGGTGAGCCGGTCGGCGTGGAACAGGCCGGTCAGCGCCTTGAGCAGCTCTCTGCGTACGGCAGAGCGGGCGTGGGCGGGGCCGACGCACACGTGCACGCCCAGCTCGATGGGCACGAACCGGGGCGCGTCCAGCTCAAGGTCGTAACCGGCCAGCCGGTAGCGCTCCAGCCGCGCCCGCTGCTCCTGCTCGAACGCCGCGTCGACGGGCAGGCCGCCGAACCGGTCCACGGTCAGGAACACGGTGTGCCAGCTACCGGTCCAGCGCCAGGTCGCGGCGGCCCGCTGCACCTGCTCGTCACGGACCGCGACCTCCTCCCAGTCGGCCGGGGTCACCGCCCGCTCCTGCACCAGGTATGCCTGCGGCGCGTCGCGCCGGACCTCGTCGCCGCTCTCCGGCTCGTGGCCACCGCCCGCGGGCAGCGGGTTCGTCACCGCCGTCACCGAGGCGGTCGTCGCGACGTGCACCAGCGTGCCCGCGCCGACATTGCCCGCGACCCCGTTGCCGACCCGGTACGCCGCGGTGAAGACCAGCCCCGAGGCGGGATTGTTCAGCCGCAGGTAGGCGGTGCCGTCGTGCTCGGCCTCGACGGCGAACTCCTCGGCGTCGTCGGCGCTGGCCAGCAGGTCCCAGCGCGGCTGCCAGGTGTGCGTGCCGTCGTCGAGGGTGATCTGCGGCCGGGCCCCGCGCGGCGTCGCCGCGGTCACCGCCGCCGCGGCGACGGGGCGATCCAGGATGGACAGGGTCCCCGCGTCGGCGCGCACCCGCACCACGGTCGCCCCGTCGCTGACCGACCACTCGTCGTGTGCGCCGCGCACCGTCACCGGAGCGTGCTGGAACGTCACCCCGTGGCTGATCAGCCAGTCCTTGACCGTCGTGGTGAAGGTGCGGGCGGTCAGGTCGGTGACGACCCCGGCGTCGAGGTCGGTGGTGACCCGCACCCGGGGGTTGACGTCGACCCGCTGCGACAGCGGCCGGTGGCGCAGCTTCGGCCGGAACCGGGCCGGGACCTGCTTGCGCTGCTCGGTGCCGCAGTGTTCGGTCTCGCCGGCGTAGACCAGGTGCGGCTGCGGGACCTCGCCGAGCTGCTCGGTGGTGCTGCGGCCGTGGTCGGCGACCACGATGTTGCCCCACGCGACGCTGACCGGGTCGGGGCCTGCTGCCTTGGCGCTGACGCACACCGCGAACGGCAGCCGGTCGGCCCGGTCCCAGGCGATCTCGGTGATCGCGACGGGGTCACCGGTCGGCGTCGGCAGGAACTGGCCGCCGGACGGGTCGCTGGACGGCTCGACCTTGGTCAGCCGCACCGCGCAGGTGTGCGCCGGGTCGGCGTCGGCGGTCTTGCCGTTGACGGGACTGCGCACCTCGGCGAAGACCAGGAGGTCGCCCGCTTTCAGATTCGGGTGCTCGCCGAGCAGGGTCGCCGTGGTGCTGCCCTCGGGCAGGCAGCACTCGTCGTCGCCCCAGGTGTAGAAGTGCAGCTCGTTGTGCTCCTCGTAGAGCACGAAGCGGTCGACGGTCTCGAAGACCGCCGCGCCCGCGTTGAGCGCGGCGCGCTCGCCGTCGGCGTCGAGCCGCGGTTTGAGCCCGTCGACCTTCGAGTACACCTTCGTGCCCGCCGCCAGGACCACCCCGTTGCCCTCGCTGGTGCAGCGCAGCAGCGCCCGCGCCGAGCAGCCGTCGTGCAGCCGGTAGTCGACCAGGCGGGCATGGCGGCGCAGCGAGACCCGGCTGCGGGCGGTGCCGAGGTAGGCCTCGGTGGCGATGGCGTCCTGCCGGTACGACAGCCGGTCGGCTTCGTAGGCCAGCAGTTCCACCATGGCCACGCCCAGGTCGGCGGGGTTGCGCTCGCGCCAGCGCGGCGAGACCAGGCTCAGCCGGTCCAGCAGCATCCGCCGGAAGCTCGCATAGTCCTTGGCGAGGTAGTCGAGCTGCGGCGCCTGCTCAAGCTGGTCGTTGCAGTGGCACTCGTCGCGGCAGTCCCAGGTGGCGTCGCAGTCCACCTTGAAGGTGAACTCGACCTCGTCGAGGACCGGGTCGACACCGGGCGCTGTCAGGTGCAGCGTGTAGTACGAGAAGTCGCCCGTCTGATCCGTGCGGACCACCAGGACGTCCTGCGGGTCGGCCAGCCCGGACACGATGCCCGGGTCCTCACCGGCGGGCAGCGCGTTCGCTGCGGCGACCCACTCGACGCCGACGGTGCGGACGCGCTCGCCGCCGTCGATCGTGACCTGGTCCTTGGTGATGCCCGAGGCTGCCTTGAGCAGCCGGACGAGCAGCGTGCGCTGCCGCGGCCCGGCCGTGGCGACTTCGAGGTACTCGATGCCGTTGAGCAGCCCGGCGTCCTTGACCACGCGCAGGCGCCTGTCCTGGCAGCAGGTGTACCTGGTGCTCATGCCGCCGCCCCCGGGGCCGTGAACTGGTCGGTCCGGCGCTGCTGGGTGCGCCGGACGACGTAGTCGACCGACACCCGCAGCGCCCCGTCGTCGCCGGTCACCTCGACCGACTCGACGGCGATGAGGTGGCCCAGCCACTGCTGCAGCGAAGCCTGCACGAGGAACTGCGTCGTGGCGGCGAGCTCGAAGCTGTTGGGTTCGAACGTCAGCGCCAGCAGACCCGACCCGAAGTCCGGCCGCATCACCCGCTCACCGGGGCTGGTGAACAGCACCTGCGCGATCATGTCCTTGACATGCGCCTCGTCGTCCACGGCGGCGGTGCGTCCGGTGGCGTCGAAGCGGTACGGGAACCCGACGTTCATGTGGCCACCGCCCGGGGCTGGACCATCACCGGCAGCAGCGGCGAGCCGGTCGAGCCGCAGATCGACACCCCGGCCTGCACGGCCACCGGCATGCCCATGACGAACACCCGGGCCGCACCGGCGACCCACGTCCCGGTCTGGCAGAACACGCCGCTGGGCGTCAGCGAGCAGCCGGCGATGGCGTACGGCGTGCCGACGGTGACGATCGGCTGGCCGCTGACGGTGACCCGCGGGTTCGGGGCGAGCGGGGTGGCGACCCCGGCGTGCGAGCACAGGATCGCGGCTCCCGCGTGGACGATCGGACCGGGCATCGTCACACCACCGTCAGTCCGCCGGCGTTGACGTCCACCGGTGTGCCGACGATGCTGACCGCCGGGCCGACCAGGTTGATCATCGCGCCCTTGCCGTTCATGACGGTGATGCCGGCGTCGGTGACGGCGATCATCGGCACGCCCCGGCAGAAGATGGTCACGCCGCCGATGCCGGGGGTGTCGTTGATGACGATGCCGTTGAGCGTCGCGGTCTGCAGGGTGATGCCCGGCACGCCCGGCGGCACGGCCTTGGCCAGCACGGGGGTCTCGGCGGCGTTGCCCCAGTAGCCGCCGACCCAGATCGGGTGGTCGGGGTTGCCCTGCTCGAACTCGACCCACACGCCGGCCCCCATCAGCGGCAGCGCGAACGTGCCGTTGTTGATGCCCGAGATCGGCACGCACGGCATCGCCCAGGAGGTGGGCACGACGTGCGAGACGTCCGGCACGATCACCTGCAGGCGGCCGATCTGCATCGGGTCGACGTTGTTGATGACCGTCGCCCGGTACTTGCCGTAGTACTTCTTCGCCGTTGCCTTCGCCGTTGTCGTCATCTCACACCGGTACCTTCGGAAGGGTCGACAGCAGGCCGTTGCGGGCCAGCGTGAACGACTGCTTGTACTCGCCGCGCCTGATCATGTGGTCCACCGAGGACACGTAGTAGAGCCCGTCGAACGCCTCGCCCGCGCCGCGTACGCCGACCAGGCCGCGGGACTTGAGGACCCGGCCGTAGCGGGCGACGTCGAGTGAGCCCTGCCCGAACACCGAGTCCGAGTGCTGCGAGGCGTAGGCCAGGCCGCGCATCAGGGCGACCCACGGCTTGAGCTTCGCGTTCTCGTTCAGGAACTTGATCTTCGGGGGCAGCGGCGGCACCACGCCCAGCGGCGGATTCCACGGGGTGACGTCCGGGATCGGGATCGGCACCGGGACCTTGGAGTGCTGCTCCTGGATCCAGACGACCGGCAGCTCCTTGCGCTCCTTGTCGAAGGTGAACGACAGCGTCTCGACATTGCGGTGCGGGGTGTCCAGGTCGAGGTTGAGCGCGGGCTGCGGCGCGCCGACACGGATCTCCGGGCCCCAGTAGGCCTTGCTGGCGCCGGGCACCGGGCCGGGGTCCAGGTAGAAGACGTACCCGGCCTCGTCGGCGAGCTGGTTGAGATAGGCCAGGTCGGTGCCCTGGTGGCGCGGGATCGACTCGATCGGGATCGGGACGTCCTCGATCATGCTGGGGATCGTCACCGGGATCACCCCGAACGCGGCGTACTTGGCCAGCACGGTCAGCACCCGCAGCACCGGCGGCATCGCCGGGTACGGGATGCCGTCGAACTCGATCCAGTCCATCAGCGCCGACAGGTCCTTGCCCTTGACGACCAGCGTCGGCTCGCCGGCGGAGTCGCGTACCTCGTGGTGGGTCATCACGCCGTCCATCAGGACCTCGGCCCGGCCCCGGATCGTCGCCACGATCACCACCCGCATGATCGGGATCGTGGCGCCGCCGGTCAGCAGGAACAGCGTGTGCAGCGGCGAGCGCCGCGACAGCTTGAAGGTGATCTCGAACCCGCTCTGGGCCTGCCCCGATCCGCACTGGATGCTGACCGTGTCGACGGCCTCCAGCACCTCGCGCGGCACCGGGATCGGCACCGCGGGCCCGATCAGCAGCGACAGCCGTACCCCGCCGTCAAGCATCGGGCACCCCCGGCATGCCCTCCTGCGTGGTGATGCGCAGCCGGGCTCCGACCGTCGCGGTCAGCTCGTCGGGGTGTCCGGCGGGGTTGCCGTCGGCGATACGCCACCACAGCTCGGGGTCGCCCAGGTAACGCGCGGACAGGTTGTCCAGGCGGTCGCCTTCGACGACGGCGTGCTCGCCGAGCGTGCCGAGCCGGTCCGGCTGCGGGACCAGCCTGCGGCCCAGGTAAGCGATGCCTTCGTGCACCTTGACCGGGGTCGCGGCGTAGCGGCTGTTGGGCGGGAAGCTGTTGGCGGGCACGGCCCCCGCCGCGATCAGCGCCTGCAACGGGTCGTAGGTCACGGCATGCCCTCCAGCCCTAGTGCCGACAGTGCGCCCGCGCCGGCCTTGGCCGCCAGCGATTCCTTGTTCTGCAGGTAGTTCATGAACAGCACGCCGCCCTTGTGGCCGAAGCCGACGTCGTCGACCGACAGCACGCGCAGGCCGAGGCTCACCCGGGCCCGGATCGGGTTGAGAGCCGGGTCGAACGCCTCCTCGGCCACGGACAGCTCGGTCAGCCGCACCGGCAGGATGCGGCTCTTGGACCAGACGAACAGCGCCAGCGGCGCCTCGACGGGCAGCACCTCCAGGGTGCCGGAGGCCGCGAGCCGGTCGTTGGCCAGCATCGCCGAGCTCTGCGGGAACGCCATCGCCTCCAGTACCGCCAGCTGCGGGTGGATGCCGTGCTTGACGGCATCGGGGTGCTGGTCGGGGTACTCCAACTGGTCGGTGGCATCCAGTACGGCGTCGAGCTTGAGCGTCTCGACGGCGGCTCCCTTGAGCCGCAGCGCCTGCGACCGGTCGCCACCGTCCCCGCCGGCGGCCTTGATCTGGAAGGTGCGGGTCAGGGTGTCCGGGTTGTACTGCAGCGAGATCACCTTGAGCAGCTTGGCGTTCTTCGGGTCGAGCAGCACGATGCCGCCTTTGACCAGCCGCGGCGATCCGGGAAAGGCGCTCATCGCATGGTTCCTTCCTGGGCCGACGAGGCAGGGCGTGCCGGCACGATGCTGTGGAAGGCCGAACGCGCGACGCTGTCGGCCAGGCCGGGGCCGGTCAGCGGCACCGGGGCCCCGTCGAGCGCGGCGGCTCGGCCCGCGGTGAACTCGCCCTGGTACGCGGCGGCGAGCCCGGCGAGCGCGCGGTGCAGCGCAGCCCGGAACGCTTCGGGGTCGCCGGGGTCGACGCCGTGCAGGATCACCTCGTCGACGGTGACGTTGATCGTCATGCCCAGCCCCCGATCTCGGTGTCGGTGAGCGTCTTGTCGAGCTTGGCGTACTCGCGCCGGGTCGCGGCGAGCACGTGCGCCATGCCGACCGGCTCGTCGGCGGCCGCGGCGAGGAACGCCGCGCCCAGCGCGATGGTGCGGATGTTGCCGCCGGACAGCTGCAGGCGGCCGAGCAGCCGCCAGTCCAGGCCGTCGATGGGCACCTTGGGACCGAACATGCGCTGCCAGATGCGGGCGCGGGCGGCCGGGTCCGGGAACGGGAACGTCACCACGAACCGGATCCGGCGCAGGAACGCCCGGTCGAGGGCGCTCTTGAGGTTGGTCGTCAGGATCGCCAGGCCCCGGTGGGTCTCCATGCGCTGCAGCAGGTAGGAGATCTCCAGGTTGGCGTAGCGGTCGTGGCTGTCGCGCACCTCGCCGCGCTTGCCGAAGATCGCGTCGGCTTCGTCGAAGAGCAGGATCGCGCCGCTGGCGTCGGCGGCGTCGAAGACCCGCTTGAGGTTCTTCTCCGTCTCGCCGATGTACTTGCTGACCACGGCGGCCAGGTCGATCCGGTACAGGTCGAGGTCCAGTTCGGCGGCCAGCACCTCGGCGGCCAGCGTCTTGCCGGTGCCCGATTCACCGGTGAACAGGGCGGTCACGCCGAGGCCGCGGGGGGAGCCCATCCCCCACTGCTCGTACACGCGGGTGCGGTGGCGCACCTGGCCGGCGATGTCGCGCAGCGCGTCGAGCGCGGGTGGGGGCAGCACGACGTCGTCCCAGGCCGCGTACGGTTCGACGCGGTCGGCGAGCTCGGCCAGGCCGGACCTGGACCGGACCCGGCAGGCGTGGTGCAGGCCGCCGGTGTCCAGGCTGCCGGTCTCCAGGTCCCGGGCGATGGTCTCGATCGCGGCGACCTCGAACCGGAACGAGGCCGCGGTCTCGTCGATGTCGTCGCGGGGCCCGGTCAGCTGCCGCCACAGTTCCCGCTGATCGGCCACCGTCGGGCTCGGCACGGTGCGCTCGACGTCGGCGGCCGTCGTCCCGGTGACCAGGACGGGGCAGCCGAGCTGCGCCACGAACGCCGCCGGCGCATCGGTGATCAGCGGCAGCGCGCCGAGCAGCGCCACCTCGCGTTCGACGAGGCGGGCCAGCAGCGCCGCGTCCGGTCCGACCGCAGGCAACTGCCCGCCGGGCACGACCAGCAGCAGCCGGCCCAGTTCGGCGGCGACGTGCCCGGCGACCCGTTCGCGGGTCTGCTCGTCGGCTCCGTCCAGGCGCACGGTCATCCGGCCCGGCCGGGCCGCCACGGTGGCGGCGAGCTGCCCGGCGAGGTCCGCCTGCGCCTGGGTCACCAGCCCGGCCCCGGCGGGCACGGCCGTGACGATGCCGTCGAGGCGGGCGTCGAGGCAGGTGACCCCGGTGAGGTGGTGCAGCACGCGTTCGTCGATGCGCAGCGGCCGGTCGACCAGCCCCGGTCCGGGCCCGAGGTCGACCAGGCACCAGTGCCGCAGCGGCGCGGCATGTGCCAGGGCGTCCCAGTGCCCGGCGTCGAGCGCGGCCAGCGCCGCGCCGAACGTGGGGCGGCTGAACCTGCCGTCCAGTTCAGCCCCGGCGCACCAGAGCAGCACGTCGCGTTCGAAGCCGGTCAGCCGGAACACCTCGACGAGCTGCGCGAGCCGCGAGCCGTCGGCCGGGACGGACTCGGCGGCGGGCTCGCCGCCCAGACAGGCGTGCAGCCGGTCCAGCTCCTCGATGAGCACGCGCTGGTCGGGGGAGGTCCACAGCCGCTGTTCGGTGACGGTCATGGCACTGTCACCTGCCGGTCGGCGCGGAACACCGGCACCGGGCCGCTGTAGTCGATGAAGCGGCTGTCGACGCCGTCGACCCGCAGCCGCAGCGTCGCGGACCCGGCCGGGATCGGCGCGAACTCCGCATCGACCTGCCCGGCGGGCAGCGTCCGGAAACCGGCCGTGGCCTGCGCGGAGTCGAGCGCCACGGTGGCCGTCTGTTCGGGCCGGACCTGCGGGGTGACGTCGACCTGGGCACTCACGCGTCTGGTCACCGCGTCGCGGGTGATGACCGAGGCGCCCGGAACGGGTGCGAGCAGCAGGGCTGCGGCGTTCGTGGTGCGCGGCTGGGCTTCACCGGCCGGGATCAGGGTCACGCTGATGTTCCAGACCCCGGCGGGCCAGATCTGGCCCGCCGACTCGGCCGCGGGCAGGGCGAACGTCAGCTCCGTCGCCGAGGGGTTCGCGCCGACGGCGATCTCGTGCGGGGCGGCGAGCAGCCGGTGCCCCAGGGTGACCTTCGCGGCGGTGCCCGCCAGGTGGTGGCCGTGCAGGGTGATCGTCTCGCCGAGTTCGGCGATGTTGGTGCCGTCGGGCGCGGTGGCCTGCTCGACCGCCGGCAGGGGCGGCACGGTCGACGGCTCGACCACCAGCCGCCGGGTCAGCACGGGCAGCGGGTCGGCCGCCGGCTCCACGCCCTGGATCAGGACCACACTGACCTGGTATGCCGCGCTGGGCCGGTAGTTCTTCTGCACCGCGGACCAGATCTTCGACATCCCGTCGAAGTCCAGCGGCTCCCACGTGACCTTCAGCGTCTCGAACTGGTCGGCGAGCCCGGCGTTGGCGGGCGCCTGGAACGGGCCGGGCAGCACGGTCGGGTCCAGCGGGCTCAGCTCCAGGGCCTTGCGGATCGCGGCCCGGTCCAGGAACGGCCGCTCGTGCAGCAGGTGCATGCCGTAGCCGAGCAGGATCTCGGCGTGCAGGTCCTCGCGGGCGTACGCGGTGAGCAGGTAGTGCAGGTCGACGGCGAGCGGCGGGTTGGCGACGCGACGGCCGCCGCTGTCGCGGGTCGGCAGGTCCATGTTGCGGTACGCGGGGTTGAGGCTCACCCGGTACAGGAACAGGTTGAGCTGCGGCCCCTCCTGCGGATCGTCGAGTTTGATCAGGTCGGGGGCCTTGGCGGACACCTTGACCGGGCTGCCGACGGCGGGCACGGCGTCGATGAGCCCGTTGTCCAGGACGTTGCGCAGCACCGCGCTGACGGCGCCGATGGCCAGGGCGGTGCTCATCGCGGTCTCCCGTCGTCGCCGCGCAGATACTGGGCCAGGGTCAGCCCCTGCGGCTCGCCCGCCCGGTCCGGGATCGCGGCGGCCGGGGGCTGCGGGGCGGGGATCGCCCGCACCTCGATGCGCCCGATGCTGATGTTGACGGCAGGTGGCTGGGGGGCGGTGACGGTCTCGGCTCGCGGGGCGCGCCGGTCCGACGTCTGCGCGCCTGAACGCTGCTCGGCCCGCGTCGGCATCGGTGCCGTTGGCGCGGGCACCGCGTCCTGCCGGGGCCGCAGCCGTCCGATGTCGCCGCCTTCGGCCTGGCGCGCGGTCGTTTCGAGGTGGCGCGTCAAACCATCCGGCCGTGGCGCGTCCTGCGTGGGCTCGACCCGGGCCGGGCGCTGCGGGTGCTCGAACCGTGCCGCGCCAGGCGGCGGAGCGGCGGGCGGGCCGGGCGTGATCGGTGTAGCGGCCGGTGGGCGCGGCGACGCGGCCTGCACCGGGGCCGCGGTCGCCACAGTGCCGGGGCCTGCCGCGATCACGTGCTCGTGGCCGTCGGCGGTCTCACGCGGGTCGGGCGGTGCGGCGTCGCCCTCGAACAGCGTCTGGACCCGCGGGGTGATCGCGCCGGGCACGCCACCCGGCTCGGTCAGCCTGGTGAACAGGTCAGCCATGGCGCACCAGTTCCAGGTAGGAGTCGCGGCGCTGCTGGGACAGGGCGAAGATCTGCTGCTCGGACCAGCCGTACGCGCGGGCCAGCTCGTCGACCTCACGCAGCAGCCGCTGGGCGTGGGTGCGCAGTTGCGCCCAGACGAACTCGGCGGCGGCCAGCGCGGCCTCCCACGCGTACGCGCACTGCGGGCAGACCAGCTCGAAGGTGAGGTCTGCGTACGGGTCCGCCGCGGCGATCCGGGCCGCCAGCTCCGCGCGCAGCGACGGCGGGCACGTCGGCGCGCACCGCTGCAGCAGCAGCACCGCCCCGTCCGGGGCGCCGGCGCAGGCCGCCAGGTCGTCGTCGTGCGGCAGCCGCCAGTCGACGGTCAGCTCACCGGACACCAGCGGCTCGACCGGCGCCGCGGGCGGCATCGCCGAGGTCAGCTCGGCGACGGGAACGCTGAGCTCGACGTCGGTCGCGCAGCGGGGGCAGCGGGCGAGCCCGTCCAGCCGGACGCCGAAGTGTTCGGCGTAGACGGCCAGCAGGGCTGCTTCCCGCATACCCACTGATGGTTGCGGTTGCCTGCCGAAGGCGCGCAGGAGGGCCGCGGGCCGCGCCGCAGACGGCAGGGACCGCACGCTCTCCCACGCGGCGACGATCGCTGCGGGGGCCGTCATCGTCAGCCGACAGGCTCGGTGAAGCTCGGCTCGGCCGGCTCGCCGACCTCGTAGTCCCGCTCCCAGCCCTCGTGCTCCAGCTTGAGCGTCTGGATCGCGACGGCGTTGGCGTTGGCGTCCAGGTCCGGCAGCGCCTGGTACTCCGACACCCACGCCCGGAACACCTTGTACGCCAGCACGAGCTGCCCGGCCTCGTTGTACACCTCGATGATGATGTCCTTGCGGAAGTTCTTCAGCGAGGTCTCCATGCCCAGGCCGGAGCCGTAGTTCCAGACGCGGTTGGCCCACTTCTCGAACTCCGTGTCGTGCGTGACGCCCCGCTCCAGCGTGATCGCCTCGTACTTGGTGCGACCGGGCGACTTGCGCGACGTCGACGGGTCGCCGCCCTCGCGGTGCTCGACGACCTCCGTGGTGCGTTTGAGCGCGCCGACCTTGCTGACCCCGGCGACGTACCGGCCGTCCCAGCGGACCCGGAACTTGAAGTTCTTGTACGGGTCGAATCGCTGCGGGTTAACCGTGAACCTGGCCATCGTTCCTCCTACGCAGCTACCTGGCCGGCCAATTGCTGAAGCTTGATGACGACGAACTCGGCGGGCTTCAGCGGTGCGAAGCCGACGACGATGTTGACGATCCCGCTGTTGACGTGGTTCTGCGTCGTGGTTTCCCGGTCGCACTTGACCAGGTAAGCGTCCTTGGGCGTCTGCCCCTGGAACGCGCCCTGCCGGAACAGGTCGTGCATGAAAGCCCCGACGTTGAGCCGGATCTGGGCCCACAGCGGCTCGTCGTTGGGCTCGAACACGACCCACTGCGTGCCCCGGTACAGGCTCTCCTCGATGAACAGCGCGGTCCGCCGGACCGGCAGGTACTTCCAGTCCGAGGCGAGCTTGTCGTTGCCCTGCATGGTGCGCGAGCCCCAGACCACCTGACCGGCGGCGGGCAGCGTCCGCAGGCAGTTCACGCCCAGCGGGTTGAGCTGGCCGTTCTCGGCATCGGTCAGCGGCACCTCGAACGCGGGCACGCCCACCAGCGCGGCGTCCAGGCCGGCCGGGGCCTTCCACACACCGCGCTGGGCGTCGGTGCGCGCGATCACCCCGGCTACCGCGCCGCACGGCGCGAACGCCTCCAGCTGGTTGTCCCGCAGCGGGTTGGCCTGCTTGAGCCGCGGGAAGAACAGCGCGGCGTTCTTCGAGTTCGTGCCGACGCTGCTGGTGAAGTTGCCCGCGCCGGTGACCGCGTCGTCCTTCTTGGTCCACACCGGATCCACGATCAGCACCGCCCGGCGCTCCTCGCAGTACGCGGCGGCTGCGGTGAGCACACCGGGCTCCACCTTGCCGGCCGTCCCGCCGTCGGGGTCAAGCTCGTACGGCGGCACGCACAGCAGGTTGAACAGGTCGGCGTGGTCCAGCGCCCGGATCCCGCGCTTGCCCGCCGCCGTGTACTCGGCGAGTTTGGGGATCGCGCCGTCGTGGGCCACCTCGTCGGCGGTGGCGACCTTGGTGTTGGTCGCGGTCGCGTTGTCCTTCCACGCGTCCTCGCCGGCCAGGGGCGCGGGGTGGTCGTCGGGCCGCTTGGTGGCCGCGACCACCGGGTCGCCCTTGACCAGCGCGGACTCGTTCTTCAGCACCATGTCCACCCGGCGCGGGCTGTCCAGCGCGACCGACACGTTGCGGAACTCCTCGACGACCCCGGTCAGGTCGTCGCGGACGTACAGGTTGAACAGCTTGGTGTCGGCGGTGTCCCGGGTGTCCCAGTCGACCCGCGCCCGCAGCCGGTTGCCCCACCGGCCGGGGTGCCGCGCGGTCAGCGCGTACTTCGTGCCGCCGCCCTCCGGGTCGAGCTTGACCACGGCGTGCGTCGCGTCGGTGCCCTGCTGCTTGAACAGCCGCACGATGATCGCCTGCGAACCGCCGTTGAGGAAGAAGTCCCGCACCGCGTACGTCATCGGGCTCAGCACCCACAGCCCGCCGAAGACCCGCTCGAAGTCGGCGTAGCTGTTGACGACCACCGGCCCGTCCTCGTCGGTCGGCCCCCGCAGGGCGCGCCCGACGAACGCGGTGATGGAGGTGGCGACGCCGGTGATCGTGCGTACGCCGCTGGAGACCTCTTCGACGTACACGCCCGGATAGCTCAATGAGACCGGCATGACGACCTCCGTGAGGGTGGCTGGATGGGTCGGAGTAACGCCTTGAGGGCGTTCGGCTCTCGCCCGTTCGGCATCGGACACCCCCGGGCAGCCCGTAGCGTAAGCAGCCGACCGCATGGAAATACATAAGATCGACGGTCGGCTACCCGACGCCGCCGGTGTCCCCCACCGGCTGTCCGCGACCGCCTGCAGGCCCAGCTCAGCACCGGTTCCGCCGCTGCCGGTCGGGAAGTGGACACTCACCGCCCGGACCGGCCGCCGGTAGTCTTCGGGCACGTCGAGGTGTCCCAGAGAGGCGGTTGACGGTGCGGGAATCGACCACGGCCGGCCCCCGGCAGCAGGCGGCGGCGACGCCGGCGGTCGCCGCCGCGCCCACCGGCGACACCGCCCCGGCGCACGAGCACGAGGCGAGCCCCGCCACCGGCTTCGACTTCTCGCGGGTGCCCACGAGCGCGGCCGATGCCCGCCCCCCGCGTCCGCCGTCCGCCTCCGGCCTGAACCACGCCGCTCCGGCGGGCCGGACCGTCGCGAGCCCGACCGATCCCCTGGAGCACGAGGGCCACGCGGTCGCCGACCGAATCGCGGGCGTGCGCCCCGCCATGCCCGGCGGGCGCGAGGCCGCGCTGCCCGGCGCGGACACCAGCGGCCTCGGCGCAGGCCGGCCCCTGGACGCGCCGATCCGGCAACGTTTCGAGCACGAGCTCGGCAGCGACCTCAGCTCGGTGCGTATCCACACCGACGCCGCCGCGGCGCGCTCCGCCCACCGGATGGGCGCGTCCGCGTACGCCGTGGACAACCACGTGGTGTTCGGCGACGGCGGGTTCGCGCCGTCGACCGATCGCGGCACGTGGCTGCTCGCGCACGAGCTGACCCACGTGGTGCAGCACGCGGTGCACGGCCGGCACGACGTCGTGCACCGCGCGCCCGAGGACGTGCCGCGGCTGGAGAAGCAGCTGTTCGACGGGGTCGCGGCCGGCGGCGGCGACGGTTACCTGAGCGCCGCCCATGCCCTGAACCAGTTCGCCCCGGGCGACATCACCCGGCTGCTGTCGGACAACCCCGGCAAGGGCCGCAAGGCACTGACGACGGCCCAGATCGCCTCGATCCACCTGGCTGCACGCGACGGCGCGGGTCTCGGGCCGGGCTCCAACGCGGCGGGCTTCACCCGGCCCGCGTTCCTGGACCTGAACATCAAGAACGAGATGGCCAACGACAACTGGAAAGCCGTCGCCGAGTACCTCAACGCGTTCAACGAGACCGACATGATGACGCGGTTGCGCAAGATGACGATCGGCACGATCGACAAGATCCGGCTCGGCGCGCTGGACAACAACAAGGTCGGCAAGGACAGCGGCGTCTTCAAGGTCGCCGAGAGGGCGCGCAAGATCGCCTTCCAGGCGACGCTCGACCAGGAGGCCGGCCCCGGCGCGAAGATCTACTCAAGCGCCCCCGGTGGGGGCAACCCGAACATCGGGGTGCCGGTCGCCGACCAGGAACCGCTGGTCCCCGGCACCGACGGCAAGGCCGATCCGTCCTACATCGACAACAAGCTCGTCAACGTGAGCTACGACGTGCTCACCGGGCTGTTCCAGGCGCAGTACGAGGGCGGCGGGTATCTCGACCTCGACCTCGACACCATGCTCAAAGGGGCGAAGTCGGGGCTTCCGCTGGTGTCGGGCGTCTACTTCAAGCACAAGAAGAACGGGCGCGTCTACCCCACCAACTTCAACAAGCGCGACCTGCCGAACCTCACCGCGTGCGCGCTCGCGATCGAGGCGGCCCTGCCCGAGGCGCACGCCCGGGTCATCGGCGCGATGATCGACGTGGCGGTGTCGGCACAAGGTGTGGCGGGCGCGGTGATCCGGGTCGGCAAGGCCTTGTCAGGACCTGCGGCCAAGGCCACCAAGCCGTCCCCCAAGGCCGACGAGAAGCCTGCACCCAGCCAGGCGGCGAAACCGGGCTCAGGTTCCAACGGCTCCAGCGCGTCGAACGGCAAAGCCGGGTCGCCGAAGTCACCGCAAGGCACGAGCACGTCCGGGTCTAACGGCACAGGTGGGGCGCAGAAGTCACCGCAGGCCATGAGCGCGGCGGACGCGAAGGGCAGCGCGCCTGCCCCGAAGGCGGGCGGCAAGCCCGGCGGCGGCCAGCTGCAGGAGGTGACCTCGGGCACCGGCAATGCGGGTGGCCCGGTGATGGGCATGCCGAACGACATGACGTACCTGAACTCGATCGGGAAATGGCCGACGTACGGCGCGGGTTTCCTGACGCGCGAGGCTCTCGGCCTGGCCAAGGCCTCCGGCCGGGAACTCGGCCATGCCGCCCTGGTGAAGGCCGCTCCCGGCGCACAGGTCCTCGGCGCCACGAAGACCGTCGCCGAGGGACCCGTCATGGTGGGCGGCACGACCATCGCCAAGGCCATCCTCGTCACCGGCGGCAAGTTCGTGCCGCAGGCGGCTGCGGGCGCCGGCCGGGCCGTGCTGTACGCGCTGATGCTGAAGAACTTCACCTACCTGGTAGTGGAACCCGTCAAAGCCCCCGGCGCGGACAGCGCCCCGGCCCAGGCCCCCGGCCAGAGCAGCGGCACCGCCAGCGCACCCGGGCGGGACACCGCGCCGATGACCGACCCGGTCGACAAGACGCCCGCCCAGGCGCCCGGACAGCTCGTCGACGAACCGGCCGAGTGCAAGAAGCTGATCGGCTCCAAGGTCACCCACGACCATCACATCTTCCCGCAGAAGTTCCGGCAGCGGTTCAAGGACATCGACATCGACATCGACGACTGGACGGTGACGATGGGCTGGCAGGACCACGTGGGCAAGGACGGCCTGCACGCCGGGTTCGGCTGGAACGAGGAGTGGGAGACGTTCTTCGACGACATGCCCGAAGTCGGCAAGATGACTGCCGAGCAGGCCCGCGGATGGAAGAAGCGGGCACAGAACTTCGGCTACCGGCTGATGATCGAAGCCGGCATCGACCGCCGCAAACTCCACCCGTACCGCAAGTAGGAAGCCCCCCCCGCCCGGCCAGGCCGAGGAAACCCGCGCGACTCCGCGGCCGCCCGCCGCCATGATGGTCGGATGGGTGCGGATCAGGTCGAAGTGCTGTTCATCGGCGGACGCTCGGGCGTCGGCAAGTCGACGGTCGCCGCGGAGGTGTGCGTCCGGCTGGAGGCGGCCGGGATCGCGCACGTGCAGCTGGAGGGCGACTTCCTCGGGCAGGTCTTCCCCGCGCCCGCCGGGGACCCCGACCGGTCGCGGATCGGGCTGGACAACCTGGCCGCGCTCTGGCGCAACTTCGCCGCGCTCGGCTACCGGCGGCTGGTCTACACCAACACCGTGAGCGTGCTGTACGCCGACGAGCTGGCCGAGGCGCTGGACGCCCCGGTGAAGATCACCCGGGTGCTGCTGACCGCGTCGGACGACGTCGCCAACGGGCGGCTGGCCATGCGTGAACTGGGCAGCGGGCTCGACGTGCACATCGCCCGCAGCGCCCGCGCCGCCGTGAGACTGGACCAGGATTCCCCCGCCGACGTGGTGCGGATCGGCACCGACGGCCGATCGGTGAACGACATCGCCGCCGCCGTGGTCACCGCGACCGGCTGGTCGGCTCAGGGAACGGGTGACGGCCTCGACCGCGAGGCGCTGCGACCGAAGCGCCGGATGTCGTTCGACACCGCTGCGACCACTTACCAGCGAGGTCGGCCGCCGTACCCGGATGCGGTGTTCGAGCTGCTGGCCCGCCGCTGCGGCCTGCGGCCGGGTGCGCGGGTCCTGGAGATCGGGGCCGGCACGGGGCTCGCGACCGGGCCGCTGCTGGCCGCCGGCGCACACGTCGTCGCGGTCGAACCCGGTGCGAACCTCGCCGAGGTCCTGTCCGCCACGCACGGGTGCGAGCAACTGGAGGTCACCGTCGCCGACTTCGAGACCGCAGCCCTCAGCGGCGGGTTCGACCTGGCGGTGGCAGCGACGGCGCTGCACTGGCTCGACCCGGCCACCTCGACCGCGAAGATCGGCGAGCTGGTCCGGCCGGGCGGGTGGCTGGCCGCGTGGTGGACCGAGTTCGGAGACCGCGAGCGGCCGACGGAGTTCCGCGACCGGCTCGACGAGGTGTACCAGGATCTGCTGCCCGGCGAGCCCGGCTACCGGCGGAGCCGGTCGCATGTGCTCGACACCGGCCGGTGGCGCGCGCAGCTGACCGCCGGGGGCTGGTTCGACGACGTCGCGGTCGAGGTCATCAGCTGGCAGCAGACGTTGACTGCACAGACCGCACGCGACCTGTGGTCGACGTTCCCGAACATCGCCGAACTCGCCCCGGACGACCGTGAGCGCTTCCTGTCCCGGCTCGCCGCGATCATCGACGACCTGGGCGGCCACGTCGAGGACCCGCGCCTGACGGTCGCCTACACCGCGGCCCGCGCCGACGGGTGATGGCGGCACGGGGACTACGAGCCGTGCACGCCCCACTGTCCACGGTGGATGACGTCGGCCGTGCCGCGGCGGCGCGCGGCGACGTGCGCGCCCTGGGCAGGGGTGTCCTCGGCGCGGTAGCCGATGCAGATGCCGCCGATCGGCTCGTACTCGGCCGGGATGCCGAACTCGGCGCGCAGCGCGTCCGTGTGCGCCGGGACCTCGGTGACCGCGTCGAAGTCGGGGCCCTGCTGCGGCATGATGCCGAAGAAGCAGGCGCTCAGGCCTTCGTCCACCGCGGACAGCAGCATCATCAGCGCGGCCATGCCGGTGTCGATGTGCCAGTAGGGCACCGGCCAGCGGGCTTCGGCCTGGTCCTCCCAGCCCTTGTCGGGCTGGGCGTAACGGGCGAGGTAGGCGGCCTTGTGCGCCAGCGGGATCACCACGAGCGGGGCGAGCTGCATGGTCGGGGTCTGCGCCATCCGGGTCGGCACGAACGGCCAGAAGCGTGCCCGGTCGGCCGGGTCGGTCAGCGCCAGGAACGCCCAGCCCTGCGAGAACCCGGCCGAAGGTGCGCGCAGCGCGCTGGCCAGGATGCGCTCGACGACCTCGGGGCTCAGCGGGCGGTCGGCGTAGTGGCGCACCATGCGGCGGCGGCGGATGACCTCTGTGAACTCCATGCGGCGGATTTTGTCACGCGGCCTGCGGCGGCGTCCGCCCCATGATCGCCGGGTCGCGGTCGGTACGCTGCTGGATGAGGGCAACCATGGAGTGGAGTGATCGTGGTCGACGGGACTGATCTGGCGCATCTGCGGCGCTGTGTCGAGCTGGCGGAGCTGGCGCTGTCGGTCGGCGACGAGCCGTTCGGATCGGTGCTGGTCGACGCGGACGGCGAGGTGCTGTTCGAGGACCACAACCACGTCGCGTCCGGGGACGAGACCCGGCATCCGGAGTTCGAGATCGCCCGCTGGGCCGCCGAACATCTGACGCCGGAGCAGCGCGCCGCCGCGACCGTGTACACCTCCGGGGAGCACTGCCCGATGTGTGCGGCCGCCCATGCGTGGGTGGGCCTGGGCCGCATCGTGTACGCCGCCTCCTCGGCACAGCTGACCGCGTGGCGTCAGGAGATGGGCCTGGCAGCCGGGCCGGTGCTGCCCTTGGCGATCCAGCAGGTCGCGCCGGGCGTGTCGGTCGACGGCCCGGCCTTGGAACTCGCCGACGCCGTCCGCGAACTGCACCGCCGGCAGCACGGAGCCGCATAGGAGTCAGGAAGGGCACCTTCTACATCGCATGCGATGTAGAAGGTGCCCTTCCTTTCAGCGGTGGGAGCCGATGGTGTGGGGGGTGAAGCAGGCGCCGTTGCGGGTGATGAGGCCGTCGGTGCCGACGCCCTCGCGGATGCCCATGCCGGCGGGCTCGCCGTCGATCATCCAGACCCCCAGGACCGGGTGGTACGGCCCGCCGGGTCCGTCGAAGGACGGCAGCTCGGCGAGGCCTTGGACGATCATGCCGGTGTCGCCGTAGTCGCCGCCGGTGGCGGCCAGCACAGCCCCGTCGCGGACCAGCTCGACGTTCGCGCCCTCGCGGGACCAGATCGGCTTGCGGGCGTAGCTGGTCAGCTCGGCGGGGCGCTCGTCGGCGAAGTACGCGGGCAGCAGCAGCTCGCGGTGCACGGGGTCGTCGCGGTACAGCTCCCACAGCACCGGGAGCAGGGCCTTGTTCGACCACAGGGCGGCGGTCCACGGGGGTTCGATCCAGACGGTGCCGCGTTTGGTGGGGTCGGCCATGTTGGCGAAGATGGGGCGGCCGCCCTCCTCGTGCCACAGCCACTCCCACGGGTACAGCAGGAAGATGACGTCGATGGGCGTCGCGGGAGCGCCCTTGCTGGGCTCGTACACGATGCGGCCGTCGGCCATGTCGACGCCGATCTGCGCCACCTCGATCAGCTCGACCGGGTAGCCGGCCTGCCGCGCCGTCTCGGCGAGGTAGCCCGCGTTCATCAGGTCCTCGCCGGAGGCCTCGCTGCCGTCGTAGGCGAAGTACACCGTGGGGCGCTGCGGGAGCCAGGGGCGGGCGGCGACGAGTTCGCCGAGGTTGCGCCGCCAGGCCTCGATGAGGCGCTCGTGCACACTGGTCCACTGCCGGTCGTAGTGGTGGGTGTGGCCGGTCTCCTCCAGCCACCTCCACTGCACCACGGCGGCCTCCAGCAGTGACGTCGGGGTCTGCGCGTTGTACTCCAGCAACTTCGGGGTGGTGCCGCGGCCGCCGTACCAGATGTCGAAGCGGCCGTAGACGCTCGGCGAGCAGTCGGGGCTCTGCCGGGTGTGCGCGTGCGTGCCGAACAGGTCCTTGTCGCTGTGCGTCCACGCCTGCGGGCTGTTGTCGTACCAGGTGCGGATGACCTGCTCGTGCACGTACTCGGGCACCCCGGCGCGGCTGAGCAGGCAGGTCGCCGGGGTGCACACCGAGGTCAGGTAGGCCTCGCGGCGTACCGCGGGATCGGTGCGCGGGCAGCTCTCGACGATGCGGTCCCCGGCCGCCACGCACATGCGGTGCAGGGTCGCGGCCGACTGCTCCAGCAGCAGGATCTCGTCGAGGTCGAAGTCGTAGAACGGGCCCTCGCGCCAGTACGACGCGACGGAGCCGTCCGCCGACACCGTGTCGTTGAACACCAGGCCCAGCGAGCGGTTGGTCTCCGCCCAGCCGGGCCTGGGAGTGCAGTGGTCGATCCGGCGCACCGCTCAGCTGCCCGCGGTGGTGCCGGAGCCGGTGCCGCCGACGATCCCGGAGCGCACGGTGCTGCCGTTGGTGACCCGCGACGGCAGGCCCCAGGTGGACCGCGCCGAGGTGTCGCCCGCGCTGAACATGTCGCCGCCGGTCGGCACCCGGTCGCCGATGCGCAGGGTGCGCGGGTACACGGTGGAGTAGGCCAGGTAGTAGGGCCAGTCCGTGCCGTAGGCGCGGTCGCCGTCGCACTCGATCGGGTCGACGATGACCTCGTTCTCGTCGACGCAGTAGAAGACGTAGGAGTCGTCGTCGTACACGGGCTGCACGACGGCCGGGGCCGTGGTCCGGATCGGCGACGGCTTGGCCGCGGCTGTCGGGCTCCCCGTGAGCGGTGTCGGCGACGGCACGACCACCGGCTGGGGCTGGTACGACGGCTGCTGGTAGTCGACGCTGCTCGGGATGTACACCGGGTCGTCGGGGGCGTCCGGCCCGAACCCGCACGCGGCCGAGCCGCCCGCCAGTCCCAGGAACGCCGCGCTCAGCATCACGCTGCGCGATCTCAGCCGTACGCCGTCTGCCATGTGTGTACTCCCCGTGTGCCGGATGTGGGCCATCACTGTGACAGGGGTCCGCAAGCGGATCAAGGTTGACCTAGGGTGGGCCGAATGGACGACGAACCTGTGCAGCTGGCCGTGGTGATGCTCGTGAACCGCGACGGCGAGCTGCTGCTGCAGTTGCGCGACGAGCACGCGCCGAGCTTCCCGAACATGTGGGCGCTGCCCGGCGGGCACATCGAGCCTGGCGAGACCCCGGAGCAGGCCGCGCCGCGCGAGCTGATGGAGGAGGCGTCGCTGCGCCCGGACTCCCCGCTGCGGCTGTTCCTGGTCCAGCCGGTGCCCGCACACCACCGGGTCAAGCACTACTTCTACGGGGTGACCTCGTCGGGACAGGACGACGTCGTGCTCGGCGAGGGCGCGGCAATGGTGTTCACCCCCGTCGACCAGGTGTTCGAGGGGCGCGAGTTCACCCCGGGCACGGCACAGGCGATCACCGAGTTCCTCGCCTCGCCCGAGTACTCCGCCCTGCGGGCGCAGGCATGAGCGGGAACCGGCTGCTGTACCTGGTCCGCCACGGTGAGGCGAGCGCGGACGGGCGGCTGACCGACGCCGGGCGGGAGCAGGCCCGGCTGACCGGCGCGCGGCTGGCCTCGGTGCCGTTCGCGTCGGTGCAGCACAGCCCGGTGGAGCGGGCCGCGCACACGGCCGCGCTGATCACGGCGCACCTGCCGGGGGTGCCGGTCGAGCAGACCCCGCTGGCCGGCGACTACGTGCCGTACCTGCCGCCCGCGGACGAGCTGCCGCCCTTCGCCAAGGGCTTCCTCGACGGCTACTCCCCCGCCGAGATCGCCGAGGGCGCGGCGTTGATCGAGCAGGCGGAACGGCGATACACCGCCCCCGCCGAGCACGACACGCACGAGCTGGTGGTGACGCACAACTTCCTGATCGGCTGGCTGGTGCGGCACGCGCTGGACGCCCCGCCCGCCCGCTGGATCGGCATCAACCAGGCCAACTGCGGGATCACCGTGCTGCTCTACCGGGCCGGGCGACCGCCCTCGCTGGTGTCGTTCAACGACCTGGCGCACCTGCCCGACCACCTGCGCTGGACCGGATTCCCGCCGGGTCTGCACGTCTGATCGCGGACGTGGGGCTGGTGCTCGCTCCGCGGCAGCAACTACCCTGCCCGAAGCGGACAAGCAGCAGTCGGAGAGGGCGGCGTCATGGAGCGGACCCTGCGCGGACCGGGCCGGGTCTGAGGGGCCTGGCGGATCGTCGTGTTCCGCATCCATTTCACGCCGCGTGACCTCATGCAGACGCGGATCGTCACCGGCCCGGATCCGCTGTGGGAGATCACGCTCAGCTCCCATCTGCTGGCCCGGCGCAACGAGGATCCGCTGCTGCTGGGCTGGCATCGCGCCGCCCAGCAGTCCCTGCGGGCCGGCACTGCGCTGCGTGGGCGCGCCGACCTGTTCCTCGGCGTCAACTGGTCGCACGGCGACTTCCCCGACTTCCTCACGCCCCGGCCGGGTGAGGGCGGCGTCGACGACGGGCTGGAGGCGGTCGGCAGCACCTGCCCGCGCCAGCTGCGCCGCGACGTGGACCTGGCCGCCGCCGCACGCGGGACGCTGCCCGCCGCGGCCCAGGAACTCGGCGAGGGGCGCCCGGCGGCGCTGCGCGAGCTGACCACCGGCATGCGCGAGTACTTCGAGGCCGTGGTCCGGCCGCAGTGGAACTGGGTGACCGCCTCGTTCGCCGCCGACCACGCCGCACGCAGCCGCGCGGTCGCCGCCGGCGGTCTGGCCGCGCTGCTCGACTCGCTGCACCCGTCGGTGAGCTTCGAGGACGGCGTGCTGCGCGTCGCCGACTACCCGCGAGACCGGGACCTGCACCTGAGCGGCCGTGGCCTGGTGCTGGTGCCGTCGTTCTTCAAGCGGGCCACCCGGCCGATCACGCTGATCGACGACGACCTGCCGCCGGTGCTGGTCTACCAGGTCGACCGCGGGGCCGGGCTGCTCGCGGTCCGCCACCAGGAGGCGCTGTCCGCGCTGGTCGGCCGGACCCGGGCGGCGATCCTGGAACTGTGCGCGGAGGGCGGCTCGACCAGCTCGATCGCGGCCCGGCTGAACCAGTCGCCGAGCACCGCCAGCGAACATCTGGCGGTGCTGCGCCAGGCCGGGCTGGTGTACAGCGAGCGGCGGCGCAACAGTGTCGAGCACCGGCTCGCCCCGCTCGGCATGGCGCTGCTGGAGGGCAGGCCCGGCCCGGCCGAGCAGTGACCGGCACTCAGGCCGGGCGCGGGGCGGCGAAGAGCAGGGCGAGCAGCACCGGGAACTCCAGGTACGCGTGGTAGCTGGCCAGGGCCTGGTACATGGTGCGGCCCTGGCCGTAGTCGATCAGGAACAGCACGCCCAGCACCAGTGCGGCGGCGGCGCCGAGCGCCCACGGCCGCCACCCGGCCAGCCACGGGACCCGCTGCTCGAACGCCGCTGCGGCGTCGGGCGCGTGCCGGGGCAGGAAGCCGAGCCACACCACGTAGTGCATGGCCTGCAGGAACGCGAACACGGCGAGGAAGCGCAGCCCGGCGGTGAGGCCGGGCGGGCTGACCGGCGCGGCGATGGCCTCCGGTGTGCCCGCGAACGCGACGACCGCCGCCGACCCGTCGGCCAGCAGCGGGTCGAACACTCCGGCCAGCAGCAGCGCGGGCACGATGAGGACCCAGCCGAGCTGGGCGGCCCGGAACAGCGCCCGGTCGCGGCCGCCGAGCCGGCGCGACCACTCCCACAGGAAGAACAGCGGCACGATGTTGTGCAGGTGGGCCAGCACCACGAAGTGGTACGCGGGCCAGGTCAGCGACACTGCCGCCGCCCCGGCCAGGACCGGTCCCGCGAGCGGCAGCCGGCGGCGCGGCACCGCGTGCGCCACTCCGGCGGCGAGCACGCCGTAGCAGAGCACGATCTCGGGCACCCGCAGCGCCAGCAGGCGGCAGAACACGATCGCGGTGACCAGCGCCAGCGCGGTCCACAGCAGCCGCCCGGTGAGGACGTGCGCGAAGCGGCCCGCGACGTAGCGCAGCTCCAGCACGTTGTGCAGCACCCCGAACGCGATGAGCCCGAGCACCGTGGTCGCCAGCGGCGCGCGCAGCGCGGCGGCCAGCGCCACGGCCGCGCAGGCGGCGAACCCGAGCACCAGCGCGGACGCCCGCGGCGCGACGGGGGTGCGCGGGGCGGGCAGGGTGGCTACCGTCATGCGATGCTCCGTTACCCGGCCGCGCTCGCGCTGACGCTGGCCGTCGAGATCCCCGTGTACGCGGCCGCGCTGCGCTGGGGCTGGTCGGCGCCGTGGCGGCGGGCGGTGCTGTGCGCGCTCGGCGTGAACCTGGTGACGCACCCGGTGCTGTGGTGGCTGCTCGCGCCGCGGACGGCGCTGGCTGCGTACCCGCTGCTGATGGTCGTCGCGGAGGTCGTGGTGTGCGGCGCGGAGGCGGCGCTGCTGGTCTGGTGGCTGCGGCGGCGCGACCCGTTGCTGGCCGTGCTCGCGGTCGCCGCGAACGCCGCGTCGGTGCTCGCCGGGCTCATTTACGCGAGCGCTTGACCAGCACCACGACCAGCACGATCGCGGCCACGACGACGAGCAGGCACACGCAGACCGCGGCCAGCCCGAGGCCCGTGTACTCCGGTTGCGGGGCGACGTCGGCGAGAATTCTCGGCATCGGTCCAGTATCGCGATCTTCGCCCGGCCGTCCACCGGCCGAACGTGGCGTCCACGATGGCCGGTCGCCGCGAAGTCGTCCTGCGGGCCGCACGGCGCGGGGGTGGATCATGTGATCAGATGAGCCATGGGCGACGGCTGGCGCGAGGTGGCGAGCGACGAGGCGGATTGGCTGGCCGAGCTGCGGCCGGACGGCGCGTGGACGGGATACGACCCCGGGGAGCGGCCCGACGCGGCGTGGATCCTGCATGCGATGTACGAGTGGGAGTCGGGGTCGACCCAGACCACCCACCACGACCTGCGCCGCAGCCTGCTCGACGCGAACCTGGTCGAACCGGAGCTGGTCGGCGGCATCAACATCGACGAGTGGGGTGTCGTCGACACCGGCGGGGCCGTAGGCCGCTCGCAGCATCCCGGGGCCGGCTGGCGGCGGCTGCGCTGGGCCGAGCTGGCGGCGCGCACCGACGAGCCGGTCGTGCCGCCCGGCAGCTCGCCGGACTTCCGCAGCCTGCCCGGGGCACATCCGGGCGGCAGCTGGCCTGCCAGCATCGAACCGCCGGGCGAGGGTTCGCTGGACCGGGAGGGCTGGTCGCGGCTCGTCGACCTGCTGGTGGGCTGGTCCGGCCCGGACACCCCGTGTCTGGCGTACATCGCCCGCGGCGCGGCTCCGGACCAGGAGTCGCACGTGCTGGCCGGGCCGCTCGGCGAGGCGGCCGCGCTCTACGACGACGAGCGCGGCAGCGGCTCCCCCGCGAACCTGTGGCCCGCCGACCGGTCGTGGATCACCTGGTCCGACTGGGACCTGTGGGGCACCAAGGTCGCCGGCCCACCCGCCCTGATCGAAGCGATCCTCGCCGACCCCGAACTGGAAGCCCTCCGCCTGCCCTGGGCCTGACCCGCGCAATCCGCGATCGTGGCGCGGTCAGGTCTCGGTGACCTCGATCGCGGCGGCGGGGCAGTTGTAGGCGGCTTCGCGTACCGTGTCGTATTCGGATTCGGGTGGTTCCGGCAGGCGGAGGACGACCAGGCCGTCGGCGTCGTCCTGGTCGAAGACCTCGGGCGCGGTGCGTACGCAGTTGCCCGAGCCGCAGCACGCGTCCCGGTCGACGGCGACCCGCAGCCGTCCGCTCACCAGGTCACCGGCAGCCGTTGCACGCCGAACACGACCGCGTCGCGGTAGCGCACGTCGCCGGGCGCCACGGCCAGGGCGAGGCCCGGCAGGCGGGTGATCAGCTCGGACATGGCGATGCGCAGCTCGGCGCGGGCCAGCGGCTGGCCGATGCACTGGTGGATGCCGAACCCGAACGCCATGTGCTGGTGCGAGCCGCGGTGCAGGTCGAACTCCTCGCCGTCGGGGAACACGTCGGCGTCGCGGTTGGCGGCCGACAGCAGCGCGATGACGCCCTCCCCCGCCGCGATGCGGTGCCCGCCGACCTCGGTGTCGACGACCGCGACCCGGGTCAGGCCGGTGCGCACGATGGTCAGGTAGCGCAGCAGTTCCTCGACGGTGTCGTCGATCAGTTCGGGCCGCTCCCGGAGCTGGCGGAGCTGTTCGGGGTGCTCCAGCAGCACCAGCGTGCTCAGGCCGATCATGTTGGAGGTGGTCTCGTGGCCCGCGATGAGCAGCAGCACGGACAGGCCGACCAGCTCCTCCTCGGTCATCTCGCCGGTGGCGACGCGCTCGGCCGCGAGCCGGCTGATCAGGTCCTCGCCCGGTGAGTCACGCCGGGTCGCGATCAGGCGGGTCAGGTATGCGCGCATCTCCTCGATGGCGTCGCGGACCTGCTCTGGCGGACTCGACCAGGCCAGCAGGATACGGCTGCGCTCCTGGAAGTAGTCGTGGTCGGCGTACGGGACGCCGAGCAGGTGGCAGATCACCATCGACGGGACCGGCAGCGCGAAGTGCTCGACCAGGTCGGCGGGCTGCCCGGCGGCGCGCATCGACTCCAGCGCGTCGACGACGGTCTGCCGGATCAGCGGCTCCAGCGTCCGGATGTGCTTGATCATGAATTCCGGCGTGAGGATGCGGCGGAACTTCGTGTGCTCGGGCGGGTCCATCCGGATCAGCGAGCCGTCCGGGCGGCGCGGCATGTCCTCGGGGATCGGCCGGATCAGCGGGAATCCGGGCCGGGTGAAGTCGCTGGAGAAGTCGGCGCTGCGCAGCAGCTCGCGCAGGTGCTCGTGCCGGGTGAACAGCCAGGCCTGCGCTCCGGTGGGCAGCTGCACCCGGCCCACCCCGTCGGGGCCGAGGTCCGGCAGCAGCGGTTCGAGCCCCGCGTTGCCGAACGGGTAGGTCGGGATGTTCGTGGCCAGCGTGTCGGACATGTGAGACTCCCCCGTCGAACCCCCAGGACCCCTCCAAGTTACTAGGGTTTGCCCCGTTTAGCGGAGTTCTGGCCGACCGGCCGGCTGGTCAGGGAACCACGACCACCGGCCAGCGCCCCTGCTTGACCAGCCGGGTCGCCACCGAGCCCACGAACCGGTGCCCCGCCTGCGCGGACGCCCCGACGACCAGCATGTCCGCCTTCAGCTCATCGGCCGCGGCCCGCAGCTCCGCGTACGGGTCACCGCTGCGCACCACGAACGAGACGGGCAGCCCCAGCTCCTGCGCCGCCTCGCGCACCTGTTCCCGCAGCTCCGCGGCCAGTTCCTCGGCGGTCTCCGCGGCCGCCACGGCCGCCTGGCCGTAGATCGCGTTGACCAGCCCGGCCGACTCCCCCACGAACACCACGACCAGGCGGCTGCGCTGGCGGCGGGCCAGCCCCGCGGCGTAAGCGGCGGCCCGCTCGGACGGCGGGGTGCCGTCGACCCCGACCATGATCATGCGTGGTCCGTCGGTGCCGCGTTCGAAGGCGCACGGGGCCGCCGCCGGGCCGTAGTGCTCGGTGCGTTGCTGCGGGAGGTCCACGGCCAGGCCTGTCCTGCTCAGCCCAGCGCCGGAGCGGACTCGCCGAACACGGCCGCCGCGGCGGTCGGCGCGTGCGCGCGTGTCGCCGAAGTGCTCGGCACGTTGCCCGGGACGGGACCGAAGCCGCTGGGCACCCGAACCGTGGCCGGCGCGTAGCCGTGTGCCGGCGCGCCGACGGGTGCCCGCTCCGCCGCCTGCGACTGCCCCGCGTAGACGTGAGAGCGCGTCGCTGCCGACGGCTCGCAGGCGTGCGCCGGCAACGGAGCGTGCGAGCGGGCGTCGGCGTGTGATGGAACCTGGGCCACCGGTGCGGGCTCGGTCGGCGCGGGAGCCGGGGCCTCGGCGCCGGAGCGCAGCACGATCTCGGGCAGCAGCAGCGCGGCGATGACGCCGACCACGCCGATGGCCGCGGAGATGAGGAAGATGTGGCCGGTGGCGTCGCCGTACGCCTCCCGGACGATGGCCTGGGCAGCCGGGGGCAGCGTCTTGAGGTTCAGCGAGCCGCCGCCCGAGCCCGCGGGCAGGCCCGCTGCGGCCAGGTGCGCGGCGATGATCGACTGGACCCGGTTGGCCAGCACGGCGCCCAGCACCGAGACGCCGATCGTGCCGCCGAGCGAGCGGAAGAAGGTCACCGATCCGGTCGCCGCGCCCAGGTCCTTCATGGCGGCGGTGTTCTGCACCGCGAGCACCAGGTTCTGCATGGTCATGCCGACGCCCAGACCGACCAGCAGCATGCCGGTGCCGATCATGGCCAGCGGAGTGTCGTGGTCGATGAAGGACAGCCCGCCGAAGCCGGCGACCAGCACGATCGCGCCGGTGACGATGTACGGCTTGACCTTGCCGGACTTGGTGACCATGCGGCCGGTGACGGTCGAGGAGATCAGGACGCCGAGCATCATCGGCATGGTGAGCAGGCCTGCCTCGGTCGGGGTGTACCCGCGGCCGATCTGGAAGTACTGGCCGAGGAAGACCGAGCCGCCGAACATGGCCATGCCGACCGCGAGGCTGGCGAGGATGGACAGCGCGGGGACCCGCTTGCTGATCACGGTGATCGGCACGACCGGGCTCTCCGCCCGCAGTTCCACCCACACGGCCGCGGCCAGGATCAGCAGCGACGCGCCGACCATGGCGAAGGTCTGCCAGGACAGCCACTCGAACGAGTTGCCGACGAACGACACCCACACCAGCAGCGTGCTCACGCCGATCGCGATCAGGGCCGCGCCCAGGTAGTCGATCTTCGCCTTGACCCTGGCCCCACGGGGCAGGTCGAGAGTCAGCCACAGCAGCGCGAAGGCGATCGCGGCGATGGGCACGCCGATGAAGAAGCACCAACGCCAGCCCAGCCACGAGGTGTCCACGATCAGGCCGCCGAGCAGCGGCCCGGCCAGCGTCGCCACGGCCATGACGCCGCCGAGGTAGCCGTTGTAGCGGCCGCGCTCGCGGGGCGGGATCATCGCCGCGATCACGATCTGCACCAGGGCCTGCAGGCCGCCGACGCCGATGCCCTGCACGGCACGGGCCGCGATGACCTGGGTGGTGTCCTGGGCGAAGCCGCTGAGCAGCGAGCCGATCACGAAGATCACAATCGCGATCTGGACCAGGAGTTTCTTACTGAACATGTCCGCCAGGCGCCCCCAGACCGGGGTCGTCGCAGTGGCGGCGAGCAGGGTCGCGGTGACGACCCAGGTGTACTGCGTCTGGGTGCCGTTCAGCTCGCCGACGATACGCGGCAGCGCGGTCGACACGATGGTCGAGCTGATCATGGCGACAAACAGCACGAGCAGCAGCCCGCTCAGGGACTCCAGGATCTCGCGGTGGCCCATGCGCAGGTGGCGGGGGGTGTGGCCGGGGTTGCTCATGGCATCGAATATGGCACCAAACTTGCGCAGTGTGCAAAGTTTCCCGATGTGCATTCCACCACGCCGGCCGGTATCGTCTCCTGCTCGTGGAGCCGACGACGACCCTGCGCGAACGCAAGAAGGAAGCGACCCGGCAGGCCCTGCACGAAGCCGTGCTGCGCCTGGCCGTCGAGCGCGGCCTGGACGCGGTGACCGTGGACGCCATCGCCGACGAGGCCAACGTGTCGCGGCGTACCTTCTCCAACTACTTCGCCAACAAGGAGGACGCCCTCCTCCACGGCGACCGCATGCGCATCAACGGGCTGCTCGAACTGCTGCGCGCCCGCCCCGCCGGGGAGTCCCCGTGGCAGGCGCTCACCGCCGCGGCCCTGGCGCAGTTCGAGCAGATCGGCGAAGTCGACCCGAACTGGGTCGCGCAGACCCGGCTGCTGCGCCGCCACCCGACCCTGCTCGCCCAGCAGGCGGCCACCCAGGCGACCCTGGAGCAGGAACTCGCCGCCGAGATCGCCGCGCGCGACCCCGGCCACCCCGACGAGCCGATGCGCTCCCGCGTGCTCGCCGCCGTCTTCATGGTCACCCTGCGCACCGTGTTCGGCCTGTGGGTCGAGAAGCGCGGCGGCGTGGCCCTGCCCATCGCCGTGCGGGCCGGGCTGGTCCGCGCCGCCGAACCGTTCGTCTAGCCCACTGCACGACGCGGGTCACGAGGCTGCGCCCGCATTCAGCAAATTTTGCGCTGTGTGCAAGATTACGAGTCGCTCTCCGGGAACCCCGCCGGCGGTAGGGTCCGTGATCGTGAAGGCACTTCGCCGGCGTACCGCCCCGAAGGTGTGCCGACGCCGGGTCCGGCCCTACCGGTCCCCGCGCCGGCAGGCCGCGATACCCGGCGAACGGATCGCGGGACGTCGCCCTCCGCCGAGCACGCCCGCCGCGCGGGGGCCGTCGCCCGAGGATCCCGTTTCGCCCCGACCGGCCGCGCCGGGCCGGCGGCGCTGGTTCCGCAGGCTGCTGCCGGTGGCCGTGGTCGTCCTCGCGCTGCAGACCGTCCGCGACCAGATCCCCGGCCTCGACCAGATCGAGCCGGTCGTGGCCGGCGGCGACCTGCTCTGGATCGGGGTCGCGCTGCTGGCCGAGATCGTGTCGATGTCACTGTTCGCCCGGCAGCAGCTGAGCCTGCTCAAGGGCGTCGGCGTGCGAGCCGGGCTGGGGGCCGCCCTTGCCCTGACGTACACCCGCTCCGCGCTGGCCATCAGCATGCCGGCGGGCACGGCCGTCTCCGCCGGGTACGCCTACCAGCGATACCGCCGCTGGGGCGCGGGCCGCGAGTCCGCGACCGCCGTGATGATCATGTCCGGGGTCTGCTCCTTCGTCGCCCTGGCGCTGCTCTACGTCGCCGGCTTCCTGCTCACCCTGCTGGCCGCGCCCATGTCCACCTGGCAGGACCAGCCCGTCCTGACCGTCGCCGTGCTCGCCGTCAGCGCCGCGACCGTCGCCCTGCTGGTGCGCCACCGCATCCGGGCCCGCGCTCCGCTGACCATCGACGGGCCTGTCGACGAGGAAGACCTCGCCTACCTCGCCACCGCGCCGGAGGTGGCCGCCGCACCCGGCGGCCCGGAGCCTGCCCTGCCGTCCGGCCTCGTCCGCACCCAGCTGCGGCGCCTCGGGCAGCTGCTGCGCGACGTGGTGGCGGTCGCCGAGAGCATGCCGCTGCGGCACCGCACCGCGGCGATGGGCTACGCGGCGCTCAACTGGCTCTTCGACCTGGCCTGCCTCGCCGCGGTCGCGCAGGCCTTCCACCTGCCGCTGGACCTGCTCCAGCTCGGCACCGTCTACGTGGCGGCGCAGCTGGTCCGGCAGATCCCGATCACGCCCGGCGGCATCGGCGTCATCGAAGCGACCCTGCTCGCCGCGCTGACCACCGCCGGCGCGGAGCCCGCCGCGGCCGCCGCGACCGTGCTCGGCTACCGGCTGCTGTCCTGCTGGCTCGTCATCCCGGCGGGCCTCACCACCTGGGCGTTCCTGCGCCGTGCGGACCGCCACACGCCGCCTGCGGCGGCGCCTGCACCGGTCCCGGCAGCCGCCGCCGCGATGCCGTCGGCGTCCTGAACCTGCGCGTTACCCGTTGGACGGCTGAGCGACCGGTTCAGCGGCGACCTCGCCGTCGCGGGGCCCGGCCGAAGCGCGCCACGCCCAGCGGCCCAGCGCCAGCACCGTGAGCACCTCGAAGGTGGCCAGCCCGCGCTCCACGAAGCCGAGTGGGATGACGTCCCACCACGGCAGCCCGGTGTACGGCGTGAGCAGGTACGCCCCGGCGATGACGCCGAAGAAGGCGAGGGCGGCCAGCGCGGGGATCGCGGTCAGCCAGACGCTGCCCCGCCAGCGCCGCTCGCGCCGCCACATGAGGGTGACCAGCAGCGCGCCCAGCGGCAGGCTCACGAACGCGACCAGGCTCGCCATCCGGTGGATGGTCCCGTGCGTCGACGGCCCGACGGACCAGTCGTGCTTCGGGAAGTACACCACCGCGGCCAGGCCCGCCGACCACAGCAGCAGACCGAGCGCGGCGAACGAGGCGGGCCGCACCAGCCGGGCGTACGCCAGCGCGGCGAACACAGCCAGCGACCCCGCGGCGAGGACCAGCACGCCGAGGTTAAACACCCAGCCGGTCTCGAAGTAGGCGTACTCGCTGATGGTGCGGCGGATCGGGCTGATCGCCGCCGTCGGCGGGAGCACGTGCAGCGCGGACACGGCCAGCACCCCGGCAAGGACGGCGGCGAACCCGGCGGCGGCGAACGTTCGGGCGAGTGCGGCGGACGGCATACCCCCGATCATCGCGTATCGGAGGTCGGCGCGGGGGTCAGGCGGAGGCCGTCGCCGGTTCCGCGACGGGAGTGCCGGCGTAGGCCCCGGCCTTGCCCGAACGCCAGGCGAGCACACCGCAGCCCAGCGCCAGCAGGGCGCACACCGGCCACAGGGCGCCCGGGGCGACGCCGTAGAGCAGCGCGCCCAGCGGCGCGGCCAGCATGGTGCCGCTGGTCGCCGCGCCGCTGTAGAGGCCCTGGTAGCGGCCGGTCAGCTCGGTCGGGGCGCGGTCGAGCACGTGCGCGGTGGCGGTGGTCTTGTAGAGGATCTCCCCGGCCGTCAGCACCACCATCGCGGCGATCACCACCGCCGCGGTGGAGCCGAGGCCGAACAGTGCCATGCCGGCGCCGACCAGCGCGTATCCCACGGCGATAATCCCGGTCGCGGGCAGCCGCCGCAGCAGCATGGTCACCGGGATCTCCAGCAGCAGGATCAGCCCGGAGCCGACGGCGAGCACGGTCGCGTACACGGTCAGCGCCTGGCCGTTGTCACGCAGGTAGACCGGCAGCGTCGAGTACAGCTGGCGGTAGACGACGTCGACCACGACGATCGCGGGCAGCAGCATGAGCAGGCCGCGGTCGGCGAGCACGCTGCGCCACAGCCCGGCGGGCCGGTCCCCGGCGAGGGTGGGCAGACGTTCGGGTTCGGCCCGCAGCAGGGCCGCGGTGACCGCCCGGACCGCGAGGATGACCAGGCCGTCGATGACGAACAGGGCGGTGAAGTGCTCCACGGCGAGCAGCGCGCCGACCGGCGGGCCGATGACGCAGCCCGCGTTGAACGCGGCCCGGCTGATCGCGACGGCCCGCCGCCGGTCGCCCGCGGGCACGGCCAGCGCGGTCAGCGCGCCCTGCGAGGTGCCCGCGGTCGCGCCGCTGTAGCCGAGCAGTGCCGTCGACACGGCCAGCAGGGCCACCGGCGTCCACGGCATGAGCAGGGTGACGACACCGGCGATGGTGGAGGCGAGCAGCATGACCCGGCGGTGGCCGTACCGGTCGCCGAACCACCCGCCGGTGAAGTTGCCGGCGAGCAGGCCGACGCCGAGCGCGCCGCTGATCAGGCCCGCCAGTTCCAGTGGCAGCTGCCGCGGGCCGGTGAGATACAGGAACAGGAACGTGAAGACGAATGACCCGGCGGCGTTGACGAATCGTCCGACAGCGAGGATCCACACGACCCGGGGTGTGTCACGCACGCACGCACCCTAGAGCGCGTGATCATGATCGCGCAAAGCCGTTTATCTGCTCAGCGGGTCGTGGCCCCAGTTCATCAGGGAGTACCGCCACGGTGTGTCGGCGATGTCGCCGGACGGGCGCTGGGCGAGGTGCCGGAGCACGTACCCGACGACTTTGCGCATGTGGGCGAGGTCGGCATCGCTGAGTTCCGCCTTCTTGGCACGCAGCAGGCCGACGATGCGCCGCCCGGAGGCGTGCCCGGTCGACTCGCCCCCGCCGTCCTTCTGCCCGACCGCCTTGGAGTCGGCGCTGTCGAGCCACTTCTCCAGCTCGCCTGCGGTCATGTTCACGACTTCGGCGAAGTCGTGGTGGGTCTGGTCGCGCTCGTCAGCGTTCACGGCGCAGTGCCTCGGGTTTGTGCACCGCGTCGCGGCCGGTCTTGTCGCTGGTCACCCGGTACTGCGGGTCCTCCTCGGTGGCGGCGACGGAGCGTCCGGCAGCCTCGCCGCGGTCGGTGATCTTCTCCTCGACGGTGCCGTGCACGGTCTGGCCGTGGCTACGCCATGTCACTTTGTCGCCTTTGCGAAGTTTCTTGTGCTCCCCCATGCGGGCCTTCGTTCCCGCCCGCCCGCCCGCCAAACCTCGGCCACTGGACGCGGCCTCCTACTGTGCATCCGGCCCCGTTTCGCCGTCCGAAGGAGACCTCGTGCACATCACCGCGCATCTGGACGTCGACGTCGTCGCCGTGGAGACCGAGGATCAGCTGTCGGTGCTCATCGAGCTGACCGCGCCGCCGGCTCCCGCGGCCGCCGGGCCGCGCCCGCCGTCCACGCTGCAGGTGGTGCTGGACCGCAGCGGGTCGATGAGCGGCGCCCGGCTCGAAGGCGCGAAGACCGCGCTGATCAGCCTGGTCGACCGGCTGGACCCGCAGGACAACTTCGGCCTGGTCGCCTTCGACGACCGGGTCGAGGTGACCGTGCCCGCCGGGAAGCTCACCGACAAGCTCGCGGTGAAGCGGGCGATCGCCGAGCTGCAGGCCCGCGGCAACACCGACCTGTCCGCGGGTTACCTGCGCGGGCTGCAGGAGGCCAAGCGGGTCGCCGGGGCGGGCGGGGCGAGGCTGCTGCTGGTGTCCGACGGGCACGCCAACGCCGGGGTCACCGACCCGGCCGCGCTCGGCGGCGTCGCCGCGAAGGCGTACGCGGACAAGGTCACCTCGACCACCCTCGGCTTCGGACTCGGCTACGACGAGCGGCTGCTGTCGGCGATCGCCCGCGGCGGCGTCGGCAACGAGCTGTTCGCCGAGGAGGCCGACACCGCCTCCGCCCTGATCGCCGGTGAGGTCGAAGGGCTGCTGTCGCAGACCGCGCAGGCCGCTTCGCTGCAGATCACGCTGTCTCCGCAGGTGCGGGCCGTGCGGATCGTCAACGACCTGCCGGTGACCGCGACCGGGAACACGGTGCTGGCCGAGCTGGGCGGTTTCTACGCCGACGAGACGCGCAAGCTGCTGCTGGTCTTCGACATCCCGGCCATTGCCGCGCTCGGCCTGGCCCAGGTCGCGACCTGCGAGTTCACCTGGGTCGAGCTGCCGAGCCTGACCCAGCACACGGTCACCGTGCCGCTGCACGTCAACGTCGTGCCGGGCGACCAGGCCGCGGGCCGTGTCCCGGACCCGGTGGTGCGCACCGAGCTGGTGTACCTGCAGGTCCAGGAGGCCAAGCGCCTGGCGTCGCGGCACCTGAGCGCCGGGGCCTCGGACGCGGCGCTGGCCGAGATCCGCCGGGCGCAGGGCGCGGTCACGGACGCCCTGGCCGCGGCCCCGCCCAACCTGCGCGCGGACCTGGACGAGGAGGTGTCGTCGCTGAACTACCTGGCCCAGCAGACCGAGCAGGGCATGATCGCGCGGGCGGCGAAGTACTCCTCGTCGGACTCGTCGTACAAGTCGCGCAGCCGTGGCCGGACGCTGCCGCCGACCACGGGTGGCTACACGAACGAGCCGCCGAACGCTGCGCCGCCGACGTCCGGTCGCAGCTGATCGCCGCCACGCCGGTCAGCTGCTCGACAGGACGATCACCCGGTCGATGGGCGGCATGAGCTGCTCCTTGTCGGGGTTGAGGACCACCCCGTGCCCGTCGCCGCTGTCGGTCACCCGGTAGCCGATGGCGACCTCGCCCCGCCGGGCGGCCGACGCGACGACCGTCGCGAAGGTGATCGTCGCCCCGGCCCGCAGGTAGTAGCTCGCGGGCCGGATGTAGATCTCCGCGCCGTCGGCGTCGAACAGGTCCGCGAACACCGACTCCAGGTGGCGGTTCTCCGAGATCTGGGTCATCAGCAGGCTCACCAGCTGCTCGCTGACCACGAAGTCGTCGGCCTTGGTCAGCTGGGCCAGGGCCCGGTCGCGGTCGTCGCGCATCTCGCTGACGATCGACCCCGGGCCGCGCCCGGCCAGGATGTCGCGCAGGTGCAGCAGGGTGACCAGCACCCGCGAGTCGGCGGTCAGCGCGTCCAGGTCGTCGTCGGACAGCACGATCACGTTGTGGTACGACGCCACGTCCAGCGACTCCAGCACCCCGCGGTCGCGGGTGTCGCCGGCCTTGGAGCGGATCTGCAAGTGGCGCAGCCGGGTCGCGAGCCGTCCTACGGCGGGGTTCGCGTCGGCCCGGTCGGTGACCACGTCGACCGTGGAACCGGCCGCCACGTAGACGTCGAGCTGCTCGACGATCCGGGCGGCGCGGCGGTTCCAGCCCAGGATGAGCGTGCTCTCCGGAGCGGCGGGGCCGCGCACCCCGTGCACGATGGCGGTGTCGTCGACGGCGAACGGCGCGTTCGCCAGTGTGACCATCGAGTCGTCGCGGGCCAGCAGCACGATCCGGTCGCCAGGGCTGATCATCGTGCCGGGCGGCGGGTTGAGCACGGTCTTGCCGTCGGCCAGCAGCAGCCCCAGCGGACAGCACTGCCTGTACGCCAGCAGCGCCTGCGCGAACGGCCGCCCGACCAGGCTCGGCTCGACGGTCATGTAGATCTCGTCGCCGCCGAAGTCGAACAGGTCGTGGTAGACCACCGACAGCTTGGACTGCCGGGCCGTCTGCACGATGAGCCGCGCGCCGATGTCGTCGCCGTCGAGCACGATCGCGTCGCCGCCGGCCAGCTTGGCGACGGCCCGGTTGCGGCTGTCGCGTACCGCCGCGACGACGTGGTGCGGGCGGCCCCGGAACGCCGGGCCCTTGTTGATGGCCAGCAGGGTCTTGAGCACGTACGCGTCGGCGTCCTCGGCGGTCGCGCCGTCCGGGGCCAGCACGATGATCGACCTGGCCTCGTTGAGGTTGACCATCTCCAGGTCCTTGAGGTCCAGCGGGCTGCCGGTGCGGAAGATCAGCCGGGTGCGGCCGGTGGCGCCGATACGGTGCTCGACCCGGTCCTCCATGGTCACCTTGTCCTGCTCGGCGAGCACGACCACGGCGGCCCGGCGGCGGCTCGAGTTCGCCTCCACCATCTCGGTGATCACCGTGTAGATCTGGTCGGACCAGCCGAGCACCACCGTGTGGTCGCGTTCGAGCACCGCCGAGCGGCCCTTGCGCAGCTGCTCCAGGCGGCGGTTGATGCCACTGGTGAGCAGACCGATCAGGGCGCTCGCCACGAAGATGCCGCCCAGCGCCAGCACGAACCACATCGGCAGGACGATCCAGTCGGCGTCGGTCGGCGCGGACAGGCTGAAGGCGGTGACGAAGGTGGACCACAGCACGCGCAGCGGGTCACCGTCCATGGTGCTCGGGGCGACGATTTCGATGGCCACGGTGACGAGCAGCACCAGGCCGAACGAGGCGACGGCGAGCCAGCCGATGAGCCCGGTGGTGCCGCGGGACATGGTGTTGTCGAACCAGTAGCGCATCCGGGCGCGGAGGCTCACTCGACGGGCCATGAGCTGGAGGTCCTTTGAACGCAGGGAGGGGGCATGCGTTGCTGTCGATCCAGGTGCCGGCTCACTCTAATGGCGGCCGGACGCGCCCCGCGGCGGGGTCGCGGACCGGCCGGTAACGACGGAGCGGGCCGGTGCCCGAGGCACCGGGGCGCCCCCCCCCCCCCCCCGGGGGGGGGGGGGGGGCCCGCCCGGCGCGGCCCCCGCCCGGGGGGGGGGGGGCGCCCCGCGGGGGCCGGGGGGGGGGGGGGGGGCCCGCCCCCCCCGCCCCGCCCGCCCTCCCCTGCGGTTACGGCTGCTGTACCAGCCGGAACGACTGCGCGCCGGTGCCGTTGCAGGCGTACTGCACGAGCTGGACGCTGTCGGCCGTGGACGCCGCCGGCACGTCGAGGCACTTGCCGCTGTTGCGGTTGACCAGGTGGTAGTAGCCGCCGCCCTCGGCGACGGGCTGCCACTGCTGGTTGTTGCCGCCGCTGTAGGTCCACAGCTGGATCGGCGCGTTGTCGGCCGTGGACACGTTGGTCACGTCGAGCGAGCGGGCGCTGTTGAGCCGGATGTCGACGTGGGAGTACCCGCCGGTGGTGGGCGTGAAGCGGTACTGCTGGGCATTGGAGCTGTTGCAGCTGTACTGCTGGATCGCCGTGCCGTTGGCCGACGCCGCGGCACGGGCGTCGACGCACTTGCCGCTGTTGCGGTTCACCAGGCTGTACCAGGCGGTCGGCGAGATCGGACCCGACGACGCCGACGGCGACGGGGAGGCCGTGGGGCTGGGACCGGGGGTGACCCCGCCGAGCCACAGCAGGCCGTCGATCAGCCAGCGGTTCTGCACCTCACTGGCGAACGTCGAGGACAGCCGGGTGTTGGTGCTGTAGTTCATCGCGTTGTGCCCGAAGTTCGCGTACAGCATCTTGTAGTTGCGGTTGGTCCAGATCAGCGGGTGGTAGCCGCTGTACCAGGTCTGGTTCGGGTCGGTGCCGACCGGGTAGCTGCTCGCGTCGATCGAGGCCAGGATGTCGATGCTGGAGTTCTGACGCAGGTCGTTGCGCCAGGAGTACCACTCGCTGACCGCCGAGGTCCAGGTCGCGGGCAGCCGCGTGGTGGACGGGTGGGCGCGTTCGGTGCGCATGGTGACGCTGGTCGGGCCCCAGGTGTTGGAGACGAACGCGCCGGTGCCCAGGAACGTGTTGTAGTACCAGCTCCACGTGTTCGGGTCGGTGTTGAACGCGGTCACGTGGAAGCCCATCCACGCGCCGCCGTTCTGCATGTACTGCTGGAACGCGGCCCGCTGCCCGGACGGCGGCGCGTCGTCCAGGAACATGATCACCTTGTACTGGGCGAGGTTGCCGGTGTTGAGCCGGCTCCAGTCGGTGGTCGCCTCCCAGGTGAAGTTGTTCTGCGCGGCGGCCTGCGGGAACCAGACCAGCGCCTCCTTGTCGAAGTCGATGTGGGCGGCGTCCCAGGTGCCGTTGTAGAAGGCGAGCACCTTGAACGCGGGCGCGGCCTGGGCGGTGCCCGGCCCGGCGACGAGCGTGGCCGTGATCGCGGTCAGCAGCGCGGCCAGCGCGGCGAGCCACCACCTGGCGGTGTTGTGCAGTGTTCGGGACACGACGGTTCCTCCGGTTTCGTGCATAGCGGGGCGAGGAACGGGTTCTGCCCCTCCAGGACCGCCTGGTGAAACCGTTCGTAAACATTCTTAACTGACGATTCGTCGATAGGCAAGATTGATTTCCTATTCGGATGACGCGTCCATCCCGTGAGGAGAACTCACCTCCGGGTAACCACGGTGGACCGGCGGCGCTATCCTTGCGGCTCGTTGGTGGATCATCGGGATTCAGGAGGGCAGATGGCCGGCACGGCGGACGACCTCGTTCCCGACGTCAGTCCGCTGACGAGCCACGACCCGCGCACCCTCGGCCCGTACCGGCTGCTGGGACGGCTCGGCAAGGGCGGGCAGGGCGTCGTCTACCTCGGCGCCGACGGCAGCGAGCGCCTCGTCGCGGTCAAGACGATCAACGTCGACCTGCAGCACAACCCGAAAGCCAAGGCGCAGTTCGCCAAGGAGATCGCCGCCGCCCGGCGGGTCACCCCGTTCTGCACCGCGCAGATCCTGTTCGCCGAGATCGACACCGAGCTGCCGTACGTCGTCAGCGAGTACATCGCGGGACCGACGCTGCACAAGCAGGTCCGCGACCACGGGCCGCTGCCGGACAACGCGCTCTACCGGCTCGCCGTCGGCACCGCGACCGCGCTGGCGGCGATCCACCAGGCCGGGATCGTGCACTGCGACTTCAAGCCCGACAACGTCATCCTCGGCGGCGACGGCCCGCGCGTCATCGACTTCGGCATCGCCCGCGCGCTCGGCGCGGAGACCATGTCCGGCCACGTGATGGGCACCGTGCCGTACATGGCGCCGGAGCGGTTCCACAATGTGGACGTCGGTCCGGCATGCGACATCTTCGGCTGGGCGGCGACCATCGGCTTCGCCTCGTCCGGGCGGGGGCCGTTCGGGCATGACTCGATGGCCACGGTGATGGCGCGGGTGCTGTCCGAGCCGCCCGACCTGGACAATCTGACCGGGACACTGCGCGCGCTCGTCGTCGCGTGCCTGGCCAAGGACCAGCACGCCCGGCCCAGCGCGCAGCAGGTCCTGATGCGCCTGCTCGGCCACGAGGCCGCCCCGGCCGCGCCGGTGCCGCTGGTCGAAGCGCTCCAGGAGGGCAGCGACGCGGCGACGGCCCTGCTCCAGCCGGGGCAGGACTCCCCCACCGCCGCGGCGCCCGCACCGACGGCGACCACCCCGCAGCCGACCGCCACGGCTGCCGTCACCGCGACCGCCGCGCAACCGGCCCCGCCGACCGTCACCGCGCCCCGGCTGCCCACCGATCCGAACGCGGCGTCGCCGCATGCCCCCGCGGTGCCGCAGCCCCCGGCCACCAGAACCGCGCCGGCGGTGACCCCGCCGTCGGCGGGCAGCCACGGCCGAGCCGAGCCCCAGGCTTCCGCCGGTGGCCGGGCCTCCCGGTCACGGCGGCTGCTGCGGCAGATCGGCGACCCGCTCGGCATCGCCACCGCGCTCGTCCTCGGCGCGGGCGGTTTCGCGGCCGGTTACGTCCCGTCGGGGCAGACCGGGACCGGCGCTGCCGTCGGCGGCGGCGTGCTCGTCGTCGTCTACCTGGTGCGCCTGTTCACGGCCGTCGCGCTCGACGACGGCCGGCCCGACCACAGCTGACCCGACCGCGACACAGGAGGATTGCCATGGCTTCGCGCCGGACCCAGCGGTGGCTGCCGGTCGCCTTCGCCGCGACCGTCGGCTTCGCCCTGATCGCGGGCTCCTACACGTACGTCTCGGCGGTCGCCGGGGACCGCAGCGACTGCGTGGCGCTCGACGTCGTCTCGTCCACCGAGAAGAGCGAACTCGTCAAGGACCTGGCCGAGCGGTACAACGGCAGCCGGCGGCGCTTCGGCGACCGGTGCGCCGACGTCACCGTCACCGGTCTCACCTCCGGGCAGGCCATGCAGGCCCTGGCCGGGGACTGGGGCGCGCTGTCGGGCACGGGCAGCCCGCGGCCGCAGGTGTGGCTGCCGACGTCGACGCTGTGGACCGGCCAGTTGCAACTGCTCGACCAGGCCGCCGGGCACCAGGTGCAGACCGGCGGCGAGTACGAGTCGATCGCCAACAGCCCGCTGGTGATCGCGATGCCCGCGACCAAGGCCCGCTACCTGCAGCAGCAGGGGCCCCTGGGCTGGGGCGACATCCTCGGCATGTCCGGCGAGCAGGGCTGGGCCGAGTTCGGCAAGCCGGAGTGGAAGCGGTTCACCTTCGGCAAGGACAACCCCAACCTGTCCACCTCTGGCCTGGCCGCGACCATCGCGACGTACTACGCCGCGACGAAGACCTCCAGTGACCTCACCACCGCCGACCTGCGCGACCCGAAGGTGACCAGGTTCGTCCGCCAGATCGAGGCGAACGTCTCGCACTACAGCGACGACGTGGTCGACCTGCTGCGCGCGCTGGCCGCCGCGGATCTCGCCGAGGTCGACGGGGCCGCCGGCTCCGATCTCAGCGCCGTCGTCACCCAGGAGGAGCTGGTCTACCTCTACAACACGGGCGCGCTGAGCAACGGCAAGAAGCCCAACGAGCAGCTGGTGGCGCTGAATCCGAAGGAAGGCACCTTCAACCTCGACCACCCGTACGTGGTGCTGCCGCAGGCCGACGAGGCGCAGCGGGCCGCCGCCGCGGACTTCCTCGCCTTCCTGCAGGAGAAGCCGCAGCAGCGGGAGTTCGCGGCCATCGGATTCCGCGACCACGAGCGGGCCGCCTCCGACGACCTGGTCCGTGTGGTGGGCGGCAACAAGGCCGCGGGCACCTACTTCGAGCCGCCGTCGCCCGAGGTGGTGCAGGGCATCAAGGAGGGCTGGGCGACACTGCGCAAGAAGGCCAACATCCTGATGACGGTCGACGTGTCCGGTTCGATGACGTCGAACAAGGTGGGCAACACGAACCTCACCCGGCTCGCCTACGCGACGGCCGCCGCCAAGAAGGGCATCGAGCTGCTCAACAGCGAGGACCGGGTCGGGCTGTGGTCGTTCTCCTCCAAGCTCGACGGGGCGGCGAAGCCCTACCGGGAGCAGCTGCCGCTGGCGCGGCTGGACGACGACCAGTTCGGCGCGAAGCTGGACAAGGTGCGCTCGGGCGGCGGCACAGCGCTGTACACGACCATCCGGGCCGCGCACCGGCACATGCTCGACAACTACGACCGCTCACGGATCAACGCGGTGGTCGTGCTGACCGACGGGGAGAACGAGTACCCGGAGGACAACGACCTGAACAAGCTGCTGCGCGACATCGAGCTCGACCCCGACCGGCCGGTGAAGGTCTTCTGCATCGCGTTCGACAAGGCCTCCGACCTGCTCTCCTTGGAGAAGATCGCGGCCGCCGGCGCGGGCAAGGCGTTCGACGCCCAGGACCCGGAGAAGGTCGACGAGGCCTTCGTGAAGCTGCTCAGCAGCTTCTGATACGCCCCGCCGACCTCTGCCGGGTCGCGGTCAGGTGAGTGTCAGCAGCGCGCGCCGGCCTGCTCCGGGTAGTGCGCGGGCGCGGGCGTCACCGGCAGTCGGTGCTGCGTGGCGAGTTCGGACAGCGCTGCCGACGACTTCGCCGCGGCGGCGGCGACCAGGTCGGGGATACGCTCGGCCGGCACCGCGGGCGACAGCAGGTAGCCCTGCATCAGCGAGCAGCCGGCGTCGCGCAGCTGCCGCCGGGTCTGCGCGTCCTCGATGCCCTCGGCGACGGTACGCAGCCCCAGCGTGCCGGCCAGCGCGATGACCGACGACACGATAGCGCTGTCGTGCTGGTCGGAGGTCATACCCGCGACGAACGACCGGTCGATCTTGATCTCGTCGAGCGGGATCATCCGCAGGTGCTGCAGGGACGAGAACCCGGTGCCGAAGTCGTCCAGCGCCAGGCCGACGCCGAGATCACGCAGCTGGTCGATGGTCCGCATGGCGCGGGCCGGATCGGCCATCAGGGCGCTCTCGGTGATCTCCAGCTGCACCATGCGGGCAGGCACCCGGTGCTCGTTGAGCCGGTCGCGCAGCCGCTCGACCAGGTCGTCGCGGAACAGGTCGCGGATGCTGACGTTGACCGAGGTGCGCAGGTCGAGCCCGGCGGCCCGCCAGCGCCCGGCCTGCGCCACGGCGTCGTCGATGATCCGGTCGGTGAGCTGGTGCATCACCGGGGTGTGCTCGATGACCGAGATCACCGTGGCGGGTGAGACGGGGCGGCCGGTCGGGTCGGTCCAGCGCAGCAGCGCCTCCACGCCGACGATCCGGCCGGTGGCCAGGTCGGCCTGCGGCTGGTAGTGCACGGCGATGCGGGTGCGGTCCTCGGTCACGATGGCGTGGCGCACCTGGTCCAGCAGGGCCAGGCGCTGCGGGTGCCGGTCGGTGCCGGGGCGGTACAGGGCCACGCAGACGTTGTCGCGCTTGGCCTCGTACATGGCGATGTCGGCGTGGCGCATCAGGGTGGCGAAGTCCTCGCCGTGCTGCGGGCTGACCGCGACCCCGACCGCGGCCGTGACCTCGACCTCGAGGCCGCTGAGCCGGACCGGGCCGTTGACGGCGGCGCTGATGCGCTGTGCGGCCTGCAGGGCCCGGTCGGCGTCGGCCTCGTCGAGCAGCACGCCGAACTCGTCGCCGCCGAGCCGGGCGACCAGCGCACCGGCGGGCAGTCCGCCGCGCAGCCGCTCGGCGACCGCGGTGAGCAGCTGGTCGCCGGTCTCGTGGCCGAGCGAGTCGTTGACGTACTTGAAGCCGTCGAGGTCGAGCAGGAGCAGGGTCGGGCCCTGTCCCTGGCGCAGCGGCTCGGCCAGCGTCTCGGTGTACGCCGACTGCAGGCTGGCCCGGTTGCCGAGCCCGGTGAGCGGGTCGGTGAGCGCGGCCCGCTGGCGTTCGGTGGACAGGCGCGCCATGCGCTCGACCGCGTACAGCGGCATGATCACCAGGGGCACGAAGCCGAGGCTGACGTGGCCGGTGACCGCGAGCACAGGGCTCAGCATGGTCAGCGCGCCCAGGTGCACGGCCGGGTCGCGCATGGCCAGCAGGCGTTCGCGCAGGCTCCCCGGCGGCAGGCCGCGGCCGGCGGGCGCCGTGCGCCGCTGGGTCACGGTGACCAGCCAGCCGTAGACGGCCACGAAGACCAGGGCCGCGCCTGCCACGGCGACGGTGTCGTTGACCAGGTCGGCCATGTTCACCGTGTGGAACGGGTTGGGCTCGCCGACCAGCAGCACCAGGTAGGCAGCGCCGAAGGCGACGGCGTACCGGGCGGCGCTGAGCGCGGCGTCGCGCCAGGGCTGGCGGGCCCGGACGGCGATCACGGCCACGGCGAGCGTCTGGACCACGATGGCCGGGCCGAGGTCCCAGCACAGCAGGATCGCGAAGGTGAAGACCAGGGACGGGCTGATCACCGCGCCGAGGGCCTTGCCGGTGGCCGGCAGGTAGGTGACGGTGGCGGCGGCCAGCGCCAGGAACGCCATCACCCAGAACGGGGCCTTCTCCATGGCGAGCGGAACCTGCGCCAGGGTGAGGGCCGCCAGCACGACTCCGGTCAACGTCAACACGGCCGGCACCATTGCCGGTCGTCGGATCAGGGGCAGGCCACTTACAGCCAGTGGCGTCACATCGCCCTCCAAGGCACCTCGTGGGCTGAGATCACACGAGCCGCCAGCCTAACCGAGCAAAACGGGAAATCCGAGTAATCCACGCTTTACTCAGATTTCCCCCACAACTTCGGTTGCCGGGGAATGGACGCAGAACCGCCGCCGATGCGCCCCATCAGCCCGATCGGGCGATTCCCAGCGCGCGACCGCCGCACTGGCCGAAATCGCTCGACTTGCCAGGCAAGCGGGCGAATGCGGGGTCAAGATACGCACGGGCGCCAGGCAAGTCGAGCGATCTTGGCGGGCGGACCGAGTCAGTGGTCGTCGATCATCCGATCGAGGCGGCGTACCAGGACGGCGTGCTCGTCGGCGAGGCGCTGCACGCGTGCGGTGTCGCGCGGGTCCAGGGTGCGGCGGAGTTCGGCGACGACCTCGATCTCGCGCTCCCACTTGGCCACCCGGTCCGCGTCGGGCGCGGGCCCGACTTCTTCCTGCTCGATGAGGACGGAGTAGCACACGATCGCGATCCCCATGATGTCCAGGGCCGTCTGGTGGCTCACCGCCAGCCCTGCCGGCAGGGCGCTCTCCGGCGCGTTGTGCGCCACCGACTCGGTCACCGACACCTCCATGTCGACCGGTGTGCCGCAACGATGATCGGCCACCGTGGTGGACGATACGCCCTGCCCGGAACGGCCCGACAGCAGCATCGATCATCGCGCCGACGACGTGATCCGCCGCACTGCCGCCTGGCTGTCCCGCGCGGCTCGCGCATCGATTGACATCACGATGGCGGCCGCGTAGGTTGCGGCGGAAAGCGCTTTCCATTTCGTGCGGCGTCCCCGAGGGGACGCCGACGCCCCACAGAGTGGAGCCGACACATGACCATCACCGACAGTCCCCGCCGCGCACGCTGGCGAACGGCGGCGACCGCCGCCGCGGGCCTGGCCCTGGCCACCGCCGCGGCCACGCTGACCTTCACCGCCGGCGCCGCGGCGGCCACCCTCTACGCCGACGACTTCGAGGACGGCAACTCGACCGGCTGGACCTCCTCCGGCGGCAGCTGGACCGTCACCACCGACGGCAGCAAGGTGCTGCGCCAGTCGGGCACCAGCTCCGACGCCCGCGCGCGAGCCGGGTCGTCGTCCTGGCGGGACTACACCGTCACCGCCCGGGTCAAGCCCACCGCCTTCAACGGGTCGAACCGGTTCACCGCCCTCATCGCCCGCGCGCAGTCGAACACCAGCTACTACTATCTGGCCCTGCGGTCCAATCACACCGTCGAGCTGAAGAAGCTGGTCGGCGGCTCGTCGACCACCCTGGCCACCGGTTCGGTCACCGTCACCGCCGGCACCTGGTACACCCTGTCGCTGTCGGTGTCGGGGACCGCGCTGCGCGGCACGGTCAACGGCGCGACCGCGCTCACCGCAACCGACGGCCAATTCGCCACGGGCGGGATCGGTGTCGCGACCTTCTACGCCGCCGCGTCCTTCGACGACGTGACCGTGTCCGACAGCGCAGCCCCCTCCCCCAGCGCCTCTCCCCCGGCTTCGCCCTCGCCGTCGAGCAGCCCGTCGCCCTCGCCGTCGGCCAGCCCGCCACCGGTCGGCGCGATCGTGGTGGCCAAGGACGGCAGCGGCCACCACACCACGGTGCAGGCCGCCGTCGACGCCGTACCCGCGAACAACACCAGCCGCGTCACCATCAGCATCAAACCCGGCACCTACCGGGAGCTGGTGACCGTGCCCGCGAACAAGCCGTTCGTCTCGTTCGTCGGCAGCACCGGCAACGCCACCGACGTCGTCATCACCTACGACAACGCCAGCGGCACGCCCAAGCCCGACGGCAGCGGCACCTACGGCACCACCGGCAGCACCTCGGTCATGCTGGAGGGCAACGACTTCACCGCCCGCAACCTCACCTTCTCCAACACCTTCGACGAGGCCGCCCACGACTACAGCGCCGAGCAGGCCGTCGCCGTGACGACCCGCGGCGACCGCCTCGTCTTCGACAACGTGCGGATCCTCGGCAACCAGGACACCCTGCAGCCCAGCTCCCCCAACGCGGCGACCGTCAGCCGGGCGTACTACCGCAACTGCTACATCGAAGGCGACGTCGACTTCATCTTCGGCCGCGGCACGGCCGTCTTCGACCGCTGCGAGATCCGCTCGCTGAACCGCGGATCGGCGGACAACAACGGGTACGTCACCGCGGCCTCGACCACGATCACCAACCCGTACGGCTACCTGTTCACCCAGTGCACGCTGACCACTGCGTCCGGCGTCGCCGCGCAGAGCGTCCACCTCGGACGGCCGTGGCACCCCAGCGGCGACGTGAACGCGATCGCGCAGGTGCTCTTCCGTGACTCGGTGCTCGGCGCGCACATCAAGGGCTCGCCCTGGACGGACATGTCCGGCTTCTCCTGGCGGGACGCCCGGTTCTTCGAGTACCACAACACCGGCCCCGGCTCCACCGTCACCGCCGACCGGCCGCAGCTGGCCGACGCGAACGCCCCGCAGTTCACCGCCCAGGCGTACCTGGCCGGCAGCGACGGCTGGAACCCCGTCAGCTGAACTGATGGGAAGGGCACCTTCTACAACGCATAGCGATGTGAAGGTGCCCTTCCTTTCACAGGAAACCGTGGAGGGCGGCGCGGAAGGCGGCGGGCTGTTCGACCCACGGGTGGTGCCCGCACCGCTCGATCACGGCGAACTCACCCGCCGGGAAGAGCCCGCACAGCGCACGCACCGGGGCGAGCCCGGCGCTGCAGTCCTGCGCACCTGCGACGACCAGCACGGGCGCGGTGACCTCGCCGAGTCGCTGCGCGAGGTCCGCGGGCGGCTCGACGCTGAAGTAGGCCCGGTTCGCGGCGAAGCTGTACAGCGCGGTCGCCGCATGGGCCTGCTCGCGTTCGCCCCACGCCGCGTAGCCGAGCGGGGCGACCAGCCGGTACCACGCGTTGAAGCCGGCGTCGTCGTGGGTGCCGGGGCCGGTCGCCCAGGCCGCGACCGCGGCGTCGAAGACCGGGTCACCGCGCCGCGCGTCGATCATCGCCGGGGTGTCGGACGGCTCGTCGACCAGGTAACCGGCGGGCGGTGTGACGAGCACGAGGCCCGCGAGCCGGTCCGGGTACCGCGCCGCGTAGCTGATCGCCAGCCGGGTCCCCGCCGAATGGCCCAGCAGGAGCAACCGGTCCAGACCGAGGTGGACACGCAACTGCTCGACGTCCTCGGCCTGCCGCCAGAACGACGCCGTCTCCGCGGACTCCGGCAGCGGCGAGCGTCCCACGCCGCGCAGGTGGGGCAGGATCAGAGGCCGTGTGTCGCCGAGCCCGGCGAGGTCGCCGAGGTATCGCGGATGCATGGCCGCGCCACCGGCGAGCGCGATCACCGGGCTGCCGTCGCCGTGGTTCAGCTCGTCGTAGTGCAGCGTGGCTCCGTCGGAGCCGAAATAGGTCGTCATAGGGAGTCGCCTTTCGGGGATGCCTCACGGGCGCCCCGACGGCCACCTACGTCAGATGGACCGCACTGCCTTGTGGAGGGGGAGCACCCAGCCTGTTGTCGCGTTGATGGGTCTCACCTCCTCGGTCGGTCGCGTGCGCGGTCACGTTACCAGACGATCATGCAGGGGTGTCGGCGGCGGCGAGCTCGGCCACGATGTCGAGGTGGCCGGCGTGGCGGGCGTACTCCTGCACCAGGTGGAACAGCACCCGCTCCAGGGTGGCCGGCTCGGCGCCGTCCCAGCGCTCGCCGGGCTGCCCGACCGTTGACAGGTCCGTGGCGAGCACGACCTCGCGGGTGTGCTCGCCCTGCGCCCGCAGCACCGAGACCAGCTCGATCAGCGACTCGGACGGGTCCACGTGCCAGCGGTCGTCGCGGCGGTCGCCCCACGGGTAGCCGACGTCACGGCCCTCGAAACCCCACGTGATCCACCGCAGCTCGACATACCGCAGGTGTTTGAGCAGCTCCACCGGTGTCCAGCCGGACGCGAGCCGGCTGTTGCGCTGCTCGGCCTCGGACAGCCCTTCGACGGTGGTGATGATGTCGGCCCGGAAGTAGTCGAGGTACGCGGCGAACACCTCGTTGCGGGAGCCGATCGGCGCGGTCGGGCTGGGCGGGGAGTCGGTCACCTGTCGAGTATGCCGCCGAACGCGGCGCGCGGGACCGAAGACCGGCCCCGCGCGCCGTACACGCGGGTCAGAAGACCGGGACGCCCTCGCGGACCAGGCGCCAGTTCTGCTGGAAGAAGTCGGCCGGGTCGATCGTGCCCTTGGCCTGCGCCCAGTCGATGAGCAGCTGGCGGATCTCCTGCTGCTCGTTGTAAACCTGCGTCTTGACGATGCCGGGGAAGCCGCCGCCGCCGCTGCGCCGGTAGTTGTTCACCGCGACCACGAACTGGTCGGCGTCGGCGACCGGAGTCGTCGCGCCCGCGTGGTTGAGCACCGTGATGCGCTGCCCCACCGGCTTGCTGATGTCGATCTCGTAGTCGACGCCGGAGAACGTGTCGTAGTTGTAGTCCGGCACGGTCGGCTCGCTGATCGCAGCCGGGTCGACCGGCGCGCCCGGGGCGAGCGTCCGGAAGTACTTGGCGGAGTACTCCAGGTACGCCCGCACCTCGGCGCCGGTGAGCACGACAGCCTCGAGGGTGTTGTCGTAGATGTACAGCCCGGCGAGGTCCTTGATCTTCACGTCGCCGGCCGGGAACAGGGCCGTGCGGCTGAACGGCGCGGCGATCGACAGCACCGGCAGGCCCGCCTGCGGGGTGCCGACCATGGCCGCGGCCACCGTGTCGGTCTGCACCTTGTTGATGAAGTCGAGGATCGGGGTGTCGAGGTAGCGGGACTTCTCCGCGGACAGCTCGACGACCGAGGTGGCCACCACCTGGTTGATGTAGGCCACGGTCTTGTCGTGCTGCGCCTTGACCGCGGCGACGACCTTCGGGTCCTCGACGACGGTGTTGGTGTTCAGCATGGTGGCGTGCTTGGCGGTGACCTTCCAGCGGCCGCGCTCGCGGCTGAGCGTGAAGTCCATCCGGGTGACGCGCTGGCCCCACTTGGACGGCTCGGACAGCAGCACCAGCTCGCCGGTCGTCTCGTTGGCGACGAACTTCTCCACGACCTCGTTGTGGGCGTGGCCGAACAGGATCGCGTCGATGCCGGGCACCTGCTGCGCGATCAGCGCGGTCGGGTTCTCGTTGGGCAGCAGGTCGCCGTAGCTGGACACGCCGTTGTCGCCGCCGTGCGCGGAGATCAGCACGACGTCCGCGCCGCGGTCGCGCATGATCGGCACGTACTTCGCCGCGGTCGCGATCATGTCCTCGAAGCGCAGCTTGCCCTCGACGTTGGCCTTGTCCCAGATCGCGACACCGGGGTTGGTCAGGCCCAGGATGCCCACCCGCAGCGACGGCGCGCCGTGGCCCAGCGAGACCTTCTTGATCACGTACGGGGTGAACGCCGGCCGGCCGGAGCGCGCCTTGACCGCGTTGGCGGCCAGCGCCGGGAAGCCGAGCTGGCGGATCCACAGGTCCAGCAGCGGCAGGCCGTAGTTGAACTCGTGGTTGCCCAGGGTGATGGCGTCGTAGTCGATGACGTTCATGGCGCGGGCCATCGGGTGCCGCTCACCGGTCGAGGTGATCGGCTCCTGCTTGGCGTAGAACGTCGCCAGCGGGGTGCCCTGGATGGTGTCGCCCGCGTCGAGGACCAGCGTCGCCTTGCCCTTGCGCTCGGCGCGGATCTGGTTGACCAGGGTGGCCACCTTCGCGACGCCGACGTCGTTGTGCGCGCTGTCGTCGTACTCCTTGTCGCGGTAGTAGTCCCAGTTGAAGACGTTGCCGTGGGTGTCGGAGGTGCCGAGGACCGTCAGGTCGTAGGTCTGCGGCTGCCCGTGCCCGGCCGCCTGGGCCGGAACGGCGGCGACCAGCGGCCCGGCGACGACGGCCGCGGCCGCGCCGGTGAGCAGCTGCCGCCGCGACGGCATACCGGAGGGGGAGGTCATGTTCGCGCCTTTCCATGGGGGTCGCGCCCGGTGGGGCGCCGCCCCGCACCCTAACCAAACGGCTAGTCCCGTGCCACCCGATCGACCAACACCGCTGGCCCGCCACCGGCCGTCCCGCTTGATCGTCGGACTTGCCGGGCAGATGCTCGTATCTTGGACCCGCTTTCGCCCGTCTGCCCGGCAAGTCCGACGACCTTGGGCGCTACCGTGCAGTGATGGAGCAGCGCATCAGCATCGTCACGCTCGGGGTCGCGGATCTGGCACGGGCACGGGCTTTCTACGAGCGGCTCGGCTGGCACGGCCAGGAGATCGAGCAGACCGTGTTCTTCCAGACCGGCGGCATCGCGGTGGTGCTCTGGGGCCGGGACAAGGTCGCCGCCGACGCCGGTGTCCAGGATCCGGGCGGTGACGGCTTCGGCGGTGTGTGCCTGGCGCACAACGTGCGCACCCGCGCCGAGGTCGACGCGATCATGGCGGTCGCGGTCGCGGCCGGGGCGGCGGTGACGAAGGACGCCCAGGAGACCTTCTACGGCGGCTACGCGGGCTTCTTCACCGATCCGGACGGCCACGTCTGGGAGATCGCCCACAATCCGGGCTTCACCCTGGCCCCGGACGGATCGCTGATCCTGCCCGACTTCAGCCGCCCGACAGACTGACCGCCCAACCCGAACCCACCGACCGTCAGGAAGGGCACCTTCTACAACGCATGGCGATGTGAAGGCGCCCTTCCTTTCCGTCAGAAGGGGATGAAGCCGTAGAGGGCGAGGTGGTTGGATTTGGTGGTGCCGACGGTGTGGCCGATCGGCGAGGATTGGACCGCGCCCTTGATGAACAGGTAGTCGATCTTGCTGGAGCCGTTGGTCGCCTTCGTGCCGTAGCCGGTCATCCCGTACGTGCTCAGCGTGCTGGCCGGGATGCCCGTGCGGTTGGCGTCGACGCCGACGATCCGGATCGTGGACGCGTTCAGCAGGGAGGTGGCGTCCGCCCCGAGGTGGATGCCGGTGCTGCCGATGCCTTTGTCGCCGGCGCCCGCGCAGGCGTTCTGCCGGTTCTCCTGGGGCAGGTGCATGGTCGCCACGAACACGCTGGTGCCGGTCGCCTTGACGGTGAAGCGGGCGGCGATGGCGCTGGTGCGCTTCCACTTCCACTCGTCGGTGCTGCCGTCGTCGTTGTTCGGCGGCTTGTACAGGGTGCATCCCGCACCGTTGTCGTAAGCCGTGCCCGGCTTGAGCCAGCCCGCGCTCCAGTACGCCGACACGTCGCCGGACGCCAGGCTGAGCCGCTGCGTGTTGTAGATGATCCCGTTGGTCTGCTTCTTCTTCAGGTCGCCCAGGGACTGGTCGTCGCACCGGTGCGTGCCGCCCCACGGCTCGGGGTCGTCCCAGACCACGATCGCCTTGTACGTGCCCGCCGGGTAGCCGAACTTCGCCGACAGCTGGTCGGCGTAGGCCGAGGCCTGCCCGCTGCCACGCACCTGCTGCACGATGAGGATGTCGGGCGCGACCACGCCGCTGGTGCCGGTCTTGCCGGCGTCGTCGACGAGCATCGAGGTCAGGTGGTCCGGGCCGGAGATGCGGGTGCACGACCCGTCGGCGTTGTTGGTCACCAGGTTCTCGATGTTGTTGTTGTAGACCCGCAGCACCCGGTCCGCGACGGCGGCCGCCGGGGCAGCCGGGGCCGGCGCGGCAGCTGATGTGGCAGGCGCCGCGAGACCTGCGGCGAGCAGCACCGCCGCCAGCCCGGCGACGTGAGCGAACCTGCGGTGACGAACCGGCATGGGGCTTCCTTCCCACCGATGGACAGCCGACCGGTTCACGATGACGGCATTGCCTACATTCGCCCTACATCGGGGCTACAGGCAGGTGTCCGAGCCGAAAAGTCTCGGGCGGCCGGTGGCATCACGGCCGCGATGTCCGCCGGTGGCGGATAACCTGGTGCCCCGATGGGCATTCAGGGCACGGCGACGACCACGCGGGGGACGGCATGACCGCGCGGTTGATCGGGCGTGCCCACCCGTCGGCGGTGCTGCACGACGAGGTGACCCGGGCGATGGCCGGGCACGGCGGGCTGGTGCTGGTCGCCGGGGAGGCCGGCATCGGCAAGACCTCCCTGCTCACCGCGGCGATGGCGCAGGCCCGCGCAGCCGGTGCGCTGGTCGTCGCCGGGACCTGCTGGGACGCCGAGAGCGCGCCCGGGTTCTGGCCGTGGACGCAGGTGCTGCGCGCGGTGCGCCGCGGGGTCGGCGAGGACGACTGGGCAGCGGCGCGGCGGGCCGGCGGGGCCGGGCTGGCGGTGCTGCTCGGTGAAGGCGGCTCCGACGCCGGGCTCGCCGAGCTGGACGGCGAGTTCCCGCTGTTCGACGCGGTCACCAGCGCCTTCGTCGCGCTGTCGCAGCGGCGACCGGTCGTGGTGGTGCTGGACGACCTGCACTGGGCCGACGCGGCGTCGCTGCGACTGCTCCGATTCGCCGCGCAGCACACCTGGTCGGAGCGGGTGCTGCTGCTCGGGGCATACCGGGACGTCGAGGTGGAGGCTCCCGGGCACCCGCTGGCGGCGCTGATGCTGCCGCTGTCGGTCAAGGCGACCACGGTCACGCTCACCGGGCTGGGCCGCGACGAGGTCGCCGAGTTGATGGCGCGTACGGCGGGCAGCGCGCCGGACCCGGCGCTGGCCGCGGAGGTGCACCGCCGCACCGGTGGCAACCCGTTCTTCGTGGAGCAGACGGCACGGCTGTGGCACAGCGGCGGCGGGGTGACGGCGATCGCGCCGGGCGTACGGGACGCGCTGGCCCGGCGGCTGGCGTTGCTCCCGGCGGACGTCACCGCGCTGCTGGCCGGTGCGGCGGTGCTCGGCCGGGAGTTCCCCCGGCAGGTGCTCGTGGCGGCCTCGGGCAACCCGGCCGCCGAGGTCGATCGGCTGCTGGCGTCGGCCGAGGAGGCCCGGCTGGTCGCCGCGCTCGGCACGGGACGGTACGGGTTCACCCACGACCTGGTCCGCGAGGCGCTGCACGACGCGCTGCCCGAGCTTGTCCGGCAGGAGCTGCACGCGGCGGTGGTGCGGGCGGCCGAGGCCTCGCCGGACGTGGCCGGGCAGGTGCTGCCCGCCGACCTGGCCCGGCACGCCTACCTGGCCGGGCCGCTGCTGACCCCGGAGCTCGCGGTCGCGCGGCTGCTGGCGGCCGCCACGGACGCCGGCGACCGGCTGGCCACCGACGAGGCGATCGCGCACTACCGGCGGGCGCTGGCGATCGTGCGGGAGCCGGCCCGGCGGGTCCGGGTGCTGGTCGACCTGGGCCGCAGCGTGTACCACCTGGGCGACAAGTCGGAAGGCTGGCACCTGTTCGAACAGGCCGCCGAGCTGGCCCGCGGGAGCGGCGACGGCGAGCTGCTGGCCTGGGTGGCGCTGATCGTCCACCGGCACGGCCGCGACGGCGACCCGCACACCGACCTGCGGCGGGAGCTGCTGCGCGACGCCTACCGGATCCTGCTCGGCGACGGAGCGGAGGCCGCGACCCCGGCCCAGCTGGCGCAGAGCCTGATCGTGCGCACCGAGGCGCTGGCCCGCACCGGCCGCGACGACGAGGCGCTGATGTTCAGCCTGTGGGCGCGCCACGACCTGAACTGGGGGCCGGGCGGGGCAAGGGAGCGGGAGGCGCTTACCGCCGAGATGGAGGAGGTGAGCCGACGCTCGGCCGACACCGGCACCGAGGCGCTGGCCGCGTCGTTCCGCTGGGTGGCGCTGCTGGAGATGGGCGACCCGGGCTACCTGGAGCAGGTACGCGCGTTCGTGGCGGCGGCGCAGCGCGACGGCAGCCTGCGCATGCGGATCTCGCTGCTGGTGGACCAGGCCGTCGTCGACACCGCGCGGGGTCGTTTCGCCGAGGCCGCGGACCTGCTGGCGCAGCTGCGCACCAGCGAGGGTCACCCGCACGCCGACTTCGCGTTCATGCAGTACCACCTGGAGTGGGCGCTGGCCGTGCAGCGCGGGCGGTTCGCCGAGGCGGACCGGCTGCTGGCGCAGCTGGACGCGCAGGACCACCCGTACCTGCCGCTGGTCCAGGCGATCACCGCGGTGGAGCGCGGGGACCCGGGCGAAGCTCTGCGCCTGGTGGCGGCTGCGGAGGCGCGCAACGAGCACGATCCGTACCCGACCTCGGTCACCCGGCTGTGGCTGCGCCTGCGGGCGCAGCTGGCGGCCGCGACCCGCGACCCCGAGCGGTGTGCCAAGGCACGAGCGGCGCTGATCCCGTATCGCGGAGAGTGGGCCGTGTCGCTGTGGGGCTGTGACGTCAGCGGCCCGCTGGACTTCTGGCTGGCCGAGGTCGACGCGGCCACAGGGCGCTGGGATGAGGCCGTCGCCGATTACACGGCCGCCGCGGAGTCGTCCGACCGGATGCAGGCCCGGCCCTGGGCGGTGCGGGCCCGCGCGGGCCTGGCACGGGCCCTGGCCGGCCGGGACGGCCCAGGCGATGCGCAGATCGCCGCCGGGCTGCGGGTTCAGGTGGCTCGCGAAGCGGCCGAGCTGGGCATGGCGCAGCTGACCACGACCGCACCGCTCGAAACCGGGGCCCGCGACCGGTCCGACGGAGCAGTGAGCAAGCCGCCGGGCGACGCGGACACCCCAGCGGCGGACGCCGCGTGCGAGTTCCGGCGGGTGGACGCCACCTGGCGGCTGCGGTACGCGGGCCGCACCGTGCACCTGCCCGACGCCAAGGGCCTACGTGACCTGCACGAGCTGCTCAGCCATCCCGGCACGGACATCCCCGCGGTGGAACTGGCCGACCCGCCGGGCGGCGCGACGGCGGCAGCGGCTCGGCGGATGGGCGCCGACCCGGTGCTGGACGAGACCGCGAAGGCGCACTACCGGCAGCGGCTCACCCAGCTCGACGACGCGCTCGACCTGGCCGCCCGGCGCGACGACGCGGCCCGGCGAGCGGCACTGGAGTCCGAGCGTGACGCACTGCTCGCTGAGCTGCGGGCGGCCGCGGGGCTGGGTGGCCGCACCCGGCGGCTCGGCGACGACGGCGAGCGCGCCCGCAAGGCCGTCACCGCGCGCATCCGCGACACCCTGCGGCGGCTCGACGAGCTGCACCCGGAGCTGGCCGCACACCTGCGCGCGACCGTTTCGACCGGCAACGCCTGCGGTTACCACCCGGACACGGCGCTGCCCTGGCGGCTGTGAGCGCCGCCAGGGCAGGCAACCGTCACTTGCGGTTGTACCGGTGCATGGTCAGCGTGCCGAACACGGCCGTGCACACCGCGCTCGCCACCAGCACCCAGGTGATGGCCCCGGCGTCGGGAGCGCCGGCCATCACCGAGCGCACCGCGGCCACCAGGTGCGTGATCGGGTTGACGTCCACGAACGCCTGCAGCCAGCCGGGCATCGTCAAGGGCTGCACGAAGACGTTGCTGAGGAAGGTCAGCGGGAACAGCACCAGCATGCTGACGCCCATCACCGACTTCTCGCTGCGCAGGATGAGGCCCAGCCAGGTCCAGATCCAGGAGAACGCGAACGAGAACAACACCAGCAGGCCGATCCCGCTCAGCACGCCCATGGCCCCGCCGCCGGGCCGGAAGCCCAGCGCCAGGCCCACCCCCACGATGACGACCGCGGCGAGGACGTAGCGCAGCACGTCACCGAGGATCATGCCGACCAGTGCGGCGGGCCGCCATACGGCCAGGGTGCGGAAGCGGTCGAAGACACCCTTCTCGATGTCGGTGTTCAAACCGACCCCGGTGTACATCGTGATCATGACGACGCTGGTGACCATGATCCCGGGCAGCAGGTACTGCAGGTACTCACGCGGTGAACCGGCCAGCGCGCCGCCGAACAGGTACGTGAACATCAGCGTCATGATGATCGGGAACATCGTGACGTCGAACAGCTGCTCGGGCACGTGCTTGATCTTCAGCATCGCGCGCCAGCCGAAGGTGAGCGACGCCGACACCGGGCCGGGCCGGCGCGGTTTCGTGCCAGGTGCCAGCACAGCTGCGATGCTCTCGGCCGACGGCGTGTAGGCGGTCGCGTCAGGGGCGACAGTGGCGGTGCTCATGCCTTCTCCTCGTTGCGCGCGGCCTTGTCGGTCAGGGCCAGGAAGACCTCGTCGAGGCTGGGCTGGCCGAGGGAGAACTCGTCGACGACGATGCCCGCTCCCGCCAGCTCCGCCAGAGCCCGCGAGCCCGCCGCGGCGGCGTCCACGGCGGCCCCCGAGCCGCCGACCCGCGCGGTCAGCGCCACCGGGTCGGCCTCCTGCTGCACGGTCGTGTCCAGCACCTTCGCCAGGATGCGCTCGGCGTCGGGCCGCTGGGCGGCGTCGCGCAGCCGCAGGTGCACCGTGCCCGCCCCGATCGAGGACTTGAGCTGGCCCGGCGTGCCCTCGGCGATGACCCGGCCCTCGTCGATGACCGCAATCCGGCCCGCGAGCTGGTCGGCCTCGTCCAGGTACTGCGTGGTCAGCAGCACCGTGGTGCCCTGCGCCACGACCGCCCGAATGATCTCCCACACCTGGTTGCGGCTGCGCGGGTCCAGGCCCGTCGTCGGCTCGTCCAGGAACAGCAGGTCCGGGGTGTTCAGGATGCTGGCGGCGATGTCGATGCGCCGCCGCATGCCGCCGGAGTACTTCTTCACCTGCCGGTCGGCCGCCTCGGTCAGGCCGAACGCGGCCAGCAGCTGGGCTGCGCGCTCGCGGGCGGCCGGTTTGCGGTAGCCGAGCAGCCTGCTGAGCAGGATCAGGTTCTCGGTGCCGGTCAGGTCCTCGTCGACGGACGCGTACTGGCCGGTCAGGCTGACCCGGGTGCGCACCTTGTCGGCCTCGGTGCGCAGATCGTGCCCGAACACCCGGGCCTCTCCCCCGTCGGGGCGCAGCAGCGTGGCCAGCATGCGCACCGCCGTGGTCTTGCCCGCCCCGTTGGGCCCGAGCAGGCCGTACACCGTCCCGGCGGGAACCGCCAGGTCGAGGCCGTCCACCGCCCGGGTCTTGCCGAATGTCTTGACCAGCCCGGCAGTCTCCACTGCCAGACCGGTTCGGTTCACCGCCATCGGATTCCTCTCGTCCACCACGTCAGCGGCCGGGTCGCACGGTGCACCGACCCCGCCACCCGGTAGGCGCCAGACGCCCCGCCAGATCAGATCTGGCGGGGCGTGCGCTCCGCCGTCATCGGGTCAACCGAGGACGCGCGCCCGGTGGAAACGGGTCAGCCGAAGGCGCGCAGTTCGTAGATCCGGGTGGCGATCTCGGCGCCCTGGGTGGGGGTGCCGACGTTCAGCCGGACGTAGCGACCTGTGACGTTGACGGCGTGGGTGCTGGTGGCCGCGGTGTTGGCGGTGACGTTGACGGCCTGGGCCCAGGTCACCCCGTCGGCGGACACCGAGATGGTGAACGCCTTGGTGTTGAGCGCCGCCGATTCACCGCCCGCCTGTGCATGGGCGACCTCGAACCGGTTGATCGCCCGCGTCACGCCGAGGTCGACGCGCAGCCAGGCCCCGGACACGGCGGAGCAGAACTTGTCGGCGTTGCCGCCGTTGACGGTGCCGTTCACGGCCTTCTCCGGGCCTTCGCTCGCGGCGCAGGCGGCGGTGCCGGTGGCGGGTCGACCGAGCGCGAAGTTCGTTCCCACCACTGCGGGCGGGCTGACGGCGACGTTGTCGAAGGCCGCCGCCGCGTTGAACACCCGCACCCCGTTCGCCCCGGTGGGGTAGGTAGCGTCGGTGACGTTGATCTTCGGGGTGGCCATGTCGCCGACGTACACCTTGATGGAGGATCCGACCGCGGTCACCCGCAGCCGATAGGTCGTGCCCACGGCGACGGTCATGGCCGTGGCCTGCAACTGGGTCCAGTTGTTGTTGACCCGGCCGAGCACGACCCGGCCCGCGGGGCTGATCCCGGCGTAGTAGCCGGTGTAGCTGTCCGTGCCCACCGCGGCGTTGGTGGTCCGGAACAGCAGCCCCGCGTCACCGCCGCCCGACGTCACGGCCACGTCGGCGTCGTAGGTGAAGTCGCCGAAGTTGGTGTCCAGCAGCGCCTTGCCGCCCAGTGAGTTCGCGGCCGTGTACCGGCCGCCCGTCGCCGACCAGGAGCCGCCATAGGTCCGCCAGCCCAGCGCGTTGTTGTCGGCGAAGTTGTCGCGCACCCGCATGGTCACCGGAGCGATCGTGCCGTCGGCGTTGAAGACCATCCGGTCGTACGCGAGCTGCCGGTGGTTGCCGTCGGTCTCGCTGAGCGGGCGGCGGTGGTAGACGATGTACCAGGTGTCGGTGCCGGGGATGTTGACCACGGAGTTGTGCCCGGAGCCGCGGGCCACGGCCGCGTCCTGGGCGAGCACCTTGCCGAGCCGGGTGAACGGGCCGAGCGGCGAGTTCGCGATGGCGTAAGCGACGGAGTAGTCGGGGCCGGTCCAGCCGCCCTCGGACCACATCAGGTAGTACTTGCCGTTGCGCTTGAACATCTGCGGGCCCTCGACGTAGCCCGCGGGCGTGATCTCCTTGTAGACGCTGCCGTCGACATGCGTGCCGAGGCTGATCATGTCGGCGTTGATCTTTACCACGTTGGCGTGGCCCCAGCCGCCGTAGAACATGTAGGCCTGGCCGTCGTCGTCGATGAAGACGTCCTGGTCGATGGGCTGCGCCCCGTTCTGGAACTGCGCGATGAGCGGGCGGCCCAGCGCGTCGGCGTACGGGCCCTGGGGCTGGGTCGCCACCGCCACGCCGATGCCGCCGAGGGCGGCGTTGTTCTGGATGTCGTTGGCCGCGAAGTACAGGTAGTACTTGCCGTTGCGCTGGATCGGGGCCGGCGCCCACATCGCGTACGACGCCCAGGAGACGTTCGCCTTGGTGAGCACGTTGGCGTGCTTGGTCCAGTTGACGAGGTCGGTGGACGAGAACGCGTCGAGGTAGGTCTGCTCGGCGTAGCTCTTCGAGGTGGTCGGGAACACCCAGTAGCGGTCGCCGTAGACGACCGTGTCGGGATCGGCGTACCAGCCGTCGGCGAACGGGTTGCCCGCCTCGCTGGTGGTGTAGTCGGGCGGCGCGGCCGGGGCTGCGGGCGCGCCGAGGACCATCCCGGCGAGGGCGGCGAGCAGGGTGGTGGCGGCGATGCGGCGGAGACGGTTGCCCATCGGCTCTCCAGTCAGTGGATCGGGTCGGCTTCGCTCACGTTCAATCCCACATCAACGAAACCGAACACATGGGAACGCAAAGTGGCCGCCGTACCACCGGCCATCAATATACGTCGACACATAGCGATTCGGCGATGCGGCGCACGGATCCCCTGCGCCGTAAGCGAACCGGCGATTACACCGATGCAGACGGTGGGGCGGTGCTCCGATGCTCTTTGGCACCACGCGCATCGTCCCAACGGAGGGCTCCCGCAATGCGTATCCGCCAACGTCTCATCGCCATCGGCGCGGCCATGGTCGCCGCCGCGGCACTCGTGGTCGCCCCGTCCACGCCCGCGAACGCGGCGACCAGCACACCGGTGATCTTCGTGCACGGCTTCATCGGCAACTCGTCCAACTGGACCACCGCGCTTTCGGTGTTCCGGTCCGGCGGTTTCACCAACCTCTACACCTACGACTACAACTGGGCCGGCTCCAACCAGATCAGCGCGGCCGGACTGCGTGACAAGGTCAACCAGGTCAAGGCCCAGACCGGCGCGTCGAAGGTCGCCATCGTGAACCACTCGATGGGCGGCCTGGTCACCCGCTGGTACCTGGAGGAGCTCGGCGGGTCGGCCAACGTCAGCCACGTCGCGTCGATCGCCGGCGCGAACCACGGCACCACGTACGCCGGCGCGTGCCTGATCAACGCCTCGTGCATCGAGATGTACCCGGGCTCGCTGTTCCTGCTCGACCTGGCCGACGGGGACGAGACGCCCGGCGCCGCCAAGTACCGCACCTGGTACTCGGCCTGCGACGGCATCATCATCCCGTACACCAGCACCCGGCTGGACGGCGCGACGAACACCAACGTGCTGTGCGAGACCCACATCGGGTTCCTCACCAACACCAGCGTGCTGACCCAGATCCGCGGCTTCATCGCGGCCTGATCCCCGCGCGGCGCTCCCCTCCCTCGGGCGGGGAGCGCCGCCGTGCTCAGACCGATTCGAGTTCCCGGGGCGCGTCCTCGGATGCGGCCGGGCGCTTCTTCGGGATGCTCGCCCGGACGGCGAGGTAGTACAGCCAGCTGCCGATCAGGACCATCACGGCGGCGACCGGCCACCGGTACGGGCCGGGCAGGTACATCGCCAGGAACCAGGACTTCACCTGGACCCCGGCCAGCAGGAAGATCATCGGCACGAGGCCCTGCGGGAAGAGTGCGATCGAGCCCAGCGTCCAGCCGACCAGCGCGATCCGGGCGTCCCGCTTCGACACCTCGGCCCTGACCCCCTTGTCACCGGCCACCTTGACGCCGACTGCCTTGACGCCGCGGCCGGTCCGCAAGAGGAACAGCAGCTCCGTGCCGCGCGCCCGCAATTGCGTGACCGCCACGCGCCCGAGCCACCATGCCAGCAGGACACCCGTGGCCACGCCGACCGGCACCGCCGCCCACAGCAGGAACTCGTTGCCGTACACGGTGCCGAGAGTGAGCAGGACCGCGGGCGGGACGGCCGGCAGCAGCCCGCCCCAGAACATCAGGTTCGCCTGGCCGGTGGTGTCGCCGTGCTCCAGCGCGTTGTCCGGCCGCCGGTGGGCGTCCGGGCCGGGGGCCGCGGCCACCACCGAGATGAGCGTGCCCAGCCCGGCCCCACCGCCGAGCAGCGCCGGGAGCAGCGCCAGGACCCACGGCCAGGTCCAGGTCAGCCCGCTCCACACGGTGAAGCCGACTGCGACGGCGTACGCCACCGGCCCGAAGATCAGCAGATAGGCGAGCTGCCGTCCGCGTACGTCGGCGCGCTCGCTGCCGGTGTGCAGGGTCAGCCACAGCGCGGTGCCGTCCTGGCCGTAGAGGTTCGACACGGACGCCCCCGCCATCACGGCCAGCGCGGGGGCCGCCCAGGGCAGCAGCAGTCGCTCGCCGAACGTGAGCGGCAGCAGGGTCGTGCCGAGGGCCCACACCAGCGGCACGAACACCGCCTGCGTGCGCAGCGGGTCGCGCCGCCAGGTACGCAGCTCCTTGCGCAGCACAGCCCCGGTACGCCCGGCGAACAGTCCCCGGCCGGACGGGGCGACCTCGCGCGAGCCGCGGATGGTGACCCGGGCCCGGCGCGGCGTGCCCAGGCTGCGACTCCAGACGAGCAGCAGCGCCACGATGAGCAGGCCCAGCCCGGCGAGCGCGGCCAGCGCCCGCCACCACCGCCCGCCACCGGCCGACTCGACCGCGACCAGTCCCCACCCCGACGGCAGTGCGCGCACCGTACGCGTGAAGCCGGACCCGAACCCGGTGTCGAGCACGCCCGAGACCTGGATCGCGACGGCGACCATCCACCCGGACTGGCTGAGCACCATCATCGCCGCGATGAGCGCCCCGGTGAACGCGGCGCCGATGCGGGACTTCGCGACGACCCCGAACACGACCGTCGCGACCCGCGACAGCAGCACCACGAAGACCACCTGCAGCACCACTGCGGGCACCGCGACCAGCACTGCCCCGAAGCCCAGGCGGGCGGCGTAGACGAGCAGGCTGAGGAACGCCAGCAGGGTCACCGCGGTGGTGACGCCGACGAAGGCCGCACCGAGCAGCCCGACGGCCAACTGCCGGCGCGGCACGGCGAGCAGGGCGAAGTGATCGGCGCGCAGCAGCGTCGAACCGCCCCAGACCGGGCCCACGACCCAGCCCAGCGCCCACATCAGGTAGACCGCGGCCAGCAGGTCGGCGACCACGGCCGGCTGCGCTGTCTCGACCAGGCTGAGCCAGATCGTCGCCCCCGCGAGGACGATCCCGAGGACCCCGCCGACGACCATCCAGGCCGCCTTGCCGCCCGTCATCGAATGGCGCAGGATCGCCAGCTTCATCCGGACGAGGACGGCGACGGTGGTCGGCCCGCCGCTCAGGACGCCAGCCACGACAGGCCCTGCCCGGCGTCGACCTCGACACCGACGAGACGGACGAAGGCGTCCTCCAGGGTGCCGCCGCCGCGGACCGCGTCGAGCGGGCCCGCCACGACGACCTTGCCCTTGGCCATCACGGCGACGGTGTCGCACAACTGCTCGACCAGCGCCATCACGTGACTGGACAGGATGACCGAGCCGCCGCCTCCGACGAAGCGCACCAGGATCGACTTGAGGGCGGCCGCGGAGACCGGGTCGACCGCCTCGAACGGCTCGTCCAGCACCAGCAGTCGCGGGGCGTGCAGCAGTGCCGTGGCCAGGCCGATCTTCTTGCGCATGCCGGTGGAGTAGTCGACGATCAGGGTGCGCTCGGCGGCGCCCAGCTCCATCACGTCGAGCAGCTCCTGGGTACGCCCCGTCAGGACGTCGTCGGGGATGCCGCGCAGCTGGCCGAGGAACGTCAGCAGTTCCCGGCCGGTGAGGCGTTCGGGCATGGCGAGCCCGTCGGGCAGCACACCCATGAGCGCCTTCGCCCGGACCGGGTCCGACCAGACGTCGACGCCGAACACCGCCGACCTGCCGGCGTCGGGTCGCAGCAGGCCGACCGCCATCGACAGCGCCGTCGTCTTGCCTGCGCCGTTGGGTCCGACGAGCCCGAAGAACGACCCCTGTGGCACGGCCAGGTCGACGTGGTCGACGGCGACGGTGTCGCCGAACGCCTTGTGCAGCGCGGTCAGCCGCAGCGCCGCCGGTTCCGCGACGGACTCGGTTTCAGCGACCTGCCCGGTCGGCGTCTCCACGATCATTCCCCCGGCTGCCGAGGGTTCGGGACCGGGCTGCGTTCCGGGCCGGACCACTCCATGGTGAGGGTGAGATGACCTTCGCTGGCGGCCTTGGCGATCACCACACCGGACTCGGCGGTGATCTTGATGCCGATCTCGACGGTGAACTTGTCCGGCCGCTTCGGCAGCGAGCTGACCTGGTCGGTCACCGTCTGGATCACTGGGCGCAGGCGGCTCATCATGGTCTGGAAGCTGTCCCGCGCGGTGGTGATGTGGTCGCCGACGCCGGCCGCGACCAGCTCGTCACGGTCACCGTCACTCGGCTCCACCAGCAGCTGTGTGCCGTCCTCAAGGGTCACTTCGATCAGCGGTTGCATGGTCAGCCTTTCCAGCTGGGACAGATGTCCTCGTCGTCGGGGTTGCCCGCGGCGTTGGCCCGCTCCTCATCGGTGAACCCGCGGCTGAGCACACCGCACAGACTCGCCCGCCACTGCTGCGGGTCGAGGGAGTACCGCTGTATACCGAAATCGGTGTCGCTGGCGGTCAGCGTCGTCGCGTCCCCGTCGATGCTGATCCGGTCCAGCCCGACATCGTCGGCCCTCGGCAGCACGAGGGTACGCAGGAGTTCCCCTCTACCTACCGACCACACCGCGATTTGCTCGCCCTTCTGCAGGTACAACGTGTCACCGTGCAGACTCTGGATCTGGCAGCAGATCTCGACCGCGGTGTTGTCGGGAGGCGTCATCGGCGCGCCTGACCTCCCGGTGCCGAAGTCGGCGACGCGGACCTGGCCGCGCTCGCCGCGCACCGCGAGGCGGTCGCCGCTCTCGTCGAAGACGAGCTGCTGGGGAAGCAGCTCGCCTTCGAGGTGGAAGATGTCCTGCCGCTTGCCGGTGTCGATGTTCCACGATGTCATATCGCGGTCGGCGGTGTGCAGCACCAGCAGCCGCCGCAGATCGCTGTAGTCGCACTTTCCGTTGCTGGCCTCGGTGTCGATCCCGTCCTCGCCGGTCAGGTCGAGCGGATCCTGCGGGCGCATGCTCGGATAGTCCCACCGGCGCAGGATGCTGCCGTTGAAGTGGACCAGCGTCGTGTCGGTGCGCACGACACAGGCCCAGCCGAGCCGGTAGCCCTCGGGCGGCGGCGGAAGTTTCGGGCTGGGCCGCGTGTCCAGCCGGTGGCGTACCTGTGCCGGATCGCGCAGGTCGCGCAGTGACATGGTCTTGTCGTCGTCGGAGGCGGTGAACAGGTAGCGGTCGTCGGCGAGCAGCACCCGCTCCCTGTCAGGCAGCGCGCTGTTCACCCGCCGTCCCGAGGCGAGATCCCACAGCCGCACGGGTTTGGCGCCACGGGCCACCGCGAGCGATCCGACCGCATCCACGGGCTGCGCGTCGACCCCGGTCAGATCTGCGCCGAGCTCGGTGAGGCTGTCCCGGCGGACGTTCGCCACCACGACAGCGCCGTCGGCGGCGTAGGCCACCATCCAGCCGCCGTCGTGGGGCAGAGCGACCGGCACGACCCTTTGGCCGAAGAGCCCGTCCGAGCCCTGATGCGGCATGGCGACCGTGGTCGCCAAGCCCGTGTCGGTGTCGATGACGTGCAGGGCCTGCCGGCCCCGGGAGACCACTTCATCCGGCATGTTCAGTAGCACGTCTCCGGCCGGGTCGAAGCCGAGCTGGACACCGAACACCCCCATGCACGAGGTGGTGAGCTCCCGGACCTGTTCCATCGCGGGCAGCTCGTACATCCGCAGCGGCGACCGCCTGCTGAGCTGCGGACAGCGCACCAGCCACTTGCCGTCCGGGGTGACGCCCGCGACGTCGTCAGTGATCGTCTGCACGGACCGACCGGCGTTGACGTCCCAGATCAGGGTCTCGCCGGACAACAGCTTCAGCAGCACCGTTCCGGCATCGGGTCCGAACCACGCGTCCGTCACGTTCTCCGGGGGCAACGCGGTCTCGGAGCGGTCCCGCAGATTCCAGATCATCGCCCGTATCGGGTCACCCTCGTGCCTCTGGACGCGCAGCAGCAGGGCCTGCCCGGAGACGTCGAACCGTTCCAGGTTGATCCGGTGGTCGAACGGCAGGTTGACGCGCTCGCCGTCCGGCAGGATGACGAACACGTCGTGCGAACCGACGAAGGCGATCCTCGTGCCCGACTGGTCGGTGATGACATCCTGGGCTCGATCTGCCAGCACCTCAGAGACGGGCTGCCCGGCGCCGTCGAACCGCCAGCGGCGCAGGTCCGGCTCCGCGGTCAGCAGGGCCGGCGGATCGCTGGTGACAGCCAGTCCTTGCACCTTCTCAGTGCCGGGCAGCATGTGCTCGATGTTGTTGAGCTGGGCGTACAGCTGGAACAGGGCGCTCTCGGACTCCGGCAGCGCCCGGTTGTGGTAAGCCGTCAGCGCGGTCGCCACAGCCTTGCTCGGATCCGTCGTGAGCATCCGCACCGCCTGCGCGGCCTGATCCCGGGCGCGTGCGTCCCGCAGATCCGACTCGAGTTCCGCACTCTGAGCCTTCACCACGAGCGCGAACCCGCCGGTCGCCAGCAGCAGCACCACCAGTGCACCGGCGGCCGAGCGCCAGGCCCAGGTGAAGCGGCGGCTGCGCTGCTGGCTGGCCAGGATGAAGTCCCGGTCGGCCTGGGTGAGGTCGTCGCCGTTGGTGCGCAGCCAGTTGCGGGCCGCCTCCAGCCGCACGCCGCGCAGCGGTTCCTGCTGCTCGCGGCTGATGCGCAGGCTCTCGTACCACTGCCAGAAGTCGGCCGACTCCTTCAGCCAGTCCTCCAGCCGCTGCCAGCGGCGGGTCAGCGCGTCGTGGGTCAGCTCGTAGGTGACCGCCCCGCTCTCCCGGTCCTGCGATGTCACGACGAGCCGGGCGGCGGCCAGTTCCCGCGCGACGGCCAGCATCGCCGGGGTCAGGTCCTGGGCGCGCACCGGGCGGCGCAGCGCGGTCCCGGCGGCGGTCGGCTGCACCAGCCGCAGCATCAGCGAGCGCACCGCGGGCAGCTCGGCCTGCGGGATCCGCTCCCGCAGCACCTCTTCGGCGTATCCGGCGATGACCCCGCCGACCCCGCCGAGCGCGTCGTACGTCTCGTGGGTGAGCACGTCACCGGGCTCGGACCGCCACAGCCGTTCCAGCAGGAACTCCACCATCGGCAGGGCGCCCGCGGTCGCGCCCGCGTCGGTGAGGATGCGGTCCACCAGCCGCGGTTCGGCAGCCCGGCCCGCCGCCGCCAGCGGCCCCTCGACGGCCTCGCGCAGCGCGTCGCCGGTCAGCGGGGCCAGGTACGTGATCGCGTGGGTCCACGCCGCGCCGAGCCCGGACAGCGCCGCCGCCTGGTCCAGGAAGTCCGAGCGCAGCGTGACGATGACCCGGACCGTACGGGTCGACTCCCACAGTGCCCGCAGCAGCGTGAACAGCTCGGTCGCCTGGGCGGGTTCGTGGCCGACGAGTTCTTCGAGCTGGTCGACGACGATGATGAGCCGCTGGGCGTACGCGTGGTCGAGTGCCCGGACGACGAAGTCGCCGATCCGCCCGGCCCGCAGCGCGGCGGCGATCTCGGCGGGGGTGGCGTCGGGCAGGTCGAAGGCCTGCGACAGCGCGCGGGTGAGCACGCCATCGGCGGTGACCCCGGCCGCGACCCGCAGCCCGACGATGATCGCCGGGCGGGCCCGCAGCCGCGGCAGCACCCCGGCGGACAGCAGCGACGACTTGCCGGTGCCGGACGCGCCGTTGAGCACGGTGAACGGCTCCCGCCACACGGTTTCGGCCAGCTCGGCGGCCTCGGTCGCGCGTCCGAAGTAGAGCGGGGCGTCCTGCTCGCGGAACGGCTCCAGGCCCCGGAACGGGCTGTCGTCCCACCGGCCCGGCGGCTCGGCCCAGCCGGCCAGTTCCGGTTTCGCGGCGAGCAGCGCGGCCGCGGGCTGGGCGTACGCCGTGCGCCGCCCGGCCAGCGCCTCCGTTGCGACGATCATGCCGGTCACGGCCTGGCGCTCGTCGTCCCAGACCGGGCCGCCGCTGAAGCCCTGCGTCGCCCAGAAGCCGGCGTTGCGGTCGTCGTCGATCTGCAGCCAGCCGGAGCCCTGCCGGCCGTGCATGGTGCCGACGGCCCACACGCCGTCGGGGTGGTGCTCCGGGAAGCCGAACATCCGGCACCGGTGCCCCCAGGCGTCCGGCACGTCGACGAGGCGCACCGGGCGTACGGCGTCGGGGGCGGGTCCGGTCAGCCGGAGCACGGCGATGTCGGTCTCCCGCCGCGGCTGCCACAGCTCGATCACGGCCGTGCCGGTGGTGCCGGTGGCCAGGAAGCGGATCTCGACCTGCGCGCCGACCCCGGGCTCGGCGGGCAGGCGCGCGAACAACTTGGTGATCACGTGCGCGGCGGTGCAGACCAGGTCGGGCGCGGCCACGAACCCGGCCCCGATCGGATGACCGTTCGGGGCGTTGATCGAGACCATGCCCGCGTTCAGTCGTTCCTCGGCAGACATTCCCTGCCCACACCCTTTCCGCACCGGCCGGCGCGGAAGGGCCCCGGCACGACGAAGCCTCCATATTAGAGGCAGGTCCCGTCGCGCGAGGCCCCTACGGGAGGCGGTGGAGTCAGGCCGGGTCGAGGATGAAGACCGGGATCTCCCGGGTGACTTTGCGCTGGTAGTCGGCGTAGGTCGGGAACGCCTCGACCGAGCGGTCCCACCACAGGCGACGCTCTTCGCCGGTGGCCAGGTGCGCCCGGTATGCCTTGCGGACCGGTCCGTCCTGCAGCATGACCTCGGGATCGGCGACCAGGTTGTGGTACCAGTCGGGGTTGCTCGGCCGCCCGCCGACCGAGGCGACCAGGGCGTAGCTGCCGCCGTGTTCGACCCGCATCAGCGGGGTCTTGCGGATCTTCCCGGATTTCGCGCCACGCATCGTCACGACGACGACGGGCTTGCCCATGATCGTGGTGCCCTTGGTGCCGCCGCTGGACTCGTAGGTCTCGACCTGCTTGACCGACATGTCCCAGGTCCCGGGAACGTACTCCCCTGTGAGCTCCATTCGTCACACCTTAGGCGAACCGGCCGATCGCGCGGCAGCGACGCCCGCACGCCATGGCGGGGACGTGGACCCGGGCGGTGCGCAGCGAAGAGACGGATTTACCGAACACCGCTCCGGCCGCGGCCCGCGCGCATAAAATGATCTCCGTCTGAGCCGGTCGCGGCCCCGATCCGGGAGCACGGCAGCGGCCGGCGGTCCTGCTGACGGCACAGACCTCCGGCGGTGGCCGGTTCCGGGAGGTGCCCGCGAGGAAGGCGGAACCGATGGCACCGTCACCCGACCCGGCAGCCGACGCCGAGCAGCTGATGATGGGCGCCGTGCCCGGATCGGCGGCGCTCGGGCGCGGCCCCGTCCCGGACGGCGACTACGCCCGGCACGAGTACCACCACCCGGCGGCGGGCTGGGGTGCGGCGCGCAGCGTCGGCGAGGTCCTGCTGCGATCGCCGGAGCCGGTGGAGGGCATGCGGGCGCTGCTGGTCATGAACCATGAGGACGGCGGCTTCGACTGCCCCGGCTGCGCCTGGCCGGACGACCCGACCGGGCTGCGCCTGGACATCTGCGAGAACGGCGTCAAGCACGTCACCTGGGAGATGACCCCGCCACGGGCCGATCGGGCCTTCTTCGCCGCGCACCCGGTCGGCGAGCTGCTGAACTGGAGCGACTACGACCTGGAGGCGGTCGGCCGGCTAGCCGAGCCGATGGCCTACGACCCGGACACCGACCGCTATGTGCCGATCTCCTGGGAGGACGCGTACGCCCTGGTCGGTAGCACCTTGCGCGGCCTGGCGAGCCCGCACGAGGCGGCGTTCTACACGTCCGGGCGGCTGAGCAACGAGGCGACTTTCCTGTACCAGCTGTGGGTGCGCGAGTTCGGCACGAACAACCTGCCGGACTGTTCGAACATGTGCCACGAGGCCAGCGGCCGGGCGCTGACCGCCGCCATCGGCTCCGGCAAGGGCACCACCGACCTGGCGGACTGGGAGCAGGCCGACGCGATCTGGCTGATGGGCGACAACGCGGGCAGCAACGCGCCCCGCATGCTGACCTGGCTGGCCGAGGCCGACCGGCGCGGCGCGGCGCTGGTGCACATCAACCCGCTGATCGAGGCGGCCTCGCGCCGCACCATCGTGCCGCACGAGTTCGTCGACATGGCCACCTTCCGCACCACCCGCACCGGGACCCGCAACGTACAGGTCCGCATCGGCGGCGACCTGGCGCTGATGCGTGGCGTGGCCAAGGCCGTGCTGGAGGCAGCCGGCAGCGACCCGTCCGTGCTCGACCGGGACTTCATCGACACGCACACGTCCGGCTTCGACGACTACAGTGCCGCCGTCGCGGCGACGCCGTGGGCGGACATCGTGCGGGGCTCCGGCATCAGCGAGGCCGACATCCGCGCGCTGGCCGCGTCGTACCTGGACTCGCAGCGCGTCATCATCGCGTGGTGCCTCGGGCTGACCCAGCACGAGCACGGCGTGGACACGGTCCGCGAGATAACCAACGTGCTGCTGCTGCGGGGCAACATCGGCCGGCCGGGCGCCGGGCCGTCACCGGTCCGCGGGCACAGCAACGTGCAGGGCAACCGGACCTGCGGCATCGACCACCGGCCGGGCGCGGCCTTCCTGGACCGGCTGGCGCAGGCGTGCGGCATTGACCCGCCGCGCGAGCACGGACTGGGCACGGTGGCGGCGATCGAGGCGATGCGGCGCGGTGAGGTGAAGGTGTTCGTCGCGCTCGGCGGCAACTTCGCGCTGGCCGCGCCCGATCTGCCGCGCACCTTCGAGGCGCTGCGCAATTGCGACCTGACCGTGCAGGTGAGCACCAAACTCAACCGCAGCCACCTGGTGCACGGGCGGCGCGCCCTGATCCTGCCCTGCCTCGGCCGGTCCGAACGCGACCGGCAGGCAGGCGGCGAGCAGGGCGTGACCGTCGAGGACTCGATGGCGACGGTGCACATCTCGTACGGGATGAAGGATCCGGCCTCCCCGGACCTGCGCTCGGAGTGCGCGATCCTCGGCGGCATGGCCCGCGCGACCCTGCCGGACAGCCGTACGCCCTGGCAGGACTACGTCGACGACTACGACCGCATCCGCGACACCATGTCCCGGGCGCTGGAGGGTTTCGAGGACTTCAACGCCCGCGCCCGCCGGCCGCACGGTTTCCGGCTCGCCCAGCCGGCCCGGGAGCGGGTGTTCCTGACGCCGTCGGGCCGGGCCGAGTTCTGGGCCGGGCCGCTGCCCGACGACGTCGACCCCGGCGAGGGGCGGCTGACGCTGACCACGGTGCGCTCGCACGACCAGTTCAACACGAGCATCTACTCCAATGACGACCGCTACCGCGGCGTACGCGGACTGCGCACGGTCATCTTCATGAACTCCGACGACATGCGCGACCGCGGGCTCGCGGAGTTCGACCTCATCGACGTGACCAGCTTCTCCCGCGACGGCAGCCGGCGCACCGTGTACGGGTACCGGGCGGTCGCGCACCCGATCCCGCCGGGCAACGCGGCCGGGTACATGCCGGAGCTGAACGTGCTGTGCGGGCTCGCCGACGTCAGCTCCCAGAGCGAGCAGCCGGTCACCAAGCACCTGGTCGTCGAGGTGACCAGGCAGCCCGTCACGGCTGGTGGGTGAACGCGCCAGGGTTGCGGGTGGTCCATTCGAGCAGCGGCTCCAGCGCTGCCATCAGTTCCAGGCCGCGGGGTGTGGGCGAGTAGAGGATCTGCACCGGCGTGGTGGGGATGACCTGGCGCTCGATCAGGCCGTGCTGCTCGAGTTCGCGTAGGCGCTGGGTGAGCACCCGGTCGGAGATGCCGTCGGCGAAGGCGCGGTAGTGCCCGAAGCGGCGGGCGCCGCGCCGCCCGGCCAGCATGATCATGCCTACCCAGCGTCGGCCGAGCAGTTCCAGCACCGGCTGGAAGCCGCGGCAGGCGGCGTCGCTGGCGTCGTGGTGGTCGGGCACGTAGGCCGAGAGCGCACTGGTCACTTACCGATAGTAAGCAGCTAACCAGGGTTTTGCCCACTCGGCCGCACCACGCCAAGCTGGGGATACGCGGTGATCAAGGTCCTGCCGCGGGGTCGGCGGCATGACCGCCGGCTGCCCAGCCACCGGAGAAGGAACCACGACATGCTCATCCAGGTCATCAACGGCACGACCCGCGAGGGACGGTTCAGCGAGCGGATCGCCCACTGGGTGCTCGGCTTCGCCCGGCAGTACGACGGGGTCGAGTTCGAGCTGGTCGACCTGCGCGACCATCCGCTGCCGTTCTTCGACGGGAACGCCCCCATGTGGACCCCGCGGCAGTACGCCGACGAGGCGGTGGCCCGGTTCGGGCGCACCGTGGACCGCGCCGACGGCTACGTCGTGCTGGCCGCCGAGTACAACCACGGCTACTCGGCAGTGCTCAAGAACGCCATGGACTGGACGTACGCCGAGTGGCACCGCAAGCCGGTCAGCTTCGTCGGGTGGGGCGGCGTCGGCGGCGCGCGGGCCATCGAGCAGTTGCGGCAGGTCGTCGTCGAGTTCGAGATGGCTCCCCTGCGCCACGCCGTGCACATCGCCCCCGACCTGTATCTGCCCGCCCGCGACCAGGCCGACCCGACCGACACGGCCGTGTTCGCACCCGCCGAGCCGTTCCTCAAGAAGCTCACCGACGACCTGCTGTGGTGGGCCGTGGCGCTGCGTACCGCGCGGACGCGCGACGCGGCCTGACCGCGGCCGCCGGCCGGCGGCCGTTGACGGGGCGGCGGGCGCCCGGCCGGCCAAGGCTTGACCTCAACCGAACCTGAACTTCTAGGTTGCCTCCAGGGCCGCGGTGAACGACCGTGCTGCCCGCTCAAGGAGGTTCACATGACCGACCACGCTGAGATCCCCGAGCGCTACCGCTACAGCGTGATCCCGCACATCATGGTCGACGACGCGGCCGCCGCGATCGACTTCTACCGGCGGGCGTTCGGCGCCCGCGAGGACATCAGGATCGACGCTCCGGGCGGCGGGATCCTGCACGCCGAGATCACCGTCGGGCGGTCGGTGCTCATGCTGGGCGACGCGAGCGTGGCCGAGGCTGAATCCGGCTCCTTCGCCGCGCCGGCCTCGCTCGGCGGCGGTACGACCGTCACCCTGCACGTCTACGTTCCGGACGTGGACAGCCTAGCGAAACAGGCGGAGGCGGCGGGCGCGCAGATCCTCCAGCCGCCGACGGACATGTTCCACGGTGACCGCACGGTCATCCTCAAGGACCCGTCCGGCCACATGTGGGTGTTCCTCACCCACCTCGAAGACGTGCCGGAGGAGGAGCTGCACCGCCGCATCAGTCGAGCGGAGCCGCCCGGCTCGCCCGCGGAGCCGCAGGCTCCGACCATGCTGATCGCACCTGCCGCGGTGCCGGTCAGCACCACTCGTCGCGTCGTCCCCACGTCGTCCACACCCCCGCCGACAGCCGATTTCCCCAGCCTAATCGGGTTCACCGTCACGAATGCCCAGTTCACAACCTAGGTCCAGATCAGCTGGGCGGCGTCCCGGACGGACGCTGACATCAGCTTCACGCCCCGCACGCCGCCCGCAGCTGCTCGGCGGGTCCGCGCAGAACCCGGTGCTCAGCTCCGCCGCACAGGCCCGGATCAAGTTCAAGAAGGACAAGAACGAGATGCGCGTGGTGGTCACGTGCGCGGGAGACGAACCCAGTGTCCAGGTCCTGCCGGACGACGACTGACGCCGCCCTCGCGTCAGCTCGGTGCGTCGCCGAACCTGAACACCATGTCGGACCAGCCGTTATCAGCCACTCCCGCGTCGAGTGCCGCGCTGATCGCACGTTCCTCGTAGGCGAAGTGGGATTCCATGATCGCCATGAGTCCGTCCAGCTCGCGCCCGACAGCGTCGAGCGCGGAGCCGTCCGATCGGGCGGCTACGGCGGCGAGATCGCCCACCCGGGACAGGATCGACGTGATCAGCCCGTGGTCCTCGACGAGTTTGGCGATCGTCGGGGCGAGATCGGGGCGCTCGTGGAGTAACCGGTCGAACATTCCGGTGTCCTCGCCCTGGTGGTGCGAGGTCAGCGCGGCGCAGAACGCCAGGCAGTGGGTCAGCAGCACGGCTGCGCCGAGTTCGCGACGCGCGATACCCGATCTGATCTCACGGACGCGTTGCCGTAGTTCCTGATGTGCTCGCGCCAGCTGCAGGCTGAGGGCGACCGCACGGTCGCCGTCGGGGGAAGCCACTGGTGGGCGGGTCCCTTCGATCCCGCACCTCCATGCCTGGCGCAGTCCGCCACCGGCACGCGATGCTGCCGCCATCCGATCATGGCGGGTGCGGGGACCGCAAGCTCACCGCCCGGTGCTAGCCGTCGAGCGGCTTCGCCATGATCTGCTCCCGGCGCACACCGTCCGGCATCAGGTCACCGATCTCCTCGGTGAGGTGGAAGCCGTTGCGGCGGTAGAGCGCGGCGGCGGAGGCGTTGCCGTCCGCCACGGCCAGCTTCAGCACGTGCGCGCCCACCTGCCTGGCCCACTGCTCCACCGCTGCCAGCAGCCGGTCTCCGACGCCCTGGCCGCGGGCGTCGGGATGCACCCACATCGAGATCAGCTCGACCACGCCGGGTTCGCCGGTCGGCACGCCGCTCGCCATGCCGGCCGGGCGGCCCCCGATCGTCGCGACGAGATTGTGCGAACCGGGTATCTCCAGCCGCCCGCGCCAGCGCTCGGCGCGATCACCGTCGCCCTGCCAGTCCGCAAGCCGGGCCCCGAAGGCGTCCGGCGCCTCGGCCAGCGCGGCAAGCCGCAGTTCCCGCCAGACGGGCCAGTCGTCGGCGGTCAGCACCCGCAATTCGATCATGGACAGCAGTCTGCCCGCACGCCACGCATACCCGCCAGCGCTTTCTCCTGCCCCCGCCGGTCCGCTTCGCATCGGCCACGGCGTGGCTCACGCCTCGTCGCGGTGCAGGAGGTCGTCGAAGATCTCCCTGCGTACGAGCACCCGTGCCTGCCCGTCGCGGACCGCGATCAGCGGCGGTCGGCCCACCAGGTCGTAGTTGGACGCGAGCGGGAAGTGGTAGGCGCCGCAGCCGGGCACGGCCAGCAGGTCGCCGGGCCGCAGGTCGGCGGGCAGCGGCTCATCGCGGACCAGCACGTCGCCGGTCTCGTCGTGGCGGCCGACCACGGTCGTCGACACCGTCGCCACCGGACTGGCCCGGCCGACCAGGACCGCGGTGTAGCGGGCGCCGTAGAGGGCCGGGCGGGGGTTGTCGCTGAGGCCGCCGTCGACCGCGACGAGCTGGTGGCCCTGCTCGTGAGGCCACGGCTGAGCAGCGCCTTCGCGGCGTAGTACACCTGGGTGGGGCCGAAAGCCGCGCCGTAGGCGGCGCAGCGTTCCCGGACGTCGGCTTCGTCCAGGACATAGGCGGGTGTGCCGAACTCCTGCTCGATCTCCATCAGCGGCACGCCGCCGATGCTGACGCCGCCACGCCCGTGTGTGGTGGTCAGCGGCCACAGCGCCCGATCGAGCCGGCGGGGCGGCAGCGAGGTGCGCAGTGAGGGCAGGACGTCGCCGAGGGTCATCGCGACCCCGCCGACCGGGACGTGAGGGGAGGTGGTGGACGTGCGGATGGCCGGGCGGGCCGCCGTATCGGCGGGGTACGGCGAGGGGGCTGTCGGTGTCACGGTCCCATGACACCTGGACATCAGGTGTGCCGCCCACGGCCTTGACACGATCGCTACGGCGTCGGGCGGCTTCTTGACGCCGCGGCGGCGGCGACGGACCAGGGCCGGGTGTGGAGCACGCCGGTATCGCGGCGCCGTGCCGTCAGCTCGGCCGGAGCCGGGCGACGAGTTCCGTGGCGCGCCGCCACCAGTACTCGTACCGGCCCGGGAACAGGTCGTTCAGCGTGTCGAGGCGCTCGAACGCCTCGGCAGCGTAGGCCGGGTCGTCCTCGGCCTCGCCGATGAGCAGGCAGACGTTGGCCAGGGAGCCCGCGACCAGCAGCGGCGCGTGCTCGGCGTACTCGCGCAGGATCGGCTCGGCCAGGCGCGCGGACCGTGCGGCGTCCGCCCTGCGCCCCTGCGCCAGCAGGACCTCGGCCTCGGTGGACAGCGGCATCCCCCAGCGGCGGCGCTGCGCGGCGGTCGCCGGTGCCCCGTCGGTCTCGCGCAGCACGCGCTTGGCCTCACCGACCGCGGCGAGGGCCTCGTCGAAGCGGCGCATCCGGGTCAGCGTCGTGGCGTGGTTGGTCAGCGCGGTGGCGAGCAGGTGCCGGGTGGGCCGGTCGGCCTGCGTACGGGCGAGCGCGATCGCCTCCGTCTCGGCGGCCTCGGCGTCGGCGAAGCTGCCGAGCAGGGTCAGCGACGTGCCCCGCAGCACGAGCAGCTCGATCTCGATGTCGCGGTGGCCGCCCGGGGCGGTGGCGCGCAGCACGTCGAGGGCCTGGCCCAGCGGCGCGAGGGAGTCGGCGGTGCGGCCGAGGTCGGCCAGCGCCGCACCCCGGTTGAGCAGCAGGGGCACCCGGCCGACGGCGGACAGCACCTCGGGCGCGGTCTGCTCCAGCTCGGTGAACAGGTCCAGGGCCTGCTCCCCCGCGGCGAGGCTCTCGGCCGCCCGGCCGAGCTGGCGCAGCACGAAGCTGCGCAGCGACATGAGTTCCGCGCCCAGCACGTGCACCAGCTGCGATCCCTGGACCGCGGGCGAGCGCCAGACGGCCTCCGCAGCATCGAGCACGGCCAGCGCGGCGGGACGGTCCGGCTCCTGCTGCACGGCCAGCCAGCGGGCCATGCACAGGCGTACCCAGACCAGCATGGTCGCGCCGTCGTCGCCGTCCAGCGCGTACTGTGTCTCCAGCTCGCGGGCGAGCCGGAGCGCGCCGGCGTGGTCGCCGAGGTTCGCGAGCCGCTGGGCCGAGGTGAGTGGATCCTGCTGCACCCGCCCAGCCTGCCACACCATGATCGCGAAGGGCGTTGCACGCCGTCATACCTAGAACTAGTATGCATAGCAGTTCTAGGTATAGGCGGTGTCCTCGTGCACATCACGAAAGATCTCGTCGCGGCCTCGGCGACCCCCCTCGTGCTCGGCATCCTGGCCGAGGGCGAGAGCTATGGCTACGCGATCCTCAAACAGGTCAACGAACTGTCCGGGGGCCATCTCGAATGGACCGACGGGCTGCTCTACCCGCTGCTGCACCGGCTGGAACGGCTGGGCCACGTCGAGGCGACCTGGCACACCCCGGTGGAGGGGCGGCGCCGCAAGTACTACCGCATCACCGACCAAGGCCTGAAGGAGCTGGCTGAGCAGCGCCGCCAGTGGGCCGCGGTCGTGGACACCCTGCGCGGCGTCTGGAACGCCGGCACGGCGCTGCGCCCCATCCCCGCGCCCGCCTGGGGCGTGACCGGATGACCGTCGACAGCGGCAGCGACCTCGAGAAGCAGATCGCCGAGTGGCGCGCCTACATGCGCCGCCGGCGCGAGCTGCACCAGCCCGACGCCGAGGAGCTGGAGGACCACCTGCGCGACCGGATCGCCGAGCTCACGGCGGCGGGACTGCACAGCGACGAGGCGTTCCTCATCGCCGTCAAGCGCATGGGCAGCCTCGACGAGCTGTCCCGCGAGTTCGCCCGGGAGCACTCCGAGCGGCTGTGGAAGCAGCTGGTGCTGACCGGCGACGACACCGGCACACCAGCCGCCGGCGCGCGGCGCGACCTGCTCATCATGATCGCCTTCGCGGTCGGGGCGGCGCTGGCGTTCAAGGTGCCGGCCCTGTTCGGCGTGGACATCAGCGACAACAGCGGCGGCGACTTCTACCTGCGCAACTTCGGCCTGTTCGCGCTGGCCCCGCTGGCGGCCTACTTCGCGTGGCGGCGGCGGGTGAGCCCCGGCGTCCTCGGCGTGCTGGCCGCGCTGTTCGCCCTCGGGGCGGTCGCGGCCAACGCCTACCCGACGGCCATCGAGTCGCAGACCGCGGTGCTGGCGGCGATCCACCTGCCGATCGCGCTCTGGCTCGTGGTCGGGGTCGCCTACGCGGGCGGCGAGTGGCGATCGGACCGGCGGCGGATGGACTTCATCCGGTTCACCGGCGAATGGCTCATCTACTTCGTGCTCATCGCCCTCGGCGGCGGCGTGCTGACCGCGTTCACCGTGAACATCTTCTCGGCCATCGGGCTGGACGCCGAGACGTTCGTCGGGTCGTGGCTGGTGCCCTGCGGCGCCATGGCCGCGGTCGTGGTGGCGGCCTGGCTCGTGGAGGCGAAGCAGAGCGTCATCGAGAACATGGCCCCGGTGCTGACCCGGGTCTTCACCCCGCTGTTCACGGTCACGCTGCTGGTCCTACTCGGCGCGATCGCCTGGACCAGCAACGGCATCGACGTCGACCGCGACGTGCTGATCATCTTCGACCTGCTGCTGGTCGTGGTGCTCGGCCTGCTGCTGTACGCCATCTCGGCCCGCGACCCCGCAGCCCGGCCCGGCATCTTCGACAAGCTGCAACTCGCCCTGGTGCTCAGCGCGCTCGTCATCGACGTGCTGGTGCTGGCGGCGATCACCGGCCGGATCACCGAGTTCGGGTTCACCGCCAACAAGACGGCCGCGCTGGGCGAGAACATCGTCCTGCTGGCCAACCTGTCCTGGTCGGCCTGGCTGTTCCTCGGCTTCATCCGCGGCAGGCTGCCGTTCGGCCGGCTGGAGCAGTGGCAGACCCGCTACCTGGTGGTGTACGCGGCCTGGGCCTGGATCGTCGTGCTGGCGTTCCCGCCCTTGTTCGGCTTCGCCTGACCCCAGGCATCCCCTGATGGGCGACGGCGCGGCTGAGATCAGCCGCGCCGTCGCCATTTCAGTCGGCAGGGCGGTTGCCGAAGGCCTTGCGGTAGGTGCGTGGCGGCACGCCCCGGCGGCGCACGAACTGCTCGCGCAGCGCGGCCGCGGATCCGAATCCGACCTGCCGGGCGACCTCCTCGACCGGCAGGTCACTGGCCTCCAGCAGCTCCTCGGCGCGGTTGAGCCGCTGTGCCAGCAGCCAGGCGTGCGGGGTGCTGCCGGTCGCGTCGGCGAACCGGCGCAGGAACGTGCGGCGGCTGGTGAGCGCGCGGGCGGCCAGCTCGTCGACGGTAAGCCGCCGGTGCGTGTTGGCGCGGGCCCAGGCGAGCACCGCACCGAGCCGCTCGTCCTCGAAGCCGTCGGGCACCGGCGCGGTCACGTACTGCGCCTGGCCGCCGTCGCGGTGCGGCGGGATGACCAGCTCCCGGGCGACGTCGTTGGCCGCCGCGGCGCCGAACTCGCGGCGGATGAGGTGCAGGCACATGTCCAGGCCCGCCGCGGCCCCGGCACCGGTGACGACCGGGCCCTCGTCGACGTAGAGGACGTCGGTGGCCAGCTGCACCGCGGGATAACGCTCGGCGAACTCGGCGGCGAAGCGCCAATGCGTGGTCGCCCGGCGCCCGTCGAGCAGGCCCGCCTCGGCCAGCACGTACGCACCGACGCAGTGGCTGGCCACGGTAGCGCCACGGGCCGCCGCCGCCCGGAAGGCGTCCGCGACCGCAGCCGGCGTCTCCCGGAATCGGCTGCCCGGCAGCGCGATGACCAGGTCGGCTTCGGCAAGCCGGTCGAGCCCGGCGTCCACCTGCACGGCGAGTCCCAGATCGGTGCGCACCTGGCCCGGCTGCGCGGCGCAGACGTCGAAAGCGAACCGGCCGCTGAAGATCTCGCCGACCAGCCCGAGGCCGAAGGCCGCCACACCCTCGGGGGCGTACACCGTCACAGATCGGAAAGACATGCCGTGATGATGGCACGTTCCTTGCGATCAGTGGCAACCGTGCCGGTCGTCCTCGTCGGCCCGGCGTCACACGATTGCCGCATGGACCGACGCACCCCGATAGACCTGCTCCGCCCCTGGCGTGAGTGGCACCGGCCGCTCATGGTCAACGTGATCCTGATGATCGCACTCGCCCTCGTCGCCGCGGTCGGCATCGCCGTCGACGACCGCACGATGCTCGGCGAGTCGGTCTGGGTCAAGCCACTGAAGTTCGCCATCGCCTTCACGCTGTACTCCGGCTTGCTCGCCTGGCTGGTGACGAAGCTGCGCAAGGCCCGCAGGTTCGGCTGGTGGGCCGGCACGGTATTCGCCGTCGCCGCGACCGCCGAGGTCGCCGGCATCACCGTCCAGGCCGCAAGAGGCACGTTCAGCCATTTCAACAGCAACCTCGACGACACCGTGACCGTCGCCATGACCCAGCTGTTCACCTACGGCGTCGCCGGAATCCTCATCGCACAGCTGGCCGTCGCCGGGACGGCGCTCGCCCAGGGCGCCTTCGGCAAGCCCGTCACCAGGGCCGTCCGGCACGGCCTGGTCCTGGCCACCGTCGGCATGCTCGTGCCGGTCTGGTGGATGACGACCAACATCAGCGAACGCACGGTGGTCGACGCCAACGGTGCCGCCGTCACGATGTACCAGGGACACGGCATCGGCGACCTCGACGGGCACGGCATGTTCCTGACCAACTGGAGCGACTTCCGCGTGCCGCACTTCGTCGGGCTGCACGGCATACACGTGCTGCTCATCACCGCCGCGGCACTGGCCGTGCTGGGGCGCAAGGTGCCCGCGCTGCGCGACGAGTCGGTGCGGGCCCGGCTCGTCACGATCAGCGGCCTCGCCTACGCGGGCCTGCTGGGGGTGCTCACCTGGCAGGCCGGGCGCGGACAGTCGCTGATCCATCCCGACGCCGCCACGGCACTGGCCCTGGGCGTGGTGTCCGCCGGCGCCGCCGCCGCGGTGGGTGCGGTCCTCGTGCCGACGCTCCGGCGGGCGGCAACCGCCTGAACCAGGCAGCTGCGCCGCCGGCAGAAACCACCCGCCTGCCGGCGGCACAGCCCTGTCCACACGCCGGGTCAGGCGATCGAGTCGTACCCCGTACCACGCGGACGCGTCCAGGACCTGCGCGGGCGTCAGCGGGTCGCCGAGCAGGGTGACTATCGTGTCGTTCAGGCCCTGACCGCTGGGCACCTGCTCGTCACCGTCGCAGCCCCACCGGACGGGGGACCTCAGCCCCCGGCCGGCGGCTGCCACTCCCGGGCCAGTACGGCGAAGACGAGCTGGTCGGCCCACTCTCCCCGGTACAGGTAGCTCTCGACGTGGCGCGCCTCCTGACGCATGCCGAGCCGGGTCATCATCCGGGCCGACGCCTCGTTGCCGCCGTGGCACCGCCCGTAGATCCGGTGCAGCCCGAACTCGCCGAACCCCCAGTCCAGCAGCGCCCGGGCGGCCTCGGTGGCCAGCCCGCGCCCGCCGTGGTCCGGGTGGAAGATGTAGCCGAGTTCGGCCGTGCGGTCCGCTTCGCTGCGCCATACCAGTTCCACGGTTCCGATCACCCCAGCGTCGGCGACGACGGCCAGGGTCAGCACGTCCCCCTCCACCCGCAGCGCGTCCTCGCCCGCCATGACCCCCACCGACCACCGCGACTGCTCCCGGGTACGCGGCCCGGGGCCGAGCGTCCAGCGCGCGACGTCGGGCCGGCCCTGCCAGGCGTACACGTCGTCGAGGTCGTCGAGGGTGATCGGGCGCAGGGTGAGCCGCTCGGTGCGCATCGGGTACACAGGCTGGGACATCACGTGATCCTAGGTGTCCCCCGCCTGCGACGGCCTCCTCTTTCGACGGCACGCTCCACCAGGCGGAGCGGACCGTCCCGCCGTCGACGCGGAGCATGTCCCCGCTGACGTATGCGCCGAGGTCGCGTTCAGGCGCGCACGGTCAGCACGGCGGTGTCGAGGATCCGGTGCCAGTCGGACTCACCCAGCGGCCGGACCGCCAGCGAACCCATGACCGCCATGGCGTGCAGCAGGCGTTCCCGCAGCGCCGTCGCCGGTGCGCCGGTGACCTCGGCCATTCGCGCCGCCTCGGCCGAGAAGCGCGCGGACCGCGAGAACTGCACGAGCGAGTCGGGCAGTGCGGCGGCCGGCTCGGGCACATCGCCCTCGACGAGCTCCACGATCAGGCTTGCGCCCAGCGCACCGGCGAGGCTGCCGACGGCGGACAGGGTCGGATTGCCCCGCCCGTTCTCCAGGTTGGCGATGCAGGGCACGGACAGCCCGGCATCCACGGCGACCGAGGCGATGGTGCGGCCCGCCGCCGTGCGCCGGTTGCGCAGCAGGGCGCCGAGATCGACGCGCCCGCGTCCTGACGGCAACCGGAACCCGTGCCCCGACGGGGGCGGCGACCACGACGGTCGCCGCCCCCCGTCGGCGTCTCAGCCCGCGGCGGCCTCGTCGCGCTTCGGCCGGGCGATGGCTGCGGGCACCTCGGCGTCCTCGTCGTCGGGCAGCACGGCAGCGGAGGTGACGGCCCCCTCACCCGAGGTGGCCTGCGAGGCGTCCTCGGCGAACTTGCCCGGAGGCTGGGCGAGGTCGTGCTGGACGTGCTCCACGCCCTCGGCGGACGGCTGGCCTGCCGGTCCACCGGAGCCGGAGCCGCCCTGGCCGGCGTCTCGCCGCGTGGTGTCGCTGTATTCCTGCGTCATGGCGCGGTCCCCTCATTCCGTGGCGGGTGTCCCTGCCTGCGCACCTCGCGCGGACGCGGGCCCGGTTCCCCGTCGGGTGGAGTTCCCCTTGCCCCGCGAGTCAAACCATCGGCAGCACGCGACCGGCGCTGGAGTTGGGGCTGGGCTGGGCATTAGGGGCTAATCGGGCATATCTGCGTTTGCCCAGCTCAACGTTGGGTACCTTGCATTCAGACTGGTCCAGGCAACTTCTCCGCAGCCCGGTTCACCGGGGCATCGGCCCGCTGACGGCGATGAAGCCCAGCCGTCGACCCGAACGGAGCATGCCATGACCACAGCCCGACAGGACGTCATCGACACCTTGCTCGGCCAGCATCAGCAGATCAAGCTGCTGTTCGCACAGGTCGAGTCCGCCACCGGCGAGCACAAACAGGAGCTGTTCACCGAACTCGTCGCCACCCTGGCGGTGCACGAGACCGTCGAACAGCAGCTGGTGCACCCGCTGGCAGAGCGGGAACTGCCCGACGGGGCGCAGGTGGTGCCGTCCCGGCTGGCCGAGGAGGACGAGGCGCGACAGGCGCTGTCGGACCTCTACGCCCAGGGCGTTGCGGACGCCGGTTTCGACGCCGCGCTCGCGGTCCTGCGTGACGCCGTGGCGGCCCACGCGGAGGCCGAGGAGGAGCTGGAGTTCCTGCGGCTGCGCGAGGTCACCGAGCCTGCCGAGCTGGCCCGGATGGCGGCGGTCATGCAGTCCGCGCAACTGCTGGCGCCGTCGGCCGCCCACCCGGACGTCGCCGACGGGCAGTCACAGCCGTTGCAGGGACCACCCGACGAGGTGTTCGACCGGGTTCGTGAGCTACTCGCCCGGACAGCAGGGGGAAACGAGGTGCGGTCGTGACGGCCAGGCAGCGCAAATCCACCGAGGGCGCGGCAACGAAGAAGACGGCGAAGACGGCCGCCGCGCCGAAGCCGGACACCGTGCAGAAGGCCACTGCCACGAAGGCCGTCCCGGCGAAGACGGCGGCCAAGCGCGCGGCTGCGCCGCCTCCCTCTCCGTCCGGCCCCACTGCGGCCAAGGTCGCGGGCTCGGCGAAGACGGCTCCTGCCGCGAAGACCGCCCCGGCGCGCCGGGCCACGGCCGAGAAGGCCGGTGCCCAGGTCGCCGCGGCCAAGGCCGGACCCGCCGTGCAAGCCGCCCCGGCCGAGAAGCTCGCCGCCAAGGCCGGGCCCGGGGCCAAGCCCGTCCCGCCGAAGAAGTCCGCCGCCGCGGCCGGGCCGAGGGCGAAGTCCGCCCCGGCCAAGAAGGCCGGGTCGCGGCTGGCCCCGGCCGCCGTCGCCGAAGCGCTCGCCCGCGCCGAACGCAACGCCGCCGCGTCGGCCGCACCGGGCGGCGACGCCAAGACGGCCCAGCTCGACGCCCACCGGCTGAACAAACTCGACACCGAGCTGACGACCGACCAGGGCATCCGCGTCGAGGACACCGACAACTGGCTGCGGGCCGGGCCGCGCGGTCCGGCCCTGCTGGAGGACTTCCACGGCCGCGAGAAGATCATGCGCTTCGACCACGAGCGCATCCCCGAGCGGGTGGTGCACGCCCGCGGCTCCGGGGCGCACGGCTACTTCCAGCCTTATGACGGTTCGCTGGCGCGGTACACCGCTGCCCGGTTCCTGACCGACCCGGGGACCCGTACGCCGGTGTTCGTGCGGTTCTCCACCGTGCAGGGCTCCCGCGGGTCGACCGACACCCCGCGCGACGTGCGCGGGTTCGCCGTGAAGTTCTACACCGACCAGGGCAACTACGACTTCGTCGGCAACAACATGCCGGTGTTCTTCATCCAGGACGGCATCAAGTTCCCCGACGTCGTCCACGCGGTCAAGCCCGAGCCGCACAACGAGATCCCGCAGGCCGCGTCGGCCCACGACACGTTCTGGGACTTCGTCACGCTGCAGCCCGAGACCATGCACCACGTGATCTGGCTGATGTCGGACCGGGCGCTGCCGCGCAGCTTCCGCACCATGCAGGGCTTCGGCGTGCACACGTTCCGGCTGGTGGCCGACGACGGCACCCGCACCTTCGTCAAGTTCCACTGGACGCCGCTGGCCGGCGTGCACTCGCTGGTCTGGGACGAGGCGCAGAAGATCTCCGGAAAGGACCCGGACTTCAACCGCCGCGACCTGTGGGAGTCGATCGAGGCAGGCGTCTACCCGGAGTACGAACTCGGCGTGCAGCTGATCGCCGAGAGCGACGAGTTCGCGTTCGACGACATCGACCTGCTGGACGCCACGAAGATCATCCCGGAGGAGGTCGTGCCGGTGATCCCGGTCGGGCGAATGGTCCTGGACCGCAACCCGGACAACTTCTTCGCCGAGACCGAGCAGGTCGCCTTCTGCCTGCAGAACGTCGTGCCGGGCATCGACTTCACCGACGATCCACTGCTGCAGTCGCGGCTGTTCTCCTACCTCGACACGCAGCTGACCCGGCTCGGCGGGCCGAACTTCGCGCAGATCCCGATCAACCGGCCGCTCGCGCCGGTGCGCAACCACCAGCAGGACGGCTTCCACCAGGACGACATCCCGCTGGGGCAGGCCAACTACCACCCGAACTCGCTGGGCGGCGGCTGCCCCGTGGTGCCGGGCGCCGGCGGTGGAGCGTTCGTGCACACGCCGGAACACGTCGACGGGATCAAGGAGCGCAAGCGCTCGGAGACCTTCTCCGACCATTACAGCCAGGCCACGCTGTTCTGGAACAGCATGGCCGCGTGGGAGAAGGAGCACATCGTCGCGGCGTACCGCTTCGAACTGGGCAAGGTCGAGCACCTGCACATCCGCGAGCGGATGGTCGAGCACCTCAACCAGATCGACCACCAGCTCGCCGTCGCGGTGGCCGCCGGGATCGGGGTGCCGTCCCCGGCCGCGGGACCGGCCAACCACGGCCGGATGTCTCCGGCGCTGAGCCAGGCGAGCCTGCCCGGCAGCACCGGGATCGTCGGCCGCAAGGTCGCGGTGCTGGTCGCGGACGGCGTCGACGCCGGGGTCGAAACCGTGCGTGACGCCCTCGTCCTGGACGGCGCGGTCGTGGAACTGCTCGGGCTGGTCGACGGGCCGGTGACCGCGTCGACGGGCGGTGCGCTGCAGGTGACCCGGGCGATGAACACCGTCGCCTCGGTGCTGTACGACGCCGTGGTCGTCGCCGACGGCGATGCGGCCGTGGACAAGCTGGTCAACGACGGCTGCGCGGTGCACTTCGTGGCCGAGGCGTACAAGCACGGCAAGGCGATCGGGGTGCTCGGGGTCGGCGACCGGCTCGTGCAGGCGGCACGGCTGCCGGTGTACGAGGCGTCGGACCGGGTCGCCGGACCGCCCAGCAAGCCCGCCGCCGGCGCGCTCGACGGGGTCGTCTTCCTCGCCCCCGGCAAGGTCGCCGACAACACGTTCCTGGCCGAGCTGTCGGCCGCGATCGCCGCGCACCGCCACTACGACCGCCCGGTCGACGGCATCGCCGCCTGAGCGGGATCGATCGGCCGCGGCTCCGTCAGGCGGGCCGCGGCCTGGCGGGATCAGATCTCGACGGTGTGCCGCCGACCGCGGACGAGCATGTGCTCCAGGCGCAGCGGCCCGTCGAACGCCGCGGGGCGCTGCGCCCACCGCAGCGTCCCGCCCTCCACGTCGAGGCCGAACAGGGTACGCAGCACCAGCAGCACCGACCCCGCCGACCAGGCCTGCGGCGAGGATGGTGTCGGGTACTCCACCGGCTTGTCGCCCTGGCGGTCGAAGCCCGCGAAGACCTCGGGCAGCCGGTAATCGAACGCGGCCGCCGCCTCCAGCAGCTTGACCGCGAGCTCGGCGGCCTGGTCGCGGTGTCCATAGCGGCGCAGGCCCTCCGCGATGATCGCGGTGTCGTGCGGCCAGACGGTGCCGTTGTGGTATTCGATCGGGTTGTAGCCGTGGTCGGCGCTGGACATGGTCCGGATACCCCAGCCGGAATGCATCCGTGGGCCGAGCAGCAGCGCGACGGTGGCCTCGGCGTGCTCGTCGTCGACGATGCCACTCCACAGCAGGTGGCCGATGTTCGAGGTGGCCGCGTCGACCTGGCGTTTGTCGCCGTCGAGGGCGAGCACGAAGTGGCCGCGTCCGGTGTGCCAGAAGTCGGTGTTGAACCGCTGCCGCAGCGCGTCGGCCTCCTTGTCCAGCTGCTCGGCGAAGTCGGGGTCGTGCCAGACCTCCCGGGCCAGGCGGGCGGTGCGGCGGCGCGCGTCGTAGGCATACCCCTGGATCTCGCAGGTGGCGATGGGCGGGTCGGCGACGCGGCCGTCGGCGAACATGATCGAGTTCCAGGAGTCCTTCCAGCACTGGTTGGCCAGGCCCTGCGGAGACCGGGTCCGGTACTCCAGATAACCGTCGCCGTCAGGGTCTGCCGGGCCCCGCATCCAGGCCACGGCGGCCCGCGCCGCCGGTTCCAGGCTGCGGACCAGCGCGGTGTCGGCGGTCCACCGCTCGTACTCGTCGAGCAGGATCAGGAACAGCAGGGTCGCGTCGTGCGTGCCGTAATAGGGGCTGTGCGGAGTGCGGCCGGTGACGGTGAGTTCGCCGTGCCGCAGTTCGTGCGGGATCTTGCCCGGATCGGCGTCCCGGAAATCGTCCACCTCCCTCGCCTGCACCGTGGCCAGCGCCTCCAGGGTGGTCCGGGCGAGCCGGGCGTGGAACGGCAGCGCCTGGTAGGCGGTGATGAGGCTGTCCCGGCCGAACAGGGCCATGAACCAGGGCGCGCCGGCGGCCGGCACCGAGTGCGCCGCGCCCGGCAACGGGCGGAACCGCAGCGCGGCCAGGTCGAGCAGGGCATGCCGGTAGGCGTGCCGGGCCGGGTCGAAGCTCGTGTGCAGCACCGGGGAGCTGTCCAGCCACTGCTGCATCGTCTGCGGCATGTCCGGTTCCAGTTGCCCGAACCCGCCGTGTCCCACCCGGAGCTTGTGCGCGCCCTGGTTGTCCGAGCAGATCACGTCGATGCAGGTGGTCCAGGTGCCGCGGGCGGGCAGCTTGACCGCCCACCGCATGCCGGTCGGCTGGAGGACGCCGGGCTCGGAGAAGGTGACCGAGGTCGCGCGGGTGAAGCCGCCGTTGCGGTATCCGAAGGTGATCGTGTCCGTGTCGACGGAGACGGTCACCTGCCTGGAGCCGATCTTCTGGTCCTTGACCTCGAAGACGTCGGCGAAGTCGGCATCCAGGGACAGTTCGAGGGCCAGCTCCAACTCCTCGTCGCTGTAGTTCTCGACGATCAGGTCCTCGTGCACGCCGGTCGCGACGATGCGGTCGCGCCGCACGGACACCGTCGGGTTGACGCCCACGCTCACGCTGGGCAGCGTCGCGTGGATGCGGGCCGAGTAGTACTGGGGCAGGTCGTAGCTGAGCAGGTGCAGTTCCGCGCCGTCGAGGGTCAGCCGCCACGACGACAGGTGCCGGGTGTCGGCGAAGTACAGGCCGTCCTCGGGTCCGTCGGTGTCGCCCAGCCCGTTCGTGGTGAAGAAGGTGCTCCCGTCGAGCAGCACCAGCCGTGCCTGCGACATCGCCACCACCAGCCGCTTCAAGGACTCGGGGTCTCCGCTCACAGGCTAGACCCAGGTCAGGCCCGACATGACCGATGCGCGACATGAGGCCCGCGACTCACTCCACCCAGCGACTTGCATAGTCATACGGCCGTGTGCATATACTTTGCAGGTGTCCAAGGTACTAACGTCCCTTCCTGTCGGTGATCACGTCGGAATCGCCTTTTCCGGCGGCCTCGACACCTCAGTAGCTGTCGCGTGGATGCGCGAAAAAGGTGCGATTCCGTGCACCTATACCGCAGACATCGGCCAATATGATGAACCGGACATCGCTTCGGTGCCCGGCCGCGCGCACGCCTACGGCGCGCAGGTCGCCCGGCTGGTCGACTGCCGCGCGGCGCTGGTCGAGGAAGGCCTCGCCGCCCTGGCCTGCGGCGCGTTCCACATCCGGTCCGGCGGCCGCGCCTACTTCAACACCACCCCGCTCGGCCGTGCCGTCACCGGCACCCTGCTGGTGCGGGCGATGCTGGAGGACGGCGTCGGCGTCTGGGGCGACGGCTCCACGTTCAAGGGCAACGACATCGAGCGGTTCTACCGCTACGGCCTGCTCGCCAACCCGTCCCTGCGGATCTACAAGCCGTGGCTGGACGCCCAGTTCGTCAGCGAGCTCGGCGGCCGCAAGGAGATGTCGGAGTGGCTGCTCGCCCGTGACCTGCCCTACCGCGACAGCACCGAGAAGGCGTACTCCACCGACGCCAACATCTGGGGCGCGACCCACGAGGCCAAGTCCCTCGAACGCCTCGACACCGGCATCGAGATCGTCGAGCCGATCATGGGCGTGCGGTTCTGGGACAGCACCGTGCAGATCGAGCCCGAGGACGTCACAATCGGCTTCCAGCAGGGCCGGCCGGTGACCATCAACGGCAAGGAGTTCGGCTCCCCCGTCGACCTGGTCCTGGAGGCCAACGCCATCGGCGGCCGGCACGGCATCGGCATGTCCGACCAGATCGAGAACCGGATCATCGAGGCCAAGAGCCGCGGCATCTACGAGGCGCCCGGCATGGCGCTGCTGCACGCCGCATACGAGCGCCTGGTCAACGCGATCCACAACGAGGACACCGTCGCCGCCTACCACAACGACGGCCGCCGCCTGGGCCGGCTGCTGTACGAGGGCCGCTGGCTCGACCCGCAGTCGCTGATGCTGCGCGAGGCCCTGCAGCGCTGGGTCGGCTCGGCGATCACCGGACAGGTCACGCTGCGGCTGCGGCGCGGCGAGGACTACTCGGTCCTCGACACGACCGGCCCCTCGCTCAGCTACCACCCGGACAAGCTGTCCATGGAGCGCACCGAGGACTCCGCGTTCGGCCCGGTCGACCGGATCGGCCAGCTGACCATGCGCAACCTCGACATCGCCGACTCGCGCGCCAAGCTGGAGCAGTACGCCCAGCTCGGCATCGTCGGCAGCGGCTCGCACCTGCAGGTGACCGCCGCAGTACAGCCCGGCCCGCACCAGCTCATCGGGGTGCTCCCCGAGGGCGGCGCCGACACGATCGCCTCCCGCGGACACGTGCACGGCGGAGACGAACTGCTCGACAACGCCGCCATGGAGTCCGGCACCGACTGACCCGCGGGAAGGGCACCTGCTAACGCCAAGCGTTGTAGAAGGTGCCCTTCCTACCGGATGCGGCCAGTGAGAACAGCAGCGCGACGCGCAGGTCGGTCTCGTCCTCGAACTCCTCAGGTCCGCGATCGCCGATCTCTGCGAGATCGCGGTCAACAATCGGCGAACTCCGCCCACGGCAGGCCACGAACATGCCGGCCAGGAACCCATGTCGCTGCGAAGCCCACAACTTCTGGGTTGTGGTTACCACCCAGAAGTTGTGGGCTTCAGTAGACACGTACTGCCCTGGCAGGGTTGTCGACAGGCACTACGCCACGCGCGGACATGGGCGACGATCGTCGCTGTACCCCGACATGATGCGGCGGCGGGTGTGTCGGTCGCAGGTCCGTAGGCGTGCTCCAGCGACGCCCAGGCGTTCTCGCCGACGGCCGCCGTCACCGCGCCATCGTCCGGTCGAGTTCGCGGGATCGGGCGAACAGTGCCACGATGTCACCGCTCACGTCGGGCCTCTCGGTCGTGCACGAGTGATCCCGCGGCTTCGCCACGACCGGCTCGGTCAGCGCGGGCACGGCAAGCCCGGCCCTTTCGGTCAGGACGACCGCCGTGGCGAGGAATCCCGAGATCAGGGTACGCAGCGCGGTGTGGGTCGAGCTGAGGTGGCAGCGCGCGAGCGCGTCGACGAATGCCATGAACTGCACGGGGTCCACCTGGTACTCGTCCTGCTCGGTGTCGTGCAGTCCGTGCGGGGTGTCCACGAGTTGCGCCATGACACCGGCGGTGCGGTAGAACAGTTGCCCGACTCTGCTGGCCGGGTTCCACAGATCCTGGTCGCCGATGCTGAAGTACTGACTCACCGCGACATGATCGCGCATGACGGCGATGTCGGCGGGCTTCCGCGGCGATCCCGTGGTCGCGTGCTGGCCGGCTCCACTCAAGCCGGGTGTCCGGAGGCGGCGAACGCCGCCAGCGCCGGATGCTCGATGTGGCGGCTACCCGGCGGCGGCTGCCAGGACGGCGGGCAGCGGCTGGTGGTGCAGGACTTCCAGGCGGGCGACCGCGCGGGTCAGCACGACGTACAGCCGCTGCTGCCCACGGGATTCGGCGGCCACGATCTCGGCCGGCTCCACGACGATCACATGGTCGTACTCGAGCCCCTTGACCAGGCCCGCGGGCACCACCGTGACGTGGGGCGCGTCGACGGCCGACACGATCGCCCCGCTCATGTGATCGGCCACGACGACGGCGACACTGCCCTCCCCCGGCGCGGCCCGCGCGGCGTCGCGCACGGCCGCGGCAAGGTCGTCGACCTGCCGCACCGACAGCTCGCCGCCCGGCCGGTACGACTGGGTCGGCTCGATGCCCGGGGCCAGCACCCGTGCCGCGTAGTCCGCGAGCACCTGCGGCACCCGGTAACCGGTGCGCAGGTCGAGCATCCGGGCGTCGCGGCGGTCGAGCCGGGCCAGCAGTTCCTGCCACGTCGGGGCGGCCAGTGGATGGGTCGCCTGGCCGAGGTCGCCCACGATCGTCATCGAGGCGTACGCCGCCCGCCGCCCGATCATCCGGCACTCCATCGGGGACAGGTCCTGGGACTCGTCGAGGATCACGTGGGCGTAGTCGTCCCAGGTGGCCGGCTCGTCGTCGGGTTCGGCTACAGGCAGCGGCTCGGCGAGCACCGGCACGTAGCCGTCTTCGCCGTAGGGGTCGAAGCCGTCGATCCAGCTGACGACCTGGTGGCCTTCGCGCAGGATGATCGCCGCGGCCCAGCGCTGTGCCTGGGCGCTCGCGTCATTGTCGATGCTCTGCCCGGCGACCGCCATCGGGGTGGGCAGTCCGGGCGCGTACAGGCTCCAGCCGTCGTGCAGCCCGCAGCTGAGCACGAAGGTGTCGACCAGCTGCGGGCCCATGGTCAGTTCCCGCAGCCGCGCGGGCTCGACCTGAGCCTTGGGAGCGGCGGGCGGCTCGCCGAGCAGCTCGTCGAGTTCGTCAAGCAGCGGCACGTCGTCCACGGACCAGTCGGTGCGACCGTGGTAGGACGCGGCGAGGGCCTCGGCCGCCTCGTCGCCGAGCACGCCGCGGACCCGGTGGGCGTCGCCGAGCCAGGCCAGCACGTCGGCCGGGGTCAGCCGGGGCCACCAGGCCGCGAGGAAGCGCCGGAACTCGGGGCGGTCGCCGACGTCCTCGACAAACAGCTCGCGTTCCAGGTGCTCGCCGTCGACCGCTGCCCACAGCGCCTCCAGCAGCGCCTTCGCGGCCAGAGGCCGGCCGGAGTTGGGCAGCGTGCCCGACGCCGCCGCGCGGGTGCGCACCACCTCGCGGACGGCCCGCAGCTCGGCGTGCCCCAGCTTGATGACCTGGCCTGCGTACACCAGTTTCAAATGGTCCGGTGCGGTCGGCGGTGCCTGCCAGATCAGCTCGGCCAGGGCGGCGTCCATGAGGAGGGTGCTGCCCTTGATCTCGGCGACCGGCGCGGGGTCGCGGCGGGTCGCGGTCACGCCGTCGACGAGTTCGCCGATGGCGCGCAGGTGGATGCTGTCCTCGCCGAGGGCGGGCAGCACCCGGCTGATGTAGTTGGTGAACACCGTGGACGGGCCGACGACCAGGACCCGCCCGTCGGCGAACCGGCCCCGGTCGGTGTAGAGCAGGTACGCGGCGCGGTGCAGGGCGACCTGCGTCTTGCCGGTGCCCGGACCGCCGGTGATGAGGGTGACACCGCGGGCGGGGGCCCGGATCGCCTCGTCCTGTTCGCGCTGGATGGTGGTGACGATGTCGCGCATCTGCGGGCCGCGGGCGCGCTGCAGCGCCGCGAGCAGCGAGCCTTCGCCCAGTACGCGCAGGTCTCCGGCGTCGTCGGGGGTCAGCAGGTCGTCGTCGAGGTCGACGACCTCGCGGCCGCGGCTGATGATGACGCGGCGGCGCACGACGCCGAGCGGTTCGCCGGGCGTGGCCCGGTAGAAGGCCGCCGCGGCGGGGGCCCGCCAGTCGATGAGCAGCGGTTCGCGGTCCTCGTCGCGTACGCCGAGCCGCCCGATGTGGTAGGTCTCGCCGTCGTCGAGGTCGAGCCGCCCGAACACGAGTCCTTCGGCTTCGGCGTCCAGCGAGCGCAGTTTCCCGGCCGCGTGGTGGACCATCGCGTCGCGTTCCACGAGTCCGCCGGCGGGTCCGGCGGCGGCGCGGCCGTGGCCCTCCTTGGCCAGCTGTTGGGCCTGGGTGCGCATGGTGTCGGTCCGGTCGTAGACGCGGTCGACGACCTGCTGCTCGCTGGCGATCTCCTGCGTTCTTGCGTCAGGCACAAAGCTCCCCGGTGAGTGGCGAATGGGGTGGAGTCACGAGCTTATGTGCGACTCAGCGCACAAAGATCGTCATTCGGGCCGATTCGACGTGGGGGGACGGTCCGTTAGAATGGAACTGCGGGAGGGACAAGCGAGGAGCTTGGCACACCTCCCGTCGCCGTATCCGGTGTGTTCGACCCGGACATCAGGCACTCATCGCCACCGATATTTACCCCCATCGAGACCCGTCGTCGGTTAGGGTCGGGGCACCTATTGCGGATCTTTCGGTCGGCAGCGCGGAAACCCCCTGGAACCAGCGGGGAGCGGGAAGGTGGGCAGATGCGGGGAATTCCGGTCTCCTCCCTGGTCATCGGCATCGCATCCTCGCCTGCCGAGCGGCGGCACCTGGCGGGTCTGCTCGGCGGGAGCGCCGCCCTGCTGATCGTCTCCAGCGTCGACCAGGCCCGGGAGTTCCTCGGCGTGCCCCGTGCACCGGCGCCCGCGGCCGCTCCCCCGGTCCAGGCCGCAGCCGCCCGGCATGCCGAGCATCCGCCTGCCGTGCCACCGGCCGATCTGGGTGTCGACTCCGACCGCCGGGTGCTGCGCTGGCGCGACCGGGAGATCGGGCTGACCCGCTTGGAGCACGACTTCCTGCTCTGCCTGACCGAGGTCCCCGGCCAGGTCTGGACCTACGAGCGGCTGCACCTGGAGGTGTGGGGCAACAAGCACCTCGGCCGCGGCTCCGACATGCACTCCGTGGTACGCCGGGTGCGCCGCAAACTCGCCCGCCTCAACGCCTCGGTGACCGTGCACGCGGTCCGTGGGGTCGGTTTCCGCCTCGCCCCGGTCTGACCGCCCCGGGCGGCACGCCGCCGGACATGGCCCGGCCCGCCCGGTCGAAGGACCAGGCGGGCCGGATCGGCTAACGGTCAGCCGTCAACACTTGATGGGAGACAACACGAAGTCCTCCACCGTGGGTGTGCTGGTGTTGATCCTCGTCTGACGGGTCTGCGGCTTCCAGCCGTCCTTGGCGACGATCAACTGCAGCGGGTTGTTGCGGCGGTCCATCCAGTAGGCGTACTTGCCCTGGGCGTCGGTGGCGAAGGTCCACGAGTTCGCCCACGAGTCCACCTGGACCACCGCGCCGACGATCGGCGAGCCCACGCCCTGGCAGCTGGTACCGGTGACGGTGCCCAGCAGCTTGCCCCAGGTCTTCGGCGGCGTCACGTTCATCGTGACGTCCACCGGAGCCACCGTGTACGGCGTGTTCTCCTTGATCCCGACCGAGGCGGTGTACTTGCCCGGCTGGTCGACGTTCGCCGTCATGGTGACGGTGACGGTGACCTTCGCACCGGGTGCCAGCGTGACGGCGGTCTTGTCGATCGTCAGCCAGCTGACGTCGGCGGCCGCATCGGCACAGCCCTCAAGACCCGGCAGGACCTCGCTGTCCGGCGTCGCGCTGAAGTTGCCCGACGAACCGCCGATCTTGTAGAAGCCGCACGCCGCGCCGCCGCGGTACCGGGCGGTGTTGGCGTTGGGCAGGTTGGACCAGGAGCCGGTCGCCGGGTCGTAGGCGAAGCCGGCGTTGGTGATGGCCCCGCCCTGCGACCCGCCGACGACGAGCAGCCTGCCGCTCGCGACGGCGAACGAGCTGGCCCAGCTGTCGACGGGCGCGTCCGCGATGGGCGTCCAGGTGTCGGTGCCCGGGTCGTAGGAGTAGCTCGCCTTCTGGGCTGCGGAGCCGTCGTTGCCGCCGGTGCAGTAGATCGTGCCGTCGATGCCGCCGCAGGAGGCGAAGGCCACCGACTTCGGGTAGTCGGCGACGGCCGCCCAGGTGTCGGTGGCGGGGTCGTAGCGGACCACGTCGTTCGACATCGGGGTACAGGCGGAGGTGGTGCAGCCGCCGATGGCGTAGAACTTGCCGTCGGCGACGGCCTGCCCGGCCGCGGAGCGCGGTGCGGGGTTGTCGGCCTTCTCCGTCCAGGTGTTGGCCGCCGGGTCGTAGGACCAGGTGGTGCCGTCCGGGCCGGAGTCGCCCCAGCCGCCGGTCGCGATGATCTTCCCGCCGACGACGCCCACTGCCATGGCGTTGCGGGCTCCGGGCAGATCGGCGATCGCCGTCCAGGTCTGGGCGATCGGGTCGTAGACGAAGTTCTTCGTCGTGGAGTCCGACCCGTCACTGCCCGCGATGGAGTAGACCTTGCCGTCGAGGGTCACCACCCGGTTGTCCATCACGTTGGCCGGGTAGTCGGCGATGTCCGTCCAGGGGTCGGCCTGCGGGCCGACCGCGGGCGAGACCGCGTTGGGCGACTTGCCCGACGACTTCTTCGCCAGCGACGTCGGCACGTTCAGCCGCTGCTCCGGTGCGCCGGCACCGCCGAGGACCTGCTGCTTGGTCGTCCGCGAGCCGTCGGCCCGCAGCAGCTCGAAGCCGCCCTCACGCTCACTGAACTCGACCTCGACCGGTGCCCCGCCGGTGTTGGTCACGGTGAACGTCTTGGTCGCCTTGCCGGTGGGCATGAGGACCGTGGCGCTCAGCGCGGCCGGAGCCACCTTGAGCCGGCCCGCCGCGAGCTGGAACGTCGCCGCGGTCGCCCAGTCGGCCTGGACCGTGACGGACTTGCTCAGGCTGACGTAGTTGCCGGCCCGCGCGGTGAACGGGTGCGCGCCGGTCAGCGACGAGTAGAGCCAGTAGAAGCCGTCGGGCAGTTCCGGGTCGTCCGGGGTCGCCACCGTGGTGGCCTTCTCGGCCGGCCGGTCGTCGCTGGTGACGGTCGCCCCGTTGACGTAGCTGCTGTCGTTCTTGTCACGGACGTGCCCGACCACCAGGCCGCCGCCGACCGGCGCGCAGGTCACCTGGCTGCCGATCAGCACGTTGTCGACCTCCCACCACCACTCGTACGACGCGTCGTAGTAGTGGAAGCGGACCTGGACCTGTGCCTGTCCGGCGGCCTGCGGGATCGGGATCTCGGTCGTGCGCGGCCCGCGGAAGTCCGCCGCCTGCCGGAGCACGTTGGTCCACGTGGCGCCGCCGTCGAGGCTGAGGTCGACGTCGGCCCGGTCCGAGCCCAGCTGGTTGAAGTCCTGGTTGAACCGGATGACCGGCGCTGTGACGGCCGTCAGGTTCACCACCGGGCTGACCAGCGAGGTGTCCTGCTTCCCGCCGAGCCCGTAGTCGTCACTGTCGATCATCGCGAAGTTGCCGCTGCCGCCGGTGAGGTTGCCGCGGCCGCCGTCGTCGGTGAACTTCCAGACCTGGCCGGTTCCCGCGATGTCCACCACGGACCAGCCCGGCGGCACGGTCGTGCCGTCGAAGGTCTCGTACTCCCCGTCCGAGCCGTAGCCGTAGCCGGGTGCCGTCGTGCACTTGGCGGGGTCCACCGGCACGGCGACGTTCGCGACGGTGTTGCCCGTCCCGACCACGACCTCCTTGGTGACGGTCTGGTAGCCCGGATACTGCGGCTCGACCTTCAGGGTGTACGTCGCCCCGGCCGGCAGCCGCAGGCTGTAGCGGCCGTTGACCGGAGTGGTGTGGTCGTAGACGCCCGACGGGCCCTCCACGGTGACCTTCGCGTACAGCGGCCAGCCGTGGCCGGAGCCGTCGGTGACCGAGCCGGTGACGTCGACGCTGGGCACCGGGCTCAGCGCGACGTCGACGGTCGTGGTCGCGCCGTCGGTGACGGTCGCCGACCGCGTGACGCCGGTGTAGCCGAACAGCGCCACCGCGACCTGGTAGTCGCCGACCGGCAGCAGGGTGGAGAACCTGCCGTCGGCGCCGGTGGTCACTTCACGCCCGATCGCGCCGGTGACGGTCACCGTCGCGCCGGCCAGCGGGCTGCCGGTGGCCGCGTCGGTGACGGTGCCGGCCAGGGTGCCGGTGTCGCCGATCGGCGCGGAGTTGAGCAGCACGAGAGCGTCCAGCCGGCCTTCGCCGTAGACGTTGTTGTCGGCGGCGGTGCCGCCGCACTGGGCGTCGGCCTTGTCGATCGCCGCGCCGTTGAGCAGCGCGCGGGTCGCGTCGATGTCGCCGACCAGCGCCGGGGCCGCCGACCACAGCAGCGCGATCGCGCCGGCAAGGTGCGGCGCGGCCATCGAGGTGCCGCTGAAGCTGGCGTACCCGTCACCCGGCACGCTCGAGCGCACATTCACGCCCGGCGCGGAGATGTTCGGCTTGATCTCGCCGTTCTGCCCGACACCCCGGGACGAGAACCCGGCGATGTTGTTGTTGACGTCGTACGCGCCGGTCGAGTAGTTGCTGACCAGGCTGCCCGGCGAGCCGCTGGTCTGGCAGCCGGAACCGTTGTTGCCGTTGGACCAGGTCCCGAAGATGCCCGACGCGGTCCAGGCCAGCGTCACGTCCTCCATGAACGGGTCGTTGGAGGGCAGCTCGGTGCCCCACGAGTTGTTGATGATGTTCGGCCGCTTGGCGGCGTTCGGGTTCTGGCCGTCGAGGTCCGTGGGCTCCAGCATCCACTCGCCCGAGGTGATCAGGGCGGCGTCGCTGGGGCAGCAGCCGTTGGCCGCGATCCACTTGACCCCGGGGGCGACACCGATCTGGTTCGCGCCGTCGGAACCGGCCATCGTGCCCATGGTGTGCGTGCCGTGGCCGTCGTCGTCACAGGGCGCAGCCGCACAGGTGTCGGCCGCGTTGAACCAGTTGTAGTCGTGGTCGAACGTGCCGTCGCCGTTGTTGCCGCGGTAGGAGGCCACCAGCGCCGGGTGGTCGAACTGGACGCCGGTGTCGATGTTGGCGATGGTGATGCCCTCGCCCTTGACGCCGTACTGGGACCAGACGTCGTCGGCGTTGATGTTCGCGATGCCCCACTCGAGGGCGTTCACCGTCTGCTCGTCGGCGCCCTTGACGGTCTCCGGCACCTTGTAGACGATCGGGGCGTAAAGGCCTTCGACCTCGGCGTGCGCGGCGTACTTCTGCGCCATGGCCAGCGAGCCGCTGCTCACCTTGATGGCGTTGGTCGCCCAGAAGGTCTGGTACTTCACGCCCGCGCTGTCGAGGTCGGCGCGGACCTTCGCCTGGCTCTCGGCGGCGGTCTTGCGCAGGGCCTGGGCGACCGCGGTGCCGCGCTGTGCCCAGTCCTTGACGGCTTTGGCCTTGCTGAGATCGGCCCGGTCGGTGAACCGGATCCAGAAGTCTCCCTGGTTGTTCTTGGCCTGGAACTGCTTGGCGAGTTCCGGCCGGATCTTGTCGCCGACCGCGGCCTGCGCCGCCTGCGCGGCCGATCCGCTGCCGACCAGCCCCGTCACGGCGAGGATCATCGCCGCTCCGGCGCTCACCACTGATCTGGTGCTGCGCCATCTCCATTGTGGACGTCTGAACATCGGTGCTGCCTCCCTCAGAACGACCCCGAGTCAACGAGCCAAAGTGAGGGTGCGGGGGAATTCCGGCACGATGGATCCGAACCGGCGACCCCCCTCTGTGACACCCCCATACACCGCGCGGGTCACGCCGGTTGCCCGGTTGGACACTATGATCGAGCAGAAAGGACGATCAATAACTTGACGTGAGCAACTTGTCGCTAACGGTTGCCAGGTAAGCGGCATGCTTGCCCATCACTGTCAGGACCATGACGAGAGCTGGGCGGCAAGCCCTTCCATCCCGGGCGGTGACGGTGACCGAGGACGAACGCACTTCAACGAGGTCCACATCGGACGACAGCTCGTTTCCGCTGCTGATAGCGGTCGCGCCGTCACCGGCCGAACGCATCCGGCTGGCCGAGCGCCTCGACGGCATCGCACCGCTGCTGCTGGTGGCCGACCTCGACGAGCTGCGCCGGCTGATCGCGGCTCCCCAGCAGCGCGCCGAGACCGCGCCGGCGGGCGACAACGCCCTGGTCATCGACGCGGCCCGGGCCACGGCCCGCTGCCGCAACCGCGAGATCGACCTGACCCGGCTGGAGCTCGACCTGCTGACCTGCCTGACCACCGAGCCGGTGCGGATCTGGAGCTACGCCGAGTTGCACCGTTCGGTGTGGCGCGACGAAGGGCTGGAGCGCAAGGCCGACGTGCAGTCCGTGGTCAAGCGGCTGCGGCACAAGCTGCGCCAGCTCGGCACCGGCGCCACCATCGACGCGGTGCGGGGCGTCGGGCTGCGGCTGACCGACCGCCGGCAGCCGCGGATCGGGCGTGCCTGATTGCTGCCTGAAACAGGCAACGGGCTGCCTCATGCGAGCCAGTCGCTCCGCTGACCGCGTGGCGATCGACGCGTCCGAATGCCGACACGTTCCCGAGCCGGGCAACGGATTCCCGCGGAGACCGGGTGTCCGGCCCCGTCAGCCGTGGTCGTGCCGGGCCGGTGCGGGATGCCGGCGGGAGTCCTCCTCCGGCGGCAGGCCCCAGGCCTGTTCGAGCGCGTCGGACTGGCGCGGACGCGACCGGCGGGGCGCCGGGACCTTCGGCGCGTTCCCGTGGCTGACCAGGGCCGCCAGCGCGGTGGTGATCGGCACGGCGGAGATCAGCCCGATGGTGCCGACCACCGAGCGCACGATCTCCTGCGCCAGGAACTCGTTGGTCAGCATCTCCCCCAACGGTGCGCCGCCCGCGGTGAGCAGCAGCAGCGTGGGCAGCGACGCGCCGGCGTACGCCAGCACGATGGTGTTGATGACCGAGGTGATGTGCGCCCGCCCCACCCGCGACGCGGCCCGGTACAGGCCGGTGAAGCCCAGGTTCGGGTTGGCGTCGGCGAGTTCGGCCACGGTGTAGGCCTGGGTGACGGTGACGTCGTCGAGCACGCCGAGCGCGCCGATCAGGATGCCCGCCAGCAGCAGGCCGGGCATGTTGATGTCGGCGTTGACGAACGTGACGTACATCGACTCCTCGCTGGCCATGCCGGTCAGGTGCAGCAGCGACACCGACAGCGCCGACAGGCCGCCGGTCAGGGCGAGGGCGGTCAGCGTGCCCAGCACGGCCATCGAGGTGGGCGCGTTGAAACCGTGGGTCATGTAGAGCACCACCAGCATGATCGCGGCTGAGCCGACGATGGCGACCAGCAGCGGCGAGCTGCCCTGAAGGATCGCGGGGACCACGAACATCAGCAGGACGGCGAAGGTGAACCCGAGCCCCGCCAGCGCCGACACGCCGCGCCAGCGGCCGAACGCGATCACCGCGCCGACGAACGCCAGCACCAGCGCCCACAGCCCGTCGGTGCGGTCGTGGTCGACGATGTCGTACTTGATCACGCCCTCCTGGTCGAAGGACTCGGTCTCCATGACGATGACCTGGTCGCCGTCGGCGACCGTCGGCGCGCCCGGCCCGGAGGGGATCGAGGTGGTGACTACCTTGCCGTCGGTCAGCCGTACGACGACCTCTCCGCATACCGGCGGCTCGGTCTGCTCGGGGGTCTGCACCGGCGGCTCGCCCGCGTCGGCGCAGTCCATGACGTGTACCGAGGCCACGACGCCGTCGTGGTTGACCGACCCCGTCCACGGCTCGGTCTTGAGGTCGCCGGGCCAGAGCAGGAACAGGCCGACCAGGGTGAGCACGGCGGCGGGGATCAGCGCGCCCAGCGTCAGCCGGGTGGCGCGACGGGACACCGGGACCGGGCCGTGGGCATGGGAGTGCCCGGCGTGCTCGTCGGCGGGGTCGAGGTCGTGTGATCGGCTCACCGGATGCTCCTCGGCGGTGGTCGACGCCACGGCACCCCGGGGCAAGGGGCAGTGGAGTCGCTGTCAGCGTCCGGCGAAGTGTAGTAGCAGCTCGGGCCGTCCCCGGCGCTGAGGCGAGCACGTCACGCACGGTCGCCCGGCAGGCTGCGCTCAGTTGCCGCGGAGGTCGTCCAGCAGCGCCTGGACCCGGTCGCGGATCTCGTCGCGGATCGGGCGTACGGCGTCGATGCCCTGCCCGGCGGGGTCGTCGAGCTTCCAGTCCTCGTGGCGCTGGCCGGGGAAGTACGGGCAGACGTCACCGCAGCCCATCGTGACGACCACGGAGGAGGCCTCGGCGTCGGCATGGGTGAGGATCTTCGGGGTCTGTCCGGTGATGTCGATGCCGACCTCACGCATGGCCTCGACGGCGACGGGGTTGATCTGGTCGGCGGGCGCGGACCCGGCGGAGCGGACCTCGACGGCGTCGCCGGCCAGGTGTCGCAGCCAGCCCGCGGCCATCTGGGACCGGCCGGCGTTGTGCACGCACACGAACAGCACGCTGGGCTTGGTGGCGGTCATCGCAGTCCTCCTGAGGTGAGTCGTCCGATCGGTGCGTCTCGGACACGAAGGGGCGTGCCCGAGACCGCGGTCGCCCTCACGTACAGCGCCGCGACCAGCCCCATGCCGGCCAGCGCACCGACGATCTGGGCGGCGACGAATGCTGGAACCGAGGCCGGCGCGATGCCCGCGAAGGAGTCGGTGAACGCCCGGCCGATGGTGACAGCGGGGTTGGCGAAGCTGGTGGAGCTGGTGAACCAGTACGCCGCACCGATGTAGGCCCCGACGGCGGGCGCCGCGAGCGCGGCGCGGCCGGTGCGGGCCAACGCGAACACGAGCAGCAGCAGACCTGCCGTCGCGACGACCTCCCCCAGCCACAGACTCGGCTGGTCACGCGTGGTTGCCGAGAAGCCCTGACCGACCTCGAACATGGCGTTGGCCAGGGTCGACCCGGCGACCGCGCCGAGGATCTGGGCCGCGACGTAGGGGCCGACCGCCCTGCCGGGCAGGCCTGCCGAGTCGTGTCTGTCCGACCACCACGCCGCTACGGTCACCACCGGATTGAAGTGCGCGCCGGACACCGGGCCGAACATCAGGATCAGGACTGCGAGTGCGAACACCGTCGCCGTCGAGTTCTCGAGCAGCTGCAGGCCGACGTCGTTCGGTGACAGCCGGGTGGCCGTGATGCCCGAGCCGACGACGGCGGTGACCAGCAGCATGGTGCCGAGGAACTCGGCGAGCAGGCGCCGGGGCAGGGTGGCGGGCATCAGCACTCCCGGCGGTTGTCGGCGGTCGCCCGCGCGCGTGCGGCGAGTTCGCTCAGGTGCGCGGCTGCGGCGTCGAGGGCTTCGGCGTTGAGGTGGTAGTAGGTGTAGCGGCCGTACGGTTCGGCCTTGACCACCCCTGCGTGCCTTAGGGCGCGCAGATGGTTCGACACGTTCGGCTGCGTCAGGCCGAGGTCCTCGACCAGATGACAGGTGCAGGCGGGGCCTGCGGCGAGGGCGTCGACGATGGCGGCGCGGACGGGGTCGGCCAGCAGCCGAACCACCTCCGCCGGCGCATCACCGGAGACTGATATCACCACGCGGTAATCAAACAGTCCCCCGGTCAGCCACGCAACTTCGCGATCATGAACATTGGGTGACGCGGTCGCGCCCGGCGGCCCGCGGCGAGGCTTCAGCCCGCCGGGGCGATGTCCAGGACGGCGGACAGGGCGGCCATGCGCGGGCGGTTGGCCCGGTACCAGACCCAGGTGCCGCGCCGGTCGGACTCGACGAGGCCCGCTTCGCGCAGCACCTTCAGGTGGTGCGAGATCGTGGGCCCGGTCAGGTCGAAGGCGGGGGTCAGATCGCAGACGCAGGCCTCTCCCCCGTCGGCGGAGGCGATCATCGACAGCAGCTGCAGGCGCACGGGGTCGCCGAGGGCCTTGAACGCGGCTGCGAGGTCGGCGGCGGCCTCGGCGGGCACGGTGGCAGCGGCCAGGGGGGCGCAGCACACCTCGGGTTCGAGCACGGTCAGCTGCTTCGACATGCCCCTAGGTTGACAGGTTTCGAAGCAGACGGCAACGCCGGTTGCCTCGGCTCACCTCGCCGTTTATCATCGCCTATCGGCGATAAACGATGATGTTGGAGGATGAGGTGGAGGAGCTGCTCGACCGCGAGGTAGCCCAGCGGTACGCATCCTGGTTTCGCGCGCTGGCCGACCCGACCCGGGTGCAGATCGCGGAACTGCTGGCCCGCAAACGCGAGCAGATGAGCGTCGGGCAGATCACGACAGCGGTGGGTCTGGCGCAGTCGACGATCTCCCAGCATTTGAAGATCCTCGCCGAGGTGCGCTTCGTGCTGGTCGAGGCGTCGGGCAGCGCGAATCTGTACCGGATCAACGAGAACTGCCTGAGTTGCTTCCCGACCGCCGCCGACGTGGTGATGGGCCGGCCGGTCGCCGCGCCGGGAGAGACCCCGTGCTGAGCATCCGGCCCATGACCGCCGCCGACGCGGACGCGGTGCTGGCGATCTACCAGCAGGGCATCGACACCGGCAACGCCACCTTCGACACCACCGCCCCCACCTGGACGGCGTTCGACGCCGGCCGGCTGGCCGAACACCGCCTGGTCGCCTGCGACGAAGCCGGGCAGGTGCTCGGCTGGGTGGCGGTGAGCCGGGTCTCCGCGCGACCGGCGTACGCGGGAGTGGTCGAGCACAGCGTCTACATCCACCCCGCGGCCCGGGGGCGAGGCGTCGGGCTCGCCCTCATGCAGGCATTGATCACCTCGACCGAGGCGGCCGGCATCTGGACGATCCAGTCCGGGATCTTTCCCGAGAACACCGCCAGCCTGGCCCTGCACCGGGCGGTCGGATTCCGCGAGGTCGGCGTCCGCGAGCGGCCGGGATGCCTGCACGGGCAGTGGCGGGACGTGGTCGCAATCGAGCGGCGCAGCACGGTGGCGGGCACCGCATCAGGCTGAGTTGACAGATTTCTAAGTAGGCGGCACTCTAATCAAGTCGCTTAGAGAAACTTCGAAACAAGGAGCTGTCGCCATGACCGCGATGAGCACGCAGCACAACCTCCCGATCGTGGTGGTGGGCGCCGGCCCGGTCGGCCTGGCCGCCGCCGCGCACCTGGCCGAACGCGGCCTGGACTTCCTGGTCCTGGAGGCCGGCGACGGTCCCGCGGCGGCCATGGCGAGCTGGGGGCACGTGCGGGTGTTCAGCCCCTGGCGGTTCAACCTCGACCACGCCGCCCGCCGCCTGCTGGAGGCCGACGGCTGGATCGCGCCGGACCTGGCGGAGCTGCCGCTGGGCGCGCAGCTCGTGACCGAATACCTCGAGCCGCTGACCAAGCTGCCTGCGCTCGCCGGACGGGTCCGCTACGGCGCGAAGGTGGTGGCGATCAGCCGTGACGGCCTCGACCGGGTCCGCACCACCGGCCGCGAGAGCGCCCCGTTCCTGATCCGCCTCGCCACCGGCGAGGAACTCACCGCACGAGCGGTGATCGACGCCTCCGGCACCTGGCCCACCCCCAACGTGCTGGGCGGCTCCGGCCTGCCCGCGCACGGCGAGCCCGAGGCCGCAGCATTCATCGAGACCGCGCTGCCCGACGTGCTCGGCGCCGACCGCGAGCGGTTCGCCGGAAAGCACACGCTCGTCGTCGGCGCGGGCCACTCCGCGGCCAACACCCTGCTCGCCCTGGCACAGCTCGCCACCGAGACGCCCGGCACCACGGCGAGCTGGGCGATCCGCACCGGCGCGGCCACCCGCACGTACGGCGGCGGCGACGCCGACGCCCTGCCCGCCCGCGGCGCGCTCGGCACCCGGGTCCGGGCGCTGGTCGAGTCCGGTGCGATCACCCTGCACTCCGGGTTCTCGGTGCGCGCCGTCACGATCGACGACGGACAGGTGACGGTGACCGCCCGCAGTGGCGCGCGCGTGACCGTGGACCGGATCGTGTCGGCCACCGGCTTCCGGCCCGACCACACGATCGCGTCCGAGCTGCGCCTGGACCTCGACCCGATCATGGGCTCGACCCGGGCCCTGGCCCCGCTGATCGACCCGAACCAGCACTCCTGCGGCACCGTGCCACCGCACGGCGTCGACGAGCTGACCCAGCCGGAGGCGAACTACTTCGCGGTCGGCGCGAAGTCCTACGGCCGCGCGCCCACGTTCCTCATGGCCACCGGCTACGAGCAGGTCCGCTCGGTGGTCGCCGCCCTGGCCGGGGACTGGGACGCCGCCCGCGACGTGCAGCTGGAACTGCCCGAGACCGGGGTCTGTTCCTCCTCCGCCGCGCTCGGCGCCGACGACGAGGCCGCGTGCTGCGGCACACCCGAACCCGCCGCCGCCGACGCGCCGCGTGGCCTGTCCACCGGGATCGCCGGCGGGCTGCTGACCCTGCCCGTGGTCCAGGCCGTCACCGTCGGGGCCGAGACCGGTGGATGCTGCGGCTGATGCCCGACGTCACCGTGCCGGCCGCGGCCTCCACCACGGAGGCCGGCGGCCGGCACACTCTGCGGCCGGTGGTGGCCGCGCTCGCCGTCACCCAGACCATCGGGTACGGCGTGCTGTACTACGTCTTCAGCGTCTTCCTCACCCCCATGGCCGCCGACCTGCGCACCTCCCCCGCGGCGGTCACCGGGGCGCTGACCGTCAGCGTGCTGGCCACCGCCGCGGCAGCCGTCCCGATCGGGCGGTGGCTCGACCGCCGCGGCGGCCGAGGCATGATGACCATCGGTTCGGTCCTGGGCACCGGCGCGGTGCTGGCGTGGTCGCAGGTCACCGACGTCAGGCAGCTGTACGCGGTGTTCGCGGTGCTGGGGGTCGCCTCGGCGATGGCCCTCTACGAGGCGGCGTTCGCCGTCATCGTCGCCACGGGCACCGCGTCGCAGCGGGCCGGGGCGCTACTGGCGGTCACCATCGTGGCCGGGTTCGCCAGCACGATCTTCCTGCCCCTGGCCGCCGGGCTGCAGGAGCACCACGGGTGGCGGAACGCGCTGGTCGTCCTCGCGCTTGGCTACGGCCTGATCGCGGTGCCGCTGCACGCCCTGGCGGTCCCGGCGCGGCCGCGCCGGCATCGGGTCGCCGCCGCCGTCGACCACACCGCGCGGCGGGCCGCTGTCCGCGGCGCACTGCGCCACCGCGGGTTCTGGCTGCTGACCGCCGCGTTCGTCGTGCACGGCAGCGCCGTCGCCGTCGTGTCCGTACACCTGATCAGCTGTCTCATCAGCCTCGGCCACCCGGCCGCGTTCGCCGCCACCGCCGCCGGGCTGCTCGGGGTCATGTCCGTCACCGGCCGGATCGTCACCACCGGGCTGGCCCGCCGCCACTCCACGGCCGCCGTCACCGCCGCCGTGTTCGCCATCCAGGCGGCGGCCGCCGCGGCGCTGCCCGTGCTCGGCCACACCCGCCTCGGCGCGATCTGCTGTGTCGTGCTGTTCGGCACCGGCTTCGGCGTCGGCACCATCGCCCGGCCTGCACTGCTGGCCGGGCGGTACGGCACCACCGGCTACGCCACCATCGCCTCCGCCGTGACCCTGCCGATGACGCTCGCGAAGGCCTGCACACCCCTGGCGGCTGCCGCGCTGTACCTCGCCGCCGGCACGTACACCCCGGTCCTGGCCGTGGTCAGCGCCGCCTGCGCCGTCGCCGGGGTATGCCTCGCGCTGGCCGCCGCCCCGCCGGCCGGCCCCCTCCCGTGACTCCCGCGCGCTAGCGCTTCGTCACGGCGTCGAGCTCGCCGAACAGCTCTTGGGGAACCGCGCTGGCGAATCGTTGCGCCAGGGCGACCCAGTGGTCACGGCCGCAGGCCCACGCAGCGGCGATGGCACCGTCGACAGCCTCCGGCCCGGCCCCGGTAACGGCGCAGGCGGAGCTGCTCGGCCACCTCACCGGCTGACCTTGGTCGCACCGTCACGATCCTGGCTGCCTGATTTCAGGTCGCGCATGCCGCTTCAGGCCGCTTCGACGGCGTCCGCGTCGGTGACGAGCTGCCCGCGCGCCCTGGCCACGGCCGTTCCGCGCTCCGATTCTGGGAAGCGGTCGAGGCGGGCCCGGACCTCGGCGGCGTCGACGTCGGCGCCGAAGAGTTCGGTGCCCGGTTCGAAACGTACGCCCTCGGCCAGTGGCCCGGCGAAGACCGGGTCGAAGCCGAGGGCGTCGACCAGCGCGGCGACCGCGGCCACGTCGGCGGGGTCGTCGCCGGCGATCGCGACGGCCGTGCGCCCGACCACCCCTGCGGGACGGGCCTGCTCCTCGATGTCGTGGTAGCCGACGTGGTTGAACGCCTTCACGACCCGGGCTCCGGACAGGTACGCCTGGACGGTCTCGCTGGAGGACGTACGCGGGTCGGTGAGGTCGTCGCGGACGCCGTCGATCTCCCACCAGTAGTTCATGGCGTCGACGACGAGCTTGCCGCGCAGCGTGTCCGGCGCGAGGCTGCGGTACTTGCCCAGCGGCAGCGCCAGCACGACGATGTCGGCGCGGGCCGCGGCGTCGCGGGCCGTGGTGGCTGCCGCGCCGGGGACGAGCACCTCGACGGTGAGCGCGATCTTCGCCGGGTCGCCGGAGCCGGCGATCAGCACCCGGTATCCGGCGGCCAGGGCAAGCCGGCCGAGGACGGTGCCGAGCTTGCCCGCGCCGAGGATGCCGATGGTCTGCCGGGCGGTGTCGGTCATGGCGGTTCCGTTCTGTGTAGGCGGGATCAGGCGAGCAGGTCGCGGACCATGGGGATCACCTTTGCGCCGTACAGCTCGACCGCGCGCAGGCGGGCGCTCACCGGTTGGGCTCCCGCGGTGTAGATGAGGTCGAACCGGCCGACGCCGAGCGCGCCGACCGTACGGGCGATCTTGCGGGCGACGGTCTCCGGGGAGCCGATGTAGAGGGACCCGTGCTCGACCTCGGCGTCGAACTCGGCGCGGCGGATCGGCGGCCAGCCCCGCAGGGCGCCGATCCGGTCGCGGATGACCCGGTAGTGCGGCCAGAAGACCTCCTTGGCCTGCTCGTCGGTGTCGGCGACGAAACCGGGCGAGTGCATGCCGACCGGGTGCGCGGTGGTGCCGAGCTGCTCGGCTGCCCGCCGGTAGAGGTCGAGGTAGGGCGCGAAGCGGGCCGGCTGCCCGCCGATGATCGCGAGCATGAGCGGCAGCCCGTGGCGCGCGGTGCGCACGACCGACTGCGGCGATCCGCCGACGCCGACCCAGGTGGAAAGGCGTCCCGACGCGGTCTTCGGGAACACGTCGGCGTTGCGCAGCGGGGCGCGCACGGTGCCGCTCCAGGTCACCGGCTGCTCGTCGAGCAGCTTCACGAAGAGGTCGAGCTTCTCCTCGAACAGCACGTCGTAGTCGGCCAGGTCGTAGCCGAACAGCGGGAACGACTCGGTGAACGAGCCGCGCCCGAGGATCACCTCGGCGCGGCCGTGCGACAGCGCGTCGACGGTGGCGAAGCGCTGGAACACCCGAACCGGGTCGTCGGAGCTGAGCACGGTCACCCCGGAGGCGAGCCGGATGCGCGAGGTGCGGGTCGCGATCCCGGCCAGCACGGTCTCGGGGGTCGACACCGAGTACTCCGGCCGGTGGTGCTCGCCGACGGCGAGGGCGTCGACGCCGAGGTCGTCGGCGAGCACGGCCTCGTCGACGACCTGCCGGATCGCGGCGGCGTACGAGATCGGGCGGCCCTGGTCGTCGTCGGGCACGTCGCCGAAGGTGTCGAGGCCGAACACGAGATCAGACATGGGTGGGCTCCTTCGTGAGCAGTTCCCGCACCCGCGGGGCGACCTCGCGGCCGAACAGCTCGATGCTGCGGGCGCGGGCCTGCCGGGGCAGGAACATGACGTCGTACTTGAGGTCGAACCGGCTGAGCCGCAGGTCGCGTGCCATCGTCGCGATCTTCTGCGCGACGGTCTCGGGTGAGCCGACGAACAGCGCGCCGCCGTCGATCTCGGCCTCGTAGCGTTCGCGGGTCGGCTTGTAGAAGCCGCGTTCCCGGGCCAGCTGCGCGACCACCGGCTGCCAGTACCGCCACCAGGTCTGCTGGGCCTCGGTGTCGGTGTCGGCGATCAGGCCGAGCGAGTGCTGCCCGATCGGCAGCGGGGCGTGTCCGAATTGGTCGAGCGCACGCTGGTAGAGCTGCACGTTGCCGGCGAACCGCTGGGGCCGGCCGCCGATGATCGCCATCATGAGCGGCAGCCCGTGGCGGGCGGCGCGCAGCACGGAGTTCGGGCTGCCGCCCACGCCGATCCAGGTCGGGATGCCGCCCTCGGGCATGCGCGGGTGCAGGCGCTGTCCGGTCAGCGGGGTGCGGACGGCGCCGGACCAGGTGACCGTGTCCTGGCGCTGGAGCCGCAGGAACAGGTCGAGCTTCTCCTCGAACAGGCGCTCGTAGTCGGCCAGGTCGTAGCCGAACAGCGGGAACGACTCGGTCGCCGAGGCCCGGCCGAGCACGAGCTGGGCGCGGCCGCCGGACACCGCGTCCAGCGTCGAGAACTCGTGGTAGAGCCGCACCGGGTCGTTGGTGCTCAGCACGGTGACCGAGGTGCCCAGGCGGATCCGCTCGGTGGCCCGCGCGATCGCCGCGAGCAGCACGGCTCCCGCGGAGTCGGTGAAGCCGTCGCGGTAGTGCTCGCCCACGCTGAACACGTCGAGCCCGACCGAGTCGGCGAGCTGGGCCTCCTCGACGATCAGCCGCAGCGTCTCGGCGTCGCTCAGCACCCGGTCGCCGTCGGTGGCCAGCTCCCCGAACGTGTTGAGGCCGAGTTCGAAGCTTTCGGTCGTCATGCTCTCCCCCTCCTCCGGCCCCTGCCGCGCGGCTGATTGACATGTCAATTAGTAGCTCGGGTATGATTGACATGTCAATCGGAGGCGGAATGACGCACGACACACCACGGCCGCGCCGGGCACGCAAGCTGCCCACGACCGAGGAACTGCGGATATGGCGCGACTTCATCGAGACCTCTGAAGGTCTGCGGTCCCAGCTGACCGCCCGGCTGCAGAGCGAGTCGTCGCTGTCGTCAGGCGACTACGCGGTGCTGCTCGCGCTCAGCGAGGCCGAGGGACACCGGATGCGCTCGTCCGACCTGGCGGCCCACATCGACTGGGAACGCAGCCGGCTCTCCCATCACCTGGGCCGGATGGAGCGGCGCGACCTGATCCGCCGCGAGGAGTGCGCCGCCGACAGCAGGGGCGCCGACATCGTGCTGACAGCCACCGGCCTGCAGTCGTTCCGGCAGGCGACGGTGCCGCATCTGAGTGCCGTGCGGGAGCTGTTCGTGGCCGCGCTCACCCCTGAGCAGCTCACCGCGGCGGGCGACATCGCGGCCGCGCTCCGGGCCCACCTCGGCAGCGCGGGCAGGCAGCGCGGGGCGGGCGCGCGGGCGAAAGGGATCTGATCGACCGCGTGGCCGGGCCCGGATGCCGGGCCCGGCCATTCACGTCGCTACCGGTGGGACCGGGCGGCGACGGCGCGGCGGATGCCGAACGCCACCGCCGCGGCCTTGCCCAGCGGCGACGCCGACGCCTCGGTCACCGAGTTCGCGACCTTGGCGATGTTCGCCGCGGCGGCCGACAGCGGTCCGGTAACCGCGTCGACCCGGACCAGCTGGAGGTTGACGCCGTCCAGCGTGGTCTGCACCTGCCCGACGGTGGTGTTCACCTCGTCGATGGTGTGGTTGACGTTGTCCAGCAGCGGGCCCGTCTTGGCGGTCACCTCACGGATCATGTCGGTGGTCGCGTCGACGGTGCGCCGCAGGCGCAGGATCGGCACCGCGAGCACGAGCACCAGCATCGCGAAGGCTCCCGAGGCGACCAGCGCCGCGATCTCCGTACCCGACATCGGCGGTTACTTCTTCGACCCGGCCGAGTTGCGGCCGAGCAGCCAGCCGACGAGGAACACCGCGGCGCCGGTGGCCCACGGCGTCGGGTTGCGGCGGATGCTGGCCAGCAGGTCCCGGCCCGCGGTCTCCCACTCGTCGGCGGTGTGCGGGATGCGCTCGTTGACCGCCGACAGGGCCTCGGCGGCCGCGTCCTTGGCCACCACGGCGGTGTGGGTGACGTTGGCCTTGAGCTCGCCGGCGCCGGCCGCCAGGGCGTGTCCGGTGTCGATCGCGGCCTGCTTGGCTTCCGCGGCCTTCTCGGCGACGGCGGCGGAGGCCGTGTTCAGCGCATCCTGTGCGCCGGTGAGGGCGTCGTCCTTGCTTGGCATTGTCATCTCCCCTTCGAGGTGTGGTGTTGGCGGGCCGATACCCGTGCGCCCGCTTCTTATGCAGTGCCGGTCATTCGGTCGAGGTGGCGTGCGCCGCCTTCTCCTGCGGTGGGGGTGCGGTGTCCGGACTCCTGGTCGAGGCGGCGTCCGCCGCCTCCTCCGCCGGTGCGGCGTCCGGACCACCGGGCGAGGTGGCATCCGCCGCCTCGCCCGCCGCACGCGGTGCAGCGTGCGGGCTCCTGGTCGAGGCGGCGTCGGCCGCCTCCTTCTCCTCCTCCGCCTCCTCCTCGGCCGACGGCACGTCGTCCGGACGGCGGAGCGCGTCGGCCCGGCCGAACAGCCGGCGTCCCGGCCATTCGCTGGCCGAGCCCAGGACGGTCAGCAGCGCCGGGGCGAGGATCGACCGCACGATGAACGCGTCGATGAGGATGCCGACCGACAGTGCGAACGCGAGTTCCCGGAACGGTCGCAGCGGCACCATGGCCAGCAGCCCGAAGCTGACGGCGAGGGTGAATGCGGCGATGCGGATCGCACGCGCCGACTGCGGCAGCGTGATGGCGAGCGCCTCGCGCAGCGGCCGTCCCCGGGCCTCCTTCCAGGCCGGGCCGACGCCGAAGATGTTGTAGTCCGACCCGAGCGCGACCAGCAGCACCGCGGCGGCGAAGGGCACGTAGAAGGTGAGCCCGTCGGCCCCCAGCACGTCCTGGAAAAGCCAGGTGGTCAATCCGAGCGTCGCGCCGATGGCGAGCACGCTGCACGCGAGCAGGCCGATCGGAGCCACCAGCGCGCGCAGGAACAGCATGAGGAACAGCAGGTTCGCGGCCAGCGCCGCGAGCGCGATCCGGCCGAGGTCCTGCATGGTCTGGTCGACGATGAGCTGCGCGATGGCGGTGTCGCCGCCGATGCTGGTCCGCACGTCGGTCAGCCCCGCGGATCGCACCAGGCCGGGCATGTCCTGCTGGAGCCGGGACAGGGTCTGCACGGCGCTAGCGCCCAGCGGCTCGTCGGACAGGATCAGCAGGTAGCGCGCCGCGGTGCCGTCGGGGGCGCGGAACAGGTGCAGTTCCTCCGGGATCGCGTCGTCACCCGGGCCGACCACGCCGGCCACCCCGGGTGTCTTGCGCAGCGCCTGCTGCAGTTTGGCCAGCTCCGCCTCGTGCGTGGCCACCCCCGGGCCCTCCAGGAGCAGTTCGGTGGGTGACAGGATGCCCTCGGCGAAGCCGGTCTGGGCCTGGACGGCGGCCTGGCGGGTCGGGTGGTCGGCGGGCAGCGCCTCGACGAACGACACCCCCAGCGCGAGGTCGCGGACGGGCAGCGCGGCCACCACGAGACCGGCTGCGCACAGCAGGAGCACAGGCGCCGCGACCCAGGGCCGGGTCAGCAGGCGCGACCAGCGCCCGCTGCCCACCTCCGGCTCCGCGGTGCTCGGCTCGGCCGACCGCCAGCGGCGGGGCGACCACAGCACCGCGCGCCCCAGGATGGCCAGCAGTGCGGGCACCAGAGTGACCGAAACGACCATGCCGATGAGCACCGCCAGCGCCATGCCCGGCCCGAACGCCCGGAACGCAGCCGATCCGGCGACTATCAGCGCACCGGTGCCGGCCGCGGCGGTGGCCCCGGCGGTGGCGATGATCGGCGTGAACCGGGCGGTCGCGTGCTCCGCCGCCTCCAGCCTGCCCGCGCCCGCGGCGAGCTGGGTGCGCACCGCGGCCAGGTAGAACACGACGTAGTCGGTGACCACGCCGAGCAGCAGCGCCACCAGCAGCGGCTGGGTCTCCTGCGGCACGGGCACGCCCAGCCGTTCGGCCAGCGCGCCGCCGACGTGCAGGGTCAGCAGGATCGCGACCCCGGCCACGCCCAGGGCCAGCAGCGGCGCGATCAGCGAACGGAACGCGATCGCGACGATCAGGAACACCGCCGCGACGGTCACCGCCTCCAGCCAGGGCAGCGTCGACAGGACGAGGTCGCCCTGCTCGACCCGGGCCGGGACCGAGCCGGTCACCCCGACCACGGCGTCGTCGGCGTCGTAGTGCGCGGCCGCGAACTTCTCCGCCGCGGCCAGCTGGGCCGCGAAGCTGACTTCCGGCGGGGTGAACAGCATCGTGATGATGGTCGTGCCGTTCTCCTGCGAGCCCGGCATCAGCTGCAGCGTGTTGGTGACCGGCACGGCCGCGACGATGGGCGCGGCGTCGGGGAACTCGCCCTGGGTGAGGGCGCGGGCGCGCTGCACGGCTTCGGCCTGCACCGACAGCGGCAGGCCGTCCGGTTTGCGCTGCACCACCGAGACCCGGCTCAGCAGCGGGACGCCGAACTTCTCGTACGAGCGGATCTCGCTCTGCACGGCGGCATTGTCGGTGGACACGAGCTGGCCCAGGTCGCTGCCGCCGTGGCCGATGGGCGGCAGGTACACCAGCGACGCCGCCACGGCCGCGATCCAGCCGGCCACGACGACCCAGCGCAGCCAGACCACCGAGATCGCGTAGTACTCCAGCAGCCTGCTCGGGCGCCAGCGGCTGCGCGCCGGCATGTCCTCACCGGACGGTGGGGCCGCGGCGCTCACGGCTGCACCCGCACGGCGGAGACGGGGGCGGGCTGCCTCATACGCATGGTGTTCCTCCTGTGGCGGCGTCTGCCGACCCGCTCCGCGCAGCCACGAGTGGCCGTTCGCGCGGGGCGGTTCGGCAGACGATGGGATTTCGCCAGTCGGGTACCCGGCCGCCCGCCCGGCAAACGGCGGGTTAGCGGCAGCCCGGCCGCGGTATGGCAGGGGCATGACCTCCGACCCCGTGCCGAAGAGCAAAGTGCCCGCTCCCCCACCCGATGCGGGGCCCCGCAGTCCCACCCAGCTCAGCCTGCGGGCCTGGGGCAAGGTGCTGATCCGCACCGCCAAGGAGTTCGACACCGACAGCCTGCAGGTATGGGCGGCCGCCCTGACCTACTACGGCGTGCTGTCGCTTTTCCCCGGCATCCTGGTGCTGGCCGCGGCCGTCGGCCTGTTCGACGACCGGCTCGTCGACGACGTCCTCAACGACGTCACCCCCGTCATGCCGACCGCGGTGCGGGAGGTGTTCACGGCCGCGCTCGACAACGTGCAGGCCAACGACAGCAAGGCGGGCATCGCCGCGATCATCGGGCTGGCCGTCGCCATGTGGTCGGCGTCGGGCTACGTCGACGCGTTCATGCAGGCGTCCAACGCGATCTACGACGTGCCCGAGGGACGGCCGCTGTGGAAGCGGTTGCCGATCAGGCTCGCGGTGACCCTGGCCAGCGGCGCGCTGCTGGTCGCGAGCGTCCTCATCGTCGTGATCAGCGGGCGGCTGGCCGAGGCGCTCGGCGGGGTGCTCGGGCTGTCCGGGCCGGTGGTCACGGCCTGGCAGATCGGCAAGTGGCCGGTGCTGATCGTGCTGATCGCACTGCTGTTCGCGATCCTGTACTGGGCTTCGCCCAACGCGCGGCAGGGCGGCTTCCGGTGGGTCAGCCCCGGCGGGCTGGTCGCCGTGGTGCTGTGGATCGCCGCGTCGGCCGGCTTCGGCTACTACGCGGCGCACTTCGGCTCGTACGCCGAGACCTACGGCAGCCTCGGCGGCGTCATCGTGTTCCTGGTCTGGCTGTGGATCTCCAATCTGGCCATCCTGTTCGGCGCCGAACTGGACGCCGAACTCGAACGCCAGCGTGCCATCGCCGCCGGCCACCCCGCCGACAGTGAGCCCTACCTGCAGGTGCGGGACAGTTCCGCGATCGATCAAGCTGACAAGCAGCAGCTCTGATCCGCTGCGGCGCGGCTGTGCTACGGCTTCGACTTCGGCTTCTTCGGCTTGGGTTTGCCGCCCGGATGCTCCGGCGTTCCGGGCGGCCCAGGCGGCGCCGCGGGGGCGGGCTTCACCACGACCACCGGCGACGGCACCGTGCTGACCACGTTGACCTCGCTCCGGCAGGCGGCGCCGTCGAGCGTGAAGTCCGCCGGAGCTGCGCCCGACGCGCTGCCGTTGCCCGCCAGCTCGATGGTGACCGGGGTGCCCGCGGCGAGGGCTTCGTGTCCGATGACGACGGCCTGCCTGCCGTCCTGGCGGACCGTCACCGGTCCGCCGCCGCCGACATGCCAGCCGTCGTCGACGGTGAAGGCCAGCTGCCACGGCTGCGGCCGGTCACGGGTGGCGCTGACGGTGAGCGACGCGGTGTACGCGGTCCCGGCCGCGCTGACCCGGAACGCGACCTGGCAGGAATCCGTCGGACTCGGTGTCTGGCTCGCCTCGGCCACGTCCGCCCGGCCCGCGTTGACCATCAGCAGGCCCACCAGCCCGGTGGCGGTGATCGCGGCGGCGGACAGTCCCGCGCGCCGCCGTGGCGGCATGCCGCGAACCGAGGCGGCCAGCCGCTCGACCGCACCGGTGGCCGGTTGCGGGTCGCGCCTGGTGAACTCGGCGGGCATGGCCAGCAGGCGGGTGCGCTCCTCCTCTTCCTGCGCCGCCTGGGCCCTACGGGGTTCCGGGTCGCTCCAGCGGCCCAGGCGGGCGGCTATCTCGGCGGCGCTCGGGCGCTCGTCGGGGTTCTTCGACAGGCAGCTCAGGCACAGCTCCATGACCTCGGCAGGCATGCCCGGCACCGGCGGGAGCACCTCCGGCGGGCTGTACACGTGCTGGTGCAACCTGCGCGTAGGGGTGGTGCTGTCCCACGGCAGACGCCCCGCCAGGCAGCGGTACAGGATCATGCCCAGCGAGTACACGTCGCTGGCGGGCGTGACGGCGCCGCGTCCGGTCACGCGTTCCGGTGCGATGTAGTCGACGGTGCCCACCAGTTCGTCGTCCTGGCCGTCGTCGAATCCCGTGAGCACGCAGATGCCGAAGTCGAGCACCTTGACCCCGGCCGAGGTCAGCATGATGTTGGCGGGCGTGACGTCGCGGTGCACGATGCCACGCGCATGGGCGGCGGCCAGGGCGGCGGCGACCTCGGCGGTGACCGACACCGCCGACTGCCAGCCGAGCCCGGACTCGGTGTCGCGCAGCGCCTGCCGCAGCGTGACGCCCTCCACCAGCTCCATGACCAGGTAGGGCTGCTCGTGGCCGTCGACCGGCTGCTGCCCGTAGTCGTAGACGCTGGTGATGCGTGGATGGCTCAGGCCCGCCACGGCGAGCGCCTCGGTGCGCAGCAGCTGAAGGCTGTCCGGCTGGGCCGCCAGTCGCGGGGAGAGCATCTTCACGGCCACCGTCCGGTGGAGGAGCTGGTCGTAGGCGCGCCACACCACGGCCATCCCGCCGGTGCCGATGCGTTCGACCAGGCGGTAGCGCCCACCGAGTACTACGGGTTGATCTGTCACCCGTATCACCTACCCGGGCATTCGCCTGGTTAACGCCGGACGCACCGGCATCGGCCCGGCGACGCCAGAACGCCGCCGGGCCCGGGACGTGTGTCCCGGGCCCGGCTGCGATGCGGTTACTGCCGCGGTCAGACGACCGAGCGGCCGCGCACGCCGGCGATCAGCGCGACGCCCAGCGCGGCGAGGCCGATCTGGAAGACGAGCTCGATCCAGTCGATGCCGTCGGTGACCGCGACGCCGACGGCCTGCGCGATGGCGGTGCCGATGAGCGCGGCGACGATGCCGACGATGATGGTCAGCCAGATCGGCAGGTTCTGCCGGCCCGGGACGACCAGGCGGCCGAGGGCGCCGATGACGAGGCCCACGATGATGGCAGAGATGATTCCGGCGACGGTCATGACCAGATCTCCTTATAAGCGAATAAATATTGCCTTCACTGCCGGTGATGCCCACCCGATTCGGCGGGCAAACCCGGCGGGCCGGTCAGCCTGCCGACTCCCCGGCGAGGCTGGCCGCCGCCTGGATCTGGCGCGCGTTCGTCGCCGCGTCGCACGGCGCCGGTTGGCCGCAGTTGGCGCAGGACTGGTCTTCCACCGACACGGGTCGGTGGGTGCGCAGGAGCTCGTTTGCCGTGCTGACCACGATGCTGTCGGCGTCGAATAGATACACAGGACATCCCTCTGCCATGAGCCGTTGCATGACGACTGTTGCCGAGGGATAGCCGTGCCTGTCGCGTCCTAAACATGGCCGTGCCGCGCTCAGGCCGTGGCCCGGGTCCATTGCTGGTTGTTGCCGGCGCCGCAGGCGTACTGCTGGATGTCGGCGCCGTCGCCGGTGCCGGCGTCCTGGAACTCCCATCTCTGGTTGCCGCCGCCGTTCCAGGCCCACTGCTTGATCTCGGCGTTGTTGGCCGTCGACTGGCTCACCACGTCGACGACCTTGCCGCTGTTGCGGTTCGTCACCCGGTAGCAGGGCGGCGCGACTCCGGTCACCGTGCCCGCGGCCGCGTCGACGGTGATCGACGGATACCAGGTCAGGCTCATCGTGGTGGCACTCGGGAACGCGATCGGCAGCCAGACGTACTGGGAGTCGCCGACCGGCCCGCCCCACGCGCCCGCCCAGCGGTCCCCCAGGTACAGGTAGCTGGTCGTGGCCGTGCCACGGTGACAGGTGCTGCCTGGGCCGGCGCCGGCACGCCGAATGACGCCACGATCGCGGTCACGTCCGCCGCCAGCGACGCCGTGAGCCGTCCGGTCCATCTCATCGCTCGATCCCTTCGCGGAGCGGTGGCGCGGGAGGGCGGTGACACGTCGGTGACATCTTCGCAATCGAGTTCGCCTGTTTTCCCCACAGTTCGGTACCGGTCACTCACAGACGTACAGAAACGAACAGTGGCACGAACTGCAGTCGATGTTTGATGTCCGGTCTGTTACCGTCAGGTCCGCTCGACAAGCCGACGGATGCCTGCGAACAAGGCATGGGTCGGGGCCGCCTTGTCCAGCTCCGACCGGGTGACCGGGCCAGTTATCCGGCGCAGGAGGCGCGCCCATGACGACACAGCGGCTGTTCAGCGTCCAGCGGCAGGAGCTGCTCCTCGATGAGCTGCGCCGGCGCGGGGCGGTGCGGGTGAGCGATCTCGCCCGCGAACTCGCAGTCAGCGAACTCACCATCCGCCGGGACATCGACTCACTGTCGCGGCGCAACCTGGTGACGAAGGTGCACGGCGGCGCGACGCTGCCGACCCCCATCGGCCGGGCGAACCGCCCGCGGCAGGCCCGCGACCTGTTCACCATCGGCATGGTCGTGCCGTCGCTCGACTTCTACTGGCCGCTCATCGTCAGCGGTGCGCGGGCGGCCGCAGCGGCCCTCGGGGTGAACCTGCAGCTGCGCGGGTCGAGCTACGAGCCCGACGAGGACCGCCGCCAGATCAGCCGGCTGATCGAGGCCGGCCAGGTGCAGGGGCTGCTGCTCGCGCCGAGCCTGGAGGGCGAGCGGGCGGCCGAGATGGTCGACTGGATCGGCCACCTGCCCGTGCCGACGATCCTGGTCGAGCGCCAGCCGGACCGGTGGACCTCGACCCCGCGGCAGATCGAGTGCGTACGCAGCGATCACTCGCTGGGCATGGAGATGGCCGTGCACCACCTGCACCAGCACGGGCACCGGCGGATCGCGCTGCTGCTGTCCAAGGGCAGCCCCACCTCGGCGTACCTGCTGCGGGGCTGGCGGGCCGCGTGCGCCGACCTGGGCATCTCCGACGCCATCGTGGTCCGCGAGTCGGTCGCGCTGACCACCCCGGGGCACCGGAAGATAATCAGCAACGTGCTCGCCGAGTGCCACCGGTCCCAGGTCACCGCGCTGATCGTGCACAGCGACCCGGATGCGATCTCGGTCGCGCAGTATTGCGCCGAGAAGGGCGTCGGCATCCCCGACGACCTCGCCATGGTGTCCTATGACGACGAGGTGGCCCATCTCGCCGAGCCCTCGCTGTCCGCGGTCCGCCCCGCGAAGACGCACGTCGGCCGCGTCGCGGTGGAGCTGATGGTGTCGCGGCTGCTCGACGGCGAGCGCCGGCCCTCGCAGCGCGTGCTCATCGCGCCGGAGCTGTTCGTCCGGCAGTCGTCGCTGGGGCGTGGCCGGGTCCGGTGACCGGCGAGGGAGCCGCACCGTTTCGCAGCATGACGGCTGGGCGCGGGAGGTGGCCGCCACCTCCCGCGCCCGGCCGCGTCAGAGGGTCGGCACGACGAGCTGGATGGTGCCGTCGGCGTTGAACCGCATCGGGTCGACGGTCACCTCGCGGTTCATGCCGTCGCCGGCCGGGATCGCGAACCGGTGGTAGGCGATGTACCAGGTGTCACCGCTCGGGGCCTTGACCACGGAGTGGTGGCCGGGGCCCTTGATGCCGAGGCTGAGGTTCTTGGACAGGATCGTGCCGCGGTGCGTCCACGGCCCGAACGGCGAGGTCGCGGTGGCGTACTCGACGTGGTAGTTCTCCGAACGGGTGTCGTCGACCGAGTAGGACAGGTAGTAGACGCCGTTGCGCTTGAACGCGAACGGGGCCTCCCGGAAGTTGGGCAGGCTGAACGTGCGCACCTGCGCGGCGTCGAAGGAGACCATGTCCGCGTTGAGGCGCACGCCGTACGCGTAGCCGTTGCCCCAGTACAGGTAGGCCTCGCCGTCGTCGTCGGTGAAGACGTGCGGGTCGATCATCTGGCCGCTGCGGAACCCGGCGGCCACCAGCGGCCGCCCGAGCGGGTCGGTGAACGGGCCGGTCGGGCTGGTCGACGTCGCGACGCCGATGTTGGTGTCGGCGCAGAAGTAGAAGTAGTAGCGGTTGTTGCGGTAGGCGATCGTCGGGGCCCAGGCCCGGCTGTCGGACCAGCTGATCTGGGGGCCGAGGTCCAGGATCGTGCCGTGGTCGGTCCAGTTGAGCAGGTCGGTGGAGGAGAACGCCTTGAACCGGGCGGAACTCCACCCGGCGTAGCCGTCGGTGGTGGGATAGACGTAGTAGCGGCCGTTGAGGTAGGCGATGTTCGGGTCGCCGTACAGGCCCTTGATGACGGGGCTGCGGCGGCCGGCCGTCCACGGTGTCGTGACCTGGAACGAGCTGTCCGCGGCGAAGGTGCCGGGGTTGGTGGTCGACGGGTCGATCCAGAGTTCCTGATTGCGGTGGCGCAGGTAGCGGCCGGGGAAGTTGGACGATTCCAGGCGCACCGAGCCGGTGGCCGAGCCGTCGCGCACGCAGAAGGTCGCGTCCGCCAGGAACGTGGTGCTGCCGCTGTTGGCCTCCAGCCGTACCCGGTAGTCCCGGTGGCGCAGCCACATGCCGTTGGCCGCCTGGAACGACACGCATCCGGTGCCGCCCGCCAGCCCGGGGGTGACGGTGAAGGTGGCGTCGCTCTTGGCCTGGGCCGAGCTGCTCGCGCTGACCGCCGCGACGCTGCCGAGGTAGTTGCTGTGCCGGATGTAGGAGCCGGGCAGGTTGACCGACTGCAGGGAGCGTGCGCCGGTCGGGATCTCCGCGGCCAGCGCCGGTTCGGCGGCGGCCGCGGTGAGCAGGGACGCGCCGAGGCAGACGACGAGCGCGCGGGAGACCGCCCTGCGGCGGCGGTGGAAGGTGGTCACGGGGCCTCGCTCTCGGGAGCGGGGTGTGCCCCGGACACGGCTGCCCGGGGCACACCCGCGAGTCAGCTGGTGATGAGGCGGAAGGTCGCGTCGGAGCGTTCGGTGGCGGTGCTGATCGGATCCAGCCGCAGCACGTAGTTGTAGTGGCGGAGGTACCGGCTGGTGTTGTTATAGGACTGGAACGACACCGCCGAGGCGTCTGCCAGCCCGGCGACCTGCCGGAACGTGGCGTCCGCGGCGAACTGCGCCGAGCCGTCGCCGCGGACCAGCGCGAAGTCGTAGTTGCTGTGCCGCAGGTAGTAGCCGGGGAAGTTCACCGACTCGAACGACACGTAGCCGGACGCCGCGTTGGCCAGGCCCGGCACGAGCCGCCACTGCGAGTCGGCGAGCGGGCTGACGTTCGGGTCGATGCGCACGTCGAAGTTGGCGTGGCGGACGTACCGGTCGGTGAAGTTGAACGACTGCAGCCGCCGGGCGCTGCCGGTCCCCCACTTGGCGCGCAGCCTGTCGTACTGCGCCTGGGTGATGCCGATGATGGAGCCGTGCCGCTTGTGGCTCGCGCCGAGCGCGTACTCCGACGCCGCGCGGACGCGGTAGGTGCTGGTGGCAGCCAGGTTGGTGGAGGTGAGCGGCAGGTAGCCGCGGCCGGTGGCGTACTGGTCGACCCACAGCCCCCACTCGTTGCGGTTGTTGTACTGGTGCAGGATCGGGCCCTCGACCTGCGCGCCGGTCATGCCGAGGTGGGAGATGTCGCCGAGCCTGGTCCAGCCGGTGAGCAGCTGGTTGCTGCCCTCGATGGAGATCTGGCCGTCGCCGGACGCCCGGATGTAGCGGTAGCCGCCGAGGCTGCCCGGGATCTCGATGATCTGGGTGTCGATGATGCCCTGGCTGCCGGGCCGGTCGATGTAGGGCTGGGCGGCGGTGAAGGTGCGGAAGTCGGTGGTGCGGGAGTACCAGATCCGGGCCTTGTCCACGCCGTTGCGCGGGGAGATGGTCGCCCAGTAGACGAGGTAGTTGCCCGCGGCCGGGTCCCAGATCGCCTCGGGCGCCCAGGCGCAGCCGGCTCCGGCGATGCCGCCGGCGACGTTCACCATCCGCGGCGCGGACCAGGTGACCAGGTCGGTGGACTCCCAGACGACCAGCGAGGTGCTGCCCGCGTGCTGGGCGGCGTCCCAGCCCTTGCCGCTGGCGATGCGCAGGTCGGTCGCGAGCAGGTAGAACCGGTCGCCGGCCGGCGAGCGCACGATACTGGGGTCGCGCACGCCGAGTTCGCCGACGTTGGAGCGCAGCACCGGCTGGGAGTAGTTGAGGTCGGTCCAGTGCAGGCCGTCGGTGCTGGCGGAGAAGTAGATCTGTTCACCGCTGGCGCTCTCGCCGGTGAAGTGGGCCATGAGGTACGCCGCATAGGTCTCGGCGGCGGCCGCGGGCTGCGGCAGCGCGACGAGGCCGAGGGACAGCAGCAGGGTGGCGACGAGTCCGCCGATCCCGAGCCGCCGCGGTCGGTGGGTCATTCGTTCCTCCTCGGAACGTGGGTACGGGCCTGATCCGGACCGCGGCGCACGACGGCATGGCGGCAGACGGCTGTTAACGTTCACACCCGCGCCACAGGCAGCCCTCGCGTCCGACGTGGATCCGGGTTCGATCCTGTTCGAATGCTGGTGCGGGCGCGGTGTTTCCCGTACCTCACGGGGAGGTTAGCTCCGTGTTAAGAGAATGTTAGCGATAACATTCGGAGTGTCAAGACCGTCGATCGTCCCGCCCGAAAGAATTTCGGGCCGCACAGCTACGAGCGCGGGCGCTCGATGCCGGTCTCGTAGCAGATGCGCCAGCCGTCGCTCTCGTCGTACAGGATGTAGTGCCACAGCTGGGTCCGGCCGTCGGCGTAACGCACGTCGGCGTTGACGTAGTAGCTCGTGGGAGCTTCCGTCAGCTCCTCGATCTCCACGTCGGTGATCGCGTAGCTCGCGATGTCGAGATCGACGTGGTAGCGGGTCCACTGGTCGAGCGGGTACTTCTTCTGCTCGCTCGCGCAGACCCAGCGGTAGGCGGCGGGATAGTCGCCGTCGCGGAGCGCGTCGAGATGGGCGGTGGCGGCCTCGCTCATGCCGGCCTTCGTCCGTGGGTCCGCCCACTGCCGGTAGAGCACCCAGGCCGGCGTGCCCACGCACATCAGCAGCACGACGATCACCAGGCCGGTGAACAGCCCGCGTTCCTTCGGCTCCGCGGAGTCGGCCATGGCACCCCTTCGATCGACCTTCGGCTATCGAAGAGTACGGCGGCGCCGCCACCCCGCGGTCAGCGGTCGATCGGGGTGCGCTCCGACCCGGCGGAGGGCCGCACGCGCAGGTCCCGTTCCAGGTCGTCCAGGAGCGCGCGCAGGTCCTCCAGCCGCCGGGTGATCACAATCGGGTCGACGTCGTTGGGCACGGCATCGGGTTCCGGCGCGCTTTCCTGGGGCTGCTCCAGCCGCCGCGCCTCCTCCATCGAGTTGATGATCACGCCGACGAGGATGTTGACCAGCAGGTTCGCGGTGATGAGCACGTAGCTGACGTAGTAGACGAGTGTCCACGGCGACAAGGCCAGGCCCTGCTCGATGAGATCGGGCAGGTTCTCCAGCGACAGCAGCACGAACAGCGTGAGCACCGCCCGGCCGATCGTGCCGTACTGCTCGGGCTGGTGCTCGGCGAAGATCAGCCAACCGCCCATGCCGTAGACGTAGAGCGTGACGACCGCCAGGGCGAGGAAGCCGCCCACGCCTGGCAGGCTGCGCAGCAGCGCGGTGACGATCGTGCGCAGGCCGGGCATGAAGCGCATCAGCCGCACCACCCGCGCGATCCGGACGACCCGCAGGATGGCCGAGTCGCCGTGCAGGCCCGGGACGAAGGCCGCGGCGACCACCACGAGGTCGAAGACGTTCCAGCCGTGCCGGAAGAAGTCCAGCGGACGCCTGCCGTAGCTGAGCAGGCGGACCGCGATCTCGCCGACGAACACCGCCCGGAACAGCCACTCCAGCGCGTTCAGCAAGCCGGACGACCGCAGGCCAGGATAGGTCTCCAGGCCGAGCAGGACGGCATTGGCCGCGATGGCGGCCACGATCGTGATCTCGAACCCGCGGGATGCGGCGACCCTGGCGCACCAGGCCGTGATCCCCGGGGCCGAGGGCAGTGGCGGTTCAGTGGCGGCAGCTGTTTGCGGGCTGCGTACGAGGAGCTGACTCATGCCCCGATCCGGGTCGTCGACCGGCGGGCACACGTCCTACCCGGACCAACGGCCCGGTTGAGCGGCGATGACATGGGCAATACCTTACGGGTCGCCGCTGACCGGCCGCACCTGACACGCCCGCTAGCCGGCGGCCGGCGTGCGGGGTTCCAGGGCGGCCGCGCTGACCGCTATCTCGACCCTTGAGCGCAGGCCGAGCTTGGCCAGGATGCTGGACACGTGTGACTGGACGGTGCGCGGCGACAGGAACATCTGGGCCGCGATGTCGGGGTTGGACCTGCCCTCGGCGACGGCGAGGGCGACCTTGTGCTCGGTGTCGCTCAGGGCGGCCCAGCCGTGCCGAGGACGCCCGCGCGGGCCGCGTACGCCCTGCCGGATCCCGGCCTGGCGGCCGCGGGCGCGGGCCCGGTCGATGTCGCGCGCGGCCTCCAGGCCGGTGTAGAGCGCCACCGCGCCCGCCAGTTCGTCCCGGGCCGGCTGCAGGCGGCCGTTGCCGGCCAGGACGACGGCCGCGTGCTCCCGGGCGTAACCCTCGTGCAGCGGCCAGCCGGCCTGCGCGAACGACGCCGCTGCGGCCAGCAGCCGCACCGGGTCGTCGTGCTGCAGCCCGCGGCACAGCCCGACCGTGCCGTCGAGACTCGCGCTTGGTTGCCCTGCCAGCAGGTCGGCGGTGGTGTCGGCGAGGTGCTGCAGGCGTCCGGCGTCACCGGCCGCGTAGGCGAGCCGGGCCAGGTCCGCGCACATCCGGTAGCCGATACAGCGCGGACTGAACGTCGGCGGCTGCTCCCACAGCGGATACAGGATGTCCAGAGCCGCGCCGGGACCGGCGTCGCCCTCCTCCGCCATGGCATAGGCCCAGCGCAGCGGGGCCGTGAACCGCGTACCCAACGGGGTGGAGATGGCCTGATCGGCCAACTCGGCATCGATGGTGCGGGTCTGCCCGCGGTGCAGGGCGACCATCGAGGCGAGTCCGCGCAGCGCCGGCGCCTGGCGCAGCGGGTCGGGGCTGTCCAGGCCGGTGCGGATCTCGGCCAGCGCGTCGTCCCAGCGGCCGCGCAGGAACAGCACGTTGGCGCGCAGCAGTTGCGTGGTGGTGAGATAGACCCCGCCCGTGTCGCGGTGGCGTCGTGCGGCGGCGTCCAGGGCGCGGTCCAATTCGGCCGGACGGTCCAGCGCGAACAGGCACATCGCCCGCATGACCAGCGGATCCAGGATCAGCGCCCCAACGGCATGGTCGAGCACGCCCATCGCCTCGACGTTGAGGTCCAGCGCCTCCTGCACCCGGTTCTGGGTGAAGCGCAGCGCGGCGAGCGTGTTCTTGCCGTACGCCTGCGCGATGACGTCGCCGGTAGCCAGGCCTGCCCGCAGTGCCTCACCGGCCAGGCGGTCGCCGGCCTCGAACTCGCCGATCAGGAGCCGGCACACGCCGGCGAAGCCCAGCAGACGGCCCGGATGCGCCGGCGCCAGCCGCGCCGCGTCCTCGGCCGCCGCCGCGGCCTGCTGCAGCCGCCCCTGGCGGAAGTAGCCGTCCATACGCAGTTCGAGCAGTTGGGTGCGGGTGGTCGACGACTGGTATGCGGCGAGCTGCTCGTGCAGCAGCCGCTCGGCTTCGTCGGCCTGGCCGGCCCACAGCAGGGCCCGGATCAGCGCGATGTTCAGCCTGGTCGCCGTCGTGTCGTCGGCTCCGCCGGCCACGGCGGCGCGCAGCAGGGTCACGGCCAGGTCCGGAGCGCGCACAGTCAGCTGCGGTGCCGCGTCCAGGAGCCACTGCACGTGCTCGACGTGGTCGGCCTGGGCGAGGTGTTCGGCGATCTGCTCGACGTCGCCGCCGCGGTCCATCAGCACCTGGGCTGCCCGCAGGTGCAGCACCCCGCGCACCGACGACGGGGTCTGCCCGGCGAGCCCCTGCCGGATCAGCTCGTGGCGGAACTGCAGCCCCGCCGCGGACTCGACGAGCAGCCCCGCACCGGTCGCCGCGGCGAACACCTCGGCCAGCTCCAGCACGGGCACGTCGAGCACGGCGGCCAGCAGGGGCAGGTCGACGGAGCCGCCGAGCGCCGCGGCCCGGTGCAGGACGGCCTGCGTCGGCGGCGGCAGCGGTCCGAGCCGCGACATGATCATCGTTTGCAGTGACTCCGCCGGCGGCGTGTCGTGGTCGGTCTCGGCCCGGCCCTGCTCGATCCGCAGCGCCCCGTCGCGTGCCAGCCCGGCCACCAGTTCCGTCAGGTAGAGCGGATGGCCCTCGGCGGCAGCGGCCAGCTGCGCCAGCTGCGGTCCGGCGGGCGCGCCGACCGCGGCCTCGACCAGCTGGGCCGCGCCCTGCGGGTCCAGCGGCGGCAGGGTCATCCGCTGCGCGCCCTTGGCGGTCATGCTGCGCACCAGCGCGCTCATCGCCTCACCGCGCGGTTCCGGGGTGGCGGCGAGCACGACCAGCAGCGGGTACTGCGCGATGCCGCGGCAGAGCCGGTGCATGACCACAATGCTCTGCGGGTCGGCCCACTGCACGTCGTCGACGATCACCGCGACCGGCCCGGCGGCGCACCACTCGTCGACCAGATCCAGCATCGCCTCGGTGACGACGAAGTCATGCCCGGCGGCACCGGGCTGCCGGTCCGCGCCCTCGCCCCGCAGCAGCGCCGCCACCCGGGCCCGGTTCGGCTCGCCGCCGGTGGTCAGCACGTCCAGGCAGGCGCCCGCCACCGCGAACGGCAGGTCCTGTTCCAGCTGCTCGCCCGCCGCCCGCAGCACCCGCACGCCGAGCCGGCCGCAGTACTCCACGACCGCGTCCAGCAGCGCGGACTTGCCGATGCCCGCCTCGCCCTCGAGCAGGATCGCCGAGCCCCGGCCGGCCGCGGCCTCGTCCGCGGCCGCCCGCAGCGACTGCACCTGCGGCTCACGGCCGAACAGCGTCATCGGCATACCCCACTTCACCATGCGAGCACGGCCCGTGGGCGGGCGACCGGACAAGGTAAGTGACCCGCCGGTAACCAGCCTACGGCGGGCGGCTAACCTGCGCCGGTGTCCATCACCGATGACCCGTCGTACGGCTCGGCCACGCCGCCGGTGCCGCACCCCGAGGCGCCCGCCCCCGGCACGGTGCTCCCGTCGCACTTCCTTCGGTGCTACGGCTGCGGGCCCGAGCACCCGGCCGGACTGCACATGGCCGTGACCGTCGGCGACGGGGCGTCGGTGCACGCCCGGCTCCAGGTGACCGAGCAGCACCAGGGCGCCGCGGGCATCGCGCACGGCGGGCTGCTGTCGTGCGCGCTCGACGAGGCGCTCGGCAGCGCTGCGCTGCTGCTGGGCAGGCCCGCGGTCACGGCGCGGCTGGAGACCGACTTCTGCGCGCCGGTCACCGTCGGGTCGGAGCTGCACATCCACGCCCGGTGCACCGGCGTCGCGGGCCGCAAGGTCTACCTGGCCGCCGAGGCGCGCGTCGGCGGGGCCGAGGGGCCGGTCGCGGTACGGGCGACGGCGCTGTTCCTCACCGTCGACCTGACGCATTTCGCCGTGCACGGCGACACCACGCAGCACCGGAGCGACCCCGGCTTCGCGGCGGTGCGCCGCACCTTCGGCGTCGCCTGACCGGTCACCGGCCCGGTGCCCGCTCCTTGACCTCCTGCATCAGCCAGCCGTTGCCGTCCGGGTCGCTGAACGTGGCGAACGTGGCATAGCTGCGACCGTCGGGTGCGGGGCCGTCCACCCGTTCCTGGAAACCGTTGTCGTAGCTGTTGTGGAAGACCTCGCTCACCTCGACGCCCCTGCTGATCAGGTCGGCGCGGGCCTGTTCGAGGTCGGACACGACGAGGTAGGTGCCCTGGGTCGTGCCCGGCGCGGCCGGGGTGAGCCCGCGGCCGATATGCACCGAGCAGGTCGAACCGGGCGGGGTGAACTGAACGATCCGGAACCTCGGGCCGGCCTCGTAGTCGGCGTCGAGCCGCCACCCCAGGCCGCGGTAGAAGCGCAGGGCACGGTCCACGTCCGCCACCGGGATGACGACGACCTCGACCTTCATGTCCATGGTCGGCGGCCGGACGTCGTCCTGGCCCGCCTGCGAGGTGTTCATGTGGGACCTCCCGTGATCAGCCGAAGGTGAACGCGTACGCCTCGACGCCGCGCTCCCGGAACGTGATCTCCAGAGTCCGCTCGCGGACTTCGCCACGTTCGCGCAGGAGCTGGTAGAGCCGGCCTTCCTGGAGCAGGCCGTCGCCGTTGTCGTCGACGTCCAGGCCGTGCGAGCGGCCCGGCGCCGCGCCGTCGACGAGCACGCGGAACGGCACGGGTTCGGGGTTTGCCGTCGACATGACCAGGTGCGCGTCGCGGGCGTGGAACCGGCAGGCGATGCTGCCGTCGCCCTGGTCGAGCACGACGTTCTCGCGTCCCGCCGACCACCGCCCGGCGAGCGCCCAGTGGTTGAGGCGCAGGTCCTCGGGCATCTCGTAGACGCGGGATCGGTCGAAGGCGACGCCGCCCGGCGAGGCGAGGTTCTCGCCGCGCGCGTACCCGAGATAGGTCTCGGGCGTGCGCAGGTGCGGCCAGTCCGCCTCCGCCTCCACCCCGCGGCCCTCGACGGAGGTGGACACCAGCTCCCGCTCCACCCCGAGCAGCCGCTGGATCACCTGCTCCGACCGTTCGTACCGGCCCTCGCCGAAGTGCTGGTCACGCACGACGCCGTCGGCGTCCACGAAGTAGAGGGCCGGCCAGTAGTGGTTGTCGAACGCCTGCCAGACCGCGTAGTCGTTGTCGATCGCGACCGGGTAGTCGATCTCCCGCGCCGCCACCGCCTGCCGCACCCGGTCGCTGTCGCGTTCGAACCCGAACTCCGGCGTGTGCACGCCGACGACGACCAGACCGTCGTCCCGGTAAGCCTGCGACCAGGCACGGACGTACGGCTGCGCGCGCAGCCAGTTGATGCACGTCAGCGTCCAGAAATCCACCAGGACGGCACGAGCTCGCAGCTCCGGCCGGCCGGGCGGCTCGGCGCCGAGCCACTCGGCCGCCCCGTCGAACGCGGACAGGTCCACCCGCTCGAACGCGACAGACATGTGCTGTACGACCTTGTACTAGTCAGGCATCATTTGATCTACTTCGACAATCTTAGAGGCGATTCGGCATCCGGGGACCCGGTCCGCGCCACCGGCTCATCGCCGCCTCCCGGACGGCACGGCCCGCACGGGCCGGTAGCCGGCGAACGCCGACTCCAGCACGCCCTCGCCGCCGGACGCCTCCGGCAGCACCCGGTGCAGCTCCTGCGCGTCCGCAGCGGTCAGCGTCGCGACCACGGTCATCTCGTCGCCGCGCGCGACCTGGTCCGCCACCACCGACTCGAGTTTGCTGAGCACGCTCAGGACCGGGCCGAGCGCCCACGCCGGGAGGTCCAGCGTCACCCTGGCCAGCGGCTCGCACACGATGGTGCCGGACGCGGCCAGCGCCTGCGTCATGACCATCGGGGTCAGCTTGCGGAAGTCCGCCGCCGTGCTGTCCGCCCCGCGCAGCGACGGCGGCCCGTCCGCGACGCTGTACCGCGACTCGGTCATCGTCACGACGCAGTCGGTCACCGGCCAGCCCCGCGGACCCGCGCGCAGCGCGTCGCGGATGTACTCGTCCATGCCCTCCTTGAACAGGTCGAGGGTGCGGTACACGTACAGCGGCGCGTACCGGTAGTCCACCGGCACCCGCACCTGGATGCCCGAGCCCGGCGGCGCGGGTTCGACGCGCAGGCCGATGGTGGCCCGGTACGGGTTCGACGGCGTGTTGAGCCGCTCGACGGCCTCGCCGACCCCGGCGGGCCGCTCGACGCACAGCGTCGTCGTCTCCCGGAACCGGGTCTCGAGCCCGAACTCGGTGGCCAGCGTGGCCTGGATGACCTCCTTCTGCACCTCGCCGTACAGGGACACGGCCGTGCCCAGGCGCTCGTCGGCCCGTACGTTGATCAGCGGGTCCTGCTCGGCGAGCTGGGCCAGCGCCGAGCGCAGGCGGGCTCCGTCGGCCGGGTCGGCCGGCACGAGCAGCGCTTCGAGCATGGGCGGCGCGAAGTGGTGCGCGGTCAGGCCGGGCGCCGAGCCGATGGCGTCGCCGACCTGGATGGTCGCGAGGCCGCGCAGTGCGGCGATCCCGCCCGCCGTGACGCTGTCGTGCGGGGTCCAGTCGCCGTGCTCCAGCATGTGCAGCCCCGTGATCCGGTCCCGGCCGCCGGTCGGGTGGTCCCGCACGTGCAGGGTGCCGTCGAACAGGCGCACGTAGGCGACCTTCTCCCCCGCAGGACCGCGTTCGATCTTGAAGATCCGCCCGCTGGGAGGTGCGGCGGGGTCCCCGGCCGAGGCGGGCAGCAGGTCCGTCAGGCCCGCCATCAGCGCGTCCACCCCCGCGCCGGTCACCGCCGAACCGGCGAACACCGGATGCACCGCGCACCGTGCCGTCTGCGCGGCCAGCTCGGCGCGCAGCCGCCGGGGCGTCAGGCAGGACTCGTCCGCGACGTACGCGGCGAGCAACGCATCGTCCTCGCCGGTCAGCACGTCGGCGAGGCTTGCGGGGTCCGGCTCGGCCGTGGCCCCGCGTTCGCCGGGCCGCACGACCCGGGTCATCGGCGCGGCTTTCACCCCGAGTCGGCGGGTCAGCTCGGCGAGGGTGCGGCCGGCGTCGGCGCCGCCCCGGTCGATCTTGTTGACGAAGATCAGCGTGGGTACGGCCAGCCGCCGCAGCGCGCGCATGAGCAGCCGGGTCTGCGGCTGCACCCCCTCGACGGCCGACACGACGAGCACCGCCCCGTCGAGCACGCCCAGGACGCGGTCCACCTCGGCGATGAAGTCCGGGTGACCCGGGGTGTCGATGATGTTGACCACGGTGTCCGCGATGCGCAGCGACGCCACCGCCGAGCGGATCGTGATGCCCCGCCGGCGTTCCAGCGCCAGCGAGTCGGTCTGCGTCGTGCCGGAGTCGACACTGCCGATCGTGTCGATGACCCCGGCCGCGTAGAGCAGCCGTTCGGTCAGGGACGTCTTACCGGCGTCGACATGGGCCAAGATCCCGAGATTGAGCGTACGGAGCGACAAACGTCAGATCCTTCGAACGAGCGGGCAGGAGAGCTTCGAAGAACTCGAACGTCGCTCGCATGTCTTGCTCCTCGCTCGGACCACGTCTGTCACCGACCACGTAACCACCCCCACCACCGGCCACGCGACCCAATTTCCGCCCGCCCGCCCTTCCTTTGTCTTTCAGCTGTCGAGCAGGGACTTCATGCGGTCGGCGATCAGGGCGGTGGCCCGCTGCGGGATCAGCCGGGCGAGGCGGTCGAGCAGGCGGGCGTCGCCGCCGATGCGTACCCGGAAGCTGCCCTTCTCCACCGCCTGGATGATCTGCTTGGCGGCGTCGGCGGGGCTGGTCAGCTTCGACCCGGTGCCCGCCGAATCCATGTCGCGGCCCGCCATGCCGACCCCGGAGTTGCCGAGGATGTTGGTGGCGACGCCGCCGGGGAAGACGACCGTCACCGCGACCGAGGTGCCGCGCAGCTCGGCGTACAGGCCCTCGGTCAGCAGCTTGACCGCGGCCTTGCTCGCGCCGTACGCGCTCTGGCCCGGCACCGGCAGCAGCGCGCCCATGCTGGACACGTTCACCAGGCTGGCGGCGGGCCGGGCGAGCAGTTCGGGCAGGAACGCCTTGCTCATGTTCACCACGCCCCAGAAGTTGACCGCCATGACCCGCTCGATCTCGTCGAAGCCCAGGTCCTGGACGCGGGCGAAGCGCTGCACGATCCCGGCGACGTTGATCAGGCCGTCGATCTGTCCGTGCTCGGCGATCACGTCACCGGGCAGCTTCTCGACCGCGGTGCGGTCGGCGATGCTCAGGACGTGGCTGCTCAGCCGGTCCCCGGCGGCGGCGAGCCGAGCGGTCTCGGTCAGGCCGGTCTCGCTGAGGTCGACGGCGGCGACCCGGGCGCCGCGGGCGAGCAGCCCGAGGACCACCTCGCGGCCGATGCCGTTGCCGCCGCCGGTGACGACGAAGACCCGCTGTGCGATCTGCATGGTGTGCTGCCTTTGCTGTGGACCAGAAGGATGAACGACGGGTCAGCCGGTGACGGCGCGGCCGGCGGCGTGGCGTCCGGCCAGGAAGCCGAAGACGGTCGCCGGGCCGATCGTCGAGCCGGGTCCGGGGTATGTGCGGCCCATGACCGAGGCGGTGCTGTTGCCCGCGCCGTACAGCCCGGCGATCGGCACGCCGTCGCCGTCGAGCACCCGGGCGTGCTCGTCGGTCAGCAGGCCGCCCTTGGTGCCGAGGTCGCCCGGCACCAGCTGGATCGCGGTGAACGGGCCCTTCTCCAGCGGGCCGAGGTTCGGGTTCGGCTTGACGCGCGGGTCGCCGTAGTAGTTGTCGTACGCCGTGCGGCCACGCCCGAAGTCCTCGTCGACGCCGGTGCGGGCGAAGCCGTTGAACCGGTCGACGGTGGCCCGCAGGGTGGCCGGGTCCATGCCCAGCTCGGCGGCCAGGGCCTCGACGGTGTCGGCGGAGCGGACCGTGCCGGCCTCGCGCAGCTTCCCGGTGCCCTGCGCCAGCGCGCTGAACAGGTAGCGGCGGCGGTGGCGGGCGTCGACGATCATCCAGCTCGGGATGGCGGGCACGGTCTTGTCGCGCGCCAGCATCGCATGGCCGAAGTCGATGTAGCTGGCCGACTCGTTGGTGTAGCGCCTGCCGCCGGCGTCCACCACGATGCTGAACGGCATCGAGCGCTCGGAGACCACGAACTGGGTCGACCCGTCGGGCATCGGCACCGACGGCCCCCACCAGGCGTCGTCCATGAGGGCGAGCTGCGCGCCGACGGACTCGGCGATGCGGATCGGGTCGCCGAGGTCGCCGTCGGCGGCGGAGGTGTAGCCGGGGATGCCGTGGTACTTCTGCCGCCATTGCGTGTTGCGGGCGAAACCGCCGGCCGCCACGACGACCCCGCCGAGGGCCCGAATGCGCCTGCTCGCGCCGTCAGCGCCGGTCACCACGGCCCCGGTGACCGAGCCGTTCTCGACGACGTGTTCGGTGAGCGGTGTCTTGAGCAGCACCTCGGTGCCCTGCCGGGTGACGATCGCCATCAGGTGGGCGGACAGGCCCGCACCGATGCCGTGCAGGCGCTTGCCACGGGCGAAGCCCCACAGCGTCCGGAACACGAACTGCGCGCCACGCACGAAGCCGGAGAACGTCGACCAGGCGCGCACCAGCAGCCAGACGTCGTCGGTCTTGAGCGGCACGGGCGGCGTCGCGCCGCGGAAGCGGGCGGTCTCCAGCCAGGGCCCGAGGCGGCGTACGTCGAACGGCTCGGACTCGATGCCCCGGCCGATCATGCCGCCGGGCCGGTCCGGGTAGTAGTCGGGGTACTCCGGCGCGTCGGCCCAGGTCACGCCGAGCCGCTCCAGGGCGTGGTAGACCTCGGGCACCGTCTCGACGAAAGCGCGCCGCCGCGCGTCGGAGCTGGCCGGACCGGCCTCGCCGACGGCCGCCTGCAGGTAGGTCAGCGCCTTGTCCACCGAGTCCTCGCGGCCCTTGGCGAGCATGAGCGGGTTGGCCGGCATCCACAGCCCGCCGCCACTGAGCGAGGTGGTGCCGCCCCAGGTGGCGGTGCTTTCCACGACTGCCACCCGGCGGCCGGCGTCGGCGGCGGCGATGGCGGCGGTCAGCCCGGCCGCGCCCGTGCCGACGACGAGCACGTCGACTTCCCTGTCCCAAACGATGCCCATGACGCCTCCGTCTGACGGCCCTGGCCGAACTGGATAGCCGATCGGCTAGGCGGCAAAGCTAGCCGATCGGCTATGCACGCGCAAGATGCCGATAGGATCACCGCGCGGGCTGATCGAAGGACGGAGGCGCCGATGGCGGAGCGAGGCACACGGTCCGATCGACCGGCCCGGGAACGGGTGCTGGAGGCGGCGCTCGATCTGTTCGCCGAGCACGGCGTCAGCGGCACCTCGCTGCAGATGATCGCCGACCGGATGGGCGTGACGAAGGCGGCCGTCTACCACCAGTTCCACACCAAGGAAGACATCGTGTTCGCCGTCGTCGGCCCCGCCCTCGACCGGCTGGTGGAGATCGCCGACGCGATCGGCGGGGAGCCGGACCAGGAGCGGCGGTTCACGGCCACGCTCGCCGGCATCATCGACCTGATCATCACGCACCGCCGCCTGGCCGCGATCGTGCAGTTCGACCCGATGGTCGCCCGGCTGGTCCGCGGGCACCCCGCGCACGCGTCGTTCGAGCGCATCCGAGCCCTGTTCACCGGGCCGGACCCGGACGGCTCCGCGCTGGTCGCCGCCGCCATGGTCAGCGGCGGGCTGATCGTGGCCGGAGTCGACCCGGCCCTGGCCCGGCTCAGCGACGACGAGCTGCGCAAGCACCTGTTCGACACGGCCGCCCGCCTGCTGCGGCCACTGCCCGGCGTGCCGCCTGCCACCGCCTGACCACGCCCACCGTGCCGGCTCCTGCCGTGCCCTGAGCCGGAGCAGCGCCGGCTCCTGCCGTGCCCTGAGCCGGAGCAGCCCGGACGCCTATCGGCGTGCCGTGCGCCAGGGGGCCGGGCGGCCGTGCAGCCACCACTCCAGCGCCTTGGTGATCCGCGGCAGCATCACATAGGTCATCAGCGGGGTCAGGCACAACGTGATGACCAGAGTGCGAACCACCAGCGGGGACCCGGCCAGATAGCGCACCGCCACGGCGTTGGCCAGCAGGCTGAGCGGGAAGAACACGAGCCAGATGGTGACCGCCTGCTTCCAGCGCGGCGGCGCTGGCGTCCGCGCCTCCTCGACGCTGTGCTCCTGCGGCGGGTCGAACCAGCCCTCGATGCCCGTACGCCGTTCGGTGCGGTGGTGCTCGACGATGCCCTGGGCAGACGACAGCCACCACTGCCGCTGCGACGACTCCTCCCAGGTCCGCAGCGCGTCGGCGTCGGCGAACCGGTAGAGCATGTGCCAGTCGGTGGAGCCTGGACCCGGCCGCACCCACCCCGCCCCCAGGAATCCGGGGAACTCCTCGGCGAGGGTGGTGCCCGCCCGCATCCACGCGATCATCTCCCGGGCGTGGCTGGGGTCGGCGCGGCGCGTGATGGCGATGGTCACCGGTACGGCGCCGTTGCTGCTGGTCATGCCTCCATCTTGCGCGGGAGGCCGGGCGCGGCGATGTTACCGGGATCGCGATCGGGGGGCGTTCTTCGTCACGCCCGTCCGGCCCGGACGGTCCGTCCCGGTCAGCGGGCGCACAGCCGGGGCCGGCACGAGCGCCGACGGCCCGCGAGGTCGCTCCCAGCCGGGAGCACCGGCTGCGCCGCCTGCGAGGCTGGGCGGCCAGGGGACGTGCGTTCGCCCGCCCGTCCCCTGGCCGCCTGCCGCGTCAGGGACTGGTGCAGGACACGGTGGAAGGAACCGTGGTGTCGCCGCCGGGCCGGGAAGCCTGGAATCCCCAGGTGGTGCCCGCGCCCGCGCCGAGGGTGGCGTTCTGACCGGCGATCCCCCGTGCCGTGACGGTCTGGCCGCTCACGGTCACAGTGGCGTTCCAGGACCCGGTGACGGTGTGTCCGGCCGGCAGGGTGAAGGTGACCGTCCATCCGCTGATGGCGGCTGCGCCGGTGTTGGTGACCGTGTTGGGCTGCATGACGTAGCCGCCACCCCACCCGGTCTGCAGGGTCAGGGTCGCCGAGCAGCCCGCGGTGCCGCCCGCGGTCTGGACCGTGGCCGCGGCGGAGAACGTCGAGGCGTTGCCGGCCGCGTCCCGCGCGCGCACCTGGTACCGGTACGTGGTCGCCGCGCTCAGTCCGGAATCGGTGAAACTGCTCGTGGGCGAGGTGCCCACCAACGCGAAGCTGCCGCCGCTCCCGGGCGCCCGATAGACGTCGTACCCGGTGACGCGCACGTTGTCGGTGGACGCCGTCCACGCCAGGGTGGCCGATGTGGCGGTCGTCGCCGACGCGGTCGGCGTGCCGGGCGTGGTGGGCGGCTGCGTGTCCTGGGGCGGGCACGGCGGTGGCACCACGCTCACGGGCGCGGTGAAGCCGGAAGTGTTGCCGGCCGCGTCGCGGGCTCGGACCTGGTACTGGTACATGCCGCTGAGCGTGTCGGAGAACGACGTTGCGGTGGCCGTGCCGATCGAGATGAACGCCGCGCCGTTGGCCGAGCGGAAGACGTCGTAGCCGGTGACCGCGGCGTTGTCGGTCGAGGCCGTCCAGCGCAGCGTGACCCTGAGACTGCAGTCGACGGTGGCGGTGAACCCGGTCGGGGTGGTCGGCGGGGTGGTGTCACCGGGCGTGCTCCCGCCGAGCAGCGGGATCAGCGCCGGATACCAGCGGTCCGACATCTTCTGGAAGCCCGAGTCGTCCGGGTGCACCCCGTCGCTGGTGTCGACGGAGGTGTCGAAGCCGGTGTACTGGTCCACGACCGTGATCGGCGATCGCGCCGTCGTCCTGCTCGCGGCCCAGCCGGGGATGGCGCTGTTCAGCGCGGTGACACCCGACGGGCACCACGAGCATCCGCTGGGTGTCATGGGAATGATCTGCGCAACCAGGATCTTCGTGTCCGGGTTGCTCGCGCGCATCTGGTCGACGAGCGTGCCGTACGCGGCCAGGATCGTCGCCGTGGGGGTGTTGCTCCAGATGTCGTTGGTGCCCAGGTGCATGAGCACGACGTCAGGGTGGGTGGCGGCCAGCCATCCCGGCAGCTGGTTCTGGTCGGCGATGCCGGTAGCCCGGTATCCGCCGTGGCCTTCGTTGTCACCGTCCCAGCTCGCGAGGTTGCAGCCGCCACCGGCCTGGGTGCCGACGAAGTCGACGTCGCTGAAGCCGTTGCGCTGCAGGCGGTCCCAGAGCACCGCGCGCCAGCAGCCTGGCCCGCCGGTGATGGAGTCGCCCAGCGGCATGATCCGGACCGGGGCGGCGGCCTGTGCAGGGGTGGAGATCGCCATCGTGACGGACATGATCACAAGCGCCGACAGGGCGGCCAGGGCGGCGATGGTTCTCGTTCGGGCGGAGCGCGTCGTGTGTGGAGTGGGCGGGGTTGCGTGGTGGGCGACCCGTTGCAGGGCAGGGCGGGGTCGAGACATGGGCGTGCCTCCGGGAGAGGGTTTCGGCTTCATCGATGGAAGCGCTCCCACCTTCCGCCCGCGGCGGAACGAAGTCAAGCCCTGCGCGGTCAGGCCTTGTCGCCGTGCCAGGAGCGCCACAGCGCCGCGTACGCCCCGTCCCCGCGCACCAGGTCGTCGTGGCTGCCCAGCTCGGTGACCCGGCCGTCGGCCAGCACGGCGACCCGGTCGGCGTCGTGCGCGGTGTACAGCCGGTGCGCGATGGCGATCACCGTCCGTCCGTGCAGGACGGCGCCGAGCGATCGTTCGGTGCGACGTGCGGTCGTCGGGTCGAGCGCCGCCGTCGCCTCGTCGAGGATCAGCGTGTGCGGATCGGCCAGCACCAGCCGCGCCAGCGCCACCTGCTGCGCGTCGGCCGGGTTCAGCGCCCGCGCGCCGTCGCCGAGTTCGGTGTCGAGGCCGTCGGGCAGCTCGGCGTACCAGTCGGCGCCCACGGCGACCAGCGCGGACAGCATGTCCCCGTCGGTCGCGCCGGGCGCGGCGAAGGCGAGGTTGTCGCGCAGCGTTCCGATGAAGACGTGGTGCTCCTGGGTGACCAGCGCGATACGGCGGCGGCGCTCGGCGGGGTCGAGGTCGGTCACCGGGACGCCGCCCAGGCTGACGACGCCCTCACGGGGCGCGTCGATCCCGGCCAGCAGGCGGGCCAGCGTCGACTTGCCCGCGCCGGACGGCCCGACGACGGCGAGCCGCTCGCCGGGGCGCACCTCCAGGTCGATGCCGTGCAGCACGTCGTGGCCGCCGGCGTAGCAGAACCGCACGCCGCGGACGACGAGCCGCTGGCCGGGTGGGGCCGAGGCGACCCCGCGGGGCTCGGGCGCGACCAGTCCGATGCCCAGGACCCGGGCCAGCGACGCGACGCCCCGCTGGGCCTGCTCCAGGAAGATCATGATGTGGTCGACCGGTTCGATCGACTGCTGGGCGTAGAGCGTGGCCGCCACCACCGCACCGAGGGTGACCCAGCCTTCGGACAGGAAGTACCCGCCCGCGAGCAGCATCGCCGCGGCGGGCAGCGCGTAGCCGGCCTCCACCACGGGGAAGAAGACACTGCGCAGCGCCAGCGTCGCGCGACGGGTCTGCCACTGCCGAGCGACGCGTGCGGTGCCCTCGCGGATCCGCTCCTCGGTCAGCCGCAGCGCCTCCACGGTCCGCGCGCCCTCGGCGGTCGCGGTCAGCGACTCCGTCAGCTCCGAGGCGGCCTCGCCCTCGGCCAGGTACGCCTGCGGGGCCCGGCGCAGGTACCAGCGGGCGACGGCCAGGGTCGTCGGAGCGCCGGCGAGGATGAGCATGCCGAGCAGCGGATGCAGCAGGAACGCGGCCACGACGACCAGCAGCAGCCGGATGACCGAGATCAGCACCGTCGGCACGACCTGGCGGACGGCGTTGCCGACGGTGGCGACGTCGACGGAGCTGCGGGTGGCCAGGTCGCCGGTGCCCGCCCGCTCGACCACGGCGATCGGCAGGCGCAGCGTACGCGCGACGAAGTCCTCCCGCAGCCGGGCGTTGGCGCGCTCGCCGAACCGGTTGCCGACGTTCTGGGCGGTGCGGGACAGCAGGATCTGCGCCAGCACGCACCCTGCGATGGCCAGCGCGAAGGTGTCCACGTCGGCGGCCGCGGCCCCGGCGGTGACCCGGTCGACGATCCGGCCCACCAGCCAGGGCGAGGCGAGCCCGGCGATCGCGGCGGCTACGTGCAGCACGAGCGCGAGGATCAGCGACCGCTTCTCGGCCCGGGCCAGCTCGGCCACCGAACGGCGGACGGTCCCCCGGTCGGCGACGGGCAGCGCCTTCATCGCCGGGCCGCCCGTGGGGTGCCGGGCTCGACGGTGGCGGTCTCGATCATCGCAGTGCTCCCACTCGCGCGGCGTCGCTCTCGGGCTCGGCGGCGTCGCGGGCGACCAGCGCCCGGTAGCCGGGTTCGGTCTCCAGCAGCTCGTCGTGCCTGCCGGCGGCGGCGACCTGCCCGTCACGGAGGAAGGCCACCAGGTCCGTGCGGTCCAGCAGCAGCGGAGACGTGGCGATCACGACGGTGGTCCGGCCGGTGCGGTGCTCGTGCAGCCGGTCGGCGATGCGGGCCTCGGTGTGCGAGTCGACGGCCGAGGTCGGGTCGACGAGGATCAGCACGTCGGGCTCGGCGAGCAGGTGCTGGGCCAGGCGTACGCGCTGGCGCTGGCCGCCGGACAGGTTGCTGCCGCGGGCCTCGATCTGCCCGTCGAGCCCGCCGGGCAGCGACTCGACGATGTCGTCGGCGGACGCGGTGTGCACGGCGGCGGCCAGCTGGGCGTCGGTGACGTCGTGGCGGGTCCGCAGCACCTCGCGCAGCGTGCCCGGGAACAGGTAGGAGTCGTGGTCGGCGACGAGGATGCGGGCCCGGATCTCGGCCGGATCGACACCGGCGATCGGCAGCCCGCCCCAGCTCACCTCACTGGAGACGTAGCGGGCGAGCCGGTCGGCGAGCGCGATCGCCGCCGCGGGGTCCTCCGCCGCGACGCCGATCATGCGTCCCACAGGGACGGTCAGCCCCGACTGCGGGTCGTGCAGGTCGGCGGGGCCGTGGGGGGCGGGGCCGGCCGCGCCGGCGTCGGGCTGGACGCGCAGCACCGCGATGATCCGCCGCGCGGCGACGAGGCCCCGCACGGTCATGAAACCGCCTTCGAGCAGGAACCACACCGGCACCGACAGGATCGCGGCGTATCCGTACACGGCGACCATCTCGCCGACGGTGATCTGCCCCTCGGCGGCCATGCGCGCGGACAGCCAGACGATCGCGGCCAGGAACAGGGCGGGGATGCCCACGGTCAGCGCCTGCACCCAGCTCATGATCGAGCCGACCCGGTAGCCCTGCTGGAGCAGGCTCTGCGACCGGGCGGCGTAGCGCCGGGCGAACAGGTCGCGGCCACCCACCCCGGCCAGCACCCGCAGCCCGGCCACGATGTCACCGGCCCGGCTGGTCAGGATCCCCAGCTCGTGCCGGTAGCCGGTGTCGACGCCCTGCAACCGGTTGAGCAACGGTCCCACCACGAGCACGACCACGGGCACACCCAGCAGCACGAACAGGGCCAGCATCGGGTCCACCGACCACAGCACGACCGACGCGGTCGCGTACGCCAGCACCGCGCCCACGCCCGGCCCTGTCATCGTCAGCGCCCACGAGGCCTGCGACACGTCGGTGCCGCACACGGTCGCGATCTCGCCTGCCGGGACCCTGCGCGGCAGCACCGCGCCCAGCCGCGCGATGTGGTGCAGCACCACCTGCGACGAGCGGGCCGTGGCGTCCTCGCGCAGGAAGGTCATCGTCCGGTGCCGCATGATCCCGAGCCAGGCGACGACCACGCCGGCAACGATGATCGCGCCGACCCAGGTCAGCAGCGCCCGGGTGTCACCGGCGCGCAGCCCGTCGTCGATCGCCCGCGCGATCAGCCACGGCCGCACCGCCAGCCCGATCATCCACGCGGTGCCGACCACGCTGCCGCGCAGTGCCCGCGGCCACTGGGATCGGACCAGCCACCACAGGTACCGCACGGGGCCCCTCGTGTCCGGAACGCCGGGATCGGGATGTGGCAGGCGTGGGGGCATGGCGACAGGCTACCGACGGCCCCGAAGCTCTGGCTTGTGGTTTTTGTCCCGGTCCCACTCGCGCGTCACCGTCGCATCGACACCGGCGATTAGCTGATGCGAGCCCTGGCGCTACGCGCCCGAGTCGGTCGCCGCGTACTCGTCGAGCAGCCGCTGCTCCTGCGCCTTGCGGGGGAAGAACACGTACACGATGGCCGCGCCGATCAGGACCGCGACGATCCCGGCCAGGTAGGCCCACTGGTCACCCTGCAGGAACGCCGCCTTCGCCCCGGCGGTGATCTGCGCGGAGTACTGCGGATACTGCTCGGCGGTGGTGGCGGCGCTGGAGAACGACTTCGTGAGCTGGGTCTGCACGCTCGCGGTGATGGCCGGGTTGGGCGGGGCTGCGGTGACGGCGGCCGCGGCGGCGCTGGCGTACCCGGCAGTGAGCAGCGCCCCGAAAATTGACTGCATGACCGCGCCGCCCAGGTCGCGCTGCAGGTCGGCCGTACCGGAGGCCATGCCCGCCCGGGTCACCGGAACGGAGCCGGTCAGCGAGTGGGAGGCGGGCGTGCCGGCGAAGCCGACGCCCGCGCCGATCAGCGCGTAGCCGAGCCCGACCTGCCAGTAACCGATGCCCTCCCGCCATAGCAGCAGCATGGTCAGGAACCCGAGCAGCACGAACACGTATCCGGTGAGCAGGGTGAACCTGGCCCCGTGCGACTCCACCAGCTTTGCCGAGCGCGGCGCGATGAGGACCATCAGGATCGCCGCGGGCAGGATCGCCGCACCGGCCTGCACCGTCGAATAACCGAGCACGTTCTGCAGGAACTGCTGGCCGATGAACATCGCGCCCATCAGCGACCCGAACACGATGATGCCCGCGCAGGCCGCGACCCAGAACACCCGCCGGGAGGCGATGCCCAGGTCGTAGAGCGGGTTCGCGGCCCGGCGCTCGCGCAGCACGAACGCGACGACCGCGGCCAGCGCGAGCACGGTCAGGCCCGCGACAAGCGCGCCGGCGTTCGGCACGGGCGCGAAGTTGATGGCGAGGATCGCCGCGCCGACCAGGACTATCGACAGGACGCCGCCGAGGTTGTCGACCGGCTCGGTGGTCTCGTTCACGTGCGCGGGCACCAGCATCACGGCCATGACCAGCGCGATCGCCGCCAGCGGCAGGGTGATCAGGAAGACCGAGCCCCACCAGAAGCGCTCCAGCGCGAAACCCGCCGCCAGCGGGCCCAGTGAGGCGATGGCCCCGCCGGTCGCCGACCAGAGCGCGATGGAGCGGGTGCGGGCCGGGCCCGACCACAGCGCGGCAATGAGGGCCAGCGTGGTCGGGTAGGCCATGCCCGCGGACAGGCCGCCGACGAGGCGGGCGAGGATCAGGACGGTGTCCGTCGGCGCGTACGCGGCGAGCAGGCAGGCGGGCACCGACAGCAGGATGCCTGCCACCAGCATGAGCTTGCGCCCGTACCGGTCGCCGAGCGCGCCGAGGTAGATCACCGAGCAGGCCAGGCCCAGCGAGTACGCGACCGCGATGAGGTTGAGCGCCGTCTGCGAGGAGTCGAACGCGCGCCCGATGTCGGGCAGCGCCACGTTGGCGACGGCCAGGTTGAGGTTGGCCACCGCCGCCACCATGATCAGCGCCGCGAGCACGAGCCCTTGGCGTGCCGGCGCCGACGACCGCCGATCCGGCGATGAGGTCATGAATCCGGTCCCCCGTCCGCTCGTCTGGTCGGCGAGGCGTTTCGACCAGGTTATCGGGCGTCTCGTCCATCGAGAGCGATTTGCCGGACTACCCGCCGACCGGCTTCCCTGCGCGGTGCACGTGTCGCTCAGGGTTCTTGCGCGATGCGCACCGTGCCGCCGTGGGAGAGCCGAACGGTCGCCACGCCCGGTGCGGATATCGTCGGAGTCGGACACGAACCGGCAGGGGTCAGATGATCAGCCGCACAGGTGGCAACGCATGAATCGACCGGGCGGGACCAGCCGCCCGCGGGAAACCCCACGTGACGGGGTGGCTGCGGCGGCCGCCCAGGATGAGCCGCAGCCCGCCGGCTTCGCTTTCCTGCTGCCCGGCGACGCCCGCGGGTCAGACAGCTTCCTCACCGTGTTCGTGGCGCTCGGGGCGAACCTGCTGATCGCGATCGCCAAGACCGCCGCCGCGCTGCTCACCAGGTCGGCGTCGCTGACCGCGGAGGCCGCGCACTCCTGGGCGGACACCGGCAACGAGGTGTTCCTGGTCGTGGCCAACCGCCGCGCGGCCCGCCCGGCCGACCGGGGACATCCACTCGGGCACGGTCGCGAGGCCTACGTGTGGTCGCTGTTCGCCGCGGTCGGCCTGTTCGTGGCCGGTGGCGCGTTCTCGGTCACGCACGGCATCGGCCAGCTGCGCGACCCGACCCCGGCCGACGACTTCCTCGTGGGGTACGCCGTGCTGGCCGCCTCGTTCCTGCTGGAAGGGGTGTCGTTCCTGCAGTCCGTGCGCCAGGCCCGCGCCGACGCCAAGGTGATGCAGCGTGACCTCATCGAGCACGTGCTGGCCACGTCCGATCCGGCGCTGCGGGCCGTGTTCGCCGAGGACGCCGCCGCGCTGATCGGCCTGGTGCTGGCGACCGCCGGGCTGGCCGCGCACCAGTTGACGGGCTCGGCGGTGCCCGACGCCATGGGGTCGATCCTGGTCGGGGTGCTGCTGGTGGTGGTCGCGGGGGTGCTCATCAACCGCAACCGCCGGTTCCTCGTCGGGGAGGAGGCCGACCCGCGGGTGCGCACCGCCGTGCTGCGGGCAATGCTGGACATGCCCGAGGTCGCCCGGGTGACGTACCTGCGACTGGAGGTGGTGGGGCCGCGGATGATCTCGGTGGTGGGCGACGTCGATCTCGCCGGGGACGACGTCGAGTCGCACGTGGCCGTGCGGCTGCGCGCGCTGGAAGCGAAGATCGCCGCCAGCGCCGCGGTGGCGGGCGCGGTGTTCAGCCTGTCCGCCCCGGACGAGCCGTCGCTGACCCCGGACAGCATATGATCTTGTCATAGAATTCGCCGATTTATCCAATTGAGCGCCATCTGCCTTTGGTGGTTCTCCACAAAATTCGCTGTCGTCCCCTGACGATTACAACGGTTTGCTACCGCTCAGTAGATGCAAAGGTTGTTGACGGGGACCCCACCCCACGGGGTTCTTCGTTCGGGTTCTTTGGAAGGCTTACTCGGTGTTCAATCGCATCGCCATCGTCAACCGGGGTGAGGCCGCCATGCGGCTGATCCACGCCGTCCGCGAGCTCAACGCGGAGTCCGACGCCCCACCGATCGAGACCATCGCGCTCTACACCGAAGCGGAACGCACCGCCACCTTCGTGCGCGAGGCCGACGACAGCTACTGCCTCGGCCCCGCCTCGGCGCGCCCCTACCTGGACCACGCGGTGCTCGAGCGCGCCCTGGTCGAGATGCAGGTCGACGCAGCATGGGTGGGCTGGGGCTTCGTCGCCGAGGACCCGGCGTTCGCGGAGCTGTGCGAGAAGATCGGTGTCACCTTCATCGGCCCGAGCGCCGAGGCGATGCGCAAGCTCGGCGACAAGATCGGCTCGAAGCTGATCGCCGAGGAGGTCGGCGTCCCGGTCGCGCCGTGGAGCCGGGGTGCGGTGGAGAGCCTGGAGGCGGCCACCCGCTCGGCGGCCGAGATCGGCTACCCGCTGATGCTCAAGGCCACCGCCGGCGGCGGCGGTCGCGGCATCCGGGTGGTGCGCAGCGACGAGGAGCTGGCCGACGCGTACGAGCGCACCAGCCTGGAGGCCAAGCGCGCCTTCGGCAGCGGCATCGTGTTCCTGGAGCGCCTGGTCACCGGCGCCCGGCACGTCGAGGTCCAGGTGATCGCCGACGGCCAGGGCACCGCCTGGGCGCTGGGTGTGCGCGACTGCTCCGTGCAGCGGCGCAACCAGAAGGTCATCGAGGAGTCCGCCTCGCCCGTGCTCGCCCCCGAGCAGGTGCGCGAGCTGAAGACGGCGGCCGAGCGGCTGGCGCTGGCGGTGAACTACCGCGGTGCGGGCACCGTCGAGTTCCTCTACCACCCGGGCGAGAAGCTGTTCGCCTTCCTGGAGGTCAACACCCGGCTCCAGGTCGAGCACCCGATCACCGAGGCGACCACCGACTTCGACCTGGTCAAGGCGCAACTCCACGTCGCCTCGGGCGGCCGCCTGGGCGACCTGATCCCGGTCGAGGTGGGCCACGCGGTGGAGGCCCGGCTCAACGCCGAGGACCCCGACCGCGACTTCGCCCCGTCGCCCGGCCGGATCGAGCGGCTGACCCTGCCCGCGGGCCCCGGCGTCCGGGTGGACACCGGCGTCAGCGAGGGCGACGTGATCCCCGCCGACTTCGACTCGATGATCGCGAAGATCATCGCGTTCGGGCGTACCCGCGAGGAGGCGCTCGGCCGGCTGCGCCGCGCGGTCGCCGACACCACCGTGATCATCGAGGGCGGCGCGACCAACAAGAGCTTCCTGCTCGACCTGCTCGACCAGCCCGAGGTCATCGACGGCAGCGCCGACACCGGCTGGATCGACCGGGTCCGCGCGCAGGGCCGCCTGGTCTCCACCAAGCACTCCGGCATCGCGCTGGCCGCGGCCGCCATCGAGGCGTACGAGGACGAGGCGCAGATCGAGCGGCAGCGGCTGCTGTCCACGGCACACGGCGGCCGCCCGCAGGTCCAGCACAAGAGCGGCCGGCCGATCGACCTCAAGCTGCGCGGCGCCGCCTACCGGGTGTCGGTCGCGCAGATCGGGCCGCACCGCTTCCGGGTCGGCATCGGCGAAGCCCCGACCATGGACGTCGAGCTGGAGCGCTTCGACGAGCACACCGGCCGGGTCCTGGTCAACGGCCGCCGCTTCCGGCTGGTGACCGACACGCACGGCCCGATCCACCTGGTCGAGGTGGACGGCGTCACGCACCGCGTCAGCCGCGACGAGGGCGGCGTGCTGCGCTCCCCCGCCCCCGCGCTGGTCGTGGCGACCCCGTGCCAGGTCGGCGACGAGGTCGAGGCGGGCGCGCCGGTGCTCGTGCTGGAGAGCATGAAGATGGAGACGGTGCTGCGCGCACCGGTCAAGTCCAAGCTGCGCGAGATCAACGTCTCCGTCGGCAGCCAGGTCGAGTCCGGCGCGCCGCTGATGCGCCTGGAGCCGATCGGCGACGAGTCCGAGGCGGCGGCCGAGACCGAGGCCGTGGACCTGGAACTGCCGCCCGAGCCGGGCGGCCTGTCCGCCGAGGCCCGGGTCGTACGCGGCCAGGCCGACCTGCGCAGCCTGCTGCTCGGCTACGACCTCGACCCGCGCGACGAGCGCCGGGCGCTGTCGGCGTACCTGGCAGCCCGGGCCGAGCTGGGCCGCGCCCCGATCGAGGGCGAGGTCGGGCTGCTGCAGGTGTTCGCCGACCTGTCCGAACTGAGCCGCAACCGGCCGGCCGGCGAGGAGACCAAGGCCGACACCCGGGTGCACAGCCCGCGCGAGTTCTTCCACGCCTACCTGCAGAGCCTCGACGTCGACCGAGCCGGGCTGCCGGACGCGTTCCGGCAGCGACTGGCCCGGGTGCTCGCGCACTACGGCATCGACGGCTTCGACCGCACGCCCGAACTGGAAGAGGCCGTCTTCCGGATCTTCCTGGCGCAGCAGCGCTCCTCCGCCGACGTCGCGGTGATCGTGTCGCTGCTGCAGCGGTGGCTGACCGAGCCGGTGCCCGGCGAGGGCGTGCGCGAGGCGGTCAGCCAGGCGCTGGAGCACCTGATCTGGGCGACCCAGGTCCGGTTCCCGGTCGTCGGCGACCTCGCCCGCAGCATCGTGTTCCGCTGGGCGGCCCAGCCGATGCTGCGCCGCAAGCGCGCCGAGGTCTACAACGAGGTCCGCGAGCACCTGCGCCACCTCGACCGCGACCCCGGCGCGGCCGACCGCGACGAGCGCATCGCGAAGATGGTCGCCTCGCCCGAACCGCTGGTGCGGCTGCTCGGGCAGCGCATCGGCCGGCCGGCCGTCGACCACGGGCCGATGCTCGAGGTCCTCAGCCGCCGCTACTACGGCAACCGCGGCATCAGCGACACCCGCTGCGTCGAGGTGGCCGGACACACGTTCTTCACCGCGGCGTACGACCGCGACGGCGAGCGCTTCCGGCTGATCGCGACGGCGACCGACTTCACCGAACTGCCCGACGCCCTGGCGAAGATCGCCGAGCTGGCCGACGAGGCCTCGGTCGCCGACGTGTATCTGACCTGGGCCGATCAGCCCGACCCGGACACCATGGCCGCGAGCCTGCGGGCCGTCCTCGAACGTGCCGGGCTGCTCGACGTGCTCCAGCGGGTGACCATGTCGGTCGCCGGGCCGACCGGCGCGGCGATGCACCACCACTTCACGTTCCGTCCGGGCCACGGCGAGGACCGGGTCATCCGCGGGCTCCACCCGCAGATCGCCGAGCGGCTGCAGCTGCCGCGACTGCGCAACTTCGACCTGACCCGCCTGCCGTCGATCGACGAGGAGGTCTACCTCTTCCGCTGCGTCGCCCCGGACAACCCGGCCGACGAGCGGCTGGCGGCGATGGCGCAGGTCCGCGACCTGACCCCGCTGCGCGACGCCGAGGGCCGGGTGCTCGCCCTGCCCGCCCTGGAGGGCATGCTGGACGGCTGCCTGGACGCGATCCGCAAGGTCCAGGCGCGGCGCCCGGCCAAGAAGCGCCTCGACACCAACCGCATCACGCTGTACGTGTGGCCGTCGAGCGAGCTGACGGTGGAAGAGCTGAACGCCGTCATCCAGCGCGTGCTGCCGCGTACCGCCGGGGCGGGTCTGGAGCAGGTGCTGGTGCTGGGCCGCCAGCGCGACGAGGTCACCGGGGAGATGGCCGACGTCGCGGTCGAGGTCTCGTTCGACGCGGGCATGCGCATGTCGGTCACCGAGCCGACCACCGAGCCGATCGAGCCGCTGGACGACTACCGGCAGAAGGTGCTGTCGGCCCGCCGCCGCGGCACGACCTACCCGTACGAGCTGACCGGCCTGCTGGCCGGCCGCAACGGCACGTTCACCGAGTACGACCTGGACGACACGGGCGAGCTGGTCCCGGTGGAGCGGCCCAAGGGGCGCAACAAGGCGGGCATCGTCGCCGGTGTGGTCAGCACGCCGACCGAGCGCTACCCCGAGGGCGTCACCCGGGTGGCGCTGCTCGGCGACCCGACCAAGGCGCTGGGGGCGCTGTCGGAGCCGGAGTGCGCGCGGATCATCGCGGCGCTGAACCTGGCCGAGCGGATGCAGGCCCCGGTGGACTGGTTCGCGCTGTCGGCGGGCGCCCGGATCTCCATGGACTCGGGCACCGAGAACATGGACTGGGTGGCCGCGGCGCTCAAGCGGATCGTGGAGTTCACCCAGGACGGCGGCGAGATCAACATCGTGGTCGCCGGCATCACGGTCGGCGCGCAGCCGTACTGGAACGCCGAGGCCACCATGCTCATGCACACCAAGGGCATCCTGGTGATGACCCCGGACTCGGCGATGGTGCTGACCGGCAAGCAGTCGCTGGACTTCTCCGGCGGCGTGTCGGCCGAGGACAACTTCGGCATCGGCGGCTACGACCGGGTGATGGGCCCCAACGGCCAGGCCCAGTACTGGGCCCCGGACCTGCGGGCCGCCCAGGGCGTACTGATGGCGCACCACGAGCACACCTACATCGCGCCCGGGGAGGCCGGCCCGCGCCGGGCGGCCACCACCGACCCGGCCGACCGCGACATCTCGCCGTTCCCGCACTCGGTGCCGGACAGCGACTTCACCACCGTCGGGCAGATCTTCTCCAAGGAGCACAACCCCGACCGCAAGAAGCCGTTCGACATCCGCACGCTGATGCGCGCGCTGGCCGACCAGGACCACACGATCCTGGAGCGCTGGGCGGGCATGGCCGACGCCGAGACGACGGTCGTGCAGGACGTGCACCTGGGTGGCATCCCGGTGTGCCTGCTGGGCATCGAGTCCCGGTCGGTGCCGCGGCGCGGGTTCCCGCCCACCGACGGCCCGGACACGTACACCGCGGGCACGCTGTTCCCGCAGTCGTCGAAGAAGGCCGCGCGGGCCATCAACGCGGCGAGCGGCAACCGGCCGCTGGTCGTGCTGGCGAACCTGTCCGGGTTCGACGGGTCGCCGGAGTCGATGCGCAAGCTGCAGCTGGAGTACGGCGCGGAGATCGGCCGGGCGATCGTGAACTTCCGCGGCCCGATCGTGTTCTGCGTGATCTCCCGCTATCACGGCGGCGCGTTCGTGGTGTTCTCCAAGGCGCTCAACCCGAACATGACGGTGCTGGCCCTGGAGGGCTCGTTCGCGTCGGTGCTCGGCGGCGCGCCGGCCGCGGCCGTGGTGTTCGCCGGTGACGTCAACGCGCGTACCGCCAAGGACCCGCGGGTCGTCGACCTGGAGTCGCGGATCACCACCGCGACCGGCGGCGAGAAGGCGGCCCTGGTCGGTCAGCTGCTCGACGTACGGGCCTCGGTCCGGGCCGAGAAGCTGAGCGAGGTAGCCGCCGAGTTCGACGGCGTACACAGCATCCAGCGCGCCGTCCAGGTCGGCTCGGTGGACGCGATCATCCGCCCCGACGAGCTGCGCCCGCAGATCATCGCCGCCATCGAACGCGGCCTCCCCGCCGCCTGACCCACCGGGTCGGCGACGCCCCCGGGCCTCGCCGACCCGCCTCTCCCTGCGACAACTCTCAAAGACTCGCGCCCTCGTCCACCCGGCGAGGGCGCAAGTCTTTAAGAGTTGTGCCAGGGTTTCGGCCTTGGCGGGGATTTCAGGTCAGTTTGCGGAGGATGGTGCTTAGTTGGGTGCGGTCGTGTGGGTCGAGGGCGCTGAAGAAGCGGTCGGCTTCGGTTCGGCGGGCGGCCTCGATCGCTCGGGCGGTGTCGCGGCCCGGGCCGGTGAGCGCCACCAGCGTCGCGCGGCGGTCGGCGGGGTCGGGGCGGCGTTCGACGAGGCCGCGGGCCTGGAGGTCGTCGACGACCTCGGTGGCCGAGCGCGGGGCGATACGCAGCTGCTCCGCCAGCTCGTTGAGGCGCAGGGCCTCCTGGCGGCCGAGCACGTTCAGCGCACGTGACTGCGACGGGGTGATCTGCCACGGGGCCAGGGCGTCCTTGGTGAGGTGCCGCAGGCGGCGGGCGACCGCCCAGAAGGCCTCGGAAAGGCCTGCTTCCTCGTGTTCGTCCACGGGAATACGGTACCAGCTATTGCGGTTGTAACCTCATGTTGAGGTAACCTCAGCATCCCTCGCTGAAAGGAACAACCCCTTGGACAGCCCACCTGCGGAACGAGGAGGCCGCCGCGGCGGCCCGCACACCGTCACCGCCGAGGAGAAGGCGCAGGCCCATGCGGTCTCGCTGCGCCGTATCGGCCGCCTGTTCACCGCCCACCGCTGGCAGCTCGCCGTGGTCAGCGCGATCATCGTGGCGTCGTCCGTGATCGCCATGGCCACGCCGTTCCTGCTGCGCGAGGTCATCGACGTCGCCCTGCCCAAGGCCGACCTGACCCTGCTGATCTGGCTGGTGCTCGGCATGGTCGCCGTCGCCGGGCTGACCTCGGCGCTCGGCGTCGTGCAGACCTGGATCTCCACCACCGTCGGGCAGCAGATCATGCACCGGCTGCGCACCGAGGTCTTCACCCACCTGCACCGCCAGTCGATCGCCTTCTTCACCCGCACCCGCACCGGCGAGGTGCAGTCACGCATCACCAACGACATCGGCGGTATGCAGGCCGTGGTCACCTCGACCGCCACCTCCGTCGCGTCGAACCTCACCACCACCGTCGCCACCGCCGTGGCCATGGCGGCCCTGTCCTGGCGGCTGTCGCTGGTCTCGCTCGTCGTGGTGCCCCCGGCCGTGTACCTGACCCGCCGGGTCGCCCGCATGCGCCGCACGATCACCGCGCAGCGCCAGCGCGAGCTGGCCGACCTGAACGTCACCATCGACGAGGGCCTGTCGATCAGCGGCGTGCAGCTGAGCAAGACCACCGGCACCGGACCCGCGCTCGTCGAGCGCTTCGCGGCCTCGTCGGCCCGCCTCATCGACCTGGAGCTGCGCTCCGAGCTGGCCGGACGCTGGCGGATGGCCTCGATGAGCATCATCTTCGCCGCCATCCCCGCGGTCATCTACCTCAGCGCCGGCCTGCCCGCGACCGCCGGCACGCTGAGCATCGGCACCCTGGTCGCCTTCACCGCGCTGCAGGCCAACCTGTTCCGGCCGCTGATGGGCCTGCTCAACGTCGGCGTCTCGCTGACCAGCTCACTGGCCCTGTTCGCGCGCATCTTCGAGTACCTGGACCTGCCGGTCGACGTCGACGACCCGAAGCACCCGGTCGCGATCGACCACGAACGGGTCGCCGGGCACCTGCGCCTGGAGGATGTCACCTTCGCCTACCCGGGCAGCGAGACCGCCGCCGTGGCGGGCGTCAGCCTCGACGTGCCCGCGGGCACCTCGCTGGCCCTGGTCGGCGAGACCGGCTCGGGCAAGAGCACCATCGCGTCGCTGGTCTCGCGCCTGTACGACCCGTCCGCCGGGCGGATCACCGTGGACGGCGTCGACCTGCGCGACCTGCGGCTGGCCGACCTGGCCCGCATCGTCGGCGTGGTCAGCCAGGAGACCTACCTGCTGCACACGACGATCAGGGAGAACCTGCGCTACGTGAAGCCGGACGCGACCGATGCCGAGATCGAGCAGGCCGCCCGCGCGGCGCAGATCCACGACCTGATCACCGCCCTGCCCGACGGGTACGACACGGTCGTCGGCTCGCGCGGGCACCGCTTCTCCGGCGGCGAGAAGCAGCGCATCGCCATCGCCCGCACCCTGCTGCGCGATCCGCGCATCCTGGTGCTGGACGAGGCCACCAGCGCCCTGGACACGCAGACCGAGCGGGCCGTGCAGCGCGCCCTGGACGAGCTGGCCCGCGGGCGTACCACGATCACCATCGCGCACCGGATGTCGACCGTGCGCGACGCCGACCAGATCGCGGTGCTCGACCACGGCCGGATCCTCGAATCCGGCGCGCACCGCGACCTCGTCGAGGTCGGCGGCCGCTACGCGGCACTCGCCGCGTAGCGGCCTCCGGGCCGTACCGTCAGGGGCTGACCAGGCTGTACGTCCGCACGTAGTCGAACGTCGCCGTGGCCCCGGTCTTGTTCATGGACACGAGACCGATGCGCAGCGCGCCGACCCGCGGGAACGACCACGTCCCGCCCCAGGTCCACGTGACGCCGTCCTTGCTGGACGCCATCCGCACGTCGTGCTCGTTGTTGGCCGCGTCGTATCGGTAGAGCAGCCGCAGCCACACCGTCCCCGGGGCGGGCCCGCCGAACATGGGCCGGTGGAACACCGCGATCGGCGGGGTGGTGGTGGGCCGCTCGGCCTCCTTGCCGAACTCGGTCACGTGCAGCACCGCTCCCCCGCCCTGGTTGAGCGGCAGCACCGAGTGGGTGAGCTTGAAGTAGCGGTTGTCGTTCTCGTAGAGCACCAGGCCCGCCTGCTGGTTGCCGGTGTTGCCGTTGAACGCCAGCTTCGTCTCCACCACGTAGTCCCCGGCCGGGGCGTTGCGCAGCAGTACCGACGCGGTGTTGGTGTTCTCGTTCAGCTCGCCGGCCTGGGTCGGCCACACGAGCGCGCCACCGGACTTGTTCGCCGTCACGCCGGTGCCGCGTACCCAGCTCCAGGCCGGGTCGCCGGACTGCGGGGTGCCGGAGCCGTTGAACTCGTCGCTGTAGCCGCTCTGCAGCCCGCCGAGCACCGGCGCGGGCACCAGGGCGGCGACCGGCTGGTACAGCGGGGCCGCGCCGAGGTTGTCGGCGGCGCTCGCACCACCGCTGGACACCGCGCCGATGCGTCCCGGTCCGGTCGCACCCGCGGGCAGCGTGATGGTCACCGTGGACACCGCGGTGCGCAGCCGGTCCGGGGTCACCCAGGCGACCAGGGTGCTCCCCCGCCGCTCGACGGCGAGGTTGTGCCACGAGTCGTGGTCGAAGCCGCCGGGCAGGTTGCTCGACAGCTCGGTGACGACCCCGGCGACCCGGACCTGCACGATGAGCTTCTGCTGGGCGCGGTTGATCCAGGCGACGACGTTGTTGTTCGCGTCGGTGTAGCTCACCACCAGGCCGACGGCCCCCGCGGTGTTGCCCGCCCCGAGCCGCAGGTCGGCCTCGATCCGCAGGTCGCCGCTGACCGAGGCGTCGCTGAGCTGGTACGCCTGCCCGCTGCTCGAGTAGGACAGGTGGCCGTGCGAGTCCGGGTCGTCGGCCAGCGTCCACGCGCCGCTCCAGCCCGACAGCGAGCCGGAGTTGAAGCCGCTGCCGACGGTCCAGGTGGTGACGGGTGCGGGCTGCGCGCCGATGGACGGCCCGGCCCCGGCGCGGACCACGGGCCAGCCGCCGATCCAGTCGAGCCGGTCGATGAGCAGCGGGCGGCGGCTCAGGTTGTTCATGGTGCCGCCCCACGGGCTGGTGACCGGCGGGAAGTCCGGGTTCGCGGAGCGGATCGCGTGGTACACCAGCCAGTCCTGACCGGACAGGTCGGTGGCGATGGCGTTGTGGCCCGGCCCGATCATCCCGTTGCCGTTGGCGGCGACCACGATGCCGTCCTTGCTGCCCAGGTCCATCAGGTTCGCCCCGCCCGGGGTGGTGAACGGCCCCAGCGGGCTGGTGGCCCGGCCGACCTTCACGGCGTACCCGCTGAACGCGCCGTCGCAGCAGCCCGCGTCGGAGTAGAACAGGTAGTAGAGGCCGTCGCGGCGCACCACGAAGCCGCCCTCCATGCGCCGTCCCCGGGCGACCTGGGTGACCGCCCCGGTCAGCGCGGTGGCGGTGGCGTTGAGGCGGGACACGCAGATGGTGTCGTAGCTGCCCCAGTAGAGGTAGTGGTCGCCGTTGATGTCGGTGTACATCGCCTGGTCGATCGCGCCGCTCGGGCAGCCCCCGCCGCCGGCGGGCACGAGCAGGCCCCGGTCGGTCCACGGCCCGGTCGGAGTCGGCGCGGTGGCCAGCGCGACGCCGCCGGTCGACAGCGAGTAGGTCAGGTGGTACGCGCCGTCGACGTAGCGGATGTCGGGCGCCCACGGCCGGGTGCCGTTGGGCCACCAGCCGGGCCGGGCGGCGAAGGTGAACACGTCGCCGAGGTAGGTCCAGGTCACCATGTCGGTCGAGCGGAGCACCGGCAGGATGTGCTCGACCGAGTCGCCGGCCAGCAGGCGTACCGGGTTGGTGGTGCCGTAGGCGTACCAGAGCCCGTCCTTGGCGCGGATCATCGCCGGGTCGGGCAGGCTGTCGACGACCCCGGCGCTGACCGGGTTGGTGTACGTGACCGCCGCCGCCGCGACCTGCTGCGCGTGCCCGGCCGAGGGCACCGCGACCGAGGCCGCGAGCAGCACGGTCACGCCGAGGATCGCGCGCGCCACCGGAAACCGTCGTGGGTGGAGTCTGCTCACCGCTGTCTCCTTCTGTCATCGCGTCGCGCACGCAGCGCGCCGCACCTGGCGGTGACAGTAGGTTTCCGACATTTTGCCCGCGAGTGGCCGTCGGAATTCCGCCGTCGCCGAGGTTCGCGGGCCGCCGGGCGGCAGGCGGGGACCTGCCGCGAACCACTGTGGCGGCGTCCATCTGATGCGCCGCGGCGGGGGCGCGGAAGGGTCTTCTTGCCAGGTTGTGAAGACTATGAACAGGAACCGTCGAAATGGGAGCGCCTTTCTGCCGGAGCGTTGACGGAAAAATTCGACCGGCCTAGCTTTTCGTCCATGCCGACCGCCAGCGGAGCCCACGCGCTCGTCCGCCGCTCCCATGAGGAGCGGGTGCTGCGCATCCTGCAGCAGTCGGGCGCGCTGAGCCGGGGTGAGATCGCCGAGCGGGTCGGCCTGTCCCGCACCACCGTCTCGGAGATCACCGGCGACCTGCTGGAGCGTGGCGCGATCACCGTCGTCGACACCGACGCGGCCGGGCGGACCGGCAGCGGGCGGCCAGCCGAGCGGCTGGCGCTGGACCCCGGTTCCGGGCAGTTCATGGGCGTCGACTTCGGCCACCGGCGGGTGCACGTCGCGGTCGCCGACGCCGCGCACGAGGTGGTCGCCACCGGCACCGCCCGCTACCCGGAGTCGGCCCGGTGGCCGCAGCGCCTGACCGCCGCGTTCGAACTGATCGAGCGGCTCAGCGCCGAGACCGGGGTGCACTACGGCGCGCTGCAGGCGATCGCCGTCGGCGTGCCCGGCTGGGGCAACCGGCTGCCGGCCGACGGCGTCGCCGACACCTTCGCGATGCGGTTCGGCGCTCCGGTGACCGTTGACAACCACGTGCGGTACGCGGGGCTCGCCGAGGCGGCGCACTCGGCGGCCGACAGCGCGCAGAACCTCATCTACCTGCGGCTGTCCGACGGCGTCGGCGGCAGCCTCGTCGTCGGCGGAAGACTGGTCCGGGGTGCGGGCGGGCACGCGGGCGAGTTCGGGCACGTCACCGTCGCCGGTGAGGACGGCGCGCTGTGCCGCTGCGGCAAGCGCGGCTGTGTCGAGACCATCGCCTCGGTCCCGGCCGTGCTGGCCCGCTGCCGGGCACTCGGCGTACCCCTGGACAGCCTCGACGACCTGCGCGCCGCCGTCGCCATCGCGCAGCCCACGGTGGACCGGGTGCTGCGCGAGGCGGGCACCGCCGTCGGCCGGGTGCTCGGCGCGGCGGCGATGACGCTCAACCCCAGCGAGATCGTGCTCGGCGGGGAGATCGTCCAGATCGCCCCCACGCTGCTGCACCAGGTCGCCTCGACCATCACCTACGAGCTGTCCTGGCTGCCCGACGCCGCGCCCGTGGTGCGGGCCGCGTCGTTGGCCGACTCCGGTGGCGCGCTCGGCGCGATCACCGCGCTGTTCCACGACTCCCCGCTGCTGGCCAGCTACCCGGCCGCACCCGATCCGTCCCGTCCCGCCGTCAAGGAGCGCCACGTGCACCCGATCCCCGCGCCTGCCAGGGGTACGCGATGGCCGTCCTGACCGACGCACCGGCCCGGCCGGGGGCGCAGGCGCCCGTCCGGCACACCGGCCGGCCGGACCGCCGGCGCACACTGCTGCTGCTCAACCTGGTGTCGATCGCCGCCGGGATCGGGCTGTGGTGGGGGCTGGCACGGGCCGGGCTGCAGTTCCCGACACCCGCCGAGGTTGCCGCTCAGGCGTGGACCATGGCCGGTGACGGCACGCTGCTCGACGACGCGACCGCCAGCCTCGGCCGGGTGCTGGCCGGATTCCTGCTGGGCTCCGCAGCCGCGGTCGTGGTCGGCTTCCTGATGGGCTGGTACACCGTCGCCCGGGGGCTGTTCGAGCCGTGGATCCAGTTCTTCCGCACCATCCCGCCGCTGGCGATGCTGCCGCTGGTGCTGGTACTGCTCGGCATCGACGAAACCCCGAAGATCTTCGTCATCTTCCTGGCCGCGTTCCTGGCCTGCGTCATCTCCACCTACCAGGGCGTGGTGAGCGTGGAGCGCACGCTGATCGCCGCGGCGCAGGTGCTCGGCGCGAAGGACGGCACGATCTTCGCCCGGGTGGTGGTGCCCGCCTCGACGCCGTTCATCCTCGTCGGCATGCGGGTCGGCCTCGGTTCGGCCTGGGCCACCCTGGTCGCCGCCGAGCTGCTCGCCGCGCAGGAAGGGCTGGGCCACCGGATGCAGTCGGCGCAGCTGTACTACGACCTGCCGACCATCTTCGTCGGCATCATCTCGATCGGCGTGCTCGGCCTGCTCATGGACCGGCTGCTGCAGCTGGCCGGCAGCCGCGTCACCCGCTGGCAGGAGCAGCGATGACCACCAAGATCTCGGTACGCGAGGTGAGCCGCGTCTTCCCCGTCGGCCGCCAGGACTTCACCGCCCTGGACCGGGTGTCGCTCGACATCGCCGACAACGAGTTCGTGACGCTGGTCGGCCCGTCCGGCTGCGGCAAGAGCACCCTGCTCAACATCCTGGCCGGGCTCGACCACCCGACCGCCGGGACGGCCCTGGTCGACGGGCGGCCGGTCAGCGGGCCCGGCCCCGAGCGCGGCGTCATCTTTCAGCAGTACGCGCTGTTCCCATGGCTGACCGTGCGTCAGAACGTCGAGTTCGGGCTGCGCACTGCCGGGGTCGGCCGCCGCGAGCGGCGCGAGACCGCCGAGCACTTCATCCGGCTGGTCGGGTTGGAACAGTTCGCCGACGCGCTGCCCAAGACCCTGTCCGGCGGCATGAAGCAGCGCTGCGCGATCGCGCGGGCGTACGCCGTGGACCCGTCGATCCTGCTGATGGACGAGCCGTTCGGCGCGCTCGACGCGCTCACCCGGGTCCGTTTGCAGGAGCAGCTGCTGGCGACGTGGAACGCCGACCGGCGCACCGTCGTGTTCGTCACCCATGACGTCGACGAAGCCGTCTACCTGGCCAACCGGGTCATCGTGATGGCCGCGCGGCCCGGCCGCGTGTTCGAGGTCGTCGACGTGGACCTGCCCTACCCCCGTACCGAAAAGATCCGGCTCAGCCCGGAGTTCGCCGCCCTGCGCAACCGCGTCTGGCAGGCCGTCTACCACCAGTAGCCGCACCCGGTTCCTGGCTCCAGCACGCCTCTCGTCACCCTAAGGACGTTCACCATGCCCATGAACAGACGCGCCTTCGGCCTCGCCGCGGTCGCCTTCACCCTCGCCCTGACCGGCACCGCCTGCTCCGGCGACGACGCCGGCACCGAGACGCTGACCCAGGTCAAGCTCGGCTACATCGGCGACTGGAATGGCGCGAGCCTGCTCGCGATCGCCAACGAGAAGAAGCTGTGGCAGGCGCACGGCCTGGAGGTCAAGGCCAGCGTGTTCACCAACGGCCCGCTGCAGATCCAGGCGCTGGGCACCGGCGACCTGGAGTTCGGTTACATCGGGCCGGGCGCGATGTGGCTGCCCGCCTCCGGCAAGGCCAAGGTCATCGCGATCAACACGCTGGGCAACGCCGACCGGGTCATCGCCCAGCCGGGCATCACCACCCTGGAGGGGCTGCGCGGCAAGACCGTCGGCGTGCCTGAGGGCACCTCCGGCGACATGATCCTCACCCTGGCGCTGAAGAAGGCCGGGCTCACCAAGAGCGACGTGAAGATCGTCCCGATGGACGCGGCGACCATCGTCTCCGCCTTCGCCAGCAAGAAGATCGATGCGGCGGGCTTCTGGTACCCGGCCACCGCGACGATCAAGAAGCAGGTCCCCGACCTGGTTGAACTGGCCAAGAACACCGACTTCGCCGACCAGGTCTCGTTCCCGACCTCGTTCGTCGCCGGCAACGACGTCGTCGCCAAGGACAAGGACAAGGTCAGCAAGGTGCTGGCGGTGTTCCGGGAGGCGATCACGTTCCGCGCCGAGCACCCCGACGAGGCGGCCGAGTACACCGCGAAGCTGCTCAACGTGAAGGTGGAGCAGGTCAAGGCCGACGCCGCGAACTCCAGCGCGATCCCGCTGGCCGACCTGGACAAGTTCACCCAGGACGGCACCATCGTCAAGTGGCTGACCGGCATGAACGACTACTTCGTCAGCGCGGGCAAGCTCACCGGCGCGGTCGACCCGGCGACCTACTACACCGGTGACCTGTTCACGGCGGCGGGCAAGTGACGCAGCGCCGCAACATCCTGTTCCTGATGACCGACCAGCATCGGGCGGACACGCTCGGCGCGTACGGGAACCAGCTCTTGAGCACCCCGGTGCTCGACGAGCTGGCCCGTACGGGCACCCGCTTCGACCGCTGGTACACGCCCACCGCCATCTGCACCCCGGCACGGGCGAGCCTGCTCACCGGGCAGGCCCCGTTCCGGCACCGGCTGCTGGCCAACCACGAGCGCAACGTCGGCTACCTGGAGGACCTGCCCGCCGACCAGTTCTCCTTCTCGCAGGCGCTGCGTGAGCACGGCTACCAGCTAGGGCTGATCGGCAAGTGGCACGTGGGACACCACCGCCGGGCCGCCGACTTCGGTTTCGACGGCCCCGACCTGCCCGGCTGGCACAACCCTGTAGAGCACGAGGACTACCTGGCGTTCCTGCGCGAGGGCGGGCATCCACCGTACGCGATCAGCGACCGCATCCGCGGCACGCTGCCCAACGGCGGCCCCGGCAACCTGCTGGCCGCGCGGCTGCACCAGCCGGTCGAGGCGACGTTCGAGCACTACCTGGCCACCCGGGCCATCGAGCTGCTGGAGCGCTATGCGGCCGCGAACCGGGCCGACGGGACCCCGTTCTTCCTGCAGGTCAACTTCTTCGGCCCGCACCTGCCCTACATCGTGCCGGACGAGTACTTCGACCTGGTCGACCCGGCCCGGGTGGAGCTGCCGCGCTCGATCGCGGAGACGTTCGCGGGCAAGCCCCCGGTGCAGCGCAACTACAGCGCGCACTGGACCTTCGACACGATGCCGATCGAGGTGACCCGCAAGCTGATCGCGGTCTACCACGGGTATGTGGCGATGATCGACGCCGAGATCGGGCGGATCGTGGACGCGATGCAGCGGCTCGGGCTGGCCGACGACACCGCGGTCTTCTTCACCTGCGACCACGGCGAGTTCACCGGCGCGCACCGGCTGCACGACAAGGGCCCCGCGATGTACGAGGACATCTACCGCACCCCAGGGCTGCTGCGGGTGCCGGGGCAGCCGGCGGGCGTGGTCCGCGACGAGTTCGTCAGCCTGCTCGACTGCACCGCGACGATCTTGGAACTAGCCGGACTCGACCCGTCCCCCGCGGTCGACTCCCGCAGCCTGCTGCCGCTGACCAGTGGCGAGCCGGTGGACTGGGCACCGGACATCGTCTGCGAGTTCCACGGCCACCATTTCCCGTACCCGCAGCGCATGCTGCGCACCGAACGCCACAAACTGGTGATAAACCCCGACTCCGTCAACGAGCTGTACGACCTGCACACCGACCCCGACGAGCTGCTCAACCTCTACTCGCTGCCGGAGCTGGAACCCGTCCGGACCCGGCTCACCCAGCGGCTCTACCAGCTGCTACGGGACCGGGGCGACAACTTCTACCACTGGATGACCTCGATGTACGACGTCGGCGAGGTCACCCACGACCCCACCCTCAGCGGGCTGGACGAGTCGAGCTACGGCACCGCGCCGCCGACGGCTCCGAGCAGGTCTGATCTGATGGTCGACGAGGGCGGGAGGACGGACACATGACGAACAGCGCACGCCGCGTGCCGTGACCCGGCACCGCTTCCACGGTGACGAGACGCGGTTCGACGTGCTCGCCGAGTTCGTCACGGCCAGGTTCCCGCAGGCCAGGTACGTCGCCGACGTGGCGGGCGGGCAGGGCATGCTGACCCGGCTGCTGCGCAAACGGTTCGGTCTGGAGGCCGAGGTCGTCGACCCGCGCGGCTGGACGCTCAAGGGCGTCCCGGCCCGCGCCGAGCCCTACCTGGCGACCCTGGCCGACTACTACGACCTGATCGTGGGCCTGCACCCGGACGAGGCGCTGCGCGAGGTGGTGGACTCGGCCCGGGTGCGCCCGGTGCTGGTCGTGCCCTGCTGCAACTTCTGGGACCGCGACCGCAAACTGGGCCGCGACGAGCTGCTGGCCGCGATCACGGCGCACCAGCGCGGCCTCGGCGGCCAGGTCGAACACGTCGAGCTCGGCTTCCGCGGGCCGAAGAACCACGCGCTGATCCTGCTGCCGCCGTCCCCCGGCTGACGTCGCCCGTCAGGCGGATCGGGCGGCTCTGCGCCGCCGGGACAGGTACAGGTACAGCCAGGTCACGCCGGTCATCAGGAGCGCGCCGCCGACCGCGAAGACGATGATGACGATGCCGGACAGTGCCGCCATGCCCTCCAGCTCGCCCGCCAGGAAGGCGAACAGCATGAGCACGGTCGCCACGACCGCCAGCAGCCAGGCGAGGCCGGACAGTCCGATCAGGACCTTTCCCAGCGGCCCGGTCCGCCGCGCTGATTCCGACATGGGAGGCAGCGTAACGCCTCGCGCCGAAGAGTCGTGGCGGCCGGGCCACGACCCTTCGGCGGCGCGGGTCAGTCCGTGGCGATCACGATCACGCTGTCGCCGGCATCGAGGCGGACCTGGGCGGACCGGCGCGGGTTGAGCACCACCCCGTAGAACGGTGGCTGGTCGGCGTCGTCGCGGCGGCGGTAGCCGATCGCCGACTCGCCGCGCCGCCGGGCCGACTCCACCACGGTCGCGAAGTTGACCTCGGCACCGGGCTGCACGTAGTCGGCGGCGGGCTTGAGGTGGATCTCCGCACCGGACGCCTCGAACAGGTCGGCGAACACGTCGTACAGGTGCCGGTTCTCGGCCAGCTGGGTCATCAGCAGGCTGATCAGCCGGGCCGAGACCACGAAGTCGTCGGCCTTGGTGACCTGGGCGACCTCGCGGTTGCCGTCGTCGTTCATCTCGGTGACGATCGAGTACGGCTCGCCGAGGTTGACCTCGATGTCGCGCAGGTGCAGCAGGGTCACCAGGGTGCGGTCGTCGGCGTGGTCGGGCTCGGCGGTGTCGTCGGACAGCACGATGATGTTCTGGTAGCCGCCCAGCTCCATGGCCTCCAGGTCGCGCCGGCTGGTCGGCTGGCAGCGTTTGAAGGCCACGGCCAGGTTCTCCCGCTGCACGGCCAGGGCCTCCTCCGGCGCGAGCGGGGCGGCGACGTCCAGCGCGGAGCCCGGCTCGGCGAAGCGGTCCAGCAGGTCGAGCACCCGGTCGGCCCGGGAGTTCCAGCCGACCATCAGGGTCCGGTCCGGCGCCCGCTTGCTGTCGGGCACCAGCACGAGCGCGTCGGCGTGCACGCGGGCCGGGGTCGCGGCCAGCTCGATCAGCAGGTCGTCCTCGGCGATGAGGATGACCTCGTCGCCGTCGGCGAGCACGGCGTCCATCGCCGGGTTGACCGCGATGGCGCCGTCGGCGCGGCGCAGCCCGATCGGCGCGCCCGCCTCGAACGCGCCGAGCACGTCACCGTACGTCCGGCCGGCCAAGGTCGGCTCGACCCGGATGTAGATCTCGTTGCCGGCGAAGTCGAGCAGGTCGGTGCAGACCGTCGACAGGCCCGACTGGCGGTGCGACTGCACGACCATGCGTACCGCGATGTCGTCGGCGTCGACGATCAGCGCGTGCCTGCCGCCGGCCAGCCTCGCCGCGGCGACGTTGGCCGACTCCTGCACCGCGGCGACGACGTGCGGGCGCGCCGCGGGCCAGGGCCGGTTGTTGAGCAGCAGCAGCACCTTGATGACGTCGATGTCGGGGTCGTCGCCGGCCGGCGACAGCACCATCACCGCGCGGGCCGTGTCGAGGCTGACCAGGTCGAGGTCGGTGCGCTTGAGCGGGCTGCCGGACCGGCACACCACCCGGGTACGGCCGGTATCGCCGACCCGGGCGCGGATCTGGTCCTCCATCTCGACCTTGTCCCGGTCGGCGAGCACGACCACGCTGGTACGCCGCGAGCCGCGGTTGGCCGCGGCCAGTTCCCCGACCACGGTGAACACCTGGTCTGACCAGCCCAGCACCACGATGTGGCCCTGGGAGATCACCGGTGAGCGGCCCTTGCGCAGGTTGGTGATGGCGTCGTTGAGACCGGTGGTGAGCACGCCGATCAGCGAGCTGACGAGGAAGATGCCGCCGATGGTGACGACGAGCATCAGGGCCAGGTAGACGGGGCTGCCGAGGTCGCCGCCCATGGTGCCCGGGTCCAGGGTGCGCAGCACACTGCGCCACAGCACCGCAGCCCAGCCGCCGTCGCGGCTGGTCTCCTCGCGTGCGAGCAGCGCGACAAGTCCGGTCACGACAGTGATCAGGGTCAGCGACGCCAGACCCAGCCAGCCGATGAGGGCGGGGGTGCCTCGGTCCATCGTGCCGTCGAACCAGACGCGCAAACGTCGCCGAACTCCCTGCCGCACCACTGAGGTTCTCCCCACCGCGACCGCTGCCGGCCGCCGAATGTCCAATAGGCAGAGACATCCTAAGGAGCGTCGACCGCCTCGCTCGCAAGCCGTCCGGCTCGTTCTCCGAGACGCGTGGCGTGCCAGGCCTGCCGCATGGCAGCGGGCCGGGGCCGCCCGGTGGCAGGCGGTCCCGGCCCGGCAGGGCGGCGCGAGCGTCACCGGTTGGCGGTGGCCTCCTCGCGGCGGTGTCCGGCGTGCAGGTGGGGCAGGTGCAGCTCGGGGGGCTCGGGCGGGAGGTCCTCGACGCCGGTGGCCACGGCCTGCTCGTGGCGGCGGTGCGCCGAGGGCAGGGCGAGGGTGGCGACGACGGCCAGCACGGCTACGCCCGCGCAGACCCAGAATCCGGTGCTGAACGCCGCATCGGTGGGCAGGCCCAGCGGGGTGCTGTTGGACGTGATGACGGCGGCGACGACGGCCGAGCCGACGCTGCTGCCAATGGTCCGGGCGATGGTGTTGACGCTGGTGGCCTCACCGGTCTGGGTGGCGGGCACGCTCTCGATGATGGCGTTGGACATGGCCGCGAACGCCAGGCCGATGCCTGCGCCGACGAGCAGCCCGGAGACGACGACCTGCCACTCCACGTTGTGCACGACGGCAGGCAGGGCGAACCCGGCGACGACGGCGATCGCGCCGAGGAACATCGGCAGCTTCGGCCCGAACTTGCGCACCAGCAAGCCGGCCAGCGGGCCGAACAGCACCATCGACAAGACCGTGGGCAGCAGGAACAGGCCCGCCTCGGACACCGACTTGCCGTAGCCGTAGCCGGTGGCGGCGGGCAGTTGCAGCAGGGTCGGCACGAGCAGGAACGAGCCGAACATGGCGAAGCCGAGGATCAGGGCGACCAGGTCGGTGGCCCATACGCCGCGGATCTTCATGAGGCGCATGTCGACGAGCGGCTCGGCCACGCGCAGCTCGACCACGACGAAAAGGATCATGGTGACCACACCGACGGCGAGCAGGCCGATGGTGTTCGCCGAGGCCCAGCCCCAGGACTGGCCCTTGCTGATGGCCAGCAGCAGCGACACCAGCGAGACCGACAGGATGGCCGTGCCGAGCAGGTCGAGCCTGCCGGGCTTGCGCACCGGCGACTCCTGCATGCCGAAGATGGCGCCGAGCAGCGCGATGACGACGAGCACCAGGGGCAGCCAGAACAGCCAGTGCCAGGACAGGTGCTCGACGATCGGGCCGGCGGCCACGATGCCGACGCCCGCGCCGACACCGAAGATCGCCGACAGCAGGCCGACGGTGGCGCTGACCTTCTCGCGGGCCAGCTCGTCGCGGACCATGCCGATCGACAGCGGCATGATCGCGCCGGCAGCCCCCTGCAGCGCGCGCGCGACGACGAGCACGGCCAGGTTCGGGGCCAGCGCGGCCAGCAGGGTGCCCGCCGCCAGGACGGCCAGCACGGCGATGAGGACGCGGCGCTTGCCGACCATGTCGCCGAGGCGGCCGAGGACGGGCGTCAGCACCGACGCCGACAGCAGGTAGGCGGTGAGGATCCAGCTCGCGCCGGCGGTGGTGACGTCGAGGTCGCGCGCGATGGTGGACATCGCCGGGGCGACCAGTGACTGCAGCACCGCGAAGGCCAGGCCGCCCAGTGACAGATACACCACCAGCATGGTGCCGTTGGTGCGGCGGGCCGCGCCCGGCACGCCTGCGGTGACGCCGGCGGTGCCCGGCCCCACGATCGTCTGGGTCATGAAACGCCCCCTGGAGCATGTTGTAAACATCTGCTGACTTGGCGAGTATTACTCGCCGAAACCGTCGTCAACAGTTGTTTACATCACTTGTAAGCAGTTGTTTACGTCACGTTTTCGGGCGGCTATCCTGGTGCCGGAGCGAGAGGAATCCATGGCCACAGGCAGCCCGCGCACCTCCACCACCGGCGAGAACCCGTCCGGGCAGCGCCGCCGGGACGCGGCCGGCACCCGGCAGCTGCTGCTCGACGCCGCCCGACGCCGCTTCGCCGCCCACGGATACACCGGCACCACCGTGCGCGACATCGCCGACGAGGCCGGGGTGAACGTCGCGCTCATCAGCCGCTACTTCGCGTCCAAGGAGGGCCTGTTCGAGGCGTGCCTGGCGGGCGCGGTCGACGAGCTCAGCCATGCCGTCACCGAGAACGTGACGCTCGACCGGCTCCCGCAGATCATGGCCGAGCAGCTCGCCGGCACCGGCCTGGGCAGCCGGCCGAACCAGTTCCTGCTGCTGCTGCGCTCCTCCGGCGACGAGCGGGCCGACCAGATCCGGCGCAACACCGTGCGTTCCTTCGCCGAACGCCTCGCCTCCGCCGCGGGCTGGCGGCCCGACCACCCGGACGGCGACCGGCTCATGCTCCGCGCGCAGATCGCACTGGCCACCGCCTTCGGAATCGTCCTGCTGCGCTCCTCGACCGGCCTGGAGCCGCTGTCCTCGGCGACCCCGCACGATCTCGTCGCGCCACTGCGCGACGTCGTCGACGGGCTGCTTCGCGAACGCGGCACGCGGTGAACGCCACGACGATGCGCGCGGCGGTGCTCACCGCCCCGGGCCGGTGCTCGGTGCAGGAGGTGCCCGCCCCGCGGGCGGCCGCAGGCGAGGTCGTCGTGGACGTCGAACGGGTCGGGGTGTGCGGCACCGACGTCGAGTTCTTCACCGGCGAGATGGCCTACCTGCACGAGGGGCACGCCCGCTTCCCGATGCGGCTGGGCCACGAGTGGGCAGGTGTCGTGCGGTCCGTCGGCGACGGCGTCGAACCCGCCTGGCTCGGCCGGCGCGTCATGGGCGACACGATGCTCGGCGACGGCACCTGCCGCCGCTGCCTGCGCGGTCACCAGCACGTATGCGCCCGGCGGCAGGAGGTCGGCATCCGCGGCGGCCGCCCCGGCGCCCTGGCCGAACAGATCGCCGTTCCGGTCACCTCGCTGCACGAACTGCCCCGCGGCGTCGACGCGACGCTCGGGGCGCTGGTCGAGCCCGGCGGCAACGCCCTGCGCGCGGCGCAGGCCGCCGAGCTGACGCGGGGCGACCGGGTGCTCATCCTCGGACCGGGCACCATCGGACTGCTGACCGCGATGTTCGCCCGCGCCGCGGGAGCCGAGGTGCACCTCATGGGCCAGACCGGCACGTCGCTGGACTTCGCCCGCTCGCTCGGCTTCTCCCGCGCCTGGACCGAGCAGCAGCTGCCGGACCTGCCCTTCGACGCGGTCATCGACGCCACCAACGCCGCGTACGCGCCGGCCAGGGCGCTGGACCTGGTCGAACCGGCCGGCCGGGTCGTCTACATCGGCCTGGCCGGCACCCCCAGCCACATCGACACCCGGCGGCTGGCGCTCAAGGACGTCACCGCCGTCGGCGTCCTGTCGGCCTCCCCCGGGCTCGCCGCCACGATCGCCGCCTATGCCGCCGGGCAGGTCGACCCGCGGCCGCTCGTCGCCGCGACGGTCGGCCTCGACCAGGTCGGCGCGGTGCTCGCGGGCGCGCCCGTCGCCGGGGCGGGACCGGGACCCAAGTTCCACATCGATCCGCGTACGCGTTGAGCCGGGTAGGGACGGCGCCGCCCCTACCCGGCCGCGCGGGCTACGACGCAGCGCAGGTGTACCCGCTGGGCAGCTGGGTGTTGCCGTTGGGTCGGCTGACCTGGTAACCGAAGTTGGCCACCGAGCCGCCGGGCGGGATGGTCCCGTTGAAGCTCACGTTCCGCGCGGTCACGGTCTGACCGCTGGTCGTGACGGCCGCGTTCCACGACCCGGTGACGGTGTGCCCTGCGGGCAGGGTGAACGTCAGCGTCCAGCCGTTGATCGTCGCCGTGCCGTTGTTCGTCACGGTCACGGGCTGGATGACGTAGCCGGTCGCCCACTGGGTCTGCACGGTGCCGGTCGCCGAGCAGCCCGACCCGGGCGGGGGCGGCGACACGCTGGGCGACGGCGGTGCACTGGGCGAGGGTGGCGCGCTCGGCGACGACGAGGCACTGGGTGACGGCGGCGCGCTCGGCGACGAGGACGCGCTCGGCGACGGCGGGATGCTCGGGCCGTCGGACAACGTGGGCGTCTGCCAGTCGCGCCACTCGGCGAGGTTGCCCGCCGCCCGGCTCGAAATCCTGATCGCGCCGGGAGCGTTGCCGGTCTTCAGCAGGAACTTCTGGATGTTCTGCTGCAGCGGGGTGCTCCACTCCGGCCGGTTGGCGCAGTGGCTGCCGTTCTGGATGTCGGACCAGTAGGTGATGTTCTCCCCCACGCCCAGCGCCTTGTAGACCTCGGCGCCGCCCAGCGCCGCGACGCTGGCCGACTTCGGGCCCAGGTTGGCGATGTGCGGGTTGTCCATGATGAACAGCCCGCGCGGAGCCACCATGGCCACCATCTGGTGGGTGTCCACCGGCAGCGTGTTCGGTCTGCCGGTGAAGGAGCCGAACGCGTCGCCCAGCCACGGCTGCTCGCCGTACGCGCTGCTCAGGCTCTGCGCGCCCTCACCGGGAATGCCGCGGAAGATGGGCACCCCCGCGCTGCCCGACTCGATCGGCATGGTCAGCGCGATGCGCTGGTCGAACGCGCCGACGACGAACGCGCCCTTGCCGAACCGCGAGCATCCGGTGACGCCCATCGCGTCGGCCTTGAGGATGCTGCCGCCCGACTGCGCGACGACGTCGATTATCCGGCTGACGCCCCATGACCAGGCCATCAGCAGTCCGGTGCTGCTGGTGTTGCCGTAGATGGTGTAAAACGCGCCCTGCTTGTTGTTGCGCGGCGTGCCCTCCTTGCCCACGGCGTAGGGGTCGTAGTTGATGACGGCCGCGCCGGCGGCCCTGATCGCGGCGGTGTCCGCGCCGAACCCGCCCAGCACGACGACGGCCGGGAAGGGCCCGGAACCGCTGGGCAGCTGGACGCTGGCGGAGAAGCTGGAGCTCCGGCCGTTGTGCGTCACATTGACGGTGATGTTGGTGCTGGAGACCGTCCCGGTGACGCTGGCGGGCTTGGCGGGCTTCTCGCCGTAGACGTGCCGCTCCGCCAGTTTCTTGATCTCCTCGCGGCGGCACCGCCAGTCGGACTTGGCGGTGATGCGCGTGCCGTCGATCCTCTTGAAGGGGTCGGGCAGCTTGGCGTTGGCGGGCAGCGAGCCGGGCAGCGTCACCGGGCAGTCCGCGCCCTCGTCCTCGACGGCCGCGGCGAGCGCCGCGGCCTCGGCGGGCGCGGTCGTCGCCGTCACCGTCACCGCTCCGGCGACCGCCAGCGCCGTCACCGTCAGTGCGACGACGGCCGATCGGGTCGTCGAACGGCTCGCGCCGATAGCCGACAGGGCTCTCCTTCCGGCCTGGATGATCGAGGCTGCGATCACGACGGCCGACCTTCTCCGGGGGACAGTTCGCATGCGGGCTCCTCCTTGCCGCTGGGGGGCGGTATCGCTCGGCGACACGGGTTGACCTGGCACGCCGTCGGTGCGAACACCGCTCTCGAAGATCCGGAGGGCGGCCGCCACAGGGAGCCGGAGCCCGACGTTCTACCGAAGCCCGCCCGCGGGCGCGCTTACGTACATCGATGGACACGCTCCCATAACATTTCGGTGTTTTCAAGGGAAGGTTTCAAGGAAATTCCGGAAACGTTTCTTTCGCTGCCCGTCGAAGGCCAGGGACCCGATTGCAGTTCAATACCTTGACCTGCGAACTTATGGTCCTGGGCCAATCCGATGTCGCCACGATCGCTCCGAAAGTTTCGGTGACGATTCGAGCAGCGTCGGCGCATCGCGGCCACCGCGTCCATCACGGAGGGTGGCCGGCGCGCCGCTCCCCCGCGCCACGGATGGCGGGAAGGTGCGATGATGCCGACCCTAGGTCTCACCAGGAGAGGTGTCCGTGGCTCTGCCCGAGTGGATGAAGGCGACCGTCGTCTCGCTGGCCGCCGCCGGTGCCGCCGTCGTGTGCACGCCGTGGCCGGTGAAGCTGGTGCCGGACGTGCCCGGCTCCGGCGACTACGACGTCCCGGCGACGTGGCAGTACGTCGCGCAGCCGGTCGCGCTGGCGCTCATCGCGTTCGCCGCGGGCCGGTGGAACCTGAGCGTCCTGGTCACCGGGCTGGGCGTCACCGTGCCCGCCGCGGCGGTCTACGGCGTCCACAGCGAGTACTTCACCGACGCCGCCGGAGCCGACCCATGGCCGGCGAGCACGGTCGTGCTGGTGCCGCTCGCGTTCGGGGCCGCGGTCGGGCTCGCCGCCTTCGGCAGGCTGCTGCGGCGGCGGCGCGCGAGAGCCCGGGCCACGCGCGCCGTCGCCTGAGCCCGCGCCCCGCGACGGCAGGCGTCAGCGGCTGCGCGGAAGCCGCATGCGGGCCGACAGCGTCAGCCGGTGCAGGCTCTCCACGACCTCCGGCCGGGTGCGCAGCACGTCCTCGAACCTGACCCGCCACCTGCCCGCCTCGACGTCGCGGGTGATGTCGCGCGGCGCGGACACGAGCTCCTTGCGCCTGGTGAACAGATCGCGCCGGTAGGACGGTCCGAGCAGGACGGTGAGCTGGTCTCCGTACCACGCGAACAGGGCGGCGTCACCGGCTGACACGTCGGCCAGGACCGTGGCCGCGCCGAAGGCGACCCTCGGTTGGTGCCGCACACTGCCGTTCATCGAGGCCTCCCCGCCGCTGCCGTGTTCGATCCATCGATGGTCCGGCACGACCGTGCGGTGCGCAGGACCTCCTGCGGCGAACCGGCGAACCGGCAGCGTCGGCGCTCGTAAAATGGACGGGAGCGCGTGCTCGACCGGCAGGCGGGTCGACATCGACAAGGAACCCAGGCGATGACCACCACGTGGACCACCGAGGAACTCGACCGTATCGGCGCCGCCGATGAACTGGACATCGCGGCCCGGCGACGCGACGGCTCGCTGCGCACCCCGACCACGATCTGGGTGGTGCGCAGCGGCGACGACCTGTATGTCCGGTCCTACCGCGGCCCCGACGGGGCCTGGTACCGGGCGACGAAGGCCCGGCACGAGGGGCATGTCCGAGCGGCCGGCATCGACAAGGACGTCGCCTTCGTCGACGAGGCCGACCCGGACGTCAACACCATGATCGACGACGCCTACCGGGCCAAGTACCGCGGCTACGGACCGCAGTACGTCGACCCGATGACGGCCGCGCCCGCACGGACCACGACCACCAGGATCGTGCCGCGCTGACCGGTCCGGTCCGGTCCGGTCCCGGTCACGGCGCCGGCGGGTGGCCGGCCTCCAGGTAGATTCCCGCCGGCGGCCGGCTCAGGCAGGCGCGGATCCGCTGCGCCAGCCTCGGCACCATGACCGCGTCGAGGTCGGCGGCGGCGAGGAAGCGCCAGCCTCGGATCTCACCGCCGGGCGCGAGCCGGATGGCGTCGGTGTCGGACTCGGACAGCATGCCGCCGTCGAAGACGAACGTCAGCGCGCCGTCCCAGTGCGGTCGCGGCGGTGTCCAGTCGACACACAGCAGCTCACCGATGGGCAGGTCGACACCGAGTTCCTCCCGGACCTCCCGGCGGCAGGCCTGCCACGGCGACTCCCCCGGTTCCAGCGCCCCGCCCGGTATCTCCGCGCCGGCCTTGTAGGACGGCTCGACGACCAGCACCCGGCCCTGCGCGTCCCGGAACAGCGCACCTGCTGCGGCGCGTACCCGGGTGAGGCCTGCGACGTATCCCGGGTCGGGCACCTGGCCGACGTCGTCGACGGCGATCTCCTGCGGCGCTGCGGGCGCGGCTCCGGCTGCCTCCATCGACGGCCTCCCTCGGGTCGGGCCGGGGAGGCGAACGGCCGCTCCCCGTCACGCCGACGTTAATCCATGGCGGCGGTGGCGGGTCCTGCCGACAATCAGCAGATGCTGGTCGATCACTTCCCGCTGGTGGGGCTGCGCCTGTGTACGCCGGACCTGGTGCTGCGGCTGCCCGAGCCGCACGAACTGGCGGCGCTGGCGGACGTGGCCGCCGACGGGGTGCACGGGCCGGAACTGATGCCGTTCGTGGTGCCCTGGACGCGGCAGAGCCCGGACGAGGTGGCGCGCTCCGTGGTGACCCACCACTGGGCCGTGCTCGGACAGTGCACACCCACGTCGTGGTCGCTGCCGCTGACGGTGTTCCGCGACGGTGCGGTCGTCGGGCAGCAGAGCATCAGCGCCAAGGACTTCGCGGTCACCACCGAATGCGCCACCGGCAGCTGGCTCGGGGCGCGTTACCAGGGCCAGGGCATCGGCACGCAGATGCGCGCCGCCGTGGCGCATCTGGCGTTCGCCGATCTCGGCGCCACCGACCTCGTGTCGAGCGCGTTCCTGGACAACCCGGCGTCGCTGGCGGTGTCACGCAAGCTGGGCTACGTGCCCGACGGCGTCGCCCGGTACGCGGTGCAGGGGCGGCTGCAGGTCGCGCAACGGCTGCGGCTGACCCGGCAGGCCTGGACGGAGTCGCATCGCGTCGAGGTGACCACGCACGGCGTGCACGCGTGCCGCGCGCTGCTCGGGCTGCCTGCCGAGGCGTGACAGCGGGCGTCAGCCGAGGGTCTTGGCCATCTGCTGCGACATCACCGTGAAACCCAGGCTCTCGTACAGCGCGATCGCCCGCGTGTTGCCGCCGAAGACGTTGAGGCCGAAGCGGGTGACCCCGTGCCGCCGCAACTCGTCCTCGACAGCCAGCATGACCGCTCTGCCGAAGCCCCGGGACTGGTGCTCCGGGTCCACGTCGATGTTGTGCAGCCAGGCCATCTCGGGACGTCCGGGAGCACCCGGCAGCATCGCCCACACCCAGCCGATCGTCTCCCCGTCCACCTGCGCGGACCGCAGCAGGGCCAGCTCGCTGTCCAGGCCCTGCGGCAGGACCAGCGCCATCTGCTGCTCCGCCTCGGCTTCGGCCTCGGCGGCGCCCATGCCCCGCTGCCGCTGGAGGTTGCCGGCGTAGCGCGCACGGAGCGAGGCGGCCCGCCGGTCGAAGTCCGGGCCGGACATGGGTACGAGCGTCACGCTCATCGCGGTCGCCTTTCGAAGTAGGTCCGCAGCCGTTCGGCGTACACCTGACGTTCCTCGAAGGCCGCCCAGCCGGGCAGTGCCTGCGACCCGTAGAGGTCGTCGCCGTCGTAGCGGGGGAACACGTGCACGTGCAGGTGCCAGACGTCCTGGTAGCCCGCGGGTTCGTTGTGCTGGCGGGTGGACACGCCGGCGCACTGGTAGGTCTCCCGGATCGCGACGGCCGTCTCGCGCACCAGGTCGCCCACGGCCCGGTAAGCCTCGACCGGCACGGAGTAGAGGTTCTCGTGGTGTCCGGTCGGGACGACCAGCACATGTCCTCGATTGCTCGGCCACCAGCGCGGCGCGATCAGGGCCGCCGCCCCCTCGGTGCGCCGTACGACGTCCCCGACGTCGTTGACCCCGTTGGACCGGCCTGCCAGGAGATCGCAGAACGGACACCGGTATCCGGCTGGCTCGTGAGTGATCATCATCGCGCCACTTTACGGGCCGCGTGGGCGCTTCGGGGGGCCCGCACACGCGCACCATCGCGAACCTGATTGCCGAGGACCGAGGCCAGTGCGAAGATCCACCTTCGCGGGGTCGTGTTGACCCGGACCTGCGACGACCAGGGCCTGTAGCTTCCGGCGGGGCTCTGCCGAGTCAGGCCAGATCGAGACGATCCGCCACTCCGGCGACCTGGAACACCCGCAGGACCCAGGGCTGGACGTGGACGTACCGCAGGTGCACCGCGCGGGCACGTGCGTACTCGTGTGCCCGGACCAGGCCGGCGATGCCCAGGGAGTCGAGGAACCGGGTGTCGGCGAGGTCGACCTCGACGGCCGCGCATCCCGAGGTGTCGACGGCCGCGCGCAGCCATGCGGTGACCCCCTCCACCTCCGACATGTCGACGTCCCCCGCTATCCGCACGGTGCAGACACCGCCGTCGACGACCGTGGCGTGCGTGACTCGCATCGCTGCTGCCTCCTTGCGCCGACAGGCGGCGGCTTCCGGACTCCGTACCCGCTGCATCCGTGGGTCAAACCAGCTGCCGCCCAAGCCTGGGCGGTGCCGGCCTGCGCTGCGGACGGGCCCTTTGTAGGGTGGCGGGAAGACTGGGGAGCGGTGGGATTCGTGACGTTGCCTGCGGACGGCCATGTGCACAGCGAGTGGTCCTGGGATGCCGCGAGAGGCTCGATGGAGCGCACCTGCGCGCGGGCCGTGGACCTGGGACTGCCCGCGATCGCCTTCACCGAGCACCTCGACCACACGGTCTGGACCGTCGCTCTGGACACGCTCGCTCCCGGCGCGTATCTCGCCACCCTCGCCGATCCCGACGGGGTGCTGACGCCCCCGGTGTTCGACGTGTCGGGCTACCTGGAGGCCGTGCAGGCGTGCCGCGAACGGTTTCCGAACCTGCGCATCCTGAGCGGGCTGGAGATGGGCGAACCGCACTGGCACGCGGCGGCCGCCGCGAAGGTGCTCGGCGCGGGCCGGTTCGACCGGGTGCTCGGTTCCGTGCACTGCCTGCCCGCCGGGGACGGGTTCACCGAGCCGCCGGGCCTGTACCGGCTGCGGGCGGCAGAAGAGGTCGTCCGGGAGTACCTGGCCGAGGTCGCCCGGATGGCGGCCGGCAGCGACCTGTTCTCGGTGCTGGCGCACATCGACTATCCGGTCCGCTACTGGCCGGAGCAGGCGGGCCCGTTCGACCCTCACGCCTTCGAGGACGAGTTCCGGCATGCGCTGCGAGTGCTCGCCGACAGCGGCCGGGCGCTGGAGGTGAACACGAAGGTGCCCCTGCATCCGGAGGTCGTCCGCTGGTGGCGGCAGGAAGGGGGTGCGGCGGTCACGTTCGGCAGTGACGCCCACGACCCGACGGGGCTCGCGTTCGGGTTCGGCCCGGCCGCGGACATGGTGCAGGCGTTCGGTTTCCGACCCGGCCGCCACCCCTGCGACTTCTGGACCGCGCCGTGAACGGCTTCGACGCGTGGCTGGCCTACCTGTTCGAGCCGCCGCGTGACGAGCAGCCCGTCGTCTGGCTGGACCGATACGCCCACCAGGACACTCCCGTGGCGCAGGCGGAGCGGATCCGGCAGCTGTTCGGTGACGCGGGGGCATCGCTGCGGCCCTACTCCGACGACCGGGTCGCGCACGGCCTGCGGGAGGTCGTCGACGGGCTCGGCGTGCTCTGTTCCAGGCGGGTGCCGATGGTCCTGCGCACCCGCGGGCTGCGTTCGATCGTCACGCTGTTCGCCGAGGTCTTCGCCGCGCGGATCGAGGTCGAGCACTCGCGCCGGATACCGGAACTGCAGACCGTCTGCTTCATGTTCTTCGAGGTCGCCCCCGTCGACCTGGGCGACGACACCGTGCTGGACGTGCTGGAGGACACGCTGGCCCTGGCCTCGGTCCCCTGTCAGCGGGCCGCCCTGCACGGCCTGGGCCACGCGCACCTGCACGCGCCGCGACCTGTGCAGGCGATCGTGGACCGCTGGCTGAGCCGCCACCGGGACGCGCCGCAGGAGCTGCGCGACTACGCCGCGGCCGCCCGCGTCGGCGACGTCATGTGACGTCGTCGCCGGACCACGACCGGCTTGACAACCGCCCGGGTCCGGAGTGGACGATGCGGTCGTGAGAATTCTCGTGATCGGTGGGACCGGGCTGATCGGCGCCCATGTCGTGGACGTGCTCGGCGAGCGGGGCCATGCCGTGACCACGGTGGCCCGTTCCGCCCGCCCCGGCGTCGACCACGTGCTCGATGTCGAAACCGCGTCGATCGCGCAGCTGCGTCCGCTGCTGGCCGGTCACGACGGCGTGGTGTACGCAGCCCGCACGGACGAGCAGCGGCCGCTGCGCAAACCGATCCACCCGGCGTTCCGCCGGGACATGGTCGATCCGGTGGTACGCCTGTTCACCGCGGCCCGCGAGGAGGGCCTGACCCGCGGCGTCGTCATGGGCTCCTACTACACCTACTTCGACCGGCTGCATCCGCAGTGGCGGCTCGGCGAGCGCCACACCTACATCCGGTGCCGGGTGGAGCAGGCCCGGGAGGGGCGGGCGGCCGCCGGTCCGGAGCTGCCGGTCGCGGTGCTGGAGCTGCCGTTCGTCTTCGGCCGGGCCGGTGACCGCCTGCCGAACTGGGCCCCTCCGCTGGACGGCTGGGCCAGGTCCCGTGCGCCGCTGGCGGTGCCCGCCGGGGGCACTGCTGCGACGACGGCCCGCAACGTGGCCGAGGTCGCCGCCGACGCGCTGGAACGGGCGAGCGGCGAGGACATCCCCGTCGCCGACGAGAACCTGACCTGGCACGACATGATCGCGCGGATCGCCGACGCGGTCGGCCGGGGACGCCGGGTCGGTCGCCTGCCGGCCTTCGCGGTGCGGGCCGCCATGGGCTGCGGCGGTGTGCTGCAGGCCCTGGGCCGCAAGGAGTCCGGCATCAACCCGGCCCACTTCGCCGAGCTGATGCTCGCCCCGCTGTTCGTCGAGCCGGTCTCGGGCCGTCCACTGGACACGGCACTGCGCGAGACGTTCGCCGACAGGCCGGCCGCCTAACCCGGCGGATACGCTGCTCCGGTGGGACATCGCAGGGCGCGAGTGCTGGTCGTCGATCAGACGAGGTATCGCTGGGCGCAGTCCCACAGCCACCGGGCGGCTCCCGACGGCAGCACACCGCGTCCATGTTCGACGCCGTGCTGACCCGCCTGGAGGCCGCGGAAGCCGTCGCCGGAACCCCGAGCGCGGCCGGCTAGGCGGGTGTCTGCTCGTCGCCCGATGCGGCGAGCAGGCGGCGGCCGAGCACCTGGGCGGTGTGGCGGACTTCGGGGCCGCCGACGATCCGGAACGCGGCGGGCAGGGCGGTGAGCTGCTCGACGTACCACCAGGGGTTGCTGGTGGTGCCGATCAGGCGGCAGGTGTCGGCGTCGACCGGTTCCAGGCGGCCCAGGTTTCGCGAGACGTGCCGGGCGGCGGTGGCCAGCGGCGCTTCGATGAGCACCTCGACGGCGTAGTCCCAGCCGACCGCGAGGTGCTCCTCCAGGGTGGCGACCGGGTCGAGATCGACCGGCGCGACGAACCCGTCGGCGAGCACCTCGACGGCGTGGACCCGGTCGATGCGGTAAGCCCGGCGGCCGTTGGACGTGTGCGACCAGCACAGCAGGTACCACCGGCTGTGGCGCACGACGACGGCCCACGGGTCGACGTCCAGGTCCCGTTCCAGCCCGGCCTCCGAGCGGTACCGCAGGCGCACCCGCCGCTGCTCCGAGCTCGCGCGCACGAGTTCGGTGGTGGTCTGCGGATCGGGCCGGGCCGCCCCGCGGTCGGGCGCGGGGGCGGTGGCCCGGCGGACCGCTTCGGCCTGGGCGGCGACCGGTTCCGGCAGCGCCCGCACGATCTTGCCCAGGGCGCTGCCGACGGGGCTGGTCGGATCACCGGCGTCGTGGTGGCCGTCGAGCACTGCCATGACCAGGCCGAGCGCCTCCGTCGCGCTGAACACCAGCGGCGGCAGCCGCAGCCCGCGGCCCACCCGGTAGCCGCCGTACGGGCCGCGGACGGACTCGATCGGGATGCCCGCCTCGCGCAGGATGCCGACGTAGCGGCGGGCGGCCCGCTCGGACACGCCCAGCTTGTCGGCGATCCGGTCGGCGGTGATGCCGGGGCTGCTCTGGACGAGTTCCAGCGTCATCAGCGCCCGGGCGGTGGGGCTCGCGTCAGGGTGCACGTGCCGTCCTTGTCTTCGCGGTCGCGTCATCGGTTCCGGACGCAGAACGTCCGGAACCGAATCTAGCGTGCTCCCATGACCGACGACACCGCCCTGAGCACCGCGATCAACGAGCCGTCGATGACGGCAGGCGAGGTCGAGATGCTGATGTTCGCCCTCGACCGCTCCCGCGCCCAGTTCGCCTGGAAGTGCGGCGGCCTGGACGCGGCCGGCCTGAACCGGGCCCAGCCGCCGTCGACGATGACCCTCGCCGGCCTGCTCAAGCACATGGCGGCCGTCGAGGAGCGGTACACGATCGACTTCACCGGCGAGGCGCCCGGACCGCCGCTGGACGCCCCCGAAGCGGCCGACCCGGGGTGGGTCTGGCGGAGCGCGGCACACGACACACCCGCCGGGCTGTACGGCCTGTGGCAGGGGGCCGTCGAGCGCTCCCGGGCGGCGATGGCGAAGGCGCTCGCCGACGGCGGGCTCGACCAGCCCGCGAAGTACACGGCCGCCGCTGACGGCACGTCGCCGAACTTGCGGCGCATCGTGGTGGACCTGCACGACGAGTACGCCCGGCACGTCGGCCACGCCGACCTGCTGCGGGAGGCCGTCGACGGGCTCACCGGCGAGGACCCCCCGCAGTGACCGCGATCGCCGGCTCGTCGCAGTCGGGAGGCCCGGCATGCCGCCGGGCCTCCCGGCTCCTCGTATGTGGCGGTGTCAGCCTGCGCGGCGCAGGCGCGCGAGCATGCCGTCGAGGTCGCGCAGGAACATCTCGTGCCGGAAATAGTGGCCACCCGGCAGCTCGTGCCACTCGTGCGGGATGCCGGCCCGGCCCAGGGCGGCGCGGAACTCGCGCTGCCCGGCCAGGACCTGCGTCTCGTTGGCGGTGTCGAACCAGTTGATCGGGTCCGGTGACGTCCCGGCCACCAGGAAGATGCGCTTGTTGTGATAGCTGGGAATGCGCTGCATCGGGTTGTCGGCGCTGACCCGCGCCTCGTCCCAGAGCGGCGCGCCGTAGACGGTGCCGCCGCCGAGGTCGAGCGCCGCGGAGGTGGCGTTGGCCCAGTGCACCACCAGGCCGAAGTCACGGCGCAGGCTGGCCGGGCCGGAGTGGGCGCTGACGGAGCAGAAGTGGCCGTAGTACTTCGCGGCGTACTTCAGGGCGCCGAAGCCGCCCATCGAGAACCCGGCGACGGCGCGGCCGTTGTACTCGGCGAAGGTGCGGAAGTTCGCCTCCACCCACGGCAGCAGCTGACCGATGTGGAAGGTCTCCCAGTTGCGCGGCCCGGCCAGGGAGTTGACCGGGTTGCTGTACCAGCCGGTGGACGCGTCGGGCATGACGATGATCAGTTCGCGGCCGGCGGTGAGGTTGACGATGTTGTCCTGCAGGTGGAAGGTGCGGAAGTCCGCTCCCCCGCCGCCGTGCAGCAGGAACAGCACCGGGTAGCGCTTGCCGCTGGTGTGGTAGCCGTCGGGCAGCAGGATGTTGACCGCCGGGTCCCACTCGATCGCGTCGGTGGCGAACCGGTAGTACTGCAGGCGGCCGCCGTTCTCGTTACGGCCGACGATGCGCAGCCCGAAGCCGTCGCCCGCGGCCTGGGCGGGTGCTGCGCCGAGCAGGCTCGCGGCGGTTCCGGCGACGCCGGCTGCCGCGGCCCCCATGATGAGCCGCCGGCGGCTGACCGCGCGGGGCAGGGTGTGCTGGTCCATGGTTCCTCCGGTGGGATGGCCCGGTTTCAGACGCGGGTGAGGGAGAAGTCGTCGAGCTGAACCCAGATGTCGCCGTGGTCGGTCCACACGCCGCCGAAGACGGTGACCGCGGTGCGCGAGCCGCTGTTGAAGTTCACCGTGAAGCGGGTCCACGGCCCGACCGCGCGGAAGTTCGCCTCGGCGATGACCACGTCGTTGGTGCCGCGTACGCCGAAGAAGCCGTTGTCGCTGTTGGGTGAGGTCCGCAGCCATCCGCTGAGCTGGTAGTTGGTGTTCGCGGTGACGTTCACCGTCTGGTGCAGGTCGTGCCAGCCGCTGTTGTAGCGGGCGTAGCCGTTGCGCACCCCGGTGTAGCCCCAGTAGCCGCTGTCCAGGCCGCAGTTGCCCTTGCAGGCCCAGAAGCCGCCGGTGCCGGTGCCGTTGAGCGCGCCGCGCTCGAAGCTCGGGTCGCCCATCAGGTTCGGGTCGACGAGCTGCCCCGCGGTGTTGATCCGGACCTTCATCAGGTACACGTTGTACGGGTCCCACTGCGACATCGCGAAGTAGATGTTGCCGCCGGAGCTCCACGGGTGGATGTAGCCGCCGTACAAGCCGGGATAGTCGGCCGAGCTGACGGCGATCTGCGCGCCGCTCCACGGGCCGGTGGGGCTGGTCGCGGTGCGCAGGATGATGTCCTCGCCGGACAGGTACATCATCAGCCAGCGGCCGCTGTAGGCGTCGTAGCGCACGGACAGCTCGGCGGCGGGCGCGCCGACGATCGGGGTGGCGGCGGCGACGTTGTTCGTCACCCAGCTGCTGCCGTTCCAGTACTGGTAGGCGCTCTGGGTCAGGACCTGCGCCTCGGGGACCCGGGCCAGCCGGATGCTGCCGCTGCGGCCGCTGGGGGTGCCGAAGACGTAGAGGTAGCCGTCGCGGCGCTCGAACGCGTGCATCTGGAACTGGTCGTTGAACGACGGGTTGTTCCAGGTCGGGGTGTTCGTGGTGGACCAGGTCGTGCCGTTGTCGTCGGAGTAGGCGAGCTTGGCGTAATTGGTGGTCCACTGGCCGGGGGCGCCCCAGTGGCGCACCGACATGAACGAAACGTACTGCCGGGCGCCGACCGCGATGCCCGCGGTGGGGATCTTGGTGACCTCGCCCGTGTTGTCGGGCTGGTGCAGGCCGGGCAGGATCTCCCTGGCCCGCCCGTCGGCGGCGGTGACGGCGCTGGCGAACGACATGCCGTCGGCGAGGTTGGTGTCGGTGGAGCGCAGCAGCACGTTGCTGCGCCAGTTCAGGTCGCCGGCGCCGAACGCGCCGCCGCCGGGGCCGATCCAGGCGTCGCCGAACGTGTCGCCGAACAGGGCCATCGTCTGGCCGGAGCCGTTGTCCCAGAGGATGCCGAGGTCGGTCGCCTTCACGTTCCAGCGGCCGTACGTGTTGTTCGGGGAGTTCGGGCCGGTGATCTTCTGGACCAGGCTCGCCGGGGTGTGCGCGGGGCTGGCTGCGGCCGGGGTGGCGAGGACGAGGCCGGTGGCGGCCACGGTGCCCAGCGTCAGGGCGACGCCGGTGAGCAGACGCGGGATGGATCTGAGTCCGTTGTGCGGGTGCATGTGCGGTACTCCTTCCATGTCGCGGGCACGGCGAGCCGCCGGGTGCGGCCTGCCGTCCCGGTGAAACGTGTGCCGGTCAGTCCGGCATGCGCGGCGGCTGTGCCCCGAGGTCCGGCACGGGGGCCGCGCCCAAATGGACCTCCAGGTCGTCGGCGCTGGGCGTGCGCGGGCGGCGTGCCGTGGGCCGGTCGAGGTAGAACAGGGCGGTCGAGGCGATGTCGTCGCGCAGTGGCAGGTAGCGCCAGCCCGAGCGCCAGCCCAGCGCCTGGATGTCGACCCGCAGCCGCTGCGCGAAGTGGATCGGGTCGGGCAGGTGCCAGCGGTACATGCCGAAGCGCTGCTGGCTGACGTAGAGCCCGTCGGGGCGGATCACCTGGGGCAAACCGAGGTACGGCGTGGAGTAGGCGGTGTAGCCCTTGCCGGGCACGTCGAAGTTCCACGCCCCGCCGAAGTAGTCCTCGGTGCCGGTGCCGCAGATGGTGGGGTACTCCTCGTCGTCGTCGAGGTAGAACTTGATCTCACCCTCGCCCCACCAGCCGTTGCTGTTGACCCCCCAGGCCAGGTAGGTGCCGACGTAGTGGCCGCTGCCCTCGACCCCGTCGACCAGCACGTGGGTCTTGAGGTGCTCCAGGGGGTTGCTGCGCCGCCACTGGGCGTGCAGGTAGCCCAGGCCGGAGTAGTCGCCGCCGATCTCGTACGTGATCTGGTAGTAGACCCGGACGCTGACCGCGGACAGGTTCTCCACGGTCAGCCGGGCGCCGTCGGTGAACGGCATGGGCCAGTACGAGTTGAAGCCGCCGTGCGGGTTCGCGGCGATGACCTGCGAGTCGACCTGGGCGAACTCGCCCCAGCCGCTGCAGAAGAAGTCGCCGTAGGGCACCTCGATCGCCGGTTCGTCGCTGCCGTCCCAGTACGCCCGCAGCAGCAGCGTGCGCCAGTTGTCCTTGTGCGTGGTGATCCAGATGTGCGTGATCTTGCCGGGGCCCTGGATCGACGCCAGGTCGAAGGTCTCGCCGGCGGCGATGTCGACGCTGGGCGAGATCTTCCAGCCCGGCCCGAGATCGCGGGCGCAGGCGGCCCCGGTGCCCTCGGTCGCCCGGCCCCCGCCACCGGCCGAACCGTCGAAGTTCTCCGGGCTGATCGAGCGGGTCTGCACGGCCCTGAGCCGTGCGATCGTACTGAGGTCCACGGTGACCACAAGCTCTCCTCGACGATGCGGGGCAGGTTCGACGGCGCGGCGAAGGGCACCGGTCTGCAATCGATTTCATTAAGGTAGGGTGAGGCGGCTACCGTGTCAACGGGTCGCCGACGCCCCAAGCCCGGACGCCCGCAGCTCCCGGCGGGCAGGCGGGCCGATCGATGAGGAAGCGATGCCAACGATCTACGAGGTCGCCGCGGCGGCCGGGGTGTCCCCCGCGACCGTCTCGCGCGTGTTCAACGGCGCCAACGTGTCCGCCGAGAAGGCCGAGGCGGTGCGCAAGGCGGCCAAGGCACTCGCGTTCACCCCGAGCCGCACCGCACGCACCCTGCGGTTGCAGAGCTCCGAGGTGATCGCCCTGGTCATCCCGGACATCGAGAACCCGTTCTTCACCGCGCTGGCCCGCGGCGTCGAGGACGTGGCCCGTGCCGCCGGCTACTCGGTGGTGCTGTGCAACACCGACGAGGACCACGAGAAGGAACTGCGCTACCTCGACATCGCGCTCAGCGCCACCATGGCCGGCGTGATCATCGCGGCGGCCGGCGGCAACAGCGACCTGAGCGGCCTGCTCGCCCGCAAGTGCCCGGTCGTGGCGGTCGACCGCAGCCCGCACGGCGTGGACGTGGACGCGGTCATCGTCGACAACCGGGCCGGCGGGCGGGCCGCCACCCAAGCCCTGGTGGAGCAGGGTTTCCAGCGGATCGCCTGCATCACCGGCCCGAGCGACGTCGAGACGGCCACGCAGCGCGCCGACGGCTGGCGCGACGCGGTCACCGGCGGCCGGGCGGCCGAGGCCGACGACCGCTACCTGCGATACGCCGACTTCCGGGTCGACGGCGGCGCGGCGGCGATGAGTGACCTGCTCGCCATGCCCGAGCCGCCGGACGCCGTGTTCGTGGCCAACAACCTGATGAGCGTCGGCGCCCTGCGGGTGCTGTCCGAGCAGGGCAAGCTTCCACCGGCGACCGGCGTCGCCGTCTTCGGCGACCTGCCCTTCCTGCCGCTGGTGCCGATCCCGATCACCGTGGTGCACATGCCTGCCCGGCACCTGGGCACCACCGCCGCGAAGCTGCTGCTGGAGCGGATCAACGGCGACGACCAGCCGGCCCGCACCATCGTGCTGCGCAACCAGCTCACCCCCGTCGGCTGAGTTCCCGAGCGACACCCGCGGTGTCGGCGGTGCTTGACGGTGAAATCGATTTCTGACAGGGTACGGGCATGTTGAGGCAAGCCTGTGTCCTCGGCGTCGACATCGGAACGTCGAGCAGCAAGGGCGTGCTCGTCACGCTCGACGGCACGATCGTCGCCACCGCCACCCGCGAGCACGAGGTGCAGCGGCCCGCGCCGGGTCATGTCGAGATGGACCCCCGCGTCTGGTGGGACGAGGCAGTCGGCATCATCCGCCAGCTGCTGGCCGCGCCGGACGCGCCCGAGCCGGGCCAGGTCCGCTCCGTCGGCGTGAGCGGGATGGGCCCGTGTGTGCTGGTCACCGACCTCGCGGGCGAGCCGCGACGGCCCGCGGTGCTCTATGGCATCGATACCAGGGCCACCGCGCAGATCGAGCGCCTGACCGAGCGGCTCGGCGGGGCCGACGCGATCCGGGAGCGGTGTGGGTCGTCGTTGAGCACGCAGGCGGTCGGGCCGAAGCTGGCCTGGCTGGCCGAGCACGAGCCGCAGGCCGTCGCGGGCGACTGGCGGTTCTTCCAGCCCAGCACCTGGCTCGGCTGGAAACTCACCGGGGCCTACTACCTGGACCACCACTCGGCCAGCCAGTGCACCCCGATGTACGACGCGGGCACGCAGGGCTGGCACGGCCCCTGGGCGGGCGAGGTCGCCGCCGGGGCGCAGCTGCCGCCGCTGGTGTGGCCCGGCGACACCGTCGGCGGCGTGTCCGCCGCGGCCGCCGCCGAGACCGGCCTCGCCCCCGGCACGCCCGTCATCGCGGGCACGATCGACGCCTGGTCCGAGGCGATCAGCGTCGGCGCGCACCGGGTCAGCGACCTGATGCTCATGTACGGCACCACCATGTTCCTCATCAACACCGTGGACAGGCCGCTGACCTCGCCGACGCTGTGGGGCACGGTCGGCGCGCTGCCCGGCACCCGCAACCTCGCCGGCGGCATGGCCACCTCCGGCGCGATCACCGGGTGGCTGCGCGAGCTGTTCGGCTCGCCCGGCTACCCGGAGCTGCTGGCGCTGGCCGAGGCCGCCGGGCCGGGCGCGCACGGGCTGCTCATGCTGCCCTACTTCGCCGGGGAGCGGACCCCGGTCGCCGATCCCGACGCGCGCGGCGTGCTCGCCGGGCTGACCGTCGCGCACACCCGCGGCGACCTGTATCGGGCGGCGCTGGAGGCGACGGCGTTCGGCGTACGGCACAACGTGGCCGCGATCGAGCAGGCGGGCGGGCGCGTGGAGCGGATCGTCGCCGTCGGGGGCGGCGCGCAGGGCAGCCTGTGGACGCAGATCGTGTCCGATGTGACCGGGCGGGAGCAGGCCGTCCCCGCCCAGACCATCGGGGCCGCGTTCGGCGCGGCGTTCCTGGCCGCCGGGGCGGTCGCCGACCCCGACATCGGGCAGTGGAACCCGATCGTGCAGACGCGGACCCCGCAGCCGTCGGTCCGCGCCGAGTACGACCAGCTGTACGCGCTCTACCTCGACCTGTATCCGGCCACCGCGCCGATCGTGCACGCCCTCGCCGACCGTGAGCGGCAGCGCGCCACCCGCTGACAGTCCCGCCCCGACGACTCCCGCTCACCCGTCGACCCCTGGACGGAGGTGTACCCCCTCATGCCCGTGCACCCTGAAAACGCTCCCCCGGGCCTCGGCCCGGATGCCTCGGCCGCGGCCTTCCCGCTCGGCGGCATCGGCACCGGCAACGTGTCGATCGGCGCGCGCGGCGAGCTGCGCGACTGGGAGCTGGCCAACCGGCCCGCCAAAGGCGCGCGGCTGCCGTTCAGCTTCTTCGCGATCCGCGCCGCCCCCGCCGGCGGCACGGCCGTCACCCGGATCCTGGAGTCGCGGCTGACCGGGCCGCACGAGGGAGACCAGGGCTACTACGCCGGTCAGCTGGCCGGGCTGCCGCGGCTGCGCGACAGCCGGATGTTCGGCGAGTATCCGCTGCTGCGGGTCGACTTCGCCGACGACGACCTCGGGGTACAGGTGGCGTTGACGGCGTTCACGCCGCTGGTGCCGCTGGACGCGGACGCCTCCGGCATCCCCGGCGCGGTGCTGCGCTACACGGTGACCAACCCCCTCGACGTCGACGCCGACGTCACCATCGTCGGCTCGCTGGCCAACCCGGTCGGCGTCACCGGCTACGACGTGCACCACTTCCCGCGGTACGCCGGGCAGCCGGCCAACGACTGGGCCGACGACGGCGGGCTGCGCGGTATCCGGTTCAGCAGCGACCTGCCCGACGACGATCTGCGCCACGGCACCGCCGCGCTGTCCACCACCGACCCGGACACGACGGCCAAACCGCAGTGGCTGTCCGGGTTCTGGCAGGACGGCGTCCAGGTGTTCTGGGACGAGCTGTGCGCCACCGGGCGGCTGACGCCGGAGACCGCGTTCAGCATCGACGAGCCGCCCTATCCGGACTGGTTCACCCGGCTGCGAGTGGGCTCGCTCGGCATCGCGCATCGGCTCGCCCCCGGCGCGAGCAGGGACTTCGAGTTCCTGCTCACCTGGCACTTCCCGAACCGTCCGCGGGCCTGGCAGGGCAACATCAATCTCGACAACACGCACGCCGGCGAGGTGGTCCGCAACCACTACGCCACGGCGTACGCCGACGCCTGGGCCGTCGCCCGCCGACTCGCCGCCGACCTGCCGGAGCTGGAACGGCACACCCGCGCCTTCCACGGGGCACTGTTCGGCGGCACGCTGCCGCCGGAGGTGGCCGACGCGGTCGGCTCGACCCTGGTCGCGCTGCGCAGCACCACCTGCTTCCGGCTGGCGGGCGGGCGTTTCGCCGCCTGGGAGGGCAGCTTCGACGACGGCGGCAGCTGCGAGGGCACCTGCACGCACGTGTGGAACTACGCACAGACGGCCGCGTTCCTGTTCCCGGAGCTGGAACGCGACGCCCGGCGCACCGAGTTCACGCACGAGACCCGGCCCGACGGCCGGATGAACTTCCGCGCCAACAGCGTGTTCGGCAACGAGCCGTGGGACTTCCACCCGGCGGTCGACGGGCAGCTCGGCGCGATCGTGCGGCTGTTCCGCGAATGGCGTTTCAGCGGCGACGACGTGTTGCTGGCCGACTGCTGGCCGGGTGCGCAGCGGGCGCTGGAGTTCGCGTTCACCGCCTGGGACACCGACGGCGACGGCGTGCTCGACAGCGAGCAGCACAACACCTACGACATCGAGTTCCACGGCCCGAACTCCCTCGCGAACTCGATGTTCTTCGCCGCCCTGACCGCCGGGGCGGCCATCGCCGACCGGATGGGCGACGCCGCGGCTGCGCAGCGCTACCGCGATGCGGCGGCCACGGGCGCGGCACGGATGGACGCGCTGTTGTTCAACGGCGAGTACTACGAGCAGCGGCTTGACGACGTCGACGCGCGCCGCTACCAGTACGGCACCGGATGCCTGTCCGACCAGGTGTTCGGCCAGCTGCTGGCGCACGTCGCCGGGCTCGGCCACGTGCTGCCCGCCGAGCACGTACGCAGTGCCGTCGCGGCGGTTCACCGGCACAACTTCCGCGCCGAGCTGACCGGCCACCACAGCGTGCAGCGCACGTACGCCCTCAACGACGAGGCGGGGCTGCTGCTGTGCTCGTGGCCGCGCGGCGGCCGCCCGCGCATCCCGTTCGTCTACAGCGACGAGGTGTGGACCGGCATCGAGTACCAGGTGGCCACCCATCTGGTCTTCGAAGGGCTGGTCGAGGAGGGCCTGCAACTGGTCCGCGCGGTGCGCGCCCGGCACGACGGCCGCAGGCGCAACCCGTGGAACGAGGTCGAGTGCGGCAACCACTACGCCCGCTCCCTGGCGAGCTGGGGCCTGGTCGTCGCGCTCAGCGGCGCGGACTACGACGCCGTCGCACGCACCCTGGCGTTCACGCCGCGCTGCGGCGGCGACCGGCTGCAAACGATCTTCACCACCGGCGCCGGCTGGGGCGAGCTGGCCCTCTCCCCCGGCGGCGCGTCGCTGCGCCTGCTCGGCGGCCGACTCGACCTGGCCGCACTCACCGTCACCCACCCCGTGCACGGGCCACTGTCCGCTGGCCCGGTGCGGCTGGCCGCGGGCGACGCCGTACAGCTCACCGCCCCTGACCCCCTCGATCGGAAGGACCTCCCATGACGAGCTACCTCCTGCCCGCGCCGTCGCAGCGGCCGCAGGCACAGCCCCGCACCGTCTACACGATCGCCAGCGGTGACCTGCGGCCGTCCGCCAACATCACCTGCTGGCCGGCGCAGCAGCAGTTCGAGGCCGCCGTCACCGCGGCCCTGGCCGAGCTGGACTGGGCGGTGCAGCGGGCGCACCCGTTCGACCAGGACAAGGGCCACGGTTTCATCGACAGCCAGCGCTACGGCATCGAGGTGTTCAAGGACATCCCGGTGGACGCGCCGCTGGTGGTCGTCGACGCGGTGTGGCAGTACAGCCACCACGTGCTCGCCGGGCTGCGCAGCCACCAGGGGCCGATCCTGATCGTGGCCAACTGGTCCGGCGAGTTCCCCGGCCTGGTCGGCCTGCTGAACCTGACCGCCAGCCTCACCAAGGCCGGTGTCTTCCACTCGGCGCTGTGGAGCGAGGACTTCACCGACACGTGGGCCCGCGACGGCCTGCGGACCTGGCTGGAGACGGGCGAGCTGCGCCACGACCAGTCCCACGTGCGCGACCTGCCCGGCCTCGACGCGGCCGCGCCCGAGGTGGAGCTGGGCGTCGCGCTGGCCCGCAAGCTGCGCGACGACAAGGCCGTCGTCGGCGTGTTCGACGAGGGCTGCATGGGCATGTACAACGCGATCTTCGACGACGAGATGCTCAACCCGCTGGGCATCTTCAAGGAGCGGCTGTCGCAGAGCGCGCTGGTCGCCGAGATGGCCCGGGTCGGCGACGACGAGGCCGCCGCCGCCCGCCGGTGGCTGGACGAGCGCGGTTTCACCTTCCACTTCGGCACGGACGAGGCGACCGAGCTGACCGAGGCGCAGGTGACCAGCCAGCTGAAGATGTACATCGCGGCGCTGCGGATCAGCGACGACTTCGGGCTCGACGCCGTCGGCATCCAGTACCAGCAGGGGCTCAAGGACACCGTGCCCGCCAGCGACCTGGCCGAGGGGCTGCTCAACAACGCCGAGCGCCCGCCGGTGCACAGCCGTGACGGAGCTCGGGAGCTTTACGCCGGGCGGCCGCTGCCACACTTCAACGAGGTCGACTGGGGTGTGGCCGTCGACGCGCTGGTCACCAACCGGATCTGGACCGCGATGGGCTTCGACCCGGCGACCACCCTGCACGACATCCGGTGGGGCGACGAGTACGGCGGCGAGTTCGTCTGGGTGTTCGAGATCTCCGGCTCCGCGCCGGCCTCGCACCACGGCGGCTACCAGAACAGCTACAGCATGCGCCAGCCGCCGATGTACTTCCCGCTCGGCGGCGGCACGCTCAGCGGCGTCGCGGTGCCCGGCGAGATCGTCTGGTCGCGGGTGTTCGTCATGGGCGGGGCGCTGCACGTCGACCTCGGCCGCGGCCACGTCGCCGAGCTGCCCGCCGCCGAGACGCAGCGGCGGCTGGACGCCACCACCAGGGTCTGGCCGATCATGCACGCGGTGCTCGACGGCGTCAGCCGCGACCAGTTGATGGCCCGGCACAAGGCCAACCACGTGCAGGTCGCATACGCGCCCGATGCCGACGCGGCCGACCGGGCGCTGCTGGCCAAGGCGGCGCTGTTCGCCGAGCTGGGCCTCGCGGTTCACCTGTGCGGAGACGTGAAGCTCTGACCAACTGCTGACTGACGACGGGCCGGTGACCTTGCAGCGGGGTCACCGGCCCGTCACTGTCCGGAGCGGTGGGAGGGGCGGGTGAAGGCGAAAGGCCCACAACTTCTGGGTTGTGGGTACAACCCAGAAGTTGTGGGCCTTGTCGTGCAACCTGTCTCCACGGCCCTGACGAAGGTCAGAGGTCGGCGAGTGTCGCCTGCGCGCCGCGGCGGATCAGGGAGTCGAGCGCCCAGCGGTAGTCGGCCGTGAAGCGGGCGTCGCCGGCGAGGTCGCCGAACAGATCGCGCTGCTGCAGGAAGGCCGTCGGTTCGGCACGCTGGCGGGCGGCGTGAGCCATCACGGTGTCCCGCTGGCGGTCCACGACGTCGATCGTCTCGCCGTGCTCGTCGACACCCTCGGCGTAGCGGGCCCAGCTCGCGACGATCGCCGCCGACAGCCGCACCGGGCCGCCGGTGGCGAGCTGGCGCCGCACGACGGGCAGCAGCCAGGTGGGGATACGGTCCGAGGAGTCGGTGCACAACCGGGCGATGGTGTCGCGCACGTGCGGGTTCGCGAACCGTTCGAGCAGGGTGTCCTTGTAGCGGTCGAGGTCGACGCCGGGCACCGGGTGCAGGGTCGGAGTGGCCTCCTCGTCCATGTAACGGCGCAGCAACCGCACGATGAGCGGATCCTGCGCGGCCTCGTGCACGAACTGGTGTCCGCTGAGCCGCCCGAAGTAGCACAGTCCCTGGTGGCTCGCGTTGAGCAGCCGCAACTTCATCAGCTCGTACGGTTCGACGTCGGCCACCAGTTGCACCCCGGCCGCCTCGAACGGTGGCCGCCCTGCCGGGAAGTGGTCCTCGACGACCCACTGGAAGAACGGTTCGGCGACGACCGGCCAGGCGTCGTCGACGCCGAACCGGGCCGTGATAGCGGCCCGGTCCTCGTCAGTCGTCGCGGGGGTGATCCGGTCCACCATGGAGTTCGGGAACGCCACGGTATCGGCGATCCACGCGCCGAGCTCCGGGTCCTTGCGGGTGGCGAACGCGGTCAGCATCCGTTTGCAGACGTCGCCGTTGCCCTGGATGTTGTCGCACGACAGCACCGTGAACGGGACGACACCCTGCTCCCGGCGGCGGCGCAGCGCCTCGGTGATCAGCCCGAACGCGGTCTGCGGCACGGCGCCGGGCACCAGGTCGGCGGCGATGCGCGGGTCGCTCGCGTCGAACTCGCCGGTGACGCGGTCTACGTGGTAGCCGCCCTCGGTGATGGTCAGCGAGACGATGCGGACCTCCGGCGAGGCCATCTTCTCGAGGACGGCTTCGGGATCCTCGGGCGCGAACAGGTAGTCGGTGATCGACGCGATCCCGCGGGCGGTCTGCTGCCCGTCGGGATGCCTGAGCACCAGCGTGTAGCCGAAGTCCTGCGCGTGCAGCACGTCGCGCATACGCCGGTCGGCGGGCAGCACGCCGACGCCGCAGATGCCCCAGCCGTCGGCCAGGCCGAGCACCCGCAGGTCGTCGAGGACCATCGCCTGGTGCGCCCGGTGAAACCCGCCGACGCCCAGGTGCACGATGCCGGTGCTCATTTGATGCCCGAGATGCGCACGCCGTTGACGATGAACCGCTGGAAGACGAGCAGCAGCGCGATGGTGGGCAGGGACGCCAGCGTGGAACCGGCCATCAGCAGGCCCCAGTCGTTGCCGCGGTCGGAGCGGAAGTTGCCGAGGAACTGCATGATCTGGGTCAGGTCCGGGTCGGTGATGGTGAGCACCGGCCACACGTAGGCGTTCCAGTACGCCAGGTAGGCGGCGATGCCCATGACCACGAACGGGGCCGCCGACTGCGGCAGGAACACCCGGACGAAGATCTGCCAGCGGGTCGCGCCGTCGACCAGGGCGGCTTCCTCGACCGCCATCGGGAAGCCGAGGTAGAACTGCCGGATGAAGAACATCTGGGCCGACGACGCCGCGCCCGGGATGATCAGCACGGCGAGGGTGTCGAGCATGCCGAGCTTGGACACCACCATGAACGAGGTGAGCAGGATCGCCATCGCCGGGATGAACATCGGGGTGAGGCAGTAGACCCACCAGAAGCGCTTGCCGGTGAATTCCAGCCGGGCGAAGGCGTACGCCGCCAGGGTGTTCACGGTCAGGCTCAGCGCGGTGAAGATGAGCGCGCCGACGACGGTGATGCCCATCGCCCGCAGGAACTGCGGGTCGGCCAGGATCGCGGAGTAGTTGTCCCAGCGCCACATGTCCGGGAAGAACTGGAACGGCGAGCGCAGCACCTCGGTCTTGCCCTTGAACCCGGCGATCGCCATCCAGGCCAGGGGGAACATCACGCTGACGCTGATCAGCGTGATCAGCACAGCGGAGAAGACCCGTTGCGGGACGGTCTTTTTCATCAGCTACCCCTGTGCGTCTAGCCGTCGATGGCTTTGTCGGAGTTGACGAGCCGGAAGATCACCAGCGAGATGGCGCCGAGCACGACGAACAGCATCAGCGACGCGGTGAGCGAGAAGCTGGTGGCGTACGGCGTCAGGTCGCGGAAGCTGTTGAAGATGTACAGGTTCGGCGTGGTGGTCGCGTCGACCGGACCGCCGTTCGTCATGATCAGCGGCAGCTCGAACAGCTGGATGGCGAGGGTGAACCCGGTGACCAGCAGGTAGAGCAGCACGTTCTTCAGCAGCGGGATGGTGATGCGGAACAGCCGGGCGAAGAAGCCGGCCCCGTCGAGCTGCGCCGACTCGTAGTAGTTCTCCGGGATGTCCAGCAGGCCGGCCAGCAGGATGAGCGTGGTGATGCCGAAGCTGAGCCAGATGCCGGGCACCGCGATGGCGGGCAGCGCGTAGCCGGGGTCGTTGAGCCAGTTGACCGGGCCGCGGTTCAGCAGGCCGAGCATCCAGTTGACGACGCCTTCGTCCTGGTACATGAACACGAACAGGACCGAGGCGACCACCGTCGAGACGACGGCGGGCAGGTACACGGTGGTCTTCATGAACGCGGCCGCGCGGCGGCTGAGCGTCTTGATGAAACTGGCCAGCAGCAGTGCGATGACGATGCCGGTCGGCACGGTGAGCACGGCGTAGTAGAGGCCGACCCAGATCGACTCCCAGAAGCGCGGGCTGTCCAGCACGTACTGGTAGAAGTCCAGGCCGACGAATTCCGGCTCCTCGTAGAAGCTGATCTTGAAGGTGCTCAGGTACACCGAGTAGACCAGCGGCCACATCACGAAGATGCCCAGCAGCACGACCATCGGGGCGATCATCAGGTACGCGGTGCGGTTGTCCCGGCCGCGGCGGGCGGCCCGCCGCCCGCGGCGCTGCGGCGCGACGCCGTCCGGGGCCGGGTCCGCCGGCACGGCGACCCGCGAGTCGAGAGCAGTCAACGTAGGTCCCCTCGAAGAGCGGTGCCCGGGACGCTTGCGCGCCCCGGGCACCGGAGTCCGGCAGCTTACTTCGGCGCAGTCCCGGCCAGCGACTGCTTCTTGATGACGTCGTCGATGGCGGCCGCTGCCGTCTTCAGCGACGTCGGCACGTCGGCCTTGCCCTTCATCGCCGACTCGATCGCGGTGCCGAAGGCCAGCGAGATGTCCCACGGGTACGCGGGCTCCTGCTTGCCGTACGGCACGACCTTCTCGGAGATGACCTTCATGAACGGGTCCGACGTCGCGTCGGGGTTGCCCGCGAGGGCCTGGTCGACCGAGGTGCGCACGGTGTACTTGGAGAAGCCGCTCGTCTTGAAGAAGTCGGCCATGATCGCCGGGTCCCCGGCCAGCAGGTACTTCACGAAGTCGGCGGCCTGCTGCTTGCCCTTGGACTTGGCGTCGACGGTCAGCGTCCACCCGCCCAGCGTCGCGGTCGTCTTGGCCGGGTCGCCGTCGATCGACGGGAACGCGGCCACGGCGGTCTTCGGGACCATCGCCTTGAAGTCGTTCTTGAGCTGCCCGATCACCCACGAGCCGCCGGCCATCATCGCGACCTCGCCCTGCCCGTACGGCGCGCCGTCGGCATAGCCGACCTTGGGCGTCTTCGGGATCAGGCCGCTCTGGTAGAGGGTCTTGTAGAAGTCCAGCAGCTTCTCGAAGCACGGCTCGGTCGCCGTGGACTTGGACCAGTCGTCGTTGATCGGCAGCCGCCCGCAGGCGTTGTACTGCAGGCCCCAGCTGGACCAGCCGAGGTCGGGCCCGGCGGACGCGATCGTCATGCCCTTGACCTTGCCCTGGGTCAGCTTGGTCGCCCACTGGAGCAGCTCGTCCCAGGTCTTGGGCGGATTGGTCGGGTCCAGACCGGCCGCGGTCACCAGGTCGGTGCGGTAGTAGAGCACCGTCGACGGTTCGACCAGCATCGGGTACGCGTAGTGCTTGCCGCCGACCGTGACGAAGCCCTTGACGTTGTCCTTGATGTCGGTGAACGCCTCGGCGGGCAGCAGGTCGTCGAGCGGGGCGAACTGGCTCTGGGCCGCGCCCGGCGCGACGTTGCCGTAGCTCGTGGTCGCGATGTCGGGCGCCTTGCCGGCCGCCTGCGCCGCCTTCAGCTTCTGCGCCCAGGTGTCGGCGGGCACGACCTGCAGGTCGACCTTCACCTTGTCCTGCGAGGCGTTGTACGCGTCGACGTGCTTCTTGAACCACGCCTGCTGGTAGTCCTCGAACTTCTGCTGCCAGAACGTGACGGTGGTCTTGCCGGCCGGGTCCTCACTACCACCACCGCATGCGCTCAGCGCCGTGGACGCAGTGACAGCTGCTATCGCGAGCAAAACTATGCCGCGTCTGCGCATTGCTCCTCCTCCTGCCGCACCCCGTGACCGGGGCGCAGTTCGTCATAATGCCTGCGTCAGGCTCTGCTGACCAGGTCGGCCCGGTACCAGAAGACGTTGTACGGGTCCCAGACCGATAGCGTGAAATAGATGGTTGCGCCCCCGTCCGCGGTGTACCGCGGGAGCATGTAAGGCGAGTAGAGACCGGGCACGTCGGCCGCGGAGACCAGGGTGATCGCGTCACCCCACGGCCCCCACGGCGTCAGGCCCTCGCGCAGGCTCGCGCCGGCTCCCCCGCCGTTGGTGTAGGACATCAGCCACCGGGACAGGTGCTCGCTCCACACCACGGACAGCTCGCCGACCGTGTCGTCGACGATGGTGCGCGCCGCGGCCCGGTCATCCGACCACGACGGCGTGCCGTCGGCGGCCGTGCCGGCGAAGTACCGGTAGGCGTCAGGGACCTCGACCTGCGTCGGGGCCACCTTCATCAGCTGCACGCCGCCGAAGCGGCCGTGCATGACGCCCCAGAAGTAGAGGTCTCCGTCGACTTCGGCGACGCTGACCTGGACGAAGTTGCTGTCTCCCGGCCAGGTCGGCGCGGCGAGTTTGGCCCAGGTCTGCCCGTGGTCGGTCGACTTGGCCAGGCCCGCATGGTTGACCTCCCACTCGCCCGGCTCGCCCCAGTGGCGGACGGACATGTAGGCGAGGTACATAGCGCCGTTCGCGGCGAACCCGTAGGTCGGGATCACCGTCATCTCGCTGAAGTCGACCTTCTCGGAGCCGAGCAGCTCCTTGGCCGCGCCGTGCTCGTCGACGACGAAGCCGTCGAACGTGATGCCGTCGGCCGGGTCGGTGTCGGTGGTGTGGGCCAGCGCGTTGGAACGCCACTGCTCCCCGCCGCCACCGGTGAAACCCGGCTCCCGGAACCCGAACGTGTCGCCGAAGACGAACCAGACCTTGCCGTCGGCCTCGAACATCGAACCCAGGTCGGTGCCGGCGATCGCCACCCGATCGGTGCGGTTCGCCGAGTCCGGGCCGGTCAGCTGCGCGACCCGCTGCACATTGGCCAAGCCCGCCAGCACGAAGGGCAGGTCTGGTCTCGGGTTCATCTGCCCTCCTCGGGTGGTGCAGCCGGTGGACGCGACCACGACGGCGAGGATCAGTGCCGCCGTCCAGTCACGACGGGAGCGGCGGAGTGTCATGCGCGTTGCCGGCATGTGTCCGCCCTTCTCGTCGGGAGCAGGATGGCTAGCAGTGAACCCCAGGAAATCGGTTTCGTCAAGAGCCGCCCAACCCCTGCGTAACTGACCTCGGAAAACCTTGCCTAACAGCGCGAAATCGATTTCAAGATCTGGTGTCGATGTGGTCGGCTTCGCTAGGATCGCGATGGTCTCGCCGACAGGCGGCGGCACAACTCGGCCACGCTGCGAGGTCCCCATGCACGACGATCGGGTTCTGGTGGAGAAGCGGCTGCGGCGGCTGCTGGCCGAACGGATCCGCCCCGCGGTCCACTCCGCGACGACCCCGCTGACGGCGTATGTATGGCACGCCCCGGGCGAGCCGGTCCCGTTCGCTGAAGCCGCAGCCGCGGACTACCGGCCCGCGGCTCCCGGCGACCGGTGGGGTGCGCCCTGGGGCACGGCCTGGTTCCGCATCACCGGCTCCGTGCCACCCGAGTGGGCCGGGCGCGAGGTCGAAGCGCTGGTCGACCTCGGTTTCGACGCCGACCGCCCGGGATTCCAGTGCGAGGGCCTGGCGTACACCCTGGACGGGCAGATCGTCAAAGGACTGCACCCGCGCAGCGGCCACCTGCCCGTCGCCCGGCCCGCCCGGGGCGGCGAGGAGGTGGGCTTCCTCGTCGAAGCGGCGGCCAACCCGCTGATCGGCCTGCCCTGGAGCAGGACCGAGCTGGGCGACCGCGCCACCGCCGGCACCGAGCCGCTGTACCGGCTGGGCCGGATCGAGCTGGCGGTCTTCGCACGGCAGGTCTGGGAACTGGTCCAGGACCTGGAAGTCCTCTCCCAGCTCATGGCTGAGCTGAGCCTGCACGACGCCCGCCGGTTCGAGATCCTGCGCGCCGTCGAACGCTGCCTGGACGTGACCGACCCGGCCGACGTCGCGGGCACCGCCGACGCCGCCCGCGAGCAGCTGCGCGACGTGCTGTCGCGCCGCGCGCACGCCAGCGCGCACCAGATCACCGCGATCGGCCACGCGCACATCGACACCGCCTGGCTGTGGCCGCTGCGCGAGACGGTGCGCAAGGTCGCCCGGACCACGGCCAACGTCACCGCGCTGATGGCCGAGCACGATGACTTCCGCTTCGCGATGTCGCAGGCGCAGCAGCTCGCCTGGATGAAGGACAACCACCCGCAGCTGTACGCCCGGATCAAGGAACAGGTGGCGGCAGGCCGGTTCGTCCCCGTGGGCGGGATGTGGGTCGAGTCGGACACCAACCTGCCCGGCGGCGAGTCCCTGGCCCGGCAGCTGGTGCACGGCAAGCGCTTCTACGACCGCGAGTTCGGCCTCGACACCCGGGAGGTGTGGCTGCCCGACTCGTTCGGCTACACCGCGGCGCTGCCCCAGCTCATGCGGTTGGCGGGCGCACAGTGGTTCCTGACGCAGAAGCTGTCGTGGAACCAGACCAACCGCTTCCCGCACCACACCTTCACCTGGGAGGGCATCGACGGGAGCCGGATCTTCACCCACTTCCCGCCGGTGGACACCTACAACAGCGAGCTGTCGGCGGCCGAGCTGGCCCACGCGGCCCGCAACTTCGCGGAGAAGGGCCGCGCGACCCGCTCGCTCGTGCCGTTCGGCTGGGGCGACGGCGGCGGCGGCCCCACCCGCGAGATGATCGCCAGAGCGCGGCGGACCGCCGACCTGGAAGGCTCGCCGCAGGTCACCATGCGCTCGCCGGCGGAGTTCTTCGAGGCCGCGCAGGCGGAGTACCCGCAGCCGCCGGTGTGGTCGGGTGAGCTGTACCTCGAATTCCACCGCGGCACCTACACCAGCCAGTCCCGCACCAAGCGCGGCAACCGGCGCAGCGAGCACCTGCTGCGCGAGGCCGAACTGTGGGCGAGCGCCGCGGCCGTGGCGGGGGCGGCCGAGTACCCCCACGACGACCTGGACCGGCTGTGGAAGACGGTGCTGCTGCACCAGTTCCACGACATCCTGCCGGGCAGCTCGATCGCCTGGGTGCACCAGGAGGCCGAGCAGACCTATGCCCGCGTGTGCGGCGAACTGGAAGAGATCATCGACGGCGCGCTGCACGCCCTCGCCGGGCCCGGCAGCACACCGGTGCTGTTCAACGCCGCGCCGCACGGCCGCGACGGGTTGCCGGCGATGGGCGCGGTCCTGACCCACGGTGGCACACGGGAACCGTCCGCGCCGGTGACCGCAGTCGCCGGAGACGACGGGATCGTGCTGGACAACGGTCTGCTCCGGGTGAGCGTGGACCGCACCGGACTGATCTCCTCCCTGGTCGATCTGCGTGTCGGGCGGGAGGTGGTCCCCGATGGGCTGAGCGCGAACCTCGTGCAGCTGCACCCGGATGTGCCGCACGCGTGGGACGCCGGGGAGCTCGACCCGCACTACCGCCACACCGCGACCGAGTTGCCGGCCGAGGACGTCCGTGTCGAAGCCGCGACCCCGGACGAGTGCACGGTGCTGACGGTGCGGCGGTTCGGGGACTCGTCCATGGTCCAGCGGATCAGCCTGGCGGCCGGGCAGGCCGGACTCGACATCGACACCGAGGTGTCCTGGCACGAGAGCGAGAAGATCCTCAAGCTCGCGTTCGGAGTCGACGTGCTCGCCGACCGGTCGGCCTCCGAGATCCAGTACGGGCACGTCATGCGCCCGACGCACGCCAACACCGGCTGGGATGCCGCCAAGTTCGAGATGTGCGCCCACCGGTGGGTGCACGTGGGCGAGCCGGGCTACGGGGTGGCGCTGCTCAACGACGGCACCTACGGCCACGAGGTGACCCGGGTCCAGGACGCGCGCGGCCGGACGGCGACCATGATCAGGGTCTCCCTGCTGCGCGCGCCGCACTTCCCCGACCCCGGCACCGACCAGGGCACGCACCGGTTCCGGCACGTGCTGCTGCCCGGCGCGGACATCGTCGACGCGGTCCGCGGCGGATACCAGCTGAATCTGCCGGTCCGCCGGGTCACGGGCGGGCGAGGTGTCGCGCCGCTGGTCGGCATCGACGACGACGGCGTCGTCATCGAGGCGGTCAAGCTGGCCGACGACCGCAGCGGGGACATCGTCGTGCGGCTGTACGAATCCCGGGGCAGCCAGGCTTCGGCGCGGCTGACCGTCACCGTGCCGGACGCCACCGTCCAGGTCACCGATCTGATGGAGGACCCGCTGGCCGGCAGCGGCCCCGCGCCGTCGGTCGGCGAGGCCGGTGTCACCCACGTCGACCTGAGACTTCGGCCGTTCCAGATCCTCACCTTGAGATTCACCGGGCACCCGCGGATCCCTGGCGGCCGTTAGGCTCGCCGCTGTGCTTACGGGGATGTCCTGGTTCAACGAACCGGCCGAGTGGTCACTGGACGGCGGCGTCCTGCGCGCCGTCACCGGCCTGCGGACGGACTTCTGGCGTAAGACCTTCTACGGGTGGGTCACCGACAACGGGCACTTCTATCACCGATCCGTGACCGGCGACTTCACCGCCGAAGTCGTCGTGTCCGCCACCCACACGACCCTGTTCGACCAGGCGGGCATGATGGTCCGGGCCGACGAGCGCAACTGGTTGAAGACCGGTCTCGAAGTCACGTCCGGCGCCGTGCACGTCAGCACCGTCTACACCCGCGAGTTCTCCGACGTGTCGATGGTGGCCGTGCCGGGGCACCGCGGCGAACTCTCGATGCGGGTCACCCGCTTCGGCGAAGCCCTGACCGTGCACTGCCGCAGCACGGACGGCCCGTGGCAGCTGCTCCGACTCGGCCACCTCGACCTGCCGGCCACCGTCGACGTCGGCGTCATGTGCTGCTCGCCCGAGCGGGCCGGCCTGGAGGCCACCTTCCGGGACTTCCGGATCGGCCCGCCGATCTCCCGGGACAACCTCGAATAATCAGCCGCTTCGCCGCGCGGGCACGACGGCATCGTAGTCGCTCCACCGGAACTGCCGGATGTGCATCACCACTGTTGCCGTCACCCGCGGAAGGCCCGGGCGAGCGCCAGCGGCACCTCTCCCCACCTGCCCACCAGCGCATCGCGCAGCTCCCCGGAGAACGCGGCGATCTCCGGCGCCATCGACGTCCGCCGCGCGAGGTCGAGCCGGTGCAGCAGCAGCGCGCGACGCCGTGGCGAGTCCAGCCTGGTGGTGACCACCGGGTCGCCGGTGAGCGTCTGCGGCAGGAACCACGACGAGTACAGCACCGCCCACAGGTCAGTGGCCGCGGCGAGATCGCGGTCGAACTCCGGGGTGGCCACGTACGGCAGGTCGGCGGCCATGGCCGCGCGGTAGCGGGCCACGGCCCGGTCGGCCACGTCGTCCGGCAGCCGCCAGGAGCACCAGCACGACGGCCACGGCACCCGCAGATATGCCACATCCCAGGCGATGTGCCGCCACTCGGCGTGCTCGAAGTCGATCAGGGCGAGCCCGTTCTCGGTGAACACGTTGTTGTCCGGGCACGCGTCGCTCGGTGACAGCGCCGACGCGGCGTCGTCGTCGAGGCGGGCGGCCTCGGCCCGGAACGTGTCGGCGAGGGTGTCCGGCACGGCGACGCCGAGCGGCCCGCACGCCTCCCGCAGGTCGGCGACGTTCTGGTCGAGCGACGCGGCGACCGAGGTCAGCGGCGCGGAACCGGGCTGCGCCCTCGCATCCAGCTCGACCCGGAACGCCTCGCGCAACCCGGATGTCGCGCGGTGCACGGCCGCGATGGCGTCGGTCCACCCGTACACAGCTGCTTCGGCGGCGGCCGGGTCTTCGCCGAGCAGGGCGTCGGCCACGTTCGTGCCGGTGCCGAGATCCGACATGACCACGACGGGCGGTGACGCCCCGGCGGCGAGCAGCCGTGGCGCGGGCGCGTGCGGCGGCAGCACGGCGAGCGCGGCCGATTCGCGGGCCCAGCTGCCCGGCTGGTCGAACGTCTTCACGATGACCGTCGTGGGGGTCTCACCCGGCCGCGTGATCCGTGCCCGGCGGACGGCGGAGCGGTTGCTGCCGCCGAGGGCGTCCACCGGGGTGACGGTCACGCCGGGCAGCAGCGCGCGGACTTCGTCCAGATCGTCGATCACCGCGCCAAGCTATCGCGTCGGCCGTTGCAGGGTCGCGCCATTTCGCGCGTCTCCCGGGCGGGGCCGCCGCGGGCCGCCGGGCTGGCGCATAAGTCGACGGACGCGCGGAGGTCCCACGCGCCCGTCGACTCGTGCCCGGCCGTATTCCGGCGGCCGCGGCGGCCCGGCCGCCGTCGAGGAGGTCAGGTGGTGAGGACGAGACGTCCTCTCAGGCCACCCGCGGCCAGCCGCTCGTGAGCCACGGCGACCTGGTCGAGCGGGAGGGTGTCGGCCACGCGGAGGGTGAGGCGGCCCGCGTCGACCAGTGCGGCGAGTTCGGCCAGGCGCGCGCCGTCGGCGTACGCCTCCTGCACCACGACGCGGGTCGCCCGCAACGGCGGTGGCGCGAACGGCGCCACCAGGGCGACGAACGTCCCGGCCGGCCGCAGTGCCTCGTGCGCCGCGATCCCGACGACCGCCGCGTCGACGACCGCGTCGACCCCGCCGGGGACCTGCCTGCGGACCGCTTCGGCAAGCCGATCCGTACGCGGCACGAACCACGTCGCGCCCAGAGCACGCACCGGCTCCTCGTCCCGTTCGCCCGCGACGGCCAGGGTGCGGATGCCGCGCATGGCGGCCAGTTCGAGCACCAGCCCGCCGACCCCGCCCGCGGCTCCGGTGACCAGCAGCGTCTGCCCGGCGTGCAGGCCGGCCAGCGCCAGCGATCGCGCCGCGGTCAGGCCGATCAGCGGCAGCGTCGCGGCAAGCTCGACGGACACCCGCGCCGGAGCCGGAGCCACGGCCGCCTCGTCGAGCACCACGTGATCGGCCTGCGCGCCCGCGGCGGACAGCACGTCACGAAGGCCGATCACCTGCGCACCGACGTCGAAGCGGGTGACACCCGGGCCGACCTGGTCGATCCGGCCGGCCACGTCCCAGCCCAGCCACACCTCGCCGGCGGGAGCCAGCAGGCCTGCCTTCGTGAGCGCACCGTTTCGGGTGGACAGATCGATGCGGTTGACCGACGCCGCGGCCACCCTGATGCGCACCTGCCCGGGGCCTGCCGACGGGGTGGGGATGTCGAGGACTTCCAGGACTTCGGGGCCGCCGAAGCGGCGGACGGCGACTGCTCTCATGTAGATCACGCTAGGATCGGCACTCTCCATGGGTAAGTAGGCACCTGCAGGTGCGTAACCGACGCGGAGGTAGGCATGACGACGCTGAGCGCCCAGCAGCGGCGGCAGCAGGAGCGCGACGAGTACAACGCCTACCTGTCGCAGTGCCCGGGGCATCAGCTCCTGGCGGCGCTCAGCGACAAGTGGGTCACCCTCGTCCTCGCCGCCCTGGCCGACGGCCCGCACCGGTACAGCGACCTGAGCCGGACCATCCCGGGCGCCAGCCAGAAGATGCTCACCCAGACGCTGCGCAAACTCGAACGCGACGGGCTGCTCACCCGCACCGTCACCCCGTCGGTGCCGGTACGCGTGGACTACGAGGTCACCTCGCTCGGCCGCAGCCTGATTCCGGTCCAGCAAGCGATCAAGACCTGGGCCGAGACGCACATCGAACAGGTTCATCTCGCCCGCGACGAGTTCGATCGCCGTAACGCCGACTGATCGGAGCCGACCCGGCAGACCATGGCTGCGGTGTACGCGGTCAGGATGGTTCGGACCCGGCCGGGCGGAATGCCAGCAACTCGAGGATCAGCGCGTCGACCTCGTGCGGAGTGTCGGTGATCGAGAAGTGTGCCGCCCCTGGGATCGTCTTGAGCTCCACGTGCGGGGCCGCTTCGATGGCGGCCTGTTCCTGCGCGGTGAAGCCGACCTCGTCACGGTCGCCGCGACCGACCCACACCACGTTGTCCGTGGCGGCGAGCCGGGTGGCCAGATCGCCGTGGCGCCTGAGGTTGTCGAAGAAGCCCGCCACCAGGTGCCGGTTCGCGGCGTGCGGGTTGCGCTTCATCTGCGCGAACAGCTCGTTGAAGCGATCCGACGGCAGCCGGTCGCGCATGCCTTTCTTCAGCGTCGGGTTGATGCCGAGCCAGACCAGCGTGCCGAGCACCGGGACGTGGCCGGCCTCGTCGAGGGCGATGAGGTCGTGCTCCTCGTCGTCGCGGGAGAAGGAGGGCGACAGCAGCAGCAGGCGGCCCGGGTAGCTGCCGCGGGCGGCGATCTCGATGCCGACGTTCGCGAAGTACGAGTGCCCCACGATCAGGTCGACGGCCTCGCGTGCGGCGAACTCCTCGACCATCTCGGCATAGCGTTCGATCGAGTAGTCGAACCCGGACGGCGCCGGGCGGCCCGCGAACCCGGGCGGGTCGGCGGCCATCGCGAGCACACCCGCGTCGGCCAGCGCCGGATCGGTGAGCATGGCGGTGTAGAACTCGGCGGTGCAGAACAGGCCGGGCAGCATGAGTACGCGCTGAGTGGTCGTCGTGGGCTCGTTCTCGATGATCGCCCAGCCGGCCTGTTCCCGCCGCCGCAGGGGTGGATGCTGTGTCGCGGTCATGGTGCTCCCTCCGCATACGCTCCTTGAGCATAGGTAGGCCGTCCCTGCCCGGGTGTGCGTTTTCGCAGTTCCACAGTGGTGGCCGGTCGTAGGCTGCGGGCATGGCCGGTGTCACGGGCAGTCCGCAGGATGAGGCCGCGATCGGTGCGGTGATGGCGCGCCTGGCGCAAACGTTCGGCACCCTGTCCGCCGACGGCGTCGCCGATCTCTACACCGCGGACGCCGACTGGACGAACGCGTTCGGGACCACCCGCACGGGAGGCGCGCAGATCGCGGCATACCTGACCGAGCTGTTCGCCGACCGGCACTTCGCCGCGGGTAAACCGCTCGGGCCCCCGCAGGCCGACATCCGCCTGCTGAGCGCGGACGTGGCGGTGGTGAAGACCTATCTCGAACGCGAGGGCCAGCAGCGCGCCGACGGGTCGGCGATGGCGGTACGGCGCAACTTCTCCCTGAAGGTGTTCGTCCGCGAGCCGGACGGCTGGAAGATCGCGTCCGACATGTACATGGACGCCCGCGACGACACCACGCTGGGGGCGTGACCTCAGGCAGTGGCCGTCCCGGCGGCGCGGGCCTCGGCCTTCACATGCTCGGGATACCAGGCGGTGAACTTGAACGCGCCGACCAGCAGCGCGATCGGGATGATCCAGTTCAACCAGGCGGAGCCGCCGTGATCGGGCTGGGCGAGGAAGCCGAGCACCGCGCAGACCGCGAACGTCAGGCCCCAGACCAGCGTCAGCATCCGGTTGACGTGCTTGAACTGGGGCGTGGACCACAACCGCTGCGGCACCTGCTCGCGGGCGTACTGCTCGGTGAACGGCACGAACGCCAGTGAGCCGAGCACGACCACCGCGAGCACGCCGCTGGAGATCGCCTGGGCGTACTCCTCCAGCCACAGCAGTCGGCTGTGGTCGAGCACCAGCCCGGCGATGGTCAGCGCGCCGAAGAACAGCACGGAGACGATCTCCAGCAGCTTGATCCGGCCGCGCTCGTGTGACGGGATGAGCAGGATCAACGCGGCCAGCAGCGCGCCGCCGGCGGCGAACTCCCACGTGCTCGGCCCGCTCACCACCCAGAAGATGATCCACGGTACGAAACCCAGGAACGTCTTAGCCCCCATTGTCCAAATTTCTCACAACGCACCGGCGCAGGCGGTCGAATCAGGATCTCCGTGCCGCCGGGTCACGCGGTTCCGAGCAGGCGGGGCCGCCTGCAACAAATCTGCAAACGTCAACCCTTGCGCATTGGCAAGCGCTTTCCAGAGACTGGGTCGCATCGACGTTCCGGGTCCCCTCCGGGCGAGGACCCTCGCGCGTCACCCCGCCCCGCGGCGTGTGATCCGTGCGCTCGCACCGCGCCGCTCCAGCTTGGGAGACACATGAGAGTCACCTCATCGGCCGCCGTCGCCGCACTGGCGCTCGGGGCCGTGCTCGCGCTGCCCGCACCCATGGCGGTAGCCGCACCGACCCGCCACGAGGCCGAGACCTCACCCGCCGTATGCGTCGGCACCATCGACAGCAACTGGGCCGGGTACTCCGGCAGCGGCTTCTGCAACGGCAACAACGCCACCAGCGGATACCTGCAGTTCACCGTCACCGCGTCGGCCGCGGGCACCGCGACGCTCGGCGTCCGCTTCGCCAACGGCACCACGACGGCCCGACCGGCCGCCCTGGCCGTGAACGGCGCGACCGTGCAGACCGTGTCGTTCGAGGGCACCGGCACCTGGGACGCCTGGACCACCAAGACACTGACGGTGAACGTCAACGCCGGCAGCAACACCGTCCGCCTCACGCCGACCACGTCCACCGGCCTGGCCAACGTGGACCACCTCGAATTCGAGGTGGGCACCACCACCCCGCCGACGACCTCGCTCTACGTGGCCACGACCGGCAACGACGCGAACGCGGGCACGCTCAGCGCCCCGCTGAAGACCATCCAGCGCGCGGTCGACCTGGCTCAGCCCGGATACACGATCCACCTGCGCGGCGGGACCTACGCGCCGAGCACCAACGTGCAGGTCCTCAAGAACGGCACGTCCAGCCAGCCGATCACCCTGCGCAACTACGGCAGTGAGAGGGTCGTGCTCGACGGCGAGAACATGTCCTACACGCCGGGCGCGCTGGACTCCACCATTCCCCGCGCCGAACGGGGCGCGATCCACATCGAGGGCGACTGGTGGCGCATCATCGGCCTGGAGATCATCCACGGGCCGTATGCCGTCTTCGGCCTCGACACCAACAACAACGTGTTCGAACGTCTGATCACCCGCGACAACTACGAGAGCGGCCTGCACCTGCAGGGCTCCTCCAGCAACAACCTGATCCTGAACCTGGACAGCTACGGCAACCGGGACCCGCGCAAGAACGGCGAGAGCGCCGACGGGCTGGCGATCAAGGAGGGCTCCGGCAGCGGCAACGTCGTACGCGGCGCACGCCTGTGGAACAACTCCGACGACGGCCTGGACTACTGGATGTTCTCCTCGCCGATCCTGCTGGAGAACAGCCTGTCCTGGGGCAACGGGTTCAATCGGTGGAACCTGCCCAACTACACCGGTGACGGCAACGGGTTCAAGCTCGGCGGCAACGCCGTGTCCGCGAGCCACACCGTACGCAACAGCATGACCTGGGACAACGCGGTCGGCGGTTTCATCGACAACAACAATCCCGGCCAGCACCTGATCGACCGCTGCACCGCCTGGGACAACCCCGGGACCGGGTTCAACGTCAACCGCTCCGACAGCACGCTGACCAAGAACCTCGCGGTCGCCAACGGGACCGCCGTCTCGCTCGGCTCGAACTCCAGCGGCTCGGGCAACTCGTGGGACCTCGGCGGCACCTGGACACTGCAGAGCACCGACGCGAGCACCATCACCGGCCCGCGGGCCGCCGACGGTGCGATCCCGTCCTCCACGTTCCTGCGTCCCGCCAACGGGGCCGACGTCGGAGCACGGTTCTGACCCGCGATCCGGCGACGCGGAGGTAGGCCGGTGGGCCGCCCGGTGCCCCCCGGGCGGCCCACCTACGCCGCGACCTCGTCCCGCCGCCGGTCGGCCGGATAAATCAGCCGAACCGGCAACCATGACAGCAGATTCGTATATCTGCATATTACGTATTTATTGACATCGTGGTGCCGATGGCGGGTCCGTCCGCCGCAATCCCCTCGGGAATCGACGGAGGTTCCACAAAGTGATGATCAAACGAAGCCGCGTCGCGGCCGTGCTCGCCGGACTCGGCCTGCTCGCGACCACCCTGGTCGCGGCGGCGGGTCCGGCGTCCGGCGGGTTGCCGCCGCGCTGGGTGGGCACCTGGGGCACCGCGCTGACCGCGCCGAGTCTGGCCAACACCGGCAGCTCGCTCAACGGCTTCGCCGACCAGTCGATCCGCCAGCTGGTGCGGGTCTCCCTGGGTGGGCAGAAGGTGCGGCTGCGGTTCGCCAATGCGTACGGCACCGGCCCGCTGACCATCGGACGCGCCAGCGTCGGGCTGCCGGTGGCCGCCGGATCACCCACGTTGCATCCCGGCAGCATCCGGCCGGTCACCTTCAACGGCAGCGAGTCCGCAGTCGTCTACAAGGGCGCGGAGCTGATCAGCGACCCGGTCGACCTGCCCGTGTCGGCGCTGCAGGACCTGGCGGTGACGCTCTACCTGCCCACCGCGACCGGCGCGACTTCGTGGCACTGGACCGCCCGGCAGACCTCCTACGTGTACGCCGGCGACCGGGCCGCCGAGACCGACGGCAGTGGGCAGACCGCGGCGTACAACCACTTCTACTACCTGGCCGGCATCGAGGTGCTCTCCCCGACCGCCCTGGGCACCGTCGTGGTCCTGGGCGATTCCGTCAGCGACGGGTCGGGCTCCACGCTCGGCGCGAACACCCGCTGGCCCGACTACCTCGCCGGACGGATCACCGGCACGTGGCCCGCACTCGGCGACCCCGGGGTGCTCAACGTCAGCCTGGCCGGCAACCAGGTCACCAAGGACGGCCTGGCCATCAACTCCCCGGCGCTGGGCGACAGCGCGCTGGCCCGCCTCGACGACGACGTGTTCAGCCAACCCGGCGTACGCACCGTCATCGTCGAACTCGGCATCAACGACGTCCACCTGTCCGGCTTCCCCGCCGACCGGATCATCGACGGACTGCGCCAGCTGGCGGTCCAGGCCAAGGACCGGGGCATCCGGGTCGTGGTGGCCACGCTCGGCCCGTTCGAGGGCTACTCGTCGTGGACGGCGCAGAAGGAGGAGGTGCGCCAGGCGGTCAACACCTGGCTGCGCGGCGACAACGAATTCGACGGGCTGCTCGACTTCGACCAGATCCTGCGCGACCCCGCCGCACCCACCAAGGTCCTGCCCGCCTACGACAGCGGCGACCACATCCACCCCAACGACACCGGCGCCCAGGCACTGGCCGCGGCCGTACCGCTCTGGCTGCTGTGACCCGGTGACGCCGGAATTCGCGCGGATTGGCGCGATCCATCGGCTTTGATGTCATGCAACAAATCTGCACATGCGCATGCTTGATTGAGGAAAACGCTTACCCGTAGCGTTGGCTCGCGTGGTTCGGTCCCTGACCGGGACCGAGAAGTGCAGATGAGGGCGGCCGGCATGCCGCCCTCATCTTCTTCCTTGGACGGTGTGATGGCCCAGCTGCTCGCCCTCGCGGAGAAGACCAAGCCCTATCCCCTCGCGGTGGCCGGCCCGGCCGACTTCCGCTGCGAGGTGGTGGCCGACGTCGACCCGCAGATCGTGGTGACCGAGCCCGGGCACAGCCTGTACTGCCTCGACCACGACACCCGCCGTGCCCTGTTCACCAGGACCGACGTCGACATCAGCGGCGCGCCGTTCCACTTCCTCGCCCAGTACACACACGCGACCGCGGTCGTCGCCCTGTCCTACGCCGAACTGCACGCGCTGTCCACGCCCGGCGAGCCCGGCGGCGTGTTCCTGTACTCCACCGGCCGGTGCGGCTCGACCCTGGTCGCCACGGCGCTGGCCGAACGCGGCGGCCTGGTCGGGGTGTCCGAGCCGGACGTGCTCACCCAACTGGTCATGCTCGCCCCGCACGTCGACGGGGCGGAGCTGCGCGAGCTGGCGCGCAGCTGCGTGCGGCTGCTTTCCCTCGGCCGCCCGGTCGCGATCAAGCCGCGCAGTTTCGTCATCGAGCTGGCCTGGCTGCTGCACGAGGAGTTCCCGCAATTCGCCTCGGTCTTCCTGTACCGCGAGCCGCAGTCGTGGGCGCGGTCGACGGCGCGGGCGTTCGCAGGCTACGACCCCGCCCTGAACACCGATCCGGCGGCCGTCCAGGACCGGCTGGGCCGGCTGATCCCGCTGGTCGCCAGGTGGCGGCGGAGGAAAGGCCGCCTGCTGTCGCCCGAGGAGGTCATGGCCTGCCAGTGGGTGGCGCAGCTGGAACGCGCCCTGGCGCTGCGGCACCGCGGTGTGGACCTGTTCACCGCGACCTACGAGGACCTGCTCGCCGACCCGCCGGGCGTGCTCAGGTCGCTGTTCGCCCACTGCGGCCTGGCCGCGCCGTCCGGGCTGGACGAGATCCTGGCCAGGGATTCGCAGGAGGGCACCACCCTGTCCCGGTCCGCCACGGCCGCCCGCAGCCCGGACGACCCGGCAGGACCCGGGTTCGACGAGGCCGCGCTGACCCGGACCATGGCCGAACTGTGGGTCGAGGCGCTGCGGTGACGGCATCGGAGACGCGGTCCACGCCCGCGGGCAGCGCGATGACGACAGGCGAGCTGGTCGCCCGGGGCACCCGGCTCTGCGGCCGCATGATCCGGTCCGAGCCCCGGCTGTTCCTGCTCTCGCTCGGTGGGGCGGGCCTGGTGGTGCTGCTGTCGATCGGCAGCGCCTTCGCCATCGGCGCGGTGGTCGCCGACGTGGTGGCCCCGATGCTGGACCGCGGACAGGTCGACGCGGGGCTGCTGGCCGGGGCCGCCGCGGTCCTGCTGGGCCTGAGCGCGCTGAAGGTGGTCGGCATCTTCAGCCGCCGGCTGGGCGCGGTGTACCTGCAGCAAAGCCTGCAGGCACGGCAGCGCAAGGGCATCGTGCGCAAGTACCTCAGCCTCCCGCCCGCCTGGCACCGCGACAACCCGACCGGGGCGCTGCTGTCCAACGCCTCCTCGGACGTGGACGCCGCGGCCTCGCCCGCGGGCAGCCTCGCCTACGCGGTGGCGACGGTGTTCCTGCTGGCCGGGGCGCTGACCGCACTGTTCGCCGTCGACTGGACGCTCGGCCTGGTCGGCCTGGTGGTCTTCCCGGGACTGGTCACGGTGTTCGCCGCGTACTCGCGCCGGGTGGCGCCGCGATACCGGCTGGCCCAGTCGAAACGGGCGCGGGTGACCGCGCTGGCCCACGAGAGCTTCGACGGCGCGCTGACGGTCAAGGTGATGGGCCGCGCGGATCACCAGACGGCGCGGTTCGCCGGCGAGGTCGACGAGCTGCGGCAGGTGCTGGTCTCGATCGGCCGGACCCGTGCCTGGCACGACCCGGTCATCGACGCGCTGCCCCAGGTCGGCACGGTCGCGGTGCTGGTCGTCGGCGCGTGGCGGTGCGAGCAGGGCGCGCTCGGGCTGAGTGACCTGACCGCCGCGGCGTTCCTGTTCGCGCTGATGGACATGCCGATCCGCGCCATCGGCTGGCTGCTGGGCGCGCTGCCCCGGGCGGTGGCCGGAGCGGAGCGGGTGGACCGCGTCCTCGCCGCCGCGGACGACACGCCACCGGGCACGGCCTCGCTCGGCGACGGCCGCGCCGAGCTGCGCCTGCGGCAGGTGAACGTGCGGGGTCTGCGTGAGGTGTCGCTGTGCGTGGCGCCGGGCCGGGTCGTCGCCGTGGTCGGGGCGACCGGGTCCGGGAAGTCGACCGTCGCGGCGCTCGCGGCCCGGCTGCTGACGCCTGATTCCGGCGCAGTGCAGATCGGCGGGATCGACGTGCGGGAGCTGACGGCTGCGGCGTACGCGGCCGCGGTGGCGTACGTGCCGCAGGTGCCGTTCGTCTTCTCCGACAGCGTGCGCGCCAACGTCGCGCTGGGGCGGCCAGGACTCGACGACGACGCGATCTGGCAGGCACTGGCTGTGGCGCGGGCCGACGAGTTCGTCCGGCTGCTGCCGCAGGGCCTGGACACCGGGCTCGGCGAGCGCGGCGCGGCGCTGTCCGGCGGGCAGCGCCAGCGGATCGCGCTGGCCCGCGCCCTGGCGGGCGGTCCACGGCTGCTCGTGCTCGACGACGCCACCAGCGCGGTCGACCCGGTGGTCGAGGCGGACCTGGTCGCGGGACTGCGGTCGGCGCCGGGCGGCCCGGCCATGCTCGTGGTGGCGACCCGCCGCCCGACCATCGCCCTCGCCGACGAGGTCGTCTTCCTGGACCAGGGGCGGGTGGCCGCGGCGGGCGCGCACCACGAGCTGATGCGGTCCACCCCGGGCTACCGGGAGCTGCTGGCGGCATACGACCGGCGGGTGTCCGCGTGAAGGGCGACACGATGTGGGACACGTTGCGGCGGGCGATGCGGCTGTCGCCTGAGCTCCGGCGGGGCCTGGCCGTCACGCTGCTGCTGGCGGTGGGCATGACCGCGGGCCGGGCGGCGGTGCCGGTGGCGGTGCAGCGCGGCATCGACGACGGGCTGCGCGGCGCGGGCGGGCCGGACGCCGGGGTGGTCGCGGTGATCGGCGCGGCCGGGCTGGCCGTGCTGCTGCTGTCCATGGTCTGCGGGTACGCGATGATGCTGCGCCTGTTCGACGTGAGCGAGTCGGCGCTGGCCGCGGTGCGGGTGAAGGTCTTCCGCCACGTCCACGACCTGCCGGTGCAGCGGGTGGGCGCGCAGCAGCGCGGCGCGCTGGTGGCACGGGCGACCTCCGACGTGGACCAGATCACCTCGTTCCTGCAGTGGAACGGGGTGGTGCTGTTCATCTGCGTCGGGCAGACGCTGGTCACCGGCACGGTGATGTTCTTCTACTCGTGGCCGCTGGCATTGGTGGTGCTGACCGTGTTCGCCCCGGTCGGCTGGGTGGTGCGGGCGTGCATGCGCGATCTGGCCGACGCCTACGGGGCGGTGCGGCAGCGCTCGGCGGAGATGCTTGCCGTCGTGTCGGAGAGTGTCGTCGGCGCCGAGGTGATCCGCTCCTACGACGCCTCGGCCCGCACGGTGGCCCGCCTGGACGAGGCGGTCGACGCGCACCGGCTGGCCGCTCAGCGCGCGTCGCGGCTGACCGTCACCGCGTACTCGGTCGGCGAGATCGCCACCGGCGTGGCGATGGCGGCCACCGCCGCGGTCGGCGTGCTGCTCGGGGTGGGCGGGCGGATGACGGTCGGCGAGATCGCCGCGTTCCTGTTCCTGGTCGCCCAGTTCGCGCTGCCGGCGCAGGTCGCCGGGGAGATGCTCAACGGGCTGCAGAGCGCCGTCGCCGGGTGGCGGCGGGTGCTCGACATGCTCGACACCGAGCCGGACGCCGCCGACCACGCCGAGGCGGTCGACCTGCCGCCGGGTCCGGTCGCGGTGGCCCTGCGCGGGGTCGGGTTCACCTACCCGGACACGTCCGCGCAGGTGCTGCGGGAGGTCGACCTGGAGATCGCCGCGGGCAGCCGGGTCGCGGTCGTGGGCCGGACCGGGGCGGGCAAGACGACCCTGGCGAAGCTGGTCGCCCGGCTGGTCGAACCGAGCCGGGGACAGGTGCTGCTGGCCGGGGTGCCCCTGGACCGGGTGCGGCTGCGCTGCCTGCGCGAGCGGGTGGTGATGGTGCCACAGGAGGGGTTCCTGTTCCGCGGCTCGCTGGCCGACAACATCCGGTTCGGCCGGGCGCTCGGCGACGACGACATCGCCGAGGTGTTGCGCGAGCTGGGCCTGCTGGACTGGGCGGCGGGCCTGCCGGACGGGCTCGGCACGCTGGTCGGCGAGCGCGGCGAGGGCCTCAGCGTCGGCGAGCGGCAGTTCGTCGCGGTGGCGCGTGCCCACGCCGCGAGCGCTGACCTGCTGATCCTGGACGAGGCGACCAGTGCCGTGGACCCGGCCGGCGAGGTGCGGCTGCGTACGGCGATGGACCGGGTGTCACGCGGGCGGACCACGATCACGATCGCGCACCGGCTGGCCACCGCCCGCGGCGCCGACGAGGTGATCGTCGTCGACGACGGGCGGGTCGTGCAGCGGGGACGCCATGACGAGCTGGTGGCCGCGGCGGGGTCGCCGTACGCGAAGCTGCACGCCGCGTGGCTGGCGGGCGAGCACGCCCTCGCCTGAGACCGGTCCAGGAAAGGGCTTGGCATCGCCGCGATCGGGTAAGAGCGGGTCATGAGCCAGCCGAATCTCGATCCCGAGCAGTATCCGCCGATCGATCCGTCCGAGCCCGCACCCGACGATCCGGGTGTGCTGCTGCCGGACACGCCGGAGGTGCTCCCCGCAGCACCGGTCGAGCCGATGCCGGGCGAGGAGGACCCCGGCGGCTACCCGGGAGGGGTGCGCGAGCCCGCATAGGCGCTCGTGGCAACGCGGAGACAAGGTCGCGGAGGCTCACCGACGAGGCGGGCCCCGCGCCCCTCCGGCAGCGGTCAGGGCAGGCTCTGCTCGATGATGTCGGCAGCGCGGGCCGTCCCGCCCGCCGCGGCGATCGCGCGGCGCATGTGGTCGACCCCGTCCATGATCGACGGATCCTTGACCATGAGTTCGATCGCGGTCCGGAGCGCGCCGGGGTCGGCGTGCTCGGCGGTCAGCCGGGTCCCGAGCGCGAGCTGTTCCACGCGCAGCGCGTTGGCTTCCTGCTCCAGGGTCTGCGGCGCGGCGAGCACGGGCACGCCGGCGCTCATGGCCTCCATGACGCCGCCCATGCCGGCATGGCAGATCATGGCCGTGGCGTGGGCGAGCACGTCGAGCTGCGGGACGAAACGGCGCACCTCGACGTTGGCCGGCGGCCGGCCCAGCGCGGCGAGGTCGATGCGCTCGCCGACGGCGAGCACCACGTGCCAGTCGGTGCCGCCGAACGCGTCGATGCAGTGCCGGTAGAAGTCGGGCCGGTTGTTGTAGACGGTGCCGAGGGTGACCAGCAGCACGTCGCGGTCGCGGGGCGGCCGCCACTGCAGCGGGGTGCGGCGGCGGCACGGGCCGACGAACCGGTAACCGGGCCCGAACAGCTCCCCCGCGTACTGGAACGAGCGCGGGTAGAACGCCAGGTGCGCCTCGGGCTGCGGAGTGAGGAACTGTGCCGGGTCCAGCGCCGGGCAGTACGCGGCGAGGAACGCCTCCAGCCGCGACTGGTAGATACGCAGGACCGGGTCGGCGGGATCGAAGGCGGCCAGGGCCTGGCCCATCGACCAGTGCTCGTTGGAGACCAGCATCGGCCACAGCTGGACGGCGGGCACGTCCAGGCGGGCGGCGAGCACCCGCCCGGCGAAGGCCATCCGGTCGAATACCACCAGGTCGGGCCGGTCGTCGCGGTAGAGCGGCGCGAGCTGCGTGTACGTCGCTTCGGCTTCTTCGAGGAAGGCCAGCAGCGTATGGCTGATGTAGCCGTCGCGGGCGGGCGCGCACAGCGTCGGGTCGTGGTCCGGCGGGCGCAGCGAGCGGTACGGCCGCACCACCGCCCCCGCCGCCTCGACCACCGGTCGGCGCTCCTCGGTCGTGCAGTAGGTCACCCGGTGCCCGCGCCGGGTCAGCTCCTCCACCACGGGCAGGGTCGGGAACACGTGCCCGATGGCGGGGATGTTGAAGAACGCGACGTGCCTACCCATGGGATGCCACCAGCTCGGAGAGGCGGTCGCCGGGCCGGGCGACCGCGGCGGACAGGATCTGCTCGTAGCGGCGGGCCATCGCGTCGACGGTGTCCGGCCGGAACAGCGCCGTGTCGTAGCGGATCCCGGCGCGCAGGCCCGACTCGTCTAGCCGCCAGATGTCGAACACGAGGTCGTGCAGCACCTTGGCGTGCCCGTGCGGGAAACCTTCGACGCGCAGCGGGCCGAGCTGCGACACGGACACGGGGGTGTCGTTGCGCATGCTGAACACCACGTCGAACAGCTGCGTCCGGCCCGGGTCCCGGGGCACGCCGAGCGCCGCGATGACCCGCCCGAGCGGCGCCGACTGGCGCTGCAGCCCGCCGATGACCGTGCTGCGCGTACGTTTGAGCAGCTCGGCGAAGCTGGGGTCGCCGGACAGGTCGGCGCGCAGCGCGAGGGTGTTGGCGAACAGCCCGACCACCGGCTCGAACTCGGCGCGCACCCGCCCGGCGACCGGGGTGCCGACGCAGAAGTCGTCCTGGCCGCTTCGTTCGCGCAGCAGCACCTGCAGCGCGGCCAGCAGCACCATGAACGGGGTGCAGCGGGCGGTGCGGGACAGCTCGACGACCTGCCCGGCCAGTTCCGGGCTCATCTGGTGGATGTGCTCGGCGCTGTGCGCGGACTTCTCCGGCGGGCGCGGCAGGTCGGTCGGCAGTTGCAGCTGCGAGGCCCCGGCCAGGCGCTCGCGCCAGTACGCCAGGTCGCCGGCCTGGTCCTGCTGGGCCTGCCAGAGCGCGAAGTCGCCGTACTGCAGCTCCAGTTCGGGCAGGTCGGGTTTGGTCCCGTCGAGCGCGGCCGGGTAGCCGGCCCGGATCTCGCGGCCGACGATGCGCAGCGAAGCCCCGTCGGCGAGCAGGTGGTGCATGGTGAAGCACCAGACGTGGTGGTCGTCGGCCAGGCGCAGCAGGCACGAGCCGACCAGCGGCTCCCCGGTGAGGTCCAGCAGCCGGTGGGTACGGGCCGACAGCAGCTCGGCGGCGCGGGCCTCACGCTCGTCCTGCGGGTGCCCGCGCAGGTCGACGACCGCGGTGTCGATCCCGGCGGGCGGCATGACGACCTGGACCGGTTCGCCGTCGCGGAGCACGAAGCCGGTGCGCAGGCTCTCGTGCCGGTCGACGACCGCACTCACAGCAGCCTGCCAGGCGGGCACGTCGAGCGGGCCGAGCAGCCGCCAGTTGAGCACCAGGATCGGCGACGCGTCGCCCGGGTATGCGGTGCACAGGTACCAGAAGCGCTGTTGCAGCGCGGACAGCGGCAGGTGTCTCATATCCGGTCGGCCACCATTCGGGAGATCGCGTCGAGGGTGTCCGACCCGGACCCGTCGCCGAGGTCGATCTCGACGCCGAATTCGAGGTCGATGGCGTCGATGAGCCGCAGCGCACCCAGCGAGTCCAGCCCCAGGGCGCGCAGCGAGCCGCCGGTGAGCGCCTGGCCCGCGGTGACCGACCCGCCGGTGACGTCCTGGATGAGCGTGGCCAGCCGCCCGCTCAGCTCGGCGCTCACCGCTGCTCCCGCAGGTGTGCGGCGATGTCGGCGATGGTGGGCGTGTCGAAGAAGACGTCCAGCGGCACGTCGTGGCCGAGCTGCTGCAGGATGCGCACGTTGATCCGGGTGATGGTCAGCGAGTGCCCGCCGAGGTCGAACAGGTCCTCGTCGAGGCCGATGTCGTCGACGCCCAGCACCTCCTGCCAGATGCCCCGCAGGACCTGTACGAGGTCGTCGGCGTCGGCAGTGTCGGTGGCGGGCGTGTCGGTGGCCGGTGTGTTCGACGGGCCGCGGGTATGGACCGGCTCGGGTAGCGCGGCCCGGTCGAGCTTGCCGCTGGGTGTGACCGGCAGGTGCGTCAACGCCGTCCACGAGGTCGGCACGGTCGCCGCGGGCAGCTTCGACCCGAGGTGACGGCGCAGCTCCGCAGGGTCAGGGGCGGCGCCACGGGCCACCACGTAGGCGGCCAGCTCGCCGCCGCGCAGGGCCACTGCCGCCTGGGCGATGCCGGGGTGCTCGCGCAGGTGCGCCTCGATCTCCTCCAGCTCGATCCGGTGCCCGCGCACCTTGACCTGGCTGTCGGTGCGGCCGCCGAAGACGATGCGGCCGTCGGCCGACCACCGGCACCGGTCGCCGGTGCGGTAGAGCCGACCGCCGGCGAAGGGGTCGGGGCGGAAGCGCTGCTCGGTGAGGTCCGGGCGGCGCAGGTAGCCGTCGGCGACACCGTGGCCGCCGATGCACAGCTCGCCCCATACGCCGATGGGCAGCGGGCGTCCGTCGTCGTCGAGGATGTAGGTCCGGGTGTTGGCGATCGGGCGGCCGATGGTGACGGTGTCGGGTTCGGCGGGTATCTCCTCGGCGGTCGACCAGATGGTGGTCTCGGTCGGGCCGTACACGTTGACGAGCCGGGCCACCCGGGCACGCAGCTTGCGGGCCAGGTCGAGCGGCAGGTTCTCGCCACCGGCGAGCGCGGTGACCGCGGCCCGCCCGTCGAAGCCCGCTTCGAGCAGGACCTGCCAGCCCGACGGAGTGGCCTGCACGTGCGTGACGCCTTCGCGTTCGATCAGCGCGCCGACGGCCCGGCCGTCGAGGCCGCCGGCCTCGCCCGCGATCACCAGGCGGCCCCCGGTGACCAGCGGCAGGAACAGCTCCAGTCCGGAGATGTCGAACGACAGCGGGGTGAGGCCGAGCCAGCGGTCCCCCGGCCTGCTGCCGAGCGTCTCGGCGATGCCGACCAGCAGGTTGCCCAGCGCGGTGTGCGGCACTACCACCCCCTTGGGCCGGCCGGTGGTGCCCGAGGTGTACATGACGTACGCGGTGCCCGCGGGGATCGCGCCGCCGGACGACGCGGCCGGGACGGCGTCGAGGCCGTCGAGGACCAGCGCGGGCTCGGCGCCAGCCAGGATCAGCTCCTGCCGCGCCGGCGGATACGCCGGGTCGACCGGCACGTATGCCGCACCGGCCCGCATCACGGCGAGCATCGCCACGAGCGCCTGCCAACCGCGGGGCAGCCGGATCGCGACCAGCGCGCCCGGACCCGGCAGGCGGGCGGCCAGCCGCGTGGCGGCGGCGTCCAGCTCGGCGTAGGTCAGGCGGTGGTCGCCGTCGACGACCGCGATGTCGTGCGGGCGCAGCCGGACCTGGGTGGCCAGCAGCTGCGCCACGGTGCCGCGCTGCTCGCGGGCCGTGTCGTTCCAGCCGTGCAGGACGGTGGCCAGCTCCGCGGCGGGCATGATCGGCATGGTCGCGACGTCGGCGTCCGGGTCGGCGGCGACGGCGGCCAGCACGGTGCGCAGGTGCTGCCCGATCCGGGTCACCGCCGCGGTGGGCAGGCAGTCCGGGCTGTGCTGGAGGCTGACGGCGAGGTCGCCGTCGGGGCCGTCGACGAGCTGGATGTGCAGCGCGTTGCGGGCCGCCCCGTGGAACAGCGCCCACTGCACGTCGGCGGCGACGCCGGGGAACACCGGTGCGGGTCCCCGCCGCCGGTAGCCGACCGACACCGCGGTCAGCGACGGCGCGGCCCGCAGGCCGCCGACGACCTGGGCCAGGGGTACGGCGCGGTGCCGGTACAGCTCGCGCAGGCGTCCGCGCAGCTGATGTGCGTAGTCGCGGAAACGGCCGGCGGCCGGTGCCACGCCGACGGGAAGCTCGTTGACGTGCAACCCGATCCGCCGCGCGGTGTTCTCGTCGCGGGTGGACAGCCCGACGGCGACGGGCAGTCCCGCGTTGCCGTAGCGGGCCAGCAGCACGTGTATCGCGGCGAGTAGGACTTCGAACCGGGTCAGGCCGTCGACGTCGACGGGCGGCACGGTGAGTTCGACGGCGTGGCCCGGCGCGGCGGCGGCCGGTGTTCCGGCCAGGTCGGGCAGCACCGCCTCGCCCGGACCCGCCCAGTGGCGGGCCCAGTAGGCCCGAGCGGAGTCGAGCGCGCGTTCGTCGGACTCGACACTCGCTGTGGCGGGCAGCGGCCCGAGCTCGTCTCCCCGGTAGGCGGCAGCGAGGTCGGCCAGCAGCAGATCCTTGGACATGCCGTCGAAGACCAGGTGGTGGGCGGTGAACAGCAGCAGGTGGCGGGTGGGCGCCTCGCGCAGCAGCAAGAACCGGGCCAGCGGCCCGCGGCTCAGGTCGTACGGGCGGGCGATCTCCTCGCGTACCCGGGCTGCGCTGTGCGGCGCGTCGCTCAGAGTGATCTTCTCGGCGGCGGGGACCAGCCGGGGCAGGTCGCCGTCGAGGGCGACCGCGCTGCCCAGCACGGGATGCCGGGCGACGACGGCGGCGCAGGCCTCGCCGAGGGCGTGCCGGTCCAGCTCGCCGTCTAACCAGACACCGAGCGCCATGTGGTACGCGGTGCCCGCCACCGCCGCCTGCTCGGTGAACCACACGCCGTGACTGATGGGATTCACGCGCCACCTCCGGTGCCGGTGGGGAAGAGTCCCACCAGCTGTCGTTTGAGGACCTTGCCCGCGTCGTTGCGCGGAAGCTGATCGAGCACGAGCAGGTCGCCCGGCAGCTGGTGGTCGGCGAGCCGCTCGGCGAGGAACGCGCGGATCCCGGGCAGGCCGACCTCGCCCGCGTCGGGGCGGGGCACGATCGCCGCCGCGAGCCGCGCGCCGAGCACCGGGTGCGGCACGCCGACCACCGCGGCCGCGGCGACGGCGGGGTGCTCGTGCAGCGCGGCCTCCACCTCCAGCGTGGAGATCTTGTACGCGCCCGACTTGACCACGTCGCTGTCGCGATCGGACAGGAACAGGTGCCCGCCGCGCAGCCGGCCCAGGTCGCCCATCCGGACCCAGCCGTCCCGGAAGGTGTCCCGGGTCGCCTCGTCGTCACCGAGGTAGCGGCGGGCGTGCGGCGAGCGCAGCCACACGTGGCCGACCTCGCCGTCGGGCACCGGCCGGCCGTCGCCGTCGGTGATCCGCACCGCCCCGGTCGCGACGCGGCCGACCGCGTCGGGGTGCGCCGGGTCGAAGATCATGTTGGTGTGCGCGGGGGCGGCCTCGGTCGACGTGTAGTGGTTGACGATCGCCGCGCTGGGAAACGCCCGGCTCAGCCGCAGCGCGACGGCGGGCGGCAGCGGCGCGGCGGTCGAGCCGACCAGGTTCACCCCGGACAGGTCGAGGCCGTCCAGCGCCCCGGAGTCGAGCAGTTCGATCGCCGTCGCGGGGACCAGGAAGACGGTGCCGACCTCGGGCAGCCTGGCCGCGAACCGGCGGGGTGTGAAGCGCGGCAGGGTCAGCGCCGCGGGCCGGGCGGTCAGGGCGTTGACGAGCATCGTCTGCGCCGCGTTGGTGCCGATCGGAAAGGCGTGCAGGAACCGCCGCGAGTGTGCCAGGGCCAGCCGCTTGGGGTGGACCGGGACGCCGTCGGTGAGGTTGGCGTGGGTCGCGGCGACCGCCTTGGGCTGCCCGGAGGTGCCCGAGGTGAACAGGATCTGGGCGATCCCGCCGGGGCGGGCGTCGTCGGCCGGGTCCGGTGTGCCCGCCTCGGCCAGCGCGTCGACCTCATCGCGACCCTGTATGACGAGGTCCGCGCCGCACGCCGCCAGCAACCGGGACAGCCGGGCCGACGGCAGGCCGTCGGGTAGCGGCACGGCGGCGGCGCCGGCCTTCTGCACGCCGCAGTACGCCACGGCGAAGCTCGTCCAGTCGCGGCCCGCGAAGACCAGCCCGACCGCCGCACCCGCGGTGACGCCCCTGGCGCGCAGCGCCGACGCGACCGCCGACGAGGCCCGGTCCCACTGCTCGAAGGTCAGCGTGTCGACGCCCGCGACCTCGATGGCGACGTCGGCGGGGTGACGCGCACGCCGCCAGGCCAGCAGCCCGGGGACTGTCCGACACGGTTGAAGCGGTTGTTCGCCGATCCCGGGCATGGGAGAACGTCTCCTAACGCGACCTGGCGCGGGGATCGGCATCTCGCCCGCATATCGACACGAGTCTGCATCCGGGGTCGGCGGGCAGGGATCGGCCGAACGGAGGAAAGCGCTTTCCGCCATCGACGCCCTACGCTGTCGTGATGTCCTCTCACGGCCGCACCGCCGACGCCGCGACACCGGTCCGCGCCACCCCGACCGCGCTCGCCGCACCGGAGACGGTGGTGTCCGCGTCGCCCACAGGGCACGCCGCACCGGAGGCGGCCGTGCCCGCGTCGCCCACCGGGCACGCCGCACCGGAGACGACCGTGTCCGCGTCGCCCGCAGCGCACGCCCCATTGGTCGCGGCTCCGTCCACGTCCCCGATCGCGAACGCCGCACCGCTGGCGGCCCCGTTCGCGGGGTCCGGCGACCCGGGCGCGCCGCTGACGTGGGGCCAGCGCGCGCTGTGGATCGCCATCCGCCGCCACGGGGCCAGCCACGCGATGTTCAGCCTGCGCCGGGTGGTCGCCGCGCCCCGCCGCGCCGCCCTCGACGTGCCGTCGGCCCTGCGCGCGGTCGGCGCCCTGGTCACCCGGCACACCTCCCTGCGCACCCGCGTGCAGGAGATCGACGGGCGGCTGCGCCAGGTCGTGGCCGAGCAGGGCGAGCAGCCGGTGCTGGTCGTGCCGCTCACGGAGACCCCCGCCGACGACGGCGCGGCGCTCGCCCAGCAGGTGGCCGCCGAGCTGGCCGCCACCCCGTTCGACCACGCCCGGGAGTGGCCCCAGCGGATCGCGCTGCTGGTGGCAGGCGAGCGGGTGTGCCAGCTCGTCGTCGTGTTCAGCCACACGACCGTCGACTTCCGGGCCGCCGAACTCGTGCTGCGGGACCTGCGGCTGCTCCTGCTGCGGGGCACGGTGCCGACACCGCCGCCCGCGCAGTCGGCCGACATAGCCCGGTTCGAGGACAGCGAGCGCCAGCAGCGGCGCTGCGGGCGTGCCGTGCGGTACTGGCTGGACAGCCACCACCGCCTGCCCGCCGACACCCTGCCCCTGGTCGGTCCGGCCCGCACGCCCCGGTTCCAGCGCTACGTGCTGACCTCGCAGGCCGCCGACACGGCCGCCCGCGCCGTGGCACGGCGCGAGCGGGTGTCCAGCTCGACGGTGCTGCTGACCGCGGTCGCCGGAGTCATCGCGGCGTGGTCGGGTCAGGACACCTGCGGGATCTACACGATGGTCAACAACCGGTCCGCCGACGCGTACCGCGAGGCGATCTCGAAGCTCAACCAGCTCGGCCTGCTGGTGATCGACCTCGCCGACCGGCCTTCCTTCGCCGACGCGCTGCCCCGGGTCTGGCACGCGGCCGTCGAGGCCTACCGGCACGCCTACTACGACCCCGAGCAGATGGCGCTGGCACACGAAGCGGCCGGGCTGCCCTATGCCACCGGCGTCAACAAGCACTGCTATTTCAACGACATCCGGCTCGCGCCCGAGACCGAGCCGCCCGGCCAGGACGTCGACGCCGCGGCGCTGCGGGCCGCGACAGCGCACACCGGCTTCGCGGTCGCCGAAGGACTCGACACCTTCACCTGGCTGATGCGGGTGGAGGTGATCGACGCATCCGGCGGCATGGGCCTGGCCGTCACCGGCGACACCGCCTACCTGCCACCGGTGGTCGCCGAACGCTTCCTGCGCGACCTCGAACGGCTCCTGGTCGACGCGGCCCTCACCCCGCTACCGTGGCCCTGGACCCGCCCGACCACGCCAGATCCAGCTTGAACCATGGACCCGCTAACCGGCATGACCGCGTCGGATGCGGCAATCGCGGACGCTGGGCGCGTTCGGCGGCCACGATCAGGAAGCACGGTCCGGGGCATCGCCCCCAGCGGCGGATCGCCGCGTCATTGGCCCATTGCGTCATGCCGGAACTGTTCCACTCCGGCCGGTCCGTGCGGCCACGACCACGTGGCGCAGGAGGCGGGCGATCCGGGCTCGCCCCGATCACCCGCCTCCTGCGGCTGTCAGCCCGTACAGGTCAGAGCTTGCCCGCACCCGCACCGGCGGTGACGGACGACTTGACCGTGCCCGAGCTCTGCGCGGTGTACCCGTAGGGCACGGCCGCCACGGAGCCGTTGGTCTCACACGGCCCTGAGCTGGTGAGCAGGTTGTCGCGGGCCACCAGGCGGCCCGGATCGGAGTCCGCGTAGCCGCTGGCCGACCAGCACGCCTGCACCACGTTCTCGAACACGTTGCCCTCGACGAGCACTCCGGCGTTCATGGTGGAGGCGATGCCGTACGACGAGGAGTTGTTGTCGATGTTGGAGTAGTAGTTGTTGAAGACGTGGACCGTCTCGCCGAACCGCACCCGCGGGTTGCGCTCGAACGTCCGGTCGAACCAGTTGTGGTGGTAGGTGATCCGCAGGTGGCCGACGTCCTCGCCGGCGTTGCCGTCGGAGTGCCCGACCAGTGAGTCCTTCCAGTGGTTGCGCAGGATGTTCCACGACACCGTGATGTAGTCACCGGCGTGGGTGATGTCGATCATGCCGTCGTAGAAGTCGACGTCGCTCTCGATCGTGCTGGACATCGTGTTGTGGTCGATCCAGATGTGGGTGGCGTTCTCGATCTGGATGGCGTCGCCGCCGGGCACCCCGCGGATGTTGAGGTTCTGGATGATCACGTTGGCCGGGTGCATGTCCTCGATGTTGAGGGTGGTCCCGGAGATGCCGGAGTTCGCGCCGACACCCTGGATGGTCTTGTTCGCGGTGACCTCCACCGTGCCCGATCCGCTGAGCATGCCGTTGACCAGGATGGTCCGGGTGCCTGCGGCCTGGGCCTGGGTCCGGAAGTCGGCCCACGTGCTCACGGTGACCGTGGCTCCGCCCGCGCCGCCGGTGGTGCCGCCGGCCTGCGTGGCCCAGCCGACGATCCCGCCCGGAGGCGGTGGCGGGCTGGTGCTCGGCGACGGCGGCGCGGACGGCGAGGCAGACGGTGACGCGGGCGGTGATGCGGGGGTGGTCGGCGGCGTCGACGGGCTCGGGCCCGCCGCGTCGGTCGCCAGCACGTCGTCGAACGAGCCCGCGGTGTAGTTGGCCAGCAGCCCGGCGCGTCCGGTCGGATAGGAGCCGTCCGCGACGGACACCACCTGGCTGCCGTTGACCGAGCCGACCAGCGAGCTGCCGGTCGCGCTCAGCGACAGGGTGTACCAGGTGCCGGCTGCCGCGGAGAACGGCGCGGAGGCCAGCGTGGTGGTGGTGCCCTTGCGGATCTGGACCGCGGTGGGCGTGAGCACGAGCGCGTAGAAGTTCGACGTGCTCTGCACCCGGGCCGCGACGCCGATACCCCGTGAGGACGAGCTGCTGAACGTGTTGGCCCGGACCTTGGCCGACACCGTGGCGGTGGACCACGATGTCGAGCCCGCCAGGGCCTTGGCGCTGGCCCCGGTGCTCGACTGGGAATAGGCGCCGGACGAGACCGCCCAGCTGCCGCCGGAGGTGCTCCAGCCGGCGGCGTTGCCGTCGTTGAAGTCGTCGGAGAACAGCGTGGCCGCGTTGGCGGCTGCGCCGATGGTCAGGATCAGCGCCGCGACGGTGACACTGACACCGGCGGCCAGGGCGCTGCGGACGCGCCTGCTGCGCCGAAGGGGGACGTGCGCTTCCTGCACTGTAGGACCTCCCTGTGTTGGAATGCGCTTTCCATCCACCTTGGAAGGTCCACTTAAGTCCGTCAATGGCTCCGATGTGCAGCTTTGTTGCAGCAAACCCACCCAAACGCCAATGACCGACGGTCGGTCGGTCCCGATACGACAGCTATGGCGAACTTTGTAACGGCGGCGCGGGCTCCCCCATTCGCAGGATTGACCGGATTCTATGGCAAGCGCTTTCCCGCCACCAGCGACGCGCGGCCCCGGATGACTGCAACGTCATACTTCGATATCCTTCTCTTTCTAGATGCTTTCTTTCCTATTCCGAAAGCGTTCTGAGGAGGAGCGATGCCTCGCACCCGATCCCCCGTCCTGTCCGCGTGCCTCGCGCTCGCGACGATCGCGACCACCCTGACGGCCGTCCCGCTCGCCACCGCGACCCCCGCCGCGGCCGACATCACCACCCTCGCCACGACCGCGCCGTCCCTCGTGGTCAACGGCGACTTCCCCGACCCCGACGTCACCCGCTTCGACGGCGTCTACTACGCATACTCGACCAACAACGGCTTCGGCAACGTGCCCGTGGCCTCGGCGTCCTCGCTGACCGGCCCATGGACCCGCCGCGGCAACGCACTGCCCGCCCTCGGCGCGTGGGCCAGCGGCGGCCTGACCTGGGCGCCCGAGGTGACCCGCCGGGCCGACGGCAGATACCTGCTCTACTACACGGCCCGCAGCAGCGCCGTGGGCCGGCAGTGCATCGGCGCCGCGCTGGCCTCGTCCCCACTCGGCCCGTTCGCTCCGGTCGGCACGCAGCCGCTGGTCTGCAACGGCGGCGAGGGCGGCGACATCGACGCGTCGAGTTTCGTGGACAGCACAGGTGCGCGCTACCTGCTGTACAAGGACGACGGCAATGCCATCGGCCAGCCGACCAGCCTGTGGCTGCAGGGCGTCGCCGCCGACGGCCTCACCTTCCAGGGCGCGCGCGTCGAGCTGCTGCGCAGCGGGCGGCCCGAGGAGAACGGCGTCATCGAGGCCCCCGTGCTGACCAAGGTCGGCACGCAGTACGTGCTCTTCTACTCGCTCGGCGGCTACGGCGGCGACGCCTACCAGACCAGCTACGCGACCTCGGCATCGCTGACCGGGCCGTACACGAAGGCGTACCGCTCGCTGATCACCACCGAGAGTGTCGACGGGACGGTCCGCGGACCGGGCGGCGCGGACGTGGTCCGTGACGCCGCGGGCGACCACCTCGTCTTCCACGGTTGGATCAACAACTACAGCGCCCGCGGCATGTACGTGGCGGCCCTCGGCTGGTCCGGCGGCTTCCCCGTGGTCCGGGGCAGCCGGGTGCGCACCGAAGCCGAGCGCGGCACGCTGAACCGCTGCTCGATCCGCGCCACCACCACCGCGTCGCAGGGCCAGGCCGTCGCGTACATCGACTACGCCGACAGCTGGGTACAGCTGAGCGTCTTCGCGCCGCGGGCCGGGGCCTACACCGTGCACGTCGCGTACGCGGCGGGCTTCGGCGACGCCCAGCACACGCTGACCGTCAACGGCGGCTCCCCCACGACCGTCAACTACCCGAACACCGGCTGGGAGACGTGGCGGCAGGCGCCGGTCAACGTCACCCTGGCCGCCGGTACGAACACGGTGCGGTTGACCTTCCTGTCCCGCTGGGCCGAGCTGGACTACATCGAGGTGGCATGAGCGCAGGCCTGCGCCCGGCGGAAGTCCCCGCGGGGCGCAGGCCTGCGGTAGGCCGTCAGGACGGGCGGCCGGTGGTGTACAGCCACTGGTCGAAGAAGCCGTCCAGCCGACGGGACGAAGCCTGCTCGGCCAGGGCGATGAAGTCGGCGGTGCTGGCGTTGCCGTCCTTGTGCTGCTGGGTCCAGGTGCGCAGGATCCCGAAGAACGTGTCGTCGCCGACGAGGCGGCGCAGCGCGTGCAGGGTCATGCCGCCGCGCTCGTAGACGCTGTCGGAGAAGATCTCCTCGCGGCCGGGATCGCCGGGCGGGACCTTCCACAGGTCGGACTTCTTGTCGGCGTAGCGTTTGTCGTACTGCTGCTGCACGCTCGGCCCGCCGTCGTGCTCCTGCCACAGCCACTCGGCGTAGGTGGCGAAGCCCTCGTTGAGCCAGATGTCGCGCCAGGTGTCCACCGACACGCTGTCGCCGAACCACTGGTGCGCCAGCTCGTGCGCCAGGATCACGGTGTCGGGTCCGTCGGCCCAGGTCTCGGCCGTGTAGACCGGCCGGGTCTGGCTCTCCATCTCGTCCTCGACCCGCTTCTCGGCCACCACGATGCCACCGTAGGCGTCGAACGGGTACGGACCGGCGATCGTCTCCAGGAAGTCGGCGACCTCCGGAGTCCGGGCCAGGTTGCGGTCGGCCTCGCCCACCGGCACCTTCTCCGCGATGGCGGTGATCATCGGCTTGCCCTTGTGCTCGTCCTGCACCACCCGGAACTTGCCGACGGCCATCAGCGCCAGGTAGGACGCCATGGGCGAGGTGACCTCCCAGCGCCAGGTGCTCCAGCCGGCGTTCTCGGTGCGCCCGCGCAGCAGCCCGTTGCTGATCCCGCTGTAGCCCGGCGGCACGGTCAGCTCGATGTCGTACAGCGCCTTGTCGCGGGGGTGGTCGTTGACCGGGAACCAGGCCGCGGCCGACTGCGGCTCGCCGACGGCGACCGCCCCGCGGCGGCTGGTGAAGAAGCCGTTGCCCTCGGCGTCGACGTCGGGCGTGTCCGCGGGTCGGCCGCCGTAGACGACCTCGGTGGTGAACGCCGCCCCGGAGGTGATCGGCACGGCCGGTGTGATCACGAGTTCGTCGCCCTCGCGGGCCGACTTGGCGGCCCGGCCGTCCACGGTGACGCCGGTGACGGTCAGTCCGTACAGGTCGAGGTGGAACTCGTCGAGGGACTGGCTCGCCTTCGCCCGCACCGTCGTGGTGCCGTCGAGCCGCCCGGTGGCCGGATCGAACTTGACCTTCAGCTGGTAGCGCTCGACGTCGTAACCGCTGTTGCCGTAGGTCGGGAAGTACGGATCACCGATGCCGGCCAGCCCGACCTGCCCGGTCAGGCTCGGCGGGAGGAGGCTGCAACCGGCCAGCAGCGACGAGGTGGCGACCGTCATGCACACGATTCGGGCGTTTCGCATGGAATCACGTTAAGTGAGACGCGGGTTCCCCGTGGACGGTCGGCGAAGCTGGGAAGAAGCTGTCAAAGTCCGGAGTAGCTCCTGGCGAAGTCGGCGGCCAGCTCCCTGCCGTAGGCGTGGGTGGCCGCCGCGCAGGGCGACGGCTGCCCGCAACCGTCACAGACCGGCACTTCGGGCGGCAGCTCACCGTCGATGCCCGACAGGACCCTCGCCGGGCCGACCAGCGCGGTGTCGGCTTCGAACAGGTACATGTCGCCTCCTCGCCGTGCCGAAGACCGGCCCCGGTCGAAGCCGCTCTGCTGACGTGGGTTCCCGTGTGGACTGCGACACAAACCTGCCGGGTTCGTCCTCGTGCCGTGACCACCCGCCTCGACCGGGCCTTCGAGCCCGGTCGAGGCGTCCGGGTCAGAAGGTGTACGGGGTGGCGTACTGCGGGCGCAGGATCGTCGTGCGGGGGGCTGCCTGCCGGATCGCGGCCTCGAAGGCGTCCAGCCGCTCGGCGTCGGCGGGGGCGACGACCGGCGGGTTCTGCAGCGGTGCCTCGAAGTTGTCCCAGTGCACCGGCACCACGACCGCGGGACGGTCGAGCGCCTCGATCAGCCGCGGGACGTAGTCGTGCGTGGCGGTGCTCGACGGCAGGGCCAGCATCGCGACGTCCGGGTTCAGGCCCTTCAGGTTGCGCTCGACGAAGTCGCTCGCGCCCATGAAGAACACCGACGGCCCGCCGGTGACGGTGACCTGGTAGGACAGCGTGTCGCCCTCGGGCAGGTCGGCGATGGTGCGCGGGGCCGGGCTGGGCGGGCTGGTGCGCACCCCGGGGAACGCCATCGAGTACGCCGCGTTGCGGCTGTGCAGCGCGGCCACGACCTCGACGGAGTAGTCGACGAAGTCCAGCACCTCGCCACCCTTGACCGGGCTGAGCTGCGCGGCGGGCACGCCTGAGGCGAGCCCGAGGTGGTACGCGGTGAGCGTGCCGAACACCCGCGCGCCGGTGGTGGCGGCCACGGTCGGCACGTCGTTGAAGTGGTCCCAGTGGGTGTGCGTGACGAACACGGTCTCCGGCTTGCCGACGTGCGCGGCCACCGCAGCCTTGTCCACGGTGAGCGCGGTCGCGGGATCGAACGCGCCGGTGAACAGGCCGGTCGGGAACCGGGTGACGTACGGGTCGATCAGCAGGGTGCGTGCGCCGACGTCGATACGCCAGCCGGAGGTGCCCAGCCAGCGCAGTGTCGCCGTCTGCCGTTTGGCCGTGCCGCGGCGCGGGCTGGGCGCGGCGGCGGCCGGGGCGGCGAGGGCCGGGGCGGCGGCGGCCGGGATGGCGGCGATCGAGGTGAGCGCGGTGCCTGCGGCGGCCGTACGCAGGAAGCGGCGGCGGTCGGCCGAGTGCTCGGACATGATTGGTTCCCCTCGTGCGGTGGATCAAGATGACCAGCGCAGCGAAACACCCGTCCGGCGGCGGCGTCCAAGATCGTATGGCGGCACCTGCGATATCGGTCCGGATATCAGCCCAGTTCAGGCGGTGCCCGACGAGACCGGCAAGTGGCCCAGGTCACTCGCCGCGCAGCTCGTCCACGGCCAGTTTCGCGGCCCGCCCGAGCACCAGGTCGAGTTCCAGCCGCGGCATGGACAGGTGCTCGGTCTTGGCGAACACGGCCACCGCGTAGCGGCCGCCGTCGGGATACTCCACGACCCCGGCCTCCATGTGCAGGCCGGGCAGGGTTCCGGTCTTGCCCCCCACCCGCACGCCCGGCGGGAACGCGGCGGCCAGCCGGGTCCAGAACAGCTGCCGGAGCATCAGCGCGCGCACCTCCGCGCAGGCCTGGGCTGGGCCGGCCTCGTCGCGCCAGATGAGCCCGAGCAGCCGGGTGATCTCCTCGGGCGTGCTGGAGTTGGTCTGCGCCGGGTCGAACACCCGCAGCGCCCGGACCCGCTCGTCGGGCAGGGTCGGGAAGATCCGGGCGAACTCCTCGTCGTCGCGCGCCCCGACGTCGGCGATCATGGTCGCGAGCAGCTCGCGCGGGCCGCCGACCAGACGGGTACGGGTCAGGCCCAGCTCCTGCGCGAGCAGCGGCAGCAGGTCCGGTCCGACGCGGTGCAGCAGCAGGTCGGCGGCGGTGTTGTCGCTGACGGACATGGTGAAGTAGGCCAGGTCGCGCAGTGACATCTCGACGTCGTCGGCGCAGCCCGCGGTGCCCCAGCCGCCGAGCCGGTCCCCGGCGCGCACCAACGCCCGGTCGGCCGGGTCGAGGGAGCCCGCGGCGGCCTGCCGGGCGAACTCCAGTACCAGCAGGATCTTGAAGATGGACCCGATGACGACCTGGTCGTGCGCATCGACGGCGACCTCGCGGCCGGTGTCGAGGTCGCGGGCGTGCAGCCACCCCCGCATGTCGGCCTCGGCGAACGCGCCCGCGATCCGGTTCGTGATCATCATCCGGCCAGCCTATGGTCGGACAGGTGGATCTCTCCAAGCACCTGCGCTACTTCCTGACCGTCGCGGAGGAACTGCACTTCAGCCGAGCCGCGGCGATCCTCGGCATCGCGCAGCCTCCGCTCAGCCAGGCCATGCGGCGGCTGGAGGACGAGCTCGGCGTCACGCTGTTCGACCGGCTGCCGCGCGAGACCGCGCTGACCGCCGCCGGGCACGCGCTGCGCGAGCAGGCCCGGGAGTTCCTGGCCGCGGAGCAGCGCATGCGCACCCTGATGACCACCATCCGCGACGGCGCGCTCGGCACCCTGCGCGCCGGGGTGCCGCCGGAGACCCCGGCCGCCGCGCTGGGCGAGCTGCTGCAACGGCTGACCGAGCAGGCCCCGGGCCTGGACGTCGACCTGCAGGAGCTGACCACCGCGGAGCAGCTGGAACTGCTCGCGGCCGCCCGGCTCGACGTGGGGCTGGTGCACCAGCCCGTCGACGACGTGGACCTGTGCGCCGGGCCGACGACCCGCACCCGGCTGGGCGTGGTGCTGCCCCGCACCTCCCCGCTGGCCAGGTCGGCCGAGCTCGCCCTGGCCGACCTCGCCGGGCACGGCCTGGTGATCTTCCCCCGCGCCACCGCGCCCGCCTGGCACGACCACCTGCTGGCGGTATGCCGGGAGCACGGTTTCACGCCCGGCCGGATCCGACACGCCCGCAACCCCGAGTTCCTGTGCGGGCTGGTGCTCGCCGGTCAGGGGCTGGCGCTGGAGCGGGAGTCCGCGATCCGGCGCGAGCCGCGGGTCACCTGGCGGCCGCTGACCGGCGACCCCCTCTGGCAGCAGGTCGCGGCGGTGTGGCCGCGCCGGTCGCCGCATCCGGCCGCGCGGCGGTTCGCCACGCTCGCCGGTGAGGTGCTCGCCCGGTCCGCGGGGACGCCCGCGCCGGAGCGGGCCGAAGGAGCTCCGCCACCGTGGTCCGTGGTGTTTCACACCGCCCCGGGTGTGTGACGGGACGTGTCACCTGCGGACAGATGGGTATAACCCTCAGGTATCGGCCGCTTGCCGATACGCTGGCGAATGAAGATCCAGATTGACGCCACCCAGCTGGCAGATGCGGTCAGGGGGTCGTTGATGGCGGTGGGCGGTCCGCCCGACGCGGGCGCGGCGTTCGACGCGGTGCTCTCCGGCGGGCTGATCCACGCGGTCTATCAGCCCATAGTCGCGCTGGGCAGCGGCCGGACGGCGGGATACGAGGCGCTGGCCCGCGGCCCCGCCGGCGAATTCGCCTCGCCTGACGCGCTGTTCCGGCACGCCGCGCAGGTGGAGCGCGTCGCCGAGCTCGACTGGGCGTGCGGGTCGGCGGCCTTCCGAGGCGCTCTGGCAGCCGGGCTGCCGCGCCGGCTACCGCTTTTCGTCAACGTCGAGCCGGTGACGACGCGCACCCCGCCGCCACCGGAGGTGCTCGCCGTCCACGAGGCGGCGCTGGCCCGGCTGCAGGTCGTGGTCGAGCTGACCGAGCGGTCCCTGGCCGCCGACCCGGCCTCGCTGCTGTCGACGATCCTGGAGCTGCGCAGGCGCTCGATCCGCATCGCCCTGGACGACGTCGGGGCCGACCCCACCAGCCTGGCCATGATGCCGCTGCTCAGCCCGGACGTGATCAAGCTGGATCGCAGCATCGTGCAGGGCCGCGTCACGCCGTCGGTGTCGGCCGTCGTCAACGCGGTGCTGGCCGAGGCCGAACGCACCGGCGCCGCCGTGCTCGCCGAGGGCATCGAGACGCCGCACCACCTCGCCATCGCGAGATCCATGGGGGCGACCCTGGGCCAGGGCTGGCTGTTCGGCCGTCCCGGGCCGCTGCCGGACACGTTCGGGCAGGCGGACCTCGTGCTCGCGCAGGTGGACGCGCCCACGGCCACCGCGGCCACCCCGTTCGAGGTCGCCCGCAAACACCGGCCCGTCATCCGGACCACCAAGCAGATGCTCAAGTGCCTGAGCCGGCACCTGGAGAACAAGTGCCTGCAGCTGGCCGAGCCCGCGGTGCTGCTGGCGACCTTCCAGCAGATCCGCAACTTCGACGAGCACGCCCGGCGGCGCTACCACGAACTCGCCGAAAGATGCGTGTTCACCGCGGTGTACGGGCAGGGCATGCCGGCGCATCCTGCCGAGGGGATCCGCGGCGGGCCGCTGCGGGCCGACGATCCGCTGGCCGGGGAGTGGACGGTCGTCGTGCTGGCCACCCACTTCGCCGGCGGCCTGTTCGCCTGCGACCGCGGCGGCCCCGGCGCGCACGACGACCGGGAGTTCGACTTCGTTCTCACCTACGATCGCGACCTGGTCATCGAGGCGGCCCAGCCGCTGCTGCACCGGCTGGTGCCGACCGAACCGGACACCTACTGGTAGGTCAGCAGCTCGCGCACCTCGCGGGCGAGTTCGACCGAAGCCTCGATCTCCACCTTGCGGATGGACACGCTCTCCACGTTGAACCCGAACGGCACGCCCAGCCGCCGGCAGAACGCGGCCAGCTCGCGGGCGGTCGCCAGGCACTGCTGGTACGACTCGGTCAGCGGGTCCTCGGAGTAGCGCAGCGCGTTCTCCAGCCAGCGGGGCACGTTCACGCCGAGCCAGTGCAGGAACGACAGCGTCTTCAGCGAACCGCACACCGACAACGTGAAGATCACCGGACGAGGCTCCACGCCCTTGGCCGCACACGTGTAGTGGTAGTCCGACAGCAGGCTCTTGGTCGCGTCGACGTCGTACACCACCTGCGTGATGAAGAAGGACGCGCCGCGGTCCTGCTTGGTGAGCATGCGCAGGTGCTCGTCGCCGGTGCGGGTGTAGCGCTCGGTGATGGCCACCGCGCCCAGCGGCAGGTCGGCACGCACCCGGTCGCGCAGCGCGTACGCCTGCGTCAGCCCCGTGCGCACGCCCTTGTCCCGCGACGAGGCGCCGACGAACACGCCCAGCACCCGGTCGGTGTCCACCTCGCCGAGCCAGTCCGCCAGCTCGGGCTCGGTGTACTTGCCGACGCACCGGTAGATGACCGCGGGCAGCTCCCACGCGCCCAGGTGGTCGCGGTGGAACGCCACGGGGTCCATCGTCGGCAGGTACGGGAACGGGCGCTCCTGCGGGTTGCGGTCGCTCTCGTCGTCGATGTCGTACAGGATCAGCCCGTCGAGGTCCACCGTGGCCAGCCGCGCGAGGGTGACCTCGGCGATCTGGGCGGCCTGCTCGGGCGAGACGCTGCGCCGCGGCGGCGTGATGCCCAGCAGCAGCACCCCCGCCTCGGCCCGCGCCAGCATCGCGCGCAGGGACCGGCGGCCGGGACGGATGGGGGCGGTGTCGTCAGCCATCCGGACACGGTATCGCGCGTGGCCGGGTGCGCGGGGCACCCGGCCACGCGACCGCTCAGTCCAGGTCGTCGCAGATGTTGTGCGAGGTGCCGTGGACCATCGTGACGGTCTTGTAGTACGTCGGCGTGAACGCGATGGTGTAGACGCCGTCGATCAGCCACATGCCGCGTGCCAGGTTGCCGCCGTCCACCCGGAACCCGAAGATCGCCGGGCCGACCACGTACCAGGTCATCGACCCGTCGGCGCCGTAGTCGATCAGCGCCGTGCCGCTCGCGTCGACACGCGTCGACTTGCCGGTCTCCAGGTTGATGTAATCGACGAGGAGGTCGCCGGCGTACAGCTCGCGCTTCGGTTTGCCGTCGGCGTACGTGTCCAGCACGAGCTTGCGCACCTCGTCGAGGACCGGCTGGGCGCGGATGGCGAAGTCGCAGCGGGCCCCGGCGGGCTGCTCGAAGCCCGCCTGCGGCGCCGGCACCCAGCCGCCGTGCGCCCCCGATCCTTCGGCTGCCTGAGCCGGCGCGGCGCCTGCCAGCAGCGCGGTGACCATCATCACGGTGGTGAGGACTGCTCGACGCATGAAAGCTCCCTTCCTGTGCTTCGTTGGTTGCCGGCACAGCCTGGCCCGGCCGCCTCACCACGGTCTGACCACTGAAAAAGGACTGATGGGTGCAGATCGCCGGGTCACAGGCGCGATCCGGCCGGGTCGCGCAGGCCGCCTCACCACCGCCTCGACGCGCGACAAGGTCAACCCGTCCGGCCCGGCCGAGCGTCCTACCGGTATGGAGTTCCACCTGCTCGGCCCGTTCGAGGCCCGCCACGACGGCCGCCTCGTGGACATCGCCAGCCGCCGCCAGGAACGCTGCCTGCTGGCCCTGCTGCTGCTCGACCTCGGGCGGCTGGTCACCATCGACCGGCTCATCGGCCTGCTGTGGAACGGCAGCGCACCGGCCTCGGCGCGTGGCGCCGTGTACACCTACATCGGCCGCCTGCGGGCCGCGCTGAACCCGTACGGGGTGCGTATCACCACCCGCGCGGACGGCTACCTCGTCGAGGCCGACGACCACCGCGTCGACGTCGCCGACTTCCACCGCACCGTGCAGCAGGCGCTGGACTCCGCCGATCCCGCGGCGCGAGCCGCCCTGCTGGACGGCGCGCTGCGGCTGTGGCGGGGACCGCTGCTGGCCGACGTCGCCGACGAAGCGCTGCGGCACCGGCTCGACGGGCAGCTCGACGAGGCCCGCCTGGTCGCCGTCGAGGCACGTGCCGAGGCACACCTCGCCATCGGCAAGCACTCGCGGGTGATCAAGGATCTGGGCGGGCTAGCCGAGCGGCATCCCCTCCGGGAACGGCTCGTAGGCATCCTGATGACCGCGCACTACCGCGCCGCCCGCCAGGCCGACGCCCTGCTGCTGTACGAGGCCACCCGGCAGGCGCTCGCCACCGAACTCGGCGTCGACCCCGGCCCCGACCTGCAGGAACTGCACCGGCGCATCCTGCGCAACGATGACCGCCTGGACCAGCCCCGCCGCGCGGTGTACGAAGTGCGGGTCCGCGACGAGACGCTGCCCTGGATCGTCGGCGGGCACCCCGCGCTCGACTTCTGCAACACCTTCGCCGGCTGGGGCGAGACGGCGCCCCTGCCCGGCGCCGAGTGGCTGCGCGGGTACCGCACCTTCGCCGTGTGGTGCGGCTACACCGGCCTCGCCGACGACCCGACGGTGAGCCGCCTGCTCACCCTCGCCGACCGCGACCCGGCCACGGCCGAAAAGACGCTGGAGCAGGCACGGGCACTGCGCGCCCAGCTGTACGCCTGCCTCAGCGGGCCCGCCGACCACACGGCGTTCGACGCGGTCGCCAGGGCCGCGGAGGCGGCCGCCAGGACGCTGGAGTACACGCGCGACGAGTCCGGCGGCGGCCGCTGGCGGCCCGGCCTGGAAGCCGGGCTGCGCCTGCCGCTGCACGCCGCCGCATGGAGCGCCGCCGAGCTGCTCGCCGACCCGCGCCGGATGACCGTGCGCTCCTGCGCGGACTCACACTGCCGCTGGCTGTTCCTGGACGAGACCAGCATGCGCCGCTGGTGCAGCATGGTGACCTGCACCGGATAGGTCGCTATCACGGCTCCAGCGTCGCGGGCATGCCGAAGGCGGCGACATGGCGCGCGCCGACGAAGGCGTTGCTCTCCACGATCCTGCCGTGCTCGATCCGGAGCACGTCGACGACCAGCCCCTCGTAGTGCGGGCTGCCGGGCCTGCGCAAATAGCAGATCAGCGCGGGCCGCCCGTTGGCCGAGCCGGGGAAGGTCCGCCAGTCGAGGGGCCGCGTCAGGAACTCCGCGACCGCGTCGATGCCGACGACCGGCGGCTCGGGCGGCATGGTGATGCGCACGTCGTCGGAGAGCAGTTCACGCAGCGACGCCGGATCCGTCGCGTCGGCGTACCGGCGCAGGATCTCCTCGTCCTGGCGGGTCAGCCGCGGGCGCCGCCAGTCCCCCGGATCGGCCGGGGCGTGGTGGCGCAGGGTGTGGCGGGCCCGCTGCAGCAGGCTGTTGACCGCGGTGACGGGGGTGCCGAGCGCGTCGGCGATCTCCTGGGGTGTCCAGCCGCGGATGTCGCGCAGCACGAAGGCGGCCCGCTGCCGACCGGGCAGATACATGAGCGCCGCGATCAGAGCCAGCTCGACGGTCTCCCGAGCGGGGACACCGGCCTGCGGGTCGTCGGCCAGCAGCGCGTCGGGATAGGGACCGATGTCGGTGGACCACTCCAGCAGGTCCCCGGACGGCATGGTCCGGCTGGCGGCCGCCTTGCGGGTGTCGAGGAAGACGTTCGTCGCGATCCGGTAGAGCCAGGTGCGCACGGAGGCCCGGCCCTCGAAGCGGTCGCGGGCCCGCCACGCGCGCAGGAAGGTCTCCTGCACCAGATCGTCGGCGTCGGGCACGTTGCCCACCAGGTGGTAGCAGTGCAGGTGCAGGTCGCGGCGGTGCTCGCCGAACGCGTTCTGCAGCCGGACGGCCCGCTCGCCAGGCGCGTCGGACATGCGGTTCTCCCGGAGCTCGGCGGTCGTCACGAAGGCACAGACGATCGGGAAGGCCGTTTCTCATCGGTGACCGGTGAAGGATGCCACCCGGGCTCGTCTGAACAGTGACCGATTCGATTCACGAGAGGACGACACCATGACGGCACGACCTGTGTCCGACGCCGCGAGCCCGCCGGTCGTCGACCGGCGGAGCTGGTTGCGAGCGCGAGACGAGCTGCTGGCCCGGGAGAAGGCCCACACCCGCGAGGGCGATGCCATCGCCGCTGCCCGCCGCAGGCTGCCGATGACGCCGGTGCCTCCCGTCGCCGTGCAGGGCCCCGGCGGCCGGACGCCGCTGGTGGACGTGTTCGAGGGACGCAGCATGCTCATCGCGTACTTCCACATGTGGCACGACGACGCGCCGTTCGAGGAGCAGTGCGAGGGCTGCACGTTCTCCACCTGCCACGTGCAGCTGCTGGACTACCTGCACGCCCGGGACGTCACCTACGCCGTGTTCTGCCAGGGGCCCTACGCCGACAGTGCCCCGTTCGCACGGTTCATGGGCTATCCGTTCCCCTGGTATTCGGCACACGAGGCCGATCCGGCCCTGGCCGACGGCCGGGACTTCGGGTTCATCGCCTGCTACCTGCGCGACGGGGACCAGGTCTACGAGACCTACTGGACGACCGGGCGGGGCGTGGAGGCGCTGATGACCAGCTACCACGCCCTGGACCTGACGGTGTACGGCCGGCAGGAGGCCTGGGAGGACTCCCCCGCCGGCTGGCCGCGGGTGAGCGGGCATCCGTGGCGGCTCGACGGCCGCCCGACGGCCCAGTGGAGCCGCCCCGGCGTCGCCGCACGGTGACCGCACGGCGGGGCGGGAGCAATGTCCCGCCCCGCCCTGGTCCGCGCCTCCTCCGTGGCGGGTCAGGAGGCGTAGATGAGTTTGACGCCGCCGAGCGTCAGGGCCGCCACCGCGGACCCGCCGACGCCGGAGTTGAGGTTGCGCCAGGCGTTGTTGCTGGCCGCCTCGTGTACGAAGCCGCCCGCGCTGGTGTAGATGTGCTTGACGCCGCCGACGTTCATCGCGGCGAGGGTGCTGCCGGACACGCCGGAGATGCCGGTCCACAGGTTCCGCCACCCGGCGTTGCTCGCCGCCTCGTACACCGAGCCGCCGTTGACCGTGTAGATGATCTTCGTGGTGCCGACCGTGATCGCGGCGACCGCCGAGGCGGGGATGCCCGTGCTGAGGTTGCGCCAGGCGTTGGCGCTGTGCGCCTCGTGCACGTACCCGCCGACGATGCTGTAGACGTACTTGACCCCGCCGAGCTGGATCACCGAGATCGAGGACGAGCTGGCGCCGCCGATGCCGGTGTTGAGGTTGCGCCAGGCGTTGTTGCTGGCCGCTTCGTGCACGTAGCCGTCGACGACGTTGTAGATCAGTTTCACGCCGTTGAGGTTCACCGCGGCCAGGGCGGTGCCCTGCGCGCCCTGGACTCCGGTCCACAGGTTCTGCCAGCCGGCGTTGCTGGCCGCCTCGTAGATCCGGCCGCCGTTGAGGCTGTACACGATCTTCGTGGTGCCCAGCAGGATCGGCGCGATCGCCGAACCGGTGACCGCCCCGGCGCTACCGGAGATCGGCAGGGCCCGCCAGGCGTTGTTGCTGGCCGCCTCGTACACCTGCCGCGACCCACCGCCAGGATTCTGGCCGATGTAGACCAGCGGGCTGATCCTGGTGCCGGCCGGGTTGATCATGTGCCAGTGCAGGTGCGGGCCGGTCGAGCTGCCCGAGCCGTCCGCACCGGCCGCGCCGCCCGAGCGCCCCACGATCGCGCCCGCGCCGACGCTCGCGCCGTTGCCGAGCAGGAACTGCGACAGGTGCATGTACTGGCTGCGGTACCCGTCAGCGTGGTGGATGGTGACGGTGTGCCCGCCGGTGCCGTTGTACGGGATGTTCTGGATGGTGCCCGCACCGCAGGCAGGCAGGGCCGTGCCGACGCCCATCCCGAAGTCGATCCCGCCGAGCGAGCCGCGGGACAGGTGGCCTTCCCAGGTGTCGGTGATCGGGTAGGCGCCGAACGGGTTGTAGATCGCCGGTGCGGCCGACGCGGCCGAGGGCAGCAGCACCCCGCCGACGGTCATGGCGCCCGCGCCGAGCGCGGTCGCGCGCAGCATCGTGCGCCGGCTCATGCCCGGCGCCGGTTCACCGCCGCCCCCGCAGCAGGCAGCTTCGTCGTCGTGCTTCATAAGCGCTCCTTCTGAGAGCCACCGGCCCGGACCGGTCCCTCACATGTGGACGGACGAAAGTGCCTTCATCCTGTGGCCACGCCCCACACGGGAGCACATCCGGTCTTCACACGCGGTCACGCCTGGCTCAGGCGGGCCAGCCTGTCCCGCAGCTCACCGGCATCGGGATGGCCCAGCTCGTCGAGCATGGCCAGGGACAGCCGCCAGGCGTCGGCAGCGGCCCGCCGATCGCCCGCCGCGTGGTGGGCGTCGCCGAGATGCGTGAGGGTGATGGTCTCGTAGTAGGGGTCGGCAAGCTGTCGCAGCACCACCAGCGCCTGCCCGTAGTAGACGATCGCCTGCTGGTGGTCGCCGTGGCCGTGATGGGCGAAGCCGAGGCTGTCCAGCGCGTTCGCCAGCCCCTCCCGGTCGTCCAGCTCCCGGTGCACCTCGACCGCCTGCTCGCAGTACTTGACCGCGTCGCCGTGCTGGCCCAGCTGGGCGTGCAGCCATCCGATGCTGTTGAGGGCCTGCCCCCGGCCGATGCGGTGGCCTGCCGACTCGAACCGGTCCAGCGCGTGCTGTGCGTCGAGCAGCGCGGCGCGCCGGTCGCCGCGTCCTTCGTGGACCAGGCTCATCCGCAGCTTGGTGTACGCCTGGCCGACCAGGTCGTCCAGCTCGCCGAAGAGGCCGTCGGCCCGGCGGAGGTGGGCCAGCGCCTCGTCGTAGCGCTTCAGGCGGTTGCCGGCCAGGCCCAGGCTGCCGTGCGCGTGCGCCTGGCCGATCCGGTCGCCGCTGCGCTCGGCGGCGGCCAGGGCGGTGCGCTGGCTGGCCACCCAGTCGTGCCAGTGCCCGTACCGGTCCAGGAAGGTCGACAAGGCTGAGGCCAGCTGCCAGGCGTAGGCGGCGACACTCTCGTCGGCGGCCGCGTTCAGGGCGGCCAGCAGCACGGCGTGCTCCCTCGTGAACCACGCCGACGCCTGTTCCACGTCGGCGAACTCCGTCACCACAGCGCCCGGCTCGGCCGGCGCCAGCTCCAGCGGGTAGCGATGCGGATAGATGCGCAACGCCGCCGCGTAGGCCTGGTGCAGGTAGTGGGACAGGACGCGGCGCAGCGCCGCGCGCCGGTCCGACGCGCTCTCGTCGAGCTGTACGAGCCTTGCGGCGTACGCCCGCAGAAGGTCGTGCAGCGAGAACCGGCCCGGCGGGTGTTCGGTGATCAGATGCGCGCGTGCCAGCTCGGCCAGCAGCGGTCGGACCCCGTCCGGCGACGCCGCGGCCAGGCTGGCTGCGGCGTCCACTCCCACGTCCGGGCCCGGGTGCAGCCCGAGCAGCCGGAACAGCGCCGCCGCCGCGGGCGTCAGCCTCCGGTACGACCACGAGAACGCGGCCTGCACGTCGGTGGTGAAATCGCCGGCGTCCTGCGGCCGCAGGCGCTCCCGCACGGCGGACAGCTCCGCGGAGAGCGCGCCCAGCGGAAGCGCCGGGTGGACCGCGGCACGCGCGGCGACCATCGCCAACGCGAGCGGCAGCCGGGCGCACCGGGCCGCGATCTCGTCGGCGGCCGGCAACTCGGCGACCACCCGCGGTGCGCCGAGCCGCCTGATCAGGAACTCGCGCGCCTCGGCCGCGGGCAGCACGTCGAGGGTCACCGGATGCGCGCCCTCCAACGCGACCAGACCGATCAGCTGGTCACGGCTGGTGACCAGCACCATGCCGCCCCGCCCGCCCGGCAGCAGCGGGCGGACCTGCTCCGCGTCGAGCGCGTTGTCGAGCAGCACCAGCACCCGCCGCCCGGCGACCAGGCTCCGGTACATGGCCGCCTGGGCGTCCAGGCCCGCCGGAACCCGTTCCGGCGGGACCCCGAACGCGTCGAGGAAACCGCGTAGCGCCTCCCCCGGCTCCATCGGCCTGGCCCCGGGATGGAACCCGCGCAGGTTCACGTACAGCTGACCGTCCGGGAACCTGCCCGCCACCTGCTGCGCCCAGTGCACCGCGAGCGCGGTCTTGCCCACGCCCGCCGTGCCCATGAGGACGGTGACCACGGTTGCGGGGGACCTGGCGTCGGCCCCGGCCGCGAGCGCGTCGAGGTGTGCCAACTGCGCGCCGCGGCCGGCGAAACCGCGTACGTCCAGCGGCAGCTGAGCGGGCACCGGATGGGCGGCGCGGGTGGGCGAGGCGCTCGTCGTCGCCGTGACGGACCCGACGGGTTCGGCGGGCGGGTCGAGGGACCGGTCGGCGAGCAGGATGCGTCGCTCCAGTTCCTGCAGCTCACGACTGACGTCAAGGCCGTACTCGTCGGACAGGGCCTGCCGGGCGTTGCGGTAGGCGCCGAGGGCGTCGGTGACCCGGCCGCTGCGGTGCAGGGCGATCATCAACTGGGCCACGAGACGCTGCCGGACCGGGTCGGCGGCCACCGCGTCGGTCAGCTCCGGCACGATCGCCGCGTGGTTGCCGCAGCCGAGCTCCGCGTCGAAGAGCTGCTCCAGCGCCCTGTCGCGTTGTTCGCCGAGGTAGGCGCGGGCGGCGGCGGCGAACGGGGCCCGCACGCCGGCCAGCGGCAGCGTGCCGCGCCACAGCCCGAGCGCCTCGCGCAGCAGGGTGATGGCGGCGCCGGGCGCACGCGCCGCGCGAGCCTGGCCGACGAGCTGGGTGAAGACCGCCAGGTCGAGCCGGCCGGCCGTGATGTGCAGCGCGTAGCCGGCCGCCTGACGATCCACCGTGGCCAGCGGCGCGGCGCCGTCGTGCAGCACGGCCCGCAGGGCGGACACCATGTTCTGCACCTGCAGGTTCGCGGTGCGGGGGGCCGCTCCGCCCCACATCGCCTCGATGATCTCGCTGGTCGCCACCACGCGACCGGCGCGCAGCATGAGCAGGGCGACGAGGTCGAGCTGCTGCCGACGCGCGAACCGCAGCGGCCTCCCGGATACGACGACCTCCACCGGGCCGAGAACGCGAAAGTCACCACCGTCGCTGTCTGAGATCATCGAACGCGATGGTAGCCGGGCGGGGTGAACAGTCCACAGTAGGCGGGTGCCGATCCTGCTGCGGCGCCGGCGGGCGCGAGGAAGTGTGCAGAAAGCTGAGCTGTGCCCGGTGGTGGCCGCTGGCTACCTTCCTTACATGGGCTTGTTCAACCGTTCCCCGTACGTCGCCACCATCAACGGCGAGGTGTTCCGGTGCGTCGTCTGCCGGGGCGGCCTCTTCACCAGCCGCGCCATCAAGCTGAACACCGGCGCGATGGAGTTCTTCGACCTCGCCTGGGCGAACAAGTCGTCGCTCGGCGTCATCTGCACGAACTGCGGGTACGTGCACGAGTTCCTCGGTGACGCCCTGCAGCTGTGGGACTCCGAGTCGGGGGCGCGGGCCTAGCGGCTCACGGCCGGGGAGCCGTGAGCCGGCCCAGCAGGCGCGGCAGCGGTCCGTCCGGCGGCGTCCATACGTCACGGTCGGCGTAGGACCAGGCGTAGACCGGGTTGCCGTCACGCACGAGATCGCACAGTCCGGGCAGGCCGAGTTCCCGGGCGGACCAGTCGTACAGCCGCTGCAACCGTGGCTGGATCACGCCGTAGTCGAGCATCCGCCCGAGTCGGTGCTCGTGGGCCAGGTAGGCCCGCAGTTCCGCGGCCGGCGGGTAGCGGTCGGGCAGGACGCGGCCGAGTGACAGGAACACCCCGGCCATGCCCAGCCGTGGATCGCCGAGGAACCGGCCCAGCACGGCCAGCCTGCCCAGGGCCAGCTTCGGTGCGGCGACCAGCGCGTGGGTGTACAGGACTCGCAGCAGGGCGACGTTGAGGAAGAACCGCTCCGGCATCGACTCCTGCTCGGCCAGGTCCCGGTTGTCCAGGTACCCGCCGACGATGCTGGCGTTGTGGGCTCGATACCAGTGCCGGGCGGTCGGCTGGGCTATGAAGGCGGACCAGAGCGCGACCGCCGGCGCCGAGGGCTCCCCCGCCATCCCGCCCGATCGGGCCATCGCCTCGCAGCCGTCGCGCAGCAGGCGGTCGTTGACGGCGCGCCACCAGCGGCTGCCGGGTGGCCGCGCGGCCAGGGAGTTGAGCACGCCCCGCCGGGCCTGCCAGCGCATGAACGACATGGCGGCCCGCCGGAACGGCAGGTGCTGCGGGGCCTGGCCGTACGGCCCGCGGTAGGTCCGCGCCAGCAGCGCGATGCGCCGCCGCGGATCGTCGCGTACTGCCGCGACCTGGGCTTCGGCCCACTGCGCGGCGTCGGGTCCCCGACGTCGTGCAGTGGGCTGCTCAGGACGGCCGAGGCGCACGTCTGTCCCTGCGCCGGGCCAGCTCGTCGTCGTCCACCAGCGTGAGCATCGGCTGGCCGGGCGCGCACAGCATGGTGACCGTGAACCGCAGGCGCACGTCGTCGCGGTTGTTGCCGTCCTGGTAGTGGATGACGTCGCCGCCCGCCTCCCAGAACGCCTCGCCCGCGCGGACGACCCGCTCCGGCTCGCCTTCCAGCTCCAGCAGCATCTCGCCTTCCAGCACGTAGCCGAACGCGGGACCGGAGTGCCGGTGCGGCGGCGTGCCGGGGTCGCCGGGCGGATACTCGATGACCACGGTCATCGCGTGGGCGCCCGCCGGGATGAAGGGCGGCTCGGCCTCCTGCAGCGTGGTGAGCGCCGTCTGCCACGCGTTCGACCTCGGCTGCCGGCCCGCGCTCGTCAGGTCGCTGTCTGCCATGGCGAATACCTCCAAAAGGAACGGTGTCGGATGCTGCGGTGTCACTTCCCGGCGATCGCCGGCCCGTCACTGTGGCCGGACCGGCCCGGCGCCGCCCGCGTCGAGGGTGAGCAGGTCTGCCAGGCCGAAGCCCGCGTCGGTGGCCGGCAGTTTCGGCTGCCAGTCCGGCTCCAGGCTCAGGTAGCTCGCCGCGTCGGCACGCAGCAGGCCGATGAGGACTTCCGCCACGATCCGGCCGCCGACCGGGCCGAGCCGGTCGCCGCTGCCCCGGTGTTCGGCCTCCTTGAGGATGTAGAACCACAGCGGGGTGCCCTGCGGCCAGGTCTGCTCCAGTTCGTCGGCGGTCAGCGGGGCCACCGTGAGCAGCCGTGCGACGGCTTCGCCGCTGGGCAGCGCGGTGGTGTCGCCGCGCAGCAGGTCACGCACCGCCAGGGAGCGGTACGCGGCGGTGTCGACCGCCCCCGTGACCTGCTCGGGCAGCCCGATGAGGCTGGCGGCGAGCCTCCCGTCGAGGCGTTTGGCCCGCTGCGCGGGCGGGCGGCCGGGCAGGTCGAAGACCTGGGCGAGGTCCAGGCGGCGGTCGGCGGCCAGCGGGCCGAACCCGACCAGGTCCGGGAAGAGCGGCACCGCGGGGCCGCCCTCGACGAGCCGGTAGGTGTGCCTGATCTGGCCGTGGCCGTAGCGGAACGCCGCGTCGGCGAACTCCAGCGGGATGTACGCGTGCCCCGCCGGCGGCGCGAACCACCGGCCGCCCTCGGCGAGCACCTGATCGACCAGCTCGGCCCCGACCAGGCGGGGCAGGAAGTCGTGGACGACGATCCACTGGTAGTGCCAGGTGAGGGTGACCCGCGCCTTGTCGAACACGTCGGGCTCGGGCACTCCCGACTCGCGGACCAGGTCGACGATGCGGTTGTGCGCCCGCAGCAGCGCGATGTGCAGCGTCAGCGCGAACAGGTGCGAGTCGTTGCGGGGATCGCCGATCAGCGCCACGCCCTGGGTGTTGCGCGGCACGTCCCCACCGTCCGGGGCGAGCAGGAACTTCGCCGGATCGGTCAGGTCGTACAGGTAGGGCGAGCCGATCGGGCCGTCGGAGTAGACCATCTCCAGGTTGAGTTTCGGGGCGCGGGAGTTGCGCAGCGCCTCGGGGTCGACGCCACCCATGATCGGTGACCGGTCGGCGGTGATGTCGTGGGCGATGAGCTGGCCGAAGAACGGCCACCCGGCGGCCTCGGCGGCGTCGTCGCCACCGGGGCTGAGCCGGTCCAGGACGGCTGTGGCGTCGCAGATCCCGCCGTCGACGCCCGCGCGCATGAGCAGCTGCGGGTCGGTGCCGAGCGGGGCGAGGCCCGGGAACATGCGCCCGTAGCGGGCCGCCCCGGTCGGCCGGTCGACGGCGCGCGCCATGTTGAGGCAGTGGTCGCGGGCGGCCACCCGGCTGCCGTGCGGGTGTGCTGGAGCGCTGCTCACCTGCCGAGCGTATGCCCGGGGGCAGCCCGGTCCGGTCGGGTTGGGCAGATAGTCCGCTGTCATGACGGCTCCGGCCGCCCGGCGTCGTCGCCTTCCAGCGCCTCCACCGCGCCGAGCAGGCTGCGCAGGCCGACCTCCTCGTTCTGGGCGTACGCCGGGTCGAACACCCATTCGTCGATGGGCACGGCGGCCGCCGCCTCCTCGGGCAGGCCGGCCTCGGCCCGGGTCAGCTCGGCCTTGACGTCGGTTTCGAGTTCGTGCAGAAAGGCGCTGTCGCCGGTCGGGATGCTCATGACAGCTAAGACAGGGCGGCCCCGCCGTCTGTGACAGCTTTCGCGGTGGAGATCCTGGCGAGCTTGGCGGGATTCATCACCCACAAGACCTGATCGATGCCTTCGTCGGTCGCCTGGACCGTCACCATCGCGAAGGTGACGCCGTCCCGCGAGACCAGGGCCGAGGGCCGCCCGTTGGCCTCGATCCAGGTGACCTCGGCGCCGGACCAGAACGTCGGGGCGAACGCCACGATGAACTTGGCCACGGTCGTCCGGCCGGTGACGGGGTGTTTCGCGGCGCGCACCGCTCCCCCGCCGTCGGAGTAGCTGACGACGTCGGAGGCGAGCAGTTCCTCCAGCGCGGCGAAGTCGCCCGCGCGGGCCGCGGTGAGGAACGCGGTCAGCAGTCGCCGCTGACGGCCCGGGGGCACCGGCTCGGTCCGCTGCTCGGCGACCCGTTTGCGGGCGCGGCTGACCAGCTGCCGGGCACTGTCCTCGGTCGCCTGGACGATGTCGGCGATCTTCCGGTACGGGTAGTTGAACGCCTCCCGGAGCACGTACGCGGCCCGCTCCGTCGGCGTGAGCTTCTCCATCAGGACCAGCATCGCGAGTTCGAGCGCCTCGCCCCGTTCCGCCCCCAATGCCGGGTCTGCGCTCGTGTCGACTGGTTCGGGCAACCAGGGCCCGAGGTAGGTCTCGCGACGCGAACGAGCCGACTGCGCGGCGTTGATCGCCAGCCGGGTCGTCGTCGTGGCCAGGAACGCGGCCGGCTCCCGCACCGTGTCACGGTCGTAGGCCTGCCACCTCAGCCACGTCTCCTGCACGATGTCCTCGGCCTCCGCCGCGCTGCCGAGCATGCGGTAGGCGATGCCGAACAGGCGCGGGCGAAGGCTCGCGAACGCCGAGGCGGCCTCTTCGAGAGCGGCCGCCGACGGATCGCCCAGAGCCGGCACGACCTCATGCTATCGAGCTGGTCCTGGGCGGGTGGTCGATCACCCGTGGCGCGTCACCGGCGCGCGGTGCGCCCACCCCTGCCGGCCGGGGTCTTCCGGCGCGCGGCGGGCTTGGCAGCCTTGGCCGGCTTGGCGGGTTTGGCGGCCGGTTCGCCCGACTCGCGCCGCTCCTGCAGCCGCCGCTGCTCACGCTGCACCTCGGCGTGCGTGGCACGCTCGGCGACCAGCCACTCCGGCGGGTCGGCGACCAGGGCCGCGATCTGTGCGGTCGTGAGCGGCTCGGTGATGCCGCCGCGGGCCAGCCCGCTGTTGGAGATCCGCAGCCGCGCGGCGACCACGTTGCGCGGGTGCGGGCCGTCGCGGCGCAGGTCGGAAAGCCACTGCGGGGGGTTGCGCTGGAGCTCGTCGAGGTCCTCGCGGGATACCAAGCTCTCCTGGAACTCCTGCGGCGTGGCCGGCAGGTAGATGTCAAGCTTCAGCGCCGCCGTGGCGGGCTTCATCACCTGGGACTGTTTGGGCTTGGTCACCCGCCCAGCCTACCGGCCGCGCAGCTCACCCCGGACCGCGGTGCCTGCCGTCACCGGTCCGGGGCACACCGGCTGCCGGTACTCTGGCCAGGTTGCGCACCACCGCAGCGCTGCCCGTGAACCGGCGCCTGGCCGGTCGACGCTTCGGAGGCAACCGTGCCCGACCCCGAGGACCCCCGTCCCACGACGTTCCGCCTGCTGGCCGTCCCCGGCGTCACCGTGGACAAGTGGACCCGCACCTGGTCCGAGCGCCGACCGGAGGTGGACCTGCAGGTCGAGCCCACCGCAGCCGCCGAGGCCGCCACGGTGCTGGCCGCGGGGGCCGACGCCGGCCTGCTCCGGACGCCGGTCGACCAGGACGTCTTCCACGCCATCCCGCTGTACACCGAGGTGACGGTCGTCGTGGTGCAGCGTGATCACCTGCTGTCCGCGGGCGACGACCTGACCGTCGCCGATCTCGCCGACGAGCAGCTGCTGCGGCCCCTGGACGATGTGATCGACTGGACTGGCGTGCCGGCGGCCCCTGCCGTCGCCGAGCACCGGCCGGCCACCACGGCCGACGCCGTCGAGCTCGTCGCCGCCGGGGTCGGGGTGCTCGTCGTGCCGCAGTCCCTGGCCCGTGCCCACCAGCGCCGCGACGTCACCTACCGGGTGCTCACCGACGCCCCGACCTCGTCGGTCGCGCTCGTGTGGCCCCGCGACCGGTACACCGAGCTGGTCGAAGAGATGATCGGGATCGTGCGCGGGCGGACCGCGAACAGCACCCGGGGACGGGCCCAGCAGCCTGCCGAACCGCCCGCGCGCCCGGCGGCCAAGGGCGCGCCACGCGCCACACCCGCGTCCGGGCGGACACCCGCCCGGCGGGGCGGACCGAGCCCGCGCACGTCCCCGAAGCGGCGAGGCCGCTAGCGCAGCGCGACCTCGCCGCCCGCTGTCACCGCCTCGCCCGGGTGCCGGGCTTGATCGATTCCTCGGCGGGGCGGCGCGTGGTGAGGGCCGGTTCGCCGGGCTGTGCGTGGCCGATCCGGATGCAGACCTGCGGCTCGCCGAGGCCCGGCAGCAGCCGGCGCAACTCGTCGCGGGTGTCGGCGACTTCGGTGACGTCGCTGATCGGCGCGCTGCCCAGGCCGTGCACGGCGGCGGTGAGCAGCACCGCCGACAGGGCCTGCCCGGCGTGCAGCCAGGCGACCGGGGTGTCCTCGTCGGTGAAGACGACCAGATAACGGGCCCCGGCGTCGGTGTCTCGGCCGGCGTGCATGGTCTGGCCGCCGAACGGCGCGTAGTCACGAACCGGCACCCGTCGCGGCACCGCCCGTACCGTGGTTTCGGTGGACACGCCCTCGCCGCTCCACGGCGGACGGTGCGTCCAGTCGGCGAGTTCGGCACGGTAGTCGGCATCGGACAGCTGCAGCGCGCCGGCGCGCACGGCCGCCATGGCCAGGACCGCGATCTGGTCGACGTCGACCAGGTGGACGTGGGCGTGCTCACGCTCGCCGGCGACGATCAGCGCCCAGCAGACGGCGTCGGCGACCGGCTCGGAGGTGAACGGCCGCCGGTCCGTGTGGCGGCGCTTGATCGCCGCACGTAGCTGCAGCTCGGCCAGCGCCGGTCGGTGCGGGCCGGTGATGCGCAGCGCCGCGAGCAGGTCCGGGTCTGCCTGGTCGGGCATCAGCCGCACCTCGACGTCGTGTCCGGCGGCGGCCAGGGCGGTGCGGGCGTGGTGCAGCGCGGCTCCGCAGCTGACGGTGAGCAGCCGCCCGGCCGGATCGGCGATGGGGAGCAGGCGCCGCCGGTCGGCGTACAGGCACAGCCTGTCCGGTCCGGCCTCCCAGCGCCACGGCTGGGTGTTGAAGACCGACGGCGCGGCGAGCGCGGTGCGGGCCGCGTCGCGCAGCACCTGTTCGCGGTCCGTCTCGACTGCTGTCATGCCCTCACTGTCCGCCCGCCCCGGGTCCGGCGGGCAGAGCCGGCGGGCCCGCGGCGGACAGGTCTTTGGTCCCTTCCCCGCCGGAACCGCAGAAGCGCAGAATGCGGGGGTGATCCGTGTGTTCCTGCTCGACGACCACGAGGTGGTCCGGCGCGGCCTGTGCGACCTGCTGCAGGCAGGCGGCGACATCGAGGTGGTCGGCGAGTCCGGTTCGGCGGCCGAGGCCACCCGGCGCATTCCCGCGCTGCGCCCCGACGTCGCCGTGCTCGACGCCCGACTGCCCGACGGCAGCGGCATCGACGTCTGCCGCGACGTGCGCTCGGTCGACCCGCACATCAAGGGCCTGATCCTGACCTCGTACGAGGACGACGAGGCACTTTTCGCCGCGATCATGGCGGGAGCGGCCGGGTACGTGCTCAAGCAGATAAAGGGCACCGACCTCGTCGACGCCGTACGCCGGGTCGCCGCGGGCCAGTCGCTGCTCGACCCGGCCGTCACGCAGCGGGTCCTCGAACGCATCCGCAACCCCCGACACGAGCCGGACCAGCTCAAGGCGCTGACCGAGCAGGAGCGCAGGATCCTCGGCCATGTCGCCGACGGGCTCACCAACCGGCAGATCGCCGCGCAGATGTTCCTGGCCGAGAAGACGGTCAAGAACTACGTGTCGAGCCTGCTGGCCAAGCTCGGTCTGGAGCGGCGCACCCAGGCGGCGGTGTTCGCGGTGAAGCTGGCCGAGCGGCCCCCGCGCTGATCACCGGGCCGGTACGTGCCACTGCACGACCGTGCCGGCCGGATCGCCTGCCTCGACCGTGAACTGCCCACCGTGCAGGGCTGCGCGCTCGGCGAGGTTGACCAGCCCGCCGCGCGGGACGGCCCCGCCGACGCCGTCGTCGGTCACCGTCGTGCTGAGCTGCCCGCCCCCGATCCGGATCCGCACCTGGACCCGCCTGGCGCCGGCGTGCCGCACCACGTTGGACAGGGCTTCGCGGACCACGGCGAGCAGGTCGGCGCGCAGCTCGTCGGGCACGGCGCTGTCCAGCGGGCCGTCGAGGACCAGGTCGGGGCGGAATCCCAGGGAATCGGCCGCGCCGTCGACGAGGCTGCGCAGCTCGGCGCGCAGCGACTGCCCCGCCGGGCTGCGCAGCTCGAAGATCGCGCCGCGGATGTCGCGGATGGTGCTGTCGAGGGCGTCGACGGCCGTGCCGATCCGGGTGGCCAGCTCGGGGCGGCCCGCCGCCAGGGACGCGGCGGTCTGCAGTTGCAGGCCCGTGGCGAACAGCCGCTGGATGACCACGTCGTGCAGGTCCCGGGCGATGCGTTCACGGTCGGAGAGCACCAGCAGCGCCTCGCGGTCCTCGCGGGCCCGTGCGCGCAGCAGCGCCAGGCCTGCCTGCCCCGCGAACGCGGTCAGCAGCAGCTCGTCGTCGGCCCGGGCGGGGCCGGTGTACGCCACCAGCAGCACACCCTGCCCTGCGGCGAACGGCGCCGCGACGCCGCGGATGTTCGGCACGGCCACCGGCCAGGGCGCTGCTTTGCCGAGCTGGTCGAGGAACACGACCTGCTGGTTGGCCAGCACCGGCGCGAACCCGGTCTGGGCGACCGGCAGCACGGCCCCGGTCAGTCCCGGAACGGGCTCGGCGGCGTCAACCACGGCGACGGACAGTGTCGCGTCGTCGGCGTCATGCAGCAGTACCGCGACCAGGTCTGCTTCGGCCACCTCACGGGCACGGCGGGCGACGAGTGCGAGCGCCTCGGCGGTCGAGGTGTCCTCGCCGAGCGAGTTGATGATCTCCGCGGTGGCGGCCAGCCACCGCTGTCGCCGCTGCGCCAGGGTGTACAGGCGGGCGTTCTCGATCGCGACGCCCGCGGCGGCGGCCAGTGCGATGGTGATCTCCTGGTCGTCGTCGGTGAACTGCGCGGCCTGGCGTTTCTCGGCCAGGTAGAGATTGCCGAACACCTGGTCGCGGATCCGGATCGGGACGCCGAGAAAACTGTGCATGGGCGGGTGGTTGGCCGGGAAGCCGACCGAGCGGGGATGGGTCGAGATGTCCGCCATCCGCACCGGCTCCGGGTCGCTGATCAGCAGGCCGAGCACACCGTGCCCGGTGGGCAGCTCGCCGATGGCGGCGTGCTGCTCCGCGGTGATGCCGTGGGTGATGAACTCGACGAGGCGGTCGTCCGGGCCGAGCACGCCGAGCGCGCCATAACGGGCGTCCGCCAGGCGGCAGGCGGCCGCGACGATGCGTTCGAGGGTGGAGCGCAGATCCAGGTCGGTGCCGATGCCGACGACGGCGTCGAGCAGGCTGCGCAGCCGTTCGCGACTGGCCATCACCTCCGACACCCGGTCGAGCAGCTCCTGGAGGAGCTCGTCGAGCTGTACGCGCGACAGCGGCGACAGGCCCAGCGATGCCCACTGTTGTTCCACGCCACGATGCTATGGCTCCGGGACGGTCGGGGCCACGCCGCGACGCGTGCTGCTCACCGCCACCGCGGTCGCCACCGGCCCCACGCCCCGGCGGCCCGCAGCAGCCCGCACGGCTGCCCACGGATGAGCAGGGGCGAAAGTCCCGGCCGGACGGACCTTTCGCTCCTGGTCCCGTCGAGCGCCGCGGCGTGCACTTGACGGGACACCTTCTGGAGGCATCGTCATGAACACGTCCCCTCCGCGCCGTCCACCCACCGCGGCCTACGCCGACGCCGCCGAGGCGGCCGGGCGCGCACCGTCGATCCACAACACCCAGCCGTGGCACTGGCAGATCCACCCCGACCGGCTCGACCTGTACGCCGACACCAGCCGCGCGCTTCCCGGCACCGATCCGGACCAGCGGATGCTGCTGGTCAGCTGCGGCGCCGCGCTGCACCACGCCCAGGTCGCGCTACACGCCCAGGGATACGACACCGCGGTACGCCCGCTGCCCGAACCCGACCGGCCCGAGCACCTGGCCACCGTCACCATCACCGGCGATGTCCCGGTCACCGCCCAGGCGATGCGGCTCGCGCGGTCGTTGCGACTGCGGCACACCGACCGCCGGCCCACCGTCGACTCCCCCGTCTCCGCCGAGCAGTTCGAAGAACTCCGCCGCATCGCCGCGGCCGTCGGCGTGCACCTGCACAGGCTCACCCCCGACCAGGTCACCGACCTCGTCGTCGCCGTCTCCCACGCCGAGGACGCCGACGCGGCCGAACCGGCGCGCCAGGCGGAGACGCACCTGTGGACCGGCCCGAGCCGGCCCGCCGGCACCGGACTGCCGCCTGAGGTCATCCCCGACCGGCGGCCCGAGACCGACGTCGGTGAGCGCGACTTCGGCGCGCACGGCACCCTGCAGCCGGGCGGCGGCCACGACAAGGCCGCGACCTATGTCGTGCTGTTCGGCGCCGACGACGACCGGGCCGCATGGCTGCGCGCCGGGCAGGCCCTGTCCGCGGTGTGGCTGCAAGCCACCGCCCAGGGACTCGCGGTGCTGCCGTACAGCCAGGTGATCGAGATCGACGGCACCCGCGCCATGATGCGCCGCATCCTGTCCCACCTCGGCCAGGCCTACCTCGTGCTGCGCCTGGGCGTGGCCGACCCCGAGCACGCGCTGCCAGGACACACCCCACGGCTGCCGTTCGAGCAGACCGCCACCGTCGACCAGGCCGCTCGATGAGCCGCCGGCCCGCCCGGGGGCACCGGAACCCGCCATGATCCGGGTGTGCATCCTCGACGGCCACGAGGTCGTCCGCCGCGGCGTCATCGACCTGCTTCAGCAGGCCGGTGACGCCGACGTCGTCGGTGCGTCCGGGTCGGCCGCCGAGGCCACCCGGCTCATCCTCACGCTGCGACCGGACGTCGCCGTACTCGACGCGCGCCTGCCCGACGGCGACGGCACCGACCTGCTCGACGCGGTACGCCGTGTCGCCGCCGGGCAGTCGCTGCTCGGCACCCGGCGATGACGGCGTGGGACGGGTCCATGGTCCGTGCGGTGGGGAGTCTTTGGTCCCGCCACGAGGGGTCGTCGAACTCTGCTGGTGCAGGTGTGACGGGCGGGATTCTGTGTGCAGACCCCAACGTCCAAAGGAGACGATGATGAAGCGCAGGACCTTCGACCTGATGTTCAGCCTCGGCGGTGTGGCCATCGCCATCCTGCTGACCGTCGCCGGTGTCGTGCTGACGGCCAACGCGAACTTCGCCACTGACTACGTCACCTCGCAGCTGGCCGAGCAGAACATCACCTTCAAGACCCTCGACACCCTCACCCCCGCCGAGCGCGAGCAGCCCGGACTGGTCGAGTACGCCGGGCAGAAGCTCACCACCGGCAAGCAGGCCGAGGTGTACGCCCTGCAGTTCATCGGCCTGCACCTGAAGAACACCGCGGGCGGCAAGACCTACGCCGACCTCGGCGTGCCGCAGAGCCAGCTCCGCGCACAGGTCGCCGAGGCGACCAAGAACAACGACCCGAACCTGGCCGCCCTGCAGCAGCAGCTGGCCGACGTCACCGCCCAGCGCGAGACCATGTTCAAGGGCGAGACCCTGCGCGGCCTGCTGCTGACCACCTACGGCTTCAGCGAGTTCGGCGTCAAGGCCGGCCAGGCCGCCCTCGTGGCCTACCTCGCCGCCCTGGTGCTGGCGCTGCTGTCGATCGCGGGCCTCGTCCACGCCTACACCACCCCCCGCACCGTGGCCTTCGCTCCGGTCGAAGCCGCCCCGGACCGTGTGCGGGTCGACGCCTGACCGCCCTACCCGCCTGCGCCGAGCCGGTCACCGACAGGTGACCGGTTCAGGCCGTTGCCGGATACCGCGATTCGGAGCGGATCACGGCAATTCTGGGGACTCGGGCAACCATGCGTCGGTCGGCTCCCGTTAGGGGTAGAGCGCGCCGGTCACTCCCCCGACGGCCGCTCTGATCCTGAAAGGAGTCGATGTGGTCCACATCAGACCCCGAAATCTCCTGCTCGCGCTGCCGGTGGCGGTGCTGTCCGCCATGCTCGGCGGCGCGGGCGCCGGTGTCGCCGAACAACCTGCCGACGCCGCGCCCCCCGCCCCCACCCTGCTGCCGGCCGGTCGGCAGTACACGGTGACGCTGCTGACCGGCGACGTGGTGACGGTGCAGACCCGCCCGACCGGCTGCCCGCTGGTCTCGGTCCGGCCCGCGAAGCCGAGCGGCGTGCTCCAGCGCAGCTGCGGCCCCGACGGTCACGTCCGGGTCGTGCCGGGGCAGGCTGCGGCGCTGATCGGCTCGGTGCTGGACGAGTCGCTGTTCGACGTCACCACTCTGATCATCGAGGGCTACGACGACGCGCGGGCCAAGGAAATCCCACTGATCGTGCGACAGGGCAGCGGGCCGCAGGCCAGGCAGTCGCTGACCGCAGGCCTCGGCCGGGCCCGGACGCTGGCCAGCATCGGGGCGGTGGCGGGCCGCCAGCCCAAGGCGAAGGCAGCCGAGTTCACGGACTCGCTGTCGCAGCTCGCCTCCGCCCGCTCTGCCGCCGGCTCGGGCACCCGGGTGTGGCTGGACCGTCGCGTGCGTGCGACCGCCGAGACGGGTGGCAGCGGTCTCGACGCCAACCTGCGCCAGGTACAGGCGCCGCAGGCCTGGGCCGCCGGTTTCACCGGCCAGGGCGCGAAGGTCGCGGTGCTGGACACCGGCGTCGACTTCACGCACCCCGACCTGAAAGGCCGCATCGCGCAGTGGGCGGACTTCAGCACCGACGACGGTGACGGTGTCGACCGGTTCGGGCACGGCACCCATGTTGCCGCCACCATCGCCGGGACGGGCGCAGCGTCGGCCGGGGCGCGCCGCGGGGTCGCGCCCGGGGCGCAGCTGCTGATCGGCAAGGTGCTCGACGACTACGGCTACGGCACCGATTCGCAGATCATCGCCGGGATGGAGTGGGCGGCCCCGCGCGCCGATGTGATCAACCTGAGTCTGGGCGGCTGGGAGCCCAGCGACGGCACCGACCCGCTGTCGCTGGCCGTCGACGCGCTGACCGACCAGCACGGCGCGCTGTTCGTGGTGGCGGCGGGCAACGACGGCCCAGCCGACGGCACCGTGTCGTCGCCCGGCGCGGCCGCCTCGGCGCTGACCGTCGGCGCGGTGGACGGCCACGACGTGCCGGCCGACTTCTCCAGCCGGGGCCCACTGGTCAACACCCGCGCGGCCAAGCCTGAACTGGTCGCACCGGGCGTGGACATCGTCGCCGCGCGCGCGGCGGGCACCGGCATGGGCCGGGTGATCGACGCCCGGTACACCGCGGCTTCCGGCACCTCGATGGCGACGCCGCATGTCGCCGGTGCGGCCGCGATCCTGGCGCAGCGCCACCCGGACTGGAAACCCGCCCAGTACAAGGCCGCGCTGGTCGGCGCGAGCGATCCGCTGCCCGCCGCCGACCCGTACACGGTCGGATCGGGCCGCCTGAACGTCGCCCGCACGCTGCACGGGGCCGTCAGCGAGCAGGCGGTCGTCAACCTCGGCGTGTTCGCCCATCCGCAGTCGGGCAGCGCGCAGACGACGCTGTCGTGGACGAACACCGCGGCGCTGCTCCCAGCCCGGTTGCGGTTCAGCGTGACCGTCAAGGACCGGCACGGGGTGAGCGCTCCGGCCGGCACGGCATCGCTGTCGGCGCGGTCGGCGGTCATCGCCCCGGGCGCGCAGGCGTCGCTCGGCCTGCGGATCGACCGGGCCCGGCCGGCGGCCTCGCCGGGGCTGTACACGGCCGTGGTCACCGCGCGCACGGTCGCCGGCGCGTTCGTTTCCAGCACTCCGGCGACCTTCTACGTGGAGCCGCCCAGCCACGAGCTGACGCTGACCTCCACCGCCCTGCCGCAGACCCCCGCGAACTCCGCCGTGTACGTGTCGGCGATCGTGGTGAACCTCGACGACCGGGCACTGTTCGCGCAGCGCTGGGACGTCCCGCTCGGCGAGGCCGTGACGCTGCGGGTGCCCGCCGGCCGGTACAGCGTCATGGCTTCGGTCTGGGACATGGGAGAGACGTCGTGGCGGATGGGCCTGGTCGGTGACCCTGATGTGGCGGTCGTCGCGGACACCGCGCTGGTGCTCGACGGCGCGCGGGCCAAACCGGTGACGGCGGCCGTGGACGGGGTCGCGACCGTGCCGAACGCGGTCGGCCTCACCTACGAGCAGACGCCCCGGCACGGCCCCGGCTGGTCGGACTTCGCGTTCGCGTGGGGCGAGGACGCGCGCAAGGGCAGCGTGTTCGCGACCCCGGCGGCCGGGCCGGGCATCGGCACGTTCGACGCGTACGCCTCGTACTCGCTGGTGGCGCCCGGCGACGGGCCGAGCCCGTACCTGTACGACCTGATCCGGCCGCTCGGCCACGGGATCCCGGACGATCTGGCCTACCGGGTCGGCTCAGCGGAGCAGGCCCGGCTCGCCCGCATCGACCAGCGGTTCCACCTCATGGACATCGAGGAGACGTACGTCGGCCACAAGCGCTACGGCTACAGCCCGTCCGGTGAGTACATCGCCGAGGCGTCCACCGAGGGCCTGTCCGGCGACCGCGTGGACTACGTAACGCCGGGCTTCGCGTGGAAGGACGAGGCGTTCTACAACGCGGGCATCGGGTACGGCGTGGTGACCCAGGAGTCCAAGCGCACCTACACGCCGCGCAGCCGGCAGCAGAAGGTGTGGGTGCGCCAGCCGCTGCGTCCGGACTGGTACGACGATCCGACACCGTCCTCCAGCGGCTGCGTGCCCGCGCCGGTGCGGCGCACCCGCGGCATCCTGCACGTCGAGCTGGTCGACCTGACCGACGAGCACCAGCGCTTCGACTGCCTGGGCTGGGGTGACGGCTGGTCGGCGACCACCCGGACGCTGACCCTGCACCGCAACGGCGCCCTGCTGGGACAGCACCCCGAGTCGTTCGGCGACTTCACCGTCCCGTCGGGCGCTGCCACCTACCGGCTCACCTACGACCTGGACGCGAGCGCCCTGCTTCCGGTCTCCACCCGGGTGACCACGGCGTGGACCTTCCGCTCTGCCGCGCCCGCAGGAACCGGGAGCGCCCCGGTAGCCCTGCTGTCGGTCGACTACGCGCTGCCGCTCGACGTGGCGAACCGCCCGACCGGGGGCGTCGCCGGGTTCACGATCCGGCAGGCGCACGGCGTGCCCCGGCAGGACATCACGTCGTTCCGGCTGTGGACCTCATTGGACGACGGGAAGACCTGGCAGCCCGCGGCCGTGACGGCCGACGGCGACGGCTTCGGCGCGACGCTGCCGACACCGTCGGCCGGGCAGTCCGTCTCGCTGCGGGTGAAGGTCGGCGCGTCGGCCGGCAGCGCCGTGGAGCAGACCATCATCCGGGCGTACCGCGCCGGCTGACGGTCTCGCGAAAGTCCGGTGGCCGTGTCCGGCCGGGTGAGCACCCGGCCAGACACGGCCACTATTAACGAATCCCAATAAATGGAACTCCTATTTCGCAGATAGGAGATGTGGGATAACGTCTTGGCCATGACAAGCCGGCAGACCCCGCTCGACGCCACCGCAGTCGCGGTGTCGCGGGGCTGCTGCCGCTGCTGGACCACCGCCCGCGGCTGCTGCTGACCAGGCGGCCCACCCTCCCCTGGCGACGAAGCCGGTCGACGACCGGCTGCCGCTTCTCCGACCGACCCGGCCGCGCGCCATGCCGCGCCGCGCCCACCCCTGCCCGGCTGACGATCGACCGTCGGCTTCGCCCGGGTGGACCGCCATGTCCGCCATCGCCGAACCCCTCACCCCGGTGGATCCCGGCACGCTTCGCGTCCGGCGTCCGTCCACAAAGGAGTCTTCAGTGAAACCGCCACCCCTGGACCGCAGAACGTTCCTGTCCGCCGCTCTCGGCGCGGTCGCGCTGAGCCTGACCGCGTGCGCCCAGGAGGAGACGCCGGCCGAGGCGCTGGCCCTCACCGCGGCGCTGCCCGCGTCGGTGCCGAACGGCACCAAGCTCGTCGTCGGCGACAAGGAGCACCAGAAGGCGATCGAGTTCTCCGGCGAGGCCCGCAACCTGACGTTCGAGGTGGAGTGGGCCAACCTCAGCGGCGGCCCGCAGACCCTGGAGGCGTTCCGCGCCCGCGCGCTGGACATCGGCTCGGTCGCCGACATCCCCCCGATCCACTCCCACTGGACCGGCATCCCCACCAAGATCGTGGCCTCGAAGTTCCGCCAGGACCCGCTCAACCACGCCATCTACCGGCTGGGCATCGCACCCGGCGTCTCCGTCGCCTCGCTGGCCGACATCCGGGGACGGAAGGTGGCCTACAGCCCGGGGCAGGCGCAGGGCGCGCTGGTGCTGCGGGTGCTGCACAAGGCCGGGCTGACCAAGCAGGACGTCGAGCTGGTCGAGCTGCCCAGCACCGGCGACGTGTACGCCAACGCGCTCGCCAGCCGCCAGGTCGAGGTCGCCCCGATCGGCGGTGTGCAGGTCAAGCGCTACGAGACCAAGTACGGCAAGGACGGCGCGACGACGATCGCACACGGCCTGCGCGACGATCCCGGTCACCTGTACGCGCCGATCACCGTGCTGGCCGACCCGGCGAAGGCGGCCGCGATCCGCCAGTACGTGCAGGTGTGGGCGCGGGCCTGGCGCTGGCGGGAGGCCAACCCCGACGAGTGGATCGAGCGATACTACGTCAAGGACCAGGGGCTGACCGCCGAGGACGGCCGGTGGATCGTCGCCAACTCCGGGGTGGCCGACATCCCGCCCACCTGGACCGACGCGATCGTCCGGCACCAGGAGACCATCGACCTGCTCGCCAAGGAGACCGGCAACAAGCCGCTCAAGGCCGAGGACCTGTACGACCGGCGATACGAGACCGTCGCCGCCGACGCCCTCGCCGCCGGGGGTGCCCGATGACCGCCTCCGTGCTCGCCAGGCCGCGGACCTCGGCGGAGGCGCTGCCCGCCCGCAGGCCGCGGCGACGGCTCGGACCCGGCCGCGCCATCCCGTTCGGAGCCGCCCTCGGCCCGCTCCTGCTGCTGGCGCTGTGGGCGGTCGGCTCGGCGGCGGGCTGGCTCGACTCCCGGACCCTGTCCGCCCCCTGGACCGTCGTGACGACGGCGGGCGAACTCATCGCCGACGGCCGCCTGCAGGACAACCTCGCCGTCTCGGCCCAGCGGGCCGGTCTCGGCCTGGCCTTCGGGACCGTCATCGGCACCGTGCTCGCGCTGGTCTCCGGCCTCAGCCGGTGGGGCGAGGCGATCCTCGACGGACCGGTCCAGATCAAGCGGGCGATCCCGGGCGTCGCGCTGATCCCGCTGCTCGTGCTCTGGCTCGGCATCGGCGAGCAGATGAAGGTCACCACGATCGTGCTCGGCGTCTTCGTCCCCGTCTACATCCACACCCACAACGGGCTGCGCAGCATCGACAGCCGCTACGTCGAACTCGGCGAGTCGCTGCGGCTACGCCCGGCCGTGTTCCTGCGCCGGATCGTGCTGCCCGGTGCGCTGCCCGGCTTCCTGCTCGGGATGCGCTTCGCGGTCGTCGGCGCGTGGCTGTCGCTGGTGGTCGTCGAGCAGATCAACTCGACCAGCGGCATCGGCTACATGATGGATCTTGCCCGCCAGTACGGCCAGACCGACGTCATCATCGTCGGGCTCGTGCTCTACGGGCTGCTCGGGCTGCTGTCCGACGGCGCGGTGCGGCTCGCGCAGAGGAAGGCGCTGTCATGGCGACGCACGCTGGCGGACTGACCGGCACCCGCACGGTGCGCACCCGGGGACTGCAGCGGGGCTTCGGCGACCGCACCGTCCTGGACGGCCTCGACCTGGAGATCGGCGCGGGCGAGTTCGTGGCCCTGCTGGGCCGCAGCGGCTCGGGCAAGAGCACCCTGCTGCGCGCACTGGCGGGCCTGGACCGCGACGTGGCGGGCTCCGGCCTGATCGACGTGCCGGAGAAGTCCTCGGTCGTGTTCCAGGACGCCCGGTTGCTGCCCTGGCAGCGGGTGCTGGACAACGTCGTGCTGGGCCTGTCCGGGCCGGACGCGGCGCAGCGCGGCCGGGCCGCCCTGGCCGAGGTCGGGCTGGCCGGGCGCGAGCAGGCCTGGCCGCATCAGCTGTCCGGCGGCGAGCAGCAGCGGGTCGCGCTGGCCCGGGCACTGGTGTCCGAACCCGAGCTGCTGCTGGCCGACGAGCCCTTCGGCGCGCTGGACGCGCTGACCCGGCTGCGCATGCACGAGCTGCTGCGCGAGCTGTGCGTCCGGCACCGGCCCGCGGTCCTGCTCGTCACGCACGACGTCGACGAGGCGGTCACGCTCGCCGACCGGGTCCTGGTCGTCGACCAGGGCCGGATCACCGTCGACACCACGATCGACCTGCCGGCGCCCCGCTCGCACCGGCAGCCGCAGTTCCTGGCGTACCGGGAGTCGCTGCTGCGCGCGCTCGGCGTCGACCAGCAGAAGGGATGACCATGCTGCACCTCAACGCGTTCCTGATGGGCGTCGGCCACCACGAGGCCGCCTGGCGGCTGCCGGAGAGCGATCCGTTCGCGCAGACCGACGTCGAGCACTTCAAACGCCTGGCCCGCATCGCCGAGCGCGGCCGGCTCGACTCGCTGTTCCTCGCCGACAGCCCCGTGCTGTGGAACAGCATCGGACGGCGGCCGTCCGGCACCCTCGAACCGACCGTGCTGCTCACGGCACTGGCCGGGGCGACCGAGCACATCGGGCTGATCGCGACCGCCTCGACCACCTACAACGAGCCGTTCAACCTGGCCCGCCGATTCGCGTCGCTGGACCACATCAGCGGCGGCCGGGCCGGCTGGAACATCGTCACCACGGCCGGGGTGGACGCGGCCCGCAACTTCAACCTCGACGACCTGCCCTCCCACCGCGACCGGTACGAGCGGGCCGCCGAATTCGTCGACGTGTCGCTGAAGCTGTGGGACAGCTGGGACGACGGCGCGCCGCTGGGCGACAAGGACGGCGGGCGCTGGGGCGACGACACACTGCTCTACCCGGCCGCGCACGCGGGACGGCACTTCCGGGTGGCCGGCCCGCTCAACGTCCCGCGCTCGCCGCAGGGCCACCCGCTGCTGGTGCAGGCGGGGTCGTCGGAGGACGGCAAGGAACTGGCGGCCCGCTACGCCGAGGCGGTCTTCACCGCTCAGCAGACGCTCGCCGAGGCGCAGGCGTTCTACCGCGACCTCAAATGGCGCACCGCGCAGGCCGGGCGTGACCCGGACACGGTCAAGATCCTGCCGGGGATCGTGCCGGCGATCGGTTCCACCGAAGCCGAGGCGCAGGCGCTGGAGGCCGAACTGGACCGGCTGATCAAACCCGAGTACGCGCGGCGGCAGCTCGCCACCACGCTGCGGGTCGAGCCCGAAGACCTCGACCTGGACCGGGAGCTGCCCGCCGACCTGCCCGACGAGGACGAGATCGAGGGCGCCAAGAGCCGGTACACCCTGATCGTCACCCTCGCCCGGCGGGAGCGGCTGACCGTACGCCAGCTCATCGGCCGGCTGGGCGGCGGGCGGGGGCACCGCACCTTCGCCGGCACGCCGGAGCAGGTCGCCGACGCCATCGAGGAGTGGTACCGCAGCGGCGCCGCCGACGGGTTCAACATCATGCCGCCGGTGCTGCCGTCCGGGCTGGAGACGTTCGTCGACCACGTCGTGCCGATCCTGCAACGCCGCGGCCTGTTCCGCACCGAGTACACCGGGACCACCCTGCGCGACCACTACGGGCTGCCCCGTCCGGCCAACCGGTTCACCCGGCAGCACGCCGCAGCAGCCCACTGACCGAGAGAGGACCCCTGCCATGGTCGACCACCGGCCCTTCGGACGCACCGGCGTGCAGATCAGCTCGCTGACGCTCGGCGCGATGAACTTCGGACAGCGGGGCAACCCGGACCACGAGGACGGCATCCGGATCATCCACCGGGCGCTCGACGAGGGCATCAACGCCATCGACACCGCCGACGTCTACTCCCACGGCGAATCCGAGCAGATCGTGGGCAAGGCGCTGGCCGGCGGGCGGCGCGACGACGTCTTCCTCGCCACCAAGTTCCACGGCCAGGTCGGCGAGCACCCCCACCACCGGGGCAACTCCCGCCGCTGGATCTTCCGCGCGGTGGAGGACAGCCTGCGCCGGCTGGGCACCGACTGGATCGACCTGTACCAGGTGCACCGCCCGGAGCCGGAGACCGACTTCGACGAGACCCTGGGCGCGCTGTCCGACCTGGTGCGCCAGGGCAAGGTCCGCTACCTAGGCACGTCCACGTTCGAGCCGTCCGCCATCGTGGAGGGCCAGTGGACCGCGCAGCGGCGGGGCCGCGAACGGGTGGTCAGCGAGCAGCCGCCGTACTCGATCCTGGCCCGCGGGATCGAGCGCGAGGTGCTGCCGGTGGCCCAGCGGCACGGGCTGGCCGTGATCCCGTGGAGCCCGCTCGCCGGCGGCTGGCTGTCGGGCCGGCATCAGGCCGGGGTCGACGGCCCGGTCTCCCGGCGGGCCGACCGGTTCCCGGCCCGGTTCGACCCGGCGGTGCCCGCCAACGCGACCAAGCTGGCCGCCGTCGGCGAGCTGACCGCGCTGGCCGAGGAGGCCGGGCTGTCGCTGATCCACCTGGCGATCGCGTTCGTGCTGCAGCACCCGGCCGTCACCTCGGCGATCATCGGGCCGCGCACCCTGGCGCACCTGGAGTCGCAGCTCGGCGCGGCCAAGGTGACGCTGTCCCCGGAGGTGCTGGACCGCATCGACGCCATCGTTCCGCCCGGCACCACCCTCAACCCCGCCGACGCCGGCTACCAGCCGCCGTCGCTGGCCGACCCGGCGCACCGCCGCCGCGGCGGCTCCGCGCCGTCTCACCTCGCCGGCGCCAGGGAGGTCCGATGAGCAGCGAATTCCTCTGGTACATCCCCAACCAGGCCCGGCCCGGCCATCGCGGCGACGACGTCGTCGAGGACCACAACAGCCTGCAGACCCTGGTCGGCCAGGCGAAGGCGCTCGAGGAGCACGGCTGGGGCGGCGCGCTCATCGGCACCGGCTGGGGGCGGCCGGACACCTTCACCGTCGCCACCGCCCTGGCCACGCAGACCGCCACGTTCCAGCCGCTGATCGCGGTCCGGCCCGGCTACTGGCGACCGGCCCACTTCGCCTCCGCCGCCGCGACCCTGGACCATCTCACCGGCGGGCGCGTCCTGGTCAACATCGTGTCGGGCCAGGACAATCTCGCCGCGTACGGCGACACCGAAGGCGACCAGGCCCAGCGCTACGACCGTACCCGGGAGTTCCTCCGGATCGTGCGCCGGCTGTGGACCGAGGACCACGTGACCCACCACGGCGAGCACTTCAGTGTCACCGATGCCACCGTGGTGCCCCGCACGGTCGTGCGCGGCGACCGCAGGCACCCCCGGCTGTACTTCGGTGGCGCGTCGGAGGCCGCCGAGAAGGTGGCCGCCACCGACGCCGACGTCCAGCTCTTCTGGGGTGAACCGCGCGACGGCGTACGCGAGCGGATCGAGCGGCTCCGGCAGCTCGAACAGAAGCTCGGACGCGAGCATGCCCCGCTGGAGTTCGGGCTGCGGATCACCACGCTCGTCCGCGACACCACGGAGCAGGCCTGGGCCGACGCCGAAGCCAAGGTCGCGAAGATGGCCGAAGGGCAGGACCCCGCCGCGCACGACCCGCGCTGGCGGGCCGCCGTCGGCCAGCGGCGGCTGCTCGACCTCGCCGCGCGCGGGGAGGTGCTGGACGACAACCTGTACACCGCGCCCGGCCGGTTCGGCGGCGGCGGGGCGGGCACCACCTGGCTGGTGGGCTCGGCCGAGGACGTGGCGGCTTCGCTGCGCAAGTACCAGAAGCTGGGCATCACCCACTTCGTGCTCTCCGACACCCCCTACCTGCCGGAGATCAGACGCCAGGGCGACCAGCTGCTGCCGCTGCTGCGGGACTGATCGGCCGGGGCCTACTGGGCGGCGAGGGCGACCAGGTCCGCGAGGCGCACGATCTTCCCGCCCGCAGCCCAGGTGCCCTCGGGCTGCTCGTGGATGAGGACCCAGACGCGCTGTGCGTCGGCGTCGGTCAGCCCCGCCGCGTCCAGCACCGCGGTCGTGATCTCGGCGACCAGGCCAGCCTTGCGGCGCTCGGACAGCGCGCCGACCGGGACGGTGATCTCCACGCGGAACCGGGGCGCGTCGTCCTCGGCGGTGGTCTGCGCCCCGGCGGGCAGTTCGTGCAGGTAGGTCCAGGCCAGGCTGCGGAAGAGCGCGTTGTCGGGCGCGCCCTCCCAGCGCAGCAGCACCGCGGCCAGGGTCTTCTGGATGCTTTCGCGGCCTGCGGGCGTCAGCGCGCCGGTCGGCGCGGTCAGCTGGATCATGGGCACGAGGGACTCCTGAGGTGTGCACGACGCGCGGTCTACGACACGTGCCATGGTGCCAGTTCGGCAGGGAGCCGGGCGCGCCCGGCCGCCGACGTTTAGGGCGTCGCGGTCGTGGAAAAGATCAGCCTGTTGGCGGCAGACCACCGGGAGGCACGGCATGAGCATCAACGATGACGACCTGACGACCACGGGCACACCTGGCACCGAGGGTCCGGACGACGCCGGAGCGGGCGAGAAGGTCGACCCGAGCGAGCACGACGGCGGGGCCGACGGCGGGGCGGTCGACCTGGAGGGCCCCCTGGACGCCGGGGCCGACGACGCGGTCGACTCGGCCGAGCACGACGGCGGAGCGGACGGCGGTGCCTGACCGGTACGACCAAGGCGCAGCGTCCGGCCCTGACGGGTCGGCGCTGCGCCGCTGTGTGGGTGACCCCGCGGAGTTCGAGCAGGAACACTGGGGCGTACGCCCGCTGCTGCGTCGCACGGGCCGCCACGACGACCTGTTCGACCTCGCCGCCGTGGACGAGCTGCTCAGCGAACGCGGCCTGCGCACGCCCTTTCTACGTATCGCCGATGCGGGGGCCGTGGTGCCCGCGCGGAACTTCACCGGCGGGGCGGGGTTGGGCGCCGAGGTGTCCGACCAGGTCCGCGACGACAGGGTCCTGGCCCAGCTCGCCGCGGGCGCCACGCTGATCTTCCAGGGGCTGCACCGGATCTGGCCGCCGTTGCAGGCCTTCTGCCTCGACCTGGCCCGCGAGCTGGGCTGCGCGGTACAGGCCAACGCCTACCTCACCCCCGCCGGGAACCAGGGCTTCGCCACCCACTACGACACCCACGACGTGTTCGTGCTGCAGGTGTCCGGCGTCAAGCACTGGCAGGTGCACGAGCCCGTGTACCCCGACCCGCTGGAACGCCAGCCGTGGGGTGGTCACGCCGACGAGGTCGCCGCGTCGGCCACCGGCGCGCCGTACCTCGACCACGTGCTGGACGAGGGCGACGTGCTGTACCTGCCGCGCGGCTGGCTGCACGCCGCGGCCGCCGTCGACCGGACCAGCCTGCACATCACCCTGGGGCTGCGCCGGCCCACCCGCTACAGCCTCGTCGAGGCGCTGCTCGGCCTGGCCGCCGATGACCCGCAGCTGCGGGCCGGCCTGCCGCTGGGCCTGGACCTGACCGATCCGGCCGCTCTCGCACCCCACCTCGCCGCCACCGTGCAGGCGCTGCAGGACGCGGCCGCCAAGGCAGACCCCGACGACGTCGCCCGCCGGCTACGCGCCGGCCAGTGGACCGCCCACCGTCCGGGCCCGATCCGCCCGGTGGCGCAGGCCGCGTACGCCGACGCGCTCACCGCCGACAGCCGCGTGCGGCCGCGCCCCGGCCTGCGCCTCGTGCGCGAGCAGGGGCGGATAGAGCTCGCCGACCGGACCATCGGCTACCCGTCCGAATGCGACCCAGCCGTGCAGGTGCTGCTGGACGGTCCTGCCGTCCGCGTAGGCGACCTGCCCGGTCTGGACGAGCAGTCGCAGCTGGTGCTCGTGCGGCGGCTGCTGCGCGAGGCGGTCATGGTGCCTGCCTGACCCTGACCTGTCACGGGTTGAGTCGGAACCGCCAGTCCGCGGGCACCCGGCCGCGTGGTCCGGGCACGGGCTGATCGAGGGGATGATGCAGCGGCGGCGCGAGCACCGGCCCGTGCATGAACGAGTCCGTCCGGTAGTCCCAGAACCAGTCCTCGCCCGGTTCGAAACTGCGGATGACGGGGTGCCCGGTCGCCTTGGCGTGCGCCGTGGCATGTTGAGCCGGGGAGTTGTCGCAGCATCCGATGTGACCGCAGGACGCGCAGCGTCTCAGGTGCAGCCACCAGCCGCCGACCTCCTCGCACTCCACACATCCCGTGCCGCTCGGCGGCACGCTCGGATCGATGACTGTTTCGTCATATTTCATAGCTGACCCACCCAGCGCGGCGGCATGCACGGCCACCGCACCCTCAGCATGTCAGGGCCGTCGCCCTGCCGCAGGCCGTCCCACTATGTAATTCCTACTTGACCGATAGGATTAGTGGGGGCAGGCTCGGCGCGTGCCCGATGCCCTCGCCGCCAGCCGCCCCGCCATACGCCGCGCCGCCCTGCGCGCCGGGGCCGTGGTGCTGCTCGTCGCCGCTTGGTGGGCGGTCGCCGCGGCCGAGATCTGGCCGCCGGTGTTCGTCCCGTCGCCGCAGTCGGTGTGGCAGCAGTTCCTGGCGACGTCCGGGCTGGCCGACACCGCGCAGACCGGCTGGGCCGGCTACTCCCTCGGCGAGCACCTGTGGGCGAGCCTGCGCCGCATGGCGCTCGGCTGCGCGTACGGCATCGGCGGCGGCCTGGTGCTCGGCCTGCTGATCGGGCTCGTCCCGGCCGCGGACACCGTCCTCGGCCCTGCCGTGACCTTCCTGCGCACGCTGCCGCCGCTGGCCTACCTGAGCCTGCTGGTCATCTGGTTCGGCATCGACGAGGCGCCGAAGGTGTGGCTGTTGATGCTCGCCGCGCTGCCGCCGGTGGCCGTCGCGACCGCGGACGCGGTGCGCGGCGTGCCCGCCGACTACCTGCACGCGGCCCGCTCACTGGGCACCGGGCGCGCGTTGCTGCCGTGGCGGGTGCTGCTGCCGGCCGCCGCACCCGAGATCCTCACCGGCATCAGGCTGGCGGTCGGCGTCGCGTACACCACCGTGGTGGCCGCCGAGACCGTCAACGGCGTGCCGGGCATCGGCGGCATGATCCGCGACGCCCAGCGCTACAACCAGACCGACGTCGTGGTGCTCGGCATCATCCTGATCGGACTGTCCGGCCTGACCTTCGACGGCCTCCTCCAGCTCGCCCAGCGCCGGCTCACCCCCTGGCGCGGGCGTGTCTAGTCCCCGCAACGAGAGGAACCCCGTGAACCGTCCCATCGACCGCCGCCGCCTGCTGCTGGGCGCCTTGGGCCTGGCCGCCGCCCCGGCGCTGGCCGCCTGCACCGGCGACGCCGACCCCGCCCCCGCGGGCAGCGGCGGCGCGCCCGGGCAACTGCGCATCGGCTACCAGCTCATCCCCAACGGCGACCTGATCGTCAAGGATCTGGGCTGGCTGGAGGCCGCGCTGCCGGGCACGAAGGTGGTGTGGAGCAAGTTCGACTCCGGCGGCGACGTCAACACCGCGATCCTCGCCGGCAGCCTGGACATCGGCCTGGCCGGCAGCAGCCCGGTCGCCCGGGGTCTGGCCGCGCCGCTGAACATCCCGTACGCCGTGCCGTGGATCTTCGATGTGATCGGCGACAACGAGTCGCTCGTGGTCAAGCCGGGCATCGCCGACCTGGCCGGGCTGGCCGGCAAGAAGGTCGCCACCCCGTTCTCGTCCACGGCGCACTACAGCCTGCTGGCGGCGCTGGCCGGGGCCGGCGTGCCCGGCTCCAGCGTGAAGATCATCGACCTGGAGCCGCCCGAGATCCAGGCCGCCTGGCAGCGCGGCGACATCGACGGCGCGTACGTCTGGACGCCCGTGCTGGCCGAACTGCGCAAGACCGGCAAGGTGCTGATCACCAGCCGCGAGCTGGCCGGCAAGGGCAAGCTGACCGCCGACCTGGCCGTGGTGCGCACCGCGTTCGCCCAGCAGTACCCGCAGGTCCTCAAGACGTGGATCCAGCAGCAGGACCGTGCCGTCAAGCTGGTCCGCAGCGACAAGACCGCCGCCGCCCAGGCCATCAGCCGCCAGCTCAACATCGACGCCGACGAGGCCGGCGCGCAGCTGTCCGAACTGGTCCTGCTCGACGCCGCCGAGCAGGCCGGACCCGACTACCTGGGCACCCCGGCCGCGCCCGGCAAGCTGGCCGAGAACCTGCACAACGCGGCCCAGTTCCTGGTCGAGCAGGGCAAGCTGCCCGCCGCCCCGGGCCTCGACGCGTACCGCAAGGGCCTGGCCGTCCAGGCGCTGGCCGATGCCGGCGCAGCCTGACCTGGCGGCCGGTCCCGACAGCGCCATCGCGGCCGCGGTGGCGCTGTCGGGCGTCCGGCACGAGTACCGCTCCGGCGGCCGGCGCATGCTCGCACTCGACGGGATCGACCTGCGGCTGTCCGCCGGTGAGTCGCTGGCCGTGGTCGGGCCGTCCGGCTGCGGCAAGAGCACGCTGCTGCGCATGATCGCCGGGTTCCTGCGCCCGTCCCACGGTGAGATCACCGTGGGCGGCGAGCCGGTGACCCGGCCCGGCCCCGACCGGGGCGTGGTCTTCCAGCAGCCGCGGCTGTTCCCGTGGCTGTCCGTGCACGGCAACGTCGCGTACGGGCTCAGGGAGGCTGGCGTGCCCCGGCGGGCCCGCCGCGAGCGGGTCGAGCAGCTGCTGGACCTCGTCGGCCTGGCCGACGTCGGCGCGTTGCGACCCTACGAGCTGTCCGGCGGCATGCAGCAGCGCGCGGCGATCGCCCGCGCGCTGGCTCCCGATCCGAAGATCCTGCTGCTCGACGAGCCGTTCGCGGCGCTGGACGCGCTGACCCGCGAGCGGCTGCAGGAGGAGCTGCGCGGCATCTGGCAGCGCACCGGCAAGACGCTGATGCTGGTCACCCACAGCGTCGACGAGGCGGTGCTGCTGGGCAGCCGGATCGTCGTGCTCAGCCCGCGGCCGGGGACCGTCGTGCTGGACGAGACGTCGGCGCTGGCCCGCGACGACCATGCGCGCGAGTCGCCGGAGTTCGCCGCGCTGCGGGCACGCGTCCTGGCCGCGGTACGAACGCCCGGCGCCTTGCACGGCACCGGTGACAGCTGATCAGGCGGTGCGCACGAGCGGCAGCACGTGCTCGCCGACCCGGCGGGCCTCCTCCAGGTGCGGCCACGCGGACAGGATGAACTCGTCGACACCGAGGGCGGCGTACTCGCTGATCCGCTCGGCGACCTCGGCGTAGCTGCCGACCAGTGCGGTGCCCGCGCCCTCGCGGACCAGGCCCACCCCGGCCCACAGGTTCGGCGCGATGACCAGGCTGTCCGCCTGTCCGCCGTGCAGGGCCGCCATCCGGGCCTGGCCGACCGAGTCCATCCGGGCGAACCGCTGCTGGGCGGCGGCGATGCGTGCGGGGTCCATACCCGACAGCAGCCGGTCGGCCTCGGCCCAGGCCTGCTCGGCGGTGGGCCGGGCGATGACGTGGATCCGCAGGCCCAGGCGCAGGGTGCGGCCGTTCTCGGCGGCCAGTGCGCGCATCCGGGCGGCCCGCTCACCGATCGCGGCGGGCGGCTCGCCCCACATCAGGTACACGTCGGACAGGCGGGCGGCGACCTGCTCGGCGGCCGGGGAGGCGCCGCCGAAGTAGATCGGCGGAGCGGGGTCCAGCGCCCGGCCGAAGCCACCGGCCTCGACGCGGTAGTGGTCGCCCTGGTAGTCGAACTTCTCCCCCGCCCAGCACCGCCGGATGACCTCCAGGCACTCCGCGGTGCGGCTGTAGCGCTCGCCGTGGTCGAGGAAGTCGCCGTACGCGCGCTGCTCGGCGCCGTCGCCGCCGGTGACGGCGTTGAGGGCCAGCCGCCCGCCGGACAGCGCCTGGAACGCCTCGGCCTGCTGCGCGACCAGCGTCGGCAGCGCGAACCCGGTCCGGAAGGCGACGAGCAGCTTGAGCCGCTCGGTGTGCTGGGCGACCGCGGCGCACACGATCCACGGGTCCGGGCAGGCCGCGCCGACCGGGGTCAGTGCGGCGGTGAAGCCGGACTGCTCGGCGGCGCGGGCGACGTCGGCGAGGTAGCCGATCGACGCCGTGCGGGCGTGCCGTGCGGCACCGGCCGCGACGGTGGCCGAGCCGACCTCGGTGCCGTCGCCCGAGGTGGGCAGGAACCAGTGGAACTGCGTCATCGGTGCTCTCCTCGCCTACCGGCCGGGTCATTCCTACATTTCCGACCGGCCTGCTAGCTTAAGCCCTCGCCGGCGCACACGGAAGATCGCCTGCCGCCTGTCCTGGAACAGTCGATTCCACCCTCCCATCGAAGCCGCCCAACCTATCTTGACCTGGTCTTTTACTGAAACGATCTCGATCCCCCCACGGGCTGAATAGGGTGAATGGTGCACTCACTGTCCACAAGGGGGAAGCAATGACGAGCACCGGCGGATACGGTGACAGCTCGCTCGATCCCGAAGAGCGCGCCCGCAGAGCGCGGGAAGAGGCGGCCGCGAAGGGCAATCAGTACCAGCAGAACGTGCCGCCGAAGACCGGCGACCAGGTCCGCCGGACGACCCCGCCGCCGCAGCCGCAGAAGTCGGGCATGCCGCGATGGCTGCTGCCGCTCATCCTGGCGCTGGTCGTGCTGGCCCTGCTGTGGTGGCTGCTGGCTTCGTGCGGATCGAATGAACCCGCGCCTTCGCCCACGCCGACGCCGACCGCCACGAGCTTCCTGCCGACGCCCACCGGCACCCCGTAGACCAGGCCGGGTCGCAGCCATGGTGACCGAGGACGCGGCGGCCGTCGTCCGGCCAGGACCACGGCCGCCGCGACTCAGTCGAGCGGGCGATCCAGATTCAGTTCGAGCCATGCTGCCAAGCCCGCGATCTCGCGGTCGACAGCGGCCGTCATCGCCTTGGTGAACGGCACGTCCTGGTGGACCGCGTCGACGCGCAGCACTCCGGCCCGCCGGTCAGCGGTGGCGTCGAGCTTGCCGACCAGACGGTCGCCGTGCAGGATCGGCATGGCCCAGTAGCCCCACCGGCGTTTGGCCACGGGCTTGTACATCTCCAGCTGGTACTCGAACTCGAACAGCTCGGTCATCCGCTTGCGGTCGAAGACCAGCCGGTCCAGCGGTGACAGCAACGCGGTCCGGCCGCTGAAAGACCTGCCGAGTTGCGCCGGATCGACCCGCCATCTCCCGCGCAGACCCTCGATCACGGCAGGTTCACCGGCCTCGGCCACGTCGACCGGCTCGACGGCCTGCTGCGCGCTGCTGCTCCGGGCGACGCCCAGCGAACGCAGGCGCCGCTCGCCGCGGATCCGCGCCGCCTCGCCCGCCTCGACCACCCGGTCATCGGGGAAGATGCGCTCCGCCAGGTCCCACAGCCGCTCCCGGCCGTCACGGCCGGCGACGGCGACCTCGCCCCGCGCCTCCATCAGCTCGAGCATCTTGAGCACGTTGCGGTCGTTGCTCCAACCGCTCGACGGCCACCGCAGCTCGCACGTGTCGGGCAGCTCCCGAGCCGGCAGCGGCCCGTCGGAACGCAGACGGCGCATGATGTCCAGCCGGCAGCCACGGTTGGCCTCGACCCAGTCGCGCCGGTATTCGTGCCACTCGGGCAACTCACCACGGCCGGGCCAGTCCGCCATGTCGGCGCGGTAGAGCGACAGGTCCGCCGCGGGCCGGATCATGCCCTGCAGCTCCAGCAGCGCCTGGTCACCCAGCGCGGCTGCCAGGTCCGCGGGCCGGAAGGCGTCGCCGAGCCGCGACCACAGCACCAGTTCCGCGCTGGGCGCGACAGCGGCGGTCTGGTCGGCCTGCAGCATCGTCAGCTGCCGTACGACGTCGAGCAGCGAGGACGGCCGGGGCCGGTCGAGCAGCTGGGCGCGTACAGCGATGCGGCGCGCCTCGGCGCGGGTCAGCTCATGGACCACCACGGGTCGAGCCTAGGACAGCCCTGTGACGTCCTGGTCGGCGAAGAGCACCTGCGCGGCGTCCTCCCAGGCCTGCACGAGGTCGTTGGTCCGCGGGGCGCGCAGCCACTGGATCTGCAACCCGTCCATCATCGCCACGAGCTGGCGGGCCAGCGCGTGGGGTTCGTCGGTGACGTCCTTGGCGAGCGCGGTGAACACGGCGAGGATGTGCTCCTGGCGGGCGGCGAAGTAGTCGTGGGCCGGGTGGCTCGGCGCGAGCGACTCGGCCTCCAGCACGGCGAACAGCCGTACGATCTCGGGCTGCCCGGCGTTGCGGCGCACCAGCGCGGCGCACATCTGCCGCAGGCTCACGCCTGGCGGCAGCTCGCCGCCGGTCCAGGGGGCGGCGAGGTCGGCGACGCCCAGCAGCTCGGCGAGCGAGCGGGCGTCCTCGGCGTCGCGGTGTTCGAGCACGGCGACGAGCAGGCCGTCCTTGGAGCCGACGTGGTGCAGCAGCCCGGGGACGGTCAGCCCGCAGCGGTCGGCGACGTCCTGCATGGACAGGCCCCAGAAGCCGCGTTCGGCGATGAGCTGGGTGGTCGCCTCCATGATCTGGCGGCGGCGCTGGGCCGCGGGCAGGCGGGCGCGGTCCCGCCGGTAGGCCGGCTCGGTCATGGTCACGCCACCTTTCGCTGGGGAGCCTCTTGCCGCGGCGCGGCGCAGGCCCTATGTTACAGCCCAGTTACTACCTACTAGGTACTAGGTAAAGCTGGAAGAGGCCCCGATGACGACGAAGTCACCCGCCGCACCCCTCGTGCCGCAGACCGCGCCGGTCCGGCCCGCCCTCACCGGGCCGCTGCGCCGGCTGCTGATCTGGACGTTCCCCGCCAACATCGGCATGTACCTGCTGTGGGGCGCGATCCCCGGCATCCTGCTGCCGCTGCAGGTCGCCGCCGTCGACGAGGACGCGAAAGCGGCCAACCTCGCCGTCGTCGCCACCATCGGCGCGCTCGCCGCGATGCTGGCCCAGCCGCTGGCCGGGGCGATCTCCGACCGCACCCGCTCCCGCTTCGGGCGGCGCGGACCGTGGATCGTCGCAGGGGCGCTCACCGGCGGCCTCGCGCTGGTCGGCCTGGCCTCGGCGAACACCCTCGTGCAGATCACCTTCGCCTGGACCGTCACCCAGATCGTGTACAACTTCGCGCAGGGCCCCCTGGCCGCGGTCATGCCCGACCGGGTGCCGCCCGCCAACCGGGGCGTCTTCTCCGCGGTGACCGGCACCGGCCTGATGCTCGGCGCGCTCGGCGGCCAGGTCATCGCCACCCGGTTCGCCGACGACCTGCCCGCCGGCTACCTGACCTTCGCGGGCCTGGCCCTGGTGGCGCTCACGCTGTTCGTGGTCTTCAACCCCGACCGGGACAACCGGGACACCCCGCGGCGGCCGTTCTCGCTGCGCTCGATCGTCGACAGCTACTGGTTCGACCCGCGCCGCCACCCCGACCTGGGCTGGGCGTTCCTCGGCCGGCTGCTGCTCTACCTCGGTTACTTCATCGTGGTCAACTACCAGCTCTACATCCTGCAGGACCGGGTCGGGCTCGGCGACGCGGCGATCGACTACGTGCCGGTGGTCGGCGTCGCCTCGCTCGGCGGCACCGTGCTGGCCACCGTCGTGTCCGGCCCGCTGTCCGACCGGCTCGGCCGCCGCCGGATCTTCGTGTACGCCTCCGCGGCCATGCTCGCCACCGCCCTGCTGCTGCCGTGGATCTGGCCCACCAAGCCCGGCATGCTCGCCTTCGCGCTGCTGTCCGGCCTCGGCTTCGGCGTCTTCCAGGCCGTCGACACCGCGCTCATCACTGAGGTGCTGCCCGCCGAGCAGGACTTCGGCAAGGACGTCGGCGTGGTCAACATCGCCGCCACGCTCCCCCAGGTGCTCGCCCCGGCCGCCGCCGGCGCGATCGTCGCCGCCGCCGGGTACGCCCCGCTGTTCCCCGTCGGCATCGCACTGGTGCTGCTCGGCGCCCTCGCCGTAGTGCCGATCAAATCCGTTCGCTGACCGCGTCCACCCCCGGAAGGAATCCCATGACCACCGACGCAGGATCGTCCCGCCTCACCACCGCCGAGCAGGCGGCGCTCACCAGCGGCGGCGACTTCTGGCACACCGCCGCCGTCGCCGACCTGCCGCAGATCATGCTGACCGACGGGCCGCACGGCGTACGCAAGCAGGTCTCCGGCGCCGACCACGGCGGCCTGCTGGCCAGCGAGCCCGCGACCTGTTTCCCGCCCGCGGTGGCGCTCGGCTCCACCTGGGACCCCGAGCTGGTCCACCGCGTCGGCGCCGCGCTCGGCGACGAGTCCCGCGCCATGGGGGTGTCGGTGCTGCTCGGCCCCGGCATCAACCTCAAGCGCAGCCCGCTCGGCGGCCGCAACTTCGAGTACTACGCCGAGGACCCGCTGCTCACCGGCGTGCTCGCCACCGAGTGGGTACGCGGGCTGCAGAGCCGGGGCGTCGGCGCGTCGCTCAAGCACTTCGCGGTCAACAGCCAGGAGACCGACCGGATGCGGGTCAGCGCCGACGTCGACGAGCGCACCTTGCGCGAGATGTACCTGCGCGCCTTCCAGCGGGTCGTGCAGCAGGCCCAGCCGTGGACCGTGATGTGCTCCTACAACCGCATCAACGGTGTGCACGCCTCCCAGGACCACTGGCTGCTCACCCGGGTGCTGCGCGACGAGTGGGGCTTCGAGGGGCTGGTCGTGTCCGACTGGGGCGCGGTCGTGGACCGGGTCGCGGCGGTACGCGCGGGACTCGACCTGACCATGCCCGGCTCCGACGACGCCGGTGACGACGCGCTGGTGCGGGCCGTGGCCGACGGCACGCTGGACCCGGCGGCGCTGGACACCTCGGCCGCCCGGGTCCGCGCGCTGGTCGAGCGGGCGGTCGCGGCCCTGGACCCGGCGGCCACCTACGACACCGACGCCCACCACGCGCTGGCCCGCGAAGCCGCCGGACGCGGCATAGTGCTGCTCAAGAACGACGGCGGACTGCTGCCGCTGCCCCGGCACGACGTCACGATCGCCGTCATCGGCGAGCACGCCCGCACCCCGCGCTTCCAGGGCGGCGGCAGCTCGCAGATGAACCCGACCCGCCTCGACAGCGCGCTGACCGAGATCACCGCGCTGGCCGGCGGGCCGGTGAGATTCGCCGCCGGGTACGCCCCCGACGGCACCGCCGACGAGCAGCTGACCGCCGAGGCCGTGGAGACCGCCCGGACCGCCGACGTGGCCGTGGTGTTCATCGGCACCGCACAGGAGACCGAGGGCGCCGACCGGGACACCCTGGAACTGCCCGCCGCGCAGCTCGCGCTCGTCGCCCGGGTCGTCGCGGCCAACCCGTGCACCGTCGTGGTGATGTCGCACGGCGCGGTCGTGCTCACCAGCCCGTGGGACCGCGACGTGCCCGCTCTGGTCGAGGGCTGGCTGCTCGGCCAGGCCGGCGGCGGAGCCGTCGCCGACGTGCTCTTCGGCGTCGTCAACCCGTCCGGGCGGCTCACCGAGACGATCCCGCTGCGGCTCGCGCACCACCCGTCCCACCTGGACTTCCCGGGTGAGGCCAGCCACGTGCGCTACGGCGAGGGCATCCACGTCGGCTACCGCGGCTTCGACGCCCGCGAGCAGGAGGTCGCGTACCCGTTCGGCTTCGGCCTGTCCTACACCGCCTTCGCGTACGGCGACGCCACCGCGACGGCCGTCGACGGCGGGATCGAGGTGCGCGTCCCGGTGACCAACACCGGCGGGCGGGACGGGCGCGAGGTCGTGCAGGTGTACGCGAGCCTGCCCGGCTCGGCCGTGCGCCGCGCGCCCCGGGAGCTGAAGGGCTTCGCCCACGTCGCGATCGCGGCCGGGCAGACGGCCGACGTGGTGGTCCGGATCGCCCGCGACGACCTCGCCCACTGGGACCCGCGCCTGCGCCGGTGGGCCGTCGAGGGCGGCGAGTACCTGCTCGCCGTCGGCGCGTCCTCGCGTGACCTGCGCACCTCCGCCACCGTGGCGGTCGACGGCGACGACACCCGGGTGCCGCTGACGGCCGAGTCGACGCTCGGCGAGTGGCTGGCCGACCCGAGAGGCGGTCAGGTGCTGGGGCAGGCGTTCGCCGCGGCGGCGGCCCAGGGCGGTGGCGGCCTCGCCGGCATGGCCGCCGACCCGCAGATCTTCATGTTCCTCAGCGGGGTGCCGCTGAGCCGGATGGCGGCGTTCCCGGACAGCCCGTTCACCGCCGAGGCGGTCGCGCAGCTGGTCGCGGCAGCCAACTCCTGACCGGCGGCGGCGTCGGCGGGCTGCGCCACGGCCCGCCGACGCCGTTAACATTCTGCTCACATATTTATATTTGTCGCTCATTGACGGCGGAATCCACCGGCTATAGCGTCCCCTGCGCGGCATCGCCGAACGGCCGCGGAAACGGGGGCAGGGCCATGTCCGACGCGACGATCGACAGGCGTGCCGTCCTGCGCGGGCTGGGCGCCGCCGGGCTCGGCGCCACCGCCGCCTGGGCCGCCGGAGCGGACGCCGCCGGGGCCGCGACCCCGCCGAACGTCATCGTCGTGCTCATCGACGACCTCGCCCGCCGCGAGCTGGGCTGCTACGGCAACACGTTCAACGAGACGCCGCACATGGACCGGCTGGCCGCCGACGGCACCCGCTTCACCCACGGGTACGCCGCCGCGCCGGTCTGCTCGCCGACCCGCGCCAGCATCATGACCGGCCAGTATCCGGCCCGGGTGGGCATCACCGAGTTCCTCGGCCCGTCCGGTGACGACTACCTGCCGACGAGCTTCCGGACTCTGCCCGCAACCCTGCGCGACGCCGGCTACCGCACCTGCCTCATCGGCAAGTGGCACCAGACCGAGACCTACACCGGCCCGGTCCGCGACCGGCCCGGCAATCCCTGGTCGCACGGGTTCACCGACGTCATCGCCTCCGAGCAGAAGTACATCGCCGGCGGCGACTACTTCTACCCGTACTTCATGCTGCCCGACCTGCCGCAGCGCAAGCCGAACGAGTACCTCACCGACCGGCTCAACCTGGAGGCGGTCGACTTCATCACCGCCGCCCACCAGCAGGGCACGCCGTTCTACCTGCAACTGGCGCACTACGCCACGCACACGACCCTGGCGGCCCCGCAGGCGCTGGTCGACAAGTACGCGGCGAAACCCGGCGCGGGCGACAAGGGCCGCAGCCCCGTGCTGGCCGCGATGCTGGAGGTCATCGACGACGGCGTCGGCGCGATCCGGGCGACGCTGAACCAGCTCGGCATCGCCGGCAACACGGTCATCCTGCTGCTGTCTGACAACGGCGGCGACGGTGGCGTCGCGACCAGCACCCCGTTCCGCGGCGCCAAGGCCAGCCTGTACGAGGGCGGCGTGCGGGTGCCGATGATGGCGTACCACCCGGCCGGACCGTCCGGGCGCGTGGTCGACACCCCCTTCAGCACCGTCGACTTCATGCCGACGCTGCTCGACACGACCGGCGTGGCCCGGCCCGCCGGTGTGCGGTTCGACGGCGTGAGCTTCGCCGGTCTGCTCACCGGCGGCGCCGCGCCCCAGCGCGACACGCTGTTCTGGGTGTATCCGCACTGGCACAACCCCGGCTCGCCGTCCGCCTCGGTGCGTCGCGGCAACCACAAGCTGCTTCGCTACCTGCACGACAACCGCACCGAGCTGTACGACCTGGCGGCCGACCCGAGTGAGACGACGAACCTGGCCGCGACGCTGCCCGCCAAGACCCAGGAACTGCAGGCGGCGCTCGACGCGCACCTGCGCGACGTCGACTTCTTCCCGCCCGAGCCCTCCCCCGCCAACCTGCCGACGGTCGTCGCCGAGTACGAGTTCGACAGCGGGCTGGGCGGGTTCACGGTGCTGGCCCCGGCCCCCGAGGCACGGCCCGGCACGGTGGCGGCGGGCGGCGGCGTGCTGACCGTCGCGGCTGGCGGGGCGGCGGCGTACGCGCTCTTGCGCTCCGACGTGGCCGCGACGCACACCGACGTCGCGGCCATCGTCAGCCAGCGCTCCTACGCCAACTCCGCCACGACCAACCAGGACACCCTGTTCGCGGGCCTGGTCAAGGACGCGAACAACTACGCCCTGGTCTGGTACAACCACAAACTCAAGCGCACGGGCTGGGACGTGCGGGTCGGCGGCACGCTGAACACCGAGCGCGTCACCCAGCTCGACGGGAACATCAACTACCCGGGAGCGAACGCGCGGCTGGCCTGCGTCCTGCACGACGACCAGCTCACCGCGTACGCGATCGGCAACAACGGCATCTGGCAGTACCTGTTCACCGCCGACGTCGGCCGCTACATCCGGCTGGACAACGCCGCCGTACGCGCCACGTACCGCTACGGCTTCGGCGTCCGCGTCGACGGGGGCACGCTCACCGTCGAGCGGTTCGCCGTACGCCGCCGCTGACCGGGGCGCTCAGCGCGCGCGGCGCCCCTGCACTGCGCCCCAGATCAGCAGCACGACGATCGCCCCGAGCACCGACCCGATCAGACCAGAAGGGCGCAGGGCCAGACCGTCCCCGCTCAGGAGGCTGGCTCCCAGCCCGCCGACGAAGGACCCGATGAGCCCGGCGGCCACTGCCTGTGGCCAGCGGACATCGCGGAAACTGCCACCGCGCACGATCAACCACGCCAGCCAGCCGACCAGGAATCCCCACACCAAGATCGCAAGAATCAGCACGTTGCACACCCTTCACGTCGGCAGGCGGTCAAGCCCCGACGCGCGAGACATCGGGATTCCAGTGTCTCGTACGTATTTGTGATGTTATGCACGAATCAGCAAGACCTGCCGCTCACCGGAGACACCCTGGCCCATGCCAGCCTGATGTCCATGTACCTGAAGGCGCGAATCCCGCTGGTCTGCACCTACGACAGCGAAGCCGACGCGGCATACGTCTACCTCGATCACCCCATCGCGGCCGCGGCGGTCAAACAGATGATCCCGTTCGACCCCGCGGACGGCATGTTCATCCTGGATGCCGACGCCGAGGGCCACATTCTCGGCGTGGAGATCCTCGGTGCCCGCGAACATCTACCGCCCGCCCTCCTGCAGGCGATCCTTGACAGCGGCCAGGATCACGAGCAAGAAGACTGATGATCATCCAGCCGAGCGCGGCGGATCAACCGACCGGCAACCGCCCACGCATCACATGGATCCCGAAGCGGATCCGGCTGCCATGTCCGGCTCCAGCGAGGCGGTGCTCGGCTTGGCGTTGGCCGCAGCACCGCACCATAAGGCGATGACACATACGAAGAAGTTGGCCATACCGGTCAACACTCGGACCTCATGGCGACCGGAGGTGAAAGCCAGCACCACCGCCACGACGACAGAGACGATCATGAGGGCGTTCGACCAGTAGGGAGATCTGCCCGCTTTGTCACCGAGCTGGAAGCCCTGACCTCGCACCTCAAGGTATGGGTGGCACAGGAGGACCCCGATACAGATCGTCCCTGCGACGGCCATCGCGTGGCCGTAGGCCAGCCACGTCGGAAGCGTTGCCAGGTAGCCCAGGCCGATCAGGGCGAATCCGATCATGACAAGGCCGGCAGCCACTCGACTGACCAGGACCATGCCTCTGCTGCGGTTCACGGTGGCAGCGTACTGGGTGGATGCACCGGGGTTCGGCGAGAGTTCGCAGCTCGTGGCCCCTGCGATGCCAGCGGCGGCACCGGCCGCCGCCTCGGCCGGTGGTCCCGAGCGCTGCGCCGATGATCGCCCGACGCGAGATCAGGAGCCGGCTCGGCTGGAGGTGGATGAGATGATCCAGCGGTGGAGGGTCGCCGCTGCGGCACCGGAGTCGATCGCGGCGGCACAGCGGACCAGCCCGGCCGCGATCCGGTCGTCCAAGTCGCCGTCGCCGCCCGTCGTCGCGCAGGCCGCAGCCGCGTTGATCAGCACCGCGTCGCGTACCGGGCCACGCTCCCCAGCCAGCAGCGCGTGCACGACGGCGGCGTTCGCGGCGGCGTCACCGCCGCGCAGCGCCCCGGGCGCGGCGCGGGCGATGCCGAACCGCTCCGGGTGGAACACCGTGTGCCGCACCTGCCCGTCGCGCACCTCCACAAGCTGGGAGGTGGTGCTCGTGGACAGCTTGTCCAGGCCGTCGTCCCCACGCGCCACCAGCGCCTGGCAGCCGCGGCCGGCCAGCACGTAGGCGAGCACCGACACGAACCGCGGATCGGCCACCCCGACCAGCGCGTACGCGGGCCGTGCCGGGTTGATCAGCGGAGCGAGCACGTTGAAGATCGTCGGTACGCCCAGTTCGCGGCGCACCGGCCCGGCGTGCCGCAGGCCGCTGTGGAAGGTCGGGGCGAACAGGTAGGCGATGCCCGCCCGCTCGGCGACCTTCGCGACCTGCGCGGGCGGCAGGTCCAGTGGGATGCCGAGGCGTTCGATGACGTCGCCGGAACCGGCCGAGGTCGACGAGGCGGCCCGGCCGCCGTGTTTGGCCACGGTGAGACCGGTGGCCGCCACGACGATCGCGGCCATGGTGGAGATGTTGACGGCGCCGGTCCCGTCGCCGCCGGTGCCGACGATGTCCACGGCCGGACCGGGAAACACGACGGGCACCGCGTGGGCCAGCAGCGCGTCCGCCGCACCGGCGACCTCGACGGCCGTCTCGCCCTTGGCGCGCAGCGCCACCAGGTATGCGGCCAGCTGCACCGGGGTGGCCTCGCCGCGCACGACCTGCGTCATCGCCCACGCGGACTCGGCGGTCGTGAGGTCGCCCCCCGCGAGCAGGGTGGTGAGAATCGTGGTCCAGTCCATCGTCCGTCCTCGAAGGTCGGGCCGACCGGTCGAGGCCTGTCAACGACGACGGCCGCCTCGTCCGGAGGCGGCCGCGGTGTACGCGTGGGGGGATGACCGCCTATGAGGCGAGCCACCAGCCCTGACGACGCGAGATCATGCGCGAACGGTAGCACGCATCGACGAGACGGCCCGCCCCGGTCGCGCCGGGGCGGGCCGCTTCTCACCGATACGCGATCACGCCGGGGCGGTGAACACGTAGCTGCCCGAAGGCAGGTGGTAGGACGCCGCGCCCTGGCCGTAGCCGAACGGCACGGCCTGCGCCGGTGCGGTCACCGCGGCGGCCGACGCAGCGGGCACCCGTACCGTCGCCGAGGTGCCCGCCGGGACGGTGACCCGCAGCGTGAGCACCCCGCCGGACACCGACCAGTCGCTGACCGCCTGCCCGTAGGGCGTCTGCATCGCCGACTTGGCCGAGGTCAGGCCGCCACCGGGACGCGGCGCGACCAGCTGCGACTGGTACCCGGGGCTCGCCGCCGACAGGCCGCCGACCTGCCGGTAGAGGAAGTCCCCGACCGAGCCGAGGCCGTAGTGGTTGAAGGAGTTCATCGAGGGGGTCTGGAACGCGCCGTTGGTCTGGATGCCGTCCCAGCGCTCCCAGATCGTGGTCGCTCCCCTGCTGAGCATGTAGCCCCAGCCGGGATAGCCGGGCTGCAGCAGGATCTGGTACGCGATGTCGGCCCGGCCGTTGTCGGCGAGCACCGGCAGCAGGTTCTCCACCCCGAGGAAGCCGACGGTCAGGTGACCCCCGGCCGACGCGACCTCCGCGACGAGCTTGTTCACCGCCCCGGCGACCCGGTTGGCCGGCAGCAGCCCGAACGCCAGCGCCAGCACGTAGCCGGTCTGCGTGTTGCCTGCCACGGTGCCGTCGGCGGCGACCCACCGGTTGGTGAACGCCGTCGCGACCTGGTCGGCGAGCGTGCCGTAGCTGCTCGCCTGCGCGGTGCGCCCGGTGGCCGCGGCCATCCGGGACACGAGCCGTGCCGACCAGGAGAAGAACGCCGTGGCGATGAGGTCGCGGGCCGTGTCGTCGTTGACGTTGAGCCAGTCGCCGTAGCCGCCGGTGTTGCGGATCAGGTCCGCGCCGGAGGTGCTGCGCAGGTAGTCGACCCAGCGGGCCATGGCGTCGAAGTGCTGGTTGACGACCTGGAGGTCGCCGTAGCGCTGCCACAGCATGTACGGGACGATCACGCCCGCGTCGCCCCAGCCGGCCGTGCCCGCGCCGCAGCAGGCGTCGGGTGCGGTGTCGGTGAAGGCTCCGTCGGCGTGCTGGGCGTCGGTGAGGTCGTCGGCGAACTTGTCCAGGAACGCCTGCATGTCGAGGTTGAAGGTGGACGTGGCGGCGAACGAGGCGATGTCGCCGGTCCAGCCGAGCCGCTCGTCGCGGTTCGGGCAGTCCGTCGGGATGGACAGCATGTTGGACCGCTGTCCCCAGATGATCGCCTGCTGGAGCTGGTTGATCAGGGTGTTGGACGTGGTCAGCGTGCCCGGCTGGGACGCGCTGGTCCACGCGGCCAGGCCGGTGATCGTGTCCAGGTTCGGGGTGCCCGGGAAGCCGGTGACCTCGACGTAGCGGTAGCCGTGCACGGTGAACCGCGGCGTCCAGACCTCCTGGGATCCGGTGCCCGCCAGGGTGTACCGGTCGGTGGCCAGGCCCGCGGCGCGCAGGTTGTCGGTGTAGATGGTGCCGTCGGCGTTGAGCACCTCCGCGTGGCGCAGCGTGACGACGGTGCCGGCGGCGCCGGTGACCCGCAGCCGGTCCCAGCCGGTGAAGTTCTGGCCCAGGTCGAACACCCATACGCCGGGCTTGGGCTGGTTGAGCGAGATCGGCCGCAGTTCGGACTGCACGGTCACGCCGTTGTCCACCTGCGACACCAGGCGCGGCGCGGTGCCGGTGCGCACCGCGGCGACCGGCCAGGAGCCGTCGTTGTAGTCCGGGCCGTCCCAGCCGTTGACCGCGAGCCGGGCGTCGTACTCCTCACCGGCGTAGAGGTCCTCGGCCCGGATCGGGCCGGTGCCGACCTTCCACGTGTTGTCGGTGCGGATCACGGCGCTGGTGCCGTCGGTGTAGCTGATGTGCAGCTGGGCGGAGTACCACGGCTGGGTGCCGTAGCGCTGCGAGCCGGCCATGCCGAGGCTGCCGGAGTACCAGCCGCTGCCCAGCCACGCGCCGAGGGCGTTGGCGCCCTGCCGCAGCTGGCCGGTGACGTCGTACACCTTGTACTGCAGGCGCTTGTTGTAGTCGGTCCAGCCGGGGGCGAGCGCGTCCGCGCCCACCTTGGCCCCGTTGAGCCGGGTCTCGTGCAGGCCGAGGGCGGTGGTCAGCAGCCGGGCCGAGGCGACCGGCTTGCTGATGGTGAACCCCTTGCGCAGCAGCGGAGCGGCGCGGCGGACGACCACGTTGGCGCCCCACGGACCGGTGCCGTACGCGGTGAGCGCGCGGGCCGCGGTCCAGCCGCTGTCGTTGTAGCCGACCTGCTGCCAGCCGGACGGGCCGGTCTGCGACGCCTTCCAGGCCGCGTCGGTGGGGACGGTCGGGCCGCCGCCGACGGTGAGCTTCGCGATGACGCCGGTCGGCGACTGGGTGGTGTTCTGGGCCGCGACCGCGATGACGTTGTTGCCTGCGGTCAGCCGCCCGGCCAGGTCGACGACGGTCGCCTGCTTCCACGAGTCGGTGACCCGCGGTGAGCTGCTGACCTGTACGCCGTTGACCCACACGTCGGCGGTGTCGTCGCCGGTCACCACCAGGCTCGCCTGGGACGGCGCGGCCGACAGGGCGACGGTGCGCCGGAAGTAGCGGGTCATCGGCGGGAGCCCGGCGATCGGGTCGCCCTCCGGGTACCAGATCCAGCTCGCTCCGGTCAGGCCGTCGGTGGCGGCGGGCTGGCCGATGTACGAGGCCTGCCATTCACTCGCCGGGTTGCGCAGGCCGGTCTCGAAGAACTGGACGGTGCTCCAGCCGCTCGCGCGGCCGTGCGTGTCCCAGACCCGCACCCGCCAGTAGTAACGGCGCAGCGAGGTCAGCGCGGGACCCGCGTAGGCGACGTCGACGGCCTGGCGGCCGGTGACCCGGCCGCTGTCCCACACGTCGCCGGTGCCGTTGCCCGCGTTGGCGCTGCTGCTGGCCACGATCACCTGGTACGCGGCCTGGAACTGCTGCGCGGTGCCCGAGGTCAGCTTCCAGCCGAACCTCGGCGCGGCGGCGTCGACGCCCAGCGGGTTGACGCGCCGCTCGGTGGTCGCCTCCGCCACCGCGAACGGCGACGTGCCACTGCCCGTCGGCGCGATCACAGCGCTGTTCCACGGCGCGATGCCGTACGCGCCCAGGTCGGCGGCGGCGGGCCAGCCGCCGTCGGCGAAGCCGGGCTGCTCCCAGCCGGTCGGCGCGCTCGGGAACGCCTTCCAGCCGCCGTCGGTGATCAGGTCGGCGGTGCCGCCCGACGTGGTCACCTGCACCCGGCCGAGCAGGCCGGCCGGGCTCGCGGTGGTGTTCTGCGCCGCGATGGCGAGGGTGTTGGTCCCGGCGACCAGGGCCGGGGCGAGGTCGACGTAAAGGGCGTTCTTCCACGAGTCGACAGCGCGGGGCGACCCTGCGAGGGGTTTGCCGTTGAGCCACACGTCGACGGTGTCGTCGCCGGTGACGACGAGCTGCGCGTCGCTGACGGCGCCGGTGGGCGCGGTGAAGGTCTTGCGGAAGTAGCGGTGGCCGATCGGCGCCGTGGTGCGCGGATCGCCTTCGGGATACCAGATCCAGTGCGCGCCGCTGACGCTGACCGGGGTGGCGGCGGCTGCGGGTACGGCGGTCAGGACGGCGGTGGCGGTGAGCAGGACGGCGAGGACGGCTGCCACACGTCCGCGGCGGGGGCTGTGGGTGGGGACGGGACGGTGCATGGCGACTCCTATGAGGGGGATCGCGTCGATTAAAACGTTTCATTGCACGGCCGGTGCCCAGACCCTAGGTTGCCCACTTAACGTTGTCAATGTTTCGCCGTAACCTCCGCGACACATGAACCTTCATCCGCGATCGCCGTAAGAATCCCTTGCACAGCGCCATTACTGGTCGACCGCTACCCTTCCCAAGGAGCATGGCCAGTGACACTTCACTCACGGCACGACCCTCGTCCATCCCCGTCGCGGTGGAAGCGAATCACCGGCGCCGCGGTTCTGCTCACGACCGGGCTGCTGTCCGGACCGGCGCCCGTCGCCGCGCAACCCCCGGCGACGACGGCCGCGACACCGGGAGTCCGGACCGGACAGACGGTGACCCTGGTGACCGGAGACCGGGTGACCGTCGGTGACGGCGCGGCGGTGTCGGTCGAGCCCGCGCAGGGCCGCGCACACGTGACCTTCGCGACCAGCCGGTCCCGGGGACGCCTGCGGGTGATCCCGAGCGACGCCATGGCACTGCTGGCCTCCGGTCGGCTCGATCCGCGGCTGTTCGACGTGACGGCGCTGCTGGAGTACGGCTACGACACCAGGCGAGGTGAGCTTCCACTGATCGTCACGGCCGACGGCACCGGCGCGGCACAGACCCGTTCGGCAGCCGCGGCAGTGCCGACCGGTGGACGGGTCAGGCGGGAGCTGCCTCGGCTGGGCATGCTGTCCGTCACGCAGGACCGCTCGCGGGCTGCCGCGTTCTGGCGGGAGCTGACCGGCCAGCGCGGCCAGGCCATGAAGCGCCCCATCGGCAAGGTCTGGCTGGACGGCCTGCTCAAACCAGCTCTCGACGTGAGCGTCGCGCAGATCGGCGCGCCCGCGGCCTGGGAGGCGGGGCTCACCGGGCAGGGGGTGACCGTGGCCGTGCTCGACACGGGCATCGACGACACCCATCCCGACCTCGCCGGGAAGGTGGCCGCCCGCGGCAACTTCACCGGTGGCGTCGACGAGGGCGGCGAGGACGACCGCGACATCGCCGGCCACGGCACCCACGTCGCCTCGACCCTCGCGGGCAGCGGCGCGGCCTCGGCCGGGCGATACCGGGGTGTCGCCCCGGACGTGCGGCTGGTCGACGGGAAGGTCTGCGTCGAGTGGGGCTGCGAGGAGTCGTGGATCCTGGCGGGGATGCAGTGGGCCGCCGAGGAGCAGCACGCCAAGATCGTCAACATGAGCCTGGGCGGCTGGGACTCACCGGGTGTCGATCCCCTGGAGGAGGCGGTCGAGACCCTCACCCGCCAGTACGGCACGCTGTTCGTGGTCGCGGCCGGCAACGACGGACCGTACGCGAAGTCGGTGAGCAGCCCGGCCAGCGCCGACGCGGCCCTGGCGGTCGGTGCGGTCACCGCGGGCGACGCCATCGCCGACTTCTCCGGCCGCGGGCCACGGGCCGGTGACGGCGGTCTCAAACCGGACCTCACCGCGCCGGGCGTGGACATCACCGCGGCCCGGAGCAAGGAAGCCACGGGGCTCGACGGCGAGCCCGGCGACTCCTACGTCACCCTGTCCGGCACCTCGATGGCGACGCCGCACGCCGCTGGCACCGCCGCGATCCTCGCCCAGCAGCACCCGGAGTGGACAGGTCTGCGGATCAAGGCCGCGCTGACGGGCACGGCGAAGCCGAACGCGTCGGCCTCCGTCTTCGACCAGGGGGCCGGCCGGGTGGACGTCGCCGCGGCCATCGCCCGGCCGGTCACGGCCGAACCCGGGAGCCTCGGCTTCGGCACCCAACGCTGGCCGCACGGCGACGACGAGGTGCTGACCCGCACCGTCACCTACGCCAACTCGTCGTCGACTCCCGTGATGTTGGATCTGGCCGTTGCCGCCACGGTCGGCGGCGTCCCCGCACCGGCCGGTTCGGTCGCGGTCACGCCGGCGCGGCTGACGGTTCCGGCGGGCGGCAGCGCGCAGGCGACGGTCACCGTCGACACCCGGGTGGCCGGACCGGACGGTCTGCTGACCGGTGCGCTGACCGCGACAGGCGCGGACGGAGCCCCGGTGCGCACGCCGTTCGCCGTGGACAAGGAGGTGGAGAGCTATGACGTCACGCTGAGCCATCTGGGACGCGACGGGCAGCCGGCCATGTTCGCCGACGACGTGAACCGGTACGACGGCCTTGTCGGCTTCAACGCCTCCGGGCCGGACGGGACGGCCACCCTGCGCATGCCCCGAGGCCGCTACGTGCTGAGCAGCTGGGTGGTGGAGCGCGATGAGCCCACCATGACCCTGCTGGTCCGTCCGGCGCTGGACGTGACCTCCGACCGAGTCGTGGCGTTCGACGCGCGGCTCGGCAGGACGAGCATGATCACCGTGCCGAGGCCCACGGCGGCCCTGGCCCAGGTGAACATCGGCTTCAGCCTGCAGACCTCCGCCGGGCCGATCACCAGTGGGCAGGGCGGCTCGTCCTTCGACCGGCTCTACACCGCCGACGTCGGTGACGGCATACCGGCGGCGGGCTTCACGTCCTTCATCAGCACGGTGTTCGCCAAGGCGGGCACGGACGCCGACGGCTACTTCCACGACAGCCCCTGGCTGTACACGATCAGCCATCACCAGGCGAACGGGCGGATGATCAGCGGCTACCGGCGGACCGTCGCCGAGGGCGAGCTCGCGACACTGCCCGTCGCCGTGGCCGCGGGCGACGAGGCGATGGTCGGGCTGTGGGGAGCCACCAGCAGCATCCGGCCCGGCCGGGAAGACGAGACTCCGGTGTTCGCGATCGGTTCGGCACTTCCGTCCACGACGGTTCACTACGTCGACGTCGAGCCGGGCAAGCAGTGGCGTGCCCGGCTCTACCGCACGTGGACCGATCCGGCGTCGGGCGACGGCTGGCGCTACGGTCCCGTCGTGAGCGGCTGGACCGCGTTCAAGGCGGGACGGACCTACGAGCAGCGGTGGAACCAGGCCGTGTTCGGCCCCGCCTTCGGTGCGGACGGCGCGTTCACGAAGGGCGTGACCCGCACCGGCGACGTCATCGACGTCGACCTGTCGCTCTACGGCGACGGCGCGGGCCGGGTCGACCGCGAAGCCGGGCTGGGTACGACGGTGCTGTACCGCGACGGGGTCCGGGTCGGCTCAGCTGATCTCGCCGGTCGGGGCACGTTCCCGGTCCCGCCGGGCGATGGACGTTATCGGCTGGAGGTGGCCGCGTCGCGGGGCACGCCGTTCGCGTTCTCCACGCAGACCACCGCGGCGTGGACGTTTCGCTCGGGGCACGGTGGCGCGGTCCTGCCGCTCTGGGCGGTCCGGTTCGCGCCGCCGCTCGATCGTTTCAACACGGCGCCGGCCGACCGCTCGTTCACGGTGCCGGTGTCGGTCGTCGCGCAGCCGGGAGCGGACGTCGAGAGCCTGAGCAGCCTGTCTGTCGACGCGTCCTATGACGACGGTGTGACCTGGACGGGAACATCCGTCCGCGCCGGCACCGTCACGTTGTGCCACCCGAAGGGGCAGGGCTTCGTATCACTGCGGGCCGTCGCCGTCGACGCCGCCGGCAACCGGGTGGAGCAGACCATCCTGCGCGCCTACCGGTTCGGCGGGTAGCCGGCCGGTGGGATGCCCGGAGCCGCCTCCGGCATGGTTCGGCCGGCGGCTCCGGGCATCGGATCAGTTGGAGTACAGGTACTTGACTCCGCTGAGGGCCAGCACGCTGGTGCGCGAGCCGGTGACGCCGGAGTTGAGGTTGCGCCAGCCGTTGTTGCTGCTCGCCTCGTGCACGTAGCCGCCGTACATGGTGTAGATCAGCTTCTCGCCGTTGAGGTTCGCCGCCGCGATGGTGGCGCCGGAGACGCCGGAGATGCCGGTCCCCATGTTCGTCCAGCCGTTGTTGCTGGCCGCCTCGTACACCGAGCCGCCGTTGACCGTGTAAAGGATCTTCGTGGTGCCGACCGTGATCGCGGCGACGGCCGAGGCGGGCACCCCGGTGTTGAGGTTGCGCCAGCCGTTCGCGCTGTGCGCCTCGTGCACGTACCCGCCGACGATGCTGTAGATGTACTTCACGCCGTTCAGCGCGATCACCGAGATCGAGGAGTTGCTGACCCCGCCGATGCCGGTGTTGAGGTTGCGCCAGCCGTTGTTGCTGCTCGCCTCGTGCACGTAGCCGCCGACGACACTGTAGATCAGCTTCTCGCCGTTGAGGTTCAGCGCCGCGAGCGCCGTGCCCTGCGCGCCGTCGATGCCGGTCCACAGGTTGTTCCAGCCGATGCTGCTGGCCGTCTCGAAGATCCGGCCGCCCTTGACGCTGTAGACGATCTTATTGCTGCCGATCGCGATGGCAGCCGTGGCCGAGCCCGTCACCGGGCCGCTGGGGCCCACCACCGGCAGCATCCGCCACCCGTTGGCGCTGTGGGCCTCGTACACCTGCATCCCGCCGTTGCAGTTGGCACTGGTGACGTTGCGGGCCGGGGAGACCGGGCCGTTGACCCAGATCGGGCCGGTGTTGGCGCTGCCGTCGGAGGTGATGCCCGAGGCCGAGCCGTTGAAGTACGCCTCGGTCTTGCCGCCGTCGCGGGTCACCTCGAAGTGCAGGTGCGGGCCGGTCGAGTTGCCGGTGCTGCCGACCCAGCCGATCGGGGTGCCGCCGTCGACCCAGCCGGAGCTCTGGCTGGCCGGCTGGAGCATGTGCATGTACGTGGTGCGCCAGCCGCCGCCGTGGTCGATGATCGCGTAGTTGCCGCCACCGCCGCTGCTCCACCCGGCGCTGATGGTGCCCCCGGCCGCGGCCAGGATCATGCGGCCGTTGCTGCCGCCGCCGGTGAACGTCATGTCGATGTCGTAGTCGTCGTGACCCGCATAGGTGGCCAGACGCCACGTCTCGCCGCACGGGAACGGCAGCTGGAAGAAGGGCATCGGGCCGGCCGCACGAGCCGGTCCGGCCCCGACCGCCAGCACGGCCAGCAGCATGGCGCACACGCCGGTTAAGGCGCGACGAAATCTTCCGGACAAGGGGGGTGCCTTTCGTTGGGGGCACGGCCGCTCCGGCCGTGACGGCGACAGGGGGTCTGCGTCGCTTCGAGCGCCGCACGAAGATCGATGTGGCTCGACGGGTCATGCGCGGCCGGATGGTACGGTGGCCGATCTACAACTCGTGCACAACGCCGTACAACCGGTTGGCCGCGGCCGCTAAGCACTGCACACGAGGTGAGGATGTCCGTCCACTTCGGCCTGCTCGGCCCGCTCGCGGTGTCCCGTGACGGCCGGCCGGTAACGCTCGGCTCGACCAAGCAGCAGCTGGTCCTGGCGGCGCTGCTGCTGCGACCTGCCGAGGCCGTCTCCACCGGTGAGCTGACGGCGATGCTGTGGGGCGACCAGCCGCCCGCGTCGGCCGCCGCCAACGTGCGCACCTACGTTCGCGGCCTGCGCCAGGCGCTGACCGGCGAGCAGGCCGCCGAGCGCCGGATCAGCACCACCCCGGGCGGTTACCTGCTGCGGGTCGAGCCGGGCGAACGCGACGTGGACCGGTTCGACGCCGCCGCCGCGCGGGGCCGGGCCGCGCTGGCCGACGGCGACCCGGCGGGCGCGCAGGCCGAGCTGGCCGCCGCGGTCGGCATGTGGCGCGGTCCTGCCCTGGCCGGCCTGCCACTGCCGAGGCTGCTCACCGGGCGGGTCGGGCAGTTGGAGGAGCGGCGGCTGCTGGCCGAGGAGGACTACGCCGTGGCACGGCTCGCGCTGGGCGAGCCCGCCGTGGTGATCCCGCGGCTGCGCGCCCTGCTCGACCGCCATCCGCTGCGGCAGCGGGCGTGGGCCCAGCTCATGCTGTGCCTGTACCAGATCGGCGACGTGTCAGGGGCGCTGGCGGCCTTCCGGCAGGCCCGGCAGGTGCTGGCCGAGGAGACCGGGATGGACCCCGGGCCCGAGCTGACCCGCCTGCACGACGACGTCCTGCACCACCGCCTCGGGCCGCGGCCTGCGCCGCCAGGGCCGGGCTTCGTCGTGCCGCCCGGCCCGGTGGAGGCGCCCCCGCGGCAACTGCCGCTGGCGCTGCCGGGCTTCGTCGGCCGCGACGGGGAGCTGGCCCGGCTCAACGCCGCCCTGGACACCTCGGACACCGGCCCGGCCGGCGTGGACATCACCACCGTCAGCGGGATGGCCGGCGTCGGCAAGACCACCCTGGCGCTGCACTGGGCACATCGGGCGGTCGACCGGTTCCCCGACGGCCAGTTGTACGCGAACCTGCGCGGCTACGACGACGCCGACACCGTCTCCCCCGCCGACGCCCTGGTCGCCTTCCTGGAGGCGCTCGGCGTGCCGATCGGCCGCATACCGACCAGCACCGACGCCCGGACCGGGCTGTACCGCAGCCTGCTGGCCGCCCGGCGGATGCTGATCGTGCTGGACAACGCGCGCGACGCCGACCAGGTGCGCCCGCTGCTGCCCGGCGCGGGCCGGTGTGTGGTCGTCGTGACGAGCCGGGACCAGCTCGCCGGCCTCGTCGCGGCGGAGGGCGCCCGGCCGCTGACGCTGGAGGTGCTCACGGCCGCCGAGTCGATGAACCTGCTGCGCAGCCGGCTCGGCGCCGGCCGGATCGCCGCGGAGCCGGCGGCCACCGCGGAGATGATCGAGGCGACCGGCCGCCTGCCGCTCGCCCTGTCGATGGTGGCCGCGCGGGTGGCGGCCAAGCCCACGTTCCCGCTCGAAGCCGTCGCGGCGCAACTGCGCCCGGCCGAGGGCAGGCTGGAGGCGCTGGCCGACGGCGATGTGCGGCGCGTGTTCTCGTGGTCGCACCGTGCCCTGAGCGAGGATGCGGCACACCTGCTGCGCCTGCTCGGGCTGCATCCGGGTCCCGACCTGACCGGCGACGCGGCCGCGACGCTGCTGGGCCGGCCCCGGGCCGCCGTCGCGCCGCTGCTGCACGAGCTGACCCGGCTCCACCTGCTGACCGAGCACCGGCCGGGGCGCTACTCGCTGCACGACCTGCTCCGCTCGTACGCGGCCGAGCTGGCACAGGCATCCGAGCACGCGGACAGCAGGCACGCCGCGCTCACCCGGCTGTACGACCACTACCTGCACAGCTCCTATCCCGCCGCGCTGCTGCTCCAGCCGACGTGGACGCCGGTCGACCCGGTCCCCCCGCTGCCGGCGAACCTGCACGTGCCGATCCCGGACCGGGCCGGCGCGGTGGCGTGGTTCAACGCCGAGCACCCCGTGCTGCTGCGGGTGCTGCGCCAGGCCGCGGAGACCGGGTTCGAGCGGTACGCCTGCCAGCTCGCCTGGACGCTGGCCGCCTATCTCGCCCCGCGCGGGCTGTTCCAGGACCAGCTGACGGCACAGCAGGCCGCACTGGCCGCCGCGGAACGGATCGGCGACCTGCAGGCGCAGGCGCTCGCCAACCGGATGCTCGCCCGCGCGCTGATGCGCCTCGGCGATCACGACGCCGCCGAACACCGCGTGCGGCGCGCGCTCGCGCTGTACGAGCAGCTCGGCGACCTGGACAGCCTCGCGCTGACGCTGCGCCACTACACCGAGCACTGCACGGCTCGGGGCCGGCTGGAGGAGGCGCTCGCGCACAGTATCGAGGCGCTGCGGGTGTCCCGGCTCATCGGCAACAGCTACGCCGAGGCGCGCGCGCTGAACACGAAGGGTTACCTGCACGCCCTCAACGGCGACTACCGGCAGGCCGTCGCCGACTGCACCGAGGCCCTCGACCAGCAGCAGCGGATGGCCGACCGGGTAGGCCAGGCGGCGACGCTGGACAGCCTCGGGTTCGCCCACCACCGGCTCGGCGACCTGGCCCAGGCGGTGGTGTGTTACGAGCAGTCCATCGAACGCTTCCGCGAGTCCGCCAACCGCTACCACGAGGCGGAGACGCTGACCCGGCTCGGCGAGGCGCGCGAGCAGCTGGCGGACCTGCCCGCGGCCGCCGAGGCGTGGCGGCGGGCGGTGCGCATCTACGACGACCTCGGGGACCCGGCCGCCGACGGGGCACGGCGGCGGCTGGCCCGCCTCACCGCGACCGGCCCGCGCTCCTAGCCGGGCAGCAGGGCCAGCACCGCGACGACCGCCCGGTGGTCCGTGCCCGGCACGGTCCGTTCACCGGCCGACACGCCCGCCAGGCCGGAGCCGTGCAGGACGTGGTCGAGCTGCACCAGCGGCGGCACCGGGCTCACGCCCACCGGCCAGGTGCGGGCCCAGCCGCGGCCGAGCTCGGCGTGGGTGTCGACGAGGCCCGCCGCGAGCAGGTCACGCATCGGCGCATGGTCGAGGGAGGCGTTGAAGTCGCCCAGGAACACGGTGTCCGGGCCGCTGTCGCGGGCGACGGAGGCCAGGGCGGCCATGTCGCGGGTCCAGCGCCGCGCGTCACCCAGCGGGTAGTACGTGTGCACGGCCACCAGCCGGATGGTGCGCCCGTCCACGGTCACGGCCGCGGTCGTCTGCGGCCAGGCGGTGTCGGCGCGCAGCGGGCCGCCCTGGGTCAGCGGGAGCCGCGAGTAGATCGAGGAGTCGTACTCGGGTCGCAGCTCGTGGTAGGGCAGCAGCGCGTCCAGGCCGGCCTCGGTGAGCGCGGCGATGCCCGCGGCCGGCAGCTGCTGCACGGCCAGCACGTCGATGTGCTCGGCCTGGACCAGCCGCACCAGCGCCCGCGGATCCGCTCCCCCGACGTCGGCGTTGAGACTGGCCACGCGCAGCTCGGCCGCCTGCGCCGGGAGCTGCTGCCGGTCGGGGAGGAACCGGGGCGCCAGCACCGCGACCTGGGCTGCGGTGAGGACCGCGACGGCGAGCACCGTCCAGCGTGAGCGCAGCGCGGCGGCGGCGAGCACGGCGCCGAGCGCGAGCAGGCTGAGCACCAGGGCGTACGGGAAGAGCACCAGGGGCACGGCGAGCGCCGTTCCCGCGTCCCACCCGGTGAGCCGCACGATGAGCAGCGCGGTCGATACGGCTAGCAGGCCGCCCAGCGCGGTGCGGGCGAGCAGGACGGGTATCCGCCGGCCGGTGGTCCGGCGCCGGTCAGCTGCCCGCACCTCGCTGACCGCAGTGTCCGTCATGTGTCCTCCAGGCCCGAGCCTGGTGATCTTAGCGTTTTGACCTCGTCCACGGAACCGCGTCGTCAAGCGCCTCTGCGCCGGGGCGTCACTCGTCGGTGACGTCGGCGTGGGTGAGGCGCCGGCGGAAGACGTGGTATGTCCAGCCCTGATAGAGGATGACGACCGGGAGCAGGACCACGAGCACCCAGGTCATGACGGTCAACGCGTACGAACCGGAGGCGGTGTTGGCCACGGTGAGGTCGTTGGCCGCGCCCATGGTGGAGACCATGACCCGCGGGTAGAGGTTGGTGAAGATGACCAGCACGCTGGTGGCCATGGCGAAGGTGGTGGCGGTGAAGGCCCAGCCCTCCTTGCCCTCCTTGACCAGCCAGGCGGCGGCGAGCACGGCCAGCACCGCGGCGATCTCGATGACGTTGGGCAGGAAGCCCTTGCCCGACAGCACGTGCGACCAGGTGATGTAGATCAGCACCGCGAGCGCGGCCCACGGGGCGATCCTGCGGGTGAGGCGCACGGCGCGTTCGCGCACGTCGGCGGTGGTCTTCAGGGCCAGGAACGTGGCGCCGTGCAGCGCGCACAGCACCACGAAGGTCAGGCCCACGAACAGCGAGTAGGGCGGCAGCAGGTCGGCGAACGTGCCCGCGTACTCCTGGTCGGCGCCGATCGGCAGGCCGTGCAGGAGGTCGCCGAGCCCGACGCCGAGCACGAACGGAGCGAGCACGCTGCCGACGGTCATCAGCGTGCTCCAGGTGCGCCGCCAGCGCGGGTGGGCGTCCTTGTTGCGGTATTCGAAGGACATGCCGCGGACGATGAGCGCGACCAGCGCCAGCACGAGGGCGAGGTAGAGGGCGGAGAACATGGTGGCGTACCAGCCGGGGAAGGCCGCGAACATGGCCGCGGCGGCGACGACGAGCCAGACCTCGTTGCCGTCCCACAGCGGTCCGATGGAGCTGACGGCCATCTGCCGGCCGGCGTCGTCGCGGCCGACGACCCCGTGCAGCATGCCGACCCCGAAGTCGAAGCCCTCCAGGATGAAGAAGCCGGTCCACAGCACGGCGATGGCGATGAACCAGATGTCGGGCAGTGTCATGGCGGCCTCAGCGAGCAAACGTGGGTTCGGGCACGGTCGTGTCCTCGGCTGCGGGCACCGTCGGTGGCGGCGCCTTGCGGGCGTAGCGCAGCATCAGCACCAGCCAGACGACCGTCAGCGCGGCGTAGAGCAGGAAGAACACCGTCAGGCTGATCGCGACCGTGGTGGTGCTGACCGACGGCGAGATGCCGTTCTCGGTCAGCATGATGCCCTGGACGATCCAGGGTTGGCGGCCGTTCTCGGTGAGCATCCAGCCTGCCGTGTTCATCAGGACCAGCAGGACCGGGGCCCACATGGCCAGCCCCAGGAAGCGGTGCGCGGTCTCCAGGTGCTTGCGGCGCATCACCCACAGGCCCCACAGGCCGAGCAGGACGATCACCATCGCGAGGTAGGCCATCACCCGCATCGACCAGTACTGGATGAACACGTTGGGCACGTAGTTCCCGGGGCCGTACTGCTGCTGGTACTGGGCGTTGAGTTCGTTGAGGCCGGTGACCTGGCCGTCGAGGTGGTTGGTGGCGAGCAGGGACAGCAGGTACGGCACTTCGATGATCTTCGTGGGGGTCTGGTCCTGGTTGCCGCCGCCGATCTGGAAGATCGAGAACGAGCACGGCTGGCAGGTGGTCCACTGCGCCTCGGAGGCGGCGATCTTCATCGGCTGGTACTTCGCCTCGACGACGCCGAGTTCACTGCCGATGAACATCTGGAAGATCATGGCGGGGGCCAGGATGACGAGGGCGAGCTTCGCCGAGCGGGCGAAGACCTCCGGGTTCGAGCGCTTCCGCAGATGCCACGCGGACACGGCGAGCATGAGGACGCAGCCGGTGACCAGCGAGGCGAGCAGCACGTGGGTGTACCCCCAGAGGAACACCGGGTTGGTCATCACCGCCCAGATGTCGTTGAGCTGCGGGCGGCCCGTGGTCGCGTTGATCTCGAAGCCGACGGGGTGCTGCATCCACGAGTTCGCGGCCAGGATGAACGCCGCGGATCCGGCAGCCCCCAGCGCGACGAGCCAGATGGCGGCGAGGTGGATGCGGCGCGACAGCCTGCCCCAGCCGAAGATCCACAAACCGAGGAAGGTCGACTCCAGGAAGAACGCGGCCAGGCCCTCCATCGCCAGGGGCGCGCCGAACACGTCGCCGACCAGCCGCGAGTACGCCGACCAGTCCATGCCGAACTGGAACTCCTGCACGAGGCCGGTCACCACGCCGACCGCCACGTTGATCACCAGCAGGACGCCGAAGAACTTGGTCAGGCGCAGGTACTCGTCCCGGCCGGTGCGGTGCCAGACGGTCTGCAGAATGGCGGTGAGGAAGGCCAGCCCGATGGTGATCGGCACGAAGATGAAGTGGTAGATCGACGTCATCGCGAACTGGATCCGGGCCAGATCTACGTTCGACATGGCTGTCACGCCTCCGAAACCTGGGTGAGCGGCGGGCCGCGACCCGGGCGCAGGTGTTCGCGGGCGCTTCGGGTCATCCGACGGTGACCACGCGTCCGTTTAATCCCAGATGCATCATCACATGCCATAAACTGCTAAATCCGCGCTTCGCAGGTTCTGCGTCGGTCGACAGCGAACCGTGCGGTGTCCCGAGCCGGCCACGTCACAGCACCGCGATGGGATTGACCGGGGAGCCGGTGGCCGCGGGCAGCCGCAGCGGTGCGATGACGCACAGGAACGACCAGCGCTCCTCCTGCTCGCACAGCGCGCGCAGCTCGCCGAACTGCAGGTAGTCCATCAGGTGCAGGCCGAGCGCGTTGATGGCCAGCACGTGCACCGGAAACCCGAGGCCGGGCGACGGCGCGGTGTCGTTGTTGCCGTCGCCGCCCAGCACCGCGACCTCGCGCTCGGCCAGGAACTCCAGCGCCGCGGGGTGCAGCCCGACGCGGGCGGCCGCCGCGTCCCACGGGCCGAGGCTGTTGCGGCGGCGCCGGTGGCCGACCCGGACGAACAGCAGGTCACCGGGCCCCACCCGGACCCCCTGGGCCTGTTCGGCCGCGGCGAGGTCGGCGGCGGTGACGTGGTCGCCGGGTTCCAGCCACGGCACGCCCCGCAGCCGCGGGATGTCGAGCAGGACGCCGCGTCCGACGATGCCGTCGTGGGCCACGTCGATGGACAGCGCCGGGGTGCCGTCCGGCTCGGTGGAGCCCGCCGCGACCCGGTTGTACATCAGCCCGTCGTAGACGACATGGCACAGCGCGTCGATGTGCGAGTCGGCGTCGCCGTGGATGTTCATCGCCAGCCGGTCGTAGGCGAAGTTCAGACCGGGCTTGTGCCGGTGCTCGGCCGGCGAGCTGATCATGTGGTGGGTCGACGGCTGCGGGTTGTCGGGCGCCGGGACGGTCTCCACCGGCGCCGCCAGCGACACCGACCGCCCGAGCCGGACCTCTCGGGCGGCGGCCCGCACGGTCGCGGGCGTGATGTGGTTCAGCGCCCCCCGCCGGTCCGCCGGTCCTCGGTCGGCGTATTGCCGCAGCCGCTCGTACAGAGCCTCGAACTCGTCCGGCGACAGCTCGGCCGCTGTCGCACGCACGTCGTCGACCATGTCGTCTCCCGTCCGTCAGCCGTGCGCGGACCGGCGGGTGAGCACGCGCCGGCTGATGCGGCCCCATAGCGCTCGCTGGGCGCGCAGGGTCGCGAAGCCCACCACGATCAGCAGTGTGATGTTGAGCAGCAGTTGCCACAGCGAGCCGCGCGCCTGGGCGGGGCTGCTCGCGGCGAGGGCGACGCCGATGTCGGCGGCAGCCGGGATGGTGGTCACCGAGACGAAGACCCCCAGCAGGGTGCTGGTGCGGGTATGGGTCAGGGCGACCACGCCGGCGATCCCGGCCAGCACCGCGACCACCACGGAGTAGAAGTTCGGGGTGTCGATCAGGTGGCTCACCGGGCGCACCCCGAGGGTGAACGCGGTGGGCACCAGGCCCAGGGCGCGCACCAGCATCGTGAAGGCGTACGCGGCCAGCACGGCCAGGCTGAAGCCCACCGCCAGCGCCGCCAGACCCTGCCGGATCGGGAGCCACGACCGCCGGTCGATGCCGAGCGCGACGCCGGTGATCGGGCCGTACTCCGGGCCCAGGATCATCGCGGCGACGATAAGGATCTCCGAGTTGGTCAGCAGGCCGACCGCGCCGATGACGCCGGCGATGACCAGGTAGAGGTAGAAGCTGGGGGTGGCGGTGGCGTCGCCCACGATGCGCGCCTCGACCTCGGCCCAGACCGGCGCCCTGGCCAGCGGCCCGCGAAGGCCCACGGCGGCGGCGTCGACCCGGTCCGACATGGTCAGCTCCACCGGATCGACCATCAGCGACCCGTGCTGGTGGACGCGCAGCTCGCGCAGCCGCGCCAGCACGTCGTTGGCGGCCCCGGCGAGCACGTCGCACTCGATCGCGTCCCCGGCCGGGTGCAGCGCCCCGCGGTGCACCACGACGTCCACCACACCACCGTCACCGGCGAGCAGCGCCAGGACCTGGTCCGTCTGCTCGGGCGGGCTGGCGACCCGAAGGTGGATCACGCCCACGCCGGACCTCGCTCACTGGCGGCCTCGACAGACCGCCTTGCCGGGCATCCGCCCGTTCACTGACATCCACCCTGAAATATTCTTACCGTCCTAAACTGGTGCCATGCGGGCGAATGCCGCAAGGCCGCCGCGCTGACCGGGGACTACGACAGGTGGCGCACGATGACCGCGATAGATGCCAGGAGCACCACGGACCAGCAGGTGTCAGCGCCGTCGCCGTTCCCGCCGATCGCCCAGTACGCGTTCCTGTCCGACTGCCACACCGGGGCGCTGATCGCCCCCGACGGCTCGGTCGACTGGCTGTGCGTGCCCGCGTTCGACTCCCCCAGCGTCTTCGGCAGCCTGCTGGACCGCGAGGCCGGCATGTTCCGGTTCGGGCCCTACGCCATCGCGCACCCGACCTCCCGGGTGTACCGGCCGGGCACGAACGTGCTGGAGACGACGTGGCGCACCACGTCAGGCTGGCTTCTGGTCACCGACGCGCTGGTCATCGGCCCGCGGACCGGGGCCGACACGGTGACCCCGCACACCCGGCCACCGGCCGACGACGACGCATCCCACCTGCTGGTCCGCACCGCCGTGTGTCTCAAAGGACAGGTCGAACTGGAAATGGTCTGCGAACCCGTCTTCGACTACGGGCGCACCCCCGCCGCGTGGGCCCTGGCGTCCGACGACCCGTCCATCGCCGCGACCGTCAACGGCCAGCCCGATCTCCGGCTGCGATCCGACCTTCCGCTGGGCATCGAGGGCACCCGGGTCCGGGGCAGGCACGTGCTGCACGCCGGCGAGCGGGCGTACTGCACGCTGTCCTGGGCGGACCCGTCCGTGACGCCGCCGGACGGCGACCAGGCGCAAGCCATGATCGAGGCCACCACCGAATACTGGCGCACCTGGCTGGCCGGGGCACGCATCCCCGATCACCGCTGGCGCGACCCGCTGCAGCGCTCGGCGCTGGTCATCAAGGGCCTGACCTACATGCCCACCGGGGCCACCGTCGCCGCACTCACCACCTCGCTGCCCGAGACGCCCGGCGGGGAACGCAACTGGGACTACCGCTACACCTGGATGCGCGACACCACCTTCACGCTCAAGGCGCTGCACTGGCTCAACCTCGAATGGGAAGCCGAAGAGTTCATGCAGTTCATCGCCGACGTCGAGGCGACCGAGGACGGCTCACTACAGATCATGTACGGCATCGACGGCCGGCGCGACCTGGCCGAGTCGACCCGCGACGACCTGTCCGGCTACGAGGGCGCCCGCCCGGTGCGCATCGGCAACGGCGCGTTCGACCAGCGCCAGAACGACGTCTACGGCGCCGTGCTCGCCTCGATCCTGCTGCACACCCGGCACAGCAGGCGGCTGCCCCGGCGGCTGTGGCCGATCGTGGTCTCCCAGGCCGAGTGCGCGACCCAGGTCTGGCAGCAGCCGGACCAGGGCATCTGGGAGGCCCGCGGCGAGCCGCAGCACTACGTGTCGAGCAAGCTCATGTGCTGGGTGGCCCTGGACCGCGCGGCGACGCTGGCCGGCATCCGGGGCGACAGCACCCGCGCGGCGGCCTGGCGCGACACGGCCGAGCAGATCCGCGCCGACATCCTCGCCAACGGCGTCACCGAACGCGGGGTGCTGCGCCAGCACTACGGCACCGACTCCCTGGACGCCTCGACGCTGCTGGCGGTGCTGTTCGGCTTCCTGCCGCCCGAGGACGAGCGGATGCGCAACACCGTGGCGGCGATCGCCGACGAGCTGACCGAGCACGGCTACGTGCTGCGGTACCGCACCGACCAGACCGACGACGGCATGAGCGGTAAGGAGGGCACCTTCCTGATCTGCTCGTTCTGGCTGGTGTCGGCGATGGCCGCGGTCGGGCAGCTGGACCGGGCCCGGGACATGATGGAACGGCTGCTGACCATCGCCTCGCCGCTGGGCCTGTACGCCGAGGAGTTCGACACCGAGGCCGGTCGGCACCTGGGCAACTTCCCGCAGGCGTTCTCGCACCTGGCGCTCATCGAGGCCGCCGGGCGGATCATCCTGGCCGAGCTGCTGCCGGAGCTCTGAGTGACGGCGGCGCCAGGTGCCCCGTGAGCACCTGGCGCCGGAAGATGGACGGTTACTGGAAGGTGATGTGGTCGATGGTGACGGTGGAGCTGCCGCCGTACCAGAAGCCCATGGCCAACTGCGACGGCGAGTTGCGGTTGATCCCGTTGGCGACCATCGGGATCTTGATGTCCTGGTAGGCGGTGGTGATCACCGGGTGCGCTCCCCCGTCGAGCGTGAAGTCGCCGAACACCTTCGTCGCACCACCCAGGCCGAGGTTGAAGTGGCTCTGCTCACCGCCCGCGGCACCCTTGATCCGCACCACGAGGTAGGTGTAGGCGCTCAGGTTCACACCGACGTCCGAGCCGAACCAGCCGCAGTTGTTGTAACGCAGGCTCAACGCGCCGCCGGTGACCGCGCCCGAGCCGCCGCCGTCGAGGAAGCAGTTCGCCCCGGTCCACTTGCCGAGGTCGTTCTGCGACGACGACGGGTAGGCCGGGGTCCCGTCGAAGTTGTCCAGCACCAGCCCGGTCGGCGGCTGCGGCGTCGCATCCGTCGTCACGGTGACGGTGTTGCTCGCCGCGGACCGGTTACCGGCCGCGTCCCGGGCCTTGACGGTGTAGCTGTAGGCCGTGGACGCCGTCAGGCCGGTATCGGTGAACGAGGTCCCCGACGGGCTGCCGACCAGCGTCGACCCGCGGAACACCTCGTAACCGGTCACCCCCACGTTGTCCGTCGACGCCGCCCACGACAGCGACACCGACGTGTCGGTCTTCGCGGGCGAGGACAGCGTCGGCGCGGACGGCGCGGTGCAGTCGCCCGAGCAGCCCGTCGTGGTCCCCGAAACCGTCGCCGACTGCCCGGACGTGTTGCCTGCGGCGTCGACCGCCCGGACCGTGTACTGGTACGTCTGACCCGGCGAACGGCCCGTGTCCGTGAACGACGTACCCGACGGGGTGCCGACCTGCGTCCCGCCACGGAACACCTGGTAGCCGGTCACACCCACGTTGTCGGTGGACGCCGTCCAGGACAGCGACACGCTCGTGTTCGTCACCCCGGACACGGCCAGGCCGGTCGGCGTCGACGGAGCCGTGCAGTCACCAGTGCAGGAGCCCACGGTGACCGAGGACGCGAGCACGTTGTAGCCCTTGGCCGCGTCCCAGGTGCCGGTGTTGGCCAGGCGGATCGAGTACTCCGGCCGGGACTGCAGCGCCGCCGTCGGGTCCGGGAGCCACAGCGCCAGCTTGTAGTTGCCCGCAGCGGCACCGCCGGGGACGGTGGCGCTGCTGGTGACGGTGCTCGCGCCGGCCAGCCAGGTGCGCGGGTCGACGCCGTTCAACGGCAGGTTGTAGCGGTTCGTGCCGTTGTCGAGCACCAGGTAGGCGGTGCGGTTCTTGATCAGCCCGGACCAGCCGTCGTTGCTGAGGTGCGCGGTGAGGCCGAGGCTGCCGCCGGGTGCGACGGTGGTCGGGAAGGTGGCGTCGAGCAGCCTCAGCCGATACCCCATCTTGCGCTTGATGCGCACGAAGCAGGTCTCGGCGGGGTCGTTGCCGCCGGCGGCGAGGTTGGCCGCCTTCCACTTGTCGGTGTTGACGGCGGCGTAGTCCTCGTTGATCTCGGTGAAGTTGAGCTTGTTCATCTCGGTCTGCGCGTTGACGCAGGCGGCGTCGTTGTAGCCGTCCGCGCCGCAGGTCTCACCGCCGACCATCTTGTTGAACCCGGTCGAGGTGGCCAGGTCGTACATCCACTGCTTCTTCTGCTCGATGTAGAACCAGCCCATCCAGGACGGGTTGTCGTAGGTGCCCATGTCGTTGAGGTCGGCCAGGAAGCAGTCGTTGTGGAAGCTGATCCGGTCCTTCTGCGCCTGGGTCAGCGTGCAGCCTTCCGGGACGACACAGGAGGTCGGGTCGACCATCTCCTTGATGTAGATCGGGTAGCGCATCGCCAGAGGGATGCTCGCCGGGGTGGTGTCGGCGATCTTCTTGACGATCCGGTACCGGGCAGGGGCCTCCTCGACCGAGGACGGGTTGGTCAGGCCGCCGGTGTGCCACTCGCCCCAGGCGCCGAGGTAGCCGGTCTCCAGGTGCAACACGACGTCGGCGTTCGCGGTGATCACGGCGTCGATCTGTGCGATGTGGGCGAGGATCTGCGACTCGGCGACGGTGGCGTAGCCGTCCCAGGTGTACGCGGGCCGCAGCACGATTTTCAGGCCGGCGGTGCGGACCGCGGCCAGGCCGGAGGCGAGGTTGTCGAGCAGCGCCTGCGGCAAGGCCTGCGTCTTGTACTTGTCGAGGTGCACGTAGCTGTGCACGAGGGTGTTGCCGTTGGCCTTGGCCCGGGCGAAGGTCCGGTCGAGCAGGTCCGGGTTGAAGCCGGGGATGGTGGCGGCGTTGACGTAGTCGTTGACCGCCGGGTCGTTGATGATCTCGTAGCGGTTGTGGTAACCGCGTTCCGGGTTGGCGAACGCGGTGGCCAGATCGGCCTGGTAGGTGACGGTGGCGGCCTGGGCGGGCGTGCCGAGCGACACGACCGCCAGCGCGGCCAGTAGCGTTGTCGCGGTGAACATCCGCAGTACGCGGGTGGGCATGGTGGCCTTCCTGTGCATCGGGAGGGTAGGCCGCCTGGCCGGGTCGGGAGCCCTGCCAGGCGGCCGGCTTGCGCTACTGGAACGTGATGTGGTCGATCGAGATGGTCGAGTTGCCGCCGTACCAGAAGCCCATGGCCAGCTGGGACGGCGAGTTGCGGTTGATGCCGTTGGCGGCCATCGGGATCCGGATGTCCTGGTAGGCGGTGGTGATCACCGGGTGTGCTCCCCCGTCGAGGGTGAAGTCGCCGAACACCTTCGTCGAACCGCCCAGACCCAGGTTGAAGTGGCTCTGCTCGCCACCGGCCGCGCCCTTGATCCGCACGACCAGGTAGGTGTAGGCGCTGAGGTCCACGCCGACGTCGGAGCCGAACCAGCCGCAGTTGTTGTAGCGCAGGCTCAGCGCCCCGCCGGTGACGACGCCGTTGCCGCCGCCGTCGAGGAAGCAGTTGCCGCCGGTCCACTTGCCGAGGTCGTTCTGGTTCGACGACGGGTAGGCCGGGGTGCCGTCGTAGTTGTCGAGCACCAGGCCGGTGGGCGGCTGAGGTGCGGCGCTGGTGGTGACTGTGACGGTGTTGCTGGCCGCAGACCGGTTGCCCGCCGCGTCACGGGCCTTGACGGTGTAGCTGTACGCCGTCGACGCCGTCAGGCCGGTGTCGGTGAACGACGTGCCCGTCGGACCGCCGACCAGGGTCGACCCGCGGAACACCTCGTACCCGGTCACCCCCACGTTGTCCGTCGACGCCGTCCACGACAGCGACACGCTCGTGTCGGTCTTGCCCGGCGAGGACAGAGTGGGAGAACTCGGGGCAGTGCAGTCACCCGCACATCCCGTGGTGGTCGCGGCCACCGTTGCGGACGAATTGGACACGTTCCCGGCCGCGTCGAGTGCCCGGACCGTGTACTGGTACGTCTGCCCCGGCGAGCGCCCGCTGTCGGTGAACGTGGTTCCCGTCGGCGAACCCGCCAGGACCCCGTCACGGAACACCTGGTAGCCGGTGACCCCCACGTTGTCCGTGGCCGCCGTCCAGGACAGCGACACGCTCGTGTTCGTCACCCCGGACACGGCCAGGCCGGTCGGCGTCGACGGAGCCGTGCAGTCACCCGTGCAGGTGCCGGAGGTCGAGACGCCGCCGAGGTTCACCCAGCCGTCAGCGCCCTGGTTGGCGTTGGCGAACGACAGCGGCAGCCGCGGCCGCCACTGGTCGATGATCCAGTCGGTGAGCCTGCTGGCGGCGGGCCGGGCGCGCAGCACGTCGGCGGTGACCGCCTCCAGCGGGTTGCGAACCTTCAGGACCAGGCTGTATGCGCCCGCGGGCACACCCGCGGTGCTGACGGTCGTGGAGAAGTTCACCGGGCGGCCGAAGTCGAGGTACTTCGGGTCGGCCCCCACGTTCCAGTCCGGGAAGGCGCGGATCTTCAGAGGCTGCACGGTACGCAGGTCCCAGCTGGTGTCCCAGGTCTTCACGACCGCGCCCGCGCTGTTGCGCAGGCCGAGCTGCACCGTCCACGGGTAGTAGAACGGGGCGACGCCGTCGTTCTGCATCGTGACGCCGACCTTGAAGTTGCCGGCGGCGGTCGCGTTGAAGTTGGCCTGCGGAATGTGCAGGTTGTAACCCATCTTGCGGACCCCGGCGGAGACCTTCGGGTCGCTGGTGCTGTACCCGCCCGCGCCGGTCTGGTTGATCATCCAGGTGATGTGGGTCAGCTCGGTCGCCGCGAGCACGTCGTCGACCTGCCCGGACCCGCCCGGGTAGTTGGCGTAGAGGGTGCCCTGGATCTCCGGGCGGGCCTCGCCGCCGATGGACTGGGTGACCCACCGGTTCTCGGTGCCGGTGTTGAGCTGCAGCTGCAGGAACGCGTCCTCCCAGCCGTTCATCGACATCGGCAGGGTCATGCTCTTGAGCTGCCCGCCGTTGCGGAACTCCTTGTACGGCCACGAGTCGTCGTGGAAGCCGATGTTCGCGGTCTCGGTGCCGGCGAGGGGGTAGCGGACCTCCAGCTGGATGTTGTCGAACGCGGCGTCGTACGCCCCGATGATGGTGCGGATGGTCGCGTCGGTCGGCATCAGGTTCGGGTAGCCGTCGGCCAGGTCCCGGTCGTACGGCCAGGTGTGCCACTCGCCCCACAGGCCGACCAGGCCCAGCGACATGAACCCGATGCGCGGGTCGGCGGTGCCGCCCGGCCCGGCCTTGTCGTAGCGGGCCGCGAACGCGTTGATGAAGGTGGTCAGCGCGCTGATGACGTCCGGGTCGTCGTAGTCGGGGCTGACGGTGCCCCAGAACCCGTTGGTGCGCAGCGCCATCTTGCCGTTAAGGCACGGCGGGATGCCGTTGCCGGGGTGGGTGCCACTGCCGCCGGGGTACTCCAGGTAGAAGCGGAACGCGGTCTGGCGGCTCCAGACGGCGGCTTCGTCGAGCGCCTTCTCGAACACGCTCCAGTCGATGTTGGCGCAGCTGGCCGGGTCCTTCATCACCTCGTTGAGGGCGAAGTAGCTCCAGACCAGGCCGCCCGGGTACTTGGTGGACAGGTTGTCGCCGGGGAAGAGGTAGGGGGCGAACCCCTTCAGCGGCTGGCCGAGTGCCGCATCGGCGTAGGTGTAGGTGTGGGCGGTCAGGCTCGTGTCGGGGCCGGGCCCGGCCGCCGGTCGCGGCGGCGGGCCCGCCGGTGCGGCGGCCGCGCTGGTGGCGACCAGCGCGAGGGTCAGCGCTGCCGCCGTGGCGGCGAGCAGCTTGCGCAGAGATGGCATGAACCGTTGTTCCCTTCGGGGACGAAGTTCAGGAACAGGAAAGGGTTCGGTGCAGGGGTGCCGCCGGCGGGCTGCCGACGGCACCCAGGTGCGGTGGTGCAGGGGTGCCGTCGGCGCGCTGCGGACAGCACCCGGTGCGGCGGCGCCGTCAGCGGGTGGTGACGGAACCGAGGTGCAGCCAGCCGGTGTGGGTGTCCTGGCTGGTGTTGGCGAACCGCAACGGGATGCCGTTGGGCAGCGGGTTGGCCACGCGCATGACGAGGTCGTAGCTGCCTGCGCGCAGGCCGCGGGTGTCGATGCGGGTGGTCAGCTCGGCGGGGTCCTGGCCGGGCTGGATGCCGGCCACGGTCCAGCCGGTGTGCCAGCGCCGCACGATGCGGCCCTGGCTGTCGACGGCGGCCAGCTCGGCCCGCCAGTCGTAGTAGAAGGGGGCGGTGCCGCGGTTGGCGACGCGCACCGACACCCGGTCGCGCGACAGTGCCGCCTCGGTGACGGTCAGCTCGTAGCCCAGCGACTTGGCCGCGGCCAGGGCGCGGAAGTACTCGTCGCCGGTGTAGCCGTCCGGGGCGAACGCCGCGTGGTTGATCATCCAGCTGATGTGGGTCTGGTCGACCGACTGCGTGAAGTCCTCGTACTGGCCGCAGCTGACGGGCTGCTCGAACAGGCAGGCCTGGATCTCCGGGCGCAGCTCGCCGCCGATCGGCTCGCGCTGCCACTTGTCGGTGACGCCCTCGTCGATGAGGCGCTGCACGAAGTGCCACGACTGCACCGGCAGCGTCTCGAAGGCGAACGAGTCGTCGTGGTAGCCGATGCCCAGTTCCTTGTTCTGCGGGCTCGGGTAGCGGGCCAGCAGCCTGGTCCTGTCGAACGCGCTGTCGAAGGTGTTCAGGATGCCGGCGAGGATCTCGGTGGAGGGCATCCAGTTCTCCGGCTTGGTCCAGCCGTCGTAGGGCCAGGTGTGCCACTCGCCCCAGAAGCCGATCAGGCCCAGGGTGAGGAAGCCGATGCGCGGGTCGCCGTCGTACCTGCGCCCGAGCGCGGTGATGAAGTCCTGCACGGCGGTGATCAGGCGCGGGTCGCTGTAGTCGGGGGCGACGCTGACGCCGTTGTTGCCGAAGTCGTCGTAGGCGTGGGTGACCAGGCCCTGGTCGAGCAGGTACTGCGGGATGCCGGTGGGCTTGCCGGGGTAGTCGAGGTAGAACCGGAACACGGCCTGGTGGCCGCGGGCGGCGATGGCGTTGAGCTGGCGTTCGACGGCGTCCCAGCGGAACTGCTTCGGCCCGGTCATCACGTCGCGGACGGGCAGGTAGAACCATTCCATGCTGTACGGGAAGGTCTGGTAGCTGCCCGCGTAGGGCATGAAGCCCTTGAGGGGGTTGTCGGCGGGCGCGGAGGTGTAGGTCAGCGGCGTCCACTGCGGTTCGGTGGGCGCGGGCCGGGCCACGGCGGGCGTGCCAGCCGCGAGGGTGAGCGCCGCCAGCACGGCGACGGTGAGGCGGAGGGTTCTTCTCATGATGGGTTTCCTCGGTCGGAGTGGGAAGCCGGCCAGGCCCCCGTTACCTGGCCGGGGCGGGTGGGGCTGGGTCAGCTGACGGTGATCCGGTCGATGTCGGGAGCCCAGCCCGACGGGTTGGCGATGGTGATCGTGTTGTTGCCCGCGCCCAGGTTCAGCGTGACCGTGGCGGTGCCGACGGTGTCCCAGTTCGCGGTGGGCGCGAAGTTCACCGTCTGCCCGTTGACCGTCGCGGAGCGGGCCACGGCCGACAGGTAGTGGATCGTCACGGTGCGCGAGCCGCCCGTGCCACCGGCGACGTTGTTGAACGACAGGGTCGCGCCGCTGCCGACGTAGCCGACCTTCGAACCGCCTGAGCAGGCCGCGCAGGATGCCACGGCCGCCGTGCCGCTCCGGGTGTTGCCGGACGCCTCGGCCTCGTAGCTGACGGGCGTCGTGCCGCCCGCGTTGGTCGTCACGGTCAGCGGGCTGGACGCGGCCGAGTAGTTCCCGGCGGCGTCATAGGCCCTGACCGTGTAGGTGTAGGCGGTCGACGCGGTCAGCCCGGTGTCGGTGAAGCCGGTGGTCGGCGACGTGCCGACCGGGCTGCCGCCACGCAGGATCTGGTAGCCGGTCACGCCGACGTTGTCGGTGGAGCCGTTCCACGACAGGGTGATCGAGGTGGCGGTCTTGCTCGGCGAGGCCAGGCCGGTGGGCACGCTTGGCGCGGTGGTGTCGCCTCCGCCGCCTGCCGCGGGCACGGTGATGCGGTCGACGTCAGGGGCCCAGCCGCCGGGGTTGGCGATGGTGATGGTGTTACTGCCGGCGGCGAGGTTGAGGGTGACGGTGGTGGAGCCGACAGTGGTCCAGCTGCCGGTGGACGCGAAGTTGACGGTCTGCCCGTTGACGACGGCGGTGCGCGCCTCGGCCGTCAGGTAGTAGATCGTCACGGTGCGCGAGCCGCCGGTGCCGCCGGCGACGTTGGTGAACGCCACCGACGCTCCGTTGCCGAGGTAGCCGACCTTCGACCCGCCCGAGCACGTGGCGCAGGACGCCACCAGGGCGCCGCCGGACAGCGTGTTGCCCGACGCCTCAGCCTCGTAGGTCGTCGAACCGCCGCCGCTGGCCGAGGTGGAGACGGTGACCGTGTTGCTCGCCGCCGAGCGGTTGCCGGCGGCGTCGCGGGCCTTGACGGTGTAGCTGTAGCTGGTCGACGCGGTCAGGCCGGTGTCGGTGAACGACGTCCCGGTCGGGCTGCCGACCAGGGTCGCGCCACGGAAGACCTCGTAGCCGGTGACGCCGACGTTGTCGGTGGACGCGTTCCAGGACAGCGACACCGACGACGACGTCTGGCCCGTGGAGGTCAGCCCGGTCGGGGTGCTCGGGGCGGTGGTGTCACTGCCGCCGCCGGTGCCGACGGTGACCGCGCCGAGGCCGACCCAGCCGTCGGCGTTCTGGGTGGCGTTGGCGAAGCGCAGCTTCTTGGCGTTCGCGCTCACCGTCTCCAGCGGGTTCTTGACCCGCAGGACCCACTGGTATCCGCCCTGAGCGAGGCCGGACAAGTCGGCGCTGTGCTGGAAATACTGCCGGTAGCCGTAGTCGCGGTAGCTCGGGTCGGACCCGGTGTTCCAGTCGGGGAAGTTCCTGATCGTCAGCGGCTGGACCTTGCGCAGGTCCCAGCTGGTGTCGAAGGTGCGCACCACGGTCCCGGCGCTGTTCTTCAGGCCGAGGACGACCGTCCACGGGTAGTAGAACGGGGCGGCTCCGCTGTTGCTGATCTGCACGCCGACGCTGGTCGCGCCGCTGGCGGTGTCCTTGAAGTAGGCGTTGTCGACGGTGAGGTTGTAGCCCATCGCCCGCACCGCGGCCGAAACGTTCGCGTCGGTGGGCGAGTAGGCGGCGCTCCCCTCGTTGATCATCCAGGTGGCGTGGGCGAGCTCGATGCACGCCTTGAGGTTGTCGACAGTGCCCGAGCCGTTCGGCCAGGACTGGAACGCGAAGGTCTGGATCTCGGGGCGCAGCTCGCCGCCGATTGAGCTGGTGATCCACTTGTTCTCGGTGCCGGTGGCGATGTTGCGCTGCAGGTGGGCGTAGGAGGCGCCGCCCAGGGACGTCGGCAGGGTGACGCCCTGCAGGGGTGAGCCTTCCCGGAAGCAGAACGAGTCGTCGTGGTAGCCGATGTCGCGGGAGTTGGCCGCGCCGCCGGCCGCGTCGGCGTAGCGGATCTCGACCTTGGTGGTGTTGAACGCGGTGTCGAAGGCGGCGACAAGCTGCGCCCCGTTGGCGTCGGTGGGCATGTAGTTGGGCAGCCCGTCGCCGGTGTCGGTGTCGTAGGGCCAGGTGTGCCACTCGCCCCACAGCCCGACCAGGCCCAGGTGGATGAACCCGAGCCGAGGGTCGCCGTCGTAGCGGGCCCCGAACGCGGCGATGAAGTTCTTCAACGCGTTGATCAGGAACGGGCTGTCGTAGTCGGGGTGCGTGACGTTCCAGGTGGCGTCGGCGCGGGTGGCGACGTTGCCGTTGAAGCACGGCGGGATGGCGTTGGCCGGGTGGCTGCCGGTGCCGCCGGGGTAGGTCATGTAGACGCGGATGGCGGCCTGGTTGCCGTAGCCGGCGGTCTCGGCCAGCATGCTGTCGATGATCGACCAGTTGTAGCTGCCGCAGTTCCCGGCGCTGTTCATGATCTCCGACAGACCGAAGTAGCCCCAGGTCAGCGCATGCGGGAAGCCGTTGTTCTGGTCACCTCCGGGTGAGTAGAACCTGGCCCAGCCCTTGAGCGGGTTGTCCACCGGTCCGGGGGCGGCGGTCAGCGCGTGGATCTGCAGGGTGGGGTCGGGGCTCGCGGGGGCGGCGGGACGCGGGGGCGGGCCGGCCGGGGCGGCGAGCGCACCGGTCGGACTGACGAGGGTCAGCGCGGCCGCGAGAGCCGCGACGGCGAGTGCGGCCAGCACGGTTCGGCCGCGTGAACGTGATTTCATGTCGATCTCCGGGCAGAGTCGGGCAGTTCGTCGGACGGTTCGGGAGGGTGCGCCGCTCGGGCACACCCCTGCGCCGGTTCGGCAGGTCGCTAAAGTCCCTGGTCCGAGCAGCGGCACGGCAGTTCTTTGCTGGTCGGCCTCCTCGTCGTTACCGAAGTAATACGAAGAGGTGTTGACAAAATTTCGAAGGTCTACATCATTATTCGAGAGCGGGGCGGCTGGCAAGAGCCGACCGATAGACGGATCCGAGGACGTGGATGAGCGCGACAAAACCGCGGGACGACCGCCGGGCGGCGTGGTGGTTCCTGGCGCCGGTGCTGGTGGGATTCGCCGTGTTCTACGGCTACCCGGCCGCCCGGGGCGTGTGGTACTCCCTCACCGACTACACGATGCTCAACACGCCGTCCTACGTGGGCACCGAGAACTACGCGAAGCTGTTCGCCGACCAGAAGTTCTGGAACTCCATGCTGGTGACGGCCTGGTACGTGGTGCTCAACATCGGGTCGCAGACCCTGCTGGCGCTGGGCATCGCGTCACTGATGCACCGGCTGACCCGCTCGGTCGTGCTCCGGGCGACGCTGCTGCTGCCCTGGCTGGTCCCCAACGTCACCATCGGCCTGCTCTGGATGTGGCTGCTGGACACCAACCTCGGCTTCGTCAACCAGCTGCTGCACACCTTCGGCATGGACCCGATCGGCTTCTTCACCGACGAGACCTGGGCGATGCCGACGGTGGCCGGCATCAACACCTGGGCCTACACCGGCTACACGGCGCTGCTGCTCTACGCCGGGATGCTGCAGATCCCGCAGTACCTCTACGAGGGAGCGTCGATCGACGGCGCGGGCGAGTGGCGCATGTTCCGCCGCATCACCCTGCCGCTGCTGCGCCCCGTGCTGGCACTGGTGCTGGTCGTGTCCATGATCGGCTCGTTCCAGATCTTCGACACGATCGCCGTCACCACCAAGGGCGGGCCCGTCGCGGCCACCCAGGTCATCTACTACTTCATCTACCAGCAGGCCTTCAAGTACTTCCACATGGGCTACGCCGCCGCCGCGGCGATCTGCCTGGCGCTGATCCTCGGCCTGCTCACCGCGATACAGATGCGCATGCTGCGTGCCTCGCGCTCGGACCTGGCCTGAGAGGGGACGAAAGACATGACTCGCAGGACTTTCCACCTCGGCCGCGCCCTGGCGTGGGTCGCGCTGGCCGCCTTCATCGTGGTGACCGTCTTCCCGTTCTGGTGGATGATCCGCACCGCGCTCACCCCGGCGGCCGACATCTACACCGACAACGCCGGCCTGCTGCCCGACCACCCGACGCTGATCAACTTCAGCCGGGTACTCGGACTGACCAGCGAGGCCGAGGCCCGCGCCGCGGGCGGCTCCGGCGCGCACATCAACTTCGCCGGGTACCTGTGGAACTCGATCGTCTACTGCAGCCTGATCGCGATCGTGCAGACGCTGTTCTGCGCGATGGCCGGATACGCCTTCGCCCGGTTGCGTTTCCCCGGCCGCGACCTGGTCTTCGGCATCGTGATCGCGGCGCTGATGGTGCCGCCGATCTTCACGCTGCTGCCGAACTTCATCCTGGTCAAAGACCTCGGCCTGATGAGCACCATGGCCGGCATGGTCGCCCCGACCCTGCTGATGACCCCGTTCGCGGTGTTCTTCCTGCGCCAGTTCTTCCTGTCGCTGCCCCGCGACGTGGAGGAGGCGGCGATCCTCGACGGCAACGGCCCGTGGGGCATCTTCTGGCGCATCGCGCTGCCGATGAGCCGCGGGCCGCTGATCACCATCGGGCTCACCACCACAGTCTGGGCCTGGAAGGACTTCCTCTGGCCGCTGCTGGTCGGCCGCGACGAGAGCAACCGCCTGGTCACCGTCGCGCTCGGGGTCTTCCTGCAGCAGTCGCCCAACACCCAACCCGACTGGACCGGCCTGATGGCCGCCTCGACGCTGTCCGTCCTGCCCGTGCTCGTCCTGCTGATCTTCATGGGCAAGCGGCTGGTCCAGTCCCTCAACTTCACCGGCAGCAAGTGAACAACACCCACCCCCAAAAAAGAGAGAAGGCACCGATGAACCGCAGATCACGGGCCGGAGCAGCGCTGCTGTCCCTGGCCGTGGTGGCCGGTCTGGCCGCTTGCACCAGCGCCGCCGAGCAGGAGCCCGGCGCAGCCGTCACCCTCGACTACTGGCTCTGGGACGACAACCAGAAGGCGTCCTACCAGCAGTGCGCGGACGCGTTCCACACCGCCAACCCGAACATCACCATCAAGATCAGCCAGGCGGCGTGGAACGAGTACTGGCAGAACCTGACCACGCAGATCGCGGCGGGCGACGCCCCGGACGTGTGGACCAACCAGGGCTCGTACTACCCGCAGTTCGTCAGCTCCGGGCAGATCCTCGACATCCAGCCCTTCGTCGACGCCGACAAGGTCGACCTGTCCCAGTACCAGGGCGGCCTGGCCGACCTGTTCACCAAGGACGGCCAGCGCTTCGGTCTGCCGAAGGACTGGGACACCATGGCCCTGGTCTACAACACCGAGCACCTCAAGACCCAGGGCATCGACGCGGCCGGCCTGGCGGACCTGACCTGGAACCCGACCGACGGCGGCACCTTCGAGCAGGCCATCGCCAAGGCGACGGTCGACGAGAAGGGCCGCAACGGCCTGGACCCCGCGTTCGACAAGACCAAGGTCAAGGTCTTCGGCTTCCTGCCGGAGTGGGCCGACGGCTCGCAGGGCCAGAACGGCTGGGGCAACCTGGCCGCCAGCAACGGGTTCACCTACCTGGACAAGAACCCCTGGGGCACCCAGTACAAGTACGACGACCCGAAGCTCGCCCAGACCATCGACTGGTTCAAGTCGCTGAGCGCCAAGGGTTACGCCCCCGCGCTGGACAAGGCGTCCACGCTGAGCCGTGACTCCCTGCTCAACGCGGGCAAGGGCGCCATCACGTTCGCCGGTTCCTGGATGATCAACAGCTACCTGGGCGAGGGCGCGAAGCTCAAGTTCGCGTTCGCTCCACTGCCGGCGGGCCCGCAGGGTCGCAAGACCGCGATCAACGGCCTGTCGGACGCGATCTGGTCCGGCACCAAGCACAAGGACGAGGCCTGGAAGTGGGTCAAGTTCCTGGGCTCCGCCGACTGCCAGAACATCGTCGGCGGCAACGGCGTGGTCTTCCCGGCCATCAAGTCCGCGAGTGAGAAGGCCCTGGCCGCGCACACGGGCAAGGGTCGCGACGTGAAGGTGTTCGTCGACGAGGCCGCGGCTCCCGGCGGCACGTTCTTCGTGCCGATCACCGAGCACGGCAACGAGGTCAGCCAGATCGTGCAGGACGCCATCCAGGCGGCGATCCTCGGCCAGACCGACTCGGCCACCTCGTTGAAGAAGGCCAACGACCAGGTCAACGCCCTGTTCAAGTAGCCCGCACGACGAACAGGTGCGGCGGGACGCATGGTCGCGTCCCGCCGCACCCCCACACCTGCGAACCATCTGCATCTCACCCGCCAAGGAGAACCATGGCACTGCTCATCGAGCTGTCCGGCCACACTTTCGCCCTCGAACACGACGGCCCCGGCAGCCCGCAAGCAGCCGACGGGGGCCTGGTCCTGCCACCGGGACGGGTCGCGTTGCTGCACGGACTGGGCGATGCCCTGTTCTACCGGCACGGGCACAACTCATGGAGCCCCTGCGGCTGGCGGCGGCTGAGCGAGCCGCCGCTGCGCATCGCCAACCCGCAGCGGCGCCTCACCGCCGACGACACCGTCTGGGACGACCCGGCCCGCCACCACTCCTCCGCGGTGGCCGCGCTGGACGCCGGCGACGGCAACGTCCTGCTGCTCGGCGCGCTCGGCCTCGGCGTCCCCCGGCTGGCCGCCGACCGGGACACCCTGTCGGGCTGGTACGAGGACGGCGGTCAGCCCTGGTTCGCCGCGTACGGCCCCGAGGACGAGGTGTTCGCCGCGTACACCCGGCAGCTGGCGCAGCGGCTGGGCAGCAGCACCCGCCGCGCGGGCAACGTCTGGTGCTCCTGGTACGCCTACTACGAGACCATCACCGAGCAGCAGCTGAACAAGGACGTCGACGACCTGCGCGGGCTGCCGTTCGACGTGGTGCAGGTCGACGACGGCTGGGAGCGGCTGGTCGGCGACTGGCAGCCCAACCACAAGTTCCCGTCGGGCATGAAGGCCCTCGCCGACCGGATCACCGACGCGGGCATGACCGCAGGGCTGTGGCTGGCCCCGTTCATCGCGCTGCCCGGCTCCGAGCTGGCCCGGCAGCGTCCCGAGCTGCTGCTGCGCGACCACCGTGGCGAGCACGTCATCGCGGGCAACAACTGGGGCAGCGGATACCACGCCCTGGACCTGTCCCGGCCCGCCGCCCGCGACTACCTCAGCGAGCTGACCCACCGGGTGGTGCACGAGTGGGGCTTCAAGTACCTGAAGCTCGACTTCATCAACGCGGGCGCGGCGCCCGGTGTGCGGGCCGACGGCGGCGAGCGCGAGCAGTCCTACCGCGACGCCCTCGCCCTGATCCGCGAAGTCGCCGGCGAGGATGTGTACCTGCTGGGCAGTGGCGCGATGCTGCTGCCGTCGCTGGGCATCCTCGACGGGCTGCGCAGCGGTCCGGACGTCGCGCCGATGTGGCAGAACTACGCCAGCGACGACCCGTCCGACGCGATGGCCCGCAACGCCGTGGTCAACACCCTGCACCGGCTGTGGCAGCAGCCGCTGACGGAGGTCGACCCCGACGTCATCTACTTCCGCAGCCGGCTCAACCTGCTCACCGACCAGCAGCTGGTATGGCTGCGCGACCTCGCCGACATCTGCCGCTTCCGGGCCGTGTCCGACCCGCCGAGCTGGCTGTCGGCGACCGAGCTCGACGACATGGTCGGTTACCTGTCAGCGCGGCCGGAGATCACCCGGGTGGGCCGCTACGAGTACACACTGGACGGGCGGACGGCCGACTTCGCACCGGCGGTCACGCCCGCGGCGCAGGCCTATCCGATCTCCTGACCTGGTCGCGCGAACCTCACCGTCAGTGGGCTTGCCATCACTCGACGATTTTGTAAAGATCAAAGCGTATTGCGCGGGCATGATCGCCCGCAAAACAAGGGACAGAACGTGACAGAGTTAGCAACAACCGGAACGGATCTGCCGCGGCTGCGCGAGCTCAACTCCCTGAGCATCGTGCGGGCCCTGCGCGACCACCCGCCGTCCACCGTCACGGAACTGTCCCAGCGCACCGGTCTGTCCCGGCCCGCCGTCGACGTGATCGCCCAGGGACTCGTCTCCGACGGCTGGGCCACCGTGCTCGAACCCGGCGCCAGCAGTGCCGTCGGCCGCCCCGCCCGCCGGTACCAGTTCCGCGCCGGAGCAGGCCACGTGATCGGCGTGGACGTGGGCGTGCACAAGATCCTGGCACTGCTGGCCGACCTCGACGGCAACATCGTGCACACCGTCCGCCAGGCGGTGTCCGCCGAAGCCGAGCCCGCCGAGCGGCTCGCCGTGCTCGACGACGTCCTCGACGCCTGCGTGGCCGGCTCCGGCAAATCCGCCGCCGACATCTGGGCCGTCACCGCCGCGGTCACCGGCGCGGTCGACGCGTCGGGGCGCACCAGCTTCTTCACCCCGCTGCCCGGCTGGAAGAGCGTCGACCTCGCCGCGCACCTGGGCCACCGGTTCTCCTGCCCGATCGTGGTGGAGAACGACTGCAAACTCGCGGCGCTCGCCGAGAAGTGGCAGGGCGTAGCCCGCGACGCCGACGACATCGTCTACCTGCTCGCCGGTATGCGCAACGGCGCGGGCCTGATCATCGACGGGGTGCTGCGCCGAGGCTTCGGCGGCGCGGCGGGCGAGATCGGCGCGCTCAAGCACGTCCGCTGGCTCAACGCCCCCGAGCACCTGCAGAACTGCCCCGGTGTGCCCGACACCGTCAGCCCGGACGACGCCGCCGCCTGGGTCTTCAACGCCGCGCGCGACGGTGACAAGGCAGCGCGCGGCGCGGTCAACCGCTACGTCAAGGACCTCGCCGTCGGCGCGGCCGCCCTCGTGCTGACCCTCGACCCGCAGGTGGTCGTGTTCGGCGGCGGCTTCTCCCGGTCCGCCGACCTCGTACTCGACCCGCTGCGCCACGAACTCCAGCGCCTCTGCCTGCGGATGCCCGACGTACGCGCCTCCACCCTGGGCGCGGACTCGGTCGCCCTGGGCGCGCTGAAGCTGTCCCTCAACGAGGTCGACACCCGCCTGTTCAGCGCGGGCCTGTCCGCCCCGGTCGCCCCCCGCCGCCAGTGACCAGCCCGCCCCGCGTCCTCAGCGTTTGGGCGGTTTGAGGGTGTACGCGAGGTGGCTGACGCCGCTGCCGGCATGACTCTCGCCGTGGCCCTCGACGACGAGCACTCCCCTGCCCCAGCTCACCACGTAGGCACGTGAGCCGTAGTCGATGACGCCGCGGTCGCCGGAACGCCAGCGGGGCGACTTGCCGCCGCGCTCGGCCGCCAGCCGGTCGACGCCGGCCGCCGCGTCGGGTTCGTCGGCTTCGGTGATCTGCAGGTACGGCCCGCCGGACCGGTCACCGGTCAGCCGGGTGCCGGCGGGCACGTAGACGTACCGGCGGGCTCCCGCCACGGCCACGGGCACGGCGGCGAGCTCGACCGGGCTGCCGAGCACGGCCGCGGCGCGGGCCGGGGCGACCTTGAGATCGTCGACGCCACGGGGGAACAGCGCGGCGTGCTCGCCTGGGAACTCGTTGGCGGGTCCGGGCAGGGCCAGCACCTCGACGAACTTGACCTGCCGCCCGCGCGGAGTGACGTGCAGCCGCACCGTGGCCCCGGTGACGACACGCTCGTAGTCCATCCGGCTGACCGCGGTGCCGCGGATCCGGGATACGCCGCTGCCGTCGTCGACGGCGATCCAGTACTGGCGGGTCTGGTCGTCCTCGCCGTGGTAGGTGATGTGGCGCTGCAGCACCCGTCCTGCGACGTGCTCGGTGCGGGCGTGGTCGGTGAGCGAGCGCACGCCGAGCAGCAGCAGGGTCACGGCGACGACGGCGGTGCCGGCGGCCAACGGCATCCGCCAGCTTCCGGGGAAGTACCCGACGAGCAGCACCGCGGTGGCGGCGTTGCCGCCGAGCCAGAGGAGCACCAGGCCGGTCCACAGGGCCGAGCGGGGGCGGTGGGCGACGCCGTCGTACACGATGTCCCTGCCCGCCGCACTCGACCGCCGCTGCGCCCTGTCCTTCCTGGCGTCGTCGATGCTCGACCGGACCATGAAGACCACGATGGCGATCACGGCGACCACGCCGAGCACGTCCTTGAGATCCACCTTGGACACCCTCGGGATATTGTCCGATGCTGATGCAACAGCCCGGCGAGGGTGGTGCCCGACCCCGGTCTACCCGCGCAGGAACGCGAGCACGGCCAGGACCCGGCGGTGCTGGTCGCCGGCCGGTGGCAGGTCGAGTTTGGTGAAAATGCTGCTGACGTGCTTGTTCACAGCGGCCTCGGTGACGAACAGGGCACGGCCGATGGCCGCGTTGGCCTGGCCCTGGGCCATCAGCTCCAGCACCTCGCGCTCGCGCGGGCTGAGCCGCTGCAGCGGGTCCTGCCTGCGGCTGAGCAGCTGCCGGACGACCTCGGGGTCGACGACGGTGGCTCCGGCGGCGACCCGCTCGGCCGCCCGCGCGAACTCCGCGACCGCCCCGACCCGGTCCTTGAGCAGGTAGCCGACCGCATGGCCGCCACCGGTGTCGAGCAGCTTGGCGGCGTAGGACTGCTCGACGTACTGGCTGAGCACGAGCACGGGCAGGCCGGGGTCGGCTTCACGCAGGGTGACGGCGGCGCGCAGGCCGTCGTCGCTGTGCTCCGGCGGCATCCGCACGTCGGTGACGACCAGGTCGGGGCGGTCCGCGGTCACCGCCGCGACCAGCGCCGGGGCGTCGCCGACGGCCGCGGCTACGGTGTGGCCGAAGCGTTCCAGCAAGCTGGTGAGCCCTTCGCGGAGCAGCACGCTGTCCTCGGCGATCACGATCCGGAGTGGCACGGCACCTCCACGTGCAGCAGGGTCGGCCCGCCGGGCGGGCTGGACAGTCGCATCCGCCCGTCGAGGACGGACAGCCGGTCGGCCAGGCCGGCCAGGCCGCTGCCCGCACCGGCGTCGGCCCCGCCCGACCCGTCGTCGCGGATCTCCAATACGAGCAGGTCGGTGTGCAGGCGGCCGACCACCTCGGCGCGCGCGGCGCCGCTGTGCTTGCCGATGTTGGCCAGCGCCTCGGCGACGACGTAGTACGCGGTCACCTCGACCGAGGCGGGCAGCCGCTGCGGCAGCCGGATGTCGACCTGCACCGGCACCCGGGACAGCGTCGCCAGCTCGCCGACGGCGTCGGCCAGGCCGTGGTCGGTGAGCACCTGCGGGTGTACGCCCCGGATCAGCGCCCGCAGCTCCTGCAACGTCAGCGCGACCTGCTCCTGGGCGGCGGCCAGGTGCCGGGCGACGGGCGAGCCCGGCTCGGCGTCGAGACCGGCCAGTCCGAGCTGCACGCTCAGCGACACCAGCCGCTGCTGCGCGCCGTCGTGCAGGTCCCGTTCGATGCGGCGGCGCTCCAGCTCGAACGCGTCCATCAGCCGGGCGCGGGACGCCCGCACCTCGCGCAGCTGCGCGCCGAGTTCGTCGTCGCGCGGGGCGAGCACGGCACGGGTGAACGCCGCCCGCGCCCCGGCCCAGGCGGTGATCGTGTACGGGGCGGGCAGCAGCAGGACGAGCCCGAGGAAGAACAGGCCCCACACGTCGCTGTCGTCGACCGGGGAGTACATCACGATGACGGGCACGGCGAGCGCGCCGAACAGCACGCCGAAGTCCATCCACCACAGCCCGACCACCGACAGCGCGGTGAAGCCCAGCTCACGCCAGGTCGCGGGTTCGCGCAGCCGGGTCGTCAGCCACGCGCGCAGCCCCGGCTCGGCCGGCTGCTGGTGCGGGTCGGGTGCCGGGTCCAGGTCGACCAGCCGCAGCCGCCAGCGTTCGAACCGGGCCACGTAGATGCCCGACAGCAGCAGCGCCAGGATGGCCAGCACGCCGACCAGCACGATCAGCAGGATCAGCCCGGCTGCGGCGAGCAGCAGCAGCGCCCCGCCGATCAGACCGCCGACGAGCACCCCGGACACCAGGTACGCCAGGGAGCGCCACGGCCAGGCGGAGGTCAGGAACCGCAGCGGCCGCTGGGCGAGGGCCTGCCAGGCGGTTCGGGTGTGCACGGCTCGACGGTACCCGGCGGTTGATCTCGTGACGGTAGTGCGCGCACTACCTGTGAAGTCCCGTCCGCGCCAATGCGCGGGACCGGCCGGGCCGGTGGACTGGACCGCATGACGATCACACACTCCCCCGTCGCCGAGGCGGTCGGGCTGTCCGGCGCCGGCAAGGTGTACGGGACCGGCGCGCAGGCGGTCACCGCGCTGGACGACCTGACACTGGCCTTCCCGACCGGGACCTTCACCGCGGTCATGGGCCCGTCGGGGTCCGGCAAGTCCACCCTGTTGCAATGCGCCGCGGGCCTGGACCGGCTCACCTCCGGCACGGTGCGCGTCGGCGGCGTGGACCTGGGCGGCCTCAGCGAGCAGCGGCGCACCGTGCTGCGCCGGGAGCGGATCGGTTTCGTGTTCCAGGCGTTCAACCTGGTCGCGTCGCTGACCGCGGCGCAGAACGTGGAGCTGCCGCTGCGGTTGGCGGGCCGCCGCCCGGCCGCGGCGGCGGTGCGGGCCGCGCTGGGCGAGGTGGGCCTGGCCGACCGGGCCGCCCACCGGCCGAGCGAGCTGTCCGGTGGGCAGCAGCAACGCGTCGCCATCGCCCGCGCCCTGATCACCCGCCCGGACGTGGTCTTCGCCGACGAGCCGACCGGCGCGCTGGACACCGCCGCCTCGCGGGAGGTGCTGGGCCTGCTGCGGGCGGCCGTGGACGGGCACGGGCAGACGGTGGTGATGGTCACCCATGATCCGGTCGCCGCCTCGTACGCCGACGAGGTGGTGTTCCTGCGGGACGGGCGGGTCGCGGACCGGTTGGGCGGCCCCGCCCGGGCGCCCGGGCGGGCCGAGCAGATCGCCGGCCTGATGGCACGACTGGAGCAGCGATGATCGCGCTGGCCGCGGTGCGCGGCCGCGCCGCGTCGCTGGCCGGGACGTTCGCCGGTCTCACCCTCGGCGTCGCGCTGATCGCGATGACGCTGCTCGTGCACTTCTCGGCGCTGCCGCGCACCCCGGATCGCCTGGCCGCCGCGCCGGTGCTGGTGCACGGGCCGGTCGCGCCGGACGCGGACGGGATCGGCAGCGGTGTGCGGCCCTGGTCGGCCGCCGACGCCGAAGCGCTGGCCGGACGCCTGTCCGGGCTGCCGGGTGTCGCGTCGGTGGTGCCCGACCGGTCGTTCTACGCCCAGCTCGTGATCGGTGGCGTCCCGATCGGCGATGCCGGGGACGCGTCGGCCGGGCACGGCTGGTCCAGTGCCGCACTGGGCGCGTACCCCCTGGTCGGCGGGGTGGCCCCGGCCGCCGACGGGGAGGTCGCCGCCGACGTCGCGACGGGGCTCGCGATCGGCGCGCGGACCACCCTGCTGACCGCGCGCGGCGCGGCCGAGGTGACCGTCACAGGGCTGGTCGACGGGCCGGGCGTGTACCTGTCCGACGGCGCAGCGGCACGGCTGGCGCCCGGGGTGCCGGTGCTCGGGCTACTGCTGCGGCCCGGTGCCGACCCGGCCGTCGTCGCCGAGGCGGCGAAGGCGGCCGCACCCGGCGCCGTCGTCGCGACCGGCGAGCAGCGGGCCGCGCTGGAACCGGTGCAGCAGGCCAAGACCCGCTGGCTGGGCACCCAGCTGCTGATCGCGATGGCGAGCCTGGCCGTGTTCGTGACCGTGTTCGTCGTCGCGTCGACGTTCGCGCTCAACGTCACCGCCCGGCGGCGGGAGCTGGGTCTGCTGCGGACCGTCGGCGCGACGCCGCGCCAGATCAGGCGGATCGTGCTGGGCGAGGCGCTGCTCGTCGGGGCCGCCGGTGGCCTCGCCGGGGCGCTGCTGGGCACCGTGGCGGCGGGACCCGCGGGCCGCCTGCTGGTGCGCTGGGGCCTGGCCGAGCCGGGGCTGCAGGTCCGGCCGCAGGTGCTGCCGGTGCTCATCGCGGTCGCCGTCGGGATCGGGGTGGCGCTGGTCGGCGCGTACGCCGCCGGACGCCGCGCCGCGAAGGTGCCGCCGATGGCCGCGCTGCGCGAAGCCGCCGTCGAGGCGCGGGCCATGGGGCTGGGCCGCTGGCTGCTCGGCGGCGGCGCACTGGCGCTCGGCGGCTTCCTCGCCGCCCGCACCGGGACCGCCGCGGCCGACGAGCGGGTCAACGCCGCGCTGTTCGCGGCCATGGCACTGACCGCCGCCGCGGCGCTGCTGGCCCCGGTCCTGCTGCCGCCGCTGGTGCGCCTGGTCTCCTGGCCGCTGCGCGGCGCCCGCGGGGCGGGACCGATGCTGGTGCGGGCCGAGTCGCTGACCGCCGCCCGGCGCACCGCCGCCACTGCCGCCCCGGTGATCGCCACCGTCGGGTTCGCGGTGCTGCTGTCCGGCATGGTCTCCACGATGCGGGAGGCGTACCCGGCCGGTCAGGCGGCGAAGCTGGCCGGCATCACCGTCGCCGTGCCCGACGGCACCCCGGGACTGACCGAGGCCGCTGCGGGCGGCCGGTCGGTCCTGCCGAGCCGGGTGTACGCCGGTGACCTGTCCATCGCCGCGTTCGGCACCGCCACCGAGCGCGTCAGCGTCGCGGCCGGTGTCGCCGACGCCCTGCGCGCCAAGGTCGGCGACACCGTCACCGTGGTCTTCCCCGACGGGCTCACCGAGCGGCTGACCATCGCGAAGGTGACCCCCGACGGGCAGATCGACGACGACCTCATCCTGCCGCGGGACCTGGTCCGCCGGCACGACCCGTCCGCGCTCGCCACGTCGGCGGCCGGGATGGACGCCACCGCGCTGGCCGGGCTGCCCGGCGTCGAGGTGCTCGACGCGAAGGCGTACGCAGACCGGGAAAGCAGCGAGGACAGCCGCCTGCTGTGGCTGTTCGCGACGGTGCTGATCGCGCTGTCCGTCGGGTACACGGGCATCGCGGTCGTCAACACGATGGCCATGTCGGCCGAGAGCCGACGCCCGGACCTGGCCGTGCTGCGCCGGGCCGGGGCCACGCCACGGCAGACGCTGCGCTACGCGGCGGCCGAGGCGCTCCTGGTGGTGGCGCTGGGCACGGGGCTCGGCCTGGCCGTGACCGTCCCGCCGCTGCTGGGCATGGCCGCGGGGCTCGCCCAGGAGGTCGGGGTGCCGGTCGCGTTGCGGCTGCACTGGCCGGTGACGGCGGCGACGGTGCTGGCGACGGCCGCCATGGCGGTGGCCGCGTCGCTGGCGGCGACCAGGCGGGCGTCAGGTCACCCAACGGGGTGAACGCCGCCGCCAGCTCGCGGCCACCGGCGGGGACGACCCGCCGGTGGCCCCCGGGCCTCGCCCGCCGCGCTCGGACGTCACCGGGATGTCACGGTCGCCGTCCGGCCTGGCGGATCATCTCGTCGTGCTCCGGGTCGCCCCCGAGCATGCGGACCTCCTGCGCACAGCGGCAGGCGACGGCGATCTTGGCAGCCCAGGCCAGCGCCTCCTCGCGGGAGGCCACGTCGACGACCACGAACCCGCCGATGACCTCCTTGGTCTCCGGGTAGGGACCGTCGGTGACCATCCCGTCGGTGGCCACGACACTCGCCCGCTGCCTGTTCAGACCCCCGCCGAACACCCACACGCCGGCGTCCACGGCCTCCTGGCACGCCGCGTGCGCGGCCTTGCCCACGTCGGGCAGGTCCTCACCCGGGATGTGGTCCATCGCGCCGTCATTGAACGAGATCAGATAATGCGTCACGCCATCGCTCCCTTGCCCCGGCTGCCTCCGGCGGCCCGCCTCACACCTGTGCTACGAGCGGCTCACCCAGGATCCGACACCGGGCCGGAGATTTTCACGGGGTCTGCGCCGCGGGCAACCGGTCTCCGTCGGCGGGGCCGTACCACCTGGCGACGTCGGGCGAGTCGGGCCGGCGACCGTACGTCGGCCCCCGCGGCCAGCCTTCCATCGCGAAAGTTGACCCCCGACGGGTAGGTCGACGACGACCTCATCAGGTCAGCGTCGACTCTCGGCCTGGTGGAGCATCGCGTCCATCTCGGGGTCGGCCATGATCTCCCGGACTTCCTGCGCACAGCGGCAGGCGACGGCGATCTTGGTAGCCCAGGCCAGCGCCTCCTCGCGGGAGGCCACGTCGACGACCACGAACCCGCCGATGACCTCCTTGGTCTCCGGGTAGGGACCGTCGGTGACCATCCCGTCGGTGGCCACGACACTCGCCCGCTGCCTGTTCAGACCCCCGCCGAACACCCACACGCCGGCGTCCACGGCCTCCTGGCACGCCGCGTGCGCGGCCTTGCCCACGTCGGGCAGGTCCTCACCCGGGATGTGGTCCATCGCGCCGTCATTGAACGAGATCAGGTACCGCGTCATCGCTTCGCTCCCTCAACCCGGCGGCCACCTCCGGCCGCCACTCGCCTGTGCTACGAACGGCTCGCCCCGGATCCGACGCTCAGGCCGAAGTTTTTCACGGAGCCGCTGCGCGCCTCGACGGCCGTCAGTCGGCGGGACCGTACAACCGGGCGACGTCGGGCGAGTCGAGCCAGCCGCCGTACGCCGGGCCCTGCGGCCAGCCTTCCGGGGAGTCCTGCCACTCCTCCTGCCGCCCGTAGGGCAGCAGATCGACCAGGGCGAACGTGAACGTCAGCTGCTCGACCCCGCGACCGTTGGTGTGCCACGTGCGGTACACGGTCTCGCCGTCACGCAGGAAGACGTTGACTCCGAATCCGCCACCGGGCGGTGCGTCGATGTCGGCCCCGAACGGGCTGTCGGCGGTGGAGTAGCACGTCATCCTGTTGCCGACGCGTTCGGCGTAGGCGAGGGCCGCCTCGATCGGCCCCTGGGTGACGATCACGAATCGTGCGTCGTAGTTGTCGAGGAAGTCCAGCCGCGTGAACGACGACATGAGACTGGTGCAGCCGCCGCACTGCCACCGCGCGTCCGGGTCGGGGTCCCACATGTGGTTGTAGACGATCAACTGCGATCTGCCTTCGAACACATCGACGAGCTTGACCGGACCCCCGGCCCCGACCAGGGTGTATTCGGGCATCTTCACCATGGGGAGCCGGCGTCGCTGGGCGGCGATCGCGTCGAGCTCCCTGGTGGCCGCCTTCTCTCGGGCGCGCAGCTCGTCCAGCTCCTTGCGCCAGGTGGCGGAGTCGGCAACGGGTGGTAGAGCAGCCATGATGAACAACTCTCTCGTCGTCTGGACACACACTGACCTTCTACTATAAATACGCGAAGATGCGGACGAATCCGGACGGGCGCCCACCCGGTAGCGTGTGCCCATGACCGGGTTTCTGATCGCCGTCATCGTGGTGCTTGTCGTCATCATCGGCCTGCTGGTGGCCAAGCGTCGCCGCGCGGACCCGACCGACCTGCTCGGATCCGCCCTGGCCGCCCGGGATGCCGAGCACGCCCGCTCGGCCCGCGCCGGCCACGCCGGTCCCCCTCCGGCGCACGGCGACGCCCTCGTGCAGCAGATCCGGGTACTCATGAACCAGCGCAAGAAGATCCACGCGGTGAAACTGTGGCGGGAGGCCACAGGGGCCACGCTCGCCGACGCCGTCAAGGCCGTCGAGTTGATCGAGGCGGGCGGCACGCCGTCGCCGCTCGCCGCCGGGCAGCCCGCCCTCGGCCTGCTCGGACCCGAGCTGATGGCGAACGCCCGAAGCCTGAAGCAGCAGGGTCGGGCGATCGAGGCGATCAAGCTGGTACGCCAGCACGCCGCGCTGGGCCTGCGCGAGGCCAAGAACATCGTCGACGCCCTCTGACAGCGGGGATGCGAGGGGACCGGACTGGACCGGACCGGACGGGGCTGGGCCGGGGTGGCGTGGGGCCGGGCGCGGTCGCGCTTGACGGCGATGATCGCTGTTTGCGGTCAAAACCTGTGGCCAGAACCCACTTTTCGGCCGCAACCAGCGATCATCGCCGCAGGCCCCACCCGGTCGCCGTGATGAAGGGCACCTTCCTCTACGCATAGCGTTAAGAAGGTGCCCTTCCTTCGCTCTAGGCGGGGTTGGGGGTTCTCGTTGGCCAGAGGTGAGCACGAGCGCTCCCGGTCGCGGCTAGACCCGCGCCGGATGCTCAGCCCGGAAGCAGCTGCTGGCCGCCGTCGATGTCGTACGTCGCGCCGGTGAGCGCCGTGTTGGTCATGAGGTGCACCGCAAGCGCGGCGACGTCGGCAGGTCCGACGACCCGGCGGATCGGCAGCGTGGCTCGCAGTTGCTCTCGCCGCTGATCGAGGTCGTCGCCGAGCAGCTGTGCGGACAGCGGGGTGTCGACGAACCCGGCGGCGATCAGGTTGACCCGGATCGGCGCCAGTTCGAGGGCGAGATTCGCGGTCATGGCGGGCAGCGCCGCGGTGCCCATCGCGGCGATCGTCAGGCCCGGGCGCGGGCGGCGGGCGCCGGTGCCGCCCATGAAGGTGAGGGTGCCGCCGGGCCGGACGGTGCCGGTGGCCAGGCGGGCCACGTTGACGGGCAGCCACATGTGCTCGTCGAAGGAGCGGCGGGCCTGCTCGACGTCCATGTCGGCGAGCAGTCCGTAGTACGGCCGGCCTGCGGTGATCATCACATGATCGATCGGCTTCGACAGTTCCCGGAAGAACCGTTCGAGGGCGGCCGGGTCGGTGGCGTCGAACGCCGCACTGTGCAGCGCGCCGAGTTCGGCGGCGGCCCGCGCCAGGCGTTCGGGGTCGCGGCCGGTCAGCACGAGGGCGGCGCCCTCGGCGCGGGCCAGCCGGGCCGTTTCGAACCCGATGCCGGCGCTGCCGCCGATCAGGACGACGGTCGCCCCCGTGAGCGCCGGTTCGCGCCGGCCGGCAGATGCCGCGGATGTGGCGGACACGACTTTCCCCTCAGCCGGGGCGGAACGTGGATCATCCCGCCCATCTCCGCAGCGTATCCGCGCCCCAGCGGGTGCCGATGCCGAACCGCCAGGTCAAGCCATAGACGATCATGGCTGTCCGGCGGGAGCCCCGCTCGCCGACGCGGTCCGGCGGCTCGCCGGAACCACCCCTCCTGAGCTGCGATTTCAGGAAGGGGGCAGCCGCCCTCCAGGAATAGAATCAAGTGTGGGAGAGTTGTCATCATTCAGTCGTGATTTTGCGTGTTCAGTAGTTGATCTTTTGACGCCCGCGAATCAGGTCACGCGGGTGGTTTCGTCTTCCTCTTGGGGCGGATGTGGCCGCCGGGACAACGGCTGGGTTGCCGCAAAGTGCGGCTCCCACTCCCAAGGAGGAGAACAACATGGCACAGGGCACCGTTAAGTGGTTCAACGCAGACAAGGGCTTCGGCTTCATCTCGGTCGACGGCGGCGGCGCGGACGTCTTCGTCCACTTCTCTGAGATCCAGTCGAACGGCTTCCGTTCGCTGGAGGAGAACCAGAAGGTCGAGTTCGACATCGTGCAGGGCCAGAAGGGTCCGCAGGCCGCGGGCGTGCGCGTCCTCTAAGTAGTTCCGATCATGGCCGGGAACCCGTTGGGCTCCCGGCCATGTCGTTTATCGGCCCCGCACCGCCCTACCACCGGATCTCAGACAGGAGCCGCATGGGAGCAACCAGTCCGCCGACGGTCGTCGATCGCCCCGATGCCCCCCGTACCGTGCACGAACCCAAGCCGATGCTCGCCGCACCGCAGACCCGGGCAGGCGCGATCGCGATCTGGATCTTCGTGGTCACCCCGTTCGTCGCGCTGCTGGCCGCCATGCCGGTCGCATGGGGCTGGGGCCTGTCCGGCGTCGACCTGACGCTGGCCATCACCACCTACCTGATCAGCGGATTCGGTATCGCGGCCGGTTACCACCGCCACCTGACCCACGGATCGTTCAAGGCGCGGCGCGGGCTGCGCATCGCGCTGGCCGTGGCCGGATCGCTGGCCGTCGAGGGCTCGCCGACCCAGTGGGTCGCCAACCACCGCCGGCACCACGCCTTCTCCGACCGCGAAGGCGACCCGCACTCCCCCTGGCGTTACGGCACCAGCGTCACCGCCGTGCTCAAGGGCCTGTTCCACGCCCACATCGGCTGGATGTTCCGGCGTGAGGTGAGCAACCGGGCCCGGTTCGCCCCGGACCTGGTCGCCGACCGCGACATCCGCATCGTCGACCGGCTCTTCGGTCCCCTGGTGGCTGTGTCGCTGCTCTCACCCGCCCTGATCGGCGGCCTGGTCACCGGCACGTGGGCGGGCGCGGTCAGTGCCTTCTTCTGGGCCGGGCTGGTCCGCATGGCCGTGCTCCACCACGTCACCTGGTCGGTGAACTCCATCTGCCACGTCGTCGGCGATCGGCCCTTCGTCAGCAAGGACCGGGCCACCAACTTCTGGCCGCTGGCGATCCTGTCCTTCGGCGAGAGCTGGCACAACTCCCACCACGCCGACCCGACCGGGGCCCGCCACGGCGTCCTGCGCGGCCAGCTCGACCCCGCCGCCCGGCTCATCTGGATCTTCGAGAAGCTCCGGCTGGCCCGTGACGTCCGCTGGCCGGTGCCCGAACGGCTCGAAGCCAAGCGCGCCCGGTAGCGGCAACGCGTCGAGCCGGCCCCATGCGGCCGGCTCACCACCTGCGGTGATCCACCGAGGTGAGCACCTTCCCGGCCGCCGGCAGTGGGTGCCGAACCCGCCCCGCCCGGTCCGCGCCGTCCGACAATGGGCCTATGCCGACGAGACGCCCCGGCCCGGCCGCGAACCTGCGTATGCGCCGCGTGTACGACCCGCCCTCGCCCGACGACGGCCTGCGGGTGCTGGTGGACCGGCTGTGGCCACGCGGCCTGGCCAAGAAGCGGGCCGACATCGCACGGTGGCCCAAGGAGCTCACCCCATCCGACGAGCTGCGGCGCTGGTATCACGAGGCCCCCGGCGAGCGCCACGACGAGTTCGTCGCCCGCTACGAGACCGAACTCGACGACCCCGCCGCGCAGCAGGCGCTGGCCGCACTGCGCAAGGCCCTCCACGACGGCCCGGTGACCCTGCTCACCGCGGTGAGGGACCTCCCCGGCAGCCATGCCGCCGTGCTCGCCCAGCACCTGACCGGCACCGGATGATCACCGGACTTGCCGGGCACCTGTGCGTATCCTGAGCCGGTTTTCGCACAGGTGCCAGGCGAGTCGAGCGATCACGACCGGTCGCCGTGGGTGTCAGCCGCCCACACCGGAGGCGAGGGCTTCGCGGAGATTGGCCTGGGCGTCGGCTGGTAGCAGGTATCCGCTGAGCACGTTGCCGAAATCGGCGCGGACGACCTGGGCGACGTAGGACACCCGGGTGCGGTACAGACCGTCGAGTGTGGCCTCGTCGAACGGCTGGTGGCTGCCGAACAGGAAGCAGAACGACTGCCCGGCGTTGTCCCCGGTGTTCACCGCCGTCGGTGCCGTCACCTGCGAATACCGGATGCCCCCGAGTGCCAGCCCCAGGCTGTCACGGGCCTTGGTGCCGTCGGCGTTGAACACCAGCGGCGGGGCGGTCGGCGGCGCGACGCCCGCACGGACCCACCGCACCAGGTGGTCGTAGGCCGCCGCGGTGGCGTGGTTGACCGGAACCCGGCTGAACGGCGGCTGCGCGCAGTCGTAGACCGGGGCCGCCCCCAGGTCGCGCACCGAGATCGGGGTCCGGTACTGCTGGCCGTGCCAGCCGGAGTGCGCCCCACCGGCGACCTCCCAGCGGCGGAACCGGTCGGTGTCGGGCGACGGCCGGAGCGGGGTGCGCACATCCGTCTCCGACAGCACCTGGAACACCGGCTCCGGGCCCACCCGGGTCGGCGCGCTGCCGACGATGAAGGCGTACCCGTCGAAGACCGGCTCGACCTTCGGCAGGATGCTCTGGTAGTAGACGGTCATCCGGCCGGCGGACTGCGATGCTCCGATCGCCAGGGTCGTGCGGACGTCCAGCCGCCCCACCGGCGAGGCGTGGCCGCCCGCGCCGACGGCCTTGGCCGCCTGGGCGAAGATGTCGTACGACAGCTCGTCGGCGGTGTACCGGCCGGCACCGGTGACGTCCAGGCTGCCGTACCGGGCTGGGCTCCAGCCGCGTAGCTGGTCGACGCCGACGCGCTGGGCGGAAACCCCGATCCAGGCGTACCCGGCGCGCATCATCGCCTCGCCGTTCCACAGCGCGTCGAGGTCGTAGCCCGCCGTCACGTTCTGCCATTCGACCAGCGCGGTGCCGTTGAACCTGCGGTCGGCGGCCGGTCGGCGGACCACGATCCGGGTCCGGTACGGCACGTCGGTCGCGACCAGGTTGCCCTGCTGATCCCAGCCGTCGGCGACGCCCGACAGGTAGTACTCGCGCTCGACGTAGCCCTTCGCGGCCAGGTCGTCAGGGGTGGAGAAGAAGGGGTAGGTGTTCTCGACGTCCGGCGCGAGCCGGTCACCGGGCACGGCGCCCGGGATCGGCCCGGAGACGACCGGCGCGGAGACGGGCGCCCGCTCGTCGGCGAGCGCGGGGACGGTCGGGACCAGCGTCACGATCACAGCGGCGGCGACGGCCGCGCAGTACGTGCGACGAAGCTTCATAAACCGGCATCCTGGCCAGTTGTGGGCGCGTACGCATCGGCGATGTCACCAGTGTCGATCCTTCGCCGACGCCACCACCAGGTCGCGGTGACCGCGACGAGACCGGCGGCGCCCGGTCCCGCACCCCAGGCGAACGCGGCGAACCACGAGTCGGTGAGCAGCCCGTGCATGAACCCGGCGGCGGCCGGGATCAGGATGACCGACCACGCCAGGACCCGGAGCCGCAGCGGCAGCACCTCGGCTTCCGCGCGCACGGTTGCGCGCCGCCACCAGGCGACGACCCACCCGGCGACGATCGCGGTTCCGGCGACGTCGCTGATCCGTTGCACCCACTGCCATCCGAGCAGCGAACCGTGACGGGACGCGAGCCACGGGACGTACTGCGGGCCCCACATCCAGTCGTGGGTGACGCCGTCCCAGATCAGGTGCGTCGCGGCACCGATCAGGACCGCAGCGAGCACCCGGGCGACCCGGTTCCACGAGGAGAAGTGGAACGCGAGCCCGCTCGGGGCATCGTTCGGCACGCGCGCGGCCAGCGCACGAGGTGCGATGGCGAGCACGACCCGAGCGAACACGGCCTGCCACAGCACGAAGGCCGTCGTGCCGAGGACCAGGTCCAGGGTGACGAGCCCCCAGGGCGTGTGCCCGAAATGGACTATCGCCGGGAACGGCAGCATCATCGGCAGATCGGGGGTGACCGTGCCGATGACGAGGGCGGAGCCCGGCAGGCCGAAACGGGCGATGGCCAGGACGGCAGCCGGATGGCCTCCGGTGAACGGCATCGTTCATGCTACGTCGCGCGTCGCCCCGGCATCGCCCCGGTTCAACGAAGGTCGCTGCGGGTGATGGCGTTGCGGGCCATCGCCTCGTTGGCCAGGCGTACCCGCCGTCTCTCCCCGTCGCCGGCGATGCCGAACTTCTCGTACAGGCGCAGCAGGTGCTGTTTGACCGCCGCCTCGGTGACGACGAGCGCGGCGGCGATCTCCCGGCTCGACGCGGGTTCGGTGAACATCTCGCCCGCCAGCAGGGGCCGGCACAGCTGGACGAGGACGTCGCGTTCGCGGCCGGTGAGTTCCGGCGGGGCCACGCCCGCCTCGGTGACCTGGCCGGCGGGCACGCGGCCGGACCGCAGCACGAACCGGGAGGCGCCGGCCCGGATCTCGTCGCCGTCGGCGAGCACGTGCTCCTGCCAGATGCGCCGGCCGTTGACGTAGGTCCCGTTGCGGGACCCGAGGTCGCGTACGCACCAGCCGGCCGGGTAGCGCTCCAGGACCGCATGCAGGCGCGACAGGCTGCGGTCGGCGGGCACGGCGATGTCGTTGGAGTCGGCGCTGCCCAGCGTGATCCGGTCACCGTGCAGCGGGATCGCCGACGCGCCGGTCATGCCCCACATCTCCAGGTGCGCTGTCATGGCGCTCATCCGCCGATCAGGGTCAGGGCGTACTTGCCGTCGACGCCGGGTTGCCCGACGACCAGCACGTATTCGCCGGCGGGCAGCACATAGGGTCCGGACTGAAGGCAGCCGAGTTTGCCGGACGTCACCGGGGCTCCGCCTTCGTGGGACAGCTGCCAACGTACGAGTTCGGCGCAGACGTGTCCCTTCACGGAGACACTGGTTCCGGTGGTCACGTGCAGCCGGTAGGTCCTTGTCTCGCCGACGCCGAGGGAGACCTCGCCCCGCGCCGGGGTGCGTTCGCCGATCCTGATCGGCGTCGGCGCACCGGCCGACGACGTCGCCGCACCAGTCCCCGCCGCGGAGCGGGCCGAGGGGGACGCCGCGTGCCCGGCCGACGCGGAGTGCGACGCCTGGACGGCGCCGGGAGTGTCGCGCCACCATCCCCGCGACGCCATCACGGCGACGACCACGGTGACCAGGCCTGCGGCGGCGAGCGCCAGGAGCCGGGCGCGCCGGGCGGGTGCTCGTTCGACGAGCGGTCGGTCGAGCAGCGGTCCGGCGGCGTGGGCGTCGTCGAGCCGGGTCGGCGCGGGGCCGATGCGCGCGGTCGCCGGCGGCGGGGACGTCCACTGTGTCGACAGGATCCGCGAGCTGGTGTCGATCGGGTCCGGGGTGTCGCCGACCAGGGTGAGCAGCAGCCCCCGGGCGGTCGGGCGGCGCTCGGGCTCCTTGTCGAGCGCCTGCGTGACGAGGCCGCGCAACGGGTGTTCGAGGCCGCCGAGGTCCGGCGGGTCGGTCAGGATGCGGTGCATCAGCTCGTAGGGTGCGCCGGCGCCGAACGGCGGGCGTCCGGTCGCGGCGAAGGTGACGACAGCGCCCCAGCTGAAGACGTCGGTGGCCGCGGTGGCGGTGCCGCGGAACTGCTCCGGGGCCATGTACGCGGGTGTGCCGACGATGTCGCCGGACTCGGTGAGACTCGCCAGGTGGTCCAGGGCGCGGGCGATGCCGAAGTCGATGACCTTCGGCCCGACCCGGGAGAGCAGGACGTTGCCGGGTTTGAGGTCGCGGTGGACGACGCCTGCGGCGTGGATGCCGTTGAGCGCGGCGGCGACGCCGATGGCGAGGCTGTCCAGCGTGGAGCCGTGCATGGGGCCGTCTGCGTCCAGTGCGGCGGTGAGGGTGGGGCCTTCGATGTATTCGGTGACCAGGTAGGCGAGGTCGCCGTCGGCGCCGGCGTCGAGGACCTGCGCCGTGCAGAACCGGGCGACCCGGCGGGCGGCGGCCGCCTCGGCCGCGAACCGGGCCAGGAAGCGCCGGTCTCGGGCGTAGTCCGGCCGGATGACCTTCACGGCCACCAGGCGTCCGGCGGCGTCCTGGCCGAGGAACACGACTCCCATGCCGCCTTCGCCGAGCCGCCCGAGCAGCCGCACCCCGCCGGCCTGCCGGGGGTCGCCGGGGTGCAGGACCGGCGCGGGTGCGCCGGTCCCCTGGGTTCCGTCACCGCGGCCGGCGTCCACCGTCATCGCGGGCATTCTACGACCGTCAATCGACGGGTACGCGCAGCGCGCCCTTGCCGTACCGGTTCCAGCTGAGCAGGTATTCGCCGTGGGCCGGGGCGGGCACGAGGAAGCAGGCGAGCCCGCCGGTGGCGGTGGCGTGCGGCGCGGGATAGATCTGGGCGCGGCTGCAGTTGTCGGCGGTGGCGATCGAGGTGCCGTCGGGCAGTTTCAGGTGCAGGTCGCGGTCGAAGACCCAGGCGAACCCGGCGTCGGTGTTGTTCGTGGCGGAGAAGGCCAGTCGCAGGAACTCCTGGCCGGTCGGCGCCTGGCCGTGCAGGAAGGGCTCGTCGGAGCGCACCTCGACCGCGGAGACGGTCATGAACACGCTGCCGGTGTTCTCCCGCAGGACCTTGCCGGTGACCGGCAGCGGCTTGGGCTCCAGCGCCACGAGGCCGTCCGGGCCGGTGAACGGGACCGTCGCCTGCCGGTCGGCGGGCTTGCCGACCACGAGCACCGCGTCGGCGAGGACGAAGTGCTCGTCGACGGCGAAGGCGTACACCCCGGGTTGGCTGCGCTGTGCCGGGACTTCGGGCAGCTTCTGCAGCGGGTTGTCCACCTCGGCATAGGTGCGGTCGCCGACGGTCAGCAGGACGCTGGACGTCGGCGTGCCCGGGTGCTCGGAGCTGAGGTTCTGGAAGACGCCCTCTACCGTCACGGCTTGCCCGGTGCCGGAGGACGACGCGACGACGCGGGCGGCGCCGAGGGTGACCTTCAATCCGGCGAACCAGTAGGACTTGTTGACCTGGATCTCGGTCGCCGCTGCCACTGCGGCGCCGCCTGACGCCGCAGCGGACGGCGACGGGTCCGCCACCCCGCCGCCCGCTCCCGGAACGCAGCCGGTCAGCGCCAGCACGATCGCCGCCGGTACGGCCGGCAGCCACGACTTGTTCATCGCGCCCATCGCCTCTCGCCTCATCTCGGTGTCGGCAGGCGACGGACGCCGACTGCCGACACCAATATGTCGCGTGGTCGATGGCCGGGGACATGGCCGCGAGGTGACATCTGCCCGACGGGGCAGACAGGCCGGCCTTACCTTCCGGTAAGGCTCTCGGCTCGTCACGGACCGGAGGTGCGCTCCGTCCGGGTGCCAGTGGTCGGCCGAAGGATCCGGACAGGTCGCTCGGCGTCCTTGTCGCCGTCCAGCTCACGGGCCTGGTACATGGCCGCGTCGGCGCGATCGATCAGCTCCTCGATGGTGTGCGGGGTGTCGTGGTCGAAGGCCGTCGCCCCGACGGTGAGTGCGAGCCGGTACGGCTGGCGGCTCGTGGCGTTGTGCCGGACGACCTGCTCGCGCAGCCGGGCCGCCCACACGTCGACGTCGGACAGCACGCTCGTCTCGGTCAGCAGCACGCAGAACTCGTCACCGCCGATCCGCCCCAGCACGTCGCGCCGGCGGGTGTTGGCCCGCAGCAGCGTGGATGCGCTGCGCAGGGCGTGGTCGCCGACGCTGTGGCCGTAGGTGTCGTTGATCAGCTTGAGGCCGTCGACGTCGATGAAGAGCAGCACTCCGGGCCGGCGGGCCAGCTCGGCGAGCGCCAGCTCGTTGCGGGCGGCGAGCAGGAAGCCGCGGCGGTTGTTGACGTCGGTCAGCTCGTCGATGACCGAGAGCTGGCGCAGCTCCTCGGCCATCTGGCGTTCCGCGGTGACGTCGGCGAACGCGGTCAGCACGTAGCGGACCTGCTCGCCGTCCCGGATCGGTGTCGCCACCACGTGCAGCTGCCGGCGTTGCGCGTCCCGCTCGACCTCGATGTCGTCCACGGTGGTGACGTGGCCCTGCCGGGCGCGATTCACCGGAAGGCGTTCGGGCGCGTAGGGCTCGCCGGTGTCACCGGCGTACAGGTGGGGCAGGTCGGCGAGCGCGTCGACCCGCCCCGGGTCGTAGCCGAGGATGCGGCCGGCCACCTGGTTGACGTACACGGGGCGGGCGGTGGCCGCGTCGCGGACTTCGACGCCGATGGGTATCGCCTCCAGGAACTGCTGCAACCGCTCCTGCTCCGTGCGGCCCGCGGCGACGGTCTTCTTCAGCAGGTCGCCCACCCGCAGCATGAGGACGATGAACATGATCGCTGACGCGCACGAGAGGACGATCGGCTCGATGCGCTGTCCATCGCGTACCGACTGCACCACCAGTGTCGGCACCACCAGGCCGCAGAGGCCGAGTGCGGCCAGTCGCACGCGGCCGGCGACATGGGGCTGCTCCCGTTGGGCGGCGATCTCCCGCATCGCCGGATGCAACCCGGCGACGCCCACGAACAGGAACGAGGCGAGATAGCCGTAGAACGGCCAGTCGCCGTCCTGTTCGACACCCTTGACCTGGTGAAGCCCGTAGACGAGGTCTGCCACCAGCAGTGCCGCCGCCCACGCGGCGAGCGGCGTCAGCGCGCCGCGCGCGCGATCGGCGCCGAAGAACAATCGGGCCGCCAGCACGAGGAAGATCATGTCCAGGAACGGGTAGACGCCCGCGAGCAGCTGGCCGTATGAGGACAGCTGCGTGGTGGTGAGCTGGGGTGCGACGACGAGTGCGAAGTTGGCGCAGCTGAACGCGATGGTGACGATGAGGGCGTCGAGCAGCGCCGACCAGTCCCCTCCCGCACGCCGGGCTCGGACCAGTTGCAGCAGGGCCAGCGCGCTGAGCAGGTAGGAGACGAGGAAGATCTCGGTGGCCGGCGACGGGAAGACGGACGGCCTGCCTTCCGCAGCTGCCACGACGTACCACCACACATTCCCCACCAGGTACGTCACCTGACCGGCGGCGAGCAGGTACCACGCGCCCGGGCGGGCAGGCCGGTTCATCCTGATGCCGACCAGGATCGCCACCACGGCGGCCAGGTTCGAGCCTGCGAAGATGATCGCCTGCGCCAAGTCGTGGCCGGCCGTCGCGGCGTACGCCGCCACGAAGGCCAGCGATACGCCGACATATCCCACCCAGAGCCGATCGCGGGCACGGCACATCGGGGCTTCAGTCTCGCCGGCGGCCTTGCCGGGGCTTGCGTCTGTGGACATACGGACCGCCTTCGAACACCGCAGCCTTCGTCCCCAGAATGCCCTACCCACTCACATGGGGCAAATCACTCATATAATTGTTATCTGGACAAAGCACTAATTATCAGACCAGATTGACCATCTTGTACCCGGAGTAGCGGCACTTGCGGATGAGCACCAACTCGGCGGAGACCGTCAGTTGCTGCATGGCCCCGAACTCGCGGAACGTGGTGAACGACGACGCCGTCGACGCCGCGTCGGCGAGCTCGCTCAGCGCAAACTTCACCTCGTCGTCGGCCACCCGGTCGGCGGCTTCGCCGAACTTCGCCGAGACGGCGAGGAACATCGGATTAAGCGCCGCCAGCTCCTTGGCCACAGTCGCCGTGTCGCCCCGCTTCTCCGCTTCGAAGCCGCGCTGGATGTGCGCCTGCGACTGCTTGTTCAGGGTGGCGTACAGGCCGTCGGCGGCCTCGCAGGCGAACGCGATGCTCCCCACCACACCCGCCGCTGCGCTGGTCGCCGGGGCGGCGCTCGCGGGGATGCCACTCGCCGGGACAACGGACGGCGCGGCCTGCGGCTCGGCCTCGTCACCGCAGGCGGCGGCGCTCGCCACGACGACGGCCAGCAGCACGGAGACGGCGGTACGGCGCATACGGAATACTCCTCGACGGTGCACACTGGCGGGGTGCCGTCCGGACAAAGTGGATGGCATCGCGCACCCTAGTTGATCGTGACGGTCGGCGCCAACGTGATCCAACCCGCTGCCGCGCCGGGGCCGTGCGCGGGTGTAGCGTCTGGCCGTGGTGTTCTGGCAGCTTACGATCGACGCGAACAATCCGGGGCGGCTCGCCGACTTCTGGGCCGCAGCGCTGGGCTACCGGCCGGTTCCGCCCGACGGCCCGCATCCTTGGCACAGGCACTACCGGCGGCGGCTGGGCGACGCGGCCGCATTCGGCAACCGCCTGTTCGACCCGGAAGGGCTGCGCCCGCCGCTGTGGTTCCAGCAGGTGCCGGAGGGCAAGGGCGGCAAGAACCGGGTGCACCTGGACCTCTACCCCACCGGCCGCGACGACACGCTGGGCCTGGCGCAGCGGATCGAGATCGTGGACGCCAAGGTGGCCGAGCTGGTGACGGCAGGCGCGCAGGTCGTGCGGCGCACCACCGGCGACGACCCCGACGACCCCTTCTACTACGTGGTCATGCACGACCCGGAGGGCAACGAGTTCTGCGTCAGCTGAACCCGCCCTCCGACCAGCCTGCGGTCAGCGCGCGGTCAGGTATTCCAGCACCAGGTCGCCGAGCATCGTGCGGTAGTGCTCGCGCCGCGCCGGGTCGAGCATGTCGCGCTGGAAGATGGCATTGAAGGTGTACCGGTTGGCGGTGCGGAACACGCAGAACGCGCTGATCACCATGTGGATGTCGACCGGATCCACGTCGTCGCGGAACCGCCCGGCGGAGCGGCCGCGCTCCAGGATGCGCGTGAGCACGTTCAGCGCCGGATCGGCCAGGCCGGGGAGGATGTCCGAGCGGATCAGGTGCTGGGCGCGATGGATGTTCTCGATGCTGACCAGGCGGATGAAGTCCGGATGCGCCTCGTGGTGGTCGAAGGTCAGCGCCGCCAGCTGCCGGATCGCCTCGGCCGGGTCCAGGTGGTCGACGTCGAGCTGCTGCTCCAGCGCGCGGATGCCCGTATACGCACGTTCCAGGGCGGCGATGTAGAGCTGCTCCTTGCCGGCGAAGTAGTAGTAGATCATCCGCTTGGTGGTACGGGTCTTGGCGGCGATCTCGTCCACCCGGGCTCCGGTGTAGCCCTTGTCGGCGAACTCCTGGGTGGCGACGTCGAGGATCTCGGTCCTGGTCCGGTCGGCGTCGCGCACCGACGGCACCGTGGTGGCTTCAGGCGACTGTGCGGCCAACTGGGTTCCCTTCTCCGTCGACGCCCACTGTAGCCAGTGCGGTTCGGGCGCCGGACCTTCCCCGTTCGTCCCGGCGAGTGTATAAGTAACTATCCGGTACGTTCATGCCGCGAGGGAGACCCAGATGCTCACCCCCGACAGGCGATCCACAACGGACACCGCCGAGCGGCCGCGCCCAGCGCCCCGCCCGGCCATCGCCACCGGCTGTCTGTCCGGCACGCTGGAGGACAAGCTGGCGGCAGCGGCGGCGGCCGGCTTCCACGGGATCGAGATCTTCGAGAACGACCTCATCGCCTCGCCGTGGTCGCCGCAGCGGGTCGGCCAGGAGTGCGCCCGCCGCGGGCTGTCGATCGTGGCCTACCAGCCGTTCCGCGACCTCGAAGCCGTCCCGCCGGACGTCTTCCGGGCCAACCTGCGCCGCGCGTTACGCAAGTTCGACCTGATGGACCAGCTCGGCGCCGACACGATGCTGGTCAGCTCCTCGGAGTCGGCCGACTGCGTGGACGACGACGACCTCGCCGCCGAGCAGCTGCACCAGCTCGCCGCCATGGCCGCCGAGCGAGGCAAACGGATCGCCTACGAGCCGCTGGCGTGGGGCAGGTTCGTCGACACGTACCAGCACGCCTGGCGCATCGTGCGGCATGCCGGCCATCCCGCACTCGGCCTGTGCCTGGACAGCTTCCACGTGCTCTCCCGCGGCGGCGATCCGGCCGGCATCCGTGTCGTGCCGGGCGAGAAGATCTTCCACCTGCAGCTGGCCGATGCCCCTCACCTACGCCCTGACCTGGTCGAGTGGAGCCGGCATCACCGGCTGTTCCCCGGCCTCGGCACGTTCGACCTGACCGGTTTCGTGGGGCACGTGCTCAGCACCGGATACGACGGCCCGCTGTCCCTTGAGGTCTTCAACGACGTGTACCGCCAGGCCGATCCCCGGCACGCGGCCATCGACGGCATGCGCTCCCTGCTGAGCCTGCAGGAACTCGTCAGCACGCACGGCCCGGCCGCGGTGCGCGAGCGGCTGCGGATGACCGGGCTGCCGCCCGCGCCCCGGCTCGGCGGCCATGTCTTCACCGAGCTGGCGGTCGACTCCGTCTCCGGCCCCGGCGTGGCGAGCACGCTGGCCGCGCTGGGGTTCGCCCACACCGGACAGCACCGTTCCAAGCCCGTGCAGCTGTGGCAGCAGGGCAGCGCCCGGGTGCTGCTCAACTTCGAGCCGCAGCGCACCGTCGCGCCCGGCACGGCGGCCATCTGCGCGCTCGCCGTGGAGAGCACCGACCCGGCCGCGTCGACGCAGCGGGCCGTACGCCTGCTGGCCCCGGTGCTGCCCCGCATCCGGCGTCCCGACGAGGCCGAACTCAGCTCGGTGGCGGCTCCGGACGGCACGGCGGTGTTCTTCTGCCGCGACGCCTCGGACAGCGGCGGCTGGCTGGCCGACTTCAGCCCCACCGGCCGGTCGCCCCGCCCGAACGGTTTGGTGACCGGGACCGACTACGTGTCGCTGACCGAGTCCGTGGACGACTTCGACCAGGTGGTGCTCTTCTACAGCCTGGTGCTCGGCCTGCGCTCGGGCGGCGCCACCGAGCTCGCCGCGCCGTTCGGGCTGATCCGCAGCCGGGCTGCCGTCGACGGCGACGGCCAGATCCGGATCATGCTCAACACCGCGCCGTTGCGCCGCGGCGACTGGGCCCCTGCGGTCGCCAGCCCGCAGCACATCGCGTTCGCCAGCGATGACGTGATCGCCAGTGCCAGGGCCATGCGGGCGCTGGGCGCGCCGCTGCTGCGGATCCCGGAGAACTACTACGAGGACCTGGACGCCCGGCTCGCGCCGCCGCCGGAGCTGCTCGCCGCGATGCGCGAGCACTCGATCCTCTACGACCGCGACGAGCACGGCGAGTACCTGCACTTCTACACCGAGATGCTCGGCTCGCGCGTCTTCTTCGAGGTGGTGCAGCGCATCGACGGGTACGCCGGCTACGGCGCACCGGCCAGCGCCCCCGTGCGGATGGCGGCGCACCGGCTGCGTCGCCTGATCGCCCTGCGCGACAGCGAGCCGCGCGACGACCGCCGGCGCGACTACTCGCTGGCGCACCTCACGGCGCTGAGCCTGGCTCCGCCGGATCTCGTCGAAGCCGCCGCCGCGGCCGGATACCGGTACGTCGGGCTGCGGCTCAACCGGGTCACTCCGCAGGAGCCGCACTATCCGCTGGCCACCGATCCGGCGCTGATGCGCACGACGAAGGTGCGCCTGGCCGCGACCGGCATCGAGGTGCTCGACATCGAGCTGGCCCGGATCAGCCCGCACGACGACCCGCGGGAGCTGCAGCGGTTCCTGGAGGCCGGGGCCGAGCTCGGCGCCCGGCACGTGATCACGCAGCTGCCGGACCCCGACCGGGCCCGCAAGATAGACCGGTTCGCGCTGCTGTGCGAGATGGCCCGGCCGCTCGGCCTGACCGTCGACCTGGAGTTCCCGTCCTGGACGGAGACCCCGGACCTGGCCGAGGCGGCCCGGGTGCTGCGTGCGGCGGACCAGCCCAACGCGGGCCTGCTGGTCGATCTGCTGCACTTCGCCCGATCGGGCTCCAGTGTGGCGCAGCTGCGGGAACTGCCCGCCGAGTGGTTCCACTTCGCGCACGTCTGCGACGCGCCGTCGGCCGTGCCGACCACGAACGAGGGTCTGATCCACACGGCCCGGTTCGAGCGCCTGTTCCCCGGCGAGGGCGGCATCGACGTGCGCGGCATCCTGGCCGCACTGCCCGCCGGGATCCCGTACGCGCTGGAGATCCCGCGGGCGACGCTGGTGGCGCAGGTGGGGGCCAAGGAGTACGCCCGGATGGCGCTCGCGGCGACCCGCGACCATCTCGACGCCGCGCACCTGGCCGAAACACGCTGAGCGCCGGCCGGCCGGGCCCGCAGCGGGGTCCGGCCGGCCGGCGGGTCACAGGCCGAGGTAGATCTTCCGGACCCGGGCGTCGTGGGACAGTTCCGCCGACGTCCCGGACAGCACCACCTCGCCGTGCTCCATCACCAGGCAGGTACTGGTCGCTTCGAAGGTCAGCTTGGCGTTCTGCTCCACCAGCAGCATGCTCAGGCCCTGGCCCTTGAGCCGTTGCAGCACGGCGAGGATGGTCTCGACGAGTTTCGGGGACAGGCCCATGGACGGCTCGTCGAGCAGGAGCAGCTTCGGCTGCGACATCAGGGCCCGGCCGATGGCGAGCATCTGCTGCTGGCCGCCGGACAGCGCGCCGGCCAACCGGTCCTTCATCTCCTCCAGCACCGGGAACAGTTCGTACACCTCGGCGAGGCTCGCCCTGGTCGCCGCGTCCCACGGCCGGGCGTACGCGCCGAGCAGCAGGTTCTTCTCGACGGGCAGGCCGACGAAGACATGGCGGCCCTCGGGCACGTAGCCGATGCCGTGGCGGACCATGTCGCGGGCCTTGACCCGGGCGAGGTCGGTGTCGCCGAACCGGACGGCGCTCACCTTGCGCGGCACGAGGCCCATCAGCGCCCGCAACGCGGAGGTCTTGCCCGCGCCGTTGGCGCCGATCAGGCCGACCGAGCGCCCGGCGGGCACGGTGAGGCTGATCCCGTTGACCGCGCACACCCCGCCGTAGTGGACGGTCAGCCCTTCGACGGTGAAGTCCGCGCCGGTGGTGGCGGTGGCGGGCGAGTCGGTGTCGATGCTCATCGCTTCGCCTCCGTCGGGGTGGCGACCGGCACGTCCTCAGACATGGCGGAGTCGCCCAGGTATGCCTCGACCACCTGCGGCGCGCGCGCCACCTCGGCCGGTGTGCCGTCGGCGATGACGCGGCCGCCGGCGAAGACGGTGACCCGCTCGCACAGCGACATGACCAGGCCCATGTTGTGCTCGATGAGCACCACGGTGACGCCGGTCGAGCGGATGGACCGCACGATCTCGCTGAGCTGGCGGACCTCCTCGCCGTTGAGGCCGGCGGCGGGTTCGTCGAGCAGCAGCAGGCGGGGCCGGCGGGCCATCGCGCGGGCGATCTCGACGCGCCGCTGCGTGCCGTAGGGCAGCTCGCCCGGTGCGGCGTCGGCGAAGGCGGTGAGCCCGAAGCGGTCGAGCAGCTCGTCGGCCTGTCTGCGCAGGGCGCGGTCGTGCCGCCAGACGCCCGGCTGCCACAGCGCGTACCGCCAGTTGCCGAGCACGGACGTCTGGTCGAGTGCGACGAGCAGGTTCTCGCGCACGGTCAGCAGCGGGAACAGCCGCAGGTTCTGGAACGTGCGGGCGACGCCGGCGCGGGCCAGGGTGTGCGGGCGGGCGGCGGTCATGTCCCGCTCCCCCAGCCAGACCCGGCCGGCGGTGGGCCGGTACAGGCCGCTGACCACGTTGAACAGGGTGGTCTTGCCGGAGCCGTTCGGGCCGACGATGCCCCGGATCTCCCCTGCGGTGATCTCCATGGTCACCTCCTGCAGGGCCTTGAGGCCGCGGAAGTGCATGCTGACGTCGTCGATGCGCAGGATCACCTGCTCGGCCGGGCGCTCGACCGTGTCGTACGGCCGGAAGTCGCCGAGCTTGGGCGGCGTGCCGGTGTCCCGCCGCAGCCAGCCCCAACGCTGCAGGAGCCCGCGGGCTCGGGTGGGTAGGCCCGCGAGCCCGGTGGGCGCGAACACGACGGTGAGCACCACGACGGCGCCGTAGGCCACCTGCGCGTACGTCGGGTAGTCGACGAGCACCTCGCGCAGCACGGACAGCGCGATCGCGCCGACGACGCAGCCGACCAGGCTCTGCCGCCCACCGATGATCACCATGGCGAGCAGCAGGAACATGTTCGCGATGCTGAACGTCTCCGGTGCGACGTAGCGGATGAGACCGGCGTACAGCACACCCGCGACGCCGCCGTAGATGCTGGCCAGGAAGAACGCCGTCATCCGCAGCTGCGGCACCTCCACGCCGACCGCGCCCGCGGCCAGGGAGTCGTCACGCATGGCCCGCATCTTGCGCCCGAGCGGCGTGCGCACCACGAACAGGCCGAAGGCCAGCGCGAGCCCGAACACGATCAGTTCCAGGTAGTAGAAGAAGTAGTCGTTGCGCAGGTCGATGCCGGGCAGCGCCGGGGCGGGGATGCCGGTGATGCCCTCGGCGCCGCCGGCGATGTGGGCGTTGGTGACCCAGTTGGTCAGCGCCAGGGCCAGGCCGAGGGTGACGATGCCGAGGTAGTGCGACTGCATACGCAGCGCCGGGGTGCCGATCAGCAGGCCGATCGCGGCCACGATGAGCATGGCCAGCGCGGCGGCCGTCCAGAAGCCGAACCCGGCCCGCGTGGTCAGGATGGCCGTGGCGTAGGAGGCGACGCCGAACAGCGCGATCTGGGCGAGGTTGATCTGCCCGGCGATGCCCATGACCAGGCCCAGGCCGATGGCCAGGATCGCGAAGATGATGACCACGTTCGCCACGTGGATCAGATAGGAGTCGAGCTGGTAGGGCAGCAGCCAGGCGAGGACTGCCAGCACCGCGATGCCCGCGACACGCAGCTTCACGCGCGGTTCACCGTCCTCTCGCCGAAGATGCCGGTGGGCCGGATCATGATGACCACGGTGAAGACCAGGAAGGTGACCAGCTCCGAGTAGCCCTGGAAGTGGCCCGCGGTGAACGCGTCGAGCACGCCGATCGCGAAGCCGCCGACGATCGCGCCGGGGATGCTGCCGAAGCCGCCGAGGATCGCGGCGGCGAAGCCTTTGATGCCCAGCGCGCCGCCCATCGTCGGGTTGACGTAGAGCAGCGGGCCGACCAGTCCCCCGGCGAGCGCGGCCAGGCCCGCGCCGAGCATGAACGCGAGGGCGTTGCTGCGTCCGACGTGGATGCCGACGGCCGTGGCGGCCTCGTGGTCCATCGCGACGGCCTGCATCGCCGCGCCGCGTTTGGTGGACTGCAGGAAGAAGACCAGCAGCACGGCGGCGGTGGCCGCGATCGCGAGCACCACCAGGTCGTACGTGCGGATCCGCAGCCCGAACAGCTGTAGCGGCGCGCTGGCGACCGGGTTGGGCACGGCGTTGCCGGTCGCGCCCCAGATGATGATCGCGAGGGCTTCGAGCACGATGCCGAACCCGATGGTCCCGATCAGCATGAGGTCGAAGTCCTTGTTCTCCAGCGGGCGCAGCACCCGCTCGATGATCACGCCGATGAGCCCGGTGCCGCCGACGGCGAGGACCATGGCCAGCGCGAAAGGCAGCTTCGTGGAGAGGTAGAACGTCGAGGCCAGATACGCCCCGATCATCACGACGTTGCCGTGCGAGAAGTTGACCAGGCCCATCGTGCGGAAGACGAGCGAGAAGCCCAGTGCCACGAGTGCGTAGATCGCGCCGAGGCTCATCCCGCCGATGAACGTTTGTAGAAAGACCTGCATGGCACTCCCTGTGCGCAGAGCGAAGCCGGGGAACGGGAGCGGCCGCCGCGTGCGGGAGACCCGCTCGCGGCGACCGCTCGGCGGATCAGCCGGCGGCGACCAGCTTGCCGCCCTGGATCGTGCCGATCCTGGTGGCGAAGATGCCCACGCCGGTGTCGTCGAAGGCGAAGTCGCCCAGCAGGCCGGCGTACTTGGTGGCCCGGATCGCGTCGGCCAGCGCCTGGCCGGTCGCCACGTTGCTGGTCTTCAGCGCGTTGAGCAGGATCTGCGTGCCGTCGTATGCCTTCGCGCCGTGCATCTCGGCGTCCTCGTTGAACTTCGCCTTGTACGCCGCGGCGAACTTCTTCGACGCCTCGCTGACCTCGTTGCTCAGGTACGGCGAGCTGACTATGGTGCCCTCCACGTTGGCCGTGCCGGCCGTGTCGGCGAACACCGGCGTGCCCTGCGGGGCCGCACCGGCGAACGGGACGGTGATGCCGAGGTCACGGGCCTGCTTGACGATCAGGCCGGACTGGACCTCCTCCGCACCGATGAAGATGACCTCGGGGTTCTTCTGCCGGATCGTGGTGAGCGCGGCGCTGAAGTCCTTCTGGTCGGCGGTGACGACCTGGTCCTCGATCGGCGTCACGCCGCGGGCCGCCAGCGACTTGGTGAACGCGTCGTGCTCGCCCTTGCCGTAGCCGCCGTTGTTCGTGATCATCGCGATCTTCTTGAGCCCCTTGGTGTCCACGATGTACTTGGCGAGGGTCTCGTCGTAGGTGACGCTGGTGGGGCCGTTGAGGAACAGGAACGGGCTCTTCACGGCGACCAGGCCGGGCGACTGGCCGGAGGTGATGTTCGGGATCTTGGAGTCGCGCAGGATCGGGGCCATGGCGATGGTGACCGCGCTCTCGGCGGTGCCGATCATCGCGATGTACCCCTCGCTGGCGATCTTCCGGGCCAGGTTGGTGCCCACGGTCGGGTCGCCCTGGTCGTCGAAGACGCCGAGCTCGATCTGCCGGCCGTTGATGCCGCCGGCCGCGTTCCACTCGTCGATGGCCAGGCGGGCGCCCTTGAGCTCCCAGGCTCCCAGCGAGCTGAGCTGGCCGCTCTGCGCGTCGACCAGCGCGATCTTGATTGGGCCGTCGGACTTCTGCGCGTCGCCCTGGTCACCGCCGGGTGCGGAGCAGGCCGCGAGGGCGACCGGAAGGGCGAGTCCGAGGAGCATGACGGCGGCACGGCGCCGCAGGGACGAGAACATGCACATCACCTCTGTTGTGGGGAGGAACGGAGACGGGATGCGTTACGGGTGGGACGCGGTGCTGGGCTCACGCCCGGGGTGGACGTGCGGGTTTCACTCGAATACGCCGTGGTAGATGTCCTTGATGTTCCAGTGCCCCGGGGTCGGCACCGGCTCGTTGACCATGGGCACGTCCAGGACCGCCGGTCGGCGCCGCTGCACTGCCGTACGCAGCGCGGCTACGAGGTCCGCCGGCTGCGCGATGTCGTAGCCGTCGGCGCCGCAGGCCCGGCCGAGCGCGGCGAAGTCGGGGCTGTAGGGGTTGCCGTCGGGGTCGCGGAACTCGCAGCCGTAGCTGCGGCCGAAGTTCGCCGCCTGCAGGTCCGCGATGGTGCCGTGGGCGCGGTTGTTCATCACCAGGAAGATCACCGGCAGCCCGCGCTCGACGGCCATCGGCAGCGCGGGCAGCTGCGCGCTCATCCCGCCGTCGCCGATGAGCGCCACGACGACCTTGTCCGGTGCGGCCAGCTGCACGCCCAGCGCCGCGGCCGGGCCGAAGCCCATCGTCGACGCGCCGCCGGGGGTGATGAACCGGCCCTCGGCGGGCAGCGGGTAGCACTGCGCGACGCCGTTCTTGTTCCAGCCGACGTCGGTCACCAGGATCGCGTCGGCCGGCAGGGCGGCCCGCACGTCGGCGAGGATGCGCTCCGGGCGCAGCGGGAACTGGTCGCTGCGGCCGCGCTCCGCGCTCCCGGCGAACAGCGCCGACCGGGCGGCCGCGATGTCGGCTCGCAGCTCGGGCCGCGACCGGCCCTGGGGCAGCTGGTCGAGCACCTGCCCGGTGATCGCCTGCACCGCCAGAGTCGCGTCGGCCACCACGCCGATCTCGACCGGGTAGTTGCGCCCGATCTCGGCCGGGTCGATGTCGATCTGGATCAGCCGCGACGGCGGGAAACGCCAGGTGTAGGCGGGATCCCAGGAGCTGGCGTCGGTCTCGGCGAAGCGGGTGCCGATGGCGAGCACGACGTCGGCGTGCAGCGCGTAGCCGTTGGTGCTCTCGGTGCCCCAGAAGCCGGGCATGCCCAGCAGCAGCGGGTGCTCGTCGGGGACGGCACCCTTGGCCATGAGGGAGTGTGCGATGGGGATGTCGAGGTGCTCGGCGAGCGTGAGCAGGGCTGCGCGCCCGGCGCCGCGGCTCAGGCCGCCGCCGAGGTAGATGAGCGGCTGCCGCGCCGACACCAGCTCACGGGCGATGCGTGCCGCGTCGTCCGCCGGAAGCGCCGGGGCCGTCGTCTGCACGGGCAGCGGGTGGCGGGCGGTGTGCCGGTCGGGCAGCGGCCGGGAGAACAGGTCCATCGGGACGTTGAGCAGCACCGCTCCGGGTCGGCCGGAGGTCGCGGTCCAGAACGCGCGCTCGGTGAAGCGCGGCAGGTCCTCGACCCGGTGCGCGTGCCAGGCCCGCTTGACGAAGGGCCGGAAGATCGCCGTCTGGTCGGCGTCGGCGTGCAGGTTGACCTCTTGGTGCGGGTGCCTGCCGTGCAGGTAGGACGGCACGTCCCCGGCGATGGTCACCAGGGGCACCGAGTCCAGCGCGGCGGTGGCCACCCCGGTGACGGCGTTCATCATGCCGGGGCCGACGTGCACCAGCAGCACGCCTGGCTTGCCGGACACCCGGGCGTACCCGTCGGCGGCGTGCGCTGCGGCCTGCTCGTGCCGGGCGATCACGAACTCGATGCCGACCTCGTCGAACGCGGCCAGCAGCGCGATGTTGGTGTGGCCGCAGGTGCCGAACACGTACTCGACGCCGTACGCCTGGAGCTGCCGGGCCATGGCGAGGGCGCCGGTGCCGCCCGCGACGTCGTCGGCGGGCAGCCGGGTCTGGGTGTCTGTGCTCATCGGTGCTCCTCTGTCGCTCGTACGAGGGCTGCTCACCCGTGCTCACCCCAGATCGACATGCCGCGCAGCAGCATGGTCTTCACCGTGGTGAAGTCCTCGATCATCAGGCGGGGGGACTCGCGGCCGAAGCCGGAGTCCTTCACCCCGCCGAAGGGCACGTGGTCGAGGCGGAAGTTGGAGGATCCGTTGACCACGAGCCCGCCGACCTCCAGCTCGCGCCACGCGGTGAAGACCCGGCCGAGGTCCCGGGTGAACAGTCCGGCCTGCAGGCCGTAGCGGCTGTCGTTGCAGTCGGCCAGGACGGCGTCGAAGTCGTCGTAGGGCAGCACCGCCACCAGCGCCCCGAACACCTCGTGCACCACGACGGCCGCGTCGGCGGGCGGTCCGGCCACGACGGTGGGGAACACGGTCGCGCCGTCGCGATGGCCGCCGGTCGTGATCGAGGCTCCGCCGTCCACCGCCTCGGCGGCCCACGACACCACGCGCTGCGCGGCCGTCTCGTCCACCATGGAGCCGACGTCGGTGGCGGGGTCGAGCGGATCGCCGACCACCAGGGTCTCGACCTCGGCGGTGAGCACGTCCAGGAACTGCGCGTAGCGGTCGCGGTGCACGTACACCCGCTGCACCGAGATGCAGCTCTGACCGGAGTTGGAGTAGCCGGTGCGGGCACAGACCCGGGCCGCGGCGGCGATGTCGGCGTCCTCGCACACGATGGTGGCGGCGTTGCCGCCCAGCTCCAGCACGAGCCGCTTCGCGCCGGCCGCGCGGGCCACGGCCGCGCCGGTCGCCGCGCTGCCGGTGAAGCTGATCACGCTGACCTCGGTCAGCGCGCACAAAGCCGCCCCGACGTCGCCGCCGCCGTGCAGCAGCTGCACGGCCGGCAGGGGCGCACCGGCCTCGATCAGCAGCGCGACCACAGCCGCGGAGACCGCCGGCGCCTGCGGCGGGGCCTTCACGATGGTCGTGTTGCCCGCCGCGAAAGACGCGCCGAGCTTGTGCGCCAGCAGGTTGGCCGGGGCGTTGAACGGCGTGATCGCCAGCGCCACGCCCGCCGGCGCGCGGTAGGTCAGCGCGGTGTTGCCGATCCCCCGTCGCCAGCCCGCGACCGGCAGCACCTCACCGCCGATCTGGCGCGCCTCGGCCGCGCAGACCGTGAACGTGTCGGCCACCCGGTCCATCTCGCCCAGCCCGTCGCGCAGCGGCTTGCCCAGCTCCAGGGCGATGAGGTGGGCGATCTCGGCGCGATGCGCCTGGGCCAGCCGGGCCGCGGCCTCCAGGATGTCCGCGCGGGCCGCCGGGGCCAGCCGTGCCATGTGCCGGGCCGCACCGCGCGCGTAGGCCGCCACGGCATCCACATCGGTCGCCGCGGCAACGGGTGCCCTGCTGACCACGGTGCGGACGTACGGTCCCATTCGCTCGTCGTACGGTCCATCCACGATCCAGTTCCCGGCGACCAGTGCGGCAGCCGTGTACACCGCATCTGCGGACGGCTTGAGAATGGCGTCGAGCACCTGATCCTCCTTCGTGGACCACTCTGTGGTTCTACTGGACCGCTCTACGGACTGGGTGTAACGTACGGGCGTCCGCTGGATCTAGCAAGGGGTCGAGTCCGGAACGTTACGGACGCGTGAAGGCGCCGCCAGGCCCGCAGGTCATCGAGGGTCGTGATGGGATGCTCATCCGCAGTCCATCGGCAGGAACGTGAAGAGAGCGAGGAACCGTGGGGGCGGCAACGAACAGAGCGGCCGGCCGGCAGCGCGCGGCGGAAGACGAGCAGGCCGCAGCACCGCAGTCGGCCGCCGAGGGCGGTGACCAGCAGGGGGTGCGCAGCGTCCAGCGGGCATTGGACATCCTCACGCTGCTCACGGCCGAGCGGCCGACCGTGACGGTCCGCGAGATCACCGAGGCCACCGGCCTGGCGAAGACCACGGTGATCCGTCTGGTCTCGACGCTGGAGCAGAGCGGCCTGCTCTGGGCGACCGCGAGCGGCTACATGGCCGGCCCCGGCCTGTGGCGCTGGGCGCATCTGGCGCACAGCAGCTGGGAACTGCCTCCGGAGACCCAGCGCGGCATGCGCGAGCTCGCGGCGCGCCAGCGCGAGACGGTCAACGTCTACGTGGCCCGCGACGTCTTCCGGGTCTGCATCGCCCAGCAGGAGAGCCCGCAGGCGCTGCGCCACGTCGTGCACGTCGGCGACGAGCTCCCGCTCTGGGCCGGGGCCACCGCCAAGGTGCTGCTGCGCGACGCGAGCCCCGCGCTGCTGGCCCGCGTCGCCCGCAGCTCGCCCTACGGCCCCGGCCACGTCAAACGCCTGCAGGAGTGGATCGACGAAGCCGCCGTCGCCGGGTACGCCGTCAGCCACGGCGAACGCGACGAGGGCCTGTCGGCGGTGGCCGCCCCGATCCTGGGCCGCTCCGGCGCGGTCGTCGCCGCGCTCAGCCTGAGCGGGCCGACGCTGCGCTTCACCGAGGCCCGCGTAGCCGAGTTCGCGGCGGAAGTGAAGCGGATGGCCCAGCAGGTGTCCGAGCGCGGCTTCGACCACCCGCTCGGCACATCCCTCTAGGGCGCGCCGCGCCGGCGTGCCCCGTGTCAGCCAGCCCACCCGAGGAGACCATGCATGGCGCAGCGACCGCTTGCCGGCATCCGCGTGATCGACCTGACCAATGTGCTCGCCGGACCGTACTGCACCTATCAGCTCGCCCTGCTCGGCGCCGAGGTCGTCAAGGTCGAGATCCCCGGCGTAGGTGACCTCGCCCGCCGCCTGGGCCCCGATCCCGAACTCAACGAGGCCGCGCTGGGCGCGTCGTTCCTCGCCCAGAACGCGGGCAAGAAGTCGGTGGAGCTCGACCTCAAGGACGACGCCGACCGGGCCTGCTTCGCGGAACTGGTCGCGGCCGCGGACGTGCTGGTGGAGAACTTCCGCGCCGGTGTGCTGGCCCGGATCGGCTTCGGCTGGGATCAGCTGCGGGAACTGAATCCACGGCTGGTCTACTGCGCGATCAGCGGCTTCGGCCAGACCGGGCCGATGAGCCAGGCTCCCGCGTACGACCAGGTCATCCAGGGATTGTCCGGGATGATGAGCATCACCGGCACCGAGGACACCGCGCCGCTTCGGGTCGGCTTCCCCATCAGTGACACGCTCGGCGGACTCACCGCGGCACTGGCCGTCACGGGCGCGATCGCCGGCCGGGAGCGCCACGGACTCGGCTCCTACCTGGACGTGTCGATGCTGGAGGCGTCCGTCTCGGCGATGGGCTGGGCGGTGTCCAACCATCTGGTCGGCGGGGTGCCGCCCCGGGCGATGGGCAACCAGAACCCCACCGCCGCCCCGTCCGGCACCTTCCACGCCGCCGACGGCCCGCTCAACATCGCGGCCAACCGGCAGGAGCAGTTCGAGAGCCTGTGTCGCTGCCTCGGCCGGCCGGACCTGGTGACCGACCCGCGCTTCGCCGAGCGCGAGCAGCGCAAGGCGCACCGCGACGAGCTCAACGCGGAGCTGAATGACGCCCTGCAGGCCCGCACCGCACTGGCCTGGGAGCAGGAACTCAACCGGATCGGCGTGCCCGCCGCCCGGATCCTGACCGTCCCGCAGGCCGTCGAGCTGGACCAGCTCGCCCACCGCCGGTTCTTCGCAGACGTGCGCTTCCCGGGCGGGGCCACGGACCGGCGGCTGCGCCTGTCCGGCACGGGCGTGCTGGTCGACGGTCAGCCGCTGCATCCCGCCGACGCGCCACCGCTGCTCGGCGAGCACAACGACGAACTCGCCGAGATCACCCGGCGCTGGCGCAAGTCCGGGTCCTGACATCCGGCGCGATCCCCCTCTCCGTCACGTCGCCGCCGCGGCGGTGAGGGCGGAGAAGTGGCGGTACATCCGCTCGATGTCCGGCGATATGCCGGTGATCAGGCGGAACGTCTCCGCGGCCTGAGCCACGACCATGCCGCCGCCGTCGAGGGTCCGGCAGCCCGCGACCTGCGCCTGGCGCAGCAGCTCGGTCAGCAGCGGCCGGTACACGATGTCCGCGACCCACATCCGGGCCCGCAGCAGCCCGGCCGGCAGTGGCGTCGCGCCGTCCCGGCTCATGCCGACAGGTGTGGCGTTGACCAGCCCGTCGGCCACCGCCAGCCGCTCGTGCGCCTGCTCGACCGACCGGGCGGTGTGGACGGTCACCGGCCGGTCGTCGGGCGCGGCCCGCCGCACCACCTCGGCGAGGCGCTCGGCTCGGTCGGCCACCAGGTCCACCACGGTCAGCTCCCGCACCCCGAGCCGCACCAGGGCGAAGGCGACCGCGGTGCCCGCTCCCCCGGCGCCCAGCAGCACCACGTCGCCGACCGCGGCGTCGGCCAGGCCGCGCCGGAAGCCGGTGAGGAAGCCGGACCAGTCGGTGTTGTGCCCGACCGCTCGGCCCTGCCCGAACACCACCGTGTTGACCGCCCCCAGCGCCGCGGCGTCGGCGGACAGCTCGTCGAGATACTTCACCACCGCCTGTTTGGACGGGTGCGTGATGTTCAGTCCGGCGAATCCGAGCTGCGCGGCCTGGGTCACGAGCATGCCCACGCCTTCGGCGTCCAGGGCGAGCGAGTCGAGGTCGATGCGCTGGTACAGGTAGCGCACGCCCAGCTCGTCGGCCTCCCGCTCGTGCAGCGCGGGGCTGAGCGACGGACCGAGGTCGGAACCGATGAGCCCCACCAGGAAACGCCGTCCGTCCGGCACCAGGCCTCCCGTTGTTATACGAGCTAGTACGTTAATTAGCGACAAGGGGGTGTGCGAAGTCAAGGGCTGTGCACCGTTCTGCGCGAGTGGACGGTCGGTTCAGTGCCGTTCGCCGGCGAGTCGGCCGGCCAGGCCGCGCAGCGCCAGCTCGTACCCCGACGGTCCCAGTCCGACGACGAAACCCCAGGACCGGGCGATGGTGATCGGGTGCCGTTGGTCCGGTCCCGGCCGGAAGATGTTCGCCAGGTGCACCTCCACGACCGGCTGGTGCAGCAAGCCGAGGGCATCCAGCAGCGCGATTGAGCTGTAGGCCAGATCTGCCGGATTGACCACGACGGCCGCCGCCTCGTCCTTCGCCTCGTGCACCCAGGCGACGAGCCGGTCCTCCTGGTCGGTCTGGGCGAAGAACAGGTCGAGGCCGAGTTCCGCGGCCAGTTGAGCACACCTGTGTTCGATGTCGGCGAGCGTGGTCTTCCCGTGGAGGTCGTTGCCGGGCCGGCCCAGCAGGTCGAGGCGGGGCCCGTTGAGCACGAACACGCGGTGTGTCACAGCGGCCCTCCCGAAAAGTTCAGAACCGTTAGCCAGACCACCTGCACCACCTGGTGGACGCGCACCAGCATAGGTCGCGTCCTTTCCACTGAGCAATGTGCACGGTATGCGAGGCGAGCCGCATCGAGGTTCCACTTAGCGGTCCTACTAGCCCGATGAGTGGACTCGGCGGTAGGGTCGGGCGGTCAGTCCAGGGACCGCGGGAGGCGACATGAGCGGCACGCAGGACCCGACGGCGACGATGGTCGCGGACTGGTGGGCGACGTCCGTCTCCCGCATGGCGCCGGGCGTGGTCGAACTGCGCGGCCGCCCTGTCCAGGACCTGATCGGCTCCACCGGACTCACCGACATGATCTGGCTGATGCTGCGCGGCGACGTGCCCGACCCGCGCCGGTCGGCGCTGCTGGAGGCGGCGCTCGTCGCCGGCGTCGACCACGGCCCCCACGCGCCGTCGATCGCCGCCGCACGCATGGCCGCGACCTGCGGCATCGGCTTGAACAACGCCGTCGCCACCGGCGTCAACCTGCTCGGCGACTCCCATGGCGGGGCCGGGCAGCAGTGCGTCGAGGTGCTGACCGACATCTGCGCGCGGCAGGACGCCGGCGCCGATCTCGGGACCGCTGTCGAGGAAACGCTGACCGCCTGGCGGGCCCACTCGCGTTACATCCCCGGCTTCGGGCACCGCTTCCACCCGGTCGACCCGCGGCGCGATCCCCTGCTGGGGCTGGTCGACGCCGCCGTGTCCGACGGCGTCGTCGCGGGCCGCCACGCCACCGCGGCCCGCGCGGTGGAGGCCGCGCTCCAGCGGCCGGGCCGGCGTCCGGTGCCGATGAACATCGACGGGGCGACCGCGGTCATCTACGCCGAGCTCGGCTTCCCCGCACCGCTGGCCCGGGGCCTGTTCGTGCTCAGCCGCAGCATCGGCATCCTGGCCCACGCCTGGGAGGAGACCCAGCAGGGCCGGCGCAACAAGGGTCCGATCCCGCCCGCGATCCTGCCGACCTACCTCGGCCCCTGAGCAGCCGAGCCGGCAGGGCCCGCGAGCCTGTCCCGTAGGGTGAGCCGCATGCATCGAACCAGGTCCGCGTGAAGGTAGCCCTGCTAGGACCGGTCGCGTGGCGCACACCGCCACATCACTACGGGCCGTGGGAGCAGGTGACCAGCCTGCTCGCGGAGGGTCTGACGGCCCGCGGCGTCGACGTCACCCTGTTCGCCACGCTCGACTCGCGCACCGCGGCGACCCTGGACGGCGTATGCGCCCACGGCTACGCCGAGGACCCGGCGATGGACGGCCGCGTCTGGGAGGCGATACACGTCGCGCATGCGTTCGGCCGGTCGGCGGAGTTCGACCTCGTGCACAACCACCTGGACTGGCTGCCCCTGGCCTTCTCCGAGCAGTGCCGCGCGCCGCTGCTGACCACCGTGCACGGGTTCTCCGGCGCGGCCATCCTGCCCGCGTACGCGCGCGCCCGGTCCCGTTACGTCTCCATCTCCGACTCGGACCGCTCCCCCGACCTCGACTACGCCGCGACGATCTACCACGGCATCGCGTTCGAGCAGTTCCCGTACCGCGCCGAACCCGGGCGCGGGCTGGTCGTGTTCGGCCGGATCCATCCCGACAAGGGCACCCGGACCGCGATCGAGATCGCGCGACGGGCCGGGCTGCCGCTGACCATCTGCGGCATCGTGGCCGACCAGCGCTACCACGAGGAGCAGATCCTGCCGCACGTCGATGGCGAGCAGGTCGTCCACCTCGGCTCGGTCGGGCCGGAGCAGCGCGGCGAGATCCTGTCGTCGGCCGCTGCGCTGCTGCATCCGATCGCGTTCGCCGAGCCGTTCGGGCTCGCCGTCGTGGAGTCGATGGCCTGCGGCACACCCGTGGTGGCGTACGCACGGGGATCGATGCCCGAGGTCGTCGACGAGGGCGTGACCGGGCGCCTGGTGCACAGCGTGGCCGAAGCGGTGGCAGCCGTGTCCCGCATCGGAGACATCGACCGGCAGCGCTGCCGCGACCGGGCCAGGGAGCGGTTCTCGGCCGACCGGATGGTCGACGACTATCTCCGGCTGTATCACACGATCGTCGATTAACACCTGGTTACTGCTACTGTCAAGATGCCAAGACGCCCGCAAGGGTGCAATGTGGTTCCCGGGCGACGTCCCTGGAGACCCGGACCGCTCGCCGCACACGCAGGCCGAGCGGACGCCTTCACCGCGTGAGGCCGCCTTCCCGTGCGGAAGGGCGCCGATGAACCGGAAGGCATCGTCAATGCCCACCAGTTATGGCTTTGTCAGCACCCATCCGCCGACCGCGTGCGGGCTCGCCACGTTCAACTCCGCCCTGTCGGGGGCGCTGTGCCCGGACGGCATGCCCGGCGGCATCGTGCGCGTCACCGCCGCCGGGGAACCGGACACCCCGGACCCCAAGGTCGTGCACACCTGGTCCGGCGACGACGCCGACGGCTGGCAGCTCGCCGCGAAGGCCCTCGACCACTTCGACGTGGCCGTCGTGCAACACGAGTACGGCATCTATCCCGGTGCGGACGGACATGACGTGGTGCCGATGCTCCGGCAGCTCACCATGCCCGCCATCGTGGTGCTGCACACGGTCCTGGCCGCCCCGACCGCCCGGCAGAAGTCGGTGCTCGAAGAGGTCGCGCAGGCGGCGGACGCGGTGGTCGTCATGACCGCGACCGCCCGGGACCGGCTCGCGGCCGGCTACGACGTCGATCCCGGCAAGGTGACCGTCATCCCGCACGGAGCCCACGACCACGCCGCCGCCCCGGCCGTCAAGGGACCGCGCCCGCACCTGCTCACCTGGGGACTGCTCGGGCCCGGCAAGGGCATCGAGTGGGCCGTGCGCGCCCTGGCCCGGCTGCGGAACCTGCCGCACCGCCCCGTGTACACGATCGCCGGCAAGACCCATCCGCGCGTGCTCGAACAGCAGGGTGAGCAGTACCGCGACGGGCTGGTCGAGCTGACGCGGGTGCTCGGCATCGAGGAGTCGGTCCACTTCGACCCCGTCTACCGCGACGACGCGTCGCTGGGCCGCCTGATCCGCTCGGCGGACGTGGTCCTGCTGCCCTACGACTCGCGGGAACAGGTCACCTCGGGTGTGCTCATCGAAGCCGTCGCCGCGGGCGTGCCCGTCGTCGCGACCCGCTTCCCGCACGCCGTCGAGCTGCTGACCGGCGGTCCCGGCATCCTGGTGCCGCACGGTGACGCCCCGGCCATGGCCGACGCCGTCCAGAGGATCCTGACCAGTCCCGACGGCTCCGCGCTGGGCGGCGCGCCCAGCCCTGCGCTGCTGTGGCCCGCGGTCGCGGACCGGTATGCCGCGCTCGCGCAGCGGCTGCTGACCGCCGACCGGGCCCTGATCGCGGCTGCTGCGTGAAGGTCCCGGAGCCGAACTTCGCCCATCTCATCCGGCTGACCGACGACACCGGCCTGTTCGAACACGCCAGGCTCGCCGTCGCCCGCCGGGAGCACGGCTACTGCACCGACGACGTCGCCCGCGGGCTCGTCGTCGTCAGCCGCGAGGCCGACCCCTCGACGGATCTGGTGCGGCTGGCCGAGTGCTACCTGACGTTCCTCAACCACGCCCAGGCCAAGACCGGCGCGTTCCACAACCGGCTCGGCCACGACCGGCAGTGGGCCGACCAGGCCGGTCTCGGCGACTGGTGGGGCCGGGCGCTGTGGGGCCTGGGCACCGCCGCGGCGCGCCATCCGGCGTCCTGGATACGCGACTCCGCGCTGACCGCGTTCAAGCTCGGCACCTCACAGCGCTCCGGCGACCCGCACGCCATGGCGTTCGCGGGGCTGGGCGCGGCCGAGGTGCTGCGCGTCGACCCGGGCGACGTCGACGCGGCCGCCCTGCTGGCCGACGCCGCCACGGCGATCGGCCCACCGGGCGAGGATCCGGACTGGCCGTGGCCGCTGCCCCGGCTGACGTACGCCAACGCCGCGCTCGCGGAGGTCGTCATCGCCGACGCGGCGGCCCGCGGCGACGACGCCGCGCTCGGCACGGGCCTGCGCCTGCTGGCCTGGATCCGCGACGTCCAATCAGGCCCGCACGGACTGCGTGTCGTCCCAGCGGGTGGCTGGGCCCGGGGCGAGGAGCGGGCCGACCGGGATCAGCAGCCCATCGAGGTCGCCGCGCTGGCCGACGCCTTCGCCACGGCCGCGGCGGTGACCGGCGACCCGGCCTGGGAGGCCGATCTGGAGCGGGCCGTCGCCTGGTTCCTCGGCGTCAACGACGCCGGTGCGGTGATGTGGGACGAACGCACCGGCGGCGGCTACGACGGGCTGACGGCGTACGGGCCCAATCTCAACCAGGGCGCGGAGTCGACGCTGGCGCTGCTGTCCACGCTGCAGCATGCCCGGGCGAAGGTCCCCGCATGACGCCCGCCGAGCTCGCCGTCCGGCACGAGGTCACGCTGGCGCCCGACCCGCGGCGCGTGATCGTGAAACTGTTCGTACCCGGCGAGGACGCCGTGATGGCCCGGACCCGGGCCTCCGGTCTCGTCGAGCGGATCACCGCGCTCGACGACCGGGCCGCGGCCCGGCTGCTGGACGAGGTCATGCACGGCTTCGGCAGCCGGCATGACGAGCTGGCGGCCACCTTCCGGCACCACTTCGACCTGGTCAGGCACCGGGTCAGCCCCGACCGTGAGCTACCGGACACGATGCGCACGCTCATCGGCGCGTTCTTCAGCCACGAGTACGCCGTGGAGGGGGCTGCCCTGTGCAACCCGTCCATGGTGGAGCACCCCGACCAGTCCGGACTGTCCGACGGGCAGCTGCGTGTCGCGGTCAGCCTGCGCCAGATCGGCGAGGGCCACCTGTCGTCCATCGGGTTCGCGACCGCGGTCATCGGACCCGGCGGGGACCTGGACCTGACCCCGCGACACGGCCCGCTGGTCGTCGGGGCGCGCGTCAGCGCGGTGCACCGGCGCGACCTGCTCGCCGCCGGGCTGGACGAGGAGGCGTACGACGACGAGGTCTCCGCGACCGTGCTGGGACTGCTGCCGGAGCGCTTCGACCACCAGGAGTTCGAACGCACACTGGCGCTGATCCCACCCGACCTGCTGCACCGGGCCACCGCGCAGCGCACCGTGGAGCAGCTGCGCCGCACCATCGCCGACAGCTATTCGGTGCTCTTCCCGGCGCAGGTGCCGCTCGACCGGCGGGTGCTGTGGCCGAACAACCCGTCGGAGAGCAACGGCATGGAGGACGCCCGCTTCGTCAGGGTCACCGGCGAGGACGGCGAGCCGGTCTACCGGGCGACCTACACCGCGTACGACGGGCGGCAGATCGCCTCGCGGATGCTCGGCAGCGCCGACCTGACCCGCTTCGAGGTGACCCCGATGCGCGGGCCCGGCGCCCGCAACAAGGGGGTGGCGCTGTTCCCCCGGTCGGTCGAGGGCAGGCAGGTGGCGCTGTGCCGGTCCGACGGCGAGACCCTGGGGCTGACGACGCTCGACGGCGACAACCGCTGGGCCGAACCCGTCCCGCTGCTGCGGCCCGGCCGCACCTGGAGCCTGATCCAGGTGGGCAACTGCGGTTCGCCGCTGGAGACCGACGCCGGATGGCTGGTGCTCACGCACGGCGTGGGGCCCATGCGGCAGTACGCCATCGGGGCGATGCTGCTGGACCTGCACCGGCCGGAACGGGTCGTCGCGGAGCTGCCGGGCGTGTTGCTGGCTCCCGCGGAGGGCGACCGCGACGGGTACGTCCCCAACGTCGTCTACTCGTGCGGCGGGCTGCTGCACCGGGGTGCGCTGTGGATGCCGTACGGCGCGAGCGACGCCCGGGTGGGGTTCGCCACCGTCGGCGTCGCCGCGATCCTCGACGCCATGCGGCCCGTCTGACAAGGCATAGACACTCGTCTTGACGGCGGCGGGCTCGCCCCGGAGACTTTAGCCGCGCCCGGAGAGCGCTCTCCGGCCACCGTGCCGTGTCTGGGCGCGTCCTCCTACTCCCCCGGAGTCAATCCATGAACCGTCGACGGCTCGCGCTGCGCCTGAGCGCCGCCACGATCGCCGCCACCCTGCTCGCCGCCTCCGGCGGCGCTCCCGCATCCGCGCTCACCCTCGGCAACACCGGCAGCGGCCGGCCGGCGCTCGCGCTGGTGGGCACGCGGATGTACATCGCCTGGGCCGGCTCCTCCGGCACCGCCGCCGCCAGACAGCTGGTCGTCGGCTACTCCACCAGTGCCGGCCTGCGCATCACCAAGGTGCCCGGCAACGAGCGGGTGCCGCAGGGCGAGGGCGCCGCGCTCGACGCCGACGGCGCCGGCGTCCACCTCGCCTGGCCGGCGGGCGACAACGGCAACACCCTGACCGCCGCGTACACCACCGGGGCAGCGCTGACCTGCCGGACCGCCTTCACCGGGGTGGTGTCCGCGCACGCACCGGCACTGGCGACCGATCCCGCCGGCGTGCGCTATCTGGCCTGGACCGACCTCGCCGGCCGGCTCAACGTCGGCCGCCTCAACAGCTCGGCCTGCGCGAGTGGTGGAACGATGACGCTGACCAACCGGGTGGTGCTGCCCGACACCAGCGCCGCCGGGCCGGCGCTGGTCTACGACGACAGCGGCAGCAGCAACCTGGGCCTGGTACTGGCCTGGGCCTCCGGCGACGGCGCGCACAGCATCCAGGTCGGCTCGTTCACCGGCTCGGCGACGTTGAGCCACCGTTCGCAGGTCACCGCCGCGGTCGGCAGCACCGCCGCACCCGGCCTGTCGTCGGCGACGGCCGACCTTTACGTCACGTTCCGCGGCGACAACGGCTCCGTCTTCTACGGATACTCCGAGGGCTGCATCCCGACCTGCTTCTACGCCAGCGACCTGGGCGAGCAGGCCGCCGCCGGGGTCGGGCAGCCCGCCGACGGCGATTACCACTATTACACGTATTTCGACCCCACCGGGCACCTGGTGATCTCGCGCCTGTGAACCGTCGCGGTGCCCGGCGTCGTGCGCTCCAAGCCGCCGGGCACCGCGGCGCGTGCCGTGTCCTGGCGCGCCCCCTTGCCCGCATCGCCCTCCTTCGATACCGTCCGGTGAGGTGCGGCAAACGTCCCGCTCATTACATGCCGCACGAGTTGGGCCCCCTCGATCCGAGAGGCGCGACACATGGCATTCACCCCACGACGCACCATCCGCAGCGCGCTCGCCGCCACCGCGGCCACGCTGCTCCTCGCCGGCCTCAACCCAGGCGTGGCGGCAGCAGACGAACCCGACCCCCGCATCGGCCTCGGCCCCGGCTGGCTCGACGCGCCGTCGGCGATCAGCAACCTCGAACACCTCGCCCACGTCGACAAGCCGCCGGGCTTCGTCAACCCCGCGAACCCCGGCGACTTCGGGTTCGTCGCGTCGGACCTCGCGTTCACCGGCCACTACGCGATCATGGGCAACTTCAACGGGTTCAACGTCTTCGACATCGCCGACCCGTCGGCGCCGTCGATCGTGACGAGCGTCGTCTGCCCGGGCGGGCAGGGTGACGTGTCGGTCCACGGCGACCTGCTGTTCATGTCGGTCGAGGAGTCCCGCGCCCGCGTCGACTGCGGCACGAACCCGACCGTCGGCGAGCGGTTCCAGGGCGTGCGCGTGTTCGACATCAGCGACATCACCACGCCGACCCAGGTCGCGGCGGTCCAGCTCTGCCGTGGCTCACACACGCATTCGCTGGTGACCGACCCCGAGGACCCGGCCAACCTCTACGTGTACGTGTCCGGCACCACCGGGGTGCGCCCGGCGACCACGATGGCGGGCTGCAACAACAACACGGCCGACGGCGAGAACCCGTCCCGCTGGCGCATCGACGTCATCAAGGTCCCGGTCGCCGACCCCGCCGCGGCGGCGGTCGTCAGCGGCCCGCGCCTGTTCGCGAACCCGGACACGGGCGCGGTCGACGGGCTGCAGAACACGCCGCCGGCCCCGACACACCCGTCCGGGATGAACTGGGGTCCCACGCCCATCACCGACGCCTGCCACGACATCACCGCCTACCCGGATCTCGGCTTGGCGGCGGGCGCGTGCGAGGGCAACGGCATCCTGATCGACATCTCGGACCCGGCCAACCCCGTACGCCTGGACGAGGTCGCCGACCCCAACTTCGCGTACTGGCACTCGGCGACGCTGACCAACGACGGCAGGAAGGTCATCTTCACCGACGAGTGGGGCGGCGGCACGGGAGCCCGGTGCCGCCCGACCGACCAGGCCGACTGGGGCGCGAACGCGGTCTTCGACATCGTCGACGGCAAGATGGAGTTCCGCAGCTACTACAAGCTGCCGGTGCCCCAGTCGCTGACCGAGAACTGCGTCGCGCACAACGGCTCGCTGATCCCGGTGCCCGGCCGCGACATCATGGCCCAGGCCTGGTATCAGGGCGGCATCTCACTCGTCGACTACACCGACTCGGCGCACCCGAAGGAGATCGCGTACTTCGACCGCGGCCCGATCTCCGCCACCGCGCTGGTGCTGGGCGGCATGTGGTCGGCGTACTGGTACAACGGCGAGATCTACGGCAGCGAGATCGCGCGCGGGTTCGACGTCTTCGGGCTCAAGCCGAGCGGGTACCTGACCGCGGCGGAGATCGCCGCGGCCCGGGAGGTCCAGCTGCCCGAGTTCAACAGCCAGCACCAGACGAAGATCACCTGGGCGCCGAGCTTCGCGGTGGCGCGAGCGCGCTTCGACCAGCTGGCCCGCACCTGCACCACGACCGTCGACGGCCGCCACCACGGCCCGCTGACGGTCACCGGAGTCACCTGCCTGCGTGGCGCGACCGTCAACGGCCCGGTCACCGTGCGCAGGGGCGCGACGCTGCTCGCGATCGACTCTACGATCTCCGGCCCCGTGTCGGCGTCGTCGGCGGCCGCGGTGCACGTCTACCACAGCACCGTCCGCGGTCCGGTGACCGTCTCCGGTGCCACGGGCAGCGTGGCGGTGGTCGACACGACCGTGCACGGCCCGGTCTCGCTGTCCGGCAACAGCACGCCCGGCGTCGAACCGATCGTCGCGGACAGCACGATCAACGGGCCGCTCACCTGCTCGGGCAACACTCCCGCGCCGATCAACCTCGGTGCGGCCGACACGGTCCGCGGCCCCGCCACCGGCCAGTGCGCCGCGCTCGACTGAGCGCCCCGCGAAAGATCACGGGCGGCCCACCGGCTTCGGTGGGCCGCCCGCTCGGCGTTTCGGGCAAAATAGACGGCATGCCCGTACAGCTCAACCACACCATCGTCATGGCCACCGACCGGGACCGGTCCGCGGACTTCCTCGTCGACCTGCTCGGCCTCGCACCGGCCGCGACCTACGGCCCGTTCCGGGTGGTACAGCTGGCCAACGGCGTCTCGCTCGACGTCGTCCGCGCCGACGGCCCGATCCGCACCCAGCACTACGCGTTCCTGGTCACCGAAGAGGAGTTCGACCAGATCTGGGCGCGCATCCGCGACCTGCGCCTGACGTTCTGGGCCGACCCGTTCCACAGCCGGCCGAACGAGATCAACCACCACGACGGCGGCCGCGGCCTCTACTGGGAAGACCTCGACGGGCACAACCTCGAAATCATCACCCGGCCCTACGGCGGATGACCGGCGGTCCGGCGGTCGTGTGTGGACGATGCCGCCGCCGCCCGCGAATACTGAGTCATGCTCAGTAACCGCCGCCTCGTCATCGCCGCCGTGGCCGCCGCCGTCGCGACCGGGATCGCGGTGTTCGCGGTCGTCGCCCTGCCAGGAGACGATCCCGGCCCGGTGGAGGCCGCTCCGACGCTGCGCGTCGTGCAGCCGGGCGCACCCGGCCAGTCGGCGCGTACGCTCTCGCCCGAAGACGTCGCCCGGCTGTCCGCGCCGCCGCACAACGCGGCCGACACCGCGTTCATGCGCAAGATGATCCCGCACCACGCCCAGGCACTGGAGATGATCGCGCTGGTCGCCGACCGCAGCCGGAGCACCGGGATCGCACAGCTGGCAGAGCGGATCAAGATCTCGCAGCAGGACGAGATCGCGCAGATGGAACGCTGGCTGTCGAGCAGGCAGGAGGCGCTGCCGTCGCCGCACGCGAACCACGTGGGCCACGGCGACCTGATGCCCGGCATGCTGGACCAGGCCGATCTGACCCGCCTCGCGCAGGCGAGCGGCCCGGCGTTCGACCGGCTGTTCCTCGAGTACATGATCCGGCACCACCAGGGTGCGGTGACGATGGTCGACCAGCTCTACCAGGCAGGCGGCGGCATCGAGCCGGCGAGCGACCGACTCGCCCGCGAGGTCAACGCCGACCAGCAGATCGAGATCCGCCGGATGCGGGAGATGCTCGGCGGCCTCCTGCCCTGACCTGTCTCACCAGGCGACCGGCGGCGAATCCACCCCGCAGCCGCTTGTCCCCGGTCACGCGGCATATCGAAGGTGTTGACAGTCTAGAGATCGACCTGTTTAGTAAGGAAAGTTACCTTACAGTTCGTGGCTTGGCCGCTCCCGAGCCCGGGGAATCAGGGAGGACCTCGATGCTCCACACCCGACGCCGGCTGCCCCTCGCCCTCGCCACGGCGCTGATCGCCCTGCTCGGCACCGCGCTGGCCGTGGTCCCCGCCGGGACCGCGCGCCGCGCCGAGGCCGCGCCCGCCACCTTCGCCCATCCCGGCGTGCTCGTCAGCCGCGCCCAGCTCGACTTCGTCCGCGGCAAGGTCAACAGCAACGCCCAGCCCTGGCGGCAGGCCTACGACCAGATGATGGGCAGCCGCTACGCCTCGCTGACCCGTGCCCCGAAACCGCGGGCCGTGGTCGAGTGCGGCTCCTACTCCAATCCCAACCTCGGCTGCACCGACGAGCGCGAGGACGCGATCGCCGCGTACACCATGGCACTGGCCTGGTACATCACCCGTGACAACCGGTACGCGGACAAGGCCATCCAGATCATGGACGCCTGGTCGGCCGTGATCGTGGACCACACCAACAGCAACGCGCCGCTGCAGACCGCGTGGGCCGGGTCCACCTGGCCGCGCGCCGCCGAGATCATCCGTTACACGTACACCGGCTGGCCCAACGTGAACCGGTTCGCCACCATGCTGCGCAACGTGTACCTGCCCGAGGTGATCAACGGCAACACCACCAGCAACGGCAACTGGGACCTGAGCATGAACGAGGCCACCCTGGGCATCGCGGTCTTCCTGGAGGACCGCAGCGCCTACGACCGCGCCGTCACCAGGTTCCGCAACCGCATGCGCGCCTACTTCTACCTGGCCACCGACGGCGCGGTGCCGTACGGCCCCGGCGGCGGCATCGACACCACCAGCGAGATCATCAGTTACTGGCAGGGCCAGAGCACCTTCGTGGACGGGCTGTCGCAGGAGACCTGCCGCGACTTCACGCACACCGGCTACGGCATCTCCTCAGCGACCCACATCGCCGAGACCAGCCGCATCCAGGGCCAGGACCTGTATCCCGAGTTCACCGACCGGCTGCGCCACGCGCTCGGCTTCCACAGCAAGTACCAGCTCGGCACCGCCGCGCCGTCCTGGCTGTGCGGCGGCAGCCTGCACCTGGGCCTCGGCCCGATCACCGAGGTCGGCTTCAACGCGCTGAACTTCCGGCTGGGCATCGGCATGACCAACACCCAGACGCTCACCCTCAACCAGCGCCCCGCCGGCACCAACAACCTGTTCGTGGCCTGGGAGACCCTCACCCACGCCGCCAACCCGAACTGACCGGCGGCCGCCGGCCGGCAGGGGTCACCCCTGACCGGCCGGCAGCCCGTCCGTATCGGGCTGGAGCACGGTGGACGCCTGGGCGCTGGTCATCACCGGGATGACCTCGAACTCGACGAGATCTGCCCAGCGGGCGATCCAGGCCGCCAGCAGGGTGAGGTCGTCGCATTCCATGAGCTGGAAGCAGCGGCCGAACCCGGCCTCGACCCAGCTGTCGACGTAACGCAACCCCGGCGGCAGCATGCGCCCCTGCTCACGGGCGCGCTCGTACACCGGCCGGGCGTTCCCGTCGCGAAACCGCTCCACCACCATGAACAGCACGACATCCGATGGTACGCAGCACAGCGGCAGCCGCGCCGGCGATCCACGGCAGCCGGGTTCACTCCGGCAGCGGCGCGCCCGAGCTCTCGGCCACCATGTACGCGGCGTACCAGGCCGGCCAGTCGGCATCCGCCCCGCCGATCCGCTTCTCGTGCTCGCCGTGGGCCACCGAGGCACGGCGCATCGCACTGGCCAGGTCGGTGGCCGTGGGGTAGGTCGTGGCACCGGGGTCGACCCGTCCGGGCAGCCGATTCGTGATCTCCTGCATCACCCAGGTGTTGCCGTCCGGGTCGGCGAACTCGGCGCGGGAGGCGTAGGTGCCCCGATCGGGGTCCGGGCCACTGATCGGGCCGTCGGGGCCGAGGTGGAAGACCTCGCTGACATCGACGCCCGCGGCGGCCACCGCGTCGCGGGCCTGCACGATGTCGGAGACGATCAAGAACGACCTGGCCGAGCCGGGTGCCGCCTTGGTGAGGTTGGTGCCGAAGTGGACCGAGCACTCGGAGCCGTGCGGCGTCAGCTGGACGACGCCCGATCCCGGCGGGGTCTGGTCCGAGCGCCAGCCCAGGCGGCCGTAGAACTGCTCGGCCCGGGCGACATCGGAAACCGGGATCACCACCACCTCGAGCTTCATGTCGACGTCAGCGATGCCGCTCGCCCCGCTCGTGCTCATAGCATCCTCCCAAGAACCGAATCCAATGTTCCTGACGATACCGGCGAAGGAGTCGAACCAGGCGATATCCGGGCGATAGCGCAAAGCTCGCGATCGCTGTGGCAACTGCGCGAAACCGCGTACAGCGCGGACCGCGGCGAGGTATGCAGGAGCAATGGCCACTTACCGAGTCGGATACTTCGTCGGCAGTCTGTCGTCGACGTCCATCAACCGAGAACTCTCCAGGGTGCTGGTCCGGCTCGCGCCCGAGGAGCTGGAGTTCGCCGAGATCCCGATCGGGGACCTGCCGCTGTACAGCCCGGACTTCGACGCCAACTATCCGCCCGAGGCGGTCGCGCTCAAGGACGCCATCCACCGGTCGCAGGCGATCCTGTTCGTCACGCCGGAGTACAACCGGTCGATACCCGGCGCGCTGAAGAACGCCATCGACTGGGCGTCACGGCCGTGGGGAAAGAACGCCTTCGACCACATTCCCGCGGCGGTCATCGGAGCCTCCGTCGGCCAGATCGGCACGGCGCTCGCCCAGCAGGCGCTGCGCGGCGTCCTCAGCTTCTGCAACGCCCGCCAGATGACCGCGCCTGAGGCGTACATCCAGTTCAACAACACGCTGTTCCCGGGCAACGGCGAGGTAGTCGACGAAGCGGTGCGGACGTTCCTGTCGGACTTCATGACGGAGTTCCGCGATCACATCGTGCGCGTGCTGTCGGTGCTGCCCCGTCAGGGCGGCCAGGCGCAGTGACCGGCCGCGGCGCGGGGGCTCAGAGCCAGTCGTTGCGTTTGAAGACGGTGTAGAGCAGGACGGACAGCAGCGCGATGAGGCCCGTCGACACGAACAGGCCCCACTGGCTGCCGTAACCGGGATACGGCAGGTTCTGCCCGTAGAAGCCGGTGATCGCGGTGGGGACCGCGATGATGGCCGCCCAGCTGGTCACCTTCTTCATGATCATGTTGAGGCGGTTCGCCTGGGTGATCAGATTCGTCTGCACGGTCGTGGCCGCGAGGTCGTGCAGGGCATCGGTCCAGTCCGCGGCACGCATCGCGTGGTCGTAGAGCTTCTGGTAGTACGGCGACATGGCTTCGCCGACGGGCAGCACGTCCTGGCTCAGCAGCGCCTCGACGACCTCCTCCATCGGCTTCACCACGCGCCGCAACGCGATCAGATCGCGACGCAGCTGGAACAGCCGCTGCTGCAGGGGCCGCGCCTCGGAGCCCCGCCCACCGAACAGCATCTCCTCCAGGTCGTCGACGGCCTCGTCGAGCTGCTGCACCGCCCGGAACTGGGCATCGATGACGTGGTCGAGCAGCCCGTAGAGCAGGAACGGCACGCCGTGCCGGGTCAGCTCGGGCGAGGCGTCCCACCGCGCGACGGCCGGCGCCAGGTCGAAGCCGCAGTCCTTGCGGACCGTGATCAAAACCCGGTCGGCGGCGAACACTGCGATCTCGAACAGCGCCAGCGCCGTGCCGGCCGGGTCGACCGCGACCCCGTACACGTCGAGGGACAGGTGCTCGGGATAGCGGTTGAGGCTGGGGCGCCGGCCGGTGTCCAGGCACTCCGCGACGGCCAGCTCGTGCAGCCCGACGTCGGCCTCGAGCATGCTCATGTCCCCGGGGGTCGGGCGGTACAGGTCGAGCCAGAGCACCGTCGCCGGGTCGGCCAGGTGCGCCGCGACGTCGTCGACCGGGAAGTCCTCCAGGACGCACACGCCGTCGCGGTACAGCCGGGACCTGGCCCGACGGGCCGGCCCGGAAGCGTCCGGCGCGCCGCCGTCCCGACTCACGCCTCCAGCCTAGGCAGCCGCCGTACGCAGGGGACGGCGGACCGCGAACCCGGTTCGCGCCGGTCCCTGCCGCCTCCACGGCGTGCGTAGGGTACAGAGATCACATGGAACTCCTGATCATCGCGGTGGCGGCGGTCGTCGCGATCGTCGTCGTCAACGCCCTCGCCCGGCGTACCGGGGTGGCCGCGCCGCTGCTGCTGGTCGCGGTCGGCGTCGCCGTCAGCTTCCTGCCGTTCGTGCCCGCCGTCGCGGTCCCGCCCGAGGTGATCCTCGCCGGAGTGCTCCCACCGCTGCTCTACTCGGCCGCGGTCTCCCTGCCCGCGATGGACTTCCGGCGCGACTTCACCGCCATCAGCGGCCTGTCGGTGGTCCTCGTCGTGATCACCTCGCTGCTGCTCGGGCTGCTGTTCGCCGCCCTGATCCCGGGTCTGGGGCTCGCGGGCGGCATCGCCGTCGGCGCCATCGTGAGCCCGACCGACGCCGTGGCGACCGCCATCGCCAAACGCCTCGGCGCACCGTCCCGCGTGATCACCGTGCTCGAAGGCGAGGGCCTGCTCAACGACGCGTCCGCGCTGGTGCTGCTGCGCTCGGCCGTCGCCGCGACCGCCGCCGTCGTGAGCATCGGCAGTGTGATCGACGCGTGCCGGCGCTTGGAATCCGGCACGCCCAAACTCCGTATATCCCGGGCAGATCCGCCGCCGCCGGGTTCAGCCCACCCTGCCCTGGGCCGTGCCCCGGACGATGAAGGTCAGCGGGGTGCCCTGGCCGGGCGCGACGGCGGACACGCCCGTTTCGGTCACCTTCAGGGCCTGACCGCCGAGCACCAGCTCGTACGGCGCGGCGCTGCCACGCAGGGTGACGACCTGCTCGTCACGCGCGGCGTTGCACGCCTCGATGGTGAGACGGCTGCCGTTGCGCTCCGCGCAGCCGGGCTCCCCCCAGGAGGCGGCCGTGGCGGTCTTGAGGGCGTACGCCGTCCCGCCGGGTGTGAGCGGGACGAGCGCGAACCGCGCGCCCTCGGTCGCGGCGGCCTCCCCCACCCCCGACAGGGTGTTGTCGGGCAGGGCGGTCAGCAGCGGGTAGCCGCCGGTGGTCGTCGCCTGCACCCACACGCCCTGGTCCTGCTCCGGCACCCCGTCGCCGGGGACCGCCGACGGGTCGACCTTTGGCGTGACCACGGGAGACGGTGACGCCGACGCCGACGCCCGCGCAGGCTGGGTCGCCACCGGCGGGTCCGGCGTGCCGTGGCCGGTCTGCGTCGCGTACACCCCGGCGAACACCGCGACCACGGCCAGGCCGCTCGCGGCGGCAGCCAGCCGAGTGTTGCGCCGCCGCCGCTCGCCCCGGCGGCGGACCTGCTCGGCCGAGCCCAGCCGGCCGATCCGGGAACCGTGATCGACTAGCGCGCCCAGGTGCCGGTCCAGCTCTTCTTCGCCGCGCTCAGCCATCCCGATTCTCCTTTCCGGTGTTCGCCTGATGGGGTGTGTCGCCCGGGTCGGGCAGCTCGCTCAGCCAGCCGGCCAGCGCCCGCCGCCCGCGCAGCAGCCTGGCCTTGATCGTGCCCTGCGGTGCGCCGACCTCCTCGGCGACCTCGGCCACGCTCAGCCCGACCAGGTGGTGCAGCACGATCGCGCGGCGCTGGTCGACGGGGATCTGGCGCAACGCGTGGACCAGCGCGACGTGATCGGGCCCGAGCCCGGCCAGTTCCTGGTCGGGGGTGGCGCGGTGGTGGGCGCGCAGCCGGTTGACCGCCTTGCGCCAGGCGCTGATCGCGATCCGCGAGGCCGTACGCCGCACCCACGCCTCCGGGCTGTCGTACTCACGCACCTGCCGCCAGCGCTGCCAGGCCCGCGCGTACGCCTCACCCACCGCGTCCTCGGCCTCGGCCCGGCTGCCGGTCATGGTCCACAGCTGTCCGAGCACCCGCCACGACGTGTCGGCGTAGAAGGCGTCGAACTCCTCGGCGTCGGACATCAGCACCCCACCGTCACGGCCACTGGCCGACGGTCCCGGACGGGACGAACCGGAACCGGGTCTTCGCGGGTGTGCTGCCGCGCTTGACCAGCGACACCTTGCCGTCCTTGGCGACCTCCACCTGGTATCCCCCGACGACCAGGTCGAACGTCGCCGCGCCCGAGGCGTCCGCGCCACGTGCCGCCAGCGTCACCCGCTGCGACCGGTCGGCCGCGTCGCAGGCCACGGTGTGCAGCACGCCGGCTTCGATCCCGGCGCAGACCGGCTCGCCGCCCACCCGCAGCCGGGCGGTCTTGAGCAGGTACGTCTTCGCGCCCGGGGACAGCGGGGCCAGCATGAACTGCTCGCGTTCGCCGGTGTCCGCACCGCCGGGGTAGGTGCCGATCCGGCCGCTCGCGGTCACGGTCAGCACCGGGTCCTCGATCCGGTCGACCGCCTGGAGCAGGAACGCCTTGTCCGGGCCGGGGACCGTGCCCAGCGCGGCCGGTTTCGGGCTGGGCGACGCGCTCGGCGACACCGCGGGCGACGGCGAGGCCGACGCCGAAGGGGCGGCCGTGGGCGCGCCGCCCTGGGCGGCCCCCGGGTCGGCCTGTCCGGGCGGTGTCGCGCAGCCGGCGGCCCCGGCCAGCACCACCGCGCCCAGCCAGCATCGGGCGATCCACCGGGTACTCGTGCCTTCCATCTCTGTTCCTTCCGCCATCGACGTGCTCCGTCCGGAGCGCACCAATGACGTCCGACCCCACCGCCCGGACGCATGCGCGGAGTGCGGCGTACGTCACACCTACAGCGTCGACCCGCGCGGGACCCACTACTGGCGCAACGCCGGGCCGCGGGTGGGAGTTCCCGATCCGATCGGCGGACGCTCCCGCTTCGTTACTTCTGGTAACCGAAGTTGTCGCAGGTCCGCCGCTGCTGGACGCAGTTCCTGGTCCGTTTGTTCATGGCGTCGACGTCCCACATCACGAACGCGTCGCCGTGCATCGACGAGGCGCTCTTGCCGTCTTTGTCCGAGGCGAGGTAGAAACCTGCCCGGCTGCCCTGGGCCGCGTACTGGATGTCGAAGGTGATCGCCGGGATCTTCACCGGGTGGCTGCGCGGGCAGGCGTTGCCGCGGCCGAACGACACGTGCGCCTTGTGGTCGGGGCTGTCCAGGTGCTTGCCGTCCCAGCAGTCCGGGAACTGCATGATGTAGTGCAGCGTCGCCTTGCCGTCGCAGACCGGCCAGTTGCCGTTGCTGCTGCGGGCGACGCCGTCGACGTCGCCGGGACCGTAGTAGGCGCAGAAGAACTGGCCGCTCACGCCGCGGGGGGTCGGTTTCCTCTTCTTGGCGTCGCCGACGATCATGCGCAGGCCGTTGGGCATCGGCAGTTGCCCCGCCGAGGTGTTCATCAGCGAGCGGTAGTAGACCCGGAATCCGGTCGTCTCGACCGGCTTGCCGGTCGCGTTGTCGTAGAGCGTCGGCACCCAGTACGACGAGTGGTCCTCGACCGGCTTGCAGGTGGTGGCCGTGAGCTTCATCAGGTCGGCGGCTTTGGTGCCGGCGTCGACGGCCTTGTTGCCGACGAACGAGTGCATGTGCGACGCGCCCGGCAGCCCGGGAGCGACGATCGGATCGTCGGGCAGCGAGTGGCTGTACGTGCAGTCGGCACGGAACTCGGGCAGGTTGCCCACCCCGGCCGGCACCGGGTCGACCTTCCTGGCTCGGTACGCATCGACCTGCGCCTGCCACGCCGCCTGGTCGACGGCGACCCAGCCGGGTTTCGCGGGTTTCGGGGCTGCGGACGCCGAGGTCGGCGACGCCGCCGACGACTCAGCGGGCGGTAGCGGCGACCCGGTGGAAGCGAGGTCGGCGGCCGCGTTCGACGGTTCCGGTTCGCCGGTCGCGAACAGCGCCCCCGCCGCGACGGCAGTCACCACGGCCAGTCCGGCGCACACGACGAGCAGGTTCCGCCGGTCCCGGCCCGGACGCGGGTGCGGGTCGCTGCCCGGCTGGTACGACACGGCTGACTCCTGACCCTGCGACTCACGACCGCCGGTATGTTACCGCTCTGTCGGCGAACCCCCGATCCGAGCAGCCACAAAGGACCGCCGGCCCGACTTGTTCGCGGAGTCCTTCCCCGGCTCTTCCCGACGATCCGCGCACAGTGGAAGATGACCACCGTGAACGCCCCGACGCGAGACCACCCGGCGACCGGTGAGCAGCCGCCGCCGGAGGCCCGCGGCCGCCACCGGCCCGGCCTGCGGGCCAGGATGACCGGTTCGGCTTCGCCGTCGCCGCGCCTGGTCGCCGCCGTGATCACGGTGACGTGGCTGGCGGTGCTCGCGGAGTCGACACTCGTGCCGGTCAACCCGGTGCTGCACCGGGTGGCGCTGTTCGTGCACCTGGCGTGCCTGGTCGTCGGGTTCGGCGCGGTGGTCACGGTCGACTGGTACGCCCTGAAGTGGCTGCTGCGGCGCTGCCAGCTGCGGCAGGTGCTGGCCGTCGCCGACCAAGTGCACCTGCTGATCTGGCTGGGCTTGGCCGGGCTGGCCGCCAGCGGCGGGCTGCTGAAGCCGGACCTCGGCGCGACCCTGACCCAGGTCAAACTGCTCCTGGTGCTGCTCGTGGCGCTCAACGGCGTCCAGGCCACCGCGCTGCACCGCAGGATCGCCGCGTTCGCCGGACCGGTTCCCCGCTGGCTGCTGGTGCGCTCGGTGCTGGCGGCGCTGGTGTCCCAGGGCGGATGGTGGGGCGCGATGGCGATCGGATTCCTCAGCAGCCATCCGGCATGAGCCGGGCCGGCGCACTCGACGCGGGAGAACATTTGCGTACCGAACAGGCAACAGCTGCGCAGCCCGCCGGCCGCGGATGGGCGGCCAGGATCGGCCGCCTCGGCCCCGTGCTGATCGCGGCACCGGTCGTGCTGGCGATCGCGGTGGTCTCGTTCATCGTCACCGACTCCGGTGAGGCTTCCACACCGCAGGCCGCGCCGACCGGACCCGCCGCGACCGGGTCACCGGCCGCGGGGTCACCGGCAGCCTCGGCCTCGGCGAAGCCGTCGCAGAAACCGGCGAAGCCGGGCTGGGTCGCGGTGGACCCCGACGAGCAGAAGGCACGGACGGCGGCGTTCTTCGCCCGCAAGCCCAAACCGGTGACCGGCAAGCCGGTGCGGGTCCCCGAGTTCCACGCGACCTGCACGGTCAGCCACCACGCCGACGACGACCCGATCGTCTTCCCGGGCCTGCCCGGCGCGTCGCACAACCACACCTTCTGGGGCAACAAGACCGTCGACAGCCGCACCACCGCCGCGTCGCTGCGCGCCGGGGCGACGACCTGCAACCCCAAGCAGGACAGATCCGGGTACTGGATCCCGACGCTGTACCAGAACGGCCGCGTCGTCGACCCGGACGAGATCACCGTCTACTACGGATCACGGCTGAAGGACCCCTCGAAGACCCAGCCGTTCCCGTACGGGCTGCGCATGGTCGAAGGCGATCCGAAGAAGAAGTCGGACCCGAACGGCAACCGGTTCTGGTGTGCGGGCATCGGCGGCGAGGTCGGTCGCTCCAAGGACGGCGTGTTCCCGGTCTGCGCGCCGACCGCGCACATCGTCCGCCAGATCACCTTCCCGGACTGCTGGGACGGCAAGCACCTGGACAGCCCCGACCACCAGGCCCACATGTCCGGGGCGCTGCACACCGGGGCATGCCCGCGCAGCCACCCGGTCCCCATCCCGTCGGTGTCGTTCGTCATCTCGTACGAGGCGCTCAGCGCGAAGACCGACGGCATCACGCTGTCGTCGGGCAACTCGTTCTCCATGCACGCCGACTTCTTCAACGGCTGGGACGAGGAGGCGCTCGCCGCCCGAGTGCGCAACTGCCTAAACCAGGGCGTCAAGTGCAACGCGGCCGGCGGCTTCTGACCTGCTCGGCGGGTCGCCGCGCGGGCCGGTGTCAGGCGTGCGGGGGCGCGGAGCCGAGCCAGGTCAGGGCGGCCCGTACCCGGCGGTTCTCGTCGGCGCTCTGGTGCAGGTCCAGCTTCACGAAGATGGACCGCAGGTGCGCGTCGACGGTGCGTTCGGAGACCTGGAGCCGGCGGCCGATCGCGGCGTTGCTCAGGCTCTGCGCCAGCAGGGACAGGACCTCCCGCTCGCGGATGCTGAGCACGTCGAGCCGGGCGTCGGCCGCGTCGCCCAGCAGCCGGTCGACGATCTGCGCGTCGAAGACCGTCGCCCCGCCTGCCACCCGGCGCAGCCCGTCGACGAACTCGTCGACGTCGAGCACCCGGTCCTTGAGCAGGTAGCCGAACCGGGTCGGCGGGTCGGCGAGCAGCCGCGCCGCCAGGGTCTGCTCCACGACCTGGGACAGGACCATGACGCCAAGGGCAGGGTGGGTCTCGTGCAGGCGCAGCGCCGCCCGCGCGCCCTCGTCGGTGTGCGTCGGCGGCATCCGCACGTCCACGACGGCGAGGTCGGGGCGGTGCGAGTCCACCGCCGCCAGCAGCGCGCCGGGGTTGTCGACCTGGGCCACGACCTGCATGCCGGCGGCGGTGAGCAGGCGGGTCATACCGTCGCGCAGCAGCACCATGTCCTCGGCGAGCACGACCCGTAACGCGAGGGTGCTCACGTGATCACCGCGGCTTGCCGGGCAGCGGGCAGCGTGAGCTTAGGGGCGGCCGCCCGGCGGGGGCCGCTGCGGGCAGTCGCTGTGGTGATCACTGCCGCATGATAAAGAGCCCGCACCGGCGGCGACACCGGCCGGGTGGGCTTTACCGCCGAATGCGGGCGGGGACCGGCACCGCCGGTCGGCTGTCAGCTCGGTCAGCCGTCGTGGCTGCCGCAGGCGACGTCGATGGTCTCGATCCGGTCGGGCAGGTCGCTGCCGGCCAGCCCGACCAGGCTGCCGCCGTCGGCGACCTTCCGGTAGCCGGCTATCACGGCGGCCAGGTGCGGTGCGAGGTCACCGGGTGCGGCCGGTTGGAGTGCGGTCAGCCGCTGCACCATCCCGGCGGCCCATGGCCCGGTCTTCAACTTCGGGAAGTTCTCCTTGCTCCACGTCTGCACGTCGTTGAACCCGGCGCAGAACTCCTTCCCCGCCGGGGCGGCCGCGGTGGCGGGCGGGGCGGCGTTGGCCGAGACGGCTGCCTTCACGTCCGCTTCGTCCTCGGGTGTGCATCCGGCCAGCGTGAGCACCGCGCAGAGGATGGCGAGCTGTCGGCGCATGCGTGCTCCTGTCCGAGGTTCGAGCGGTCCCGGCGGCTGCGTGTCCGGGCACGTGACAGGGCGACGCTAGCGGCGGCGGCGCGGTGGGCGCATCGGTGCTGGCACCTAGTTCGCGAGCCGCCGCAGTCCGGCCCGGTTCCGGTCCGGTGGCGATAGGTGTCAGCACCGATGTGCCCGCAACCTGCGCTTCCTAGCATTCACTGCGCTGAAGATCACGAGTTGAGGAGCGCGGATGAGACGGACGGTGTGGACGGCGGCCATGGTCGGGGTGCTGCTGTCGGCGGCGGCATGCGGGCCGGACGAGCAGGCTCCGGGCGCGACGCCGGAGGGCGGCGGTCACGACAAGCGGGCCTACCTGACGGTCACCTACGACCTGTCCGGCGGCACGACGCTCAAGGGCACCACGGAGGCGACCGCGTACGTGGAGGGCGAGTTCTCCCTGGACTCGTGCACCGACTACGCCAAAGGCGGCACCAAGGACGGCGCTGGCATCTTCACGCTGCCCTACCGGGAGAAGTCGCAAATCGAGGGCAAGACCGTCCACCTGCAGGCCAATGTCGCGCCCTACACCGGGCCGGGCACCTACCAGGGCAACAAGCCGCTGGTCGGGGTCATGGGCAGCGAGCCGGGGCTGTTCATCGACAGCGAGGGCTACACGGTCGGGTTCGAGAAGGAGGGCGCGACCAGCACCCTGACCGTCAACCCGGACGGCAGCGGCAGCTGGAAGTTCACCCGCATGCTGCCCAACAGCTACGCCCTCAAGCCGATCAACGGCACGATCACGTGGACCTGCGCCGTCCGCGACATCGACTGAGCCGGCGATCTGCGGGGGATGACGCGGGGAATCGGTCACGCGTAACATGCCGCCGACGGAGGCGCCGGGACGGCCCGGGATCGGAGGACGACATGTCGATGCACGACATCGAGGATCTGGTGTCCGCATCGGTCGTCGTGCTCGACGCCCGCCATGCCGAAGACGACGACCGGGTCCGGGACTGGTTCACGGCGCTGTACGCGTTCCAGGCGAGATTCGACTGTTCCCACACTCAGGGCCGGGTCCTGGACATCCTGCTGCGGCGGGGGCACACGTACCGGTTCGCGCTGCATGAACACCCGGACTACGCCGGGCGCCGCGCGTTCTTCGAAGGGCTGACCGGGTTCCAGGGGCTGCGCGAGATCGACGAGGACGCCGAGGACTTCGCCGGCTACGACGACTGGCTCGACGACGGTTACGTCGACCCGCCTTGGCTGTACTGCGAGGCGGGTTCGGCGCTGTGGCGGCGGCTGGCCGACGCGGGACGGCTGCGGGGCCGCGACGCGGTCGCGCCGGAGCGGGTCGCGCTGCTCGACGTCGTGACAGCGGTCGCCGTCGCGGCCGAGCGGCATGGCGACCCTGGGCTCGTCGCCGCGTGGTACGCCCTAGGCCCCGGCCTGCTGACCGACGCCTGGCTGGATGTCGAGGACCTGCGAAACGATCCGGTGGTCGCCCGGCTGCGCGAGGTCGTACAGCGTTCCGGTGCCGCGTCGGCGGAGCTGCCGGAGGGTTACCGCCCCACCGACGAGCAGCTCGACCTGCTGGGCGACGAGCGCGAGTCCTGGTGGTACGAGATCCTCGCGCCGGCCGCGTGACACTAGGGCCGGCCGCCGGCGGCGACCCGTAGCAGCACGTCCGCGTGGCACGGCTCGCCGAGCGGACACCAGCAGGCGAGGTCCTTGCCCGCCAGCTCCCGCACGATCGGCGCCATGAGCAGCGCCGGATACCGCAGCAGGTGCGCGCGGAACAGTTCCACCGCGTCGGCCCGGTCGACCACGGGACGGATCTCATATTTAACTTCGCGGCCGGGCCCGCTGCCGAAGTAGACGCCGGGCAGCTGCGTTCCCTGGTACGGCTTGGCATAGCCGTCAGGGAACTGCTGCACCATGTCGCCGATCGCGAACGGGTTGCCCCACCGGGTGGGCCGCGTGACGATCACGGCGCCCTCGGGCAGCTGCCAGCCCTTGACCCGGCGGCGCTGGATCCGCACCGGTTGCCTGCTCCGGTCGACGTCCACGCCGGCTGCTCCCTCCTCGCCAGACCACCGGCGGCCGGGATCGGCGTCCCGACCGGTTCCGGCCCGCTGCCTGCGCAGACACGCCAGGGCGTGGCAGGGTCGATGGTATGCCCGACAGCCGACAGGGACGGCCGAGGTGACGCGGATGCCGGGTCGGCCGCCCATTTCGGCGTTCGTGCGCTGGTCCTCCATGGCCGCCCAGGGAGGACCAGCTCCGGTGACCGGGTCGGCTACGGGCGCGGGCCGGGGCCGTACGGCTCCTTCTTGCGTACGACGACCTGTTCGGCGGGGTCGCCGCAGCTGGTGGCGACGGCCGTGTTGCCGTCGTCGCCGCTGTAGGAGGCCACCCACTGGTAGGTGCCGGGCGTGTGCGGCCGGAAACTTCCGGAGACGTAGTCGCCGTTGCCGTTCACCGGCACCGCGAAGGTCGCCACGGGGGTGCGCGCACAGGTCGCGTCGTCGGGGCCGTACAGGTCGAAGGTGATGGTGCCGGTCGGGGCGGCGCCACCGGACAGGGTCGCCCGATCGAAGATCCGCTTGCCGACGTAGGTGTCGTGCGAGGCGTCGGTGACCAGCGTGGGTGTCACGGGTGCGCCCCGCACGACGACCGTCTCGTCGGGATCGTCGCAGGCGGTGGTGACTCCGGCGTTGGCGGCGTCGCCGCTGTAGGAGGCGACCCAGTGGTAGGCGCCGGCCGCCGTCGGCGTGAAGGCGCCGGAGGCGTACGTGCCGTCGCCGTCGACCGTCACCGGCGCGGAGGTGAAGACCGGGTCGGCGGTGCACTCGTCGTCGTCGGGGCCGAACAGCAGGAAGGTGATGGCGCCGGTGGCGTCGGCGCTGCCCGACAGCGTCGCGGTGTCGCTGACCGCGCCGCCGAGGTCCACGTCGGCGGAGGCGTCGGTGTCCAGGTCGGGGGCGGTCAGGATGCGGAAGTTCTCGGCCGGGTCGTCGCACGCCGTGCCGGCGGGGGTGTTGTTGACGTCGCCGCTGTAGTCGGCCCGCCAGCGGTAGTCGCCGACCACGGTCGGCACGAACCCGGCCGAGTCGTAGGAGTCGACGTCGGCGACCAGGTCGACGGTGGAGGTGGTGAGGGGGGCCGCCTCGCAGACGGTGTCGCCGGGGCCGTACAGGCGGAAGGTGATGGTGCCGGTGGGCTCGAAGCCGCCGCTGATCGTGGCGGTGTCGACGACGGTGCCGCCGAGCGGGGTGTTGCCGGAGGCGACCGTGGACAGTGTCGGCTCGGCCCGCAGCACCGTCACGACCGTGTCCGGGTCGTCCGGGTCGCAGGTGGTGGTCACGGTCTCCCCGGACAGGTCACCGGTGTAGGAGGCGACCCACAGGTACGTGCCGGCGGTCTGGGGGACGAAGGGACCCGACGGGTAGTCGGCCTCGCCGGCGGTCGGCACCGGCGGGACCGTCACGAAGGCGGGGTCACCGCTGCAGTCGGGGTCGTTCGGCCCGTAGAGGGAGAACGTGAGCAGCCCGGTCTCGGTGACCGGGTCGAGGTCGGACAGGGTGACCGTGGCGGAGACCGGGCCGCCGACGGTCACGTCGGCGGAGGCCACGATGGACAGTTCCTGCAGGTCCGCCTGGGTCAGGCTCGCCGGGGCCGCGGCTGCGGCGTTGCCCGCGGCGGCGAGCACTGCCAGGCTCAGCAGCGCGCCGTGGGCGACCCGGCGGGCGGTCGAGATGGATCTAGCGGTTCGCATGCGTTCGTGCCTCCAGGGCGAGATGGTCCGGGTGGTGTGGAAACACCGAAACGGAGCATATGTTGGCCAAAGGCTGAAAAAAGGGCCAAAGAACCGCACCCGAGTCCCGTTCACGTTCGCGCGCACGGTGGCGCGGCCTGCCGATTTCTCGGCCGACCGCGCCACCGCCGTGGTTCGCGCGACGGGGGATCCCGGTGCTGCCGGGCACGCGAACCCGGAGCCGCGGCTCAGGTGGCCGCGGCGGCTTTGAGCTGCTTCGCGCTCTCCACGGTGACCTGGACCGCTCTGACGATCGCCGGGACGGAGCCGACGATCAGCACGATCGCCCAGACGATCCCGACGACGGCGAACACGATGGCGGCGACGGCGTCGGTGATGCTGACCAGCACCCCGGGCACGATCCCGTGCAGGAACACCGCGACCACGTTGCCGAGCAGCGACGTGATGACCATGGCGACCAGGCCCTTGTTCTGCAGGAAGCGCTGCTGCGCCACGACCAGGCAGACGACGGCGACGACCTTGAGGAACATGATCAGCGATAGGACGACCGCCGCCTCCCCGCGTGGGAACGATCCGAACAGGATCAGGTACACGATGGTGCCGAACGGGAACGCCAGCAGCAGCGACACCATCAGGATCAGCTTGGCGATCGCGACGAACAGCAGCACCAGCGCCGTGATGATCAGGATGATCGCGCCGATCAGCGTGGCCACGCCCTGGGCGCGGGCGTGGACCCGTTTGGAGGCGAGGATCGCCACGCCCATCAGCACCGCCGTGCCCAGCAGCACGACGTCGATGAGCGCCAGGTAGCTGACGGCGAGGCCGCCGGGGCGTTCCGCGACACCCGGTGGCACGTCCGCGCCGAGCTGGGTCGCGGTGTCCAGGGCCGGGGTGGTCAGGCCGAGCAGCAGTGAGCTGCCGGTCTCGACCGCGACGACCAGTCCGAGCGCGACGAGCGCGACGAAGAAGAACGGCGTGCGCAGCCTATCCATCGCTGCCTCCCAGGGTGACGGTGCACTTGTCGCAGGTGAGGGTGATGTCGGCGCCCTGGTCGTCGACCGCGACGCGGATCGGTTCGCCGGCGGGAACCTCCCGGTCGAGGACCGTGTCGTCGTGCGGGGCGCGGGTCTGCAGCCGCAGCGGGCCGTCGGGACGCAGTTCGACCTCGCGCAGGTCGCTGCCGGCCGCGGCGATGGTGAGCACGCAGCCGGTCTCGACGACGAGCACGCCGTCGGTCAGGCACGGTGCACTCAGGTCCGCGGGGTCGACGGGGTCGGGGTCGCCGAACCAGTCGCCGAGCGTACGGACCAGGGCGCTGTCTCGGGGGTCGGTCATCGTGCCGTCGTCGGCGGTGGCGACGCCGGTGACGAACAGCGCGACGATCAGCACCGCGACGGCGGCGAGGATCTTCTGTCCTCGGGTCAGCGCAGGCATGTCAGTGCTCCAGGTAGACGCGCACGGAGCCGGGCTCGGTCGGGGTGCCGTAGTCGTCGAGGACCTGAACGTTGATGATCACCCAGCCGTTGTCGCGGACGTTGTTGACGGTGTTGTAGTTGAGCGCCGGCATCGCCGGGGTGAAGTCGCGTCCGGTGGCGATCTGGCTGGACACAGGCGGGGTGGGCTGGCAGACCTCGCCGAACGCGGACCTGGTGCAGCGTTCGATCTGGACGGTGACCATCCAGCGGACCGGCCACGAGTCGGGCTGGGTCCACACGATCGCGGGCATGCGGCCCGGCGGGACGCTGGAGTTGGTGACCGGCTGGGAGATGACGGGCTTGGCCGCGGCGGCGGACACGCCGAGGTCGACGGTGCTGCCCTTGGCCGCGGTCGCGCCGCCGGGCAGGGACTGCCGGGTCACCGCGCCGGGGCCGCGGGAGTTGTCCCAGCCGTACTGGATGGTCCCGGCGACGAAGCCGGCCTTGGCCAGGGCGGCCTTGGCGTCGGCGGGCGGCAGGCCGATCAGCTTCGGCACGGCGACCAGCTCGACCGGGACGGGACTGGCCGACACGGCGGGTGTGGCCGACGCCGTGGGCTGCGGGGTCGCGGCGGGCTGCTCACCCTCGGGCCACACCACCCAGGTGATGACGCCGATGACGAGCACGGCCAGCGCCGCGGCTACGACGATCCACCACGGGAACGGCTTCTTCTCCGGGGCGGGCGGGGCCGGCACGACGACGGCGACGCGGCGGCTGAGCACCGACGTCTCCTCGGGGGCGTCGGACAGCTCGGCGTCGCGCTGCGCGCCCAGGGCCAGCGGCGGGGTGAGCCGGGCCTGGAACTCGTAGCGCCCGGCCGGGGCCGACTGCGGCACGTTGATCTTCACGACGAGGGGGGCTGTCGCACCCGGCTTCGGGCGCGGGTACTCCTCGACCGCGAACCACGACGCGTCGGTGTCGGCTCCGGTGTGGAAGTCGATGCTCGGCCGTCCGGTGCGCCGGGACTGGTTGGTGATGGTGAAGGTCACCTCCGCGGCGCGGTCCTGGCCGAGGGTCACCTCCGGGGTGGCCGTGGTGATGACCCACTTCTCGGTCTTCTCGGTCTTGTCGTTCACGGAAGTACTCCCATCTCGAAGGTGGTGGCGGCGGGTTTGTCCAGCTCGACGATGTGCCGGACCCGCTCGATCAGGTCGCTGCCTGCGGGGATGCGCACGATCAGGTGGAACGGCCGGTCTGCCGACTCCTCGATCACGAGGTCGGTCAGGCCGGTGGCCAGGGCGACGGCCGAGCGCAGGCCCTCGGCGGTGCCCCGCGCCTGGGCCAGCGCGGTGCCGTGCGCGACCAGGTCCCGGCCGCTGCCGAGGTGGTCCACGGCCACCCAGCGGGCCAGGAACGGCACCAGCTGGGGCGGGCAGCGGTACGGGTGGAACAGGTCCTCGACCGTGGCCAGGCGGGCCTCGCCGGCCTCGTGCAGGGCCTCCATCACGTCCAGCAGCGCCCACAGCACCCCGGACGGGTGCAGCGCCCGCTGGTAGGCGGCGGGCAGCAGCGCGGCGATCGCGTCACGGCGCATCCTCGGTCACCACCTCGATGTCGTGCTCACCTGAGACGAGCAGCCAGGTGGGCGGGATGGTGACGAGCTGGCGCAGTTCCGTGTCGGCGGCCGAGCGCCACTGGCCGGGCCCGGCGACGACGTGGGTGCCGCGGTTGCCGCCGGCGAACACCTGGCCGCCGGCGGCGATGGTGCGCACCGGCTCGAACCTGGTCCGGTCGCGCAGCGGCAGGCCGCAGTTGACCGACGGGGACTCCCACTGGGGTGCGGCCGCGGTGGTGTCCAGACGCAGCACTCCCCCGCTCTGGCTGGCCGCGTACGCGGCGCCGTCGACGAAGTCCAGGCCCCAGCAGGTGCCGCCGGTCCATCCGGCGGACAGTTCCTGCCAGCGCACGTCGGCTTCGAACAGCCGGGCCCGGTAGCAGCCCTTGCCGGGTTTGCGGGGGTCGGTGGTGCCGGTGCCGACCCACAGCACCGTGTCCGGCCCGTCGAGCTGCACGGCGAGGGCCCGGGTGTCGACGCCGTTGAGGCCGACGTGGGCGAACGTGCCCTGCCTTCCCCCGGCCGTGGACAGGTACACCCCGTAGGTGGTCTCGGCGGCCAGTGCCACGCCCCACACGCCGCGCTCGGACACGAACGTGCGCACCGAGTTGAAGCCGCGGTCCTGGTCCTTGGTGTCGACGATGATCTGCAGCGGGACAGCGCCGTCGAGCAGCGACATCTCGTACAGGCCGACGTCGGTGGCCAGCAGCAGCGACACCGCCTCCTCGCGGTCGATCCACGCGGCCTCCAGCACGACCGCGTCGATCTCGGTCAGCTTGCGCCAGGTCTCCCCCAGGTCGGCGGACACGTGCACGCACGAGCCGCCCTCGTCAGAGTTGGTGACCACGGCGACCGCGCCGGGGCGGGCGACGACGCCGGGCCGGTCGGACACCGGGGCGGGCACGACCTGGCGCACCGCCTCGCCGGGGAACACGGTGACCAGCTCCCAGCCCTCACCGTCGTTGGTGGACCGGAACACCTGCTCGCCGCCGCCGGCGTACCAGGTGCCGGGCTGGTAGCCGTCGGCGGCGATGGAGCTGACGTCGCGGCTCGGCGCGTGCTCCAGCACGAACCGCACGTCGTCGACGTAGCGCACGCCGGGTTCGGCCTGCTCCAGGATCCGGTACACGTTCGACGCGCGCAGCGGCTCGCCGAACGACCAGCCCTCGACGGTCGCGGGGGCGGGCAGCGGGCTGATCGTCTGGTGCAGCCGGTCGTGGATGCGCCGGCGCACCGCGTCGACGTCCTCCTGCCGGCCGACCACGACGCGGCCCTTCACCGCGACGGTCTTGTACCGGGCCCAGGTCGTGGTGACCGAGGTGCCCAGCGCGCGGCGGCGGTCCAGGTCGGCCTGGGTGTGCAGGCGCACCTCGTCGAGCTGGCGCTCGGCGAGCGCGGCGACGGGCAGCCGCCAGCCGGGCCGGGCCGCCTCGGGCACGTACGGCACCAGGGTCACCTCGACCTCGCCGGGTCGCGCGAACGACCACATCGAGGCCCGGGTGAACGCCCGCGCCCTGGCCACGGCCGGGGACCCGGCGGTGGCCAGCAGCTCGAAGTCGCGGGCGGTGACCGCGCGGTGCAGGCTGAACAGCTCGTACGGGCCGCGCCGGGCGGCGGCGTCGACCTGTTCGATGTCGCGCCCACCGCGCGCCGCCTCGGCGTTGGTGACCCGCAGGCCCGGGATCTGGTCCCGCAGCGCGGTCAGAGTGCCTGCTGCGACGTTGCCGGACGCGCCGCCGCCGACGCGGTACCACAGCCGGATCTCGCGGTGGGCTTCCGGCACCGCGCCGGGGACCGTGCCGCCGTCGAGGGCGGGCGCGAAGGTGACCGTCCCGGCGGCCGGGTCGAGCAGGTACGCCCGGTCGGCGGGGCCGAGCCCGGCGAACGTCTCGACGCGCTGCCAGATCTCGAAGGTGTGCCCGTCGAACTCGCGGGCCGCGCCGGTGACCGGCCCGGTCGCCTGCACGCCGAGCAGCACTTCGAGGGGCTCGCCGGTGGTGGCCAGCGGTGTCCGGTCGGCGCGCAGCACCAGGCCCGGCAGGCCGGTGCCTCGGCCGAGCAGCTCCCCGTCGACGAGTTCGCAGTGGTAGGCGCGCACCCGGGTCTCGGTCTCGCCCTCGGCGAGCACGGCCGGGGCGGTGGTGGTGAACACGACCGGCTGCGGGTCCGCGCCCCGGGCCGCGGCGACCCGGGTGCCCGCGGGGATCGCGATGCGGCCGGTGTCGGCGCCGGTGCGGGTGAAGGTCAGCTCGGCCCAGGCCGACGCGGGCGGGCGGCGGGTCACCCCGAGCAGGTTCAGGAACTCCAGGTACGCCTTCTCCGGCAGCCGGTTGAGCCGGTACAGCATCACCTCGGTCAGGTACGCGAACGCTTCGAGCAGCGCCGCGCCGGGGTCGTGGACGGACAGGTCGGTCCAGTCCGGGCACGAGCGGCGTACCCGGTCGCGGGCTTCGGCGACCAGGTCGTTGAACGTCCGGTCGTCCAGGTTCGGCACGGGGATCATGACTGTTCTCCGAGGTCGATGGGGTAGTCGAGGACGCCGGTGGCCAGGGTCTGCCTGACCCGGTAGCGCAGGTGCACGTTGAGCCGCGAGGCGATGTCGGGATCGGGGTCGGCGTCGACCTGCTCGATCTCGATGCGCGGCTCCCAGCGTTCGAGCGCGTGGCGCACGTAGTGGATGGCCAGGCCGGCGGTGGTCTGGTCGTTGGGCGCGAACAGCAGCCGGTGCAGCCGGGAGCCGTAGTCGGGGCGCATCAGCCGCTCGCCGGGCACGGTGCCGAGCAGCAGGATGATGGCCTGGCGGATCGCGTCGTCGCCGTGGACGAACGCGACCCGGCCGGCGGCGGAGGTGACGATGCCCTCCCCCTCGGCGAAGCGCAGGGATGTCGCGGTCATGCCGATGCCTCCACGAAGGACTGGCCGGGGATGCGTACCCCGTAGTGGACGGTGCCCGGGACGGTGCCGTCGGTGAGGCCGTCGAGGCTGTCCAGCACGACGGCGTCGCCGTCGATGCGGATCCAGTCGCTGTAGCCGGTGAACACGCGCAGCGTCCTGCCGCAGGGCTTCATGGTCGCGCCGATGTTGGGGCAGCGGGCGATGGCGCGGCCCTGCGGGTCGTCGTCGACGAGCACGGGGTGCCCGGCGATCTCGACCCAGTGCTGCGACGGGTTGTTGGCCACCTTGCCGTCGTGGTCGCAGCGCACGTCGGACGAGTTATCGATGATCTTCATCCTGGGATCACCTCGGTGGGCAGGCCGGGGATCAGCGCCCGCTCGAAGTCGACGTTCGCGGCGCGGATGGTCATCCGGTGCCCGGGGGCCTCGATGACCAGGTCGGTGCGGGCGAGCAGATGGACTTTGCCCGGGGCGAGGTCGAGGGTGCTGCCGTCGGCGTTGGACAGTTTGATCGACTTGTCGGTGTCGTCGACGACGACCTGCTGGCCCCCGGGGCTGTGCAGGCTCCACCGGCGTACCCGGCCGCCGCTGACGCCGCTGTCGGGTGGGGACACCGCGCCGAAGACCGCGCCGAGCACTATCGCCTCGGCCGGGTCCTCGTGCGGCAGCGCGAGCACGACCAGGTCGCCCGGGTCGGGCAGGGCGACGATGCCCTTGCCGGGCCCGGCTCCCGGGCACAGCACCGGCAGCCAGCCCAGGTCGAGGTCGCCGTGGCCGGGCAGGGTCACCTGGACCCGGCCGCGGCCGTCGGGGTCGTCGACGTCGGTGACCCGGCCCAGCGCGACCGCGGCGGCACTCGACTGCGACGGCCCTTCCGGCGCCTCGGTGCCGAAGGCAGTGCGGTACCCGTCGGCGTCGATCGTGTGCACGGCCGAACACACCGGATAGGTCCCGTCGACGGCGTCGCCGACACCGGCGAGCTCGATCGCGCGGCCGGGTCGCAGCGCCGGGTCGCCCTGAGCGGCGCCGCTGACGCACAGCACCCGCGCCGCGGCCCGGTCCAGCGCCGCCTGCGCCGCTTCGGCCTGGTGACCGGCCGGCTGGTCGATCAGCGCCCGATCACCGTCTCCGGCGAGTCCCGGCAGTGCCGCAGCAGGCCCCGGCCGGTATCCGGGAGCGGCGGCCCGGCCCGTGGTGAACTCTCCCCCGGCGTGCCAGCCGTAGGTGGCGACCCCGCCGACGGCGCGGTCCGCGTGGCCCTCGACCCGGCACTGCCAGAGCGTGTCGCCGAACTTCAGCGCCACCGCTTCGCCACGGGGGCGCAGCGTGTCGAGCACCAGAGTCTGCCCGTCGAGCACCGGGTACCGGCCGAGCCGGGCCGCGGTGCGGGCGAGCAGGTCCCAGTCGGTGGCCCGGTGCTGCAGCAGCCGCTCCAGCGGTGGCCCGGCGTCGGGGCAGCGGACGGCCAGGCCCAGGTCGGCGGTGAGTTCGCGGGCCAGGTCGGCGAGGGTCACGCCGGTGAAGACCCGGGGGCGCTGGCGGGTGCGCAGCCGGTGCAGCAGGTCGTGGGCGACGACCGTCCAGCCGGTCTCCGAGCCCGGTCCGCGGGTCAGCTCCACGGTGCAGACCTCGCCGTCGAACAGCGATTCGCCGTCGACGTCGAGTTCCAGGCGGGCGCCGAAGGGCCAGCCGGCGGCGGTGTGCATGGTCAGCTCGGCCTGAGCGGGCAGACCGATGCGCTGGGTGACCCGGGCCGACAGGACCCGGCCCGGCACGGGCACGCCGTCGAGGCGCACCGAGACGACAGGAATGATCATGACGGAACTCCGAGGACCGACCCGGCGCGTACGGCCAGGGGGTTGTCGATGCTGTTGTGCTCGGCCAGCTCCCGCCACCGGGTCGGGTCGCCCAGCGCCTCGGCGGCCAGCAGGTCGAACCGCGCCCCGCCGCCGCCCGAGCCGTCGCCGGTGGCCTGCACGGCGCTCGCCGCCGTCCGGGCCGGAGGCGTGACGGGCTCGCCTTCGCTGCGGACGAGCTTGAGCCGCAGCCAGGACCGCCGCGGCATGCCGGAGGCGTCGATGGCGTCGAGCCGCTCGGCGACGTTCACCACCACGCCGGGCAGGTTCCACGTCTTGCCCCAGACCAGGCGCACCAGCGGTGGGCGGCCCTGCCCGTTCTCGGCCAGGTGCCACAACCGCCCGGTGAGCCGGCGTACATCGTCGGGCCGGTGCGCGGACTCGACCAGGTCCACGTCGAACAGCAGGTCGAGCACCAGCTCGGTGCGGCCGCCGCCGGTGAACAGCAGCGCGTCGTCGACACCGGTGCCGACCACCGCGCCGGGCAGTGCCGCCGGGCGCACTCCGGCCAGCCGGCGTACCACCAGGGTCTCGGGGTTGACCAGGCAGTCGATGCGCTCGCCGGTGGCGTCGACGAGAAAGGCTATGCGTTCCACGGCCTGCCCTCCTGTTGGTTCTGCCGCAGTCGGCTGCGGTCGGGATCGGTGCGGATCGGCGCGGGGACGGCCCACAACTCGCCGTCGTCGAGCAGCTCCGGCCAGGGGCCGGGCTCCTGCTCGGCGCCCTGCCCGGTCAGCGGCGGCCACGGCGCGGTGGCGGCCTGCACGGCCGTCGGCCGCGCTTCCGGCGGCGCTCCCGCAACCCGAGCCGCCGGGTTCCGGGTCGGCGTGGTGGCCCGTGACCCACCAGGCCAAGGGCTGTCGGCCTCGCCGGCCGAAACCTCAGCGCGTGAAGCTGCGGGCCGCGGTGTCGCGGCTGGTGCGGCCGAAGCCGTTGTCGGCTGCGATCGCATCGCGAGGTCGGCTGCCACCTGCCTTGCGGACGGCGACGGCGACGGCGCATGATCGATCGGTGCGGGCGCGGGCGGCGACGAAGTCCGTGACTGCTCGATCGCGATCCCGGACGGACCGGCCAGACGAGCGCCGGCCTCGGCGACGGTGTCATGGTGCGCGGCCCACAACTTCTGGGTTGTATCCACAACAGATGTGTTGTGGACCGGCGGCATCGACATCGCCGCACCGGGCGTTGCTCGCACGGGACCGGGCTGTCGGCTCCCGGCCCGGCCGGCCGGTGTCGGGAAACTCGCCGTCGACCGTTGCGCCACCTCCCGAGCCGCCTCGTCCGCGAAACTGTGACCTGGTGCCGACAGCTGCCGAGCGGACTCGCCCACCCTGCCGCGACCGGGTGTCGGCAGGTGCCGAGCCGTCTCGTCCGCCGGGCCGCGACCCGGCGCAGGCAGCTGCCGAGCGGCCTCGACCGCAGGGCCGCGACCCGGTGCAGGCAGGTACCGAGCCGTCTCGACCGCCGAGCTACGTGCCGGGCGGCTGGACGCCGCTTCGGCGTTGGCGGGCTGCGGGCGGCCCAGTCGGCGGGCTGCGCCTGCCGGGGCTTCCGGCAGGCCAGGCCCGGCTGGACCGTGCGGCGCAGCCTCGTCCGCGGCTGAGCCCACCGCGCCTCGACCGTCCGAAGCCGGGTCGTCGATCCGCCGGCCGATGGCGGCGGGTTCGTCAGCTCGCCGAGTGACGGCGAACCGCGCCTGCGCCGGGCTCGACACGACGGCGAACCGCGCCCGCGCTTGGCTCGACACGTCGACGTCGACGTCGACGGAGAGGCTCGGCGCTGCCGCGATCCGGGGGTCGGGCCAGGCCGGATACTCCGGGGCGGCCGGGCATAGGGGTCGGGTGGGCGGGGCGTCCGGAACGGGCGTGCGCCCGCCGAGCCGGACGGCCCCGTCCCCCGGTGCGGGCGTCCTCGGCTGGGGAGCGGCGCCCCTCAGGCCGAGGAGGCGCCGCAGCCAGCCGAGCACGTCACGCAGCCGCGCCGACATTGCTGGTCTCCCGCTGGATGCCGTCGTGTGCCAGCACCAGCGTCTCCACCGCGAGCTCGCGGCTCATCGCGTCCAGCGGCGAGCCGTACCACTCCTGCGGCCAGGCGTTGACCAGGTTCCAGCGCAGCGCCTCGGCCGAGCCCGAGCTGTCGAGCATGACGATGGACACGTTGCGGCGGCTGACCCGGCCCTCGACCGCGGTCATCAGCCACTCCCACAGTTCGAGGGACGAGGTGAGGCCGAACCGCAGGGTCACCGGGGCGTACGTGACGCGGCCGGGGATGGCGCGGACCACCGAGTTGTTGCCGGCCTCGCGGTACGAGATGGTCTCGACCTTGATGCCCAGGCCGCCGACCTCGGTGAAGTGGCCCTCGGTGACGTTGTTGATGAGCAGCTTGAAGTTGTAGGCGCGGTAGGGGTCCACCAGGTTGCCCGGCTGGGGGGCGGGGGTGGCGGTCACCTCGGGCATGTCAGGCTCCTGCCTGGTCGCCGCCGGCACCGGCGGACTGGCTGATCTTGAAGATGACGAACTCGGCGGGCTTGACCGGTGCGATGCCGATCATGGTCACGACCTGGCCCGCGTCGCGGACGTCGGCGGGGTTGGTCTCCTCGTCGCACTTGACGAAGAACGCCTCCTGCGGCGTACGGCCCTGCAGCGCGCCGTCGCGCCACACCCGGGTGAGGAACGCGCTGACGTCGCGGCGGATCGACTTCCACAGCAGGGTGTCGTTGGGCTCGAACACGATCCAGCGGGTGCCGTCGCCGATGGACTCCTTGAGCATGTTGAACAGCCGCCGCACGTTCAGGTAGCGCCACTCGCTGCCGGAGGCGGCCAGGGTGCGCGCGCCCCAGATGCGGATGCCCTCGGCCGGGAAGTGCCGGATGCAGTTGACCCCGGCCGGGTTGAGCACGTCCTGCTCGACCTTGGTGACCCGGTAGGACAGGTCGACCGCGCCGCGCACCGGCTCGTTGGCCGGGGCCTTGTGCACGCCGCGCAGGGTGTCGGTGCGGGCCCACACCCCGGCGACGTGGCCGCTGGGCGGGGTGTTGACGACCTCGCCGGTCAGCGGGTCGCGGACCACCAGCCACGGCACGTAGAAGGTGCCGTAGTCGGACTGGCGCGGGCGCAGCCCGCTGTTGTCCTCGGCCGGCGCGGTCTCGCCGTCGGCGGACTTCTTCGCCGGGGGCTTGGCCGTGGTCATGCCGCCGACGCGGGTCAGCCGCTCGACGTCGCCGGTCTGCTCGGGGCCGTCGAGGATGGCCATCCGGTCGCCCATCAACTCGCAGTGCGCGAGCAGGTCCTCATAGGACAGGGCGTCGGTGTAGCCGGGCGCGGCGACGATGGCGACCTCGTCGATCGCCTCCAGCAGCCGCAGCCCGCTGCGCTGGCGGCCCTTGCCGGCCAGCGGCTCGCCGGAGGCGATGTTGACGACGTAGCAGCGGCCGCCGCCGTTGTCGAAGAAGCCGTACACGGCCCTCGACAGCGGCGTGCTGTCGTTGCTGTCGCCGACGAAGACCCGGACGAACTCCGACCAGCTGTTGACCGCGACCGCCTCGTTGCGGCGGGCGGCGGCGTCCGGTGCGGTGCCGACGAATCCGGCGGTGCTGGTGCCGACCGACTCGATCGGCCTGCTGCCACCGGACACCTCCTCGACATAGATGCCGGGAGACGAGTACACAGGCATTGCTAGACCTCCTGGATTTCGCAGGTGATGACGACGGGTTCGGCCGAGGCGGCCGGGACCTCGGCGGACAGCAGCAGCCCTCGTCCGGCGACGGCCAGGCGCACCGGCCGGTCGGCGACGACGGGCAGCTCGAAGTGGCCCCTGGTGTCGGTGTACGAGGCGGCGGTGCCGTCCGCGGCCGAGACCCGCATGCCGACCAGCGCCACCCCGCCGGGCGTCTGCACCCGGCCGGTGAGCCGGCGCAGCGACACGGTGTCCAGCCGGGGCGGCTCGGTCACCCTCGGGATGCGCGGCGCGGCCGTGGCGACCTGCACCGCGACCTCGCAGAGCAGGGCGACCCGCAGCCGTGCGCCGAGCGCGGTCCACAGCGTGTCCGGCACCGGCTCGGCGAGCAGGTACGGCACGCCGCCGGTGAGGATCCGGTCCAGCGCCTCGATCGCCGTGGCCTCGGGGCCGTCGGCGTGCAGCAGGAACCGCACCCGCAGGCGCAGCGGGTCACCGGGGCGGGCGGGCAGCGTCTCCGGCAGCACCGCGTAGGGCCATACGGCCACCCACGGTCCGCCGAAGGCGCCGGACTGCACGCCCACCGCCGCGGCCGGGTGTTCGACCCGGACCGCCACGTCCACCTCGGCCAGGCTGGCCAGCAGCAGCGCGGACGCTCGGGCCAGGGGCCCGTGGTCCTCGTGATACCGCATCGGAACCTCCGCCTCGTCTCGTGCCGGGGCGGCACGATCGCAGGAAAGAGCGATCCGTCACGGGCGGTGATACATCCGCTGCTGTCAGCTGCGTGACGCGGCGGGCGCTGATTTCCGACGCAGGTCAGGCGGCTCCGGAGCCGAAGCAGCTGAAGCTGTACGCGGTCGCCCAGCGTTCCACCGGGGCCGCGGCCTGTGCGGCGGCCAGCGCGGTCGCGGGGTCGTGCCCGGCGCGCAACCGCTCGTGCAGCCCGAGCATCAGCTCGCGGGTGGCCTCGTCGTCGACCGGTCCGGTGCTGGCGACCAGGGTGCGCGCGCCCGCGCCGAGCAGGGCCGCGGTCAGGCCCATCAGTTCGTCGCCGGGGTGCACCGCGGACAGGCCGGTGTCGCAGGCCGACAGCACCACCAGGTCCGGGGCGCGGCGCAGGGTGGTCAGGTCGTGCACGGTCAGCGGCCCGTCGGCGAGGTCGAGGTGGGAGAAGAGCGGGTTGTCGGCGCGGAACCCGCCGTGCGCGGCCAGGTGCACCCGCCGCGCCCCGTCGATCGCGGCGAGCGTCGCGGCGACGGTCGCCTGTGGCCCGACCAGCAGGTGCGCGCCCGGTGCGAGCTTGGCCAGGGCCTGCACCTCGCCGATGGCGTGGTCGGGCCGGGCGGCGGCGACCAGCACGAACCGCTCGTCCAGGTCGGCGCGGCGGTTGGCGGTGCCGCGGGCCCAGGCGGTCGCCGACGGCGCGACGGTGACCGGCCGTCCCGCGCAGCTCGGCAGGGCCGCCCAGGGCAGGGCCTGCAGCGCCCCGGTCGGGACCACCACCAGGTCACGGTCCCCGGTCAGGCCGGTGAGCGGTTTGAGCAGCCAGTCGTCGAGCTGGCGCAGGCCGTGGCGGGCGGCGGCCTCGGCGGCGGCCAGCGACGCCGGCGAGCCGTAGCGCAGCACGAGGCGGCGCATCGCGAAGCGCAGCGCGGCGATCTCGGGGCCGAGCGCGGCCGCGTCGAGCAGCGGGCACAGCCGGACGCGCCCGCCCGCGACGACGACGGCGAGCAGCCGCCCGTCCTGCTCCACGAGTTCGACCAGGGCGCGGGGGCCGAGCCCGGCGGTGATCTCGTCGACCGAACCCGGGGCGTCCACCGGCGACGCGCCGGGATCGGCGCGCCAGGTGCGGCGGCGGATCGCGTCCTCCAGCGCGCGTTGGCGTTGCAGCGGCCGGGCGCGGCGGATCGCGTCGAGGGAGTCGCCGGCCAGTTCGGCGGTGACCCGGCGCAGCTGGGCGAGTTCGCGTACCAGGTCGGGGTCGTCGTGCGGGGTGCTCGGGGGCAGCCGCAGCGTCGCGGCGCGCCAGCGTTCGGCCCAGGTGAGGACCTGCCGGGCGGAGCGCTGCGACAGGGCCAGCCGCACCCCGAGCGCGGCGAGGTCGCCGCCCTCGGCGGAGCTGAGCACCCGCAGTTCGGTCGCGCCGAGCGCGGCCCGGTACTGGTCGAGCAGGCGCAGCCCGGCGCGCAGTGCCCGCCGGGCCCCGGCCAGGTCGCCTTGGTGCAGGCGGCTGAGCGCCTGGGCGTGGCAGGCGCGGATGCGCAGCCGGGCGGTGCCCCGTCCGGGGACGACGGCGGCGAGGTCGGCGAGCGCGGCCGGGTCGCCGCCTTCGGCCGCGTACAGCCGCGCCTCCAGGGCCTGCTCGGGCCAGCCGGCCGCGTCCAGCGCGCCGGCCAGCGCCCGCAGCCGCGCCGTACGTCGCCCCGGCGCGGCCCGTGCCTGCAGGTATTCGGCATGCACCGCCCACCTGTCGCGGTGTTGGCGGCCGAACGCGCGCCGGGCCAGCCGGGCCGGTTCACGAGCGGCTTCGGCGTCACCGGCCGCGAGGGCGGTCTGTGCCTGCAGCAGCCGGGCCTGCGGCAGCAGCGTGCCGAGCCGCGCCGCGGCGGCGATCTCGACGGCCTCCTGCGCGACCTGGTGCGCCTCGGGCAGCAGCCGGGCCGCCAGCAGCAGCTCGGCCCGGTCGATCAGCGCCTCGGCGGGACGCGCGCCACTGCGCCGGAAGTGCTCGTCGGCCTTGTCGTACCAGGTCAGCGCAGTGACGATATCGCCGCTGGAGGCCGCGACGAACCCGAGGTTGTGCTGCGCCTGGGCCGCCGCGCCGGGCAGGGAAAGCTCGCGGTACAGCTGCTCGGCGCGCCCCAGGTCGGCTCGTGCCTGCGCGAACGCGCCCCGGTACGTCTGCAGCACGCCCCGGTTGGTCAGTGCCCTGGCCTGCCACAGCCGGTCGTCGTGGCGGCGGAAGCTGGCCAGCGCGGACGTGTACGCGGCGAGGGCCTGCTCGTCGCGGCCCAGCCGGCGCAGCAGGATCCCGTGCTGCATCCGGGCTCTGGCCAGTGGCAGCCCGTCCAGCGCGGACAGTGCCCGGCCGATCTCGGCCAGCGCGGCGTTCGGGCGGCCGAGGTCGTTGAGCACCAGCGCGAGGCTCATCCGCGACTGCGCCGCCAGCTCCGCCAGCCGCGCCCGGCTCGCGACCGCGACCGAGCGGCGCAGCCGCGCCGCGGCCAGCGCCGGGTCCTGCAGCTCACGTGCGGCGAGACCGAGGATGCGCAGGGACACCGCCGCACCGGCGGGATCGCGTTCGCGTTCGGCGCGGGCCAGCAGCCGTTCGCCGAGCACACCGGCTCGGCGCGGGTCGGCCATCACCATCGCTAGTACGCGTTCATGCTGGCCGACTCTTCCACAACCGTCCTATCACCACGGAGGGTAGTGTCGCCGTTGCGACACATCTGGATGTATCAGCAGGCCGTCCCCCGCACTCTGTTGCATGACGCAACACGAGACGGAGGAACGACGATGGCTATGCCGCAGGATCGCCTGCACCGCTGGCAGGACCGCCGTGCCCGGCGGATGGCCGGGCTGCCCTGGCTGGGCCAGGAGACCCGGGCCGACCGCAAACCGGTCTGGTACACCCGCAACGAGCTGCTGGTCCTGTCCGAGCACCGGGCGTCCGCGGAGCGGGTCCTCGGCGGCCTCGGGCACACCGGCGGCATCGACGAGACCGAGCTGGCCCCGGGTCTGGTGCGGCTGCGGGCCGACGGGCTGGACGTGCCCACCGCCGCCCGCCGGGTCCGCGAGGCCGCCGCCCGGGACGGCGACGAGCGCACCGTCGTCAGCCCCAATCACGTGTTCGTGTCCACTCCGTTCGAGCACGGCGGCCCGTTCGGCCCGCCGCAGCCCGCCCCGAAGCCCGGCGACCGGCCTGGCCCGCGAAAGCCCGGCAAGGAGGTGGGCGTCGCGGTCATCGACACGGGGGTGTGGCGCGACAGCCCGCTGCCCGCGCACGCGTACACCGCGGCCCCGGCCGACTACGAGGTCGACACCGACGTCGACGACGACGGCGTGATGGACGGCGACGTCGGGCACGCCAACTTCATCATCGGCGTGATCGGCGCCCGCACCGGCAAGGCCGACGTACGGGCGATCCGGGTGCTCGACACGTTCGGCCTGTGCACCGAGGCCGACCTGATCACCTCGTTCGCCCGGCTCACCGACGAGAAGCTGATCAACCTGTCGCTGGGCGGGTACACCCTCGACGACCAGCCGCCGCTGGCCCTGGCCACCGCGCTGTCGGCGCTGCTGAGCGGACGGGACCGGCTCGTGGTCGCCGCGGCCGGCAACGACGGCCTGCGCGACCGGCCGTTCTGGCCCGCCGCGTTCGCCGGGACCGACGTGCCGTGGGCCGACCAGATCGTCGCGGTCGCCGCCCACGACGGCAAGGACCTGTGCGACTGGAGCAACGCCGGCCCGTGGGTCACCGTGACCGCGCCCGGCGCCGACATCACCAGCACGTTCGTCAAGCACGACCAGTTCCCGACCGGCTGGGCGCTGTGGAGCGGCACGTCGTTCGCGACCCCGCACGTGGTGGCGCTGCTCGCCGAGCACACCGCGCGCACCGGCTCCACGTCGGTCGCGCTCAAGGCCGTGCTGACCACCGCGAACCGCTCCTACGGCGGATACGCGGGGCTGTCATGACGCAGACCCCACCGGACACGCTGCCGGGATCGGACACCGCCGCGCTGCTGCGCCAGGCCGGCGACGGCGACCAGCGGGCCTGGAACACCATCGTGGAACGGTATTCGGGCCTGGTCTGGTCGGTGGCGCGCAGCCACCGGCTGGGCCAGGCCGACGCCGCCGACGTCTTCCAGGCGACCTGGCTGCGGCTGGTCGAGCACCTGGGCGCGATCCGCGAACCCGAGCGGCTGGGGTCGTGGCTGGCCACCACCGCCCGGCGGGAGTCCCTCGCCGTGCTGCGCCGGGCCGGTCGCGACCTGCCGGTCGGTGATCTGCTCACCCTCGAACCGCGCGACCGCACCGCACCCGAGGTGGACAGCGACCTGCTGCGCCGTGAACGCGACGGCGTGCTGTGGCAGGCGTTCGGGCGGCTGCCCGGCCAGTGCCAGTCGGTGCTGCGCCTGCTGCTGCTGGACCCCGCACCCAGTTACGCCGAGGTCAGCGCGGCCTTGGACATCCCCGTCGGCAGCATCGGCCCGACCCGTGCGCGCTGCCTCGACCAGTTACGCCGGAGGTTGAACCCCTGATGACCGCGTACGACGACGACCTGCCCGCCGAGCTGCGCGGGCTGACCACCCGGATGGACCCGGTGCCCGCGCACCTGGTCGCCCTCGCCAAGGAGAGCCTGGCCTGGCGGGACACCGACGCCGCGCTGGCGCAGCTGGTACGCCAGATCGACCTGGCCGGGGTACGCGGCGAGGACCTGCCGGACCTGTTCACCTTCACCGCAGGTGAGCTGACCATCGAGGTCGAGGTGGCGGTGAGCGGGCTGACCGCGGCGCTGACCGGCCAGCTCGTGCCTCCGCAGCCGGCCCGGGTCCGCGTCGACCATGCCGACGGCCCGACCTGGGTCGAGGCCGACGCGCTGGGCCGCTTCTCGGTCGCCTGCGTCACCCGCGGGCATCTGCGGCTGCTGTGCCAGCCGGTCGCGGGCGGACCGGTCCAGACGTCCTGGACGCTGATCTGAATCCCGGTGGGGCGGACCGCGGTCATCGGCCCGCCCCACCGGGACCCGATCGTCTCGATCGGGTCTGGCGGGCGGCTCCACGGGGGCCGCCCGCCAGTTCGCGGCTGCTACTCGTTCGACTTGCCGCTCTTGCCGATGCCGTCGGTCGGCTCCTCGACGACCAGCTCCAGGTCGATACTGCCGTCTTCGGCCGGGCTCTCGACCACGTGCGTGCCGGCACCCGACCGGAGCAGCGCTCCGAACCCCGAGACGATGTCGGCGACCGCGGTCATCGTGCGGCGGGCGCCGAGGAACCGGTTCTCGCCGTACGCGTGGTAGGCGTCGCCGTAGCTGACGCCGTCGGTGAGGCTGAGCAGGTTGCGCTTGCGGCCGGAGTTGACTTTCATGACGGCCGCGAAGCTGACCAGCATCAGGCCGAACACGTTGCCGGCCCAGGTGAGGTTGAACTCGTCCATCCCCGGCAGGTTGTTGCGCCCGCCGGCCGCGGCGGTGAAGCTCACCGTCTTGTTGACCTTGTGGTACGACTGGATCCAGCCCGTGTTGCCGTCGAGCGGGTGCTGGGGCGTGGTGCTGGCCAGCCCGCCCCGGTGGATGTACAGCGGGGTCTCGATGATGAACGGCCGGCTGAAGTCGATGACCGCGTTGCCGAGGTGCAGCAGCCCCTGCGGCGGGGTGTTCGCGGCGATCATCTGCTCGCGGTGCTCGATGAGCTTGCGCTGGTCCTCCAGCTCGCCAAGGACGTCGCCGTCGGCGAACGGGTCGCCGATCGACGGGCGGAACCGCTTCAGGCTGGGCACCGGGCCGCCGGACGGCGCGAACATCGACAGCATCCCCCAGAACGGCGACCAGGACGTGGTGTCCTCGAACTCCTTCTGGAACTCCTCCGGCACCGGCTGCGCGTAGGTGTGGTTCAGGTACGCGTGCTCCTTGCCCAGCCGCCCCTTGCGGCGCAGCACCCAGCTGAACCCGACGAAGTACGGGTGGCGGGGGCGGTAGGAGCCGTCCTTGGCGTTCGACTGGACCTCGCACGCTTCGGCCAGCTTCGCCATGCCGACGCCGCCCTTGTCGCACATGGCGATCGGGGCCAGTTCGGGCTTGTCGAGGTTGAAGTCGGTGCCGGTGGTGTCCTTGGCGAGTTTGGTGAAAGAGTCCTCGTCGAGGTCGTTGACCTGCACGCCGACGAGCAGGTTGAGCTTCTTGAGGTTGATCCGGTACTTCATCAGCGCGCGCTGTTTGATGAGTTCCCAGCGGGTCGGGTCGGGCTGCATGCCGCCTCCTCGGTGCGGTACGCGGTCCGGGTGACCGCGTACCCGAGCAGATGAGCGGCGGCGCGTTCCTGATACGACCGGCGGTGGCGGGCATCGGACACCACCCGATGGGCTGACAACGCGGGCCCGCACACCGCGCGGTGTGCGGGCCCGCCTTCACCGGGCCGGGCTCCGTCAGCCGGTCGGGAAGTTGTCGGCGGTGCGGATGCGGTCGCGCACCCAGACCCCGGCGGCCTTGAGCCGGCTGGTCCCGGTGTAGGGGCCGGCGCCGCAGGTGCCCGTGGTGAACACGGCCCCGGTGCGGAAGTCGTCGCTGAAGTTCCAGTTCGTCCAGCTGATCTTCTTGGCGGCCATCAGGTCGAGGTACGCCTGCGCCTGGGTGAAGTTGTTCGGGCCGTCGCCGGAGGCCTCCTGGGTGCCGAACTCGGTGACGAACATCGGGATCTGGTCGGCCGCCCGGGACAGCGCGTTGAGGTAGCTGCTGCCGTGCGACGCGGCGTAGAAGTGGAACGTGTATATGATGTTGGTCGCGTTGACCTTGTTGTTGATCACCTCGGTCTCGCTGGCCCCGTCGGACAGGCCCAGCGACGACCAGGCCCGGGTGCCGACCAGCACGACGGCGTCGGAGTCGACGGCCCGGATGGTCGGGATGATCTGCTCGGCGTAGCTCTTGATCGCGGGCCAGCCGACGCCGTTGGGCTCGTTGGCGACCTCGTACAGGATGTTGGTCTTGGCGGCGTGCCGCTGCGCGATGGCGGTGAAGAAGGTGCGGGCGCGGGCCAGGTTGTAGTTCGGGTCGCCGGGGTCGAGCATGTGCCAGTCGACGATGACGTACATGCCGCGTGCGGTGGCCTGCTCGATGTAGCCGTGCACCCGGTCGGTGAACAGCTGCGGGTTGGTCTCGTAGCCGTCCTCCTGGATGTACATCGACACCCGCAGCACGTCGGCGTTCCAGTCGGTGGCCAGCGCGTTGAGCGAGGCGTCGTTGACGCACTGCGGATACCACTGGATGCCGTGGGTCGACATGCCGCGCAGCTGGATCGGCTGGTTGTACTTGTTGCACAACTTAACGCCGCAGACCCGCAGCTGCCCGTTGATCGCCGCGGGCGTCGTGCCGGTGGGCGGGCTGGGCGAGGCCGACGGGCTGGGCGGCACGGACGGGCCGGTGCCGTACACGTCGAACTCCCACAGCGAGTAGCCCCACTGGGTGGCCCGTGCCGTGCCGTACACCCGCACGTAGCGGCCGCTGGCGCTCAACCCCGCGATCGAGTCCGTGCCGCCGTTTCCGGTGGTGGTGCTGAAGACGCTGGTCCAGGCCGAGCCGTCGGCGGAGACCTCGATCCGGTACCCGGTCGCGTAGGCCGCCTCCCAGTTCAGCTCGACGCGGGTGATCGCCGACGGAGCGCCCAGGTCGACGCGCAGCCACTGCGGGTCGACGCCGGCCGCGCTGGCCCAGCGGGTGGTGGTGCTGCCGTCGACGGCGTTGCCCGCGGGCAGGGTGGCGTCCTCGACGGAGGACGCGGTCGCCGGTTTGCCACGCGACAGCAGCGTCTCGGACGGCGCGGTGTTCACCTCGACGTCGAGGTAGTCCAGGTTGGCGGTGCCCAGGGCGGTGGTCGCGGCGACCCGGACCGTGTTTTCTCCAGCCGCCAGCAGCGCAGTGACGGACTTGTTCGTCCAGGTCGTCCACGCGCTGGTGGCGTTGAAGGCGCTCGCCGCGGCCACCACGGTGCCGTTGACGATGATGTCGGCGGGGCGGTTGGCGCCGCTGCCGTTGGCGTACCGGATGGTCAGCGTGGCGTTGCCCGCGCTGGGCAGGTTGACCGACCACTGCACGGCCGATCCGATCACGTTGTCGGTGTTGACGAAGCCGGAACCGGAGAAGCCTGCGTGGTTGGACTCCACCACGCCCTGCGCGATGGTCGCCGACTCGGCCTCGTACCGGGTGGGCGCGGCCCAGGCCGGCAGGGTCACGCCGACGGCGAGCGCCGTCAGCGTCACCAGTGACGCGATGCCGGCGACGCGCCACGGCCTGTTGAGGATCTTCATGCATGGACTCCTTGCTGGTCTTCGGCCGGAGCGCGGGCCCGGGGCAGGTGCCGGCGGGCCCGCGCGCCGGTCAGGAGGCGAAGCGCAGGCGCACGATGACGTTGTTGAGCACGGTCGGGGTGCCGCCGTTCATGTCGTTGTTGGTCGAGGTGAGCCAGAGCCCGCCGTCGGGGGTCTTGACGACGGTGCGCAGCCGGCCCCAGGAGCCGTTGAAGAAGGCCCGCGGGGTGTCGGTGGTGTCGCCGGTGATCCGCATGACCCACAGCCGGGTGCCGCGTACGGCGGCCATGTAGATCCAGTCGTTGACGATCTCGAGACCGCTCGGCGAGGCGGACGCGGTGCTCCACGTCCGGACCGGGTTGACGAAGGCCGGGTTGCTGCAGGTGCCTTCGCAGGTCGGCCAGCCGTAGTTGGACCCCGGGGTGATGATGTTGAGTTCGTCCCAGGTGTTGTCGCCGAACTCCGACGACCACAGCCGGCCCTGGGAGTCCCAGGCCAGGCCCTGCGGGTTGCGGTGGCCCAGGCTGTAGACCCGGGTGCCGAACGGGTTGCCGGGCGCGGCCGCGCCGGTGGTGGTGACCCGCAGGATCTTGCCGTTGAGCGAGTTGAGGTTCTGCGAGCGGCTGCTGTCCTGGCCGTCGCCGGTGGTGATGTAGATGTGGCCGTCGGGCCCGAACTTGACCCGGCCGCCGTTGTGGAACCGGTTCTTGGCGATGCCGGTGACCAGCGCCTCGCGCGGGCCGATGGCGCCGTTCTCGAACTTGAACCGGACGAGGCGGTTGTCGGAGGCGGCGGTGTGGAAGGCGTACACCCAGTGGTCGGTGGCGAAGTTCGGGCCGACGGCCAGACCGAGCAGCCCCCCCTCGCCGGTGGTGGTGACCGCCTCGGTGATGGTGCCGACCACGGTCTTCTGCCCGGCCAGGGTGACCCGAACGATCTCGAACCGGTCCCGCTCGGCGACCAGCGCGCTGCCGTCGGGCAGGAACGCGATCCCCCACGGCAGGTCGAGCTGGGTGTTGACGTTGCGGTCGAAGACCGGGTCGCCGCCACCGGCCTGGGTGGACGTGGTCACCGCCAGCACCGGGCTGACCGGCGAGGTGTTGCCGTTGGCGTCGTAGGCCAGCACCGTGTACTGGTAGGTGGTCGCGGGCAGCAGCCCGGTGTCGGAGGCGGTCAGGTCGGGCACGTCGGCGATCTGGGTCCCGTTGCGCGCGACCCGGTAGCCGCGCACGCCGACGTTGTCGGTGGCGGCGTTCCAGGCCAGCGTCACGGTGCTGGCGGTGACACCCGTGGTGCGCAGGTTGGCCGGCGTGGTCGGCGGCTGGGTGTCGGTGCTCGGCGGGGTGGTGACCGCCAGGTTGTTGCTGCCCTGCGACGGGTTGCCCGCCGCGTCGTAGGCCAGCACGCTGAACACGTACGACGTGTTGGGCTGCAGGGTCAGCGTCGCGGTGAGGATGTTGCCGCCCACCTCCGCGACGACGTTGCCGCCGTTGTAGACCACGTAGCGGCTCACGCCGACGTTGTCGGTGGCGGCGTTCCAGGCCAGGTCGACGCCGGTGGGCCGGACCTCGCCGACCACCCGCAGGCTGCCGGGCGCGGTCGGCGGCTGGCTGTCCGACGGCGCGGTGACCCGCAGCCGGTCCAGGTTGGGCCCGCCGTTGACGGTGGTCGCGGCGGCCCGGACGGTGTTGGTCCCGGCGAGCAGGCTCGCGGTGACGGTCTTCTCCGCCCAGGTGGGCCACGCGCCGGTGCCGGGGAAGGACAGGCCGGGTGCGGCGGGGCTGCCGTTGACGGTGATGTCCATGGGCCGGTCGATGGTGGTGCCGTTGGCGTACCGCAGGGTCAGCGGGTAGTTGCCGGCGGCGGTCACCGTCACGGTGAACTGCACGTACGACCCGGTCACGTTGTCGTAGTTGACGAAACCGGCGCCGGTGTAGCCGGCGTGGTTGGACTCGACGACGCCCTGCGCGATGGTCGCGCTCTCGGCCTGGTAGTCGGTGAACGCGGGCGGCGGCCCGGTGGTCAGGTTCCACTGCTGGCTGGCCAGGCCCGCGATGCAGGTCCAGAGGTGCAGCTTGGCCGCGTCGGCGGTGCTGCCGCTGACCACGTCGAGGCACTTGCCGGTCACGGGGTTGACCAGCGTGCGGGCCGAGGTGCTGTAGGTCCACTGCTGGTTGGGGTTGGTCGCCGAGCAGTCCCAGATCTGCACCTTGGTGCCGTTGGCGTTGACGCCGCCGGCGACGTCCAGGCACTTGCCGCCCAGCGCGCGGATCGTTCCGTCGGTGCCGACGGTCCAGGTCTGGGCCGCCGAGGCGTTGCAGGCGTAGATCTGCACCTGGGTGCCGTTGACGGTGCTCGCGGACGGGATGTCGATGCACTTGCCGGACGCGACGCCGGTGATCGGGCCGACGGTGTCGGCTGCGGCCGGGGCGGCGCCTGCGACCTCGATGGTGGCGGCGACGCAGATCGCGGCGGCGAGGACGGCGATGCGCCTGATCGGCGGGGAGTTCATCGGGGGCTCCGTTCCCTGGCGGTCGGCTCCGCGAGACGGAGTCCCGGGGGCTCGGGCGTGGGACCGCGTCGCGTGGCCGGCCAGGAGTGTTAGTTAAGTTAACTTATAGACCGTGAACCATATTGGCTGCCATGACTGCGGTCAAGTCGAACAGTCCGAAATGGCATGCTTGCTGGCGGCCACGACACCGGTTGACGCATTCGCGTTCGCCAATCTACGATGTGCACCTTCGGCGACCAGCAAGCGCTTTCCTCCGTGTCCGTCCCCCTTCACGGGAGTGCCCGCATGAGACGCCGTCGAAGCATCCTGTCCGCCATCGTCACGCTCGCCGCCCTGGTCCTGTCGACCTCGGTCGCCGGCCCCGCCTCCGCCGCACCCCGCTTCCGGGTGCTGGTCTTCTCCAAGATCACGAACTTCTACCACGACTCGATCCCCGCCGGTGTCGCCGCCGTGCAGCAGCTCGGGGCCGCACACAACTTCGAGGTCGAGGCGACCACCGACGCCGCCGCGTTCACCGACGCCAATCTGGCCCGGTTCGACGCGCTCGTCTTCAACAACACCAACTCCACGCCCGCCTCCGGCGACCTGCTCAACGCCGCCCAGCGGCTCGCGCTGCAGAACTTCATCCGCGGTGGCGGAGGCTGGGCCGGGCTGCACGCCGCTTCGGCCAGCGAACGCGACTGGGCATGGTACGACGGGCTGGTCGGCACGATCTTCGACTACCACCCGGACTTCAGCGCGACCGGCGGAGTGTTCCCGGGACGGATCAAGGTGCTGGACCGCGCGCACCCGTCCACCCGCAACCTTCCTGAGCTGTGGGAGCACAGCGAGGAGTGGTACAACTGGAAGACCAATCCGACCGGACGGGTGCACACGCTCGCCCAGATCAAGGTCCGTGACGGCATCTCCGGCCTGGACGAGGGCGTCGACCACGCGTACTCGTGGTGCCAGAACTACGACGGCGGCCGGTCCTGGTTCACCGCCGGCGGGCACAGCAGCTCCGCGTTCAGCAACGCGCTGTTCCTCGACCACCTGCGCTGGGGCATCGAATGGGCCGCGGGCGCGGTCGCCGGCGACTGCAGCGCCACCAAGAACGGGCAGTTCCAGCGCGTGCCGCTGGTCAACGCCGACCTGGCCGACCCGTTCGAGCTGGCCGTCGCGCCCGACCGGCGCGTGTTCTACATCCAGCGCACCGGCGCGGTGAAGGTCATCGACCAGGCCACCCTCGCGGTCACCACCCTGGTCGACTTCGCCTACACCCCCGCCCAGACCAGCCAGTCCGACGGGCTGCTCGGCCTGACCCTGGACAACAACTTCGCCACCAACAACTGGCTGTATCTGCTGTGGTCGGACAAGACCCTCAACCAGCTCAACCTGTCCCGGTTCACCGTCACCGGATCCACGATCGCGCTGAGTTCGGAGAAGCGGCTGCTGACCGTCCCGACGCTGCGCGGGGAGGCCCGCGCCAACTCGCACATGGGCGGCTCCATCGCGATGGGCCGCGACGGGAACCTCTACGCGGCGATCGGCGACAACACCGACCCGTTCGAGTCCAGCGGATACACCCCGATCGACGAGCGGGCCGGGCGGCGGGCGTTCGACGCCCAGGGCACCTCGGGCAACACCAACGACCTGCGCGGCAAGATCCTGCGGATCCGCCCGCAGGCCGACGGCACCTACACCGTTCCGGCGGGCAACCTGTTCGCGCCGGGCACCGCCAAGACCAGGGCCGAGGTGTACGCGATGGGCTTCCGCAACCCGTTCCGGATCACCGTCGAGCCGTCGACCAACGCCGTCCTGGTCGCCGACTACGGCCCCGACGCGACGGCGGCCAACGCCAACCGCGGCCCGGAGGGCACCGTCGAGTTCAACCGGGTCACCAGCGCCGGCAACTACGGCTGGCCCTACTGCATCGGCAACAACATCGCCTTCAACGACTACAACTTCGCCACCAGCACCTCGGGGGCCAAGTTCAACTGCGCCGCCCCGGTCAACAACTCGCCCAACAACACCGGCCTGACCACCCTGCCCGCCGCGCGCAGCGCCCTGGTCTGGTACGCCTACTCCGCCTCGGCCCAGTTCCCGGAAGTCGGCACGGGCGGCGGCGGCCCGATGAGCGGCCCCGTCTACGACTACGACCCGGCCAACCCGCGGATCTCGAAGTTCCCGGAGTACTTCGAGGGCAAGTGGATCGTCTACGAGCTGACCCGGCAGTGGTGGAAGACGCTGTCGCTGCACCAGACCGCCCAGACGTTCACCGACCCGCGGTTCGGACCCACCACGGTCGGCTCGCTGCAGTCCATCAACGGGATCTTCGCGGGTATGAGCTGGATCCAGCCGTTCGAGGCCGAGTTCGGGCCCGACGGATCGCTGTACGTGATCGACTTCGGGGCCGGGTCGGGCAGCGGGCGCGGCGGCTCCAACGAGGGGGCCGGCATCTACCGGATCGACTACGTGGCCAACGGCGTGCCGCCCACCGCGAAGATCACCGCGAGCAGGGACAACGGGCCCGCACCGCTGGCCGTCACCTTCTCCAGCGCCGGATCGGCCGGGGCGAGCAGCTACGCGTGGGACTTCGACGGCAACGGCACCACCGACTCCACCGCCGCCAACCCGTCGTACACGTACACCGCCAAGGGCCGGTTCAACGCCCGGCTGACCGTCACCGGCGCGGGCGGGCTGACCGCGGTGGCCAGCACCGAGATCACCGTCGGCAACACCCGCCCGGTCGTCACCATCAACGTGCCCCAGGGCGGCTTCTTCGAGTTCGGCGACCGCATCCCGTACACCGTGACGGTCACCGACCCGGAGGACACCACGATCGACTGCAACCGCGTCGTGGTGCAGACGCTGCTCGGCCACGACTCGCACGCCCACCCGCTGGACAACTACGTCGGCTGCTCCGGCACGCTGGTCACCGAGTCCGGCGGCGGTGACGGCCACGGACCGGGCACCAACCTGTTCACGCTGATCAGCGCCCAGTACACCGACGGCGGCGCGACCGGTGCGCCCGCGCTGGTCGGCTCCGTGCAGGTGGAGTTGCAGACCCGCAGCATGGAGGCCGAGCACTTCGACGCGGCTTCCGGGGTGAGCGTGCTCGACCGGGCGACGGCGCAGGCGGGCCGCCGGCTCGGCGACCTCGACAACGGAGACTGGATCAACATCGGCCCGGTCAACCTGCAGAACATCAGCGGCGTCGTGGTCGGAGCCAGCTCCGCGGGCACCGGCGGCACGATCGAGTTCCGCAACGGCTCCCCCACCGGGCCGCTGCTGGGCACGGCGACCATCCCGGTCACCGGCAGCTACGACTCCGTGGTGTCCCCGACTGTCGCGCTGACCAACCCGGGCGGCACCTTCACGCTCTACCTCAAGTTCGTGAAGTCCGGACAGACCGGTGATCCCGACATCATGGCGCTGGACTGGCTGCGCTTCAACGGCCGCGGCGTGAAGGCCGAGACCGGTGCGACGCTGACGGTCACGGCCGCACCCACCACCGGCACGGGCCCGCTGACCGTCGCCTTCAACAGCACGTCCACGGCCCCGCCGGGGCGCACGATCGTGGACCGCGAGTGGCGCTTCGGCGACAACACCGCCACGGTGCACGCCGCTTCGGCCAGCCATGCCTACACCCGCAAGGGCGTCTACACCGCCTGGCTGACGCTGACCGACAGCGTCGGCGCCACCCACTCCAGCAGTGTGGTGATCACCGTGAACTGAGCCGGAGCTGCCGGCGGCCTCGCGACGGGGCCGCCGGCAGCACGGGGATCACACCCCGTAGAGCGACTCGATCTCCAGGTCGAAGTCGAGGCCGCGCTGCTGGAACCAGGTCAGCGGGTTCTGCGGCACGCCGCCCACGTGCACTTCCAGGTGCAGGTGCGGGCTGCGGGACAGGCCGGTGTTGCCCAGCAGCGCGAGCTCGTCGCCTGCCGCCACCTGCTGGCCGACCTTGACCAGGACCTGGCTGGCGTGGGCGTACACGGTCTGCACGCCGTCGCCGTGGTCGACGATGACCGAGTTGCCGAACGCGCCGTTCCAGCCGGCCTGCACCACGGTGCCTTTGTGCACCGCCGCGAAGGGCGTGCCCTCGGGCAGACCGGTCAGGTCGATGCCCTGGCGCGCATCGCCGTGGCGGGTGCGCAGCTCGTACTCGTGCAGCGGCAACACCCAGGCGTCGGCGGTCTCGGCCGCCTTGGTCTCGGTGCGCTCGTCGGCACGGTTGGCACGGTCGGCGGCGTCGGCACGGGCCCCCAGGCCCGGGGACTGCACGTAGGCGGCGACCTCACCGGCGACGGCGTCGGTCTTGGCGTCGTCGACGGCCGCCCCGGTGCCGAGCGCCACCGCCCCGGCGCCGACCGCGGCGGTCGCGAGCACGGCGGCGTACCTGCGGCGCGAGGGTACCGGTGCGCGGCGGCGACCGCGGTAGCGTTCGCTCTCTTTCAGCAGCTCTGGCCGGTAGGTCACGCACACTCCATAGCTGTCGTCTGGTCTCCGGAAAGGCTCCGGAGTCTGGGTCACCCATGTGAGGCGTCCACCAACGTAACCAGCCTCAGGGATGCCGCCAAACCCGATCCGGTCACCGTACGGCCACATACTGTAACGACAACGGCCGATGTCGCAGCCCCGGCGGCAGTCTGCGGCCCGGGCCCGCCGTCACGAAAAGTGACGTACGTCTCCGCAACGGGTGGAGCTTCGGCACGCTCAGGACGTTCGCGGGGCGATGCTCCAGAGGCCGAGCCGCTTCCCGTCGTACACGCAGGCGATCCGCTGCCGGGTGTGGAAGCAGCGCTGCAACCCGGCCGGCAGCGTGCCCAGCAACCGGACCTCGCCGTCCTCGATCCGGGCGACCTGGACGCCGTCCCGGGCCGACCGCATCAGCAGGGCCTCGCGGCTGTCGTCGAACGCGAGCTGCACCTCCCATCCGGTCAGGTCGCGCAGCGTCCTGCCGTCGGCCAGGTCGATCAGACGATCCGCGGGCACGCCGAGCCGCGCCGACCCCGTCGGCCGGACCGTGATCGCCCCCTGCGCGCTCGGCAGCACGTCCACATCGGCCGGCAGCCGGTGACGCACCGCCAGGGTGTCGCGGTCCAGCACCGCCAGCGGCGTACGCCGGCCGCTGCTGTCGTCACCGACCTGGCACAGGTAGCCGCCGCACGTGAACCGCACCGGCTCGGGGACCGTCGGCAGCGGGCTCAGGGTCCGGCTGTCGTACCGCGCCTCCAGATATGAGCCGTCGGGCAGGCGTGCCGACAGCACGACCTTCCCGCCGTACACCGAAGCGGACTCGACCCCGCCGGGCGGGAACGCGACCCGGCCGGTGCGGAGCACACGACCGTCGCGCAGGTCGTACACGGTGACGTCACCCTGCTCGGAGATCGACCACGCCTCCCGAGTCGTCTCGTCGACCGAGGCGAACGGCGTGCCCCGCAAGACCCACCGCACCCGGCCGGTGTCCAGGTCGCGCACCGTCATCTCCGCCGGGTCGAACGTGGGCACCCCGCCTGCCTCGTCGAACGAGCCGTGGACGACGAACGGCGGGCTCTCCAGCGCGTACCGGCCGACGAACCAGACGTACTCGGACACGCTCCAGCGGACGGCTCCGGTGTTCAGGTCCACGACGGTCGAGGACGAGGCGCCACTTTCGAAGTCCTCGACGACCAGCGCCACGTCGGGCACCTCCGGCGGGACCCTGAGGTCGCGGTGGCGGCCCGTCGGGTACGGCGACCGCCAGCGCGGCGAGCCGTCGTCGAGCGCATAAGCCGACAGCGCCCCGTCGGCGCGTACCACGAGCAGGTCACGCACCGGATCGACGGTGCCGCTGAACACGCCGTCGGCGCCGCCCAGCGCCAGTACGGCGACCTCCGCGAGCGGCCGCGGCACGGGCGTCGCGGCACCCAGCGCGCCGGTCAGCAGCAGCGCGACGGCAGTGGCCAGCGCTCTGAAATGGCGGGCCGGCCTGGGCAGATCCGCGTAGGGCTCCGGATGGGCCCAGCCCGCACCCAGTTCGATGATCTCCCGTTCCACGCGCGCAGATTAGCCCAACCGTTCCCCGTCGGTGGGTCCCGATCGGCCCGGCGGTCGTCGGCGACGGATTTCTGTCGCCGTACGTACGTACGATGCAACGGTGAGATATCGATGGCCGTGTCCGTGAAGGACGGCACCGTCCGAGGTGAGGCCTCCGATGTGGAAGGAGCGCGTGTTGACCACCACCTCCCACGACCTCCGCGTCGCCCGGACGCATCCGGCCGGCCGGGCCGCGCTGCACGCCGCCAGGCTCACCCGCCAGCTGGCCATCGCCGACCTCGCCGGCGCGCCGGGCTGGACCCGCCTGCTCGACGTCGCGGCCCGGCATCCCGGCCGCGGCGTCGACGACCTCCTGCTGATCGCCCGCCAGCGTCCGGACGCCACCGACCTGGGGACCTACGACCAGTGGCGGGCACGGGGAGCGCACGTGCGCCGCGGCGAGCGGGCCGTCGCGCTGCTCCAACCGCTCGATGAGGGCGGATTCGACGTCGTCAGGGTCTTCGACGTCACCCAGACCGACGCGATGCCCGCTCCGCACCGGCCCGCGTACGACCTGGTGCGGGTGGTGTCGGCGCTCGCGGCACTGGCCGACGGGGTGGGGCTCGCCGTGCGGCTGGGCCGGGGACTGGCCACCGCGGCGCATGTCGACGGCGACCGGCTCGATCTGGCCGCCCACCTGCCACTGTCGGCGGCCGCCGGACATCTCGTCCACCACCTGGCCCGGCGGCTGCTGCCCGCGGGGCCGGTCCGCGACGTGCAGGCCGCCGGTGTCGCCCACGTGGTGGCACGGCGGTTCGGCCTGCAGCCACCCGGCGTCGCCGCCCCGGAATCCCGCCACCGGGCTGCGCCGTCGGTCCCGTCCACACCTGACGAGGCCGTGGCGACGGTATCCGTGATCACCGGTCTGTCCGACGCGTTCACCGACCGGCTGGAGCACGCGCTGGAGCGGCGCTCCGCTGCCCCGCCCGCACCGGCTCCAAAACGCCGCAACCCGCGCACCGCCGCGCAACGTCGGCGGGCCAGGGCGGCAGACGCGGCATCGGACGCCGCGCCGGTCGACCGGGCGGCCCTGTACGCGGCCAACGCCGCCGCGGCGGAGTTCTACGCCGCCCAGCTGCCGGTGAGCCACCCGGCGGCCGCGTACCTGCGGTCGCGGGGCATCGCCGCCGCCGCGCCCCGCAGCGACTGGCAGCTGGGCGTCGCACCCGCCGGCGGTGACGTCCTGCTGCGGCACCTGCGTGCCCGCGGCTTCACCGATCAGGTCCTGCTGGCAGCAGGCCTGGTCGCCGCCGGCCGGCTGGACGGCGGCCTGTACGACCTGTTCCGGGACCGGCTGGTGTTCCCCGTCCACGCGCCCGACGGCCAGGTCGCCGGATTCACCGGCCGGGACCTGTCCGGGCGGAGCCCGGCGAAGTACTTCAACACCCCCGAGACGGCGGTCTTCCACAAGGGCAGGCTGCTGTTCGGGCTGGCCCCCCAGACACTGGGCCAGGGCCCGCCGGACCGGTTCGTCGTCGTCGAAGGCCCCACCGACGCGATCGCCGCCCAGCTGATCTACCGCGAGCTGGAGGTCGAGGGCGTACGCAGCGTGGTGGTGGCCTCGTGCGGCACCGCGTTCACCCGGGCCCAGTTCGCCCTGCTGGACCGCCTGTCCGGTCCGGACACCGCCCTGGTCATTTCGTTCGACGCGGACGCTCCCGGCGCCAAGGCGCTCGACCGCGCCTATCCGCTGGCCGTCACCTGGGCGCACGGACCGGTGTCCGGGACCGGGCCGACCGGGTTCAAGGATGTCTCGGAACTGCTGGCGGCGCGGGAACCCGGTGACGCGCTGCTCGACCTGCTGGCCGCCGAGCGGCCCCTGCCGGTGCTGGGGGTCGGGCATGCGCTGGCCAGGGCGTTTCCCGAGCGGTTCAACGCCGCGTGGCCGGAGGACCGGGTCCGGGCCTTCCGGGCGGTCGCTCCGTACCTGCTCGACGCGGTCGGCCAGGATCAGGTGGAGCTGGTGGTGCAGGCGGCGGCCGAGCGGCTCGGGCTCGCCCCGCACGAGATCAGCGAAGGCGTGGTGGCGCACTTCGCGACCGAGCGCGACTGACCGGCCGGATGCGGCGGGTCAGTGCTCGTCGTTGAGGACGCTGCTGACGCCGCGCAGCTGCGCGGCGTACGCCGCGGCGAGGAGGCCGGCCGGCATGAGGCTGGTGAGCAGCCGCACCGGCGCGGGCACGGGCTTGTTGGTGCGTTCGCTGACCGCGCGCCGGGAGACCTTGCGCACCCGCGGCGCGCGCAGCCGCTCGTAGCGCCGCAGCGCCTCCGGAACCGCCGCGGGCGTCGCGCGCAGCACCCGGCTGAGCACCCAGGCGTCTTCGAGCGCCTGGTTGGCCCCTTGGGCCTGGGTAGGCGGGAAGGCGTGCGCGGCGTCGCCGAGCAGCGTCGCGCCGCCATTTCCCCACCGGTCCGGAATGCGGTGGGTGACGTGCCGGAACGCCTCCATGTCCGCATCGCCGATCTTCGCCAGCAGCGCCGAGACCAGCGGGCCGTATCCGGCGAACCGGTCGGCGAGCACGGCGGCCGGTGCGCCCGTGATCGGCTCGTGCACATCGAACCACCACTGGAGCAGCCCGTCGCCTGAGGGCAGCATGCCGACGAGCCCGGCCGGGCCGACGACGCAGACCCCCGTCGTGCCCCCGGCCAGCTCGGGGACGACCGCGGTCAGGCCCTGCCAGGTGGTCCATTCGTTCTCGGTGGCGGGGGTGTCGTCGAGGACCGCCCGGCGTACGGCGGAGCGGTGGCCGTCCGCGCCGACCACGACATCGGCCTCGTGGCGTGCACCGGTCGCGTCGGTCACGGTCACGCCGTCGGGGCGGACCTCGACGTCGACGACCTGGCGGGAGAACTCGACGTCGACGCCCTGCGCCAGGTGCTCGACGAGCCTGGCCCGGGGCGTGCTCACGACCCGGAAGCCGGTGCGGCGCGCGACGGCTGCCAGGTCGGCGTTGACCATCGTCTGCCCGGCGGCGGTGTCGAACCGCAGGGTGTCGAGGCGGCCGCCGAAGTCCCCCAGCGGCGCGCCGAGGCCGGCGAGCGCGGCGGCGCCGTTGCTGAAGATCGTGAAGGCGGCGCCGCCGGTCCGCAGTGCCGGGGCGGCTTCCAGCACGCGTACTCGGTGACCGGCGCCGATGAGGCCGCGGGCCAGCGCCAGGCCGCCGACACCGCCGCCGGCAATCAGGATCTCCACGACACTCCTCCGTTAACTACGATCGTTGTACAACGGATGGTGCCATATGATGGCCGGGTGCCACCACCCAACGAACAGCGGCGGGCGCTGCTCGCGGACGCCGCCATCGAGCTGCTCGTCGAGTCGGGCGTGCACGGGGTCACCCACCGGGCCGTCGACCACCGGGCCGGACTGCCGGCCGGCACCGCGTCCAACTACTTCCGCACGCGCGACGCCCTGCTCGTGGCCACCGCCCAACGGGTCATCGAGCAGCATCAGGCCGACATGGCAAAGGCCGCGCGCAGCACTGCCGCACCCGGGTCCCGCGACCTCGACGACCGGGCGCTCACGATCGAGTTGATCGCCGGCTCGCTGCTGCTCGCCGCGGGCCCGCACCGCAACCGCTATCTCGCTATCTTCGAGCTGCGCCTGGAGAGCCTGCGCCGGCCCTCGCTGGCAGCGGCGATGGACGAGCTGACGGCCGTGATGGCCGCCTTCACCGGCGGCCATCACGCGCAGGTCGGGCTGGCGATCCCGCCGACCGCGATCCCGGCGCTGCTCGTCGCGTACGGCGGGGCGCTGTTCGCGCTGGTGACCGGCCCGGCCGAGCTGGTGACACCGGAGGCGGTCCGGCCACTCGCCGTCGCCGTCGTCGACGGAGGGCTCGCCGCGGCGCGAGACGCCGTCCCCTAGGACGTCAGGCGGGCGCGGAAGAAGTCCCGGACGTCCCCGGCGAGCAGCTCCGGCACCTCCATCGCGGCGAAGTGGCCGCCGCGGTCGAACTCCGACCAGTGCCTGATGTCGTACAGCCGCTCGGCCAGCGGCCGCACCGACTGCGTGATGTCGTGCGGGAACACCGCCACACCGACCGGCACCGGGCACGGCTCGACTCGGCGCGGCGTATCCCGGTGCAGCCGCGCCGACGAGGCCGCGGTGGCGGTCAGCCAGTACAGCGAGATGTCGGTGAGCATCCGGTCGTCGCTGATCGGCGAGCGGGGGTCGGTCCACTGGGCGAAGCGCTCGGCGATCCAGGCCAGCTGCCCGACCGGGGAGTCGGTGAGCGCGTAGCCGATGGTCTGCGGGGTGGTCGCCTGCAGCAGCTGGTACGCCGGACGGTTCGCCAGCAGCTGCCTGACCTTGTCCAGCCGGGCTTCGTCCGTGGCCGACAGTTCGATGCCGGCGTCCGGGACCGGCCGGGTCGGCAGGTAGTTGACGTGCACCCCGACCACCCGCTCGGCAGCGATCGCGCCGAGCGCCAGGGAGATGCCCGAGCCGAAGTCGCCGCCCTGCGCCCCGTAGCGCTCATACCCGAGACGGCGCATCAGCTCGGCCCAGGCGCGCGCGACCCGGACGATGTCCCAGCCGCGCTCGTGGGTCGGGCCGGAGAAGCCGTACCCCGGGATGGACGGGATCACCAGGTGGAAGTCTCGTGACAGCGGCTCGATGACGTCGAGGAACTCCAGGAACGAACCGGGCCAGCCGTGGGTGAGGACCAGGGCGAGCGCGTCCGGGTTCGCGGAGCGGACGTGGACGAAGTGGATGTTCTGGCCTTCGATCTCGGTGGTGAAGTGCGGCAGCTCGTTGAGCGCGGCCTCGTGCTCGCGCCAGTCGTAGCCGGTGCGCCAATGTTCGGCCAGCTCCTGGAGCCGCGCCAGGGGGAAGCCGTAGTCCTGGCCGGCGTCGGCGACCTCGTTGGGCCAGCGGGTGCGGGCGAGCCGGTCGGCCAGGTCGTCGAGGTCGGCCTGCGGGATGTCGATGCGGAACGGCTTGATCATGGTGCTGACTCCCAGGGGTTCATCGCATAAACGTTCAGGCGACTAACGTTTGTTGCCCGAACGATACCAGAATCGTTAGTCACACCAATGATTCGTTAGACTCGTCACATGGAGAACCCGTCCGAGCAGCTGCCCGCCCGCTGGGAGAACCTGCCCAGCTGGCTGCTGACCCAGACCGCCGCCCACGCGCACCGCCTGGTGACGGACGGGTTCTCGGCCGTGGGCGCGCGCGGGTACCACTACCGCCTGCTGGCGACGCTGGAGGAGTTCGGCCCGGCCAGCCAGGCCGCGCTCGGCCGCCGCAGCGGCATCCACCTCAGCGACATGGTCGCGACGATCAACGAACTCGCCGAGCGACAGCTGGTCGAACGCGCCCCGGACCTCGCCGACCGGCGCCGCAACATCATCTCGCTGACCACGGCAGGCCGGCGGCAGCTGCGGCGGCTGGAGAAGCAACTGGCCGAGTGCCAGGACGAACTGCTGGCTCCGCTGTCACCCGAGGAGCGGCAGCGGTTGACCGAGCTGCTGGCCCGACTGCTGGACCACCACAACGGGCACACCGGCACCCCCGAGGAGCAGTGGCGCGACTGAACACGACACCGGTCAGACGTCCTGCTCCGCGGCGAGCCAGGTGAGCGTGTCCGTTTCGGACATCGGCCTGGCGAACAGATAGCCCTGCCCGTAGGTGCAGCCGGTCGCGGCGGACGCCTGGCGCTCGCGTTCGGTCTCGATGCCCTCCGCCACGACGTCGAGGTTCAGCGCCCGGGTCAGGGTGACGATGCCCTCCACCAGATCCCGCTGCCTACGTGAGGTGGCCAGCCCCCTGACGAACAGCCGGTCCAGTTTGACGATGTCGAGTGGTATCTGCCGCAGGTAGCCCAGGGCGGAGTAGCCCGTGCCGAAGTCGTCGATGGCCACCCGGGCGCCCTTGGCCCGCAGCAGTTCGAGTGCGTGCCACACCTTGTCGTCGTCGCGCAGGAGCAGACTCTCGGTGATCTCCAGGACGACCCGATGCGCCGGCAGTCCGGTCGCGGTGAGCAGGCGCGCGAAGCTGTCGACGAAGTCGTCCGAGCGGAACTGGTGCGCCGAGACGTTGACGCTCACGTAGGGCGCACGGACCTGGGCCCCGGCGTGCCACCGGTCGGCTGCCCGCATCGCCGTCGCCAGCACCCATTCACCGATCGGGACGATCAGCCCGGTGTCCTCGGCGATCTCGATGAACTCGCCCGGCGGTAGCCGGCCGTAGGTCGGGTGCTGCCAGCGCAGCAGGGCCTCGAACCCGACGGTGCGGCCGGTGCCGAGGGCCACGATCGGCTGGTACTCCAGGAACAGAGCCCCCTCACCGACCGCCCGGCCCAGGTCCGCGCGCAGTTGCGCATGCCGCATCTGGTCGGTCGTCGACGGCTCGTAGCGGTGCCACTTGCCGCCGCCGTCGGATTTCGCGGCGCGGAGTGCCTGGTTGGCGTTGCGGAGAAGTTCGTGCGCGCTGCCGGCGTGCAGGGTCGTGGCGACGCCGACACTGGCGCGGCAGGCGACCACCGTCCCGCCGCTGGTGCGGATGGGCAGGGAAAGCGACCGGCAGAGCCGGACCGCGGTGTGCTCCACGTCCGCCACGGTGTCGGCGTCCTGGACGAGCGCGGCGAACTCGTCGCCGCCGAATCTGGCCACGACCCCGCGCTCGCCGATGAGGTCGCTAAGCCGGCGGCTCACCTGGCGCAGGACCTCGTCCCCGACGACGTGGCCGAAGCCGTCGTTGACGGACCCGAAGTCGTCCAGATCGACGAGCAGGACGGCGGTGGGCCCGATGTCCGCGGCGACCGCGTGTTCGGTTCGCTCGGCGAACAGCACCCGGTTGGGCAGACCGGTCAGGGAGTCGTGGAACATGCGCGCGGTCAGGTCGTGTTCGAGCCGCCGCTGGGCCGTCACGTCGTGCAGGGTCAGCGCCACGTCCCGCGACGCGTCGCCCGGTCGCAACTCCCGGCAGGTGACCTCGACTACCGGCGTACGGCCGTCCAGCGCCTGGATGGTCCAGTCCGCACGGCCCTCCCCCCGATCGGCGCCGCCGGCGCGCACGTGCCGCAGCAGGAACTCGGCCGCCGGTCGCTGCACGGAGTCGAGGAAGTCGAGCAGCCTGGCATGGCGGAGCGCGGATGTGCCGAAGACGTTTCCGGCCGACGGGCTCGCGTACCGGATGCGGCCGTCCCCGTCGATGATCAGCACCACGTCGTGGGTCTGCTCCATCAGCGCTTCGACTTCACGGAAGCTGCGGTAGCGGCTCACCTCGGCGGTCAGCCGGATCCGCTCCATCGCGAGGGCGGCCTGCGCCGACATGGCCTCCAGCGCCGGCCGCAACGCCGTCCTCGCCGCGGTGTCCCGGTCGACCAGGAGGATGCCGACCGGCCCCGCCGCAGGCGTGCTCGCCTCGATCGGCAGGAGCGCCACGGGTTCGCCCTCGCCCGGCCGATGGTCGCCGGACCCGGCGGAGTCCTCCGGCAGCCGGATGCGCAACTCGTGCGAGGCGCCGACAGGGGTCAGCCGCGTGACGGCCCGGTCCAGAGCCGCGACGACCTCCTCCGCGCCCGCTGCCACGGCCAGTTCCGCCGCGGCATCACGCAGCACCCGGTCGACTTCAGGCGGCTGCGGGAACACGTCTGGCCGGGACCTTGGCCAGTGCCCGGCCTGCCGCGTCGGCGAGCCTCTCCAACGTGGCGACCTCGCCGGAGGTCGCCTGGTGCAGGTCCGCCCAGTACGCGCCGATCGCGCCGACCGGCGACCCGTTCACCCGGATGGGCACCATGAGCAGGCTACGCACGAAGGTCGGACGGTACGCCGCCTGCGGGATGCGGCTGTCCGTCCGGATGTCGGGAATGGCGACGGTCTGGTCGTGGAGCATCGCCCATCCGCTGATGCACGACGTGGCGGGGAAACGCTGCCCCGCCCACAGCGGGCTCATGGCGTCCTCGTACAGGTAGTGGCATTCGCCGTGCTCGAGCTGGACCACGGTCATGCCCTGTGCCCGGACTGCCGCCCGGGCGCTGCACCGAAGAGCGGTCTGGACGTCATCGACGGTTTTCGCCTCATCCAGCATGTCGATCGCCCAATCTATGGGACTGACCGAATCAATATGCATCATCCGCCCCTCCCACGTGTGGCTTGGCAAATATAAATATACCGGGCGAAACCGGGGTGCACCGCCGCCCACCGCCACTCGCCATCAGTTGACGCCACATCGACGCCGGGTTGCGCCGCGGCGGCCGGCAACGCCACCGGGTCCGCCCGCACGGCGACCAGTCAGCCCGGAGCGCTCGCCCCGGAAGTGGGACTGCTCGCCCACCTGTGAGGCTTTCGCCGTTGTTCGGCGTACCGCCGACCGCGGCACCGCCCGGCTACCCGGGCTGGGCGATTCCTGCCTGAGCGGCCGCCGCCAGCCTGCGCTAGCGGGCCGCCGAGACGCAGAACTCGTTGCCGTCGGGATCGGCCATCGCCACCCCGCCGGGCTCGCCGCCGCCGGACTCGATGCGGGTCGCGCCGAGGGAGAGCAGGCGGTCGATCTCCGCCTCCCGATCGCCGAAGGCGGCCGGAGCGAGTTCGAAGCGCACGCGGTCCCTGCCCTCGCGCGGCATGTACGGCGGGCCACCCCAGGTGATCTTCGTGCCGCCCCGCGGCGACTGGATCGCGGTCTCCTGGTCCTGGTCCCAGACCAGCGGCCAGCCCAGTGCCCGGCTCCAGAAGTAGCCGACCTCCTGCGATCCGTCGCAGGCCAGGTCTCCGATGAACCCGCAGCCGGCGAGGAAGTTGTTGCCCGGTTCGATGACGCAGAACTCGTTGCCCTCGGGGTCGCCGAGCACCACATGCGTGTCCTGCGGGCTCTGGCCCACGTCGACATGCCGTCCGCCGAGCGCGAGCGCCCTGGCCACCGTCTCGTGCTGGTCCTCCAGGGAGGTGCTGGTCAGGTTGAAATGCATCAGGTTCCGGCTGGTCCGCGCCTCCCGGGTCGGGACGAACCGGATACGGAATCCGATGTCGTCACCGGGTAGCAGGGTGACGCCGTCGTGCGGATCCTCGATCAGCTCCCTTCCCAGCACACCGGACCAGAACCGCCCGACACGCAGTGGTTCGAGCGCGTCGAAGCTGACCGCGAACAGTTGACTCGTCATCTCTGCTCATCTCCGATCCGCGGCCTGGCCGCCGCCGACAGGACGCCCTGTCAGCTCATACGGGACCCTAAACATGAGTCGACGTCGCGCGCAGCCGAGTATCCGGCGTCGGCGCGGCCGGTGCGGTACAGCACCGGCCGCGTCAGGTGGCTTCCCCCCGGAACCGGATTTCAGCTCACGGCCGCGCCGAACCAGCGGGGCAGGTGTGCGAGCAGGTCCTGCTGGTCGTCACCGGCCCAGGCGACATGGCCGTCCGGCCGCAGCAGCACGGCTGGCACGTCGAGTTCCTCGCTGACGTCGACGACGTGGTCGACCAGATCCGCCCAGCCGGCGACCGACAGCCGGCCGGTCTGGTCGAGCAGCAGCCCGCGGCCGCCGTGCAGCAGCCCGTACAGCCGTCCCCGCTTCAGCTGGACGTCACGCAGCCGCCGCCCGAGCAGCTCATGGCCGTCGCCGAAGTCGTAGCGGACCCCGATCGCGGTGAGCTTCTCGATCAGGTGCCGGTTCACCTGCTCGAAATCCATCAGCTCCGACACCAGCCGCCGCACCGCCTGCGCCCCCGGCTCGGTGGACATCAGCTCCATCTGCGCGCGGGTGTTGTTCAGCACGTCCTCGGCCACCGGATGCCGCTCGGTGTGATAACTCTCCAGCAGCCCCTGCGGCGCCCATCCGCCGACCTCGGCGGCCAGCTTCCAGCCCAGGTTGAACGCGTCCTGGACGCCCAGGTTGAGGCCCTGCCCGCCGGCCGGCGGGTGGACGTGCGCGGCGTCCCCGGCCAGCAGCACCCGGCCGACCTGGTAGCGCTCGGCCTGCCGGGTGGCGTCGCCGAACCGGGACAGCCACCGCGGCGAGTGCACGCCGAAGTCCGTGCCCGCGATCGCCCGCAGCTGCTGCTTGAACTCGTCGAGGGTCGGCGGGGTCGCGCGGTCCTCGGCCACTCCCTCGGCGGGCACCACCACACGGAACACGCCGTCCCCGATGGGACCGAGGCCGAACCGCTTCTGGGTCTTGCGCACCTCGGCCACCACGGCCGCCACCGCCTCGGGCGTCTCGGTCGCCTCCATCTCCCCGAGCAGCGTCTCGTTCCTGGAGGGCTCGCCGGGGAAGGCGACGCCGAGAAGTTTGCGCACCGTGCTGCGGCCGCCGTCGCACCCGACGAGGTAGCGCGAGCGCAGTCGCGTGCCGTCGGCGAGTTCCGCGGTCACCCCGTGGTCGTCCTGGCTCAGCCCGACCAGTTCGCTGCCGCGCCGGATGTCCGCGCCCAGCTCGGCGGCGTGTTCGGCCAGCAGGCGGTCGGTGACGGGCTGCGGGATGCCCAGGACGTAGCCGTGCGCGGTGTCCAGCCGTTCAGGCGCGGGCTTGTCGATGCCGGCGAAGAAGCTGCCGACCGGGTACTGCTTGCCGTGCGCGAGGAAGCGGTCCAGCAGGCCGCGTTGGTCCATCACCTCGATGCTGCGCACGTGCAGGCCGAGCGAGCGGACGAACGGGGCCGGCTGCGCCTCCTTCTCCAGCACCAGCACCTGCACGCCGTGCAGCCGCAGCTCGGCGGCCAGCATCATGCCGGTCGGCCCGCCGCCGACGACGATCACGTCGATCATGAATCCCCCACTTCGACAAAACACCCGTGTTTCACAATTCCCGGATTTCCACAGGTTCTGACTTCGGGTGGAGATTCTGCATGAGCACCCCGGTCTTGCCGCAAGACCCCCAGTGCGGTATAAGTTAAGAGTGGCAGGGAAGCAAAGTCTTCCTTGCCTTCGTTGTTTTCGTCCCCAGTGGACGGACCGGCTCCTGTCGAAGCGGTGACTCGCCCCGCACGACGGATGCCCACTGTAGATCTCGCCGGGAAGCCCGGGTGTTTTCACTGCTCGCAGCGTGTCCGAACACCGGTGTCGCGCGCCGGTGCCGTAGAAAGGACAAAACCCGGCGAAAACAGTTGTAGACTCCCAAGGTAAACTTGAACTGTTCCAGATGAGGGCACCTTGACCGCATGACGTCCGACTTCGAGGCGCAGTTGCGGGCGGTCTCGCTGCGCGTGACCCGGCCCCGGCTGGCGGTGCTGGCCGCGCTGCGCGACCACCCGCACATCGACACCGAAACGGTGATCGCCCTGGTGCGAGCCGAGCAACCGGCGGTCTCCCACCAGACGGTGTACGACGTCCTGCGGGCGCTCACCGACACCGGCCTGGCCCGGCGCATCCAGCCGGCCGGCGCGGTGGCCCGGTACGAGTCCCGGGTGGGCGACAACCATCACCACGTCGTGTGCCGGTCCTGTGGGGCCATCGCCGACGTCGACTGTGCCGTCGGCGACGCGCCCTGCCTGACCGCCTCGGACGACCACGGCTTCACGGTCGACGAGGCGGAGGTCGTGTACTGGGGCACCTGCCCCGGCTGCACGACCGAACGTTCTTCCCAGTGATCCGCCAGTACGGAGGAAGCAAATGAGCGACACCCAGGACAACACCCCCGCCAGCGCGCAGGGGGTCGACCAGAAAGCAGCAGCCGGCTGCCCGGTCGCGGGCGACTCGGTGACCGCGCACGGCAGCGAGAGCGAGAACCCGGCGATCCCGTCGCCGACCCCGAAGACGGGCGGCCGTCCGCGCACGAACCGTGACTGGTGGCCCAACCAGCTCGACCTGTCCGTGCTGCATGCCCACTCGGCCAAGGGCAACCCGCTGGGCGAGGACTTCAGCTACGCCAAGGAGTTCGCCAAGCTCGACGTCGAGGCGCTCAAGCGGGACATCACCACCGTCCTCACCACCTCGCAGGACTGGTGGCCGGCCGACTTCGGCCACTACGGCGGCCTGATGATCCGGTTGAGCTGGCACGCCGCGGGCACCTACCGCACCCACGACGGGCGCGGCGGCGCGGGCGACGGCGGGCAGCGGTTCGCCCCGCTCAACAGCTGGCCGGACAACGCCAACCTGGACAAGGCCCGGCGGCTGCTGTGGCCGGTCAAGCAGAAGTACGGCCAGCAGATCTCCTGGGCCGACCTGCTCGTGCTCGCCGGCAACGTGGCCCTGGAGTCGATGGGCTTCAAGACCTTCGGCTTCGGCTTCGGCCGCCAGGACGTCTGGGAGCCCGAGGAGATCTTCTGGGGTCCCGAGGACGCCTGGCTGGGCGACGAGCGCTACGTCTCCGAGAAGGAGATGGCCGCCGGGGTCGGCGCGACCGAGATGGGCCTCATCTACGTCAACCCCGAGGGCCCGAACGGCAACGCGAACCCGGCCGCCGCGGCGCACTTCATCCGCGAGACCTTCGGCCGGATGGCGATGAACGACGAGGAGACCGTCGCCCTCATCGCCGGCGGCCACACCTTCGGCAAGACCCACGGCGCGGCCGTCGCGGCCGACCACGTCGGCCCGGAGCCCGAGGGCGCGCCGCTGGAGGCGCAGGGCCTGGGCTGGCTGAGCAGCAGCGGCACCGGCAAGGGCGCCGACACGATCACCAGCGGTCTCGAGGTCACCTGGACGGACCGGCCCACGCAGTGGAGCAACCGCTTCTTCGAGATCCTCTTCGGCAACGAGTGGGAGCTGACCACCAGCCCCGGCGGCGCGAAGCAGTGGGTCGCCAAGGACGCCGAGGCGATCATCCCGGACGCGCACGACCCGGCGAAGAAGCACAAGCCGACGATGCTCACCACCGACCTGTCGCTGCGCGTCGACCCGGCGTACGAGCAGATCTCCCGGCGTTTCCTGGCCAACCCCGACGAGTTCGCGCTGGCCTTCGCCAAGGCCTGGTACAAGCTGCTGCACCGCGACATGGGTCCGGTCAGCCGCTTCCTCGGCCCGTGGGTTCCCGAGGCCCAGCTCTGGCAGGACCCGGTGCCGGCCGTCGACCACCAGCTCGTGGGCGACGCCGACATCGCCGCGCTGAAGACCAAGGTCCTGGACTCCGGCCTCACCGTCGACCAGCTGGTCTCCACCGCGTGGGCCGCGGCCGCGAGCTTCCGGTACACCGACCGGCGCGGCGGCGCGAACGGCGCCCGGCTGCGCCTGGAGCCGCAGCGCAGCTGGGAGGTCAACCAGCCCGCGCAGCTCGCGACGGTCCTGCAGACCCTCGAAGGCATCCAGCGGGACTTCAACGCCGCCGGCGGCGCGAAGATCTCGCTGGCCGACCTGATCGTGCTGGCCGGCTCGGCCGCCGTGGAGAAGGCGGCACGCGACGGCGGAATCCCGGTGACGGTCCCGTTCCACCCGGGCCGCACCGACGCCACCCAGGAGCAGACCGACGTCGAGTCCGTCGGCTACCTGGAGCCACGTGCCGACGGGTTCCGCAACTACCTGCAGCCCGACGAGAAGCAGCTGCCGGAGGTGCTGCTCGTCGACCGCGCGTACATGCTCAACCTGACCGCGCCGGAGATGACCGTCCTGGTCGGCGGCCTGCGCTCGCTCGGGGCCAACGTCGGCGGCGTCAAGCACGGTGTGCTGACCGACCGGCCCGGCGTGCTCAGCAACGACTTCTTCGTCAACCTGCTGTCCCCGGGCACCCGGTGGAAGGCGGCGGAGTCCGGCGAGAACGTCTACGAGATCCGCGACGTGTCCACCGACCAGGTGAAGTGGACCGCCACCGCGGTCGACCTCATCTTCGGCTCCAACTCGCAGCTGCGGGCGCTCGCCGAGGTGTACGCCAGCCAGGACGCCCGCGAGAAGTTCGCGAAGGACTTCGTCGCGGCCTGGACGAAGGTCATGGACCTCGACCGGTTCGACCTGAACTGATCGAGTGGCCACCGGCGGGCCCGGCCGATCCATGGTGATCGGCCGGGCCCGCCGGTCCGTGCTCAGCCGGTCGCCGATTTGGCCAGCATGTAGTCGAGCCGTGCCAGCAGGTGGCGGGCGACCTGCTCGCCGGTGGTCCACTCGAATGCCGGGTCGGGCCGGCAGTCGTTGCGTTTCGCCTCGTCCATCAGCTGCCACTGCGCCGACGTCGACACCGTGGCCTCGCCGTGGACGGTCATGCCGGCCTCGCTCATCGCCTTGACGCGCAGCCCGAAGGAGTCCGGGTACGTCACGGCGGGGTGGGTCATGGCCAGCACCGGAATCCGGTTCCACACCAGGTCGCCGATGACGGTGCCGTTGGCGTTGGCCACCACCAGGTCGGCCGCGGCGTAGTACTTCTCCGGTTCCGCGGTGAACCCGGCCCAGACGACGTCTGCGGCCCGGTCATCGGGCACCGGGCAGAACGGCTCGGCCAGCACGAACAGCCGATGTCCGGGCGGCGCGTGCTCCAGCCACGTGCGTACGGTGAGTTCCGCGATCGCGGTGTTGTCGACCATCGCGGTCATCCCGCCGATGGTCAGCACCACGATCGTCTCCGACGCCGCGGCTCCGAGCGCGGCGCGCGCCGCCTCGCGGTCCACCCGGAACTCCTCGACCACCGGCCCGAACGCCTGGATCGGGTTGGTGACGCCGAACGGGCCCGGGTGGGCGACGGAGAAGTCGAGGAGCAGGATCTCACCGGCCTGGTCCAGGATCGGATCGGATTCCGGTGCGCCCAGCTCGGAGTAGAACCAGTCGGTCAGCAGGATCGCGCGCCGCCGCCAGCGCTTGACGCAGTACACCAGCGACCACACGACCTCGTCGGCGACGACCAGGTCGAACGGGTCGTGCCGGTCCATCAGCGCCCAGACCCGCGCACCGGCCGCCGGGGTCATGTCCTCGTGGTCGCCGATGCCCATGTCGATGCAGGACTCGCCGTAGAGGTCCAGGTAGACCGCGGCGCTGCCGGAGGCCATCACCTGGATCTCGACGTCGGGCCGCAGGGCACGCATGGCCCTGATGATCCGCAGGTCCCTGGCGGCGTGCCCGAAGCCGTGGCCGCGCGCCAGGAACAGCACTCTTGGGCCGGCGCTCACGCGGTTTCCTCCTGGAGTCGGTGGCGCAGCAGCTCGAGGGTGCCCAGCGCGGCGGTGAACGGCGGCGGCCCGTGCGCGTCGTCGCGGCCGGTGGTGAAGCTGCGCACCGGCACCGGTGGCAGCACGGTGACCGTCGGCCGCTGCGCCAGCGCGGCGACGTGCGCGGCGGTGACCGGGCTGGCCCAGCCGCCGGGCGGCAGCGCCGGGGCCACCACGACCGGTGCGGCGCTGCACTGGATCGCCAGCAGGCTGGGCGAGTCGGCCAGGCCGAGCGCCAGCCGGGCGAGGTAGTTCAGGCCGGCCGGGTACACCATGACCGCCTGCGCCCACTGCTGCCAGGTCACGTGCACTGCCTCAGCGAGCGGCCCGGCCCATTCGTCCACGGCCGCGGCCCGGCCGGTGATCGCGCCGACCGCGGTCGGGGTGAGGAACTGCAGCGCCGACCGGGTCAGCACGACCTGGGTCTCCAGCTCCGGGTAGGCCATACGCAGCCAGGCGAGGTCGCGGGGCAGGAAGGCGGCGTTCAGCGAGCCGGTGGCGACCAGCAGCAGCCGCCGGAAACCCAGGGCCGGCAGCCTGGGGTCGGCGGACGGGGTCGAGTCGTCCATTCACACGTCCTGTCCGGGGAGGGAACCGATGACGATCTCGGCCACAGCGGACACCTCGTGCGGGTCCAGGCCGGACGCCTCGGCGAAGTCCGCGGCGTCGCCGCTGCCGACGGCGCACGCGCCGAGGCCCATCGCGGTGGCGCACAGGTACACCGACTGCAGCGCCACCCCGGCGTTGCGCAGCGTCAACGAGTACGCCAGGTCGCCGTATTTGCGGGTGGGCCGGTCGAAGCGCGCCGCGAGGCTGATCAGCACCTGCGGCACCGACACCCGGTTGATCGCCAGGTAGGCGGCGTTGACCAGCCGGACCAGCGGCACGGTGTCCCGGTTGACGACGGCGAGCGCGTGCCGGTCCGGCAGGTAGCGGTAGACGCCGGGGGCCAGGCCGTGGCAGGCGCGGACCGTGAGGTAGTAGTCGAGTTCGTGCATCGCCCCGGCCGAGGGCGCCGGCCGCAGCGTGTACGAGTAGGAGCGCTCGTCGGCGGGGTCGGCGGGCAGCCGCTGCTGGATGCGCGCCACCCGGTGCAACAGCTCCCCCAGTTGCGCCACGGCCAGCGGCTTGTCGCCGAACCGGCGTACCGAGCGGCGGGTCTCCATGACCTCGGCCAGCGGCGGGTCGGTGCGGCGCAGCGCCGCCTGGTCCGGCACGGGCAGCGCGATATCGGTGTCGGCGGCAGGCCCCGCGGGCGGTTCGTCCAGGGTCCCGGGTGCGGGTGTGCGCAGTTCGACCAGGCCGTTTCGGCTGCGGGTATGCGTCCACACCGCGTGCGTCGGGCGTCCGGCCGCCGGGCCGGGCGCGGTGACCAGGCCGACCGCGGCCAGCAGGCGCAGCAGCTGGGAGCCGCCCGGGGCGAGCCGGGCGACCGCCGCCGCGTCGATGGGCGCGCAGAGTCCCGCCACCACCGCCGCCAGCTCGGGCCGATGCAGCTCGACGACGGTCCCGTCGTGGGCGGACTCGACCACGGCCCGGTCGTCGAGCCGCCGCAGCAGCGCGCACGGCGACAGCTGTACCGGCTGGTCGTCGGCCGGCTCGGCGTCGGGCCGCAGCTCGGCGAGCCGGGAGCGGATGCGGGCAGTGGCCAGGTCGCCGTTCTCGTCGGCGCAGCCCAGGATGAGCACTCCGGCGGTGAGCAGCCGCCGGATCAGCGCGTCGATCCGTCCGGCCGCAAAGGGCCCGTGCGCCCGCAACTGCTGCCAGGTCGTGGGCCGGCGCAGCGCCTCCAGCACGGCCGCCACCGACCCGTCCGCGTCGTGCAGCGCCACCGGGTCGCGGCCCTTGCCGATGATCAGCAGGTCGGCGGTCGTGGTGGTTTCGGTGGTCAGCCCGTCGTCGAGGCGCAGCGTGATCATTGCCGCTAGATGTTCCGAGCATGGCGGTGTCCGGCCCGGACGGCGTCGAGCATGAGTTCGCCCAGGGGCTGTTCAAGGCTGTCGAGCACCTCGCGGGTGGCGACGGGGTGCAGGTGCGCCTGCGGCAGGGTGGTGAAGACCCGCCGCATCACCGGATCCGCCAGCAGGGCTTCCAAGGCTGCCTCGTCGGTGGCCGGGAACCGGCTGGGCAGCGGTGTGCCGTCGGGCTGGTAGAGCCGGACCGACGGCAGGGTCAGGCAGACGCCGATCGCGAACGGCGTCAGCCACAGCCGGTCGAGCATGTCGTCGGCGAGCAGCGCGTGCTGCCGCCGCCAACGGTCAGTGTGCGCGCGGGCCAGTTCCGTCACCGCCGCCGGGTCCAGGCCGGTGTCGGCCAGCCACTGCTCGGTGGCCCGGATCGACCAGGGCAGTCCCCCGTCGTCCAGCGGCTTGCGCAGCGCGAAGTACGGCCGGGAGCCGAAGTCGGGCATCTGGTAGTGCGCGAACGTCGGCAGCAGGTCGGCCACGCCCAGCAGCGCGTCCGCGCGCGGCTGCGGCACGTCGTCGGCGAAGCAGGCCGAACGGCGCGGGCCCTGGTGCAGGTTGCCGGTGAGGCTGTCCGGCGAGTCGTGGTCGATGAGGTTCGGGATGCGGCAGATGGCGGCGACGTTGCGGTCGCGGAGGAAGTTCATCAGCGCCACGTCGTCGGTGGGGGTCCATTCGCGCAGGTTGCGGGTGGCGGCCTCGCCGAACTCGCGGGCGACCTGCGCGGGCAGGACCAGCGCGACGCTCGGCACGTACTCGTCCACGACTCCCGCCCAGGACCCGCCCGCGAGGGCGGCCATGCGCAGGTGGTGGGCGGTCATCGAGGTCCACTCGGTGAACAGCGCCAGGGCGGCGTGCGGGTACTGCCCGATCGCGGCGTGCACAGCCTCGGCGAAGCCCCGGCATGGCACGGCGTCGTCCTGCAGCACCAGGTGGTGGGTAGCGTTCTCGGGTACGAACGACCAGGCCACCGCGGCGGTGCGCAGCGACGACGGCGGCCCGTGCGGATCGGGGTCCACGACGATGTCGGGCTTGAGCTCGGGCAGGCTGTCGGCGAGCGCCTCGGCGAGGGCGAGCCGGCTCGGATGCGCCATGATCACAGTGGACAGTTGGTATTCGGTCATGGGGCTTCCTTGCCGGTGACGGTGGTCAGGTGGGTCAGCGGTCCGTTCACGGTCGCCAGTGGCCAGGCAATGGTTTCGTCGTCGCAGGTCACCTGATGCAGACTCGTGCCGAGCCGGGTGGCGAGGTGGTGCGAGACGACACCGGCCGCGACCGCGAGTGCCCGGTGGTCGGCGGCCGAGGCGGTGGCCGGTCCGCCGAGCAGCACGGCGACGTCGGCGGCGAGGTGCGCCAGCGGCGGCGGCTGCGGGTCGGTCCGGTGGAGGTATCCCGCGGCGTCGACGCAGTACGTGCCGACCGGGATGCCCGCCAGGCCGAACACGGCGACGCAGGCGGTCAGCGGCTCCGGTGAGGCCGCCAGGGATCGGATGACGATGGCGCCGATGTCGTCGGCGGGCCTGGCCCGGCGCGGGCCGGTGACGTCGAGTCGCAGTGCGGCGCTCAGGGCGGTGTCCTTGGGCTGGATCGTCATCAGGGCCGCTCCGGGTAGATGCCGACGACGGCCGCGAGGTGTTCCCCGCCGTCGTGCAGTTCCAGCAGCTCGGACAGGGCCGGATCGACCGTGTCGGCGAGCACGGCGCGGTGACCGGCGGCGACGGCCGCGACCGCCCGACCGGCGGCCAGGAACGCCCGGCGCAGGCTCTGTGCGGCGTAGGCCGAGGTCAAGCGCGTGGTCGCGGAGACGAACACGAGCACGGCCACCGGGGCGTCCGGCAGTCCGGCGATCGGCGGGGCGGCGCTGAGGTCGCCACGGGTGGCGATGAGCGCCTGGGTGGCCGGTGACCAGCGGTGGACCGGAAACGCCAGGCCGGGCGCACCGATCAGGTAGGTGTCGGCGTAAGGCCGGGCCGTCGCCGCCGTCAGCAGCGTCCGCAGCCAGGACGGGACCTGGTCCAGTGGCACCCGGGGCGAGGACGCCAGGTCGGTGTCGGCGGTGGCGGGGACCGGCCGGGCGCTGGTCACCTGCCAGGAAGCCCGCCGGTTCAGCCACTCCAGCCGCCCGAGCACGCCGTCGTCGGTCATGGCGCAGGTGCGGCACGCGGCTGAGGGCGTGACCTCGTGGATGGTGCGGCTGAGATCGACGGTGTCGATGCGGTGCATTCGGCGGCCGGTGACCGGATCGGCGAGCCGGGTCAGCAGGCCGACGGCCTCGGCCACGGCCAGCCCGCTGAGCAGTTGCGCCGCCGCCTGCCCGAAGGTGCGGGACCCGGCTGCGCCGTCCGTCAGGAAACAGTCCGGGCAGGTGGTTTCCGCTCCGGTGAACAGCGGCCCGAGTTCGACACCGCGGTCGTCGCCGCCGATGCGGAGCACCGGCACGCCGGTGGCGGCGACCTCGGCGAGCCGGTCGTCGGTCGCGATGGCCAGCGCCGCACCGGGAGTGGGGTCCGCGGTGACCGTGCCGATGCCCGATTGCGCCAGGTCGGCAGTGAGCAGGTCGCCCAGCGGACCTGCCGTGGCGACCACGACGGTGGCTTCGGCCAGCTGTTTGCGCAGCTCGGCCGGACGGTTGTGGCTGCCCGCGGCCGCCAGGGTGCGGGACAGGAAGGCGTCGGCGGCGTCGCCGTGCTCGGCGGGGCCGTCGTGGAGCAGTCCGCTGCGGTGCAGCAGCGCCACGGCCTGGGCGACCTGAGCGACGGGCACCCCTGCCTCGTCGGCGACCGCGGCGAGGCCGGTGCGGCCGTCCAGCAGCGGCAGCAGTCGCGGCAGCAGCTCGTGGGCGGCGGCGCCGGTGAACAGCCGTCGGCTGGGACCGCCTTCGATCAGCAGGCCGTCCTCGGTGCTGATGACGGCGAGGCCGGTCGCCAGCGCGGGATGCGCGAGCCGGCTCACGTCAGTGCTCCTTCCGGCAGCCGGTGCACGGTTTCGGCGACGGCCGCGGCCAGCCGGGGGTCTCCCCAGGTGTCGGCGACGCCGCAGTGCGGGCAGCCGTGCCTGGCGATGACGTCGACGCGGCTCACCATCATCGTGGCCAGGTCGACCATGGTGGTCATGCCGGGTTGCGGGCTCTGCAGCATGAGCCCGACGAGCGCTTCGGCGATGCGCAGGTGGTGCGGCAGATGGCCGTAGACGCCGAGGTCGTCGTCAGCGCGGTACGCGGCCAGCAGCGCCGCACGGTGCCGCGACTTGGGATCGTGCTGCTCGCGGCGGAAGCTGTAGCAGTCGTGGCACGGCCCGCCAGGGGCCACCCACGGGCCGATGATCAGCCGCGGGTGCTCCACGACCACGGGCAGCCAGCCGATCCCGGCGCGGTGCGCGAGCTCGTCGAACCGCTGGGCCCGGTCCGGGTCGGGCCGCCACGACACGAGCACCATGGCTCGCGCGTCGCCCGGTTGCGGCCGGTCGGCGTCCAGTGCCGTCGCGCCCGCGGCCAGCAGGCGGGACCGCACGGCGTGGCCGAACTCCCCCACCGCGGCGACCGCGGTCTCGGTCAGGCGAACGGTTGCGGCCACGGGTTCTGCTCCTGTTCCGGGGAGGCCGGCACGCCCATCGCCGCCGGCGCCTCGTTCAGTCGGGGGTGGGCACGGAACTGCGCCAGCGGGTTCAGGGACATGGGCTGCAGCCGCGGCACCACCACGGTCAGCGCGACCAGCCCGACACGGCGCAGCTCGGCCGAGGTCCGGTCGACGCACACCGCCTGCGCCCCGAGCCGCCGCAGCTGCTCCAGCACCACCGAGGTCGCCTGATGCGGATCCGCCGGAAGTTCCAGGCAGCTGTCCGAGGTGGGGCGGTGCGCGAGGTCCTCGGTGAGGAAGCCGAAAGCTTCGGCTCGCTGCGCCACGGCCATGTACCGCGCGCCGTCCATGATGTCGGTGAACCTGGTGTCGCCGTCGACGGGCGCCGTGCCGTGCGGGAACAGCTGCCGGATGTTGGCGATCTCGATGAGGGCCTTCTCCGCCGCGTCCGCCAGGGTGCGCCCGGTCGCCGCGCCGACCAGGTTGGCGGCCTCTGCATCGTGGGGGGCCTGCTGCAGCACGTACACCGTGGGGATGCCCAGGTCGGTGGTGGCGTTGAACAGCACGTTGTCCAGGAAGCGGCGGCGGCCGTGGTCGAGCAGGTAGCGCACCGCCGGGCTGAACCCGGCGGGTCCGAGCAGCGGCAGCCGCAGCCGCCGCAGCCAGGTCACGGCGATGGCGTCGCGTTCGATGACCTCCATCAGCCCGCCGAGCAGGGCGCGCTGCGGTTCGACGTGGACGGCGTACCCGGTGGAGATCTGGAAGACGAAGCGTTCGGCCGGTTCGGGGTGCAGCCCGTAGCAGGCCATGACGGCGGGCACCCAGGTCGGTTCGCCGGACATCAGGTCGGTGCCGCGCATCCAGCGGATCTCCGTGCCGGGGTCGGCCGGGACGAGGTGGCAGTCGGGGTGCGCATATTCGGCGTCTGAGCAGCGGGGCAGGCCGGTCAGGTCGAGGACCGCGCCGGGCAGTTCCGCGGCGGTGGCCCGGACGGTGTCGGCGTCGGGGTAGCTGCCCACGTACCGTTCGGCGGCTTCGGCGATCGCGACGGTGGTGGCGAGACCGGCGTCGAAACCGCGCCCGGTGCCCAGCTGCGGGCTGCCGCCGTGGTGGCCGGTGTGCGAGTCGCCGCTGGACGCGACGACGTGGCTGAGCCGGTCGAGGCCGCGGTCCGGCAGCAGCGGCCGCAGTCCGCTGACCACGCCCAGCGGGCTGACCAGACTGACGAGATCTGCGCTCATTGACATTCCTGTAACAAAGTCCACAGGGGACGCGACGGTGACCCGCAGTGGCCGACCACCGTCGCGTGTTCGTTTTAGACGGTCAGCAACCGCAGCCGCAGGCGCACCCGCAGCCGCAGCCGGTGACGGGGGCGAGCTCCGGGTCCTGCGGGGACAGCTCACCGGCGTTGCGCATGATCTCGGTGACGAGCTGGTCCCAGTCGCCGGTGGAGACGTCCTGGACGTCCAGGTCGAGGTGGTTCATTCTTCCTCCAAACCAGATCTGTTAACAAACCTTGCTGAGACCGTAGCAGCCGCTCCACGGCAACGGAAGACTCAAATAGATCACTACGGACCGTGACCGGGCCCGCGCTCAGCCCTCGCCGACAACCGTCACACCGCGTAGTGCTCGACCAGATCGGCGAGGATGTCACGGGTCCGGTGCAGCGCGTCGAGCTGAACCTCGACCCGGTTCAGTTCGGTGCGCAGCCGCTCGGCCAGCCACGGCGTACGGATCGCCTCCTCGGAGATGCACGGCAGCACGTCATGGATGGTGCTGCTGGACAGTCCCGCCTGGAGCAGGGACTGGATCAGCCCGACGCGCTCGACCGCCGAGGCGGGATAGTGCCGCTGGCCGCCGGTGCTGCGCTCGCTGGCCAGCAGGCCTTGCTGCTCGTAGTAGCGCAGCGATCGCGTGCTCGCGCCGGTCGCCGCGGAGAGGTCGCCGATCCGCATCCCTGTATCTCCCGTCACAAGACTTGCCTCTGACATCAATGTCAGGTTTTAACGTAGCGCCATGACCGCGACAACCGCTCTCCTGGGCTCGCTGCTGGAGCCGACGACACTGGCCGGGCTGCCGTTGAGCAGCCGTTTCGCGATGGCTCCGATGACCCGCTTCCGCTCACCCGGAGGCGTGCCGACCCCCGAGGTGGCCGCGTACTACCGGCGGCGGGCCGAGCACGGCATCGGGCTGATCATCACCGAGGGCGTGCTGGTCGACCATCCGAGCGCCGGCCACGAGACGACCGTGCCGCGGTTGACCGCCGGCCCGGCCGAGCAGGGCTGGCGGTCGGTGACCGAGCAGGTGCACGCCGCGGGCGGCCGGATCGCCGCGCAACTGTGGCACCTGGGCAGCGCACGCGAACCCGTGGACGGAATCGCGGCCTGGACCCCGTCCGGCGTGCCCGGCGACACCCACCCGATCACCCTCGCCGAGGCCGACGTGCTGCTCGCCGCGTACGCCGATGCCGCCGCCGTCGCGGTCCGGGCGGGCTTCGACGCCCTGGAGATCCACGCCGCGCACGGCTACCTGCTCGACGAGTTCCTCTGGCCGCACACCAACCGCCGCACCGACCGCTTCGGCGGGTCGCCGGCCGCGCGTGCGGCGTTCCCGGCGGAGGTGATCTCGGCGGTCCGCGCGGCGATCCCCGCCGACCTGCCGCTCATCGTGCGGTTCTCCCAGTTCAAGGAGCGGGACTACGCCGCCCGGATCGCGGACTCCCCCGCCGAACTGGCGGTGATCCTCAACGCCTTCGCCACGGCCGGCGCCGACGTGCTGCACGCCTCCCAGCGCGACTTCGCCGCTCCGGCGTTCGCGGGCTCGCCGCGCAACCTGGCCGGCTGGGCCAAGCACCTCACCGGGCTGCCGTCCATCACCGTCGGCTCGGTCGGCCTGACCCGCGGCTTCCTGGGCTCCGCCACGCAGCGCGAGCTGGTCGACCGGCTCGATGCAGGCGAGTTCGACCTGGTCGCACTCGGCCGTGTCCTGCTCGGCAACCCGGAGTGGGTGACGCATGCGGCGGCCGGGCGGCTCGACCTGATCCGGGACTACCGAAAGTCCGATGAGGACAGGTACTTCTGAGCCGGGGCGGGAATGACTGAGGGGACGGCCACCCCTCAGGACCGTCCCCTCAGCAGAGCGCGAACCGGCCCCATCCGAAGACGGGCTCGTTCAACACCGACCACACCATATCGGGAAATCAGCGCAAAGTACGTGCGCCGGGCCGTGTCGGGCGTGTCGGCTTCATAGCCGCAACCAGAGAGCGGCCACGTTCGGCGGCTCCCAGCCGACCTGGGACAGGTGCGGCTGGCGGCACTGCCAGCGTGCCCCGGCGTACGTCACGACCGTCCCGGTCGTGTACGACACGTTCGGCGCCCAGGCGGACTCGGTCGGCGGCGGGGTCGGCGGACCCGACGGGGACGCCGTCGCGGCCAGCAGCCCGCCGAGTCCGGAGGCCTGGGTACGCCAGTCGCGCGCGTTCGGCGTCGCGCCGGTCCAGCGCTGCCCGATCCGGTTGAGGCTGTCGCGGTCGGACTGCCAGATCGAGTCGGCCTGCCGCTGCGCGTAGGTCCGGTACGCGGCCACACCCGAGGCGTCGGCCAGGTCCATCAGGTACCGCATGAAGATGCCCTTGAACTGCTTCTGGTTGTCGTCGCAGCTGTTGGCCGGGTCGCAGGACTCGGTGAGGATCCCCGACCGGGTCAGCACCGCCGAGTTCATCGCCGCGTCGGCCAGCTGCCGCGCCGAGGCCAGCAGCGCCGCGTTGCCGGTGGCCCGCCACAGCTCGACCGCCCCGCCGATGGCCAGCCCCTGGTTGTACGTCCACACGGTCTGCCCGTTGTTGGCGCAGCCACCGGTGATCCCGTCGTTGACCAGCCCCGAGCCGTTGATCATCCCACTCCCGGCGAACCAGTTCCAGCCCGCGGTCGCCCGGCCCAGCCACACCGTGTCGCCGGGGATGCGGTTGTGCAGCACGGCGGTGAGCCGGACGTACAGGCCGATGGTGACCGCGTTCTTGTACGTGCGCTCGCGGTTCCACCAGATCCCGCCGCCGCAGACGCCGTCCCAGTACGAGTGCATGTAGTTGCCGATCGTCACGGCCATGTTCAGGTACTTGGCGTCGCGGGTCAGGTCGTAGGCCTGCACCCAGGCCAGCGCCCACCAGCCGGTGTCGTCGATCGCGCGGCTGATGAAGTTGCCCTCGATCGCGTCGGTGCTCTTCTGCCCGGCCGGCATCACACCCTTGTTCAGCTCGAACGTCCGGTCGATCAGCCAGCGGTAGTCGGTGCGGCCGGTGCGCGCCGACCAGTCGCCGAGCGCGGTGACCGCGACCGCGGAGTTCCACCAGCTCGACGGCCACCACGCGGTGTCGATGCGGTAGGCGTGGGCCAGCGCGTCCGCGGCGGCGGCCGGACGGTCGGCGGCTGGCCGTGCCCAGGCCGTGCAACTGCCGCTCGCGCCGCCGGTGGCCCGCCCGCAGGCGCGCACCGCTCCGCCGTAGAGCAGCGAGCGCGGGTCACGGGTGTTGACCATCGTGGTACGCACCGACGTCGCCCCGCCCGGCACGCTGATCCGGCCCAGTGACGAGCCGCCGGGCCAGGACGCGCCCTCGTCCCACGAGCGGTCCAGCCACACCTCGTCGCCCGCCGTGCCCGAGCCGAGCGTCGCCCAGGCCAGGCCGCGGTTGTCGACGTGCAGGTCGATGCGCCGGTTGCTGATCGTCGTCCCCGGCACCGGCTGGTTGTCGCCGATGGCGGTCGCCGCGTCGGCTCCGTCGCATACGGCGTCGCAGACCTTCGGGTACGCCCAGGCGGTGCAGGTGACGCCGCCCGCGTCGCCGCAGGCGCGGACCATGCCGCGCCGGTGGGCGGCGGGGTCGCTCAGGTTGTACATCAGGGTGCGGGTGCCGGTCCAGGACGCCGGGATGCTCGCCCTGCCGAGCAGTCCGTCCCAGCTGGAGCCGTCGGTCCAACTTCGGTCGAGCCACACGGAGTCGCCGAGCACGCCGTTGTCGATGCTGCCCCAGGCCATCCGGTCGGTGTCGGAGACGTGCAGCACCAGACGCCGCCCGTTGAGGTTGACCTCGGGCACGGGGAAGATCTCCTGGCGGACCAGGGACGGGTCGCGGGAGTCACAGTAGAGCGCGCACACCGTCGGTGCGGCGGTCGCCGGGGTCGCCACCACCGTGCCCGCCACCGCGGCGAGCAACACCGTGATGAGGACTGTCAGCTTGCGCATGGGATCCACCTCGCTCAGGCCGCCCGCCGGGCCGCCCGGATCCGTGCTCGCACGGGTTCCAGCACGTACCGAAAGATTCGCGTTGGTACCTGTCGATGTTTGCGGGATCGAAGTTAACAAACTTAACCGTTGACTGTCCATGGTGTGCCCGTGCCAACGCGGAACCGATCCCGCGGACGGCCACGTCGTATGACCCGACGACGAGCCACGGGGAGACGAACATGCACAACGGACAACCGGACACCGCCACCGTCACCCGGCGGGCGCTGCTACTGGGACTGGCCGCGGCCGCCGCGGTGCCGCTGGTCGGCTGTGGCGGGGCGGACGGCGACGCGCCGGAGCTGGTCAGCGCGGCGGGGGTGAGCCGGATCGAGCCGCCCGCCGACGCGCCGATCGCCGCCGCCGTGGACGGGCTGACCGCGTTCGGCCACCGCTTCTTCCAGGCGGCCGCCGCACCCGGGACGAACTTCGTCGCCTCGCCGCTGAGCATGGCGCTCGCGTTCGCGATGGTGCGGGCCGGTGCGGGCGGTCTGACCGCGAAAGAGCTGGACACCGTCTTCGGCTATCCGGCCAACGGGCGCGACGGGGCGTACAACGCCGTCAGCGGGCAGCTCGCCAACGTCGACATCCCGCCGAAGCCGACGGGCGGCGAACGCGACGGGAGCGCCAAGCCCCATCCGCCGGTGGTGAGCATCGGCAACGCGCTGTTCCCGCAGCAGGGCCTCACGGTCGGAGCCGACTTCCTGCGTACGCTCACCGAGCAGTACGGGGCCGGCGTGCGCCCGGTCGACTTCGGCGGCGACGCGGTCGAGCAGATCAACGCCTGGGTGAAGCGCCAGACAGCGGGCCGGATCGAGAAGGTCTTCGAGAAACTCGCCGCGGACACGCAGCTGGTGCTGGCCAACACCGTCTACTTCAAAGCCGACTGGCGCAGCTACTTCCTCGACATCGCCGACGCCGCGTTCACCAAGGCCGACGGCACCGTCGTGCGCACGCCGACGATGCGCAACGCCATCGAGATCCGGTATGCCGAGACCGGCGGCACCACCGCGATCGAACTCCCCTACGCCGAAGGCCCGTACGCCATGTGGCTGATGCTTGCGCCGCCCGGCGCGAAGCCGGAGGACGCGCTGTCGCAGCAGGCGCTGGCCCGGTTGCGCGACTCGTTCACCACGCGGCGGGTCGACGTCGCCGTCCCCAAGTGGGACTTCGAGTCCTCGATCGACCTCAAGCCGGTGCTCGCGGGGCTCGGCCTCAAGTCCGCCTTCAGCGGCGGAGCGGACTTCAGCGGCATCAGCTCCGGGCTGTTCATCACCGATGCGGTGCACAAGGCGAACATCACCGTGGACGAGTGGGGCTCGGAGGCGGCCGCGGTCACGGGCATCGCGATGGCGCTCAGCGCCCCGCCGAGCCCGACGGCCAGGTTCATCGCGGATCGTCCGTTCGCGTTCGCCATCGTCGGCGGGAAGGAGCACATCCCGCTGTTCATCGGCCGCGTCAGCGACCCGTCGGCCCGCCGCTGACGCGGCAAAGAAGTTGCCGCTCAGCATCGGTTAAGGGAATGCTGCCCCGGTGCAGATGCATGACAACCAGCTCACCGTGACAGCGGAGACGGTCCGGGCGCTGATCGCCGAGCAGTTCCCGCAGTGGCGGGACCTGCCGGTGACCGGGCTGCGGTCGCAGGGCACGGTCAACGCCATCTTCCGGATCGGCGACGGCCTCACCGCCCGCTTCCCGCTGCAGCCGGGCGACCCCGGGGCGGTACGCCGCGACCTGGTTGCCGAAGCCACGGCAGGGCGCGAGCTGGCATCGCGTACCCGGTTCCCGACGCCTGAACCCGTCGCCATCGGCGAGCCCGGGGCCGGATACCCGCTGCCGTGGTCGGTGCAGACCTGGGTGCCCGGCGTAATCGCCACCGACGACGACCCGGGCGACTCGGTGCCGTTCGCGCGTGACCTGGCCCGGTTCATCACCGACGTGCGCGCCATCGACACCGGCGGCCGACGGTTCACCGGCGGCGGCCGCGGCGGGGTGCTGCGCGGGCACGACGAATGGGTGCAGACCTGCCTCGACAGGAGTGAGCAGCTGTTCGACGTGCCACGACTGCGCCGGCTGTGGGAGCGGCTGCGTGACCTGCCCCGCGGCGACACCCCGGACGTGATGAACCACAGCGACCTCATCCCCGGCAACGTGCTCGTCTCCGGCGGGCGCCTCGCCGGGGTGCTCGACGTCGGCGACCTCAGGCCGGCCGACCCCGCGCTGGACCTGGTCGGCGCGTGGCACCTACTCGAAGCGGGACCACGGGCCGTGCTGCGCGAGGAGCTCGGCGACGATGCCGCGACCTGGGAGCGCGGCATGGCCTGGGCGTTCCAGCAGGCCATCGGCGCGGCCTGGTACTACGTCGACAGCAATCCGGCCATGAGCCTGATGGGCCGGCGCACCCTGGCCCGCATCCTGGCCGCGGAGGCACGCTGAACCCGCAGACTTTGACCGACCTGTGGGAGCAGCGATGGCCCGAGTGCCGGCCGATGGCGGTGACCTCGCCGTCCCACGAACGGCGGCATCGGCCGATCCGCTTCCTGTGACGGCCGTCTCGGTCAAGCGCGCCGCATACTGTGCCCGACCCACCCGTTGCGAGTCTGGGCTGGTAGTAGGCGCGAAGACCGCGACCACGACGTACGGAGGCGGACACTTCCGATGAGCTTCAGCAACGAGGTGCGCTCGGCTTTCCGGCGCGGTGAAACCGACGCCGTGGTCCGCTTGAGCCAGGCCGAGATCGACCGGGCGCAGGCGGCCGGGGACCTGGCCGGCGAGGTGGAGGCCAGGTATGCCCTGGCCCGGGTTGCCATCCGCGGCGGCGACCTGTCAGGCGGGCAGGTCCGCGCCGAGGAGGCGCTCGCGGTCGCGCTGCGATCCGGTGACCGTGCGCTGGAGGAACGGCCCCGGCATGTGCTGGCGGCCGTGGCGCGGATGTCGGGTGACCTGGCCCGGGCCCGGGACCTGTACCGGGAAAGCATCGCGCTCAACGAGGCCCTCGACCGGCCCGAGACGGTCAACTCGGAGTATCACAACCTCGCGTTCTGCGAGCTGGGTCTCGGCAACCTCGACGCGGCCAGGACGCTGTTCGCGGCGGGTCGCGAGCGGGTCTTCCGCAACGGCTGGGCCGAGTTCGTGCCGTACGTCGGCGTGGCCGGTGCCGCGCTCGCGTCGGCCGAGGGTGATCACGCGCGGGCGGCGCGGATGGTCGGTGTCGCCGATACCGCGTTCGCCGCACGCGGACAGGTGCCCGATCCCGATGACGCGGCCGATCTCGCCGCCGTCCGCGCGGCCGCGGTCGAGGCGCTGGGCGAGTCGGTCTTCGCCGAGCAGTACGCGCAGGGTCGGGCGCTCGACCCGCGCGAGGCGTTCGGCGAACGTCGCGACTGAGGCGAACTCACCACGGTCACCACGACGAGTTCCCAGCCGGCACATCCCCCTTGACACCTGTAGGCGCTTCGTTGCGCTCATGAGCTTGTGCCGCCTGGCTCCGATGTGTCCATCACTGCTTGAATGGGACCGGGATCGTGCATGAGCGTCTTGGGATCGACCACCAGGTCGGTGTGCCACCACATGGGCACCACGCCGCTGGTGTGCAGATAGCTTCGGCAGTCAGCACACCACTGCCACTGGCTTCCCCTGCCCGCCCAGCGGATCCCGGCATACAGTCGGGGTGTCGGGTCATGCAGATCGAACCACCTGCGCAGTGCCGGTGAGCCACACACGGGACATGGTGCGGCCAGACGAGAACCCTCCTCGGACGCCTCGAACACGTCTCCCCAGAGCACATCCCACTCTCGCGGCACACCGTGCCAGTTCGTGTTCATCAGTACATCCTCGTGCACACTGCATGATGCTGCCCCGCCTGGAGATCATGAAGACCGCGGTCCGCTGTCGGTCCTCGCCACTATGCTCCGCGGCGGAGGACGAGATGATCGACGACACACGGTTGTTCGCTGGGCTGGACACCGTCCCGTGGGGCCGGATGAAGCACGCGTACGGGCGGGCCGGGGGCGTGCCCGAGCTGATCCGCGGGCTGGCCGACGCCGACCCGGCGGTACGCGAGCAGGCGCTCGACGCGATGTACGGCGCGGTGCACCACCAGGGTGACGTATACCGCTGCACCGTCGAGGCGATCCCGTTCCTGCTGCGGATCTGCGGCTCGGACCGGCCGGGCCGCGACAAGGTCGTCGAGCTCGTCGCGAGCATCGGCGGCGGCAGCGGCGACGGCCACCTGCGCGGGCTCTTCGGGCAGGCACGGGAGCTGGTCACCGCCCGGTTCCCGTTCTGGTGTGCGCTGGCCGTCGACGACGAGCCGGCGGTACGCGCCGCGGCCGTGAACGCTTTGCGGTCCTGCCGCTCGCGCGGCTCCGATGCCGCCTTGTTCCTGCGCGCGCGCTACGCCGACGAGCCGGACCCGGCGGTGCGTGCCGCGATCGTCGCCGCCGTCGCCGACCTGGGCCGGGCACGCCACGCCGCGGGCGTCGCCGGGTGGGTGGCCGACCTGCTGGCGAGCGAACCGGACGCCCGCGTCCGGCTGACCCTGTTCGCCGAGCTCAACACACTGCCCGCGGCGACGGGGCGGCTCGGCCTCGCCGCCGCCCTGGACCTGGTCGACGCCGGGTACGCCGAGCACGGCGAGCCGCCCGTCCCGGCCGGGTTCAGCACCCCGACCCTCATCGGGGCGCTCCGGGAGCGCCGGGAGTCCGTCGACCGCCACCGCAGCCGGGCCGCCCTGGACGGGCTGGTCCGTGCTGTCGCGAACTCGTTCGGCGACAGGGTCGACGAGCGCACCGCGCTGCTGGCGCACCTGCTCGCCGCGGACGACTGGGAACGCCGCCTCGACGCCATGTACCCGGCGCTCAACCTCGCGCAGGGCTGGCGCGGGTCGTACGGGAACCTGGCCCGGCTCGTCGGCGAGCAGCTCACCAGCCCGTACGAGGAACTGCGCCGTCGTGCCGTGAGTGTCCTGAGCGGATTCGGATGTCTGGCCGCGCCGGCCGCCGACGCGCTGGCGGACGTGCTCGCCTGCGCCGCTCGGGAGGCGACCTGGGACCACGACGACCGGCACACGGCGTGGGTGGTGCGCTGGGCGCGCGGCCTGCCCACCCTCGGCCCGGTCCCGGCCGCGCTCGCCGGTGTCGGCGACGCGCGCGTGCTCCCGGTCCTGGCCTGGGCGCTGGAGCAGGAGGCGACGCCCCGCAACACCGGCTACCTGATCGCCGGACTCGGCGAGCGTGCCGCCGACCTGGTGCCGCTCGTCCGGCGGCGGCTGGCCACGCTGCCGGATGGCGACGAGCGGATCGTCCCGCTCGCGTCAGCGCTGCGGTCGGTCGGCCCGCGCGGCGTCGAGGCGCTGCCCGAGCTGCTCGCAAAGGCTCCTGATCGGTGGACGCTGGCCGCGATCGGGTCGTTCGGCCAGGCCGCCGCCGACGCCCTGCCGCTGCTGCACCGGGTCGCCGCGGCCGAGGACCACCGGCTGGCCCCGGCCGCCGCGGTGGCGTCGTGGCGCGTCGACGGCGACGCGGCACGGGCGGCCTCGTGGCTGACGCCCTACCTGGCCGGAGACGTCGGCGCGGTCCGCAACGCCGCCGAAGCCCTCGCCGAGATCGGCACGGCGGAGCCTGCTGCCGTCACCGCGCTGCGGCGGTTGCTGCGCCGCCGGGACACCGCGGCCGGATGGCTGCATGTCGACGTGGCCCGTGCACTGTGGCGGGTCACCGGCGACATGGCCGATGTCCAACCGGTCCTCACCCGGCAGTGGCACGCGCATCCGCTCACCCGCACCACGATCGTGCGGGTGTGGGCGGCGATGGGCCCGGCTGCCGCGGACTGCCTGCCCCTGCTGCAGGAGGAGCTGGCCGAGGTCCGCCGCCTGTCCGCCCGCAACGGGATCCATTCCGGCGACCCCTGCACCCCGGACGAGGTGTACCTCGATGAGGTGCGGGCTACCGTACGAAGGCTGACGGGCGCGCCCTGACCGTGCGGCCGGGTTCCGCGCTCTCCGAGGCGGCCGGCAACTGATGGACCGATCGCCCAAGCCTGAGCGCTACGGCGTCTGACGGGAGATGCCTGTCAACACCGGTGATGTCAGGAGGACGTCAGGCAGAAGGGGTGGCCGGCCGGATCCAGGAGTACCCGCCAGCGTCCGTCGCCGGGCTGATGGTCCGGTTTGGCCGCGCCGAGTTCCAGGGCCAGCTCTTCCGTCGCGTCGAGGTCGTCGGCGCGGAAATCCAGGTGGAACTGTTGTGGCACGTCCTGACCCGGCCACTGCGGGGCCCGGTATCCGTCAACCCGCTGGAAACCCAGATCACAGCCGGAGTCGTCCGTCAGAGCGACGAACCCGTCCGCGCTGAACAGTTCGCGCATCCCGGTCAGCGCGGCGTAGAAGCCCGCCAGCGTCTGCGGGTCGGCGCAGTCCAGAGTCACCCCTCGCAGTACGGCGCCTGGCACCATTCGCTCCTTCGCGTCCGCATCGGTCTCCGTGAGCCTCCGCTGCACGCGATCACCGACCACGGCCACACCGTACTCGCCGCCTCCACCGGTGAAGTAGCGGTTTTCCCATGCCTCAGCGCAACGGGTGGCTGTGACCGGCGCTTTCGATACACGCGCTAGACGCCGGGCGGGGTGCCCCCGGGCGAGTAGGTGCCGGGGGTGTGGCCGGTGGCGCGGCGGAATGCGGCGATGAAGGCGCTGGTCTTGCGGTAGCCGACGGCGCGGGCGACGCTGTCGACCGTCGTCCCGTCGGCGAGCAGCTGGATCGCCGCGCGTACGCGGACCTGGGTGCGCCAGCGGGCGAAGCTCAGCCCGGTCTCGCTGAGGAAGAGCCGCGACAGGGTCCGCACGCTGGTGTGCACGTGGTCCGCCCAGGCGGCGAGTTCGCGCGGGTCCGCCGGGTCGGCGATGAGCCGTTCGGCGACGGCGGCCACCCGCGGGTCGGTCGGCATCGAGATCTGGATGTGGTGCGCCGGCAGCGGGGTGAGCAGGGCGAATACCAGCGCCTCGGCGTGCGGTCGGCTCGGATGTTCGGGGCCGACCTGGTGCAGGTGCACGACGAGTTCGTGCAGCAGCCGCCCGACCGGCACGCCGGTGGGCTCGGTCCAGGTGATCGGGCAGCGGTCGGGGTCGAACATGATCACGGATACCTCGCCACCGCGTACCGCGGAAGCGGCATGCTCGACTCCGCCGGGAACCCACAACCCGTATCCGGGCGGGACCAGCCAGTCGCGTTCCTGTGAGAGGACTGCCAGTGTCGCGGTCGCACTCGACATCAGGATGGGCTCGGCGTGCGCATGCGCCTCCAGCTGGACGAACGACGCCATCTCACCGTGGTAGACGGTCAGGATCGGCGAGTTCAGCGGGTCAGCCGGCGAGCTGCTCACGGCGCTGGTCCCTTCTGCCCGCGCGTTCGCAGGGTTGGCCGTTGCGGGGTATCAGATGGCCGCCATACGCGCGCCGGCCACTCTATCGTAGGTAAGCGTCTCTGATTTCCTGAGTTTGTCTGGGTGTTCTAGACATTCCGGTCTGGGCGTGGCCGTGTCGTGCCGGGTCCGAAGTCTCCGCTGAGGGCGGTGACGGGGGTGGCGTGGACGTGGTGGAAGCCCGTCGGGTGGTGTCGGGGGTTCAGGAGTTCGTGTGCAGGACCTGACGCCGCCGCCCGGGGGTGGTGGTTCTTGGGTTCCTGCCCCGCCGGACGCTGGCCACCCGAAGGTGGGGCGGGGGCCGTGCGCCGGTCGGGCACGCGGTGGGAAAGCTTGGATGCTGGTGCTGGTGGTCGTTTGGGGGTCGGCGTGCTCTTCGGTCCGCGCCCGGCGGCAGGCTGCTTGGCCGGGCACGGTTTTGGGCGTCGTACGGTGGCGACGTTGCCTTCGACGGTCGTGGTGGTGGTGTGTCGGCCGGTTTTGCGGTCGGTGCGGACGTGGTTCTGGGCGAGGAGGCCGCGGGCGGTGATGCGCATGGCTGCGGCGTGGTCGCGGTCGGTGGACAGGCCGCAGCGGGGGCAGCCAGCCCACTTCCAGCCCCGTTGATCTGACCGGTCCGGGGCGGGGGTGTGGGCGAGTTCGGTGCTGCCGTTGCCGCAGCGTGGGCAGTATTTGCTGGTCCCGCGGGCGGGCACGGTCACCACCGTGATGCCGGTTTTCGCGGCGAGGTGGTGGATCGCTTCGAAGACCACGCCGCGGACCTGGCCGGACAGTCGGGCGTTGCCTTTGCGGGTGCCGCGTGCCTGCAGCGTGGACAGGTCTTCGATGTAGATGACAGTGGCGTGCAGGGCGGTGGCGTGGTCGACGGCCCATCGTGCGGCGGACCAGGCCAGGGTTTTGTTGAGGTGGCGGATGCGGGCGCATACCCGCTCGTGCTCGACCCGGGCCCGTTCGGCCAGCGCGTGCAGCCGCGGGGTGCGGGGGTCGGTGGCGGGCAGGCCGGCGGCCAGGGCGGCGTGGTGGTCGCGTCGGGCGGCCAGGTGTTCGCGGTGTCCGCGTAGGCGGTGGAGTTTCGCGGAGATGGCGGTGGCGTCGTAGCGCAGCATCCGTCCGTCGGTCACCACCCGACCCTGGTCGGTGAGGCGGCCGGCCACGCCGGTCATCAGCGTGTTGACGCCCCAGTCCAGACCCAGTGCGAGCCGGTGCCCGGAAGGTTTGGTGGCCGTGACGGTGACCCGGTGGGGTAGGTCGACCCGGACCCGGTGCCCTGATATCCGCAGCGTCGGCGCGCAGATCTTCGCGTCGGCGGCGACGGTCGGTGGCAGGGCGACCGGCAGGACGTGCCAGGCCCAGTCGGCGCGGCCACGGGGCTGGGCGGTCAGCGGCAGTTGTACCCGCAGCACCGCCTGGCCGTCGTGGCGGGTGATGGTGGTCAGTTGCCGGTCGGCGGCGGCCAGCAGCACCTGCGCTGCGACCGCGGGTGCTGTCTCCAGGTCGGCCAGGTCGTGCGGTAGTTCGCCGTGGTGGGAGTGCCGGTATGCGTGGACCTGCCGGGTGCGGTTGGCGATCTGCGCTGCCGAGACCCCGGGTGGGAGCAGGGCGCGTAGGGCGCGCCAGTCGGCGTCGTCGCGCCTGGCGCCCTGCGGCCACGTTGTGACGATCGCGGTCAGGATCTGGCGGCGGTGCACGGCCAGACGCAACGCCCGGGCGGCTTCCTCCTGCGAGCACCGGCGCACCCGGTCGTTGACGTAGACGCCTTCGGGCACGGTCGCGGCCCAGTCAAGCCGCCGCAGCGCCATCCAGCCCTTGGCCGGCAACCCACGCCCGTCCGCACCGAGCCCTGCCGCGAGGACGTCCAGATCCGGGCTGTTCCAATGCTCGGCCACGATCCGCCCCGCCATGGCCGAGACCAGCCCGCACAGCCAACCCACCCGCTGCACAAGCAGCCGCTCGCTCACGCCAAGGCCACTGGACTCCACGACCGCTGACATCGCGACACACGACGCAGTCGCGGTCAGCTCAGCCACCACCACCGCCCGCGCCGACTGCAGCCCACGACAACTGCGCCACCACGCTCCTCGCCGACACGACCAGAACAAGACTGTGGGAAAGGCTAAGCGACACCACCGACAACAAACCGCCAGACGAGCAAATGTCCATGCGTCCTACGCAAAACGGAGGATCGCTTACCCAAACGGGATGACTGTTTAGACCCTGCGCACCTACCCGCCGATCAGCTGGGACACCGACCGTGGTGTGACAGAGCTGATCGCGTTCACGCATGGGGACGGTCCCGCGTCGGAGTGGTTCGGGCGGGTGGCGGTCGGCGACGTGTGCGAGGTGCTCGGGCCGCGCCGCTCCATCGATCTGCGTGGCCCCGCTGGTCCCGTGGTCTTCGTCGGGGACGAGTCCAGCGTCGCGCTTGCCTGCGCGCTGCGCACGGTCACCGGCGACGTGTCCCTTGTCTTCGAGGCGCGCGATCCCGCCAGGCTGGCAGACGTGCTGGCCGGGCTGGGTGTCACCGGACGGGTGACGGTGGTCGCGAAGGCCCACGACCGCGTCGAACTGCTCGGCCAGGCACGCGAAGCCGCAGCTCAGGCACCGTCCACCCTGGTCGTCACCGGCGACGCGGCGACGGTGCACGCCGTTCGGCGCGACAGCCGTGCCTGGCCACGGACACCCGGCCAGGTGAAGGGCAAGGCGTACTGGGCCGAGGGCCGCACCGGCCTCGACTGACGGGATGCGCTCAGCGGGCCAGGCGCGTCGCCGTCCAGGCTACGGCGACGCCCCGCGGGGTGTGTTGGCGTACCGGCTGGGTGTCGCGGATCAGCGACCGCAGGTCCGCGAGCCCGGCACCGACCACGCCCAGCGCGCGGGCCTGGACCAGGATGTTGCCCAGCGCGGTCGCCTCGACCGGACCGGCGAGCACCGGCAGCCCGCAGGCGTCGGCGGTGAGCTGGCACAGCAGCTCGTTGCGCGCTCCCCCGCCGACGATGTGGACGACGTCGACCTCCCTGCCGGACAGGCGCTGGGCATCGAGGACGGCCGCGCGGTGGGCCAGCGCGAGGCTGTCGAGGATGCAGCGCACCATCTCGGCCGGGGTGCCCGGCACCGGTTGCCCCGTGCGGCGGCAGGCTTCGCCGATCCGGGCGGGCATGTCTCCCGGCGGCAGGAAGACCGGGTCGTCGGGGTCGACGACGGACCGGAACGCGGGGCTGCGGGCGGCCGCTCGCAGCAGGGGCTCGACGTCGTCGACGCCCCATACCCGCTGGCACTCCTGCAGCAGCCACAGGCCCATCACGTTGCGCAGGTAGCGGACGGTGCCGTCGACGCCGATCTCGTTGGTGAAGTTCGCCGCGCGGCTCTGCTCGGTCAGCACGGGCCGGTCCAGCTCGACGCCGACCAGCGACCACGTGCCGCAGGAGATGTAGGCGAACCGGTCACCGCGGGCAGGCACGCCGACGACAGCCGACGCGGTGTCGTGCGAGGCCACGGCGGTGACCTGGGTCGGCCCGAGTCCGGTGTGCCGGTCGACGTCCGGGTTCAGCACGCCGACGGCCGTGCCGGGCTCGCGCAGCGGCGGCAGGATCGCGGCCGGGATGCCGACCTGCGCGGCCAGGTCCGCCGTCCAGGTTCCGGTGCTCACGTCGAGCAGCTGGGTCGTCGAGGCGTTGGTGCGTTCCGCGCCGATCTCGCCGGTCAGCCAGTACGCGAGCAGGTCGGGTATCAGCAGCAGCGTGCGCGCCGACGCGAGCTGCGCCGTGTCACGGGCGGCGACCAGCTGGAACAGTGTGTTGAACGGCTGGAGTTGCAGGCCGGTGGTCGCGTACAGCCGACCGGCCGGCACATCACGCAGCACCTTGTCGATGACGCCGTCGGTGCGGGAGTCCCGGTAGTGCACCGGGTTGCCCAGCAGCCGTCCGTCGGCGTCGAGCAGCCCGTAGTCGACGGCCCACGAGTCGATCCCGATCGAGTCGACGGGTCCGGCTTCGCGCAGCCCGTCGAGGGTGCATCGGTACAGGCTCAGCACGTCCCAGTGCAGGGTGCCACCGGCCCGTACGGGGATGTTGGCGAAGCGGGTGACCTCGGTCAGGTCGAGGGTGTCGGGGCCGACGCGGGCGGCCATCACGCGGCCGCTGGACGCGCCGAGGTCGACGGCGGCGATCCGCACCGTGTCCGTGCTCATCGCAGGAACGCCGCGGCGACCCCGGCGTCGACGGGGACGTGCAGGCCGGTGGTGTGGGACAGTTCCGCGCCCGCGAGCACGAAGACCGCGTTGGCGACGTGCTCGGGCAGGACCTCGCGTTTGAGCAGGGTGCGTTGGGCGTAGTACTCCCCCAGCTTCTCCTCGGGCACGCCGTAGACGGCGGCGCGCTGCGCGCCCCAGCCGGCGGCGAAGATGCCCGAGCCGCGGACGACCCCGTCGGGGTTGACGCCGTTGACCCGGATGCCGTGCCCGCCGAGTTCGGCGGCGAGCAGCCGGACCTGGTGGGCCTGGTCGGCTTTGGCCGCGCCGTAGGCGACGTTGTTCGGGCCGGCGAAGACCGCGTTCTTGCTGGCGATGTAGATGATGTCGCCACCGGTGCCCTGGGCGGTCATGGTCCGGGCGGCCTCCCGTGAGACGAGGAACGAGCCGCGCGCCATCACGTCGTGCTGCCGGTCCCAGTCGTGGGACGTGGTCTCCAGCAGCGGCTTGGACACCGACAGGCCCGCGTTGTTGACCACCAGGTCGACGCCGCCGAACGCCAGCGCCGCCGCCGCGAACCCGGCGCGGATCTGCTCCTCGTCGGTGACGTCGACCCCGGCCGCGACGGCGGCGTCGGCCGTGCCGATCTCGGCGGCGACCCGAACGGCGGCGTCGGTGTCGCGGTCGGCGACCACGACGCAGGCGCCCTCGGCGGCCAGGCGCAGCGCGACCGCGCGGCCGATGCCCGAGCCGCCGCCGGTGACCAGCGCGACCCTCGCCGCGAGCGGCTTGGGCTGCGGCATCCGGGCCAGTTTCGCCTCTTCCAGGGCCCAGTACTCGATCCGGAACTTCTCCGCCTCGGCGATCGGCTCGTAGCGGGAGACCGCTTCCGCGCCGCGCATGACGTTGATCGCGTTGACGTAGAACTCGCCGGCCACCCGGGCGGTCTGCTTGTCGCGGCCGAAGCTGAACATGCCGACGCCGGGCACGAGCACGATCGCCGGGTCCGCGCCCCGCATCGGCGGCGAGTCGGCGGTGGCGTGGCGGTGGTAGTAGGCGGCGTAGTCGTCGCGGTAGGCGGCGTGCAGCTCCTTGAGCCGGGCGACGGTCTCGTCGAGCCCGGACGTGGGCGGCAGGTCCAGCACCATCGGGCGGACCTTGGTACGCAGGAAGTGGTCCGGGCAGGAGGTGCCCAGCGCGGCCAGCCGCGGGTGCTCGGCCCCGGCGAGGAAGTCCAGCACCTCATCGGTGTCGGTGTAGTGGCCGACCTGGCGACGGTCGGTGGAGGCCAGGCCGCGCAGCACCGGGGCGAGCGCCGCCGCGCGGGCGTGCCGCTCCGGTTCGGGCAGCGGCTCGTACCCGGCCAGCCGTGCCCCGAACGGCTCGGGGCGGCCGCGTTCGTCGAGGAACGCCTGCGCGGTGCGGATCATCTCCGTGGAGCGCTGCTCGCACTCGTCGCTGGTGTCGCCCCAGGCGGTGATGCCGTGGCCGCCGAGGATGACCCCGATCGCGTCGGGGTGGGCGCGGCGTACCGCGGCGATGTCCAGGCCGAGCTGGAAGCCGGGCCGCCGCCACGGCACCCAGACCACCCGGTCGCCGTAGCACTCCTTGGTCAGCGCCGGTCCGTCGGCCGCGGTCGCGAGCGCGATCCCCGCGTCGGGGTGCAGGTGATCGACGTGTTCGGCGTCGAGCAGCCCGTGCATCGCGGTGTCGATCGACGGCGCCGCGCCGCCGCGCCCGTGCAGGCAGTAGTCGAACAGGGCGACCATCTCGTCCTCGCGGTCGACTCCCGGGTACACGTCGGCCAGGGCCCGCAGCCGGTCCAGGCGCAGCGCGGCGAGCCCGACCTCGGTCAGGGTGCCGAGGTCGCCGCCGGAGCCCTTGACCCACAGCAGCCGTACCGGCCGGCCCGTCGCCGGATCGGTCTCCTCGCCCTTGGCGGAGGTGTTGCCGCCGGCGTAGTTGGTGAACCGCGGGTCCGCGCCGAGCCGGTGGGACCGGGCGAGCAGCTCGTCCTTGGCCGCCATCACGCACCCCAGCCCGCGGCCTGGCCGTCGGCCCGCGCGTTGCGGATCTGCTCGAAGTAGCCCGAGCGCCGGTACGCGGCGATCGGGTCCGGGTCCAGGCCCATGTCCTCGCGCAGGTCACGCAGCATCGGGCGGACGTCGGTGTGGTACGCGTCCATCAGGGCGGCGTTGGCTTCCAGCACGTCGCCGGACTGCTGTGCGGCGCGCAGGGCTGCGTGGTCGACGAGCAGCGCCTTGGCGGTGGCCTCCTGCACGTTCATCACCGACCGGATCACCGCGGGGATCTTCGGTTCGATGTTGTGGCACTGGTCGAGCATGAACGCGATCCCGGCGGACTCCTCCAGTGCACCGGCCAGCACGATCTCGTGCATGATCCGGAACAGCTGGAACGGGTCGGCGGAGCCGACCATCAGGTCGTCGTCGGCGTAGAAGCGGGAGTTGAAGTCGAACCCGCCGAGCCGGCCCGCGCGCAGCAGCATCGCGACGATGAACTCGATGTTGGTGCCCGGCGCGTGGTGGCCGGTGTCGATGACGACCTGGGCGCGCTCGCCGAGCTGCGTGCAGTGCAGGTAGGCGGTGCCCCAGTCGGGCACGTCGGTCATGTAGAAGGCGGGTTCGAACAGCTTGTACTCCAGCAGCATCCGCTGCTCGGCCCCCAGCCGGTCATAGGTCTCGCGCAGCGCGTCGGCGAGGCGGTCCTGCCGGGTGCGCACGTCGTCCTGGCCGGGGTAGTTGGTGCCGTCGGAGAACCACAGTTTCAGGTCGCGCGAGCCGGTGCGGTCCATGATGTCGATGCATTCGAGCAGGTGGCCGATGGCTTTGCGGCGTACGCCCGGGTCGGCGTTGGTGACGCTGCCGAGCTTGTAGTCGTCGTCCTGGAAGACGTTGGCGTTGATGGTGCCCAGCGCGATGCCCAGCTCGGCGGCGTGGCGGGCCAGGTCGGCGTAGTCGTCGACCTTGTCCCAGGGGATGTGCAGCGCGACCGTCGGGGCTACGCCGGTGAAGCGGTGCACGGTGGCCGCGTCGGCGATCTTCTCGTACGGGTCGCGGGGCACGCCCTGCTGGGCGAACACCTTGAACCGGGTGCCCGAGTTGCCGTATGCCCAGGAGGCCGTCTCGATGCGCTGCCCGCGCAGGGTCGAAAGCACGCGCGACTGCGGCGGGAGGTCGGTCATCGTGGGTCTCCTAGCTGATCTGCAAGGTGGAACACTTCGGTGAGCACGTGCATGTGCTGGTCGGGGCGGCCGGTGTCGAAGAACTCGGCCATCTGCGCCTGCCAGCGGGCGTTGACGTCGGTGTCGTCCATGGCCGCCAGGGCGGCGTCGAAGTCGTCGGTGAGCAGGTAGCCCACCAGCAGGCCGTCCTCGCGCAGGAACAGGCTGTAGTCGTGCCAGCCGGTGTCGCGCAGTGCCGCGAGCATGTCGGGCCAGACCTGGGCATGGCGGCGCCGGTACTCTTCCAGCCGGTCGGGTCTGACCTGCAGGGTGAAGCAGATCCGGCGCACGCCATGCCTCCTTTACGCGGTCGGGTCAGAAGTTGAACTGGTCGACGTTGGACGCGTTGAAGCTGAACGGGTCGCCGAGCAGCACGGTGGCGTCCTTGCCGACGGTGTACTCGCCGAGCTTGCCCGCGGTGAACTTGTCACCCTCCTTGCCGGTGATCAGCCCGGAGGCCAGCGCGCCACCGGCGTACGCGGCCAGGTAGCCCAGGTCGGCCGGGTTCCACAGTGCGAACGCCTTGACGGTGCCGTCCTTGACGAAGGCGCGCATCTGGTTGGGCGTGCCCAGGCCGGTCAGCTGCACCTTGCCCTTGTACGTGGAGCCGGACAGGTAGCGGGCGGCCGCGGCGACGCCGACGGTGGTCGGCGAGATGATGCCCTTGAGGTTGGGGTGCTTGGCCAGCAGCGCCTGGGTCTCGGTGAACGACTTCTGGTCCTGGTCGTCGCCGTAGACGGTGTCGACGAGCTTGAGCTTGGCGTACTCGGGCTTGGCCAGCTCGGTCTTCATCAGCTCGATCCAGGCGTTCTGGTTCGTGGCGTTGGCGGTCGCCGACAGGATCGCGATCTCGCCGCCGTCCGCGCCGACCGCCTCGGAGATCAGCTTCACCTGGTTGGCGGCGATGCCTTCGGCGGTCGCCTGGTTGATGAACAGGTCGCGGCAGGTCGGGTTGGTGTCGGAGTCGAAGGTGACGACCTTCGCGCCGGCCTGGCGGGCCTCGTTGAGCGCGCCGCAGATGGCGTCCTTGTCGTTGGCGGACACCACGATCACGTCGGTGCTCTGCTGCGACAGCGTGTTGATGTAGCTGACCTGCGCCGACGGGCTGGCCTCGGACGGCCCGGTCTCACTGTAGTTGCCCTTGATCTCCTCGACCGCGGCCTTGCCGCCGTTGTCGGAGGTGGTGAAGTACGGGTTGTTGACCTGCTTGGGCAGGAAGGCGATCTTCAGGCCGCTCTTCATGGTGCCGGTCGACGCGCCGGGGGTGGTGGTGCCGTCGGCGCCGTCCTCGGCGCACGCCGCCGTGGCGAACGTGAGCACCGTCAGCGCGGCCATCGCCACCAGGCGTACCCGCTTCGTGCCTGCTCTCATGGGGAGATTCCTTTCATCGGGGGAAGCCGCGAGTCACGGCGGCGTCAGGAGGAGGGCGAAACTGTTGGTGCGGTGGTTCGCCGCCGGCGCAGCCGCTCGCGCAGCATCCCGGCGACATTCGGTCCGACGACCGAGGCGATCAGCAGTGAGCCGGTGATGACCGTCAACGTGTTGGCCGGCACGTACGCCAGCTGCAGCGCGTTACGCAGCACCCCGAGCAGGGCGACGGCGGCCAGCACGCCGAGCAGCGCACCCCGGCCGCCGAAGATCGATACGCCGCCGAGCAGGACCGCGGCGACGACGGCCAGTTCCAGACCACTGCCGTTGTCGGCGCGGGCGCTGGCGAAGCGCAGCGTCCAGAACACCCCGGCCAGCGCGGACATCGCACCGGACGCGACGAACAGCCAGAACTTGGTGAGCCGGACGTCGACCCCGGCGAAGCGGGCCGCCTCGGCGTTGTTGCCCATCGCGTACAGGCCGCGGCCGATCGGCATGGCGTGCAGGACGACCGCGAACACGACGGCCAGCGCGGCGACGACCAGGATCATCCACGGGATGGTGGTGCCGGGCAGCGGCTGGATCGCCGAGGTGGTCCAGGTCGTCGGGTAGTTCGCCACGGCCCGGTCGCCGAGCACGACGTAGGCCAGGCCGCGGTAGAGGGCCAGGGTGCCGATGGTGACCGCCAGCGACGGCAGGCCGAACCCGGTGATGAACAGCCCGTTGACGGCCCCGAGCGCGCCGCCCAGCAGCAGGCTGAGCAGGATCAGCACGGGCAGCGAGGTCACCCCCGACACCCACAGCTGTCCCATGACCGAGCAGGTCAGCCCGAGCACGCTGGCCACCGACAGGTCGATCTCGCCGGTGATGACGATCAAGGTCATCGGCAGAGCGATCAGGGCGATCGGGATCGCCTCCAGGACCACGAACCGCCAGAACCGTGGGCTGGCGACGCCTTCGATGGTCAGCGCGCCGACGACGGCGACGGCCACCAGCGCGAGCAGCACCACCGCGTCCCAGGTGCCCAGGGCACGGCGGATCCGGGCGACGGGCTCAGACATGGGCCTTCCTCTCTCGCAGGCTGCGCGCGACGCGGGCCGACAGCGCCCGGTCGAGGCCGATCGCGGCGAGGATCAGCGCGCCGACCGCGGCGTCCTGCCAGAACGGGTTGATGCCGAGCACCGGCAGGGCGGCCCGGATCGTGGTCAGCAGGACCGCGCCCAGGGCCGCGCCGTACACCGAGCCGCTGCCGCCGAAGATCGCCACGCCGCCGACGACGACCGCGGCGACGACGTTGAGCTCGGTGCCCAGGCCCGCGTTGGCGTCGAGGGTGCCGAACCGGGCCGCGTGCAGGACACCGGCCAGGCCGGCGAGCGCGCCGCTGGTGACGAACGCGTAGAACACGCGCCGTCCGCTGGGGATGCCCGAAAGCCGGGCCGCGGCGGGGTCGGAGCCGATGGCGTACAGCTCGCGGCCGCTGCGGTGGTTGCGCAGCACGTAGCCGACGGCGACCAGCACGGCCGCGGCGAACAGGGCCAGCACCGGCACGCCGAGCACGGTCGCGGTGCCCATCCGCAGGAAGGCGGCGGGCATGTCGGCGGCGTTGATCTGGCGGCCGGTGGCCCACATGTAGTCCAGGCCCCGGAACACGTACAGGGTGCCGAGGGTGACCACGAGCGCGGGTACCCGGGCCGCCGCGATGAGCCCGCCGTTGACCGCGCCCAGCACCGCCCCGAGGGCCGCGCCGATGACCAGCATCAGCGGGATCGGCAGGCCGGGTACGGCGACGAACACCGCCCCGGTCGCGAACGCCGACAGCCCGAGGACGGACCCGACGGACAGGTCGACGTTGCGGGTGATGACGACGACCGCCTGCCCGACGGCCAGGATCGCCAGGATCGTGGAGCCCAGCAGCAGGTCCTTGAGGTTCTGCGCGCTGAGGAACCGCGGGTTGACGACCGTGGTGACCACGACCAGCAGCACCAGGGCCAGGGCGATGCCGAGTTCGCGTACCGCGAAGGCGCGCCTGGCCAGCCGGGCGCCGCCGGTGGTGGCCGTCTCGGCGGGGGCGGTGTCGAGGGCGGTCATGCGGCGGCCGCCTGCCCCGTAGCGGCGAGCATGACCGACTGCTCGTCGGCCCGGGTGCGGGGGATGTCGGCGGTCAGCCGTCCCTCGTGCATCACCAGGACGCGGTCTGCCATACCGAGCACCTCCGGAAGTTCGCTGGAGACCATGAGCACCGCGACGCCGTCGGCGGCCAGCTGCGACAGCAGCCGGTGCACCTCGGCCTTGGTGCCGACGTCGATGCCGCGGGTGGGTTCGTCGACGATCAGCACGCGGGGCGCGGTGGCCAGCCACTTGGCCAGGACGACCTTCTGCTGGTTGCCGCCGGACAGGGTGGACACCGGGTCGGTGAGCCGTCCCGCTTTCACCTGGAGGCGCTGCGCCCAGGTCGCGGCGGCGCTGCGTTCGGCGCCGCCGAACAGCAGCCCGGCACGGGCGAGCGACCAGCGGCGCGGCAGGTTGGTGTTGCGTTCCACCGACAGTTCCATGACCAGGCCCTGCTGGCGGCGGTCCTCGGGGACCAGGGCGAGTCCGGCCCGGATCGCGGCGGCGGTGTCGCCGTTGGGCAGCCGTACACCGTCGAGCAGGACCTCGCCCGCGTCATGGCGGTCGACGCCGAAGATGGCCCGGCTGACCTCGCTGCGTCCCGCGCCGACCAGCCCGGCGAGCGCGACGATCTCCCCGGCGTGCACGGTGAAGGTGACGTCGGTGAAGCTGCCGTGCCGGGTCAGGCCGCTTACCTGGAGCAGTGGGTCACCCGGGGTGGTGTCCTGCTTGGGGTACATCGCGGAGACCTCGCGGCCGACCATGCGGCGGACGACCTCGTCGACGGTCAGCGTGCCGGCCGGGTCGGTGGAGACCCACCGGCCGTCGCGCATGATCGTGATGCGCTGGCACAGCGCGAAGACCTCGTCGAAGCGGTGCGAGATGAACAGCACGGCGGTGCCGGCGTCGCGCAGCGACCGGGCGACGGCGAACAGCCGCTCGACCTCGATTCCCGACAGGGCCGCGGTCGGCTCATCCATGACCAGGACCCGCGCGTCGAGGGAGATGGCTTTGGCGATCTCGACGAGCTGCTGGTCGGCGATGGACAGTCCGCGAGCGGGCCGGTCCGGGTCGAGGCGCACGCCGAGCCGGGCGAACAGTTCGGCCGCGCGGGTGCGCATCGCCGCGTAGTCGACGCGGCGCAGGCTGCGCAGCGGCTGGCGGCCCATGAAGATGTTCTCGGCGACGCTGAGGTCGGGAAACAGCGTCGGTTCCTGGTAGATGACGGCGATCCCGGCGGCGCGGGCGTCGGCGGGGCCGGACAGCTGCAGCGGCCGCCCGTCGAGGCTGATCGTGCCGGCGTCCGGGCCGTGCACCCCGGCGAGGATCTTCACCAGCGTCGACTTGCCCGCGCCGTTCTCGCCGACCAAGGCGTGCGCCTCGCCCGCGTGCAGCTCCAGGCGCACGTCCTGCAGTGCCGCGACGGCGCCGAAGGATTTGCTGACGCCGTCGAGCGTGAGCAGTGGTGTCGGCACGCGGACCTCTTTTCGGATCACCAGCTTGTGAAACGTTTCACCCCGTGGTTACGATGACGTTAGAAGTCGGGCCGACACCCCGTCAAGGGTTTCTCCGCAGTTACCGAGTTGTTACGTTCGATCGACCACGGAGTGCTGGTCGGCCCGAGGAGGCTCGAAAGTTGATTCATTTCAACGACGACAGGCCGTCCTGGCCCGACCGTCCGATCGCGAGCGGGGAGCCGGTGCCCGCATGCGGGTAGCCCTGTTCGCCACCTGCCTGGCCGACGCGATGTTCCCGCAGGCCGCCCAGGCCACCGTGACACTGCTCGAACGGCTCGGCCACGACGTGGTCTTCCCCGACGCGCAGACCTGCTGCGGGCAGATGCACATCAACACCGGCTACCGCCGCCAGGCCCGCAACCTGGTCCGCCACCACACCGACGTGTTCGAGCCCTACGACGCGATCGTCGCCCCGTCCGGCTCGTGCGTCGGCTCGGTCCGCCACCAGCACGCCGTGATCGCGCGCGGCGTGGGCGACGAGCGCCTCGCCGACCGCGCCGCGCAGCTCGCCACCCGGACCTGGGAGCTGTCGGAGTTCCTGATCGACGTGCTCGGCGTGGAGGACGTCGGCGCGTACTTCCCGCACCGGGTCACCTACCACCCCACCTGCCACAGCCTGCGGATGCTGCGGGTTGGCGACAAGCCGCTGCGGTTGCTGCGCGCCGTACGCGGCATCGACCTGGTCGAGCTGCCCGCCGCCGACCAGTGCTGCGGCTTCGGCGGCACGTTCGCCCTCAAGAACGCCGGAACGTCGGCCGCGATGCTCGCCGACAAGATGGGCCACGTGCTGGCCACCGACGCCGAGGTCGTCACCGCCGGCGACGCGTCCTGCCTGATGCACATCGGCGGCGGCCTGTCCCGGCTGGAATCCGCAGTCCGCCCCCTGCACCTGGCCGAGGTCCTCGCCGCCACCGACGGGAGCAGGCCATGACCACGTTCCTGGGTATGCCGCACGCGCCCCGCGGCGTCGGGCAGCTCCGCGGCGACGAACCCTTCCCCGCCGCCGCCGACAAGGCCCTGGCCGACCGGCAGCTGCGCCGCAACCTCGGCCACGCCACCGCCACCATCCGCGACAAACGCGCCCGCGCCGTCGCCGAGGTCGCCGACTGGGAGCAGCTCCGCCTCGCCGGTGAGGCGATCAAGGCCGCGACCATGGCCCGGCTCGGCGAACACCTCATCGAGCTGGAGGCCGCGGTCACCGCCCGCGGCGGGCACGTGCACTGGGCCCGCGACGCCGTCGAGGCCAACCGGATCGTCACCGACCTGGTCCGCGCCACCGGCGCCACCGAAGTCGTCAAGGTCAAGTCGATGGCGACCCAGGAGATCGGGCTCAACGAGGCCCTGGAGTCCGCGGGCATCACCGCCGTCGAGACCGACCTGGCCGAACTCATCGTCCAGCTCGGACACGACAAACCCAGCCACATCCTGGTCCCGGCCATCCACCGCAACCGCACCGAGATCCGCGACATCTTCCTGCGGCACATGCCCGGCGTCGACCCCGACCTCACCGACGACCCGCGCCGGCTGGCCATGGCCGCCCGCGCCCACCTGCGCGCCAAGTTCCTCACCGCCCGGGTCGCGATCTCCGGAGCGAACTTCGCCGTCGCCGAGACCGGCACCGTCACCGTCGTGGAGTCCGAGGGCAACGGCCGCATGTGCCTGACCCTGCCCGACACCCTCATCACGGTCATGGGCATCGAGAAGGTCGTACCCGCCTGGACCGACCTGGAAGTCTTCCTCCAACTGCTGCCCCGGTCCTCGACCGGCGAGCGGATGAACCCCTACACCTCGACCTGGACCGGCGTCACCCCCGGTGACGGCCCGCAGGAGTTCCACCTCGTGCTGCTCGACAACGGGCGCACCGCGGTGCTCGCCGACGAGGCCGGACGCAGCGCGCTGCACTGCATCCGCTGCTCGGCCTGCCTGAACGTGTGCCCCGTGTACGAACGCACCGGCGGGCACGCCTACGGCAGCGTCTACCCCGGACCGATCGGGGCGATCCTGTCCCCGCAGCTGACCGGCATCGAGGACAACGCCTCCCTGCCGTACGCGTCCAGCCTCTGCGGCGCCTGCTACGACGTGTGCCCCGTCCGCATCGACATTCCTTCGATCCTCGTGCACCTGCGCGGCGAGCACGTCGACGCGCGTGCCCAGCGAGCGCTGCCCTCCCCCGAGGCGCTGGCCATGGCGGCCGCCGCGTGGACGATGGCCGGTCCGCGCCGGTTCCGGCTCGGCGAGCGCCTGCTGCGGCTCGGGCGCCTGCTCGCCCGCGGCGGCCGTATCCGCCGCCTGCCGCCGCCGCTGTCGGCCTGGACCGCCGCCCGGGACCTGCCGGAACCGCCCGCGCAGACGTTCCGGCAGTGGTGGCGCACCCGGCCCGGGGACGGCCGCCGGTGAACGCCCGCGACGAGATCCTGAGCCGGATCCGCACCGCGACCGGCCCCTCCCCGGTGATCCGGCCGGTCCCCCGCGATTACGCCGTCGCCGGCGCTCACGCCCCGGGCGCGCCCGAACTGCTGGACCTGCTCGCCGAACGCCTGCGGGACTACCGGGCAACCGTGCACCGTTGTACGCCGGGCGACCTCGACGCCACCCTCGCCGAGGTGACCCGGGGCTGGCGGGTGGCAGTGCCGGACTCCTCGGCGATCACCGTGCCGGGCGCGGTCGCCGACCGGCCCGCCCTCAGCCACGCCGACCTCGACGGCGTCGACGCGGTCCTCACCGGCTGCGCGGCGGCCTGCGCCGACACCGGCACCATCGCGCTGGACGGCGGCGCGGACCAGGGCCGGCGGGCGCTGACACTCGTCCCCGACCGGCACGTCTGCGTCATCCACGCCGACCAGGTCGTGCAGACCGTCCCCGAACTGCTGCGGCGGCTGGACCCGCGGCGGCCGCTGACGTTCATCAGCGGCCCGTCCGCGACCAGCGACATCGAACTCGACCGGGTCGAGGGCGTGCACGGGCCGCGCACGCTCATCGCCGTCGTCGTCGGGCCGGCCGGCACGACTGGCAATAATGTCCACCGTGAGCAGGGATGAGGAAGCGATGGCGGTGACCGGCATCAAGGAGGTGGCACGGCGGGCGGGAGTGTCCCTGGGCACCGTCAGCAACGTGCTCAACCGCCCCGACTCCGTCGCCCCCGCCACCCGCAAACGGGTGCTCGACGCGATCGACGAACTCGGCTACGTGCGCAACGACTCCGCCCGCCACCTGCGCGCGGGCAGCAGCCGTACGGTCGCGATCGTGGTGCTGGACGTGTCCAACCCGTTCTTCACCGACGTCGTGCAGGGCGCCGAGGCCGTCGTCGAGGCCGCGGGCGGGATGCTGGTCGTCTGCAACAGCGGGCAGGACCCCGCCCGCGAGGGCCGCCACCTTGCCACCCTCGAGGAGCAGCGGGTCCGCGGCCTGCTCATCACCCCGGTCGAGAACGGCCGCCACGAACGCCTGGAACGCCTGGTGGACCGCGGCATCCCGGTGGTGCTGGTGGACCGCGGCTCCGGCCAGCTCAACCGGTGCTCGGTCGCGGTCGACGACGTGCTCGGCGGTCGGCTCGCGGCCACCCACCTGGCCGAACTCGGCCACCGGCACATCGCGTTCGTCGGCGGGCCGGTCGCCATCCCGCAGGTCGCCGACCGGCACGCCGGGGCGGCGGCCGCCCTCGCCGAGCACGGCGGCGGCGTCGATCTGGAGGTCTTCGAGACGAAGTCGCTGTCGGTGACCGCCGGGCGGCAGGCCGCCGAGGACATCTGCGCCCTGCCGCACAGCAGGCGGCCCACCGCGATCTTCTGCGCCAACGACCTGCTCGCGCTGGGCGTGCTGCAGGGGCTGACCATCGGCGGGCTGCGGGTGCCCGAGGACATGGCCCTGGTCGGCTACGACGACATCGAGTTCGCCGCCGCGGCCGCGGTGCCGCTGACGTCCGTACGCCAGCCCCGCGAGCAGCTCGGCCGCACCGCAGCCCAGCTGCTGCTCGAGGAGGCCGACACCGACGCCGCCCACGGCCACCGGCACGTCGTCTTCCAGCCGCAGCTGGTGGTGCGCCAGTCGACCGCCACCGCCGGGCCACGCCGACGAGGCCGCTGACCTGCCCGGAGCTGATCACGGGGTCCCCCACCGTGCGGACACTAGATCGTCCGGCTCGCGCTCCGGTATGCTACGGCGCCTCCGCTCATCCGGGTGACATCACACCGCAGGACGAACGCTTGTCCCACAGCTTTACGCCGCCTACCTGGCGGTTGTTCGCCGACGCGCCGGGCGGGCCGCCGTCTCGCCGCGGACGACGTACCTTTGCGGGATGGGTTTCGGTGTTCGGTTGAAGCAGAAGCTGCGCACGTTCATGCAGCGCCCCGGTACGACGGTCAGTCTGGACCGTTATGAGGCAATCCTCCCGAGGATCCGGGACCTGGAGGATGAGCTGGCCGCGTTGACCGACGCGGAGTTCACCGAGCGGGCGCTGTCGCTGCGCGACGACGTGAGCGGGCCGGTCGACGGCGAGCCGCTGGTGACCCTGACCGAGCCGCGGCCCATCGACGAGCGGGACCTGATCGAGATCTGCGCGATGGGCCGCGAGGCCGGTCGCCGCGCCCTCGGCGAGCGTGCCTTCGACGTGCAGCTGCTCGGGGCGATGGCGATGCTGCAGGGCAACGTCGTGGAGATGGCCACCGGCGAGGGCAAGACGCTGGCCGCGGTCGTCGCCGCCTTCGGCTACGTCGTGCGCGGTTCGCGGGTGCAGGTGCTGACCGTCAACGACTACCTCGCCGACCGCGACGCCCGCTGGATGGGACCGGCGTACCGGCTGCTCGGCCTGACCGTGGACGCGGTCGGCGAGAGCACCGGCCACGACGAGCGCGCTGCCGCGTACCGGTGCGACGTCACGTACGTGTCGGTGAGCGAGGCGGGCTTCGACTTCCTGCGCGACCAGCTGGTGCTGCGCGCCGAGGACGCGGTCATGCCCGGCCTGTACACCGTGATCATCGACGAGGCGGACTCGATCCTGATCGACGAGGCGCGGGTGCCGTTGGTGGTGGCGGGCAGCCTCGCCGACGGCGGGTCGGACGCGAGCGCCGCGGCGCTGCTGGTGGCGGGGATGCGGCCGGGCCGCGACTTCGAGGTGGTCGACGAGGGCCGCAACGTGCAGCTGACTGATGCCGGCGCGGCGCTGGTCGAGCGCGCCTGGGGCGGCATCCACCTGTACGCGCAGGACAACCTGCACAAGCTCACCGCCGTCAACCAGGCCCTGCACGCGCGGGCGCTGCTGGCCGTGGACGTGGACTACATCGTCAAGGACGGCCGGATCGCGCTGGTCGACGAGTTCCGGGGCCGGGTCGCCCGCCGCCGCCGCTGGCCCGACGGGCTGCAGGCGGCGGTCGAGGCCAAGGAGGGGCTCGCGGCGACCGACGAGGGCGAGATCCTGGCCACGATCACCGTGCAGGCGTTCATCGCGCTCTACCCCACCAAGGCGGGCATGACCGGCACCGCCTCCACCATCGGTGACGAGCTGCGCGAGTTCTACCGCCTCGAGGTCGCGGTCATCCCGCCGAACACGGCCAACGTCCGGGTCGACGAGCCGGACCGGGTGTACGCGACCGTCGAGGAGAAGGAAGAGGCGCTGATGGCCGAGGTGGCCGCGGCGCACGAGACGGGACGGCCGGTGCTGATCGGCACGCTGGACGTGGCCGAGTCGGAGCGGCTCGCCGCGGCCCTACAGGAACAGGGCATCGCGTGCGCGGTGCTCAACGCGAAGAACGACGCGCACGAGGCCGCCATCATCGCCGAGGCCGGAAGCAGGGGCGCGGTCACCGTGTCCACCCAGATGGCCGGGCGGGGCACCGACATCCGCCTCGGCGGCAGCGACGGGCAGGACCGGGCGGCGGTCGCCGAGCTCGGCGGCCTCTACGTCATCGGGGCGGGCCGGCACGACAGCCGCCGGGTCGACGACCAGCTGCGCGGCCGGGCAGGCCGGCAGGGCGACCCGGGCGGCTCGATGTTCTTCGTCAGCCGCGAGGACGAGCTGATCATGCGGCACGGCGACGGCATCGGCGGCACGACCGCCGGGGACGGCCGGGTGACCGGCCCGGCCGTGCACTGGGCGGTCGGGCACGCCCAGCGCGTCGCCGAAGGGGTCGACTTCGAGATCCACCGCAACACCTGGCGGTACGGCGTGCTGGTCGAGCAGCAGCGCCAGGTGCTCGCGCTGCGCCGCAAGGCGCTGCTGACCACCGACGCGGCGGCGCAGTTGCTGCGCGACGACGAGATGCCGATGCCCGCCGACCCCGACGCGGTCAGCGCCGCGGATCTCCCGGACGACGCCGACGCCGACGACATGACCCACGCCGGGCTGGAGATGATCACGGTCGCGGAGCGGTATGCCGAGGTCGTGGAGACGATCGGCGAGGAGGCGGCCGCGGAGGCCGCGCGGCAGATCGCGCTGTACCACCTGGACCGCGGTTGGGCCGACCACCTGGGCATGCTGGCCGACGTGCGCGACGGCGTGCACCTGCGCGCGCTGGGGCGGCAGGATCCGCTGGACGAGTTCCACCGCCTGGCGGTGCCCGCGTTCAGCCGGATGCTGGCCGACGTCGACAAGGCCACGGCCGAGACATTCATGGCCGCGCGGATCGACAACCCGGACTGGACGCCTGCCGAGGCGGGCCTGGAGCGGCCGAGCGCCACGTGGACGTACATGGTGCACGACAACCCGTTCGGTTCGGAGATCGAGCGCCTGATCTCCGGCATGGCCAAGGCGCTGCTGGGCCGCTGACGTACCCGTCGCGGTGCGGCCTCCGTCCGGAGGCCGGGTGGAAGATCGCTGTTTCCGATCATGATCTGCGGTGTGACGCCAGATCATGACCGGAGACAGCGATCTTGCTTTCCGCCTCACGTACCGTGCGCGACCTGCGCCGGCTGCTCGGCGCCCAGGTGTTCATGCGGTCTGCGGGTGGCCGGGGAGCAGACCGATGAGGGTGTGGGGAGCGCCGTCGCCGAAGCACAGCGCGAAGTCGCGGGCGGCCTCGGCAGCGGCCTCGGCGCTGCGGGGGAACAGCGTCCGCTCGTACTCGCCGAGCGCGACCGCTAGGTCACCGGGGTGTGCGGCGATGGCCTTGCCGAGTTCGGCGCCGTCGTACATGGCCGACGCGGCGTCCGCGCTGTTGAACTACATCCTCGGCGTCGCCGGGCAGCACGCCGCGAACGGCCGCGCCCAGGAAACCGGGCACCAACCGCACCGACGTCCTGGAGACCGAGGCTGCGATCTGGGCGAACCTCGATCCCGGCCGCTACCCCTTCACCCGTGACGTCGCCGACCAGTTACGCGACCACGACGACCGAGAGCAGTTCCTCGCCGGCATCGACCTCATCCTCGCCGGCGTCACCCGCCCACGGCGTCAGACGACGAAGCTGTAGACCAGCGTCGCGATGCACACCACCAGCATGCCTGCGGCGTTGACGAACAGGTTGCGTCCGAAGTCGCGGGCACGGACGTGCATCGCGATCGCCGTCACGAAATAGCCGACGAGCGCGGCGCACGTCAGCACACCCAGGTACGGCACCCATATCCCGACAGTGAGACCTGCCGCGGCGGCGAACTTCACCGGCGACATCAGCCACCAGTATCGCCGCGGCCAGCCGACGTCACGCAGGCACTCGGCGATGAACCGCACCGGCCGCAGGCACAGCGCCCCGTCGGCCACCTGGATCACGGCCAGCACGACGACCGGCCACACAGGATCGGGCAGCACCTCGGCGACCTCCGATCTGGACACTCCGCTCCACCATATGCCGCCCGTAAGGTGACCGCGACGCCACCTTCCTCACCGCGCACCTCCGCCGCCCGCCCGGCGCCTGATGCGACGCCGCACCAGCCAGCCCACCCCGGCGAGGACGGTGAAAACCACCAGCGCCGCGTACCGGAAGCGGGGCGGCCACGGACCGCGGTCAGGTGACCCGGCCTCCCGTACGGACAGGCCGGGCAGCAATCCCGCCGCGACCGACATCTCCCACGGCACACAGCGCTGCATCCCCAGCTCGCACCGGTAGGAGTCGTCGAAACGGCTGAGCACCCGCGGTGCCGCCCCGTCGAGAGGCACAGCCCACAACGCGCCGGTGTCGGAGCCGTAGTCCCAGGACTGGCCGAGGATCTCCGTGTCGGACAGCCAGCCCAGGAACGTCTCGGTGTCGGCGGTGCCGCGCAGCACGGACGGCTCGTCCAGGCTGACCGTGCGCACCGCGCCCTGCTTCGAGTAGTCGCGGACGTAGGCGCGATCGGTCCCCCAGTCCTCGACCGCCCACGGCACCACGGCCAGCAACCGCCCCGACGGCGACCAGGCGTTGTGCATGGTGAGGCCGTAGCCCTGCGGCACCATCACCTCCTGCTGCCGGCTGCCGTCGAGGCCGACCAGCCACGTCTGCAGCCGGGACTGCACCACCAGCCGCTGCCCGTCCGGCGCGAACGCGGCCGCGGCCACCGGCCCGACCCCCGTCGCGGTGGCCTGCCCGGTACGCAGGTCCAGCAGCACCAGCTCGCTGTGCTCGGTGGAGCGCTGCTCGATGACGTTGCCGACCCCCATCGCCAGGTCCCCGGCGATCGGCTCGGTGTCGATGATCGAGTACGCCAGGGTGTTGCCGTCCGGGGACAGCGCCAGCGGGACGACTCCCCCGGCGCGCGGCAGGCGCACCTGCCGGGTCTGCCCGGTCTGCAGTTCCACGACCTGCACCTCGGCCACCGCGGCGCCGGGCGTGGACAGCACCACGGTGCGCCCGTCCGGGGCCAGCAGCCACGACCCGGACCGGTCGGGCCTGGCGTCGAGCTGCCGGTAGACGTCGCCGTCGGCGGACAGCACCAGCGTCTGGTAGGTGCGCAGCGTCTCGCTGTTGCCGTACCCGTAGAGCAGCAGCGCCCGCCCCGGCGGGGCGTCGCTGACCAGGCCGGTGAGCGGCGAGTAGCCGGCAACCTCATCGGGCAGTGCGGCCGCGCTCGGCGACGGCTCGGCGGGCCCGGCGTCGCGGCCGCCGGTGGGCAGCAGCAGAACGCCGGTGCCGAGCAGCAGGGCGACGACGGTGCACAGCGCGGCAGTGGCGCGGCGGCGGCGGATGTCGCGCCGGGCCGCCGGGACCAGGCCTTCGAGCAGGCCGGGCGGCAGCGGCGGTTCGGGGTCGCGCGGGGCGGCGGACAGCAGGGCCGCGAGCTGCTGGTCGTTCATGCGCGGTCTCCTACGTAGTTGGGCAGCAGGCGCCGCAGCGCGGCGATGGCATGCGACGTCTGGCTCTTGACGGTGCCCGGGGAGCAGCCCAGCGTCCGGGCGGTCTCGGCGACGTCCATGCCTTCCCAGTAGCGCAGCACGATCACGGCACGCTGGCCGGGCGCGAGCCTGGCCAGCGCGGCCATCAGGTCGAGGCGGTCGGCGACGTCCTCGGCCGGGGTGGGCACGTCCGGCGGTTCGGGGAACGGCCTGACCCGCCGCGCCCACCAGGTCTGCCGCTGGTCGAGGAAGGTGTTGACGAGCATGCGGCGCACGTAGGCGTCAGGCGAGTCGGCCGCGCTGACCCGCGCCCAGTGCCGGTACAGCCGGATCAGGGCGGCCTGCGTCAGGTCGTGCGCCTCGTCCCAGTCACCGCACAGCCGGTACGCCGTGCGGCGCAGGTCCAGCACCCGCGCCTGCGCGTACTCGGTGAACGCCTGTTCCTCGTCGGCCCGCATGCGACCCCTCTCGTCCGTACCCCTGACCGGAGCATCCCGCCGGACGGTTGTGCCGTGCGGTCATCGAATTCAGACGGCTTTGACGGGCTGCCTGAGGATCGTCTTGAGCTTGGCAGGCTCGGTGCGCCGCACGTCGCTGAGGTAGACCTCGTGATGATCGCCGTTGAAGGTCAGTCCGTGCTCGGGCAGATAGCGGTGGTGCAGCCGGTCCAGGGTCGGCCCCTCGTCGTCGTAGGAGCCGATGTGCAGGATCTGCACACACCGGCCCTCGGTGAGGCTGATCAGCCGGACGTCGGCCAGCGCCGGGTTGTCCTTCTTCCCCGCAGCCGAGGTGACGGCTGCCCGGACCATGTCCTCGGTGATCCAGTCCGGCTGGCTGATCATCATCGTCCACGCCCACGCGCCCTTGTCCCGCGTGACGAACGCGGTGGGGTCGTCGGCCCGCCACAGCCCTTCCAGCGGCCCGACCACGAAGTCGCGGTCGAGGGTCTTCTTGCTCGCGAACTTCAGCGTGTACGCCACCGTGAACAGCGCCTCGACGGCGGCGGTGTAGGCCTCGGACGTGTTCGGGTCGCCGTGGCCGTCGACCGCGATGTATCGCAGCTCGGGCACGTCGACGACGGAGAAGTCCTTCGCCGACGGCGCGTACAGCTCGCGACGTGCCTTCTTGATGTCGTACTTGTCCATCGAGTTCTCCTTCGTCAGCGCGCCGAGCGTGGCCTCGGTCCAGGCGGAGTCGGCGAGCAACATGGCTTCGCAGTAGTCGAAGATCGCCACGGCCGCGGTGGGCAGCGGCTCCTGCCCGGCCCTGGCCGCGCGCACCTCGGCGAGCTGGTCCCGCAGAGCCGCCAGACGCCGGCTCAGTCCCGCTGCCACGTCCTCCTCCGGCAGGCCCGGACTGTTGGCCATGCCGACCAGCACCCGGGAGCGCACCGGTGTCAGCGCTGCCAGCGCGTCCCTGGTGGCTTCCGCGCACAGGTCGCGGCCCGCCGCCGTCACCCGGTACGTGGCGCGCGACTTCGCCGACGGCCGCTCGGCCGGCGTCGTGGCCGCCTCGATCAGGCCGCGCCCGGCGAGCTTGTCGAGCAGGTAGTAGATGGACGAGAAACCGAGCGCCGTCCAGGTGCGCACGCCCCGCTCCTCGATGACGCGCTCCAGCTCGTACCCGTGGCGCGGCTGTTCCAGCAGCAAGCCGAGGACGGTCAGCTCGGCATCGGTCAGGATCGGCGGCATGGCGATATTCTAGTGCCAGAATACGGCCCTGCTCGACACGGGCCCCGGTGAGGAACATCGGGCAAGATGGTGCAGTGCAACGAATGCCGCAAGACGACTCCAGGCGCAAGGGACCGGGCAAATGACGACGATGCGCGCGGTCGTGCTGACCGGGCCAGGCCCGGTGGAGAACCTGGAGATCCGCGAGCTGCCGGTCCCGGAACCGCGACCCGGCTGGGTGCGGATCGCGGTGCGGGCATTCGGGCTCAACCGCTCCGAACTGCACCTGCGCCTCGGCCTGGCCGAGGGGGCACGGCTGCCGATCGTGCCCGGCATCGAGGCGGTCGGCGTGGTCGACAGCGCACCCGGCAGCGATCTTCGCCCCGGACAGCAGGTCGCAGCGCTGATGGGCGGGATGGGCCGCACCTTCGACGGCGGCTACGCCGAGTACACCGTCGTGCCCCGCAGCCAGGTCATCCCGTTCAGCTCGGACCTGCCGTGGGCGGCCCTGGGCACGGTCCCCGAGACACTGCAGACCGCGTACGGCTCCCTGACCACCGGACTGGACCTGCGAGCCGGGCAGACCCTGCTGATCCGTGGCGGCACCTCCGCGCTCGGCTACGCCACCGCCGCACTCGCCCGCGATCTCGGCGCCACGGTGCTGGCCACCACCCGGCAGCAGGAGCGGCTGGACACCCTCGCGGCACATGGCGTCGAGCACCCGATCCTGGACGACGGGTCGATCGCCGAGCAGGTCCGCCGGATCGTCCCCGGTGGCGTGGACGCCGCCCTGGAACTGGTCGGCACGCCGACCCTGCCCGACACCCTGGCCGCGACCCGGGTCCACGGCACCGTCTGCTTCGCCGGGATGCTGTCCAACCAGTGGACCGTCCCGGACTTCTACCCGATCGCGTACCTACCGCGCGGAGTGCGGCTCACCGCGTACGGCGGCGACGCCTCCGACCTGCCCGCCGAGGTCCTGCAAAAGGTCCTCGACCGGATCGCCGACGACACGGTGATTCTCGGGCCCACCCATGTCTACCGGCTGGACCAGGTCCGCCAGGCGCACCGTGACATGGAGAACAATGCCGTCACCGGCAAACTCGTCGTGCTCACCGCGCCGGACGGCCCATGACGGTCACCCCGGCGAACTCACGAGCCGATAGCCGACGTCCGCCGTGTCAGCCGCACCCGGCCGGCCGTGGCGCTCCTGCCAGGTCCCGTCGGCCAGATCGGCTCGCAGCCGCCGCATCGCCTGCTCGACCCGGGAGGGGTCGAGCTTGGCCAGCGAGGAGATCGAGGCCCGCGCCGCCGGGTCGAGATAGGCGTGCGGCCGGTTCCAGTACGCGGCCAGAAAGCCGTCGCTGCAGTCGTGCGGCACCGGCACCTCTGTCACCCGCGCCGGAGCCAGGTGCTCGGCGATGAAGTCTCTCTCGGGCAGTTCGCGCTCCGCCTCGGCGATCTCCGGCAGATAATCGGCGACCAGCCAGAAGCGCGACATGACCGCGTGATCCCAGGTGAGCACCACCTGTCGGTGCGAGACGCGGCGCAATTCGGCCAGACCGCGCGCGGGATCGGTCCAGTGATGCACGGTGAGGATCGCCAGCCCGACGTCGAAGCACTTGTCGGCGAAGGGCAGCCGCTCCGCGACGGCGCGCACCACGGGCGCGCTGCCCTGCGGCCGCTGCGCGATCATGACCGGTGAGGGCTCCACGGCGAGCACGCTCCGGTCGGCCGGCTCGTAGGAGCCTGCCCCGGCCCCGACGTTGACCACGGTGCGCGCCCTACCCAGCGCGTCGTCGATGAGCGCGGCCAGGCGTGGGTCCGGTCGACGCTGCCCCGCGTAGCCGGTGCCCAAAGTCCGGTAAGGATCATTCACGCCTGCCTTCTTACCAGCATCGAGCCGTACACGGTGTTCCACGCTGTCGACATGGCAGCCCGGGCGGCGCCGTCCCGCAGATCCGGTGCGCCGTAGGCCATCGCCGCCTCCCGCAACGCGCAGTACGCGGACTCCCACGGCTCGGCCACCACGTCCTCGCCGTCGGCGTCCACGAGCCAGGCCCGCGGGCCGCCACGGGATCGCGCACTGTGCCGTACCACCTGGTGCAGCAGCCCGAAGCCGGACCCGATCGGCGAACCCGCACCGGCTGCTCGCGGCTCGGCCAGCCAGTGTCGCCACGCGGCCCGGAAGAACTCCGGGGCGTCGCGGTCCCGGGCCCCGGCCAGCCGGTGCGCGGTGGGTTCGTCCAGGGTCTGCGCGGCTTCGACCACCCGCACCACCGCGTCGCCGTGCGCCCCGAACAGCAGCGCCGGGGACAGCTCCGCCACCACCTCGACACAGGTGGCGTTGGTGTGGCCCGCACCCAGCGAGATGCCGGCCACCATCGCGGCCAGGGCCGCCGACTCCTGCTCCGACGCCGCGGGCACCACGTCCACCCGCAGCAGCCGCCCCGGCCACCGGTTCACCAGGATCCGGCCCGGCGTCTCGTACACCACCAGCCACGGCGGCGACATCGTGGGCATGCGGACCCGGCCGCCGACCCGGGCCGCACGCTCATGCTCCGGAGCGGCATGGTCGACCCACAGGTATCCCGGCATGATCGGCCTCCCCGGCAGGTGTACGCGCCAAAGCCTAACGATGCCCACAGACGTCGGGGCCCCGCCTGCACCAGGCGGGGCCCCGACGTCGACCACGGTCACGGGCCGACGAACACCACCTTCGCCCGCCAGTCGACGCCGTCGACGGACGGCCCGCTGCGCAGCGTGAACGACCCGGTCGGCAGCCCGCCGGCCCAGGCGGTGGCAGCCAGCTCACCGGTGCTCCGGTTGACCTTGTAGAGGGTGCTGCCGGCCAGGAAGAGCCCGCCTGCGTCACCCATGCCGCCGACCCCGGCGACGGTGAACTTCTCCGCGCCGACGACCCCGCTGTCCGGGGTGAACCAGCGCCAGTGGAGCCCGCTCTGCCCGACGAGGGTGTAGTACACCCGGCCCGCGTTGTAGAACATGGCGGACACGTTCGGGATCTCGGCGTAGAAGTCCGGCGTCACCCCGGCGTACGTCGGAGAGTCGGTGCCCGATTCGACGGTGTCCCAGTAGGCGTCGTGGTACGGGTCGACCAGCGCCGCCGTGCCGAAGGCCGAGCCGTTGAAGGTACGCCGCCACAGCGCGCCGTTCATGCCGTAGAACAGCGTGCCGCCCACCCAGAAGCCGCCCCGGGCGGTCGACCAGGCCGTGCTGTCCGGGTTGGCCACGGCGCTCGCCGCGCCGACCGTGGTCGCCCCGTCGTACGACCGGACCTGCGCCTCGTCGCCGTTGCCGGCCGGCGGCGGCCCGGTCTTGACGATCTCGATGCCGTTGATCAGCGGGTTCTCCACCACGTGCCCGAAGTCGAGGTCCACCGAGCCGTCGCTGACGACGGTGAACGAGCGCATGGTGCCGACGTTGTGCCCGACCGCACCGGACAGGTCCAGGTTGGCCAGCACGGTCGTGCCGTCCAGCGCCACGTTGAAGACCCGGGAGCCGGGCGACGCGGTGCCGTCGTAGCGGTTGGCCAGGTACAGCCGGACCTCGACCTCGGTGCCGACCGGCACCGGGAACTGCCAGCTCATCTCCGGCGCGCCACCGGAATCCCAGCGCTCCGAGGAGTACAGCGCCGCCGGCGTGCCTGCCGGCACCGTGCTGTCCACGCTGGGCACCGTGCCGTACCCGGCGGTGTTGCTGACGTTGTTGTGGTAGGCGCTCGGGCCGCTGTCATCGGCCGCCCAGTCCGGTCCGCCGTCCGACGCGGCGACCGCCGACCCGCCGGCGTTGATCCGGTAGAGCACGTTGGTCGGCACCGGGACGCCGGCCTGGTACACGTTGCCGGGCAGGGTGGCCGTGGTGGTCGCATGCGGGGCGTTGCCACCGGCCGTCGAGAAGAACGCGATCCGCTCCCGGCGGTACTGGTAGTTGCCGATCCACTGGGTGTCGGAGCCCAGCCACACCCCGGCCGGGGTGACCAGGATCTCGGCGACGCCGACGCCGCGCGGGTGCCGGCCCGGGTTCCAGGACATCGGCAGGCCGTTGAGCGGATCAAGGGCGGCGATGCTGGCCCGGCCGACCGCGCCGGGGCCGGCGCTGTCGCCGCCGAAGCTGTTGTTGAGCCAGCGGATGTGACCGCCGACGTAGACCGCCTGCTCACTGATGCCGACGGAGAGCAGGGTGTCGCCACCCGCGTAGTCGACCCAGGTCGGCTGGAGTTCGGTGCCGGTGGCGGCGTTCTCCCAGCGGGCGGCGGCGTCGCACAGCGTGCCCGAGTTCGGCGCGCCGGTGGTCACCACCACGAAGTAGCTGCCGTCAGGCGAGTACGCCAGGTCCCGCATGTAGGAGTCGAACGCCCACCAGGCACAGCGCGGGGTGTACCGGCTGGTGTTCCAGTCGGCGACGGCGGCGCTCGCGCCCAGGTCCAGCTTCACGATCTGGTCGTGGAGCACCCCGTTGGCCTTCTTGAAGTTACCGATCACGACCAGCTGCTGACCGTTCGGGGACAGTGCCAGCTTGGTCGCGCCGACCCCGGCGCTGGCGCCGCTGACCCCGTCGTAGTTGTGGTTCTCGGTCAGGCTGGTGGTCAGGTAGCTGTCCAGCGCGCCGGTGGAGGCGTTCACCGAGGCGAGCCCGCCGCGCGCGAGGGTCGCGTTGCCCGCGTTGGTGAAGATGCCGCCGACCAGCAGCCGGCTGCCGGCCAGGGCGATGTCCTTGACCGCCCCGTTGAAGGCAGGTCCGGCGAAGCCCGTGACCAGCGCGCCGGTGCTGACGTTGAGCAGGGCCACCTTGCGCCGGGTCACGCCGTTGACGGTGTTGAACTTGCCCGCGATGAAGACCGTGCCCGCGGTGGGCCCGGCGATGACCGCGGAGACCTCGTCGCTGACGGTCGGCGCGAAGGCGGTGTCCACCGTGCCGGTGGCCTTGTCGAAGGCGAGGATGTAGTTGCGGGTGATGTCCACCTCGCTGCCGCGGTTGCGGACGGTGGTGAAGTCACCGGCGGCGATGATCTTCGTGCCGGCGTCGTGGACGGCGTAGACGGTGCCGTTCTTGATGTCCGGCGAGGCGGCGGAGGGCACCGCCGTGACCACCGTGGTGTGATCGGGCGCGGCGGTGGCCGGCCCGGCGGCGGTGAGGCCGACGGCGGTGACGGCGACCGCGGTCAGCGCCGCCAGGACACGACGGGTCAGCGTCGAACGATCAGGCATGGGCAACTCCGATATGACGCGGAAGACCGGCGAACCTGCGGTGAGACGGTTGCGGTCGCAGCCGTCACACCACAAAGGACCCGGGCGGGGTATGGCGCAATGCACACCCTCCGGCACCGGTCATCCGCCGTCCAGCGGCGGAGGCGCTTTCTGTCCGTACACACTGCCGAGCCGGTCTGAGAACCCGAGTCGGCACGACAGGACAGCCGAAAGGGATACACGAAAAGACGGCCGCAATGGTTATTCGGTGGACCCGCACAGGACGATTAGGGGCGGCTACTCGCTCGTCGGCCGCGGTCCTGATCGCGACCTTCTGCCGCCGGACGTGCGCCGGACGACGTCGATGATCACCTCGTCGGCCTCGAGCCGGCGGAGCGAGGGCACGTAGTCGTCGAGTTCGCCCGGCTCGAACCGGCACAGCCGCAGGCTCCACCACAGCGTGTCCCGGGGGTCGCCGTCGAGCTTGTAGGAGCCGTTCGGCAGCAGCACGGCGTAGTCGTCGTCGCGCAGTCCGAGCAGTGCCGCCCGCTCGGCGCCCGTGGCGACGTCCCAGATCCGGGCGGTGCGGTCGGCGGACACCGTGGCCAGCAGGCTGCCGTCCGGGGAGAACGCGACGCCGGTCACGAAGCCGGTGTGGCCGGCGAGTTCGGCCAGCACCTCGCCGGTTCGGACGTCCCAGATCCGGGCCGTCTTGTCGTGGGAGGCGGTGGCGACGCGGCGGCCGTCACCGCAGAAGGACACCGCCGTGACCGGTCCGGTGTGGCCCTTGAGGAGGTGGACCACCGTTCCGGTGACGGCGTCCCAGATCCGGGCGGTGTCGTCATAGGAGGCGGTGGCCAGCTTCGTTCCGTCGGAGGAGAAGGCGACCGCGGTGATGAAGCCGGTGTGACCGGGCATGGTGGCGGTCGGCTGACCCGTCGCGACGTCCCACACCCGCACCGACCGGTCGTCGGCCGCCGTCGCCACCCGCGTGGAGTCGGCCGCGAAGGCGATCGCGGTCACCGCGCCGTGGTGGTCCAGGGAGAGCGGCGCCGCCGCGCCGCCCAGGAACCAGACGCGTGCCGTGTGGTCGTCGGAGGCGGTGGCCAGCATGGTGCCGTCGGTGGAGAAGGCCGCGGCCGTGACGGTGCCGGAATGGCCACGCAGCTCCTGCCGCGCGGTGTTGCCGCTGCCCCCGTTGACGTCCCACACCTGCACGCGGTGATCGGGCATGCCGACTGCCAGCCGGTCGCCGGCCGGTGCGAACGCCGCCGAAGCCGCCCGCGCCGCGTGCCCGGCGAACGTGCTGCGCAGGCGGCCGGTGGCCACGTCCCAGGTGCGGGCCGGCCCGTCACGCGACACGGTCAGCAGCGTCCGGCCGTCGGCGGTGAACGCCACCCCGGACAGTGAGTCGGCCGTCGCCGAGACCGTCGAGCGGACCTGGCCCGTCGGCAGGTCCCAGACCCGCACCGTCTGGTCGGCCGATGCGCTGACCAGCAGCGCGCCGTCGCGGGTGAGGGCGAGCGATTTCACCGCGCCCGTGTGCGCCACCAGCGTGGACTGGCGCTGGCCCGAGGCCGCGTCCCAGACCTGCACCGTCGCGTCGTAGGAGGCGGTCGCGACCGTGCGACCGGTGGGATGGAACGCCACCGCGCTCACCGCGTCGGTGTGGCCGACCAGGGTCAGTCGCGACGTGCCGGAACTGACGTCCCAGAGCCGCGCGGTGCGGTCCTGCGACGCCGTCACGATGCGATTGCCCGCCGGGGCGAAGGCCACCGCGGTGACGAGCCCGGAGTGGCCCTTGAGCACGTGCACGGTCCGGCCGCTGCCGAGGTGCCAGATCCGTGCCGTGCGGTCGTGGGACGCGGTCGCCAGCAGCCGGCCGTCCGGGGAGAAGGCGACGCCGCTGATCGGCCGGCCGTGCCCGGCGATGGTGGCCCGAACCGCACCGGTGCCGGTCTCCCAGAGGTACACGGTGCGGTCATGCGAGCCCGTGGCCAGCAGCCGGCCGTCCGGGGAGTAGGCCACGGCCGTCACGATGGCGTCGTGCCCGCGCAGCACCAGCGGCCCCTCGTCACCGAACACGTCCCACAGTCGGGCCGTACGGTCGTCGGCCACGCTGGCGAGCTTGCGGCCGTCGGGTGAGAACGCGACCGCCGAGACGAAACCGGCGTGGCCGGTGAAGTTGCGCAGCGTACGGCCGGACGCGCGGTCGACGAACTCCACGGTGTTCATCCGCGCGACGGCGAGGAACCGGCCGTCGGGTGAGACGGCCACGGCCGCGGCGGCACCGCCGGAGGCGATCTGCACCTCGGCCGGATCCCGGCCGGGCAGCGCCACGTCGCGCAGGTGCGGATGCGCGGCCACGTCCAGGCCCACGTCGCCGAGGATCGCGGCCATCTCCCAACGGCTGTCGGCCAGCCGGGCGGCATGCAGGCTGCCGCCGATGAAGCGCACCCCGGTGAGGTCTGCGCCGTCCAGGTTGGCCCCGGCGAGATCGACCCGCAGCAGTCTCATCCCGCGCAGATTCGCCTCCCGCAGATCAGCCTGGCTCAGGTCGCGGCCGGTGAGGTCCTGCCCGCGCAGGTCCACGCCCACCAGATGCTGCTCGGTCGGCGGGTTGCCGAGCAGTGCGGCGGTGCGGTTGTGCACCTTGAGCGCGTTCTGCTTGGCGACCTCGGAGGCCTGCGGGTCGCCGAGGCTCCGGCGGGCCCAGTCCGAGGCCACCTGCGGGCCGGCGAGGTCCACGAAGAAGTCGATCATCAGGTCCGAGGCCTGGTTGTCCAGCAGACCGGACGGCGCCTGGTAGCGGCGCAGCGCCCCCGCGGCCATGTCCGCGACCAACCACTCCATCACCGACTGGTGCACGAAGCTGAACTGGCCGTCGTCGGTGCGCACGAGCAGGCTGCCCGTCCCGATCGCGTGGGCCACGTGGGAGGTCCGGATCCGCAGGTCGGTGAGCGCGGTCAGCATCGTGGCCACCTCCGCGAGCTCGTCGGCGCCCACCCCGGTCCGGCCCGACGACCACAGCCGGCTGGCGAGCAGGTCGCAGGCGTCACGGCGGGACTTGTCGAAGCGCCGCAGGACCGCGTCCTGCTCGCGCTCGTGCTCGACGCCGAGCCAGAAGTCGATCAGCTCGCGGTAGAGTTCGGCGGCGCTCAGCCGGCCCTCGCGACGCTGCACCTCCCTGAGCCGGCGCTCGTCCAGCTCGACGATGAAAGCCAGCATCCGCGGGTTCTGCGCCAATTGCAGCAGGTCTTTGACCTCGTCGAGGAGCTGGAAGCGGGTGCGGGCGGCGGCGGTGTCCCCGCCGTAGAGGTGCTCCAGGTACGCCATGATCTGCTGCTGGCTGAAGGGCTCCAGCGAGACGATGCGGCTGCCGGGCAGGTTCGCGACCCGGGCGCCGAAGGCGGTGCGGACCTGCTCGGTCGACTGGAAATGCTGGGTCCGGCTGGTGAGGACGAGCTTGGCGTCCTCGGTCACCGAATCCAGCAGGCGCTGCAGGTACTCCGCGGCGTTGTCGTAGCCCACCCGCTGTTCCAGCTCGTCGAATCCGTCGAACAGCAGCGCCAGGCGGCCGCTGGCCACCATGTAGTGGATCCGGGTGGCGGTGATGTCCTCGACGTTGTTCTCGATGAGGAACTGGGCCAGCAGCTCGTCGATGGTGTTGCGCCGGTTGAGGTGCCGCAGTTCCACCAGGATCGGCAGCAGGTCCGGCAGCTCGTCGGGCAGGGCACGGGCGAGCTGGCGCAGCAGCGCGGTCTTGCCGCGTCCGAAGTCGCCGAGGACGATGATCAACCGGGCGTTCTTGGCGCCGAGCCAGGTGGTGATCGCGCCGGCGAGGTCGTCGCGGACGCCCTGGTCGCGGGAGGTCAGCAGCCGGTACCGCTGCGGGATGTAGAAGGCGGGCGAGTCCACCTGGTCGTTGGCCAGCCGCGCGGTCTGCCGCTCGACCAGTTCTCGCAGGTCGATGAGCCCCTGGAACTCGATGAAACTGCGCAGCCACACCCCCCGGCGGCGGGCGGCCGCCGTCAGGGACCGCGAGACGGGCGGCCCGGTGTGGACCAGCTCGGACAGGATCATCGGCCGGTTGAACTCGAACTGCGAGTGGACGTCGGCGATGAAGGCGTCGACGGCGGCCTGGTCGGCGGTGCCGTTGACGATGCCGACCGGCCAGACCTGGACCCCGCCGCCGTCGGGGACGGGATTGGTGACCCGCAGGTAGCCCGCGTCCGGCCGGTCCTCGATCTGGGCGTGCGGGAACCGCGCCCGCAGCGCGCGGATGACCTGGGCGAACAGGCTGCTGTCGGTGGGTGTGCGCGGCGCGGGCACGAGCGGGTCGGCACCGTCTGCCGCGGTGTGCGCGTCGGCCTCGACGGAGCCGGTGTCGGGCTCGGCGGCGCTGAACGTGACCTGGCACCCCACCAGCTCGTGCGGCTCGCTCGCCCAGGTGTCGAAGCCGGTGGAGCTGACGCGGGGGTCACCCATCCAGCGCCGGCGGCCGGTGACGTACTGGCGCGCGTACCGGGTCAGCTCACCGGGTCGCAGGGTGATGAGCTGATACTGGTTGGGCACCTCGGCGAGGCGGTCGGCGACGTCGACCGCGGCGCTCCCGGTCGACAGGGTCAGCAGCCCGGAGGCGAGCCGGAGCGGCCGTCCGCTGTGGCCGTGCCCGTGCAGCAGGACGTTGAGCAGGTGGGCGTGGCCGAGGATCCGGTCGAGCGCGGCCGCGTCGCGCAGGTTCTCCGTGTCGTCCGCGGCCGCCCGGGGCACGTTGTGGTGGACGGCGCCCAGGCGCAGCCAGCCCTGGTTGCGGTACCCCCGCAGGCGCTGGGCGAACCAGCGCAACTGCCGTTCGGTGACCAGTCCGTGGTGGTCGGAGTCGAGGTGGCTTTCCGCCATCGTCGAGTTCATCCCCGCGACGACCAGCCGCAGCTCCGGCATTTCGAACAGGGTCCACTGCTCTTCGGGTGGGAACGCGAAGTCGGCTTCGCCGGCGTAGAACTCCTCGAACGCCTCTTTGAAGAAGCGCCACTTCGGGGTGTACGGCCGGTGCGGTTCCCGCTCGGCGCTGGCCTGCTCGGCGAAGTAGGCCTGGCAGGCCAGCCGGCTGATGTCGTGGTTGCCGGGCACGATCGCCACGTGCCGGCGCGGCACGCCGGCCTTCTCGGCCGCGGCCCCGATGAACTCCATCGCTCTGGCCAGCTCACTGGGGCGGCCCTGCTCGGCGAGGTCCCCGGTGACGACGATCAGGTCCGGCGCGATGCCGCGCTCGTCACGCAGCTGGTCGAGGTCGTCGTGCAGTTGCCCGAACAGGCTGTCCTCGTGGTCGCGGCGGTTGGCGCCGCCGTTGCCGCCGAACAGGCTGTCCTCGCCGAACCTGGCGTCCGACAGGTGCAGCACGGTGATCTGGTCGTTGTTGCGGTGCGCCTCGCCGCCGGAGCGCGGATGCGGCACGCGACCGCCGGAGGTGTCGAACAGCTGCGGCCAGGCGTGCCTGATCCGGTCGATGTTGATCGCGTAGCTGTCCCGGTTGTCGTCCTGCCCGGGCGCGGCCGCGACCAGCAGGCCGTCCACCGCCCCGGTGGCCTCGTCGCACAGCGGCGTGCCCGAGTATCCGGGCTGCACCCGCAGCGCGGAGTCGAGCGGGGAGTCCAGCTGGATGCGCTGGCCGCCGACGAGGCCGCGGACGGTGGTGGTGACCCAGCCGCCGTCCGGCCGCGGGGGCACGCCCGGGTAGCCGAAGAGGCGGACCTGGTCGCCCGGGGCGGGATGGGCCGCCGCCAGCCGGCCGGGCAGCGCGCCGACCGCGGCCGGGTCCTCCTGCAGGATCAGTCCGGCCAGGTCCTCTCCGTCGGTGCCGCGCTCGGCGGGCGGATGCCACACGTCGAGCACCGCCTCGAAGTGGCGCACCGCCTGCCGTCCGGTGGGGCGCAGCAAGGGGAACTCGACGGTGATCGGACCCTCTGGCCGGTCCTGCGCGTTCGCGGGCCGGCCCAGCGCCGCATTGACCACGTGCGCGCAGGTGACGATCTGGCGCGGCCCGAGCAGGACACCGCAGCCGACCGCGCGTCCGGCGCGGTTGAGGACGGCGACGACGAAGGTTTCCGGCCGCATGGTGACGGCCAAGGGTCACGCCTGGTCTGCGGTGGCCGCCGGGCGGGTGCCCGGCCACGTCACGTGGACGGTGAAGTGGACCTCGCTCTTGCCCGAGGCCACCACCAGGTCGGATTCGACTCCGAGCAGGATGCCGAACTCGACGGAGACTTCGGCCGCCCCGGGTGCGACCAGATTGGCGTGCAGCGCGGCCAGCGCGGGTTTCAGTCTGGCCAGGCTCTTCTCGAGGGACTCGGCCACCCGGACGATCGAGGACGGTCCGGTCGCGGCGAGTTCGGGCTCGCGCGCGATCATCGCCTTGGCGGGCTGGACGAGCATCCGCCCGCCGCTGTCGACAGGGATCTCGATCAGGTATGTCACAAGCTGCTCCACCCGTCGGACATGCGTCGTCGCTGGTAGCTGAAGTGACAGCGTTTCGCGAGTCTATAAGAGACCGTGATCGGCTGTCGAGATGTCATTGCCCGAACGGGGCGCCCAGCATTGTCGAATCCTCGATCTCGACCCCGCCCTCGTCGGGCGAGATCCGCACCGAGACCAATTGCGCCCGGCCGGGCGAGGCCGCCGCGGCCGCTTTCCAGACGGTCGGCCGCGGACGGGTGAGCTGTTCGTCGCCGAACCGGTCCTCCGACCCGTGCAACACGACGGAGAAGGAGTCAGCCAGCATGCGCCGCACCCGGGCCTCGTCGCGCAGCTGCTGCGGCGGCTGGCTGATCAGCCCGATCCGCAGCCAGTTGTCGGCCCCGAATTCGCTCATCTCCTCGGCGAACCATCGCGTCTGGTGAACGCCGAGCCAGCCGTAATGATCAGAAGCCCGATGGCTCTCGGCGATCGTCGAATTGAGTCCGGCCACGACGATCCGCAGATCGGGAATCGAGAACAGGCTCCAGGGCTGACCGGCGACGAAATCGGCGCCTTCGACGCTGGAGTAGACGTCGGAGAAGAACCGCCGATAATGGCGCCACTTGGGCCAGTACGGCGGTTCCGGCTCGACCTGGTCGGCCTCGCAGTTGTCGAAGTACGCCTGCGACGCCGCCCAGGTGACATCACGCGGGCCCGGCACCACGGCGATCCGGTGCGCGGGCAGGCCGAGTCCGGCGCGCAGCCCGGTGACGAAGGCGCGTGCCTCGTCGAACTCGCGGATGCTGCCGGTGTTGGTGAGGCTGCCCGAGATCGCGACGATGTCGGGTCTCGGCTGCCCGGCACCGTCGGCGAGAGCCCGGACCAGGTCGTCCGCGTCGCGGGCGCCGGCCCCGGTGCCGACGTGGGCCTTCTCGTAGCCGGGACCGGCCACGTGCAGCACGGTGCAGCGCCGTGACTCAAGGTCCGCCGGCGGGAACGGCACCTGGTCGGCGGCGAGCCCCCGCGGGTGTCGCCGGCGCGTGTCCGCGGGACCTTCGACGCGGGCCGTGCCGGCTGCCCCGGCCGCGGGCCGGTGCGGAGGGAAGGCCGGCTCGACCTCGGGTTTGGCGCGGCCGTGCACGGCGTGCCCGATCCGGTCGAGCAGCAGCCGGCGGGCCTGCGCGCGGTCGGTCGCCGAGGCCAGGTCCACGAAGGTGATCGTGGCCAGCAGCCCGACCAGGCGGCACTCCTCGATCCGGACGGTGATGAGCCGCTGTTCCGGGGCGTCGGGCGAGGAGCGCAGCGCCGCCTGCCATTCCATCCGCCCGTACCGGGAGCGCAGGTAGTTCTCCGACAGCACCGCGATCACGGCGCCGGACTGGCTGACGCCGCGGTCCATGAACTCGATGAAGTTGGAGCCGGCGACGAAGTCCCACGCCTGCAGCATGACCCGGTAGCCGGCGACCTCCAGTTCCCAGGCGATCCAGACCGCCCATGCCTCGTCCATCGGCGAGTAGCTGATGAAGAAGTCGAGCAACGGGTTTGATCGATAGCGGTCGACGGATCGGTCCATCTCGCCAGTGTGCCCGACGACCCACCATATCCGTAACATTCTCAACACTTCGCGTCACCACGGCGGATGTCCGGGAAGATCGCTCCGCCCTGGATCGAGCAGCGCTCCGGTCACGACCGCGATTGCTCCGTTCACGATCCACTGCTCCCCCGCCTTGGAGACACACTCGAATGGATGATCGGAGCAACTTTCCCTCAGCTATGGCGTTGTGCTCCGATGGATGCTCTCCTATAGGTTCGGCTCCGGCATCGGCCACGAGGAGGCCCCGGTGGACAGTCACGTCGATGCCCGCACCGTCGGCAGCCGCATCCGCCAGCTACGCCATGAGCGCGGCTGGTCGGCGCAGAAGCTGGCCGACGAGTGCGCCCGCCTGGGCATGAGTTCGCTCACCCGGGGCACCATCGCCAAGATCGAATCCGGCAGCCGGGCGAAGGTGCCCCTCGACGAGGTGGTGATCCTCGCCCGCGCCCTCGGCATCACCCCCGACGAGCTGCTCGCCGAGCACGGCCTGACCATCCTGCACCTGTCCGACCTGATGCTCGGCCCCGGCAAGGTCTTCGGCGCCGAACACAGCAGCCCCTGGCGGCAGGTCCTGGACGACCTCTGCGGCTGCGTCGACACCCAGCTCAACAACGGCGACTTCGGGCCGAAGATCGACCTGGTCCTGGTCAGCGGGGGCCTGACCATCGGCGGCATGCCGGCCGAGTTCGACGTGGCACGTGAGTTCCTGGAGGGCCTCACCCGCCACCTCGGCATCGGCTTCGACCGGGTGGCCGTGGTGCCGGGCAACCACGAGGTCAACCTCGCGGCGTGCCGTGCCTACTTCGCCGACTGCGACGCCGACGAGATGGAGCCGGTCGAGCCGTACTGGCCGAAGTGGCGGCACTTCACGAAACTCTTCCAGTCCTGGCCGGAGCAGGGCGCCAAGGTCCGCATCGAGGCTGAGCAGCCGTGGAGCCTGTTCGAGATCGCCCCGCTCAAGGTCGTCGTGGCGGGCCTCAACTCCACCATCAAGGACAGCCACCGGCAGACCGAGCGCTTCGGCTGGGTCGGCGAGCAGCAGGCCGAGTGGTTCGCCGACCAGATGGAGCGGTATCGCCACCGCGGTTGGCTGCGCGTGGGCATGGTGCACCACCACCCGCTGGGCCGGGCGGGCAGCCCCGAGGAGGACCTGCGCGACGCGGCGAATCTCGACGAGCGCCTGGGCCGGGGCCTCAACCTGCTGGTCCACGGGCACGGCGACGACGCCGCGGAGTCCCGCTCCGGGCTGCCCGTGCTCGGCGCCGGCAGCCCGGCGGCGCCCGCGGCCGGCAGGCCGCCCGCCCACCGCAACACCGCACAGCTGCTGCGGGTGCACGAGGACGGGTTCCGGCGGGTCGCCTGCCTGTACGACACGGCCCGCGAGCGCTGGATGGCCGGCCCTGCGGCCTGGCAGCAACGCGCCTGGGCCGACACCCATGCCACATTCCCGCGCTCGGCCGGCCACCCGCCGGCGATCGCCCCGGCCGCACCGAGCTCGACCTGGCACAACGGGAACGCGCCGAGCGTGCCCGAGGACCGCGGCAGCGCGCCGCCGCACGGCCTGGACGCGCGTCGCACGCTGCTGGACTCGATCGTCGACGTCTGCGTCGCCCGGCATGCCGGGGCCGTCGTGCAGCGTATCGACGGGCAGCCGCCGTACCTGCGGGTCACCTATTCCGACGGCGACGTCACCCGCCAGTTCCGGATCGGCGCCTGCGCGGGGCGGTTCGACCAGCCCGACGTCGACGCGTTCCTGGCCCGGGTGCACGCCGCCGACCCCGAGATCGATTCGGAACTGGTCTACCAGAGCGGCGTCTTCGAGCCGCCGGCGACGCTGCGCGACTACGCCATGCGGCGCGGCGTCCGGCTGCGCAGTTTCACCCAGTTCCAGGGGCTGCTCAACCTCGGCAGTTATGTCGCGGCGCAGACCGAGCAGCTGCGCACCGACCGCATCTACCCGCCCGCCGGTTACGTGCCGCAGCGCTACACCGACCTCGGCGCGGTGAACCGCCCGGTCCGCGAGGACCTGGTCAAGGAGATGCTGCGCACGCTCGACACCGACGACGGCCGCTTCCTGCTGCTGCTTGGCGACTTCGGCCGGGGCAAGACGTTCGCGCTGCGCGAGCTCGCCCGCCGGATCCCCGAGGTGCTGCCGCGGCTGACGCCGATCTTCATCGAGCTGCGCACGCTCGACAAGGCGCACACCATCGAGGGACTGGTCGCGGCGCACCTGGCCAACCACCGCCACGACGAGATCGACCTCAAGGCCTTCCGCTACATGCTCAGCCACGGGCGGATCGTGCTGATCTTCGACGGGTTCGACGAGCTCGTCGCCCGCGCGACCTACGCGCGGGCCGCGGAGCACCTGCAGCGGCTGCTGGCCGCCGCGGAGGGCCAGGCCAAGATCGTGGTGGCCAGCCGCACCCAGCACTTCCAGACGCACGCGCAGGTGCTCAGCGCGATCGGCGACGCCCGCGGCCTGCCGCAGCGGCGCATCCTCAGCGTGGAGGACCTGTCCCCCGAGCAGATCCGCAGCCTGCTCGTACAGCGCTACGGCGGTGACGCGCAGGCCGCCCAGCGCCGCCTGGACCTGCTCGGCCAGATCGGCGACCTGGTCAACCTCGCCCGCAACCCCCGCATGCTCGGTTTCATCGCCGACCTCGACGAGGACCAGCTGCGCGCGGTCGTCGCGGCGCGCGGCACGGTCAGCGCCGCCGCTCTCTACGGGCACATCCTCAACTCCTGGCTGCGCCACGAGGAGGCCCGCACCCAGGACATCGCCGGGGTCCCGGTGGGTCTCGGCCTCGACGACCTCTGGGTCGCCGTGACCCGCCTCGCGATCCGGATGTGGGAGAGCGACGAGGCGCTGATCGGGCTCGACGAGCTGGGCGACGTGGCCCGGACCCTCACCGGGCTCGCTGCCGGGCACCTGTCCGCGGAGCAGATCGCGCACGCGGTCGGCGCGGGCTCGCTGCTGTGGCGCACCGACGAGGGCCTGTTCGGCTTCATCCACGGCTCGGTGATGGAGTGGCTGATCGCGCGGCACATCGCCGACCTGCTGCACCACGATCCGGACCACGCGCTGCCCAAGCTGCTGGAGTGGAAACCGCTGTCGCTGCTCACCATCGACTTCGTGGCCGGCCTGGCCGATCCGCGGCTGTGCCAGGAATGGATCCAGCGGGTGCGCCGCGACGCCGGCGCGACCGACGCCGCCCGCTCCAACGCCAGCCGCATCAGCGCGCGGCTGAGCTCGTACCCGCAGTCCGACATGCGCGGCGCGGTGCTCAGCGGCCAGGATCTGACGCTGCGATCCTGGCACGGCATCGACCTGACCGAGGCCGACCTCGCGGGCGCGCAGCTGTCCGAGGCCGATCTGAGCGGGGCCACCCTGTGCCGGGCCAACCTGGCCGGCGCCGTGCTCGACCGCGCGGACCTGACCGGCGCGGACCTGACCGGCGCCGACCTGACCGGGGCGAGCCTGGTCGAGACCACGCTGACCGGCGCGCGCCTGGACGGCGCCCGGCTGGCGCGGGCCAGGTTCATCCGCGCCCAGCTGGCCTCGGCCTCGGCGCAGGACACCCGGTGGCGGCGCGCCGCGCTGGTCAACGTGCTCGCCGAGCAGCCTCTGCTGGACGCGGCGCAGCAGGCGGGGGCCGCGGTCATCCCCGGCCAGCGGGTGGAGAACGCGACCATGCCGGCCACGGTCGGCGTGCTGTTCGGGTTCCAGGAGGGCCGGCTGCCGCGACCGGTGGCCTTCGACGCCGACGGCGGCCTGCTGGCCATCGGCAACGAGGACGGCACGGTGCTGGTCTGCGACGCCGAGTCGTCCCAGCCGCTGCGGTCGCTCGTCGGCCACGAGCAGCGCACCTACGCCGTCATGTACAGCCCCACGGAGCCGGTGCTGGCGACCGGTTCGCTGGACCGCACCGTACGGTTGTGGAACGCCGACACCGGCGAGTGCACGCACGTGCTGACCGGATCCTCCGGCTGGGTGTGGCCGATGCTGTTCAGCACGGACGGTTCGCTGCTCGCCGCCGGCGACGACGAGGGCACGATGCGGATCTGGAGCGTGGCGGACGGCAGCCTGCGGGCCACGCTGCGCGACCACCGGGCGCCTATCTGGACGGCGACCTTCCACGCCTCGAACCGGCTGCTGGCCGTCGGCGACGAAGGCGGCGGCGGCCGGATCTGGGACCTGGAGACCGGCACGGTCCGCCATGAGCTCAACACCAACAACAGCATCCTGTACTGGCTGCGGTTCGACCGGGACAGCATGCTGCTGGCCGGCGGTGGCGACGACGGCGTGCTGCGGGTGTGGAATCCGGACAGCGGCGAGCTGACCCACGAACTGGTGGGGCACACCGGATCCATCTACGCGTTCGACTTCGACTCCACCGGTGGCGGGATCGTCAGCGCGGACACCAAGGGCACCGTGCTGAGCTGGGATCTGAGCGCCTCGTCGACGCCGCGCCCGCTCGACCGGCACGAGGGTTCGGTGTACCGCATCACGTTCAGCCCCGCCGGCAAGTACTTCGCCTCCGGCGACAGCGAGGGCGCGGTGCGGCTGTGGGAGGCCGAGCCGCGCTCCATCCACTATGAACTGACCCGCCACCATGCCTCGGTGTGGCCGATGATGTTCCGGCCGGACGGGGAGCGGCTCGTCACCAGCAGCAACGACTTCACCACGAAGGTATGGAACACGGTCAGCGGCAATCTCGTGTCCACGATCACCGGCCACAACCGCAGCGTGTGGAGCGTGACGTTCAGCAACGACGGCGCCATGCTCGCCACCACGAGCAACGACGGCCGGGTCCGGCTGTGGAATCCCCGTACCGGGCGGCTGCTGCGGGAGATCCGGCGCCCCCTCGACCGCCTCATCTCCGCGGTGTTCAGCGCCGAGACCTCGGTGCTGGCGACGGCGACCAACGACGGCCGGGTGCTGCTGTGGGACACCGAGACCGGCGAGGAGGGCCGGCACCTCGAGATCGCGACCGACGACGTGTGGGCCGCGGTGTTCAATCCGGACGGCACAATGATCGCCGCGGCTACCGACGAGAACACGATCCAGGTGCTCTACCGCAAGACCGGCCGCACCTTCATCACGCTGGGCGAGCACCGGGGGCGCGTACGCGCGCTGGCGTTCAGCCCGGACGGCAGGCGGCTGGCCGCCGCGGGCGACGATTCCGCGATCCGCCTGTGGGACTGGGAACGGGGCACCACGAAGGCCGTGCTGTCGCGGCACACCGGCCGGGTGTACGCCCTGGCGTTCCACCCGCACCACGCGGAACTCGCCTCGGCCAGCACCGACGAGACGGTGCTGATCTGGGATCTGGAGACCCAGACGGTCAAGAAGGTGATCGAGCCCGGGCAGGGGCGGCTGTGGTCGGTGGCCTACCACCCCGGGGGCGCGATCCTGGCCACGGCCGGCGACAGCGGGATCATCGACATCTGGGACGCCGCAGACGGATCACACCGCCAGAAGCTCGCCGTGCACCTGAACCGGGTGTGGTCGGTGGCCTTCTCCCCCGACGGCGGGCTCATGGCCAGTAGCAGCAGCGACGGCACGACCTTGCTGTGGTCGGTCGAGGACGGCGCGGTCACCCCCGTGGCCACCTTGATCGGTATGCGTGACGCCGAATGGGTGGCGTTCACCCCCGACGGTCGACACAAAGGCAAACAAGGACATTCCGGCGATTTTTGGCATATCGTTGGTATGTCCCGATTTGAGGCTGGCGAGCTGGCCGCCCACATCCCCCAGGTGACGCAGCTCGACCTGGACGCGCCGCTGTTCTGAGCGAAGTGAATCATGCGGAGCGCGCGGAATCGCCCCGCCCTATGAGGAGATGTCAGTCTATGAACCATTCGGGCCTGGAGCGGGCCATCCGAAACCGCTCCGCACACGACGTCCTGGACCTCCTTCTCGCCGGAGGCCTGCAGGACATCGCCCACGGACGCTCCGAGCTGCGCGCCGTACGGCACCCACTGGGTTTCATCTGCCTGCCGCTGAGCCGCGACCAGTCCGACGTCGGGGTCTGCGTGCACGTCTGGTCGGATGCCGACGTCGCGACCCGGACCACCTCGGCCGTCCACTGCCACAGTTGGGACCTGCTCAGCTTCCTGCTCAGCGGCTCCATCCTGAACCAGACCTACCAGGTCGACGACGACCCCGAAGGCCCGCTGCGGGTATACGAGATCCGGTCGGCAGACGGCCACGACGAGATCCTGACCTCGGCCCGCCGGGTTCGCATCACCGCCGGCCACGCCGACATCCGCAGCAGCGGCGAATACTACGAGCTGCCGGCCGGCCATTTCCACGCCTCGCTGACCCGCAGCCCGGAATCGGTGACCGTGGTGCTGGGCAGGCTGCGCGAGCACGCCAGCGACCTCAGCCTGGGCGCCCTCGACGTCGCACCGGCCGCCCGCCCCCGCATCCGGTTCGACGCCGAAGACACCGTCACGATCGTCCGCGACCTGCTGGCCCGGATGTCGACAGGCGCGCTGACGCCATGACGGCCCTGCTGACCCGGCAAGGCCCGGCACCTGCCGCGGCCGACACCAACCTGCTGAGCAGGGCTTTCGTCGAGGCGAACGTGGCGGTCTACGCCGACGGCCGACACGTCACCGCGTACGTGGGCGACCCCTACCACGCGGTTCGCCGCGACGCCGCCCGCCGCCTGCTCCACACCATGCTGGCAGCCTGCCCGCCCGGACCCGTGCTGGAGATCGGCGCCGGTGGCCACACGCTGCTGGACCGGCTGCCCGCCGCCCGGTTCCCGATCTCCGCCGACATCAGCGCCGACGCGGTCCCCGCCGGCGGCGGCGTGCAGCTCGACGTCGAACGCCCGCTGCCCTTCGGCACGGGCTCGCTCAGCGCCATCGTCCTCGGCGAGCTCATCGAGCACCTGGTCGCGCCGCCGGCGGTGCTGCGCGAACTGCACCGGGTGCTGAAACCGGGCGGGATCGTGGTGCTCACCACCCCGAACCTCGCCACGCTGCAGGACAGGCTGCGTTTCCTGCTCGGCCGATCGCCACGCCAGGTCGACTGCGAGCACCCGTACCTGCGCCTGCACATCCGGCCCTTCACCGCTTCGTCGCTGCGCCGGCTGCTGCGCAACACGGGATTCGCCCCGGCCGCGCTCCGGTCCAACTACGTCGGCTGGCAGTTGCCGACCGGCCGTTGGCTGCAGAGCAGGTCACTGGCCCGGCTGCTGCCCTCGATGGGCGGCTCGCTGGTCGTCGGGGCACGACGCGTCAGCTGATTCAGGCGGTTGCACCGACACGGAAGCCGGGCCGCGGCCCGGCTTCCGTCGTCCCCGACCGCCGACGGGCGCCTAAACCGCGTCGTCGGACTTGGCGTACACGTGGGTGAGATCCCGCCGCAGCATCGCCGCGCCGTGCAGGTACACGTGGGTGATCTCGTCGCGGGCCAGGTCGGTCTCGACATGCGCCATCAGGCGGACGACCCGGGGCATGGCGCCCGCGATGTCCAGCTCCTGTGCGCAGATCAGCGGCACGTCGGCCATCCCCATCTGGCGGGCCGCGTACGCCGGGAACTCCGAGTGGATGTCCGGGGTCGCGGTGAAGATCGCGCTCACGAAGTCCTCGTCGGCGAGGTCGTTGGCGTGCAGCACTTCCTTGACGAGCTCGGCTACCCGCTCCAGCAGGTGCTCGCGCTCGTCGACCTCAAGCTGGGTGGCGCCGCGTACGGCCCTGATCGACACGGGTTCAGTGTAGGCGGCAAAGTGCCGCGGTGATCGGATCAGCGGCAGCTCTGTACGGCGGCTGCCGTCGCCACCACCCGCGCGATCTCCCGCAGCACCGGGTCGGGCTCGTCGTGCAGGAAGAAGTGGCCGCCGCCGAACACCCGCCGGAGCAGGCCCCGGCTGGTGTGGGCCTGCCAGCCCTTTTGATCATCCGGTGCGGCCAGCGGATCCCCGGTCCCCGCCAGCGCGATGATCGGAATCGCGAGCGGAGCCGCAGGCGGCCGGTAGCCGGCGAACAGGGCCAGGTCGGCCCGCAACGCGGGGAGGACCATCGCCATCAGCTCGGTCTCCGCGGCCATCTCCGCCGTCAGCCCGCCGAGGCGCACCAGCGTCGCCACCAGCGCGCCGTCGTCGAGACCGCGCAGATCGACGGCGGACTGCCGGTTCGGCGGCCGGCAGCCGGAGACGAAGACGCAGACCGGCCCGGGGCGGGCGGACGCCGCGAGACGGCCGGCCAGGTGGTAGGCCAGCAGGCCGCCCATGCTGTGCCCGAACAGCGCATACGGGCGGCCCGTTTCGACGGCGTAGCCGTCCACCACCTCGGCGAGCTGTTCGGTCAGCACCTCGAGTTCGGCGACGGGCGCTTGGGTGATCCGGCTGCCGCGGCCGGGCAACTCCACCGGAACGAAGTCCACACCGGGGTAGGCCGTGGAGTTTGCCCAGCTCCAGTAGGAGCGGGCAGCTCCACCGGCATGTGGCAGGCAGAACACCGTCACCCCACGGCCGGCGGCCGGGAACGGCAGCCACGGCGAGGCGGCGATGCCAGGTACGGTCAACGGGTTCCCCAAGCGTCGTCGAGCGGCCACAATGCATGCTGCGCCGGGCACCGACAGGGCCGGTGCCCGGCGTTCACCTTACGTCGAACGCTCGTCCACCGACGACTTCTCGCTGGCGGGGCACCCCGGCCACCTGCCTGGGTGCCCTCGGGGCCGTCGTCGCCGAGGACGCCGCCCCAGAGGGTGTCGTCCAGGTCCGGCGGCTTCTCGACGTGTCCTGAGCTCCGGATCGGTGACGCCGCGCGGCACGCTCAGCCGATCGGCCGTGTCCCTGCCGCCAAGTGGCTCGTCCGCGACCGGGCACCCCTTGCCTCCGCCGAGGAAGAGCCGCCGACCCGGCAAGCGCACTGAACCGGGTGCGGTCGTGCCCCGTCGCCCGCCCGCGCCACGTGCCTGGCGCGGGAGGCCGAAGAGGCGCATCCGCTCGGGGCCCGGTCGAGCTGGTTCAGGAACCCGGTGGCCCACGCGTTCACGTCGTGGCGGCGCAGGTGCGCCCGCATCGGTTCCATCCTGCGGCGCTGCTCGGCGGCGTCGGCAGCCGCGGCATCGGCGAACGCGTCCTTGAGCGCGTCGACGTCGTGCGGGTTGACCAGCCAGGCCTCCCCCAGCTCGGCGGCCGCGCCGGCGAACTCGCTGAGCACCAGCGCGCCCGTCCCGTCGGCGCGGGTGGCGGCGTACTCCTTGGCGACCAGGTTCATCCCGTCGCGCAGCGGTGTCACCGCCATGACGTCGGCGGCCAGGTACAGCGCCGCGAGCTCGGCCCGGTCGAAGGACTGGTGCAGGTAGTGCACACACACCCGGCCGATTCCCGCGTGGTCGCCGTTGATCCGGCTGACCTCGCGCTCCACCCGTTCCCGCAGCGCCTGGTACTGGTCGATCTGCTGCCGGGTCGGCACCGCGACCTGCACCATCACCGTCTCGGCCGGGTCCAGCCGCCCCTGCGCCAGCAGCTCGCCGTACGCCCGCAGCCGGCACTCGATGCCCTTGGTGTAGTCGAGCCGGTCCACGGCCAGCATCACCGTCCGGGGGTCGCCCAGCTCCCGCCGGATCTCCGCCGCACGGGCACGGACCGCGGGGTCGGCCGCGAGCCGCTGCTGCTCGGCCACGTCGATGGAGATCGGGAACGTCTCGGCCACGACGTCACGGCCCTCGTACCAGATCCCGCCGTCGGTGACCTTCGCGCCGGCCAGGTCCGCCGCGAGCATCCGGAAGTTGCGGGTCCCCTGCGCGTGCTGGAAGCCGACGAGGTCGGCGCCGAGCAGACCGCGCATGATCTCCTCCCGCATCGGCATCTGGCAGAACAGCTCGACCGGCGGGAACGGGATGTGCAGGAAGAACCCGATACGCAGGTCGGGGCGCAGGTCGCGGAGCATCCCGGGAACGAGCTGCAGGTGGTAGTCGTGCACCCAGACGAGTGCACCGGGCGCGGCCACCCGTGCCGCGGCCTCGGCGAAGCGGCGGTTGACCGCGCGGTAGTGCTCCTGCCAGGACCGGTCGAACGACGGCGGCTCCACGGCGTCGTGGTAGAGCGGCCAGATCGTCGCGTTGGACTGCCCCTCGTAGTAGCCGGCGACGTCGTCGTCGGTGAGCGCGATCGGGTGCAGGTGGATGCCGTCGTGGACGAACGGCGTGGGGGCGGGTCCGGACCGGCCGTGCCAGCCGATCCAGGCCCCGGCCCGGCGCTTCATGATCGGGTGCAGGGCCGTGACCAGTCCACCGGGGCTGCGCCGCCAGCATGGTCGGCCGTCGTCGTCCGTCGCGTGGTCGACGGGGAGCCGGTTGGCCAGCACGACCAGGTCGTAGCGGCCGTCCGCGGCCCGCCGAGGGAGGATTGCGGTGTGATTTGCCAATGCCATGTCATCCTCCGCGGTGATGCCGACGACCCAGGGGCTGCGCTGGGCACGCAGGCTGGCCATACCCGCGGGTGACGGTGGCGGTAACCCATGGCGCGAAGGTTTTGGATCACAGTCGCCTTCAGTTCACGTCCGGCCACGCCGCGGGTCGGCCATCCGGGGCGCGGGCGCCCCGGTGGCAGCTCTCACCAGCCGGACGTTCCCGGGCCGCCCTTGAACGGCCCGAGCACCTCACCGGTGATCCAGCCACCGTAGAAATCCCCGGACTGCGGTGTGACGGGCTCGCCGTCGACCGAGCATCTGTCGAGCTTGGACGGATAGAACGCCAGCATGCCCGCCAGCGGCTCGTATCCGGCGGTCGGAGCCTCGTAGGACCACGCCGCTTCGCCGACGACGGCGCCGTCGACGATCAGGTCCCAGTAGGACGCGACGCCCTTGAACTCGCAGTGGCTGGTCCGCCCCGCCGGTCGCAGCGGCGGGCGCACCGCGCTTCGCGGCACGTAGTACACCGGCGGGTGCGACGTCTCCAGCACCCGGATCGCCTCCTGGGTGTCGAAGACCGTCTGGTCCGCGTGCATCGCCACGACTCTGCGCCCGCATCGTTCCCAGCGGGGCGGCCGTGGGTAGTCCCACACGTTCTCAGTCATGATCATCATGGTATGCGCTGCGCCTGGAAGCGCGGGTCCGAGCGCTCAATCGCTGCACGAATCGACGCAAATCAGGCACGCCGGTCGCAGGAGAGCCGCCCGAGGTCGACGATCGATGGTGAGGGGTCAGCCAGAGCCGGCCCAACGATCATGAACGGAAGAGGCCATGACCACAGCAGTTCGCGACGACCTTCAGTTCGCCGACTTCGGCAAGGAGATGTGGGACTTCCTGACCGGCAGGAATGCCAGTATCTCCTACCACTTCCGGGACATGGAGATCCACGTCCCGCGCAGCACCGGCGCCGACTCACCCAGAGCCACGTGGGTGCTCAACGGCACGCTTGACGTCACCACCAGCGACGGCGGCAATGGGGCGCGACGGTAGGCGCGAGGCGCCGGCGCCCCGGGTGGGCCTGTCGGGCACCTTGGACCTCACGGTGGCGGCGTACGGGCGCGAAACCGCGGGCAAGCTTGAGGCGTCCGCCGGAGGACCGGTCGTCGTCACCTTCGAGGATCCCGCCTTCGCGCTCGCCCAGCTTCCGCGGCCCGCCTCCGTACGGGCCGCGGCCGCCCGGCTCGCGTCGATCGGGCGGCTGGAGGTCCGTCGGCCGGACGGCACCTGGCTGGTCCGGCTTTACTGGCACGGCGGCCGCGGTCACTGGTGGTGGAGCCCCGCCGGGTTGAGGATGCTGCCTCGGGCAGCCTTCCTCCGGGCTCGACGGAGTCCTGGCGGTCGTGCCGACGGATCCGCAGCGCGCGCAGTCCCGTAGAGCACGCGCGGACGCTAGGTTGGGCGCGTGAGCGAAGTCTCTGCGCCCCTTACGGCGGATGTCGCGCCCCGTGTCGTCACCGTGGCCCTCGGCAACATCATCGTGCGGTACCGCGAGTACGGCCGCCCCGACGCCCCGGCGCTGGTGCTGCTGCACGGCGGTGCCAGCAGCTCGGCGACCTGGGACCGGCTGGCATCGGTGCTGGCGCCGGAGGGCTGGCGCACCATCGCGGTGGATCTGCGGGGGCACGGCGGCAGCACCCGCGCGGTCTCCTACCCGCTGGACGCGTACCGCACTGACATCGTCGGCCTGCTCGACGCGCTCGCCCTCGACCGGGTGGCCCTGGTCGGCCACTCGCTGGGCGCACACGTCGCGTCGCTGGTCGCCCACGAGCGGCCGGACCTGGTCAGTCACCTCATCCTGGAGGAGCCGCCCGTGCCGGCCCGAGACGCCACCGACGAGGACGGCCTGCTGGCACCCCGGTTCCTGCTGGAGAGCCTGGCGCTGCTCGTCTTCCGGCGGGGTTACCACCGGCGGGCTGTCGTGTCGGCGCTGCGGCAGTTGCGCCGGCCCCAGCCCGAGTGGTGGCGGCAGCTCACGACGATCCGTGCCCGGACGCTGGTGGTATGGGGCGGCCCCGCGAGCCACCTCTCGCTTGAACGGCTGGCACTGGTCGCCGCCGCGGTGCCGGGTGCGGAGCTGGTGACGATCGAGGCGGGACATCTGGTCCACAGCCGCCGACCGGAGGAGTTCTACCACGCGGTCGCCGCCTTCCTGGCGAGCTGAGCGGCACCGTCCTACGCCGACGGGTCGCCCGGCCGACGCGGCAGATCCACCCGGATGGCCGTGCCGCCACCGGGCCGGTCCTCGACGTGCATCGCACCACCGGCGAGAGCCACGCGGGTCCGCAAGCCGCGCAGGCCCGCGCCATCCGGATCCGCGCCACCGCGGCCGTCGTCGGCCACCTCGATGCGCAACGCGGTCGGCTCCGCGGTGACGCGCACCCTCATGCGCTGCGCCTCGGCGTGCTTGACGGCGTTGGTCAGCGCCTCCGCCACGGCGAAGTACGCCACCGCTTCGACCCCGGGTGCGAACCTCTCGTCGACGACGTCGATCTCGACCGGGCGTGGCAGCTTGGATGCCAGATCTTCGACGGCCGCGGCGAGGCCCCGCCGGGTCAGCAGGACCGGCGCCCGTCCTGCCGCCACGCCGCGCAGGTCGTCCAGTGCGATCCGGAGGTCCTGCACGGAGGTCTTGAGCAGGTCGCCGGTCGCGGGGTCGGCGACGGTGTGGCGGGCCATCTGCAGGTTGAGCGCCAGCGCCAGGAGCCGGCCCTGGACCCCGTCGTGCAGATCGCGTTCCAGCCGGACCCGCTCGGCCAGGGCCGCCTGCTCGGCCCGTTCCCGCTCCTGGACTATCCGCTCGGCCTGGTCGCGTACGGTGGCGCGGAAGACCGCCCGTTCGATCAGCACGCGCAGTTCGTCGACCACACCGGCGGCGCCGGCCCGGTCGGCCGCGGTGTCGGAGCCATGCAGGAAGTAGGCGATGACCTGCCCACCCGCGCCCGCGACCAGCTCGATGTGCCCGTCGTGGCGTTCCAGCGGCCCGGGCGCGGGCCGGTCGTCCACGTCGACCCAGCCCCGGTTGTCCGGCAGCGCCAGCATCAGGACCGCGTGCGGATCGTCGAACGCCGCGCGGATCGTCTCCTGGGCGACATGCCCGGCGGTGCCCGACGGTGGTTCGTACGGGGTGTCTGCCATCATCCGGCGCAGATGTTGGGTGGTCAGGGCGGCGGCGATCTGGCGGCGCGGATCGGCACGCCGCAGCAGCCAGCGCTGCCACCGTCGGCGGAGCGGGTCGACTGCCACCGCCGCGGCCAGCGTGACGACGATGACGGTCCAGACGGCCTTGCCGTCGGCCGCCACGGCGGTGCCGAGCCCGACGGCGATCGCTGCCATGGTCGTGAGCAGGCCCGTCAGCACCGTGATCGCGCGGCCGGGCACGCCGGTGTGCCGCCCGCGGGACGGCCCGACCCGGGGGACATGACTGCGTTTCGCGTTCGGCGCCACGGCCGAGTCTCCCATTGCCGCGCGGCGTGGGGCGGCTTCCGTTGATCGCAAGCGAGTGAAGTCGATCACGCACCCGGGCCCGATCCTCCGCCCACGATCCAGGCGCCCCGCAGAGCCGCCTCGGCGCGACGCGGGTCGATGACGATCTTGGCGTGGTCGTCGGGCCTGCCGAGCACGCTGAACGCTGTCGGCACGCCGGACAGCCCGACCGTGCCGGTGATCAGCATTTGACCGCATGGTGGCTGCTGAACCGCCGACGCTGGCCCGCCTGACAGCTCAGCCGGCCGGGCGGGCCGCGCTCATCGCAAGCAAGCGAACGCGCGGTGATCCGCCGCACCACCGTCGACGTCGACCCCGCGGCCGTCGGCCGGGGCGTGTCCGCGTTCGTGATGGTCAGCGCCAACGTGTGGGTGGGCGACGCGTCCACCCGCGACGCGCTGCCGGCCATCTCCGGCATCCAGGAGGCGCACATCGTCGCGGGAGCCGCGTCGCTGCTGGTGCGGATCCGCACCGCGACCACCGAGGACCTGCAGGCGACGCTGCGGGAGATCTTCGCCGTGGACGGCGTGACCGGCACCCAGACCGTCGTCGTCCTGGAGACCTGCTTCGAACGACCCGTCGACGTCGGCTGACCGCCGGCGAAGGGGTCCGCCCCGGGTCCCCTTCGCGGCGTGTACGGCGCACGCTCGCGAAGCGGGGACCCGGGGCGGACGTTCATGGCGTCAGCGGCGAGACCACCTCTGGTTCGCGGCTGCGGCGCAGGGCCTGGGCTGTCACGGTGCGGCGTTCATCAGGTCGAGTGCGCTGTGCTGGCGGGCGGCGTCGGTGGTGTCGACCGGTCCGGCCCAGCGCAGGCCGTAGGTGTCCAGCGCGGTGCGGTCGCGGGTGTAGGCCGTGTCGGCCTGCAGCCGCAGGTAGGCGTCGTAGGGGTGGTCGGCCAGCAGGGCGTTGAGCCGGCCGAGGCCGCGCACGTGCGCGCCCTTGAACGAGGTGCCGTCGGCGCCGCAGTTCCCGCTCTCGCACGGGTCCCGCAGGATGCCGCCGGAGTGCAGTTGCGAGGTGGTGGTGGCGGCGTTCGCGAGCTGGCGCGCCCGGGTCAGCAGGGCCGCGTCGCCGGTCGCGCGGTACAGCTCGGCCAGGCCGGCCAGCAGCACGCCCTGGTTGTACGACCACACCGTCGAGCCGTTGTTGCGGCAGGTCGACAGGCTGATGCCGTCGTTCACCAGGTTCGAGCTGTTGATCATTCCGGTGCCCTGGAACCAGTTCCATTCCTGCTGGGCGCGCTGCAGGTAGACCGTGTCACCCGGGATGCGGTTGTGCAGTGCCGCGCTGACCTGCAGGTAGAGGCTGTTGGCGATGGCCGCCTTGTAGGTGCGCGCCGTGCTCCACCAGATGCCGCCACCGCAGGTGCCGTCCCAGTACGCGGCCATGTGGTCGGCGGCGACCCGCGCGGTGGCCAGATAACGGCTCTCCCCCGTCAGGTCGTACGCCGAGATCCAGGCCATCGCCCACCAGCCGGTGTCGTCGAGGTACTCGTTGCGGAACTGGCCCAGCCGGCTGTTGACGTTGCGGTCGTAGGTGTTGGCGATGGCGTAGCGGTAGCTGCCCATGCCCGAGATCCGGATGTTGTCGATGACGGCGGTGAGCGCGTTGGCGCTGTTCCACCAGCCGGTCGTGTCGAACAGGCCGGTGCCGTTGTGGTAGCTCATCATCAGCCCGGTCGCGGCGGCGGTGCGCCGGTTGCCCGCGTTCCAGGTGGTGCGGGCCCAGGCGGTGCAGACCGACTCGGGCCGGTCGCCGGCCTTGCCGCAGGCCCGCAGTGCGCCGACGGCGTTGGTGCTCCACTGGTCGACGTTGTACATCGGGGTGCGGGCGGTGCGGCTGCCGCCGGGCGTGGTGGCCACGCCGAGGCGGCTGTCGGTGACGGTGCGCCCGCCGTCGAACGAGCGGTCCAGCCATACCTGGTCGCCGGGGTTGCCGTTGGCGATGACGCCCCAGGACATGGCGTCGGTGTCGTTGAAGTGCAGGCTGATCTGGCGGCCGTAGATGGTCACGGTGAGCGGGACCCGGTCGGTGGGTGCGAGCGCGGCGTCGCGCCCGTCGCAGTAGCGGTTGCAGATGACGGCCAGTGGTGCGGCGGCGGTCGGCGCGGCAGGGGCGGGCGCCGCGACACCGAGTGCGGCGAGCAGCGAGGTCGCCGACAGCGCGGCGAACCTGGGCAGGGAGCGGGACATGGCGGTCTCCGATGGTGGGTGAGCGGTTCTCTCCTCTGAGCCGGTGGATCAGGCGCGCGCCGCCGCGCCGGGTGCGTCGTGGGCGTGTTCGCTGACCAGGGAAGGCATGGCACCGGCCTGCGGGACGTACACGCAGCCCAGGGACGGGGCAGAGCATCGGTGCGCACTGTGGGACGTTGCCAACACGGCTCCTCCGGGAGAGCGGAGCAACGTGCGCGATCGTCCGGCGGCAGCCCTCACGACGCAGCGGCGTGCCTGGTCAACGATCGGACAACGTTGCCATGTCCTGGTTGGCCCGGCACGCCGTTGCCCGGCAACTGCCACCATATGATTGTTATGTATACATGTCTAGATGTTTACGTGAGATCGACAGAAGTTTTCGATGTTCCAGCAAAAGCAAGAGGGCGGCGCCGACCCGGCGCCGCCCCTCAGCTCTTGACCGCGCCGGCCATCAGGCCGCCGATGAACCACCTGCCCAGCAGGACGTACACCAGCAGGGTGGGCAGCGACGTGATCAGCGCACCGGCCATCGACGCCGCGTAGTCCGGTGACTGCGCACCGGCCAGCGCGTTGAGGGCGATGGTGATCGGGCCGTTGCGGGTGTTGGACAGGAAGATCGCGAACAGGTAGTCGTTCCACGACGACGTGAACTGCCAGATGACCGTGACGACGAAGGCCGGCCCGGACAGCGGCAGGATCAGCATCCGGAACGTGCGCAGCAGTCCCGCGCCGTCGACACGCCCGGCCTCGATCAGCTCCACCGGCACCGTGGTGGCGTAGTAGTTGCGGAAGATCAGGGTGCAGATCGGGATGCCGTAGACGACGTGGACGAAGATCAGCGTCGGGATGCCGTTCGGCAGCCCGATGGACTGCACCACCTCGCGCAGCGGGATCATGACCGCCTGGTACGGGATGAACATGCCGAACAGGATCAGCGTGAACACCACGTCGGCGCCGGGGAACCGCCAGCGCGACAGCACGAAGCCGTTGGCCGCGCCGATGATCGAGGAGATCAGCGCGACCGGGACGGCGAGCTGGAAGGTGCGCAGGAACGAGGGTCCGAGCGCGGTCCACGCCTTCTCCCAGGACGCGAAGGTCCACACCTCGGGCAGGCTCCACTGGCCGTTGACGCCGATCTCCCGGCCGGACTTGAAGCTGGTGACGACGAGGACGTACAGCGGCATCAGCACGATCAGCAGGAACAGCAGCAGCAGCACGTGCCGCACGAGCTGTCCGACGGGTGACGGCTTCGCCCTCCGGTTGCCTGCCGCCGGGGCGGGTCCGCTGCGGACCTCGTCGGGCGTCATGGTCTGGCTGGTCATGAACGCTTCTCCGCCCGGTTGACGTGGATGAGGTAGGGCACGACCACGATCGCCACGACGACGAGCAGGAACACCGAGATCGCGGCCGCCTTGGCGTAGTCGCTGGTGAGCAGGGTCTGCCAGACGTAGACCGCGGGGACCTCGGTGATCCATTGGGCGCCGGAAACCGACATGATCAGGTCGAACATCTTCATCGACATGTGGCCGGTGATGATCATCGCGGACAGCACGGTCGGCGTGAGCTGCGGGAACAGCACCCTGCGATAGAGCTGGAAGTTGCTCGCGCCGTCCATCGCGGCGGCCTCACGCAGCTCGTTGGGGATGCCGCGGAAACCCGCCAGGAACAGCGCCATCACGTACCCGGACAGCTGCCAGATCGCGGGCACCGCCATCGCGGCCATACCCCAGTCCGGATCGGTCCACCACGGGTTCTGCAGGAAGTCGAGTCCCAGGCCGCCGAAGACGGCGTTGAGGCCGCCCGCGTCGTCGCCCTCCCCGGGGTTCATCAGCCAGCGCCACACCACGCCGGACGCGACGAACGAGACGGCCATCGGGAACAGGTACGCGGTCCGGAAGACGCCCTCGGCCCGCGCGCCGCGTTCCAGCAGCAGCGCCCAGATCAGGCCCATCACCAGCGTGCCGACCATGAACACGATCGTGAAGACCAGCAGGTTCTTCAGGGAGTGCGTGAACCGGTCGTTGATGTCGGCGGTGAACAGGTTGACGTAGTTGTCCAGGCCGGCGAACCCCTTGGACTCGCGGGCGTTGTGCCGGTCCTGCATGGACAGGTTGACGGTCCAGGCGATGAGCCCGTAGACCAGGACGCCGAGCAGGATCAGCGAGGGTGAGATCAGCAGCAGGCCGGATAGCCACGGCCGCTTCCAGCTGCGCATGGTGGTGCTCCTTCGCACAGGGGTGTTCGGCGGGGCCGCGGCCACGGCGTGAGTGCGCCGAGCCGCGGCCCCGCCGGGGGCGTTACTTCTTCGCGGCGAACTGCGCTGCGGCCGCGGCGAGCGCGTTCTGCAGCGCGGCGACGTCACCGTCGGTGGAGAACTTGCCGGCGGCGCTGACGATAGCGCCCTGCAGGCCCTGGGAGCAGGCCGAGCCGTGGGCGCAGGACGGCACCTGCTTGTCGCCCTTCCAGCTGGTCATCGCGGCCTGCTGGTAGGCCGGGAAGCCGTCCGAGCTGACGTCGGTGCGGGCCGGGATGGAGCCCTTCTTGACGTTGAAAGCCTTCTGGCCCTCGGCGCTGCCGACGGTCTTGAGCCAGCACTTGGTGCCCGCGACGTTCTTGGCGCCCTTGGGCAGCACGAACGCGTCGGCCAGCCACTGGAAGGTGCCGGTGTTGCCCGGGAAGACCGAGTAGCCGTAGTCCTTGAAGCCCTTGGCGTCGAGGTCGGCCGCCTCCCAGTCGCCCATGAGCTGGTAGGCCGCCTTGCCGTCCATGATGAGCTTCTCGGCGTCGGTCCAGTCGTAGGTGTCGCGGTCGGCGTTGCTGTAGGTCAGCAGCTTCTTGAACTTCTCGATGGCCGCCGTGACGTCGGCGCCCTTCCAGTCCGTCGAGCCGTTCCACAGGCCGGTGAACTTGTCCGCGCCCAGGTCGCTGATCAGCACCGACTCCAGGAGCATGACCTGCGTCCAGTCCTTGCCCAGCGCCAGCGGCGTGGCCACGCCCTTGGCCTTGAGCTTGTCCAGGTCGGCGATGAAGGCGTCCAGGGTGGTGGCGTCGGCGGTGATGCCCGCCTTGGCCAGGACGGTCTTGTTGCTCCACAGCACGTTGGCGCGGTGGATGTTGGCCGGCACGGAGTAGATCTTGCCGTCGACGGTGATGTTGTCGATCAGACCCTTGGGGAACGCGCTGGTCAGGCCCCACTCGGTGTACTCCGCCGAGATATCCTCGACCTGGCCGGCGTTGATGTAGTCCGACAGCTCCGCGCCCGCGTGGGCCTGGAAGGTGCTCGGCGGGTCGTTGGTCTGCAGGCGGCTGGCCAGCACGCTCTTGGCATTGGAACCGGCGCCGCCGGCCACCGCGCCGTTGACGAACGCGAAGTCGGGGCAGGCGGTGCCGAACTGGGCCACGAGCCCGTCAAGGCCGGCCTTCTCGCCGCCGTCGGCCCACCACGTGAAGACCTCGACGTCCTTCTCCGCCGTCGCGGGGTCGTCACTCGACGAACACGCTGTCGCGGAGAACAGGGCAGCGACGGCCAGCAGGGCCACCGCTGTTTGCCTGGTAAAACGCATGGTTCCTCCGATCACACAGGTTGACTTCTGCAATGCGAAACCCACCATCGCTAGTTCTGGCAACGTTGTCAAACACGATGGTCATCGATGCGGGTAAACGTTTAGCAACACTCGGTCACCGCACGATCACGGCATCTCAGCCCCACCGGCAGGCACGATCGACTATCCTCGATCGCTGCGCGCACCGCGACGCGGTGAGCTGGCGCACCAACCAACAGGGTCCGACAACTTCCCAAATCTTGGTTGGACGCCCATCGATGGCTCCATCGCCGCCGACCACGAAGTTCGCTGCTGCGACTTTACGAAACTGCAACATTGACGTACCGCCGTGAGACATGCCCACAGGTCGATGGCGGCACCGACCCGCCATGCATCCACACAGTTCAGAAGGCGCAGCAGAACCAGTGGCCGCCGTCGACGACCCACTCGGTGATACGGGCGGACCGCCGCGGCAGACGCTCACCAACCAACAATCGCCTCAACACCGGAACACCGATGGGGGCACTCACGTGCGAAGCTTGGTCGCACCCGCGATCAGCTGCACCCAGTCATGGCCGCCGTGCGCCCACCGCCCAGCCGGTAGCATCGTCGGCGTGGATCTGGACGACACCGCCGCCCGGCTCGGGGTATCCGTCGAAGACGTCGAGCGCGTGCACCGGCTGGCCGGCGACCTGCCGTCCGCTCCGCTGCCCGCCAAGGACGACGCGCCCGCGATCCTCGACCGGCTCGCCGTGCGATCGGACGACGCCGCCGAGATCATGGCGGGCTGGCCCGACCCCGACTCACCGCTGTGGACTCCCGAGCTGCGGTGGCTGCTCGACCGCTCGATCGCCCTGGTCCGCGCCGATCTCGGGGGGCACGGCTGGCTGTCGCCCGGCCCGGAGCTGCCGCGCGGGCGAGGCCCCGCCTGGCGGCACCTCTACGTGTACGCGTACCTGGCCCTGGTCGACGTCGTTTTGGCGTACCACCGCGACCACGGCATCGCCGATGCCGTGTCCTGGGCGACCCTCGCCGACCTTGGTCGCAACCTGGCGATCGACCGGCGGATGGACCGCGAGGGCTGGCCGGTCATGCAGAGCTGGCTGACGCTGCACTCGCGCGGCGGCCTCTACGAGCTGGGCCGGCTGCAGCACCACCGCGGCGACACCGCCATCAGCCTGCACATCCCCGAGTCAGGGCCGCTGGCCCCGGACGCGATCACGGCGTCGCTCGACGAGGCCCGCGCGTTCTTCCCGCGCCACTTTCCCGACGAGCACTACACGGCGTTCTCCTGCGGCTCCTGGCTGCTCGACCCGCAGCTGCTGGAGTACCTGCCCGCAGACTCGAACATCGCCCGGTTCCAGCGCAGATTCGAGCTGGAGGCCTACGAGGAGCCGGAAGGGCTGGACGCCGACGTCGAGGTGCTGCGGTTCGTGTTCCGCAGCCTGACCACGCCGCTGGACCAGCTGCCACGCCGTACCGTGCTCGAACGGGCGGCCGTCGACCACCTCAAGGCCGGCCGCCACTGGCGCTGGCGCCGCGGCAGCTTCCCGATCTGACCGCGCCCCGGGTGCTACTCGGTGAACAGGTTTGTCAGTCGCCCGGCGAAGAGCTGGGCTTCGATGTCGCTGATCTCATCGCCCAGCTCGCGGACCAGCTTCTGCTGACTGCAGAGCGCCACGTCCGCCTCCGTGAGCTGGGCCTCGGGAATCACCACGACCTCGCCGTCGACCACGGCGAGGACTGGATCGACCTCCCGTGACCGCGCGAGCACCCGCACGTCGTTCGCCGTCACCGTGGTCATGGTGCCACGGTACCGAACCGCACGTCGCCGGCGGGCGATGATCGCCCACCCTCGATATATCGACCCGCCGGCGGTGTTCCCCAGCTCCAGAGCAGCCTAGTGGTGAAACAGCCGGAGCCCCGTGCGGGCAAGGACGATGCCGTGGTCCCGGCAGGCCTGCTCGACCTCTCCGGAACGGATGGACCCGCCCGGTTCGACGAGGTAGCTGACGCCGTGTCTGCGCGCGTGGTCGACGTTGTCCCGGAAGGGAAGGGCGCCGTCGGAGGCGAACGACACCCCGGACAGCCGGTCCTGCCAGTGACGACGTTCCTCGGCGGTGAGCGCCGTCCCAGGCGGCTCGGCGAGCGCCTCGCCCATCCTGCGCTGCTCGTCGTCGGTCAGCTCACTGTCGATGAACCGGATCTGCCAGTTGATCCGGTCCTGCAGGCGCGTGCCCTCGGTGAACGACAGCGATCGCACCGCCGGATGCCGCCGCAGCCACCAGGTGTCGACCTTGGCGCCGGCGAGCCGGGTGCAGTCCACCCGGGACTGCTGGCCTGCACCGATGCCGAGCGTCTGGCCGTCCTTGACGTAGCAGACCGAGTTCGACTGGGTGTAGCGCAGCACGGCCAGACCCAGCAGCAGATCATCGCGGGCCGACGGCGGCAGCACGCCGCCGTCGGCCCGCTGCGGCAGCTGTGCGGGGAGCGCGACCGGATCCCCCACCAGCGGAAGCCCCCACCCCAAGACCTCGCGGTTCTCCCACCGGGGCGGGACGAAGGACGCATCGGCCTCCAGCACCAGGAAACTGCCCCTCTTCTTGCCGCTCAGGGTCGCCACCGTGCCGTCCTCGTAGCCCGGGGCGACGATCCCGTCGCAGACCAGGCCCGTCAACAGCTCCGCTAGGCCGCGGTCCACCGGCCGGGAGACGGCGACGAAATCGCCGTACGAGGACTTCGGATCGGCGTCGCGCGCCCGCAGGTACGCGCCGGCCAGCTCGCCGACGGCGGATCCCCGCAGGCCGTACAGCTCGGCGACGGAGTCGTCCAAGGGTCCGCTGACCGCGGCTCCGGCCGGTGACACGTGCTTGAAGGACGCCGCGGCCGGCCGGCCGAGCGCCCGGTCGGCTTCCCTGACGAGCTGCCAGCTGTTCAGCGCGTCGAGCATGTTGACGTAGGAGGGACGGCCGTTCAGGACGGCGACCGGAGACGACTCCGCGACCGCCTCCGCGACCGCGGCCTGCTGCGGATTGATGCCGTAGCGCAGATCCACTCGTGGTCTCCTCAACCAGATCGGGTGGATGCAGGCCCAGGCGGTCGACGCTGTCATCGAGGTGATCGCCGCTCCCCGGTGGTGACCCACCCGCGCCAGTCGCAGCCGAGTGCACTTTAACGGAGGCTCGCCGGGCGTACGGCGCCGCTGCCGGCCTCGCCGCGTCAGCGACCTACGTCGAGCATCAGCCGGGGCGTGCGCCACCGGCCGATCTCCGCCAGCCATCGCGTCGGCGGGTAGGCCAGCCGTACGACGAAGTAGTTCAGGTATTCGACGACGCCGAACAGCCAGGCGCCCGCGACGAGCGACACCGCGATCGGCCCGTCGGGAAGCCAGTGGACGGCGCCGGCCAGCCCGGCCGCCAGCAGCGCGAGGTTCAGCGGCCGCAGTGCGCGGTACAGGACCGCCAGTGGTTCGGGCATGTCGGCGCGGCCGACCCAGCGTCGGGCCAGCAGCCAGTAGAAGCCCGCCTGAACCAGGATGGCGATCAGCGGGAGGAACGCCGAACCCAGCGCCAGCCGGTCTCCGGTGTCTCGCAGCCGCGGGCCGATCGTGGCGACGGCCAGAAAGACGAAGACCGTGGCGGCGGCCAGCTCGCCGATGCCCAGGCTCAGATATCGTCGGCGCAGAGTACTGCGCCGTGGCGGCGAGCTCGCCGCGACCGCCTCGCCGGAGGTTTCGGCGCCCACGTTGCTGCTGTCCATACAGCAGTAGTCGCCAGAAGCCGCTCGGGGCAAACCGGCTCGGGTCGCCGGTGTCGCGGCACACCCGGGTCTTGGCTCGAGTCTGATCGAGGTCTCGGCGTGCGGTGACTCGGGCGGCCCGGCTTCAGCCGGCGGCCCTGGCGCCGGGACCGCCGCCTGCCCGCAACAGGCGTCGCCCGCATTCGAGCAGGTGCTGTCGCCGGGTACGGTCGTCGAGCAGCGCCATCACCGGGTCGCGGCTGGTGCCGGAAAGCCCGTTGATGAACATCGCCAGGCCGGTGCGCGACTGGGTGTCCGGGTCCGGCCCGAGGATCAGGGTGCTGGTGTCGTCCCACCACTGGCGCATGGAGGCCTGCTGGCTGAGCAGCCGGGTGAGGTAGGGGTCGTTCATCAGCACGGCGAAGCCGGAGAGCTCGTACAGTGCGATCTCGATGAGCCCGCCGAGAACCTCGTCGACGCGCGCGGTGTGGGTGCGGTGGGCCTCGGCGCGGCGGGTGACGGCCGGCAGCGCGTCGAGCAGGGGCTTGAGGACGTCGAGGACGATCTCGTCCTTGGTCTTGTAGTGGTAGTACAGCCCCGCCTTGGTGACCCCGGCCTCGTTGGCGATGTCCTGCAGTGACGTGGCCTGGATCCCGTCGCGGGCGAACAGGTGCAGCGCCGCGGCGAGCAGCTGTTCACGGCCGGCACGGCGACGTCGCTGCGGCACGGTGTTCAACGCGGGCGGCCCTCCTCAGATCAGCGCCAGGCGGTCAGTGCGGGGCCTTGAGCTGCGATTATGCGGTGCGGGCGGTGGAGCGACCACCAAATGTGGGGTATACCTCTCGACTAACCAAATCTTAGCCGAGCGGCTTAGTCAGCTCCTACTGTTCCTGCTTGCGGGCGATCCACCCCGATCGCGGTCCGCACCCCCGAACGTGGCAAGGAACTGATCATGGCAACCCTGCTCTACCGGCTGGGCCGGTTCTCCTTCCGCCGCCGCGGCCTGGTGACCGCCCTGTGGCTGGTGCTGCTCGCCGCCGTGGGCGTCGGCGCGGCGACGCTGTCCGGGCCGACCAGCAATGCGTTCACCATCCCCGGCACCGAGTCATCGCAGGCCATCACGGTGCTGCGGGAGAAGATGGGGGTCGGCGCGGACGACGCCTCAGCGCAGGTGGTGTTCACTGCCGGGGACCAGGCGAGGTTGACCGATCCCGCCCAGCGGGCCGCGATCGCCGAGGCGGTCTCGGCACTGCGGGCCGCGCCACACGTCGCGCAGGTCGGCGACCCGTTCCAGAGCCAGACCGTGTCCCCCGATCAGCGCACCGCGTTCGCGTCGGTGGCCTACGCGGTCGCGCCCGGTGACCTGACCGACGGCGACCGGCAGGCCCTGTACGCCGCCGGGCGCACGGCTGAGGACGCCGGCCTGGGGGTGGAGTTCGGCGGCACGGCCACCCAGCAGCAGTCTGCGGGCGGGGCCGCCGAGGCCATCGGCATCGCCGTCGCCGCGTTCATCCTGCTCATCACCTTCGGGTCGCTGGTCGCGGCCGGACTGCCGCTGCTGACCGCGCTGCTGGGTGTCGGGTTCGGCATGGCGGGCATCCAGATCGCCACCGGGTTCTTCGATCTGTCGACCTCCACCTCCGCCCTGGCGACCATGCTGGGCCTGGCCGTGGCCATCGACTACGCGCTGTTCGTCGTCTCCCGGTTCCGGCACGAACTGGCCGACGGGCACGATCCCGAACAGGCCGCCGGACGTGCTGTGGGCACCGCGGGTTCCGCGGTCGTGTTCGCCGGGCTCACGGTCATCATCGCGCTGGTCGCGCTGTCGGTGACCGGCATCCCGTTCCTCACCGCGATGGGCGTGGCCGCCGCCGGCACGGTCGCGGTCGCCGTCGCGATCACGCTCAGCCTGGTGCCCGCGCTGCTGGGCTTCGCCGGGACCAGGATCCTCACCAAGGACAACCGCAAGGGCATCGGCCGCCACCGCTCCCCCGGCACCATGCCCATGGGCGGCAGGTGGGCCCGCGGCGTGCTCCGCCGTCGCGTGCCCGCGCTGCTGGTGGCACTCGGCCTGGCCGGTGTCATGGCCGTGCCGGCGCTCGACCTGCGCCTCGCGCTGCCCGACGACAGCACCGCCGCCGCCGACTCCACCCAGCGCAAGGCGTACGACCAGCTCAGTTCCGGTTTCGGCGCCGGGTTCAACGGCCCGCTGCTGCTGGTCGTCCAGGACTCGCTCGGTGACGTCGGCACCGCCGCCGAGCAGGCACGGCAGACCGTCTCCCGGCTGCCCGACGTCGTCGTGGTCACCCCGCCGACGATCAACCCCGCCCGCGACACGGCCCTGCTGACGGTCGTCCCGGCAAGCGGCCCGAGCACCCAGGCGACCAAGGACCTGGTCGCGGCGATCCGCGACCACGCCCCGGCACTGGCCTCGTCCACCGGCGCGGACCTGGCCGTCACCGGTGCCACCGCCGTCAACATCGACGTGTCCGACAAGCTGACCGCCGCCCTCATCCCCTACCTGGCGATCGTCGTCGGCCTGGCGTTCGTGCTGCTCATGCTGGTGTTCCGCAGCGTCCTGGTGCCGCTGAAGGCCACCATCGGGTTCCTGATCAGCGTCGCGGCCGCGTTCGGCGCGCTCGTCGCGGTCTTCCAGTGGGGCTGGCTGGCCGACCTGTTCGGGGTGCAGTCCACCGGGCCGATCGTCAGCGTGATGCCGATCTTCCTCATCGGCGTGCTGTTCGGCCTCGCCATGGACTACGAGGTCTTCCTCGTCACCCGCACCCGGGAGGAGTACGTGCACGGCGCTTCCCCCGATGACGCGATCATCACCGGCACCCGCCACGGCGCCCGCGTGGTCACCGCCGCCGCGCTCATCATGATCTCGGTGTTCGCCGGATTCATCCTCACCGACGACACCATCGTCAAGTCGCTCGGCTTCGCGCTGGCCGTCGGCGTCGCCGTCGACGCGTTCCTCGTCCGCATGACCATCGTCCCGGCCGTCCTGTCACTGCTGGGCAAGGCCGCCTGGTGGCTTCCGAGGTGGCTCGACCGGGTCCTGCCCGACGTCGACGTCGAAGGCGAGCAGCTGACCCACCGGCTGGCCGCAGAACAGCTCCCCTCCCAGCAGGCGCCTGCCGCGCCGGCCCCGGCCGCTCCGGTCGAGGAGCCGACGCCGACGTGCGAGTGCGGTTGCCACTGCCTGTCCGCCGCCGACCGCGCGCCCGAACGCGAACTGGTCTCCGTGTGAGTCGCCTGTGGACGCGGACCGCCGGTCAGCGTCCACAGGCGAGCAGGTCCGCCCGCGGTCAGCCGGTGACGGCGATGTCGGTGACCTGGCTGCCGCCTGCCATGGTCAGCCAGGACGTGTGGGTGCCCTGCTTGGCGTAGTAGGCGCCGCTGCCGACGAACGCGAACCAGTCCTGGCCGGTCACCGCGATGTCGCCCACCTGCCCGCCGCCGGCCATGGTCAGCCACTCGCCGTAGACGCCGTTCTTGACGTAGAAGTTGCCGCCCTGGACCCACCCGATCCAGTTGCCGCCCAGCGCCACCCTGCTCGCGCCGCCCGCGTTGACGGCCTGCCACGCCGCGTACGCGCCGTCCTTGGCGTACAGAACCCCGGCCGTGTTGACGAAGGCGAAGCGGTCACCGCTGACCGCGATGTCGCGCACCTGGTTGCCGCCGGCCATGGTCAGCCAGCCGCCGTAGATGCCGTCCTTGGCAAAGAACGTGCCGTCCTGGAGCCAGGTGATCCAGTTGCCGCTGAGCTCGACGCGCGTGGCGCCTGCCGCGTTCATCGCGCGCCACGGCGAGTACGCGCCGTCCTTGGCGTACAGGACCCCGGCCGTGTTGACGAAGGCGAAGCGGTCACCGCTGACCGCGATGTCACGGACCTGGCTTCCGCCCGCCATGGTCAGCACGCCACCGTGAATGCCGTCCTTGGCGTAGAACGTGCCGTTCTGGAGCCAGCCGATCCAGTTGCCGCTGAGCACCGCCTTGGTGGCCCCACCGGCGTTGACGGCCTGCCATGCGGCGTAGGGGCCGTCCTTGACGTGCAGCACGCCGGCCGTGTTGACGAAGGCGAAGCGTTCGACGGCGGCGCCGACGGCAGGCAGGTCGGCGAACGGCAGGTTGAGGGCAGCGCCCTTGGTGACCGTCCCGTGGCAGGCGTAGGCGGGGCTGATGTCGTAGAGCGCGCTGTTGCGCCAGATCTCGAAGTGCAGGTGCGGTCCGGTCGAGTTGCCGGTGCTGCCGACGTAGCCGAGCAGCTGGCCCTGCTGCACCGCCTGGCCGGCGCTGACCGAGGGCGCCTGGACCATGTGCAGGTACCTGGTGACGTACCCGGCGGCGTGGGACACGGTGACGGAGTTGCCGCCACCGGAGGTCCAGCCGGCGAAGGTCACCGTCCCGGGATAGGCGGCGCCGATGGCCTTGCCGCCGTTGCCGGCGATGTCCACGCCGTAGTGGTCGCTGTCGGTGCTGCCGCACCTGTTGGGCAGCACGCCGGTCACCGTGCCGTCGACCGGCTGTGTCATGGCTCCGGCCTGCGCGTACGCGGGAGCAGCGGGCAGCAACAGCCCGCTCACCACGATCGCTGCCGCCAGGGCCAGACGACCTGCCGTCGCCGTCTTTCTGATCTCCACCTGAGTCTCCTGATCCGCCGGGGCATGGGCCCGCGGAAGGTATCAAGAGACATGTACATGTCTGGCACATCGACATACATCGTCCGGCGGCGACGCCGAGCAGGGTCACGCCGTGGCGCGCACTGAGCGGACGGGTGCGCGGCACGGCGCGCATGCGGAGCGGTCTCAGCCCGCCTTGCGCCGGCGGCCCGCGGCCAGGTGGGCCCGCGCCCGTGGAAAGTCGTAGAGTTGCTGCTGGTAAGCGTCGAGCACGAGGTCCACTGACGACGGCGGGACACCCCGGGTGCCCAGTACGACGCGAAGCCAGTCCAGGAACGTGGTGAACAGTTCGGGGTCGTCGACGAACAGCCCCGCGCAGAGGAATTCGACGATCTGGCCGAGGTCGTACTCGGTGGCCTCCCGCTGGTGCGCCGTGTAACCGCCCAGTGCGGGGAACCGCTGTGCCAGGTCGTCCATCGCAGCGGCGACGAGCTGCGTGTTGCGCTTCGCGATCAGGACGTGCTCGTCGTCGCTGACGAACGACTCCCGCAGCGGGTCGAACCCGGTCACGGTGGGCAGCGGCCAGGACCGCAGCACCTCGACCGCCTCCCCGGCGCCGGCGGCCACGCGGTCGGCCCCGAGCCGCAGACCCCAGCGCGCTGCCGGGCCGAACCCGCGGCCGCCGGCCAGCACCGGTATCCCGGCAGCCTGCGCCGCCTCGATGACCCGATAGGCCGCGACCAGCCGGGTGGGCACCGAGCAGCTGACCGCGACGACGTCGGGCCCGTGCCGGTGCAGGTAGGAGATCAGGTGCGGTCCGGGAACGCTGGCGCCCAGGAAGCGCACATCCCAGCCGTCCCAGCGGGCGACCTCGGCGAACATTCGGGCGGGTAGGGCGTGCCACTCGCCGTCCACGCACGCCACCACGAGCACCCCTCGCCCGGCGGGCGGGCGGTGGCGGGCGGCCAGCGCGGCGACCACCTGTTCGCTGACGTGCGTCGCCGCGTGCTCCTGAGCGACACTCCATTCGTTGCGCGCCCACAGCTCTCCGATGCGCGCCTGGGTCGGCGCGACCAGGTCCAGGACGACGTCTCGAGGCGGCACGCCGCGTTCGGCGAGGCCGAGCGCGAAGTCGATGGCAGGCGTCTGCGCGCCGTCGCCCACGAGGTCCAGGTACCGTTCGCGGTCTGCCGGGGACACGGCTGCGGTCATCTGCGGCTGTCCTTTGCGCTGCCTGCGGCGTCCGATGGGCCCGCGGCCTGGATCACGAGCACCGCTATGTCGTCCTGGAGCCGCTCGCCGACCCAGTCGGTGACCCGCTGCGCGACACGTTCGGCGATGACGGCCGCAGGCGCGCCGCGGTACGCCTGGATCTCGGCTGCCAGCCGGTCGGGGCCGAAGAGGGGGTTGTCGGCGGACCGGCCCCGGGCCTCGGTGACACCGTCGGTGTAGAGGACCAGTGTCTCGCCGGGCCGGAGCGTGAGGCGGGCTTCCCCGAACGGCGCGTCGGCGATCAGCCCGATGGCCGTGCCCCCAAGGTCGACCTCTGTCACCTGGCCGTCGGCGTGCATCAGCATGGGCGGCGCGTGACCGCCGGTCACGAGCGTCACGGCGACCTCGGCGGTGGGACCGGCGGTCATCGTGCCGATGACGAGGGTCGCCATGGTCGGCTCGGCGCCGGTGAGCATCGCCTGGTTGAGCAGTTCGAGCAGCCGCAGCGGGCGGGGCTCGGTCAGCCAGAGGGCACGCAGGCTCTGCCGCGCGGTGCCGGACTGCACCGCCGCCTCGATGCCCTTGCCGCACACGTCGCCGAGCACGAACAGCCAGTTGCCGCTGCCGTCCGGGGCTTGGCGCACGTCGTAGAAGTCGCCGCCGACGCGCAGCCGTTCCCACGCGGGGCGGTACGCGGCGCCGAGTACGACGCCGGGCACCGCAGGCAGCTCAGGCGGTTCGACGCTGCGCTGCACGGCTTCGGCCGCGTCGGCCTGTGCGGAGTACAGGGTGGCCGCGCTGATGGCCGCGCCCGCCCGGGCGGCGAACTGGCGCACCAGATGCACTTCGACCGTTTCGAACGGGGCGCGGCCCGCGTGCCGGGCCAGGATCAGCGCCCCGGCCGGGCTGGTGTGGCCGGGCAGCGGGACGACCATCGCCGAGCCGACCGTGCCGAATCCTGGTGCCAGCAGTGCGCCGATGTCGTCGCCGAGCCGGGGATCGTCCAGCACGCTGAGGCCGGCCATGGCCTGGTCCAGGGCGCTGTCGGGCCGCAGTGTCCGGCGGAGCAGCGAGCCTGCGGATTCGGTCCGTTCCTCGGGGCCGACGTCGACACGGAACCAGGCAAGGTTCCGCTCGTCGTCGAGAACCGCCACGGCGCAGTCGGCCAGCGCGGGCACGGCCAGCACCGCGGTGGTGCGTGCCGCGCGGACCCGGTTGAGGCAGGATCCCAGCCTGCGACCGGCCTCGGCCAGGAACGCCGAGCGCCACCGCTCGGCAAGCAGCGCGTCGACGCGCATGACCTGGTCGGTGACGTCGCGCACGTACCAGGAGGTCCATTCGCCGATCGGCGCCCCGCGTCCGCGCAGGCGGCGTTCGTCGAGGTCGAGCTCAAAGGAGCCGGGAGGTCCCTGCAGCACGGTGGCCATCGGCAGCATGGTCACGGTCTGGCCGATCGCCAGGCCGAGGGTCTGCACGGCCGCGGCGTTGGCGACACGGACGAAACCCGCACGGTCCACCATGAAGATCATCTCATCGGAGCCGTCCAGCAATTCGGCCCATGGCGGCCCTTCGCGCCCGTTCGCCACACCGGCAGGGTGCGGCTCGGTGGCGTCGGCGCCGGCGAGAACGTGCGCGGCCAAAGGATCAGACGTGGGTGGATGGGGCGACCGCATCGTCGTGATCTCTTCTCGCATACCCCTACCCTGCCACGGTCGCCACGACACCACCGAAGGCCGGGGAGTCCTCGGGCGGATACCCCGACCGCCGACCACCCAATCATGGCGCCGGCCACTTTCTCGAATCGGTACCGAAAGACCCTCGGATCGGACAGGCGGGTGATGGCGTCTGACCTCGGCCGTACACTGCCCGCCGTGAGCCGGAAGAGCTTCTACGACCTGCGCTTCGGAGTCGCCCCGGGCGGCGCCCGCAAGGACGCCCACTACATCCGGGGCACGCTCGACGAGGTCAAGGCAGACCTGGCGACGGAGCTCGCGGACGGCGCGAACCTGTACCTGCTCTGCTGGTACGGCGCGGACCTGGCGCTCGACGTCTACCAGCACGGAAGTCTCACCCGGTCGATCGACCTGCACCCGTTCCTCGCCATCGAGGTCGAGGGATACCCGCGGATCACGTTCACCGGGCCGGGCGAGCCCGTCGGTCACGACTTCAGCTCCGACGAAGAGCGCGACGTCGACGACGGCAGCCTCTCCGACCTGTTCTTCATGGGCGAGCTCGAACAGGTGACGAGGGTGGAGGTCGACTGGGACGGCATCGCCGCGCCCGCACTGCGCGGGGAGCCGGCCCGGCCCGGCGACCTCGTCGTCTTCGGCGGTCCGCTGGTCGGGGACGCCGAGGCGGACGCCGCCGCCGAGCGAGCGCCGGACGAGGCCGGCAACCTCGGCTACGGGCACATCGACTTCGAGGCGTGAGGCCGGTCAGCAGAGGTATTCGCCGAGCACCATCATGGCGACGACGACGGCGACCGTACGGAGGCCGTGCCAGATGCTCCAGCGGCGGGCCGCCACCTTCGCCACCCCACCGGAGGTCACGGAGTCGGGGTCCAGATGCGACTGCATGAGAAAGAGGCGAGCAGCAGCAGCGTGGCACTCGTGGCGCGATGCACACGGCCTCGGGGTCCGTCGATGCCGTTCGGGCGCGGAGCCGGCCCTGTGCCGGTCAGCTGTCGCGCGGGGTGACCAGGCCGGATTCGTAGGCGATGACCACGAGCTGGGCGCGGTCGTGGGCGTGGAGTTTGGTCATGGCGCGGTTGACGTGCGTCTTGGCGGTCACCGGGCTGATCACCATACGTTCGGCGATCTGGTCGTTGGACAGGCCTCGAGCGACCAGCACGACAGCCTCACGCTCGCGGGTGGTGAGCCATGACAGCTGCGTGCCGGCCTCCGGGCGCGGCCGGTCGGTGACATACCGGTCGATGAGCTTTCGGGTGATCGACGGCGCCAGCAGCGCGTCACCGCGCGCGGCGACCCGCATGGCGTGCAGGAAGTCCTCGGGCTCGACGTCCTTGACGAGGAAGCCGGCCGCACCGGCCCGCAACGCGTCGAACACGTACTCGTCGATGCCGTAGTTGGTGAGGATGACCACGTGCACTCCGGCCAGGGCCGGGTCCGCGGCGATGCGCCCGGTGACCTCGATGCCGTCCATGACCGGCATCTGGACGTCGACGAGCGCGACGTCGGGCACGTGCTGCCTGACCAGCGCCAGGCCCTGCTGCCCGTCGGCGGCTTCGGCCACCACCTCGATGTCGTCCTCGGCATCGAGCAGCGCGCGGAATCCGCTGCGCAGCAGCGGCTGGTCGTCGACGAGCACGACACGGATCATGACGGGTGGACCGGAAGTTCGGCGTGCACGGTGAAGCCACCCTCGCTGCGCGGTTGCGCGCGCAGGCGCCCGCCGAGGGCGGTGACCCGTTCGCGCATCCCGAGCAGCCCGACACCGGGAGTCGGGGCGGCGTCCGGGGTGGCTGCGCCGTCGTCGTCCACCCGGATCGCGAGGGCGTCGGGACGGTAGTCGATCCGGACCGACGCCGTGGCGGCCCCGGCGTGACGGGCGATGTTGGTCAGCGACTCCTGCACGATCCGGTACGCGGTCCGGTCCACCGCGGCCGGCACGTCGTGCCGCCGTCCCTCGACCGTCAACGTCGCGTCAAGGCCGCTCGTGCGAGCCCGCTCGACCAGATCCGGGACCTGGTCGAGCCCCTGCGGCGGGACATCGACATCCTCCCGCAGCGCCTGCAGGGTCTCCCGCAACTCCCGGGCCGCCTCACGCCCGGCCTGCTCGATCGCCAGCAGCGCCTCGGGCACCTGCTCGCCTCTTTTACGGGCCAGGTGAACGGCGACCGCGGCCTGCACCTTGATGACCGAGATCTGGTGGGTGAGCGAGTCGTGCAACTCCCGCGCGATGTGCAGCCGCTGCTCGTCGGCGCGCCGCCGCGCGGTCTCCTCCCGGGTGCGCTCTGCCTCGTCGGCCCGCCGCTCGGCCTGCCGCAGCGCCTCCCCCGCGGCACCCGCGGCGACCAGCCACGCGATCTCCAGCGCGCCGCGCGACCGGGCGAGCACGTCACCGACAGCCAGGTCCGGCGACAGGGCCAGCAGCGTGAGCGGCAGCGCCGCCAGCATCGTCACCGCCGCCGCGGCCGTGACGAGGCGGTGGCCCGCCCGCACCGCGGCGTACACCGCGAACAGGAACGCCACCGCCGGCACGTCGAAACCGAGCGCCTGGTAGCCCACCGCGCACAGCCCCGTGACGGTCAGGACCGCGACCGGAGCCCGGCGGCGCGCGGCCAGCGCCAAGCCGCCGGCCACCAACAGCGCACAGCCGAACAGGCCGGCGCCCCCGGCGGGGTGACCACCGGACAGCCCCGCCGACAGCAGCGACGCCGCGACGCCGACGGCTATCGCCCCATCGGTGACGCGAGCCGGCATGCCCGACCATCCAGTGCGCATGAGCGCACCATAGCCGGGTCCCGCCGCGGCCGACTCCTCCCCGCAGGCGAGCAGTCGGTACCACACACGCAGTACCTTCCCGGCGCCTGCTGCGCCCGCGGCAGCCGGATACGCCGCCCGCGGCAGCGGGAAGAGTCCGCGCCTGCCGGACGACCGGCGACGAGCCCGGCGACAGGATCGGTGACATCACCCCTTCGCCGAACAGACGCCGAACAGGAGAAGTACATGAGGTCCTCAGCAGCCCGGAAGTCAGCACGGCTCGTGCTCGCCCTGACCGCAGCCGCCGCGCTCGGGGGATTCGGGCTCGCCGCACCGGCGGCCGCCCACCTGGCCACCGAACCGAGCGCCGTCGACGCCTACACCCTGACGACCGGTCGCCTCGTGGGCACCGTCGGCGCGCTGGCCGCGCTGGCCGGCGCGATCATCGGCGGGCTGTCGCTGGCCCGGCCCGCCAGCCGTATCGGCACCGGATCCGGGTCCGTCGGCGCGTTCACGGCGCTGGTGGCGGGGCTGCTCGGCTTGGCCGTCGGCGGGTTGGTGGTGGCGTCCGCCAAGGGCGGACCCGGCACCGGCTACGGCATAGTCGGCGGGTACGCGGCACTGGCCGCGGGCCTGATCGCCGTGGTGCTGGGCGGACTGGCACTGATCCGCTCCCGCCGCGCCGGCTGACCGGGCGGTCGACCTGGCCGATCCGCCGTCCCAGCGTCCGGCCGGCTCGAACACCTCCGGCCGGTGGTGTTCGAGCCGGTGGTTGCCGCACGCCACCACCGTGCCAGACTCACCTCGTGCGGATCGGTCAGGCGAATGCGGACGACGTCGCAGGCCTGGCCCGGCTGTTGTGGCTGGACACCCTCCAGGAGGAGCCGGCGCCGCGATCCGCCGACGCGTTCGCAGCGGAGCTGGCGCAGTGGTGGGCCACCCACCGGGACTCGCACCTGGCTTTCGTCGCCCGGCTTCCCGAACCGGAGATCGTCGGCATGGCCTGGGTCGCACTGCTCCCCCGCGTCCCGAGGCCTGGCGCGGCCAGCCGGCTCTCCGCGGACATCCAGAGCGTCTTCGTCATGGCGGAGCACCGCGGCCAGGGGATCGGCTCCGCGCTCGTGGAGGCTGCTTCGACGCATGCGACCCGCCTCGGGGCCGTACGCCTGACGGTCCACTCCGGCCGCCGGGCGGTGCCGGTGTACGAGCGGCTGGGCTTCGCGTCGTCCCCGCAACTCCTTAAGCGGACCTGATCGCTGACGTATTCGGACATCAGACTGACCGCCCACGCGGGCTGCCGGGTCTCGCGGGGACGAACTGGCGCATGACGGGCTTGATGTCCAGGACCGGGGTGCCGTCGATCGCGTCGAGCCCGCGGGCACGCAGCTCCCGACCGTCTGCCGATCATCGATTGCTCCCGAACTGGTGAAACCGGCGCCAGGCACGCCGCCTGCCGTGCAGGACATCACGACGCACGGAACAGATTCCCGGCATCGGCCGACATTCCAAGACGCGCCGGAGCGCATCGCCGCCCTCACCCGGCTCGTCGTCACCGGCGGCTGGCGGCAGCGCGAACCGGACGCGCCGCTCATCGCCCGGTGGTGACCCGACCGTCCACTCACGTCGGTCCAGGCCGTACCGCTCGGGCACCTTGATCGCGGGTGAGCAGGGCATGAATCCCGCACGACGCCGATAACAAATCTACATACTTCATTAGAGATTAGTTGCGCGTTAACGTGACTACCCGGAAACTTCCTTCAGCGGTGCAATGTGGAGGGTGTCTCCGCCGCCTTCGTGGGGCGGAGCCGCCCTCCCCGCCACGTGCCGCAACGGTCCCGACCCCCGGAGCAAGGCCGTCACGGATACCGGTGCCTCGCCGTGCCACGCTCCACCGACCGAAGAAGGAAGGAAGGAATGAGGCTCACCAAGACCACCCGTGTGCTCGCCGCGACCCTGGCCGTGCTCACGGCGACGGCCCTACCCGGCCCTGCGGCACCCGCGCAGGCCGTGGCCGCCGAGATCTTCACCATCGTGATGCTGCCGGACACCCAGTACGCATCCGAGTACTGGCCGGAGGTGTACCGGGCGCAGATGCAGTGGGTGGACGACCAGCAGGCCGCCCGGAACATCAAGTACGTGCTGCACGTCGGTGATGTGGTCGACAACTCCGACCAGCTGGCCCAGTGGAACAACAGCAAGAGCGCGATGGGCCTGCCCACCGACGACGTCCCCTACATCATCGGTCCGGGCAACCACGACCTCGACCCGGGCACCGCCTCGACGACCCGCACCACGACGAGGTACAACACCCACTACCCGCGGTCGACCTTCACCGCGCTGCCGTCGTTCGGCGGGACCTACCCCGCCAACCAGAACGACAACACCTACCACACGTTCAGCGCGGGTGGCGTGGACTGGCTGGTGGTGGCGATGAAGTACGCGCCCAGCGCCGCCGAGATCACCTGGGCGAATTCGGTGGTGGCCGCGCACCCCAGCCACAACGCCATCCTGGTCACCCACGCCTACCAGAACGGTGTCACCAAGGACACCAACGGCAACAACCTGTGGACCAACCTGGTCAGCAAGCAGGCCAACTTCCGGTTCACGTTCTCCGGCCACTACGTCAACGCCGGTGTCATCACCCAGCAGGGCACCAAGGGCAACACCGTCCACCAGATCCAGGCCGACTACCAGAACAGCTCCCAGCGCGACCCCAACAGCTTCCTGCGCATCATGACGGTCGACCCGAACACCAAGACCCTGGACGTCAAGACCTACTCCCCCTTCCTCAACACCTACAAGACCGACGCGGCGAACCAGTTCGTCCTCAGCAACATCAACCTGATCCCCCCGGCGTGGAGCACGGTCGTCGACAACACGACCGCCGGCCGGTTCACCGCGAGCGCGAGCTGGGGGACGTCGACCTATTCCAGCCAGCGTTACGGCGCGGACTACCGCTTCGCCGATCCGGTCTCGTCCAGTGACCCGGCCTGGTACAAGGTGAACATCCCGGCGACGGGCACCTACCAGGTCGCCGTGTGGTATTCGGCCAACGCCGGCTACAACGACTCGACCCCGTACATCGTCGTCACGCCGAGCGGGAACCAGGTGGTGAACGTCAACCAGCGTGCCAACGGCGGCAAATGGGTCTCCCTCGGCAACTTCCAGTTGGCGGCCGGAGACGACAACAAGGTGGGCGTCAGCCGCTGGACCGCCGGGACCGGATACGTCATCGCCGACGCGGTAAAGGTCACCCGCATCAGCTGAACACCGGCGACGCTGCGACATACCGGACCGAACACGCAAGTGAACTGCCCGGGTGCGGAGGCGCGGCACGATCGGCGCGCCTCCGCACCCACCATCCACCGTCCGTCGAGCCCGAGCCGACAACCCCCACGGAGTGTGTCTCGTGATCCTCACGATCCTGCTCGGCGCGGCCATCGCCGCCCACCCACTGACCCCGTTCTCGGTCGACCAGCTGGTCGAAGTGACGCTGCACGCCGACCGCGTCGACGTCGTCGCGGTGCTCGACGTCGGTGAGGTGGCCGCCAAGCAGCTCACGCCGGACTGCACCGCCTTCGCCGGAAAGCTGGAGGCCCGCATCGGGCAGGCGCCCATGCGGTGGACCGTCCAGTCGCAGGAGCTGAAACGGCAGGGCGCCGCGGGCCTGGAGACCGTCCGGGTCACCTGCAAACTGTCGGCCCCCGCTCAGCTGGACGCGTCGTCATCGGTCTCGGTGGTGAACGGATACCTGCCGGATCGTGTCGGCGCCAACCAGATCGTGCTGGCCGGCGCCGGGGTGCCACCGCCCTCGGCCCTGCCGCCCTATGAGCGGTCGGCACAACTGACCTTGCAGCCCGTGGCAGAGGCAGTCGCCGAAACCACCGAGACCGCGGCCCCCGCGCCGCAGGGCGACTGGCTGCAGCGCGGTGAGGCCTGGCTGTCCCGCGCCATCGGAGATCCGTCTCCGCAGGTCCTGCTGCTCGCCGTACTGTTCGCGGCGCTGCTGGGCGCCGCGCACGCGGCCCTGCCCGGACACGGCAAGACCGTGATGGCCCTGTACCTGGCCGGTCGGCAGGGGCGGCGGCGAGACGCGGTCATCGTCGGCGGCACCGTCACGCTCACCCACACCGCCGGCGTACTGATCCTCGGCGTCGCCACCACCGCGTTCGCGGGCCTGGCCGCCGAGTCCGTGCTCAGGTGGCTCGGCGTGGCCAGCGGCGTCCTGATCACCGTCGTGGGAGTCGGCATCCTCGTCAGCGGCCTGCGCCACCGGCACGCCCATCATCACGGCACGCCGCACCACCACGACCACCATCACCACCACCACGGTGGCCGCCGCAACCTCGCCGCCCTCGGCATCGCCGGAGGCCTGGTGCCCAGCCCCACGGCGCTGGTCGTGCTGCTCGGCGCGGCGGCACTGGGCCGGCTCTGGTTCGGCATCATCCTGATCGTCGTCTACGGCCTGGGCATGGCGGCCATGCTGACCGCGGCAGGCCTGCTGCTCCTGCGGGCACGCGACCGCTGGGCCTGGCTCGGCCGGCTCACCGTGCCGGCGGAGGCGACCGCATCGGTCATCATCCTGATGGGTTTCGGCCTGGCCGCCAAAGCCGCGTTCGCCGTCTGAACCCGACCTGTCCCCGCCTGGCGGAAAGGAACTTCCGTGCGACCTGACGTACGCCGCGTTCTCGGCACAGTCCTGGTTGGCCTCACCCTTGCCGGAACGGCTGCCTGCAGCGGAGATCCCAAGGCCGCCTACCCTGGACCAGCCGTGCCCACCGGCCCCGGCCCGACCGCCGGAGCGGGCGTGCCGACCAGCCCCACCCCGACCGCGGTGGCAGCCCCGCCCACCGGCTCCGCCGCGCCCGCGGGAACCCCCCGACCCGGCGTCACCCCGGCATGCGAGGCGGTCGCGGCGGCCCGGCAGAACGCCCTGAACGGGCTCGCGCCGCTGGCGGCGATCCTCAACCGGAGCGAGCTGTCACGGGAGCAGCTCGCCAACGCGACCAATGACCTGAACACGGTCTACACCACCATGCACGTGGGCGTGGCCGGCGCCGTCGAACTCACCGGCGATCCGAAGCTCAAGGCGAAGATCTCCGCGTACCAGCTGGCGGTGGAGCAGGCGATCGTCGCCGTCGAAGGCTCCGACAGCGAGCAGGCGAAGCTCAAAGCCGTGATCGAGTCACCCGCCATGCGTACCGCGGAGAAGGCCGTCCTGACCGCCTGCGCCTGACAAGCCGACCGCGCCGTCCGGCCCGGCCGGGTGAGATCGTCACCCTGCCGGGCCCACCTGGGAGAAGGTGGCTCAGTAGGACGGGTGGACGAACCAGTGGAACGACGCTTTCGCGGTGCGGACCGCGGCGTCGGTGACGGTGACCGTCGGGTTGGCGTTCTGCCACGTCGTGGGTGCCCCCGCGATGACCCGGTGGTCTCGTTGATGCTCAGCCCGCCGGGCAGGCCGGTCGCGCTGAGGCTGATCTCACCCGGCGCGGGCGGGTTGCCGCCGGGCAGGTGCGGGGCGATGTCGCCCGGGACAGTCGTAGCCCACGTTCGCGCAACCGCGTGGCCGGCCGGCCGATGTCATCCCGCTGGCCTCGACCGCGACGTCCAGAGCCACTGCGAACGGCCCGGTGCGCAGGGCGTGGGCGACATCAGACTCCACACCATGGGCACCGGCGTCGCTCCACGCGGCGCGCATGTCCACCAGTGCCATCACCCGCGTCGTCAGATGACAGACCGAACAGGCGTTGTGAAAGATGTCTTCGTCACGGCAGTCTTTGCTGAAGGTTCCCATCGTGAGTGGAGAGTTCATGGAGCGCAGGGCAGTCATTCGGTCGGCATTGGCGGCGGGTGCCTCGACCGCTCTGGCCGGGGTCGCCGGACCGGCGTGGGCAGCGAAGCCGCCACCGCCGCCCGGTCCTCGCAACATCGCCTACCAGGGCTGGACCTCGGACGCCGATTTCGGCACGGGCGCCCACCTCGGCACCGCGACATCCGGTGGCGCGCTGCGGATCGCGTCCGCGGCGGGCCAGTTCACCTACCTCGGCTCGAGCTACGACTACGCGAGCTGGACGTCGCCCATGGTGGCCACCGGATTTCCCGCCACCGAGGCGATCGCGTCCTGGACCGCTGACACGCCGGGCGCCACCTGGGTGCAGGTGGAACTGCGGGGCGTGACGGCCGCGGGCAACACCTCGGCGTGGAAGGTGATGGGCCGCTGGGCCGCGGAGGACACCACCGTGCAGCGCACGTCCGTGCCGGGACAGACCGACGCTGACGGCGGCATCGCGATCGACACCTGGACCGCGGCCGCGGGACACGCGCTGACCAGCTGGCAAGCGCGGGTGACCCTGTACCGGCCGGCCGGTGGCTCGCTCACACCGGTGGTGCGCAGCCTCGGCGCGGTCGCCTCCGCCGTCGCCGGAGCCGGCACCCCCACGGTGCCCGGCGCGGCGCAGGGCGTCACGCTCAACGTGCCGCAATACTCACAGGAAATCCACGCCGGGCAGTACCCGCAGTACAACGGCGGCGGGGAGGCCTGGTGCAGCCCCACTTCGACGTCGATGGTGGTCGCGTTCTGGGGCGCCGGCCCGACTCCCGCCGACTACGCGTGGGTGAATCCGAGCTACGCCGACCCGTGGGTCGACCACGCCGCCCGCAGCACCTACGACCTGAACTACGACGGCACCGGCAACTGGCCGTTCAACACCGCGTACGCGGGCCGGTTCGGCCTGGACGGCTTCGTCACGCGGCTGCGCTCGCTGAACGAGGCCGAGAAGTTCATCGCCGCGGGCATCCCGCTGGTCCTGTCGTTGTCGTTCAGCAAGAACGAGATCCCCGGACTGTCCTATTCGACCAATGGACACCTGCTGGTGCTGGTCGGCTTCTCCGCGACCGGGCAGCCGGTCCTGAACGATCCCGCCTCCGCGACCAACGCCGCGGTACGCAAGACCGTCGGACGCGCCGATTTCGAAGCGGCATGGCTGCGCTCCAGCGGCGGCGTCGTCTACGTGATCAAACAGCCGGGCGTGGCCCTGCCGACGCCCCCGACCCAGGCCAACTGGTAGTCCGCTGCGGCATCGGCCTCAGCCCGAAACCGGTCGAGGCCGATGCCGCAAATGCCCGCGAACGAACCGACGACGACCCTCAACCTTGCTCGACGAGGAGGTGAAGTGGGCCGCGCAGGATCGGGCTGCGCCGGTACGGTGGCGGGTCGGCGACCAGCCGGGGATTGTCCACGCGGCGGACGAATTCGGTGATCGCGATCTGCGCCTCCAACCGGGCGAGCGGGCCACCGAAGCAGAGGTGGATGCCGCTGCCGAAGCCGAGGTGCTGGTTGTCCTGGCGGTCCGGGTCGAAGCGGTCGGGATCGTGGAAGCGGTCGGGATCGCGGCTGCCCGAAGCGAGCATGAGCATGATCTGCGAGCCCTTGGGGATGGTGGTGTCGGCGATGGTGATGTCGCTGTACGCGGCGCGCCACGGAATGATGTGCACGGGTGGCTCGTAGCGCAGCAGCTCCTCGACCAGCCGGATGATCAGGCCTGGCTCGTTGCGCAGCCGCTGCAGCATCTGCGGGTGGCGCAGCAGGGTGAGGACGCCGTTCGTGATGAGGTTGACGGTGGTCTCGTGGCCGGCGATGAGCAGCAGGTTGGCGGTGCTGATGATCTGCTCGTCGGTCATGCGGCCGTCGGGGCCGTCGTCGGTGGCCAGCTTCGACAGGATGTCGTCGCCAGGCCGGCTGTGGCGTTCCTCCACCAGTCCGCCGAGATACTGGCGCAGTTCGGCCCTGGCCTGCATCCCTTTCTGCAACCGCTCCGGAGGGTCCACGGCCGGGTTGTAGTCGATGGCGTCGACGAGCGCTTCGACCCACTGGTGGAATCGTGGTTCGTCCTCGCGGGGCACGCCGAGCAGGTGGCAGATCACGGTGACCGGGAACGGGTAGGCGAAGTCATCCACGACGTCGATCTGCTTCCTGCCTTGCAGGCCGTCGATCAGGCCGTTGACGACGGCGGTCATGTCGGGCCGCATGCCGTCCACCAGCCCCGGGGTGTGCGGGGGACCGAAGTGGCGCATCGCCATACGCCGCATGCGGTCGTGTTCGGGCGGATCGAGATTGAGGAACGCCGGGTTGTCCTCCCGCCCTGCGCCCGGAAGCGGGTGGGCCAGATTGCGGATGTCGGAGCTCAGGTGCGGGTCGTGCAGCAACGCGGTGAGCTCCCGGTAGGTGCTGATCACGTAGCTGCCGTCCTCCTGCAGCGCTACCGGGGTCCTGCGCAGCTCGGCGTACAGCGGGTACGGGTCGGCGCGGGCGGAGTAGTCGAGGATCCGGGGCAGGATGCCGGGCGTCCGGGTCATGGTCATGGTGGTCTACCTCCTACGGCCGTGCGGCCGTGACGCGCCGTTCATCCGGATCGTGGCCGGTCACCACGACCGTGGCGCCCTGGGCGAGCAGCATCGGACCCGGGAAGTCGACGGGCACCGGTTTGGCGTCGACCGGCTGGTCGGGTGTCGGGCAGGGCGGCGGGAAGGGCGCCGCCGTCTCGATCAGCTTGCGGTAGTGGTCCAGCCACTTCGCGTTGTTGAAGGTGACCGCAGCGGTGACCCGGCCCTGGTAGCCGTAGGTGGCGACGAAGCGGCGCTCGGCCACCGACCCCTGGGTGATGACGACTTCGTCGGCGAAGGTCGGCACACCGACAGACTTGATGTTGACGCCGAACTGGATCGACCAGAACGACGGTATGGTCAGGTGCGGCCAACGGTCGGCCTGCAGGTGGACCATGTTGTGTGCGGCGATCTCGGCCTGCTCCACGGCGTTGACCCAGTGTTCCAGCGAAATGAAGCGGTACTCGTAGACCGGGTGCGGGCATCGCGCCACATCCCCGGCGACGAAGACGTCATCGGTGATCAGACCGTTGAGGTCCATGGCGCGGCAGCCCGAGTCGGCGGCGATCCCCCAGGGCCCGACAGCCAGCCCCGAGCCCTGCAGCCATTCGGTGTTGCGAATACCGCCGAGCGCGACCACCGCCACGTCGGCGTCGACGGTGCTGCCGTCGGAGAGGTGGGCGCGGCGCAGCCGCCCCTGTTCGTCGCCCTCGAGCGACGTGACCTTCACCCCGGTACGCAGATCGACACCGTGGGCACGCTGCATCTCCGACGCGATCTCACCGATCATGGCCCCGAGCGCCCCGACCAGCGGGCCCGGCCCGAGTTCGGCGACGGTCACCGGTATGTCGCGCTCGCGGCAGATGGAGGCGATCTCGGAACCGGTGAAGCCGGCCCCGATGATCAGGACCCGATCGGGGCCGTCGGCGAGGCGCTGCCGCAGGCCGGCGGCGTCCTCGCGCGTGCGCACCACGAATACCCCGTCCAGCGCGGCCTCGGCCTCGTGGGGCCAGGGCCGGGCCCGCACACCTGTCGCGATCAGCACCCGGTCGTAGGGCACCTCCCGGCCGTCGGCGAGCCGCACCAGGCCTGCGGCCACGTCCAGCCCCGACGCGGGCACGCCCAGCAGCCACTGCGCATCCACCTCGCGACGACGGGGCAGGGTCGTGGCCTCGGCGGGCACCCATCCGGTCAGGACCTGCTTGGACAGCGGAGGACGATCGTAGGGCTCGCCCTTCTCGTCCCCGATCACGGTCAACGAACCGGTGAAGCCCTCATCGCGCAGCGACTCGGCGGCCCGCAGGCCGGCGAGGGAGGCGCCGACGATGACGATGCGGCCCTCGCGCTTGAATGTCTGCAAGGCCTCGGTCCTGCTGGTCATGACCGCATCGCCTCCGCCGCCGCGTCCCGGCCCTCCAGCCGGTCGACGAGGATGGCCTGGACCGGACAGGCAGCGGCGGCACGCAACACCTGTTCGCGCTGCGCATCGTCGGGGCTCGGGTCATACATCAGCGCTTCCTCACCGTGCATCCGGAACGCGTCCGGTGCCAGGAACGCGCACTGCGCATACCCCTGGCATCGGGAAAGATCTACGACGACCCTCATGCCGATCCTCCGTTTCAGGGACCGCAGAGCTGCAGCGCTCAGGCAGGTCTGCGACACCGCCTGCAGTACCTGCCTTGTCGAGGTCAGCCTATCCAGCGCCCGACGTAGCCCGCCCTGGAAACGGATATACCCGGCAGCCGTTCCGGCCGGCGAGCCCCGGGTCCGGGCCTAGATATTCGGGGTGACCTGGGACGGCGTACCGTCGTCCGAGGCGCGCGCCCGGGCCGAGCGTCCCCGGGCGCGTCTCTTCCCGTTCGGTGCGTCCTGGGGCTCGCCGCGAGGCGCGGCCGCCGGCTCGGCTGTCGGCACGGGGCCGATGACATAGCCCGCGACTGCGCAGGCCGAATCTGCCGAGGGCACTTGGCGCTCCGGCGGCGAATGCTCCTGGTGGTCCAGCGCCAGTTCGCGGTCACGCCTGGCTTGATCCGCCTCCGCCTGCGCCTGCCGGCGGATGGCGTCGGCCTCGCGACGGGCGTCGGCCAGTACCTCGCAAGCGGTGCTGCGCAGCTCGTCAGCCTCCTGCTCGGCCAATCGCATGATCGACTGGACTCGCGGCCCGATCCTGGCGTGCGGACGCACCTCGGCCAGCTCGGCAGTCAGTCTCGCGTTCTCCGCAAGCACCTCATCGAGCAGAACGTTGGCCGCGGACAGGCGCTGAACCTCGGCGATCAGGCGCCGCATCCGCCTGGCGGTGTCCTCGACATAGGCGTCGACCTCATCGAACGAGTAGCCGAGCAAGTGGGCTGCAAACAACTCGTCCGCCTTGAGCGTGGGCTCGACGTCGATGCGTGCCATATCACGAGCTTAGACAGCGGCCGACTGTCCAAACCGGGTTTCGCCTACGCGCATCGCGCTACGGTCCCCACCAGGCGGGAAGCGGTCGATTCTGCCGGCGCGGCTGATGATGGCGTCAGGCTGAGGCGGCTGAGCCCGGTTCGGCCGCTGGCCTGCAGGTCCCTGCATGGCGAAGGGACGGCTCTCGAAATGATCACCAGCTGATGGCGGCCGCGACCGGCAGGTGGTCGCTGCCGGTGGCCGGCAGCACCCACGAACGCATCGGCTCCACGCCTCTGACCAGGATCTGGTCGATCCGCACCACCGGGAACGCGGCCGGCCAGCTGAAGCCGAAGCCGTCCCCGGCCGCGTCCTGGGCCGAGCGCAGCTGCGAGGTGATGCCGGCGAATGCGCGGTCGTCCATGGCGCCGTTCAGGTCGCCGAGCAGCACCAGCCGCGGGTTCTGCTCGGCGGCGACGGCCTCGCCGAGCGCCTGCGCGTTCCGGTCTCGATCGGCCGTCCAGAAGCCCGCTCTGGGATTCACCCGTGCGGATCCCAGATGGGCCACGTAAACCGCCAGCGGACCCTGGCCTGTGGCCACCGTGGCACGCAGCGCCCGGTTGTCGACCAATTTGACGTCGGCCGGCTTGGCGTCCCCCGCCGGCCCGACGTCTTGCCTGGTGTCGACCGGTTGGGTGTCCGACAGCGGCAGCTTGCTCCACAGCCCGACCGTGCCCTGCACCGTGTGGTACGGGTACACCTGCGCCAGCCCTTCCTCGTACCTGCTCCGGTCCTGCTCGGTCAGCTCCACCAGTGCCAGCACGTCCGCTCCGGAGGCGGCCAGGTCGCGGGCGGTGCCGGCCGCGTCGGGATTGTCGGCGCCGACGTTGTGCTGGGCCACGGTGAGGTCGCCGCCGGGGTGGGACTTGTCAGTGAGCAGCCCGCCGAAGAGGTGCAGCCACACCGTGACCGGCAGCATCAGCGCGGCCACCGCGGAGGCGGAGCGACGCCACAGCGCCGCGGCCAGTAGCACCGGAACGAACAGGCCGAACCACGGCAGGAAGCTCTCCACCAGGCTGCCGAGGTTGCCGACTCGGTTGGGGATCGTCGCGTGCATCAGCATGACCAGGCCCAGCAGCACAGCCAGCGCCCCGAGCACCGGGCCGCGCTTCCAGGGGCCCGGCTCGCAGGCAGCACGTGCCGCCCGGCGGATGCCCGCGCGCCAGGCGCCGGCGCCGGTCTCTCGCCGGTCGGTGCCGCCCTGTCCGGTCTCGGCCGGGTCCGTCTGCGTCATCGTCTGTCCTGGCTCACTGCCGGTCACTGCTGCGTCCTCGGGTTCTGGGTGAAGTCGGCAAACATACTCGGGCAGTACTCGTCAGCCGCTTCGGGGCGCAGTTCGGCGCCGTGCTCTGCTGATGGCGCGGTTCGGTGCATGCCGCCAGTCAAGCCAGCGTGGCGTTACCAGGGCGTGAGCGTTTGCAGCCGGCGGCCGTCGGAGAGCCCCGTCCGGGCGTTGTGGAGATCGATGGACGTCTTGACAACCGCCGACGACTTGCCTGATCATCGAGAGAGCGCTCCCTCGAAGATCATCAAAGTATCGCCCACGCCCGGGGCAGGACTCGTGACAACGACAACTGGACACCTCGACCGAGCAGTCGCACGGGCTGCTGTCGCGCGGGCGGTGCTGCTCGGCCGGGCCGCCGCGACACTGGCCGTCGCGGGCGGCGGCCTGCGCCTTCGAGCGCAGCCCTCTTCGCTGGTCGTCGTGCTCGTTCTCGTCCTCGTCACGGCCGTCGTCGCGCTCGTGGCGCTGTCCCGCAATCCTCGGGTGGTCGCTCATCCGCTGCCCATCCTGGCCGCGGACGCGGTGATCGTCCTGGCCGTCCTCGGGATAGGCGAAGGCGACGTGGCCTTCTTCTGCTGTGCCGCAGGGGCGAGCGCGCTGGCCGGTGTGCTCGTCGGTTTCCGGGCGCTGCTGCCCGCCGCGTTCTATGCCGGGCTCGGCTACCTGGTGGCTGCCCACCTGCTCGGCTCGGTGCCGGCCGCGGCCGGCCTGGCCGGCTTCGTGCTGGCGTTTCCCATCATCAACGTGCTCACCGCGGTCGGCGCCGCCGTGGCGACCGCCGCCCTGGCCGCATACGTCGAGCTGTCGGTCAGGCTGGTCGCGTCGGCGCAGCGGACGGCAGCGGCGGCCGAACGGGCCCGGCTTGCCCGTGAACTGCACGACTCGGTCACCAAGACGCTGCGCGGGGTCTCGTTCGCGGCGCTGGCGCTACCGACCTCGCTGCGACGGCAGCCGGCGCTGGCCGAGCAACTGGCCGCGACGGTCTCGGCCGGCGCGGCCGCCGCGGTACGCCAGGCGCAAGAGGTCCTTGAAGGCCTCCGGCTCGACAACCCGGACCACGAGTTCGGCGCGACGGTGGACAGCATCTGCCGCCGCTGGTCCGAACGTGAAGGCATACCGGTGCGCATGTCGACCGCGGCCGCCGAACTGCCGCTGGACCTGCGCTACGAGTTGGCCCAGATCCTGCATGAGTCGCTGGAGAACATCGCACGTCATGCCGGGGCGAGCCTCGTGACGGTGGAACTGGCGCACACCGGCGCGAGCGTCCGGCTGCGCGTCACCGACAACGGAGCCGGATTTCGCGTACCGGCCGAGTTGAGCGGCTGCTACGGTCTGATCGGCATGGCGGAACGGGCCGCTGCGATCCGCGGCACCCTGCGGGTGGTCTCCGCGCCGGGCGCGGGAACGACCGTCGAAACCGTCGTCGCCGTGAAGGCGGCCGCTTCTGCCGGGTCACTGTCATGATCTCGGTGATGGTCGTGGACGACAATCCCATCGTCCGCGCGGCCCTCAGCGGCTACCTGCGGCTGTGCCCGGAGTTTCGGGTGTCGGCCGAGGCCGTCGACGGGCGGGAGGCCGTCGCGCTGGCCCGCCGGGACCGGCCGATGGTGACCCTGCTCGACCATCGCATGCCGGTGGCGGACGGCCTCTCCGTGCTCGGCGAGCTGGTCGCCCACACGCGCGTGCTGGTGCTCACGAGCGACGCGAGCCCGCAGCTCATCGCCGGGATGCTGCGCGGCGGCGCGCGCGGCTACCTGGTCCACGGCGCGTTCGATCCGGCGGAGCTGCACCGCGCGGTGCTGGCCGTGGTAGCCGGGCAGGGCTGGCTCTCCCCCGTGGCGGCCGCGGTCGCCGCAGCGGCTGTCCGTGAACACGCCGAAAACGAACGCGCCCGCCGCGACCTCGCCGAGCGGCGGCGGCTCGCGAGGTCCCGGTTCGGGCTGACCCGGCGGGAACAGGAGGTGCTGGCGCAACTCGCCCTGGGGTTGTCGAATGCCGCCATCGCCCACCGGCTGGTGCTTACCGAGAAGACCGTCAAGAACCACCTGCAGCACATCTTCGCCAAGCTGGGCGTGGCCAGCCGCACCGAGGCGGTCGTCGTGTGGACCGGGCGGAGGTAGCGGCGTGCCCGTCGTATCCGCGCGCGTGCTGGGCTGGTCGGCCCTCATCCTGGCCGTCGGCGCGACGATCGCCGTCGTACCGCCCCTGGTCATGCCCGGCCCAGGGCAGAACCCTCCGTCCCTGGCCGAACAGCCCCACGGTTCGCCGACGCCGCAGCCGTCAGCCGCGCCGACGGCCCGGCCGCCGTCGCCGGCCGCCCCGTCGCGACCGCCGTCGCCGACGGTGCCGGGGCGACCTGCCGCGTCCGCACCGCCGAAGGCGACCACGTCCGCGGCAGCCCGCTTCCAGCCGATCACCGTGCACGCCGCCGACCCGGCCAACCTCCGCGTGGGCGCCCGCGTGATCGAGTGTCCGACCTGTGTGAACGGCAGCCGGGTCGGCTACATCGGCGGCCCGAACACCCTCGCCGTGCAGATCAAGGGGGTGCCGCAGGCTGGCGAGCGAACGCTGACCGTCGTCTACGAGACCGAGCAGCCGCGTACCCTCAAACTCGCCGTGGACGGCGGCCCCGCCCGCGAACTGGCGCTCGCCGGCGCCCAGAGCTGGCTGATCCCGGTGCGGGTGTCGGTGCGCCTGTGGCTGCCGAAGGGCGCCTGCTGGATCAGGTTCTTCAACGACACCGGCTCGGCCCCCGACATCAACATGATCACGGTCAGCTGACGCGGGCCGCGCCACTGCCGAGGGCGGGCGTCCCGCAGGACACCCGCCCCGGTCACCGGCTCAGAACTGTCCGGCGCTGTTGCACTTGGCCGACTGGACGATGCAGTTCTTCACCCGGTGCCCCTGCGCGTCGTTGTCCCAGACGTTGACGAAGTCCCCGTGCATCGACGACGCCATCCCCGAGGCCAGCGTGAACCCTTGCGTGCTACCGACGGCGGGGTACGCGATGACGAACGAGACCGACGGGATCGCCACCGGGAACGCGCTCGGGCACGTTCCGTTCGGGGTGTACGCCACGTGCGACTTGTGGTCGGGGCTGTCCAGGTGCACGCCGTCCCAGCAGTCCGGGAAGACGAGCTGGAACATCAGCGTCCCGCCCGGGGAGCAGATCGGCCAGTTGCCGTCGGCGCTGCGGCCGATCTCACCGCCGGTGGTCCCGCCCACGCAGTAGAACTGGTTCACCGAGCCGGCGGGAGTGGGCACCTGGCGGCCCGCACTGCCCGCGATCATCTCGAAGCCCAGCGGGAACGGCACCGTCTGGCTCGGGTCGGCCAGCCGCGAGCCGTAATACACCACGACCCCCTTAGGCTCCACCACGGCGCCGCGGTCGTACAGGGTCGGCACCCAGTACGCCGAGAGGTCCGCGGGGGCCGGCGTGCACGTCGTGGCGGTGTTGGCGCGCAGGCTGTCCAGGGTGGAGTTCGCGTTCGTGCTGCGGTTGCCGAAAAAGCTGTGCATGTGGGAGGCGCCCGGCAGCCCGGGGAACACGATGGGGTCGTCCTTGAAGGAGTGGCTGTAGGTGCACGTCGCGTTGAACTCCGGCACCCGTACGGCATTGGCCGGGGCCGGCGCCATCGTCATCGCCCGGAAAGCGGCCAGCTGCGCGTTCCACTTCACCGGGTCGACGTTGACCCAGCCGGTCGCCGGGCCGCCGGAGTTGAACGACAGCCAGTTGAGGTTGACGAAGTCCGCGCCGCTGCCGGTGTTGGCCATGACCGCGTACACCGACTGGACCCCGGCCGGGTGGCTGGTGACATTCACCGTCTGCGTGACCCACGCCTGCCAGCCGCCCGTCGCCGTGATGGCGAACTGCGCCAGGACGGGCCCGGTCACCGACCCCGTACGCAGCTGAACGGTCCCCGCGCCGCCGACGGCGGAGGCCACCCGCACGGACACGGCCATCGTGCCCGAGGCGCCCAGGTCCACACCGTCGTAGCGCAGCCAGTCCCCCCGGGACAGGTAGCCGACGTCGGAGCCGCCGCCGGTGTCGACGGTCGGCTCGACGACGCCACCGAGCTGGGCCGAGTACGCCTCGGCCTGCACCACCAGCTCGGCGGCGGCGCCCGCTGACGGTGTCAGCGCGACGACGACCGCGGCCAGCACCATGCTCGCACAACCGGCGCCGACCGAGACCACCCTCGCCCGTCGTCTGATCCAGTTCCCTGTCATGCGCGACCCTCCTACGATCTGCGAAAAGAGCGAGTTCTTTGCAACGTAGTTACGGCCGTGAGTCGCCACATGAGGCGAAAGCCTCAGTGGGCGGCGGTTCCGGTGCCCACTTTGCGGACTCTTATTTGCGGACTCTTATTCGATGGCGCCGACGACCGGTGCTCACTACCGTGCCGACCTGTGAAGGAGTCTCCGCAGATCATCGTCAGGCAGTGCCGGCAGCAGGACGTCGCCGTGCTGGAGCGCTACCTCCCCACCGGCCCGAACCGGTACCACGAAGCCCGCTACCGCCGCCAGCACGACGGACTCAGCACGTTCCTGCTCGCCTACGCACGCGACGTTCCGGTCGGCGCTGACGGCTGCCGGTTCCTGGTCAAAGAGATCTCCGCCCACCCCGCCTGATACGACCGGGGCCGCAGCGTCTGCCGGCCGGCCGCCTCAGCCCAAGGCCAGGACGGCTTCATCGGTCACCGCGTACAGCACGCCGTCGGTGAGGGAGAGAGGCGAGGGCACCTCGTCGTACTCGCCCAGCACCGTGGGGAGCCAACTGGTGGGCTCGTCCAGTGCCAGGTCCCATCGGGGTTCGCCGGTGGCGGCGTCGACGGCATGTACCTGTCCGCCTTCGGTGGCGAGGTGGAGGGTCTGGCCGGCCAGCAGTGGCGTGGCGACCACCGGCGCGGGGAACCGGCGGCTCCACCGCAGTCGCCCGGAGCCGGGTTCGAAGGCGTGTACCGCATCGCCACTCGTACAGTAGATCGATTCCGTCCCGAACACGGGGGCCGCGCCGAAGCAGCCGCCGAGCCCCATTTCCGCGGGCTCTTCCAGCGTGACCTGCTCATCGCCGGTTTGCGGATCGAAGCCGACAAGCGTCAGGGCCGCCGTCCCGTCGCCGTCGCACCACCGGTCGCGAACCACCCAGACCAGACCGCGGGCGTACACCGGATGGTAGGGCGCGACATCCAGCTGATCGCCTTCGCAGCCGGGGTGCTCGCATCCGACGAAGGTCTCGTGGAAGCCCCACAGCAGCGCGCCGCTGTCCACATCGAAGGCGTGCAGCCCGCCGTGGGTGTGGTTGCCCTCGAATCCCTCGGTCAGAAACAGCCGGCCGTCGGCCACCGCCGCAAACGCGGCCAGCAGACCGAACCCGTAGTGGCTGTCGACACCGCCGACCGCCTCCAGGCTGCTCCACCGCTTGGCGCCGGTGGACAGCTCGTAGGCCGCAACCGCCGCCAGGTCGTGCAGCACGACCACCGCACCGCCGACGATGGTCGCGTGATGGCTGCTGATCTCCGGTATCGACCACCGCACCTGTCCCGTGCGGCGATCATGTGCGAAGACCTGTTCACCCGCTTCGGCCAGCACCAGATCCGCAGACACCGCAGGCAGCGCGGCCACCGAGGACCGGGCCGCCGAGCCGTCCCCGTGACGCAGCTCGTGCCGGCTCTGCCAGAGCAGGCCGCCGGTGACGATGTCGATCGCGCACACGTGACCGTCGGCGTCACCCAGGTAAGCCACACCATCGGCCACTGTCGGCAACGCCGGCCCGGTGCCCGGCGTGGTCAACCGCCGACGCACCCGCGGCTGATCCACCACGCCGCGGCCTCGGCACACCCCGGTACGCGCCACATCACCAGACGGCAGATTCACCACTTCGCAGCCCGACGTCCATACCGGATCTTCACCGCACCTTTGTACCAGCCGGCGATGCCCGCCGACCCCAGGTGGCCGGCGCTCATCGGACCATCTCCGCGGCCACGACGCGAATTTCGTCCAGCAGCACGGACAGGTCCTCGGCAGTGGTCGCCGGGTTCAGCAGACAGGCCCGCAGCACCTCCATGCCGGCCAGGCGCGTACCGGTCACGAATGCGCGCCCGCGATGCTGGACGGCAGCCGGGATCGCGCGGTTGAGCTCATCGAGCCGGCTTTCGCCGCCGCCCGTCCGGCACCTGAACGCGACGATCGACGTGGTCACCGGGGCGAGCAGTTCGAAGTCGTCCGCTGCCTCGACCATCTCGGCCAGCGTGCGGGCCAGCCGCACGGTGTGGTCGACGAGCCCGGCGATCCCGTCCCGGCCCAGGTGCGACATCGTCGCCCAGACCCGCAACGCCCGAAACGGGCGGGTCTGCTCGGGCCCGTACTCGGAGAACCAGCCGAAGCCCGCGGCACTGTCGTCGCGCAGGTATGCCGGGACGAGGCTGAACGCGTCACGTGCGGTGGCCGGGTCGCGCAGCAGGACACAGCCGCAGTCGACCGGCACGCCGAGCCACTTGTGCGGGTCCAGGGCCAGCGAATCCGCCCGTGACATGCCCGAGTAGGCGGTCGCGGCGCCGTCGGCGAGGATGCCGAGCGCCCCGTATGCGCCGTCGACGTGGAACCACAGGCCGTGCTCGGCGGCGACGTCGGCGATCTCGTCGAGCGGGTCGACGGCGCCGGTGCTGACCGTGCCCGCGCTCGCCGCCACGCAGAACGGGCGCAGTCCGGCCTCGACGTCGCGCGCGAGCATGGCGCGCAGCGCGCCGACGTCCATCCGGAACCGGCCGTCGACCGGAACGGTACGCAGCCGGCGCGCGCCGAGGCCGAGTAGCTCGGCGGCCTTGCGCAGGCAGCTGTGCCCCTCTTCGGACACATACATCACCATCGGCGGGCGGCCCGACAGCCCGTCCTCGCGGACGTCCCAGCCGTCCCGACGGCCCGCGTGCTGGCGTGCCGCGGCCAGGCTGATGACGGTGGCCATGGACGCACCGCTGGTGAGCAGCCCGGCTCCGGGGCCGTGCGGGAAGCCGGTCAGTTCGGCCAGCCAGCGCACGACGGCATGTTCCAGCAGCACGCCGGCGTGCTCGCCACCGGCACAGCTCGGATTCATGGCCGCTGCCAGCGGCGCGACCAGCACCCCGGCCGGTGACGGCGGGGAGTTGACCCAGCCGAAGAAGCGGGGATGGCCGTTGCCCATCGGGTACGGCAGCACCCGCGTGCGCACGTCGTCGACCAGCTCGTCGAGCGGACGGCCCGTCGCGGGCAGCTGCTGGCCGGTCAGCCAGTCGCGATCCTGTTCCGGCACCGGCTGCCACACCGCACGCTCCCGGCCGCCTGCCAGGTGGCCGGCCGCCAGTTCCGCGGCCGCGCGCCCGGCCCGCAGCAGCTCATCCATGGGACGGCCCCGCCGCCGCTGTGCCGAGTTCCATGGCCAGGTAGTACACGCAGTCCTGGGCGGTGTCGTTGGCGAAGCCGTGCCGGCAGTCGCCCGGGAAGTATGCCGAGTCGCCCGCGTCCAGCAGGTGCGCTTCGCCGTCGACGGTCAGCCTCAGCCGACCGGACTCGACGGCCACGTACTCGCGCGAGCCCGGCCGGTGCGGCGAGAACTCGCCGGCATCGACACCGGGTCCCAGGGTCGTTCGCATGAATTCGAACTCCACGCCCGGCAGCACGGGAGACAGGATTCGGCGTTCCCACCCTGCCGGGTCGCGGACGACGCGTTGTCGCGCCTGGCGCAGCACCGTCACGGCGTCACGGTCGGGCTCGTCCAGCAATCGCGCTATCGACGTGCCCAGCGCCGTCGCCAGCCGGTCGAGCACCAGCACGGTCGGCGTCTTGGCACCCCGCTCCACATCCGACACCATGCTCCGGCTGACCCCGCTCAGCTCCGCCAGCCGCTCCAGCGCAAGGCCGCGGGCGCTGCGCAGGGCGCGTAGCCTCGAACCCAGCGCCGCCACCGACAACCCTCCGGACAGCACGCCGTCGCCATCAACCATACATCCACTATAGAGGATTCACGTCCTCTATAGTGGATGAAGGCACCGCCCGTGACGGGCGGCGCGGTCAGGCGACCTTGCGGCGGTAGACCCGCATCGCGAACGCGTACGCGACGACGAGGATGCCTGCGCACCAGCCGAGCGCGACCCAGATGTCGTTGCCGACCGGCTGCTGGTCGAACAACGCCCGGAGCGCGTCGACGATCGAGGTGACCGGCTGGTTCTCGGCGAAGGCCCGCACCGGCCCCGGCATCGTGGCGGTCGGCACGAACGCCGAGCTGATGAAGGGCAGGAAGATCAGCGGGTACGAGAACGCGGTGGCCCCGTCTGTCGACGACGCCGCCAGACCGGCGATCATCGCGACCCACGTCAGCGACAGCGTGAACAGGGTCAGGATCGCGGCGACGGCAAGCCAGTCCAGCACCCCGGCCGAGGTCCGGAAACCCATGAGCAGCCCGACGGCGATGATGACGACCACGGAGATGGCGTTGGACACCACCGAGGTGAGCACGTGGCCCCACAGCACCGCGGACCGTGCGATCGGCATGGAGTGGAACCGTTCGAAGATGCCGCTCTGCATGTCGTTGAACAGCCGGAAGCCGGTGTAGGAGATGCCGCTGGCGATCGCTATGAGCAGGATCCCAGGCATCAGATAGTTGGTGTAGTCACCGGTGCCGGCTTGAATCGCGCCGCCGAACACGTAGCGGAACAGCAGCATGAACGCGATCGGCATGATCGTGACGGTGATGATGGTGTCCATGCTGCGGGTGACGTGCCGGATGGAACGCCCGAGCATGACCCCGGTGTTGCTGAAGACGTGCGCGCTCACGACTGCTCCTTGTTTCCGACGACGGCCAGGAAGACTTCTTCGAGGGTGGGCTGGCGTTCCACGAGTTCGGCCTTCGCGGCGGGCAGCAGCGTGCGCAGTTCCGCCAGGGTGCCGGAGACGATGATCGTGCCCTGGTGCAGGATCGCGATCCGGTCGGCCAGCTTCTCCGCCTCCTCCAGGTACTGGGTGGTCAGCAGCACCGTGGTGCCGCTGTCGGCCAGGCCCTGGATCTCCTTCCACACCTCGATGCGACCTTCCGGGTCGAGTCCGGTGGTCGGCTCGTCGAGGAAGATGACCTCCGGGTCGCCGATGAGGCTCATGGCGATGTCGAGGCGGCGGCGCATGCCGCCGGAGTAGGCCGAAACCCTGCGGCCTGCCGCGTCGGCGAGGCCGAACCGTGTCAGCAGGTCGTCGGCGACCTGGCCGGGGTTGTCCACCCGGCGCAGTCTGGCGACCATGACGAGGTTCTCCCGGCCGGTGAGGATCTGGTCGACCGCGGCGAACTGGCCGGTCAGGCTGATCGATTCGCGGACCCGCTCGGGCTCGGCCACCACGTCGAACCCGGCGACACGGGCCGTGCCGGCGTCTGGTTTGAGCAGCGTGGACAGGATGCGTACGACGGTGGTCTTGCCGGCGCCGTTGGAGCCGAGCAGCGCGAAGATGCTGCCGGCGGCGACGGTGAAGTCCACGCCTTTGAGGACTTCGAGCTTTCCGTAGGACTTGCGCAGTCCACTGACGTGGACGGCAGGGGGTGGGGTCTCCATGGGGGTGGTTTCTCCTTTTCGACGATCACGTCGTGGTACGAACCCGAAGCCTTCGAGGAAGGCGTGGGTCGGCTTGTCCATGCGGGCGCCGGCGGAAGTTCACGCTGCGCGGGCGTGGTGGTGCTTCTTGCTCCAGCCGACGCCGAGGTGCAGGCGCACAGGATCGCGCCACGCAGGTCACTGGGTTGAGTCCGCGCCGGCAGAGGGGTGCAGCGCGCGAAAGAGGTGCGCCTCAGGTCGGTCTGGCGGGACGCGACGTCGGCGAGCGCTGTGTCATCGAACCGCACGTCGTGCGGTCCGGACACGCTGAAGCCGGGGTGGACCAGGCCTGTCTTGCAGGAGGTGGCGCTGTTCGGACGTGGCCGTGACGGCGTCGGTCAGGTCGGTGTCGGGGAAGTCGGCGCAGCGCGCTCGCGCCGAGGCATCCGGCACGCGGTCCGATCGGGAATGTGCGGCTGCCGTGGCGCTATTCGCAGAAGACCTGCACCTTGGCGTCGGCCGAGTCGATGTCGACGGTGAGCTCGTCGAGGTGCTCGATCAGCTCTTCGAGCTGCTGCGGTTTGAGCTGGGTCAGGTCGATGTCCACCCCCGAACGGCGCAGCTCCGCGTTGGCCCGCGTGAGCGCCTGCGGCGGGACGAGGCTTGCCAGCTTCACCCCTGCTCGCAGCAGCTGCAGCGGGACCCGGATGTTGATGCGGGCCGACCCGTCGCCGCCGGAGACCCCGGCTGCCCCGTCGCCGCCGGCGCCCTCGTCCGAGATCACCACCACGCGCAGGTACTTGGGCCGGGTTTTCGTCGTGGACCCGCCTGCCGGCGGAGACGGGGATCGGTCTCGGTCGAGGGCGTCGATCAGCCGCTCGGCCTCCTCTGCGGTGATCTTTCCTTCGGAAAGCATCTGCAGAACCTGTCGTCGCTGCTCGTTCATCATTGCTCCTCCATCTGACTCATCTGACGTTCACCAGCACGCCCATGTCGCCCTGCTCGATCTCGAATCGGGTGCCGGGCAGCGCCCACACCAGCCGCCCCGCACCGCGCAGCGCCCCCGCCGGGCTCACGTCGAACACGAGGCACGCGATCAGCCCACCCAGCACCGCCGGCAGCAGCAGCGGCGACAGCACCACCAGCACCGGCAGGACCGGGACATGCATCCGCCGCCAGCGGCCGCCGCCGCCGCGGCGCCAGCCGATCGTCACCAACTGCGGGATCACCGGGACCGCTCCAGCTCCGCCAGCGCCTCCTCGACGCCGATCTCCCCACGCCGCAGGCGCTCAAGGACATCGGCGCTGGGGGGTGCCGGGTCGGCGTCGACGAAGTCGAGCTGCTCGGCGATCCGGTTCAGCCGGGACTTGATCGTCGGGTAACTCACCCCGAAGATCCGCTCCATCTCCTTGATGGAGCCGTGCGAGCGCATGAACGCGGCGACGAAGACCTGGTCCTCGACGCTGAGCCGGGCCAGTTGCGGCGGCTCGAACTGGCCCTCGATGGCGACCCCGCTGTCGACGAGGCGCACCCGCTCGACCACGAACGGCTGCCCGCGCGTGAGGTCTGTCAGCTCCTGCCAGTCCACCATCAGCTCCCTGCTCCGGGTGAAACGCTTGCCATTAATTTGTACCTTGAGTTTTTCAAGAAGTCAAAGTCCAAACCTCAATTTTCTTAATCTCGCCATCGAATGCCGGGTCTGGGCCCGTCTGAACCGGCCCACCGGAGTGAGCCGGCAACCGCCGGACGTCGCTCGGCAGCGAGCCGATCCGTCGCCGGCCGGCCGTGGGCCCGTGACGGCCCTCGGCCGCTGGGGCCGCATCCCGCCGGCGGCGATCCAGCAGCTGCGGGCGATCCGAGCACGTGTCCGGCGCACTCCGGTACACCGTGAATGCGCAGCCGGAGCACCAGCGCCGACGACCGCGGTCTCCGGAGCCCGTCGGGACTCAATGATCCACAACCGACGGTCGGGTTTACTGGAACGCACCCGACGAGAGGAGGCACGCATGGCCGGACTCGCGGCCGCCGAGGCCCGCACGGTGGCGCAATGTCGATCAACAGTCTGATCCTGCTCATCGCGCCGCCGGCGGTGGGAGTGATCGTCGGCTACCTCTGCGGGGGTCGCCTCGCCGGCCTGCGGAACCTCCGGCTGTCGGCGCTGTGGCTGCTGTGGCTGGCGGCGCTCGTCCAGGCGGCGCAGTATCACGTGACTCCCCTGCGCCATCCCGCCGTGCTCGTCGTGGTCTTCGGCCTGGTCCTGGGGTGGTTGGCCGTGAACCTGCCCACCTGGCCGCTCGCGATCCGTATCGCCGGCGTCGCCATCACGGTGGGTGCGCTCGCCAACGGACTGACCATCGCCCTCAACGCGCGCATGCCGTACGAGCCGACCGCGGCCGCAGCGGTCGGCCTGCGATCGGACCTCACCACGCCCAAGAACGAACCCGCCGACGAGGCGACCCGGCTCGCGTTCCTCGGCGACACCATCCCGGTCGCACCGCTGAACAAGGTCGTCAGCGCCGGCGACGTGCTCATCGGCACCGGAACCGTCGCGCTGACGGCGCTCGCGATGCGCCGCCGCCGCGACCAACCCGATCCGGAACCCCAGCTCGGCGAAGGAGGTGAAACATGACCGTGGCCATCATCCGGCACCGGGCCGTCTACGCGATGCTCACACTGGCGTCGCTGGCCCTGCTGCTCTACACGATCGGCGCACCGATGACCGAAGGAAGCTAGGGGCAGGCATGCGAATCCGTATCATCGTGGCGCTCTTCTCGCTGGCCACCCTGCTCTACACGGTCGGCGCACCGCACGAACACGGTGGCTGACCCCGGCTGATCCGCGTGAAGCCGGCCCCGAGGCGCGTCATCGACCTCGGGGCCGGCCGGCTCACCCGGCCGAGACCCGGGTCAGCTCCAGGACCGGGATGGTCCGGATGCCCGCCGTCTTCGCCGCGTACTCCGCGAAGCCCGGATACCGGCTTGCCTGCTCGGCATAGCGCCGGTCGCGCTCGTCGCCGGTCAGCTCCCGGACGCGGACCGGGTAGGTCTCCACGCCGCGCTCGACGGCGCCGTGGCCGGCTGAGGTGAGGTTGTAGTACCAGTCGGGGTTGTCCGGTGCGCCGGCCTTGGACGCGAACACATAGATGACGCCGTCATCGGTCTCGTTCGCCAGGTACATCATCGGGTTGACGAGCTCGCGTCCGCTCCTGCGGCCCCGGCTGTGCACCAGCACCAGGGGAGCCCCGGCGAAATGCCCACCGACCCGGCCCTCGTTCGCGCGGAATTCCTCGATCACCTTGGTGTTCCAGTCGCTCATCGGAGGTGCCTCGCCTTCTCGTGCCGGATGCCGGGAACGGCTCCATCCTGCCCCGATCGGCCCCGTCGGGAACGGGCGGCCCGGCAGTTCCGGGCCGCCCGTTCCCGCTAGGTGCGGATACTGGGGAGGTTGACCCCGCAGGCGCGTTCGACGAACTCGCCCACCTTGACGGTGATCTCCTGGAACTCCTCGGCCGAGACGTGCGAGTGCGGCTCGGACTCGGGGACCAGATCGTCGACGAGCACGTGCATCTCGTCACGCAGCGCCTGCGGCGAGGCCTTCTCCATGGCCCGCGCGGCGGCGAGGCGCTGCTCGCCGCTGATCTGGTCCTGCCGCGTCACCTCGAACGCGCTCGCGTTGGCGCAGAAGCTCGCCTTGTCCGGCCACTGCGTCGGCAGGTCCTCCGGCCACAGCAGCCAGCCCCCGACCGCGGCGAGCACCGCCGCCGTCGCGCCCACGAGCAGACGCCTAGACGTACTGGTTGACGGCATCGATGTCGTGGGTGTCGAAGTACTTCGGCCAGATCTCCTCGCGCATGCACGAGTTGTCGTTGCTGTCGGAGCTGTGCGACCGGTGTCCGAGCCCGCCCGTGTGCCCGAGCTCGTGACAGCCCAGGCTCTGCCAGTATCCGGTGGACTTGCTGCCCATCGTCCTGGTGTTGAACTTGACGTCCAGGTGGTCGCACTTGCCGTTCAGCCAGTTGCGGTCGGTGCAGGAGGTCTGGCCGTACCAGGACGAGGTGTAGGACGCGTCGTAGACGTGGATGTCGGAACCGCCGACGCTGGTGGTGATGTCCGTCCGGTCCAGCTGCGCCCGGCCCTGCGCGACGGCCGCCTTGCCCCCCGTGGTCAGCGAGTTGGACTGGACGTCCTGCTGGGCGTTGTCCGGCGGCCCGGCGTTGGCCTTGTTGCCGTGCCCGGCCGAGGCCGGGCTCGCCGCGACGGCGACCAGCAGGATCGCGGCCGCGACGGCAATGGCGGTTCGTCTCATTCGCCTGGTCCTTCCACGGATTCGGGCTGGTCGCCGATGGCGCCGGCCGCGCCGAGCGTGCCGGCGGCGTAGGCCTGGCTGGCGTTGTAGACCTTGACCCCGAACATGTCGGGCTGGATCGCGGTGATCTGCCCGGCGAGGTCGCGGTCGGTGTTGCTCGGCTGCAGCGCCCCGTTCCTGCTGAGCACGCGGCCGTCGGAGCTGGTCAGCTCGTACGCGTTGGGGTTGCCGACGGCGCGGCGCAGGAAGAAGTACCCGGCGTCGCCGACCTGGCTCCACGCGACGCCGTTGACGATGTACCCGCGGCCCTGCGAGTCCCAGCCCTCCTCCTCCAGCACGATGCTCGGCGGCACGAGCGCGAGCTTCGGGTTGTGCAGCACGTCCTGGACGTCGATCGTCACGCTGCGCAGGCGGATCTGGCTGGTCGTCGTGCCGTCCTCGTCGGCGCCGGTGAACCGGCCCTCCCCGACCGCGCTGACGGTGCCGTACACGACCAGGTGCGAGGTCGCGACCATGCTGTCGACGTTGCCGAAGATGTACATCTCCTTGCTGTGCGCGATCGACTCGGGCTGGGCGTCGTACTGCACCTGCCGTTGCCCGCCGAATCCGACGGTCAGCGCCAGTACGGCGGCGGCCGCCAGGCCGGCACCGGGCAGGCGCCACCGCCGCCATGTGCTCAGTCTCATGTGGAATCCTTTCTTGCCCCGCACGGGGTGATCACGAAAGACTGCTCGGCGGCGCTGTCATATAGTCGGCACGCTGCCGACGGACGGCCGATGGCACATCGCCCTAATGGGACGGCCGGTGCGGGCCGGCCGGTACGGGTTCGGTACGGGCATGACGGGGAGGACGAGTGCAGGACGGGCCGTCCCCGGTGGGCCGGTACATCCGCGAGCGCCGCCGCAGTGCCGGGCTCAGCCAGTCGGAACTGGCCGCACTCGCCGGCACGGGCCTGGCCGGGCTGCGTGATCTCGAACAGGGCCGGGTGCACCGTCCCCGGCCGGACACGCTGCGCAGGCTGGCCGCGGCGCTGGACCTGACCGCGGCGCAGACGGCCACCCTGCTCGGGCTGGCCCGCGACGGCGCCGACGTCACCGGCCTCCGGATACACGTCCTGGGACCGCTGCTGATCACGAACCGGCCGTCCGCGGTCGACCTGGGCTCACCCAAGCGGCGCGAGCTGCTGGGCCTGCTCGCGCTGTCACCCAACCTGCCGGTCCCCGCCGATGAGCTCGTCGAGCTGCTGTGGGGCACCCCCAACGGGGCCCAGCTGCTGGCGACGCACGTGTCCCGGCTGCGGGCCCGGCTGCGGCCGTCCTCGGCCCGGATCGTCGCGGCCGCCGGCGGATACCGGCTGGACGCGACCGCCGACCAGCTCGACCTGCTGGACTTCCGCCGGGCGCTGAGCCGCGCACGCGAGCTGGCCGCCGACGGCCGGCCGGAAGGCGCGCTGGCTCACTACCGGGCGGCCGTCGCGATGTGGCGCGGCGAGCCCCTGGCCGACCTGCCCGCGCTGCACAGCCATCCGGCGCTCATCGCGCTCGCACGCGACCGGCGCACCTGCGTCATCGAGTACGTCGACGCCGGCGCACCGCACGACGACGCGCTGGCGGCCCTGCACCCGCTCGCCGGGGCCGACCCGTTCGACGAAGCCGTCTGGCGCCGCCTGATCACGGCGCTGGCCGGCACCGGCCGGCGCGCCGCCGCGCTGGCCGCGTTCCACACGCTGCGGCGCAGGCTGCGCGACGAGCTCGGCGTCGATCCGACACCCGAGCTGGAGCGGGTGTACCGCACCGTGCTGAGCGAAACCGCCGCGCCGCGACCGCAGGTCCCGCGGCAGCTGCCACCGGCACGGCACGGGTTCACCGGCCGCGCCGCCGACCTCGCCGCGCTGGACCGGCTGCTCGCCGGCTGGACCGGCGCCACGCCGCTGATCTGCGCGGTCTCGGGCATGGCGGGCGTCGGCAAGTCGACGCTGGCCGTGCACTGGGCCCACGCCGTGCAGTCGTCGTTTCCCGACGGGCAGCTCTACGTCGACCTGCGCGGCTTCGATCCCGGCCGGCCCGCCGCGACTGCCGGGGAGGTGGTGCGGCTCTTCCTGGAGGCGCTGCAGCCCGGTGGGCAGCTGCCGGCGACCCCGCACGCCCAGGTCGCCCGGTATCGCAGCCTGCTGGCCGGCCGGCGGATGCTCATCGTGCTCGACAACGCCCGCGACGCCGAACAGGTGCGGCCCGTCCTGCCCGGCGCGCCGGGCTGCACCGTGCTGGTGACCAGCCGCGACCGGCTCACCGGGCTGGTCGCGACCGAAGGCGCGCACCCGCTCGACCTCGCGGTGTTCGACGCCGCCGAGGCCCGCTCGTTCCTGACGGCCCGGCTGGGCGCAGACCGGGTGACCGCTGCGGAACACGCGGCGGCGGAGATCGTCGAACGTTGCGGTCGGCTGCCGCTCGCGCTCGCCGTCGTCGCCGCCCGCGCCGCGGCGCACCCCGGGTTCGCGCTGGCCGCGCTGGCCGCCGAACTGCACGGGGCGCAGGGCGCCCTGTCCGCGCTGGAGGTCGGTGACCCGGCCGCCGACGTCCGCTCGGTGTTCGCACACTCCTACCGCGACCTCGGCCCGGACAGCGCCCGGATGTTCCGGCGGCTGGCACTGCACCCCGGTCCGGAGATCTCCGTCGCCGCCGCGGCGGCGCTCGCCGCGGCACCCCAGGCGTCGGCCCGCCGGCAGCTGCGTGACCTGGCCGGCGCGCACCTGCTGGAGGAGCCGGCGCCCGGCCGGTTCCGGCTCCACGACCTGCTGCGGGAGTACGCGCACGAACTGGTCCGGGCCGAGGACGGCGACGGCGGGTGCGCCGCGGCGGCCAGTCGACTGTCCGGCCACTACCTGCACACCGCGGCGAACGCCGCGCTGCTGCTCGCGCCCCGCCGGGACCCGATCAAGCTCACCGCCGGCACGGCCGGGGAACCGCTGTCCGGGCACCGGGAGGCGCTGGCCTGGTTCGACGTCGAGTATCCGGTGCTGCTGGCGATGGTCGACGTCGCCGACGACCCGCACCTGTGGCAGCTGGGCTGGGCGCTGACCACCTACCAGGACCGTACCGGGCGCTGGCAGGACTGGGCCGACGTGCAGGACAAGTCGCTGCGCGCGGCGCGGCGGTCGGGCGACCCGGTCGGGCTCGCGCACAGCCAGCGCGGGTACGGGCGGGCGCTGACCTGGCTCGGGCACGGCGACGCCGCAAGGGTGGCCCTGTACCGCGCGGTCGAGCTGTTCACCGAGCTCGGCGAACTCGGTGTGCTCGGCCATCTGGAACTGGACCTGGCTCAGGTCGACGAGCAGAGCGGCCACCCCGAGCAGGCGATGGAGCACGCCGAGCGCGGCGCGGCATACTACGAGCGCGCCGGCCACCAGACCGGCCTGGCCAACGCGCTGAACATGATCTGTGTCCAGCTCGCCGACATGGGACGGTTGGAGCAGGGTGTCCGCTACGGGCAGCAGGCCCTGGCGCTGCTGCGGCAGCTCGGCGACCGTCGGGGTGAGGCGGCCGCCCTCGACAGCCTGGGCGTCATCCAACTGCGGCTGGGCGAGCACACCCGGGCTTCGGCGAGTCTGGCCGACGCGTACCGGCTGTTCGAGGAGATCGGGGACCGCCCCGGCGCCGCCGACGTGCTCCTGCACGCCGGCGACTGCCACCATGCCGCCGGATCACCGGGTGAGGCCGTGGCGGCATGGCGGACCGCGCTGGCGATCCTGGAGGAACTGGGTCTCCCGGACGCGGACAAGGCACGCCGGCGGCTGAGCGACCTCGCCGCCGACGGGCCCGATGTCACGCGATGTCGCGGCGGCGGTTGATGACGATGCCGATGGCGCCGGCGACGAGCGACCAGCCGGTCAGCACCAGCACGCCGACCCACCACGGGGCGGCCTGCGGGTACATCTTCTCGGGCGAGACCATGACCTGCGACGCGATGGACGGCATGACGACGGCGGACGTCAGCACCCAGTCGCCGTGGATCAGGAAGTTCCGGATGAGGTTGAACACGCCGATCCCGCCCACGAACCCGCCGAGGTAGATGATCATCGAGGTGACGACGGCGCCGATCTGGCTGTTCATCAGCGTGCCGAGCCCGAAGCCGAGCAGCGCCCACAGCAGGTATGCGACGAGGTTGAAGATGATCGCCCGCTGGACTGGCCACTCGCCCAGGGAGTTCGTCAGGCCGAGGTTGTCGAAGAAGATCAGCCCGGCCGCGAACGATACGGCCCGCGACACGAGCCAGAACACGAACCCCAGTCCGAGTACGGCGACAAGCTTGCCGAACACCACCCTGGTCCGCTGCGGTGTGGTCAGGAACGTGGCCGTGGCCGTCTGGTACTGGAATTCGTTCGTGATGACCAGCGTGCCCAGGAGCATCACCAGCAGCAGGCCGAAGAACTGGCCACTGGTGAAGATGTTGCCGGCCGCGTTGACCGACTGCAGATGCAGATCATGCAGCTGCGCGAATTCCGCCCTGGCGGCGGCGATCTCTGCCGCACCCAGGCCGCGGCCCGGCCGGAACACCGCGGTGGTGTCCCTCGCCCGGTCGAGGTGCTGGGCCGCCTCGGACATGTTGATGAACAGCGCGAGTCCGGTGAAGACCAGCGCCGCGATGCCGAACAGCCACCACGCGTTGGTGGTGGTTATCTTCCGGATCTCGCTGCGGACGAGCCGGAGCCCCGGGATGCCGACGTGGGCGATCACCGGGCGCGTCGTGGCCGGGGGCGCCTGCAGGGTCGCGCTCATCGGATGTCTGCCTTTCCGGCCGTCAGCTGGAGGAACACGTTCTCGAGATCGCGACGCTCGACGGTCAGCTCATGGATCTCGGCGCCCACCCGCAGCGCCGCCGCCCCGATCGTCGGCCCGTCCGCGCCCACGATCCGCAGCGCTCCGCCCTCGACGGGCGTGGCCGTGATCCCGGCGCCCAGCTCGGCGACGAGCGCCTCCGGACGGGGCGTGCGCACGAGCATCTGCGCGCCCCCGGCCGAGTCGATGACCTCGGCCACCGTCCCCTGCTGGACCAGCTTGCCCGCTGCGATGATCACGACGTCGTCGGCCAGCAACTCCATCTCGGACAGCAGGTGGCTCGACACGAGGACCGTACGGCCCTCATCGGCGAGCGACTTGAGCAGGTCCCGCATCCACCGGATGCCCTCGGGGTCCAGGCCGTTGGCGGGCTCGTCCAGGATGAGCACGTCGGGGTCGCCCAGCAGCGCCGCGGCGATGCCCAGGCGCTGGCGCATGCCCAGCGAGTACCCCTTGAACTTGCGGTCCGCGGCCGGCGTCAGCCCCACCGTGGCCAGCACGTCGTCGGCCCGGCTGACGGGGATCCCGGCCGCGTCGCACAGCACGCGCAGGTGGTTGCGGCCGGTGCGGCCGCGGTGCGCGCCCGACGCCTCCAGGAGCGCGCCGACCTTGCGGATGGGATCGGTGAGGTCGGCGTAGCGCCGTCCGCCGATGGTCGTGGTTCCCGCCGTGGGACGGACCAGGTTCAGCACCATGCGCAGCGTGGTCGTCTTCCCCGCGCCGTTCGGCCCCAGGAAGCCGGTGACCCGGCCCGGGCTCACGGTGAACGACAGGTCGTCGACCGCGCGCACGTTCTTGTACAGCTTGGTCAGCCCGCTGACAGCGATACCGTCGTCGGCCATCGGCCAGCTCCCCTTCCATCCGATACATAGAAGCGTGATGCATAGTAGTTCTAGGTATCAGCGGTACGCAAGAAGCTGGTCACCGGGCGGGTCGACCCGATGACAGGGCTGCAGAACGGGGCGAAATGCCGATTCAAGGCATGGATGATCCCGAGGTCTACCGCTGGACGCGCTCTTCCCGCCTCAGCGGCGCACCGGGGCCCGGCCCGACGATCAGCGGCCGCGCTTGGCGCGTACCGCGGCGAGGCGCTCGTCGAGGAGTTCGTCGAGTTCGGCGATGGTCCGGCGCTCCAGCAGCATGTCCCAGTGCGTACGCGGCGCCTTGACCTTCTTCTGCTCCGGCTCGGTGCCGTCCCGCAGCCGGGCGACGCTGCCGTCGAACCTGCACTCCCAGGTCCAGGGGACCTCCACGTCCAGCGCGAACATCACGTCGAACGTGTGCCCGTGCGGACACGCGAACGTACTGACCCGCCGGGGCGCCAGCTCGATATTGCGATCCACCTCGTAGCTGACCGCCCCCAGACGGCTGCCCCGCAATACGCGCTCGCCCACATCAGCTCCTCACGTCGTCAGCACCCGGCCAGAAACTGCCGCCGCACACAACCGGCGGGTGGGTCCCTCACATCCGCTCGACGTCCACGGCGTCTCCGGGAGGCCTCACCCCCTAGCCAACCACTCGCCGCCCGCTCGCGATAGGCAGGTTCGTGATAAACCTGTCGATCGATCACCGGCCCGGGCCGAGCAAGGCGCACGGGCGCCCGCGCGCCGGCGCCCGGCCGGCCGACATTGTTCCTCGCCGGCCGGCGGCCGCTTCGGCCCGCACTCCCCGCGGCCGCCGCACGCCCGCACACCCCGCTGGGCCTGCAACCCGCCCTGCCGGCCCAGGCCAGGGACCCCTCAGCGGTTGCACTTCCAGACGACCGAGCCGGCCAGCTTGCCGCCCTTGCTGTCGGCGAGGCCGGTGAAGGTCCAGCTGCCGCCGGCCGTGTCGACCTTGACGCTGGAGGTGCTCGCACCGTTCAGCCGGAACACCCCGCCCGGAGCCGCCAGCAGTGTGTTGATCTCGACGCCGCTGCTCGTCTTGCGCTCGATCGCCGCGGCGTCGTAGGTGGCCGGCCCGGTGTAGCCGGTCAGGGTCACGTTGACGGTCGGTGTGACGCCCTGGTCCAGCTTCACGAGAAAGATCTTCGGAAGCACGAAGCGGTCGTCCTTGCCCTTGACGTACTCCGCGCAGGTCTTCGGGAAGGTCGCTCCGCCGAGGTTCGGGAACTCCGTGTCCACCACACCCTTGAGCGTCGCCGCCCCGGTCACGTCGAAGGTCACGGTCAGCGGCGGCTTCTTCGCGCCGCTGTCGCCGCCGCCGGTGGTGGCGGCGGGCGGCTTGTCGCCGCTCGGCGCCGGGGCCTCGTCGCCGCAAGCGGTCACGGAAAGCAGCGTCGCTCCGGTGGCCGCCGCCAACAGCATCGCCCTGGTATATCCACGCATGTCGCATCTCCCGTGCACTGCTGGCGGAGTTCTTCCGCCCAGGTGATCGACACTAGGTCCGCCTGCCGGGCCCCGAATCGGTGCTAGCACCGTATTTCGGCTCCGTGGTCCCCTTTCCGTCAGCGGCCGGGCGGTTCAGCCCGCCGCCGGTGGCCCGGCTCCGTCCGGCCACGCGCCTTCGAACCCGTCGACGCCCGCCACAGCGGCGGCCAGTCGCGCCGCCTCGGCCGGCGGTGCGCACCCTCGTGCGCGAGCAGCCGCGGCCATAGGATGCCGGCATGCGGCCATTCCCCCGCGTCACCGCCGTCGTCCTGCTGCTGACCGCGGTGCCGAGCCTGCTGCAGTTCGCCTACCCGGCGCTGTTGACGAGCCTGCGGCGCGACCCGGCCCTCATCGCCGACGGCCAGCTCTGGCGGCTGGTCACGTCCTCGCTCGTGCAGGACAGCGGGATCCCCGGCACCGTCAGCAACCTCGGCTTCCTACTGGTGCTCGGGTGGCTGGCGGAGCGGGCCGTCGGCCCGGGCCGGTGGCTGCTGTTCTTCCTCGGCGGCGTCGCCCTCGGCCAGGTCGGCGGCATGCTGTTCGACACCATCGGCGCAGGCAGCTCGCTCGGGCTCTGCGGCCTGGCCGGCGGCACCGCGGTCGCCGCGTGGCACGGCCGCGACCCGCTGCCCGCCGCGGTCGGCACCCTGTACGCGCTTCTCGTCGCCGCGGCGGCCGTGCCCAGCCTGTGGACTTTCGTGGCAGCCGCGGCGCTGGCCGGGATGCTCCTCAGCCGGCGCAACCTGTTGCCCCGCTGGACGTACGGCCTGGTGGCCCTGATGGTGGGTGCGGGCCTGACGGTGATCGCGGACCTGCACGGCCCGGCGCTGCTGGGCGGGCTCGCCGCCGGCGGCCTCGCCTACCGTTCGCGACCGCAGGCATCGCCGCGGACGAGCATCGACGTACCCCTGGTGAGCTGACCGTCCGGTCGGTGGGGCGCTGCGCGGTCATAGGCCGTCGACCCGCACCGGGTCGGCACCGGCGCCGTCGCGGATCAGCAGATCCAGGTCGACGTAGAAGCGGCCCGACTCGCGCAGCTCGCCCAGCAGCACCCGGCGGGCGACGTCGGCGACCAGAGCCCCGCCGAGGCTGACCCCGGAGGCCAGCTGCGGCCAGCTGCTCAGCTCGACGCCGATGCGCGGGATCGACGCGGCCAGCTTGGGGCTGATCTCGCCGATCATCTTGAGCACGCTGTCGACCACCTCGGCCCGGCTGAGGTCGGCCAGGTCCGCCGACCCGATCGGGCCGAGGACGCCGTGCAGCAGCGGCCGGTCGGGCTCCAGGTCGTAGCGTTCGATGTCGAGCATGCCCCGGTCGTTGGTGTCCATCAGGACCGGGATGCGGCAGGTTCGCGCCCATTCGCGGGCGGCCAGCTTGATGCGCGGCTCGTCGCACTCCTCGACCAGCAGGTCGATCGGGCCACTGCCGCCGAGGAAGAACCGCTTGATGTTGTTGTCGTGCAGCCCGTCGGGATAGACGTCCACGTCGAGGTAGGGGTCGAGTTCGAACAGCTGCCGGGCCGCGATGACGGTCTTGTTGACGCCGAGCTCGTGCACCCCGGCGCGCAGCCGGTTGAGGTTGGACAGGGCCAGGGTGTCGAAGTCCGCCAGGGTGAACGCGGTCGCGATCCCCTCGGTGGCCAGGGTCAGCGCAGCGCTGTTGCCGACCGACAGCCCGATGACGCCGATGCGGCGGCCCGCGAGGCTGCGCTGCTGCTCCCGGCTGATCTTGCCCCGGTTGCGGTCGGTGCGCAGCGCCCGGAAGTCGTCGCGGTCCAGCAGATGGACCAGCCGCCCCGACCACGGGTAGAACACCCAGGCGCCGGCCCGCCACGGCTCGGTGCCGGCCAGGTGCTCCGCCGCGAGCCGGGCGAGCTGGTCGCGGTCACCTTTCAGCGGCGGGTGCAGCGCGGCGACCAGGTCGGTCACCTGCTCGGCGAAGGTGTCGCAGACGTCGCGCACCCGCCCCGAGACTAGCAGCGCCTCGAACCGCTGCCGGTCGCCGTCGCCGCCCAGCCGGAACAGCTCGGGTCGCCAGGCGAGCACGTCGCCTTCGCGTTCCTGCCGGGCCAGCAGGTCCGGGATCGTCACCTTTGCTCCTTCTACGCGAGCCCGGCGGGGCCGGAGGCCGACAGGGCCGCCGGGACGGTCGACTCCATGATGGACACCTCTGGTCCGTCCGGCTTCCACTCGTGGGCCAGGACGGAGTAGCTGACCACGTCGTGCCAGACGCCGTGGGTGTGGAACAGCTCCCGCATGAACCCTTCCTGGACCAGGCCCAGCCGGGTCATCCGCTCGTGCATGCGCAGGTAGTCGGTGCGCCGGCCACCCCAGATGCGGTGCAGGGCGAGCGGGCCGAACCCGTACGCCATGAGCAGGCGGGAGGCGGTCACGCCGCGGCCCACACCCGGGGATTCGGGGATCACGATGAGCCCGCCGAGCATCGCGTTGCGGCCGTACTCCTCGACCAGCAGCCGGACCACCCCGACCAGGTCGGGTGCGCCGTCGACGGTGATGGCCAGGGTGTACTGGGTACGGGGCGTGCGGCGGGCCGCGGCCAGGTGCGCCTTGAGCGCCTCGGGCACCTGGTCGGCCGCCAGCTTGTCGAATCCCATGAACTGGGTAAGGTCGGCATCGGTGTAGAGCCGCGTCAGCGCGGGCAGGTCCTGCTCGCACAGCTCCCGCAGGACGATGTCACCACCGTCGATGGTCACCGGAAAGGGCACTCGACACCCCTATGGTCTGCTGATCCCCATGGCCATGACTTCGATGTCCGCCGATCTTTTGCAGCGTAGGGGATGCACCGGGGAGCCGCCTCGGCCGGCCGGGTAGGGCCATCGAGCCGCGTCGACACCACAGACCGCCCGCGCAGTCGATGCGACGGCGCGGGCACCTGGCACCCATCGGCCCGACGGCCGATGCCGCGTCACGTGTCCGATGGTTGCCGGAATCCCGGGTGGACACGGCGGTGAGGTTCTGCTGCTGGGCCACGTGCGCGAGCAGCGCCCGCAGGGTGACGCGCTCTTCGGGGGTGAGCGCGGCGCCCAGGTCGTCGTCGTGCGCTTTGCCGACGGCGCCCAGCTGCCGCAGCAGCTGCTGACCGGCGTCGGTCAGGTGCAGGGCATAGGAACGGCGCTGCGAAGGCCTCCTTCTCCAGGTCGAGCCCGGAGAGGGAGGCGCCTAGAATCCGTGGGTGGACCTTTCGCATCTCGGCGCGCCGATCAGGCCGATGGTCCGCGTCCACGGCGGGTTCGCCAACCGGATGTACCGGCTCGACACCGACCAAGGGTCGTTCGCGGTCAAGGAGCTGAACCTCGCCGACCGCCGCTGGACCTATCGCGTCGAGGACGTGTTCAGGTTCGAGCGGGCGGCCTTCGCCGCCGGCATCCCGATGCCAGAACCGATCTCGACCGGCCCCGACACGCTCGTTCACCGCTGGGTCGAGGGAGAAAAGGTGCCCGAAGCGCCGGTGTCGGCGGCGTACGCGTTCGAGATCGGTGAGATCCTGGCGCGCATCCACGCGCTCGACGTCGCGTGGACCGAGGTGTCGAGCGAGGACCCGACGCCACGCGACTGGCCCGAGCTCGCCGCGCGGGCGGCGGCGACCGGACAGCCGTGGGCCGGCGAACTCGCCTCTCACGTCGAGACGTTCCTCGCGATTGCCCACTTCGTCGACACCTGCGAACGGCCGGGCCCCGTCGTGCTGACCCACAAGGACATCCAGCCGTGGAACCTGCTCGCCAGGCAGGGCCGGCCGGTGGTGCTCGACTGGGAGCTCTCGGGGATGCTCGACCTGTCCGGCGAGCTAGGCTCGACCGCGCTGAGCCTCGCGAAGGGGCCTGGCTTCGACGACATCAGGCCCGCCGTCTTCCGCTCCGTCCTGGACGGCTATGTCGCGGGGGGCGGAGCGCTGCCGCCGTCAGGTCCGAGCTGGTTCGCGTACATGATCGGCGGCTGGCTGGGGCACACGAGGTGGAACATCCTGCGGTGCCTCGCCGGCGTCGAGGCGAACACCGGCCCTGAGCTCGCGCTGTCGCAGCGGTCCGCGCGCAACGGCGTGCGCGGCCTGCCCGACCTGTTCGGCCGCCTTCCTGAGCTTGAGGCGCTGCTCGGGTGACGGTGACCCGCGTCTGTGTTCGACACCCCGCCCGACCACCTACCAGCCATGCCTCATATCGCCGTTCTGGCCTGCTCGATGTTTCGCATGATGGCGTGGGCGCCGTGCTCGCGGGCGATGGCGTGCGCCTCGTCGAGTGTGGCGAGCGCGTCGGCGCGGCGGTCCTGGGTGGCGGCGATGAAGGCCAGGCCGATCATGTTGGAGGCCACGCCCGGCAGGTTTCCGATCTCCCGACGTAGTCGTGACGACTCCGCCAGCCGCCCGTGCGCCTCGTCGAGCCGGCCGGCGGCGTGCGCGGCGATGCCCAGGTGCCGCAGCGCCTCGGCCCAGGTCGGCTTGTCGCCGGCCTGCGCCGCCAGCAGGCAGGATCGCTCCAGGTACGGAACCGCGGTCTCGTTGTCACGCCGGATGAACTGGTGCAGGCAACCGATCCAGAACAGTGCCTCGGCCTCGCCGCGCGTGTCGCCCAGTGCCCGGTACAGGTCGAGCGCGCGCTCGAACAGCGCGAGTTCAGCCGGATCCTCGCCGGACGACGAGCCGGCGTCCGCGCTCTGGAACCGCGCGTGCAGGATCTTCCCCCGGGCCACCGCGGTATCGGCCTCGACCGCGGCCAAGCCCTGTTCGGCGTCGTCCAGCGCGCTGACGTCCCCCGCGTACACCGCCCGCCGGTAGACCTCCCCGGCCCGTTCGATCCGATCGTCGATGCTCATCGCCGCCCCCGCTGGCCTCGCCACTGCGTGTTGAATCCAGCAGTCTAGTGCGACCCGCCCTGGGCACGACGGAGCGATTCCCGACAGGACGGTGCTTTCGCCCGCGAGAGTTGCCGTCATGGCAGCTGCGGCGACTCCGGGCGCGAGGTGAAACTCGAGCCGCACATCCACGTTTGTCACTTGTTCAATATTGTAAGGATGTGGTGAAATCAGACGCGCTTTTCCGAGAGCTCATGAGAACGCACGTCACGGCGGACGTGTTGACCCGTCATCGCCCCTGAAGGAGACGGCATGATCCGCCGCAGGCTCCGCGCGTGCATCGCGCTGCTCACCGCCCTGGCCGCAAGCGCAACCGCGGTCATCCTCACCCCCACCGCCGCGACAGCCGCCACCACCTGGACGGTCACCGGGCCGTCCGGTGCGATCTCCGCAGAGGTCACGCTCGACAGCGGCATGCTCACCTTCGGCGCGTCGAGCCGGGGCAGCGCCGTACTGCTGCCCTCGCCCATCGGCATCGAGACCGCCGCCGCAGACCTCACCCGCAACCTGGTCTTCACCGCGCGCGCCGACCAGTCGGTCACCGAGTCCTACACGATGCCGACCGGCAAGAAACGCAGCCCGCAGACCACCTACACCCAGGCGACGCTGTCGTTCACCGGCACGGCCGGCGCACGGCTCGACGTCGTGGTGCGTGTCTCCGACGCCGGGGCCGCCTACCGTTACCTCCTGCCGGGCAGCGGCCCGGTCACCGTACGCCGGGAGGCCTCGTCCTGGACCCTGCCGGCCTCGGCGCCGGCCTGGTTGGTCCCGCCGGACATCGAGGACCAGGGGGTGTGGTTCGAGACGACGGCCGGTGGCGCCGCGTCGAACAACTACGGCGTGCCCGCCCTGTTCGACGTGGGCGGCGTCTTCGCCCTGCTCGCCGAGTCCGATCTGGACGGGCGGTACGCGTCGAGCGCGCTGTCCCACCAGGCCGGCTCCAGCACCTACACCACCTCGATCACCGCGGCTCCGGTCACCGCCACCCTGCCGCTGGCGACACCGTGGCGCACGGCGGCGATCGGCGATCTGAAGACCGTCACCGAGTCGACCATCGTCGACGACCTCTCGGCCCCGGCCAGGTTCGCCGACACCTCGTGGATCAAGCCGGGCACGGTGGCCTGGTCCTGGCTGACCGAGCACGCCAGCCCGGCCGACGCCGCCCGGCAGCGGCAGTACGTCGACTTCGCCCAGCGCAACGGCTGGAGCTACGTCCTCATCGACGAGGGCTGGCAGTCGAGCTGGCTGCCGGGCGTGGTCACCTACGCCCGGGACCGGGGCGTCGGGGTGATCGTCTGGTTCAACTCGGCCGACCTGCAGACCGCCCAGCAGCGCGAGGCTTGGCTGCCGCTGGTCAAGAGCTGGGGCGTCGCCGGCGTGAAGATCGACTTCAGTTACCAGTTCACCCAGCCCACCCTGAAATGGTACGACGCCGTGCTCGCCCGCACGGCCGAGCTGAAGCTGATGGCCAACTTCCACGGCAGCGCCACCCCGCGCGGCATGCAGCGCACCTGGCCCCACGTCATGACAGCCGAGGCGGTCTTCGGCGCCGAGCAGCAGCAGAACCGGGCCGCCCTCAACACGATGCTCCCCTTCACCCGCAACGCCATCGCCGGCATGGACTTCACCCCGGTCACCTTCAGCGTCAACCGCGACACCACCGACGCCCACGAGCTCGCGACCGCTGTGGTCTTCGAGTCCGGCTGGCAGCACGACGCCGACAACCCGGCCAGCTACGAGGCCCGACCCGACGCACTACGCATCCTCAACCAGCTCCCCGCGGCCTGGGACGAGACCCGGCTGCTCGGCGGTCGCCCCAACCGGGAGGCCTACGTCGCCCGGCGCAACGGCACGAAGTGGTACGTCGGCGGCATCTCCGCCCTCGCCGCGAAGACGTTCCAGACCCCGCTCGCCTTCCTCGGCACCGGCCAGTGGCTCGCCGAGACCGTCCGGGACGGCTCGGGCGGCCTGCTCCGCGAGACCAGGGTCGTCACCAGCACAGCGACCCTCTCCGTGCCACTGGCGACCCGGGGCGGCTTCGCCACCGTGCTCTGTCCCTACACCGCGGGAATGCTGAGCTGCGGCACCGGCGATCCGGGCGGCATCCTCAAGGGCCAGGAGTCCGGCATCTGCGCCGACGTGCCCGGCAACAGCCAGACCAACGGCACGGCCGTCGCCCTGTGGGACTGCCACGGCGGCGCCAACCAGCGGTGGACGGTGAACCCGGCCGGGCAGCTGCTCGTCTACGGCACCAAGTGTCTGACCGCCGCCGGGACCACCGACGGCTCCGCCGTGCAGATCAACGACTGCACCACGGCCGCCACCCGGCTCTGGACGGTCAACAGCGACGGCTCCGTCGTCAACGCCGCCTCCGGCAAGTGCCTCGACGCGTACGCCAACGGCACGGCCAACGGCACCGCCCTGATCGTATGGAACTGCAACGGCGGCGCCAACCAGAAGTGGCACCGCAACAGCACGCCGGCCTCCCTCAAGGGTGTCGCGTCGGCCCGCTGCGTGGACGTGCCCAACAGCAACCAGGCCAACGGCACCCGGCCCGCGCTGTGGGACTGCCACCGCGCGATGAACCAGACCTGGACCTCCACCCCCGGCAACCAGCTGCGGGTCTTCGACGGCAAGTGCCTGGAGGCGGCCGGCGGCGCCACCGCCGACGGGACCCCGGTGCAGATCCTCGACTGCAACGGCTCGACCGGGCAGCAGTGGCGGGTCCGGTCCAACGGCTGGGTCGTCGGCGTCGGCTCGGGCAAGTGCCTGGACGCCTACGACAACGGCACGGCCAACGGCACCCAGCTGATCCTCTGGCCCTGCGGACCGGGCGACAACCAGAAGTGGAACCGCACCTGACGATCCGAGCCCCTGCCGCCGTCGCGGCCCGCCCTGATGACATCCGTCTGGTGTGGACGCGACGAGGCACGTCATTCTGGTGTCACGGACGGGTACGTGTTTCGCGCCGGTTCACTCCCGACCCCGTCCCATCAATCCCGAGCGAGCCCGGAGGACCCATGGCTGAGGCAGGACGGCTGAAAGCGGCACTCGCGTCTAAAGTCGACCCGACCCGGGATGTTGCATGGACACGGTAGCGGCGCTGACCTGCGTGATGATCATCGGCGGTCCGATCGCCTGGTGGATCATGCGCCGGAGCGCGTCATTCCGCACACCCGCGGCCGCCAACGCCAGCAGGCTCATCATGGCACTCAGCCTGCTGCTGTTCCTGGTGGCCTGCGCGATGCTGCTGTTCTCGGCGATCGGCAGCACGACCCACAACGCGGGTACGTGGCTCTGGCTGGCGGCGGGGTTGCTGACGATCTGGGCGACCGGAGGGTGGCGCTTCGCGCTGCCGGCCATCGTCGAGCGCTGGTCCGCCCGGCATGAGGCAATGCTGACCGCCCAGGCGGAGGCCGGCGACGCGCACGCGGCACACATGCTCGGGCTCGGCCTCAAACTGCGCCGGGACTACGAACCTGCGCGACGATGGCTCCGGGTCGCCGCCGAGGCCGGGCTGACCGACGCCCAGTGGGAACTGGCCCGGCTGCTCGACGAGACCGAAGGGCCCGCGGCGGCGCTGCCCTGGCTCCGGGCCGCCGCCGACGGTGGGCACCTGGCCGCCGGGCAGCTGCTGCGCGGGCCGTACGGCAAGGCCGACTGACGAGAAGGCCGTCAATGCGGCTTAGTAGTCCTGCGGGCTGGAGGGACGGCATGTCGACGACGGTCATCTGCGTAGAGATGATCAGCTTATGGTCCATGCCCGGGTCATACCCCCTTGCCCGGCGCTCAGTCGGTTTCACCGACTCGGCGTGCCCGCCCGTGGCAGGTGGGCACTACGCGCCCTGGTGCAGTGCCGCCAGGATGCCGCTGTGATGCTCGTTCGTTCGGGCACAGGCCAGCGCCACACTGCACGGAAGGTGGCGACCGCACGAGCAACAGCCGTGTGACGCGGGCCGGTGTCCGGCCATCACCGCACGTGCTGCGGACACCTGCTTGCGGGCGGTCTCGACGACACCGGAATGGTTGACCATTGGTGGCTCCTCTCGGCCTGCTGGACCTCCCGAACCTAGGCAAGCTTGGTTACGCGACGTCGCACTCCGTGTGAGATCTGCGCACCCCCCGGGCAACCGGCAGGAATCGCCGGCGACGTGAAGCAAGGGCGAGACAGCCGCCGCCGCTTTGCCTCGCGGGGGGCTGCCTCACCGGCTCAGCCGTGCGTCAGTAGTGCTTCAGCGCTCCCAGGCGCAGTCGGCGTCCTCGTTGTCAGAGGTCGCCAGGTGCACCGAGGCGACGTTGACGGCCTTGCCGGACACCGCGTCGTCCGTGAGCCGCACCACGAACTCGGACGTGATCGACGACCCGCGGCGCGGACACGCGGTCACGATCGCAGCAACCCTGGCGCTCCGGCGGTCGGCCCGGTCGTGCCAGGGTTGTTCTCGGGCATGATGACGGTCCCTCACTCTGCCCGGTGAGCGACGACCTCCCCGGCGGTGATCTGGGGCGGGTTCGGAAGCAGGGACGCCAGATTCTCCTTCACCCAGTCCGCAGCCCGCCTATTCGATTCCTCCGCGCCGTCCCGGCTCTCGAATACGCTCGTCGATACCATTACGCCATTGCCGGCGTCGAACCAGTAATAGGCGATGATGCCCGGAACTGCGCTGATGATCGGGACAAACCCCTCTTTCACGCGCCGTCCTGCCTCACGGGGGTCGGTCACCCCGTCGTAACGACGTACGGTTGCATACATTGCGCCTCCCTTCCCGATCACCGATTCTGGCATATATTGATCACAAATCCTGCTATATAGACCCCTGTTAGGAAACTGCTACGGTTTCAGGCGCTTGCGCTCGACAGCACTTGTCGCGGTGACCACGCTCAGCGGTGGCACGTCCTTGGCGACGACGGCACCAGCGCCGACGACCGAGCCCCGGCCGATCGTCACGCCGGGGGTGACCGTGGCCGCCGCCCCGATCCAGACGTCGTCTTCGATGACGATCGGCGCGTGGGTGATGAAGTCGTGGCGTTCGCCGAGTTCGACGGGGTGTCCGGCCGTGCTCAGGGTCACTCGGGGACCGATCAGGACGCGATCGCCGATGGTGATGCCCCCGTAGTCGAGGAAGAAGCATCCCTGATTGATGAACACACGCTCCCCGAAGGACGCACCGAGCCCGTAGTCGCAGTAGAACGGGGGCAGGATGGACAGCGAATCCGGCACGGGTCTGCCGAAGATCTCGTTCAGCACCGTCCTGCGCCCGTCCAGATCGTCGAACGGCAAAGCGTTGAGGCGCGAGGTCAGGTTCATGACGACCTGTACGCGTACCGCGAAGGCACGTGACTCGGGCGTCCTTACGGCCAGGCGTTTCTCGTTGCGCACGAGCGATTCTGCCACGGCGGGCCGGCGAGGAAGCCGAACAGCAGCGATGCTCCATGGTGATCACGATCTGCCGGCCGGATCAGGCCTGCCACCGGCACGGGCGCAGTCAGCACGCGCGCTTGGCGGCACGCGCCGGCGGCCTGCCACCGTGAGCTTCGGCTCGCGCAGCTCACCGCGCTGCTGTCCGGCCAGGGTGATCCGGCCGCCGTCGGCCCGGTCGGGGCCGGCCGCGCACCGCGGCAGCGTCGAGCGCCCGGCACGGGGCGTGGACCGGTCGGACCGAGCGTTGGTCACAGCGTCTGGCATCGGGCGGCGTACTGCTCGGGTGTGATCGCCACGATGGAGAAGACGCCCTTGTCCGCGCGGCGTACCCGCACCTGCCGGTAGCGCAGCTTCTTGAGCTGGGCCACCTGGTCGGCGGTCAGCTGCTGCCGATCGGCCGGGGTCGGGCACAGCGACGACGCGACCCGGAACGGCCCGGCGTCGTTGCGCAGCAGCTGGGTGTACTTGGCGCCGCCCGCCTCGAAGGCGATCGCGAGGTCGAAGGAGTAGGCGCCGAACAGGGTGTCGAACTGGACGCTGACGGACTCCTTCCGACCCGGTTCGAGGGTGATGGTGCGCTTCTCGAAGAACCAGGTATGCCGACCCTGCGGATCGACCTCGAACGCGCGGGGGGCCGCGGCGTCGAGGTCGAAGCGGAAACTCGGCCCCTCGCCGCCCTCGCTGCCCAGTTCCACCGCCATGCCCAGGGGTGTGCACTCCCGCACGATGTTGACCGGCCGCACATCGTAAACGGTGGCGGCCTGCGCTCCGGCGTTGGTGACCGTGAACGAGAGCAGCCCGCCGCCGCGGGTGAACATGCCCAGCGCGAACAGTTCGTCATTGGGCCGCCGCCGGTCGAACGCGTCAGGCACGGCGGCGAGCAGCTGCTCGGGCAGAGCGTAGTTCCCGCTGCCGTATGGGCCCTGAAAGCCGAGTATCGCTGTGCGCAGCTGTCCCCCGCTGCCGGTCACCGGCTCACGGGCGGGCAGCGGGCAGGACGGCGGCGGTGAGCTCGCCACCGCCGTCCTCGCCGGTGGAACGGGCGGCGGGTCCGCGCTGCCACAGGCACCCGCCGTCACGGCGGCCAGCAGCACCGGCAGCAGCCGGACGGCACGCGTTCTCGTCACGATGCTCCTTCGGGTCAGCCGGACTCGCCGCAGTCGCCGACCGCCGAGACGACCAGCCTCAGCACGCGCAGCTCAGCCGGTGGCGGTGGGGGTTGCTCGGGCAGGGACGCCAGGCCGTCCGGCGCCAGCGTCCACAGCTGTCCGGCGACGCGGAACTGCAGCGTGACCAGGTTGTACGACAGCTGGCTGTCCTGGTCGCGGGCGAAGCCGGCGCTGTCGGGCGGGGCGAGCCGGAACGTGCTGATCGTGCAGGGCGGCAGGTCGCGCAGCTCGGCGGCGGCCGGGCTGCCGCCGTCCAGCATCGCGGCCAGGCGGATGCGCTGCAGCGGGACGGGAGACCTGTTCTGTACCGACACGTCGAGGCCCGCGGGCAGCGTGCTGCTGCTCTCGGCACCGAACTCCGCCCACAGTGCCACCCGCGAGCTGTACACCCGCAGCTGGCGCTCCCTGGCGAGCTGGTTGAGCTCGTGCTGCTGCTCGTTGAGGGCGTGCTGCTGCCGCCAGCCGTCCGCCGAGAACACCAACGCCATGAGGGAGATCAGCAGGGCCAGCGCCGCGACGACGGCACCGCCGATCGCGGCCAGCGCCTGGGTACGGGTGGCGGTGAGCAGCGCGCGCTGCAACTGCCGATCGGCGTCGTCGCCGGGATCCTGCGCTGCGTTCGTCGGCGGTTGCGCCATGGCACTCCGTCGGCCGTCGGGGCGGATGCATCGATCGTATGGCATACGTCCCCTGCGGCGATCCACCGTCCGTGTACATCCCTTCCTTGGTGCTCCTCGGCGACCCGTGCCGCCTGTCGCCCGCCCACGAATGCGCGTGCGGGCAGCTTCGGCCGTTCGGGCGAATACTTGATTGGCTACGGCGTGTGTCCTTGGCTACGGGCGGCGGGCCAGGCACTCTGTAGCCCGTGCTCGGCCGGACCACGCGCCGACGTCTTCTCCGGGGGGTTGGTCATGGACCTGGTACAGGAGTATGTGCGCCGGTATCTGGTCGCGCAGCGGGAGGCCGAGCGCAGTCTCGCGGACGCGATCGACAAGCTGCAGGCGAGCGGGCACCGGATCATCGACGGCGGGCTGACCGGCCAGACCACGTGGGAGTACACCGACTGGCACACCGGGGAGGTCATCGCGAGCGGCGACGACGGCACCCGCGACGACGAGGTGCTGGCGGCGCTGGACCCCGATCAGGTGTTCATCCACATCGGCGACATCGCGCGGCAGTGGGTCGAGCCCGACAATCCGGGGATCCCGCACAGCCTGGCCGGCGCGCTGGAGGACTGGGTCGACCTGTTGAGCACGCCGGACGAGGACATCGCCCGGTTCGTGGGATGGTCGGTGGTGGACGTCGAAGCCGCCAGGTAGCGCGTGCCGTCATCCGGGCAGGGCGGTGCGCCCTGCCCGGATGACGGCAGATCGGTAGGTCCGGACTCGTGTCCGGGCCCGTCACACGATCGGATGATGCGCCAGAGGGGTCGGGTGTGCCGTTATCGGCGTGCTGGATGATCTGCGCGCCGCGGTCCTTCGACCGGTTCAGCACGCCGAGCACCCGGCTTCCCGCCAATACGCCCGAAACAGGCTTTTTTTGCATATGGTCGGTGGGACCAGAGGAGTTGCGGTGACGACCTACCACGCCGAAAAACGCATCAACCACGACGTGACCGATGCCTTCGCCTATCTCGCCGATCCGGCCAACCTGCCGAACTACTTCCCGCGCATCACCTCCGCCAGGCAGGTCGGCCCGGAACTCGTCCAGACGACGGCGGCGGTCGACACCGACGGAGACGGCGACCAGGAGCAGGTCTCAGGCAAGGCCTGGTTCCACGCCGACGAGGCCGCGCACGAGATCACCTGGGGTTCGCCGGAACACAGCGAGTACCACGGCTCGCTGAAGGTCTCCCCCACGGGAGGCGACGCCACCCTGGTCAGCCTGCAGATCGACGCGGCCGACGACCATCCTGGCATCCAGGACGCGCTGGACGAGGCCCTGGACTCGATCGCACAACAGCTCGCGGCGCAGTCCGCCGCCTGACGGCGGTCGCCGGTCCGACGGCGGCGGGACGACCCCGTCGAGCACGGGTTCGGCGGGAGTCCCGGGACCCGGCGATCCGGGCGCGGCCGCGTCCCCGTCGGCGCCCAGCCGGACACGATCGGGTCGCCCGTCGCCGCGCGACGGGCGACCCGGGGGATCAGTCCAGAAGGCCGCTCTCAGCAGGACAGCGTGCCGGAGCGAAGGGCGTGGCTGCTGTCGTTGCCGTCGTCGGACCACAGCACCTGCTTGGCGCCGCCGACGCAGGCGGACTGCGGGGCGATGGCGAAGCCCTCGTTGTTGTAGTTGGACATGCCGGTCGGCCGGTTGTGGGTGCTGGTGGCCACGAACCGGCCCTGCGCGTTCACGGTCAGGGTGGTGGCGCGTCCCGAACAGGTGTCGTCGCAGACGGCCCAGAGCCGACCTGTCGCGGGCTCCCACTCCAGGTCCATGACGGCCGCCTGCCCACCGGCGATCGTGGCGACCCGGGTGAACCCACCACCGGCCTGGTTGAGCGCGTACGCGTAGACGGCCCCGTTGGACTCCAGCCCGACGAGGTAGAGCCCGCTGCCGTGGCCCGGGTAGGTGCTCGGGTCGTAGAGCGCACCGGTGCGCTCGTCGCGGAAACCGGCCGCGACCAGTGCCGCATCCGGCACCCACGTGATGGCCTCGAGGCCGCTGTTGGCCGCTGCGGCGGGCAGGTCGGCGGTGAGGTTCCACTCGGCGGTCGCGTTCAGGCTGGTGGCGGTGCCGGCGGTCGCGTAGCGCAGGACCTTGAGCAGGCTCGTTCCGCTGTTGTTGTTGTCCCGCTCGGTGGCCACCACGACACCGTCCGGGGTCGACACGACGGCCTCGGCGTCCGGGTCACCTGATCCGCTCGCATACCGCAGGGTCTTGCCCGCAGACCAGCCACCGGTGGTGTCGGCCTGCCACAGGGCGCCGTTGGGGACCAGCCGGTACAACTTGCCGGGGCCGTTCTTCACCGCCCACACCACCGACGCGTTCTCGTAGGCCACCCCGCTGAGGTTGGCGCCGAAGAAGCCGGTGGTGTCGGCGTTGGCGACCCCGGAGCCGCCCGGCCAGGCGGCGGGCGGGGGCGGCGGGCACGCGTTCGCCGAGGCCTTGGTGGCCGTGGTGGTGGTCGTGAACGCCCCGGTGCCGTTCGCGCACCGGCCGTAGGTGGTGCCCGCGTGGCTGGTCCAGGTGTAGGAGTCGACCAGGGTGCTGCCACCGGCCTGGTACAGGCGGGCCGAGTCGGCACTGCCGAGGCCGAACGCCGGGTCCACGTCCAGGGCCAGGAACGCGCCCGGTGCCAGGGAAACCCCGGCGGCGATCGTGTACGCGTGGCCGGCGTCGTTGTCCTTGACCACCCAGCCGGACAGGTCGACCGCGGTGGCGCCGATGTTGGTCACCTCGACCCAGTCACCGGGGCTGCCACCGCTCGACTCGACCTCGTTGATGCGGACGTCCGTGGCTGCCGCGTGCGCGGCTGGAACGACGAGGCCGGTGACCGCTGTCCCCAGCAGTACCGCCAGGACGAGTCGAATGCCTGCCCGTGGACCGATTCGCACAGCTGCTTCCTTCCGCAGATACCGCGCGCCCCGACGTGGGCGCGGCGACAGCTTTCATCGCCGCTGCGGCCGCCACCTGAACACGGGTCAAACAGGACCGGTCTTCCGGCTGGCGACTGGTGAGCAGAGGTTCCGGGTCACCTCGCGCGGTGCGTGTTCGGTCCGCCGGCCACCCGACCAGCGCGGATCAGCCGGCGCTGCCCCCGATCTCCGGCAGGCTGCGCGTTTCGAGCACCACCACCGTGGTTTCCCGGGGCCGGCGTGCGGCGTACTCGTCCAGGTTCGCGTCGATGGTGCGCCAGCGGTCCCAGAGCCGTCGCCTTTCGTCGCCCACCGCGGCCCGAGCGGTCACGTGGCGGAACTCGCCGTTGAGTTCTGCCGTCGCTTCAGGACGGGCGAGCAGGTTGAGCCACCAGGCGGGTTCGGCGGCTCCCCAGCCGTTCATGGCCATCGTGACCAGGTTGGGACCGTCCTCGTAGTAGCCGACCAGCACGCTGCGCTCGCGGCCGCTGCGGCGTCCGGTGGTGGTCAGCCGCAGGGTGCCCCAGCCGCCCGGCTTCGGGCGGGACAGTCCCATGCGCCCACCGCTGACGCGATAGATGCCTCGGTGAATCCGCCAGGCCGCGTGGATGACCCACCGGGGCGGGAGCTTTGCCCGTGCCACAGCAGCTCCTTTCTGGGGACGGTGTCAAATATTTTTGACAAGCCCAACGATAGGCCCAGGGTCGCCGCCATGTCAAACAAACTTGACACCACACGAGAAACGGTGGATCGCATCCATACATGGAAGTTCTCGTAACGCCGTTAACTGACGATGGCGCTGCTACGCCGAATTCGCCGGCCCGCTCTGCCGAAGGCGCCCGATCGAGGTGCTCTGGCCACCGACCCCGAGCCGGCCGCAGCGTGGTGCCACGACTGCAATTCGACCGGCGCCAACCGGCAGTCCCGTGTTCTGCCGCGCCCTGAACTGCGGATTCGCACAACGCGAAGGGGGCACGGCGGGACCGCAGACAGAATGTGCATTCGTTGTACGGTCCGATATGTACGCTGCACGGCGCTGCCGCCTCGGAACGGGCGTCACACGACCCACCCCTACCCCCCGCCAGAGGAACCCGTGCCCGCAATCACCCGCCGAAGCGCCCTGAGCCTGTTCGCCGCCGCCGCCGGGCTGGTGGCGATGGAGCCCCTCTCCCCCGCCACGGCAGCCAACGCCGCCTGCGGGTCCATTCCGTCCACCGCCGACCCCGCGGTGCTCGACGCCGTCTACGCCGTCGCCACGGAGCTGGGCGCGAGCGAGCGCGTACTGCTCGCCGGCTTCGAGGCGGGCTGGGTGGAGTCGCACATGAACAACCTCAACTGCGGCGACCGGGACTCCCTCGGTGTCTTCCAGCAGCGGCCCTCGCAGGGCTGGGGCACCGCGGCACAGATCCTGGACGTGCGTTTCGCCAGCAACTCGTTCTTCAGCCGCGCCATCCCGCTGGCCGCGGCCAATCCTTCCTGGACAGCCGGGCAGGTCGCCCAGGGTGTGCAGCGATCGGCCTTCCCGACCCGCTACGACGAGGCCCGGCCCGTCGCCGAGCAACTGCTGGCCCAGGCCCGCGCGGCGGCGGCGCGGCAGGTGTTCGAAGCCGCCAGCAACAACGGCTGGCGGGCGCTGGCCGTGGGCGGCGCCAACGGGCCGGTCACCGGTTCGTCGACGGCGGCGATCGGCGTCGGCGGCACGAAGATCCTTTACAGCCTGCGGGGCGGCCAGGTGTTCGAGGCGGCCAGCAGCACCGGCTGGAACAATCTGTGGACCGGGATCAGCGGCGCACAGGGCACGGCGCTGGCGGCGCTCAACCTCAACAACGTCAAGTACATCTACTCCGTGGTGGGCGGGTACGTGCACGAAGCACACAGCGCCAACGGATGGCGCAACCTCAACACCGGGATCGGCGGGGTCGGCGCCTCGTCGATCTCCGTGATCGCGCTTGACGGGATCAAGTACATCTACAGCATCGTCGGCGGTTACGTCCACGAGGCCAGCAGCGCGAACGGCTGGCGCAACCTCAACTCCGGCGTGCCCGGCTCGGCCGTCGCCGCGATCACGCACGGCTCCACGAAGATCCTCTACGTGGTCAACGGAGGCTCGGTGTACGAGGCGGCCAGCAACGCCGGCTGGGCGAACGTGTGGACCGGGATCTCCGGGGTGTCGAACTCCGGCATCGCGGCAGCCAACAACAACGGTGAAAAGTTGATCTACACGTCGGCAGGCGGGTACATCCACGAGGCGAGCAGCCACATGGGATGGCGCAACCTCAACACCGGCGTGCGAGGCTCCCGGACCAGCGCCATGGCGATCTCCGGGGTGAAGTACCTCTACAGCAACTGATCGCCGGCGCGCCGCTGGTCGACTGCCGCCTTGGCGAACAGCTCGAGGACGGCGCGCCAGTCGCCACCACCGACGAGCGCGTCGCGCATCGCCTGGCCGGCGACAAGGCGCTCGAGGTGGCGGTGTTCGAGATCGACGACGGTCTGCTCGGGCCCGTCCGGGGTGAACCGGATCTCGATCTCGCTGGCGTTGGCGGGCTCGGGGTCGAACTGCCACATCCCGTTGATCTGCCAGGTGACGACGAGGCGGTGCGGCGGCTCCCAGGCCAGCACACGGCCCCAGTCGCACTCGCTGCCGTCGACGCCGCGCTCGTACCAGCGCCCGCCCACGTGGGGTTCGATGACGGCTTCGGCCGGCTCGGCCTGGCCGATGTGGAACTGCGCCGGCCACCAGGTGTTGAACGATCGGGTGAACAGGTCGAACGCCCGCTCGGCGGACACGCCGACGGTGATCTTGCCATGGAGGGGCGGAATCGCGGGTGCGGTGGTCATTGTTTCTCCTGCTCGGATCCGGCGTTGTCGGCAGCCTTCTGGAAGGCCGTGAGCGCGTCTTCCCAGACACGGTCCAGGTAGGCGCGCAGCGCGGTCACTCCGTCGGGGTTGAGCTGGTGGACGCGGCGGGTGCCTTCGGCTCGGCTGACGACCAGGCCGCCGTCCTTGAGCACCCGCAGGTGCTGGGACACCGCGGGCCGGCTGATCGGCAGGCGGGTGGCCAGCTCGCCCACGGAGCACGGTTGCCGGGCCAGCAGCTCGAAGATCGCACGTCGGGTCGGGTCGCCGAGCAGGCCCAGTCCAGGATCTCCGTAAGCGTCCACGAACGGTAAGCTTAGACTTACGGAGTCGTCCGGGCAATACCGTGTCCGGACACGACATGGGGTGGCACCCGACGGGTGCCACCCCATGTCACCTGATCAGCCGCAGGACGACGACCACTCGAAGCCCGCGATCTCGTCGTCGACCCGCGTCTGTCAGCCGTCGCGCCCCGAGCCGTGGTTGCAGCGACCGATCAGGATCTGCTCCGCGTCATGGAGCAGATCGGCCTCGGGGCGCGGGGGCGCGGCCCTCGGGCGGGTTGCTGCCGCGCCCTGCGAGGTGGCCGCGACCACCCCCGCGAGGGCGGTCACGGCGGCGGCCGCCGAAATCCATCGCCGTCATTTGACCGCGCCGCTGGTGATACCTGAAATGATCTTTCGTTGGGCCACCGCGAGAACGATGAGCAGCGGCAGGCTCATCAGGATGATGTAGGCGAAGATGAGGTGCCAGTTGTTGAGGTAGAGGCCCGCGCTGGCGACCTGGAACAGGTTCAGCGGCAGGGTGTCGAGCCGGCCGCCGACGACGAAGAACGAGTAGAAGACGTCGTTCCAGACGTACAGGCAGATCAGGATCGTCGCGGTGGCCAGCACGGGGCGCAGCACGGGCAGGATGATCCGGATGAACACGACGGCGGGGCGGGCCCCGTCGACGCGGGCGGCCTCCTCCAGCGAGATCGGCACGGTGCGGATGAAGCCGGTGACGAAGAAGATGACGGTGGACAGGTAGATGCCCATGTAGACGCCGATCATCCCGAGCGAGCTGCCGGCCAGGCCGAGCTGGCGCAGCAGCAGCACGATGGTGACCACGGCCGGGGGCAGCACGATGCCGCTGATGGCCAGGGCGTAGAGCACCGCGTTGAGCCTGGTGGCACGGCGGGCCAGGACCCAGGCGGCCATCGAGCCGAGGGTGAGCACCCCGGCGACGGCGGGCACCATGACGAGCAGGCTGCCCAGGAACGCGGCGGGGATGTCGCCCTGGGTCCACACGTCGGCCAGGTTCTGCCCGAGCTGCCAGTCGGTCGGCCAGGACAGGTTCGGGGTGAGCGCTTCGCCCTGGGACTTGCCGGCGGTCGCGACGACCAGCCACAGGGGTACGCCGATGAGGACCGCGGCCAGCACGGTGACGAACGGCGGGCGCAGCCGCGACCAGATGCTCACCTCGTGCCGGCGGGCGCGGACCGGTCGGCGGGCCGGGTAGGTCGGCTGGGTCACAGGATCTCCTCACGCTTGCGCAGGAAGCGGATGACGGGGAAGGCGAGCAGCGCGACCAGCAGGAACAGCATCAGGCTCATGGTGGTCGCCTGGGCGAACAGGCCCTGCCCGAAGGTGCGGTAGATGAAGATGTTGAGGATCTCGGTGGTGCGGGCGGGGCCGCCCGCGGTGGTGGCCTGGACGATGTCGAAGCCGTTCATGGAGCCGAGCAGTGCGGTGGCGACGTTGAAGGTGACCGCGGGGGCCAGCAGCGGGAACCGGATGCACCAGAACGCCCGCCAGGGCGATGCGCCGTCGATGTGCGCGGCCTCGACGAGGTCGACGGGGATGGTCTTGAATCCGGCGAGGTAGATGAGCATGGACAGGCCCATCCACTTCCAGGCGTGGATGGCGGCGACGACCACGATGGTCCAGCTGGTGCTGCCGAGCCAGGCGGTGTGCACGTCGGCGCCGGTGAGGGCGGACAGCAGCCCGTTGAGGGCGCCTTCGGGCTTGAGCAGGGCCTGGAAGATGTAGCCGACGGCGAGCGCGGACATCAGCACGGGGATGAGGAACAGCACCCGTACGAGGTGGTTGAGGCGGGTGTCGCGTTCGAGCAGGACGGCCAGGGCGAAGCCGAACAGGTTCTGGAACACGGCGACGAGCACGGCGTAGCCGATGGTGATCCGCAGCGAGGCGTACAGGGTGCCGCTGCCGGCGAGATCGGTGAAGTTGTCCCAGCCGACGGGGTTGATCTGGCTCTTGAAACCGGACCAGTCGGTGAACGCGTAGACGAAGTTGAAGACGGTGGGCAGGAAGAAGAAGACGAACAGGATCGCGAACGCCGGGACGAGGAACCACATCGGGTGGGTGTGCCGGCTGATCGCCGAGCTGCGGCGGGCCCTGGCCGGCGTGGCCCGGGCGCTGTCCTGCGGTGGCGTTCCGGTGGGGACGCCGGTGGCGTGGTCGAGGACAGTCGACATGGGTGGCTCCTTTCGTGGTGTGCTCCGCGGTGAGGGCGGGGGTAGGCGGCCGCCCTCACCGCGGGGTCGGGGGTCAGAAGCCGGGTACGCCGGCAGCCTTGGCGAGCTGGGCGAACTGCTCCTGAGTGGTGGTCGCGACCTGTTCGGGGGTCATCGTGCCGGCGATCATGTCGGCGAGGTTGATGTACAGGTCGGGGTTGGCGACCGCGAGGGCCTGCATCGAGCCGACCGAGCTGCTCAGCGAGGAGTGCACGTCCAGCAGCGCCTTCGGAACGCCCGCGGGGCTCTGCACGGCGGTCTGCAGGGAGACGGTCTTGCGGTCGGCGATGAAGCCGGCGTAGCCGGGGCCCATCCAGTAGGCGAGCAGCTGGCGGGCGGCGGCTTCGCGCTTGGCGTCGCCGGTCTTGAACGCGACCAGGGCGTTGCTCTGGTCGGGGATGAAGGTGCCGACGTTGCCGGTCGGCGAGATCGGGAAGAAGCCGATCTTGGCGTCGAGGGTGGCGGTGTCGGCCTTGGCCTGCAGCTGGCCGAAGAAGGAGTTGACCTGTACAGCCATGGCGGCCTTGCCGGACAGCAGCGCCGCGCCCTGGTCGTCGAAGGTCGCGGTCTTGATGTCGGCGTTGAACAGGCCCTCGTTGATCAGCGCCTGGTACTGCTTGATGGCGTCGAGCACGACAGGGCTGGAGAACGTCTCCTGCTTCTTGTTGATCTTGTCCCAGAGTCCGGCCTTGGCGGCGTCGGCGAGCTGCACCTGCACCCACCACTGGGTGGCCCAGCGGTCCTTGCCCATCTCGAAGAACGGGGTGACGCCCTTGGCCTTGAGCTGCCGGGCGGCGGTGAGCATCTCGCCGAAGTTCTTCGGGGTGGCGGTGATGCCGTTGGCGGCGAACACCTCCTTGTTGTAGTAGACGCCTTCGACGGCGGGGCTGGTGACCAGCGCGGCGTAGCGGGCGCCGTCGAGCAGGCCGGTGATGTCGCGCAGCGCCGGGGTGAGCTTGTCCAGCCAGGGCGCGCCGTCGAGGGTCTGCAGGTTGGCCTTGGCGTTGAGGGCGGTGAGCATCGACGCGGTCGGCTGCCAGAACGCGAGGTCGGGCTTGTCGCCGGTGGCGACCTTGGTCTGCACGCTCTGCTCGTACGGGTCGGGGATGGTGACGACGTCGACCTTGGCCCCGGTGGCGGCCTGGAACGCCTCGATGACCTGCTTGGGCACGGTGTTGCTGTTCTGTGCGGCCCAGATGGTCAGTGTGACGCCGTCGAGTTTCGCGGTCGGCTCGGCCCAGGTGGCGGGCCCGCCGGTCGTGGTCTCGGAGGCGGGGTCGCTGCACCCGGTGGCCACCAGGGCCACCAGGGCCAGCGCGGCGAGGGCGCGCCTTGGCATTCTCATCGGTATCTCCTTGATTACTCGGTGGGAGGCACCGGCCCGGGGTCGGGCCGGACGGCGTGGGACGCCTAGTGGGCGCGGATGCGGAACATTCGCGCGGTCGGGGTCGGGGTGCGGCTTTCCAGGTGCAGGGTTGCGGTGTCGGCGTCCCATCGGCTCGTCCACGGGTCGAGGTCGCGAGGGTAGATCACGTCGACGGCCACGTCACGTCCGGCCAGGTGGGGCAGGTGCAGGGCGGTGTCGGAGCTCGCGCCGGGCCGGCGCCACACGGTCAGCCAGGTGGTGTCGGCCGCGGTGAGCGCGAGGCTGAGCCAGGGGTCGGTCCAGGCGGGCAGGCCCAGCGGCCAGTGCGCGACGGCGCTGCCGAGGTCGGCGCGTACGAGGTGGTGGGCCTGCACCGCGGCGGTCACCGAGGCGCGCTGGGGGTCGGTCATCGCGCCGAGGTCGCCCGACAGGTACAGCCGCCCGGCCAGCCCGGTGCACAGGGTGAACGCGATCTGCTCGTCGGTCATGTCGGGCTGCGGGTAGGCCCAGTTCGCGGCCTGCTCGGGCAGCATCGACATGGGCGCGGCGACCGCGATCGGCGGGTAGCGCAGGTAGTCCTGCTGGTCGCTGGTCGACTGCAGGTGCAGCCGCGACAGCAGCGCGTAGTCCATGCGCATCGCCCCGGACGCGCAGTTCTCCAGGATCAGGTGCGGGTGCCGGTCCAGGATCCCGTCCAGCCACGCCAGGTGTGCCCGGTTGTGGCCGAGCAGGCCACTGCCGGCGCTGGCCGCGGCCAGGTCGGTGCCGGGGCCCGGGTCGATGTTGTAGTCGAGTTTCAGGTAGCCGACACCCATGCCGACGAGCCGGTCCACGACCTCGTCGAGGTGCGCGACGGCCGCCGGGTGGCGCAGGTCGAGGTGGTGGCGGCCGTGCTCGACCAGGCGTATGCCGCCGCGCTGCAGGAACGCGGCCGCGGGCAGCCGGTCGGCCATCACGCTGCGGACTCCGATGACCTCGGGTTCCAGCCACAGCCCCGGCACCATGCCGCGCTCGCGGATGCGGTCCAGGACCTCGCCGATGCCGCCGGGGAACCGGGTCGTCGACGGCAGCCACTGCCCGACGCTGTCCCACCAGGCCCCGCCGTCGTCGTACCAGCCGGCGTCGATGCAGAACACGTCGGCTCCGACGGCGGCGGCGGCGTCGATAAGCGGCAGCAGCTTCGCGGTCGTCGGGTCGCCCATGAGGGTGTTCATGTAGTCGTTGAACACCACGGGCCGCCCGGCCCCCGTCAACTCCGGGCGGACCAGTGCCCGCCGGTGCGCGGTCAGCGCCGCCACCGCGCCGTCGAGGCCGCCGCCGGACACCGCGACCGAGACCGGCACGGTCGTGAACGACTCTCCCGGCCGCAGCGTCTCCAGCCACTGGTGGTCGAGGTCGGTCGGGCCGAGCAGCGCGACGTACGCCCCGGCCAGCCGCTCGCCGATCTCCCAGCGCCAGGCCCCGTTGTGCTCGATCTGCCACAGCCAGGTGTGCCCGGTGACCCGGTCGGTCAGCCCGGCGGTGGGCAGGTGCCGTCCGGTGGACCAGGTGCCGCCGCTGGTGACGGCGAGCCTGCCGCGTCCGTCCTGGCCGTGCAGGCCCAGGTTCAGGTCCACGGCCGCCGATTCGCGCAGCGCCCGGCGCGTCCACCGGCCCTCGGCCAGCCATTCGCTGTCGGCCGACAGCACGTCGAGGTCGTCGACGGGTCCCCCGCTGAACCCGGCGGCGAACGACGTCACGGCCTGCAGCAGCACCGGGTCGGCGCCCTCGTTGGTGACCGTGGTCCAGGTCTGGCAGGCGCTGACTCCCTCCGCCGAGCGTAGGAACACCGCGGCGGACAGCCCGCTCTGCTCGTCGCGCAGGTCGAGGCGCAGCTGGTGCCAGCGCCCGTCGACCGTCTGGGTGCTGCCGGAGTAACGCAGCCTGCGGCCGAGCACCGTGTCGTTGAGCCGCTGCGAGGTCTGGGCCCGCCCGGAGCCTGCCACGAGCAGCTCGACCAGCGGCTGGTTGAGCTCGGGCGTGCCCGCCCCGGCCGGGCCGCCCGACAGCGTGCGCAGGCGTACCGGCTCGTGCGGCGACACGTCCACCAGCACGGTCAGGGCGGCGTGGCCCCACCGGACGAGCTCGGCGGTGTCGATCGGCATGAACGTCTCTCCTCACTGGACACCCCGGTGCGGTGCCGGGGCATGGTTCACCGACGGTGTTGCGTGCGGCGATGGTGTTCCGGCTCGGTGAGGGCCGGGGGGTGCCTCCGCGCCGCTGCGGTGGGGCGGCGCGGAGGCGGCACGGGTCAGCCGATGGCGGCGGCCACCTGGATGCGGTCCAGGTCCGGCGCGTACCGGCTGCTGTTGGCGAACCTGATGGTGTTGGCGCCGGCGGCCAGGTCCACGTCGACGGTGGTGGTCCAGAAGTTCGACCAGCCCAGCGTGTTGCGGAAGTACACCCGCCTGGTCGCGCCGCCGTTGACGCTGATGTCGGCGTACCGGTCGACGACGTTGGTGTTGTAGTTGGACGCGCCCGCGCCCAGCTCGCCGTTGGCGTAGCCGACGACCACCCGGTACTTGCCGGCCGCCGGGGCGTTGACGTTGTTGAACTGCAGTGTGTTGGCCGCGCCGTTGCCGACGTAGCCGACGTAGGAGCCGCCGGAAGCGCTGCTGTTGGATGCCACGGCCGCGGTGCCGCCGCGGGTGTTGGCGCTGCTCTCGGCCTCGTAGTTGGTGATCGTGCCGGTCGTCGCGGCCACGTCGAGGTAGTCGAGGTTGACCGCGTCGGCGTCGTCGCCGGTGTAGGCGTCGACGTTGACCCGGTTCACCCCGGCGGGCAGGAACACCTTGGTGGTGACCGTGTTCCAGGTGTTCCAGTTCGCGGTGCCCGGCAGCGCCAGGGTGGTCAGCAGCGAGCCGTTGACGTTGAGCCGCACGGACCTGGCCGCGGGCGCGCCGGTGTAGGGCCCGGCGGAGTAGCGCAGGCCCAGGTTGTAGTAGCCGTTGCTCGGCGCGGTCACCACGAACTGGGTGCTCGCATTGCTGCTGGCGCCGTAGCCCTCGACGAAGTACGTGCCGGAGTAGCCGGTGTTGGCCCCGTACGTGATCGCGGCGCTGCCCGCGGTGCGGGCGTACTCGGCCTCGTAGCGGCTGCTCGACGCGGCGGACAGGTCGGTGTTCGGGGTGACGACCACGTGGTACGCGGCACCGCCGTTGAGGCCGGTCAGCGGGATGGTGACCTGCCCGCCGGAGGAGACGTAGTCGCCCTCCTTCACCAGGTACGGGCCCGGCGAGGCGTTCAGGCCGGAGGTGTTGACGCCCCACACCGTGGCGTGCACGGTCGTGCCGAGGTAGGACGCCGAGCCCAGGCCCTTGACGATCACGTCGGTGTCATAGGTGGTGCTGACGCTGGACGCGCCGCCGAAGACGACCCGGGCCTGCTTCTTGGCCGGGTCGAGGGCGGCCAGGCCCTGCAGGGAGCCGTTCTGCGTGGGCGGGGTGACCACGACGGTGTGGCCGGTCAGCTCGCCGTACCACTTGTACAGCCACCAGCCGCCGGTGGCCTGGTTGTTGCGGGTCACCAGGTCGTTGAGGGTGCCGGCCGAGGTCCAGTAGGCCAGGCAGCCGTCTACCTTGCTGTTCTCGAACCGGGTGACGAACTGGACCAGGTTGCCCGGCACGCCGAGGTCGCCGGAGGAGCGGCCGTACTCGTTGATCGAGATGGGGCGGGCGCTGATGCCGAGGCTGGACTCGATGGACCGGTAGTCGTTGTAGTGGGTGTACCAGCTGGTGAAGAAGTCGTTGCCCAGCTCGTGCCACGTCATGACATCCGGCAGCACGTTGTTGGCCTTGGCCCAGGTCATGAACGAGCGGTAGTGGCTAGCGTGGTAGGCCGAGTAGTTCGGGCCGGCGATGCGCGCCCCCGGGTCGATGGAGCGGATCTTCTGGTAGACCAGCTTCCAGTCGTTCTGCAGCCCGGCGAGATTGCCGGAGTACCAGATCCCGTCCGGCTCGTTGAACGGCACGTACACGTACGAGGTGCGGTACGGGTCGGCGACGATCTTGCGGGTCATCGTGTCGACCTTGGCGAGGTAGTCGTTGATGCCCAGGTTCTCGTACGGCCACTGGCCGTAGACGTCCTGCATGTACACCTGGATGTCCTTGCCGCCGGTGCGCTTGAACAGCGGCGCGACCTTGAGCGCGTCGCCGTTGGGGTGCTGCAGCCCGTCGGGCGCCTTCTGTGCGGTGACCTGCGGCCGCAGCGCCGCGAGCATGGTGTCGTTCGGGATGCCGTCGTCCCCGAGCCCGTAGAGGAACCCGGTCGCGCCGTAGCGCAGCGCACCGGTGTTCGTGGCGAGGTCGACGATCAGCTGCGGCGAGGCGCTGTGGGCGGGGGCGGGCCAGAGCAGGCTTGCCGTGACGGTTGCCGCCATGGCGATGGACCATGTGCGTCGGGACAGCATGGAGTTCCTCCTAGCGAACTGATCCGGTCCCGCCGTCGGTCGGCGGGGCCGGCTGCGCCGTTGCTGCTGACCGGTACACGCCGAGCCGGGACGGCACACCCGCGGCGAGCCTGGGCTTGCGCGCCGGTGCTGCTCACGGGCGGTCCGATCCCGATCGAGTGGTGGGCTCGCCGGGTGCGAGACCACCGATGTGACCGGTCACATTCTGTCTGTGGAAAGAGTGTGACCGGTCACATCGGGTCGCGCCAGTGCCGTTACCGGACTGTTACGCGCGGGCTACGGCTCGGTCCGCGGCGGCGCCGTCGACTCGCGCACGACCAGGCACGGCGCGATCAGCGACACCTCCGGCTGCGCGTCACCCGCCAGCTGTGCGACCGCCGCTTCGAAGCACGCCCGGCCCAGCCCGGCGAAGTCCATCCGCACCGTCGTCAACGCCGGCGTCCAGTACGCCGAACCCGGGATGTCGTCGAACCCGACGACACTGACCTCGCCGGGCACGTCACGCCCCTGCTCGTACAGCGCCCGCCGCACCCCGAGCGCCAGGTCGTCGTTGCCGCACAGCACCGCCGTGACCAGCGGGTCCGCGGCCAGCCGGCGACCCGCCGCATACGCCGCGGCCATGTCCCACCCGGCAGGCACCACCGCCGGGACGGGTGCGCCCGCGCGCTCCAGCGCATCGCGCCACCCGGCCTGCCGGCCGCTGCCGCCGTCCTCCGACGGGATCGCCACGTGGTGCACCGTGCGGTGCCCCAGCGCGAGCAGATGCTCGGTGGCCTGGGCGGCCGCGACGCGCTCGTCGAGGCAGATCACGACCCGGCCGGTGTCCCGCCGCCCCGACGCCTCGATCGCCGCCACCGCCGGCACGTCATCGTCCAGCGCCGCCAGCACCTTCGCACCGGCGGGGTCGAACGCGATGACCACGACCGCGCCCGCGCTGGGATCCGCGACATAGTCGGCGGCCTGGCGCACGTCGTCGGCGGAGTCGGACTCGATGACCCGGACCCCGACGGCGAACCCGGCCGCGCGCGCCGCCTCCTCGATGCCCTGCAGGGTGCTCGCGTAGCCGTAGAGCATCGTGTCGGCGGTGACCACGGTGACCGCTCGCGCCCGGCCAAGGCCCAGTGCCCGCGCCGAGCGGTTGGGCCGGAAGCCCATCTCCTCGATGGCCGCCAGCACGGCGGTGCGGGTGTCGGCGCGTACGCTCGGCGAGCCGTTGAGCACCCGGGACACCGTCTGGTACGACACCCCGGCGGCGGCGGCGACGTCGCGGATGCTCGGCGGCGTGCGCCGTGCCGCGGCCGGTGGCCCACCTGCGGTCTTGCGGATCATCACGCTATCGTGACCGGTCACACGCGCTCGGTCAAACCTTCGCCGACGGAGCAGTCCGGGTGGACTCGGAAAGAGCTTGCCCCGCCCGAGCGAGGTGCGGAGCCCGGGCGCCGGCCCGGGCTCCGCACCTCGCCGTCAGCACGGTGGGATATCGGCTCCGTTGTCGGCCTTGACCACATCGCTGGGCCAGTTGGCCAGGTAGTAGGCCGAGACCCAGCCGGTACTGCCCCACGGAGTGTCGAGGTCGGTCCACATCCAGTAATGGTTGAACCCGTACTCACCCTCGACGTAGCCGGCCGGAGCGGAGCAACGGAAGTAACTCGTGCCGGCCCACAGGGTGCCGCGATAGTCGGACCCGAGCAGCCCGTCGGTGTTGGCGAACGTGGTCGCGTAGTAGTAACCCATGCCCGCGGTGTTCGGTATCCAGGTCGGCGCGGTGCCGGCGGGCGGCACGTCCGGCGGCGGCGTGTTGTTGGTCGTGACCGAGATCGGGGTGTGCACGCCGTCGTAGGTGTAGGGACTGTTGGTGGACACCTCGTAGGAGTAGCTGGTCCCGGCGCCGAGTCCGGCGTCGGTGAACATGCCGCCCTGGCCCGACCAGACGTGTGTGCCGAAGCGGTAGACCCGGTACGTCACTCCCGGAATGCCGTTCCAGTACAACGTCACCGAGTTCGACGTGCTGGTCGCCGAGACGCCCTGCCCGTAGCACTGCTTGTAGGTGATCTTCAGGATCCGGCCGTCCCCGAACTTGTGCCAGATGCTGGGTTTGCCGCGCCGGTCGTCGTCCCAGCTGGCCACCGTGATGCTGTCGGTGCCGTCGCGCAGCTGGGCTCGCGTGACACAGCCGGTCTGGGACTGGAAGGCGTCGGCATCCCAGAACGTGCCGTATGGGGTGACCACGCGGGGCTGGCCGGGCGGGCAGGCATAGTCCTCGAACTCCGGGCTGGTGTCGCCGTAGCACCAGTCGTCGGCCAACTCGACGAAGCGGTTGGTGTTGTTCACCGTCTTACATGGATACACCGTGCACGGGCCGGCCGCGGCCGGGGACGCGGTCAAACCGACGACGGCAGTAGTCGCCAACAGCACCAATGGCATGAACATACGCACTGATCTGCGCACGATGCGCTCCCCCGTGTCGGATACCTACGTGACGACCATCCATATAGATGCGTGTCACGATGATTCATCACGCGGTGAGCTGCGTCAACAGCCGCCGCCATCTTGGCCCATACCAGGCACCATCGGCGACTCTCCGTAACGGAGAGTCTTCGCTCGGCGGCCCGCAACCAACTAGAATGAATGCGAATCGCGATGACGCGAGCCCGCCCGACGCACCTCAGAGGCTGTGCCGGGCGAACCTCGGGGTTAGAGGTGAAGGCTGTGACGGAATCACCATGGATCCGCGACACCCCGCCGTCAGTAACGCGGCGTGACTTGCTCACCGGATCGCTGGGAATCGCCGTGGCCCTCGGCGCCGGGCTGCCGCTCGGTCGCCCGAAGGCCCTCGTGGAACCGCCCGAGTCGCAGTGGACGATCTGCGCGCTGACGCCGGACAGGCGCCAGATCTACCGGTACGACCTGTCCCCGAAGAGCTGGAGTCTGCGCGGCAACGGGCCCTTCCTGGAGCTCTTCGGCGGCGGCTACGGGCTCGCGGCGACGGTCCCGGCCCAGCCGAAGGCCCCGCTGGCCGAAGGCGACATCCTGCTGTACCGCAACCGTTGCATCGCCTCGCACGCCTGGCATCCGATCGGCGGCGCGGGTGCCACGTTCGCGGTCACCGCGGACACGGTGTTCGGGCTGACGCCCCAGCGCGACGCCGTCTTCCGGTACAACGGCTGCCCCGGGCCCACGCCCGGCAGCGGCACCAGGTCCTGGATCAGGGTGGGCGGACCCGCCGGAATGATCTACGGCGGCGACTGGGGGCTGGTGGCGACGAACCCGAGCACCGGGGACGTGTTCCGTTATCTGAACGCGCCGGACAAATGGGAGTTCATCGGCGGCCCCGGGGCGACCTTCGCGGTGACCGGCGAATCGGTCTACGGCCTGAGCCCTGACCAGAACCAGGTGTACCGCTACGACGGCCACGGCAACTCGTGGACCAAGGTCGGCGGATGGGCGCGCCGGCTCTACGGCGGGCCGTGGGGACTGGCCGCCACCTCGCCCAACGGGGACATCTACCGCTACCTGGGCCAGCCCGAGCAGTGGCAGCGCATCGGGGGCCCGGGCTCGATGTTCACGGTGGCCGCCGACAGCATCTACGGCCTCAGCCCTGACCGCGACGGCGTGTACCGCTACTCCGGCTCCGGCGACGCCTGGGACTACGTGGGCGGCCCCGCCTATTCGATCGCGGCCTGCAGCAGGGTCTTCGGCTGACGGACCGGTGCGGTCCGGCCGGCCGGCCCGGGACGCTGTCGACGGTGCCCGCTCCGGCGGGGCCGCAGGCGCTCAGCTGCCGGTCGGCTCCAGGACGAAGACGGGGATCTGGCGGTCGGTCTTCTTCTGGTAGTCGGCGTACGGCGGATAGGCCGCGACCGCCCGGTCCCACCACTGCGCCCGCTCCTCGCCCGTCACCTCACGCGCTGTCATGTCCTGGCGCCGGGGCCCGTCCTGCAGTTCCGCCGTGGGATGCTGCCGGACGTTGTAATACCAGACGGGATGCTGCGGTGCTCCGCCCTTCGACGCCACGACGGCGTACCGGCCGTCGTGCTCGACGCGCATCAGCGGCGTCTTGCGGATCTTGCCGCTCTTGGCCCCCAGGGTGGTCAGGATGATCACCGGCAGGCCGGTGTCCAGCAGCGTCGTGCCCTCGGTGCCGCCGGAACTCTCATAAAGGTCCACCTGATCGCGCACCCACTTCTCCGGACTGGGTTCGTACTCACCCTGCAGTGGCATGGCATCCGTCCCTTCGCCGTCGCGTTCCTGGTCCTACGGTGCCTCGGATCGCGCCGCCGAGCTGCGCGTTTCCGAGATCTCGCCACCGGCCCGGCACGGTTCGGCCCGGAGGGCGCCCACCGAGCCCTCTGCTCGACGTCACGCTCGCACCACGGGTGGCCGTATCGACGCCGGGGTACGGCGGACGGTGACGACGATGTCGACGATGACGAACCCGACGACGAGCAGGAGGCCCAGTCTGGCGGTCCCGTCGGCGGCATCGGCGGCGAAGATCCGGCCGGCTGCGAGCCACCAGCCCAGGAGTACGAGCCAGCCCAAGCCCAGGACCAGGCGGACGAGGCGAGTGCGCCTGTCCCAGCGGCCGGCGATCAGCACCACCGTCTGGACCGCGAAGCCGGCAGCCCACAGCGGCAGCGCCCACACCGCCCGCCGGTGCAGGAACTGCGGGTCGAAGGCGAAGGCGTCCAGCAGGGGCTGCGGCAGGCCGGGAGCCCAGACGGCGAGCCACGGCAACGCGATCATGAGAGTCGCGCCGAGCATGCCGGCGGCGAGTCCCAGCACGATGGCGGGCCGGTTGACGTGGTCGCGGTCCAGCGTGCGCCGGGGCGTCCAGGGCTTGGCCTCCGGGCGGCGTCGTGCGAACGCGGCGCTGATCAGGGTGAGGGTGATCAGGAAGCCGGGCCACCAGAACGAGCCCAGTCCCCAGCTCAGCCACCAGGTGGTCAGCCTCCCCCACCAGCTGTCGGCATAGATCCATGCGTCGGTGGGGGCCGGGGTGGTGAAGGCGGCGGTCAGGGTGACGGCCCACTGCAGGACCAGGCCGCCCAGCGCGAGCCGGGCGAACCCGGGAGCGTCGGCGGGGCGGATGACGGTGAAGCCCGCCGGCCGGTAGCGGTCGGCCACCTCCTGCGGGCGGCCGAAGGCGGTGAGCAGCTCCAGCGCCGTGGCCGCGTCGGCGGGCCGGCCGCTGTCCGCGGCACGCCCGTCGAGGTCTTCGTTCAGCAGCGAGCGGAGCTCGTAGCCCACATCGTGGCGTTGGCGGCGGGGCAGGTGGCGTACGACGTCGTCGACGTAGGTCTCGATGATGGCCTTGGGGTCGTCCATCTCAGCCTTCCTCATCCACTAAGCGGTCCACGACCGAGGTCAGCGACCGCCAGGCTCCGGTCAGTTCGCGGTAGGCCTCAGCGCCTTGGACGCTGAGCGTGTAGTAGCGGCGCGGCGGGCCGTCGTCGACCTGCCACTGCGAGGCCAGCAGCCCCTGGCTCTCCAGGCGGCGCAGCAGCGGGTAGAGGGTGCCCTCCTCGATCGGCATGCCGCGCTCGGCCAGTGCCTGGCGTAGCGAGTAGCCGTACTGCTGAGTCCTGAGCTGCGACAGCACGGCCAGGACCAGCACGCCTTTACGCAGATCCTGTTCCAGCTTCAGCGACTGCCCGGCAGGGCTATCTACCATGCGGGCTACACTACATAGAGCCACACAGTAGGTCAATGGCGCTTCGGCCCCGGCGCGGGCCGCCCTCTCGTAGGGTTGGTCGGGTTGGCATGATTGCCTGACGGGGAGGGATGTCGATGGCCACCGCCGATTACGACGCACCACGTACGCAGCCTGACGAGCAGGACAGCCTTGAGGATCTGCGCGCCCGGCGGGAGACGCCCGACACCGCGGCCGTGGACGTCGAGGAGCCCGAGTCGTTCGAGTTGCCAGGCGCCGAGCAGCTGGACGAGGAACTGGTCGTTCCGGTCGTGCCGATGCGCGCGGACGAGTTCCGGTGTTCGCAGTGCTTCCTGGTCCACCATCACAGCCAGCGCGCCGAGCCCGGGCACGACGTCTGCCGCGACTGCGCCTGAGCAGGACAGGTCACAGGTGCTGCCCGGCCGCGGGTGACACGGCTGCGGCCGGGAGGACGTTCGCCCTCCCGGCCGCAGCTGGGCCGAATCACATCAGGCTGGCTCCGTAGTAGGTCAGCGAACCGACGTACGGGCTGAACAGCGGCCGCCGGACCGGCGCGTAGAACACCCGGTAGGAGCCGGTCTTCCACACCCCCAGCGACACGCAGGGCGTGTCCAGGTAGCCGGCGGTGATCGTGCCGCGAGCCAGCGCCGCGATCTCGATCTTGAACGGCCACTTGATGAACAGGCCGTGCGAGTAGACCGGGCCGCCGCTGTCGCCGGGGGCCGCGATGCAGTTGCCCGCCGCCGGGGTGCCCGGCACCTTGGCCGCGTACGTCATCGGCGCCATGCCCAGCACGCTGGTGTTGACCGCGTACACCTTGGCGTTGCAGTGCTCGCCGGTGAACGAACCGCCGGTGCAGATCCAGTTGCCGACGTAGTCGGCCGTGGAGCCGCCGACCCGGATGCTCGACGAGCTGTTCCACGCTCCGGTGTAGATCCGCCCGGCGAAGGTCCGGTTGGGCGGCCGGTTGAGCATCTGGGTGTCGCGGGCGTTGACGTCGGCGACGATGGTGGTGTTCGGCTGGGTGGCGTTGCCGATCCGGGCGACCTGGCCGTTGTTGCCGCAGTGACCCGCGGTGAGCATGCGGGGCTGGCCGCCCCAGTTCACGCTGAAGCCGGTGGAGCAGGAGCCGCCGAGGCTCAGGTTGTTCCAGCGGGCCCCGCCCCAGTACGCGGAGATGTCGTTCTGCCGGTCGTAGAGCAGGTCCGGGCTGCGCTCGACGGTGACCGACAGCGGCAGCCGGGCCTCGGCGAGGATCGCCGCGCGGTCGGCTTCGGTGCTCACGGTGACGGCCAGGCCGGAGCCGTCGACCTGGGGGGCTGCGGTGCCGACGCGCCTGTCGGCGCCGAGCCGGTCGGTCTCGGCGGCGAGTTCGACCTCGCTGTAGCGGGCGGGCAGGAACCTGACCGCGACGCCGGTACGGGCTGCGCGTTCCCGGGCATCGGCGGGAACCTCGCCCTTCCAGTAGATGTGCAGCTCCCCGTTCTCGGGAGCCGCGATCGTGCCGGCGTAGCCGGGCGAGTCCGCCGACAGGATGTCGTCGGCGGCGGTGTTGAGGCGGGTCTGCGCCTCACTGAGGTCTTCCCAGGTCCGGAAGCCGCCGGGAACGGCTTCGGCAGGCGCGACGCCCACCTCGTCGGACTTGGGCTCCTCGGCGGCGGAGGCACCCGTGGCGGGCAGGAGCACGGCCATTGCCAGGAGCGCCGTGACGCTCCATCCGATCCTGGCACGGCGGGACGGTGTGTCAGTCATGGCAGCCATCGTCGGAGGGACCCGAGGCTCACCCGGGCGATCCTGAACATCGTTGAACATCGCTATATCGCACGTACGATGGACCTGCTCGGCTTCGTCTATCAAGGAGTCTGATGGCCGACGGGGGCACCCTGCAGGACCTGGCCCGGATGCTGCGCCAGCTCAAGCGGCGCGACGCCCGCCGCCGCGGCGGCACAGAGGTCACCTACCGTGCGCTCGCCGCCCAGACCGGCTGGTCGACCGGGATCATCGCGCATTACTTCACCGGCAAGACCCTGCCGCCGACGGACCGTTTCGACACCCTCGTCCGGCTCCTGGGCGCCTCCCCCGCCGAACAGGGCAGGCTCGCGACAGCACGCGACCGCGTCGACGAGGACCGGCGGCAGCGGGCCGCACCGGGCACCCAGACGGTCCGCCTGCTCGGCCCGGTCGAGGTGACCGGTCCACGCGGGCGTGCCCTGCTCGTCGGCGGCCGGCAGCGCACCCTGGTCGCCCTGCTCGGCCTGCGTGCCGGACACCCCCTGTCACACGCCCGGCTCACCGAGGCGCTGTGGGGCGAGCAGCCGCCCCGCACCGCGACCGCGTCGCTCTACTCCCACATCGCCCGCGTACGCCAAGCCCTCGACAACTGCGGCCTGCCCGGCATTCTCGTCACCCGCGACTCCGGGTACGTCCTGGACCTGCGCCCCGACGACGTCGACGTCGCCCGGTTCCACGACGACGCCGCCCGGGGCAGCCGGGCCCTGGCCCGCGGCGCCGCCGCCGAAGCCGTCACCCACCTGCTCGACGGGCTCGGCCTCTGGCGCGGCGAGGCCTTCGAGGACGCCGAACCCACCGGCTGGGCCGCCGGGGAGGTGCGGCTGCTCACCGAGGCGCGGATGCGCTGCCTGGATGAACTCTGGGACGCCCGCCTGCGCCTGGGCGAACATGTGGCCGCCGTCGACGAGATCGAGCGCCTGCTCGCCGCCGACCCGGGCCGCGAGCGCCTGGTCGGGCTGCTGATGCTCGCACTGTGCCGGTCGGGACGGCACGCCGATGCCGTCCGGGCATACCAGCGGCTGCGCAGCCACCTGGCCGAGCAGCTCGACGTCGAACCGGGCCCGGAACTGCAGCGCCTGCATTCGGCCGTGCTGCGCCGCGACCCGGCAGTCGGCCTGGGCGGCCCGCCCGACGCCCGCAGACCGGCCCAGCTGCCTGCCGCGGTCGGTCACTTCACCGGCCGTGGACCGGAGGAGGCCGCGCTCGACGCCGCCCTGTCCCGCCGCGCGCCGATCGCGGTCGTCTCCGGCCCCGGCGGGGTGGGCAAGACCGCCCTGGCAGTGCACTGGGCCCGGCGGAACAGCGACCGCTACCCCGACGGGCAGCTCTTCCTCGACCTGCGCGGCCACGATCCGGCCACCGCGATGCCCACCCGGGAGGCGCTGAGCCAGCTGCTGCGGGCCCTGGGTGTCACCGCCGACACGGTGCCGCACGATCCCGGCCCGTACCGCACCGCCCTGCACGAGCGCCGGATGCTGATCCTGCTCGACAACGCCGCCTCCGCCGAGCAGATCACGCCGCTGGTGCCACCGGACGCCGGCAGCCTGCTGATCGTCACCAGCCGCCATCAGCTCCCGGCACTCGCCCTCGACCACGAGGTCGCCACGGTCAGCCTCGACGCCCTCCCCCACGCCGACGCGTCCCTGCTGCTGCGCCGGGTGCTGGGCGACGACCGGGTCGACCGGGAGCCCGAGCCCGCCGGCCGGCTGGTGGACCTCTGCGGCGGGCTGCCGCTGGCCCTGCGCATCGCGGCCGCGAAACTCGCCGCCCGCCCCCTGCGCAGCCTCGCCGAACTCGTCGGCGAGCTGACCGGCGAGGACCGTCTCACCGCGCTGTCGGTGCCCGGCCAGCCGGGCGGTGTGCGGGCCGTGTTCGCCGCGACCTACCAGACCCTGAGCGCCCCGGCCGCGGCACTGTTCCGGCGGCTCGGCCAGCACCCCGGCCCGACGTTCACCACCCATCTGGCCACCGCCGTCGCCGGGCGGCACACCGCGACGGCCCTCGACGAACTCGCCTCCGCGCACCTTCTCACCGAGGTCAGCGAAGGCCGCTACCGGTTCCACGACCTGATCCGCCTCTACGCCCTCGAATGCGCCGGCCCCGACGAGGCCGCCCAAACCCGCACCGCGCTGTTCACCTGGTATCTGGCACTGGCCGAAACCGCGAACCAGATGCTGGAGCCCGCCCGAGACCGCGTGAAACTGTCCTGGCAAGACCCGCCGCCGAGCCTGCCGCCGCTGCCCGACACGACCCAGGTGCTGGCCCTGCTCGACGACGAACGGCCCAGCCTGCTGCCGGTCGCCCGGCTGGCCGCGGCCCACGGCGACGCCCGGACCACCTGGCAGCTGACCTACCTGCTCGCCAGCTACTACACCCACCGCGGCCACTGGCCGGACTATGTCGAGATCTGCCGCGAAGGCCTGGCCGCCGCGCTGCGCCTGGACGACCCGGTCGGCGAACGGCTCATGCGCAGCGGCCTCGGCGTCGCCTACAACGTCACCCACCGCCACGAGGACGCCCTGGAACAGCTCACCCGAGCCCTGGACCTGATGCGCGAAGGCGGCGACCAGCGCGGACAGGGCATGGCGCTGAACAACATCGCGCACGCCCACTCCCAGCTCGGCAGCCTCGCCGCGGCCCGGGACGCGTTCGAGCAGGCACTCGACCTGCACACCGCCGACAACCACCTGCCCGGCATCGCGTTGGCACTCAACAACATCGCCGACATCCACACCCGGCTCGCCGACTTCGCGGCAGCCTTCGACGCGCTGCGGCGGGCGCTGCGGCTCGCGCGCGACATCGGCAACGCCCACCTGGAAGGGGCCGTGCTGCAGAACCTCGGTGAGGCACTGCTCGCCGCCGGTGACGAGGACGCCGCCCTGGACCACTTCGGGCAGGCCCTGGCGATCCGGCGGCGCAACGGCGAGAAACGCCGGGAGGCCGACACCGCCAACGCCATCGGCCTGCTCCTGCTCTCCCGCGGCGACCATGCGAGCGCCCTCGGCCACTTCGGCAGGGCGCTCGCACTGTCCCGCGACATCGCCGACGAGCGCCTGCAGGCGACGACGCTGGCGAACATGGCGCTACTCGGCTAACGCCAGACGGTCACCCGTGCGCTGCCCGAGACGACCTGACCGGCGGAGTACGACGAGATGACGATGTTGAAGTGCTTGCCGTTCTGGGTGAAGGCGCGCGGCAGCAACTGGATCGGCACGATGACGGTGGTCGCTCCCGCCGGGACGGTGACGGTGCGGTCCACGGCCACGTAGTCCAGACCGGCGACCAGGTCGCCGTCGAACGTCTGGAAACGTACCGTCTGGTCGGTGGCGAGGGCCGTGTTGACGCCGAACGGCGTCGGCATGATGTTGCCCGACTCGACGGTGCACGGCGTCGCGGTCGTGCCCGCACCCGGATCCGGATCCGGCTTGGCCGACGGCGACGGCAGGGGCGAGGGCGGAGGCGGCGGTGACGTACGTGGCTCCAGCAGGCACAGCCGGTCGTCGACGGTCGCCGCCCGGAGCTGGGTGTCGTCGTCGAAGAGCCGGCCCCGGCCGACCGGGCTGACCACCCGTACGAACTGGCTGGGGTTGTTCAGGGTGACCGTGAAGTCCTCCAGCAGCGCCTCGGCCAGGCCGTCGCCGGCGACGGCCGCCCGCACCTGCCTGCTGCCGGTGTCCCCCGCCGACCACTGCAGCACGCCGTTCGCGAGCTGGTAGTCGCCGGGCCGGCGGGCGGTGCCGTCGGTGACCGAGTAGGCCACCGACCCGGCCGCGGCGCAGGACGCCGTGTACACCGTGAAGGTCAGCGTGCCGGCCCCCTCGGACACGGTGACCTGCGGATCGATGGCGACTGACCGATGGCAGGTGGCGGCCGCACCCGGGAGGTCTCCGACAGCGGCCCCGGCGATGACGGTGGCCAGGGCCACCACGCCGGCGCCGAGCGCGGGCAGGATCTTCGATTTCATCGTCATCGCCGAATCATCGGGCACCGAGCTTGTGGAGAGCTTGTGGGACACGTGCCATATTCATCCACAACCCTGGATCGATCACCTCCCCGCCGCGGCACCCGCGTCAGATGCGGCGCGAACGATGTCGCCAAGGCGTCACGGCGTATCTCGGCGACCACGGACCCGCTCTGTCTGCCGACCATCCACACCGGAAGGTCAGCCTGTCGAAGGAGGGGCCATGCTCATCGTCATCACCAAGGATCCGAAGATCGTCGACTTCATCTCCACCACGAAATCGGGTGCCGCCGCCTGGGGCACGGTCCACCTCCTCAACCCGGCCCACGGCCAGGACCAGGCCCACGCCCAACTGATCGGACTGCTCAACACTGCCCGAAGCGGCGACCCACTGTGCATCGTCGGTCACGGCAACGACCACGAGGTGGGCGGCAAGGGCAACGCGAACGACCCCTGGGGGTGGACCGCCAAGGACATGGCCCTGCTGCTCAACACCGAACTGAACAACCGGCCCTCCCTCATCCTGTTCGAGGTCTGCTCCGACGAGGCGCTCGAGGAGGCGACCAAGGAGTCGAATCAGGTGGGCAAGATGCCCGTGGAGGGCTTCGCCACCAACCTGCAGGCCGCATTCCGCAAGACCGGCGTAGCGGACCGCCTGAACGGCCTGACCGTCTACAGCTACAACCGGCACACCGCCACGACCCACACGCTGCCGCACCCGGACGCCGTCGCCAAGAGCCGGGAACTCCAGCCCAGCGTGCTCTGACGGCGACTCGCCCCATCGGGTCGACTCCGACCGGCCTGGGTGGCCATTTCGGCCGCCCAGGCCGGGGCGGCCCGCAACTGCGTGGCACCGACCGGCGGCCCGCCTCACCGGACCGGCTGCACCTCGCGCAGGTAGCGGGCGGCCAGGTCGGGATCCATGAACCAGTTCGCGAAGTCGGTCGGGTCGTCGAACCCGTTGACGAAACGCGACGCTATCGCCGGCACCTGGGAGGCCGCGCCCAGCAACTCGAACGCGTGCGGCGGCGGGGGTGCGAGCATCGCGTTGGTCCAGGCCGTGACATGGGCGGCGTACGCCCAGTTGCGGTCGAATGCGGCCTGCATCCACGCGGCGTCGAAGTCGCCCTTGCCGTGTTCGACGATGCTGTCGAGGTAGCCGGCGGCGGCTTTCGCCGCGCTGTTGGAGCCCTGCCCGGTGATCGGGTCGTTGAGCACGACCGCGTCGGCGAGGCCGAGCACCGCCCGTCCGGACGGCAGGACCGCCACCGGCCGGCGGACCGTCGGCGCGAAACGCCCGGCCAGGATGCCGTTGTCGTCGGTGAGCTCGGCATCGGCCGCCCGCTCGGCTTCCCAGGGCAGGAACCGGGCCAGGATCTCCTTGCTGCGGGCCAGATGCCCGGCGGAAGTGCGGACGTCCTGCCAGCAGTCCATCGGACCATCGGGCACGCCCTCGAAGACCATGATCTCGCAGGGGCCGGTGGTGGTCAGCGCCGGGAAGACGAAGTACTCCCCCACCCCCGGGATCAGGTTGAAGCACACCGCGGAATGCCCGGCTCGCGGCGTCAGGCCCGTGACGTAGGTCAGCGCCAAGGCGCGCTGCGGGGCGTCGTAGGGCGAGCGGGTCTCGTCCCGGGCGAACAGCGACGCGATCTCACCCTTGCCCGCGGCGACCACGACCAGATCGGACCCGGCGGCGTATCGTTCCAGGTCGGCGATGCCGGCGTCGGCGATCACCAGCTCGCCGCCACGGCGGGTGAACTCGTCCAACCAAGCCGGGATCTTCACCCGCTGGTCGACGGACCGGGCCGGTGTGTCCAGCCGCGCCGACCAGTCCAGCATCTTCGTGCCGTCCGGGCCGGGCACCGTGAACGCGATGCCTTCCACCGGCGGGCAACCGGGCCAGAAGTCGAGCCCGGCGGCTGCCTCGGTGGCCAGCGCCGCGCCGAACATGCACTGGCTGGACATGACCCGGCCGGAGCGGATCTGCTCGCCGGTGCGGTTGGACACCAGGCTGACGTCGTATCCGGCCCCGAGCAGGCCGAGGCCGAGCTGCAGACCGGCCTGACCGGCCCCGACGATCGTGATCTTACGCATGCGCTCGCTCCTATGCCGACAGACGCTGCCCTCTCGAACCTAGTACGGCGGGCCGTTCGGCGATGTCCGCTCAGCGCGAGCGCCGGCCGTGTTCCCGATCCGGCTGGCGCGGTCTCCGCTCGGGCTGCGCGGGGAGTCGGGCCGGACGCCATGGCACGATCTGCGGATGCTGCACATGGTGACGATCGAAGGCCTGGCCCACAGCGACTACGGGTGGCGGGTGCTTCCCTCGGTGAAGCTGCGCGATCTGGCCTACCCCGAGGGATGCCGCGTCTCGATGCGCGGAGACGTCCTGCAGGTGCACCGACCCGACGGATCCGTGCTGGCCGGAACGGTCGGGATGTGGGGTGTCGACGCGTGGCAGGATGCCGACGGCAATCTCGTGATCTCATCCGATCCCGGCGACCCGGAGGTGTCGGTGACGGTCGCCGGCCTCGCCGAAGCCGATCTGGTGCCGGGCTCCGAGGTCTGGATCGAGACCTACCCGATGCGGGACGACCCGGCCGAGGAGACCGCGGCCCGCCCCTGAACGAGACCCGATCACAGTTCACCGAAGCTGCGCACAGCCGATCATCGGGGGCGGCGGGCCGAGACGACGGGGATGAGGGCGAGGATGTCGAGGTGACCGGGCCGGCCGAACCATGCCCGGCTCGCCTCGGCCTGCTCGGCGGTCAGCCGACCGGTTGCGATCAGCGTGTCGAAGGCCTGCTCGAACGTGGCCCGCATCGCCTTCTCGCCCGCCCCTCCGTCGCCTACCAGCAGCGGATGGACGGTCATCCGGATGTCGGTCATACCGTACGCGGCCAGAAGCGGCGGCAGCCCGCGTGTGAAAGTCGGCTCGACCCGCATCTGCTCCTGGAACACCCCCAGCAGGGCGTCGCTGACTGCACGCAGGGCCGGGTGCGGCGTCAGCGCCGACACCGACATGTCTATGCCGACCACCACCAGGTGACCGCCTGGGCGCAGCCACTCGATGAGGCGTGGGACCGTGTCGGCGCGCTCCGGCAGCACTTCGAGCAGGAAGCGCGCGTGGACGAGGTCGAAGGGGCCGCCTGGCACAGGATCGGCGGTCACGTCGTGGGTGAGCACCGTCAGCCGCTCACCGGAGGTCAGGAATCGGGTGTCCAGATCGGTGGCCACGACGGTGGCCGTCTCGGCGAGCCAGCGGGACACCGAGCCCGCGCCCGCGCCGACATCCGCACAGAGCCAGCTCGACCCGAGACCGAGGCCACCGATGATCTCCTTCGAGATCGGGTCGCACAGTTCCTCGATCGCCCGCAGCCGGCCAAGCTCGGTGGGAATGTCCTTACCGAGCACTCCATCGGCATACTTCACTGTTCGACAGTAGATCGAGGTTCGTCACCACCGTCGGATCATTCACGTGAGGTCGCAGGCGTCGAGGGACTTCTCGTAGCCGGAGAAGAACGCGTCGGTGCGCTGGGCGACGGTGCCGTGGGACTCGGGGGCGAACCAGGGCTGTCCTTCGGGGTCGCCGACGGCGAGCAGGCCGCTGCGGAATTCTTCGAGGTCGCCGTCGGCGAGCTGGAGCTTGTCGTCGCGGACGGAGTCGCCGAGGTAGGCGCCGGCCATGCAGTCGGCCTGGAGTTCGTGGTCGATGGCGTAGCGGTGTTCGACGCCGAGGCGGGCCTGGACGGCGTGGGCGTATTCGTGGCCGAGAAGGTAGTACACGAACGCGTCGCCGATCTTGCGGAAGGCGGTGACGGCCCAGTCGGCGTCGTAGGCGATGAAGTCGCCGGCGGGGCAGTAGACCGCGTTGTCGGCGGGAATGGGTTCGCGGCCGCAGGAGAGCTCGCCGTCGCCGCGGTACGGGGTGACGGTGCGGACGGGGGTGAAGGCGACGCCGGAGGACTTGAACACACCGGACCAGTAGGTCTCGGCCCCGCTGACTGCGCCTCGCGCGTCCCGGTTGAACTCCTCGACGGTCGCGGTGCCGTCAGGTTCGCCGGACTGGGTGGGAGCGGCGCTCGGCGGCGGTGCGCTGTCGTCGGGCATGGCGGGGTCGGGCAGCTCGCCGCACCCCAGGGTCAGCACGGCGGCGGCGATGAACGCGACGATCCAGCGGGGGCGGGCGGGCATCTGCGCCGTCCTTTCACAGGGTGTATTCCGTGCGGTGCCGATACCCAGCCGAGGTCGCCGGATACCGTTCCGGCGCGGTGAGATGCGCCTCTCCCCTATGCTCACGGCGTGAAAGGGTTCGCGCGGCGGGAGTTTCAGCTGATGCTGCTGCGGCGCATGGCCGACTTCCAGCCGGACCTGGTGGAGGCGGCGTGTGCGGAGTTGTCGGCCTCACACGCGCAGTACATGGATGCCCACAACCGCTGGCAGACGATGCAACGGTCGAGGTCGGCCCCGAAGGGCCTGCTGCTGTACGAGGCGGTGCTGGGTCCGGCCGATGAGCGGCGGGAGGTGCCGTACGGCGACGCGGTGCTGACCGCGCACCGCTGGCGGCTGCCGGGGCTGTGGCCCGAGCTGCGCTGGGAGGCGCTGGTGGGCACGGAGGATTTCGTGCTGCACGGGTGGCTGGTGCGGTCGGCGGACTCGGCGGTGCCGGAGCTGGGTGCGGCCGAGGGGCTGGCGCCGTGGTCGTGCGTGGTCGACGACGTGCTCGCCCGGTTCCCGAAGGCGCGGCAGCGTGATCCGGAGACGCCTGCCCGGTGGGGCGTGGACGTGCCGGACGACGACGGCGGGGTGTGCCGGCTGATGTTCGTGCACGGCCTGCTGCAGCAGGTGGCGAGCTAGGCCACGCGTACGGCGTCGCCGGGCCGGATCCGGCCGGGGTGCAGGACCTGGGCGTAGACGCCCGCGCACGGCTGCGGGCCCAGGGCGGGCAGCGGCACCACACGGTGGTGCTGGGCGAGCACGCGCAGGGCCTCAGGGTCGCGGGGCAGGTCGCCGTGGGCGAGGGTGGGGACCGCGCAGCGCGGGGTGGCGACGATGACCCGCAGTACGAGGTCTTCGCCGATACGCAGGTCGCGGCCGACCCAGTCGTCCTCGGTGAAGCCGTCGCCGGGCAGGTCGACCACGATGTTGGGCCGGTAGCGGCGCGGGTCGACGGTGCGCGCGGGGTGCAGTGCCGTGATGCGGCGCAGCGTCGCGGTGGTGAGCAGGTGTACCGGCGCGAAGTCGAAGAAGGTCCCCGGAGCCGCACCGGCGATGGTGCTCGTGAGCAGCGGCAGCGTGGCGGTGATGCCGTCGGCCAGCACCGCGTCGGGGTCGGCGCGGTCGAGTCGCGCATGCTCGGGTGGCGTGTCAACGAGTTCGACGGCGCGGCCGAGCAGCGCCGACAGGCTCGTCGCGGCGGCCGGGTCGGTGCTGTGCACGTCCGCGCCGGGGCCGGTGATCTGCACGCCCCGGGGGTCGGTGGTGGCGGTGAGGGTGAGCAGCCGCTGCCAGAGTCGCGGGTGTTTCGCGCTGGCGACGCGGCCGGTGGCGGTGTCGAGCAGGGCGAGGGCGCGGTCGCCGACCAGGCCGTTGCCGGTCACGTCGGCACTGTCGAGCTGCTCACCGAGCAGGGACTTGACCGGATACCGGTGCAGTGCGGCGACCGTCGCCCTCGCCCGGCTCACGGGTTGGCCCGTTCGGCGGCGGCGACGGCGTTGCGGAACAGCATCGCGACGGTGGTGGGTCCGACGCCGCCGACACGCGGGGTGATCGCACCGGCGACGGCGGCGCAGGACTCGTCGACGTCGGGCAGGATGCGGCGGCCTTCGTAACGCACGCCGCCGCCGATGACGACGGCGCCGGGCTTGACGTGTTCGGGCTGGATGATGCCGGGCACGCCCGCGGCGGCGATGAGGATGTCGGCGCGGCGGGTGTAGCGGGCCCAGTCCTTGACGCCGGTGTGCACGACGGTGACGGCGGCGTCCGCGGTCAGGCGCTTCTGCGCCAGCAGCATCGCCAGGGGCCGGCCGAGGGTCGCGCCGCGGCCGACGATGACGACCTCGCGGCCCGCGACACCGATGCCGTGGTGCGCGAGCAGCGCTTCGATGCCGGCGGGTGTGCACGGCAGGGGTCCGGGCATGCCGAGGGCGAGACGGCCCATGTTGACCGGGTGCATGCCGTCGACGTCCTTGTCGGGGTCCATGGCCTGCAGGGCGGCGTTGTAGTCGAGGTGGGCGGGGATCGGGTACTGCACGAGCATGCCGTGCACTGCCGGGTCGTCGTTCCAGGCGGAGATGGCGCGGCGTATGTCGGCCTGGGTGGCGCCGGCGGGCAGGTGCTCGTGCGGGGACGCGAAGCCCAGGGCGGTGGCCTGCTGCTGTTTGATGCGGATGTAGCCGGCGCTGGCGTCGTCGTCGCCGACGAGCAGGGTGGCCAGGCCAGGGGTGATGCCCCGTCGGCGCAGTGCGGCGGAGCGGGTCGCCACGTCGGCGAGGACCTCGTCGGCGACGGGTCTGCCGGGCAGCAGGCGGGCGGTGGTGGTCGCGGGCGCGGACATGCGGTTCCTCCACGCGGTCGCCCAGGCGGTCGGCTTCCGCGGCTCGCTCCCCGATGGTCGTTCCCATCCTTGTGCCGCCAGTCGCAAAACTCGCCTTCCAGCATGCCAAACGGCCGGGGTGGGGCGGGGGCGCGGGTGACTTCTCTGGTGAATGCGGCCCGTGCGGGCGGCTCCGCGACGACCACCGTCGGGCGGTCGTCGCGGAGCCGCGCCGATGCGCCGCCTGTCAGCCGAGGGTCAGCGTCCAGGTGTCGATCCGGCCGACATCGGCTGCCGCCGCGTCCTGTACGCGAAGCCGCCACGTGCCGTTGGCGGCTTCGCTGGACAGGTTCGCGGTGAAGGTCTGGTGGATGTCGTCGGCGCTGCCGCCGGAGCGGTTGCTCAGCGGGTAGCTCGACCCGTCCGGTGCGACCAGGCTGACCACGAGGTCGCCGCGGTACGGATGGACGATGTGCACCTCCGCCGTCGACGTCGGCGACGCCGTCCCCGGGCAGCCGCTGATGGTGATCGTGCTTTCCACCGCCGCCCCCGCGTCCGGGATCGCCACGTCAGTGGGATTGGTCGCCCGGCACGCGGCGGGCCCGTTGACGGTGAGCGTGTAGACCGCGTAGTGGGTGGCACCGGGGCGCGTCCCGGTGATGGTGACCTGGTACGTGCCGGGCGCGGTCGAGGCGGCCGTGCTCACCGTCAGCGTGGAGCTGCCGCCGGACGTCACGGTCGACGGGTTGAACGACGCGGTCGATCCCGCCGGCAGCCCGGACGCCGACAGCGCCACGCTCTGCGGGGAACCGCCGGTCACCACCGTGCCGACGGTCGTGGTCACCGTGCCGCCCGGGTTGGTCGCGCCCGCCGACGGGGACACCGAGATCGGGTACTCGTTGCCGGTGGCCAGGCCGGTCTGCGCGATCGTCAGGGTGCTGGCGAGCGGGTTGAGCCGCAGCACGGCGCCGGCCGGCGGGCGCAGCGTGTAGTCGTAGTCGGTGGAGATCACCACGAGGCCGATCCGGTGGCCGGCCGCGAACACGTAGTCCTTGGGCTGCATGGCGAAGTTCAGCGTGTACTCCGTGCCCTGCACGACCTTCTCGCTGGTGGCGCGGCTGTTGCGGTTCTGCGGGTCGATCCAGCCGCGGGTGACGATCACGGGGGTGGTGCTGGTGCCGGTGCCGCCGTAGTCGACCAGTAGCGCGGTCACGTTGGCGTCGTTGCGGTTGGTGACGGCGAGCCGGAGCGAGACCCGCGGCGAGCCGGTCAGCGTGACCGCGGCGGCCAGGTTGCCGGTCCGGTAGACCAGCCGGTTGCCGTTCGTGCTGTCCGGGTTCGCGACCAGTGTCGTGGCCATGCTGGTCCGCCCGTTGTCGGTGAACTGCTGCGGCGAGGCGCCGGTCGGCGTGCCGAGCGTCAGCCCGCCGGGTGCGGTGGCCGAGGTCGCGTCGAGCTTGAGCACGGCGTCGGTGGCGCCGGGGTTGGGCCAGTCGGCGTACTGGCGCCAGGTGCCGTCCTTGAACTGCACCTCGGCCCGGGGCCCGGCGAGGACGCCGTTGTCGATGCCCTTCAGGAAGTACTCGAACCAGCGCTCGACCGTCGCCTTGTAGTCCGCGCGCGAGGTCGTGCCGTGGCCGCCGTTGTGCAGCCAGATCTTGCGCGGCACGTTGTTGGCCCGCAGCGCGTCCCACCACTGCGCGTAGTGCTGGCCCTTGACGTTCCAGTCGGCCTGGCCGTGGATGACGAACACGCCCGCGGTGACCCGGTCGGCCTTGCCGACGTAGTCCCGGTCGGCCCAGAACTGCTTCCAGTCGCCGGTGACCCGGTCCTGGTCGGTCTCGAGCTGGCTGATCCGGCTCGTGCAGCCGGTCCGGTCGACCACGGCACGGGCCAGCACGTCGGCGTCCTCGCCCTGGTATCCGCCCGGGGCGACGACGAGACCGTTCGCCCGGTAGTAGTCGTACCAGCTGGAGATCGCCGAGATCGGCACGATCGCCTTGAGCCCGGCGACGCCGGTGGCGGCGGCCATGTTCGGCAGCGTGCCGTTGTACGAGACACCGATCATGCCGACGTTGCCGGTGCTCCAGGACGCCGTCACCTGCGCGCCCGATGCGCTGAAGCCGCGGGCGCGACCGTTGAGCCAGTCCACGACCGCGGTAGTGGCCAGCGTCTCCTGCATGTCTCCGCTGGTCGGGCAGCCGTCCGAGTCGCCGGTGCCGAGGCTGTGGCCGAGCACGACCGCGTACCCCTTGGGCACGAAGTAGTCGTCGTACCAGTCAGGCAGGTCCGGCACCGGCCTGGCGACGTTCACGCCCGGCCCGGCCGTGGGCGGCGTGCCCGGTGCGAGCGGGAACAGGCTCTCCTGCGGCAGGGCGCTGACGTTCACGCCGTGGTTGGCGGCGTTGGCCAGGCCGTTGCGGTACGGGCTCTGCTCGAACACGACGGGGACCGGCCCGCCGGTTGACGGGCGGGCGATGTCGATGGCGATCCGATCGAGCCGCCCGTCCCCGTTGGAGTCCACACTGGACTCGACGTAGACGCGCTCCTCGATCTGGGCCAGCGCCGCCTGGGGCGACACCGCCGCGCTCGCACCTGCTGTCGACACCGGGAGGGTGGCGGTGAGCAGCACGAGAACAAGCATTGCGCGGTGGGGGAACCGCATGTGGCTTCCTTCCAGGGGTGGTGGACAGTCAGTCGCACGAGGCGCTGCCGGCGTATCCGCAAGCCCCGACTTTTGATCGTGGGCTGCCGATGACGCCGAATGCCGGAGCACGATGGTTGTCGATATTGTCAGATCGATGATGGTGATTCAAGCTTTCGCCTGCGCCTCGTCCGGGCCGCCCGCAGCCACGACCTCGACCAGTGGGGTGAGGCGGCGTATGAGCGGATGTGTGTGCGCCGCGACGCAGGATGTGAGCGCACCGATCCTGACGGGGCCGGCCGCCGACGGACACCGTCCGCGTGCCGGGCCACGGTCGGGGACCGCTACGGCAGGAAGGAACGCATGCCAGCAACGTATGAACCCGCGCCGCCGGACACGCCGGGCCGTGTCGACCGGCGGCAGCTCTTGCTCGGACTGATCGCCACGACGCTGGCGGCCGGTGTCATCCCGGAGGCTTGGCTGGCCGAAGCGGCGTACGGCGCCACGCCCCGCTGGAACCGGCCGTTCGACAAGTGGGTCTCGATCACGGGTGTGTTCGGCTGGCGGACCGACCCGATCACCGGCGAGTCCCGGTTCCACTACGGCACCGACTACAGCACTTCCGGAATCCTGGGCTACCCGATCCGTGCCGTCGCCGCGGGCAGCGTGGCCGAGGTCGGCTACAGCGCCGGCGGGTTCGGCAACTATGTCAGCGTCCTGCACAGCGACGGATGGCGCAGCCTGTACGCGCACATGCGGGAGGCGCCGGTCGTGGGCAGGGGCGCGCAGGTGGCCGCCGGACAGCATCTCGGCAACGTCGGTTCGACCGGCCACTCGACCGGCCCGCACCTGCATCTGGAGATCACGCAGCCCGGCGGCACCCGGGTCGATCCCGAGTCGATCCTCGCCGGCGCGCCTTACGCGGGCGCGCCGGGCACTCCCCCATCGATCCTCACCAAGGACGGCATGATGTACCTCATCTGGAGCACCGGCGGCACCGGCTACCTGGTCACCCCCAACCGCGTCATGGGGCTGAAGTCGATGGCGCACTACAACCTGTTCAAGCGGATCATCAATTCCAACCAGGCGGCCGACCAGCCCGAGGTCTTCAACGCCCTGGAGATCGACCAGATCAAGGCGTACCTCGCCGGCACCGTACCGGCCTAGCTCGGGTCACCGCCGTCGACCGGCCTGACCGGCTGCCCAAGGCCAGGTCGGGCCGGTCACCGCGGCCCGCAGGCACCCGCCGGCGGTCTGACTCCGATCTGCTCTCGGCTAAGTCGCCAGCAGCAGATTGCCTTGGTATGCCGCGCCCTCGGGCCCGATCGTGGACGGTGAACGACCCGAGGAACAGGAGTGCACACATGGGCGCCACCGCCACGCTGGACGACGAGATCAGCAAACGACTACTGCACGAGCGGATCATCGTGCTCGGATCCGACGTCGAGGACGAGGTCGCCAACCGGATAAGCGCCCAGCTCCTGGCGCTTTCCGCCGAGGACCCGCGGCGCGACGTCGCGCTGTACCTGAACTCGCGGGGCGGTTCGGTGCTCGCCGGGCTGGCCGTGTACGACATGATGCGGCTCATCCCCAATGATGTGATCACCGTGGCGATGGGGCTGGCGGGCAGCATGGCGCAGTTCCTGCTGTGCGCCGGGACGCCGGGCAAACGGTTCGCCCTGCCCAGTGCGCAGATCCTCATGCACCAGGGCTCGGCGGGACTGGGCGGCACCGCCGCCGACGTGGAGATCTACGCCGGTCAGCTGGACCGGATCAGCACCATGATGAGCGCGCTGACCGCCGGGCACACCGGCCGGCCGGTGGCGACGATCGTCGAGGACGGGCAACGCGATCGCTGGTTCAGCGCGCAGGAGGCGCTGGACTACGGAATGGTCGATCACATCGTCGAGCACCTGGACGACATCCGCCCGCGCGTGGTCAAGCAGCGGATGGGGGTGTAGGGCCATGGGCCAGTACACGATTCCCACCGTCGTCGAGCGGACCTCGCGCGGCGAGCGGGCCTTCGACATCTACTCGCGGCTGCTGTCGGAGCGGATCGTCTTCCTCGGCACGGAGATCACCGACGACGTCGCCAACGTGATCATCGCGCAGCTGCTGCACCTGCAGTCCGAGAGCGCCGACCTGGACATCTTCTTCTACATCAACTCCCGGGGCGGCTCGTACAGCGCGCTGACCGCGATCTACGACACGATGCAGTACGTCCGGCCGGATGTGTCCACCCTGTGCGTGGGGCAGGCGTCCTCGGCCGCGGCCGTGCTGCTGGCGGCGGGCACGGCCGGCAAGCGGGCGGTGCTGCGGCACGCCAAGGTGGTGCTGCACCAGCCGTCCACCGAGGAGGGCTCCTTCGACGTGGCCCAGGGCACGCTGCCCGACCTGGCGATACGGGCGCGCGACGTAGCCCGCGTGCGCGCCGAGATGGACGACATCCTCAGCCGCCACACCGGTCACCCCGCGACGAAGATCCGGCACGACCTGGACCGGCACAAGACGTTCAGTGCCGGTGAAGCCGTCGCGTACGGCCTGGCCGACCAGGTCATCAGCACCGTGAAGACGACGTCGAAGGACTAGGCGGCCAGGGCGTAGGCGTCGCCGGGTCGCCGGCTCGGCGGCGCCGCCACCTCGAACCGCCCCGCCTCTGCGCGCCGGGCGGGAATCACCACGTGCGTGCCGCTGTCCGACGAGATGTGGAAGGCGACGGAGACGAGCAGTTCTGCCAGCTCGATGCCCAGCGCCGCGCACAACGCCGCGAGCACCTCGGAGGAGACCTCCTTGAGGCCGCGCTCGACCTCGGACAGGTAGGGCATCGAGATCCGCGCCGCCAGCGAGACCTCGGCCAGCGTTCGCCCCTGTTCGAGGCGCAGGCGCCGCAGTGATTCGCCCAGCGCCGAGCGCAACAGCACCCGACGCGGAGTCGCCTGGGCGCGAGCCCGCTCCGCCGGATTCAACATGGTTCTTTATAACCGGGCGAGCCATGACCTGACAGCCGAGTTCGCTACGGGCAGAGCGAACAGCCCGAGCCCGGCTCCCCGGTCGGCCGACCGGGAGCCGTGGTGGGCGCGCACGGCGCGGCCCGTCCTCCGCAGGCTCCCGATCCCCATCGCTGATGTCCATCGATGTCAGGGGGGCGAAGATTCTTGTCAGGAAACTGCAACTAAGCGACACTTATCTACACGCGACGCATCACCACCTCGCCCCCTCCGACCAGGAGATGTCATGCGCCGACCAGCCCTCGCTGTCCTGCTTTCCGCCCTGCTCGCCCTCACGGGCACGGGTGCGCTGCCCACCGCCGCGACCGCGGTGCCCACCCCCGCCACGGTCGCCGTCGTAGCCGACGTCGGCACGCTGGCCACCACCTCCCTCGCGCCCGGCCTCACGCTGACCAGCACCTCCATCAGCGGGCCCAACCAGGTCAACATCCTGACCGCCAACCTGGCCGAGCCGACGCTCAAACCCCGATACCTCAACCCCGGCACCGTCGGCGCGACCGCCGCGTTGACCACCCAGGCCAACCGGGTCGGGGCGGTCGCCGCCGTCAACGGCGACTTCTTCGACATCGGTGAGACCGGCGCACCGCGCGGCATCGGCCTGGACGGCGGCACGCTCCTGCACGGCCCGGCCACGGGCTGGAACACCGTCGCGGCGCTCTACGCCAACGGGGCGGCCGGCCGCGGCGGGCTGGCCGAGATCTTCCTCGACGCGACCGTCACCCTGCCCGGCGGCGCACGGCTCACTGCCACGAACCTCAACTCACCGAACATCGCCGCCAACGGCATCGGGGTCTACAACCCGCTCTGGGGCGACGAGCCGCGCAGCAAGGTGCTCGACGGCGCCACCCGGTCCCGCGAGATCGAGGTGACCGGCGGGAAGGTGACGAAGGTCAGCACCACCCCGGGCGGCAAGGTGGCCAACGGGACCGTCGTCGTGCTCGGCGTGAACGCCGGCGCGGACGCCCTCGCCGGTCTCGCGGTCGGCGCCGCCGTCACCGTCAACTACGCGCCGCGGGGCGGCGACGGGGCAGCGCAGGTGGCGATCGGCGGCAACCTCGTGCTCGTCAAGGACGGCGTGGCCACCACCGTCTCGCACCCGAAGAATCCGCGCACCGCGGTCGGCTTCTCCGCCGACGGGCTCAAGATGTGGCTGGTGGTCGTCGACGGCCGCTCGACCGCGAGCGTCGGCATGACCTATGTGGAACTGGCCGCGTACATGAAGTCGCTGGGCGCCGACGACGCGATAAATCTCGACGGCGGCGGTTCGAGCACCCTGGTGGCGCGCATGCCCGGGGCCACGTCGACCTCCGTGCGCAACACGCCCTCGGACGGCGCGCAGCGCCCGGTCCCGAACGGCATCGGGTTCGTCTCGACGGCCCAGCCGTGGAGCACGACAGTCGACAACAGCACCGCGGGCAGGTTCACCGCCGGGGCCAACTGGGGCGCCTCCACCTACTCGACCGAGCGGTACGGCCCCGACTACCGTTTCGCCGACCCCGTGCTGGCCAGCGACGCCGCCTGGTACCGGGTGAGCATCCCGCAGACCGCCGACTACGAGGTGTCCGTCTGGTATCCGGCCAACGCCGGCTACAACGATGCGACGCCGTACATCGTGTCCACGACCAGCGGCAACCAGACCGTTCGGGTCAACCAGCGCGTCAACGGCGGCCGGTGGGTGTCACTCGGCGTGTTCCGCCTGGCCGCGGGCGACGCCAACGTGGTCGGGGTCAGCCGCTGGACGTCCGGCACCGGCTACGTGATCGCCGACGCGGTGCGGATCACCCGCGCCTGACGGTCGGGACAGCCGCCACCGCGTAGCCACGCGGGGCGGCTGTCTCCGCACGCGGCACCGGGTTCGTCGGCGACGCCGCGACCCGGTGCTCAGCCTGGTCCCGGTGCGGTCAGGTCGAGGTCGTCGGCGGTAGGCGCGAAGTAGCCGGCGACGGTGTCGGCGTCGACGTCGGCGAGGACGGCCGGGTGCCACCGGGGGCTGCGATCCTTGTCGATGATCTGGGCGCGTACCCCTTCGGCGAAGTCCGCCGACCTCAGCATCGCCGCCGACAGCCGGTACTCCTGCGCCAGTGCGGCTTCCAGTGACGGCAGCCGCGCGGCGGCGCGCAGCGACCGCAAGGTGACCGTCACCGCGGTCGGCGACCTGGTGGCGATCACCTCCGCGGCCGCGCGTGCACCCGGGGCCGGATCGGACCTCAGCCGGTCGACGATCTCGGGTACGGAGTCGGCGGCGTAGCACCGGTCGATCCACTCCCGGCAGCCGGCCAGTTCGCCGCCCGGCGGTGCGAGTTCGTGCGCGGCAACGGCGCCGTCGGCGTCGGCGTCGGCGTCGGCCAGCGCCTTGACCAGCTGTGGCAGCCGTTCGGCGGGCACGAAGTGGTCGGCGAGCCCGGCGTGGACGGCGTCAGCGGCCCCGACGGACGTCCCCGTCAGGGCGAGGTGTGTGCCGACCTGACCGGGTGCGTGCGACAGCAGCCAGCTGCCTCCCACGTCGGGGTGGAAGCCGATGCCGACCTCCGGCATCGCCAGCCGCGATCGTTCGGTGACGATCCGCACGCGTGCGTGTGCCGAGATCCCGATGCCGCCTCCCATCACCAGGCCGTCCATCCAGGCCACGACGGGTTTGCGGTATCGAGCGACAGTGGCGTCGAGCCGGTATTCGCGGGCCCAGAAGTCCAGGGAGGCGCTCCCGCCGGACACCGCGTCGGCGTGGATCGCGCGGATGTCGCCTCCCGCGCAGAGCCCTCGGTCGCCGGCCCCGGTGATCAACACGGTCCGGACCTGGTCGCCGGTGGCCCACAGGTCGAGCGTCCGCTGCATGAGCATGACCATCTCGGTGGTCAGCGCGTTGATGGCCCGCGGCCGGTTGAGGGTGATCCGGCCCAGTCGGCCGGTGATCTCGGTCAACACGACGGGCGAGCCGTTCACGGGGCGGCCTGCCTGGTGTGGACCGACTCGGGTGCGACAACATGCATGAACTGGTCGACGCCTTCCAGGTTGGTGAACGCACAGCTCAGGGACGGTGTCCGAGGCAGGGTCGGATGAATGATCTTACCGTTGCGCTGCCGCCGCCGTCACCGCGGCCGCCCCGTCGCCGTGAGGACGGGGCGGCATCGTGCGGTCAGCGCGCCGTCACCAGTTCTTGTAGGCGACTTCGCCCAGGTTGCAGAAGGTGCAGTCGGACCTCAGGAAGTTCTCCGTGCGACGGAACTCCTCGTCGGCCAGGTGCCACCGCAGCCAGGCGGTGATGATGTGCTGGGCGTTGCGGGTGGCCATGATGTGGTCGGTGTTGTCGAGGATGTTGAACCACACCGGCACCCGGGTGTTGGTGTAGTCGCGCTCGACGTTCGAGGTGGCAAAGTCGCCGTCGCCGCCGATGTAGAGGGCCGGGTTGCGCAGACTGCTCGGCCCGTTGCCGTCGAATGAGCCGCCGGCGACGTGGATCGTGGTCTTCAGCCGCGGCTCACTCGCCACGTCGAATGTCCCGATCGAGCCTCGGGAATGCCCGCCGAAGGCCACCTCGGACAGATCGAGATCCTGGTACAGCGGGCTGCTCGACCTGGCATTCTCGTCCTCCAGCCAATCAAGGGCGTCGACCATGTAGTCGCCGCTGCTGGAGGAGACCTCGCTGTAGACGACAAACCCGTGCGAGGCCCACTGGCGCAGCATGTCCTCGTAGGCGGCCGGGTCGGACCCCGCACCCGGGCCCCAGACGAAGACCGGGTGATCCACCCCGTTCTGGCCGGCGTTCGTCGGGTACACCAGCCACCCGTCGTCGCCGGGTCCGGCGGTCTGGTCGATGGTCACCGCGTACGGTCCAGGCCTCGTCACGTCGCTCACCGGGGGCAACGAGCCGCCAGGTGAGCCGGTCGGTGAACCGGTTGGGCTCGGACCGCCGACAGGGTCGCCCTGAACGAGCACGTTGTCGACGGTCAGCGTCTCCAGGATGCTGCTGGCGTCCAGCGAGAACCGCAGCCGCAGGTCGCGGCCGTTGACCGAGGCCGGCAGGTTGAACGACACCGCGCCGGTGGCCGTGCGGGCGGATTCCAGCGTGGCGAACGAGCCGCCGTCCACCGAGTAACCCACGGTGAAGCTCTCGCCGAGGTCGAGCCCGGACGCCGCCCGCGTGTACGACACCGTCACCCCGCTGTATCCGATCAGGCGGATGGGCGCGGACGTCATGGACGGGTCAGCGATCAATGATGCCGCCAGCCGGGCGCTGCCCGCACTGTTCGTGACGGAGCCGGACGTGGTGAAGGCGCCCAGCCCGCTGGTGAAGGTCTCGCTGTAGATCGAGGTGGCGGCGGAGGCGGCGGGAGGCATGACAGCCAGGACGGCGCCCAGGGCGAGGAGACTGATGGACACCGCACCGAGGGCTCGGAGTCGGCGGCTGGTGCGAGACATGTCGGAGATCCCTTCTGCAAGCGCCTGATCGAATGTGCCGGCGCTGTTCTGTCGGATGCGCGAGACGCGCCTGCTCCCGATGGCCAAGGATCAGACTCGATCGGCAGGCGTCGATTCCAGCAGAAACCTCCCACCCGGGAATCGGCAAAATGACCAGTACGGGCCGCGTGGTAAGCGACTCAGGCGCAGGCGCTGTCGGCAAGCTCGGAGCCGCCGAAGCGCACCGGTCGCCGTCCGCTGCCCACGGATGAGGGCGATCCGGCCACTGCTCGCCGCAGACAGTGACGCCGAAAGACAGGGTTCCCCGTCGATCCACTTGGACCGGTCCGTGACGGGGGCAGCGGAATACGACGCATCTCGATAACCTGTGTCCGCATTAGACAAGATCAGGTGTGACGCGGTCCGCGGCATGCCGTTCGACACGGGGAGAACTGTTGAGAAGGAAAACGCCGAGACTCGCGCTCACGGCGCTGGTCGTCGTCATGCCGTTCCTGGCGATCGCGCCACCCGCGACTGCCGACGACGTGCTCCGCCCCACCGTCATCACCGAACCCGTGCCCGGCGGTTTCAAGACCTGGGGTGAGCTGTTCGCCGTCCAGGAGCAGATGAACAGCGCGGCGCTGGCGATCACCACGGAGGCGGCGAAACTGCCCGACTCCGGCCTGGGCACGGTGATCGCCGCACCGGAGAACCGTCACCTGAAGATCTTCTGGAAGGGCGCGGTGCCGCAGTCCGTGCAGGCGGTTATCGACGCCGAGCGGCAGACCGTGCCCGTGAAGGTGCTGCCGGCGAAGTACACCCAGCGGGAACTCGCCGCCGGCGTCCGGCGTCTGACCGGCAATCCGGAGTTCGGGGAGGTGGAGTCGATGACCGATGCGAGCGGTGTGCTCGTGCGCCCGCGGGCCGGCCGCAGCGGTGACGCCAGGGTCCGGTCGCTCGCCGGCGATCCGGAAGTCACCGTGGTCATCGGCGAGGAGACCCACGGCCGCGCCTTCGTGTCACGCAACAACGACTCACCGCCTCACTGGGCCGGTGGCCGGACCTGGGACATGGCGTACAACGAACCGCTGTGCACGACGTCCTTCGCGATCAAGAAGGGAACCTCGTACTTCTCGCTCTATGCCCAGCACTGCATGAAGGGCGTCAACACCGCCGTCCACGACGGCGGCAAGGACCTGATCGGCTACGAACAGGGCGCGGACTACGAGTACGACACAGCCGTCATCTCCAGCTCCGTCGCTCTTCAGGGCCGGGTGTGGGACGGTCCCTGGAACAGCGTCTCGAACTGGAAGCTGGTGCAGGGCGCTTCCCCCACCAACAACGGGAACTGGGTCTGCACGTCGGGATCCGCCTCGGGCATCCGCTGCAGCATCCAGGTGCTGAACATCGACGTCCACGTCGGCACCACCGGACCGTTCGTCAGCGCTTACAGGACCGACGGAGCCAACGCGGTCGGCGAGGGCGACAGCGGCGGCCCCGTCTTCTCCCTGCCCTCCCCGGACAACGGCAAGGTCATCGCGAAGGGGGTCATCAGCGCCGGCCTCACGAACTACCCGGCCACCTGCACGGGCGACCTGTCGTTCGGCCGCGTCTGCTACAAGCGCTTTCTCTTCACCGACGTGTCAGGGGAGCTGTCCCGCCGAGGGGCGACGATCGTGACCGGATGACCACACCGGCCGGGCTGCCGAACGCCGGCGGCCCGGCCTCCACCGGATGAAGGAGTTCGGCCCATGAAGCGCCACCAGGTCACGGCAGCCGCACTTGCGGTAGCGGCCGTGCTTTCGGTCGCCGCCTGCGGGGAGTCGAGCCCTCCCGCGGGCCAGGAGCAGCTCGACGGCATAGCCGACGCGGTGACGGCCGTCGGCAAGCAGCGTTTTCCGGACGTGTTCGCGGGGGTCTTCACTGACGTCCCGGCGGGCCGGGTGATCGTGTGGCGTAAGAGCTCCGCGGAGTTCGATGCCGCTGTGGCCGCACAGCCGTGGGCGGCGCAGGTCCGGCTGCGCGACGCGGCCCATTCGGCGGGCGAGCTGGCGCAGGTGCGCACGACGGTCACGGCGGACGACGCGTACTGGCGCTCGCGAGGCCTCGAGCTGAACCTCATCCAGCTGCGGTACGACGGCGAGTGCGTCGAGGTCGGCACGATCGACCCCGACCGCGCCGAGACCGAGATGACGGCCAAGTACGGCGAGTCGGCGCCGCTCTGCTTCTTCGAATCGCAGGGCAGAGCGTTCCTGTGACACGACGCCGCGCGCGCTTCGACGATCCGGACCGTGTCCCCGCGGGAGACCGCGGCGAACCGCCGTCGCCGTGCGGCCCGTCACTCATACCGGTACTTCAGCGAGTCCGCCTCGGACTGCTCGATGTCGGCGATCGTCAGCTCCGGCATACGTAGCTGAGCCAGGGTCACCTCGGCTGAGGTCGGCTGGGCGTCCGCCGGCAGCCACTGCTCCGGCTGCCAGACCCCGCTGCGCAGCAGCGCCTTCGGGCAGTGCGGGTAGACCTCCTCGATCCCCAGCACCAGCGCGCTGGCCGGCGGTTTGCCCACGGCGGTCAGCTGCGACAGAAGTTCAGGGCGGGTGGAGACGCAGGCCCGGCCGTTGACCCTGAGGGTCGTGGTGCGTCCCGGGATGACGAACAGCAGGCCGGCCCGCCCGGTGGCGACCACGTTCTGCATGGTGTCCAGGCGCTTGTTGCCGGTCGCGTCCGGTATCGCCAACGTCCGCGCGTCCAGGACGGCGACGAAGCCGGCGGGGCCGCCGCGCGGCGTGACGTCACAGTTGCCCTCGGCGTCCACGCTGGCGACCAGGACCAGCGAGGAGCAGCCGATCAGCCGCCGGGTCTGCTCGGTGAGTTCGGTCATCTGCTTGCGCACGGCCGCGTCGCCGGGGAGTTCGTAGACCCGGCGCAGCGCCTCCCGGTCAGGAACGGCGTCCGATAGCAGTGAGTCGAAGGCACTGGCGGCATCCACTGACGTCATACCGCCGACCATATGGGACCGACCCCGTCAAGGTGGGCCCGGATGTCAACTACGCCGCGGGCTTCATCCACGCAGTCTCGGGCTCGCCCACCTCCGGCTGGGCCGGCTTCAGGATGCCGACCTGCACTACCGGCGATCATTGGAACGGTTGACACCGGCCGGCTCCACCGGGGGCGGTCCACAACCGCCGCCGAGGCGCCGACCCGCCCGCCGCGGATCAGCGTCCGCCACTGTCACCCGCGTCGCGCAGCCGGATGATGTACGCCGCAGTCAGCGCAACGCCACGGTCCTCGTCCTGTGCCAGCTCCGCCAGCGCGCGGGAGGCGGCGCTCCCGGGGATGCCGGCGAGCGCCTGGGTCAGCCGTCGGCGCGCCGACGAGTCTGCGGCACCGGAGTCGAGGTGGGCGACGAGCCCGGCGGCGATCCGATCCGCGCAGGCCGGGTCGCCGGCCAGGGCGCTCAGGGCGTCGGCCGCGTCGACGTCGTTCACCTCCGCCACGACCATGTCAATGAGCGTCGGGATGGTGTCCGCCACACCGTGCGGTCCGAGCGCCAGGGCCGCATACCTGCGGACCACGATGTCGGCGTTCGTGAGCGCGTCGTGCAGCAGGGTGTTCGCGGCATCGTTGCCGATCGCGGCGATGGCTTGGACGGCACGCTTGCGCACCGCGGCTTCTGCCGCGCCGAGGCCTTGCGCCAGCAGCGCCAGGCCGCCGTCGCCCGACCGGGCCAGCGCCCAGCGCAGGGCTCCGGCCACGTTCGGGTCGTCCTCGCTCAGCGCCGCCTCGACCAGTGCCTCCACCGGCATGGGGTCCCCTGCTGCCGAGGACAGCGCCGCGCGCTGGCGCCTGCCGGCGCTGTCCGAGCCCAGCGCCTGCAGCAGTGCGACGATCTGCAGGACGTCGTCCCAGCCGCTGGGCTCCGCGGCGCCGATCCGGCGCAGCCGGGTGAGCAGTTCCGTCTCGTTCGCGATGCGGTCGAGCGTCTGCCGGACGAGGTCGTCGACGAGGCTTGCGGGCGTGAAGTCGGGATCGTCGAGGGCGCGCCCGACCTCACGCAGCGACAGTCCGAGTGACCGCAGGCTCTCGATGTGGAAGATCCGCCGGATGTCGTCGGCGGAGTACTCCCGATAGCCGGTGCCGCTGCGCTCGGTCGGCCGCACCAGGCCCAGCGAGTCGTAGTGGCGGAGCATGCGGGCGCTGACCCCGGATCGCCGGGCCACCTCACCGATCAGCACTGCCGGTCATCCCTTCTCCCCCGCCGCGCCCAGGGCCGCGACACGTTTCGCCTGCTCGACAGCGAGCTGGAAGCCGGCGTCCGGGTCGAGCCACAGCTGTCGCGTGGCGAGCGCATGCCGGCGTACACCGGAGTCACGGTCCGTGCTCGCGGCGTGCACGATCGGCATGATCACCTCGCCGAGCGCGATCAGCGCACGGCTGAGGCTCAGCTGCGTCTCGCGCCCGCCGCGCCCGAGTTGCGTCGCCAGGACGGCCGCCAACTCGGATTGTCCCCCTTCGGGCACCAGCACCACGGCAGCTCGCCAGGCGCTCTGCGCCACCGTGTCGTCGGGGTCGGTCAGCAGCGCCCGGGTGATCGCCGGCCAGGCCCGCCGGTCCCCGATCTTGGAGAGCGTGTGCAGGGCCTGGCTGCGCGCCTGCGCATACTCCGAGCGGAGTTCATCGACGAGAATCGGGACCGTGACCGGCGGCGGCTGGCGGGTGAGCGCCCAGGTGAGCATCTCGCGTACGTAGAACTCGGGTTCGACGGCGCAACGCTCGATGAGCTTGGCGACGGATCGCGCGTCGGGGGTCGTGCCGACCGCCAGCGCCGCCCGCAGCCTGACCGACGGGTCGCGGTGCGCCAGCCCCCGGAGGGCCTGCCTCAGATTGGTGTCCTGCTCCTGCGTGGTCATGGCCACCTCCTACGCCGCAGTGAAGACCTTGTCACCGTGTCAAGCTCAAGCGAGCAGGCAGGTGCCACCAGCCGGGCGGGACTGAACCGGTCCGGCGGGGCGCCCGGCCGTCAATACGGAAGGCCACGGAATTGACCAGGCGCCGGGTCGGGGCTCGGAACCGTGCCGGGCACGACCAGGCCGCTCTGGTAGGCCAGCGCCACCGCCTGGGCGCGGTCGCGCAGCCCGAGCTTCATCAGCACCCGGCCGAGGTGCGTCTTGACGGTACGACGGCGGCGTCGGGGTCGGGGAGTTCTCCAAGCCCGTCGTCGGCGTGATCGGCAACCTGCCCGGCCAGTACGTCTGCACGTCCGGGGCGGCGACGGGCGCGCACTGCGACGTCGTCATCAACCTCACCAGCTTCGAGCACGTGCTCGCGCCGAGCGGGATCGTGGTGCGCTCGTCGCTGGCGACTCAGCAGCAGGGCAGGCCGGCGGTCGGCCTGGTGGCAGCGGCGGGCCGGTCTTCGTCGTCACCGCCGCCGACGCGGGCAAGGTCAAGGCCACCGGCATGATCAACGGCGGGGTCCCGCAGACCAACTGTGAGAGCTTCGGCAGCACCTGCTTCGTGCAGGTCACCTTCACCAACATCTACTACGTGCAGGCCGCGCACGACGTCTACGTCAAGACGTCCTAGCGCCTGCGATCTCCTGAGATCGGCGCGGTGAGGGCGGCGACGGGGTGGCTTCGACCTGCTGGAAGCCGAATGACCACCTCGTCGTCACCGGCTGCGGACCCGGGAGTCCTCGTGGCGAGGATGCCACCGATCTCCCGCGGCACCGCCGCCTTGATCACAGCTCCCGGCCGAAGAACGCCGCGACCCGGCGCTGCCAGGCCGGCATGAACCGGGGAGGACGGCCGGACGAGTGGTTCCTCCGGTGGTCCGGCGAAGGGTGAGAGGCGACGCCGCGGCGGCGCGCGCGGCCCTGGACCGCCGTGCCCTGGTGCCCGGCCGGCCGCTCGGCGTGCGCGGGGACTCCCGGAATGCGATGTGTCGCCCGGTGCAGCAGGCCGCGGAACGAGTGTTTGTCCGTCATCCCATCTCCCTCTCTATCAGTGATAGAGAGACTCTAGCACTGATAGAGTGCCCAAGGGAGGTAGTGAGTTGGCACTGGACCGACAGCGGATCGTCGCCGAGGCCGTCGCCCTGCTGGACGCCGAGGGTCTCGACGGCGTGACGACGCGCAGACTCGCCGCGCGGCTGGGCGTGCGATCGCCGACCCTCTACTGGCATCTGCCCAACAAGGCGGCGCTGGTCACCGCGATCGCCGACGCGATCCTCGACCAGGAGTTCGGCGACCTGTCGCCGCCCGAGCCGGATCAACACTGGCCGGACTGGCTGAGCGGCCTCGCCGAGCGGCTGCGCCGGGCGCTGCTCGCCCATCCCGACGGCGCCCGGGTCATCTCCGCCGCCCAGCTCTCCGCCACCATGGCAGCGATCTCCGAACTGGCGATGAGCACCCTGGTGGCGCGCGGCCTGCCGCTGCGAGAAGCCCGCGTGATCGTCCTGACCGTCGAGCGCTTCACGGTCGGCCACGTGCTCGAAGAACAGTCCCCCCGCCCGGACGCCGAGGCGCTGAAAGACTTCGACCTGACCGCGTTCACCGAACGGCACCCGACCGCGGTGGCCGCGATCACCGAGTACTTCCGCCCTGGCCGCACCGTGGACGACCTGTTCCGCGACTGCCTGGAGGTGGTCATCGCGGGCGCCGCGGTCAAAGCCGGGACCGCCTCCTGACCCGCCTCGCCGACACTGAGGGCACGACCGCCTGGTTTCTCACGCCGTGGGCGCCGGTGGCCGGCGAGGTCGCGCACAGACAGGGCGGCGTGCGCGACCGCCCGTTGAACGGGGTCGGAGAGATCTTCTCCTCGAAGCTCTCCTCCGGCGGAGCCTCGCGCGGCGGCCCGGGGTAGGGGCCGAGGCCGCGCTCGGCGAGGGCACGGTCGAGCAGTACGCGGATGCCGGACGTGATCTCGTCCTGGGCCCAGCTGTCAGGCCCGATGTCGACCAGGTGGATACCCACGCGGGCACGGTACCGACCTGGCACGACGGAGTCGAGGGCTGACCTGAGCGGGCGGCCCTGGCCGGCACGTCCAGCACCGCCTGTCTTCGGCCGGGCGGACGTGCCGCGGTCAGAACGTGGCGATCGGGTTGACCGGGCTGCCGGACGTACCGGCGAAGCGGACCGGCGCGACTGCGAGGTGGAAGTCCCATTGGCCGAGCTCGGCGGCCGTCTTCGCGCACTGCTCCAGGTCACAGTTGTCGAGCATCCACAGGCCCATGGCGACGAGGCTCACGGCGTGAACCGGCATCAGGACGTCCGGGTACCCCGACGGCTGGACGTCCTGGGGGGTGTCGGCGCCGATCAGCGCGACCTGGCGTTCATGCAGCCAGGGCAGGCAGGAAGCGTGCCAGCCGGCCTGCGTGAAACCGCCGGCCGCACCGTTCTCGTGCCGGAAGCGGCCGTAGCCGGTGCGCAGGAGCACCGCGTCGCCGGGTCGCACCCGGACACCTTGGCGACGCTCGGCCTCCTCGAGATCTTCGGGAAACACCCCCTGCCCCGGCTCCAACCAGGGCACGTCCCGGACCCCCGCGATGTCCAGCAGGACACCACGCGTGATGATGCCGTTCGCCGCCGCCGTGACGGCCGCCCACGCCGAGCCTGTCGCGCCGTCGACCAACGAGTGCGACCGCCCGTTGTACATCGTGCCGTCCCAGAAGATGTGGCACGGCGAGTCGACGTGGGTGATGGTGTTGCCGTGGAACGCGATGCCGAGCTGCTCGGACGAGAAGCCCCAGCGCCGGTCGGCGTGGAACGCGGCCACCGGCATGTTCTCGGCACCGGGCATGTCGGCCGCGCACGGGCATGTCGTCGTCGACCGCTCCATGTCTTCCGGCACGGCGACCTCCCATGCGCACGACACGCTCCTGCCGTGGCGCACGGCCCGCGCCGCCGCCAGCCGGACGTCGTCGGTGATGTGGTTCAGCGTCCCGAGTTCGTCCTCGCCGCCCCACCGCCCCCAGTTCGACAGCGTGTCGAAGTACCCGAGTACGTCGTCCTGTGTGGGCATCGGTCGCTTGGCCGTCATCCCAGCATCGACTCCTCCGGTCACGCGGTCCGAGGCATCGCGGGGTGGCGCATCCCGCCCTCTCCTTCGACATGCCCAGGCCCGCTCATGAGCTGCCATGACACTACATCGGTGGGCCGACAGCGGGCCGGTCGGGACGATCTCGGCATCCACATCGACCGCACTTTCACCCTTGCCGAGGCGCCCCGCAGCGGTGAACGGCCCTGCGGGGCGTCCTGCATTTCGGAGCGCTCGGCCTGGCTCAGCGAGTCGCGCAGTCGTGGACCTGCGTGCCGTTCGCGTCGATGGCGACGCAGTGGGCGGTGACCCAGGTCGCGACGGCAGTGGCGTTGCCTTCGCCACCGCCGCGGTCGCCGGCCGCGAACCTGTTGAAAGGCACGCCTCCGCCGATCAGGACGTACCGCAGCTCGCCGGCGGTGATGAGCTGTTCGAGGCGGTCGACGGTGGGGAACGGCACCCGGCCGGAGAAACCGCCCAGCGGCAGGACCGATGCGCCCGCGCGGAGGTACGGCAGGGCCTGCAGGCCTTGGGCGGCGAACAGGTAGGTGCGGCCGGGCTGGCTGCTCTTCAGGTATTTCAGCAGCGCTCTGGTGTCTTCGCCGGGTGTGTCGCTGACGTTCGGAGCGAAGCCGCCGTCCCCGGACGGGCTCGCGGGCGCGGGCCCGTCCGCGCTAGCGGACCCGCCCACAGGCGGCATTCCGGTCGGCGTGTCCGGGTCTGATCCGGCGCCGGACCCCTCGCCGTAGAGCCCTCCGGACCCGGGGAGGCGGGCGATGAGGCCAGGAGGGCCGCCTGTCCCGGAGTCGGTGCGCGGGCCGGCTGCCGGATCGGCCCCGCTCCCCCGGTACGCGCTGTCGACGCTGGACGCCGCCCAGCCGGCTGGTGTGATCACGCATGCGACGACACCGAAAACGGTGCTGACGGCGGCGATCCGGACGCTGCGCCTGATGCCGGCCGCCAAACCGAGCCGCCGGTAGCGGGCCCGCAGGGGCGGCACGGCGACCAGCCCGGCGACGGCCGGCACGGCGAGCACTGCGGCGGATGCTGCGAGCCAGGGCAGGAAGGTGCGGAAGTGCAGCGAAAGGTGGATCGTCCAGGCCATCGTGAACACGATGGTGGCGGGCAGGGCCCAGCTCCGCCGCCCGCCGCAGCGCCAGGCGGCCCACAGCGTGACGGCCCCGCCGCCGGCGAGCGCCGCGATCGCCGGGGCTGCTGCGATGACATAGAACTCGTGTGCCACCCGACCGCTGGAGAACGCCGCCGCGTGGGTGAACAGCCACAAGCCCCACATCAGGTAGCCGGCCCGGACCAGGTCGGTGCGCGGCGCCCGGCCCCGCCAGACGAAGCCGGCCGCCAGCCCCGCCAGGGCCAGCGGGTAGAGCCAGCCGACCTGCGGTGCGACGCCGTCGCTGAACATGAACGGCGATCCGCCGAGCTCGGGTCCGGCCTCGGCGCCGATGCTGTACCGGCTGAGGAGGTTGTACTGGAACACCGTGTAGAAGAGCGAGTTGTTGGGTGACCCGTCCGCGTACGGGCGGTACGTGGCGGGAAAGAGCATCACGGCGCTGACGTAGAGCAGCGATACGGCCACGGTGAACAGGCCGGCGAGGCCGAGCCGGCCGAGCCTGGCGCGCAGCGGCACCGGGGCGGCGATCAGGTACACGATGGCCAGCGCGGGCAGCACACCCCAGGCCTGCGCCATCTTCGTCTGGAATGCCAGTCCGACGAACAGCCCGGACAGCAGCAGGTGGCGCAGCCGGCCGTCGGCGACCGCACGGGTCCACGCGTCGGCGGCCAGCACCAGCAGCATGACCAGCAGCGTGTCGGAGATCTGGCTGCGGGCGAGCACAGCCACGACCGGTGTCGTCGCATACGCGCCGGCTGCCAGAATGCCGGCCGCCGGGCCCTGCCACCGCCGCACCGCCCGGTAGAGCACGAGGATGGTGACCACACTCTCGGCCACCTGCGGCAGGATCAGCGACCAGGTGTGGAAGCCGAACACCCGGGCGGACAGCGCCTGCACCATGAATGCGCCAGGCAGCTTGTCCACGGTGATGGAGGCTGCGGGGTCCAGGGCGCCGAAGACGAAGGCGTGCCAGCTCTCCGACATGCTCCTGACCGCGGCGGAGTAGTAGGGGTGCAGCGGGTTTCGCGACAGGCCCCACGCGTACAGCAAGGTGGCCGCTGTCGCGAGCAGCATCAGGGCCGGTCGCGCCCAACGAGGTTGGTCGGCCGGCGATCGCCAGACGGCAGCGACCAGCCGCAGGCAACGGGCAGGCGCAGCGCCGGCGGAAGCTGGGATAACCACACGACGGTTATATCGTGCATAGGCACCGAAATAGACCAAAGAAGGCTTCCCGCGGAGAGTCGCGCATGAGGTCGGAGTGTGGCAGCCGCGCAATTTCCCACGAACACAGTGCAATATTTCTACGTTTCGCGTGCCAGATTCCGATCGATGTATTCAGTTCTGCGGTTGTGTTCTGCTATACAGCCGGAGTGGATATTGCCTTCGCGTTCGACGAGACCTACGCCGGGCATGCGCGGGTCGCCCTGGAGTCGGTGCTCGACTGCCGGGAACGCGACGACATCACCTACTGGCTGCTGACCACCGATCAGGTCGCCAAGGAGCACGAACGCTCGCTGCAGCGCCAGCTCGCCGGGCGGGGGCGACTGCACCTGCTCACCACCGGTGACGCGTTCCGGTCCCTGCCGGTCGCCGAGCACGACGCGCTGGCCTGGCTCAGTCCCGGCATGTACCTTCGCCTGCTGTTGCCCGAGCTGATCGGCGACGGGCCGACCCGCCTGCTCTACCTGGACTCCGACGTCCACGTGTGCGGGGATCTGAGTCCGCTGTGGCAGGTGCCGTTGGACGGCGTGCCGCTGGCCGCGGTGCGTGATGCGTTCGGTGACCGCTTCGACGCCTTCGGCGGCATCCCCGGGTCGGGCCCGGAGCACCCGGACGATGCGCCCTACTTCAACTCCGGGGTCATGCTGATGAATCTGGCGAAATGGCGCGAGTCGCAGGTGACCGAGCGCTGCCTGGACTACCTGATCGAGCACGCGGACCGGTTGCGGTTCCCCGACCAGGACGCGCTGAACCTGGTCGCGTACCAGCGCTGGCTGCGGCTTCCGCCGCGCTGGAACAACATGGCCAGTTTCCTGCTGGAGCCGATGGACGAGGCGGAGCGCGCTGCGCAGGACGTGCGTGTCATGCACTTCGCCGGCCCGCGCAAACCCTGGACGGAGGGCTTCCGCCCAGGGTTTCGCATCCGGCGTCACCACACCCTCGCCGCCAGGGTCGCGGCCTACGGCTGAGTGCTGCCGCTCCAACGCCGGCACAGCCGCGTCACGGGGTCAGATCCAGGCGCAACGCCTCCGCGCGCACGTCGGCCAGGTCGTGGCGGCGCAGTGCCGCCCTGTGCCGAGGCGCTGCTCACGCGGCCGTCAGGCGGCCGGTGCTGTGGCGCAGCACGAGCTCGGCCGGGAACAGCTCACGGTGTCCGGGCGGCACGTCGCCGTGCAGCAGCAGCCGCACCGCGGCGGCGGCCATCTCCTCCACCGGCAGCCGCATCGTGGTCAGCGGCGGGTTCGCGCAGACCGCGGCGACGCTGTCGTCGAACCCGATGACGCTGACGTCCTCGGGCACGCGCCGACCACCGGCGGTGAGCGCCTGAACCACGCCTGCCGCCATGAGATCGCAGGCCACGAACACCGCGTCGAGGTCCGGGTGCAGTTCCAGCAGGCGCTGCAGGGCGTGGTAGCCGCCTTCGCGGGTGAAGGCGCCGTCGGCGCTGATCTCGGCCAGCCCCAACCGCTGGACGGCGCGCAGGTGCCCGATGCGCCGGTCGGCGGCGCAGGTGCTGATCGCCGGGCCGTGGATCGCGGCGATCCGGCGGCGGCCGAGGCGGTGCAGTTGCGTCACCGCCGTGTACGCCCCGCCGATGTTGTCGGCGACCATCGCCGGAACGGTGGCCGCCGTCGGCACCAGCGACACCACGCGGCGGCACAGGCGGTGGAACCGCGCGGCCAGGGGTGGGGTGATGTCGGACAGCACCGCGCCGAGGGTGACACCGGCGGCGATCTCGTCCAGCGTCTCCGCTGCCGTCTCGTGGCTCAGAGCGTGCACGCGCAGTTGCGCGCCGGTCCCCTCCAGCAGCGGCATCATCCCGGCCAGGACCCGGCTGTAGTACGGGTTCGAACCCAGCCAGCCGCCGGGCAGGTTGCAGGACACGGCGATCACGTCGACCACCCGGGGCCGGCCGGAAGCCAGCGCCCGCGCCGCCTCGTTGGGCCGGTAGCCGAGTTCGGCCACTGCCTCGCGCACCCGCGCCCGCAACGGTCCGGACGCCCCGGGCGCATTGTTGATCACACGCGACGCCGTGGCCCGGGACACGCCCGCCACCCTCGCGACGTCATCGATCGTCGGCTTGGACCTGCTCATCTGGCACCTGCACCCTCCGCCGCGTCCGGGGATAGCGGTATCCCGACGATACGGGCGAGAGCGCTCTCACAGGAAGCACCGAGTCCATGGTGAACACTCGAGAGATCGGCAGAAATACCTCGGATGTGCCGCTGGGCCGGCACCAGTTCGGCCCAGCGGCACATCTTCAGCCGGTGCAGGCTCGGGTTCGTTCAGCAGATCGGCAGCGGGAACAGGTGCACGCAGGCGCGCTGGATGTCGGCGGTCAGCGCGGGTGCGCCGTCCACGGGCGCCGGGTCTTCGGTAGTCGGCTGGATCCCGCCGGCGGCGATCGCGTCCAGGGCGGCCATGCCGGCTTCGTCGATGGTGCCGAAGACGGTGTAGTTGGGCCGCAGGATCGAGTCGGCGTAGACCAGGAAGAACTGGCTGCCATTGGTGTTCGGCCCGGCGTTGGCCATGGCCAGGGTGCCGCGCGGGTAGTAGACGCGGTCGGGCCGGTCGGGCACGGGCGGCAGGTCGGTGGGCAGCTCGTCCTTGTACTGGTAGCCGGGGCCGCCGCTGCCGGTTCCGGACGGGTCACCGCACTGCAGCACCTTCAGCGTCGGATACGCCGTCAGCCGGTGGCAGCTGGTGTTGTGGTAGAACCGGTGCAGGATCAGGTGCTCGAAACTCTGCACGGTACACGGGGCCTTGGCGGCGTCCAGCGTCATCGTGATCTTGCCGTGGCTGGTGTTGAGCACGACGTGGGTGTTCCAGGTCTGCTGGTGTCGCGGGTCGAAGGGCAGCCCGACCGGCCGCGCCGGCGGGTCGTCGGGGGTTTCGGCGTACTGGCAGGGGCCCTTGGTGGTCCGGGGTGCCGGGTCGGCCGCGGCAGGAGTGGCGGTGGCCACGGCGGACAGCAGCCCGGCGACGAGTCCGGCGACGGTGAACCGGATCAGATTGTTTCGCATATAGACAGATATACATGAGACTTGTCATCTCGGCAGCCCGGGAGCACCACTACGGAGATGCAGCCAGGGAGGAGATGCCGCCACCACGGCCGGGGCCACGGTCCCGTTCGGGGAAGATCGGACCGCGGCCCCGGCCGGAGTTCAGGAGGCGTAGAGGTACTTGACTCCGCTGAGGGTCAGCACGCTGATCCGGGTGCCGCCGACGTTGGTGTTGAGGTTGCGCCAGGCGTTGTTGCTGGCCGCTTCGTGCACGTATCCGCCGACCGTGGTGTAGATCAGCTTGACGCCGTTGAGGTTGGTCGCGGCGATGGTGTTGGTGGGGATGCCGGAGATGCCGGTCCAGTTGTTGGCCCAGCCACTGGCACTGGACGCCTCGTACACCGAGCCGCCGTTGAGCACGTAGAGGATCTTCGTGGTGCCCACGGTCATCGCGGCGACGGCCGAGCCGGGCACGCCCGTGTTGAGGTTGCGCCAGCCGTTGGCGCTGCTGGCCTCGTGCACGTACCCGCCGACGATGCTGTAGATGTACTTGACCCCGGACACCTGGATCGCCGCGATCGAGTTGTTGGCGACCCCGCCGATACCGGTGTTCAGGTTGCGCCAGGCGTTGTTGCTGGCCGCCTCGTGCACATACCCGTCGACGACGTTGTAGATCAGCTTGACGCCGTTGACGTTGAGCGCGGCCAGCGCGGTGCCCTGAGCTCCGACGACGCCGGTGTGCAGGTTCCGCCAGCCGTTGCTGCTGGCCGCCTCGAAGATCATGCCGCCGTTCAGGCTGTACAGGATCTTGGCGCCGTTGAGCCCGATGGCCGCCGTGGCGACCCCGGTGACCGGTCCGGCGGCGCCGGACACCGCCTGCGGCCGCCAGCCGTTGTTGCTGGCCGCCTCGTACACCTGCCCGGCGGCAGAGCCGCAGTTGGCGCTGGTGACGTTGCGTGGCGAAGCACCCTCGTTGATGCCGGAGGGCACGCCGTTGAACCAGGCCTCGGTGTTGACGCCGTCGCGGGACACCTCGTAGTGCAGGTGCGGTCCGGTGGAGTTGCCGGTGCTGCCGACCCGGGCGATCGGCTGGCCGCCGATGACCTGCTGCCCGACGCCGAGCGGCGACTGCTCGATCAGGTGGTAGTAGGTGGTGCGCCAGCCGTTGCCGTGATCCAGCTTCACGTAGTTGCCGCCGAGAGGTGTGGTGCCCTTGCTCGCGACCGCCCCGCCGAACGGGGCGACGATGGTCCGGCCGCTGCTGCCACCGCCGGTGAAGGTCATGTCGATGTTGTAGGCGCCGTGACCGACGTAGGTGGCCAGCTGCCACGTCTCCCCGCACGGGAACGGCAGCTGGAAGAACGGCATCGGGCCGGCCGCGCGGGCGGGTCCTGCCCCGACCGCGAGCACGGCAAGCAGGGTCGCGCACACGCCCGCGAGGGCGCGCGAAAGTCCTCTGATCAAGGGGTGCCTTTCGGTGAGGCCCGGCCGCCGGGGCCGTGGCATCCGGGGATGGCACGCAGGTCACGACGCGGCTAGGGACCTGATCGACCGCGGCAGATCGTTGCGCAGGCGGATGCTAAGGCCGCACGCGTACAACCGGTGTACAACGCGGCACAGCGGGGCCAAGACGACGGGCGGCTTGGTGGGCCGAGCAGTTCACGTGAACGACACAGGTGAATCATCACTGCGCGCTGCCGGCGGCGATATGCTCCGACGGTCACTCGCAGTGTCGGTAAGACCGCGCGATGCAACGCAGCTCGCCGGCCGTATGCCCCACCAGAAAGGGCGCCGTGATCAGCGAAGCTCAGGATGCTCAAGCCGCGCGCAGGCAGATCGCCGCTGCCGCGGCTCTCCTGTCCCAACATCGACCCGCCGGTGACCGGATGTGCGTCTGCGGCCGTGAACTGCCCTGCAGCGTGGCCATCGCCTGCACCCGCACCCGCGAGCGCCATGCGAGTGCGCTGGCGATGCTCCACGAGACCATGGTGCTGCCCGTTGTCGCCCCACGGAACGGAGCCGAGTCCGCCTCGATCGGGGGCCCGTCGCGGTAGCCGTGGTCGCTGCCGGCATCCCCGGATGTCTGACCACCAGGATGCGAGATCTGCCTACTCCGCGGAGCGTGAGGCCCTGGAAGGCATCCTGCCGGGGCGAGAGCCGATTTCGACGCCACCAGCACACGCTCGGCACAGGACGTGGGCCCCGGGAATCCTCCCGGGGCCCACGTCGTCATGTCATCCGCGTTGCTCGCTCGAACCGCAACCTGGCTGCCCGCCGACCGGGGCGACGAATCACTTCATCGGCAGGCGACCAGAGTGAGCAGCCCTACGACGACGGCGCGCTCAGCGGCGACCCGCATGCAACTGCGTCACCTGCTCGGCGCTGAGCTCGTAACCGTACAGCCGGAAGTCGTCGATCAACCCGTCGAACCTCGGGTCCCCCCAGCTCGTCCCGCCGATGAAGTTGGCCGTGGTGGTGCCGCCCACGCCGACGTCACCGATACCGATGGTGAAATCGGTGCGGGTGGCCTGCAGGACGCCGTTGAAGTAGATCTTCCCGGTCGACCCGTTCATCGTGAAGACCACATGGGTCCACGCGTTGAGCGGCAGGTCCCTGCCCGCACCGAGCAGGAGCCGTTCCTGCGTCGCGACCCCCGCTGCCTTGAACGTGGCCCCGAACCCGGTCGTCGTCCCGTTCGTGGACGACTGGAGCAGGAAGAACGTGTCCGTGCTGCTGCCGATCTGCACCAGCGGCACCCAGCTCGGAAGCGTGTCCGGGCGCGCCCAGAAGGACACGGTGAACTGCTCGTCCAGTCCGGCCTGGATGTTGTCAGGCAGCCGGACCTGGTTGTTCGTACTCGCGGCACCGCCCGGCAGTGACACCGCGCTGCCGTACTGGCCGGCTGCGCTCCAGCCGGTCGTACCCAGGAAGGAGGCTGCGCCGATCGACGCCTTCGCTCCGGTGTTGGCGGCGGAGGCGCCCGTGTTCTCGTCGAAGGTGTACCGGACGGAGACACCTTCGTTGTACATCGCGGCGACGTCCGCCGCGGTCAGCGTGGACGTGTACACGCGCACGTCGTCCATCAGACCGTCGAACGGCAGGTCCCCGTAGCCGTTGCGGCCCAGCCAGTTGTTGGCCGTCGGGCCGACCTCGGTCATGCCGACGGTCAGGTCGGTACGCGTCGCGATCACCACGCCGTTGAGGTACAGCGTGCCGATCGAGCCCTGGCGGGTGAAGGCCACATGGCTCCACTGGTTGACGGCCACGTCCTGCGCCGGAGTGGCGAAGACCCGCTCCTCGGGGCCGGTCTTGCCCTTGAAGGTGACGGCCAGTCCGGTGCTGCCACCTGCCTGCGTCTGCATCTGGATCTGGTAGTAGCTCCCGGCGGAGCCGAGGCCGTCACCGATGTGGAACAGGCCGGTCCAGTTGGACTTCGTGTCGGGGCGAACCCAGAAGCTGGTGGAGAAGTTCGCCGCGCCCTGCAGCAGGTTGTCCGGCAGGTCCACCGCGTTGGTGTTGGCGCCGCCAGGCAGGTTGATCGCCTTGCCGAGGACACCGTTGACCGACCAGCCGGTGGTCCCGGTCAGCACGGCCGAGCCCACCCCGCTGACGGAGCCGGTGTTGGCCGCGGTGGTGCCCTGGCCCTCCTCGAACTCGAAACGCACCGGGATGCCCGTGGCGGGCGGCGGAGCGTTGTCGCCGACGATCACCAGATCGTCGATCATCAGGCCGGTGCCGGTCCCCGTCAGGGTGAGCAGCTGCGAAGCGGTCGCGGCCGTGAAGGTGCCGGAGTAGGTGCCGTACGCGGCTGTCGACGGCAGCGCTGTCGTGGCGGTGAGCGTGGTGCTCAGGCTGCCGATCGACAGGGTGGCCGTCGCCGCGGCGGACCCGGCGACCCGGGCGTCGCGGGCGTAGCGCAGCGATACCCGGTACGTGTTGCCGGGGGTGAGATCGCTGACGGTGCGCCTGAGGCTGCCCGAGGCGCCCAGCGACAGCTGGTAGCCGGTGAAGCCGAGGCCGCCCTGGCCGGTGGCGTTGCTGCGCACCAGCTGGACCTGGCTGGTGACCGTCCACGGCACCATCCGGCTGTTGCCGGCGGCGACGTCGACCGTCGCGGGCGGGTTGTTGGTGCGCCACTCGGCCGGCAGGCGCGGGTACTCGAACTGGTCGACGACCCGCGGGTTGAGGTTCGTCATGATGACCGCGGGGTCGATCTTGATGATCTTCGCGACCGACGGGGTGCCTGCGGCGTCGAAGACGAACAGCATGTACGCACCGGCCGGGGCGTAGTTGCCGTTCAGCGGCGAGTTGATGGTGACCGTGCCACCGGACTGGGTGAACGCCAGGTTCTGGAAGTTCTGGTCGTTGTTGAACCCGTGCGTCACGGAGCCGTTGCGGACCAGCGCGACCTTGGAGATCGTGCCCGTCGCGGCGATCTGGAAGGTGCCGTTGTAGCCGATCTTCGCCGGCGCCGTGTTGATCACCGGGCGAGGAGCGGGGTTGTTGCCGTCGAACAGGTAGTTCGGGGAGTAGTACTCCACGTCGGTGTAGTTGCGCGGACCGGGCGCGCCACCGCCGCCGATCATGACCCGGCCGTCGGGCAGGAGCAGGGCGGTGGAGTGGTAGAGCCGGGCGTGCTCGGCCGGAATCACGACCTCGGTCCAGGCGCCGGTGTCCGGGTTCCAGATCTCGGGGTTGGTGACGTAGCCGCCGTTGCCGTTGTTCTCCCGGGCGCCGCCGGTGACCAGCACCCGGCCGTCGGGCAGCAGGGTCGAGGTCGCCCAGTGGCGCTGGTACTTCATCGGCTGGGTCGCCGTGACGACCGGGTTGGCGGTGCCGCCGGTGATGTCGACGACGAAACCGGCACGGGCGCCGTCGGGGCCACCGCCGTTGCCCCACCAGCCGCCGCCGACCTGCAGGATCTTGCCGGGGCGGAACATCGTGGCGGTGGACGTGGCGCCGACCGGGTTGCCGTTGGCACCCTGGTTGGAGATGTTGGCCGGCAGGGTGCCGCGCAGCGTCAGCTGACCGGTGCCGCTGTTGCCGTACGGGTTGAGCTCGTACATCTGCGAGCCGGTGATGTTGAACAGCGTCCCGGTGGTCGGGGACACGAACGCGCGCGGGTACCACCAGCGGTTCTCGTCCGCGCCGGCGTGGTCGGACCCGCCGTCACCGTACGCGGCCGAGTTCGTGGCCCCGGTGAGCTTCTTCCAGCCCGAGCCCTGCTCCGGGGTGTAGATCTCCGGGGTGAGGACACCGCGCCCGCCCGGTCCACCGGTGAGGCTGCCACCCTGCACGACGACGTCGCCGTTGGGCATGGTGGTTCCCGTCGGGTACCAGCGCGGGTAGTTCATGGGCGCTTCGTTCTGCAGCCCGTTGTTGGTGGAGTAGCTGGTGACGCCGATCGCGCCGTCGTTGGGGGCGTTGCCGCCCATGCCGTCGTCGCCGCCGACCGTCATGGTGGAGTGGTCGTGCGGGGACTGCACCTGCATGGCGCAGAACAGGTCGGTGTACGTGGTGTTCGGCAGGATGCCGTTGCGGACGTTCGCCAAAGTGCGCGGCTGGGCGGGATCCCAGACGTCGACCTCCATCTGGCCGCCCTGGGTGACCCCGTCGTTGCCGGTCCAGTCGTAGGGCGTGGTGTCGTTGCCCCAGCCGCCGACGCTGCCGAAGGACTGCACCCGGCCGTCAGAGGTCAGCGCCATGTTGATCGGGACCAGCGGCCACGGCGTGACGCCGCTCCAGCCGCCGGCCTGGTCCTTGGCCGGCGGCGAGCAGTCCGCGGCCAGCAGCTTGGCGGCGTAGGCGAGGCCGTTCTTCATCTGGGCGCGCATGTAGGACTCGGCGTACGCGGTGCCCTCGTGGCCCATCGAGGTGTACCAGGACCGGCCGGAGTCGATCTGCTGGCACCAGGTGACCGGGTGCATGGAGCCCTGCCGGCCCATGCCGTAGGAGGACTCGTCGGCCTCGATGAGGGTGCGCACCCAGGGCGCCGGGTTGACGACCCAGTCGTACCACTCGTCGCTGCGGGTGATGCTGGCCGGCACGTTCTGGACGAGCGGGTGGCCGGTGCTCTTCACGAACACGCGGCCCGGCCGCACCCCGGGATTCTCCGGGTGGCCCTCGGAGGCGGCGCCGACCAGGCGGGCGTAGAACGGGTTGACGTCGTGCTCGCTCTCACCGACCGACCAGCCGGTGTAGTGCATGCCCATGAAGCCGCCGCCGCCGCGGATGTAGGTCTCCAGCGCGGAGCGCTGTGCCGCGTTGAACAGCACACCGCCCGTCTGCGCGAAGACGACCGTGTCGCGGATGGCGAGGTTCGCGGTGTTGAACGCCGCGGGGTCCTCGGTCTCCTGGATGTCCACCGGCTGGCCGTACTGCGTGCCGAGTTCGGCGGCCAGGTCGCGCACGGCCTGCCGGGCCTGCACGTTCGAGGCGTGGAAGTTGGGCTTGTAGAACAGCAGGACGCTGAGCCGGCCGTCGTTGTCGGGGGCTGCATGCGCTGCGGTGGGGCCCGTCAGCAACCCGGCGATGGTGGCCAGCGCGACCAACGTCGCGGCCGCCCGGCCGGACAGACCTCCGGTCCATCGTTGGAGCGGTGCGAATAGGAGGGAGCGGGCAGACCTGCGGGGCACTTTCATAAGAGATCCCTTGAGGTTCGGCGGTCGTGGCGGCGGGGACGGAGACCGCCACGGAAGCCTGAACGTAAGACACTCATGAATAGGATGTCAAGAACTGGGTCTACATACATGAACGCTCCAATTACCTCGTTCTCATATGCGAACTCAAACTTGATCCCCGAGTTGCCGGGGCGGCAGCCCATACGGAGGTAGGCCCGCCGGAAGGATCTCCGGGGGCCTACCTCAGGTCACGCGCACCGCTCACCTCGACGGTGAGCCGATGCTCAGCGCAGCTCGGCGATAACGGTCTTGAGCTGGGTGTAGTCATCCAGGCCGAACGAGCCGAGCTCGCGGCCCCAGCCCGACTGCTTGAAGCCGCCGCGCGGCAGGGTGACGTCATCGGCGTGCCACGTGTTGAGCCACACCGTGCCGGCCCGCAGGCGGGCGCCGACGCGGTGCGCGGTGCCGATGTTCTGCGACCAGACACCCGCGGCGAGCCCGTACACCGTGTTGTTCGCCGCCGCGACGACCTCCTCCTCGGTGTCGAAGGGAAGCGCCGTCACGACCGGGCCGAAGATCTCGTCGGTCTGCACGGCCATCCGCTCGTTCACGGACGTGATGAGCGTGGGCGACACGAAGAAGCCGCGATCGCCGACCGCATCGGCGCTTCCGGCGTTCAGCACGGCGCCTTCGGCCACCGCCCCGCGGATGTAGCCGAGCACCTTCTCATGCTGCTCCCGGGAGACGAGCGGGCCCATCTGCGAGGCCGCGTCGAAGCCGTCGCCGACCCTGATCGCACGTGCGGCTGCCGCCACCCCCTCGACGACCTGGTCGAAGACACCGCGCTGGACGTACAGGCGCGAGCCGTTGACGCAGCACTGCCCCTCGTTGAAATAGCCGCCCAGCACGGCGCCGGCGATTGCGGCGTCGATGTCGGCGTCGTTGAAGATGATGTTGGGGGCCTTGCCGCCGAGCTCCAGGGAGACCTTCTTGAGGTTGCCCGAGGCCGCGGCGGCGATCTTCTTGCCGACCTCGGTGCTGCCGGTGAAGGCGACCTTGTCGACGCCGTGGTGGTCGACCAGCGCGGCCCCGGTGTCACCGAAGCCGGGCAGGATGTTCACGACCCCGGCGGGCACGCCGGCCTCCAGCAGGAGCTCACCGAGGCGCAGCGCCGTCAGCGGAGTCTGCTCGGCCGGCTTGAGGATGACGGTGTTGCCCGCGGTGATGGCCGGGACAATCTTGAAGCAGGCCATCAGCAGGGGGAAGTTCCACGGCACGATGCCCGCGACGACGCCGACCGCCTCGCGGCGGGTGTAGGCGTGGAACTCGCGGCCCGGCACGGACATCGGGATGGTCGTGCCTTCCATCTTGGTCGCCCAGCCCGCGAAGTAACGGAAGAGCTCGGCGGAGATCGCGACGTCGCCGTCGCGGGCGGCGTCGACGCGCTTGCCGTTGTCGAGGGCCTCCAGCTGGGCGAACTCGTCGGCATTGGCGTCGATGAGGTCGCCGATGCGCCACAGCAGGTGGGAGCGGTCACGCGGGGTCATCTTCGACCACGGGCCGGACTCGAACGCCGTGCGGGCCGCCACGACCGCGCGGTCCACGTCGACGGCGGACGCGTACGCGACCTGGACAAGCACCTCCTCGGTCGACGGGTTGACGGTGGCGAACGTCCTGCCGTCCTTCGCGTCCACCCACTCGCCGCCGATGAGCAGCTGCTTGGGCGAGGACAGGAACGATCGGACGGCGGGCAGGAGCGTGGAGTTCTCGTGGGACATGATGGCCTTCCGTATGTGCGGTTACCTAGGTCGTGAGGATTCGGCTCGGCTATTTGATGATCGACACCTTTGACCAGTCGAGGGTGAGTGCGACGGCGACGACGATGATGACGCCGTACAGGATCTGTTCGTAGGCGGACGGCACGCCGACGATCGGCAGGCCGACCCGCAGCAGCGTCACGACGAGCGCGCCGGCGAGACTTCGCCACAGGCTGCCGTGACCGCCGGTGATGGCGGTGCCGCCGACGACGATCGCCGCGACCGCCGGCAGCAGCAGATTGTCGGCCATGGTGGGGCCGCCGCTGAACTGCCGCGAGACCAGCATGACCGCGGCGAACCCGGCGCAGGCGCCGGAGACGCAGAACGCACCGATCTTGACCAGGTCGACCGGCGTGCCCGCGAGCCGCGCGGCCGACTCGGAGTAGCCGGTGGCCGAGATCCAGCTGTGCAGCGGGGTCGCCTTGACGACGGCGGCGATCAGGGCGACGACGAGCAGCGCCATCGCGGCCGACATCGGCACGTAGCCGGCGACATACAGTTCGAGCCACTTGACCGTCGAGTCGTCCACCACCCGCACGGTGCCTGCGCCGGAGACGACGAGGGCGACCGCGGACAGGATGCTCATCCCGCCGAGGGTGACGATGAACGACGGAATCCGTAGCAGCACATGCGCCAGGCCCTGCACCGCGCCGATCGCCGCGGCGACGGCGATGACGACCGGCGTGGCCAGGCCGCCGAGGTCCGGCAGCCAGAGGGCCAGCAGGACCGTCGAAAGCGAGGCCAACGCCGCGATGGAAAGATCGATGCCACCGCAGAGCACGATGAGCGTCGCCCCCGCGGCGAGCACGATGAGCGGGGCCGCGGTCCGTGACACCGCGGTCAGGCTCCGCAGAGTCAGGAAGTCCGGGTCGGCCACCGTCAGCGCCACCACCAGCCCCACCAGGGCGATGAGCGGCATGAACCCGGTGAGTCGACTGGCTGGGCGAGGGCCACTTCTGCCGGCCGCGGGTTCGGCGACCGGCTGCACGGCGACGGGAGTGCTCATACCATCTCTTTCACGAGGTCCAGAGGGCTCGGTTTGCCGCCGCTGGGGCAGCCGACCTCGGTCGCGACCCGGCCGTCGTTCATGACCAGGATGCGGTCGGCCATGCCGATGGCCTCCTCGAGGCTGTCGGCCAGCAGCACGGTGGCGACCCCGCTCGCGGCGAGCTCACGCATCAGCCGGTAGACCTCGGAGCGGGCGCCGATGTCCAGGCCGCGGGTCGGGTGGTCCAGCAGCAGCAGCCGGATGTCGCCGCCGATCAGCCACCGGGCCAGGACGACCTTCTGCTGGTTGCCGCCGGACAGCCGCTGGATGGCGGTGTCGCGGGTGGGCGTGCGGATGGACAGCCGCTCGATCCAGCGGTCCACCAGGCCGGCCTGCTTCTTCGGCACCACGAACGGGCCGGCGCAGCGGGCCTTCTGCTTGGTCAGGGTCATGTTCTCGGCCACCGACATCGGGCCGACCATGCCTTCGATCTTGCGTTCGGCCGGCACGTAGCCGATGCCGGCCGCGCACGCGGCCCGGGTGTTGGGCAGGCTGATCTTCTTGCCGTCCATCCTGATCTCGCCGGCGCTCGTCGGCTCGATGCCGAACAGGGCGCGGCAGACGTCCTCCCGGCCGGATCCGTGCACGCCGACGATCGCCACGATCTCGCCTGCCGCGACGTCGAGGTCGATGTCCCGGAACGACTTGCCCGACAGCCCGCGTACGGACAGCCGGGGCTGCTCGGCCTCGACCGGCTCGGCGGCGTTCTCGTGGTAGTGGTCGTCTGACCCGGTGGACCCGATCATCATCCGGTGCAGCTCGCGCGGTACGGCGCCGGCCGTGGCGACCTCCCCGACGGACTGGCCGCCGCGCAGCACGGTCACCCGGTCGCACACGTCCAGCACCTCGTCGAGACGGTGCGAGACGAAGACGACCGACGCGAACTCGCGCAGCCGGCGGATCTGCGCGAACAGGGTGTCGATCTCCTTGGACTCCAGCACCGAGGTCGGCTCGTCCAGGATGATCACCGGCGGGTGCTGGCTGCGCTGCTCGATGCGCAGCACCTTGGCGATCTCGACCATCTGCCGGTCGGCGAAGGAGAGCGTGTCGGTACGGGCGAGGGGGTCGATCTTCGAACCGATCTTGTCGAGCTGCTCCTGGGCCAGGCGGCGCATGACGTCCCAGCGGTAGACGCCCCGACGGACCGCGGCGCCTTCGCTGCCGAGGAGGATGTTCTCCGCCGCGGTCAGGTTGGGCACCAGGGACTGCTCCTGGAACACCATGCCGATGCCGTGGTTGGCGGCCTCGACGACGCTGCGCAGCTTGACGGCCCCGCCGCGGACGTAGATCTCGCCGGCGTCGGGGGTGACCAGGCCGACCAGCGCTTTGAGCAGCGTGGACTTGCCCGCGCCGTTCTCGCCGGCCAGACCCAGCACCTCGTGCTGACGGACCACCAGGTCGACGCCGTCGAGAGCCTTCACCCCCGGGTAGTGCTTGACGAGGCCGCGGACCTCCAGCGCCGGCACCGGCGCGGACGTCGCGGGCTCCCGTTCGGCTGGGACGCTCACTTGACCACCTGGTTTCTTCGACGCTGGGGGATGACCGCGGCGGCGACCGCGGCCACGACGATCAGGCCCTCGACCCCGCCCTGCCAGTACGGGCTGACTCCGATCTGTACGAGGCCGTTGGTGAGCACCATGACGAGCAGGACGCCGACGGTGGAGTGCAGGATGCCGCCCCGGCCCCCGGTGAGCAGGGTGCCGCCGACGACGGCGGCGGTGATGGCCGAGAAGTCGTATCCGTTGCCGGCCTGGACGAGGCCGGCGCCGAGCTGGCTGGTCACCATGACCCCGGCGAGGCCGTAGAAGGCGCCGGCGACGGTGAAGACCGCGACCTTGTACGGCTTGACCCGTACGCCGGACAGCGTGAGCACCTCCTCGGCGCCGCCGATCGCGAACGCGTACCGGCCGAGGCGGGTGTAGCGCTGGATGAGCCAGCCCGCCAGGATGCACGCGGCGGCGATCCAGGTGAGGTAGGACAAGCCCAGGAAGCGGTCGATCGCCCAGCTCTTGAGCATGGCGTCGGAGATGTTGGGCTGTACGCCGGCGAACATGAGGGTCGCCACGCCGAGCCCGATGGCCGACACCCCGAGCGTGGCCATGAACGAGGGCACCTTCAGCAGGACCAGAGCGAGCCCGCTCAGGAAGCCGAACGCGCAGCCCAGCACGATCGCGGCCGCGATACCGGCAAGACCGAAGTCGTTGTCGTTGCGGTTGTTGGCCACCAGCAGCGACACGGTCAGCGCGGATGCGCCCATCACGCCGGCGGACGACAGGTCGATGGAGCCCATCATCAGCACGAATGTGATGCCGCAGGTGACCACGGCGAGCACTGCGGCGGCGTCCACGATGTTCTGGACGTTGGCGATGCTGCGGAACTGCGGGCTCAGGGCTGCGAAGATCAAGAAGATGACGACCAGCGCGACCGGCGGCCCGGCGTCTCGAAACGCCGCGCCCCGCCGAATGATCCGGCGAGACGCGGCGACCCCGGTGGTTACCGTCACTTCAGGGGCCCGGCCACACGCTTGAAGACGTTGGCGCAGTCGAAGTCCGCGGGATCGGTCTTCGGCTGGGCGAACTGGGCGGCGTTGTCCTTGGTGATGAGGAACTGCTCGGCGTAGAACGCCCGGTTGTCCGCGGCGATGTCCTTGACCTGCAGCTTGCCGGTGGCGGCGCAGAAGCCGATCGCCAGGCCGATGCCGCCCTGCCAGGTGCCGTCGCTGGAGACGGTGGCGGTCATCGTGCCGTTCTGGACCGCCGTGACGGCGTCGGGCACGGCGTCGATGCCGACGACGGCCACCTTGCCGGACTTGCCCGCCTGCTGCAGTGCCTCCAGAGCGCCGAGCGCCATGTCGTCGTTGGCGGCCCAGATGCCCTTGACCTTGTCGCCGTGCTTGGTCAGCAGCGTCTTGGTCACGGTCAGCGCCTCGGCGCGGGAGAAGTTGGCGGTCTGCTGGTCGAGCAGCTGTACGCCGGCGTTCTCCTTGAGCGACGCCTGCAGGCCGGCGAACCGGTCCTTGGCGGCCGCGGTGTCCAGGACGCCCTGCAGCGCGATGATGCCGCCCGAGCCGCCGATCGACTTGGCGAGCGCGTCACCGATCTGCTTGCCGGACTCGACGCCGTTGTAGGTGATGTGGCTGATCCACGTCTTGTAGTCGGCCGGCTTCAGGTCGGCCGGCTTGTTCCACTGGGTGACGAGGAACGCGCCGGCCTTGTCGGCTCCCTTGACGATCGGCGCGGTGTCCGAGTCGCCGTTGGGGAGCACGTTCATGACCAGGCACTTGGTGTCGCCGGCGAGGAGCTGGCTGATCTGCTCCTGCTGCTTGGTGGAGTCACCGCCGTAGGTGAGGCGCTGCTGGGTGAGGCCGACCGACTTGGCGAAGGCGTCGCCGCCGGCCAGCCACGAGGCCTCGTAGGGGTTGGACTCGTTGCGGACCTGGCCCACCAGTTTGACGTCAGCCGGCTTGCAGGCGCCCGCGCCGGCGGGGTCCTTGTCGCCGGCTGCCTCCTCGCTGCAGCCGGCCAGGGCGGCGGCTGCCAGCGACAGGGTCATCAAGACTGCCGCGGGACGTATGGCGATCCTCATGGTTGATCCTCGATCTCTTCATGCCGGACGATCCGGCGGGAGGGGTGGCACGAGCTGAAGAGCGGAATCTGTCGCCGGTGGGCTGGTGGCGACAGTGTCGTTGTATGGTGCTGGTTCGGTGCGCTGGAGGCCAGGGTCAGCGGGCCATCCAGCCTCCGTCGACGACCAGGACGTGGCCGTTGACGTAGTCGGCGGCGGCGGAGCTCAGGAAGACGGCCGCTCCGGCGATGTCGGAGGCGTCTCCCCAGCGGCCCGCCGGGATGCGCTCGAGGATGGACCGGGATCGGTCCGGGTCCGCCCGCAGCGCGGTCGTGTTGTCGGTGTTCATGTAGCCGGGCGCGATGGCGTTGACCTGCACACCGAGCGGAGCCCACTCGTTGGCCAAGGCCTTGGTCACGCCGGCGACGCCGTGCTTGCTGGCGGCGTACGCGGCCACGCGGAGCCCGCCCTGGAACGAGAGCAGGCTGGCGACGTTGACGATCTTGCCGTGCCCGCGTTCGGTCATCGGGCGTCCGAACTGCTGGCAGAGGAGGAACAGCCCGGTCAGGTTGACGTCCACCACGCTGTTCCACGACTGCCGGCTCACGTCCACCGAGTCCGCGCGGTCGATGATGCCGGCGTTGTTGACCAGGATGTCGACCTGGCGGTTGCTGTTCACCTGCGCGGCGACCCGCTCGACGGCATCGTGGTCGCTGACGTCGAGGTCGACGACCTCCACGTCACGGCCGAGGTCGGCCAGCTGGTCCCGGGTGGCCGACTGGCTTGCCGATCTGCCCAGCAGGACCAGGTCGGCTCCGGCCCGGGCGAGCCCGACGGCGATGGCCTGCCCCAGGCCGCGGCCCGCGCCGGTCACGACGGCGCATCGGCCGGTGAGGTCGAACGGCGAGCGGAGTTCGGCGGCGGGCTGGGCGCTCACAGATCCTCCAGCGCCACTGGCTGCAGATCGGTGTAGTCGTTGTTCTCCCCGCCCATCGCCCAGATGAAGGCGTACGAGCCGGTGCCGACGCCCGAGTGGATCGACCACGGCGGCGAGATGACGGCCTCGCGGTCACGCACGACCAGGTGGCGGGCGGCGCCGGGCTGGCCCATCAGATGGAAGATCCGGTCCTTCTCGTCGAGGTCGACGTACATGTAGACCTCGGTGCGCCGGTCGTGCAGGTGCGGCGGGAAGGTGTTCCATACGGAGCCGTCGGCGATGACGGTCACGCCGAACTGGAGCACCGAGGTCTGCAGCTCCTGACCCCAGGCGTACCGGTAGAGGCTGCGCTGGCTCGCGCCCTGCGGCGTGCCCAGCTTGACCGGCTCGATCGCCGAGTGGCTCAGCAGGGCGGTGGGGTAGGCCGCGTGTGCCGGAGCGGAGACGAAGTAGAACGCGGCATCGGGACCGGCGAACACGACCTCGTTGCCGCGGCCGACGAACAGCCCGTCGAGGTGACGGAGCTCGAACTTCTCGTCGTTGACGAGCACGTGGCCGGACTGGCCGACGTTGACGATGCCGAGCTCGCGGCGGGCCAGGTGCGACGTCGTGCCGAGCACGTCCCAGGCCGGCAGCTCCAGCCGGCCGGCGCCCGGGACCGCTCCCCCGACGACCAGCCGGTCGTCGTGGGTGTACACCCCGTGGACCTCGCCGGTGCGGAACAGGCTTTCGACGAGAAAGTTCTTTCGCAGGTCCGCATTAGTTGCCGTCTCCACGCTGGACGGCGATGCGGAGTGCCTTACCTCGATCAAAACTTCTCCTCGTTTGTGAACCTGGTTCCGCTATGTGAACTGGGCGCGACGATACCTGTGGTTACGATCACGAGTCAAGGGGCCGAAGTCGGTCCCTCTATGTGAACTGTGGTTTAGTGTTGTACGCCGGGTGCATGCGAATGATGGATTGATGAGGAGGCCCGCGGTGGACGCGGACAAGACGGTCAACGGCAGCTCCGCCACCTCGCAGGTCAAGTCGGCTGCACGTGTCCTCGACGTCCTGGACGACATCGCCGCCAACGGCCCCGGCACCCAGCTGCAGCTGGCCACCCGCCTCGGCATCCCGAAGAGCAGCCTGCACGCGCTCCTGCGCACCATGTGCGCTCGCGGATGGCTGGACACCGACCAGACCGGCAGCGTCTACCGGCTCGGCGTCCACACGCTGACCGTCAGCTCCGCCTACATCGACGGCGACCCGGTGCTGTCGCGCGCCAGCGCCGTGATGGACGAGATCGCCGCGGCCACCGAGGAGACGGTGCACCTGGGCCGCCTGGAAGGCGCAGAGATCATCTACACCGCCAAGCGCGAGTCCAAGCATCCGTTGCGCATGTACTCGGCCGTCGGCCGCCGCCTTCCCGCCTACAGCACGGCCCTGGGCCGGGCGATGCTCGCCGAGATGCCCGAAGACGTCCGCGAGACGTTCGTCCCCCACGACATAAAGGCCATCACCTCCCAGACGATCACCGACCGGGACGCCCTGCTGGCGACCATCGACAAGGCCGCCCAGCTCGGCTACGCCGAGGAGAGCGAGGAATCCTGCCTGGGCGTGCGCTGCTTCGGCGTCGCCCTGCCCTTCTCGCACCGATCGGTCGACGCGCTGAGCATCGCCGTTCCGATCAGCCGCCTCAAGCAGGGCCGGGAAGACCTCATCATCGAGACGCTGCTGAGCGTGAAGGCCCGCCTGTCGGCGATGCGCGACAACAGGCTGGTGCGCTGACCCACCACTGCGCAGGCCGCACCGATCCAGTCCTGTGCCGGGCCGGTGCCTGGACCTCGCCCCGGCTTGCCACACCGACGGCCCACTGCTGACAACGATGATGGGGCTGACCCTGCCCACAGGTCAGCCCCATCATCAACACACGCGTAAACCACTACCGCCAGACACGGGATCCGCTCACCCACACCGCCTGATCGTGGCCAGCCGGCGCCCATCGACCTGCACACCCGAACGGCGACGTCAGCGCTTTTCGAGCGCGGCCACCACACCGGCACGGCTGGCGTCCTCGCTGGCCAGCACACCCCCGTTGGCCACGACGTCCGCGGTGATCTCGGTGAAAACCATGCGGACGTCCTGCTCACGGGCCCCGAGGATCTCGACGGCGCTGTCGGTCACGGCCCGGGCAAAGGCCCGGCGCTGCTCCACGGACCGGCCTGCGAGCAGTTCGACGGTGATGTTAGGCATGGCGCCCCTCCCTGTACCGGCTGTCCACAGATATGGACCTCAGTTCATCAACGTGAACGAACGCTACCGTGCCGCCCTGAGAGCCGCAATGCATACCTACGCTAGTTCACATACTTGACATTGGTTCGACCTGTTGGTCGAATCACTGCGACCCCGATTCGGCGACACCCACACGGATCAACACCGGCGAGCCGACTCGTCCTGAGGCGCGAGGATGCGACATGCGGCGCAACGACATCGGATCCGCCCGGATCCAGGCCGACCAGCACGACCGCCGTCCGGCTCGAACGCGGGCAACGCGCCTCATGCAGACCGGCGCCGCCACGCTGATCATCAGCCTTTTCGGCTTCGCGTCCCCGGCGAGCGCGCACGTCACCGTCACCCCTTCGACGACCGCGGCCGGCGCCCACGCCGTCCTGCAGTTCAGCGTCGGTCACGGCTGCGAGAACTCACCCACCATCAAGATCACTATCCAGATCCCCGCGCAGATCACCTCGGTGACCCCTACCCGAACAGCACTGTGGAAGATCGATAAGCAGACGGAAACGGTCGACCCGCCCGCAGTGGACTCCCACGGCAACAAGATCGTGCAACGAGTCGCCTCGGTCGCGTTCAGCACGCAAACCCCGCTCCCGGACGGCTACCGCGAGGTCTTCGAACTCACGGTCCAACTGCCCGAGACAACGGGAACCAAACTTGCCTTCCCGACCATCCAGACCTGCGAGCAGGGCGAATCTGCCTGGATCGAGGTCCCGCAGGACGGGCGGAACGTCGCAGAACTCGAATTGCCCGCCCCGAGCTTCATCACCTCCGAGCCCGCTGAGGGCACGCTCCACCACATGACCGCCGGCGACTCGCGCTCCGCGCAGGCGCACACCACGGCCCCCGTGTCGGGAACGGACCGCGCGCTGACGCTCGCCGCGCTGGCGGCCGGCCTGCTCGGCTCGATCCTCGGCGGCGCGGCGCTCGTCCGACAGCGCCGCCGGACATGACCGACCGACGCCCGCGGCGGATCCGGACAACGGCACTGCTGGTCCTGGTCTTCGTACCCGCGATGCTGCTCGGCTTCCCCCAGCCGGCGCACGCGCACGCGCACCTGGTCGGCACCGACCCGGCCGAGGGCGCGGTGCTGCAGACCGCACCCGACCGAGTCCTGCTCACGTTCGATGAAGCCGTACGCGGCGTCCCAGGCGGTGTCCAGGTCTACGGCGCTCAGGGTGAGCTGGTCGAGGCGAGACCGACCGTGACGGGCACCGAGCTCGAAGTCGCGCTGCCGGCACGCCTGGGCAACGGCACGACCGTGATCACCTGGCGGGTCGTCTCCGAGGACGGGCATCCCATCAGCGGCGCCCTCACCTTCTCCGTCGGCGCGCCCACCCCCGTCAACACGCCCTCCTCGAGTGACTCGAACATCATCCCGCAGGTCCCCTGGACGCTGGCCCTGGCCCGCGTGGTCGGCTATGTCGGGCTCCTTCTCGCCGCCGGGCTAGTCGCGTTCGCCGCCATGTTCCTGCCCGCCGGCCCCGGCGTCGCCCGCCCGCGACGCCGTCTGGCCGCCTTCGCGCGAGCCGCCGCGGCCGTCGCAGCCGGGGCGTGGCTTGCCACGTTGCCGATCACCGCGGTCTATCTGCTCGGCGGCGGGCCGGCACTGCTCAACCAGAGCGCAACGTGGTCCGCTCTGCCGCTGACCGAGTACGCCGTGACCGCGGCCGTCGTGGGCGGACTGGCGCTGGCTGTGGCCCTGCTCGGCCCCGAGTCGGCAGCGCGACCGCGGCGCGGCGCGGCGGTGGCGGCCGCCGCGCTCGCGATCATGACCCCCGCGCTGGTGGGGCACACCCGCGCGGCGAGCCCCGAACTCCTCGTGATCGGTGCGGACGCGCTGCATCTGCTCGCCGGCGGCGTCTGGCTCGGCGGACTCGCCGGCCTGGCGCTGACATTGCCGGCCCTGTCCAGTCATGGCGCTGCCGCGGCCGAGGTGCTCGCCCGGTTCTCCGCCGCCGCCGCCGGCGTCCTCGCGGCCCTGGTCGCCACCGGCTCCCTGCTGGTATGGCGGATCCTCGGTTCCTGGACAGCTCTCGTCGACACCAGCTACGGACAGCTGGTGACCGCCAAGATCGCCGTCGTGCTGGCAGCTGTCGCCATCGCGGCGTGGAACAGGTGGTCACTCCTCCCCCGGCTCCACCGGGCAGCGAACAAGACCGGCCGACAAGCACACTCCCGACCGGTGGTGCGCGCCACCGCGGTCGAGGGCGCCGTCCTCGCCGTGGCCCTGCTCATCACCGGCTTCCTCGTGGATACGAGTCCCGAGGCCGGTTCCCGGCCCGCGAGCGTGTCGGCCGAGACCAATCCCGACACGCATACGACGACCTTGGGCGACATCAAGGTGCGGGCCTCGCTCACACCACTCACCCGCGGTTCCAACACCATCACCCTGCGGCTGACTTCCGCGGCCGGTGAACCCACCGAGGGTGTCGCACCGCCGGTGGTACGCCTGTCGTCCGACGGGGCGACGCTCGGCGACGTACCGCTGACACAGGTATCAGCGGGCCTCTACACGGCACAGGTCATGCTCCCGGTAGCCGGGATGTGGCGGATGCAGGTGTCACTGCGGGTCAGCGAATTCGCCAACCCCGTAGGTGAGCTGGAGTTCGTCGTCCGACCTTGACCGTGCCGGCGGCGTTCGGCAAGGCGAGCGCCGTGTGCGCTCAGGCCGACGGTGCCGCCTCGACCTTCTCGACCTGCGCCCGCGCGGCCAGGAAACGCTCCTTGACCTGTGCGCTGAGCGGTTTGTCGAGGAAGAAGAGCCCACCCACGCTGCCGTTGTCGGCCCACGCGCACACGGCGCTCGCCTTGCCGAACAGCGTCGTCATGGTGCCGCACCTGGCCTGCCCGCCGAGTGGGCCGGGGTCGAGATCGGTGTAGGCGACGACCTCGCCGGCCGCCACACCTTTCATGAAGGCGTCCAGTTCGGTGCGCGGCGACACCATCGTCGCGGCGAACGCGACCACGATCACCGCGTCTTTCTTCTTCGTCGACCCGTACGCGGCGACGACCGAGGACGTCGCGCGGTCGAGGGCCTTCTCCTTGTCGTACGCCGACCTGATCGAGGCGACCATGTCCTTGAGCAACGCCTCGGTGGCCTTGGGCAGCGTGCCGAGCTTGTCGGGTGTCACCACGGAGGTGCGACCCGCGGTCTCCATCCGGTCGAAGACCCCGTGCATCCAGTTGCGCACGAGCACGGCGGTGGTCGCGCCCACGGCCACCACCACGACCAGCGTCAGCAGGGTGCTCAGCCGCCCTCGCGACCTCCGCGGTGCGGGCACCGGCGCGGGTAAGGGCTGCGCGCCACCGAAGCGGTGACCGTCGGGAAAGGTCAGATCGGGTGGAAACTCCGGCAGTGCAGCAGGCGCAGGCTCGTCGGGCCAGGTCCGGGGCTCAGCTGGGTGGAACGACACGCCGCCTCGCTTCCTGTCGGGAGCAACTGCGGGCAGCATATATCGGTCGATGGATCGCTGCAGCCCGTGACCGTCTCACCGCGAGGCGTAGACGTTCAAGCGAGCAGCGCGGCCACCGCGACCAAGGACCGCGCTGCCGCTGCTCGATCCGTTCAGTGGACACATCACCACGGCGAGCCGAGCACCGTGCCTGCGTCATCGGGCAGCCCGCGCCGACGCCGCGGGCGCGGAGATCATCGCGCCGAGAGTCGTGGGCAGGCACGGTGGGATCCGCTCGCTGAAGGGCGCCGGCGCAGCCTGCCGTCGGCGCGCCGCCGAGGCGCTCAACTGACCGGGGTGGCGATCCTCCACAGCTCGTTGAACAGATCGATGTTGCGCTGGACCCTCGCCGGGCTCGTGACGAGCTGGGTGGTGGCGACGGGGAGCCTGTTCAGCTCGTTGACCGGGGCCGAGGGCAACGTCTGGTAGCTCACCACGCCGTCGAAGACGATGAAGTCGAAGATCGGCGGGATATACTGCCCGGGGAACAGCGTCGGGTCCAGAGCCCGCACCTCGATGCTGACGTCGTCGTGCATCTGCACCAGGCGCCGAAACTTGGCGTCGTCGCGCAGATTGGGGCGGTCCAGGACGAAGATGCGGCGCACACGCACGTTGCGCCTGATCGCCTCACGCTGCGCCTCCAGGTAACGCTGGCCGAGGTCGCTCTGCCACACGCTGCTGTCGAAGAAATCCTGATCGCCGAGGTCGAGTGTGCTGCTGACCGCGTCGATGGTGTCGTTGACGTGCCTGGTCAGGCCGAGCAACCAGTCGCGGTCCTCGCCCTCGTAGGTGAGGTCGCCGGAGTCGCCGAGCGTCTTGAGCATCTCCGACAACCGCTGAATCTCGGTCTGCGCGAGGTCGAAGACCAGAGACGGGTTGGGCTTGACTCGCACGGAGTTGCCCACCAACTGGGTGATGGCGTCGGTCTTCAGCGCCGAGGCCTCGATCAGGCCGAACAGCCTGTTCGCCTCGTTGATCCGCTGGAAGCCCTCGGCGATGCGCGTCTCGTTCGCGGCAGCATGCTGGGTCAGTTCATCCCCCATCCGGTCGAGTCGCCTCTCGACGTCGAGGAGGAACTGGACGACGAAGGTCACGCCCGCCACGAACAGCGACGTCCCGAAGGTGACCACCACCTCGGCGGGCATGGACGACTTGGCCAGCGTCCAACTGACGGCGAAGACGGCGCCGAAGGCGAGGAGGCTGACGATAATCTTCGTGGAGGTGCGGCTGGCGGGTGCGGCGTTCGGGGAGCGTGACTCAGGGCGCTTCATACCTCTCACCCCATCCGGTCGGCGTTGAGGCCGGTGCAGTGGACGATCGTCGCGGGCGAGGTCGTGGTCATGGATCACCGCCGGGTCGGACGAACCGGCGCGAGCCCCGGCGGCGACCAGCACCGAGGCCCACCACGGCGAGAGCTCCACCCGCAGCCACACACGTGGTGCGCGGGCGATCCCGGCAAGTCGCCTGAGCATCCGATCAGCTCGCACCGGTGCCACCCTCGGCCTGCGGTGTGGTCTCGGTGACCTCGACGTTGGCCAGCGCGGCGCGGATCGTGGCCGGCGCGGTCACGCCCAGCAGCAGTGCGGGCCATGGGCCGGAGATCTGCTGGTGTGCCGCGGCGGCCACCACTCCGCTGATGAGTAGCTGAGCCACCAGCACGAACATCCTGGCACGACCGGTCCCGGCGGCGTACGGCCACAGGAACTTCGCGGCCACGACGTCGGCGATCAGGACCACGAGCGCTGCCACCGCACCGCCCGCGACTCCCCAGATCGCCGCCTGGAGGACTGTCACCCCTGGAACCTATCGGTTCACGCACGTGGGTCAATGCCGTGTCGTGTCGGCATCGCTACGCATCCGCACCTTTAACATTTCCGGGGCTGGATGGTCCGGCAGGCGTCGTGCCCCGGCAACTGTCGCACGCGCCGGCTGGACCTGCCGACGCCTGCCGGGTTGTCCGCCCCGCCGCCTACGATCAGGCGATGATCGACACTACGTTGTTCCAGGCCGAGGCGTGGCGCCTGTTCGTCACCGCGCTGCGCAACAGCATGCCCCCCGAGGTAGGGGAGGCCGAGTTCCGCGGCACGATGGCACCGGGCGCGTTCGGCGGCTCGGTAGCCTACGACGGCGACCACCGCGTCCTCGGGCTGGGCCTGGAGCGGGGTGAGCGGCCGACGGACATGCTCAGATCGCTGGCCGAGCTGACCGGCGGGCAGGCCGTCGCGGTGCGCGGCGTCACGACCCGCTCCGGGGCGGCGGTGGTGAGCATCGTCCCCAGCGCGGCGCAGGTTTCGTTCGGGATGGGCAGCGACCTGCTGGAGGACGTGCACCTGGTCCCCGGAGCGCATCCGGAGCCGTACCGCCGCGAGCCGGTCCGTTGCGACGTGGCCGTCTCCGCCGGCGCCGACGCGGCCACGGTCACCGCGCTGGTCCGGCAGCTGCTGCCGGACGCGCGGCCCGTCGACCCGTCGGAGCTGGCCGCGGCGGAGGCGGACCTCGGCGTCGCGCTGCCCGATGACGTCCGGGCGCTGTTCCTCGCCGCGGCCGAGGGCACCCTGGTCCTGCAGCCCGCCGACCGGGAGCGTTTCTACGGCCTGCGGATCGTGCCGCTGGCCGACGCCGCCGCCCGCGCCTATCTGCAACCGCAGGCCCGGTACCTGTCCTGGAGGTACGGCGCGACCGAGGTCGTCGCGCCCGATCCGCACGGCCGGATGCAGCAGTTGGCGGCCTCACCGGCGTGGTTCGTGGTCGGCGACGACGGCGGCGGCAACCTGTACGTGGTCGACCTCGCCCCCGGGCCGCAGGGCACGGTCGGCCAGGTGCTGTTCGTGGACCACGAGATGTCGGCCGGTGCCCGCTGGCTGGCGCCCTCGCTGACCGAGCTGCTCACCGAGCGGCCCGCCACCCTGGCGAAGCTGGGTCCGGAAGGCGGGCTGCTGGTGCGGGTCGGCTCGCGCAGCGGCAAGACGCTCGCCGATGTCCAGCCGACGACCGAGGTGCTGTACATCAGAGCCGCGGCCGCACCCTGCGACCTGTCCGCGCTGGCCGGCCACCGGCTGCGTACCCTGGTCACCGAATCCGCCGTCGTCGCCGATCTTCGCGCCGTCACCGAACTGCCCGCGCTGGAATACCTGCAGCTCGACGTCGCGGGCTGGCAGCAGCTGCTGGCCGCCGGGCAGGTCCCGTCGACCCTGCTGGCCGCCGGCCTGACTGGCCGTGCCGGCTGGGCGGACACGGTCGAGGTGGTCAACGGTCTGCTGGCGGCCTGGAAACAGGAGCCCATCCGAGTGATCGACGTTGCGGTGCAGCTCTGATCGCCGGGCCGGGTCAGGCGCACGCCAGCCGGAGCACGAGGCCGACGAAGACGGCAGCGGCGATCCGGTTGACCGGGGCGCATCGCCGGCGGCGACCACCTCGCCCTGCTGGTCGGTGAGGTCGTCCGTCCGCTACGGCGATCTTCGCCAGCGACGACCTGCAGGCGTTCGGCGTCTACCAGGCGGCACGGTCGCTGGGATTGCGGATTCCCGCCGACCTGAGCGTCGTGGGCTTCGACAGGCTGTCGTCTCTGCCGACCTGACCGCAGCTCCTGCGCGGCAGCAGCTTCCGATCATTGTCGGGGTCGTGCATATTGCCGTCCATGTTCGACGGGCTGCACGACATCGACTGGTCGGCGATGCACCACGCGTACGGTACGGCCGAGGAGGTGCCGGGGCTGCTGGCGGGCTGCGGCCGCGCTGCCGCGCCTGCGCGAGCTGCTGTCGCACGGGTACGAGTGGGTCCGGGTGCCGTGCGCGGCCGCGATCTGGGAGATCGGCGGGCCGACCGAGGCTCCGGCCGTGCTGGACCCGCTGCTGCGGGCGTGGACGAACAACCCGCTACCGGCAACGACGTCGTGGCCTGCCTGGACCGCATGGGTCGGGCAGCGGCACCGGCCCTGCCACAGTTGCGGGCGCAGCTGGACCTGCCCGAGCGCGGTGGCCGGTTCACGAGCATCGACAACCACGAGAAGCTGCAACGGGACTGCCGCACCATCATCGCGCGGCTCACCGGTCCTGCTCTACCGCACTGACGGCTACGTGACCGGCAGTCAGGATGCGTTTCCAGCCCACCGGCTGGTCCCCCAGGAAACCAGCTTATTTGGATGATCTTCCGGAAATGAGATGCCCCTGAGCGGCAGGTGCTCGCCGCTCAGGGGCGCTCCGGGGAAGCCTCCGTCTGGCGGGGGCGGCGGCCGTCAGGGAGCCAGGTCGAGCAGGCTCTGCAGCGACGCCTTGTGGACGTGGTTGATGACATTGCGAGCGCCGGTGTATTCCGCCGAGCCCGACTCGTAGTTCACGTAGACGACCGTGCCGACCCGGGACAGGCCCTGGGTCATGCTCGGCGCGGAGAAGCACGCGCCGGTCGCGTTGGCCCACGTGTTGCCGTAGCCGCGCTTGACCACGAAGATGTAGCTCAGATTGGTCCGGCCGTACGACGTGCTGAAGATGAAGTGCGTGTCGGTGACGACCACGCCCTGCGTGCGCGGCGGCACCGCGTACGGGCCGCTCTTCACCGACAGCGTGCCGTCACCGTTGACGCTGTACTCCCACATGGACTTCTGTGTGGTGTCATCGAAGTTGCCCGCCCATACCGTGCCACCGGGCCCGGCGGTCAGGAATGAGTTGCCGTTGGTCTCCTGCTCGCCGGACTGCGCCAGGTACGGCACGCCGGTGGTCTCCAGCGCGGTCCGCACGTTGTCGAGGTTGTACCGGCGGATCTTCTGACCGCCGCCGGAGACGTACAGGTAGCCGCTGGCCACCGCGATGCCCCCGGCATGGGTCTCGTAGATGTCGAACTCGCCCTTGTCGACGCCGTCCCAGGCCTGGGCGTTGATGCGCGCCCGGCCGCCCGCCGTGCGGTTCCAGTGACTGGTCAGGTGCACCGACATGTCGCCGAAGTAGCTGATGCCCTGCGGCACGTGGGTGCTGAGCAGCCGCAGGTCGAAGCCCTGGCTGAACCGGTCGTTGTACACCTTGGACGCCGACGCGCCAGGATAGAACACCGAGCCGCCCGTGCTGGTGGTACAACTCGGGGCAGCGTGGGCGGCGCTCGGCGCGGCGATCGCGACGATGATCGCGGCGGCGGCCGCGCCGAGCGCAGCCGTGATCGCTGTGGTCTTCTTCATGACGTCCTCTCGGTCTGGGATCGGGCACGTCACGATCATGACCGCGACCTCCCCGGCCCATCGTGGCAGCGCGGGCAGGCGAGCGCGTGAACCCTGAGTTTGAACGTCGATCTCCCACCAGGACGGTAGCCGGACCAACTCACGGTGTAGTCAGCCGCCGGGGGTGAGCAGACAGGTTCGTTGCGTTGAGCCTGTCGATCCGCGACTTGCTGCACGGCGCGATACGCCGCTCAGGGGTGCCCGGATGTGATCCGACGCTGTGGGGCCGTCGGGATGGCATGGCTTCGACCACGGCAGTTGTCCGCGAAGGCCGCGGCGCGGCGCGATCTCACGCCGAGGCCGACCGTCTTCCTCGCCGCGTCGAGCATGATGGGCGGCCAGGGAGTGTGCCTCCGTCGACCCGCACGCTACCCAATGTAGTCGATCAGCTACATTGTGCAATATCCTGCTCGGGTGGTGGAATTTAGACAGGCGCTGGACCAGGAACAGGCATACCTGGCCGGTTTCCAGATGGTGTGCGCCGACGAGGACGTCGCCGAGATCGCCGAAGGAACCTTGGACAGGCTGTCCGCGCTCGCGGGCACAGACCGGCTGCGCGGTGTCCGCCGGACCGGACCCGGTGCCTGGGTGCTGACCACCGGCGACGGTGCCGTGCTGAGGGTGTCGGCCGGGCGGCCGGCGCGCCGGCGGGCCTACCCGCCGCAGAGCCTGCTGCTCAGCCTCGCCATCGAACCAGGCGCCGGCCTTCCGGCCGCCCGGCGGGAGCATTTCGCCGAAGTACTGGAAGAGGTCCCGTTCAGCCCGGTCGAACTGCACCGGCTCGCCAGGGAACTGCCCCTGCTGTCAGGACTCGTGCGGACCCTGCCCTCGAAGGCGCTCGGCGATACCGCGCTCATGGTCATGGGCCACTTCATGAGCGACCTCGTGGTACAGGTGGAGACCGCGCTGGCGCTGGGCGCCCGTGCCGAAGCGCTGACCGTCATCGACAAGGGCTACCCGTACCGGCTCACCCACCGGGTCAAGGCGCACCTGCGCCGACTCGGCGTGACCATGTTTCCCGCGGGCCAGGTGGCGGCGGCCGCCGAATCCCACGCCCGCCGTTCCCGCTCCCACGGATGCGCGCGCACGGTCGCGGTCGACGACGGCGGCTACGTGCTGCCCGCCCTGCTCGACGAGCGTCCCGACCTGGCCGCCGACTACGACGGCCTGGTCGAGCAGACCATGTCGGGGATCTACCGGCTGGAGAAGTACGGCGACCGGATTCCGCTGCCGGTCCTGTCGGTCGCCCAGTCACGGCTCAAGGGCACCATCGAGTCGTACTGGATCGCCGAGGCGGCCGTGGCGAACCTGCTGCGGCTGATGCCGGGCGAGAAATGGGAGGGCAGACCTGCCCTGGTCATCGGGTACGGGCAGATCGGCTCCGAGATCGCGCAACTGCTGCGGCAGCGGCGGATGCGGGTGGCCTGCCACGACCGGGAACTGCTGCGCCTGGTCAGCGCACACGAGCACGGCTACCACACCGGGACCGACCTCGCCCGGCTCATCGGCGAGCACCGTCCCTGGCTGATCGTGGGCAGCACCGGACGGACCTGCCTGGGCGCCGCCGAGCTGTCCGCGGTACGCCGCGACTGCGTCCTGGCCAGCGTCACCAGCCGCACGGTCGAGTTCGACCTGCCGGCCCTGACCGGCCTGGCCGAACACATCGAGGACCTCGACGTCGAAGGCACCAGGTTCGTCCTGCCCCACGGAGTGCGCATCGACGTGCTCGCCGACGGATACCCGGTCAACTTCCACCATGCCGAGAGCGTGCCCAACCGGCAATCCGACCTCATCATGGCCGGCCTGCTCGTCGGCGCCGCGGCGCTGGCCGATCCCGGGCACGGGTTCCAACCGGGCCACAACGTCGCCCTCAGTGACCACGTCCTGGAGACCAGTGGCCTGCTCGCGGACTTCTACCGCCTGTACGGGCCCGACGCCGACCACCGGCCCGAACGAAGGAGCCAGCCCTGACCGCCGCGCCTACCACCCGACCGCCGCTCGCCGCCCGCCTGGACCTGGCGCCGCACCCCGAAGGCGGCTGGTACCGCCGCACCTGGACCAGCCCCGTCGCCGCCGACTGCGCCTGCCCCCACCAGGCCGCCTCAGCCGTGTACTACCTGCTCCACCCCGGCGAGGAATCCGCCTGGCACCGGGTCGCCTCCGACGAACTCTGGCTCTGGCACCACGGGCGACCACTCGAACTGCGCCTCGGCGGGACCGGCCCCGCACCCGCGGCCGACGCGGCCCCGACGCTGCTCGGCGGCGACCCGGGCGCGGGGCAGCACCCGCAGCTGCTCGTGCCCGCCGGAACCTGGCAGAGCGCGCGACCCACCACCGGACCCGCCCTGGTCACCTGCATCGTGTCGCCCGAGTTCCGTTTCACCGACTTCCAGCTGCACACCCACCACGAAGGAGAACCCGCATGTACCGCCTGACGATCCTCTACGGCCACCCTGCCGACCCGCAGGCATTCGACGACTACTACCGCGACGTCCACCTGCCGATCGCCCGGCGGATGCGCGGCCTCAAGCAGTGGACGATCGGGCACTGCGAGGCCGCCGTCGCCGGCCAGACCCCGCCGTACCACCTCATCGTCGGGCTCTACGCCGACACCCGTGAGGACCTCGAGGCGATCCTCGCCAGCCCCGAGGGCCAGGCCGCGGTCGACGACGTGCCCAACTTCGCCACCGGCGGGGTCACCTTCCTCTACAACGAGGATCACCACGTGCAGACCGTCCCGGTCACGGTCTGACCGGCGCCGGCCGTGACAGCTGGACCACGGCGGCGCGTCCGGACCCGCGTGACCGCGACCGTTGGAGCGCGCCGGGCGCTCGTCACGGGTCGGGGAAATCCGACATCTCTGGCAGGTCCCCGCTGGCGATGCCGACGATCTGGGAGATGATCAGCGCCGCGATGCATACGAAGATGACCAGGAAGATCGCGATGAAGACGCCGCGGAGGACGCGGAACTGCCGCCCGACGGCGGTGACGTCGATGCCGGCGGTCACGTTGTGCACCTTGTTGGTGCGTACGAGCTTTCCTGGGCGGAAGCCGCGGCCGATGTCGACCAGGTCCCCGTTGGCGACCGCGCCGTTGAAGTAGCGGCCCTTCATCTCGACCGGGATGGGCGGCAGGCCGCGCCCGGCGGCGTCGGTGCGTTCGAGCCGGAAGTTCCACACCGTGAAGTAGGTGCGCCCGATCATCTCCTGGCGCTGCTGCAGCCCGTTGACCACGCCGCTGCTGTCCGAGCCGATGCCGCCGCCTGAGGGCGCGGTCCGCGCTGCCGCCGGGCGCTGTTGCGCCGGCTGCTGCGCGGCAGCCTGGCGCGGAGCGGTCTGCCGGTGCGGGGCGGTCTGCTGGCGCGGGGGCGGCGGGGCGGCCGGACGGGCTGCCGGGGCTGCGCCGGTGGTCCGGAACTGTCTGGCCGCGGCCAGTCCTGCTGCGATCACGCCGTCGACGTCTGCCCGGCGGCCGATCGCCTCCATCGCGGCATCGGTGGCGGCCCGCACCTCGGCGTCACTGCCGGTCAGCCGTCCCTCGAAGTAGCGCTGCCATTTGGCGCGCTTGTCCGCGAGCCCATCCGGATCACTCACCGCGCTCCTCCCCGTCACCACGAAGCCCGCCTATATGGTCACCGTGCGGGTTCAGGTTGACAACGGGTTTGCCCGCCCGCACCGGCTCGCACGGTGACGTGATCACGACAGATACGAGGTCGTTACGCCGGCGTACGTGGCCGGGCGGCTCCCGCCGCTACTTCGCCCACACGATGAGCTGGATGTTCTCCACGGGCAGGCCCGTGCGGCCGGCGAGCACATGCCCGATGGTGTGCAGGTTCTGCTCGCTCAGCGCCTGGCCGCGCAGGTCGAGCACGACCGTCTGCTGCATGCGACCGGGGATGTTGGCCGCACCGGGCAGGTTGCGACGCGCCGCGATCTGGCGCGCGAGGTCGTCGAGCAGCTTCTCGGCGGCCCGTTCGGAACTGATGTGCACGGTCTCCCAGTTCTTCACCTCGCCGCGTACGTGCGGGGCGGTGAAGTCGGGTTTGGTGATCCCCCAGTTGCCGGCTGCGTCCTGGTAAAGCTCGGTCGTCTCGCCCTTGCCGCCGATCTGCTCGTAGATGTGGGCCACCTCGCGTTCGGACTGTCGCCAGTTGCGGATGCGACCGCGATCGCCGAGCGCTTTGAGTGCCTGCTCGGCTTCTTTTCTGGCGGCGGCGTCGGTCTGGCCGGCCAGGCGCTGCTGCCAGTAGTCGGACAGCAGCTTGACCTCGTCGGCGCCGAACCTGGCGATGGTCGGCCCGCGCAGGGCCTCGGCGGCCGCGCGGGGGGCCTGCCGCGCGGCGGCGGCGGCGATCGTCTCGGCACCGGCGAGCAGCCCCTTGGCCACGATGGGCCCCAGGTCCACGGCGATCATCATGACGTCGAGCGGGTCGACCTTCGGCGCTTCCAGCGGGGCTTCGAGGTTGCCTGCGCCGGACAGCCTGCCGTTGCGGTCGAAGGTGAACATCGTCTCGCCCTGGCGCAGGCGGTAGCCGGTGAGTTGCCCGGTCCGGGAGTCGCGAATCGGCATCACCGCCGCGGGGTCGACCCTGAGTCCGAACGTGCGCTCGTCGGCGCTGACGTGCGCGTCCGGGCGGTCGACCACTTCGAAGCGGGTGTGCCGCGGATCGGCGGGCGGCTGGTTGAGCCATACGACACGACTGACGTCGACGTCGGAGTGGACGCGGACGGGGACCTCGAAGGGCCGGCCCTCGGCCAGCCTGCCTTCGAAACCGGTCTTGGGCGGGTCGGGGCGGAGCAGGTCGTCCAGGGTCGGCGTGTTCGGGTCGTGCGGCCTGGTGGGCGGCACAGGCTCGAATCCTGGATGCGGCGGACCGGGCTGCGGACGGTCGGGTTGGCCGGGAGCGGGTTCGGGACGGCGGGGGTCCGGCTGCTCGGGTTGGTGGCGGTCCGGCGCCGGTGCGGGATCGGGGTGGGCCGGTGGGGCTTCGGCCGAGGTGGGACGGGGTGCGGGGTCCGGCTGCGATCGGCCATGCTCCGTCTGCGGCGCGGGTTCGGGCTGCGGCGCGGCGGCGGGCTGCTCGGGCTGGTGCCGGGCGTGATGGTGCTGCGGCTGCTGCTGTGGCGGGGTTTCGGCAGGCGGTGGTGCCGGCGGGCCGAACGGCACCGTCGAGACGATGTTGACGTCGCGGGAACTGTGCACGTCGATCGGCACGGGAACGGTCGCGGACACTGTCACGTCGGCGATCTTCTGCGGATCCTTCGACGGCTCGATGTGGATGATGACTTCGCCCGCGGCGACCTGCGGCAGCACGATCGTGGCCTTGTCCCCGCCGATGTCGATGCTCACCGTGACGACGCCGTCGCGCCCGACGTCTGCGGTCGCGGTCACGGTGTACGTCGTGCCGCCCTGCACGACCGTGACGTTGTGCACCGTCTGCCCGCCGCCGTAGAGCGTGCCCAGGTCGGAGACATGGAACGTGGCATCGCCTGCGCCGTGCTCGGTGAAGTGCTCGGACACGTCGAAGTTGAACAGCAGCCCCGCCCCGCCCTGTCCCCCGCCGTCGGCCGTGCGGGCTGCAGTGTCCCGGACGTCGGCGGCCCGCCCGTCCGGCGGGTCGGGTGCGGTGTAGTCGCCGGGTGGGTCGGGTGCGGCATACGGGTCTGCCGGCCCCGCGAGGGAGGCGTCGAACGCCGGCGGGTCCGGGGCGACGTAGTCGTCCAGGCCGGGCGGATCGGGAGGCACGTAGCCGTCCGAGCCGGGTGGGTCAGGCGGCAGGTAACCGTCCCGGCCGGGCGGATCGGGCAGCACGTGGTCGTCGACGCCGGGCGGGTCCGGCGCGACGTAGCTGTCCGGCCCGTCGAACCAGGCCGGTTCGGCCGGCTGCTCGTGCAGGCCACCGCCCGGCGGATCCCCGGCCCCGCCGCCGAACGGATCCGCCGGGCCGTATCCCGGGTCGGGGGGATCGAACCCCGGCGGGTCGGGCGGCAGGTAGTTCGGGTCGGGAAACGGGTCGTGCATCGGCTGCCCGCCCGCGAACGGGTCGGCTCCGCCATGGACGTCGGGCGTCACCGGATCGAAGGCCGGGTGGCCGATCGAAGGGTCGAAAGCCGGGTCGTGGTGCGGAACCGGCTCCGGCGGCGGCATCATGACCGCCGGATCGAACGGCGGCGGGTCCGGGTGGTGCGGCTCCGGCGGCGGCAGGTAGGGGTCGGTCATCGCGCGCCGGTCACCCGGACGCTCCCGGCTGTCGTCTCCCGCCTCCAGGTCAGACCGATTCGGAGCCGCGTCGCGCTTGTGCGCCTGCGCATCGTCGTCGCTCCGTCGGTCATGGATCCATGATGAGCCTGTCTGTTCGATGAATCCAGACCTGGCCACCACGCGCCTCCTCGCACCGGGGCTCAAGTCCACATGCGCGGACAACACGCAGGTCAGGGCAGGAACTTGGGCGTAAAGATCACGAGACGGGCCTTAGGCGGCTGACCCTTCACCAGGAGTCGTTCGGCCGAGTGACCACATTGGCAAGGTAAAGATCACAACCCGGTGCCGTGTTTGCGACGTCTATCCATGTGAAAGCGAAGTCCGTCGTCGACGCCGTCAGGCAGCCGATGACAGACAGACGCGGGCCCTCCCGCGCAGAGCAAAGGATGAGTTCTTGGACGTCGCACACAAGCACCGCATTCGTCGGGCCGGGCTGCTGCTCACCTCGACGATCGTCGCGGCCGGCCTCGGGATCTTCCCGGCAGGCCCGGCACACGCCGTCGCGAACAGCGACGTCGTACCCAACGGCCGTTACCAGTTCGCGGTCAAGCTGACCATGACCGGGATCCCGACGGCCGACGGTGGTCGCCGCAACAGTGCCTGCTCGGGTGCGCTCATCGCACCACAGTGGATCGTCACCGCGGGACACTGCTTCCGGGACTTCAACGGCGTCCGGGTGGAGCGACCGGTCGCCGACCTGACCACCGCCACCGTCGGGCGGGCGGACCTGACCAGCGACATCGGTCACGTCGCCACCATCATCGCGGTGCGCCAGTCTCCCACCACCGATCTGGCGCTGGCGAAGCTCAGCTTCCCGATCAACGACATTCGGCCGCTGGCCCTGAACCGTAAGACGCCGCGGGCCGGTGACATCCTCCGGATCACCGGCTTCGGTTCGCTCACCAGTTCCAACCCCGTGCCGTCGCCGCAGCTGCGGACCGGTCAGGTCACTGTCGTCACCGTAACGGAACCCAGCGTCGGCGTCACCGCCCTGGCACCGGCACCCGACACCAGCGCCTGTCCGTACGACTCCGGCGCGCCGTACTTCATGGAGCACGGCAACGGGCGGCCCACTCTGGTGTCGGTGGAAAGCGGCGGGCCGTCCTGCCCGCACGCGTTGGAAGAGCGGACCTCCCGGGTGGACAACATCGCCCACTGGATCAAGAACATCATCGGCGACTGACAGGTAGGCGACCGGGCGGCCTGCTCGCCCGGTCGCCGAACCGAGGTGGCGCCTCAGCGGTCAGGGACCGGCTCGGACGACGGCCGCCACTCCCGCCTGAGCAGCCCGTATACCCATGAGTCGGAGACCTCGCCGTTCACGACGCAGTCTTCCCGCAACGTTCCTTCCCGCACGAACCCGAGCTTCTCCAGCACGCGGGCAGATGCGACGTTGCGTGTATCGGTCTCAGTCTGGACGCGGTTCAGGTCAAGCGTGTCGAACGCCCACCGCAGCAGGACGCGTGCGGCCTCCGTCGCGTAGCCGTGGCCCCACCCTGCCTCGTGGTAGCAGTAGCCCAGCGATGCGCTGCGGTAGTCCGGATTCCACCGGTTCAGGCTGCACCAGCCGATGAACGCCCCGTCGGAGACACGATCCACAGCCAGTCGCGCCCCGGTGCCCTCCTCTGCCATCTGCCGGCAAGCCGTGATGAACCGCTCGGCGCGCACGCGTTCGCTCCACGGAGGCGCGTCCCAGTAGCGCAGCACGTAGGCGCTGCTGTGCATCGCGAAGAGGTCATTCGCATCCGCGTCGTCGAAGGGACGCAGTCGAAGGCGAGCGGTGTGCAGCGTGGGGGTGGGTAGCGACATGAGCGTCAAGTTCCCTCTCGCGATCGGCGGCCGATCAACCAGACATCCGATGGCCGTCCGCTCGCAACGGAGTTTCTCGGAGGTCGGGAGAGCGACGTGCCCCCTCATCGGCGGATCCGGACCTGTGGTCCGCTCGCGTATGAAAGACCGGGTCGCAGGGTCCTGGCCGGTGTCTGAACTACCTGGGCTACTCGACCAAGGGTCGAGAAGCGCCTCCGGCCAGCCGCCCTGACCAGCTGGTCCCGGGAAGCAGAAAAGGCCGACCCCACCCGACACCCAGGGCGGGTGATCAAGCATCGCCGCACGTCACGCATGGTATGCATCGGGGGCGAATGTCGTTTGGACGCAGGCCGGCTCAGGCCGGCGACGGCCGACGAGGTCTCCGGTTCTCCTGGACTCCCCAGCACGCTGCCGCCGCGTTGCCTGTCCGGAGGGAAGCGGCGGGCGGAGCCGTGCCCGGCTCGTTCGTCCCCTTGGTCACGGTCCCGGAGCAGTGTGCGGACCATGACGCCGCACGACAGATTCGGGCCGGAGCACGATGCAGAGTTCGGCGCCCGCACGCCGCCGCATCGTCGAGGTGTCACGCCAGGGTGATGAGTTTCTCGGTGCCGCGATGGCTGTCGCGTCCCGTGAGCACCATCCGCACCGTGGCACCCGTGCAGCACAGCTCCGCCGGGATGGTGACAGCCACGGTGGCGAGCCGCCCGAAATCATCCGCGGGCGCGTCGAGGAGCAGGTAGGGCCCGTCGAACTTCTTCAGGTTCGCGCCGTTGAACAACTCGACGCGCACCGTCTCTCGCGGGTCGAAGCCATTGCCCGACACCTGGACCGCACCGCCCGCCGTGACCTCCACCGGATTGACTGTGATCTGCGCTTTTCCGACCGGGCGAGCGGTGCCCGCCGACACCGACGACACTGATGGCGACGGTGATGCGGACCAAGATGGCGACGGCATCACCGCCGGCGACGGAGCCATGAGGCCGGCCGGCACCGCCACGATCGCGAGAGGAATCAGCAGCATAAGCGCGGACATGGTAGCCCGCCGTCGAGATGTGCTTTGCGCCCACACCAACCAGCCGCCAGTCGTCGACGGCGAGGAACCGGCGGCGCCCGGCGTGGGGGTAACCGCAAGCAGGAGCGTCGCGGCCGCCAATACGAGCCCGGCGATCCAAACGCCGGTCTCCAGCCCGTCTCTGCCCCGCAGCGCGCTGGCGAGCATGAGGCCACCGGCCAGCCCGACGATCGCGCAGGTCGCGAACCAGAGCTTTCCCATCGCTCCATCATGCCCAGCCGTGCCCACACACGATCTGACCAGAATCCGACTTCGCCGCCAGCTGCGCCAAGCGTACCCACCTGACGTGCGCCACCTGCTATCCCACCGAGTCGATGTGCCTGCCAGAGCTGCGTCCCGGAAGACCGGAGCATGGCATCAGACTGGCCTTCTCTCCGGGGGTGGATGCGTTCGAAGCGGTCGCCGGAGTCGCACCACGGCGGGTCGACCCCTAGGTCTGGGGTGCCGAAAGCGCGTGGGTGGAGACCACCGGTTCGTGGCGCGCTACGGCGCCGACAGACGCTGACGGGCCTTTTCAGATCGGATCAAGCCGTCCTTGACGGCTCGGTCGACCATCGCCGACTTGAAATGCGAAGGTCGGCCGTACGTCGCGCACATCACCCGCGCCTCTACCGTGGAACTACGGCTCACTCGCACGGGAGAACGACTGTGATCGTGTGGTCGTGCGACTTACATTCGACAGACGATCGACGTGACCGAGCCGATATGCGAGCATGTCGCGATCGGACCGGCTGATGTGGCGAGGCCGGCAGCAGAGAGCGAGACGCCGTGAGCCGGTATGCCTGGTGGTTCAAGATCTCGACGGGGCTCGTCGTCGGTGCCGCAGCTGGGGTCGCCGTCTACTACGCCAGCCAACTGCAGGGACGCGATCTCTTCCTGCTCGCCGGGGCGACCGCCGGGGTGGTCGCGGCCATCGTGGTCCATGCCTACACCAGCGCCGGCGTCCGGCTGACCGGCGTCAAGGTCTCAGTGCCGCAGCTCAGCGAACTGAACTTCGTGCTCACTCGCGACAACCAGCAGGTGGCATGGCGCCTGTTCAAGGAGATGACCAGCCGGATCGCCATCCGGCCGCTGTCGGCCGGGTCCGGGCGCATCCGGGAGGCGCTGTCCTCACTTCACGCGCTGGTGCTGTTCACCCGCGGCATCATGGACGAGGTGCGCCCCAGCCGCCACATCGGCGCTGCCCCCACTGTGGAGCATCTGGCACTCGCAATGGTGAACAACGAACTGGCCCCTTTCCTGTCCCGCTGGCACCCTGATCTGTACCAATGGGAGCAGTCCGGCGCCGACGCCGAGTCCGCCTGGCCCGGCAACGCGCAGTGCCGAGCGGATCTGGCCGCGGTGCAGGCAAGGCTACGCAAGTACGCCCGGGGATTCGGCGAGCTGGCTGGCATGAGTGACGAGACCATCGCGGTGCTGTTGCAAGGCCAGGTCGAGTTCGACGCCAACGGCGCGGTCGAGTCCGCGGCCCTGCCGCGCCAGGGTACCGGGCAGCAGACCGGCGCCTGACCCGGCCGGGCTCGCAAACGTAAAACGACGAGCGCTATATCTATGCGCTTCAAACGGGACGCGTTCATCTCGTACAGCCATCAGCGTGACCTGGGGCTGGCCCGTGCACTGCAGCACGGTCTGCACCACTTGGCCCGCCCCTGGGCGCGACGGTCGGCGATCAAGGTCTTCCGCGACACGACGAGTCTGTCAGCCAACCACGACCTTGGTCGGCAATCCTGACAGAGCGGCCGTTGTGCGAGCTACGGTGCACCGGCCAGGGCGAGCCACTCCGCGGCCTCGGCCGGCTGCCGGCCGTTCAGGTCCTCGAACCGGTCCTGAGCCGCCGCCGCAGCCTGGGCCTCGGCGGACCACTCGTCGGTGAGCAGGTGCGCGTAATACGCCATCGCGACTTGCGGGGCTGCGGCGCCGGACCGTGCCAGCCCACGTGTCAGGTTGTCCCGGGCGGCCTGCGCCAATGCCGGCGCGGCGTCCTCAGGACCCAGGCGCGGCTGTCGGTTCCAGATTCCGTGCACGAGGACGACAGGGATCACCGGCCAACTCTAGAGTCGGCCACCGTGGTGACAGCTGTCCGCTTACGGCACTGCCCGCAGCTATCAGCCGAGTAGGGGCGGACAGGGTCAGGTGAGGGCTGATCCCGCGGAGCACGCTCGCGACGCGACCGGCTGAAAAAGGTTTCTGGTCATCGATGCCGTAACCGGTATCATGCTTTTGGAGGTGACGTCACGTGGAGGAGGGCAGGCTGCGGCTGGTCCGCGAGTTGGTGAACACCTGCGACCTGGAGCGTCACGTCGAAGCGCTGCCGAACACGAGGGACCTGACCGCTTGGTTGCGGTACCTGGAGCTGATCGACAGCACTACGGAGGTCGACGATGCCGATCTGGTGCGCGTGATCGAGCTGCGCGAGGCCGTACGCCAATTGCTGATCGTCAACCACGACGGCGTCACCTCCGCCCCCGCCGAGCAGGCGGCCGCCTACCTGAGCGAGGTGGCGCGCCGGGTTCGACTGCGTCCGGTGTTCAGTGCCGACGGCTACCGGCTGGCCGCCGAGGCGACCGGAGTGGACCATGCGATCGGCGAGTTCCTGGCCGTCATCGTGAAGGCGATGGCCGACGGCAACTGGTCGCGGCTCAAGGCGTGCTCCAGCGACATCTGCCGGTGGGCGTTCTACGACGCCACCCGCTCCGGCGGCGGCCGGTGGTGCTCGATGCGGGTCTGCGGGAACAAACGGAAGGCTGCGGCTTTCCGCGCCCGCAAACGCGAGGCGGCATCAGCGCCGCCTTCGACGAGTGGTTCCTCGACATCGCGGTAGGAGAGGTCAAACCGCAGGTAGCAGTGCATGGCTGCCATGTGTCTGCCAGGCAGGGCCGGAGATGAGAGCAACATGCAAATACGACATAATGGACACCTCGCCCAGCAGACGACGCTACGCTGCTGGTTGTCGATCAACAGCGGGGATGCTCATGGGCGCGACACGACGAACACTGCTGACCAGCGCAGGCGCGGCAGCGGCCGGCGGCCTGGTAGGCGCCACCGGCTCACCTGCCGCCGGCTTCGCTGAGCCTCCAGCCGACCCCGTCGTGCCTGTGGTCGACCCGGTCACGCCGGTAGTCGGCCCCATCGCGCTCGGCCCGGCCACGGACATCCCGGTCGGCGGAGGCAAGGTCTACAGCACCGCGATGGTCGTCGTCACTCAACCCGTGGCAGGCGACTTCAAGGCGTTCACCTCGATCTGCACGCACTGGGGCTGCCAGGTCGCCGCCGTGGAGAACGACCAGATCATCTGCCGCTGCCACGGCAGCCGGTTCTCGGCGACCGACGGCTCGGTCGTCCTTGGCCCCGCCACGCTGCCTCTCGGCCCGAAAGCCGTCACCGTCCAGGACGGCCAGATCACCCTCGGCTGAGCCCGCGAGACCGCCCGGCGCCGCCGTCAGATGCGCGGGACGCCGCACTGAGCCGCCGGGTGAACGGAAGCCGCGGGCGGCCAGGCGTCGTGCCTGCTGCCGCCCGCGACCGCTGCGATCAGATCTGCCAGAACTGGCCGTAGTACGAGCCCAGCGAGTCGAGGTAGGCGCCGTCCCGGTGCCGGTCGGCCTCGAACTCGGGCGCGTCCTTGACCTGGTCCTTGGTGCACGTGAGGTAGACGCGCTCGTCGTCGAGGTCGATGCTCTTGATGACGCCGGCAGGCAGCACCACCTTGCTGCCGAAGATCCACGGGCCGGTGTCGACCACGAGGATCCGCGAGCCGGCCTCACCAGCCTGCTCGTCGATCTTGCCGATCGAGCCGTCGGTGGCCTCCACCCGGAAACCGGTGAGGTCCCTCTCGCCGCCCTCGACCACGGGCTTGTAGTCCAGGGTCTCGTGGTAGTTCCATGGATCCCACGGCGTGGGGTTCATCATCGTCACGACGGCCTCCTTACTCACGGTCACGTACGCCGTCCTTCTACCCACTGGCGGCGCGGACAGTCCCCGGGTAGCCCTCCCACTTCCATCAGACCGAAAGTGGGCGCCCGGGCCGGCGTCTGCGGATCTGCGCAGGCCGGGTCATTCGAGCAGAGGCCGCTCGTCGACGACCTGGACGAGCTTGCCCGTGCGCGGATTGGTCACCAGCCCGTCGCGGGCCACCCATTCCACCTGGAGATGGTGGATGGCACCGGCCTCGACCTCGGCCGGATACAAGGGGCGGGCCTCGTAGACGGCTTCGATCAGCCGCTCGGTCAGCCCGGCGGGCGGCCCGTCCAGGCTCGCCAGGCGGAGGATGAGGCCGTTCCTGCCGTCCCAGCGGCGCGTGACCAGCTGCATCCCCGTGATGATCCGGTCGGGGTCGGCCGCGATGAGGACGTCCCTGATGTCCTCGGTGGGCATGGACACCGCGCCGAGCCGGGCGCCCTCGCCGGAGCGGCCCATCAGGCGGAAGTGCCGGCACTGGGGATCCACCCATTCGGCGCGGTCCCCCGCGGGGTAGCGGATGATGGGCATCAGCGTGCGGAAGAGGTTGGTGACGAGGACCCGGCCGGCTACTCCGGGCTCGGTGATCGGTTCGCCCGTGGCGTCGTCGACGATCTCCACCACGGTCCGGTTGGGGAATGCTTCGTGGATGCGCACGTCCTCGCCGGGCACGGGGCCGCCGACAAGGCCGGCGTCGACCGACGCGTAGCCGAGGGAGGCGACGGCCGCCTTCGGAAACGCCCTGGACAGCAGTGGCCGCAGGTCGTTGAAGAGGATGTCGCCGGCGAAGAGAACCAGTTCGATGCGTTCGGCCGAGTATCGGCTCCGCACGATGTGCTCGGCCAGCGACGCCAGTTTCATCGGCTCGCTGGCGATCACGTCGACGCCGAAGTCTTCGATGAGCTGGACGATGTACTCGTTCGACGCTCCGCCGACGGGCAGCCGCACGTTGTCGACCGGTGCGTGGTGCAGCGCGCCCTCGATGTAGAGGAAGCCGCCGTAGAGTTCGCCGGCCCGGAACAGGTTCGCCACCTTGTGCCCCGGACGCAGGCCGGCCCACCCGGGTGAGCACAGACAGCTCGCGGCTCCGGCCGGTGAAGTGACCGACGCTCGGCGGAAGCTGGGCCGGTTTGAGCTCGCCGCGCCGTGGATGGTCAGCCGCCGATGGCGCGTAGGCATCCTCTCCCCGAAGGATGCAAGCATGTAGATTGCGGAGTTCTGCGCACGGGTCGCTGCCCAGCTCCTCGACGAGCCGGTCCCGCAGCGCCTGGTATGCCTTCAGCGCGTCGGCTCGGCGGTGGCATCGGTCCAGCGCCGTCATCAGCTGTCCGGCCAGGCGTTCCCGCAGCGGATGCTCGGCCACCGCGGCGCCGATCTCGCCGACCACCTCCGCGTGGTTGCCGGCGTCCAGTTCTGCGGCGAACCGTTCCTCCAGCAACGCGATCCGCAGTTCGGCCAGGCGCACGCGGTCCACGTCGATGCCGGGCGCGTCGATTCCGTCCAGCGCCTCACCGCGCCAGACGGCCAGCGCCTGGCTGAGCCAGCGAGCGATCTCGCCTGGTGACTCGGCCAGACGCGACTGCCGCGCCAGCTCCTGCGACCTCTCCACGTCCACCAGGCAGGCCACCGGATCGAGCAGGTATCCGGGATGACGGGTCAGCAGGGCCGCGCCCACCTTGCGGCGCAGTGCGGAGACCAGGCCCTGAACCCGCGACCTCGGTGACGCCGGGGGGTGCGTGCCCCACAGGCAGTCGATGATCCTGGTCGTGGAGACGGCTGTCCCCTTGGTGAGCGCGAGGATGACGAGCAGGTTGCGTTCCAGCGGCGACAGCGGAACGGCCTCACCCGACACCCGGACCTCGACCGGCCCCAGCAGATCGACCTCCAGCATCAGTACACCTGTCCCATTCGCGTCGATGCGATCTGTTCAGCGAGGCTGGATGATCGGCCACCTCGGGCGGCAATACCCCGTCATGTGGCAGCCTCAGCCGCCGCGGCCCGAAACGTCGGCGGGTGAGCCCGCCAGACGAGCTGACCCGGCGGCACCGGGCTAGCGTGGGCGAACCGGCCGGGCCGGCGCGGCATCGAGCCCGTATGCCGTGGTGTCGCGGATGTCGAGCAGGTCCCGAGACGCCGGCCACTCGTACAGCGCGACCGCGACCGGGCCGCCCGGTTCGGGCTGCCGCGCGAACGACTCCCGCACAGATTTGGTCATCTGTTCCCCTTGCCGGGCCGGACGGCGCCGCCCTGTTGAGAGCTCAACGATGCCGGAGCTTAGCGGAACAGGCATACAACGCCGATACATCTACCCACGTCAATCGCACTTCGACCGAGGCAGGAAGCCTTCGTACGGCCGATCACCACGGCCGAGCAGCGACGGCTGCAGCGGATCGGGGGCACCGCGGAGGACCTGGTAAAGCGGGGCTGAGCACTCTGGCGCCGCCGTGCGGAGACCGGCGGCACCAGAGAGTGCGTCAACTCAGCGGTTCGATCCAGATGTTGCGGAAGCGGGGGTTCGCGCCTGGGTCGCCGTGGTCCTGCAGACCTATGGAGCCAGGCGTCGGCCCTTCGGGCTGGCCGTTGCCGGTCGAGCCGTTGACGGCGACGTTGTTGTGGACGACGACGCCGTTCCACACCACGGTGACCCTGGCATCCTCGAGTTTCGTGCCCGTCGCGCTGAACCTCGCGGCGCGGAACGAGATGTCGAACGTCTGCCAGGTGTTGGGTGCGGTGGCCATGTTCCGGTCGGGGGCACGCTTGAGGTAGATGGCACCGGCCTCATTGTTGGCCAAGGTGGTGTCACCGTAGGAGTCCAGCACCTGAATCTCGTAGCGTTCCTGAAGGTAGAACCCGCTGTTGCCGCGGGCCTGTCCGGTCACCTCCGGCGGGTAGGCGGGTTCCAGCCACTCGCCATGCAGCTTGAAGTCGCCGAACTTCGCTCTGGTGCGGATGTTGCCGCCCAGCGATTCCACGGATCCTCCGGCCACCGGCCAGGTCGCCGGGCTGCCGTCCGCATTCTCCCACGCCGCCAGACCGGTGCCGTCGAACAGCGAGATGCGAGGTACCGGCGTGACGACCACGTGGTCGAGGTTGCTGCCGTTGGCGCCCGTCGTGGTCGCACGGATCTTGACCTGCCCGGCCGGCAACGTCGTGGTCAGCGATGCGGTTCGCCAGGTGCTCCACGCGCCTGTCGGCGGGAACGGAAACGCCGGGCTGACAGCCGTGCCGTTGACCGCGATGGCCAGCGGCCGGTCGACGGTCTTGCCATTGGCGTAGCGGAATGCCAGCGAGTGGGCTCCGGCAGTCGGCACGTTGACCGTCCATTCGACGTACCCGCCGGTGTTGGCCGTGTCGGCGAAGTCGGCGTAGCCGGATCCGCTGTGCCCGGAGTGTTCGGTCCCCACGTTCGCGCCGCTGAGTGCCGCCTGCTCGGCCTCATAGGTGCCACCGGCCAGCGCGTTGAGGGTGTACCACGCCTCCGTGCTCCACAGGGACTGCCCCGAGGCCGAGCTGAACGGCCGCGGCGAGTGGACATGCACCACCCGTCCGGCTTCCAGGCCGTTGATGCGCAGTGTGACCTTCCTGCCGTCGGCCGAGGGGATGGCGGACGTGACGCCCAGCGTCTCGAGATCGACCTTCGGCCCGCCGTAGGCCGAGGTCGGGGTGTAACGCCATTGCTGGACGCGGTATCGCGACGTCAGCGCGCTCAGCGTGGCGGCCGACAGCGGCTGGGTGTATTCGAGCTCGAAGCCGCCGGCCACCGCCCGCATCGCCAGGATGTCGAAGGCGTTGCTGCCGGCAGGGGTCAGCTTCTGCAGGCCGTAGCGGAGCTTGCCCTGCTGGCGCCAGTTGCTGCTGGCGCGTTCGTCGCCGATGCCGCCCGCGTAGATCGCGCCGTCGGGGCCGAGGGTGAGCCGGCTGATGCCGGCCTCCAGGCCCTGGGCGAAGCGGAAGACCGCGCCCTGGTACTCGCCGTTGACCTTCTCCAGGTAACCGCGCTGGATGCCGCCGTAGGTGACGTCACCGAACAGCATCTGCCCGGCGAACGGGCCCTGGGTGAGCATGATCGGGGTGCTCGGGGAGTTCGCGATCTCGTTGTGCGGCAGCCACAGGACCGGCTGGGTCACGGCGTTGGTGTCGAACGGTCCGGCCGGATCGTTGTAGTGGTTGAAGAACCGGCCCGGCTTGAGCTGCACGAGCTTGTTGGCCGACAGCCAGTCGCCCTGGTTGTCGGTGACGAAGATGCCGCCTTCGGGACCCCATCCCATGCCGTTCGGCGTACGCAATCCGCTCGCCGTGTATTCGACCTGGCCCGTCGCCTTGTTCACCTTGATCGCGGTGCCGCGGTTGGCGGCGAGCTGGGGTCTGGTGGTGCGCCCGCCGGGAGTGATCTGCACCGACAGGTTGAGGTAGAAGAAGCCGTCCTTGTACAGCAGGCCGAATGCGAACTCGTGGTAGGTCCCGCCGAACGGCCAGGTCGCCACGGTGCGCTTGTTGTCGATGATCTCGTCGCCGTTGGTGTCGTTCAGCTCGACCAGCCGGGACCGCTCGGTGACGTACAGCTTGCCGTCCACGTACTTGATGCCCATCGGGTCCTGCATCCCGGTGGCGATCCTCTTCACCGTCACCTGCGCGGCAGAGGTGGTGCCGATGACGTTGCCCAGCAGGTAGACCTCGCCGAGCGGATGGGTGGTGCCGTAGTCGCCGCCCCAGGTGGTGATGGCCAGCCGGTTGTCGGGCAGCCAGTCCATGCCGGTGACCTTCGGCTGGAACCCGCTGGGACGCAGGTCGGTCAGGGTGTAGTTCGGGTGCACCGCGTTCAGTGGGAGCCCGTCGCCCGGGGCGTCGCCGCCCTCTACGCATTCCTTGGTCCCCGGCGCGGTCACCCGGGTGACTCCGGATTCGGTGCTCAGCGCGGCGGTCGGCACGACGGCGAACTGCGCGGAGCCGGGTGGCTGCCACTCCAGTTTGAGCGCCTGCCCGCCGGTGTTGTCGAAGTGTTCGATGCGCAGCTTGTGGTAGCCGGCGGACAGGTCGACGGTGCCGTCCTTCGGTGACGCGCCGTGCACGCCGTCGTGGTTGACGACGGTCGTGAAGGTGCTGTTGGAGTCGTCGTCGTCGACGACGGTGCTCTTGTCGATGCGCAGGCGGGAGCCGTCGTCGCTGGTCAGCCGGAAGACGTACGAGCCGGCGGTGGTGATGTTGATGTTCGCGACGACCTGGGTGAGGAAGCTGTCGGCGATGCCGAAGTCGGCCTGGGTCGACCAGTTGATCAGCGGCATCAGCTTGTCGAAGTTGGGGGTCTGCCCGGGTTTGAGCGTGCACAGCCCGTTCAGAGCTGTGCTGAGGCTGTAGGTGCGCAAGGTGACTCCGGGATCCTGCGGAGGGATCGCGGCGTGTGCGGACCCGGGCACAGCCAGGGGCAGCAGCGCCAGACTCAGCCCCAGGGCGAGGGCTGGAGCCCGCCGCCGGCGGGCGACTTCAGGGACGGTGGGAGAACTCATGGCGATCCTTCTCGCGATCGCACCCGGACGGCAGCGCACGCGCAGGCCCGGATGACGGATGGATCAGGCGGGTTGCCTGACGCAGGGGGACGTGCGCCGCCACGTCGTGTTCTCAAGGACCTCACTGCTGTCGCCTCGTGAAACACCTCCGGAGGTAGACCTCGTCCATCGAAACGTTGACGTTCATCTACGCGGCACATTAGCGTCTAGCCACCGCCGGGAAAACCCTTTCCCGGCGGTTACCTGAGGCGCGACCGACGACGAGGAGCCGCGGGATGACGACCCCGGAACCGGCCAGCAGCGCCACGACCGCGCTGGACGAGATCGCCCCCAGGCAGTGCTCATGCGGCACCACCCGGCGGGCGTTCGCGCAGGAGTCCGGCGGCGCGGTGAGCGTCCACCTGCTGCAGGTCGACCGGGCGATCACGCACCACCACCGGATCGCGACCGAGGTGTACGTGATCCTCGACGGTGTCGGCGAGGTGGAGCTCGATGGCGTACGCCATCCGGCGAAGCCGATGTCGGCGTTCCTGATCCCGCCCGGCACCCGGCACCGGGCGCTGGGCGACCTGCGGGCCCTGGTGGTCTGCCTGCCCGCTGCGAACGACAACGATGAATACTTCGACTGAGCCGGGTTCCCCGGCCGGCATCGCGCCGCTGCCCGGCGGGGTGGGCGTCTCGCAGCTGCGGGTGTACGACACCACCGCGCCCGACGGCCTGGTGGGCGGCACCCCGCACCTTCATCTGTGCTGCACCGAGGGGTACGTGGTGCAGGCCGGCGCCGGTGCGGTCCAGACGCTGACGATGAGCGGCTTCCGGCAGACGCCGTTGCGGCCCGGCACGGTGGCCTGGTTCACCCCGGGCACCATCCATCGCCTGGTCAACCACGGCGGCCTGGAGATCACCGTGTTGATGCAGAACAGCGGGCTGCCGGAGGCCGGCGACGCGGTGCTGACGTTTCCACCCTCGGTGCTGGCCGACCCGCAGCGCTACGCCGCGGCCGCCACCCTGCCCGGCGGCGGCGCTCCGGACGACGCCCCGCCCGCCGATGGCACGCCCAGCGCGACGCTGGCCGCCGCGTACGCCCGGCGCGATCTCGCGGTGCTCGGGTTCGAGCAGTTACGGGCGGCGGCCGACGCCGGTGACCTCGGGCCGCTGCGCGACTTCCACCAAGCAGCCGCTCGGCTGGTGGCGCCGCACCTACCCCGCTGGCGGGAGCGGTTCGCCGCCGGGGCGTTGCGGGCGGCGCAGGACACCGCTGCCCAGCTGGACGCGTTGGCCGCCGGACGATCCGATCATCTGGCCGACGCCGCGGTGCATGGCTTCGCCGCGCCCGGCGAGCAGGGCCGGCACGGCATGTGCGGGCTGCTGAACACCTACCCGATCCGGTAGCGGGTCCGGCTGTTCCACGATCCTGCAAACATTTCATGTAAATATATAAAGATCCGTCCGGACAGCCCTTGCCTGAGGGACGACATCCTCTTTAGGGTCCGTTCATCGGAAAGCGCTTGCCTGCAATCGCCAGGAAACTTTCCGTCCGTCCAGGAGGAGCCCTCGTGCGCCATGGATCAGCAAGTGGATCAACCGCTGGCAGCGCGTCGGCGCGCGCAGCCGGTCAACCCACGCTGACCCGGCGAACCTCCGTCCAGCCACTGACGCGGCTGGTCCGGTTCGGCGATGCGCTGTGGCGGCCCGCGCTGCTGCTGGGCATCGTGTTCGCGGGGTGGTGGGTGCTGTCGGAGAGCGGCGCCGTCCCGCACTACCTGGTGCCGACCCCGGCGCAGGTGTGGCAGACGATGGTCGAGAAACGAGCATTCCTCTGGCTGAACACCTACGTCACGCTCTACGAGACCGTCATCGGCTTCGTGCTGGCCGTGCTGCTGGGCCTGCTCACCGCCGTCCTGATCGCCTACTCGCGCACCATGGAGCGGGCGCTCTACCCGATAGTGCTGTTCGCTCAGGTCATTCCCAAGATCGCCATCGCTCCGCTGCTGATCGTATGGTTCGGCTTCGGCCTTACCCCGAAGATCATTCTCGCGGTGCTGATCGCTTTCTTCCCGGTGGTCATCTCCGGGGTGGCCGGGCTGCGGTCCACCGACCCCGAACTGGTGGACCTGTCCAAGACCATGGGCGCGAGCCCGTGGCAGACCTTCCGGAAGATCAGATTCCCCAATGCCCTGCCGCACCTGATGGCCGGGGTGAAGGTGGCCGTCACCCTCGCGGTGGTGGGCGCCGTGGTCGGCGAGTTCGTCGGCGCGAACGAAGGCCTGGGATACGTGCTCCTGCTTGCCAACGGCAACCTCGACTCGGCCCTGCTGTTCGCCGACCTGTTCCTGATGTCACTGATCGGCATCGTGCTGTTCGCGATCGTCGAGGTGACCGAGGCAGCACTCATCCCGTGGCACGCCAGCAGGCGGTCCGGGGTCCCGCTCACCACATCCTGACGGGGATTAGCCTCCCGTCGCCGCGCTAGGAGGACCAACCTGATGACCAGACTTCCCGTGCTGGCGGCCGCGTTCGCGCTGCTGCTGGGCGCCGCCGCCTGTGCTCCGGGCACCAACGACCAGCCCGCCGCGCCCGGCGAGAACAAGAAGGTCACGCTGACCCTCAACTGGGTCCCGTACGGCGAGCATGCGCCGTTCTACTACGGCCTCGACAAGGGCTTCTACCAGGCCGAGGGCATCGACCTGGCGATCAAGCCGGGCGGCGGCTCCGGCAAGACCATCCAGGCCGTGGCCCAGCAGCAGACCGACTTCGGCTGGGCCGACACTCCCCCGCTGCTCAAGGCCATCACCACCGGGATGAAGGTGAAGAGCGTCGGGGTGTTCCTGCAGAAGGGGCCGTCGTCGGTCGAGTTCCTCGCCGACAAGAACATCACCAAGATCAGCGACCTCAAGGGCAAAACCGTCGGCGGCACGCCGGGAGACGCGATGTATGCGACCTTCCCCGCGCTGCTCAAGGCCAACGGCGTCGACCCCGCCGAGGTGAAGGTGGTCAACGTCGACGCGGCCGGGAAGATCGCCGCGCTGGCCGAAGGCAAGGTCGACGCGATCCAGGGCTTCTTCCACGACCAGGCCCCGACCATCGAGGCCAAGACCGGCAAGAAGGTCAACCATCTGCTGTTCGCCGACTTCGGGCTCAACCTGCTCGGCACCGGCCTGGTCGTGCACGACGACACCCTGGCCAAGGATCCGGAACTGGTGAAGGCCTTCGTCCGGGCCACCCAGAAGTCCTGGGCCGAGGCAGCCAAGGACATCCCGGCCGCCGCTGCCGCGATGGAGAAGCTCGCCGAGAACGAGCCGGCCAAAGACGTGCTGATCAAGCAGCTCACGCTGTGCCTGCCGCTGGTCGACACGGCGTCGCCGGGCGTCAACGCCGAGGCCAAGTGGACCGAGACCATCAACCTGATGACCACACACGCCGAGTTGAAGGACGCGGGCGCGCCGAGCAAGTACTGGTCCGGCACGTTCGCGACGAAGGGCTGAACCGATGACCGTCCCGTCAACGGCCGCGCCGGCGGTGGACATCACCGGCCTGACCGTGCGCTTCCAGTCCAAGCGCACCCAGACCGTCGCGGTCGACGACGTCACGATGCGGGTCGCCCCCGGCGAGTTCGTGACCATCGTCGGCCCGTCCGGCTGCGGCAAGTCCACCCTGCTCAAGATCGTCGCAGGGCTGGTGGCGCCGACCTCCGGCACGGTCTCGTTGATGGGACGGCCGGTCACCGGCGCCCAGAAGGACATCGGGTACGTGTTCCAGCGCGCCGCCCTGCTGGACTGGCGGGGCGCGCGCAAGAACATCCTGCTGCAGGCCGAGATCCGCGGCATGGACCGGCGGCAGGCAGCCCGGCGCGCCGACGAGCTGATCGGCCTCACCGGGCTCACCGGCTTCGAAGACGCGCTGCCGCACGAGCTGTCCGGCGGCATGCAGCAGCGGGTGGCCCTGTGCCGCGCGCTGCTGCACCAGCCGTCGGTGCTGCTGATGGACGAGCCGTTCGGCGCACTGGACGCGCTGACCCGCGAGCAGCTCAACGCCGAGCTCAACCGGATCTGGCGGGAGACCGGCACCACCATCCTGTTGGTCACGCACTCCATCGCCGAGGCGGTCTTCCTGGGCACCAGGGTCGAGGTGATGAGCCCCCGGCCCGGCCGGATCATGCGGACCATCGACGTCGACCTGCCGGCCGAACGCGACTACGCCAAGGTGATGTCCGACCAGCGCTTCGACCGGTACGCCACCGAAATCCGCGGCCTGCTCGGGGCGGGAGCGAACCACTGACCGGGGCACAGGCGCCGGCCCGCCGATGGAGCGCGGCAGCAGGCGCCTGGCTCGGGCTCGGGGCCGCGCCCGCCGCGCTGATCCTGGGCGCCGGGATGGCCCGCCGGCACGACGGCGCCGTCCCGCTGCTCGCGCTGCTCGGCGGCGCGGCCCTGATGGCGGCGCTGCTGTTCGGGCAGGGCGCGTTGGGGCTACGCCGGCCGTACGGGGAGGACGCCGCCCTCACCGAACTGGCTCCGCGCTACCTGCCGGACCGGGCCGGCATCCTGCTCGGCGCGGTGCTCGCCGCCGCGATGATCGGCTGGAACGGCTTCAACGTCGGCCTGGGCGGCGCTTCGCTGGCCAAGGTCACCGGGCTGCCCGGTCCGGTCGGCGCGCTGCTGCTGGCCGCCACCGTGCTGGCCGCGTCGTTCGTGCCGGGCCGGTGGAACAACCGGATCGCCGTGCTGACCACGGTCGCGGCGCTGGCACTGGTCGCGGTGTGCGTCCTGCTGCTGCGCCCGGACGCCGCGCCGGTGACCGCCGACCCGGGCGGCTGGGCCACCCTCGCCGACATCGCCGCGATCGGCGGCTACGTCGCGGTGTTCGCGCTGCGCGCGCCGGACTTCAGCCGTGGCCTGGCCACCCGACGGGACCTGGCGATCTGCGTGGCGCTGCTGGTCGGGCCGGCTATCGCGGTCACCGCGGCCGGCGCCGGAGTCTGGCTGCGCACCGGCAGCGCCGACGTGGTCGCGGTGCTGGCCAACGCGCCTGGCACCGCGGTCTACGGCAACATCTTCGTCACCGTCGGGGTGTTCGCGCCCGCGCTGACCACCACGTTCTCCGGCGCGCTCGCGTTGCGGGCGTTCTGGCCCCGGCTGTCGGCCACCGCCGGGATGGCGATCGTCGCGGTCCTCGGCGGCACTTTGGCCGCGGCGCGCTTCGACCGGGCGCTACTGACCTGGCTGACCGTGCTGGCCGCCACCCTGCCACCGCTGATCATCCCGATGGCGGTCGAGGGCTGGCGGCGGCGACAGGGCCGACCGGCACGGCTGGTGCCGGTCTGGACCTGGCTGCCCGCCGGACTGGCCGCGACCGCGCTGACCGTCGCCGGCTCGCCGGCCGGGCCGGTGGCCGGCCTCGCGATCGCGGTGGTCGCCACCGGCTGGCAGGTCCACCGGCAGCGCGGGTCCGTCCGACCGGCGCCGCCGGCCCGATCAGCTCGGTGAGTTGCCGACGACGCTGCCCGGAACTGCACATGTCACGTCATCCGTGGACCTCACCTCTGCCGAAATCGGTGGCCGGTGCAACCGTGCAACAGACCGGCTTCGCGGCCGGCGGTTGCCTGTCGTACGGGCGAGGCAGAATGGCCTGGTGGCCGACGAACTGGAACTGAGGAGCTTTGCCTCGCAGCAGGAGTTCGAGCAGTGGCTGGAGCGCGAGCACGCGACCTGCCCTGGCATCCTGATCAAGTTCGCCAAGAAGGGCAGCGGTGTAGCCTCGCTCACCTATGCCGAAGCCGTGGAGACCAGTCTGTGCTTCGGCTGGATCGACGGGCAGGCCAAGCGCATCGACGATGCCTTTTACCAGCAGCGGTACACCCCGCGGCGCAAACGCAGCATCTGGTCGAAGATCAACACAGAGAAGGCGGCGGCGCTGATCGAAAGTGGACGGATGCGTCCCGCCGGCCAGGCTCAGATCGACCTGGCCAAGGCCGACGGCCGGTGGGATGCGGCCTACCACGGCCCCGCCACCGCTCAGGTCCCAGCCGAGATCGCCGCCGACCCGCAGGCGCTGCAGGCGATCGAGGCGATGAACCGGACGAACCGCTACGCCTACATCGGTCGCTTCAACCAGGCCAAGCGGCCCGAGACCAGGGCGAAGATCCTCGACCAACTGCGCCAGGGACACCTGTTCCACCGGTGACCTGACCGGCGTACCGGATAGCGAGCGGTCCATGTCTGGTCCACAGGACGGCCCGGGTCTCGGCGATGCTGTAGCCGCACGGGAAGATCGCGTCGGCGATGTCGATGTCGCTACCGGGCTGGCCGTCCATCAATGCGAGCGGAGAACTCCCGTGCAGGGCCTGGCGCTCAGGTGTCGCGGTGCCGGAAGTCGTCCGGTGGGTCCAAGCGTGCTCGGCCGCGCAGTCCGATGCGCAGGAAGGCGCTGGCGGCGAGCATGAACAACAAAATGATGGCCGCGTAGGAGACGTCGACTACGAATGCCACGACTACCGCTGCCGCCATCGCGGCCAGTGGGGCCAATGACCACCAGAGCGCCCGCCGGCGAAACGGTCCTTCGGGCGGTGCTTCGTGGCCGCCCATCGACGTCGCAAAGGTGGGATCGTCGCGGGCCAGCTGGCGTTCGATATCACGCAGCCGCCGGCGCTCGTCCGGGGTGAGCGGCACGAATACCTCCCGCAGTGGGTCGGGCCCGGTGCCGTCGCCGGAGTGGTCGGGCCGCGGTCTCCGGTCGACCACCGTGGACGTCGACATGATGGCCGTCTCTGCTCGACGTGTCGACGACGACCGCCTGAACAGCGGTGTCTCCATCGCCTCCGTCGGTCAAACCTGCCGCTCAGCCGGGCGATGCCAGCTTTGCCGCGCACGATCAGCGCAGGTCACAGGTCCGGCATTGCCGTCCCACGGCTTCCGGGTCGTCTGGCGTCCGCCGTACTGGCACGGACGTGACCGGTAGCGTCCTTGCGCGGTACACGGAAGGAAAAGTTCCATGAGGGATGCTTGAAATCTGGTCTGGCAGCTGTAGAATTTGTGTCGAGCAAGCAACAGTCTTGCTGAAGCACTCATTTGGGAGGTGTGTTGATCATGATGCGTTTCGACCCGTTCCGCGACTTCGACCGGCTCGCCGGTGAGGTGTTCGGGACCGCGCGCACTCCTGCGCCGATGCCGATGGACTGCCTGCGCACGGGCGACACGTTCGTGGTCCGCTTCGACATGCCGGGCATCGACATCGACAGCCTGGAGGTGTCCGCGGAGAACGGCACCCTGACCGTGCGCGGCCAGCGGCACCGCAACGATCCCGACGACGCCACCTACCTGGTGTCCGAGCGGCCGGCCGGAAGCTACAGCCGTCAGCTGGTGCTGGGCGACGGGCTCGACGTCGAGGCGATCCGTGCCGACTACCGCGACGGCGTCCTCACGCTGACCATCCCGGTCGCCGAGCGCGCCAAGCCGCGCCGGATCGAGGTCACCCGCAACCGCGACGCCGCGCTGGACTCGCACGGCGGACACAAGATGATCAGCAGTCAGGCGGTCTCGGAGCGCGATCGCGCCAAGGCCGGTGCCGCGACCTGATCGCAACCGATCCGTTCGGCCCCGAGCAGCAAACCCTGCGCCGCTCGGGGCCGACCCGTAAAGGACGGACCCGGCCATGAACGAGACGACGCAGAGCGGGCCTCGCACCCCCGCGCTGGGCGACGCCGACTTCCCTGGATACGCCATGGGCACAGCGGCACAGGCCATCGGTGTGACACCGGCGTTCCTGCGGGCCGTGGAGACCGCGGGCCTGTTCCAGTCGCACCGCTCCGGCGGCGGGCACCGCCGCTACAGCCAGGACGACCTGCAGCGAGCCGACCGCGCTCGACACCTGGTCGACGGCGGCGTCCGGCTGGACGCCGCGGTCCGCATCGTGGAGCTGGAATACCAGCTGGCCGCCGCCAACGCGATGATCGACGTCCTGAGTCGCCGGCTGGACGGCCCGCCGGTTCGCGGTTGACGCCGCGGCAAGCGCCGACCGCTGTCGGCGGTGGCCACCCGGCTGCTGCACCCGGCGCTCCGTCGGCCGGGCGAGCCGATGGCTGCCGGCAGCGCTGGGCGTGGACCACGTTCTGGGCCAGGAACGGTGCGCGGCACACGAGTGCGATCGCGTCCAGCCACGCCTGGCGTGGTCGCCCGCGGGGGGTGGGGCTTGTGAGGCGGCGCGAACCAGGCCCAGAACGTCATTGCCGATCAGGTTGAACGTCGCCGGCGTCGAGCAGCAGCGCCTCATTGACCTCTCCCCCGGCGTCCAGAGCAGTTTTCTGTCGCACAGACCGGCCACAGCCAGGGAACCGGCCCTACACGGAGAGAAATACCAGCTCAGAGGGTGAGACAGGCTGGCTTCGGGGTGTTGATCGCTCAGGCACCGGGTACGGCATTCCCGACACAGCACATACGGGGGTGGAGAGATATGAGCGCCAACTATGAGGCCGGACCCGCTAACGGTGGGCCGGTCGATGATCGGCGACCGGCGGAGACCATCGAGACGTACCGCGTCGGCGAGGCGCGGGAGATGGTGATCACCCGTGAAGGTGACCGTTTCGGCGGGGTGAGGTTCGGCTCGGCCTTCTTCGGCTGGCTGACCGCGATGGGCACGGCGGTGCTGCTGACGGCGTTGCTGGCTGCTGCCGGAACGGCGATCGGGCTCGCGGCCGCAGACAACAGTGTGGTGCAGGACGCCACGAGCGCGGTCACCGACACCGCCACGTCGATCGGAATTGCCGGCATCATCGCGCTGCTGGTGATCTTGTTCGTGTCGTACTACTGCGGGGGCTACGTGGCCGCCCGGATGGCCCGCTTCGACGGCGTGAAGCAGGGCGTCGCGGTGTGGCTGTGGTCGATCCTGATCGCGGTCGTCGTGGCGGTGGCCGGGGCGATCCTCGGTGACCAGTACGACGTCCTGTCGCGGCTCAACGGGTTCCCGCGGCTGCCGGTCAACGAGGGTGACCTCACCGCGGCCGGGATAGTGACGGCGATCGTGCTGGCGGCGGTGGCGCTGATCGGCGCGGTCCTCGGCGGTCGTGCCGGAATGCGCTACCACCGCCGGATCGACCAGGCAGGGCTGAGCCGGTAGTCGAGCGCGCTCTCCGGCCCGGCACTGGTTCAGCGCCGGGCCGGGTCCAGGCCGAGCGCCGCCAGAAGGCCGCCCGTGGTGGTGTTCGCATCGCCGAGCGCGCTCGCCCGGATGATCAGGGCGGTGGACACGGGGAACACGGTCGTGGACTCGCGCATCAGTTCGGCGGGCGCGACCGCGGTCGTCTCGCCGATGCCCAGGATGCGGTCGGCGGCCGGCTCGTCGAGGACGTAGATCCAGACGCGGTAAGGGCTGGGCGTGGCGGTCAGACCGGGCCCGGCCACGGTCGTCCTCGGTTCGTACCGGACCGGAAGCCGCGGCGCCGGGCAGGCGAAGTCGAGCACCACCGACGCGTTCACCTGGCTTGGGCCGTAGGCGCCGCGCCAGTCCGGGTGCCGCATGGCCTGTTGCAGCCCGGCCATGACAGCGGACCGCGTGACGCCCTGCCCGTCGGCATCGGACATGCCTTGTACACACATCCGCAGCGCCGAACGGTCGCTGACCAGCAGTCCGCTGGCGGTGTCCAGGCGGGGACCGGCCTCATCTCGGTGCTCGTGGTCCGACGCCAGCGCCAGCCCCACGGCGACCGCAGCGAGCACGACGGCGGCCGTCAGGGTCGTCAGCACCCGTACCCCCAGCGCTGTTCGCCTCATGTCCGCACCTGGCTTTCTCGGTCAGCCCATGAGGTTGACGACGGACTGGTAGTCGGCTGGGCTGGGATACCAGTTGGGCCAGTTGCCGCAGCCGTAGCCGACGACGGTGCTGTGCATCAGGCTGGGCGGGCTGCAGGCTCCGTTGTCGTCGGCAAGGCCGAACACGTGCCCGAACTCGTGGTTGATGAACGCCCGTCCCACGTCGTCGAGGCGGCCGCCTGAGCTGAAGACCAGGTACACGTAGGTCCATCGACTGTCGTAGTGGCCGTAGTCGGCGTTCCATACGGCGTTGTCGTGCACCACGCAGTTGTAGTAGCCGACGGTTCCGCCGCAGGTGCTGCTCCAGTCCCAGCCGTAGTGGACCTCGAGTTCGATGGTGGCCCGCGTGGCCGAGGAGTAGGAGGTGCAGTTGGCGGTGGTGGGCCACAGGTCGATACGCCAGCCGCCGAGCCCGTCCCAGACCCTGCCCGATCCCATCCGGGTCAGGGTCTGGTCGACGAACGACCTGCCCGCGCTGTTGCTGACCTTGGAGGTGTCGTGCGACTCGATGCAGAACTGCTCGTCGTAGGCGCCGGGTCCGTCGGGGTTGGCGGATGCGTAGTGCAAGTTGTGCTGGTGTTTGAGCGAGCTCGGGTTCGGGTGGGAGGCGTGGGCCGCAGGGGGCGGCAGCACGGCGCCGGCGAACACGGTAAGCCACAGCAGCGTCACCCAGGCGGGCAGCCGCCCGCCGTCGCCGGCGTTGCGGACCGGTGGGACCACGACTGGCGGGTGTGCGGGTGCGCCCATGTGCTTCTCCCCTGGCTGTGGTGGTTGACGGTCGTGCCGCGGGAGGGAGGTCACCAGAGGCAGGAGCGTGGCAGGAACGCCCAGGCGATGCCGGCGGCGAACCGGTGCCCGTTCCACTTCGCCATGGCCCACTGGCGGTCCTTGGTCACGTATCGGATGTCGATCTGCGCGCCGGCGGGAGCGGTGCCGAGCCGATGGGTGGGCAGGCCTGCGCCGGAGCCGTAGGCGGCCGCTGCGCCGATGTTGCCGTACGCGGGGCAGTCGCTTCGCGCGGTGGTGACCTTCAGGCCGCCGCCTTTGTTCTCGCTCCACACGCCCCACGGGCTGCACAGCGCGTCGGTCGCGTTCGCGGTGCAGAACACCTGCTCGGAGTGCCACCAGCGCAGCGTGTCCGGCGAGCCGTCGGAGTTGCTGGATCCGACGACGCTGGGGCCGTTGGCGCAGCTGCTGGAGCTGAAGCCGGTGCGTTCGATGGCGAACTTGCGGGTGCCGTAGGCGTATGCGCAGCCGTCGAAGCTGCCGCCGGCGAATCCCCACGGCCAGCGGGTGATGCCCTCGGTGTTGCCGGCGGCCGCGTCGCCGGTGTCGCGGATGTCCATGTGGTCGAAGCTGGTCTTGACGGTGCCGTCGGCGAAGACGAAGTCCCGCGCGAACAGGTAGCCCACCATCGGCCCGTTGGCTTTGTAGCTGAGCAGCACCCAGCCGGGGCCCATCCCGGTCTGGGCCCAGGAGTCCTCCGCGGCGGTCTGCACCCGGTTGACGCCGTAGCTCCACGCTGCGGCCGGTGAGCCGGACATGGCGACCATGGCCGCGGTCGCCAGCGCTGCAGCGGCCAGCCGCGCGATCAGGATGCGTTGCTTCATCGGTTCCTCCGTGCGGGCAGGTCGGTGCGCGGTGCGCTCGGCCGCCGTCCGGGACGCTGACTGTTCAGGCGACGAAACCGTGCAAACACGTCAGATACAGGTGTCGATGAAGGTAGTTAACAACTGATCAGCTGTCAACGAAAACTTCCGCCGTCGTGTCGTGCGCACTGCCGATCGCCGGTGCCGGACAGCGCCGTCACCAGATCAAACGGCACGGCGTCGAGCATCTCGTATGGCCGGACACGTCACCCGGCCACTGGCCGTGTGCCCTCGCCCCCATCCGCGAGGCGCACGCGCATGTCCGGCCAGGCGAGGCGACCTCCACCGCCGAAACAGCCGACCGCACCCGCGTCCACTTCGAACACCGCCTCCTCGACCGGCACGGTCCCGGCTGGGAATCGGTCCGCGGCAGCGTCGAGCACGAGGTGGTGATCGGACGCCGCTGCGGGGCCTGCCACAGCGGCGGGCGCTCCAGGAAGTGCTGCAAGTCGACGAGGTCACGTTCAACGACGCGACGTCACGAATGCCAGGCGGCTATGACCTGAGCTTCGTCCATCGTCCTTCGGAGACCACCTCGACGGAGCCGTCGACGACCTTGATGGCCGTCTGTTCGTCGATGGCGTACGCCGGAACGCCGATGTCGGCGGCCCACCGCTCTGCGTCAGCCAGGGTGTTCGTCGGGAAGGCGTCCAGGTGCGGGAAGATCGAGAAGTCGACGACTCCCAGGGTGCGGTCGTCCGGCGCGGACGGCCACTCGACGAAGTACGCTCCGATCCGGGGCGTCATCACCATGCTTCCGGCACTCACTCCCACCCAGACCGTGTCGGGCAGCGAAGGCAGCAGCTCGGCCAGCCCGGACTCCCGCATCCAGTGGCACAGGTACGTCGCGTCGCCGCCGTCGACCAGGAGCACGTCGGCCTCCCGGACCCAGGGGACCCATCGCTCCGCGCCGATGGTGGGCAGCGCGGTGAGTTCGAGGACACCGAGCGACGCCCAGCCCAGGCCGGAGAAATGCTGCCACCTGGGCTCGGCGGCCAGGAAGCCCCGCACCGAGGTCGGACCGCACATCGGGTGACCCCACTGTGCCGTCGGGACGCAGAGGGCGCGGCACTCGGCGATCGGCTTGCCGAGAAGCTGCACGAGCGCCGAATGGATGCTCGGGTTCGTGACGCCGCCTGACGTGAGCAGGAGCTTCAAGGTGCCTCCGATTCGCGCGCGAAAGGTGGATGTGGCTGGAGACCCGGAACCACGGTGAACCTCATCGTAGGAGATGCTCGCAGGGCCTGTTCGGCACGGCCGGTCGGCCTCCACCGGTGCAGAACGCGCGGTCCGGCCGATCCGCCCGGCTGTCGAGGGCGGCCCGGGTCAGGCTTGCTTCGTCCGCGCCGATGCCGGCGGTGGGGAGCCGGCGACCCGTCAGGCGCCGAGGCGGCGGGAGCCGGTCCGGCCGTCGAGGTTCCAGCGCAGGTCGAGGCGGCAGCCCGGGGCCGCCTGGAACTGCGCGACGCCCTGCAGGTGCGCACCGGCGAACCGCTCCTGCTCCGGGCTCAGGTCCACCTGCGGCGGTTCCAGGTCGTCACCGACCCGGGTTCGGCCCAGCGGCACCGGCAGGTGCGCAGACAGGAACAGCGCGACCAAGTCCGCCATCGCACCGCCGACCAGCGGGCACGGGCCGCGCAGGGCCGAGCCCGTGTCGGCCGCGCGCAGGTAGTCGAAGTGCTCGCCCTGGTACACGGCCGCGTAGCGGGGCTGGGGCAGGCTGTCCCAGACCTTTGTCGGCTTGTCCAGGTCCTCGAAGACCAGACCCAGGCCGTCGCCGTCGGCCCAGGCGAAGAACGTCGGTCGACCGATCGCGGTGAGCACCGCCTGCCGGTCGTTCAGCTCGGCGTACGGCGCGCCGAGGCTGGCGAACGCGGCGAACCCCGGGTTGGCCGCCATCACCCGCGAGCCCAGCACTCCGCCGTAGGAGTGGCCGACCACGGCGGTCGACTCGGGTCGCGTGTCGACCCAGCGCCGGTGCTCCCACTGGGTGCGTACCCAGGCCAGGTCCGCGCCCGCCGCTGCGATGGCGGGGTCGTCGGTGCCCTGCGACAGGACCGCGGTGTGGCTGGGCACGACCACCACGTATCCGCATCGGGCCAGCACCGCCGCGAATCGCTCCCAGCGCGTGTGGTAGCCGGTGTTCGGGACGCCCTGCGGCGGCTGCCCGTGCAGGAACAGCACCATCGGCCACTTCGTCAGGCACAGCTTGAGCATGGGTGCGTTCGCGGTCGCGCCGTCGTAGCTCGGGTAGTACACGCGCAGGTCGCGCGGCGTACCGTGGGAGGCCGCGGTCAGGTCCTGAACGCCCCAGAACACGGGGCGGCCGATGTCGGGGTTCCAGGTGACTCCCCCGGACTCGGCCGGATCCTCCGGGCAGCTGCCAGCCGCCGCCTCGATCGCCTCCCGGCAGCCCGGCAGCAGGGTCAGCGCCGCGAGCCCGCCTAGGCCCGCCAGTGCCCGTCGCCGGGACAGCCCGGCCGCAGTGTCCGCCATCGACCGAGCATGCGGCCGCGGCAGCCGACACACTGTGCGATGGGCGACTGCCACCAGTTCGGCTATCCGACAGTCAGCCTGTCCGTACCAGTGCGTCTGGTTTCCCACGCCCCCCGACAACCCGCCGGGTTTCTGGTTCCTCCATGCCTGCCGCCGTCACCGCGGACGCCGTCACGGCCCTCGGGCAGCCTCGGACCAGGTCGCACACGGCCCCCGGCCGGCGGTGGCTCCGCCCGGCCGGGGGCCGCTCCACGGTGGAACGGCTACGCCGTCTGCGCAGTTCAGCTGCAGGCGGTGCCGTTGAGGGAGAACCCGGTGGGCGCGGAACTGTTGCCGGTGTGGGTCGCCTGGAACCCGATCGTGGTGGATCCACCCGGTGGGATGGCGGCGTTGTAGTTGACGTTGGTCGCCGTCACCTGGCCACTCGTCGGGGAGTAGGTGGCGCTCCAGCCGGAGGTGATGTTCTGGCCGGAGGCGAGGGTGAAGCGCAGCGACCAGCCGTTGACGGCGGTCGAACCCGTGTTGGTGATGGTGATGTTGTCGGTGAGGCCGTTGTTCCACGGGTTGAGCGCATTGGTCACGCGGCAGCCCCCACTGCCCCCACCCGGCGGGGTCGAAGGGCTCGGCCGCGGGCTCGCGCCGGCCGACGCGCTCGGGCTGGCCGACGCGCTCGGGCTGGCCGGCGGGTTGCCGCCCTCGCTGACGGTGATATTGGAGCTTCCGCTGCTCTGGTAGCCCTCGGTCGCGAGGATCTGGTAGTTGTGGGTGCCCAGCGTGAGGCCGAGCCTGGACCACGCGTTGAAGTGGTTGGCGGTGGTGATGGCGCCGCTGGTGCGGTGCTGCTGGCGGACGCTCCAGTACTGGTAGAACGTGGCGGTTCCGATGATCGACGGCTGGTTGACGCGCTGGGTGCGGTAGATGTCGTAGGTGCTGCCGTCGGTGGTGACCGACCCCAGCCGGGTCGTGCCCGTGCTGGGGTTGTAGCTGCCGAAGTCCTCCACGACGTAGTACTCGATGAGCGGGTTGGTGGTCCACCCGTACAGCGCCAGGTAGCCGTTGCCGTTGGGGCTGAAGCTTCCCGAGTAGTTCACCGTGTGGCTGGAGCCGGGGTTCCAGCCCTTGCCGACGACGGTGTTGTTCATGTTGCTCCACTGGACGCTGTACTGGCCGCCCGCGCCCAGGGTCATGGTGACGTTGCCGTTGTCCTTCCAGTACGAGTAGAAGTAGCCGTTGTGCCAGCCGGTGGAGTTGGAGGTGATGGTCCGGTCGGCCTCGGCGTGGGCCGTGCCGGCCAGCGCGATCGACGCGACGGCCAGCGCGATGGCGCCCAGGCCGCCGATGAGCGGCTTGACCAGGTCGCGTCTGCGGGGACGGGCGGGGGCGGGGGCGGGGTGATCGTTCACGCGGGTGCATCCTTACTGGAGGGCAGCCTTCGGGCGGGCTGCGGGGCTCGGCTCGATGCGGTCGTGGGCCGCGGGACATGCGGCCGTCACGTAGCGGACCCTGCCGGGAAGGTGTGGGCGCGGTCCGACAGGCGGGTACCAGCTCGTGGCCACGGCCCAGATCCGCCGGACGTTGACATTCATGGATGCACGCAGTATCGGACCGTCCCGACGGGACTGTCAACGACTTCCGGAAGTTATCGGAATCCTCATCAGACTGGCCTTTCATATAATGCCTGCAAGATAGGCATAGAAACCGGATGCCGGCAGGGATGGTCCGCCGTGGGTCGGGGCACTCACCACACCGTGGTTCACTCGACGGTCAGCAAGTCTCGACAGGGACACCGAAAGTTTCGGAGTCAATGGCGCGCCTGCCGGCCGGCCGGGTCGGCGGGTGCTGCCGACGACACCAGAGTCGGTCAGCCCGGCGGCGGACCGGTCTCCGGCGGCGACCGGCGCCCCGGCCGGAAGCGGCGATGAGTCGTACCGCGGGGAAATGCTGAAACCGGCGCGGCGTCCATCCGCCGTGCCGATGATGGGCACATGACGTCTGAGCGGGGCTCGAGCGCCGAAAAAGATCGACTCGCGGAAGCCGACGCGGGTGAGCTGCCGTGGCGGGCCTGGGGACCATACCTGTCCGAACGGGCCTGGGGCACCGTCCGCGAAGACTACAGCCCCGCCGGTGAGGCATGGACGTACTTCCCACACGACCACGCCCGGTCGCGCACCTACCGCTGGAACGAAGACGGCATGGCCGGCATCTGCGACGACGGGCAGCGGTTCTGCTTCGCGCTCGCGCTCTGGAACGGCCGCGACCCGATCCTCAAGGAACGCATGTTCGGCCTGACCGGGTCGGAGGGCAACCACGGCGAGGACGCCAAGGACTACTGGTGGTACGAGGACTCCACCCCGACCCACTCCCACATGAGCTGGCGCTACCACTACCCGCAGGCGGCATTCCCCTATCGGGAGCTGGTCGAGGTCAACGCCCGCCGGGGCAGGCACGACCCCGAGTTCGAACTGATCGACACCGGCGTGTTCGCCGACGACCGGTACTGGTCGATCACCGCCGACTACGCCAAGGCGTCCCCGACCGACATGTGCATCGTGGTGACCGTCGCGAATCGCGGCCCGGAGGCGGCGACGATCCACGTCCTGCCGACGCTGTGGTTCCGCAACACCTGGGCATGGGGCCGGGCCGGGCACGACGCGGTGCCGACGATCACCGGTCGCGGCGACCGCCTCACCGCCCGGCACGAGGAACTCGGCACGATCGAACTGCTCGGCGACGGCGACCCGACGGCGCTGTTCTGCGACAACGAGACCAACGCCGAGCGGTTCTGGAACACGCCGGGCCGGTCGGCGTACCCGAAGGACGGCATCAACGACCACGTCGTCCACGGCGCCGGCACCGTCAACCCGGCGATGACCGGCACCAAGGCGGCGCTGCACTACGTACTGGACGTCCCGGCGGGTGAGTCCCGCCGGATCCGCCTGCGGCTGGCACGGCCCACCGACGCCTCCACCGACCTCGGGTCCGGCTTCGACCAGGTCATGACCGACCGGCGGGCCGAGTCCGATGCGTTCTTCGCCGACCTGATGCCGGTCGGGACGACCGAGGAGGAGGCCCGCGTCGTCCGCGGTGCCGTCGCCGGCCTGATGTGGGGCAAGCAGTTCTACCGCTACGACGTGGGCCTGTGGCTGGACGGGGACCGGACGACCCTCACCCCGCCGGCCGGCCGGCACGACGGGCGCAACCGCGCATGGCGGCACATGGCCGCCGCCGACGTCATCTCCATGCCCGACCCGTGGGAGTATCCCTGGTTCGCGGCCTGGGATCTGGCGTTCCACTGCGTCGCGATCGCCCGCGTCGACCCGGCGTTCGCCAAACAGCAGCTGCTCCTGCTCGTCCGCGACTGGTACATGCACCCCGGCGGTCAGATCCCGGCGTACGAATGGGCGTTCGGCGACGTCAATCCGCCGGTGCACGCCTGGGCGGCGCTGCGGGTGTTCGAGCTCGACGGCGGCCGTGACTTCGGCTTCCTCGAACGGATCATGCACAAGCTGATGCTCAACTTCAACTGGTGGGTCAACCGCAAGGACGCCGACGGCGACAACGTGTTCGACGGCGGGTTCCTCGGCCTGGACAACATCGGCCCGTTCGACCGGTCCTCGCCGCTGCCCGTCGCGGGACAGCTGGAGCAGTCCGACGGGACCGGCTGGATGGCCATGTACGCGGCGAACCTGCTGGAGATAGCCGTCCGCCTGGCCGTGCGCAATCCGAGCTACCAAGACATCGCGACGAAGTTCTTCGAGCACTTCGCCTACATCGCCGCCTCGGCCCGGTCGCTGTGGAACGACAAGGACGGCTTCTACTGCGACACGATCCGCATCGATTGCGGAGAGGCGATCCCGATCCGGGTGTTCTCGATCGTCGGGCTCATCCCGCTCGTCGCGACCGTGACATGGCGCGAGGGCACGTACGGGCAGCTGTCGGAGGTGGCCGAGCGCATCCGGTGGTTCCTCGACCACAAACCGGCGTACGCCACGGTCGTCGGCGAGCACCGGTCCCGCCCGAGCGGCGACCGGCACCGGCTGCTGTCCATGGTGACGATGGACCAGCTCGGACCGATCATGTCCCGGATGCTGGACGAGTCCGAGTTCCTCAGCCCGTACGGCCTGCGCAGCATCTCGCACATCCACGCCGCCGAACCGTTCACGGTCAATCTCGGCGGCCATGACTACACCGTCGACTACGAACCGGCCGAATCCACGACCGGGACGTTCGGCGGCAACTCCAACTGGCGTGGGCCGATCTGGATGCCGGTCAACTACCTGCTGATCCGCGCCCTCAACCAGTTCGGCGACTTCCTGGGCGACGCGGAGACGTTCGAATGCCCGACCGGATCCGGGCACCGGCGCACCCTCAACGAGATCGCCGACGAGGTGTCCGAGCGGCTCATCGACATCTTCCTGCGCGACCGGGACGGCCGGCGGGCACTGTACGGCGGCACGGAACTGTTCCAGACGCACCCGGACTGGCGCGACCGCCTGATCTACCCGGAGTACTTCCACGGCGACAACGGCGCGGCGCTCGGCGCCTCCCATCAGACCGGCTGGACCGCGCTGGTCGCGGACCTGATCCTCGGACGCCGCCCGGACCGCCGGCCGCACACCCGCTGACCTGCGCCGGACCACCGGCTCGTCACGGCACACGCCCCGCCGGGACGCTCGTCCCCGGCGGGGACGGCCGGGCCACGGCGGGACGGTGTCGCCGCGGCCCGGACGGCCGTGCATCACGGAGGTGGCAGGTACCCTGCCTGCACGGCGAGGGGTGTGCTCTGCACGGACTCGTTTCCTGCGGCGTCCACGGCGGCCACTGAGTACGTGTGGCGGGTGCCCGCCCCGACGGTCAGTGACAGCTGGGTGCCGGTGACCTCGCCGGCGAGCACGGCGCCCTCATAGATCCGGTAGGCGGTCGCGGGCGCCCCACCGGTCGATCCGGCCCAGGTGAGGGTGATCGAGGTGGTGGAGGTGTCGATCGGCGCGTTGCCGACGAGCGTCAGTCCGGCCGGTGGGGAGGGCCGGGCGTCGGGTCCGGCAGGCGTCGTCACGGCGACCGCGGTGCTGCGCGGCGTTTCGCCGCAGCTGTCGGGCAGGGTGGCGGAGATCCGCAGGTTGTGCCGGGAACCGGAGGCCAGTCCGGTGACCATGGCGTGGGGGCCGGTCGGGGTGGCGACCGGCCGGTCGCCGTCGTAGACGGTGTAGGACGCTGCCGCCGAGTGGAAGGTCCAGCCCAGCCGCACCGACGAGGCCGACACCGCAGTGGCGGTGAGCCCGACAGGCCGCGGCGGGTTGGCCTGGCACGGGTCGGTGCTGACCGGCACGGGCGGGGTATGGATCGACTCGTTGCCGCCGGCGTCCAACGCGGTCACGGTGAAGGCGTGGAGGGAGGCGTGGTAGAGCCGGCGGACCGTCGCGGTGGTGCTGCTGGTCCGGGCGACCAGCGTGTCGCCGTCGTACACCGCGTACTGGGCCGGTCGGGGACTCGGCGCGGTCCAGGCCAGCCGGACCGTGGAGTCGGTGCGGTCGGTGACGGTGAACGCCGACGGCGCGGCCGGGCGCTCGGCGTTTCCGGTGGCGGTCGTCAGGCTGCCCAGAGCTACCGGGACTGTTCTCTGCAGACACCCGTTGTAGCGGTAGAGCCCGACGCTGTAGCTGGTCTGCGGCGCCAGGCCACCGATCCGCACACTGGTCAACGGTGTCCGGCCGAGGCTGGTGGAGCCGATCCGCAGCTCCAGGTCGTTCCACAGCGGGTGCCGCGGCCATGACGCCGACGCCGCCGACGCCGTCACGTCGGTGACCGTGATCGTCAGCGGGGCCGGGGGCTGGCATTCGGGGTTCATGCCGGAGGTCCACGCGTGCGCGCTCACCGGTGCGGTTGCCGGCGACTCGTCGCCGTCGTCGTCGACGGCGGTGACCGTGTAGGTGTGGGTGGAGTTGAAGGCCACGTGCAGGACCGCGGACGTCGTGGTGTTGCGGGCGACGACCGTTCCGGATTCGTACACGTGGAACCAGCGGGCCCGGGAGCCGGTTTGCGGCTGCTGCCAGCTCAGGCGCATCGACGTCGCGCCGGGGATCACCGACAGGCGCTGCGGTGCCGCGGGGGCGGTCCCGTCGGCGTACGCGGGCGATCCCGCTGTCAGGAGCGCGGCGGCGAGCACGAGTGCGGAGGCGGACAGGGTGAGCGGGTGTTGCGGCGGTCGCATGGGCTGCCTTTCCCGGACGGACGAGAATCGATCCACATTAATCAATGAGACCGATGGAAGGCCATGCCGGCGGCGTGCCAAAGCCCAGCGACGAGGACGAACCCATGCAGAGCCCGCCGCGAAGCGACGAAGACCAGGCGGTTCCCATTCTCGGCGGCGGCCGTCATGCTTGCTGACGGCGTCCGTGAACACCGGCGACTGCGCATGGAGGGACGCTTCGATGGTGTGGGCCGGCGAGCCCTCCTGGGCCGCGTGCAGGGCGGCGCCGGCGCTTACGGCAGCCAAGCTGCCGCGCGGGCGAGTCGGACCGCACCCGTCGAAACGGCGGCTGCGTGGCGGTCGGGCCCGATGCGGCCGACCCGCCACCTCGCTCTGGCCCGCCACCACATCAAGACGACCCGGGCTGCGCGGACCCCCGGACGACACTCCAGCTGCGTACCCGGGATGTGCTCACATCGCGCCGTGGCGAGGGCCGGACTCGGGCTGGACGGCTGGGCGGTTGACAGGCAGGCGCGCGGGCTGCACTCGGCGCAGCAGGTCGGCGTCCCAGGTGTCGGTGGTGAGGCCACCGGGCTGCTCGGCAAGGCGGAGCAGCTGCATCGCGTCACGGCGCTGGCGGGCTGCGGCCTTTCTCGCCGTGCGCATCTCGTGCAGTGTCGAGGACAGGAACACGACCGTCGCCAAGGCCCCGAGCGCCAGGCAGACGGCTCCGACCATGAGCAGGTCTGCGAACGAGAACATGTCCTGGTCCATGCGGATCCCTTCGATTGACGACCATGCACCTATAGCCCCGTCGGGGTCGGCTTACCCCACGGGCGCGGTGACGCCCGTCACGCCAGGCCCGCCGGGCGTCTACCGGCTGCCGCCATGGCCACGTCCAGCCATCGCCTGGGCCTGTCTCAGGTCCGGACGGCCTGCCCGGATCCGATGACCGCTGTCGGCGACGAGGGCACCACCAAGGAGGTTTCCACAGCCGGTACGGCGGGTTCACTGGCCGGTGCGGCGCTCGGCGACGGCGGCTGCTCGGACGACGGCGGCGGTGACAGTGATGGCGCCGGTGATGTCGTGTCCGCTGACGACGGCGCAGCCGTCGGCGACGGCTGGGGCGGGGTGGGGGCGGTGGTGACGGTGATCTGATTGCTCGGGCCCGACTGCAGGCCTGCACCGTTGCGCGCAACGACTGCAAACGTGTAGGTGGTGGCGGGTGTCAAGTCGGTGACGGTGACGCTGGTGTCGCTGGTCCAGCCGATGAACTGCCCGTCGCGCTGGATCCGGTAGAAAGCCACCCCGCCCGATCCGCCTGCTGCAGGCGCTGACCATGACAGCCAGATGTTGTGCGCGTCGGCGGCGACCGCGATCAACTGCCGCGGCGCCGACGGCGCCGCCCCCGGTGTCGTGGTCGACGCCGTCGGCGGGGACCAGACGGGCGACGGCATAGGGGCGCCGGTGATGATCGGGGAGGGCTGCGGACTCGCGGACGGCGGCGTGGTGGGCAGCATCGGTGGAACGGGACCGCCGGTCGTCGTCACCGACGTCGGATCCGGCGAGGGCAGAGCAGCCTCCGCCGCCACCGGCGTGTCCACGGTCGGGCCGTGGAGCAGCAGCACCGTTACGGTGACGGTGGTCAGCACACCTACCGCCACCGCGATCAACACCCGACGGCCGGGCCTGCTGCGTGCCGAGCGAGCTCGGGCCGCAGTCGGCATCGCCGTCGCGAACGTGACCTCGACGGCTGTCGCGGGCCGCACCGACGCGGCCGGCGAGGCCTGCGGGCCGGCCTGGACCTGCGTGGCCGCCTCGGCAGCGGCCATTTCGGCGACGGCGCGGGAGAAGTCCGGCACGGCGTCGACCGCTGCGCGGGCGGCAAGCCAGTACGCGGTGGCCAACTCCAGGTGGATCTTCTCGGTCTGCGGGTTGCCGAATGCCACGACAGTGGGCAGCACCACCCGTTCCCACGCGGTCGGCGGCAGGTCCCGACCGTGGCGCAGCGCGTTCCACATGTCGGTGAACTCGTGCCGGCCGAGTTCCATCGCTTCGACACGCCGGTCGTGGTCGGTGGCGTCGAAGCGGTCCAGCAGCCGCTGGTGTACGTCGGCGGCATCCTGCCCAGCGGTGACGTCGGCCAGTAACTGACCCAAGTCGATCACCAGCTTGCGCGCGCGCTCAACGTACACAGAATGCGGTTGCCCCACCGCTGCCTCCCCTGACACCACCCCGATCCAGCGAGGCCCTGACCACGTCCGCCTCCCCTACCCGCCTCCGCGACGCCTAACCTCATCTCCGCCGAGCTCTCCGGGCGCTGCGGTCGTCCGTCGACCGCGGCTGCACGATGCAGGCCTTCGACGCGTCGCGCCACCGGGATCGGCTCCGCGACGGCACAGTCGGTCGCTGCTGCGGGCGGTCTCCGGACGCACCGGCGAGTCACCCGGATGCCACACCCGATGACGACCGTTGTTCGGCTGTCAGCCGGTGCGATTCGAGCGCGGTACAGCGTCGGCCGTTGCCCCACGTTCGCTGCACGCTCCACGTGGGCGGACGGCGGTGGGTGAGTCGCAGAGCGTCGGCGTGGGTCACCGCCCACGGCCGCGCGGTCGTCGACTACGCGACCTCGGTGCGACCCACGTGCTGGACCGCTCCGGAGAAGGCGGGCCCGACGATCCCGCAGGCTACGACGTCATCATCGACGTCGTAGCGGGTCAGGACATGCCTTCGTTCTTCGACAGGCTCTAAGGACGAGACGCACGACGTGTGGTCCCCGCCTGGTCCCCTGCGTCGGCATCTTGGGCACGACGGGGGCAGACTAACGGCAGATCCGGATTCCGAGCCTCGATCGCGCTGCTCCTGCTCCGGTCTGTCTCAGGCTCTGGTGCCATCGCCTTCGTCGTTCGATCCGAGTACGAAGATTGCCGGAGGTCCCATGGCGTAGTCGTCAACGGCGAGAACGCGGAAACCCGAACGACGGACTATTTCGATCAACGCGTCGCGCATGGCCAGCGAAATTGATTCAAAGAGTTCGACGACCGGGGCGTTCGTACGACCGGCCATCCAGTTGTCGCGAACAGCCTTCGACAGTTCGCCGGACGGTGCCCAATAGACATACACGCCTCCCGCCTCGTCGCTGGCTGCGTCGATCTCGATTTCGGCGCCCGCGCTAACCAGCGCACCGGTGCTTGGGAAGGCCGGGACGCCGGCATACATGAGCGCCGCGCGGACACGTTCCGCCAAGTCGCGCCGGGCAGCGAGAACGGCATCATCGGCACGTAGATGCTCGAACTCCGAAGTCATCATCCGGTCCCTCACACAGCCCGACAGTTTGTCGCGGATTTTACGATCACTCCGCCAGGTCGCGTAGGCACGAGCTCGGAAGATACGGACATGTGGTGCGCCACTATCGCCGTTGCGACCCGATCCGTCCTACGGTGGGCGGCAAACCGGGCTACTTGACCAGCGGCCAAGATCCGCTTCCAGCCCACCATCTGGTCCCCAGAACGCAAGAAAGGCCGATACCATGATCGAGATCAGCCTTCTGACCTGCTTATTACCCTGTCGGGCTGGCCGGATTCGAACCGACGACCCCTTGACCCCCAGGCAACGATCTTGGCATCTCTGGCCAGTCTGCATAACAGTTGAGCTGGAGAGAAAGAACGCCATCGTTCTCGGCTGCCGCTCGACGTACGCCGACGTTGACACTCACTTAGACACCCAGTGGGTTGCCCGCACCCCTGGCACGCATGGTGTCGAACCATCCGCCTCGATTGCCTGCAAGCAGAGAACGTCTTTCTTTCTCGCAAGCAAGAATCAGCGATTTTTTTGACTCGTGGGGTTTGCCAGCGGTGGCTGGGCTCGGTTGCACAACCGCTGCCGCGAGTGCCATGGCGCACCAGACTACGCGCGAACCAAGAAGTCGTAGAGAAGCTGAGCTTTTTTTGGCCGGACTCGACTGCACCACCATCACCACGGAAGCCAGCACAGCAACTCCGAGAGCCACGAGCTGGAACACCGTGGGCCGGTTGTCGAAGCCTGTAGCACCCTTCGCGGCCTCACCGATCGCGTTGACGGCCGCCATTCCCGCGATGCTCCACCCCACCCATCGCGAGTCAGGGGTTCGAGGTCTACGGGCCATGCCTCCATGGTCGGCACAGCGCACAGCGTCGTCAATCACCTCTTGATGGCGTTTCGCGTTTTGAAGCGTCATCGGCTGGACGGATGTGAGGGCTCTCCTCGGCAGGGCAGGCTTCGTCCGTCCCGAGGTTCTCGGGATGCCTGTGTGGTGACCTGCTGAGGGGAGCCCGGCTGCTCTCCGAGGCGGGCCGGGGTGGCGGGGCAGCGCCCCGCCGGTCTTCCACCAGCGCCAGACGGAACCCGCTCCGGCGACCTGGACCCGGTCCTCGCTGGCGACCCCCGGTCAGCGCCGCACCGTCGCCGTGCACGCCCGCCGACCAGTACACGGCGTAGCCGTTGAACGGCACGATGCCGAATTCGCCTCGGATCGGGTTGCGGCGCCTGACGCGGGTGCGGGCCGCCGCCCTCCGCGCTGTGGCCGAAGGCCCAAGGCGCGGGCAGGGCGAGCGGCCACGGTGCGGCGCGTCAGCGCCGCCTTGATCCTAAAGAGACTAATTCGGCAACCGAAAAGCTCAGATCGCTGTGCTGTCCCGGTAGATGCTTGACATCGGCGTCCCAGTAGCTGCTTGACAGGTGCTGAGTTTGGCCTCTTGATCGCGTGATGTTTGCGGGCATCGCGTGGTCCGGAGGCCGGGATTGGCGCTGACGGAGTTGTCGAAAGTTGAGCAGCGGTATCGGGCGGTGCTGGCGGTGCTTGCCGGTGATCGGGTTGGTGAG
>NZ_WARX01000001.1 GCF_009720385.1 Catellatospora vulcania | reverse complement strand
ATCTGCTCCGGGGACTTCGAACCGGCGACCAGCTCGGCGACACTGTCGTTGACCTGCTGGCCGACGGCCGGCGGATACGCCTGGTCCAGATACAACTGGAACCCCGTCGCGCTGGCCAGACTCGCCGCGACGACCTTGCTGTTCGGATCCTTGATCGCGTCCGCGGCATCCTTGACCGTCGGCAGCACCGCACCCGTCGCCGCCGACTTACGCTGATTCGCGACGTCCAGCAGCACCTTCAGGAAGTCCACCGTCGAGGCCGGGGCGTTCTTGCCGACCACGAAACCGTTGCCGCCACCGAACGCCTCCGCCACGGTCCCCTTGCCGCCCTCGACCGCCGGGAACGCGAAGTAACCCAGCTTGTCACCCAGGCCCTTCTTGCTCGTCGAGCTCGACGCCTGCACCGACGGAGCCCACTGCCCCATCAACTCCAACGCCGCCCCGCCGTTGCCCATCGTCGCCGCCTGACCATCGGGCGACCCGTACTCCGCCCCCAGGAAACCCTTCTGGAACGGCTGCAGATCCACCAGCTCCTTCAACCGCGCACCCGCGGCGATGAAGTCCGGCGTGTCGAAGTTGTTGTCCTTCGCCGCCTGCTGAAGCGCTCCCAGACCACCGATGCGCATAGCCAGGTACGCCCAGTAGAAATGCCCTGGCCACTTCTCCTTGCCCGCCAGCGCGATCGGCACGATGCCCTTGCTCTTGATCGTCGACACCGTCGTCAGCAACTCAGCCCACGTCGTCGGCGTCGCCGTGACCCCCGCCTTGGCGAAAAGGTCCTTGTTGTACCAGAACCCGACCATGCCCACGTCGAACGGAACCCCGTAGACCTTCCCGTCGATCGTGAACGGCTGCAGCGACGCCGGCAGCAGGCTGCCGATCCACGGCTGCACATCGGCCGTGATGTCCTTCAGCAGACCCGCGTCGACCTGCTGCTTGAGCACGCCGCCGCCCCACGACTGGAACAGGTCCGGCGGCGAGCCCGCCTGCGTGGCGGTGGTCAGCTTCGCCTTGAACGCCTCGTTCTCCAGCGGCTGGATCACGACCTTCACGTTCGTGTGCGCGGTCTCGTACTCCTTGGCCATCGCCGCCCACACGGGCAGCATCGGCTCGGTGTTCTGAATGTGCCACCAGTTGATCGTCTGAGGGCCGTCCGGCGTGCTCGGTTCATCGCTGCCGCAGGCGCTCAGCAGGTACGCGCCGGCGCCGGCGCCCGCGATGCCGAGCAGCGTTCTGCGGGAGAGGTGCGCTGTCATGTGCCATCCCTTCGAGGACTTACCAGGTGCTCGGGTGCCGATCAGGTCGGCGGGAGGTGCGGAAACGCGGCTCCGAAACTTTCAGTACGCAGCCGGTATTTTCAAGTGATGGCGGGCACGTTACGACGTGGGTACGTACGGGGTCAAGGGGCTGTCGCATCTCGACTTGAACCGTTACGGTGGGCGGGATTTCTGATCGTTCCGGCCGAGAGTTTTCGGAACTTCGCCGGAAGACGGCACAGTGCCAGCCCGAACACAAGGAGCCGAACATGTCGACCGAGATCGCAGACGTGGCCACCGCCGCCCGGTCGATCCGCAACCCGATCCTGCCCGGGTTCCACCCCGACCCCTCGATCCTGCGCGTCGCCGACGACTACTACCTGGCCACCTCGACCTTCGAGTGGTACCCGGGCGTACGCGTGCACCACTCCCGCGACCTCGTCCACTGGCGCGCCCTCGGCGGCATCGTCACCGAACGCCGCCTGCTCGACCTACGCGGCTGCGGCGACTCCAACGGCGTCTGGGCGCCCGACCTCACCTGGCACGACGGCCAGTTCCACCTCGTCTACAGCGACGTCGCCAGCTTCGCCAGCGGCTACTGGGACCCCCAGAACTACCTCACCACCGCCCCCGACATCACCGGCCCCTGGTCCGACCCGGTCGTGCTGCACTCACACGGGTTCGACGCCTCGCTGTTCCACGACGAGGACGGGACCAGCTGGCTCCTGGCGATGAGCGCCGACTGGCGGCCCGGCCGCGACCGCTTCGGCGGCATCGAGATCCAGCGCTACGACCGGGACAAGCGGCAGCTCGTCGGCAACGCGCAGATCATCTTCACCGGCACCGAGGCCGGCCTGACCGAGGGCCCGCACCTCTACCGCCACGACGGCTGGTACTGGCTGGTCACCGCCGAGGGCGGCACGAGCTGGGAACACCAGGTCACCGTCGCCCGGTCACGCAACCTGCACGGGCCGTACGAGGTCGACCCGATCGGGCCGCTGCTGACCTCGGTCGGGCGTCCGGACCTGGCACTGCAGAAGGCCGGACACGGCAGCCTGGTGCAGACCCAGCACGGCGACTGGTACCTCGCCCACCTGGTCGGCCGCCCCTACACCCCGCTGGGCAACTGCGTGCTCGGCCGCGAGACCGCCATCCAGAAAGTCGACTGGACACCCGGCGGCTGGCCCAGCATCCCCGGCGGCGTCCCCGCCGACGAGATCACCGCACCCGGCCTGCCCGAACACCCGTGGCCCGCCGAACCCGCCACCGACCACTTCGACGCACCCCAGCTGGCCACCTCGTGGTCGACCCTGCGCCGCCCAGCCGGCCCCGACTGGATCGACCTGCGTACCCGGCCCTCGCACCTGCGCATCCGCGGCGGACAGTCCCCGGTCGGCAAGCAGACTCCCAGCCTGGTCGCCCGCCGCGTCGGCGCGACCCACTGCTCGCTGGACACCGTCGTCGAGTTCGACCCCGCCGACCACCGGCACCTCGCCGGGATCACCGCCTACTACAACACCCTGAACTGGTACTACCTCTATCTGACCCGGGCCGACGACGGCAGGGCGGTGCTGGAGCTGCTCAGCTCGGACAGCGGCCGGCGCACGGTGTACCCGGACCTCACCGTGGACGTCAGCGCGGCGGGCCGGGTCGGCCTGCGTGCGGAGTTCGACGGGCCCGCGGTGCGGTTCTCCTACGACCTCGGCGACGGCTGGCGGCAGCTGCCCGTCGAGCTGGACGCGACGATCCTGTCCGACGAGCATGCCGCTCTGATCATCGACGGCGAGCCGGCCGCCTGGGGCTTCACCGGCGCGTTCCTCGGCCTGTGGGTGCAGGACCTCGGCAACGACGGCGCGTACGCCGACTACGACCACGCCACCTACCTGGAGCACTGACCGACCGTCGCACCGATCGGGGCCGGCTGACGACCCGGCCTCGATCGAGCCGCGCCTCGGGCGAAACTTTCGATACCGAGCTGCGCGGATTCAACGCCGCACCAAGGCATTTCCGGAAGTTCCGCTAGTTGACGGTCCACAATGCCCATCGTAATGTTTCGGCGTAGTAACGGAAATTGATCCGCAACTACCGCGACGCTCGCGCTCGGGCTCTGACCCGCCCTACGGCCGGCGCTCGGCCGCTCACGGCGTCATCCGCACCAACGCAAACTCCCGTGCCTCTTTCGTCGACCCCGTCGACCGCCCACCACGGAAGGAACGCTTATGAAACTCAGACGTTGGATCGCCACCGGCGCCGTCGCCGTCGCGACCGTCGGCGCGCTCAACACCCTGCCCGCGTCGGCCGGCCAGCCGTACAACCCCGCCGACCAGAGCCTGCGCAACCTCGGGCTGCGCCACGACCTGTACATCGGCACCGCGGTCGACATGGCGGCCCTGAACGACGCCGCCGACCCGCGCTACCGCGAACTCGTCGCCTCGGAGTTCAACACGGTGACCGCGGAGAACGTGATGAAGTGGGAGAGCCTGGAGCCCACCCGCGGCACCTACGACTGGGGCCCGGCCGACGAACTGATCGCCTTCGCCAAGCAGCACAACCAGCGGGTACGCGGGCACGTGCTGGTGTGGCAGAACCAGCTGCCCGGCTGGCTCACCACCGGCGTGAACGACGGCTCCATCAGCACCGAGCAGTTGCGCGACATCCTGCGCAACCACATCACCAACGTGGTGAAGCACTTCAAGGGCAAGATCTGGCAGTGGGACGTCGTCAACGAGGCCGTCAGCGACCCGTGGGACACCCCGTCGACGCTGCACTACAAGGGGTTCTGGGCGCAGCACCTGGGGCCGGACTACATCGCCGACGCGTTCCGCTGGGCGCGCGCCGCCGACCCGAAGGCGCTGCTGTTCTACAACGACTACAACATCGAGGCCTTCGGCTCCGGTGACCCGGCCAACGACAAGACCCAGTTCGTGTACGACATGGCCAAGGCGCTGCTGGCGCAGCGGGTGCCGATCGACGGCGTGGGCAGCCAGGGCCACCTGGGCACGCAGTACGGCAACTACGACACCCTGCAGGTCGCGGCGGCGCTGAAGAAGTTCTCCGGCCTGGGGCTGGCGACCGCGTTCACCGAGGTCGACGTGCGCAGCCAAATCACCGATGCGGTGCAGAACGGCGACTCCAACGAGATCAACCCGCGGCTGCAGGCATCGGCGGCGAACTACAGCGTGCTGCTGCAGGCCTGCCTGGCCGACCGGCACTGCCTGTCGTTCACGGTGTGGGGTTTCACCGACAAGTACTCGTGGGTGCCGAACTGGTTCGGCAACGAGGGCCTGGCCAACATCTACGACGAGAACTACCAGCCCAAGCGGGCGTACAACCTGATGAAGGCCGATCTGATCTACACCGGCCCGCCGTACGTGCTGCCGCGCGTCCCGCAGAAGCCGCGTAAGTAGGAACGCTTCAGCCCTTGCGGCCCGGCGGTCTGGTTTCCAGGCCGACCGGGCCTTTCGTCGCTGATGCCCGCACGTGGGTGGGGCCGGGCGGCGCGACGCAGGCGGGCGGCCCTACACCGCCCGCCGCCGTCGTGTCCTCGCACCGCCCGGCGACACCGGGCCCCTCGGCACGGCCCGGCCCGCGGCCCAGGCCGCCGACCTGCCGCCCCGGTCGCGCCCGGAGACACCCCGGCGCAACCCCGTGCGGTCGCCACCGCCGGTCACAGCGCCTCCTCCAACGCGCCGGGACCTCGGCAGACGGCCGACACCTGGCCACAGCACCCGCAGTATTTTCCGCGACACCGACCGTCGTCAATGACTTTCGGAAATTATCGGACCCGGCGTCCCGGTCGGACGGTCCCCACTTCGACCTTCTCCCCTACCGGGAACCGTGGCCGCGGCCCACCGGTGGCGATCCACGCCCGCCGATAGTTTTCCGGAAATCGTTGACGACGCGTAAGCAGCCCGCTGAGAATAAGATCTGTGATGGTCGGAAACGTTTCCATCTGACCAGCGAATTGTTTCCCTCCCGCCGCCCGACCCGGAGAGAGCACCGCCATCATCGACACCGCACGCGGCGACGGCAACGTCGTCAGCTTCACCTTCGACGACGGCCCCAACCCGGCCGACACCCCGCGCCTGCTCGACGTGCTGCGCAGGCACCAGGTCAAGGCCGTGTTCTGCCTGCAGGGCGACCAGGTCGAGCAGCACCCCGAGGTGGTGCGCAGCATCGCCGCCGCCGGTCACCCACTGTGCAACCACAGCATGCACCACGACGACATGAGTGCCTGGACGCCCGAGCAGATCGCCGCGGACCTGCGCGAGACCAACGCCGCCATCCGCCGGGCGGTGCCGCGTGCGCGCATCCCGTACTTCCGCGCGCCGTTCGGGGCGTGGGGCCGGACCCCGGCCGTGGCGGCCGCGCTGGGCATGCAACCGCTGGGCTGGCGGCTGGCGATCGCCGACTGGGAGACCCCCGGCGCCGACGAGCTGATCCGCCGCCTGGAAGAGGGCATCACCCCCGGCGCGGTGGTGCTCATGCACGACGGCGGCGGCGACCGCAGCCAGACCGTCGACGCCGTCGACCGCGTCATCCCGACCCTGAAGTCCCGCCACTACCGCTTCGCCCTGCCCGAGACCGGCCGCTGACGGAGATCGCAGTCTCGGGTCAGATTCCGGGGCCGAACCGCAGGTTCCGATCCCGAGACAGCGATCTTCGACCAGTCCATCGGCCGCGGTCGATAGCGGCGGGGCGGGGAAGTACCCTCGATGCGGGGGGTGTCATGCCGAACACGCGTCGAGCGACTTCACGGCTGGTGCCGTCGCCGCGGGGTGGGGTGCTGTCGGTGGAGGTGTCGGGCGCGCCCGACGGGCATCCGGTGTTTCTCATGCACGGCACCCCGGGCAGCCGCAGCGGGCCACGGCCGCGCAGCATCGTGCTGTACCGGATGGGGGTGCGGCTGGTCTCCTACGACCGGCCGGGTTACGGCGGGTCGAGCCGGATGCCGGGTCGCCGGGTCGCCGACGCGGCCGACGACGTGGCGGCCATCGCCGACGCGCTGGAGCTGGGCCGGTTCGGGGTCATCGGCCGGTCCGGCGGCGGGCCGCACGCGCTGGCCTGCGCGGCGCTGCTGGCCGACCGGGTCACCCGGGCCGCCGCGCTGGTCGGCATCGCGCCGCCGGACGCGCCCGGCCTGGCCTGGTTCGACGGCATGGCGCAGTCGAACACGAACGACTACGACATGGCCGACCGGGACGTGGCGCTGTTCACCGAGCGGCTGCTGGCGCGGGCGGACCGGGCCAGGCGTGACCCGGAGAGCCTGATGGCGGGCCTGCGGGCCGAGCTGACGCACTCGGATCTGCGGGTCATCGACGACACGGCGATGCGGCGGCTGATCACCGACACGTACGCCGAGGCGATGCGGTTCGGCGGCCACGGCTGGGTCGACGATGCGCTGGCGTTCCGTCGTGAGTGGGGCTTCCAGCTGTCCGACGTGTCCGGCGAGGTGCTGCTGTGGCACGGCGCCGACGACGCGTTCTCGCCGGTCGGGCACACGGAGTGGCTGGCGTCGCGGATCGCGCACGCGCGGGTGCAGGTGCAGGCGGACACGGCGCACTTCGGCGCGGTCGAGATCCTGCCGCAGGCGCTGGCCTGGGTGACCGCCGGGCCGTGACCGGCTCAGCCGGGGAACTGGTCGTGGTGCAGGGCCGCGGTGTGCTCGCGCAGGTGCCTGAGCTGGCTGCGCAGTGCGGCGCGCGAAGCGGGGTCGGTGGTGTGGTCCAGCGCCCGGGTCCACAGCTCGTCGAGCCGGCGGGCCAGGGTCCGGCTCTCGCCGGTGTCGCCGCGCAGTTGCAGGTAGCGCAGCCGGTGCAGGAGCAGCTGCCGGACGGACTGGTCGCGGCACTCGGCCGCGCCCGAGGCGTCCAGGTGCGGCCACAGCGCGGCGTATGCGGTCCAGGAGCGCGGGTCGTCGACCTCGGCGCGCGGCCGGGTCGCGGCGAGCACCATGTGGGCGTGGTGGCGGTAGGCCGCGAGGTCGGCTTCGGTCATCCGGGACCGGATCACCCGTTGCAGGACCGGGTGCATGAGCACCCGTGCGCCGCCCGCGTCCTGGCCGCGTACGTCGAGGCGGACCAGGGCGAGGCGGTTGACGGTCTGCAGGAGTTTGCCGCGTTTCCAGCGGTCGGTGACGGCGGGGTCGACTTCGGCGAGGGTGCCGGCGAGCGCGTCGCTGTACACGACGTGCAGTGGGATCTCGGGGGCCAGCACGGCGCAGATCTCGATCAGGCGGTATGCGGCGGGGGTCTCGTCGCGCAGCCGGCGCAGTGACGCGTCCCAGGTCAGGTGCAGGTCGGGGCCGAGGCGGCCGGGTTCGACGAGCAGGTCGGCGGGCGGGCGTCCGGTGTCGGCGAGCCAGATGCCGGCGGCGGCGACGGCGGCGGGCAGGTCGGCGACGGAGGCGGCCAGTTGCACGGCTTCGGAGTCGCGGATGGTCGGCAGCCGGTGGCGCAGCTGGGCGATGCTCTCGACGCGGTCGAAGAGGCCGACTTCGAGCAGGTCGGCGTGTTCGGCCCAGCCGGGATTGCGGGAGGTGACCACGACGTGGCCGGTGCCGCGGGGCAGCAGGCCGACGACGGCGTCGATGTCGTCGGCGCCGTCGATGACGATGAGCCAGTGGCGGTACATGCGGCCGCGTTCGAGGGCAGCCAGCGCCGCCCGGGCGGTGGCGGCGGAGGTGGCCCGGGCGGCGACGGCCAGGTGCGGGGCGAGGGCGGCGAGCTGGTCGGTGACGTCGGCGGTGGCGTCGATCCACCAGGCGAGGTCGTAGGCGCCGGCGTAGCGGTGGGCGTACTCGACGGCGAGCTGGGTCTTGCCGATGCCGCCCATACCCTGCACGGCCACCCGCGCGCCGGCGGGCAGCAGGGTCGCGTCGTCGTGGTCGCGCAGCCTGGTGCGCAGCAGGCGCAGGTCGTCGTCGCGGCCGGTGAACCCGGGGTCGCGGGCCGGCATGCGGAACATCATGGGGGGCAGGCCGGGGAAGCGTACCGGGGGGTTCGATCCGTCCAGGACGCTGCCGGCGTGGCCGAGCAGCGTGAGCAGGTTCGTGCTGGCGGTGACGACGTCGTCGCCGTCGACGCGGACGCTGTGCGCGGCGTCGAAGGCGGGCACGTCGGCTACGTCGGCGACGTACACGGCCAGCGGCGGGTTCGCGGCGGGGGTGCGCTCGTCGCGGGTCATCCGGGCCAGGGTCGCGGCGTTGGCGGCGGAGACGATGGTCAGCCGCCGTCCGTGGGCGCGGGCGGCCGGGTTCGCGGGGTGCGGGTCGGCGACGGCCAGGCCGGCGGCGTGGCAGAGCGCGGCGACCCATTCGGCCCACACCGCGTCGGTGGCGTCGTAGTGCAGGGTCACCTCGGTGACGGCGGGGTCGGGGGTGCGCACGAAACGGGCTGCGGTGCGCCGCCGCAGGCCCTCGTCCATGATCGGAGCGCCGGTGACCGCGCCGCGGGTGATGTGGGCGACCAGTTCCGAGTACGCGGCGAGCAGGGTGCCGGGCAGGCCGGGCGGGTCGGCGAGCGCGGCGAGGACCTCTTCGAACGCGTACGCGGGCCGGTAGGGCACTTCGACGGCGGTCCAGTACCGGCGGCGCTGCGCCTCGGTCATGTTCGCGGGCAGCCCGGCCATGCGGCGCATCGCGACGGTCCGCCCGGCCTGGGCCTGGGCGGGCTGGGTGGTGTCGACGTGCATGGGGACCGGCAGGATCCGGATGGACCGGTTGCGGTAGCGGGTCGAGATCTCCTGGGCGAGCACGGCGGCGCCGTTGATCGCCTGGTCGGCGAAGGTGAAGCAGTTGACCAGGGTGTCGGGCAGGTGCGCGGTGCAGATGTCGGCGAGTTCGGTCAGCCCGGTGCGGCTGTCGACCAGGACGTAGTCGTAGTGGCGGCGCATGTCCTCGCGTAGCGCGTCGAAGAACCGGCCGCCGTGGCGGCGTTCGTAGAAGTCGTCCCAGTCGAGGTCGCCGAGCTGGGTGGCGTAGTCGCGGTTCTGTCGGCCCGCGGACAGGAAGTGCACGCTGCCGCCGCCGGGAAACGTCCAGCGCAGCGGGGTCGCGTAGCGTTCGACCTGGGCGTAGTGGGCGTACCAGGACGGCTCGTGGGGTTCGTCGGGGGTGGTGGCGTGGTCGAACTCGCGGATCAGGTCGATGACCCCGCCGAGCGAGGACAGCCTGCTCACATCGAGGAACGGGTGGAAGAACCGGTGCAGGCCGGGCGACTCGAGGTCCCAGTCGGCGGCGAGCACACGCTTGCCGGCCGCGCCCAGGATCCAGGCCACATTGGCCACCGCCATGGTGCGCCCGGTGCCGCCCTTGAAGGAGTAGAACGTGACGATCTCACCGCGTCGCGCCTCGGCGCCGTTCTGCACGGACGGCCCCCCTCATATGTTATATGTATCGATTAAAGCATCCCTGGGGAGCCCTTTCGTCCTGTCGTTCTACCGACCACCCGACAGGTGCGATTCACCGGTTCCGATGTTTTGTTCGTCGGTCGCGGTCGGATAGGATCCGCTACGGGTGTCGGTTCACAGCTGAAATGAGTGCCATGGCCGAAACGGTGGGAACCCGAGGCACGCTCGAAAACCTCGTGGAAATGCTCGTACGCGTGCCCGAACTCGCCGATCCCAACGTCCGCGATCAGCTCATCGAGCAGATGCGGCTGGAACTGCGGCGGACGTTGCGGGTCAAGCGCTTCGACGATGTGCGCCACGAGATGTCCAGCCTGGTCAACACGTCCGCGGCCTGCTCCGGCGGGCTCCGGGTGCTGGCCCGCATCGTGGCCGATCAGCACGTCGGCGACACGTCGGCGATCCAGGCCGCGGTCGCCGAGCTGAGCCCGGGCCTGCTGTCCGGACCGGACCGCGACCACCTGCGCAGCCTGCTGTCGAACCTCGCCGCCAACCAGGTCGCCGAAGCCGTCGACGGCCTCGGCGGCGCCGAGCAGCTGTACTCGATGCGCACCTGGCGCGACACGGCCGGCGCCATCCGGATCATGGAGGGCCTGCCGATCCCCGAGGACGGCGTGCCCCAGGTGCTGGCGTTCGCCAGCCGGCTGTCGGAGCTGCTGACCGGTCCGATCGCCGACGGCCTGCGCACGTGGGTGGACACCGTCGCCGGCGGCCTGGGCGTCGACCTCGCGGAGCTGGTGCTGCTGCGCGGCGGCGCGGGCCCGCTGGCCGGCCCGCCCGCGTTCACCCCGCCCTCGCCGCGCACGCCGAGTTCCCGGCGTTCGGAGACCCGGGTGGTCGGCGGCGGCGTGCCGATCCGCAACCGTAACTTCACCGGCCGCAACGAGCTGCTGGACCAGCTGTCCGACGTGCTCAGCAGCGGCGCGCAGGCGGCCGTGCTGCCGCCGACGATCCACGGCCTCGGCGGTGTCGGCAAGACGCAGCTGGTCGTCGAATACCTCTACCGCCACCTGGACGACTACGAGGTGGTGTGGTGGATCCCCGCCGAGCGCACCGCGACCGTGCTCGGCGCGCTGACCCAGCTCGCCGAGACGCTGCGCCTGACCGTGACCGAGGACCGGCAGCAGACCGCCCGCACCGTGCTCGACGCGCTCGCCGGCCTGCGCGTGCCGTGGCTGCTCGTGTATGACAACGCCGACGACCCAGACGCGCTCAAGCCGCTGCTGCCCGCGACCGGCGGCCACGTCATCGTGACGACCCGCAACCCGGAGTGGGGTACGGTCGGCCGGCCCATCGAGGTCAACGTGTTCCCGCGCGAGGAGAGCATCCAGATGCTCGAGGGCCGCGGCCTGCACATGCGTCCGGGCGAGGCGAACGCGCTGGCGGAGAAGCTCGGTGACCTGCCGCTGGCGCTGGAGCAGGCGGCGCTGTGGTGCCGGTCGACGGCGATGCCGGTGAGCGAGTACATCGAGCTGCTGGACAGCCACAGCCGCACCGACCTGCTGTCGGAGTCCAAGCCCTACGGCTACCCGGTGACCGTGACCGCGTTCGTCACGCTGGCCAGCGAGACGCTGCGGGAGACGGCCCCGGCCAGCGCGCAGCTGTTCGAGCTGCTGTCGTTCCTGTCCGGTGAGCCGGTGTCGCAGAGCCTGCTCAGCCGGGGCCGGTCCGCCGACGTGACCGAGCCGCTGCGCAGCACCCTCAACGATCCGGTCAAGCTCAGCCGCGTGGTGCGCGACCTGAACAACCGGGGTCTGGCCAAGGTCGACCCGGCGCAGCGCATCCAGGTGCACCGCCTGGTCCAGGACATTCTGCGCGACATCCTGCCGCCCGACCGGGCCAAGGACACGCTGCGCAACACCCAGCGGCTGCTCGCCGAGGCCAACCCCGGCGACCCCGACGAGCTGGGCGGCCTGGACGTGCAGGCGGAGCTGGGCCCGCACCTCGACCGCGCGCAGATGATCTATTCCGAGGACGAGGGCGCGATCAAGACGGTGCTGGACCACACCCGGTACCTCTGGCTGATCGGCGACTACGAGAACAGCCTGCGGCTGGCCACCGAGGCGGCCGAGCACTGGTCCAAGCCCAGCGACGACCCGGGGCTGGGCCCGAACGGCCTGTCGACGCTGCGGGCCCGCAGCATGATGGCCAACGCGCTGCGCGTGCTCGGCAAGGCCACCGAGGCGGCCGACCTGGCCGGCGAAACCTACGACCGGATGTGCGCCAGCCCGCGCCTGGGCGAGATGCACGAATTCACCCTCATCCACGCGAACCAGGTCGGCTGGGACATGCGTATCGCCGGCCGCTACAACGACGCGCTGGAGTTCGACACGGCGTCGCTGGAGCGCCACCGGCGGGTGTTCAACGCGACCGAGGCCTACACCCTGCGGGCGCAGGCCAACCTCGCCGTCGACCTGCGGATGATCGGCGACTTCGCCAAGGCCTTCGAACAGGACCGGGAGATCGCCAACCACTGGGAGGACACCGGCGGCACCGACCCGCGCGCCCTGGCGGCCTACATCAACCAGGCCCGTAACTACTACGGCCTGGGCGCCTACCGGGCGGGTCTGGACTGGATCCAGCAGTGGCGCGAGCCGCTGGCCGAGGCGCTGGGCGCGGGCAGCAGCCAGGTGCTGCTGGCCGAGCGCACGTACGCGATCCTGCTGCGCAAGCTCGGCTACCTCGACGACGCCCGGTGGATCCTGCGCGAGCACTTCGAACGCGCCCTGTCCCGGTTCGGCGACACGCACGAGTTCACCAACGCCGCCGCGGTCAGCTACGCCAACGTGCTGCGCCAGGTCGGCGGCACGTACGAGGCGGCGCAGCTACTTGACGAGGCGATGGCGCGCTACAACGAGTACTTCGGCGAGCGTCACCCGCTGACGCTGGCCGCGAAGGTCAACCAGGCCATCCTGATGCGCACGATGAACGAGCGGGACCAGGCGCGCGCCCTCGGCGAGTCCTGCTACACCGACTTCAGCGAGGTGCTCGGGCCCAACCACCCGTACACGCTGTGCGCGGGCGTGTCGTTCGCGACCGACCTCGCACTGGCCGGTGAGCACGCCGCGGCGTGCGAGCTGTCGGAGAAGATGTACGAGGTCAGCCAGATGCTCTCCGGTGGCGGCCACGAGGCCCGCAACGGTGCCGAGCACCCGTATCTGCTGATGCGCGGGATCAACTTCGCCCACGATCTGCGTGCCGTGGGCCGCACCGCCGAAGCGGACCGGCTGCGGCGCACGTCGCTGCAGGCGCTGCGTGAGTCGCTGGGCGCGACCCACCCCGAGGTGGAGGCGATCGAACGCGACGAGCGCACCGAGGGCGACATCGAACCGCCCCCGACCTGAGCAACGCCGGGCCGGCAGCCCGCCACCGTCACGGCGGCGGGCTGCCGGCGTGCGGTCATCCGGCTACGAGCTGTTTGTTGCGGTCGAGCCACTGGCGGTGCGAGTCGCTCAGCGCCTCCTCGGCCGCGGCGACCACGGCCGCGTCCAGCGGCTCGGCCAGCAGTTCGTCCGTGCGCTCACGCAGCCCGGCGACCAGCCGCAGCCCGGCGTCGGTGAGCGCCCCGGACGCCTCCACCGCGCCCAGCCCCCGCTCCACCTGCAGCCGCGCCTCGGCGAACCGGGCACTGGCCAGGTCGGACAGCCCGTCCTCGGCGCGCAGCGCCCGCCAGGAGTCGGCGACGCCGACGAACGCGTAGACGCCCTGCAGCAGCCCGGCCAGCGGGCGCGGGTCGGTGCGCCACGGCGCGAAGAACCGGCGGGTGTCAGCGGGGTCGCTCATCGGGGCGAGGTCGAGCATGCCGCTGAGCTTGGAATGCTGGAATTCGTGCACCATCGTGACGACGAGGTCGGCCGCGGAGCCGGGACGGGTCAGCCCGAACGCGCCGAACGCGTACTTGACGGTGGCACTGCGTGCCGAGTGCGGGTCGGTCTGCGCCAGCGGCACCAGGACCTGCAACCCGGCGGCCAGTTCCGCGGCCCGGCCGGGCATCCGGCGCGCCAGCATCGCCCACGCCTGCGCGAACACCGTCTGCCAGTGGGCGACCTCCGTGTCGTCGAGCCGGCCGGCGGGCGGCGCGTGGTGGCCGTGGCGGTACGGGTCGACGTCGTCGAGGGCGATGCCGGGCGCGCCTGCCGCCGCCAGCCGGTGGACGGGCAGCCACCCGGGCACGGGCGCACCGGCGGTGTGCTGCGTCCAGGCCGTCCCGGTGGGTGCGAACCCGCCGGGCAGCGGCACCTGACGGTCTTCGGCGGCGACGGTGAGCCGGCCACCGTCGGCGATCAGCCGCGCGCTCGCCGCGTCGCCGACCGCCAGCGCGCCGAGCCCGGGCACGGACACCATGCCGTCGCGCACCGGGACCGGCAGGTCCGCGGGCACGCCGGCGGCCGCGGCGGCGACCGCGGCGATGCCGCACAGCTGCCCGAAGTCGGAGGCGGCCGCCACGCCGCGCTCGGTGGCACGGACCACGATGCCGGTCCACGAGCCGACCAGCGGCGCGCCCACGACATGGGCGAACCGGTCCGGCGCGGCGCGGCGGGCCCGTTCCAGGGTGTCGGCGACGGCGTCGCGCTCGGCGGTGCTGCCCGGCCAATGGCGCAGCAGGTGCCCGATGAGCAGCAGGTGGCGGCTGAGCTGCGCGGCCCGCAACGCGGTGATGGCCTGCGGGCCGCCGTCACCGCGGGCGAGCGCCGCGAACTGGTCCGGGTCGAACTCGTGGAACGTCGTCATCGTTTCTCCGAAGCGGCAGCGCGTTGCAGGTCCGCCGCGACGCGCGCGGACACGTGGTCGATCAGCCGGCGCATGTCGTCGCAGTACACCGACGGGTTCAGGAAGCCCTCGCCGGGGCGGTAGCGGTGGGCGTAGTGGCCACCGCCGCAGACGCGCACGACCGGGCAGGACAGGCAGGCGCCGGACAGGGCCTGCGGGCCGAGCTGGCGGGCGGCCACACCGGCGTCGTCGAACACCGCGTCGAGTTCGTCGCGGCGCACGTCCAGGCCGGTGGCGGCGGCGCCGGGGTAGGCGGACTTGAGCGCGTCGACCTGTTCCAGGGCCCCGTCGGACTCCACCACCAGCATGCCGGCCGGGCTGAGGCCGACCTGCTCGGAGCCGCTCGCGCCGCCCAGCAGCAGGGCCAGGATGTCGTCGAACAGCCGGATCCGGACCGGTTCGCTGCGGCCGTACCAGCGGTCGAACACGGCGATCAGCCAGTCGGCGTACGGGGTCGCGCCGGGGCGGGCGTGGGTCGGCGGTTCGCCCCAGTTCGCGTGCGGGAGCAGGAAGTCGATCATCGGTGGCTCGAACGCGGACAGCGTCTCGAAGGTGCGCACCGGGTCCGTGTCGGGTGACACGGTGGTCAGGATCCCGGCGTACGCGGGCCGGTTGGCGGGTTCGCGCAGCAGGTCCAGGGCACGGGCGACGGCGGCGAAGCTGCCCCGGCCGGCGTGGGTGCGCCGGTGCCGGTCGTGGTCCTCGGCCGTGCCGTCCACGCTGACCCCGACCGCGATGCGCAGGTCGACCAGGCGGCTCACCACGGGCCGGGTGAGCAGCACGCCGTTGGTCTGCATGCCGACCCGGGTCTCGGTGCCCTCGGGCATCCGGGCGCGCAGGTGGCCGACGAGCCGCTCGATGCGGTCGAGCCGGAACAGCAGCGGCTCGCCGCCGTGCAGGATCACCTGGACGCGGCGCAGGCCGTGCGTGGTGGCGTGGCGGGCCAGGTTGTCGACCGCGGCCTGCCAGATCTCGTCGGCCATGACCGCCGGCCGGTCGCGCCAGGTCTGGTCGGTCGACTCGTAGACGTAGCAGTAGTCGCAGGCGAGATTGCACCGCTGGTGGATCTTGAGGATGAGGTCGCGGATCGGAGTGGGCCGCCAGCCGGCGGCGCGCAGCCGCTCCGGATCGAGCTCGGCGTACGGCCACGGCGCGGCCGCGCGCTGTGCCTGCCGCAGCGTCGCCGCAGCGCCGCCGACCGACAGCACGGTCACGAGGTGAACGACTGGAAGGCCGAGATGATCCCGTCCGGGTCGTCCAGCGCGCTGATCACCCGGCGGGCCGCCCTCGCGAGGGCGTCGTCACCACCTTGGATCGCATCAAGCAGGGGACGATCCGAAAGATCCACCAGCGGCGACCAGACGGCGACCGGAGGCTCGGAGATCGTTTCAGCCTTGACCATTACGGTTCCCATCGACCTTGCCGCACGGCAGGCACGCCGCGCGGACGGCTTCGCGTGCCAGACGGCGCGCCCAGCACCAAATTAATCATCCGGGCGCGATGCGGGCAGCTGCCTGGCGCGGGTTTGGCAAAGTTTGGCGATCATTTAGGGTCATCTGGGTTGCAAAAAGGCTAGATGGCCAAATCGGGCCAGCGGGTCAGATCGACGTACGATGCTGCCCGCCGAGCGGGTGCGGCCCGTGACGACGACCGCACCTGCTCGGACGACGGCGTCGCGGTGACGTCAGCTCGTCATGCTCAATGCCTCCAGCACGGTCATGACGACGGTGCGGAACCCGCCGGCGAGAGCGGTGACGAGGGTGGCCAGGGCGAGGATAACGGCCGCGAGGCCCGCCAGAGTCCAGCGCTGGCTCACATTACGCCGGGAACGTCGTGGAGTGCTCTCTTGCCGCGGCTGGCGATGCCGCGTCGGCACGGGCGGTACGGTGCTCACCAGGGTCCTTTCGCTTGAGGAGCGGAGGACGTGGATCTGCTTGCGACAGCGATGCCACGTCGTCCTGCCATGTCGCGGTTCGACATGTGAAGCTCCAACTGCGACAGAGTGGAACACGACCGTCTAGTCGAACGCCTGCCCCTGGCACGGGTTTGGCAAGGTTTGGCGATCATTCAGGTTCATCTAGGTGACAAAAAGGCCAGCCGGACAAATCACGCCGGCAGGTCAGATCGGAATCGGGTCGAGATCGCATTCGACACGTGAGCCACGCGCCCAGCGGGCGACGAACTCGTGCTCGCCGAGCAGCTCCTGCCAGCCGGCGAGCATCTGTTCACGCAGCTCGTCGTCGGGTCTGCCGACCGCGATCAGGTCCAGGGCCAGGTTGGTGCCCGCCGCGAGCGTCTCCGGGTGCTGGGGGCCGCGCACCTTCGCGGCGGTCGCGTACGCCGCCTGGGACGCCTTCACCGCCCCGGCCCGGTCACCGGTCAGCGACAGATCGGTCGCGTGGTTGACAGCCGCCGCGATCGAGTACGGGTGATCCGCGCCCAGCATCACGTTGAGCTGATCCGCGGCGTGGCGTCCGGTCTCCCGCGCGGCCGACCAGAGCCCGCGGGCGCGTTGCACGGCGGCGAGGTTCACCCGGGCCACCGCGGTCAGCGGGTGATCGTCGGAGAGCTTGTCCCGGTAGATCTCGACGGCGTTCATGACCAGCCGCTCCGCCCGGGACGTGACACCGGCGTCCCGCAGCGCGTTGGCGTAGCTGACCGTCACCGACAGCAGGTGGGCGTCGGAGCCGTCGAGCATCTCGCCGCAGCGCACGTACAGCTCGGCCAGCTCGTCGAGCGCCTGCGGCCAGCCCAGGCGGCGCCTGGCCACCGCGGCCGTCCGGCGCGCGGCCAGCATGCCCAGGTCGCCGTCGCCGAGCAGGCGGCTGCCCAGCGGCAGGTAACGGTCCAGCAGCTCCAGGGCCTGGTCGTAGCGGCCGAGCCCGGCCTGGTCCTCGGCCAGCGCGAACGCGACCCGCACCGTGGCGGCGGTGTCATCGGCCTCCAGCCGGTGGAAGTCGCGCAGGTCCAGGTCCGCGGCCTCGGAGTAGGCGCCGGCGTGGCGCAGGCTGGCGGTGAGCCGGCGGCGGCTGTCCGCGGTGCGCGCGTGCCCTGCGCCGAGGGCGTCGCGGGACCGGTCGTAGTTCTCCCGGCTGGCCGTCACGGCCCGCGCGTAGTCGCCGGCCACGAGCAGGTCGGTGGCGGCGCCTGCCACGGCGGCGAGGGTCAGCTCGTGATCGGCCCCGTGCGCCGGGCTGGCCTGCAACCGGCGTACGACATCCTCGGCCAGGGTTCTGGCCTGCGCGTACTGCCCCAGCCCGCGCAGCGTGCCGGCCAGCTCCACCTGCACCGACAGGACCAGTTCGTGGTCCGGGCCGAGGAAGCCGGGCTGCTGCCAAGCCGCGACGGCCTGGCGGGCCAGGTCCGCGGCCCCGGTCAGGTCGCCGTCGAGGGCCCGGAACCGGATCTGGTCGGCGATCAGCCGCTGCGCGTCAGGGTTGGCGGACTCGACGAGCCGGGACGGCTGCACGTGCCGGCCGATCTCCCGGTACTCACCGGCCGGGGCGACCCCCGGCGGGCCGAGGCCGGCTCGGGCCAGGATCTCGTGCACCTGATGGCGGGCGTGCGCATCGGCGTCGGCCGGCAGGATACTGCGCAGCGCCTGCCGGGCCAGCTGCGTCATCTCGACCTGGAGCTCACCCAGCCGGATCAGGCCGTAGTTGGCCAGCGCGCGCAGCGCCCGGCGCAGCTCGACCCGGTTGCGCAACGTCGCGCCCAGCGGCGACGCCATGCCCGCCCCGGCCCGCTGCAGCAGCGCGATCGGCACCGGGGCCGGACCGAACCAGCCGAACAGGTCGCACACCTCCCGGTGCTCGGCGCTCAGTTCCTGCCGCGCGACGGTCAGCGCGGTGACGACCGGCTCCGACGGTGCGTACTGCGACTGCAGCGCGGCCGGGTCGCCCAGCGCCGCGATGTCCAGGGCCAGCGGCAGCCGGCCGACCAGCCCGATGATGTCGGCGATCTCCGCGTCGGTGATGCCGGGCCGCCGCCGGGAGAGGAACTCGCTGGCCTCGTCCGGCGCGAAGTCGAGCACCTCGACCTCGAGCATCGTGGTGTCGTACGGCAGCTCGCGGTCGGTGGTCGTCAGGATCACGTGGCCGCCGCCGGTCGGCAGCAGGTCGCGGATCGCCCGCTCCTGGTCGCCGTTCACGTCGTCGAAGATCAGCAGGTGCGGCACCTCGGGAGAGCCCAGGTAGCGGCGCAGCTCGGCCAGCGACCGGTCGCCCGGGGAGCCGTTGCCCAGCCCCAGCCGCGCGGCGAGCTCCGCCATGCCCGCCCGCGCCTGGTCGACGTCGTCGCAGCGCACCCACCACACGATCGGGTAGCTCTCGCCGTAGCGGTGCGCGTACTCGGTGGCCAGCTGGGTCTTGCCGGCCCCGCTGACCCCGTGCAGCACGACCGTCGTGTGCGCGTGCTGCTCGAACGCGGTGCGGATGCGGGCCAGGGCGGCCCGTCGGCCGGTGAAGAAGGACGAGTTGCGGCCGGGCAGGCTCTGCACCGGCCAGGACACGGCCGAGTCGGGTCGGGGCGACGGCGGTGGTACGCCGCGCCCGGCGCGTGAGTTCGGCACCGTGGTCGTCTCCCCCGCACGAGTCGGTCGCTGGCTGTCCCCCTGCGCGCGGACCCACAGTGATTGGAACTCGGCGACCAATTCGGTCTCGTTCCGCTGGGCCCGGGTGCGCTTGTTGAGATCGACGATAATCGAGTGATACTTCGGCCACGAGAGCAAGTAGGCGCCGCGTAGCGCGGCACGGTAGGTCTCGTGTGAGACGACCTCCAGCGACCGGTCGTGATAGATGCTGGTGCTGACCATTCGTGCGGACGGGCAACCGGCGCGCAGATAGAGCTCGTGCAGGGCGTCTACCAGGTCACGGAAGGGTCCCAGCGGGACGGCGTCCAAACTGGGTCTGCTGATCTGCACGTGGCGGCTCCGCGCGGAAGACGGCCAGCCGAGGGTTGACGGTGGCGGAATTGAAGGTGGCGGAACACGGAGACGCCATGCGGGCCCCCGGCGAGCATATCGACGGAGGACCGGCTCGCGCCATCGACACGCGCCATGCTCAGCCGCACCCCGCGAGCGGGTGAACCACCTTGACAACGTCGCGTTCCCGACAGTCGCGGGCGGCGGCGCGATGTTGTCCCCGATCGATAGGTTTGACCGATGGCGCGGGTAGCAGCGGTACACGGCATCCTCAACACGTACGCCAGCCGGCCGCAGATGGCCGAACGCTGGATCCCCGCGCTGCAGGGCGGGCTGGACAACGCCGTCCAGGCCGGCCGGAGCCCCGCCGTCGGGCTGGCCGACTCCGAAGTGGCCTGTGTGTTCTACGGCGACGTGTTCCGGCCGCCGGGAAAGCGCCTCAGCGGCGACATCCCGCCGCTGACGGCCGACGATGTGGACTCCGGCCCCGAGGCCGACCTGCTGATGCAGTGGTGGGCGGCGGCGGCGCGGGTGGACCCCGGGGTGGTCGCCCCGGACGCGCGGACCCTGGGCCCGCGGAACTCGGCCCGCAAGGCGCTGCTGGCGCTGGCCGGCGCACGGTTCCTGGCCCAGGCGTCGGAGCGCCTGCTCGTGTGGTGGCTCAAGCAGGTCACGGCCTATTTCACCGACCCGGCCGTGCGCGCGGCGGCCCAGGAGCGGTTCGCGGCCGCGATCGGTGAGGACACCCGCGTGGTGGTGGCCCACTCGCTGGGCTCGGTCGTGGCGTACGAGGCGCTCTGCGCCCATCCCGAATGGCCGGTCACCGACCTGGTGACGCTCGGCTCGCCGCTGGGCGTGCCGCACCTGGTGACCCACCGCCTGCAGCCGTCGACGGCCGCCTGGCCCGAGGTCGAGCGCTGGGTGAACATCACCGATTCGGGTGACTTCGTGGCCCTGCAGCCGGTGCTGCGCACCGTGTACGGCGACCGCGTCCGCGACCTGGAGATCAGCAACGGGATGGCGGCCCACCAGGTGGAGCGCTACCTGTCCGATCGCGAGACCGGCGCGGCCGTGGCCGCGGGACTGCTCGCCGGCCGCCCGTGAACGGGCCGGAGGACCGCTCGGCGGTGCGGCGGTACTTCATCGGCGCGGCGACGACCGAGTACGCCCCCTCGACCAACCTCATCGACCTGCCCGAACTCGTCGCCGAGCTGCAACGCGCCACCGACCTGTTCACCGGCCTGGACTACCAGGTCGTGCAGGACTTCGGGGTGAACCTGAGCGCGGTGGAGTTCACCGGGCGGCTGCGGGCCTTCCTGCGCAGTCCCGAGCGCCGCGCCGACGACATGATCGCCGTCTACTACACCGGGCACGGCGAGGTCGCGGCGTCCAAGACCGATCTACTGCTGCCGATGGCCGATGCCACGGCCGACCGGTCGTTCAGCTTCCTGCGTGCCGGTGACCTGACCGGCCGGGTGCTCGACAGCGACACGCCCGGCGAGATGGTCGGCCAGCGGCTGCTGTTCGTGCTCGACACCTGCTACGCCGGCGCGGCAGGCGGTGCGCTGGCGGCCGGCGCGGTGGGGTTCGTCGAGCGGCTGCGGCGCACGGCCGGCGGCCCCGCCATCGCGGTGATCGTCTCGACCCGCGACTACCAGCAGGCGGGTGTCGGCACGTTCACCCAGGCACTGGCCCGCTCGGTTCAGGAACGGGCGATCGCCGGCCACGAGGTGCCGTTCCTCCCGCTGGAGCCGCTGATCACCCAGGTGAACGCGGAACTGGCCGACGCGGCGGCAGGCGGGGCCGTCAGCCAGCAGGCCCGCCTGTTCTACTTCGGGGAGCGGTCCGGGGAGTTCTTCCCGAACCGGCAGTACAGCCGGTGGTACTCCGACCTCGACGTGCGCACCCGCGAGCTGCGGCTGCAGCAGGAGGCACGCCGGACCGACCGGGAGCGGACCGCCCGCATCGGGCAGGGCCTGGACCCGCTGTCCGACCGTGACGACCTGTGGCTGTTCACCGGCCGTCACGCGGCACTGCGGCGGGCTTCGGCCTGGCTCGCCGACGCCGACCCGCCGACGCTGGTGATCACCGGCGATCCGGGTTCGGGCAAGTCGGCGCTGCTGGCACGGTTGGACACGCTGGCCGACCCGGGCCGCAGCGCCCGGGTGCCCGACGTGCACGTGCTGCCGCCGGACACCGTCCCCCCGCGGGAGTCGATCGACCGGTTCATCCACGCCCGCGGGCTGACCCCGGTGGGCCTGCTCGCCGGGCTCGCCGAAGCCTGCGGCATCGACGACATCGCCGCCGTCGACTCGCCGGGCAAGCTCATCGCGCAGCTGCGCAACCGGACCGAGCCCGTCGTCGTCGTCATCGACGGCGTCGACGAGGCCGCCGGCGAGCTCGGCGACACCACGGTCACCGGCATCGCGATGGTCGAGCAGGTGCTCGCGCCGCTGGTCAGAACAGCCCGCCGGACCCCGCTGCGCCTGCTGATCGGCACCCGCCGGCACCTGATCGGCCCGCTGGGCACGCCGGTCGACGTCATCAACCTCGACCGGGCCCGCTACGCCGACCAGCCCAGCCTGCACCAGTACGTGCACTCGTGCCTGACCCGGCTGGTCGAAGCGTCGCCGTACGCGGGGCAGCGGACCGAGTACCTCGGCGCGGTCGTCGACGCCGTCGCCGCCGCGGCCGGCGACTCCTTCCTCGTCGCCCTGATCACCGCTCGCAGCCTGGCACTGCGGGGCGAGCTGGTGGCCGATCCGTACGACGCGGCCTGGCAGGCCTCGCTGCCGCGGGAGGCCGCCGGCGCGATGCGCGGCGACCTCGACGAACGCCTCGGCGACGAGGCCGCCAAGGCTCGGGACCTGCTGCTGCCGCTGGCGTACGCGCAGGCGTCCGGGCTGCCGTGGGAGGACCTGTGGCCGCGCCTGGTCACCCGGCTGACCGGCCGCCCGTGCAGCAACCGCGACCTGGACTGGCTGTTCGAGAAGGCCGGCTACTACATCATCGAGTCGCGGCTGGGCAACAGCTCCGTGTACCGCCTCTACCATGCGGCCCTCGCCGAGCATCTGCTCATCGAACGTCAGGGCAGCGTCGGCGACGGCAGGGGGTCCGGGCTGCGCGACAGCGGCGACGTCAAGGCCGACGCCGCGGCGATCGCCAGGGCCGACCACCGGGCGATCTTCGACCTGCTCGTCGACCGGGTTCCGCGACGGCCGGACGGCACCAGGGACTGGGCCATGGCCCACCCGTACACGGCGGCCGCGATCGCGGGCCATGCCGCCCAGGCCGACTGTCTGGACGCGCTGCTCGCCGAGCCGCGGCTGCTCACCGACACCCAGGCCGAGCCGCTGCTGACCGCGCTGCACCGGGTCCGGACACCGCAGGCGCGGGCGACCGCCGACGCCTACCAGCGGGCGGTCGCCCGGATGCAGGCCCACCCGGCTGAGCGAGCCGCCTATCTGCAGCTCGCTGCCCGGTGCGCGCGGGCCCCGCACCTGGCCGACGACATCACCGCCAGCGGCCTGCCGCTGCCGTGGACCACGCACTGGGCTTCGTGGCGGATGCATCCGCCGCACCAGACGCTGACCCGGCACCGCGGCCCGGTCACCGCGGTCGCGCTCGGCGACGTCGCCGGCCGGGCGGTCGTCGCGTCGGCCAGCGGTGACCGCAAGCTGTGCCTGTGGAACGCCACCACCGGGCGACCGATCGGCGAGCCGCTCGTCGGGCACACCGACTGGGTCACCGCGGTCGCGTTCGGACAGCTGGACGGCAGGACCGTCGTGGTTTCCGGCGGCCGGGACGGCACCGTGCGGCGCTGGGACGCGGCGACCGCGCTTCCCCTGCCCGGACGCCCCTTCCGGCATCGCGGGCCGGTGCGCACCGTCGCCTTCGGACAGTTGTTCGACCGGGCCGTCATCGTGTCCGGTGGCGAGGACGACCTGGTCATGGTCTGGGACGCGGCCACCGGCGAAGTCCTGGGCCGGCCCCTGGCGGGGCACACCGGCGGCGTGTACGCGGTGGCGGTCGGCGACGTGCGCGGGCAGGGTGTCGTGGCGACGGCCTGCACGGACGGCCTGGTGCGGCTGTGGGACCCGGCCACCGGCAGCCTGTTCGACACCCCGTACAGCGGCCACTCGGGCCGGGTGAAGGCCGTCGCGTTCGGGCGGCTCGGCGACGACGCGATCGTGGTCTCCGGTGGTGAGGACCGGACCGTGCAGGTGTGGTCGGCCGAGACCGGGCGGCTCGTCACCGACCCGTACACCGGGCACGTCGACCATGTGAACGCGGTGGCCTTCGGCCGCCGCGGGTCGCAGCCGGTCGTGGTGTCCGGCGGCAACGACCGGACCGTGCAGGTGTCCGACGTGGTCACCGGCCGCCAGATCGGGGTCCGGCTCACGGGTCACAACGACTGGGTGTCGTCGGTGGCGTTCGGCACCCGCGACGGTCGGCCGGTGATCGTGTCAGGCGGCGAGGACGACACGGTGCGCCTGTGGGACGCGGCGTCCGGCGAGCCGGTCGGCGAACCGTTCACCGGGCATGCCGACACGGTCGACGCCGTCGCGTTCGGCGACCTGGCCGGGCAGCCGATCGTCGTCTCCGGCGGCGGCGACCGCACGGTGCGGCTGTGGGACGCGGCGTCCGGCCAGCCGTTCCGCGCGCCGCTGACCGGGCACACCGGCGCGGTCACCGCGGTGGCGTTCGGGGCCGTCGACGGGCAGCCGGTGGTGGCGTCGGGCGGCGACGACCAGACCATCCGGTTGTGGGACGCCGCGTCCGGCAAGCCGGTCGGCGAGCCGGCCACCGACACCGGCCCGGTCAGGTCACTGGCGCTGGGCGCCGTCGACGGCAGGACCGTGGTGGCCTCCGGCGGCGCGGACGAGACCGTCCGGTTGTGGGACGCCGCGTCCGGGCGCGCGGCAGCACCGCCGCTGCTCGGGCACGAGGGGGCCGTGAACACGGTGGCGTTCGGCGACCTCGACGGCCGTCCGGTGATCGCCTCCGGCGGCGGCGACCGCACGGTGCGGCTGTGGGACGCGGCCTCCGGCCTGCCGGTGGGCGAGCCGCTGACCGGGCACAGGGATGCGGTCACCGCGGTGGCGTTCGGGGCCGTCGACGGGCAGCCCGTGGTGGCCTCCGGCAGCGACGACGAGACCGTGCGCGTCTGGTACGCCGACTCCGGCGAACCCGTCGGCGCTGCGGCCACCGGCGCCGGCGCGATCCGGTCGGTGGCTTTCGGGCAGCTCGGCCGCCAGCCGATCGTCATCGCCGGCGGTGCGGACGCCCGCGTCAGGGTCAGTGACGCCGTCACCGGGGAGACCGTCGGCACCCTGTACGCGACCCCCGGCGGGGTGCGGTCGGTGGCGTTCGGGCGGCTCGGCCGCCAGCCGATCGTCATCGCGGGCGGCGCCGACCGTGCCCTGCGGGCCTGGGACGCGGCCACCGGCCAGGTCGTCGCGGCCCCGTTCGCCGGGCATCTGAGCCCGGTCACCGCGATCGCGTTCGGCCGCCTCGACGGGGCCCTGGTCGTCGCGTCGGGCAGCACCGACCACACGGTACGGCTGTGGGACGCGGCGACCGGGCGTCCCCTGGCCGCCCCGTTCACCGGGCACGCGGACGGGGTCCGGTCGGTCGTGTTCGGGCAGGTCGAAGGTCGGACGGTCATCGTGTCGGCGGGTGACGACCGCACGGTGCGCACCTGGGACGCCGCCACCGGCGAGCCTTTCGGCGAGCCGTTCACCGGCCATCGCAGCTGGGTCAACTCGGTCGCGTTCGGGCGGCTGGACGGGCGGCCGGTGATCGTGTCCGGCAGCAACGACCACAAGGTGCAGATCTGGGACGCGCAGACCCAGGAGCTGTGCTGTGCGCCCATCGACGCCCACCACGGTTACGTCAGGTCGGTCGCGTTCGCGTCCCTGCACGGCCGCCCGGTGGTGGTGTCCGGAGGCGACGACCACGTCGTGCGGCTGTGGGACGCGCGCACGGGCGAGCCCGTCGGCGAGCCGCTCACCGGACACACCGCCCATGTCAACGCGGTGGCGGTGGGTGAGGCCGGCGACTGCCTGCTGGTGGTGTCCGCGGGCAACGACGGCACCGTACGGACCTGGGAGGCCGCCACCGGCGAGCCGGCCGGCGCGCCGTTCACCGGCCACGAGGGCTGGGTGCACGCCGCCGCGATCGACCGGCACGGGGATCGCACGGTGGTGGTCAGCGGCGGCGCCGATCAGACGCTGTGGGTGCGGGCCGCGCCGGGCGAGACCGACACCCAACCGGCCGGCGGCACCCGCATCCGGCTCAACGCGACGGTGAACTGCGTGGCCGTACGCGACGCGACGCATGTGGTCGTCGGCACGGAACTGGGCATCGTCAGCCTGCGGCTGCCCGGTTGAGCGCCGGGGCCCTCGCCGCCACGAGGGCCCCGCCCCGTCCCCCCTGGTTCAGTTGCCGGCGGCCCGGCGGCGCTTGCGCTCGTCCTGCAGGATCTGCTTGGCCTCCTGGCGGCTGAGCCCGAGTTCGGACAGCAGCTGCCGCTGCGGGATGACCAGCAGCGCGCCGATGCCGACGCCGAGCGCCGTGCCGCACGCCGGGGACATCGTCACGTTGTTGGCGATGAGCAGGAAGAGCACCCCGATCATCCCCACGCAGAAGACCCAGAGCGAGATCTTCAGGTTGCGGTTCGACCGGACCAGCCGGTCGAGGTCCTTCTGACTCAGCGTGCGCATGGTCACCGATGCCTTCCACTCGCGAACCCGCCTGGCTGTCCGGGGCCGTGCCCCGGCGCGCCGACGCTAACCGGACGCCGCCGGTGCCCGCTGCGGCCGCCGTGTCGATACGCCGACGAATGACCTGGTCAGCACGGGCATTCCGAGGCTGCCGACGGGTCCCCGGTGCGGGCCGGTGCGGTGACCGGCGCGGGCCGACCGTCCACATCGGTACGCCTAGAATCAGGCCGACGGCGGACACGGGAGGTCGCGGGCACGATGGCGGAACGGTCGCACGATCAGGACGGCGCGCCCCGGACCGCGTTCACGGCCGCGCTGGCACAGCTGCGCCGCCGCCTGCCCGACGCCTCCGACGAGGTGCTGGCCCGCCGGGCGAGCAACGTCGCGCTGCCGTCCGGGCGGCGCATCGCCGTCAACGCCCGCCGGCTCGGCGAGTGGCTCAACGGCCGCTCCGTGCCCCGCGACTTCGAACAGGTCCACGCGCTCGTGCAGGCCGTCGAGACGGCCACCGGCGGGTCGGCGACGGGCCAGTCGCTGCAGCGGTGGCGGCAGCTGTGGCGGGCCGCGCACGAGCAGCGCACCACCGTACGCCCCGCCGCGGCCGCGGGCCCGGTGGCGGAACTGGTGGTCGGCCGCCCGCCCAGCGACGCCGCCTCGCTGCGCGAGCGCCCGGAGCTGGCCGCGGCCATCGACGACGCGCTGCGCGACGACACGGTGCGCCAGGTGCTGCTGACAGGGCCGGGCGGGTCGGGCAAGTCGCAGCTCGCGGCGGCGGCGTTTCATCGGGCGCGCGGCTGCGGGGGCCTGTTCGCGTGGGTGTCTGCGTCGTCGCGGCAGTCGCTGCTGGCCGGATACGCCCGTGTCTGGCGGGCGGTCGCGGGCGGGATGCTGGACTCCCCCGCCGCCGCAGGCGGCCGTGCGGCGCACCCGGACGGCTACGGCCACGACGAGGAGACGCAGGCCGACCTGCTGGTCGCGTGGCTGCGCTCGACGCCGCAGCCGTGGCTGGTGGTGCTCGACGACGCCGACGACCCGGCGGACCTGGACGGGCTGTGGCCGATCGGCGAGCACGGCCGCAGCATCGTGACGACCCGCCGCCGCGACGCGCTGGTGCTGCGCCCTGCGGCGCGCGTCGTGCAGGTGGGCATGTTCAGCGGCGCGGAATCGGTGGACTATCTGCGTAATCGCCTGTCGCTGGATCCGGCGGCCGGGCAGGGCGAGCCGCCGCCCGACGGCGAGCTGGCCGGCCTGGCGGCCGCGCTGGGACACTTCCCGCTCGCGCTGTCGCAGGCCGCGGCGTTCCTCATCGACACCGGCACCGGCGTGCCGGCGTACCGGCGGATGCTCGACGACGAACGGGAGCGGCTCGCCGACCTGTTCCCGCCCACGTCGCCCGCCGACGGCCACGACCGTACGGTGGCCAGCACCTGGCAGCTTGCCGCGCAGCGCGCCGCCGCGCTGGCCAAGCCGGGCGCCGCGGCCCGGATGCTGGAGCTGGTGGCGCTGCTGGCCCCGGTCGGGGTGCCGCAGGACCTGCTGCTGACCGGCGCGGCTCGGGCCCGGGTCGGCGCGGACCGGCGTGAGGCGCTGGCGGCGCTGCGTGCGCTGCACCGGCTCAGCCTGCTCACCCACGACACGTCGACGGTGGCGATGCACGCCCTGGTGCAGCGGGCGGTCCGGGAGTCCGTCCCGGACACCGAGCTGCCCGCGCTGGCCCGCGCCGCCGCGGACGCCCTGGACGAGGCATGGGCGGTCCCGGACCACAGCCTGCCGGTGGCCGCGCTCTACGACAGCCTGCTGGCGCTGCGCCGGGCGGTCGGCGAACACCTGTGGCACCAGCGCATGCATCCGGTGCTGCGGCGGCTCGCCGAGCACCTGATGGCGTTGGGCCGGACCGGCGCGGCCCGCGACGCCGCGGACGAGCTGCTCGCGCAGGCCCGTGAGAGGCTCGGCGGCGAGCACCGCGATGTGATCTTCCTGGCCGCGCAGCGGGCCCAGGCCGTCGGCGAGCTCGGCGACCCCGCGGCGGCGCTCACCGAGCTGACCGTCCTGCAGCGCGATGCCGAGCGGCTGCTCGGCGCGGACGATCCGGACACGCTGTGGATTCGGCAGCGTGCGGCGCTGCAGCCGTTCGAGCTGGGCGCGCCCGCGGCGACGCTGGCGGAGATGGTGCCGCTGCACGCGCAGGCCGCGGCCGTGCTCGGCGACGATCATCCGCTGACGCTGTCGACGCGGCGGTACGTCGCGCTGTGCCGGGGAATGTCGGGCGACCCCGCCGGAGCCCGGGAATGGTTCACGGCGCTGGCGGACGAGCTGGCTCAGCGGCGCGGCCCGTCCCATCCGGACACCCTCAGCACGCTGTCTGATCTGGGGCGGTGGATCGGCGAGACCGGGGACGCGGATCTGGCCGTCGACACGTACCAGCGGGCGGTGGAGGGGCTGGTCGCGGTACACGGGCCGCTGCACCACGACACGCTGACCGCCCGGCACAACCTGGCGTACTGGCGCGGCCTGGCGGGGCAGCCGGCTGCGGCCGTCGAGGAGTTCGGCGTGGCCACGCAGGACGCCGAACGGGCGCTCGGGCCGCGGCACCCGACCACGCTGACGTTCCGCACCAACCTGGCCTACTGGACCGGCCTGGCCGACGATCCGGCGGCGGGCATGGCGGCCCTGGCAGAGCTGCAGACGGTCGTCGAGGAGGTGTTCGGGCACGCCCATCCGCGGGCGATGCGCGCCCGGCAGCTGCACGCGCAACTGCGCCACCGCGGCGGCGACGTGGCGGGCGCGGTCGGTGAGCTGACCGGGGTGCTGGCCGACATGCGGGCCGTACAGAGCGACGACCACCTGCGTACCGGCGAGGCCGCGCAGCTGCTGGCGTCGTGGACAACCCGGCCGCACTCATCATGAGTCGTGTAGGCCTGGTGTGGCCGATGTGGACCAGACGGTTCAGGTAAGGGAAGTCATGAGGTGGTGACAGCCGAAACCTTGACTGGGCCCGCCGACCGAAAGCACTTTGGTCGAGTGAAGCCGACGGGCCCTCCCGAGACACGGCCTGAACCGCGCCCGCATAGCGACGACCTGGAGCCATTCCCGGTCGCCGACGTTCAAGAGTCGCCCAGAGGCTGAGATTCGTGCAATCAATCCGTCATGCTTCATCTCACACCTCCTAGCGGGCGGCTGCGAACGTCTACACCGACAAGTCGCACGAGCAGCCCGATCCGTGCAAGAGACGGTCGGATTTTCTTGAGGCGTTTCCGCTCGTGTCGACTTGATGTCGGCTGGCCCCTGATCTTGCTTACTTCGCTAGCATGTGTCCACTGTCGAAGACTGGGTCCGCCGACGAAAGCTTTTGGTCGAGTGAAGAAGGCGCCCTCCCGAGACAGGTCCTGTCAGCCGACGAGAAGGGCCCGACCCTCCGATGCCCGACCCCACCGGGAGTGAGAGCACGCGCGCGCCTCGAGCCGCCCGTGCCTCAGCCAAGAAGATCACCGCCGGCACGGCGGCCGACACCGCGCCAGAACCGCCCGCCGACGCAGATCCTCGGCACAAGGGCGTGACGCTGGTGGCCGGCGGTGCTCTCAGCACCGTTTTGACGTCCTCGGCCGCCCAAGCCTTTGACATGATCCCCCAGAACCTTCAGCCAGAGGTCAACGGCGCGTCGGCAGTCGTGGCCGCCGCCGCGCTCGCGTACATCATCCGTCGCTTGATCCCGCGCAAGGGCTCCGTCGGGATCAACTGGGACTTCAGCAAGTAGGCGGGCGGAAGTCATGAACCGCCACGACGCCGCCGGCGCCATGTCGATCACCGATGTGGCGCTGGCGCGCGTGGAAGAAGATCACGAGTTCGCCGATTTCTACCGCACCGAGTTCCGTAACTTGGTGCTGTTCACACGATTCGTATCCGGAGTCGATCTCCACGATGCCGTGGACATCGCCCAAGAGGCCATGATCGCGCTGCATGGCAATTGGGAAAAGATCGAGTCCCCGGTGGCGTTCGTACGCAAAGTCGCCTCTCGAAGAGCATCCGACTCGCGACGTCGGTCCCGCCGGCAGGTCTTGGTGTCACCCACCGACGTCGTGCTCGACCAATTCCAGGAGATCGATCCCTACACAACGGATGTCGATGAGGTCCGTCAGCTCATCCGGCAACTTCCGGAACAGCAGCGGATGGTATTCGCCCTGCATCTGCGCAGCTACCCGACAGCCGACATGGCTGCGATTCTCCACCTGAAGGAAGCGACCGTACGGTCCACGCTGCGTCACGCGCGGGAGCGGCTGAGGCTGCTCCTGGCCATCCGAGACCAAGCGTGACACATCCATGAACGTGGGTGGTGATCCAGCGATGCTTGATCGACGGACGGACCACGCCGGCCCGCCGTCGTCATTGACCCGGTGCGAGGGACCGGCCACAGTGGAAGCGTGCACCAGGCCCTCCATGCGCTGACCGTGGCCGCGTACCTGACGCTGGTCGCCGGGGCCGCCGTGGCGGAGCCTCCGGTCAGCATGCCGCACCATCCGGTCGCCGCGGTGGTGCTGGGCGCGGTCTACGCCGCGGCGGCCACCGCCGGTTTCGCCCGGGTGCGGCATACGTCGCGGCGGGGCCTGCGCATCGCCTACATCGTGGTCCAGCTGCTGCTGGGTTATGCCGTGTTCGTGACGTCCGGCGCGATGGTCGGGGCGATCCTGCTGCTGCTGGTGCTGGTGAGCCAGAGCGTGCTGCTGCTGCCGCTGCGCGGCGCGCTGGTGGTCGGCGGTCTGGTCCCGTTCGCGCATCTGGGCATGGAGTGGCGGGCCGGGCTGCGCGAAGGGCTGGGCATGCTCGCCGCGGCCGCGTTCGCCGCGGTGCTGACCCACCTGATCATGCGCGAGCAGCAGGCCCGCCAGGAGCTGATCCGCGCCCACGAGCAGCTGCGCGAGTATTCGCAGCAGGTCGAGACCCTGGCGGTGGCGCAGGAGCGCAACCGGGTCGCCCGCGACATCCACGACGGGCTCGGACACTCGCTGACCGTGGTGCAGATGCAGGTCAAGGCGGCACGGGCGGTGCTGGGCACGGACCCGGGCCGGGCCGACGCCGTGCTCGCCAAGGCACAGGTCCAGGCCGAGGAGGCCCTCGCCGAGGTACGCCGGTCGGTGAGCGCGATGCGTGATCCGCGGCCGCGGGCGCCGCTGGCCGAGGCGCTGGCCGAGCTGGCCGAGCAGTCCTCGGCGTCCGGCGTGCCGACCAGCCTCGACATCGCCGGCCAGGCCCGTCCGCTGGTCACCGCGGCGCAGGAGTCGCTCTACCGGGCGGCCCAGGAGGGGCTGACCAACGTCCGCAAACATGCGCGGGCGACCCGGGCCGAGCTGGTCCTCGATTACACCCTTCCGGCCGCCGTGCGGCTGGAGGTCCGCGACGACGGCACCGGTTTGGCGGACGAAACCGGCGACTCGCCCGGATACGGGCTGCTGGGGGTACGCGAACGCGCCGCGCACGCCGGCGGCCGGATGAGCATCGAGTCCGTGCCCGGTCAGGGCGCGACGCTGTGCGTGGAGGTGCCCGGGTGAGCCGGGGGCCGGTGCGGGTGCTGCTCGCCGACGACCAGTCGCTGTTCCGCGAGGCCCTGGCCGTGCTGCTCGGCGTGCACGACGACATCGTGGTGGTCGGCGAGGCCGGCGACGGCGCGCAGGCGCTGGATCGCGCGGCCGAACTGCGGCCCGACGTGGTGCTGATGGACCTGCGCATGCCGGTCCTGGACGGGGTGGCGGCCACCCGGCGGATGCGGGTGGAGCACCCGGGGGTGCGGGTCATCGCGCTGACCACGTTCGACGACGACGAGGACGTCTTCGCGGCGCTGCGCGCCGGGGCGCTGGGCTACCTGCTCAAGGACGCGTCGTCGGCGCAGCTGGTGGCGGCGATCCACGCTGCCGCCCGCGACGAGGCGGTGCTGCAGCCGTCGGTGGCGGCGAAGGTGGTCGCCCGGTTCGCCCGGCTGCCCGACGAGGATCGGACCGACCGGCCGCAGCCGCTGGTGGTGCCGCTGTCCGAGCGGGAGCTGGAGGTGCTGCGCCTGCTCGCCGAGGGCCGGTCCAACCGGGAGATCGCGGCGGCGCTGTTCCTGGCCGAAGGGACGGTGAAGAACCACGTGAGCGGGGTGCTGGCCAAACTCGACGCCCGCGACCGAACCCAGGCGGCGCTACGGGCCCGTGCCCTCAGGCTGCTCTGAACCGGCATGACCGGTCATGACCGGTGACCGTGACTTCTGGCACCTGTGTACACGGATCCGCCGGTTCAGGATGGCTGGCATGACGACTTCCACGCCCGGCTCGACCCCCTCCGCCGACCACGCGCCCGAACGGTCGACCACCCGCAAGAACCTGCGCTTCGCCCTGCATTTCGGCGAGATGGTCGTCGCCATGTTCGTCGGGATGCTCGCGCTGGGCCCGCTGTGGTCGCTGGCCTGGCCGGGCCTGTCCGACCTGACGGTCGCGAGCGTGCTGGTGATGGCGACGAACATGACCATCGGCATGGCCGCGTGGATGCGGTTCCGGCGGCACGGCTGGGTGAGCATCGCCGAGATGTCCGCGGCGATGTACCTGCCGTTCCTGGTCCTGCTGGTGCCCTATGCGTTCGGCGCGATCTCCGGCGAGGCCCTGATGATGGGCGGCCACCTGCTGATGCTGCCGGCGATGCTGGCCGCCATGCTGGGGCGCCGTCACGAGTACCGGCACTGACCGGCCCGGCCCGCCGGCGCCCCGTGGAGGGCGCCGGCGGGCCGGTCCGGTGCGGCGGTGCTACTGGACGCCGAGGTTGCCGTTGTCCAGCGTCACCACACCCGACTCGTACGGCGTCGGTGTGCCCGCTGTGGTGATGCGCAGCGAGAACGTGTCGTGGCCCTTGCCGGGATTGCCGCCGTCGACGACGGTGCCCCGCAGGGTGGCGGGACTGCCGCCGAAGCGCCCCGCCGCCTGGAAGACCGCCCGGTCACCGACGACGACGAGCCAGCTGATCGTGTCTGCGTCGAAGCGCTGCGATCCCCGGTCGACGCGGATCGACCCGTTCGGGGTGGTGCCCTGATACCGGATCGAGGAGGTCATCCGGAGCGCGGTGCCCGCCGAGTCGTCTCCCCTGCCGGTGCCGGAGACCTGTCCGGCCGGGTTGAACAGGATCAGCTCGGCGTCGACGGCGGGGCCGGTGAAGTACTCACCGGCGACCTCGGCGTGCAGCGCCCAGACGTCGGCGGCGACCGTCGCCAGCACGACCTCGGCCCGCCCGGTGGCGTCGAACGTCACGTCGAACGACCGGCTGCCGGTCGTCAGCGTCGGGGACAGCGTGAGGTGGGCTGCGGCCCGGCTGAGGTCAGCCGGGTGGCCGTCGGCTTCCTGGGTGGCCTGCAGCGTCAGCTTCGCGCCGCTCCCGGCCGCCTGGACGAGGCCGGTCACCGCGACGACGAGGTTCTCGCGGTCGACGGTCAGCGTCGCCTCGGTGGCCGCGGCCTCGTACCGCCCGTCCGCGGAAGTCTGCACCAGCACCGGGTAGCCGCCAGGGAGCTGGTCGGCGAGCCAGGTGGCTCTGGCCACGCCGTCGGGGCCGGTGGTCGCCGTGCGCACCTGGCCGGCGACGGTGAAGTCGACCTGCCGGCCCGCGACCGGCGCGCCGGTGATGCGGTCGCGGACGACGGCGGACAGCGCCGCCGGGTCGGAGTGGTCCACGGACGTGTCGCCGGTGTAGGAGATGTCCAGCTGCCGCTTCACGACGTCGACGAGGAACTGGTAGTCGGTCGTGATGTCGGTGTCGGTGGTGCTGCGCCCGCGGGCGAACAGCGAGTGCTGGCCTACCCGTTCCCCGTCGGGAACGGTGACCTTGATCGTGGCGGTGGCCTGCTGCCCCGCCGCAAGCGTCATCCGCTGCGTGGTGGCCGTCCAGGTGGATGGCACGAGTTCGGTGAAGTCGAAGGTGTCGGTGGCCTCACCGGTGTTGCGCACCGTGAACGACAGGTCGGTGGGGTTCCCGATCGTCAGCGTCGGCCGGGGCGCGTTGCCGCGCGCGTCGGCCGGGTCGACGAGCACACCCGGCCCGCGGACGTCGAGGTACACCTGCGACCACCAGATGTTGGCCGAAGTGCCGGCGAAGAACGGCCGGCCGATGGCGCGGACGGCGACCTTGGCGGGGGTGCCGTCGGCCCACGGCCGATCCATCGTGCGCTGCGGGGTGCGGGTGTCGCCCGGGTCCCACGCGTCGACGTCGCTGCCGCCGTCGCAGGCCACCGACGTCTCCGCCGGGTCCTCGTCGACACGGCCGTCCCCGTCGTTGTCCATGCTGTCGACCGGGTCCTCGTCGACGCGGCCGTCGACGTCCTCGTCGACGCAGCCCGGGGTGCGCACCCCGTCCGGGCGCAGCAGCTCCACGCCGCGTACGTGCTCCTGGTTGCTGCGCACGTTGCGCTCGTCGACGCGGAACACGACGACGCCGCTGTCCGGGACGCTCTGGTCGTAGGTGCCCGCCCTGGGCGTTCTGGCTTCGATGAGGAAGTAGTCGTCGGTGCCGCGCTCATGGTCGTAGATCAGGTACGTGGTGGCGATGCTGAGGTCCGACACGGTGACGTAGCGGTCCGAGGTGACCACGACCGGTTTCTGCCCGCCCAGGTGCATCTTCGTCCACTGGTTCGGCTCGTACCACAGTTCGCCTCCCGAGCAGGTCGGTCCGGCGAGGTCCCAGCTGCCGACGCCGAAGCCGTAGTGGTCGTAGAGGTCGTACAGCTGATGGCCGAGTTCGTGGGCGAGCGTGATGCGGTTGGTCGCCGTGCCGCTGTCGGCGGTGCGGAAGCCGATCGTCTTGCCGTCGAGCTTGCCCCCGGCGGCGACCTCCCGGGTCTGCCCGCAGTTGTCGGTGCCGGGCCGGGACGTGAAGATCGTGGCCACACCGAGTTCGGTGTCCTCGACGGTGCCGTCGCGGTCGGTGTCGTACCGGGCGAAGTCGACGAACGGGTCGGCGAGGTCGATCATCTTGCGCCGCCGCTGCGCCGGGTCCTGCGCGATGCCCGGCCCGGACGCGCCCAGGTCGACGACCACGACGCCGTTGTCGGCGTCGCCGAAGGACTCGACGGCGGGCACCATCACCCCGAGGTCGTGCTGGAGGTAGTAGTCGGCGACGTTGCCGAAGGTGAACAGCGGGAAGTACTTGGCCTCGATGTCGGCCTCGGTGACGTTGGTCAGGTCGTTGAACGTCGCGTAGACGATCAGCACCGGGATCAGCGTGTCGCCCCGGTCGTGGAACAGCGGGGCGTGCGGGCTGCCCGGGTGGCTGAAGTCGGGCAGCGGGAACGGGTAGTCGGCCGCGGCGGCACGGGCCGGCGGCGCGAACGGCAGCAGCCCGCCGAGCACGACGAGCACCAGCGCCAGCGCGCCGAGCAGGCGGGCGCGCACCCGTCCGGGTGCGCGGAGCCGGCTGCTCCTACGTGGATCTCGTAGGGACGGGGCCAATGGGAATGCTGCCATGACGGCTCCTAAGCGCAATGAAAGGCATCGACCACAGCGGAGTGGACATCACCACGATCCGGTCGCAGCGCGCGCTCGCAACAGGATCCGCAACAACGAGACAGACGGATATCTGCACGTCGGAGGGAACACGAAGCTTACGGAGCCGCCAAGCTGGGACGTCAACACTCACTGCGCAAAGGTGGCCGATCCGGTTCCACCGAAAGAGTTCCACGTTCACCGAAAGAGCGGGACCGCCCGCAGGCGGTCCCGCTCCATCCGATGTCGCCGGTGGTCGGCTGCGCTCAGCCCAGCCGTAGGACGGCCACTCCCCTTGCCTCCAGCGACAGCTCGCCGTGCGGTCCGCGGGTGCCGACGAGCGGCTCCCCGGGCAGGTCGGCGACGGTGACGGGCTGGTCGGTGCGGTTGACGAGGAACGCGAAGCGCTCCGCGCCGCGGCGGCGCACGGTCAGCTCGACGCCGCCGCGTACGCCGGCCGGCAGCTCACTGGTCACGCCCGCGGCCGCGGCCAGCCCGTCGAGCACGGCGGTGACGCCCTGCGCCCCCAGCCGGGTCGACACGTAGGCGGCCGAGCCTGCGCCGACGGTGCGGCGGGTGACGGCCGGGTGCCCGGCGTGCTCACCGGTGGCGTAGCGCGACAGCACGGCGGTGTCGGGGCCGGTGACCTGGACCCGCTCGGTCCACAGGGTGGCGGACAGGTCGCCGTCGAGGGTCACGGACTCGGTGTCCAGCAGCGGCGCGAACTCCTCGACGCGTACGCCGAGCAGGTCGCGCAGCGCACCCGGGTGCCCGCCGAGCCAGACGTGGTCGTGCTCGTCGACGATGCCGGAGAAGTACGTCGTCACCAGGTGCCCACCGGATTCGACGTAGCCGCGCAGCTCCTTGGCGACCGGCTCGCCGACCATGTGCAGCATCGGCGCGACGACCAGGCGGTAGCCGTCCAGCGCCGTGCCCAGCGGCACCACATCGGCGCGGATGCCCAGGTTCAGGAACGCGGTGTACCAGTCCAGGGCCTCCTGCCGGTAGCGCAGGCGGTCGGTGGGGTGCGAGTCGGCCTCGGCGGCCCACCACGAGTCCCAGTGGAAGACGATCGCGGCGGGCGCCTGCTCGCGGGTCGCCCCGGCGACCGGGGCGAGGTCGCGCAGGGTCGCGCCCAGTGCGGCGGCGGAGCGGAACACGTCGCTGTCGGGGCCGGCGTGCGGGACCATACCGGAGTGGTACTTCTCCGCCCCCGCCTTCGACTGCCGCCACTGGAAGAAGCAGACCGCGTCGGCGCCGTGCGCGACGTGGGTGAGCGAGTCGCGGGCCAGCTCGCCGGGCTTCTTGGCGACGTTGACCGGCTGCCAGTTGACGGCGCTGGTGGAGTGCTCCATCAGGAACCACGGCCGGCCGCCGGCGATGTTGCCGGTCAGGTTGGCCGAGAACGACAGCTCGTCGGACGCCTGCGGACCGGGCTCGACGTAGTGGTCGTTGGAGACGAAGTCGATTTCGGCGGCCCAGGCGGCGTAGTCCATGCCCTTGGTGCCACCCATGATCATGAAGTTGGTGGTGACGGGCACGTCCGGGGTGCGCCGGTGCAGGATGTCTCGCTCGGCCCGCAGGTAGTCGCGCAGTGCGTCGGAGGAGAAGCGCTTGAAGTCCAGCTGCTGGGTCGGGTTGGGGTGGGTGGTGGCCAGGCGCGGCGGCAGGATCTGCGCCCAGTCGCTGTACTCCTGCGACCAGAACGCCGTGCCCCAGGCGTGGTTGAGCGCGTCCAGGGTGGCGTACCGCGCGCGCAGCCAGTCCCGGAAGGCGCGTGCCGCGTCGTCGGAGTAGTCGTAGATGTTGTGGCAGCCCAGCTCGTTGGACAGGTGCCAGGCGGTGAGCGCCGGGTGGTCGGCGTAGCGGCCGGCCATCTTCTCGACCAGGACCAGGGCGTGCTCGCGGAACACCGGTGAGGTGGGTCGCCAGTGCTGGCGGCCGCCGGGCCAGAGGGTCTCGCCGCGCTCGTTGACCGGCAGGATCTCCGGGTGTTTCGCGGTCAGCCACGGCGGCGGCGAGGCGGTGGCGGTGGCCAGGTCGACGGCGATGCCGTTGTCGTACAGCAGGCCCATGGCCTCGTCGAGCCAGTCGAAGCGCCAGGTGTGCTCGGCGGGCTGCAGCCGCGCCCAGGAGAAGATGCCGAGCGAGACGATGTTGACCCCGGCTTCGCGCATGAGGCGTACGTCGTCGCGCCACACCTCACGGGGCCACTGCTCGGGGTTGTAGTCGGCGCCGTAGGCGATGCCGGGCGCCACGTTGTCGGGCCGGCGCAGCCACAACGGGCGGGCGGGGTGGGTCACGGAGGTGCTCCTTGCGAGGTTGTGCGATCGGGCCAGGGCCGCGCCGCGGACGGTCGGGGTGGCCGCCCGCGGCGCGGGGTACGTCGCGGGCGGGATCGTGTCCCGCCCGCGGCGCGGGCTACGGTCAGCCGACCGTGAAGCCCTGGTCCTTGCCGTACTTGGCGGACGCCTCCTGCCAGGCCTTGAGGCCGTCGGTCAGCGGCTTGTCGGTCACGTACGCCTGGCCGACGGTGTCGTTGAAGATGCTGTTGGCGTACACCTGGAAGGGCAGGTACGACCAGCCGGGCACGACGTCGGCGGCCGACTTCGCGAAGATCTCGTTGGCCTTCTGGCCGCCGAAGTACGGGAACTCCTTGCCGAGGAACGCCGCGGACTTCAGCTCGGCGTTGGTGGCGGGGAACGCCCCGTTGTCGACGCGGATCTGCACGCCCTCACCGGCGGTGGCGTACTTGAGGAACGCGTAGGCCAGGGCGTTGTTGGCGCCGGCCTTCGGGATGGCCAGCGAGCTGCCGCCGTTCTCGGCCGCGGCGTTGGCGCCGGCGGTCCACTGCGGCATGGGCGCGACGCGCCACTTGCCCTTGGCGCCGGGCACGCCGGACTCCAGGTTGGCGGGCATCCACGCGCCGATGACCAGCGTCGCGATGCTGCCGTCGCCGAGGCCCTTGTACCAGCCGTCGCTCCACGAGCCGACCGGCGCGAGCAGCTTGTTACTGATCATCGTCTGCCAGGTGGCGGCGAACTTGGCGGAGCCCTCGTCGGCCAGGTTGATCTTCACGTTGGTGCCGTCGACGGCGAACGGCTTGCCGCCGGCCTGCCAGATCAGGCTGGTGGTGAAGCCGGCGTCACCGGTGTCGTTGGTGATGTAGGCCTTCGGGTCGGCGGCGTGCAGCTTCTTGGCCGCCGCGGCGTACTCGTCCCACGTGGTCGGCACTTCGATCTTGTGCTTGTCGAAGACCTCCTTGTTGTAGAACAGCGCCATCGGGCCGGAGTCCATCGGCAGGCCGAAGGTGCCGCCGCCGGTCTTCACCGACGACCACGGGCCGGGGGTGAAGGTGCCGTCGAGCGAGCCGGAGCCGAACGCGGCCAGGTCGGTCAGCGACTTGCCGAGGGCGAACTGCGGCAGGGCGTAGTACTCGATCTGCGCGACGTCCGGCACGCCGGAGCCGGCCGCGACCGCGTTCTGCAGCGCGGTGTACTGGTCGTTGCCGGTGCCGGCGTTGACCAGGTTGACCTTGACCTTGGGGTACTTGGCCTCGAAGGCCGTGACGACCTGCTTGAGGGTCGGCTCCCAGGCCCAGACGGTGATCGAGCCGCCCTTGTCGAGCGCGGCCTGCACCTGGTCGGCGGAGACCGGAGTGGTCGTGTCGCCGCCGTCGTCGGAGCCGCAGGCGGCCAGGGCCGCGGTCGTGATCGCGGCCGTGGCGAGCGCCGCTGTGCGCAGGAACGCGCGTCGGTTGGTGAACATCGGTGTCCTCTCAAACGGGGGTGTAGCGCATTTCATGAGCGGTGAGGTCGGTGGGCGTCAGTCCTTGACGCCGCCGGCGGCCAGGCCGGACTGCCAGTAGCGCTGCAGGAACAGGAAGGCGGCCAGCAGCGGCAGGATGGTCAGCAGCGAGCCGGTGATCACGAGGTGGAAGATGGCCTGCCCGCCGGCGGTGGCGGCCTGGTCGTTCCACGCGTTGAGGCCCAGGGTCAGCGGGTACCAGTCCGGGTCCTTGAGCATGATCAGCGGCAGGAAGTAGTTGTTCCAGGTCGCGACCATGGTGAACAGCGCGACCGTGACGATGCCGGGGGCGAGCAGCGGCATGCAGATGCGGAAGAAGGTGCGCAGCTCGCCCGCGCCGTCGACCCGGGCAGCCTCCAGCAGCTCGCCGGGGATGGCGCTCGCCGCGAAGGTCCACATCAGGTAGAGCCCGAACGGTGAGATGAGCGACGGGATGATCACGGCCCAGGGTGTGTTGGTCAGCCCGAGCTTGGAGAACATCAGGAAGGTCGGCACGGCCAGGGCGGTGCCCGGCACCGCGACCGCGCCGATGACGACGGCGAACACGCCGCGCTTGCCGGGGAAGTCGAACTTCGCCAGCGCATATCCGCCCAGGGTGGCCAGCGCGGTCGCGCCGCCCGCGCCCAGCACCACGTAGAGCAGGGTGTTGAGCAGCCACCGGACGAACACGCCGTCGTCGTAGGTGAGCGTGTCGCGGATGTTGCGGAACAGCGCGAAGTCGTCGTCGAACCACAGCCCGAACGAGGTGAACAGGCCTTCCTGGGTCTTGCTGGCGTTGATGAGCAGCCAGACCAGGGGCACCAAGCTGTAGATCAGCATGAGCGCGGTGAGCGCGGTCAGCAGCGGGCTGCGCTTGGGCTTGCTGCGGCGCACGGCGTTGCGGGGGTTCGTCTGCGTCGTCATGGCTACCTGTCCTTCCGCGTGCCACGCAGCTGGACGGCGTAGGCGACGATCATGGTGAGGATGCCCATGACGATCGCAACGGTCGCGGAGTAGTTGTACTGCTGACCGGAGAACGACAGCGAGTACGCGTACATGTTCGGGGTGAAGTACGTGGTGATCGCGTTGGGCGCGAGGCTCTGCAGGATGCTGGGCTCGTTGAACAGCTGGAAGCTGCCGATGATCGAGAAGATCGTCGCGATGAGCAGCGCGCCCTTGATCGCCGGGAGCTTGACCGAGCGGATGACCTGCAGCTGGCTCGCGCCGTCGAGTTCGGCGGCCTCGTACAGCGACTTGGGCACGACCTGCAGCGCGCTGTAGAAGATCAGCATGTTGTAGCCGACGAACTCCCAGGTGACGATGTTGCCGATGGAGGCGAGCACCAGGTCCGGGGACAGCGGGTCGGGCAGCGCGACGCCGAAGGTGTCGTTGATGTTGCCGACCAGGCCGAACCGGGAGCCGTACATGAAACCCCACATCAGCGTCGCGACGACGGCGGGCACGGCGTAGGGCATGAACACGGCGACCCGGAAGAACGCCTTGCCGTAGAGCCGGCCGCTGTCGATGGCCAAAGCGATCAGCAGCGCGAGGAACAGCATGATCGGCACCTGGACGAGCAGGAACAGCGTCACCCGCCAGGTCGCCGACCAGAACTGCGGGTCGGTGAAGACCTGCTGGTAGTTGTCCAGGCCGACGAAGCTGGTGCCGCCGATGAGCCGGGTCCGGAACACGCTCAGGTAGATCGCGTAGGCGATGGGGGCGACGAAGACGAAGGCGAACACGGCCATGAACGGGCCGACGAACGCCCAGCCGGTCCAGGACCGGCGGCGACGCGCGGGTCTCCGGTCGGCTTGGCCGGTGCGCGAGATGGTCGGAGGGGCAAGCACCGTCATGTCTCCTCCTTCCGACGAGTTTCAAGAATGGCTGGTCAGACCAGATGTTTACGCAAACATAGCGCTGTCGCCACCGCCACTCCGATCATGCACAAAAGGGAATGGTTCGATCACGCTGCGTAATGTTTACGTAAACATCAGCCCGGTGATAGTGTCACCGACGCCGAACAGGCGTCAAGAAGCGGTTTCGGATTCGTTACACGAAGCACTCGACGCCCCGGCGAACACCGCATGAAGGGAGCACGCGATGAGCCGCCCGAAGGCGCCCCGGGTGTCGATGGCCGACGTGGCCCGGCTCGCCGGCGTCTCCTCGCAGACGGTCTCCCGCGTGGCCAACGGTCACCCCAGCGTCGTCGGCAGCACCCGCCAGCAGGTCCTCGCCGCGATGAAGGAGCTGCACTACCGCCCCAACAGCGCCGCCCGCGCGCTCAAGAGCGGCCAGTTCCGCACCATCGGCGTGATCCTGTTCACCCTGTCCAGCACCGGCAACAGCCGCACCCTGGAGGCCATCGCCACCCATGCGGCGCTGCAGGGGTACGCCATCACGCTCATCCCCGTCGCGATGCCCACCCAGGACAGCGTGCTCGGCGCGTTCACCCGCCTCGGCGAACTCGCCGTCGACGGCGTGATCGTGATCATGGAGGTGCACCTGCTCGACGCGGCGACCGTGACCCTGCCGCCGAACGTGCAGGTGGTCGTCGTCGACTCCGACGCCGGCGACCGGTACACCGTCGTCGACACCGACCAGGCCGACGGCGCCCGCCAGGCGGTCGAGCACCTGCTCGCCCTCGGCCACCGCACGGTGTGGCACGTCACCGGGCCCGAGGAGTCCTTCGCCAGCGACCGGCGCGCCCAGGCCTGGCGCGACACCCTGACCGCCGCCGGGCGCGAGATCCCCCCGCCGCAACGCGGCGACTGGTCGGCCGAATCCGGCTACCGGGCCGGGCTCGCCCTGGCCGACGAACCCGGCTGCACCGCGATCTTCGCGGCCAACGACCAGATGGCCCTCGGCGTGCTGCGCGCCCTGCACGAACGCGGCCGCGCCGTGCCCGCCGACGTCAGCGTCGTCGGCTTCGACGACATCCCCGACGCGACCTCCTTCATCCCGCCGCTGACCACCGTGCACCAGGACTTCGCCGAGGTCGGCCGCCGCTGCGTGGAAGGCGTCCTGCGCCAGATCGAGCGCGGCGAGACCGAACACGGCACCGCGCTGGTGCCGACCCGCCTGGTGGTGCGAGCCAGCACCGCCCCGCCAATCGACGGCCGGTAATTGCGCCGATCTGCCGCTTTACCCGCATCGCCGGGCTGCCACCGGTTCGACCGGTGATTCTGCCGATGCCCGTTCCGTTAACATCGATGAAACTGACTCCACTGCTCGATCGACCAGCCGCCCGTCCCCCGCAGCACCGCTGCTGGGCAGCTGGTTCCTCACCGTCAGGAGTGGAACAGTGCAGCAATCCATCTCGTCCCCCCGCCGGCGGATCACCCGCCTGATCGCCACCACCTTCCTCGCCACCGCGATGGCCGCCGGAACCGCTCTGGGCACCGGCGCCCCCGCGTACGCCGACGAGATCGGACAGGCGCCCACCTCGTCCAACATCACCGGCAACGGCAGCTTCTCCGTGTCCACCTACAACATCTCCAGCCTCGTCACCGGCTTCGGCGGCGGCGTGGCGTACTACCCGAGCACCGCCGGGCGCTACCCGGTCGTCGCGGTCTCCCCCGGCTTCACCGCCCGCTGGTCCAGCATCAGCTGGATCGGCCCGCGCCTGGCCTCGTGGGGCTTCGTCGTCGTCGGCATCGAGACCAACAGCGTCTACGACCAGCCCGCCAGCCGCGGCAGCCAGCTGCTCGCCGCGCTGAACTGGGCCGTGAACTCCGCCCCGAGCGTCATCACCTCCCGCGCCGACGGCAGCCGCCGCGGCGTGGCCGGCCACTCCATGGGCGGCGGCGGCACCCTGGAGGCCCTCGCGGCCGACACCACCGGCAACGTCAAGGCCGGCGTGCCGCTCGCACCGTGGAACTCCGACAAGACCTGGAACAACGTCACCGAGCCCGTGCAGATCATCGGCGGCGAGAGCGACACCGTCGCCGGAGTCAGCTCGCACTCCATCCCGTTCTACAACTCCCTCGGCGGGTCCAAGAGCTACGTCGAGCTGAACGGCGCCAGCCACTTCTTCCCGCAGACCACCAACGCGACCACGTCGCGGGCCCTGGTCTCCTGGTTCAAGCGCTGGCTCAACCAGGACGCCCGCTTCACGCCGTTCACCTGCGGCTACAGCGGCACGGCGGTGTCGGACTTCCGCACCAACGCCTGCTGAAACACCTCCACGGACACGCGGCGGGGCTGGTCCCCGCCGCGTTTTCCGTGCACCCACCACCGAGACCGCCGCCGCCGTGGCGCGTATATCGTGGATCCAATGCGGGTGACGACCTGGAATGTGAACTCCGTCAAGCAGCGGCTGCCCCGGCTCCTGCCGTGGCTGGACCAGCGCCGGCCCGACGTGCTCTGCCTGCAGGAGACCAAACTCGCCGACGCCGCCTTCGCCGAGCTGCTGAGCAAGGAGCTCACCGACCGCGGCTACGAGTACGCGGCCCACGGCGAGGCGCGCTGGAACGGGGTCGCCATCCTGTCCCGAGTCGGACTCGACGACGTCGTGGTCGGCATGCCCGGCGGCCCCGGCTTCCCCCACCCCGAGGCCCGGATCGTGTCGGCGACCTGCGGCGGGGTCCGCGTGCACTCGGTGTACGTGCCGAACGGCCGCACCCCGGACTCCGACCACTACCAGTACAAACTTGCCTGGCTGGCCGCGCTGCGCGACACCGTCGCCGCCGGACCCGACGCCGTGATCGTCGCCGGTGACATCAACATCGCCCCGGCCGACGCCGACGTGTTCGACCCGGCCGCGTTCGCCGGCCAGACCCACGTGACCCCGCCGGAACGCGCCGCGCTCGCCGACCTCCAGGCGGCCGGGCTACACGACGTCGTCCGCGACCACTGGCCCGACAAGCGGATCTTCTCCTACTGGGACTACCGCGCCGGCATGTTCCACCAGGACCTCGGCATGCGCATCGACCTCGTGCTCGCCTCCGCGCCGGTCGCCGGGCGGGTCAAGGCCGCCTGGGTGGACCGGCACGCCCGCAAGGGCACCGGGCCCAGCGACCACGCCCCCGTCATCGTCGACCTCGACGAGGCCCCCGACGGCGACATCGGCCCTGTCGTGCCGCCGCCGTCCGCGCCCGCCGCCCGGCGCGGCAAGGCCCGCCTGCCCCAGGCCGGACCGGCCACCCCGGACGACAAGTGACCGGCCCGGACATCCCGCGCCTGCACGTCGGCTGCGCGATGTGGAGCCTCAAGGCCTGGCAGGGACGGTTCCTGCCGCAGCCGGGCACGGCCGAGGAGCGCCTGCGGGCGTACGCCGGCTGGTGCAACGCGGTCGAGGGCAACACGACGTTCTACGCGACCCCGGCACGGGCCACCGTGGTCTCCTGGGCGCAGCAGACCGACCCGGACTTCCGGTTCGTGCTCAAGCTGCCCAAGCCGATCACCCACGAGCGCCGCCTCGTCGACGCCGACGCCGAGCTGCGCGCGTTCCTCGACGCCATCGAACCGCTCGGCCCGCGTACCCACGCCCTCTGGCTGCAACTGCCGGGCTCGTTCACCCCGGCCGACGTACCCGTGCTGGCCGCCTTCCTGCGCCGCCTGCCCGCCGAACACCGGTACGCCGTGGAAGTGCGCCACCGCGCGTTCTTCGACGACGACCGCTCCGCGCGGCTGCTCGAAGACGTGCTCACCGCGGCCGACGCCGAATGGGTGCCGTTCGACACCGTCGCGTTCTTCCGTTCCCCGCCGACCAGCGACGCCGAACGCGACGCCTGGACCAAGAAGCCCCGCATGCCGCACCGCTCCCGCGCGCTCACCGACCGGCCGATCATCCGCTACCTGGGCCGCGACGACACCACCGCGACGGTCGAGGGCTGGCAGCCCTGGGTCGCCACGGTCGCCGGCTGGCTGCGCGAGGGCCGCACGCCGACGGTGTTCCTCCACACCCCCGACAACGCCGACGCGCCCGAACTCGCCCGCCGCTTCCACGACGAGGTCCGCGCCCGGGTGCCGCAACTGCGGCCGCTGCCCGAGCCCGCGCCGGTCGAGCCGCTGACCCTGTTCTGATCCGGCCCATCCCTACCGGTCGGTAGAGTGCGCGGATGCGCCATCTGATCAGCGAGAGCCGGACCGTCGCCGCCACGCCCGCGGAGATCTTTGAGCTGCTCGCCGACCCCGCTCAGCATCCGCTCATCGACGGGTCGGGTTCGGTGCTCGCCGCCCGCGGTGCCCCCCGGCGGCTGGCGCTGGGCATGAAGTTCGGCATGGACATGCACATGGGCGTCGACTACCCGATCCTCAACACGGTCGTCGAGTTCGAGGAGGGCCGGTTGATCGCCTGGCGGCACTTCAACGGCCACCGGTGGCGCTGGCGGCTGGAACCGGCCGCCGACGGGCACACCCTGGTCACCGAGGAGTTCGACTGGTCGACCGCACGCAGCCCGCTGCTGATCAGCCTCAGCTGGTTCCCGCGCCGCAACCGCCGCGCGATCAGCGCCAGCCTCGACCGCCTCGCCGACCGTTTCCGCCCGTGACGTCCGTGCCGCGAGTCTGAGCATGTCAGAGGCTTACGGTCTACTGATCACACCGGCTGCGCCGCCGGCCGCGACGATGAGGAGAGACCGCGATGGCTGACTTGAAAGACCAGATCAACGAAGTCAGCCTGGACCGTCTGGCCGCGGCGATCACGCGCGTACACCCGGCGTTCCCGGCCCGCGAGTTCACCGCCGCCGCCCACGCCGGCCTGGGCGACCTCCCCCTCAAGCAGCGCGTGTCGGTCGTGTCCGCGCAGCTCGCCGCGCACCTGCCGCAGCCGTTCCCAGTCGCCGCGCACGTGCTGCGCGACACCGTCGCGGCGACCCCGCTGGACATGTGGAGCGCCTGGCCGGCCACCGACTACGTCGCCGTGCACGGGCTCGGCCACCCCGACGACGCGCTGGCCACCCTCGCCGCGCTCACCCCGCACGCCACCGCCGAGTTCGCGATCCGCCCCTACCTGGCCGCACACCCCGAACGCACCCTCGCCCAGCTGCACGACTGGGCCGTCGACCCCGACCAGCACCTGCGCCGCCTCGCCTCGGAGGGTTCCCGGCCCCGGCTGCCGTGGGCCTCGCGGGTGCCGATGCTTGCCGACCCGCAGGTCACCCTCCCGGTCCTCGACCGCTTGCACGACGACCCCGAACTCTACGTACGGCGCTCGGTCGCCAACCACCTCAACGACATCACCAAGGACCACCCCGACGTGGCGCTGGCCACGGCCCGGCGCTGGGCCGCCGGCGGCGGCGACGGCACCGCGTGGGTGATCCGCCATGCGCTGCGCTCGCTGGTCAAGCAGGGCCACCCGGAGGCGCTGGGGCTGCTCGGCTTCGACCACGGCGCGAACGTCGCCGTCACCGGCTTCACCGTCACCCCGGGCTCGCTGCCCATCGGCGGGCAGGTCACCATCGCGTTCACGCTCACCGCGGACACGACCGTGCGGGCGGCCGTCGACTACGTCGTGCACCACGCCGGGGCGCGCGGACCCCGCGGCCCGAAGGTGTTCAAGCTGACCACCGCGACCCTCGAACCCGGACTCCCCCGCCAGGTCACCCGTCGCCACACGTTCCAGCACGTCAGCGTGCGCCAGCTGTATCCCGGGCCGCACCGCATCGACATCCAGGTCAACGGCCGCGTCCTGGCCGGTACCGAGATCGTGCTGCACGACGGGCACTGATGGCTTCCGCTGCGAGCGCGAGGCCGCGCGCGACGGATCGGGCCCGGGGTTCCGCGAGGACCCCGGGCCCGATCTCCCACCCTGGCGGGACCTACCGCCGGGCCCACCACCGGCTGCACACCCCGAGCAGCACGGCGGCGACACCGGAGATAACCAGGGACACCACATCCGGGCCGGTGACCGGGAGCCGGTCGGGGGCCCGCGACCGATCACCGGACAGCTTGAAACGTCACGTCCCAGTACGTCGTCCAGGTCATGCCCTGGCATTTCATGGGGGCGTTGCCGAGTTTCACGCCGTCGACGATCGTGAGGTCGGTACTGCCGTTCTTCTCCAGGGTCGGCAACCCCGGCAGCTGTCCCTGGGTGGTGACGACGAACGCCTTGCACGTGTCCACGTCGGCCTGGGCCACACCCCCGATCGCCACGGCGCCCGGTGTGATCGAGGTGACCTGTGCTCGCACATTGGCGTTGGGGTTGGCGATCGTCAACTGCACATGTGACGCCTCGTTGGGCAGCAGTGGTGAGCTGAGCTGCTGGCCGGACACGGTGATCGCGGTGACGGTCTCGGCGCCGCCGCTCGCTCCGGCGATGACGGTGCTGCCGAAGACCGCCCAGGCGGCCGTGGCCACGCCGACGGTGCCGAGTGCGGCGACGGCGACGAGGACGCCGGTGCGGTTGGTGCTCTTCTGGTGCTTCACGGTGTCCTCCTGGACAGGGTGGATCGACCGGCGCATCCCTGCGATGCGGCGGGCAGGCGGTGTCGGATGTGGTGCGGTGCCGCGGGCGTGGCCGCCGCGGTGACGGTGGGCTACGGCTCGGGCGTGGTGACGGCCGGCATCTCGATGCCGGGTTCCGGCTCGGGCGGTGGCGGCGGCGCGGGCGATGACGGACTCGCCGACGGCGACAGCGACGGCGTGACCTGCGTCGAGGGGGCCGGCTCGGCGGAGTCCGGCTGCTCAGCTGCGTCCGGCGTGGAGGCGGCCGGGGCGGGGCTGTCGGGAACAGGCGAGATCGTCGCGCTCGGGTCGGCGTGCCGCTCGGGATCAGCGCTGCCGGAAGCCCGCGCCCCGGGAGTGGTCGTCGGGGTGGCGCTGGGGGCCGGTGACGGTGCCGGCCACTGTCCGGTGTGACCGCTGACCGCGGCCTGGGCTTTGCCCAGCCAGGCGGAGGCGGCAGCCGCACCGGCGCCGGTGGCGATCACCGCGGCGGCGGCGAGCGCGCCTGCTGTGGCGAGCGCGCGCCGGGTCGGCGACGGGACGGTCACGTTCGGTTCCTCCTGGGTAGGTGGGCGGGGCTGGTCGGCGGTGGGCACCGGCTGCGGCCACGCGGACTACCTTGCCGTATTCGCTGCGGAGGGGGACATAGAGAACACGGTGCGTTACGGCTGTCCAGTGAGGTGCTGGTCAGCGCCGTTGTCCGCCAACCGACAACCGGGCGAATTACCCAGAAAGGGTGAACAGCTCATAACAGAGTGATCTGGTCGATCGTTACGCGTCGTTGCGCCGGGCCGGCGGTCGGCAGAGCTTCGCGCGACCAGGCGCACGTAGCCTTGCCTGTACGATGACCTGCGAGTGAAGGGCTTGATGTCGTTGGCCACCCGAAGCAAGCGCACCGAGTCACGACCTGCGTTGAGCCGGGACCGTGTGCTGCGGGCGGCGGTCGACATCGCCGACGAGGGCGGCATCGCCGCCGTGACCATGCGCCGTCTCGCCGAGAGCCTGGGCGCCGAGGCGATGTCGCTCTACCACCACGTGGCCAACAAGGAACAGGTGCTCGACGGCGTGGTCGACGTCATCGCGGCCGAGATCAACGACGCCGTCGGCCGGCTCACGCTGCCGACCCGGGGCAAGGCCTGGAAGGCCGCGGCACGCGCACGCATCCTGACCGCGCGGCAGATCCTGCTGCGGCACCCGTGGGCGCCCGCGGTGTTCGAGTCGCGGACCACGACCAGCCCCGCGGTGCTGGTGTACTACGACGGGCTGGTCGGCATCATGCGTGACGGCGGGTTCTCCAACGACCTGGCCCATCATGCGATGCACGCGCTCGGCAGCCGGGCACTGGGCTTCAGCCAGGAGCTGTTCACCCCGGGCGACGGGCCGGCGACGGGTGAGCCCGATCCGGTGCTGGCGAGCATGGCCGCGCGGCTGCCGAATCTCGTCGGCATGCTGGCCGAGGTCATGCACGATGATCCTGATTCGACGCTGGGCTGGTGCGACGACCAGTCGGAGTTCGAGTTCGGGCTCGATCTGCTCCTGGACGGCCTGGACCGGCGGCGCTGACCGCCGGAACCCGGTCGAGCGCACCGTGTTCGAGCCCGCCGACCATGGCCGCCCGCTGCCCGCGCCCGCCCATGGCCCACGAGTCGGCCATGCGCGGCGGCGTGACCCCGCAGGTCCCCGACCACGCGGCTGGCCGGGCGGGTCAGGTCATGCCGTGACCTCGCTCGTTGCCGTGCGCCGCCGCCGGCGCAGTACTAGCACCGCACCGGCCAGCACGACAAGCGTGGCCGTGACGACCCGTGCCCACACCGGCCAGGGACCGCGCTCGGGGCCGGCTCCGGTCGGCGCGGCATCCCCGGCGAGGGCGGCGGCCAGTTCCAGGACCGTGACACGGCTGAACCAGCCCTCGTCGGCCGTGCTGAGCGTCGTCACCTGTCCGTCGAACGGCGCGGCCAGCACCCGCCCGGTCGCGCCCTCGGCGAGCCAGGACGGGGCGTAGAGGATCGGGGTGCTCGCGGACCGCCAGGCCAGGGCCTCATCGACCGGCTGGGGCAGCCGCGTCTCCCGAAGAACGGCACCGTCGGTCGCCGAGACCAGGCGCAGCCGAGCGTCCGCCGTATCAGGCTGGGTCACCAGCAGCGATCCGTCAGGCGCACATCCGGCCAGGCGCCATGCAGCAGGCACCGGCACGGTCCGCTTCGCCGAGCCGTCGATCGGATAGAGAGTGAACCCGGGCTCCTCGTCGTCGCGGACGCCGGCCACGACCGCCCGGCCGTCGCCGGTGAAGCAGTAGTGCTCGCCCACGGCCGACGGCACCTGGCTGACCGTGGCGAGGGCACCGGTCGCCAGATCCAGGACGACAAGGTCGGCGAGGCCGCCGGGTTCCGTCTCGTAGATGTCGCGGGTGGCCCCGGGCACGGCGAGCAGGGCCAGGGTCCTGCCGTCCGGTGACCAGCCGAGCAGGCGGTAGGCCGACGGCCGGGCCAGCGGATAGTCGTGGCGTCGTCCGGTGACCAGATCCAGCACGGCGATGTCGGTGGCGCCGCCGTGGGGGTCGCCGATCGCGACGAGGCGTCCGTCCGGGGCGAGCCTGGTCTGGGCGTGGACCCACTCGCCGTCGGCCGCGAGCGCGCCGCGCTGCTCTGCCAGGTCGAGCCGGCGGTAGGTCCGGCCGTCCGCCGCGATCACCACGACCTGGCTGCTGCCCCAGGTCGTACCGAGGTTGCCCTGATGCAGCACCGCCATGGCGGGCTGCCCGAGCGGTGCGTCCGACACTGTCGCGGTGAGCAGCGAAAGCCCGGCGATCTCGTCTGGCAGGAACACCTCGTCGCTGCCCGCCGCGGGCCGGTGCGGGGTCCCGCCGGGTTGCGGCAGCGTGATGGCGAAGATCGCCACCACCACTGCGAGAGCCGCGACGGCAGGCACCGCGTACCGGCGAAGCCAGGGAAGGCGCACGGTGACGGCGGGCCGGGGCGGCAGGGCGACGTCGGGCTCGTCGGCGATGGCGCGGATCGCGGCGCGCAGCCGCTGTTCGAGGTCAGTCACCGAGCACCTCTTTCATCTTGGTGAGCGACCGGTGCAGCAGTGACTTGACGGTGCCGGGGCGGCAGGCGAGTGCGGCGGCGACCTGAGCCTCGGGCAGGTCCAGGTAGTAGCGCAGGAACACCGCCGCGCGCTGGCGCGGGGTCAGCTGCCGCAGCGCGGCTCGCACGGCCGCGATGTCGGCCTGGGCGGGGGCGTCGGATGCCGGGGGCGCCAGAGCCGGAGCCGCGGCGTGCCGGCGTTCCAGGATCCGCCGCCGTACCCATGACGTGCATCGCGACAGCACGGCGCGGCGCAGGTACGCGGCTGGTTCGCGTACCTGCTCGCGGCGGATGCCCTCGAGCCGGAACCAGTCGGCGAAGACGTCCTGGACCACGTCCTCGGCGGCGGCGAGGCTGCCCGTGGTCACGTACGCGAGGCGTACCAGCCCCGGGTACTCGTGGGCGTACACATCACCGGGGGCACGCTGGCGTACCTCATCCACCTGCACATCCTGCCTGGCGCACGAGAAGGCGGATCGGTTCCACCCCAACCGAACCAGGGGATCCCCCTGATTGACCGCCTTACAACGTAAGGCTACCTTACAACGTAAGGCTTACAACGTAAGGTCAGGAGACCTCGATGAAGGCGTACGTGCTCCACTCCTACGGACCACCCGAGAACCTGCAGCTCACCGACGTCGACGAGCCCGCACCCGGGGCCGGTGAGGTGCTCGTGCGGGTCCGCGCCACGTCGATCAACCCCTACGACTGGCACCACCTGCGCGGCGAGCCGGTCGTCGCCCGATTCATGGGAGGCGGTTTCGGCAAGCGCCGGCCGAGCCACCCGATCCTGGGCTGCGACGTCGCCGGCGAGGTCGTGGCGGTCGGGCCCGGCGTCACCCGGTTCCGGACCGGCGACGAGGTCTACGCGCTCGTGAAGCGCGGCGCGTTCGCGCAGTACACCTGCATCGCCGAGGACCACCTGGCCGCCAAACCGCGCCGCCTGTCCTTCGAGCAGGCGGCCGCGGTGCCGATGGCTGCGGTGACCGCGCTGGTCGCGATCCGCGACGACGCCAAGGTCCAACCCGGACAGCGGGTCCTCGTCAACGGGGCCTCAGGCGGCGTCGGAACGTTCGCCGTGCAGCTGGCGCGCGCGGCAGGCGCGGCGGTCACCGGCGTGTGCAGCAGCCGCAACGTGGACCTCGTCCGGTCCTCCGGCGCGGCCCACGTGATCGACTACACCGCGCAGGACTTCACCCGTGTCGCCCGCGACTTCGACGCCCTCGTCGACATCGCCGGCAGCCCGCCGGTCCGGGCCGCCCGGCGCGTGCTGCGCCCGGCAGGCGTCTACGTCATCGTCGGCGGCGACGCCGGACGCTGGTTCAGGCCCGTCGACCACATGGTCGCCGCCGCGGCGACCGGCAGACTGACCTCCCAGCGCACGGCCCTCACCTCAACCCCGATCGGCCCGGCCAGCGCCCGCGACCTGGTCGAGCTGACCGCGCTGTTCGACAGCGGCGCCGTCGAACCCGTCGTCGACCGCTCGTTCCCTTTCACCGAGCTGCCGGATGCGGTCCGCTACGTCGAGACAGGACGGGCACGCGGCAAGGTGGTGGTCACCGTCGAGTGATTCCGGGCCGCCAGGTGCCGCGCCCGCTGCCCCGGCGGGGCGTCGCCTCACCAGGACTGCGGCGGGCCGGGGCGTCCGGTGAGCAGCGCGCGGCCCAGCGGAGTCACCACGTGCAGCATGTGCCGGCCGTACGGGCGGGTCCGCAGCAGGCCCGCCCGCCGCAGCGTCGTGGCGTGCTCGCTGGCGCTGGACAGGGAGATCCGTACCCGGCGGGCGAGGTCGGTGGTGGTGCAGCCGTGCGGGTGCGACTGCACGACGCGCAGCACCGCGGCGCGGGTGCTGCCCAGCAGCGCGACCAGCTCGCCGCCGGGAGGCGGAGTCCGCTCGGCGTCCCGATCGGGATCGTGGTCTATCGGGTACACCAGCACCGGCGGCCGGTCGGCCGCCCGCAGGGTCACAGGTGTGCCGCGGCAGAAGAACGACGGCAGCAGCACCAGCCCGCGGCCGGCGAGGTGGATGTCGCGGTCGTCGGGGTAGGCGACGTGCAGGGTGGGCGGGTCCCACCGGATCGTCGGATGCAGCGTGGCCAGCATCCGGTCGACTCCCCCGTCGACCAGGAACCGCGCCCCTCGCGCGCGTGCGCCCGCGACCTGCCCCGAGATCAGCTCCCAGTAGGTGGCGAGCACCGCCTCGAAGTAGGCGCGCATCGCGTCCGTCAGCGCGGTCATCGCGGCGCGGTCGCCGTCGGCGAGGCGTTGCGCCCGGTCGCGGGGGCAGTGCTGCGGCCGGACCTGGCGCAGGTCCGTGCGCAGGTGGTCGACCGGTGTCGCGAGGACCTCGTCGAGGCAGGCGTCGAGGCCGGTGTCGGCGTCGTGCAGGCCGCGCGTCGGGGTCAGGAAGTCGGGCGAGTAGCCGGTGGGAGGGGCCAGGCTGAGCATGGCCCGCATCTCGGGGGTGAGCCGCATGATCGCGCGCCGGCGCCATGGTCCGAGGGCGGGCGGCTCGTGGCCGCTGGTCAGCGCGTGCTGGCTCAGCAGGGATTCCCACAGCGGGTCGGCGCCTGAGGCGAGCCGCAGCGAGCCCAGGTCTGCGGCGGTGAAGTGTAAACGCAGCATGGTCAGGCCTCCGCTGCGCGGACTCTACCGGAGAAGGGCATTACGGGCAATCAGTGATGCACATGTGACGATAAGTTCCGGCGCCGGAGCACGCTTCGGCCCTGCCCGAAGCGACTGGCACAGCCCGGCGGGCCGGTCGCATGCTCTGTCGCATCCGCGCCACCTTCCCGACGGGAGCTGACCCGATGCGACGCCTGGCTGTGCTGTGCATGATGCTCGTACTGCTCTTACCCGCCGCGCCCGCGCTGGCCGCGGGCACGTTCACCAATCCCCTCAACGGCAGCGCGGACCCGACGCTGACGTTCGTCAACGGCAACTACTACCTCGCCACGACGCTCGGGGACCGGATCGGGATCTGGAAGTCGCCGACGCTGGCGGGGCTGGCCACCTCCGGCGAGCACACGGTGTGGCGCGACAGCGACCCGAGCCGCAACCAGCAGATGTGGGCCCCGGGCCTGTACCGCTTCGGGCAGCGCTGGTACGTCTACTACACGGCCAGCAACGGCGTCGACGCCAACCACCGCACCTACGTGATCGAGTCCGACGGCGACGACCCGCTGGGCCCGTACCACTTCAAGGCGCGCATCGCCGACCACGGCGAGTACGCCATCGACGGCGAGCCGTTCGTGCACAACGGGCAGATGTACTTCGCGTGGAGCGGCCCCGGCCGCGGCATGGGCGGCCCGGCGCAGATCTACCTGCAGCGCATGGACTCACCGTGGTCGACGACCGGTTCCCGGATGGCGCTGCCGGCCAGCGGCGGCTGCACCGAGGTGCGCGAGGGCGCGGTCGGGCTGCGCGGCAACGGGCGGCTGTTCCTGGTCTACTCGACCTGCGACACCGGCAAGCCCGACTACCAACTATGGATGAAGTCCATCGCCGACGGCGCCGACCCCCTGGTGCCGGGCAACTGGGTGCAGCACGCGGGCCCGGTGTTCTGGCGCAACGACGCCGCGGGCGTGTTCGGGCCAGGCCACAACGGGTTCTTCAAGTCCCCGGACGGAACCGAGGACTGGATCGTCTACCACGGCAAGACCACCTCGGCGTACACCTACGCGGGCCGCACCACCCGCGCACAGAAGATCACCTGGAACGGGGACGGAACCCCGAACTTCGGCCGCCCGTACGCGCTGGGCACGCCGCTGACGCCGCCGTCGGGCGACCCGGACAACCCGTCCACGGCCTGGTCGGCGATCGTCGACAACACCACCGAGGGCCGGTTCACCGCGAGCGCGAACTGGGGTGTGTCGTCGTACTCGGTGCAGCGCTACGGGGCCGACTACCGGTTCGCCGACCCGGTGTCGGCCAGTGACGCGGCCTGGTACAGGTTCGCGATCCCGGAAACCGGCACGTACCGGGTCGACGCGTGGTGGCCGTCGCTGTCGGGCTACAGCACGAAAGCGCCGTACGTCGTCGTCACCGCGAGCGGCAACCAGACGGTGAACGTCGACCAGCGGTTCAACGGCGGCTCGTGGCGCACCCTGGGCACGTTCACGCTGACCGCCGGGGACGAGAACAAGGTCGGCGTCAGCCGCTGGACCAACGGCACCGGCCTGGTCATCGCCGACGCGATACGCATCACCCGGGTCTAGCGCACGGCACGGCTTCCGGCCCTGGGACGGTGAGGCGTCCCGGGGCCGTCGCCGTCGTGTCCGTCGACCGGTGGACAGCCGGATTCCATCGCGCGGTCGTCCCGGGGGCGGTGGTCCGAAAGCGACGATCGACGTATGGCAGTCATCGAAGTCCACGGACTCCGCAAACGGTACGGGCGGCATCAGGCCGTCGACGGCATCGACCTCACCGTCGAGCGTGGCGAGGTGTTCGGGCTCCTGGGCCCCAACGGCGCGGGCAAGAGCACCACGGTGGAGATCCTGGAGGGGTACCGCCCCCGTGACGGCGGGGACGTGCTGGTGCTCGGCGAGGACCCGGGCACGGCGGGCCGGCGCTGGCGCGCCCGGATCGGGGTCGTGCTGCAGCAGGCGAACGACAGCGCGGGGCTCACCGTGCGCGAGGTCGTGCGGCACGTCGCCGGTTTCTACCCGGCGCCGCGCGACCCGGACGCCGTCATCGAGCTGTGCGGCCTGTCGGACAAGGCCGACGCGAAGCTGCGCACGCTGTCGGGCGGCCAGCGCCGCCGGGTCGACGTGGCGCTGGGCATCGTCGGCGGCCCGGAGCTGCTGTTCCTCGACGAGCCGACCACCGGGTTCGATCCGCAGGCGCGGCGGCAGTTCTGGTCGCTGATCCGCAGTCTCGCCGCCGAGGGCACCACCATCGTGCTCACCAGCCACTACCTCGACGAGGTGGAGGCCCTGGCCGGGCGGCTCGTCGTGCTGGCCGGTGGCCGGATCGTGGCCTCGGGCACGCCGCAGACGATCGGCGGGCGGACCGAGGAGTCGACGGTGAGCTGGCGCGACGCCGACGGCACGCACCAGGTCTCGGTCGCCGACCCGGCCGTGCTGCTGGGCGAACTGACCGGCCGCGACGACCCGCATCTCACCGACCTGCGGGTGCAGCGCCGCAGCCTCGAAGACGTCTACCTCGACCTGATCGGAGAATCCCGGTGACGACCCTGACCGTCCCCCTGCCCTCGACCCTGCGCACCGGACTGTCACGCGGCGTCGTCGAGGTCAAGCAGTTCTTCCGCGAGCGCGACGCGGTGGTGTTCACCTTCGCACTGCCCTCCTGCATCCTGATCATGCTCGGGTTCATCTTCGACGAGCCCCTGGACGGGTACGCCGACGTGCACGTCAGCCAGGTCTTCGCCGCTGGGATGATCGCGTACGGGATCGTGTCGACCGCGTTCATCAGCATCGGTGTCGGCATCAGCGGTGACCGCGACGACGGCACGCTAAAGCGGCTGCGGGCGACGCCCGCGACCGCCGGGGCGTACCTCATCGGCAAGGTCGTCCTGGTGACCGTGACCACGCTGGCGGAGATCACGCTGATGCTCGCGGTCGGGGTGGTGCTGTTCGACCTGCGGCTGCCGACCGACGCGGGACGCTGGCTGACCTTCGGGTGGCTGCTGGCCCTGTCGATCGTCGCCTGCACGCTGCTGGGCATCGCGGCCAGCTCGCTGGCCCGTTCGGCCCGCAGCGCCCCGGCGGTGCTGAACCTGCCGGTGCTGGCGCTGCAGTTCTCGTCCGGCATCTTCGTCAGCATCGCCGCGCTGCCGGCGGCGATGACCGCAGTATCGTCATTGTTCCCTGTGAAGTGGATGGGGCAGGGTTTCCGGTCGGTGTTCCTGCCCGACGGGCTGGCGGCGCAGGAGGTGGCGGGACAGTGGGAGCACGGCAGGACGGCACTGGTGCTGGCGGCGTGGTGCGCGCTCGGCCTGGTGCTGTGCCTGGCGACGTTCCGCTGGACCGACCGGCGCACCCGGTGACGTCCCCGACGCACGGCCCGGCGGTCGGCCCGACCGCCAAGCCGTGCCCGTCCCGGCGGTGGCTGTGGCGCTGGGACATCTACCTGGTCACCTGCCTCGCCGTCGTGGCCGTGTCGGTGGCCCGGCACACCGAGATCGGCGCCGCGGCGCGGACCGTCGGCGTTTCCTGCATCGTGCTCATGGCACTGGGCTGGGCCGTCGGGCGGCGCACCGCACCCGACGACGGCGACCACGGCCATGAGACGGCCGCCGGCCGCTGGTTCGTCGCCTTCATCATCGTGCTGTTCGTCGTGGCGGTGGCGGCCGACGCGATGAGCTCGTTCGCACTGTTCGCGCTGTGCCCGATGGTGTTCCTGTGCCTGTCGCAGCGGCCGGCGCTGCTGGCGGTGGCGGTGCTGAACCTGGCCCCGCTGCCGATCTACGCGCTGCGTGGGGCCGACCTGGCGGCCATGCGTACCGGCATCGCCATCGGGGTGCTGGGCCTGACGTTCTCGGCACTGATCGGCACCACCATCGACCGTGTCACGAGCCAGAACGCCGAACGAGGCCGGCTCATCGAGGACCTGGAGGCCAGCCGGGCCGAGGTCGCCGCGCTGTCGCACGAGGCCGGTGCCGCCGCGGAGCGGGCCCGGCTCGCCGCCGACATCCACGACACCCTCGCCCAAGGCTTCACCAGCATCGTCACGCTGCTGCAGGCGGCCGAGTCCGAGCTGGACACCGACCGGGCCGCGGCCGACCGGCACCTCGCGCTCGCGGTCCGCACCGCCCGCGACAACCTCGCCGAGGCCCGGGCGATGGTCACCGTGCTCACCCCGGCCGAGCTGCGGACCGCGACACTGGCCGAGGTGGCGGCCCGGCAGGTCGCCCGGCTTGCCGACGACACCGGCGCGGCCACCAGCTGCACCGTCGAGAACCTGCCGGCGGGCCTGCCCACGGCCGTCGAGGTGGTGCTGATACGGGCGCTGCAGGAGTCGCTGGCCAACATCCGCAAGCACGCGGGCGCGGCCACGGTCACCGTGGACCTGATCGGCGCCGGCGACGCGGTCGTGCTCACCGTCTCCGACGACGGCGCGGGCTTCGACCCGGCGACCGCCACGGGCGGCTACGGCCTGCGCGGCATCCTGGCCCGGGTCGAGCAGGTGGCCGGGAAACTGACCGTCCGCTCGGCACCCGGCCTCGGCACCACCCTCACCCTGGAGCTGCCCGCATGATCACGGTACTGCTGGTCGACGACCACCCGGTCGTACGCGACGGGCTGCGCGGCATGCTCAACGCCGAGCCCGACATCGACGTGGTCGGGCAGGCCGGCTCCGGTGCCGAAGCGGTCGTCGTGGCCCGGTCGCTGCGGCCCGCCGTGATCCTCATGGACCTGCGGATGCCGGGCGGCGACGGAGCGACCGCGACCGGGCTGATCCGGGCCGAGCTGCGCGACACCCACGTGGTCGTGCTCACCACCTACGACACCGACGCCGACATCCTGCGCGCGGTGGAGGCCGGCGCGTCCAAATACCTGCTCAAGGACGCCACCCGGGCGGAGCTGACCGCCGCGGTGCGCGCCGCCAGCCGAGGCGAGACGGTGCTCGCGCCCTCGGTCGCCGGGCGGCTGATCCGGCAGGTCCGCACCGGCCCGACGCAGCAGCAGCTGTCGGCGCGGGAGGTCGAGGTCCTCGGGCTCGTCGCGCAGGGCAGCACCAACGCCGACATCGGCCGGCAGCTGCACATCAGCGAGGCCACGGTGAAGACGCACCTGCTGCGCACGTTCGCCAAGCTCGACGTGTCCGACCGCACCGCCGCGGTGACCAAGGCGATGGCCCGCGGCCTGCTGTGACAGGTATGCCTGGCACTACCTCCGATCCGCCCCCTGGACGGCTGGGCCGGGCCGCCGCCGCTGGCTAGCGTGTTCACATGCCCTCTGAGCAGCCACATCACCTCCTCGCCGCCCTCGCCTCACGCCGCTACCTGATCTCAGAGTGGCCCTGGCGAGCCCTGTTCTACGTCCTGACCGCACTGCCCGTCGTCGGCGTCGCCGCGCTGCTCCTGTCGCCGGTCACGGTGCCGGGCGCAGCTCTAATCGTGCAGGCCACCAAGGGCTACCCAGGCGTCCCGTTCCTGCTGGCGGTCGCGGGGCTCGCCACGATCGGGCTGGCCGCGGTCGGCCCGCTGCTGGCGGCCCCGTTCGCCGCGCTGGAACGCCGCCGTCTGGCCATCGCCGACCCGCGCCCCGTCGAACCGGCGGCCCGGGTGAGCAGCGCGGCCTCCTGGTTCAGCGCCCGCTACGCCGAGCCCGCCGCCTGGCGCGAGCTGCTGTACCTGATGCTGCTGGCCACGGTCGCGCCGCTCGCGTACGGCGCGCTGGCCTTCGCCGCGTTGGTCGTCGGCACGCTGGTGATCAGTCCACTGCTGATACCCAGAAGTGTCGACGGCGCGATGTCCGCGATCAGCCTGGGTCCGTGGCAGGTGACGTCCTTGGCGGAGGCGATCCCGTTCGTGCTCCTGGGCCTGGCCCTGCTGCCCGTGCTGGCGTACCTGACCGGCCTGCTCGCCGCCGCCCACGCCGCGACCGCACGGGCGCTGCTCGGCGGCGGCGGGCAGGCCGAGCTGCGGGAGGTGGCCCGCTCGCGGACCAGGCTCGTCGACGCGTTCGACGCCGAGCGCCGCCGCATCGAACGCGACCTGCACGACGGCGCGCAGCACCGGCTGACCAGCCTCACCCTGCAGCTCGGCGTCGCCCGGCTGGACCTGCCCGACGACACGCCCGCCGCGGCGGCCCTGGACCGGGCGCACGCCGAGGCCAAGGACCTGATGGTGCTGCTGCGCGATCTCGTGCACGGCATCAGCCCGCAGACACTGGCCGACCTCGGCCTGCCCGCCGCACTGCGCGACCTGGCCGACCGCAGCCCGCTCGACGTCGCGGTGACCGTCGAGCCCGGCGTGGCCGACCGCTACCCGTCGCGGCTGGAGAACACCGCGTACTTCGCCGCCTCCGAGGCGCTGGGCAACGTCGCCAAACACGCCGGGGCCGCGACGGCCGCGGTGCGGCTCGCCCACCACGGCGACACGCTGGTCGTCGAGGTCCACGACGACGGTGCGGGCGGGGCCGATCCGGCTCGCGGCACGGGCCTGACCGGTCTGGCCGACCGGGTCGCGGCGGTGGGCGGGCGGCTGCTGCTGTCCAGCCCGGCCGGGGGCCCTACGCTCGTACGCGTGGAGCTGCCGTGTCTGCCGTGACCAGGGTCGTGCTGGCCGAGGACGGCGTGCTGCTGCGCGAAGGCCTGGCCGGGGTGCTGGAGCGCTTCGGGTTCGCGGTGGTGGCGGCGGTCGGTGACGCCGGCGCGCTGCTCGACGCCGTCGCGGCCGAGGACCCGGATCTCGTGATCACCGACATCCGGATGCCGCCCGGGTTCACCGACGAGGGGCTGCGGGCCGCGCTGGCGCTGCGGGCCGCGGATCCGGGCCGGGCGGTCGTCGTGCTCAGCCAGTACGTGCAGGCCGAGTACGCGGCGCGGCTGCTCGACAGCGGTGACGGGCGGCGGGTCGGCTACCTGCTCAAGGACCGGATCGTCGACATCGCGGACTTCGTCGGGGCGCTGCGCTCGGTGCTCGGCGGCGGCACCGTGATCGACCCGGACGTGGTGCGGCGGCTGCTGGCCCATCGCCGCGACCCGGTCGCCGAGCTGTCACCGCGTGAGCGGGAGGTGCTGGCGCTGGTCGCCGAAGGCCACTCGAACGCCGCGATAGCGCGGCGGCTCACGGTCACCGAGGCGGCCGTCGGCAAGCACGTCGGCAACATCCTCGCCAAGCTCGGGCTCCCCCCGACCGACGACACGAACCGGCGGGTGCTGGCCGTGCTCGCCTACCTCCGGTCCAACCCGCAGCTCTGAACCGACCCGGCTGCCTGCGTCGACAGCCCTCTGGTGAACCGGGTCTCCCGCGAGGGGCGGCGGGCTTGGCGGTGACATCACCGGGCGTCAGGCCGGCGGTGCGCCAGAAGCTCGGGCCTGCGCCTCGCGTCGCCGGCGGGACGCGGCGCGGTGTCGCAGGCGCCGCTGCTTCGCGGTCGTCGCCGGCGGATCGGGTGGCGGCGTCACCCACTGCCAGAACGCCCAGCACGCGAGGCCGAGCATGAACAGGCCTGCCGCCAGCGAGAGCGGCCAGTCGGAGTCGATCGGGTACGCGTATGCCGCGTCCGGTCCGGTGACCTGCGACGGGAACTCTCGATCGGCCGGGGCCGCGGCAGTCTGGTCCTGCTCGAATGCCGGCACCAGTTCCACCTTGTCGATGACAAGCGTGCCGTCCGCCGAGCGGAAGCGGCCCGCGCAGATCCAGTCACCGCCTTTGCGGCCGTCGTGGCGTTCGCAACTGGTGACCAGCAGGGTGCCGTCGACACCGGACACACTCGCACGCATCGCGTCGATCCCGGAGCGCAGCGGGAAGGAGGCGCAGAGCACGACGAACCCGACCCAGAGCGCACCAAGCACGTTCCGCCAACCCAACTCGGCGACGTGGGCGGCGCGGACGCGCAGCGCCTCCTTGACATCGATCACCCGCAGACCATAACCACGGGGTGCCACCCCTGAGTCACGTCATCGTTCCTGCCGCTTGACGACCCACATGCGATACAGGACGTGGAAGCCGACCTAGTCGGCGAGATTGCGGACGATGTCGACCGTCATACGCAGGCACATGGCGGCCCAGTCGACGAGGTGACCCTGGTAGCCGGCGTCGGCTTGGCCGCAGACCGGGTAGAAGGACACTGTGGGGCCTTCGGGAGGGCTTGGCGTAGACAACCAAAGCGATACATGAAGGCCCCACCTTCGTCAGCCCGAAACGCCGAAACGGGCTGATGTTCGGCCACACCTCAGCCGTCGCCCGCGTCGCTGGCATCGCTTCGACGGGCCCTTAGCGCGTGGCGGTGAGGTGGCGGGTGTTGGCCCAGACCGCGTAGAGAGCGGGGGCGGGCAGCAGGAACAGCCCGATCGCCGGTTTGGCTACGATCGCGGCGGCGAGCACGCCCAGGATCGCGAGGTTGGCCAGGCTCAGGTACCAGTGCCGGATCGACAGGTAGGCACAGCCGAGCAGAGCCCGCCGCGACAGGCGGGCGTCGACGGCCAGCAGTGCGGTCGCCGTGACGACGACCAGGGCGATGAGCAGCGCGAGCATCGGGGTGACCGCGCCGAACGGGCCGCCGAGGGCGAGCTGGAAGTCGGCCGCGAGCACGATCACGGCAGCGGATGCGGCACCCGCGACCGCCAGCGCCCGGCCGAACGACGTCCGGTACGCGGCCCAGAAGGCCCGGCTGACGCCGTGCTCGCCGTCGGACAGTTGGCGGAACGCGGCGAACGCGGCGGCGACCGCGGGTCCGCAGAGCGCCGACAGTGCGGTGTAGAACGGCCAGGCCTGTAGCGGGCTGCCGCCGACGGTGAGTGCGGCGAGCAGTGGCAGGCAGGCCGCGACCAGGCACAGGTTGATCTTCAGGCCGGCGTACACGGTGCCGAAGACGGTGTCGTAGGGCAGCCGGGCGAGCAGTCGCATGTCAGCTCACCCCTTCATGCCGGAGGAGGCGATGCCCTGGATGAAGTGGCGCTGGCCGAGCAGGAAGATGATCGTGATGGGCAGCACGGACAGCACCGACCCGGTCATGATCATCGCGTAGTCGGCGTCGAACTGGCCGACGAACGAGCGCAGGCCGAGCTGGATCGTCCACAGGTCGTTGCTGGTCAGGTAGATGAACGGCCCCATGTAGTCGTTCCAGGTGTTGACGAAGGTGAGCAGGGCCAGACTCGCCAGGGCCGGTTTCGACAGCGGCAAGATGATCCGCGCCCAGATGCCGTACTCGGACAGCCCGTCGACGCGGGCCGCTTCGCACAGCTCGTCGGGGATGGTCAGGTAGTACTGGCGCATCAGGAAGACGCCGAACGCGCCGAAGGCCTGCAGCAGGATCAGCGACCAGAACGTGTCGGTCAGCTCGGCCTTCTGCATCATGATGTACTGCGGGATCATGTACGCCTGCCAGGGCACGGCGATGGTCGCGATGTACATCAGGAACAGCGTGTCACGGCCCCGGAAGCGGACCTTGGCGAACCCGTACGCGGCGAAGCTGCCGGTCAGCACCTGCAGGAACGTGATGACCAGGCTCAGGAACACGGTGTTGCCGAGGTAGGTCGCCAGCGGCACCCGGGTCCAGATGTCGGCGAAGTTGTGCCACTGGAAGTCCTTGGGGATCCACTGGATCGGGATGGTGAACACGTCGTTGTTACGTTTGAGCGACGCGCTGACCATCCACAGGAACGGCACCAGGATCAGCAGCGCGGCCAGGGTCAGCGCCACGTACAGGGCGACCCGGCGGACGATGGCGAGCGGGCCGCGGGCCCGCGGGGCCGCGGCCGTGTCGACGGTGCTCATCGGCGCTCCCTTCGGCTGTTGAACCAGAACTGGACGAGGGTGAACACCAGCACGAGCAGGAACAGCACCAGCGAGATCGCCGAGGCGTAGCCGAACTCGCCCTCGATGATGCCGCGGCGGTAGATCTGCTGGGACAGCACCAGCGTGGCGCGGCCGGGGCCGCCGTCGGTCATGACGACGACGAGGTCGAAGACCTTGAAGCTCTGCACTGTCAGCAGGATGAGCACGAGGAAGGTGACCGGCCGCAGGCCGGGCAGGGTGACCGCGCGGAATCGCTGCCACGTGCTCGCGCCGTCGACCTTGGCGGCCTCGTACTGCTCGACCGGGATGGCCTGCAGCCCGGCCAGGAACAGCACCATGTAGTAGCCCATGTCGCGCCACACGCTGGTCAGGATGATCGCGGGCATGGCCCAGGTGGTGCTCGTGGTCCACCCGGGCGGGCTGTCGACGCCGAGGAACTGCAGGAACTGGTTGACCGGCCCGAACTGCGGGTTGAACAGCATGTTCCACACCACGGCGACGGCGACCATCGAGGTGATGTACGGGAAGAACGCCGCGGCGCGGAAGAAGCCGACGCCGGCGATCTTGCGGTTGAGCAGCAGGGCCAGGCCGAGCGCGGCGAGCATGGTCAGCGGCACGTGGCCGAGGGCGTAGAAGGCCGTGTTGCGCAGCGCGATTTTGGTGGATTCGTCGTTGAGTAGCCGCTGGAAGTTGTCCAGGCCGACCCACTCGGGCGGGTTGTAGGAGTCCCACTCCATGAACGACAGGGCGAACGCGGCGATCACCGGCACGAGGGTGAGCACGGCGAAGCCGAGGAAGTTCGGCAGGATGAAGCTCCAGCCGATGAGCGTGTTGCGCCGGGCGCGCCGTCGGTCGCGCGCCCGCGGCGAAGGGGCTGCGCTCGCGGTCGCCGGCGTCGCGGTGAGCAGGTCTGCCATCTCGTCCTCCCGGGTGCCGCGGGGACGGCCGGGCGGCCGTCCCCGCGTACCTGCGCGTGGGTCAGTTGACCTCGGTCTTGACGCGGGACTCCATCTCCTTGATCGCGTCGTCGAGCGACTTCTGCTTGGTCATGATGAGCTGGTGTTCCTCGTTGAGGATCGTGTCGATCTTCGCGGTCTTGTCGCTGACCGGCATCTCGGGGTTCACCTTGTCCGGGGTGAACGCCTTCTTCGACAGCTCGTCGGTGGGCATGCCTGGCAGCGCGAAGTACTGCTTGCTGATCTCGTCGCTCTGGTAGGCCGGGACCACGCCGATGCCGGTGATGGCCTTGGCGCCCGCCAGCGAGCTGGCGAACTCGACGAACTTCTGCGCCGCGTCGGCGTGCTTGGCCTTCTTGTTCACCGCGAAGGCGGTCGGCGCGCCGAACGTGGTGACGCCGGTCGCGCCGGGGCGCTGCGGCATCGGGGCGATGGCCCAGTCCGCGTCGGTGGTGCCCTTCTTCTTCTCCGACAGGATCTTCGCGATGTACCAGGTGCCCATCGGCAGCATCGCGGTCTTGCCGGATTCGAACATCGAGGCGTAGCCGGTCTTCTGGGTGACCGCGGTGCCGAAGTCGAGGGTGGCCCCGGCCTCCTGCAGCGCCAGCGCGGTCTTGTACTGGTCGGCGAAGAACTTGTAGTCGCCGGCGAGCTGGTCGCCGCCGGTCTGCGCGGCCGAGATGGCCTGCACGACCGAGCGCCAGGTGTGCTGGTAGGCGCCGTAGACCTTCTTGTCGCCGGTGCCCGTGGTCAGCTTCTTGGCCACCTCGACGTACTGGTCCCAGGTCAGGTTCGTCGGGTAGGGCTGCCCGGCGGCGTCGAACATCTTCTTGTTGTAGTACAGGACCCAGAAGTCCTGCCGGTAGGGCAGCGCGTAGTACTTGTCGCCGTCCTGCTTGTACTGGTCGAGCCCGGCGAGTTTCTGGCCCTCGGCCGACGTCGCCAGCGAGGTGACGTCCTTGAGCTGGCCACGGCCGGAGAAGCGCACGTAGTCGGCCAGCGTCTTCATGGTGATGACGTCGGTGGTGTCACCGCCGGCGAGCATCGTGGTGACCTTGGTCGGGTAGTCGGCGGCGAGGATGTCGACCGGCTTGATGGTGATGTCCGGGTTCGCCTGGTGGAAGGCGTCGAACAGGGTCTGGAACTCGGGCGTGGAGGCGAGGTTCCACACGGCCACGGTGAGCTCGACGGGGCCGCTCTCGGCGTCGTCGTCACCGGAGCCGCACGCGGCCAGCGGCAGGGCGACTGCCATCGCCAGGCCGACCGCCAGCATCTTCCTTCTCTTCACGAACGTTCCTTCCTAAAGGACGGCCGCTTACGCGGCGGAGGATCTGTTCTGTGCGTGGTGGTGCGGGCCGGTCGGCGGCGCGGGCAGCGCCGCCGTCGTGGTGGCCTGGTCGGGCCACGTGACCCGGACGACCGGCGCGTCCTCGGGTCCCGAGATCTGGGCCAGCGGCGCACGCGCGCCGCCGTTGAGCGCGAACGCGGCCACCTGCCAGCCGGTGTCACCCGGCCTGGTCTGCAGCCATGGGATGGCGGTCCACTCGGCCAGCGGGGTCGCGTCGTGCACGGTGTGCACTCCGGCGACGTCGAGGCCGTGCAGCCCGACCGCGGTCGAGGTGAGCGTGGTGCCGACGGCTTCGGCGACAGGCTGGCCGGGTGCCTCGACCTGCGGCGCGGGCAGACCCGGCGCCCGGAAGTCGACATCGCCCGGCGCGGCCGGATCCGTCTCCCGGGCGGCGGCGCCGGCGACCGGGCTCGACAGGTCGGCGGCGGCTGCGACCGGGACCGGCCAGCCGCCGACACGAAGCGCCGTGACCTGGTCCCAGCCGGGCGCACCGGCGGGGTCGACGTGGATCAGCCGGACCTCCCATGCGCCGCGCACCACCGACACGGTGGTGACGGTGGCCGCGTCGACGGCGTCGCCCGGCAGGCCGGAGCCGTGGTCGGGGGCGTTGCGGTCCGGTTTGACCCAGCGGCAGCGGGCACGCGAGGCCAGCACGGCGGCGTCCCCGTCGAGGGCCCGTACGTCCAGGGTGGTGAAGCCGCTGCGGTGAGTGGCTTCGCCGTGCGCGTCGAGCAGCACCACGGACTGGTCGAGCGGGGAGTCCCAGCCGTCGTCGTCCATCGCCGGGGCGGTCGCGGTCGAGTAGGCCAGCCGCGCGTACAGCGGTGAGTCGGTGCTGCGGTCACCGGGCCGGGCGTGGTCGGTGCCGTGGTTGTAGACCCGCACCACCCCGTCGGCCGCGGTCGCCGACAGCGCCCAGCCGGGCGCGGTCAGCACGGCGAGCTGGTCGGCCTGCTCGACGGGCAGCGGCTGCTCGACGGCGGTCCACACCGGATGCTCGGCGGGCAGGGCCAACCCGAGCAGGCCCTTGGACGCCCAGTACGGCGAGCCCGTGCCGGAATAGCGCTGGGCGATGCGCCGCCACGGGTGATGCCAGCCCAGGTTGAGCAGCCCGTCGGCGTCGGGTGCGCCGCGGTCGGTGAAGTGCTTGACGATCCCGGACGCGGCCCGGCGCAGCAGCCCTGGAGCGAGCGCGTCGCTGCCCGCCAGCGCGCCGGCCCAGAACGGGGCGGCGGCCGCGAAGCGGTAGGTCAGGCTGCGGCCCTGGATCAGCGGCGAGCCGTCCGCGCCGACCAGCCGCACCGCGTCGAGCAGGTAGCGGTCCAGGCGCCGGGTGTATTCGGGCAGCAGCGGCGCGGCCTGCGCCTGCGCGCCGGTCATCCGGCTCCACAGGATCGGGTACAGGTGCAGCGCCCAGCCCGCGTAGTGGTCGTAGCTGCGCTCGGCCCCGTCGCAGTACCAGCCGCCGTCGCGGGCGAACGACTCGTGCATGGCCAGGTCGGCGGCCATGTCGTCGGGTGACCACGGGCCGCCGACGGAGGCGAGGAACTGCTCGACGACGATGCGGAACCAGACCCAGTTCGTCTGCGGGTAGGTGTGGTCGCCGACGACCTGGGCCAGGTAGTCGACGACCCGTTCCTGCACGGCCGGGTCGAGGTTGTCCCACAGCCACGGTCGGGTCATGTCCAGGATCAGCGCGATCGACGCGGCCTCGACCTTGGCCTGGCCGTGCTCGCGGGGCGTGACCCAGCGCTCGGAGCAGGCCGGGTCGGTGCCCGCGGCGATGCCACCCGCGTAGCGTTCGAGCAGGTTGGCCGGGTCGTTGCCGTGCTCGCCCACGACGCGGAACCCGGCGAGCAGGAACGTGCGGGCGAAGCCTTCGAGGCCGTCGACGGCGGCGCCGTACCCGCCGGGCACGCCGGGCGGCGTGATCAGCGCGCCCGTGGGCGAGGCGTGCCGCCAGGCCGAGTCGAGCAGGTGGTCGCCCAGCGCCGCCCATTCGGCGCGGGTCCAGCCGGTATGAGGAGAGATGCTCGTGCCCCCGGCGAGACCGTTCCGGCTGCTGTGCTCGCTCATGCGATCACCTCCATGGCCTCGCTGGTGACGGCATCGAGCGGGGGTTGGCCGTGCACGAGGCGGTCGAGTTCGTCGAGGGCCTGCGCGCTCAGGCGGCGGGTCTCCGAGCCGAGAGACCCCGCGATGTGCGGCGTGATCATGACGTTGGGCAGCTGGGCCAGCAGCGATCCGGCGGGCAGCGGCTCAGGGTCGGTGACGTCGAGGATGGCGTTGAGCCGGCCGGTGGCGCACTCGCGCTCCAGCGCCGCGGTGTCGATCACCGCGCCGCGGGCGGTGTTGATGACGGTCGCGCCGTCGGGCATCAGCGCCAGCTCCCGGGCTCCGAGGGTGTGCCGGGTCTGCGGCAGTTCGGGCAGGTGCAGGGAGACGATGTCGGCGTTGGCCAGCAGCTCGTCGAGTTCGACGAGGCGGCCGCCGGCGGCGGCGACGGCGGCCGGGTCGGCGTAGGGGTCGGTGACGAGCACCTGCGCGGTGTCGAGGGTCTGCAGGCGCTCGACGACGCGGCGTCCGATGCGGGAGAACCCGACGATGCCGATGGTGCGCCCGTAGTTGGACAGGTCCTCGCGGTGGTGCACGGCGTCCCAGTCGGCCGGGCGCAGCCGTGACTCGGCGGCCAGCACGTGGGCCTTCTTACCGGCGAACACGATCGCGGCGAGGGTGTACTCGGCGACCGGGGTCGCGTTGGCCTCGGCGGCGCTGGTGACGAGGATGCCGCGCCGCCAGATCTCGTCGGAGACGAGGTTGCGCACGCTGCCGGCGCAGTGCAGCACGGCGCGCAGCCGGGGTGCGGCGGCCAGCCGGTCCGGGGTCAACGTCGGGGCGCCCCAGGAGGTGAGCAGCACCTCGGTGTCGGCGAGCCGGGCCCGGGTGTGCGGGTCGTCGAGGTCGTCCGTCCAGATCGGGTCGCCGAGGTCGGCGAGCGCCCGCAGCCGTTGCAGCTCCTGTGGCCCGAATTGGAGCCGGAACGGTTCGGGCCCCATCACGAGCAGTGCCTGCGGACGGTACATGCGGTGGCCTCTCCCCAGGTTCCCAAGAGCCTTGCTGATATGTTTGTTTATGTTCGTTCGAACAGTGCGATGAGTAGACCAGCCTGGAAACTGCACGACAAGTGCCCGTTACGAAGTCGTAACATGGAACGCGTAGACCTGCGCTTTTCTTTGTGAACGAATATCTTCGTTTGAAGCGCGAGAAGGGGACGACGGTGCGACCATCCCGCCATCGATGCCCGTCCGGGCCGGTCAAGTCCGTCCGGACGGCGGCATGCCGCGTGCCGTGCCACGGCCCGCGTCCGTGCACAATCGAGCCCGACGCGCGCGACACCACCGTGGAGGCACATCCGTGACCCTGTCCGAGCCCCCGCTGCTGCCGGACCAGCGCCGCGAGCGGCTCCTGGCCGACCTGCACGCCCACGGCACGCTGCGGGTCAGCGAGATCGCCCGCGCGCTCGGCGTCACCACCGTCACCGTGCGCCGCGACATCGCCCAGCTCGCCGACGAAGGCGCGATCGAAAGAGTGCACGGCGGCATCCGGCTGCCCCGTAACGGCGAAGGGCAGCCGCACTTCAGCGTCGCCGTCGAGGAGCCGGGCCGGTCCGCCGGCACCGACGAGGCGTCATTGCCCGCTGTGGGCATGGTCGTGCCGTCACTGGACTACTACTGGCCGGAGATCGTCCGCGGCGCCCGCGACGCCGCGCCCGACGCCGGGGTCCGCATCGTGCTGCGCGGATCGTCCTACGACGACGTCGCCGACGTGCGCCGCCAGACCGCGTGGCTGCTGGAGACCGCCGGCATCCAGGGCCTGCTCATCGCACCGCCCACCCTCGGCGACGAGGCCGCGCAGCTCATCGACTGGCTGGCCGCGCTGGACATCCCGGTGGTGTTCATCGAGCGCACCGCCACCGTCGGCCTCTACCAGGAACACGTCGAGTCCGTGTCCACCGACCACGCTTTCGGGGCGAGCCTGGCCGTGCGGCACCTCGCCGCGCGCGGTCACCGCCGGGTCGGGTTCCTGGCCTCGGCCAGCAGCCCGCACACGCCCGCGGTGCGGCGCGGCTGGCAGCAGACCACCGCCGCGATCGGACTCGAACTCGACGCCCCCGAGCTGATCAGCCCCGATCACCGCGACCCCCGCTGGGACGCCGAGATCGACCGCGGCATCGACGCCTGGCTCGCCGCCGGCACCACGGCGCTGCTGGCCCACTCCGACCGGGAGGCGATCTCGCTGGTCGCCCGGTGCGAGGAGCGCGGCGTCCACGTCCCCGGCGACCTGGCCGTGGTCGCGTTCGACGACGAGGTCGCGGGGCTGGCCGACCCCGCGCTGAGCGCGATCCGTCCGGCGAAGTACACCATCGGCGAGAGCGCGATGCAGCTGCTGTCCAAGCGCCTGCTGGATCCGGGCCGGCCCGTGCACCGGGTGCTGATCAGCCCACAGCTGATCGTGCGCGACTCCAGCGGCACGCGCGGCTGACGATGCCCGACGTCGCGTTCCCCCGCCCGGCGGGCGAGCTGGCCTCGCTGCTGCGCGACATCCGTGCCGCAGCCGCCGACGACGCCATGCCGGAGCTCACCTACACCGCGTACCGGGACTACTTCGACACCGGCAACCGCATCCGGTACGAGCGGCGCTACTTCGGCCGCCGCGCCCGGCTCGCCGCCCGCGCCGCCCAAGCGCTGCTCGACCCGGACACCGACCTCGGGCCGCTGTCGGACACGCTGTGGTCGGTCTGCGACGAGCACACCTGGGCGCTGCCCGCGCACGTGCGCCACAGCGCCGACCAGGACCGCGGGCCTGAGCAGTGCCTGGACCTGTTCGCCGCCGAGACCGCGCACACCCTCGCCGAGACCGTCGCCGGGCTGGGCGACCGGCTCGACCGGCGCGTCGCCGACCGGGTCCGCGCCGAGGTGGACCGCCGCGTGTTCGTGCCGTACACCGACGCCCGGCCGCTGAACTGGGAGGGCTACGCCAACAACTGGGAGGCGGTGTGCGCGGGCGCGGCCGGCATGGCGGCCCTGGCGCTGCTGCGCGACTCCCCCGCCGACGCCTCCCGGCTGGCCGCGATGCTGGACCGCAGCCGCCGGGCCATGGACCGCTACCTGTCCGGGTTCGGCGACGACGGCGGCTGCGCGGAGGGCGTGGACTACTGGGTCTACGGCTTCGGCTACTTCGTCTACTTCGCCGAGGCGCTGCGCGAGCACACCGGCGAGGACCTGCTCGACCGCCCGAAGGTAGCCCAGATCGCGGCGTTCCCGCACCGGGTGGCGCTGGGCGGGGGCGCGTACGCCCCGTTCTCGGACGCCTCGGAGCGGCCGTGGCTGCCCGCGGGGCTGCTCACCCGCCTGGCCGAGCGGTTCGGGACCCCGCCCGCGCAGGTCGTGCCGTCGTTGCACGACGACCACTGCTACCGGTGGGGGCACCTGTCGCGCACCCTGGCCTGGTTCCGGCCCGCCGCGCCGGCCGCGCTCGCCGAGACGACGAGCCACCTGCCGGATCTGGCCTGGGTGGTCCACCGGGGCCGGTTCGCGTTCGCCGCCAAGGGCGGCCACAACGACGAGCCGCACAACCACAACGACCTCGGCCACTTCGTACTGCACACCCGTGGTGAGAGCGTGCTGGACGACCTCGGCGCGGGCGAGTACACCGCTGGCTACTTCGGACCCGGCCGCTACGAGTACCTGCACCCGTCGGCGCGCGGCCACTCCGTACCCGTGATCGACGGCCAGGTCCAGCTGCCGGGTGCGGACCGGGCGGCGAAGGTCCTGGACTACCGCGACGACGGCGACACGGTCCACTTCGATCTCGACCTGACCTCGGCGTACCAGGTCGCCGGGCTGAGGTCGCTGGTCCGGCGCTTCCGCTGGCGGCCGGACGGGCGGCTCGAACTGACCGACGAGATCGACGCCGAGCGGGAGCTGACCGTCGAAGAGGTCTTCGTCAGCCGCCGGGAGCCGACGCTGACCACCGGGTCGGTGGGCTGGGGCGGCCTGGTCACCCTCTCGCACAGCTGCCCGCAGGCGTCGGTCGAGCAAGTGGTCGCCTCCGATCACCAGGCGCGGCCCGACCGGGTATACCGGCTGAGCTGCACCACCGTGGCTCCGGCCGGGCGATCAAGTCACCGGTTCGTGTTCGAGGTCAGCTGAGCGCGGCTGCCGCTGCTCCGTCGTCGGCCTGCGGCGAGCCGTCCACCTGGTGAGCTGGATCGCGATGGCGACGACGGCCGTTCCGGCCACGATGTCCAGGACGTAGTGGTGACCGGTCGCGAGCACGACGAACGCGGTCGCCAGGGGAAACAGCCAGCACAGCACCGCGGCGCGGGGCCTGTTCCGGCGCAGCGCCGACCACACGGCGTACGCGCACCAGGTCGTCCAGGCGATGTGCATGCTCGGCATCGCCGCGAGCAGGTTCACGCCCGGGCGGGGGACGCGGGAGGCGGCGCTGTAGAGGATGTCGTGGTTCGCCATGTAGTCGACGATGCCGTTCAGGGCGAACCGTGGTGGCGCCTCGGGGTAGAGCCACACGAGGGGCAGGTCGAGCAGCGTCGTCACCACGAGGACGGTGCGCAGCTGCCGGTAGCGCCCCGGCCGGGCGACGTACAGCCAGATCAGGATGATCGGCACCGCGATGAGGCAGAGCCGGTAGAAGTAGCCCGTGAGGTGGATCACGGCAGGATGGGCCTGCATCGTGTGGTTGAGCGGGTACTCGACCGCGATGTGCAGGGCCTGTTCCAGGCGTTGGACCAGCCGGGCGTTGCCCGTCGCCGCCGGTTCGCCGCGATCCACCGCGGCTCGCGCCAGCCCGAACAGGAGATATCCCGCGACGAGCAGCGGCGCCTCGAAGTACCACCTGGGACGCTCTCGCTGCACACGGGACGGATTCATGGCCGGTGATGCTACGCCGCGCCTCGGGCACCCCGGTACGGGACGGGCAGCGGCAGGTGTGGTTGTTCTGCCCCTTTTCTGCCTCTATCGCGGCGGGCCCACCTACCCGACAATCTCCGTATGTCTGAGCAAAACGGGCAACACCTCCCGATCGGTCCGCCAGGGCCCGGCACCGGCCCGACCCGCGTGCTGGTGATCGGGGCCGGGATCGCCGGACTGGCGGCGGCGCAGGCGCTGCGCGGGCTCGGCCATCCCGTCACGGTCCTGGAAGCCCGCGACCGCGTCGGCGGCCGCATCTGGACCGACGCCGACGGCGTCGACCTGGGCGCGCACTGGATCCACGGCACCGACGGCAACCCGATCACCGAGCTGGTCGAACGGCTGGAGATCCCCTACAGCTACGTGGGCGGCGACAGCTCCTACACCGGCGGCTTCGACAACCTCGACCTGTTCGGCGCAGATCGGCGGCTCACCAGCCAGGCCGCGAAGAACCGCACCCTGGAACTCGCCGACAGCGTGCTGCACGAACTCGAACAGCGCGCCGAGCAGGCCCGCAGGCACGGACACCCGGACGTGTCGGTCGCCGATGCCGTCGGGCAGATCCTCGCCGCCCGCGCCTTCGCCCCCGAGGACGAGCACGCCGTGCGCTACCACTTGAACGTGGTGCTGCGCGAGGACGTCGCCGAGGACGCCGGGCGGCTGTCGCTGAAATTCTGGGAGGACGGCTACCTGGTGTACGGGCACGGCGACAGCGTCCTGCACCGCGGCTACCAGTCGGTCGTGGACGCCCTCGCCGACGGCCTGGACATCCGGCTGAACCACGTCGTGACGCGGATCGAGACCGGCGACGGACCCGTGCGGGTGGTCACCGACCAGGGCGCCTACGAAGCCGACCGGGTGCTGGTCACCCTGCCGCTCGGGGTCCTCAAGTCCGGGGCCGTGGCCTTCGACCCGCCGCTGCCCGAACACAAGCAGTCGGCGATCGAGCGACTCGGCTTCGGCACCCTTAACAAGATCGCCCTGCATTTCCCGGAGCCGTTCTGGCCGCTGGAGCAGTACGCCTTCGGCTACCTGTGCCGCGACACCGACCGCTACCCGACGGTCGTGATCAGCATGTGGAAGTCGCACGGCAGGCCGATCCTGGTGATGCTGCTGGGCGGCTCGCTCGGCCGCGAGCTGGAGACCTGGTCCGACGAGCAGGTCGCCGACTACAGCGCCACCGTCGTGCAGGACCTGTTCGGCCCCGACGTGCCCGCCCCCGAGCACATCTCCCGCACCGGCTGGACCGCCAACCCGTACGCCCGCGGCTCCTACACCTGCATCGGCGTCGACGCCTCGGGCAAGGACATCGGCGTGCTCGCCGAACCGGTCGGCGGGCGCATGTTCTTCGCGGGCGAGGCCACCAACGGCCACCACTGGGGCTGCGTGCACAGCGCCTACGAGTCGGGGCTGCGCGAGGCCGCCCGGATCAGCGGCGACACCTCCCTCTACACCGCGCCGAGCGCCGAGACCCCGCGCCGCCAGCGCCGCGACATCGACCGCATGAAGCGTTTCGCGCGGATGCGGATGAGCCACATCGACGACCGCGACCTGCGCGAGCGGGTGGCGTGCCTGCGCGAGGGCGTCGACCCGTACGGGGTGCGCCTGTTCGCACCGCTGGTGGAGGCCGAGCTGGAGACCCTGGCCTCGATGTTCGACGAACTGTCCTTCGCCCCGGGCGAGGCCGTGTGCCGCGAGGACGACTCCGCCCACGGCATCTACCTGATCGCCGCCGGGCAGGTCGAGGTCGACTTCGGCGGTGTCTACGAGCGCGCGACGATGACCCGTGGCGCTCTGCTGGGCGCGCACGACCTGTTCTTCAGCGCCCGCACCGCCACCGTCACCGCGGTCGGCGACGTGGAGCTCTACTACCTCGACCACTACCGGTACAAGACGTTCCTGTACGCGTTCCCCGACGTCATGATGCTGATGATCTCGGATCTGGTCACCCGCTGGGAGCAGCTGGAGAACGCGCTGGGCGCGGCGGCGCTGCCCGGCGCGCAGCTGCTGCCCGGGCAGCAGCGTGACGGCGAGGCGATCACCGCGGGCTGACCCGACGGGCACCCCGCCGAGGTGCATCCACCGGTGTCTCCGGAATATCGTGAGGTCGTCGCGTCATGCGCGGACTCGCCCCGTCCGGCCGTCGACGCAGACCGCCGAACGAAAGGCCAGATCGCCCGTGCCACCCCAGTCCCCCGCTCCCGGTGGTGAAACGACCGCAGCCGACCCGGCCGCGCCGGAGGTGCTGGTCACCGTCCGCGGCGGCACGCTGCGCGGGCGGCGAGAGGACGGGCTGACGGTGTTGCGCGGCGTGCGGTACGCCACCGCGGCGCGGTTCTGCCCGGCGGTGCCCGAACCGGCCTGGCCGGGCGTGCGTGACGCGGTCGAGCACGGCGGGGTCAGCCCGCAGCCGCAGGCCCGGCCCGGTTCGGCGGGCGGGCGGCCCGAGATCGGCGTGCAGTCCGAGGACTGCCTGAACCTGACGATCGTCACCCCGGCGGCCGACGGGGCGCAGCGGCCGGTCATCGTCTGGCTGCACGGCGGCTCGTACCGTTCCGGCGCCGGGTCCTGGGACCGCTACCGGACCGACCGGCTCGCCCGCGAGGGCGACGTCGTCGTGGTCAGCGTCAACTCCCGGCTCGGGGCGCTGGGCTACCTGGCCGCGCCCGGCGTCTCCCCCGGCAATCTGGGCCTGCTGGATCAGATCGAGGCCCTGCGCTGGGTCCGCGACAACGCCGCCGACCTCGGCGGCGACCCCGGCAACGTGACGCTGGTCGGGCAGTCGTCCGGCGCCCACTCGATCGCCTGCCTGCTCGGCGTGGCGCGGGCACGGCCGCTGTTCCGCCGGGTCGTGCTGCAGAGCCCGCCGCTCGGACTGGGGCTGGGCGGTGCCGCCGACACCGGGCGGTTGGGCGAACGCTTCCTCGCCCGGCTCGGTGGCGATCCGCTGGCGGCTTCGCTGGAGCAGGTGCTCGCGGCGCAGCAGGCGGCCGAACGGGACGTGTCCGGACGCGGGTTCACCCCGGCGTACGGGCCGGTGGCCGGCGCGGATCCGCTGCCCGACGCGGCCGGCTGGCTGGCCGCGTGCCGGGCGGGCGCCCAGGACCTCGAGGTGGTGCTCGGCACCACCCGGCGCGAGATGGCGTACTTCCTGGCCGGCGGCCCGATCTCCCGGCGGGTGCCGTTGGTCGGGCGCGTCGTCGAGAACGGGGTCATCGGCATGGTGACCTGGACGGCTTTCACCCGGCCGACGCGGCGGTTCGCCAGGCTGCTGGCCGGGGCCGGGGCCCGGGTCTTCGCGTACGGCATCGACGGCCCGCCTTCGGCGTCGCCGTACCGGGCCGGGCACTGCAGCGACCTGCCGTGGCTGTTCGGCGACGAGGCCGCGTGGGCGCAGACACCGATGCTGACCGGTCAGACCTGGCAGGACGTGACCGAGCACGGCAGCGGGCTGCGTTCGGCGTGGCTGTCGTTCGCCGCCGACGGCGCGGCCGCGTTGACCGCGCAGGGCTGGACGCCGTACGCGGGCAGGCGCACGACCGTCCGGCGGTTCGGCCCCCGTCGGCGGGACGCGCCCTAGGCCGGTCCACCGCGCTGGATCTCGTCCTGCCCGCCCGGCCCTGGAGGCTGGGAATCGTCACCGACGCCCTGGCCGGGTTCGCCGTCACCCGGTGGGACCGGGCCGTCGTGGCGGGCGCTGGACCGCCAGTCGGCGACGCGGACCAGGGTCTCGAGGTAGGCGAGCCGGAAGGGACCGAGGCCGTCGCGGAGGGTCTTGGCCCGTTCGGTCCACGGGCCGGTCGTGAAGATGTCGGTCTGCAGGGAGCGGGCGGGGAAGCGCTCGCCGGTGGACAGTTCGATCGGCGGGGTGCGGTCGCCGTCGCGCACGCCCATGAGCAAGGGCGCCTCCTCCCCCGCCGGGCGCACGGTGATCCGCACCTTGCCGTGGTGTGCCGCGACCAGGTAGTTGATCAGCGGCTGTCCGTCCGGCAGGATCAGCGCGCTGACCAGCTCGTGCCTGAAGTGCGGCCGGCGGGAGCGGCCCGTGTTGTAGGGGGCTGCGGACTTGGCCAGCAGGCCGTCCGGGAAGTCGCCGCCGCCTGCGCGCAGCATCTCCTGGAAGACCTCGTGGCATTTGCCGAGGTCGTGGTAACGGGCCGCGCGGGCCACGGCCTCCCGCTGCTCGGCGGGCAGGCCCGGCAGGGCGTCGAGGAGCAGGCGCGCCTCCTCCTCGGTCTCCATGAGGTGCTGGTCGAGGCTGACCCACCTGGTGCAGGCGAAGGTCTGCGTGCCGGGAGGCGGGGCCAGGGCCGTCACCGGGGTGCGGCTTTCCGGGGCCCAGCCTTCGTCCGGCAGGTAGCCGCCGTGTTCGGCCTGCAGCAACACGGTCGCGCCGGGCTGGAAGTCCCCGGCCGCCGCGGGCCGCCAGTGGCCGTCCCACCGGTCCCGCACCCAGGCGTGGTCGCGCTGCCGCAGGTCGGCGAGCGGGACCTGGCAGAGCTCGTCGCGGCCGGGGCCGGGTTGCTCGTCGGAGGGTTCGCCGTCGCGCCAGGCGACCATCATCGTGAGGTCGGCGGCGTCGCAGATCCAGCGGCTGACGTCCGGGTCGGGCTCGGCGGTGTCGAACAGCTCCAGCAGGTCGCGCAGGCGCAGGACCGGACGGTGCGGGGTGTCCGGGCGGACCGGCGGCCTGTCGGGTGCGAGCAGCCAGCGTGCCGCGTCAGGATCTCCGCCGCTCGGCGGCTCGCACCAGAGCAGGTCCCCGCCTTCGGGGTGCTCGCCGTAGCGGTTGCAGCGCCCTGCCCGCTGCACGATCGCGCTCACGGGGGCGAGCTCCGTCAGGAGCGTGCGGCTGGAGACGTCGATCCCGGCCTCCAGCGCCTGCGCCGAGACGACGATACGGTCGTGCCCGGTCTCGCCGAGCTCCGAAAGCAGACGCCGGCGGTCCGCGGCCCGGAACCGCGGGTGGATCAGCAGGACGTCCCGTCCCGTGTCGCGCAGCGCCGTGTACAGCGCCCGCGCCCGCTCCACCGTGTTGAGCACGGCGATGGTCTGGGTGCCGGGGACATGCGCGGCCGTCAGCGCGTCGACGAGCCCGTCGAGGTAGTGCGCGGGGTCGACGTCCAGCCGGGTGATCCGCCGGACCGAGGCGAGAGACGCATCCGACGACATCCACATCGTACTGGTCGGCGAGGGCGTGCCGACCTCGTCGCGCAGCCGCTGGAGCTCGACGGTCACCGGCAGCGCGGGGCCGAGCAGGTCCATCTCGTCGAAGACCCACTGGGTGTCGGTGTGCAGCAGCGCGTACGAGACGGGGGCCAGCTCGGTCGCGTCGCCGAATCCGCGCATCAGGGCGCGGCTCAGCACCAGGTCATGGGTGCCCACGAGAATCGCCGTGCGCTCGGGATGACGCCGCCATCGGCCGTCGGTGATCTGGTGCAGGCCGACCTCGTCGGCGTAGCCGAGCCTGCCCAGCCACTGCCCGATCCGATCGTGCAGCTGATCGGGCAGGCTGTGCTGCGGCAGCACGTACACCAGCCTGCGCGGCGTGCTCTCCGGCGCGGCGACCAGCCGCCGGTAGAGCCAGGGCAGCACGCCCGCGACGCTCTTACCCGCCCCCGTCGGTGCGCTGAGCCGTTCGGGCAGCCCGTCGGCGGCCAGCAGCGCCTGGTACGGGTGGGGAGCGTGACCTGTCGCGGTGCGCATGAAACCCTCGAACCCGTCCACGATCCGCACCCTACCGTTCGGGATCGGCGGCTTCCGGGAGTGAATGCCTGCCCGCGAAGCGGTCGATGAGCAACGGTCCCGGCCGGTCGGCTACCGCTTCCTGCCGACGCAGTTGTTGCTGGTACGCAGGACGGTGTACTCCTTGTCGTCGTGCGTGATGCCGGAGGCCGCGCCGTCGAAGAAGCTCTCCACGGTCTCCAGGCCGCGGCGCTGCTCGTAGTGCAGGTGCGCCGCTCCCGAGTCGCCGGTGCTGCCGACCTTGCCGATCTGCTGGCCCTGCTCGACGCGCTGGCCCTGCTCGACCATCGGCGGTTCGAGCAGGTGCATGTACACCGTCGTCCACCGGCCGCCGTGATCGATCTTGACCCAGTAGCCGCCGCCGCTACCTCGCGGGCCCTGCGGGTTCTGCGGCGTCCGCCCGCCCAGCTCGCCGTTGATCCCGGCCTCGACGACCGTCCCGCCGTAGGACGCGAGCACGGGATGCCCCCAGGACTGCCCGGACATCGGGAACATGTCGACGTCGTCCGCCCCGTGGCCGGGATAGGTGCCCAGCTGCCACTTCTCGCCGCACGCGGCGGGCAGCTGGAACAGGGGGCGGGGTCCGGCCGGCCAGAGCCACAGTGCGGCGGCGGCCACGACGGCGACGGCCGCGAGGATGCCGAGCGTGCGCAGTACGCGGGTACGGCGGCTGCGGCCGCGAAGGCGCTTGCTGCTGCGGTAGACGGTCGGCACGGACCGAGCATGGCAGGTAGTGGCAAGGCCTGGTCCGGGCGGCCGTGGCGACGGCGGGCAAGCCTGCGTGGTACGCCGCCTCGTGCGGTCGAGGGCCGGACGGTGACCGCCCGGCCCTCGACCGGCGATCAGCTCGCGGTGCAGGACACCGCGGGAACGGCGTTCGTGCCGTTCCACGAGCCGAGGAACCCGAAGTTGGTGCTCGCCCCGGCGGACAGGCTGCCGTTGTAGCTGACGTTGCGGGCGGTCACCGCCGATCCGCTGCTGGTCACCGTGGCGCTCCAGGCCTGGGTGACGGTCTGGCCGTTGGCGTACGTCCAGGTCACGGTCCAGCTGGTGATCGCCGCGCTGCCCGCGGTCACCTTCACGTCGGCCTGGAAGCCGCCGGGCCATTGGCCCGTGATCGCGTACACGGCGGTGCAGCCGCGCCCGCCCGGCGACGGCGACGCGCTGGGCGACGGCGAGGAGCTCGGCCGCGGGGACGCGCTCGGCGAGGTGCTGGGCGACGCCGACGGGCGCGGCGACGCGGAGGCACTCGGTGAGGGCGTGCCACCGAAGATCGTGGCCTCCTTGGCGGTGGCCTTGATGCCGTTGGCGCCGTTGAACAGCCGCAGACCCCAGGTGGTGAGCTGGGTGGGGTCGAAGTTGACCGTCATGTCCAGGTACGGGTCGTTGTTGCCGGCCCAGGACCAGCCGAGGTAGCCCAGGCCGCGGGCGTTGGCCTCGGCGATCAGGGTCTGGTCGTCGACGTTGTTCGGCGACTGCTGCCAGCCGAACTCACCGATGACCAGCGGCCAGCCGTTGTTCTGGAACCGGTCGAGGTAGTCGCGGATCGCCGTGGCGGTGTTGAACACGTCGTACATGTGGATCGACAGCACGGTGTTGCGGGACGTGTCGGCGTTCAGCACCGTCTGGGCGTTGTCGCGCATGACGTACTGCCAGTCCTGGCCCCAGTTCGGCGCGTCGACCATGAGCAGGTGCTGGAACCCGTTGGTGCGCATCTTCTGGATGGCCGCGACGGTGGCCGCGGTCCACTGTCCGGCGTTGGTGTTGCCGATCGGCTCGTTGCCGATGTTGATGACGACGTAGTTCTCCTGGCCGACCAGCGCGCTCTTCTGGCTGATCCAGTAGTTGACGGCCTCGTCGAGGGTGGCGGCCGCGCCGTCCTCGCCGTACCCGGTGGTGTCGTGCACCTCCAGGACACAGATCAGCCGGTTCTGCTTGCACAGGGAGATGACGTTGGCGACGTCGTTGGACGGGCCCCAGCGCTTGCCGCTGCCCAGCACCACCCGGACGGTGTTGGCGCCGGCGGCCTTGATGTTGGCGAACGAGCTGGTCTGGCCGGTGAACCAGACGTGCTCGTGGTTGACCCCGCGCATGATGAAGTTCTGGCCGTTGGCCTCGACGATGTTGCGGCCGCTGATGTGCAGGCCGACGGCCGCCTCAGCGGGGCTGACGGCGACGAGGATGGACGCGGCGGTGGCCAGCACGGCGACACCGACGGATGTGAGCAGTCTTTTCATGACCTACCTCTGGAGGAGGCCCCAAGGACAGGGGCGGATCGCGTCATGCCCGCAGGCACGTGTGCCTGATCGCTGATCGCTGCCCTGACTCATCCGCGCGTCGGTCAGCGTATGCGCATTCGTCGGTACGTGCAACTAATGTGGCGTATCGCGGGATGATCGGTTCATGGATGTGCTCAGCAGCCGGATCCTGCTCCGGCCGTCGGACCCGGCGGCGTCGCGTCGCTTCTACCGGGAGGTGCTCGGGCTGGCGGTGTACCGCGAGTTCGGGCCGCCCGACGATCCCGGCCTGGTCTTCTTCCTCGGCCAGGGCCTGCTCGAGGTGTCCGGCCGCGCCGACGGCGGACCCGCCGGCCCGATCCGCATCTGGTTGCAGGTCCGTGACCTGCGGGCCGAGCATGAGCGCCTGGCGGCGCTGGGCGTGACGATCGCCCGCGAGCCGCGGCGTGAGCCGTGGGGCCTGGACGAGATGTGGATCGAGGATCCGGACGGCGTGGCCATCGTGCTCGTCGAGATCCCGGACGACCACCCGCTGCGGCGGGACCTGCGGTGATGTGACGCCAGGGACCGACCGTCCGGCGACCCCGGGACGACCCTTGCCAACTCAAGTACTTTATCTGTTACAGTACTCGACGTGCCCGAGATATCTGACAGCGATACCTTTCTGGCGAGCGACGCCTTCGCCGCCGACCTCCTGCGTGGGCATACCGACACGATCGTGTTGGCGGTCCTGAGCCGGGGCGAGAGCTACGGCTTCGAGATCTTCAAAACGATCCGGGATGCCACCGGCGGCGCCTACGAGATCAAGGAGGCGACGCTCTACGCGAGCTACCGCCGCCTGCTCAAGGACGGCCTCGTCGAGGCCTACTGGGGCGACGAGACCCAGGGCGGCCGCCGCAAGTACTACCGCATCACCGATGCCGGACGTGCCGTGTACGACGACAACGTGGGCGCCTGGGAGATCACCCGGGGCCTCATCGACACCCTGCTCAAGCTCGGCAAACCTGCCCGCACGGGCACCACGCGACCCAAAGGCGGCAGCAATGACCGATGACAGCCTGGCGATCCACCGCCTCCTCGACGAGGCGTTCGCCGGAATCGAGATGACCCCGGAGGCCCGCGATCTCAAGGAGGAGATGCGCGCCAACCTCGTCGCCCGGATGGCCGAACTCGAACAGTCCGGCGTCAGCAGCGCCGTCTCCGCGCAGCGCGCGATGGCCGAGCTGGGTGACATCCGCTCGATCGTGGCCGACGCCGCCGCGGCGCCGTCCACGGCCGCATGGCTCGACCAGCGGGTCCGGCCACGGCCCGGCTACGTCGTACGGACGCTGCTGCTGTCACTGCTGGCGGCGGCCGCACTGGGCGTGCTCGTGTGGTCCGTGTTCGACACGGCGGCGCTGGACTGGCAGCCGGTCGCCATCGCGGTGCTGGCGGTCGCCGGCGGCGTCATCGTGACCGACGCGCTGCGGCAGGAGACGACATCCAGCTATCCCCTGCCGACCGGTCGTGCGATCGGCTACGGCGTGGCCACGACAGTGGGCCTGGCCGGAGCCGGGTGCGTGGCCGCCGCCAGTCCCGAGTGGCCGGTGGGGCTGCTGGTCGCCGCCGGTGTCCTGCTGATCGCCTCTGCCGTCGCCTTCACCTACCTGGGCGTGACCCAAACCAACCGCCACAAGCCGTGGATGGTCCGGTTGCAGCGCGAGCACCAGGAGATGGGTGACGTGTTCGCGGGCGACCCGGCCGCCGCCGCCCGGTTCGGCATCTACACCGTGGTCGTGTGGACCGTCTCCTCCGCCGCCTTCCTCCTGCTCAGCTTCACCATAGGCTGGACCTGGTCGTGGTTGACCTTCCTCGTCGGCTTCGCCGTCTGGATGGTTTTGCTCGCCCGGATGCAGTTCCTCCCCCCGAAGGGCTCCGATCCCCACAAGTCCTGACACGGCGCCGAACTCCGGCCGGGTGCACCAGCACTCGGCCGGTTCACTCTTCAGGTGCTCAGCGGGCTTCGCATCATCCGATCAGCTGCCGGCGCAGCCAGCCCGGGTCCGGATTGACGTGCGGCTGCCCGGCGACCACGACGGTCGGCACCGTCTCATCGCCGCCGGTCACGGCCCGCACCGCCGCCGCGCCGTCCGGGTCGCGCCAGATGTCGACCCAGTGGGCACGACTCGCAGCGCTGCCCAGGCGGACCCGCAGGCGCAGGCAGAACTGGCAACCGGGCCGCCAGTAGACGATCGGCCTGCCGTCGGCCGCGCTGCGTCGCCGCGCCTCGGCCGCACTGATCGACCGGGGGAAGATCAGTGGCGACAGCGCCACGCCGAGCAGGACGAAGACCAGTCCCAGGGCCACTCCGGCACCGCCCGACCCGGTGCTCACCTGCTTCAGCGCCATCGCGAGCCCGATGAGCAGGAACAGGATCGGGAGCATCCATCTGCGGGCCATGCGGCCACGGTAGCCGCGGCGGACCAGCGCGGTCCCCGCGCCTGCCGCAGCGGCCCCACTCGACGTCCGTCCCGGCTCCGGCCGGTCCTCCTCGTCGACCGCGTCGTCGCGGCCGCACACCGGCCCGGTGGGCTGGTGTGCGGCCGCGCGGTCGCCCTGCCCGACTACACGGGCTGGGCGGCCTCCGCCTCGTGGACCTCGGCCGGAGCGGCCGGGGCTCCCGCCGCCGGGGGAACGGCGGGACGGACGACCAGGACGGCTATCAGGAAAGCCACCGCGGCGAAGATCGCGGCGACGAGGAAGGCGGTCGGGGTGCCCTCGGTCAGCACCGCGATCGGGTCGCCGGACACGTCACGGACGGCGAACCCGTATGCGGTGACCAGGATCGACAGGCCGAGCGAGCCGCCGACCTGCTGCATGGCGTTGAGGACGCCGGAGGCGGCGCCCGCCTCGTGCTGCTCCACACCGGACACGCCGATCATCGTCAGCGGCACGAACAGCAGGCCGGTGCCGATGCCGAACAGCAGCAGCGGGCCGAGGATGGCCTGCAGGTAGGTGCTGTCGGCCGAGATCGTCGACAGCCAGCCGAGGGCGACCGTGTTCAGCGCCAGGCCCGCCACCAGGGGCGTCTTCTGCCCGATCTTGGGCAGCAGCTTCGAGGTCATGCCGACGACCACGACGATGGAGATGCTGACCGGCAGGAACGCCAGACCTGCCTGCAGCGGGCCGTAGTTCAGCACGTTCTGCATGAACATCGTCAGGAAGAAGAACAGGCCCATCAGCGCGCCGGTCAGCGCCAGCGCGATGACGTAGATCGCGGCCCGGTTGCGGTCGGCGAACATGCGCAGCGGCGTGATCGGCTGTTCGATGATCCGCTCGATGATGACGAACAGGATCAGCATGACCACCGCCACCACGAACGAGGTGACGGCCACCGAGTCGCCCCAGCCGCCGGACGCGACCCGGGTGAAGCCGTAGACCAGCGCGACCATGCCCACTGTGGACGTGATGGCGCCGAGGATGTCGAACCGGCCGCGCTGGCGCTCCGTCTCGGCGATGCACAGCGGCGCCAGCAGCGCCAGCCCGATGGCCAGCGGCACGTTGACGAACATGACCCACCGCCACGAGAGCCACTCGGTGAGCACGCCGCCCAGCAGCAGGCCGATGGCGCCACCCGCGCCGGACACGGCCGCGAACACGCCGAAGGCACGATTGATCTCACGCTCACCCTGGAAGCTGGTGGCGATGAGCGACAGCGCGGCCGGCGCGACGATCGCGGCGCCGACGCCCTGCAGCGAGCGCGCCACGAGCAGCCACTCCGAGGACGAGGCCAGCCCGCCGATCAGCGAGCCGATGCCGAAAACCACCAAACCGGTGACGAAAACCCGACGCCGGCCCAGGATGTCGCCGGCCCGGCCGGCCAGCAGCAGCAGGCCACCGAACGAGAGCGTATAGGCGTTGACCACCCAGGACAGCTCTGCCGTCGAGAATCCCAGCGACCGCTGCACGCTCGGCAAGGCAACGTTGACGATTGTGGCGTCGAGAACCACCATGAGCTGTGCCAACGCGATGACGGTCAGCGCCAGCCCGCTGCGGCGCGGGCGGCTTGGGGAGGTTGGTGCAGCAGATACCGAACTGGTCATCATGCATCCTTGTCAGGGGATTGAGTCCGTATAGTGCACTGTTCGGCCACGACTGTAGGTGTTCTGAGTAGTGAACGCAAGTGTTCACTATCGTGTTGAGGAAGGAGAATTGTGGACGACGGCGGTCAAGACAAGCAGCCGGCGCCGACGGCGGTGCGGCGTCGCCGAGGGGACGCACTGGAGTCGGCCATCTTCCAGGCCGTGATCGACCAGTTACGGGCAGTCGGATACGCGGGGCTCACCATGGAGCGCGTCGCCGCTGCCGCCCAGACCGGCAAGGCGGCGCTGTACCGGCGCTGGTCGGACAAGGCCGACCTGGTCGTGGAGACCATCGACCACATGCTGCCGGCCGCGGAGGACCTGCCGGACCTCGGCAACGTGCGCGACGACATGGTCGAGCTGATGCGCGCCAAGGCGGCGGTGCTCAACTCGCCGGTGGGGCGTGCCGTGCAGAGCCTGCTCGCCGAGATCGACCGTGACCAGCCGCTGGTCAAGTTGGTCGACGAGCGCGTGTTCAAGCCGCGCCGCAACATGTTCCAGCTGGTCTTCGACCGGGCGGTGGGACGCGGCGAGGTGCACCCGGCGCACCTGAGCCCGCTGGTCGCCGAGGTCGGACCCGCCATGCTCATGTACCGCTTCCTGGGTGATTCCAGCCCGGTGCCCGACCAGTTCCTCGTGTCCGTCGTGGACGGTGTGCTGATCCCGTTGATCCGTCGGTAGATCGCTCAATTGTGTGCGGCGCCCTCCGCCGCCGCTGCGTACGGTGCTGATGACCCGGCGCGCGGACGCGCCTGTCCGGCGCGGCGCAGCGAGGTGGAGACGATGGATTACGACGTGATCGTCGTGGGCGCGCGGTGCGCGGGTTCGCCCACCGCGATGTTGTTCGCCAGGCTCGGCTACCGGGTGCTGCTGCTCGAACGCTCGGCCTTTCCCTCTGACAAGATCTCCACGCTCTACATCCAGCAACCGGGTGTGGCGCGGCTGAAGCGGTGGGGTGTGCTCGACGCGGTCGTGGCGACCGGCTGCCCCGAGCTCGACCACGTGGTCTACGAACTGGACGAGGTGCGCGTCGAGGGCTGCGCGGCGGCCGTCGACGGTGTCTCGTCGGCCTACGCCCCGCGGCGGCACCTGCTCGACCAGATCCTGGCCGAGGCGGCCGTGGCGGCGGGCGCGGAGCTGCAGGAACGATGCGCGGTCACCGGCCTGCTCCGCGGCGGAGACCGGGTGACGGGCGTGCGCTACACCCTGCCGTCGGGCAAGGAGGCGACGGCGCGGGCGTGGCTGGTCGTCGGCGCCGACGGCATGCGCTCCACCGTCGCCACGCTGGTCGACGCCCCGAAAACCGTCGAGCATCCGCGTCTGACCTGCGCCTACTACACGTTCTGGCACGGCCTGAAGACCTACTTCGAGCTGTACGAGGGCGACGAGGGCTGGGTCTCCGCGGTGCCCACCAATGACGCGGTGCTGGTCTCGGCGTATTTCACGCAGGACCGCTTCGACGAGGTCCGCGGCGACGCCCAGGGGGCCTACCTGCGCAGCGTCGAGGTCAACGCGCCGGCGCTGTTCGCGCAGATGCGCGCGGGCGAGCAGGTGGAGCGGCTGCGCGGCACGGGCGACCAGCAGAACTTCTTCCGCCAGGCGGCGGGACCGGGCTGGGCGCTGGTCGGCGACGCGGGCCACCACAAGGACTCCATCACCGCGCGCGGCATCGGCGACGCGTTCCTGCAGGCGGATCTGCTGACCGGCCACGTCGGCGACCGGCTGGGCGACGAGGAGCACCTGGCGCAGGCGCTGGCGTCCTATGCCGAGGAGCGGGACCGGCTGCTGACCGACAGCTACCGCGCGACCCTGCTGGTCGCGCAGGCCGACGCCCGACCGCAGCGCAAGGCGCTGCTGCGCGCGGTGAGCACGAGCCCGGATCTGACGCAGCGCTATTTCGACACGGTGGCGGGGGTGCGCCCGGTCTCCGAGCTGTACACCCCGGAGCTGCGGGCGCTGCTGAGCCCGGCGGCCGAGTCGACGCCGTCGCGCTGACGCAGCCGTGCGCAGGTCGTGCGTGGACCTGCGCACGCTGCCGAAACGCTTGATATACACCATTATGTGATACCCGTACGATTTGAGATCATCCGGGTGTTTTAGGATGCTTGTTGGGTATGGACTGAACAGTCCGGCTTTTCAGCAGGCTTCGATCTGGAGGAACCGACCGCATGCCTACGACCAAGCTCCACGCAGTGACATTGGACTGCGCCGACCCGGCACAGCTGGCCGAGTTCTACCAGCACCTCACCGGCCTGAAGATCTCCTACAGCTCCGACAGCTTCGCCGGCCTGGAGGCCGACGGCGGGCCGGCCATCGGTTTCCAGAAGGTGGCGGACTACCAGGCCCCGCAGTGGCCCGGCCAGGACGTGCCGCAGCAGTTCCACCTGGACTTCGCCGTGGACAACCTGGACGAGACCGAGGCACTCGTGCTCGAGCACGGCGCCAAGAAGGCACCGGAGCAGCCGGGCGGCGAGCGCTGGACCGTCTACCTGGACCCGGCGGGCCACCCGTTCTGCCTGTTCCCCGCCAAGAGCTGAGCCACGGCGCGGACCGACCGCGCGACGACGTACGGGCTCGGCTGCGCGGTATGACCGCGCAGCCGAGCCCGTACGTCTGCGGAAGTCATGCGGATTGTTCGGCGGGCAGCACGCGGACCTCGACGTCCTTCCAGAACGCGACCCGCTCGCGGACCGACTCCGCCGCCGCCGACGGGTCCGGGTAGAACCAGACCGCGTCCTCGGTGCGGGCCTCGCCGAGTTCCAGGTGGTAGTACGACGCGGTGCCCTTCCAGGGGCACACCGTGTGCGTGGCCGAGGGACGCAGCACGTCCTCGCGCAGGCAGCCGCGCGGGAAGTAGTGATTGCCCTCCACCACCACGGTGTCGTCGGACTCGGCTATGACCTGGCCCTGCCAAACGGCCTGCACCCTGTTACCCCGCACGGTCAGTTCTCCTCCTGCTCGATCAGCTGCTTGCGCAGCTCGTTCTTGAGCACCTTGCCGGTGACCCCGCGCGGCAGGCTGTCCACCACGAAGACATGTGAGGGCACCTGCTCCGGGCGCAGCCGCTCGGCCAGGAACGACGACACCCGCGGCAGCGCCTCGCCGTCGCTGAGCACCACCGCCGCCGCGATCGTCTGGCCCCGGTCGGCGTCCCCCCAGGGCAGGACCGCCGCCTGGGTGACCGCCGGGTGCTCGTAGAGCGCGGACTCGATCTCGACCGAGGACAGCCTGCGCCCGCCCACGTGCAGCACGTCGCTGCCGCGGTCGAAGAGGTAAAGGTATCCCTCGGCGTCGGTGTGGCCGAAGTCGCCGGTGCGGATCCAGCCGTCCACGTTGGTCTGCTTGGCCCGCTCGGTGTCCAGGTAGAGGCGCCGGGGGGCTTCCGAGCGCAGCCAGATCTCCCCCACCTCGCCGACCGGGACCGGCTCGCCGTGCTCGTCGGCGACCCGCAGCTGGGTGCCGGGCGCGGGGCGGCCCAGTGTCGCGGGCCGGGCCGGGTCGAAGGTGTTGACGATGACGGCGGGCACCGCCTCGGACTGCGCGTACGCGGTGTTGAGCTGCGCGCCGGGGAAGACCTTCAGCAGCGCCAGCGACACCGTCGGCGGCATGGGCGCCGAGGCGATCCCGATGCGCTCGACGCAGCCGACGTCGAAGTGCTCGTCGAGCCGTGCCGCGATCATCTGCATCGCGATCCAGGGGGTGAGCATGATGGAGCCGATCCGGTAGCGGTCGATCAGCTCACCCATCCGCACGACGTCGTCGAGGCGGCACACGACGACCTCCGCCGTCGCGGTCAGGGCCACGATCGCGACGGTGGTCGCGCTCGACGTGGTGCCCAGCGGCATGGGCGCGAGCAGCGGCGTCGGGTTGGTGAACTGCTGCAGACCTGCGGGCCCGCGCCCGAACGTGAGGGTGCCGTGCGGATTCGTGAAGCCCTTCGCGGGCCCGGTGGTGCCGGAGGTGTAGAGGATGTCGGCGATGTCGTGCAGCCCGATCTCCACCGAGACCGGTGTCTCGTCGCCGCTGTCGATCTCGGCGACGGTCACCGACCAGCCGCCGAAGCCTTCGGGTGTGGCCTGGTCGCCGCCGCGGATCAGCCGCCGCGAGTCGCACTCGTCGAGCCGCCGGCGGATCTCCTGGGCGGGCATGCCGTCGTTGAGGTGGACCGCGGTGGCTCCGGCGCTGAGCACCGCCAGGTAGGCCACCGCGTAGTCGATCCAGTCCATGCCACCGAAGAGCAGGCCGACCCGTTCGCCTCGGCCGACACCGTTCGCCAGCAAGGTGTGCACGGTGCGGGTGACGCGCCGCTGCCATTGTCCGTAGGTGATCGTATCCTGGCCATCGACGTTGATCGCCACCCGATCCGGGTATCCGTCCGCGCGGAAGCGGAGCAGATCGGTGACGATGGGCTGGGACGTGGTCTCACTCATGCGCGCTCCTCGACGACACGGAAGTTACACGGTATAAACCCGCTATCGACACAACCGCTCACTATTGAGCGTCATGGCCCTGAACATCCTCTTAGACTCCGACGTTGACACCTGGCCGCTGCGGGCCCGCTGCGGCCTGAAAGGAGACACGCAGTGAGCAAGGTAGCCGTCGCCCTGTGGGACCAGGACGCCTGGGACGAGCACAACTACTTCGAGCCGGCCGAAGGGCACCCGCTGATCCGGGCAGACGTCAAGCGGACCCTGCACGGTGACATCGAGGGCACCAGCGAGGCCATCCTGCTCTGCTGCCGCCCCGACGCGAAGTCCGCCGGCTACGTCGCCAACGAGCACGTCGCGGCCACCATCGCGGGCCGCCGCGGCACGTTCGTCCTGCAGCACGTGGCGGCCATGGGCGGCGAGACGCCGCACCGGCTCGGGTTCATCGTGCCCAACTCCGGCACCGGCGAGCTGGCCGGCCTGCGCGGCAGCTGCACCTTCGGGCACGACGAGCAGGGCAGGAACACGCTGCGGCTCGACTACGACCTCGACTAACAGGTCCGGTTCAGCCGCGCGGCGGCGGGCTGGGCACCAGCTCGCCGCCGGCCGCGGAGCCGCTGCGGACCCCCAGGTCGTCGCAGATCGCGCGCAGCAGCGCCGCCGGGTCGGTCTTGAGGTAGAAGTGGTCGCCGGGGAACACCCGGCTGCGGAACCCGCCGGTGGTGACCTGCGACCACGCCAGGATCTCCGGCAGGTCGGCCTCAGGGTCGGCGTCGCCGACGGAGGCCGAGATCGGGCAGGTCAGCCGGGGGCCGGGCAGCGGAACGTAGGTGTCGTTGAGCTCGAAGTCGCCGCGCAGCCCCGGCAGGAAGATCTTCAGCAGGTCACGCTGGGCCAGCACCTCGGCGGGCGTGCCGTTCATGGCGGCGACCGCCGTCAGGAACTCGTCGTCGCTCAGGTCGGCGTAGGACGGCCGGCGGGCGGGCAGGTGCGGTGCGCGCCGCGCTGACACGAACAGCCGGACCGGGGCCGGGGCGCCTTCGAGCTGGCAGCGGCGCGCCAGCTCGTAGGCGACGACGGCGCCCATGCTGTGCCCGAACAGCGCGAAGGGCCGGTCCAGGTGCGGCCGCAGCTGCTCGAACAGCGGCCCGACCAGCTGCTCCATGCGTACGTAGGGCAGCTCGTGGATGCGGCTCTCCCGGCCGGGCAGCACGATCGAACACGCCTCCACCTCGGATCCGAGCAGGTCACGCCAGGGCCGGAACATCACCCCGCCGCCGCCGGCGTGCGGCACGCAGAACAGCCTGACCCGCGCCGAGTCCAGGCTGGGCTCGGGCACCACCCATGCGCCGCGCATGCTCACGCCACCTCCCCCGCGAAGACCACAGCCGAGTGCAGCCCGCCGAACCCGAAACCGTTGGACAGTGCCAGGCCGATGCGGGCCGGTTCGGCCTGCCGGCCGGCGAACCGCAACTCGCCGGTCAGCGGCATGCCCAGGTGCGGGTTCGGGTGCACGAAGCCGTGCGTCATCTGCACGACCGTGGCGACCGCCTCGACCGCGCCGGCCCCGCACAGGCAGTGCCCGGTGAGCGCCTTGGTGGCGTTGACCCACGCGCCGCTGTCGCGGCCCAGCACCCGCCGCAGCGCGGCGGCCTCGACCTCGTCACCCAGGCGCGACGCCGTGCCGTGCGTGTTGACGTAGTCGAGCTGCTCCGGCCGTGCGCCGGCACGCGCGAGTGCGGTGGACATCACCGCCACCTCGACCTCCTCGCTCGGGTCGGCCAGGCTGTTGGCCGACAGGGCCATCGCCTCGCCGGCCACCCGGGCCAGCGGGCGCACCCCGCGGGCGCGGGCCGACGGCTCCGCCTCCAGCAGCAGCGCCGCGGTGCCCTCCCCGGCGACGAAGCCGCGCCGGGTCGTGTCGAACGGGCGGCACAGCACGTCGTCGTCGGGTGCGGCAGCGGGGTCGGCCATCGCGCCCAGCGCCAGGTAACTCTGCCGGTCCACCGGTGACAGCTCGGTCATCGCCCCGACGACCAGGCAGGCGCGCGCCGCCCCGCTGCGGACCATGCGGGCGCCGTGGATGACGGCGAGGTTGCCGCTGGCCGCCGCGCCGCCGACGGTGTACCCCTCCCCCGTGATCGCCAGGATCTCGCTGAGCACCCCGACGTGGTCGGTGTCCTGCACGTGCAGGGCGAACCTGCCGGGCACCGCGACGGGGTCGCCGCGGAAACGTTCGGCCATCCGGTACGCCGCCGCGCCGGTGACGTTGTTGCCGCCCACCACGACCCCGACCTGGCTACCGGGCAGGTCCGCGGCAGGCAGGCCGGCACCGGTCCACGCCTGCAGCGCCGCGGCCACGGCCGCCTGGACGGCGGGCAGCGAGCGCCCGGCCTTGCGCAGCGCCCGCCTGCTCAGCTCCTGCGGCAGGCCGGGCACGGCGCCGACCGCATGGGCGAAGTCGAATCCGGCCAGGGGCGCGCTGACCTGGCCGTCCTGGCGGCGGATGCCGGTGCGGCCCGCGCGCAGCGACGCGGCGAACGGCTCGACGCCGACGCCGATCGAGCACGCCACGCCGATGCCGGTCACCACGACCGGGACGCCCGCGCCGTTGGCGGCCGCGCTCACGCCGTGTGCCGGGCGAGCAGCCGTACCAGCGAGCGGATGTCGCCGGCCTCCTGGAACTCCATGACCGGCACGTGGATGCCCATGTCCGACATGGTCATCGTGACGACCTCGGCCCGGTCGATGCTGTTGCAGCCCAGGTCGGTCAGCGTCGCGTCCATGGTGATCTCGTCGGCGTCCAGTTCCGGGATCACGGTGCTGAGGTTGCCGCGCACCATCGCGAAGATGTCGTTCTGTTCCATGTCCGGCTCCTAAACCCACTCGTACTTGCGATGGAAGGCTTCGACGCCGCGCAGCGCCAGCAGCGGCCCCCGCTCGGCGCTCGCCTCGAAGAAGCGCTTGTACCGGGCGATCTCGACCTCGCGGTCGGGCACCGGCACGAGGCACTGCTTGTTCTCCTCGAGCATTTCGGCGTACTCGGCGAAGGTCAGCGGCAGGCGGGCGGCCAGGTGCTCGGCGATGCGCATGCGCGCCAGTTCGTCGCGCGAACCCTGGTCGATCAGCCCGCTGAAGAACTCCGACGCGCAGCCCGAGCCGTAGGAGAACATCCCGACCCTGGCCCCGTCGGTGTAGGGCGCGTTGTCGATGAGGCTGCACAGCGCCAGGTAGACGGCTCCGGAGCACAGGTTGCCGACCAGGCTCGGATAGCGCAGCGACGGCATCACCCGGGCCGCGAAGTCGGCGTCGACCTCCTCGACCGAGGCCCGTGCCTGCTCGCGCATCAGCTTGCGGTGCCCGGCCTTGACCAGCCCGGCGAACGGCGTGTGCAGCGCCAGGTAATCGAACGTCGTGGCGAAGTCGACGTCGTCGACCTTGGTGCGGTAGTCGGCGAACGTCTGCGACAGGCAGTCGAGGTAGGCGAACAGGGAGGCGTCGACGTCGGCGATGTCGAAGTCGGGACCGGGCCGGGCCGAGTCCAGCGTCTCGTAGCTGTACGTGCCGAACGCGCCCAGGTCGAAGGCCATCACCCGGGGCTGGTCGCTGATCAGCATCGCCGCGGCGCCGTGGCCGGTGGCCGGTTCGGCGTACCCGGCCCGTGCGTCGACCATGGCCACGTCCGTCGCGATGACCAGCGCCCTGGCTCCGGGCGACACGCCGGAGGACACGTACGCGGCGGCCAGCTGCACCGCCGCGGTGGCCGCGTAGCAGGCCTGCTTGGCCTCGAACACGCGGCAGTGCCGGCTGAGCCCGAGCAGGTCGTGCACGTAGGAGCTGATGGACTTGCTGTAGTCGACGCCCGACTCGCTGGACGTGATCAGGATTTCGATGCTGTCGCGTTCGGCGTCGCCGAGCCCGCGGACGATGGGCAGCGCCGCGTTGACGGCGTTGGTCACCGGGTCCTCGCAGGGCAGCGCGATCGACCGCGACTCCATCATCAGGTGGTCGAGCCGCTGCCGGTCCAGGCCCCTGCCGTCGAACAGGGCCGGCACGGGCAGCTGGGCCAGCCCGCAGAAGACGTTGATCGCTTCGATGCCGATGCCGGTCAGGCTCATCGCCGCTTCCTCTCCCGTACGAAGTCGATCAGTGCGCCGATGTCGGGTATCGCGCTGAAGCTGCTCATCGGCTCGTTCAGGCCGCACCGCTCGATGAGCAGCATGATGATCTCGACGCGGTCGACCGAGTCCGCGCCGAGATCCATCAGGTGGATGTCCTCACGGATCTGATCGGGCGTGACCAGCGGCAGGATGGCCGTGATCGTCTCGGTGACCAGGATGGCGATCTTCTCCCGGTCCGGTTCAGCGACGTTCGACATGGCTGCCCTCCGAGCGGATGTGAAGCGTGCAAACCGCCAGGACCCGGTCGGTGGCGCTGTCCTCGATCACGGCGTTGAACATCTCCTCGGCCGGGTCGTGCTCGGCCCGCCACGAGCGCATCGTGATCCGCAACCGGGTGTCCACATCGGCGTTACCGAGGTAGCACAGCTTCTGGTCGTGAACCACCCGGTCCAGGAACGACCGGTCACTGCGGCCAAGCTCGCGCCACAGCCCGAGCAGCGCGCCGTCGACGATGGAGAAATAGGACGCGAAGTACAGCAGCCCGACGCCGTTGACGTCACGGGAGATGTCGATCCGGTAGTCGGTGCGGTGCTCGCCGACCACCTCGCGCCAGCCGGGCTGCTGCGGGTCGTGGAAGGTCAGCTGCTGCCGGGCCCGGCTGTAGACCAGGCGCGGAGAGTACTGCGCCGGCAGTTGCGGCAGGTGCTCGTGCCGGAACCCGACCGGGGCCGCGGCGACCAGGCCCTCGTTGCTGCCGTCCCGGCCGCGCGAGACCCAGCGGTTGAAGTTCTGCACGTACAGGCAGTCGGCGCGAGGCGCGTCGTAGAACTCGTACGGTTCGAAGCCCGCGTCCGGGTCGGCCTCGTAGTCGGGCCCGACCTGGCGCAGCCGGTGCAGGGTGAGCACCGACTCGCTGCCGAACCCGAAGACGCGGGAGACGACCTCGACCCGGTGCCCGAAGCTCAGCGAGCGCGGGTGCAGGGCGTCGCCCGCCCGGACGTGGAAGTAGTAGAACGACAGGTAGGTCGGCTGCCCGGCGGCGTTGTACGCGTTGAACGCGTCGGCCTCGCACAGCTCGCTGACCGTCTCCCAGGTCCAGTCGCCGAGCTGGCCGTAGAACAGCGAGTTGTGCCCGCACATGCCGGGCTTGATCGTGACCAGTCGGCATACCGACCCGTCGGCCGACCGCCACACCTGCGGATGGATCAACGTAGTGGTCATGCGCGGGGCTCCGTCTCCTCGTGCTCGGCCAGGTAGGCGGCGATCAGCTCGTTGAGCGTGTCGGGGTCGGTCAGCATCGGGAAGTGGCCCGCCTCGATCTGCTCGAAGCGCGCGTGCGGAATGCTGCCGTGCAGCAGGTGGGCTGTCTTCATCGGGATCACGGTGTCGTGGCGGCCCTGGATGATCAGGGTGGGTACGGCGATGTCGGCCAGCCGGGACAGCAGGTTGGGCTGCCCGGCGAAGACGTCCAGGTAGCGCAGCCCGGTCTGCGGGTCCATGCTTTCGCAGCGCAGCAGCTGCTGCTCCAGGTGCCGCCGGCGGTCCTCGTCGAGGTTGGTCGACCCCGCCGCGGCGAGCCGGTCGAAGTCCTCGCGCATCACGACGTCGAGTCGGTTGACCTCGTTGGAGCGGTTGCCCGACTTGTAGGAGCTGCAGATCAGCGTCAGCGAGGCGGTCTCCTGCGGGTAGCGCAGCGCGAACGCCTGCGCGGTCAGCCCGCCGAACGACGCGCCGCCCACGTGCACCGGCCAGCTGACGCCGAGTTCGCGCAGCGCGGCGTGGTGCATCTCGGCCAGCCCGTTGAGGGTCAGGTCGGCCGAGGCGTTGGTGGCGCCGACGCCCGGGGCGTGCACGACGACCACCTGGCAGTGCTGCGCGAGTCCGGCGAACTGCTCGGCGAACAGTCCCGCCCCGATGTTGAACGGGTGCACCAGCAGCAGGGTCGGTCCGGCGCCCGCGGTGAAGACCTCGACCTCGCCCGGGTACGGGTCGTGGCCCGACAGGCGCAGCAGGCGCCGCTGGACCCGGGCGCCGGATTCGGCCAGCACCGCCTCGTTGTCGTCGCGGGCCCGCGCGCCCTCGCGCAGCGCGTTTCGGATGTCACGGGGCACGACGTGGGCCGGGTGGTAGACCGCGGTGGCGGGCGGCGCGGACGGGTCGACGGGGATCAGCTCGACCGGGTCGTCGGCCCGGTGCCAGGCGGCCACGATGCGTTTGCCGATCCGCCGGCCGTCGCCCGGTGCCGTGCCCACCGGGACGGCGAGCCGGACCAGGGCGTGCCTGCCCGCGGCCAGGTGCGGGCCGCCGCGTACGCCGGTCTGGGTGTAGAGCCAGGCCAGGAAGGACGGCACCGGATGCTCCATGGCGGCGAAGCGGGGCATCCGGGCCACGTCGAGCAGCACGCAGTGCCCGCCCGGGGACCCGACGACCGGCAGGCCGTCGGCCGCGAGCTGGACGTACAGCGACTTGACGGTCGCCATGCGCTTGCCGACCTGGGCGGCGACCGCGTCCGCGTCGGCCAGCACGGTCGCGATCAGGGCCCGTCCGGCGCGGTTGACCAGGTGGCCCTTCGTGCTGGTGTGTTCGCGCAGCCGGTCGGCCAGCGCCTGGCCTCGCGCGGCGACCAGGCCGCCGAAGTCGAGGCCGAAGTCCTTGGACAGGCTCATCGTGACCGCGTCGGCGGTGGCCAGCAGGTCGCCGACGACCTTCCACACGCCGCGGCCCTGCTGGCCGCGCTCGTTGGCGACGATGAACGCGGCGTTCTCCACGACGCGGGTGGCGTCCAGGACCAGCGGCACACCGGCCTCGCGCAGCACGCCGGCGACCTCGCGCAGGTTGCGCAGTGAGACCGGGTGCCCGCCGTGGGCGTTGTTGCTCAGCTCCAGGCACACCATCGACACCTGGCCCGGTCGCTGCGCCAGCGCCGAACGCAGCTGCGCCACGTCGAGGTCGTGGAAGACCTCGTCCTCGGCCGGGGGTTCCTGGTTCAGCGCGACGGGCTGGAAGCCGGATTCGGCCAGGCTCATCAGCCAGGTGGGGAACAGCCCGTTGTGCAGCACGGTCGCCGGTGGCGCGGGCCAGCTCTGGCACAGCAGGTGTTCGGCGGTCCGCCCCGACGGCGTCGGGACGACCTGGGCGAAGTCCAGCCAGGCCGGGGCCGGCGGGGCGGTCGCCGGGCCATGCCCGTTCAGTTGCGCCATGCGCTGCGCCACAGCCGGGGTGGACAGCTCCGCCCAGGAGTCGGTGATCAGGTCGTACTCCACCGCGTCCGCGGCCAGGGTGACGGGGTTGTGACCGGCTGCGGCGAGCACCGCCGACCGGCCGGCGACATCCGCCGTAACCGGCGGCGCGGAGGTGCCGGAAGCCGAAGCCGTGCGACCGGAGACCGCCGAGGCGGCCGGCGACGGCGCGGCGGCCAGGGCGAGGGTCGACGGCGCGGCGACCGCGCGGGTCGGGGCTGCGGAAGCCGGGACCGGCGACGTGGCGGCGGGTGAGGATGTCGCCGCCCCGGGCGCGACGACGGCGGTGACCGGCGCGGAGCCCAGCTCCTCCGGCACCACCGTGCCGAGGTCGGGGTTGGCGATCATCAGGATGATGTCGGCGACCGGGGTGGCCCGGTCGTCGTCGGGCTGGCAGAGGTAGATCGGCAGGTTGGTCGGCCGGAACTTGTTCTTGAACTGGAAGTTGCCCTCCCCGAACACGCCTACCGAACGCAGCTCCGACATGCCCTGCGCCACCTCCGGGGCGGCGTTGGGCGACTCGACCGTCTGCACGCCGAAGCTCGCCCCGAAGCTGAACATCTCCACGCCCTCGGCCAGCAGCTGCTCGATGATCCGCACGATCGCGAACTCGAGCCCGCCCAGCGGCGCCTCCTCGGGATAGAACTCCAGGTCCAGCAGGTACGCCGGTTCGGAGGGCAGCTTCGTGACGATGATCGCGCTGCACAGCGTGTCGTCGACGTGGGTCAGGAACATGCGGTGGCGGGCCGCCAGCCGCCCCTGGCCGAGTTCGGCGGCCACGACCGCCACGTACGGGTTGACCATCTGCTTCGAGTCGCCCCAGCGGCCCATCAGCTCGACGATCTGCGCGTCGGTCTGCGGCGAGGCGCCCACGGCGTACTCCTCGACGCGGCACGCACCCGACGACTGGAACTTGCCCACCATGTAGCGCAGCCGCTGCATACGGCTGCCGGACAGGGTGAACGAGCCCAGGTCCTCCAGCCGCTGGATCGCGCCGAACGGCGTGGCGGTGTAGTCGACGCCCGCCACCTGCTCGATACGTTCCATCGACAGGAAGTTGGGCCGCAGCCGGTGCCGGTCGGCGTAGGCGACGTACTGCTCGACCAGGACGGGCAGGTATTCGCGCGAGCCGACGTAGCTCCAGGCGAACAGGACGTCGTCGCGCCGGGAGAAGTTGAAGTAGCCCTCCCGTTCGGCCCCGAGGAATATCAGCGGGGCGATGTCGCGTCCGGCCAGGCCGCCTTCCTTGGCCCAGCGGCTGTCCAGGGTCGCGACCAGTTCGGCCAGCTCCGGATACTCCGGCAGGCTGCGTTTGCGCACGATGGCGCACCCGCCCGCGGGCGGTGGGGCCGCCGGGGTGAGCGCGACGCCGTCGGCGCTGCCCGCCGAGCCGGCCTCGGCCAGGTCGGCGGCCTCGGCCAGGCGGGCCACCGCGCCGGACCCGTACTGCTCGATCAGGTGACCGGCCAGCTGCGGCATCGTCGGGTGGTCGAACAGCAGCGTCTTGCGCAACGCGCCGAACCGCTTCTCCAGCACGCTCACGCTGCGCAGCATGTCGAACGAGGTCAGCCCGCCGTCGGCGAGACCGGCGTCGGCGGGCAGCGCCCGGCCGGCCACCGTGGACAGCAGCCTGGCCAGGTGCGCCTGCGCCGCGGCGTGATCGCCCCCGGTCGTGGGCCCGGCGACGGGGGCCGCCGCGGGTGCGGCCGGGGCAGGACGCACGGCGGGTGCGGGCGGCGGGGTGAGGGCAGGTGTGGGCAGCGCCTCGGCGGCCGGTGCAGGCTCCGGCACGGCGGGCGCCGGGTCGGGTACGGCAGGTGCGGCCTGCGGCGAGGCGGCGATCGCGGCCAGCACCTCCCTGGTGAGCTCGGCGACGGTGTCGAAGTCGTACAGCTCCGAGGCCTTCAGCTCCAGCCCGTAGGCGGTGTTGATGCGGCGTACCAGTTCCATGCGGAAGATCGAGTCCAGGCCGATGCCGGTGAAGGAGCTGGTCGGCGTGATCGATTCGGCGGGGAGATCGAGCACCTCGGCCAGGCTGTCCCGGATCAGGCCGTCGACCTCGGCCGCGCCGGCCGCACCGCCGCGAGCGTCGGCGTCGGGCTCCCGATGGCTCGCCGGTGCCGTAGCGGGCGCGGTGGTCTGCGGCTGCTCGGGTGCTGTCGGCGTGGTTTCGCCGCCGGCTTCGCGGGGCGGCGACGCGGCGCTGCCTGGCCGCGCTGCCAGGGTGAGACCGCCTCGGCCGCGCGCCGGGGCCGCGGCCAGCCGGATCTTCTCGCCTGCCGGGCGGCGACGGTCGGTGACCTGCGTGCCCCCGGCTGCCGCAGATCCCGGTGACGGGAGTGCCGCAGCCGCGGACGGCCCGGTCACGGCCGCGGACGGCTGGACCGCAGCCTCCTTGGCGACGGTCGCCGCAGCGACAGGGGCCGGAGCGACAGCGGCCTGAGCAGTCGCCGCCTGAGCAACGGAAGCCTGAGCAGCAGGAGCCTGAGCGACGGCGGCCTGGGCCGCGGGCACCTTGAACCAGTGGCGCACCTTGGTGAACGGGACGCCGGGCAGCGACATGAGCCGCGGACGCTGGTCTGCCCAGAGCAGCTCCCATTCCACCAGCGCGCCGTTGACCCACGCCTCGGCGAGGTCGGCGGCGTCGGCGTCGGGTTCGGCCGGTGGGGCCGCCTCGTCGGCGGTAGCCTGCAGGAAGAGCGTGTCGCCGCCGGGCAGGTCACGCGCCGCCGCCGACAGCGCCTCGACCAGCCGCTGCGCGTCGGGGGCGAGCACGGCCAGCCGCTCACGGTAGGCCTCACGACCGGTCTGCAGGGTGTACGCGATGCGGCTCAGGTCGGCGTCCGGGTTGTCCTTCACGAACCCGGCCAGGTTCGCCGCGTAGCCGCGCAGCGTGTCCAGGCGGGGAGCGGACAGCACGAACAGGTGCGACGCGACCGACGGCGTCGCGGGCGTCGCGGGCCCGTCGACCGGCGGGGCGGCGTAGTCCTCCAGCACCACGTGCGCGTTGGAGCCGCCGAATCCGAACGAGCTCACCCCGGCCCGGCGTACCCGGACGCCGTGCTCGGTCGCTCCGGTCCACGCACCGCCCTGGTTTTGAATGAAGAACGGCGTGCCCTCCAGCCGCAGGTACGGGTTGAGCTCCTGGAAGTGCAGCATGGGCGGCAACTGCTCGTGCTTGAGGCACAGCAGCACCTTGAGCACCCCGGCGATGCCCGCCGCGGACTCCAGGTGGCCGACGTTCGTCTTCACCGAGCCCAGCCCGATGTGCGGCCGCTGCGGCCTGGCCAGCCCGGCGGTGGTGTACAGGTGGTCGAAGGCGCGCTTGAGCCCCTCGACCTCGACCGGGTCGCCCAGCGACGTGCCGGTGCCGTGCGTCTCGATGTAGGTGACGGTGCTCGGGTCGACCCCGGCCCGCTCGTACGCCTGGATCAGCACCTGCGACTGGGCTTCGGGATTCGGGGCGGTCAGCGAGGTGGAGCGCCCGCCGTGGTTGACCGCGCTGGCCCGCAGCACCGCATAGACGGCGTCGCCGTCACGTTCGGCGTGGTCGAGCCGCTTGAGCAGCACCGCCCCGGCGCCCTCGCCGCGTACGTAACCGTCGGCGGACTTGTCGAACGTCTTGCACCGCCCGTCGGCGGCCAGCATGCCCGACTTCACGAACGCGACGAACAGACCCGGGCTGAGGGTGACGTTGACGCCGCCCGCGATGGCCAGGTCGCAGTCGCCGTCGAGGATGGCGCGGGCGGCACGGTGGATCGCCACCAGGGCGCTGGAACAGGCGGTGTCCATCGCCTCGCTGGGCCCGCGCAGGTCCAGCAGGCGCGACACGCGGTTGGCCAGGATCGAGTGGGACAGCCCGGTCGCGGTGTGCGCCTGCACGTCGACCCCGTTGCGGTGCAGCAGGTCGAGGTAGTCCGAGGTGGACACGCCCGCGAACAGGCCGGTGCGGCTGCCCGCCAGCGCGCTGGGGCGGTATCCGGCGTCCTCCACGGCCCGCCAGGTGACCTCCAGGAACAGCCGCTGCTGCGGGTCCATCAGGGCGGCCTCGGCGGCGGAGATGCCGAAGAACGCGGCGTCGAAGTCCGCCACGCCGTCGACGAAGCCGCCACTGACGTCCCGGGTCCTGGTGTCGGACAGCAGATCGTGGCGATCGGCGGGCACCGGCCGGACGAGGTGGTCACCGGCCATCAGGTGCTGCCAGAACTCGTCGAGGTCGGCCGAGCCCGGCAGCAGCCCGGCCATCCCGATCACGGCGATGGGCGTGGTGCCGTGGTCACGGACCCGGACGGCCGGTGCGGCGGCGGGCTCGGTCACCGCGGCCGGCACGACCTCGGCAACCGGCACGGCGATCGGCGTCACCTCCGCAACCGGCACGGCGATCGGCGTCACCTCGGCAACCGCCGCGACGGGCGCGGCGGCCGCAACCGCCGGGGTGACCTCCGGTGCGTGGTGCTCGCACAGGTAGCGGGCGAACGCCTCCAGGTTCGGGCACTCGAACAGCACGGTCGGCAGCAGGGCCAGTCCGTAGCTGTCGTTGACGGCGTTGACGAGCTGCGTCAGCGAGATGGAGTCGAACCCCTGCTCGAACAGCTCCGCCCGCAGGTCCACTTCGGCCGGCTCGACCAGCAGGAAACCCGCGGCGATGCGCCGCAGTTCAGCTTCGACGGCGGCCCGGGTCTGCGGCTCGCCGCTCACCGTCACCGCCGGTACGGGTGCCGGTACGGGCGGCGGGGCCGCCTGCTCGCCTGCGCCCTCGACGGCCAGCAGCACCGGCTCGGCACTGGCGACCGCCTGGCAGAACACGCGCAGCGCCAGCTCGGTGCGCATGGGCACCATGTTCCAGCGCTGGGCGAACATGCGCCGGGTTCCCTCGTCGACCGCCATGCCGCCGTCCTGCCACAGCGGCCAGCCGATCGACACCGTCCGGCCGTGCCGGAGGCCCTGGGCGACCCGCTGTTGCCGGTCGACGGCGAGCTGGTTGAGGAACGCGTTGGCGTACGCGTAGTCGGCCTGGCCGATGTTGCCCGTCTCGCCGACGATCGACGAGAACAGCACGAAGAAGTCCAGCGGGGACTCGCCGACGGCCTCGTCGAGCAGCAGGGCTCCGGTGAGTTTCGGCGCGAGCACCTGCTCGATGTCGGCGCGGTCCTTGCGCGCGGCCAGGCCGTCGCGCAGCACCCCGGCCGCGTGGACGATGCCGTGGATCGGGCCGTGGCGTTCGGTGGTCCGGGCGACGAGCTGCCGCACCTGTGCCGGGTCGGTGATGTCGGCCTGCGCCCAGTGCACCTGGACGCCGTCGCCGGTCAGCCGGTCCATGCGGGTGCGGGCCTGCTCGCCGGGCCCGCTCCGGCTGACCAGTACGAGGTCGAGGGGCCCGGCGTTGCGGGCGAGGAACTCGGCGACGTGCAGGCCGAGCGCCCCGGTGCCGCCGGTGACGAGGTAGGTGCCACCCGGCCGCATCGGCAGCTCGCCGGGTTCGCCGGTGGTACGCGGCGTGAACTGTTCCAGTGTGCGGAGCAGGCGGTCGCCGTCGCGGTAGGCGATCTCGGTGATCGCGGACCCGGTGTCGGACAGCTCGACGGCGACGGCGGCGGCCAGGTCGTCCGGGCTGGGTGCCGCGACCCGCAGCACGGTGCCGCGCAAGCCGCTGTGCTCCAGGGCGAGGGTCTTCATGAGCCCGCTCATCGCCGCGTGCTGTGGCTGGGCATGCCCGCCGTGCTCGGCGCAGGCGAACACCGCCCGCAGCGGTGTGGCCGGGCCGCGTGACAGCAGCGCGGTGGCCGACCACAGGAACGGGTAGAAACCGGTGTCCAGGGCCCGGTCCAGGCCGGCGGCGTCCAGCGGGGCGGTCGCGGGCAGGTGGACGATCGCGTCGGGCACGATCCCCTGCGCCTGCCACTGCTCCACCAGCCGCCGGTGGTCCTCGCGGCTACTCGCCGGTGCGGGCAGGACCCGTACGTCGTGTTCGGTCAGCCGCTTGGTCAGCGCGGTGATCAGGGCGGGGTCGTCGCCGTAGACGGCTACCGTGCGCGGCAGCGCGCCGCCCTTGGCCAGGGGCGCTCGTTCCCATCCGGGACGCAGGTAGCGGCAGGAGGTCGGCGCGCCGGTGTCGCGGCGGGCGGCCCGCAGCGCCGGGGCGACCCGTACCGCCGCCGACCGGACCAGGATCTGCCCGTCGTCGCCGACGAGTAGCACGTCGAAGAACCGGCTGCCGTCGGGAGCGTGGCCTGCCGCCTCGCGTACCAGGGCCCAGCACGGTCCGGCTGCCGGCTCGTACGCGGTGATCTTCTCGCATCCGACAGGCAGGTAAGTCCCCTCCCCCGCGACGACGGCCGCGATGACCTGCAGGGCTCCGTCGGCCAGTGCCGGGTCGAACAGGGCTCCGGCGGCGGGCGCGACCGGGGCCAGCCGCGCCAGCGCCTCGCCGTCGCCGCGCCACAGCTCGCGTACCACGCGCATGCCCGGCCCGTAGTCCAGACCGCCGCGGGCGAAGCCGGTGTAGAAGGCCTCGACGTCGGCGGCTATGGCGCACCGCCGCCGCGCCGCGGCCAGGTCGGCCCGTTCGGCTGGGGCCGCGGTCGCGGACGCCACCCGTCCCCGGGCCACCACGGTGTGCTGCGCGTCGTCCGCCTGGACCTCGAACGACGTGCCCGGCCCGGCGTGGGTGAGCGTCACGGTCGCCGCCACGGCGGTGCCGTCGAGGATCATCGGGGCGGGCCATGACACGTCCTGCAGCGTGATCGGGCCGCCTGCGCCTTGGTAGGCGGCGCCCACCAGGTCCAGGGCGGCGACGCCGGGCAGCCAGCGGGCGCCGCCGACGCGGTGGTCGCTCAGGTGCGGGCCCGTGCCGAGAGCCACCCGCACCTGCTGCTCGGCCGGTGCGTTCGCCTGCTGCGGTGCCGATGCCAGTGCCGGTGCCGGTGCCGAGGTGAAGGCCGGTGCCGTGGTCGCGTCGTCGTCGAGCCAGTAGCGGCGGCGGTCGAACGGGTACGCCGGCAGCGCCACCCGGCGCGGGCGGGGCTGCGGCCACCAGCCGCTCCAGTCGACCTTCACCCCGGCGACCCAGATCCTGGCCAGCTTGGCCAGCTGCCGGCGGGCCAGCAGCGAGCCGACGAAGTCGACGCCGTCGTCGCCGGACAGCAGGGACCGGCTGGCCTCGTCGCGGCCCACGGTTCCGCCGACGACCTGCGCGACGTCCTCGCCCCGGGCGTAGGCGCGCAGGCGGTCGCGCAGCTCGCCGACGTCGGTGGCGAGCACCGCGACCCGTTCGGCCATGTCCTTGCGCCCGACCTGGCTGGTGTATGCCAGCCGGCGCAGGTCCACATCGGCGGTGGGCCGGTCGAGCAGGTCAGCGACGTCGGCGGCGGACTGCCTGAGCTGCTCGGGGGTGCGGGCGGAGAGCAGGAACAGCTGTTCTTCGCCCGCGCGGTCGGTGTCGGCGTCGTCTGGCCGCATGTATTCCTCCAGCATCACGTGGGCGTTGGCGCCGCCCGCGCCGAACGAGCTGACTCCGGCGCGGCGCGGCAGCGGCCGTCCCGTGCGATCGGTCGGCTGCGGCCAGGCCGCGAGTTCGCGCGGCGGGTAGAACGGCGAGTCGCCGAAGTCGATCCGCGGGTTGAGCGTCTGCAGGTTCACGCAGGGGGTGACCGTCGCGTGGTGCAGGTGCAGCAGCGCCCGGGTGAACCCGGCGATGCCGGCCGCGCCCTCCAGGTGCCCGATGTTGGCCTTGACCGACGACACGGCGCACCGTTCGGGCGCGTCCCCGAGGTCGTCGAAGGCCCGGATCAGGCTGGACACCTCGATCGGGTCGCCGAGGCTGGTGCCGGTGCCGTGCGCCTCGATGTAGCCGACGGACCGGGGCTCCACCCCGGACCGGCGTACGGCCTCGGCGATGAGCTCGGCCTGGGCGTTGGGGTTGGGCACGGTGTACCCGCCGGTCTTGCCGCCGGCGTTGACGAGGCTGCCCTTGATCACGGCGATGATGTCGTCGCCGTCGCGCTCGGCGTCGGCCAGCGGCTTGAGCAGCACAGCCCCGACGCCTTCGCCGGGGACGAACCCGTCGGCGCGTTCGTCGAACACCTTGCAGGCGCCGTCGGCCGACAGCATGTTCAGGCCGGACAGGGCGACGTGGTGCGACGGGTGCAGCACCAGGTTGACGCCGCCCGCGATGGCCATCCGGCACTCGCCGCGGCGCAGGCTCTCGCAGGCCAGGTGGATGGCGGTGAGCGACGACGAGCACGCCGAGTCGACGGCGAAGCTCGGGCCGCGCAGGTCGAAGTGGTACGACACGCGGTTGGCCACCGACCAGTAGGCCGAGTGCGCCCCGGCGAGCTTGCCCCTGGCCCAGCCCGCGGCGGCCATCCGACCGTACGAGCCGTACATGACCCCGGCGAACACGCCGGTCATCGGCTCATGGGTGGTGTCGCCGAGATATCCGGCCCGGTCGAGCAGGTTCCAGCAGTTCTCCAGGAACAGCCGCTCCTGCGGGTCGATGTCGGCGGCGTCGCGGGGCAGGATCTGGAAGAACGGCGCGTCGAACTGGTCGACGCCGTCCATGAAGCCCGCCCACTTGCTGCAGCTGCGCTGCGGCGTGCCCTTCTGCGGGTCGTAGTGGGGACGCCAGTCCCACCGGTCCGGCGGGACCTCCCGGATGCTGGCGACGCCCCCGGACAGGTTGGCCCAGAACTCGTCGATGTCCGCCGCGCCCGGGTAGCGGCCGCTCACGCCGATGACGGCGATGTCGCCGCCGGTCGTCTCCCGTGGTTTCTCCACGACCCGGACCGGCCCGGCCGCCGCGACGGGCGTCGCCTCCTGCGGCGCGACGGGTCCCAGCACCGCGGCCAACCGCGCCGACCGGGTACGGGCCAGGTGCCCGGCCAGCTGCGCGATGGTGAGTTGCTCGAACAGCAGCGTCGCCGGCAGCTCGCCCAGATCCTGCTCCAGCCGGTACACGATGTTCTGGCTGAGCAGCGAGTCGACGCCGTAGACGTCGAACGTCGACTCGTCGTCCAGTTCGGATGCGGAGAACCTGAGCACCTCGGCGAAGATCCGCCGTACGTACGCGCGTGCCGCCGCGTCGCCGACCTCGCCGGTGTGCCCGCCGGCCGCCGCTCGCGGCTGCGCGACCGGTACCGGCTGCGCGGCCGGTGCGGGTTGACTGTCACCGGGACGGTCGAAGACGCCCAGGCGTGCCAGGCCGGACCGGTCTGCCTTGATCACGACTGCCTGCCCGAGCCGCCGGGCGAGCACCTGTTCGAAGGCCGCCATGGCCTCGGCCGGTTCGAGCGAGTCGACACCGAACTGTCCCATCCGCTGCTTGTGGTGGTCCTGGGCGGCCAGGCCGACGCTGCCCCAGTAGCCCCAGTTGACGGCCACCGCCGGCACGCCCCGCGCACGCAGGTGGTGGGCGTAGGCGTCCTGGAAGGTGCTGGCCGCCGCGTAGTTGGCCTGACCGGCCGCGTCCGTGAACGACACCGCCGAGGAGAACAGCGCCAGGAAGTCGAGCGGTTCGTCGCGCAGGGCCTGCGCGAACGCGGCCGTCCCGGCGGCCTTGGGCCCGTACACCGCGCCGAACGTGTCGGCGCCCAGGTTGGCCAGCGTCCTGTCCCGCAGCACACCCGCCGCATGCACAGCGCCGTTGACGGGTCCAAACCTGGCGCGGGCCGCCTCGACGGCTCGGCGCAGCTGCTCGAGGTCCACGGCATCGGCCTGTAGGTAGATCGCCTCGCCGCCCAGGGCGTGCAGCTCGTCGAGTCGCTGCTGCACCTCGGCGTCCAGCGGCCGGCGGCCGATGAGCGCGAGGCGGGCGGCGGCGGTGCGGGCCAGGTGGCGGCCCACGGCCATGCCCAGCCCGCCGGTGCCGCCGAGGATGACGTAGCAGCCGCCCCGCCGCCACAGCGACCCGTCCCCGGGTGCCGGTCCATCCAGAGGTGCCAGGCCGTTCAGGGATGCCAGGCCGTTCGAGGCCGACGGGCCGTCCGCGGGCAGCGGGCCGTTCGAGGTCGGCGGGCCGTCCGCGGGCAGCGGGCTCAGGCCGCGTGTCCAGCGGTGGCCGTCGCGCAGCGCGACCAGGCGGGTGTCGGCCGGCTCGGCGTACAGCGCGGCGGCGAGTTCGGACGCACTCCACGGCTGCGACCCGACGTCGACGCAGCCGACGGACCAGCGTGGCAGCTCGGCGGCGATGCTGGCGCACAGGCCGAGCACCCCTGCCGCGTGCGGCTGTGCCGCCTCCCCCTCGGCGACCGTGACGGCGCCGGCGATCACGGCCTTGAGGGTGACCGAGCGGTGCGCCCCGTCCCGGGCGAGCAGCCGCCGCACCAGGCTGAGCAGCGCCGCCGCGCTCTGGTCGTCCTCCGGCGGGCCGACCGGGCCGGTCTCGCACAGGAAGTAGGCGATGTCCGGCACGTCGCCGTCGGGGCCCAGGTCGGCGTCGGACCCGTGGTAGGCGACCGCGACCGCGTCCGGGCCGTGTGCGGCCGCCAACGCGTCGGCGAGCGCCTGCCCGCCCGGCGGGTGCCAGATCACGGCGCGGCCCCGTGCGCCGTCGGCGGTCACGGTCGGGAGCTGACGCCACTGCGGCACGTACAGCAGGCTCGCCGGGTCGCGCGGCGCGGGCAGCGGGCGCAGTGCCACGCCGTCGAGCCGTACGCACACCCGCCCGTCGGCGTCGCAGGCGGTGACCGTGTACGTGCCCTCGGCGTCACGGCGCACGTGGGCGTAGCGGGCCTGCGCCGGGGCGCGTTGCACGGTGACGGCGGCGACCGCGAACGGCACCAGGGTCTCGGCGCGCTCCTGCGCGGTCAGCGCGGCGATGACCTGCAGGGCCGCGTCCAGCTGTGCCGTGTCACGGACCCAGGGGTCGGCCGGGGCGGGCGCGTCCAGGACGCCGAGCGCCTCGCCGTCGCCGACCAGCACGTGCTGGATGCGCCGCAGCGCGGGCCCGTAGGACAGCCCGGCGGCGGTAAGGGAGTCGTACAGCTGTCGGCCGTCGCGGCGGGCCGGGCAGCGTGCGGTGAGCTTCCCGAGGTCGACGGTCTCGGCGGGGGCGTCGGCGGCCTGGCGCAGCGAGCCGCGTACCAGCGGTTCGGTCTCGCCCTGGATGGTCAGGTCGAACGGCCAGACGCCGTCCGGGCCGGGCTTTCCGCCCAGCACGAGCGCGCGGGGGCGGGTCAGCTCGCACGGCCGCAGCCAGCGCACGCCGGTCAGCCGCAGCGGACCGGCGATCCCGCGTGCGGCGGCGGCGTCGATCGCCAGCGCCACGCTCGCCATGCCGGGCAGCAGCGGGGTGCCGCCCATGACGTGGTCGGCGGCCAGCACGTGATCGGGGCCGATGCGCCGGGGCTGCGCCGAGCCCGGTGCCTGCACCCGGTGGTGCTCGCGGGCGAACGGGTAGGGCGGCAGCGGGATGCGGCGACCGCCCGCGACGTGCGGGGTCCAGTCCGGGGAGTCGCCGCGCAGGTATGCCTGGGCCAGCGCCGCCAGCTCCGGAGTCGCCGTCGGGACGAGGTTCGCGGCTTGCCCGGCGGCCAGCGCACGCAGCTGGGTGACCAGCTCGTCGCGGTCGGCGGCGAGCAGCGCGGCGCGGGCCGACAGGTGGGTCCGGCCGATGCTGAGGGTGTAGGCGATGTCGCGCAGGCGGTGCTCGCCGGCGGCGACGGCGGCGGCGAGCGCGGCGGCGACGGCGGGCAGTTCCTGCTCGGTGCGGGCCGAGACCGGCAGCAGGAACAGGTCCGGCCCGGCCTGCTCGACCGGTGCGCGCTCCGGTGCTTCGGCGAGCACGACGTGGCAGTTGGTGCCGCTGAAGCCGAAGCTGCTGACCGCCCCGACCCGGGCCCCGCCCGGTCCGGCCGCCCACGGCTGCAGTTCGCGTACGACGAACAGCGGGCTGTCGGCCAGGTCGAGTTTCGGGTTGGCGGCGTCGAAGCCGGGCAGCGGGGGCAGCTGGCGGTGGCGCAGCGCCAGCACCGTCTTGATCAGTCCGGCGATCCCGGCGGCGGTGGTGGTGTGGCCGATGTTCGCCTTCGCCGACCCCAGGCCGCAGAACGCCCGCCGGCTCGCCGTGCCGAGCACCTCGTTGAGGGCCTTGACCTCGATCGGGTCGCCGAGGTGGGTGCCCGTGCCGTGTGCTTCGAGGTAGCCGAGGTCGTCTGCGGCGATACCCGCCCGCTGGTGCACCTCGTGCAGCAGCCGGGCCTGCGACGCCGCGCTCGGCGCGGTGATGCCGTTGGTGCGGCCGTCGCCGTTGACGCCGCTGGCCCTGATCACGGCGTGTACGTGGTCGCCGTCGGCCAGCGCGCGGCGCAGGCTCTTGAGCACGACGACCCCGACGCCCTCGCCGAGCACGATGCCGTCGGCGCTGTCGCTGAACGGCGCGGACCGGCCGGTCGGCGAGAGCATCCCCACCCGGCTCGTCCACACCTGCATCTGCGGGGTGTTCATCAGCGCCACCCCGCCCGCCAGGGCCAGGTCGCACTCGCCGGAGCGGATCGCCTGGCAGGCCAGGTGGACGGCGACCAGCGACGACGAGCACGCGGTGTCGACGGTCATGGTGGGTCCACGCAGGTCGAGCAGGTACGCGATGCGCGCGGCGAGGATGGCGACGTTGTTGCCGAGGAACGCCTGGCCGGTGTCGCCCAGGCCCGCCTCGCGCAGCAGGTACGAGTAGTCCCCGGCGCTGGCTCCGACGTAGACGCCGGTGCGCGGCGCGGCGCCGGTCACGGCGTAGCCCGCGTCCTCCAGCGCGGCCCAGGCCTGCTGCAGGAACTGCCGCTGCTGCGGGTCCATGGCCTCGGCTTCGACCGGTGACATGTGGAAGAACCGGGGGTCGAACAGGTCCACGTCCGACAGCAGCGCGGCCCATTTGCTGTACGACCGGTCCTCGGCGCGGCGGTCGGGGTCGAAGTAGCTCGACCGCTCCCAGCGGGCGTCGGGCACCTCGGTGACACTGCACCGGCCCTCGGCGATGTTCGCCCAGTACTGGTCGAGGTCGTCGGCGTCGGGGAACCGCCCGGCCATGCCGATCACGGCGATCGGCTCGTCGGTCACGGCGGAGGGTGCACGGTCGGCGCGCACGTCGGCGGGCGCGGTGACGGCCACGGGTGCGACGGCGTGCACCGGCCGGGCCGCGGGCGTGCCCAGCGGCCGCAGCGCCACCATCCCAGGCGGTGCGGCGGCCGGCGTCGGAAGCGCGGCACGTTCCGGCTGGGCCGGCCCGGCGACGGCCCGCAGCGCGACGGCGACGGGCGGAGCCGGTTCGGCAACGGCCGGGCGCGCCGTGGCGCCGACCGGCATCGGCTCGGCGACGACCGGCGGCGCAGCGCTGACGGGTGGCATCGGCTCGGCGGCGGTCGGCGGCGCAGCGGCGACAGTGTCGACCGGTGGCATGGGGGCGGTGGCGTCGGCGTGGGCGAGTGCCGACGCGTGCAGCAAGCCGGCCTGGGCGTGGATGTCCTGCGCGTGCTCGGCCAGGCGCGGGATCGTCGGGTGGTCGTAGACGGCCACCGAGTCGATGTCGAGGCCGAAGCGGCGGTTCAGGTCGCGGACGATCTCGACCGCGCCGATGGAGTCCACGCCCATCTCGTTGAAGCTCAGCTTGGCGTCGATCTCGCCCGGCTCGGCGTAGAGGATCGCGCACAGGGAAGCGACGATGGTGCGCCGCAGGTCCTCGTCGGCCAGCGCGGGACGCTGCGCAGGCACGGGAGGGGCCGCCGTCACGGCGACGGCTGCGGGCCGTGGTGCCCGGTCGGCGGCGGGCACCACCACCGGCTGCGGCTGCGGCTGCGGGTGCGGCTGCGGCTGCGGCTGCGGCTGCGGCTGCGGGGAGTCGAAGTCGCGTACCTTGCGGAAGTGCTCCTGCACCCGCTGCATGGACTCGTCGCCGAGCACCTGCTCGTGCATCCGCGCCTCGCGCCGCACGATGTCGGGCAGCTGCGCGAGCAGCCTGCCGGCCAGCTCCTGTTTCAGTACGGCGACCGCGGCGGCGGGCTTGTCGGCGATGGACTTGGCGAGGTCCAGCGCCGTGGCCAGCACCTGGTCGGCGGGCACGACGGGCACGGTCGCGCCGCGCCGGGCGAGCTCGTCGCCCGCGTAGCTGCGGCCGGTCAGGAACATCTCGGTGGCCAGCGAGCGGCCGAACCGGTTCTCGAGGATGTGGGTGGCGCCCATGCCGGGGGTGAAGCCGTAGGTCATGAAGTTCGCGCCGTAGCTGCCGTCGGCGGACAGCACCACCAGGTCGGCGTACAGCCCGAAGGCCAGGCCGCCGCCTGAGGCGCGCCCGCGCAGGGCCGCGATCACCGGCCGGGTGCAGCGCAGCAGGCCCTCGTAGACGAAGGGCGTGTCGGTGAACCGGGTCTCCCGGGCGGCCAGCTGCTCCAGCGCCTGCGGCGTCGCGCCGAGGCTGAACACGGTCTCGGTGCCGGTCAGCACGACGGCCCGGATGTCGGCGCGGGTCTCGATCTCGGCGAAGGTCGCCTCCAGCCCGTGCATCAGGCCCGCGCTGAACATGCTGTCCCGCAGCGTGACCAGGGCGATGCCGTGCTGCAGCAGGCTGAGTTCGACCTCGGTGCCGTGGTACGGCTCGACGGCGCGCGCGATGGCCGGGGCGGCGGGCTCGGCCGGGGCCGGGGTGGCAGCCGCGAGCCGGGCCGGGGCGGCGGTGTCGGCGGGGGCCGGGGTGGCGGCCACGAGCCGGGCCGGGGCGGCGATGTCGGCACCGGCCCGCCAGGCGCCGAGCCAGTAGCGCTCCTCGCGCATCGGCGGCGTGGGCAGCGGCAGCCGCCGCCGGCCGTGCCCGGCCGGGTAGCACTGCGCCCAGGGCACGTCGGCCCCGGCCGCCCACGCGGCGGCGAGTTCGTCGAGCCTGCCCTGCTGCCACAGCCGCAGGCAGTCCTGCGGTGTCGCCGTCGCCGGGGCGGCGGCCCGCCAGTGCCGCCCCGGCGCGGGTGCTTCGCCGCCCAGGAAGGCGGTCAGCCCTTGGCACAGCTGCGGCAGGTCGGTGACCACCAGCGCCATGCGCGTGTTCAGCTGGGTACGCCCGACCTGCAGGGTGTAGGCCAGGTCGACCGGTGACGGGCCGGCGTCGGCCGAGGCCACCTGCCGGGCGAGTTCGGCGATCGAGACGCCCAGCGGCGGGGTGACGCCGGCGGTGGGCTGGTTCGCCCGCACGGTCTGCCAGATGGCGGCCAGCCCGGCCAGGTCCACGCCCAGGTCGGCGAGTGTCTCGGCCGGGTCGACGGCGTCCGCGGGCACGCCGAGCACGTCGGCGGTCGCGCTGACGATCTGGTGGCGTACCTCGGCCTCGGCGCTCGGCCCGGCGCCGTCCACCGCGGCCAGCAACTGCGAGGCGTAGCGGCGCAGCGTGTCGTCGTCGCGGGCCGACAGGACGACCACGGCCGGGCCCGTCTGCGGCACGGGCGCGGGGTTGCGGAACTCCTCGACGACGACGTGGGCGTTGGCGCCGCCCGCGCCGAAGGCGCTGATCCCGGCCAGGCGGGTGCGGCCGTCGGCAGGCTCCGGCCAGGCCCGCAGTTCGTGCTGGATGGCGAACGGGGTTCCGGCGAGGTCGATGTTCGGGTTCAGCTCAGCGGCATGCAGCGACGGCACCAGCTGCGCGTGGTGCAGCTGCAGCAGTGTCTTGGTCAGGCCCGCGACACCGGCGGCGCTCTCCAGGTGGCCGATGTTGGACTTCACCGACCCGATCGCACACGATCCGGGCAGGGCCTGCCCGTTGAGTTCGAAGGCCTTGCGCAGGCCGTCGATCTCGATGGGGTCGCCGAGCGCGGTTCCGGTGCCGTGCGCCTCGATGTAGCCGATGCTGCTGGGATTGATGCCGGCCAGGTCGAGCGCGCCGCGTACGAGCGCCGCCTGGGACACCGGGCTGGGCACGGTGAACCCGCTGGTGCGGCCGGTGTGGTTGACGCAGGTCGCTCTGATGATCCCGTAGATGTGGTCGCCGTCGGCGCGCGCCCGCGACAGTGGCTTGAGCAGCACCGCGCCGACCCCTTCGCCCGGCACGTAGCCGCTGCCGCCCTTGCCGAAGCTGCGGCAGCGTCCGTCCTCGGACAGGAAGCGGCCCTGCGCGAGCTGCAGGTACTTCTGCGGGTGCACGCTGACGTTCACACCGCCCGCCAGCGCCATGTCGCACTCGCCGCGGCGCAGGCTCTCCACCGCCAGGTGCACGGCCGTCAGCGACGAGGAGCAGGCCGTGTCGACGGCCATGCTGGGCCCGGTCAGGTTCAGCGTGTAGGAGACCCGGTTGGCGATGGCGGCGTGCATCGCGGTGGGCAGCACGCCGTCGGCGGCGCTGTCGACCAGCTGGTAGTGGTTCCACATGACGCCGACGAACACCCCGACGGCGGTCTGCGCCAGCTGCGCGGAGGGGTAGCCGGCCGACTCCAGCGTCTGCCAGCAGGTCCGCAGGTACAGCCGCTCCTGCGGGTCCATGCGTTCGGCGTCGCGGCGGGAGATGCCGAAGTACGTCGGGTCGAACCGGTCCACGCCGTCGAGGAAGCCGCCCCAGCGGCTGTAGGTCTTGCCCGCCTGGTCCTGCCCGGGGTCGAAGATCGCGTCGTGGTCCCAGCGGTCGGCGGGGACCTCGGTGATGCAGTCACGGCCTTCCTTCAGGTTCTCCCAGAACGCGACCAGGTCCGGGGCCTGCGGATACTGTCCGGCCATGCCGATGACCGCGATGGCGTCGGCGGGTTCGCGCGGATCCAGCCCGGCGGTGACGCGGGCGGCGGCCGCGGCCGGCACGGCTGCCGGGTGAGACGCCGCCTGCGCAGCGGTGTCGGGATCGGGTTCACTGCGCACGTCGAACTGCTCGGCGACCCGCTCCGGATCGCCGTGCACGACGACGACGCGCTGGTGCCCGGAGTCGAGGGCCCGCGCGAACAGGTCCAGACCCGCCCCGCTGGGCAGCGGGCTCATGCCGCGTACCCGGATCGCGTGGTCGACGACGTCGCGCGTCACCTGCATTCCCCCGTCGGCCCACAGCGGCCAGGCGATGGACAGGCTGCGCCCGGCGCGGTCCCCGCGGGCGGCGCGGGCGGCCATGAAGTGGTCCAGATAGGCGTTGGCGTACGCGTAGTCGCACTGTCCCGGGTTGCCGGTCGTCCCGGCCAGCGACGAGAAAGCGGCGAAGAAGTCCAGCTCGTCGCCTGCCGTGGCCTCGTCCAGGTGCGCGACGCCGTGCACCTTGGGGCCGAGCACGGTGCGGATCTCGGCGGGCTGCTTGCCGGTGAAGAGTCCGTCGTGCACGGTGCCGGCGCAGTGGATCACACCGTTGATCACGCCGAACGCGTCGCGGGCGTGGGCCACCAGCTCGGTGACGTCTTCGCGGCGGCGTACGTCGGCGGGCAGGTACCGCACGTCCGCGCCGAGGTCCGCCCACTGCCGCAGCTGTTCCTGCAGCGCCGGGGTGGCCTGCGCCCGGCCGGTGAGGATCAGGCGGGCGCGGTGGGTGCGGGCCAGGTGGTCGGCGAGCAGCCGGCCGAGCCCGCCGGCGCCGCCGGTGATCAGGTAGACGCCGCCGTCGCGCAGCAGCCGTCCGGCGCCGAGCGCGGCCGGGGCGTGCCGGCGTACCCGCCGTGTAGCGCCGTCGTAGTCGACCTCGGGTTCGTTCGCGCGGTCGGCGATCTCCTCGATGATCGCTGCGGCTGCCTGCGTGGCGGAGGTGTCCGCGGGCAGGCCGACGCTGCGGCAGCGCAGCATCGGCAGTTCGGCGGTGACGGTGCGGGCCAGCGCCGCGACGGCGGCGTGGGCCGGTGACGTGCCACGGTGGAGGAACAGCGCGGCCTGGGGGCGGACCTCGCGCAGGTCACCGGCGGCGGCGCAGACGGCCCAGGCGGTCAGTGCGGCCGTCTCGGGGTCGCCGTCGGCGTCGAGCATGCCCGCGTACACGATCGTCCATTGCCTGTCGCCGGACAGGTCGACGCCGGCGAGCAGCCGGGCGAGCTGCTGCCGGCCGGTGTCCCCGGCCGACGCGCCGTGCCAGGTGAGGCCGTGCAGCAGGCCGCCGGCGGCCTCGACCCGCTGCCGCAGCTCCCGCTGCAGCTGGTCCGGGGCGTCGAGCAGGATCACGGCGGGGGCCGACGTGGGGTCCGGGGCGGGAGCCTGGGCCCACGTCGGCCGCAGACAGACCGCGGTGTGCGAGGGCGGCACCTCGGCCGGCTGCTCGCCGCCGGTCCCGTCGTCGCCGCCGGGCGGTGTGGCGGGCGGCCGGAATTCGCCGTAGGTCTCGAACAGGTGCCGGGTCAGGGCTTCGATGGTGGGGTGTTCGAACAGCAGGGTGGGGTACAGCGTCGCGCCGACCACCTCTTCCAGCTCCCGGCTGACGCCGAGCATCGCCACCGACGACAGCCCCATGTCGTAGAAGCCCGCCCTGGTGTCGACCGCGCCCGGCGTGGTGTCGAGCACCACGGCGATCCGCTGCGTGAGCCAGTCCTGGTAGCCCGCGGCCGGGGCGGTGCCGTTGAGGACCGCACCGGTCGGCTGCGGCGACGGCGCAGCGGGCACGGCCGCGGGTCGCACCTCGCGCAGCAGCTCCCGGATCAGTTCGGGCTGGCGGATCCGCTTGCAGGTCAGGCGCGCGAACTCGGCGACGTACCGGCCGTGCTCGTCGTACAGGGCGAAGTCGCTGTGGTACAGCTCCCCGGACGCAGTGAGCGTCTCGGTGCCCGAGACGTGCACGTAGAACCGGCCCCGCAGCGGTCCCACGGCACGGAAGCGCTCGATGAACATCGGGATGTAGGGCTCGGCGGTCGCGACCGGGGCCTGCCCGTAGGCGGCGATCGTGGCGGCGTCGAGCTTGGCCGGGTGCAGGTGGAACGCCGCGGCGTCGGCGCTCGTCTCCTCCTGCGCCAGCTCGGCCAGCAGGTAGGCGTCGCCGATGTGCAGCGGCCCCTGGCAGCGCATCGCCGGGCCGTGCACGATGTGCCGCGACCGGGTGTGGGCGTACATGTCGGCCATCGCCCGGCGCCGGACCGCGCCGGAGGTCAGGCCGGCGACGTCCAGCGGCGGCGGCACCGGTGCAACGGCCGGGGCCAGCGAGGCCCGGAAGTTCTCGCGCCACGGCGAGCACGGTTCGCCGTCGCGCAGCCAGCGGCTCTCGCCGAGCACCGGCCGCAGGCCGCCCACGGCTTCGTCGACGACGAGCCGGATCTGCCGGTCGTAGCCCTCGGCGGTGACGATGGCCTCTTCGAAGACGATGCCGCGCAGCTCGACGGCGGCGGTGTCGACTCCCTGCGCGGCCAGGGCGCGGTACAGGATGTCCAGGAACGTGACGCCGGGCATGACGGACACGCCGTGGACGTGGTGGTTGCGCATGATGAAGTCGTCATCACGCAGCACCAGCAGGCATTCGATGCGGGAGTCGCTCATCGGTGGGACATCTCCTCAGCAGGCGTGTTCTCGCGTCGGGTGGGGCCCGAGGTGAAGTTCAGATCCAAGATCGATGCGCGGGGGCGGGGCGGGGCGGGCTCCGGTACGGCGTGCCCGGGGTGGGCCGGCGCCTCCAGCCAGTGCCGCCGCCGCTGGAACACCGGCCGGGGCAGCGGTTGGCGGGTCTGCGGCCACTGCCCGCGCAGCCGCGGTTCCAGCTCGCTGGCGATCAGGTGCGCGTTGGTGCCGCCGAGCCCGAACGCGCTGACCCCGGCGGCGCGGATGCGTCCCCGGGCGGGCCAGTCGCGCAGGGCGGTGTTGGGGAAGAACGGCGAGGCCGCGAAGTCGAAGCGCGGGTTGGGCGTGTCGCAGAACAGCGTGGCCGGGATCTGCCCGTGCTCCAGGGACAGCACGACCTTGAGCAGTCCGGCCATGCCGGCCGCGCTGAGCAGGTGGCCGATGTTGGTTTTGACGCTGCCGATCGCGCAGTAGCCCCGCTGGTCGGTCGTCTCCTGGAACACGCCCGTCAGCGCGCGCAGCTCGATCGGGTCGCCGATCATCGTGCCGGTGCCGTGGGCTTCGAGCATGCCGATGTCGTCGGCGCTCAGCCCACTGACGGCCAGCGCCCGCCGGATCACCTTCGCCTGCGCGGCCGGGTTGGGGGTGGTCAGCCCCATGGTGTGGCCGTCGTTGTTGACCGCCACCGCGTTGATCACGGCGGCGATGCGGTCGCCGTCGGCCAGTGCCCGAGCGAGAGGTTTGAGCAGCACGATGCCGCAGCCCTCGCCGGGGACGAAACCGTCGGCGTCGCGGTCGAAGGTGGCGCAGCGGCCCGACGGGGACAGCGCCCGTGCGGCGCTGAACTCCAGGTACGGCTTCTCGTCGAGCAGGATGTCGACGCCGCCGGCCAGCGCCATGTCGGATTCGCCCTCCAGCAGGCTGCGGCAGGCGGCCTGGACGGCGGCCAGCGCGGATGAGCAGGCGCTGTCGACGACCAGGTTGGGGCCGTGCAGGTCGAGGTGGTGCGACACCCGGGCGGCGATGAAGTTCTGGTCGGTGCCCAGCCCAGCCGGGCCGGTCCGTACGCCGACCCGGTCGCCGTAGTTGCCCATCCGCGCGCCGACGAAGACCCCGACGTCGCGCCCGCCGACCTCGTCCAGCGGGTAGCCGGCGTCGGCGAGGCAGGCCACGGCGCCTTCGAGGAACAGGCGCAGCGCCGGGTCGAGACACAGCGCCTCCTCCTCGGTCATGCCGAAGAACCCGGCGTCGAAGTCCTCGATGCCCTCGACGAAGCCGCCCCACCTGCTGATGCTGTGTCCGGCCTCGTGGGTCGGCCGGTAGAGGCTGCGGTGGTCCCAGCGCGACGGCGGGATCTCGGTGACCGAGCAGATCCCGGCGGCGAGGTTGGCCCAGAACGCGGCGGGATCGGGTGCCCCCGGGAATCGGCAGTCCAGGCCGATCACCGCGATACGCCGATCCTGCTCGGGCGCCACCTGCGTCCCCGATGCGACGTCGATCGCCGCTGCCGAAGCCGAAGCGGGAGCCGCTGTCACCGGCGGGGTCGCCGCGGCCTGCACCGTCGGTGTCGGTGTCGGCGACGGTGTCGGTGTCGGTGTCGGTGTCGGTGTCGGTGTCGGTGTCGGTGTCGGTGTCGGTGTCGGTGTCGGTGTCGGCGAGGCGACCGGGGCCGGCTGAGGCAGGGACTGGTTCAGGTGCGCGCCCAGCCGGGTCAGGGTGGGGTGCTCCAGCAGCAGGGCGGGTTCCACGCTGCGGCCGAGGACGTTCTCGATGCGCACCACGAGTTCGCCGAGCATCACCGACTCCACGCCCAGGTCACCGAACGATGCCGTCGGGTCGAGGTCCTGGTGGGCGATCTGCAGCGCGTCGGCGAAGATGTCGGTCAGCCACTGCGGCGGCTCACCCGGGGCCTGCGCCGCCACCGGCTCGTCGAGCCTCTCCGGGGCGGCGACCGGCTGCGGTGCCGTTGCGGCGACCGCGGATTCCAGCCCGCCCGGTTTGGCCGCGAGCATCGTCGCCGCGTCGAACCGGCCCGGCAGGGCGAGGCAGGGCACGACCTGGGTCAGGCCGGTGGTGGTCAGCACCGTGTCCAGGACCTGCAGGCCCTGCTCGACGCTGAGCGAGTCCAGTCCTGCGGCGGCGCATCCGTCGGGCCGGTCCGCGGCCATGCCGGTGTCACGCCAGGTGGGCCAGTTGACGCTGCGGTAGGCGGTGTCACCCAGCCGTGCCTGGACCCCAGCGAAGAAGTCCAGGTGGGCGTTGGCGGCCGCGTACTCGCTGACGCCCGCGCCCAGCCGCGGCACGACGGCGCTGACCGAGGACATGAGCAGGAAGAACGACGGGTCGTCGGCGGCGCACAGGCGGGCGAGCCGGCGCAGCCCTTCGTCCTTGGGCCCGAACACCTGCTCAAGGTCGTCGGTGGTCTTGTGGACGAAGGACGGCCTGCCGCGGCTGGGCCGCCCGGCGCAGTGCACGACGCCGCCGACCGGCCCGAGTGAGCGCCGGACGTCCTTGAGGAACGAGGCGAGGCCGCTCTCGTCGGACAGGCCGCCGCCGTACACGGCCACCTGCGCGCCGGCCTGTTCGAGCTGCCGCACCCCGGCCACGGCCGCCGCGACGTCGAGGGCCAGGTCCGCCGAGCGCCACCGGTCGCGGGGCGGGATCGCGGTGGTCGACAGCAGCGCGAGGCGGCGAGCGCCGCGGCTGACCAGCCAGCGGGCGATGTGCGCGCCGACGCCGCGGGTGCCGCCGGAGACCAGGTACACCTTGGCCGGGTCGGCGGCGAACGGGGCTTTGACCGGCGCGTTCACCGGGGCGAGCCGGGCGGTCAGGCGGCGGCCCGCGCGCAGGCACACTTCGGCGGTCTGCTCGCGCAGGGGCCATTCGGCGGCGGCCGCGGCTGCCGTGGCGTCGCCGTCGGTGTCGACGTCCAGGACGGTGGCGTGCACGTTGCGGTGTTCGGCGCCGAGCAGCCGTACGAAGCCGGCCAGGTGGGCGCCGGCCGTGGTCGGCGGCGCGCCGGGCGGATCCTGCAGTCCTCGGGTGACGTGCAGCAACCGCAGCGCCGCCGGGGCGCGCCGGACCAGCAGCCGCTGCAGCAGCGCCACCCGGGCCTGCCACGGGCCCGGGTCGTCGCCGGGGCGGTCGACGTCGGCCAGGTCGATCCACCCGCCGATGTCGCCGTGGCTGTCGACGAGCCGGTCGACGAGGTCGGCGGCCTGCTCGGGCGTGGTGAAACCGGGCAGGCCGTCGTGCGGCCCGTCTTCACTGACCAGCAGCACGCGGTCGGGGCGCAGCGCCTCGGCGAACCGTTCGGCGAGCGCGCGGGTGCGTGCGGAGTGGACGCAGACGACAGACCCGGCCGTCGGCACGCTCGCCGGGTCGGCTGCGGGCTCCCACACCTTGACGTGCAGCGCGACCTCGCGGTCGGGGGCGGCCTGCGGCAGCGGTGCGGCGGGTGGCGGCTCGGGCCAGTACCTGTTGCGGGCGAACGGATACGTCGGGAGGCTGACGATGCGGCGGGGGCCGTGGTGCAGGCGGGCCCAGTCGACGTCGCCACCGGCGGCCCAGTGCCGGGCGAGCGCGGACGCGTCGGCATACACGTCGTCGGCCGGTGGCGGGCCGGGTGGCACATCGGCCCCGGGGGTGCGGCCGCGGATCACGCCGGTGGTGTCGCCGTCGCCGTAGGCGGCCAGCACCGCTCGCAGCTCGGACAGGTCGGACACGATCGCGGCGAGGCGCTCGCGCAAAGGTTCGCGCCCCACCTGCAGCGTGTGGGCGAGGTCGGCCAGGTTCGGCGCGGGGTCCGCGGCCAGGCGGGCCGCCAGCCGGGTGACCGATTCGGACAGGCGCTGCTCGTCGCGTGCGGACAGCACGACGACGTGCGGACCGTCGGCCTCGGCTCCGGCGGGTGCGGGCAGCGGCAGGTGCTCCTCGACGATGACGTGCGCGTTGGCGCCGCCCGCGCCGAACGAGCTGATCCCGGCACGGCGCGGCCCGGTTCCGCCGTCGTTCTGCGGGGGCTCGGGCCAGGGCGCGGTGTCCTGCTGCACGGTGAACGGGCAGGCCGGCCAGTCGATGTTGTCGTTGAGCGACCGGGCGTGCAGCGAGGGGGCCAGGCGGCGGTGGCGCAGTTGCAGCACGACCTTGGTCAGCCCGGCGATGCCCGCGGCGGCCTCGAGATGGCCGATGTTGGACTTCACCGAGCCGATCGCGCACGAGCCCGGCGGGAGGTCGCCGAATGCCCGCATCAAGCCGTTGATCTCGACCGGGTCGCCCAGTGCGGTGCCGGTGCCGTGCGCTTCGACGTAGCCGATCGTGCGCGGATCGATCCCGGACCGGCGCAGCGCGTCGGCGACCAGCTCGCCCTGCGCGACCGAGCTGGGCACCATGTACCCGTTGGTCCTGCCGCCGTGGTTCACGGCCGTCGCGCGGATGACGGCGTGTACCCGGTCGCCGTCGGCGACGGCCTGGCGCAGCGGCTTGAGCAGCACCGCACCGGCGCCTTCGCCGGGCACGAAGCCGTCGCCACCCGCGCCGAAGCTGCGGCAGCGGTGGTCGGTGGAGCTCATGCGCAGGCGGTGCTGCTGGCGGAACTTGTGCGGGTGCAGCGACAGGTTGACGCCGCCGGCGAGCGCGACCTCGCACTCGCCGCGGCGCAGGCTCTCCACGGCCAGGTGCAGCGCGGTCAGCGACGCCGAGCACATGGTGTCGACGGTCATGCTGGGGCCGTGCAGGTCCAGGAAGTAGGAGACGCGGTTGGCGATCCCGGCGACCGCCGAGCCGGTGTCGGTCGGGGTGCCCTGCAGTGACCGCTCGACCCCGAAGTACGGGTACTCGTTGTACATGGAGGCGGCGTAAACGCCGACCCGGCCCTGGTGGCGCTGCCGCAGCCGCCGGCGGGGGTAGCCGGCGTCCTCCAGGGTCTCCCACACCACCTCCAGGAAGATCCGTTCCTGCGGGTCCATGTAGACGGCGTCGCGGGGCGTGATGTTGAAGAAGAGCGGGTCGAAGGTGTCGACGTCGTCGAGGAAGCCGCCCCACATCAGGTCGACCGGCCAGCCCGGCTCGCGCCGCCGCTCGGGGATCTGGCCGATGGCGTCGTGTCCCTGTTCGAGCAGCTGCCAGAACTGGTCCAGGGTGCTCGCCCGCGGGTAGCGGCCCGCGATCCCTATGACGGCGATGGCGTCGTCGGTGTCGTCGCCGGTCTCGGCGGACGGCCGCACGACGGCGTCCGGTGCCACCGGCGGCGCGGCCGGTGCCGGGTCGCGCCAGGGGCCGTCGTCGCGGGCGGCGAGTTCGGCGACGATCGAGGCCAGGTCGCCGTGGTCGAAGAACAGGGTCTTCGACAGCGGGCGGGTGAAGTCCGCGGCCAGCCTCGCGTTGAGCTGGGCCACGAGGAAGGAACTGATCCCGTAGTGCTCCAGCGGGGTCCGCGGGTCCAACCGGTCCGCCGGAATACCGGCGACCTGCGCATAGAGCTCAACCAGGTATCGCTGCGCGGCGTCGTGGCGTTCCGGGGCGTTCGTGGGGCTCGCGGCGGTCGCGGGCACGGCCGGTGCGGCGTGCTCCTCTGCGGCGAACGGGTATGTGGGCAGGGGGATGCGGCGTGCCCCCGCCGCACGCGGCCAGGCCACCTCACCCCCCGCGAGCCAGGTTTCGACCGCTCGGACCGGGTCGCCCGCGTCGGCCGTCCGGTCCGCGACAGACCCGGCCGCTCCGGTCGCGGCCGCCGTGCGGCGACCCGGCTGCACCACCGACTCGCTGACGGCGGGGTGCGGGGTGCGCCGCTCATACGCGTCCAGGGCGGCGAGCAGTTCGGCGACGTCCGTGACGACGACGGCCAGCCGGTGGGCCATGGCGACCCGCCCGGTCTGCAGGGTGAAAGCGAGGTCGGACAACCGTGGCGCGTCGGTCTGTCCGCGCGTGGCGGCCAGGTGGACCCGCAGCCGGCGGGCCGCCTCGCGCAGCTGCGCCTCGGAGGCCGCCGACAGGACGACCGCCTGGGGTCCGCCGGTGGCGTCGACTGCCGTGGCGGTCGGCTGCGGGCCGCGCAGCACCACCTGGGCGTGTGACCCGGTCGCGCCGACGGCGTTGACCAGGGCCCGCTGCCGGCCGTCGGCGGGCCACGGCACGCTCGCCGTGGGCACGGTCAGCGGGAGAGCCGCCCAGTCGACCAGCGGTGTGCGCTGTGCCGCGAGCAGGGTCGGCGCGAGCCGGCCGTGGCGCATCTGCAGCAGCACCTTGAGCAGCTGCGACATGCCGGAGGCGGCTTCCAGGTGCCCGATGTTGGGTTTGACCGTCCCGGCCTGCACCGGCGCGTGGGCGAAGACCTCGGCGACCGCCTCGGCCTCGGCGGCGTCGGCGACGCCCGCACCGGCTGCGGCGCACTCCACATAGGTGACGTCTGCCGGGTCGACCTGTGCCCGTGCCAGGACCTCGCGCATCGACGCGGCCAGTCCCCGGGTGTTGGGCACGCCGAACCTGCCGCTGCCGCCGGTGTGGCCGATCGCGGTCGCCTCGACGACGGCGCGCACGGTGTCGCCGTCGGTTTCGGCGCGGGCGGCCGGGCGCAGCAGCACCGCGCCGACGCCCTCCCCCGGGTTCCAGCCGGAGCCGTCGGCCGAGTAGGCCGGGGCGGCCGTCTCGGCGAGCAGCCCGGCGTCGGCGAGCAGCGCCAGGTGGTACGGGTGCATGACCAGGTTGGCGGCGGTGACGACGGCCGCGTCGCACTCGCCGCGTCGCAGGCTCTCCACGGCCAGGTGCAGCGCGGTCAGCGACGACGAGCAGGAGGTGTTGACGGCGACGCTGGGCCCGTCGAAGCCGAAGTAGTGGGAGATCCGGTTGGGGATGTCGGAGGCCAGCGCGGACACCCTGGCCGGGCCGGACGCCGCCCACGCCTGCTGGCCGACGTGCTGGTAGTCGTGCCACATCACGGCGGCGAAGACCCCGACGCGCGGCGACCGCTCGCGCAGCCGCTCAGGGGTGTGCCCGGCGTCCTCCAGGCACTCCCATACCGCGTGCAGCATCATCCGGAGCTGCGGGTCCAGGGCGGCGGCCTCGACCGGGGCGACGCGGAACAGCATGCTGTCGAAGCGCTGCGTGTCGGGCAGGAACCCGCCGGTGAGGCCGGCGGGCACGTCCGGGCCGGTGAGCTGCCGGTGGGCCGGGACGGGGCCGAGGGCGCACCGGCCGGTGCCGAGCAGCTGCCAGTACTCGTCGAGGTTGTCCGCGCCGGGGAACCGGCCGGCCATGCCGACGATCGCGACCTCCGGCACCGCCTGCGGTGTCACGGTGGCGGGCGCGAACGTCGGCTGCGCCAGGGTCCCGGCCGGGTGCCGCACCCGCCCGCCCATGAAGGCGTGCAGGAACACGTGGCTGTCGTCGAGGTCGAACTGGTCGCGGATCTGGTCGAAGGTCATCGTGCCGACCGGGCACAGCCCGACCTCGGCCGCGCCCTGCCCCATCATCAGCAGCTGTCCCATGTAGCCGGCTTCCAGCAGCAGGAAGCGCTCGCTGACGGCCTCGTAGATCGGGGCGATGCCGTGCAGCTGCCCGATGAGGTAGATGCCGAAGGCGGCGCCGTCGAACACCGGCCGGTTGTAGTAGAAGTGCACCGTGCGGTCGATCTGCGGGGTGGCGTTGACCAGGTGCAGGGCGTGCTCGCGCGGGTGGTAGTAGTAGATCCCCTCGGCCAGGCCGTCGACGGCGTCCGGGCGCACGTGGACGTAGGTCTGCACGGCGTAGGTCTCGCCGGCCGACGGGTACAGGTGCCGGGCCTGGCCGTCGACATGCGACCGGCGCAGCAGCGCCAGCAGGCCGGTGAACGAGGCCAGCGGTAGCGGCGCGTCGAGGTACTCGCGGCGGCTGCCGCGCCACCGGTAGTGCTCCGGCGGCAGGTCGTGGTCGGGCAGGCGGGTGACGGGCTGGTCGGGCCTGGCGCGGCGCAGGTTCCACGCCTGCGCCTTGAACGCGTCGCGCTGTTCCGGGGCGAACATGTCGACCTGGCCGGGACCGGCCGCCGCCGGGACCGGCTCGGCGATCGCGGTCACCGTTGCGGCCGGGGCGGCGGACGGGCCGGTGGACGCGGTGGGCAGGCCGATCCGGTCGGCGACGATCCGCGCGATGCCTGCCGCAGTGGGTTCGTCGATGAGCGCGGACACGGGCACCCGCTGCTGGTACTTCTTCTGCAGCGCGGCGGAGACCTGGACCATGGTGAACGAGGTGCAGCCCTGGTCCCACAGGTCTTCGTGCGCGTCGACGGCCGCCACGGCGAGCACCTCGGCGAACATGGCAGCGACCTCGGCCGTCAGCCGCGCCAGGTCCGCGCCGCCGGCCTGGGACACGGCTGCAGGTTGGGGCACGGATGCCGGCTGGGACACGACTGCGGGCTGGGACACGGCTGCGGGGTGGGGCACGGGTGCCGGCTGCGCGGCGGCTTCGGGCTGCGGGACGGCGTCGGGCTGCGGGACGGCGTCGTCCTGGGCGGCGGCTTCGGGCAGCGGGACGGGCGGCCACGGCAGGGCGGCGCGGTCGAGCTTGCCGTTGTGCGTGCCGGGGAACGACCGCATGAGCACGACATGGTTGGGCACCATGTACGCGGGCAGGCTCACCGCGCAGTGGGCGCGCAGCTCGGCGGTCGTCGGCGCGTCGGGCCCGGGGATGACGTACGCGACCAGCTTGTCGTCGCCGCCGTCGTGGCGCTGCAGCACGACGGCCTCGCGCACGGCGGGATGGGTGCGCAGGCGGTGCTCGATCTCGCCCAGTTCGACCCGGTGACCGCGGATCTTGACCTGGTGGTCGGTCCGGCCGAGGATGCTCAGGTTGCCGTCGGCCATCCACATCGCCCGGTCGCCGGTGCGGTACATCAGCTCGTCCGGATCGTCGTGGAACGGGTCGCGCACGAACCGCTCCGCGGTGAGCTCGGGCTGGTGGCGGAAGCCGACCGCCAGGCACATCCCGGCGGTGTACAGCTCGCCCGCCGTGCCGACCGGGCACGGGCACAGCTGCTCGTCGAGCACGTAGTGACGGGTGTTGTCGATGGGCCTGCCGTAGGGGATGCTGCGCCAGGCGGGGTCGACGACACCGACCCGGTAGATGTTGGACCACACGGTGGTCTCGGTCGGCCCGCCCAGCGCGATGATCTCCGCGTACGGGAACGCGGACCGGACCGCGTCCGGCAGCGACAGCGGGATGAAGTCCCCGGCGAGGCAGACCCGCCGCAGGCTGCCCGCGCCCCGGTCGCCACGGCAGCGCTCCAGCAGCGGGGTGAGCTGGTGCAGGGTGGTGGGCGCCGAGTTCCACAGGGTGACCGGCTCGGTGAGCAGCACGTCGAGGAGCAGCTCGGGGTCGCGCTGCTGGTCCTCGTCGGCGAGGTACATCCCGGCGCCGAGGGCGAGCAGGCCCAGCATGTCGAAGACGGACAGGTCGAAGCTCAGCGAGGTGACCGCGAGGCCGACGTCGTCGGGGGACACGGGGAACTCCCGGCCGCAGAAGGCGATCAGGTTGCGCACCGAGCGGTGGGCGACCTCGACGCCCTTGGGCACCCCGGTGCTGCCCGAGGTGAAGATGACGTAGGCGCTGTCGTCGAGTCCCGCGACCGGCTCGGGGTCGGTGTCGGCGCGCGGGTCGTGCCGCATCGCCTCGTCGCGGTCGACCTCGATGACCGAGACCTGCGCGGGCACGCTGCCCTGGGCGGTCCCGGACGTGGTCAGCACGATGTCGGCGCGGGCGCTGCGCAGCATCGTCTCGCCGCGCTCGTCGGGCAGCGACGGGTCGAGCGGCAGGTAGGCCGCGCCCGCTTTGAGGATGCCGTGCACCGCCGCGACCATGTCCAGGTCGCGGCGCATCCGCACCCCGACCACGGCTCCACGCCCGACGCCCAGGTCCTTGAGCCGCCAGGCGATCCGGTTGGCGCGGCGGTTCAGCTCGCCATAGGTCATGGTCCCGTCGCGCCGGCGCACCGCGACCGCATCGGGGGCGCGGTGCGCCCACTGCTGGCACAGCATGTGTACGGGCAGGTCGTCGGGCAGCGGGACGGCCGTGTCGTTCCACTCGTACAGGACCCGGTGCCGCCAGTCGTCCTCGGCGGGCTCCTCCGGTGTGCAAAGCGACTCCACCGCCTGCTCGAAGGCGGCGAACAGCTCGGCGGGCGCGCCCGGCGCGAAGTCGTCGGCGACGACGTCCCAGCAGTAGAACAGCTCGTCGCCCTCGGCCACCGCGATGCAGTCCAGCGCGCAGTCGGGGGTGCTGGTCAGCCACGGCCCCTGGCGCACCCCGGCGGGCAGCGACTGCTCGGTCAGATCGACCAGCGCCGTGTACACCACGGGGTAGTCGTTGGCGACGCCGCGGCGCTCCTTCATCACCAGGCGGCGCATCTCCCGCAGCGCCCCCACGTCGCGGGCGGTGAGGTCGTCGTCGAGCTGCCGGCGGTAGGCGCGGGCCGCCTCGCGCAGCGGCGTGGCCGCGTCGGCGCCGGTGATCCAGGTGAGGAATGAGAACTCGCCGGGCCGCGCACCTTCGCCCCACGACACCACCGTCACCGCGTACGGCGACCGGTGGCGCGTCGACAGCGCCCGGGTCAGCGCGGCCAGCAGCAGGTCGTCGACCGTGACGCCGTCGGCGGCGGCGCGCTGCGCCAGGGCACGGTAGCCGCCGGTGCGTGCCTGCAGCCGGGTCCGGGTGCGCCGGCCGCCGCTGCCGCCCAGCTCCGGGCCGGGAGGAATGTCGGGCAGCCGCCGCCGCCAGTATTGCGTCGCCTGCTGGTGCGCGTCGGTCCCCGGTGCGGCCGGCGGCGGCGCGTGCGGCACCGTACGTGGCTCGGCCTGCGGGTCGGCGTAGAGCCGCCACAGCTCCCGGAACAGCCCGTGGATGCTGAGGCCGTCGGCGATCAGCAGGTCCAGGGCGCAGTGCACGGTGCACGCGCCGGTCTGGTCGCGGGTGACCCGGATGTCGAACAGCGGCCACCGCCCCAGCGGCAGCGGCCGGTGCGTCATCTGCTCGCGCAGCCGCTCGTCCAGCTGCGCCCGGTCGGCGGTGTCGACGACCGGCACGACCCACCGGTCGGGGGCCTGCGGCAGCACCCGGCAGACGCCGTCCCGCCCGATCTGCGTACGCAGCACCTCGTACCCGCCCACCAGCCGCAGGACCGCGGACTCCAGCCGGTCGAGGTCCAGGTCGGCGACGTCGAAGCTCTGGTAGCACTGGCAGCCGTCGGCGTCCTCGGCCAACCTGGCGACCAGGTACGCCTGCTGCAGCTCGTGTCGCAGCGGAGCGGCGTTCTCGGCGACCTGCCCGGCGGTGAGGGAGTTGAGCAGCGCCGCGAACGCGGTGTCCACGACGCCCGGCGCGAAGCGGGTGTCGTCGACGTCCCAGCGCAGCCGCAGCCCGCCGTCGACCTCCCACATCTGGTGGTCCAGCGCGACACCCGAGGTCTGGCTGACGCCGTACTCGATCGCGGCGCCGAAACCGCCCGCGACGCCGGGCCCGGGGCCGACGTCGAGCAGGCTGGTGAACACGACCGGCGGCCCGGCCTCGCCACGGCGGCCCCGGGCGCGCAAAGCCTCGATCCCGGAGACGAGCCCGTGCCGCAGGTGCTCGCCGAGTCTGTCGTTGACGGCGCGGACCGCTTCGCCGGCCGGCCACGCCAGCGTCTCACCGATGACCATCAGGCAGGTGGACGTGAACGGGCCGACCACGCCGTCGGCGTCGGCGGGCAGCCGGGGCCGGTCGCTGGTGGTGACGACGACCGAGAACGGCTGGGTCGCGCCCGTGCGGGCCAGTGCCTCGCCGAACGCGGTCAGCACCAGGGCCGTCGGCGACACCGACAGCTCGCGGGCGGTCTCGCGCAGCGCCTGCCACTGCCGGGGCGGCACCGTGGCGTCCAGCGGCCGGCGCACCCGCACGCCGCCGGTCGGCGGGGTTGCGGGCAGCACCAGGTCGGGCCCGGCCGGCAGGTCCGCCAGCTCGGCGGCCCAGTAGGCGTGGTCGGCGCGGTGGCTGTCGCCGTCGCGCTGGGCGGCCAGGGCCGTCACGCAGGCGCGCGGCGTGACGGCGGGCGGGTGCGCCGTCACGTCCGGGTCCTGGTACCGCTCGTGCCACTGCTGTAGCAGCAGCGCGTAGCCGTGCCCGTCGACGACGAGGGTGTCCAGGCTGAAATGGACCAGGCCGCTGCCGTCGGGCAGGACCGACACCTCGATGCCGAACAGCGGCCAGGAATCCGGTTCGTAGCGGTGGTGCGACATACGCCGGCGCACCTGTTCGCGGTGCCGCCCGGCGGCCTGCTCGTCGAGGCCGGCCAGCTGGTGCGTCGGCATGTCCCAGGCCGGGGCCTGCGCCATGACGTGCTGGGTGCCGTCGGCCGACACGACGGCGCGCAGCATGTCGTGCCGGTCGACGAGGTCCTGCCAGGCCCGGCGGAGCCGGCCGGGGTCGATGTCGGCGACGCGGAACTCGCGGTAGAGGTGGCAGCCGAACGCGTCGTCGGCGTCGCCTTCCTTGGCCACGAGGTATGCCTGCTGCAGGACGGTGACGGGGAAGGGCTCGTGCGCGTCGTCGCCGGAGGGCGTGCCCGTGTCGGCGACGAAGGAGGCGTCGCCCTCGGCGGCGATGCGTGCCACGAGCTCGTCGCGGGTGGCTCCGGCCAGCCACGCCGCGGGCACGTCGACGCCGGTGGCGTTGCGGATCTCCAGCCAGAGCCGGGTCAGGGCCAGTGAGGTGAGTCCCCAGTCGCGCATGCTGCCGGCCGGTTCGCCGGTCGCGCCGTCCGGGCGGACCCGGTCCAGCAGCAGCCGCACCGTTTCCGAGGCAGCGTGCAGCGTCTCGTTGCTCGATGGCACCGACTTCTCCGTTCGTGCGTCGTTTCAGCGCTGGGCGTGCCGGCGTAGGAAGCCGGTGGCGACCTCGTCCAGGCGGCCGCCCATCTTGAACAGCGACAGGTGATTGCCGTGCGGCTCGACCTGCAGGACCGCGTCCGGCAGCCGCGCCGCGACGTGCTTGGAGCCCAGCGGATTCGCCGTGTTGTCGTCGTCGCTGGTGACCACGAGGGTGGGTTGGGGCACGTGGTCCAGCAGCGGGCTGACGTCGATGTCGGTGATGGCGCCGTTGACCCGGCAGTAGCGGTAGAACAGCTCGGGGGTGGCGAACGGGTAAAGCACCAGGTGCGCCATGTCCAGCGGTGCGCTGCCGAGCATGGTCTGCAGGAAGACGGAGTGGACCGCGGCGGCGGCCTGCCGGCTCTCCGCAGCCATCGCCATGAGGGCCTGGATGTTGCGGTGGTGGTCCAGTTTCGGGGAGTCGGGTCCGAGCTCGTAGGCGCCGTGCCACAGGCTCAGCGACGAGATCCGCTCGGGCCGTCGCCCGGCCGCGGCCAGGCCGACGACGCTGCCGCCGCAGAAGCCCATCAGGTGGGCGGTACGCAGGCCGAAGTGGTCCATCACCGCGAAGACGTCCTCGGCCTGCGCACCGGCGTCGTACGCCAGGTCGTCGAACTTCTCCTGGGGCCGGAACAGTCCCCGGCTCTCCCAGGTGACCACGAAGTGGTCCCGGCCGAGCCGGGTGAGCCAGGGCTCACACAGTTCGGCCGGCATGCCGCAGGCCGAGGCCAGCACGATCGCGGGGGCCGACGGGTCGCCGGCGGTGTAGACCGGCAGCAGGGCGCCGTCGTCGGCCACCACGTCGACCGGCGAGCGGTACCGGTCGAAGCTGCCGGCCACGGTATCCGCCACGATCTTGTCGACGTCACCGGCGAGTTCGGCCGGGACGTCCAGGGCGGCTGCGCCCAGCAGCGGTTCCAGCCAGCGGTGGATGACCACCTCGAAGGCGTCCGTCTGGTCGGCGCCGGCCTCGGGGTCGGCGACGAGTGCGACGCCCAGGTTCCGGGCGATGTGGGTCAGCAGCTCGCCCGGCCCGAGGTGGCCGGCGGTGCGGGCGCCGGCCGGGACCGGCACCCGCACGGGACGTTGCAGGGCTCCGACCAGCGGCGCCAGCGCGCGCACCGCGTCCGCCAGGGCCGCCACGGCCGGCCGTGCCTCATCGATGGTCATCGGATCCGTCGCCTCAGCGGACCGTGAACGGGTGGCCGGTGTTGGTCTCGGTGACCATCCGGTTGTGGTCGTAGTCGTTGTCGCCCGCGACGAGCACCGCGCCGTAGTTGTCCAGGGACACCGCGCCGCCGTACTCCTCGATGATGTCGGTGTCGGGGTAGATCTGCACGCAGGTGGGCACGTAGCGGGCGGCGAACCCGAGCCGCATCTCGTCGGTCTTGCCGCTGTGCGGCCAGGAGGCGTGCATCAGCGTGGACCAGAACATGATGGCCTCGCCGGGTCGCATCACCATCGAGACGGCCTTGGACTCGTCGGGCTTCCAGTTCGGGTCCTTCTGCAGCTCCCGGTAGTCGTAGCCGAAGAAGCCGCGGCGGATGCCCTCCTTGTCCATCTGGTTGATGGCGTCGGGCTCGTACTCCATCTTCTTGGTCTCGTCGTAGTTCATCTGCTCGTGCGTGCCGGGGATGAACTGCAGGCAGCCGTTGTCCTCGTTGGCCTCGGTCAGCGCGGCCCACACGGTGATGGTGCCGCCGAACTCCTTGAACTCGTCGGGCCAGAGGATCTGCGGCTTGCCGGAGGCGTTGGCGAACGTGTCGGCCTGGTGCCAGTCGGTACCCTCGTCACCGGGGTACTTGGGGAAGAACTCGGTGCGCCAGCACAGCACGTCGGGGCCGAGGGCGCCGCGGACGCGGTCGACGATCTGCGGGCGCATGATGTGGTCGGCCAGGAACGTGTTGTCCAGGTGCCGGTCGTAGTTGGAGATGTTGGTGTTGCCCGACTGGGCGGCCTCGTCCTGGTAGACGGCGTTGCTGCGGTCGAGCAGGCGCAGGCGCTCCTTGCGCCAGATCGCCTTCATCTCCTCGATCTCGTAGACCTTGAACGGGCCGAAGTAGCCGTTGCGGCGGAAGCTGTCGAGCTCTTCGGGACTCAGGCTGAACGATTCGCGGGCCGGGGCGTCAGACATTGCCGTTCCTCTCCTTGGATGTGGGGGTCACGCCTGCTCGTCGATGCAGGCCGCCAGGCAGGCGACCGTCGCTTCGTCGAGTTCGGCGCCGGTCAGCGACGTGTGGCAGCGCTGGTTGACGGAGGCGATGATGCGCATGAACGCCAGCGAGGTGGCGCCGCAGTCGAACAGGTCGTCGTCGAGGCCGATGCCGCCGCGGGCGAGCACCTCGGTGACGATCTCGGTGACCAGTGCCTGGGTGGCGGTGAGGCCGGCGGCCTGCGGCGAGTCGGCCGGGGCCTCGCGGTAGGCCAGGCCGCGCAGCGCCTCGCGGTCGACCTTGCCCTGCGGGGTGAGCGGCACCTCGGCGATGAGCCGGTAGCGCGACGGGCGCATGTGTTCGGGCAGGGTCGCCGCGCACCGCGCGGACAGGTCCGCCACCAGCGTGGCCAGCTCACCGTCGGGGATCTCGCGGCCGGGTGCGGCGACCAGGTGGGCCAGCAGCCGCACGTCGCCGTCGCCGAAGTCCTCCGGCGCCACGATGGCCGAGGCCACGCGGGGGTCGTCGACCAGCAGCGCCTCGATCTCGAACGGCTCGACCCGGAATCCCCGGATCTTGATCTGGTCGTCGGCGCGGCCGAGGTAGACGTATCCGCCGTCGGCGGTGCGCCGGGCCAGGTCGCCGGAGCGGTAGACGCGGGCGTCGCCCAGGGTCGTGAAGCGCTCCGCGGTCAGCTCGGGGCGCTGGTGGTAGCCGCGGGCGACGCCGGTGCCGCCGACGTACATCTCGCCCACGCCGCCGTCGGCCACCGGCTGCCCGGCGGAGTCGAGCAGGTGGATGCCGTACTCCGGCAGGGCGTCGCCGATCGGGCTGGCTCCCGGCTCGTCCAGGTCGGCACCGGTGATGCGCCGGTGCGTGACGTGCACGGTGGTCTCGGTGATGCCGTACATGTTGATCAGCACAGGGTTGTCGGGGTAGCGGGCGAACCACGGCTCCAGCGCCTTGACGTCCAGGCGCTCGCCGCCGAAGATCACCAGCCGCAGCGCCAGCCGTCCCTCGGGGTGGGTCAGCTCCTCGGCCACGAGCCGGCGGAACGCCGACGGCGTCTGGTTGAGCACGGTGACCCGCTGGTCGACCAGCAGTTTGCGCAGCAGCGCGGGCGAGCGGGCGGTGTCGGTGTCGACGACGACGAGCCGGCCGCCGAACAGCAGCGCGCCCCACACCTCCCAGACGGAGAAGTCGAAGCTGAGGGAGTGGAACAGCGTCCACACGTCGTCGTCGCGGAACCCGACGAGGTCGGTGGTCTGCTCGAACAGCTTCACCGCGTTGCGGTGCTCGATCAGCACGCCCTTGGGGGTGCCGGTGGAGCCGGAGGTGTAGATGACGTAGGCCAGGTTGTCCTCGCTCGCCGCGACCGGCGGCACCGCCGGCACCGGGGTCGTGTCGCGGTCGACGAGCAGCACCCGGGTGTCCGGCGCGGTCAGCCGGTCGGCCACGGCCGTGGTCGCCACGACCGTGGTGACGCCGCTGTCGCGGAGCAGGAACGCGACGCGGTCGGCGGGATAGCCGGGGTCGACGGGCACGTATGCCGCGCCGGCCTTGAGGATGCCGAGCATCCCCACGATCATGTCGATGCCGCGTTCGGCGCACAGCCCGACCATGTCGTCGAGTGCGGTGCCGAGCTCGACCAGGCGCACGGCGACGCCGTTGGCCCGCTCGTCGAGCTGGCGGTAGGTGAGGCTGCGGACGCCGTCGGTCACCGCGACGCGGTCGCCGGTGCGCGCCGCCTGTGCCGCGAACAGTTCATGCAGGGTCTTGCCCGAGAACATGGATCTCCCATCCGGTACGACGCATTCGGTCCCGCCGCGCGGCGTGCTCCGCCCGCGCGGCGGGAACGTGATCAGGCGCGGTCCTGGCCGCCGGCCGACTTGGTGGCGTACATGCCCCAGTGCTGCGGGGTGAGGGCCATGTCCTGGAGGCTGCCCTGCACGAACATGCGCTCCCAGCCGCCGCCGCCCTTGTCGTCGGCGATCCACTGCTTGGTGAACGCCTCGCGGGCCTTGGGGTCGACCCGCGCGCGCAGGCCCATCAGGTTGTAGTACGAGCTGAGCTGCTTGAGGTGGATGAACCAGTGGATCCGGTCGGACAGGCCGAACGCCTCCTCGTAGAGGAAGATCGTCGCCACGTCGCCGAGGCTGTCGTTCCAGGCGTCGGTCAGCGCGCGGGCGAACTGGCGGCCCTCGGCGCGGAACTCGTACTTCAGCTCGCCGGTGCGGTGCATGATGATGCCGCAGTTGGCGGAGTTGAACGACCGGTCCGGTGACTGCGAGGTCTGGTGCTGGGCGGTCGGCACCTCGAAGCGGCCGACCTCCCCCTCGGCCTGGGACACGGTGTCCGGGCGGGTGTCGGCGGTGCCGTACATGCCGAAGCTCTGCGGGATGAGCACGGTCTCCTGCAGCCCGGCGTCGAGGAACATGCGGTCCCAGGAGCCGCCGCCGCGCTCGGGCGCGATGCGCTCGCGGAACATGATCTCCCGCCAGCCCTCGTCGCGGGAGCCCATGGCCACCAGCGTCTCGTAGGCCTCCAGCGACTTGATGTGCATCAGCCAGTGGATGCGGTCCTTGACGCCGAAGGTCTCCTCGTACACGAAGACGCTGGCGACACCGCTGTACTTGGTGTTGATGTACTCCGACAGCTCGCGGGCGAACTGGCGGCCCTCGGAGCGGAACTCGGCGCGCAGCTGGCCCGTCCGCTCCATGATCACTCCGGAGTTGCCGGAGTGCAGGATGTCGTGCGCGGGCAGCGACGTCTGCTGCGCGGCCACGGCGATGGCGGGCGCGTCGTTTTCTGGTGGCATGAGGGCACTCTCCTGATCTGGGCCGAGCACGTCGATCGGCGCCGGCGCATGGTCCGTGCAATGCCGGACGAGCCGTGCTCGACCTGGCCATCCACTGCGTCAATTACGCCATTCACCGGGCGCTCAGCGCCGCTCAATATTGAACAGTTTCGATCTATTGATTGACGAGCAGGCCCATCCGCGCGCTGAGCACCTCGGCCGCGCCGCGCATCAGCCGCTCGGCGATCTCGTCGACGTGCCGCCCGCGCCAGTCCTCCAGCTCGGTGCCGCGCACGAAGCGGTTGAACGCACCCATGGCCGGGCCGGTGTGGATCTGGAAGTTCACCTTCTCGCTGTCGTCACCGTGGATCGCCGCCCGCGTCGTGTGCACGAAGTACCACCGGAACACCAGCGCCATCAGGTGCCGGGGATCGCGTTCGGCCCGGGTGACCTCCTCGGGGCGCCCGGCGGCCAGGTAGTACTCGCGGGTTTCCTTCCACACCTGGTCGAAGCCGCACCGGAAGTACGTCTCCTCGATCGTGGTGCGGGTCTGCGCGTCGATGTCGTCGAGGCCGCCGCACTGCCGGTACAGCTGCATCAGCTTGTTGGCGCGCGCGGCGAACAGCGTGCCCTTGCGCAGCACCTGCACCCGCGCCCCGGCCTCGAACATGTCGCCGGCCGGCGCGTACGCCGTGTCCTGCACGTCGCACTGCGCGAGCATCGTCTTGACCAGCGGCGAGACTCCCGCCTCCACCGAGCACTGGTTGACCGACCCGGTCACCACGAAGTCCGCGCCGAGCACGAACGCCGCCGCGATGCTCTCCGGCGAGCCCAGACCGCCCGCCGCGCCGACCCGGATCGGGCCCGGGTAGGCGTGCTGCCCGGCGATCTCGTCGCGCAGCCGCAGCATCGCCGGCATCAGCGCGTAGGCCACGCCGCCGTCGGTGTGCCCGCCGGAGTCGGCCTCCACGCAGACGTCGTCGCTGACCGGAAGTCCCAGCCCGGCCTCGGCCTCCTGCGGCGTCAGCGCGCCCTGCTCGACCAGCCTGCGCACCACGGCCTCCGGCGCCGGGCGCATGAACGCGGCGGCCACCTCCGGCCGGGAGACCTTGGCCAGCAGCCGCCGCGGCGCGACCGGCCTGCCGTCGGCCCCGCGGTACGCCCCGCTCAGCCGGTAGCGCACCAGGGCCGGAGTCAGCTGCACGAAGCCCGCCGCCTCGACGAACCTGACGTCATGGCGCAGGTACAGCTCGACCGTGCGCTCCTCGATCCGCGGATCGTGCATGGCGTGCAGCAGGTTCATGCCGAACCTGCCCTGCGGCCCGAGCTGCTCGCGCAACGTCAGCAGCGCCTGCTCCAGCCGGTCCGGGCGCAGCCCGCCCGCCCCGAAGAAGCCCATCAGGCCCGCCCGCGCCATCCGGACCACGAGCTCGGTGGACGCGATGCCCTTGTACATGGAGCCGGCGAGGTAGGCGTAACGGATGCCGTAGTCCCGGCGGAACCCCGGATCGCCCAGCCGCCCCGGATCCACCGCCGTCATGGATCGGCTGGTGTCGGGCCGGATCGCCACCTGCGACACACCGGCTTCCGGCCGGACGGCCACCACAGGTGCGGATGCGGGCGCGGATGCGGGCTCGGGTTCGCGCTGCTTGGGGACCTGCGGCGCAGGCTCGGCACGATCTCCCGGCTGCGGCGCGGCCGCGGCTGCGGCCGGCGGCTCGGCGGCGCGTTCGGCCAGCCACGTCCTGTGCTCGGCGGCCCACAGGCCGGTCAGCACCCGGCCCGGTCCCACCTCGGCGACCGTGTCGATGCCGTGTGCCATGAGGTAGCGCATGGTGTCGGCCCAGCGCACACTGTTGCGGACCTGGGCGGCCAGGGTCCGCGCCACCTCGCCCGGCGCGTACGGCCGGGCGGTCACGTTGGCGATGACCGGGATCCGCGGGTCGCTCATCGCGAAACCCGCCAGGAACTCGCCGAACCGGTCGGCGGCCTGCGTCATCTGCCGGGAGTGGAACGCCGCGCTCACCCGCAGCGGCACCACCCGGCCGGCCTTCGCCCGCGTCACCAGCTCACCGGCCCGGCGCACCGACTCCACCGGCCCCGACAGCACGAGCTGCTCGGAGGAGTTGTAGTTGGCGACGTCCACGTCGGCCACGCCCTCGTCGCGCAGCAGGTCGGGAATCCGCGACACCTGCGGCCCGACGGCCGCGGCCATCGCCCCGCCCACGGCCTGGGCCATCAGCTCACCGCGCCGGCGCACCAGGCGCACCCCGGTCTCGAAGTCGAACGCGCCCGCCGCCAGCAGCGCGTTGAACTCCCCCAGGCTGTGCCCGGCGAGGTAGCCGGGCATCGGCTCGCGCTCGGCGCGGTCCCAGAAGTGCAGCGCGTTGACGATGAACAGGGCCGGCTGCAGGTTCGCCGTGTCGGTCAGGCGGGCGCTGTCGTCGCCCAGGCACAGCTGCTCCACGGAGAAGCCCAGCACGGCGTCGGCGGCCGCGCACTGCTCGGGATACCTGCCGAACAGGTCAGCCCCCATGCCCTTGTGCTGCGCGCCCTGCCCCGGAAACACCCATGCCGTCGCTGCCACGACTATCCCTCCCAGGGGAAACGTTGCCGCCGGGCGAAGTCCGACAGGCGGCCTTTCACGTCGCCGGAGGACATGAGCCGGGCCAGCTCGCCGACCGCGGCCTGCTCGGTCTCCGCCGACATGATCCACATCCGGGCGTAGTAGCGCTTGAGGTCGGCGATCGTGCTCTCCTGCAGCTTGCTGCTGCGGAAGGTCAGCCTGCGCACCACCGGGTCGAGATCGCCGGACACCTGGTCGGCCAGGCTGCATGCCTCCGCCTGCAGCGCGGACACCGGCTGCGTGCTCAGGCTCATCGCGTACGCCTTCTGGAACCCGACCCGCCGGATCAGGAACGGCGCCACGCAGCAGGGCAGCAGCCCCCACAGCGCCTCCGGCAGGCTGAACGTGCTGCGCGGGGTGGCGAACACGAAGTCGCTGGCCGCCGCCAGCCCCACCCCGCCGCCGGCCACCCGCCCGTCCACCTTGGCCACCACCACCCGCGGGATCGTGGTCAGCCGTTTGAGCAGGCCGAAGAACGCGGCCCCGCCGCGGGTGGCCCGGTCGTGGTCGACCATGCCGTCGGCCGCGCCGACGAGGTCCATGCCGGTGGAGAACACCCCGTCGCCGCCCTCGATAACCACGACGCGGCAGGCGGCGTCGGCCTCCGCCTCGTCCAGGGCCTCGCCGAGCTCGCGCACCATCGTGTCGTCGATGCTGTTCTCGGCCTCGGGCCGGCGCAGCGTGATCGTCAGGGTCGCGTTGCGCGGCGCGGTCTCAATGGTCTCGTAGCCCATGGTCAGCTCCATCGGTAGCGGCGGTGGAAGCCCCGGATCCCGTCCAGCACCAGGTGGCCCCGTCCCGCCAGCGTCGCCTGGTAGGTGTCGGCGTAGCCGGACACGTCGGCGTCGCCGTCGGCGATGCCGGCCGCCGACTGGTTGCTGAATCGCGACAGGTGCTCGTACTCCGGCAGCGACAGCGGGTAGCGGGCGTCGAGTTGCTCGCGCAGCTTGTACGCGCCGAAGCGGTCCGGCGCCTCGGGGTCGACCACGCCGCTGAAGAACTCCGAGGCGCAGCCCGAGCCGTAGGCGAACAGGCCGATCCGGCGCGGGCGGCTGAAGTCGCCGTGGTCCAGCAGCGAGCACAGCGCCATGAACAGCCCGGCGGCATAGGTGTTGCCGATCCGTGCCGGGTACGCCAGCGACGGGGCCATCCGCGTGGTGAAGTCGTGCTGGATGTCCGGGGCGGCCAGCCGCTTGGTCTTGCGCAGCAGCTGCCGGTGGGCGCCCTGGACCATGCCGGCGAAGGGCGTGTGGAACGCCAGGTAGTCGAAGGTGTCGACGATGTCGGCGCCGTGCACCCGGGTCTGGTAGTCGGCGAAGGTGCGGTCCAGGCATTCCAGGTAGGCCAGCAGCGACAGGTCGGAGTCGCCGGCGGCCAGGTCCGAACGCGGCCGGCAGGTGTCCATCACCTCGTAGCTGTAGAGCCCGGCCGCGCCGGGGTCGAGGTCGAGGATCGCCGGGCGCGCCCCGACGAGCAGCGCGACGGCCCCGGCCCCGTGTGACGGCTCCCAGTAGGGCATGCCGGTCACCTCACCGCCGGCGTCGGCGGCGATGACCAGGGCGCGGGCGTCGGGGTTCGCGCTGGTGGCGACCAGACCCAGTGCCGTACGCAGCGCCGCCGTGCCGCCGTAGCAGGCGTGCTTGACCTCGAACGACCGGCAGCGGCGGCCCAGTTGCAGGTAGTGGTGCACGTAGGTGCTGATGGGCTTGCCGAAGTCCAGTCCCGACTCGGTGCCGACGATGACGGCCTCGATGCTGTCGCGCTCGCGGTCGCTCAGCGCGTCGACGAGCGGCCGGGCGGCGTTGACCGCGTTGGTGACCGCGTCCTCGTTGGGCAGGTTGACCGACTTCTGCTCCATCATCAGGTTGGCGAACCGCGCCATGTCCAGCCCGCGTGCCTCGAACAGCGTGCGCACATCGACGAACGCGCGCCCCGCGTACGCGGACATCGCCTCCACGCCGGCCATCGGCTAGGCCGCGGGTGCGGCGCGACCCGGCAGCGGCGCCCACAGGGTGTCGGCCATCGTGCCGTCGAGCACCGTCTCGTGCCACAGCCCGCTGCCCTCACCGGGGGCCACTTGCGAGCCCAGCAGCTCACGCATCTGCTGGTCGTGCTGGGCCAGGGCCTTGACCTCGGTGTAGGCCTCCAGGTCGGCCAGGTGGATGAGCAGGTGCAGGGTGTCCTGCTGGCCCCACATCTCCTCGTAGAGGAACGCGGTGGCCCGGCCGGTCAGCGCCTCGGTGACCCGCGCGCACCACCCGAACCAGAACTGGCGCGCCTCCTCGCGGTACTTGTACCGCACCTGCATCCGGCGGTGCACGGTCAGCGCGGAGTTGACCGAGTGCAGCAGCTGCTCGGGGGGCAGGGTGGTCTGGAACATGGCTGCCGGCTGGAAGGTGTCCAGCGTGTCGTCGTCGTCATCGTCGTGGTGGCCGAGGCCGTGCTGCGGGCAGATGATCGTCTCGCGCATGCTGCCCTCGACGAAGATGCGCTCCCAGTTGCCGCCGCCGCGCGACGGCAGCCGGTCCTTGGTGGCCACGTCGCGCCACCGCTTGGAGTGGTCGACCATCTCCAGCATGCGCTGGTAGTCGTTGGGCTGCTTGAGGTGCAGCAGCCAGTGCAGGCGGTTCTCAGTCCCGAACAGCTCCTCGAACGTGAAGATCGAGATGTGCCCGGCCTGGGCGCTGTTGATGAGCTCGACGAGCTCGGTGGAGAACTTCAGGCCCTCGTCGCGGAACTCGGCGCGCAGCTGGCCCACCCGGTGGATGAGGAAACCGGCGTTCGCGGAGTTCAGGAGCTTCTCCGCCGGAACGGAGGTCTGGTGGTACGCCGGGAGGGGCGCGAATCGCTTGCCGCCGTGCTCTGTCATCGGTGTGAGCCTTCCTGCTTACAGATATCGATCACCGCAACTGACACTAACCGCGGAATTGCCGTGATACTGCTCAATTCTGCGCAGATCGGTTGGCGTAGGCCGGCTGGTCCGACCACACCGCCATCTCGGTCTCGCGCAGGTTCTCCTCGGCGCGCTGCTCGACGCGCGCCATGGCCCAGCGCAGCATCGGCGGCGCCATGAGGGAGGTGACCACGGCGACCAGCACCACGATCGTGTACATGGTGGTGTTGAGCACGCCGATCTGCAGGCCGATGGTGGCCACGACGATCTCCACGGCGCCGCGGGCGTTCAGTCCGGCGCCCAGCGCCAGCCCTTCCCAGTGGCTGAGGCGGCTGAGCCGTGCGCCCAGGTAGGCCCCGGCGAACTTGCCCGCGACCGCCAGCGCCAGCACGGCTGCCGCGACCACGACGACCGACGGCTCGCCCAGCACCGACAGGTCCATCTTCAGCCCGGCTCCGGCCAGGAACAGCGGCGCGAACACGGCCAGCACGACGGTGCGCAGCGGGGCGAGCTTGGCCGCGACGGCGCTGCCCGACGAGCTCAGCACGATGCCGGCGACGAATGCGCCCAGCACGGCCTCCAGCCCGAGCGCGTGGCTGGCCGCGGCGCTGGCCAGGATGACGACCACAGCCACACTGATGGTCGTGCCGGACCCCTCGTCGTCGGCGGCCCGTTTCAGCGCGCGCCCCGCCAGCGGCCGGATGACCAGGGCCGCCAGCAGCAGGAAGCCGGCCAGGTAGAGCAGGCCCATCAGCAGGTGCGGCCCGTGCAGGCCGGCCACCGCCATGGATGCGACCACCGAGAGCAGCAGCCAGGCGATCACGTCGCCGACGGCTGCCGCGACGAGCGTCAGCTGCCCGACGTCGCGGTGGAGCATGCGCAGCTCGATGAAGGTCTTGGCGATCACGGGGATGGCACTGACCGCCATCACGACGCCCAGCAGCAGGGCGAATCGCAGGCGGTCGGCACCGTCGCCGACGAACTGCGACGGCAGGCCGTAACCGAGGGCGATGCCGAGCGCCAGCGGCAGCGCCATCGCGAACCCGCCCAGCACGACGACGGTCCGGCCCCGGCGGCGGATCAGCGGCAGATCGATGTGCGCGCCGGCGATGCCGATGAACAGCAGCACCCCCAGCTGCGTCACCGCGTCCATCATCCGCGCCTGGGCGGGGTCGTTCGGCCACAGCCAGCTGTGGCCGGGGACGAACCCGAGCACGGACGGTCCGAGCAGCACGCCGGTCATCAGTTCGGCGACGACGGAGGGTACGCCGATCCGGGCGGCCAGCCTGCTCAGGCAGAGCGCGACGGCGAGCAGGACCGCGACCTGAAGCGTGAAGACGAGGACAACATGGGAACCGATCGACATCTTTCGATCCTTTCGCCTCCGGAGGAGCGCCGACGTCCGAGCATCGGCCGGGAGGCGAGACCGCGACTAGCCACTATTGAGCATCATCGCTATGAGCAGTGCTCCACGAAGGCCGACAGCCGCTGCTCGTGCACGGCCAGCACCCGGGCGCGCACGTCGACCAGACCCGCCTGCCGGAACCGCTTGAGGAAGAAGCCCACCCGGGACCGCGTGGTGCCCACCATCTCGGCCAGTTCCTCCTGCGTGATCCGCGCGTCGATGTGCAGACGATAGCCGTCGCGGGCGCCGATGTGCTGGGCGAGCAGCAGCAGCCGGGCGGCCAGCCGGCGCTCGCTCTCCAGCGTGACCATGTCCACGATGATGTTCTGCTGGCTGAGCACCCGCTCGCCGAGGTGCGCCAGCAGCTGCTCGAGCTGGCCGCGCTCGGACAGCTCGGACAGGAAGCGCTGGGCGGGCACCTGGCACAGCACGGCGCGGCTGATGGCCACCGCGGTCTCCGTGCGCTGCTGGCCCAGCAGGCTTATCTCGCCGAAGACGTCACCGCCGACGAAGATCGACAGCAGGCACCGCTTGCCGGTCGCCGCGACGGCGAGCGTCTTGACCAGCCCACTGCGCACGATGTACACATCCCGGCCGGCTCGGCCGCCGGTGTAGACGTGCCCCCTGCGCTGCAGCACGATGGTCGGCGCGTCACGGAAACGATCCGTACACAACTTCTGCATCGTGTCGCGGAATTCCGCGGCGGCCGAGGACATCGGCACGTCGGGCTCGTAGTGCGGTGACGGCAGATGTGCGCGCGAAACCGGTGTCATGCGTTACCCCCGGTGGCAGAAAAGTCGTCGATACCCCTGGTCTACCCCGAGACCACCGCGCGTAATCATACATGTGAATTAATTAATGCCACAGATCGTTTTCAGATGCTTCATCAACCTTTAACCGCCCATGGCGCCTGTCCACATCCCCGCCATCGGCCGGTCGGCACGCGGCCGACCTCGAACGGGACGAGCGATCACACCGGGGTGGTCATCACGACGGCAGATGGCCGGCGCGGCAGCCGTTAACGATCGTAACCAGACGGTTCTGCTCAATTTGGAGCAGAAGCTCAGCGGCGACATCCGGCAGGATCCCCATCCTATCCGAAGGTCTTCGCGTGTAACCGGGCCGTCAGGGCCAGGCCACGCCATGGAACGGAGAATGCGGATGCCGACCCCACCCCCGTCGACCGAAGTACAAGAGCCGCCCATCCTGCCCACCGGTCCGCGCGTCGACCCATACCGGATGTATGCCGAGATGCGCGACGAAGCCGTGGTCCACCTGATCCGCGAGCCCAACGGCCTGCGCCGTCAGCTGGTGCTGCGCTACGCCGAGGCCCGCGAGGTGCTCAACGACCCCCGGTTCGCCAAGGACCCGCGCAAGCAGTGGGACCAGCTGCGCGCCGCGGGATACGTCAAGAGCGAGCAGGACAGCCGCTCGGACTACCTCTACCACCTGCTCAACACTGATCCGCCGGACCACACCCGGCTCCGCAGGCTGGTGAGCAAGGCCTTCACCTCCCGCCGGGTGGAGGAGCTGCGCCCGCGGGTGCGCGAGGTGGCCGAAGCCCTGCTGGACGGCATGGGCCACGATGTCGTGGACCTCGTGGACGTCTACGCCCACCCGCTGTCGACCACGATCATCTGCGAGATGATCGGGGTGCCCGACGGCGACCGGGGCATGTTCCGGATCTGGGCGACGGCGATGCTCACCGCGCCGGACATGGTCGTCGAAGGCGCCATGAGCCCGCAGGAGGGGCACGCGGCGATGCACGGCTTCTTCACCGAGCTGCTGCAGCACAAGCGCGCCGAGATCGCCGCCGGCACACCGCAGGGCGACGTGCTCACCGCCCTGATCGTGGCCTCCGACGAGGGTGACAAGCTCACCGAGGCCGAGGTCATCTCCACCGTGATGCTGCTGCTCAGCGCGGGCCAGGAGCCGACCGTCAACCTCATCTGCAACGGCATGCTGGCGCTGCTGTCCCACCCCGACCAGGTGGGCCTGCTGCGGGAGCGGCCCGACCTGGTGCCCTCGGCGGTCGAGGAGTTCCTGCGCTACGACCCGCCGGTGGAGCTGTCCACCATGCGGTTCGCCACCGAGGACGTCGAGATCGCCGGCCACCTCATCCCGGCCGGCAGCCAGGTCACCGTGTCCATCGCCTCGGCCGGGCGCGACGAGCGGCACTTCCCCGACCCGGACCGGCTCGACGTCACCCGCAACGACCATTCGCACCTGGCCTTCGGCCACGGCATCCACCTGTGCGTCGGCGCGCCGCTGGCGCGGCTGGAGGCGCAGGTGGCCGTCGAGGCCCTGCTGAACCGCTTCCCGGACATCGCGCTGGCGTGCGGGCGCGACGAGCTGGCGTGGCGGCCCACCCGGATCATGCGGGGCCTGACCCGCCTTCCGGTCCGGCCGATCCCGCAAAGCTGATCACTCGGGTGCCGCCCGGCAGCACCGGGCGGCACCCGACGGCCCCCGGACGGGCATCGCGCAGCGGAAGACAGCACGGCCGCGCGCTGTGCCGCCCGGTGCGTCGGTCGACGCGGGGGGCGGCACGGCACGCGGCCGTCACAGGCGCCCGGCCGGCCGCCGGACCCCGAGTCGTTTCGTTTCAGACGGCCTCGACGTACTGCTGCATCTGCGGCTCGTCGATGGCGAACGACGCCGAACGGTGCGGCACCACGAGGCCGTTGTCGCGGAATCGCTTGAGAAAGACGCCGATGCGCGACCGAGTCGTGCCCACCATGGCCGAGAGATCCTCATGGGTGATGGGGTGGTCGATGCGCAGTTGGTTGCCCTGCCGGATGCCCATTTTGCGGGCCAGCTCCAGCAGGGTGGCAGCCAGTCGCTGCTCGCAGTTCATCGTCACCATGTTGGTGATGACGCGCTGCTGTTCGGACAGCCTGCCGACCAGATGCATCGCGAATTCCTCGGCCAGATCCGCTTTCTGCAGGGCCTGCTTGAAACGTGCGGCCGACATGCGGCGCAGCACGGTGTTCGTCATGGCCGTCGCGGTCTCGCCCCGGGGACACGGCAGGATGCCGAGCTCACCGAAACTCTCCCCCGCCACACACACGGCCAGCAGACAGCGTTTGCCGTCTCGCGAATAAGAAACGATCTTGACCTGGCCTTCCTCAATGAAATAGATCTTGCCGTCGCTGTCGCCAACGGAGTAGGCATTCTCGTCTTTGGAGAGCCTCGTCGCCGAGGCCGAGATCCACTCCGTTCGCATCACCTCGCGAAGGTGATCGTGAAATGACCACCGGTTGTACTCCTGCATGCGTTGCCGCCTCCCCACCGACGCCAGTGCCGCTTCAGGACTATAGCCCCAATCGGGCCGCGAAGGAACGTGATCGTCTACTATCTGGGGATGCTCAGAATTGGGCGGACCCCCCATCCACCCGCGCCTAGGATCGGGCAACTCGACAGTTCCGACGCTGCAGGGGAGATCGCATGCTCGCCGGGAAGTCCGCCGCGTCCGGTGCATCTGTCCAGCCCACCGGCGGCGGGTGCGTCGGATGCCGACTCATGGGATACGACGTCCTGTCACCACAGACACCGGTCACCGCGGGGTGGATCCTCATCGAGCACCCTGGTCCGTGGGGCCAGCTTCCGGCGGCCCGCAGCGCGCTGGTCGAGCCGCGCATCCGCGAGGCCGCCGCACGGCACCGGCTGTCGCTGAACCTCATCCGCCGCTACGGCCGGCAGCGGCCGCGGCCGGACGGGCCGCCCGGCACGTTCAGCTGCTTCCTGGTCGGCCTGCGCGAGTCGGGCAGGTTCGTCGAGGAACTGACCCTCACCCACCAGGACCAGCTCACCGACCAGGCGATCGAGCTGCTGGCCCAGGGCCGGCCCAGCGGCCTCGGCCGCCTCGGCGACGAGCCGCTGTACCTGGTGTGCAGCCACGGCCGCGTCGAGGCGGCGTGCGCGGTCCGGGGCCGGCCGGTGGCCCGCGAGCTGACCGCCGCCGCACCCGGGCGGGTCTGGGAGTCGACCCACGTCGGCGGCTGCCGGTTCGCGGCCAACGTCGTCTGCCTGCCGGCCGGCGTCTACTACGGCTACGTCCCACCGGCCGACGCCGGCCGGATCGTCGAGGCCACCCGCGAGGGCCGGATCGCGCCCGCGTGGTACCGCGGGCGGGTCGGCCTGCCCGCCTCGGGACAAACCGCCGACGCCTTCCTGCGCCACGCGATCAACCTCGCCGGCACCGAGGCGATCAAACTGGTGAAGGCCCTGCACGACGGCAACGGCCTCCACCACGTGGAGTTCACCTCGGACTGGGCGCACTACACGCTGCTGCTGCGGGACCGGCCGCCGGCCCCGCACGCCGCCACCTGCCCTCCGGAGCGCCGGCAGCACTCCGGAGATCTGCAGGTGGTGTCTATGGTCGAGACACGACGTCGAGGTTGACCGAGGCCGCGCGCACCAGCTCGCGCGTCCACTCGTGCTGCGGATCGCCGAGCACGTCGCCCACCCGGCCCTGCTCGCACACCTTCGCCTCGTGCAGCACGACGACCTGGTCGGCCATGCGCGCGACGACGCCGAGGTCGTGCGTGATGAGCACGACCGCCAGCTGAAGGTCGCGGCGCAGCCCGTCGATCAGATCCAGCACCGCCGCCTGCACCCGCACGTCGAGACTGGAGGTCATCTCGTCGCACACCAGCACCTGCGGCCCCGCGGCCAGCGCCCGCGCGATGGTCACCCGCTGGCGCTGCCCGCCCGACAGTTCGGCCGGGAACCGGTCGGCCAGCCGGGCGGGCAGGCCGACCAGGCCCAGCAGGCGCAACGTCTCCTCGGCGGCCTCCTCGGCCGGCAAACCCCGCAGCACGCGCAGCACCCGGGTGATGGTGGCGGCCACCCGCCGCCGCGGGTTCAGCGAACCGGCCGAATCCTGCGGCACCAGCTGCACCCGCCGCCGCTCGTCGATCGAGCGCCGGGACACGTCCGGGGTCAGCGCCTGCTCCCCCAGCCGCACCTCGCCGGAGTCGGGCACGTGGGTGCCGATGACACAGCGGGCCACGGTGGTCTTGCCGCTGCCCGACATGCCCAGCAGCGCCACGCACTCCCCGGGCGCCACGTCGAACGACACGTCGTCAACTACCCGCCGGCGCTGCGCTCGGCTGCCGTAGCTGGCCACCAGGTTCGCCACCCGCAGCACCGGCGCGGCACCGGGCCGGTCGTCGACCAGCACCCGCTGCTGCAGCTCCGACAGGTCGGGCACGGCGGCCAGCAGCTCGCGCGTGTACGCCGCCTCGGGCTGCAGCAGCACCGCCGAGGTGGTGCCCTGCTCCTCGACCCGGCCCTCGTTGAGCACCAGGATCCGGTCGGCGGCGCGGGCGGCCACGTGCAGATCATGGGTGATCATGACCAGGGTCATGCCGCGGGTCTCGACCAGCCGGGTGATCTGGTCGAGCACCCGTCCCCGGACCGGGCCGTCCAGCCCGGCGGTCGGCTCGTCCAGCACCAGCAGCCGCGGGTCACGGGCCATGGACCGGGCCAGCGCCAGCCGGCGCTGCTGACCGCCGGACAGCTGGTGCGGGTACCTGCGCTGGAAGCGCTCGTCGTCGGGCAGGTCGACCTCGGCCAGCCGCCGGCCGACCGCGCCGGGCGACCGGTCGGCCGCGAACTCGCCGATCTGGCGGTACACCCGCAGCGTCGGGGTCAGGCTGGCCGCCGGGTCCTGCGGCACGTACGCCACGAGGTCGCGGCGTAGCCGCCGCAGTCCGGCCGGGGCGAGTGCGAGCACGTCGTCACGGGCGACGTTGACCTGCCCGCCGACCACCCGCAGCCCTGGGCGCACCGCGCCGAGCAGGCTCAGCGCGAGGGTGGTCTTGCCCGACCCGGTCTGCCCGACGATGGCCAGCCGCTGGCCGGCGGCGAGTTCGAGATGGACGCCGTCGAGCACCCGGCGGCCTTCGTTGTCTGCCACGCACAGGTCGTCAATCGAGATCATCGTGAGAACGCCTTCGCTGCGAAGCGGTCGAGGAGGATGTTCGCCGACACGGTGACGACCGCCAGCAGCACCGCCGGGACCACGACCCCCCAGGGGGTCAGCGAGATTCCCTCGATGTTCTGGCTGATCATGGCGCCCCAGTTCGGTGCGTCGGGACCGAAGCCCAGGAAGCCCGCCGACGCGGTGAGCGTCACCGCGATCGCGAGCCGGGTGCCGGCGTCGGCCAGCACCGGGTGGGCGATGTTGGGCAGGATCTCGCGCACCACGGTCGACAGCCGGCTCTCGCCGAGCGCGATCGACTGGGTGACGTAGTCGTTCTGCATCACCTGCAGCGTGGAGGCGCGGGCCACCCGGGACACGAACGGCGCACCGGTGATCACGACGATCGCGATCAGGGTCGCGGTGCTGTATCCCCAGCCGTTGAGCAGCACGAGCAGCACGAGGATCGGCGGCACGGCCAGCATGAGCGTGTCCAGGCGCGAGGTCAGCACGTTGGCGACGCCGCCGAGGTAGCCGCCGAGCATGCCCAGCGCGGTGCCCAGGACCGCGGCCAGCGCGGTCGCGAACAGCGGGACAAGCACCAGGAACCGGCCGCCGGCCAGCACCCTGGGCAGCACGTCGCGGCCGGCGTAGTCCGTACCCAGCGGCAGGCCGGGTCCGGGCGGCGAGTACGGGATCGCGACGATGCGTCCGGGGTCGCCGGACACCAGCAGGTCACCGAAGACGGCCACCAGCACCACGGCCAGCGCCACGACCGCCAGCAGCACGGTGACGGCGCGCCACAGCATCCGCGCCGCCCTCATGCCGTGGCCGTCCGCAGCTTCGGGTTGGCCAGCAGCGCCAGCACGTCGGCGATGATGAAAGCGACCAGAATGATGGTGGCCAGCAGCAGCCCGACCCCTTCCAGCACCGCGGTGTCGTGGTTGCGCACCGCGTCGACGAGCACATATGACAGGCCGCGGTAGTTGAAGACCTGCTCGACGACGGCGGTGCCGCCGAACAGGCCGCTGATCAGCCAGGCGAAGGCCTGCACGCACGGGCCGACGGTGGCGGGCAGCACGTGGCGCCACACCACGACGCGCTCGGGCAGCCCGGCCAGCCGTGCGGCCTCGACGTTGGGGGCTGCGTTGGCGTCGATGACCGCGGCGCGCACCAGCCGGCTGGCCCACGCCGTGGCGAACCCGGCCAGCGCCAGCACGGGCAGCACCAGGATCTCCGGCCGGTCCAGCGGGCCTCCGCCGACCGGGGCCAGCGACACCGCGGGCAGCAGGTGCAGGGTCGACGAGAACACGAGCACCAGCAGGCTGGCCATCACGAACTGGGGCACCGACACGGTCACCACGGCGCCCGCGGTCAGTGCGCGGTCCAGGCGGCGTCCGCGGCGAACGGCGCCCAGCACGCCGATGAGCACCGACAGCGGCACGGTGACCGCGGCCGCCAGGAACACCAGCAGGGTGGTGTCGGCCAGCGGCGCGGAGACCACCTCGGTGACCGGACGCCGGGCCATGATACTGACGCCCAGGTCCCCGCGCAGCGCCCCGCCCATCCACTCGACGTAGCGGACGGGCAGAGGCCGGTCCAGCCCCAGCTGGTCGCGCAGCGCCTGCACCTCCTCGGGGGTGGAGGTGATGCCCAGCGACGCCGAAGCGGCGTCGCCGGGCAGCACTTCGGACGCGGCGAGCAGGACCGCGGAGACCGCGATCAGCGTGAGCAGCGCGGCAGCCACTCGCCGGCCGATGTAGTACAGCATCGTCATCGGAGGACTGCTTGGTCGAACATCTGCGACGACTGGCTGACCCGTACGCCGGACACGCCGGGCACCGAGGCGTCGAGCTGTTCCTGGTATGCCCACAGCACGTCGCCGCCGGACTCGTAGAACTCCGTCTGCAGCTGCTCGAACGCCTTCTCCCGGGCCTTGTCGTCGCCGTTGGCCTGCGCGGCGGCCAGGCTCGCCCAGTACTTCTCACCGGTGCCGGTGACGTTGAACGGGGCCTTGCTGTGCGTGACCGCGGCCAGGTGCACCGCGGCCGGCCGGTTGACGTAGTAGAACGCCTGGAACGGGTAGGTCTGCAGGGCCTTGAGGTTGGTGTAGTAGGCGTCCGGCGGGATCTGCTGGAGTTCCACGGTCACGCCCGCCTCGGCCAGCTGCTGGGCGAACAGCTTGCTGGCGTTGAGCATGCCGGGCACGATCTCGGAGGTGCGCAGGGTGAGCTTGCTGACCCCGGCCGCCTGGAAGAGGCTGCGGGCCTGCGCGACGTCACGGGAGCGCGTGGCCAGCTGCGCGTAGCCGGGCAGTTCCTTGCCCACCACGTCGTCGGCGGGCAGGCCGAGTCCCAGCAGGGCGTTGTCAACCAGGGCCTGGCGGTCCACGGCCAGCCGCACGGCCCGGCGGACGCGCTCGTCGTCGAACGGCGCCAGCCGCTGGTTCATGGCGAAGCTGAGCGCGTTGGAGTTGGCCGCCCCACCACGGACGATCTTGATGGCGCTGTTGTGGCGCTCGGTCTGCGCGCCGGTGGCGCTGATCGCCACCGCGTAGTCGATCTGGCCGGCCTTGAGCGCGTTGAGCCGCGCCGAGGCGTCGCGGATGCGGGTGATCTCCAGCTCGGCGATCTTCGGCTTCTCGCCCCAGTAGGACTCGTTGGCGACCAGCCGCACCGTGGTCTCCTCGTTGGAGGCCAGCTTGTACGGGCCGGAGCCGATCGCCTTGGCGAAGTCGGTCGTGCCGTCGGGGAACACGATCGAGAAGACCACCAGCGTCGACTCGCGGAAGTCCCCGCGCGGGGCGACGAGCGGGACCTCTACCGTCCGGTCGTCGACGACCTTGATGTTGGCCAGGTCCACGGCGCTGTACACCGATGCGCGGTTGCTCGGCGGAGTGGCCAGGGTGCGGATGCTGTAGGCCACGTCGGCGGAGGTCACCGGCTTGCCGTCGTGGAACTTCACGCCCTCGCGGATGCGGATGGTCCACTTCGTGGCTTCGGCGTTGGGTTCCACGGACTCGGCCAGGCGCAGCACGTACTCGCCGTTCTCGAGCATCATCAGCGAGTCGTAGACGTGCCGCACCACGATGAGGCTGGCGCCGATGCTGGTCGTGCGCGGGTCCAGGCCGGTGCTGTTGATGGCGTCGGCCGCACCGACCCGCAGCCGGCTGGTGGGCGTGGCCGCGTCGCTGTCGTCACCGCAGCCGGCCACCAGGGGGACCGCGGCGGTGGCGCCCGCCGCCAGCAGGCTCAGCCGCAAGAGTTGACGTCGATCCATGTGCACACCGTTGCTCATGATCGGCTCCTTAGGACTTCGGGGTGGCGCCCGCGAGCCGAGGCACTGTGCTCACGGGCTGTTCAACGCATCAGGATGCGGCGGCAAACCCCCGACGTCTGCTCAAATGTGCGCGATCACCGACGCCCGGACCAATCATCGGCATGCGTGGAAAAGGGGCCGGGGGCACACGCCCCCGGCCCCGCCTGTGCAAGGTCGTCAGTTCCGGTCGGTCCTGCCGTCAGCGTCCCTCGGGAAACGCCACTTCCATGATCGCGCGGGCACCCGAGTCGTCGTGCACGAACTTGATCAGTCCTTCGTAGCCTTCCAGGTCCCCGGTGCCCGAGCCCGGGACGATGCTGCCGAACGTGCTCGGCGTCTCGCGGCCGTTGTCCAGGCCGCCGTGCTGGAACACCAGAGACCCGCGTTTGCCCATGACGGTGCCGACGAAGCGCTCCGAACCGACATAACCGCGGCCCTTCGCGGCCTGCGAGGTCAGGATCTCGGCAACGCTGGTGCCCTCGATCAGACCGGTGAACGTCTTGTCCACCTCTACGCGCGTCAGCTTCGGGCCCTCCGCGGGCTCGTCATAGGGGGTCTCGTCCCAACGGGTCACCTTGAACTCGGCGATGATCTCGGTCATGGTCGCCGACGACTGTTCGCTCATGCCGCCGATACTAAATCACGAGACTCGAAGTCCCTGCTCACGACTGCACGTCGCCCGCACTCGTTTTCCGCTGGTCCGGCACGGTGCGCGCGACGGGGAAGGGCCACCCGCGGCGAACGTGAGTGAACGCCGGGAACCAGCGCGGAAAACGCCTTGCGGGTGCCGTCGATCGTGGTGAGACTCGCCGCTGTGGATGAATCAGCCTGGAAGTTGTTCGACCGTGTCGCCGGGGACTACGACCAGGTCGCTCCGTTCTTCGCCGAGTACGGCAGAGCCATCATGGACGTGCTCGACCCGCCCGCGGGCTGCCGGGTCCTCGACCTGGGCGCCGGGCGGGGTGCGCTGACAGCGCCGGCCCTGGCGCGCGGCTGTGCCGTGACCGCCGTCGACGCGGCGCCGGCGATGGTCGAGCGGCTGTCGGCCGATCATCCGGCGGCGACCGCGTACGTCATGGACGCGGAGGACCTGGACCTTCCCGCTGACAGCTTCGATCTCGTCGTCTCGTCGTTCGTCATCCATGTCCTCGACCGTCCTGCGGCCGGCGTCGCCGAGGCATACCGCGTGCTGGCGCCCGGCGGCCGGTTCGCGTTCACCGGCGGCAGCGCCCGCACCAGCCACCGGGGCGGCGGGAAGCCGGACGCCCCGGCGTTCCCGCTCGGTCCCCGGTTGGACGCCCTGTTCGGGGAGTTCGCGGTCCATCTGCCCCCGAACGGGAGCATGGGAACGCCGGTCGACGCCGCCGAGCTGCTGGAAGAGGCGGGCTTCGAGGACCTCCGCGAGGAATCCGCCCAGGTCGCCATCGAGTTCAGGGACCACGAGACGCTGTGGCGGTGGGCGATGAGCCACGGCTACCGGGCGTTCATCGAGGACCTGCCCGACGAGCACCGCGCCGAGTTCCACCGCCGGGTGCTGGCACTTCCCGCCGAGGACCGGGTCCTGCACCGGGCCACCGGCATCTGGTCCGGCCGCAAACCCGGCTGATCCTCCCATCCGTATTCTCTGCTGGTCCGCGAGCCCGGAGCGCGCGAACGCGTCGCCCGACACCGGGCGAAAAACTCGTGCGCGAATCCCCAACCTGCCGGTGGCGTGCCGCGTGTTGGTGGCGGAGGTGACGGATGGACAGGTACGACGGTTTCCACGACTTCGTCGTCGCGCGAGGTGGTGCGCTGTCGCGCACGGCATACCTGCTGACGGGTGAGCACCACGCCGCGGAGGATCTGGTGCAGACCGCGCTGGCCAAGGCGGCGGCGCGGTGGCGGCAGATCACGGAGCAGGGCCAGCCCGAGGCGTACGTGCGCCGTATCATGATCAACGAGCGGATCACGTGGTGGCGGCGTCGCCCGGCGCGGCCGGTCGCGCAGGTGCCCGAACGGCCCGGCCCCGACGAGCCGCATCAGATCGTCGACCGGATCGCGCTCGGGCAGGCGCTGGACACCCTGACCCCGCGCCAGCGCACCGTCGTGGTGCTGCGCTTCTACGAAGACCTCTCCGAGGCGGAGACCGCGACCGCCATGGGCTGCTCGATCGGCACCGTCAAGAGCCAGACCCACGTGGCCCTCGGCCACCTGCGCCGCGCGCTGCCGCTGTTCGCCGAGCAGGCCGGCCACTACGCCGACGCGAGCGCCGCGGTGGCCGCCGCGGGCCGGCGGCGGAGCCGACGCACGGCCGTGGTCGCGGCGCTGGCGCTGGTTCCGCTGGCCCTCGGGCTGATCGTCTACGCGGCACTCGGCCGCGCGCCGGTCCCGCCGCCGCTGACCGGCACACCCTCGCCCACCTCGTCGCCTCGCCCGTCGCTCGTGGCGCCGCCCAGCTCACCCGCTCTGCCGACCAGCGTGCCGGCGGCCGGGGCGGTGGTGCCCGACCTGCCGGGCAATCGTGCTGTCGGGCGCGCGTCGCTGCTGCGCAGGAGCGTCGTCCGCGGCGTGATGACGGTGCAGATCGCCGCCGAGTCAGGCTGGTACCAGCTGCGGAGGACCCTCGAGGAGTCGGAGGGAGCCATCTGGCTGTCGCCCGACGGCCGCTGGCTTGGCTGGGGCGAGCGGGACGGGCAGGTGATGCTGCGCGACCTGACCGGCACCTCCCAGCGGCGCCTGGCCGGGACCATCATCCACTGGTCCCGCTCTGGCGACTGGGTCATCATCGACATCCCCTACCCGGCGGATCGCTATGGCACGTGGCTCGTCCCGCTGACCGGCGGGAAGGAGCGCGAGCTGACCACCAGAGGCCGGTGGGACGGCATCAAGGGCGTGCTCGACACCGGCGAGGTGCTGCGCGGCACCGACGACAAACCCGGCAGGACGTCCTTCTCCCTGTCGCTGACCGATCCGCGTACCGGCCGTTCCCGCCGCATCGACGTGGACGTGAGCGGTCTGCTGAAACCGGATGACCACGTGCTCAGCATCGGGGACCAACCGGCGATCGTCCCCGTCACCGGCAGCACCGCCGCGGTCCTGGTCCACTCGCCCGACGACAGCGGCCACCGCGCGACATACGTCGAATTCTCACTGCTGGACGGCAAGGCGGCACACCGGATAGACCTGTCGGGGCACCGCGGGTCGGCCGAGCTCTCGGCGTTCGCCTGCCTGCAGGGCCGCGACCTGATCTGGAGCGACGGGCAGGTGCTGCGGCAGGCCGCCTTCGGGACGACGACCGGCGGCGCCGCGCTCGAGCTGCCGGTCGACGGCTTCTCCTATCACCTCGCCGGTTGCCGGCTGGAGGCCGGTTACCGGAAGTCCCCCTGACAGAGCGCCCCGTGGCACCCACCACGCGGTGGGTGCCACGGGCCGTCACCAAGCGTCAGCCATGGCTCTTCTTCAGTCGTCGGGCGGGCAGGCGCCGCGTCGGGGCGCACCGTCGGCCCGGGTGAGGGTCACCGACCGGCGCAGGCCGCCTCCAGGGCGGTCAGGTACGACCGGGCCCAGGCCTGGATGTCGTGGACGCGCACGTGCGCTCGCATGGCGGCCATCGCCGGGTTCGGCTCGGCCGGGTCGGCTTCCAGCGCCTCGACGAGGGTGTCCTTGAGACCTTCGACGTCGTGCGGGTTGACCAGGTACGCCTGTGTGAGCTCCGCGGCGGCCCCGGCGAATTCGCTGAGCAGCAGCGACCCGCACCCGTCGACGCGGGCGGCGACGTACTCCTTGGCGACCAGGTTCATGCCGTCGCGCAGCGGGGTGACCGCCATGACGTCGGCGGCGCGGTAGAGCGCGGCCAGTTCGGTGCGGTCGAAGACCTGGCTCAGGTAGTGCACGGCGGCGACGCCGAGCCTGCCGAAGTCGCCGTTGATCCGGCCGACCTCGCGCTCGACCCGGTCGCGCAGCAGCCGGTACTGCTCGACGCGTTCCCGGCTCGGGATGGCGACCTGCACCAGGACCGTCTCCGGCGCCTTGAGCCGGCCGTCGGCCAGCAGCTCGCGGTAGGCCTTGAGCCGGTGCTCGATGCCCTTGGTGTAGTCGAGCCGGTCCACGCTGAGGATCACCCGCTGCGGCCCGCCCAGGTCGGCGCGCAGTTTGGCGGCCTTTTCCACGACCTCGTCGAGGCTGGCCAGGGCCTCCATCTCGGCGGTGTCTATCGACACCGGGAACGCTCCGGTGCACGTCAGACGTCCGTCGATCCGCACCCCGCGCTCGTCGATGCTCGCCCCGAGCACCTTGGTGACCAGCTGCTGGAAGTTGTGCACGGCCTGGGTGCGCTGGAATCCGATCAGGTCGGCGCCGAGCATGCCGCGCAGCAGTTCGGTGCGGCGCGGCAGCTGCATGAACAGTTCCGGGGGCGGGAACGGCACGTGCAGGAAGAAGCCGATGCGCAGGTCGGGCCGCTGTGCGCGCAGCATCGCGGGCACAAGTTGCAGGTGGTAGTCCTGCACCCAGACCACGGCGCCGTGGGCGGCGGTCCGCGCGGTGTGGTCGGCGTAGCGCTGATTGACCCGCTGGTAGGCCTCCCACCAGCGGCGATGGTGTACCGCGGGTTCGACGGCGTCGTGGTAGAGCGGCCACAGGGTCGAGTTGGCGAAGCCTTCGTAGTGGTCGCGGACGTCCTCGTCGGTCAGCTCCACGGGGATCAGGTGCACGCCGTCGACGTCGGGCAGCGGTGCGGTGGGGCCGGGCTTGCCCGCCCAGCCGACCCAGGTGGCCGGCTTGTTGATCAGCACGGGATGCAGGGCTTCGCCCAGGCCACCGGGGGTGCGGCGCCACTCGAAGACTCCCTCGGAGGCGGCGGCGTCGTTGATGGGCAGGCGGCTGGCGACCACGACTAGCGAGGCGTCCCGCATCGGGTGCCCCCTTTCCAAGCTTTCGCTGACATGAGGACGGTTCGTGCGGCTGTGCGGCATTGACCGGGTCACGCGAACTTGTACCAACCCAAAGTTACGCCGTGATTACAGAACGCACGTCCTTCGTTCGTGCCAGTTCTCCACACAGTAACCGCGGAGTTCGGGCCATCCAAACCCATCCCACTCCGAGGTACACAGTGGACGGTCGATATCCGCAGTTCGCACATGCGAGAACGTCCCGCCCAACGGGTACGCCGCGCCGGTCAGGGCCCACACCTGACCCCGCGGGCACTCACTGTCCGCACATGTCGCCATCCGGCAGCCCCGGGGGAAATGAAACTTAGCTTCTTGACCTTGTCCATATATGTAGCTAACTTTCACATAGTCGAACAACTCTCCCTCGGAGGCCGTCGATGAATCGCTTCCTCGCCGCCGTCGCCGCCCTGGCGGTCGCCCTCTCCGCACCAGCCCCGGCAGCAGCGCAACCCGCCCATCCCCCCGCCGCCGAACACGGCTGGGTGACCTCGACCCTGCGGCACATGACCCTCGAACAGAAGGTCGGCCAGCTCTTCGTCAGCTACGTCTACGGCGCAGACGCCACCGACCCCGCCCCCGCCGACCGCACCGCGAACCTGGCGACCTTCGGCCTCGAGACCCCGGCCGAGATCGTCGACCGGTACCACCTCGGCGGCGTGGTCTACTTCGCCTGGTCGCACAACCTCGACAACGTCCGGCAGATCGCGACGCTGTCCAACGGACTGCAGGCCGCCGCACTCGGCGACGGCGGCAAGGACGAGGTGCCCCTGCTCATCTCCACCGACCAGGAGCAGGGCGTGGTGCAGCGGATGCCCGCACCGGCCGCGCAGTTCCCCGGCTCGATGGCACTCGGGGCGTCCCGGTCCACTGCCGCGGCCCACCTCGCCGCCGAAACCACCGGACGTGAACTGGGCGCGGTCGGCATCCGCCAGCCGTACGCGCCGGTCGCCGACGTCAACGTCAACCCCGCCAACCCGGTCATCGGCGTCCGGTCCTTCGGCGCCGACCCCGACCTCGTCTCCGACCTGACCAAGGCGCAGGTGGCCGGGTTCGAGCAGGGTGCTGGCGTCACCGCGGTCGCCAAGCACTTCCCCGGCCACGGCGACACCGCCACCGACAGCCACACCGGCCTGCCTGTCATCCACCACACCCGCGAGCAGTGGGAGCGCATCGACGCCCCGGCGTTCCGGGCCGCGATCGCCGCCGGCGTCGACTCGATCATGACGGCGCACATCGTGGTGCCCGCGCTCGACCCGTCCGGCGACCCCGCCACCCTGTCGCCGACCATCCTCACCGGAGTGCTCCGCCAGGAGTTCGGCTACCAGGGCGTCGTCGTCACCGACGCGCTCAACATGGCCGGCGTCCGGACCAAGTACGGCGACGCCCGCGTGCCGGTGCTCGCCCTGAAGGCCGGCGCCGACCAGCTGCTCATGCCGCCGAACCTCGGCCTGGCCTACGACGCCGTGCTCCAGGCTGTGCGCGGCGGAGAACTGACCGAGCACCGCATCGACGAGTCGGTGCGCCGGATCCTGTCGGTCAAGTACCGCCAGGGCCTGGCCGGGTCGCCGTACGTCGACGCCGAAGCGGCCGTCGCCTCGGTCGGCAACAGCGCACACCTGGCAGCGGTCGCCCAGGTCACCGACCAGACGCTGACCGCCGTCCGCAACGACGCCGGGCTGCTGCCACTGTCCGGGGCCGACCGGTCCGTGCTCGTCACCGGCTGGAACAACGCGGCGTTCAACCCGATCGGCAGGCTCGCCGACGGCTTCAGCAGCCGCGGCTCGCGCACCACAGCGCTGCCCGCGACGCTGCCGTCGGCCCAGGCGATCGCGGCGGCCGCCGCCCGGGCCGCCCAGCACGACCTCACCGTCGTACTGGTCAACAAGGCCTGGGACACGGCCGTCGGCGACCCGCGAGCCAGCCAGCGGCAACTGGTCGCCGCGCTCGTCGGCACCGGCAAGCCCGTCATCGTCGTGGCCGTGCGCGACCCGTACGACATCGCCTACCTGCCCGCCGTGACCACCTACCTGGCGGCCTACACCTACACGCCGGCGGCCATGGACACCCTGGTCCGCGTCCTGCACGGCGACCTGTCCCCCCGCGGACGGCTCCCCGTCACGATCGTCGCCGCCGCCGACCCCGCGACCACCCTCTACCCCATCGGCCACGGCCTCACCTGGTAGGAGAATCCCTTGCGACGCAGAAACCTCATCACCGGCGCCGCCGCGGCCGGCGCACTCGGCGCGACCGCGTTCACGATGCCCGCGCAAGCCGCGCCCAAGCCGCGCCGCGTCCAGACCGGACTCGACCAGCTCGTCGCCGACGGCTTCGCCGTCCTCGCCGGGCAGAAGGTCGGCGTCGTGTCGAACCCGACCGGCGTCGACGCCGACTACCGGCACCTGGTCGACCTCATCCACGAATCCGGCCGGGTCAACCTGGTCGCGGCATTCGGGCCCGAACACGGCTTCCGCGGCTCCGCGCAGGCCGGCGGCAGCGAAGGCACCGGCGTCGACGCCCGCACCGGCATCACCGTGTACGACGCCTACGGCGCCTCCCAGGCCAAATGGGGGGAGCTGATGACCCGGGCCGGCGTCGAGACCGTCGTGTTCGACATCCAGGACGTCGGCGTCCGCTTCTACACCTACATCTGGACCATGTACACCTCGATGGTCGCCGCGGCCCGGCTGGGCCTGCGCTACGTGGTGCTCGACCGGCCGAACCCGATCGGCGGGCGCGCCTACGGACCGATGATGACCCCGGAGTTCACCTCCGGCGTCGGCCTCAAGGAGATCATCCAGCAGCACGGCATGACCGTCGGCGAGCTCGCCCGCTTCTTCAACGCCGAGTTCCTGCCCGCCGAGGCCGGACGCCAGGTCGACCTGGAGGTGGTGGCCTGCAAGCACTGGAAGCGCGACATGTTCGCCGCCGACACCGACGTGCCGTGGGTGATGCCCAGCCCCAACATGCCGACCCCGGACACCGCGCTGACCTACCCGGGCACCGGACTGTTCGAGGGCGTCGCCTCGATCAGCGAGGGCCGGGGCACCACCCGGCCGTTCGAGCTGGTCGGCGGCCTGGCCACCGACTTCGACTACCACTGGTCCGACCGGCTCAACGCCCGCGACCTGCCCGGCGTGCGGTTCCGGGAGGCGTACTTCGTGCCGACGATCGCCGGGCACCACCCGCCGCTGCTCAACAAGCTGTGCGCCGGGGTGGAGGTCAAGGTGACCGACCGGGCGGCGTACGACCCGATCCGCACCGCGGTCGCGATGCTGGTCGAGGCGCGCAAGTATCCGGCGTTCGCGTGGCGGGCCGACTCCTACGACCCGGTCCGGCCCTACTGGGTCGACAAGCTCACCGGCTCGACCCGGCTCCGCACGATGATCGACGCGGGTGCCGACGTGAACGACGTCGTGGACGCCTGGTCTGCGGAGGTGGCGGAGTTCGAGCGGCGGCGGCGGCCGTACCTGCTCTACTGATTCACGCGGGGCGGGCCGTCACCGGCGGTCCGCCCCGGCGCCCGGCTAGACGGGCCGGCCGGGCGGCAGGATCCGCTCCCATTCGCTGGAGTAGACCTCGCCGAACAGCCGCAGCTCGTCGCCCTTGCAGGAGTACGTCTCAGGCGTGATCGTCGCTCTGAGCTTCTCCGACGCCCGCCGGCTTCCGTTCACCTTCAGGGTGGTCGTGCCCGTCGTCTGCGGAGCGCTGTAGTTGATGGTCTTGTCATCGGCGACGTAGTGGAGCTTGGTCGTGCCGTTGTGGATCATCTCGTAGCGGTCGCCGTGCGCCGCGCCGCGCCTGATCGTCTTGTCGACGGTGGCCATCGTGCCGTCGGCGTTGATCCGCATCAGCGTGCCCGAACCGGTGAACTGGACCTTGCTGCCGTACATCATCCAATTGGCGGTGAACGAGGTCTCCCGCCAGCTGCCGATCAGGCAGGCGGCCGGAGCGGCGCTGGGCGACGGCACCGGCGAAGGCGACGGCGACGGCGACGCGGCGGTCGAGGGGCTGGGTGACGAGGCCGGCTCGCCACGAAGGGTCAGGTAGGCCGCGGCACCGCCGCCCACGCAGAGCACCAGGAGCACAACCAGCACCACCACGCCCACCACTACGGGAATGGTCCAATCACGACGCCACGGAGTCTGCTGCACCACAACAGCATCGGCAAGGAACTTCTCGACGGCAAGCCGCAACAGCGTCGATCGGCTCACCACACGCTGCGCTCACTTGCCCGGCAGCACCTCGTCCAGGAAGTCGATGCCCTGCTCGATCAACCCGCCGATGTCGCCGTAACCCTCGAAGCAGTGGTCGGCCCCGGGCACGAGCACCAGGTCGGCCCGCACCCCGACCGCGCGCAGCGCCTCGGTGAGCGCCTCCCCCTGGCATGCCGGGACGATCTGGTCGGCGGTGCCGTGCACGGTCAGGAACGGCGGCGCCGCGGCGTGCACCCGGTTGATGGCGTTGCCGAACGCGACGAACTCGCGCCGGCCGCTGACCGGGCCGCCGAACAGGATCGCCGGCGGGGACGACGGGTCGTCGAGGTCGTCGAAGGCGAAGAAGTCGACCGCGCCGTACCAGTTGACGACCGCCTGGATCGCGGTGTCGCCGGTGCCGGTCAGCCCCGCCATCGCGGCCAGGTGCCCGCCGGCCGACTCGCCGAGCGTGGCGAAGCGGGTCGGATCGATGCGCAGCTGCCCGGCGTGGAGCCGCAACCACCGCACGGCCGACTGGACGTCGAGCAGCTGCGCCGGATACGGCGCTTCCAGCGCGAGCCGGTAGTCGACGTCGGCCACGGCCCAGCCCCGGTCGAGGAAGCGCTGGTGGAACCGGTGCGGGGCGACCGGCGTCGGCAGGCCCACCCGGCTGCCCTCCAGCCAGCCGCCGCCGTGCACCCACAGCAGCACCGGGAACGGCCCGTCGCCCGGCGGCAGGTGCAGGTCCAGGTGCAGCGGCCGGTAGCCTGGCACGACCGCGACGGTGCAGTCGGCGTAGGTGACGGTGGGCCGCGGCTCGGGTGGCGGGTATCCGGTCACGGACACACTCCGATCATGATCACTACGATGGGCCCGACAATACCGCGCGGACGGCATTGACCGCCGCTGCGATGATCGCGAAACTGTGGCCCGGCCGCCTGCCGCCACAGCGGCTCCCGCACCGGCAGGGCGATCGGCCAAGTCGAGCACACATTCCGGAGGACCCCCATGAGCCTGCCCCGCCTGTCACCTGCCGGATGGACGATCGCGGCCTTCGGACTCGCGGCGCTGCTGCTCGGCGCGATCGGCCTGATCAGCCCCACGACGCTGCTGGCCTCGATGGGCTTCACCCCCGACGGCACCGCCGCCCGCGCCGCTGACGACTACACGCTCGTGTTCGTCCGGACCTCGGCGATGGCCTCGTTCAACATGGGCGTCTACTACCTGCTCGCCGCGGCCAAGGACTGGACCGCCTTCTTCGCCTTCACCGTGGCCTTCCGGCTGCTGACCTTCACCGTCTTCACCGGCCTCGTGCTCACCGACACGGCCCCCGCCGGTTTCCTCGCCGTCGCGGCCTGGGAAGGGGCGGGCGCGCTCGCCACCCTCATCGCGCTGCGCGCCGGGCGCCGGGCGAAAGTCCAGAAGCCGAAGTAGGCCTCGTTCACTCGAACGGGAATCACTATCGGTAAAAACCGGGTGATATTTGGCAGAACTTGCGGCAATGTGACTCACCGCGATGAGTTTTGTCGGTCCCGTCGGTCAGTGTTGGTATGACGACTACTGCCAGTAGGGCCGCCGATCCCGATCGCCTGCTGCCCCCCAACCCTGATCGAGGTACCGTGTCCAGCCAGCTGCTCGACTCACCCGCCACATCCGCGACCACGGCTTCAGGCCGGACCCCGCCCGTGATCCGGCTTCTGGTGCTGGCCACGTTCGTCGTCATCCTCAACGAGACCATCATGATCAATGCGATCCCCAACCTGATGGGCGCGTTGAACATCACCGAGCAGACCGCGCAGTGGCTGTCGACCGCCTTCATGCTCACCATGGCGGCGGTCATCCCGATCACCGGGTGGTTCATGCAGCGGGTGTCCACCCGCGGCGTCTACGCCACGGCGATGGGCCTGTTCCTGCTCGGCACCGCCTCGGCCATCGTCGCGCCGACCTTCGAGGTGCTCCTCGGCGCCCGCATCATCCAGGCGTCGGGCACGGCGGTGATGATGCCGCTGCTGATGACCACGCTGATGCACGTGGTGCCCGAGCAGGACCGGGGCAGGGTGATGGGCAACGTCAGCCTGGCCATCTCGGTCGCGCCCGCGATGGGCCCGGCGATCTCGGGAGTGATCCTCAACTTCGGGTCCTGGCGCCTGCTGTTCGCCGTGGTGCTGCCCATCGCCGCCCTGATCACCTGGGGCGGCCTGAAGCAGCTCGAGAACGTCGGCGAGCCCGAGGTCAGCGCCATCGACTGGTTCAGCGTGGTCCTGGCCGCCCTCGGCTTCGGCGGCTTGGTCTACGGGCTCAGCCAGTTCCAGGGCGGCAGCATGGGCGTGGCCGCCGGCATCGTCGTGGCCGGGCTGGCCGCGATCGCCGTCTTCGTCCTGCGCCAGCTGTCGCTGCAGAAGGTCGGCTCGCCGCTGATGGACCTGCGGACGCTCAAGCACCGCACCTACACCGTCGCGCTGATCCTGATGTCGGTCGCCTTCATGGCGATGCTCGGCTCGATGATCCTGCTGCCGCTCTACCTGCAGAACATCCGCGAGCTCAGCGCCCTGCAGACCGGACTGCTCGTGATGCCCGGCGGCCTCGCGATGGGCCTGCTCGGGCCGACCGTGGGCCGCCTGTTCGACAGGTTCGGCGGCCGGGTGCTGGTCATCCCCGGCTCGATCGCGATCACGCTCGCCCTCGCCGGTTTCACCCAGGTCTCGATGACCATGCCGTACTGGCAGCTGCTCGGCCTGCACGCGCTGATGATGGTGGGTCTGGCCGCGACCTTCACCCCGGTCTTCACCCTGGGGCTCGGCGCGGTCCCGCCGGCCCTCTACTCCCACGGCAGCTCGATCCTGGGCACGCTGCAGCAGGTGGCGGCGGCCTTCGGCACCGCGCTCGTGGTCACCGTGATGAGCGCGCGAGCCGATTCCCTGAAGGACGAGGGCGTCACCGCCGTGGTCGCCAATCTCGACGGCATGCGGCTGGCGTTCATCGTCGGCGTGGTCCTGTCCGTCGCCGTGATCATCACTGCCCTGCTCCTGCCGGCCAGGGCGGACAGCAGCGCCGAGAACGTCGGACACGCGCACGCTCACTGAGACAGCGCAGGGCCGGGAGCGTGGCTCCCGGCCCTGCGCTGTTCGCTGGTGCTCGGTGCTCAGCGGCTCGTCCGCCGTACTACGGGTTGACCACGCCGACGGTCAGGACGTTGCCCGACTGCCCGGTGAGCGTGGCCGTCACCCGTGGCCGGCGACCTTGCCGCTGCCCTGCGGGTTGGCGGCGCTGTAGTAGGCCGGTCCGCACGTGACGCGGCTGCCGCGGCCACGTCGCCCGCGCCGGCCGACGATGTCGACACGGAGCCGGTGGGCGAACGCGCGACGTGCCATCGGTGCGCCGGAGCAATCCTGCAACACCGAGCAGTCGCCCGGAGGACACGCCAACCCCACACCCACAAGAAATCGACGTTTGTCTCTGCAAATGCGGGCACGAACGGCGGGGACATCGAGCTCCACCAGTTGACTGAGTTCCGGCGGCTGGTCTAGCGTCGCCCGGGAATGCGCTTTCCAGCGTCGTTCAGCCGGGTCTCCGCGTCATGTGGACACCGGCACCAGGCACGTCCCATGCCGTCGCCCAACGGCGTGGTCCGCTCCTAGCCCAGAAGGAACCATCCCGATGAAACTGCTCACGCTTTCCCGTCGGCGCGGCCGCCTCGCCGCACTGGTCACCGCAACGGCCGCGGCCGTGCTGACCGTCATCGCCGGCACCGTGCTGACCACACCCGCCAGCGCCGCGACCCTGTTCAGCGCCGACTTCGAGTCCGGCGCGAGCGGCTGGTCCAAGTCCGGCGGTGACTGGACCGTCGTCGCCGACGGATCCCAGGTCTTCCAGCAGGCCAGCGCGACCACCGACCGCGCCCGCCAGTTCGCCGGCTCCGCCGGCTGGACCAACTACACCGTCCAGGCGCGGGTCAAGCCGCTGGCGTTCGGATCCGGTGGCGTCGCGGCACTGGCGGCACGGTCCAGTGGCGCCACCGTCATGTACCGTCTCGCGCTGACCGGCGGCAACCGGGTCGAGCTGCAGTACATGAACGGCAGCAGCATCACCGTGCTGGCGGGGGTGTCCCGGACCGTGTCGACCGGCGCCTGGTACACCCTGCGGATCACCACCAGCGGCTCCACGATCAGCGGCTACGTCGATGGCACCCTCGTCGGCACCGCCACCAGCACCTCGATCGCCGCGGGCCGGATCGCCCTGTTCACCGGGTACGCCAGCGCCCGCTTCGACGACGTCAGCGTGACCGACAGCGTCACCACCCCGCCCAGCAGCCCGGCGCCGTCGGCCAGCAGCGCCTCGCCGTCGCCGAGCAGTGCCTCGCCGTCGCCGTCGAGCGCGTCCCCGTCGCCGAGCAGCGCCTCCCCGTCGCCCAGCGTCAGCCAGCCGCCGTCGGGCACGCTGTACGTCGCGCCCAACGGCAGCGCGAGCGCGGCCGGCACCCTGGCCAGCCCGACGACGCTCGCCTCGGCGATCACCCGCGTCACGGCCGGTGGGACGATCTTCATGCGTGGCGGGACGTACAGCTTCTCGTCCACGGTCACCATCGAGACCGGCAACAACGGCACGTCCAGCGCCCGGAAGAAGATCGCGGCCTACCAGGGCGAGGTTCCGGTGCTGAACTTCTCCGCCCAGGCCGAGGACCCGGCCAACCGCGGGCTCGCGGTCAACGGCAACTACTGGCACGTCTACGGCATCGTCGTGGAGCGGGCCGGTGACAACGGGATCTTCGTCAGCGGCAGCAACAACATCCTGGAGCGTACGATCACGCGCTTCAACCGCGACACCGGCCTGCAGCTGTCCCGGACACTGTCGACCACGCCGCAGAGCCTGTGGCCGGCCAACAACCTCGTGCTGAGCGCGGAGTCGCACGACAACGCCGACTCCGACGGTGAGGACGCCGACGGCTTCGCCGCGAAGCTGACCGTCGGCTCGGGCAACGTGTTCCGCTACGCCGTGTCGCACAACAACATCGACGACGGCTGGGACCTGTACACCAAGACCGACACCGGTCCGATCGGCGTGGTGACCATCGAGGACTCCATCGCGTACAACAACGGCACGCTCAGCAACGGCGGCCAGGCCGGCGCGGGTGACCGCAACGGTTACAAGCTGGGTGGCGAGGACATCGGGGTCAACCACATCGTGCGGCGCAACATCGCGTTCAACAACGGCAAGCACGGGTTCACCTACAACAGCAACCCGGGTTCGATGACGGTGTCGAACAACCTCAGCATCGACAACGACGAGCGCAACTTCTCGTTCGACGCCGGGACCTCGACGTTCCGCAACAACACCTCGTGCCGGTTCAGCAGCGGGACGAACGACCGGATCATCGGCAACTCCGACACCTCGAACCAGTTCTGGTCGGGGGTGAACGGTTCCCGGTGCGCCGGCCTCGGCGGAGCGCTGGGCTGGTCGTTCGCTTCCGACGGCCGCCTCGTGGTGACGCTGGGCGGCTCGGTGGTCACGCCGTAACGACGACAGCGATGCCACGCCGAGCTCGGTGAGCTCGGCGTGGCTTCGTTTAACGGTCAGGCGGACAGCTCGCCCGGCAGCTCGAGGCCGTACTGGTGCTCGGGCTGCCCGTCGGCGGCGAGCGCCCACTCGCAGCCGTCGGCCGTCGAGCGCGCCCACAGGTCGAGTCGCTCTGCGGCCTGGTAGTTCGCTGTGGTGCTCATCTTTGCTGCCTTCAGTGACTGTTCATGACAGATCTCTTGCAAGTGGTACATGTCGTCTTCACGTGTCGCCTGGTCTGGGTGGGGCGGAACCTGAGCTGGGCCGAGCTCGTAGCGATGGGTTCGCCGCAAGGGGTGGCAACCGAGGTTCATGAGCACACGATCGCCCTGACCAGCGGTGCCGAACAACGCCGATGATCGCATCGGGGGATAAGCCCCGGTTATCGTTCGAGGTCAGGTGCCCCGTACCGCGAGTCGTGGTCCAGGTCACGGTCACCGGGCGGGTCGTCGCCACGGCCGTAGACTTCCGGATCGCGCCGTTCGGGACGCGATGCGGACGCGCGGGTGGGCGAAGGGAGGAGACCTGGTGGAGCTGCGCGACATCGAGATCTTCCTGGCGCTGGCCGAGGAGCTCCATTTCGGGCGTACGGCCGAGCGCCTGCGGGTGTCCCAGGCGCGGGTCAGCCAGTCGGTCAAGCAGCAGGAGCGCCGCATCGGCGGCGCCCTGTTCGAGCGGACCAGCCGCAGTGTGCGGCTCACGCCGCTCGGTGAGCGGCTGCGCGAGCGGCTCGACGCGGGCTACCGGGAGATCATGGCCGGGGTCGAGGAGGCTGTCGCCACGGCTCGCGGGCAGGTCGGCAGCCTGGCTGTCGGCACCTTCGACACCCATCACCGGGAGATCGCGGTCGTGCTCGACCTGTTCCGGCAGCGGTATCCGCAGTGCGAGCTGCGGATGCGCGAGGTCATCCCGACCGATCCGTTCGGCGGGCTGCGCAGTGGCCGGGTCGACGTCGCGCTGCTCTGGCTGCCCGTCCACGAGCCCGACCTCGTCGTCGGGCCGACGGTGTACTCCGAGTCGCTGGTGCTGGCCGTCGCCGCCGATCACCCGCTGGCCGGCCGGGACCGGGTGGTGCTGGAAGATCTCGGCGATCACCTGGTGGTGGACGTCGAGGGGCCGATCCCGGAGTACGTCTGGCATGCGCACACCCCGGCGGTGACCCCGGCGGGGCGGCCGATCCGGCGCGGGACCGCCGTGGCCACCCTCGAGGAGGCTTTCACGGCGGTCGGGGCGGGCGGTGTCGTCTCGCCGATCGGTGCGTGGGCGGCCGCTTCCCGGGTGCGCCGCGATCTGGTCTTCCTGCCCATCACCGACAGCCCGATCCTGCGGTATGCGCCGGTGTGGCGCAGCGCCGGCGAGACCACGCTGGTCCACGCCTTCGTCCAGGCGGCCGTGGACGCGCTGGCCGCCGGGTAGGCGCGGTGTCCGCCCGGCGGACCGGGCGGACACCTCAGACCGTCAGCTCCACGCGATGGAGAAGCTGTTGTCGGTGAACGCGGCCGAGCCGCCGGTCCCGCTGATCTCGAAGCCGAACTGGGCCTCGCCCACGGTCACGTCGCCCCACCAGTTCTGGGTGCGCAGCCAGTTCATGATGGCGCGGATGTCGACCGTGCCCGAGTTGGTCTTGCTGGTACGCAGGAACGAGAACACCGCGTTGGCGCCGTTGGAGCCCCGGTAGATGTTCCAGGTGTGCCCGCCGAGGCTGACGTTGCGGAACGCCGGCACGGCGCCGTTGGCGTCGTACTGCTCGGCGATCGGCCCGACCGCGCCGTTCCAGTTCATCCACAGCATCACTTCGTAGGCCCAGTTGTTGGCCCAGATGTCGTAGGTCGTGGAGTAGTCGCCGTCGGTGGGCACGCTGACGTTGAACGAGCTGGTGAGGCTGGCCAGCGAGCTGACGGTGCGGTTGACCGAGCCCTTGACGGTGTGCGGGTAGGACTTCACGCCCGAGGTCCGGGGGTGGTTGGCGATCACGCCCCAGTTGGTGCCGGAGCGGGCCCAGACGGTCTGCGATCCGGCGCCAGAGCCCCAGATGTTGTTGTAGACGGTGTAGCCGTTGTTGACCCAGGTGTCCCACTGGCCGGATGCGGACCAGACGGCGTCGGACGGCACGCCCGGCGTGCCGCTGCCGGACGACGGCGACGGCGACGGGGTGACCGAGCGCGACGGTGACGGGGTGACCGAGCGGGACGGGCTGGGCGAGTTGGAGACGCCGCCGGTGCAGGCGACGCCGTTGAGGGTGAAGCTCGTGGGCACGGGATTGCTGCCCGTCCAGGAGCCGTTGAAGCCGAACGACGTGCTCGCGCCGGTGCCCAGTGAGCCGTTGTAGTCGACGTTGCGGGCGGTGACCTGCGAGCCGCTCTGGGTGAGCGCGGTGCTCCAGTACTGGGTGACCTGCTGTCCGGCGGAGTAGGACCAGGCCAGCGTCCAGCCGTTGATCGGGTCGCCGAGGTTGGTGACGGCGACGGAGGCGCCGAAGCCGCCCGGCCACTGGTTGCTGACGGTGTAGGCGACGCGGCAGCCGGTGGCGGCGTACGAGGGAAGTGCGGTGATCACGCCGGTGCCGACGGCGGCCAGGACGGCCGCCGCGGCGGCCGTGGCGACGGAGGTGCGTCTGCGCATGACTGGTGACCCTTCTTGAGTCGGTCGCCGGGTTGTCCGACCGGTCGGCGCGCTGGCGCTGCTTACGGCCTTGGCCCGGACCGAGCGACCTGGCGGGATCCACCGGGGCGACACATTTAAGTTTATCGTATTAACAAACTTAAGCTCTTGACTCACCGAGGTCAACCGCTAAGGGCGCCGTCGGCACAGAAGCTCCCGGGCATCCGGGAAGGCTCCGAAACTTCCGGAAGCATCAGCCACATGAGACATTGCGGTCAAGTTAAGTGATCACTACGGACCGATAGTGGTCTGCACTTTAGCGGGCAACTTGATTCCGATAGTTCCCGGAAGTCGTTGACTTCCGAATCGGCGCTGCATGACGATGCGTCTATCGATGGACGTGAGCGCAACTCGCCGAAACAGCTGTCGGCGAGCGGCTGCCCTGTCGAACGCTCCGTCCCCACACCTCCTGGCTCGCCCAGGCCTCACAAGTAGGTGGATCACATGCTCGACACCCCCGCCCACCCGGCCGGTCGCCGGCACGGCCGCTGGAGACTGCTCTTCGGCGCTGCCTGCGCCGCGGCGCTGGCCGTCACCGCGCTGGTGCCGGCCGGCAACGCCAACGCCGACACGACCGTCACCACGAACCAGACCGGCACCGACAACGGCAACTTCTTCTCGTTCTGGAAGGACAGCGGCAACGTCTCCATGACGATGGGCGCCGGCGGCCAGTACAGCACGCAGTGGAGCGGCATCAACAACTTCGTCGCCGGCAAGGGCTGGAAGCCCGGCACCCGCCGCACGGTCAACTACTCCGGCAGCTTCAACCCTTCCGGCAACGCCTACCTGACGCTGTACGGGTGGACCCGCAACCCGCTGATCGAGTACTACATCGTCGACAACTGGGGCACCTACCGGCCCACCGGCACCCTGATGGGCACCGTCAACAGCGACGGCGGCACCTACGACATCTACCGCACCCAGCGCGTCAACCAGCCCTCCATCGACGGCACCGCGACGTTCTACCAGTACTGGAGTGTCCGGCAGTCCAAGCGGACCGGCGGCGCCATCAGCGCGGCCACCCACTTCGACGCGTGGGCGAGCAAGGGCATGAACCTCGGCACCCACGACTACCAGATCCTGGCGACCGAGGGCTACCAGAGCAGCGGCAACTCCAACATCACCGTCACCGAGGGAACCGGCGGCGGCGGTGGCGGCGGTGGCGGCGGCGGCGGCAGCAACGGCTGCACCGTCAGCGTCACCCGCGCCGACGAGTGGTCCGACCGGTTCAACGTGACCTACGCGGTCAGCGGCAGCAGCGACTGGACCGTCTCGATCGGCCTCAACGGCAGCCAGAGCCTGCAGAGCAGCTGGAACGCGACCGTCACCGGCAGCAGCGGCACCCTGACCGCCCGGCCGAACGGGTCCGGCAACAACTTCGGCACCACCATCTACAAGAACGGCAACAACACCACCCCGACCGCAAGCTGCTCCGCAGCGGGAGGCGGCGGCGGCAATCCCACGCCTTCGCCGACCCCCTCCACCCCCGGTGGCGGTGGGAGCAGCTGCTCGGCCGGTTATGTCGGGCTGACGTTCGACGACGGCCCCAACACGGGCACGACCAATCAGCTGATCAGCACGCTGCGCCAGTACAACGCGACCGCGACGGTGTTCCCGACCGGGTCGAACGCCCAGTCGAACCCGTCGCTCATGCAGGCGTACCGCAGTGCCGGGTTGCAGATCGGCAACCACAGCTGGGACCACCCGCACCTGACCACCATGAGCTCCGCCGACATCCAGTCGCAGCTCACCCGCACCCAGCAGGCGATCCAGCAGACCGCCGGGGTGACCCCGAACCTGTTCCGCCCGCCCTACGGGGAGACCAACTCCACGCTCCAGCAGATCGAGTCCTCACTCGGCCTGCGTGAGATCATCTGGGACGTCGACTCGCAGGACTGGAACAGCGCCAGCGCCAGCGCGATCCGCCAGGCCGCGGCCCGGCTGACCAACGGGCAGATCATCCTGATGCACGACTGGCCGGCCAACACGATCTCGGCGCTGCCCGGCATCCTGCAGGACCTGCAGGCCCGCAACCTCTGCCCCGGCCACATCTCGTCCAGCACCGGCCGTGCCGTCGCCCCCTCCGGCGGCGGTGGCGGTGGTGGCGGTGGCGGTGGCGGTAGCTGCACCGTCAGCGTCACCCGTGCCGACGAGTGGAGCGACCGGTTCAACGTGACCTTCGCGGTCAGCGGCAGCAGCACCTGGACCGTCACCATCCGGCTCAACGGCAGCCAGAGCCTGCAGAGCAGCTGGAACGCCGCCGTCACCGGCAGCACCGGCACCCTGACCGCCAGGCCCAACGGCGCCGGCAACAACTTCGGCGTCACCCTCTACAAGAACGGCAACACCACCACCCCGACCGCGACCTGCGCGGCAGCGTAACCCCGCAAAACGGCGGGGGTGCCGGCGTGTGCCGGCACCCCCGCCGTCGTCTGCGCAGGCCTGCGCGGCGGCTTGGCGGTCAGCGCGTGACGGTGACCGTGTACGTGCCGTGGGCGCAGCCGGTGATCTGCCAGCCGCCGGGCACCTGCACCGCCGCCGCCCCGTCGACGCCCTGGGTGGCGAGCCGGGGCTGTGCCTGGCCGGGCACCCAGATGTCGAGTTGGCAGTTCACGCCCTGCGTGTCGGCCGTCGCGGCGAACGTGAGCCCGCCGTCGGCGGGGCCGGCTTCGAGCTTGTCGAGGCGGCCGGGGAACGCCCGCGGGTATGCCCGGGTCAGGGGCCGGCTGAAGCCGGTGGGCGGTGCGATCGCGGCACCGGTCGCACAGTCGATTTTGGCGAGGTTGCCTGACGTCTTCGCGTCGGGTCCGGTCTCCGGCGAGCCGCAGCCCTGCTTCCACACCCAGAACGCGCCGCCGATGCCGAGCCGGTCCTGGGCCGCGCCGAAGCGCGCCACCTTCGCTCCGTCCACAGCCGGGTCGCCGAACCAGCCCCACTCACCGGGCCAGTACGCCGCTCCGTAGAAGGCCGCGGCTTGCGCCGACACGGCCAGGTTCCGCTCGATCGACGCGATGGTCAGGCCGAAGCTCTGATCCATCGTGATCGACTCGCTGTACGGGTGCGGCGCGAACACCAGCTGCCGGTCGTCGGTGAAGCCCGGCGGCGGCGCCACGTCGAAGGCCAGCCCCGACCAGAGCACGCTCGGCTCGAAGAAGGCCAGGTGTGCGAAGCCCTGCCCGGCCTGCTCGGCTGCCCGGATCGCGGTGATGGCCGCGGCGTAGTACCGGCCCAGTAGCAGTCCGGAGCTGATCGGCGGGTTCGCGCCGATGCCGGGCTCGTTGAGCAGGTCGTATCCGGCGACCGCCGGCTCGTCCGCGAACGCCCGCGCCACGAACGCCCAGGCGCGGACGAGTTCGGTCTGGATACCGTCGCGGTCGGTGTAGAAGTTGCCGAACGCCGTCGCGACCGCCGGGGCCAGGTCACGGGCCAGGAACTGGCAGTGCAGCGTGGCGTCGGTGACGGTCGCCCAGGCCGGTGCGCCGTCCCAGCCGGTGGTGGGGCTGGTGCCGCCGCCGCACTGCTCGTCCGGGCGGGCCAGGGCGTTGCCCCAGGCGTCCTGGTGCATGTCCAGCACGACGTAGACGCCGTGCGCCTTGGCCGACGCCACCGCCGTGCTGATCTGGCGCAGGTAGGCCTGATCGAATTCGCCGCGCCGCGGCTCCAGCCGGGACCAGGACATGCCCAGCCGTACGACGTTGAAGCCCATCGCGGCGATCTGCGCGAAGTCGTCGTCGGTGAGCGGTGCCGTGGCCGGGATCGCGGGATCGCGCAGGTGGTAGTCGATCAGCTGGTTCACGTTGACGCCGCGCAGGATCACCTGACGGCCGGTGACGTCACCGATGACCGGCAGACCGTCCTCGCCCGGGGCGGCAAGCAGGTGCAGGCGCGCCAGACCCGCCGACGCGGCCACCGGTGCCACCGGTTGCGGCCCGGGCGCCGCGTACGACCCGATCAGCAGCGGCAGCGCCGCCAGCAGCACGACGACCGGTGCGCCGACCAGCCGCCGCCGCGCCGGCCGCAGTGCCTCGGCAAGCGCCGGCCGCCACCGCCAGACCCCTGCCGTGACGAGCGCTCCGATCAGGCCGACCGTGGCGCCGTAGCCGATACCGGTGCCGACGCTGAGCAACGTGACGGCGATCCACCAGCTGTCCGGGCCGGCGTCGGCGATCCCGGCCGAGGAGGACAGCGCGGTCGTGACGGCGCCGGTCACGCCGATGCCGAGACCGGCGACGGTCGAGGCGAGCCACACCGTCACGGCTGCCGCCGGCGGCGTGTGAAACGCGAGCCGCCGCTGCAGGGCCCGGACCGTCACGCCGAACACGCCGAGGAAGACGGCCAGGCCGCACAGGTGGCCGAGAGGCCCGGCGGAGGCGCTGGGAGCGAGCAGCGTTTCGGTGAACGCGTAGCCGGCCGGGCCGCCGCGCCACCATTGCGCGCCGAAGGTGACCGCGGTCAGCGACCCGACCACGAACATGATCGCCACGGCTGTGCGTGTGCCGGAGGCGGGCCGGTCCTGATCGGTTTCGGGCGTGACCGCGTCCGGCGGGCCGAGGCGGCGCGCGAGCGCTGCCACGGCGGCGACCAGCGGGCCGACGAGCAGGAACTTCATCGCGGCGAACCCGCTGATGCCGAAGGCGAACCGCAGCGCCGCCCCGATGGACAGGTGCGGGCCGGTCAGCGGGGCGGCGGCGGCCAGGCCGGTGACGGCGGTGGCCAGGGCGGCCGCGGCGACGACCGCGGCCCAGGTGACGAGGAAGACCCACCATCCCGGCCGCCGCACCCGGCTACCGCCGATCAGGAGGATCGGCGCGGCGGTGGCGGCGAGCAGGATCGGCAGGCCGATCAGCAGCGGAGCCCACCGGTACACGCCGCCGGCGCCCGCCGGTGGCAGGCCGCGACCGCCGACGGGGGCCAGCAGACCGGAGGGGTCCCAGGTCGCGCCGGCCGCGACGATGAGGGCGAGCACGGCGAGCGCCGCGGCGGTGGCGCGGACGGCCGGGCGCCGCAGCGGTGAGCGCCGTGTGGTGGGGCTCGGGGAGATCAGGTCGGTCATGGTGATCGGGAGCGTAGTCGCCGGTCAGCGCCCGGCCTGCCGCCGATTCGGCTGATCGCCGGGCACCGTCACGTCCGTGCCCGGCGCCGAACGGCTGAGCCTCGTGCCAGGCCCGCGATTATGCGATCTTGCCGAAGACCGGGTTCACTGCCGCCGGGCCCTTGGCCTGGCAGACCGATCCGAAGCGCTCGTGGTGGTAGTCGAGGCTCTGATTGCGCTCGCTCTGCGGAACCCGCTGCCAAGCGCCCTGGCTCTCGGTCCACCAGCTGCCGTCGGTCTTGGCGATCGTGTTGATCGTCGAGGACATCGGCGTGACGAGGCCCTGCTGCCACAGCGCCACCATTGCCTCGTGCGTCATCTCCGTCAAGGTGGTCATATCGGGACGCGCGGGGGGAAAAGTCTCAGCAGGCACGGTGGTATTCCTTACTAAGGGGGCGGCTTACCTCGAACTATGCGCTGTGCGACAGCTAATGAGCAAGCGTTGGCAGGACCCGATGTGGTCTCGCCGGGCCGGAACAGGCCCCCGGATTCGGACAGGAAGGCCGAGCAAGACCGAAACACGTCGATGCTCCCTGCCTCCTGGCGTGTGCAAACCCGGCCATGACGGCCTGAGCGTCCGCGTCCTCCGGTGGTCCCGAGTCAGCCGCCGGCCCGGCCGGTGCTGACCGAACCCCACGCGCAGCCGGGATACCGCTCTGGCTTCGTGGCCGCTACCGGGACCGGACCCGGACCGCTACAGTCCCCGATCATGGACGCCCTCATCGTCTGTCTGTGGATCTGCGCGGCCGTCTGCGCCGCGACCTGGCTCGCCTCACTGGTCAGCGGCGAGCATTCGTGGGTGGACCGGATCTGGTCGATCGTCCCGGTGGTGTATGTCGCGGTGTTCGCCGCCGCAGCCGATTTCGCCGACGTCCGGTTGAACGTGCTCGCGGTGGTGGTGCTGCTGTGGGGGGCCCGGTTGACGTTCAACTTCGCCCGGCGCGGCGGTTACGCCCCCGGCGGCGAGGACTACCGCTGGCCGATCCTGCGCGCCCGGCTGTCACGGTGGCAGTTCCAGCTGTTCAACCTGCTGTTCATCACGGTGTACCAGAACATCATCCTGCTGCTGATCACGCTGCCGGCGTACACGGCGCTGACGCACTCCCGGCCGTTCGGCGTCGTCGACGCCGTGCTCGCAGTCGTCTTCCTGGGGCTGCTGGCCGGGGAGACCGTCGCCGACCAGCAGCAGTGGGACTTCCACCGGCGCAAGCACGCCGCGCTCGCCGAGGGCAGGCAGCCCGAGTCGCGCTTCCTGCGCTCCGGCCTGTTCCGGTACTCGCGCCATCCGAACTACTTCTTCGAACAGGCGCAGTGGTGGGTGGTGTTCGGCTTCGGGGCCGCCGCGGCCGGTTCGGTGCTGGAGTGGACGGTCATCGGCCCGGTGCTGCTCACCGCTCTGTTCGTCGGTTCGACAGTCTTCACGGAGAGCATCACCGTGTCCCGCTACCCGGAGTACGCCGACTACCGGAAGGCCACCTCGCCGATCATCCCCTGGCCGCCGCGGCGCAGCGCACCCCGGCCGACCGTCACCGCCTGAACAATCCCCGCCCGACCGACGTCGAGCAGGGATCACGGTTCGCGAAGACCGCCTCGATCGGGTCGCGGATCGGCCGGTTACGGTTGCCGGCGTGCGAGCGGAGGCGGGCGGGACGATCGGGTTCTCGGTGCTCGGCTCGATCCGGGTCGTGCGTGCCGGCGTCGAGCTGCACCCGGGTGCCCGCCAGCAGCGGCTCGTGCTGGCGTTGCTGCTGGCCAGGGCCGGTGCGCCGGTGTCCCTGGCCGAGCTGGTCGAGCTGCTCTGGGACGAGCAGGCCCCGGCCAGCGCCGCCAACGTCGTGCACCGGCACGTCGGTGCGCTGCGCCGGCTGCTCGAACCCGGCCTGCCCACCCGGTCGGCGGGCCGGCACATCGTCCGGGAGCTGTCGACCTACCGGCTGCGCGTCGACGAGCAGTCCCTCGACCTGCTGAAGTTCCGGTCGCTGAGCAGGCTGGCGAGCCGCAGTGTGCAGGACGGCGACCCGGAGTCGGCGCTGCGGCACTGCCTGGACGCGCTGCGGCTGTGGCGGGGCCGGTGCGCCGCGGGCCTGGAACCGGCCTCCCGACGCCATCCCGCGTTCCTGGCCGTGGAGGCCGAGCGGGCCGGGGTGGTGCGCGAGGCGGCCGACGCCGCCGAGCGCTGCGGCCGGTTGAGCGAGGTGCTGGCGCCGCTGCGGCAGGCCGCCGAGCAGCACCCGCTCGACGAGTCGTTGCAGAGCCGGCTGCTGCTGGCGCTGGCCGCCGACGGCCGGCAGGCCGAGGCCGTCGAGATGTACCGGGTGGTGCGCCGACGGCTCGGCGACGAGCTGGGCGTCGAGCCGGGTGAGGAGCTGCGGCAGGCGTACGACCGGCTGCTGCACCAGCGCACCCGGCCGGCCGGGCCCGAGTCGCCGTCGCCGCTGCCCCGGCCCGCGCAGCTGCCGCCGGACCTGCCGTCCTTCAGCGGTCGCGACGATCTGCTCGCCGACGCCCGCGTCGCCGTCGCGCGTCCGGGCGGGTCGGCCGTGCTCGCTGTCGACGGCATGCCCGGGGTCGGCAAGACCGCCCTCGCGGTCCGTCTCGCGCACGAGTTCGCCGCCGGTTACCCGGACGGGCAGCTGTACGTCGACCTTCGCGGCTACGGGCGCGAGCCGGCGATGAGCCCGGCGGAGGCGCTGCGCGGATTCCTCGGCTCGCTGGGCGTGCCCCGGCAGGGCATCCCCGCCGAGCTGCATGCCCAGGCGGGCATGTACCGCAGCAGGCTCGCCGGCCGGCGCCTGCTGATCGTGCTCGACAACTGCCGTGACGCCGAGCAGGTCCGGCACCTGCTGCCGGGCGGCCCCGGCTGCCTGACGATCGTCACCAGCCGCAGCCGGCTCACGGCGTTGCAGACAACGGCCGGCGCCCACCCGCTGCCGGTCGGCCTGCCGAGCGCCGGCGAGGCGCGCACGATGCTGTCAGGGATGCTCGGCGCGGGCCGGGTGTCGGCGGACACTGCCGCGGTCGACGCGATCGTCGACGGCTGCGGGCGGCTGCCGCTGGCGCTGGCCGTGGTGGCCGCCCGCGCGGCGAGCCTGCCGCACCCGCCGCCGGCGCAGCTCGCCGCGGAGCTGGCCCCGCCGGGCCGCCTGGACGGCTTCGACGGCGATGACCCGTGGACCGGCCTGCGTGCCGTCTTCTCCTGGTCCTACCAGGCGTTGTCGTCCCCGGCGGCCCGGCTGTTCCGGCTGCTGCCGCTGCATCCCGGCCCCGACATCTCGATCCCGGCAGCGGCGGCCCTGGCCGGTGTCGCGCTGCGCACCGGGCGGACCCTGATCGGTGAGCTGAGCCGCGCACATCTGATCAGCGAGGACCTGCCGGGCCGCTATCACGTCCACGACCTGCTACTGGCCTACGCCACCGAACTCGGCGAGGACGGCGACGACCCGGCCGAGCGGGCCGCAGCGCGGCTGCGCTGCCTGCAGTTCCACCGCGCCATCGGGTAGCAGCCACACCCGGAGCCGAACCGCTCGCGCCGGTTACGCCGCATCCGTCACCGATTGCACAGGGTGACGGCACTAAATCCGCACTTGTGCGTCAGTCCAATCGCATCGACCGTTCCTAGGCTCGTGCCTCACGCACCCGTTGCACCTGCCCCTGGGGGAACATCGTGCTGCCGGCACCCGAACAGACAGCCGCCGAACGGCTGACCGCCCTGCACGCCGACCACGCCCCGGCCGTGCTGCGCCTGCTGCTCGTACTGACCAACGGCCAGCGGCAGACCGCCGAGGACCTGCTCCAGGAGACGATGCTGCGGGCCTGGCGGCACCTGGACTCGGTGCCGGCCGAGAACGACGCCGCCCGCCGGTGGCTGCTCACCGTCGCCAGACGGCTCGTCATCGACGGTGTGCGGCGGCGGCTGCACCGCCCGGCCGAGGTCCAGCTCGTCGACATGGCCTGGATTCCCGGCCGGGACGACACCACCGGCACCGCGCTGGCGTCGTACACCGTCCGGCAGGCATTCGGGCGGCTGAGCCCGGCGCAGCGCCGCCTGCTGTGCGAGGTGTACCTGGTCGGGCGGTCACCGCAGGAGGTCGCGGGCCGGCTCGGCATGCCGGTCGGCACGGTGAAGTCCCGGACCCACTATGCGCTGTGCGCCCTGCGCACCAGCCTCGGGTCGAGCTGAGACGCGCCGCGCCCACCCGGGGTTCCGGCACGCGGACAAGTTCACAGCACGGCAAGGCCCGCTCGTCACACGAACGGGGCCCTGCCACGCTACGGCGATCGTGACAACCAGCACCCCCCGGATCGCACCGACATGACCAGCGCACTGTCCTTCGCCGTCCTCGGCCCGGTACGGGCCTGGCGCGGCCGGTCCGAGATCGACCTGGGCACCCGCCAGCAGCGGCTGATCCTCGCGCTGCTGCTCGCCCGAGCCGGCGGCGCGGTCAGCACCGCCGAATTCGTCGACCTGCTCTGGGCCGACGATCCCCCGCCCAGCGCCGTCAACGTGGTGCACCGGCACGTCGGGATGCTGCGGCGGCGCTTCGAACCGGGCCTGCCGACCCGGGCGGCGGGCTCGGTGCTGATCCGCGACGGTGCGCAGTACCGGCTGCAGGTCGACGAGCAGTCGGTGGACCTGCTGCGTTTCCGGAGCCTGGTCGCCCAGGCCGGGGCCGGCTCCGGCGAACCCGCCGTGCAGCTGTACCGGCAGGCGCTGGCGTTGTGGCGCGACCGGTGCGCCTGCGGTCTGCACACCGCCCACCCCGAGTTCGCCGCCGTCGACGGCGAGCGGTTCACGGCCGTACGGGCCGCGACCGACGCCGCGCTGCGGGCCGGATGCGTACACGTGGTGCTGCCCACGCTCCGGCTGGCCGCCGAGCACGAGCCGTTGGACGAGGCGCTGCAGGCGCGGCTGCTGCTGGCGCTCTCCGCCGACGGGCGCCGGGCCGAGGCCCTGGCCGCGTATGCCGACATCGAGCACCGGCTCGCCGACGAGCTCGGCATCCGGCCCGGCGCCGAGCTGCGGGCCGCCCGCGACAACCTGCTCGACCACGACGCCCCGACGCCGGGGCGTCCCGAGCCGCCGGCGCAGCTGCCGGCCGACCATCCCTATTTCACCGGCCGCCGTGACGTGCTGGCCGCCGCGGAGGAGCTGCTGGCCCGCGACCAGCGGACCGCCGCGCTGGTCATCGACGGCATGCCCGGGGTCGGCAAGACCACGTTCGCGGTGCACCTGTCGCACCGGCTGGCCGCCCGCTACCCCGACGGGCAGCTGCACGCCGACCTGCGCGGCTTCGACTCCGGCGACGCGGTGATGACACCGGCGGAGGCGCTGCGCGGGTTCCTGTGGTCGCTGGGCGTCGCGCCGGCCGCGATCCCGGCCGAGCTGCACGCCCAGGCGGGCCTGTTCCGCAGCGTCCTGGCGCAGCGCCGGATGCTGATCCTGCTCGACAACTGCCGCGACTGGGACCAGATCCGGCACCTGCTGCCCGGCACCGGCGGCAGTCTGGTCATCGCGACCAGCCGCCGCCGGATCACCGGCATGGCCGGTACGGCGGGTGCGCACGGGCTGCACCTCGATCTGCTGTCCGATGCCGAGTCCCGTGAGCTGCTGGCCCGGCGGCTCGGCGATGCGGTGGCCGCGGACCCGGCCGCGGTCGGGGAGATCATCGCGCGGTGCGGGCGGCTGCCGCTGGCGCTGGCGCTGGTGGCCACCCGCAGCCTCGGCCGGACCGGCCTCAGCCTGCCCGAGGTCGCCGGTGAGCTGGCGCAGGGGCGGCTGGCCGGGTTCGGGGACGCCCACGCCGACCTGGAGGCGATCTTCTCCTGGTCGTACCGTGCGCTGACACCGCAGGCGGCACGTCTATTCCGGCTGCTGCCGCTGCACCCGTGCGGGGAACTGAGCACGCCGGCGGCGGCCGCCCTGGGCGGGGTGTCGCTGCGCGGCGCGCGCGGGCTGCTCGCCGAACTCGGGGCGCAGCTGCTGGTCCAGCCCGGTGACGACCGGTGGCGGATGCACGACCTGTTGCGCGCCTACGCCGCCGAGCTGGGTGAGGAGCACGACGACGCGGCGCAGCGGGCCGCCGCCGTCGCCCGGGTCCACGACTATTACGAGCTCAGCGCATACGCGGCGCATCTGCTCTTGCTGCCGCAGGTGCCGCTGCCGGCTCCGGACCCGTCCGGGTACGGGGTCGCCGGGCGGGCTTTCGGCGGCCGGGCCGAGGCGATGGCCTGGTTCGCGGCCGAGCAGCGGGTGCTGACCGATATCGTGGCGCGGGCCCGGCCTCGTGCGGCCTGGCGGATCGCACTGGCCATGCAGAACTTCTTCCAGGACACCGCGCAGTTCAAACAGTGGACGGCCGTGGTGTCGGCGGCCCTGGCCACGGTCGGCGACGACTCCGCCGCGCGGGCGCTGCTGCACCGCAGCCTCGCGGGCGCCTGCTACTTCCTGGCCGATCTGGACGGTGGGCTGGTGCACCTGGAACACGCCCGAGTGATCTTCGACCGGCTCGGGCTGCGCGTCGAGCAGGGCCACGTGGAGAACAACATCGCCGAGATCCGCCTCGACCAGGGGCGATACGACGAGGCGGGCACCCATGCGCAGGCTGCGCGGGCGCTGTTCGAGGCCGCGGGCAATGTGCGGGGTGCGACCACGGCCCTGCTGGCCATGGCGCGGGCGCAGGGCAGGCTGGGCCGGCACGCCGAGGCGCTGGCCATGTTCGTGACCGCGCACCGGCAGTTCGAGGGCCTGGGTGACCTGCACGGGGTGGGCACCACGCAGGCGTGGCTGGCGCACACGTACGCGATGATCGACGATCTGCCGCACGCGATGGCGGTCTGGCAGCAGGCGATCGACACGTTCCGCGGCGCGGGGGCCGCCCACCACACCGCGCAGGTGCTGGTCGCCGTCGGCGACTCCCATGCCGCCAACGGGCAGGCGGCCCTGGCCCGGCGGGCGTGGCGGGAGGCGCTCGCCGAGCTCGACGGGACGGATTCGCCGATGGCTCGACAGATCCGCGACCGGCTGCTCGGCAGCAGGTGACCCGGACGCGGCGCGTGCCGGCGCCGCGTCCGGGTCACCTGGGCTCAGTACCGGTAGGCGCGGATGACGGTCTGCTTGACCGTGTTGCCGCGGTTGTCGGCCGCGGTCGCCCGCAGCGACACGAAGCCGCTGCCGGCCGGGTGGCAGATCAGGGCGGTGCCCTGCTCGCCGAACCGCATGACGGGCAGGCGGCGCCAGGTCTTGCCGTCGTCGAAGGACGCTTCGACGGTCAGCGCCTTGGTCCGGCCCGGTGCGGCCCCGACCTGGCGGTCAAGGGAGACCGGGATCGCGAACAGCCGCCCGGCCGGTGCCTTGTTGTCGATGTCGAGGGCCGGGGTGTACCGGATCGCGGTCAGCGGCAGCTTGACCAGCTCGCCGTCGGGCACGTGCCCGGACCTGAACGTCCACTCCGCCTCGACGACGGTCGACAGGGTGAACGCCGGGTCGCTGTGGAACGTCGCGGCGAGCCGGTAGTCACCGGTCTGCGCGGGCACCTGCCACACGTAGGGCACCTCGCCGGCGGTGCCGACCTCGACGCCGTCGCGGTACAGGACGACCTGCGCGCTGCCCCCGCGCACCTGCCGGAAGCCCATGTGCCCGGTGCCGTCGCCGTGCAGTGGCCCGGGGCCGCCGATGTTGTCGCCCCAGTAGCGGGTGGCGTACTGCTGGCCGAAGTTCGGCTGCGGGTAGACCGGCCCGGCGACCGCGTTGGCCCACTTCACCGTGTACGTGCGGCCGGGCTTGAAGCTGGTCCAGTCCGACTGGTAGTAGGTGTACCGGTTCTGGGCCGAGACCGACTGCCACACCGTCTGCTTGTCCTGGTTGTAGTACTCGGTGATGGTGGCGGGCACGTCGTAGGTGAAGGCGGGCTGCACGTTGCGGTCGTCACGGTAGACCGGCGAGTTGCCGGGCGCGTGCGCGACGGCGGTCCGCCCGACCGGCACCCCGGCGACGTCCGCGCTGATCTCGGACCGGACGGTCGCGAAGTCGCCCGCGCGCAGCCTGCGGGTCAGGCCGTTCATCATCCTCTGCGGCTCGTACAGGTAGACCCGGTACACGTACGGGCTGTTGTGCAGGCCGCCGTCGGGGTCGATGCGGCCCCAGATGCCGTGGACGTAGGACACGAACCCGGGCGTCTTACCGGTGCCGATCTGCGCGGTGCGCACGTGGTCGAATCCGACGTTCATCAGGGTGCCGAACGGGTCGTTGCTGCCCCAGATCTGCGGCTGCTCGGTCCGGATCGTCCACCCGGAGTCGGGGAAGACCAGGGTGGCCTTCCTGTCCGGCACCGACACCGCGATCGGCTTGGCGGTGCGGGTGTCCACGGTCAGCGCCTGGTCCCTGGTCAGGTCCAGGGTCGGGCGGACCAGGGTGGTGATGTCCGGCGTCGAGGGGTCGCCGGTCACCAGGTAGGTCTGGACCAGGTAGCGGCCCGCGCGGACCCGGTGCGTGGTGGCCGCCGGGTCGTCGAGCACCAGCAGGGTCTGCCGGTCCAGGTCCATCAGCACGGTCACCCAGCCCTGCTCGGCGGTGGGCTTGCCGCCGTCGGGGCCGATGAGCTTGAGGCTGAGCTGCCGGCGTACGACGTCGAGCGCGACCGGGGTCTGCACCTGGACGCCGCCGCCGGTGGCGGTGACCTCACCACCGAAGTAGCGGTCCGGCAGGGTCGTGCCGGCCTGCACGGTGACGGTCACGGTGGCGGTGCCGCCGGCCGGGACCGTGACCGTCGAGGCGCTGAGGCTGAACAGGCCGGCCGGTGCCGGGGCGCCGTCGGCGTCCTTGGCGTCGAGGGAGACGGCCAGGGTGAGCGCCGAGGGGCCGCTGTTCGTGTAGGTGACGGTGCGGTGCTGCGCGGTGGTGGCCCGCTCGAACGCGACGCTGACCGGGCCGGCGGTGACGGTCTGGCCGATCGCGCGGGCGACGTCGAGGAAGCCTGCGCCCTGCTCGTACACACCGATCGCGGTGTTGGGCCGTGCGGCCGCCATCAGCGTGGACTTGATCCGCTCCGGGGCCCAGTCCGGGTGCTGCTGGGCCAGGATCGCCGCCGCGCCGGCCACGTGCGGGGTAGCCATCGACGTGCCGGACAGGCTCGCGTACTGCGGGTTGGCGTCCTGGGGATACAGGTCGGAGGTCGAGCTGCGGGCGGCGACGATGCCGACGCCGGGCGCGGTGATGTCGGGCTTGATGCCCGCGTCGCCGGCGCGCGGGCCGCGGCTGGAGAACTCGGCCAGCTCACCGGTCTTGGTCACCGCGCCGACGGTCAGCGCCTCGGTCACGCTGCCGGGCGAGTTCACGGTGGACTCCCCGGCCAGGCCGGAGTTGCCCGCCGCGACGACGAACAGCATCCCGTAGCGGTGGGTGAGGTCGGCCAGGGCCGCCTCGATCGGATCCGTGCCCGCGCTGTCCGGGCCGCCGAGGCTCATGTTGGCGACCTTGACGCCCTGCTCCGCGGCCCATGCCATGCCGGCGAGGATCGCCGACTCCGGGCAGCCGTCGAGTGTGCAGACCTTGGCGCTGTACAGGGTCGCGCCGGGGGCCATGCCCTGGTACGCGCCTTGCGACGCCGCGCCGCTGCCCGCGATGGTCGACGCGACATGGGTGCCGTGGCCGACCAGGTCGGCGGGGTCGGGCTCGGCGGTGAAGTTCTCCGCGGCGGCGACGCGTCCGGCCAGGTCGGGGTGGGTCTGGTCGACGCCGGTGTCGATGACGGCGACCTTCACACCCGTACCCGTGAAGCCGGCCTGCCAGGCCTGCGGCGCGCCGGTCAGCGGGACGCTGACGTCGAGGGTCGGCCGGCGCAGGCCGTCGAGCCAGATCTTGTCGAACCCTGCGCGCAGCCGCCGCTCGGTGCCGCTCGCTGCGGTGATGGCGTTCCAGAAGGTCACGGCGTCGGTGCGGTTCTCCGCGACGGCGCTCGCGCCGGACAGCTCCCGGGTGGTCCGCGCGCCGGTCAGGCCGGGGACGGTGCCGGCGTGCTGGACGATGAGCGGCAGGGTGGGCCGGGCGTCGTCGTAGCCGAAGCCGATCAGCGTCGAGATGTCGAACAGGCGCTCGTCGAGCTTGCCCCGGTTGAGCAGGCCGACCGCGTCGGCGGGGATGACCCGCACGTGCTCGCCTGAGCTGTGGGTGAGGAACGGGATCCGTTCCCGGCCCTTGCCCGGCACGACGTTGACGGCGGTCTGGCCGTCGACGGTGCTGACGTGGACGGTGTCGCCGGTGAGCAGAGTGACCGTCCGGGGGCCGGCCACGACCGGGGGTGTGGTCGCCGGCCTGGGCGGCCGGGGCTGCGCCGAGGCGGCCATACCGCCCGGGGCGACCGCCGAGACGCCCAGCACCAGCAGTGCCAGCGCCGAAATCTTGCGAACTGACCGCATCATTCTCCTAGATCAACGCGAGGGGTACCTCGGGTGATCCAGACGTGGCCGCCGGACGAAAGTTCAGATGAGTGACCTGGATCACAACGTTCTGACGACCGGCGCGGGTTCGGGTCGGTGGACTCCACGAGGGCGGTACCCCAGTGCCCCGCTTTCGCCGAGTACGTCCGCGAGCAGCCAGATGATCGCCAGCCACATCTCGGTGCCCTGGAGGCTGGGCAGGTGTGCCGTCCCCGTGGTGACCGCGGGGCTGAAGGCGAAGCCGGCCGCGGTGTGCCAGCGCGCGAGGGTCGCGGCGAGCCGGTCGCGGGCCCAGGCCTGCACCTCGGTGCGCCGGTGGCGGGTCTGCAGGCCGCACAGCCAGAGCGGGTGGATCACGTCGAGCACGTCGCAGGCGGTGCCGCGGCCGTCGGCGAAGTAGCGGCCGTCGCGGGTGTGGGCCAGGACGGTGTCGATGGTCTGCTCGGGGCGCGGCACGGGCAGGCCGAACTGCGCGAACGTGCCCCGGGTGAGCCGGTAGTAGCCGTTGACCGGCTGCTGCCAGCCCTGCTCCACGCTCGGTGCGCCCCAGATCCCGGAGAACGGGTCCTGCCGGGTCAGCAGCCAGCCGAACAGCGTCTCGACCGGCTCCTGCGGATCGAACAGGCGGCGGTTCCAGTGCAGTCCCGTCGCGACGATGTCGACCCAGGCGCCGGCGCTCCACGCCTGCCGCGCCCAGGGCAGGCCGTCCAGCTCCGCCACCAGCCGGGCCGGGTCCTTGCGGACTGCCTGCACCGGGTGCGGCAGCCGGGCGCCGAGCAGGTCCAGGGCATAACCCACCGACAGCAGGTGGTACGCCGACCCGCTGTCGAGGCTCGGGCTGCCTTCGCCCATCTCGGGGATGAGTCCGGTGGCGTGATCCTGCATGGCGGCGAGCCGGCGGACGAGTTCGTCGCGGTCGAGCTGCGGCGGTGGCGCGTCTAGCAGCAGGTCCGCGATCTCGACCGCGTCGCATATCGCGCGGACCGTCGGCGTCGCGCCGGGCTGATCGGTGAAGGTTTCGCCGGTCCAGTGGCGGTCCAGCAGTTGCGCCGCCTGGTCCCGGGCTTGTGCGGCGAAGTCGGCCAGTGGCGGGGCCGGCTTGTTCGGGCGGGTCCGGTCGCGGCGGTCGCGGATGCGGCGGGCGGGGTTGCCGACCATCACCGACCAGGCGGCGACGTCTTTGGTGACGACCGCTCCCGCACCGATGACGGCGTGGTCGCCGATGGTGACGCCGTCGAGGACGATGGCGTTCGATCCGATCCAAACGTCGTCGCCGACGACGACGCCCTTGGCCACGATGGGCTGCTGGTGTATGGGCTTGTCGGGGTCGGCGGAGTGGTTGAAGCCGACCAGGGAGGCGTGCGCGCCGACGCGTACGCCGGAGCCGAGGCGCACGGGGCCGCGGACGACCGCGTACGGGTTGAGGCTGGTGTGGTCGCCGAGCTGGACCTCGCCGGTGAGGTAGACGTGTGCGGCGAGATAGGAGTCGGCGCCGAGGGTGAGGTCGGCCTGGTGGATCGCGGCGAGCGGGGACACGAACGACCTGTCGCCTGCGCGGCGCAGGCCGGGCAGGTCGCGCTGGTGGGCGAGCTGCGCGTCGCGTTCGTCCGGGGTGGCGTCGTCGGCGAACAGCCACGGGCAGAAGTCGAACTCGCTCATGGCGGAGATCATCTCGTATCCGGGCCCGTTGTTCCAGGTGCTGTCGGGTGGGGTCGGCGGCGTGCGCCGACGGGCCTACGCCGATCGGCTCCGGACGGCCACGACCGATTCACCTGATCGTCGCCACCCGGCGGAATCCGGACACCGGACGGGACCGGATAGTGTGGCCTATGTGGACGAACGCTCGCGCCCGGTCGCGCGGTTCTGTGCGGATCTGCGGGTCCGCTGGCAGGCCTCAGGCAGGGACCTGCCGAGCATCGCCCGGCAGGTCCGCATCAGCCGTGCCCAGCTCTACGCGATCCTCAACGGGGAGATCAAACGACCGCCGGACTTCGAGGCACTCGTGCGCCCGTTCGTACTCGCCTGCGGGGCGAACGAAGCGGAACTCGCCGACTGGCGTCGCCGCCACGACGTCCTCGTCGGTGTCCACGACGGGTTGAAGCAACAGGGCAACCTCCGGTCGGCCGCCCCGAACCAGCTGCCGGCGATGAGCGGCAGCTTCGTCGGCCGGTCCGCCCTGCTCACGACGCTGGGGTCCGCGACCGGGCCCGTCGTCGTCGTGACCGGGCCACCGGGGATCGGCAAGACGGCACTGGTCGTGCACTGGGCGTACGGCCAGTCCGCGTCGTTTCCCGACGGCCGCCTCTACGCCGACCTGCGCGGGTATGCCCGCGACGGCGACGCCGTCGACCCGGCCCACGCCATCCGCGGCTTCCTCGACGCGCTGGAGGTGCCCGCGCGGGAGATCCCCGCAGACCCGGCCGCGCAGGCAGCCCGCTTCCGCAGCCTGGTCGCCGACCGCCGCCTGCTCATCGTCGTAGACAACGCCCGCGACGCCGACCAGGTGCGCCCCCTGCTCGCCGGCGGCCCCGGTGTGCGCACGGTCGTGACCAGCCGCAGCCCGCTGACCGCGCTGGTCGCCGAGTACGCCGCCACACCCGTCGCCGTCGACCTGCCCTCCGAGGCCGAAGCCGTCGCACTGGTCCGGGCCCGCCTCGCCGACCCGGCCGACGATGACACGGCCGCCGACGCCGTCGCAGCATGCGGACGCCTGCCGCTGGCGCTGGCGTTGACCGCCGCCCGGGTACGCCAGACCGGGTTCCCGCTGGCGGCCGCCGCCGCCGAACTGCGCCGCGCAGGCTCACGCACCCACGACGACCTGCGCACCGTCTTCTCCTGGTCGTACACGGCGGTCAGCCCGCCCGCCGCGAGGCTGTTCCGGCTGCTCGGCCTCACCGCCGGGCCCGACATCGCCGCGGACGCGGTCGCCGCCCTCGCCGGAGCCCACGACGCGCGAGCCGAACTCGACGAGCTGGTCGAGGCCGGGCTGATCGTCGAACACCGCCCCAACCGGTACCTGCTGCACGACCTGCTCCGCGAATACGCCCACGAGCAGGCCCGCGCCACCGACACCGACGACGGGCGACGCGATGCGCTGACCCGCCTGCTCGACCACTACACCCGTACCGCGCACGAAGCCGACCGCGTCCTGAACCCCGTGCGCCCGGCGATCCCACTGCCCGTGCCGCCGCCCCCGGGCAGCCGCCGGCCGGACTACAAGACCGCGCTGACCTGGCTGGAGAACGAACGCTCGGTGTTGATGGCGACCCTGCGCCAGGCTCGCGACGACGGCCTCGACCGGCATGCCTGGCAGCTCGGCTGGGCCCTGGACACGTTCCTGTACGAGCAGCACCGCTGGGACGACGAAGGCGCGGCCTGGGCGGTGGCGTTGCGGGCGGCGACCGCGTCGATGGACGACGCCGCGGCCGCCCACGCCCACCGGTTCCTCGGCGCCGTCGCCGGACGCCTGAACCGCTTCGCCGACGCGTACGCGCACATGCACGAATCCATGCTGCTGTGCCGGGCCGCCGACGACCGCCCCGGCGAAGCCGAGACCGAATTCGTGCTGTCGTACGTGTGTTTCCTGCAAGGCGACATCGTGAAAGCGCTCGCCCACGTCGAACGGTCGTTGGAACTCTGGACGGGCCTGTCCGACGCCAGCTGGACCGGCCGGGCAGCCAACGCCGTCGGCCTCTACCACGCCTTCCGCGGCGACGCGGCGACCGCGATCCGGTTCTTCCGGCAAGCCGCGCAACACCAGCATCTGGCCGACGACCTCGCCAACGAGGCCATCAGTCTCGACAACCTCGGCAAGGCCCACCACGCGCTCGGCGCGTACGCCGCAGCCGTCGAACAGTACGACATCGCCCGTGACCTGGCCCGGCACCTTGACGACCCCATCCTCGACGCGCAGGTTGCCGACCACGCAGGCGATGCCTTCCAGGCGCTCGGCGATCACGCCACCGCCCGCGAACGCTGGGAGCACGCGTACAAGCTGTTCGCCGATGCCGGGCATCCGGTGGCGCACGACGTCGTCCGCAAGCTCGCCGTACCGCAACCGGGCTCCCTCGATCACCGCTGATGGTGAGACGCTGTCCGCCGTGACGGGACGAGAAGAGATCGAGGCCGGGCGTCGGACCTGGGCGACCACGCTCGAACAGGCGAAGCAGGAGTTCCGTGCGCAGACGGCGGCGGCCTATCCGGTCGAAGGACCATGGGACGGGCTGGCCTACTGGGACCCGCTGCCGGCTGCTCGAGAGCTCTCTCGGTCGATCTACGGCCAACATGAGCTGGACGTGGGCGTCGGGCGCTGGAAGGACCGCAGCAGGATCAACGTTCCGGGCCCGTTCTACGCGGGTGTCACCGACGACGGCTTGAACGGCCCCTACTACCTGCCCGAACTCGTTCTGCTCAGCGACCTGCGCCACGAGTGCGTCTTCCGGCAGCCCGCGAATTTGCGCGAGGTCGCGGCACTGATCCTCATCGCGGGCGGCGAACCTTTCGGGGGCTACGCCTGCGACGGCGACCAGCACTGGACCCCGGAATCGGTCCGACAGTGGTGGGCCGACCGTGCGTTCGTCCGCGACTGGATCGCCGCCGAACTGGCCGACGCCGGCAGCGACAACGAACCGGAAGCCCTGCATGCCTACGCCGCGTACCTGGACGACGGCCTGGAGGACCACCTGCGCGGCTACCTGTTCTGGTTGATCGAGGGCCGCGAGCCGAGGATCGGTGAGCGGCTCCCCAACGTGTGAGCAGCTGGTACTGACGCGCCGCCTTGACAGGCAAGTGACGGCTTGCCTAACGTACGGTCATGACCGCTGCCGAGACCACGCTCACCCCGTTCCTGATGTTCGAAGGCGCCGCCACCGAGGCCATGAACTTCTACGTCTCCCTGTTCGACGACGGCGAGGTCCTCACCGTGACGCCGCACCCGGGCGAGCAGGGCGGCATTCAGCTGGCCGAGTTCAAGGTGGCCGGACAGCGGGTGCTGTGCAGCGACAGCTCCGTCAGCCACGCGTTCACCTTCACGCCGTCGCTGTCGCTGTTCGTGCAGTGCAAGGACGACGCCGAACTCACCCACCTGCATGCGGCGCTCGCCGACGGCGGCCAGGAACTGATGCCGCTCGCCGACTACGGCTTCAGCACCCGTTTCGCCTGGGTCAACGACCGCTTCGGGGTGTCCTGGCAGCTCAATCTGCCGTGATCGCAGCCCGGGACCGGCCGTTCGCGCCGAGAACGGCGTTCATAGTCATCGCCCGATCTCACGGTTGCTAGTCTGCGGCGGTGCCGATCGTCATCCGCCTCGCCACCGCATCCGATATGCCATGACACCGAACCTGCGCCGCGCCGTCCGCGCGGTCATCCTTGATGAGGACGACCGCATCCTGCTCTGCCGGTTCGACTTTCCTCACCCGGCGGTGCCAGCGCAAGCGAAGGCCGTTTGGGCGGCGCCAGGCGGCGGCATCGAACCCGGTGAGGACCCGCTGACGGCTCTGCGCCGTGAACTGCGCGAGGAGACCGGTCTGGCGATCACCGCCGATCCACCGCACATCTGGCACCAGGAAATCTCGGCCGCCGACCATCCGCGGGGCTCCGGCGGCATCATCAACGACTACTTCCTCATCCGCACGAACAACTTCCAGCCCCGCGGCGAGCTGACAGACGACCAACTGGCCGCAGCGGAGTACCTGGCCGCGTTCCGCTGGTGGCGGCTCTCGGAAATCGCCGGCTGTAGGGGATCTGAGCTGTTCTCGCCCCGCGACCTCATCACGCCCTTGACATCGCTGCTCGCAGCGGGAACTCCGGACCGGCCGGTCCGACTCGGCCTCTAGGAAGTTCCGGGTGTGGGTCACCCGCACTGTGATCAACCGCGTATGAACTTGTCAGCGGGGTGCCGGACCGGTGCCTGCCCTGCACCGGTCGCGGGCATCGTCCGCAAGTTCCCCACCTTCGGGTCGAGTCCGGGGCGGCCCGGTCGCGGGAAGTAGTTGCGTTCGGTCTGCGCCGGGATTTCGCGGCCGGCTCGTGAATGTCGGCGTCAGCCGTCGTTCCTCCAGAGACCCCGTGTCGACCCCACGATTTGAGCTGATCCAGATATGGCATCAGTCAGCTTTCTCCGGACAAGGCCGAGATAATCCATCATGTGCACCAGCGCGGCCGGGATGGGATGCCCTGATCCGCCGGAACGGTGCACACCCACCGCACGACGCATCACCGACGCGGCCGGGAGCATGCATGGCCGACTGGGACGGCGCTGGTTACGCGCACATCAGCGGGCTGCAGCGGGCGATGGCGACCGCCGCCCTCGAATCCGTCGCGGTCCTGGGCACCGAGCGGGTGCTCGATGTGGGCTGCGGCGACGGCTACGTGACCCGGCTGCTCGCGGCCCGGGTGCCGGCAGGGTCCGTCCTCGGCGTGGATCCGTCGCCGCGCATGATCGAGGCCGCCCACGCTGCCGACGACCAGCTGACCAACGTGTCGTTCGAGGTCGGCGACGTCACCACCATGGCGTACGGGCCGGACTTCGACCTGGTGGTCTCGTTCAACGCGCTGCACTGGGTGGCCGACCAGCAGACCGCTTATCGCCACATCGCGGCGGCGCTGAACCCCGGCGGGCGGGTGCTCGTACAGTTCGTCTGCCACGGTTCCCGCCCGAGCGTCGAGCGCGTGGCGATGGCGATGACGCGCGATCCGCGCTGGGCGTCCGCGTTCACCGGTTTCACACCGCCCTACCTGCACATCGACCCTGATGAGCTGCCCGCGATCGCGGGCAGCGCGGGTCTGCGGGTCGTAGAGCAGCAGGTCGTCGACCGGGAGTGGGACTTCGGCTCACGTGAGCGGTTCGCGCAGTGGTGCGCGGTCGGGTTCTCGGACTGGGCGAAGCGACTGCCGGCGGCGGAGGTCGCCGCGTTCGTGGACACCGTCGTCGACCGGTACCAGGCGGTCGTCGGCCGACCGGGCTTGTTCCGGTTTCTGCAGTTGCGGGCTGAGCTGCGGCCGAGCACCGGACAGGTCACCACGCCGGGCGGGCCGGGCTGACCTCAGGCCGTTGCCGGTGCGGCGACGCGTGGGCCGCACCTGGGTCTTCCGGGTGCGGCCCACGCGTCGCCTGCCACGAGCGGACAGCAGCGGGCGAGGAGGCCTATGTCCACCGGCTGCTCAAGCGGTCGGTGGACGTTGCGCGTGGACCCGGAACCGGCGCACCTCCTGCGGCCAGCCGCAGGCGACCGCGATCCTCGCCGCCCACAGTCGCGCCGCGTCCTCGTCGGCCACGTCCACGACGGCGAAGCCGCCGAGGTGCTCCTTGGACTCGACGAACGGACCATCGGTGAACAGCGGCGTGCCGCTCGACGCGTCGACGCTGAACACGGGGGCGGTGTCGTCCAGACCGCCGGTGAAGACCAGGACCCCAGCGGTCTTCATCTCCGCCACCAGCGCCATGCGACCTCGGACTTCTCGCGCAGGCCCTCGACCGTCTGGTCGGGCACCCACTCGTCGTTGAACGCGATGAGATACTCGGTCATGTCTCCTCCTCTGCCGGAGTGACCGCCGCGGCCACCCTCCACCTTCTCCACGAACGACGAGGGCCTGATCCGACACGGGCGACGGGACCCGCTCCTGGCTTTCGCCTCGGATCTTCCAGGGAGGACCGCCCCTGGCGCGGACCGTCGGCGACCTCTTCGCCGGCGTAGTACCGGTAGAGGAAGTACACCGACACCGCGCACAGGATGTGCCAGGCCGCATGACCTTGGATGAGCGAGTGCGGGTCACACAGCCACACCTTGCCGACGTTCCAGATGACGAATGCGGCCAGCATCGATGCCAGCGAGGTGAGCGCGTAAGGGATGCGGGCGCGGACTTCGCGCCGACGGATGATCAGCACCTCGATGGTGATCGCCGCGACGAGCAGGAACGCGAACGCGGCGTTGCCAGAGTGCATAACCACAGCCAGCTCCCCTCGCCACAAGCCGACCAGCTCGCAGAATGCCAGTGCGGCGACGAACGCCGCCCCGAACAGCCGCACGTTGCCGCGAAGCCATCTCATCGCGGCGTACGCGACGGCGAAGGACGCGACGAGGTACATGCTCGACATGTCGAGGTGCCCGCCGACCGTGGACTGCGTGGCGTGCATCGCGGCGCTACCCGGTCCGAGCAGGACCACCAGGCAGGCCATGAACGTGGCCAGATACCGGTGCGCGGCCAGGCCCTTGCCGGCCTCGCCCGGTACACCGGCGTGCCAGGCGATCAGCAGACCGGCCACGACGAAGCCTGCATTGCTGAACGTATTGGCCGGCTGTCGGACCGTCCATCCGTTCGGTGCTTCGCAGAAGTTCGCACCGCGGCCGACGTCAGGGCCGAGCCAGCCGAACCAGATCGACAGAGCCAGCAGGGCACACGAAGCGATCGCGGTCGTTGCGGCGATAAGGATCGGCGTGCGGTCACGAGGCATGGGGCTCACCGTCCCGATCCTGCCCACAGGCGAGAAGGTGCTCGATGCACGGCAGCGCCCGCCCGCCACCGATTCTCCGATGGATCGCAGGTCCGGCGGAGTTCTCGGCCGGGTCTTCGGCGCTGTTCACCGCTGGAGAGTAATGCCGGTTCGACCGGAGTCGACGGTCGGCTACCCGGTCGGCCCACGGCGGCGAACAAGTGCTCAGCGGCGTCCTCGCCGAGCGCCGCGGTAGTGGCCGGGTGTGCTGGCGTACTCGCGCCGGAAGGCCTTGGCGAACGCGAGCGCGGAGCCGTACCCGATGGCGGCAGCCAACTGGTCGAGGGTCTTGTCGGTGTCGCGGAGCAGCCGCGCGGCGGTGGTCATCCGCCAGCGTGTGAGGTCTTCGCCCGTTGACGGCCGGCGCCGCTGCCCACCGGTCGGGCAGAGCGTCGCACACGTCCGGGGGCGTGTGTCGGGCTCGGTGGGACCGTCCCGGAACGTTTTCTCCGCTCACGCCATCGTCCAGGCGTGGTGGGCGGCCGAGCGACACCACGCTCGGCATGAACTCGTGGTCGGTGATGTCGCGTCTGACGAGAGGAGCCCGGTGGCGGGTCGCGCACGACCTGCCACCGGGCTCCGGGACGGGATCAGCCGGTGGCAGCCGGCCTCGGCGTGCCCGCCACGCTTGCCTGCCGCCGTTCCAGCAGCGACCTGCCCCACCAGAACATGCCGCGAGCCAGGCACACGATCGTGACCGCGAAGAAGAGCGTGTAGACGATGTTGAACTGCATGAGCACGCCGTACACCATGGCCACGCTCGAGCCGAACATGAACTGCCACTTGAACGGCGTCGGCGTCGTGCCCGGGTCGGTGATCATGTAGTTGGTGAACAGGACGAACGCGACGCCGGTCATCACCGCCAGCGACGCCCACAGGGCGACGTCCCAGATCCAGTGCCGGATCAGCGCCTGGATGACGAAGGCGCCCAGCCAGCCGACGATGAGGCCCACCTTCTTGGTGAGCATCGCGTTGAGCACCGTGCCCGCGGTGAGGATGATCAGCGGGACGGCGATACGGATCATGTCCGGCACGTTCTCGGTGAAGTGGTAGGGCGGGGCGACGTTGACCCACGAGAACGCCAGCAGGGTGATGGTGATGCCGAAGTTCGACGGGTTCATGAAGTGCCGCATCCGGCCCTTGATCGGCGCCTGGAGCACCGCCTTCTGGCCGATCGCGACGACCACGGCGAAGGCGATGGGCCAGAACACGTCGTTGGCGTAGAGCAGCATGTTCGCCGCCAGCGCCGTGATGTGGGTCGGCAGCAGGAACGTGTAGACGCCCCAGACGCCGTGCCCGCGGAAGCCCACCGGCCGCCGCTGCGCCCAGGCCGCGACGAGCTCGATCACGATCTCGGTGGTGTAGCCGACGGCCAGCGCGAACAGTGGCCATGTCCAGGGCTGCTCGAAGCCGAGCACCGTGTACCCGAGGATGTTGAAGACGCTCATGGAGATGGCGAAGTTGCGCAGTGCCTTGTAGCGGGGGTCGGCGTTGTCGACCCGGGCCGCCTTCGTCGCCGGCGCGGTGCCGGCGGCGGTTGCCGTGTCGGTGCGGGCCTGCTGCCCGGGGGATCTGCGGACCGTGATGGATGGCGTGGCCACCCGTTCGACGTGGGTCATCGCGACGGCACCTCCTGGGCCTTGTCGGTGAGCATGATGTCGTGCCAGCCCGCGGCCAGGTCCAGCTGCTGGCGGTGGACCGCGCCGTCCAGTGAGCGCCAGCACAGCTCGACCGAGACCGGCTTGCCGCCGGCCTGGCCGAGGCCGAAGAACACGTCGAAGCTGCGCTTGCCGGAGTGGCCGCCACCGCCGTCTAGCTGTGCGACGCGGGTGCTGCCGTCGGCCATGGTCACCTTCGCGACGGCGCCGTAGGCAGGGGTGCCGATCGGGCCGCCGGGCGCGCCGGACGTGACCGGGCGGTGCAGCCTCAGGCCCAGGAAGTCACCCTGCGCGGCGCCGGTGTTGCGGTAGTAGACCGGGGGTCCCCACTGCCGGGCCACGGCGAAGTCCTGGCGTCCGTCGCCGTTGGTGTCGGCGACGGCGATCCCCCGGCTCGGGGTCGTGTCGGTCATGCCGAGGTCGGCGCTGATGTCGACGAACTTCTCGCCGTCCTCGCGGACCCAGAACGCGAACGGCTGTGAGCCGGAGATGTCGTCGCCGGGCTCGGCCTTGGGCCACATGTCGGGTTCGCGCAGCAGCAGGTCGTTGGTCATCGCCAGTTCCTGCAGCCAGTTGAACCGGTTGATCTTGCCCTTCACGAAGCCGACCGCCTGCACGAGCGCGACCTGGCCGCTGTTGTCGAAGTCGGCCATCTTCGCGTCCCAGCCCCAGCCGATCCAGGCCATGTTCATCTTGGCGGCCTGGTTGCGGAACGGGGCCTCGCCGTCGGCCATGCGGCGCCGGGCCTCTTCCGGGTCGGCGGCGTCGTTGCGCCACACCATGTTGCTCTCCTCCAGGCCCCAGCTGGAGGTGATGTTGCTGACGAACATGTCGAACCGTCCGGTGCCCGCGAGGTCGCCGAACTCGATCGACATGCCCTTGAACGAGTCGTGCCCGACCACGAGCGACTTCGGGTCCAGCGGTCCGCGGCTGCCCTCTGCCAGCTCGAATCGGATCCGGCCCGGCGTGGAGGCGTTGTGGAAGAAGCGGTCGTTGCCGAAGTCGTTGGCCAGATACAGCTCCGGCAGCAGGTCACCGTCGAGGTCGGCCGAGGAGGCGCCCAGCGTCCAGCCGGTGGCGAACGCCGGGTCGATGGCCACCTGCTCCTCGAACCGGACGGAGGTCGCGTCGGCGCCCGTCCAGCGCAGCACGTGGGCGCCGCCCGCGTTCTGCGCCCGTGACATCGAGTGGTTCATCTGCACGATGGGCTGGCCCTGCGGGTCGAGCACCGCCGTGTCCGGGAAGTAGTTGAAGACGCCGATGTCGGGCCCGCCGTCGCCGTCGAAGTCCGCGACCGCGACCGCGTTGGTGTTCCACAGTTTGCCGTAGTAGACCCCGCTGGGCGAGGTCGGGCCGGGGATGAGCTCGGTCGGCAGGAAGCTGCGCATGCTCAGCGGCCCGGCCTGAGCGCGGTTGAGGAACAGCACCGGGGTGCGTCCCCAGTAGTAGACGAGGAGGTCGTGCCAGCCGTCGCGGTTGAAGTCGCCCGGGACGCAGCCCATCGGCGAGATCGTCTTGCCAGTGGGCAACGGGGACGGGTCGAGCACGAACGGCTGGTAGCTGTCGCCGCTGTCGGGGGCGGGGGTGACGATGGCGGCGTCGGAGCGGGTGTCGACCAGGCACAGGTCGTTGGGTCGCCCGCCGCCGTCGAGATCGTTGACGGCGATGGCGGCGCCGACGGACGAGATCCACGCCCGGATGTGCTGGTACTTGGGGTTGACCTCGCGCACGGTGCGTTGTGGCAGCCCGGGTGGCAGTGCGATGGGCAGTTCCCGGAACGAGAACCGGGACGCCAGTGACGCCCGGTCGGCGGCCGAGACCTCGGGAAGTTGTGCGACGACGAACAGCGTGCTGACCATGGCCAGCACGAGAGCCGCCGGGCTGAGCCGACGGAGCAGGCCGGGTGTTGGGTCCATGGAATCCCCTCGGTGGCAGCGCTCACCGCCCGAGCGCGACAACGCCGGGCGAGGAGACGGACTGGTTTTTTCTTGCCGTTGGCTACCGAGGCCGACAGAATTCTCGACGCCGTCCTCGACCTCGATATCGTGGCGTGATCCGGCGGGGCGTGTCTTCTCGGGGAATGCTCATACTGCGCTGAAGGAAGCGCCCGAGCACGATTGAAGAGGTCGCCGGGAATGCGGTCATCCCGGGATGCGCGAGGCGGCGGGGAACGTCACCCCGCCGAGCGGGAGTTTCCCTATCCCTTAGGCGCGAAAAGGGGCGCCGAAGCGCCCTGTCGGTTGCTGTCGGCGCGAGGTGCCAAATGATGACTGAAGGCCATCCTGCGCACGATGGAGAAGGCGACTTCGAACAGGACGATCCTGGCCACGATCGTCGCGGCGTCATCGATGGACTGCTGTCGGTCCACTTCCGCCGCGGTTATCCGGTCAGCCGCCTCGACATATGGCTCGAGCTCCTCGAGCAGGCCGGGCAGGCCCAGGTCCTCGAGCGTGGCGAGCACACGGACCAGGCTCTCGCGCTCGGGCGACCCCGTCGACAGCCGCCAGCCCATGCCGGCCAGGAAGCCGTCGACGCGGCGTTCGACGTCGGCGTACGCGGTCCGGCTGCCGGGTGGTACCGGGTACTCGGCCCGGAGCGCCTGGTTCACCACCTGGGCCAGGCCGGCCGGTGAGACGTCGTCGCCGTCGACGGCGGCCAGCACGTCGCGCACTGCGGCCAGGCTCATGTCACCGACGCCTGTCAGCAGCCGGATGAGGCGCAACCGGGCGAGATGGGCCTCGTCGTACTCGGCTTGGTTGCGCGCCGTCGGCACGCCGGGCGGTAACAGCTGTTCTCGTAGATAGAACTTGATGGTCGGGACCGAAACCCCACTCAGCCTGCTGAGGTGCGAAATCTTCATCGAACTCCGTCAGGTTGGAAACGCGGTCCATGGTTCCACATTGATCGAGACGGGGCAACCTTCGGGCCACCAGGCGCAGAGGCTTCGAAGCCCTGCTCAACTGGGGTTTCTTGCCCACCGACGGGCACCCGACAGGACGTCGGCGGGCCCGGCCCGACCGCGCGCCGTCGCGGCGTGCGGCCACCCGCGATGCCCGAAATATCGTTGTGTACGCACTCAACTACGGTGAGCGACTCTCGGAGAGCGCTCACCGTCGCACTTCAGCCCGTGTTCCGGCGCCCGCAGACGGGGTGCGAAGCCTTGTCGGCAGTTGCTATGAGTGACCGTAATGGATAGTGAATAGTGCCAACCGTGCCTCTCCAAATAGTTGCTTACTTGGCCGGGAAGCTACTGCCGGGTCACATTGAACGCGCTGGTGGGGTCCGTCCTTCGACCCTCGTGCGCGCACGCTGAACGATCTCGGCCGCACACGTTACGAGACGGGTGTTGTCCCGTGGATCACTTCTCCCTAACATCGACTTCGGTCACCCCCACCGGATGACCGAAGTGGAATCGACCGCACGGACGGCATCCCCGGCCATGTGGACAAGTTCCCCGGAGACGCACTCCGGAAATCGTTCAGCACGACGACAAATGCCCGATGCGCCAATGCGGTCGCGCCTATCACAGGCGTGCCCGAAAGCATTTGTCGACCCGTGCCGAGCGGTTTCCTGATGGCGCTGCGCCCTTCGACCCGAGGAGGCAGTGAGGTCCCATGAACACCCAGGCGGAAAGAGCTGTCGAGCGTGTCATCACCGTGATGCGCGACAACCTGGAAGAGCAAATGACGATAGACGACATGGCCCGCGTGGCCATGTTCAGCAAGTTCCACTTCTCCCGGATGTTCCAGCGAGTCACCGGCCTCTCGCCCGGAAGGTTCCTGTCCGCCCTGCGTCTTCAACAGGCCAAACAACTGCTGGTCACAACGTCGTTCAACGTCTCCGACATCAGCCTGCGAGTGGGCTACACCAGCGTCGGCACGTTCAGCACCCGGTTCACCCGCAGCGTCGGGCTTTCGCCCACGATCTACCGCCGCCAGCATGGCGTCACCCCCGAGATCCAGACCGGTGGGGCGTTCGTGCCGCCCGGCAAATTGGCCACGGTGCGGGGGATCGTCCGCCCGCACGACCCGGACCGGCGGGAGAGCATCTTCCTCGGCCTGTTCCGCGACCGCATCCCCGAGGGCAAACCGATCGCCTGCGCGGTGATGCAGGAGCCAGGGCCCTATCTGCTGGAGAACGTGCCACCCGGGATGTGGCATCTGCTGGCCCATTCGGTGCCCTTCGACACGGCCAGGCCCGACAGCGCCGACCGGCAGGTGTGCGTGGCCTCCCTCGGTCCGGTCACGGTCAGCCGCGACACGACCGTCGAGGGCGCCGACGTACAGCTCAAGCCGGTCCGTGCCCTGGACCCGCCGGTCCTGATGGCGCTGCTCGACGTCCGCACCGCCGCGCTGGCGCGTATCGCCGCCTCAGGCGCCGCCTGAGCCCGCCCCGCTCCGCCCTTCCCGCCGCAGCCCCCGCCCGCCCGGCGGGGGTTCCGTTTGCGGTGCGCCGGACGCGACCCGGACACGCCGGCGGGCTCGTGTCCGGGTTGGACACGAGCCCGCTGCCGCGCCCGGTTCAGGCGGCCGGGTCTACTGTCATCGGCAGGCCGCCGCGGATACGCAGCGACAGCATCGGCTCAGCCACCACCTGGCGGCCCGGGGCCAGCGTGAGACGCAGGTCGCGGGCCAGCATGGCGACCACGAACGTCGCCTCCATCATGCCCAGGTGGTTGCCGACGCAGAAGCGCGGGCCGGCGCCGAACGGGATGTAGGCGTATCTCGGCCGCTCCGACGGCAGCGACGGGTCGAACCGCGACGGGTCGAACCGGTCCGGCTCGTCCCAGAACCCCGGATGCCGGTGCAGCGTGTACGGGCTGATCAGCACATCGGCGCCGGCCGGCACGCGGTAGCCGCCGATCACGTCCTCGGCCAGCGACTTGCGTGGCAGCAGCCACACCGGCGGATAGAGCCGCATCACCTCCTCCACCACCATCGCCGTGTACCGCAGCCCGGCCAGGTCCTCGTACTGCGGCAGCCGGTCCCCGAGCACCGACACCGCCTCCTCGCGCAGCCGCTCACGCACCTGCGGATGCCGGTCGATGAGGTAGAGCGTCCAGCTCAGCGTGCTGGCCGTGGTCTCGTGCCCGGCCAGCAGCAGGGTCACCAGCTCATCGCGCAGCCGAACTCGCCCCACCTCCGGATCGGCCTCCTGGTCCGTGGAGACGATCAGGCGCGACAGGACGTCGTCCCGGTCGGCGACGCGGCTGCGCCGGCGGCTCACCAGCTCGTCGACCACGAGGCCCAGTTCCCGGCGGGCCCGCCGGAAACGCAGCTGGTGCGGCAGCGGCAACCAGGTCGGCACCGCGCTGAGCGTCTCCAGCTCGAACATCGCCTGGTCCTGCACCACCCCGAACATGGAGCCGATGTTGTCGAACTCGCCCAGGTCGGCGTCGAGTAGCGTACGGCCCAGCACCCCCAGCGTCAGGCCGGTCATCTCCTGCACCACGTCGACCGGGCCGCGGCCCTCGTAGGCCCGCAGCCGCTCCACGAGCGCGGCCCCCTCCTGCGCGAGCGCACCGGCCTGGGCCGCGATCCGCTTGCTCTGGAACGCCGGCTGGATGACCCGGCGCTGCTTGCGCCACAGCTCGCCCTCGCTGGTCAGCAGTCCGTCGCCCAGCGCGCGCCGGGCGTGGACCAGACCGATGCCCTTGTGGTAGTTGGCCGCGTTGTCGGCCAGCACATGCTTGGCGTGGTCGGGGTGGTTGAAGAAGTAGAGCGTCTTCGGGCCGACCGGCAGCTTGGCGGCGTCGCCGTACTCCTGCGCGGCCATGGTCAGCATCGCCAGCCGGTCACGGTTCATGATCGCCAGCTGACGCAGCGCGTCCGTACGCGGCGGGCCGGGCGGCGCCTGCCGGCGCCGCCCCACGGAGGTGGTCATGTGGTGGCCTCGCTTCGTTCGGATTCGACCTGCCGGAATCGGCCGTTCAGGAACAGCAGCGCCTGGTCGTCGGCGCAGCGGTGCAGCGAGACCGGCTCGGCGAGGAATATCGTGTGGTCCCCGCCCTCGTAGGTGCGCCGCACCACGCACTCGAAGTGTGCCAGTGCCCCGACGAGCAGGGGCGCCCCGGTGAGCTGGCCGCTCTGGCACGCCACCCCCGCGAACTGCTCCTGCCCCAGGGGCCGGTTGCGGTCAGCGAAGTAGCTGGCCAGCGGCCCCTGGTCCGCCGCGAGCACGGAGACGCCGAAGCTGCCCTGCTCGCAGAGGACGGCGTGCATGACCGCCTCGCGGCCGACGCAGATGAGCACCAGCGGCGGGTCCAGCGAGACGGTGGTGAACGAGTTGGCGGTCATGCCGTGCGGGGTGTCGCCACCGACGGTCACGACCGTGACGCCGGTGGCGAACGTCCCGAAGGCACGCCGCAGCACTTTGGTGTCCCCCGGTTCCCCGCGGGTCATCAATCGGGTGTTCACGTGCGTCTCCGATCACACTCGTGCGGCCGCGAGCTGGTATGGCTCCAGCGCGCGGACCAGCGGCTGCGGGACCCGGGCCGGCACCGTGCGCGTGTTGGGCCCGCGCATGCAGGCCACGCGCTGCCCGCCCCGGGCGATGAGCGTCTCGCCGTGCGGATCGAGGCGCACGTAGTCGAACCCGAACTGGATCTGCGTCTGCGCCAGCTCGATCAACCGCATCCGGATCGACAGCTCGTCGAAGGCGGTGATCTCGGCGAAGAACTCGCAGTCGACCTTGAGTGTGAACAGCTTCAGGTCGTCCTGGAGGTCGGCCAGCACCTCAGGGGCGCGGTCCTTGAGGAACATCTCCCGGCAGCGGCCCTGCCAGCGCAGGTAGTTCACGTAGTACACGTTGCCGACGATGTTGGTCTCCTCGAAGCCGACCGTGTGCAGGTACTCGAAGTAGTTGTCCATCAGTTGCGCCCTTCGGTCAGGATGGCGAGCACGACCGGGTCCGCCCACCCGCGCAGGGTGCAGACGAAGGTCGCGATCCGCAGCTCGCCGTAGGAGAAGAGGGTCCATCCGGGACGTGGCGACGGCAGCAGGGTCAGCGGACCCTGCGCCGGCTGCCCGGCCTTCTGCAGGCACTCCATCGCCGCCCACACCCGGGTCGAAGCCGTGTCGGCGTCCTCGGGCAGGGATTGGCCGGCCAGCCGTGCCAGGGTCGTGTGCGGGCCGAGCAGCCCCTGCCATTCCGCCTCGGCGCGTGCCCGCACCGGCTCGACGTCGCAGCCCAGCGCGCCGGAGCCGGTCACCGCGAGGGTGATCCCGGCGCCGTGGGCGCTGGACACGGCGTCGCTCTCGACGATCTCCGGACGGCCGTCGGGCCGGTACGCGACGGCGACCGGACCGGCGTGCGCCCGGCTCAGCGCCAGCGTGGTCGCCGCCCGCCGCCGGGCGAGGTGGTCGTCGCCGGCGACCGGGCCGTCCGGCTCCACCACCACCGCGACCTGGGCGCCGACCAGGTCCTGCAGTGAGCGCTCCAGGAACGGCCCGACCAGCGGCTCGCTCCAGGGGCCCCGCCCGTCGTTCTTGCGAACGGCGCGCAACCGCAGGCCCTCCCAGCGCTCCAGCACCCGCCCGGACTCGTCGCGCAGGGCGAGATCGTAGACGTAGGTGTCGCCGTCGCGCAGGCGCTCGAGGGCCGTGTAGCGCAGCACCGCGGCGTCGAACATCGCGTCACCGGCCGGGACCACCCGGTCGATGCCCTGCGGCAGCAGCGTCGCGTCGGGCACGCACACCTGGTTGCCGTGCATCATCGCGTCGCGTACGCCGGGATCGCCGAGCAGCAGGGTGGCGGGCAGGTAGTCGGCGAACCAGCCCGTGGCGCGGTCCGCCGCCAGGCCTGCGTCGACCCGCCGGGCCGCCGCGTGGTGGTACTGGCGCAGCCGCTGGAAGCGCCGCCCCTGGAACAGCACCGGCCCGTAGAGGTCGGTCTGCGGGTTCAGCACCACCTGGGGCAGCCCGTCCACCTGCTCCGGGGCGCCGTCTGCCGGCTCCGGCACGGTCAGCCGCAGCCGGGCACGGAAGTGGTCGGCGGCGAAGCCGGTCTCCTCGCTGTGGATCGCGACCTCGACGGTGTCCGTGCCGGTCACCACGGCGGCGATCCGGATCCGGGTGCTGCCGCCGGGCGGCACCACGATCGGGCGCAGGAACTGTGCCTGCTCCACCACCGGCGCGGTGTGCCGGCCGGTGACCGCGGCCGCGGCCTGCGCCATCGCCTCCATGCCGAAGACGGCGGGGAACAGCAGGTTCCCGTCGAGCCGGTGGTCGGCCAGGTACAGGTCGGTGCCTTCGCTCAGCTCCACCTCCGACACCAGCTCCACGCCGTGGTAGCGCACCAGTGGCCGCTCCACGAACCGCAGCAGCGGCAGCTCGGGCAGGTCGTAGCGAACCGTGTCGATGCCTTCGGTGCGCCCGCTGATCACGGTGACGGCGGGGGCGTCGGGGTCGGCCAGCAGCCGCCGCAGGATCGCGATGCCCTGCTCCGGGGTGACCGGCGTGATGCCGTCGCGGGTCAGCGACTCCACCACCGACAGGCGCTCACCCATGCCGACGCCCGACCAGACCGACCATTCCAGGCACAGGCTGCGGCAGTTCGGGAACTCCCGTCCCACCTGGACGGTCAGGTCCGCGAGCCACTCGTTGGCGGTGGCGTAGTGCGCCTCGCCGCGCAGGCCCGCCCGCCCGATGATGCTGCCGAGCGTCACCAGCAGCTTCAGGCGCTGCGGCTCGACCGCGGCCAGGACCGTGCGCAGCCCGGACACCTTCGGCGCGAACGTCGACCGGACAGCGGCCATGTCGACCCCGGTCAGTGCGGCGGGTTCGTTGCGTCCCGCCCCGTGCAGCACGGCCGTGACCGGGCCGAGGTCCTCGGCGATCCGGTGCACCGCCTGGGCGACCGAGGCGGTGTCGGTCACGTCGGCGCGCACGTAGGCGACCCGGATGCCCTGGGCCCGCATGCGGTCGAGGTTGGCCGCGAGCTCGGCGTCGTGGGCCGGGTCGGAGCGGCCCAGCAGGCCCAGCGCCGCGCCGCTGTCGACGGCCATGGCCAGCGCGCACTCGGCGGTGATGCCCTTGCCGCCGCCGGTGACCAGCAGCACGTCGGAGTCGTCGAGCGCGGCGGCGGTGCGCTCTGCCTCGATCGGCAGCGCCCGCAGGGTCGGCACCCGCCGTACCCCCTGCTCGTCGTAGTACGCCTCGGCGAAGCGGGCCGTGGCGGCCACCTCGGCGACCACCCAGTCGACGGCGTCCGGCCGGGCCGGCACGTGCACGATGGTGGTGCGCACGTGCGGCGCCTCCAGCTGCAGCGTCTTGGCCAGTCCGGCCGCGCCCCGGTCATGCTGGACCAGGACGAACCGGGTGTTGCCGCCGGCCAGCGCCGCCTTCGCACCGTCGAGCGCCAGCTCGATGTGCTGCTCGGTGCACTGCTCGGGCAGGCAGACCAGCACACCGGCGCCGAGCCCGGAGCGCTCCAGCTCCCGGCGCAGCGACGCGGCGAACGGGCTGCGCTCCTCCGCGAAGACCTGCCACTGCCCGCCTTCCTCGAGCGCGGCGCGCGCCGGGCGTGGCAGCTCGTCCAGGTCCAGCGCCCAGGCCCTGGCCCAGGGTGCCGCGCCGGCGACGAGCCGCTGCGGAGCGGCGTCGCCGGGCCGGGCGGTCTGGGCCAGTTCGTCCAGGGCGACGGCCAGCTCGGCCACCGTGGCGGTGGCGAAGTTGGTCGGCGCCTGGGCCGCGGGAACGCCGAGCCGCCCGGCGACCTCGTTGACGATCTGCCCGACGGTGATGGAGCTCAGGTGGAGGTCGTCGAGCAACCTGCTGTCCTGGCGGACCAGGTCCAGCGGCAGCTCGGCACGCGTGGCGGCGAGCCGGCGCAGCAGATCCAGCCCGGACTCGCCCTCGACGGCCTGCGCCGCGTCGGTCGCGCCGGGCGCCGTCACGGCCGCGCGGCGGCCGGCCGAGGTCACGGAGATGTCGGGAGCCGACTCGCACGGGCTGGCGAAGAACCTGAACTCTGTCCCGACCTGCAGCGGGCGCACCACACGACCCTGGAACAGGGCCGCGTCGACCTCGGCGGCGCCGAGCACGTACGCGGCCGCGACCACGCGCAGCACACCGGCCAGCGACTCGTCGTCGGTGTCCAGCGCGACGGCGGGCACGTCGGTGGCGGCGGCGGCCAGCCCGCTGAGCACCCGTCCCGGCCCCACCTCGACGAACAGGTCGACGTCCTTGGCCGCACGGGTCACCGCCTGGTGGAACACCACCGGGTCGGTGATCTGCCGGTGCAGCAGCGCCGGCACGTCGGTGTCGGCGGCGAGGATGTCGCCGGTGACGGTGGAGACCACGCGCCGGCTGACCGGCGTGAACCGCCGCGCCGCCAGCTCCTCGCCGAACGCGGCCGCGGCGGGGGCGACCAGCGGCGAGTGGAACGCGTGCGACACGGACAGCCGGGTGGCCGACAGGCCGTGCTCACGGGCCCGGGTGCACACCTCCTCGACGCCCTCGACGGTGCCGGTCACCACGGTCTGGTGCGGGCCGTTGTAGCCGCCGACCACCACGGGCAGCCCGGTGATCAGCTGGTCCACCAGTTCCGCGCCGGCGCTGATGCTGGCCATCGTGCCGGAGGAGCTGTGCCGGCGCATCGTCGCGCCGCGTACGCCCGCCACGTCGAGCAGGGTCTGCTCGTCCATCGCCCCGGCCCACTGCAGCGCGGTGATCTCGCCGAGGCTGTGGCCGACGGCGATACTCGCCTCCAGCCCGAGCGCGGACAGCACCCGCAGGCCGGCCAGCGAACCCGTGACGATGCGTGGCTGGGCCACCTCGGTGGCCACGGCGTCGGCGCCGACGGGCAGAGCCGCCCTGAGATAGGTCTCGTCCGCCTCGGCGAAACGCCGGCGCATGGCGCCGCCGCTGACGCCGCGCCCGGAACCTTGGCCCGGCAGCAGGAAACCGATCCGCCCCGGCCCGCTGACGTGGCCGAGGAAGCTGCGCCCGTCGGTGGCGATCATCGTGGTCTCGCCCGAGTCGAGCTTGGCGATCAGCCCCTCCAGCCGCGCGGTGGCGTCCTCGGGTGAGGTGACGACCACCGCGGCGCGGTAGGGCAGCTCGCGCAGCTCCTGGTGCAGCGTCGCGGCCAGGTCGGCGAGTTGCGCGTACGCGACGGTGGGCACGAACTCGGCCAGCTGCGTCAACCTGTCGCGCAGCTCGCCCGTCGAGGCGGCGTCCACCACGAGCAGTTCGGCGTCCTGCAGCGAGGCGGCCAGCGCCCGGGTGCGGGTGTCCAGCGTCGCCCGCCGGCGGGCGCCGGTGCCCTCCAGCACGATGTGGGTGTTGATGCCGCCGAAGCCCATCGCGGTGATCCCGGCCCGGGTGGGTGCGTTGGCGGGGAACGGCTCGGCCTTGCGCAGCACGCGCAGCTGGGCGTCGTCGGCGCCGAGCAGCTCGTGCGGGTCCACGCAGCCGATCGCGGGCGGGAGCACGTGCTGGTGCACGGCCATCGCGGCCTTGATGAGCCCGGCCACGCCGGCCGCGGCCTTGGTGTGGCCGATCATGCCCTTGATGGAGCTGATCGCCGCGGGGGCGGTCGCTCCGGCCGCCTGCCGGGCCAGCGTCAGCGCCTTGAGTTCGGTGGCGTCGCCGACGGCGGTGCCCGTGCCGTGGCCCTCGAAGAGGTTGACGGTGTCGATGCCGAACCCGGCCCGCTCGTAGGCCCGCCTCAGCGCGAGCTGGTAGCCGCTGACCTCGGGCCGGGTGATGCCGCCCTTGCCGTCGGAGGAGATGCCCCAGCCGGCGATCGTGGCGTAGACGCGGTGTCCGGCGGCCCGGGCCTCGTCCTCGCGCATCAGCACCACCATGCCGCAGCCCTCGCCCGGCCAGAACCCATTGGAGCCCTTGTCGTAGACCTTCATCTCGCCGGTGGCGAGCGCGCCGGTCTTGGCGAAACCGATGATCTCGAAGGGGTCGATGGACAGGTCCACGCCGCCCGCCACCACGACGTCCAGCTCGCCGTCGATCAGGCCCTTGCAGGCGGTCGCGACCGACAGCAGCGACGAGGAGCATGCGCCGTCGACGGTGTAGCCGCCGCCCTTGAGGTCGAAGTGGTTGCAGATCCGCCCGGCGATGGTGTTGGACAGGCCGCCGGCCAGCGTGTCCTCGTCGATCTCGGGGAACGGGCTCTTGAAGGTGGCCTCGAAGTCGTCCAGGAACGTGCCGAGCTGGTCGTCGTCCCAGTCCTGCTCCTTCAGCGCGGCCGCGACCATCCGCCGCACGAACGGCCAGCGCAGCCGCAGCTGGTTGGCACGGGAGAACTCGCCGGTCAGGCTGTTGCCGACGATGACGCCGGTGCGTTCGCGGGGCAGGCCCTCAGCCATCGGAAAGCCGGCGTCGGCCAGTGCCATGGCGGCCACGTCCAGGGCCAGCCAGTGGGTCAGGTCGGTGGAGCGGTACGTGCTGCCGGCCACCTTGTAGGCGATCCGGTCGAACTCGTACCCCTCGATGACGGCGGCGTTGCGGGCGTAGAAGCGGTCCGGCACGGACGGGTCGGCGTCGTAGTAGTCCGCCAGCCGCATCCGCACGTCGGGCAGCCGGCGGAAGGCACGGCGGCCGGAGACCGCGTTCTCCCACAGCTGCCGGGGGGAGGCCGCGTCCGGATACCGGCAGGCCATGCCTACTATGGCGATTCTGGTCATCGTTGAGCCTCTCTCCTGCCTGGCCGCGATGCGGCCGGGGTGGTTCAGAACTGCCGCTGCGCGGCGAGGGTGTCGGCGATGCGCCGGCGCCAGACCTCCCACGACGGCGTGCTGCCGTCGTCGGCCAGGTCCGTCAGCGCGTCGTCGGTGACCTGCTTGGCCTGCACGGGGCTCAGCCCGCAGAACAGCTGGGTGGCCGTCTCGGTGTGCGGCACCTCCAGGCCCGCCCGCACCCGGGCGCCCGCGGCGAACGCCGAGCCCTGCGCGATCTGCGGCCGGTAGGCACGCCCCAGGTCCCAGAAGCAGGCCAGCTCGTCGCGGTCGGCACCGCCGGCGTAGGTGGCCGCCAGCGCGGCGCCGGCGTACAGGTCCGCGCGGCGCTGCGCCGGGAACCGGTTGATCATCCGGGCCACGAGTTCGGCGTCGGTGCCGCCCACGAACCACATGCCGCGGCCGATGCCCTGGTCGATGGCGTGCTGGGCATACCAGCGGAACGGGTCCGCCGGCCACGGGAAGTCGGTCTCCTGATGCTGCTGGTAGACGTAGCGGTCGGTGTGGAAATACGCCTGGTGGAAGCCGTAGCCGTCGAGCACGAGCCAGCGCAGCAGCGGGTCGGGCGCGTACAGCGTGCGCCAGCGCCACCGGGGCAGCCGGGCCATGGCCCAGCCGACCCCGACGTACGCCATGTAGATGTGGTCGGCGGCCCGCCCGGCCAGGAAGTCGCGCACCAGTCCACGCCCGCCGACGGGCAGCCCTTCACGGACCGCGAAGCCCATTGCGGCGCCCTCGTAGGCGAATCCGCGAAAGCGCGTCGGGACGGTTTCGAGCCCCTGTTCGGCGTCGACCGCACGGCGCGCCTCGGCGGCGTAGCCGTAGCCTTCGAGGAAGCTGCGACCGATCGTCTCCAGCAGTTCGCGGGTTTCGGCGTTCTTTACATGAAAGCCTCTGACATCGACTTTCGTCTCGGCGATGTCAGGTGTGAGAATGCGCCTGCGTAGGCGGCGATAAGGTCCCATGAACAGCTCCCGGCCGTCGTCGTGTCGTGGTTCGATGACGTTCCAGGAAATCGTGGCAGTGAAATTCGGCTATTTCTTCTTCTGCGTTGCCGAACGCGCCAATGCGCAATTTCGCGCCGGACTTCGACCAGCCCGGCGCGACCCGGCTCAGCCCGGCAGTGGCGCGGCCCGGCGGGACAGCGCCTCCCGCAGGCGTGCGCGCCACGTCTCGTACCGGGGCAGGCCCGCCTCATCCGGGCCGTCGGAGGTCACCTCGTCGGCCAGCGCCGACGCCGCAGCCACCGGCAGACCGGCCAGGATGCCCGCCGCCTGCTCGGTGTGCACCGGCACGAAGCCCGAGAAGTCGCGCGCCTTCGCCGCGAAGACGGCACCCTGGCCCAGGTCGGCGACGTGCGATCCGGCGAACCGGCGCAGCGCCACCAATTCCTCGCAGCTGCACCCGCCGGCGAACGTGGCCGCCAGGCCCACCCCGCTCCACAGGTCACCGTGCCGGTCCGGCTCGAACCGCTCGACCGCGTCGGCGACCGGCCCCGGGCGCCCGCCGTTGATGAACCACAGCGCCCGACCGATGCCCTGGTCGAAGGCCCTCGGGAAGTAGCCGGCATGGCCCTGCCACGGGTAGGGCCGCGGCCGCTGCCTGCGCCCCACCCAGCGGTCGGTGTCGAAGTAGGCCCGGTCGAACCCCAGCCCGTCCACGGCCAGCCAGCTCATCGTCGGGTAGTACGGGGTGCCGGTCAGGTCGGGCAGCACGCGGGCCCACAGCGGCCGCGGCAACCGGGCCATGGCGAACCCGATGCCGATGTAGGTGAGGAAGACGTGCGGCTGCGCCGGGCCCCGCAGCAGGTCGCGCGCCCGGGTGCCGCGCCCGCCCGCCATCGCGTCGCGGATGGTGTACGCCATGGTCGCGCCCTCGTAGGCGAAGCCCCTCATCTCGGGCTCGACCAGGTCCAGCCGGCGCTCGACCTCCCACATCGTGCGGGCGTCGATCGCCCATTCGAACCCGCACACCACCGCCTGCGGGATCGCCTCCAACCGGCGGGTCGCCGCGGTCTCCTCGACCGGGAAACCTCTGGCGGCGAACCCGACGGAGGCCAGCGACGGAGTCATCATGAGGCTGCGCAGCGCACCGAGTGTCGTAGGCATCGTCCCTCCATAACGTGCTCGAACCCGCCGACGTTCGGCGGGCGCACCTCATCGTGGGCGAAGGAGCCGCACCGCGGCCCCTTCGAGGATGCGCAATCCGGCCGCGCGCGTGCCGACAGCCGGTCGGCACGGCTCAGTCGCGCACCGCGGGCCGGGTGAACAGCAGCGCCAGCAGCGCCAGGATGAGCACGGCGGCCACGGCGGTCAGCACGAGGTTCAGCGGGTCCGGTGCCGGCACGTGGGCGTGGCCGGTGTCGGCCAGGGCGACCGCGGCATCGGCGGTGTTCGGGGCGGCCGGTGGCGCGGCCGGGTCGACGGCGAAGCGGCTGGTGCCGGAGATGGACCTGCCGTCGTCGAGCAGCAGGTGGTAGACGACGAGGTAGGCGCCCGGCCCGCCCACGCCCAGCGCGGTGGTGACGGTGCCGCCCGACAAGGTCGGCTGCCCGGCCGACACGGTGGCGCCCGTCGCGTCCGCGACGGTCACATGGACCTCGCGGGCGGCGAGGTCGCCGGTGAACCGCAGGGCCACCGACTCCGGCACGGCGGCCAGCACCGCGTCGGCCGCCGGATCCACCGCCGCCAGCCGCACCGGGGCGGGCTCGGCGGTGAGCAGCGCGGGCGCACCCACCGCCACCAGCGCGATGACGAACGCGGCGAGGGCCGGCCGGGAAGCCGAGGTGCGCTTCCCGGTGGCCCCGCGCCCGTGGGTCTCGGTCACGCCGGCACCGGCACCGCGGCCTTGTCGACGCAGCCGCACACCGCCTGCGCCAGCTCCGCGCGGTTGGGCCGCAGGTGGAGGTAGACGGCCACCACCATCGGCAGGAACACCACGGTGTTGTAGAACAGGTGCAGCTCGACGCGGGTCACGAACAGCTGCAGGATGCTGGTCGGCACCGCCTTGCCGAAGAACGGCGTGCCGGTCTGCGCCTGCACGAACAGCAGAAGGTGCTCGATGTGGTGCCAGAACTGGATCGCGAAGGCCACCGTCCACCAGGTGCGCGCCCGGCCCACGAAGCCCTTGCGCAGCAGGAACAGGCCGACCACCATGACCAGCGCGTACCCGTAGTGCAGCCACTCCGAGCTGATCAGCCACGGGAAGAACTGGCCGAGCACGCCGCGTGACTGCGGCGCCGGCCGGCCGAGCACGTAGATCTGGAAGGCCTGGGTCAGGTGCTCGGCCCAGTGCGCCAGCACGACGAGCATGAACAGGTTCAGGGCGGTGCGGTGTCCGGCTCCGTTGAGCCAGCCGACGTTCGTGGCCGGGCTCGTGGTGCGGTCGATCGTCACGTTGCCTCCTCGGGGATGTGGACCGGGTCCGGCCGGACGCGCCGGCCCCCAACAGGTTGCCGGTCGCGGGCGGGCGGCAGGATCTTCGAAATTGCGCTATCTGCCTCTGGTCAAGGACGCACCGGATCAGGTAGGGGCAGGTGCCGGCTGCCGACGCGGCGTGCTGCCGTGTACGAGGCCCACGACGCCGCCCGCACCAGTGCCGCGTCCCCCGGGTGATGACGCCGGAACTCACCCACGACGTCGGCATCCACCTGGTACGACGCGAACGCCGTGAGCAGTGCCAGCCGTGCCGCGGCCTGCTCCGGCTCGGGCAGCGGCTGCACCAGCCGCTCGCACCAGGCGCGGCTCAGGCCCGTCTCCTCGCCCTGCCAGCTGTCCAGCCGGCTTAGCACGATTTCGCGCACCGCGGGGGTCAGCGTCTGCTGCCCCGCCGCCTCGAACGCGGCGAACGAGCGGGCCGCGGCCGCCGCCACCGATGGGCTGGCCTGCGCCCAGGCCGCGTCGGCCGGCAGCTCGGCCGGCGCCAGCAGCTCCACCGCGCGACCCGGTGCGCGGGGATCGCGCAGCGTGGGGCGCAGCACGCGGCTGGCGCCCTGCTTGAACCGGCGGCGGCCCGCCGGGCCCAGCCGGGGTGGCAGCAGGAAGCTGGACAGGAAGACGTTCACCATCCGGGTCAGGTAGTGCATGCCGACCACCACGCCGACCAGCTCCGCACGCGCCTGCTCGGCGAACGGCACCGGACCGGTGTGGCCCGGCTGCCGGGCCCAGGCGGCCAGCGTGCGCAGCCGCGGATCGGCCAGGTCGTCTATCCGGTCGCCGGCCAGCGCCTCCGCGTCGCGTTCGGTGGCCAGCTCATACATGCCGACGCTGTGCATCTCGACGCAGTAGGGGCAGATGTTGGCCACCGCCACCGCGGTCGCGACGGCCTCCTTGGCCGCCCGGTCCACGTGCACCGTGGGCAGCATGGGCTCGCGCATCAGCATCCAGTAGGCCGCCGCGAGGTCCGGCACCGGTGAGTGCAGCTGCACCGGCGGCACGACCAGGCCCATCTCGTCGAGGACCTGCGCGTACACCTGCCCCAGGACGCCGTCCACGGCCGCCAGAGGGGTCGGGGTGACGTACTTGACCTGGCGCTGGATGACTGACGACGCGATCCGCCCGACGACCATGGCAACCTCCGTGACCCGACGCCGCGCCGGCGGTGTCCGGGCGGCGTTTCCCCAGTATTCGCGCGCCGGATGAGGCGACAACGCCTGCGCGGGCAACCGCGCACGATCGGAGAAACCCGCCACACAATGGCGCACCGACGATGCCGGACAGGACCCGCACTATCGAAGAAGGCGCACCACGACGACGGCTCATTCCACCGGGATTCGCCAGCTCACCGCATTGGTGAAGGCACCCGTGCCGCGGCATCGCAGGTGCCCGGAAAGCAGTCGAAAGCCCAGGGCACTGTGGAAGATGAACCGGCCGTGAATGCCGCTGCACGATGACTCGGGTTCCCCACCAAGCAGGGAGGCGACATCGTGCAACCCGACTTTCCCGAGGCGACCGATCCCACGTCCATGACGCTGGAGGCCTTCGCCGACACCATCATTCCGGGCGAGAAACGCCATCCGCACGACCACGCCGTCGCGGGCGTGAGCGCCGGTGGCGGCGCCGTCGCCTCCGGCGCGCTCGAATTGCTGCGGCACCCGGCCGGCGGGCTGGCCGACTCGCTGGACGGCCTGGCCATGATGCTCAACGGCCACACCCAGCAGTATGCCGGCGAGCACGGCCTGGCCCTGGCCGACGACCTGCCGCCGTTCGTGGCGCTGGCGTTCGCCGACCGGACCGCGCTCGTCGCGCAACTCACCGGCGTCGACCATCCGGAGAAGGCGCTGTGGGTCGGCATGGCGCTGTTCAGCAACATGGCGTTCGACTCCGCCGCGCACCTGAGCACCCCCGACGCGCTGCGCGACGGGCACCCCGGCCTGCTGGCCATCGGCTACTCCCGGCCCGACGCCGACGGCGCCTGGCGGTTCCCCCGCTTCTCCTACGGCCGCGCGCTGGCCGACATCCATCCGAACACGACACCCACCGGGAGCCCGGCATGAGCGCCGTCGAGAGCACCGACGTCCTGGTCATCGGCAGCGGATTCGGTGGGGCGATCGCCGCCTACCACCTGGCCGCCGGCGGCGCCCGGGTGGTGGTGCTGGAGCGCGGGCCGTGGCTGAACGCCGACGAGTTCGACCACGACTTCAAACTCGGCTCCTCCTACACCCGGATCTTCGATTTCACCATCGGCGACGGGATGAGCGTGCTGAGCGGCAACTGCGTCGGCGGCGGCAGCGTGGTCTACTTCGCCACGATGCCGCGCGCGCCGCGGTTCGTGTTCGAGCGCCACGGCAGCATCGGCCGGCGGATGTGGCCGGCGGCGATCACCCGGGACACCCTGGACCCCTGGTACGACCGGGTCAGCGAGGCCCTGCCGGTGACCCAGCAGAGCTGGGACAGCATCCCCTACGGCGGCGGCCTGTGGGCGGCGGCCTGCCACCATGCGGGGCGCACCGCCAACCCGGCTCCGTCGGCGGTGGACGTCGCGGAGTGCGTCAACTGCAACTGGATGGCCGCGGGCTGCAAGTTCGACGCCAAGAAGTCGCTGCTGCTCAACTACCTGCCCGGCGCGCTGGAGCACGGCGCCGAGATCCGTCCGCTGCACGAGGTCCAGCACCTGTCGCGCAACGACGACGGCAGCTACCGCGTCCACTACCGGATCGTGGACGGCGAGGACTACCGGGTCCTGCACGACGAGGGCGCGATCGACGCCCAGATCGTCGTGCTGGCCGCCGGCACCGCCGCGACGCCGGTGATCCTGCAGCGTTCCGAGGCGACGCTGGGCCCCATGCCGCACGCCGTGGGCCGGTACTTCTCCGGCAACGGCGAGCGGCTCAACACCGCCGTGTTCGACGAGGACAAGGTGCGCGACGTGCTCGGGCTGTCCCGCGGGGACGGGATCGCGTACGAGGCGTACCAGATCGGGCGTGGCCCGACCGTGGCCAGCTGGGACCGGCTGGACGGCAGCCTGCCGGAGTACGAGCGCTACTCGCTGGAGCAGCTGTACTTCCCGCCGGGCCTGGGCACGATCCTGGCGCAGGCCGCCGACGCGGCCGGGCCGGCGTGGTTCGGCCTGGAGAAGAAGGAGATGATGCGCCGCTGGCGATCCTGGCTGACCATCTTCACGATGTCCGAGGACGACAACGAGGGTGTCTTCGGGCCGCCGCCGGAGACCGGTGCGGCGACCCGGTTCTCCCAGCAGATGCTGGGTCACAGCTCGCTGTCGTACCGGCCCACGGCGAACACGCGCCGGGGGTGGGAGCTGTCGGACGCCGACGTCAAGGACATCCTGGAGCGCGACGGTCTGGCCACGGTCACGCCGTGGACCAACGACGTGGTCGGCGCGTACACGGTGCACCCGCTGGCGTCGTGCCGCATCGGTGACGACCCGGCGACCTCCGCCCTCGACGACCGGCATGAGCTGCGCGACCATCCGGGCATCTTCGTCACCGACGGCTCGGCGGTGCCGGGCGCGCTGACGGTGAACCCGGCGCTGACCATCTCGGCGCTGGCCGAGCGGGCGATGCCGGGCATCGTGCAGGCGGCGCAGCGGCGCGGCGTGGCCGTGACCTACGTGGGCGACCTGCCCAAACCGGTGGCGTCGAGCCGGGTTCCGGCGCGTCGCTGACCGTCCGTGGCCGTGCCGGCTCGCCGGCGCGGCCATTGCTCGTACCCCGAAGCGTCGCTTAGGAGAAGATCATGGGCGCATTGCTGTCCTGGGCCACACGCGGCGCGACGTTGCGCCACGTCCGGCATGTCACGCCGGTGCACCCGGCAGCGGCGAGCGGGCTGGTGGGCGAGGTGTACCGCCAGGTCGCGGCGGAGTTCGGGATGCTCGCCCCGCCGATCGTCCTGCACTCCCCCGACCCGCCCCGCCTCGCCGCCGCCTGGACCGTGCTGCGGGAGGCGCTGCTGGCCGACGGCCTGACCACGCGCCTGGACCGGGAAGCCGTGGCCGCCGCGGTCTCGGCCGCCAACAGCTGCCCGTACTGCGTGGACGTGCACGGCAGCACGCTGGCCGGGCTGGGCGGCCGCGACGCGGTGGACGCGGCCGGGCCGGGCGGCACCCGGCTGCGTGAGCTCACCGCGTGGGCCGGACGGCCGGGCGCGGCCGCGCCGTTCCCGCCGGCGCAGGCGCCCGAGCTGATCGGCACGGCGGTCACGTTCCACTACCTGAACCGCATGGTCAACGTCTTCCTGCCCGATTCGCCACTGCCCCCGGCGGTGCGCGGCCCGGCGCGGCAGGTCATGGGCCGGATGGCGGCACGGCTGCTCGGTGCGCTCGCCCGGGGCCGGGTGACGCCCGGCGGGTCCGCGGGGCTGCTGCCCGACGCCGAACTGCCCGCGGATCTCGCCTGGGCGCGCGGGCGGCCGTCCGTGGCGGCGGCGTTCGGCGCGGCGGCCGCCGCCGTCGACGAGGCCGGGCAGAGCCTGCCTGCCGAGGTGCGCGATCTGGTGTCGGCACAGGCGGCCCGGCTGCCCGACGGCGGGCCCGGCCTGCACGCGCAGGACTGGCTGGACGGGGCGGTGTCCGCGCTGGCGCCCGAGCATCGCGGCATGGCGCGGCTGGCGCTGCTGACGGTGTTCGCCTCCTACCGGGTGACGCCCGCGGTCGTCGCGGACGCCGGCCTGGCCGACGACGGCGCTCTGGTCAGGCTGACCGCCTGGTCCAGCATGACCGCGGCGCGCGTGCTCGGGGCGCGGATGCACGCCGCGGGTCGCCTCGACGGCGCGGTGGGCGGCCCGCGGTGACCGGCGGCGGCCCGGCGGCCCGGCCGTGGGCCGCGCTGGGCGTGCTGTGCCTGGGCAACTACCTGATCCTGCTGGACACCAGCATCGTGAACACGGCCGCGCCGGCGCTGATGGAGTCGCTGGGCACCGGCGTCGACGGGCTGCTGTGGGTGCTGAACGGCTACCTGCTGGCCCTGGCGTCGCTGCTGATCGTGTTCAGCCGGTTGGGGGACCGGTGGGGCGCGCGCACGGTGTTCGTGGCGGGGCTGGCCGTCTTCGCGCTGGCCTCGCTGCTGTGCGCGCTGGCACAGGACACCGGGCAGCTCGTCGCGGCGCGGGTGGTGCAGGGGGTGGGCGCCGCCGCGATGCTGCCGCAGGCCCTGGTGCTGATCACGGCCGTCTTTCCCGAACAGCGGCGCGGTGCCGCGTTCGGGGTCTTCACCGCGGTGGGCGGGGTGGCCGCGGTGACCGGCCCGACCGTCGGCGGTGTGCTGGTCACGCACGTCGGCTGGCAGTCGGTGTTCCTGCTGAACGTGCCGCTGGCGGTGTGGGGGCTCGCCGCGGCCCGCCGGTTCGTGCCCGACGTGCGGGTACCGCGCCCCCGCGGGTTCGACCTGGTCGGGGTGGGGCTGGTGACCTTCGGCCTGGTGGCGCTCGTGTACGGGCTCATCGAGGGTGAGCGGCACGGCTGGGGGCGGCTGGCCGGGCCGGTCACGGTCCCGGCGGTGCTGGTGGCCGGGGTGCTGGGGCTCGGGCTGTTCGTGTGGTGGGAGCACCGCCATCCGGTGCCGCTGGTGCCCACGGCGCTGCTGCGCGAGCGGTCGTTCGCGGTCGCCGCCGTGATCACCCTGGTGACGTCGTTCGCGCTGCACGGTTTCCTGCTGGTCTTCGTGATCACGACGCAGCGCGCGCTGGGCATGAGCCCGCAGCTGTCCGGGATGACGGCGCTGCCGTGGACGCTGACGCTCAGTGCCGTGGCACCGCTGGCGGGGCGGTTGTCCGACCGGGTCGACGTGCGCAGGCTGCTGGGGGCCGGTCTGCTCTGCCACGCCGCCGCGGTGGCGGCAGTGGCGCTGCTGGCCGAGCGGGACTGGACGAGCTGGTCGTACTTCTGGGTGCTGATGGCGCTGGGGGTCGGGATGGGGCTGACCATCGCGCCCACCACCAGCGCGGGGATGCGAGCCGTGGCAGCGCCGCTGGCCGGGGCGGCCTCCGGCGTTCTCAACACGGCCCGCCAGGTCGGCGCGGCACTGGGCGCGGCCGTCACCGGCGCGGTGCTGCAGCACCGGCTGGACGCGGCGGCGCCGGGAGGCGGCGCGCCGGCCGGATCGCCTTCCGGCGGGCTCGCGGTGTCCGTGCCGGACGCGCTGCTGGCCGCGGCCCGGCCGGCGCTCGGCGTGTCGGTGCTGCTGCTGGTGCTGGCCGCCGTGGCGACCGCGTTGATGACACCGGTGCGGACAACGGCACGCAGCGAGAAGACAGCGGGGGTCCGCTGACCGGACAATTTATACCTATATATGCGTTGAGTCCGGCCTGCAGTGCATTGCCCGGCTCGCCGCAGCCCGAGGAGAGGAGCCCTTGTGACCAGTAACGACGTGCTCAGCGATCTCGCCGCCGAAGGCGAGGCGATCGACGGCCTGGTAGCGGCGATCACGCCCGAGCAGTGGCAGACGCCTACCCCGGCGGAGGGGTGGACGGTGGCCCACCAGATCGCGCACCTGACCGCCACCTTCCGGATGGCGGCGCTGGCGGCCGGTGATCCGGCGGCGTTCACCGCGATGACATCGGGCCTGAGCCCTGACTTCGATGCCAACGTGGTGGCCGCGATGGCGCCGTTCCTGGCGCTGCCGCCGGACGGGCTGCTGGCGCAGTTCCGGCAGGCCCGGGCGGCCGCGCAGGGGGCGCTGGCCGCCGTGCCCGAGGGGCAGGCGGTGCCGTGGCTGGTCCGCCCGCTGCCGGCGCCGGTGCTCGCGGCCGCCGGGATGATGGAGCTGTTCGGGCACGGCCAGGACGTGGCCGATGCGCTGGGCGTGCGCCGCGAGTACACCGACCGGATCGGCCACCTCGTGTTCTTCGCCGTGCGCACGTGGGACTTCGGCTACCTGGCCCGGCAGTTGCCGGTCCCGGACGTGGCGTTCCGATTCGAGCTGACGGCCCCGTCGGGGACGGTGTGGCGGTTCGGGCCCGACGACGCCGAGCAGTCGATCAGCGGACCGGCGGTCGACTTCTGCCTGCTGGTGACCCGCCGCCGCAACCGCGCCGACCTCGCCCTGAAGGCCGTGGGCGAGGACGCGGAGCAGTGGCTCGACCTCGCGCAGGCCTACCGGGGCCCGGCCGGTCCCGGCCGCCGGCCGGGGCAGTTCGCGGCGTGAGGCACGGCGAGGCTCCGGCGGCCCTGGGCCACGGCCGGAGCCTCGCCCGCACCGGCCCACTGTGCGGTCGGGCGTCGAGCCCCGCGAGTGGGCCGGCTGAGCCGTCGGTCGTCATCGAGCCCCACGGGTGGGCCGGCGAGAAGCCGTCGCTGACCCCGAGCATCTCGAAAATCTTCACCAAGCGCCGTACGGCGGCCTGCCGACGTACCGCTCCGTTGCGGTTGCCGCAGGCCGCCGTGTCATCACGCCAGGGGCGCGGATCAGTGCTCGTCGCGCGGGCAGTTCTGGTAGACCGCGATGCGCCACGCGCCGCCCTGGCGCGCCAGGATCCACGACGCCCGGATGGCGTCCTCGGCGGCGAGCTCCGTGGCCCCCTTGGCGATGACACCGCCCTGCGTCAGCAACGCGACCGCGCCCGGAGCCAGCGGCTTGATGTCGATCGGCTGACCGGTCACCGTGGTGCCCTGGTAGCGGCCCAGGTACTCGGCGGCCATGTGCGCCCGGATCGCGTCGCGACCCTTCAGGTACAGGCCGGGCAGGATCATCGTGCCGTCCTCGGCGAACAGGTCGGCGAAGGCATCGGCGTCGTGGGCGGCCCAGGCCGCCACCATCCGGGCCGGAACGGCGGCGATCGCGGCCTGCTCGGCCGGGCCCGCGACCGGTGCGGGGGTCGTCGTGGTCATGGCGCACTCCCTCTACATCATGGACAATCGTCCATTAATCGTCCAGCGTGGCCGATCAACCGCGCACCTTCGAGACTGCGCCACCGTACGACGACGCAACCGCAGGTCAGCCGGGCCGACCGCACATCGCGCAACGCCGAAGATGCGCCGCGCGCCGCCCGTGCGCGACCGTAGACAGTGACCGCCCAGGAAAGGGAGCACATGCGCACCGCCATGGTCATCCGTTACAGCACGCGGCCCGAGGTCGCCGACGAGAACGCGCGCCTAGCCGAGGAGGTCTTCGCCGAGCTGGCCGAGAGCAAGCCGGACGGGCTGCGTTATGCGACGTTCCGGCTCGGTGACGGCGCCGACTTCATGCACGTGCTCGTCGCGGCGGAAGGCTCCAACGCCCTCGCCGAGACGGCGGCCTTCCAACGTTTCCAGGAGGGCATCGCGTCGCGCTGCGCGGCCCCGCCGCAGTTCACCCGGTCGACGGTGGTCGGGGCGTACGGCTTCGGCGATCTCTGATCCGGTCAGCACACGTGGCACCACGCTGCCAGCGTGGTGCGCAGGTCGTCGGCCGCGATCAGCGTGATCAGCACGGGGATGGAGTAGGTGCACGGCAGCCTCGGGCGGCTCCGCGGAGCGGCGAGCACGGACCGCGGCCGCGCCCGCGTCCGGCGGGTCAACTGACTGCGGCCAGGCCGGCCGGTGAACCGGCGGCGCCCCCCTTTCGTATGCCGTCGACGTTGGCGGGCGAGCGCTGCACGGCGAGCCCCACTGTTCCTCCCGAGGTGAGCGGCCCGAGGGTGGGCCGGGCAACCGACTTTGTCAGAGCCGGCAAGCGCCCGCATCTTCGAGATTGCGGCGTCCCGGGTCGGGGCGGGCCGGGGTTGAACCCCGGCCCGCCCGGGTTCACCTGCGCAGCTTGGCCGCGAACGACCGCAGGTCGCCGATGAACAGCTCCGGCACTTCGAGCGCCGGGAAGTGGCCGCCTCGGTCGAACTCGCTCCACTGCACGATGTTCGGCAGTCCCTGCTCGGCGAAGCGCCGGATCGGCTGCGCCGGGTCCTGCGGGAACACCGCGATGCCGAACGGCACCGGCAGCGGCGGGGGCGGCGGCGGGGGCGGTGACGCAATCGGCAGCAGCGGCGCGTTGTCGTAGTAGAAGTGGGCGGAGGACGCCCCGGTGGCCGTGAGCCAGTAGAGCATCACGTTGGTGAGCAGCCGGTCACGGTCGACGGCGTCCTCCGGCGCCTTGGCCGAGTCGGTCCAGTCCTTGAACTTCTCCACGATCCAGGCGAGCTGCCCGACCGGTGAGTCGTTCAGGCCGTAGGCCAGGGTCTGCGGCCGGGTGGCCTGGATGTGCATGTAGCCGGCCAGTTCGGTGGCGAAGCGCCCGAGCCGGCCCAGGCGGCCCAGCTCCACCTCGGTCAGCGCGGCCATGTCCGCGGGATCGCCGCTGGGCGGGGTCGGCAGGAAGTTCAGGTGCCCGCCCAGCACGTGCTGGTGGTCCATGCCGGCCAGCATCATCGTGATCCAGGCCCCGAAGTCGCCGCCCTGGGCGAGGTAGCGGTCGTAGCCCAGGCGTGCCATCAGCTGCGCCCAGGCTCCGGCCACCCGCGGCATGCTCCAGCCCGGCTCGCGCAGCGGCCCGGACAGGCCGAACCCGGGCAGGGTGGGGATGACGAGGTGGAAGGCGTCGGCCGGGTCACCGCCGTGGGCGCGCGGGTCGGTCAGCGGCCCGATCACGTCCAGGTACTCCACGAACGAGCCGGGCCAGCCGTGCGTGACGATCATCGGCACGGCGTCCGGCTCGGGCGAGCGCACGTGTACGAAGTGCACGTTCGCCCCGTCGATCTCGGTGGTGAACTGCGGGAACCGGTTGAGCTCGGCCTCGGCGGCACGCCAGTCGTAGCGGGTGCGCCAGTACTCGGCCAGCTCGCGCAGGTAGTCGGCGGGCACGCCGCGCTCCCACCCGGCTCCGGGCATCTCGCCCGGCCAGCGGGTGGCGGCAAGCCGCCGGTTCAGGTCGTCGAGGGCGTCCTGCGGGATGTCGATGCGGTAGGGGACCATTCATCACTCCTTGCGAACGAGAGCGGCGCCGCCCGTCGCACTCCGGAGCGCTCGGAGGCCGCTGATGCGGTCGACGGCGGTGCCGGGCCCGGGGGTCAACAGCGCTCGGCGACCTCACCGTAGCCCCGGACCCGACCGTTCGACACCTTCCTGACCAGCATATATACAGCATTATGAAAGAAATCTTGGCTGCTGACGCCACTAGCATGACTCTCCATATGCGACCTCTGAACACCGACCAAGGGAGTCATGGACATGGATGGCCTTAGGCGCGATCACGCGGTGGTGCTCGGCGGCAGCATCGCCGGAACCCTGGCGGCCCGCGTGCTCGCCGACACCTACCGCACCGTCACCGTCGTCGATCGCGACGTGCTGGTCGACGACGCCGACCCCCGGCACGCCGTGCCGCAGGGTCACCACATCCACGCGCTGCTGGCCCGCGGGCAGCAGATCCTGGAGGATCTGTTCCCCGGACTCACCGACGCGCTGGTCGCCGAGGGAGTCCCGATCGGCGACTTCGGCACCAGCCTCAGCTGGTACTTCAACGGGCAGATGATCGAGAAAGCCGAGACCGGGCTGGTGTGCGTCGCCGCCGGCCGCCCGCTGCTGGAGGCCCGCCTGCGCGCCAGGGTCCGCGCCCTGCCCAACGTCACCTATCTCGAGCGCACCGACATCGTCGGGCTCGTCTCCGCCCCCGGGCGGATCACCGGGGTGCGGGTGCAGGGCCACGACGCCGAGCAGCCCACGACGCTGGCCGCGGACCTGGTCGTGGACGCCACCGGCCGCGGTTCGCGCACCGCGCGCTGGCTGGCCGAACTGGGCTACGCCGAGGTGCCCGAGGAACGCGTCAAGATGGACCTGACCTACACGACCTGCGACTTCAAGGGCCCGCTGAACTACGACCCGATCGGCGACGACATCGCCCTGCTGCCGGTGGCGACCCCGGCCATGCCCCGCGGGGCGATCTTCGCGCGGCTGCCCGACCGTTACGCCGTCTCGCTGACCGGGATCCTCGGCGACCGGCCGCCCACCGACCTCGACGGGTTCATGGAGTATGTGAAGTCGCTGCCGGTTCCCGACGTCTACAAAGCCGTGCGCGATGCCGAGCCGATGGGCAGCCCGCAGACGTTCCGTTTCCCGGCCAGCATCCGGCGCCACTACGAGGCGATGCCGCAGCTGCCCGACGGGCTGCTCGTCATCGGCGACGCTGCCTGCGTGTTCAACCCCGTGTACGGCCAGGGGATGACCGTCGCCGCGATCGAGACCACGGTGCTGGCCGCACACGTGCGCGACGGGGAGCCCCAGCCGCGTGCGTACTTCCGTGACCTGGCCAAGGTGATCGACGCGCCGTGGACCATGTCGGCAGGCGCCGACCTCGGCTTCCCCGGCGTGGAGGGCCGCCGCACCATGCAGACCCGGCTGGGCAACCTCTACATCCCGCGGCTGCAGGCCGCCGCCGTGCACGACGGGCGGCTGTCCGCCGCGTTCCTGCGCTCGGCCGGGCTGGTCGACCCGCCTACCGCGCTGATGCACCCCCGCATCATCGCGCGGGTGCTGCGCGGCGGCCGCTGAGCACGCTCAGCCCGCCAGGCGCCCCGCCCGGGCCTCCAGGTACCGCCGCTCCGGCAGGCTGGTGGCCCGGCGGGCGGCGGCCTCGTACTCGGCGAGCGCGGCGGCGCCGTCACCGGCCATCTCCAGCAGGTGCGCCCGCACCGCCAGCAGCCGGTGCCCGCCCGCGAGCCGGTCGTCGCCGTCCAGCGCGGCCAGCAGGTCCAGCCCGGCCCGCGGCCCGTGCACCATGCCCACGGCGACGGCCCGGTTGAGGCGCACCACCGGGTTCGGCCACACCTGTTCGAGCAGGCCGTACAGCACGAGGATCTGCGGCCAGTCGGTGTCGGCGGCCCGGTCCGCCTCGTCGTGCAGCGCGGCGATCGCGGCCTGCAACTGGTATGGCCCGACCGGGTTGCGGGCCAGGCTGCGGGTCACCAGTTCCGTGCCCTCGGCGATGAGATCCCGGCGCCACCGGCTGCGGTCCTGCTCGGCCAGCGGGATCAGCGCTCCGCCGGGCCCGGTGCGGGCGGGCTGGCGCGCCTCGGTCAGCAGCATCAGGGCCAGCAGTCCCGCCACCTCGCCGTCGCGGCTGAGCAGCCCGTGCAGCTGCCGGGTGAGCCGGACGGCCTCTCCGGTCAGCTCAGCGCGCTGCAGCTCCGTGCCGGACGTCGCCGTGTACCCCTCGTTGAAGATCAGGTAAAGGACGTGCAGGACCACCTGCATCCGGTCGTGCAGCTTGCGTCCCGCGGGCAGCTGGAACTCCCCCCCGGCCGCCTTGATCCGCTGCTTGGCGCGGCTGATCCGCTGGCCCATGGTCGCCTCGGGCACCAGGAACGCGCTGGCGATCTGCCCGGTGGTCAGGCCGCCGACGGCCCGCAGCGTCAGGGCCATCTGCGAGTCCGACGACAGAGCGGGGTGGCAGCACAGCAGCAGCAGAGCCAGCGTGTCGTCCCCGCCGTCGCCGTCGCCCGGACCCGGCACCACCAGCTCGTCGGCGGACACGAATCCCGCCGCGGTGAGCTCGCGCTGCTGGCGGGCGGCCTCGCTGCGGCGCAGGTCCACCAGGCGGCGCGAGGCGACCGTGATCAGCCAGGCCATGGGATGGTCGGGCAGGCCCTGCTGCGGCCACTGCACCACGGCGGCCAGCAGCGCCTCCTGCACCGCGTCCTCGCACGCGTCGAATGAGCCGTAGCGGCGCACCAGCACGCCGAGCACCCGGGGAACCAGCCCCCGCAGCAGCTCCTCCACGGCTCACATCTCCATACCGGACAGGTCCATGACGGGTCGCAGCTCGACCGGGCTGTCGCCGGCGGGCAGCCGGGAGGCGACCTCCAGGGCGCGCTGTGCGCTGTCGACGTCGACGACCAGGAAGCCCGCGAGGTGCCAGCCGGCCGGTGCCACGGGACCGTCGGTGGCCAGCGCCACCTCGCCGTGGCGGCGGACGGTCTTGCCGGTGACCGGGTCGGCCAGCGCCGCGGCGGCGACGAGCTCACCCGACTCGGTTATCTCCCGCAGCAGCACATCGAACGCCGCGGTGCGGGCGTCGCACCGGTCCGCGTCGGGACTGCCCGGCAGGAACATCGGGTGTACCCAGCTTTCCGGGTCACTGTGGATCAGCAGGACGTACCTCACGCCACTCCTCCGCCCAGGCGCCCGCACGGCGCCCCTCTGGAAGTGAGTCGGAGCAGCAGACGCCGGGTTCGACATCGCTGCCGGGCCGCGAGGTCCACGGCTCCGCCAGGCTATCGCGCGACGCGGACCGCGCGGACGCGTCGGCCGCCAAACCGGCACGCCGCCGATGTCGTAGCGGCGGTCCTCTGCTGCGACTCACCTATGGGCGGCGAACGCGGCCCGGCAGGTGAACCGGGCCGGCTAGGCCAGACGCCACCGACGCAGGAGGTCGACTGTGAGGCAAGACCTGCACGACGCGGACGGCCCCGCGCAGCAGCTGGTCCGGGTCGACCGCGTCTACGAGCTGGCCGGGCCGAGCGGCCCGGTGCGCCTCGGCGACCTGTTCGCGGGCCGGTCGCGGCTGGTCGTGTACCACGTCGTGCCGGATCCGGGCCGTGGCGGGGACGTGCGGGCCGAGCTGCTCGTCCTGGACTGCCTCACCCGGCTGCGCCCGCTGTGGCACACGTCCTTCGCCGTCGTCGTCGGCGGACCGCTGCCACCGTCGACAGCGGCTGGGTGGTACTGCTGCCGCGGCGACTTCACCGCCGACTTCCACACCGGCACGGCCGCGGGCCGGTCCGCCACCGCGGTGAGCCTGTTCCGCCGCGGCGACGACGGCTGCGTCTACCACGCCCGCGCGCGCGAGCGCCCGGACGGCGACCTGCTGCACCGCATCGCCGGTCTCGGCTGGGCCAGCTGAACTGCACGTTCTGCGACATGCACACCGCCGGGCCGCCCCGCGACGACGGCGCACGGGGCGGCCGGACGACGAAAGGTAGAACATGAGCGACAGCGCGCCGACGCCCAGGGCGTCGGTCATCATCCCGACCTACAACCGCGCGGACCTGCTGCGCCTGATGCTGGAGCAGCTCACCCGCCAGACCGTGCCGCTGACCGAGTTCGAGGTGATCGTCTCCGACGACGGCTCCGCCGACGACACCGCCGACGTGGTCGCCTCCTTCACCGAGGCGCTGCGCCTGAAGTACTGGTTCCAGGAGGACCTCGGCGACCGGGTCAGCCTCGCCCGCAACAACGCGGCCAAGCTCGCCGAAGCCGACCTGCTGATCTTCCTCGACGGGGGCGGGATGATCGCCCCTGACCTGGTCGAGCGCCACCTGGTCGCGCACGACGTGCCGCAGCGGCGCACCGTCTGCGGTTACGCCTGGGGCTATGACCCGCGGTATCCGGCGCTGGAAGGGCTGGACCGGGACCTGGCCGCGATGCCCCCGGAGCAGGTCCTGGCCAAGTACCGGGACCTGCCGGCCTTCCGCGACATCCGTCACGAGCCGCTGGCCGAGTGGGACTTCGCCTTCGATGCGATGCCCCTGCCGTGGCAGCTGTTCTTCGCCCTCAACTGCTCCATGCGGGCCGAGGACTTCCACGCCGTGGGGGGCTTCGACGAGGACATGACCGGCTGGGGCTGCGAGGACCTGGAGATGGGGTTCAAGCTCCAGCGTGCCGGGGTCGCCTTCCACTTCGCCACCGACGCCTGGATCATCGAGTGGCCGCACGAGCGCGACATGTCCAAGCGGTGGCCGGAGATGGTCGCGAACACGTTCAAGTTCCTGCGCAAGTATCCCGAGCCGGTGATCGAGATGGGTTACGTCCTGTGCGCCGACGACGAGTACTGGCGGTGGCAGCCGACGTGGCTGGAGCTGCAACGCTGGTCGGAGCAGGTGGCTGACGTCGACGTCGCCGACGAGCTGGCCCAGGCGGTGGCCCGGATCGGCGCGGGTGAGCGGATCGCCGTGTTCGGCGCGGGCGCGGTGCTGCCGCCGCAGCTGCCGCCCTCGGTCGTGGCCGACTTCGACGCCGCGCTGGTGCGCCGGGCCACCGCGGGCACCGCCCACACGGGGTTGCACGCGGTGGGCGTGCGCACCCTGCTGGCGGACCAGTCGGTCGACACGGTGCTGGTCACGTCCCGGCTGTCCGGGCTGTGGGACACCTGGCGCGAGCACATCCTGACCGAGGCGCACCGCATCGGCCGCAAGGTGGAGCTGCTCGGCCCCGGCATGACCGCGGGCTGAGCACCGGGCAGGGCCGCCGGAGGCGGCGGCCCTGCCCGACCGGTCAGCTGTAGGCGCGGGCCTGCAGCGCGAACAGCTCCGCGTAGAGGCCACCGGCCGCGACCAGTGCCGCGTGGTCGCCGATCTCGGCTACCTCGCCGTCGTGCAGCACGATGATCAGGTCGGCCATCCGCACGGTCGAGAACCGGTGCGACACGAACAGGGTGATGGCGCCGGATGCCTGCGAAACCCGTCCGGCCTGGTCGGCGAAGCGCTCGAACAGCGCGTGCTCGGCGGCCGGGTCCAGCGCCGACGCCGGTTCGTCCAGCACCAGCAGCAGCGGCTCACCGCGCATCATCGCCCGGCCCAGCGCCAGCCGCTGCCACTGGCCGCCCGACAGCTCCTGGCCGTCGGTCCAGCTGCGACCGAGCTGCGTGTCCAGGCCGTCGGGTAGCCCGTCGGCCACGGCGGTGGCCTGTGCCCGGTCCAGGGCGTCGCGCACGTGCGGCTCCGAGTCGACGTGCGGCAGGTCGCCGAGGCCGACGTTGCGCCGCAGCGCCAGCTCGTAGCGCGCGAAGTCCTGGAAGCCGGCCGCGATCCGCTCGCGCCAGCGCTGCGGCGGCACCGCCGCGAGATCGACGCCGTCGACCAGGACCTGCCCGCTGGTGGGCTGATAGAACCCGCACAGGAGCTTGACGAGCGTCGACTTGCCCGCGCCGTTCTCCCCCACGACGGCCACCCGCGCACCCGCCGGGATCGTGAGGTCGACCCCGTGCAGGACCTGGCGTCCGGTGCCGTGGTACGCGAACGACACGTCGCGCAGCGTGATCCCGGTGCGCAGCCGCTCGGGCAGGTCGGCGGCGTCCGCGCCGAGATCCGGCACGACGACCTCGGCCCGCAGCCGCCGCAGCCGGCTGAACGCGCCCGACATGCGCTGCAGCGTCTGCAGCAGCGTGACCGCCGTGGTCACCTGCTGGTTGACCTGAACGGCCAGCACGATCACGAGGACCACGTCACCGACGCCGCCCCGGCCGCTCATCGCGTCGCGCACCACCAGCAGCACGGCCGCGACGTAGGCCAGCGCGAACACGACCTGCCCCACCGAGTGGACCACGGTGGCGAGGAAGTGGCCCCGGGCCAGCCCGCTGGTGGCCCGGGCCCACTGCCGCTCATGGCGGTCGACCAGGTCCCGGCTGAGCTGGAACACGCGCAGCTCGCCGGCGACCGTCGCCGACGTGGACAGGTGGAACAGGTTCAGCGCGACGCGGGTCGGCTCGGCCGTCGCGGTGCGGGCCCGGTCCCGGATGCGCTCGGCCGCCCGGCCCGCCACCAGCGGGGGGATCGCCGCCAGCGGCAGGAGCAGCAGCAGCGGGTTGACCCGGGCCAGCAGCACCCCGGTGACCGCCATCGCCAGCACCAGGCCGAGCCCGTTCATCAGGGCGTCCATCGCCCCTTCCAGCTGCCGCCCCTCCTGGCGCAGCACCGTGATCTCGTCGGCGAGCTCGGGCCGCTCGTGGTGCTCGATGCCCGGCGAGCCGTTCGACACGGCCATCAGCTGTTCGTCGAAGTCCTGCTCGGCCATCTCCGCCAGCTCGAAGTACGCGATGTGGGCGAAGTGGGAAAAGGTCAGCATCGCGATGGCCAGCACCGCCACGATCGCACCGCTGCGGACCGCGCCGGCCGCGTCGCCGGTGACCACCTCACCGGTCATCGCGCCCAGCACGTACGCCATCAGCGGCGCGGCCAGCGCACCGGCGAGCATCAGCACGACCGCGACCACGGCGCGGCGGCGGTCCATCCGCCAGGCCGTCGCCAGCAGGTGCCCGGAACCACGGATCGCCTCGATCATGCGTCCACCTCCGCGTCGACGAACCGGTCGGCCTGCAGGGTGAACAGCTCCTGGTAGCGGCCGCCCAGCGCCATCAGCTGTTCGTGTGAGCCCTGTTCCAGCACGCCGCCGTCGGCCAGCACCACGATGTTGTCGGCGCGGCGCACGCTGGAGAACCGGTGTGAGATCAGCAAGGTGGTCGCTCCCTGGGTGAGTCCGGCGAACTCGTCGAAGAAACGTGCCTCTGCCCGCACGTCGAGGCTGGCGGTCGGCTCGTCCAGGACCACCACGGGCGCGCCGTGGCGCAGCGCGAACAGGGCCCTGGCCAGCGCGACGCGCTGCCACTGCCCGCCGGACAGCTCCACTCCGCCGGACAGGTGCCGGGCCAGCGGCGTGTCCAGCCCCAGCGGCAGCTGTGCGAGCAGCTCGCCGAGTCCGACCGCCTCGGCCGCGCTGCGCGCTCCGTCGTGGTCGGAGCGTGCTGCCACCGCCCCGAAGGTGATGTTGTCGGCGACCGACGCCTCGAACCGGGCGAAGTCCTGGAAGATGATGCCGAGCCGGGCCCGCCACTGGTCGACGGTGTAGGTGCGGATGTCCACACCGTCGAGCAGGATCGCACCGCTGTCCGGTTCGTACAGCCGGGCCAGCAGCTTCACGATCGTGGTCTTGCCGGCGCCGTTGACGCCGACCAGTGCCGTGCACCTGCCCACGGGGATGGTGAGGTTCAGCCCCGACAGGATCTGCCGGTCCTGGCCCGGGTAGCCGAAGCTGACGTCGGCGAACCGGATCTCGGAGACCGGTTCCGGGGCCGGGGAGGTGTCGCGGGTGGCTTCGGCGTCCGGCACCGTGGCGTCGATACGTGCCGTGAACTGCTGGTACGCCCGGTAGCCGTACATGCCGACGCAGGTCTGGGTGTCGGCCTCGGCGTAGTACTCCGACAGCCGTAGCGCCCCCAGGACAGCCTGGACCACCAGCACGAACGTGGTGAGCGTGACGCCGTCGGCGGCGGTCGCGCCGAGGCCCGCGAAGATGGCGACGGCCACGGTCACCCCCCACAGCGTGAACCACACGAACGGCCACAGGTACGCCTTGCGCCGCGCCGCCCGCACCGGGCCCAGCAGGCCCGCGTACGCCTCGGCGAGCTGCTCGCGCAGCCAGCCGACCAGCCCGAACACCCGGATCTCCTTGGCTGCCGCGCTGTCGACGGCCAGTCCGCGGACGTAGTCGAGCCGGCGGGACGCGCCCGCCGAGGCGAACCGCACCTTGACGTACTTGCGCAGCCCGCCGCGCTGGCCGTAGCGGAACAGCAGCACCGCGGTGACCAGCCCGGCCGCGGCCGGCCAGGAGAAGGCGTACCCGACCACGGCCGCGTAGCCGGCCAGCGCGACGTACCTGGCCAGCAGCGACAGCAGACCGGGCACGGCCTGTCCTGGGCTCTGGAAGCCGAACTCCAGTTCACGGGCGGCGTTGCGCAGCTCGTCGAGGGTGTCCTGGTCCTCCAGCGGGCTGATGCCGGGGCTGCGCAGCGCCGCCTCCATCAACCCGCGGAACAGCACGCCGTCGACGCGGCGTGCAGCCAGCTCGCGCAGCAGCGCGGCCACGGGGGCGAGCAGCTGCTGGCCGACGAAGGCCGCGGCGCCGACCAGGAACGCCCGCACCAGCGACGTCCACTCGGGCGAGTCGAGGCCCGCCTCGACCGCCTGCGGCACCTTGCCGAGCATGACGCTGGTGGCGACGACGAACACCACGGGCAGCACCCCGAGCACGAGGTAGACCGCGGCCAGGGCGGAGATCAGGCCGGGCCCGGCGTGCCGGGTCAGTTTGGCGATCTCCCACCGCTCCGCGGTCCGCCGGGCGAGCCATCTCATCGGGCGGTCACCTGCCGCTCGTACTCGGCGCAGCTGGGCAGGTTCTCGGCCTTGATGACGTCGTTGATGTTGAAGGGGTGCACCTCCATGCTGGTGAACCTGCGCAGCAGTTCCATGATCGGGGTGCGGTACTTGTCGGCCATGTAGTCGTAGTTGTCGCCTTCACCGCTCTTGCTGGCCGCGGGGTGCGGCAGGTGCACCGCGGCGGCGTCGCGGCACAGCGCGAAGTAGGCGCCTGCGCGGTGCAGCCGGTAGCCCAGGTCGCAGTCCTCGCCGCCCCAGTTGCGGAACGACTCGTCGAACCCGCCGACCGCGCGGATGAGCGTGGTGGGGGCGGACACGTTGCAGGTCCAGAAGATCGACCACGGTGCGGGCTCGTCGCCGAAGTCGTCGCCGTACTTGGCGTAGTACTCCTCGCGCAGGTCGGGCATCCTGCCCTCGGCGCGCAGCCAGCCGATGAGGGCGTCGTCGTCGGCGTCGTCGAGGATCTGCTGCATGTGTGCGCTGTCCTCGGCGCTGACGTCATGGTGCGGGGTGTAGGCCCACACGTAGCCGATCAGCGCGAGCGGGCCGTCGGCCGCCTCGTGGGTGGCGACGTGTGCGCGCAGGAAGCCGGATCCGGCCACGACGCCGTCGTCGAGGAACACGCACAACTCGGCGCGGGCGGCGGCGATCCCCATGTTGCGCGCGGCGGCGGCCCGTGACCCCAGGTCCTGCTGGTAGAGGTGGCGGACGTCGATCCGGTCCGTGTAGCCGGCGACCAGCTCGGCGGTGCCGTCGTCGGAGCCGTCGTCGCAGACGAGCACTTCGTACTCGGTACGGGGCAGGTCCTGCCGGGTGAGCGAATCGAGGGTACGGCGCAGCAGGTGTCTGCGGTTGTATGTGGGGATGATGACGCTGCACTTCAGCACGGCGGACTCTCCTGGGTGCGACGGGCCGGCCTGCGGCCGCCCTGCGGGCTCAGCTGTTGCTCGTTGTGCGGCGGCGCCCGATCGCGCCGTCACAGATGAGTCGTCGCCGTGGTGGCGGATTTCGACATCGGGCCGCACCCGGGCTGCAGTGACAGTATTCGATATCGGTGAGCAGACACGCCGTCATGGAAGGCGTCCTGGCGCGGTGGGCCGGGCTAGGCTCGCCTGGGCGGCTCCCCGTGCCGGCTCATCGACGTGACCGGAGATCCAGCGCATGAAGTACGTGGTGCTCATCTACAACAACCCGAGCACGTGGCAGCATCCGATGTTTCTGCAGAGCGGTCCGCTGTCCGAGCAGGAGCGCGCGGAGCGGGCCAGCGAGTTCCAGACGCTGCTCAAGGAGCTGACCGAGACCGGCGAGCTGGTGGACTCGGCGGCGCTGGGCGACCCGGCGCACAGCATCGCGCTGCGCATGCGCGAAGGGGTGCTGGCCGCGACCGACGGGCCGTTTGCCGACGTCAAGGAGCATCTGGCCGGCTATTTCGTGCTCGACTGCGCGACGCCGGAGCGGGCGCTGGAGCTGGCGCGGCGTTTCCCGGACGTGCGGGCCGGCGGCGTCGAGCTGCGCCCGGTGGTGGACCCGTCCGAGTTGCGCATGTGAGATCCGCAGACGCCCCGCGGCGGGCGGCCCCGGGTACCCGGGGCGCCCCCCGCCGGGCGGGGGGGGTGAGGAGAAGGAGGGGCGTCTTGTCCCCCCCCCCCCCCCCGGGGGGGGCCGCCGCCGCCGCCGCCCCCCCCCCGCCGCGGGGCGTCGTGGCTCAGACGAAGAAGGTGTTGGGCTCCAGGCCGCACAGCACCCGGCCGTACAGCTCCAGCGTCGTGGTGGGCAGGTGCAGCGCGTGCAGGGTCACCGCGCGCACGTCGCGGCGGATGCGCTGGACCGGGTCGTTGAGGTAGATCGAGGACGCGCCCAGCCCGCCGGCGAGCAGGTCGACCGCCTCGGCGGTCAGCTGCGGCACCCGGCCGCCGACCGCGCGCGCGAACGCCCGCTCCTGCAGTGTCCACTCCTGCCCGGTCAGGCCTTTCTCGTCGACCATGGTCGCGATGCGCCGGGCGTGTCCCTCCGCCTCGTCGATCTTGAGGGCGGCGTCGGCCGCCTGCAGGTGGGTGATCGGCGCGTCGGCCTGCCGCTCGTAGGTGGTGTTGGCGATCGGGCGGCGGTTGATGCGGTCGTAGAAGTGCTCGGAGGCCGCGCGGGCCATGCCGATCATCTTGCCCGAGGTCGACGCGGCCACCGCGCCGACCAGCGGGGCGCGGAACATCGGCAGGTCGATGTTGAGCTTCGAGCCGTACTCCCCCGCGGTGAAGGCGGCGATGCGCATCACGTGGCTCATCGGCACGAACAGGTCCTCGGCCGCGGCCGACACGCTGCCCGTGCCCGACAGCGCGGAGACGTGCCAGTCGTCGATGAGCCGCAGCGACTTCATCGGCACCACGGCCATCACGGGCTCCGGCTCGCCCTCGGCCGGGATCATCAGCGTGGACAGCAGCTTGTACTTGCTGTGCGCGGCGCCGCTGTTGAAGGCCCACTGCCCGTTGACGACGAGGCCGCCGGGCCGGGCGACGCCGGTGCCGTTGAGCGCCAGCGTGCCGGCGATACGCGTGTCGGGGTCGGCGAAGACCTCGTCCTGCACCTCGTCGGGGAACAGCCCGACGTTCCACGACGTGATCCACCAGGCGGCGACGTCGAAGGCGCACGCGCCGTCGCCGCGGCCGAGTTCGATGCCGACGTCGACCATGGTGTGCGCGTCGGACTCGTAACCGCCGTAGCGGGCCGGCGTGCGCATCCGGAAGATGCCGGCCGCCGTCATCGCCTCGACGCTCTCGTCGGACAGGCGGCGGTTCTGCTCCTGCCACAGGCTGTTCTTGCGCAGCAGCGGCACCAGATCCGCCGCTCGCCGGGCCAGTTCGGTGCGCTGTGGTGCTTGAGTCGCTTGCACGGATTCCTCCTCCTGGGCATGGCGATTTCGCTCGCGAACGTCATTCGCCGCAGCTTTGCGAAAGCGCGCACGGCGTGTTGTTCCGGGCCCGCGAACAGCAACTCCGAACGCCCGGGCGAATGCCACGCTAGCGGGCGGGAACAGGCCGGAGAAGAGGTCCGATTGCGCTTGGCGACAGTGCGCAATCTCGAAGAAGAATCGCACCGGCGGCTGCGTAGAGTGAGCCTGGCCCATAGCGGATCCCGTGTGCGAAAAAGCGAGGCGATTCCCCATGGAAGACCTGTCCGGACAGACCGTGTTCATCGTCGGCGCCAGCCGCGGCCTGGGCCGTGGCGCAGTCGACGCGTTCCTCGACGCCGGGGCGCGGGTGGTCGCGCTGGCCCGCGACACCTCGCCGCTGCGCGCCCTGGCCGGGCAGCGGCCGGAGCTGACCGTGGAGACCGCCGACGCCGCCGATCCCGGGCGCGCCGCCGACCTGCTCAAACAACACGATCCCGAGGTGCTGGTGCTGGTCGCGGGGGCGCTGCCGGTGCTGCGGCCGCTGACGCAGCAGAGCTGGGAGACGTTCTCCGTCAACTGGCACAGCGACGTGCGTATCGCCTACACGTGGCTGCGTGAGGCGCTGCTGCGGCCGCTGCGCCCCGGCAGCCGCGTCATCGTCGTCAGCAGCGGCGCCGCACTGCGCGGCTCGCCGATCAGCGGCGGTTACGCCGGGGCGAAGGCCACCGTGCGGTTCCTGGCCGAATACGCCGCCGAGGAGTCGGCGCGCGCCGGTCTCGGGCTCACCGTCACGACCGTGCTACCGCAGCTCACCGGCGAGACCGCGCTGGGCCGGCCGGCCGTCGAGGCGTACGCCGAGCGGGCCGGGATCAGCGTGGAGGAGTTCCAGACCCGGCTCGGCCCCGCGTTGACCCCGCAGCTCGCCGGGGCCGCGCTGCTGCGCCTGGCGTCGGGCACCGCCAGCGGTGACGCCCCGGCCTTCCTGCTCACCGGCCAGGGCCTGCAACCGGTGCGGTGACCCGCGATCCGGTCGGCCCTCGACAGAACGGAGACGACAGTGAACTTCAAGGACCCGCACGAGACCGATGTCCTGGTCATCGGCGCAACGGGTTACGCGGGCGGCTACACGGCCGCCGCGCTGGCCCGAGCCGGATACCGGGTTGCCGCCCTGCAGCGTCCCGGCGGCAAGCCGGTTCCGCAGCAGTACCGCCCGGTGCCGGGCGACCTGGCCGACCCGCCCTCGCTGGCGGCCGCCGCACGGGGGTTCGACATCGTGGTGCAGATCGGCCGGATCGAGGGCGATCTGGAAAGCGTCGGCGCCGAGGCGATCATGGACACCGGCGCCCGGCTGATCCACACCTCCGGCGCGGACGTGCTCGGCCCCGGCCACACCCACGAGGACACCGTGCCCGTCCCGCCCGCGGTCGTCGCCTGGCGCGCCGACGTGGAGCGGCGGGTCCTGGCCGGCGGCGGCATGCTGGTGCGGCCGGGCCTGATCTACGGCAACGGCGGCGGCGTGGTCCAGGACATGATGGTGCCCCTGCAGGAGCGGGTCGGGGCCGGGGTGTACCTGGGCCGCCGCGGCATCCACTGGCCGGCCGTGCACGTCGAGGACCTGGCCGACCTGTACGTCCTCGTCGCGCAGCACGCCGCACCGGGCACCGCCTGGAACGGCGTCACCGACAACGTCACCATCGACGAGCTGGCCGCCGCCATCGCGGGCGGCCACGCCGTGTGCTGGCCGGCCGACCGCGAATCGCCCGAGGAGATCCGGGTCATCGAAGAGCTGTACCTGATGGACCACATCGTCAGCGCCGACAAGACCCGCCGGGAGCTGGGCTGGAAGCCGATCCACACGTCCGTGCTCGACTACTACCGGGCCGCCGTCAACGGCTAGCCCGCCCTGGCACGCCTACGCCGCCACCGTCGGTGGCGGCGTACGCGTGTACGGGCTCAGCCGGCCGCGCCGGAGGTCGCCTACCGCCGGTAGCGGTCGTGGTGGCGCAGCCACGGCCGCTCGGCCGGGCGGCCGCTCGGCGTCAGGTCCAGGTAGTTGAACGTATTGTGGAACACGTCGATGCCGTCGCCGTAGCACGAGTAGGTGTGCAGCACGCGGTCTCCGTCGCGCACGAAGACGCTCATCCCGCCGGCCTCACCCTCGGTGAACCAGTTGCCGTGCGCGGCGAGTGTGTCCATGTCCTGGTAGTCGTACTCCACCGGGGCAACCGACTCGTCGAGCGTGGCGTGGTAGTCGTAGTTGAACATCGTGCCGTACGACGAATACCACGGCACCTGCCAGCCCATGCGCTGGTGGAACGGGCCGATCTTCGAGTACGGCGCGCGCGACACGATGGCCAGCGTCGTGTCCAGGGCGTGCAGGTGCGACGTGTCGCCGATGCCGTCGCTGAGCATCGAGCAGTGCCTGCAGCCCTCGTCCCACGCCGGGTCGAACATGAAGTGCTGCACGATGAGCTGACTGCGCCCCTCGAACAGGTCGATCAGCGTCGCCTTGCCCGCCGGTCCCTCGAAGACGTATTCCTTGTCGACCACCACCGCCGGCAGCTGCAGGCGGGCGGCGTTGACCTCGTCACGGACCTTGAGCAGCTCACCTTCGCGGTGGCGCAGCTCCTTGCGGGCCGCCAGCCACTCCTGCGGCGAAACGACCTGTGGCACCATTTCCGCTCCTCTCCACGAGTCGCCCTGTCGGGCGCCTTCATGGGGTAGTCGGAGCCGGCGGGCCCGCTCTCGACACCGGCCGGTGCCGCACATGGTTGCGCCCCGGCACCTGGCGGGGGGCCGGGGCGCGGTGGCGGCGGTCAGGCGAGCGCGGGCACCGGAGCGTTGAGGTACACCGGGACGCTGCCGTAGCCGTTCATGATGAAGGTGCCCTGTGGCGGAATCTCGGACACCGGAACGGCCAGCTGCATGTTGGGGAAGCGCTCGAACAGCGCCGGCATGGCGATCATCGCCTGCATGGTGGCAAGCGACCGGCCAAGGCAGTAGTGCGGGCCGTGGCCGAAGGCGAGGTTGGTCTTGTCGGCGCGGGTGAGGTCGAACTGGTCCGCGGTATCGCCGTGCAGCTCCGGGTCGCGGCCGATGCCGGCGTAGGCGATCAGCACCAGGTCGCCCTTGGCGATGTGGACCCCGGCGATCTCGGCGTCCTCGGTGGCGTAGCGGAACGGCAACTGGGCGATGGCCGCGTCCTTGCGCAGCGCCTCGGCGAACGCGTCCTCCCAGGTGTACTGCCCGCTGCGGACCAGCTCCAGCTGCTGCGGGTTCTCCAGCAGGTCGACGACGAGGTGGGACATGACGTTGCCCAGCGTCTCCGAGCCGGCGCCGAGCATGACGTGCAGCGTGCCCACCAGCTCGTCGTTGGTCATCATCGAGCCGTCTTCCTTGGCCTGGACCAGCACGCTGGTGAGGTCCGTGCCCGGGTTGGCCTTCTTGTCCGCGACGAGTTCCTCCATGGCCTCGTGCCACTGGTGCAGGTTGGCCCCGGACTCCTCGCGCGTGTTGGTGGTCTTGCTGTTGGTGACCGCGCCCTGCAGCATCCTGTCGCGGGCCTGCGGCGGCACCCCGAACAGGTCGCAGATGACCAGCGCGGTCAGCAGGTAGGTGAACTGGCCTTTGATGTCCACGACCTCGCCGGCCGGCACCCGCTCCAGGTCGTCGAGCAGTCCCGCCACCAGCTTCTCGATGTGGCCGCGGGCGGCCTGCACCTGCCGGGGGGCGAACGCGTGCGCGACCAGCTTGCGTAGGCGGTCGTGGTCGGCGCCCTCGCGGGTCGTGACGTTGTCCATCTTCACCCAGGTGATGAGCTCCCAGTCATCCGGAACCTCGCCGTTCATCAGGGCCGGCCAGTGCTCCCTGGCGTTCTTGGAGAATCGCGGGTCGGCCAGGATCTGCCTGCCCACCGTGTAGTTGGTCACCGACCAGGCCAGGTAGCCACCGGGCACCTCTACCCGGGTCACCGGCCCTTCGGCCCGGATCCGGGCCGCCTCGGCGTGGATGTCTTTACCGGTCCGGTCCAGCACGATCGGACATTTACCCATCGCGGGCCTCCACAGAAATGGGAGATACGTACACCGGCACTCCTGCGCACCGGTGACGCCGATCATTCACGGCGCTTGTCCGAGCGTATCCACAGCGCTTAGCGAACACTTCTTCCAACGTGCCGAAAGGCCTTTTCCGACGGTCCCGGAAAAGCAATCCGGAAGATGCCGGGGCGCTGTGTGGAATGGACACTGTAACGGCTGAACGGACCTGTTCGGCGACGGCTGCCCGGTGGAGGTGGAGCGCATGGCCAGGTTCAAGGTCGGGGTGCAGGTCAGGCCGCAGCACTGCTCGATGGACCAGCTGCGGGAGGCGTGGCGGGCGGCCGAGGAGCTGGGCGTGGACTCGGTCTGGAACTGGGACCACTTCTACCCGCTCTACGGCGATCCCGACGGTGCGCACTACGAATGCTGGACGATGCTCGCCGCGATCGCCGCCGACACCAGCCGGGTCCGGTTCGGTCCCCTGGTCAGCTGCCACGGCTACCGCAATCCGGACCTGGTGGCCGCCATGGCCGGCACCGTCGACCAGCTCAGCGGTGGACGGCTGGTGGTGGGGCTGGGCGCCGGATGGTTCGAACGCGACTACACCGAGTTCGGCTACGAGTTCGGCACCGCCCCGGGCCGGCTGCGCGGGCTGGAGGCGGCCACGGGGCGGATCCAGCAGCGGCTGCCGCGGCTCAACCCGCCCGCCCCGGCGATCCCGCTGCTGATCGGCGGCGGCGGCGAGAAGGTGACGCTGCGTATCGTCGCCGAGCGGGCCGACATGTGGAACGACTTCGGCTCGCCCGAGCGCTTCGCGCACAAGAACGCGGTGCTCGACCAGTGGTGCGCGAAGGTGGGACGCGACCCGGCCGAGATCGAGCGCACGACGATGATCGGGCCTGACGAGATCGACGGCCACGAGGGCTATCTGGCGGCTGGGGCCACGCACATCATCCTGGGCTGGGACCCGCCGTTCGACGTGCGGGACGTGCGGCGACTGCTCGACCACGCAAAGGACTAGGCCGTTTCACCAGCGGTGCCGGGCTGCTGGCGGGCCCGGTCGGGCGTGCTGGGTAGCGGCACGCGAGGGCGCCGAGGATGATCGCCGGGTGACCGAGGACGAGATCATCGAAGCGCTCCGTGGCCGAGTCGCCGTGGGCCGGCCAACCGATTCCGCATACGTTCCCGATCTGCTGGTGGTGTCGCAAGCCGATCTCGACGAAGCGGAAGCCGGCCTCGGGTTCGCGTTGCCACCTCTGCTTCGACGTATCTACCTAGAGGTTGCCAACGGGGGCGTGGGACCGTTCGTCGGGATCGAAGGCCTGCCGCCGCACGGGCATGTCAGCGACGGCGGCAACAACATGGTCACCGCCTGCCGAGAGATCCAGGAAGCGGAATGGCCTGCCGGCGAGACCCCGATTCCACCGAAGGTGCTGTTTCTCTGCGACTTCGGCTGCGCGATGTGGGCACTGCTGGACTGCCGGCACCCCGACGGCCGAATGTGGTGGTGGGACCAGGGGAGCCGCTACAAGCTCGACATCACCCTGGCGCAGTGGCTGAGCGCATGGCTGGCCGATGGATCGAACATCCTGGAGACAGCCGACTGGCTGCCTGAGGAGAGCTGGGAGAGATCCTTCGACTGATCCCCATGTCGCGGGCGGCCGTGACCGGCCCGACCGCTGCCGGTCACGTGAGCCGGCGGCCATGCGCGAGTCCGCTTCCGGGCCGGCTCCGGTTCAGGGCTCGCGGGCGGCCGGCCGCTCGCGCAGGGCCGGCGCACAGCACGCCCATGATCAGGGCCGCGGGCACGTCCGCCCTGATCCACTACACTGGTGGGCCTGTCACACGTGAACGAAGGACGCACATGGCCCGCCCCTACAGTCCCGGACCGAAGCAGTTCGTCTTCGCTGTCGGTGACGGCGACGATCAACAAGTCTCCGTGGGTGACGCTCAGGAGGCCTACCTGGCGTTCTCTGCGTTCTTCCGGGTTCGCGAGTCTGACACCTACACCATCAGGGATGAGCCGGCGAGGCAGAGTCTGGTGCTCATGCCCCGGCTGGGTGTGATCTCCCGGAGCAAGGATGCGGACCGACCCCGGTCGGAATACCTCCAGGTCGACCGGGTCAATCGCTACCTTCCGAGCGCGATGCTGTTCTTCGAGAACGGCTATGCCGGCCTCGACCGCTTCGGCCAGTGGTTCGCCGACCTCGCCGACCTCGACGCGTCACCGGAGACCCGCGGCGCCGCCCGCGCCGCCACGATCACGACGGAAGCGGCGGCGATCGGAGAAGTCGCTCGGATCTGGGCAGATTCGGGCTGCGTCGACCCGAGCGACCAGTACTACGTCTTCTTCGACTCGCATGATGTCGACGATGACCGAGCCGAACGAGCCGCACTGCTCCAGTTGATCGAATTCCTCGGTCTCGAACGAGTCGACGCCCCGGCCGGGGCCGCCGGGGGCGAAGTCTGGGTGCGCACCGACCCACGCCTCGCCGCCGAATGTGCCCGGTGGTCGTGAACACACGATGCGGGGTGGGCTGCATCGCCGTGGTTCACGGCGTGGACCCGACGCGACCCTGTCCAGCCGGTGCCGCGCTGGGGAAGCCTGAGCTATGACGGACATCGTTTTCACACGCCGCAGCGGCTGGATGCCGAACGTGATCCGCGAGGACGGCGAGCTGAAGCTGATGCTCGCCGCCGGGGCCGACGCCAACCATGAGCCTCGCACGTTCACGTTCCCGATCGGGGAAGCCCATCTTGCGGTGATCCGGGAGGATCTGGCCAGACACCTGCTGTTGTGGAGCGCGGTCCTTCCGCTGTGCGAGGCCGCCGGAACCCGGGGCCGGCTCGACGAGAACGCTGCCGTCGCGCTCCTGGACCCGGTCCTGCTCTCCCCGCCCGCGGACGTCGACGCGCTCTTCGGGCGCATCCGGTGGGACCGGAGCCGGCTTGTCGCCCATGGTGCCGACATCGATCTGCTGGAGCGCGGTCAGATCTGCGCGGCGATGCGTGCACCGACGGAAGGGTCGAACGGGAAGCGTGCCCAGGAGTATCAAGCGAACCGCCGTCGCGCCGAGCGCGGAGTGGTCCTGGGGGCACTCGACGCTGCGATTATGAGGTTCACGGGCCAGTATCTGCATGGCGCGACGGTGCCGAGGCGGACGCCCGATGCCGTCGACCCCGCGCTGCTGCCCCAGGTCATGCGCGTGATCGCCACCGCGGAGCAGGCGTGTGACGGGATGCGGATCGGCCTCGATCCGCGGCGGGGAAAAAGGGCCACGGACAAGCGCGACTGGGACCGGATGGCGGCGACGGTCGACGCGGCCGTGCGCCGCGTTTACCCCGAACTGGCCGATGACGCGGTGCGCACGGTGAGCTTCCTGCTGTGCTCCGAGGCCGCGGACCGCTCCCGGAACGCACCCGAGGTGGACGACGAAGAGGCTGCCGGCGACCACGCCGACCTCGGTGAGAGTGCGCGCAAGACGGCCCTGTCGTTCACCGATGACAAGGGCGGCGAGCAGAAGTGGCTGCGGGGCGGTCCCCGCACTGCCTCCGCCGAGTTCTGGGAGTTCGTCGCCGATCGCTCCGCCGGGGACAACGAAGTGTTCACCATCGAGGACGAGGAGATGGGCGAGGGGATCCAGCTGCACTTCTACGCGGACTCCATCGCCCGGATCACGACGGTCCGACCCGGGCAAGCCGGGTCGGAGCCGCAGTACCGGGTCGAGTACAGCCTGGTCGACGGGATCGGCGGGTACCGGAACCTGGTGAGCGCCTTCGTCCGCGGCGGCTGCGCCGCACTCGAACAGCACGGTCCCTGGATGTCGGATGTCGCCGAGTTCGAGCGCGCCCGCCGTCAGCGCGACGCCCGTTAGTACGGCAGCGGCACTTGACTTGATCTAGCTGGGAGCGGCTGCCGGTTGGCTGTCGCTGCCTTCGGACGCGACAGGTCCGCTACTTGGAGATTCGAAGGGCGGTGGCGCGTCGGCGCCACCATCTCGATAGCGTGGCAGCGGTGCATGTACTCGATGCCCCGAGCGGGCTGAGCGAGCGGGCTCGTGCGTTCCTGGCCGCCAACGCCACGCGGGAGCCGGTCGGCCACGGCCCCGATGACGAAACCTGCCGGGCGATGATGCGTGAGTTCCTCGGCGGCGTGGACGAAGAGGCGTTGGCAGCCCTCCGCGCCGTCCAGGATCGCTGGTCCGGCCTGGCCTATGTAAGCCCAACATTCCGGATGCCGGTGCAGTTCGAGCCGATCTTCGACATTGATGAGCCTGACATTCCTATCCAATTTCCGTACGCGGTGCTGCCGTCGCCACCAGACGGCGTCTTCGGCGGCGAGCTACGCCCGGACGGCACGCTGCTGTTCGGCATGTTCGAGACCGACGAACCAGCGTTCCCCTCGCTGGAGGCGTTCATCGAGGCGGAGGCGCTACTGGATTGGGCACGTTCACGCCCGTCAGCCGGCCCACCACTGAACGACGCGCAACTGGCCGAGCTACTCGTCGCGAGGCCCGGCCTCCGCCAGATTGAGCAGGCATGCGGCTACCACATGACCTGGTGGGTCGACGATGAAATCCTCGTCCAACACCGCATCCCAGCCGGATACTTACCACTCGACGGACCGCAGGCGTGGCGTTGGCTGGTCTGAACAAGGCGGCCAGACTCTGAGGTCACGGGCCTTGCCCGACGGAAGTGATCAGAGCTAGCGGCAGGGAACTGCTTGGACGAAGCTAAGTGCCGCTGCCGTATTAGACCGTTTTTATCGCCTTCGCGGAGTCGTTCGGCGCTGCACGGCGAGCGCGGGAGGACGCCGCGCTGCCGGTGACCCGGCAGCGCTGGACTCCCGTGATTCAGTGCGCGCGGCGGTAGTGCATGGCCACCGCGCCGTTGCGGAGCGGCTCCGCCGAGAGCAGCTCGAGCCGGCGCGTGGCGGGCAGCCCGCCCTGGTACAGCGTCGGGCCGTGGCCGGCGATCCGGGGATGGACGAGCAGCTTGTACTCGTCGATCAGGTCCAGCCGGTCGAGCTCGTTCGCGAGCTTGCCGCTTCCGAGGAGGACCCCGGCCGGGGTCGCGTCCTTGAGCTTCTGCACGCCCTCGCGCAGCTCGCCGGCGAGGTGGTGGCTGTTGGTCCACGGGAAGTCGTTGCGCGTCGAGGACACCACGTACTTGGGTTTGGCCTCCAGCTTGACTGCCCACTCGCGGATGGCCGGCGGCGCCTGCTCGTCGCCGCGGGCGACGGCCGGCCAGTAGCTCTCCATCATCTCGTAGGTGACGCGACCCCACAGCATGGCCCCGCCCTCGTCCATGAGACGGGTGAAGAAGGCGTGCGTCTCGTCGTCGGCGATCCCCTCCTGGTGGTCGACGCAACCGTCCAGGGTGAGGTTGAGGCTGAAGGTGAGAAGTCCCATGGCCGGCGAGTTTAACGCCGCCACATCGACAACCGCCTCGACCACGCGGTGGGCCGACCCCGGCCCGCGGTCTCCGGTGCAGTCGCTCCAGCACCCGCCACTGCTCATCCGTCAGGTCACCACGCGCCACATGAAGATCATCGCGATCCCGAATCGACCTGACCCACACAGCGCACCTCAGGAAACACGGCCCATTGCGCTGACACCGCTTATGAGGCACTCGCCAGCCGGAGAGCGACAAGAATGTGCTCCAGGTCCTCGGCATCCTCGGGAGTGTTGAGGATGATGGTGTTCACGCCCACGTTGAAGTACTCGGCGAGGGCGGCGGCGACCTCGGCATAGTCACCGACGAGGTACGGGCAGAAGGTGTGGTAGGCGCGGAACGGGTACAGCCAGTAGACCTGGTCGAGGACCCCGGACCGCCGCACGTCGTCGGCGAGGTTGCGGTGCCACCGCGATTCGGCCTGTTGCGCAACCCAGTCGTGCAGCGCCTCGCCGCCCTCGTCGTGGGGGAACCTGGCGTGCGCGAGCGACCAGGCCTGTTCCGACGTCGGACGGGCGATGATCCCGAAGCGGATCCCACCGCCCTTGAACACGCCGCTGTCGCCGTAGCGGCCCAGCAGCCGCGGGTAGGTCAGCCAGCCTGCGCCCAGTTGCCGCCTGGCCTCCAGGCTCGCCTCGGATCCGCCGGAGACGTAGATTCGCGGCATGAGCTCCGCGTCGAACGGCATGCCGAGCTTCGCGCCCTTGACGGTGTAGTGCTTGCCCGCGTGCGAAACCGTCCCCTCGTCGGACAGCAGGCGGGTGACGATCTGGGAGTACTCGGTGATCCGGTCGTAGCGTTCGTCGTGGTCGATGCCGCAGCCGAGTTCGCGCAGATGGCTGGGGAAACCGCCGCTGACCAGGTTCAGGTCGACCTGGCGGTGGTACAGGTAGCCGATCGTGCTGATCGCACGCGCGGCAGCGAACGGGTGCGTGTACACGGGATTGACCGCGATCAGCGGCACCAGGCGTTCGGTGTTCTCCAGCAGGAACTGGGCGGCAGACCACGGGTCGACGCTGCGGTTGTCGGTGTGCACGAGCACGCCCCGGCAGCCCGCCTGCTCGATCCACCGGCACTTGTCCAGCAGTGTGCGCCGGTACTCCTCCGGGGGCACATCGGGGTCCGTCGGAAACGACGTGTAGACGGTGAGCATGGTGTGTCCATCCCTTTCAGACGTCTGCAGGCGCGCCGGCGCGGGCGGTGATGAGCTCGTTGATCGCGCGTACCGTCGGCTGGGCGACGAATTCGCGCAGCCCGATCCGCACGCCGAAGCGCTCACCGATCCGCGCCACGAGCACGGCGGCGAGCAGGGAGTGGCCTCCCAGGTCGAAGAAGGTGTCGTCGATCCCGACGTGCTGCGCGTCGACGACCTGGGCGAACAGGTCGCAGAGTGCTGCTTGCAGCTCTGATGTGGGGCTGGTCGTCTCATTGCCGGTGTACTGCGGTGCGGGCAGGGCTCTGCGGTCGAGCTTGCCGTTGGCGTTGAGGGGAAGCCGGTCGAGCACGACGACCGCCGAGGGCACCATGTACTCGGGCAGCAGGCTCGCGGCATACCGGCGCAGCGCCGCGGCGTTGACGGCGGTCCCGGCCGTTCCGACGACGTAGCCGACGAGACGGCGGTCTCCGGGCCGGTCCTCGCGGACGACCACCGCCGCCCGGTCGACCGACTCGTGTCCGGCCAGTGCGGCTTCGATCTCGCCGAGTTCGATCCGGAACCCGCGGACCTTGACCTGGTCATCGGCCCGGCCCAGGTAGTCCAGCTGCCCGTCCGGCGTCCAGCGCACCGTGTCCCCGGTCCGGTACATCCGCTCACCGGCACCGAACGGGCACGCCACGAACCGCGCCGCGGTCAGCTCCGGGCGGGCCAGGTAGCCGGCGGCCACGCCCGCTCCGGCGATGTACAGCTCACCGGCCACCCCGACCGGCACCGGCCGCAACCGCTCATCGAGCACGAACAGGCGGGCGTTGGCGATGGGCGAGCCGATCAGCGGGGCGCCTTCGCCGACGGCACGCCAGCCGCTGGCGTGTGCGGCTTCGGTGGGCCCGTACATGTTCATCACCCGGGCCGACGGGAACACGGCCCGGACCCGGTCCAGCACGTTGCGTGTCAGGGCCTCCCCGGCGAGCATCACCACGCGCACCGATGCGAAGGCCGGCACGTCGGCCAGTACCTGGCTCAGCGCGGACGGGACCGCCGAGACCAGCGTCCCGGGCCACGTCGCGGGCAGCTCGCCCAGGGCCAGTACGTCGCGTGCCAGCTCGACGCACCCGCCCGACGCCCACGTGCCGAAGACTTCGAACACCGAGACGTCGAAGCTCAGCGAGGTCGCGGCCAGCACTCGGGACAGGTCACCGGCTGGGAACTCGTCGGCGATCCAGGACAGGAAGTTGACGACGTTGCCCTGCGAAACGAGAACGCCCTTCGGCCTGCCTGTCGAGCCCGACGTGTAGATCACATACGCAGGGCTGTCTGCGTCCACCGGCACACCCAGATCGCCGTCGGGCCAGCGGCCCAGCAGACCGAACAGGCCCGGGTCGTCCAGCACGGCGACCGGTGCGACCTCGGCGAGCACCAGCCGCACCCGCTCGGCCGGCCAGCGCGGATCCACCGGAACGTAAGCCGCCCCCGCCTTCACCACACCCAACACCGCGACCAGCGCATCGACGGTCCGCGGCAGCACCACCGCCACGAACCGGCCCGGCCCCGCACCCACCGACACCAGATACCGGGCCAGCCGGTTCGCCCGCGCGTTCAACTGAGCGAACGTCACCTCCCGGCCCTCGTGCACCACCGCCACCGCATCCGGCGACCGCCGCACCCGGGCCTCGAACACATCGGCCAACGGCTCGAAGGGCACCGCGCGCGAGGCGGCGTTCCACCGCCGGAGTACCCGGTCCTTTTCGTCCTGGTCGAGGATTTCGATGTCGGCGACCCGCAGTCGAGGGTCGGCCACCGCCTGTTCCAGGATCATGTGGAATCGCTGGGCCAGCGATTGGGCGGTGCCGGGGTCGAAGAGGTCGATCGCGTATTCGAGTGAGCCGTCGATACCTGCCGCTGTGCCGTCGCCGGTCCGGTGCTGCTTCAGGTTCAGGGTCAGGTCGAATTTCGCGACGTCGGCTGGCAGCGCCTCCTCGCTCGCTTCGATTCCTTCCAGGTCGCATTGGTCTGCGGTCTCGGTGTCGACGGCCAGCGTGATCTGGAACAGCGGGTGGCGGGCGGTCGAGCGGGCGGGGTTGAGGACTTCGACGAGGCGTTCGAACGGCACGTCCTGGTGGGCGAATGCGGCCAGGTCGGTCTCGCGTACCCGGCTGAGCAGTTCGGCGAAGGTGGGGTCGCCGGACAGGTCCGTGCGCAGCACGAGGGTGTTGACGAAGAATCCGGCCAGGTCGTGCACTGCCTCGTCGAGGCGGCCCGCCACCTGTGTGCCGATCGGGACGTCGGTGCCCGCACCGGACCGGGACAGTGCCACCGCCAGCGCGGCCTGCACGACCATGAACACCGTGACCTGGTGCTCACGGGCCACGTCCAGGAGCCTGCGGTGCAGGTCGACGCTGATCTCGAACCGTGCCTCGCCGCCGCGGTGCGACGGCACGGCGGGCCGCGCACGGTCATAGGGCAGGGCAAGCTCCTCGGGCAGGTCCGCCAGCGCCCCGCGCCAATACTGCAACTGGTCCCCGGCCAGGCTGCCATTCGATTCGTCGCCGAGTAGTTCCCGCTGCCAGAGGGCGTAGTCGGGGTACTGCACGGGCAGCGCAGACCAGTCTGGAGCGCCGCCGGACAGGCGTGACGCGTAGGCCTGCGACAGGTCGCCGAGCAGCGGACCAGTCGACCAGCCGTCGCTGGCGATGTGGTGCATCAGGATCAGCAGGACGCTCTCGTCGGGCCCGAGTTCGAACAACCATGCCCGTACCGGCAGCTCGGATGACAGGTCGAAGACGTGTTCAGCAGCGGCGGACAACCTCGCCGCCAGCTCGCCCTCGGCGACCTGCGCCTCTTCCCAGTCCGGGGCCGTGCCTTCGTCGAGGATGTGCTGGCGCGGCTGCCCGTCCACGACCGGGAACACGGTGCGCAGCGCCTCGTGCCGGTCGACCACGTCGTTCAGCGCCGCTCGCAGTGCAGCCCGGTCCAGTGCGCCGCGCAGCCGCAGCGCGATGGGCACGTTGTAGACGGCGCTGCCGCCTTCGAGCTGGTCCACGAACCACAGCCGCTGCTGCGCGAACGACAACGGCAACCGCTCCGGGCGCGGCACCGGGATAAGAGCGGGGCGGGCCGCGCCGAGGCCGTCGAGCACACCGCACAGCCCCGACACCGTCGGCGACTCGAACAGCGCCCGGATCCCCAGCTCCACCCCGAACACCGCCCGCACCCGCGCGATCAGACGCGTCGCGAGCAGCGAATGACCACCCAGATCAAAGAAACTGTCCTGCACACCCACCCGGCCGACACCCAGCACCTGCGCGAACAGACCGCACAGGATCTCCTCACGCGCCGACATCGGCCCCTCAGACTCACCACCGGCGTACTGCGGCGCGGGCAGGGCTCTGCGGTCGAGCTTGCCGTTGGCGTTGAGGGGAAGCCCGTCGAGCACGACGACCGCCGCAGGCACCATGTACTCCGGCAGCCTGGCCGCGACATACCTGCGTAGCCCTGCTGCGTCGACAGCCGTCCCGCTTGACACGACGTACGCGACCAGGCGGCGGTCCCCGGGCCGGTCCTCGCGCACGACGACCGCCGCCCGGTCGACCGACTCGTGTCCGGCCAGTGCGGCTTCGATCTCGCCGAGCTCGATCCGGAAACCGCGGACCTTGACCTGGTCATCGGCCCGGCCCAGGTAGTCCAGCTGCCCGTCCGGCGTCCACCGCACCGTGTCCCCGGTGCGGTACATCCGCTCACCGGCACCGAACGGGCACGCCACGAACCGCGCCGCGGTCAGCTCCGGGCGGGCCAGGTAGCCGGCGGCCACCCCGTCACCGGCGATGTACAGCTCACCGGCCACCCCGACCGGCACCGGCCGCAACCGCTCATCGAGCACGAACAGGCGGGTGTTCCAGTTCGGCCGGCCGATCGGGACGAGTGCGCCCGCCCCGCCCCGAACGCATTCGCCCGACGTCACACCGATCGTGGTCTCGGTCGGCCCGTACGTGTTGTGCAGGTGCACGTCCGGGAGCACGGCGAGGGCGCGGTCGCGCAGGTCCCGCGGCAGTTCCTCACCGCCGCTGACCAGCTGGCGCAGCGACGTGCACTGCGCCGCGCCCGGCTCGTCGACGAACATCCGCAGCAGTGAAGGCACGAACTCGGCCGTGGTCACGTGCTCGCGGCGGACCAGGTCCACGAGATACGCGGGATCGCGGTGGCCGCCGGGGCGGGCCAGCACCATCGTCGCGCCGGTCACGAGCGGCAGCAGCAGCTCCCATACCGAGACGTCGAACGTGATCGGCGCCTTCTGCAGGATCCGGTCCGCGCCGGTGAGCCGGTATTCAGCCTGGAGCCAGAAGATGTGGTTGACGATGCCGCGGTGCGCGACGACGACGCCTTTGGGCCTGCCCGTCGAGCCGGACGTGTAGATCACGCAGGCGGGAAGCCGGGCGGCGTCGAGCCCTCGCGTCGTGGCCAGGTCGTCGTCGGCGAGCGTCTCGTATTTCCGATCAGCGCCGATGACGAGCGTACGCGGACCGCCGGGTGCGGCCTGTGCGGCGACCGCGGGGGTGGCGATGAGCAGTTCCGGGCGGACGTCGTCGAGCATCAACGCGATCCGGTCGGCCGGGTACTCCGGGTCGATCGGGACGTAGCCCGCACCTGTCTTGAGCACGGCGAGTATCGCGACGACGAGGTCGAACGACCGGGCCAGCGCCACGGCCACGAAACGCTCGGGCCCGGCGCCGAGCGACACCAGATGCCGGGCGAGGCGGTTGGCTTGCGCGTTCAGTTCGGCGAAGGTCAGCTGCCCGCCTTCGTGGACGACGGCGACGGCCCCGGGGGTGGCGCGCGCCTGTGCTTCGAACAGGTCCGGCAGGCAGTCGGCGGGAACCGTGTGCGAGGTGTCGTTCCACCGGTGCAGTAGCAGTTCCCGCTCCTGCGCACCCAGGATCCCCAGGGCGCCGATCGGGTCGCCGGGCGCCGACAGCGCGTTGTGCAGGACACGCAGCACCCGGTCGACGAGCACGCGGGCGGTGTCGTCGTCGAACAGGTCGATCGCGTATTCGAGTGAGCCGTCGATGCCGGACGCCGTGCCGTCGCCGGTGGGGCGCTGCCTCAGGTTGAAGACGAGGTCGAACTTGGCCACGTCGGCGGCGAGGCGTTCCTCGCTCGCCTCGACACCCGTCAGGTCGCATTGGCCGGTGGTCTCGGTGTCGACGGCGAGCATGATCTGGAACAGCGGGTGGCGGGCGGTCGAGCGGGCGGGGTTGAGGACTTCGACGAGGCGCTCGAACGGCACGTCCTGGTGGGCGAATGCGGCCAGGTCGGCCTCGCGTACCCGGCCGAGCAGTTCGGCGAACGTGGGATCGCCGGACAGGTCCGTGCGCAGCACGAGGGTGTTGACGAAGAACCCGACCAGGTCGTGCACCGCCTCGTCGAGGCGGCCCGCCACCGGCGTGCCGATCGGGATGTCGGTGCCCGCACCGGACCGTGACAGTGCCACCGCCAGCGCGGCCTGCACCACCATGAACACCGTGACCTGGTGCTCACGGGCCACGTCCAGGAGCCTGCGGTGCAGGTCGACGCTGATCTCGAACCGCACCTCGCCGCCGCGGTGCGACGGCACGGCGGGCCGCGCACGGTCATAGGGCAGGGCAAGCTCCTCGGGCAGGCCGGCCAGCGCCCCGCGCCAGAACTCCACCTGGTCACCGGCCAGAGTTCCGGCGGACTCGTCGCCGAGCAGGTCCCGCTGCCACAGCGTGTAGTCGGCGTACTGGACCGCGAGCGGCGGCCGGTCCGCCACCGAGCCGGCCAGCCGCGACGCGTAGGCCTGCGACAGGTCACGCAGCAGCGGACCCCATGACCAGCCGTCACTGGCGATGTGGTGCGTCAGCAGCAGCAGCACACACTCGTCGGGCCCCAGTACGAACAACCATGCCCGGACCGGCACCTCCGCCGACAGGTCGAAGACGTGACCCGCGGCCGCGGCCAAACCCGCAGCCAGCTCGCCCTCGGTGACACCGACCTCGGTGAGTACCGGTTTCACGCCGACATCGAGGACCTGCTGGTACGGCTGCCCGTCCTCCACCGGCAGCACGGTGCGCAGCACCTCGTGGCGGTCGACGACATCACCCAGCGCCGCGCGCAGGGCACCCCGGTCGACGGGACCGCGCAGCCGCAGTGCCAGCGGCACGTTGTAGACGGCGCTGCCGCCTTCGAGCTGGTCCACGAACCACAGCCGCTGCTGCGCGAACGACAACGGCAACCGCTCCGGACGCGGCACCGGGACCAGCGCGGGCCGCGCCGCGCCGAGGCCGTCGAGCACACCGCACAGCCCCGACACCGTCGGCGACTCGAACAGCGCCCGGATCCCCAGCTCCACCCCGAACACCGCCCGCACCCGCGCGATCAGACGCGTCGCGAGCAGCGAATGACCACCCAGATCAAAGAAACTGTCCTGCACACCCACCCGGCCGACACCCAGCACCTGCGCGAACAGACCGCACAGGATCTCCTCACGCGCCGACATCGGCCCCTCCGACTCACCACCCGCGAACTGCGGCGCAGGCAACGCCCTGCGGTCGAGCTTGCCGTTGGCGTTGAGGGGAAGCCCGTCGAGCACGACGACCGCCGAAGGCACCATGTATTCGGGCAGCCGGGTCGCGGCGTGCCGGCGCAGCGCCGCGGTGTCGACGGCAGTCCCGCCCGACCCGACGACGTAGGCGACCAGGCGGCGGTCCCCGGGCTGGTCCTCGCGCACGATCACCGCCGTCTGTTCGACCGGCCCGTAGTCGGCCAGCGCGGCTTCGACCTCGCCGAGCTCGATCCGGAACCCGCGGACCTTGACCTGGTCATCGGCCCGGCCCAGGTAGTCCAGCTGCCCGTCCGCCGTCCACCGCACCGTGTCCCCCGTGCGGTACATCCGCTCACCGGCACCGAACGGGCACGCCACGAACCGGGCCGCGGTCAGCTCCGGCCGCCCCAGATAACCGGCGGACACCCCGGCACCGGCGATGTACAGCTCACCGGCCACCCCAGCCGGCACCGGACGCAACCGCTCATCGAGCACGTAGACCCTGGTGTTCGTGACCGGCGACCCGATCAGCGGCGGCCCGCCGTCGGCCCACCACGCGGTCGCGTACACGGTCGTCTCGGTCGGCCCGTACAGGTTCACCACCCGCGCCGATGGGAACACGGCGCCGACCCGCTCCAACATGCCGGCCGGAACCGCCTCGCCGCCCAGCGCCACCACCTGCACCGATGCGAAGACCGGCGCATCCGCCAGCACCTGGCCCAGCGCGGACGGCACAGCCACGACCAGCGTCCCGGGCCACGTCGCGGGCAGCTCACCCAGCACCAGCACGTCGGGCGCCAACTCGATGCACCCGCCGGAAATCCAGGTGCCGAAGACCTCGAACACCGAGACGTCGAAGCTCAACGACGTGGACGCCAACACCCGGGACATCTCCCCGGCCGTGAACTCGGACCGCGCCCACGACAGAAGGTTGACGACCCCGCCCTGCGTGACGACCACGCCCTTGGGCCGGCCCGTCGACCCGGAGGTGTAGATCGCGACCACCGGGCTGTCGGCGTCGACAGGGACGGCGAGGTCTTCGCCCGAGCGCTGCGCCCACCCTTCGACGGAGGCGAGGTCGTCCAGTACGACGACCGGCCGGGCCTCGTCGAGCACGAGGCGTACGCGCTCGGCGGGCCACCGCGGATCCACCGGCACATAGCCCGCCCCTGACTTCACCACCCCGAGCAGCGCCACCAGCAGGTCGACTGTCCGCGGCATGGCCAGCGCGACGAACCGCCCCGGTCCCGCGCCGAGCGCGACCAGATGCCGGGCGAGGCGGTTGGCCCTGGCGTTGAGCTCGGCGAATGTCAGCTCCTGCCGGTCGTGGAGGAGCGCCACAGCGTCCGGCGACTGCCGCACCTGGGCCTCGAACAGCGCGGCGAGCGGCGCGAAGGAGACCGTCCGGGCGGTGCCGCTCCAGTCGTCGACGATCTGCTGCCGTTCGGTCTCGGAGAGCAGCACCAGGTCCGCCAGGCGGGCGTCGGCGTGCTCGACGACCTGCTCGAGCAGGCGGGTGAACCACGTCGCCAGCGACAGCACCGTGGGCTCGGCGAACACGTCGAGCGCGTAGTCGAGTCGCACGCCGATACCGAGCGGTTCGCCGTCGGCGCCGTGGCGCTGCTCGAAGTTCCACAGCAGGTCGAACTTGGCAGCTCCGGCCGGCAGCGGCTCGGCCTGGGCGCGGGTGCCGGGAAGCTGCCACTCCCGGAGGTCTTCTCCCCCGTCGAAAGCGAGCATGACCTGGAACAGCGGGTGCCGGGCGGTCGAGCGGACGGGGTTGAGGACTTCGACCAGGCGCTCGAACGGCACGTCCTGGTGGGCGAACGCGGCCAGGTCGGCCTCGCGTACCCGGCCGAGCAGTTCGGCGAACGTGGGATCGCCGGACAGGTCCGTGCGCAGCACAAGGGTGTTGACGAAGAACCCGACCAGGTCGTGCACCGCCTCGTCCGACCGGCCGGCCACCGGTGTCCCGAGCGGGATGTCCGCGCCGCCACCGGCCTTGCTCAGCAGCGCGGCCAGCGTGGCGTGTACGACCATGAACACGGTCGACTGGTGCTCGCGCGCCAGGTTCGCCAGTCGGCGGTGCAGGTCGACGCCGATGTCGAACCGCACGTCGCCGCCGCGGTACGACGCCGTCGGCGGACGCACATGGTCGTACGGAAGCGCCAATTCCTGGGGCAGCCCGGCCAGCGCCTCGCGCCAGTACCGCAACTGGTCCCCGGCGAGGCTGCCGGCCGATTCGTCGCCGAGCAGTTCGCGCTGCCAGAGGGCGTAGTCGGGGTACTGGACGGGCAGTGGCGACCAGTCAGGGGCGGCATCGGACCGGCGTGCGGCGTAGGCCTGCGCCAGGTCTCGTGTCAGCAGGCCGAGTGACCAGCCGTCGCTGGCGATGTGGTGCGTCAGCAGCAGCAGGACGCGCTCGCCGGGACCGAGTTCGAACAACCACGCCCGGACCGGCAGCTCGGCGGAGATGTCAAACACGTACCCGGTGGCGGCTGCCAGCGCGGCCGCCAGGTCGCCCTCGCCGACGCGGGCCACTTCGAGCACCGGTGCCGCGCCGACGGCAAGGACCTCCTGGTGCGGTTCGTCGCCCGCGACCCGGAACACGGTGCGCAACGCCTCGTGCCGGTCGACGACGTCGCCCAGCGCGGCGCGCAGGGCGTCGCGGTCGACGGGGCCGTGCAGCCGCCACGCGAACGGTTCGGTGTAGGCGGCGTTGCGTTCTTCGAACTGGTCCACGAACCACAGCCGCTGCTGCGCGAACGACAACGGCAGCCGCTGCGGGCGCGGCACCGCGACCAGCGCCGGTCGGGCCGCGCCGAGGCCGTCGAGCACACCGCACAGTTGCGACACGGTCGGCGAGTCGAACAGCGCCCGGATTCCCAGTTCCACGCCCAGTGCCGCCCGCACGCGTGAGATCAGCCGCGTCGCGAGCAGGGAGTCCCCGCCGAGGTCGAAGAAGTCGTCGTGCAGGCCCACGTGCTCGACGCCAAGGACGTCGGCGAACAGTGCGAGCACGGTCTGCTGCTGTGGCGTGACGGGGCCGTTGTCGACGGAGCCTTCGAACACGGGCGCGGGCAGGGCCTTGCGGTCGAGCTTGCCGTTGGCGTTGAGGGGAAGCCCGTCGAGCACGACGACCGCCGCAGGCACCATGTATTCGGGCAGCCGGGTCGCGACATACCGGCGCAGCCCTGCTGCGTCGACGCTCGTCCCGGCCGGCCCGACGACGTAGCCGACCAGCCGCCGGTCCCCGGGCCGGTCCTCGCGGACGACCACCGCCGCCCGGTCCACCGACTCGTGCCCGGCCAGTGCGGCTTCGATCTCGCCGAGTTCGATCCGGAACCCGCGGACCTTGACCTGGTCATCGGCCCGGCCCAGGTAGTCCAGCTGCCCGTCCGGCGTCCACCGCACCGTGTCCCCGGTGCGGTACATCCGCTCACCGGCACCGAACGGGCAGGCCACGAACCGCGCCGCGGTCAGCTCCGGGCGGGCCAGGTAGCCGGCGGCCACGCCCGCTCCGGCGATGTACAGCTCACCGGCCACCCCGACCGGCACCGGCCGCAACCGCTCATCGAGCACGAACACGCGCGCGTTGGCCACCGGCGAGCCGATCAGCGGGGCACTCTCGCCGACGGCACGCCACCCGGTGGCGTACACGGTCGCCTCGGTCGGCCCGTACAGGTTGACCACCCGGGCGGACGGGAACACGGTGCGGACCCGTTCCAGCACGTTGCGCGGCAGCGCTTCACCCGCCAGCGCCACCACCCGCACCGACGCGAAGACCGGCGCGTCGGCCAGCACCTGGCTCAGCGCGGACGGGACCGCCGAGACCAGCGTCCCGGGCCACGTCGCGGGCAGCTCGCCCAGGGCCAGCACGTCGCGTGCCAGCTCCACGGACCCGCCCGACGCCCACGTGCCGAAGACCTCGAACACCGAGACGTCGAAGCCCAACGACGTGGACGCCAGCACCCGGGACAACTCGCCGTCGCGGAACTCCCCCACCACCCAGGACAGGAAGTTGACGACATTGCCCTGCGAGACCAGTACACCCTTCGGCCTGCCCGTCGAACCCGACGTGTAGATCACATACGCGGGGCTGTCGGCATCGACGGACACGCCCAGGTCGCCGTCGGGCCACTGGTCCAGCCGCCCGAACAGGCCCGGGTCGTCCAGCACCGCGACCGGTGCGACCTCGGCGAGCACCAGCCGCACCCGCTCGGCCGGCCACCGCGGATCCACCGGAACGTAAGCCGCCCCCGCCTTCACCACACCCAACACCGCGACCAGCGCATCGACGGTCCGCGGCAGCACCACCGCCACGAACCGGCCCGGCCCCGCACCCACCGACACCAGATACCGGGCCAGCCGGTTCGCTTGTGCGTTCAACTGAGCGAACGTCACCTCCCGGCCCTCGTGCACCACCGCCACCGCATCCGGCGACCGCCGCACCCGGGCCTCGAACACATCGGCCAACGACTCGGGGGAAGCGGCGCTGTTGGCGTTGCGGACGTCGTACACGGCGGGCTCCTTCATGGTTGCGCGCTTCGCGGGGCGGTGGGGTCGGCGGAATTCGCGGGTCGCGCCGTCAGCGGTTGTCGGCGGAGCGGACGGGGCGCAGCAGGCGGTCCGTCCAGGTCGCCTCCACGAAGGCGACGGCGGCCGCGCGGCTGCCGGGGCCGAAGACCCCGGTCCAGCCCGGCGGGATCTCGATGGCCTCGGGCCAGAGGCTGTACTGCTCGACGTCGTTGCGCAGCACCAGGAAGACGCCGTCCTCGGCGTCGAAGGGATGGGACATGATGCGGCTCTTTTCGCTCGTGGTGGATGGTGGGCGGCGTGCCGTCAGCCGGGGTTCGCCGCGGAGGCGACCGCCACAGGCCGGTCGGCGCTGTCGGTCTCGACGTCGGCTTCGTCCTTGGCCCCGCCGCGCACGTAGGTGTAGTCGCGCACCTTGTGGTTGAGCACGACGGCTCCGGAGAGCAGGACGAGGATGCCGCAAGCCGCCATGGTCCAGCGCACGCCGACGATGTTCACCGCCCAGGCCGCGACGGCCAGCCCGAAGGGGCCCGGCAGCAGGGAGATCATCCAGTCGAGCGAGGAGACCCGGCCCTGCAGCGAGGTGGGCACCTGCTCCTGGATCAGGGCGAACCAGTTGATGTTGCCCAAGGAGACGCCGAACAGGAACCCGACTCCGGCGACGGTCGCGACGACGATGTTCGGGGATACGGCCATGAGCAGGATGGCCAGACCGCAGGAGCCGAAGCCGACCCAGACCGCGGGGACCCGCAGCTTCGGGTTGCGGGACTTCTTCAGCAGTGCCGCGACGACTCCGCCGATCCCGCTCACGGCCACGTTGATGCCGTACAACACCGGGCTGGCGTGCAGGACGTCGCGCAGCAGCATCGGCGCGAGCAGGGCGAGCGGGATGAAACCGACGAAGCTCGCGAAGCCGACCGCGATCATGTTCCACCACAGCCATGGCCGGTTGCGGCTGTAGGCGAACCCCGTGCGGATCTCTTCGCGGACGGAGGTGGGGCCGTCTGCCTCCTGTCCGGCCTCGGGGGCCGCGCGCCGCACCCCGCGCATGGCGAGCAGGCCCGCGGCGCCGACCAGGAAGCTGAGCGCGTCGAGCCCGAACGCCCAGGCGGGTCCGATCGCCACGACGATGACGCCGCCGAGCACCGGTCCCGCGATGAACAGCGTGGCCGTCCGGCCGAGGGTGACCAGCGAGTTGCCGGCCACCATCAGGTCCTTGGGCAGCAGGTCCCGCATGATGGCGGTGGAGGCCGGCAGGAAGAACGCGTCGGCCAGCCCGAAGACGAAGGCCACGGCGACCAGCGCCCACACGTTGGCCTGTCCGACGGCGCTCAGCAACGAGACCAGCCCGATCGCCAGGCCGCAGATCACATTGGTGGTGATCATGACGATGCGGCGGGAGAGCCGGTCCACGAAAGCTCCGCCGATCAGCATGAAGATCACGGTGACGACGGTGTCCGCGCCGACCGCCAGGGCCACCACGAACGGATCGTTGGTGAGCCTGAGCACCTCCAGCGGCAGCGCCACGAGGAACACGCCGTTGCCGAGGAACGAGATGGTCTGCGCGAGCAGGAAAAGCGTGTAGTTGCGCTGCTTCAAGGCGCGGCGCGCATCCTTGTCGAACATATGAAGTCCTTTCGGTTCGCGATACGGGGGCTAGAGCTCGCGCCACGCGCTGCCGGGATCCGCGACAGCGCCGGCGAGGATGCGGTGGTACGCGGCAGTCCAGCGCGCGATGGTGGACGCGTCGAACTCGTCGCGGTTGTAGAGCACCCCGCCGTTGAACCGGCCGGAGGGAATGACCTCGGTGTTCCAGGAGGCGCCGAACGGCATGTCACCGGTCTCGTCCGGCTCCAGCACACGTTCGCGGATCTCGACCGCGCCGTCGCCGATCGGGTAGGTCTCGGCGGCCGAGGGCTGCTGGTGGAAGATGAAGTTCATGAAGCAGTCGGACGGATTGCCCTCCGGCCGCGTCAGCTCCGGTGCCAGCTTGGCTATCTCGCCCATGGGGATCTCGTGGGTGAAGGCCCCGGCGGCCGCCGCACGGGCGCGTCGGAGGACATCGCGAAAGCTCGTGCAGTCGGCGATCTCGACACGCACCGGCAGGAAGTCGATGAGCAGCCCGACCGTCTCCTGGAAAGCAGCCTCGTTGCGCCCGGAGGTCAGCACGCGGAAGGCGGTGTCGGTCGCCCCGCGGACCTCGTGGGCCAGCACCGCCATCCCGGCGAGCAGCACCATGAACAGCGAGCAGCGCTCCTGCCTGGCCAGCGCGGCCAGGGACGCGACGAACTGCTCGTCGTAGTCGTACACATGCTCCGAATAGGGCTGTGAGTACCGCGGCGGCATCGGCCGGTCGGTCGGCAGGGTGAAGATCTGCGCTCCGGCGAGACGGTCGCGCCAGTACGCCCGGATCGCCGCGCCCTCGGCGCTGTCCAGGTCGCGGCTGCGTGCCCGCTGCCAGGCCGCGAACTCGCGCGCCTGCTTCACCTCAGGCAGCTTCGGCTCGCGGCCGGCGACCCGGGCGGCGTAGAACTCGGCGAGGTCGCGGATCCCCACGCCCACGGACCGGCCGTCCATGCCCAGGTGGTGGTGCACGAGGACGAACACCGAATCCTGGTCGTCGAAGCGGTGCAGTTCCGCGCGGATCAGCGGCAGCTCGTACGGGTCCAGCCGGCCGACCTCCGCCTCGATGATCAGCTCCTCGGCCCGGATCTCGCGGCTGCGGCCGGTGAAAGGCTCGATGTCGGCGACCAGCAGCGGGACCGCGCAGGGCGGCATCACCTGCTGGTAGGACGACCCGTCATTTTCGTGGCCGAAAACGGACCGCAGGATCTCGTGCCGGGCGACCAGGTCGTCGAGCGCGCCCTGCAACGCCGCGGTGTCCACGCGGCCCCGCACCCGCCAGGCGTTGACGACGATGAAGCGGTCGGTCATGTGCCGCTCGTCGGAGCAGAACACCTCCTGCATGCTGGACAAGGGAAACCGCCCGTTGACCGGCGCGGCCGGGAGTTCGCTTGTCGCGGTTCGGCCGCCGCTCATGACGACGGGCCCAGCTTGGTCAGCAGGCTGCCGACGGTCGGGTGGTCGAACAGGTCGATCAGCGTGACCTCCGCGCCCAGTTCCTTCCTGATCCGGGCGGCGATCAGCATCGCCTGCAGGGACTGCCCGCCGAGGTCGAAGAAGTCGTCGTCGACGCCCACCGCCGCCACGCCGAGCACGTCGGCGAAGATGGCGCACAGCCGACCTGCTCGCAAATCGTGGACGGCATCGTCCATCTGGTGATCGATCGGAATGGTCATCGCCGGCTCCTTCATATCTGCTTCCGAACGGCAAAGGCAGGACTGGGACCATCGGGCCGACATGGACCGCAGCGCCGATGCGATGAGAGTGGCACCGGGCCGCGGCCCGGTGTTCTTCGAAAGTGCCCGACGCCCTCCCCGGCCGATCCAGGCAATCTCGAAGACGTGAGACGGACGCTGGTCTGTCACCTTTTGTTCGTATGCAAGCACCCCTCCCCTCATGGCGGTGAGCAGTGACTGAACACCTCCCGACGGATCCCTTCGCTGTACGGCGGCTCGGCCACGGCAGCGCGGACCCTGTCTTCGTCATCGACTTCCCGACCTACAGCGCCGCGCCGCGGCTGAGCCAGATGCTGACCGGCCGCCTGGGCGAACGCCCGCTGTATCAGGTCGACCCGTTGCGCCCGCTGCTCGACGGGCCCGTGTTCCTGCCGCTGGACGCACTCGCCGAGCAGTACGCGGCGCGGATCGCCGACCTTCGCGGCTCCGGCGACCGCCCCACGGTGGTCGGGTTCTGCAGCGCCGGCGACCTGGCGTTGCGCGTCGCCGGGCGGCTCGGACGAGCCACCCCGCGCGGCGTCGACGTCCTGCTGGTCCGGCCCGCGTCGCAGGACCGGGCGGCGGCCTTCGCGACGTTCCGCGAGTACCTGTTCGGACTCGGCCAGGCGGATCCGCCGGCCCCCGACGGTTCCCGCAGCGCCGGGGACCTGGTCGCGTGGATGGGGGCGCACCTGGAGCAGGCACTTGCCAGGCTCGCCGTGCAACACGGCCTGGCCACGGCCGACGAGGCGTTCACCGAACTGCTCGCGCGCTACCGCGCGTGGCTGTCCTTCGTGCTGGCCTGCGCCGACGCGCGACCGGCCCAGCTGCCGTCGTGGGTGGACGTGGTGAGCATCGAGGGAACGTCGCCGGGGCCGGTGGTCCCGATGGACCCGCCGCGCGAATACGGGCTCATGCGGCTGCCCCTGCTCGACGCGGACGACATCCTCGTCCCGGAACTCGCCGACCTGGTCGCCGGCCACCTTGCCAGAACCGCGGGCGTGGTCGCTTCCAGGGCCTGAAGCCGTACCTGCCTGCCGCGCATGATCGCCCGGCCCCGTCCGGAACAGTGGCGGCCGGGCCGCCTGCCGACTGGTTCACATGCCGCATCCGGACTAGGTTGGTGAGGCTTGAATCGATCGTCGAACGTCATTTTCTGTCAAGAGAAGAAGGAGCGACTGTGCGCCATCTGCCCACCGAGCCGCTGGCGGTCTCGGCGCTGCCGACCCCCACCAGCCGCGAAGAGTACGAGGCCGCCCACGCCGCTTTGCTGGTCAAGGAGAAGGCGCACACCCGTGCGGGCGATGCGATCGCCGCAGAGCGCCGCCGGCAACCGATGGTCGAGATCCCCGCGTCCGTCACCGTCGTCGGCGCGAAGGGCGAGGTGCCCTTCCTGGACGCCTTCGAGGGACGCCGGATGCTCGTCGGCTACTTCCACATGTGGCACGACGGCGAGCCGGCGCAAGGCCAGTGCATCGGCTGCACCTACTTCGCCTCCCAGGTTCAGGGCCCGCTGGCGCACCTGCACGCACGCGACGTGACACTGGCCTACTTCTGCGAGGGCGCCTACGAGGAGAGCCGGGCCGTCGCGGACTTCATGGGCTACACGGCACCCTGGTACTCGGCGCGCGACTCCGGCGACGGGCTGCTGGCCGGGCGGGACTTCGGCTGGCTCGGCTGCTACGTGCGCGACGACCAGGACCGTGTCTACGAGACCTACTGGACGACCGACCGCGGCAACGAGGCAGGATTCTGGTCCTACAACCTGCTCGACCGGACGGTGTTCGGCCGGCAGGAGGCGTGGGAGGACTCCCCCGAAGGCTGGCCGAAGATCCCGGCCGGCCAGCACCAGTGGCGGGTCGACGGCCGCCCGCTGGCGCAGTGGGACGTCACCGGCGAACCCGCCGCGTAGGCAGGCGCCGTCACGGCATCCACTTCAGAACCGCGAGCCGTCTCGAATACGGCGGCGCGAACGGCACACCACGACGCGGTGTCCCATCAGCCCGACGGCCGGTGCGGCTCGCGCGCCGAGCCCCAAGTGGACGGCGTGCGTCGCCGCATGAGCCGCCTGTGCTGACCGGTGCCCGGTGGCCGACGGGTTCGTCGGCCACCGGGCACCGGTGTGCCGGGTCAGGACACCGTCACGGCCGTGTCGTCGATGACGAAGGACGTCTGCAGGGAGGCGTCCTCGACACCGGTGAACTTGATCGTCACGGTGGTGCCCGCGAAGGCGGAGAGGTTGTACGAGCGCAGCGTGTACCCGCCGGCATTGAGGTTGGAGAAGACCTGCAGCGTGGTGGTGCCCGCCTGCACGGTCAACTTGTCGTACGCGATCGTGCTGGTCGTCTCCGCTGTGGTGATCTTCAGGTAGAACGACAGCGTGTAGCTGCTGCATCCCGACGGCAGGGTCACCGACTGTGACAGCGTCTCGGTGTGCGTCGAGCCGTAGCCGTTCAGCCATGCCGACCAGGTGCCGGTGCGCGGCGCGCCGGTGCCGGTGTGCTGGCCGATCACCCCGGTGGACTGGGTCCAGGAGGCGGCGCCGGACTCGAAGCCCGGGTTGGCCAGCTTCTGCCCGGCGCCGGTGCAGCCGGCGCCGTTGACCGTCAGGGTGTAGGTGGCCGTGTGGGTGACCGAGCCGGTCCCGGTCACCGTGATGGTGTACGTGCCGGGTGCGGCAGAGGCCGTGGTGGTGACGGTCATCGTCGACGAGCTGCCGGACGTGACCGACGACGGGCTGAAGCCGACCGACACGCCCGCGGGGGCGCCGGACGCGCTGAGGGCGACCGTCTGCGCGCTGCCGGAGGTGGTGGCAGTGTTCACCGTGGCCGTGACCGACGAGCCGGGGTTCACCGCGCCGGAGGCCGGGCTCAGCGACACCGAGAAGTCGTTGGCGGGGGCCGTGCCGGTGGTCAGGTTCCACACCGCGTACGCGATGGCGTTGGCGTAGCGGCCCAGCGACGTCGTGTTGACGTTGGACGGGTAGCTGTCGCAGGCCTTGTGGTAGCAGGGGTCGTAGGCCGCGCCCGCGGTGCCGCCCCACTTGGTGACCTGGGCGCTGGTCTTGGTGCGGCCCGCGCCGGTCGAGTTGATCGAGGCGGGGATGCCTGCGTTGCGGAACGACCCGTCGTCGCTGCAGCACTCCGTGGACGTCTCGGTGGGCACGCTGATCGAGGTGAAGTACTCGCGCAGCTTCACCGCGACGGCGTCGGTGCCGGTGATGAAGTAGCCGCCGTTGGTGGAGGCGATCATGTCGAAGGTGCCGTACGCCTTGATCGCGGTCTTCTGCGCCGAGGTCAGCGAGTTGACGTAGAACTTCGAGCCGACCAGGCCCTGCTCCTCGCCCGTCCACCAGCCGAACCGCACGTGGTTGGTCATCGTCGGGTTGGCCGCGGCCAGCTTGAGCGCGACCTCCAGCAGCGCCGAGGAGCCGGAGCCGTCGTCGTTGATGCCCGGGCCTGCCGACACGCCGTCGAGGTGGGCGCCGAACATGTAGGTGTTGCTGGTGTTGCCGCCCGGCCAGTCGGCGATGAGGTTCTTCGCCGAGCCGGTGCACGTGGTGCAGGTCTGTGTGGTCACGGTGTAGCCCGCGGCCTGCAGCTTCTGCTGCACATAGGTCATGGAGGCGGTGTAGCCGGAGGTGCCGGTGGCGCGGTTGCCGCCGTTGCTGGTCGCGATGGTCTGCAGTTGCTGCAGGTGGGCCTTGACGTTGTTGACGTCGATGGCCGGCGGGGCGGCCAGGGTGCCGACGGCTGCGGGTGCGGTGGCACCGCGCAGTTCGGCCGGTCGCGCGGCAGCCGACGGCTGTGCGCTCAGCGCGAGGGTCGCGGCGACGAAAACAGCTACGGCAGGTCCTGCCGCGACCGTTCTGAGTCTCATTGCGGGCTCCTATGATCGATGCCGATGTTCGGCGGCTCGCCGAAGCAAATCAGAACCGGTCGAGCGGCACAAGCCATCGGCATCCTTGAATTTTCTTCGAAATCCTTTCGCTGGGTGACATCGGGCATCGGCCGCCGAGGTCCGGCGCGCGTCGGTTGCCGACACGCGCCGGACGGCCCGCGGTCAGGAGCCGATGACCTGCTTGGTCGAGATCTCCTTGAACGCCTCGTCGAACTGCGCCATCGCGGCCGTGACCCACGGGACCGGAACCGGCTCGCCGGCCGCGGCCTGCAGCAGGGTCAGGCCGTCGACCAGGTCCTGGTCGGCGGCGGCCAGCCAGGGCTGCGGCGACGGGGTCTTGACGCGCGTCTCGGTGTTGAAGTGCCCGACGGTTCCGACGCGGGCTCGTGCGGTGCCGAGGGCACGGGCCGCTGTCTGGAAGCTGTCTGTCGCCTGTCGGCGCAGCACCTCCGCGGTCCGGGGGTCAGCGACCCGCGCGTCGCTGAGCTTGCTCAGCCCGGTGGCCAGCGCACTCTGGAACAGCTTCTCGTTGTCGGGGGTGAGCTGGGCGCTCTTGCCCAGGTCGATCATCCAGACGCACTTGGCGCAGCCGATGATGCCCTGGATCTGGTCCACCCAGAACCAGCCGAGCAGCCCGAGGCCGCTGGCGTTCATGGTGGCGTACTTCTCCTGCGGAAGCCCCGCCTGTGCGGGCGACGGCGCGACGAACAGCGTCGCGACCAGGGCAAGTCCGGCCAGGAAGCCGGTAGATCGCTTCATTTTCTGCCTTTCGTAGGGGCGGAACCTAAGCATCCGTGTCAACCTCACGGCTGCTTCAAGGTCGGCTCCGGGTGGAGTCACGGTGGCAGAGTGAAACGGAAACCCGGGCAGAACAAGGGAGCGTGATGGTCAAGCAGTCCACACCCGACATAAGTCTTGAATCGGTCGACGCCCTGATGCTGGCCGGCGACATCGACGCCACCCTGGCGGCCCTGGACGAACTGCGGCAACTCGTCGGCGCCGGTGCCCCGGCCCTGGCCTGGCGCACCGGCGTCGTGCACTACCTGCTGCGCGGTTCACCGCGCGAAGCGCTGGCCGGCATGCAGCGCGCCGACCTCGGCGCCGAGCAGACCACCGACGAGGCGATACTGCTGGGCTGGCTGGCCTCGGCGCACTGGGCGCTCGGCGACATGGCCGCCTGCGCCGACCACGCGGTCCGGGCCGGCGCGGCCGCCGAACGATGCGACGACGACCGGGCCCGCGCCGCCGCGCACGTGGCCCTGGGGCTGCAGGCGATGCTGGCCGGCGACCGTATCGCCTACGCCGCACACCACACGAAGGCGCTGCGCTTCGCCTCATCGGCCGGCGACATCATCCAGCAGATCCGGATACGGATGAACCAGGCCAGCCACCACGCGGAGGAAGCCCAGTTCGACGACGCGCTGACCGCCCTGGGCATCGCGGTACGGCTGGCCGAAAGCTCCGGCAACGAGGTGCTGCTGGCGGTGGCTCTCAGCAACGAGGGCGACGCGATGAACGCGCTGGGACGGCTCGCCGAGGCGGAGAAGCGGTTCCGCCGCTCGATCGAGATCTGCCAGCGGATGGAGTCCGCCAAGATCTGCTTCGGCCTGCTCGGCCTCGGCGACGTGCTGCGCCGGCGCGGACAGCACGCCCTGGCCCGAGCCGCCTACGAAGAGGTCGGGCCGCTCGCCGAGCAGCACGGCCAGATCCAGGTCCTGGTAGCAGCGCTGGCCGGGATGTCGGACATCCTGGCCGACACTGACAGCGCGACGGCAGTCGAGCTCGCCACCCGGGCCCGAGCCGAGGCCGTCGGGCCGTTCATGACCGTCGCCACCCTGGCACTGGCCCGCGCCACCCTGGCCGGCGGCGACCGGGAAGCCGCCGCCCGGCTCGCCGACCAGGCGCAGGCGCAGGCCCGCACCCACCGGGACCGGGTCGGCGTGGCCCGGGCGCTGGAGATGCAGGCCCAGACCTGCGACGAATGGGAGCGCGCCGGTCGTCACCTGGCCGAGGCACGAGCCATCTGGACCGACATCGGCGCCGGTATCGACGCCGACCGGGTGATGCTCGCCCTGGCACGCCTGCCGGTGGTCACCTCGGAGACCTACATCGACGCGAACCTGGCTGCCGAGCGCCTGGCCGCGGCCGGTCTGCCGACCGCGGCGCTGCACCGGGCCGGCGACCCGAGTTCCCGCGCGTCGATCCGCACGCTGGGCCGTTTCGAGGTGATGGTCGCGGGCAAGGTCATGCCGCCGGCGGCCTGGCAGTCACGCAAGGCCCGTGACCTGCTGCGGCTGCTGGTCGCCCGGCGCGGCCGGCCCGCCACGCGCGAGGAGCTGACCGAGCTGCTGTGGGCTGACGAGCCGGTTTCGGGCACCGACCGGCGCGGACACCGGCTGGCTGTCGCCCTGTCGATCATCCGGGGGGTGGTGGACAGCGCCGGATCCGCCGCCGACAGCGTGGTGCTCGCCGACGGTGGCAGCCACGCCGGTATCCGAGGAGGTGCTTAGGGAGCTCCTCGCCGTACTGGGCCATCGTTCTCCTTCACGAACTGCCGATGCATCTGCCGAACTGTCGAATTCAAGCTACACAGAGGTGGCAGGCCGAGGCGCCGACAGCCGACCGCACCGCCTCGCCCAGGTCGCAGCTGATCGCGGCGGCGTTCCGGGTCCCGACACCTTCACGGTGGAGCAGCTCCTGGGTCGCCTCGCAGCGGGCGGCGGAGATCGATTGGCTGCGTGCCAGCGTTGACGCGGCGCGCGAGGAGAGGCTCGAGCCCGCCCGGCGCTGGACGAGGCGGCCGAGGCCGAGCAGCGGGCACCCGCGAGCTGGCCGAGCTGGAGAAGGAACTCGCCGAACTGCGGTGGCGACTGCGACGACGCCCGAGAGGGACTAACGGGCCTTCGCCTGACCCGAACCACCGCGCAACGGGCCCGTGACGCCGCCGAGCGCAAACTCGCGCAGGCCGAAGCCGTACTGGAAGCGAGATCGTCTTCGGAGTCGTGCCCGTCGGCGGCTCGATGGTGGGTGGTCGTGCCCAATTCCCGTGTTCCTAAACGGATTGACCTGCCAGGACCCTGTCCGCGTCGAACGTGTTATCGAAACGTTACGAAATTGACTGGCATCATTTTGACCACAACTTAGGTGGCGGCGCTAATTTGTTTAAGGCATGAACTATTACCCCCACTGGTCTTCGGCGAGCCGCGGCGGGCTCTGCAGTCCTGTCCAGACATTGGAGTCCTCGTGTCCGAACAACGTCGTAGCTGCACCCACCCGAATATCAGAGCGCGATCTCTGCTCGGTTCGGTGCTCGCGCTCGCCATGACCGTGATCGCGCTTGCCGTCGGGCAGTCGCCCGCGCAGGCCGCGCCGGCAACCACCCATCAGGCCAACGCGGCGCTTGCTCCGTTCTCGGTGCTGGTCTTCTCGAAGACCGCCGGGTTCCGGCATGATTCCATTCCCGCCGGCATCGCAGCGATCCAGCAGCTCGGCGTCGACAACGGGTTCACGGTCGCCGCGACGGAGGACGCCGGCGCGTTCACCGACGCCAATCTCGCGCAGTACGCGGCGGTGATCTGGCTGTCGACCACCGGTGACGTGCTCGACGCCGCCCAGCAGGGGGCCTTCGAGCGCTACATCCGTGCCGGTGGCGGTTTTGCCGGCGTGCATTCGGCATCGGACACCGAATACGGCTGGGCGTGGTACGGCAGCCTGGTGGGCGCCTACTTCTCGGCGCACCCGGCCAACCAGCAGGCGACCATCAAGGTCGAGGACCCAGCGCACCCGTCCACGGCCTCCTTGCCGGCGCAGTGGTCGCGGGTCGACGAGTGGTACAACTACCAGACGAACCCGCGCAGCAAGGTGCATGTGCTGGCCAGTCTGGACGAGCGGTCCTACTCCCCGGGCACCGGTGCGATGGGCGCCGACCACCCGATCGCATGGTGCCAGGATTATGACGGTGGCCGGTCCTGGTACACCGGTATCGGTCACACCATCGCGTCGTATACCGAGCCTTCATTCCTGGCTCATCTGCTCGGCGGTATCCAGACGGCGGCCGGCGCGCTCGACTCCGACTGCAGCGCGTCGCTGACCAGCGGGTACGAGAAGGTGACGCTGGACAGCAACACGCAGAATCCGATGGAGCTGGACATCGCGCCGGACGGCCGGGTCTTCTACCTCGAGCGTGACGGCCGGGTGCAGATCATCAAGCCCGCCACCGGCACCACGGTGACCGCGGTCGACCTGGATGTCTTCACCGGCAACGAGGACGGCCTGATCGGTATCCGGCTGGACCCGAACTTCGCCACCACCAACTGGGTCTACCTGTACTGGGCACCCAACGACGGCATGACGCGCAACCGGATCTCCCGGTTCACGGTCAGCGGCGACAGCATCGACCTGGCCAGCGAGAAGGTCGTGCTGGAGGTGACGACGCAGCGCGCCACCTGCTGCCACGCCGGCGGTTCGATGGTGTTCGACAGCGCCGGTAACCTGTACCTGGCCACCGGCGACAACACCAACCCGTTCGAGTCCGACGGGTTCAACCCGATCGACGAGCGGGCCGGGCGCCAGAACTATGACGCCCAGCGCACCGCCGGCAACACCAACGACCTGCGCGGCAAGGTGCTGCGCATCCACCCGGAGGCGGACGGTACGTACACCATCCCGAGTGGGAACCTCTTCCCGCAGGGAACGGCGTCGACCCGGCCGGAGATTTTCGCGATGGGCTTCCGCAATCCGTTCCGGATCGGCATCGACGCGAAGACGAACACGCTGTACGTGGCCGATTACGGCCCCGACGCGAGCGCGACGAACCCGAACCGCGGCCCGGAAGGAACAGTCGAATGGAACATCGTGCAGCCCGGCAACTACGGCTGGCCGTACTGCCACGGCGCTAACTACGCCTACAACGACTACACCTTCCCCAGCGGTCCGGCCGGCGCAAAGTTCGACTGCGCGGCACCGGTCAACAACTCGCCCAACAACACGGGCCTGACCAACCTGCCGCCCGCGGTCAGCGCCACCGTCGACTACGACTACAGCGGCAACGCGCTGTTCCCGGAGCTCGGTGGCGGCGGCGCGCCGATGGCCGGGCCGGTCTACCGCTACGACCCCGACCTCGTCTCCGAGCGCAAGTGGCCGGCGTACTACGACGGCAAGGCGATGTTCGGCGAGTGGAACCAGAACAAGATGTACGCGTTCCAGGTCGCCGCCGACGGCAAGTCGCTGGTCGACATCAACAACATGCTGGCCGGCATGACCTTCCTGCGGCCGATGGACTTCGAGTTCGGTCCGGACGGCGCGCTCTACCTGATCGAGTGGGGTACCGGATTCGGTGGCAACAACGGCGACTCCGGGATCTACCGCATCGACTACATAGCAGGTGAGCGGGCCCCGATCGCGGTGGCGACCGGCACGCCGGACTCCGGACCGGCGCCGCTTTCGGTGCAGTTCTCCAGCGCCGGGTCGCGTGACCCGAACGGCGGGACGCTGAGCTACGCGTGGACGTTCGGTGACGGTGGCACCTCCACCGTGGCCAACCCGTCGCACACCTACCCGGCTGCCGGCAACTACACGGCGCAACTGACGGTCACCAACACCGCCAACCGCACGGCTGTCGCGAACGTGACGGTCACGGTCGGCAACACCGCGCCCACCGTCACGATCTCGTTCCCGCCGGACGGCGGCTTCTTCGAATGGGGTGACCAGGTCAAATACACCGTCGCGGTGACCGACCCCGAAGACGGGACGATCGACTGCTCGCGGGTGAGGCTGCAGTACTACCTGGGTCACGACCAGCACGCCCACCCCCTGCAGTCGTACACCGGGTGCGCCGGCACCGTGCAGACGTCGCTGGCCTCCGGTCACGGCGCCGACGCCAACGTGTTCGCCGTGTTCGAGGCCACCTACACCGACGCCGGCGGAGTCGGCGGCTCCCACGCGTTGACCGGCAGAGCGATCGAACAGCTGCAGCCCAAGCGCAAGCAGGCCGAATACTTCACCGCCACCGGACGGGCCCCGGACGGCGTCGGCGGCGGCGACCCGGGCGTGCAACTGGAAACGACGACAGACACCGCCGGCGGCTTCCAGAACATCGGCTTCATCGAGGACGGCGACTTCTGGTCCTACGCCCCGGTAAACCTGACCGGTATCGACGCACTGCGGTTCCGGGCGGCGTCGAACACCGCCGGTGGACGCATCGAGGTACGGGTCGGCGCCGCCGACGGGCCGGTGCTGGCCACCGCGACAGTGCCGGGCACCGGCGGCTGGCAGACCTTCACCGATGTCACGGCGACGCTGAGCAGCCCGAGCACGGTGACCGGGCCGCTTTTCCTGGTAGCGAAGAACCCGGCAGGCGACACCGGCACGGGTTCGTTGTTCAACGTCAACTGGGTCGACTTCCTGGGACGCGGCGTGACCGACAACGCGCCGCCGGTGGTCACCGCGTCGGCGACGCCCACCACCGGCACCGCGCCGGTGCTGGTCACCTTCACCGGCTCGGCGACCGACGCCGAGGGCCACAACCCGCTGACCTACCTGTGGGAGTTCGGAGACGGCGCCACAGCCGGCACAGCCAACGCCACGCACAACTACGCCACCCCCGGCACGTTCACGGCGACGCTGACCGTGTCCGATGCGCGCGGCGCGAAGTCGTACGCCAATGTGGTCGTCAGGGTCGAAGCGCCGAACAACGCCTGCCTGGGCGCCCGGTCGGACAACTTCGACGGCACGGCACTGGACAAGGGCCGCTGGTCGACGGTGGTCCGGGAGAACCAGCTCTACTCGGTGACCGGTGGCACGTTGCGGTTGCCCACCGCGGTCGGCGACCTCTACGGCGCCCGCAACGACGCGACCAACCTGATCCTGCAGCCGGCGCCGGACGGCGCCTGGCAGGCGACCACCAAGGTGTCCGTCGCCGTGGCGGCCGACTACCAGCAGGCCGGCCTGATCGTGTACGGCGACGACGACAACTACGCCAAGCTCGACCTGCTCTACGCAGGCTCCAGGAAGTTCGAGTTCATCCGGGAGACCGCCGGGATGCCGCGCAACGGCGCCGCCGACGCGGTCAGCGCCCCGGCAGAGCTCGGCAGCACGGCCTACCTGCGGTTGATCAGTGACGGGGTGAATCTGACGGCGGCCTGGTCAGCTGACGGCGTGACGTTCGCGCCGGTCGGGCAGTCGGCCGCGCTGGCCGGCATCGTCAACCCGAAGGTGGGCATGTTCGCCCTCAACGGCGGCACCACCGCACCGGTCGTCGACGCGGCGTTCGACTGGTTCCAGCTCACCCCGGACGCCCCGGCCGGGCCGATCGACCCGTCCGACGAGTTCGACGGGTCGACCCTGGACCGGTGCAAGTGGAACGCGGTAGTCCGCGAGGACGCCGGCAAGTACCGGGTCGCCGGCGGCAAGCTGGAGATCGATGTGCCCAACGGCGACATCTACACAGCCAGCAACACCGGGCCCACCAACTTCATCCTGCAGAACGCGCCGTCCGGTGACTGGACGCTGCAGACGAAGGTCGACGGCAGCCAGCTCAACGAGCAGTACCAGCAGGCAGGCCTGCTGGTCTACCTCGACGACGACAACTACCTGAAGCTGGACTACATCGTCGACAACACGGCCGGCTCGCCGGTCAGCCGGCGGATCGAGTTCCGCAGCGAGATCGCCAGTGTGGTGCAGAACCCGCAACCCGGAATCACCAACCTCACCGACGCGGTATGGCACCTGCGACTGGCTCGGGTAGGCAGCGCCTACACCGCTTCCTACTCGGCCGACGGCACCACCTGGACGGCGCTGGAGCCGTTGACCAACACGGCCGTAGGTGACACTCCCAAAGTCGGGCTGTTCACGCTCGGCGCCAACCAGACGGCGTCGAAACCGGCAAGCTTCGACTACTTCCGGATGACCACGCCAGGCGCCGGCGACACCACAGCGCCGGTCACCACGGCAGCGGTAACCGGCGCGGCCACCGCCGGCTGGTACACCGAGTCGCCGACGGTCACCCTGACCGCCGCCGACGAAGCAGCCGGCAGCGGCGTCACGAGCACCCAGTACCAGCTCGACGACGCCACGACGTGGACCGCCTACACCGAGCCGGTGCTGATCAGCGGGACAGGAACGCACCAGCTGCGCTACCGCTCCGCCGACACCGCAGGCAACGTCGAGCCGGCCAAGACCATCGAGGTGAAGGTCGACACCACGGCGCCGATCACCACAGCGACGTTCGCACCGGCCAACGACGACGGCTGGCACGCCGGGCAGGTGCCGGTGGTGCTCGCCGCCACCGACGCCGGTGCCGGCGTGGCCAAACTGGAGTGGTCACTGGACGGCGGGCCGTGGACGCCCTACACCGAGCCCGTCAACGTCAGCGGCGACGGCCAGCACGAGCTGCTCTACCGGGCCACCGACGGGGCAGGCAACGTGGAGACGCTGAAGTCAGCCATCCTGAAGGTCGACAGCAACCAGCCGACCGTCATCGTGGCAGGATTGGCCGACGGCCAGCTCTACGGCGACAGCCAAGACGTCCGGGTCACCTTCCAGGCCGCCGATCCGACCTCTGGCATCGCGTCGGTCGTCGGGACGCTCAACGGCGCGTCGTACACGACCGGCACCCTGCAGGCCATGTACGAACTGCGGCTCGGCCTGCACGAGTTGACGGTCACCGCCACAGACAAAGCCGGCAACAAGACGGTCTCCACAGTGCGGTTCTACGTGACAACCTCGTTCCGGGACATGCAGAACCTGCTGGACCGATTCAAGGCGACCAGCCGGCTGTCAGCCAACGCACACAAAAAGTTGACTTCCAAGCTGACAGCGGCCCGCCAATCCGAGGCCAACGGCAACGACGCCAAAGCCATCAACCAGCTCAAGGAGTTCCGCGCGCTCGCGTTGAACACCTCGCTGGTGCCCGAGACCGAAGTCCGGGCGGTACTCGTCCGCGACACCGATGCCATGATCATCAGACTGGGCGGCACACCGCCGACCAACGCCGGGGTCAAGGCCAACAGCGGCAAGTCACTGGCCGCCGTCGGCCGACTGGACGGTGACGATGTCCGCATCGGCAAGAACGGCCGCCTGAGGTAGACGAGCACCATCTGATACGAGGTCGCGCCGTCACGAACTCCGTGGCGGCGCGACCTCGTACACCATGGATCAGGGCATGACCGAACTCCCTGTGCCGCTACGACCACAGCACGCCCGCAGTGTGGACGTCACGCGACCCAAGAACCTATACATCCCCGAAGACCCATGCCGTCAGCAAACTCGCCGGGTTGCGAAGCAGGCCGGGTCGTGGGGGTTCGACTCCCGAAGATCTCGCCGGTCACCTCCGCCACGATGGGCTCGTGATCACGACCAACGGCACCAGCTGGACCATCGAACCTGCCTACGAGCAGGCGCTGCAATCCGAAGAAGCCCATCCGCAGCAGATGCGACCCGCTTGAGCGAGCCGAGTGGTTCACAATCGGCTCGCTCAAGGGGTTCCTCTCACAGAATTGCTCAGACAGCCGAGATCGCTCTTTCGCGACTCACCAATGGGCAGACCCGAAAAGGCGCACCATATTTACATATGTAATCACGTGTTCTCGACAACCCTCTCGGTCGTAGGGCCAGAAGTAACCCGTGTATTCATCGCACTTTCTCAAACCGTCGTACTCCATGACACCGTCAATCCAGACTCTACTGTTGAAGGTGACGGCGGCGTGATTGCGATAGCCGAAATCATGCCGAACGCAAGCCATCACGAAGATGTGCTCGAAGAAGCTGGTGATGGGTGAGGAGCACTTGTTGTCGCTCCAGTCGAACCCGTAGGGATCCCCCAACTGAGATGAATTCTGCTGATCCCCGTCCTTATCTTGCTTCTCTTCGAGCCATGCGTAGTAACTGGTGGTCGACGGCTGCGTGAAGCGCTCGTATTCATCGAGACTTGATCGCATGACGGTTTTGCGGACCACCGCAGAGTCCGTCTCAGCGGTGATGTTCTGCGCCGAAACCTTGAAGTCGTAGGTGTGACCGCCGAAGAGGGCGGTCGTGGTCAGGTAGTTCGGTTTCGTAACCCATAGCTCTTTCCAGGGGTACTGGACCGCGGTCGTGACGTCCTTGTAATAGACCGTGTACCACACGTCCTTTGTAGTGCTCGGAGTCCACTCCAGCAGCAACCACGAATCCCTTATGTCGTCGGCAAGCCCTGTTGACGCCGTTAGATTGGTCGGCGCCTTCGGCACCGGTGGCATCGGCTTGCCGCTGACCGTGTTGGAGTAGCTGGAGCCGGAGAGATTGCCGGCGGCGATCTTCCATTCGTAGGTGTGCCCGTTGATCAGAATTCCACCGTTGAAGGTGCAGCAGCCGACCGATATGGGCAGCTTCTGCCACGACTGTCCGGTCGTCGCGTCCCGCTGATACACCCAGTACTCGACGCTCGACGTCGGACTGGACGTCCATTTCAAGGTGACCTTGCCGTCGCCGACCGTAGCCGTCAGGCCGCTTGGCGCCTGCGGGAGTGGCGGCATCGGCTTGCCGCTGACAGTGTTGGAGAACCCGCTGTCACCAGACATGTTGTTCGCGGCGAGTTTCCATTCGTAGGTGTGCCCGTTGGTCAGCAGCCCACCGTTGAACGTGCAGCACGAGATGACCGGCAACGGCAACTTCTGCCATGACTGCCCGACGGTCACATCCCGCTGATAGACCCAGTACTGCACGTTCGGTGACGGGCTCGCCGTCCACTGCAGGGTCACCCGGCCGTCGCCGGTGGTGGCAGTCAGGCCGCTCGGCGGCTGCGGCAGCGGCGGCATCGGCTTGCCACTGACGATGTTGGATGCCGCGCTGTCGCCGGCTGCGTTCGAGGCGGTGATCTTCCATTCATAGTTGTGCCCGTTGGTCAACAGAGCGCCGTTGAACGTGCAGCATGAGGTGATCGGGGTCGCCAGCTTCTGCCACGACTGCGAAATAGTCACGTCGCGCTGGTAGATCCAGTACTGCACGTTGGACGTCGGGCTCGCTGACCACCGCAGCGTGACCTGCCGGTCACCAGTGGTGGCGGTCAGGTTGCTCGGTGGTTGCGGCAGCCCACCGTAGGCAGTCACCTGGATGGTGTTCGATGCCGGTCCCAGACCCCCATAATTCTCGGGGACAACCTTGAACTCATAGACGTGCCCGTGGGCCAGGAATCCCGCGGTCATCGTGCAGCATGACATGACCGGGAACGGCAGCTTCTGCCACGACTGCGCGATGGTTACATCCCGCTGGTAGATCCAGAAGGAGGCACCCGAAGGCCCATCCCAATCCAACGTGATGGTGCCGTCTCCCGCAGTCTTGCCACGCAGGTTCGCGGGCGCGACCGGCGGGTTGTAGCGCACCGTCACGGACGCCACTGCCGACAGCGGCCCTTCACCGGCCCCATTGACGGCGGCCATCTTGTACTCGTATACGTGGTTGTGCGTCAAGAAGCCGAGGCCCATGGTGGTCGAGCAACACACGGTCACCGGCAGCCCCAGCTTGGTGAACGAGGTCTCTCCCGCGGTGACAGCCCGCTGGTAGACGTTGAACGCCCCCTGCGCCCCGGCAGGTGGAGTCCACGACAGTGTGATGCTGCCATCGCCGTTGGAAACCACCGCGAGCCCCGACACCGTACCCGGCAACGGCGCTTGCGGCACGCCGCTGACCACGTTGGAAGCAGCCGACTCGCCGGCCGCGTTCGTCGCGGTCACCTTCCACTCGTAGGTGTGCCCGTTGGACAATGTCGAACCGCTGAACGTGCAACACGACGTCACCGGCAGCGGCAGCTTGGTGAACCCGGACTCACCTGCGGTCACATCACGCTGATAGATGTTGAACCACGCGTTCGGGTCGGCACTGGTCCACGTCAACTGCACCTGGCCGTCACCGACCGTAGCGGTCACTCCTGCCGGAGCCACCGGCGCCGGATACCGCGCCGTCGCGGCGGTGACGGTCGACAGGGGGCCCTCACCGCCGGCGTTGGTCGCCGCCACCTTGAACTCGTACTGGTGATCGTGGGCCAGGAAACCGGCCGTCGTCGACGACCCGGACGTCACCGGCAGCGGCAATTTGTTGAACCCGGACTCACCTGCGGTCACATCACGCTGATAGATGTTGTACCAAAGATCGGCGGCAGGAGCCGTCCACGCCAACGCGATGGTCCCATCGGCATTCGGCGTCGCCGTCAGACCTGTCACCACAGCCGGAGGAGCATAGAATGCGGTTGCCGTCGTCGATGCCGACTTGGGCGACTCGCCGCCACCGTGTTTCGCCACCACCGTGAACTCATACACGTGCTGGTGTTGCTGCCAGTCGTTGGTGGTGAACGTCGTGCCCTGGGCCAGCCCACCGTTGATCACGCTCGGCTCGGTGTCGCCTGCCGTCACATCCCGCCGGTAGACGTCGTAGTTCCACGCGTAGGGCACCGCATTCCACGAGACGGTGATCTTTCCCGTGGTATCGGCGACCGCAGTCACTCCTGTCGGTGCGGCGGGCGGCCCGATCACAATCACAGCGTCTGCCACGTTCGACACCGGCCCCTCGCCGCTGGCATTGACCGCAGTGACCCGGAACTCGTAGGTGCGCTCCGTTCTGAGGAAGCCCACGTCCACGGAGTTTTGCGACACGGTCGACGCTCGGACGAAGTGAGTCTGGCCCGAGGTGACATCCCGCTGGTACACGTTGAAGGTCAGGCCTGCAGGCGCCTGCCAGGTGAGGCGCACGATGCCCGACGAGTCGGGCGTCGCGACCAGAGCGGTCGGTGCCAGGGGCAACGAGGCGGGATCAGGTACGGGCAGCGGCCAGGTCACCTCCGCGAACCTGGGACGATAGATGCGGATGTCGGCCCTGACGTCGGCTGGATCCAAACTGTTGACGTCGTAGGAGACCAGCAGCTTGCCTTCCGCCGCCTGCTCGGGGTGAAGCTGGGCGTTGTAGATGTTGATCGGCTTGCCGTTTCCGGCAGCCGGTTCGGGCGCGGTGAAGAGATCAACCGGCCCGGAGAACGGTCCCGTCGGAGACGCCGCCGTGTATGCGACGACCTGCGAGTTGAAGGCAATGTTCGATTCCGCGGTGACCAGAACGTACTGCCCGTCTACGACCTGTATCCCGAAACTGGTGCCGATCCCGCTGAGCAGGCGTACCGAGGACGCGGAATCGCTGGTCCACGACGTGCCGTTCCAGAACTGCCAGATGCCATCCAGGCCACCGACAGGGACTCTGGCCACGTGCGCGAACTTCAACCCGCCGAGTCTGGGCGTCTCCGTGCCGTAGACATAGGTGTAGCCACCGTCGTTGAGGAGCGTGGAGCCCCACGCCACCCTGTCGCCGAACGGCAACGCGTCCACGCCGGTCAGGGACAACGACGGCAGCGAGAACGTCGCCAGCGCGCTATTGAGAAATGCGAAGTCAAGCGTGCCGGTGCCCGTACGCCGGAACCGGTTGTAGATCACCTTCAAGTCGGATCCGTCGACGACGGCGTCACCGACCCAGTAGAACTCATCCGCTACACCCGTCGCGACGACAGACGCAGGCGCCTGTGGCGTACCCCCGGTAAGGGTTGTCAACTGGGTGCCGTCCTGAACCACGATCGCGTTGTTCACCATCGTCGCGGTAGAGGACAGCGAATGATCTGCGTTCACTGCCCCCACGAACGTGTCCGCGAACAACCACGCGATCCGACCATCGGGCAGCGGCACGGACACGGTGCCGTCACCACCGGCCCACTTGCCACTCGTGTCGCCGTAGGTGTTAAAAGCAGATTTGAGCGTGTCCGCGACGGTCGGCTCCACAGCCGAGGCGGCCGGGATGTTCAGACCTGTGGCCGCAAGCATCACTGCGGCCGCCAGTGTCCAGTGGACACCGCGACCACGGCGATATCGGCGCTTGATGCGCATGAGAGGTGCCTTTCGGGCTAGCTAGTAGGTATAGCGAAACGGCTCTGTCATCGCCGCGGCAGGCAGCATGTCACGTATCTGACTTTGCGTGTGCCCCCAGAAGCCAATCCCTACAATGACGACATTGAAGATCAAACTTCGCTCACTGCATCCTTGGGAAACTGAGCACCACGTAACGATCCGTAACGTCAGGAGACTCGGACGACTCCGCAGCCCTGTTGCCCTGCCCGCTGCAGTCGGCAGCGACGAGAACGATCCTCACCTGCCATGCTCGACCGCCGTCCGCAGGCTCACCTCTGCAGAAATCGAGGACAAGCTGGCCGACGGCCGGCGCGGCAAGGTCTTCGCTACGGCCCCGCATGCGATGGCGCTGCCGTCCCCCTGGGGACATCTATGACGTCAACCCGGAACGTCGTGAGCGGAAACAGGCCTTCGGTGCGAAGCTACTTGAGCGCTGACACGACACTGTAGCTACCTGCATCCGGCGTAAAGACCGATTCGTCCATCCTCGCTGCACGAGCTCGCCGATTTCGGGTGATGCGAGCGGCTGCAGCAGGACCCATACTCGCCCGATGAGAGAGACGACTGCGCGGTTCGGACCCCTTAACACCATTCTCACCTGGGCGGTTCCGCCGCTTCTCTTCGCGGCGGCAATGGTGGTCGGCACGCTGTCCATCCGGTGGGCGCCGGGCGATATCCCCGGCAGGGAATCGCTCTACAGCACACTGGCGCTGGACCTGGTCCTGTACGGGCTGGTGCTGCTGGCGTGCGCCGCCTGCTTCCGGTGGCCGCGTTCGGCCCTGCTGACCGCCATGGGCGTGATCGGCGCGCTGTCGCACTACTCGCTGCTTTATCTGCACCGGTCGACCGACCCGCTGGCCGGCATGATCTTTATCATCACTGTCCCGCTGGGCGCGCTCTGCGCCGCCTGCGCCCTGATCGCGTTCCTGGTCAGCCTGTCGCGCAACAGGCGGGTGCAGGCAGCCGGATCCCCCGGCCCGGAGACGGGTGCTGCCGGGAGCCAGCCAGCCGCGTGACAGACCGCGTCAGACAAATAGGTCACCGATAGTCCCCGGCGCGCCGAGAACCGCCGCGACCACCTCGCCCGGTCCTGACTCGCGAGACCGACTGCTGAGGCTGGGGCGCTTCATCTGCGGGCCGATGCTGCTTTGGCCGAACCCGAACACAAGCTCGACCTCTACCGGAGCCTTAGGCTCAAGCTCACCCCACAGAAACACCAACGGTGTTCGCCATGATCGATCTTGGCGAACACCGTTGGGATTTAGTTGGTGTCCGAGGGGGGACTTGAACCCCCACGCCCTATACGGGCACTAGCACCTCAAGCTAGCGCGTCTGCCATTCCGCCACCCGGACCGGTGGTGTCCGACCTACCCCGGGCCACCTCCGGAGGCACATCTCCGCTGGTGTCCGGCGTCAGCCGCACGAGCCACAACGATACACGCTCCCCGTTGATCACGCACATCGGGTTACCGCCGCCGGTAGTCTGCCCACCGTGAACGCAGCCGTATGGGTCGTCGCCGGCCCTCCAGGAGCCGGCAAGAGCACCGTCTCCCGCCTACTCCTGGCAGCCCTCACCCCGGTCCCCGCCCTGCTCGACAAGGACGTCCTCTACGGCGGCTTCGTTGCCGCCACCCTCCAGGCCGCCGGCCGCCCCCACGGCGAGCGCGAGGGCCCCTGGTACGACGAGCACATCAAGATCCACGAGTACGCCGGTATGACCGCCGCGGCCCGCCTGATCCGCTCCCACGGCTGCCCGGTCCTCCTGGACGCCCCGTTCACCGGCCAAATCCATGATCCAGACCGCTGGGCTGCATGGGTGACCGAGCTCGGCGGCGACCCCGTACACCTGGTCTGGATCCGCACCGACGCCGCCACCCTGCACGCCCGCCTGACCACCCGCGCCCTGGCCCGCGACGGCCAGAAGCTGGCCGCCTTCGACACCTACCTCACAACCATCCGCGCAGGCATCGAACCGCCGGTCCCCCACCTGACCGTCGACAACCGCCTGGACGCCCCCGACCTGCCCGACCAGATCAAGACGCTCCTGCCCTGAAGCCCACCGGGCCCCAGGGCAGGAGCGAACACGTCACGAGTCGAGCAGGAACGTCCCCACGAACGTCCCCGGCGTACTCGCCGCGTCCTGCCGCACGACCGGCGTGCCCGCGGGCCACGGCAGCTCGAGGATCCCACCACCCCCGGGCAGCGTCAGCTTCACCTTGTCCGGCTGCCAGGCGCCGTCTTCACCGACATCCGCGACCAGATACGTCAGATCGACCCGGGCCCGAGCGCCCGCTGCGAGCATCACCTCGTTGGCCCCGTGCGAGTCCCCCCGCGGCCGGTACACCGGCCCGTACTGCCGATGGTCGGGACCGTTGAGCGTGACATCGGGGTCCCCGAACAGCCCGCACGCCCCATCCGACGTGTTGGTGATCTCCAGCGCGACCGTGAACTGGTGCCCCCACTGCGACTCGGTGCGCTTGCCGTACCCGAACTTGAGCTGCTCGGCCTTGCATGCACCGCCGTCTCCGCCCGGCCCGACCGAGGCCAGGTTCTCCGCCGGGACCTCGGCCGGCGCTGCGGCCCCGGCCGGGCGCGTGCACGGCGGGTCGTAGTCCAGCGTCGGCACGTACCGTTCCCAGATCTGCTCGGTGAGGTTCGCTCCGGTCGCCTCGCAGATCCGGTCGATGACCCGGCGCGGGTCCATGTCCCACATCCGTACCGTCCCGTCGACGTTCGCCGCGGCGAGCATCCGCCCGTCAGCCGACCAGCCCACGGCCTGCACACCGGCGGTGTACCGGCGCGAGGTCAGGTACCGGTCGGTGACCGACACGCTGCTGACCAGCGGGTTTCCGATGAGTGTGGGCTGGGACCTGTCGGTGACGTTCCACAGCCGGACGAAGCCGTCGTTCGCGCCGGTGGCCAGAGTGCGCCCGTCGGGGCTGAACGCCGCCGGGGCCGTCGGCGGCCCGTTGATCGCCGGGGTCTCCGGCAGGGTCGCGACCGGCTCCGGGCTGTCGACGTTCCACAGCGACACCGAGGTGCCGCCTGAGCTCGCGGCCAGGCCGGCGCCGTCGGCGGTGAACGCCAGCGAACTCGCCCCGCCGCCGCCGGTCAGGATCGTGCTGCCGCCGGCGAGGTCGCGGATCTCCAGTTCGCTGCCGCTGATCGCGAGCCGCCGCCCGTCGGGGGTGAACTTCATCGCGGTGACGTTCGCGGTGCTCTTGAATTTCAGCGGGGCGGGTTTCAGGGTGGCTGCGGGTGCGTTCAGGTCGATGAGGTAGACGGCGGCCGGGTTGGCGGCCGTCGCTGCGGCCAGGGTGGTGCCGTCGCTGTTGAGGGCGAGCGCGGTGACGGGGATCTGGGTACCGCCGGGCAGGGTCACGGTGGCGGTCTTGGTGTATCCGTCGCCGTAGCGGATCTGCACGGTCGGGGCGAGCCCATCGTGGCCGGCCGCGATGACCTTGCCGTCGGCGCTGGTCGCGACGGCGGTTCCGGCGCCGCCGGTGTCGCTGCGCAGGGTCGTCGTCTTGGGTGGGGTCGTCATCGTCCAGACGCCGGTCATCGTGCCGTCGTGCACGGATACGACGTAGTCGCCGATCCCGGCGGATTTGACGCTGCTGATCAGGCCCGCGCCGGGGAAGTACGTCGTCGGCAGGTGCCATAGCAGGGCGGGTTGGGAGCCGATGTCGGCGAGCAGGGTGCGTCCGTCGGGGCTGAACGTCAGAGTCGCCCGGTCAGGGAAGGCGGCTTCTTCGACGAATCGGGCCGGGATCGGTTTGAGGGGCGGGCCGAGCGGCAGCGGGTCGGTCGGGACGGTCATGTTCCACAGTTGCAGGGTGCCGTTGTTGGCCATGGTGGCCATGGTCGCGCCGTCGGGGCTCAGGGCGGCGGTGTAGGCGCCGCCGAGGTTGAGGTGCTGCGAGCCGGCGTACTGGATCAGGTCGGGGTCGTTGCGCAGCACCCACCGGAACGCGTTGCTGTGGCCGTCGAGGATGATGACGCTGTCGGCGTCGGGGCCGAACGCGAACCGGGAGTCGCTGGAGCCGCCGACGGGCACGGGTCTGCTGTCGTGCACCGGCTGGCTGCCCTCGAGCCGCCACAGGTCGACCGAGCCGGAGACGCTGCCGGCGGCGAGCCGCCGCCCGTCGTCGCTGAACGCGAGCGCGACCACGGCGGCGTCGCTGCGGGGGGCTTGGACCGCGTCGGCCAACGGTGTGACGGTGTCGAGGCTCCATAGCCTGAGCTGGCCTTTGTCGCCGCCGACGGCGAGGGTTTTGCCGCTGGGGTCGGCCGTCATGGCGGTGACTTTGCCGTATCCGGTGTCGATCGGCGGTAGGTCTTTGGGGTGCTGCGGGTCGGCCAGGTCCCAGCGCAGGATGGTGCCGGCGTTGGCGCGGTCGCGTCCGAGCAGGATGCGGGTGCCGCTCACGAACCGGGGCAGGTCGATGTCGGTGGCCAGGTCGGCGGCGGGGATGGACCCGGCGGCGTTCCAGATCCGGGGTTTGTGCGTCAGGCCGGTGACGGTCAGCAGTTGCCCGTCGGGGCTGAACGCGCCGCCGGTGGCGGGGATGAGGGTCTGCAGGGCCGTGTTCTGGTCGTTGATCAGGTCGGTTTCGATCGTGGGGTCGGCGTGGGTGAGCCATGCGGCGGCGTCGAACTGTGCGGCGGAGGTCGGGTCGCCGTCGGCGCGGGCGGCGTGCGCGGCGGTGCTGAGCAGTTGTGCTGCGGCCTTTTCCTGTTCGAGGAGGTAGTCGGTGTAGACCCTCCAGAGGATCGTGCCGGCGACCAGGGCGAGGACGAAGCCTGCGGCGACGGTGGCCATACGCCAGCGGTGCCTGCGGGCTTCGACGCGGCCCAGTGCGGCGGGGTCGAGGTCGAGGATCCCGGCGGCGATCTTCGCGGCGATGTGCCGGATCTCGGCGCGCCCGCGCAGCGGTCGTCGGGCCTTCGCGGGCAGTTCCTCCCAAAGGCGCTGCCGGCTGAACTTGCCGCGCAGCTCTTCGGGCAGATGCTCGACGAGGGTGGCGATGGCCTGGGTGCCGGAGGCCTTGCCGCCGGTGTACACGATGAGGATGTGCTCTGAGCGCGTCTTCAGCAGGTGCGCGATCTCCTGCTGGACGTAGGGCCGGCGGACCGACTCCTCGCTGGCGAGCAGGATCATGCGGGCGGAGCCGTCGAGGGCGTTCCGCAGCCGTCCGGGCAGGTCCGCGCCGGTCGCGATGTTCTCGCTGTCGAGGAACACCCGCAGACGTCCGCGTTGCCACCAGCGCGTGCCGGTACCGTGCAGCGCCCCGCGCAGGGCACGGGCCACGCCGAGGTCCGGGTCGCGGGCGTAGGAGATGAACGCGTGGTACTGGTGCTCCTGGCCCAGCGCCTTGATCCGGGCACGGATCTCGGCGGCCGTGACCTGCTCGACTTTCGTCGTGGCGGGAGGCTGTTCCGGTGGCGTGTTGTCGGGCACGGGTCCTCCGCGGTCAGCGACGGGTGGCGTTGATCGCGGTGAATGATTCCATCCTGTATGCCATACGGACACCGGCCGTGACGGCGAGGTTCTCCACAATGGAACCCCGCCGGTGTTTGACCAGCGTGCGGTGGCCGATTTTCACCCGTGAGCGCGACGGTCGATCAGCCGGTCGACGCCGTCCGGTAGCCGTGTCCGGTGCCGGGTCGGCGGTGTGCGAGCACCGGACGGGGCGGTGTGCGGCGTACGGCCGGGCGGCGTGTCGACGCCACCCGGCCGGGGTGGGCTCAGCAGGGACGCAGCAGCACCGTCAGGGACGCGGGGCGGGCGGTCAGGGCGTGCTGGTCGAGCACGCCGGGGCCGCAGGAGTTGCTGCCGATGCCGTGCTGGGCCAGGTCGACGTTCACCCATACGTGTTCGCCGGGGACCAGGTCGGTGAGGTGGCGGGCGGCGTCGAGCTGCTCGGACGTCCACCGGCGGGTGGTGAGCTGGAACAGCGGGTCGGTTTCGATGCGTACGCCCGCGCCCGAGGTGTCGGTGATCGTCGCCCAGCGCACGTCGAGCCGGGCGCCGTTCTCCTGCGGGTACACGTACGGGGTCTGCATGGCGTCGACGGTGGTCGTGTAGCGGCCGACGCGGGCGGCGAGCCGGGTGTCGGCGTAGGCCTCGCCGGGGCCGCGCCCGAACCAGGTGACCTGGTCGTGGGTGGCGGGCAGGCCGAACCGCAGCCCGAGGCGGGGCAGCGGGACGGTCCATACGCCGTCGGGGGTGATGTGGAGCTGCAGGCGCAGCGTGTCCCCGGCTTCGCTCCACCGGTAGGTGACCAGTAGTCCGGCGTCGACGGCCGCCGGGGCGACGCGGGTGCGCACGGTGAGCGCGTCGGCGTCGGCCGCCAGGTCGACGACCCTTTCGTGTACGCGGTGCAGCCCGGCCCATCGCCACTGCGCGGCCAGGGTGTGCGCGTCGTTGTCGGTCGGCGCCCGCCACAGGTCCACCCGTGGCGCGACCAGCCTCATCCCGGCGAATTCGACGAGCCTGCCGCGCTCGTCGAATCGCGCGGCGCGGGGCGCGGCGAACCCGGCCGGCCCGCCCGGCGCCCCGGCGGCCGAGGTCGGGACCGGCGCGAGGCTGTCCAGGGCCAGGCCCGTCGCGCCATGGCCGTTGATCGTGGTCGGCGTCGCCGTCTGCTCCGCGGTCACCGTCGGATGCGCAGGCTTCGCCGTCGTGTGCCGGGCTGTCACCGTCTGATCCGCGGATGTCGTCCCCGCCTGCGGGTCCGGCCATTGGCCCCAGGCGACCTCATGTCCGGCCGCCGCCCAGGCGGTGTCCGTCGCGAGCACGGCGCTGACCGTCCACCAGCCTTCGCCGGGTTGTCCGGGCAGGTCCAGCGCGGGCAGCGCGACGACCTCGGAGCCGCCTGCCGCGAGTTTCGGGCAGGGCAGATCGCCTCTGCCGTGTGCGACGCCGTCGATCTCATATGTCCAGCGCAGGGTCAGGCCGGACAGGTCGGTGAAGTCGTGCCGGTTCTCGATCGTGAACGCGCCGGAGCCCGCGTCGGTGATCCGGACCGGTTCGATGACCTTCTTGTATTCGAGCAGCCCCGGCGACGGCGTCCGGTCGGGGAACACCAGGCCGTCGCAGATGAAGTTGCCGTCGTGCAGCGCTTCGCCGAAGTCGCCGCCGTAGGCGTGGAACTCACGCCCGTCGTCGGTGTGGGTGCGGATGCCGTGGTCGATCCATTCCCAGATGAATCCGCCCTGGAGCCGGTCGTAGCGCTCGAACAGCTGCTGGTATTCGTGCAGGCCGCCGGGTCCGTTGCCCATGGCGTGGCCGTACTCGCACTGGATGAACGGCATGGCGCGGCGGCGGGCGTCGAGCGCGGGGTCGTCGAGCGCGGGTTCTTCGCCGCGGCCGATGAGTTCGACTTCGCCGTGGTCGGCGTACATGCGGCTGTATACGTCGGTGTGCCGGCAGCTCTGGTCGCCTTCGTAGTGCAGGGGCCGGGTGTCGTCGAGGGCCCGGATCGCGGCGGCCATGTGGCGCAGGTTGTCGCCGACGCCGGCTTCGTTGCCCAGGGACCACATGACGATCGAGGGGTGGTTGCGGTCGCGGGCGACCATGCGCTGCGCCCGGTCGACGAGCGGATCGCGCCAGGCGGGGTCGGCGGTGGGGTTGCGCCGCCAGCCGTTCTCGCCGAACCCGTGGGTCTCCAGGTCGCATTCGTCGATGACCCACATGCCGAGTTCGTCGCACAGGTCGAGCAAGCGCGGGTGCGGCGGGTAGTGGCTGGTGCGTACCGCGTTGATGTTGTGCTGTTTCATGAGCAGCAGGTCGGCGCGCATGAGTTCTTCGCTGACGACCCGGCCGTGGTCGGGGTCGAATTCGTGCCGGTTGACGCCCCGGAACAGCACCGCCCGCCCGTTGACCTTGAACAGGCCGTCCTCGACCGCGACGGTGCGGAACCCGACGGCCACCACGGCACGTTCGACGCCGGTGGCGACCTCGACCCGGTACAGGTGCGGCGTCTCCGCGGTCCACGGCGTCACCGGCAGTTCGAATGTCGTGCCCGCGGGCACTGCGGACAGGCCGAGCTCAGGGCACGTCAGCGTCGCACCCGCGACCGTGTCGACGCGCAGGGTCCCCAGGCCGGTGAAGTGGTCGTATCCGGCATGCACGCGCACGTCGGCCAGGCCGCCGTGGGGCCGGGCGAGCAGGGTGACGTCGCGGAAGATGCCGGGTAGCCACCACATGTCCTGGTCTTCGACGTACGTGCCCGCGGACCACTGGTGCACGCGCACGGCCAGGACGTTGCCGGCCGGGCGTAGCAGGTGCCCGACGGTGTACTCGCTGGGCAGGCGGCTGCCGAAGGTGACGCCGAGTTCGGCGCCGTTGAGCCAGATCCGGCCGCAGGAGTCGATGCCGTCGAAGCGCAGCAGGGCGTCGCCGCCAGAGGGCCAGCCGTCGGGCAGGTCGAAGGTGAGGCGGTGGTCGCCGGTGGGGTTGTCGGTGGGCACGTACGGCGGGTCGACGGGGATCGGGTAGCGCACGTTGGTGTAGATCGGCTTGCCGTAGGGGTGGTCGGGGCCGCCTTGCAGGGTCCAGTGCGAGGGGATGGCGATCTCGTCCCAGCCGGTGTCGTCGAAGTCCGCGGCGGCGAAGTCGTCGGGGGCGTCGGCGGTCGGTGACAGCCGGAAGCGCCAGGTGCCGTTGAGGCTCAGGTGCGGGGCGTCGGTGGCCAGGTGGGCGCGGGGTGCGGTGGCTCCGTACCCCGTAGAAATCGTTTCCAGGTATCGCACGTCGACAGATTCCAACACGACCCACCAGATGTCAACGCGGCCCGTGCCGGTGTAAAGAATATTTGACTCCAGGGTCCGCCTGCGCCTACCTTCAAGGTGTCAAACATTTTTGACAAGCGGGCACGGCGACCCGCCGCACAAACGCGCCCTGCACCACCCCACCCACCCCTGGAGCAGCGCCATGACCGGCACGAAACGCACCGCCCGCATCACCGGCCTGGCCTACCTCGGCCTCGCCCTCACCGGATTCCTCGGCTACCTGCTCATCCGCCAGCAGCTCTACGTACCCGACGACGCCACCGCCACCACCGCGAACCTGATCGCCCACGAGCCCCTGGCCCGCCTCGGCATCCTCGCCGACCTCGGCATGGTCGGCACCCAGGCCGTCACCGCCGTCTGGTTCTGGCGACTGTTCCGGCCCACCGACCCCGTCGCCGCCGGATCACTCGCACTGTTCGGCCTGGTCAACTCCGTGACGATCCTCGTCGGCACGATGTTCTCGGCCACCGCCCTCAACGTCGCCCTGCGCGCCGACGCGACCTCCGCCGGCCAGGCACAACTGCTCTACGACCTCAACGGCGCAGCATTCACCCTCGGCGCACTGTTCTTCGGCCTGTGGCTGATGCCGATGGGCTGGCTGGCCCTGCGCTCCGGCTACATGCCCCGCCCGCTGGGCTGGCTGCTGCTCGGCGGAGGCGTCGGCTACGTGCTGAGCCTCGTCGTCGCCGTGACCCTGCCCGACGCCACCGCCGCGGTCTCCGCACTCGTCATACCCGCCACCATCGGCGAGATCTGGATGGTCGGACACCTGCTGGTCAAAGGCGTGTCGGACCGGACTGCGGCCGACGTTCACCAGGACCGCAGCCCGCAACTCGCGGCGGCCTGACCGCCGACCCGCGCGGGCACAACTGCGCAGCGGCGCCGCCCGGGGCGCGGCGCCGCTGCTGGAGTGAGGCTCAATAACCCAGCCGGTCCGCCATCAGGCGGCGTACCGCGGCTGCGTCGTCGTCGCCCGCGTCAAAGCGCATCGGCGACGTGTCCGCGTACACCTCGCTGGTCTCATACGCCCGGCCCTCCAACTGCACGACCTCCGAGTCCGCGGCGAGCCGCTCGGCGACGGTGAGGCCGCGTCTGCCGGACAGGAACAGGGTCTCGCCGTCGGAGTTGGCCTGAGCTGCGGCGATCAGGCCGATGCCGGGCACGTAGGCGCGGCGTACCGGCGGGGCGAGCAGCGGGCTGAACTCTTCGACGACGAGTGCGTCGTCGTAGCAGATGGCGGGTGCGCAGACCTCGTCGGCGGAGGTGTCGACGACGAACGCGCATTGCAGCAGCCCGATGGCGGGCGCCTCGGCACGCAGGTACGGCGGCTCGTCGCGCGCCGGGTCGCCGGGCACGACCACACCGGCTCTGGCGCCCGCGACGCCCGCGATCCAGGCGTCGGGTGCGCCGTCGGGCACCTCGTTCTCGATCAGCTCGGGGTACTCCCCCAGCTGCCAGACGTTGCCGTCGTCGTCCTGGGCATGCAATACCAGCGCGGATTCGACGGCGGCGCCGTCGCGCCAGTCGCGCTGCCACAGCACGCGCGTCCATACGCCGTCGATGTTCTTGACCAGGTCGGTGGCGGTGAGCACGACGACGTGCGGCAGCAGCTCGCCGCCGTCGTTGGCGACTGCCTGCAGGGTGATCTCGGTGCCGGCGGGCAGCGGCTGGTGGGCGTTGTCGAGGTCGGTGGAGTCGCCGAAGTCGCGCTGCCGGAACCGGGTCGGCGGCGGGCACGGCCCGTCGGGTTCGGCCAGGGCCGCCGTGTCGGCCGGGGTGCGGTGTGCCGCGACCGGCGCGGCCTTCGCCGAGGGGGCGGGCACTGTCATCGCGACGGTGAACGCCGCGCAGGCCAGGGTGAAATACGCCGAGCGCAGGGAAGTGCCCATCTACCCGCCTCCGATCTCGTGCGCCTGGGGCGCTTCGGGAGATATACGGAGAATAGGGTCGTTAACGACTGGAATCCTATTCAGGTCACCCGTTAGCCGTGCGATCAGCAGTCACCCTCCAGGGCCCTGAGTAGAGTCGAACGCGTGGCCAAGGAGCGCGACCTCGCCGCCGAATGGGTGACCTTCCGCGACCTGAACTGCGCCGGCCGCTCCGCCGGCACCCTCCGCCTCGCCGACCGTGTCATCGCCGAATCCGACGACACCGGCCGCACCGCCCGCATGATCACCTACGTGGGTGCGGCCGTCCACCTCGACCAGCGCGGCGACACCCCCGGCTGCGTCAACGACCTCACCGCGCTGGCCGCATACACCCGCCCCATCACCGACGACCTCACCGTCAGCCAGCGGGTCCTGCTGCGCTACGCCGTCAAACGCCTCGCCGCCCTCGGCCACCACCTCGACCTGGACCTGCCCCACGACGACGGCATCGACCCGATCCTCGCCGACGTCAACACCCTCGCCGACGTCTGCGACGCCATCGCCGACCAGCAGCCCGACAAAGCCATCGCACAGCTCGACGACATCCCCGAGGCCATCGACGCCGTCGGCCTGGCCGAACCCGTACGCCTGCGCTCGATCGCCCTGTCCCAACGCGGCGACCATGCCGCAGCCCTCGCCGTCGAACGCGACGTGCTGCGCGTCGTCACCGCCGAGGAGGAGCAGCTGCGCAGCCTGCTCGCCAGCGGTATGAGCGCCCGGCTGGACCAGGACCGGCTGCGGCGCATCGCCGCGCACTTCGCCTGCCAGGCCACCACCGATCCCCTGACCGGGCTGCCCAACCGCCGCAAGATGGAACGGTTCACCGAAACACTCGCGCGCCGGCGTACGGCAGCCGCCGTCGGGGTCCTCGACCTCGACGGGTTCAAGTCGGTCAACGACACCCACGGCCACGACACCGGCGACGTCGTGCTCCAGCGTTTCGCCGGGGTACTGGCGCGTACGGTGCGCCACGGCGACTTCGTCGCCAGGCACGGCGGCGACGAGTTCGTGGCGGTCCTGCCCCGCACCACCATGGCCGAGGCGGCCGAGATCGGCGAGCGCATCCGTGCCGCCGTCGCCGCCGAGGACTGGTCGACGGTCGCACCCGGCACCCGATCGGAGCCACCATCGGCTGGGCCGACCTCAACGGCGACGCCCTTGCCGCTTTCCGGGCCGCCGACCACGCCCTCTACGACGCGAAGCGGTCGCGTAGCCCGCTCACCGCGTAGCAGAACGGCTTGACCCTCACCCGACGGGATGGGCGAACCTCGTGACCGTCCGATTGCTCCACCATGCAGAGGTATCGCCATGTCCCCCACCGAACCCGTATTCCGCCCCGCGCCCGGCATCGACCGCGAGATCTACCCGATGCCCGCGTTCGTGAAGTTCACCGCGAAAGACCTGCCCGCGACGACGAGGTGGTACGAGGCCGCCGGTTTCGTCGTCCTCGCCGCCATGCCCGGACCCGGCGGGTCGACAGGCCTGGTCCATCTGCGCCGCCGGCGATACCAGGACATCCTGCTCGTGCCGGCCCACGGCGCCCCGGCCGGAGCAGGACGGGTCACCATGGCAGCCGGTGGCGACGACCTGCGGCAGCGCGCCGCGGACCTGGCCACGGCCGGCGGCGGCATCGCCGAAGGGCCCGCCCCTACGCCATGGCGCAGCGACGACCTCACGCTGACCGACCCCGACGGCAACGTCGTCGTCCTGACCGAGCCCCGACGGGCCGACATCGACGCCGACACGCAGTGGTCGGCGATGGTCCGCGACAGCGTCGGCCGCAAGGTCACCTGACCGGGCCACCACACGCAGCACTGACGACCCGACACCCCGGGATGAGCACTGCGGCACGCAGACCCGGAGCCAGCAGCCGGCTCCGGGTCTGAGCTGAGACGTTCAGATGTGCACAACAACACCGTCGCGTGTGACGTGAGGGTTCCTTGATCCGCGGATCGTGGCTTGACGAGGACGTCCGAAATGGCGGCGCTGTGCTGTACTCGTCCGCGTGCCACGCCGCAGGACCATCGTCGCCGCCATCGTCGTTACCTTCGTGCTCGCGTCCGGCCTGGCGTTCAAGGTCTGGCGAGACGAGCAGGACTCGCCTCCTTACGGCCCGGAGGTATTGCACGCGACGGCCACGCTGAGGCCCATCGACTGGGAAGAAGCGAAAGCTCTGATCTACAACGCGCCGCATCCCAACGGCGGTCAACTGATACACGGCCAGGTCACCTGGGAGAACCCGCCGTCGTACGGCGGCGGGCGATTCGAGGTGCTGGTGATCGACAAGCGCAGCCACCTCAAGCCACACGCGATCGCCCGGAAGGTACCGGGCACTACACACAGCGGCAGGACACAGGCGGCCTGGTACATCCTCGACGAGGTTGAACAGAAGTATCCGTGGCTGCGCGGCGCGGCGAACCTTCGTGACGGAGACCGGGTGATGACCGGCTCGCCGTCATCACTAAGCGTCCTGCCGCACGACAACGGCGTCACCTTTGTCGCGCTTTTCATCCCGGCAACGTCGTGGCCCAGCGAACGAGCGCACAAGTATTGGGCGACCGCCCCTGTCAAGCCATCTGACCTGCTCGTCGCACTCGTCTACATCGGCGATGACGATCAGATCTACTGGGCGCAGAAACTCTACGGCTGATCTTGCAAAGGTCGGCCGCCTGCGGGCCGGACCGCGCGAACGCGAAAAGGGCGGCTCCAGCTTCCCTCCGGACCCGGCACCATGGGCGTCCACATGACCATGGAGTGGCGAGATGAGCGATGACTGGGTGCCGCCCGCGCCGAACCCACCGGACGACCCGCTGGTCCGGTTCGAGGAGTTCGTCCGCGCCCGGACGGCGTCGCTGTGGCACGCGGCATACCTGCTGACCGGCGACCGGCACCACGCCGAAGACCTGCTGCAGACGGCACTGGAACGCACCGCCGTGCGCTGGGACCGGCTGGACCGGCCGGAGGCGTACGTGCGCAAGGTCCTCTACACGCAAGCGGTGTCCTGGTGGCGCAGGCGGCAGCGGCGCGTCCCGGAGGTACTGGTCGACGCGACCCCGGAGCCGCCCGGCGGGGCAGGCGAGCCGGAGGTGCGGATCGTGCTGGCGCAGGCGCTGCGCCGCCTTACCGCCAAACAGCGCGCGGTCCTGGTGCTGCGCTTCTACGAAGACTGCACCGAGGAGGAGACCGCGCGGCTGCTCGGGGTCGCACCCGGCACGGTCAAGAGCCAGACCCGCCACGCGCTGGGACGACTACGCCAGCTCGCCCCCGAACTGGCGGGCCTGCTCGGCGACCCGGACGGCACACCCACGACCGGCCGCGACGAGAAGGTGGCGACCCGATGAGCCTGCGTGAGCACCTGCGTGCCATCGCCGAGACCGAGCCGCCGCCGGCGCTGCCGGAAGGCTTCTTCATCCGCTCACGGCGCCGGGCACGCCGCCGTCGGCTGGCAGGCACGGGCCTGCTGGCGATCACGGTCGTCGCCGCCGGCCTGGTCGTCCCGCACGGTGGCGGCCCCGCCGCGGTCGGGGCCGCTGCCGCGCCGATGCTGTCCGAACTGGTCGGCGCAGGGCTGGGCGGCCCGCTGGGCTGGGCACTGCTGGCGGTGCTGCTGGTGCTGCTGGCCGTGCTGTGGCGGGAACTGCCAGGACGGTCGCTGCTGCGACGCCTGGCCACGGCCGCAGTCGTCGGCTCGCTGCTGGTACTGGCCGCGCCGCCCGGCACCGCCCTGTGGGGCGAGCCGCGCGGCAGGGTCGGGCTGCCCGACCGGCTGGCCGCGCCGGAGTCCTGGTGGTCGGCGGCAGAACTGCAGCAGTCGCCGCCGGGTCCGGTCGCGCTGGTGTACAGCGGCCGGGCCACGCACGGCAACCTCGAAGAAGGCCGACTGGTGCTGCTGGCCGCAGACGGCGACCGCTACCGGATCCTCGACGTGTTCAGCGACCCGCTGGAACAACTGGTGCACGAGGAGCTGGCGAGCACCTGGCCGGTGCTGTCGCCCGACGGCCGTCTGCTGTCCGCGGGCGGCTACGGCGTGTACGACCTCGTCACCGGCACGCAGGTGAACGGGCCGGGCTGGGAATCCGTGCCTCGTGCCTGGTCTGCCGACGGCAAGCGCCTGGCACGCGCGACGACCGATCCGTCCGACGGCTCGCAGACCGGCTGGCAGGTGCAGGATCTGGCGTCGGGGCGGACACTGCGCACCATCGGGTATGACGAGCCGGGCGGCGGCGCCACGGTGGCCCTGTCGCCGGACGGGGCCCGTATCGCCGTCGAGCAGAGCGACCGGATCGCGGTCTATCCGGTCGCGGGAGGCGAGCCGGTCGCCTGGCCCCGTGACGGCTGGCGGCTGGGCGACAGCACCGCCTGGAGCCCCGACGGCCGTCTGCTGGTGATGGTGCGCCGTGCCGCCTGCGTCGGCTGCGGCCAGCCGACCGGCCCGAGCGAGGTACGGGTCGTCGACGTCGAGACCGGGGTCACGGTCACCGGCGGGTCGTTCGCGCCGCTTGCCGCGGACGTCGCGATCCGGGTGCAGGGCTGGCGGGCACCCGATCAGCTGGTGGTGCAGGTCGGCGGGGCGGTGGAGGTGTTCACGCTGGGCCGGGCCGCACCGTCCCGGTTGCTGACCCTGCCCGCCGGAGTGTCGGCGATCGAGATCGCCACGAGCCGGCTGGCGGCCCCGCTGCGCCCGGCGGAACCGGCGACCTACGGGCCGCCGAACCTGTTCCTGTGGCTGGCGGTCGGCGTCTGCGGGGTGCCGGTACTGCTGGCGGCCGCTACAGCCTGGTCGATCGCGCGCCGGGTGCGCGGCCGGGCCCGCCGGGGCGGAGATGCCGTTTAGCCGATGTCCCGAAGTTCGCGTGGCACCGGTTGACGCGGGAGGTGTAGGGGTGCCCTTGTCGTCGACGTCCTGCCCCGCATCCATGCTGGACGCCGACCTTGCGATGAACGCGGCCGTCGACGCGCACGGCCGCGTTGCCGCAACGGTGGACCCGTCCCGTCTTGGAGCCGCGTCTGCGCGCTCAGCGCGACGCGCGGGCGTGCGCCCAGCCGATGAGTTCGTCGACGTACTCGGCCGCGCGGGGCCGCGCGGCGAAAGCGTCGCGTAATCCGGCACAGGCAGCATCCAGTTCCGGTGACGGTCCTCGCCCGGAGAGCAAGATGACCAGGGGTGGCCAGTGGCCGATCTGCTTGTTGGGCAATGCGCTCAGCTCGGCCAGGTAGCGGCCCGGCTGCAGCAGTTCGACCAGCCGGTCCGCAGCCCGTGCCACGCCCGTGAGGAGGTCGGCCCGCAGCCGATCCACATCGGTGTCGGCTGTCACCTGCCAGCGCTCGCGGTCACGGTCGACGGGGTGGGGGCACGGCACCCGGCGTTCCATGAGGCCGATGCCGTAGATCTCGCTCGCTTTGTTCATCGGCTGGGTCTGCCCGGCCCGCCAGGCCATCCACTCCCACCAGTGCTTCGGAGCCACCGCGGTATCGATGTAGAACATTTTCGCGGTAGACCGTGACGACTTCGACGGCTCTTTGTGAATGACGGCGACACCCTCGGGCGTGATGAGCCGCCACACCGCACCGGAGCTGTGAAAGCCCCGTGGATGCAAGGTCACGCCGATGTCATGCAGCAGGCCGCGTATCACCACATCGAGTTTCGCCATGACCCGACGATACGGTCGTCCACCGGAGTCGGCGCACCGTGAGAAGCCGACAGGTCGAAAGCCACGACGCCCGAATCAAACGGCTCGGCCTCCTGCCTCGGCCTGGCTGTGCGCGCATCGCTCGAATGCACGGCGCTCGGCCGAGCCGGAAGCGGATACATCAGCCCGGCTGCGTCCTCCCGGCCCGCAGACCGGTGACCAGGATGATGGTCGCGAGGCTCAGCACGGCACGCTGGTCACCGCCGCGAGAGGTAGGGGTGGTGGTCACGGCGGGATGGCACACAGCCCGGTCCCGCCCGCCGTCCTACGGGAACTGGCCGACCGGGCCGGCCGCCACGAACCGGAACGCGGTCTGCGCCGGGCCGATCCGCTCGCGCAGCGACACCTTGCCGTCCGCGGAGACCTCGACGTTGCGACCCCCGACGATCAGGTCGAAGTCGGCGCCCCGCGGCCCGTCCATGCCCGTCGACGCGACCAGGGTCACCGCCTGTCCCCGGTCGGCGGCATCGCACGCCACCGTGTGCAGCACTCCCCCGTCGACACCGACGCACAGCGGCTCCCCGCCGGTCCGCAGCTTGGCGGTCTTCAGCAGGTACGCTTTCGCGCCCGGCGACAGCGGGGACAGCACGAACTGCTCCCGCTCGCCGGTGTCAGCCCCGCCCGGGTACGTGCCGATCCGGCCGCTCGCGGTGACGGTCAGCACCGGATCCTCGACCCGGTCGACTGCCTGGAGCATGAACGCCTGGTCCAGCTTCGGGATCCCGTCGACCGGCGGCGGCGAGGCCGGACCGCTGGCCGAAGGGCTGGTGGTCGCCGCCGAGCTCGCAGGCGTCGGAGTAGGCGTGGCAACAGGATCTGGCTGCGGGTCGCAGCCGGACAGTGCGGCCAGCACCGCCCCACCGAGCCACAGTGCCGCGACGGGACGTACACCCGCGCTGGTCATGTTCGCGCCTCCCGCACTCGGCCGTTGCTGTGCCGACCGCCTACCCGGCTCAGTGCCCCAGCACACCTGCCGCGCAAGCCTGCTCAGAAGTCGCGGTCGGTGTCGAACCAGTCTTCGGCCAGCTGCGGCGGGACTCCCGCCAGACGTGCGAGGTCGGCGAACGCGTCGCCTGCCTCCTCGCGCCGGATCGTATCGATCATGCCGTGCGTCGTGTCGATCCGGTTCAGTGCTGCGACCAGGTCCCGCAGCGGCCGCTCGGCCAGGGCCACCCGGTCCGGCGCGTCGGCGGGGATGGCGTCGACGGCTGTGCGGGCGGCGGCGTAGGCCTTGCACGCAGCCGCGCCGAACCGGGCCGAGTCGTCGGCCCAGTCCCGGAACGGGTTGGTGAAGTTGGCCGCGAGCCAGGTGTCGGACTTCGCGCCGCGGATCACCACCTTCACGCCGGTGCCGCGGTAGCGCGCCCGCAGCGGCGCAACGACGCTGCGGCGTACGCCGTCCAGCTCCAGCAGGCGCAGGGAGGGAAGCTCGGGCAGGGTGTCGGCGTCGAGCGCGTACGCATCGCGCAGGCGCAGCGCGTGCAGCTGCCGGTGGGCGGCCAGCGCCGCCGCGTCGGTCAGTGCGCCGGGCGGGCCGTCCAGCCGCACCTGGAGCTCGGCGAGTGCCGACAGCCCGGCCAGGGAAGACAGCGTGCAGGAGCCTGCGGCGCCAAGTTGGACCTGGCGGGCGCGGGCGAGCCCGGCGGGAACCATGATCCGTTCACGTGTGGTGCGCAGCGACAGCCGCAGACCACGGCCGTCTGCGTCGGCGGCGACGGACAGGTCGTCGGACGGCTCGGTCAGCTCCAGCGACCTCGCTTGGCCGGGTAGCCGAAGCATCCGTAACGCGTCGCCGGTCAGCCACAGGTCGGTGACCGCGGTGCCGGACAGGTCGACGAGGTGCGGCGCGTCGTGCCAGTACAGCGTCCGGATCAGCGGGTGTGTGGTCAGGGCCGTGCTCAGGCCGCGGTCGTCGCCGGCCCAGTACAGCGTTGTCAGCCGCGGCAACCGGCCGAGGAAGGACCAGTCGACGGGGCCGGAGGGCGGCAGGCCGTGCGCCGCGGCCCGGAGGTCGAGCTGGCTCGACCTCGCCGACATCGACATCGGTCCTGCCCCGAGGTCGATGTCCACCGGGCTTTGGGTCGCTGCCGCCCGGTATGCCGCGCGCAGGCTCTCCGGTAGGGCGTCCCAGGTCCGCTGGGCGTCCACCTGGTATGGCAGGTATTCCCACCCGGACCACGACTGTGACTCGGTCGGCATACCGGCCGTCGGCGTCATCCGTCCGAGCCAGTGCAGGTCCGCGGGGACCGCGTGATACGCGCTGACCTTGATCACCGCAGGCTCGCCGGAATGAGCGTGGTGGTCGAGCATGAGCGGTCGCGCGGACTCCAGCTCGTCGAGACGCGGCGGCTGCGCCGACATCCAGTCCAGCGCGCCGACCGTCAGGGTGCCCTGCGCGTCCCGGCCGAGCACCTGGCAGGCGACGTACCGGCCGCCCGGCAGCGGCATCGCCGCCACCTGCCCCACCGTAGGTCTGTCCGCCGTCCGCGTCGTCACGGGCAGCAGGTTACAAGTCCCGCCCGACGAAACGCTCCAACGATCGCGGAGCCCGGTAGGGCGGTCCTAGAACGTTCACGACGTCGAAGGCCGGCCCAACACTGCTACCGGGTCGCGGTAGGCGCGGGCCAACAGCGTCACCCAGTCGTAGATCGCGGTCTCGTTGGGAGCCAGCGGCCCCGGTGTGTAGTGCGGCGAGGCCAGGCCGCGCTGCACCGATTCGCATGCCGCCCAGTCCTGCCGGTTGGTGACGTCCCAGAACTCGACCGCGTACGACGGGTCGGTGACCGCTTCGTCGAACAGCCACAGGCACTCGACCGCGGTCCGGTCCGGGGCGAGGGGTGTCATCCGGTGCGCCATGACGTAGTCGGGGTGCAGCGACAGCAGCACGTTCGGGAACAGCCCGAGGTAGCGGACCGTGCGCCGGTCGGTGCCGTCGAGCATCACCCCGCGCGAACGCCCGTCCAGGGACATCGTCTCGGCGTGTTCGCGCAGTTCCATGGACCCGCCGAGCCAGTGGCCGGGTTCGTGCCAGTTGTCGCCGGAGTTCGGCGGGGTGACCGCGCACAGCTCAGGGTGGATCAGCGGGCAGTGGTAGCACTCGTGGTAGTTCTCGGCGATGACCTTCCAGTTCGCGGCGACCTCGTAGCGGTGCACGGCCTTGACGGTCAGCTTCTCCGGCGCGTACGGCGCGACGAGCCGGTCGAGGCCGCCCAGGTGCTCGTCGAACGGCATCGCGGTACCGGTGGCGTTGACGAACACCCACCCGTGCCAGTCCACCGCCGGCAACTCGACGAGCCCGAACTGTCTGGCCGGGAAGTCGTCGTCCATGCGCGGCGCGGTCTTCAGAGCGCCGTGCAGGTCGTAGGACCAGCCGTGGTACGGGCACACGATCGCCCGCCGCTCACAGTGGCCCCCGTCGGGCAGCAGCTCGTGGCCGCGGTGGCGGCACACGTTCGCAAACGCCCGTACCCCCTGGTCGGTGATCGTGACCACGACGGCGACGTCACCGACGGTCACCGCGTGCTGGTTGCCGTGCTCGACCAGCTGCGCCCGCCGTCCCAGGCACGTCCACGACCCGGCGAACAGGTGCCGCCGCTCCCACGCCAGGACCGCCGGATCGGTGTAGGCCTGCACGGGCAGCATCCGCGAACTCCCGAACGGCCGCAGCGCCGCGTCGAGACCGTCGCCGGGCAGCGGTGCGGCGGTCATCGCCGGCCCCGGCGGCCGGTGTCGTGCAGCACCTGCCGGACCACGTTGCGGCCCGGAATGCCGGTGACTCCGCCACCCCCGTGTGTGGCGGAGCCCGCTTGATACAGACCTTTGATCGGGGTACGCAGGTCCGCGTAGCCGGCCGCGGGCCGGCAGTGGAACATCTGCCCCGGCGTCAGCTCGCCGTGGAAGATGTTGCCGCCGACCAGGCCGTACTCGTGTTCCATCTCGTGCGGGCCGATGATCTGGCGGCCGATGACCGAGTCGGTGAACCCGGGTGCGACCGCCTCCATGCGCGCGACGAGGCGGTCGGCGTAGGCGTCGAGTTCGGCGGTGTGCGGCTGGGCGGCCCAGGTGTGCGGCACCCACTGGGTGAACATGCTGACCACGTGCTTGCCCTCCGGGGCCAGGGACGGGTCGAACACGGACGGGATGCACACGTCGGCGAACGGCAGCGTCGCGGCCTTGCCCGCGGCGGCCTCCTGGAACGCGGTCTCCACGTCGTCCAGGGACTCCGACAGCACGATCGTGCCGCCGTACACCGCCGGGTCGAATTCGGGGTGGCTGGTGAACGTCGGCAGCCGGTCCACCGCGAAGTTGACCTTCACGGTGCCGGAGCGGGTCTGCCACGACTCGATGTCGGCGACGAAGTCGCCGGGCAGGTCCGCGCGGTCCATCAGCCGCAGGAACGAGATCTTCGGGTGCGCCGTCGTGATGACCGTCGGGGCGGTGAGCTGCTCGCCCGACTCCAGGGTCACTCCGGTCACCCGGCCGCCGGTCGTGTCGATGCGGGCCACGGCCGCCTCGGTGCGGATGTCCGCGCCGAACGAGCGCGCCGACGCGGCCATCGCCGCGGTGACCCCGCCCATGCCGCCGCGCGGGAACCCCCACGCCGCGGACTGGCCGCCGGTCTGGTCCAGGTGATGGTGCAGGGTGACGAACGCCGTGCCGGCGCTGCGCGGCCCGCCCCAGGTGCCGATGACGCCCGACACCGACAGCAGGCCCCGCATCGCGTCGGATTCGAACCGGTCCTCGACCAGGTCGGCGACGCTGGCGGTGAACAGCCGCGTCAGGTCGAACGCGGCCCGCACGTCGACCTTGCGCAGCGTCTTGAGCAGCGCCGCCTGCCCGAGCAGGTCACCGGGGCGCTTGGAGCCGAGTTTCGGCGGGATCGCGTCCAGCAGCGGGCCGACCTTCGCGCCGAGCCCGCCCAGCCACGCCTCCCAGCGCTCGTAGGCGTCCGCGTCGGCCTTCGAGAACTTACTGATCTCCTCGTGGCGGCGCTGCGGGTCGCCGGCCAGGTGCAGGTGGCGGCCGTCGCGGCGGGGCGCGAAGTAGGGGCCCTGCTCGTAGACGTGGTAGCCGTGCTCGGCCAGGCGCAGGTCGGCGACCATGTCGGGCGGGAGCAGGCTCACCACGTACGACAGGGAGGTGACCAGGAAGTCCGGGCCGAAGGGGCGTTCGGACACGGCGGCGCCGCCGACGGTGTGCCGGCGCTCCAGCACCACCACCCGCCGCCCGGCCCGCGCGAGGTACGCCGCGGCGACGAGCCCGTTGTGCCCACCACCGATGATGATCACGTCATGCGTCACGCCCAAGAGTTTGACTGACTGACCACTCAGTTGGGAAGACCCAATTTCACCATGCGGTATTCACCGACGTCGGTATCGAATCCACGTTACCAGGAGTTGGGGAACCTGGACGAGCCCCCGACTCGACCAGCTGCAGCCGCCGAGCGAATGCCCGCCACCAGGACGACGCACGGGGCCGGATCGCGGCAGGCGCCACAACCCGGCCCCGTGTCAGCGCACCCTGCGGTGCCGCCGTGCCGTGCAGGCACTGGCGGCGCCCGCCGCTCTTCATCCGCACCGTCCCCGACCCGGCCGTGCGGCCTGGCTGACGGCACGCCGTGCCCGCCGCGGGGCCGTCCCAGAACCCGATGGCGCGCCGGTCGCACACCCAGGGCGGGGTGCGGCCTCAGCGGGTCGCTGACACCACGAGCATCTCGCACGGCCCGACAAAACCGTCCGGGCCCTCGAAGGCCGCCAGCTCCGCGGTGATCTCCGCCCAGGCCGCGTCCCGCTCCGGCTCCGGCAGCCCGGCCAGCATCTGGTGCAGGGCGCCGAACGACTCCCGCTCGAACCGGACGCAGTCGGCCGCCGACGGCAACCGCACCGGTGAGACGACCGTGTCGACGGTGATGTCGTGGAACCCGGCGCGGGCGAACGCCTCCTCCGCCACCCCAGGCGCACCCAGGCTGAACGGCCCCGGCTGGCCCGGCAGCGGCGGCGGCAGCGCAGCCCGGCGCCGGATGATCCCCACGGGCACGGAGAAGAAGCCGTTGCGGTCCGCGGTGGAGTAGACGACAGCGGAGACCCGCCCACCAGGCCGCAGCGCGGTACGCATCCCCGCCAGCGCCGCCTGCTGATCCGGGAAGTAGATCAACCCGACCCGCGAGATGACCGCGTCGAACGACGCCTCGGCGACGTCGATGCGCTCCCCGTCGAGCTCACGGATTGCCACGTTGGACAGCCCGGCATCGCGAGCAGCCCGCTCGGCGTACGCCAGGATCGCCGGCGAGATGTCGGTGGCAAGCACATGCCCGGCTGCTCCGGCACGGTGTGCGGCGGCCAGCGTCTGCCCGCCGGCGCCGGCGGCCACGTCGAGGACCCGACTGCCGTCGGTGATCCCCGCCGCGTCGAGCATCCGCCGCGTGGCGGCGCCCAGCCAGTCCTCGATGAGCGGGCCCCACCGGTGCCAGGCCTCGGCCGCGTCCTGCCACTGCCGGCGGGTGGTGGACTTGTAAAGCTGCGGGTCGAACGTGGTCGTCACGGCAACTGCCCTCCGAAGATCATCGGCCGGTCGTGTCCTGTCACCCGGATACGCGCCAGAAAGGCACCCGCACACGCCAGAAAACGCCTGGCACTTCCCGGCCAGACGCCCACGCTGCGCGACAATGCCCGGATGCCCCTCTTCGTCGGCCGCCAGGACGCGCTGTCGCAGCTTTCGGCCGCGCTCGCCGCGACCGGTGGCACCGGCTGGCGCCGCCCCGCACTGGTACTCGTCAGCGGCGAGGCCGGGATCGGCAAGACGGCGCTGCTGACCAGGTTCACCGCCGACGCCGCCACCGCAGGCGCCCGCACGGCATGGGGCACCTGCTGGAACGGCGAGCAGGCGCCCGCCTACTGGCCGTGGACCCAGGTGCTGCGCTGCCTGGACGACCCCGATCCGCAGCCGGCGCCTACCGTGGCCGCGACAGGCCTGCTCGACACGCCACCGCCGGGCGGCGACGCGGCCGCCGGCCGGCTGCGCGTCTTCGACACGGTCGCCCGCACGCTGGCCGCAGCCGTCCGCCCGGGACCCGTGGTCGTCGTCCTCGACGACCTCCAATGGACCGACGACGCCAGCCTGGAACTGCTGCGGTTCCTCACCGGCATGACCTACCCGGGCGCGCTGCTACTGCTGGCCGCCTACCGCCCCGACGAACTCGCCCGCCCGGCCGCCACCACCATGGCCGACCTGGCACTGCCCGCCGAACGCATACCGCTGCGAGGCCTGTCCCCGCAGGAGGTCAGCGACCTGGTCCACGCCGTCGCAGGCCCCACCGCAGCCGGCCGATGGGCTCCGGTGGTGCACGAACGCAGCGGCGGACACCCGTTCTTCGCCGGCGAACTCAGCCGCCTGCTGTCCGACGGCCCACCGGTCGGCGTCGTGCCCGCCGCGGTGCGCGAGGTCATCGCACGGCGCACCTCGCGGCTGTCCGCCGACTGCGCCCGCCTGGTCGAAGCCGCCGCAGTCGGCACCGGCACCCTGCTGCCCGACGTACTGGCCGAGGTCACCGGACAACCACCCGCCCGCGTCGCGGAACTGACCGAACAGGCCACCGCTGCCGGTATCCTGACCGGCACCGCCGACGGGACACGCTTCACTCACGACCTCTACCGCGAATCGATCTACTCGGGACTGTCCACCGCACAACGCCTGGACCTGCACGGCCGGCTCGCGGGAGCGTTGCAGCGCCGACACGAGCGCGGCGCGACGGTGTTCGCCGCCGAGATCGCCCACCACTGCACCGCCGCCCTACCGCACACCATCGACGCAGCCCTGCTCTGGGCCCGCCGGGCAGCACAGGCCGACGCCGACCGGTACGCGTTCACCGACGCCGCCGCCCACCTCGCCCGCGTACGCGCCGCCGCAGCGGCCACCGGCGCCGCCCTCAGCGACACCGACCACGTCGACCTGCTCACCACCGAAGCCGACCACCGCCTCCGCGCCGGCGACCCCACACCGGCACGCGACCTGCTCGACACCGCATGGCAGCGGGCCCGACACACCCGCGAACCAGAACTGATCGGGGCGGTGGCACTGGGCATCGACCGGATAGGCGCCCGGTTCGCCATGCCACGCACCGACCTGGTCAGCCGACTCGAACAGGCCCGCCACGCCCTCGACGGCACCGCCACCGCCACCGAAGCGCAGGTCACCGCCGCCCTGGCCCGCCAACTGCAACACTCCATCCCCGCCGACCGGCACCGCGCAGCCCCACTGGCCGAACACGCCATCACCGTCGCCCGCCGACTGGCCGACCCCGCCACCCTCGCCGGCTGCCTGCTCGCCCAACACGACGTCCTGTGGACACCAGGCACCGCCACCCGCCGCGCCCAGATCGCGACCGAGATCGGCGAACTGTCCCGCCAAGCCCACGACCCCGAAAGCCAGGCCCAGGCCCTGTTGCTCACCGCGACCGCGCAACTGGAGACCGCCGACCCCGCCTTCCGGGCCACCCTGCACGCCTACGACCACGCCGCCCGGCAGCTGCGCCAACCCCGCCACGACTACAACCTGCACATCCGCCGCGCAGCGCTCGCACTGCTCGACGGCGACCTGAGCGCCGGGGAACAGCTCAGCGCCCACGCAGCCGCACTCGGCGAGGCCGTCGGCGACGCCGACACCGGCAACGTCCGCATGTCGCAACGCCTCGAGATCGTCCGAGCCCGCGGCGACGCGGCGCAACTACGCGACACCGCCGCCGAAGCAGTCTCCTGGTGGATCGGCGCACCCGCCCACGCCCACGCCGTAGCCGCCGGCTTCTACGCCCGCGCCGGCGACCACGACCTCGCCAGACGCGAACTCGACACCGTACTCGCCCTGCCGGACTGGCGCACCGACCGGTCCTACCTCTGGTCGGTGTTCGTCGGCGAACTCGCCACCGCCGCCGTCGCGCTCGACGACCGCCCACTGTGCCGGCAGCTACTCGGTGACCTGCTGCCCCTGTCGCAGACCTGCGCCGTGAACGCGGCACTGGTCGCCTTCATGGGCGCGCACGCCCACCGGATCGGGTCCCTGCACGCGGCCCTCGGCGAGCACGCGCCCGCCCGGCAGTGGCTGGGCCGCGCCGCCGAACTCCACCGACGGCTGGGCGCCCGGGGCTGGCAGGCCGAGTCACACGCGGCGATCGCCGCGCTGGACACCCGGCCCGGCAAGCGGCTCCCGCCGGCGCGGCGCCATGACGGCGAGGTGGCGCTGCACCGGGTCGGCGACATGTGGCAAGCCGGATACCACGGACAGACCGCGTTCCTGCGCGACTGCAAAGGCCTGCACGACCTCGCCGCACTGCTCGCCGCGCCGGGCGTCGACCACCCCGCGCTCACCCTGGCCGGGGCCGCCACAGCCGGCGCCGACCGCGCCGATCCGGCGCTGGACCGCACCGCACTGGCCGCCTACCGGCGACGGCTGGCAGCACTCGACCAGGAACTGGCCGACGCCGACGACGACCTCGACCTCGGCCGCCGGCACGCCGCAGCCGACGAGCGCGAGCAACTGCTGACGCAACTGCGCCAGGCCACCCGCCCGGACGGCCACAGCAGGCCCCTGGGCGCGTCGGCGGCCGAGCGGGCCCGCAAAGCGGTCACCGCCCGCATCCGCGACGCGATCACCCGAATCCGGGAGGCGCTGCCCGAACTGGCCGCGCACCTGGACCGGACCGTGCGCACCGGCAACACCTGCCGCTACGACCCGCGTTGAAGGTGCGGGAATCCGAGCCGGTCTCGGTGTCGCGACCACCGGCCGACGGCTGCGGCGCAGTACGAGCACCTCTGCCGCGGCCCGCCGTCTTCAGCCGGGCAGCAGCGCCGACACGGCCGACTTGACCATGAACGGCATGTCGCCGGACTGCTCTTCGAACCAGTCCGTCTGCAGGTCGGAGATCCAGGCGAACAGGCCGATCGGGCCGAGGCATGCGGCCGCGACGATCACGGCTCGATGGCGTCGCCGCCGCCGTCGGCCAGACGCCGCAAGGCCGCCAAGACGGCGGAGCGCACGGCGCCGTGCGGGTCGGACCGGTGCGCGTCGAGCCGTTCCCGCGTCCCGACCCCGCCGAACCTGCCCAGCGCCGTCGCCGCCGCGGCGCGTACCCCGTGCGCGGGGTCGTCCAGCAACGGCGCGATCAGCGCGGCCTCGCCCCGTTCACCCAACCTGGCCAGCGCGGCGATCGCCGCCGCCCGCATGAGGGCATCCCCGTGGGCCAGCGCCTCGGTGAGCTGATGGTGCGGCCGCCATCCGGGCTGGTGACCGAGCAGCCACAGGTAGGCGCGCTGCGTCCGCAGGTCAGGCGTGTAGCCGCAATGTCCCCGCTGGCCGATCCGGGCCAGGCCGCGTCCGGCCGCGTGGCGGGTACGCCGGTCGGGGGCCGAGCGGAACAACCGCCACAGGGTGTCACCGGCGAGCGGATCGCCGATCCTGGCCAGCGCTTCGGCGGCGGCCGGGGCGTGGACGGTGTCGCAGAGCCGGATCAGCGCCGGCACCGCCCGTACGTCGCCGTGCCGGGCCAGGACCCGCGCCGCCCGGTCCCGGACGTCGGGGTGCAGGTCGTCGCAGGCCGCGACGGCGGCGTCGACGACCCGCGGGTCACCGATCCGGTCCAGCGCACGCAAGGCAAGGTCACGGACCTCAGGGCTGTTGTGGGAGATCAGCGTGAGCAGCGCGGGCACCGCCTCGGCGCTGCCGATACGACCAAGGGCATCGACATGCGGCTGGACCGCGCAGGACCGCGGGTGGGCGGCGGAGTGCGCCAGCACATACCTGCACAGGGCCGGGACCGCCTCGACCGCGCGCAGCTCGCCGAGCGCCCACGGCGCCTCGAACCACCAGCCCGGCTCGTCGACCAGGCCGATCAACTGCGGGATGACGGCCGCACGGTAGCGGTGCAGCCAGCTGCGGTCGTCGTGCCAAGGCGGATCGACCGGGTCCAGAGGCCGGTCGTCGAGCACGGCCCGCGCGTCGTCGTGGTCGATGGCGAGCAGCCGCGCCACCGCGGTCCGGCGCGTCCAGCGCCAGATCCGTTCCCGCCGTTCGACGATCTCGCGCAGTACGGCGATCTCGGCGGCGTCGCCGGGGCCGGTCAGCGCCCGGATCGCCGATGCGGCGGGCCACGGCGCGCCGTCGAGCGCACGGGCGAGCAGCGCCGGCCGGTGTGCCGGGTCGCGTGCGGCGGCGCGCGCCCGCACGGCCACGTCCTGCTCCCAGCTGTCGTCGGAGTTCCACCACCGGTCGGCGAGGGCGACGACGTGTTCGTCGGTGGCGTCGGCGCGTTTCGTGACCACGGTGTGGATGGCCGCCTTGACGGTGTTGTGGCAGCAGTGCCTGCGTTCCGGGTCGGCGCGGGTGTCGTGGTAGGCGTCGAGCAGCGGCGGCAGTTGCGCGAGATCCGGTTCGGCCTTCGCCCAGCGGGCGAACGGGCCCCAGTGCCCGCCGGCCGGCGGTGGCGTCGTGCTCAGGTTCGCCGGCGTCGGGGGTGCCGCACGTCCGAGGCGGTCGGCGAGTGCGCGGTGCTGGGCGCGCCAGCGCTCGCGGGCGTAGGGGTTGGCCAGGTGGGGCAGCCGGGCGGAGAGCACCGCGTGGCGTACGAGCGCGGCCCTGGGGTCGGCGAGCAGGCGGCGGGTGTACGCGCGTTCGTCGAAGTCTTCCTGCAGCAATGCCACCAGCCGGACCACGGCGGGCGCCACGCCCCGCGTGAGCAGTTCCGTGTCCGTGCAGCCGGTCGCGGGGACCGCGTGCAGCCAGGCTGCCTGGACCGCGATCTCGTCACCGGAGTGCTCGCCCACCAGCTGCGCGATCTCCCGCAGGTGGTCGGTGAACAGCACGCCGGCCGCCAGCAGTTGCCCGCAGTGTGCGCGAGCGGCGATCCTGCGCGCCTTGGCCGTTCCCATACGGGGATTGAATCGCATCCCGGGCCGGCACGCTGACCGCTGCCGCGAGACCGTGGCCGCCGTACCTGTTGGGCGCGAGGTCTCGTAGTGGTGGGTTGCCCGGCCGCGGTCGGCTGCTGACACGGCCCTTCCACCGCTGGGCGTGCGACATTGACAACCGCCGTCGCGTCCCGCCGCGTTCCACCACGCGACGCCGCCTCGTGCCAGGCGGACCGGCGACCAGGGAGCTGCAAACGGTGAACGGCGAGCCGACGACCGGCACGACCGCGGTGATCGACCTCGGCGTCGGCTGGCGCGAACACCATCCCCCACCCGACCGCCCGAACATACGCGCCCTGGTACGCCCCCTGGCGGCCGTGGCCGCCCTGGTGCTGCTGCTCGCGCTGGGCGGGGCGGCACCGGCACGCCGGCTGGAGGAACTGGCCACCATCACCATCACCGGGCAGGGCGACTACCAGATCGTCAACGAGACGCTGCTGGTGCGCGACGCCGACCGGCTCTCCGGATACAGCCTGATCGACGGCACGCAACGCTGGAACATCGCACTGCCGGGAACAGCCGACAGCCCCATGACGGCGGGGAGCACCGTCCCCGGTCTGATGCTGACAGCGATGACAGACAAGATCACCGGCCGCGTGACCACCTACGCCGTCGACGCCGACACCGGGGTGATCCGGTGGCAGGGCGATCGGGCCATGTACCCGCTCGCCGATGTGGCGGTCGGGATCTGGTCGCCTGATGACACCGACCGCTTCTCCACGCAGGTCAGCGTCCGGGACGTGCGCACCGGGCAGCCGCGCTGGAGCGCGCAGCAGGTGCTGGCCGCGATCGACTACCAGGCCCTCGCCCGCGACCAGGACCAGGTGCGGATCTGGACGCTGCAGAGCACCGGCGAGCTGATCGAACGTGACCTGCGCGACGGGCGGGTGCTGCGCAGCCACCGGCTGGACCTGGGCACGGCTGTGCCGGTCGACCTGAGCATCATCGGTGACGAGTTCGTGCTCGAGACCGCGCTGGGCGGCGTGAAGACGACGGCCCGGTACGCCACCGCTGATCTGGCCCCCATCCCGCTCACGGCACCGTATGTGCGCCGCGTCGACTGCGGCGGGTACTGGTGCGTTTCGTCGCAGCCGGCCGACTCGGGGCCTGCAGAGAATCCGGTCGAGCTCGTCGACAAGGCCACCGGGGTCGTGCGCCGTCGCCTTCCCGGAGGGAGCGTCGTCATACCGACCTCCCTCGGGCTGCTGGTGGCAGACGCGGATCCGCTCCCGGCCGGGTATCCGGCGAAGGCGCTGCTGGACGCGGCGACCGCGCGCCCGCTGCTCGACCTCAGGGGATGGGATCTGTACACGGACTCCGCGGCGTCGGCGACGGTGCTGGTCCGCGGCGCTGGCCACAACCCGGTGCAGGTCGCGTGGTTCACGCCCGGCGGCCTGGACCTGTCGCAGCTTCCCGTGCGGGCGGAAGGGTGTGCCTTCTCAGCGCGCGCGACCGTTTGTCCCCGCGAGCCGGGCACCCTGGGCGTATGGCGCCTGACGAGCTGAACCACCCCGCGGGGTGGGCCGGTCGGCGCTGCCCGGAAAAGCGCCGACCGGCCCGGGACCGGCTCAGCCGATGTTGGCCTGCGGCCCCGCGTACGTGCGGAGCAGGTTCGGCACGTCGGCGGCCGCGTCGAGGGTGTAGGAGTAGAAGCTGCTCGGCGTGAACGCCGACCCGAGGGTCTGCTGGGTGCCGGTGCAGTTGACGAGGATGCTGCCGCTCTGGCGCAGCTGCGCCGTCGAGTCCGGGTAGAACGGGTCCTTCACGTTCTCGAAGTAGCTGTTCTCCAGGACCATCTTCGTCGCGCCGCGGGCGTAGTTGCCGTACGAGGCGACGTTCTGCAGGTAGTTGTTGTACAGGTGGGCGTAGGCCACGTTGTCGGTGCTGGGGTTGCGCTGGTTCGTGTCCTTGATCCAGTTGTGGTGGATCGTCATGCGGGCCGTGACGTTGTCGGTCCAGCCGATGCCGAACGCCTTGTTGTTGCTCGACAGCACGTTCCAGGAGATCGTCAGGTAGCTGCTGTCCTTGCGGCTGTCGATCAGGCCGTCGTTCATCCGCGTGATGGTGTTGTGGTCGATCCACACGTGGTCGGCGGTGTCCATCTGGATGCCGTCGTAGTCGTAGACCTTGTCGTCGGGGTCGTCGTCGGCCATCTGCGTGTCACGGATGGTGAGGTTGCGGATGATGACGTTGCGGACACCGGTGCCGAGGAAGAACCCGCCGCCGACGATGTGGCCGCCGGTCCCGATGCCGACGATCGTCTTGTTGGAGGCGACCCGCAGCTCGGTGCCCTTGGGCGTGACGGTGATCGCGCCGCTGACCCGGATGACGTACGGCTCGGTGGCGGTGACGTAGCGCTGCAGGTCGGCGAAGGTGCTGACGGTGACCGTCGCACCGGCCGCGCCGCCGGTGGTGCCGCCGCCGGTCGAGGCGAACCCGTCCGGCGCGTTCGACCAGGTGCGGCCGCCGACGCCGGTGAACGCCCACTGCTTGTTGCTGTTGGCGGTGCAGGTCTCCTGGATGATCTGCGCGCCGTTGGCCGTGGACGCGTCCTTGAGGCTGACGCACAGGCCCGAGTGCACGCTGATGATCTGGTACGTGTTCGTGCCGCTGGCCACCAGACGCCACTGCTGATTCGCCTGGCTCGACACGCACCCGTACTGCTGCAGCTGCACACCCGAGGCCGTGGACCAGCCGGGGATGTCGACGCACTTGCCGCTGCTGACGTTGACGAGCTGGTAGTTCGATCCGACCGCGGTCAGGCGGAACTGCTGCCACGGCGAGTTCGCGGTGCAGCCCCACTGCTGCAGCAGCGCGCCGTTGGTCGTGGACGCGCCCGGCACGTCGATGCACTTGCCGCTCTTGGTCACCACCAGTTGGTAGGCGACGCCGGTGGCGGGTGCGGCCTGGGCGGGCGAGGACGGCAGGCCGACGAGGGTCGCGAGCAGGGTCGCGGCGAGCGCCGCGGGGGCGTACCGCCGTCTGGTTCTGTTGTTGGTCATGGTTCGTCTCCTTCGAGCGGGCTCAGCCGACCGGGTTCCAGCCGTCGGTGCCGGCCAGGTACTTCTGCGGGGTGTAGTTCGGGGCGGCGGAGTCGGACAGCTGCGGGCGGTTGCTGTTGGCGCCCGCGCCGGAGCCGGTGTTGCGGTATTCGAGGAACCGCGCGTTCTGCCACGTGTTACCGGACATGTCCGTCCACGGCTGGGCGGTGCGGATCGTCGCGGACAGGTTCGACTCGCGGAACAGCACCTGCGCGGCAGGCCCCCAGGGGCGGCCGAGCTGGGTCACGTTGTTGGCGGTCCCGGTGATCGTGCAGCGGTAGACGAGGATGCCGTAGGCGTTGGCCGGATCGGTGCGGGCCGCGGTGATCGGGCCGCCGCTGGTGCGCCTCTCGTGGATGGTGCTGGCGTTGAACACGGCGGTGCCGCCGCCGAAGATGAAGTCGACGGTCCCTTCGACGTACGAGTTCACGATGTAGGCGCGGTAGTTGTTGAGCAGCAGCGTGTCCTGGTTGCCGAGGAACCGGACGTTGTCGAACACGGCCCGGTCGCCGTTGAGGTTCGCGGCGACGGCCTGGCTGCCCTCGCCGTAGTCGTTGGCGATGGTCAGGTTGGTGGCGCGGAAGTCGCGGCCGTTGACGAACACGGTCGCGCTGCCGGAGGTGCCCCACCCGCCGGCGGAGCTGTGGTTGTTGACGATGACGGTGTTGCTCGCCGACCCGCCGAGGCCCTGCAGGGTGATGTTGGGCTTGTTCGACGGGATGGTGACGATCTCGCGGTAGGTGCCGGCCTTGATGGTGATGGTCTGGCGGGTGGTGCTGTTGGCGGGCACGGCGTCGACGGCGGCCTGCACGGTGGTGTACTGGCCGGTGCCGTCGGCGGCGACGGTCGCGTTCGCGCCGCTGCCCACGCCGGTGAACGCCCACTGCTTGTTGCTGTTGGCGGTGCAGGTCTCCTGGATGATCTGCGCGCCGTTGGCCGTGGACGCGTCCTTGAGGCTGACGCACAGGCCCGAGTGCACGCTGATGATCTGGTACGTGTTCGTGCCGCTGGCCACCAGACGCCACTGCTGGTTGGCCTGGCTCGACACGCACCCGTACTGCTGCAACTGCACCCCGGAGACGGTCGACCAGCCCGGCACGTCCACGCACTTGCCGCTGCTGACGTTGACGAGCTGATAGTTCGAGCCCACCGCGGTCAGGCGGAACTGCTGCCACGGCGAGTTCGCGGTGCAGCCCCACTGCTGCAGCAGCGCCCCGTTGGCCGTGGACGCGCCGGGCACGTCGATGCACTTGCCGCTCTTGGTCACCACCAGCTGGTACGCCACTCCGGTCGCCGGAGCCGCCTGCGCCGGGGACGCGGCCGCTGCCACGACCACCCCCGACGCGGCGACGGCGAGTGCCAGGGCGAGCCATCGCCACGCTGTTCGTAATGTTCCTGTCACGACGATCCCTCCATCTCGAACGGTCAGGCCCCCGGCGCCCGGAGTCGGGATCGGCCCTTGTTTCGATATGAAGACGGCACGGCGTCAGGCCGGATAACAGGAATCGGGGAACTATTTCTCCGGCCGCCCAACAAAGTCCGCGCACTGTGGACGACCACGCCGCGCCGCGCACGGCACAGCCCTGCCCGACCGGCTGGGTCCCGGACCGCCGCGGGCCGAGATCGCTGTTCAGGGTCGAGATCTGCGGTCTCACCCGAGTTTCTGACCGGAAACAGCGATCTTCACGGGGAGCCGAGCAGTTCGGATCACGCCGGTGGCGGGACTGGTCCTCCGTCGGCGGTCATCGACGCACCTATGGTCTTGTCCTTGCGGTTGAGCAGGAACGTCGTCGACGGCAGCCGGCCGGCGGTGCGTTCGGCGCGTGCGGTCGACGGGTCGCCGCTGCGCAGCACGGTCGTCGCCCAGCCCGGCTGGCCCCAGGAGTTGTCTGCGTCGTCGACGCCACCGCCGACCTGGACGTCACGGCCGTTGGCCAGGGCCAGGTTGTTACGCAGCCGCGCCGAGGAGAGAAGGAAGGCGAATCCGGTCGCGCCGTTGCGGTAGGCGGTGTTGTTGGTGACGGTGAGCCGCCCCGGATTGCTCGCCTCGGTGAAGCCGTACCCGGCGTTGTCCCAGGAGGCGTTGTCGACCACCACGTGCGCCACGGCCGGGGCGGGAACTCCCCCGCCGAGTTTGAGACCGTTGCCGGGGCCGTTGAACGCGGCGATGTCCCACCGGTTGTGGCCGTTGCCGTAGGCCCAGTTGCTCGCGACGGTGACCGGGTCGGTGAAGGCGCTCAGGTCCAGGCCGTCGCCGGAGTTCTCGGCGAACCGGCAACCGCGTACCAGATTGCCCGCACCGGAGCCGTTCTTGATGGCCAGGCCGTCGGCGCTGCCGCCGCGGTCGACGGTGTCGTGGTTGCGGGTGAAGTCGCTGTCGAGGACCTGGTTGCCCTGCGTGCCCGCGTCGCGCAGGGTCAGCGCGGTGTCGCCGTTGTCGTGCATCCACAGCCGCCGGAACACGTTGTCGCGGCAGGACCGGCAGACGTAGGCGTGGCTGGGCCCGTTCCTCAGCTCCAGGCCCTGCACGGTCCAGTACCCGCCGGACTGGGTGATCAGCCACTGGCTACCGGGCAGCGCGGACCCGTCGACGACGGGCCGTTCCCCGATCAGGTTGCTGACGGTGATACGCCGCTCGGCGGTGCCGCTGGTGGTGATGTCCACGGTCGCGGTCGGGCGATGTGTCCCGGCTCGCAACGCGATGACCTGCCCGGGGCGGACCGTCGACACGGCCTTGGCGAGCGTGGCGTACGGCTGCGCGGCGCTGCCCGGACCGGAGTCGTCGCCATCGGTGGCGACGTAGATGTCGGCGCTGGTGACACCGTCGGCGGTGACCACCGGACGGGGCCCCGCGGGCACCGGGGTCGGTGACGGCGTGGCCGACAGGGCCGGTGCAGCGCTCGTCGCGGGCGCGGCCAGCGGCGGTCTGCCCGGCTGGTCGGGCGGAACCGGTGGGGTCGCGCTGATGTCGACGGCCAGCACCACCGCCACGGCGGTCGCCGCGACCCCGACACCTGCCGTGCCGACGACCTTCAGGTTGAGGTAGCCGACGGCACGGCGCACCGCGTCCACGGCGACGGTCACCGCACCCACGCCGCCACCCGAGGCCGCGACGAACTCCGGGAGCCGCTCGGCCAGCACCACGGGCACCGGCAGCAACCATGGCAGGGCCAGCACCCGCACCGCGGGGACACCGCGGCGGCCCGCGAGCAGGCACTGCTCGCAGTCGGCCACGTGCCGACCGAGGCGCTTGAGCCAGCGCGGCTCGGCGCTGCGGTCCCACCCCGCGGCCGTGTCCTCCAGGCCAGGGCAGCGCGGCGCGGCCCGCAGCGCGCGCAGCACCGTCAGCGCCAGGTCGAGACGGGCCCGCATGCGCTGGACCCGTACGGCAGTGTGTGCCGGGCTCAGCGACAGCCCGGCCGCGACCTCGGCCCGGGTCATCGTCCCGGCGACCTCCTGCGACCACAGCGCGAGGGTCTGCCGCTCGGCCGGGTTCAGAAAGCCGGTCGCCTGCGCGATCAGGCGCAGCTCGCGGTCCAGGTCGACGCGGTCCTCGGCGAGGGCGGCGACGTCGGCGTCCGGGTCCGGCGGCTCGGCGGCGTCGACGCCGAACTCGACCGGCCGGGCGGCGCGGGCGCGTTGGCGCGCCAGGCGGCGGGAGCGTTCCTGGATCTGGCTGACCGCGATGGACACCAGCCAGGACTTGAACCCGTCGGCGTCGCGCAGCCCGCGCAGATGCCGGACCGCGCGCAGCATCGTCTCCTGCACGACGTCGTCGACGTCGGGGTCGGCGCCCAGGGCACGGCGGACCACCGCGTACACCAGGGGCAGGTGGTCGCCGAGCAGCGCCTCCAGGGCATGCCGGTCACCTGCGCGGGCGGCGGCCACGCGCGCGGCATCCGCCGTCGGGGACAAGACGTCAACACTCCTCGGCACGCGTATCGCAACCGGGATCGAGCCGGTCGGCACGTGCCCGACATGGTGACATCCGTGAATGTTCGTTGTAAAGCCGAACCAAGTGCCGCTGAAGGTCCCGTGGCCCGCAGGTGGTCAGCTCGGGACGTAGCCGTTCGCAGCGTGCACGGAGAGGCGGAAGCCCATCGGCACCCGCTGGTGACGAGGCAGGCCCAGCACCTCGAAGTCGACCGCAAGGCTGTCGAAGAACAACCCTGATCCGGAAGCCATCTCCACGTTCGGGATCGTGATCGTGACGAACAGCGGCAGTTCAGTGCCGGCCGCCACGGTGATTGATCGGAACGGCGCCGACGCAGTCCGGTCGAACGCTGCGTTGCCGGCAGAATCGGCGGGATTCACCGCCAGATGGGCGATCTTGAAAACGTGTTGATCCGCAGGACCGTCATTGACCGCGACGCCGGTGATCGTCACGGGCCAGAGGCCAGGATTGCGGATGGATGCGCCGAAGGTGATCTGCTTTCCGGGCTCGAAGGCGAACTGCACCACCGTCCCCGACTCCTCGGTACGGGTTTGCGCGTCAGTGCCGTGCCACCAGGAACCGCCGTGGTCGAGGCGATGGCCGATCGTGGTCGTCAGATACCCGGCGCACAGTGCGACAACCAGTGATGCCGCGATCAGGAAACGCCGGCGGCGAGGCACAGGAGGTCTTCGCGTGGGAACCGGCGCCGGCGTCAGGGTCATGCCAGCGCACGCTACAGCGCGTAGTGGCCTGGACGAAGCCCCCTGGTGCTTCTCTCAGCCGAAGTCCCACGGAACGCGGCATGTCAACCAGAAAAGGTCAACGGCAGCATCTGGCGGAGGTACTCCAGCGACGACACCCGGCCGGTGCCGCCCAGCACGTCCAGCAGCAGGTCAAGCATCCCGCCGTGGTAGCGCTCGACCGAGCGCATGGGGATGTCGGCCACCACGCAGGTCCAGGTGTCCGGATCATCGGCGGTGATCTCCCAGCACAGCTCGAACTCACCGTTGACCGAACCCCACGCGAACAGCTCCCCGGCCTTGTTGCCGAACCGGGGAAGCTCCGGGACATCGTTCGCCGGATCAGTACGCCACATGAGGTGTGCGACGTAGGCACGGATATAGCCGGCTGACGCGAACTCGGCGTCGAAGGGATGGAACACATACACGAAGCCGAATGAGCCCGGTGGAAAGAACTCGATGTAGCTCTTGAAATCCGGCGGGAAGGGCCGGCCGAAAGCAGCCTCGAGCGCCGGCCAGTCAGGTGGGTGAGGCCGGGTGCCTTTCCAGCCGGCCAGCTCAGCGAGCTGGGCGGCGCGTGCCCGGTGGGCGCGGTCCGGGGATGTCACGGCCACAATCTACGCGCGGCCCACACCGACCACAGGCCATGAACCCGGCAGCCGGGCGCGTGGGCGAACATCCGGCCCCGGCACCCACGCCAGGTGTTTGACCTGCCCCCGTCGCCATCACTAGCCTTCGATACATGACCGCGCGTCGCGACACTCCTGTCTGGTTCATCCCGGTCGCAGCCGCGGCGTTCAGCGCGGTGCTGGCCTGGGCCCAGTCACTGGCTGCTGTCGGGTTCGGTGTTCTCGGCTTCGACCGACGGTTCGACGCGGGGTCGGACAACGACTGGTTGGACAATTACCGCATCGCGTTGTGGATCTGCGCGACGGCGGTCGTCGTCGCCACGCTGCTGACCCGGTCGGTGTTCGGCGACCTCGGCTCCTGGGCGCGTTGGGCCGTCGTGGCGACGGCCGCGCCGGGCGCGGGCACCGTCGTGCCGTTCCTGATGGGGCAGGCCGCCACGGCACGGAACGTCAGCCTCGTCGACCAGACGTCGTCCTCGATCGCGCAGGCCGCCGTCGTGGGCGTGGTGCTCGGCGCGGTCACGGCCCTGATCCTCGGCGGGTACGCCGGATCGGCCCGGGCGCTGACATCGGGCGCGATAACCGGCGCGGCCGTGCTGTGGATCATGCTGTTGGTGAGCGAGAGCACGAAGCGGACCGGGCCGACGGTGCTCGGCGCGCTGGAACTCGACGGCTTTGAATACGGTGCGCGCGTCGACGCCATGCTGGTCTCGGCCCTGGTGGTGGGCGTGGTCATCGCGGCGCTGGTGTGCCTGGTCGTGCGGCGGGAAGCGACTGCGACGCTGGTCGTCGCGGGCCTGCTCACGATGGGCAGCGTAGCGGCGACGATCCTGGCGGCCGCGTTCGTCGGCCCTGCCCCGTCCGGGGACCACGCCGACCCGGGAGTCACCGCGATCGGCCCGATGCTTCTGGGCGGTGTGGCGGCGTACGGGCTCCTCGCGACGGTCGCACACCTCCGGCGGCGGAGTACGCCGTCCGACACGGTCACCCCGGCCACCGAGGTAATGCGGTGAACCGCCCGCCGAAGCCGGGCTCGGCCGGCCCGCCCGCGTACTGACGATCCCGCATGCGCCGAATGATCTTCCCCGGGCCGTAGTCGGCCTCGACTGGCCCGCTCGGGCCGACGAGCAGCTGCGCAGCGAGTTTCATCGCGTGGTCACGGCCGACGTCGGGTCGGCGACTTCCCACCACGAACAGGACTAAATCCCCCAGAATGGGCAGGGTGAGGAGTCGCCCGTGCTCGCCGTCCTGATGCTCGGCCTGGTGCTGGTCGTCTGGGCCGTGCTCGCCCGGCCGGCGCAGCGCTACAGCGTGACCGTGCCCATCGCCATGGCCGCCTCCGGCCTCATCCTCACCAACGGCACCCACCCCCTGGTCAACGTCGAGGTCAGCGGACCCATCGTCCGGCACCTGATCGAGATCACCCTCGCCCTGGTCCTGTTCACCGACGCCACCGACATCAGCGTGCGCTGGCTGCGCGAGACCGGCCGCGTGCCGATGCGCATGCTGTTCATCGCGTTCCCGTTGACGGTGCTGCTCGGGTTCGCCGCAGGTGTCCCGCTGCTGCCAGGCGCGGGCTGGTGGGTCTGCGCCATCTGCGCGGCCGTGCTGGCCGCCACCGACTCCACGCCGATCCTGCCGCTGCTGCACGACCGCCGTCTACCCTCAGGAATGCGGCACACCATCACCGTCGTCAGCGGCCTGGACGACGGCATCGCCGCACCGCTGGTACTGCTGCTGCTCGCGGGGGCGATCGGCACCGAGGACCTGGAGAGCGTCCTGCTGGAACTGCTCATCGCGTTCGTGGTGGGCCTGGTCGCCGGCTTCGGCGGGGCGAAGCTGCTCACCCTGGCCCGCGAGCGCGGCTGGAGCACCGAGGAGGCCGAACGCGTCGGCCTGCTCGCACTGGCGATCACCGCGTTCGCGATGGGTGAGGTGCTGCACGGCAACGGCTTCGTCGCCGCGTTCGTGGCGGGGCTGGCGGCCCGCGCGACCGCGCCGAACATGCCGCGCAGGTCGCTGCAGACGGTGTCCGACACGTCGCTGGTGCTGTCGGCGGCGGTGTGGTTCGTGTTCGGGTCGCTGATCGTGCCCGCGTTCACCGACGGCCTGGAGTGGCGGGTGTTCGTGTACGCGTTCCTGTCGCTGACGTTGATCCGGATGCTGCCGGTGGCGCTGTCGCTGCTGGGCAGCCACGTGCCGTGGCGGGAGCGGTGGGCGCTGGGCTTCTGGGGACCGCGCGGGCTGGACAGCATGGTGCTGGGCATCATCGCCCTGGAGCAGCTGTCGGGCCTGGACGCGGACTGGGTCGCCGACGTCGTCGTGGTCGTGATCAGCCTGAGCATCCTGATCCACGGACTGAGCGCCCGCTACTTCGCCCGCTGGTGGGACCGGCGCACACACACCCCGGTCGGCACGGCTCCGGCCGAGCACGCCTGATTCGGCAGTCCAGGCCCGGTCAGCGGTCGCCCTGCGCGGTCCGGCGTTCGGCCTCGTAACGCTGGTTGAGTTCGAGGGCCTCCTGGAGCTGGTCCTCCAGGATGATGATGCGGCAGGCGGCCTCCACCGGGGTGCCCTGGTCGGTGATCTCCCGGACCCGGGCGGCCAGCCGCAGCTGGTAGCGCGAATAGCGGCGGTGACCGCCGTCGGAGCGGGCCGCGACGAACAGGTCGCCCTCCAGCGAGCGCAGGAAGGCCTGCGTCACGCCGAGCATCTCGGAGGCCCGGCCCATCGTGTACGCGGGGTAGTCGTCGTCGTCGAACTTGTCGGCCGAAGCCTTATCCGTAGAGGTCATAGGCACCTTTCCCAGAAACGCAGGTAAGGATCCCGGCGCCTGGGGCGCCGGGATCCTTGGGAGATCGAGTTACATACCATCGCCGGTCACGTGCACCGGCTCATCGTGTTCCCGAGCCCGCCGACTTTCGCGGGTGTACGGGGATCGCGTGGATACGACCGGGGACCACCTTCCGTTCGGGGTCTGCGGCCCGCCGACGGCTACGCCGTGCGGGGATCCGATGGCACTACTCCTCTCGTCCTAACCTTCAACAACTTGATCAATTACCGGTCGTGCAGCCTTGCAACCACTGGTCCTGCGAGACCGGCTTGGCACCGGCCCTTCGCCCGACTCGCGGCCCGAAGCCCCTTTCGCTCACCTGGCCTCGCGGCCCGAACCCGTCGGGCGGTCCTGCTCCCTACGTCATGCGCCAGTTCACCTGCCGCATTCGATAGATCTTCGTTCGCAACACGTGGAACATTACCTACGCCCCGGGCAGATGTCTACTACCGCCCATGAAGATTTTCAGTAGCGGCGGGGCGTAGGTGTCGCGAGCCCGGGAGGGGTGCCCTGATCCGACCGCCGACACGCGGGGCGGGGCGGGACCGGAACTTCAGCGGACGCCTGCCCGGCGCGTGGATCCGACGGCTGGAGACCGGTGGCATAAGAGCAGTTCAGCGGCCTGCCCCGCACCCTGCCACGGAGGCGCCCGCTACTTCGCGCGCTAGCGGGACGGGCGGCGCCGCGCCGCGGCGGCATCGGTGCCGGCCAGCCCGCCTCAGTGCCTGTTGAATAACCATGCGGCAGAATCGCGGTCCATGCAGGCACGGCGGAGATCCAGGTGGGGCCGCCCCACATCGCTGATCCTTTACCGGACCCCGGCGGGATGGCGGTACGCGACCTACACGACCCAGGGGGTCATGGATGGGCGCCTCGCGGATCTATCGGCCGACGCGGACGAGTGCCAGGCGCAAGACGCTCTGATGGTTGCCACGGAGCAGTTCTTCCAAGGCCGGTGTGATGTCACCTGGGCGCCTTCTGACCGGCCCGGATGGTGGACCGGCGAGGTCCTGATCTTTACCCCGAGAGGGCAGGTGAACGCGGCTGGTCAGGTTACTGGCGCCAGCGCGATGGTAGCGGGCCAGGCACCGACTCATGACTATGACCATGGCCCACTGGACCGTCGCGGGCGTGGTGTTCGGGGTGGCGCTCGTAGTCGCGGACGGTGCGACGGCAGCGGGTGATCCCGTCACACGCGACTGATGTGATCGAGGTGGCGGATCGCATCGACGATGTCACGCCGCGGGTGGGTAACCGGGCGGCCGCCGTGGTCGCCGATCCCGCCCGCGGGCAGGTACGCGGCGACGAGCTGCCATTCGGCATCGTCGGCGTCGGAGGGATAGCGACGCGGCCGGGTCGTGGGCAGGTGGTCCGCGCCGGGCGTCGGGGGTACGGCGGCGGCCTGGCCGCAGACCAGGTAAGGCCGCAGACCAGGTAGAAAGACACGGGTGGGGCCTTCGGGATGGCATGGCTTCGACAACCACAGCCGTACTCGAAGGCCCTACCTCGTGTTCCTGCGAATCACCGAGATCGATTCGGATTCCAGACCTCTGGCGGGCCGGCTCCGCTGACCTGGCTCTTCAACGGGCACTAATTCTCAGCGCGCTTTCACATCGCAAAACGGCGGTCACCCGACACATGCGACGCGAGCCAGACCTAGGTAATCGGCAGTGCCTTACAGTGATCGAGCGCATACTGGTATGTCCGGCTGTGGTCTATCGACCAATAATAGTTCGCACAGTCGCCGCCGCGCGTGTGGACGTTTCTTCCGGTGTACGAGTCGAAGAACTTCAGCAGGCCTTGCGGACAGGAATAGTACTGAGACAGGGGAATCGTGGTGATCGTGCCCCGGATCTCATAGCACTCCAGGATTAGATAGCGCGGCTCGGCCGATGCCGGCGAGGGCATTGCCAGAACCCCTGCGGCCAGCAATGCCGCGCCTACGAGACTGACGATTCTTTTTCTCATGGTCACCCCGTTCCAGTCGATTGCCAGATAGCAATGTAGAAAGCAATCTATCTAGATCATGATGGCCAGACAATAGCAGCGCCGACAGTTGCATTAAGATGCAAAATGGATGTGACCCGGTACGCAGAAATCAAAGACGCACCTCTGGAACCGCCGATCACCTGGCATGAACCGGCCCTCCGACGCGAACTCCACCGAGTACGCGAGCGCCACCCGATCTCCGTCGTCGCGCCGTTCTTCGGCCACAGCTGCAAGGTCACCAGGTAGGCATACGTGTTCTGCACGTCCCACCGCGCGCGAGCGCCCCGCGGCTGCGGATCGGCGACACTCCACGCGACGTCGAGGCCGGCGCCGCGTCGGAGGCGCGTACGTGGTTGCCGTGGCGACTAGGAAGTTCGACGCGGAGACCTATCCGGGCTAGTAGCTGACGCGGTCCTGCCTGACTTGCGGGACACTGCGCGTGTCCTCGAAGCGGTGCCACCGGTCCATGGGTTGCCGGACGCTCGCTCAGTGTCGTTTCCGCACGGGAGAGCCCGCTTGGCGAACCCGCTCACGAAAGGTAGGCCCGGCCCCGGGGCGGTAGCCGGGCCAACCGGACATATCGTACAGCCGATGAACGAAGATTCTGACCGAATTCCGCCGCGTGTCGCACATCGGGCGCTCCGGCAGGTCCCGCAGCCCGGGGACGGCCCGGTTCGCAGACACGACATCCGCGGTCACGTACGCATCAGGGCGGCCCCTCAGCGAGAGAGCCGCCCCGGCGAGGCACCTGCCGACAGGTGCCTCGTGGACCTTGGCTACTGGAGTTCTTCGCAGATACCGCGGTTGGTCGTGTAATCCGTTCGGGTCCACCAGAAGAGATTGTCCCGGCTCTGCAGACCGTAGCCGCCGTCGGCGAGCACGGCCGAGTTCTTGTGCGCTCTGATGTAGCCCTGGACCTTCTTCAGCGCGTTGAAGGTGTTGTCGCCGAAGTCGCCGTCGGCGACCAGCCAGTCGAACTTGTACTCCGGGAAGCTCGTGGCGAGAAAGACCTGGTAACAGTGATTCAGCGACTCCTGGAGCGCGGTCACGCCGGAGTTGTTCATCACGCCGCGCTGCAGCGAGCACTGGGTGCTTGCCTTCGTCGTGCCGGTCGACGGAATCCTCGCCGGCGCATTGCCGTTCTGATAGGTCGGCAGCGACGCCCACCTGGTGCATGTCGACAGCGCGGCAGCCGGCGACTGCACGGCCAACGACCCGCCCATCACCGCAGCGGTCAACACCACCGCAGCAAGAATCCGCCTCACGACGGCACCTCCCCGTGTATGGCGGCACCGACTGCCGCCGCTTCGCAGATCCTGGCGACACGGGACTGCGGGGGGCAACGACGTTAAGGCGAGACTTAAAAAGCCAGCTAGGAGACGGTTCGACAATGGGTCCAATCCCGATGGACGAGCCCGCGTGCGTCGCCTTGCCACGTGACCGCGCCGGCCTGACCCCACCCCGTCAGCGGCGGACCCGGCGGGCCAGGGCGGCCTTGGTCGTCGCGACGCCCTTGATGATGGCCTGCTCGGCGGGGTGCATCCGGTCGAGCAGCTGCGCCGCGTTGTACGCCGCCTCGTCCGGCCCGACCGTGGGGATCGCCTCCCACATCTCGATCGCCGCGACCAGCCCCGCCAGCACCGCATAGTGCGGGTCGGCAGGCGCCGTGCGCCGGCCCGGCGGGTCGCGCAGCACACCGAGCATCAGCGAACGCGGCCGGGCGGCGACGAACGGGTTGACCGCGACGAGGCGGCTCTGCCGGCTGAGCATGCCGCGCTGCACCTCCTCGATCACGGCCTGGCGCTTGAGGCGCTCGGCGACGAGCAGGTACAGGTCCTCGCGCAGGTAGTCGATCCAGGACGCGGCCGTGTGCGTGACGGGCTCCTGCGCGGCGACCTTGCCCAGCACGTGGTCGAGGACCGGGTCGCCGGTGAAGGTGGGTGTGGTGCGCACGACGACCGCACCCTCGTCCAGGGCGATCGCGCGCTGCCAGCCGAGCTCGATCAGCACGGCGGCGGCCAGGCCGAGCCCGAACTGCTCGTCCCCCGCGTGTTTCTTGCCGGTGTACTCGTGATGGCCGATGAGGAAGAGTTCGTCGGCCACGGCGAACCGGTCGGAGACGGGGAGAGTCGACATGAAGGGGTCCTAGATATGTTCACTGCGCGCGGGGGTGTCCTGGCATGCCGCGGTGCATGCCGTGGTCTGTGCAAATTGGAAAGGCTAGTGGAGTCCGCCGATCCGTTCAACAGCGTACGCATCGACGGTGACGCACATCATTAACAATGTGTAACACGTATTGATCCATGTACCTGCACGCATTACTATGCACCGACCGTTCACCCCGAAACAGGACTAGAGGAACCATGACCACCTCTGAACAGACACGGGGAGCCGCGATCCCCTCGGGTGCGTCGTCGCCCTTACCCCCCATGCTGGCCCCCGCCGACCTCGGCCTCGCCCGCCGCCGGCTCAGCACCAGCTCGCTGGTCTTCTTCACCGTCTCGGCCAGCGCCCCGATGACCGTGCTCGCCGGCGGCGTCGTCGCGACGTTCGCCGTCACCGGCTCGGTCGGCGTGCCACTCGCGTTCCCGCTCGTCGCCGCCGCGCTCGCGCTGTTCGCCGTCGGCTACGCCGCGATGAGCCGCCACGTCGTCAACGCGGGCGTGTTCTACGCCTACGTCTCCCAGGGACTCGGCGGGGCGCTGGGGGTCGGCGCCTCGTTCGTGGCCCTACTGGCGTACAACGCCATCCAGATCGGCCTCTACGGCCTGTTCGGCGCCGCGCTCGGCGGGTTCGTCGCGGCCAACGGCGGCCCGGAACTCGCCTGGTGGGTATGGGCACTGGCCGCGCTCGCCCTGGTCGCGATCCTGGGCCTGCTGCGCGTCGACCTCAACGCCAAGGTCCTCGCCGTGCTGCTCATCGCCGAGGTCGCCGCCGTCGTCCTGTTCGACTTCGGCGCGCTCACCAACCCGGCCGGCGGCGCGATCACCTTCGACGGCCTCGACCCGGCCAACCTGTTCGGCCCCGCCATCGGCGGCGTGCTCGCCTTCACCGTGGCCGCGTTCGCGGGCTTCGAGAGCGCCGGCGACTACGCCGAGGAGGCCAAGGACCCCCGCCGCACGGTGGCCCGGGCCCTGTACATCGCCATCGCCATCACCGGTGTCCTGTACGCGCTGTCGGCGTGGGCGCTGACCGTCGGCGCGGGCCCGGACAACGTCGTCGCCCAGGCCCAGGACCCCGCCGCGGGCCTGCCGTTCTCGCTGATGGCCGCGCACTTCGGCGACACCGTCGCCAACATCGCGAACCTGCTCCTGCTCACCAGCGTGTTCGCGGCGCTGCTGTCGTTCCACAACACCGTCGCCCGGTACCTGTTCGCCGCCGGGCGCGAGAAGGTGCTGCCCGCCGTGCTGGCCCGCACCGGCCGGCGCACCTCCGCGCCGTTCGTCGGCTCGCTGCTGCAGACGGTCCTGGCCGTGATCGTCGTGGCCGTGTTCGCCGCGCTCGAGCGCGACCCGGTGCTGGAGCTGTTCACCTGGCTGTCCTACGTCTCCGCGGTCGGCCTGCTGGTGCTGATGGTCGGCACGTCGGTCGCCGTGCTGGCCTACCTCAACCGGCACCGCGGCGCCGAGACGCTGTGGCAGCGCACCATCGCCCCGGTGCTGGCCACCCTCGCCCTCGGCGCGATCACCGTCATGACGATCGTGAACTCCGACGCGATGCTGGGCGCCGAGGCGGACTCGCCGCTGCGCTACATCCTGCCGGGCCTGGTCGGCGTCGCCGTCGTGCTCGGCGCGGCCTGGGGCCTGGTGCTGCGCTCGGCACAGCCCGCCGTGTACGACCGGATCGGCAAGGGCGGCCCGGCCGAATAGCCGCGCCCCACGGGGGCCACGGTTGCGAACAGGGGCGGACGCCGAAGCGTCCGCCCCTGTTCACTGCCCGGCTCAGGAGCAGCAGCTGCTCTCGCCCTCGGCCGAGGGCGTGGCGCAGTGCGACGCCGTCGACGCGGGCACGTCCAGGGTCGGGTTGCGGTCGAAGAACCCGACCGGCTTGAGCGTGAAGCCGGCCCGGTCCACCGGCATCACCGGCCAGTCCTCGGTACGCGGGAAGTGCGTCAGGCCGAAGGTGTGCCACAGCACCACGTCGGCCGCCGTCAGGTCACGGTCCTGCGCCGTCCACGCGGGCAGCCCCGCCCCGCCGGCGTGCTGGTTCGGCAGGTCACCCGACGGGTAGCGCTCGGCCGGGTCGTACGCCGTCACCCACAGGTGGTGCGTCGCGAACGCGGCCCGCTGCGAGATCGACGCCGACGGGTCCGCGGCCAGCACCGGCTGGCCCTGCGGGTACAGCGCGTACCCGACCGGCTGGCCCAGCCGGTTGTGCTTGGCCGGGTTCACCACGTGCCACGCGCGGGCGCTGGCCGGCTCGGCCATGCGCGCCCCCTGCGACTCGCGCTCCAGCGGCGTCACCAGCTTCGTGAACGCGTTGCCGTGCGGGTTGTCCGGCCCGACCGGCAGCCGCTGCAACTGCACCTCGTTGACCGTGTTCGCGACACCGTCGACGGTCATATCCAGCCGTGCGCACCACATGTGCTGGTGGTACGGCCCGCCCAGCCCCGGCGCGACCTCGTCGGCGTACGGGCTGCCCGGCACGTACGACGAGGTGAACATGACACCGGTCGCCTTGCACTCCAGCTCGATCGTGCCGTCCAGGTACAGGTACCAGTAGAAGCCGTAGTCGTAGTTGCCGACCGTGACGAAGAACGAGATCACCAGACGGCGCTGCCGCCGCGTCTCCGACGAACCGGTGAACAGGTCGGTGTGCTTCCACAGCACCCCGAAGTCCTCCTCGTGCATGCAGATCGCGTTCGGGCGCGTCTGCGGCTCGCCCAGGTCGTCGGCGACCACCGCGTCGAAATAGTGGATCTCACCGAGGCAGTCGCAGCCCAGCTGCAACGCGTTGACCTGCGCGCCCAGGCTGTACTCGCCCGCGTCGAAGTAGTTCTGCCACCACCGCGCCGGCGACGGGTCCGCGTACGGCACCACCATCTCGGCGACACTGGCCCGGTAGACGATGTCGCGGCCGTGCAGCGACAGCTGGTGCAGCGTCAGGCCCTCGCGGGCGTCGAAGCCGATCCGGAACCGCCAGCCCTCCCAGGTCACCACGTCGTCGTCGACGGTGAAGCTCGGCCCCTCCGGCTGGGTGATCTCGATCGGCTTCAGCGTGGTACGCAGCGGCCCCACGTACTCCGCGTCGTCGTGGTTGTGCTCCTCCGACGGCACCGGCAGCAGCACATCGTCGATCAGCTCGATGACCCGGCGCTGCGTCAGGTCCACGAACGCCACGACGCCGTCGACGGGGTGCGCCCACGGGTGGTCGGCCTCGCGGTGGCGTACGAACGACAGCACCCGCACCATGCGCCGGCCCTGCTCGTCCGGCTTGGTCGCCACACCCGCCGACAGCGGGCACGGGCACACCAGGTCCAGGTCGGTGATGCCACGCCGGGCCATCGCCGCCCGCCAGCCCTCATCGGCCTTGACGATCTCGTCAGCGGCGATGTACTCCTCCAGCATGATCGCCGGCTGCCCGTCCCGGACCGGGTCCAGCAGCCGCCGGCTGTCGACCTCACCCTTGGTCAGCGACACCACCGTGTCGGTGGCGACTCCGGTCGCGACGTCGAGCAGGATCACCCGGGCCCGCCGCGGCACCACCGCGCCGCCGGTGTCGAGCACCTCGCCCTTGGCCGGCTCCTCCAGACCCACATAGGTGAACCGGGTCGACTCCCCGACCAGCCCGGCGGCGCTCAGCACGGCACGGGCCTGGCGCATCTCCTCGGCACTGAGCCGGGCCAGCGGATGGGCGGCGTCAGGCCGCGGAGCAATCTGGTGCAGCGACGAGTCACTCATCAACGTTCGCCTCTTTCAGAAACAATCTCGGACACCCGAACATCCTCATCGCAGCCAGGTCCGATGTCGAGTCCGAAGTGGCACGACGCTCACCCACCGCAGCGCGTTCTACGATTCCGACGACGTCGCCGGCACCAGGCCGATACCAGCCGGATCGCAACGACGGCGGTAACGTGACATCGGAGGTTCGGCCGTGTTCGACTTCCAGCCCACCCTGACCGGAGAACTCGTCCACGTCAGGCCGCTGCGGGCGGCGGACTTCGACGACCTGTAGGGCGGTGCCTACAACGGGGAGCTGAAGCACCTCATGCTCCGCCACGCTTTCACCTACGTCGACACGGTCGTCTTCCTGGTCGCGCCGACGAATACGCGCTCGCAGCGGGCAGTGCAGAAGATCGGCGCAGTGCCGTCGGGCACCAGACCGGATGCGAGCGGCTCGCCCAGCGTGGTCTACCGCATCGCGGCGCGCGGCTGGCGTGCGGACCCCGGCTGAGTCGTCGCAGACCTGGCAGGCCGGCCCGGCTACCTGATCCCAGACGCAGCCGGGACAGATCATCGACAGGATGCGTAACGCGGCCCGACGCCCGCCCTAACCTGGCCACACCGGCGGGTGCGATCCCGTCGCGACGTCGAGGAGGCGGACATGGGCTCGGTCTCGCGCCATCCGATCGGACGGACACTGACAGCGCTGCTGGCCGCCGTGCTGCTCGCAGCCACGTCGACGTCGGCGCAAGGGGCACCACCGCCCCCGGGATCGGACACCGACCCGTACAACCCCGGCATCGTCTACCGGACCGTGTACAGCCGCCCCGGCTCGCCCGGCGTCGTGGAGTTCGGCGCGGGCTGCCCGACCGGCTACCGCCCGTTCGGCGGCGGGGCGCAGCTGCTCGGAGCCACCAACCAGGTCTTCATCCAGCGGACCGAACCCGTGCACAACGTCACGGACAACGGCCTGTACGTCAGGGCCGTCGAACGGCCGGGAGGCTACTCCGGCACCTGGCAGCTGCGCGTCATCGTCGCGTGCGGGCCGGACTACCCGAACCTGACCTACCTGCGCACCACCACGGCGGTCAACAGCACGAACTTCAAGTCCGCGACCGTACAGTGCCCGGCCGGCCTGACCCGGGTGGGCATGGGCGCGGAGATCAACACGACCAGCAGCGCGGTGCGCTTCGACGACATCGGGTTCGGTATCTTCTCCAACGCCTGGGTGAGCTTCCCGTCGATCCCGAACTCCGCCCGGGCGATCGCCGGTGAACTGCCCTCCGGCACCTCCGCGACGTGGAGCGTCAGCGCCGTCGTCGTATGCGCCACACCCCCACCGACCGTGGCCTTCCACGGCGCGCACCACGGTTACGGGATCAGCGTCGTCGACGGCGAGTACGTCTACACCGACAACGTCGAAACCGAGGCCTGCGGCGGTTGGGAGCAGGAGAACCACTCGTACATGACCGGTGTCGGCGGCGGCCAGGACGGCGACTCCGGCGAGGTCAACCTGCAGTGGTACATCGACCCGGACGACTACGAAGTCGGCGTCATGCAGACCGGCCTCGACAGCGGCGGCTATTCCGGGGCGCCCATGAGCACCTACCTGAGCGTCATCTGCGTGACGAAGACCTGAGCAGGCCTGCACCGGCCGAAGACGACTAGAACGGCAGCGGTCCGTACCGGGTGTTCACCCGGTCGTAGATCGCGCGAACAGCCAGCTGGCCGACCTCGGGCAGCCGGGCCAGCGTAAACAGGAACAGGTCCCGGTCCGGCTGGAACATCAGGTTCGGCAGCCGCGGCGGCGGGTCATCGCGGTGGATCTCGTCGCGCAGCGCGCCGCCCCCCGGCACCGGCCGCCGCTCCCGGTGGAACGCCAGATACGCCCACACGTCCCAAGCCAGCGACACCACAGCGGCCGCCCCGGGCTCCGCCCAGTGCTCGCCGGTCTGCGGATGCTGCGGCACGAGCGCGATGGCGGCGGTGACCGCGGGCAGTCCGGGGCCGCCCAGTACCAGGGTTCTGGCTGACGGTCCCGGCGGGCACATGAAGTCGAGCGCCCGGCGGAACATGGCGGCCACGGGGCCGTCCGGGACGGTCACGCAGGCTCCGCCGGACGCGGCCAGCAAGTGGGCCAGCGCCACGCCGACGGCGGCCTCCGACCGCGGATCCCAGGACCCGTCCAGCTCGACCGGCGGTGTCTCTGGCCGGTGCCGCCGCAGGGTCTCCCAGCCGAGCGGCGGGCTCGGCGGCGAGGCCGCAGGCAGGAGCTGGATCGCCTGGGGTTCCAGCCACACGGCCTGCCAGCTCGCGCAGTCGTCGATGCGGGTCGCCACCGGTGTGCCGCAACGCTCGCAGGCCAGATTGGGCCCCTCCCGGCCGTCGACCCCGTAGCAGTAGCCGTCGAGGCGATCCGGGATGAAGGCGGTCCCCCGCACGTCGCCCGGTGCGACCGCGACGGCGCCCGGCGGCCCGTCCGACAGTGAGTACACCGGTGCGTACACGCCTCGGGCTGCCGCCTCGGTTTCACCTACCTCGTCCCAGCGCCGCCACGGCGGCCCGGCCGGATAGGGACGCACCGCGTAGGTTCCCGGCTCCATCAGCGCCCCGAGCAGCTCGTGGCTGTAGTGCTGGCCGGCGTGGGCGGGCAGGGGCACCTGAGTCAGCGGCACGGTCAGCGCGGAGCCACATGTCGCGCACGCGAACACCGTCAAGCACACCCCCGTGCCTGCCGCGGCCACCCCGGCGAGCGGTCCGCGTCGGGGCCCGCGCCCCGGGATTTTCATGATGCTCGGCGGGTCAATCGATATATCAGCCGTGTGCCTGCAGGGCGACGGCGGCGACGGCGGTGTCGACGGCGGCGAGCAGGTCGCGGTAGCCGGGCACGAGGCGTGCGGGCAGGTCGGCCAGCCGCTGGCGCACGGTCGACGGGGACAGCGTAGGGGCGACGATGTTGAGGTCGATGGCGGTGGCGATGCAGGCCAGCAGGGCCGACTGGGGGTCGAAGTCGCCGGGGCGGCCGATCAGGAAGCCCAGCCGTACGACCGGGCGGGTGGCTTCGGTGGGGTCGGTGGCGGGGAAGCGGGTCTGGGTGCGGCCGGTGAAGCTGCGGCTGGTCTCGCGCCGGATGGCGCCGTGGCCGACGAGCCGGTAGGCGACGAGTTCCTTGATGTCGCCGCGCAGGTGTTCGACCCACTGGTGCACGCGGTGGCCGGGGCCGACCTTCTGCAGCTGGGCGACGATCTGGTCGGTGACGGGGTCGCCGTTGTGTTTGGCGGTCCAGCCGGTGACGCGGCCGCCGTCGACGGTGAGCGTCTCGGCGATGAGCAGTTCGCCGAGCGCGGCGGCGGCCAGCCCGACCGACAGCACGTCGTGGTTGATGCGCGGTTTGCCGCTGTATTCGTCGTGCCCCATCACGAACAGCTCGTCCGCGAGCGCGAGTTCTGGCATCGATTCCCCCCAATGGACCCCGGAAACGCGTGGTGGGCGGCGCCCCCCCCCCCCCCCCCCCCCCACGCCTGTTCTGACCCTGTCGTTACCGGTACGCGGCGCCCAGCGCCTTGAGCCGGGCGTGTACCCCCTCGTACGCGCCCGCGCGCCCCAGGTACGCCTTGGCGACCTTGGCGACCATGGTGTAGTTGGTGTCGCAGACGTTGCCGACGGGAGCCTCACCGGCCTGGCTGACCAGTTGCAGCGAGTCGAGCAGGTCGAGCCCGGTCAGTTCGGACACCCAGGTGACCAGGTCGTGCTGGCTGATCCGGAACGCGTCCTCCAGCGGCCGGGCCGAGCCGGTCGCCATCAGGTGCGTGTCGGACTCCAGCCGCGGCCATGGCGTGCCGACGCCCTTGATCAGGTCGACGACGAGCACGGTGTCCATCGCGGCCTCGACCGCGACACCGGAGACTTCGCCCTGGCCCTGGCGGGCGTGGCCGTCACCGACGGCGAACAGGGCGCCTTCGACGTTGACGCCGAAGTACGCGGTGACGCCGGCGCGCAGTTCCGGGGTGTCCATGTTGCCGCCGTGCGCGTCGGGCGTGATCGTCATCCGGGCCTCGAACGCGCCCGGGGCGACACCGACGGTGCCGTGCATCGGGTCCAGCGGCAGGTCCACCGTGAAGTCCGAGTTGCGGGCCGAGTAGCGGGCGATGCCCGCGGCGGCGTCGATGTCGTACACCCAGACCCGCTCCTCCAGCGGCGGCTGCAGCGTCGCGGTGTGCGACGTGGAGGTCAGCGCCCCGAAGTGCGGGAAGGTGCTGGACACGGCCCAGTCGCGGGCCGGGGTGATGGACACGAAGTGCAGCGCCAGGGTGTCGCCCGGCTCGGCCCCTTCGACGAAGAAGGGGCCGGTGACCGGGTTGAGGTACGGGAACCGGCAGACCTGCGAAGGCAGGTCCCCGAAGCCGCGGACCACACCGCCGAAGCAGTCCTCGGTGCGGATCTTGAGCACGTCGCCGGGGCGGACCTTCGCCACCGGCGGGTGGGGCCCGAAGGTGTAGGCGAACTGCTCCGGAGTCGGGTTGAACTCGATGTACTCGCTCACGCGACGTCCACGCCGTCCTCGGTGCCGCCGACGCCGGACAGCTTCGGGCGACGGCCCGTCGCGTACAGCACGGCGAGCACGACCAGGCCGAGGCCGATCCAGATGAAGCCGGTGAGCTGGGTGTAGAGCTTCATGTTGATGAGCACGGCGACCAGCAGGCCCGCGCCGACCAGCGGCATGACCAGGTGCAGCAGCCAGTTGCGGCTGCCGTTGCGCACCACGTAGTGCCAGATGACGGCGGCGTGCAGCAGCAGCCAGGCGACCATCGCGCCGAAGTTCACCATGGTGGCGATGAGCGTGATGGTGTCCTCGCCCTTCTCGGTGAGGTAGTACAGCGCGGTGCCGCTGATGGCCAGCGAGACCAGCGCGGTGAACAGGACCGCGTTGACCGGGGAGGCGTGGCGGCTGGAGACCTTGGCGAGGAACCTGGGCAGCTGCTTGTCGCGGGCCATCGCGAACAGCAGGCGCGACAGCGCGGTCTGGGCGACCATCGAGTCGGGCAGGCCCCAGGCGATCGCGGTGGCGACCAGGCACAGGGTGGCCAGCCACGGGGCGCCCGCGGCGGCCTCTGCGGCGGCGTAGAAGGCGTTGCCGATGGTGGCGGCGTCGCCGTTGATCAGGCCGGCCGGGTCGGCGACGAACAGCGACGCCACCCAGGTCTGCGCGATGAAGATCAAGCCTGCGAGCAGCAGCACCACGCCCATGGCGCGGCCGACCTGGCGGGCGCCGCCCTTGCTCTCCTCGGCCAGCATCGAGATGCCGTCGAAGCCCAGGAAGCTGAGTGCGGCGACCGACACCGAGCCGAGCACGATGCCGAGGCTGAAGTTGTCGGAGCTGAAGAACGCGGAGGTCCAGTCGCCGTTGCCGCGGCCGTCGGCCAGGCCGATGACGCCCATGACCAGGAAGATGCCCAGGACGATGATCTCACCGGCGATCATGATGTTGATGGCGACCGCGGTGAGCCGGATCCCGAAGTAGTTGATCACGGCGTTGACGGCGACGAAGCCGACCAGCCAGATCCACGACGACACCGACGGCACCGCCGCCTCGATGGTCACCGACGCGACCAGGTAGAGCAGGCCCGGGACCAGGAAGTAGTCGAGCATGATGGCCCAGCCGGCAATGAAGCCGACCGGTGCGGCGATGCCGCGGCCGGCGTAGTTGTAGACCGAGCCGGCGATCGGGAACGCCTTGACCATCTGCGCGTACGACGAGGCGGTGAACAGCATCACGATCAGGCCGGCGACGTAGGCCAGCGCCACCATGCCCTGGGAGGCCGCGTACACCGAACCGAAGATCGCGAACGGGGCGATCGGCACCATGTAGATGAGGCCGTAGAACAGCAGGTCGGTGAAGGTGAGCGAGCGGCGCAGCTGCGGGGTGTACCCGAATTTGCTGAGCTCGGGGTCACCGGCCGGCGTGGCCGCGTCCCCCGTGGCCGCCGAGGCAGGCGTTAGCACGGACATAACCGGAGCCTCCAGTAGTGGTCGGATGTTCAACGGAGAGTGGCGCGTCGTGCACGCCAACGTCTCATTTGCGAGCACTACCGTTGCGCGGTACAGATGTCCGATCCGGACAGGTGCGATATCCGGCTAGTTGTCCGTGCCATCCAATGCGGCAAGCGCATCCCGGACGAACGGATGAGTCGCTGACAGGTTCGTATCGGCGAGCACCATCGACAGCAGTCGCCGCGCGTCGTCGACCGACGCGTCCCCGGCCTCCTTACGACGACGCCGCCGCCCGTCGCTGGCCTGCTGCTCGGCCCGCACCGCCGGGTAGATGCCCGACAGCAGGCCGCCGGTCTGCAGCACCTCGTCACAGCGGCGCGCCAGGTCCTCGGTCGGCCAGCGCTCGCCCGACTCGACCTTGGCGATCATCGCCTCGCTGTGCGGCATGCGCTGCGCCAGCCTGCCCTGCGAAAACCCGCGTACGCCACGCCACCAGCGCAGTTGCGCCGCGAAATCCCGGGCCGCCGACGCCTGCGCGCGGCCGGTCAAGGGCTCGGTCATGCCCCGCCTCCGAGGGGTCCGTGTCCACAAAGGACGTACCGTACCGCCCCACCCCGTGCGGCTGAAATCACGAGACAGTAAACAACACCGAATGGCAGCAGTCCATGCGTGAATGCCCGTGAACCAACAGAACTGGTCAGACCACTTGACCACCTGACCGGCTTGGTCGATGGTGGACACATGACATTCGCGAAGATCGAACGACGATCACTGCCCGGCGAGGTCTACGACCGCGTGCTCGGCCGGCTCGTCTCCGGCTCGCTCAGCCCCGGCCAGGCGCTGCCCAGCGAACGCGCCCTGGCCGAAGCACTCGGCGTCAGCCGCCCCGCCGTACGCGAGGCGATCGGGCGCATGGCCCACGCCGGGTTGGTCAAGGTCCGCCAGGGCGGCGCGACCACGGTCAGCGACTTCCGCCGCACCGGCGGCCTCGACATCCTGCCGCACCTGCTGTCACCCGGCGGCGACATCGACCTCGCGGTCGCCCGCAGCATCCTCGAAGCACGCCTGGCCATCGGCCCCGTCGTCGCCGGACTGGCCGCCGAACGCCACGGCCACACCGCCGCCGGCACCCTGGAGGCGGCCGTCGCCGCCATCGACGCCGACCCCGACCCCGTCGGCCGCCAACGCCGGGCACTGGCCTTCTGGGAACACGTCGTCGACGCCGCCGACTCCGTCGCGTTCCGGCTCATGTTCAACAGCCTGCGCGCCGCCTACGAACCCGCCCTGCAAGCCCTGTCGGCCGTCATGGCCGACGAGGTCAACCGCGTCGCCGACTACCGGGCACTGGCCACCGCGATCACCGCGGGCCACGCCGACACCGCCCGAAGCCTGGCCCACGACCTGCTCACCCACGCCACCCAGGCCCTGCTCCACGCCATCGACGTGTTGGAAGGAGAGCACCGATGACCGCAGCGGACAAGGCCGCCGCCGCCCGCGCCGCCCGCGACCGGCTCGCCGCAGACGTTGCCACCGGCCCCACCCGCACCGCCGTGACCCTGCGCCAGATCTTCGCCCGGTTCTGGCGCCACCCCAGCCCCTGGATGATCCTCGCCGTGCTGGCCGCCGCACTCGCCTGGCGCGTCGCCGAAGGCGGCTGGACCCTCGCCGACCTGCGCGCACCCGCGCTGCTCGTGGCCGCGTTCCCCGCCCTCGAATGGGTCGTGCACGTGTTCGTCCTGCACTGGCGGCCCCGCCGGATCGCCGGGCTGACCATCGACACCGAACTGGCCCGCGACCACCGCCGCCACCACGCCGACCCCCGCGACACCCCACTGGTGTTCATCCCGTGGCGCTCGCTGACGCTGGTCATCGCCGCCTACAGCACCGCCGCGCTGCTCGCGTTCCCGCGCCTGGGCGAAGCCCTCACCTTCATCGGCGCCGTCGCCGCCGCCGGCCTGCTCTACGAGTGGACCCACTACGCGATCCACAGCGACTACCGGCCCCGCGGCCGGCTCTACCGGGCCGTGTGGCGCAACCACCGGCTGCACCACTACAAGAACGAGCACTACTGGTTCACCGTGACCACCGCCGGCACCGCCGACCGGCTCCTGCGCACCTACCCCGACCCGGCGACCGTGCCGACCTCCGCCACCGCCCGCAACCTGCACGCCGCCGCCTGACCGCCGCGCAGACGAACGGGGACGGCGATCAGATGATCACCGTCCCCGTTCCGGCTTCCGGTCAGCCCAGCGGCTCGCGCCACATCGGGTACATCGGCGGACCGCCCTCAGGCAGGTGGTAGGCCTCACCCAGCAGCGCGAACCCGTGCCGCAGGTACAGATCCCGCGAACCGGCGCTCGACGCCTCCAGGTAGGCCGGCACACCCGCGGCGTCCAGCTGCGCCAGCCGCCGCCCGAGCAGCTCACTGCCCAGGCCGGTGCCCCGCTGCCCCGGCCGCACGGCCAGCAGCGCCAGGTGCCAGTGCGGGCCGCCGTGCGGGTGGTGCGCCGCGAACGTCTCGTCCAGCAGCGAGAACCGGTCCAGGTGCGGGCCCGCCGTCGCCGCCAGCCGCTCGTCGTACGCGTCGATCCACGGCGCCTCGACCGTGTTGTCGAACCAGACCGCGACCGCGTCGTCACCGACCACGTCCACGGCCCCGTACTTCAGCGCGTGCTCGACGAACCAGCCGAACTGCTCACCCATGATGCGCTCGCGCTCGACCGGCTCGTCCATCAGCCACGCCGACACGGCCAGCTCCTGGAAGGACGCGGCGATGAGCCGGCCCGCGGCCGCGGCGTCCACGGCCGAAGCCGTCGACACCGCGTCCGAGCCGGTCATACGCCGACCTTCGGGGCCTCCGCCGACGCGACCTCGGTCTTGCCGCCGTCGACGCCCTTGCCGATCGCCTCGTACAGCGCCGGCTTGGTGCTGCGCAGCACCAGCGCCCAGACCACACCGATGACCACGACCGCCAGGTACAGCCCCGGCAGGATCCAGCGCGCCGCGTGGTCGTCGCCGGTGCCCAGCATGGTGCCGTAGTCACGGACCGTCTGCTGCACCGCCCAGATCAGGAACAGCGCCGACAGCACCGGCGCGATGACCCGGGTCCACAGGCTCTCGCCGCGCTTGTCCTTGGCGAAGTACAGCACCACCGCGACGCTGGTGCCCGCGAGCAGCAGCAGCACGCCGAAGCCGCCGGTCATGCCCAGCCAGAAGAACAGGTGGGTGAACGGGTCCAGCTGCGCGACCGCGTACACGACGATGACGGCCAGGCCGATGACGCTCTGCAGGATCGAGGCGGCCACCGGGGCGCCCGAACGCGCACCGGTGCGGGCCAGCGAGCGCGGCAGCACGCCCTCACGCGCCAGGGAGAACGTGTACCGGGCCACGGTGTTGTGGTACGACAGCATCGCCGCGAAGGCGCTGGTCACCAGCAGCACGTTGCCGGCGTCGGCGAAGAACGAACCCAGGTGCTCGCCGGCCAGCACGAACATCAGGTCGGCCTGGGCCGCGTGCTCCTGCGACTGGGCGACGATGTTGTCCGGGCCGGTGGCCACGGTCAGCGCCCACGCGGTCAGCGCGTACACGAACACCATGACGGCCAGGCCGCCGAACGACGCCAGGGCGATCGTCTTGCGGGAGTCGCGCGACTCCTCGGCGAACACCGGCGGGGCCTCGAACCCGACGAACGCGGTGACGGTGATGGTGAGCACCGCGCCCAGCGCGCCGCCGATGAACAGGTTGTCCGGCGCGAACGCGGCGAAGCTGACGCCGTCGGCCGGGTTGGCGATGAACACGACGTCGTACAGCAGCACGATGGCGAGCTCGGCGACGAGCACGACCAGCAGCAGCTTGCTGTTGATCTCGACGCGGGAGATGCCGAGCACGGTGACGAACAGCCATGCGACCAGGGCCAGGATCCACCACTCGACGGTGACGTCGAACATCACGGCGAGCAGGCCGGAGCCGGCCGCGCCGAAGATGCCGTAGAGGCCGACCTGCAGCAGGTTGTAGCCCAGCACCGCCGACAGCGCGGCGGCGACGCCGGCCGGGCGGCCCAGGCCCTGGGAGATGTAGGAGTAGAACGCGCCGGCGTTGCGGATGTGCCGCGACATCGCGACGTAGCCGAACGTGAACAGCGCCAGCGCGGCGCCGATCAGCAGGATGCCCAGCGGGAAGCCGATGACCTGGACGTTGGCCCAGCCGGCGACGATGACGCCGCCGATGACCATGAGCGGCGCCGCGGCAGTCAGCGCGAACGAGGCGACGGACGCCGAGCCGAGCCGGTCGGCGGCCAGCGCCGACGACAGCGCGGAGCTAGGGGGTGCGGACACGGTGTTGCTCCTTACGGGGAGGGGTGAGGGGTGAGGGGGGTGAAGGGGGGATGGTTCAGGTGAGCTTCGCCACGGCTCTGCTCACGGCCAGTTCCGTCTCGGCGATGAGCACCCGCAACGGCTCGTCGAGCACGGCGATGATCTGCGCCAGCTTGCGGCCGCGTACGTCGTCCCAGGCGAACGTGGTGCTCAGCCCGGTCGCGAAGGCGAGACCGGCAAGGATCCTGTCCTCGACGGACATCTCCTCCTGCCGGCGCAGCCGCCCGATGAGCCGGGCGGTGGGCCAGGCCGCGTCGTTCACGGACACCGGCATGTATCGGCGCTGCACGCTTAGCAGTCGGCGCGTCTCGACCAGTTGGAGCGCCCCCGCGGCGGTCATCCTGACGGCTATGTCGGACTCGGCGCTGAGCCCGAGGAAGGTGAGCCAGTCCCGCACCGGGTGCAGCTGCGGCTCTGCCAGCAGCTGCCCGTGTACGCGGGCGGCCAGCGCGTCCGGTGGTGGCGGCGCGTTGCGCACCGCCACCCCCTCGGCGGCGGGCCGCACCAGGTCCAGCAGGCACAGCTCGGCCAGCAGCGCTGCTGCCAGACCGAATCCGACGGCTTTGGCGTGCAGCCGGGAGTCGCCGCTGACATCGTCATGCGTCATCAAGTAGAACTCGTCGGCTATCGGCACGAGAACGCACCCTACAGAATGGATCTACCCGCTGTCACCGCCGAGCACTCACTGTTTACCTTCGCAACACCGCAGGTAGCGTCCAGTTTGGACCTGCCGAGCAAGTTGCTCGGGCAATATTCCCAGCGTGATTCACGCCCGATCCGCCCCACCGGGCCTACCCCCCGTAACCGCGTGCCCCGGCTCAGGCATGCCCCCGCCTGCGGCGCACGTCGCGGGACCGCACGCCCCCGTCGATACGAGCGGCTGACCGACCGCCGCCCGACGGCACCCGCACGAACAGGGCGGCCCCGCCGCCGCACCGGCCCGCGAGGGACCGGCACGGGCGACGGGACCGCCCGACCACCGTGTGGGACCCGGCCTCAGCAGGCCAGGTGACCCGTCACGACTGCGTCACCGTGAGATTGTCCAGACCCGCCTCGACGAGGCTGGCCGTGCTCGTGTCCGCCGCCTCGACCAGGAAGCGCACGCTCTGGCCCGCGTACGCGCTCAGGTTCGCCGTCGCACCGCCCCACGCGCCGTTGCGGTTGCTCGCCGCACCGGTGATCGTGGCCAGCACCGTGGTGCCGCCGCTGTGCACGATCGAGATCCGCAGGTAGTCGGCACTCGACGAGTTCGACCCGTGCGCCAGGTACCACTGCCAGTTCGCGCTGAGCGTGCCGGTGGCCGGCAGCGTGATGGCGGGCGAGCGGATCGAGCTGACGCCGCCGTCGAGGTCGAAGTCACCCGCGGCGGTGCCCGCCGACAGGCCCGTCGCCAGGTCGTTGGCGCCCGCGAACGGGGTCAGCTGCTTGGCGCCGCTGGAGTTGGTCGCCTGGGCCGCGCCGCGCGCCCACTGGCCGGCGGTCGCGGTGTCGGTGCTGCTCGGGTTGACGGTCCAGCCGGTCGCGGTCTCGAACGTGTCGGACCAGACCGTTGTGCCGCCACCGCCGGTGCCGCAGTACGTCGACTCCTTGCCGATCACCCGGTACGGGCAGTCGGCCTGCTGCAGCAGCATCAGCACCGCGGCCCGGTTGCGGGTCGTCTGCGCGGTGATGACCTCGTCGGGCGGGTAGAAGCCGCCGCCGGAGCCGGAGCTGCCCGGGTACATCTCGAAGGTGTACGCCCAGATCTTGTGGGTCCCCCACATCCAGTCGATGGACGTGCCGTCGGCGACGTAGAGGTCGCTGGACTGCTCCGGGGTGTAGCTGTTCGTCGCGGCCATCTGCTGGCCCAGGGTGGCGAACGTGTTGTACTCGTCGGCGCTCATGCCCGACGGGTTGTTGGCCGTCGTGTAGCCGAACGGCCACAGGATGAGCTGCGAGTACGTGTGGAAGTCGATGTTGGCCTTGATCTGCTGGACGCCGCCGACGACCCGGCTGTTGACGAAGTTGCGCAGGTTCGTCGACTCGGGCGCGGAGAACGCGGACGGGCCGCGGTACGTCTCGCTGCTGGTCGTGCCACTGGACCCGCCGCAGCAGCCCCACTGGTAGGACCAGTTGCGGTTGAGGTCGGTGCCGACGTTGCTCGACCCGCTGTTGGGCTGGCGGTTCTTGCGCCACGACCGGTAGCTGCCGGTGGCGATGTCGTACTCGCCGCCGTCGGGGTTCATGTCCGGCACGATCCAGATCTCGCGGCTGTTCACGATGTTCGTGATCGCCGAGTCGGAGCCGTAGCCGCTGGTGAACAGGTTCATCAGGTAGATGGCCATCTCGACCGTGAGGTGCTCACGGGCGTGCTGGTGGTGGTTGAACAGGACCTCGACCTCGTTCTCGTCGGTGGCGACGTTGTCCGAGATCTTGATCAGGGGCATGTTGCGGCCCTCGTAGGAGTTGCCGATCGTCGTCACCCGGAAGATCGACGGGTAGGACGCGGCCAGCGAGCTGATGACGCTGTTCATCTCGCTGTAGTCGTGGTAGTTGGAGTCCGCCGGCGGGAACGCCAGCGGCACCGGGCCCACCGGCTGGACCGGCGTGAGGACCCTGGTGACCGTGAAGCCGAGGGCCTTGATCGCGGCGGCCTCACCCGGGGTGGCGGTGACGTCCATGATGCCGTGGTCGAAGCCGTCGATGGCCGCGCCGGTGCCGGCGATGGCGTTGCGCTGGGCCAGGGTCTTGATGCCCTGGACCGTGTAGTGGCCCGACGAGCTGGTCTCGGGTGCGAGCGGGGCGCCTTCGGCCGGTCCGGTCAGGACCATGGTGCCGGCGAGCGCGAGGGTGGATACGAAGACGGTTAACCGTCGCCGCATGACTGCCTCCAAGCGGGGGTAAAGGAGGCTCACAGCAGACCACCAGGAACATGGTCATTGCAATATGTCAATCTAGCTATCACACGATGTTACGGCCGACCCTGCCGCATCGGATCCGCCGCCGCACTGGGGCAACCGGCCGAGTGGCGCGACCGAGCGCACGCCGATACCATTCGCTTCATGATCCACTCGCCCCCGTCCCGTGACGACGCCGAGGTCGCGGCAGCCGCGGCACACGCCGGCGCGGACGTGGTGCGCAAGATGTACGGCCGCCGGCTGACCCGCATCGACAAAGGCGCCGGGGACTTCGCCACCGCCGCGGACCTGGCCGCGGAGCAGACGATCCTCGATGTCATCCGGGCCGCTCGCCCGGACGACACGATCGTCGGCGAGGAAGGCGGGCGGCAGGGCGCGGCCGACGCCGCGCGCCGGTGGCTCGTGGACCCCCTGTGCGGCACGCTCAACTACGCCGTCGGCAACATGCTGGTGGCCGTCAACGTGGCGCTGCGCGACGGGCCGGCCGCGGTGGCCGACCCGTTCAGCGGCGAGGTGTTCGTCACCGACGGACGGACCGCCTGGGTACGCCAGGACGGCGCGGACACGCGACTGACCCCCACCCCCGCCACCCGGCTGGTGGACGTCAACCTGGACCCGCCGTTTCCGAGCGCCCCCGGATTCCGGGCCGTGGAGCTGCTGGCCCACCCCCGGTTCGGCGAGCACTTCCGGCCGCGCGTCGTGTCCACGACGCTCGCCCTGGCCTGGGTCGCAGCCGGCAAGCGGGCCGCGTACGTCACCGACGGCGGCGACCTGTCCGCAAGCGTGCACTTCGCCGCCGGCATCGCCCTGTGCCGGGCCGCCGGCTGCGTGATCACCGGAATCGACGGCGCCCCGGTCGGCCCCGCCGCCCGCGGGCTCCTGGCGGCCGCCGACACCGAGACCCACGCCCTGCTGCTGTCGATGATCCGCAGCCGGGGCTAGCCCGCGACCCCACCGGTCCGGTCGAGCGAGCCGCCCCACGACCCGGATCGGGTACGCTCGGCGCTGATGAAGCTCGTATTAGACCTGCATGACATCTACAACAAGGGCCGCGACATCGAGCGGGCCTTGAACGACATCATGGCCGAAGCCATCGCCAAGAAGGCTCCCATGATCGAGATCATCCCCGGCAAAGGCTCCGGCGCCCTGAAGAAGACAGTCCTGCGCTACCTCGACCAAAAAGAGGTGAAAGCCCTCTACCACCGCGTGGAGAAGGACTCCAAGAACTTCGGCCGCCTCTTCGTGCACTTCAAGCACGCCAAACCCGGCCGCCGCTGAGCCTCGCCCGCCGCCCGGCCCCGCCGCCGCCGTCGACGCGACCGGACACCGGGCGCGCGTCATGTTCAATGAGCCCATGCTGCGGTGGATGGGCCAGGTACGCGCAATGCAGTGGTGGAACATCGGCCCGATCATGACCATGGCGGTGTTCGGAGCGCTCTCCACCCCGATGCTCCTGGGCGCGGCAGAGATCTTTCTGACCGTCCACGTCGACGGCCTGAAGGGCACCGTGACGGTCGAGTCGTGCGAGCCGTTCATCGGCCGCGGCGGAGGCTCGGCGGGATGGAGGTGCAGCGGACCATTCCGTTCCGACGACGGCACGGTCTCGATCCCCCGAACCGAGATCGAGTCTCCGCTCAGGGACCGGCCGCTCGGACCGGTTCCGGCCATCGTCAGCGACCCGAAGGCCACCAGTGCGATCCTGCCGGACATGCCATGGGAACCGGCCCTGGGAGTGGGGATCACAGCGCTCGCCGTCGGCGCCTACCTGACCTCGCGCTGGTACCCCTGGTGGGCCAGACGCCAGACAACAGCCACCACGCACAGACCCGCCCCGTCCTAAATCTCCCGCACACCTCCCCGCGTAACTCCCCGCCCGGCACCACGCCCGCCCGGCCCATCAGCGATCTTGCGCGGCGCGTGGGGACGACACACTCGTACCGGACAAACCACCAACAGTTCGCGCAAGATCGTCGCGATCTTCGCCGCTGCGGGTGGCGGGAGGTCGGGGGGTGTGGGCAGGATGTGACCCGTGCCGTCACCGACCTCGCTGTCCGACATCCGAACTGAGGCCCTCGCGCGCCGTGACCGCGGCGATCTGAACAGCGCCCGCACGCTGCTGGAGCAGTCCCTCGAAGCGGCCGTCATGGCCGCCGGGGAAGACCACCCCGAGGTGCTGGTCACCGGCCACCTGCTCGCCACCATGCACCGGCAGTCCGGCGACCTGGGCGCCGCCCGCCGGGTGCTGGAGAACGCGCTGTACAACGGCGGCTACCGCTTCGGCGAGGAGCACCCGCTGCTGCTGTCGATGTCGTTCGACCTCGCGCAGATCGCCGACGAGCTAGGCAACCGCCACGAAGCACGCCGCCACTACACCAGGGTCGCCACGCACGGCCCGCAGGCGCCGGGCTTCGACCAGCAGGTCCAGGTCGCCCGCTCCTGGCTCGGCCCGGACGCCCCCGCGCCGGTCGCCCCGGCGCCGGTGACCCCGACGCCGCCGCCCGCACCGCAGCCGCCCGAGGACTCGACCGCGCTGCTCCCGCCGCCGTCGCGGCCGACCACCTACGTGTCGCAGTCCGCCCCGGCCACGCCGGAAGCCCAGGCCCCGGCCGCTCCGGCCACGCCGGAAGCCCGGACCTCGCCCGCCACGCCGGAAGCCCGGACCTCGCCCGCGACGCCGGAGGCCCAGCCGCAGACCGCGCCACCGGTCTGGCCGCTGCCCCCGTCGACCCCGCAGACCACGCCGACGCCGGACCCCGACGACCGCACTGCTCTCGTCATGTCCAGCACTCCGAACACGCAGCAGGCACCCACCGACCGGCCCTCGGTGCTCACACCGCCGAGCACCCCGGCCCCGCCGAACCCGGCCGACGACCGCACCTCGCTGCTCACGCCGCCCGCGCCCGCCACGCCGCAGCGGCCTGACGACCGGACGTCGCTGCTCACCCCGCCCGCACGCCCGAGCACCCCGGCAACGGCCGCCACCCCGGTGACGGCCGACCGGACCCCGCCCTCGCCGCCCGTCGCCCCCGCCAGGGACGCCGAGCCCGCGCACGAGGACGACCGGACCGCGCCGTACGGGCTGACGATTCCGCCGCGGCGCGACCCGTCCGCGACCCGGGCCATGCCCCTCGTGCCGACCCCGCCGGCCGTCCCGCTCCCGCCCGAGCGCACCCGGCCCGCCCAACCTGACCGGTTCCCGCCGGCGCAGACCCGCCAGGACGCGCCGCGCCACGACACCGCGCACCCGGACCAGTCCCGCCGGCAACCGCCCCACCAGGGCCAGCCCGGTCAGGAGCACCCCCACCAGCAACCGGCTCAGCATGAGCAAGCCCGCCAGCAGGCACCGCACCAGGGGCAACCACGCCAGGACCAGCCGCCGCAACAGGGTCACCCGCAACAAGGTCAGCCGTACCAGGGCCAGCCGTACCAGGACCAGCCGCGACGCGACCTGCCGCCCGTCGACCAGACCCGCACCACCGACGGACGCATCCCCGTCGCGCCGCCGCCGCAGACCCCCGCCCGCCACCTGCCGCAGCAGCCCCAACACGTCCCGACACCGACGGTCTTCGCCCCGCCCGCACCACCCGCCGCACCACCGCGCCGCAGCCGCGGCCCCGTCGTCGCCGCCATCGCCGCCGCGATCGTCGCCGTGCTCGCGGCCGTGGCCACCCTGCTCATCGTGATGTGGCCGAACAAGGACCAGGAACCGACCGGCCCGGCCGTCGAACCCCGGCCCGCCAGCGACGTCTTCGTCACCGGCGCACCCAACGGCGACATCACCGTCAGCTGGTTCGACCCGTCCGACGGCTACGCCGCGCAGGTGCTGCTCGGGGCACGCGAAGGAGAGCAGATCGCGACGATGGGCAAGCCCGCCAACGGTGAGACGCAGTACACCGTCACGGGTCTGAACCCCAACTGGGACTACTGCTTCGTCGTCATGAGCATCTACAGCCAGGTTGACCTGCTGCAATCCAAGCAGGTGTGCACCGACCGCTCGACATCGGCGACCGCGTCGCCCACCGTGACACCATGAGCGTCCTCACTCGACTTTCACCGTTGACCTGCAGCGCCTAGGATGACGTCGGCTTCTGGGGAGAACGCCAGTCGGCGAGCGGGGTGAACGCGACAAAAAGCACCCCGCGCTCATGGGGAGGGGCGATCCGTGGCGGATCTGTCACCGAGCGCGATCACACGCAAGGCACGGACCAAGGGTGGCGTCGTCACCATCGTCACGGTGCTGGCGATGCTGGCGGCCATAAGCCTGACCTGGTTCGGGATCAGCGCCAACGACCAGGTCTCGGCCAGCTTCGACAGCAGCTCCTGGCTGTGGAGCCTCAGCCGCGGCGAGATCGCCCGGGTCAACGGACTGACCGGCAAAGTGGACACCCGCTCGCAGGCCCTGGTGGCCTCGCAGGGCCACTACGTGCAGGTCAGCCAGTCCGACCGGTATCTGATCGTGCGCGACCAGCACACCGGCCGCATCAGCGCCCTCGACCCGGCGACGCTGCAGATCACCGCGTCACAGGAGTCGCAGGCAGGCCTGGGTGTGCAGGTGGCGCTGCACAACCAGGCGGCGTTCATCATCGACCCCGTGCAGGGCGTGGTGCGCCAGCTGGACCCGGCGACGCTCCAGCCGATCGGCGAGCCGCTGCGCTACCCGCCGGGCATCACCGGCGGGCACTTCGACGGCACGGGCCGGCTCTGGGTCGCCGTGCCCAGCCAGGGCACCGTTTCGGCGATCACCCCCGCGCCCCTGTCGCCGCCGTCGGGCGGCACCGGCGGCAGCGGCCCGTCGCTGGTGCGCACCGAGCCGGTCGCCGAGGCGTTCCACGACCTGGCACTGTCGGCCCTGGACGACGGCGTCGCGGTGCTGGACCAGACGAACGGCTCGCTGACCCTGCTGCGCGGCGACGACCTGAAGAAGGTCGAGATCGCCGGTGCGGCAGGCGGTGAGCTGCCGGAGCGTACGGCCGGGCAGGACCTCGCGGTGACGGTGGTCGACGGCCGCAAGGTGTATGTCATCTCCGGTGAAAAGGTGCACGAGTTCACGGTGCCCGGCGCCGGGGGGACGGTGCGCCCGGCGGTGGCCTGGGCGGGCTGGTTCTACGTGGCCGACGACGCCGCGGGCAAGGTGTACGCGCTCGACCGTGAGGGCAAGCTGGTCAACACGATCGAGGCGGGCAAGCCCGGTGGGCGGCTCGACCTGGAGGTGCGCGAGAACCAGCTGTTCATCAACGCGCCGGGCTCGTCGACGGCCCGGGTGGTCAACGACAAGCACCAGGTCAAGGTCGTCGACAAGTTCAACGACGACGTCGTGGGCGGCACCCCGCCGCCGGTGATCCCGCCGGCCCCGCCGAAGCCGCAGCCTGGCAAGCCGGGCGCGCCGCGCAACGTCACCGCCGCGTCGGGCGACACGAAGGTGCGGCTGAGCTGGGGCAAGGCTCCCGAGAACCTCTCGAAGATCACCAAGTACGTGGTGGAGGGCGACGGGCGGACCTGGACGGTCGGCGCGCGCAACCGCACGCTGGTGATCGACAAGCTGACCAACGGCAAGACGTACACGTTCACCGTGTACGCGGTCAACGGCAAGGGCAGCGGCCCGTCGCGCAAGAGCAATCCGGTGATGCCGACCGGTGAGGTGCCGGATCCGCCGACGAACCTGAAGGCGGTCGAGAAGCCCGACGGCACCGTCGAGGTGAGCTGGACCGCCGCCAACGGCCAGGGCCGCAAGATCACGAGGTACGAGGTCACCGCGATCAACGCGGGCAGCGGCGCCCTGATCGGCACCACGTCCGGCGCGACGAAGCTGGTCATCAAGGACGGCGAGCTGGACTACGGCACGCAGTACGCGTTCACGGCCGTCGCGGTCAACGACAAGGGCGCGGGCTCGGAGGTGTCGCAGCCGTCGGGTTCGGTGGTGCCGTTCACCAAGCCCGCGCAGGTGGGCAACCTGTCCGCGGCAACCGTCGGCACCGCCAAGGGCTCCATCCGGGTCGCCTGGCAGACCCCGGCCGACAACGGCCGCCCGATCTCCGGCTACAAGGTGACGGCGGGCGGCAAGACGCAGACCGTCACCGGCACGAACGTGACCCTGGACGGGTTCGCGGACGGCGAGATCGTGTCGGTCGACGTGGCAGCGGTCAACGAGGCCGGCACCGGCCCGAAGGACACCACCAGCGCGAAGACCATCACCGACGCGAAAGTGTCGAACGTGTCCGCCGGCGGCGCGACCTACAAGGGCTTCACGGTGAACTTCGCCTACGACGACGGCGGCGGCACCGCGACCTGCACGGTGTCCATCAACGGCGCGGACCGCACGGTCGGCTGCAACACCGGTGCGGGCGGCTACGACGTCAACGAGGTCGCGACCGACAGCGCGTTCACGATCACGGTGTCGGTGAAGAACGCGACCGGCACGACCGCGACGTCGGGTCCGGTGACGGTGCGCACCAGGCGGCTCAACGGCACGATCCGCTGCGTGGGCTGCTCCAGTGGCATCGGCATCTACAGCAACTCCCGCCAGCAGTCCAACGAAGCTGTCGGCGACGCCCAGAACGGCGACACGTTCAAGGCGTTCTGCTGGAAGCAGGGCACGGCCGGCAACCAGAGCGGTGACGCCGAGCTGTTCGCGGCCGGGGAGAACAGCAACAAGCGCAGCGACAAGTGGATCCAGATCACCTACCGCGGCAACCAGCGTTACGTCCCCTTCATCTGGCTCAACCTCGACGACGGCGACGACTACAACGACGTGCCGCAATGCTGATCCACTGAGCTTCCCCGGCACGAGCCTCACCGCGCGTGCCGGGGATTCTCCGTCTCCGCCCCTCTTTCGAGCACAAAGGACACTCCCGTCATGAACCAGCCCCTCCCACCGCTGTCCGCCGGTCAGGTCCGCGCGTTCGCCGACCTGACCGCGAAGCTGTCCGGCGCGATCTCGACCGTGGTGCTCGGCAAGCCGGAGGTGGTCCGGCTGGCGCTGGTCGCCATGTTCGCCCAGGGCCACGTGCTGCTGGAGGACGTGCCGGGCACCGGCAAGACGACCCTGGCGCGGGCGATCGCGGCGTCGGTGCAGGGCGCGTGGCGGCGCATCCAGTTCACCCCGGACCTGCTGCCCTCCGACGTCAGCGGCGTGACCATCTTCAACCAGGCCAGCCGCGGCTTCGAGTTCCACCCGGGGCCGATCTTCGCGAACATCGTCATCGCCGACGAGATCAACCGGGCGTCGCCGAAGACGCAGTCGGCGCTGCTGGAGGTCATGGAGGAGCGCTACGTCACCGTCGACGGCGTACGCCACGCGGTGCCGCGCCCGTTCCTGGTGGTGGCCACGCAGAACCCGGTCGAGATGGACGGCACCTACCGGCTGCCCGAGGCGCAGCTCGACCGGTTCCTGATGAAGCTGTCCGTCGGCTACCCCGACGAGGCCGTCGAGATCGAGGTGCTGCGCGGGCACACGCTGCGCTCCCCCGACGCGATCACCCCGGTCACCGACACCAAGACGATCGGCGAGGCCGTCGCGCTGGCGCACCGGGTGCACATCGCCGACCCGCTGTACGCGTACGCGGTGCGGCTGGCCGTGGCCACCCGCGAGCACAAACACGTCCGGGTCGGCGTCAGCCCCCGCGGTGTGATCGCGCTGACCCGCGCCGCGAGCGCGTACGCGCTGACCGAGGGCCGCGGCTACGTGCTGCCCGAGGACATGAAGGTGCTGATCGAGCCGGTGTTCGCGCACCGGGTGCTGCTGACCCCCGACGCGCAGCTGCGCGGGGTCACCGCGACCGAGGTGCTGCGCGACGCCGTCGAGGCGGTGCCGGTACCGCTGCCCGGCCAGGAGTCCCCGTCCGGCGAACCGGCCGCGGCGGCGCGGCACGCCGGATGATCGTCACGCTGCGGGGGGCGGGCCTGACCGCCGGCGGCGTGGCGCTGCTGGCCACCGGTTTCACCTTCGGCTACCCGGAACTCGCGGTGCTCGGCGCGACCGCCGTCATCGCCCAGCTGCACGCGCTCGTCCACGCGGCCCTGCGGCCGCGGCTGTCGGTGACCCGGTCCGTGGAACCCGACCGGGTCTCACGCGGCGAGGGCAGCACCGTGACCCTGACCGTACGCAACACCGGCCGCTTCGGCGCGGCCACGCTCGTCGCGCATGACCGGTGCGGCCGGGCCGGGCAGGACGGCGCGACCGTGCCCGTGCCGCTGCTGCGGCTGCGCCCCGGCCGTGACACCGACGTGTCCTACCCGGTGCCCACCGACCGCCGCGGCGTCGTCAACGTCGGCCCGTTGCAGGTCACCCGGCGTGACCCGCTCGGGCTGGTGTCGGTGTCGCGCAGCCACGGCGACACCGCCCGCATCTGGGTCTACCCGAAGACGCACCTCATCCAGGCCGTGCCCGCGGGCATCTCCCGCAGCCTCGACGGCCGCCTCGACCGGGTCCCGCACGGCGCGATCACGTTCGACACCCTGCGCGAATACGTCATCGGCGACGAGCTGCGCCACGTGCACTGGCGCACCAGCGCCAAGGTCGGCGAGCTGATGGTCCGCGAACACCTCGACACCAGCCTGCCGCAGCTGGTCGTGCTCCTCGACGACCGGGCCGCCTCGTGGGCCGACCGGACGGCGGCCGGATCGGTGTCGTTCGAGAGCGCCTGCGAGGCCGCCGCGTCGATCGTCGCCGCCGCGACCCGCGAGGACCTGCCCGTGACACTGCACCTGGTCAGCGGCCCCGCCGCGGGCGGCGGCCGGATCCGCGGCGCGGCCCGGGGACTGCTGGACCTGCTCGCCGAGACCGAGCCCGCGCCCGGCGGCGACGATCTGCTGGTCGACGCGACCAGCCGGCTGCGCCAGCACCGCCCCGGCGACACCCTGATCTACCTCACCGGCACCGCCGGGCTCGCCGACCTCGCGCTGGTGTCCGGGCTCAAGGGCCCGTTCCCGTCGGTCGCCGTCGGCGTGCTCGGCCCCCGCCTGGCAGAAGAGCCGCAGCCCGCCGGGGTGCTGCTGCTACGCGCCGAGGACGGCGAGGACTTCGCCGCGGTATGGGACGGAGTCGCGCGATGGTAGCCCGCGCACTGCGGATCCTGTTGCCACCGGCGCTGATCACGGCGATGCTCGTGCTCAGCGGCCTGGTCGCCGACCGCATCTACAACGGCACCCTGTTCACCGTCCTGATCGCGGGCGCGGCAGCCGGGTCGGTGGCGATCAGCCTGGCCATGACCCGGCTGCGGGCCTGGACCGTCGCACCGGTGTCCGTGCTCGGCCTGGCCGCATACCTGGCGTTCGCGCTGAACCTGTCCGCGCAGCGCGCCGGCATCACCGGGGACCTGCCGACGATCGCCACCGAGGCGCTGCGCGACGGCATCCCCCGGCTGCTGGCCGTGCTGGTGCCCGTCGAACCGCAACCGGACACGGTCGCCGTGCCCGTCATCGCGACCTGGCTGGCCGGGCTCATGGCGATGGAACTGACCGTGCGCACCCGGCGCACCCTGGTCGGGCTCACCCCGCCGGTGCTGCTGTTCGCCGGGGCGCTGTGGCTGGTCGGCCCGGCCGCGCCGCGTACACCCTGGCTCGCGCTGGGATTCGCGGCCCTGGCCGTGGCGGCGCTGGCGTTCACCGGCCGGGTCCGCACCCCCGACACCGGCCTGGACCCCGCCACCCGCAGGGCGCTGCGGCTGCGGGCCGCGCTCGCCGGCGGCACCGGCTTCGCGCTGATCCTGGCCCTGGTGGCCGGGGCCGCCCCGCCGGTGGCGCAGCAGGTCACCGCCGCGCCGTTCGACCCGCGCAGCCTCATCGACCCGCCGGTCCTCGACGCCCTCGACGAGAACCCGCTGATCCGGCTGTCCGGCTGGGCACTGCAGCCGCAGGAGAAGCTGCTCGACGCCGACGTCGCCGCCGACACCCGGATCCGGCTGGCCGTGCTGTCCGACTACGACGGCGTCACCTGGCGGGTCGGGGCGACCTACCGCCCGGCCGGGCGCAGCCTGCCCCGCCCGCCCGGCGAGGTCGCCACCACCCCGGTGCAGCAGCGCATCACCGTCGCCGGGCTCACCGGCAAGCTGCTGCCCGCCGCCGCCACCCCGGCCCACGTCGACGGCGTACGCGTCTCCTACGACCAGGCCACCGGCACCATGCTGCGCCCCGAAGGGCTCAGCGCGGGCATGACCTACACCGTCACGTCGCTGCACAGCGAACCCGACATCAACCTGCTGCCCGTCGCCGACGTGCCCGCGGGCATGGCCCGCTACATCACGCTGGGCCCGAACGTGCCGGACAACCTCAGCCGGCTCGCGCAGCAGCTCGGCGCGGACAACGGGGCCCCGTACCAGCGGGCCCTGGCGATCGAGCAGTTCCTGTCCGAGCACTACAAACTCGACCCGCAGGCGCCCAGCGGGCACGCGTACCCGAACCTGAACTTCTTCCTGTTCGGCCCGCCCGGCACGGGCGCGGGCAAGGGCACGTCGGAGCAGTTCGCGGCGTCGTTCGCGGTGCTGGCCCGGCTGCTGAACCTGCCCAGCCGGGTCGTCGTCGGGTTCACCGCCCGCGCCGGCAGCCACGCGGTCACCGCCGGCGACGCGCTGGCCTGGCCGGAGGTGTACTTCACGGACCTGGGCTGGGTGCCGTTCCATCCGTTGCCCGAACCCAACGCCGAGACCAAGCCCCTGGAAGACGAGTTCAAGCCGAAGCCGCCGCCGTCGGAACCGCCGCCGTCGGACGAGCCGATCCCGACCCTGGACCCGACCACCGACGCGTCCACCGCCGCACCTGCGGCCAGCGCAACGGCTGCTGGCGGCGCGAACGTGGCCTTGGTCGCCGGTGCGGGCGGCGGCGGGCTCGTTGTGCTGCTGCTGGCCGCGTTCGTGGTGTTCGTGCTGGTCGCCCGCGGTGCGCTGCGGCGGCGCAGGCTCGATGAGGGCAGCCCGGATTCGCGGATCGAGGGCGCGTGGCTGGAGGTCGGCGACGCGCTGCGGCTGGCCGGGCGGCGCGCGCCGGAGCATCTGAGCGCCGCCGAGGTCGCCGCGCACGCGGCCGAGGCCGCCGCGCCGGTACGCGGCAAGCATGAGGTGCGCCTGGCCGCGCCGACGCTGGACGAGCTGGCGGTCGCGGTCAACCAGACGGTGTTCGGGCCGGGCACGGCCGGTGACGCCGAAGCAGAGGCGGCCCGCGGCCGGGCGGTGGCATACATCGATGAGCTGAAGGCCCGCCGCTCGTGGTGGCGGCGGCTGCTGTGGACACTGCACCCGGGCCCGCTGCGCTGGCGGCGGCCCCGCCGCTAGCGCAGGAACCTGGTCTCGGGCCGGCACCGCGGCACCGCCGCCTGCCGGCCCGGGACCCGCTCGTCAGGCGGACGCGAACTGCCGGTAGATGCGGTCGTCGGTGCCCCGCACGAACAGCTCGATCGCGTTGCCGAAGACGGTGGCGCCCGGCCCGGACAGCGTCCTGCCGCCGCCCTCGACCTCCTGCCACCGGTCGGCGAACCCGCTACCGGCGGACCTGTTGCGGTAGATGCGGTCGTCGGTGCCCTGCACGAACAGGTGCAGCTGGTTGTTCAGGACGACGGCGCAGGGGCCGTCATGCGTGAGCCCGCCGCCTTCGACCTCCAGCCAGCCGCCGAACGTGCTGCCGTCGGCGCTGACGTTGCGGTAGATGCGGTTGTCCGTGCCGCGCACGAACAGATTGAGCCGGTTCTGGAACACCACCGCGCAGGGTGCGGACAGCGTCTTGCCGCCGATCTCCCGCCACCGGTTGCCGAAGGACCCGCCGGAGCTGCTGTTACGGTGGATTCCCTGGTCCGTCCCGCGCACGAACAGGTGCAGCCGGTTGCCGAAGACGACCGGCGCGGGTGCGGAGAAGGTGAGGCCCCCGCCCTCGACCTTGAGCCACGTGCCGAAGCCCGCACCGCCGGAGCGGTTGCGGAGGATGCGGTCGTCGGTGCCGCGCACGAACAGGTTCAACTCGCCGTTGAAGTTGACGGCGTTCGGGGTCGACTCGGTCTTGCCGTCGCCCTCGACCTTGGTCCAGGGCCCGAACGGGAAGTTGCCGGTCCGGTTGCGGTAGATGCGGCTGTCGGTGCCGCGCACGAAGAGTTCGAGCACGTTGGCGCCGGAGACCGTGACGCCCGGTCCGGCGATCGTGCGTCCCCCTCCTGGTACCTCAACCCACGTGCCTGCCCTGATTAGCTGATCTGTGTAGGACATCGCTTCCCCTTTGTCCGAGACCGAACGATTGCCCCTTCCTCCATATCGTCCTCGCCTCGGCCGCAGACCGCACCGGCTCGGGGCCTGCCCATTCCCACCACAGGCCCCATCACGCCGCAGCAGCCTCAGGCGAACCGTTCCCCGCGCATCACGGCCCGCGCCACCTCGCGCAGCTTCGCCTCGTCGGGCTGGAAGCCCTCGGCGATGTCGGGGTGCAGGCCCGCGCGGGCCTCGCGGAGGATCCAGTCCGCGACCTCGGCCTCGCCCTGCCCGTCGTACTGGTCGGCGACGCGGTTGGCGGCCTGCTCCAGCGCGGAGGTCAGCTGCGCCTCCAGGGGCACCTGGAGCTTGCGCTCCACGGCGTTGAGGTCGTCGCTGTCGAGCGACACGTGCATCTCGGGCATGGTCACATCCTTAGGTCGTCGGCCCTGCCCTACCCAGGACGCGGCTGCGCCTAGCATGGCGCACACCGGCCACCGGACGACCGTGGCGAGTGTCGTGTCCGGCACCGAAATGCCGTGGGCGGCGTCAGCGGCCGACGGGCCGGGTCACGGGCAGTCGGCCAGCTCGGTGCGGTAGAAATCGCCGTGCGGCGGAACCTGGACGCTGGCGCTGATGCCCCGGCCGAGCGGGGTGTCCGGGTGCGCGCAGACCGTGCTGAGGCCGACGCTGGTCGAGACGGTCTTCACGGACTGGCTGCCGGTGCCGTTGACGGTGACGTAGCGGACGATGTCGCCGGTGCCCACGCCGCCCGTCGGGTAGTTGAAGTCGACCCGGATGCGGACCGGCCCCGTGCCGGTGACGGTCGCGGTGAGCGTGGCGGTGAACTTCGAGCCGTTGACGGCGACCTGCAACGAGAGCGCCTTCAGCTTCGCCGTGGGCTTGGGGCTGGGCTTGGGGGTGGGCTTGGCCGCGGGCGTCTTCGACGGGCTCGGTGAGGGCTTGGCGGTCGGGCTCGACACGGCACTCGGGGTCGGACTCGGCGAGGAGTCGCCGGTCGGGCTCGGCGACACCGCGGCGACGGCCGCCGGGTCGGCGGCGGGGCTGCCGGCTCCGGTCACGGCCCACACGGCGTATCCGCCGCCCGCACCCGTGAGCAGGATCAGTAGTGCCGCGACGCCGATGAGCGTGTTGCGCAGGGCGGGAGCCACCGGTCGGCGGGCGGGGTCGGTCATCGAGAGCTCCCGGATAGGGCGGCGCGGTCGCCAAACCGTAAGCCGGTCGTCCACTCACCACAAGATCGGCCGAACGGCCACCGTCAACCCAAGGTTGACGCCCTAGGGACCGTCAACCTAAGGTTGACGCATGGCTGAGACACCTCGACTCGACGACCTCATCGACGTCATCAAGAAGCGCCACCCCGACGGCGACACGCTGGAGCAGCTCAGCGACGCCGTCGTGCTGGGCCAGCACCTCGGCGAGCTGGCCGACCACCTCATCGGGCACTTCGTCGACCGGGCCCGGCACTCCGGCGCGTCCTGGACCGACATCGGCCAGAGCATGGGCGTCACCAAGCAGGCCGCCCAGAAGCGCTTCGTGGCCAAGGAGTCCGACAACAGCTCCGAGTCGGACCTGCGGACCTTCGCCCGCTACGACGACGCCGCCCGCCAGGCCCTGGTGCTCGCCCAGCAGGAGGCCATCGCCGCAGGGCACGAGCACATCGGCCCGCAGCACCTGCTGTCGGCGATGCTGCGCAACCCCGCGGCCCTGGGCACCCGGGCCGTCGAGGCCACCGGCACCGTCGAGGCGGTACGCGCCGCGCTGGCCGAACACTTCCCCGCCACCGGCGCCCCCGGCACCGGCCCCGTGCCGTTCGCGCCCCAGGGCAAGAAGGCCCTCGAACTCACCCATCGCGAGGCCCTGCGCCTGGGCGACGAGCACATCGGCACCGAACACCTGCTGCTCGGCATCCTCGACCTGGCCGACGGCGACACCGTCGGCCTGCTCACCCGCTGCGGCGTCACCCGCGACAGCGCCGAGGCCGCGCTCGCCGGGCTCCGCTGACCCCCGCAGGCACGCCGCCGAAGCAGCGGCGACGTCCGGCCCGTCCCACGCAGGGCCGGACGTCGTAGGCATCAGCAGGAGGGCAGCCGGCTCGGTTGGTGTGCACCGTCGAAGAAGTACAGGTTCGCGGACCGGCCGAGGTCGGCGGCGTACTGGCGCAACGAGGCGCAGGCTTCGGCCGCCACCGCAGAGTCTTCGCTGTCCAAATACACGCGGAAGGAGCCGTGCGAGGTGTCGGCGGCGACCAGGTGCGACACCCACCCGCTGGACCCGAAGCGCGCCTGCAGGTCCTCGTGCGTCGCCCGCTCATCGAACACGTGCGGGACGAACAGCCAGGTCGCGACCAGGGCAGCGCCGAAGACGACCGAGCCGGCCATCCACCACCGGCGTGCCGCCACGGACTCCACCGGCCGCGCATCGACGGGCATCCGGTCGCGTCGCAGCACGGCGTACCCCAGAATCGCCGCGGCCGCGCTGATCCACACACCGTTACCGGCGAACGTGCGCTGGAAGTCCGCCTCGTCCGTCACGCCCCCACTCGAGACGAAGAAGTTGACCAGCGCCCCGATCAGCAGCACCGCCCCGGCCGCCTTGACCGGCGGCGGCAGCAGCCGCAGCAGCGGCCACATCCTGGACATCGGCAGCCGACCGAAGTAGCTGCCGGTCAGCGCGTTCATCACGCCGAGGAAGCAGACGAAGGCCAGGGCGAACGGCACGAACACCACGCCCATCGGGATGTGCGGACCGCCCGGCAGCAGCGTGTCCAGCACCATGAGGAGGAACAACCCGGAACCGGCGAGCGAACCCGCGATCAGCTTGTGCACGAGCGGATCGTAGGCGTCGCGGCCGGTCCTGTCCGACCCGTCGACGGCGGATACGACGTGGGGCCGGGGCGCTCGCGCGCACCCGGCCCCACGTGCCCCACCGCTAGCCTGTGATCGTGCCCTGGCCGGTGATGTCGGCCAGGTCGACGACCCGCGGATCGGCCACGACGCCGAGCCACAGCTTCTCAGCCGGCTCGCTCACCTTGTCCGTCCTGGTCTCGACCGGGAAGACCACCGACACCTGGCCCGCCGGGATGGTCCGGCAACCCAGGTACGGCGTGAAGTCCAGCAGGAGTTTGGCAGTGTCGGGGACCGTCGCGGCACAAACGCTCAGATCCTGGGACAGCGGCCGCGACAGCGTCACCGTGAACGCCAGCGGCTGGCCCTCGACGGCGGTCGTGTCCGAGACCCGCAGCGAAGCACGGGTACGGAACACGGCCACCTGCGGGTCGTGGTCGCTGGCGCCGCGGGCGCCGTCGCCCTCGTAATCGGCGGCCCAGTCGGCGTTGATGTGCGCCGCCCGGATCTTGACCAGGTCACCGTAGAGCTCGTCGTTGACGAACAGGTGGTCCAGCGTCTGCGCCGAGCCCTGGAACACGTACGAGTACGCGCTGCCGGGGACCTGCGCCGCCAGGTCGTTCCACAGGTTGTGCAGACCCAGGTCGTACAGCGGCTTGAGCTGGTCGGACGGGGTGTCTGCGTCGGACATCGCGATCGGGTCGTCCGGACGCGGGAACACGTTCAGGTCGCCGCCGTAGACCACGCGGGCGTGCGGGGACGCCGCCTCGATCGCGGCGACGATCGCCGCGCCGTAACGGGCCTGCTCGGTACGCTGACCGACCCGCGCCTGCGGCGTCGACGAGTAGTGGTTCGACACCGCCCACAGCTCGTAGGACTCGGCGCCGCCCGGCTGGGCCGCGACCGTGAACCGGGCCACCTGCGGGGCACGGGTGAACACGTTCGACCCGTCCACACCGGTGGACTTGTCCACATCCGACGGGAGCACCGCGTTGAGCGACTTCGGGTTCTGGACGTCGGCGTTGTAGTCCAGCGCCGCCGAACGGAACTCCACCCCCGGCGTGGCCGTCAGCACCGCCGACGGGGCGGCCAGGGTGAGCCGGTCCGTGCGGTACAGGAACCCGGCGACGATGCCGCGCACGTCCGCGCCGTCACGGTCGTACGCCGCGTCGTAGGCCGGACCGCCCGCGGCCGCGACCGCAAGCGCCAGCTCCTGCAACGTGTCCGGCTTGCCGTCGGCGTTGTTCACATCGCCGCAGACCAGCGCGCCGCCGGTGACCGCGCAGATGTCCTGGTCCTCGGCCTCCTGCACGAGCAGCAGGTCCGGGGCGTGCAGGTCGCCGGCGATCTGCGACGCCAGCGCGCCCAGGTGCGCCTGGTAGTCGGCCTCGTTGAGCGGCACGTAGTCGAACGGCGGCGACACCCCCGGGCAGCCGGAGTTGCCCAGGTAGTCGCAGCCGTCGAACGGGTCGTCGCGGAAGTCGTACAGGTTCTCCACGTTGTACGTCGCCACGGCCAGCTCACGGTCGCGGTTGATCGGCGCCGGCGGGTTGTTCGCCGACGGGTCAGCGCCCGCGCCGAAGTCCGCGGAAGCGACCTGGATGCCGTACTTGTCGAACGAGAAGTTCAGACCACCGACCGCGTCTGCGGCCAGCACGTCGAACGTGTGCGCCGGCGGCAGCATCGCCGCGGTGTCCTGCGCGGTCCACTTCACACCGGTGGTGCCCAGCATGATCCGGGTGCCGTTGCCGTCGTCGAAGACGTGGGCCGTGTCGTTGTCCATCGGGTGCGCGTCGCGGTACACCCGCCGGGTCAGCGGGTCCGTGCGGTCCAGCAGCGCGTCGTCGACGTCGAGGACGTACACCTCGGAGTCGGCGGTCGAGGCGAACACGTCACGGCCGCTGGCCGCGACACTGCCCGCACGCACGCGCAGCTGCTCGCCCTCGTGGCGCTCCCAGAACCGGTTCGCCGCGGTGAGGTCCTGCGGCGGCGTGGCGTTGGTGACCGCGGTGTCGGTGACGCCGGAGGCGATCACGCGCACCAGCGACGCCGAGGAGAGCTGGGTCATGAAGAAGTACTCCGACACCCGGGCCCGCAGCACGACCTCGTCGCCGACGGTCGGCACGTAGCCGCCGATCAGCGAGCTGAAGCCGCCCATGAACACGAAGATGCCGTCGGAGCTGGTCGGGTCACCATCGGTGGCGCCGGTGCGCGACTGCAGGTAGAAGCCGTACTGGGCCACACCGGCGGCGGTGCGCGCCAGGGTCCGCTGGGTGATGACGCCCTGCACGTCGACCAGGCCGCTGGTGCCCGAGGCCGGGGCCAGCGGCGACCGGTCGGTCACGCCGTTCTCGGCGTCGGTGGTCGGGCCCTGCACCTCGCCGACGGTCAGCACCCGGTTGACGGTGACGGTGAACCCGCACGTCGAGGTGGTGCCGTCGAGGTCGGTCGCGGTCATGGTGACCGCGTACGACCCGGACGGCAGGCCCGCGTCGGCGGTGACCGTCGCGGTCGCGGTGCCGCCCGCGGCGGTGGCCGGGGTGAACGCGGTGCGCGTGATCGAACCCGCGGCCGGGGCCGGGACGACGTTCGTGACGGCGAGGTCGACGATCGTGTCGTCGGCGTCGGTCGCGGTCACCGCGCGCGTGCCTACCTCGCCCTGGCCGACCGTGAGCGCTCCGCCACAGGTCAGAGTCGCGGGGGCGTCGACAGGGCCGCCGCCGGAGCTGTGCGCGCCCAGGCCGTCGACCGTGTCGGTGGCATACCCGACCCAGCCGGTCGCCGGGTCGAACGCGTCGCCGGGCTCGGTGTCGCCGAGCGACACGGCCGCGTCGCGGCGGATCGTGTTGTCGGCGGTGCTGGAAAGGCCCGTGCCCCACTCGGTGCCGGGGTCGGTGCCGATCTGCCCGAGGGAGTCCACGACCGTCCCGGACGCGCCGCCCTTGCGCAGCACGATCGCGTCGTCGCCGTTGTAAAAGCTGGCCGCGCTGGTCAGGTCGGCCTGCGCCAGGATCGCGGCGTTGGCGCTGGCGTGGGCCAGCACGAACACGTCACCGTCGGCGACCGAGCCGGTCAGCGCGATGGTCCCGCCGGCGGTGGTCGCGCCGTTGAAATAGAACTGCACGACGTACTGCCCGGCGGCCAGGTCCACGGCCGAACCGGTGCCGTTGTAGAACTCCAGTGCCTTGTTGTTGGAGCTGCCCTCGACATACTCGGAAATGAGCAGGTCGGTCGGCGCGGCCAGGGCGGCGGGTGACGCCGCGGTGAATCCGGCCAGCACGGCAAGCACAACAGCGGCGCGCAAAGTGCGACGCATCGATTTCCTCCTGGGGTTAGGAGGAAGACCCTACTGGCCGGTCACGAAGAGGTAAACCCAACCCGATGACCCGCAAATGAATACTGTGCACGCGCGGACAAAAGCAATCCGATCACGACGGTGCTGCAGCTCGGCGAACCATCTCGGTGATCCAGACGGGCGCGAACGGAGACGTGCAGCCCGGCGGGGTCGGGTAGTCCTTGAGCACCTGCAGGCGCTCGCCGATGCCGATGGCACGGGCACGGAGACCGGCGTGCTCGATGCCGATCTGGGCCAGGCAGTGGTTCATCGCCCACTGCAGCCGGTCGGGGGCGTCTTTCATCTGCGCCTCGATGACGTCGAGCAGTCCCGCCAGGTCAAGGCCCGCGGGCTGCTTGGCGACCCGTTCGGTGGTCAGCGCCCAGCCCGCGCTGGCGACGACCGGATCCGGATCGGCCGACCAGGCCACGCGCAGCTCTTCGGCGTGCGGGCTCTTCTTCACCACGTAGTTGACGAGCCAGTCGTGCACCTTGGGGGTGCGCGCCTCGCGCAGCATGGCGTCCAGCTCATCGCGCCCGAACGCCTTCGGGCGGCAGACCAGCAGGGCCAGCAGCCGTGCCGCGGTGTCACCGGTCGCCCAGAGCCCGCGCGCGAGTTCCTGCTGCGTCTTGAGCCGCTTCGCGATCGCGCGCAGCTTGCCGAGATTCACACCGTGATCGTCGCCGTGCCGCTCGTTCACCACGCGCGCCTTCGGGTCCTCCAGCGCGGCCAGCTCGGCCATCACCTCAGCCACCGTCGTCTCAGTCACCGCAGCCTCCTGTCCATCACGTGCGCGATGCAGCCTACGACGGAACCCGGCCGCCAGTCGTGGCCGGGCGAAGCGGGCCGGCTACGTCGGCCTGCTGGTCCCGGGCCAGTGCCCGGTACGTGAGGGCCCCGGTGACAGCGAAGTAGAAGGCCGCCGCAGGAAACATGCGGACGGCGACATCCGGACCGGGGATACCGGGCTCCAGCACGGTCAGCATGGATGCGACCGCAGCGGCCAGCGCGAGGAACCAGACTGCCGCCGCCCAGCGCGGCGCGTCGCGCAGGAACCAGCGCACGTGGTGCCACATGGCCAGCGGGCTGTTCCGGTTCGGCTGGCGACGGCTCGACACGAGCATTCCAGGCAGGATCACCATGATGACGAGACACATCGGCAGGAAGATCATCAGGCTGTCGCCGCCCGTGCGCGTCGGCCACCAGCTCCACACTGCCAGCGCGGCGCTTACGGCGGCCGCCGCGACCGAGGCGCGATACAGCCAGGTGATGTTTGTCGAGGTCACGGGCATGATCGTACGAACGATGTCAAATCCTCGGCGGCCCGCGCAGCCGGGCTGAGCTGCGGCTGGGCTCAGTCGTGGGCGATCCGGTGGCGCTGCGCCGGCACCCGGGTGACCAGCTTGTCGACGCCGGTGAACCCGCTGACGTCGACCAGGCAGCCGTGACCGATGTTGCCGAGCAGGGTCTCGCCCCGGCGCTGGACCAGCATGACATCGCGCATCGGAAAGGTGTGCACCGTGCCGTCGGCCGCGACGTGGTGGCAAGCGTAGTCGCCGAGCACGAGGCGGTCCTTGGCGCCGCGCAAACGCCGGGCCAGCGACGGCCGCAGCGGCTCGCCCTGCGGGGTGTACGAGCTGACCGGGCAGCCCGTGCGGGCCAGCCCGGCCACCTCCACGCCGGTGGGTACCACCAGCAGCGCCGACGGCAGCCACGACGACGCCGCCGCCCGCACCTCCGCCGGGCTGAGCCGGGCCGCGGCGGTCACCTCGGCCTCGCCGAACTCGTCGGGCACGTCGAACAGCTCCCGGTGCCCGGCGTCGACCAGCGGCGCCTGGGCGTGGGCCTGCTCGGCGGCGGTGAGGGCACCGGCCCGTTCCAGGTGGCCCCGCAGCTGCGGGTCATCGGCCGGGTGCCGCAGGTAGCGGGTGACGATGTCGTCCAGTTCGGCAGGTGTCGGCTCGTCGGCGGCCAGCCGTTGCAGCTGCTGCCACAGGATCCGAGCCGCGGTCGTGCTGTCGCGCTGCCGGGCCTTGCCCAGCAGGTGCAGGCTCAGCCCGAGTTCCAGGCGGTCGCCGCCGACCGGTGTGGACCACTCGTTGGACCAGGATTTCACCCCGGCCTGTTCCAGTGCCGCGTCGACCCGTGTGCCGAGCAGGCGCAGCAGCAGGAACGCGTGCGGGCCGGCGGTGGCGCTGACGGCGATGCCGGGCGCGACCACCTCGTCGGCATACCAGGCCGGTCCGGTGGCGGCACCTGGCGGGCACGACGCGTGTTCGGCGCGCGGGCCGGCCGGCAGCGGCAGCCGCAGCCCGGCCGGGGGCGGGCCGGTGCAGGTGAGCACGGCGTTGCCGGCGGTGAACCAGCGGGCCAGGTGGGCGCGGACCTCGTCGGCGGTGTGCCGGCGCGGGTCGACGGGCGGCCAGCGCAGCAGTCCGGGGCCGGTCGGGCCGAGGCGGCGGGCCAGCAGCGACCCCCACGGGTCGCGGACCGCGTCGTCGACGTCCAGCCCCAGCTCGGTCGGCCGGTCGGCGGCGTCGAGCTGCTGCGCGGTCAGTACGAGACCGGCCAGGTCGGGGTTCGCGACGAGCGCCGCGAGGTCGGCGAGGTCTTCGGCGACCCGGGTCGGCTCACCGGTCAGGGTGAACGACGTCTGCAGCAGTCCGGCCGACTCGTCGGGCTCGGCGAGCAGGCTCAGCAGCAGGTGCCGGGTGACCAGAAGGGTGATGCCGAGCTGGTCGACGTCCTCGTCCCGGCAGCCCACCGCGAACGTCAGGGTCGCGGTGAAGTCACCCGGCATCTCCTGCCAGAGCACCCGTACGGTGTCGATTTCTGCCCGCCGCATGCGCGGATGGTATGAGCCCGGGTCAACCGTCGGTCGAGCTGCATGTTGCCTGAGCTGGCCGAACGGTCGGGCAGGGCGGCCTGTCGGTCCGCGAGGTCGGTCCGTCGACGTGATCTACCGGGGTCGCCGACCGGGCAGGATCACCGTGCACACTGCTGACCAGACCCTCGGAGCAACAATGAACAAGCGCGGGCGCATCGCGATCATCGCGGGCGCGGTGCTCGCCACCGGCACCGGCTTCGCCGCGATCCCGGCGCTGGCCGACGATCAGCCAGATGCTCCCTACAACGTCGTGTTGCAGGAGTCTCACCGGGGCAGCGCGGCCGAGGACTTCACCCGGGACTGCACCGAGGTCGGTGCCATCGGCGACACCAAGGACGGCTGGGTCTTCAACTCGCCGGCGACCGAGTTCGACCAGGTCGTGGGCGTGAAGGCGACGTTCTCCGACGGCGACGGCGAGATCGAGACGTTCATCCGCACCGGCGATGCCGACGCCTACCCGGACGGCTTCGCCAACGCCGCGAACCCGCACCTGGCGTGGGTCGTCGTGCCGCACGGCTGGGAACTGGTGACCGCCCAGGCCAAGCTGACCGCCAAGACGAACGGCAAGGGCAAGGGCGACAACGGCCAGGACAAGCTGAAGCTGGTGGTCACGCACACGTGTGCCGGCAAGGACGTGCCGCCGCCGGCGCCGAGCCCGTCGCCCTCCCCCGCGCCGCAGCCGAGCGTCTCCGCGTCGGCGTCGCCGCAGGCCACCCTCTCGCCGTCAGCGGAGGCGAGCGCCTCGCCGTCGGCCGAGACCGGCGCGTCGCCGGAGGCCACCCCGTCGGCCGAGGTCACGCCGCAGCCCGAGGAGTCGCCGTCGGCCGAGATCAGCCCGTCGCCGGAGACGTCCCCGTCGCCCGAGACCTCGCCGGAGATCACCCCGGAGCCCGAGCAGTCCCCCGAGCCGAGCAGCTCGCCTTCGCCGGAGGTGAGCACGTCGCCCTCCGCGCAGGTCAGCGCCTCGCCGTCGGCGCAGGTCAGTGACTCGCCGCAGAGCAGCCCGTCGCAGGTCGTCACGACCTCGGCGAGCCCGTCGCCGGAGTCCGGCACGCTGCCGCGCACCGGTGCGCCGCTGGCCGGCGTCGCGCTGGCCGGTGTGGCGATGGTCGGGCTGGGCGCGGTCCTGCTGGTGATGTCGCGTCGCCGCCGCGAGCGCATCGGCTGAGCCGTCACCTTCGGCTGAAGGTGGGCTCCCCGCTTGTCGGGGAGCCCACCTTTCCTGCGTACTCGCAGGTGGAAAGACTGCACGTCCGGCCAGGGCACGTGATCGGGCCCGGGGCCTTACCCTCACGCCATGCGAAACCCCCTCCGGGCGCTGCACCCCCGGCAACTGCGCGGCCTTCGGCTGTTCCTCGTCATCACCGTGGCCGCCCTCGCGGCGGGGCTGGCGGGCTCCGCGCTGCTGCCCGCCGAGCACCGAGGGCTGGCCGTCGGGCTGATCCTCGCCGCGGGCCTGGCCGCGGGCTGGTTCGCGGTGTCCGGGTTTCGTCCGGTGTGGACGGCAGTCGCCGCGGTGATCGGTTTTCTTTTCGTCGTGATCGTGGCGCGCGAGACCGGTCCGAGCCTGCTGCAGCTGCGCGGCGGCCAGGCGGAGGCGCAGGTCATGTCGGTGCGGGAGAGCAGCGGGCCTACCGACCGTTACCACTACGCGCTGGCCGCCCATTCCGGGCGCGCCGTCGGCGGCGAACTCACCGCCGACTCCGACGCCTACCGCATCGGCGAGTCGGTGACGGTGGTCGAGGACCCGGACGGGCTGGCGCATCCGATGCTGCCGAGTGAGCTGACCGAGCACCGGCAGAGCTGGCTCGCGGTCACCGTGCTGTATCTGGCCACCGCGGTGCTGTGCCTGCTCGCGGGACGGCCCCGCCGGGTGGAGGAGGACTGATCGGCTCCGGCCGTCAGAGGCGGGATTCCAGCCACGGGCGCAGCACCGGCAGTACGGCCGCGGCCTGCATGGCCTGCATGTGGTCGAGACCGTCGAGGACGGCCACGTCCCAGCCGAGCGCTTCGAGGGCGGCCCGCTCGCGTCGCACGGGGCCGGCGATGTCGACGGTGACGCCGCCCCACTGCTCGTCGTAGGAGATGGTGTCGGCGGAGCCGACGACGCACAGCCGCGGGCAGCTCAGCGACGGCTGGGCGGCGCGGTCGTCGAAGTCGCGCAACGCCTCGTAGAGGGTGACGAACTGCCTGGTCTGGTCGACGGTCGTGGTGACCGAGACGGTCGACCAGTCGCCGGGCACGGTCTCGGTCGGCGCGGGCGGGTTCGCCACGGCCGCCAGGGACGCCGCGTGGGCGGCGCGGGTCACCGCGAGCATCGCCGGGTACGGGCCGCCGACCGGCGGGTAGCCGCCCATGACCAGTGCGGACAGCCGGTCGGTGCGCAGCGCGAGCTGCTGGCCGAGCAGGCCGAGCCAGGAGTATCCGTAGTAGGCGAACCGGTCGGCTCCGGCCGCGTCGGCGACGGCCAGCAGGTCGAGGGCGGCGTTGCCGGGGGTGAGGGTGCCCGGCTTGGGGTGTGCCATGACGTGGCCCTCGTAGTCGACGGCGACGACCCGGAACCGGTCGCGCAGCCCGTCGATCAGCGACTGGCCCAGTGCCGGGTCTGCGCCCCAGGCGCGCATCGCGTCGGCTTTGGGGCCCTGGGCCGGGGCCGGGTCGACCGGCAGCAGCACGACGGGCCCGTCGCCGTGCGCCTCGAATTGGATCGTGCTGCCGTCGTGCAGCTCCACGCTCGCCAACATCATCTCCGTATGCCGTAAAGTGATCCGGGACCCAGACATTAGCTTACGGCGTACGGAGTTGCCATATGACGTTGTACGGCGGCCAGGGCGACCCGGCCCGAACCCTGGCCCTGCTGTGGCGGGCCCACTCCCCCGAGGCCGCCGCCGAGCAGGCGACCGGCCGCCGGACCGGGCGCACCGCACCCGGCCCTAAGCAGGGCCTGACCGTCGACGCGATCATCGAGGCCGCCATCGGGCTCGCCGACACCGACGGGATGGAGCGGCTGTCCATGCGTGCCGTCGGCGAGCGGCTGGGCGCTTCGGCGATGGCCCTCTACACCTACGTGCCGAGCAAGCGCGAACTCGTCGACCTGATGTACGACCACGCCCACGCGGACCTGTCGCACGCGTACCCCCGCGACGGCGGCCTCCGGCCCGCGGTGCTGGCCTGGGCCGACGACCTCTGGAACTGCTACCTGCGCCACCCCTGGCTGCTGCAGGTCTCCTACGCCCGGCCGGTGCTCGGCCCGCACGAGCAGGCCGTCCTCGAATCGCTGCTGGCCGTCCTGCACCCGGCCGACCTGCCGGCGCGGCGGCTGCGGCCCACCGTCAGCGCGCTGTTCCACCTCGTGCGCGGCGCCGCGCAGACCGCCGCCGAGGGCCGGGCCGCCGCGGCCGCGACCGGCACCTCCGACCAGCAGTGGTGGACCGAACGCTCCGCGCTGCTCGCCCGGCTCGCCCCCGACTTCGCGCAGCGCTTCCCGCACTCGACTCACCTGGCGGGCTCGTCGACCGACACCGACTACGACCCGGTCCGCCAGGCCAGACAAGCCCTCGACGGCGGCCTGCGCCTGCTGCTCGACGGCCTGGAGCAGGTCACGGGGTGAGGCCGCGCAGCACCCGGCCCCGGCAGACGGCGGGAGCACACCGGCCGCCGGGAGGCGGGCACGGCACGTACGATGCCGAGCCATGCACATCTCCCGGCTCGCCCGCGTCCGCGGCCTGATCGTGCTGACCGTCGTGCTGACGATCGGCTGGCGCGTGATCGCCGCCGCCGTCCCGGACCGGCCGGTGCCCGTCGGACTCCTGATGGAGCTGGCCCAGCTCGGCGTGGCCTGCGCGTTTCTGCTGCTGATGGTGCTGCGTCCCAGCGGGGAACGGACCACGTTCGATGTCAGGGCTGGCGCTTTCACCGTGTCGTCGCGGATGTGGCTGGGGTTCAGCCTCTTCTGGATCCTGATCTGCGGAATCATGGTTGGTCCCGCCACCGGTGACACATGGGCTGAGCTCGGGCTGTTCGAGGTTCTGGTCGACATTCCGCTCATGCTGGTCGCGGTCGGGGGCGCGCTGCTGGCCTGGTTCGACCTGCCCCGGCTGGAGCTGCGAGCCGAGGGCGTGCGCGTGCGGAACATGCGGTCAGTGACCACGCCCTGGGACGCGCTGCGCCGCGGCACCCCGCTGCGGCCGCGCCGCAACGATCAGCACCTGGCCCTCCTCCTGGACCGCCCCGACCTGGTCGCGCCGTCGTTCGCGAAGTACCCGCGTCTCCCGCTCGGCTGGGAGGCCGACCCGTGGTTCGTCGCCGACACGATCCGCTGGTACGTCGACCACCCGCACGACCGGCCCGCCATCGGGACCAGGGCCGGGCTCCAGCACCTGCAGGCGCGGCTCGCCGGCCATGGGGAGTGAGCCCGCGGCCGTTTAGTTAACACGGTTTCGGAAGACGAAATATCGAGTTTCTTGAGATCCTCGAAAGCCTTTCCTAGGCTCGGGGACATGGAGCGCAGGCCCTTGTTCACGGCCCGCCGGCACGTCGATCTCCGACGGCAGGCGAGCTCGCTCTGTCTGCGCTGACCCGCGCGCTCCGGCCGCCCACGGGCGGCTGACCTACCGCGCTGCGTTTCGCGGCCGCGTGGCACCGCCACCGCCGCCCGCTCCCCCACCCGACCGGCGGCACGCCGGGCGGTTCCTGCTGCGCGGCGTGAGGCTGCCGTGCGCGTACGAAAGGAAGGTCCATGTCCGAGACCACCCCCTCGCTCAAGCGGCGCACGTTCCTCGCGGCGTCCGCCGCGGCGGGCGCGACCGCGGCGGCCGGCTGGCCCGCGGCCGCCGCGCAGGCCGCCGACACCAGGCCCAACGTCCTCGTGATCGTCACCGACGACCATCCGAAGCAGACCGCCTGGGCGATCCCGAAGACCCGGGCCTGGCTGACCGGCGGCGGCGTCGAGTTCACCCGCGGGCACGCGACCACCCCGCTGTGCGCGCCGGGCCGCTCCTCGATCTTCACCGGCCAGTACGCGCACAACCACGGCGTACGCGGCAACCAGCACGCCGCGAACCTCAACCACCACTCCACCGTGCAGCGCTACCTGCAGCAGGCCGGCTACCGCACCGGCCTGTACGGCAAGTACCTCAACGGCTGGGACGTCGACGACAACCCGCCCTACTTCGACGAGTTCGCCGTGCTCGCCCCGCCGACCTACACCAACGGCACCTGGAACGTCGACGGCACCGTGCAGACGATCAACAACTACACCACCACCGTGGTGAAGAACCGGGCGCTGAGCTTCCTCGACCGCAGCACCGCCGACACCCGCCCCTGGTTCCTCTACCTCGCCCCCTACGCCTCGCACGGCCCGAACACCCCCGAGGGCAAGTACGCCGACACCCCCGTCCCGGCGTGGGACGGCCGCCCGTCGGTGCCCGAGGCCGACCGCTCCGACAAGCCCGGCTTCATCCAGGACGCCACCGGCACCCTGGCCGACGGCCGCAACATCCGCACCAACCAGCTGCGCACCCTGCTGTCGGTCGACGACGCCGTGCAGGCCGTGCACGACAAGCTCGAAGCCCTCGGCCAGCTCGACAACACGCTGGTGTTCTTCATCGGCGACAACGGCTTCGCCTGGGCCGACCACGGCTGGACCAAGAAGTCGGTGCCCTACACCCCCGTCGTCGAGGTGCCGTTCTTCGTGTCCTGGCCGGCCGGCGGCCTGGACACCGGCACGAACGACAGCCGGCTCGCCGCCAACATCGACATCGCGCCGACCATCCTCGACGCGGCCGGGATCACCCCGGATGCGCAGTACCCGCAGGACGGGCACTCGCTGCTCGGCTCCCACCGCCGCACCCGCGTGCTGACAGAATTCTTCAAGCACGGCACCGGCGCGGGCGGCCCGCACACCTGGGCCTCCTACATCGGCGCGAACAAGCAGTACACCGAGTACTACCAGCTGCACACCGACGCCAACGGCCTGCCGACCGGCTCGGGAGCGGTCCTGTTCCGCGAGTACTACGACCTGGCCAACGACCCGCACCAGCTGGTCAACAAACTCCACAACGCCACCCCCGCCCAGGAGCAGGCACTGGGCATCCCCGCGCTGGCGGCGCAGCTGGCCGCCGACCGCGTCAGCTCCGGCAGCACCGCCCCCTGACCTGACCGGCCGCCCGGCGGCGGGCTCTTCCGCCGCCGGGCACCACGAAGGGACCACCATGACCGCACACCCTCAGGCCTGCTGCGCGCCGTCGGCCGACAGCAGCGGACCGGCCCTGCTCACGCTGGCTGCACGGCCCGCGGCCACCGCTGCACCCCGCACTCCGTCGCGGGCCGCCGCGCGCACCGTCGCCATACCCGGCGGCCGGTTCCTGATGGGCACCGACGACGCCGAAGGCTTCCCCGCCGACGGCGAGGGCCCGGTCCGCGAGATCGAGCTGCGCCCCTTCCGCATCGACCCGACCACGGTCACCAACGCCCAGTTCGCCACGTTCGTGAAGGCCACCGGGCACGTCACCGACGCCGAGCGGTTCGGCTTCTCGTTCGTGTTCGAAGGGTTCCTGTCGCCGCAGTTGGCCCGGCAGGCGCAGCGGGTGCAGGGCGCGCCGTGGTGGGCCGGAGTGCCCGGGGCCGACTGGCGGCGCCCGCACGGGCCCGGCTCCGACGTCGGCGCGTTGCAGAACCATCCCGTGGTGCACGTGTCCTGGCACGACGCCCAGGCCTACTGCGACTGGTCGGGGACCCGGCTGCCGACCGAGGCCGAATGGGAGCACGCCGCCCGCGGCGGCCTGGCGCAGGCCCGCTACCCGTGGGGCGACGAGCTGACCCCCGGCGGGCGGCACCTGTGCAACATCTGGCAGGGCGAGTTCCCGACCCGCAACACCGCCGCCGACGGGCACCTGGGCACCGCCCCGGTGAAGTCGTACCGCCCCAACGGCTACGGCCTGTACAACGTCGCGGGCAACGTGTGGGAGTGGTGCGCCGACTGGTTCAGCGTCGACTTCCACGTCACCGGCCCGCGCGTGGACCCGGCCGGGCCGCCCGACGGCAGCGCGCGGGTGATGCGCGGCGGCTCGCACATGTGCCACGAGTCGTACTGCAACCGCTACCGCATCGCGGCGCGCTCCTCGAACACGCCCGACAGCTCCGCGGGCAACGTCGGCTTCCGGGTCGCCGCGGGCTGACGAACCCGCCGGTCGCCGTCGCGCAGCCCACCCGCGGCGTCGGCGCGCCCCGCCGCAGCGCACCCCGGGACGCCGGGCCGTCGGCGACAATACCGACATGTCGGTCGTTCGGCTGCACCCGCTCGCGCAGGCGCTGCTCAACAGCGCGCTGCTGCTGGCCGTGTACTTCGTCATCCCCACCGACATCGGCCACGGCACCTGGTCGCTGCTCGCCCGGACCATCGCGACACTCATCGGGCTGACCGTCGCGGTGGCGCTGATCCTGCGGCAGGTCAGCCGCCAGATCAACGCGGATCAGGCCCCGCTGACCGGGCTGCTCACCGCACTGGTCGCCGGGGTGCTGTTCTTCGCACTCGCCGACTACCTCGTCGCGATCAACGCCCCGGGCCAGTTCGTCGACCTGAACACCCGCATCGACGCGCTGTACTTCGCGATCTCCACGCTGGCCACGGTCGGTTTCGGCGACGTGCACGCCCAGGGCCAGGCCGCGCGTGGCCTGCTGTGCCTGCAGATGCTGTTCAACGCCGTCATCATCGCCACCGGGCTGTCCGTGCTGTCCAAGCAGATCTCCGCCCGGGTACGCGAGCGCCGCGGCAGCTGACCCTCTCCCCGCTGTCGCGCGGGGGTAAATGGGGCGACAACCGTCGTACCATCCCTACAGAATCCCCCGGGTGACGCTCTCCTCCCTCCTGCGCCGTGCCCGCCCACCGTCGCCGCTGGCCGGCCGCCTATCCGTGCAGTCGCTGCTGTTCGCCCTCGGCCAGGGCTCGTTCATGACCGGATCGGCGGTGTTCTTCACCAAGATCGTCGGGCTGTCGGCTGCCCAGGTCGGTCTCGGACTGACGTTCGCCGGCATCGCCGCCTTCCTGGCCGCCGTGCCGATGGGCAAGCTGGTCGACCGCTACGGGCCGAAGCGGATGTGGGCGGTGAGCGCCGCCGGGCAGGCGGCGATGTTCGCGGTCTGGCCGTTCGTCACCGATTTCCAGGGCTACGTCGTCATGGCCGTCGGGATGGAGGTGATCGGCGCCCTCGGCGGCGCCGCGTACGGGGCGTACACGATCGACGTGCTGCCACCGGACGAGCGGGTGAAATCACGGGCTTACATGTACTCCGCGCTCAACCTCGGCTTCACCCTCGGCTCCGTGATGGGCGGCATCGCGCTCGCGTTCCACTCCGACGACGTGCTGCATGCGCTGCCCTGGTTCACCGCCGCGGTATTCCTGGTCAACGCGGCCTCGGTCACCCGCCTGCCGCGGGCCCCGCACGACGAACGCAGCCCGCAGGAGCGCAAGGTGCGCATCCCCGGCCCGGGTCCGCTGCGCAACCCCGGTTGGCTGCTCACCACCTTCTTCGGCGGGGTGTTCTGGACCAACCAGGTGCTGCTGAACGTCGTCATCCCGCTCTGGCTGGTCGAGCAGACCGACGCCCCGCGCGTCGTGCTGGCCTTCCTGTTCGCCACCAACACGGTGATGTGCATCTTCCTGCCGATGGTCACCTCCCGCGGCGTCAAGGACCTGCCCACCGCGCTCAAGGCGACCCGGCTGTCCGCGACCTTCTTCGTGCTCTCCTGCCTGATCACGCTCGCGACGCACGACACCGTCGGCTGGGTGACGATCTTCCTGGTCTGGCTGGGCCACGTCACGGTGACGGGGGCCGAGCTCTACCTCTCGGCGGCGAGCTGGTCCTTCGAAGCGGAGCTGATGGACCCGCGCCAGCGCGGCGCCTACCAGGGCGCGGCCGAGCTGAGCGGCACGCTGGGCAAGGTCTGGGCACCGGCGCTGTACACCTTCCTCGCGTTGAACTGGGGAGCTGCCGGCTGGCTGGTGATCGCCGGCATCATCGTGGCGGCCACCATCGGCATCCACCCGTCGACCCGGCTGGCCCGGCGCTTCCTCGAACGGCACGTCCCCGCGGACGCGCTCGCCGACGCCCGCGCCTCCGGCGGCGACGCCGAAGACGGAACCGGTGCACCGTCGCCCCGCCAGGGCGACGACGTCTCGCTGCCGGAATCAGCCGGTAGCCGGTAAGCCCCGCCCTTGGTCACACCGTCCACCCAACCGGAGCCGTCGCCGCGCCCGTCGACCGGATGAGTGCGACTACGGAGGTGGAATGAACGGGGAACACGAGCGGGAGTACGTCGCGTACGTGACCGCCCGGCTGCCCGCGCTGCGGCGGATCGCCGCGCAGCTGGCAGGCGACCCGCATCGGGGCGACGACCTGGTGCAGCAGGCCATCACCAGGCTGTATGTGAAGTGGCGGCAGGCGAGCCAGGCCCGCAACCTCGACGCGTACCTGCACACGATCCTGGTGCGGGCCTTCCTGGACGACCGCCGCCTCGCCTGGAGCCGGGTCGCCCTGGCCTCGGACGCGGGCAGCGACCGGGTGGCCGCCGCCACGGACTCCGACACCCGGATGGTGCTGCAGGTGGCACTCGGCCAGATGCCGCCGCGGCAGCGTGCCGCGGTGGTGCTCCGCTTCCTCGCCGACCGCTCGGTCGAGGAGGTCGCGGAGATCCTCCAGGTCTCGCCGGGGACGGTGAAGAGCCAGACCTCCGACGGCCTGGCGACCCTGCGGCGGCTGCTCGGCGAGCACCCCGCCACGGCGACCACAGCGAAGGGAGCGGACCGATGAATGACGAGGATGTGCTGAACGCGTTCCGGGAGGACCCGCTGCCGCCCTCGGGCGTGGACGTGGCACGGGCGGTGCGCACCGGCCGCCGGCAGCGCCGGGTGCGCGCGGCGGGCGCGGCCGGGGCGCTGGCGCTGCTGCTGGCGGGCAGTGCTGCGGTGCCCGCCTGGTTCACCGCTGCGAACGGCCCGGCGAACCTGGGGGCGAGTCCGGCGGTCACGCTGGGACCTCCGCCGCCGCCCTGCCCGACCCCCGAGCCGACGCCGTCGGTGTCGACCTCTCCCCGCCCGGCCGGGACCGCACCGGTCGAGTTCGACGTCATGCGGCACTGGGTGGACGTCAGCGGCGTGTCCGGCATGCACGTGCAGGACTTCAGCACGGCGCGGTACTGGCAGTCCGTCACCCTCTACGACGCGGCCGAGCGGTTCACCGTCGAGGTGATCGTGTTCGCCGCGGGCGGCAAGCCCGTGTTCTCGTCGGCCGCCGCCGACGACTTCGCACCGGTCGACTTGACCGGGGCGGAGAGCGCCGGCCAGGTCGGCGGCAGGCCCGCGTCGTGGCTGCCCGGTGGGCAGGGCGTGGTCGGCCGGGACGCGGCACGGCTGGGCTGGCAGTGGGCCGACGGCGGGTGGGCGTTCGTCGCGGCGGCCGACAGCAGGCAGGAGCCCGGCTCGCCGCCGACGGGCGAGGCCATGGCCGTGCTGCGGGCCATCGCGGCGCAGGCCGCCGGGCAACTGGTGATCGGGCGTGGGACCGCGGTGACCATGCCGTTCACGGTCCCGGGCGTGCCGGAGTGCTCGCGGCTTACCGGAACCACCGTCTACCGGGGCACCCACGCCAACGGGACCCCGTTCGTCCGGCCCGGTCTGGTGTTCAGCCGGGCGGACAACACCGACCCGCTGCTGTTCCCTCCGGACGTGACGACGACGGTGATCGCGGACTCGGTGGCGACCCCGGCGGACAAGCCCGGCCAGGCCAACGAGCAGGTCGACGGCCGTCCTGCGGTGGTCGGCGACGCCTTCGTGATGCTGCACGGGCTGGACGGGTTCGCGCTGGAGGTCAGTGCGCCGCTGGGCCGGGACGCGCTGCTGGCGTACGCACGATCGGTGCGGATCGTCGACGGTGCGCACGGGGACGAGAGCAAGTGGACGGACCGGCCGATCCGGCCGTGACCGTCGTGCGACGACTCCGCCCCCGCAAGCTCCGGCTGCGGGGGCGGTGTCGTTCGATCGGGCGAACCTTGTGGGGCAAATCGGCCCAATATGCACGATCCTTTTGACATGGCATGTGCACCCCTCGATAGGTTCGAGGCGGCCCCGGTCCGCGCGAACGTGGCGACCGGTGCCCGACCCTGTTGCCTACGGAAGGTCAGCGCCTTGCCCGGCCGACATTCACTGCCCCGTAAGCCCCGTCGCAAGCTCGCCCCGTTCGCCACCGCCACCGTCGCCACGGCCGTCCTGGTCGGAGGCGGCCTGATCGCCGCCGAGGTGGCCGCCGAACCCCAGCAGACCGACCCGACCGCGACCGCCGGAGAGTCCACCGCGACCGCGTCGCCGTCACCGGATGTAACCGCCGCCCGCCGCGCCGCGCCGCAGCGCCCGTCGCGCGGCAACCGCAACGCCCCCGCCGCGCCGACCGAGACCGTCACGGTGCTCGACACCGGCACCTGCAAGGCGTCCTTCTACGACGAGCCGCAGGGCACCGCCAACGGCGAGACCTTCGACCCGGACGCGCTGACCGCGGCGCACAAGTCGCTGAAGTTCAACACCCGGGTCCGGGTCACCAACACCGCCAACGGCAAGTCCGTCGTGGTACGCATCAACGACCGCGGCCCCTACATCAGCGGCCGCTGCCTGGACCTGTCCCGGGCCGCCTTCGCCGAGATCGCCAACCTGAGCAGCGGAGTGACGACTGTCCGGTACGACATCCTCGCTTGACCGTTCGGACATGCCAGGATGTCTATGTGACGTCGGTATACCTGGAACTCGGCTCAAAACGGATCTTCGCGTGCGCGCTGGAGTGGCCCGGCTGGTGCCGCTCCGGCCGCGACGCGGAGCGGGCCCTCGCCGCACTGACCTCCTACGCGCAGCGGTACGCGGTCGTCGCCGAGCAGGCGAAGATCCCGTTCGAGCCCGGTGACGTACGCGTCGTCGAACGGGTCCGCGGCGGCTCGACGACCGACTTCGGCGCGCCGGAACGGCCCGCGACCGCCGACTTCGCGCCCCGCGACGCCGACACGGCGCAGCGGCAGGCCACCCTCGTGCAGGCCGCCTGGGACGTCCTCGCCCAGGTCGCCACGACGACCCCAGCCGAGCTGCGCAAAGGTCCGCGCGGCGGCGGGCGGGACCGGGACAAGATGATCGACCACGTGATCGGCGCCGAGGCGGCCTACGCCCGCAAACTCGGGATCAAGCACGCCGCGCCCGCCCCCGGCGACACCGCCGCGATCGCGGCCCTGCGCACGGACATCCTGGACGTGCTCGCCGCGCCGTCGGACGGCACACCGCCGCCACGTGGCGGCTGGCCCCCGGCGTACGCGGCCCGGCGCATCGCGTGGCACGTGCTCGACCACGCCTGGGAGATGCAGGACCGCGCCACGCCGTAAACCGCTCGTGCCGCATACCCGCTGCTCATAGGATCGGCGGATCGCCCGGCGGACTCACCGCCGGTCCGACGGCAGAGAGTGCAGGTGTACGTGTCATGCGCTGGTCAGAGCTCTACGTCCCGACCCTCCGCCAGGACCCGGCGGGGGCGGACGCCGTCAGCCACCGGCTGCTCCTGCGCGCGGGCTACATCCGCCAGCTCATGGCAGGGCACTACTCGCTGCTGCCGCTGGCCGTGAAGGTCCGCGCGAAGATCATCGAAGTGATCCGCGAGGAGATGTCGCGCATCGGCGCGCAGGAGTTCCTGCTGCCCACCATGCAGCCGGCCGAGGTGTGGCAGAAGAGCGGCCGCTGGGACAAGATCGGCGCGGAGATGTTCCGCCTGACCGACCGCAAGGGCGCCGACCTCGCCCTGGGCATGACCCACGAGGAGATCTTCACGACCGTCGCCCAGGAGCTGCGCTCCTACCGCGACCTGCCCCAGCGCTGGTACCAGTTCCAGACCAAGTTCCGCGACGAGCCCCGCCCCAAGAGCGGCCTGATCCGGGTCCGCGAGTTCACCATGAAGGACTCCTACAGCTTCGACGTCGACACCGCCGGGCTCGACCGCTCCTTCGACCTGCACCACGAGGCGTACACGCGGATCTTCGCCCGGCTCGGCATCCCGGCCATCGCCGTCGAAGCGTCCAGCGGCATCATGGGCGGCAGCGACTCGGTCGAGTTCATGTCCCCGACCGCCGCCGGCGAGGACCTCGTCGTGCACTGCGCCTGCGGGTACGCCGCGAACGTCGAGAAGGCCACCTCGCACCTGCCGGCGATCGCCGACGGCGACGGCCTGCCCGCACCCGAGGCGTTCGACACCCCCGACGTGCGCACCATCGAGGACCTGGTCACCGGCTTCGGCGTCACCGCCGACCGCCAGGTCAAGACCCTGGTGTACGTCGTCGACGGCCAGCTCACCCTCGTCCTGATGCGCGGCGACCACGCCCTGGTCGAGCAGAAGCTCATCGACACCCTCGCCGCCGTCGAAGTGCGCCCCGCCCACCCGGAGGAGATCCGCGAAGCCCTCGGCGCGCTGCCGGGCAGCCTCGGCGGCGTCGGCGTCACCGGGCTGCCGATCCTCGCCGACCTCGCGCTGCGCGACCGACGCGACATGACCACGGGCGCCAACCGCGACGGCGTACACCTGCGCGGCGTCGACGTCGCCCGCGACCTCACCGTGGACCGCTGGGCCGACCTGCGCGAAGTCGTCGCCGGCGAACCCTGCCCCCGCTGCGAGCAGCCCCTGGACGTGCTGCGCACCGTCGAGATCGGGCACATCTTCAAACTCGGCCGCCGCTACACCGAGACCCTCGGCGTCACCGTGCTCGGCGCGGACGGCGAACGGGTCAACCCGGTGATGGGCAGCTATGGCATCGGCGTCGAACGCGCCCTGGCCGCGATCGTCGAGACGCACCACGACGACAAGGGCATCGTGTGGCCGGTCGCGGTCGCGCCGTTCGAGGTCGCGATCGCGGTGCTCGGCAACGCCGACGACGTCGTCGCCGCCGCGGAGTCGCTCTACGCCGGGCTGCGCGGGCAGCGCATGGACGTGCTGCTCGACGACCGGGCCGAGCGGCCCGGGGTGAAGTTCAGCGACATCGAGCTGATCGGGGTGCCGTACCGGATCACGGTCGCCGCCCGCGGCCTGGCCGAGGGCACCGTCGAGTTCACCGACCGGGGCACCGGCCACACCGAGCGCATCCCGCTGTCCGGCGCGATCGCCCACGTCACCGCCGCGGTCCGCGCCACCGACTGACCACGAGCCCGAGCGCGCCGTGCCGTTCATACTGAACGGGCGGCGCGCATCCGGCCACGAGGAGGCACCTGCCGTGCACCTGCGCATCCGGCGGCACCACACCGGCAGCGTCGAGTCCCGCGAGCTGCGCCGGGAGTTCGTCGCCGAGCTGGCCCGCCGCTACCCGGAGCAGGACTTCAGCGCCGACGCGGTGACCGACGAGTTGCCGGTGCTGGACGCGCCGGGGGCGGCCTGGTTCGTGGTGTACGACGGCAAGCACCCGATCGGCTGCGGCGGTCTGCGCGGCCTCGACGCGCACACCGGCGAGATCAAATGGGTGTACCTGCGCACCGCTGCCCGGGGCCGTCAGGTGGGCCGCTCGCTGCTGGCCGAGCTGGAGGACACCGCACGCGGGTTCGGCTACACCCGGCTGCGGCTGAGCACCGGCGACCGCCAGCCCGAGGCGCTGGGCCTGTACCTCTCCGCGGGCTACCGGCCCATCGACGACGGCGTGCCCACCCCGCACCGGCTGGAGAAGGATCTGAGTCCGCGGCCGGACGACGTTCACGTGGACGTCTACAAGTACGACGGCTGCAGGTACTGGAACACCATCCTTCGCCGTCTCGGCACCGATGAGCACGGGACATGGCTGGGCGCCACCCCGCACACACCGTGGCGGCACGGCCGCCGCGCGGCGCACTTCGCACCGGCGGCGCATGTGACACTCGTGCCGCACGAGGGCGGCTGGGTCGCCGACTTCCGCGCGCCACCCCGGCGAACCGCCGTGTACGTCGACGTCACCCTTCCCCCGGTGTGGACCGGACCAGCGCACATCACCATCCACGACCTGGACCTCGGCGTGGTCCGCCCCCGCGACACCGGCGCGGTCCTACTGCGCGACCGCAACGGGTTCACCGATCGACGGGCCGGCCACGGGTACCCCGACGACGTGGTCGCCGAGGCCCTGCGTGCCGCCGACGAACTACTGGCCGCGGTGACCGCCGCCCGCGAACCCTTCGGCACCGCCCACCTGCCCTGGCTGGCGCGGCTGACAGACCCGCACCGCGGTTATGAAGATGTAGCATGAAGTTACGGCTCGGTCGGCGTTCCCGCGCCCGTCTTCGCCGATACCTATCGCATCGGTCACGCAGACCCGCAGGCATGCAGCGTCGCCGGCGACCTTCGACCCCGGCGCAGTACGCGGCGACCTCGACGATTACGACGTCCTCAACCTGAACTGAAGTGCTCCGCAGATCGTGCGCTGGAAAACATGACAGGATCTGTCAGGGTTCGCTGCCAGGATTGATCTCATGGACGACACGTTGACAGGCAAGGTCGCCCTGGTCGCGGGTGCGACGCGGGGTGCGGGGCGGCAGATCGCGGTTCAGCTGGGCGCGCAGGGCGCGACCGTCTACCTCACCGGGCGCAGCACCCGCGCTCATCGCTCGGAGATGGACCGCGACGAGACGATCGAGCAGACCGCGGAACTGGTCCGCGCCGCCGGTGGCACCGCGGTCCCGGTGCAGGTCGACCATCTGGTGCCGGAGCAGGTGGAGCGGCTGGTCGCGCAGATCGACGCCGAACAGGGCCGCCTCGATGTGCTCGTCAACGCGATCTGGGGTGCCGAGACGCTGTTCAGCTGGGACAAGAAGCTGTGGGAGGACTCGCTGGAGACGGGCCGGCACATCCTGCGGCTGGCGGTGGACACCCACATCATCACCAGCCACTACGCGCTGCCGCTGCTGATCCGGCGGCCGGGCGGCCTGGTCGTCGGGATGACCGACGGCACCGAGGAGTACAACCGGACCAACTACCGGGTCTCCTTCTTCTACGACCTGGCCAAGACGTCCGTGCTGCGGATGGCCTTCGCCCAGGCCAAGGAACTGGAGTCGTACGGCGCCACCGCGGTCGCGCTCACGCCCGGCTGGATGCGCTCGGAGATCATGCTGGAGCACTTCGGCGTGACCGAGGCGAACTGGCGCGACGCGCTCGCCAAGGAGCCCCACTTCGCGATCTCGGAGTCACCGGCGTACGTCGGCCGGGCCGTCGCCGCGCTCGCCGCCGACCCCGAGGTGGCGCGCTGGAACGGTCGCTCGGTGTCCAGTGGGCAGCTGGCGCAGGAGTACGGGTTCACCGACCTCGACGGCAGCCGCCCGGACTGCTGGCGCTACCTGGTGGAGGTGCAGGACGCAGGCAAGCCCGCCGACGTCACCGGCTACCGCTGACGTCCGGTGCAGGCTCAGCCCACATCGCCGGTGACCACGGCGTAGAAGAACCACACGGGCTGCGGTTGGCCGTTGGCGACCTCCCGATGGGCGAGATTGTGCCCGGTCATCAGGGCAGCCCAGCCCGCCGGGAAGGATCCCGCGAGCGCCAGCAGCGCCACCAGCACGAGCACGGCCAGCCGACCCCGCGACGGGGCTCGACGCAGCAGCAGCCGGATCAGGCCCCAGCCTGCTGCCGCTCCGGCGAGCCAGCCCAGCACGGTGAAGACCGAGATCCGCAGCGGTTCGTGACGCCAGAACCACCACCCCACCAGGCCGTCCTCCAGGGTCCACTCTCCGTTGACCCCGTCTCGGCTGGCAACGAAGAAGTGGCCTCGACCATCGCGGGTGGTGACGTCGCCGATCTCCCAGCCTGCCGCGGCGAGGCGGTCCCGGGCCCGGGTGAACTCCTGCTCGCCGAGCTGGTCGGGATAGCTGCCGCCGGTGAGCTGGGCGGGCAGGTTGTAGGCCGTGAGCGGGATGTCGTCCGGCAGGCCGAAGTCGTGGGCGTCGTCGTGCCAGCCGAGCGGCTCGGCGGGCCGGTCGGGAAGACCTGCCCGGATGGCCGCCTGAGCTTCGGCCATGGTCACCGGCGGGGGCGTTTCGGTACGCCAGCCCGCCCAGTTGCCGACCGCGGCGAGAGCTCCGCCGATCGCGAACCCGACCAGGGCGACGAGTGGCCAGTGCCGTAGGCGCATGGCGGCGACCGTACCAGTGGGTGCCACGCCGGGTCAGACCTTCTTGTTGACGAAGTCCGGGTTCATCAGGACGAACTCGCCGAGTTTGTCGACCGAGGCGGCCTTGAACATCAGCTTGGACCGGTCGTTGAGGTCCTCGAACGACTCGCCGTCGATCTCGAAGCCGTTGAACCAGCCGGAGTTCGTCTTCAGCGACAGCAGGTCGGCCGCGGCGATGTCCTGCATGGCGAAGAAGAAGTCGATGACGTCCATGCCCCGCGGCAGGCTCAGCAGCATGGACTCCCCTGCCGCCCGGATCAGGTTGTTCACCTTGCCGACGTCGGTCAGCACCCCGGCCGAGGTCGCCTTCGCCACCATCGCCTGGATGAGCTGCTGCTGGTGGCGCTGGCGGCCGTAGTCTGTCGAATTGTCGGGCAGGTAGCGCTGGCGGGCGAAGTCCAGCGCCTCCCAGTCCTGCATGTTCCGGCAGCCCTTCTTGTGCACGAAACGCCGGTTTCCGGTGCGGGCGGAGTACGCGTCGGCCTCCTTGGCGTCCTGCATGCCGCCGACGTACCTCGGTTTGCCGTTCACGAAGAAGTGGTGGATGGACTTCGTGTCGGCCTCCACGCACATGCGCACGCTGCCCAGCGCCTTGATGACCTTGTTGAACCCGCTGAAGTCCACGACCGCCGCAGCCTCGAACGTGATCCCGGTCAGGGTGCTGATCGTCTTCGAGGCGACCTTCAGGCCGCCCGCCCAGTCGCCCTTGGGTCCCACTCCTGCCGTGAACGCGCCGGTGACCTTGGTGTAGCCGTGGCCCGGCACGTTCACCCGCAGGTCACGCGGCACCGACATCATGTACGCCTCCCGGTGTGTACCGGACACGTGCACGATGATGATGGTGTCCGAACGCGCGTCACTGGCCTTCTGGCCCGGCCGGGTGTCGATGCCGAGCAGCAGGATGTCGAACGCGCCCTTGAGCGCCGTGGCACCGGGCGCGGCCTGCTCGGAAGGCCCGGCGAGCACGCCCGGTTCGGCCAGTTTGACGCTGTCGCGCAGCGTGTCGGCGAAGGACTTGACCGCGATCAGGCTCCCCCCGGAGACCATCATCAGCAGCGCCCCGACCGTCACGGCGAGCTTGCTCCACAGCGGCGCGCGACGGCGGCGCGCGGCGGACGGGGCGGCTTGCGTGGAGGCACTCCGGCGGCGCTTGGACACGGTCGCTCCTCTCGACGGCGAGGCGCCGCCTGCTCCACCTCAGGACGGGCACACCACCGTCAGACGTTGCCCGCGAGTCCGGAAAAGATTCCGTCCACACCGGAACGCCGGGGCGGCGGGGGCTGACCGGCGTGAATACGGCATCCTCGACCTGGAGCCGGACGAAGGAGAGCGACGTGCCGCAGGTGCGCATCACGGTGCAGGACCCCGACGACGACGTGTCGCGGGCGCTCACCGCCGAATTCCTCGCCGACATCGGCAACCGGTACGAGCGCTTCGGCGCCGGCTCGGCCCCTTCGCTCGACCTCGCGGAGCTGCGCGCGCCGGACGGCACCTGGCTGGTGATGTACGACGGTGACGCACCGATCGGCTGCGGCGGCCTGCGCCGGTGCGACGACCACACCGCCGAGGTGCGGCGGGTGTTCGTGCGCCCCGCCGCGCGCGGCCGCAACCTGGCCCGCACCATGATGGCCGAGCTGGAGGACGTCGCCCGGCGGCGCGGCTACCGGCGCATCCGGCTCGACACCGGCGACCGCCAGCCCGAGGCGCTGCGCCTCTACCGGACCGGCGGCTACCAGGAGATCGCCGACTACAACGGCAACCCGTACGCCCGGCACTGGTTGGAGAAGGACCTCGCGGCGCGGCCGGGTGACGTGCGGGTGGTGGCCCGCAAGTACGACGGCCGCCTGCACTGGCACGCCACCCTGCCCCGGCTCGGCGAGGACGAGCACGGGGTGTGGCTGGGCGCGACGGCGCACACGCCGTGGCGGCGCGGCGCCGAGCCGGCCGTGTTCATCCCGGCGACCCACGTGGTGCTGATCCCGCACGAGGGCGACTGGGTGGCCGCGTTCAACGCGTTCCCGCACCGCACCGAGATCTACATCGACGTCTCCGACCGGCCGGTGTGGCACGGCACGGACGAGGTCGTCTCCATCGACCTGGACCTGGACGTGGTACGCCGCCGCCAGGGCGGCGAGGTGCTGCTGCTCGACGAGGACGAGTTCGACGAGCACCGGGTCATGTTCGGCTACCCCGACGACGTCGTCGCCGGGGCCCGGCGCACCGCCGAGGAGCTGCTCGCGGCGGTACGCGCGCACGCCGAGCCGTTCGGCAAGGCGAGCGCGCCGTGGCTGGACATGATGCGGTGAGTCCGCGTCAGCTCGGCCGTTCCTCGATGAGGTAGCGCTGGATCGTGGGGCCGAGCCAGGACACGAGGTCCTCCTCGGACATGGCCACGACCGGCGGGAACTGCAGGATGTAGCGGGCCAGGCCGATGCCGAGCATCTGTGCGCTGATCATCGCGGCGCGTACGGGCGCGGTCTGCGGGTCGCCGGTGAGCGCGGCGATCCTCGGCGCGAGCTGCCCGGCGAAGATCTCGCGCATGCGCTCGGCAGCCCCGTCGTTGGTGATGCCGGTGCGCAGCAGCACCTGCAGCGCCTCGCCGGCTTCCCACTGGCGCAGGAAGTGCCGGACGAAGGCCGATCCGAGCTGCTCACGCGGGACGTCGGCGAGAGCGTCGAAGCGCAGGTCGAACTCGGCCGCGGCGGCGAACAGCTTCTCCTTGCTGCCGAAGTAGCGCATGACCATGGCCGGGTCGATCTTCGCGTCTGCGGCGATGGACCGGATGGTGGCGCGCTCGTAGCCGTCGGCGGCGAACCGCTCACGAGCCGCCGAGAGGATGATCGACTTGGTTTCCGTCGAGGTACGCCGCATGCCAACAACTGTAGGCCAACACCTGTTGACAATCAACTCCGGCCGGGTCTACGGTCTGAGTCAACAAGCGTTGGCCAACAATCGTTGACCTGGAGGAAGCCATGTCCACCACCCCCGACGTCCTGATCGTCGGAGCCGGCCCCGCCGGCCTCACCGCCGCGGTCGTGCTGACCCAGCGCGGACACACCGTCACCGTCGTCGACACGCAGGCCGAGGGCGCCAACACCTCCCGCGCCGCCGTCGTGCACGCCCGCACCCTCGAAGTGCTCCAGCCATACGGCATCGCCGCGGCACTCGACGCCCAGGGCATCCGCGCGTCGCGGTTCACCATCCGCGACCGGGACCGGCTGCTCGTCCCGGTGCCCTTCGGCGGGCTGCCCACGCCGTTCCCGTACACGCTGATGATCTCCCAGGCGCAGACCGAGGCCGCGCTACTGGCCCGCCTGCACGAACTCGGCGGCACCGTGCTGCGCCCCGCCACGGTCACCACCGTCGAGCAGGACAGCAATGGGGTCACCGCGACCCTCGCCGACGGCCGGCAGATCCGCGCGGCCTACCTCATCGGCGCCGACGGCATGCACAGCACGGTCCGCCAGAGCGCCGGCATCGGCTTCACCGGCAGCACGTACGCCGAGTCGTTCTCGCTGGCCGACGTCCGGCTCGACGGCGGCGTCCCGGACACCGAGGTGGTCCTCTACTTCTCCCCGGCCGGCATGGTGGTCGTCGCACCGCTGCCCGACGGCACGCACCGCATCGTCGCCACCGTCGACAGCGCACCCGAACAGCCCGACGTAGCGTTCGTGCAGCACCTGCTCGACACCCGCGGGCCGAACACCACACCGATCACCGTCCGCGAGGTCGTCTGGGGCTCGCGGTTCCGGGTGCACCACCGCATCGCCGACACCTTCCGCGACCGCCGGGTGCTGCTGGCCGGCGACGCCGCCCACGTCCACTCCCCCGCCGGCGGGCAGGGCATGAATCTCGGCATCGACGACGCGGCCGCCCTCGGCGAGCGCCTCGCCCGGGTCCTCGACGGCGCGTCACCCGACGTGCTCGACGAGTACGCCGCCACACACCGCGCACACGCCGGCAAGGTCGTCGCGCTGGCCGACCGGCTCACCACCCTGGCCACCGTGCCCGCATTCTGGCGCCCGCTGCGCAACCTGGTGCTCGGCCTGCTCGGCCGCAACGCCGCCTTCCGCCGCCGCCTGGCCTGGCAGCTCGCCGGCCTGGATCGCCGCCGGTGACCCGCGCCGGGGCCCGGCCGGCACCCGGGCGAGCGGCACGCCTTCGCGACGCTCCCGGGCACTCCAGGACATGCCCGAGGTTGGGAAGGGCACCTTCTACAACGCATAGCGATGTGAAGGTGCCCTTCCTTTCTGCAGTGCGGTTACAGGCGCAGGCGAAGGCCCGGGTGGGCCAGCACCACCGGGCAGCCGGCGTGGCGGGCGGCTTCGTCGAGCAGGCGGCCGTGGTCCAACCAGGAACGCAGGTGCGTCAGCACCAGCAGCCGTGCACCGGACCGGGCCGCGAGCCGCCCCGCGTCGCCCGCGGTGAGGTGCCGCGGCACACCCGTGTCGTCGAAGCCCGCGCCCTCGGCCAGCAGCACCTCACAGCCCTGAGCCAGCTTGTCCAGAGACTCGCAGGGCGCGGTGTCGCCGGTGTAGCACAGCGCGTCGCCGACCCGGAAGGCGTACGCCTCGATGCCGTGCTCGACCGGTGCGACGGTGACCGTATGCGGCCCTGAGCGCAGCGGCGCCGTCGGCAGCCCGTGGAAGACGAACTGCGGTGCCGGGTGCCGCCAGTTCAGCTCGTCACGCAGGTTCGACGGCCCGTACACGTCCAGCGGCGCGGCCTTGACCCGGTCCCGCAGGTACGCGATCGAAGCCAGGTCGGAGCAGTGGTCGCCGTGCGCGTGCGAGATCAGCACCGCGTCCAACAGCGCCGGGTCGCAGTGGCGCTGCAACGGCCCGGCCGCGCCGGTGCCCACGTCCAGCAGCAACCGGTGCCCGTCCTGCTCCACCAGGTAACAGGACCCGGCACTGTCCGGGCCGGGCACCGAACCCGCGCATCCCACCACTGTCAGCAACATCTTCGACCTCCCCGTCGGAACATCATGATGCCGCAAGCCGCGCTGTCACGTGACCGTCGTCATCGTGACCGGGTGTGGACGATGTCGCACCAACGCCGCACAATGGACCACCCAGCGAAAGGACCTAGATCATGTCCCGGTTCCCTGAGGTCGTCGAGCGGATGGCGATCGACCCGGAGTTCGCCGCGCACGCCCGGAACAACCCAGACGAGGTCAGCGCCGAGTACGGCCTGAGCCCAGAGGAGGCTGCCCAGATGCTGGCGTTGACCGACGCCGGTGTGGGTGGCCCGACCGAGCTCGACCAGCGCCTGTCCAAGAGCGGGATCGGCAGCGGCGGGCTGGCCGGGCTGCTGGCGGCCGTCGACAAGTCCAAGAAGGACGACGACGAGGACGCCACCGGCCGCCCGCTGGGGCGCTGGGTCGGGCCGGGCGCGAACGACAAGTGACGTACCTGATCTAGGTTCCGTGACCGGGGTTCCGTCCGAGCAGGGACGGAACCCCGGCGGCATGCTTCACAGGCTGCGTTTGAGCATCGCGTCGGCCAGCGCGTCGGCGCACTCGGCCAGCCGCAGCCCCACCACGTCCAGGCGGCGCAGCAGCTCGCGCTGCTTGAGCACCGGGCCGGTGACCTCGCCGCTGAGCAGCTCGGCCAGGCCCTGGGCGTAGAGGTGGCGTACCCGGCCGGAGCGTTTGTGCGCGGCCAGGGCGGCTTCGGCGGCCTCGGCCGGGCGGTCCACCAGGCGGTCCAGCGCCCGGCGCAGGTCACGCAGGCCGATGGCGACCTGCTCCAGCATCGCCACCGCGTTGTGGTCCAGGCGAACGCCGTAGAGGTCCGTCTCGCGTACGTAGTCGCGCAGGTGGTCGAGCACGTCGTCGACGGAGCGCGACAGCCGGAACAGGTCCTCCCGGTCGATCGGGGTGGTCAGCGTCGCGGCCAGCTCGGCGACCAGCCGCCCGCGGTGGGCGTCGCCGTCGTGCTCGATCTCCGCGATGCGCAGCCGGGCCAGCGGCGGCTCGATCTCGCCGATGGTCACCGTCACCGCCAGTGCCACGCCTTCGAGGGCGGCGTCGATCTGGGCGATCACGATCGCCAGCACCCGCTTCGGGGCGCGTCCCGCGAGGTCGTCCAGCACCCGCCGCAGCCGGATCACAGCGTGCTCCGCAGCGCGAGGCCCGCGGCGTACCCGAGGGTGAGGCTCGCGGGGACGGTGACCAGCCAGGCGGTGAGCACCGGGGTGGCGAACTGCCAGCGGATGCGGCGCACGCCGGTGCTGGCTCCCGCCCCGACCAGCCCTGCCGTGGCGGACTGGGTCATGCTGACGGGCACGCCTATGCCCGCGCTGCCGAACACCGCGGTCGCGGACGCGACACCGGCCGTGATCAGCGTCCACGGGCGTTGCGGGGTCAGCCCGCCGGTGGCGCCCTGGGCCATGCGCCGCAGGCTCAGCACGGCGCCTGCGGCGAAGACCATTGCCGTCGCGCACAGCAGCAGCAGCGGCGGGGCCTGCATGCCGGGGGCCCGGTGGGCGACCCCGAGCGCGACCCCGACCACGGCGAACATCTTCTGACCGTCGTTGGCGGCGTAGGCGAGGCTCTGCCCGGCGAACGCGGTGACATGCGCGTACCGCATCGCGCGGGGCAGCCGGGAGGTGGTCGGCAGGCGGCGGGCGGCCATTCCCAGCAGGTAACCCAGGCCGCCGCCGAGCAGCGGCGCGACCGCGGCGACCGCGAGCACGACGGCCAGGGTGGACCAGGCCGGCGGCACGCCGAGCCCCGCGCCGACACCCGCGAGCCCGCCGAGCACGGCGAGCGTGACGCTGGTCGGCACGCCGCGCCAGGCCAGGGTAAGCACCAGGGCCAGGGCGACGCCGACGCCGGCGAGCACGACCAGCGGCCCGCGGGAGCCGCCGGAGTCGACCAGCCGGTCGGTGAAGGTGTGCGCGACGGCCAGCCCGAACAGCGCGGGACCGGCGATGATCGCGGCGAGCAGCACGGCCAGCACCCCGTAGAGCGGCAGTTCGCGCTGGCGCAGGGCCAGGGCGAGCAGCGCCGCGCCGTCGTTGGCTCCGCAGACGAAGACGAACCCGGTGGCCAGCATCGCAAAGCCGATCACCACGGCCGACCACCCCCGACTCCGCCAGGAGTTCACCGTACTTGATCAACAGAGTTCGGACGGTCGGAATCCGGATTGCCGCTCGACCGGGTGATCCTCTAGCGTCACTCGGTGGGAGGAACATCAATGGCGAAGCTGAACCAGATCATCGCGGTCGAGAAGGGCATCAAGAGCCGCTCGTTCCAGGACCTGACCGAGGCCCACCACGCCGTGCAGAAGCCGGCGCTGCTGTCGGGCATCTCGCGGACCTACCAGGCCAAGGACGAGGAGGGCGAGCAGCTGCCGCCGGAGTCCACGAAGGTGCAGACCCGCGCCGAGGACGTGCTGCGCCAGATCGGCACCACCCTGACCCGGCTGTTCGACGTGACCGCGACCAAGGACGCGACCAACTGCGTGGCCCGCGCCGACGTGGTCGTCGACGACCGGGTGCTGGTGTCCGACGTGCCGGTGACCTACCTGCTGTTCCTGGAGAAGCAGCTCACCGATCTGCACACCTTCGTCAAGAAGCTGCCGGTGCTGGACGCCGCCGAGTCGTGGGTGTTCAGCGACTCCGCGGACTGCTGGTCCACCGAGCCGGTGCGCACCATCCGCACCAAGAAGGTGCCCCGCAATCACGTCAAGGCCGAGGCGACCGAGAAGCACCCGGCGCAGGTCGAGGTGTACTACGAGGACATCGCGGTGGGCTACTGGACCACGGTGAAGTTCTCCGGCGCGCTGCCGGCCAAGCGGGTGTCGACGCTGCTGGAGCGGGTGGAGAAGCTGCAGCAGGCGGTCAAGTTCGCCCGCGAGGAGGCCAACAACGCCGAGGCGGTCGACAAGCACGTCGGCGACCGGGTGTTCGGCTACCTGTTCGCCTGACCCCACAGACTCCCCCGCCGGAGGGCGGGGGTGCGCGAGGAGCGCAAGCTGAAGCTGAAGCTGAAGCTGACGAACGCGGTAAAAGGTGCGGGTTCGACTCCCGCCCTCCGCACCACATGCGGAGGTGGCCCAAATCGGCAGAGGCAGCCGCGTATCAATCTCAGACTCTCGCTCCAGGCTCAGCATTCGCCGCCGATCGCCAGATCGAACGCGTACGGGCATAGGCCCCTGAGTTGCCGGTTCGAGTCCGGCCCGCGCCTCTTCACGGCGCGGTAGTCCAAAAGGCAGGACGCAGGGGATGATCAGACTGACCTGTGCGCTTAAACGTGCTGGCGTGTGCAATTCGGTGGCACACCGAGGCCCGGGAGATGGACATGCTCCCGGGCTTCACCATGTGCCGCGGCAGGCGGTGTTGGCCAGGCCCTTCGCCGCTGCGGTGACGGTGTTGTCGCAGGCGACCACGTTCGCGGCGACGGGCGCGAGGTGGAAGCCCCAGCCGGGCCCGCCGACGTCGGCGGTGTTGGCGGTGAACACGTTGCGGTCGCCCCAGCCGTCGGCGACGCGGTGGGTCTGGAAGCCGTCGCCGCGCGAGTGCCGGCCGGTGTTGCCTTTGATCAGCCAGCCGTTGCCCTTCACGTCGACCCACGAGTCGGCGAACGAGCCGGTCATGGCCGCGCCGTCGAACGTGTTGGCCTCGACGGTCCCGCCGGTGGTGCCCTCCTTCACGTCGACGGGTTCGGCGGTCACGGCGCTGATCCGGTTGCCGCGGATCACGTTGCGGTCGCTGCGGTCCGGCTCGCATGAGGTGACGTCGCACCAGTTGCTGTTCGCGGTGCCGACGTAGACGCCCTCGCCGAACTGCGCCTTGCGCAGGCCGGTGTCGCGGATCACGCTGTGTTGCACCACGTTGTCGGAGCTGAAGGCGCGCAGGTGGACCGCCTCGTCGCCGACGTGTTCCACGGTCAGGCCGGTGAGCACGGTGTGGATGGTGCGGTCGAGCATGACGCCCTTCTGTGCGTTGCGGACCGTGAACCCGGTCAGCCGCCAGTGGTCCGCACCGTCGAGGTGCAGGGCGTACCCGTGACCGGTGCCCCCGCCGTCGAGCACCGCGGCGGGACCGCCGCACAGGTGCACGGGTCTCGCCGCGGTGCCGGGGGCGGTGACGGCGAAACGGCCCTCGTACACCCCGTCTTCGAGTCTGATGCTGTCGCCGGGCCGGGCCCGTGCCAGCGCAGCGACCAGAGCGCGCGCGTCGCCCACGGTCACGGTGGCGGGTGGGCAGGCGCGCTGGGCCGGGCTCCGGCCCGAGGCGCCGCTCGCCGACGGTGCGGGGGTGCCGGGCACACCGGCCGTCGTCGCCCCGGAGATGGCGGAACCGGCAGCGGTGGACGGTGACGGACCGGAACCGGCGCTGTCGTCCGGCTGCGGTCCCTGGCACGCGGTCAGGGCCATGAGCAGCAGGACGAGCATTCCGGCCAGCAGCGACGTGGCCGCGAACGGCAGCAGCAGCGCGAGCCCGCGCGGGCGCGGACGCCCGGGGCACGCCGCGGTCCGCGCCTGCTCGTCGTCGAGCGGCGGGTATGCCTGTCTCACTCGGCCATCACCGGCACCCTGGCCCGGCCGCGGGCCACGTCGCGCGGGCCCGGCCGGCCGGGCTCGGGCCGCGCCCCGGACGGCTCCCCGCCGTCGCGGGGGAAGAGCGGTTTCGTTCCCGCGTACGGGTGGCCGTGGTCGTCGCGGCGGCGGCGGAACGCCAGCACGACGATCAGCAGCAGGATCGCGGCCCACAGCAGCGTCATCGGGCTGGCGTAGTGGCGTACCCTCGCCCAGAGCGTGCTGGTGTCCAGCCAGGCGTCGGTCTGGTTGTCGCGCAAGGTGACCTTCCCTTCGGCGCGGCCGGTGTCCAGCGCGCTGGGTCCGATGCCGGTGATCGCGTTGCCCGCGGCGACCGAGCCGCCGACCGCGCCGACGAAGGTGACGCCGTGGCTGTTCGCGTCGTGGACGGTGTTGCCGCGGACCTCGGCGACGGAGTCACGCACGTACACCCCGGTCTCGGTGCTCTCGATGAGGTTGCCGGTGATGCGGGCCTTGGCGACGCCGTCGCGGATCGCGATCGCCTGGCGGCTCTGGTTCTTGAGCCGGTTCGTGCTGATGGTGAGGTCGCGCGCGCCGAGCCGGGCCACGATGCCCATGTCGCCGCCCTCGATCTGGTTCTCCTGGATGCTGACGGCGATGCCGCCGAGGATCTCGAAGCCGTAGTGGCCGTTGCCGCGGGCGGTGCTGTGCGAGACGGTGTTCGCGCCGTAAGCCGCGGTCGACTGCCCGGACGCCGAGGGGCCGTCGGCGAGCGGGCGGCCGCTGAGGGTGAAGCCGTTGCCGCCGTTGTGCTCGGCGGTGGTGTTGGTGATGCGCACCTGCTGGGTGGCGCGGGACAGCAGGAATCCGTCGCCGCCGTTGTGGGCTGACACGGTCCGTTCGATGACCGCGTTGGTGGCGAAGCGGTGCAGCACCACCCCGTGCTGGAGGCTGTCCCGCACCTTCGTGTCGGTGATCTTGATGCCGTCGGCGCTGGACACGAACAGCCCGTACGCGTTGCCGATGAGCTCGCTGTCGCTGATCGTGCCGGAGACGTAGGACAGGCTCGGCACGGTGAAGCGGCTGTCGGGGCTGGCGACGCGCCCTTCGGACAGCACGCGTACCTCGCCGGGCAGCAGCCTGCCGGGCGTCGCGGCGTCGGGACCCTCGACCGCGCCGGTGTCGGGCCGGTCCGTGCCGGTCAGGCTGACCCCGCCGGTCCGGCCGCTCCAGAACCCCAGGTGGGACACGCGGGTGTGGCTCATGGCGAAGGTGCCGCCGATGGCCCGCAGGTAGGCCCGGCCGTCGCCGACCTCGGTGTCGGGTTTGCCGGTACGCGGATCCCAGCTGGTCACCCGGACCGGCGCCTGCTTGGTGCCGGCCAGGGTCAGGCCGCCGCCGAACGACACGATCGCCACGAAGCCGCTGCTGCGGCTGGCCAGGCGCAGTTCCAGGCCGCCCGGGTGGGCCAGCTTCAGCCGGGCCCCGGAGTTGACGTAGATGTTCTCGGTGAGCAGGTAGGCGCCCTGCTGCTGGCGGACGAAGGTCTGCGGCGCGAGACGCAGCAGGTCGTCGACCGTGTACGAGGCCGTGCGCGCGGTCAGCACCAGCGTGTACCCGCCGGCGGTGTCGAGCCGGTAGGGCTTGTCCCATTTCTGCGTGGTGCTGCCCGGCGGGCGGCTGAGCAGGTCGCGCAGCGGGGCCACCGCGGTGACCGCCCGGACCTGGTTCAGCCAGCGGTCCTCGGCGGCCACCAGCGCGGCCTGCCGCTCGGCGTCGGCCGCCGCGGCGTCGGCGGTGGCGGCGCGGTGGGCCGCGGTCCAGGCCGGGGACGCGGACGCGGCGGCCGCGCCCGGTGTGCCGGCCGCGGTGAGCAGCAGCGCGGTGAGCAGCAGGGCGAGCACGGCCACTGCCGTGCGGACGGGCCGCATTACGCCACCTCCGACGGCACGGGCACGGCCCGCCGCCCGGCGGGGGTGGGCGGGGACGACGACAGCGTGCTCGCGCCCTGGCCGTCGCCGCCGATGCGGTCGGCGCCGCGGGTGAGCCAGCCCTGCCGGTTCATGGTCGCGAACGCGTACAGCTTGATCGGCAGCGAGATCGTGATGACGACCGCCGCGACCAGCGGCAGCATCAGCAGTTCCCGGGGATGGCGGCGCAGGTGCGACCAGCCGCGGATGCCGCGCCCGGCCAGCAGCCAGAACAGCACCACCACCGCGCCGCGCGGGCTCAGCTCCAGGCGCGACAGCAGCAGGTAGCCCAGGGCCATGCCCATGGTCACCGGGGTCAGCAGGATCTGCAGCACGGTGATCTTCGTGACCAGCGGGGTGCGCCACAGCCAGCCCTTCCACAGCGCGGTCAGGTAGCAGCGGTAGGAGTTGCGGCTCCAGCGCACCCGCTGCTTGACGAACGCCGAGAGCGTCGCCGGGAACATCGACATCGCCCGCGCCGAGGACTGGTGCACGGTGCGGTAGCCCGACGCCAGCACCAGCCAGGTCAGCCTGCCGTCGTCGCCGGCCACGCAGCGCCGGCCCAGGAAGAACTCGTTCTCCAGGTGGTCGAGCACCGGCATGACCACCGAGCGCCGGTACGCCGCGGTGCGCCCGGACAGGCAGGCCACCGCCCCGGCCCGGCCCATCGCCGGCACGTAGTCGTAGTAGCGCAGGTTGACCAGCCAGTCCGCGACGCGCCGCCAGACGCTGGTGCTGCGCTGGTGCACGTTCTGCTGGGTGCCGACGCCGCCGACGGTCGGGTCGGCGAACGGCATCTGCACGGCCGCCAGCAGCCCGCGCTGCCAGCGCGTGTCGGAGTCCACCAGCACCACCAGCTCGCCCCGGGCGGCGCGGATGCCGACGCCCAGCGCCGAGCGCTTGCCGCGGTGGGCGAACGGCAGCACCCGCAGCCGCGGGTCCTCGACGGCGGCCAGCCGCCGCAGCACCTCGGTGTCGCCGACGTCGGGCACGATGACGACCTCGTCGGGGTCCTGGCCGAGCCAGCTGCGCAGGCATTCGAGCAGGATGTCCGGGTCCTCCCGGTAGGACGGCACCACCACCGACACCGAGGTGCGGAAGTCGTTGAGGATCGGCCGGTCCAGCCGGGACAGCAGCACCCGGTAGAACCACAGCCCCCACACGAACGCGCCGGCCAGGCCCAGCGGCATCAGCTCGCGCCACGAGGTCTCGGCGGCCGCGGCGACCAGCCACGACCAGGCACCGTCGAAGAACCGGGACAAGGGCCGCCTCCAGCGTTCCGGGCGGGCCGCCACGGCCCGCTCCACCGCTGTAAACCGGCGGGCGAGCGGAAACGGGCCGCCCCGACCGGGCGTTTTCTCCGCCCCCTGCCGGACCGCGCGGGCCCCTGCTCGATTTAGAGGCATTGGACCCGCTTTACGAGCTGGTTGCCGTAAATTCAAGTAATGACCGATCCCGCGAGGGCGCGGCATGGCGTGCCGGAACTCGCCCTCGGCGCCGCGATGCTCGTCGCCGAACGACTCCGCCGGCTCACCCGCCCGGTCGACCCTGCGGAGCAGGCCCGCGTCGAGGACCTGCTCACCAGCGGCGTCGAGCCGTCCCCCGCCGACGCCCACTCCCCGGTCGCCATCGCCGTCGGGCTCACCCAGCAGAGCTACGACCTCGCCAGACGCGCCGGAGCGCGGGTCGGTGAGGCCGGCCGCAGCCAGGCCCGGCGACTCGCCGGCGCGACCCGCGCCGCGCTGCCCGTCAACTCCCCCATCGACACCGCCCGCGACGTCGTCACCGCCGCCGGGCTGCGCGGCCGCGACACCCTGATCTCCAGCCGCGCCGCCGCGGCCGTCGCGCTGCGCGACACCGTCGACGAGAGCCTGACCTGGGTCGAGAAGTCGATCGTGCCCCGGATGATGGACAACCTCATGCCATACCTGATCAACAGCGTGGTGCCACGGCTCGTCGAGGGCGCCATCCCCGAGATCAGACGCAAGGTCATCCCCGTCGTGATCGACGACATGACCCGCGACCCCCGGCTCCAGGAACTGATCACCGAGCAGAGCCGCGGCGTGCTCGCCAACGCCACCGACGAACTGCGGGAGACCTCCGCGACCGCCGACGACCGGATCGAATCCTCGTTCCGGCGGGTCTTCCACCGCCACCACACGAACGGTGAGCGGTGACCGCGGCTGGCCAACACCCGCCGTACGCAGGCATGGTCTCCCGGCTCTCAGGACTGGCCATCGACGCCGGCCTGCTCGCCGTCGCTTCGTCGCTGGCCGTGTCCGGCGTGCCCGCGGTCTGGTCCGCGCTGGCCGGGGAGCCTCCCGGCTGGCTCAAGGCCGCCTCGGCGGTCGTCGCCGCGGTCCTGCCGGTCGTCTACTTCACCGGCTGCTGGTGGATGACCGGCCAGACCTTGGGCTCCCTGCTCTTCGGCACCGTCGTACGCCGCACCGACGGCCGCCACGTCGGCCTGTGCCGCGCCCTGCTGCGCGCCCTCGTCGGCCTGGCCATCCCCGTCCTCTGGCTGATCGGCCTGATCGGCGTCCTCACCGACGACAAGCGCCGCGCCTGGCACGACCGCCTCTTCGGCACCGTGGTCCGCTACATCGACCGCGGCCCCTGACCGAGACGAGGGCACCTTCCTGCCCCGCTGCGCGGCAGGGCGGGGTCGGCGGGTCCAGCGCAGGGACCGGCCGGGTGCCGTCGGGCTTCCGACCGCTGGAATGCCATGTGGACGCCTCCGGCATCCGTTAGCCGATGCCCCGGGTCTGACGCGGGCGGCCGCGCCCGGTGCGCGGGAGTAGGGTCGGCGGGTGCGTTCCCCCCTCGTAGCGGCCGGCCTGGCGACCGCGCTCGCGCTCGCCGCCTGTTCCGGGCCGACGCCCCAGCCCGCCTTCGTGCCGGTCGCCGCCCCCACCACGCCACCGTCGGCCTCGCCCACGCCGTCGGCTGCCGCGTCCCCGTCCGCGGCCGCGCTGCGCCACGTCTTCCCCGTGCTCGGCAAGAGCTCGTACGGGCGCACCCACCACGACTACCAGGCGACCGACATCATGGCGCCGTGCGGCGCGACCATCGTCGCGGCCATCGACGGCGTCGTGCTGGAGATCTCGCCGGTGGACCTGTACGACCCGAAGACCGACGACGGCGCGCTCCGCGGCGGCAAGTCCGTGTCGCTGCTCGGCGACGACGGCGTGCGCTACTACGGCTCGCACTTCTCCGCGATCGACGCGAAGATCCGTGCCGGGGTACGCGTCAAAGCCGGCCAGCCGCTCGGCAAGGTCGGCCGCACCGGTCTGGCCAGCGCCTGCCACCTGCACTTCGGCATGTCGCCGGAGTGTGCGAGCACCGGCGACTGGTGGATCCGCCGCGGCGTGATCTGGCCCTGGCGCTACCTCGACGCCTGGCGCAAGGGCACCGCCAAGTCCCCCGTCACCGAGCTGGCCGCCTGGCAACGCAAGAACGGCTGCTCCACCAAACCTCCCAAGGGCGCCTGACACGCGGGCCCGCCCCACCCCCACCCACGCAAAGACGTTGGCCTATCTGGATGGAAATTCGGCGATCGAACTCATCCAGGTAGGCCAACGTCTATAAAAAGCGGGGTGTCAGGCGTCAGCCGACGTGGACCGCGCCCTCCGTCGGCAGATCCGACTTGCGGACCTTGATCAGCACCGTGATCACGATCGCGGACACCACCAGCAGCCCACCACCCCACGCGAACGCCGTGGCGAACCCGTGCACCGCCGCCTCAGCCTGCACGAACCCGGCCACCTGCGGATCCATCCCCGGCTTGAGGTGCTCGGCCGCGTAGTCCGTGGTCGCGTTGAGCGCGAACGTGCTCAGCAGCGCCGCGCCCAGCGAGCCGCCCACCTGCTGGGTGGCGTTCAGCGTGGCGCTGGCCGCGCCGGCGTCGTGCTGCGGCACCCCGACCAGCGCGAGGCTGGACAGCGGCACGAACGTGAAGCCGAGGCCCAGGCCGAGCACGATCGCGCCGGGCAGCACGTGGCTGGCGTACGACGTGGTCACGCCGATCTGGGTGAGGAACAGCATCGAGCCCGCGGCCAGCACCGCACCGGCGATCATCAGCGGCTTCGCGCCCAGCTTGGGCAGCAGCTGGCTGGCGATGCCGGCGGAGATGAACACGCCCGCCGAGATCGGCAGCGAGGCCAGACCGGCCTCGATCGGGGTGTAGCCGAGCACGCCCTGGAAGTAGAACGTCAGGAAGAAGAACGCGCCCATCAGGCCGGCACCGGTCAGGGTGCTGGACAGGTAAGCCCCGCCACGGTTGCGGTCGAGCAGGATGCGCAGCGGCAGCAGCGGGTTCTTCGAGAACTTCTGGATGACCACGAACACGACCAGCAGCGCGACGCCGCCGCCCATGTAGGCCAGCGCCTCCGGGGAGTCCCAGCCGTGCTCCGGCTCGGCGGCCTTGGTCAGGCCGTACACCAGGGCGACCAGGCCCAGGGTGACCGCGATCGCGCCGGGGATGTCGTAGCGGGTGTTGCCCTCGGCCTTGCTCTCCGGCACGAACGGGATCGCCGCCGCGATGGCGATGATCGCGATCGGGATGTTGACCAGCAGGCACCAGCGCCAGTCGGCGTACTCGGTGAGCACGCCGCCCAGCAGCAGGCCGACCGCAGCGCCGCCGCCGGCGATGGCGCCGTACACGGCGAACGCCTTGGCGCGCTCCTTGGCGTCGGTGAACAGCACCGTCAGCAGGGCCAGGCCGGCCGGGGCGAGCAGCGCGCCGAACGCGCCCTGCAGGCCGCGCGCGGCGAACAGGCTCAGGCCGTCCCAGGCCAGGCCGCCCAGCGCGGACGCGGCCGCGAAGCCGATCGCACCGGCGATGAAGGTGCGCTTGCGGCCCCAGTAGTCGGCGATGCGGCCGCCGAGCAGCAGCAGGCCACCGAAGGTCAGCGTGTACGCGGTGAGCACCCACTGCCGCTCGGCGTCGGTGATGCCGAGGTCGCCCTGCATGGCGGGCAGGGCGATGTTCACGATGGTCGCGTCGAGCACCACCATCAGCTGCGCGATGGCGATGATCGTCAGGGCGAGCCAGCGCCGCGGATTCGGGGCGGCGGCGGAGGGCTCCGCTGCCTCGGGTCGGGAGACCGTGGTGGTCATCGTGGTGCCTTTCGGGTGGAGGGTGTTTCAGCGGGCCAGGACGGGGAGCAGGACCTCGTCGCAGACCCGGGCCAGGTACTCGTCGTCGAGCGGCCGGCCGTGTCCGAGGTGCCTTGCCATCAGCAGTGCCGTGACGAGGTCGGGGAAGAGCGTGTCGTAGGGCTGCGGCTTGATCTCGCCGCGCTGCACGGCCCGCTCCAGCAGCGCCTCGGTGTACCGGTGGATCTCGGGGTACACCTGGCCGCGGACGATGCCGGCGAGTTCGGGGTCGGTCTGCATCGCGAAGGACAGCGCGTGGATCAGCGGACCCTCGTCGACCACGCAGCGGGCCGCGGCGGCGAGCAGCTCGATCAGGTCGCCGCGCAGGCTGCCGGTGTCGGCGGGGGCGACGTCCTCGGCCTGCTGTTGGCGCAGCACCTGGGCGACCAGGTCGGGCTTGCCGGGCCAGTGCCGGTAGAGCGTGGCCTTGCTCATGTGGGCGCGGGCCGCGATCGCGTCCATGGTCATCTTGTCGTAGCCGACCTCGCACAGCAGCTCGCGCACGGCGGCGCACAGGGGCGCTCCGGCGGGCACGCGGGCACGGCTCATGACAGGCTCCGGGGGAAGGGAGATGCGGAACGGTACGGTTCCGTTTCCCGACCATACGCAGCTGACCTGGTCAGGCGCGCTCCCCTGAGAGACGGATCACCCGATCGACGATCGCCTTTCACGTGTTCGCGGTGGCCGTCCTGTCGCACCGGCGACAGGACAGGCGAGATGATCGCAGAAGGTGGTAGACGATCGGACCCATCCGTAACGGCGTCGGCGCCGAATCATCGGTGATACGCAAGTGACGGGTGAACAGATCCGCACCGGAGGGGCGCAACTGTGAACGGTGACGAACAGCCGTACCAACGGCCCGACCGGCTGGCCAGCGTGCCGGAACCGGCCGCGCCCACGGACGCCGAGAGCCTGCTGCGGGCCGTGGCCCGCGGCGACGAGGCCGCGTTCACCAGGCTCTACGAGCTGGTCGCGCCGCGCGTCTACGGCCTGGCCCGCCGCGTCGTGCGCGATCCGGCGCAGGCCGAGGAGGTGGCGCAGGAGGCGCTGGTCGAGGTGTGGCGTACAGCGAGCCGCTTCGACCCGGCCCGCGGCTCGGCCACCGGCTGGGTCTTCACCATCACCCACCGGCGGGCCGTCGACCGGGTGCGCTCCGAGCAGGCGGCACTGGACCGGGTGCAGCGGATGGCCCCGGAGCCGACGCAGACGCCCGCCGACGAGGTGGTCGAGCAGGCCACCGCCCGGCTGCAGCGCCAGCAGGTGCGCCGGTGCATCAAGACGTTGACCGACCTGCAGCGTGAGGCGATCACCCTGGCCTACTACGGCGGTTACACCTACCAGCAGGTCGCCCAGTTGCTGGGCGCCGGGCTGCCCACCGTGAAGACCCGCATGCGCGACGGCCTGATCCGGCTGCGCGACTGCCTCGGCGTGGAGGTGTCGGCATGAGCGAGCGATTCATCGGCCCGGCGGGTGCCCGCGGCGCGCGGAGCGAGGTGCCGGCATGAGCGAGATCCACTCGTTGGCGGGCCCGTATGTGCTGCACGCGCTGGACGAGTCCGAGCGCGAGACGTTCATCCAGCATCTGCGCGGGTGCCAGACGTGCGCGGCCGAGGTGGCCGAGCTGAACGAGACCGTGGCGCGGCTGGCCGACGACGCCTGGTCGGTGCCGCCACCCGTGCTGCGGGACAACGTGCTCGCCGCGGTGCGGCGTACCCGGCAGATCCCGCCGGCCCGGCCGGTGCGGACCCAGCGCCGGGAGCCGGCCCGCTGGTGGCGGCATCCGGCGGCGCTGACGGCGGCCGCTTGCCTGCTGGTCGCGGCGCTGGTCGGTGGGGCGACGTTCGCGGTGCAGGAGCAGCGGCTGCGGGACGAGCGGGCCGCGACGCTGGCGGCCCAGCAGGAGCTGGCGCGTACGCAGTCGGTGCTGACCGCGCAGGACGCGACGGTGCGCACCTCCAACGTGGCCGGTGGCGGCAAGGTCACCGTGGTGGCCTCGCCCAGCCAGGACGCCGCGGTCATCCTGCTGGCCACGCACTCGCCCGGGGCGCAGAAGGCGTACCAGTTCTGGCTGATGGAGGGCACGACACCGCACTCGGCCGGGGTGCTCGCCGCCGGTCAGGGCACCGCCACGCACCTGGTCAGCGGGGTCAACGCCGCGGACGCGATGGGCCTGACCGTGGAACCGGCCGGTGGTTCGGCCAGTCCCACACTTCCCATCATCGCCGAGATCCCCATGAAATAGAAAAAAACCGACAAAAATCGCGCTAATCGCTCCAAACCATGACGGATTCAGTGTCGAATCACCGGTGGAGGTTTTAACCGGAGGAAAGGAACCACCGTCATGTACGGGAAGAGGAAGCTCACCGCGCTCGCGGCCGTCGCCGCGTTCTCGCTCTCGCTGGCGCTCAGCGCCTGCGGTGGCGGGACCACGGCGGCGACCACGCAGCCGACCGCTCTGCCGACCGCCGTGCCCACCACGGTCCCGACGGCCCTGCCGTCCATGCCCGGCACCGCCGGCGGCGAGTTCGGGCCTGCCTGCGCCACCATCCCCAAGGACCCGGCAAACCCGGGCAGCCTGGAGATGATGGCCCAGCAGCCGGTGGCCACGGCGGCGGCGGCGAACCCGCAGCTGTCCACGCTGGCCGCCGCGATCCAGGCCGGTGAGCTGGGCGACACGCTCAACAACGCCGAAGCCGTCACCGTCTTCGCGCCGACCAACGAGGCCTTCACCAAGATCCCGAAGGCCGATCTGGACAAGGTGCTCGCCGACAAGGAACTGCTCAAGAAGATCCTGACCTACCACGTGGTGGACGGGAAGACCGCGCCCGACGCGCTCGCCGGCACCCACAAGACCCTCGAAGGCCAGGACATCACGGTCACCGGCAGCGGCACCGAATTCAAGGTCAACGACACCGCGATGATCGTCTGCGGCAACATCCAGACCCGCAACGGCGTGGTCTACCTCGTCGACAGCGTGCTCATGCCTCCGTCCTGACGGACGGGCAGGAAGGGCGCCCGCCGGGTCGGCGGCACGAGCACCGGCTGCTCCCGCTTTCCGTACGGAAGGCGCCCTTCCTGACTCCCTGAGGGGGACTCCCATGCGACGCCTGATCCGTCCCGCGCTCAGCGGGCTGCTGGCAGCCGCCGGCGGCATCGCCACCGCGGAACTCGTCGCCTCACTGGTGCGGCCCGAGTCCTCGCCACTGGTCGCCATCGGCGGCACCGTCATCGACGCGACCCCGACCCCGGTCAAGGAGTACGCGGTCGCGACCTTCGGCACGTACGACAAGCCCTTGCTCATCGGCACCATCCTGATCGTGCTCGCAGCACTGGCCGCCGCCGTCGGCGTGCTCGCGGTCCACCACCGCACCGCAGCCCTGCTCGCGATCGGCGCACTCGGCCTGGTCGGCGCGGCCGCCGCGCTGACCCGCCCCACCGCCCGCCCGCTCGACGCTCTGCCCGCCCTGCTCGCCGGAGCCGTGTCCGCCGGGCTGCTGGCCTGGCTGGCCCCGAAAGCCGCCACCGCACCCCCGCCCCCATCCCCGGCACCCGAAGCGCCCGGCGCCGCGAACCCGGCCGGGTCAGACACCGTCCCCGCTGCCGGAAGCGGCAGCCCGGCTGCCGCAGGGCCGGCCGGCCCAGCGGCCGCGACTCCGGCCGGCCGCGCCGGGCGGCGCTCGTTCCTGATCGCGGCCGGGCTGGTCGCACTCGGCACCGCGCTCGCCGGCGGGCTCGCCGCGATCATCCGGCGCAGCGGCACGCAGGCCGCCGACGACGCCCGCGACGCGATCACCCTGCCCGCGCCCACCGACCCGGGACCGCCGCCGCTGGTCACACCCGGCTTCTACACGCCCAACCAGGATTTCTACCGCGTCGACATCGCGCTGACCGTGCCGCGCGTCGACCCGCGCCAGTGGACCCTGCAGATCACCGGCATGGTCGACAAACCCGTCGAACTGACCTTCGACGACCTGCTCAAACAGCCCCTGATCCAACGCGACATCACGCTCAACTGCGTGTCCAACGAGGTCGGCGGACCCTACGTCGGCAACGCGCGCTGGCTCGGGGTGCCGCTCGCCCCACTGCTGCGCGCCGCGGGCGTGCAGGCCGGCGCGGACCAGATCGTCGCCAGGGCCGCGGACGGCATCACCATCGGCACCCCGGTCGCCACCGTGCTCGACGGCCGCGACGCGATGCTCGCCATCGCCATGAACGGCCAACCCCTGCCACTGGAGCACGGTTTCCCGGTCCGCATGATCACCCCAGGCCTGTACGGCTACGTCGGCGCCGCCAAATGGATCACCGCACTGGAGCTGTCCACGTTCAGCAGCTTCGACGCGTACTGGGTGCAACGCGGCTGGGGTGCGACGGGACCGGTCAAGACCGCCTCCCGCATCGACCGGCCCAAGGCCTTCGCCCAGCTCCCGGCGGGCACGGTGACCGTCGCCGGGGTCGCCTGGGCGCAGCACCGCGGCATCAGCGCGGTCGAGGTACAGGTCGACGACACGCCGTGGCAGCAGGCCAAGCTGCTGCCGGTGCCGTCTACCGACACCTGGGTGCAGTGGACCTGGGACTGGCCCGCCACCGCCGCCGGCAGCCACACGCTGCGGGTACGCGCGATCGACGGCACCGGCGCGGTGCAGACCGAGCAGCGGGCCGAGCCGTTCCCCGACGGCGCGACAGGTTGGCAGACGCTCGTGGTCACGGTGACCTGAGTTGACCCGAGGAGCTGAGAGGATGGCAGTCGTGACCGGAGAACGCGACCTGGGCGCGCTGCTGCATGGGCTGCAGCCGCAGCGCCACCCGTACGAATACGTCTTCACCACGGTCACGGGCGCCGTCCCGCCGGGGGTGCACCCGGTCGTCATCGTCGCCGAACCGGAGGGCACCACCCTGGTGGTGATGCGCGCGGAGGCCGACGCGGCCGGGCTGCCCTACGACTTCGTCGCCGCGTGGATCACCCTGCGGGTGCACTCGGCGCTGGACGCCGTCGGGCTGACCGCGGCCGTGTCCACCGCACTGGCCGACGTCGGCATCAGCTGCAACGTGGTGGCCGGCTACTTCCACGACCACCTGTTCGTCGGCTGCGCCGACGCCGACCAGGCGATGGCCGTGCTCGCCGGGCTGTCCACCGCCACCCGCCCCGTCAACGCCTGAACCACAGGCCACCGCCACTGCGGCATTGACCGGGGCGCCTTCCTCCACCCATAGCGATGTCAAGGTGCCCTTCCTTCGTACTCCGCGGGGAGTAGACGGGGTCACTCCCGGTGTGCGACGACGGGAGGGCGCCGCCGCGCCTAGCGTGGTGGGCATGACCTGGGAGCACCCTCAACGAGTCCGGGGACGCAGGTTCTTCCCGGTGCTCATCGCCCTGATCCAGATGGTCGGGGTCACCTTCGCCGCGACGGTCGCCGGCAGCCACGGCGACATCGCCGCGCCCCGCTCGCTCGACTGGTTCGGCTACCTGCTGCTGGCCGGGTCCGCAGCGGCGATGTGGCTGGCCCGCGTGCACGTGTACGCCGCCCTCGGCGCGGTCACCGCCATCACCCTCACCTATGTCACGCTCGGCTACCCGTGGGGGCCGTTCTTCCTCGCGTTCCTGTTCACGCTGATCGCCGCGGTGGTGCTCGGGCACCGGACCGCGGCGTGGGTCACCGCCGGGCTCGGGTACACCCTGTTCGTGCTCGTCGGCTGGCGGCTGCGCGACGAGGCGCTGCTGTCCTGGCACTGGGTCGCGGTCGCCGCCGTGCTGACGGGCGTGCTGCTCGTCGCGCAGGTGATCCGCAGCAACCGGGACCGGATGATGGAACTGCGCCGCCGCCGCGTCGGCGACGAGCGGCTGCGCATCGCCCGCGAGGTGCACGACGTCGTCGCCCACCACATCTCCGTCATCAACGTGCAGGCCGGCGTGGCGCTGCACCTGCTCGACGACGACCCGGAGCAGGCCCGCACCGCGCTCGCCGCGATCAAGACGGCCAGCCGCGACACCCTGCGCGAGCTTCGCGCCACCCTCGGCGTGCTGCGCGCCGTCGACGAGCAGGCCCCGCGCAGCCCCGCGCCGAGCATCGGCCGCCTCGACGAGCTGGTCGAGCGGTTCGCCGGGGCCGGGCTGCGGGTCGACGTCCGGGTGACCGGGACGCCGCGGGAGCTGCCCACGCCGGTGGACCTGGCCGCGTACCGGATCGTGCAGGAGTCGCTGACCAACGTGCACCGCCACGCCGGCGTCGACAACGCGCAGGTGACGATCGGCTACGACACCGACGAGCTGGTCCTCGACATCACCGACCGGGGCCGCGGCGGCGACACCGCCGACGGCAACGGGCTGTCCGGCATTCGCGAGCGGGTCGCCTCACTGGGCGGTACGGTCGCGATCGGCCCGCGCGCCGAGGGCGGGTTCACCGTCTGCGCGGTCCTGCCCACCGGGGGAACCTCATGATCAACGTGTTGCTGGTGGACGACCAGGCGCTGGTCCGCGCCGGGTTCCGGGCCCTGCTGTCCGCGCAGGACGACATCACCGTGGTGGGCGAGGCCGCCGACGGCGAGGACGGCGTACGCCAGACCGCAGCCCTGCGCCCCGACGTCGTGCTCATGGACATCCGCATGCCGCGCCTGGACGGCATCGAGGCCACCCGCCGCATCGCCGCCGACCCGGCGCTGGCCGACGTGAAGGTCGTCATCCTGACCACGTTCGACCTCGACGAGTACGTGTTCGACGCGCTGCGCGACGGGGCCAGCGGCTTCCTGGTCAAGGACACCGAACCCGCCGACCTGATCCAGGCCGTCCGGGTCGTCGCCCGCGGTGACGCGCTGCTGTCGCCCGGCGTGACCCGGCGGCTCATCGCCGAGTACGCCCAGCGCTCGCGGCGGCCCAAGGACTCCGGTCGGCTCGCCGCGCTCGACGCGCTCACCGACCGCGAACGCGAGGTGATGGCGCTGGTCGCCGCCGGGCTGTCCAACGACGAGATCGGCGAGCGGCTGTTCGTCAGCCCCGCCACCGCCAAGACCCACGTCAGCCGGGCCATGGTGAAACTCGGCGCCCGCGACCGCGCCCACCTGGTCGTCGAGGCGTACGAGTCGGGCCTGGTCCGGCCCGGCTGGACAGGAGAAGACGCATGACCGCCACCGACACCCCTGTGCGCCGCGCCCCGCGCACCCGGCCCGGCCCGCCGCGGCTGCCCCGCAACGCCCGCCGCTTCCTGCTCACCGCACACGTCGTCACGTCCGTCGGCTGGCTCGGCGTCGCCTACGCGCTGCTGGTCATAGCGCTGAGCGCGCAGGCCTCCGCCGACCCGGGCACCCGCGAGACGACGTACGCCCTGATGCTGTCCTTCGACAACGCCGCGATGCTGCCGCTGGGCCTGGCCGCCCTGGTCACCGGCGTGATCCTGGGCGTGGGCAGCCACTGGGGCGTGATCCGGCACTGGTGGGTCGCCGTGAAACTCGTGCTCAACATCGCGGTGCTGGTGGTGCCGATGCTGACCCGCCACCCGGCCCTGGTCGACGCCGTCGACGCCGCTCGCGCCGGATTGCTCGCCGAGCCTGCCCAGCAGGTTCTGGACGGGTCCATCGCGTCGGTGATCGTGCTGACCGTCGCCACCGTGCTGTCCGTCTACAAACCCTGGGGCAGAACCGGCGCCCCCATCTGAGAGCGAAAGGAAGGGCACCTTCACAACGCTCCGCGTTGTAGAAGGTGCCCTTCCTTACACCCCAGGCCCTGGAACAGGAGCGGGCACATCGAAAATGCGCGCCGGCCTACGCTCACCGGCATGGATCCGGAACTCGCCGCAGCAGTGGCCGAGCTGTACACCGTCTTCGCCCGCCACCCGCTCGCCCCGGGTGTCGAGCAGCGCCTGCGGCGGCCCGCGCCCGAGCTGGCCTCGACCCCGCTGCGCGAGCTGACCGCATACCAGCTCGACCCGCACCTGTTCCTGGGCTGGCGCGACGAGGCCGACTTCAGCCATTTCCTGCCCCGCATCCTGGAACTGTTCGCCACCGGCGAGCACCGCGAGGGCACCCTGCTGCGCAAGAACCTCGGCGAGGCCCACCACGCCGACCGGCCCGCCGACGAGCGCGACGCCCTGCAGCGCTACCACCGGGCCCTGTGGCGGCACACACGCTCCGCAGCCGACCCCGTCTTCACGGTCGCGGACGTGCTCGGCGCGTGCAGCCTGCACGACCACAGCGTCCTGCCGTACCTGGCGGACTGGGCCGAGGACCCGTCGCCGACCGCCGTCCTGCTGCTGGCCCGGTTCGTCATCGAAGCCGGCCCGCCGAGCTGGGCCCGGCAGCGCTTCCTGGACGATGTCGGCGACTGGCTCAGCAGCGGCGCGCCCACCGCCGCACTGACCGCAGCCCTGGCCACCACCACCGACCCGGCCATACGCGCCGAGTTGGACTGGGCCATCGCAGTGCTGGACCTCGACTGGCATGCGCCGAGCACTCCGCACGCCGCAATGACCCGCGTCCCTCCGATGTAGACCATTCGGCTCCGGCAGCGTTCCGGAAGCCGCGAGAAACGGCAGGAGCGGGCGCTCCCGTTTCGCCTAAGATCGCGGCCATGCATCCCGATCTGCAGGCCGCCGTCACGGAGCTCTACGCCGTGTACGCGCGGCACCCGCGGGCAGAGCGGATCGACTACTGCGGCCACTGCGTCGACGAGGCGGAGGCCTTGGTCCTGCAACGGATTCCGCTGCACCGGCTCACCGCGGCCGACCTGGAGCGGTTCACCTTCAAACTGATGTCCACCTGGGGCGACGAGGCCGATCTCCGGCACTTCCTGCCGCGCATCCTGGAGCTGTTCGCCACCGGCGAGCAGCGCGACGGCCACCTGCTGACCAAGACGCTCAGCAACGTCCGCTACTACGGGGCAGCCTGGGGGCCGGACGAGCTGGCGGCCGTCGAACGCTACCTGCTGGCGCTGATGCGGCAGATCCTCACCGACCACGACTCACCCCTCCAGGTCGCCGCGCTGCTGAAGGGCGCCGGCGAGAACCGGCACACGGTCGAGCCGTATCTGGCGGTCTGGGCGCGGGAACCCGGCGAGGCCGCGACTGAACACCTGACCAGCCTCATCGAGGACTTCGGCTGGACCTCCTCCCGCGACGACCGCTACCACCGGGAGGTCCGCGCCTGGCTGCGCACCGGCGTCCCCGCGGGCCGGCTGGAGGCGGCGTTCCTGGCGACCGACGACCCGCAGGCGGCGGGCTGGTACGCCCACGCGCTGGAACAGCTCGAATTCCTCACCGCCTGACCGGCGTCCCGGGGCGCGCATCGTTAACGCCGACACGCGAACGGTTAACCCGCTTGCAACAGCCGGTCACTAGCATCGGCGACCATCAACGCGGCAGACGACGGCGTCACTTCGGGTCGCTTCTAGGCAAACTCGGGAGTTCCGCTATGGCACAGCATCTCCTGGTGGTCGACTTCGGCACGTACCAGACCACGGCGGCGCTCGTCGTCGGGCCGCAGGTCCATCCCGTTCCGTGCCCGATGACCGGCGCGCTCAGCTGGCCCTCGGCGGTCTGCCTCGACGGCGACGACCTGCTCGTCGGCACGGCCGCAGTGCGCCGGCGCGAGGCGCTGCCCCGCTCGTTCGCCGCCGGTCCGCGGCAGTCGCTCGACAGCGGCGAGCCGGTCCGGCTGGGCGACCGGCAGGCCTCAGGCCAGGAGGTGCTGGCCGCGTACCTGCGCACGCTACGTATCGAGGCCGAGCGCCGGTTCGGCGTCACCATCGACCGGCTGGCGCTGACCGTGCCCGCCGCGTACGCCCCGCACGACGCGCGCCGCAGCCTGCTCATCGCGCTGGCCGCCGACGCCGGTTTCCCCGACGTGGAACTGGTCGGCGACGCCGCCGCCGCGGTCATGGACCCCTACACCCACGGCGACCAGCCTGACGGCGCGCTGGTGCTGGTCTGCGACCTGGGCGCGTCGTGGACGGTGTCGCTGGCCCGGATGCACGGCGAGCGCCCCGACGTGCTGGCACACGAGACCTCGGGCAGCGGCCAGGACTTCGACCTGCTGCTCGTCAACGACCTGCGGGCGGCGCTGCACGACTGGCTGGCCCCGGCCCTGCAGTCCGGCGGCGACACGGGGCTGCACGCCCGGTACGCGGCGGGCGACTTCGTCCGCTCGGTCAAGCACCGGCTCGCCGAGACCGACGAGGTCGTGGACCGGATGACCCCGCACGCCCCGCCGTACCGGCTGAACCGGAGCGGCCTGGACCGGCTGGCCGAGCCGGCGCTGCGCTGGCTCGTCGCGAGCTGCCGCGCGGTGGTGGCCCGGTCCGGGTTCAGCCTGAGCGATGTCGGCGGCGTGCTGCTGGTCGGCGGCGCGTCACGGCTGCCCGCGGCCCGTGCGGTGCTGCGCGCCGAGCTGGGCCGCCCGGTGCGGCACCCGACCGAACCGGAGTACGCGGTGATCCGCGGCGCGGCCCGCTGGGCCGGCCGGGTCGCCGCGCGCCGGGTGCCGGCCAACACCCCGGCGTGGCGGATGGAACCGCTGAGCTGGGACCTGCCCGACGGCCGGGCCCGCCTGGTGCGCTGGCTGGTCGCCCAGGGTGAACAGTACGGCCCCGGGGTGGCGCTGGCCCAGGTGCGCACCGTCGACGACCGGGTGTACGACCTGACCGCGCAACGCGAAGGCATCCTCATGGAGCACCGCGTCGCCGCCGGAGCGTTCCTGACCTCGGACTCCGTCGCGGCCGTGACGCGGTCGGCGAAGCTGATCAGCGGCGACCGGGCCGCCAAACGCCACCGGATGCGCGTCGCCGGGGACTGGCTGCTCACCCCCGACCACGAGCTGCTGGTCGAGTGCGAGCGCTCCGGGGCGTACGTGCGGATGCGCTCCATCGCCACCGGGGCTGTCGTCAACGAGGTGCGCCCGAAGCAGGGACTCGGCGACGGCACCGGCAAGGTGTTCGTCGGCCCCGGCGGGCGGCTGGCCCTGGTGACCTGGAACCCGGACGGGCAGTTCTCCGTGTGGGACGTCGCCAGCGGGCACCTGACCAGCAGTTTCAAGGCCGCGTCGAACAACCGGCCGGTGAAGGTGCTGGTGCACGAGGGCCAGTGGCGGCTGATCGCCGAAGCCGACCGCAAGGTCCACGTCGGACGGTACGTGCGCGACGTGGCGACCATGTGGGACCTGGGCACCGGCACGGTCGTCGAGGAGATGGTCGGCGAGGACCTGCACCGCCGCTATGACGGCTACACCGAGCACAGCCCGTACGACGGCTTCGCGCCGCAGTGCGACAGCCCCGACGGGCGGCTGCGCGCCGGCACTGCGGGCACCGCCGTCTGGCTGCACGAGTCCGGCACGGACGAGGAGGTGTTCCGCACCGACATCGCCACGGCCCGCTCAGTGCGTACCGCCTTCAGCGCCGACGGCCACCACCTGCTGGCCCGCTGGTCCGCCGAAGACACCACCTGCGTCGACGTCTGGCAAGTCTGACCCCCACCACCGCCCTGCGGCAACTCTTAAAGACCTGCGCCCTCACCGAGCTGTGGACGGCGCAAGTCTTTAAGAGTTGCGGAAAGGGGCGGCGGGGTCAGCAGGAGGCGACGGGGCGGAGGTTGGCGACGGTGGTGAGGTGGACTTCCAGGGTTTCGCCGGTGGCGGTGTTGAGCCACATGGCGCCCGCGGGAGCGCCCTCGGCGACCTGGCCGCAGGCCTTGCTGCCGTTGCCGAGGCTGACCTCGACCGACGGGGCCTGCTCGGTGGGCCACCAGGCGGACAGGCCCGCGAACGCCATCAGCGCCACCGAGACGATGGTGGTGCGGATGCCGGAGCGCAGCTGACCGCCCATCTCGGCGGGGTCGGCGGGCGCGGTGGGGTCGGCGACCGGCCAGGCCACCTTGCCGACCGTGACGATCGACCACAGCGCCATGACGAACGCGCCGACGGTGCCGCCGGTGGCCAGCCACTGCAGCCAGGCGGGGCCGGGCGCTTCCGCGCCCATCTTCAGCACGCCGCAGAAACCGATGAAACCGAGCACGCCGAGTTGTATGCCGTGCCAGCCGCGCGCCGAATCGATCAGCTTGGCCAGCGGATCCGCACCGTCGACTGTGGACGCGGCGGAGGGGAGGATGCCGTCGGGTTGCATGCCGACAGTCATACCGCATGCCTGGCCGCAGCGGTGTGTCGGACTCCCGTCCGCCGCGCCCGCCTCAGATGCGGTCCAGGTGCGGCATCGCGATCTTCCGCATGGTCAGTTGCACGGCGGCGACGACCGGGATCGCGATCAGCGCGCCGAGTGCGCCCAGCAGCACCGCGCCGATCAACGCGGACAGGATCACGGCCAGGTCGGACACGTCGACCGAGCGCTTCAGCACGCGCGGCGCGATGATCCAGTTCTCCAGCTGCTGGTACACGATGAAGAAGACGACGCACGCGATGCCGGCCGTCGGCGAGTGCGCGAACCCGGCGATGACCACGACGACCGCGCCCAGCGTCGCGCCGATCTGCGGGATCAGGTCGCACACCGCGACCACCATCGCCAGCGCGAACGCGTACGACACCCCGACGATCAGCAGGAACACGAACGTGCTCACCCCGGCGACGAACGCGATGGCCAGCGAGCCGAGCAGGTAGGCCCCGATCTTCTCGAAGATCTCGTCGCCGATCTCGCGGGCGGTGTCGCGGCGCGAGGCCGGGAACAGCTTGTAGAAGCCCGCCTTGAGCCGGGTCCACGCGGCCAGGAAGTAGATGGTGAGCACGAACACGGTCAGCACGTTGAAGATCGCGCCGAACACGGCCCGCACCCCGCCCAGCGCCCCGCCGAGCGCCTTGGTGATGTTCTCGTTGGTGACGGCCTCCTTGAGCCGGTCGATCAGGTGGTAGCGCTCGCTGAAGTCGGCGACCTGCGGATTCTTGTTGATGTCGTCGAGGTAGGTGGGCAGGTTCGTGACCAGCTCGCCGGTCTGCGTGATCAGCGGCGGGGCCAGCGCGCCGAGCCCGCCGCAGCCCACCAGCACCACGCCCAGCACCACGATCGCGACCGCGAGGCCGCGGGGCAGCCCTCGCCGCTGCAGCCACGCCACCGCCGGGTGCAGGCCGATCGCCAGGAACAGCGCGGCGAGCATCAGCAGCAGCACCGACAGCGTCTCGCGCACCGCCCAGGTCAGGATGACGGCACACATCAGGCCGAGCCCGCCCAGGAATCCGACGACGAACACGTGCCGGTTGCGGCGGGCTGCCTGCGCGTCCGGGGTGTCCGGATCCACTTCCGGCCGCCGCTGTGCCGGGGCCGGCTTCCCGGTGTCCTGGGCCGTTTCCTGCTCGCTCATCACGCACCTCCGGCAAGAGCGTGCCACACCGGCCGGTGTCGCGGCAGCGCCCGGATGGCCACGGGTGGACCGTCGTGGATAGGCTGCGCCAGGTGCGCACCCCTCTTCGCAGCACCGTACGACCCGCGCTCGCCATCGGCACCGTGCTCCTGCTGACCTCGCTGACCGCGGCGTCCTGTGAGGACAGTGTCGACGTGACTGTCGCCGAGGTCGGCAGGTCCACCGTCAGCGAGGTCGTCGACGCCCCCGCCTCGGTCACCGCGCGCGCCGCCGCGACCGTGACCGCACCCGCCGAGGGCACCCTGGCCAGGCTCGCCGTCACACCCGGCCAGCAGGTCGCCAAGGGCCAGCTGCTGGCCGTCGTCGACTCCCCCGCCACCCGTACCCGGCTGCGCCAGGCCAAGCAGGCGCTGGACGCCTCGAAGCGCTCCGGTGGCGGCGGGGTTCGCGTCGACCTGTCCGCCGCGCGGCGCAAGCTGGACCGTTCGGCCCGCGAGGCGTTCGACCACGCGCGGGACGCCGCCGAGCAGGTGTCCGACCCGTCGACCAGGGATGCGCTGCTCGCGCACATCACCGCCGCGGAGGCGGGCTACCGGCAGGCTTCGGCCGGGGTCGGCGCGGCCGCCGACGCGGTGCAGCGCGGCGTGGCGAGCCTCGGCTCGGCCATGCAGGCGCTCGGCTCGGCGCAGCGCCTGCAGGCGCAGCAGGCGTACGACCTGGCGAAGGCGAGCGTGGACGCGCTGACCCTGCGCGCCCCCATCGCCGGGGTGGTGCAGCTGGGCGGCACCTCGTCCGCGGCGGCCGCCCCGGATCTGAGCAGCCTGCTGGGCGGCATGGGCACGGGGGTGCCGGCCGGGGTGTCCGGCCCCGTCGCCGCGCCCGCCGGGGTGGCCTCGGCGCCGGCCGTCGGCGCTCCGGTCGCCGCCGGCACCGCGCTCGTCACCGTGGTCGACACGAGCGTGCTCGGCATCGTCGCCGACGTCGACGAGACCGACATCCTGTTGGTGCGCACCGGGATCGCCGCCGAGGTGGAGCTCGACGCCGCGCCCGGCGTGTTGTATCCGGCCCGGGTCGGCGCCGTCGACGTGCTGCCGACGCCGAACAGCCGCGGCGCGGTCGCGTACCGGGTGCACCTGACGCTGGAGACGCCGTCGGGCGCGCCGACGCCGCGGCCGGGCATGAGCGCGGTGGCCCGGCTGAAGGTACGCGAGGAGGCCGGCGTGATCGCGGTGCCCGCCGCGGCCGTGTTCACCGGCGACGGCCGCGACAGCGTCTGGGTGCGCGGCCCGGACGGCAAGGCGCAGCGGCGCACCGTCGTGGTCGGCGCATCCGGGATGGACACCTTGCAGATCACCGACGGGCTGGCCGAGGGCGAGCGGATCGTGGTGCGCGGCGTGGACCGGGTCACCGAAGGCACGGACCTGCCATGACCGGCGACGCCGCGATCGAGGCGATCGACGTGGCGCGCACGTACGCCCTGGACGGGGTGAGCGTGTCGGCGCTGCGTGGGGTGAGCCTGACCATCGCCCACGGCGAGCACGTCGCCGTCGTCGGGCCGTCGGGCTCGGGCAAGTCCACGCTGATGCACCTGCTCGGCGGCCTGGACCAGCCGACGTCGGGGCGGCTGCGTATCGGCGGGCGCGACGTGGCGGGGCTGACCCCGGCGGAGATGGCGCACCTGCGCAACGCCACCATCGGGTTCGTGTTCCAGTCGTTCCATCTGCTGTCGCGCACCAGTGCGCTGGACAACGTGGCGCTGCCGCTGGTCTACCGGGGGCAGGGCGCCCGCGAGCGCCGGGAGCGGGCCGCGCTGATGCTGGAGCGGGTCGGCCTGTCCCACCGCATCGGGCACAAGCCCAATCAGCTCTCCGGCGGCGAGCAGCAGCGCGTGGCGATCGCGCGGGCGCTGGTCACCGAACCGGCGGTGCTGCTGGCCGACGAACCGACCGGCAACCTCGACCAGGCCACCGGCGCAGCCGTGCTGGAACTGCTGGAGCAGCTCAACACGGCCGAGGGCGTGGCGGTGGTGCTGGTGACGCACGACCGGGAGGTCGCCGAGCGGGCCCGCCGCCAGATCACCATGCGCGACGGCCGGATCGTCGACGACAGCGCCGCGGCCGACGGTGCCGGCACCGGCCCGGTGACCGGCGACGCCTCCGGGGAGGTGCCGCGATGAGGCTGGCGGAGGCGTGGCGGGTGGCGCTGGACGCGCTGCGGGCCAACCGGCTGCGCAGCGGGCTGACCATGCTGGGCATGGTGATCGGCGTCGGCGCGGTGGTGATCCTGGTGGCGCTGGGCACCGGCACCAAGAACGAGGTGCAGGCGCAGGTCGAAGGGCTGGGCTCGAACCTGCTGCTGGTCGTGCCGGGCCAGGTCAGCCTCAACGCCGCCCCGGCGGTGTCGCGGCTGGACCAGTCCGATCTGGATGCGGTCATCCGCGTCGCCGGTGACCGCGACCGGGTCGCCGTGTCGCTGACCTCCGGCGAGAACGTGCGCGCGGGCAAGGAGCAGGTGTTCACCAGCCTGCTCGGGGTGCTGGAGACGACGCCGAAGGTGTTCCTGCGCGACGTGCGCGCCGGGGCGTACCTGACCCGCACCGACGTGGAGACCGGACGCCGCGTCGCGGTGCTCGGCAGCTCCGTGGCCAGGACCCTGTTCGGCGAGCGCGACCCGGTCGGGCAGCAGGTCACCATCGCCGGGGTGCGGTTCCGGGTGATCGGCGTGTTCGCCCCGCTGGGGCAGAGCCTGGGTGTGGACCGCGACAACGAGGTGCACATCCCGCTGTCCACGGCGCAGCGGCTGCTGGCGACGAAACGGGTGGACGCGTTCGCGGTCAAGGCGCCCGACGCCGAGACCATCGACCGGCTGGGCCGCGACATCGTGGCCGAACTGCAGCGCCGCCACCCCGACGAGGAGTTCAGCGCCGTCACGCAGGAGCAGATCCTCGGCGTGCTCGGCGACATCCTGGGCGTGCTGACCGCCGTGCTCGCCGCGATCGCGGGCATCTCGCTGCTGGTCGGCGGGGTCGGCGTGTCCAACATCATGCTGGTCTCGGTGCGCGAACGCACCCGCGAGATCGGGCTGCGCATGGCGCTGGGCGCGCGCCCGCGCGACATCGGCCTGCAGTTCCTGCTGGAGGCGGTGCTGCTGACCACCATCGGCGGCCTGCTCGGCATCGCGTTCGGCGTGGGGGCTTCGCTGGCCACGGCCGCGCTGAGCCCCGTGCCCGCCGCGCTGACCTGGTGGTCGATCGCGCTGGCGTTCGGCGTCTCGTGCGCCGTCGGCATCGTGTTCGGGGTGGTGCCCGCGCAGCGCGCCGGCAGGCTCGACCCGGTCGTCGCGCTGCGCACCGACTGAGCCGCATACCGACTGGCGGGAAGGGGCGGGCCGGTAGGGTGACCGGTTCGTAATCTGTTCGGCGTCCACCGGAGCACCACGGGGAGTGAAGATCGCATGCCGGTCCTGTTCCGCCTGCTGGGGCCGCTGGCTCTGGGCGGTGGCGAACGTGTGACCGGCCTGAACGTACCCAAGATCCGCTGCATGCTGGCGGTGCTGCTGCTCGACGGCGACCGCACGGTCACCCTGGACCGGCTCACCGACGAGTTGTGGGGCGACGAGCCGCCCCGCTCTGCGGTCGCCAACCTGCGCTCGTACGCCTCGACGCTGCGCCGCGCCCTCGCCGCCGCCGGCATCGAGCCCGAACGGCTGGTCACCACGCCCGGCGGCTACCGGCTACAGGTGGCACCCGGCGAGTGCGACGTCGAACTGTGGCAGTCACACGCCGCGGCAGGGTCGGCGGCACTGGCCGAGGGCCGCCACCACGAGGCGGTACGCCGCCTCGGCCAGGCGCTGTCCTGCTGGCGCGGTGCGGCACTGGCCGACATCCCGGTCGGACCCACCCTGGCCGCCCGCGCCTCCGCGCTCGACGACCTGCGCACCGTGCACACCGAGGACCTGTTCGAGGCCCGGCTGCTCGTCGGCGACGGCGCCACCCTGCTCGCCCCCATCCGGGAGCACATCGCCGTGCACCCCACCCGCGAGCGCGCCTACGACCAGCTCATGCGCGTGCTGTACGCGGCCGGCGACGCCGCCGCCGCGCTCGACGTCTACCAGCAGGCGCGTCAGGCCCTCGGTGACGAGCTGGGCCTGGAGCCCGGCACCCGGCTGCGCCAGCTGCAGGCGGCGATCCTGCGGCGCGATCCGGCACTGGTGCGCACCTCGCCCACGCCCGAGGTCGTGCCGCGGCAGCTGCCGCCCGACCTCACGCCCCTCATCGGACGCGACGGCGAGCTGGCCGCGCTCGCCGCGTCCACCGCGCCGGTGCGCAACATCCACGGCCCCGGTGGCGTCGGCAAGTCCGCCCTGGTGATCCGGCTCGCCCATCAGCTGCAGGACCGCTACCCGGACGGTCAGCTCTACCTCGACCTGCAGGGATCCAATCCACGGCTGACCCCGCTCCCGCCCGCGGACGTGCTCGGCCGGTTCCTCCGCGCGCTGGGCGTGGGCGACGCGGACGTGCCCGCCGAGGCGGCCGAGGCCACCAACCTGTACCGCACCCTGCTGGCCGATCGCCACATGCTGGTCGTGCTGGACAACGCCGTCGACGCCGCGCAGGTCCGCACGCTGCTGCCGGGCACCGGGAACAGCCTCGTGCTGGTGACCAGCCGCCGCGCGCTGACCTCGCTCGACGGCGGGACGCTGCTCGCCCTCGACGTGCTGGGCGAGCAGGACGCGCTGCGTATGCTGGGCCGCCCCGACGACGCGGCCGCCGCGCAGCGGCTGGTGGCCATGTGCGACCGGCTCCCGCTCGCGTTGCGCATCGCCGCCGCCCGGCTCGCCGCCCGCCCGGACTGGTCGGCGCAGGACCTGGTGGACCGGCTGGTCGACGAGCGCCACCGCCTCGACGAGCTGCACACCGACGACATGGCGATCCGGTCCTGCTTCCAGGCCAGCTACCACGCCCTCGACCCGGCGGCCGCGCGCGCGTTCCGGCTGGCGGGCCTGGCCCGCGTGCCGCACCTGAGCGTCGCGGCGATGGCCGCGCTGCTGGGCGACTCGCGGTCGGCCGCCGCGTCGGCGCTGGACCGGCTCGTCGACGCGCGCATGGTCGAGGTCGACGCCGGCCGCTTCCGGCTGCACGACCTGCTGCGGCTGTACGCCGCGGAGTGCGCGCTGGCCGAGGACTCACCGTCCTGGCGCGCCGAGGCGCTGCGCCGCCTGCTCGTGTACTACGTGGGCACGGCCCGCCGGGCGGTGCAGCACTTCGCCGGCGTGGCCCGGCCCATCGATCCGGCGCTGACCGGTCCGGAGGGCACCGACCTGGTCGAGCTCTCGACGACGCAGGACGCCCGCCGCTGGCTCGACGCGGAGCTGGTGTGCGCGTTCGCCGCCGCCGAGCAGGCCGGCGAGGCCACCGGCACGGCTCGCCGCTACCCGACGCAGCTGCTGCGCGCCACGAGCAACTACGCGCTGCGCCGCGACACCGACGGGTTCATCCGGCTGGCCGAGACCGCGCTCCGCCTGCGCACCCCCGACGACCTCGCCGCCGAGCCGATCGCCCACAACTCGCTCGGCCAGGCCCGCTACTACCAGCGCCGCTACGACGAGTCCCGGGTCGGCCTGATGCGTGCGCTCGCCGCCTGGCAGTCGCTCGGCGACCTGGACGGCGTCGCCGCCGCGGCCAACGGCCTGGGCATCCTCAACGGACGCATCGGGCAGTTCGATGAGGCACTGCGCTGGTACGACATGAGCCGCGAAGCGCTGGAGGCCACCGGCGACGCACGCCTGCAGTCGATCGTGATCACCAACGCCGCCGAGGCGCTCGCCGGGTTGCGGCGCTTCGAGGAGGCCGTCCTGTCCGTCCGGCGCAGCCTGCGTCTCATCGGCACCGGTGCCGCGACCACGCACCGCATGATGGCGCTGGGCCAACTCGGGGTGCTGTACGCGCAGCTCGGCAGGGTCCGACCGGCGATCCACTACTGCACCCGCAGCGTGGCGCTGTCGGCCGCGCTGCACGATCACGCGCACTGGCTGGACATGAAGCTGTGCCGGGCCGAGATTCTCCTGCGGGCGCGACGGCCCGAGCTGGCCCACGCCGACGCCGCCGAAGCGCTGCAGCGGGCGATCGAGATCAACGACCCCGTCCGCCGGGGCTCGGCCCTGCGCCATCTGGGCAAGGTGCAGGCGGCGCTCGGCGACCACGCGGCGGCCGCGCACAGCCGCAACACGGCGACCGGGCTGTTCGACCTGTACGGCGCCCCGGACGAGCAGCCGATGGAGACGTTTCTCACCGGTGCTGACCCGACCCTCCCACACCCTCCGTAGGCAGCTCGCGCTGCCAGCGTGGGATGGTCGGGCCATCACCGCTTCCCCGCGACCGCACCCCCGTACCCGGGCCGCGATCAGCACACTGTAGGCGGCGGCGCATACAGCGGCAGATATATTGACCGATCCGACTGTGTGAACCGCGTCGGGCACCGGCGGTCAGCGCACGAAGCTCCAGCTCACCATCTCGCCGTCGCGGTAGGGCATGACTCCGTGGAACGGGCGCGGGTCGTCGTCGAAGACCATCGGCAGCCACTCGTGGTCGCTGGCCCACATCGGCACCTCGTACAGGCGCTCGCGGGGCACCCAGCCGAGCGTGCCCTCGTGGTTGCCCTGGTGCGGCTCGCCGGCGAACTCGTCGACCCGGAACACGAACCCGAACCAGTCCTCGCCGCGGCGGCCGAAGCCCGGCCAGGAGACCGTGCCGCGCAGTGACAGCCGCCGGGCGATCAGTCCCGACTCCTCCTCGACCTCGCGCTTCACGCCGGTCAGCACGTCCTCGTCGCGCTCGACCCGCCCGCCCAGGCCGACGTGCTTTCCGAAGTGGATGTCGTCGGGCCGCTTGTCGCGGTGCAGCAGCAGCACGCTGCCCCCGTCGGGGGACAGCACGTAGGCGAGGGTGGCGATGATCGGAGTGAGCGGCATGACGTGATGCTGCCACAGCTCCGGACGGGGCCCCGTTCGCCCCATTAACACAAAAAGGTGGTAAATGAGTACCAAATGATTACGGTTTCATTCACGATGGACATACCACTCTTATCGGACGCTTTCAGGAGGTGGTGTTCATGCGTGATGCCGTCAACCGCGGGGGCGTGCTGGTGGTGACCACCGACCAGCTGCCAGGACACGTCGTCCAGGCCGTCTTCGGCGAGGTGCTGGGTCTGTCCGCGCGCACGCTCAGCCCGTACACCGAGGGCTTCAAGTCGTACACGGACGGCAGCGGGGTGAGCATGGACGTGCGCATCCACATGCTGACCGAGTGCCGGCTGGAGGCCGTCGACCGGATGGCGCGGGTGGCGCTGGGCATGGGCGCCAACGCCGTGCTGGCCATGCGGTTCGACCACCGGCCGATCACCGAGTCGTGGATCGAGATCTGCGCGTACGGTACGGCGGTGCGGGCGGAGGTGGCGAGGTTGCCGCGCCCTAGAAAGGCGGCATCCTCGGCCACCGAAGCTGACATGTCGCTAAAATCCGCTTAGTGAGTCTGACTGCTGAAGGCCGGTGACCCGATGCCGCGTAGGGCGGCACGACCGGCGTGACCGGCGGATGGCGGCGATGAGCACCCATGCGGACGCGTTGAGGATCGATACCGGGCTGAGCGCGGGCCTCGCGGAACCCGCGGGAGAAGGCTGGACCGCCGAGCGCGACCGCCGGGTGTCCGTGGCGCTGGAAAGGCTGCACCGGCTGCCGCCCGGCGACCCCGCCCGGGAACGGGCCCGCACCGCCGTGATCCAGGCCGGCATGCCGCTGGCCAAACGGCTGGCCCGGCGGTTCAGCTTCCGTGGCGAGGACCCCGACGACCTGGTCCAGGTCGCGCTACTGGGCCTGATCAAGTCGGTGGACCGCTACGACAGCAGCCACGGCGTCCGGTTCGAACACTTCGCCGGGCCGACCATGCTCGGCGAGCTGCGCCGGCACTTCCGCGACCGGGGCTGGGCACTGCGCGTGCACCGCCGGCTGCAGGAACTGCACCTGGAGATCAGCCGGGCGGTGCCGCAACTGTCCCAGGCCCTGCAGCGCACACCCGAGATCCGCGACCTGGCCCAGTTCCTGGACCGGGACGAGAACGACATCCGCGACGGGCTGGAGTGCGCGCACGCGTACGCCATCGGCTCGCTCAACAGCGTGGTGCGCAGCGGCAGCGGCTTCGCCGAGCTGGGCGAGCTGCTCGGCGAGCAGGACCGGCGGCTGGAGTCGCTGCCCGACCGGCATGCCATCGGCCGCGCGGTGGCCGGGCTGTCGGCCCGGGACCGGCACATCCTCGCGCTGCGCTTCGCCGCCGACCTGACCCAGGCCGAGATCGCGCAGCGGCTGGGACTGTCCCAGATGCACGTGTCGCGCCTGCTCACCCGGTGCCTGCAACACCTGCGCCAGGCCCTGGGGGCCCAGGGCCTGGCGGGTGATGTCAGTTGATCACAGTGGAGGGTTCAGGCAGGCCGCGGACCTCGGCGTCGGTACCCGAGGCCGTGATCTTCAGCAGTGACCCGGCGAACGGCAGCCGGTCCAGGGTCACGGTGCCCCACTCCTTGGGCAGCCGCGGGCGCAGCACCATGCTGCGCTTGGGCACGTCCAGATCCAGGCCGAGGAAGGCGCGCACGATCAGCAGCGGCGCCCCGCTGGCCCACGCCTGCGGCGAGCACGAGGTCGGGTACGGCACCGGGGGCTGGTACCGGTCGGCGGGGAAGCCGCAGAACAGCTCGGGCAGCCGCCCGCCGAACGACATCGCGGCCCGCAGCAGCCCGTCGGTGAGCCGGTGCGCCAGTTCCACCGCACCGGGGATGTGGGCGTAGCGCATCAGCCCGGCCACGCACAGCGCGGTGTCGTGCGGCCACACCGACCCGTTGTGGTAGCTCATCGGGTTGTACGCGCCCATCCGGTCCGACAGCGTGCGCAGCCCGTACCCGCTGTCCATGTCCGGCTCGGACAGCCGCGCGATCAGCCGCTCGGCGTGCTCGTCGGTGACGATGCCGGTCCACAGGCAGTGCCCGGGGTTGCTGGACATGGCGTCCATCCGGCGCTTGCGCCCGTCCAGCGCGATCGCGAAGTAGCCCTCGTCGGGCAGCCAGAACGCCTCGGCGAACAGCGAACGCAGCTTGTCGGCACGCGCCCGGCAGGACTCGGCCAACGCCGTCTCGCCGAACGCGTCGGCCAGGTCCGCGCGGGCCAGCCAGGCCGCGTACGCGTACCCCTGCACCTCGGCCAGCGCCACCGGCGGCTCGGCGAGCTGGCCCGCCGCGTCGTTGACCCCGTCCCAGCTGTCCTTCCAGCCCTGGTTGAACAAGCCGCGGTCGGTAGCCCGCTGGTACTCGATGAACCCGTCGCCGTCCCGGTCGCCGAAGCCGTCGATCCAGGACAGCACCGCGTCGGCGGCCGGCAGCAGCGCCCGTACGTCGGATTCGGCAGCCCCCCACTTCCAGGCCTCGCCGAGCAGCGCCACGAACAGCGGGCTGGCGTCGATGGTGCCGTAGTAGTGCGAGCCACCCAGCGCGGATGTGCTCTGCGGGCCCAGCCGCAGCTCGTGCAGGATGCGCCCCGGCTCCTCCTCGTTGCACGGGTCGACCTGGCGGCCCTGCAGCGCGGCGAGGGTGTACAGCGTGCCGACGGCCAGCGACGGGTCCAGCGGCAGCGCCATCCACGAGGTGAGCAGGCTGTCGCGGCCGAACAGGGTCATGAACCAGGGCGCGCCCGCGGCCACGAAGGTGTGCGCGGAGTCCTCCCCCGCCGCGATGCGCAGCGCGTCGAGGTCACGCACGCTGCGCCGCAGCACCAGGCCCAGATCCTCGTTCTGGGTACGGATCGAGGTGACCTGGCGGCGCCACGAGTGCTCCTCGGCCTCCTCGGGCGTCAGGTGCTCGCGGAAGCGCGGCTCGATGCGCCGGCTCTCCACCACCGGATGCACGATGATCTCGGTGCGCCACTCGTCCCGGGCCGGGATCACGACCTGCCAGCTCAGTCCGTTGTGGCTGCTGACGGGCTCGCCGGTCGCGTGCACGAGCAGGCCGCGCGAGTTGTCGGGCCGGCTGAACACCAGGTTGACCCCGCTGGCCTGGGCGTGCGTGGCCGAACCCGCGGCGTGGCCCTCCTTGACCGCGAACAGGTCGGCGAAGTCGGCGTCGACGTGCAGTTCCAGGTGCACCAGGGTCGCCTCGCGGCCGACGTTGGTCAGCGTGATGACCTCGCGCATGCCCTCGCCGACGACCCGCTGCCGCACCACCAGCAGCGTGCTGTCGGCGTGCCCGGACGCGGGCGCGCGGCGCAGCATGAACCGCGACGCGAACGTGTCGGTGTCGGCCACCGACAGCGGCTGCGGCTGCTGCCCGTCGATGCGCAGCTGCCAGCGCGAGATGATCCGGGTGTCGCGGAAGAACAGGCCCTGCGCGCCTCCCGGGTCCATGTCCCCGTCGGGCGCGCAGATCGCGAACGTGGTGCCTTCGACGATGGTGACCTGACCCTGGCCGAGCGGCTGCGGGTCGCCTGCGTTGAGCGGTGCCGGATTCGTCACCGCTCACCCGCCGTGGTCAGCCGTCCGGCGCGGGCTCCCGCGCGAGTGCCCCGGCCGGGCAGTTGCGGCTTGCGCCGCTCCGCCAGCGCCGCCCGATATGCCTGCACGTAACCGACCGCCATCCGCTCGTCGCTGAAGCGCCGCACCACCTGCTCGCGGCACTCCGCCGGGTCCAGTTCCGACACCGCACGCAGTGCCGCCGGCAGCTCTGCCGGGTCGTCGCAGATGAAGCCGCTGACGCCGTGCTCCACCACCTCGGGCACCGCACCGCCGCGCAGCGCCACCACGGGCGTGCCGCAGACCATCGCCTCGATCATCACCATGCCGAAAGGTTCCTCCCACTGCACAGGAAACAGCAGACAGCGGGCATTTGCCAGCAACTCACGCTTGAGTGTCGCGTCTGCGATGCCGATCATCTGGTCGTTCGGTCCGAGCAGCGGCTCGACCTGCTCGGCGTAGTACTTCTTCTCCGCGGGCTCGGAACATTTGCCCGCCAGGATCAACGGCAGCCCGGCGGCGTGCGCGGCGAGCACTGCGGTGTGCGCGCCCTTGTCGGCACTGAACCGGCCCAGGAACAGCGCGTAGTCCTTCTTCTCCCGCTGGAACGGCCAGTCGGCCGGGCGCAGCCCGTTGTGCACGACGCCGATCCAGTTCAGCTCCGGGGCCAGCGAGCGCTGCCGCTGGCTGATGCCGACCAGCGACAGGTCACGGTCCAGGGTCTGGTAGTAGCCGCGCAGCTCCGAGTCGACCGGCCCGTGCACGGTGGCGATCGTGGGCAGGCCCATCGCGTCGTACGCGGGTGCGTTGAGCGGCCCGGCGAAGGTGTGGTCGTGGACCACGTCGACCTCACCCGCGGCGGCCAGCTGCTCCACCACCCGGCGGGTCAGCGTGGCGTAGATGATCTCGGGCCCGGGTTCGCCCAGCCGTTCCGGCACGGCCCGGTCCCACACCTGCCAGAACCTTGCCCGGGTGCCGTCCCGGCCGGCGCCGATCATGGTGACTCGGTGCCCCAGGTCGACCAGCGCGTTGGACAGATCGGCGAGAACGGCCTCGATCCCCCCGTACGCGGCCGGTGGCACGTCGAAGTAAGGCGGCGCCACCATCGCGATCTTCAACGGGGCGTGGCCGTTGGCAGGCAGGGTGCTCTGCACCCTGGCGAGATGTTCGGGCGTGGGTACACCCTTCACCAGCGTGGTTATCACGGGTGTCTGCATACCCGGAGTAACCGTTTTTCATGCCTGCCCCGACCTCCCGGTGCGGGTCGGGGCAGGTTCAGCCCACGCTCAGGAGGCCAGCCGCCAGCGCCTGAGCACCCCCGGCCGGGTGATCGACAGGGACATCGCCGTCGCAGCCAGTGACAGCAGCCCCGCCCCGTAGAACGCCGCGGCGTACGAGCCGCTGCTGTCGCGGACCAGGCCCGCGACCAGCGCGATTCCGGCCGCCCCGAACTGGTGCGAGGCGAACACCCAGCCGAACACGATCGCCCCGGACGCGCCGAAGTGCTGCCGGCACAACGCGATCGTCGGCGGCACGGTGGCCACCCAGTCCAGCCCGTAGAACAGGATGAAGACCAGCATGCTCGGGTGCGGGTCGGCGGCGAACAGCCCCGGCAGCAGCATCAGCGACAGCCCGCGCAGCGCGTAGTAGACGCCCAGCAGCCAGCGCGGATCGAACCGGTCGGTGAGCCACCCCGACGCGATGGTGCCCACGATGTCGAAGATCCCGACCAGCGCCAGCAGGCTCGCCGCGGTCGTGGTGGGCATGCCGTGGTCGTGCGCGGCCGGGATGAAGTGCGTGCCCACCAGGCCGTTGGTGGTCGCACCGCAGATCGCGAAGCCGCCCGCCAGCAGCCAGAACGTACGCGTCTTCGCGGCATCGCGCAGCGCGCCCAGGGCCCGGCGTGCCGCACCCGTGCTCGCCGCCGGGGCCGCCGGGGGCGTGTCAGGGTCCGCGCCGTACGCCGTGATGCCCAGGTCGGCCGGGTCGTCGCGGAGCAGCCACAGCACCAGCGGCACCACCAGCAGCGCCGACCCGGCGACGGTCAGCGCCGCCACCCGCCAGTCGTACGCCTGCACCAGGCTCGCCAGCAGCGGCAGGAACACCAGCTGACCGGCCGCGCCGCCCGCGGTCAGCACCCCGGTCACCAGGCCGCGGTGCTTGACGAACCAGCGGTTGGTGAACGTGGCCACGAACGCCAGGGCCATGGAGCCGGTGCCCAGGCCCACCAGCACGCCCCACAGCAGCATCAGCTGCCAGCTCGCGGTCATGAACACGGTCAGCCCGCTGCCCGCGGCGACCAGCAGCAGCGCCCCGGCCACCACCCGGCGCATGCCGAAGCGTTCCATCAGCGCGGCGGCGAAGGGCGAGGTCAGCCCGTACAGCACCAGGTTGATCGACACGGCGGCCGAGATGGTGCCGCGCGACCAGCCGAACGCCTGCTCCAGCGGCTCGATGAGCACGCCGGGCGTGGCCCGGAACCCGGCCGCGCCGACGATGGACACCAGCGCCACGGCGGCGACCGCCCAGGCGAGATTCTGGCTTCTTGTCCGCTTCACCCTTGTTTCCAGCAACGTCACGCCGTCCATGCTCCGGAATTCATGCGCCCGCAACCAGTGGCCTGACCGCCACTATATGAAAGAATTCGGCCATGACCGTACGCCACCGTGTCGCCGTGCTCGCCCTCGACGGAGTGATGGCCCTGGACCTCGGCATCCCGAGCCAGGTGTTCGGCTGCGCCACCGACAGCGCCGGCCACCGGCTCTACGAGACCCGGGTCTGCACGCCCGACGGCGGCCCGATCCGCGCCAGCGCAGGTTTCTCCGTGCAGCCCGACCACGGCCTCGACCTGCTCGACTGGGCCGACACCGTGATCGTGCCCGGCATCCACCGCGAGCGCCTGGCCGCCCCCACCACCGTCGCGGCGATGACCGCGCTCCGCGCCGCCCACACCACCGGCAAACGGATCATGTCCATCTGCACCGGGGCATACGTGCTGGCCGCCGCCGGGCTGCTCGACGGCCGCCCCGCCGCCACCCACTGGGCCTACGCCGAGGACTTCCGCGGCCGGTACCCGCAGGTCGCACTCGACGCCGACGTGCTGTTCATCGACGACGGGCAGGTGCTCACCTCCGCCGGGGTCGCCGCCGGGCTAGACCTCTGCCTGCACGTGGTCCGCCGCGACCACGGCAGTGAGGTCGCCAACCGGGCCGCCCGCCGCTGCGTCGTCGCCCCCTGGCGCGACGGCGGCCAGTCCCAATTCATCGAACGCCCGTTGCCCGCCCCCGGCGACACCTCCACCGCGGCCACCCGCGAATGGGTGCTCGCCCGCCTCGGCGACCCCCTCGACCTGGACCAGCTCGCCCGCCACGCGCGCATGAGCGTGCGTACGTTCACCAGGCGGTTCCGGGAGGAGACCGGGCAGTCCCCGGGGCGCTGGCTCACCCGGCAGCGCGTCGAACATGCCCGGCACCTGCTGGAGAGCACCGACCTGACCATCGACCAGGTCGCCGAACGGGCCGGCTTCGGCACGGCGGTCTCCCTGCGCCAGCACCTGCGCGCCACGGTCGGCACCGCCCCGCTCGCCTACCGCCGCACCTTCCGCACGGCTGCCTGACCGCGGGCTCGCGCCGCGCCCCGCCGTCATAGACGTTGGCCTATCTGGTTGGGGTTGATCACAAAATTCTCATCCAGATAGGCCAACGTCTACCGCTGGGAGGGTTGGAGGGACGCGCGCGGCCGTTCCAGTGATGTGCGGGCGGCCCAGCTCGGTAGTGCGTGGCCGAGACGAGTGGGGCGCGGCGAGTCAGCGGGTGGCTGTCGTCGTGGCCGGGCCCGGCTGGTTGGTGGAGCGTTGGGCGGCGGGGACGAAGTGGCCGTTGCGGCCGGCGCGCCACAGGCCCCAGAGCGCCAGCAGCGCCGCCACCAGCAGCGGGCCGCCGTCGCGGACCAGCCCGTCCACGCCGAGCAGGAGCAGGCACAGCGGCAGGTCCACCAGCAGCACCAGCAGGGTCATCAGCACCAGCTGCAACCGGACCCACCGCTTACCCTTGACCAGGAAGATGCTCAGAAACAGCGCCACGAAGCTGACCAACAGCGCGAACACGAACCAGCCGACGACCAGGGGCAGCAGGGTGATCTCACCGTCGAACAGCCGACCCGCCGCCACCACGCAGGCGACCAGCATCAGGGCGCTGTAACTGAACACGGCGACCCGGGTGGTCAGCACCCATCCGGGCACCTGCGGGCGGGGCGGCATCTGCTTGCGGGTGAGCCCGTCACGGCTGATCCACCACCGCAGCTTCGGCCGGGCAAGGTACTCCTGCACGCTCGCGGACCGGTACAGCAGCACCACCACGGTTATGCACAGCGCCGCGACCACGCCGAACCCGATGACCCCGGGCACCGTCGGGGAACCCTGCTTCGGCACCACCAGCCGGGCCAGCGCGAACAGCGTCGTCACCGCCAGGATCAGCCCGAACGGCGCGGCGCCGTGCCTGCCCCGCCACAGGTGGAAGATCAGCACCAGGAACAGCATCGAGCGCAGCAGCGCCCAGGCGGTACGCACGAACAGCGGGTAGCCGCCGTCCTCGGCGTAGTACCAGTTGAGCCACTCGACCGACGCTGCGGCCAGGGCGGTCACACCAAGCAGAACGGCCAGCACGCGTACGGCGGCGGGTCGGCTCTCGGTCATCGGCGTGGTAGCGGACACCCGTCAATGATGCCCAGCGAGCACAATGGCAACCATGTGCCGCAGTATCAAGACCCTCCGCCCGCCGTTCCAGGAGATCGTCACCGAGGAGGACGTGCAGGCCGCCGCGCTGCAGTACGTCCGCAAGATCTCCGGTTTCCGCGCCCCGGCCGCACACAACACCGAGGCCTTCGACAAGGCGGTGGCCGCCGTCGCCGCCGCGACCGCCGAACTGCTGTCCACGCTGCAGGTGCGCCGCTAGCCCGGATGCCGCGTCCGTTCCCCGCCAGCGCGGCGGCTGTCGTCCCGGCAGGCTCGAAGCCGCCCCCGGCACGGCGGGGCACGGACGCGACGTTAGGACGGCAGTGCACCAGACGCTCGATCTGAAGGTGCTGTACTTCGGCACCCCGGTAGTGATCATCAGTTCCCGCAACCCGGACGGCACGACCAACCTGGCCCCGATGTCGTCGGCCTGGTGGCTGGGCAGCACCTGCGTGCTCGGTCTGGGCGACAGCGCGCAGACGGCCGCGAACCTGCGGCGCGAGCGTGAGTGCGTGCTCAACCTGGTGCCGTCGACGCTGGTCGACGCGGTGGACCGGCTGGCGCTGACCACCGGGTCGCCGCACCCGTCGGCGGGCAAGCTGGCGATGGGCTACCGGCACGTGGCCGACAAGTTCGCCGCCGCCGGGCTGAGTCCGCAGCCGTCGGAGCTGGTCGCGCCGGACCGCGTGGCGCAGTGCCCGATCCAGCTGGAGTGCCAGGTCAGCGGCTCGTTCCCGATCGGCGGCCCGGAGCCGTTCGGCACGGCGTTCGTCGCCGAGGTCCGCCGCGCCCACGTCGAACAGCACCTGATCATCCCCGGCACGCACCACGTGGACCCGGTCGCCTGGGACCCGCTGATCATGAAGTTCTGCGAGTTCTTCGGCGGGGGCGACAACGTGCACCCGTCCCGCCTCGCCGCCGGCTGGCAGATGCCGCACGACCGCCGCCTCACCCCCGCCTGACGGCGCTCCGCACACGCCCACCCCGGCTCGGGCATCAGCCGGGACGGGCCCCGGCCTCCAGCTCCGAGCAACCGCCCGGACCCCCCAAGATCGCTCGACTTGCCTGGCACCTGGGCGAAAGCGCGTCCAAGATACGCACAGGCGCCAGGCAGGTTCGCAGATCTTGGGGGCGCTGCGGCGGCATGATGGAGGTATGGTCCTGCGGCGCATTCTGAACAGCCTGGGGTTCGGCGGAGTGGACGTGGACACGGTGCTGTCCACGCCGGCGACCCGGCCGGGCGGCGCGTTCTCCGGGCAGGTCAGGCTGCATGCCAAGGGTGATGTCGAGATCACCTCGGTGCAGTTGCTGCTGGTCGCGAACTCCGGCGGCACGCAGCTCGAGCTGGCCCGCTATCCCGTAGCCGACCGGCTGCCACTGACCGGCGGCACCGGCCACGCGGTCGGGTTCCACCTGGCCACTCCGTACGCCGCGCCCGTCACGCTGGTCTACGGGCACCCGATGCCCGGGGTCGCCGTCGGCGTGCGCACCGAGGTCACCGTCGCCCAGGGCTCGGCGAAGACCGACTTCGACCCGCTGGGCATGGAACCGACCGAGATCCAGCAGGCCGTGCTCGACGCGCTGGGCACCATCGGCTGCCGCTTCGTACGCAGCGAGCTGCGCCCCGGCTCGCCGACGACCCAGGCGATCACGTTCTACGCCCCCGTCCCGCAGGGCCAGCCCGTCGGCCCGCACATCCCGCAGCTGGCGTTCACCTTCGCCGCCGACCCGCAGGGGCTCACTGTGGTCGCCGAACTCGCCGGACGGCCCGGCCCCGGCGAGGTGCACCGGGTGACCGAGCCGGAGTTCCGGCAGCTGATCGCGCAGCCGGCGCAGTGGATCGAGCTGGTCGACGGCTGGGTGCGCCGCGCCCTGGACCGGGTCGCGGCGCTGCCCGACCAGGACCCCGGATCGTTCATGCGACCGCCGGTGCAGGCCGGGCCGGGCGCGCCCGGTCAGCCCCGCAAGCCCTACGCCTACCCGGGCCAGGGGTCCGGCGGCTACCGCTACGGCGGCTACCGCGGCGCCGGCACGATGATCGGAGCCGGGCTGGGCGGCGCCGCGCTGGGCTTCCTCGGCGGCATGATCGTCGGCGACATGATCCACGATGCGATGACCCCGGACGTCGCCGCCGACGCCGCCGCCGGCGACGGCCAGGACCCCGCCGCGACGGACGCCCAGGACGCGGGCACGGCCGACACCTACGCCGACACCGGCTACGACCAGGGCCAGGGCGGGCCGGACTCCGGCGGCGGCTACGAGGCAGGCGGCTATGACCCCGGCGGCTACGACTCGGGCGGTTTCGACTCCGGCTTCGGCGACTTCGGCGACTTCTGAACATCACCGCGCCGCGTGCCGCCGACCGCGCCGGTCAGAAGCCGGCCAGGAACAGCACGCCGGAGACGAGCAGCCCGGCCTCGATGAGCCGGACGAAGAACCGGTCGCCGACCCGCGTGAGCAGTTTCCGGCCGGTCCAGGCCCCGGCCAGGGTCGCCGGGGTCAGCGCCAGCCCGTAGACCAGGATGTCGGCGGTGAGCAGGTCACCGAGTCCGTATGCGCCGAGCTTGGCCAGATGCATGGTCAGCGCGCTGGCGGCTTCCGTGCCGATGTACGCGGCGCGGGTCAGCCCGTAGGCGAGGAAGAACGGCGCCGTCAGCGGCCCGACCGAACCCAGCAGCGCCGAGCCCAGGCCCGAGGCCGCGCCGACGGCGGCGAAGGCCGGATCGGCGGGCCTGCGCGGATGCGGGTTGAACCGCCGCCACACCACCACCCCGATCAGGAACACGCCGAGCAGCCGCTTCAGCGGTCCGAGCGGCGCGTGCGCCAGCAGCAGGCCACCCGCGACCGCGCAGGGAACCGCGCCGAGCGCGAACCAGCCGATCAGCCGCCACCGCAGCTCGCCCCGGTTGAGCCAGACCCGTGATGCGTTGCTGGACAGCTGCGTCAGCGTCAGCATCGGCACCGCCACCCGAAGTCCGAACAGGGCGGTGAACACCGGCAGCAGCAGCACCCCGCCGCCGAACCCGGCCACCGCCGACAGCACTGCCAGCGCGTACGCCGCAAGGGATGCGGCGAGCACGGTCAGCAGTTGGTCGACGGGCACGCCGCCACGCTGCCACAGCGGCGGACAGCCCGGCACCGGGTTTTACCGCGCTCCGCGGAGCGCCGGCGCCTGCCGAGATGTCAGCCTGCGCGCTGGCGATCAAGCGCCGGTCAGGCGTCGAAGAACGCCTGGCCGGTGACCGCACGGGTCTGCGGGGACTGGTCGGGCGACGGGTGCGGGCGTTCGGCAGCGGCGACATGGGGCGGACCCTCGGGGGCCGCATGGCGGCCGAACGCGGCACGGCGGCTCGCGTACACGTCGAGCAGCGCGATGACCAGCGAGACCACGACGAAGCCGATGGTCACCCACAGGCCGTGGCGGAACGCGAGCGCGAAGTCGCCGCCGGTCCCCGCGACCGTGGCGAAGAAGACCGCGCCGACGACGGCGATGCCCACCGCCGCGCCGATGCGCTGGCCTGTCTGCAGCACTCCCCCGGCGCTGCCCGCGCCCGCGACGGGCACCTCGGCCAGGGTCAGCGTCTGGTTCGGCGCGATGACCAGGCCGCTGCCGATACCCGCGATGAGCAGCGGCAGCGCCGTCGCCCAGCCGTCGTGGCGGCCCGGCACCAGCTCGACCGCGATCTCGACGCCGACCAGGCCGATCAGCACCAGCCCGAGTCCGATCGCGATCAGGGCGCGGCCGACCCGGGTCACCACCCGCCCGCCGAGGCTGGCCGAGACCGCCGAGCCGAGCGCGAACGGCACCGTCGCGACACCCGCCTGCAGCGCCGTGTAGTGCAGGCCCTGCTGCAGGTAGAGGGTGAAGATGAAGAAGATCGCGGTGAACCCGGCGAAGTAGGCCAGCCCCAGCAGCGCGCCGAGGGCGTACGAGCGGCGGCGGAACAGGCTCAGGTCGACCATCGGATGCCCGTGCCGGGCGTACCGGCGCTCCCAGACGACGAAGCCGGCCAGCACCGCCACCCCGGCGGCGAGCAGCAGCCACTTGCCCTGCCCGACCCATACCTCTTCCTGGATCAGCGGCAGCAGCACCAGCACCACGCCGGCGGCCAGCAGCACCACCCCGACCGGGTCGAAGCTCTCCTTGCGCCGCTGGTCGTCGCAGAACTTCGGAATGAAGCGGTACGCCAGCCCGATCGCCAGCGCGCCGACCGGCACGTTGACGTAGAACACCCAGCGCCAGCCCTCGGCCGTCCCGGCGGCCTGGATCAGCAGGCCGCCGAGCAGCGGGCCGATGGCGGTGGAGATGCCGACGGTCGCGCCGAGCATGCCGAACGCGCGGCCCCGCTCCGCGCCCCGGAACAGCTGCTGGATGAGCCCGCTGATCTGCGGGTTGATGATTCCGCCCGCCGCGCCCTGCACGATGCGCGCGACGACCAGCCACAGCGCGCCCTGCGCCAGCCCGGCCGCGGCGCTGGCCATGGTGAACAGCGCGACACCGGCGACGAACGCGTTGCGCCGCCCTTTCATGTCGCCGAACCGGCCGGCGGGCACCAGCAGCAGACCGAAGGCCAGGGCGTATCCGGAGACGACCCACTGCAGGGCGCTGTCGGAGGCGTGCAGGCCCTCGCGGATCGACGGCAGCGCGACGTTGACGATGCTGACGTCGAGCAGCGCCATGAACCCGCCCACCAGGCACACACTCAGTGCACGCCAGCGGCGCGGGTCCGGCGTGTAACCGTCACCTTCGCCACCCATACGCACAGCTCAGAGCCTATCGGCGAAAAATCCTGGAGAGTCGGTTTTCCGGTCACGCCGGCCAGGACCCGGCCGCTGGAATGTAGACACCCCGACCGGCAGACGTGCCAGGAGTTCGCGCCGCCGCTGCCGTCACCGGCCGGTTTCGGCGGCGACCCAGTCGAGGTAGTCGGGGTTGCCCGCGACGACGGGCGTGCAGACGATCTCGGGCGTCTGGTACGGGTGCCGGTCGAGGATGTGCCGCTCCAGCGCCGGGTAGCCGGCCGCCGTGGTCTTGAAGACGAGCGGGTACTCGTCGGACTCCTCGATCGCGCCCTGCCAGCGGTACACGCTGCGGATCGGGCCGCCGAGCTGCGCGCAGGCCGCGACCCGTGCCTCGACCGCCGAACGGGCCAGCGCCAGCGCCGCGTCCCGGTCGTCCAGAGTCGTGACGACCTGGACGAACTCCGCGTCGCCCATCTCCACCTCCGTCATCGCCGCGTACCGGTCACGTTAGCGCCCACCCTGTGGGCAGCCACGACGCGGCACCGCATAATGCTCAGCCCGGCTTGGCGACGGGTTCCACCCGCCGCGGCGGTGACAGACGTGTACCCGTCGAGGAGGCATGGGTGGAGGACTTCGAGGACTTCGTGCGGGGGCGGTCGAACGCGCTCGCGCGTACGGCGTACCTGCTCACCGGCGACCGGCATCAGGCCGAGGAGCTGCTGCAGGACACCCTGTCGCGGGTCGCGGAACGATGGCGGACGGTGGTCCGCGGCGGCGACCCGGAGCCCTACGTGCGGCGCATGCTGTACACCCGTGCGGTCGACGGCTGGCGCAGCCGCCGGCGCCGGCAGGCCCTGCACGAGGCGGCCGCGCAGCAGCGGCCCGAGCTGCGCTGCCATCCCGACGACGCGGAGGCGGTGACCCGTCGGCTGGTGCTGCGCGACGCGCTCGCCCGGCTGACCCCGCGCCAGCGCGCGGTGCTGGTGCTCCGCTTCTACGAGGACCTCACCGAGGTGCAGACCGCCGAGGCGCTGAACTGCTCGGTGAGCACCGTCAAGTCGCAGACCCGGCACGCGCTGGAGCGCCTGCGGCAGCTCGCCCCCGAACTCGCCGACACGTTCGGCCCCGGCACCCCGGTGGAGGCACGATGACCAGCAGGCTGAGTGACGCGTTCGACGATCTGACGGCCGAGGTCGCCCCGTTCGTGGTCCGCGACGACCTGGGCCGCACCGCGTGGCGGGCCGGGCGCCGCCGCCGCACCCGCCGCCTGCTCACCACGTCGAGCCTGGCGGTGACCGCGTTGGCGGTGCTGGCGATGACGGTGCTGCCATGGGCGGGCGGACCGCGGGCGCTGACCCCGGCAGGTGGCGAGGCCGGCGTCACCGGGTATCCGCAGCGCATCGGGCACCAGTGGTGGATCGGTGAGCTGCCCGAGCGGCCGGGCCCGGTCGCCGGGTTGGTGGAGATCGTCGACCAGGAGAGCGAGACGGATGGCTGGCACGTGTTCTCCGAGCACGGGCACCTGTGGCGGCTGGCCCCGCACTTCGGCGGCACCGGCGACTGGCCCGCGCTGTCGCCGGACGGACGCCGGCTGGGCTACCTCACCGACCAGGACGGCCCGTATGTCATCCGTGACCTCGCCACGGGCCGGACCACGTCGTTTCCTTCGATCGGCGACGCGACGATCGGACGGCCCTCGGCGTACCTGGTGGCCGGCCAGTCCCCGAACTTCTGGTCCCCGGACGGTGCGCATCTGCTGCTGCATGCAAGTCTGCCGCCGGTGACGCCGGGGGCGGCGATCCTGGGCATGGACGGGTCGGTGCGATTCGCGCCGCGCAATGACCTCGGCCACCCCGCAGGCTGGGCCGGCGACGATCGGCTGGTGTGGGTCAAGGCGACGGGCGACGACCCCGCGGCACCCGGCTACGCGGTCACCGCGACGACCACCGACCTCGCCGGAGCGCCGGTAGGCGCGGTCACGCTGCGCCCGGCCGACGGCTGGCGGCAAGACGGCCACCTGAATCAGTGGTCTCCGGCGACCTCCCCGGACGGCACCGAGCTGCTGGTCTCGGAGTATCTCTCCGCCGGCGAAGACAGGGCCGCGGTGCGGCGGTTCTCGCTGAGCGACGGCGGCGAGCGCGGTTCGGCCACAGTGGATCATGTGACGACGCCGTGCGGCGCGAGCTGGGCCGGCGACGTCCCTGCCGTGCCGCTGAACCTGCCGGACACCGGCGAGGGGTACGCGTCCACGGTGCTGCTGGAGCCGGCGGGGCCGCGCCGTGTCGTGACGGCGGACCCGGAGCTCGACACGCGCTGCCTGATCTGGGCGGCGGGCGCGTTGGCCGGTGAGCCGCACGGGTGGCCGTTCGGTCTGGCCACGCCCTGGTGGACCTGGTGGTGGCGGGAGATCCTGGTCGGTGTGTGGATGCTCGCTGCGGTCGCCTCGGTGTGGGCGTGCCGCATTCGGCGGCCGCTGCCCTCCCCGGGCCGGGACCGGCCAGGCGGTGCGCGGGCCTCCTGAGGACCGCCTGCTCCGGTCATGCTCTGCGGTCGGTCGCAGAGCATGACCGGAGCCTGCGGTCATCGCCTGGTCACGCGATGGTGCAGGTGCTGCCGTTCAGCGTGAACGACGGCGGTTTGCCGGTGTTGCCGGTGTGGTTGGCGTTGAACCCGATGGTGGTGCTCGCGCCGGGCGCGAGGGTGCCGTTGTAGCTCAGGTTCCGGGCGGTCACCGCGCCGCTGGCGGGCGAGTAGGTCGCGTTCCAGCCGGAGGTGATCGCCTGCCCGGTGGGCAGGGTGAACGCCAGCGCCCAGCCGTTGACCGTGGACGTGCCGGTGTTGGTGATGGTGATGTTCGCGGTCAGGCCGGTGTTCCAGGCGCTGACCGTGTACGCCACCCGGCACGCGCCCTGCGGCTGCGGGCTCGGCGGCACGCTCGGCGAAGGCGGGGTGCTGGGCGAGGGCGGGGTGCTCGGCGACGGGGGCGTGCTCGGCGACGGCGGGGCCGACGGGCTCGGCGGCGCGGAGGTGAGGCCGAAGAACTGGATGGCCATCAGCGCCTGGCCGGACAGCGGCAGGTTGTGGCCGACCCCGGCCAGGCTGACGCCCTCGACGGCGACGTTGGCTCCCGAGCCGCCGTAGCGGGTCCGGGTCCATCCGGACTGCGGGGTGTCGGTGTACGTCGGGGTCTGGCTCAGGCCGTGCACGTTGGTCCACTGCTTGATCGCCTCGCCGAAGTTCGGGTAGCGCAGCGTCGCGTCGTCGGTGCCGTGGAACAGCTGCATGCGCGGCCGGGGGCCGGTATAGCCCGGGTAGGCCGCGCGGACCTGGTCGCCCCACTGCTGGGCCGTCTTGATCAGCTGGCCGTTGGCGCAGGTGCTGTTCCACATCGAGCCGTCGGTGGTGGCGAAGCACCCGAACGGCACGCCCATGAAGGACGAGCCCGCCTTGAAGACGTCCGGGTACGCCCCCAGCAGGACGTTGGTCATCATGCCGCCGGACGACGCGCCGGTGGCGTAGACGCGGTCGGCGTCACCGCCGCGGTTGCTGACCACCCAGCGCACCATCGAGACGATGCTGAGCGAGTCGCTGCCGCCGTTGTGGGTCAGCGACGCCGGCGACGACACGTCGAAGCATGCGCCGCTGCGCGTCGCCGACGGGTAGATCACGATGAACTTGTACTGGTCGGCGAGCTGCGCGAACTGCGTGCCCGAGTAGAAGGCCGGGCCGGTGCCGGTGCAGTAGTGCACGGCGACCACGACCGCGGGCCGGGTGCCGATGTTGTCGGGCACGTACAGGTGCATGCGCAGGTTGCTGGGGTTGGCGCCGAAGCTGGTCACCTCGGTGAGCGTCGCCGCCGCGGCAGGTGGGGTGGCTACCACCAGTCCCGCCACGACGGCCAGGGCCGATGCGGCGACCGCCAGCAGCGACCTGATTCCTCTTCGCATGGTGTCTCCTCCCGTGGCGGGGCAGCGCCACTGAGAAACGTTTCCAATGTGTAAGCGAATGCATTCGCCCGAACCATAGACGTCGATACGAAGCAGGGTCAAGGCAAGCCGGGGACCGGTACTTTCGGGCCGTCAGGCAGCGAACGGCGACGCGGTGCTCGCGCGCAGGACGAGGTCGGTGGCCAGCTCGACGCGCAGCCGCGGCGGGACGTCCCCGGCGGCCAGGGTGAGGGCCAGCTCCGCGGCGGCCGCGCCCATCTCGGCCAGCGGCTGGCGGACCGTGGTCAGCGCGGGCCCGCTCCAGCGGGCGAACTCCAGGTCGTCGAAGCCGACGACGCTCAGGTCGTCGGGCACCCGGCGGCCGGCCCGGCGGGCCGCCTCGTACACGCCGAGGGCCAGCAGGTCGTTGCAGCAGAACACGGCCGTCGGCGGCGCGGACAGGGCGAGCAGGTCCCGCCCGTGGCGCAGGCCGTCCTCGTAGGACAGCGTGCCGGAACGCAGCAGCGACGCCTCGACGGGCGCCCCGGCGGCGTCCATCGCGGCCCGGAAGCCGTCGAGGCGGGCCCGCGCGGCCAGGAAGCCGGGCGGCCCGCCGATCATCGCGATCCGACGGTGGCCCAATTCCAGCAGGTGGCGGGTGGCGGTCAGGCCGCCGTTCCAGTTCGCCGCGCCGACCGAGGGCACGCTGTGCACCGGCTCGCCCGTCGGGTCGAGCGCCACCAGCGGGATGCCGCTGGCCGCCAGCCGGGCGTGCTCACGGCGCATGGCCGCGCCGTACACGGCGATGACCGCGACCGGACGCCGCCGTAGCACCTGGTCGAGCCAGCCGGGGGCCGACGCCGTCTCGGTGAAGCCGACGGCGAGCTGCCGCGCGCCCGCGACCTGCGCCACCCCGCGCATGATCTCGATGGCGAGGTGGCTCTCCAGCGCCTGGAACGCGACCTCCAGCATCGGCGCCTGGGTGACCGCGTCGGGGCGGCGGTAGTTCTGCTCCCGCAGCACCTGCTCGACCCGCTCGCGGGTCTCGGCGGCGACGCCGGGGTGCCCGTTGAGCACTTTGGACACCGTGGGCGCGGACACCCCGGCCAGCCGCGCGACGACCGCGACCGTGGTCTCGCCGCGCCGCCTGCCCCGCCGCGCCACGGGCACGCCCTTGGCGGCGCGCCCGGTCGGCGCGGCCGGGTCGACAGCGGTCACTGCGAGGCCGGGCGCGGGTGCGGCACGGCCGTCAGCGCGGGCGGACGGTACAGGTTGATCGCGCGCGAGGCCAGGTCGTTGACGGTCGACGAGTTCGCCCACGCGCCGAACACGATCGCGGCGAACGGGATCGCCTTCGCGGCGACCTTGCGCACCGCCCGCATCCCGGCCATCTGTGCGAGCTTCCAGCTCAACCGCCCGAGCGCCCGGCCGACCGGGGCCCGGCTCGCGGTGGTGCCGACCCCCTTGGCCAGCGCGGCCCCGACGCCCTCACGGCCCTGGGCGACGCCGAGCGCCAGCCGGGCCGCCTCGGTCGCCTTGTGCACCCGCTGCAGCACCAGCAGGTCGGTGGCCCGGTCGGGGTGGGTCGGGTCGACGCCGTACACGGCGGCCAGGTGCAGCACCAGGCGGCTCTGCGTCCAGGCCAGGGTCGCCAGGTCGGCGATCGCGCCGGGCAGGCCGACCGAGCCCGACACCGCCCCGGTGAACCGCGCGTGCCGCCGGAACCGCTTGACCGCCTGCTGGGCCAGGCCGTCGGGGTGCATGTTCGGGTACATGGTGCGCATGCGGGTGACCCACGCCGCGGCCTGCGGCCCGATCCGGGCCACCGCCTCCAGCGCCAGGTGCTCGGGAGCGTACTGGGGGTCGGCCTTCATCCGCGCCCACAGCCCCGGCGGTGGGGCGTCGCGGACGTCGAGGTCGGCGTCGGCCGGCGCGAGCGCGCCCGGTTCGGTCATCGGAGAACCTCCGCGAGTTCGAGCAGGGACTCGTCCGTGCCGGGTGCGCCGACCAGGCACAGCCCCACGGGAAGACCGTCCACGGCGGCGCCGGGGACGCTGAGCGCGGGCAGGCCCGCGACGCTGGAGATGCCGGTCAGACCCAGGATCGGGCCGCGCAGCGGGCCGGTGTCGACGCCGCGACCGGGGGCGGGGGCCGGCGCGGTCGGGATGACCAGCACCGCGCCGTCGAGCAGCCGCGCCATCGTGGTCCGGACCGCGGTGATCTCCCGGTCAGCGGCCATCAGTTCCTCGTGGGTACGCGCCTGCGCCGCACGCACCCGCTCGCCGACGCCGGGGCCGAAGGCGGGTTCGTGCTCGCGTACCCAGTCGCCGTGGCGCTGCCAGAACTCCCAGCCGGTGCGCACCGCGTACGCGAACCGGTAGTCCGGCGCGGGAGCCGAGCCCCACAGCGGCTTCTCGTCGCAGGGCAGCGTCGCGGCCAGCCGTTCCAGGGCCGGTTGCAGCGCCTGGCGCACCGCCGGTTCGGCGAGCTCCCACAGGTCGGCCGGGGCGACCAGCCCGCGGATCGGGGTGGTGTCGGGGCCGCCGGTCAGCAGCACGCCGGTTCCCGTGCGCAGCAGCGCCAGGTCACGGGTCAGCAGGCCCGGCACGTCGAACGAGCCGCACAGCGGCACGACCCCGGCCCGGCTGACCCGGCTGTGACTGGGACGCAGGCCGTACAGGCCGCACCAGCCGGCGGGGATGCGCACCGAACCGCCGGTGTCGGTGCCCAGCCCCAGGTCGGCCGAGCCCTCCGCGACCGCGGCGGCGGTGCCGTTGGAGGAGCCGCCGGTGAGGTGCCCGGGAGCGGCCGGGTTGTCCGGCGCGCCGTAGTGCGCGTTGGTGCCGAACAGGCTGTACGCCATCTCGTCGGTGTGGGTCTTGCCGACGATGTGCGCGCCGGCCCCGGTCAGCACGGCCACCGCCGCCGCGTCGCGGATCGCCGGCGGATGCGTGGCGAGCCAGGTCGGGTTGCCCGCCCCGGTGGGCAGGCCGGTCACGTCGAACAGGTCCTTGACGGCCAGGCGCACGCCTTGCAGCGGGCCGCCGGCCGCCGGGCGCGACGGGATGTCGTCCACCCAGGGCACGTACGGGCCGGGGATCGGCAGCTCGGTCATCGCACTCTCCTACCACGAGCGCCCGGCCGGACCGGCGGGCGCACCACGTAGCTTAAATGCCTATGGCCCCCGTGCTCAGTCGTCAAACACTCAACCGTGCCCTGCTGTCGCGGCAGCTGCTGCTGGAACGTGCGCGGATCCCGGTGCACGACGCGGTCGCGCACCTGTTCGGGCTGCAGGCGCAGGCCCCGAACCCGCCGTACGTCGCGCTGTGGAACCGGCTCGCGGACTTCGTGCCCGGCGAGCTGTCGCAGCTGATCACCGACCGGCGGGTGGTCCGCATCGCACTGATGCGCTCGACGATCCACCTGGTCACCGCCGAGGACTGCCTGGCCCTGCGCGCGGTGCTGGCGCCGGCCCTGGAAAGAGCCCTGGCCGCCACCCGCGGCAAGGAGCTGACCGGCCTGGACGTGGACGCGGTCGCCGCCTACGGCCGCGAGCTGGTGGAGGCGCAGCCGCGCACGTTCGCGGAGCTGGGCACGCTGCTCGCGGCCCGCTTCCCGGGCCAGGACGCCGAGGTGCTGCCACGGGTGGTGCGCGTGCGGGTGCCGCTGGTGCAGGTGCCGCCGCGCGGGCTGTGGGGGTCGAGCGGGCAGGCCGCGCACACCTCGGCGGAGTCGTGGCTGTCCGCCGGACTGTCCGTCCCGTCCGCGGACGACATGGTGCTGCGTTACCTGGCCGCGTACGGCCCGGCCAGTGTCCGCGACGTGCAGGCCTGGGCGGGCATGACCCGGCTGAAGGAGGTCGTCGAACGGCTGCGGCCACGGCTGTCGACCTTCCGCGACGAGCAGAGCGTCGCCCTGTTCGACCTGCCCGACGCGCCCCGCCCGGACGCCGACGTGCCCGCGCCGGTACGCCTGCTGGGCGAGTTCGACAGTGTGCTGCTGGCGCACGCCGACCGCACCCGGATCATCTCCGACGAGCACCGCAAACGCATCTTCACGATCAACGGCATCATCCGGGCGACCGTCCTGATCGGGGGCTTCGTCGCCGGGATGTGGCGCATCGAGCGCGAACGCGGCCGGGCCGTGCTGGCCGTCGAGCCGTTCACGGCTTTCACCGCCGCCGACCGTGACGCGGTGGCGCAGGAGGGGGCGCGGCTGCTGGCCTTCGCCGCCCCCGAGGCAGCGGCGCACGAGGTCCGGATCGCCTGAGCCACTGTCACTAACCGTACGGCCGCGGCGCTGCTGAGTAACCGACAGTCAGCGGCCGACCCCATGGCGGCCGCCTACCTTGACCGGCGAGCGAACTCACGCTCATCGATCACAGGGAGAGTGGTTCCCATGGCAACCGACGTGGAAAGACGTGTTCGACGCGGTCGGCCGACCCGGCTGGCCGCGACGCTGCTCGCGGCGACACTGCTCACGCTCGGCCTGTCCGTCACCGCCAACGTCGTCACGGCGACGCCCGCACAGGCCCTGTGCGTCACCCAGCCGATGGAAGGCGACTGGCACAACATCGACCCCGCCACCAGGTCCATCATCCGCACGCAGGTGCAGTTCGTCTGCAACGACGTGATCGTCTGCGACGCGGACACCGGCGTCTGCACCGGGGGGACGAGCTACTTCCGGATCCGCCCGTGGGGAGCCTGCACCCCCGCCTGTGACTGGGGATGGCGCAACACCGTCCGGATGAGCGACGGCTGGGTCAGGGCGACGTACACCTACAGCTACAAGACGGTGGACGTCTGGGCTCGCACCGAGGCCTGGTACGGGTCGACCTACCTGCGGGTGTGGACCAGCACCGACTTCACCGACGCCGACGGCCGCGCCGACTACACGAGCAACGACTGGTTCCTCAGGTGACGGTGTCGCCGGCGGGAGCAGCTCTCCCGCCGGCGACGTCCGCACGCCTGCTCAGTGGTGCCCGGCGTGGGCCAGGTGCGACGCATGGTCGACGACGCCCGGCCTGCCACCGGGCGGCACCACCACGAACTGGCCCATCATGCCCGCGTCCTCGTGGTAGAGCACGTGGCAGTGGAACATGTAGGGGGTGTCCGCATCCTCGTAGTCGCTGAACCGCATGATCAGCTCGAAGGTGACGTTCGGCGGCAGGTAGACGGTGTCCTTCCAGCCCGACAGCTGCGGCGGCGGCGCGGCCCCGCCCTTGGTGAGGACCTGGAACTGCACGTCGTGGATGTGGAAGTTGTGCGGGGTGCCGTCGTTGTTGACGACCTTCCAGATCTCCACGCTGCCGCGCTCGGGCGCGGCGTCGACGCGGGTCATGTCCATCTGCTGCCCGTTGATGGCATGACCGCTGAGCTTGAACGGCCGCTGCTGCACGGCGTCGGCGCGGTTCAGCCGAGGGGTGGCGACCAGCCGCTGCGGCACCGCCGGGCGCGGCGCGAGCGTGCCCGCGGCGCGCAGCTGCAGGATGTCGAGGGTGTCCGCGCCGCCGGTGAACCGGTCGCCGAGCAGCCCCGTCTCCAGCGGCTGCGGATAGCTGCGCAGCACGGTCCGTTCGCCCGGCTCGACCGTCACCACGATCTCGGCGCGCTCACCGGGCGACAGCATGATCCGGTCCGTGTCGTACGCCGACTCCAGCAGCCCGCCGTCCGTGCCGACCAGCGCGAACCGGCGCCCGTCGGGGAACCCGAACTCGTAGGAGCGGGCATTGGACCCGTTGAGCAGCCGCAGCCGCACCCGCTCGGTGGTCACGTCGAGGTAGGGCCCGACGGTGCCGTTGACCGCGACGGTGTCGCCGAGCACCCCGACCCCGCCCAGGAACGCGGAGCTGTCGTCGAGTTCGCCGTCGCCGTCGAACTTCTTGTCCTGCACGATCAGCGGGATGTCGTCGACGCCGTACTCGTGCGGCAGCGCGTCCACCGACGTCGCCGGGTCGTCGACGAGGAACAGCCCGGCCAGGCCGCGGTACACGTGCCCGGCGGTCTCGCCGTGCAGGTGCGGGTGGTACCACAGCGTCGCCGCGGGCTGGTCCAGCTTCCAGGTCGGCGACCAGGACTTCCCCGGCCCGACGAGCTGGTGCGGGCCGCCGTCGGCTTCCGCGGGCAGGTGCATGCCGTGCCAGTGCACCGTGGTGGTCTCGTCCAAAGCGTTGGTCACGTTGACCTGGACCTGCTCGCCGCGGGTCGCCCGCAGCGTCGGGCCGAGGAAGCCGCCGTTGAACCCCCAGGTCGGCGTCGCGCCGCGGCCGAAGTCATGCTCCCCGGCCTGCGCCTTGAGGTCGAACACCCGGCGGCCGTCCTCCAGCCGCGACGGCGCGAGCGGCGGCACCGCCAGCGGCCGGGTGAAGTCGACCTGGTCCGCCGTCGAGATCACCTGCGCGTTCCAGATCCACACACCGGCTCCGGCGCAGACCGTGCACAGCAGCAGCACCACCACGCCGACGATCGCCAGCACCCTCCTGAGGCGCACCCTGACCAGCTCCCTTCCCCGCGTCCTTCTGAGCGCAGACAGGGTGCCTGGGCGGGTGGGGCCGAGTCGAGCGATCGGCGGCGATACCGGGGACGAGCCAGGGTCTTTCCCGGCCTTGTGTCTGAGTTCACGGGGTAAACCCGGACGGGTTCTCCCGCGGGAGCGTTTACCGTCAAGCGATGACCGCGACGACCGAGCACGAGACCGCCGCAGCGACCCGGGCACCGTGGCCGCTGGCGGGGCTGCTCGTGGTCGCCGCGGGCACCTTCCTGTCGGTGACGACCGAGATGCTGCCGATGGGCCTGCTCAGCTCGATCAGCCGCGACCTCGACGTGTCCGAGCCCACCATCGGGCTGCTCGTCACCGGATACGCGCTGATGGTGGCGCTGTTCGCCGCGCCGCTGGGACGCCTGACCGCGCGGTTCCCACGCCGCGGGCTGCTGGTCGGCACGCTCGTCGCGTACGCCGCCAGCAACGTGATCATGGCGTTGAGCACCGTGTATCCGCTCGCAGCGGCCGCCCGGCTGATCGGCGGCCTGACCCACGGCGCGTTCTGGGCCATGTGCGCCGGATACGTCGCCCGCATGGTCACCGCCGACCGGGTCGGCCGGGCGGTGACCCTGGTGTTCACCGGAGGCACCGTGGCGATCCTGCTCGGCGTGCCCGCGGGCACCGCGCTCGGCGTCGCCATCGGCTGGCGGGCCGCCTTCGCCGTGCTCGCCGGTGTCGCGCTGATCCTGGCCTTCGTCGGCTGGCGGCTGCTGCCCGACTACCCCGGCGAGACCCCGGGCGGCGGGATGAGCCTGTTCCAGGTGCTGCGTACGCCGTCGGTGGCGATCGTCGTGGTCACCACCGCGGTGACCATGCTCGGCTACTTCAGCTTCTACACCTACATCTCGCCGTTCCTGCAGTCCACCGGCCTGAGCGAGGCGGCGCTGAGCCCTGCGCTGCTCGGCTACGGCGCGGCCGGGGCGGTCGGCCTGCTCGCCGCCGGGCTGCTGGTCGACAAGCGGCCCCGGTTCGCGATGCTGGCCGGCACCGCCACGCTGACCGTCGCGCTGATCGGGCTGGCCCTGGCCGGCCACTCCCCCACGCTGGCCGTCGCGTCGGCCGCCGTCGCCGGCATGGCCCTCAACGCCCTAGCCACCCTGGTGCAGGCCGCGATCCTGCGCGCCGCCCCGAGCGGCGCCGCCGACACCGCCGCCGCCCTGAACGCGTCGGCGTTCAACGTCGGCATCGGCGGCGGCGCGCTGGTCGGCGGGCTGGTGCTCGCCGGCTGGGGACCGGCCGCGCTGCCTGTCGTCGCCGCGCTGCTGACCTGCGCCGGAGTGTTCGGCGTCGCGTACGGGCGGCGCGAGGGCTTCCCCGCCACGCTCCCCTCGGCAGGCTGAGCGAACCGCGCCCCTCACATCCCGGATGCGCCCCGATGCCACGTGCGGCTAAACTGCGAACAGCGTTCGCTGTTTACGACTGAGGGGAGCAGCCATGCAACGGGTCACGGCGCCGGACGGCGCGAGCATCGCCCTGCACACGAGCGGCACCGGGCCGGGCGTCGTGCTGGTGCACGGCGGCGGGGTCACCATCAACGAGTACCGGCGGCTGATCGCCCGGCTCTCCGACCGGTGCACCGTGCACGCCTACAACCGGCGCGGCCGCCTCGACGCACCTGCCCGGCGCGAGCCCTACTCGGTCGAGCAGGAGATCGAAGACCTCGGCGCGGTACTGGAGCACACCGGAGCGCGCAACGTCATCGGACACAGCTACGGCGGATTCGTCGCCCTGCGGGCCGCGCTGCGCCTGCCGATCGAACGTCTCGCCCTCTACGACGCGGCGCTGCACATCGACGGCACGCCGGACGGGACCTACCTCGACGCCGTGGACGAGGCACTGCGCGCGGGCAGGACCGCCCGTGCCGTCGCGATCGTGGCCGCCGGGGTCAACACCCACTCCGTGGTGTCGCGGTGGCCCCTGAGCGTGCGCACCGCGATCTGCCGCGTGTTCCTGCGCACCCCGATCGGCCGCCAGATGGGCGACCTGCTGCCGATGACCATGTTCGAGATCCGGCAGGTGCAGGCCCGCGGAGGCTCCGCCGACGCGTACGCGGCAGTGACCGCCGACGTGCTGCTGGCCTGCGGCGCCAACGCCCCCGGCTACTTCGAGGAACACCACGACAAACTGGCCCGGGTCATCGCCCGGTCCCGCACGATGGTCGTCGCCGGGGCCCGCCACGACGCCATCGCCATCGCCCCGCCCCGGCTCGTCGACCCTATCGCCGACTTCCTCACCGCACCCCTGACCACCAGCGCGTGACCTGACACCGCACGGCCCGCACCCCGCCCCCTGCGTGCCAGGACGGCGGGGTGCGGGCAGAATGTCTCACCGTGACGACGTCCATTGCGCAGCGCATTGCCGAGGAACTCGGCGTACGGCAGAACCAGGTGAACGCGGCGGTCGAGCTCCTCGACGGCGGATCGACCGTTCCGTTCATCGCCCGGTACCGCAAGGAGGTCACCGGCGAGCTGGACGACGCCCAGCTGCGCACCCTCGAAGAGCGCCTGCGCTACCTGCGGGAGCTGGAGGAGCGCCGGTCGACGATCCTCGAGTCGATCCGCTCGCAGGGCAAGCTCGACGACGCCCTCGAAGCGATGATCAACGGGGCCGACTCGAAGGCCCGCCTGGAGGACATCTACCTGCCGTACAAGCCCAAGCGGCGGACCAAGGCGATGATCGCCCGCGAGGCCGGCCTGGAGCCGCTCGCCGACCTGCTGCTCGGCGACCCCTCGCACGACCCGCAGACCGCCGCCGCGGGCTTCGTCGACGCCGACAAGGGCGTCGCCGACCCCGCCGCCGCCCTCGAGGGCGCCCGCTCGATCCTGGTCGAGCGCTTCGGCGAGAACGCCGACCTGATCGGCGCGCTGCGCGAGCAGATGTGGACCCGCGGGCGCATCGTGTCGAAGATGCGCGACGGCAAGGCCGAGGAGGGCGCGAAGTTCTCCGACTACTTCGACTTCTCCGAGCCGTACGCCAAGCTGCCCAGCCACCGCATCCTGGCCATGTTCCGCGGCGAGAAGGAGGAGGTGCTCGACCTGGTCATGGAGCCCGACGAGCCCGCCGCCGAGGGCGCGCCCGCCGGCCCGAGCATCTTCGAGCAGCGCATCGCCGCCGCGTTCGGCATCAGCGACCGCGGCCGCCCCGCCGACAAGTGGCTGGGCGACACCGTGCGCTGGGCCTGGCGCACCCGCATCCTGGTGCACCTGGGCCTGGACCTGCGCACCCGGCTGTGGCAGGCCGCCGAGGAGGAGGCCGTCCGGGTCTTCGCGATGAACCTGCGCGACCTGCTGCTGGCCGCCCCGGCCGGCACCCGCGCCACGATGGGCCTGGACCCCGGCTACCGCACCGGCGTGAAGGTCGCCGTCGTCGACGCCACCGGCAAGGTCGTCGCCCACGACACCATCTACCCGCACGTGCCGCACAACCGGTGGGACGCCTCACTGGCCACCCTCGCCAAGCTCGCCGCCACGCACAACGTCGAGCTGATCGCGATCGGCAACGGCACGGCCTCGCGGGAGACCGACAAGCTCGCCATCGACCTGATCAAGCTCGCCCCGCAGCTCAACCTGACGAAGATCGTCGTGTCCGAGGCGGGGGCCTCGGTGTACTCCGCGTCGGCGTACGCCTCGCAGGAGCTGCCCAGCCTCGACGTGTCGATCCGCGGCGCGGTGTCCATCGCCCGCCGCCTGCAGGACCCGCTCGCCGAACTGGTGAAGATCGACCCGAAGTCCATCGGCGTCGGGCAGTACCAGCACGACCTGTCCGAGGTGAAGCTGTCGCGCTCGCTGGACGCCGTCGTCGAGGACTGCGTGAACGGCGTCGGCGTCGACGTGAACACCGCCTCCGCGCCGCTGCTGTCCCGCGTCTCCGGCATCAGCACCGGCCTGGCCGAGAACATCGTGCTGCACCGCGACGCCAACGGCCCGTTCCGCTCGCGCACCGCGCTCAAGGAGGTCGCCCGGCTCGGCCCGAAGGCGTTCGAGCAGTGCGCGGGCTTCCTGCGCATCCCCAACGGCGACAACCCGCTCGACGCCTCCAGCGTGCACCCCGAGGCATACCCGGTGGTGCAGCGCATCCTGAAGAACAACAGCATCGAGATGGCCAAGCTCATCGGCAACGGCTCGCTGCTGCGCACCCTCAAGCCCACCGAGTACGCCGACGACGTCTTCGGCCTGCCGACCGTCACCGACATCATCAAGGAGCTGGAGAAGCCCGGCCGCGACCCGCGACCCGCCTTCAAGACCGCGTCCTTCAAGGACGGTGTCGAGAAGATCGGCGACCTGCAGCCCGGCATGCTGCTGGAGGGCGTCGTCACCAACGTGGCCGCGTTCGGCGCGTTCGTCGACGTCGGCGTGCACCAGGACGGCCTGGTGCACGTGTCGGCGATGTCGCGCAACTTCATCAGCGACCCGCGCGAGGTGGTCAAGTCCGGCGACGTGGTCAAGGTCAAGGTGCTCGACGTGGACATCCCGCGCAAGCGCATCTCACTGACCCTGCGCCTGGAGGATGAGGCAGCCCCGGCGGGCGGCGCTCGCCAGGGCGGCGGTGGCGGCGGCGGGGACCGCGGCCAGCGCGGGGGCGGCGGCGGTGGTCAGCGCGGGGGCGGTGCCGGTGGCGGTCAGCGCGGCGGGCAGGGTGGACAGGGCGGCGGGCAGGGCGGTCAGCGCGGCGGGCAGCCGCGTCAGCAGCGCAGCGAACCGGTCGGCAACAGCGCCATGGCCGACGCCCTGCGCCGCGCTGGCCTCGACAAGCTCCGCTGACCCGGCCGGTACGGTCGCCGACGCGTTTTTCATAGACATTGGCCTATCTGGTTGAGAATTTTGAGATCGAACTCGACCAGATAGGCCAACGTCGATTATCGGGCGCGCCGGCGCTCCTTGAGTCGGCGGTGGCTGAGCACCACGAGGGCCACGCCGCCCCCGATCGGCACCAGGGTGCCGATCCCGGTCACGATGTTGTTGGCCTTGTCGTCCTCGATACCGGCGATCCGCACCTGCCGCATCCGGAACTCTGCCTCCCCCTCCGACTGGAGCAGCAACTGCTCCGCGTACGCCTGCTCGTCGACGAGCTGCGTGTACCCGTACACGGCCCCCGTCCCGATCAGCAGCCCGAACCCGGCCAGCGCCACTCCCACCGCGTACCAGAGCCTCCACATGGCGTCTTCCTCCTGCCCGTCCCGATGATGGGCGAACGTAGCGCCGGATGCGCCCACATCGGACCGGCCACGGTACATATCCGCAGGCCGCAGGCCAGAACCGGTCCCCGGTGCGGGCCGGGGCGGGGACGCGGCCTGCTCTCGCACGCAGGACGTGTCGGCTTGCTGATACCTCGGCCGCCTCGATCACCTCGTTGAACGGTCGAGTTTGGTCTATCGAGGAGGGTCTGCGTGCGCGGACGGGCGAGCAGGGCGGGGCTGGCTGCGCTGGTGGGCGTGGCCGTGGCCGGCGCCGGGGTGATCGCGGGCGGGTCGCCCGCCTGGGCCGACCACCAGGTGACGGCGACGTACGCCGCCACCGGCGGTGAGCAGGTCTGGAACGTGCCCGCGGGCGTGACGAACGTGCACGTCGTCGTGGTCGGCGCACGCGGCGGCGACGGCGACGGCAGCGGCGAGGACGGCCGCCCCGGCGCGCGGGTCGAGGCCGATCTGGCGATCCCAGCGGGCGTGACCAGGCTGTGGGTCGAGGTCGGCGAGCGCGGCGGCGACGGCGGCGACGGCGCGTTCCCCGGCTTCGGCGGTGGCGGCGAGGGCGGCGCGGGGTCGCCGTTCAACGGCGGCGCGGGCGGCGGCGCCTCGGACCTGCGCACCTGCTCGCTGGGCAGCCCGTGTGACTCGGCCGCGTCGCGGCTGGTCGTCGCCGGTGGCGGGGGCGGCGGGGGTGGCGGCTGCTTCGCCGCGAGTTGCGCCCCGTCCGGGGACGGCGGTGACGGCACCGCGACCGGGGCCGGTAACGGCGGCCTGCCGTTCGGGCCGCTCGGACTGGTCGGCTTCCCCGGCGCGTACGCCGTGGGCGGGGTCGGCGCGCTCGCGCCCGGCACCACCGGCGGAGGCGGCGGCGGCGGGGGCGGCGGCTGGTACGGCGGGGGCGGCGGCTCGTCCGGCGGCGCTCCCCCGGCTCCGCTGCTGGCCGGGTTCGACGGCGGCAACGGCGGTTCGGGCGCGAGCCACACCGCCGCCGGTGTGAGCGGCGTCAGCATCGCCGAGACCGCCGACGACGCCTCGGTCACCATCTCCTACCAGGTACGCGACACGACCCTGAGCTACCTCGGCGCGACCTCGGGCCCGGTCGGCGCACCGGCGCAGCTGCGCGCCCGGCTCACGTACACCACCGGCGGAGCGCCGATCCCGGGCGCGACGGTCCAGTTCGCGCTGGCCGGGACGCCGGGCTGCAGCGCGGTCACCGACGCGGCCGGTGAGGCGGCGTGCACGGTCACCCCGCAGGCGCCCGCGGACACCCGCACGCTGACCGCCTCGTACGCCGGGGACACCATCCGGCACGCGTCGAGCGTGTCCACGTCGTACGAGGTCAAGCGCAAGCCGACCACGCTGGCCTGGACCGGCGACGTCACCGGCGACTACCACGACCCGGTGACGCTGGCCGCGAAGCTGACCCTGACCGGCACCGGCGCGGCACTGCCCGGCGAGCCGGTCACCCTCGCCCTGAACGCGACCGAGTCGTGCGACGCCGTCACCGGCGGCGACGGCGTCGCGAGCTGCACGGTCGTGCCGCAGGAGACCCCGGGCCCGTACTCGGCGACCGCCGCCTACGCCGGGGACGAGGTGCACCTGCCCAGCACCGCGACGGCGGACTTCACCGTGACCAAGGAGCAGACCCGGCTGGCGTACACGGGCGAGGTGAACGTCGCCAACGACGAGCCCGCCCGGCTGGCCGCCCGGCTCACCGAGGGTTCGGCTCCGCCGCTGCCCGGTGACGGCACGCCCGTCGCGGGGGCCCCGGTCACGCTGACGCTGGGCAGCGGCCCGTCCGCGCAGTCCTGCACCGCCGACACCGACGCCACGGGCACCGCCGGCTGCGTGATCGCCGACGTCGCGCAGCCGCTGGCCGCCGACGGCAGGCTGCCCGTGTCGGCGCGCTACACCGGCAGCGCCTTCTACGAGCCGAGCCAGGCCGCCGCGACGGTGGGCCTGCAATACGAGACCGGCCGGGCGTACGGCGTCTCCGGCAAGCTGAAGGTCCTGGTCGGCGCGGCGACGCTGCCCGCCGCCCCGGACACCGGCGCGGTGCGCGTAGCCGACCCGTCGACGACCGCCACGCCGTGTACGGCCACGGTGAACGTGCTGGTGCTGCGCGCCGCGGCGCTGTGCGCGAACGTCACCACCCGTACCGCGCCCGGCGGCTCGACGGCGACCGCGACGGTCGGCTCGGTCGAGCTGGGCCTGCCCGGCCTGCCCGCGATCGCGCTGCGCGACATCCGCACCACGTCCGTCACCGGCTGCGCCGGGTCCACCGGCGCGGTCACCGTCGGGCAGCTGCTCGTCGGCGGCGTCCCGGTGACCGTGACGACCGGTCCGAACAGCATCGTCGCGATCCCGGGTGTGCCCGGCGCGAAGATCGTGTTCAACGAGCAGACTCCCGTCGACGGCGGGCTCACCGTGCACGGCGTGCACCTCGTCGTCCCGCCGACGCTGGGTGTCAGCGCCGACATCGTGCTCGCCTCGGCCACCAGCGACATCCACCACTGCCGCTGACCGGCAGCGGGCGGCCGGGCAGAGAACCCGGCCGCCCGCTTCACCCCGCCCTCTTCCCGGCGAGCCGGCCGTCTACAGACACACCCGCCACTGCCCGTCCTCCTTGAGCAGCGGCACCCCCAGCACGGACTGCGAACCGTCGGCCCTGGTCAGCTCCAAGGTGACGACGCCGCTCACGGTCGAGTTGTGCTGCTCGACGTTGACTCCCGCCACCGAGTAATCGCTGATCCGCGGCCCGGCGGTCTGCTCCGCGATGAACTGCTGCTCGCTGGTCAGCGCGCGGGTACGGCTGCACAGCCCCGCGTAGGCGCCGGCGTAGTCGCGGGCGACCAGGTCGTCGGCGTAGGCCGTCGCGGCGTCCCGGGCGGGGCCGGTCGCCGCCTCGATGCCGCGGTACGCGAAGTAGCCGGCGACGGCCGCACCGCCGCAGCACAGCAGCAGGACGATGGCGACGATGATAAGGATCTTGCGTACCGGGCTCTTGGGCTGCGGCGGACCGGGTGGCAGAGGCGTCATGGCGACCACTGTGCGCGACGGCCGCAAGAGCCCCGCCCGGCGATGCGGCGCAGCACTGGCGTGTCGCCTCGCGACCCGGCAAGGTCGACGCATGCGTGAGTTCCGGTTCTCGTCGAACGTGTTCTCGGTGCCCTCGGGCGACGCCTTCGTGCAGCGCTGCCGGCTGGCCGAACAGCTCGGCTACGACACCATGTTCGCCGTCGACCATCTGGGCGCGCCCGCGCCGTTTCCGGTGCTGGTCGCGGCCGCGGCGGCGACCCAGCGGCTGCGGGTCGGCACGCTGGTGCTCAACGTGCCGTTCTGGAACCCGGCCCTGCTGGCCCGCGAGATCGCCACGACGGACCTGCTAACCGGCGGTCGGCTGGAGGTCGGCCTCGGCGCGGGGCACATGAAGTGGGAGTTCGACGCGGCTGGTCTGCCGTTCGCCCCGTTCGGCGTCCGGGTGGGGCAGCTCGACCGGATGATCGGCGAGCTGGGACGCTGGTTCCGGACCGACGACACGAAACCGCTGCGGGGCGGCGCACCGCCCCGGCCGGTGCAGAAGCACGGCTTCGGCGGGTACGGGCCGCCGCTGATCGTCGGCGGCACCGGCGACCGGATCCTGCGCCTCGCCGCGCAGCACGCCGACATCGTCTCCGTGGCCGGGGCGTATCAGGTCAAGGGTGCGGAGCCGGGCACGTTCCGGCTGGCGTCCGCGACGGAGGCCGACGAGCGGGTCGCCTTCGCGCGAACACACGCCGGGCCGCGCGCCGGGCGGATCGAATGGCACGCGCTGATCCAGCGGGTGGTCGAGACCGGTGACCGGCACGCCGCGGCGGAGCAGGTCAGCGTCGACACCGGCGGCGCGGTGACCGTCGAGCAGGCGCTGGAGTCGCCGTTCCTGCTGTTCGGCACGGTCGAGGAGATGGCCGCCCAGCTGCGGCGGCAGCGCGACCGCTACGGCTTCACCTACCTGACCGTCCACGACCCCTACCTGGAGGCCTTCGGGCCCGTGATCGCTGCGCTGCGGTCCTGACCCGGACGGAGATCGCTGTATCGGGTCAGAAACTGCGGCCAGACCACAGATCCGGCCCCCAGACAGTGATCTCCACCCGCCGGCCGGCCACGGGCCCGGGCCGACGAGCCCCGGGGTCAGGGCGCGGGGGTGCTGGTGGCGGCGCGGACCGCGTCATCGATGGTGGCGTACACGTGGGGCAGGGTGACGCCGGCGCGGCGCAGGATGTCGCGGACCTGGCCCAGGTCGTGCGCGACGTACAGCTCGACGCCCTGGCCGCGTAGGTCGTCGACCAGGTCGGACAGCGTCGTCGCGGCGGTCACGTCGACCAGCGGCACGCTCTCGCCGTCGAGCACCACCGCCCGCGTGCCGGGCGCCGCCGCGGCGGCGCGTACCCGGTCGCGGACGTGATCGGCGTTGGCGAAGAAGACGGCTCCCTCGGGCCGCAGCACGACCACACCCGGGGCGGGTCGCGCGTCGTCGTGCCGGGACCGGTCAACCCACCGGCCGTCGCCGGTGCGCCCCAGCATCGCGACGATCGGGCGTGACGCCCGGTACAGGAGCAGGACCAGCGAGACCGCCATGCCGATGACCAGGCCCGGCAGCGTGTCGAAGACGAGCACGCCCAGCAGCGCGGCGATCGCGGCGACGAAGTCGGGCCGGGTGATCAGCGACGCAGGTGTGCCGCGCGGCGCGGTGGACACCCGCCACAGCCGCCGCAGTCCCCGGATGTCGACCAGCTCCACCAGCGCCGCGATCACGACCGCGGCCAGCGCCGCCTCCGGCAGCTGCTCGAACAGCCCGGTGAGGAACAGCAGCGTCACCACCGTGAGCACCGCCACGACCAGCCCGGACAGCTGGCTGCGCGCCCCGGCCCCGGCGTTGACCGCGGTCTTGGACAGGCTGCCGTTGACGACCATGCCCGAGGCCAGGCCCGCGCCCATGTTGGCCGTGCCCAGCCCGATCAGCTCCCGGTTCGCGTCCACGGTGTACCCGAACCGCGCCGCGTACGTCTTCGCAGCCCCCAGTCCTTCGGCGAACCCGATCAGCGCGACGCCGACCGCCGGGCCGACGAGTTTCAGCCAGTCGGCGGCGGCGATGCCGGGCAGGCCGAGGGCGGGCAGGCCCGGGTCGATGTGCCCGACGATCGCGACGCCGCGGCGGTCCAGGTGCAGCACGGCGACCGCGAGGATGCCCAGCGCGACCGCGACCAGCGAGCCGGGCACCACCGGCTTGAGCTCCTTGAGCCCGATCACGACGGCCAGGCACACCGCGCCGATCGCGAGCGTCCACGGGTTCGTCTGGCCCAGGTGGGTGAGGAAGTGCCAGAGCTGGGCGAAGAAGTTCCCCTCGCCCTTGGGCACGCCGAACAGCTTCGGCAGCTGCCCGGCGATGATGGTCAGCGCCAGCCCGACGATGAACCCCTTGAGCACCGGCTCGGAGATGAACGACGCCAGGAAGCCCAGCCGGGCCAGCCCGGCGATCAGCGCGAGGACGCCGACGACGAGCGCCAGCGCGGTGGTCATCGCGACGAAGCGTTCGCCCGGCCCGGCGTACACCGCGACCACGCTGGCCGACAGCGCCGCGGTGGCGGCCATCGGGCCCACCACCAGGTGCCGGGAACTGCCGAAGATCGCGTACAGCACGAGGGCGGGCGCGGCGGCGTAGAGCCCGATCACGGGCGGGACCCCGGCGATCGTGGCGTACGCCAGGCACTCGGGCACGAGCACCGCCCACACGGTGAGCCCGGCGATCGTGTCGGGACGCAGCCACTCCGGACGGTATTGCCGCCACCGGCTCAGCACCCCGTCACCGCCATGCCTAGATCCTAGGAATGCGATGGCCTCCGAACAGGCGATTGACCCGGTTGGCCGCCCTGCGTCGCACCTGCGCCCACCGTGGGAGAATGAGTGACGTATGACTATCGCGGAGCATGTGGACGGCGTGCCGGCCCCGCACCTGCGGCCCTACGTCCGCCAGTACCTCGGCTACCACTACCGCGGGTTCGCCCCGGGTGTGCACCTCGGCCTGCCCTCACCCGACCTGACCGTGGTGATCAGTTTCGAGGAGCCGACCCTGGTGGCGCTGACCGGCGACCGCCCGCCGAGCGGCTACCAGGCCCTGGCCAGCGGGCTGACCCTGGCTCCCGCGTTCATCCACCACGACGGCACCCAGTTCGGGGTGCAGCTCGCGCTCACCCCGGCGGGCGCCCGCGCCCTGTTCGGCATGCCGGCCGCGGCGCTCGCGGCGGCGGTCGCGCCGCTGTCGCTCGAACCGCTGACGGACCGGTTGCGTACGGCGTCGTGGCGGCAGCGGTTCGACCTGCTCGACGCGGCGCTCACCCGCCGCCTCGACCCGGTGGAGCCCGCACCGGAGCTGTCCTTCGCCTGGCGGCGGATCATGCGCTCGGGCGGCGCGCTGCGGGTCGGCGAACTCGCCGCCGAGACCGGCTGGAGCCGCCGTCACCTGTGTGCGCGGTTCGCCGCCGAGTTCGGTGTCGGGCCCAAGGATGCGCTGCGCCTGGTCCGCTTCGGACGCTCGGCGCGGCTGGTGCGCGACATCCACCGGCCCGCGCTGGCCGAGATCGCCGCCAGGTGCGGGTACTACGACCAGGCTCATCTGGCCCGCGAGTGGCGCGAGTTCGCGGGTGTCGCGCCGTCGCACTGGGCGCAGGCGGAGGAACTTCCCATTAATCCAAGCCTGCAGGACGCCGACGCGGCCACCCTGGACGTATGAGTGACAACGCCATGGTCTGGCCCTGCCTGACCTACACCGACGCGCACGCCGCCATCGCGTTCCTGGAGGAGGCGTTCGGCTTCAAGGCCACCGCCGTGCACGGCGAAGGCGAGGTCGTCGCGCACGCGGAGCTGCGCTGGCCGCCCGGCGGCGGGATCATGCTCGGCAGCCCGCGCCCGGACAACGTGCACGACATCCCCGCCGACCAGGGCCTGGTCTACCTGGTGACCGACCAGCCGGATGCGCTGTTCGCGCGGGCGGTGGCCGCCGGGGCGACCGTGCTACGCGGACTGCGCGACGAGGACTACGGCTCGCGGGGCTTCAGTGTCCGCGACCCGCAGGGCGTGATCTGGAGTTTCGGCACCTACTCCGGGGAGTGATCCCCGTCAGCCGCCGGCAGAGCCCCGCCCACGGGGGCGGGGCACTGCCGGTGAGCGGCGTCAGCCGGTGGGCACCAACTCGGCGACCTCGGACTCGGGCACCGGCCTGCGCCGCGCTGCGCGCCAGGCGGGGAGGTAGAGCGGGGCGGCCGCGGCGAGTACGACCGCGCCGACCAGCATGGCCGTGCTGATGCTCGTCGCGGCGGCGAGCGCGGTGAGCACCACCCCGCCAAGCGCCCCGGCGGGCTGGCCCATCATCGAGTTCAGCGAGATGACGCTGGTCCGGTACGGCCCGTCGACCTGCCGGTGCAGCAGCCCGGTGTGCAGCGGGTTCGCCGCCCCGTGCACGGCGTAGCAGGCCAGGAACGCGACCAGCACGCCGACGGGTCCGGCGAACAGTCCCATGCCGACCACGGTCACGCCCTGCAGAATGTGCAGCAGCGCGGCCCCGGGTGCGGCCCCGGGCCAGCGCAGCAGCAGCGGGGTCAGCGCGGCTCCGGCTGCCGAGACGAGCCAGGCCGCCGACGTGGCCGGGCCGAGCAGCGCGGCGGCCCGGTCGGCGTCGCCGACGACCTCGGCGAGCCGGACCGGCAGCAGCGACTCGAAGGTGACCATGCCGAAGCCCCAGAACAGCTCGACGGCCACCAGCGCGAGCAGCACGCGGGACCGACGCAGCAGGCCGAACGCCTGCCCGATCATCCGGGGCGCCTGCCGCACCGAGGCCCGCAGCGCGGCCGCCCCGCGCGCGGGGCGCGTCTCGACCATCAGCCCGAGCAGCACGATCAGGGCGACCACCTGCATCGCCGTGGCGGCGAGCACCGGCACGGTGAGCGCGCTGAACGGGCCGAACGGGCCCAGCGCGATCAGGCCGCCGCTGAGCAGCGCCCCGGCGGAGATCGCCACGCCGATGACGGTACCCGCGTAACCGAGGCCGGATTCGTAGTTCGCCTCCGGGTCGGCGGCCAGGGTGGCGTCGACGTACCAGGACTCCAGCGGGCCGCTGTCGAGTGCCCGGTGGATGCCCTGCAGCGCCCAGACGGCGAAGAACAGCGCGACCGAATCGGCCACCACGAACAGCCCGAGCGAGAGCAGGTTCACCGCCCACGCGGTCGCCAGCACGGGTTTGCGGCCGAGCGCGTCGGCCAGCCCTCCGGTGGGCAGTTCCAGGGCGAGCACGAGGATGCCCTGCGCGGTGGCGACGAGCCCGATCTGCGGCAGGGTCAGGCCGCGCTCCTGCATGAGCAGGATCAGCACCGGGATGATGAGCCCGGCGGGCAGCCAGCGCAGCCCGTGCAGCAGCAGGAACCGGCGGCGCACCTGCTTGACCGTCAGCGCGCTCATCGCAGCTCCTCCGCCCGCGGGAAGTTCACCAGGAACATGTGGACCTGGGCGGCGTCCTCCTCCGCGGCGAGCGCGGGGTCCTGCCGGTATTTGAGGATCAGCGCCCAGATCTCGTCGTTCAGCTCGCGCAGCCGCTGCGGCGCGAGGGTCAGCATCGCGTCGCTGATCGTCGAGGCCTCCCGCCAGGCCTGCGGGGCCTGCTGCCGTGACGCCAGCCACCGCTCGGCCTGCTCGCTCATGAGCTGCACCTGCTGGCTCTCGATCCACTCGGCGGCCGCGCGGGCGTCGGGGTCGTCGTCGAAGTCGGTCGGCAGCCAGGTGCTGGCGTCGTGGGCGGCCCGCCAGAAGCGCTGGCGGCTGGTGCCCAGCTCGGCTTCCTCGGCCACGAGTCCCACGTCGGCGAGCTGGCGCAGGTGGTAGCTGGTCGCGCCGGTGTTGGTGTCCAGCAGCCGGGCGAGGGTGGTCGCGGTGGCGGGCCCGTCGACGCGCAGCAGGCCCAGCAGGCGGGCCCGCAGGGGGTGGGCCAGCATACGGATCTGCAGCGCGTTCAGGCGTACGACGCTGTGCGGGGCAGCGCCGGTCTTATCGTCCATGACATGCACAGTACTTCTGCAAACAGTTCATGCACAACTACTGTGCACAACTCGCTGATCATGCGGTCCCCGCCTACCGTGTCACGGATACGTAGGCGAAACAGCCGGATGAATTAGGGCATTGAACCACCAAAAGTGCAAAAACACTTTTTCGAATAAAGATCGCGTCAAGTCATTAATTGGATATTCAGGTGGGCCTCGACGCCGTGGACTGCGACCGTTTCACCCTTGCGGGTGCCACTCGACACTCGACAGAGACTCCGAACGCAACCCCTCTTCTGAGTCCCGGCGCGGGTTCGCAGATGTCAACGACGTCTCACCAATGCCCATCACCACGACGAACGCATGATCATCGCGATTCCAACGCGACATGGCGCCTTTCATGAACCCGGCTCGCATGTATCGCTAGGACTAAAGGTCCAGCGAGAAACCCCGCTTCATCCAACTGGCGCCGGCCAGAGTCTTGAGCCACAATGAACCGTCAATGGGTCGAGCGGTATCGACCTGCCCGATTCTTAACCCAAGATCGATCGCGAGAACCCGTGGACAAAAAAACCATGCTTTGGGGAGCCGCTCGCCGCGCGTGGGCACATGGATCCACAAAATGGATCTTGGTCACGGCGGTGGCTTTCCTGCTGGGCCTCGATGCCTTCGGGCTCACGCTCTTCGGAGGCAATCTAGACACGAACAAAGCCGGGAATTTCGGTGAGTGGGCGGCCGCATTGGCAACCTTAGTGGCGGTCTCGATAACTCTTTGGGACAATGCAAAACTCAGAAGAAGGGCGCGAGAGACCGAACTTCGCGATCTGGCTGCTTGGCTAGAACCCGTTCGGTCGCAAGATGGACAGCGCCGCTGGCAATTGGTGATCAGGAACGGGACCAGGTATCCGGTACACCGATGGGTTGCTCGCCCCCAAACCGGAGGAAACGGCGAGGATTGGCACGCATGCCACCTCCGTCACGGCGTGCTTTTGCCCGAATCCAACCTGTTTGATCTTCCCATATCCACCGATGATGCGACCCAGGCCTATCTAATTGATCTTCACTTCTCTGATCGCGAACACCAGGGCTGGACCATTGACGGATCCGGCGTACTGAATAGCTCCACTGTTGTCCAAACGCACACAGAGGCATGTACTGAACTGTAGAGCGAGGAGTAACTATGGGCATTGAGCGTGTCGAAAGAGTCGTTCCACAAGTGGTGCCTCCCAGGTCTTCAGTCGAGAACCTAGGATTTGAGACCAAGCGCTACCTGAGAGAAATAGTCGGCCGCCTCAACTTTCCCCCAGAACGCCTAGGAGGCATTGTCAATACGACGTTGCCGTTGGGCGAAAGCTGGCTGGACAGGCGACTGATACCAATCGACGCCAGTGCTGCAGGGGTCCCTCCAGAGGACAACGAAGCTCTCGGCGTACCCCTGGAAAGCCTACTGCGTGGGCGTGACACCGACGCGCCGGCGACTTCGACCGTTGCAATTGTGGGGCCGAGCGGGCTCGGCAAATCAACGGCGTTCGAGATGATAGCAATACGCGAAGCGCGCTCACTCTTGGAGACTGGTGTGGGACGCCTTCCCATCTGGCTTCCGGCGGTTACCGTGCTCGGCGCAGAAATTGACCTCGTCAGCGGTGATCCAATGACGATTCTACGAATGGCCAGTCCGTGGATCGCCGATCAAAACACCATCCTGGCTTCGGAGCTCGACGAGCTCACCAAGCGTCCAGGAGTCAGTTTGCTGGTCCTGGTTGATGCCATTGACCAGCTAGACTTCGACTCTCTCGGCGGCGCCCTGGCCAAATTCACCCGTTTCCTCAGTCGCGTGGAGTCACAACACCCCAAGAGCTTGATTCTACTGGGCAGTCGCGACGACGTCTGGTTTAGCGATAGCTGCGAGCCGCTCCGGCGGAGCACCACATGCTTCGCACTCCAGCCACTTTCGCTATCCGATGTCGCCAACTTCGTCGATGTTTTCGAGAAGCACTCACGAAGGATCGATGAAGCGTACGCGGAACGGCTGAAAGCCCGAATCGGCGCCGAACCATGGCTGGGTAACCTGCTAAGGCGCCCCCTCATGCTTGCCCTGGCGATGTTCGTTGTCGAGCAAACCGGCCACCTACCACCAGGGTTGGGTGGGATTTGCTACGAGCTGACGAAGGTTTGCCTTAGCGATTCGTTCAACCGGTCCGGAACACTTTCGTTGACTCCCGATGCACCGCGCCTTGGAAATGAGATCCTTCTTCCAGTGCTGCAGCTGGTCGCCTGGAGTTCCGGGGAACGTCAGCGAAACTCACCATTGGCCTCACTTGCTGCAGTCGACCTCGCGGCCTGTGTCCGTCAGGTGCTGGCTGGCACTGATCGCTACTCGATCAAAATGGCCTCTACAACTGAGGTCATCTTCGTCAATATGGCCCATGACGGCGTCGGCCTATTCGGTGAGCTTGCACCGAACGAGTTCGGATTCGCCGATGACGCGTTCCGGATGTATTTCGCGGGCGGTTACCTCGCCAACATGCCCCGAGAAACGCTCATGACGACCATCGCCTCGCGCGAGGACTGCGCCGAGCTCGTGATCTGGGGTCAGATGTGCGCATACACAGGCGAAATCGATTCAGCGGTGGTCCTGATCGAGGATCTCCTCGACGAGAGCGACCTTCAATATCTGCTTTTGGCAGGTGAGTTGCTCGGTGCCATCAAGGACACAGCCACCACCGTCAGGCAACGCTGGTTGATACGGTGCAGCGAGAGGGTCGCTAAAAGTCTCGCAGCCGTGAGATCGAGTGGCGCCTATCCTCTGTCCGATCGCGTCCGTGCCGGCAACTCATTAGCAGTCATCGGCGACCCGCTCTTGGCAGGTCTGCCTGTGGACTACCCGACGGTGCCAGTAAGCGGTGGCGTTGCGAAGATCGGGTCGTCACTGTCGATCGACACGATAGGCGATAAGCCGAAGTACGAAAAGATTCACTGGTACCCGCCGTATGAGACAAGGCTAGAGTCCTATGATGTCGGCATCCACCCAGTAACGAACTACGAATACGCAAAATTCATCGAGGCAGGGGGATACGACAACACCCGATACTGGCATTCGCCGGAAGCCAAGATGTGGCTCGCGCAGGACGAGAAGACGCTAGACCAGCTGATGCCAATCGTTCAGGATTCCCTAGGCCTTCACTACCGTAAAGACATTCAAGCCGGATTCATGAGCGTCGTCGATTACGAGACGATGCGAGACCAATTCATCCGCAAGCTGATTTTGAGACGAGAGCCTCTTCACTGGCACGATCCCCGATTCAACAGGCCGAATCAACCAGTGGTCGGTGTCAATCTATGGGAAGCTAAGGCATATTGCGCCTGGCTGACAGACCTCATGCGCGTAGCGGGTCGGATCGGGGCCGACAAGATATGCCGGTTGCCAACCGAGGAAGAATGGGAATTCGCAGCCGGCCCGGAAAATCATGTACATCCCTGGGGCTCTGACTGGGATCCGTCCAAGTGCCACATGCGAAATACGCCATGGATCGCTTCAGCGGTGTCCATTGGAACCTTTGATTGGGTAGACTCCCATCTCGGTTGTCGTGACATGATCGGAAACGTTTTCGACATGACATTGTCCGCAGCGGACGAATACTTGAATCGACCTCTCGACCACGCGGCCACGGAAATGCGGGAAATCGTCACGCGCGGTGGCTCGTGGTTGGCCACAGCCGAGGCGGCTCGATCGATCAGGTTTCGGTCCTGGGATCCACCATGCAACTCCTACGCGGACCAAGGTTTCCGGGTCGTGATTTCCAGCTTGGATCTTCCCTGATCGTTCTGGCTGGGTTCCAGTTCGCATCACGAGCTGGAACCCAGCCAGCATCCTAGGCCTGGCGCCCCTGAACCAGGTACGGTATGGGTGCGCCTTTGACATAGGCACTCACGCAGTCGAAACTCATGGATGTCATTCGCTCGTAGGACTCTCCCGTCGAGCCTGCAGCATGGGGGAATTCTATGTACTTCAGCGGCCCGAGACCCCTGAGCTTGCGGGTGAGATCGCCGTCGTGATAACTCTCATCGAATACCGCGGTCTTAACTCCGCCATTTCTCAACGCGGAGTAAAGCGCATGTCCGTCGACGATGTTGGCGACGGCGCAGTTCACGAGCACAATCGGTCGCGTGACGGCGGCAAGGACCGTGCCGTCGACGAGGCCCCTGGTGTCAGCTGTTGAGGAAGCGTGCACCGATACAACGTCGGCTTGAGCGAAGAGGTCCTCAAGGTCCGTGACTCGTTGCGCTCCTAATTCCTGCTCCAGGCTGGCCTTCCGGCTTGGTCCGAAGTAAAGAATTCGCATACCAAGGCCGTTGTGGGCAAATCGCGCCAATCGCGATCCGATCGCGCCCAGTCCGATGATCGCTAGGCTCTTGCCGTATAGATCGAACCCTGCTGTCGGGCCGGTCTTTCCATCCGCAGTGCCAGCCATCGCATACATGTTCCGCGCGGCACCGATCATCGCGCCAAGCGCGTACTCGGCAACCGAGTGGGCATTGGCGTGAGGCGTATTGCTGACCAGAATCCCCTTCTCGGCTGACGCGACAGAGTCGATGCAGCCAGGATCCGCCCAGCCAGTGCCCAGGAAGGCGATAAGCTTCAGTTTTGCGGCGCTTGCCAATGCGGTCCGGGAAGCAGGTTCGAGGCCGCCATAGACATACACTTCCACGCCGGTAGCCAAAAACCTGGTGAGTTCAGATTCATTCATCTCCCGGTTAGCTTCCGAATGAGGCACGCCGAGCTTCAAGAGAGCCTCGGTGGACCCGTTGGTGACCTCGAATCCGAGTTCGGTGAAGCGCATAGCCCATTGATCAGAAATGGGCGCTCCCGTAATAAGTAGACTTCTCACCGGTTTAGAGTAACATCTTCGGCGTAAGCAGCAAAGCAACTACCCTCCAACTTGGGACCATGTCTACCCTCGTGTGGGCATGGAGAGAAGCGAGGCAAGTCAGATGGGTCTTGCACGACGCATCGCTGTGGTCGGTGGCGGGATAATTGGAATGTCCACCGCCTTGGAGTTACGCAAAGCCGGCTGCGATGTGACGTTGTTCGAGCAAAATTCGCTGGCGGGAAGCGTAAGCTGGGCTGCGAACGGCGCCTTGACCCCGTATTCTGATCACAATTCATCTTCGACAGTGACGAAGCTTGCCGAGCAAGGAGTGCAGCGCTACGTCGACCACGTCGAATGGTTGACCGTTACCACCGGCCTACCGATTGACCTCGACGCAGGTGGTGTTCTTGAGGTCTTCCTCGGCGAGGAGGGTGAGAAGTCCGAGGCGCGCTTCCTGGAGCTGGGGCAGGCAGGGTATCCGGTTGCCCTTCTCGACGGCAATGACGCCAGAAAGCTTGAAGGCGCCCTTTCAACGCAAACCACGGCTGCAATCCATTACATGGAGGAGACCCGCATCGACACCCGGCAGCTCCTGCGGGCATCAATCAAGGCGCTCGACCTACTCGGCGTCAATGTTAGGTGTCCAAGTCGAGTTCTCAGGGTTGACCCGAGTCGTTCATATAGCTACGTGACCGTGACCTTACCCGATAATGCCGAAGAGTTCGACGCCGCCGTTCTCTGCACCGGCTACGGTCGTTGCGAGGTTGCTGGGATGCCTCAGATTCCACTTCACCGCGTGCGAGGAGAACTCATTGAGGTGATGCCGGCGACACCACTTGCCTCTCGCTGCCTGTACAGAGGCGACAGTTTTATCACTCCAAGGCGGGATGGTCGACTGTTGCTGGGAACGAACTATGACTTCCACGAGGACGGCATGGACGAGAATACCAACAGCGTGTCCGTCGGCGGAGCAATAACTAAAATGACTGCGGCGATAAGCATCGTTCCGGAGATAGCCAGGGCCGAGATATTGAACACGTGGAAGTCCTGGCGTCCTACCACGTACGACAACCGTCCAGTCATTGGCTGCTACGGCTCTCCCAACTTGCTCGTCGCCCTTGGACTTGGTGGCCTTGGAATCACATTAGCCCCTGCGATCGCCGCTGCTCTGGCAGCGGCGATCGCAGGGGAAAGCGCTGCCACCGCGTTCGCGGAGTTGCATGACCTGCGACCTGAGCGACCCGGCCTTTTTTGATCGATTGTCAATCAATCATTTCGGCAAGTTCGTCGAAGTACTTCACACGACTGTCGATACTGGACTTTCCTGCCTCGAGGTAGAGCTTCCGGGAATTGCCGTTGCTCAAGGCGATCATTCTCGATGCAGCCTCGTAGCACAGCCGAGAATGGACGATGTCCTCGGTGGTGTTTGCATCAAGGAATGGCTGGAATACTGCATTCGGCAGCAAGTTCGAGAAGCATTTTCTTACCGCCGTGTACTCGGGAATGATCAACCGCTCGTTACCGACGCCGATCGCGGCGACGGCGGTTAGCGGATCATCCAGAAAATGCACCAACCGCTCAACGAAACGAACGGTGGGCGGCATCGGCCTGACCTCTTCTGGACTGATGTTCAACGAGTCGCGCAGCTGGTTCAACAGCCATGGATGCGACTTGGCGGCCTTACTACCTTTAAGCGCTCCATGTTCACCATAGGCCACCTCCGCCAGAACTGCTCTCAGATGCACGTTCTGAATTGCTGACGCTGCACTCAGGACTATTTGCGAGAACGCGTTGGTCATGACCAGCTCCTGGGACACCCAGAGCCGCAGTGCCTCTACATCGGCCATTGCGCTCGAAAAGAAGGGGTGCTCTTGAAGTCTAATTTCGTCGATGTAAGTCTCGAGCTCCTCGACGGCTGGGTCGAGCTCGACATCGGTCGGTACGTCGAAGAATTCCGAATACACCCAGTTTTCCAGCTTGAGCGAGTCAATCATTGATCCATCCAATCTTCGACCGATAGAGCTGCTTGTGATATTGACGACGTTCGCTGTTTAGCAGCATCGCACCGCACGTCGATTTCTACAAGAGGACCAGCGTGCCGACTGTGGACGTCTGGACGTCGTGAGCTTTGAACCACGATGCAGGAGCAATTGGCAGAAATCCCAAGGGGCAGGCCGAGCCTGTCTCGCGCACTGATCATCAGCCAGCTCATAAGATCAAGCGAAGGACTACGCGATTGACAACACGATAGCGACGACGACTGTCGGCGCTGAACCGGCGGCGCAACTGTCCCCACAAGTTCGTGGGGCTAATTGATCAACGGACATGATTCCGTCAGGTGTGACGTGGTGGCGTAGTGGTCGCGAGCCCAGCGCAAGAGCCATGGCACGAGTTGGAGAAGGGCCCGGTTACGTGCCGGCAGGAAGCTCGACGTCTCACAAAGCAGCTAGCCACGTTGCGAGGTAGCCAGTATAAGTGGCTCGTATATCGGTAGTTGATATGGATCTGGTACGGACAGCTCAAGTCGGTTTCTGAACTAATACGGCATGGCCGGATCTCCAGTGAGCAGGGTGCCTGCAAGACAGAACATCGCGGCCCCCTGATGATCCTTGGATGCCGAAAGCGACTCGACCTCTCGTGTTGCGGCGACTCCCATTGCACGCCAATGCCGCCGTGAGAACCTCCGCCAGGCCTGGCGGCAGTTAAGGATGTGCCGCGTGGGCTGGAGTGGCACCAGGTTGACTGCCCTACTGATTTCCCCGCATGGTCTACCGGTGAGGCCTCAGTGCCGGACTTGTGCGCATCCCAGGGCTGTGGTGGCCAACGGATGAAGTCTGATCGTTCATGTCAGGCCAGAGCGCGGGCGGCGAGGCGGGCTGCACCGGCTTCGCCTGGTTCGGCGACGATGGTGGGCGTGCCCGAAAATCGGGTTGCCAGCAGTTGGATCACTGCGGTGCGTACGGGCGCGGAGGTCGTCAGGACGCTGCCGGCGAGCACGACCGGGCCGTCGGTGTGGACTTCGGCGAGGCAGTCGGCGAGGTGCACGGCCGCCCGGTCGACGAGCGCCAGCGCCTGCGGGTCGCCGTGTTCGGCGGCTTCGGTGACCAACGGCGCCAGGCGGGACAGGTGGCGTGGCGGCTCGGCGTGCAGCGCGCCGATCAGGTCGTCGGCGGCCTGGCGGGAGGGCACCGCGGGCACCGCGCCGAGCACCGTCACGGCGACACTGCGGGCCAGCCTGCCTTCCGGGACACGGGTGTACAGCTCACGCGCCGTCAGCGCGGCGGCCTCCCGGCCCAGCCAGAAGCCGGAACCCAGGTCGCCGAGCAGCCAACCGATGCCGTCGGCGCTGGCGGTCATCAGCCCGTCCTCGATGCGGGCGGCGATGGCCCCGGTTCCCGAGATGAGCACGGTGCCGCACGGCTCCAGCGTGCCTGCCGCGTAAGCGACCTCGACGTCGCCGACCGGCCGCACCGGCACGGTCAACCCGAGCCCGGCGAAGGCCTCCGCGTAGGCGGCGGCCACCACCGGATCGGCGAACCGGCCGGTCCCGGCGATGCCCATCACGGCCGCGCGCACCGCACGCGGGTCCAGACCGGACAGTGCCGCCCGCACGGCGGCCGCGACCTCGGTCGCGGCGTCGGCGAGCGGCACGGACACCGGGTTGCCGGCGCCAGCGCGGCCGAAGCCGGCGTGGACGCCGTCGAGGGTGGTTATCAGCGCCCGCGACGAGGTGCCGCCGACGTCGAGGCCGAGGACGAGTGTCACGGGCGCTGATCCTTTCACTTCAGAACGAACCTGGACAGTGCTGCCTCAGCAGCGGCCCAGGTCCTCCCACTGCTGGGTCCAGCCGGGTTCGCTGCCCTGCGTCCACCAGCGGGCGCGCCACAGGTGCACGCCGTCGCCGGACTTCGGGCCGCCGGGGTTGCCATTGGCGCTGCGCTCCCACTTGACCTGGTTGCCGGTCGTGTAGACGCCGCTGATGTTCCACAGCGGCGCGTTGACGCAGCCCGTGCCGCCGGTCGGCGGGGCCGACGGCGACGGGGACGCGCTCGGCCGCGGCGACGGCGAGGACGACGGCGGGGTGCTCGGGCCGGTGCTCGGCGACGCGGTCGGGCAGGTGCCGCCGGCCCCGACGCTGTCGGTGTGGCTGACCCCCTGCGCCCGGTACGACGCGACGCGGGCGTTGGCCTGCGCCGGGGTGAGCACCTCGTTCTGCGTGTACAGCAGGTAGTCGACCTGCTGGCGGTACGTCGCCAGGCCGCCGGTGTGCGCGGCCGAGTCGATGAACCACAGGTTGAAGTTGATCGACATGTTCGTCTCGGGGTAGTAGATGCCGCTGTGGTCGGCGACCAACGTCCCGTCGATGTAGTACTTCACGTGCCCGGCCGAGACCGTGAACACCAGGTCGTGCCAGCCCGCGTAGGACTGCCGCTGCTCGCCGTGGGCGTTGACGGCCTCCCACGGGTCGGGGCGGTAGGTCTCCCACGTGGTCTCGTACATGATGTTCGACGGCTCGCCCCAGCCGCCGTTCGGCAGGTACTCGAAGTCGATCTCGCCGTAGTTGGGGTCCATCGGGGCGGCCAGCGGGGTGATGGTGAAGAACGTCTCCACCAGGTGGTCGCCGTCGTTGCCGGTGACCGGCGCGTCGGTGAACTTGACCCGCGAGGCGTACGTGCCCTCGAAGAACTTCTGCTGGTGCAGGAACTCCGCCTGGCTGGTGCCGCCGGACGTGCCGTCGGTGGACGCCTGCAGTTGCAGGGACTTGGCGCCGTCCACGGTCGGGAACGAGACGTTGGACGCCGGCCAGGAGGCGCCCGGGATGCCGGGGCCGCCGGAGTTGGTGCGCACCGACCAGCCGCGCTGGTTGATCAGCGGGTCGGCCGGGCCGCTGTAGCTGAAGTCGTCGAACAGGGCGTTGCAGACAGCCGCCGAGGCGACCGCGGTGGTGCCCGCGGTCAGCGCGACCAGCGTGCCGGCGGCGAGCGCCGTCACAGTCGCGCCCACTGCGGCGACGATGGGACGTCGGAGGGACACTGTTCTCTCCTTTCGGGGTGGCGGACTACGGTGGTGGGCAGCCCCGGCGCGCCGCGTGAGAGGCGGCGCGCCGGGGTCTTTCTGCCCCCGTGGTCCGTGGGAGGTGCCTTCTTGCGGGCACGGTCGGGCACGCCGACGAGCGCGCTCTCCCCGAGTTCGGCGTAAACGCTCGGCCGTGCGGTCTGTGGGTGTTACTTGAGCGCGCCGGAGGTCAGCCCGGCGCGGATCTGCCGTTGGAAGAAGACGTACGCGAGCAGGACCGGCAGGATCGCGATGACCAGCCCGGCGAACAGGCCGCTCCAGTCGCTGCGCGCGCCCTGGCTCACCGCGAGCGCGGCGAGGCCCTGGGAGATCACGTAGTGGTCGGGGTCGGGGTTGAGCACCCGCGGCAGCAGGTACTGGTTCCACAGGCCGAGGAAGTTGAAGATGCCGACGCTGACCATCCCGGGCCGGGCCATGGGCAGCATGACCCGGAAGAACACCCCGGCGTGCGAAGCGCCGTCGAGGAACGCGGCCTCGGCGACCGCGCCGGGCAGCGAGCGGAAGAAGCCGTGCAGGAAGAAGACCGTGAACGGCAGGGCGTACGCGGCGTACACGAGGATCAGCCCGTGGTAGGTGCCGAGCATGCCGAGGTTGTCGACCACGAAGAACAGCGGGACCAGTGCCAGGAACACCGGGAACAGCATCCCCGCGATCAGCGTGTAGTACAGGAACCGGTTGCCCGGGAACTCGTAGCGGGCCAGGCAGTACGCGGTGAGCGCGCCGAGCAGCATGGTCAGCGCCAGCGAGCCGCCCACCACGATCAACGTGTTGAACAGGTACTGCCCGATCGAGGCATGCTCCCAGGCCCGCGACCAGTTGTCGAACTGCGGCGAGGCGGGCGGCGTCCACGGGCTGTCGAAGATCTCGGCGTCGGTCTTGAACGACGACATCAGCGCCCACAGCAGCGGCAGCGTCACCAGCACGGCCCACAGGGTCAGGAAGGCGTGTTTGATCCTCATGCCAGCTCCACCCTTTCCCGCTTGGTGACCCGCAGCAGCAGCACCGCGATGGACAGGGTCAGGAAGAAGATCGCCACGCCCATCGCCGAGGCGTAGCCGAACTTGCCGAATGTGAAGGCGGTCCGGTACAGCCCCAGGCCCATGACCTCGGTGCTGTTGTCCGGGCCGCCCGGCCCGACCGTCATGATCTGCACCAGGGCGAAGCCGTCGAGCGCCGCGATGCCGAGGTAGATCCAGCCGACCTGCACGCTCTCCCAGATCAGCGGGATCGTGATGCGCCGGAACACGGTCATCGGGCCGGCCCCGTCGATCGCGGCGGCCTCCATGATGTCGTCGGGGACCGACTCCATCGCGGCCGAGAACAGCACCACGTAGAAGCCCACCGACGACCAGATCATCACGGCCATCACGCACCACAGCGCCAGGTTCGGCTCGGCCAGCCAGGACTGCCGCCAGGAGTCCAGGCCCAGGGCCGCCAGCGCGCCGTTGAGCAGCCCGCTATTGGGGGTGTACACGAACTGCCAGAGCACCGCGATGATCGCGACGCTGAGCAGCTGGGGGAAGAAGTACACCACCCGGTAGACCCTGGTCCCCCTGGTGCCGGCCGCCAGGGCCAGCGCCAGCACGATGACGGCCAGCGGCACGACAAGCAGCATCAGCCCGTTGTTGCGCAGGCCCGCCAGGAACAGCGGGTCATCCCACAGCTTGCTGAAGTTGTCGAACCCGGTGAACTCCGGCGCGCTGTCCACGCCGTTCCAGTTCGTGAACGCCAACTGGAACGCCTGCAGGTACGGCGACAGCACGAACACGCCGTACAGCGTCAGGGGCACGATCAGCGCCCCCGCCAGGAACCGGTACTTGCCGTGCCGCATGGCCCCTCACCGCTGGTGTTTGACGATGGAGCTGTCCTTGGCCACCGCGTCGGCGGCCTTCTGCACGCGCTCGGCCCACTGCTGCGGGTTGATCCGCTTGGTGGCCAGCTCGCCGGTGGCGTCGTCGAGCGCCTTGCTCAGCGGCGCGTACCAGGTCCGGAACTTGTAGCTGAACACGTTCGGACCGGCCGCCTTGACCGCCTCGGCGACCGAGCCCAGACCGCTGGTCAGGCTCAGCCCGTCGGTCGCGCCGGTGACCACCGGCAGCGCCTTGGCGTTCTCGGCGAAGCCGCGGGCCACCTTCTGCGAGAACAGGTGCCGCAGGAACTCCAGGCCGCCGGGCACGTTCTTGGCCTTGGCGGGCACGATGAACGACTCGCTGCTGGCCGCCATGACCGCCCCGTTGGGCAGCTTGTCCGAGCCGGTCAGCGCGGGCACGGTGCCCATCACCATGTCGAAGCCGGCCGGGGTGACCGCCTGCTGCTCACCCTCCAGCCACGACCCGCACGGGATGAACGCGACCTGGCCCTTGCACCAGGCGTTCTGCGCCTCGGTGTGGGACAGGCCCTCCGAGCCGGGCATGATGTGGCCGCGTACCGCGAGCTGGTGGATCGCCTCGGCGGCGGCCAGCATCGCCGGGCTCTGCCACGCCCCGGGCGCCAGGTTGTCGATCGACTTCACCAGGTCGAAGCCGCCGGCCTTGGCCGCCAGCGACACCAGCGGGTCGTTGAGGTACTCCGGGTACTTGCCCTGCCAGGTCCACGGGTGCAGACCGGCCTTCTTGATCTCGTCGTTGAGGGTGAGCATCTCGTCCCACGTCTTCGGGAACGTCCACCCGTGCTTGGCGAACAGCGACTTGGAGTACCAGACGCCCCACAGCACCGACGAGTAGTTGAGCACCAGCGGCTTGCCGTCGAACGTGCCGTCCTCGATCACGCCGGGCATCAGGGTGTCGCGGACCTTCTTGCTCGGGTCGTCCAGGCTCGGCGCGTCCAGCAGCGACGTCAGGTCGGTGAGCTTGCCCGCCGAGACGAGCGTGGCCAGGTCGAGGCGGCCCGCACCGCTGTTGTCGACGACGTCCGGCGGGCTGTCGGCCACGAAACGCGGCTGCAGCACCTCGCCGACGCCCTGGATGCCCTTGTGGTCGACGGCGACCTTCGGGAACTTCTGCTTCAGGCTGGACCCGGCGTCGATCGCGTACTGGTCGCCGTACCCACCCTTGAAGATCACGACCTCGAGCGCGGCGTCGGCGGATACACCCAGGGGGTTCTCGGCACTGGTGTCGCCCTGCTTGACCTTGTCGCCGTCGTCGCCGCCCGCGGTGGCGCAGGCCGCCAGGCCCGTGCTCGCCGCGACCGCGGCCACGCCGGCCAGCGCGCTACGTCTTGTAAGGTTCATCATGTCGCCCTTCATGCACTGCTGGGTTGATGGGTTAGGCGATACGCCGGATGCGCCCGGCGTATCGCGCTTCCAACTGCTGGTTGTGCTCATAGCCGCCCGCGATGTTCGCGGACAGGTAGATGGGCGGGGTCTGCCCCGCCTCCTGCAGGCGCCGGACCACCTCGGTGACCACCATCTGGGCCAGCACGGCCGCGGTCACCGACGACACCGCGCCGGACTGGTTCTCTCCGATCACGTCGCCGTACGGGGCGCCGTTGTCCAGCACCACGTCGGCGATCTCGCTCAGCCGCTTGCCGGACGGGTGCCGCGGCTCCGAACGCGCTGTGTGCTCCAGCGAGGTCACCGCGATCAGGCCGTGCCCGCGCTCCTTGATCAGCAGCGCCAGCTCGACCACGACCCCGTTGATGCCGGAGTTCGACGCCAGCACGAACACGTCCGCGGGCTGGATCGGGGCCAGCTCGTAGAGCCGGTGCGCCACCTCGGTGCGCCGCTCCAGCAGCTGGTCCTCCAGGACCTCGACCGGCTCGCCGCCCCACAGCACGATGTCGCGCAGCGCGATGCGGTTGGTCGGCACCAGCCCGCCGGCCCGCCCCGCGATCTCCATGGCCAGGGCCTCGGAGTGGCCGCTGCCGAAGGCCTGCACCACCCCGCCCGCATTCAGGCTGTCGGTGATCAGGTCCGCGGCCCGCTGCACGTTGCCGGCCTGCTCGGTGCCCACCTTGCCGACCAGCTCGGTGATGGCTTCCAGGTACGTCTGCGCGTTCATCTCGCTCCTTCGTTGTGCTGTCCTGACCGGTCGCCCCACCGGGACCGGTCCGCCACGTGGCCGCCTGCCGTACTGCCCCCGGCGGCCCCGGTCCCCGGCGGCCCGGTCCCGGCGTCTGCCCGGCCCGCCCGAGGGCGCGTTCCCACGGACCGCCCGGTCCTGCCCGGCGGCCTGGTTCGCATGTCCCCCGGTACGTCCGCCGGAGTCGGTCCTCAGTCCGCGGGGTTGCGGGGCACGACCGGCCGGGACAGGTCCGCCGCCTCCCGCGCCGCGCGGCGGCGGTGCGAGGTCGGCTCGTCGTGCAGCCGGTGCGCCTGCACCGCACGCGCCGTCACCTCGAAAGCCTCGGTGGTACGCGCATACGTCCGCTGCGCCACCGCGACGTAGATCAGATCGAGGGCGACCAGCTGCCCGTGCAGCGCCGACAGCGCCGCGAGCCGGAACGTGGTCTCGTGCACCGCCGTGGTCAGCACCACGTCCACGGCCTCGGCCAGCGGCGACTTGTCGAACGAGGTCACCGCGACGGTGAGCGCGCCCTGGTCGGCGGCCTCGGCCAGCACCTCGATGACCTCGCGGGTGCGGCCGCTGTGCGACAGCCCGATCGCGACGTCGCCGGGACCGAGCAGGGCCGCGTTGGTCAGCGCCTTGTGCGCGTCCTCCCGGTGCCAGCAGGGCACCCGGATGCGCTCCAGCCGGAACGCCAGCTCACGGGCCGCGGTGCCGCTGCTGCCCAGGCCGAACAGCTCCACCCGGTTGGCCCCGGCGATCGCGTCGGCGACCCGCGCGACCTGCACGAGGTCGAGCCGGGCCGCGGTCTCCTGGATGGCACGGGCGTCCGCGCTGGCGATCACGCCGAGCACCCGGTCCATCGGGTCGCCGGGCTCGATCTCCCGATCGATGTCGGTCTCCCAGCGCGCCTGCGCCTCCCGCCCGCTCTCGGTGGCGATGGCGACCCGCAGCGCGGCGTATCCCTTGAAGCCCAGCACCCGGCAGAACCGGGTCACCGTCGCGGTCGACGTGCCGGCCCGCTCGGCGAGGTCCACGATGGAGGCCTGCGCGGCGAGCACGGGGTCTTCCAGGATCTGCTCCGCCACCCGCTGCAACGCGTCGGGCAGGTTGGGCAGCTCCATCCGCATCCGGCCGATCACACCCTGCACAAGAATTCCCTTCATCATGGTCCGTTGATGAAGAAAATTACGACCCACACTCCAAAGTGTCAATGCCCACCAACAAAAATTATTGACGCCCCAACCCGTTACACCCCAGCAATAATTTTGCTCACCCTCCCCATCAGACCCCCCGCCCTCCGGCGGCCCGCAACTCTTAAAGACTTGCGGCCACAGGAGGCTCCTGTGGCCGCAAGTCTTTAAGAGTTGTCGCAGGTGAGTGGGCGGGTGGGGTGGCGGGTGGCGGGTGGGGAGGCGCGGTCAGATGCGGACGAAGCCGATCATCGCGAGGCCGATGCCGGACTGGGCGACGGAGGCGGCGACGACGACGGCGGCGGGCCAGAAGCGGTCGGTGCGGGCGCACAGCCAGGCCGCGCCGAGCTGGAGGTACACCGCCAAGAAGATCCACAACCGGACCGTCTCGCCGCGGTTGATCCCCCACAGGTCGAGCACGATCAGCACCGCGATCCCGGACAGGGTCAGCACCGCGGCCGGGTGTGCCGACCGGCGGCGCACCGCGTCCCAGCCCGCGGCCGCGAGCATCACACACGACGCGATCCCGCCCGCCAGCGCCAGGTACCACAGGTTGCGGGTGACCCACATGCCGTACGGCCGCCAGCGGGCGTTGAAGTCGTTCGCGTCGGCCAGCACGTAGGCGAAGTTGTCGAACAGGTCGTAGCCGAACAGCCCGCGCATCGCCGCGTAGCAGCCCGCGAACCCGGCCAGCGTGAACCCGACCAGGCGCAGGGTGTCCATCCAGGTCAGCGTGCGCTGCCGCAGCGCGACGCCGAGCAGCGCCGCGAAGACGATGCCCAGCACCAGCGGCAGGGCCTCGAAGAAGACGGTCAGGTACAGCGCCCCGCCCAGGCCGAGGGCGTACCCGGCGCGGCGGGTCTTCAGGAAGCGCACGTGCAGCCACAGCGCGAGCAGGATCGGCACCGGGGAGACGGCGTTGAGCACCGGGACGAAGTACAGCGCGCCAGGCAGGAACAGGCCCAGGACCAGGGTGTACAGCGCGATCCGGCGGTCGCCGGTCAGGTCGCGCGCGATGAGCCACAGCAGCACGGCGGACAGGTTGGCCAGCGCCAGCACGGCGACGCCCATCGCGGCCGGGCCCAGCCCCAGCGCGTCGAGCACGAAGTAGAGCATGGTCTTGCCGGGCATGTTGGTGCGCGCGTGCGGCGGAAGCTGCTCGACCAGTCCCATGTAGTTCCCTATGAACTCGCCGAGCCCCCAGCGCTGCGACGGGGAGTAGAACGAGTTGGCCCGGTCGCTGGCCACGACGGCGCCCAGCGACGGCAGGGCGTACACCCGCAGCAGCAGCTGCAGCGGGATCGCCGCGAGGAACCACCCCGCGGCCGCCGCCGCGTCGAAGCGCTCGGGCAGCCGCCGCGACAGCCACAGCAGGCCGAGCACCGCGGGCGCGACCACCAGCACGGGCCACACCACGTGCCACTGCCCCGCCAGGCGGTCGTACGGGTAGGTCCACCCGGCCAGGCGTGAGCCCGTCGGCAGCCGCCGCAGCACCATGGCGACCAGGGCGAGCACGGTCAGGCCCGCTCCGGCGTACGCCGCCCACGCCACCAGGCGCGGCACCCCCGGCCGCGACTCGGCCGGGGAGGTGACGCCGTCGGCCCGCTTCTCGACGAGAACCCTGTTCACGTGTCGCCTCTCCTCGCCCTCGCGTGATGTACGCAGGGGCTAACGAGCCAGCACGCGAACAGGGCCCCGACCGAGGTCGGGGCCCTGTGTCAGCTGGTATGCAGGCTGGTCAGGTGCGGGGGCGAGCGACGCTGCTCAAGCCCGTCGCATCCGTGCGGCGGCGGTGTCGGGCGGGCGGGTCACGCCGGCACGACCTGGCTCTCGCTCACTATCGAGGCGATGTCCTCGACCGAGACGTTTGCCCTGTTCGCGACATGTTCGATCGGAACGTTGCACGCGATGGCCTCACGGATCGCGGAACGCCACACCTTGTCGGCGTCACCGGTGCGACAGGCAGATGCCTCGTCCACCAGACACAGCGCCAGATCAGAGTTGACGTACACAGTCGATCTCCTCCTCCATGGGCGCCCGGGGTCTTGGGGCGCCGTGCGGGGCCACTCGGCTAACCGGGTGTCCTCACCTGAACAAGACTCCGCCAAACGGGGGGCCGAAACATCCGCCACCACGCGGAAACCCCGAACCCGCAAAAAAGGATTTACATCCCGATAACACGCAGCCGGACCCACCAAGGTCGTCTGACTTGCCCGGCAACCGCGCGTATCCGAGCCCATGATTCGCACAAGTGCCCGGCAAGTCGGACGATCTTCGCAGCGAGGCCGGGCGGTGCGGACGGTGGCGGGCGGGGAGACAGGGGCGCGCGGGGCGGAAGCGTCGCGGCGGGGACGGGACGGGCGCGACGGCGCGGTATGCCCGGAGCGGGGGGAAACCGCCCGGCACGGCCCGGGGACGTCGGGGGTGGCGGTTAGGCTCCGGCGCATGGTCGATGATCAGGAACTCGCCCTGGCCCGCGCGCGGGGCGACCGCTGGCTGCCCGAGACCAGGCCGCAGACCGTCGAGGACGCGGGCCGGTTCGTCGACGACGTCGGCCTCGCGCTGCTGTTCCCCGCCGCGAACGCGCTCGCGCCCTCGCTGTACGAGACCGTCGCCGACGAGGAGGCGGTCGCCTGGGCCGACGGCATGGGCGAGGCCGAGTCCACCGTGTGGACCTGGAAGGACGCGCTGCCCGAGGCCGGGCTCGCCTGGTACGGCAAGTTCCTGTTCCGCCGCGCGAGCCTGCTCTCCCCCACCCTGCTGCGCGCGCTGTACGCCGGACCCGGCGAGCTGGACGACCATGAGGACCTCGACCTGCCACGCGAGGCGCACGAGATCGCCCGTGCCCTGCTCACCGGGCCGCTGACCTCGCGCGCGCTGCGGGAACTGATCGGCGACCGGGCCGCGTACGACCGCGCCATGACCGAACTGCAGCGCCACCTGCTGGTAACGTCCGCTGGCGTGCGCGAGCAGCGCGCCGGCTGGCCGGCCTCCATCGTGGACCTGACCTGCCGCCGATTCGACGTCGGCGGCGGACATGACGCCGCCACGGCCACGCGCCGCTACCTGGAGACCGCCGTCGAGGCGACTCCGGCGCAGCTCGCGCGGGCGTACGGCTGGACCGCCGCCGTCGCCCGGTCCCACCTGGACGCCCTCGTCGCCGCCGGACAGGCGCGGCGGCAGGCGTCCGCCTATCGCAGCCAAGGAGCACCCGATGTGCCACAGTGACGACAGCCAGGCCCCGCAGGCCCCGAACGCGGGCGCGGTCGCCGGGCACGGCCCGCTCGAACTGCACGCCGAGGACGGCAACACCCTCGCCGCGTACCGGGCGATCCCGCAGACCCCGAACGGCATGAAGATCGTCGTGCTGCCGGACGTGCGCGGCCTGCACCCGTTCTACGTCGGGCTCACCCAGCGTCTGGCCGAGGCCGGGTACGAGGCGGTCGCGATCGACTACTTCGGCCGCACCGCCGGGGTGTCCCAGCGCGACGAGAGCTTCCCCTACCAGGAGCACATGCCGCAGGTCACGCCCGAGCACGTGCGCGCCGACGCGGCGGCCGCGATGGCGGTGCTGTGCGAGAACGAGCCGGACGCGTCGGTGTACACCGTCGGGTTCTGTTTCGGCGGCAGCATGTCGTGGCGGCTGGCCGCCAGCGACCTCGACCTGGCCGGGGTGATCGGCTTCTACGGCCAGCCCAAGCGGGTCGCCGACGTCGTCGACGAGGTCGACAAGCCGATCCTGATGCTCATCGCGGGCGCGGACTCCACCCCGGTCAGCGAGTTCGAGAAGTTCGCCGCGCAGCTGGAGGAGGCCGGCGTCGGCCCCGAGATGCACGTCTACGACGGCGCTCCGCACTCGTTCTTCGACCGCTCCTTCGCGCAGTGGGCCGACGCCTGCACCGACGCGTGGAACCGCATCATCTCCTTCACCACCCGGCACCGCCACTGACGGAGAGCCATTGATACCGGCCCTGTGAGAGCGCTCTCACAGGGCCGGTATCACGTTGTGCCGTCCCGCCGCCGTCACGCTGCGTCCACGTCCCGGGATTAACTCAGAAGCCATGGCCCCGAAACATTGACGTATCGAGGGATTGCCCGATAGTTTGCGCTCGGAGAGCGCTCTCACGCTCACCGCGCCACACGTACCTCCGCTCTCCCCCGCCATGCCAGCCCCAGCCCCGGAGGCCATGCACATGGAACCGTCCATCCGGTCCGTGACCCCAGGCGGCGTCTCGCGCCGCGCGGGTCGCCGACGTCAGTCCTGGGCGCGCCACCGCGCCCTCGTCCTCGGCTCGGTCGCCGTCCTGGCCGCAGCCCTGTTCGGCATCGCCGTCGCGCAGACCGCCCAGGCGGGCACCGTCGGCGCCGGCAGCTACCTCGACAGCCTGCCCGCGGGCCGGGCGGTGCCCGCCGGCTGCGGCTCGCTGTCGACCAACCCGCGGCAGTACGTCACCGCCAACGCGCCCACCGGCGGCGTGCCCACCAACGACTGGTGGTCGTCGCTGCTGTTCAAGAAGTTCGACTGCAGCTACAGCGAGCCGCTGCACGCCCACCCGATCTCCTACGACACGCTCGCGGGCGGCCTCGGGTTCTCCTACAACACCACCCCGGCGATCAGCGGCAGCGCGACCGGTCCCGGCGAGTTCCACTACCCCTACGTGCAGGACATGCTCGTCGGCGTGGCCGGGCTGAACTCCCCCGACACCAAGGTCGACGGGTGGAGCGACTGGACCGTGACGCCGTACTGGAGTGACGGCGCGCGGACCATGAAGGCCACCATCGGCCACGGCCTGCCGTTCGCGTACTTCCAGGTCACCGGCGGCAACGCACAGATCACCGCCGCGGCGACGCCGACCGTGTGGTCCAACAGCGGCGGCCAGATCGGCTTCAACGTCAACGGGCGCGACTACGTCGCGTACGCGCCGACCGGCTCGACCTGGTCGGTCAGCGGCACGTCGATCAGCTCCTCGCTGAACGGCCAGGGCTTCTTCTCCGTCGCCGTGCTGCCCGCGGGCGCCGACCGGGCCGCGCTGGCGACCACCTACGGCCAGTACGCCCACGCGCACGTCACCGGCACCCGGGTGTCCTACAGCTACAACCAGGCCGCCAGCACGCTGAGCACCACGTACACCTACCTGACCACGGCGCGGCAGGGCTCGCAGACGGCCACCGTCGCGGCGCTGTACCCGCACCAGTGGAACAGCCTGACCGGTGCGACCCCGCTCGCGAACACGTACACGAGCGCCCGCGGACAGATGAAGATCCTCACCGGGATCGGCTCGTTCACGACGTCGATGAAGTACACCGGCGTGCTGCCGGAGATCCCCGCTGTCGCCGACAGCTCCGGCGGCGACCTGACCACGATCACCAACTACCTCAACGCGGTGGCGGGCAACCCGGCCGACTTCCGCGGCGACGACACCTACTGGACCGGCAAGGGCCTGGGCCGGGCGGCGCGCATCGCCGAGATCGCCGACCAGCTCAACCTGACCTCGATCCGCGACACCGCGCTGAGCACCATCCGGACCCGCCTCAACGACTGGTTCACCGCCTCGGCCGGCAAGACCAGCCGGGTCTTCTACTACAACAGCGCGTGGGGCACCCTGCTCGGCTACCCGGCCTCCTACGGGTCCGACCTGGAACTCAACGACCACCACTTCCACTACGGCTACTTCGTGGCCGCCGCGGCGACGCTGGCCAAGTTCGACCCGACCTGGGCCACGAACAGCCAGTACGGCGGGATGGTGGACCTGCTGATCCGCGACGCCAACAACTACGACCGCACCGACACCCGCTTCCCGTACCTGCGTGACTTCGACATCTTCGCCGGTCACGACTGGGCGGCCGGGCACGGCGCGTTCGGCGCGGGCAACAACCAGGAGTCCTCGTCCGAGGGCATGAACTTCGCCAACGCCCTGATCCAGTGGGGCCAGGCGACCGGCAACGCCGCGGTGCGCGACGCCGGCATCTTCATCTACACCACGCAGTCTGCGGCCATCGCCGAGTACTGGTTCGACGTGCGCAATCAGAACTTCCCGACCGCCTTCGGGCACAACACGGTCGGCATGGTCTGGGGCGACGGCGGCGCGTACGCGACGTGGTTCTCGGGCGAGCCGGAGATGATCCAGGGCATCAACATGCTGCCCATCACCGGCGGCCACTTCTACCTCGGCGACAATCCGGCCTACGTGTCGACCAACTACAACGAGCTGGTCACCAACAACGGCGGCGCGCCCACGGTCTGGCAGGACATCCTCTGGGAGTTCCTGGCCCTGGGCAACGGCCAGACGGCGCTGAACAACTTCAACGCCAACAGCGGGTTCACCTCCGAGGAGGGCGAGTCCAAGGCGCACACCTACCACTGGATCCGCAACCTGGCCGCGCTCGGCAACGTCGACACCACGATCACCGCGAACCACCCGCTGGCAAAGGTGTTCAACAAGAGCGGCGTGCGCACGTACGTGGCGTCGAACATCGCGAACACGGCGATCACGGTGACCTTCTCCAACGGCACCACGCTGAGCGTGCCCGCCTGCAAGACGGTCACCTCGGGCGCGTTCACCTGGACCGGCGGCAACGCCTGCGGCGGCGGCACCCCGTCCAACCCGCCGTCGTCGCCGCCCACGTCGCCGTCTCCGTCTCCGTCACCCTCGCCGTCGCCGTCTCCGTCGACCTCGCCGAACCCGCCGGGCAACTTCGCCGCGACCCGCTACCTGCAGTCCGGCGGCGGCCTGCCCGGCACCCAGAGCGCGGCCGGCTCGGTCGTCGTGGCCGCGGCCAACGGCAACTGGGACGGCAACCCGCACAACGCCCAGGTGTTCAACGCCACCGGCCTGAACGCCACGCACAACGGCGGCGCGACGAACTTCGACATGTTCGTCGACGCGGGCACCGGAGTCGGCAACGCCACCCAGGTCCGGGTGTCGTACGACTTCACCGGCAACGGCAGCTTCGACCGGGTGGAGACGTACAACTACTTCCCCACCGACCCGGTCGCCGGCTACGAGCACTACACCCAGGCGTTCGGGGTCAAGACCACCACCGGCGCGTTCGCCAACTTGGCCAACGGCTCGGTGCGGGTCGAGGTCTGGAGCGCCATCGGCAGCACCTCGACCACCCTCGGCGTCGGCAACCAGTCCCGGGTCGTGCTGCCCTACACCGGCACCACGAGCCAGCCCTCGGTCAACGTGGCCCTGAACAAGCCGGTGCTGGTGTCCAGCACCGAGGCAGCGGGCTACCCCGGCTCGGCGGCGGTGGACGGCAACGCCACCACCACCCGCTGGTCCAGCGCGTTCAGCGACCCGCAGACGATCCGCGTCGACCTGGGTCAGACGTACTCCATCAGCCGGGTGCGGCTGGTCTGGGAGGCGGCCTACGGGTCGGCGTACCAGATCCAGACCTCGCCGGACGGCAACACCTGGACCACCATCCGGTCCGTCACCGGCGGTGACGGCGGCGTCGACGACCTCACCGGCCTGACCGGCTCCGGCCGCTACGTCCGCGTCAACGCCACCACCCGCGCCACCGCCTGGGGCTACTCCCTCTTCGAGTTCGAGGTCTACGCCCCGTAGTTGCTGAGGCAAGGAAGGGCACCTTCAACATCGTTCCGCGATGTAGAAGGTGCCCTTCCTTACGCCCGGGGCAGCGCGGGCTCGGCGGCGATGACGCGACCCTGACGTCACCGTGACGGGCCGGCGGGAACCTGTCGTCACCGCTTCATCGACGCAGGAGGAAATCATGCGACAGCTCCACCGGGCCATCACGGCGATCGCAGCGCTGGCCCTCATCGGCATCGCAGCCCCGACCGCACCGGCGAGCGCGGCGGAAGGCGACACGTACTGTGTCGCCAGCGCCAGCTCCACCGCCCCGCAGGCGGTCTGCTTCGCCACGTTCGACAAGGCCCTGCAGTTCGCCAGCGGCGGCGTGCTCTACGACCTGCCCAAGGGCAGCGGCACCGCGGCCAAGGTCGAGGCGCTGAACGCGGGCTTCGGCATCAACGTCGTCAACACGGTGATCAGCATCGAGTACACCGGCTCCAACTTCAGCGGCTCGGCCCTGATCTGGAGCGGCACCGCGGGCAAGTGCAGCACCCCGACCGGCAACGTCGACTACCAGATCTCCAGCATGCCGGCCGGCTGGAACAACGTCATCACGTCGTTCAGGACCTACGCCAACTGCTGGGTCAAGCACTACGAGTCCAACAGCTACGGCGGCGCCGTGATCGGCTACGGCCCGACCGACTCCTACATCGGCGCGGTGATGGACAACCAGACCAGCTCGCAGCGCTGGAGCTGATCGAAGACGCCGACGAGGACGGACGCTCCGCCAGGGGTGTCCGTCCTCGGTCCGTCGGCTGGCCTTCCGTCCCGTCAGTACGACGGGTGAACGGCCACGACCATCGCGGTGCTCGCCCAGTCGGAGAGCTCGTCGCCCTCCCGCCAGCCCTGGTAGCGGGCGGCGAGCAGGCGGCGGGCCTCCGCCTCGGCGTACGGGTCGCCGGTGACGGGGCGGGCCTCGGCGGGCGCCGCGCCGTCGGGGGTCAGCTCGCGCGGGCCGCCGCGCCGCCATAAGACCTGCGGGTTCGCGAGGATGTTGCGCACCCAGTCGGCGCGTTCGCGGTCGCCGGACATCAGGTAGATCACCCCGCCGCGGGCCGCGTACCAGATCTCGACGGTGTGCCACTGGCCGGTGTTGCGGCCGACGGTGCTCAGGTAGCCGTATTCGCTGCTCTCAGTCATGAATACGATCTTGCTGGTTCAAGCAAGGTTGAGGTCAAGACGCTGTGACGCGGAACAATGTGACGTCTCCGAAGTGGTCCGTCCGCGCCTGCGGGTAACGCCGCCTCAGCAGCGATCCGAAGAAGTCCGGGCTGGTCAGCGCGGGCACGTCCGCGGTGAACGCCTTCGCCGCCGGGCCGTCGGTGTACACCAGCACCACCTCGCGCGCCTGCGCCAGCCCCAGCCGCAGGAACCGGGACAGCTCCCGCTGCTCCAGGAACCGCCACACGTCCACGCTCACCACCGTGTCGAACGTGCCGTCCGGGGACGGCGACCACACGCCCAGCAGGTGCAGGTTGTGCTCGGACACCGGCCGTCCGTGGTCGTAGGTGACCGAGCCGGGCCCGAGCGCCACCTCGTCGGTGCCGAACGCCTGGCAGAGCACCGTCCCGGCCAGCTCCGCGCCCAGCAGCGCCGACACGTCCGGCAGCCGGCCGAGCCCCAGCTCGGCGCAGCACGCCAGCACCCGGCGGTAGTGCCGGATCTTGCGGGTGACGTCGCTGGGCGCGGGCATGTCGACCAGCTCCGCGGCCAGGCTGCGGTGCTTGTGCCGGAACAGCTCCAGGTTGGTCTGGTAGTCGCCCGCGAGGTTGGTCAGGTCGCGCACCGCGGGCACGTGGAAGCCCACGGCGAGGCCGTCGTAGCCGAACCCGGCGTCACCGAGCACGTGGTGGATGCGGTATGCCAGGTCGGTGTCCTCGAACCCCCAGCGTGCCCCGTACGCCTCGTCGAACATGCCCGCGTCGAGGACCGTCCGCCGGGGCATGGACACGTTGTTGGTCAGCGCGAACACCCACGGCGCGCCGGACAGCCACTCCTCCGGCGAGCCGTCGCGGCCCGGCACCCGGAACCGGAAGTCCTCGTGCACGGGACGCACCAGGTCGAGGGTCAGCGGCTCGCCGGCCTCCGCGGCCGCCAGCACCGCCCAGTCGCCCTCGTAGCGCTTGCCGATCAGCACCGCGGGCCCGTCGCGCCCGTCATGGAAGGCCAGGTGCCGGGCCAGCAGGTGCGGCTCGGTCAGCACGTCGCTGTCGAGGAAGCAGACCAGCTCGCCGGCGGCCAGGCGCACCGCCTGGTTGCGCGCCGCGGCCCGCCCCAGGTTCGCGGGCAGGCTGTCGAACCGGAACCGGAAGGGGTACGCCGCGGCGACCAGCGCCGAATACGGCAGCGGGTCGGAGCCGTCGTTGACCACGACGACCTCGAACAGGTCGGGGTCCAGGGTCTGCCTGCTCAGCGTGGACAGGGTCAGCGCCAGCGTGTGCGCGTCACCGAACGTCGGGATGAGCACACTCAACCGCGGGGCTCCGCCGGACATCGCACTCCTTCAGCGGCGGGGCCGCGCTCTCACGGGGCTTACCGTCCGATCCTGCTGGTTTCGGGAGAGCGCTTCAACAACTACCCAGCCAGTGGAACATGTCGATCGTTCAACTTCCTTCCGGAATCTCGTCGCAGTCGAGGGCCACCAGTGCCCCGCCGACCCCACGGCATCCCGCCGCCGATCACCCCCCTCTTCCCCCGCCTGGACGCCCCCTGATCCGCCTCGCTGGGACCGCGTGATCGGCCCCCAGCTGGGGCGCGTCAGGCTCGGTGGATCGAGCCGGGCGGGTCGCGCAGCGGGTCGATCATGAAGTTGTGGACGGGACACGCCGCCGAGCCGTGCCATAAGTTCATGATCAACCCGTGTGGAGGTGGGGGTGGGTGGGGTAAGGGGGCGGTGTGGGCGCGATTCGGGTGGGGACGGCTTCCTGGACGGACAGCACGCTGCTGGCTTCGGGGTGGTATCCCGAGGCGGCCAAGACGCCGGAGGAGCGGCTTAAGCACTACGCGCGCAAGTTTCCGCTGGTCGAGGTCGATGCGACGTATTACGCGGCGCCGGCGGAGAGCACGGTGGCGCTGTGGGCGGCGCGCACGCCGAAGGACTTCGTGTTCAACATCAAGGCTTTCAGCATGCTCACCGGGCACCCGACCAAGGTGAGCGCGCTGCCCAAGGACCTGCGCCCGGACACCGACAAGCCCAACGTGTACCCGGACGGCCTGAAGCCACAGGCGTACGAGCAGGTGTGGACCCGGTTCCTGTCCGCCCTGGATCCGCTGGTCGAGGCCGGCAAGCTCGGCATGCTGCTGTTCCAGTTCCCGCCGTGGTTCACCATCCGCCGCGACAACAAGCAGTACCTGCTGGAGGTCGCCAAGCGCTGCGCGCCGCTGCGGGTGGGCGTCGAGCTGCGCCACGAGTCCTGGTTCTCCGGCGACAACGCGGCCGAGACGCTGGGCTTCCTGCGCGAGCACAAGCTGCCCTACGTCTGCGTGGACATGCCGCAGGGGCACAAGAACTCGGTGCCGCCGGTGCTCGCCGCCACGGCCGACCTGGCCGCGGTGCGCTTCCACGGCCACAGTGACAAGTGGACCAGCAAGGACATCCACGAGAAGTTCGGCTACCTGTACTCACCGCGGGAGCTGAAGGACTGGGCGCCGAAGCTGCGCGAGCTGGCCGGCGAGGCCGAGCAGACCCACGTGTTGATGAACAACTGCTACTCCGACTACGCCCAGCGCAACGCCGCCCAGCTCATCGACCTGCTCGGCGCGAAGTGAGCCCACCAGGCCGTGCAAGGAGTGAACGAATGTCGGTTAAGAACAGAATGTGCTCAGTGTAAAATCATTAAATCTATGATAGACAATGTTCCATGGACATTGCCTTCGCCTTCGACGAGGCATACGCCGACCACGCCCAGGTCGCCGTCGAATCGGTGCTCGACAGCCACCCCGGGCGTGACGACCTCACGTTCTGGCTGCTTACCCCGACCGAGGTCGCCAAGGAGCGGGAGCCCGCGCTGCGCCGCCAGCTCGCCGGGCGCGGCACGCTGCGGCTGCTCACCACCGGCGACGGTTTCCGCGCCCTGCCCGTGGTCGACGAGGACTGGCTCGCCTACGTCAGCACCGGCATGTACCTGCGCCTGCTCCTGCCCGACCTGATCGGCGACCAGGCGCGGCGGCTGCTCTACCTCGACGTGGACGTGCAGGTCTGCGGCGACCTGACGCCGCTGTGGGAGGTCGATCTCGGCGACGCGCCGCTGGCCGCGGTACGCGACGCGTTCACCGCCACGTTCGCCGCGAACGGCGGCGTGCCCGGGTCGGGCCCGGAGCACGACCAGGAAGCGCCCTATTTCAACTCCGGTGTGCTGCTGATGAACCTGCCCGTGTGGCGGCACGAGCAGGTGTCGGCCCGCTGCCTGGAATACCTGGCCGCGCACGCCGGCCGGTTGCGCTTTCCGGACCAGGACGCGCTCAACCTCATCGTGTACGGGCGCTGGCTGCGGCTGCCGCACCGCTGGAACAACATGCGCAGCTTCCTGCTGGAGGAGCAGCCCGCCCCGGCCGACCCGGACACCCGCATCATGCACTTCGCAGGCCCACGCAAGCCGTGGACCGAGGGCTTCCGGCCGGGCTTCCGGCACGACCGCCACCGCGCCCTGGCCGCCCGGGTGGCCGCCTTCGCCTGACCGCCTGCCGCCGTCGGCCATGATGCCGGGCGGGCCGCCCGGTCAGTGGCCGAGCAGACCGCGCACGCCGTGGCTGATCAGCAGGACGCCGAAGACCACCAGCAGCCCCGCCATCACCAGCAGGTGGTGCTTGGACAGCCAGGTCTTGAGCCGGTCCAGGTGCCGGGCGGCCCGGTCGCCGCCGACCAGGTAGAGGATCACCGGCACCGCCACCGGCAGGCAGGCCACCACCGCGAACAGGCTCAGCGCCACCATGGCCACGACCGTCGAGGACGCGGCGAGACCCTTGGCCGCGCCCGCGCACAGGGCGAGGTTCTTCGGGTCGACGCCGTACATCAGCAGCGCCAGGATCGCCGCCTTCACCGGTGACCAGCGGTCGGCGCTCGCCATCCACTTCGGCATGGCGTGCTGCCCTTTGGCCCGCCGGTGCCGGGCGAGGTGCAGGTACCCGGCGAACAGCAGGACCAGCCCGAGGCCGATGCGCACGACCTGCGAGACGGTGCCGCCCTGGTGATCACCGTCGAGGTAGCCGTAGCCGCTGAGGAGGTAGACGGCGGCGCTTACCGCGATCACCCCGGCCAGCGCCCCGGCCAGGAACGCAGGACCGGCAATCCGGGCCCGGTCGGAGAACAGCACGAGGATCACCGCGATGATCGGCAACGGACTCGCCGCCACCCCCAGCGCGTACGGCATCACCCCTGCCAGCGCCCCACCCACAGTCCCATCCTGGATGGACGCCGCGCCCGCCGGGGCCGCTTCCACCGGACGATCTTGCCGGCCGGGTCGCAGTGGCGGGCTGCTCGGCGGCCACGCCCGCGTCAGGACGACAGCGCGGTGACGGCCGCCCCGACCACGGCCGCGCACTCGCGTGCGACCGCCCGGTCGGACCAGAGACAGCACCCGACGACCAGCACGATCGCGATCGTCAGGTACAGCGCGAGCACCAACGGTCGGCACGCCGACCTGCCGTCGTCGCGCGACTCGTCGTCACCGGCGTCGTCGACATGCACATCGGTCACCGCCATCGGCACGCTCACCCGTCTCTCTGCCACGAGCTGCAGCTCGGCGACCGGCCACCCGCCGCGGGCGTCGCGGACGGAGCACCCGGCCGGTGGAGCCGGGCGCCGGCGCGATGGGGACACGCCGGCGCCCGTGCCCGCGGGCGCCGCCCCGCGCCCGAGAGCGCAGGGGACGGAGGGGCACCACCCCGCGGGCCTGAGTGGAGCTGGGTAGCCGACCGTGTCGTACACGGTCCGCCCTCACATATCGCGGCAGGAGGGCTCGGTGTTACACGGGAATTCCGCGCGATCGCCGGGCACGGGTTTATGCGCCGGTCGAGGGGCCGATATGGTGCGTACTCACATGCGACGATCGGGGAGCCGCGAGGAGGTGTCGTCGCCTTGACCTGGTCGGAGACCGAACTCGTGGCACGCGCCACCCGCGGCGAGGCCGACGCCACCGCCACCCTGCTGGCCGACGTGCGACCCGGCGTGATCCGCTACTGCCGCGCCCGGCTCGGCCCGATCGGCGGCGCGTACACCACCGCCGACGACGTGGCCCAGGACGTCTGCGTCGCGCTGCTGCAGGCACTTCCCCGCTACCGCCAGCAGGGCGTGCCGTTCTCCGCATTCGTGTACGGCATCTCCGCCCGCAAGGTCGCCGACGCGCAGCGCGCCGCGATGCGGCACCTGTCCGCCGCCGTGCCGTCGCAGCGTTCCGGAGCCGACCCGCTCGACCAGCCCGACGACACCCCGGGCCCCGAGCAGCAGGCCCTGGACAACGACCAGGCACGCCGCCTCGCCCGCCTGCTCAACCTGCTCCCCGACCCGCAGCGGGAGATCATCGTGTTGCGGGTCGCGGTCGGCCTCACCGCCGACGAGGTCGGCATCTCCCTGAACATGTCGGCCGGAGCCGTCCGCGTCGCCCAGTCCCGGGCCCTGGCCCGGCTGCGCGCCCTCGCCGACGACCTGCGCGAGGACATCACCCAGCAGTCGGCCCTGGACAGGAGGGCCGCATGAGCACGCTCGACCGCGACGACGCCCTGCTGGACGGCCTCGGCCTGGGCGGGGCCGCCCACTCCGACGACGCGCTCGCCGGGTTGCTGGCCGCCTGGCGGGACGACCTCACCGAGCCGCCCTTCGCGCCCACCCTCGACCTCGATGAAGCCGAGCATGCTGCCCTGGCCGGCCCGATCGATATCGACGACCTGTTCGGCACCGAGTCCGAGCAGGAAGCCACCGTGCTGCGCCCGGCCACCGCGGTGCCGCGGGGCGCGGCGGGATCGTCGCGGCCGCCGAGCCGCCGCGACGGCTCGCCCCGGCCGGTGCGGGGCGGTCGGCTGCGGCCCGGACGCCTGATGCTCGCGGCGGCGCTGCTGGTCGGCGTCCTCGGGGGCGGGTTCGTCGGAGCCGGGGCCGGGCAGCCCGGCACGCCCCTGTGGCCGGTCACGCAGCTCGTCTTCGCCGAACGCGCCGAATCCCGGGTCGCCGCGCAGGACGTCGAGCAACTGCTCGCACAGGCCGACCGCGCGCTGCGGGAGCAGCGGCGCGGCGACGCCGAGCAGTTCCTCCGCCAAGCCTGGGACCGGCTCGGCGAGGTGCGCGAGAAGTCGGACCACGAGCGGCTCCGGGCCGAGCTGATGCGCCTGCTGACCGCCTTCGCCGCGGTCGCCGCACCGTCGACCCCGGCTGCGCCCCCCACGCCCGTCAGCTCGCCACGACCCGCGGGCGGCACGACCGCGCCCAGCCCCGCGACGACCGGACCGAGCCCGACCCCCGGTGCCGGTGGCATCCTGCCGGGCCTGCCACCGCTGCTGCCCTCGTTGCTGCCGATCCTGCCGTCGCTGCTGCCGGACCTGCCGCTGCTGTGAGGCGGCTGCTCGACTGGTCGCCTTCTCCCCGGCGGCCGTGCGGTGGTGACTCGGCTCCCGGCAGGTCGCCTGATGGCGAACATGGCGGAGCCCCACCCGCGCGAACACGGCTGGGGCTCCGGTCGAACACCCGGGATCAGGGGCAGCTCAGGACCGCGTCGAGCGGGTCGGAGCTGCACAGGTCGAAGCCCGGCCCGCCGTCGGCGCTGTCGTTGCCGGACACCTTGTCATCGATCTTGATGAGGTCGTTGCCCGCCTCGCCGTACACCATGTCGTCGCCGGACCCGCCGCTGAGCAGGTCGCTGCCGGGGCCGCCGTAGATGATGTCGTTGCCGCCCTTGCCGTTGATGATGTCGTTGCCGCCGAGGCCGCAGATGACGTCGTGGCCGAGGGTGCCGTTGAGGATGTCGGTCCGCGCGGTGCCGGTGATGGTGCACACCGGGACGGCCGAGCCGACGCTGGTCAGCTCGGTGTCGGCGTTGTTCGTGCTGTTCGGGTCCGCCGTGTTGCTGGTGACGCCGCTGCTGTTGGAGATGGTGCCGGTGGTGGCCGCACCGACGCTCACGACCAGGGTGAAGCTGGCCGTCTCGTTGGCGGCCACGGTCGCCTTGGTGGCGGTCACCTCACCGGTGCCGCCCACCGACGGAGTGGTGATCATCCAGCCCGGGGACGCGGTGAACGACACGAAGGTGGTGCCGGCCGGGATCGCGTCGCGCATCACCACCGCCTGCGCGGCGCTCGGACCGCTGTTGCGCACCGCGATGGTGTAGGTCAGCGTCGACCCTGCGGTCACCGGGTCCGGCGCGTCGATCTTCGTGATGGAGAGGTCCGCCGACGGCTGCTGCACCGCGGTCGTCGCCGTGGCGCTGTCGTTGGCGCCGTTGGGGTCGGTCGACGTGCCGCTGACGGTGGCGGTGTTGGCGATCGAGCCGGTCACGCCGGTGCCGACGTTCACGGTGACGGTGAACGTGGCGTCGCCGACGGCCAGCGTCGGCCTGGTCGCGGTCACCGTTCCGCCACTGCCCACGGCCGGCGTGGTGACCATCCAGCCAGCAGGGCTGATAGCCGACACGAACGTCGTCCCGGAGGGCAGGGTGTCGCTCAGCGTCACGTTCTGCGCCTCGTCGGGACCGTTGTTGGTCACCTTGACGGTGTAGGTGATGTTCTGCCCGGCCGTGACCGGGTCGGGTGCGTCGTTCTTGGTCACCGCGAGGTCCGCCGACTCAGGCGGCGTCACGTTGTTGCGCGGGTTGGGCAGGCCGACGGAGAAGTCCGTGCTGTTGTTGTCGGTGTCGACGTCCCCGGCGTCATCGCGCAGCGCGGCCGTGACGTTGGTCAGCGTCGGCGCGGGCGCGGCCTCGAACGAGGTCGCCGTGCCGTAGCCGACGAAGTCGCGCACTCCGGCGGCGGAATCGCAGCCGGTCGAGCAGGTGAGCGGGGTCTGGTTGGTGACCAGGGCGACCTTGCCGCTGGTGGCGCTCATCGCGATGGTGTCGGAGGCGTTGGGGGCGGGCAGCGGCGTCGTGCCCCCGGCACCCTGTGCCTCCTGGACGAGGTAGTGCGTGCCGGGCTGGATCAGCCCGGTCAGCGGCGTGATCTGCCAGGTGCTGCCGGCCGCACTGGCGTACTGGACGGACCAGCCGGTCACGTCGACCACGGCGGTGCCGCGGTTGTACAGCTCGACGAAGTCGTTGGTGTACGTCGCGCCGAAGTTGCCGCCTCCGCCGTACACCTGGCTGATCACGATGTCGGGCGAGACCGCCAGCGCGGGCACGGGCAGGAACAGTCCCGCTACCCCCGCCGACAGGCTGACCACGGCGGCCGACGCCGCCCTGCGGACCCACTGACGCATGCGTACCTCCTCGAGCCCCGGACCGGGGACCTGCTGCTCCTGTCCGATCAACTAGGGATGCCCGAGATGGTTACTTATAGCGACCGTGTGACTACCTAACGTTCGAGAGCTAGGCGCTAAGCCGTCGCGGCTGTCGGCTCCGCCTGGCATTCCGACGGCCAGTCGGCGAGCAGGTGGCGGCGTAGAAGCGCGGCGTGCGACAGCGGGGTGCGCAGGTCGGACGGGTCCCCGTTGAGCGTGTAGTCCAGCAGCACCACCGGGCCGCGCTCGGCCAGCTCGCGCAGCCGAGCAACCTCGGCGGCGGCCGGGCCTTCCAGCACATGGCGGTAGATCGGGAGGTAGATCTCGCGGCGGGCTTGCTCGTAGCCGAGCAGGACCGTCCCGTGCAGACCGCGGCGGTGACCCAGCGGCGGTCCGTACGAGGTCGCGGCGCGCTTGATGCCGCGCATCGCGGTCACGGCCAGCTTGGCCGGGTCGACGTCGGCGTGCATGAACACCTTCAGCGCCTGCCAGACGCCCTCCACGGACTTGCTGGTCACACCGGGCGTGAACGGCACCGGGATGTCGCCGTGCGGGTAGAACGGGCTCAACCGCACCCACGGCTGCGGACCGCGCGAGGTCACATCGACCACGACCGCCCCCGGGTACGCCGCCTCGATCGACGCAGCGGCACGCCGCTTGCTCGCCAGATGAACATCCATGACGTCTCCCCACGCAGACCGTGACCGCATGATGCTCGCCGGGTACGACATGGCGACACGAGGCACCGACGGAACTCCGATCAAAAGAAATCTATCTTCGCGTATGAAGACTTCCTCGGAGCAGCCCGACGGATCGGCCAAGCGTGACCTGGTTCGTACGGAGCTGGAGCAGTTCGGTTACACGGGCGATATGGCGATTACGGATGATGATCGTGCCAAGGCTCGACGCCGCCTCGACCGTCATGCGGCCGACAAGGCTGCCCGCGACCGCCCACAGGCCGCATGACAACACCGAACGAGTTGAGTCGATCTGAGGCGCGCTGGGATAGTTGACCCGAGGCAAGCCGGAACCCACCGAGACCGGAGCTGAGATGTCCGAACATCAGCTGGGCCAACGCATCAGGGCCGCGCGGCGGCGACGCGGCATCCCACAGGTTGACCTGGCCTCCCAAGCGGGCGTATCCGTTGACGTGATCCGCAAGCTGGAGCAGGGACAGCGCCACAGCGCGCGGATGGACACCCTGATCCGCATCGCCGCAGTTCTCGACCAGGACGTGTCCGACCTCATCGGCAAACCCAAGGGTCTGGTGGTCGGTGCCGAGGACGGTGAGATCTACCGTCTGCGCAGGGCCGTACTCGACGTCATCCCCGCAGAGACGGAGCCGCCGGTTTCCGAGGCGCTACGCGTGGAACTGGGTGAGGACTGGCGGCTGTACTGGTCCGGACGCTATGCACCGCTGGCGCGGGCGCTGCCTGACGGGATCACCTCGGCGCGGGCCGGCGTACGCGCGGCACGCTCCGGCGCGGACACCGTCCGGGCACAGGAGGTGCTGGCGGACTTCCTCCACCTGGCCGCTTGCCTATTGGCACACCTGGCCCACGACGACCTGGCCGCCCTGGCCATGCACCAGGCGCTGACCGCGGCTCAGGAGAGTGACAATCCGCTGGTGGCCGCTGGTCTGTCCGCGAGCAGGGTATGGCTGTTGTCCCGGCAAGGACTGACAGTAGAGGCTGAAAACCTTGCCATGATTACGGCACGCGCGGTCGAGCCACGGATGGGCACAGCCAATGTCGACCAGGTCGCCATCTGGGGCGAGAACCTCCGTTACGGCTGTGTCGCGCTGTCACGCGGTGGACGCCAGGCCGAAGCCCGTGAGCTGCTGCCGCAGCTGGCGGGTGCTGCCGCCCGGGTCGAAGCTGAGCGGCCGTCGCGGCAGTGGCGTGCCCGTGTCAGCGACAAAGAGGGCACCGCGCCGCTGGCCGGACTCGGCTTCGGCACCACACTGGCCAGCATGACCGCGGTGACGGTCGCCGTGGCCGACGGTCGCTACCGGGAGGCTCTGCGCCTGGAGACACAGGTTCCGGCATTCGACTCGATCTCCCCGGCGATGCGCTCGCGGCACCTGCTCACCGTCGCCTGGGCGCAGATGGCCGAGTTCCACTCGGCCGAGTCGGTGCACACGCTGCTACGCGCCGAGAAGCTGGCCCCGGAGATGCTCGCCCACCAGACGATCGCCCGGACGATCGTCACGGAGCTCCTGCCCCGACGCTCTCGACAGCGCCTTCCGGGACTGGTGTCCCTCGCCGCCCGCGTGGGCGTCCCGACGAGCTGACCAGAGCTGACGGCGGGACGTAGGACCCCACGTCCTACGTCCCCTCTCGCCTCATTGTCCAAGTAGGACGCCACGTCTCCACCGCCACCAGCGCATCTGCCTAGGTTGACTAGGTAGATGTCAGTCACCGGCGGCGAGGAGGTGAGCGTGTCACGCCGAGCGACGTCACGCCACAGGGCACGGGGCGGTCGCGTCCTGGACCGCGACCAGTTCATCACGTACGCCCGGGTCCAGGTCGACACGGCGACGAGCTTGTTGGCCGGGCACGGGCCGTCTCCGGGCGGGTGTGCGTGCGGCAGGCCGTGGCCGTGTCCGCAGCGGGAGTCGCTGTCGGCCGTCGCCGAGCACTACCAGAGCAGACTGGCCCTGCTCGACGAGACGGTCCTGCTGCCCGTGATCACGCCTGTCGCCATACCGGCCGTAGCCGAGTCTGCACGCCGGACGCTGGGTGGGCTACTGCGCCTCGCGTACCGCCGGATGTGCGCCTGACGCGTGCGACAACCGATACTCCCGTCCTATCTCCCAGGACGGTTGAGGGGGAGGCCCCGGACTCGCACCCCGGGGCCTCTCCCGCCCGAGCCCGCCCGATCAAATCTCGGTGACCGTCAGGACGCGGGCGTTCGGGGCGAGGTCGCCGATCCCGGCGCGCAGCTTCGCCCGGCCCGGGTCGGCCAGGTAGCTGTCGAGGCCCCCGCGCGAGTCGAACGAGATGACGTGGACCTCGGCCTCCAGGCCGCGCAGCCGCTGCTCCAGTAGCCCGCCGTGGCGGGGCAGCAGCGCCAGCACGTCGTCCTCGTACCTCTGCACGGTCTCCTCGTGCCCCGCCGGATAATCGACGACCGCGACCAGCCGCAGCCGCGGTGCGACGGTCGGCCCGTCGAGGCGCTTGAAGAAGTGCACGTCCGACGCGTCCCCCGGGTAACCCTCGGTGCGGCCGGTGGCGACGTACCCGTGGCGGCGGTAGAACTCGGGCGCCTGGAACGAGAACGACGAGACGCTGATCCGGTCGCAGCCCCGGGCACGCGCCTCGTCCTCGGCGGCGGCCAGCAGCCGGCCTCCCCAGCCGCCGCGGCGGTGGTCGGCGTGCACCCACACCATGGAGATCCCGGCGGAAGCGCCCCAGGTCCAGCCGGTCAGCCCGGCGATCACCGCGCCGTCCCCGCCGGTGACGCGCACCGACAGCGACCGCTCCTCGTGTTCGCCGACCGCAGCGTTGTTGAACGCGGTCAGCTCCCGGTCCAGGAGCGCGGACAGTTCCTCGTCCTTGTCCCCCACCAGCAGTAACGCGGACGTGTAGGCATCAGTCACCCGCGGAGTATGGCCATCCTGCCGATCACCCGGCAACCCGGTTCCTACACCGGGTTGGGCTGGAAGCTCGCCGTGATCAGGGCGAACTCGTCGAGGTTGTCCTTCCACTGCGACTCCGGCGTGGACCAGTAGATGGCGTGCGCCTGCTTCGGCCCGGTCACGAAGCCGCGGTTGATCACATGTATCCGCCCTGAGCTGCCCTGATAGGTGAACTCCCAGTCCGCGCAGGCGATGAAGTAGTCGACGCTGACGATGTGCACCTTGCGGTAGTCGTTCCAGTCGCCCGCGGCGACGCGGCGGGCCTCCTGGCGCTTCCAGTCGGCGACCGGGTCCTTCTTCGGGCTGTCGGACTGGTCGATGAGCAGCAGCCGTCCGCCGTTGGGCTCCTTGAACCGCACGATGGTGCCGTCACGGGTGATCTTCCAGGTGCGCGGCACGGCGACCGCGAAGCCGGTGCGGTCGCGGTAGAGGCGCCAGCCGTCCGGCAGCACCAGGCCGGCCGGTGACGCCGAGGGCAGCACGCTGGGCGAGGGCGCGGCCGAAGGGCTCACGGCCGCCGAAGGGCTCGCACCACCGGCGTTGACGTTGCCGCGCGGCTTGCCGCCCAGGCGCGGCACGATCACCACCGCGAGCACGGCCACCACGACCGCCGCCATCGCGACCAGGGCCATCGTGCGTCCCTTGCGGGATCGCGCCACGAGCGCACCGGATGCCTCGGACGGCACGGCGGCGGCGCCCACGGCCCGGTCCGTCGTGCCGGTCCCGGACCGCTGCGCGGGCGCGGCTGCGCCCTTCGGCTTCGCAGCCGCGACTTCGGACACCGCGGCGGCCGCCGCCGGTGCGCTGGCACGCCCCGGCGTGAACGCCCCCGCAACGTCACCGGCGGGCTTCTTCGGCTCGGCTGACCGCTTCGGCTCGGCGGGCCGTTGCGCGTCGGGCAGCGTCCGGGCCGGACGTTCGGCTGCTGGCTCGGCCTGTGCGGCGGCGGCCCGTGCGGGAAGCGCCGGTGGCGTGGTCCGTCGCTGGCCGGGGACCAGACCTGGGCGTACGCCGCCGAGGAAGCCCGTGCCGCCGCGGCGGCCGACGGCCACCCGCAGCAGCAGTTGCTCGGCCTCGGCCGCGCCCATGCGCTGGCGCGGGTCCTTGCGCAGCAGTCCCACCAGCACCGGCTTGAGCGGCCCGGCCAGGCGCGGCGGGGCCGGCTCCTCGGTGGCCAGCGCGGCGAGGGTGGCCATCGCGTTGGGGCGGGCGTACGGCGACTGGCCCTCGACGGCGGCGTAGAGCGTCGCGCCCAGCGACCACAGGTCGGCGGCGGGCCCGACCTCGCCGCCTTCGACACGCTCCGGGGAGATGTAGGACGGCGAGCCGAGGATCAGGCCGGTGCGCGTCACGGCGGGGTCGCCGGGCAGGGTGGCCAGGCCGAAGTCGGTGAGCACGACGCGGCCGTCCTCGCCGAGCATGACGTTGCCCGGCTTGACGTCGCGGTGCAGCATCCCGGCGCCGTGCGCGGCGCGCAGCGCGGCCAGCACGCCCAGCCCGATGTCGGCGACCTTGGCCGGGGCGAGCCGCCCCTGCTCGGTCATCAAGGCAGCCAGGGACTTGCCGGACAGGTACTCCATGACGATCCACGGCCGACCGTCGACGGTGACGACGTCGAAGATGCGTACCACGTTGGGGTGGCTGAGCCGGGCGATGGCGCGGGCCTCGCGCAGCGAGCGCGCGTTCATCTCGGCGCGTTCTTCCTCGGTGAGCCCGGCCGGGGGCACGACCTCCTTGACGGCCACGTCGCGGTGCAGGGTCTCGTCGCGGGCCAGCCAGACCATGCCCATCCCGCCCTGGCCGAGAGATTCGAGCAACCGGTACCGGTCAGCGAGGACACGTGGTGGCACAGCGGGCATTGGAGGACCCTACCCAAACGTGCAGTGGCTTAACCCACGCAGGGAACCAGAGTGTGATCCAGATCCGCCGGGACCTTCGGCCGTACGATGTCAACCGTTCGGCGCACGGTACCCGCCGTTCGGCGCGTGTCGGGACGACGAACGGCAAGTCTGACGGCCCGAGCTGCGTATCCTCCCTCGCACCGTTGATCCGTCCCTTCGTGCGAGGAGGCACGTGCCATGGGTGAACCCGCACCCGACCGGCGACCCGGCGACCGCGATCACAGTCCCTGGAACTGGCTGCTGATCATCCCGATCGTGCTGCCGCTGATCACCGTCTTCTACAACTCGTCCAGTCCCGACCTGCTGGGCTTCCCGCGTTTCTACTGGCAGCAGCTGGCCTACATCCTGATCGGCGTCTCCACCACGACGCTGGTCTACCGGACGACCAAGCGCCGCAGCAGTGTTCCCCGGATCCCTGCCAGCCGCAGCAACGGGGAGGGCTGACCATGTGGCGTGACCATCTCACCGAGATCATCGTCTTCGCGGTGCTGTTCGTCGGCGTCAGCGCGCTGGGTTTCGTGGCCGCCAAGTGGCGGCGGCCGGACAACATGGAGCACCTCGACGAGTGGGGCCTGGGCGGGCGCAACTTCGGCTCGTGGATCACCTGGTTCCTCGTCGGCGGCGACCTCTACACCGCGTACACCTTCGTCGCCGTGCCTGCGCTGGTCTTCGGCGCCGGGGCGATGGGCTTCTTCGCGGTGCCGTACACCATCATCATCTACCCGCTGTTCTTCCTGGTCCTGGTGCGTCTGTGGTCGGTGTCGCACCGGCACGGCCTGGTCACCCCGGCCGACTTCGTCCGCGTGCGCTTCGGCTCGCCGACGCTGGCGCTGCTCGTCGCGATCACCGGCATCGTCGCCACGATGCCCTACATCGCGCTGCAGCTCGTCGGCATCGAGGCCGTGCTCAAGACGATGGGCGTCACCGGCGAGTCCACCCTGGCCAGGCACGCTCCGATCATCATCGCGTTCGCCATCCTCGCCGCGTACACGTACCAGTCCGGGCTGCGCGCGCCCGCGCTGATCGCGTTCGTCAAGGACACGCTGATCTACATCGTCATCCTGGTCGCGGTGTTCTGGCTGCCCTCGCAGCTCGGCGGCTGGGGCGCGATCTTCGGCGCGGCGCAGGCCAAGTTCGACGCCAGCCCCGCGCCCGGTGACGGGCTGCTGCTCAACGCCAACAACCAGCTGCAGTACATCACGCTGGCGTTCGGCTCGGCGCTGGCGCTGTTCCTCTACCCGCACTCGGTCACCGGCGTGCTCGCCTCCCGCAACCGCGACGTGATCAAGCGGAACATGTCCGCGCTGCCCGCGTACTCGCTGCTGCTGGGCCTGCTCGCGATGCTCGGCTTCGCCGCGATCGCCGCCGGCGTCAAGCCGCTGCCCGGGGCGAAGGCCGGCTCGGTGGACACCAACACCATCGTGCCGGTGCTGTTCGACAAGCAGTTCCCGGACTGGTTCGCGGGCGTCGCATTCGCCGCGATCGGCATCGGCGCGCTGGTCCCCGCCGCGATCATGTCGATCGCCGCGGCCAACCTGTTCACCCGCAACATCTACAAGGAGTACCTCAACCGCGAGGCCAGCCCCGCCCAGGAGGCCAAGGTCAGCAAGGTCGCCTCGCTGGTGGTCAAGGTCGGCGCGCTGCTGTGCATCGTGCTGCTCGACCCGCAGTTCTCCATCGACCTGCAGCTCATCGGCGGTGTGATCATCCTGCAGACGCTGCCCTCGGTGGCGCTGGGCCTGTTCACCCGTTGGTTCCACAAGGGCGCGCTGATCGCGGGCTGGGCGGCCGGCATGGGCCTGGGCATGTGGATGCTCTACCAGATCGCCAACCCGGCGACCGGGCGGATGCACTTCGCCGGCTCGGCGTTCCCGCTGGAGAAGCTCGGCTTCGACACCAAGGCGACGATCTACGTCGGCTTCGTGGCGGTGCTGGTCAACCTGGTCATCGCGGTGCTCGCGACGCTGGTGCTGCGGGCCGGGAAGGTCACCGACGGGCCCGACGCGACCGAACAAGACGACTACTTCGTCGACGAGGACTCGCCCCGGCGCGACACCGCCTCCGAAGGGGAGCCGGTGGCCGTCGCCTGAGCCGTGCGGGCCGTCGCGGGCATCGTACGCGGCGGCCGGGCACGGCCAAGGGTGGGCGCGGAGGTCCCCCGCGCCCACCCTTACTTCGTCTCTACTGCAGGTAGCCCTCGACCTGCTTGACGTCGCCGGGCTTCGCGTCGTCGGGGTTCTCCCCCGCGTCCTTGAGCGCGCGGCGGCGGCGCAGCAGGTCCCAGCACTGGTCGAGGGTCTCCTCCAGCGACTGGAGCCGGGCGGACTCGGTCTCGGGGTCGATCGCGCCCTGCACGCGCCTGGTCCGCAGGTCGTGCTCCTCGGCGACCAGGGAGTCGATCCGCTCGAAGATCTGCTTCTCGTCCATACCCCCAGCCTCGCACGCCCCGCCCGGCCCCGCCCGCCGATCCGCCGCCGTCCCGGGACGCCACCCGTCCCGATTTTCATAGACGTTGGCCTATTACATCGAGTTTGATCTCAAAATTCTCGATGTAATAGGCCAACGTCTATGGTCGACGGTGGGGCCGGGGTGGGGGGAGTCAGCCGAGCCAGCCATAGAGGCGGGTGACGTGGATGCGGACGGTGAGGCGGGCGTCGGCGACCATGGCGGCGCGGTACTCGTCCCAGTCCGGGTGCTCGCCGCGGATGTCCCGGTAGAGCCGCACCAGCTCCTCGACGGCCTCGTCGTGCGGGTCGGCCGCGGTGGCGGACAGCTCGGCGACGCCCTCGGCCACGGCGTACGTCCCGCCGCCGGGGGTGGTCACGTAGAAGCTGGCTCTGGGGTCGCGGCGCAGGTTGCGCACCTTGGCGCGGTCGGCCGTGCTGGAGAAGCGGATCACCCCGTCGCCGGCCAGGTAATCGACGTTGGACAGCTGGGGCCGCCCGTCGCGCTTGACCGTGGCCAGGACGCCCCGCCCGGTACGCCCGATGACCTGCCACAACCGGTCCTGCTCACTCATGCCGGCACCTCCACCCGGGCGGCCGCCATCAGGTCGGCCATCAGCCGCAACTCGTCAAGCATGCCCCGGGCGGCGGCCGACATGGCCGTAGTCGGCACGAGTGTGCCGTCGGCGTCGACGGCCTGGCGGAGGTGGATGTTGACCGACTCGGCCAGCGGCACCATGCGCAGCGCGCCGAGCACCGGCTTGAGCTGCTCGACCGCCCGTACGCCGGCCGAGGACATGCCGTAGCTGACGAAGCCGGCGGGTTTGTGGTGCCACTCGCGGTAGAGGTAGTCGAGGGCGTTCTTCAAGGGCGCGCTGTAGCCGCGGTTGTACTCCGGCATCACGAACACGAACGCGTCGGCGGCGTCGGTGGTCTCGCTCCAGCGCCGGGTGTGCTCGTGGGCGTACGGCCCGCCGTCGACGGGCTGGCCGGGCTCGTCGTGGAACGGCAGGTTCAGTTCGGCGAGGTCGACCACGTGCACGTCGAACCCGCCGTGGGCGGCGGCGGCGCCGGCGAACCAGTCGCCGATGACGTGGCCGATACGGCCGGGGCGGGTCGAGGCGACGACGACGTTGAGGCGGGGCATGTCGGGCTCCTAGCGGGTGCTTGTTGACGTGTCACCAACCTAGCCACAGCGTTGGTGACGTGTCAACAAGCGGGTATGGTGACCTGGTGACCGAACCCCGCTGGCTCGACGAGAAGCAGGCCCGCGCCTGGCGCGGCTACCGGCGCATGCGCGCCCTGCTCGACCTGCAGATCACCCGTGACCTGGCCGCCGACAGCGGGCTGTCCGACGCCGACTACGACGTGCTGTCCAACCTGTCGGAGGCCTCACCGCACCGGCTGCGGCTCACCGAGCTGGCCACGACCATGCTGTGGTCCAAGAGCCGGCTGTCCCATCACCTCACCCGCATGCAGCAGCGCGGGCTGGTCGACCGGGAGGAGTGCGCCGGCGACGCCCGCGGCTCGCTGATCGTGCTCACCGAGGCCGGCCTCCGGGCCATCGAGGACGCGGCCCCGCACCACGTCGACTCCGTACGGCGCCACATGATCGACCTGCTCACCGACGAGGAGATCGCCGCCCTCGACGCCCTCACCCACCGCGTCGTCAGCCACCTGACCGCCACTTCCTGACCACAGGTGGGGAAGGCGCCCTTGCGCTACGAATATCGACAAGAAGGCGCCCTTCCTTCGTCTGGCGTGATCTAACCTGGAGCGCGGCGCGCGCCTGGGGCGCGGCGGACGGCGAGAGGGCGATTATGGGCGGCACGGCACTGGTCACCGGAGGCACGGGCGGCCTGGGCGCGGCGGTCACGACGACGCTGCTGGACCGGGGCTGGCGGGTGGTGGTGCCGTGGTGGTCGGAGAGCGAGCTGTCCCGGCTGCCCGCGGGCGCCAAGGGGCTGGTCCTGGTGCAGGCGGATCTGACCGACGCGGCCGCGGTCGGCGCGTGCGCGGCGCAGGCCGCCGCCGACCCCGACCGGCCGCTGCGGGCCGTGGTGAACCTCGTAGGCGGGTTCGCGATGGGCGGGCGGGTGCACGAGACGCCCGTCGAGGAGTTCGAGCAGCAACTGCGGCTGAACCTGCGCCCGGCGTACCTGGTCAGCCAGGCGACGCTGCCGCACCTGGTGGTGGCGGGCGGCGGCGCGGTGGTGCTGGTGTCGAGCCAGGCCGTGCGCAAGCCGTTCAGCGGCGCGGCCGGTTACCTGACCGCGAAGACCGCGGTGCTGGGCCTGGCAGGCGCGCTGCACGCCGAGTACGCCAAGGACGGCGTCCGCGTGAACACGATCTCCCCCGGCGTCATCGACACCCCGGCCAACCGCGCCGACATGCCCGACTCCGACCGCAAGGGCTGGACCGCCCCGGCGGACATCGCCGACACGATCGCCTACCTCTGCTCCGACGCCGCCAAAGCCGTCCGCAACTCCAACCTGGACGTCTGACCCGACCCCGGTCGCCGAGCCGCAGTTTCGGGGGAACTGCAGGCATGACGAGCGGCATGGCGGCACTTCCCCGAACCTGCAGCGCCGTCGGTGAAGGGCCCTCCGGTCAGGAGGTGCCGTCGCGGTTGAAGAGGCCGCCTTCGACGAACATCATGCGGGCGACCGGGTGGCCCGCCTCGGAGGCCATGCGGAACCACTGCTCGGCGGCTTCGAGCCCGTTGCGCTGGTCGGCGAGGCGGCCCATGTCGAACATCGCCTCCCGGTCGCCGGCCCAGGCGGAGCGGCTCAGCCAGTGCTCGGCGCCGTCCCAGTCGCCGGTCACCTTGAGCATGCTGCCCAGGGCCCGCATCGCGACCGGGTCGCCCTTCTCCGCGGCGGCCCGCATGAGGTCCATGTCCCGCAGCATGCGCCGGGTCATGATCGCGCGCAGGCCGAACCGGCCGGCCGAGCGCATCCAGATCACGATGATGCCGACGCCCCAGGCGATCCAGCCGATCGTGGTCAGCGTGCCGTTGTCGGTCGACAGGCCCCAGACGGTGAGCCCGGTGCCGAACAGCAGGAACAGCATGATTTCCTCCCCAGGACCTGCTGCAACGCTCCCCAACACGATGCGCCGGTGTCAAGTGGACGGTGGACCGCCTGCCTGATCTCTGAGCATTGCCGAGGGTGGAATCGCCACCTCGCCCGGCACCGGAGAAGGGTCCCGGACCGGCCCGGACCGGGAGCCGCGCGGCCCGGCTAGCCGAGGTCGGGGTGGGGCAGGTAGCGGTCCAGGGCCACCGGGTCGCCGCCGCTGGACAGGAACTGGTCCAGGTCGGCGATGGTGAACCGGGCCTCCAGCAGCAATGGCAGCAGCGGGTTCGGGCCGAGCACGCAGAGTCTCGCGGTTCCCGCCGAGCGAAACCGGGCCAGCACGGCCAGCACCGCGTCCGCGCAGGCCCGGGTGGTGCGCCCACCGGCCGGCCCGACGAGCAGCCCGCCCGCCGTCTCCCGCACCATCGCGTAGCCGTCGCCGACCCGGTGCGCGCTCACCCCGGGCAGTCCGGCATACCAGGCGAGGTCGGCCGTGCGCCGGCCGCCGGAGGCGTCCGCGTCGAGGTCGGCGATCTCCTCGACGGACGCGTCGGCGGGCCGCAGTCCAGGATCGGGCAGCGCGGCGAGCGGGCCGCGCAGGTACATCAGCGGGGTCACCGGACGCATGCCCTGGCGGACGTAGAGCGCGAGCGCCCGCGGGTCCGACGAGGCGAAGGTGACCCGGGGCGCGTCCCGTGGCAGCAGCGCCGACAGCAGTGCCCGGCCCAGGCCCGAGGACTGGTGTTCGGGCAGCACGAACAGGTCCGCCAGGTGGAGCAGGCCACCGCGGACGAAGGTCGCCCCGAAGCCCGTCACGTCGTCACCGGCGAATCCCGCCAGCAGGCGGCCGTTGGCCAGTTCGCGGTCCAGGTAGTCGGGGCGCTGCGGCCAGCCGCCGAGGTTGCCGAAGCGCCGCGCGACCGCGCGTACCCCCGGAAGATCGTCCACGCCCGCCTGCCGCACGGTGTACACGCAGCGCAGCCTAGCTGAACCCGGGCCGCGGGCCTGCCACGACGACCTTTGCGACCTGCGTGGACTCGGGCGGCGGCGGTGTCCACCAGCGCCGCTGCCCGTTCCGTCAGCGGTCGCCGGTCGCCGGAATGCGCTCGTCGGTGAACCCGGCACGCACGTCCGCGATCTCGCCGTGGGCGGGCGTGCCGGATACAGGCCCGCCGATTCTGCTCGGCGGCCCTCTTGACGCACACTATTCACTCGGTGAATAGTTACCGGCATGTCAGCGTCCTATGTGTTGTTGGGGCTGCTGGCGCGGGGGCCGAAACACGGTTACGAGCTGAAACAGGCTTACGACCAGCGGCTGCCCCGCGCCAAGCCGCTCGCGTTCGGACAGGTCTACAGCACCTTGGGCCGGCTCGAACGCGACGGCCTCGTCACCCAGGCGGGGCAGGACCAGGCGGGCGGGCCGGAGCGCACCACCTTCGCCATCACCGGCGACGGCCGCGCCACGCTCGAAACCTGGCTGGCCGAGGTCGAGGCGCCTGCCCCGTACGTCACCAGCGCCCTGCTCAGCAAGGTCGTCGTCGCTCTGCTGGTCGCCGACCCCGCCCGCGCCACCACCTACCTGAGCGCGCAGCAGCAGGCCCACACGGGCCGGATGCGCGAGCTCACCCGCCTCAAGTCCGAACAGGACCTCACCGTCGGCGACCTCATCGCCGTCGACTACGCCCTCACCCACCTCGACGCCGACCTGCGCTGGCTGCAGACCGCGCTGCACCGCGTCGCCGACCTCCACCGGGAGGTGCAATCATGAGCCCACTGCTGAGCGCCCGTGACCTGACCAAGTCCTACGGGGTCCAGCCCGCCCTGCGCGGCGTCGACCTCGACCTGCACGAAGGCGAGATCGTCGCGGTACGCGGCCGCAGCGGCTGCGGCAAGTCGACCCTGCTGCACTGCCTGTCCGGCATCCTGCGCCCCGACGGCGGCCAGGTGCACTTCCGCGGCGACCGCCTCGACGACACCAGCGAGGCCTACCGCAGCGAGCTGCGCCGCACCCGGTTCGGCGTGCTGCTGCAGCACGGCCACCTCATCTCCGAACTCACCTCGGCGGAGAACGTGGCGCTGCCGCTGATGCTCGGCGGCGGATCACGCCGGGCGGCGCTGGCCGCGGCGGCGACCTGGCTGGGCAGGCTCGGCGTCGCGGAGGCCGCCGAGCAGACCCCGGGGCAGCTGTCCGGCGGGCAGCTGCAGCGGGTCGCGCTGGCCCGTGCCATGGTGACCCAGCCCGCGGTGCTGTTCGCCGACGAGCCCACCGGGGCGCTGGACACCCTGGCCGGGGAGCTGGTGATGAAGCTGCTCGGCCGGGTCGCCCGGGAGCAGGGCACAGCCGTGGTGGTGGTGACGCACGACGCGACGATCGCCGCGTACGCCGAGCGGGAGATCGTGCTGCTCGACGGCCGGCTCGACCCGACCGGGCTGGGCGTGGCCGTGGCGGTGGGCGCGTGAGGCCGTCGCTGGTGCTGCGGCTGGCGCTGGCGGGCACGCGTACCGACCGGCTGCGGGTGGCGCTGACCGCGCTGACCGCGGCCCTGGCGACGGCGCTGGCGCTGGCTGCCGCGACGCTGCTGTCGCTCGGCTTCACCCCGCGGCGCTACCAGGCGATCGTCGTCGACCAACCCGACCTGCGCGAGCTCACCGTGTACGCGCTCGTCGTGGCCTGCCTGCCCGTGCTGGCGCTGGCAGCGCAGGCGACCCGGATCGGCGCGCCCGCCAGGCACCGGCGGCTGGCCGCGCTGCGGCTCGCGGGGGCCACGCCGCGCCAGGTCACCGTGATCGTGGCGGCCGAGACGGCGGCCGCCGCCGCGCTCGGCGGGCTGGCCGGGCTGGCGCTGTTCGAGCTGGCCCGGGTGCTGCTGCACCGGCGTGACGCCGCGGGCCGGTTGTGGCTGGCCACCGACGTGCGGCCGGGACCGGTGGCGACTGCCGTGATCCTGATCGGACTGCCGGTGCTGGCCGCGCTGCTCGCCACGGTGCTGACTCGCGGCCTGCACGGCTCGCCGCTGCCCGTGACGACCCGTGCGGTGCGTACGGCGGTGCCCCGCCTGTGGCCGCTGTCCCTGGCCGGCGCGGGCGTGGTCGCCTTCGTCCTGCTCGGGACTGCGGACGTGCTGTTCGCGCCGGGCCTGCTGCTGGGCCTGGGCAGCGCGGCCGCCGTCGCCGGCGGGCTGGTGCTGGGCATGGCCTGGGTCAGCGAGCGCAGCGGACGGCTGCTGCACCGGTTCGCGCGCGGCCCGGCGGCGCTGCTGGCCGCCCGGCGGCTGCGGGCCGACCCGTGGACCGGCAGCCGCACCGTGGGGGTGCTGGTGGTGTGCGCGCTGGTCGCCGGGGCGCTGCTGGCGCTGCGCGACAACCACCGCGCCGGTGCGCGGGCCTACCTGCTCAGCTACCACGGGCCGGTGCCCGGCGGCACCGACCTGGACTACCAGGGCAGCGCCGTGCGGATGCTGAGCCTCGGGGTCGGCTTCGCCGTGGCCGTGGCCGCCCTGGGCGTCCTGCTGGCGCTACTGGAGACGGTCGCGGCACGCCGCCGGGCGTTCGCCGCGCTCACCGCCGGCGGGGTAACCCGCGGGGTGCTGGTGCGGGCGCTGCTGTGGCAGGCGCTGCTGCCCGTCACGCTGGTCGTGCCCGGGGCGGCCCTGCTGGGCGCGGGCCTGGTCCGGGTGCTGGTCGGCGACGTCGAGGTCTCCGCCGTCAGCGGCTGCTACCCGCTGGACTGCTCGGACATGGTGCAGCGGTCGCCGACCGGCACCGTGGCGTGGTTCGTCGACGGAGCCGAGTTCGCCGCGGTCAGCGTGGCCGGGCTGGCGCTGGTGGCGCTGCTCGCCGTCGCGGCGGGCGCGACCCTGCGGGAACGGACCGACCTGGCGGCACTGCGCGCCACGTGACCGTCCGGCACGGCGACACGGGACGGCCCGGACTGCGCGCCGGGCCGTCCCGCAGGACATGAGGCGGCCCCGGGCCGCGCCGTCACGGGGCGGCGCGACCGGGGCCGGGCTCGACCAGGCGGGCGACGGCGGCACGCAGGTTGTCCCGGGCCGCGGCGGGCGCGCCCAGGTAACCGGCGACCATCGCCCCGTCCCGCAGCATGACCAGGGTGTCCGCGCCGAGCTGCGGGTCCGCGTACGCCATGGTGGTCAGCAGTTGGACCAGCGCGGCCCGGAACCAGGCGCGGTGCGCGACCACCGCCTGGTGCACGGGGTGGGCCGGGTCGGGGAACTCGGCGGCGGCGTTGATGAACGGGCAGCCCCGGAAACCGGGGGCGCAGATGTCCTCGCCGATGCCGTCGACGAGCAGCCCGAGCAGTGCGACCGGATCACCGGTGATCGCGAGGGCGGCTTCGAGGCGGGCGCGGATCGCCGCGTCGGCGTGCTCGACGTACGCGCGGACCAGGTCGTCCTTGCCGGGGAAGTGGCGGTAGAAGGTGGCGCGGGTGACCTGCGCCTGCTCGATCACCCGGTCCACGCCGACCGCGTGGATGCCCTCGGCGTAGAAGACCTGTGCCGCGGCCGCGAGCAGGCGCTCGCGGGCCGCGGAAGGACGTACCGTCATCTCGGTCACCTGACCAGGGTAGGGACCACGCTCAGCGCGCGTTGCGCACGGCCCAGGCCAGGGCGTGGTCGGCCACTTCCTGCCAGCCGTCCTGCCCGACGGTGTAGTGGCTGCGACCCGGGAACTCGCGGTATTCGGTGATGGCGGCGGAGTGCCGGTAGAGGCGGTGATTGGCGCGGTTCACCGAGGCGGGCACGATGTGGTCGGCTCCGCCCGCGACGAACAGCAGCGGCGCGCGGTCGACACGGCGCACGTCGACCGCCAGCGGCGACTTCGCGTCGAAGTTGGCGAAGGCGCCCTGGAACAGGGCCCGCGCGGCGGCCGGGACGTGGTAGCGGTCGTACACCTGCCGGGACTGCTCGGCGGTGAGCGTGTTGGTGAAGGCGTAATGGAACTGCTCGGGCGACAGCGGCACGGCCCGGCTGCGGTTGGCCGGGTTGCCGAGCACCGGCGACGCCGCCTTGAGCTGCGTGAAGGGCAGCCGGTACACGCCGCGCACCTGGCCGGAGTTGATGGCCACGCCGGCCGCGCCGAGGCCTCGGCCGAGCAGGATCTGCGTCAGCGCGCCGCCGAACGAGTGGCCCATGATGATCGGCTGCGTGCCCAGGTCGCCGATGATGCGCTCGTAGTGGTCGGCGACCTCGCCGACGCCCAGTCCGGCCAGCGGCGACGGGTCCCGGCGCAGCGCCTCGACGCCGCCCTCCAGGCCGGGCCAGGACGGGGCGAGCACCCGGTAGCCCGCCTCGGTGTAGCGGTCGATCCAGTGTTCCCAGCTCAGCGGGGTCATCCACAGGCCGTGGATCAGCACGATCGTGTCGGGGGCGGTCATGGCCGGTCAGCTCCTCTACTAGTAGACAGAACGTTCTGTCTACGTATGACGCTACGCCCGGCGGAGGGCGCGTTTCAAGAGGAGGGAGAACGGTCGTTCTATGAGCTGGGTCACGGCGACTGCGCTCGGGATATGGTGCGGGCATGACCGGTTCGGCGCTCGACGCGCTCGCCTCCACAGGACTCGACCACCGCGTGATCCGGCACGGGCCGGTGCGCAGCCTCGCCGAGGCGGCGGCCGCCCGCGGCGTGGAGATCCCGGACGTGGTGAAGACGATCGTGGTCCGGCGCGGCGACGACGACTTCCTGTTCGTGCTGGTCCCCGGCGACCGAGTGATCTCCTGGCCGAAGCTGCGGGCGCTGCTCGGGGTGTCCCGGCTGTCCATGCCGGACGCGGGCGAGGCCAAGACCGCCACCGGGTACGAGCGCGGGACGATCACGCCGTACGGGTCGCTCAAGCCGTGGCCGGTGATCGCTGACGAGCGGCTGCGCGGACGCGAGATAACCCTCGGCGCGGGCGAGCACGGGCTGGCCGTCGCGGTCGACGCCGACGGTGCCGTACACGGGCTCGACGGCACGTTCGCCGACGTCACCGACCCGGAAGCGGCGAAGTGAGTTCTGCCGGACCGGCGACATGATCTTCCGTACCGCCGTCCGCGCCGACCTGCCCGCGATCCTCGCCCTGCTGGCCGATGAGGACAGGGTCGCCGATCCGGCGACGATGGTGGTGGACGCGACCTACGAACGCGCCTTCGCGGCGGTGGACGCCGATCCGCGCAACGAGATGCTGGTGCTGGTCGAGGACGACGGGACGGTCGTGGGATGCGTGCAGGCGACGTACATCCCGGGGCTGGGCCGGCGGGGTGAGGAGCGGGCGCTGCTGGAGGCGGTGCGCATCCGGGCCGACCGGCGCGGTGCGGGCCTGGGCCGGGACCTGATCGGCCGGGCGGTCGCGCGCGCCCGCGACCGCGGCTGCACGCTGGTGCAGCTGACCAGCAACAAGCGCCGCACCGAGGCGCACCGCTTCTACGCCTCGCTCGGCTTCGAACGCAGCCACGACGGCTTCAAGCTCGCGCTCTAGCCACTCCGCTACCGCACTTGCGCATCGACGCAGGCAGAGCGCCTGCCGTGTCGACAAGGCGCCCGTCTACCACGCGGAGCGATGTGCGGCGATGCTGCTCGTCTCGCTGACGCGAGCCGACGATGCCCTTCCTGTCCTCAGGGCGCGGGCCAGGCGGGTGACGGCTTCGTCGTGGTGGGCGGGTGGGGCGGCGGCGAAGGTGAGGCGCAGGTGGGGGGCGGGGCGTTCGGCGGCGTACCAGGGGCGGCCCGGGAAGACGGTGACGCCTTCGGCTGCCGCGGCGGTGGCGAGGGCGACGTCGTCGGTGCCGTCGGGCAGGCGGGCCCACAGGTGCAGGCCGCCGCGGGGGACGGTCGGGGGCACGAGTTCGGGCAGGTGGCGGCGCAGGGCGGCGAGCAGGGACTCGCGGCGGTCGCGCAGTGCCGAGCGCAGGGCGCGCCGGTGGCGGGTCCAGGCCGGGGAGGTGACGAACTCCAGGGCGGCCTGCTGCAGCGGGCCGGCGACGTAGAAGTCGTCGAGCAGGCGGGCCGCCCGCAGCCGCGCGCCGGCCGGGCCGCGGGCGCCGATGGCCGCGACACGCAGGCCCGGGGCGGCCGACTTGGTCAGTGAGCGCAGGTAGACGACGTGGCCGTCAGGGTCGTCGGCGGCCAGGGGCGGCGGGGCCTCGCCGTCGATGGTGAGGTCGCGGGCGTAGTCGTCCTCGATCAGGAACGCCCCGGCGGCCCGCACCGCCGCGGCGACCTCGGCGCGGCGGTGCCCGGCCAGGGTCGCGCCGTGCGGGTTGGCGTAGAGCGGCTGACAGTAGAACAGGCGCGCGCCGGTACGGGCGAAGGCCGCGGCGAGCTGGTCGGGGCGTACGCCGTCGGCGTCGGCCGGCACCGGCACCACCCGCAACCCGGCGGCGCGGGCGGCGGCCAGCGCGCCCAGGTAGGTGGGCGACTCGACGAGCACCGTGTCGCCGGGTGCGCTGAGGGCGCGCAGCGCGGTCGACAGCGCCGCCTGGCCGCCGGGGCAGATCACCATGTCGTCGGCGTGCAGTCCGGCCCCTGTCTCGCGGGCGAACCAGGCCCGCAGGTCCTCCCGCCCCTCGACCGGGCCGCGCTGCCACGATGCGGGCTGGCGGGCGGCGCGGGTCAGCGCGGCGCCGAGCGCCGCAGCGGGCTGCAGGCCTGGTTCGAGGTAGCCGCCGGACAGCAGGAGCGCGCCCGCGGGCGGCAACGCCAGTAACGCCTGCATCTCCTCGTCGCCGGGTGGGCGGGCCCCGAGCGCGACGGTCTGCCAGGACAGGTCGGGCACGCCGGGGTCGTCCGGCGGGACGGCCACGAAGGTGCCCTTGCCGGGCCGCGCCTCGATCACGCCCTGGGCCACCAGCTGGCGGACCGCCTCGGCGACGGTGACCGGCGAGGCCTGGTGCCGGGCGGTCAGCTCCCGTACGGACGGCAGCCGGGATCCAGGGCCCGCGACGGCGGCGAGACCGCGCAGATCTTGGATAACGCGCATCGCTGCGTTATCGTTACTCATGACGGACAAGAGTAGCGCTACCGCGCCGGAAACGGTAACAGCGGATCGGGTGACGGGGCTGGCCCTGGGCGCGGTGGGGGTGCTCGCGTTCAGCCTGTCGCTGCCCATGACCCGAATCGCCGTGCAGCACCTCGATCCCTGGTTCGTCGCCTTCGGCCGGGCCGTCGGCGCGGCCCTGCTGGCCGGGGCGTACCTGCGGATCACCGGCGCGCCCCGGCCCACCCGGGCGCAGTGGCGGCGGCTGGCCGTCGTCGCCGCGGGCGTCGTGGTCGGCTTCCCGATGTTCACCTCGCTGGCGCTGACGACGCAGACCGCCGCGCACGGCGCCGTCGTCATCGCGGTGCTGCCCGCCATGACCGCGGTCTTCGCGGTGCTGCGCGCCGGCGAGCGCCCGCCGCCCGCGTTCTGGGCCGCCGGCGCGGCCGGGCTGCTGGCCGTGCTCACCTTCCTGGTCACGAGCGGCGCGGTCCGCGGGGCGCTGTCCGTCGCGGACCTGTTCCTGCTCGCCGCGGTGGTGCTGTGCGGCCTCGGCTACGCCGAGGGCGGCAAGCTGTCGCGGGAGCTGGGCGGCGCGCGCACCATCTGCTGGGCGCTGCTGGTCTCCCTGCCGGTCACCGTTCCCGTCACCGCCGTCGCCGCCCTGGTCCGCCCGCCGGACGCCGACACCGTCGACTGGGTCGCGTTCGGCTACCTCACCGCGGTCTCCATGTTCCTGGGCTTCTTCGCCTGGTACGCGGGCCTGGCCAGGGGCGGCATCACCCGGGTCGGCCAGATCCAGCTCGCCCAGCCGGTGCTCACCCTGGCCTGGTCGGCCCTGCTGCTGGGTGAGACGGTGACTCCTGCCTCGATCGGGGCCGCGCTGATCGTGCTCGCCTGCGTCGTGCTGATCCAGCGCACCCGTGCCGCTGCGCCCGCACCCGCCGTCGGAAAGGCCTGACCGTGTACACACCCGCCCACTTCGCCGCCGACCCCGCCGCCGTCCGCGAGCTGCTGACCGGCCACGGGGCCGCCGACCTGGTCACCGCGACCGCCGAGGGCCTCGTCGCGACCACGCTGCCGTTCGTGTTCGACCCGGATGCCGGCCCGCACGGCGCGCTGCTCGGCCACCTGGCCCGCAACAACGACCAGTGGCGCCGCCCGGTGCTCGGCGAGGCGCTGGCCATCCTGCGCGGCCCCGACGCCTACGTCTCGCCGTCGTGGTACGCCGCCAAGGCCGAGCACGGCCGGGTGGTGCCCACCTGGAACTACACCGTCGTGCACGCGTACGGCGAGCTGCTCGTGCACGACGACCCGGCCTGGACCGGCGCGCTGGTGCGCCGGCTGACCGACCTGCACGAGGGCCGCCGCCCGCAGCCGTGGTCGGTCGACGACGCCCCGGCCGCGTACGTCACCGGCCAGCTGCGCGCGATCGTCGGTGTCGAGCTGCGCATCTCGCGCCTGGAGGCCAAGTGGAAGCTCAGCCAGAACCGCTCCACGGCCGATGTGGACGGTGTCGTCGCCGGACTGCATGCCGACGGCGCGCACGCCGCCGCCGACGCCGTGGACCGGGCCCGGCCCACGGACTAGAGTTCGGGGCCCCCGACCGCGCACACCCCCGGAGCGCACCCATGACGAGGTCGACTCGGCTGTTCATCATCCTCGGCGTGGTGCTGGCCCTGGTCGGCGGCGCGGCGTACGCGGCGGTCCAGGTAGCCAAGGACCGGGTGGACTCGGCGATCCCACAGGTCGACCTGTTCGGCCCGAGCGAGGAGCCGTCGCCGTCGCCGAGCCCCAGCGCCAGCCCCACTCCCCCGGCCGGGGCGGACATCAAGGGCCCGCTGAACATGCTGATCCTCGGCCGCGACACGCGCGAGGAGCAGAAGGGCTCGCCCGCGCACGGCGACGTGGTGCTGATCCTGCACGTCAACAAGGACCTGACCAGCGCGTACCTCACCTCGCTGCCCCGGGACCTGGTCGTGGACATCCCGGCGTTCGCGCCGTCGCGCTTCCGCGGCGAACGCAGCAAACTCACCCACGCCCTGACCTACGGCGCGCGGATGCCCGGCGGGAAGTACAACATCGCCCAGGGCTTCCAGCTGCTGGCCAAGACGGTGGGCAAGTACACCGGCATCACCCGCTTCGACGCGGGGGCCGTCATCTCGTTCAACGGCTACATCCGGCTCGTCAACGCCCTCGGCGGCATCGACGTCTACGTGGACCAGAAGGTGGTCTCCATCCACCGTCGCCCTGACGGCGAGCACCGCACGACCTGCCGCGGCTGCGCGCACGGCTACTCCGGCCCGCGGATGACCTACAACGTCGGCACCCGGCACCTGGTCGGCTGGCAGGCGCTGGACTACGCGCGGCAGCGTTACGTCCCCGGCGGCGACTACACCCGCCAGCGCCACCAGCGCCAGCTGCTCAAGGCGATGCTGACCAAGGCGCTCAGCGCCGACCTGCTCACCGACCCGACCAGACTCGACAGCGTGCTCAGCGCGCTCGGCGACACGTTCACCTTCGACGGCCGCGGCCGCAAGCCCAGCGAGTTCGTGTACGCCCTGCGCAACATCCGCCCCGCGAACCTGACCCTGGTCGGCCTGCCCGGCGGCGGCGTCTTCAGCGGCGGCGCCTACCGCGGCGAACGCCTCGACGCCGTCCAGTCCACCTACTTCGCCGCCCTCCGCGCCGACAAACTAGACACCTGGACCAAAACCCACCCCACCCTCGTCAACACCCGCTGACCCCCGAGAACGAAGGAAGGGCACCTTCTTATCGCTATGCGTAGAGGAAGGGCACCTTCCCATCACCCGAAGCGTGGTGACCAGCGGTGCAGCGTGCGGTGCGCGGTCGAGCGGGGCCAGTCGGGCGCGCGATAGCCTGGCGGGCGATCATCGCCCGCGGTGGGCGGGGCGCGGCCGGGAGGATCGGTACATGGTGGAGCAGGCGGTGACGGTGCGCGCGGCGGGGCCGGACGACGTGCCGGCGATCGTGGCGTTGGTGGAGTCGGCGTACCGCGGGGACAGCAGCCGGGCCGGGTGGACCACCGAGGCCGACATCCTGCAGGGTCAGCGCACCGACGCCGAAGCGGTGGCCGCGCAGGTCGCCGACCCGGACGGCGTGGTGCTGCTGGCCGAGCGCGGCGGGGACCTGCTGGCCTGCTGCCACCTGGAACGCCGCGACGGCTACGCCTACTTCGGCATGTTCGCGGTGCGCCCGCTGCTGCAGGGCGGTGGCCTGGGCAAGACCGTGATCGCCGAGGCGGAGCGTTTCGCCGCCGACGAGTGGGACGTGCCCGAGATGCACATGACCGTGATCTCGGTACGGTCCGAGCTGATCGCCTGGTACGAACGCCGTGGTTACTCACGCACCAGGCAGACCAGCCCCTTCCCGTACGGTGACGAGCGCTTCGGCCTGCCGCAGCGCGACGACCTGGAATTCGAGCTGCTCGTCAAGAAGCTCTAGCCGACGAAGAACTCCTTGAGCACCGGCGCGACCGCCTCCGGCTTGAGCAGGTGCGTCTGCCCCGGCAGGGTCCGGTAGTCGGCGCTGGGCAGCGCCTGGGACAGGGCCTTGGCCCCGTTGCGCATGTACTCCGGGCTCTTGCCGCCGTCCATGACCAGCGCCGGGAGCGACGCGCCCGCCCAGCGGGAGGCGTCCAGCGCCTGGCCGCGACCGGTGTCGCCGAGCACCCGGAAGTCGTACGGCAGCGTGTGCGCCACACCCTTGAGCTTCTTGAAGTTCGGCGTCAACTTCATGATCGCGACCACGAACCCGGGCACCCCGACCGTCTTCATGAACGTCGTGACGGCGTCGCCGCGGCGGTCCTGCGCGATCATCGCGTCCATCTTGTCCAGGTAGTCGTCGGGCCGGGCCGCGTGCGTGCCGTCCACGATGAACGGCGGCTCGTACACGGCGAGCTTGCGCACCCCGCCCAGCCGCGCGGCGGCGTCGCAGGCCAGCACCGCGCCGGAGGAGATGCCGTACACGTAGGCGCTGCCCCCGGCCTCCTTGATCAGCGCGTCGAGGTCCTCGACCTCCCGCTCGACCGAGTACGGCGCGGTGTCGCCGCTGTCGCCCCGGCCGCGCCGGTCGTAGGTGTAGACGGTGTAGCTGTCGGCCAGCAGCTTCGCCAGCGGCTCGGCCGGGCCCATGGCGCGGTAGCACATGGCCCCGTCGACCAGGATCACCGCCGGGCCCTGCCCGACCTTGCTGAAAGCGATCGCGGTGCCGTCCGCGGAGACGACGGTGTTCATGGGTTGCTCCTTGTGGGTCATCACGCCCGGCCCTGCGCGTAGAGGGTGTCCAGCCAGGACTGCCAGGCGGCGGATTCGTCGGTGGGGGTGAACAGGTGGTGCATGGCGACCATGGACCCGGTGAAGCCGCGCACGAAGCGGTACAGCGCGTCCGGGGTGCGCACGGCCAGGGCGTGGGCGCTGACGTGATACACGGCGCCGGTGCGCGCGACGCCGTCGACGGTGAACCCGGCCGCGTCACCGGGCTTCGGCGCGTCCGCCAGGCCGAGCGCGCCGTGCAGCAGCCGCCAGGCTTGCGGCCAGTCGCCGACCGGCGGGCCGAACACCGTGACCGGCGTGGCGGTGCGGCCGCGGAACCAGGTCAGGTACTCGGCAAGGGTGCGGTGGAACAGCGCCAGGCCCAGGCCCATCGCCTCGAACTCGTCGGCCCAGTCGTCGCCGGGCAGGAACCCGCTGGTCACCGTACGCACCACGGCGCTGCCGCCGGCGCGGCCCTCGATGAGGAACTCGTACGCCACGAACCTGCCGTCGGGGGCGGGGGCGTCCCCGTACGCCAGGCGGTGTCCGGGTTCCCAGGCGGTGATCGGCAGCGTCGGGGCGTACCCCCCGAAAGCAGTGCTCACCGTGCCACCCGGACCGGGTGTCACCTCGTTGCGGCCCATGAACCACGAGTCGATGCCCGGACCGGTCGCGATGGCGTCCCAGACCTGCTCCGGAGTCGCCCCGACCGGCAGCTCCTCGGTGATCTCGAAGTCCTTGCCCATGTCAGCCCTCCTCGGTCCGGGTCACGCTCGGGTGCACGGCGATGATGATCCGGTGCTCGCGCCCGCCCTCGGCCTGCTCGTCGTGGTACTTGCTCACCAGCGCGGTGACCGCGCTCGCCAGCTCCTCGGCGAACGCGGACCGCTCGGCCGGCCCGGCGAAGCGCACCGTGCCGTCCATGGCGAACGTGGCCAGCCGCTTGTTCGCCTTGGCCGCGCCGGTCAGCAGCTCGCCGATGTCGCGGACCAGCCGGGCCGCCAACGCCAGCAGCCAGCGCGCGGACAACCGGTCGGGCGCGCGGCCCGGATCGGGCTGCACGGCCGACAGCGCGATCGGGGAGATGACGTAGGACGCGGCGGTGGCCTGCAGCACGCGCTCGGTGACGTTGCCCTTGCGCCGCTCCTCGATCAGCTCGACCAGCCCGTGCCGCTCCAGCTCGCGCAGGTGGTAGTTCACCTTCTGCCGGGGCTGGCCGACCTTGGCCGCCAGCGAGGTCGCCGAGCCGGGCTCGACCAGGGCGGCCAGCAGCCGGGCCCGGATCGGGTCCAGCGAGGCCTCGGCCGCCGCCGGGTCGTCGATCACCGCTACATCGAACATGTCCGTATCCTGCTACCGACAAATTTTTTTGTCAAGCCGCGGGCAGCCCGGCCGCCGAACCGGGCAGAGGTGACTTTCCGCAGGGGCGTCAATCCGGCGACAGTCAGAAACCCCACAAAAGATCACCAGATCGTAGAGCACGCGGCTACGCAACGTTAGCGTCGGTGGCATGACGAACCCGATCGCCGATATCAGCGTGCCGGAACTCAGCCGGCGGATCGCGCTTCTGGAGCGTCAGGAGATCGCCGAAGGCGCGCTGGACGTCTGCACCCTCACCATGGACCTGCGCCACAAGTACCGCCGCGCCCTCGTCGCCCGCGACCAGGCAGCCCTGTCCCTGGTGCACCGCGAGCACTGGACCGCCGCCGACGTCGCCGAGGTCATCTGCGGCCACCGCGCCTGCGCCCCGCGCGCCGCGGTCATTCTGGAATGGACCGGGCTGACCGCCGACGGCGGCACCGAACGCGACCTGGCCGAACGCCAGCTGGTCGCGACGCAGCTGCGCGAGCTGCTGTCCCTGGCGTACGACAAGGCGCTGCGCCTGCTCCCGGCGGCCCCGGTCGACCTGAACCTGCCCGAGGATCCCACCGAGCGGCTCGCCTACTGCGCGCACTGGCTGCGTTTCGTGGACGGCTACCGCGCCGCCAACGAGGCCTCGCGCATCCTGTTCGCCGCGATCCTGGCGCACCACCACGGCTGGCCGCTGCTCGACGTGGCCGAGCTGGGCGGCGTCACCGCCGACGAGGTCACCTCGGCGCTGGCGGCCGCCGCGGCGAGCCCGCCGTCCGATGCCGACAGCGGCCTGCTGGCCCAGCTGGCCCTGCTCGACCGCGTCCTGGAACACAACACCGAACGCCTGCTCGCCGTACGCGAACGCGCTCTGGCCGACAGTCTCGCCGACGGCGTGCCCGAACGTGTCGTCGCCGCCCACATCGGCCTGCCCGCCCACGAACGCTCCGCCGGCCACGACCGCCAGCCCTGCCCCGCCTGACCCCCGCAGCACCGCGCGAAGGACACGGGAACCACCGAAGCAGGTGTGCGCAGCGGTCGGCACAGCGGCTGCGGCAGACTCAGCTGATGACCAACCCGTATCTCCAGGCCGGTTACCGGGTGCGCTTCGACTGGGGGCCGAGCGGCGCCGACGTCGTCGGCGCGGGCGCGAGTGTCGTGGCAGTCGTCGACGTGCTGTCGTTCACCACTGCGCTGACCGTCGCCGCCGACCAGGGGATTGAGGTCTTCCCGTACCGGTGGCGCGATGCGAGCGCGCAGCAGCACGCCCGTCGGCATGACGCGGTGCTGGCCGTCGGGCGCTCCCAGGTGAGCGCGGAGCATCCGGTTAGCCTGTCGCCGGCGACCATCCGGCGGGCGTCCGGGGTGAGCAGGCTGGTACTGCCGTCGCCGAACGGCTCGACGATCGCGCAACGCCTGGCCGAGGCAGGCGCGACCGTCATCGGGGTGGCGCTGCGCAATGCCGCTGCCGCCGCGACGTGGACGGCGGCCCGGCTGTCCGACGATCCCGACGCGGTGGTGGCCGTCGTAGCGGCGGGTGAGCGGTGGCGGGCCGACGAGTCGCTGCGGCCCGCGGTGGAGGACCTCTGGGGCGCCGGGGCGTTCGTCGACGCGCTGGATGGGCAGGGGTTCGGCGCACTGTCGCCGGAGGCGGAGGCCGCCGCGGCCGCGTACCAGCGGGTGGCCGGCCGGTTGCCCGCGGCACTGCACGACTGCGCCGGCGGCCGCGAGCTCATCGGGTACGGGTACCCGCAGGATGTCGCGATCGCGGCCGAGGTCGGCGTGAGCCGGTCGGTGCCTGTGCTGTCGGGTGCGAGCTTCCGGGTCCAGACGTCCGGCTGAGCAGGATCGTCAGGCGCCCGCCGAGACGGCGCCCGGTCAGGCCGGCAGCGGCTTGGCGTAGCAGACGCTCATCTCCCACCGGTCGTACGGCGGGTAGTTGGGGATGCGGGTGAACCCGGCCCGCTCGTACACGGCGATCGCCTCCGGCTGCCGGACTCCGGTCTCCAGCTTCATCCGGCGCGCGCCCGCCCGCACCGCCAACGCTTCGGCTTCCGGCATCAGCCGCCGGGCGATGCCGCGGCCGCGCCAGGCCGGGACGACGTACATGCGCTTTAGCTCCGCCTCGCCGCCGTCCAGCGGCTGCACCGCGCAGCACCCGACAGCCGCCCCGCCCGCGAGCACGAGCAGGAACCGCGCCGCCTCCCGGACGGTCGGGTGCTCGAAGTCGATCTCCTCGGGGTAGAGCGCGTCCAGCTCGACCCGCATCGCGCCGACCAGCGGCGCCAGCCGCGGATCCGCCGGCGACACCTCGATGATCTCCATGGTGGCGGTCTCCGTGCTCATCGTCTCACTCCCAGCAGCAGGTCGAGATGGTTGTCGACGGCCCGCACCAGCAGGTCCGGCGGATACAGGTCGGGCGTGGCCACCCCGCACAGCGCCAGCCCCTCCAGCAGGGCGACCAGGTTGCGGGCCCGCAGTTCAAGATCGTCCGGGGGTACGCCGTACGCGTCGCGCAGCAGCCCGGTCAGCCGCCGGATCCACGACTCGTGCCGGACCACGTGCTCGGCCAGCAGCACCGGATCGGTGCGCGCCGCCATCAGGAAGTAGGCCCAGATGGTCGAGTTCAGCCGCCGCTCCTCGTCGAGCGGCACGCCCTCCTGTAGCACGGCGCGCAGCCGCTCCCGAGGGCTGTCGAACCCGCCGAGGGCGTCGATGCGCGCGGCCATGCGCCGGTGCATGACGTCGCGGGCATGGGTGAGCAGGGCGTTCTTGTCACGGAAGTAGTGCGCGACGCGACCCGTGGTGCAGTCCGCGGCGTCGGCGACCGCGCGCAGGGTGAGCCCGTCGAGCCCGTGCTCGCTGACCACCTGCCAGACGGCGGCGGACAGCTGCTCGCGTCGCTCGTCGTGGTCCACCAGCCGGGGCACGCCGCACCTCTTTTACATCACAGCCGTTACGTAACGCGCGTTACGCTATCAGCCTCGCCCGAACCCTGTCCAGGGTTCGGGCGAAGCGCCCCTCGATCATCCGACTTGCCTGGCTCATGGGCGTATCTTGAGCTCGCTTTCGACCACGTGCCAGGCAAGTCGGGTGATCTGGCGGGCGCCCGGGGTCCGGCTACCGGCGGGCCGCGAAGCGGTCGAGGGCGGCGAGCACGACCTCGCCGATGCCGCCGCCCGAACCGTGTCCGGCCCGGTCGACCAGGGTCAGCTCGGCGTCGGGCCAGGCCTGGGCGAGGCGCCAGGCGATGTCGGCCGGGCCGCTGATGTCGAGCCGCCCGTGCACCAGCACGCCGGGGATGCCGGCCAGCCTGCCCGCGTTGGCCTGCAGCTCGCCGTCGGCCAGGAACGCCGCGTTGGCCCAGTAGTGGGTGACCAGCCGGGCGAAGACCATCCGGAACTCGGGGTCGTCGTAGCGCGGGTCGGCCTGGAATGCGGTGGCGATGGCGACGTGCTGGTCCTCCCAGGCGCACCAGTCCCGGGCCGCCTTGTCACGCACGGCCAGGTCCGGGTCGGCCAGCAGCCGGGCATACGCCGCGGCGAGGTTCCCGTCGCGGTCGGCCTCGGGCACCCCGTCGCGGAACCGGGCCCACTCCTGCGGCAGGATGCGCCCCATCTGCCGGGTCACCCAGTCGACCTCGGCGTGCGTGGTGTTGGTGAGGCTGAACAGCACCATCTCGGAGACCGCGGACGGGTGGCGCTGCGCGTACGCCAGGCCCAGCGTGCAGCCCCAGGACACGCCGAGCACCAGCCAGCGCTCGATGCGCAGGTGTGCCCGCAGCTGTTCGAGGTCGCGGATCAGGTGGTGGGTCGTGTTGACGCCCAGGTCGGTGGCCGGGTCACCGGCGCTGGGCGTACTGCGTCCGCAACCGCGCTGGTCCACGAGCACCACCCGGTACGCGGCCGGGTCGAAGTAGCGCCGCCAGCCCGCGGTCGCCCCTGAGCCGGGCCCGCCGTGCAGCACGACCGCCGGTTTGCCGGCGGGGTTGCCGCAGACCTCCCAGTACACGCGGTTGCCGTCGCCGACGTCGAGCAAACCGCTGTCGTACGGCTCGGTCTGCGGGTACACGGCCACCTCCGGGAAATACAACAGCGCTGTTATATTTTTAGCATGGCCCACCTCCCCGAGCGCGAAGCGGTCGGCACCCTGCTGCGTCACGTGCTGGAACTGCTCGACGGCGATGTCGCGAAGGTTTACGCCGAACGCGGCCTGGCCGACTACCGCCCGCGCTACTCCCCCGTGGTCCGCGCGCTGCTGGCGAGCGGCCCGATGCCGATCCGCGACCTGGCCCGCGCCGTCGGGGTGACCCACTCCGCGGCAAGCCAGACGGTGGCCCAGATGAACCGCGCCGGCCTGGTCGACCTCACCCCCGGCGCCGACGCACGCCAGCGCCTGGTCACCCTCACCGCCAAGGCCCGCGCCCTGCTGCCCGTGGTCACCGCCGAGTGGTCGGCCACCACCGCCGCGATGCGCACATTGGACACCGAACTCTCCATCCCCCTGGCAGACCTCCTCACCGAACTCGCCACGGCCCTCACCCGCCGCCCCTTCCGCGCCCGCATCGCCGACGCCGGCCTTCCCTCCCCCGAAGCTCGCGACGATCTTGTGTGAACCGTTGCCCGCTGCCCGGAAGGGGCGTGTCCCCCACGGTTCGCGCAAGATCGTCGGGTCGGAGTGGGGCGGGAGTGAGGGTGGGCGGGTGATAGTGGGGAGGTGACGATCGTGGCGGTGCTGCTTTATCCGGGGTTCACGGCGCTGGATGCGGTGGGGCCGTATGAGGTGCTGGCGCGGTTGCCCGATACGCGGGTGGTCTTCGTGGGCAGGCAGGCCGGGGCGGTGGTGGCCGACACCGGGGCGCTGACGATGGTCGCCGAGCGGGCCATGGACGAGCTGCGGGAGCCGGATGTGGTGGTGATCCCGGGCGGGCTGCAGGGGTCGTTCGCCGCGGCCGCCGACGCCGGGTACGTCGACTGGGTCCGTACCGCGCACGTGACCTCGACCTGGACCACGTCGGTCTGCACCGGGGCGCTGATGCTGGGGGCCGCGGGCATCCTGCGCGGCCAGACCGCGACCACGCACTGGGCCGCCAAGGACTACCTGGCCCGGTACGGCGCGACGTACGTGTCCGAGCGCGTGGTCGAGAACGACCGCGTGATGACCGCTGCGGGGGTGTCCGCCGGCATCGACATGGGGCTGCGCCTGGCGGCGCACCTGGCCGGACCGGCGCTCGCCGGGGCGGTCCAGCTGTCGATCGAGTACGACCCACAGCCGCCGTACGCGGCCGGCTCGCTGGGCACCGCCTCGCCGCAGACGGTGCGGCTCGCCGTCGACCTGATGCGTACCGAGACGCTGCCCTGACCGGTTGCCCGCCGCCCCTACCCTGCGCGCGGCATGGGGACGAGCCTGACCGCCGGCGCCCTGCCGGGCAGGACGCCGGCAGGCGTCCTCAGCCCTCCAGCGCCGGTTCGGGCCGCTCCGACCGGGCGGGGCGGACCAGGTAGCCGAAGGCTGCGGCCGTGAAGAACATGATGATGCTGTACACCGCGGCGGGCACCGCCAGCGCCGTGCTCGCCAGCAGCGTGGTGGCGATGAAGATGGCCAGCGTTCCGTTGTGGATGCCGATCTCCATCGCGGCGGCGACCGAATCCCCGCGGTCGAGCCCGGCCAGGCGCGGCAGGAAGTAGCCGACGGCGAGGCTGAGCACGTTGAACAGGAGCGCGACCAGGCCCGCGTCGGCGAAGTAGGCGGCGATGTTGTCCTTCTCCGACACCAGCGTGCCGATGATGACCAGCACCAGCACCGCCACGGACAGGAAACGCACCGGCCGCTGCATCCGCTCGGCGAAGTCGGTCGAACGGCTGCGGATGAACATGCCGATCACCACCGGGATCAGCACGATCGCGAACACCTGCACCGACTTGCCGAACTGCAGGCCGATCTGCTCGGTGCCGCCCAGGAAGTGGTTCAGCGCGAAGTTCACCACCAGCGGCAGCGTGAAGATGGCCAGCACCGAGTTCACCGCGGTCAGCGTGACGTTGAGCGCCACGTTCCCGCCGAACAGGTGGCTGTAGAGGTTCGCGGTGGTGCCGCCGGGCGACGCCGCCAGCAGCATCATGCCCGCCGCCAGCGTCGGATCCAGGTCGAGCAGCACCACCAGCCCGAAGCACACCGCGGGCAGCAGCAGCACCTGGCAGACCAGGGCCACCAGCACCGCCTTCGGGTACACCGCGATCCGCTTGAAATCGGCGACGGTCAGCCCGAGGCCGAGGCCTAGCATCACGATGCCGAGGGCGACGGGCAGGAACACCTGGGTCAGCACTGAATCCATAGCCGAGGATTCTTCATGGCGTGTGACCGGCGACACATCAGCCGGACAGCCGACGTGGCAGACTCCCCGCCCATGGGGAGCCCGCGATGAATTACACCCGCGATGCCGCGATGACCGCTTTGATCTTCGGCTTCTTCGCCTCGGCCTGGTTCGGCTGGGCGCAGGAGGCCCCACCGGCCGCCTGGAAGAAGCGGCTCGGCATCGCCGGTGGCGTGAGCATGCTGGTATCGGTGATCGGCGGCATCCTGGCCTGGCAGCACTGGTCGGCCGGATCGGCGCTGAGCGAGCCGGGCGCGATGCGCAGGTACGGCATCATCGTCGGGATCGAACTCGTCGCCGCGGTGGGCGGCGCGCTCGTGCTCGGTCTGCGCGGCAAGCGCGAGCTGATCGCGCCGTGGGTGTGCCTCGTGGTCGGCGTGCACTTCATCCCGCTGGCCGGTCCGCTGCAGAGCCCGATCCTGTTCCCGCTGGCCGTGGCGATGACCCTGGTCGCGGCGGGCGCCACCCCACTGGCCCGCAGACACGGCCTCCCGCCGAGCGCGACCACCGGCGTCGGCGCGGGCGTCTGCCTGCTGGCCTGCGCCCTCGCCGCTCTGGTCTACGCCTTCACCCGCTAGGGGTCAGAGGGCGCGGCGGAGCCATTCCTCGACGCCGGCGACGTGGATGAGGGCCCAGGACTGGGCCACCTCGGGGCGGCGGGCGGTGATGGCGTCGAGGATGGCCAGGTGCTGCTCGCGGGTGCGTGCCACGGCGCCGTCCTGGGTCAGGCCGCGCCAGATCCGGGCCCGGGTGGTCGGGCCGGACATGCCGTCGATGATCGAGCACAGCACCGCGTTGCCGGTGCCCGCCGCGATCAGCCGGTGGAACTCCAGGTCGTTGGCGACCAGCTCCTCCAAGGACGCGTCGGGGCCGATCGCCTCGACCACCGTGGCGAGTTTGGCTACGTCCTCCTCGGTCATCCGCTGTGCCGCCAGCGCCGCGGCGGCGGGTTCGAGGATGCGGCGCATCTCCAGGAACTGCAGCACCGTGTCGTCGCGGTGGAAGTCGACGACGAACGTCAGCGCCTCCAGCAGCAGCCCGGGTTCGAGGCTGGTCACGTACGTGCCGTCGCCCTGGCGGACGTCGAGGACCCGGATCAGGGACAGGGCGCGCACGGCCTCGCGCAGCGAGTTGCGGGACAGCCCCAGCCGCTCGGCGAGGTCGGCCTCCTTGGGCAGCTTGTCGCCGGGGCGCAACGCACCCGAGAGGATCATCTCCTTGATCTTCTCGATGGCCTCGTCGGTCAGTGCCATGGCGCGCTCCTGGTGCGAAAGGTGGGGTGGGAGTCCTCACGAACACCGAACAGGCTCGCGATCACCGTCCCGACAGCCGCGACAGCAGCGTCGCCGTCTCCATTGGACACCCCCCGTCCCGAGGAAAGGAAGGGCACCTTCACATCGCTATGCGTTATAGAAGGTGCCCTTCCTAACGGTGACAGCCTGCGACCTGGGGATGCGTGGTTAAAACCCGGCGACGTGCGGCGTCGCGCGGCGGTAGGGTCCGCGGCGTGGGACGAGTCGTGACGCTGGTGCTGGTGGACCCGGTCGGAGCCGTACTGGGGGCACTGCCTCCGTACGAGGTGGAACTGCCCTGGTGGCAGGAGGTCGCCGAGGTCGTCGCCGGAGCCCGCGAACACCACGGCGTCGACGTGACGGTGCTGCGGCTGCTCCACGCGGACCAGCCGGCCCCTCCCGGGGGCAAAATCACCTATCTCGCCGAGGTCGCCGGGGATCCGGGCCCGTTGCGCCCGGCCGCCGCCGCGCTCGTGCCGCACCCGCGCCGCGCGCCGTACGCCGAGGTCGGCGGCCCCGCCGCCAGCCTCGCCTGGGCCACCGAGGCGCTGGCCGCCCAGGGCCGGACCGTGACGGCCGCCGCGCAGCAGCGGACCTGGAACCTGTCCGCCATCTGGCGGCTGGACACCGACACCACGCCGGTATGGCTCAAGCAGGTCCCCGCGTTCTTCGCCCACGAGGCCGCCGTGCTGCGCTGGCTGGGCGAGCACTCCCCCGGCACCGCGCCCGTCCCGATCGCCGCCGACGGCGGCCGGGTGCTGCTCGACGACCTGCCCGGCACCGACCGGTACGGCGCGCCCGCCGCGGAGCGGCTCACCATGCTGGCCGACCTGCACGCCGTGCAGCTCGCCGCGGCCGGGCGGGTCGGCGACCTGCTCGCTCTGGGCGTGCCCGACCAGCGGTCGGCCCGCCTGGCCGAACGCCTCCGCGCGGTCGTCGCCCGCGACGCCGGACCGCACGCCGCCGTGTCCACACCGGTGGCTGAACCCGGCGACCAGACGAACGAGCAGGCGCGTGCCGCCGGGGAGCTGTCCGGGGCGGCCGGCGTCGGCGGACCTGGTCCGCGGTTGTCGGCACTGCTGGCCGGGCTCGACGACCGGCTGGACGAGCTGGCCGCCTGCGGGCTGCCGGACACGCTCGTGCACGGGGACTTCCACCCCGGCAACGTGCGTGGCACGGCCGAGCGGCTCAGCATCATCGACTGGGGCGACTCCGTGATCGGGCACCCGGCGATCGACCTGCTGCGTATGTGCGAGCACGTCGACGACCCCGAGCCGCTGCGCCAGGAGTGGGCCGCGCGGTGGCGGGCGGCCGTGCCCGGCTGCGACCCCGAACGGGCCGTGGTGCTGATCGAGCCGCTGGTCGCGTTGCGCAACGCGGCCGCGTACGCCGGTTTCCTCGACGCCATCGAGCCGTCGGAGTGGCCGTACCACGCCGACGACGTGCCGTACTGGCTGGCGCAGGCGGCGGCCTGACCTGTTCGGCCGCTCCCGCGGAAGGCGGCGCGCACGGCCCGGACCGATGTCATGATCCGGGTAGTAGGCGATCTTTGCCCCATCCGGCTGGTCCCGAAGGAACCGAACAGGGCTCACGGAGCGTTCGGGCGATGCGGCAGGATGTTCCGCGATGTGTGGATCTGGGGAGCGGGGTAGGCGGCGATGAGCCTGAGGACGACGGCGCGCAGGGGCGCGATGGCACTGGTGCTGGCGGTGGTCGCGCCGCTGGCGTTGACGGCGTGCTCGAAGGGTGAGACGCCGCCTTCGTTCGTGGCGCCGACCCAGTCGGCCCCGGTGCCCGCGCCGGCCAGCACGGAGCCGCTGGCGCTGGCCGTGACGCCCGCCGAGGCGGCCAAGAACCAGCCGGTGAGCGCCGAGATCGGCACCAAGGTCAGCGGCGGGCAGGTGCAGTCGGTGACGATGACCGACGCGGCCGGCGGCAAGGTCGGCGGGAGCATGCGTGCCGACGGCTCGTCGTGGGTGCCGAGCAAGCCGCTCAAGTACGGCAAGAAGTACTCGGCGACGGTCGTCGCGGTCGGCCCGGACGGCACGACCATGGAGAAGAAGACGTCGTTCACGACGATGGGCAGGCCGAGCAAGAAGACCGGGGCCGGGCTGTACCTGTTCGCCGAGCGTACCTACGGCGTGGCGATGCCGGTGGTCATCGAGTTCACCAAGCCGGTGCCGGCGTCGGCGCGGGCCGCCGTGGAGCGCCGCCTGTTCGTGAAGGTGGAGCCGCCGCAGCCGGGCATCTGGCACTGGTCCAGCGCGCTGCAGGTGATGTACCGGGGGCCGGAGTACTGGCAGACCGGCACGAAGATCACCGTGCGGGCGGCGCTGGAGGGCGTGCCGATGGGCGACGGCCGCTACGGCGACGCCGACCGGCTGGGCGTCGGCAACATCGCCAAGGAGAAGATCGAGCTGATCGTCGACAACGCGAACAAGCGCATGCAGGTGTTCAAGAACGACGCGGTGGTCAAGACGATCCCGGTCAGCCTGGGCAAGAAGACGACCCCGTCGTCCTCCGGCACCATGGTGATCATGGACAAGCAGCGCAAGACGGTCTTCGACACCACCGACGACCCGGGCAACGTCGACCGCTACGTCGTCAACATCGAGTACGCCCAGCGCCTGACCTGGGGCGGCGAGTACATCCACGCCGCACCGTGGTCGGTGCAGCACCAGGGCGTGCGCAACGTGTCGCACGGCTGCGTGAACGTGTCCATGGCCAACGCCGTATACCTGTTCAACCTGACCAGCGTCGGCACGCCCGTCACCGTGAAGGGCACCGAGCGCAAGGTCAAGCCCGCCAACGGCTGGACGGCGTGGAGCGTGGGCTGGGAGGACTACATGAAGGGCAGCGCGCTGCCGATCCCGCCGGAACTGGCCGCGCTCGGCAACCCGGATCCGTCGGCGTCGGCGCAGCCGTCGCCGAGCGTGTCCCCGACGGCGTGACCAGGGCCGCCTGACTTTCGTCAGACATAGGTCCCGACCGACGACAGGTGCAGTCGGGACCTGTGTTTGGGCAGACTGGTTCAGGTCGGCCCGGGTTCGCCTCAACGGCGCGGTGAACCGGGGCCGCACAGACCTTCCTCGCACACCTGTCCCCGCCCTCGGGCCGCCGCCGGCGCCGGGGGCGTCCCCGTCTCCGGGTCAGGTCAGGGTCACGTCCCTGATGCGGGACCGGGCGGCAGCGGCCAGGCTGGCCCGCATGGCACGCAGAAGTGGGCAGTGGGGGCGGCAGACGCTGGTGTGGCTGCACGCCGTCACCTCGATCGGCTGGATGAGCCTGGCCCTGTGCCTGTGCGTATTGCTGATCACCCGCACGCCGGCCGGTTACGAGGCCGCCCGCACCCTCGACAAGCAGCTGCTGGCGCACCTGGCGACCTCGTCGGCGTTCACCGGGCTGATGCTGTCCGCGCTGACGGCCTGGGGTTACCTGCGTTACTGGTGGGTGCTGGCGAAGTTCGCGGTCACCCTGATCCAGCTCTACGTCGGCATCTTCATCCTCAGCCCGCGGCTGGACGCGCTGCCCGAAGCCGGGGCCGCCGCCGACGCCGGCCCGATGATCGTGGCGTCGGCGCTGATGGCCTCGGCGATCGCGGTGCAGGCCTGGCTGTCGGTGGCCAAACCTTGGCGGCACACCCCGTGGACCGACCCGAGACGTCGTACGCCGACCTTCCCCGCCTGGTTCCACTGGGCCGCGGTCGCGGTGCCGGTGCTCGACTTCGTGCTCTGGCGGGCGCTGTTCGGGGCGCCCGCACCGCTGCTCTCGCTGATCGTCGTGCTGGCCTTCCCCTTCTTCCGGCGCCGCCGCATGCGCCTGGCCGCGGCCTGACCGGCCGGTCCGGGTGGCGCCGGCGGCCGGCCCTGGGGCTAGGACCGGCCGCCGTGTCTCACGGTGCCGTGGGGCGCTGCGACGCCTCGATGCCGCGCGCAGCGCACGGCCGCCACCCCGGGGGAGGTACGGGTGGCAGGGCCCTGCCCACGTCCGTGAGCCTTGACCCACCATTGTCGTGACGGCCGGCGCGCACCGGAACTGATCTTGGTGGAGAGCGCTCTCTCCGCCAGATCTGTTCCTGCCCGCGCCGGAGGGGACGGGATCGGAGTCTTTCTACCCCGCCGCGGTATGTCAGCGCCAGAGCAGGCCGGGAATTTGTTGCCGGAGAATGCATTCACCGAGGCCGGGCGTGATCCGCCCGAAACCGCCGCGTCCCGTCACGTCCGCTCAGCGGGAAAGGGCAGGTCCGAAAAGCTGGGGGAAATCGCTCCCGGCAACCAGTGCGGCGAGCGCCGGGTCGCGGGCCAGGGCCGTCGGGTCGTGGGCGAGCGACGTCTCGCCCACCCGTGCCACCGCCTCCTTGAGCGCCGCGCTGAACCGCTGCGCCTGCGCCGTCGACGGCAGGCGCCCCACCAGCAGCGCCGGCAGCAGCAGCCGGCGGGCCAGCAGTTCCTGCGCCGACGTCACCTGCGGGCGGCGCACCACCGAGACGTTGACCCGTACGGCGTGCTCGTTGCCCTGCGGCGCGCCGGGCCGGTCGGTCTCGATCGCCGCGTACCGGAAGCCGTGGGCGACCTCGCACGATCCGCACGACACCGGCCCGGAGCCCAGCCGGCCGCCGCACCCGTCGCAGCGCAGCCGGTCGAGGGCGGCGTCCACCACGCACCAGTCGTGGCGGTGGGGCTCGTCGGCGACCATCCGGGCGACGTCGGTTTGCTCGGCCGCCGACAGCTCCCCGAACCCGGCCCCGACATAGGCGCGCCACTGCTCCTCGACCAGCGCGTCGACCAGGCCCGCGCACCGGGCGCAGCCCGGCGCGCCGCCGAACTCCCAGGCCGGGCAGTCCAGGCAGGGCCGCAGCGGGTCGCCGATCTCCGGGCGCACTGCCACGACCGCCCCCTTCCGCCCCGATCGCGGTCAGCCTGCCAGGCGCGACACCCGAGCCGCCAGCGGATTCCGGTGGCCGCTACGACGGGTGCTCGGACGTGTGGAGCAGCACCCGGTTGCCCAAGGGCTGCGCCAGGCGCACCGTGAACTCCTCGGTGTACAGCTTTGCGAACCGCGCGCAGCCTTCGGGTGTGCCTGGGCTGGCGGCCGGGGGCGTGGCGACGATCCGCAGCCGCACCAGGGCCGCCTTGGCCGACTCCACCACCTCGGCTTCGTACTGGTTCGCCAGCCGGCCCGGACACGGCGGACCCGGAGTCGTCAGGCGGACGGTCAGCGTCACCCCGTCGGCGGCGAGACCCGCCGGGCCCATCGCCCCCTTCATGCGCTCCGCCGGCCAGAACGCGGTGTCGGCCAGCGCGAGGACGGCGATCGGCTGGAACGACTCCGCCGCGGTGAACAGCCACGCGGGCAGCTTGCGCAGGCCACGGTCGGTGGAGAACTCGGCTTCGCCGAGCGTCACCTTCGTGATCGCCAGCGGCGCCGGGTTGGCGTCGGGCGCAGACTTGGGATCGCCGACAGCGAGGAGCATGTCGTACGCCTGCCGCGCGCTGATCGCCGGCAGCTCGAACGCGCCGTCGTGCAGGGTGGCGCGTACCGTCGCCGGGCTGTCTGGCAGCTCCGCCCGCAGCGCCAGCCGCCCCAGCGAAACGGCGATCTTCGCGTCGCCGGAGGTGTAGCCGTACTCCATCACACGGCCGCTGAACAGCAGGATCGGCCGCGGCGTGCGCTCCACCGGGAAGTCGGCGAACTGGGCGAGCAGCGCCTCGGCGTCGGCAGGTGCGGTCGCCTCGCCGACCATCGGCACCGCCAGGGCGGGCTCGGGAGCCCGCGCGCACCCGGCGAGGACGAGCACCGGCACAGCGAGCAGCCCGGCCGCGAACCTGGTCAACTTGCGCTTCACAAGAACTCCCCCGAGTCGGCGATGCATGTCACTCGATCGACGCTCGGCAGCGCGCTCCGGTTGCCGGATCCGGCGGCTAATCGACGCGGCCGCCCGCGGCGGGTGGCGTGGCCAGCCGCCAGTACTGCCGGCGCTGCTCCTCGCGCACCAGCACGCCCAAACGCCGCAGCTCCTCGCGCAGCACCGCCGACTCCGCCTCCTCGCGTTTGGACAGCGCCTTCGCCCGCGCCACCAGCAGCGCGTTCGCGCCCTCCGGCAGCCCCGGCAGGTCGGGCACCCAGAGCCGGAACAGCTCGCCGTGCGGGTCGCCGTCGGTGCGCCACGGCCAGCCGTGCGCGGTGAACGCGGCCCGCAGCTCGTCGGTGCGCAGATCGGAGGCCTCCCGGGCGTGCTCCCAGCCGTCCGCGTTCTGCAGCACGAGCTGCTTGCCGTCGGCGAAGACCACGGCCACGTCGGCGCGGGCGACCGTGCGGGACGGCCCGTCGACCCGGGCCAGCACGGCCACGTCGTCGCGCACCGTCACGGTCAGCCGCTCGCCGATCGCGGTGAGCACCAGCAGCAGCCCGGCGACCAGGCCGAGCACGAGCGCGCCGACGGTGGCCCACGGCTCGGGGATCTCCGCGATCAGCTTGAACGGGCCCTGCAACGGCGCCCACGACAACCCGGCGATCCAGCCCGCGACCGCCTTGAGCAGCCAGCCGAGGGCCATGCCCGCGATCGGGAAACCCCAGGCGATCAGCGCCCGCTCCCCGGCCGGCACCGCCACCACCGTCTCCGCGTCCCCGTGCGCCATCGCCGGCCTCCTGCCTGCCGTGTGCTCCGGGCCGCGGCCGGTGCGGCCCGTGCCGCGGCGTCGCCGCCGAGAGTCGCACACGCGCCCGCCGCCGTACACCGCCGGGCACCTTGACGGCGCTGCGATCGTGGGTGGGGACTGAAGGGACGGACGCCTTGGAGCCGTTGACGATCCTGCTCAGCACCCTGGGCCCGCTGCTCGGCGTGCTCGCCGGTGGCTGGGTCGCGAGCCGGACACAGGCCGCGGGACACCGGCGGGAGGACCGGCGGCACCTGGCCGACACCCGCCGGACGGCGTACGCGGCGTACCTCACCGCGGTGCGCGAATACGTCGCGTACACGCAGAGCCCGCACACGCAGGTCGAGATCGTCCCGCACGCGGAGCAGCAGGAGATCCTCATCCCGCTGCTGGACGCGGACGGCACCGCATACCGGCAGCGCATGGACGCCGCGCATGTCGGCGTGCGGCTGATCGCCGGTTCGGCCACGGTCGTCGAGCACGCCCGTGAACTGGCCAGAGCGGTGCGCCGGGCCGCCGCGGCGCGGGCGACCCACGCCGCGGGCCGGATCCCGGCCGACGTCTACGAGGCCATGTGGGACGCGGAGTCGCGGTTCGTCGACACCGTCCGGGTCGAGCTCGGCCTGCCCGGATTCGGCTCGGCCGAATAGCCGCCGGGCGGATCCATGTGGACCCGCCCGGCGAGCATCGTTCAGTTCGGCGTGCTGTGCTTGTCGAAGCCGATGTACAGGCGGGCCTCGGCGTTGCCGCCGAGCGCGGTCATCGTCTCCAGCTCGCGCAGCCGCAGCAGCGCCGGGTGCTCGGCGTACACGGCCGCGGCCTCGGCGAGCCGGCGCAGCGCCTCGACCTCGGCCTCGACCCGGATGCGCTGGGCCGCGGCGTCGGCCTCGGCGGCCAGCCGGGTCGCGTCGCGCCGGGCGGCCGCGGTGACCTGGTCGGCCTCGGCGCGCGAGCGCGCCTCCAGCACGTCCTTCTCGGCCTTGGTGCGCGCGTCGACCAGCTGCGCCTCGGCGAGCCGCTGCGCGGTCAGCACCCGGTTCATGACCTCCTGCAGGTTGCCGGGGAAGACGATGTCCTTCACGTCGGCCCGCAGGATCTCCACGCCGTACCCGGCCGCGGCGCCCTGCACGTCGCGCAGGATGTCCTCGGACAGCTGGTTGCGGTTGGTGAGGATGTCCTCCAGCGTCATCGACGCCAGCGACCGGCGGGCCGCCAGCTGCACGTCGCTGTAGACGCGGTCGGTGTAGCTGTCCACCCGCTCCACCGCGGCCACCGGGTCGACCACCTTGAAGTGGGTCAGGATGCTCACCCGCAGCGCGACCTTGTCCGAGGTCAGGATCTCCTGCCCCTTGAGGGTCAGCTCGCGCTCGCGCATGTCCACCAGGGTCACCTCGACGACCGGGCCGCGCTTGCCGAAGCGGCCGAACGCTGCGGGCAGCTCGTAGCGTCCGGCCTCGAGCACGTCGGTGAGCCTGCCGTCGACGTAGCGCAGGCCGCGGTGGGTGTTCTTGATGACGATCTCTTTGGTGGTGCCCATGGCGATTCCTCGGGAGAAGGGAAGGAAGAGGTCGCCCCGGAGCGGGTCCGATGGCTAGGACGGGTATCAGGCTAAAGAGGCCTGTCAGCATGGAATGACGGATTCCAGTGCACTTTGTCTGGCAGACACCCGCTATGAGCCCGCCGGGGCGAGATCACTTCATCACGGACCCCGTTGCCCGGCAACGGATTTTCGACTCCCGTGGCGGTGTGCGCGGCAATGGCCGATGCTGGAGGCGTGTACGACGTCGCGATCGTCGGGGCCGGGCCGGCCGGGTCAGCCGCCGCGCTCGCCGCCGCGCAGGCCGGGGCGGACGTGCTGCTGCTGGACCGTGAGCTGTTCCCCCGCGACAAGGCCTGCGGCGACGGCATCGCCCAGCAGGGCCTGGACGTGCTGGCCGGGCTCGGGGTCACCGGGCTGACCGACGGGTTCACGCCGATCCGCTCGCTGCGCCTGACCGGGCCGGGCGGCGCGCACGCGGCGGGCGAGCTGCCGGAACCCGCGTACGTCATCCCGCGCGCGGTGTTCGACGCCCGCCTGGTCGCCGCCGCGGTGCGGGCCGGCGCCACGTTCGAGCAGCACACGGTACGCGCCATCGCGGTGCGCGCGGACGGCGTCGACCTCGGTGACGGCCTCGCCGCACGTGTCGTGATCGGGGCCGACGGCGCGAACTCGACGGTGCGCCGCGCGCTCGGCCTGCCCCGCAACCCGCCGGACCGGCTGGCCGTGGCCATCCGCGCCTACGCCCCCGACCCGGTGTCTCGACCGTCGGCGACCAGCCAGGCCGGTGTCGTGCCGCGGGACCCGGGCGAGGCCGGGCCGGAGCAGCGGATCGTGATGACCGGGCAGCGCTGGCCCGCCTACGCCTGGTCGTTCCCGATCGGCGACGGGCGGCGCAACGTCGGCTACGGCGAGCTGGTGTCGGGCGGCCCGCTGAGCCGGGCGCATCTGCTGGAGCGGATGCACTCGCTGCTCGGCGACACCGGTGCGACCGAGGTGGCCGACGCACGGGCGCATCACCTGCCGCTGTCGACGTGGCGGCCCCGGCCAGGGCACGGGCGGCTGCTGCTGGCCGGGGACGCGCTGTCGCTGATCAACCCGTTCACCGGTGAGGGCATCTTCTACGCGGTGCTGTCCGGGTCATTGGCCGGGCAGGCCGCGGTGACGCCCGGCGGTCCGGCCGCAGGGCAGGCCTACATCGCCGCGCTACGCCGCCGGCTGGGCCGCCACCTGCGGCACACCGGCGTGATCGCCCGGCTGACCGCGCAGCCGTGGGTCGTGGACGCGGGCCTGCGCGCCGCCGCCCGCCACCGCCACGTCTTCGACGGCTTCGTCGGCCTCGGCCTCGGCGACGGCCTCCTCACCCCCCGCCTGCTCGCCTCCGTGGCCGCCGCCGTCCTCGCCCGCGCCTGACGCCCCTACCCCCACCCGCACCCGCGCCGTTGCAGTTTCGGGGAAACTGCGCGTTTGGCGGCCCGGATTCGTGCAGTTCCCCCGAAACAGCGGGACGGGCGCCTTCGGCGGGGTTGTGCGTGGCGTGTCAGGTGGGGTGCTTCATCTAAACGTTGTATTGGCGGGGGTCACGGGCTGGAATCGGACGACTACATTGGACCGGCGCCGTCCAACTACCTGAGGACCGCCGATGACTGAGACTTCTGGCCGGCCACGCTGGCGGCCGCTGCTGACCGCCACCGCGGTGACGCTGACGATGCTGTTGGCGGGCGCCGCGGCCTGCGGGCCCAAGGGCAATGCGCCGAAGACCGTGGACGACCTGTTCAAAAAGACCGATGTGTACGGGCAGCCGAAGATCAAGATCGGGGTCGCCGAGGACCAGCCGCTCATGGGTCAGATCGTGAACGGGCGGTTCGAGGGCTTCGACATCGAGATCGCCCGCTACCTCGCCGAGTCGCTGGGCTTCAAGGGCGACAGCCGCATCGAGTGGGTGCCGCTGCAGACCGAGGACCGCGAGAACGCGCTCGTCTCCGGTCAGGTGCACCTGGTGGTGGCCAGCTACTCGATGACCCCCGACCGGGAGAAGGAGATCGACTTCGCCGGGCCGTACTTCGCCACCAAGCAGGAACTGCTGATCCGCACCACCGACCGCGACAAGATCCGCAACCTCAACGACCTGGCCCAGCCCGGCCGGGAGACCTGCGTGGTCGGCGGATCCACCGGCGAGCGCCAGTTCACCGACCGGGCGCTGAAGGTGTACCCGGCGGCGACCAACCGCGAGTGCCTGGAGCGCCTGCTGTCGGGCAAGTCGCACGCGTACTCCACCGACGAGACGATCCTCGCCGGCTACCTCTCCGAGCACCCGAAGGACCTGTTCATCGTCGACGTCCCGATCGGCGCGAACGAGCGGCTCGGCGTCGGGGTGTCCAAGCAGGACCCGGAGCTGCGCGACCTGGTGGCGTTCTTCCTGCGCAAGAGCTACGACACCGGCCGCACGACGTCCACCAGCCCATGGCTGGCGGCGTACCGGCGCACGCTGGGGCCGTGGCTCGGCGACGACACCACCCAGCCGCCCATCGACGCTCCGGACCTGGTGGACTACGACGAGAAGGCGCCGAAGCCATGACCGTGGCCGGCGAGCCGGGGCCGCCGCCGCCCCGCAAGCGCAACCCGTGGCGCGCCGGCCAGGGCTTCTGGACGGTCGCCGTCGGTGTGCCGGCCGTCTTCTCGGTGATGCGGCTGTGGATCGAGGCGGGCGGGGAGCTGCAGACGACGCTGCTGCTGGTCGCCAACGTCGGGCCGATCAACCTGATGGCCGCGCTGTTCACCACCGCGACCCGGCTGGTGACCACAGGGCTGGTCGCGGTGTTCGCGCTCGGCGCGGTGCTGGCGGTGAGCACCGCCGGCTGGCCGCGGCGGCGGCCGCTGTTCGCGCGCTGGTACGCGATGTCGCCGCCGTGGTTCCTGGCGGCCGTGTTCGCCATCGCGCTGGCCACCTGGCAGATCCTCTACCTGCCGTTGCTGGTCGTGGCTGCGGTCGCGGTGTTCCAGCGGGAGCTGGCGGCGGTGGAGTGGCCACGCTGGCGCTGGGCGGCGACGATCGCGGTGGCGCTGGCCGGATACGGCTGGCTGATCGCACCGACAGTGCTGCAGGCCTGGCGCGCCGGGGAGCTGTTCGCGGTGGCGCTGCTGGTGGTGCCGCCGGTGCTGGCGCTCGGCGTGAGCGGGCCGCTGCCGCGGTGGCTGGTGCTGCCCGCGGCGGCGCTGGCCCAGCCGGGCATCGCGGTCGTGCTGCTGATCGCGGCGGTGCCCGTGGTGCTGACGCCGGTGCTGCCGATGACGGTCACCACCGTGACCACCCAGGCCGGGGTGCCCGAAGAGGTGCGCGGGCACGTGATCAGCACCGACGACGTCAACACGGTGATCCTGCAGGAGCGCGGCGGCGTCCGGTACATCGACAACGACGACATCGCGGCGCGGGTGCTCTGCCCCACCTCGGAGGAGCTGGTGCGCTACCGGTTGCGGGTGCGCGACTTCCACGTCGAGGACTCGCTGCTGGGCGCGCTGGGCCGCCGGGTGCGCCCGATGGCCCCGGTCAGCGCGGTCTGCCGCATCCCGACCTGAGCCCAGGGCGGGTCACCAACAGACGAGGCAGAACGGGTGGCCGGCCGGGTCCGCGTGCACCCGGAAGCCTGCCGCACGGGTCCGCCGGATTCCGTGCAACAGCAAGCGGCCGGCCGGCCATAGGTAGGCGTGACGACCATCATGCAGCGCAGCGACGGGCAGTTGTGGGCCGACGCCGCCGACGGCGACGAGGCGGCGTTCGGGCTGCTGTTCGACCGGCACGTGAAGGCGGTGTACAACCACTGCTTCCGGCTGTCCGCCTCGTGGAGCACGGCCGAGGACGCGACCCAGGCCGTGTTCCTCACCGCGTGGCGCAGGCGATCCGACATCCGGCTGGTCGACGGCTCGGCCCTGCCATGGCTGCTGACCGTGGCGACCAACGTCGTACGCGACGAGCGGCGCTCGGCCCGGCGCTGGCTGGCCGCCGTGCTGCGGCTGCCGCCCGACCGGGACGCCGCCGACCTCGCCGACCGCGTGGCCGGGCAGGTCGACGACGAGCGGCGCATGCGCGCGGTGCTGCACGCGGCCCGCCGCCTGCCCCGGGCCGAACGCGAGGCCCTGGCGCTGTGCGTGTGGTCGTCCGTGTCCTATGCCGATGCGGCTGCGCTGCTCGGCATCACCGAGGCGTCGGTACGCGCGCGGGTCAGCCGCGCCCGGTCCCGCCTGTCCCGGTCCCTCGGCGACGCCGCGGCGCCGGTGCCCCACGAGACGCAGGAGGCGTGATGACCCACCTCGACCAGTTGCCGCCCGAGCGGGACATGCCCGCGGCCCGGCAGGCCCGCATGCGGCGCCGGATCCTCGACGGCCTCTTCTCGTCGGCCCGTCCGGCCTACGGGCGCGGACGTGCGCTGCGGGTGCTGGGCGCGGGTCTGGCCACGGCGGCCTGCGCCACGGCGGTCGTCATGTGGACCGGCGGTCCCGGCGACGAGCAACCGCAGCCCGAGATCGTCGCACTCGGCGACAGCGCGCTGTCGCCGATGGTCCGCAAGACCGGCAACCTGTGCCTGACCCACGCCTGGCAGCACGTGCACGTGCACAACGTCGACCGCCCGGCGGAGGAGCCGACCTTCGCCTGGCCCGAGGGGGCTCGCCCGAGCCTGGTGAACTACGCCGAACGCGAGGACCGGGCGATCGTCGTCTACCGGCTGGAGCAGACGGTGATCTTCTGCACCATGGAGCCGACCATCCCGCCGACGGACGAGTGGAGCAGCAGCATGAGCTTCCGCAACGCACCGCAGTGGCTGCCCGGGCCGGTCTCCGGTGAGTCCGCGGGCTCCAGCGACCCGTGGGGCGGGCAGACGGCGATCGCCGGATTCGTCCACCGCCGCGTCACCAAGGTGGTCCTCGACGACGGGGAGGGCCACCGCAGCACGGCCCGGCTGGCCGACGGCACCTTCGCGGTGCTCAGCGACGGCCACCTCGCCGCCCGCAAGGGTCTGCTCATCAGCTACGACGAGCAGGGGCGCGAGATCGACCGGCGGGACGCGTTCGACCTCGGCGTCGTCGGCACCACGTGCTGGGTGGACCCGGCGGGCAGGGTCGTGCTCTACGCCATGGATCGCAAGAACGCCCCGGATCCATCGCCGGTGGGCTGCGGCAAGGCCGAGCCGTGGACAACGCCGAGAGGGTGGACTCCGGCCTAGCACCGGGCCGGGCACGGGCGGATGTCAGCCGACGGGCGTTAGATGGGGAGCGGGCGCACCGCTGCCCATCTTCGTCGGCAAGGAGGCCGTGATGCAGAAGATCACCCCGTACCTGTGGTTCGACACCCAGGCGGAGGAGGCCGCGGCGCACTACACCTCGATCTTCAAGAACTCGCGGATCGTCAGTGTGGTCCCCGGTCCCGAGGATCGGGCGATGCTGGTGAACTTCGAGCTGGAGGGACAGCCGTTCGTCGGGCTCAACGGCGGGCCGGCGTTCCACTTCACCGAAGCGATCTCGTTCTTCGTGGACTGCGCCGATCAGGCCGAGGTCGACGAGATGTGGGCGCGGCTGTCCGACGGCGGCGAGGAGGGCCAGTGCGGCTGGCTCAAGGACCGCTACGGCGTGTCCTGGCAGATCGTGCCGAAGGTGCTCGGCGAGCTGATGGCCGATCCCGATCCGGCCAAGGCGAGCCGGGTCATGCACGCCATGCTCGGCATGACGAAACTCGACATCCAAGCCCTCCACGACGCGCACCAGGGCAGGTCCTGAGCCCTGCGAGGTTGGGAAGGGCACCTTCTACATCGCATAGCGATGTGAAGGTGCCCTTCCTTTCTCAGGAGGCTGGGACGGCGACGGCGGGGGCCGGGACGGCCGCGGCGGGGCGGGAGGCGGCCCGCCACAGGCCTGTCGCGAGCCAGACGCAGCCGGCGGCGACGAGCAGGCCGTGCGCGACGCGGACGGGCGCGGGGGTGAAGAACTGCGGCAGGAAGGTCGCGAAGCCCACCGCGAACAGCACTCCGGACAGGGGCTGCAGCACGCCGGAGCGGGCGATCGCCACGGCGGCGAGGACGGCCCCGACGGCGAGCAGGACCAGTCCGATGCCGAAGGTGGTCATCGCGGCCGGGAGGTAGCGCACGCTTTCGGTGAGGCCGAGCAGGTCCAGCTGCGCGCCGCCGGTGCTCTCGACGGCCAGCACGTGCAGCGCGAAGTCCTCCGCGCCGTAATAGGGCAGGGTCAGCCCGGCGCCGATCCAGGCGGTCACCGCGGCGGTGAGGGCAAGGGGTTCGGCCCGCGTGCCGTCGACGACGCGGCGCACCGCCAGCAGGGCGAGCGGCACGAGGATGAAGCCGATCATCGCGAACAGGTGGGTGGCCACCCACCACGGCGAGGACATGGCTTCCTGCGCGCCCTGCAGCGTGGTCTCGTCGCGCCACGGGCGCAGGCCGGGGTACAGGGCGAACAGCACTCCGGCCGCGGCCAGCGCGGCGGCGGCGAGGCGGATGCGGGTCAGGGGTGCGGACACGGTCTTCTCCTCAGGGGTGAGCCGGCAGGGAATCGAGAAAAGTGGTGATGAGCTGCTGGTATGTCTCGTCGAGGTCCTCGGGCAGGCCGAAGCCGCCGGCGGACTCCAGCGAGGCGAACCCGTGCGCGATGACACGCAGCTTGCGGATGGTCTGGATCTGCCCGGCGGGGTCGAGCCGCCAGGGCCGCAGCGCCGCCTGGATGACCTCCAGCTGCCGGATGCCGGCCGCGGCGAGTTCAGGCTGGTGCAGCGGGTCTACCGGCATCGCGGCGTAGCGGGCGGGGTGGGCGGTGACGTAGGCGCGGTACGCGTGCATCAGTGCGGTGATCGCGTCGGCGCCGCTGCGGCCCATCGCCGCGTCGGCGAAGCGGTCCGCGAGTTCGTTGAGCACGCGTACGCCGACCAGGGTCTTCAGCTCGGTGAGTCCGGCGACGTGTTTGTAGAGCGAGGGGGCGGCGACGCCGCAGCGGGCTGCGACCGCGGCCAGGGTGAGCGCCGCGACGCCGTGCTCGTCGATGACCTCGACGGCCGCCTGCACGACGGCCTGGGTGGACAGTCCGGCCCTGGGCATCTCACTCCCTTCGCTATTACTTATAGCCAAAAAGCTACTGCCATTAGCCATGCACGTCAAGTGCCGCTTCGCTACCCGGTCAGGCGCGTCGCAGAAACCGCGCAATTATGGACATTAAGGACTAAATCCGATACAAAGGGCATACCTGATAGAGCGCGTGGCGGGATGCGCTCCAGGTGTGCCGGCCACGGCTCCCCCTGACACCTGTGCCTGCCGCTACGCCTCCCCAGGCCCAATGTCCATGGTCTACGAGTCGGCGCGGTCGATTCGGGTTCGGAGGCTGGCATGTCGATTCGAAGGTCCCTGGCGGCAGGCGCGGCGGTGGCGACCACGCTGCTGCCGGCGCTGCTGAGCGCCACGCCGGCGCAGGCGGCGGTGATCCCCGGCGTCGGCTCCGCACCGCTGGTCGCGTACGCGGACCGCAACTTCACCGGCGCCAAGCAGTCCTACGGCGCGGGCGTGTTCGACGCGGCCAAGAAGGAACTCGGCGTCGTCGGCAACGACGCCATCACCTCGCTCTACGTCGCCTCCGGCTACCGGGCGGTGGCCTGCGACAACGGCGGCTCCGAAGGCAACGTGAACAAGGGCTCCCTGGGGACCTGCCGCTACTTCGACGCCGGCTTGCACGACTTCGTCGGCGGCGAACTCAACGACAAGATCTCGCTGCTGGCCGTCATGGGCAAGCCGGTCAAGGGCACCGCGGTCACCGCGTTCCAGGACACCAAGTTCACCGGCACCTCGCTGCCGCTGGGCTCGGGCGGCTTCGGCCAGGTCGCCGGCAACCTGTCCACCCTCGCCGACTCCGTGAAGTCGCTGAAGGTCACCGACGGGTACCGCGTCGTCGCCTGCGACAACGACGCCAAGCCGGGCACCGCCAGCCTCGACCTCGGCAAGTGCCGGCTGTTCCGCGGCGGCGAGCACGCCACCGTCGGCGGCGACCTGGAGAAGAAGATCTCCCTGGTCGCCGTGGGCGCTCCCCCGCTGATCGCCACCAGCGACGCCAACATGGGCGGCCTGCTCCAGCGCTTCAACCCGGGCGTGTACACGGCGTTCGCCAACGAGCTGGCCACCGTCGGCAACGACAAGATCAGCTCGCTGCGGGTCGGCGACGGCTGGCGCGTCGTCGGCTGCCGCAACGACACCACCGGCCTGAGCGGGCAGGGCGACCTGGGCCTGTGCCGGATGTTCGGCCCCGGCGAGCACAACCTGGCCGGCAACGCCATCAACGACGGCATCTCCACGCTGGTCGTGCAGGCCGGCCCGGCATCGGGCAACCTGCTCGACGTGTACGCCGACCGCGACTTCAAGGGCGCCACGGCCACCTTCGGCCCCGGCATCTACACGGCCGGCGACCTCGCCCCGGTCGGCAACGACGCGGTCAGCTCGCTGCGCGTGCCCGGCGTGGGCCGCGCCGTGCTCTGCGACAACGACTCGGGCCAGAACCTGGGCACCTGCCGGCTGTTCGTCAAGAGCGACCACCTGTACGTCGGCGGCGACATCAACGACAAGACCTCGCTGATCGCGCTCGCCCCGTAACCGCTGCCACACCAGGCCGACGCGGCCCGCGCACGCAGCGCGGGCCGCGTCGCGTCGCGTCGTGTGCGGACGGTGCGGCGCGACCGGTCAGGCGCCGGTGACGCCGTCGACGCCCTCGCGCAGGAAGTCGGCGTGGCCGTTGTGGCGGGCGTACTCGTGGATCAGGTGCAGCATCACGAACCGCAGCGAGACGTCTTCGCCCCAGCGGGCCTGGTGCCCGACCACGTCCAGCGACCCGGCCTCGCGCTCGATGCGGCGCGAGTGCTCTACCTCGGCCTGCCAGGCCGTGAACGCCTCGGCCCGGGTCGCGCCGGTCGGGTCGTACGCCACCTGGTAGTCGTTGTCCGGTGACCAGACCAGGGTGATGTCCTCACCGGCGATCACCTTGCGGAACCAGGTGCGCTCCACCTCGCACATGTGCCGGACCAGCCCGAGCAGGGTCAACGTCGACGGGGACATGGACCGCTCGCGCAGCTGCTCGTCGGTCAGCCCGTCGCACTTCCAGGCCAGCGTGGCCCGGTGGTAGTCGAGGAACTGCCGCAGCATCTCCCGCTCACCGGCGATCACGGGCACGTCGGGGCGTTCGGTGGCCATCGCGAAGATCCTTCCGTCGTACGGGGTCGGGGTGGAAGCAGGACCGCCGGTTCGGGTCGGCAGGTGTGGTCCGAACACAGATCATGACCTCAACCGGCGATCTTGCCATCATCCGCACCCACGACCGACAGCCCCCGTTACCTGTGCGGCCATCGCGCATTCGTGGGCCGTTCCGTCCTTTTTCCTACGGTCCGGGCATGGCCACCTCACCGCGTACCCCCTCCTGGCATCTGCGCACCACGGCGGCGCTGGCCGCCCTCGCCCTGTGCGGCACCGCGGCGGCCGCGTCGCCGGCCGCCGCCGCGCCGGGCGACGTCGTCGTGTCGGCGGACTTCTCCGCCGGCACGCTGCCCGCCGGGTGGCGGGCCGTCGACGGCTCCTGGACCGTGCAGAACGGCCGCCTGGTCGGCGCGTCGACCGGCTCGTCGGCCAACAACAAGATCACGTTCGGGCGTAACCTGGCCCACTTCCGGTTCGAGGCGACGGCACGGTTCGAATCGGTCACGGCGAGCACCCGCTGGGCGGCCCTCGGCCTGGACGTGCCCGGCGACGGCACGACGCCGTGGTCCATCGCGACCATGCGCAGCGGCACCACCGCGAGCAACGGCCTGGAGTTCGCGCAGCGCACCACGGGCAACGCGTGGAACGTCACGAACACCGCCGCCGCCCCGTACGCGGCAGGCACCGGCCGGGACGTGCGTATCGCCGCCGAGGTGCACGGCAGCCAGGCCCGCTGGCTCTTCGACGGGGTGGAGGTGCTGCGCACCACCAGCCTGGGCCGCTCGACCGGCGGCGGGCAGGCGCTGTTCGTCAACGGCGCCACGGTCTCCTTCGACGACGTACGCGTGACCAAGCTGGCCCCGTCCAACATGTACCTGCGCGCGCCCGGCAGCCCGGTCGCGGTCATCGCGCACCGCGGTGCGTCATCTGCCGCACCGGAGAACACGCTGGTGGCACAGGAGATCGCACGCCGCGCGGGGGCGGACTGGATCGAGAACGACGTGCAGCCGTCGTCCGACGGGGTGCCGTTCATCCTGCATGACAGCACCGTCGACCGGACCACCGACGGCTCCGGCGCGATCCGCAACCTGACCTCGGCACAGCTCAAGGCGCTGGACGCCGGTTCCTGGTTCGCGCCCCACTACGCGGGCGCCCGCCTGCCCACCCTCGCCGAGCAGCTGGCCGACCTGCGCACCCGTGGCGGCAACCTGCTCCTGGAGATCAAGGGCGCGCACACCCGCGACCAGGTCGCGAAGATCGTGCAGATCATCCGCGAGCAGCAGATGACCGGCCGGGTGTTCATCCAGAGCTTCGACGTGCCGTCGCTGCAGCACAGCTACGAGCTGGCCCCGGAGCTGCCCATCGGCCTGCTGCGCAGCACACTCGACGCCGACCCGGTGGCCCTGGCCGGGCAACTGCACCTGACCGCGTACAACCCGGCGGGGGCGGCGCTGCTGGCCCGGCCGGCCCTGGTCGGCGAGCTGCACCAGGCGGGCGTGGCGGTGATGGCCTGGACCATCGACAGCGCGGCGCAGTGGCGCTCGCTCGACCAGCTCGGTGTCGACGGCATCATCACCAACCGCCCGGCGGAGCTGGCCGGTTGGATCTCGGCGGGCTGACGCGACACAGGGTTCCCTCCCACGGCGGGAGGGAACCTCCCCGTGTCAGCGGTCGGTCCGCTGGAACGTCAGCGACTTCAGGTGGTCGATCAGGGCGTCCATTTCGGCCAACTTGTAGCCGGCCTGCTCGCGCAGCTCGATGTCCATGCAGTGGTCGACGAGGGAGCGCAGCGAGAAGCTGATCCGGGTCAGCCGGTGCAGGAACCGCTCCCGCAGTCCCTCGGCGAAGGCCAGGTGCTGATCGGTCAGCTCGCCGTCATCGAGGTCGGCCGCGCCCGCGAGTTCCAGCGCCAGGCTCGCCTGGCCCGCGAAGACCGAGGCCATCTCGACGTCGACGGCGTCGAAGGGCCCCTCCGCGGGCTTCTTCGACAGCAGCATCGCGCCGAGCATCGTCTCCTGCCCGGTCAGCGGGGCGATCAGGATGTGCCAGGGGTGCGCGGTGCCGAGCAGGTCCCTCAGCCGCGGATCGGCGCCCGGCTCGACGACCAGCACCCGGCGCTCGGCCATCACCAGGGCGCACACCGACAGCAGCGCGTCGGGTGCGTCGACGAGCAGTTTCAGCGTGCCCATGGCCTGCACGGCGGTCACGGTGAGGCCGTCGGGCGAGAGCAGCACGACGCACGCGCCGTCGGCCCGGTCGGCCCGCTCCGCCTGGCTGATGAGCTCGGCCATCAGCGTGTCCGGCTCCACGCCGCCGAGCACCCGCTCGGTGATCATGACCATGGCCTCCTGCCAGGCGTGGCGACGGCAGGCCTCGGTGAAGATGCTCGCGTTGGCGATGGCGGCCGCGGCGACCTCGGCGAAGTCGATGATCAGCTCCTCGTCCAAGGCGCTGAACTCGGCCTCGCCCTGCTTCTCGGTCAGGTAGAAGTTGCCCAGCAGCCGCCCGCCCGACACGATCGGCACCCCGAGGAAGGACGTCATCGGCGGATGGTGCTCCGGAAAGCCCACCGAACCCGGGTGCCGGGAGATGTCGGCGACCCGGACCGGGAGCGGCTCGGCCAGCAGCAGCCCGAGCAGTCCACGCCCCTCGGGCTCGTGCGCCATACGGTCGGCGGTCGCCGCGTCCATGCCGTCGTACACGAACTCGGTGATGTGCCCGTCCTCGACCACACCCAGCGCGGCGTACCGGGCTCGCACCAGTTGCCGTGCGGTCACCACGAGCCGGTGCAGCACCTGGGTCAGATCCACCCCGCGGGCCATCTCCAGATTCGCCCGCAGCAGCGCGCGGATGCGCTCGTCGCCGGCGCCGACGGCGCGGGCCCGCTCGATGAGGCGCTGCAGGGCCAGGTCGAGTTCCAGCCTGCCGGCATGGGTGTAACGCACCGCGGCGCCGAGACTGCCCGCGTCCAGTTCTGTGCATACCGTCAACTTCGCCGCGAACGGCTCACCACCGGCCATACTTCACAGCCTTCCTGCCGGAGGGCATGTCGGGAAGCCTTGGCGGAGGCCCTTCCAGGAAGCATATTCCCTGTTCAGCGCCTTTGCGTCGATCTGAAGTGCCTGGTTCGGGACGAGGGCGAGGTCAGCGGCGGGCGGTGCCGCCGGCGGCCTCGCGCAGGGCGGCGCGGGCGTCTGTGTAGTCGGTGAGGACGGCGGTCGCCGGGGCCTCGACCAGCTGCTTGACCACGCCCTGCACCGAGGCGCGCAGCCGTCTGGCCGCGCGGCGGCGGCGGCCGCGGGCGGCCAGCCGGACCACCGGGCGCACCAGCACCGCGATGAGGAACCCGGCCAGCAGGCCGCCCACCAGCAACGCCGTGGGCATGGGCAGCCAGCCGTCCACCAAGGGTGTGCGCAGCGGCGGCAGCGCCAGCGCCTGCATACCGATGCGTACGCCGAGCCAGAGCAGGCCGACCAGGGCCACCGCGGTGACGAGCCATTGCAGCAGTCCCACCGCCCGCCACCACCAGCGTTTGCGGGCGACCCCGAGGTCGGTCTGCGCGACAGCGCGGTCGAGCGCATCGGGCAGTTCGTCGCGATGCGAGCGCACAGCCGCGAGCATGGCGTCCTGCCAGGGCGCGGGCAGCGGCGCACTGGCCCGGTCGGCGGCCTCGCGCAGCGCCTTGGTGACGGCGGCGGTGGCGGCGGGCGACGCCGGGGCCAAGGAGGTGGCGGCCGGGACGGCGGCCCGGTGGTCGCCGAGGTGCAGCCGGTCCAGCGGGTCGGCGCGGGTACGGCGGATCCAGCGCAGCAGCGGCCAGCCGGTCATCTTGCGGGCCCGGTGCACGTACGCGCCCTCGACCGCGGCGGCCACCGTCGGCACCGCGGCGGCCTGCGACAGCGCCGCGGTGAGCGCCCTGCTCGCCTCGGCGTCCAGGGCGGCCTTCGGCGGGTCGGCCGCGACGGTCGGGGTCAGCTCGGCGGTGATCCCGTCGAGGTCGGCGGCCAGTCGCCGCACCGCGGCCTGACGGGCGACGACCGCCTGCCGGATCGCCTTGACCAGCGGGTCCAGCCCCGGTGGGCCGACTGTGGAGGTGGTCAGCACGGGCAGCCCGTCCAGGCCGTCGGCGGACAGCAGCCGGCGCAGGTCGCTCACGCAGTCGTCGAGGTCGGAGGCGGACAGCAGGTCGACGGCGTTGAGCGCGACGACGGTGATGTCGCGGTGGCGGTGGAACTGGGCCAGGTAACCGGCGTGCACGATCTTGTCGGCGTACTTCTGCGGGTGCAGCACCCACACGATGAGGTCCACCACGGACAGCAGCCGGTCGGCCTCGGCCCGGTGCGCCGCCTGCACCGAGTCGTAGTCGGGCAGGTCGAGCAGCACCAGGCCGGACAGGTCGGGCTCGGTCCCGCCGTCGCGGGTGTAGCGGCGGTCCACGCCGAGCCAGTCCAGCAGCGGGTCGGCGCTGTCGGGGCCCCATACGCAGGCGTGCGCCTCACCGGTGGTGGGCCGGCGTACGCCGGTCTGCGACAGCGGCACCCCGGCCAGCGCGTTGAAGATGCTGGACTTGCCGGTGCCGGTCGCCCCGGCCAGCGCGACCACGGTGTGCAGCTGCGACAGGGCCAGCCGCTCCCCCGACCGCGCGATCAGCGCGCGGGCCGGGACGAGGTCGCGTTCGGGCAGCCGGTCGGCGGTGGCGGCGGTGAACCGTTCGAGCGCCGCCATCCGCTCGACCACCGTCGGCGCGCTCACCCGGCGGCCCCGTCCTGGGAGATCGGGTCGGCCCGGCGCGCGGTGTCGACGGCCGCGGCGGCGGCGCGCAGCTGCTCGCCGTCCTCGGCGGACACCCCGGTGCCGTCGAGCACGGCGTGGAAGCGGGCCGCCTCCTGCTGGAGCAGGCCGTCCACCTTGGTCAGGAAGTCCTGCCGGGCCCGCTCGGCCAGGCGGCGCACGGCGTCGTCGCCGAAGATGGCTTCGAGCACCTTCTGCGCGGCGACGGCGGTGCCCGCCCCGACGGCGATCTCCGCCCCGGTCGGGATGAACGCCGTGGCCGCGAACACCAGCACCATCAGGCACAGCCCGAGCGCGTTGACGGCGTACGCGCTGAACTTGGCGGCGAACAGCTTGCCGCCCGACTCGTCGCGGACCAGGTCGAGCACGCCGCGCTGCCAGTCGCGGACCACCCGGTCGGCGCGGGCGTCGATGTCGGGGCCGACCCGGGCCAGGCCCGGGTTCGCGGCGAGCAGGCCACCGCCCGCGGGGTGGGCGCGCCAGGCGGCGGCCGCGTGTTCGGCGGCGTCGGCGGCCGCGCCGTGCACGAAGACGACCAGCTGCGACTCGATCGCGGTGATCAGCTGGTCGGCGGGGCGGGGACGGCCGGTGACCGCGCTGACGAACTGGTCCCGCCACCGCCCTACCTTGGCCTGCAGGCTGCGCATGAACTCGCCGGTGCCGACGAGTTCCTGCCAGCGGGCGAGCACTTCGCCGCGGAACATTGTCCCGTCGCGGATGCCCTGGTCGACGGCGCCGGCGGCCTCGCGGTAGGCGCTGTCGACGGACGCGCCGAGGGCCTTGACGGCCTCGGTCTGGGCGTCGGCCTCGGCGGCGAGGCGGCTGGTGGCGGGCGACAGCGCGGCGACGGCCCCGTCGACGGTCTGGCGCACCACGGCCGCGCGGGCCGCGGCGGAGCGGGCGAGTTCGTCCAGCCAGCCGCGCAGCGGGGCGACGGCCTCTTCGGACAGCAGCCCGTGCTGGTCGAGGCGCTGCTCATCGATGACGAACATGGGCACTCCGCCGAGCCCGTGCTCTTCCAGCATCTCGGTCAGGTGTGGCCTCACCTCGGCCTCGGCACCGGGTGGCACCCGGTTCAGGATGATCGACACGGCGGTGCCCCGGTCACGGGCGGCGTGCAGCAGCTCCCACGGCACGGCGTCGGCATAGCGGACCGCGGTGGTGACGAACAGCCACAGGTCCGCAGCGGCCAGCAGCTGCTCGGCCAGCGCCCGGTTTTCCTCCTCGACGGAGTCGATGTCGGGCGAGTCGAGCAGCGCGACCCCCGGGCTGAGCACCGCGACCGGGGTGACGAGCAGGCCGATGCCGCCGCCGTCGACCGCGCCGGTGCGGCCCAGCCGCGGCAGCAGGTTGGCCTCGCTGAACCAGGCCGCGTCGGACGGATGGCAGACCAGCACCGGCGCGCGCGTGGTGGGGCGGCGCGCGCCCGCGATGCTGACCGGGGCGCGCACGATGCTGTTGACCAGAGTGGACTTGCCCGCACCCGTGGACCCGCCAGCGACGGCCAGCAGCGGCGCGTCCAACCGGGCCAGCCGCGGGATGAGATAGTCGTCGAGCTGGCCGGCGGTGGCCTTGGCCAGGCTGGTCGCGGCGGCGGCCCCCGGCAGGGCCAGCGGGTAGCGCACCCCGGTGAGTGCGTCGCGCAACCGTGTCAGTGCCCCGCCCAGTCCCGCGTCCGCACCCGTCATGGCCACCACATATCCAGCATGGCGGAAACTATGCCCCTCCGGCCCCCTCTGCCGGAAACACGATCACCGCTCGCCGCGCCCTGCTCGCCGCCGCGAAGATCGCTGTCTCCGGTCAGAATCTGCGGTCAGACCACAGATTCCGACCTCAAACGGTGATCTTGCCTTCCTCCTGGAGCTCCGTGGTCGCGACGGCGAGGCAGGCCCCGTAACCCTCGGCGCGGGCGGTGATCCGTCCGGACACGACCCGCACCGCGCTCTCGGTGGCGTCGCTGACGGCGTCCACACCGGCCGCCGCGGCCAGTTCGCCGCTCTCGTCGTACACGATGCGCAGGCGTGGCCAGGCCGGGCGCGGGAACGCGGCGGTCAGGCAGCGACGCAACTCGGCCAGCATCAGCCGGGCCAGCGGCATCAGCTCGCCCGGCGTGCCGCTGACCAGGACCGCGGTGACCTGCTCCCCGGGCGGCGCGGCGCGCACCGCGTCCTCGACCGCGGCGAGCCGGTGCAGCCCGAGCACGGCCACCACACCGTCGAGGCCGAGGTCCACCGGCGTGCCGTCGAGCGCGTCGACGGGCGCGGTCTCCTGCTCGGCGAGGCGCGGCGACCACGGATCGTCGGACGGGCGCGGCGGTGGGACGTGGGCGGCGTACAGCGGCTGCCAGCTGTCGCTCAGGTCAAGCTCGCCGAGGTGCTCGCAGGTGGCGACGACGTGGAACGGGTCGACGAAGCCGGGCGAGGTCTGCGCCAGCACGCTGGCGCCCTGCAACGTGGTCAGCGCGGCCTCGGCGACCCGCACCCGCCGCTGCGCCGGTTCCGGCGTGCCGCGGCCGGCAGCCAGCCCCTCCAGGGCCAGCCCGAGCAGGATCGCCTGCAATTTGAGCAGCTGCGCGAAGGGCCGCCGGACCCGGTCGTCGTCGAGCACCTCGGGCACCAGGTCCAGGGCGGGCGGCGGCGCGCCCGGCACGCGGGTCGCCGGTGGCAGGCGGGCCACGGTAGCCCGCGCGTACGCCCCCAGCGCCTCGGCAAGCGTGCGGCCCGGCGACGGCTGCTGCTCGCCCGCGGCGTGCTCGGCGTCGTCGGCCAGCACGGCGAAGTAGAGGGCCCGCTTGCCCGGGAAGTTGGAGTAGACCGCGCCGCGGGTCAGCCCGGCGCGCTCGGCAATGCCGTCGACGGTGGCCTCGCGGTAGCCGCGGGCGGCGAACTCGGCGCGGGCCGCCGACAGCACGAAGGCGCGGTTGCGCTGCTGCGTCTCAGCCCTGGTGAGGCGGCTCATCCCCTGCTCCCGTGTCCCGACCGGTAAGCAACATAACGCGGCACTCGGATGTTGTCATCATCTGCCGGTATCATCTGAAGGTCGACGACCCCCGAGGAGCGCCCGTGACCCGCAGCGATGTGCTGGCCTGCTCCTTCTGCGCCAAGACCCAGCGGCAGGTCCGCAAGCTCATCTCCGGCCCCGGCGCGGTCTGCATCTGCGACGAGTGCGTCGGTCTGTGCAACGAGCTGATCGAGGAGGAGGCCACCGAGCAGGCGGCGGCCACCCTGCTGCACCCGCCGACCCCGCGCGACATCCACGCGGCCCTGGAGCAGTACGTCGTCGGCCAGGAGGCCGCGAAGACGGCCCTGTCGGTGGCCGTCTACAACCACTACAAACGGGTCGCCTCCCGCGGCGCGACGGCCCCGGCCGGAGAGCAGCCGATCGAGCTGGGCAAGTCCAACATCCTGCTGATCGGGCCGACCGGCTGCGGCAAGACCTACCTGGCCCAGACCCTGGCCCGCACCCTGGGCGTGCCGTTCGCGATCGCCGACGCCACCGCGCTGACGCAGGCCGGATACGTCGGCGAGGACGTCGACAGCATCCTGGCCAAGCTGATCCAGGCCGCCGATGGCGACGTCCGCCGGGCCGAGACCGGCATCGTCTACATCGACGAGATCGACAAGATCGCCCGCGGCGGCGCGGACCGCACCGCCGTGCGCGACGTCTCCGGCGAGGGCGTCCAGCAGGCGCTGCTCAAAATGCTCGAAGGCACCACGGTGCGGGTGCCGCAGCCGAACTCGCGCAAGCAGCCCGCGGAGGAGTTCCTCCAGCTCGACACCACCGACGTGCTGTTCATCCTCGGCGGGGCCTTCGCCGGCCTGGAGGAGATCATCGAGCAGCGCTCGCGGCGGCGCGGCATCGGCTTCGGCGCCAACATCCGCGCCGCCGAGCCCTCACTCGACGAGGTCATGCCCGCCGACCTGGTGACGTTCGGGATGATCCCGGAGTTCGTCGGGCGGCTGCCGATCGTGACCACGGTGCGCCCGTTCGACCGGGCCACCCTGATGCGCATCCTCACCGAGCCCCGCAACGCGCTGATCAAGCAGTACCAGCTGCTGTTCGAGCTGGACGGGGTGGAGCTGGAGGTGACCACCGACGCGGTCGCGGCCATCGCCGAGCAGGCCCTGCTGCGCCGCACCGGCGCCCGCGCGACCCGGGCCATCCTCGAGGAGATCCTGCTCAACGTGATGTACGAGGTGCCCAGCCGCGACGACGTGGCCCGGGTGGTGATCGACCGGGCGACGGTGCTGGACAACGTCAACCCGACGCTGATCCCCCGTGACCACCCCGTCCGCCGCCGCGCCCGCCGCGCCGAGACGGCCTGACGAGCCTCAGCCGAGCAGGTCGATGGTCACGGCCTCGGCGCGCGAGAGCCGCCGGTAGACCGCCCACAGCAGGGCCAGATCCTGCCAGGGCAGGCCGACCGGGGCGTACACGGTCGGCCGGTCGGTGCCGTCCCGGGCGGGCAGGTCACCACGCAGCACGTCGCCGAGCGTGCCCGCGGCCACCCCGGCCTCCAGCCCGACGTTGCCCAGCGCACCCGCGGCCGCGGCCAGCGCCAGGTCGTCGACCACCACCCGGCTGGCCAGCAGCAGGTCCGCGGGCAGCTCGACCTTGCCCGGCTCGTCCGCGCCCAGCGTGGTCAGGTGCTGGCGCGGGCGCACCTCGTCGGCGCGCAGCAGCGGGCGGCGTGACCAGGTCGCCAGCACCACCACGTCGGCGGCCAGCGCGACCGCCGACGCGCTCTCCAACGGCAGCGCGCCGACGTCGGCGGCCCGCGCCGGGTCCAGATCGGTTGCCACCACCTCCCGCCAGGTGCGCAGCCGCCGCAGCCCGGCCACGACGACGCGGGCCTGCGCGCCGGCCCCGACGAAGCCGAGCGTGCCGGCCGCCGGATCGGCCAGCAGGTGCGTGCCCAGGGCCGCGGCCAGCCCGGTGCGCCAGGCGGTGACGGCCGCCGAGTCGGCCAGCGCCAGCAGCTCACCCGAGCCGAGGTCGTGCAGGCAGACCACGCCGCGCAGCGCGGGCGAGGCGTCCGGGAACTTCGCGTTGACCTTCACCGTGTACGCGGGCACCCCCGGCAGCAGCCCCGGCATGAGGCAGGTCGCGGTCCCCGGGCCGGGCAGCTCGGTGCGCACCCGCAGCGGCGGCTGCACCGGAGCGGGCGCACGGAACCCGTCCGCGAGCAGCTCCAGCACCTCGTCCACGTCGACCGCTCGGTCGACGTCGGATCGGGTCAGCAACACGGTCACGTCTGGAACGCTAGTGCCGCCGCGGGTCGCCCGAGTCGCAGGTCGTTAACAAACTGATCACGTCATGAACTGGCGTTTCAGCCGGACCAGCCGATGACCTTGCTGAAAGGTTGTGCTGATGCGATACGTGATGCGCCGCACGCGGCGGCTCGCCGCGGTCCTGGCTGCCGCCCTCGCCACGGCCGTGATGCTGGGCCCCGACCCGGTCGTCGCCCACCCGGCCCACCCGGCGGCGGCACGGCAGACCCGGCCGAACGTGCTGCTGGTGGTCCTCGACGACGCCCGGCCCGAGGGCATGGCCGCGCTGCCGCAGACGATGGCCTGGCTGGCCGACGGCACCGCCTACCCGAACACCGTGGCGGCCACGCCGAGCTGCGGCCCCAGCCGCGCCACGCTGCTGTCCGGCCGGTACGCGCACAATCACGGCGTGCTCCACCAGGCCGACGTCGACCAGCTCGACCACAGCCAGACGCTCCAGCACACCCTGCACGAGGCGGGCTACGGCACCGCCGCCGTCGGCAAGTTCACCAACAACTGGGCGCTGGAGCAGACCCCGCCCGGCTTCGACCACTCGGCCCTGGTCGGCGGCGGGTACACCAACGCCCGTTTCATGGTCGACGGGAAGCAGCGGCGCGTGCCGTACTCGACGACGTTCATCGGCCAGCAGGTGAACAACTACCTCGACGGGTTCGAGGCCGACGACGCCAAGCCGTGGTTCCTGTACGCGGGCTTCACCGCGCCGCACGCCCCGTGGATGCCCGAGCCGCAGTACGCCGACCGGCAGTTCGACTGGGAGCCGGGTCCCGCCGTCGGCGAGGCCGACCGCTCCGACAAGCCGGCCTACGTGCGCCGCCACCGCGCGGGCCGCGCCGCGGCTGACGCGATCCGCCTGGGCCAGCTGCGCACCCTGCTCTCGGTCGACGACGCGCTGACCCGGGTCCGCCGGCACCTGGAGCGCCTCGGCGAACTCGACGACACACTCGTCGTGCTGGTGTCCGACAACGCCAAGTTCTGGGGCGAGCACGGCCTGGACGAGAAGTTCATGCCGTACGCGGCCGCGTACCGGGTGCCGCTGTTCCTGTCCTGGCCGGGGCACCTCCCGGCGAGCTCCGACGAGCGGCTCGCCTCGACCGTCGACCTCACCCCGACCGTGCTGGCCGCGGCCGGGCTGACCGCCGACTACGTGCTCGACGGCCACGACCTGCGCGGCGACGTCCGGCGCGAGGCGACGCTGCTGGAGTACTGGCAGGACTCGCACAACGGCGGGTTCCCCACCTGGGCCTCCCGGGTCGCGCCCGGCGAGCGCCAGTTCACCCGCTACGTCGACCTCGCGGGCAGGCTGCTCTCCCAGGAGTACTACGACCTCGCCGCCGACCCTGGGGAGCTGGTCAACCTGCTCGGCGACGCCGACCCGGGCAACGACCCCGACGTCAGCGCCGACGCGGCGACCCTGGCCGCCTGGCAGAAGTGCGCGGGCACGACCTGCCCGTGAGCGGTCAGCCGGTCTGCGCGCGCCAGGCCTGGTGGCGGTGCCAGGCCTCCAGCCCGTCGGGCACCCAGTCCCATTCGGGCAGCCGTTCGGCGATCTCGTCCTCGGTCAGGAAGGCGTGCCAGGCGACCTCCTCGACCTGCGGGTCCACCGGCCCGTCGCAGCGCACCTCGTACAGGGCCGAGAACCAGGAGTGCTCGGCCGTCTCGTAGAGGAAGGTGAACAGCGGCCGCGGGGCGGGCAGCCCGGACACGCCGAGTTCCTCCTCGGCCTCGCGCAGCGCGGCGTCGTCGTAGGTCTCCCCCGCGCCGACCACCCCGCCGACGAACATGTCGTAACGCGACGGGAAGACCAGCTTCTGCGCGGTGCGCCGGTGCACGAACAACCGCCCGTCGCCGGTGCGGGCCAGCACGAACACGCAGCGGTGGGTGAGCCGCCGGGCGTACGCCTCGGCGCGCGTGGCCTGCCCCACCACCCGGTCCTGCCCGTCGACGATGTCCAGCAACTCCGCCGCCGACCGCGGCTCCTGCTCACCCATGCCGCCATTCAACACGCCCACCGTTGATCATGATCAACCGACTTGCCCGGCACTCGTGCGCATCTTGAAGGCGCTTTCGCCCAGGTGCCCGGCAAGTCCGACGATCGGGCCGCTGAACCGGCGAGTGTCGCACCCGCGGGATACCGTTCTGGTGATCTTCAGGAGGTTGGCATGTCGGTTCCGGTGTTCCGCGTCGACGGCGGGGACGCGTCCTCGCCCGTCGTCCTGCACGTGCCGCACTCCTCGCGGCAGATCAGCGGGCCCGCCCGCGCCTCGATCGCGCTAGACGACGCCGAGCTGGTCGCCGAACTCGATCACATGACCGACGCGTGCACCGACCTGATCGCGGCGCGGGCGGCCGCGGCGGCCCGCGTCCGGCCCTGGATGTTCGTCAACGAGTGGTCGCGTCTGGTCGTGGACCCGGAGCGGTTCCCCGACGAGCGCGAGGAGATGGCCGCGGTAGGCATGGGCGCGGTGTACACGCGCACCTCGCACGGCAGGCGGCTGCGCCCCGACGATCCCGCCTTCGCGCAGCGGCTGCTCGACGCGCACTTCCACCCGTACGCCCAGGGCATGACCGACCTGGTCGACGAGCGCCTGGCCGCGACCGGCCGCGCGATCGTCGTCGACGTGCACTCCTACCCCGCGCTCGCGCTGCCGTACGAGCTGCACGGCGACGGCCCGCGCCCGCAGGTGTGCCTCGGCACCGACCTCGCCCACACCCCGCCGTGGCTGCGCGACGCCGCCGCTAGGGCGTTCGCGGGGTTCGAGGTCGCCTTCGACACCCCGTTCGCCGGCTGCTACGTGCCGCTCAAGCACCACGGGATCGACGACCGCGTGTCGGCGCTGATGGTGGAGCTACGGCGCGACGTGTACCAGACCGAACCCGGCGGCGAACCGCACTCCGGCCTGGACCGGCTGGCGGCGTCGCTGGCCGCGCTGGTCGACGCCCTGGAGGCGTGACGGCCCCGGTTCAGGCGGAGGCGCGGCGGACCAGGCGGGTGGGCAGGATCAGCGGGTGGGGCTCCTCGCCGGCGATCAGGCTGAGCAGCATCTTCGCCATCTCCCGGCCGAGCCCGTGGACGGGCTGGTGGACCGTGGTCAGCTGCGGATCGGTGTGCAGCGCGGTCAGCAGGTCGTCGAACCCGATCACCGCGACGTCGCCGGGCACCGTACGCCCATGGGCCTTCAGAGCGCGCAACGCACCCGCCGCCGTCGCGTCCGACCCGGCCACCACCGCGTCCACCTCGGGGTACGCCGCCAGCAGCCGGGTCATCGCCGCGGCGCCGCCGGCCTCGGAGAAGTCGCCGTGCTCGACCCGGGACGGGTCCAGCCCGGCCACCGCCATGGCGTCGAGGTAGCCGCGGTGGCGGGCGGTGCCGGCCTCGGTGTCCATCTGGCCGGTGATGACGGCGATGTGCCGCCGGCCGAGGCCGATCAGGTGCTCGGTGGCCAGCCGGGAGCCACCGCGGTTGTCGGCGTCGACGTACCAGCGCGGTTCGGCGTGCAGCGGACGGCCGCCGAAGACGACCGGGACGTCGTGCTGGTCGGCGAGCGCCGCCAGGGGGTCGTCGCCGTGCAGCGCCATGAGCATGACGCCGTCGGCACGCCGTGACCTGAGGATGCGCTGCAGCCGGGCCTGGCCCTGGGTGGTGTCGGCCAGCACCAGGAGCAGTTCGAGCTCGGTCTTCTCCAGCTCCGCGTTGACGCCCAGCACGATCTGGGCGAAGAACGGGTCGGTGAACTGCGCCGGATCGTGATGGGACAGCGCGAGCACCACCGCGCCGACCTGCTGCGTGGCCAGCGCCCGCGCGGTCGGGTTCGGCACGAAGCCCAGTTCGGCGACGGCCCGCTCGACGGCGTCCCGCTTGGCCTGGCTGACGTGCCGGGCGTTGTTTATGACGCGGGACGCGGCGGAACGCGACACACCCGCCCGTGCCGCGACCTCGTCGAGCGTCGGCTGACGCTTGGGACCCATGGAGCGGTGACACCCCTCTGCGGAGACGGTGGCAAGAGCGTACGCGCCGCCGCAGGGTTATTGGAAGCGCTCCCGGGCCCTACTTTCCGGCCGGGACACGGAGCGGCGCACAGGACACCCGGCTGTTGCCGGTGTCTCCCGTGCTGCGACGGCTCAGGCCCAGCGCAACCGGCTCGCCCGGGAACCGGGGAAAACCGGGAGCGCTTCCAGTTGCAACATAGGAGTGTCGGGTTAAGACGTCAAGACAAGTGTCCGAAACCTTCGACAGCACCAGCCGAACAGTGGCCCAGCCTGGCCTACCCGACACAACCGTAACTTCCACCAACTGGAACCGCTTCCAGTCTTGCCCACCCCTCGCCTCCGGCCCACCCGCGCCCGCGCCCGGGTCCGGGTCCGGGTCCGGGTCCGGGTCCGGGTCTGCAGTTTCGGGGAAACTGAGGCTTCCGCCCGCCGGTTGCGCGCAGATTCCCCGAAACTGCGGGCCGCCCGGCGGGCCACGGCGGGATAAAGGCGGGACGGGTGGTGAGGCGGCTGGCAGGATGGCCGGGTGACATACGAGGTGCGGCCGCTGGGGCCGGAAGACGACAAGCTGGTTTGGGACCTGGGCAGCCTCGCCTTCGGCTACCACGAGCAGCCCATTCCTGACGGTTGGAACCCGAATTCCGCAGGTCGCCGTGCCCTCGGGGTGTTCGACCCGGCCGGTCGGCTGGTGGCCAAGGCGGTCGACCGCGAGCAGGGCCAGTGGTTCGGCGGGCGGATCGTGCCCACGTGCGGCGTCGCCGGTGTCGCGACCGCGCCCGAGCTGCGCGGACGCGGGCTCGGGCGGCTGGTGCTCACCCGGCTGCTCGAAGGCGCGCGTGAACGCGGCGCGGTGATCAGCACCCTGTTCGACACCACCCCGCTGCCGTACCGGGCGCTGGGCTGGGAGGAGGTCGGCGCGCTGACCTACTGGACGGTGTCCACCCGGGTGCTGGCCGGAATCCGGCCCGACCCGAAGACCACGCTGCGGCCGGCGACCGAGGCCGACATCCCGGCCGTGTACGAGCTCTACCGCCAGGTGGCCCGCGCGGGCACCGGCCTGATGGAGCGCTCCGGTCCGGCGTTCGGCGCGACCCCGGCCAAGGTGCTGGCCGACTACCACGGCTTCACCGTCGCCGTGGACGACGCGGAGACGATCGTGGGTTATGCGAGCTGGGATCGCGGCCCCGGCTACGACGCGAGCGGCAAGCTCACCGTCGACGACCTGATCGGCCTGACCCCGGAGGCGACCCGCACGCTGCTGGCCATGTTCGGCGGCTGGGCCAGCGTCGCGCCGACCACGGTGCTCCGGCTCGGCGCGACCGACCCGGCCTGGTCGCTGATCGCCCGGATCGACGCCGAGGTCACCACCGCGCAGCCGTGGATGGTGCGCGTCGTCGACGCCGCCGGGGCCGTCGCGGCGCGTGGCTGGCCGCGGCACCTGACCGGCGAGGTCGACCTCGACCTGGTCGACGACGTCTGCCCGTGGCAGCAGGGCCGGTGGCGGCTGGCACTGTCCGGCGGCGAGGGCAGCCTGGAGCCAGGTGGCGCGGGCACGGTCCGGCTGACGTCGCGCGGCCTGGCCGCCTGGTACGCGGGCGCGGCCACCCCGGAGCAGTTGCGCCGCACCGGCTTCCTGAGCGGCGGCGACCCGGACACCGACGAACTGCTGCGTACCGCCACCGCCGGCCCGCCGCCCACCCTGCACGACTACTTCTGACGCTGTTAAGAAGGGCGCCTTCTACATCGCACAGCGATGTAGAAGGCGCCCTTCTTTTCACGCGGTGCGGGGGTGACGGCGGCCGATGGACAGGAGCAGGCCGCCGGTGGCGAGGGCGAGGCCCGCGTACGCGGCGTAGACGGGCAGGTCGGCGGGGATGCCGAGGTAGACGGTGATGCCGAGGATGCGGGACAGGCCCCACGGCAGCAGCGCCATCTGGTCGTTCCACACGGTGAGCGCGCGTTCCAGGCCGGTGAAGGCGATCAAGCCGCCGAGCAGGCCCAGCGCCACACCCATCGCGAGCAAGGTGAGGCCGACGGCGCGGCGGCGCAGCAGGCCGTACCGGTCGCGCAGGACGACGGCGGTGGCGACGAACAGCCAGCAGAACGCGGCGAACGCGACCGTGATGTAGACCGTGCGCAGGGTGGGTGAGGTCCAGAAGGCGAACCAGTACTTGCCCGGACCGCGTCCGGCCAGCGCCGCCAGCAGGAGCACGCTGCGCAGCAGCGCCACGCCGCCGAGCACGGCCCACAGGTGGAACGGGTCACGCCGGCCGACGACCAGCCGGGCCACGGCGGCGAACAGCAGCCACCCGCCCAGTGTCACCAGCAGGTGCGCCGGGGCGGCGAACCAGGTGTACACGGCGCGGCTCGCCACCAGTACGAACGCGGGCACCAGCCAGACCAGCACCCGGTCCAGCCGCGACGGCGGGGCGTCCAGCAGCGCCACCCGCCACGGGCGCACCGCGCCGAGCAGCAGCGCCCGCGCGGCCCGGCCGCCCCGGCCCCGGCCGCGCAGGCCGAGCAGGAACACGATCAGGATCAGCGCCAGCAGGCCGCGGGCCGCCCAGGCCATCGCCGGATCGCGGTCGGCCCGCACCGCGCCGAGATCCGCGGCGGTGAAGTTGTACGCGGGCAGGTCCAGGTCTCCGCCGTAGCGCTGCGCGTGCACGTCGCGGGCGCCGCGGTACACGGTCTCGGCCTGCCGCCAACCGTCGTAGGCGGCCTGGGCTCCGGTGTCCAGCCACTGCGCGTGCCGCAGCACCATGGCCCGGTACGCGCCCAGCGTCTCGAACAGGTTGACCTGGTAGTCCAGCGTGCTGGTGAACGACGCCCGCAGCTGCGGGTCGCGCCAGGTCGCCGGGTCCGTCGCGGCGACCAGGTCGCGCATGCGCCGGGCCAGCACGACGGCCTGCTCGCCCTCGGCGATCGTCTGGTCGACGCGGCCGCCGGTGACGGCGTAGATGCTGTCGAGGGCCGCCGAGTCGCCGGTGGCGATGTCCCACTCGAAGATCCACATCATCGGTGGCGGCTCCAGGCCCAGCGCCTTGACCGTCTGGTCCGCGTACGGCCCGAGGTACAGCCCCTTGGTCAGCGCCTCCCGGGACAGCGCCATGGCCTGCCCGAGCGCCGCGACCGTGGCCGGGTCACCGGAGAACGTGCGGTACGCCCAGTCCGCGGTGAGCTGCGCCGGGTCGGCGGCGGGGTCCCAGGCCAGCCGCGCGACGGCGTACGTGTTGAGGTCGTACAGCTGCCAGAAGCCCGTGCGCAGGTAGAGCGACATCGGGCCGGCGCGCAGCGGGCCGCCGTCCTGGGTCCAGTTCCAGACGCCCTCGACCTTCGGGTTCGCCGCCAGGAACTCGCGCAGCGCCTGCCGGTGCAGCACGCCCAGGTCGTTGGGCAGCGAGCCGAAGCCCTCGAACTCCCGCCGCGCCTGGAACTCCACGATCCGGCGGTGCTCGCCCGCCAGCAGCGTCGCGTTGAGCGGCAGGTGGCTGTAGAAGTCGCCGAGGGTGTACTTGGTCGACACGATCAGGTGCGGGTCGTCGAACCCGCCCAGCACCTGCGCGTAGGACTCGGGATTGGTGTGCAGGTCGCCGACCGCGCCGACGCCGACGGTCCAGGTCCGGAAGATGACCTCCCGGTCGGCCCGGCCGGCGGTGTCGAGCAACGCCCGCAGCATCGCGCGCACCGCGGCGTCGGTGGTGACCGCCAGCCGCGACGAGTAGTCCCAGCCGTTCTGTGCGTACACCTCGCCGCCCTCGCCGATGCGCACCATCAGCCCGTCCACGAACGGCAGGCTCTCGAACAGCTCGGCCAGCCCCGCCTGGTAGACGGCCCACAGCCGGGGATCGGCGACGTCGAGCCCGCCGACGGTGCGCGTCAGGTACGCCTCCAGCGGCGGCGACACCGCGAGCATGTCCGTGAGCAGGAAGACCTTCATGCCCATGTCCTCGGCGTACCGGAAGACCGGGCCGAACGCGGCGACCAGCGCCCTGGCCCGGTCGACGTGGGTGTCACCGGCCGGGTACACGGCGCGGCCGTCGCCGACCTTGGCGAACGTGACGTACTCCAGGAAGCCCGGCACGACCACGCCGTTGTAGCCCTGCGCCGCGGAGTGGTCCACGAACTGCCGGAACTGGGTGCCGATCCGCGCCACCGCGACCGGGTCGACCCAAGGGGCCTGCGGCAGCAGGGCCTCGCCGACCACATCGGTGTTCAGGTTGTAGTCGTCACCCGCCCCGAACGCCGCGGCGTCGGGCTCGCGCCCGACCGATCCGGCGTCGGTCAGCCGCAGCCCCAGGCGCGGCGTGACCACCCGGCCGTCGTCCCCGGCCGGCACGACGGCGACGCCGGAACGGATCCGGTCGGCGACCCGGTACAGCCCGTCCGCGGTCCCAGCCAGGTCGGCGCCCTCCACCGCCAGTTCCGCGCCGCGTGCGGTGATCCGGTAGGAGTCGGTCGCGGGCGCGAGCGTCGCCAGCACCCCGGCCCGCAATGTGGCCGGGCCGCCCGGCGCGGATGCCCCGACACCGTTCGCGCCGGGGTTCACCCGCGCTGCGGGCGTGGTCGTGCTTGTCGTGGTCGCCGTCCCGGCGGGCGTCGTCGCGGTTGCCGTCCCGGCGGGCGTCGTCGCACCGGGCGGCGACGGCAGCCTGGTGACCGCCGGGCGGGGCAGGCCACGTGCGGCGACGGCGTCGGCGACCGCGTCGGCGGCCTTGGTCAGGCGCAGCAGGTCGGGCACGACGATGGAAGTGAGCGGCGGCGCGGGCACGGGCTCGCGCTGTGGCGCGGCGGCCGGGTCCTCGCGCGGCACGGCCGCCGGGGTGTGGCTCAGGCCGAGCGCGTCCCCGACGCCCCAGGCCACCCCCGCGCCGAGCAGCAGCAGGACGACCGCTGCGGCGAGCAGCGGATACGGCTTACGGGCGCGGGGAACATGAAACACGCTCGCATCGTAGTGCCCACCGGACCCACGGTTGGATCACGATTTCCCAACGGAACCGCGCGCCCGACGTCACCGGCCCGCGGGCTGCGGCGGCGGCCCGCTCACACGATCCCGCCCGGCCCGCTTGGCGTGGTAGAGCGCGTCGTCGGCGCGTTCGAACAGCTGGTCGCCGGTCCGCGCGTGCCAGGGGTAGCAGACCACCCCGATGCTCGTGGTCGCCATGAGCGTCGCCCCGGCGTGCACCACCGGGCAGCGCGCGATGGCGGTCCGCAGCCGCTCGGCGGCCGCCATCGCGTCCCGCTGGCCGATGCCGGGCAGCAGCACGCCGAACTCCTCCCCGCCGAGCCGCGCCGCCACGTCCACCGCCCGCAGCTCCCGCACCAGCAGCGCCGCCACGGTACGCAGCACCTGGTCGCCCGCGGGGTGGCCGTACCGGTCGTTGACCGACTTGAAGTGGTCCAGGTCGAGCATCAGCAGGCAGACCGGCGTGCCGCTGCGGTCGGCGTACGCCAGCGCCCCGGCCAGACGTTCCTCGAAGGAACGCCGGTTGTGCAGGCCGGTCAGCGGGTCGCGTCCGGCGAGGTCGGTGAGCGCGGCCTTCTGCACGGCGATGCGATCCGCCATGGTGTTGAAGGCTCCCGCCAGCTCCCCCAGCTCGCCGCGGCTGCCGACCAGGGCCCGCGCGCTGCCGTCCCCGGCGGCCAGCAGGTCCGCGGCCCGGGTCAGCCGGCGCAGGTCCCGGACCAGGCCACGCGAAAGCAGATAGCCCAGCGCCAGCGCCGCGCCCATCCCGGCCAGGCTCGTGGTGACGATGATCTGACGGGTCTCGCCGCCGGCTGCCAGCAACTTCCGGTAGAGGGGGGTGTACTCCAGCAGCACCGCCCCCACGATCTTGTGGGGCGTGGCGCGCATGGGCACCGCCACCAGCTCGATCCCGCTCGGGAAATCGGCGTTGAGCTCGCTGAACGCGCGCGGCATGCCGTCGCGCATGGTGGCGGCGACCTCGCCGCCGCGGTCCTCGGCGAAGAACCGGCCCTGGTTGGCCGGGACCGCGTCGGCCAGCACCCGCCGATCCAGGCCGACTATCTCCAGGTCGCGGTTGCCGTCCCGGTTCACGCCGCTGACGTACTGCTGCAGGCGCGCGGGCTGCTGGTAGAGCAGCGCCCGGCCGGTCCCGACAGGCTGGGTGACCATGTGCGCGACCTGCTCGGCGACGTTCTCGGCCTCGATCTGGGCAGCTCGCAGGCTGGCCGCGTGCTGCTCCCGGATGGCGACCAGGCCGACCAGCGGCAGCAGCAGCGCGACCGCCAGGAACGCGACGGTCAGCCGCAGGCCGGTCCGGGCCAGCGGCGCGCGCAGCGCGCCCGGCAGGGGCGACCGCAACGCCGCCACCCGCCGGTACGCCAGGCGGAACAGGTTGATCATCTTCGGCCGCTCAGGCGACCGGGTCGGTCGGCACGCATCACAGCTCCCAGGACGGGACCCCAGGTCAGCGGGCCTACTACTTTAGCTCTGCTAACTACCTGCGGACAGGGCGTCAGGCGAGCTCGGTCAGCCGTCGCGCGATGACTTCCGCCGGGCGATCGGTCATCAGGATCGTGTAGTGGTTGGTGTCGGCGACCAGCTCCGGACGAAGCTGCGGCGCCTGCGCCGCCCAGTGATCCACCACCGGCTGCGGCAGCAGGCCCGGCTCCTGCCCGAACATGCCCCGCGGGGCGTACAGCAGCGTCGCGGGCAGGGTCAGCTTCACCAGGTCGTCGCCGCTCGCCGCGCCGTTGACCAGCAGGTCGCGGCCGTCCGCGTAGACCGCCTCAGAGCTGGTCCGGGAGCGGATCGCACCGGGCTCGCCGACCGCGTCGTAGCGGACGTACTCGGCCATGTCGTCGTTCCAGTCCCCGGCCAGCGCCGGGTGTGCCTGGAAGAAGGCGACGTAGGCGTCCACCGACGGGTAGGTCTCGCGCAGCCGGGCGACGGCGGGGCCGATGGTCAGCTCCAGCAGCCGGTCCGGGTCGAACTCGGCGGGCACCGGCAACGGCAGGCCGCCGTCGACCAGCACCAGGCGGCTGAACAGCTCGGGCCGCTGCGCGGCGGCGCGCAGGGCGGCGTACGCCCCCATCGACTGCCCGGCCAGCGCGACCGGCGCGCCCAGGTGCTCGGCGACGGCGGCGAGATCGGCGGCATGCGCGTCCATGCCGTACGGACCGGGCAGCCCGGCACTGCCGCCGCGGCCGCGCAGGTCGACCGCGACCAGGCTCCAGTCCTCCGGCAGGTGCCGCGCCACCGCGCGAAACGACATCGCCGAGGCCGTGATGCCGTGCGCGGCGACCGCGATCCGCGCGCCCTCGCCGAAGCGCAGCGCGTGCAGCGAACCGCCGGACACCGGAATCTCGATGGAGCGCATGGGTCAGCCTTTCTTCACAGGGATGGCGTCCGCCGCACGGGCGGTCTTCGTGCCGGGAGCGGCTGCCGCGCCCGCGATCTGGAGTGCGTAACCGGCGTACGTGTCGGCGACCTGGTCGCGGCTGTACGGCTGGTCGGGGCCGAACCAGTGCGCGACCTGCATGCCCATCGAACCGATCGCGGTCGCGGCCAGCAGCGGGTCGGCGACGTGGAACACGCCCTGCTCGACGCCGAGCAGCAGCACGCGCAGGCCGAGTTCGCGCGACTGCTCGCGCAGCGCCAGGGCGGGGGCGGCCCGTTCCGGCGACAGCGCGTGCAGCTCGGCGTTGGCGACCAGGGCCAGCAGCGGGAAGTCGGCGTGCGCGCCGACCTGCGCCCGCACCAGCGCGGCCAGCTGCGCGGCGGGCCCGGACGGGCTCTCGACCAGCGCCTGCTGCAGGCGACGGTGCAGCTCGGTGTGCCCGAGCAGGACCAGCTCGGCGAGCACGTGCTCCTTGGCGGGGAAGTGCGCGTACAGGGTGGCGGAGTTGATCCCGGCGCCCCCGGCGAGGTCGCGGATGGACGTGCCGTGGAAGCCGTACTCGGCGAACAGCCGCAGCGCCGACAGCAGGATCCGGCCGCGGGTGCCGGGCGGGGTGACGCCCTCGGGCAGCTCGACGGCGACGGCACTCAGCCGCCGCGGCTCCCACCGGGGTGTCGTCACACGTGCTCCTTTACCGATCGAACGATTGGTTGACACGGTAACCGACCGGGCGCATAGTCGCTAGCAATCCTGCTACCCAATCAATCGATTGGTTGGCAACTGGAACCGAGAGGAGAGCGCACCGTGTCTGTCCCGTCCCCGGACCGCACCGCCGTTCCACCGCTCCGCCGCATCGCCACCCACGCCGCCACCGCACTCGCCCTGCTCCTGGCGCAGCTTGCGGTCCCCGCCCCGGCCCACGCCGCGGGCGGGTACTTCCATGGCGTCTACGCGAGCATCTACGGCACCCGTGACTACCACGGCTACGTGCCGTCGTCGTACCGTCCCGGCACCCCGATGCCGCTGCTGGTCGCCCTGCACGGCTGCACCGAGAACGACGTCGGCTTCGACCTGCTCTCCGGCTGGAGCGCCGAGGCCGAGGCCCGCGGCTTCATCGTGGTCTTCCCCGACCAGAGCAACGTGGTCAACCCCGCCACCTGCTGGAACTGGTTCCTGGAGACCAACCAGCACCGCGGCTTCGGCGAGCCCGCCATCATCGCCGGCATCACCAACCGGATGCGCTCGCAGTACACCGTCGACGCCCGGCGCATCCACACCACCGGTGTATCCGCGGGCGGGGTGATGGCCAACATCATGGGCGTGACCTACCCGGACCTGTTCGCGTCCGTCTCCATCATGGCCGGCTGCGAGTACGACTGCGACGTGCTGCAACTGCAGACGGCCCAGGAGTCCGGCCGCAAGGCGCGCCAGGAGATGGGCAGCCGCCTGCGGCCCGTGCCCGCGATCATCTTCCAGGGCACCGCCGACCTGGTGGTCCCGCCGTCCACGGCGTACCGCATCGCGGAGCAGTGGACGACCGTGGCGGGCGCCGACCCGGTCGCCGACACCGTCGTCACGGGCCAGGTCCCCGGCGGCCGTACCTACACCCACCTGACCTACCGGACCACGTCCGGCCAGCCCCTGGTCGAGCAGTACATGATCGACGGCGCCGGCCACGCCTACCCCGGCGGCTGCCCCTGCAGCCTCTACGGCGACCCCACCGGCCCCGACGCCACCGCGCTGTCCTGGAACTTCTTCCTAGCCCACCCCAAACCCTGACCCGAAGCAAAGGAAGGGCACCTTCACATCGCATAGCGATGTGAAGGTGCCCTTCCTTTGCGAATCGCTCGGGCGTGCGGCCCTGACCTGCGCGCTAGCGGCCCTGGCCCGCGAGCACCGGCTCGGCGGCGGGCACAACCCCGTCCGCCGCCTGCGGCGCGGGGCGCAGCTCGTCGACGCGCACCAGCACCACCCCGCCGATGATCAGCGCGCCGCCGAGCAGCTGCACCAGCACCGGCAGCTCGCCCAGGAACAGCCAGGCGATCAGCACGGCGAACAGCACCTCGGTCAGCCCGACGAACGACGACAGCCGCGCGCCCAGGATCCGGGCCGCACCGATGCCGGACACGTACGAGATCACCGCCGCGACCAGCGACAGCCCGACGATCGGCACCAGCCAGCTCATCCGCTCGCCGGCGAAGGTGACGTCACCGAAGGTCGCCCGCAGCGGCAGCGCGCCGAACGCGCCCAGCGCCAGCAGCACCACCGCGCCGATCGCCATGCCGCTGCTGGCCATCGCCACCGACGGCAGCTGCTCGTCGACCCGCGCGCTGAGCACGAAGTAAGCCGCCAGGCCCACCGCCGCGCCCAGGCCCCACAGCACGCCCACCGGGTCGATGCCGCCACCGCCGGTCAGGTCGAGCACGAAGAACAGCCCCAGCATCGCCGCGGCCGAGCCGGCCAGGGTCAGCCGCCGCGGCCGCTGGCCGTGGCGGGCCCACATCCAGAACACGACGAGGATGATGCCGAGGTACTCCAGGAGCAGCGCGACACCGATGGGCAGGTAACGGACGGCGTTGAAGAAACCGACCTGCGCCCCGGCGACGGCGAGCAGCCCGAAGACGCCGACGGAGCCGAGGTTGCGGCGCAGCACGTGCCACTTGCCGCGCAGCGCGAGGACGGTCGGCACGGCCAGGATCAGGGCGGCGATGCCCACCCGGGCGGCGACCGCGGCCTCGGCCGACCAGCCCGCCTCGATCAGGGACCGGGCGAAGGTGCCAGAGGTGCCGAACGTCAGCGCGGACAGCAAAGCCAGACCGAAGCCGACACCGGCGGAGCGTTGGGTCTGCATGGAAACACCTCGGAGAGTGCGATAAGCGTAATAACCAAAACATGGCTATGCTCATGACACTAGGCCGATCAGTGACAGGAGTCAAGATGCTCTTTGCCCATGACACCGAAGTCGCGCTGGTGGCTGCCGCCGCACTGGTCAACACCACCGGCTCGGACGGCGAGCAGCTGCCCGACCTGGCCGCGCTCGACGACTTCTTCCGGGCGTACGGGTGGTCCGGCGGGCGCGAGCACACCCTTGCCGAGCTGCGCGCGGTGCAGGACCTGCGCCCGCGGCTGCGCCGGATCTGGGAGGCCGACGAGGACGAGGTAGTCGAGATCGTCAACACGCTGCTGCGCGAGTCACACGCGCTCCCCCAGCTCGTCAAGCACGACGAGTGGGACTACCACCTGCACGCGACGCCCGCCGACGCGCCGCTGGCCACCCGGATGGCAGTCGAGGCTGCGATGGCGCTCGTCGACGTGGTCCGCGGCGGCGAACTCGGCCGCCTGCGTGTCTGCGACCACCCCGACTGCGGCAACGTCGTCGTCGACCTGTCCAAGAACCGCTCCAAGCGCTTCTGCGACGCCGGCTGCGGCAACCGCGCCGCCGTCTCCGCCTACCGCGCCCGCAAAGCCGCCGCCCGCCCCTGACCCCGGCCTGCCGCCGCCCGGCGCCCCCACCTGCCGCAACTTTTAAAGAGTCGCGCCTTCCGGAGCCTCCTGTGGCCGCAAGTCTTTAAGAGTTGCGCCAGGCGGGGGGCAGGGCGGGCAGGCGCCGTCAGGTGAGGAGTTGGATCATGGCGGCTAGGCCGATGATGACGATGAGGGTGCGCAGTACCGTCGGGGGGAGGCGGCGGCCCCAGCGGCCGCCGATGAGGCCGCCGACGACCGAGCCCGCGGCGATCAGCAGCGCCGGCTGCCAGGCGACCATGCCCAGCGCGATGAACAGCACCGCGGCCACCCCGTTCACCAGCGCCGCCAGCACGTTCTTGATGCCGTTGACCCACTGCAGGTCGGTGGATAGCAGCACCCCGAGCAGGCCCAGCAGCAGCACGCCCTGGGCCGCGCCGAAGTAGCCGCCGTACACGCCTGCGCCGAACACGCCGAGCAGCAGCAGCGGCCCCACGTGCCGATCACGGTCGGGACGGCGCAGCGCCAGCGACCGGGCCAGCCGCGGCTGCAGGATCACCAGCACCAGGGCCAGGCCGATCAGCACCGGCACGATGGCCTGGAACGCGGCCGGCGGCAGCCACAGCAGCAGCACCGCGCCGAGCAGCGCGCCCAGCACCGAGGCGGTGCCCAGGCGCAGCAGCAGCGGGCCGTGCCCGGCCAGTTCCCGGCGGTAGGCGTACGCCCCGGACAGCGAGCCGGGCACCAGGCCGACCGTGTTCGAGACGTTCGCGACGACCGGCGGATACCCCAGGGCCAGCAGCACCGGGAAGGTCACCAGCGTGCCGGAGCCCACCACCGCGTTGATCGCGCCCGCGGCCATCCCGGCCAGCAGCACCGCCACACCCTCGGCGACGGTCAGCGTCGTCTGCATCGTTGTCGCGCCTTCCCCGGGCCGGTCGACGCCGACAGGTCGCCGCCACCCGGATCCTCATGATCCGATGACGCGAGCCTAGGCGGCCGGAACCGGTGTCAGCCCTCGACGCGGTGAAGGTCACTCCCGATGCCGGTCAGCGGAAGCCGAACATCTGGGTCCAGTAGTAGCGGTAGGTGCCGCCGGTCGCCCGGCCCGCGCCCATGGCCTTGTACGAGCAGTTCAGGATGTTCGCCTTGTGGCCGGGCGAGTTCATCCACTGGTTCATGGTCGCCTTCGCGGTGGCGTTGCCCGCGGCGATGTTCTCCGCCGACGGCTGCGTGTAGCCGGCCGCCTTGGCCCGGTCCCACGGGGTGACCCCGTCCGGGGTGGTGTGCGAGAAGTAGTTGCGCTTGACCATGTCGGCGCTGTGCAGCCGGGCGGCCTTGTCCAGCTTCGGCTCGGCGCGCAGCGCACCGCAGCCGGCGCTCTTGCGGGCCTGGTTGACCAGCACCAGCAGCTGCGCCTCCAGCGTCGCGGGGCCCGCGGCCTTGGTCGGGCTCGGCCGCGCCGACGCGGAGGCCGACGGCCCGGCGGACGGCGAGCCGGACGGGCTCACCGGGGACGCCGAGGGCGACCCCGGAGCCGACGGGGATGCGGCCCCGGGGGCGACACCGGCCGCGGCGGCCGCGGTCCCGGTCCGGTCGGCTTGCGGGCTTTCGAGTGCCAGCGGGACGAACGCGTACACGCCGGTCGCGGCCAGCACGGTGGCCGCGGAACCGAGCGCCAGCTTGCCGGGCAGCCGCAGCCCGCGCGCGCCGGCGGCGGCGATCGCGGCCGCCGGGCTGGTCTGCGCCGAGCTGCCCGGCACCGGGCCGTCGGTGAGCGCCAGCAGCGCGGCGAGCACGGCGTACGCGCCGTTGCGGGCGGACAGGCGGCGGCACTGGTCGCAGCCCCGCACGTGCCGGTCGACCTGGGACCGCTCGCGGGAGGTCAGCCGCCGGCGGCCGTGCACGATGGCGTCGAGCCCCGCGCAGCGGCCGTGCCGGCGGGCGATGAGCACCGTGCGCACCGCGCTGCCCAGCGCCGCGCGCGAGCGGTGCACGAGCACCGCGGCGTGGGCCGTGCCGACGCCGAGCACTTCGCCGATCTCGCGGCTGGACAGCTCCCACCGCACGTTCAGTTCCAGCACCGCCCGCTGGCGCGGTTCGAGCCCGTGCGCGGCGGCCCAGACCAGCTCGTACGCCTCCCGCTGCTCGGCGGCCTGCTCCGGGTGGCGGCCGGGGGTGTCGTCGACCAGCAGCGCCGGATCGGGCAGCGGCGCGGGCGCGACCCGGGCCGCGACCGACATCGCCCGGCGGTACGCGATGGAGAACAGCCAGGTCCGGATGACGTCGGGGTCGCGCAGCTTGGCCAGGTCACGCCACGCGACCAGGAACGTCTCCTGCACCACGTCCTCGGCGGTGTGCCGGTCGCCGACCTGCCGGAACACGAAGCCGAGCAGGCCCGGCCGGTACAGGCGGTAGAGCCGGTCGAACGCCTCGCGATCGCCTGCCGCGGCGGCCCTGGCGAGGGACGTGTCTGACCGCATGACTGCCTCCCGAGGTAGCGGTGTCTGCCTGGTAAGTCCCGCCACCGGTCGCGCCATTACACCCAACGCGAGAAATTCTGTCCACGCGAGAGCCGCTCCCGGCCCGCCAGGCGGAGATCGGGCCCCGCCCGTGCCACGCAGGCACTGCCCGGTTACGCGTCCGGCCGATGTCGGTGTCCGCGCCTACGCTGTCGCGATGACGAGTGAAGAGATCGGGACGCCGCCTCGGGTCCGGCCGCCGGAGGACGGCGCCGAGCGCGAGACCCTCGCCGGGCTGCTCGACTTCCTGCGGGCCACGGTCGTGAGCAAGGTCGCCGGGCTGACCGACGAGCAGGCCCTCAGCCGCCCGGTGGCGGCGTCCGAGCTGACCCCGGCCGGGCTGGTCCGGCACCTGACCGGGGTGGAGCGGTTCTGGTTCAGCATCGACTTCGCCGGGCTGGACGTGCCGTGGCCGTGGACCGAGGAGCAGCCCGACGGCGGTTTCCCGATCCCGCCGGGCGAGACCCTCGCCGCGATCGTCGCCGGTTACGTGGCCGAGTGCGAGCGGTCCCGGCACGCAGTCCGCGACGCAGCGCTCGACGAGCGTGCCCGGGGCGAGGGCAACACCTTCACCCTGCGGTACGCGTTCGCGCACATGGTCGAGGAGACCGCACGCCACTGCGGTCACCTCGACCTGCTGCGCGAGAGCATCGACGGGCAGACCGGCCAGTGAGCCAGGCCGTGTTGCCCTAGGCCGTGTTGCCTAGTAAACGGACAGGTGCACGTGGTCGGTGTGGTCGGCCGACGGCGAGTCGCCGCAGCTCGACCCGGTCGGCGAGTAGCGGTGCCAGCCGCCGCCGGTGGCCGTCCACACCTGGCAGAACCAGATGACGTACATGACGCCGAGCGCGCTGGCGTTCTTGACGAAGTACGCGGCGAGCTTGTTGCCGTAGGTGCGGTCGCCGCCGGAGGCCGTGCCGCCGAAGCCGCCGGCCGCGGCCGAGAAGTCGCAGGCGCGGCCCTTGGGGTGCTCGTACATGTCGCCGGGGCGCCAGCACGAGGTGTACCGCTTGAACCCGTCCTCCCGCGCCTGCTCGTAGGCGTGCAGGGTGCGCGGGGTGATGCAGGCGCTCGACGACGGCCGGGTGGGGTCGTTGATGCTGCACACCTCCTTGGGCCAGCTGCCGTCCGCGTTGCGCTTGGCGGGCTTGGCCAGCGGCGAGTCCGGGTCGACCCAGCCGCGGGTGGCCTCGCCGCCCAGGGCGCTGAGCGCCTTGTCGGCGGCCTTGCGCAGCTTCGCCATCTCGGCGAGGTGCTTGGCCTCCTCCTTGACTGAGGCGTCCACGGCGGCCTTGGCCGAGTTGATCTCGGCACGGACCTGGACCAGCTCGCTGATGCGGGCCTCGTCGCGGGCGGTCATCTTCTCCAGCGCCGCCGAGCGGGTCAGGAACTCGTCGGGCGAGGTGGCGTTCAGCATCACGCCGATGACGCCGAGCCGCCCGGACTTGTACGCCTCGGCGGCGTACTTGGCGACGCTGACGCGGACCCGGGTGTACCGGTTCTCGGCCGCGAGCAGCGTCTGGTTCATGGTGGTCTGCTCTTTTTTGGCCTTGAGCATCGCCGCCTCGGCCTCCAGGTACTGCCCGGCGGCGCTCTCCAGATTCTGGCGCGCCTGGGCGACCTTCGTCGACGGGATCTCGTTGGGCTCGGCGTTGGCGGGCGTCCCGAACCCGGCGACCAGCAAGACAGCGGCCACGAGCAGGGCGAACAGGGACGCGGGGCGGGGGCGGCGCACCGGGGTGGGCACGTACAGGATCCTTCCGTCGTCCGCCGCGCAGGAACCGGGCGCGCGGCGGCGGCCGCCAGGGGTGAGGGGAACTCTGCACGGGCGCGGCCGCCAGGCAGATTACCCCGATGTGGCGGCGCGGGAAAGTCTTCGAGGTCGCGGTACGTGACCACGGAGCCCTCACTCGGCCCTAACTCGCTGAGATCACCAGGTCACGGAAGTAGTGCATGCCCGGTCGGTCACCGACAGTGATCGGTCCATCGACGGTGAATCCGTTGCGCCGGAGCACCGCGGCGGAGGCGGCGTTGTCGAGGGTGGTCCTGGCGGTGAGCCCGGTCAGCGCGTACTCCCCGGCCGCCAGCTCGCAGACGCGCGCCACCATCGCCGTGGCCAGGCCCTTGCCGGCGGCGTCCGCGGCGATCCGGTAGCCCAGCTCGGCACGGCCGTCGGCGACGTCGACCAGGTTGACCCGGCCCACGATCGCTCCGCCCGGATCGACCACGACGTGGAAGTGATGCTGCCCGGCGGCCTGCTCGGCGAGGATCGCGGCGTGCCGCTGCGGGAACTGCGCGAAGTAGTCGTCGCCCCGGTCGGAGATGGTCCGGGCGAACCAGGCCCGGTTGGCCGTCTCGAAGGCCAGCAGCGCCGGGGCGTGCGCGGCGGTGAGGCGCTGCAGTTCGTGCATGCGCCGGGACGCTACCCGAGCGGACCGCCGCCCGCCCCGGGTTATCGGGGGCATACGAATGCCGACGCCGGTCCAGGGGGACCGGCGCCGGCATCGGCGTTGTCGGGTCAGCGACCGCGCTTGGTGCGCACCTCGGCGAGGCGCTCGTTCAGGATCTCCTCGAGCTCCTCGATCGAGCGGCGCTCCAGCAGCATGTCCCAGTGGGTACGCGGGGGCTTGACCTTCTTCGTCTCCGGCTCGGTGCCGTCGACCAGCCGCGCCACGGCCCCGTCGAACTTGCACTCCCACGTCGAGGGCACCTCGGCGTCCACGGCGAACGGCACCTCGAACCGGTGCCCGTTCACGCACGAGAACTCACGGGTCTGCCGGGGCGCGAACTCGGTGTTACGGTCAGACTCGTAGCTGACGGCGCCCAGTCGGCTTCCCCGCAGCACGCGCTCGCCCATACCAGCTCCTCACAATCGAAATGGTCTCCGGTGAAGCAACGACGCGCACACCCGTCGTGTTTCCCCAGCGGCAGACGACAGTACGCGCCCCGCGCCAGACACGACAAGCCGCCACGTCATGCCCCGGCGGCGTCCAGGCGGGCTGCCTGCTCGTCGGAGAGCACCACGTCCAGCGCGGCGTGTGCCGTCTCATACTGCTCCAGCGTGCGCGGACCCACCAGTGGAATCATCGTGGGCGACGAGCGCAGCAGCCAGGCCAGCACCACCTGGTTCGGGGTGGCGCCGACCTCGCCGGCCACCGCGGCGACCGCGGCCAGCCGCGCCTGCGCGTCGGGTCCCTGGTAGCTGTCCATGGCCCAGTGCCCGGCCCGCTTGTCCGCCGAGTCGTAGACCCCCTTGAGGATCGGCGAGTACGCCACCAGCGACAGGTCGTCGTGCTCGCGCAGGTAGTCCAGCTGCTCGTCGTCCACGATGGAGGCGGAGTCCAGCCCCGCCTTCGGGCGCAGGTAGGTGTGCTGCTGCTGCAGCGCGACCGGGGCGGGCCAGCCGTTGGCCGCGCACAGCTGCCGGATCCGCTCCAGCCGCCAGGTGCGCACGTTCGACCAGCCGATGTACCGGGCCTTGCCCGCCGCGACGATGCCGGCGAGCGCCTCCAGGGTCTCCTCCAGCGGGGTGCGCCGGCTGTCGACGTGCACGTAGTAGAGGTCGACGTGGTCGGTGCGCAGCCGCCGCAGGCTGTCGTCGATGGCCTTGGTCAGCGTCGCCGCGCCGGTGCCCTCGAACCGGCTGCGGGCCAGCGCCCAGTCGGGTCCGGACTGCCCGTCGCGCCAGAGCCCGTCGGAGTCCCAGACCATGGCGCTGCCCTTGGTGGCCAGGAAGACCCGGTCCCGGCGGCCCGGCAGCCAGCGGCCGAGCAGTTCTTCGCTCTCCCCGCCAAGGCTGCCCTCTCGCGCCCACCAGCAGTAGCAGTTGGCGGTGTCGATGAAGTTGCCACCGGCGTCGAGGAACCGGTCGAGCATCTCGACGGAGGTGGGCTCGTCGGTGCTGGTTCCCATGATCATGGCACCGAGGGCGAGCTGGCTGACCTGCTCACCGGTGCGCCCGAGTTCTACGGTTTTCATGCGCTGCCTCCTCGATCGTGTACTCCCGCCACGCTAGAAGCTGGAGCGCGCTCCAGGTCAAGCCGGACAGCACGGCACGGCCCTCTCGCCGGGCACGAGAGGGCCGCGCCGCTGATCGGGGCGGGTCAGCTGGTGGGGAAGCTGTCCGGGGTGCGGATGCGGTTGCGCATGAAGTTGCCGGACTCGGTCAGCACCGCGGTGCCCGCGTACTGGCCGCCGTTGCAGGTGCCCGGCTTGAACGCGGCGCTGCCCTCACCGGCGTCGGAGTAGGTCCAGTTCGCGTAGCCGATCTTCAGCCGGTCCAGCATGTCCAGCCAGGCGGTGCTGCTGGCCGTGTCGACCGCGCCGCCGCCGGTGTAGGTGACCGTGCCGAACTCGGTGACGAAGATCGGCAGCGCGGCAGCCGCCCGCTCCACCTCGGCACGGTAGTTGTCCTTGTGCGAGGCGGCGTAGAAGTGGAACGCGTACATCACGTTGGTCGCGTTGACCTTGTTGTTGATGATCTCGGTGGAGTTGCCGCCCTCCGACACGCCCAGCGACGACCAGCCACGGGTGCCGACGATGACCACGGCGTCCGGGTCGTTGGCGCGGATCACCGGGATGACCTGCTCGGCGTAGTTCTTGATGGTCGACCAGCTCACGCCGTTCGGCTCGTTGGTGATCTCGTAGATCACGTTGCTCTTCGCCGCATGCCGCGCCGACACCGCCGCGAAGAAGGTCTTCGCGCGCTCCAGGTTGTACATCGGGTCGCCCGGGGTCAGCGTGTGGAAGTCGATCAGCGCGTACAGGCCGCGTTCGGTGGCCTCCTCGACGAGGTTGTTCACCTGGTTGGTGAACCCGGCCGGGTTGGTCTCGTAGCCCTGCTCCTGCACGTACATCGACACCCGCAGCAGGTCGGCCTGCCAGTCGCTCGCGAGCGCGTTCAGCGAGTTGTCGTTGTAGCAGTTGGCGAACCACTGCAGGCCGTGCGTGCTCATGCCGCGCAGCTGGATCGGCCGGTTGAACCGGTTGCACAGGTTCACCCCGCAGACGTGCAGCTGCCCGTTGATCGCGACCGGGGTCTGCCCGGTCGGCTGCGACGGGCTCGGCGAGGGCGAAGCGGACGGCGACGTGGACGGCCGCGGAGAGGCCGACGGCGAGCTGCTCGGAGCCGGCGAGCTCGGCGCGGGCGAGCTGGGCGTGGTGGAGCCGGTGCAGACGGCGCCGTTGAGGGTGAACGAGGTCGGCGCCGGGTTGGCCGTGGTCCAGCTGCCGTTGAAGCCGATGCCGGTGGAGGCGTTGGTGGCCAGCGAGCCGTTGTAGCTCATGCTCGCCGCGGTCACCGCAGACCCGCTCTGGGTGTAGGTGGCCGACCAGCCCTGGGTCACCTTCTGGCCGGAGTTCGGGAAGGTGAAGCCCAGCGTCCAACCGTTGATCGGGTCGCCGAGGTTCTTGACGGTGATGTTGGCGGTGAAGCCGCCCTGCCACTGGTTGGTGGTGTAGGTGACGGCGCAGCCGCTGGCGGCCATGGCGTTGACCACGGGCAGCGCGACGGTCACACCCATGGCGAGAGCGCCGACCGCGCCGGCCGCGATCAGGGCGCGCCGGGACGCGCGAGGGAGGAGTCTCATGACGAGCCTTTCGTCGGGATCGGGGTGGGCGCGCGCCGACACGGCCCTCGTCGGGCAACAAGGGGGCAGCAAACGCCCTGGCCAGAGACCGGGAGCGCTCCCATCGACCAGAGCTTAAGGCTCCGGTAATGCCTTCGCAACATATCCATTCATCGAAGCCTCATATCGCCGCAGAGCTACTGAAACTTTCAGAAATGCGTCCCGTCGTGATCGGATGTACGGTCCCGGCACGACGCAGGGCGACGCGGACCACGGGAGGACACGCATGGGCAAGGTGCTGTGGCACATCACGATGTCGCTGGACGGCTTCGTCGCCGGGCCGGGCGGCGACATGTCGTGGATGGCCGGATACGAAGGACCCAACCCCGCCGTCGACGAGGTGCTGTCCCGCATCGGCGCGGTCCTCATCGGCCACCGGACCTTCTTCGGCCCACTCGGCGAAGGACCCGCCGAAGGCCGGGTGTACGGCGGGGCCTGGACCGGACCGCAACTGGTCTACACCCGCGACATCCCCGAAGACCCCGACCCCGCCTACATCTTCGTCGACGACCTGGCCGAGGCCGTCGCCACCGCGAAGGCCGCCGCGGGCGACGGATACGCGGTGCTGATCGGCGCGGCGATCGCCCGCGCCTGCCTGGACGCCGGGCTGCTGGACGAGGTCCTCATCCACGTGGTCCCGACGCTGCTCGGCGACGGCACCCGCCTGTTCGACCGCCCCGGCGGCGACGGCACCCGCCTGGAACAGCTCAGCGTTACCCACACCCCGATGTGCACCAACATCTGGCTCCGCGTCCCGCACTGACCCCTGCCCCACCGGACCCGCGCCGGGCCGGGCCGGGACGGGACGGGACGGGCCCATGATCGTCCGACTTGCCGGGCACACGTGCGTATCTCGAGCCCGCTTTCGCCCAGGTGCCCGGCAAGTCGAGTGACCTTGGTGCGCCCCGCGCCCGGACCGTCACGACACGTCGCGGCCGGGCCGCCGCGGCCAGGTTGGCGATCTCGGCTACACGCTGGGCGAACGCGAGCTACATTACGCAAACCAGGGCAATAGGGTGATCCACCTGAAAGGCCGGCGCTGCGGCGTGATGGGACGGCGAGAAAGATGAGTGAGGCTCCCGGAAGGTTCTCCCGCCGCACGGCGCTGCGGGCGCTGGCCGCAGGATCGTTCGTCGCCCTACCCGGGCTGGCCGCGTGCAGCCGGTCCGCGCCGCCCGCCCCACCAGGCGTCGGCCCTACCCTCAACCGCTACGGCACGACCCCGAACGACTACGCCCTGCTCAACCTCAAGCCCGACACGTTCTACGCCTGGGAGGACGGCTACCGCACGGCCGCCACCAACGACGACCCCCGGGTGTACGAGTGGTGGCACACCGAGCTGACCGGCGACGACGGCATCGTGGTGTCGTTCACGCTGAAGACCCGCCCCGGCGACGGCCTGACCGCCGAGGCCGACCGGCGTCCCGCGGTGAACCTGCTGATCACCACGCCGTGGGGCAACGAGTTCAGCGTGTTCCAGACGTACGACTGGAAAGAGTTCGCCAGCGCCCCGGACCGCTGCAACGTCAAGGTCGGCCCCTTCACGCTGACCGGCGACCTGAAGAACTACCAGCTGCGCGGCACCGCCAACGACATCACCCTCAACCTGAACCTGACCAGCACCGCCGCGCCGTTCCGGCCGGGCACGGGCTACGTGTACCTGGGCGGGCCGGACCAGTACCAGGCCTGGTTCGCCGCGGTCCCGTCGGGCAAGGCCGAGGGCCACATCGTCTTCTACAACGAGAAGCGCGACTTCATCGGCACCGGCTACCACGACCACACGTGGGGCAACCTGCCGCTGCCGCAGTTCGTCGACCGGTGGCGCACCGGCATGGGTGTCGCGGACCGCTACTCGGTGCTCGCCCGGGACATCCACCTGCGCGGCAAGTACGACTCGACCGACCTGACGGTGCTGCTCGTCGATGACACCGAGGCGGGCAAGCGGCTGGTGGCGGCGTACAACGACGAGACGCTCAACGCCACCGAGATGCAGACCGGCGAGGAGGACGACTTCGCCGAGGTGCAGTGGAACTACACCGGCGACAACTCCGCGATCGTCACCATGACGGCCACCGACCGGCTGGTGCCCGGCCGCCCGTACGTCAACGGCACCGGCTCGGTGCTGCCCGCCTCCCGCGGCGAGGCCCCGCGCAAGCGCTGGTACATCCGCAACGAGGCCGAGATCGCACTGAGCCTGGGCACGATGGGCCCCGGCTACCGGGTCACCGGCAAGGGCACGCTCGACAACGCCCAGTTCGGGCTGCTGTCCGGCCAGCCGCAGACTCCCAAGCCGAAGCCGTCCTGATCGGCGGGCACCGGGTGCCCCGGCCGGTCCGCCGAACGAACCACGGCTGGTAGACACTGTCTACGCACTCTGGTAGACAGTGTCTATGCCGGATCAGGACACCACCCTGCGCGCCCGCCTGGTCGAGGTCGGCGTGGACCTGCTCACCCGCGAAGGACCCGGCTCGCTGACGCTGCGCGAGATCGCCCGGCGGGCCGGCGTCTCACACGGCGCACCGCGCCGCTACTTCCCCAGCCACCTGTCCCTGCTGTCCGCCATCGCCCAGGTCGGCTACCACGACCTCGGCGGGCGCATCGCCGGGCTGCGCGACGAAGCCGACCCGCGCGCCGGGCTGCTCGCCCTGGGCCGCGCCTACCTCGACTTCGCCCGCACCCAGCGCGGCATGTTCGAGCTGATGTTCCGCCACGAGCTGCTGCGCGGCAACCAGATCGGCCTGCGCGACGCCAGCCGCCAGCTGTTCGGCGTGCTCGTCGACCTGGTCACCCGCGCCCGGCACGACCTGGCCGACCCCGAGCCCGTCGTCGTCGCCGGGGCGCTGTGGGCCAACCTGCACGGCATCGCCCAGCTCTGGCTCTGGGGCAGCCTGCAGATGACCGTGCAGCTCGACGACGTCGACCCGCTGCTACGCGCCGCGCTGGACGCCCACCTGGGCCCGGCATGACCACCGGAGGACCCTTGTCGATCCAGTCCATCACCCGGATGCTGCTCACCCCGCTGGCGCGGGTGGCGTTCCGGCCGACCGTCGAAGGCCGCGAGCACATCCCGCTGGACGGACCGCTCATCCTGGCCGCCAACCACCTGTCGTTCCTGGACAGCTTCATCATCCCGCTGATGACGCCCCGGCCGGTCGCGTTCATGGCCAAGGCGGAGTACTTCACCGGCGCCGGCGTGCGGGGCCGGCTCATCCGCGAGCTGATGACCGGCCTCGAAGCCATCCCGGTGCAGCGCGGCGGGCACCGGGCCGCCCAGGAGTCCCTGGAACTGGCGCTCGGCGTGCTCCAACGCGGCGGCGCGTTCGGCATCCACCCCGAGGGCAGCCGGTCGCGCGACGGCCGCCTCTACCGCGGCCGCACCGGCGTGGCCTGGCTCGCCCTGGCCTCCGGCGCACCGGTTGTGCCCGTCGCCGTCCTCGGCACCGACCGCATCCAGCCCGTCGGCGCGAAACTCCCCCGACCCGGCCGCGTCACCATCCGCTTCGGCGCACCGCTGCACTTCACCCAGCAGCCCGGCATCAGCGTCGGCCGAGCCCGCCGCCAGGCCACCGACGACATCATGGCCGCGATCCAAACCCTCTCCGGCCAAACCCTCGCGGACGCCTTCAACGAACTCTCCCTCACCCCCTGAGCCGCCGCTCCGCCGCGCCGCATGATCACTGTTTGATGTCATGATCTGCGGTCGGACCGCAGATCATGACATCAAACTCCGATCTTCGCCGGTCTCGGCGCGGGGCGCGGGGAAACTGGGTCGCGGGCCGCGGGGCGAGGCGGGCATGCTCGGCGGTGTGGTGGTGGTGCAGCGGATCAGGGTGCGGTGGACGGCCGACGAGCGCGGGGCGGGCGACGCCGACCTGCGCCGCGGGTTGTCCGACGCGCGCCGCCTGCCCGAGTCACTGCCTGCCGATGCGGTCGTCGTGCATGACGTCGTCGCCGACCACGAGACCGGCTACCGGTTCACCGAGCAGGTGCTGTCCGGCGGGGACGCCGCGTCCTCGGCATCGCTGCAGTTGACCATGACCGAACAGGGCGTGACGGTGCACGCGCACGCCCGCTGGGCGGTGTACCCGCGGCAGGACCGGCCGACCCGCCTGTTCACTCTGGCTCCGGGCGAAGCCGGGCTGTACCGTGCCAACTTCCGGTTCCGAGGCTGCACCTGCTCGGCCTCGTGGTGGTACGAGGACTGGACGGTACGCGTCGCGAACGCGCCCGCCCGGACAGACCTGTTCGTCCGCGGCACCCCGCAGCACGTCACCGACCACCGCGTGCGGCTCTACGGCGGACGGAGCCGGCGCACAGCCGCGTAGCGGCGCCCCGGGTCAGGGGACGGGCGTCTCGCACCAGGCGAGGTCGCCGGGGCAGCCGCGGACAGCGTGCACGGCGAAGTGCTGCGCGTTCGCCTCGGCGAAGGCAGCGGTGCGAAACGGCTTGCCGTGGTCGTCGATGACGAGGGTGCCGCTACGCCCGGCGCTCGACCAGCGCAGGCGAAGCTGCCACGTGCAGTCGCAGTCGCCCGGGTCGGCCTCGATGACGAAGATCTCCGGGTCGGTGTCGGACACCTTGAACGGGAACGCCACCGCCGGGATCTTGTTGCGTGCCAGATCCTCGCCCGCCTGCGGCATCGCCTGCGGGTTCGGTCCGGCCAGGTCGATCCGGAAGTACCGGGGCACGGCGCCGCTGCCGCAGCCCTCTTCCGTGAGGAATACCCGCGGCGCGTCGAGCACCGGAGCCCGTTCCTTGATTTCGACGTCCAGGTCCTGCAGGACCACGGACTTGTCGGAGGTCCCCTGGAGCGTGAGCGTGATCCGCGACCGCGACGGGACCGCCTCGACTCGCTGCATCCACTCGGCGACCTCGTCGTCGGCGGGCCATTCGCGCGACTGTGGATCCATCACTCGGTACGGGCTGGCCAGCTCGCCGGGGTCGGCGTTCACCGTGTACGGCTTGCAGTAGTCACCGCGGGACAGCACGTCCACGCTGAACGGCACCGCGTCCGGCGCGGCCGGTGACGGCGTGCCCGCGCCGCCGGGAGTGTCCTCGCCGGGGACCAGCACCGCGACCGCAACCGCGCTGATCACCGACACGACCACCGCCGAGGCGACGCCGCTGAGCCAGTTACGCAGCACCCGGTGCCGCCGCCACCAGCCCATGGGTGGGCGCGCGACCGGATTCGGCGAGCCTGGCACGGGGCGGCGTTCGTAGGGATCGATCGGCAGCGTCACGGCGCTTTCCTGTCCGGTGTGGAGGCAGTACCGGACGATGACCCTACTGAGTGTCAGGGGCCGGTCGCAGCGCCGCCATGGGCAGAGTTGCCCGGCCGATCGACCAACTCCGGCCAGGTGACGACGCGGGCGGCGCGACCCGTTCGGGCCGCGCCTCCCGCGTATCCCTCAGCTCAGGGTCGACGCGTCCGGCAGCGGGCCGTCGGCCCAGCGGGTGCCGAGCAGGGTCGTCCAGCTGGACACCCGGCCGCCGACCCACGACTCGCTCGCCAAGGCCAGGCCGCTGGCCCGGTCGACGATGAGCCGGGCCTGCGACTTGCCGAAGTCACCCTGCCGAGTCAGCGCGATCGCGATGCCGGCGCGGCCGCGCTGGTCGGTCACCGGGCCCAGCGACTTCATGCCGGGCAGCGCCGCGAGCATCCGGTATGCCGCGCCCCGCACCCGCGGCGGCGTCGGCAGGTCGAGCACCAGCCCCATGCCGGCGTGGAACAGGTACACGTCGCCGCCCTCGGCTTCGCCGTCCGTGCCGTCATACCAGGTGAGCAGCTTCCTCCTGAGCTGGGCCGGGTCGGTGGGCAGCGCGGCAAGCTCCGCGACCGTGCGGGGCTGCCCGGCGAGCAGGAAGTTGTTCGCTGCGGTGTGCCCCAGCATCGGGTGGGCGGTCCACGACCCGCCCTCGCCGCGGAAGTAGCCGCTCGACGGCAGGCCCGGCAGCGCGGCAAGCCATTGCTCGTCCTCCACGGCGGGCCGGTCGCCTTCGCCGTGCCCGCGGCGGATCACCCAGTAGTCGCCAGCGGTGGCCGGTGCGGATTCGCTGTGCTGGGCGGCGAGCAGCAGCACGCCGCCCGCGTCGGTGGGCAGTTCGGCGGGCGCGCTGGACACCGGAGCGCTGGCGGGTGGCTGGACGACCGCCGGGCCCGTCCCGGATCCGTTGTTCAGCAGGATCGCGCCGGTCACGGCCAGCGCGACGGCGGGCAGGCCCGCGGCGAGGACGAGGCGGCCCACCGGCCGCCGGGCGGTGCGGGTCACGGTTTCCTCCTGGGGGTACGCCATGATCAGGGCGGGGTCGGCGGGCGGCGTCACCGGGTCGAGGCCGGTCGGACGGGCCTCGGTCAGGGCCCGCAGGGTGTCGCGGTGGCTCATCGGGAGTACTCCTGAGCGGTGAGGCGGACGGGGCGGTGGCGGTCCACCGGCACGGGGTCGGACATGGCCTGTTCCAGGCGCCTGCGGGCCCGGTGCAGGCGGACGAAGAAGGTGGCCGTCGAGCAGCCGACGACACGGGCGGCGTCCTTGGCGGACAGGCCCTGCCAGGCGGTCAGCGTCAGCGCCTCCCGGTCGTCGTCGCCGAGTCCCGCGAGCGCGGCCAGCATCGCGGCGCGGTCGGCGACGCCCTCGGCCACGTCGGCGTCGGCCTCGACGACCCAGGCGCGCAGCTCGGCGGCGAGGCTGGCCTGGCGTACGTCGTCGCGGAAGCGTTCCCGGATCACGTTGCGGGCCACGCCCAGCAGCCACGGCAACGCCCCCTCGGGCACGGCTTCCAGCCTGCGCCAGGCCACCAGGAACGTGTCGGCGACGACGTCGTCGGCGAGCGTGCGCCCGGCCCGGCTCACCGCGTACGCGTACACCTGTCGATGATGTCGTTGGTAGATGGCGGTGAACCGCCTGCTCGGCTCTCCATGGGTCACTGGCTCCTGCTCCTTCGCCGTGAAGGTGTTCCGTCACCAGGTAGTGCGCCCAGGGCGCCGATTCTTACCGCGGAACCGGCGGGGACCGAAACGGGTTCGCGCGCCGACCGGGTCGGCTCCCTCACCACGATCAACCGACTTGCCCGGCAGTCGGGCGTATGACGGGTCAAGATACGCACAGGTGCCGGGCAAGTCGAACGATCAAGACCCCTGCCGGGTCCCGGGGCGCACGAGGCGCGGCGCGGATCGGCGTTTCCGCGCCGGCGCAGCGGCACGGCTGCTACTTGTGGATTCGTGGGTCATACTCGTAAGTGCCGGGCTTGATTCGAGGGACAGGAGCCTGCGGTGACCGTCGCCTCCGACCGCGAGAAGATCGCCGACCTGCTCTCCTCCGTCGAGGAGCTGGAGGACATCGCCCGCACGCTCGACGACGAGCGCCGCGCGCGGCTGCTGCGCGTCGCCCGGCAATGGCTGGCCACCTGCGAACCCATCCGGCCCGTGATCGCGGCCGAGCTGCTCGACCTGAGCGAGCCGACAATCAGGGAGTGGGCGCGCACCGGCATCTTCACGATCGTGCAGGTCAACGGGCAGCCCCGGCTCGAACCGCGCCGCTTCCACGAGGTCTGGCACCTGGTCCGGGAGCTGCGCGACGCCGGACAGACCCGGGGCCTGCTCGACGCCGTATGGCGCTACCTGGAGGACACCGCGCTGCTGGAACGCGAGGACGTCCGCGAGAGCCTCGCCCAGATGCGGCGCGGCGACACCACGGCCATCGACACCGGCGAACTGCTCGCGCGTACGCGGCAGAGCCGGGCTTAGGCAGGTTGCCGACGTGGCCGTCGCCCTCGAATGGACCCCCCGCGCCGAGCAGCAGTTCGACGGCCTGCGCAACCGTCACCAGCAGCAGGTCGCGCAGTTCCTGCGCCACCTCGAAGCCGAAGGCTGCGCGGCCCTCGGCTACCGCCTCACCGGCGGCGCACCGCTCGACCACCTGTGCGTGAAGCACGTCGGCGACCTGCGCATCGTCGTCGCGTTCCGGTCCGGCAGGCAGGCGTGCGTGGTCCTGATCGGACGCCACGACGAGGCCGACCCGGGCGGCGACGTGTACGCGGCACTCTACGAACTCGCCGGGGTCAAGGCGCCGACGGATCCGCGCACCAAGCCGTCGTGCTGCGACGACAGCGGCCTGCCGCCGGAGATCGGCGCGGCCGTCGACGAACTCGCCGACCGGGCGGTCCGGATCCGCCGCACCCGGCGCGGTGAAGGCCGCAACGGCGACGCGCCTCGCAGCTAGCTCGCGGCAGGCGGCTGCGTGCGGCCGGTCAGGCGCTCGTAGCGCTGCCGGGCCGCCTGCGGAGTGCCGAGACCGAGCCCGAAGGCGATCGCCTGCCAGGTCAGGCCGCGTGCACGGGCCAGCTCCAGCAGGCCGGCCTCCAGGGAGTCGAGTTCGGCGCGTACGCGAGGAATCAGGGTGAGCGCGGCAGTCAGGTCGGCGGAGTCCAGCGGCGCTTCGTCCGGCTCGGGCAACGCTGAACCTGCCGCGAGCGACACCGTCAGGCTGACCGCCTCGTACGGGTCGAGCACCGTCGCGTTTCGCCAGCGGTCACGCCGGCTGCCCGTCGCGGCGTGTCGCTCGGCGATCCGGGTGAGCGCGGCGAAGTCACGCATCGCCCGGGCACGACCGGCATCCGGCGGAGTGAACAGGTCATCGGTCTCTTGCGCATCGGCCATGTCGATCAGTGAACCCTGAAAACACTACGTTGTCAACGTTCCGTGTTGAACAGATCGTTCAAACGTCCATGGCCCCGTCCCTGGCTCCCGCCGACAAGGCGGCGTCAGTTCTGGTTCTGCAGCTTCAGGGAATCTGAGGGAATGGCGGATGCGGTTAGTGCAGATTCCCCGAAACTGCGGAACGGGCGGGGCCGGAGCGGGTCAGGAGCGCATCAGGGGGACCATCAGGTGGGTGCCGAGGACGTCGTTCATGACGGGCGGGGTCTGGGTGTCGTACTTGCCGGTGCCGGACCGCACCGACAGGAGCATCCGGCCGAGCGCGCCCGGCGCCAGCTCGTACGCCTGCAGCGCGGAACCCCGGAAGATGACCGGCTTGCCGTACTGCGCGGCCAGCCGGACCATCACCCCGCCGATGAGCTTCTGGCAGGTCGAGCACGGGCTGTTGGTCTGGTGCGCCTCGATGATGACGGCGAGCGTCGTCTCCTGGTTCAGGTTCACGGCGGCCGCTTCGAACCAGGCCAGGAACGCCTGGAACTCGGAGTGTGCGACACCCGAGACGCCCTTGAGCTTGTGCGGCTCGACGGTGTCCTTGGCGGCGGCCGACTCCTGCTCGATCTCCCCATCGATGCGGCGGACCACGGTCAGGCCGGCCAGCAGCGAGTTCCCGGACGCGCCGCCGGGCAGGGCCGCTCGGTGCAGGGCGGGGGCGGTGACGGTGCAGTACGTGGCCGGGGCGGTGCGGAGCAGCACGTCGAGGGAGTCGGCGACAGCCCACAGACTGTCCCCGGTGTGGGTCTGGCCACCGGCCTCGTACTCGTACCTCTCCCCGGTGAAACTCAGGTGATGGGGCATCTGCGCCTCCTATGTCGGTCGGACGCCGATAAGAGGACGGATCCGATTCGGTGATACGCGTTTTCGGTGTGGCAGCTGGGTCGGGTCGACGACTCCGCCAGGCCGTGAGCCTGGCAGCCACGCATCGAGAGCAGAGGGGGCCTTGGCTTGGCCATATACCCAAAGCTGGGCGAGCCGGTAGGACCTGATGCCTATACTTCAACTTTGATCATGTTTCGTCGGCCTAAGTTCTGGCCTGGCACGTTCACCATGAAACGCGCCGGAATGTATGCATTCAATGCATACATCAACTTCCACCACCGAAGGCGGAATGCTGATCCTCACCATGCTCACCTGAAGGCGAGATCATCATGGCAAAGGTTCTGATGGTGCTGAGCGGCGCTCAGTACTGGACCATGAAGGACGGGCACCGGCACCCCACGGGGTACTGGGCCGAGGAGTTCGTCGCCCCCTACACCGTGTTCACGGAGGCCGGTCACGAGGTCACGGTCGCCACTCCGGGCGGCGTGATCCCCACCGTGGACACGATGAGCCTGCGGCCCAGTATGACGGGCGGCGAGGAAGTCTCCATCCAGGAAGAGGCCGTCATCGAGGCGGCTGAGCAGCTCCGCTATCCCGTTGCCATCAAGGACGTGCGGTTCGAGGACTACGACACCGTGTTCTACCCCGGCGGGCACGGGCCCATGGAGGACCTCGCCTACGACGCCGATTCCGGCAGGCTGCTCCGGGAGGCACTCGCCTCCGGCAAACACTTCGGCATCGTTTGCCACGCCCCGTCCGCGATTCTCGCCACCCGCGACGAGCACGGTGACACGCCGTTCGCGAACTACCGCCTCACCGGGTTCACCAACGAGGAAGAAGCCGGTGTCGGCCTCGCCGACAAGGCCAAATGGCTCCTGGAGGACGAGCTGAAGAAGCTGCCCACCGACTTCTCGCGCGGCCCGAAATGGGAGCCGTACCTGGTCACGGACCGGACCCTGCACACCGGCCAGAACCCGGCGTCTGCCGGCCCGCTCGCGAAAGAGCTGCTGGCGGTGATCTGACCCGAAACAGCAGGAGCGCCGTCACGGATCACTTGACGATCATGCGGTGAGTACGGCCCATGCCGGCACAGAGGGACACCGACACACCAGCACTGCCGGTGTCCCTCTGTGTGCTCGCGTCTGCGGGTGCCGGTGAACCGGCGACTGTCCGGACCGGCCGGTGACGCCTGAGCCGGCCCGATGACGACCTCAGCAGCTCAGCTCGCGTGGCGCGGCACCAGATCTCGGCAGGCCGGTCTGACCGCGCCTACCTGCCCGAATGACCGCGAGGCTCCTGTTCAGAGTGCGGCGGTTGTCGCACTAGCGCCGCGGCGACGGCGACGGCATGTTCATCGGTGCTGACGGGGATGGAGATGGGGCCGCAGGCGACGGGGACGGAGCCGCGCGTGACGGGGACGGAGCCGCGGGCGACGGGAACGGAGCCGCGGGCGACGGGGACGGAGCCGCGGGCGACGGCGCGGCAGGTGGTGTTCCCCGGTCGGCAGCGGCGAGCGCGAGCGGCGCGCTGATCAGAACAGCGGCCACGGCCGCGACAGCGCCGAGCACGACCGTGGTTTTGCGCCTGCGGTGCGCCAGATTGAGCGCGCGGGTGGTCAGATTCACGGGGGAAGCCTCCTCGGAGATTTCGGACAGCGTGTTGCGAATGAGGGCTTCGAATGGGGTGCTCATGGCGTCGCCTCCAGCACGGGTTCGGTGGCGGGCATCAACTGCCGCAGCCGGGTGACGGCTCGGGATGTGCGGCTGCGCACTGTTCCGATGGAGCAGCCCAGGATCTCGGCCACCTGTCCCTCCGTCAGGTCCTCGTAGTAGCGCAGGACCAGCACCGTGCGTTGCGGCGGCGGCAGCTCCCGCAACGCTTCGCGCATCGCGACCCGCAGGTCGGTGTGTGTGCTCGGATCAGGCATGACGAAGTCGGCCGGAACCGCCGTGACCAGCTCGCGTAGCCGGCCCAGCCGCCGCCACCAGCCGACCTGTTCCCGGTACATGACGACGCGGATGTAGCCCTCCGGATCCTCGTGCCGTAACGAGCCCCAGCGGGCGTACGTCTTGGCCAGGGCGGACTGGACCAGGTCCTCTGCCGCGTGCTGGTCACCGGTGAGCAGGTACGCCACCCGGATCAGCGCCGGCGTGCGTGCCGCTGCGAACTCCGCGAACCGTCTCTTGGCTTCATCTTCCACACCCACCCCTATCGCTCGACCCTCTACACCTACAGACGCACGGGGGTCCCGAAGCTATCCGTGGCGGTCCCCCGGCTGCCCGGCGGCCTGAGTGAGGACACGTTGCCCGCCTCGGCCGCCCGCGCCGAGAAGCCGAAATGCGGTGGCGGCAGGCGGTGGCCGACCGTACGTTGCCGTGGTGGTCAAGTCCTCCGGCCGGTTCAGGCGCCGCACCCGCCTGCGTACTCTCCTGCCCTGGTTTCTGATCAACCTCGGCGCGGCCGCTAAACCCGGCCGGGACTGCGGCGATCACGAGTGGTACCGCTTCGACACGGCGGTGGAGCACTGCTACCACTGCGCTGTCGGGCAGCGGCCCTACGACGCGGCTCACTTTCGAGACTGACCCGACAGGCAGGGGGCCTGCCGGCGGTGATCGCCGGCAGGCCCCCTGTGGTGCGGTTTCTCAGGCTGAGGGTCAGCTGCCCGAGAAGGTGAACGTCGAACCCGGCTGGGTCACGATGTTGCCGGTGCCCGAGTTCGTGATGGTGACGTTCGACAGCGTCGCGCTACCGCGGGCCTGGGCCATCGCCAGCATGCCCGCGCCGTTGTTCGACTTGTCGATCTTCACGTTGGTGATGATCACCCCCGGCAGCTCACCGGCCTTGAACTGGATGCCGTCGTACGTCGAGTCGTAGATCTCGGTGTCACGGATGGTGACACCGGGGATCGCGACGGTCGCCGCGAACAGCGTGATCGCGCCGAACTCCTGGTCTTCGTTCCAGAAGGCGCCACCCGTGCGGTAGAGCGCGTTGTTGGCGATCAGCGTCTGACCCGTGAAGGGGATCGGGTCGTGGTCGGTCGCCAGCATGATGCCCGGGTAGTTCATGGTGTCGTAGATCAGGTTGTTCTCGATCTTGTTGCCGTAGCCGCCGTAGATCGCGATGCCGTTCGCCCGCCACGGCAGCTGCACCGTGTTGTTGACGAAGCGGTTGTCGTGACCGATGTCGACCGAGGTGTCCTTCACGTACTTGCTGGCCCAGACCGCGAGCGCGTCGTCGCCGTTGTTGCGGAACGACGAGTTGAACACGGTCGAGTTGCGGGTGCCGTTGGTGAAGTTGATGCCGTCGGCGTACGTGTTGCGCACGCGCATGCCGCTGAACTCCAGCCCGTCACCGGGTCCCCAGAGCTCGGGGATGTTGGAGTAGTCGCGGCCGACCCAGACACCGACGTTGGCGTGCTCGATCCAGACGTTGGTGATCTTCGTGCCGACACCGAGCCGGCCGTTGATGCCGACGCCGCCCTCGGCGTTGCCGTCACCGCCACGGATCCGGCCGGAGCCGAAGATCGCGATGTCGGAGATGATGGTGTTCTTGTCGATGTCGAACCCGAAGTTGCCCTCGTGCGGGTGGTTGATGCCGCCCGCGTTCTGGGGCTGGGTCAGCGTGTAGAGGCGGGAGTGCCACATGCCCGCGCCGCGGATGGTGACGTTGCTGATGCCCACCTGGTTGTGCGTCCCGCGGTTCAGCGGGTCGTCGGTGAGGATCTTCTGCTCCTGCCGCCACTGGCCGGCCGGGATCCAGACGCAGCTGATCTGCCCGTTCTGGTCGGCGGTCACCGCGGCCTGGATGGCCGTGGTGTCGTCGAGGCCGTCGTTGGGCACCGCGCCGTAGTTGGTGATCGAGGTGCACTCGGCCGGCTTGGTCAGCGCGGGCGCCACCTGCTCCAGGTCGACGAGATCGATGATGTAGAAGGAGGCGTTGTCACCCGAGTCGCGCTGCAGCTTGAACTTCGTGCCGGCCGGGTACGACTGCGACAGCAGGGCGTTGGACTCGTCGAACAGCCGCCGCGCGTTGGTCTGCGGGGTGTTCGTCAGGCCCTCGGGATCGTCGGTGGTGCCGTAGAGCCAGCTGTGCACCGAGGACAGGGTGAGCTTCCGGTCGAAGACACCGTTGATGTAGAGGCTGATCGTGTAGTCCTGGCCGCCGCCGCCGGCGGCGTCGGGGACCGAGTTGCGGACGACGATCGAGTTGGCCTGGTTGGTCGAGGTGAACTCGACATACTGGCCCTGGCTGTTGAGCTGCACCGATTTGCGGCCCGAGGACTCGGTGGCGAAGTTGGTGTGCCCGAAGGTGCGCAGCGCGTCCGTCTGCAGCAGGGTGCCCTGGTAGGCAGCGGACTCGGCCTCGTACGAGGTGTACGGGACGGCCGCGCCCCGGCCGACGACGATCGACTGGGACTGCGAGTTGTTGGTCTCGTTGGTCTCGGTCACGACGTTGGTGGCGTCGGCGCTGGCGGTGATGGTCGCGCCGCCGCTGGTGGCGGTCCAGGTGCCGTTGACGGCCACGTTGACCGTGGTGCCCGCGGCGATGGAGGCCGTGTTGGTGTTGAGGGTGGTCGAGCCGACCGTCACCCGGGTGACCGTGGTGACGCCCGAGGCCGTGGTGCCGCGGTTGTTGACGGTCACCGTGAAGCTGACCGCCGCGCCGACGGCCGGGTTGGCCGGGTTGGTGGAGATCCCGGTGACCTGCAGGTCGGGGCCGGGGGCCTGGGCCACGACGAGGTTGCTCGCGGCGTTGGCGGTGTTGTTGTTCTCGTTCTTCTCGGTCACCGTGCTCGCGTTGTCGGCGCGGGCGCTGATCGCGTACGAGCCCTGGCCGAGGGTGCCGATGGGCAGGCTGACCGACTGCGAGCCGCCGGCCGCGATGGCCGCGACGTCGACGGTGCCCTTGAGCGCGCCGTCGAGGTAGAGGCCCACCTTCGAGGCGGGCGCGGCCAGGTCGCCGATGTTGTTGACGGTGGCGGTCAGCGAGATGCTGGACGCCTCGTTCGGCGACGACGGGGTCCACGACACGTTGCTGACGGTGAGGTCAGGGTTCGGCGCGGGGGTGCCGCAGACCTCGAACTCCGCGACCTGGCCCGAGGGGGCGCCGGTGTTGGAGTTGAAGGACAGCCGCACGTCGGCGGTGGTCGCCGAGACGGGGATGCTCACCACGTTGCTGCCCTGGGTGAACTGGTAGCTCGCCGCCGACACCAGGTTGGTGTAGGTGGACGAGGACTGCTCGCGGCCCAGGATCTGGAAGTTCTGGGTACGCGTGCCCCACGAGGCGTCCGGGTTCAGCTTGACGTTGACCTGGGTGACCGTGTGGTTGCCGCCCAGCGCCACGGTCAGCGTCGCCGGGTACGCGCCACCCTCCCAGTAGGTGGCGACCTGCCCGTCGTTGGCCTTGTCCGGGGTGAACGTGAAGATCGAGCCGTTCGCGCTCATGGTCTTGCCGGACGCGACGTTGACGCAGCCGGGCTGCTGGGTGCCGGTGCGGGTGACGGTGTTGCTGTTGCCGGACAGGTTGCCGGCGTTGTCACGGGCCCGCACGTAGTAGGACACGGTCGCCGTGGCGGGCTGTGTGTCCTGGTAGGTGAGCACGGTGCCGAGGGTCGCGATCAGGCCGCCGTCGCGGTACACGTTGTAGCCGGCCAGGCCGCTGCCCGAGCCGTCGTTGGACGCGCCCCAGTTGAGTGTGATCGTGGTGCCCGAGGTGCTCTGGGTCAGGTTCGACGGCACGGTCGGGGCGGTGACGTCACCGCCGGGGCGGGTGACCGTGTTGCTGTTACCGGAGACGTTGCCCGCGTTGTCACGCGCCCGGACGTAGTAGGACACGGTGGCCGAGGCGGCCTGGGTGTCGTTCCAGGTGGTGACGGTGCCGACCTGCGCGGCCAGGGCGCCGTTGCGGAACACGTCGTAGCCGGCCAGGCCGCTGCCGCCCGCGTTGTCGGTCGACGCGCCCCAGTTCAGGGTGATCGTCGTGCCGGACGTGGTGTGGCTGAGCGTGCCGGGCACGCTCGGCGCGGTGGTGTCCGGCGTGCTGCCGTTGCGGGTGACCGTGTTGCTGTTGGCGGAGATGTTGCCCGCGTTGTCGCGCGAGCGCACGTAGTAGGACACGGTCGCCGTGGTCGGCTGGGTGTCCTGCCAGGTGGTGACGTTGCCCAGCGTCGCGGCCAGGGTGCCGTTGCGGTAGACGTTGTAGCCCGCCAGGCCGCTGCCGCCGGAGTTGTCCGTCGACGCGCCCCAGTTCAGGGTGATCGTCGTGCCGGAGGCGCCGAGGGTCAGGTTCGACGGCACGCTCGGGGCGGTGGTGTCGGGGGTGCCGGTGCCGGGCCCGTACACCTCGATCTCGGAGAGCTGGCCCGCCGGCCACGCGGAGTTGGCGGTGATGTTGATCCGCACGTACCGGGTGGTGGTCTGGGTGAAGTTGATCGTCACCGAGTTGCCGGCCACGGCCGGGTTGAAGGTGTACGACGCCGAGCCGACGATGTCGGTGAACGTCGAGCCGTTCGTGCTGCCCTGCACCGCGAGGGTCTGCGAGCGGGTGCCCCAGCCGGAGGTAGGCAGTTTCAGCACGACCCGGTTGACGGCCACGGACGCGCCGAGGTCGACGGTCGCCCACTCCGGGAACGAGTTGTTGACGCTCTCCCAGTAGGTGCCCTGGTTGCCGTCGACGAGCCGGGACGCGTCGTACACGTCGGCGTGGCCGCTCTCGGTGGTCGGGCGGCCCTGCGCGAGGTTCGTCGACGCGCTGGCGGTGCCGTAGATCTCCAGCTCGGACAGCTGTGCAGCGGCCCAGCCGGTGTTCGCGCTGACGCTGATGCGCACGTAGCGCGGCGACGTCGCGGGGAAGTTGATGGTCACCGAGTTGTTGGCGACCGACGGGTTGAAGCTGTAGCCCTGCGAGGCGACGATGTCGCTGAAGCTGGTCCCGTTGGTGCTGCCCTGCACGGCCAGGGTCTGGGTGCGGGTGCCCCAGCCGGCGGGCAGCTTCAGCACGACCTGGTCGATGGCGGTGGCGGCGCCGAGGTCGAGCTGGGCCCACTGCGGCAGGGAGCCGGAGCTCTCCCAGTAGGTGCCCTGGTTGCCGTCGTTGAGGTTGCCGGTCACGTAGGGGCCGTTGACCGAGCTGGCGGAGGTGGATTTGCCGGACGACAGGTTGGGGCCGCCGGCCGCTTGCGCGACGGCAGCCCACCCGGCCGTGGCGATCATGGCAGCGGCGACCGCGGTCGCCACCACCCTGATCGGATTCTTGGTTCTCATCGTTGTCCTTTGTCACGGAGGGACGGTTCCGCGTGTGGAGGGGGTCCACAGGCGATGCGGTGAAACGGGTGCCTGAACAGCCGCGACGGTGAGCGGGACCGCGCGGTTGATGTTTTGCAGGCGTGGTGTAACCGGTGACGTGGCGCGGGCGTGAACTCAGCCCGGACCGCGTGGGGGTGATCGACCAGTGCGTACGAAAGCCGACGTCATACCGGGCCTCTCCCGAAACGGATGGAGAACACCGGCAGGTGAGCGGCCTGCAGGGAACTTGCACAAGCTTTCGACAAAACTAAACATCGGTTTGTCGAAATCTTGCACTGCGTTGGGAGCAACGTTACCGACACGTCACGAACACGTCAACACTTCGACAGTCGTGAGCCGACGAACGGATGAGACGCGGCGGCAAAGACATGGCCATCCGGACGGAATCCGGATGGCCATGTGTCCACTCTCGACGGTGTGCTCAGGCCGCGGCCAGCACCTCGCGCAGTCGCGCGGCGAACGCCGCCGGGTGCTCGGTGAAGCCGATGTGGTCGCCGGGGAACATCGTCGGCTCGATGTCCAGCAGCGCGGCCAGCGCCCGGGACGTGCGATCGCAGAGCTGACCGGTCGATTCCTCGCCGATGCCGACCACGACCCGGGTGCCGTTCTTGAGCAGCGCCGCGGTATCCGGCACGAAGCTGACGGTGGGCAGCAGCATGTGCGCGTACTGGAAGTGCTCGTCGGCGACGGACTGCTCGTCGCGCTCGCCGCCCACGATGGCCTCGAACACCGGCGGCGGCAGCTCGATGTTCGCGATCTTCAGGAACTTCGCGAACGCGCCCCGGGGGTCGCCGCCCAGGTACGTGGCGATCATGTCGTCGGTCTGCTCGCGCAGCTCCACCCGGTCCTCGACCAGTTCGTCCAGCGGCGGCTCGTGCGCGATGACCGTCCTGACCAGGTCGGGACGCGCTTCGGCGAGTGCCAGCGCGCTGACCGCGCCGCCGCTGGAGCCCAGCACCACGGCCGGCCCGGCGTCGAGGTGGGTGATCAGCCGGGCCAGGTCGTCGCCGCGCTGCTGCGGCGTCGAATCCTGCTCGCGGTCGTCGACCTGGCTGCGGAAGATGCCCCGCGGATCGGTGGTGAGCACCGTGTGGTCGGCGGCCAGCAGCTCGGCGAGCGGCGTGAACGCCCGGCCGTCCATCGGCGCGCCGATGAGCACCACCAGCGGCCCGGTGCCCCGTACCTCGTAGTGCAGCCGGGCGCCGGGCACGTCCAGGACGCCGGTGGTGACGGTTGAAGTGTCGTTCATCAGGTCTCCTAGCAGGTGATATGTCACTCGTACCTGATAAAGACCGGGCGCGTCCGGCAGAATCGTCGCTTGTGAGCGAACTTTCCTCCGCCGTGGCCGGGGACGCCGACCTGGCCCTGGCCCAGGGCGGGGACGACGCCGCGTTCACCCGGCTCGTCGAGCCGTTGCGAGCCGAGCTGCACGCACACTGCTACCGGATGCTCGGCTCCGCCCACGACGCCGACGACGCGCTGCAGGACGCGCTGCTGCGGGCCTGGCGCGGGCTGGACCGCTTCGCCGGGCGCGGCTCGCTACGGGCCTGGCTCTACACCGTGGCCACCCGCACCTGCCTGGACCTGGTCGAGGCCCGCGGCCGGCGGGCGCTGCCGATGGACCTGGGCCCTTCCAGCGCCCACGCGGTGCTCGGCCACACACCGCTGACCGAGGTCGCCTGGCTCGGGCCGTACGCCGACGCGGGCCTGGGGACCGGTCCGGCCGGGCCGGGCGCGCGCTACGAGCAGCGCGAGGCGGTCGAGCTGGCGTTCGTGGCCGCGCTGCAGCACCTGCCCGGCAACCAGCGGGCGGCGCTGCTGCTGTTCGAGGTGCTGGGCTTCTCCGTCGCCGAGATCGCCGCGATCATGGACACCTCGACCACCTCGGTGAACTCGGCCCTGGCGCGGGCCCGGCGGATCGTCGCGGAGAAGGTGCCCTCCCCCAGCCAGCAGCAGACCCTCCGCAAGATCGGCGACGCGAAGGTGCGCGACATCGTGCGCCGGTTCGCCCAGGCACTGGAGCGCGGCGACGCCGACGCCCTGATCACGCTGCTGGTCGAGGACGTCACCTGGTCCATGCCGCCGCTGCCGCACTGGTATCACGGCCTGGCCGCGGTCACCGACTTCGCCAGACGGGTCCCGCTCAACGCCTGCGGCTCCTGGCGGCACCTGCCGGTCAGCGCCAACGGCCAGCCCGCGGCGGCCTGCTACCTGCGCCCCGAAGCGACCGGCGAGCACCTGCCCTGGTCGGTCAGCGTGCTGACCCTGCGCGACGACCGCATCGCCGAGGTCACCGCGTTCATCGGGGTCGAGCACTTCACCCGGCTCGGCCTGCCCGCCCACCTGCCCTGAGGCGTGCGTTCACGCGGCGACCGGGACCGCCTCCTCGTCGGAGTGGGCGATGCGGGTCAGCTCGCGCCACAGCAGCACGACGAAGGCCGCCGAACCGGCGAAAGCGAACCAGAACGGCGCGGTGACGCCGAAGTGGGTGGCCAGCACGCCGCCGATCACCGAGCCGACGACCAGCCCGCCGAAGACGCAGATGGTGTTGAAGCTGTTGACCCGGCCCTGCAGCTGCTCGGGCACGGCCCGCTGGCGCACCGTCACGGAGGTGGTGCCCCAGACGAACGCGTGCGCCCCGAAGACGAAGAAGATCGCCGAGGCCACCACGGGGGAGGTCGTCACGGCGAGGCCGAGATGGGTGAGCGTCTCGATGATCAGCCCGACACGCATCACGTTGCCCAGGCTGACCCGGCGGGTGATCGCGCCGTACAGCGCGGTGCCGAGCAGGCCGCCGACCGCCGAGACCGTGGTGAGCAGGCCGAACCCGATCGCGCCGAGGCCGAGCTGCTCCTGGGCGTAGAGCACGAGCACCGACCACGCCGCCCCGAACGTCACATTGAAGATCAGAATCGTGAGCACGAGGGTACGCACCGCCGCGTGGTTCACCGTCCAGCGGAAGCCCTCGGCGACGTCCCGCCGCAGGCTGCGCCGTTGTTCGGTGGGCCGCTCCCGGGCCGGCAGCCGCACCCGCGACACCAGCACCACGCTCGCGGCGACCAGCACGGTCTCGGCCGCGAACGGCCACACCGTGCCCGCGGCGAACAGCGCCGCCCCGATCGGCGGCCCGATGAGCTGGTTGAGCGTGATGAAGCCGGTCTGCAGCCGGGCGTTGGCCACCGCCAGGTCGTCGCGGTGCACCAGCATCGGCGTGAGCGTGCCCGCGGTGTTGTCGGCGAACACCTCGGCGACGGTCAGCAGGCCCAGTGCGACCAGCGCGCCGACCGCCGACAGGAGCCCGGCGAGCATCGACGCCACGAGCCCGGCCAGCACGAGGACCCGGGCCAGGTTCGCCACGATCATGATCCGTCGGCGGTCCAGCCGGTCCGACAGCACGCCTGCGTACAGGCCGAACACCAGCGGCGGGGCCCAGCGCAGCAGCGCGGCCAGCGAGATCAGGAACGGGTCGTCGGTCAGCGTGGTGACCAGCAGCGGCCCGGCCGCGAGCGCCACCCCGTCGCCGAGGTTGCTCGACCAGGACGAGGCCAGCAGCCAGCGGTAGCCCCCGCCGAGCCGGGCGGGCACGACGGATTCCACTACCCTGCGCACAAGGTCGAGACCCTACGGCCACCCACCACCCACCCGCAACGCCTATTCACCGCCCGCCCCGCCGGTCGCCCTGCAGTTTCGGGGAAACTGCCGCATCGAGGGCTGCGATAGGCGCAGTTTCCCCGAATTTGCGGCAGCGCCGTCAGCGGGCGGCGAAGCCGATGACGGCGAGCACGGCCGAGGCGAGGGCGAGGACGCCGGAGACGGCCTCGCCGCGAGCGGAGAAGCGGCCGGCGCCCCAGCGCTGCGGGAACAGGAACTCGTCGGCCCGGCGGGCCTTGACGACGACGTACGCCGCGTAGAGGTTGAGCAGGGCGGCCCCGACCGCGACCGCAGGCAGCAGCCACGAGTGCCAGACGGCGAGTGCGATGCTCAGCGCCAGCCCCAGCACGCCGGCCAGGGTCGCGGGCAGCCCGGCCGCCTGCCAGCCGCGCGCCTCGTAGAGCGTCGAACGGGTCCGCGCCCGGCGGCCGGGCTGCATCCGTGCGGCGGCATCGGCGCGATTCGCCCGGACTTCTCGTCGTGACTTCGGCATGGGTGGCAGTGTGCCCGACGCCGTCCAGCTCCGGTGTCCCTGCGTGGGTGATCCCGGACTCCACTGCCGACGGTGGGCCGCAGGCTCCGGCGGACCGGCTTGAGGCGTGGTCCCGGGGCGGCCGAGGTCCCCCGAATCTCGGCCCGCCCCGAGAACATCGGCACGTCGGCGTGCCAGCCGACGAACGCGCACGGTTTGATCACAGGCGTTTCACGCCGTGCCGTACGCTCGCCGATACCGCGCATCGTGTCCGATCGCGGTACAGGCGCTGTACAACGCGGACCGTGACCGCCTGAGCACATTTCGTTGTCGGGATCGTGGTCGGGAAGGCGAGACGGCAGTGGAGTTCCAGGCGCTGGGACCCCTCCAGGCGGTACACGACGGACAGCAGGTCTACCTGCCCTCGGGCCACAAGCCGCGGCTGGCGCTAGCCGTCCTGCTGGCCCGGCTGGGCCGGCCCGTCGCCATGGACACCCTCGTCGAGGCGCTGTGGGCGGACCAGCCACCGGCCTCGGCCCGGCGCAACGTGCACCAGTACATCAGCCAGCTGCGCGGCGCCCTGGGCACGGAGCGGATCCAGAACGCCGCCGACGGCTACACGGTGCCCGCCGGTGAGCTGCTCGACGCGGCCCGGTTCGGTGAGCTGAGCACCGCGGCCGCCGAGGCGCTGGACGGCGGTGACGTGGAGTCCGCCGCCCGGGACTGGCGGACCGCCCTGGACCTGTGGCGCGGCCCGGCGTACGCGGAGTTCACCGGGTGCCTGCTGCTCGCCGACGAGGCCACCCGGCTGGACCAGCTGCGCCTGGACGCGTACGAGGGCTGGGCCGAGGCCGAGCTGGCGTTGGGGCGGCACCGGCAGCTGACCGGGATGCTGGAGACGCTGGTCGCCGAGCAGCCGTTCCGCGAGTTCGTGCGCTGCTGCCTGATGCTGGCCCGCTACCGCAGCGGGCGGCGGGCCGAGGCGCTGGAACTGTTCCGGGAGACCCGGGCTCTGCTGCGCGACGAGCTTGGCCTGGAGCCGGGCCCGCAGCTGCGGGCGCTGCACGAGGCGATCCTGCGCGACGACGAGCGGCTCACCCGCCCCGGCCGGTACGACTTCGAGCCCGACCCGCCCCCCGCCGCCGATCCGGTGACGGTCCCCCGGCAGCTGCCCGTCGACGTGACGGGCTTCACCGGCCGCGACGGGGCGCTGCGGGAGCTGGACCTGATGCGCGACAGGGACGCCGCGGCCGGTCCGGCCCGGGTCGCCGTCATCACAGGCAGCGCCGGGGTGGGCAAGACCTCGCTCGCGGTGCACTGGGCGCACCGCGCCGCCGACCGCTTCCCCGACGGCCAGCTGTACGTCAACCTGCGCGGCTTCGACGCGGGCGGCCCGCCGACGAGCCCGTCGCAGGCGGTGCGCGGCTTCCTGGACGCGCTGGGCGTGCCGTCCGCGCGGATGCCCGCCGACCTCGCCGAGCAGGCGGGCCTCTACCGCAGTTTGCTGGCCGGGCGGCGGGTACTGCTGGTGCTGGACAACGCCCGCGACGCCGACCAGGTGCGCCCGCTGCTGCCGGGCACGGCGGGGTGCCTGGTGCTGGTCACCAGCCGCAACCAGCTGTCCGGCCTGGTCGCCGCCGAGGGCGCCCGGCCGGTGTCGCTGGCCATGTTCACCACCGCCGAGGCGCGGCAGCTGATCACGCACCGGCTTGGCGACGCCGCGGTGACCCGGGAGGACCGCGCCGTCGCCGACGTCATCGCGCGCTGCGGCGGGCTGCCGCTGGCGTTGGCGATCGTGGCGGCCCGCGCCGCGTCCAGCCCCGCGCTGCCGCTGGCCGCGCTGGCGGCGGAGCTGGCCGACGGGCGCGACAACCTGGACGCGTTCAGCGGCGACGACGCGGCCACCGACCTGCGCGCGGTGTTCTCCTGGTCCTACTGCCGGCTCAGCGACGGCGGCGCGCGCATGTTCCGGCTGCTGGGGCTGCACCCGGGGCCGGACGTCTCGCTCGCGGCGGCGGCCAGCACGGCCGGGCTGACCGTGCGGCAGGCGCGCCCGCTGCTGGCCGAGCTCACCCGGGCGCACCTGGCCGTCGAGCACGGCCCGGGGCGGTTCCTGCTGCACGACCTGATGCGGGCGTACGCCGCGGAACTGGTCACCGACCACGACACCGAGGCGGACCGCTTCCTGGCCCTGCGCCGCGCGTACGACCACTACCTGCACACCGCCAACAGCGCGACGCTGATGGTGTACCCGCACCGGCACCGCATCGCGATCCTGCCGCCCGACGAGCAGGTGACCCCGGAGGTGCACGCCGACCGTGACGCCGCCTACGCCTGGTTCGCCGCCGAGCACCAGGTGCTGCTGGCCGTCATCCGGCAGGCCTACGAACTCGGCTGCGACGGGCACACCTGGCAGCTGGCCTGGACGCTGATCACCTATTTCGACCGGCAGGGCCACTGGCTGGACCAGGCCGCCACCCAGCGCACCGCGCTGGACGCCGCGCTGCGCTCCGGTGACGTGACCGGCCAGGCGCACGTCTACCACGGGCTCGGCGTGTCCAGCACCTGGCTGGAACGCTACGACGAGGCCCAGCAGCACTACGACCGCGCCATGGACCTGTTCGCCCAGTCCGACGACGCGGCCAGCCAGGCCAACACCCTGCTCGCGCTGACCTGGCTCGGCGAGCGCACCACCCGCTACGCCGACGCCTACACCTACGCCGAGCGGGCATACCAGCTGCACCGGGCCACCGGCGACAGGTCGGGGCAGGCCAAGGCGCTCAACACGATGGGCTGGTTCCAGACCCTGCGCGGCGACCACGCGGCCGCGATCACCGCCTGCGAGGAGGCGCTCGCCCTGCACCAGGAGGTCGGTGACCTGGCCGGGCAGTGGGAGACCTGGGACAGCCTGGGCCACGCCCACCACCACCTCGGCAACCACGAGCAAGCCGTGATCGGTTTCGGCAACGCGCTGGACCTGGTCCGCCAGACCCGCGACCGGTACTGGGAGGCCTTCATCGCCGACCACCTCGCCGACGCGCACGTGGCGCTCGGCGACCCGGGCACCGCCGACGGGCTGTGGCGGGACGCAGTCCGGATCATGGAGGAGCTGGCGCACCCCGACGCCGAGCGGATCCGCGCCAAGCTGCGCCCGCCCGACCCGGACGTGGCCTGATCGCGCCGTCCGCGACCGGCGTCGACGCGGCCTGCACGAACGCGAACGCGAACGGAGCGGCGAACACGAACGGCGAACGGCGAACTGAGCGGCGAACACGAACGGGGCCGCCACGCTGATCAGCGTGGCGGCCCCGGCGGTCGTGCGCCCTTACCGGGTGGACAGCCGCTCTTCGGACTCGATCTCGGCGTCCCGAGCGATCTTGGCGTCGCGGGCGGCCTTGGCGGCCTCGACCTCGCGTTCGGCGTCGGCGGCACCGGCCTCGGCGGCACGCTGCGCGGCCAGCTCCGTGGCGATGGTGTCGTGCTTGCGCTTCAGGGCGAGGTTCTCGGCCCGCTGCGCCTGCATCTCCCGACGGGACGCCATGCGCCGGCGGGCGCTGCGACCGGCTCCGCCGAAGAGCATGAACAGCGCGACGAGCATCAGCGCGCCGGCGGCCGCGCCGATGAGGAACACCTCGCCGACCGTGAGCGAGGCACGGTAGCCGAACAGCTCGACCGTGCCCGCCGAGGTGGTGAACAGGCCGTCATTGTCCATGAAGGCCACGAGCGCCAGTCCGGCCAGGCCGAGGACCAGCAGCAATCCGAGCAGCATCATCGTTGTGCCTCCTGCGTGGCGACAGCTGTGTTGTTCGTGGTGACGGGGTGCGGATACCCGCCGGGCGCGGCCGTAAACCGCTGCTGTCGCCGCAGAAACGAAGGTTCCCCGCCGACCACGGGGGAAGTCGGCGGGGAACGTCTATGACGATACTCCTCCGGCCCCGCGTCGCAAAGACCGCAGTGCGAAGCTGTTCGTTCAGATTTTCCGGTCTGCATCGGAGCCGGCGGCGGACCGTACGTCGTGATCGGACGCCGGTTTCAGCGCCCCGCGAACAGACGGCTGACCAGGGCCCCGGCCAGGTCGTCCTCGGCCAGGCTCCACGGCCGGAACAGCACCCGGTAGACGATGGGCGCGATGACGTGGTCGATCACGTCGTCGACGGGCGGCCCGTCGCCGGCCCGCTCGATCAGCAGGGTGGCCTCGGCCCGGCGGTTGCGCAGGCAGTCCGAGTCGCCCGCGCCGGCCGCCGCCGCCCCGCCGCGCAGCAGCGCCGCCGCGGCCGGCTGGCGGAAGTGCTCGATGATCTCCTGCGCCCAGCGGACCAGGTCCTCGCCCAGGTCGCCGGTGTCGGGCAGGGGCCGGTCCGGCGAGATCCGGTAGGTCGCCAGGTCGTTGATCATGGACGCGGCGTCGCCCCAGCGACGGTAGACGCTGGTCGGGTTCACTCCGGCGCGCTCGGCCACCATCGGGATGGTCACCTGGGCGCTGCCGCGCTCGGCGACCAGTTCCTCGACCGCCGAACGCACCGCGGCCAGCACGGCCGCGCTGCGGCCGCCGGTACGCCGGGCGGGGCTGGGTGTGGCAGACATGACTCCCACTCTAACGCAGAAATATTTGCTTTAACTTCCGCGCTGTGGCTACGGTCGCCTACGACGTAAAAGCAAAGATATTTGCCTTAGGGAGCGCCACGTCATGACCATCGTCGAGCGGGCCACGCCTTACCTGCCCCGCCACTCCGTCCGGGCACCCCGGCGGCCGCTGTCACCGACCGTCGCCTTCGCCGGCGCCGCGCTCGCGTTCGCGTCGCTCTACCTCGCCGCGGGTGCGCCGACCCCGCTGCTCGTCCTGTTCCAGCGGCAATGGGGCTTTGCGCCGTCCATGCTCACCGTCGCCTTCGCCGCGTACGCCTTCGCGCTGATCGCCGCCCTGCTGGTGGCCGGCTCGCTGTCCGACCACGTCGGCCGGCGTCCGGTGCTCGTCGGCGCGCTGCTGGTGGAACTGGTCTCCATGGTGATGTTCGTGTTCGCGCCGAACCTCGGCTGGGTCATCGCCGCCCGGGTCGTGCAGGGCCTGGCCACCGGCGCGGCCAGCAGCGCGTTCACCGCGGCCCTGGTGGAACTGGCTCCGCCGCGATACCGCCGGTGGGGTTCGCTGATCGGCGGCGTCGCCCCGGCGGGCGGCCTCGGCCTGGGCGCGCTGCTCACCGGTGCCGCGGTCCAGTTCACCCACTCCGCCAACGTGATCGTGTTCAGCACGCTGACCGTGATCATGGCGCTCGGCGCGGTCGTGCTCTACCTGTCCGCGGAGACGTCCGCGCCGCGGCCCGGCGCGCTCGGTTCGCTCGTGCCGCGGGTGAGCGTGCCGCGCCCGGCCCGGCGCGAGTTCGCCGCCGCCGTGCCTGTCCACCTGTCGGCCTGGATGATGGCGGGCCTGTTCATGGGCTTGGGCCCGACCATCGTGCGCGGCGTCTTCCACCTCGACAGCGGCCTGCTCAACGGCGCCACCGCGTTCCTGGCCCCGGGCGCCGCCGCGGTCGCGGGCGTCATGACCGGGCGGTTCCACGGCCGCCGCGCGACGGTGCTCGGCAGCGCCGGGGTGCTCGCCGGCACGGTGGTCGTCGCGGCCGGGATCGGCGCGGGCCTGCTGCCCGTCGTCCTGCTCGGCGCGATCGTCAGCGGGCTCGGTTTCGGGTCGGCCTTCGGCGGCGCGCTGCGCCTGATCGCCCCGCACGCGCAGCCGCACCAGCGGGGCGGGCTGTTCGCCGCGGTGTTCCTGGTCGCCTACCTGTCCTTCGGACTGCCGCTGATCGTCGCCGGCCAGGGCGTCGCCCTGCTCGGCCTGATCCCCACCATCCTCACCTACACCACCGCCGCAGTGCTCGTGGCAGCGGCGGGCCTACTCACCCAACTCCGCCTGCACCGCCGCGACACCACCCTGCCGGCCACCGCCTGACCCGCCCCCCGCTTTCGCAACTCTTGAAGACTTGCGCCCTCCGAGCGGCTCGGAGGGCGCAAGTCTTCAAGAGTTGTCGGGCTTGGGGCCGGGCGGGGCGGGGCCCGGGGCGGGGTCGTCGTGTCGCGCGGGCAGGGGGGCGAGCGTCTAGAGTGGGCGGCCATGAGCTCCCAGGCGGATGCGGCAGCGGGTGCCGAGCGGGTGCGCCGCTACTACGACAACAACGCCGCCGCGTTCGAGCGGCTCGGGCAGGGCGGCGCGTCCATCCACCGCGCGGTCTGGGGTCCGGGCGTGGCCAGCCGGGCGCAGGCCTTCCACCACGTGGACGAGCTGCTGCTCGACACGCTGCCACCGGACCTGCCCCGACCGTCCGTCGTGGACCTGGGCTGCGGGCTCGGCTCGAGCCTGCTCTACCTGGCGGCCCGGACCGACCTGACCGGCGAGGGCATCACCATCAGCCCGCTGCAGGCGGCACGGGCCGCGGAGCTGATCACGGAAGCCGGTATGGCCGACCGGGTGCGCTGCCGCGAGGGCAACTTCCTGGCCGTCCCCGACGACCTGGCCGGAACCGCCGACCTGGCCTTCTCCATCGAGGCGTTCATCCACAGCCCCGACGCCGACGGCTACTTCCGGGAAGCGGCCCGCACCCTGCGGCCCGGCGGACGCCTGGTCCTCTGCGACGACTTCCTCACCTCCGCCGCCGCACCGGGCTCGCCGCGGATTGCCCGCCGGATGGCGGAGTTCCGCACCGGCTGGCACGTCGGCTCGCTGCTGACCGTCGGCCAGGTGCGCACCATGGCCGCCGTGCACGGCCTGGAACTGGTGCGCGACCTGGACCTGACGCCGTATCTCGAACTGCGCCGTCCGCGCGACCGCTGGATCAGCGCGCTGCTGGCGGTGGGCCGCGTGTTCCGCCCGTCGGGCCTCTACTGGCAGTCGCTGGTCGGCGGTGACGCGCTGCAGTGGGCGCTCATCCACGACCTGCTCAGCTACCGCTTCCTCGAGCTGCGCCGCCGCGGCTGACCCGGGCGGGTCATTCGACCTCCATGGAGCCGTACGCGGGCGCCCCGGCCGATTCCAGGGTCTGGATCGTCACGCCGGTCGGGGTCGACCTGACATCGGCCAGCCGGAAGGTCGACGGCGTACGCCCCTGCGCGAACAGCCGCATGCCCGAGCCGAGCACGACCGGGAACACGATGAGCCGGACCACGTCGATCAGGCCGGCGTCGAACAGCGTCTGGGCGAGCGCGCCGCTGCCGTGGATCTGCAGTTCCCTTCCCGGCTGCTCCTTGAGCTTGGCGACCTCGGCGACCACGTCCCCGCCGAGGATCGTGCTGTTGTGCCAGTCCGCGCTGGTCAGCGTGCGCGAGGCGACGTGTTTCGGCAGCGTGTTGAGGGCGTTCGCGACGGGGTCGTGCGGGTCGGTGGACCTCGGCCAGGCCTCGGCGAAGATGTCGTACGTGCGCCGGCCGAGCAGGAACGCGTCGACCTCGCCGAAGACGCCGTTGATGAAGTCGCCCAGGGTCGGCTCGAAGAACGGCACCACCCAGCCGCCGTGGGCGAAGCCGCCGGTGGTGTCCTCGGCTGGGCCGCCGGGGCCCTGGTACACGCCGTCGAGGGTCACGAACTCGGTGAGTGTCAGTCTCATACCGGTACGACGAACCGGCGGCCCGGAAGTCATCGGTCCGGGGCCGGGAAATCAGGCGTCGACGGCCAGCCGGATCGTCACCGTGTCACCGGCGTCGAGCTTCTCGGCCCGGCGCACCACGGCCTTGACGGGCACGATGTAGCGCCCGTCCTTGGGAAACAGCGAGGTCGTCCAGCCGGTCGTGCCGATGCGGGCGGTCACCGGGATCATGCCCCAGCCGTAGCTCACCTGCGACGACGCGTCCTGCAGGGTCTGGCAGTGCTCGTCCGGCACGGTCACGAAATACCACGGCGCCGGGCCTCGCCAGAACCAGATCTCGCCGCTGAACTCCATGTCCACCGGGCCAGGATAACGAGCCGGTACGACACCTCCCATTACTACGATTGACAGAGTATACCGATAATCGTAGTGTCGGCCCATGCGGTTGCCTGAACCTACGTTCTTCATCCTGACCTCCCTCACCGAACAGCCGTTGCACGGCTACGGCGTGATGCAGGCCGCCCGGGAACTGTCCGGCGGCCGCCTGCAGCTGCGCCCCGGCACGCTCTACGCGGCCCTGGATCGGCTCGCCGAGGACGGGCTGCTCGTGGTCGACCGCGAGGAGGCGGTCGACGGCCGGCTGCGCCGCTACTACCGGCTCACCGATGACGGGGCCGCCGCGCTCGCCGCTGAGGTCGAGCGGATGCGAGCCGACGCGACCGTCGCCGCGGCCCGGCTGCGCCATCGCGGCGCGGCGGGCCTGGCCCTGGAGGGCGGCCGATGAGCGAGGAACTACGCAGGCGGTACGAACTGCTGCTGCTGGCCTATCCCCGCTGGTATCGCCGGGAACGCGGCACGGAACTGCTGACCACGCTGCTCGACGACGCCGCCGAGGGGCAGCGCCGGCCGCGCCGCGCCGACGCGCTGGACCTGATCGCCGGAGGGCTGCTCACCCGGCTGCGCCCACCGCGGGGCTCCGCGGCCCGGCTGCTGACCGCGGTGTGCGCGCTGTACGCGGCACTGGCCGGCATGGCGCTGGCCGTGCTGGCGGGGCCCTATCCCGGACCGCCCGCGGCACAGGACGCCCTCGCCGCGGCGACGACGGCCTTCGGCCGGGCGCCGCAGGGGGCGCCCGGCCTGGCGGTCGATTGCGACCTGGCGTGCCCGGACGTCAAGGGCGCCCACGAGATGGTCGTCTTCGACCACTCCGAGGACCGCACGGACACCGTGGTCGTGTGGGCGGACCCGGCCGTGGCGGACCTGGCGCAGGCGCAAGCGCGGCTGGCCGCCGCAGGGTGGTCGGCGGATCCTGTCGTGGGCGAGGTCAGCGGGCTGCGTTCGTTCGACGCGGTGCGGGACGGGTTGTCACTGTCGGTGTCGTTGCCGCCGCCCACGGAGTCCGACGCCCGGGCCGTGCTGGTCGTCTCGAAGCGACCCACAGCCTCGGTCGTCACGGCGGCGCTGGCCGGCGCGCTCGCCGGCGCGGCCGTGGGCTGGCTCGCCGTGGTGTGGGCGCTGCAGCGGCGACGCCGGCACGGGCCCGCACTGCGCCTCGCGTCGGCGCTGGCCGGGGCCCCGTTCGCGCTCGTGGCGACGGTGACCCTCGGGTACGCGCTGCTGTGGGCCGTCACGCCGGTGCTGACCGGCGCCCCGGTCAATGCGGTGGCGGTGCCGCTGGCCCTGCTGACGCTGCTGCCGGCGGTGACCGTCGCGGCGGCCGGATCGGCGGTGCTGTGCTGCGCCCTGCTCGCGCTGCCCGGCCGCGGCGCCGCTGCCGCACTCGGGCGTCGACTGGCGTGAACGCCTGGCAGGCATCGGCCCTCCAGGCGTGCACCATCACGACGACGGACCCCTGGGGACCTTGCTCGGGCTCCGCGGCCCCTGCGGCGCGGCGGCCGGCTCGTGCCGGATGGCGGGCTGCGGATGGTCGGCGCCGGCGGGAGCCGGACCGCCCTTCTTCCGGGAGCCCCGGGCACGGCCACCGGCCTTCGCCGACCGGTCTGCGGATGGGACAGGACCCGGCTGCGTCGGCTTGACCGGCGGTGGCCCTGGCTTCGCTGACGACCCGGGCCGAGGCTTCGCGGGCGGGGTGAGCACGACCGGAGCCGACGACTCCGGCTCGGCTGAAGGCTCGGGCCGAGGTATCGCGGACGGCACGGGCCCGGCTGTCGCGGACCGCTCGGGCCCGGTTGTCGCGGACGGCACGGGCCCGGCTGTCGCGGACGGCACGGGCCCGGTTGTCGCGGACGGCAAGGGCCCGGCTGTCGCGGACCGATCGGGACGGGCCGTCGCGGACGGCTCAGCCGACGGAGCAGGCACGGCCGGTCCGCGCGGATCAGCCGGCGGCAGCGGGCACCGGTTCACCCTGCCGTCGCCGTCGACGATCCACTGCTCGGTGGGGAAGTGCTCGCCCCGCACCCGGGCCGCCAGCCAGTCGGCCACCAGGCTCGGCGCGTACGGGCCCAGGCGCGACGACGGCACACCGCCGATGTGGTGCGGCGAGTCCTGATAGATCACGAGCTGCCGCGGGCCCTGCGCCGCGGCGAGCAGGCCGCGGGTGTGTTCGAGCGGGCTCAGCTCGTCCTTCTCGCCCGTGACGGCCAGGAACGGCATCCGGATCCGCTCGGCGTGCCCCTGCCAGGTCAGGGTCCGGGTGAACCGGTCGAACTCCGCCTCGTCGGTGTGCCCGGTCATGTACATGAAGCGCATCTTGTAGGTCGGCGACGCCTGCTCGAACACGGTCGTCCAGCCGGGCTGGAGGAAGACCTCCGCGACGGCGCAGGCGCGGATCCGGGGCTCGTGGGCCGCCGCGACGGTCGCGGCGAACGAGCCGAAGCCGCTGCCGGTCAGCACGACCCGCGCCGGGTCGAGCTCGGCCCGTCCGGCCAGCCAGTCCAGGCAGGCGGTGCCGACCTGCGCCCAGGCGGGCACGCTGAAGTGGGTGCCCAGCAGCGTGCATTCGTACTGGCCCGGCCCCTCGATCGCGAGCACGGCGAACCCTCGGCTGAGGAACCGGTCGCCGTGCAGGGCCACCGTCGCCTCCTTGCCGCTGTCCAGGTCCGGCACTGCCACGACGACGGGGATCTGCCCGTCGGTGTAGCCCGGCGGCAGGTGCAGCCAGGCCGGCAGCGAGCCGCGGTGGGTCCCCGGGAACGGGATCGACACCGCTTCGACGCGGTGGTCGGCCAGCTCGGCGTAGCGGGTGTAGCAGGCACGTTTGCGCTCGTGGTACCGGCGGCCGGCGGCGTCGTCGGCGTGGCCGGGCCACTGTGCCGCGCTCCAGTGCACGGCCGCGATGAAGTAGTTCTCCCGCGCGGTCACCAGGTCGCCCATGGCCTCGGCGGTCCGCGCCCGCTCCTCCCGCCGGCCGGCGGTCTCCTCGAACGCGGGGGCGATGTCGTCGTAGTCCCGCGCCTCCCGGCGTACGGCGGCGAAGTCGGCCGCGGCCTCCGTCCCGCAGGCGGCGTTCCAGTGCACCGAACGGGGGTGGTCCCAGTCGACCCCGCGCTCGGCGATGGCGGCCGCCCACCGCTCGCGTTCGGCGATCCAGCGTCTGACCGGCGGTGTCGTGCTCCCGGCGGGGTCGCGCTGATCCACGGTGCTGTCGGCCGCCCTGGTCTGGTCGGCGAGAATCCTGTCCATCCCGGCTCCTCTCCTTGCGACCAATCTGCCCTGACTCGGCCGCCGAAGTGACCAATTCGGGTACATCGGGCGTAAATCGGCACAGGAGCGACGGGCCGCGGTCGGGCGCGGAAATTGGATCAGGCGGGCGGTCCGTGAAAGTCCCGGAACGTGAAGGCGTCCGCCCCGGGGCCGTGCTCGGCGAGCAGGGCCAGGCGCGCCATGCCCTCCGCGGCGCTCGGCAGGTGCCCGTCCGGAATCCACCACATCACGCTGTGGATCTCGACGGTCCGCTGGAACCACTCCCTGCGCCGCTGCAGCACGGCGAGGTGGCGCGTCCGGTAGACGTAGTCCCACAGGTCCTGCCGGCCGCGCCAGACCGACATGTTGATCAGCAGGTCGTCGCCGAAGTCGTGCCGGTAGGTGAGCGCCGGGTCGGACTCGGACTCCCGCAACCGCCACACGAACCCGGGCGCGCCGTCGGCCAGCGCGTTGATCGGTTCGAGCAGGGCGACGAACTCGGCCAGTTCCGGGGCGTCGATCGGGGCGATCAACCGCCCGACGTTGAGCTGCGCGAGATGCATGGCTCGATCGGACCACCCCGCCGGTTCTATGTCAATCCGAATTGTTTTTAGAGAACGAGACGCAGCATTCGTTCGGCCGCGGATCGAGTTCCGCGTTCGCGTCCCCGCCCGCGATCCCCTGACACAGCGCCAGGTTCATCGCACACACCAGCAGCGGCTGCGCCTGCGCGACCAGCCGGAAAGGACAGTTGCGCAGGCGCACCCGCCCGCCGTCGGCATAGGGCTCGTAGCCGCGCGCCCGCAGCGCCGCCAGCCACCCGCCGGGCTCGTACAGCCGCTGCCCCGCCGCGGCCGCCGCCGCCACGGCGCGGTCGTCGGCAGCCAGGTCATGGACCGCATCGGCAAGCAGCGCGGCCAGCTGCTCGTAATCCCGGTGGGGCAGGGTGACCTTCCGGTCGGCGGCCGCCCGTCGGTAGACCTTCGCCGGACGCCCGCCGCCCGGACCCGGCCTGGCCTCGGTCAACCGCATGAAGTCGACCTCCAGCAGGCCCGCCTCGGCGAGCTTGTCCAGGTGGAAGGCCGCGAGGGTACGCGAGATCCCCGCCTCCTGCGCCGCCTCGTTGCGCCCCACGGCCCGGCCCTGGGCCGCGACATAGTCGTAGAGCGCCCGGCGCACCGGGTCGTGCAGCGCGGCCACCGCGGCGAGATCGTCGGTCACCCCCGAAGTGTGCCTGCTGAGCAGCACCGAAGCTAACCCCGGGTGCTCGTGGTGCCCGCCGGCGGGCGGGTGTGACCTCAGTCTGATGTGGAGGCAATCGCTTGGCACGGCCTTGCCGGGCCGTGTGAGACTCCAGTGGTGACGCTGCCTCCACCGCCGAATCCTCCCGGCTACCCCGGCGCCGCCCCCTGGGGACCCGGCGCGGTCCAGCCGCCCCCGCCGAAGAAGAACAACACCCCCCTCATCATCGGCCTGGTGGTCGGCGTGGTGGTGCTGTGCCTGGTCGGCCTCTGCGGGGGCGGATTGGCCTACAACTACCTCAACGACGACGAGAGCCCGTATGCGAACGGTTCGCCCTCACCGGCCACCCAGCAGACCAGCCGCCCGTCCGACCTGTACTCGCCGCCCGAGGTGATCCCGACGACGGAGGCCCCGCTGCCCGCGCCGGCCGCCGTCGGCGACTGCATCTCCGTCAACGAGACCGGTGACTTCCTCGGGCTCGGCAACTGCAACGGCTCGCGCGGGACCTACCGGGTGCTGTCCGTCGACCGTGCGCAGGGCGACTGCGCCGACCCCAAGGGGGCGTGGATCACCACCGACGGCTACCGGCTCTGCCTGGAGCTGTACCTGGTGCGCACCTACTGCTACAAGCTTCCGACGGACACCACCTTCGCGGTCGCCGCGCCGAAGTGCAAGGCCAAGGGCACCGTGCACATCATCGACATCGTGCGCGGCGGGTCCAACGGCGACAAGTGCACCAAGGACCTCAAGTGGAACCACTGGTACCGGTTCCTGCACCCGACGGTCGTCTACTGCGTCATGAAGTACTGACGTCCGCCATCGGCGAAGCCCGCCGGATGCGTTCCGGCGGGCTTCGTCGACGAACGGATCAGGCGAGGTCGTACCGGCCCAGGTTCATGACCTTGACCCAGGCCGCGGCGAAGTCGCGCACGAACTTCTCCTTCGCGTCGTCGCTCGCGTAGACCTCGGCGAGCGCCCGCAGCTCCGAGTTGGAGCCGAAGACCAGGTCGGCACGGCTGCCGGTCCACTTGACCTGCCCCGTGGCGAGGTCACGGCCCTCGAAGGTCTCGGCGTCGGCGGACGTCGCCGTCCACGCCGTGCCCAGGTCGAGCAGGTTGGCGAAGAAGTCGTTGGTCAGCGACCCGGGCGTGTCGGTGAACACGCCGACCGTGGACTGCCTGGTGTTCGCGCCGAGCACCCGCAGGCCGCCGACGAGCACCGTCATCTCGGGCGCGCTCAGCGTGAGCAGGTTGGCCCGGTCGACCAGCAGGTACTCGGTCGGCAGGCGGTTACCCTTGCCCAGGTGGTTGCGGAAACCGTCGGTGGTGGGCTCCAGCGCGGCGAAGGACTCCGCGTCGGTCTGCTCCGCCGTGGCGTCGGTGCGGCCCGGCGTGAACGGGACCTCGACCGGGGTGCCCGCGGTCCGCGCGGCCTGCTCGACCGCGGCGGACCCGCCGAGCACGATCAGGTCGGCCAGCGAGACCTTCTTGCCACCGGTCTGGGCGGCGTTGAACGACTGCTGGACGCCCTCCAGGACGTGCAGCACGCGGGCCAGCTCGTCGGGGTCGTTGACCTCCCAGCCGCTCTGCGGCTGCAGGCGGATGCGCGCCCCGTTGGCGCCGCCGCGCTTGTCGCTGCCGCGGAACGTCGACGCCGACGCCCACGCGACCGAGACCAGCTGCGACACCGTCAGGCCGGAGGCCAGCAGCTGCGCCTTGAGGGCCGCCACGTCGGCGGCGTCGACGAGCTCGTGGTCCACCGCCGGGACCGGGTCCTGCCAGATCAGCGTCTCGGCGGGGACCTCGGGGCCGAGGTAGCGGGCGATCGGGCCCATGTCACGGTGGGTCAGCTTGAACCAGGCCCGCGCGAACGCGTCCGCCAGCTCGGCCGGGTTCTCCAGGAAGCGCCGGGAGATCTGCTCGTACACCGGGTCGAAGCGCAGCGCGAGGTCGGTCGTCAGCATCGTCGGGGCGTGGGTCTTGGCCGAGTCGTGCGCGTCGGGGACCGTGCCCGCGCCCGCGCCGTCCTTCGGCTTCCACTGGTGCGCGCCCGCCGGGCTCTTCGACAGCTCCCACTCGTACCCGAACAGGATCTCGAAGAAGCTGTTGTCCCACGCCGTCGGCGTGTTGGTCCAGGCGCCCTCGAGGCCGCTGGTGATCGTGTCGCCACCGACGCCGGTGCCGAAGCTGTTCTTCCAGCCCAGGCCCTGCTCCTCCAGCGAGGCGCCCTCGGGCTCGGCGCCGACGTGGTCGGTGGTGCCCGCGCCGTGGGTCTTGCCGAAGGTGTGGCCGCCGGCGATCAGCGCGACGGTCTCCACATCGTCCATCGCCATGCGGCGGAACGTCTCGCGGATGTCGCGGGCCGCGGCGATCGGGTCCGGGTTGCCGTTCGGGCCCTCCGGGTTGACGTAGATGAGGCCCATCTGCACCGCGGCCAGCGGGTTCTCCAGCTCGCGGTCGCCGGAGTAGCGCTCGTCGCCCAGCCAGGTGGTCTCCGGACCCCAGTAGACGTCGGCGTCGGGCTCCCACACGTCCGGACGGCCGCCGGCGAAGCCGAAGGTCTGGAAGCCCATCGACTCCAGGGCGACGTTGCCGGTGAGGATCATCAGGTCGGCCCACGAGATCTGCTGGCCGTACTTCTTCTTGACCGGCCACAGCAGGCGGCGGGCCTTGTCCAGGTTGCCGTTGTCCGGCCAGCTGTTGAGCGGCGCGAAGCGCTGCATGCCCGCGCCGGCCCCACCGCGGCCGTCACTGATGCGGTACGTGCCGGCGCTGTGCCACGCCATGCGGATCATGAACGGGCCGTAGTGCCCGTAGTCGGCCGGCCACCAGGCCTGCGAGGCCGTCAGCACCTCGGCGATGTCGCGCTTCACCGCGGCGAGGTCGAGGCTGCCGAACGCCTCGGCGTAGTCGAAGCCCTCGCCCAGCGGGTTGGCCACGGCCGGGTTCTTGGCGAGGATCTTCAGGTTGAGCTGGTTCGGCCACCAGCCGCGGTTGCCGTCACCCTGGGTCGGGTGGGGCGCACGTCCATGCGCCACCGGGCAGCGGGACTCCGCCCCGGCCTCAGCGTCGTGGACGACGGCATCGTGGTTTTCAGACATCGGTTTCCTTCCGTGGCGTGCGAAACAGTTGGGTCAGGAACTGCCTGCGGTGGAGCAGCCGGGGCACCGGCCCCAGTAGACGACCTCGGCCTCGTCGACCGAGAAGCCGTTGCCGTCGGACGCGGTCAGGCAGGGCGCGTCGCCGACCGCGCAGTCGACGTCGGCGATGAGCCCGCATGACCGGCAGACCATGTGGTGGTGGTTGTCCCCGACCCGCGACTCGTAGCGGGCCACCGAGCCGGCGGGCTGGATGCGCCGCACCAGGCCCGCGGCCGTCAGCGTCTGCAGCGAGTCGTACACGGTCTGGTGCGAGACCTCGGGAAGGTCACCGCGCACGGCACCGATGATCGAGTCCGTGTCGGCGTGCGGATGCGCGAGCACCGCGCTCAGCACCGCCAGCCGGGGACGGGTCACCCGCAACGCGGCTCCGCGCAGTAACTGCTCGAAGTCCGTGGTCGTGGGCACGCCCCGTAGTCTGGTCTGTTTTCTGGAATCAGTCAAGAATACACAGATGATCTTACGCGGCACCCGCGGTCCGCCAGCGCCGCAGCACGCTGCCGCCGAGGCAAGCCAGTTCACCCGTGCCGCGGTGATGGCGGGTCGGCGCGAAGCCGGGCACGACGCCGGTGCGCTCGCCGGTGACCGGATCCCACACCTCAAGACCGGCGGCCCCGGCGGCGTAGAGCCGCGTCCCGTCGGCGAACAGCTCGCCGTCCGGCCCCGCGAACGCCGACACCTGCCGACCGGTGACGGCGTCGAAGACACGTATGCCCGCCAGCATGGCCCGCTCGTCGGAACCGATCCCGGACAGCGCCACCCGCCGGTCGTCGAGCCAGCACATGGGCCTGTTCCAGTAGTAGTCCCGCTGCGCGAGCCCCAGCAGGCTCGGGCCGTCCTCGGACTCCCAGATGTTCACGTCGAGCCACCGGTCGACGCTCCATACGCAGGGCACCCCGAAAGGCGACCACACCCAGCCGTCGTCGAGCAGCAACTCCCCGCCCGGCGACAGGGCCAGGCCGCCGTGGAAGTAGTCGAGATAGTGCTCCGGCAGCGGCTCGCTCTGGCGATACGGCTCGGCCGCGCGGGCGGTGAGCAGCTCACCCGTGGCGGCGTCGGAGACGTCGAGCCGGTTCCAGTCGGATCGGTGGATGACCAGGGTCCGGTCGTTCCGCTCGAACATCGCCAGGGAGAACGGCACCGTGTCAGGCCGGTGGTCGCCGCCGTCCAGCGTCAGCGTCACCGCGCCGGTGCGCAGGTCGAGCACCTGGCCGTGCCGGCCGAAGTCGTTGACCACCGCCGCGAACCGGCCGTCGCCGTAGGTGTGCAGCCGGCGGCGCAGCTCGTGCCCCGCCCAGGGCTCGTGCTCGGGTTCCGCGGGCACGGTCGACCTGGCCAGCACCGTCCAGTCGCGGGTGTCCGCGGCGAACCGCCCGATCCACCCGTCGCGGTCCAGCAGCAGCCACACCGAGTCGGCCGCGTCGACCGGGGCGAAATCCACCGCGTCGACCGGTAGCGGTGTCTCCCGCACGGTCGGATCGAGCGGCCCGGGGCGTTCTGCGATCCCCGGGGTGCCGCGCCAGGCGCGCAGGTGCCCGTCCGAGTCCGCACAGCGGGCGACACAGCCGTCGCAGGCGATCAGCAGTTCCACAGGCCGACCCTCGGCGACGGCCTCGCCGCACGCCGGGCAGCACATGTCGAATTCGAGGCCGTGACCGGTCAGCAGTCGGACGTGAGCCGCCTCGGCGTCGTCGCCGACCAGGTGTCGACACATCCGACCAGGTCCGGCATACGCGATATGACCGCAGGGCAGCAGCTCCACGGCGGCATCGTGCCAGAGGTGGGAGCAACGCCACCACACCATTCCGTACGGCCGTGCGGCGCTCGCGCTCAGCGCCGGCGGTCTTTCAAGCAGTCTGGGACGTGCGCGCGCAGCACACGTGCATGTGGGGAACGGACGGGACGGGACGGCTCGGGCGGGGCAGGGAGCGGGGCGACGCGACCTCGACACGCCTCACATCGGCTTCAGTCCATGCGAATGCTCCTGTTCGTCGGCCAGCCGTCATCTGGTGCTTCCATCGATATCCGACGAGATTGCCAGATTGTTTCCCCGCTATCAAGAGCCAGTACTCGACTCGGCCCGAAGAAGCCTTTCAACCGCCCCCGAAAAGCGGAGGCGTTGAAGCGTTTGCCCAGCCAGATGCCGTTATCAAGGCCATCTGACATTGCAATGGAATGTTCTCTGCGACCGCGCTACAGAGCTGGGATAACACTTTTTCCGTTGGATTTTACGACGCTGTTCGCAAAAACTCTGCCGTCGCGAAGTGTTATGCGCGGCATGGCGCCGTGGTCGCCTGCGCAGGCAGCCGCTTCCGGATCAGGCCACCCCTGGCGGGCTGGGCGGTCCGGTCCCCGGCGCACATGTTCGAAACATTTTCGCCGGTATTGACGTACGCCTTGTTATCGTTCACATTCGACTGACGGGACGGCGAGACACGCAAGCGTCACAGCGCCATCAGCTAGACCAGGAGCAGGGCGACGTCATTTAGGACGTGCTCCACGGCGACGATGTGACCGATAACCATTTCCCGATCAGCTCAGTGACCGCACCCCCGTGGACGGCCGTACCCATCGGCCGGCCCACGGCGCTGCGTCGCGTACTCATCCGGCCGACGGGCCGCACCGATATCGAAGGAGGATGCCGTGACCGGCATCAGCACCATCCCACCGACCATCTCCCGCAGACAAGCCTGGCGCACCGCGTTGATCACCGTTGTGGTCACCGCGCTGGCCAGCGTGGGCCTGGTCGTCGTCGGCACGAGCGGCGCGCAGGCCGCCACCGTCGACACCAGCGCCTGGTACATCCTGGTCAACCGCAACAGCGGCAAGGCCCTCGACGTGTACAACTTCTCCACCGCCGACGGCGGACGCATCACCCAGTGGACCCGAGGCACCGCCAACAACCAGCAGTGGCAGTTCGTCGACTCCGGCAGCGGCTACTACCGCCTCAGGTCCCGCCACTCCGGCAAGGTCCTCGACGTCTCCGGCTTCTCCACCGCCAACGGCGGCGCGATCGTCCAGTGGACCGACAACAACAGCAACAACCAGCAGTGGCGCCTGGCCGACTCCACCGACGGCTACGTGCGCCTCATCAGCCGCCACAGCAACAAGGCCCTCGAAGTCCAGGGCGCGTCGACCGCCGACGGGGCCAACATCGTCCAGTACGACGACTGGGGCGGCGCCAACCAGCAGTGGCAGCTCGTCCGCGTCGGCGCCACGCCCAGCCCGACCGCGTCCTCCTCGCCGCAGCCGCCCGGCAACTGCTCGCTTCCGTCGAGCTACCGCTGGACGTCGACGGGGTCGCTGGCGAACCCCGCGAACGGGTGGGTCTCGCTCAAGGACTTCACCCACGCCCCGTACAACGGTCGGCACCTCGTCTACGCGACGACGCACGACACGGGGTCGACCTGGGGTTCGATGAACTTCGGCCAGTTCTCGAACTGGTCTGACATGGCCTCGGCCGCCCAGAACCGGATGCCGTTCGCCGCCGTCGCGCCGTCGCTGTTCTACTTCGCCCCGCGCAACCTCTGGGTGATGGCCTACCAGTGGGGTGGTCCCGCGTTCTCCTACCGGACCTCGACCGACCCCGCCAACGTCAACAGCTGGTCGTCGGCGCAGACGCTGTTCTCCGGGAGCATCTCCGGCTCCGGCACCGGCCCGATCGACCAGGCCGTCATCGGTGACAGCACGAACATGTACCTGTTCTTCGCCGGGGACAACGGCAAGATCTACCGGGCCAGCATGCCGATCGGGAACTTCCCGGGCAGCTTCGGCTCGGCCTCGACGGTCGTCATGAGCGACACGACGAACAACCTGTTCGAAGCGGTCCAGGTGTACAAGGTCGCGGGCCAGAACCAGTACCTCATGCTCGTCGAGGCGATCGGCTCGCAGGGCCGCTACTTCCGCTCCTTCACCGCCACCAGCCTCGGCGGCTCCTGGACCCCGCAGGCCGCGACCGAGTCCAACCCCTTCGCCGGCAAGGCCAACAGCGGCGCCACCTGGACCAACGACATCAGCCACGGCGAGCTGATCCGTAGCAACGCCGACCAGACCATGACCATCGACCCCTGCAACCTGCAGCTGCTCTACCAGGGCCGCTCGCCGAACTCCGGCGGTGACTACGGCCTGCTGCCGTACCGGCCGGGTCTGCTGACGCTGCAGCGCTGAGGTCCTGAAGCCGCACCAGCCCGACACCGCCCGACGGGCACGCCCAAGCCCGCTCGGAACGGTGCACCAGCGCACTACCGCACCGCCCGGGGCACCCGCCCCGGGCGGGCCTCCACGGACCAGCCCACCGCTCCCAGGAGAACGACATGAAACGAACACCCCACGGCCGCACGTTCCGCGCGGCCCTGACGGCCACCATGCTCGTGGCCGCCACCGCCTTGACCAGCATCGCCCTGGCGAACTCCGCCAGCGCGGGCACCACCCTCGGCGCCTCGGCCGCCGAACGCGGCCGCTACTTCGGCGCGGCCATCGCCGCGGGCAGGCTCGGCGACTCGACCTACGTGAACATCCTCAACCGCGAGTTCAACTCGGTCACCGCCGAGAACGAGATGAAGTGGGACGCTACCGAGCCGTCCCAGAACAACTTCAGCTACGGCAACGCGGACCGCATCGTGAACCACGCCCAGAGCCGGGGCATGGCCATCCGCGGGCACGCCCTGCTCTGGCACCAGCAGCAGCCCACCTGGGCGCAGAACATGAGCGGCGGTGCCCTGCGCTCCGCCATGATCAATCACGTAACCCAGGTCGCGACCAAGTACCGCGGGAAGATCCACTCGTGGGACGTCGTCAATGAGGCGTTCGCCGACGGCGGCGGCGGTGGCCGGCGTGACTCCAACCTGCAGCGCACCGGCAACGACTGGATCGAAGCCGCGTTCCGCGCCGCGCGGGCCGCCGACCCCGGCGCGAAGCTCTGCTACAACGACTACAACACCGACGGCATCAACGCGAAGTCGACCGGCATCTACAACATGGTGCAGGACTTCAAGTCCCGCGGCGTGCCCATCGACTGCGTCGGCTTCCAGTCCCACCTGACCAACTCGGCCCCCGGCGACTACCAGGCCAACCTGCAGCGCTTCGCCAACCTCGGCGTCGACGTGCAGATCACCGAGCTGGACATCTCCGGCTCCAACCAGGCCAACGCCTTCGCCGCCGTCACCAACGCCTGCCTGGCGGTGTCGCGCTGCAACGGCATCACCGTGTGGGGCATCCGCGACAGCGACTCCTGGCGCACCGGCCAGAACCCGCTGCTGTTCGACTCCTCCGGCAACAAGAAGGCCGCGTACACGTCGACCCTCAACGCCCTCAACAGCACCCCGCCCACGAACCCGACGCCGTCGCCTTCGACGTCGACGCCCCCGTCGGGCGGGCCGGTGGACACCAGCGCCTGGTACGTCCTGGTCAACCGCAACAGCGGCAAAGCCCTGGACGTGTACAACTTCTCCACCGCCGACGGCGGACGCATCACCCAGTGGACCCGAGGCACCGCCAACAACCAGCAATGGCAGTTCGTCGACTCCGGCAGCGGCTACTACCGCATCAAGTCCCGCCACTCCGGCAAGGTCCTCGACGTCTCCGGCTTCTCCACCGCCAACGGCGGCGCGATCGTCCAGTGGACCGACAACAACAGCAACAACCAGCAGTGGCGGCTGGCCGACTCCGGCGGTTACCTCCGCCTGATCAGCCGTCACAGCAACAAGGCCCTGGAGGTCCAGGGCGCATCGACCGCCGACGGGGCCAACATCGTCCAGTACGACGACTGGGGCGGCGCCAACCAGCAATGGCAGCTCGTCCGCGTCGGATCCTTCGCGGCCGCGATGGGCGCCGCGGCCCACGACGCCGGGCTCGCGGCACAGCGGGCGCTCGCGCTCGCCTCCTGACCGTGGCTACGTCACGGTCATGACCTCGGACGCGACCACCGCTCCATGAACAGCCGCCGGTGCGCGGGCCGCCGCAGCCCGCGCACCGGCGGTTTCCACGGGTGACCCCCCATACCCGGCCCATTCCGGCCTGAGACAAGGAGGATGCCGTGAGCGGCATCGGCACCACCCCCCGAACCCAGCCTTCACGACGCGGCTGGCGCACCGCGTTGATCACCGTCGTGGTCACCGCGCTGGCCAGCATGGGAATGATCGTCGTCGGCACCAGCGGCGCGCAGGCCGCCACCGTCGACACCAGCGCCTGGTACATCCTGGTCAACCGCAACAGCGGCAAGGCCCTCGACGTGTACAACTTCTCGACCGCCGACGGCGGACGCATCACCCAGTGGACCCGAGGCACCGCCAACAACCAGCAATGGCAGTTCGTCGACTCCGGCAGCGGCTACTACCGCATCAAATCCCGCCACTCCGGCAAGGTCCTCGACGTCTCCGGCTTCTCCACCGCCAACGGCGCGGCCGTCGTGCAGTGGACCGACAACAACAGCAGCAACCAGCAGTGGCGGCTGGCCGACTCCACCGACGGCTACGTCCGCTTCGTCAACCGCAACAGCAACAAGGCACTGGAGGTCCAGGGCGCGTCGACCGCCGACGGGGCCAACATCGTCCAGTACGACGACTGGGGCGGCGCCAACCAGCAATGGCAGCTCGTCCGCGTCGGCGCCAACCCCACCCCGAGCGCGTCGACCTCGCCCCCGCCCAGCGGCGGCAACTACGCCAACCCGGTGCTGTGGCAGGACTTCGCCGACATCGACATCATCCGCGTCGGCGACGCCTACTACTACTCCGCCTCGACCATGCACTACTCCCCGGGCGCGCCGATCCTGCGCTCGTACGACCTGGTCAACTGGGAGTTCGCCGGGCACTCCGTGCCGGTGCTCGACCATTCCAGCGCGTACAACCTCAGCGGCGGGCGTGCCTACGTCAAGGGCATCTGGGCGTCGACGCTGAACTACCGCCCCTCCAACAGCACCTTCTACTGGATGGGCTGCATGGAGTTCAACAAGACCTACGTCTACACCGCCTCGGCGGTCGACGGGACCTGGTCGAAGCGCTCCACCATCAACAACTGCTACTACGACGCCGGCCTGCTCGTCGACGACAACGACACGATGTACGTCGCGTACGGCAACAGCAGCATCAGCGTCGCGCAGCTGTCCGCCGACGGGCTCAGCCAGGTACGCACGCAGCAGGTGTTCACCACCCCGTCCAGCGTCGGCACCCTCGAAGGAGCCCGCTTCTACAAGCGCAACGGCAGCTACTACATCTTCCTCACCCGCCCCGCCAACGGCCAGTACGTCCTCAAGTCGTCGAGCCCGTGGGGCCCGTACACGATGCAGCAGGTCCTGCTCAACCTGCCCGGCCCGGTCTCCGGTGGCGGCGTGCCCCACCAGGGCGGTCTGGTGCAGACCCAGAACGGCGACTGGTACTACATGGCCTTCGTCGACTCCTACCCCGGCGGCCGCATCCCCGTGCTCGCGCCCGTCACCTGGACCGCCGACGGCTGGCCGCAGCTCCAGCTCGTCAACAACGCCTGGGGCGCGAGCTACCCCAAGCCGAACCTGCCCGCCCCGCCGCGCCAGGTCAAGCCGATGATCGGCGCCGACACCTTCGCCGGCACCACGCTCGGCCCGCAGTGGGAGTGGAACCACAACCCCGACACCAGCCGCTACTCCGTCAACAACGGCCTGCGCCTGCAGACCGCGACCGTCACCAACGATCTCTACAACGCCCGCAACACGCTCACCCACCGCATCCAGGGCCCGACCTCGACCGCCACGATCCAGCTCGACTACTCGACCATGCGCGACGGCGACCGGTCCGGGCTGGCCATGCTGCGCGACTCCTCTGCCTGGATCGGCGTCAAACGCGACAACGGCGCGACCAGGGTCGTCATGACCAACGGACTCACCATGGACAGCAGCTGGAACACCACCGGCACCGGTGCGGAGAACGCCTCCGCGGCGGTGTCCGGGGGCCGGATCTGGCTGCGCGTCAACGCCGACATCCGGCCGGGCAGCGGACGCCAGGCGCGCTTCTCCTACAGCACCGACGGCGTCAACTTCACGTCGCTGGGCTCCGCGTTCACCCTCAACAACGCCTGGCAGTTCTTCATGGGCTACCGCTTCGGCATCTTCAACTACGCCACCCAGGCACTGGGCGGCTCGGTTACGGTGTCCAGGTTCGACCTGACCACCCCCTAGCGGGTGTCCCGGCGATCGGACCCGGATGCGGGTCGCTCGCCGGAGTCCCGCCGCAGACGGCCGGTGCGGATCTCACCGCTCCGCACCGGCCCCGCGGCTAGCCCCGCAGCGCGGAGGCGAAGACGGCGGCCAGCGCCGACAAGCGGGGGCGGGCCGAGAACTCGACCAGCCGACGGCCGGTCGTCGCGGCCGTGCGGTTCGTCACGAACCACGGCGGCTTCGGGGTGAGGCTGAACTGCCCGGTCATGATCGAGCGGGGCAGCGGCCGGAACGGCCCGTACACGACGGTGCGTTCCGGGCGGTGCAGCAGCAGCGCGTTGTGCACGACGCCGCGGCCGCTGGCGATGTCGTCGAGCGGGTGCCCGGGGAAGGCTCCCCAGGTGGCGCGGGCGGTCAGGTAGCCGACGCCGGTCCAGGCGTTGACCCCGACGGTGCCGTAGCGCAGGCGCGCGATGCCCTCCCGCAGCCGCGCGCCGAGCCTGCGCAGGGTGCGCGGGTCGATCACCAGGTTGGCGCCCAGCGTGCCGTGCAGCCGCTCGTTGGCGGCCTCGACCGCGGCGTCGACGAACTCCATGCCGGTGCCGGGCAGCTCGGCCACGCCGAGGACCGGCCCGAAGTACTCGGTGCCGAACGCGGACTCCGCCGGGTCGTCCAGGTGCAGTCCCCACAGGATGGTGCGCTCGGCGGTGCCGCCGACGGCCTCGAAGCGCGGATGCGCCTGCCGCGCGCCGGCCACCCGCGCGGCGCAGCCCGGATACCAGGCGGGGCGCACGGGTGCGGTGGCGTACGCCTCGCGCAGCGCGTCGAGGAACTCCCGCTTCTGCGGCCAGTCGCGACTGACGATGACGAGCTGCGCGGCGATGCAGTTGAAGCCGCTGTTGTGCAGGCGCTGGGTGGCGATGTGCTCGGCCTGGAAGCGGAGGTCGGCCTTCGACCAGCGGCCGGGCACCACGATGGTCGGCGAGACGCCGCCGAGTTCACTGGTGATCGGCTTGTCCAGGCGCGGCGCGCCCGCGGCCTTCGCCGCCGCGCCGGCCGGGCCGGTCCCCCACACGATCGCGTCGTGGGTCGCCTCGCTGCCGGTGATGTGTACCGCGTCTACGCCCGCGTGGGTCACCAGGTGGTCGCCGACCTGCGCGTCGCCGGTGACGATGCGCAGGTAACCGCGCTTGATGAACGGCGCGAACACCGCGGCGAACACCGGCAGCAGCGCGTCGGTGACGGGGTTGAGCTTGAGCAGGACCACCCGGTTGTACGCGTACAGCTGGTAGAGCACGTCCAGCGGCGCGATCGAGGTGATGTTGCCCGCGCCCATCACCACGGCGACCCCGGCCGTCAGCTCCGGGGCGAGCTGGCCCAGCCCGGCATGTTCGCGGAGCTGCTGTTCGGTGGTGCCGGGCTCCGTCCAGACCTCGGCGCGGAAACCGCTGAGCAGCAGCCGGTCGTGGATGCCGTGCGGGAGCACGTCGACGGCGACCCGGCCGCCGGGCGCGTTGCCGACGCGATACCCGGCGAGCACGTCGCGTCCCGACTCGATGCGGGCCAGGGTGTCGGCCAGCGCGGCGGCGTAGCCGAGGACGGCCCACGGACCGCTGATCCACTCCTCGCCGAGCAGCGGCGACCCGGCAGGCAGCTGCTTGATGCTCCCGGCCGTGCGCACCCACTGGTCGGCTTGCGCGGCGACGTTGGCGTGGACCTGGAGCAGCAGGGCGCGGCGCGAGGCGAGCGTCTCGCCCGCCCAGCCTCGTTCGCCGTCGCGCAGCGTGGCGAGCATCTGGTCCAGCTGCGCGATGGTCGCGGTGCTGATCGTCATCGGTGGTTCCTTGTCGCCGTGAGGTTGTTCGCCAGAGGTGTCGCGGCAGCGGGCGGCCGGGTCGCGGCGCGGGTCACCGCGCGAGGCGCTGCCTGTCGCGGGCCGGGTCGACGAGCGTGACCGTGGCGATGCCGCCGAGCAGGAGCACGCCTGCCGAGATCAGCACCGCCTGCTGGTATCCGGCTGCGCCCTGGGTGTCGACCAGGCGGCCGACCAGGATGGGCGCGATCAGGCCCGCGGTCGTCACGACGCCGTTCATGATGCCCAGGGCGCCGCCGCGACGACCGGCCGGCACGATCTCGGCCACCGTGGTGACCGCGATGGTCGCCATCACCCCGCAGATCCCGAATCCGGCGATCAGCAGCAGCACGGTGAGCGGGCCGCCCTGACCGGCCGCGAGGGCGGCGCAGCCCGCCGCGCTGACGAGCAGGGTGATGCCGCCTACCCGGGCCCGGGCCCAGCGGCTGCCGACGCCGCGGCGCAGCAGCCACCCGGTCAGCCCGGCCTGGCCGAGCAGCGCCATCGCGTTGACGGCCCACATGAGCGCCACCAGGTTGGCCGAGGCCGTCTTCGAGTAGCCGAGACCGTCGTTCAGGTACGAGGGCAGCCAGGCCACGGTCAGCGCGACCATCCAGTAGGTGCCGAAGTACCCGGCGGTGACGCCAATCCAGGATCGGGTGGCCAGGATGCGCCGGTAGCCGACCTTGTCCGCGACCTGCTCCGCCTCGTCACCGGTTGCCGGGTCGGCCGCCACCGCGTGCCGTCCCTCACCGCCGACGATGGCCCACACCAGCGCCCACAGCACACCGGCGACGGCCACCACCCCGAACGCGGACCGCCAGCCGTGCTCCGTGATCACCCAGGTCAGGCCGGGTGCGGCGATGACGACGCCGAACGTGGTGCCCGCGGTGACCAGCGCGCTGGGCAGGTTGCGCCTGCTGTTCGGGAACCAGGACAGGGCGGTCTGCTGGGCGATCGGGAAGGCGGGGCCCTCCGCCGCGCCCAGCAGGATCCGGGAGGTGAACAGCATGGCCACGCCCGCGCCGAGCGCCATCGGCGATTGCGACACCGACCACAGCAGGACCATGCCCAGCAGCAGCCACCGTGGACGCACCCGGTCGGCCAGCAGCCCGCCGACCGCCCCGAAGATCGAGAACCGCAGGAAGAACGCGCTGTTCGCCGTGCCGAACTGGGTCGCGGACAGGCCCAGGTCCGCCCGGATCGGGTCGGCGGCCAGGCCCAGAATGGACTTGTCCGCGAAATTGATCATCATGAAGGCGACGAGCATGGCGGTGACGAGCCACGCGTGACGGCGATCGTCTCGGGTCTGCGCGGCGGGTCTGGCGGGCGTTGCGGGTGCGACTTCGGTGTCGGTCACGGTGGCTCCGCGGGCTGGGAGGGAAGGTCGGGGGTGGTTCAGGACAGCGGGACGCCGGCGATGGCGATGCGCTCCATGACCCGGCGCGCCGGGTAGTAGTCGTTGATCGCGTAGTGCTGGGTGGCGATGTTGTCCCAGATCACGACCGAGTCGGGCTGCCAGCGGAAGCGCACCTGGAACTCGGGGACGCGGGCCTGCAGCACGAGTTCGTTGAGCAGCTCGCGGCTCTCGTCGGCGGACATCCCGACGATGTGCGTGGTGAACGGCTCGTTGACGTAGAGCGTGCGACGGCCGGTGACCGGGTGGCGTACGACCACGGGGTGCTCGACCGCGGGCAGGCCGGGGCGCAGGGCGGCGATCTGGTCGGAGGTCATGGTCTGGCCCCAGGACGGGATCCAGTCGTGCACCGCGGTCAGCCCGTCGATGCGGGCCTTCATCGCGTCGGAGAGGTTGTCGTAGGCGGCGGCCATGTCGGCCCACATGGTGTCGCCGCCGGCGGGCGGGATCTCCACGGCGCGCAGCACCGAACCCAGCGCGGGCGCGGCCATGAACGAGTGGTCGCTGTGCCAGATGTTCTCGTTGCCCACCGCGGTGGCGTCCTTGGCCAGCCGGGAGACCCCGGCGGTGTCGCCCTTGGGGAAGAACGGGTTGGGCTCCGGCGGACCCCACAGCCCGGCGAAGACCTGCTGGGAGTACGGGTCGAAGCCGTGCTGGTCGCGGAAGAAGAGGACCTTCCACTCCAGCAGGGCACGCTTGAGTTCGGCGGCCAGCGCGGCACCGGCGGGCACGGACAGGTCGACGCCGGAGATCTCCGCGCCGATGTGCGGCGTCATCGGGCTGACCTGCAGCAGCTCGTACGGCTCGGCCCGGGTCCCGGGCGCGGTGCGGTCCAGCACGCGCCGGCCGTAGCGCATCAGCGGCTTGCCGTACGCGGGGGCGGCACTGGCAGCGGTATTCATGTGTGACCTCCGACACGTCGAATGCGTTACCCGCAGTATCGTTATTAGTGATCGGCGACGCAAGAGGCCTGACGGTGGGATTCTTCGGGGCGGGACCAGCTCAGGCCGGTGCACCCACCGCCCGAGCGATCATGTCGGCCAGATCCGCGGCGAAGCCCTCGTCGGGCAGCTGCTGCTCGATCACCAACCGGAAGATCATCGGTGCGGCCACCAGCGTCGCCGCGGCCCGCACGTCGACATCGGCCCGCACGTCGCCACGAGCCTTGCCGCGCTCCAGGATCTTCCGCGTCTCGCTCATGATCCGGGCGGCATAGCTCTGGTACGCGCCACGCACCTCACCGCCCTCCTCCGCGGCGGCGATCAGCCCTGCCAGCAGCCGCGCCGTTCCCGGCATCCGGTAGACCTCGACCCGCGCGTCCAGCACCGCACGCAGCTCGGCGCGGAAATCCCCCAGGTCGGGCACGGTGAGCACACCGATCCGGGTCTCCGCGGCCGCGATCATCAGGTCGTGCTTGCCCGGCCAGCGCCGGTAGATGGCGGGCTTGCTCACCCCGGCGCGGGCGGCCACCGCGTCCATGGTGACCGCTTCCATGCCCTGCTCGGTGACCAGGTCGAGCACGGCGGACAGCACCGCGCCCGTGACGCGTTCCTCCCGCGGGCGCCCCGGCCCGCGCTCCGCCCGCTTCACCTGTCCACCAGCCATGCCCGAAGCGTACGGGCGGCGCAGCCGACCGCCCCGGCGAGCGGGCCGGGAACGCGCCGGACGGCCGATACTGCGTTCCTGCACCCACCGGACGGGGCCATCCCCACCGAGAAGTGGACCGCGGAGAGCCTGAGGACCTATATCGCGAACTACGGCTCCTGGGAACCGCTGGACGATGGCCGGCGCATGTACGTCACCCCGGTCAACAGCGCAGGCGGAGACCTCGTCCCCCTGCGTGAGGTGAGCCGGTATGACGATCGGCCGCCCCACATCGACTTCGACCTCCCGCTCAACGGCGAATGGAGCGACCTCACCGCACTGTTCGACCTGGTGCGGATCGACGACCGCTGGGCGTTCGTGCTCCACGACCTGCACGTCCTTTGAACTGCACCGATCGCCGTCGAGCCACACCTGCACCGCCGCGGGCGCGCTCAGATACCAACTGCGCCCGCCGTGCCAGGAGCTTCAGCGCGCACATCGTCGGGGGCCACCGGCATGATCACGGTGACTGAGCCGCCCCGCCGCAAGGAGACGATCATGGACGACGGCCGCGCCGACTTCGACTTCATCTTCGGCCGTTGGCAGGTGCGCAACCGCAAGCTGCGCGACGTCACCGACCCGGCCTGCACCGAGTGGGTCGAGTTCGACGCCACCGCGCACGCCGAGCCGATCCTCGGCGGGCTCGGCCACGTCGACCGCATCTGGACCGACGCCCCGCCCGGCGAGGAGCCGTTCGAGGGGTTCACGCTGCGGCAGTTCGACCCGCAGGCCCGGGTCTGGCGGATCTGGTGGGCGTCCAGCCGCAACCCCGGCCACCTCGACCCGCCCGTCGAGGGCGCCTGGCGCGACGGGCGGGGCGTCTTCGACTGCGACGACGTGCTCGGCGGACACCCGGTCAAGGTCCGGTTCGAGTGGACCAGGGAGGGCGCGGACACCGCCCGGTGGCAGCAGTCGTTCTCCTACGACCAGGGCTCGAACTGGCGGACCAACTGGGTCATGGACCTGTCCCGTACCGCCTGACCCGAACGGGGCGGCCCTGCGGCTCGCCCCGTTCGGGACTCTGTCAGGCGTTCGCGGACAGGACCTCGCGCAGCTTGGCAGCGAACTCCTCCGGCTTGCCCGGCATGCCGAACTCGCCGCCCATGAAACCGCCGTGGTTGCTGGGGAACACGACCGCCGTGGTGCCGAGCCGCTCGGCCACCGCGACCCCGCCGCGGTAGGCCATCTGGCCCTCGGACTCCTCGCCGACCACCGGCACGATCCGGGTCTGCGCCGCGCGCAGCGCGTCGAGGTCGTACTCGTAATGCGTGCAACTGATCAGGTTCTGGCCCAGCAGCACGTCGTCACGGGAGCCGTCGTCCTCGGCCGGCATGCCGAACTGCGCCGGGTCCGGCGCCACGGCGTAGTCCGCCGGGAACTCGCCCTGGTGCCCGACCGCGGCGATGAACGCCGCCATCCCGGCTCCGGAACCCTTCGCCTGGTACAGGTCGCGGATGAACCGGATCGCGGCGAGCGCCCGCTCCCGGTCGGGCAGCAGGGTGCCCGCCGGCGGCTCGTGGGCGACCAGCGTGCGCACGTCCGCGGGGTGCCGGGCGACCAGGGCCAGCGCGTTGACGGCCCCGCCGCTGCTGGCGAAGATGTCGACCGGTCCCCCGCCGAGTTCGGCGATCAGCCGGTGCAGGTCGTCGGCGTGCACGTCGGGCGTCGACTCCCCGGCGTCGGCGGTGCGGATGCTGCGTTCGGCGCCGCGGGGGTCGTAGGTGACCACGGTGCGGTCGGGGAAGTACCCGGCGAGCGTGGTGAACCCGCGGGCGTCCATGGGCGAGCCGAACAGCATCAGGACCGGCTCGCTGCTCTCCGCGTTCTCGCGCACGTCGTAGTGCAGGACCGCGCCGGGAACGTCGAGGGTGTAGGTCTTCGCTTCCGTCATCGGAGCATCTCCTTCTCGGGTCATGTCCAGGTAGACCGCCGCCGCCCGGCAAACTCATCGGTCCGGGGCCCGGAACTTTCCCCGGAGTCGCCGAAACGGGCAAATGCCTCGGCCAGCATAGTCCGGCAGCGGGATGGCGGACCTGCGGTGAGCAGCCCCGCCGCCGCGTGCGGTATCAAGGTCCGATGAAATACGTGCTGTTCCCCGGACGCCACCACCTGCTGACCCGGTTCCAGGCCGGCCGGCTCGTCGACCTGGCCGCCCGGCACGGCGCGACCATCGTCTGGGCGGTGACCTCGGCGAACCACGACAACACCCGCCGCAACCCGGTGCCCTACCACCGGCGGGAGGCCGCCATCGAACGGTTCAGCGCGACCACCGGCCTGCGCTCGGTGGTGGTGCCGGTCTTCGACATGCCGCCGACGCCGCGCTTCGCCGAGGTGACGATCAAGAACATCACCGCGGCCACCGGTATCGAGCTGACGCCGCACAACACCGTGGTGGCCTGCTCCACCCCCGACGTCGCCGCGCTGTACGAGCGGCTCGGCTTCGCGATCGACCCCGTCGAGGCCGGGCAGTCCCCGGCGGCCGAACGGCCCTGGGACGTCCTGCTGCGCCTGGCCGCCGGTGACGAGACGTGGCGCGAGCTGGCGCATCCCGCCACCGTGGACGTCTTCGACCGCTACCGGCTCACCGACACCGTGCGCAGGGTCGTCAACGACCCGGTCGTCGGGGACGAGGGCGGGCTGACCACGACCCGCGACTACCGCAGCTACGTGGAGGCGTTCGCCGACAGCGCCGCCCGCAAGTGGGCCGCGGCCCGCGAGCACGTCCAGCCCGGCCGGGTCGTCGACATCGGCTGCGGCGCGGGGGCTGTGCTCGAACTGGCCGACCGGGAGCCGGCCCTGCGCGAGAGCGACCTCATCGGGGTCGAGGTCGCCCGCCACCTGTTCGACGAGTGCGTACACCGCAAGGCGCAGGGGGTCTTCGCCAACCCGAACGTGTTCTTCTACCGCCGCAACGTGCTCGGCGGCGCGGTGTTCCCGGCCCGGTCGATCAACACGACGCTGACCTTCGCGCTCACGCACGAGATCTGGTCCTACGGTGACCAGGAGAAGTCGCTGCGCGCCTTCGCCCAGGCCATCTTCGAGCACACCGTGCCGGGCGGCGTCTGGATCAACAGCGACGTCTGCGGGCCCGACGACCGCGACCGGCAGGTGCTGCTGCGCCTGGAAAGCGGCGACGGCGAGAACCCGCGGCACCCGCGCACCGACCTGGCCGGGTTGCCTTCCGGGCAGGTCGCGGCCTATGTCGCGGGCCTGTCCACGCGGGCCCGCTTCGACCAGTTCACCGTCGACTTCGCCTTCGGCGTGCCGCACACCGCCACCGGCGACACGGTCCAGCTCGCCCTGGGCGACGCCATGGACTACCTGACCCGCAAGGACTACTCCGCGAGCTGGCTGGCGGAGACCCGCGAGCAGTTCTGCGGCATGGCGTACGCGGACTGGCGCCGCCTGCTCACCGACGTCGGCTTCGAACTGGACCCGGCCTCCGGGACCAGCCGCAACGACTGGATCGTCGACAACCGGATCGCCCCGGTGGCCACCCTCACCGACCCCGACGGCACCCCGCTCGACTGGCCGGTCACCCACCTCCTGCTGGTGGCCCGACGCCCCCTCAACTCGTAAGGCCGAAGGAAGGGCGCCTTCACATCGCTAAGCGACGTAGAAGGCGCCCTTCCCTAACGCCTGTGGGCGGAGCCCGCCTGCCGGGTCAGCGGATGCGGCCGCCCTCGGTGACCAGCCATTCGCCGGTCTCCCAGTCCGACGGGCCGCCGCCCTCGCCGCGGTAGCACAGGTCGAAACGGATGCCCAGGTCTGGCCACGGATGGCGGACCGGCACGACGCGGAAGATTTCCTCCAGACCCGGAAAGGTCAGCCCCTCGGGCTCGGGGAACAGCAGTTCCAGCTCTGCGCGGGTCAGATCGGTCCACAGCGCGATCTGCCACGACGTCTGCGTGAGCCGCTGCTCGAATACCAGCTCGAACCGGGGCTCGCGGCCGACGACGAAATCGCGGACATCGTCGTCGAGCTCCGCCGGTGACGCGGGCAGGACGAAGGGCCACTGCTCGCCGGTGGGATAGCGGTACATCGCGGACGCCGCGGCGACCGCGCCGACCAGGTCGTCCCACTGCTCGACGGACGTGCCGACGGGCAGGTTGACGCCCGTGTGGTCGACCCGGCGGACGTGCCCGGCGAGGCGGCGGCCCAACTCCGGCAGCTCGACCCGGCCCGGCAGCGTGACCGCGTCGGCGCCGGGGCCGCGTACGACGCGAATGACCTGGCCGGTGTCCAGGGCGACCTCGGGCGCGGGCACGTCGGCCAGCGCGAACGTCGTGATGGGGCGGGCGTCGCCGGGCCGCGGCGGGGTGAGCGTCAGCCGATCGGCCTTCCGCGCGGCGTAGGGGACGTCGGCGAGCAGCAGCCCCAGCCCGTCGAGGAAGGCACGTGACTCCGCGGTCGCGGGCAGGCGGAAGGTGATCTCGGAAAGGCGGTCCATGCGCCGACCGTAACCGCGCCCGCGTCCACCTCGATATGACAATTTACCGGGCCGGACCGCTGCTGGACAGCCGGTCTAATCTCGACCTGGTGAGACAACGGCTGGGTGCGGTCTGCTGGATGCTGACGATCGTCTACTTCCTGGTGCAGCCGGTGGTCGCGGCGGCCTGGGATCCCGCGTACAGCTTCGCCGACAACACGATCAGCGATCTCGGCAACGCCCGCTGCGCGCCCACCGGCGAATCCTGGCGGCCGGGGACCTTCCTCTGCTCGCCCAGGCACGCGCTCATGAACGTGGCCTTCGTACTGGTGGGCCTGTTCACCGCGGCGGGCGCGCTGACCACTCGGGGCTGGTGGCCGCGTCACCGCCTCGCCGGGGCGGGCCTGGCGCTGGTGGCCGTCAGCGGCGTAGGCGCGGTGCTCGTGGGCCTGGCTCCCGGCGATGTGAACATGCCGCTGCACCTGGTCGGGGCCGGGTTGCAGTTCCCCGGGGCGATCGGCCCGCTGCTGCTCGGCCTCGCCACACCCGGTGAGCGGCCGCGGGAGCGGGTCTTCTCCCTGGCCATGGGCGTCGTCGGGATCGTGGGCTGCGCGCTGTTCGCCAGCGGCCTGCATCTGGGCCTGGGCGTCGGCGGCGCGGAGCGGCTCGGCTTCGACCCGCTCACCGTCTGGACCGTGGTGCTCGGCGTGGTGATCTGGCGCGCCCGCTCAGCCCAGCGCTGATCAGCCCCGGTCCACAGCGGTCAGGTGTGTCCTGGCGAGTTCGCGGATCTGCTCATCGGGGTCGTCCAGCAGGTCGGCGAGCGACCGCGTGACGAGTTCCGGGTCCGCGCCGGAGATCTCCTCGACCATGGCGTGCAGGGCGTAATACCGGGTGTCCGCCTCCTCGTCGCCGCACAGTGTCCGCAGCGCCTCCAGCGCGCCCGGTTCGATCCGATCCGGGTCCACCAGCGCCGGCAGCGCTGCCGCGACGTGGAAGCGAACCCACCGGTTCGGGTGCCCGGTGAACCGGAGCACCTCGCCGAGTGCCTCCCGTGCGCAGTTGAATCCGAGCGCGGAGATCACCCACTGCAGCACCCGCGGGTCCCGCTCCTGATCGAGCCGCCCGACCAGCAGCGGTATCGCCTCCGCGCCGAACGGCCGGCGCCCTTCGTCGTCCCGCGGCCCCAGCTCGCGCAGCACCCGGGCGCCGAGTTCCCGCGCATCGGGGTCGTCGTCGGTCAGCAGCCGCACCGCGGTGGCGAACACCTGCCGGGTCGGCCGCTCGTGCAGGGCGACCAGGTGGGGAACCGGGTCCAGGTAGTCGTCCTCGGGAATCTCGGCCGCCGCGGCGGCGAACAACTCCGCATCCGACATCTCGGCCAAGCCGCTTCGCATTCCCATCCGCCCATTGTCTGTCGGTGGGCAACACGGATTCACCCGCCGCCGCAGCGCCCGCGCATCCATCCACGATCATGATTGTCAGGTTAGAGTCTGCGCAGCGCTAACGCCGACCCGAGGACGCCATGGACCCACTCGACGACCCCGTACGGTCCGCGCTGACCGGCCCGCATGCCCACCTGGCGCAGCGGCGGGGCCGCATCCTGCGCTACCCGCCGGAGCTGTCGCGGTTCATCACGATCCCGCATCCGACCACCGCCGAAGACTGGGCGGACGCCGCCGCGCTGGTCGGCCCGGAGCAGGCCCCGATCGCCGGCATCGTCGTGGCCCCGCACCCCGATTGGAAGGTCACCGGGGTCGGGCCCGGACTGCAGCTCGTCGAGGACGACGCCGAACCGCGGACCGACGACGAGGCAGTGCGGCTGGGTCCGGCCGACGTACCCGAGATCGTCGCGTTCGTCGCCCGCCACCGCAACGGCCGCCTGTTCACGCCGCGCACCCTGGAACTGGGCACCTACCTGGGTATCCGCCGCGGCGGGGCGCTGGTGGCGATGGCCGGCGAGCGGCTGCGCCCGACGGGCTGGGCCGAGCTCAGCGCCGTCTGCACCGACCCCGCCCACCGGCGCCAGGGCCTGGCCGTCCGGCTGGTCCGCGCGCTTATCGCCGGTATGCGCGAGCGCGGCGATCACGCCTTCCTGCACGTGGCCCACGACAACACCGGAGCGCTCGCCCTGTACGAGCGGCTCGGCTTCCGGCTGCGCCGCCCGATCAGCATGGGGTCGGTGCACATCCCGGAGGTGGACCGGCCGTGAGCACGCCACGGCCGGTCCTGGGCGGTCAGCCGCAGCTCGGGCAGCCCCCGGGCGCGGGCACGCCCACGCGGGGCAGGTCGTCGCGGTACTCGGGCTGGGCCTTGGTGACCCGCGTCGGCGACACCAGCAGGTAGCCACCGGACAGGTCGGAGTCGATCAGCGCCACCAGGCTCGGATCGTTCGGGTCGGCCGGCTCGCCCTCGAAACCGGGCGCGGCCCAGCCGGGCACCACCTTCACCGCCGCGCCACGGGTACGCAGCACGTTCTTCTCCGTCTCGAAGGTCACGACCGTGGTGTCGGCGTCGGGGTTGTAGTACTCCTCGTCGTCGACGGTGTCGCTGTCCTCGTAGTCGGAGTCCACCATCGTGCAGTTGCCCGCGGAGTCGCAGTCCTCGACCGTGGTGTCCGCGGAGCCGTACTCGCCGTCGGCGGAGATGTAGCTGACCACGGTCGTTCTCTGGGAGCCGGTGACGTTGCCGTCTGAGTCCCGGACGAACTTGGTGGTCGTCGTGATGGTGCTGACCGCCCCGCCGGCGAAGCGGTGCTCGTCGGTATAGGTGACGCTGTCCAGGTCACCGTCGGCGTCGGTCGTGGTCTGCTTCTCCTCGTGCCGGGTGCCGCCTTCGCCGTCGCTGGATTCCCGGGCCTGGCCGGTGGTGCTGGGGCCCGCGCTACCGTCGGCGTTCGTAGTGGTCCTGTTGAATCCGCCCGCGCCGTCGGACCTGGTGGTCTGGGACGCGCCGTCGTTGAACTCGATGTGGGTGCCGGTCCCGCCCTCGATCGGCTTGGTGCTCTTGACGCCGCCGTGCTCCTGGCCGAACTGGTGCTTCGGGTCGACGGAGCCCGCGGAGATCAGCCCGACGGAGACCCCGCCGACGCGGGCGCCGGGCAGGGAGCCGATGCCGCCCTTGCCCGCCATGCCGATCGTGAACCCGTGGCTGGGATCGACGTCCACACCGCCGGTCTGGATCTCACCGAAGGTGAGGCCGAAGTGGGTGAGCGTGTCCCGCCGTGAGGCCATGCCGAACGCGCCGAGCACGTCCATGCCGATCTTCTCCCGCGCCTCGACGATCTCCTGGGGCATGGCGAGGAACGCGCCCAGACCTGCCTCGAACGAGGGCAGTCTGCGCTCCAGTGCTACTTCCACGACCAGCTTCAGGGGCGGGCGGCTGGTCGGGTCCCACGGGTCGGTGCCCGCCATCAGCTCGTCGGCGTCGCCGACGCCGTCGTGATCGGAGTCGACGACCCGCCAGGCCACGTAGCAGCCGGTCGGGTCGCAGAGCCGCAGGGTGGACTTGTGCACGGGATCTGCCGCGTGGGCAGGCTGGGCCGCCACGGTGGCGGCCAGCAGCACGGCCGCGGCGACGGTCGCGGCGGTGCGCCGCGAGATATCGATAATCATGCGCCGAGCTTCGGCGTCCCCTGGGGCGAAAGCCCTGGACTGCGCAATACCTGTCTGTCCGAAACCGGCCTCGCGGCGGGCCGCGGCGCGTACGCCACGGCCCGCCGTCAAGCAACCCTCACACGCCGGCCCGGTCGACGATCTCGACCGTCAGCACCGCGGCCGAGTACATCACCTGTCCGGCCCGCAGGCCGTCGCCGTCCTGCAGGGCGACCGAACGGTTGCCCAGGTAGGCGTGGCTGTCCCGGTCGAAGATGAGTTCGGCGCGGGTGCCCTGCACCTCGTGCAGGGCCACTGCGACGCCGTCGCGGCCAGCCTCGTCGGTCACGTCGCCGACCACGCTGACCCCGGGGATCCTGGCCACGGCGCCGAAGACCGCGGCCAGTGACGCCGGCGACAGGTACGCCTCGGCGACGAGGTCCACCGCAGCGGTGAACGCCCGCTGGTCGCGGGGGTTCTTGTTCGGCTGCTCGTCGGCGATGCGGTAGAGGTGGGCCAGCATCGCGTCCGCGTCGGTCGGCAGGCCGCCCCGATAGGCGGGCGTCGGCGTGCACGCGTTCGTGACGGTGACCCCACCCTTGGTCTGCGTGACGACCCCGCCGTGGCAGCCGGGCAGGGCGGTGTCCGTCCAGTCCCCGCCGGACCGCGGCCGCTGCTGGATGAGCCCGTCGCGGGTCCCGTCCACCGACAGCCAGACCCGGCGTGCGATCACGGCCGTCGACGACTGCTTCGTCGCCTCGTTCATCCCGAGCACCGTCGCGACTGACTCGACATGCACGAACTGATCCCCGCGCACCGGCACGTCCGGCTGGTGCCGGGCCTGCTCGGCGGCACCGGCGAGGATGTCCGCGGCCTGCGCCTGGGCCGCCGGTCCACTGCCGCCGAACGGCACGACCTGCGCCGCCAGCACCGCCGCGGTGAGCACCGCGGCCAGCCCGCCGCCGACCGCGACCCGCATCCCGGTACGCCCGGTGAGCATGCGGCGCCAGACCGGTTGCGGGCGCATCACCCCGGTGAGCACCCGCCGGCGCAGGTCCCGCGGCGGCGGACCGTCCGGGTCCAGGGCAGCGCCGAAATCGTCCAGCATCGTCATCTCGTCCATCACTCCACCTCGAAAAAGTCGGTCATCGTGTCCTCGCCGAGGGCCTCGCGCAGCTTGAGTCGCGCCCGGTGCAGCCGGGAGCGCACCGTGCCGACCTTGATCCGCAGCGTCTGCGCGACCTCCTCGTACGTCAGGCCGCTCCACGCGACGAGCAGCAGCACGTCGCGATCACGCGCGGCGAGTCCGCGCAGCCCGTCGGCGAGCGCGCCGCGGGTCGCCTGGGCGCTGACCGCCGCGTCGACCTCGTCGGCGAAGCCCTCGACGGCCTCGGCTTCGCCTGCTCGGCTCAGCGCCCGGTATCTGGCCTGCTCCGTGCGCCACCGCCGGGCGATCTCCTTGGTGAGGATCCCGAACAGCCACGGACGGGCGTCCTCGCGCCCCAGGTCGTAGCGGTCGCGGTGGCGGAATGCGGCGAGGAACGTCTCCGCGACCGCGTCCTCCGCCGTCTGCGGCCCGAGCCGCCGGTACGCGTACCGGTGCAGCCCGGCGGCGTACCGGTCGTATATGACCCCGAACGCCTCCGCGTCGTGCCTGGACGCGGCGATCACCGCCGCGTCGCCGGACAGCTCCGCCGTCGTCATCGCTGATGTGGCCAATGCACCGTGGTCCCTCCTCCCGAAAACCGACCTGACAGCCATGTCTCTGCGCCAGGGCCGATTCGGGTTCACGGCCGCGTCCCGCAGCGGCAGACCGGCGGGTACCTTGGCGGCGTGCGCGAACTGGACGAGCTGGTGGTCGGCGATCAGTCTGCCTGGGCGGAGATCCTGGGCGTCGTCGCGCAGTCGCCCCATATCGTCGAAGTCCTGCCCGCCGACGAGGGCATGCCGGCGTCCTGCCTGCACCACCTGCAGGTCACCACCGGGTCCTGGCTGGGCGCCGTCACCTATCTCAGCGGCGGCATCGTCGTCGACGGCGGTTGGCTTCGTGTCCTGGGTTCCGGCAGCATCGGCCGCGGGCTGACCGACATCGTCGCCGCCAACCAGCCGGACTCGTTCGGCCTGGTGGTGGCGCATGACGTGCTCGGCGGTGTGTTCGCGTGGGCGCAGGGCTCACCGGGCGACGCCCCGACGGTGCACTACTTCGGCCCGGACGCGCTGGACTGGCAGGACCTCGAGCTGGGGTACGCGGCCTGGCTGACCGCCATGCTGATGGGCGCGATCGAGCCCTTCTACGACACCCTTCGCTGGCCCGGCTGGCCGGCCGAGGTCGCCGCCTGCCGGCTCGACCAGGGCATCCACACGCTTCCGCCGCCCTGGAGCAAGGAAGGCAAGGATCTCGGGAAGGCCTCCCGGCGGCCGATTCCCATGACCGAGCTGGTCGCTGTCCACCGCGACATGGCACGGCAGCTCAACGGGATCGGGTGAGGTACGCGGCCGCTCAGCTGGGCGCTCCCCGCCGTGCGTGATAGTTGATCCACTGGCGCAAGCGCTGCCGGTGAGCAGCGGTCACGTCCACGGTCTCCACCCGCTCGGTGAGAACAGCAGCGTCGATCAACCCGTGTTCCAGCAGCGCCGCCGCGAAGACGTGGTCCTTCTCCCTGCCCGCGACGAGCTTCGAAACCACACAATCGTGCGGGTCGAGCAGGTGACCACGCCCAGGCGCGGTACCTGGCGTGTCGACCACCACCAGTCGCTGCCGCCAGCCTGCCGGGAGCACTGCGGTGGAAACGCTCACACCCTGGGCGTAGTAGCCGAAGGTTTCGTGGAAGGGCGACAGCTCGCCGATCGCCCCGTCCACCCGGTCCGCCTTGAGATCGTCCGGATCGTCGAAGAACGCGACGTCCACTTCGATCGACGCCGTCGCCGCGGCGGGCAGCCTGTCCTCGGGTATGGCGCCGAGGATCGACTGGCTGCCGATGACCAGGATGTCGGGCTCCTGCGCGATCTGCGACGCGGCCCGGAGCACGTGCTCCAGCTGCTCGCGGTTCACGCCATCCGCTCCCTGCGCCAGCGCTCGGCGAACGCGGCCAGCACAGCCTGGCGGGTGCCTTCGGGAAGCACGCCTGCGAACGGCGAGTTCTGGCGCAGGTCGGCGGCGTCGCGGCTCCGTGAGGTCAGGACCTCGAGCACCGCCTCGGCTCCGGCATCGAGGACCTGCCGCCAGCGTTCGAGCCACATCGCCGCCATGCCGTCCGGGTGTACGCGCTGGAGTCTGTGCAGGTTCTCAGTGGCGTCGGCCAGCACGTTGTCGGGGTCGGCGACGAGACGGCCGGCCACGGCGCGGTGCAGCCACAGCGACTTGAGCTGGTCGCGGGTCAGTTCCGGACGCAGCATGGCGAGCACGTCCGCCCTGGCGATCCGCCGGTGCGTCCCCACCCTGACGAAGGGAAGGGCTCCCCGCTCACACAGGTCGACCACATGCTGACGTGACGAACGCAGCAGCGCCGCCGCCTCGCTCGTCGTCATCAGGTCGTCGTCGGAGTCGCCTCTCATGCGTCAACCATGCCGCAGTAAACACCAAAAACGCAACCGCCCGTCCCCTCTCCGCAGCGATCTCCCGGTATACCGGCATGAATCGGACAGCTTTACTACGCTGTCCATGTCGGCCCGCCAGCAGGAGGAGTGACCCATGCCCACCGCGATTGAGCAGTTCGTCGCGGCCGGCGTGAAACGGTTCGCGAGCCGATGAGCACCGCCATGCCGCCCGCGGGGTCGCTGCGGCAGATGCTCGTGCCGCTCGCGCTGGCGCAGTTCATCTGCAGCTTCGCCGGCACCAACATGAACGTGATGATCAACGACATCAGCACGGACCTGAACACGACCGTGCAGGGTGTCCAGATCGCCATCACGATCTTCCTGCTGGTGATGGCCGCCCTCATGATCCCCGGCGGCAAACTCACCGACCGGTACGGCCGCAAGCGCTGCTTCCTCGCCGGCCTCATCCTCTACGGCATCGGCGCGCTGCTCAGCGCGGTGTCACCCGGGCTGGGCGTGCTCATCCTCGGCAACTCGATCCTGGAGGGTGTGGGCACCGCGCTGCTCATTCCACCCGTCTACATCCTCACCACGCTGCTGTTCACCAGCGTCACCTCCCGCGCCAAGGCGTTCGGCATGATCAGCGCGATGGGCGGCGTCGGCGCGGCCGCGGGACCGCTCATCGGCGGCCTGATCACCTCGGCGCTGAGCTGGCGCTGGGCGTTCGTGTTCCAGGCACTCGTGGTGGCCGTGATCGTCGTGCTCGGCCGCAAGCTGTTCGACCCGCTGCCGCCGGACCCGACCCGGCCGTTCGACACCCGCGGCGCGGTGCTGTCGGCCGGCGGGCTCATCCTCGTCGTCGCCGGCATCCTCGCCGCCGACGACAACCTCTGGCTGATGCTCGCCCTGATCGTCGCGGGCCTGCTGCTGCTGTTCCTGTTCTTCCGCTGGGTACGCGCCCAGGAACGCGCCGGCCGCGAACCGCTGCTGTCGACCACGCTCTTCCGCAACCGCACCTCCAACTTCGGCCTGGTCACCCAGAACACCCAGTGGCTGATCCTGATGGGCACGTCCTTCACCGTGTCCGCGTACCTGCAGGTGGTCCGCGGCTACGACGCGATCCAGACCGGTGTCATCTTCACCGCCGCGACGGCCGGTCTGCTGATCTCGTCGCTGGCAGCCGAGCGCCTGGCCAAACGCCGCCCGCAGCGCACCCTGATCCGGGCCGGCTTCGTGCTCACCGCGATCGGCGTGGTCGTGCTGCTGGCCCTGGTCACCGGCACGCCCGGGGCCTGGGCGTTCGCGCCCGGCCTGCTGCTCATCGGGCTCGGGCTGGGCCTGATGCTGACCCCGTCGGTCAACATCGTGCAGTCCAGCTTCAGCGACGACCAGCAGGGCGAGATCTCCGGGCTGTCGCGCAGCGTGTCCAACCTCGGCTCCTGCCTGGGCACCGCCGTCGCCGGCACCATCCTCGTCGCGGGCATCACCGCGACCCCCGAACGCGCCTACGGGCTGGCCATGGCCGTGCTCGCCGTGGTGGCGATCGCCGGGCTGTGGGCGGCCGCGAAGCTGCCGCGAACCCCCGCACCCGCGGCGACCCGGACGCCCTGACTTCCCCGAGGACCGGTTCAGTCGGGTCGATTTGCATATTTTCAGTATGGTCTGTGGGCATGATGGGCTGGTCGCCACCGTGACCACGGGGTGTGCCTGCGATGGGAAGCGCGATGGAACTCAAGCCTGCGGCCATGGTGATCCCCAAGGACACCAGCCATCTCGAACAGGGCAAGTACGGCCCGGTCTTCCCCCGCACCCCGGCCTGCTACGGGTTCACCATCATCGCGAAGGTGAAGCCGGGTCGCGCGGACACCATGCGCGAGTACGGCAACACCCTGGCCAAGGCGCTGGAGTCCGACCCGTACCTGCTGGCCCCGTTGAAACTGCACTACCTGCGGTGGGTCCTGTTCGACGACGACACCCGGTTCATGTACCAGGGCATCTTCGACACCGACTTCGACAAGTACACCGAGGACGCCGTCGCGCTGTTCGGCAAGTCGGGGGTCAACACCGCGTTCGAGAACCTCGAAGGCTTCCCGGAGGACTGGAAGACCAACCCCGAGGCGTTCATCCGGTTCGTGCGCGAGCACCAGTGCCCGAGCTTCATCGAGTACGGCGAGTACCCGTACGTCACCGCCGACGAGATCAAGAAGGCGCTGCGGATCAAGGGCGCGTTGTCGGAGATGCTCGACCAACTGCAGTGAGGACTTCATGAGCGACCCGCGACCCGCCCGCGTCTACAACACCCGCCACCAGCCCCGCCCGTACACGCCGGGACGGCGGCGGGTCAGCATCTACGTCGCGTGGAGCTACCCCGCCGAGGCCGGCCGCAACCCGGCCGAGCTCGACAACCGGTTCTCCACGATGACCGAGGTGCGCCGGGTCACCTGGCCCGCGTACGAGGACCCGCAGTGGTCCGACCCGATGCGCTTCCAGCAGGGCATCTCCGGCGCGCTCGAACTGTTCTTCTGGGCCTGGGCGCCGTTCCAGGACTTCGCCGCCGAGACCACCGGCCACCCGGTGGCGATGTACCAGCGCGTCGACCAGGCGGGTGTGGTCACCCCGCTCGACGAGCGGGTGCTGGCCGACACCGACACGCTGTTCGTCTTCGGGCTGGACCATATGGTCACCGGCCAGGACGCCACCGCCGAGGAGGTGCAGGCGCTGCGCGAGTGGGTGGGCCGGGACGGCACCCGCCTGGTGCTCGGCCCGCACCACGACGTCGGCGCGGGCGACGACCTCGCCGTGCGCGACGTGGAGTACCACCACCACGGCGACGCGCTGGTGCCGCGCCAGCAGCGCTTCGGCCGGTACACCCGCTCGCTGATGGAGGCGCTCGGCGTGCCGGTGGAGAACCGCTACGGCCTGCGCCCGGCCGTCGCCGCGCCCAAGCGCATCGCCCCGCTGTCGATCAACCGCGACCTGGACACCAAGGGCTGGCTGGCCGACGTGACCAGCTTCAACTTCCACATGCACCTGCCGCACTACGCCGTGACGACCAGCGACGAGCAGGCCGTACGCGTGCTGGGCCGCCAGCCCATCGACCTGGCCAAGCCGCACCCGTTCACCGAGGCGGGCAACACCGAGTTCAACATGTTCCTGTGGCTGCCGCCCGCGGGCGACCGGGCCGGCGACATCCTGATGGCCGACTCGACCATCTTCAGCACCCTGTTCGGCGCGGACGACAGCCTGCGCAACTTCTGGCGCAACATCGTCACGCTCTAGCGGGAGGCGCGACGTGGAGCTGCACGACATCCAGCGCGGGGTCCTCAGCCCTCGGCCGTCGCCGTACGCGGCCACCTACCTCCTGTTCCGCATCGACGACCGGGCCCACGGCAGGGAGCTGATGCGCCGCATCGCCGCCGCGGTCACCAGCGCCGCCGACACGCTCAGCCCGCTGGGCGAGACCTGGGTCAGCGTCGCCGTCACCTACCACGGTCTGCGCGCGCTCGGCGTGCCCCAACCTGCGCTCGACACCATGGCCTGGGAGTTCCGCCAGGGCATGGCCGCCCGCGCCACCGCCCTGTCCGACACCGCCGGCAGCGCCCCCGAACATTGGGAAGCCCCGCTGGGCAGCCCCGACGTGCACGTCGTCCTGGTCGCGCTGGCACCCGACGAGCCGACCCTCGAAGCCGCGATCGACCGCGCCCGGCCCGCCTACGAGGGCCTGAGCGGGGTGACCGCGATCTGGCGGCAGAACTGCCACGCCCTGCCCACCGAGACCGAGCCGTTCGGCTACCGCGACGGCATCAGCCATCCGGCCGTCGACGGCAGCGGCATCCCCGGCTCCAATCCTCTGGAGAAGCCGCTGGCGGCCGGCGAGTTCGTGCTCGGCTACCCCGACGAACTCGGCGGTGTGCAGACCACCACGCCGGACGTGCTCGGCCGCAACGGCAGCTACGTCGCCTTCCGCAAACTGCACCAGGACGTGGCCGGGTTCCGGCGCTTCCTGCGGGCCAACTCGGCCGGGCCTGACGAGGAGGAGCAGCTCGCCGCCAAGCTCATGGGACGTTGGCGCAGCGGCGCACCGTTGGCCCTGTGCCCCGTGCACGACGATCCGGAAGTCGGCGCCGACCGGGACCGCAACAACGCGTTCCTGTTCCGGCAGGACGACCCGGACGGGTTCGCCACCCCCGGCGGCAGCCACATCCGCCGCGCCAACCCGCGCGACTCGGCCGTCGCGGGCGAACCCCGCCTGCACCGCATGATCCGGCGCGGCACCGCGTACGGGCCGCTGCTGCCCGAGGGCGTGCTCGACGACGACGGCGCCGACCGCGGGCTCATCTTCGCCTTCGTCGGCGCCCATCTGGGCCGGCAGTTCGAGTTCGCGCAGTCGCAGTGGATGAACGACGGCGTGTTCTTCGGCGGCGACGACGCCCGGGACCCCATCGTCGGCTCCGGTGAGGGCCTGTCCGACTACACGATCCCCCGCCGGCCGGTGCGGCGGCGGCTGCCGGCCGTGCCGCGCTTCGTCACCACCCGCGGCGGCGAGTACGCGTTCATGCCCAGCCTCAGCGCCCTGCGCTGGCTCGGCGAACTCACCGACTGACCCATCCGACCGCAGGCAGGAGACCACGGTGGACACGCTGCAGTTGCTGCTCAACGCGGTGACCGTGATCTTCATTTCGACGACCATGTTCGCCGCCGGCCTCGGCGCGACCCTGCCCGCGCTGCGCCGGGCGTTCACCGACGTGCCGCTGCTGGCGCTCGTGCTGCTGGCCAACCTGGTCGTCGTCCCGCTGCTGGGCTGGGGGCTGGCGGCCCTGTTCCAGCTCGCGTCCGCACCGTTCATCGCGCTGATCCTGATCGCGTCCTCGCCGGGCGGTCCGTTCGGAGCCAAACTCGGCATGATCCAGCGCGGCGACGTCACCACCGGCGCCGCGATGCAGGTGCTGCTCGCGGCCATCGGCAGTGTCACCTTCGCGCTCACCGCCAACGTCCTGCTGACCGCGGCGAACGTCGGCGGCGGCATCTCCCTAGACGTCGGCGCGCTGGTGCGCACCGTCGCGATCCTGCAGCTCGTGCCGTTCGCGATCGGCCTGCTGCTGCGCCACCACACCGCCGAAACCGCACTGGCCTGGCACCCGGTCGCGATCAAGGTCTCCAACGTGACGTTCCTGATCGTGCTGGCCGGGATGATTCTGGGCAGCTGGAGCGACGTCGTCGACCTGCTGGGCTCGCGTACCCTGCTCGCCGGGTTCCTGTTCTCCGCCCTCGCCTTCGGCCTGGGCACGCTGCTGTCCACCGGATCACCGGCCCGGCGCACCACCATGGGCGCGGTCACCGCGGTACGCAACCTCGGCCCGGCCCTGGCCGCCATCGGGATCGCGTTCAGCGACCAGCCCGCCGTCCTCGGCGCGGTCGCCGCCATCCTGCTCAGCGGCCTCTGCGCCGCCATCCCCATCACCGCGGCGCTGGCCCGCCGCCGGGCCGAACCCCGGACCTGAGGGGTTCCCGTGACGTCCTCGCTGGTGTTCCTGGGCCACTCGACGGTCCTGCTCGACCTCGGCGGCGTCCGGGTGCTCACCGATCCGGTGCTGCGCGGGCGGCTGACGTTCCTGCGCCGGGTGGCCGCGCCGGTGGCCGCCGCCGACCACGCCGACATCGACGTCGTCGTGCTGTCCCACCTGCACCACGACCACTGCGACCTGCGCTCGCTGGCGCTGCTCGGACGCGACGTGCCACTCGTCGCGCCCGACGGCGCCGCGGACTTCCTCCGGCGGCGAGGATTCCGGCGCGTCGTCACGCTGAAGGCCGGTCAATCCCACACCGTCGGCGCGGTGACCGTGACCGCGACCCCGGCGGTGCACGACGGGCGGCGGGAACCGTTCGGGCCCCGGGCCGCCGCGGTCGGATACCTCATCGGGACCGCGCAGGCCGTCGCGTACTTCGCCGGCGACACCGACCTGTTCGCCGGGATGCGCGAGCTGTGCCCCGACCTCGATCTCGCCCTGATCCCGGTGTGGGGATGGGGGCCGAACCTCGGCCCGGGGCACCTGAACCCGCAACGGGCCGCCGAGGCCGTCGCCCTGCTGCGCCCACGCCGCGCCGTGCCGATCCACTGGGGCACGCTGTTCCCGTACGGGCTGGGGGTCTTCTATCCCGGCCGGCTCCGGGAACCCGCCCGTGCCTTCGCCGACGCCGTCGCGGCCCGCGAGCTGCCCACCGAGGTGCGGGTGCTGGCCCCGGGCAGCAGGCTGACATGGCAGCCGTGAACCCCGGGTGGATCGGCGCCCAACTGCGCACGGCGGTCCCGGTGCTGCTGCTGGACTGGGCGGCGCTGAGCATCGCGATCGCGGTCACGCCGGGGCTGTCCGCGAGCACCGGCTGGGACGTCCTGCTGGCCGCGGTGCTGCTCGCGGTCGCCGCCGCGGTGCTGCGGCCGCTGTTCGCCGCGTTCGCCGCCCGGCTGGGCTGGGCCGGTGTCGTGGCGGGCTGGCTGCTGACCCAGGCGCTGCTCGTCTACCTGGCCCTGTCGCTGGCCCCGCACATCCAGGTCGACGGCTTCTGGCCCGCGTTCTGGGCGTCGTGGATCTACTCCGCCCTGGTCAGTGCGGCCATGTGGGTCGTCACCGCGGGCGACAACTCCGCCGTGCTGGCACACCTGCTGCGGACCACGAAGAAGACCCGCCGCGCGGCGGCCACCACCGCGGTCCCCGGGGTCGTGATGATCCAGATCGACGGGCTGTCCGCCCCGCTGGCACGCTGGGCGATCCAGGCGGGCAACCTGCCGACGCTGACCCGGTGGATCCGCTCGGGCAGCCACACGCTGGTCGAATGGCACGCGCAGCTGCCCGCGACCACCCCCGCCAGCCAGGCCGGCCTGCTGCACGGGGCCAGCGCGCACGTGCCGGCGTTCCGCTGGCTGGAGAAGGAGACCGGCCGGCTCGTCGTCACCAACCATCCCAAGGACGCCGAGTACGTCGAGCGCGGCTTCTCCGACGGCCGGGGCCTGCTCGCCGACGGCGGGGTGAGCCTGTCCAACGTCTTCTCCGGCGACGCGCCGACCAGCCTGCTGACCATGAGCACCGTCGCCCGCAAAAGCTCCCGGCGCGGCCCCACCCGCGAGGTCAGCAGCTATCTCGTCGATCCGTTCGGGCTCACCCGGTCGCTGGTCCTGACCGCCGGAGAAATGATCAAAGAGGTGTTCCAGGCCCGGCGGCAGCGGGCCCGCGACATCGAGCCCCGGGTGCACCGCGCCGCCTCCTACGTGGCGTTGCGCGGCGTGACCAACGTGCTGCTGCGCGACCTCAACCTGAACCTGGCCGCCGAGCACATGATGCGGGGCGCACCGGCGATCTACTGCGACTTCGTCGACTACGACGAGATCGCCCACCACGCGGGACCGACCCGGGCCGAGTCGCTGGCCTCGCTCGACGGCATCGACTGGGTCCTGGGCACGCTGGAGCAGCTTGCCGCGAGCGCGCCGCGCCCGTACCACCTCGTGGTCCTGTCCGATCACGGCCAGAGCCAGGGTGCGACCTTCCTCCAGCGGTACGGGTACACGCTGGAGGTCCTGGTCCGAAGGCTGATGGCGGGCGACGGCACGGACGTGTCGACCGCACCCGACAACGAGCAGTGGGGCCGGGTCCGCGCCCTGCTCACCGAGGTCAGCGGCGAGCAGCAGCTGGTCGGCAGGCTGACCGGCGGCGTGCTGCGGGCGAAGGAGGAGCCACCCGCGCCGGCGCAGGGCGCGGAGCTGGTCGTCGTCGCGTCCGGCAACCTGGGCATGGTGTATCTGGCCCGGGAGCGCCGCCGCCTGACGCTGGAAGAGATCGAGGCCCGGCACCCGAACCTGCTGACCGGCCTGATCGCGCATCCCGGCGTCGGGTTCGTGGTGGTGCGATCGAGTGCCCGCGGGCCGGTCGCCCTCGGCCGCGACGGCGTCCACCATCTGGCCGACGGGCGGGTCGACGGCACGGACCCGCTGGCCCCGTTCGGCCCGCACGCGGCAGCCGACCTGCGGCGGCACGACACCCTGCCGCACGTCGGCGACATCGTGCTCAACAGCCTGCTCGACGCCTCGACCGGCGAGGTCGCGGCGTTCGAGGAGCTGGTCGGCTGTCACGGCGGGCTGGGCGGCGCGCAGACCAGGCCGGTGCTGATCCACCCCGCCGGCTGGGCGGCCCCGGGCCCGCTCGTCGGCGCCGACGCGGTCCACCGGCAGCTGATCGGCTGGCTGGAAGATTCAGGCAGCCGAGCGCGGCTGGAGCCGGCCGATCAGGCCCGCCGCGCGGACCCGCCGGATCCGGCAGGGCAGGCGCAGCCGCGCTAGCCCCGGACGATCAGGTCGTTGGCGTACACCGCCACATCCAGCACCGCCTGTTCGCCGGTGCGGCGGTGCACGTCGAGAGCCGCGTCGATGAACTTGATTCCGTGCGAATCCTGGTCGTGCAGGCCGCGGGCCATCAGGTCGGCCGGGTCCACGGCCTCCCCGACCGGCATCGCCCGAGCCGTCGCGGGCGAGTACGCGCTGGTCACCGCAGCGGTGGCGGCCCAGGCGGCCTCGATGCTCGGCTCCCACAGCGCGGCGGGCAGCACCGGCAGGACGCGGGCGATCGCGTTCGGCGCGGTCGCCGCGTGGACCAGCATCACCGGGTTGCCGTGCCCGTGTGTGCCGAAGCGCAGCACCGCCGCCTCGACGATGGCGGCGAGCCGGTCGGGCACACCGGTTGCGGCGTCACCGGGGACCGCGCCGACCGACTCCGGCCAGCCGGGCAGGTCGGCGAGCTGCGCGAGCCGGGCACGGATGCCCGAACGCTGGTGCGGCACCCGGGGCACGGCGTCCAGCGCCGCACGCGGATCGGTCGACCGGTACGGGCCTTTGCCGGCCGGTGCCAGCGGCTGCCAGCGGGCGGCCCAGTAGCCGAGCCCTGCTGCCAGTTCGGCCACCCGGGCCGGAGTCGCCACGCCGTCCTGCTCGCTGTCGAGCAGGGCGCGCACCGCGTGCCCCACCCTGATGACGCCGTGCGTCGCCCCGGCTGCCACGCCCGGCAGCAGCCGGGGCCACCACTCGATCAGCACCTCGCGCCAGGGCCGCTCGCCGAGTTGCCGCTCGAAGAAGGTGAGCCAGTCGCCGGTCCGGACCGGGTCGCCCAGCGGATCGCGCCACTCGCCTGCCGAGATGCGCTGGATGCCGCGGGGGCGTTCGGACAGCCGGTCGGCATAGCCGTCGATCCAGGCATGCACCTGATCGCCGTAGCCGTGCCGGACCAGCGCCTCCGCCGCCATCGGCGCGTGGTTGGACAGCCAGCCGTCGCGCTCCGGTCCGGTGTGCTGCAGCCGCTGGTATGCCTCGTCGAGAACCCCGTTTGTCATGGCCAAAAGCTTCCGGCTTCAAGTCCACTTGAAGTCAATAGCCTCTGAGCCGCCGCTACATCAACATCGACTCACACATCCGTCACCTGCGCCTGAAGCGAAGGAAGGGCACCTTCACATCGCCATACGTATTAGAAGGTGCCCTTCTTAACGGTGGTCGCGGAGCGCACGGGCGAAGATCACTGTTTGCGGTCGAAAAGTAAGGCCTGGCCGTACTTTTCGACCGCAAACAGTGATCTTCCGCGGAGCGAGAAGGCGCGGAGAAGTTCCACAACAGCCCGTAGCCGAGCCGTCACCCGACCTATGCTGATCCCACAGTCCAAGATCGAGACAGGGGTACGCGATGGCGATCGTGCTGGTCCACGAAGGCCCTACCTTCACCGAAGAGCAGTACGTCGAGATCGTCCGCAGGATGACCGGCGGAAAGACCCGCATGGAGTCGTTGGCCGACTGGCCCGTCGAAGGGCTGCTGGTGCACGTCGCCGGCCAGGGCGACAACGGCTTCCGGGTGGTCGACGTGTGGGAGGACGAGGACGCCTGCCGCCAGTTCGCCGACAAGCTGAAGCCGATCATGGATGAAGTCGGCGTGACGGAACAGGCCAAGCTCTACCCGCTGCACTCGTTCGTGGCGGCCTGAGCCGGAGACGGCCGGACGAAGGGCGCGCGCCGGCGTCACCGTCCGAGCGCGGCGTCGCCGACGGCACCGGCCCCGACCGTGGTGGCCAGGGCCTGTGCCAGTTCTTCCCCGTTCGAACGGACGTGCAGGTAGAGGCTGTGGCCGGGCGGCGGGTCGCGGTGGTACAGCTCGATGCCGTTGAGACCCAACTCGAAACCCGCGTACTTGTGCTCACCAGGCCAGCACACACGCCACAAGACCGAGGCCGGATCCGAGCCCACCGCCGACAGCAGAGATCCGGCAGGATCGTCCTCCAGCTCGCACTCATAGGTGGAGATCCTGCATTCCAGCGGTGGAAGCCGGCGCAACGCCGTGACGACCGCGCCGTCGAAGTCGATCATCAAAGGCAGGCTGCCGTCACGGGACGTTTTCCAGCGGTCGGCGGCCGACAGGTGCGGGCCGAGGACCGGCGTCGCCTGCTCCACCAGCTCCGCGGGAAGCGTCACCACGAGGTAGGCGCTACCGAGCGTCAGGTAGCGGGCGAGGTCCCGATGGGTGTCGACTTCGACGTCCACTGCCACATACGCCCGGCAGCAGCCGGTCGACCGCCGGTCGAGCAGCCGCCGCGCCATCGCGTGGACGGCGACGACGTCGTCGCCGGTGTGTATCCGGTACACGGCCGAGGTCCCCATGGCCGGGGATTGTGCCAGCGGGCGGATGCGCCGACCGCCGGGGCGGCAACAGGCCGTGCGGTCCCCGGTCAGGCGAGCAGGTCTCCGGTCGGGAGCAGGGCAAGGTGGCGGTCCACCACGGCCAGCGCGTCCTGGTATGAAAGCGCACCGACCAGCACCGGTAGCCGCAGTCCGTCGAGCAGCGCGGCGAGCCGCTGCGCTTCGGCCGGGGCGTCGATCGATACTCCTGCGCCCTGAAGCACGGTGCTCAGCGTGTGGGCGAAACCGGCGAAGGCTGGGGCGAGGGCGGCGGCCAGGGCGGGCGCGACGGCGGCCCGGGACAGGAACGCCATGCTGACCAGCACCTCGGATCGGCAGGCTTCGTCATAGGGCAGGTACTCGGCGGCGATGGCGCGCAGTGCCGCGGTCGGCTCGCCGGAGGGTTCGCGGGTGAGCCGGGCGCGCACCCGCTCGGCGAAGCGGTCGTGCACGCTGAGGCTCAGCCAGTGCTGCAGCGCGTAGAGCAGCATCTCGTCCTTGGTGGCGAAGTAGTGCTGGACGGCGCCCATCGACACGCCCGCCTCGTGGGCGACCTCGCGCAGGGAGACCGCTTCCAGGCCCTGCGTGCCCGTGATGCGCAGCAGCGATTCGACGATGTGGCGGCGGCGCTGCTCGTGGTCGACCTTGCGGGGCATGGCCAGAACCTATCCTTCCCGGTTACAATGCAGTCGCATTGCAAAAGCTAGCGCGAAGAGGCCACGGTGACCATACGGACGGCACACAACGGCGACGTCCAGCTCGCGTACGAGACCTTCGGCGCGCCCGGCGGCGAGCCGCTGCTGCTCATCATGGGCCTGGACTTCCAGATGACGTACTGGCCCGACGGCCTCTGCCAGGCGCTGGCCGCACGCGGCTTCCACGTCGCCCGCTTCGACAACCGGGACGCGGGCCTGTCCACCCACTTCTCCTCGCCCGAGCCGGAGAACCCGTTCAAGGTGCTGTTCCGGGGCAGCCGCAAACCGGCGTACACCGGATCGGACATGGTCGCCGACGGCCTGGCCGTGATGGACGCCCTCGGCTGGGACTCCTCCCACGTGTGCGGCACCTCCCTCGGCAGCGGACTCGCCCTGGCCACCGCCGTCCTGCACCCGCAGCGGGTGCGCACCGTCACCGCGATCATGGGTGCGCCGCCGGGGAAGCTCAACATGCTGCGGTACGTGAACTTCGGCGTCTTCCCCCGCTTCGCCCGGATCAAGCACCCCGCCACCGACGAGGGAGCGGTCCAGACCCTGGTCGACATGATCCGGCTGCTGTCCTCGCCGCACCATCCGTTCGAAGAGGAATGGGCCCGGTCCGTGGCCGAGGTCAGCCACGCGCGCGCCCCACGCGACCCCAGCACGACGCAGCGCCAGACCGCCGCCGGGCTCAACCTCGGGACCACGGGCCGCCGGCTGGGTGAGATCACCGCGCCGACCCTGATCGTCAACGGCGCCGACGACCCGCTCATCCGGCCGTCCGCCGGGGCCGCGCTGGCCCGCCGGATCCCCGGCGCACGCTCGGTCGTCTACCCGCGCATGGGCCACATCCTGCCCGAACACGTGTGGACCACGCTGGCCGACGACATGGCCGCCCAGGCCCGCCTCGCCGCAGGACCGGTGACCTCCGACGCCGCCTGAGCGCCACCGGCCGTCCCGATCCGTCGGGGCGGCCTCCGATCAGGCGAACTGCGGCACGCTCGACTCGTCGTGCAGTTCGATCGCCAGGTGCGCGGACAGCGCGCGCAGGAAATCGGGCGCGTCGAAGATCTCACCCGCGGAGGCGACACCGGTCGTCCTCGTCTGCCCGGCGAGGATGCGGTGGACCGCCTCGACCGCCAGCGGGGCGCTGACGGCGTAGATGTCCCGGCCCCTGGCGACGACGCGCCGACGCGTGTCGCCGGAGCGCACGACGACGTCGACGGTGAACAGCTGCGCCGACCGGCCCAGCTCGTCGACCGCGGCCGGGGCGGGCGAGTCCGGGGCGGCCAGGTCCCGGGCCGCGTCGGTGGTCATGTAAGTGCGCACCTCGGGGATCGCCAGGTGGCTGGGCACGGTGACGACGTCGGCCATGGTGAACTCGCCGAGCACGGACCGAGTGCCCATCGGTGCGGGGAAGTCCCAGTCCAGGGTCGGCAGGGCCTGCTCGGCGACGTAGTACTCCAGCCGGCCGCCGGTGTAGCGGACCCGCTGCCCGTCGCGCCTTTCCCGGGAGACGGCGCCGGAGACGAGAGTCCCGGCCGTGGGGTGCCAGCTGCTCAGCCCGTACGCGACGTGCGCCTCGTCGGCCGCCGTCCAGTCCCCCATCGCCGTGGTGACCAACAGGTCGCCGAGCCCTCCGAAGAACGCCATCGCCGGGACCACCGCGACGCCCGCAGCCTTAGCCCGGTCGGCGAAGTGCGTGAACGTGTCGACGTTGGCCTCGATCTCGGCCGCCACGTCCACGTACGGAACACGGTTGCGCAGAGCGGCCTCGATCACGGGCCCCGCGGTCGACGCGAACGGTCCGGCGCTGTTGACAACCGCGGCCGCACCCGCCAGCGCCCGGTCCAGCGAGGCCGGATCGTCGGCCGACGCCACCCGGTAGGCGAGCCCCGGATGCCGCGCCGCCAGTTCCTGGAGCCTGCCCGCAGCACGGCCGACGAGCAGCGGGACGAACCCGCGACCGAGCAACTCCGCCACCAGGAACCGTCCGGTGTGTCCATACGCGCCGAACACCGCCACGGTCTTGTTCGCACTCATCTGTGGTTCCTCCGCGCTTTGCAAAAGATCGACTGAGGAGATCCTGTCAGCGGCGGCAGGCCCGGACGAGTGTCTGGAACGCCAAGCCCCATACAATTTCGGACATGGCCACTGTCGCGCTCGCCGCCACCGACGGAATGCTGCACTTCGAGCTCGCCATGGCCTGCGAGGTGTTCGTCCGCGACCCGTCCGGCCTGGCCGACCCGTGGTACGACCTGGTGATCTGCGGGCCGGGCCCGGTCGGCATCGGCAGATTCCAGCTGACACCGGACGACGGGCTGGACCGGCTCGCCCGCGCCGACACCGTGATCGTCCCCGCCGTCGCGGACGTCGACGCGGACATCCCGGCCGGCCTGCTCGACGCCGTACGCGCGGCCCACGAGGCGGGCGCCCGGATGGTCTCGCTGTGCACCGGCGCGTTCGTGCTGGCCGCCGCCGGGGTGCTGGACGGGCGACGCGCGACCACGCACTGGGCCCACACCGACGCGCTGGCCGCCCGCTACCCCCAGGTCACGGTGGACCCGGACGTGCTCTACGTCGACAACGGCGACGTGCTCGCCTCGGCCGGCAAGGCCGCCGCGATCGACCTGTGCCTGCACCTCATCCGTCGCGACCACGGCTCGACGGTCGCCAACGCCGTCGCCCGCCGCCTGGTCGTGCCGCCGCACCGGGCCGGTGGCCAGGCGCAGTTCGTCACCACCCCGGTGCCCGCCCGCGACGACCATCCTCTCGCCGGCCTGCTCCCCTGGGTGATGGCCCGGCTGGACCGCCCGCTGACCGTGGAGGACCTGGCCCGCCAGGCGAACCTGAGCTCGCGCCACCTGGCCCGCCACTTCCGGTCGGCGACCGGCGTCACCCCGCTGCAGTGGCTGTCGACCCAGCGCATCCGCCGGGCCCAGGAGCTGCTGGAGAACACCGACGACAGCATCGACGCCATCGCGGCGGCGGCCGGCATGGGCACCGCCACGACCTTGCGCCGGCACTTCCACCGCACCGTGGGGGTGGCCCCGGACGCGTACCGGCGTACCTTCCGCAGCACGTGACGACTGCCCCTGATCACAGCAAGGGTGTGCCACAGGATCCTGTGGCACACCCTTGCTTGTTGCGCGTTCTGTCAGGCGGCGTCGAGCGCCTTCGTGATCTTGTTGATCATGTCGGCGACCACCGGGCCGGGCTGGCTGTGGTGCGTGGCGGACTCGATCGCGGTGACGACGGCGCTGCGGAAGTTGTCCGCCTCCGCCGGGGACTGCCCCTTGAGCAGGGTCATCGACGCGGTCAGCGCCGGCAGCACCCGGTCGGCGATCTCGGCCACGGACTTGCCGTTGAGGTCCTTGCCCTTCGGGTACTTGGCGAGCACGTGCCCGACCAGGCCGGTGGCCGAGCCCAGCGCGATACTGCCGTTCGTCGCGATCTTGTGAGGTGAGCCGCCGGCGGCGCCTGCGGCGGCCAGCAGCGTGACGGCGCCGTAAGCGGCCAGGCGCAGCGTGGTCTGGTCCTGCTCGGAGATGGTGATGGTCATGGCGGTGCACTCCTTCGTACGGAACTCACGTGAACCGGTGGGGCGGGCCGTGCCGGTTTCTGTCATGGGTCAACCATCGGCGTCGCGCCTGACACCGGTCTGCCACCGCCCTGACACGGGCACTGACACCGCGCTCCGAGCACTGACACCGCGACAGAACGCCTGACGGCGGCGACCCCGGACATCGGCCGGTTCCTTCCTGATCATCGTTCGTGGCAGGATCTGTCAGGTGCAGATCGCGATGCTCGGACCGTTCGAGGTGCGCACGGACGACGGCACCGCCGCCGACGTGCCGGGTGCGCGGCTGCGCGGGCTGCTGGTCGCGCTGGCCCTGGAACCGGGTCGGGTGGTCCCGAAGGCGACGCTGCTCGACTGGATCTGGGGCGAGAACCCGCCCGCCGACGCGACGAACGCGCTGCACCGCCTGGTCTCCCGGCTGCGCAAGGCGCTGCCGGACGGCTCGATCGAGGGGCATTCGGACGGCTACCGGCTGGCGGTCGAGCCCGACGCCGTCGACGCGGTGCGTTTCGAACGCCTGGTGGGCCGGGTGCGCGACGACGACGGCCCGCAGCGCGTACGTCGGCTGCGCGAGGCCCTCGCCCTGTGGCGCGGTGCGGCCATGCAGGACGTCGGCCTGCCCGACAGCTTGGCGCTGGATGCTGCGGTCACCCGGCTCGACCGGCTGCGCCTGACCGCCACGGAGGACCGCTTCGACGCGGAGCTCGGCCTCGGCCACGGCGCGGACCTGGTCACGGAACTGACCGACCTGGTCGCCGCGCACCCGCTGCGCGAACGGCTCGCCGGTGCGCTCATGCGGGCCCTGATGAGCGCCGGGCAGGACACCGAGGCCCTGCAGGTGTATCAGCGCACGAGGGAGGCCCTGGCCGACGCGCTGGGCGTGGACCCCTCGCCGGAGCTGTCCGCGCTGCACGTCGCGCTGCTGCGCGGCGAGTCGGGACGGCGGCAGGAGAACCGGAACACGAACCTGCGGGCCGAACTGGCCAGCTACATCGGCAAGGACGCCGACGTGGCCGCGGTCGCCGGTCTCGTCGCCGAGCACCGGCTCACCACCCTGATCGGGCCGGGCGGGTCGGGCAAGACGCGGCTGGCCAACGAAACCGGGCGCGGACTGCTCGCCGACCTGCCCGACGGGGCCTGGCTGGTCGAGTTCGCGGCCATCGGCGCCGACGGTGACGTGGCGCAGGCGACGCTCGCGGCCCTCGGCCTGCGCGACGCGCTGCTCGGGGAGCCGTCGAACCTGGAGCCCAGGGACCGGCTCATCGCCGCGATCGGGGACCGGGAGATGCTGCTGATCCTGGACAACTGCGAGCACGTGATCGAGCCGGCCGCCGAACTCGCCCACCGCCTGCTCGGGGAGTGCCGGCGGCTGCGGATCCTGGCGACGAGCCGGGAACCGCTGGGCATCACCGGTGAGGCGCTGTGGCCGGTCGCGCCGCTGGCCCTGCCCGCCAAGGACGCCGACCCGGCCGGGATCGCGGCCGCGCCGGCCGTCCGGTTGCTGCTGGACCGGGCCGGTGCGGTACGCACGGATCTCGTGCTCGACGCGCACACCCTGACGACGATGGCGCGGGTCTGCCGGGCCCTGGACGGGATGCCGCTGGCGATCGAACTGGCCGCGGCCAGGCTGCGCACCATGACGATCGACCAGCTCGCGAACCGGCTCGACGACCGGTTCCGGCTGCTGACCGGCGGCAGCCGCACCGCGCTGCCCCGGCACCGGACCCTGCGCGCGATGGTCGACTGGAGCTGGGAGCTGCTCACCGACGCCGAACGGGTGGTTCTGCGCAGGCTGTCGGTGTTCTCGGGCGGGGCGAGCCTGGAAGCGGCCGAACGGGTCTGCGTCGGCGACGACGTCGCGCCCGAGGACGTGCTCGAGCTGCTCACCGCGCTGACCGAGAAGTCGCTGCTGGTCGCCGCGGGTGACAGCGCGCCGCGCTACCGGATGCTCGGCACGATCAAGGAGTACGCCGCCCAGCGGCTCGCCGAGGCGGCGGAGTCGGACCTGGCGCGCGACGCGCACCTGGCCTACTTCACCGAACTCGCCGAGAAGGCGGACCCGCACCTGCGCCGCGCCGAGCAGCTGACATGGCTGGCGACGCTCGACGCCGAGCACGACAACATCACCGCCGCGATGCGTGGTGCGCTCGCCGCCGGACAAGCCCAGGCGCCGATGCGGCTCGCGGCGGGGGCCGGCTGGTACTGGTGGCTCAGCGGGCACCGGGCCGAAGGCATGGAGCTGATCTCCGCGGCCGCCGGGCTGCCCGGCGAGGTGGACGACGAGATCCGGGCCACCGTCTACGGCCACGCCGTGACGTTCGCCAGTTCCGGCCGGGCCGCCGACGAACACCAGGTGGCGGAATGGATCCATCAGGCGTACCGGTTCGCCGGGCGCAGCCGGTCGGGCAATCCCGTGCTGGCCGTGGTGGTCCCGCTGGAACGCATGCTGGCCGGACCGGACGCGATCCTGCCCGCGTGGGAGTCGATGCTCGACCACGAGGACCCCTGGGTACGCGCGCTGGCCCGGCTGCATCTGGGCAAGTCGCGGATCCTGCTCGGCCACGCCGGGCAGGACGCGGACACGGACCTGCGGACGGCGCTGACCGAGTTCCAGGCGCTCGGCGAACGGTTCGGGATCTCGTTCGCGCTGACCGTGCTGGCGGACCGCATCGCCACCCGGGGCGAGTTCGCCGCCGCGAGCGAGTACTACGAGCAGGCGATCGCGGTGGTCACCGAGGTCGGCGCCGTCGAGGACGTCATCCGGATGCGGTCGCGCCAGGCGCAGCTGTACTGGCTGCTCGGTGACGCCGCCGCCGGCGAGGCCGCGATGGCCGAGGCCGAACGCCACGCCGAGCGGGTCACCTGGCCGGAGGCGCTGGCGGAGCTGGCCCTGGCGAAGGCGGAACTGGCCCGCTGGCGCGGCGACGCCGGGCAGGCCCGCCGGCAGCTCGACGCGGCGACCGCCATGCTGGGCGACAAGGCGGACAAGCTCCGCGCGCTGACCCACGACCTGCTCGGCTACCTCGCCGACGACCTGGACGAGGCCCGCGCGCACCGCACCGCGGCCTACCAGGCGGCGACCGAGACCGGGCACGTGCCCATGATCGCCCAGGTGCTGGTGGGCATAGCGGACCTGGCATTGCGCCGTGACCAGCCCGAGCAGGCCGCCCGGCTGCTGGCGGCGAGCGACGCCGTACGCGGGCTGGCGGACCGTTCGCTGCCGGACACGGGCCGGATCGAGCGGGCAGCACGCAGCCGCCTCGGCGACACAAGGTTCGCCGAGGCGGCTGCGGAAGGTGTTCAGACGAGCTGGGCCGAGCTGGCCGAGGTCACGCTCGCTTCTTGAACGTGGACCGCGCCCACAGGTAGCCGACGAGCGCGATCACGACGCACCAGGCGACCGCGACGATCGCGTCGGTGGTGTCCGGCGCGCCGTTGAGCAGCCCGCGCATGGTCTCGATGATCGGCGTGAACGGCTGGTACTCGGCGAACTGGCGCAGGCCGGGGCCCATCTTCTCGGCGGGGACGATCGCGCTGCTGAAGAACGGCAGCATGACCAGCGGCACCGCGGCCAGACCCGCCGTCTCCGGCGACTTCGCGGACAGTCCCAGCGCGACGGTGAGCCAGCCGGCCGCGAAGCCGAGCAGCACGATCATCCCGACCACGCCGAGCCAGTGCGGCAGGCTCGCCGCCGGGCTGAAGCCCAGCAGGAAAGCCACCCCGATCAGCGCCGCGATGGCGATCACGTTGGTCAGCACGCTGGCGATGACGTGGCCGGTCAGCACCGCGCCGCGGGACACGTCCATGACCTTGAACCGGTTGATGATGCCCTTGGTCATGTCGGAGTTCACCGCCGTCGCGGTGGCCCCCAGCCCGTAGCAGACGGCCAGCAGGATCAGCCCCGGTGTCGCGTAGTCGATGTAGTCGACGCCGACACTGAACGCGTCACCGAACATGTACACGAACATCAGCATGATGATGATCGGCATCAGGACCGCGTTGAAGACCGAGGTCGGGTTCCGGGCGATGTGCTTGAAGTTGCGGCGCAGCATGACCAGCGAGTGCGACTTGCTCATTTCGCTTCCACCTCCGTGGTGTGGCCCGTCAGGGCGAGGAAAACGTCGTCGAGGTCGGGGGTGTGCACCGAGCACTCCTCGGCGCTGAGGGAGTACTCGTCGAGCCGGTCCAGCAGCGCCCGCAGCGATTTGGTGCCGCCGTCACCGGGCACCCGCAGGGCCAGCGCCTCGTCGTCGCGGGTGGCGTCGGTCAGCACCCGGGCGGCCGCGTCGAGTTCGGCGGCGGTGGTGAACCGCAACCGGATGTGAGTGCCGGGGATCTGCCGCTTGAGCTCGTCGGCGGTGCCCTGCGCGACCAGCCGGCCCTTGTCCAGCACCGCGATCCGGTCGGCGAGCTGGTCCGCCTCCTCCAGGTACTGGGTGGTGAGGAAGACGGTCACGCCGTCGGCGACCAGGCCGCGGATGATCGACCACATGGTGCGGCGGCTGCGCGGGTCCAGCCCGGTCGTCGGCTCGTCCAGGAAGATGATCTGCGGGTTGCCGACCAGCGTCATCGCCAGGTCGAGCTTGCGGCGCATACCCCCGGAGTAGGTCGAGGCGGGCTTGCCCGCCGCCGCGGTCAGCTCGAACCGCTCCAGCAGGTCCGCGACGATCCGCTTGCCGTCACCGGCGACCGCGCGGTTCAGGTCCACCATCAGCTGCAGGTTCTCCTGGCCGGTCAGCAGCTCGTCGACCGCCGCGAACTGACCGGTGACCCCGATCGCCGCCCGCACCGCCTTCGCGTTGCTCGCCACGTCGTGCCCGGCGACCCGGACCGTGCCGGCGTCGGCGCTCAGCAGCGTGGTCAGCACGTTCACCGTCGTCGTCTTGCCGGCGCCGTTCGGGCCGAGCAGGGAGAACACCGTTCCTGCGCGGACCTCGAAGTCGATGCCGTCGAGCACGACCTTGTCCTTGTAGGCCTTCCGCAGTCCGGAGACCGCGATCGCTGAATTCGTCATGCCGATGACTATCGAGATCCGGCCTGTCACCACCCTGACACGCTTCTGACACGGCCCCTGACACGGCTTCCCGCCCTCGTCGGGCCAGGTCACGGCGCTGACGGAACCGGTCAGCCCGGCTTGACGGTGTCGCCTGGGCTCGCTTCGGGCTTGGTGTAGAGGATCTCGCGGACCTGCTCGGCGGCGCGCAGGATGCTCTCGCTGATGAAGTCGCTGAAGCGGGCGATGTTCTCCAGGCGGACGGTGGCCGGGGTGCCGGGGCCGAGGACGCTGACGCCCTTGCGCGCGGTCTCGGCGACCTGGGCGATGCCACGGGCGCTGGCGATCGTCGATTGGTACCAGACGCCGTCGTCGACGAAGTAGCGCTCGCGGCGGCGTTCGTCGCGGACCCGGCGGATGAGGCCCTGCTCTTCGAGGAACGTGATCGCCTTGGAGACCGACGCCGGGCTGACCTGCAGGTGCGAGACGAGTTCGGACGCGGTGAGGCTGCCCGCGTCGGCGATGAACAGGCAGGTCAGCACACGGGCCATCATCTTGGGCAGGCCCTGGTGCATCATCAGGGTGGCGAAGGCCTCCTCGTACTCGCGCACGGCCTCGGGGTCGCGCCCGGGGCCCTGTACCAGCGCCCCCTGCTCCCGGGGCGGGCTGAGCTTTCGTCGGTGGGCGCGGCGTTCGGTGGCGCGGTGGGCCAGGTCGGCCCGATAGGCGGTGGGGCCGCCGTTGCGCATCACCTCGCGCGTGATCGTCGAGGTGGGGCGGTCGAGACGCCGGGCGACCTCGGCGTAGGCGAGGCCGTCGGCCAGCCCCAGCGCGATCTGCTGCCGTTCCTGCTGGGTGAGTCTGCCTCCCGGCACGCGCGAACTCCCTTCGTGCTTTGACTGTCGCCGCCAGCGTAGCGTTCGCGCCCAGCCCAATGCAACGATCACTGGGTCGCTCATTGCATTCAGCTTCAGGCCCGTTGCAACGAAATCATTGCCCTCAACTGCTAATACGCTTCTCCATAGCAACGATCTGGTTGCCGATTTATCGAACGCAACGTAGCGTTTCCGTTGTCGGAAACGAAGAAACGCACGAGGAGAGCAAGATGCAGAAGTTCGCCACCCCCGCCGCGATCACCGCCGTCCTGGACATCCCCGCCGGACGCATCCAGGTCATCGCCGCCGACCGCGCCGACACCACCGTCGAGATCCGGCCGGCCAATCCCGGCAAGAGCCGCGACGTGAAGGCCGCCGAACAGACCGAGGTCGCCTTCGACGACGGCGTGCTGCGGATCAAAGCCCCAGCGCAGACGAAGCAGATCCTCGGCCCGTCCGGATCCATCGAGGTGACCATCCAGCTGCCCGCCGGTTCCCGCGTCGCGGCCAAGGCGGAAGCCGCCGAGTTCCGGGGCGTCGGACGGCTCGGCGACGTCGCCTGCGAAGGCGCCCACGGCACGATCAAGATCGACGAGGCCGCCGGCGTGCGACTGAGCGCCCACGCCGGTGACGTCACCGTCGGCCGCCTCACCGGCCCCGCCGAGATCACCGTCCAGCAGGGCGCCATCCACATCGCCGAGGCCGTCTCCGGCAACGTCGTGCTGAGCACCCGGATGGGTGACGTGACCGTCGGCGCCGCCCGCGGAGTCTCCGCCTCGATGAACGCCGGCACCCGCTACGGCCGGATCCACAACGCGCTGAGCAACACCGAGGGCGCCGGGGCCGGGCTGAACATCCACGCGACCACCGACCACGGCGACATCACCGCCCGCAGCCTGTGAAGAAGGAGCCACCAGTCATGAACACCCCCTCGAACAGCGCACCGTGGACCGGCATGGTCCCGGTCGACGACACCGCCCTGGCCGTCACCGACACCGCCGGCCCCGGCATCCCCGTGCTCTACCTCAACGGCCAGTTCGCCACCCAGGGGTACTGGCGGCGCGTCATCGCCGACCTGGGCCCGGGATGGCGGCACATCACCTACGACGAGCGGGCCCGCGGCAGGAAGTCGGGTCGCTCGGCGGACTACTCCTTCGAGGCCGCCGTCCGCGACGTCGACGCCGTGCTCGCGGCCCGGGGCGTGGACCGGGCGCTGCTGGTGGGCTGGTCCTACGGCGCGTTCGTCGGCGCGCACTGGGCCAGCCGCAACCCGGCCCGCACCATCGGCGCGGTCCTGGTCGACGGCGCGTTCCCGTACGACTGGCTCGACGAGGCCATGGAGCAGCGGATCCGCACGATGTTCCGCCGGATGGGCTGGTTCATGCCGCTGCTGCGCCCGACCGGCCTGGTCCCCCGGATGACCGCCGACCAGCAGGCCGACAGCAACATCGAGATCGGCGTCATCTCCCGCGAACGCGCACTGGGCCCGGTGCTCGACGCCGTCACCGTCCCGGCGCGGTACGTGGTCGCCTCGGGAACGTCCCTGGGCAGCAAGGGTGACGAGCAGGAGCGCATCCGCGCCGGCCTCGACGCGGTGACCGCCCGCAACCCGAACATCAAGATCAGCGCGAAGGTCCCCAGCAACCACGGCGCGATCCTGCGCAAGGACTTCCGCGCCATCGCCGACGCCGTACGCGAGGTCGCCGCCCTCGACGGCGGCAACCGCTGACGACCTGCCCGCGGATCGGCCCCGGCCTGCGCCGGGGCCGATCCGCGCGTCACTTCGACGCCAGCGTCTCGGCCCAGCGCGCGATGGTGGTGACCTCCGCCTGGGTCGGGAACACCTTGGCGGTGAGCACGGTGTGCACCTCGGGGTCGCCGTCGTGGCAGCCGTCGGCGAGCACGGTGAGGCGGTAGTCCAGGTCGGCGGCCTGCCGCAGGGTCGACAGCACGACGCCGCTGGTCGCGATCCCGGTCAGCACCAGGTGGTCGATCCGCTGGGCGCGCAGCAGCAGGTCCAGGTCGCTGCCCGCGAAGGCGGACACCCGGCGTTTCACCACGACGATGTCGCCCGGCAGCGGTGCGACGTCGGCGTGGATGTCGTTGGGCTGGGCGACGGTGCGCCCGGCGAGGGCGCCGAACATCCGGTTGTCCGGGCTGACCTCCGGTGCGCCCGGCCGGAAGGCGACCGTCACGTAGATCACCATCAAGCCGGCCGGGCGGGCCGCATCGATCGCGGCACGCAGGCGGGGCAGGTAGTCAGGGTCGGGGTAGCGGGCGACGACGGCCTCCTGGACGTCCATCACGAGCAGCGCGGAGCGGGTCATGCTGATCCTTACGTGGTGAGGGTCTGTCGCCGGCCGGTGCTCCAGCCGGCGAGGAACTGCAGTGCCGCCGCGGATGCGGAGTGCGGCTCGGCGGCGCCCGCGGTGATCCGCAGATCGGGGTCGGTGATCAGCGCCATCGACTGGAATTCCACGGTGATCGGCCCGGCGACCGGGTGCCGGAAGCGCTTGACGCCGGTGTGCCGGGTCCGCACGTCATACGCCGTCCACATGTCCCGGAACGTGCCGCTGCCCGCCGACAGCTCCCCCACCAGGGCCTCCAGCCGCCGGTCCTGCGGGGTGCGGCGCAGCACGGCGACGGCGTCATGGGCGAGCTGCGCCCAGTCCGGGAAGAAGTCGGGCGCCGCCGGGTCGAGGAACAGGAACCGGGCCTGGTTGACCGGGCCGTCCGGGCCGTCGAACAGCGGCGCGAACAGCGCCCGGCCCAGCGGGTTCACCGCCAGGATGTCGAGTCGGCCGTTCCAGACGTACGCGGGGGCCGTCGCCATCGCGTCGAGCAGGCGCCGCACGCCGTCCGGCACCGGCTGACCCACCGGCTTCCTGGTGCGCCGGGAACGGGCGTTGGCCAGGTGTACGAGGTCGAACAGGTGCTCGCGCTCGGCCTCGTCGAGCCGCAGTGCCCCGGCGACGGCCGAGACCACGTCATCGGAGAAGCCGCGGGCGTTGCCGCGTTCGAGCCGGATGTAGTACTCGACGCTGATCCCGGCCAGCCGGGCGACCTCCTCGCGGCGCAGTCCGGCCACCCGCCGCTCGCCGTGTACCGCGATCCCGGCCTGGCCGGGCGACACCCGGGCCCGCCTGGCCAGCAGGAAGTCGCGGATCTCGTCCTTCACACCCACCCGCCGACTGTATGTCGATCACCGTCGCGCCCGGGAGGAACCACCAGTACCTGGCAGCCGTATCCTTCCTCCGGTGTCCACCGTCCTGTTCACCACCGAACGCCTGGTGGTACGGCCGTTCCACCACGCCGACGCCGCCGCGGCCTTCTCGATGTGGTCGGACCCCGAGGTCTGCCGCTTCACCGGCGACGAGCCGCCCCGCGACATCGAGGTCATCGCGGCCGACATCCCCCGCTGGCAGGCGGTCGCCGAGCGCGGTCCGGGCTGCGGCTTCTGGGCCGTCACGACGCCCGACGCCATGTTCGTCGGCGACGTCTACGTGCGACCGGTCGACGGCCTGGCCGGAGAGTACGAGATCGGCTGGCACCTCGCCCGGCCCTTCTGGGGTCGCGGCTACGCCACGGAGCTCGCGCTCGCGGCGACAGCCCATGCCCGGCGAAACGGCATCAACCGGCTGGTGGCGCTCATCCACCCCGAGCACATGGCCTCACGCCGGGTCGCGGAGAAGACCGGCCTGACCTTCGAGGGGCTGTCGGACCGCTACGACCCCGACGACCCGCCCGTGGCGGTGTACGCCGTTCTACCCGCCGAGGCTTGACCGGCTCGCCCGGATCTGTTGCCGTCGGGTCGGGCCGGTAAACCTTTCCGGGGACAGATTCATCCGAAAGAGTGTCCAGGATCGTAATACGACGATGGCACCCTTTTCGGGTGACTGGATTTCTGAGCCGCGTGCAGCGGCGCGGCATGTGGGCCGCGTTCCTGGTGATGTCCGCGTATGCCCCGTTCACCGCCTGGCTGTCCGACGACGACACGTGGTTCCTGAGCATCGTCGTCGCGGGCCTGGTCGCCACGGTGCTGATCGCCGACGACGTCGAGCGCGGCTCCCGGCGCGTCAGGCGCGACTGACGGCTCGCCCCGAGCGTGGCAGGTGCGCGCGGAGACTCAGCGCGTCCACGGCCACGTCGCCGCAGCCTGGGGGAAGCGGCGCAGATACTCCCCGTCCAGTTCGTCGAGGCGGGTCTGCAGCATGGCCCGGTCCAGCGGAACCGCCCGCAGGTGTACGAGACGGCCGACCGCGTGGGTGTTGGCCAGCTCCACGCGCAGCTGCGCATCGTCGAGCTCCGCGGCGGGACGCAGCGCCCCGGACCTGGCTGCGGGCACCACCTGTCGCGGCGCCAATGCGGTCGTCATGCCTGCCACTGCCTTCCGGTAGAGAAAACCACCCCCGGCTCGCTTCCCTGAACCCTGCTGGCTCAAACCTGGGCGGCGTCCGGACTTTCACCGCACGTGGCGCGGGGCCCCAACCTACGTTGGGGCCCCGCGCCCGGGTGGAGGCGGCTCCGACCGTGCTGCGTCCACGGAAGCCGGACAGCAGCGCGACGCCGAGGGCCGCGAGGCCGACCTGGAAGACCAGCTCGATCCAGTCGATGCCGTCGGTGACGGCGACACCGACGGCCTGCGCGATCGCGGTGCCGATCAGGGCGGCGACGATGCCGACCACGATGGTCAGCCAGATCGGCAGGCTCTGGCGGCCGGGCAGCACGAGCCGGCCGAGCGCGCCGATGACCAGACCGACGATGAGAGCCGAGATGATTCCGGCGACAGTCATGACCTTCTCCTTAAGCGCGTGAAGTCTTCTGCCGTCTGTCTGCCCCCTGTGCCCACGCCGCAAACACCCCCCGGCGCATCGATGGCAGTACGCACTGATCCGGTCTGCCGTCCACCGGGCCCGAGGTTTGAAACAGCGCAGGATGGACATGCGCCTGTCGCGGACGACGTACCTGGAGGAACGGCGATGAGCAATGAAGTAATGGTGCGGCTGGCGCTGACGGGCTTTGCGATCTCGCTACTCGTCCGCTACTGGTACGCCATACGCAAGGCCGGGCGAACCGTCGCCGCGTCTCCGGTTCGGGAACGCCGCACGACGCTCGGCGCCCGAAGGCTCGTCTCCCGGATGGCCGCCTCGGGGCGCAGGCGCGCGGCGATGAACTACGCGTTCCGACTGCGCACCTTCCGACCGGCGGGCGAGTACAGCGAGCCCACGGGCCGCCGCCTGATGGCAACCCTCACCCGGCGGCAGGGGCTCGCGCCGCTGGGCCCGCGACGACCGACGCCGAGCGGATCCCCCCGACGCACCGCGCCGCGCCTGCGCCCGATCCTCTGACCACCGCCGTACCGCTGCCGGGCGTCACTTCGCGGTGTCGGACAGCTGGGTGATGAGGAGTTCGAGCCGCTGCTCCTGTGCGTCCGCGGGGATGTGGCCGCTGTCTGCCAGGACGCCTATGCCGTGCAAGGCGCTCCAGGTGGCTTCGGCGCTGCTGGCAGACTCCGGCAGCCGGCTGGTTCCCGTCCGATCACGGCTGAACCGCGCTCTCGCAGCCGGCGCCGGATCGCACTCATCGCGCGACAGTATCGACGATCAGCAACCTGCCAACGGGTGCAGCGCTGACCGCGAGCCGGGGCGGATCCTCGGGAACCTCTGATGCCTGTTTCGCGGTAGGCTTCGCGACCGCGTGCTGGGAAGGGCGGACGGGGAAACGTGATGAAGGGTTTCTGGGCGCGGCTTCGCGGGCGGGCTGTTCCGTCGGATGCCGAGACGGCGACACGCATGCGCGCACTCGCCGAGGCGTTCGTGCAGGGCGCGGCGGAGGAGGGCGAGGCCTTCGGCTGGGAGTCCGTCGAGGCCTCGCGGCTGGACAGCCTGTGCGGAGCGTTTCTGAACTCCCGCCCGTCGGCAGACGTCCAGCATTCCATGATCATGGCCATGGGCGCATACCTGGGCGAGCTGATGGTGCGCAACGGCGGTGGCCGATGGCGGTACGACTCCCGCCATCGTGAGGCCGTGGTGGAGATGCCGAACGGGCTGCACGGATACCCCCACACCAAGGTGGCCAAGCGGCTCACCGTCGGCCCGGAGCACGACCTCTTCCAGTTCTACTGGTACGCCTTGACCAGGGACACTCCTCCTGGCTCGCAGATCCGGGTCCTGTCCGACGAGGACAGCGGAACCTCCGGCTGACCAGCGCCCACACGATGGCACCGACTCCGCCGGTGGCCTGGGTATCGGGATCGCGTCGTCGGCGTCGTCGGCGCCAGTGCCCGCCGGCGTGTCTGGAGAAGTCACGCGTCTATCCAATGTGGCTGCAGTAGCGATGTGCACCGAAAGTAGCCGTGGCGATACAGACTAACCAGACGGCGAATGTGCGCTCCGGCTCACCGGATCGGCTGCCGGACGGGGGCCGGGTCAGCGTCCCCCCGGGCAGTCGGGCGCCATGCAATCGCGACGGCGGCGGTGTATACGCAGATCGTTCGCGCTGATCTGCACCACCCTCAGCCGCGGGCGCATCGGGCCGGGCCGCCAGTACCGGAAGTCGGCGACAGCGGCTCGCAGCGCCTCGGCCTCGGTCAACCGCGGCAGGACGAACTCGTGGGTCGCCGGATATGGCCAGTCCCGCCGCACTACGTACAGCACCTGATTGTCGCGCACACGTTGCGACAGCTCGCCGCGCCAGATACCGCCCGCCCCTTTGCGCACCACGCACCTACCTCCCCGCCGACGAGATCGGACCGCTCGGAGGCGACCCGGATCCAGCATTCGAACATATGTTCGAATCTCGATGGTAGCAGCGAACGCCGGATCTTGGCACCGATGTCCCCAGCCGGTCGTCGCGATGCCGGGATTCGAGCCGCTCGCGGACTCAGTGGTCCAGTTCCTGGACCGGCTGCGGAACGTCGTCCCCAGGTTCGTGGACGGCGGCGCGGAGTCTGGCACCACCCCGCGACAATCCACGGCCGCGGCCCGCGAGCAGCATCCGGCGTCCGCCGGATCCGCCGGGATCCTCCACACGACCTGCACCGTTCCCGGCGACCCGCCCGCTAACTTTCTGCGTGAGACCCCGCAGGAGGATGCCATGGCTGCTCTGGAACCGCCGTTCCCCGCCTGCTTCGCGTGCTGCCCCGGCGGCATGTGTTGCGGCGGAGGCGTGGATGACCTCGCCGCCTGGGCGCACCTGCCCGAGGTGGTGCTGCGGGCGGTGGCGGGGCTGTTCACGGCTGAGCCGGCCGACGGGCCGCGGCTCGGGATCACCGCCCGGCTGGCCGAGAACCTGATCCGCGAATACCAGCACCGGATCTCCGCGCGCACCGCCGCCCGCTGCCGGTTCAGCCCCAGTTGCAGCGCGTTCGGCCTGGAGGCGGTGCGCCGCCACGGCACCTGGGCGGGCACCCGGATGATCTGGCAGCGCCTGTTGCGATGCCGCGCCACCGTTGCCTACGGCACCGCCGACCCGGTGCCCGCAGCAGCCTGAGCCCCAGTGTCCGCTCTCCAGTACACAGACTTTTGTCGACAGAATGCCCTCGACGCCAGGTCGGAACCGTAGTTCGTACGACCCCGGGTGAGGAATGCGACGAGTCGGAGTCGATACCCGGCGATCCCGCCGTTGGACAACGCGCCACCTCGCCCGCCGATGCCGGCTCCACCTCGCGGCGTCGGCTTCCCCTGCCCCATGATCAACGCGGCGCGGCTCAGCGACCGAAGGCCAGGTAGTGCCGCCGCTGCTCCGGCTCCAGGTGCTCGATCGCCGCCCGCAGCAGGACGCGCGGCGCCGTAGCCGCGTGCCGGTCGAGGAAGTCCAGCAGCCGGGCGCGGTCGGTCTTGCCGGCCTCGCGCAGCATGCCTCCCGTGGTCGAGGCGAGCATCAGATGATCGTCGTCGGCCAGGATCTCGGCGAGCGCGAAGGTGTCGTCGACCTGCCCGTGGCGCAGAAAGTGCAGCGTGCAGAAGATCGCGATCCGGCGCTCCTGCGGCAGCGGCGACCGGGCCAGCCCGCAGAGCACGTCCCGGGGCTTGTCGAACAGGTAGCGGCCGACGACGTGGTGGGCGCTCACGTCCACCAGGTCCCAGGTCGCGATCCGGTCGGTGCGGCGCAGGTAGAGCTCGTACAACTCGCGCAGGCGGTCCGGCGTGGTCTGCTTGCGCTGCGCCTGGTGGCCCATGACGCTGACCGCGCCGACCCGCTCGTCGTGGGTCTCCCCGTCGAGGAGTTTCTCGATCTCGGCCGGTGGCAGGTGGGCGTACTCCTTGGCGAGTTTGAAGATCTCGCGCATGGGCAGCGAGCCGTCCGCGGACCGCAACCCGCTGAGCCGCTCGCGGAATTCAGCCGCGGTGAGGTTCACAGCGAGTATGAGACCACGTCCTGCGTGTCCCCGGAGCCCGGACCGATGGACGCGGGAAGAAGTCCGCCCCAGGCTCGAATCCAGAAGGATGGGCAGACCGCCACCGTGCTGTGACGTCGTCTGCCGGGTCAACCCGGAAGGGCGGTGCCGGCCGCGAGCATGCCGGGCAGGTCAGTGCGGCGGACGGTTGCCCTGCCGACCAAGTGCCTCGGCAGCGGTGCAGCCGAGCTCGCCGGGCTGGTCCTGGGCGCGCGACAGGGTCCACGCCTCGACAACGCCGCGCTCGGCCCGGATCAGCATGCAGCCGGCGCGCTCGCCGAACGGGCCCCGGGCACGCAGCGCGACGCCGACCGCCGCGGCATCCGCGGCGACGTCGATCTCCAGCCGCTGGTCCACCTTGAGGCGTTGCAGCGCCTGACGTGCAGCGGCGACGTCGGCGGGCACCTTCGCGAACACCTCCTCCACCGCGTCCTGCGCAGGGAAGCTCGCCGGGGCGGGCAGCGGCGGATACGCGATCGCAGGCTTCGCCGGGCAGCTGACCAGCTCGGGGTCGTGCCCGACGTGCATGCCGGTGAACTGAAGTCGGAAGCAGAACGGCAGATCGACCGCGTTCTCCTCCATGCCGTAGAAATCGTGGTCGGCCCCATGGCCGACGACACGCACGATCAGCGTGACCCCTGGGCCCTCTTCGCGGCCGGCCTCCGTGCCGATCACCTCCAGCACCTCCAGATCCCGGTCGACTGCCATCCGACCGACCAGTTCCGCAGGCATGATCCGGTTGTTGTTCCGCATGCTCGCGTAAGCGACGGACACCGCGCTCGTGGCGTCCTCCTCGGCCTGCTCGGCCGGGGACGGGTCACCGCAACCGGTCAGTGTCAGCAGCGCGGCCATGGCACACAGGCCGATCCGTCGTTGCACGAGCCCTCCCCCGTTCCGAAACAACGCGTGCAGCATAGGCGCATCGGGTACCGGGGTGATCGCCCCCGGGCGGAGTGGCTGTGCGGCGGCAGTCCCGACGGGCCCGGCCACCGGGCGACCCGAAGAGTGATCGTCTGTAGTGGGTGGTCGCTGCCGACAAGCCGACGCCTGCTCCTGGACCAGCCCGAAGGCTTAGCGCATCCGAGTGACGCACTGCAGCAAGACCGGTCCACGGCGGCTCGCCGCCGGGCCGATCGGATATTCCAGACGTGCCCAGTCGGCGCAGGCCTGTCGACTGAGCTGGATCAGGATTGCTGCCGCGAGGCGGGCGGCCGAGGTGAAGATCCAAAAGGGCCCGCCCGGTGTCAGGCGACGCCGCTATGGTGTCGGCCATACGACGGGGGATCTTCGTAAACCCCTGTGCGTGCACACATCCACTTCTCACTTTTGAGGAAACGCATGCGCAGAACCACCCTGCGCCGGCTCGGCTCGACGCTGCTCGCCGTGACAGTCGCCATCATGGGACTGGCCACGCCCGCGCACGCCGATCCCGGCACCGGCGCGATCTCCGGGCACCTGACCGACAACGGCAGCCCGGTCGCCAACGCCTGGGTCAGCGTCTGGGGCGGCGTCACCTACCGTGACACCACCACCGACGCCGACGGCTACTACCGGGTCACCGATCTACCGCCGGGCACCGACTACCGGGTCATTTACTACCCACCCGGCCGGCCCAACCAATACGCCTACCAGTCCCTGGAATGGGAAGGCTCGACCGAGTTCACCGTCGTCGCCGACACGGAGACCGTGGTAGACGACAGCCTCTTCCCCGTCGGTTTCATCACCGGCCGGTTCACCACACACACCGGCGAACCGCTGCTCAACGGCTCGGTCGAGCTTCGATCCACCAACGGTGGATACCGAACCTGGGCCGAGACCGACGCCGACGGCCGCTACACGGCGGCGGCGCCGGCGGGCACCTACAAGGTCGGCTTCAGCAGCTACTGGACACAGCAGCAGTGGGTACCCGGGCAGGCCTTCTACGACGACGGCGCCACCTTCACGGTGACGGTCGGGCAGACGCTGGACGTCAGTGAGGCCCAGACCGAGCGGGCCGTGGTCACCGGCCACATCACCAGACCCGACGGCGCTCCGGCCGCCTCGGCCTCGGTGTCACTGTCCGATGTCACCGACCGTCTGAGCGGCATCGGGGCCAGCACCGACGAAAACGGCGCATACCGCATCGAGGCGCTGCCCGGGCAGTACCGGATCGTCGTCACCAACGCCGTCGGCGAGCAGTACGTGCCGCAGCAGCGGTATATCGCCGGTGCGACGGTGTTTGACCTGGTCGCAGGCGTGGTCACCACGGTCGATGAGACACAGCTGGGCCTGCCGGGTTCCCCCGCCACCATGCGGGGGCGGCTCGTCGACGCCGCCGGGCACGGCGTGCCCGACGTCGAGGTGCGCATCACCAGCGAATGGGGCTCGTACCGGACGGCCACCACCAACACCAGCGGGGACTGGACCTCCACGGGCATGACCGCGGGCGTCTACACGGTGCGTTTCAGCTCCCCCGCGCACCAGGTGTTTCAGTACGCCTACGGCAAGGCTCAAGAACAGGACGCGACCAGGTTCACGCTCCAGTCGGGACAGACCCTCGTCGTCAACGACACGGTCATTCCCGCGACGTCGATCCGGATCACGGCCAAGGATGCGGCCACCGCGGCGGCGCTCGACGCGTTCGACGTGTCGCTGGGCCAGCAGTACGTGACGGCCGAGCACGGCGTGGCGGTGCTCCTCGGGGCGCCGGCGGGCCAGGTCGAGGTCGCGGTGCACGCCCCTGGATACCGCTACCAGCTGTTCCCGGTGACGGTCACGGCCGGACAGACGACCGAGCTGGAGGTGTCCCTCACGCCCTACGCCCACATCACCACGAAGGTCGTCGACGCCGTGACGGGAGAGCCGCTCGCCGGGGTCTGCGTCTTCCCCGCCACCAGGCAGAGCTTCCGCACCTGGCAGGGCTGCCCCGGCGAGAGCGGACCGGACGGCACGCTGACCCTCGACCACGTGGACCCGGGCACGATGCAGCTGTTCGTGCTGCCCGCCGGCGGTTCGCCGTACGGCGCGCAGTGGTTCGGCAAGGACGGGCACGGCACCGGCAGCCAGCAGGATGCCCGCTCGATCACACTCGCACCCGGCGAGACGCGGCAGATCCAGCGGATCAAGATGGATCGGGCCGGGACGGTGACCGGCGTGGTGACCGGCGCGGACGGCCAACCGGTCACCGGCGGCGTCGTGTCCATGGTCACCCCGACCATCGGCAACGGCAGCCGCGGCGGCGCCACCATCGACAGCACCGGGCACTACACGATCGGATGGCTCGGGCCGTACCAGTGGCCGCTGCAGTTCCGGGTCGCCGAGCATGCCTGGCAGTGGAGCGGCGCGATCGCCAAACGGCACGACGCGGTGAAGGTGCCCGTCGCCGCCGAGCAGACCACCGTTTTCGACCAGCAGCTCAAGCGGGGAACCCAGGTGCGGGTCACCGTCACCGGCGGGCCGGACGGCGGCGAGCCGGCCGCGTTCAACGTCGCCACCGGCGACCTGGCCGCGATCGGATACGCCGAACAGTCCGGTGACGAGGTCAGCCTGCTCATCCTCCACGGGCAGCAGGTGCGGTTCCAGTACTCGGCCGGCAACGGTGACCGGTTCGGCTGGTACGGCGGCACCGGCTTCGCCACCGCCACGAACGTGCCGATCACACCGACCGGCCCGGCCACGCTGACGTACGCGTACAGCTGACCTGGCCCGCCGGCCGGGAGCGGTCTTCCTGCTCCCGGCCGGCGACGTGTGCGGCCCCGCCGCTCTCCTCCATCCCGCACATGATCAACGCGGGTGACCGACCCGCGGCGCGATCGATCCAGGATGCCGGCGCCCCGCGCCGCTGACGTTCCGGTAGGTTCAGCCGACTTCGTTGACCACAGAACGGCGAGACAATGAGCGACCTTCCTCGGCAGCCGCCGACCCGACTGCGGCGCGGCGTTTTGATCGGCCTGCTCGCACTCGCGCTGGTCGTCTGCGGGGGCGGCGGCTACGCCGTGTGGTCGTGGGCCGGGCAGCAGAACGGTTCGCCTCGCATGCTGAGCTTCGGCACGCCGCTGCTGGACGAGCTGCCGACGCCGAGTGCCGGCCCGTCCGTGTCTTCCGTGCCCAGCCCGTCACCGAAGCCGAGCCCGTCGCCGAAGCCGACCCGCGCGCCCAGCCCGAAGCCGTCGCCGAAGCCGGCGGGCAAACTGAAGTCTGTACAGATCGCCGGCCACGTGAGCGGCGGCAACGTGGTCGCGACCGTCACCGCTCAAGTCACCGGTACCGGTCCCGTCAAGATTCTGGTGACTTTCACGTTCCCCACCGGGAACGGCGTCGAGAGCCGGGCCATCAGCAAGGTCGTCACCGTCACCGCGACCGGCGGCGAGTCGACCAGGACGGCGACGACGAGCATCAGCCGGTCGATCGTCTGTGCGCACTTGAACACCCCGCTTGGCCGGTATGTCAGCCTGCTCGCGCAGCGCCACCCAGGCGGCAACCCGCACGCCTCGGACGACGTCGACTGTCCCTAGCCGGGCACTCGCAGCCTGGAGCGCGGGACCGTCCGTCAACCGAATCCAGCGCCGCCCGCGAGCGATGTGGTGCGTGTCGTGCACCCGAGGAGGCTCTGACCACTGCCGGCGGATTGGTCGGCTATCTCATAGGCGCGGGTCCTGCTGGATCTTCAGGGCGTTGAGGATTGGGTCGCCTTCGCCCTTGTCGCGGCGAAGCTCGATCTTCTGGGTTTTGCTCCGCAGCAACGTACGCCTGACACCGGGATCATCAGCGGCGCGCCGAGGTCGGGGCCTTGCCCGAGGAGAGCGGCGGGACTGGGGAATCCCCCTGGGGGTGGCCGACGCGGGTGTCACGGAACAGACAGACAGCGTACGGACACCGACGGTGCTGCCAGCATTCGCCGCATGACAAACCCCTCCGTGAATCGTGGCGGCGCCTATGCGCCGGCCCGGAGAGCGCTCGCCGCTGCCGCCGCGCTGGCGCTGGCAGTCGCGGCGGCGCCCGCTGCCGCCGCCGAGGACCCGCCCCGCCGCCCCACGCGCGACCTTGTCGTCTGCGACACGACCGCCTGCTACGCGGCCTGGTTCGTGGTCGACTCCGACGGCGACGGCTACTGCGACGCCGACGAACTGGCCGCCGGCACCGACCCGAACGACAAGACCAGCCGCCCGCTGCTGCAAAGACTCGTCGACCTGGCCGTCGACCGCGCCCTGCCCTCGTTCGAAGCGGGCGCCGGAGCGTTCCTCCTGCTGCCCACCGAGCTGGTCCGGCAACGTCAGGAGGTGGCCCACGACTGGCTGGGCGCGTTCCCGATCCCGAGCCGCGCCGACGCCGTGGGCAGGTTCGGTGTCACCGGGGACCTGATGAAGAAGTTCGGCCTCGACCCGACGAAGGACCCGTTCAGCCTCGGCCTCGACCTGCCCGGCACCAACGGCGGCACCAGCAGCGGCGGCCTGAAACTGGCCGCGGTCAAGCCCGGCCGTGTGCAGACCTCGCTGCTCGCCGTGGACGGCAGTGCGACCTACGGGGCCGAGCGCGGCGGAGTGGTGGACAGCGTCAAGGACTGGGGCGGCTACGGCAGCGGCGACATCACCACGTACGGCGACGGCTCGGAGACCCACACCACGACCGACAAGAACGGCACGACCACCGTCGAGTACACCAACCCCGGCGGGTCCGCGGGACCGACCGTGACGACCACCTCCGACAGCCACTGGGAAGGTGACGTGCGGGTCGACGAGGAGCACGAGACGACGAAAGACGCGGACGGCAACATCCTGAAGGAGTCCACGACGGTCACGCTCCACTTCAAGGACGGGCACACCGAGAGCCAGACCGACACCACGCGGTACAACCGGAACGCCAACGGCGAAGTCATGGACACGTCGGTGAGCCATACCGAGTCGAGTTACGTCCCGGGCGGAAAGAACACCAGCAGCACGGTCACCTACCGCTGCGACGCCAACGCCGAGAACTGCACCCAGACGGGCAGCGGCACCGCCGAGGGCGGCATGTACGACCCCGACTACGGGCCGCCGGTCCTCACCGAAGAGGTGGTCAAAGGCACGCTGCGGGTACGCGGCGCGGCGGTCACCGTGCTGGAGGGCTGGCAGCGGCCGGGCTCGGAGGAGCCGGACCTGCCCGACCTGGGGGCGCTGATCCTGGTCGACCCGAACGCCGACGACCTGTTCGCGCTGATCGAGCCAGGCAACGCGGCACGGGCGAAGCCGGAGTCGCGGCCCGACCTGCCCAACCCGATGACCGGCGAACCGGTGCCGGTGGGCGGTTGCACGGGCGGCCTCTGCTGACGTAGACGGCCCGTGAGTCGTGGGGGGCGGGCGGGTCGCCGGGCCCCCCCCGCACGCCCCGACGGGCCGGACAACACCGGGGCGGGGGGGGGTGGGTGGTGGTGCTTGGCGCGGCGGGGGGGGGGGGGGGGGCGGCCCCCCCCCCCCCCCCCCCACGACTCGCCCGTACGTGCCGGAAATCCCGTGAGCTCCCCGGACACGAACCAGCAGTTGTGGCCGATGAGTCCGGCTCAACTGCCACACCGAGAGGGCCGAACACGCCGCCCTGTCGGTCGCCGCCGACGTCAAGGTCTACTTCGCCCGCCCCCACCTGAGTTCGACAGGCAGCGCGAACTCGCCCACGTCCGGGTCGAACCCAGTCGGCTGTCGAGGTCGGCTGGACCTGGTGAGGGTGCCGGGCTGCAGGCCCGGCACCCTAGCGGTCAGGCGTACCGGTATGCCCGGATCACGGTCACCTCGACTGTTGAGCCGTCGGCCGTGGCGGCCTGCGCTCGCAGCGACACGAAACCACTGCCGGATGGATGGCGCACCAATGCGCAGCCGTCTTTGACCGAGACGTTCTGCCACGTCGTGCCGTCGTCGAACGACGCCTGCACGGACAGTGACGTGACGGCTCCGGCTGTGGAACCGGCCTGGGGCAGCACCGTGACCGGGACGGCGGATAGCCGGCCGGCGGGCGCGCTGCCGAACCGGTCGAGGGCTGGGGTCCAGCGGATCGCCGACAGCGGCAGCGGCAGCGCGGCGCCGGAGACGTGCCCGGACCGGAAGGTCCACGCGACCTGTGTACGTGTGGTGAGCGCGAACCGGGCGCCGCGCTCGGCACGCAGCTCCAGCCGGTAGCGGCCGTCCTGCGCCGGCAGAGCGATCTCGGCGTACTCGGCGCCGTCGAGGTCGGCGAGCTTGACGCCGTCGCGGTGCAGCGTCCCGGAGACCGAGTCGGTCTGCGACCGACCGGGCCGCCCGGCGCCGTCGCCGTGCAGCCCAAGGTCCATCGTGAGCGTGTCGCCGGTGCGGGTGACGCCCGCCAGGACACCGTTGCCGAGGCTGGGTGCGAAGACGGCGCGGTTCCATCGCTCGAGATAGCTCCGATCGGCACGGTAGGCCCTGTGTTCGCCGAACACGCCGCTGATCCTCTCGTCGGTGATGGCGTCGATCTCGGCGAAGTCGCCGGCGAAGGTGACGAGCGGGTCTGCGGTGTAGTACTCGGTGCGGGTGAACGGCAGCGGGAAGCTGAGGAACGGGCCGAAGTTGCCGACGCTGTAGTCGCTCAGCCCGCCCCGGATGCGCTTGGCTCCTCTCGTGTCCGCAGTCGTATGCGCGAAGTCGGCCCGCACGGACGCCAGCTGGTCGTCGGTGACGGCGCGCTGGTAGCCGGTCACCATCCGGCCTCGCTCGGGGAACGAGAGCGCGTAGACGTAGGGGCTGGCCCAGAGGCTTCCGGAGGTGTCCGCGCGAGCCCACTGACCTGACACGATCGAGACGTAGTCCGGATCAAGCGGCGCCGGGGTGAGCTGGGCGGCGTAGATGCTACTGAAGTCGCCGCCGACGAGCGCGCCGCCGGCGGTCCCGTGTGGACGTCCGGTGTATGCGGCCAGGACGGCGTAGTACTGCCGGGCCGACGTGCGCGGCACGGTGACCGACAGCGGCAGTCCCCGCGTGCCGTCGAGGCGGATGGTCATCGCCCGGTCGATCAGCAGATCAGGTTGGCCGAGCATGACGTCGTAGCGATCCTCCGCGGCGGCGGTGGCGGAGGCGCCCTTCGTCACCGGCGGCGCGTCGGGGTAGACGTGGAGGAAGCTGTTCAGCGAGTAGTGCGCCTTCGGCACCCGCAGGGTCACGGTGCCGTCCGGGTCCGGCCCCCACAGGTCCAGCGGCGGCCGGTCGCTGTCGCGCCGGGCCAGTTGGGTGAGGAAGAACGACGGCGTCCGCCCGGCCCGATCGGTGTGGAGCAGGGTGACGTCGTAGCTTTCCACCTCCTTGTCGACGGCGACGGGCACGCCCACGACGATTCCGCCCGCGGTCGCGGTCAGCCAGCCGCCGACCAGACCGTCCGGCCCGATCCGGGGGTCGGCCGTGACGGTCGCGGTCGCTTCACCGCCTGCGGGGACGGTCAGCTGCGCAGGGGTCACCGTGAACATTCCCGCCGGGACGGCCGCGCCGTCCGGCCCGGTCACGTTCAGCCGCAGGTCGAGGGTGACCGGCGTGGCGGCGGTGTTGCGGAAGACCGCCTGCCGGTGGGTGACCTGGTCGTCGGTGTGCGGCCACCTGAGTGCGCCGAACGAGATGCCGGCCGTGGTGCTCGTGACGGTCTGCGCGACGGTGCGTGCGGCGTCGACCCGGCCCGCGCCCTGGGTGTACACGGCCTGGTCGGCGCGCGGCTGGGCAGCGGCCATCAGCGCCGCCTTCAACTGCTGGCCCGTCCAGCCCGGGTGCCGCTGGTTCAGCAGCGCCGCAACGCCGGCGACGTGCGGCGTGGCCATCGAGGTTCCGGACAGCTCCGTGTACGCGTCGCCCAGCGCGCCGGGCACGTCGAGGGCGGTCGTGCTGCGGGCTGCGGTGATCGCGACCCCGGGGGCGGTGATCTCCGGCTTCAGCACGCCGTCCGGGCCTGGTCCCCGCCGGGAGAACGGCGCGACCGCGTCGGCGCCGTCCACCGCTCCGACGGTCAGCGCAGCGGGGACCGTGCCCGGCGAGCCCACCGCGCCTTCGGTCGGGCCGTCGGCGTTACCCGCGGCCACGACGAACAGCATGCCGTGGCTCGCGCTGAGGTCCTGCACCGCCTGCTCCACCGGATCCAGTCCTGGGCTGTCGGGTGCGCTGACACTGAGGTTGGCGATCTTCGCCCCCTGCTCGGCGGCCCAGGTCATCCCGGCGATGATGGCCGAGTCGAAGCAGTCGTAACGGTCGCACACCTTGGCGTCGAGCAGCTTCGCACCCGGTGCGACGCCCCGGTACGTGCCGCCCGACGCCATACCGGTCCCGGCGATCGTCGCCGCGACATGCGTGCCGTGCCCACTCAGGTCCAGCTCGGACTCGCCGCTGCCGGTGAAGTCCCGGCGTCCGGCAACCTGCCCGGCGAGATCAGCATGGGCCGTGTCGATGCCCGTGTCGAGGACGGCGACGCTCGCACCCGTCCCGGTGAAGCCGGCCGCCCAGGCGGTGGGCGCGCCGATCTGGACGACGCTGGTGTCCAGCGCCGGCCGGCGTACGCCGTCCAGCCAGATCCTGCCGACACCGGCCCGCAGCCGGGCGCCGCCCGGCGACCCCGTCAGCCCGCGCCACGCATCGGCGGCCGTGGCCCGCGCCTGCCGGACCGCGACCCCGCCGATCGCAGACAGATCGCGTACTCCCGTCAGGCCGGCGATGCCGGTGACACCCCGCCGGGCGGTCGCCGTGCCGACTGTCCGGGTGCCGGAGCCGTCGCCGGTGACGATCAGGGGAAGGCCGTCGCGGCGGGCATACCCGCCGTCGAGCAACCCCGTGACGTCGAAGAGCCGGACGTCGAGCCTGCCTGCGGCGAGCAGCGCTCCCGCATCGGCCGGGATCACCCGCACCCGGCCGGACGCCGTCGTGACCTGGAACGTCATGCCCGCCCGGCCCGGCCCCGGCTCGACAGCGACCTGGCCGTCGGCCGAGACCGTGACGTTGTCGCCGGTCACCAGGGTGACTCCGGCGGCGTCGGGCGGGGCGGCCGCCGGCGCGGCCGTCGCGATCGGGGTACCGATGCCGGTCAGTAGACCGGCGACCAGCGCGGCAGCAGCCGCGGCCGCTGCGGCAGGCCGCCATGTGACTCTACGCATGTGAGTATCTCCTTGCCCGTGGCAGAACAGAGGCTGCCCGCGACCCGACGGGTCGGGGGCAGCCTCTGCTGTCGTGAATGGGGGTGCAGTGACTATCCGAGTGGAGGTCAGCCAGCCGAGGCCGGGACCGGGTTCGGCGGCGCTTCGACGGCCACCGGCTCGCCGTAGCCGGAGTACTCCAGGACGACGTTGGACTTCTTGAAGCCGCCCTGGCCGTAGTCCAGCAGCCAGGCGTAGGCCACCTTCGCGATCCGCTTGTCCGCGCCGACGACGATGTCGCCGGTGAAGGTGACGGTTCCCTCGTGCTTGCTGCTCGTCACAGCGAAGTGGTAGGTGTCCGCGCCGGTCTTGTCGACCTTGCCGCCGCTGCTCAGCGCCGAGAACAGCTGCTGCGAGTCGGCGGACTCGACGAACGCGCCGCGCAGCTTGTCCTCGTCCATGTTCAGTGACGTGTAGGTGCCGGGATCGCGCAACCACTGTCCGCCGTCGGTCATGTAGAGCACCCCATTGACCAGGCGGTACTCGCGGCCGTCCACAGTCCGGACGTATCCGGTGGCGGTGGCCGGGTCGAACGCCGTCTCGGTGACCATCGTGTACGCCGGGACCGTCGTCTTCCCGTCGCCCTTCTGGTCGGTCGTCGTCGTCTTCAGCCGGAAGCTGATCTGCTGGCTGTTGGCGATGGCGGCGACCAGCTCCAGCCGCGGGTCGGTCACGGTGGCCGACGTCGCCGCAGCGTCCGGCCGCACCGGGCCGCCGGGTGCGGTGGACGGCGTCCCGGCGATCACGACCGCGGCGACCGCGCCGAGCGCCACGACCGCGAACGAGGTCCCGGCCAGCGAAGCGGCCCGGCGCTGGCGTGCCCGCCGGCCGCGGTCGAGCAGCTGCCGGGTCGGCGGGGCGGAGACCGGCTCGGCGGCGGCCAGCTCGTGCAGCCCCTCGGTCAGCTGCCTGTCGAAATAGTTCACGTGTTTCACCTGCTTCTTCCGTGTACCAGGTGGTTCTCGCCGACTTCGCCGACGAGATGACGAAGCTTGGCCAGGGCCTTGGAGTGCTGGCTCTTGACGGTGCCCAGGCTGCAGCCGAGCACCGCCGCGACCTCCCGTTCGGGCAGGTCCTCGTAATGACGCAGCACCACCACCGCGCGCTGGCGCGGCGGCAGCGCCCGCAGGGCGTCACGTAGCACGAGCGCGTCGGCGCTCACCGCCCTGTCCGGCGCAGACCGCTCGGGCACGTCGGCGACCAGGCTTTCGCGCCGTCGCCGCCGCCAGATCGAAGTGTGGTTGTTCACGAGCACCTTGCGCAGGTATGCCTGGAGGTCATCGGCACTCGACAACCGGCGCCACCGCTCGTAGATCCGCACGAGGCTGTCCTGGAGCAGCTCCTCCGCCTGCCACCGATCGCCGGTCAGGAGCAGAGCAAATCGCAGTTGGCGCTGCCAGGCGGCCTCGACGAACGCCGTGTACGCCGCGTCGGCACCATGCGGTGCCTTGATTCGGTTCGTCACGGTCCTACCACGGTCGAAGGGCATGCAAGGTTGCCCGCGACTTCAGGCTGATTCATGCGACCGGACAACGACCAGAGGGCATGAGATAAGGCCGAGCGCCGCTCCTTGCCCTGGGCAGGCCCATTCACGGCATTGCCGTGACCGGGTCGTTCAGCTGTGTGACGTGGCCCGCGCCTGCCTGTCGGACGAGTGACGCCCGGCGGGGGCGCCTTCGCAACCGAACCCCGACACCACGACTTCTCCAGTCGGCGCTGCGTCAAGGACTTCAAGTCCTCGGCGCTGACCGTCGGCGGCAGCAACGGAATCGGGTGGGCCGAGCTACGCCTCGGGCACAACTGCTGGAACCACGCGGAAGACCTCACGATCCGCTACCACGACGTCCGCAGTCTCACGATCGATCCCGCCACCGCCGCAGCGGACGCCGTAATCGTCGCTTTTCGCCATGGGTGGTATCGAGAATCTTCGACGGCATGCTTCTCGGCCAGCGCGCCGCCGTGCCGTCGGCCCGTACCGCACGGTGCTGACGGTCCCCTTGCCGCAGGTTCAGATCCCGGCCAACCACAGCACGTGATCGAAACCACGGTTTTGGGCAGGCGAACTCACCATAGGCAGCACAAGGGCCGGAATCCCGGCCGTCACGGAACCACCGTCGCCGCCGGGATGATCTCCGACCATCAGCGTCCGGTCCGGCTGTGCCGCCAAGGCGTCGAGGGCGGTGCGCCAGATCCGCACGTCGGGTTTGACGAAGCCGACCTCGTAGGAGAGCACGAAGGCGTCGATGTAGTGGTCAAGCCCGTGCCGGACGAAGCATTTACGGATGTCCCAGCCCACGTTGCTCACCACGCCGAGGCGGATGCCGGCGGCATGCAGCGCGGCGAGGGTGGGCAACGTATCCGCGTACGGCTCGACCGCTTCGGCGCGCGTCTCATGCAGCGCGCGCGCAAATGCCGCGCTCACCCCGGGAATCTGCTGCAGCACGGCCAGAATCGCCTGATCCCAGACCTGAGGGTCGAGGTCCCGCGCGATGTGCTCAGGATCTGTAGCGGTCGACCGTAACAACTCGGCGAAGTCGTCGGCGATGCGCTGCGCCTCACCAGGTGCGACCGTCCGCCCGATCTTGGTCGCCGCGTTGCCGACCCAGCAGACCGGGTCGCTGGCGAACAGCGTCCAGGCGAAATCGAACAGGACAGTCGTCACACGAGGTGAAGGCACCAGGCCACCTTAGAACAACCGGACGATTCCCGTAGGCCATGATCCTCTTCGCCGGTCGGGAAGATGGAGGTTCAGCGTGCTGTTCAATCGACGATCGTGAGGTTCGTCAGATGTCGAGCTCGTGATGGCGTCGAGGTACATCGGGAACCGGTCGAGCAGGCGGCGGTGGCCGGTGGCCAGCAGCCGCCAGTTCCTGAGGTGCCCGAAAACGCGCTCGATGCCGGCGCGGCGGGCGGCGACGGCGCGGTTGTACTCGCGGTCGACTCGGTCGGGCTCTAGCCTTTCTGTCTGCGGTGGGGCACGCACAGGCCGGTGCCGGTGCCGGTGCCGGTGCCGGCGGCGTCGGTGAAGCCGCCTGGTCCGCCGTCGGCGTGCAGCCGGCCTTCGAACCTGTTGGCGAGTACGGAAGCGTCCGGCGGCGTCCGGCTTCCGGTCCCCCGGACATGACCGCGACCAGGACATCCGCTGACATCAATCCGGAATCGGTCGGCACCCGACCCTGACGATGCGTAGCCCCGGTTGACTCGGGCCACAGAGGCAACGGATCCACGACCCGCGCCGGCCGCTTCGACCCCGAGCCCGCCGACTCGGCGACCCGGCCACCACGGAACCGATCGACCGACGCAGGGCCAGTGCCAAGGCCTCGGCCAGCCCGAAAAAGGAGGTCTCGAAACGTCTACCGCTGATCGATCCACCCTCGTCGTGCTCGCCGCAGTCGTCGGCGTAGCCACCTTCACCCCGAAGACGATATCCATCCAACTTAGGAGCTCTCATGCGTAAAGTCCCGCAAAGGATCGGAGTCGGGCTCGCGGCTGTCCTGCTGGCCATCGTCGGCGGTTTGGTCGCCACCGCCTCACCTGCGTCTGCGTCAGTGACATGCGGGCCGCCCGCGCCCGACTACGACGCAGCGTCGTCGCAGGTTATCAACGCGGTCAGCGGCTACACCGGCCCTGCGATGCGGACCGGACCCGGTCACAATTGCAGCATCCTCGTCCGACCGCCATGGGGTGCCTGGCTTCCCATGAACTGCTTCCGGTACGGCGACTCGGTCAACGGCGTCGCCACCTGGACGGCTGTCCATTACGGCGGATACTTCGGCTGGGTCTCCGACTATCACCTCTCTGGGTACGGATCCACGAAGCTCTGCTGACCGTCGCGGCACCGTTCTCTTCTCCTGGCGCCTGAAGCAATCCATCGACATCCCGTGAGGGGTTGAGGTCGGATGCCTAGACCGGCAGCCCGTAGATACGCAGTCAGCCCGGCCGGCCTGGCTGCGTATCGCGACTGACTGGCCCGCTTGCGCCCCGTTCCAGGCAGCGGCCCCGCGTCGCAGAGCACGTCGGTGAGCCGGCTCGCCGCGCTACGGCTCATATCTCCGCCGTCGCCGACGCGGTCACCGCACCGTAGCGCGAACACCGGCGTGCCCGGTTCGGCGGTCGATCCTGGCCGCCAATCAGCTCGGTGGCTCCAGCGCGTTGACGACGATCACCGGCCAACGCGCTTTGGAGGCATCGCTCGTGGTCGAGCTGATGCACTACCTCGGCCACGGGCACATCAGAAAGACACCGGACAGCGACGTCCACCCCGGGTCGCAGCGCCCCTATCAATCAGGAGGAAAACTTTGAGTACAGGAAACACTTCCCGTCGGATTGCGGTCATTCTGTCAGCGGTGATTCTGCTCTTGACCGGAACCTCAGCGGCCGCCAACGCTACGACCGCCCGCACTACGGCCCTAGCGGCCTGGGACTGCCCTGTCGGCGATCTCTGCGTCTGGAGCGGGTATGACGGCACGGGCTCCCGTTGCAACTGGGCGAACGCGGACAACGACTGGATGAACGCTCCGGTTACCTGTTCGTGGTCGGGGTACAACAAGGTTAAGTCCATCTACAACCGCGGGCAGAGCACCTCCTTTTTGGGAGTGATGCTGTACAAGAACACCAACTACCCCTCCAACGCTATTTGGGATTGCATTGCCCAAGGCAGCAAGATGTCGTTCATCTCGGGCATCAGCGACGGGGTTTACTTGGCCTCACATCGCTGGACCAACAGTTGGCCGTACTGCTGACACTGCGATAAGAGGGCTGACACGCCGGTCACCACCCGTCAACGAGATGCAGGCGGGACCAGGTTCGGCGTAGGCAACCGTTTGGGTTGGCGGTGGGCGGGATGGCCCACCGCCAACCGCCCCCAGACCGCCAGCCGCCCGCGCTCCTCTGGCGTCCCGCCTCTGCTGATCCGTCCACCGCTCTGACGCGGTGACCGGTCGGCGGCTACCTCGACGGTGGTCGACTGCGCCACGAGCTCCAACGGGACTCCCGGCACCCGCTCCAGTAGACGCGCCTGGAGCATGTCGAAATCGGCGGGGGTAGCAGGGTCGGTCCTGCCCGTGTTGCGCACGAAGACCGTCCGGCCTGGAACTTGTCGAACTGTCTACGTAGGACGTGGATCGGATCGCCGGCACGGGGCGGGTCCACGATGACGACGAGCACCTGGCGTTGCTCGACCGTCACGTACTCGGGCGTCCAGCGGACGGCGTCGCCTTCCGCAACCCGGATCTCCACCGGCAGCTGTGGATCGACCGCCGTGACGCCGCCGATCCCGCCAGGTGATACCCCGACGAGCAGATAAGCGTTCGGAGCGAACATGCTGTCCGGCCGCATCAGGCTAAAGAAGATGTCACGCACCGAGGCGCAGACGATCCTCACGGAGCCGGAACTGTGGCCGACAGACATCGTCAGAGCCGCCGCCGAGACAGCCTCCGCAGGACTGTCTGATCTTCCACCGCTGGCCAAGGTAGCCGAGGTCGACGGATGGTTCACGAGCTAACAGGGCCCAGCGTCTCCGATGGCGCGCCGCCCGCGCAAGCCGCCGTCGGAGCAGCCGCCATCTAGGCTAGTTCGCTGGGTGCTCGATATCTCCCCTGCTGGCTCGCTGCCGAACCTGTCGCGCATCCTCGACAAATACTCGGTGAATTGTGATGGCGTAAGGGCGGTCACAACACAGCGACGTTACACGCCCCATACTTGCTGCTGATCAGTGATCCTCCTTCGAGCATCCACTTCCGAGATCCGCTGGCAATGTTGCACAGCAGCTATCTCGATGATCTTCTTTAGTTTGGCCCCTATGATCACCGCCGCCTCCCAGGGCTTCTCCTGAGTGAATAGCAAGGTGGCTTGGGCAGCAGGCACATGTAGCGCAATCGCCCCGAGGGTGGGCGGGCGTCCGCTTACCGAGCGGGACTTGCCAGCAGCGCTGCTGTCCCTTTGATTTACCGACGACTGGGAAGATCCGGAAGATTAAATGCCTCTACCGAATCTGGTTTCTGCGCCGATCAGAAGATCAGACCGGCCCGGAATCCAGTCGCAACAGCATGTGCCCGATCCCGAGCACCAAGCTTGCGAAACAGCCGGCGCACGTGCGTCTTCACCGTGTCCTCGCTCACGAAGAGGGCTGCGCCGATCTCGGCGTTGCTCATCCCGTCAGCCATCCCCCGAAGGACCTGCAGCTCTCGCTCGGTGAGGGTGACTGAACGCGCGGGCCTCATCCTCAGAGCACGAGGTTCTGCCTCCACAGCGAAGCCCTCTGCGATGGCAAGCATCCGCAGCTCGGCGGCCTCACTTTGACGGCCAGCTTGCCGCAGCAGGTCGAATAGAGTCTGGATGTGAACCGATCCCGACCGCTCCGGATAGAGGCTGGACTGGCACATCTGAACGAACTCACCGAGTAGATACCCGGCAGCCGAGCCCTCACGGAGCCCAGCTTGGGAGGCAACCAGTGCGGAGCGCGTTGGGTCGACAAGTTCACGCAACTGCTGGGCACCGTCCGCTCCAAGCGAGGACGCCTCGATCAGCCGCCAGAACTCCTGCAGTCTCGCGCGATCGAGGACGTCCACAGCGGGAGGTGCGTGACCCGGAAGTTCCTGGCCCGACATTCGTTGCGCTAGAGGTTCCCGAGGAGGGATGGACCGCGGGCCGGGGATTAGAGTCGCCCGAGCTCCCACAGTCGAGCCGGCGGCAACGGCCATGGCGGGCGTCCGTCGATCGGCGGCACTGTGAGGAGCCTTGGCCAGCACCAACAAGATTATCGACTTGGCTGCCGTCGCGACCGTTTCACCGGGTGCGCCGATGACCCCACGGGCACCCGCGCGGATCGCCGCCCGCGCAGCCTCCGGTTCCTCCTCGCCGAAGAAGATCACTGTGGCGTAGGGCACTAGCGCAAGCACTTTCCGAACGAACGTCGCAATGTCTGGGTGGCGAGCCAACGTCACTTCGGCCAGAACGATGTCAGCGGGATGCTCGCCGAGCCAAGCCAAGGCCTCTTCCTGGGTGACCGCTGTGCGGACGGCGGGGGCCACATTCAGACGGTCCGCAACCGCGGAAATCGCGCTCGCCGCGGCCGGCGAACTAACGCAGACGAGCATGGTCTGCATCGCTGTCACCTCCCTTCAATACCAGTCGAGCACGCCGCCTCGCCCGGTAGAGCTCGCCCTCTACGCCGCGTTCACTTATCCCGCCACCCAGTGCCTCGGCAATCTCCCGGTGGGTGTAGCCCTCGGCCGCCAGGGCCAACATCTTCGCGATGCGAGGTGGCTCGGAACCAAGCACTTGCATGATCATCTCACGGAGGACGGCGATGTTCTGGGGGTCGCTCTGCTGACGCGGCCCGGGAACGTGCAGGGCCTCCCCGGTGGGGATCTCGCACATCGGCGTGTCCGCCCGCCACATCCGGCAGGCGTTGCTCAGTTTCAGCAGGCAACCGCCGATGAAGTACGTCTTAATGCTGGCACCACGATCTGGGCACCAGGTCCGTTCGCGCAGCACGACCTTGTCGAACAGTTGCAAACCGAGGGTGACCGTTAGATCTGCGATCGCCAGAGCGTCGTCGCGGTGGGTTCGTCCAGCCAGTGGCCGGTGTTCGACGGCCACTGGGCGGCCGACTTTAAAGGCCCGCACGAACGCGGAGCCGTCTAGCGCCCACGCGGTCATCACCGCCAGCCCGTATCTGGTGAGTTCGACGATGAAGGCGTCGTACTCGGGGCCCTGCAGACCTGCGGCGAACAGCCGCCGTAGCAGCAGTTGGTCAGCAAGCAGCCGGTCTTCGACTTCCGAACTGAGTTTGGCCGCACGGTCGATGCTGCCGACAACCGCCTCGACCTGTTGCAGGTCGTCGTCCAGTTGGAGGTAATCGACAAAGACGGGCACCGCCTCTTCATCGGCGGGAACCTCGAAGTCCTCCGTCATCGCGAGCCGGCCGGCACATGGACGCACGCACGGACAGCAACCACCGCGAGCCGCTTATGGGGTGCGGCGATGCGATCGGCCGGTCGCGGGTGGATGGTCCTGTCCTTCCTGCGCTGAGGGGGTACCCGGGTGCGGCCAGGAGGTTGCGCAGGCCAGCCGCATCAGGGCCGATCGTTGATCGGGATTCGCCACTGTGACCGCGCGCCATGCTGAGTTGTAGATCAAATCAACTCGATCGTGTCTGGCGCGCGTGCTGCTCCCCGAAGCAGCCACGCTCCCTGGTATCTCGGCAGTTCGGAGGTAGCCCACGGCTCTGGCGAACTTTTTTCGGTGACGTTGCCGTCACCTCGCCGCCGTGGGTTTGTGCCGCGTGGTTGAGCTAGAGCCTGGCGCACTGCTTCTCAGATGACAAACCCCTAGGAGCACAACATGTCCAGGAAGCCGCCGAACAGCGTACCGCCGCGGAATCCCCGCCCTGGCGCTTCGCGACCTGACGCCGCAGCGCAGATCGACACGCTGCGCGGACTGGTACGCCGCTACCGGCGCACAGCAGTGGCCGCCGTGCTCGTGGGCGAGGCGAAGGCCACTGTCGGGTTCTTCGTGATCGACACGGGTGACGTTCTCTGGTGGGCCAATCTCGGCTGGGCAGCGGCGCTACTCACGGGCGGCGGCTACCTCGCCGCTCCGCACCTCAAGCGCTTGGCCCAGCTGAGCGACCCAGCCCGGCCGCCTCGGGTGTAACGCGGGCGGTCGGAATCTCGAACCGGCGAGGTGCCGTTCTCGCGTCGACCAGCCCCGCGGCCTGATTCGCTAGTCGAACTCATGTACGAACGGCACCCTTCAGCGCTGCCGCACGCAGGGAGTTCCGGATGACCTCACCTACCAGGCCGCTGGCGGGGGTCCGAGCTGATAGTGGCGCTGACGTCGGCCGAGCGCTGGAGCTGGTGCGCGAGCGGGCCGGGGCGCGGCAGAACACCTCGGCGATGCTGCACCCGGTCTCGACAGGGGCCGCGGCCGAGGACCGCTGAGCCCACGCCAGCGCTGCCGGTCCAGCCCCGAGCTGGCGCAGACCCCCGCCGTGGCAGGGACTGCGCCGCGACGCGGTCGTGGCGGTGACCGGTTCGACGACGCTGCTGATCACGCTGCTCGGCAAGGCTTTGGCGCAAGGATCGTGATGCGCGGCGGTCGGGTGGCCGGACCTGGGCATCGCCGCGGCCGCCGGGGCCGGTGTCGAGCTGTCCCGACGCGGCCGAACTTCGGTGGTCTAACGCCAGTTCGGCCGCGCCGCTCGCGGTCAGCGATCTGGCCGATCAGCGCCCGCCTGCGCGGGACCAGGTGGGCCAGGAACACCCGAATGGCCGCGCGCATGACCACGGCGACCACGGCTGCCACGCCGGTGCCGATCTCGGCGGCGGTGCTGGTAGCGCTGCTACTGGGCACGCCCGACATCGTCGTGCTGCTGGACTTGGTGACGGGCTTCGTCGCTGTGCATGTTGATCTACCAAAAAGTGCCACTCCATGACTTACGATCTTGTGCGCAATCGCTGAGGTCGCGCGATGAACTGCTCGGGGCGTTCACCAGGTGATGGTGAGGCCCGAGATCAGGGCGGCGACGGCGTCGACGAATCTGCGGGAGGAGTTCGCACCGTCTAGGAAGCGCTGCAAGCACCGGCTGCACGAGCCACCGGACACGGTGCTCCGGCTGGCCGCCTGACCGCCCCCGGCCGCGAGCCCTACCGCCCGCGAGACCGGCGGCCACGGCATCCCCGGCGCGGTCGCGCAGACCCGTCTGCGGCAGGCCGCCGCGTTGTGCCACTTGGCAACATAAGCGGCACGGGCAGCGCTCAGCCATCTGGTCGCGACTTCGGAGATCACCGCAGCGGCGGGCGGACTGCGTTGATATCTGCGATCACCTCGTTCATCCGCGCAATCTTCGCGTCCAGCCATCGGTCGTCGATCCAGAAACGGTTGCCGGTGATGGCCCGTTGTACGACTTCGGCACGGTTGAGTCGCTGGCCGTCCGGATGGGTCGCCGGACGGGCGTGCAGAACATCGCTGCGGATCTCAGCGACAATGAACAGGCCGCGGTAGACCGCGGTTAGGTAGTCCTTCATCGCACCCTGCGGGAGCGACTTGGCCGCCGTCCTCACTGATGTGGCAATGCCCGCGGTCATCATCGGCTCCAGGGCGGCGAGCGTCAGTTCGGGTGGCAGGTCGGTGGCGAGCCGGTGGAGGTCGCCAAGGATCGTCCACTCGATCGAACTTGCGGTAAGGCCACCTCACCGATGCGGGCCAGATATTCAGGCTCAGGCAGAGCTACGTGGGAATGCTCCATGACCGCATTGTGCCAAGTACCCGGTGTGATGGGGCCGGCCGCGCCCGGTTGCAGCACCTGACGCCACGCGCGACCAAGCCGAGCTTGAGTCATTGACGTGGGGCAATTGTGGAGCAGATTGCCCACCGACAATAGAAGAAGCTCGCTAGCGTTGATCGCTAGCGAGCTTCTTCCCTGCAAATATCGGTGGGCGATACTGGGATCGAACCAGTGACCTCTTCCGTGTGAAGGAAGCGCGCTCCCGCTGCGCCAATCGCCCGCAACGAAAAGGAACTCTACAGCACCCCCGGCGCCCAGCGCATCTCGGTACCCCTCCGGCGTGGCGCACCGGACAAACACCCCAGACAGCACGAGACGAGGTGCTCATCACGAGCACCTCGTCGGAGTGCTGACCGGGTGTCCGGCCGGAGTTCGCCTAGCTCAAGGGAGTGATCATCCTGCTGACCGTCGCTGGTCAGCAGTTGATCATCGTCCGGCGAGCAGTCGGTTGACCGCCGCGTCGACGTCGAGGTGGTCGGTCTCGCGACCGCGGGGTACCACGACGTAGGTGCGGCGCAGGAAGCGTACGAGGACGCTTCGTGGGACCTCGAAGAGCGCGTTGCCGTCGGGCGACGACAGGGCGAGCGCGACGAAGTCTCCGCGCGGGGTGGCCCAGGGCCAGACCCGCACGTCGCCGATGCCGGCCGGTTCGTCGAGTCCGGTGACCAGCAGTTCTCGGGCGAACGACCAGCTCACCGCCTCGCCGCCGGCGGACTCGGCATGGAAGAGCACATGCACCGCGTACGGGTCGACCGGGTCGTAGCGAAGACTCGCCCGCACCGGAAGCGAGGTCGCGTCGGGCGCGACCAGCCGCAACGATGTCTCGACCTCGACGGTCGTAGGACGGATAGCACTCATGGACGTACTCCCCCCGGCACTGCGGCGGAGCTTGACCGCCCCGCCTCTCCCATACTCAAGGTGACCCTCCCCTATACGCTCCGTCATCGTTCGATCTCACCCGATAGCGGGAAGATCGAGGATTACGCGGGCACGGACCCACCTACAGGGAGTAAGATGCCGTGCTTTTGCCCGGTATTGCTGATAGTGCGATGCCGGCCAAGACCGTCGACACACTCCGGTAACGTCCAGTCATCGGGGTTGGTGACGGGTGATTCCGCGACCCTGACGACATGGCTGACAAGGGTGTGGAGATGAGCGACAAACCGGACTTTCCTCGGGGCTCCAGCACCTGGCGGGACCGGGCACGGATAGCGCATCAGGCCGTTCGGGCTAATCCGACCGGGGCAGCCGCGCTCAAGGTGATCATCGGGGTGCTCGGGGCGGTGGTGGTGGCGATCGGCATCCTGCTGATCCCTCTGCCGGGGCCGGGCTGGCTGATCGTGATCGGCGGTCTCGCGATCTGGGCGATCGAGTTCGTGTGGGCGCGCCACCTGCTGCAGTTCACCAAGGACAAGGTGCGCGGCTGGACCGAGTGGGTCAAACGCCAGTCGCTGCTGGTCCGCGTGCTGATCGGCCTGGCCGGGCTGGTGTTCGTGGCCGCGGTGCTCATCACCACCCTGCGTTACAGCTTCGGCGTCAACGTGGTCAGTCAGGCGTGGAGCTACGTCAGCACCCATTGACCGCACCGAAACATGCCGGACGCAGGGCCGAAACCACCGGTGAGCGTGGCGGCCGAGCGCTCCGGACAGCGCGGCCCGTACGTCCGGAGGACTTGACCGGACGCCCGGCAAGCGGTGTGATCAGTGTGATCCGGCCGCGCCCGTCAACCTCCCCAGGTCAGCGCGGCCGGGTCCGTGCGTTGTGGCTGATCCGTGGCTCAGCGGCCCATCTTCTCGATGATCGGCTGGAGCTCCCGGCGTTCGATCGCCGCCGCCATCAGCTCCGGGAATGCGTCCGGTGTGCACGCGAAGGACGGAACCCCCATCGCCGCCAGTGCCGAGGCGTTGCTGTGGTCGTACGCCGGCTGTCCTTCATCGGACAGTGCGAGCAGGACGATCACCTGCACCCCGGCGGCCTTCATGGTGGCGACGCGGCGCAGCATCTCGGCGCGCACCCCGCCCTCATACAGGTCGCTGATGAGGATGAAGATGCTGTCCCGGGGCCGGGTGATCAGCCCCTGGCAGTACGCGATGGCCCGGTTGATGTCGGTGCCGCCGCCCAGCTGCGTGCCGAACAGCACCTCGACCGGGTCGTGCAGCTCGTCGGTGAGGTCGACGACCGCCGTGTCGAACACGACAAGCGACGTACGCAGGCATTTCATCGACGCGAGCACCGCAGCGAAGACTCCGGAGTAGACCACCGACGCCGCCATCGAACCGGACTGGTCCACGCACAGCACCACGTCGCGCTGCACGGACCGGGTCTGCCGGCCGTAGCCGATCAGCCGCTCCGGCACCACGGTGCGGTGTTCGGCCTGGTAGTGCTTGAGGTTGGCGCGGATGGTGCGGTTCCAGTCGATGTCGCGGTGGCGCGGGCGGTTGATCCGGGCGGCCCGGTTGACCGCGCCGGTGATCGCGGCCCGGGTGCGCTGCGCGACGCGACGTTCCAGCTCTTTGACGACCTTCGCGACGACCATCCGCGCGGTGGTGCGGGCCTTGTCGGGCATCACCTTGTTCAGCGACAGCAGCGTGCCGACCAGGTGCACGTCGGGTTCGACGGCCTCCAGCATCTCCGGTTCGACCAGCAGCCGGGTCAGGTTGAGCCGCTCGATCGCGTCGGCCTGCATCACCTGCACCACCGTGGACGGGAAGTACTGCCTGATGTCGCCGAGCCAGCGGGCGACCTTCGGCGCGGAGCCGCCCAGCCCGGCGCTGCGCCCGGATCCGCCGTCGCCGCCGCCGTCGCGGTAGAGCGCGGCCAGGGCCTCGTCCATGCCCTTGTCCACCCCGGCCAGCGTCACTCCGGTGCCCTCGGCGCCCTCGCCGCCGAGGACCAGCCGCCACCGGCGCATCCGCTCGTCGTCGCTCACCGTGCTCCCCTTCCCGCTGCCAGCAGCAGTTCCAGCGTCGGCAGCACCCGCGCGACCCGCGCCGGGTCCAGCTCGCCGAGTTCGTCCACATCAGACTTCGGTCGCGGACCACCGGTGCCGAGGCGTCGGACCTGCTCGCCGACCGCACGTCGTTCCGGGGCCGCGAACGCGGCGAAGGTACGCCGCAGCAGCGGCAGCACCGCCGTGAACACGTCCGGGGCCAGCCCGGCCAGCCATCGGTCGGTCAGCGTCAGCAGCGCCTCGTCGTGCACCAGCAGCAGCCCGCCGCCGGACAGGAAGCCTTCGACGTACCCGGCGGCGGTCACCGGCGGCACGCCGACGGTCAGCGCCCGGGCCAGCCGCAGCTCGGCAGCATCGGCGTCGAGGGCGCCCGCGTCGCGCAGCAGCCGCAGCAGCCGCCCGGCGAGCAGGCCGGGCAGGTCCGACCGGTCGACGAGCCTGTGCAACGTGTCCAGCCACTCCTCCCGCAGCGGCAGCCGGTCGGCGAGCAGGTTCAGCGCCTCGTGCGTGGCGTCGAGATGTTCGCGCATCGCGCGGGCCGCGTCGTCGTCGAGGCCGGTGAGCGCGCCGGGCAGGCCCAGCCGGATCCGGGTGACCAGACCCGTCAGCACCTCGGCAAGCGCGTCGGTGCTGGTGGCGCGTACGTCGCCGTAGCGCAGCGAGCGGGCCAGCGCCGGGACGGCCGCCATCAGCTGCGCGACGTCGGTGTCGAGCGCGGCCCGGTCGGACAGGGTGCGCAGCACCGCGGGCTGCGCGTCGGGCAGCTGCGCGAGCAGGCACGACTCCAGCAGCCCGGTCAGTGTCGGCAGGTCGGCGTCGGCGCAGGTCTCGACGACCTTCGCGGTGGCGGCCCGCTCCACGGTGGTGCCGTAGGCGCTGGCGGCGACGAGGTCGACCGCGTACTCCGGGTGCCATTGCAGCTGCCAGGACTCCCAGAAGGTGCCCTTGCCGGACTTGCGCTGCACCGGGGTGCCCCAGCCGACGCCGAGCAGGCGCAGCCGGTGCAGCAGCCGGCTGCGGTCCAGGTCGTTGGGTTTGCGCAGGTCGAGGTCGTGGTCGCTGACCAGGGCCTGCTGGGCGAGTTTCAGGCGGCGGGCGGTCGCGTCGAGGTCGCGGGCCAGCGGCACCGCTGGGGCGTCCGGGGGTACGGCGCCCAGCCGCTCCCCCACCACGACCCTGCGCTGCACGAGTTCCAGGCGGGTGTCGTCGCCCTCGCAGAGCACCGCCCTGGTCGCCTCGGTGACCTCGGCCAGGCCCGGCAGCGGCCGTCCCCGCAGCACGGCGAGGGTGTCGGCCAGCCGCGCCGACTCGATCACGTGCGCGCTGGAGACCGGCAGGTCCTCGTCGCGCAGCACCCCGGCGACGGCGACGAGCCAGCGCTCGACCGGGGCGTCCTCGGCGGTGAACAGGTGGTGGTACCAGCCGGGCGCGGTGACGCCCGCGCCGTAGCCGCTCCACGACGCGAGCCGCCCGTGCGTCCACGGCACCCAGGTGACCGTCGCCGGGGTGCTCGGCAGGCCCTTGAGCAGGGCCGTGTCTGCCTTGGCGGGCGGCAGGTCGCCGGTCAGCGCGGGCACGTGCCATGCGCCGCAGACCACGGCGATGCGCTGGTGTCCTTCTTTCAGGGCGGCGCGCAGGACCTGGCGCATGTGCGCCTCGCGCACCAGGTCCTCGGTGATCGCCGGGGCGGCCTCGCGGACCGCCGCCATCGCCTCGGCCACGGCCGCGAACGGCGGCACATCGCGCCGGTGCTCGATCACGTCCTCCCACCAGCGCTCCGGGTCGTCGTACCCGGCCGCATGGGCCAGGCCCGCGATCGGGTCGACCCGCAGCTCGTCCTCGGCGCTGTCAGGAGTCGCGCCCGCAGGCGCGCCGTCGTCAGGCTCGGCGCCGGCGTCCGGTCCGGCAGGCGCGGCGAGCCCGACCACCGGTTCCTGAGCGGTGCCGGCTTCCGTGCCGGTGGGCGGCGCTTGCGCGGCAGTCGGGTCCACCGGGCCGGTCCCGTCCAGGGGACCGGCCGGTTCGACCGCGCGGGCGGCGAAGCGGTGGCCGGCGGGCAGGTCGCAGAAGCGCAGCGGCACGTCGTGGGTGACGGCCCAGCGCAGCGCCTGCCACTCCGGGGAGAAGACCGCGAAGGGCCAGAACGACGCGGTACGCGCATGCTCGCCCTTGGCCGCGTTCGTCGGATACGCCAGCAGCGCCACCGGCGGTTCGAGCCGCTCGTCGGCGGCCAGCGCCACCAGTCCGTCCGCTTCGGGCGGCCCCTCCACCAGGATGATGTCGGGCTTCAGCTCGTCCAGCGCCCGCACCAGGGCACGGGCCGAACCCGGGCCGTGGTGGCGTACGCCGAAGACGTGCACCCGGTCGGTGCTCACTCCGCCTCCCGGGCCGCGCGGTAGAAGTCCTTCCAGCCGTCGCGCTCGCGCGCCACGGTCTCCAGGTACTCCCGCCACACGACGGCGTCGGAGACGGAGTCGCGCACGACCGCGCCGCGGATGCCCGCGGCGACGTCGGCGGCCCGGACCGTGCCGTCGCCGAAGTGCGAGGCCAGGGCCATGCCGCTGGTCATCACCGAGATCGCCTCGGCGGTGGACAGGGTGCCGCTGGGGCTCTTCAGCTTGGTACGCCCGTCGGCGGTCAGTCCTTCGCGCAGCTCCCGGAACACGGTCACCACCCGGCGGATCTCGGTGATCGCGTCCGGCACCTCGGGCAGTTCCAGGGCCCGGCCCAGCGACGCGACCCGCTGCGCGACGATCTCGACCTCTTCCTCGACGGTGCCCGGCACCGGCAGCACCACCGTGTTGAACCGCCGCCGCAGCGCGCTGGACAGCTCGTTGACGCCCCGGTCGCGGTCGTTGGCGGTCGCGATGACGTTGAAGCCCTTGACCGCCTGCACCTCCTCGCCGAGCTCCGGCACCGGCAGGGTCTTCTCCGACAGGATGGTCAGCAGGGTGTCCTGCACGTCGGAGGGCACCCGGGTCAGCTCTTCGATGCGGGCGATCGTGCCGGTGCGCATCGCGCGCATCACCGGGCTGGCCACCACCGCAGCGGCGGTCGGGCCCTCGGCCAGCAGCCGGGCGTAGTTCCAGCCGTAGCGCATCGCCTCCTCGGGCGTGCCGGCGGTGCCCTGCACGAGCAGTGTCGAGTCGCCGCTGATCGCCGCGGCCAGGTGCTCCGACACCCACGTCTTGGCGGTGCCGGGCACGCCGAGCAGCAGCAGCGCCCGGTCGGTGGCCAGCGTCGCCACGGCCACCTCCATCAGCCGCCGCGGTCCGATGTACTTGGCGCTGACGTCCTTGCCGTTGCCGAGCAGGTACGTCACCACGGCCTGCGGGGACATCCGCCAGCCGGGCGGGCGGGGCAGGTCGTCGGCCGCGGCCAGCTGCTCCAGCTCCGCGGCGTAGAGCTGCTCGGCGTGCGGGCGCAGCACCGTGGGCGTGGCGTCGATGGTGGCGGTCATGCAAGCTCCTGGTGGATGTCGTGGCGGATCTGCAGCATCGTGGTGAAGCGGCCCAGCAGTTGCTGGTCCGGGATCGGAACGGAGTCGTGCAGGGCGCGGGCCCGCGGCGCGTACGCCGGGTCGAAGCCCCATTCGGCGTGGCGCAGCAGCTGCCACCAGCCGGAGCGGCGGCGCTCGTCGTCGGCCAGGCACTCCAGCACGGCCTCGGCGACCGGCGGGGTCCACGGCTGCGGCAGCACGTCGAGCAGCCGCACCGCCGCGTCGACCTTGCGGCGCAGCTGCGCCGCGATCAGCTCGGCCAGGTCCGGTTCGGGCATGATCGCGGCGAGTTCCCGCAACTCGTTCATGTCCCGCAGGCCGAGCCCGTCGTGGATCAGCACAGCGGCCCAGGCCGAGTCGCGTTGCGTGATCGCGGCGCGGACCAGGCCGGCCCGGAACACCGCGCCCCAGGTGTCGTCGAACTTGCGGCTGAGCAGCCCGGCGGGTGTCTCGTCGTAGGCGGTCCAGCAGTCCAGCGGCGCGTACTCGATGATCTGGCGCAGCCATTGGGTGCGCTCGCCGGTGCCCTGCTGCGCTTTGGAGGTGATGCCGTCGCGGCGCATCGCGTCGTCGCACTCGGTGGGCGGCGTCGCGACCAGCCGCCGGGCCGCGACGTGCACGCAGGCCAGCGCCCGGTCGGCCATGCGCTGCCGGTACGCCGAGCCCGGCAGCGCACCGAGCAGCCGCGCCGCTACCTCGCGGACCTGCGCCCGCCGGTCGTCGAGGGCCTTCTCCAGCCACGGCTCGTCGTCGGGCCCGAGCCCGGCGTCGCACGCGGCGAGCAGCGCGGCCAGGTCGGACGCCTTCTCCTGCGGCCACGCCGCCAGCAGCAGGTCCCGCCCCGCGGCGGCGTCGCGGGCGCGCAGCTCGCCGAGGTAGCGGACCCGGTCGGCGAGCCGGCCGGTGTCCCAGTCGGACGGCTGCGCCGTCTCCTCCTGCTGCACGGCCCACGCCCAGCGGCCGGGCCCCTGCAGGGCCAGCCAGCCGAGCCGTGTTCCGCCGACGGCTCGCACCGTGGCGCGTACCGACGAGTCGGAGCTGCCCAGGTCCAGCAGCGCGACCAGGATCGCCGGTCCGGCCAGCAGCCCGCGTCCGGCAGCCACCCGCAGCCATTCACCGGCCAGTTCCCGGTTCGTGGACCGGTCCAGTTCGGCGTCCCCGCCGGACAGCAGCGCCGCGAGCCGCTGCTGCGCGGCGGCCGGCGCGTATGGCAGGGTTTCGGCGGGGGCGGCTTCGGGGCGTTGCGGCCGGGCGGCGGCCTGCCCCGCGCGGCGGGCCACGGTCACCGCGGCCGCCGCGCTCAGCAGCCCGTCGGGGTCCAGCTCCGTGCCGAGCGGCGACAGCACCGCGGCCAGTGGGCCGTCCGTGCCGGGCAGCACGAGCCTGCGCCGGTCGGTGCCGACGAGCGCGCTGGACATCAGATCGGACCAGATGCTCGTGCTCATGCCGGCTCCCCCAGCGGCCCGTGGGGCCGCGTCGTGTCCTGGGGGCAGCGGCTCGTGCCCTGCCCGGTGTGCTCGGCGGGCGGGCCGGCGTGGTGGGCGCGCTGAGGGGTCCGGGGCGCGGCGTAGTAATAAGGCCTCATGCGCGTGCCACCTCCGTGCCGTCGTACACGGCGAGCGGGCGCAGCCCGGCCGGGCCCCACTCGGCCGCGAGGGTGATCTCGTGTCCGCCCGCGACGGCGGCCAGCCGCCACGGCTCGCCCAGCGCCGGGTCCAGGGGCAGCGCGTCGCCGTCGGGGTCCACCAGGTGCCAGGGGCTGCCGGGGGCGAGCACGCCGCGCAGCAGCACCGGCCACTGGAACAGCCACGGGTCGCCGGCCAGCGCGGCGCTGACCTCGTCGAGGGCCTGCGCGACGGTCTGCGCCGGGCCGGGCACCGGGCAGGCCCGGGGTGTGCCGTGGCGCGCGGCGACCAGGGCGCGCAGCGGGGCCGCCCCGGGGTAATAGGTCAGGTCGGCGTCGAGTTCGGTGCCGAGCACAAGGTCGACGGGCAGCGCCTGGCCGGGCATCGCGAACGACAGGATCAGCGCGGCGCGTCCGGTGTCGCGGCCGCGCAGCCATACCCGGCGGCTGGTCAGCTTGTCCTCGGTGTCGTCGCGGGTGCCGACGACCTGCCACCGGTCGCGCACCGGCGGCCCGGCCAGCACCTGCTCGGTGGTCACGGCGTGGCCGACGCGGCTGCTCACCGTCGCGGCCAGGTCGTCGGGCAGCGCGTCAGGGTTCGCCGCGGCGCCGGACAGCAGGTGCAGCAGCGACAGTTCGGCCAGCAGCCGCTGCTCCCAGCCGGTGCCGGAGCTGGGCACCGGGGCCAGGCGGCGCACCGCCGCGGCCAGGCCGGGTGCCTGCGCGTCGACGAGTCGTGCCGCGACCTGCTCGAACGGGCGGTAGCCGGCCTGGTCGAGCCCGGCGATGCCGTGCCGGACCTGATCGGACAGCCAGGTCCGCAGCTCGGCGATGCCCGCCGCGACGGACTCGGCGCGTTTGTCGGCCCGGCGCTGCGCGGCCTTCTCCTGCGCCTCGGTGCGCGGCGCGGCGGCCTGCTCGGCCTTCTTCGTGGCGCGCGCCTCGCGGGAGGTGGTCCACTCGGTCATCCACAACGGCGGCTCCTCGGCCGCGACCTGCCCCGCCGACCAGCGCAGCAGCAGCGCCAGCGCGTGCTTGCAGGGGAACTTGCGGCTCGGGCACGAGCAGCGGTACGCGGGCTCGGCCAGGTCGACGCAGATCTGGTACGGCGTGCTGCCGCTGCCCTGGCACAGGCCCCACAGCCCGGACGGGCTGCCACCCGTGCCGGTGCTGCTCCAGCCGGACTTGCCGGCGAGCTTGCGGGCCGCGGCGAACGACGCCGCGTCGGGGGCCAGTCCCTGGACCTGTTCGGCGGTCCAGGGCGGCTCGGTCGGTTCGGACATGCGCGCCACCGTAGCCACCCCGTCCGACAACGACGGTCGCACCCCGGTCGATCCGGCCGCCACCTGTTCGCACGGCGTCATCCCACGGCCGGCGCCGGCTACACCACCACGGGCGCGGCAGCCTGGCTCGGCGCGGGTGCGGCCTCGGCGAGCTTGGCCCGGTCGTCCGGCAGCCGGGTCCGGGCCGGATCCAGGAAGTCGATGAGGTCGATCAGGGCGTGCTGGGCCCGCAGCAGCCGCTCGTTGCCTGCCCAGTCCTGGGCCACGATCTCGGCGACGTCGTCGAGCAGCCGGCGGAACCAGCGGCGGAACTCGAGGCTCTGGTCCAGCCGGGCGCAGAACGCCGGGTAGGTCATGCTGTCGGCCCGGCCGTTGGCGGTCTCGATCATCAGCTCGCCGATGGCCCGCTGCTGGCCCTTGAACAGCCGGAAGTGGGTGCCCGGCAGCTTCAGCGACGAGAACGCCGTGCCGACCAGCGTCAGGTGCCGGTTGAAGGTGCGGTTGCTGTCCTCGTCGCCCAGGTCGAGGAACCGCAGGTCACGACGGATGATCTCGACCCAGCAGAGGTAGTCGGCCAGCACGTAGACCGTGTAGTCGCGGGCGTAGCGGCGCTCGTCCTCATCCTCGTGGTTGAGATATTCCGCCAGGTAGACGCCGCCGACAGCGTTGTGCAGGCGGGACTGGAGGTTGAACGCGGCCAGCAGCAGCGGCTCGCGGTAGCGGCTGATCACCTCCTGGGCCTGCTCGGCCTTGCTGGCCTCGTGGCGTTCGGCGGCCAGCCGGTGCTCGAACATCGCGTTGCGGCGCGCCGACCAGGTGGTCATGACGCCGGCGACGATCGCGCCGAGCACGGACAGTGCCGCCGAGACCACGGTGACGATGTCGCCCATCGATGACCCTCCAGATATGACGCCGCTGCCGTGCGACAGTGTGCCGGGCGACCGGCGGCGAGCCAAGCCCATACACCCTGCGCAAGCGCTCCATCGCCTTAAGTGACCTTGTCCACAATGGAGATTCACCGCAGTGGACAGGAACTCCAGAGCCGACTAGGTTCACTGCCCGGAGGCATTGTCAGATAGCGACCTGTGGCGTGTCATGGTTCCGCTTCGTGCACCGGCTGGCCCCCGGAACACGATGGTGACGTCGCGGTGAGCCGTACCTTGGACGTGGTCAGTGTGAGAAACCGTGGCTGGAGCATTCGCGCCAAGATCATGACCCTGGCAGTGGTGCCATTGGTTGCCATCACCGGCCTTTCCGTCTTCGGAGTGGCCGTCAGCGCGGGCGGGGCGCTGAATCTACTCGCCGCCCGCGACTACGAGCAGGTCTTCGGCGCGTACGGCGAGCGCATGATGGTGCAGCTGCAGAAGGAGCGGCGGGTCTCGGTCGCCGAGAAGCCCGGCTCGGCCGCGCTGGCCGAGCAGCGGCGCGCCACCGACGAGCGCGAGCAGCAGTTCCACACCCGACTGGCCGACAGCAAGCTGCGCGACGACCTGCCGCCCGACCAGCTCGCGCAGGTCGACGCCTTCCTGGCCAAGCTGGCCAAGCTGCCCGAACTGCGCACCGACGTCGACGCCGGCAACGCCGACCCCACGGCCGTGGTACGCCGCTACTCCGAGATCATCGACACGCTGTACCAGGCGTTCACGCCGATGACCAAGCTCGCCGACCCCGACCTGGCCGCCCTGGCGCACAGCATCTTCGCCATCAGCCGGGCCCGTGAGCTGCTCGCCCGCGAGGACGCCGTGATCACCGGCGCGGTCGCCGACGGCAAGCTCACCCTCGCCGAGCAGGGCCACCTGCTGCGCGCCGTCGGCGCCCGGCGCCAGGTGCACGACGAGGCGCTGGCCGCCCTGCCCGAGCCGCACCGCGAGCACTTCCGGCAGATCTTCGACAGCGACACCTACGGCACCCTGTTCGCGATGGAGGAGACGCTCAGCACCTCCCGCCCCGGCAAGGTGCTCGTCGACGCCGCCACCTGGCGCAGCACGAACGACGCCATCTACGCGCAGATGGACGCCACCGAGGGCGCGGCCGCCGCGGCCACCTCCGACCTGGCCAACGAGCTGGGCATCGCGGCCTTCGCGCAGACCATCGTCGCCGCGCTGCTGGGCCTGCTGTGCGCGGCGATCTCGCTGGTCCTGGCGCTGCGCACCGGCCGCTCCGTGGTCCGCCGCCTGGAGCGCCTGCGGGTGTCGGCCCTCGAGGTCGCCCACGAGCGGCTGCCCCGCGCCATCGCCGCGCTGCGCCAGCCCGGCGCACTGGTCAACGACCCGTCGCTGACCGACGTGCCGCTGGTCGCCGTCGGCACCGACGAGGTCGGCCAGGTCGGCCACGCCTTCGGCGCCGTGCAGCGCACCGCGGTGCGTGCCGCCGTCGACGAGGCCGTGCTGCGCCGCGGCATCAGCGAGGTCTTCCTCAACATCGCCCGCCGCTCGCAGGCGCTGCTGCACCGCCAGCTGACCCTGCTGGACCGGATGGAGCGGCGCACCACCGAGCCGCAGGAGCTGGAGGACCTGTTCCGGCTCGACCACATGGCCACCCGCATGCGCCGCCACGCCGAGGCGCTGGTCATCCTCGCCGGCGCGGCCCCGGGCCGCGGCTGGCGGCACCCGGTGCCGGTCATCGACGTGGTGCGCGGCGCGACCTCCGAGATCGAGGACTACCAGCGGGTCACCATCGACCGCATGCCCGACGTGAAGATCGTCGGCCGGGCCGTCGGCGACATCATCCACCTGCTGGCCGAGCTGCTGGAGAACTCGACCTCGTTCGCCCCGCCGCACACCCGGGTGCGCGTCTTCGCCGAGCAGGTCGGCAACGGCCTGGCCCTGCACGTGGAGGACCGCGGCCTGGGCATGAGCGACGCCGAGCTGCTGGAGGCCAACGGCAAGCTGGCCGAGCCGCCCGCGTTCGACCCCTCCAGCAGCGCCCGCCTGGGCCTGCTGGTGGTGGCCCGGCTGGCCGCGCGGCAGGGCATCAACGTGCGGCTGCGCTCCTCGTCATACGGCGGCATCACGGCCGTCGTGCTCATCCCGACCGAGCTGGCCCTGACCGACCCGACCGACAAGGGCGAGCCGCTGGGCATCTTCGCCCCGCGCGCCCCCCGCGCCGTCGAGGCCGCACCGGCCGCTCCGGTCGAGGAGCAGACCGTCGACCTGGGCTCCGGCGGCGAGGAGACCACCGCGCTGCTGCCCAAGCGGGTGCGCAAGGCGGCCCCCGAGACCGCCCCGGTCACCGAGGAGACCACCGTCTCGCTGGGCACCGCCGAAACCCCCGTGGTCCCCCGCCAGCGCAGCGCCGACCAGGTCCGGACGATGATGTCCGCGTTCCAGTCGGGTACCGTGCGCGGGCGCGCGAAGGCCGTCACCGAGAGCACCGCGAACGGGGATGCACCCGCCACAGCACCGACCCCGCAAGACAGCGCCGGTATGGAAGACAGCTCCACCCTGGAAGGACGTGCCTGACGTGGTACCGACGACGACCCGACCCGCGACCGACTGGCTGCTCGACGACCTGCTCGCCCGGGTCCCACAGGCCCGCTGCGCCGTCGTGCTCTCGGTCGACGGACTGCTCACGGGAGCCTCCAGCGGGCTGTCCCGCGACGACGCCGAGCACCTGTCGGCGGTCGCGTCCGGGTTCTCCAGTCTCGCCACCGCCACCGGCCAGCGTTTCAAGGGCGGCCAGGTGCGCCAGACCATCGTCGAGATGGAGGAGGCGTTCCTGCTGGTGAGCACGGCCGGGCAGGGCTCCTGCCTGGCGGTGCTGGCCGACCCGGACAGCGACCTGGGCATCCTCGCGTACGAGATGGCCATGCTGGCGACCCGCGTGGGCACGCATCTGGCCACACCGTCCCGGCCGGGCACCGATGTCCACTGATCCGCTCGACGGTGTCGAGGAAGGCCCGGCCTGGTGGGACCACGAGGCCGGCCCCGTGGTGCGCCCGTACATGGTCACCGGCGGCCGGGTCCGGCCCACCACCGTCGACTTCGACCTGATCACCTACCTGGTGGCCACGGCGACGCTGGCCGCGGACACCCCCAGCCCGGAGCACCAGGCGATCCTGGCGCTGACCCAGGAGCCCCGCGCGGTGGCCGAGGTGGCCTCCCGCGTGGACCTGCCCCTGGGTGTCGTCCGGGTCCTGTTGTGTGATCTGCTTTCCGACGGGCTGATCGCTCGATACGATCCTCCCCCCACTGACCATCTCCCGAACGTCGAAACCCTGCAGGCGGTGATCCATGGACTCCGTGCGCTCTGACACCGCACCGGTCCCCCAGGCGCTCAAGATCCTGGTCGCCGGGGGCTTCGGCGCCGGCAAGACGACCCTGGTCGGCGCGGTGAGTGAGATCGCTCCACTGCGGACCGAGGAGGTGCTGACCACCGCGGGCGTCGGCACCGACGACACCACCGGGGTCGCCACCAAGACCACCACGACGGTGGCGATGGACTTCGGCCGGATCACCATCAACCCGAGCCTGGTGCTGTACCTGTTCGGCACCCCGGGGCAGAACCGGTTCTGGTTCCTGTGGGACGAGCTGGCCACCGGCGCGCTGGGCGCGGTCGTGCTGGCCGACACCCGCCGGCTGGCCGACTCGTTCGCCGCGATCGACTACTTCGAGCAGCGCAACACGCCGTTCGTCATCGCGGTCAACTGCTTCGACAACGACCAGCGCTACACCGCCGAGCAGGTGCGCGAGGCGCTGGACGTGGACGGCCACGTGCCCGTGCTGCTCACCGACGCGCGCGACCGGATGTCGGTGAAGAACGTGCTGATCACGCTGGTCGAGCACGTGCTGACGATGGTCCGCAGCTCCGTCCCGGCCTGACCTGCGACGACAGACGCCGGTGGGCGCGCCCCGCGCGCGCCCACCGGCGTCTTCGCGTGCACTACTTCTTGCGGCTGCGCATCACCAGGAACACTGCCCCGACGATGATCGCGATCACGACGAGGCAGCAGATCAGGCCGAAGATGCCGCCGAAGCCGAAGCTGACGCCCTTCTTCTTGCGCAGCACATCGGCGACGCCGGACTCCTCGGCCCACGCGGTGGCGGGCACGAGGACGGTGGCCAGGAAACCGGCCACCACAGCGGCCCAAACACGAGAGATACGTTCCATGCGCGCCAGCGTAGAGGGCGTGCGCCACGGTAGGTCCGCGCAGCGTCGGCATTCTGCTACCGTCGCGCCCGTGAGTGATCTTGAAATTCGCCGCGCCACCCTCGCCGACGTGCCGGTCATCGTCGCCATGCTCGCCGACGACCCGCTCGGCGCGACCCGGGAGGGCGACCCGGCGGATCCCGCGTACGCCCAGGCTTTCGCCGCACTCGACGCGGACCCGCACCAGCTCCTCGTGGTCGCCGAACGCGGCGGCGAGGTCGTCGGCACGCTGCAGCTCACCGTCATCCCCGGCCTCAGCCGCCGCGGCATGCGCCGCGCCCTGATCGAGGCCGTGCGGGTACGCGCCGACCAGCGCGGCCACGGCACCGGCCGCCGGCTCGTGCAGTGGGCGATCGACCGCGCCCGCGCCGACGGCTGCGGCCTGGTGCAGCTCACCACCGACCGGTCCCGCACCGACGCGCACCGCTTCTACGAGGGTCTGGGCTTCGAAGGAACGCACCTGGGTATGAAACTGGCACTGTGACCGCACCCGCGCCCCGCCCGCTGCTCGTCGTCGACGCCGCCAACGTCGTCGGCTCCGTGCCCGACGGCTGGTGGCGCGACCGCCAGGGGGCCGCCACCCGGCTGCGCGACGCCGTCGCGCGCATCGCCGACACCGGCCTGCCGCAGCTGCCCGGCCCGCTGGACGTGGTGCTCGTCGTCGAGGGCGCGGCCCGCGGCGTCGCGGACGCACCGGGAGTGCGGGTGCTCGCCGCGTCCCGCAGCGGCGACGACGCGATCGTCGACCTGGTGCGCCAGGAGAGCGTTTCGCGGCCTGCCGTGGTCGTCGCCACCGCGGACCGCGGCCTACGCGACCGCGTCACCGCCCTCGGCGCGCAGATCGTCGGGCCCCGCACCCTGCCCTACCCGTAGCCCCGGCAACGCCCTGAGCGCCCTCCTGCGCAGCCGGAGCACCACCAGCAGCACCACCGGCGGCGCCAGGCAGGCGGCGAGGCCCACGAACGCCCACGGCTGCGCCTGCAACGGGTTCGCGGTGTAAACACCGAACGTGCCGTGCTCGACCAGATCCCGCGGCACGTCCAGCTCTCCGGCACCCGCCGGGCCGGCCAGCAGCACCTCCCGCCCTCCGCCGGGACGCGCCACCACCAGCTCCGGCGGCGAAAAGCGCCCGCCCTCGACGAACACCGGAAGCCCGTCCCGCCACCCGGCCAGCGCCCGCGGCAGCCCTGCCCGGCCGCGGGCCTCCTCGTCGGTGACCGCACCCGTGGCAGCGTCGACATACTGCATCCGCCAGCCGCGCAGGCTGTCCGGCCTTGCCTGGCAGGCGGACCAGGCGCACCCGTCCGCGACCGTCAGCACCACGGAGCGCCCGTCCGGCGTCCACGCGGCCGGGCCGGCCAGCCGTTGCTCGCCGGTCAGCACGTGAGAAGTCGACGGGCTGCCGGTGATGTCGTCAACGATCACCAGCTGGTGCAGCCCGCTGTCGGCCGTCCCGTAGCTCACCGCGATCCGGTCGCCGTCCGGCGCGAATGCCCCCACCGGCGGGGCCGTGTCGACATTCATGATCGGCAGCGACTGGTCGGTGTCCAGGTCGTACACCACGATCTCGTCCGGACGCGCGGGGTCGCTCTCCGCGCCGTCCACGTACTGCCGGGTGAACCCGTCGGCGCGGTCCACCCAGAGCAGCAGCCGGCGCCCGTCCGGCGACCAGGCCAGCGGCCGCCCGTACACCGCGCCGACCCGCCCGGTCACCAGGTCCACGAGCTGGAAGTCCCGGGCCAGGTGGCGGCCGTCCGGTGAGACCAGCCCCAGCTCCTTGCCCGGGTCGATCGGCAGCAGCCGGTACGAGCCGTCCTGACCGACCAGCACTCCCGCCCCCGCGGAGAACGTGTCGTCGTCGGTGAACACCGCCACCACCGGGCCGTTGGGCCCCGCCTCGTGCGACAGCTGCCACGGGAAGGGTTTGCCCAGGCTGCCCACGATCACGTCACCCTGCGCCGGTCCGGGCAGCACGCCGCCGCCCGCCAGACCCGGCAGCGTGGCCAGGCCCGCCACCAGCAGCAACCCGGCCAGCGTCGTCGCCGCCCGGCGCATCCGCCGCCGCCGGCGGCCCCGCCGCCACAGCTGCCCGTCAAGCCGCGGCACCGGCGCGGACTCCGCGGCCCGCCGCAGCGCTTCCCGCAACGTCTCGCTCACCGGTTCACCTCCGCCAAGGAATCCGACAGCTCGGGAGCGATCCTCCGGAGCCGCGCCAGCGCATCCCTGGTCTGGCTCTTCACCGTGCCGACCGCGACGCCCAGCACCGCGGCCGTCTCCGCCTCGCTCAGATCCTCGAAGTAGCGCAGCACCAGCACCGCCCGCTGCCGGGGCGCCAGCCGGGCCAGCGCCTCGCGCACCGCCAGCGCGGTCACCGTCTCGCCCGCGAAGTCCGCCGCCGCCCGCTCCGGCAGCACCGCGACCGGCAGCGCCTCCCGGCGCACCCGCCGCCAGGACACGTGCTGGGTGTAGAGGATCCGGCGCACGTACGCGTCCGGCTCGCGCGCGGCGGACACCTGCTCCCAGCGCGACGCCAGGCGCAGCAGCGTCAGCTGCACCAGGTCGTCGGCCAGGTACGGGTCGCCGGTGAGCAGGTACGCCACCCGGGCCAGCATCGGCAGCCGGGAGCGCGCGTACTCCTCGAACGACTCGGCGTAGGTCATCGCCACCTCCGCCTCGTACACGCGGCGGACCGGCACCGTGGAGGGGTCCCGGCACGACGTATTCGATCGACGGATCCGCCCCGCGCCGCTAACGTGAGCCCCGACATGGACCTGAAGAAGATAAGCAAGCAACTGTCGTACGTGCTGCGGCACCGTCCCGACAGCATCGGCATCACCCTCGGCCCCGACGGCTGGGTGCCGATCGACACCCTGCTGGCCGCGATGCGCGCCCACGGCAAGGCCATCAGCCGCGCCACCCTCGACGCCGTAGTCGCCGACAACGACAAGCAGCGCTTCGCCGTCGACGGCGACCGCATCCGGGCCAGCCAGGGCCACTCCGTGCCGGTCGACCTCGGGCTGGCCCCGATCGCCCCGCCCGCGCGGCTCTACCACGGCACCGCCCGCCGCAACCTGGACTCGATCATGGCCGGCGGCGTGCACCGCGGCAGCCGCCACCACGTGCACCTGTCCGGCGACCCCGACACCGCCCGCAACGTCGGCAGCCGCCACGGCGCACCCGTGATCCTGATCGTCGACGCCGCCGCGATGGCCGCCGACGGCCACACCTTCTACCGCAGCGCCAACGGCGTCTACCTCACCGACGAGATCCCCGCCCCCTACCTCCGCGGCGAAGCCCCCACCCCCTGACCCGCCCCATCCCCTGCGCAACACTTAAAGAGTCGCGCCCTCCGAGGGGCCACGAGGCCGCAAGTCCTTCAGAGTTGCGCCAGGAGGCGGTGGCCGGAGGGCCGGTGGCGGGGCGGGGGCGGGGCGGGGCGGGAAAGGCGAATCGCCGGTGACCCGTGGGGGTCCCGGCGATTTCGGGGAAAGAGAGCGGATGACGAGATTCGAACTCGCGACCCTCACCTTGGCAAGGTGATGCGCTACCAGCTGCGCTACATCCGCACGTCCCTCAGCTGGCCTTGCGGCTCGCTGCCTGACAGGAGAGAACTTTAGCGGGTCCTCCGGCGGCCCCGCCACCGGGTATCCCCCCGGATGTCGGCAAGCCGGTCGAGACGGTGATGCGAAACGCCTTCACCTGCCCGTACCCTCGTGCCGTGACCTCCCCCCGCGCCGTCCGCCGCACCCTGGCCCTGGCCCTCGCCGTCGCCCTGGCGGCCTGCTCGGGCGAGGAGCCCGCCGTCTGGCAGCAGCCCGGCGGCACACCCCCGGTGCCCGCGCCCGCGGACAGCGCCGCGCCCAGCAGCCCGCCCGCCGCTGAGATCACCCTGGCGTTCGCCGGCGACGTGCACTTCACCGGGCGCACCCTGCCCCTGCTGAAGAACCCGGACACCGCCTTCGGCCCGTACGCCGAGCAGCTGCGCGCCGCGGACTTCGCCATGGTCAACCTGGAGACCGCGGTCACCGACCGCGGCACCCCGCAGCCCAAGGAGTTCCACTTCCGGGCGCCGACCACGGCGTACGCGGCGATCCAGGCCGCCGGCATCGACCTGGTGTCCATCGCCAACAACCACACCCTCGACTACGGCCAGGTCGGCCTGCTCGACACCCTCGACTCCGCCAAGGCCGCCGGGATGCCGATCGTCGGCGCGGGCCACAACACCACCGAGGCGTACGCCCCCCACCTGGTCACCGTGAAGGGAGTCCGGCTCGCCGTCGTCGGCATGTCGCAGGTCCACGAGCTCAAGGAGCAGTGGAAGCCCACCGCCACCCGCCCCGGCATCGCCATGGCGTTCGACCGGAAGCTGGCCGTCGCCGCCGTCAAGTCCGCCCGCGAGCAGGCCGACGTGGTGATCGCGTTCATGCACTGGGGCACCGAGGGCCAGGGCTGCCCCAACGGCGACCAGAAGAGCATCGCCAAAGCCCTGTCCGCGGCCGGAGCCGACCTGATCATCGGGACCCACGCGCACGTGCTGCTCGCCGACGGCTTCCTCGGCGGCGCCTACGTGCACTACGGCCTGGGCAACTTCCTCTGGTACTCGACCTCCAAGAGCACCGACACCGGCCTGCTGACCGTGACGATCAAGGATGGGAAGGTCGAAACCAGGCAGTTCACCCCCGGGGTCGTCTCGAACAATGGACAGCCCAAGCCGGTGACCGGAGCCGCGCTCAAGGCCGTACAGGGCAGGCTTGACCAGGCTGCACGCTGCACCGGGCTGGCCAAGAGCCCCGCAGCGTGACGCGCCGGGGGACCCCGGTTTGTCAAGACCTCTGCGGACCGGCTAAAGTTCTCAACCGTTGGGCAAGCACGCCGGAAGGCGGGCAAACCTTACAAGCGGATGTAGCGCAGCTGGTAGCGCATCACCTTGCCAAGGTGAGGGTCGCGAGTTCGAATCTCGTCATCCGCTCGGAGAACCGCCGCAAGGCGTCACCACGGTGGAGTGGCCGAGAGGCGAGGCAACGGCCTGCAAAGCCGTGTACACGGGTTCAAATCCCGTCTCCACCTCGTAGTACAGCACGACAGCACGGGCGATTGGCGCAGTGGGAGCGCGCTTCCTTGACACGGAAGAGGTCACTGGTTCAAACCCAGTATCGCCCACCAGATCAGAAGGCCTGTCCGATCATCGGACAGGCCTTCTTTCGCGCCGACGCATCGGACCGCCTCCCGTGACGCCGTCACATCGGGGCCCTCCCGGAGCTAGTCCCATGGCTCCCGGCGCGCGTCCTCGCCGAGTATCAACGCAGCTGCCCGGCACAGATCTTCGCCGTACAGCTGGTTGTCACCGAACTCGGAACCCCACAGCTCCGTCGCGGCCTGGGCGACACCTCGCCAGCTCGCCTCCTCGTCCACGCGCCATCTTCGGATCTGGCGCGCCTGCTCAAGCGTGAGAGCGGCGGGATCGACGAGGCCGACGAACTTCTCCACGTGCTGAAGCGTAGACGCGCGGACACCATCCCGATCGCGAGCGCCGACAACAGCTCAAGGCCACGACCGCGATGCTCGCGTGCGAGGTGAAGGCTCAATGTGGCGTGCACGGAGTCACCACGTCGCGCACTGGCGCGTGGACTGCTTCGATCCACCCGGCGAAGTCGACAGACCTGGCCGGCTGTTGCGCCCGGAGCCACCGCCGGGCAACCCTGATTCACTGTGGCGCACCCGGCGATTCCACAGCGGAGAGAAAGCCCGAGGAACATGCCGAGCAGCCCTGAGCGTCGCATTGCCGACCGCGTCAAGCAGTTCCTCGACGACGAGAAGACCAGCCCGGAACTCGTCCGCGAGTACCTGAACCTGCTCCTGGCCGAGCAGCGTTCGATCGTCGGTCAGCTCAACAAGGCTCTGGGGTTCATGTTCCTGCTGGCCGCCCTTTTCGTCCTCATCGATGTGCAAGGAGTCCAGGAGGTGAGCGTCGGCGGTGTGAAGTTGGGGAATCTCCACTTCCTCACCGCGCTCATCCCCGTCGTCATGGTCGGACTCTTCGCCCGGGCGGCCATCCTCAACGTCCAGCGCTCCGTGGTGAACAAGACCTACTTCTCGTTGAACGAACACGCGTTTCCCGGGCTGTACCGCTCGGATCTGGACACGCTGCTGGTGCCGAACCTCTTCTTCGTCACCTCCGAGCCCGACGCGATCGCCCGGAGCGGCCGGATGAAGAAGGTGCTGGAAGCAGCGTGGATCACCGAGATCCTGGTGTTCATCGCATTGCCGCTCGCTTTCTACGTGTACGCCTACGTGCGAATCTTCGCCCTGTTGCACGTGACGAGTCCGCTGGCGTGGATCTCGCTCGTGCTGACCGTCGCTCTTTACGTCCTCGCTCTCGTGGTGTTCTACGAGGGCGTGGAAGACTAGGGTCGGGAGACCATTTGTCTGCCGCGCTCAGCCGATGGTGACCACCCGCGCCCAGTCCGGCGGCGTATCCGGGACGTACCCTTCGTCGTCCTCGTCGTACCTGCTCGGCCGGGGGAACAGTCCCACCACCGTGCGGCACGGTGGCTGTGCCTGCGGCCAGGGCGTCTGCCCGTCGGTCAGCACCACGACGACGTCCGGGCGCGGGCTGAGCCGCAGCGCCTTGGCGAACCCGGCGCGCAGGTCCGTGCCCCCGCCGCCGGTCAGCGGTATGCCCTCCGCCCGGCACAGCGCGTACGCGACCCCGGCGGCCGCGTCGCAGGACAGCACCGTGACCAGGTCCCGCCGCCCGCCGACGGCGCGGGCGATGGCGGTGACCTCCAGCAGCGCGCTGCCCAGTTCGGCGTCGCTGACCGACCCGGACGTGTCGATGACCACGGCGACCCGGGGCGGCCTGCGCCGCAGGCTCGGCAGGACTACCCCGGGCAGGCCCGCGGACCGCCGCGACGGCCGGCCGTAGGTGTAGTCGTCGCCTGCCCCGGCGGAGGTCACCGCGGACCGGACCGCCGCGCCGAGCAGGTCCCGCCACGGCTGCGGCGGGTGGAACACGTCTTCGGCCCAGCGCTGCCAGCCCTTCGGGGCGCAGCCCGGGGCTCCGGTGACGCCCTGCGCCACCCGGAACCGGACCGCGTCCTGCTCCTGGTCGCTGAGCCCGTGCGCGCCGCCGGGTCCCAGGTCCCATTCGCGGTCCAGCCCGTCGGCGCCGCTGCCGCAGTCGAGCCAGACCATGCCCTGGGTATGCCGGCCGAGCCGGAACTGGCGCAGGTAGTCCTCCATCAGCTCGCCCGCGCACAGCCCGAGCATGCCCGGGACGACGACGTCGGCGGGCCGGGCCAGCCCGTCGCCGTACACGTCGTCGTTGATCTCGAAGTCGGCGGCGATGTTGATGCGCAGGCGCTCCCCCGGGCCGGTCAGGCCGCGTGCGGCGGCGACCCGGTCGCCGCGTCCGTGGTGGTCGCGCAGCAGGTGGGAGACCTCGTGGACCCATACCCCGGCCAGTTCCTCGACCGGGGTCGCGTCCACGAAACCGGGCGAGACGTAGCAGCGCCATTGCCTGTCCACGGCCATCGTCGGCACCCGCCGCGACTCCACCACGGTCAAGGCGAACAGCGCCGTGGCCAGGTACGGCCGGACCCGGGCGGCGTGCAGCCGGGCGGCGTAGAGCTTCTCCAGGTCCATGGTCATCGGCCGGCGCCGACGGGGGTGCGTTCGGCGGCGCGGTCGGCCCGCTGCGACAGCGACACCGCGCCGGCGAGCCGCTCGATCTCCGCCGGGACCGTCCAGTCGTCGTCGCGCAGCGCGGCGAGCGTCGCCGCGGGCACCACGACCAGGTCCGGGGCCCCGGTCTCCAGGGCTCGGACCAGGACCGCCCAGGCCGCGTCCCAGCGGGACTGGTCGGGCCGCCGGCGGACCGCCTCGACCACGCCGTCGAGCACCGCCTGGCGCAGGTCGCCCCGGTCGGGCAGGACGGCCGACGCGGGGTCGGCCAGCAGCGTCTCCGGGTCCGGCAGGTCCATCCGGTCCAGGCTCGCCAGCAGCTCCAGCCCGGGGCCGTCGCCGACGGTGCCGCGGACCAGCATGGACAGCACCTCCCGGGAGGTTCCCGCGGCGGTGGCGAACGCGATCAGGCGCAGCGCCATGTCCCAGCTGCGGGGCGAGGGCCATGCGCCGCCCCGGCGGGTCTCGCTGTCGGGCAACCGGTGCACGAGCTTGGGACGGGTGGCCAGCAGCTCGCAGACGGCCCGGCGGGCGTATGCCACGGCATCGCCGAGCAGGTCCGGGTCGAGCCGGGGCAGCGACGCCCTCGGCCAGGTCCCGCCGAGGCCGCGTACCACGACGTCGTGGTCGTGGGTCCACTGCAGATGGACGAACCGGTTGGCCAGCGGCGCGCTGAGTTCCCAGCCGTCGGCGGCCGACGAGCGCGGGTTGGCGGCGGCCACGATCCGGATCCCGGGCGGTAGTCGCAGCGCCCCGACCCGGCGTTCGAGCACGAGCCGCAGCAGCGCGGCCTGCACGGCGGGCGGGGCGGTGGACAGCTCGTCGAGGAAGAGCAGCCCGCGGCCCGCCCGCACCAGGCGTACGGCCCAGTCCGGCGGCGCCATCGGGACGCCCTGTACGGCGGGGTCGTCGCCGACGACGGGCAGACCGGAGAAGTCCGACGGTTCGTGCACGCTGGCGATCACCGTGGTCAGCGGCAGGTCGAGGGACGCGGCGAGCTGGGTCAGGGCGGCGGTCTTGCCGATTCCCGGCTCGCCCCACAGCAGCACCGGCAGGTCGGCGGCCACGGCCAGGGTCAGCGCCTCCAGCTGCGTGTCGGCACGCTGCTCGGTGGCGGTGTCGCCGAGCAGCGCGAGCAGCTCGGCGGCGACGTCGAGCTGCGGGACGTCGCCCACAGCTCGGGAGAGTTCGACGGTGGACGGGACGGTAACAGTCATGTGAGATCACCTTCGGGTGTGCGGGGCCGCGAGGCGGCCGGCGGAGACGGCGAGTTGCCGGCGTGCAGAGCCAGGGCGGCCGGAGCCGGTGTCATGAGGGCAGCGACGGCCGTAGCCGGTGTCGTGGAGGCAGCGCCGAGGTGGGCTGTCAGGGGCGCGAGGCGTGGCGCGGCCGGGTGCGGACCGTGTTGCGGGTCAGCAGGCTGCTGGGGTCCCGGCTGGCGGGTCCGCGGCCGAGCCCGGCCAGGCCGGCCCGGAACAGCCCGTGCGTGATCCGGCCCTGCGCCGCCGCTGCCAGCTCGTCGCGCAGCGCACCGCTGCGTAGCAGCACGTCCGGGCCGAGCAGGCCTTCGACGGCGGCCAGTGCACCGGCGGCGTCGCCGTGGTCGAGGCGGGCGCGGACGTCGACGAGGCACTCCGGGTGGCGGTGTGTCTCGTCGACGGCCCGCAGGCAGGGCAGCGCCGGGCCGCCGAGCGCGGTCAGCAGCTCCTCGCGCCGGATCTCGACCGCGCTGTGGTCGAGCGCGGTGAGCACCCCGTCCACGAGGCCGATCCGGTGCTGCTCGCCCCGGCAGTCGACGAACCGGGTGCCGCTCATGTCGTCCGCGGTGCGCGACGTGGGCGGTGGGCGGTCCGGCGCGAGCGCCGCGGCGACGAGCGGGTGCAGCCCGTCGGCGTCGATGAGCCCGTGGTCGAGCAGCTCCAGGTCCGGCAGCACCCACGTCGCGGCGTCCGGCAGGAGCAGCGACGCGCGGGCGCGGTCCCGGGACGGCACCGCCGTGATCCGCGTGGCGGCCGGCGACGCGCCGACGTCGACCGCGAAGCGGTGCCGGCTGTCGAGCCGCACCACGACCACACCGCTGGACCGGCCTTCGGCGTGCAACAACAGGGCCGCCTCCGGCCCCCATCGGTGCACGGCGCACCCGTCCCCGACCGGCAACGGGTCGCGGACGGGCTGGTCGGCTTCGGACACCCGGCCGGGAGTGGGCCACCGGTCCGTGGCGGCCCGCTGGCCGGTGCGCCGCCACCGGCCTGCCCCGGCCCGGTGCGCCAGGTCGCCGGACCGGCGCGCGTCCCACAGCTGGCGGTGCAGGTCGAGGCGGAACCGGCGGTCCGGGTGGGGGTGCGGATGCAGGTACGGCACGTCGCCGGACCCGGAGCCGTCCCACAGCGCGAGGCTGATCCGCTGCCCGGCGTCCGCCCAGGCGGGCGCGGTCCGGGCGACGAGATGCACCGTGCCCGCCCCTTGGTAGCGGGCCAGGGAGATGGTCAGCCCCGGGCGCAGCAGGCCGTCCGGCGCGATCCTGGGCATGTGCCAGCGCAGCAGGTCAGGAGCGAGGTTCTTGAGGTCTGCGCGGACCCGGGCGGCAAGCTCCCGGCCGTGGGCGTGGGCCACGGTACGCAGGTTCAGATCGACGTCGACACGTGCGGCGGCGCAGGCCCCGGCCCAGTCGCCGGCGGCCCGGCGGGCGGTCGCACTTTCGATCATCGAGGGCGGCACGGCGAACTCGCGCACGCGCAGCCACAGGGCAAGGCGGGTGTCCCTCATCGCAGTCAAGGAGCGCATCAGCACTCACCTTTTGCGGACGGGACCCCCGATCTGATCGAGGAGGTAGTCATCGCAGGAAGCGTACAACGCCGCGCAAGCCCTGTCAGGTCCCTACCGGCCGGGCAGGCCCGGTCACCCGGCCCGGTGGCGGAAGACGTCGTTGAGTTCGGTCTGGCTGACCTGGTCGTCGGCGTAGCTGAAGGTGCCCTGCTCGGCGAGTTCCCGGGCGGCGCGTTGCAGCTGCCGGTACATGCTGCGGGCGATGCTGCCGCCGACGGTGACCCGCCGCACGCCCAGCTCCCGCAGGTCGTCCAGCGACAGCGCGTTGCCGCTCAGTCCCATGACGACGTTGAGCGGGCCGGCCAGCTCGCGGACGAGTGTGCCGATGGTCGCGGCGTCGGCCGCGCCGGGGACGAACGCGCAGTCGGCCCCGGCGGCCAGGTAGGCGTTGGCCCGCCGGATGCTCTCGTCGAGGCTGCCGCCGACCAGGAGCACGTCGGTGCGCCCGACCAGGACGAACGGCTCGCCGCAGGTGTCGGCGGCGGCGCGGGCGGCCCGGATGCGGTCGGCGGCGCGGGCGAGGTCGTACAGCGGCTCGGCCCGGTCGCCGGTGAAGTCCTCGATGTTGCCGCCGCAGGCCCCCGTCGCAAGCGTGGCCGTGATCGTGGCCGCCACGTCCTCGGGCGCCGCGCCGAAGCCGTCTTCGAGGTCCGCGCTGACCGGCACGTCGACGCTGTCGGCGATCTCGCGTACCCGGCGCAGCATCGTGTCGCGGCCGACCCGGTCGTCCGGGGACTGTCCGGGATCGTGGTAGTCGTGGTCGGGGCGGCCCAGGGAGAACGCGATGCCCGCGCTGGTGGTCGCGACGGCGGGGAAGCCCGCGGCGGCCAGCATCCGGGCGCTGCCCGCGTCCCAGGCGTTGGGCAGCAGGAAGCAGCCTGCGCGGTGCAGTTCGGCGAAGCGTTCCGCGCGGTGCCGTGTCGTGCCGTTCATGCGGTGGTACCTCCTGGCGTCCGTCGTGACGGTACGAGCGGCATCCGAGCTTCGTCCAATATGGCACATCGGAGGCCTTGACCTGCCCGGGTACCGACCTCCTTAATCTTCCCTAAGGGAAACGCCGTTCCACCAAGGGAAACCGGAGGCATCATGTCGTTCCGCAGAGCCGTGCTCGCCCTAGCCCTCGCCGCCACCTTCCTCGCCGCACCGTCGCCCGCGTCCGCCGCTCCCGGCGTAGTCGAGGTCAGCAACACCGTCGACATCCGCTGCGCGTTCTACACGATGAAGGCCGACACCGACTGGTACTTCCCGGCCGGCGCCCCGCGCGGCCTGGTCTACCTGCAGCACGGGTTCTCCCGCAGCAACGGCAACGTGCAGGACCTGGCCGAGCACTACGCCGCCGCGGGCTTCGTGGTCTTCGCGCCCACGCTGCCCTCGGCCAACCTCTACGGCTGCACGGTCAACAACATCGGCAACAACACCGCGTTCCTCGACAACGTCGCCGACCTGCTCGGCAAGGCCGCCGACAGCACCGACAAGCTGGGCCGCAGCTTCGCCGACGCGCGCACCAAGGCCGGCCGCGCCGGGCTGGCCCTGCCGACCGGCTACGTGATCTCGGGCCACTCGGCGGGCGGCGAGGTCGCCGCCTACGTCGCCAACAAGCTGCGCACCTCGTACGCATCCCAGTTCGCCAAGGTGAAGGCGCTGGTGCTGCTCGACCCGGTGAAGTCGCCGGTCGGGCAGAGCATGGCCAACGCCTTCGGTGGCCTGAAGACCACCGCCCTGCCGATGTACGCGATCTCGTCGCCGCCGTACCTGGCCAACAGCGACGCCAGCGGCACCGTCGAGCTGACCAACGACGTGCCCCGCCCGTTCCTCGGCGTACGGCTGACCACCGGCTGCCACTGCGACGCCGAGGGCGCCAGCACCGACGGCCTGTGCACGCTGACCTCGGGCACGCCGCAGGCCCGGAACGTCACCGCGCTGCAGACCCTCGCCGTCACCTGGGCCGCCGACGGTGTCGCCGGCACGACGACCGCCACCCACTACCCGGGCGGCGCGTACTACGACGGCCTGCTCACCGCAGGCGTGACCCAGACCCTCAGCGGCGTCTGACCTGCCACGCAGGACGACACCCGTTAGGAAGGGCACCTTCCACAACGCATAGCGATGTGAAGGTGCCCTTCCTTTCGCTCAGGCGGTGGGCGGGTGGGCGTCCTTCATCTCGTCGTGTATCTGCTGCATGAGGTCGGTCATCGCGGTCCGGGCGCGTTCGCCGTCGCGGCGCTGGATCGCCTGCGCGACGTCGGCGTGCAGGGTCAGCGCACGCTGGTCCGGATGCTGCGGCATCAGGTGGTGGTGATGGCGGCCCACCAGCGATGCGGCCACGAGTTCGTGCAGCCCGGCGAACATCTCGTTGCCGGAGTGCAGCAGCACCCGCCGGTGGAACTCGATGTCTGCGGCCAGGAAACCCGCCTCGTCGCCGGACTCGGCCGCCGCCCACAGCTTCGCGGCGAGCGCGACCAGCTCGGCGGCCTCGGCCGACGACGCCCGCCGGGCGGCCAGCAGCGCCGCCTGCGGCTCCACCGCGGCCCGCAGTTCGGTCAGCGAGCGCAGCTGGACCAGCCGCTCGGCCGACGCCAGCCGCCAGCGGATCACCTGCGGGTCGAAGACGTTCCAGTCGGCGGCGGGACGGATCCGGGTGCCGACCCGGCGGCGCGCCTCCACCAGGCCCATCGAGGCCAGCACCCGCAGCACCTCGCGGACGACCGAACGCGACACGGCGCAGCGTTCGACCAGCTCGTCGATGTAGAGCACGGTGCCGGGCGCGAACTTTCCGCCGCAGATCGCGACGCCGAGTTCGTCGAGGACGCGGGCATGCAGCCGGGAGGCGGCGGGGGGTGTGTCCATCCCATACAACATATCAGTTTATGGGTTGTCCTTGATTACGTCTGATTTATGGGCCTAGCATTTCGGGGCGAACCAGCACCGTCCAGAAAGGGCGCCTTGTGAAGATCGTCGCCGCGGAAGTCATCGTCACCAGCCCCAGCCGCAACTTCGTCACCCTGAAGATCACCACGGAGGACGGGATCACCGGCCTGGGCGACGGCACGCTCAACGGCCGCGAGCTGTCCGTCGCCTCCTACCTGACCGACCACGTCGCGCCGCTGCTCATCGGCCGCGACGCCCACCGCATCGAGGACACCTGGCAGTACCTGTACCGCTCGGCGTACTGGCGGCGCGGCCCGGTCACCATGGCCGCCATCGCCGCCGTCGACGTGGCCCTGTGGGACATCAAGGCCAAAGCCGCCGGGATGCCGCTCTACCAGCTGCTCGGCGGCGCGTCCCGCAACGGGATCATGGCGTACGGGCACGCCTCCGGCCGCGACCTGCCCGAGCTGTTCGACTCCGTACGCGAACACCTCGCGCTCGGCTTCCGGTCCATCCGCATCCAGACCTCCGTGCCCGGCATCGACGCGGTCTACGGCGTCGCCGCGCAGACCGAGGGCGAGCGCTACGACTACGAACCCGCCCAGCGCACCCCGCTGCCGGTCGAGGAGGACTGGGACACCCGCGCCTACCTGCGCCACCTGCCCGGCGTGTTCGAGGCGGTGCGCAACGAGTTCGGGCCCGAGCTGCCGCTGCTGCACGACGGCCACCACCGGATGACCCCCATCCAGGCCGCCCGGCTCGGCCGGGACCTCGAGCCATACGACCTGTTCTGGCTGGAGGACTGCACCCCGGCCGAGAATCAGGAGGCGCTGCGGCTGGTCCGGCAGCACACCACCACGCCACTGGCCATCGGCGAGGTCTTCAACACCGTCTGGGACTACCAGACCCTCATCCGCGAGCAGCTCATCGACTACGTGCGCTCGGCCGTCACGCACACCGGCGGCATCACCGCCATGCGCAAGCTGCTCGACTTCGCCGCGCAGTACCAGATCAAGTCCGGCATCCACGGGCCGACCGACATCTCGCCGGTCGGCATGGCCGCCGCGCTGCACCTGGACCTGGCCATCCACAACTTCGGCATCCAGGAGTACATGCAGCACAGCCGGCTGACCGACGAGGTGTTCCGGCAGTCGTTCACCTTCGTCGACGGCTACCTGCACCCCGGCGAGCAGCCGGGCCTGGGGGTCGAACTCGACGAGCGGGCCGCCGCGCGTTTCCCGTACGTGGCCGCGTACCTGCCGGTGAACCGGCTCAAGGACGGCACCGTCCATGACTGGTGACCAGACGGCCACACCGCACCCGGCCTGGCTGCCCGCCGAGGCGTTCCGGGCACTCGGCTCCCGCCGCACCCTGATCATCGCCGAAGGGTTCCTGGCGCAGACCGTCGTGCAGGAGGTCATCCAGGCCGCCGAACAGCACGGCGGCAGCCTGCACCACCGGCCGACACGACGGGCGGAACCTCGGCCGGACGACGCGGGCGGCGCGGGCAGCGCGGGCAGCGCGGGCAGCGCCGGCGGCACGGGCGGTGACGGCGGTCCGGACGGCGGCATCGGCGGTGACGGCCGGTTCGACCTGGTGCTGGCGTTGACAGCCGCGGACGGCCTGCCGGATACGGCGGCGACGGTGCTGGCCGAGCTGGACTACCGGGCCGGGCGGGGCACGCTCGGCCCGGAGGGCTTCGCGCTGGCACGGCGCGACGGCGTCACCGTGGTCCTGGCCGGCGAACCGGCGGGGCTGCTCTACGGCCTGTTCCAGGTGGTCCGGCTCGGCGAGGCGGCGTTCGGCGCGACGCTGCCGCTGGAGCTGCACCACCCCGTGACGGCGAGCCGGATGCTGAACCACTGGGACAACATCGACACCCATCCGGTGATGGGCCAGGTCGAACGCGGCTACTCCGGCGGCTCGATCTTCTGGCGGGACGGCGGGCTGACCCCGGACCTCGGCCGGGTCCGTGCCTACGCCCGGCTGCTGGCCTCGACCGGCGTCAACGCGGTCACCGTCAACAACGTCAACGTGCACGCCACCGAGGCGCACCTGCTGACCGACCGCCTCGGCGACGTCGCGGCGCTCGCGGACGTGCTGCGCCCCTACGGCATCCGGACCCATCTCTCGGTGAACTTCAACTCCCCCGTCGCGCTGGGCGGCCTGCCCACCGCCGACCCGCTGCACTCCGACGTGCGGGCGTGGTGGGCGGCCACGACCCAGCAGGTGTACGCGGCGATCCCCGACTTCGGCGGGTACGTGGTGAAGGCCGACTCCGAGGGGCAGCCCGGCCCGTTCGGCTACGGGCGCACCCACGCCGACGGCGCGAACACCCTCGCCGTCGCGCTGGAGCCGTTCGGCGGCGTCGTGCACTGGCGCGCGTTCGTCTACGACCACCGCCAGGACTGGCGCGACCGCGGCACCGACCGGGCCCGCGCGGCGTACGACCACTTCGCCCCGCTCGACGGGCAGTTCGCCGGCAACGTGATCCTCCAGGTCAAGTACGGCCCGATCGACTTCCAGACCCGTGAGCCGGTGTCGCCGGTGATCGCCGCGATGCCCGGCACCCGGCTGGCAGTGGAACTGCAGGTGACGCAGGAGTACACCGGCCAGCAGCGGCACGTTTGCTACCTGGGCCCGCTGTGGAGCGAGGTGCTGGCGTTCGAGCCGTGGGGCCGGGGGCGGACCGTGGCCCAGGTCGCGGCCGGGCTGGGCGCCGACAACGGCCCGACGGGGCTGCCCGGCGGGCTGGTCGCCGTGTCCAACGTGGGCGACGACCCGTTCTGGACCGGGCACCCCCTCGCTCAGGCCAACCTGTACGCCTTCGGCCGCCTGGCCTGGAACCCGCGCCTGGACCCGGCCGCTGTCCTCGACGAGTGGATCGGCCTGACCTTCACGCCGTCGGCGACCGCCGACCCCGAGCTGCTGCGGCGGACCCTGCACGAGGTCATGGACGACTCGTGGCACGTCTACGAGTCGTACACCGCGCCGCTGGGCGTCGGGTTCATGGTCCGGCCCGGCAGCCACTACGGCCCCGACGTCGACGGCTACGAGTACACCCCGTGGGGCACCTACCACTTCGCCGACCGCGACGGCGTCGGCGTCGACCGCACCCGCGCCACCGGCACCGGCTTCACCGGCCAGTACCCGCAGCCCTGGTCGGCGCGCTACGAGTCGCTGGACTCATGCCCCGACGAGCTGCTGCTGTTCTTCCACCACGTGCCCTACACCCACCTGCTGCGCAGCGGGAAGGCGGTGATCCAGCACATCTACGACACCCACTTCGACGGTGCGGAGCGGGTGGCGCGGATGCGATCGCAGTGGGCGGGGCTCGCCGGGCTGGTCGCCCCGGACGTGGACGGCCGGGTGCGCGAACGCCTCGGCGAGCAGCTGCGCAGCGCCCAGGAGTGGCGCGACCAGATCAACACCTACTTCTACCGCAAATCCGGCATCCCCGACGCCCACGGTCGCCGCATCCACTGACCCGCGCTCGATCCACGGCTGAAGATCTGTTTTTGTGGACGCTGGACGCCCCTATAGGGACAGCTGGCGTCCACAAAAACAGATCTTCGCGGCCACCCGGTCAGGAAGCGGGCGGACGCGGTGAGCGTCGTCGCCCGGCTCGGCATCTCTGCCCCGGCGCAACCGATGCCCGGTCAGCGGCTGGCGGTCGTGCTGTCGCACGCGATCACCATGACGGCGCAGGCGGCGAGAGCGAGCCGCTGCCCACGCACGATCCGCTCACCCGTCAGCAGGTCGACGCCCGCAACGCAGGCGGCCACCTCGGCAGGGGCCATCGCATGGTTGAGCAGGAACAGCAGGCGCGTCCCATCGGCAGCGACCCGCACCGCCGTCTCCAGGTCCGGCACCTCGGCGTATGGGCCGATCAGGTCGTGGCGGGCCAGCACCTGCCGCATCACCCACGACACGCCGTCCTGCTCCAGCCCGGCGCCGACGTACCACCCGTGCCCGGCCCCGAACGCGTTGCGGGTGACGGCGGGCGTGCCCGCGTAGAAGTCGGCCCCGTAGGCGCCGACGACGTCCGCGCCCTGCGGGATTACCAGCTCGAACAGCAGCCGCGACGGACCTTCGAGGCGGTCGTCGTCGGACTCCAGCAGCACCGGGTTGACCACGTCGGCCTCGCGGGCGTCCCACTCGTCGACCCGCACCCCCATCAGCGGCCCGAGCGGGCCGGGCACGTCGGTCAGGAACGCGTTGTCGTCCTCGTCGACCCGCCCGGACAGGAACGTCGTCACGACCGAGCCGCCGCGCGCCGCCACCGCCTCCAACCGCCGCACCAGGTCGCCCTTGACCATATGCAGGGCGGGCGCGACGACCACGTCGTAGCGGCACAGGTCGGCGGTCACCGGCAGCACGTCCACGTCGGCCCCGGCGTCCCACAGCGCCCGGTGGTAGGCGAGCACGACCTGCTGGTAGCGCACCAGCCGGGACGGGCCGTCGGAGATCTCCAGCGCCCACCAGCTGTCCCAGTCGAACAGCAGCGCGACCCGGGCCGGGGTCCGCGCGCCCAGGCTCGCGCCGCCGAGCCGGTCCAGTTCCGCGCCGAGCTGCGCGACCTCGCCGAACACCCGGGTATCGGACCGGCCGGCGTGCCCGATGACCGCGCCGTGGTACTTCTCGCTCGCCCCCCGCGAGGCCCGCAGCTGGAAGTACAGCACCGCGTCCGCGCCGTGCGCGACGGCCTGCCAGCTCCACAGCCGGTTGATCCCGGGGCGTTTGAGCGGGTTGACGTCGCGGCAGGCGGTGACGCTCGGGGTCTGTTCCATCAGCCAGAACGGCTGCCCGTCCTTGAGGCCGCGCATCAGGTCGTGGGTCAGCGCCATCCGGGCCGCGGACCGGTCGTCGGGCGGGTAGTTGTCCCAGGACGCGAAGTCCAGGTGCGCCGCCCAGCGGTGGTAGTCCAGCGGCCGGTACATGCCCATGAAGTTCGTGGTCACCGGGATGTCGGGGCTGGACTCGCGGATCGCGGCCTTCTCGTCGGCGAAGTCGGCCAGCATCGCGTCGGACATGAACCGCAGGTAGTCCAGGGTGATGCCCTGGAAGGCCGTGTGGTTCGGGCCGCGCCAGTGCTCGGTCAGCGCCGACGGGGCCTCGATCTCGTCCCAGCCGGTGAACGTGTGCGACCAGAACGTCGTGCACCAGGCGTGGTTGAGCCGGTCCAGGGTCCGGTACTTCTCCCGCAGCCAGTCCCGGAACCCGGCCGCGCACAGCTCGCAGTAGCAGGCCCCGCCGTACTCGTTGCCGACGTGCCAGGCGACCACGGCGGGCTCGTCGGCGTAGCGGGCGGCGATGCGGCGGGCCAGTTCGGCCGACAGCCGCCGGAACACCGGCGAGCTGGGGCACGAGTTGTGCCGCTGGCCGAACCTGTGCCGCCGGCCCTCGAAGTCGACGCGGGTCACCTCCGGGTGGGCGCGGGCCAGCCAGGCCGGGTGCGCGCCGGTGCCGGTCGCCAGGCACACGGCGCGGCCCTGCTCGGCGGCCCGTCCGACGATCGCGTCGAGGGTGGTGAAGTCGTACACGTCGGGTGCGGGCTGGGTCTGCGCCCAGGTGAACACGCCGACGGTGACGGTGTCGATACGGGCTTCGTCGAACAGCTGGTAGTCCTGCGTCCACACGTCGCGCGGCCACTGCTCGGGGTTGTAGTCGCCGCCGTAGGCGATCTTCGAGGTGGCGGGCAGGGTCATGCGGTGAACTCCCTGGAGATCTGGCCGACCATCGGGCGGCAGTTGCGTGACAGCACGAACACCAGCACCGCGCCGAACAGGGTGAGCACCGCCTCGGACAGCAGCACGGTGAGCCCGGCCGCCGCGACGAGCACGCTGAGGTTGCCCAGGGCGACGGCGGGGCGGCGCACCAGGAAGTACGACGCGAGCCGGGCGGCGTCCCGGACCCGGAAGTCGAACAGGGACGTGATCACCAGCAGGTTCACGCCCCACAGGGCCGCCGCGACGGCGAGCACGACCAGCAGCGCGGCCCACCACCGGGGCACGGCGGCGGCGTCGAGGTGGGCGAGGTTCACCGCGACGACGGCCAGCCACAGCAGCCACGGCGCCCAGACCAGCAGCACCGGGCCGGCGTTGACCCGGTAGCCGCGCCAGAACGCGGCGGCGGGCGTGAGGTCCGCGAGGTCGGCACGGTGGTGGTGCAGCGCGTACAGGGCGGCGGACACCGCCGGGCCGAGCGGCAGCGCGCAGGCCGCGAACAGCGGGATGTTGCTGGCGTCGCGGTCCAGCAGCACCAGCGGCGCCAGGCCGGGCAGCGTGGTCGCCACGAGCAGCAGTTCCACGACGAGCAGGCTGTAGACCAGCGCCGCGGCCCGCGACAGCACGCCCTGCCCGAACCGGCCCGCAACGGCGTCAGCCATCGCTTCGCCCCGACGGCTGCGGGGCCGGGCGGCTCAGGCCGAGCAGCCGGTTGTCGTCCCACCAGGGCGGGGTCTCGTCGACGACCGGGGTCAGCTCGACCAGGGTCACCTCGTGCCGGGCCAGGACGAGGTCCAGCTCGACGCAGCCGCCGACGCGGGGCAGGTTGCGGTGGCAACGGGCCGGTTCGGCGGCCTCGTACAGGTCGGCGAGCTGGCGGCGGTCGGGTGAGGCGGGCCGGCCCATCTCGCACCAGGCCGTCCAGGCGTTGCCCGCCTCCTCGCTGACCGAGGAGCGGTTCAGGTACACCGACGCCGTGCCGGGGCCGCCGACCGGGATCGACAGCCGCACGGTGTGGCCGTCGACCGCGGGGCCGCCGCTGACGTCGACCGGGGCCCAGGCCAGCACGGTGACCCGGCCGGTGGCGTCGCGGGTCACCAGGTGGTCGTCGCCGCGGGTGAGGATCTGTTCGCCCATCCGGGCCATGAACGCGTACAGGTGGTAGGTGGGTTTGCGCAGCTGCCGGTGGGTGAGCAGGCCGAAGCCGCCGTGGAACAGCGACGTCGGCACGCCGGTCTCCTCGAACATGTCGGAAAACGTCCAGTACGAGAACGAGTCGACCAGGTCGCCGCCGTTGGCCAGCACCGGCGCCAGGTAGGCGGCGTGCAGGGCCGTGTCGTGCACGGGGTTGTCGGGCCGGTAGGACGAGTTGAACTCGGTGATGTGCACCGGCAGCCCGGCCAGGCCGGTCGCGGCCAGCAGCTCCCGCGGGGTCGCGAACTGCTCCAGCAGCTGCTCGGCCGGGGCCAGGGTCTGGTGCACCCCGAACGGCACGTGCTGGGCGGGCCCGGAGGTGTAGGCGTGCTTGCTGACGAAGTCGACCGGCACCCCGCGGCTGTCCGCGAACTCGGCGAACGGAATCAGCCAGTCGTCCGCGCCGGGTGAGATCGCCGGGCCGCCGACCTGCAACGACGCGTCGACCGCCTTGACCGCATCGGCGCTGACCTCGTACAGCCGGTGGTAGGCGTCGCGGTCGGCGCCGGCCCAGAACTCCTTGAGGTTGGGCTCGTTCCACACCTCGATCGGCCAGGTCCGGACCTGCTCGACGCCGTACCGGTCGACCAGGTGCGACACGGTCGCCTTGACCAGGTCGGCCCACTGGGTCCAGGAGCGGGGCGGGGTCACGTTGCCGCCCCACCAGAACACGGTCTGCTCGCCCGAGGCCAGGGCCGCGGGCATGAACCCCAGCTCCACGAACGGCGCGATGCCGAGGTCGAGGTAGGCGTCGATCACCTGGTCCACGTAGGTGAACGCGTACCGGGTGCGGCTCGCGCCCTGGTACTCGTAGGGCCGGTACACCCCGACGCCGTCGGACAGCAGGCCGTGCCCGCGGATGTGCCGGAAGCCGATGTCGCGCTGGATCATCGCCAGCGAGTCCTGGTAGTCGCGCCGCAGGGCGAGCTCGAAGCGGCCGGTGCCGACGCAGAAACGCCAGGCGTCGGTGAGCCGTCCGGAGGCGGTCTCGGGAACGTGGATGCGCATCGCGGTCTCCTGCGTCGGTGCGTCGGCCCGGCCGCACCCCCGTGGATGCGGCCGGGCCGGCGGGGTCAGCCCCGCTGCTTGGCGAAGCGGTCGTACGCCTTGTTGACGAGCTCGATGTAGGCGTCGGAGTTCTTGGCCTTCAGCTCGGCGACGTAGGCATCCCATTCGGACAGGTCACGCTGGCCGAGGATGAACTTCAGCGTCATCTGGGCGACGTGGTCCTTCAGCGGCGTCTCCCAGAGGGTGGCCTGCTCGGCCTCGGCGTCCTCGTACGGGTGCGGCGGCGGCACGGGCAGGATCTTCCTGGTGTCCATCGCCTTCTGGTACTCCAGCTCCTCGGCGGAGAACGTCGACTGCAGCAGCGCGGTGGTGCCGCCGTAGGCGAACACGCCGTTGCCGAAGCCGAAGTCCTTCTGCAGGTGCTTGGTGGCGGTGGGGTTGAGCTTGACGTAGTCGACGTCGGGCGCGAGCGTGATCTTGCCCGAGGCGTCCTTGTCGTAGGTGGTGCCGGGCACGCCCCACTTGGCGAACTCCTGGCCCGCGTCGGAGTAGTACAGCCAGTCGATGAACTGCATCATCGCCACGAAGTTCTTGCTCTCCCGGGCCTTCTTGGAGATCATGACGCCGTTCTCCAGGCGGCTGCCCGCCTTGACCTCGCCGGCCGGCCCGACCGGCTGCGGGATCTTGACCATCGTCGCCTTGGGCAGCGTCTCGGCCATCGTGGTGCGGTACTTGTTGACCAGCTCCTGAGCGTTGGCGCTGATCACGAAGGACTTGCCGGTGGCGAGCTTCTGGATGGCGGTGTCGTCGTCCTGGGTGAAGCTCTCCGGGTCGAGCAGCCCCTCCTTCACCAGCTTGTTCAGGTAGGTGACCATCTGCCGGTAGCCGTCGGTGGCGCCGGTGAAGACGAACTTCTTGGCGTCGGCGTCCCAGTAGTCGTTGCGGTAGCCCCAGCCGCCGTTGGTGCTGAACGCCCCGGCCATGTAGTTGAACAGCGCGCCGCCGGGCGTGGGCTTGCTCCACCGGTCCGACATCGGGTACTGGTTCGGGTAGGCCGCCTTCATCGCCTTGAGCATCGTGTACACCTCGTCCCAGGTCTTGGGCGCGGTGAGGTTGAGCTGGGCGAGGATGTCGGTGCGCACGCCGAGCGAGTAGTCGGTCCACACGTTCTCGTGCAGGCCGGGCAGGAGGTAGAACTTGCCGTCGAGCTGGCGCAGCTGGTCGACGTCAGGCTGCAGGTTCCACTTGGTGATCTTGTCCTTGAAGTTCGGCATCAGGTCGAGGTAGTCGCTGACCGGCAGGATCGAGCCCGAGGCCACGAACGGCGTCTCCTGGCCGGGATAGGTCTTCGGGATGATCAGCGGCGCGTCGCCCGCGCCGATGAGCAGGCTGCGCTTCTGCTCGTAGTCCGACAGCGGCACCGCGGTCGGCTGCAGCGTGACGCCGGTGCGCTTGGTCAGCTCGGACCAGAACAGCCACTCGTTCTTGATCGGGTAGTTCGGGTGGTTGTTGTACAGGATCGAGAAGTTCAGCGCCTCGGTGGCCTTGAACTGCGAGTTCACGGCGTAGTCGGACATCGCGCCGACGCGGTTGCCGGACAGGTCGTCGGAGCTCGATTCCTCGCCGGTGCACGCGGACAGGGATACGGCCAGCAGCGCGGCGGCGAAGGCCGCGACACGTCTGCGGGAGCGGGTTGCCATGTGTTTGCGCCTTTCGGGTTGAGGAGTGGAAGGTGCGACTTGCGGACAGCGCCGGTTCACCCCTTGACCGCCCCGAGCATCACGCCGGACACGAAGTACCTCTGGACGAAGGGGTAGACCAGCAGGATCGGCACGACGGTGAGCACGATCGTCACGGCCTGGATGTTGGCCGCCGTTTGCAGATCGGCGTCGGCTGCGCCGACGGAGCCCGCCCCCGTCGCCCCCGCGATGAGATTGCGCAGGTAGACGGTGACCGGGAACAGGTCTGACTGGTCCATGTAGAGGAAGGCCGAGAACCACGAGTTCCAGAACGCGACCGCGTAGAACAGCACCATCGTCGCGATCATGGCCTTGGACAGCGGCAGCACGATGCGCCACAGGATGCGGTAGGTGTCCAGGCCGTCGACGGCGGCGGCCTCCTCCAGCTCGACCGGCATGCTCTCGAAGAACGCCTTCATGACCAGCAGGTTGAACACGCTGATCGCGTTGGGCAGCGCGATCGCCCACACCGAGTTCTTCAGGCCCAGGCTGGTGATCAGGATGTAGTTCGGGATCAGGCCGCCGGAGAAGAACATCGTGAACACGGCGATGCCGACCAGCGCCGACCGGCCGCGCAGGTGCTTCTTGGACAGCACGTACGCGTAGCAGGTGGTCAGCGTGATCGCGACGGCGGTCGCGACAACGGTGTAGAACACGGTGTTGCGGTAGTTGGCCCAGAACATGTCGTCAGCCATGACCAGCTTGTAGGTGGCCAGGTTGAACCCGCGCGGCACCAGGTTGACCTGCCCGGCCCGGATGTAGCTCTCCTGGCTGAACGAGCGCGCCACCACGTTGACGAACGGGTACAGCGTCACGATCACCACGACGGTCAGCACGACCGCGTTGACGGCCTGGAACACCCGGTAGCCCCGGGTGACCTGCATCCGCCGCCGGGCGGGCTTGCGTCCGACGGTCACCACAGGCTCGTCCCTACCGCGCGGCGGGCGATGAGGTTGGCCGTCAGCACCAGCGTCAGGCCGATGACGGCCTCGAACAGGCCGATCGCGGCGGCGTAGCTGAAGCTGTTGGACAGCACGCCCATCCGGAACAGGTACGTGGAGATCACGTCGCCGGTGGGGTAGGTCAGCGGGTTGTACAGCAGCAGGATCTTCTCGAAGCCGACCGCCATGAACGTGCCGATGTTGAGGATCAGCAGGGTCACCATGGTCGGGCGGATGCCGGGCAGGGTGACGTGCCAGGTCTGGCGCCACCGGCCGGCCCCGTCGATGCGGGCCGCCTCGTACAGGTCGGAGTCGATGGTGGTCAGCGCGGCCAGGTACAGGATCGTGCCCCAGCCGACGGTCTGCCACGCCTCCGAGGAGACGTAGATGGTGCGGAACCACTCCGGCTGCTGCAGGAACGAGACCGGCTCACCGCCGAACGCCCGCACGACCTGGTTGACCGTGCCGTCGACGGACAGCAGCTGCATCACCATCGCCGCGATGATCACGACCGACAGGAAGTGCGGCAGGTAGGACACCGACTGCACGAAGCGCTTGAGCCGGCGGCTGCTCAGCTCGTTGAACAGCAGCGCCAGCACGATCGGCAGCGGGAAGCAGACCACCAGCGTCAGCACGCCCAGCACCAGGGTGTTGGTGAACACGTTCCAGAACGTCGGGTCGTTGAGGAACATCTCGACGTAGCGCAGGCCCACCCAGTACTCCCCGAGCGGGTTGCCGCCGGGCGAGAACTTACGGAACGCGATGACGTTGCCGATCATCGGCAGGTAGCGGAAGACCGCGAAGAACAGCAGCGGCGCCAGCGCCAGCGAGTACAGCTGCCAGTCCCGGCGCAGCGCCCGCCGCCAGGTCGGCCGCCGGGCGCGGACGGGCGGCGCGGGAGCGGGCGCCGGCCGCACCACCTCCGGCGTGGACCGCGGCGGGTCCAGCGTCCCGGGCACGCTCATCGGAGGACCTCCCCTGTTCAAAACCACAGCGCATCGCGTACGACCACAGCGCGGTCCATCACGGACAGCGAGAGCCGACCTCCGCGTTCCACCGAAAGTTTCGGAAATATTGCGTTACCTTTGCCGGGCAACTTAAGCGCCCCACCGAGGCATGTCAAGGGTCGTTGAACTGCTGACACAAACGATTGCAGTGCGTGACCCTCCGGAGAGGACCATCGATCTCCTCGATCCCCGGAAACATCAGTCTGGCCGAGAATGCCGATCGTGGTGTTAGAGTTCGGTCCGAAACTTCCGAGGCTCCTGGCGAGGCAAAGATGACGAAGTCCCGTCCGAGCGCCGCATCCGGCGCGGTGACGATCGCGGCCATCGCCGACGAGGTCGGCGTCTCCACCGCCACCGTCTCGAAAGTCCTCAACGGCCGCCTCGACGTCTCCGCCCTGACCAGGGCCCGCGTCGAAGCCAGCCTCGAACGCAACCGCTACCGCCGCCGCTCCCGGCGGCTGCCCACCGGCCAGATCGACCTCGTCTTCCACGAGTACGACTCCACCTGGGCCATGGAGATCATCCGCGGGATCGAGACGGTGACCGTCCCCGCCCGGATCGGCGTGGTGCTGTCCCAGCTCGACGGCCGCCACCGGCCCCCGCAGGAATGGCTCGACGGCGTCCTGTCCCGCCGGCCCCGCGGCGTGGTGCTCGTGCAATGCCACCTCTCCGAACCCCAGCGCCGGCAACTGCACCGCCGCGCGATCCCGTTCGTCGTCATCGACACCGACAGCGCCACCTCCGCCTCCGTGCCCACCGTCGGCGCGAACAACTGGAGCGGCGGCCTGCTCGCCACCCGCCACCTGATCGAACTCGGCCACCGCCGGATCGCCGTCATCTCCGGCCCGACCGACGTGCTGTGCAGCCGCGCCCGCACCGCCGGCTTCCGCGCCGCACACGAGGAAGCCGGCCTGCCCGTCGACCCCGCCCTGGTCCGGCACGGCGCCTTCTACGTCGCCACCGGCCACGAGCACGCCATGGACCTGCTCACCCGGCCCGACCGGCCCACCGCGATCTTCGCCGGCTCCGACATGCAGGCCATGGGCGTGCTGCGCGCCGCCCGGCAGCTCGGCCTGCACGTGCCCGACGACCTGTCCGTCATCGGCTACGACAACCTGCCCGTCGCCGCCTGGACCGACCCCGCCCTCACCACCGTCGACCAGCCGCTGCGTGACATGGCCGGAATCGCCGCCCAGATGGTGCTCGACCTCGCCGACAAGATCGACCTGGCGACCAGCCGGATCGACCTGGTGACCGAACTCGTCGTCCGCGAGACCACAGCCCCACCCGCGCACCTGCGCCAGAACACCCGGTGAGGACCCATGCCCCTGTTCGACCTACCGCTCGACCAGCTCCGGCACTACACGCCCGACGTCACCGAACCCGCCGACTTCGACGAGTTCTGGACCGCGACGCTGAAGGACGCCGCCGCCCACCCCGTGCTCGGCGACGTCCATCCGGTGCGCACGGACCTGCCCCTGCTCGACACCTGGGACGTCACCTTCGCCGGATTCGGCGGCGACCCCGTCCGCGCCTGGTACACCCGCCCCGCAGGCGTGCACACCCCACTGCCCGCGGTCGTCGAGTACGTCGGCTACGGCCGCGGCCGCGGCCTGCCCCACGAACGCCTGACCTGGCCCGTCGCCGGATACGCCCACCTGCTCATGGACGCCCGCGGCCAGGGCGGCCAGTACGGCAGCGGCGGGGACACCCCCGACCCGCACGGCGGCGCACTCGGCGGGCCGTGGCCGGTGGTCCGCGGCATCCTGGACCCGCGCGACTACTACTACCGTCGGCTGATCACCGACGCCGTCCGGGCCGTCGACGCGATCCGCGCCCTGCCGGGAGTCGACCCCGACCGGGTCGTCGCCACCGGCAACAGCCAGGGCGGCGGCCTCGCGCTGGCCGTCGCGGGCCTGGTGCCCGACCTCGCCGCGCTGATCGCCACCGCCCCGCTGCTGTGCCACCTGCAGCGCGCCATCGAGATCACCGACGCCCCGCCGTACGGCGAGATCGTCAACTTCCTCGCCGTGCACCGGGAGGCCGAAGACGCGGTCCGGCACACCCTGTCCTATGTCGACGGGGTCAACTTCGCCCGCCGCGCCGTGGCGCCCGCGCACTTCGGCGCCGGGCTGCGCGACAACGTGTGCCCACCCGGCGGCGTGTTCGCCGCCCACAACCACTACGGCGCCGCCAACGGCCGCCCGCAGCGCCCCGCCCGCGAGATCCACGCCTACCCGTTCAACCACCACGAGGGCGGCGAGGCCTTCCAGGTCCGCCGCCAAATGAGCTGGCTGTCAGAGTTGCTGCGCGGCGATCGTCACGAGTGACCGGCGCGGCCCCGGGCCGTGGCGCGGGCTCACCACGGCCACCCTCCCGCACAGGAACGAAGCCCCGCCCATGCCGGTTCGACGGCAGGAACGGGGCCTCGGCCCGTAGGAGTCAGCCGCCGAGCTCCCGCTTGCGGCGCAACAGCGCGCCACGCGACGCGCGGGCCCGGACGAGGTTGCCCACCGCCACTACGACCAGCACCCCGACCATCGCGTACGCCGCCGGGTGCACGCCGCCCCGGGTCACCGCCACCAGCGCCGTCGACCCGGCGAGCAGGCCCGTGGCGGCCAGCGCGAGCCAACCGGCGATCACGCGGTCGAGCGCGAACAGCGGAGTACGCCGCGACAGCACCCACCCGCCGTAACCGGCCCACCCCAGCCCGACCAGCACCAGCCCCCCGAAGGCGAGCTGCGTGCGGACCGGCAGCACCGGCTCGGTCAGCCACAGCAGGCCGACGAACGCGGCCCCGAACAGCCCGCCCAGCAGCACGGCCACGGTGGCCACCCGGCGGCGCAGCGACAGCGGCCCGGACAGTCGGGAGATCATTTCGTCGGCGTTCACGGGCGGCCTTCCTTCCGGTTCAGCTCCTCGCGCAGCAGCCGCCGCGCACGGGACAGGCGTGACTTGACGGTGCCGACCGGGACGTCGCAGATCGCCGCGCACGTCTCCAGCGGCAGGTCCTGAAGATGGAAGAGGATGAGCACCTCCCGCTCCCGGGCCGGCAGCGCCGCCAGCCCGGCCAGCAGCTCGGCCCGGTCCACCAGCGCGTCGGCGGGATCGGGCGTCACCGGTTCGGCGTCGGCGGCCACCTCGGGGCGGGCGTACTCGGCCCGCAGCCGGTTGGTCACCGCCCGCCGCGCGATGGTGAACAGCCACGGCGTGAACCGCTCCGGCTGCCGCAGCCCCGGCAGGCCCCGCACCACCGCGAGCCATACCTCCTGCGTCACGTCGTCGGCCTCGCCCGGCCCGATCATGCGCCGCACGTACCCCCACACCGGCGCATGCCAGGCCCGCACCAGCTCCGCGAGCGCATCCCGCTCGCCGAGCCGGCACCGCACCACCAGCAGCTCGTCGCTCATACCCGCCTCCTCGACCAGCACAGTCGCCGGACGGGCCGTCCAGGTTCACGCCGCCGCCGCAGGAATCAGCCGAGGCTCCGCCCATGCTGCCAGAGCAGCGCGGACGGAGCCTCGGACACGGCGGCCGGGGGACCTTCGGGCGCCGGGTCGGCCTGGTCGCGGGGTCAGGCCGCGACCAGGCCCAGCATCTGCTTGATCTGTTCGGTGCGGGACAGACTGATCCGGTTGGCGAGGTCCTTGACCTTCTCGTTGAGGCCGCTGTCGGTCTCCATACGGGCCATCTCGACGGCGTTGTGCTGGTGGCCGATCAGCAGGTTCAGGAACGTCGTCTGGAACTGTCCGCCGGTCGCCTTGCGCAGCGCCGCCATCTCGTCCGCGCCGGTGATCGGCAGGCCGCCGTGCGAGGCGTGCGCGTTCGGGTCGTGACCCGCGGTCGTCGGCTCGCCCCACCCGGTCAACCAGCCCTGCATGACCTCCAGCTCCGTGGTCTGGGTGACCTCGATCGCGCCCGCGAGCTGCGCCACCTCCTCGCTGGTCCCGCGCGTGCGAGCGAGTTTGACCAGCTCCAGGCCCTGCGTGTGGTGGGCGACCATCATCTGCAGGTACATCACGTCGGTCGAGTTGAACGTCGCGCCGGCCTCGGGCGCCGACGGCGGCCGGTACGCCACCGGTTCGGGTGCCGCGGTGCCGCAGGCGGCCAGCAGCGTGAGCGCGGCGGCGGCCAGCGCGAACTTGATCCTTCTCATCGTCACGGTCCTGTTCGGAGACGGCGCGATCGCCGGGTCGGGTGCGGGGGTCTCAGCCGCGGGCAGGGCTGGTGGGCAGGGCAGCCGGTGACCGGCGGGCCGCACGGCGGTGCGGCCCGCCGGAGCCGGTCAGATCGGCAGCCAGAGCGCCAGCGTGTAGTACGAGGGCTCCCAGGTGACGATCGAGGTGTGCGACTGCCGGCAGCGGTAGCGCACACCCTGGTAGCTGATCTCGTCACCGGTCCGGTAGGCCGTGCCCGGGGCCCACTCGCCGGCGGGCGCGCCGGGCCCGGGGCCCGTCGGCCGGGCCGACGGCGACCCGGCCGGGCTCGACGGCCGCACCGTCGGCTGCGCGCTCGGGCGGGCGGTGGGCCGGGCGGTGGGCGACGTGCTGGGCCGGGCCGTCGGCGACGCGGTCGGCGACGGAGCCGGGCCGCCCCCGCCGATCTGCAGGTCGATGCAGTTGTAGAAGGCCATCGGGGTGTCGCCGATGTTCCAGATCGCCAGCAGCGTCTGCCGGCCGCTGAACCCGGCCAGGCTCACCTGGTGCGACACCGTCGCGTTCGGCTGGCGGCCGCCGTCCTCGAAGAACGCGATCCGCCTACCCCCGATGAAGTACTCCCAACTGCTGGTGGAGTGACGCGCGGTCAGCACCCAGTTGAACGTCACCGAGGAGCCGACCGACGTCGCCGGCCAGTTGCGGCTGTCGTCGTTCAGCACGGCGAACTGCGCCAGGCCGCCGTGGCAGTTGCGCTGGCCCTTCGGGCCCTCGACGCTCTGCGGCTCGTACTGGACCGGGCCGCAGCCGGTGACCCTGCCCGACGCGCACAGCGCCTGGCGGCTCGGGGGCGACGACACGTACCCGTGCGCGGACGCGGGCGAGGCGAGCGCCAGCGACGCGGTCACGAGACCCAGCGCCACCAGCGGGTAGGCGACCAGTCTTCGCATGCGGTGAACTCCGTTCCTGCCGGGGGCACGCACGCGTCCGGCAGCCCGGCTGGCGGGACGGCGGCGTGCGGCGGCGGCCGCGGTGCACGGCCGATGCCCGGAACGCTACGGAGAACTCCCTTGTGGAGACCTTAAACGGCCCACAAGATCCGCATAAACCTCGGCCGGACCGGGTCGCCTTCCCGACTCGCGCCACGCTCCGGCGGACGCGTAAGGGTGACATCGGCCGGATTCGGTTTGCGGTCTGGAGAGCCGGGTAGAGCCACCGAATGGGCAGACTCCTGAGCGCCCGGTACCAGATCGACGAGGAGATCGGGCACGGCGGCATGGCCACCGTCTGGAGTGGACGCGACCTGCGTCTACGCCGCCCGGTCGCCGTGAAGATCCTGGACCCGGCACGGTTCGCCGACACCGGCATGCGGCAGCGCTTCTGGCGTGAGGCGCAGGCCGTCGCCGCGCTGCCGCACCCGCACATCGTCGCGGTGTACGACGTCGCCGTCGAGTCCGACGACGCGTACGTGGTGATGGAACTCGTCGACGGGCCCAGCGTGCACACCCTGCTGCAGGACGGCCCGCTGCACCGCGACCAGGCCGTCGGCATCGCCGTGCAGACATGCGCAGCCCTGGCCGCCGCGCACTCGGCCGGCATCGTGCACCGCGACGTGACCGCGGCCAACCTGCTGGTCAACTCGTCGGGCACGGTCAAGGTGTGCGACTTCGGCATCGCCGCCTGGCAGGAGGCGGCGTACCCGTCCCTGATCGCGGGCACCCGCGGCTACACCGCCCCCGAGCAGGCCGCAGGCGGGCCCGTCGACGCGCGCACCGACGTGTTCGGGCTGGGCTGCTCGCTGTACGCGATGCTCACCGGCGCCCCGCCCCCGGCCGGGCACGACGGCGACGGCGTACGCGACGACCTGCTGCGCGCCGGAGTGCCCGAGCCCCTGGCCGAGCTCACCGGACGGCTGACCGCGGCCGACCCCCGGCACCGGCCCGGCAGCGCCGACCAGGTCGCGGCGCAGCTGCTGACGATCGGCGAGGCGATAGTGCCCGACCCGTACGCGACGGCCCAGCTCTCCGACACCCTCATCTCGGCACCGGTGTCACCGTCCGGCGCACGATCGTCGGGCACGCTGGTCGGGGTGGCCTCCGTGCCCCCTCCCCCGCTCTACCGGCCCGAACCAGCGCGCAGGTCCGCAGCCCGCCCGGCACGACCCGACCGCTGGCTGCGGCCGGTGCTGTGGGGGACCGCGGGCGTGCTGGCCATCGTCGCCGGGCTCATGATGATCGTGCTCGCCTCGGCCGGGTCACCGCCCGGCAACGCCGCCGTGGCCGGGCCGTCGGTCCCCGCGAGCGCCTCCCGGGCCGCCGCGCCGCAGCCGTCCGCCGCCCGGCCCGCCGATCAGCTCCGGCAGCTGCGGCAGGAGATAGACCGGCTGGCGCAGACGGGCGGCATCGCCGGCAAGAACGCTGCCGAACTGCGCAAGCAGGTCCAGGACATCGAGAAGCGGTTGCGCAAGGACGGCGACGACGAGGCCGCCGACGAGGCCCGGGACCTGCTGGCCAAGCTGCGGGACATGCGCGGCGACGGCGACCTCTCGGACGGCGCGTACCAGGTGCTGGAGCCTATCGCCGGCCGCCTGGCCTCGGCCCTGTCCGACGCCACCTGACCCTGGACGGCATCCTTCCGCAGCTCGCACGGGCAGTGCGGATGGCAAGGGCACCTTCTACAACGCATAGCGATAAGAAGGTGCCCTTGCTTTGCACGGTGGGTGGGGCTTCCTAGGGGGATGGGGTGGTGGTGTGGGCTTGGGTGGTGAGTGCGGCGGCGACCAGGCGGGCGGCGGGGCTGGGTTCGTGGCGGCCGCGGCGGTGCATCAGGTCGAGGCGGCGGGCGCCCACCAGCGGGGTGGTGATGGCGCGGACCGCCGGATGTTCCTCGGGCAGGGCCAGCGCGGGCACCACGGCGGCGGCCAGGCCGGCCGCGACCACGGCGAGCGCGGCGGGGAACTCCAGGCACTCGTGCCGGCGGTCCAGGGTCAGGCCGTGCTGGGCGCACACCCGGTCGAGCACCCGGCGCACCGCGGTGTCGGGCGGCCCGTCCACCCACGGCCGGTCCCGCAGCACGTCGAGGTCGGTGACAGGACCCCAGCGGCGCGGCACCACGATCCGGTAGGGATCGTCGAACAGCTTCACCGTGCGCAGCCCGGCCGGGTCGCGAGCGGGCGCGGCCGCGTCGGTCTCCGTGATCAGCAGGTCCAGTTCGCCGGTGCGCAGCGCGGCCCGTCCCGGCTCCGGCTCGTACTGCCGGATGCGCAGCGCCACCGCGGGCGCGCTCTGGCCCAGCTCGGCGGCCACTGGGACGACCAGGTGCCGGATCGCGGTCGGGAACGCGCCCACGTTCACCGGCCCGGCGACCTGCCCGGTGAACGCGGCCAGTTCGTGCTCCGCGGCGGCGAGCACCGCCCCGAGCTTCGCGGCGTGGCCCGCCAGCATCCGCCCGGCCGGGGTCAGCCCGGCAGCGCGCCGCCCGCCGAGCTGCGAGCGGTCCAGCAGGGTCACCCCGGTCTCCGCCTCCAGCCGCGCGATGTGCTGCGACACCGCCGACGGGGTCAGATGCAGCACGGACGCCGCGGCGAGCACGCCGCCCGCGTCGGCGACGGCGCGCAGCACGGCGAGGCGGCGCGGGTCGATCTGCATTCAGTCAGGCTACATGCCACATGAAGAGATCGTCGCTTGTGCTGCATGCCGACCGAGGCGGATCATGAGGATATGACCGAGTACCGGGCGTCCTTCGACGCGGACGTGACCTTCCTCAACGGCGGCGGCATCCAGGCGCAGGGCTTCCGCCTCGACGTGCCCGGCCCGGACGTCACCCCCGACGACCTGGCCGCGCTGTTCGTCAGCCACCTCGGCCTGCTGATGGTGGACCAGGTGCGGCTGACCGGGGTCGAGGTCTTCACGGAGGCGCACAAGGGCTCCCGCGGCGGCCCGTCCGCGAACGCCGCCACCAGGCGGCAGACCCGGCTGGTCGACCTGAGCCACGTGATCGAGGCCGGGATGACCACCTACCCCGGGCTGCCCGGTCCGGAGATCATCCCGCACCTGACCCGCGCCGACTCGCGCGGCGTCTACGCCGAGGGCACCGAGTTCACCATCGACCGGATCAGCATGGTCAGCAACACCGGCACCTACGTGGACAGCCCGTTCCACCGCTACGAAGGCGGCGTGGACCTGGCCGGGCTGCCCCTGGAGTCGCTGGCCGACCTGCCCGCCGTGGTGGTCCGGGTGACCGGCACGACCGAGCGGGCGATCACCGCGCAGACCCTCGCGCCCTACGACGTGGCCGGGCGGGCGGTGCTGCTGCACACGGGCTGGGACCGGCACTGGCGCACCGCCGAGTACGGCGTCGCGGCCCCGTACCTGGCCGAGGACGGCGCGAAGCACCTGGTCGACGCCGGGGCCAAGCTGGTCGGCATCGACAGCGTCAACATCGACTGCACCGACGGCAGGACCCGGCCCGCGCACTCGATCCTGCTGCACGCGGGCATCCCCGTGCTGGAGCACCTGACCGGCCTCGGCGAGCTGCCCGTGCACGGCGCCCGGCTGCACGCGGCGCCCGCGCCGGTGCGCGACTTCGGCACGTTCCCGGTGCGCGCGTACGCGCTGGTGCCGCGATGAGCACCCGCTACGGCCGGGCGCGGTCATGAGCGTCGACCTGCTGGTCGAGGTGTTCGGGTGGCTGGGCGCGGCCGCGCTGCTGCTGGCGTACGGGCTGCTGTCCAGCGGGCGGATCGCGGCCGGGACGACGTATCAGCTGCTCAACCTCGCCGGGGCGGTCGCGCTCGCGGTCAACGGCATCGTGCACCGTGCGCTGCCGTCGGTGGCGGTCAACGTCGTCTGGCTCGTCATCGGCCTCGCCGCGCTGCGCGGCCTCGCCGGACGCCGACACGCCCAACGCCGCGCCGCGACCCACGACGAGCCTGCTCAGCCGGGCCGCTGAGTGGGAAGGCGCCTTCTATGACGCGGAGCGTCAAGAAGGCGCCTTCCTTCGTTCTCCGCCGCGCGGGTGGTGAGGTGGCGGCGTTCGGGGAGGTTGGTGGCCAGGGTGGCGGCGGCGCGATAGGAGGCCGCCGCGGCGGTGTGGTCGCCGGACTGTTCGAGCAGGTGGGCTCGGGTGGCCAGGAGGCGGTGGTGGTTGGCCATGCGGGGGTCGGCGGCGAGGGTCGCCAGGAGGTCCAGGCCGGCCTGAGGGCCGTGGACGTGGCCGACGGCGACGGCGCGGTTGAGGGTGACGGCGGGGCTGGGGGCGACCTGTTCCAGTAGGCCGTAGAGGGCGAGGATCTGGGGCCAGTCGGTGTCGGCCATGGCGGGAGCCTCGTCGTGGACCGCGGCGATGGCGGCCTGGAGCTGGTACGGGCCGACCGCGCCGCGGGGCAGGGCCTCGCTGATCAGGGCCACTCCCTCGGTGATCCGGGCCCGGTCCCAGCGGCCGCGGTCCTGGTCGGCCAGGGCCACCAGGCTGCCGTCGGAGCGGGTGCGGGCCGGGCGGCGGGCGTCGGTGAGCAGCATCAGGGCGAGCAGCCCGGCCACCTCGGGGTCGTCGGGCAGCAGGCGGCGCAGCCAGCGGGTCAGGCGGATCGCCTCGTCGGACAGCTGGGGGGCGACGAGGTCGGGGCCGGCCGTGGTGGCGTACCCCTCGTTGAAGATCAGGTAGAGCACCTGCAGCACGGCCCGCAGGCGGCCGTCGCGGTCGGCGGCGTCGGGCATCGCGAACGACGCGCCCGCCGCCTTCACGCTCGCCTTGGCCCGGCTGATCCGCTGCGCCATGGTCGCCGTCGGCACCAGGAACGCCGTGGCGATCTGCTCGGTGCTCAGACCGCCGACCGCGCGCAGGGTCAGCGCGACCTGGCTCGGCGCGGCCAGCGCCGGATGGCAGCACAGGAACAGCAGCGTCAGCGAGTCGTCGCGGTCGGGCTCGGCATCGGCGGGCGCGCCGAGCAGCGCCGACTGCGGCGTGGCGAGGGTGACCGCGTCCTCGCGGCGGCGGCGGGCCGACTCGCTGCGCACCTCGTCCAGCAGGCGGTGCGCGCCGACCGTGATCAGCCAGCCGCGCGGGTTGTCCGGCACGCCGTCGGCCGGCCACTTCGTCGCCGCGACCAGCAGCGCCTCCTGCACCGCGTCCTCGCAGGCGTCGAACATGCCGTAGCGGCGCACCAGCGCGCCGAGGACCTGCGGCGCGAGTTCGCGCAGCAGCTCCTCGACGCGCCGGTCGGTGATCACAGGTCGTTGACCGGCGACTCGTGCAAGACCGGCCACAGCTCGACCGGATCCTGGTCGGTCCACGGCATGTCCGCCGCGATCTCCTCCGCACGCTGCTGGCTCTCGCAGTCGAGCAGGTAGAAGCTCGCGATGTACTCCTTGGTCTCCAGGTACGGCCCGTCGGTCACCGCGGGCTGCCCGTCGACGCGGCGGACCAGCTTCGCCACCGCCGCGTCGGCCAGCCCGTACGCACCCAGCAGCTCGCCGGTCTCCTTGTACTTCGCGTTCCAGGCCTCCTGCTTGGCGACCTCCACCGGGAACGTCTCGGCCGGGATCGACGCCCACTTCTCCTGGTTGCCGTAGATCAAAAGCAGGTACTTCATCGCGGTCTTCCCTCCGGTCCGGCGGGCCCCGTCGGCCCGCCCTTCACCTCACGGACGGAGCCGGCCCGCCGGTCTCTACATCCGCGGGGAAATTCTTCCAAGATTTTTTGCCGGGAACCGGCCGATCAGGAACTCGACAGGTCGTAGCGCCAATCGTTGCTGCGCATGAGGCTGCCCGGCGGGTACTCGAAGTCGTACGGCCCGACCAGCTCGAACCCGGCCTTGCGGCAGATCGCGTTCGAGGGCAGGTTGTCCACGCCCGGGTACGCGTGCAGCCACCGGCGCCGCCCGTCGGCGCGCGCCGCCTCGATCAACTCCTGCGCGGCCGCGACGGCGATGCCCCGGCCCTGGAACTCCGGCAGCACGCTCCAGCCGGTCTCGTACACCTGCTCGCCCTGCCACTCCCGGTCCCAGTGGCCGATGGTGCCGACCGGCTCCCCCGTCGCCGCCAGCGCGACCCGGAACATGCGGCCGTTCGGCAGCGCCAGGTAACGCTGGTGGCGCGCCAGCACCTTCTCCTCGGTCTCCGGGCCGCCGAGGTGCTTCTTCATCTCGGGCGTGTTGATCCGGCGCAGCAGGCCGAGATCGTCGTCGGACCAGGGAACGAGGCGTACCAGTCGATCAGTCACGCCGTCCACCCTGCCTCAACCCTGCGACATCGGCTACCAGGCCGCCTTCGCCAGCGCCGCCGCCGAGCTGACCACGAGGGCGCCCAGCACCATCCGGCGGAACGTGCCCGCGGCGAACCGGGCGAACAGCCGGTTGCCCGCCCAGCCGCCCAGCGCCGCCGCCGGCAGGCCGACCGCCGCGACCAGCAGCGCCCGCGTGCTCAGCAGCCCCGCCAGCAGAAACCCGGCCACCGCGATCGGCGACACCGCGGCGAACAGCAACGCCAGCGTGGCCCGGAACGCGCGCGGCTCCAGCCGCATCGCCTGCAGGGCCGCCACCAGCGGCGGGCCGTTCGTGGCGGTGGCCGTGGTGAGCACCCCGGACAGCAGGCCCGCGCCGCGCAGGGTCCAGCCGCCCGGCGCGAGGTGCCAGCCCCGCCAGACGACCACCGTGCAGCCCAGCGTCACCAGCGCGATCACGGCGACCAGCGCGCCCGACGGCAGCAGTCGCAGCGCCAGCACGCCCAGCGGCAGCCCCGCCAGCACCCAGGGCAGCAGTCGCCGCGTCGCGCCGAGGTCGAGGTGGCGGCGGTGCCCGTACGCGTTGGCCGTGTTCAGGCAGCAGCTCACCATCGTGGCGGCGACCACGGCAGGCTGCGGATCCACGATCATGGCCAGCAGCGGCACGGCCACCAGGGAGAAGCCGAAGCCCGAGATGGCCTGGGCGAACGCCGCCACGGTGAGCACCGCGAAGGCGAGCAGGTACAGGGTCACGGGCGGCACCGTACCCGCAGCGTCACCCCGCCCGCGCGTCCCGTGAACAGAATGTGAACCAGTCCCCATCCGCACCCGGCGGGCGGCGGCGAAACTCGGAGGACGTCGACGGTGATCGTTGCTACCGTCGCGGCCATGACAACGCTGGTTCAGGTCGACCTGAGATCCGGAAACCGGATGCTGACGTGCTGGGTGGAGCCCAAGGTCAGAATCGGTGACCGGATCACGCTGAAGAGCTCCGAGGAGCCGCACCGCCGCTGGGACGTGCTCCGCGTCGGAGCACCGCACGCCTCCACCGACATCCGGCGCGGCTGGAACGGCGACCTCAAGCGCGGCTGGCGCGAAGCCCGCTGACGCCGCCGTGGGGCACGGTCGGCGACAGGGTGGATGATCGCTGTTCGGTGCCATGAGCTGCGGCCGGACCGCAGCTCATGGCACCGAAGGACGCTCTGCACACCATCGGTCCGGGGTCCGGGCCGGGCCGGCTCACGGGCGCTTGGCGGGAAGGGTCTGCGCGGGGTCGGACGAGCCGGCGGGTTGCGCGTTGGCGGGGTTGGCGCGCTGGTTGCGGGCCCGCTTGCGGCGCGACTTGTTCGACCCGTTGTGGAACCGCTCCACCGGCTCCTCGATGACGGGGTACTCGTCCTCCAGCACCTCCGGCACGGTGTGGTCATCGACCCCCGGCTCGTCGCGCTGCACACCGGCCTCGGCAGGCCCGAGACAGGCGGCCGCGGCGGCATCCTCGCGAGCCCCGTCCACCGGCGCCGCGACCGCGGTCGGGCGGCCCGTTGGCGCCGAACCCGCAGCCTGGCCGTTCGCCGACGCCAGACCCACGGCGCGGGCGTCCGTCGCAGTGGGAACGGGCTCGACGTCGCGTTCGGCCTCAAGATCCGGCGTGAACCCCAGGTCCGACCCCGCCTGCACCGTTGGCACCGGCTCGACGGCGCTCTTGCGGGCTACCCCGTCCACCGGCTGACGGCCGTCCACCCGCTTGCGCTTCTTCTCGGACGCGCTGGCGAACAGTTCCCGCATCCCGACGGTCTCGCGCGGCTCGGGCTCCGGCTCGGCGCTCGCGGCGGCTTCGGCCATGACCTCGGCGATCAGCTCTTCCTTGTCGTGCCTGCGGCGGTGGGCGAGGGCGATCTCGTAGTCGCGGGTGGCGTTGTACGCCTCGTCCTCGGCCTTCTGCCGAACCTCGCGCGCCTCCTCGTAGGCCTTGCGCAGCACCTCGAACGCCGTGCGGCGCAGCGTTTCGGCCTCCCGCTCGGCCATCCGCAGGATCGCCTGCACCCGGGGGCCGACGCTGGCCAGCGGCCGCGCCTCGGCGAGTTCGGAGGTCAGTTTGGAGATCTCTATCCGGGCGGCGCCGAGCTGGTTCTCCGCCACGGACAGCCGCTGGATCTCCGCGGCGAGCCGGCGCATGCGCCTGGCGGTGTCCTCGACGTAGGCGTCCACCTCGTCCATGGAGTATCCCCACAGCGCGGTGGTGAACAAGTCATCACTGCGCACCTGGTCAGCGGCGGTCCGAGCCATGACGTAAGCCTAGGCAACGACCCCTGCTCCCCCGAGCCGAATCCGGCGATTCGCGCATTCCGGTCTGGACCAGATCACGGAAGGCGTGAAGATCGTCGCGATGCGATGCGATGCGATGCGACGACGCGACGGCGACGGTGGTCGGGGGCTAGGGCTGGCGCGCGTGTCAGGTCGTGGTGGTGCGCCAGTGGTGGTGCAGCGCCCGCACCGCGGCGGAGAACTCGGCCCGGTCGAGGGCCGCTCCGCGGTGCGCACCGGTGGCCACGGGTTCGTCGAAGAACCTGGCGGGCAGGGTCCCGGCGGGCACGCCGAGCCGGTCGTTGATCTCCTGCTGGGCGCGCAGCCGGTCCCGGCCGAGGGCGAACACCTGCTCCGGGGTGATCGGACGGCCGGAGGTGGCCCGGACCAGCTCGCAGACGCGGTCGAGGGTGAGCGGCCGGGTCGGCGTGCTGGCGAACGGGCAGATCAGCAGCGCGTCCAGGCCGCTCCACAGGTCGGCCAGGCGCAGCGTGCGCGCGACGTCCAGGGTGGACGCGGGCGCGGGCACCGACAGCCCGATCCGCTCGGCCTCGCCGTAGCAGTGCGGCAGGCCGTACACCGGGTCGAAGTCGAGGTCGTGCTCCACGGCGTCGTAGCGCGGGCCGATCGGCGCGGCCGCGTACATCAGTCCCAGGCCGGGCTGGGCGCGCGGGTCGAACGGCGGCAGCTCGACCCCGCGGCTGGTCATCGCGAGTTCGGGCGCGCCGATCCGGGCGGCCAGCGCCGCCGCGCCCACCCCCAGCGGATGCCCCGGCCGAGCGGCCCGCTCGACCAGCTCGACGAGCAGCTCGGCGGCCCCGAAGCCGGCTCCCGGCGGCAGCTCCTCGGCCAGCCAGGACGGCAGCGAGCCGCGATCGGCGGCTTCGAACACGCAGGCCAGGGTGCCGCCGAGCGACACCGGGTCGAGGCCCAGGTCCTGGCAGCGGGCGTTGGCGGCGAGGATCGCGCCGAGGTCGCCGATACCGAGGTTCGGACCGAGCATCGCCACGGCCTCCTGGTGCAGGCCCGCGCCCGCGTACCCCTTGACGCAGTCGTTGGGGCAGCCGGGACAGCCGCCGCCGGACCAGGTCGCGAACGCGGCGTAGCGGTCGGGGTGCAGGCCGGGCCAGGACGCGGGGGCGGTGGCGGTGTCGGCGAAGTTGCGCACCGCCGCCGCGCCGGGCTCGGCCGACGTGCCCGGCCAGGCCCCGAAACCCGGGGCTGCGAGCTGCCAGCCGGCCAGCGGGTGGTCCGGCATCTCCCGGCGGTACGCGGTGAACAGCGCCTGCGCGGCGAGCACGTCGTGCGGCCACGGGGCGGAACCGGACGGCACGCAGACAACGGCCTTGATGCGCCGCGCGCCGAGCACCGCCCCGAACCCGAGCCGGGGCAGCGGGAACGAGCCGCAGGTGACGACGTCGGCGTAGCGCGCCCCGGCCTCGCCCGCCGGCCCGATCACCGCGACGGCGGCGTCGCGCCCGTGCCGGGCCAGCAGGGTCTCGGTGGCCTGCCCGGTCTCCATCCCCCACAGCTCGCCCGCCGGGAGCACAGCGGCCCGTCCGGCCGCGACGACGACATAGGACGGCTGGACGGCAGACCCGGTCAGGCTGATGCCGGTGATCCCCGCCGCGCGCATGCCCGCCGCGTACGGGCCTTCGGCCCGGGTCTCGGCGACCGCGCCGGACAGCGGCGAGACGCCGACGGCGGCGACGCGCGCCGTGCCGACCGCGCCGAGCCCGGCGACGGTGCTGGTGACCAGCGCGACGGGCAGCCGCGGATCGGCCGGGTCGACCAGCCCGTCCAGCGCCTTGTACAGCGTGGACAGTGCCTGCAGCGGCCCGCCCCAGCCGACCGCCGGCTCGGTGTACTGGCCACCGCTGTCCAGGTCGAGATGCAGGTACGTCATGCGGGGACCGGGGCGTCGGGGCGCAGCAGGCCCTCGTCGACCAGCTCGGCCCACAGCTGCGCGGGCGGCGCGGGCAGGGCGAACCACTCGGCGCTGCGCTCGACGTGGCTCGGCTTGCCCGCGCCGACCACGACCGACGCGACGGCCGGGTGCGCGGCCGCGAACGCGAGCGCGGCCTGCGGCAGGGTCACCCCGTGGCGGCGGCACGCGGTGGCGATGCCCTGCGCGCGGGCCAGGATGCCGGCGGGCGCGGCGCCGTACTCGTACGGCCGGGTCTCGTCGGGCCACTCCACGGCCAGCAGGCCGCTGTTGAACACGCCGACGTTGAGCACCGAGATGCCACGAGTGACGCAGGCGGGCAGGATGTCGTCGAGTGCGGGCTGCTCCAGCAGCGTGTACCGCCCGGCGACCATCAGCGCGTCCACATCGGTCTCGTGCGCGAAGCGCGCCAGCGTCGCCGGGTCCTTGGAGCCGACGCCGATCGCGCCGACGACACCCTCGCGGCGCAGCCCGTCCAGCGCCGGGTACGCCTCGCGCAGCGCCCGGTCGGGGTCCGGGCTCTCCTCCGGGTCGTGCATCAGCACGATGTCGACGCGGTCGTGGCCGAGCCGGGACAGGCTCTGCTCGATGCTGCGGCGCACCCCGGCGGCGCTGTAGTCCCACACCCGCCGCCGGGTCGCGGGCACCGCGAAGCCGTTGGCCATGTCGTCGCCCGCGCCGTCGGGTTCGTCGACGAGGATCCGGCCGACCTTGGTGGAGACGACGTACTGCTCGCGCGGCCGCCCGGCCAGGGCCCGGCCCAGCCGCTGCTCCGACAGGCCCAGCCCGTAGTGCGGTGCGGTGTCGAAGTACCGGATGCCCGCCTGCCAGGCGGCGTCGACGGTGGCCGCGGCCTGCTCGTCCGGGACGGCCCGGTAGAGGTTGCCGATGGACGCCGCGCCGAACCCGAGCGCGCTGACCGCGACCTTGGAGCCGCCTAGCGCTTTGGTCATGGTGGATCGCCTTTCCGTGTGCTCAGGGATGTACGCAGACGATGTCGAGGCGGCGCGGACCGTGCACGCCCTCGACCCGGTTCAGCTCGATGTCACTGGTCGCCGACGGCCCGGAGATCATCGTCAGGGGTCGGCGGGGATCGGGCAGCGCGGCGATCATGTCGGGCACGTCGGCGACGATCTGCTCGTCGCGTACCACGCAGACGTGGTGGTCCGGGACCAGTGTCAGCAGCCGCCGGCCCTGCCCCGGCCCGGCGTCGAGCACGATCGTGCCGGTCTCCGCGATCGCCACCGCACACCCGGTGAGCACGGACAGCCCGGCTTCGTCCAGCTCAACCGCCGTCAGCCCGGCCTCGTCCAGCTCGGCCGCCGTCAGCGCGGCGGCTCGCCCGTCCCGAGCCGATCCGGGCCGAGCCGCCTGTGCGACCGCCGGGCCGTCCAGGAGGGCCGGCATGGTCAGCGCGGCGGTCCACGCGTCCGGCAGGCCCGGCGGCAGCACCACCTTGGACGCTCCGGCCAGCAGACCGGCGAGCACCGCGGGCAGGTCGTCCTCGGTGCAGTGGTGCATCCCGGCGCGGTAGTCGCCCGCCCGCTCGGCGAACAGCTCAGGAAGACTCATGGGTGCGCCTCCACCAGTCTCGGAACGACTCGGCCGCGGGCAGCGGCGCGTCGCGGTGCGCGGTCCACGCCGACAGCGGCCACGGCGCGCGCCGCAGCGTGCCGCCCCGGCGGCGGGTGAGGGCGCGCAGCGGCGCGGCCCCGGACCGGGCGGCCCGCAGCGCGGCGCGCCACCGCCGCCGGTCGCGCATCACCCAGCTCAGTGTCGACATCGCGGCCCGCTCGGCGGCCGGTTTCGAGCCGGTCTGGCGCAGGTGCACCAGGATCTCCGGAATGTTGATCTTCACGGGGCAGACGTCGTAGCAGGCCCCGCACAGCGTCGAGGCGTACGGCAGGGTCTTGTTGAACCCCGCGTCCTGCCCGGTGAGCTGCGGCGACAGGATCGCCCCGATCGGTCCGGGGTAGACCGAGCCGTAGGCGTGGCCGCCCGCGCGCTCGTACACCGGGCACACGTTGAGGCAGGCCGAGCAGCGGATGCAGCGCAGCGCCGCCCGGCCGACCGGGTCCTGCGCGACCTGGGTGCGGCCGTTGTCCAGCAGCACGATGTGCAGCCGCTGCGGCCCGTCACCGGGCGTCACCCCGGTGAAGATCGAGGTGTACGGGTTCATCCGCTCCCCGGTCGACGAGCGCGGCAGCAGCCGCAGGAAGTCGCCGAGGTCGGCGAAGCGGGGCAGCAGCTTCTCCACGCCCACGACCGCGATCAGCGTCTCCGGCAGGGTCAGGCACATCCGCCCGTTGCCCTCCGACTCGACGATGACCAGCGACCCGGTCGCAGCGATCGCGAAGTTGGCCCCGCACACCGCCACCTTCGCGGCGAGGAACGTGCGGCGCAGGTACTCGCGCGCCGCCCCGGCCAGCACCGCGGGTTCGTCCGACGTGGCGGTGAACCCGGGCATGCGCCGCGCGAACAGGTCCCGGATCTGGCTGCGGTTGTAGTGGATCGCCGGGACCAGGATGTGCGACGGGGTGTCGTCGGCGAGCTGCACGATCAGCTCGGCCAGGTCCGTCTCGATCGGCGTGATGCCCGCGGCCTCAAGAGCCTCGTTCAGCCCGATCTCCTGCGTGGCCATCGACTTGATCTTCACCACGCTCTCGGCCCGCTGCTCCTTCACCAGCTCGGTCACGATCGCGTTCGCGTGCGCGGCGTCCGTCGCGTGGTGCACCGTCGCCCCGGCCGCGACCGCCGCCGCCTCGAATCGCGCCAGCAGCTCCGACAGGTTGTCCAGCACCTCGTCCTTGACCGCCGCGGCCCGATCCCGCATCGGCTCCCAGTCGGCGACCTCGGCCACCACCCGCGCCCGCTTGTCGCGAATGGTCCGCGTGGCCCGCCCCAGATTCGCCCGCAGCTGCGCATCCCCCAGCTCACGCTCCGCCGCCACCGCAAACGGCGTGATCGCCACGATCGGCAGCTCCCTACTCACCGTCCCCACCCCCATGATCGCGACGATCTTGCGCGAACTGTTGCCCATCTGCCCGGATAGTGCGTGTCGTCCCCACAGTCCACGCAAGATCGTCGGCTCGGGGAGGGGGTGGGGGGGTCATGGGTGGGCTCCGGTGGTGGCGAGGATTTCGGCGTAGTGGATCGGTTTGGGGGCGGCGGGGTGGCGGGCGAGGCCGCCGCCGATGTGGGCCAGGCAGGAGTTGTCGGCGGCGGCGAGGTATTCGGCGCCGGTGGTGGCGGCGTTGGCGCATTTGTCGGCGAGCATGGCGCCGGAGACGGCGGCGTTCTTGAGGGCGAAGGTGCCGCCGAAGCCGCAGCACTGCTCGGGTTCGGGCAGGTCGATGAGTTGCAAACCCTTGACGGCGCGCAGCAGGGTGGTGGGGCGGTCGCCGAGGCGGAGTGCTCTCAGGCCGTGGCAGGTCGGGTGGTAGGTGACGCGGTGCGGGAAGGTCGCGCCCACGTCGGTCACGCCGAGCACGTCGATCAGCAGCTCGGACAGCTCGTAGGCGGGTAGGCCGGTGTGGGCGCGCAGGTGGGCGACGCAGGAGCCCGAGGGGGAGACGATTACGTCGTGGCCGGCGAACGCGGCCCCGGTGAGGCGCTCCAGTCGGCGGGCGGGCGCCGCGTAGCCGGTGTTGGCGTGCATCTGGCCACAACACGACTGAGCGTCCGGGAACGCGACGGTGTGGCCGAGCCGTTCCAGCACCGTCACCGTCGCGATACCGGCCTGCGGGAACAGCGCGTCGTTGAGACATGTGACGAACAGTGCGATCCGCACGGAGCGACCCCTCCTCCCTTGACGATGTCTTGCTCTTGAGGCTAGATCCTATAGGATCCAGGATGTAGCCGGAAGGAGCCAACCACATGCCGACCCACCACTGCCCACCCCGCGGCGCGGCGCGATGAAGGTCATTGATCTGCGCGTACGCGACATCCGCTTCCCCACCTCACGCCACCTCGACGGCTCCGACGCGATGAACCCGGATCCCGACTACTCGGCCGCCTACGTCGAGCTGGTCACCGACGGCGACACCGACGGGCACGGCTTCACCTTCACCATCGGGCGGGGCAACGACATCTGCGCCGCGGCAATCGAAGCGCTTCGACCGTATGTGGTGGGCCAGGATCTGGACACCCTCGACCTCGGGGAGTTCGGCCGCCGGCTCACCCACGACTCGCAGCTGCGCTGGCTCGGCCCGGAGAAGGGCGTCATGCACCTCGCCGCCGGCGCGGTCGTCAACGCCGCCTGGGACCTGGCCGCGCGCCGGGCCGGGCAGCCGCTGTGGCGCTACCTGACCAGCCTGTCCCCCGACACGATCGTCGACTGCGTGGACTGGCGCTACCTCACCGACGCGCTGACCCCCGAGGCCGCCCACGACCTGCTCAGCGCACGTGCGCCGGGCCGGGCCGCGCGAGCCGAGGAGATCGCCGCCGACGGCTTCCCGGCGTACACCACCTCGGCGGGCTGGCTCGGCTACGACGACGCGAAGGTGACCCGGCGGGCGCTGCGCGCGGTGGCCGACGGGTTCTCCATGGTGAAGCTGAAGGTCGGCGCGGACCTCGACGACGACCTCCGCCGGTTCACCGCCGCGCGGCAGGCGCTCGGCCCGGACTTCCCGATCGGCATCGACGCCAACCAGCGGTGGGGCGTCGGCGAGGCGATCGGCTGGGTGAGCGCCCTGGGCCACCTGAACCCGTACTGGATCGAGGAGCCGACCAGCCCCGACGAGATCCTCGGCCACGCGGCCATCCGCACCGGGCTGTCCCAGGCCGGACCCGGCGGCACCCCGATCCGGGTGGCCACCGGCGAGCACGTGCACAACCGCATCATGTTCAAGCAGCTGCTGCAGGCCGACGCGGTGGACGTGGTGCAGCTCGACGCGGCCCGGGTCGGCGGCGTCAACGAGAACCTGGCGATCCTGCTGCTGGCCGCGGCGTACGGCAAGCCGGTCTGCCCGCACGCGGGCGGGGTCGGCCTGTGCGAGCTGGTGCAGCACCTGTCGTTCTTCGACTACACCTCGGTGGCCGCCGCCCTGGACGGCCGGATGATCGAGTACGTGGACCACCTGCACGAGCACTTCGCCGACCCGGTCCGCATCGTGAACGGCCGGTACGCCGCGCCCGAAGCGCCCGGCTTCTCGGCCAGGATGCACGAGGAGTCCCTGCTCCGCTACAGCTTCCCCGACGGTCCGGAGTGGAAGAATGACTGAGTTCTCAGGCCTGGTCGCCGCGATCACCGGCGGCGCGTCGGGCATCGGCGCGGCGATCGCCGATCTGCTTGCCGACCGCGGCGCGGCGGTGGCGGTGCTCGACCGCGCGCCCGCCGAGGGCGGCCGGCACCTGGCCGTCACCGCCGACGTCACCGCGCCGCTGGACGCCGCGATGGCCCGGGTCGTGAGCACCCTGGGCAGCCTCGACATCCTCGTCAACTGCGCCGGGATCAGCGCCGTCGGCACGGTCGAGGAGGCCGCCGACGAAGAGTGGCAGCGCTGCCTGGACGTCAACGTCGTCGGCATCGCCCGCGCCAGCCGGGCCGCGCTGCCGTTCCTGCGCGGCTCGAAGAGCGGCGTGATCGTGAACATCTCCTCGATCGCCGCGACGGCCGGCCTGGTGAACCGGGCCGTCTACTCGGCGACCAAGGGGGCTGTGCACGCGCTGACCCTGGCCATGGCCGCCGACCTGGTCGGCGAGGGCATCCGCGTGGTCAGCGTCGCCCCCGGCACGGTCGACACCCCCTGGGTGGCCCGGCTGCTGGCCGGAGCCGACGACCCGGCCGAGGAGAAGCGCAAACTCGCCGCCCGCCAGCCCACCGGCCGCCTGGTCACCGCCGACCAGGTCGCCGAGGCCGTCGCCTACCTCGCCTCCCCCCGCTCGGGCGCCACCACCGGCACCTCACTCGCCGTCGACGGCGGCATGAGCGGCCTCCGCCTGATCCGCTGACCCCCCATCCGGCGGCGTGGCCCCTACACACGGGCGACGCCGCCCTTTCTCTGCCGCAACTCTTGAAGAGTCGCGGCCTCAGGGGCGCGGCAAGACCGCGACTCTTCAAGAGTTGCGCGACGGGCGCGGCCGGGGGGCGGAGGCGGGGCGGGGGGCGGAGGCGGGGCGGCACGCCGCCGAGCGCACCGCCTCCGGGTCTGTCAGGCCTGGGCCATGACGTTGCGCTGGCGGCCGAGGCCGTCGATCTCGACCTCGATCACGTCGCCCGCGGCCAGGTAGGGGAAGCGGCCCGACAGGGCCACGCCCTGCGGCGTGCCCGTGTTCACCACGTCGCCCGGGTCCAGCACCGTGTACTGCGACAGGTGCCAGATCAGGTACGCCACGTCGAAGATCATGTCCTTGGTGGTCGAGTCCTGCCGGACCTCGCCGTTGACCCACGAGCGCAGCCCGAGCCCCTGCACGTCCGCGACCTCGTCCGGGGTGACCAGCCACGGGCCCAGCGGCTGGAACGTCTCGCAGGACTTGCCCTTGGACCACTGCCCGCCGGACTGCTGCAGCTGGAAGTCGCGCTCGGACACGTCGTTGGACACGACGAACCCGGCCACGTGGTCGAGGGCCTGCGCGGGCGAGTCGAGGTAGCGGGCCCGCCGCCCGATGACGACGGCCAGCTCCACCTCCCAGTCCGTGGTGGTCGAGCCGCGCGGGATCAGCACCTCGTCGTACGGGCCGACCACCGTGTTCGGGGCCTTGTAGAAGACGATCGGCGTGGTCGGCGAGGGCGCGCCGGACTCGGCGGCGTGCGCCGCGTAGTTCTGCCCGACGCACAGCACCACACCCGGCCGGGCCACCGGCGCGCCGACCCGCAGGCCGGTGACGTCGATCTCGGGCAGGTCCGCCGCGGCCGCCCGGACCCGGCCGACGCCGTCCGCGGCCAGGAACGCGCCGTCGATGTCGGGCGTGACCGGGGACAGGTCGTAGTGCCGGCCGCCGGACAGCAGCACCGGCTTCTCCGCGCCCGGGGCGCCGACCCGCATGAACTTCATTGGTTGATCTCCAGACCGTAGGTGCGAATCGCGGTGCCGCCCTCCACGGCGGCCCGCTCCGAGGGCGACAGCCCCGACAGGCAGGAACCGACCGCGGCCAGCGCGTCGGCGTACGAGGCGACCAGCTCGCAGACCGGCCAGTCCGAGCCGATCAGCAGCCGGTCGGGGCCGAACAGCTCCAGCGCGGTCTCCACGAACGGCACGATCGCCTCGACCGTCCAGTCCGGACCGGCCTCGGTGAGCAGCCCGGACAGTTTGGCGGCGACGTTGTCGCAGGCCGACAGCGGCTCGACCGCGTCCCGCCATTCGCGCAGGCCGTCCGCCGTGATCCGCGGTTTGCCCAGGTGGTCGAGCACGAACATGGTGTTCGGCGTCGCCGCGACGGCCGCGGCGACCGACGGCAGCTGGTCGGCGCGCACCACGAGGTCGAAGGTGAGCCCGGCCGCGCCGATCGCCCGCAGCGCGCCGCGGACGTCAGGGCGGGCCAGGTAACCGGGGTCGGTCACGCCCTGGACCTGGTCGCGCAGGCCGACGAGCAGGTCGCCGCCGCGCCCGTCCAGGAACGTGGTGATGGTGCCGGGCAGGTCGGGGTCGGTCAGCGAGGCCCAGCCCACCACTCCGGCGATCTCGGGCGTGTCCTGCGCGAGCGCCAGGAAGCGTACGGTCTCGTCGGTGTGGCACCGCCCGGCTTCCACCAGCACGGTAGCGTCCACCTTGCCGGTCGGCAGCTCGCGGCGCAGGTCCTCGACGGTGTAGTCGCGGCGCAGCGGCTCCAGGCCGGGTTCGGCCAGCCAGGCGTAGTCAGCCGTCCACAGGTGGTGGTGCGCGTCGATCCGCACGTGTCTGCCCCCTGTCAGGTCCACGGTAATCATAGATCCTATATCATTGCAGTATCGATAAGGTGTACTCGCTCACGACGGTGACAGTCAAGGGGTGTTCCGATGGCCACTACGCCCATCTCCGGCCGGATCCGGCCCGCGCAGCGGCTCACGCTGACCGATGACGTCTACGAGTCACTCAAGACCCTCATCATGGAGCACGCCATCGCACCCGGCGAGCGGGTGAGCATCGACGGCCTTGCCCGTACCCTCGAAGTCTCCCCCACCCCGGTCCGGGAGGCGCTGGCCCGTCTGGAGTCCGACGGCCTGGTGCGCAAGCGCGCCATGTCCGGATACACCACCACCCCGCTGCTCACCCGCACCGAGTTCGACGAGCTGTTCGAGATGCGGCTGCTGCTGGAGCCCGCGGCCGCCCGCCGCGCCGCCGCCCAGGCCGACGCCGAGCAGCGCCGCCGGGTACGCGAGGAGGCCGCCGCCACGGTCGCCGTCGAAGCCGGTGACGGCTACCGCAGGCACGCCGTGTTCACCGCTCTCGACGCCCGCTTCCACGGCCTGGTCGCCGAGGTCTCCGGCAGCGGCCTGCTCCGCGACGCCATCATCCGGCTGCACGCCCACCTGCACCTGCACCGGCTGTACTTCCCCTCCGCGGGCACCGGCGACACCGTCGGCGAGCACAAGCGCATCGCCACCGCCATCGCCAAGGGCGACGCCGACGCCGCCGCCGACGCCATGCACCACCACCTCACCTCGGCCCGCGACCGCCACCTCCCCGCCTTCCCCTCCTGACCAGGCACCCACCGCCCCGCCCCGCCCCGCCCCGCGCCCCTGCCGCAACTCTTAAAGAGTCGCGGTCTCATGACCCGCCTGATGGCGCGGCTCTTTAAGAGTTGCGCCAGGACTGGGCAGGCCAGGCCAGGCGGGGCCGGGCGGCGGGGGGGGGTTGGGGTGGGTCAGGGGGTGATGAGGCGGAGGCTGCCCAGGCGGGTGAGGCCGTCGTCGGCGAGCAGGGCGGCGTGGTCGATGGCGAAGTCGCCGTTGGCCAGCAGGTCCGGCCGGTCGAGGTCGCCGATGCGTACGCCGACCACCCGGTCCGGCAGGAACTCCCGGAGCTGGTGGCGCATGCCGCCGGGCCACTGCATGACCGCGCTGCACAGGTGTTCCGGGCCGAGGCCCCAGTCGTCGGCCACGTCCTCGTCGTCCACCCCGAAGACGACCAGGTGGTCGCGCCCTACCGGGCTGCCCAGCCGCGGCACGCCGCCGGTGTGGCAGTCGATCGCGGGGACGACGAGCCGGGACGGATCACGCGGCTCGTACCAGAGCAGCAGCGGTTTGGCCCGGCGCGCGTCGCGGTTGTCGAAGCAGCACAGCGCGACCGCGTGCCCCGGGAACGCGGTCGCGTAGAACTCGAACAGCTCCGGGCTCACCCGCGGGCGGCGGTGGGGCGGCACGCGCTCCAGCGCCGCGTACACCCGCATCGGGTCCTCGGCCAGCACCACGGTGTAGACGTCGTGCTCGAACACGTGCACCTGCGGCGGCGTCCCCTGCTCCATCCAGTCCATGCCGTCCGCCGACGCGGACACCGGGGTCAGCGCGTCCGACATCCTGGTGAGCACGTCGGCATGACGGCCGACGTCGACGAAGTGCTCCGGGCCGACGCCTGCCGCGGGCAGGTGCAGCAGCATCGCGTTCGGTCCGGCGGCCAGGTTGAGCGCGGTGTTCTGGTAGCCCAGCACCTCGATCCGGCCCAGCCGCGGATGGTTGCGCCGGCCCGCGTACACGATGGTGCCGCGGAAGTCCGCGTAGTCAGCCGAAACGCACATCGCGCGAGGATACGCGGTCACGGCCGGACGCGCGCCCCACGGCGGAACGGTCTGCGGTAGCGTGCGGCGACCACGACGCGGATCAGGGGACGGGAACATGTTCGGGCGCTTGAGGATCACTGCCGCAGCCCGTTCCGCACACGCCGACGCCTACACGGCGTTCGAGGCCGAGGACTGGCCGCTGGCCGGGCAGCGGCTCGCCGGGGCGGCGGCATTGCTGCCGACGGGCAAGGTGCAGCAGGCCACCTGGTTCGACGCCGCGCTGGCGTACAAGTTCGCCCGGGACTGGCCGCGCGCGTTCGAGCACGGCCGGACCGCCGCCTCGCTCGTCAGGCGCGGCAAGCAGGAGCCCGCGTTCTGGAACCTCGGCATCGCGGCGACCATGCTGCGCGAGTGGGACACCGCCCGTGACGCCTGGGCCGGTTACGGCCTGCGGCTGCCGCCCGGCACCGGCGAGATCGACGAGGACCTCGGGCCGACCTGCGTACGCATCGAGACCGAGGGTGGCCAGGAGGTCGTCTGGGCCGTCCGGGTCTGCCCCACCCGGGCGCGGATCGTCAACGTGCCGTTCCACCCGTCCCGCCGGTTCGGCGAGGTGGTGCTGCACGACGGCGTGCCCAACGGTGAGCGGGTGTACGGCGACCTGACCGTCCCCGTCTTCGACGAGATCGCCCTGTTCACGCCCTCGGACCTGGCCACGCTGACCGTCGACGCGGAGGCGTCGGAGCAGGCCGACGTCGAGGCGCTCGCGGAGCTGTTCGCGCAGGAGAAGTACGGCATGGAGCTGCCGTCGACCCGGCGCGACATGTGTGCGTGCTGCAGCGCGTCGACAGTGCGCCAGGAGCGCGTCGTCCCCGTCGGCAGCCAGCAGATTCTGCTGGCCGCGCCGCTGGATCACGCGCGGGAACTGCTCGACCGGTGGCAGGCCGAGCGGCCCGCCGCGCGTGCCTGGGCGAACCTGCACCCGGCCGCCTGACGCCTCAGCTGTACGCGAGCTGCTCGCGGGCCTCCATCAGGGCGAAGCCGAGCAGGTTCAGGCCGCGCCAGCGCTGCGGATACCAGGCGTCGCCCTCCTTGGCCGACAGGCCGATGCCCCAGATCGCGTCGAGCGGGCTCGCCTCCACCAGCACCCGGTCGCCGGTCGACAGCAGGTACGCCCGCAGCGCCTCGTCCTGGCCGAACTTCGCCACGCTGCCCGCCAGCACGATGCCGTACCGCTCCCGCTCCCAGACGGCCTGGCTGAAGCCGCGGACCTCGCGACCCAGGCCCTTGGCCTGCTGCGGATGGTCGACCGCCAGAATCCGCTGCGCGACCTCGGCGTCGCCGAACAGCGTCGCCTTGCGCCACATCATGTAGTGCTCGGCGGTCGCGAAGGCCAGCCCGTCGACCGTGAACGGCGCCTCCCACCACTGGCTCAGGCAGCTCGGGCCGATGCTCCCGTCCGCGGACGGCTGGTGCCCCCAGAACATCAGGTACTTCACCCGCCGCCCGCGCTCGGCGAGGGTGACGAGTTCGGCGACGCTGCGAGGTGACATGCCCGCCAGTGTGGCGCAGTGCGGTCCCGCCGCGCGTCACGATTTCGGTCGACCGAAGTCACACCCCGGCGGCATGATGCCCACCGTGACCACGCTGACGATCATCAAGGGCGACGCGACCAGCCCGCAGGCCAAAGGCCCGAAGGTGATCGCGCACGTCTGCAACGACGTCGGCGGCTGGGGCAAGGGCTTCGTGCTGGCGATCTCCCGGCGCTGGCCGGAGCCGGAACGTGACTTCCGGCGCTGGCACCGCGAGCGGGCGCGCAACGACTTCGGCCTCGGCGCGGTGCGCCTGGTGCAGGTGCTGCCGGACACCTGGGTGGCGAACATGGTCGCCCAGCGTGGCACGAAGACCGGCAGCTCCGGACCGCCGATCCGGTACGAGGCGGTCGAGTCGTGCCTGCGCCTGCTCGCCGGACAGGCATCGCGTCTCGGCGCGTCCGTGCACATGCCGCGCATCGGCTGCGGGCTGGCGGGTGGACGCTGGGAGCGCATCGGACCGATCGTCGCGGGCACCCTGCTCGCCGCGGGCGTGCCCACCACGGTCTACGACGCCTAGGCCCGGCGAACGCCCTCCCGGAGGACGCCCGCCGGGCGGTCATCTCATGTCCCGGTGCACGTCACGCCGCTTCGACGGGCAGCCACAGCTCGCAGGTCGCGGTGCTGAAGTCGTCGGCGCGGGCGAGGATCGCGACGATCGACGGCCCCGGCCGCAGCCGCCACGGGTTGGACGGGAACCACTCGGTGGCCGTCGCGGCCCAGGTCGTCTGGAGCGCCTGCGGGTACGGCCCGGAGGTGCTGAAGACCGCCCACCGCCCGGCCGGCACCTCGATGGCGTCGAGGTCGCCGGGAACGGGCGTATCCGCAGCCACGGCGACTCCGTGCAGGTAGGTCAGCTCGGTGCCTTCGACCGCGTCGGGGTCGACGCCGTCGGTGACCTGCAGCAGACCGGCCGGTTCGGCGGCGCTGAGGGCCTTGAGCCGGGCGTGCTCCTGCACCGGCAGGGCGGCGATGTGCTGCTGGATGTGCGGGTTGACGCCGTGGTGGATCAGCGGCACCCGGGCCGCGTGTCCGATGAGGCGGAACGCGGGGCGGTCGACGATGCGGGTGTCCATGGGGATGCTCCCTTCGACGGTCAGGCGGAACCTGAGCTGCGGTTGTGTACGAAGGGGGCCGCCGTCGCGGCGGACGTCACCGGGGCTCGCCCCGTGCACGGCCCGGAACGCGCGGCCGAACGCCTCGGTCGAGCCGTACCCGTGCCGCACCGCGATGGTCAGCAGATCGTCCTCGCCGCGGACCACGTCGGCGGCGGCGACGGTCATGCGGCGGCGGCGTACGTACTCCGACAGCGGCATGCCCGACAGCGACGAGAACATCCGGCGCAGGTGATACTCGGTGGTGCCGAGCGACCCGGCCAGCCCGCCGAGGTCGAGCTCTTCGGTGAGGTGCTGCTCGACGAGGTCGACGAGCCGGTTGAGTGCCGAGATCATGTGGCCTCCCTTCGCCGTCAAGCCTGGTCGAGGGACCCCCGGTCGCGCCCGATCATGCCGAACCGATCCGATCACGCGGACCCGCCCGGTGTCACCGCGGCGGGCCGGTTGCCCGGCTGGCCGGCGTCGGCGCCATGCCCGGACCGGTACGGCCTCCGGCGTCGCTAGGACTGCGCGCCGAGGGCGTACGGCTGCTCGGCGGGCAGCAGGCGTTGCGCCCCGGCCAGGTCGCGGGCGGTGACCAGCGCGTGGATCTCGTGGGCGAGCGCGGTCACGTCGGTGATGCCGACGGTCCACTCGTCGACGTAGCCGTCGACGGCCGAGCCGGACAGGCCGATCTGGATCGCGCGGTGCGCCAGCGGCCGCAGGTGCAGGTCGCGCTCGGGGTCCCACTGCACGCGCACCGGGGAGCGTTTCAGGGCCCGCTGCCACTGGGCCTGGTCGGCGTACACGTCGCGGTCGTGGTGGCTCGGCACGGCCTGCCGCACGGCGGCGTCGAACCCGGCGCGGCGCAGGCGCACGGCGAGCACCCGTTCCTGGCCTTCCTTGGCGGCCCAGCCGCAGCGGTACATCATCCACAGGAAGGACGGCTTGATCCAGGTCATCCGATCGCGGCGGTACCAGTCCGGGAAGCGCCCCAGGGCGGCCGCGGCATCGCCGATCTCCGGCCGGTACGCCTGGTAGACGGTGATGGTCTCGTCGTCGTGCAGCGCCCGGATCTGTCTTGTCGGCACTGTCATGGCCAGGATGATCCAGGACCGCCCCGCATCCGTCGACCGGGTTTGCCACCCGTGCCACGTGCTAGGCGACGACCTTGGAGGTCAGCGCTGCGGCGAAGACGGCGACCACGCCGTCGAGCAGGGTGCGCGCCGGTTCGGCGATGACGATCCCGCCGTCCGCGTCGTCGCTGATCAGCTGGTCGTGCACGAAGTAGCCGGGCAGCACGTGGGTCGCGCCCATGGTGGTGAGCACGGGTCGCAGCGCGTAGTCGATGGCCAGCACGTGGGCGACGGTGCCGCCGGTGGCCAGGGGCAGCACCGTCTTGCCCGCGAGGGCGTACTGCGGCAGCAGGTCGAGCAGGGCCTTGAGGATGCCGCTGTAGGCGGCCTTGTAGACCGGCGTGGCGACGATCACGCCGTCGGCGGCCCGCAGGCGCTCGGCGATGTCGAGGATCACCGGATGCGACGGGTCGCAGCCGAGCAGCACGTCGGCGGGCAGGTCCCGGACGGCGATGGTGTCGATCTCGGCGTCGAGCGCACCGGCCACGTTGGCCAGCACCCGCGCGGTCCGCGAGGTCGGTGACGGCGAACCGCTGATCGCGACCACAACGGCCACGTCTACCTCCCCTGTTCGCCAATGCCGCAGCCACCGTATCGCGCTGCCGCCCCGCCTCGCACCGCCGCCGGCGGACCACCCCGCCATGATCGTCCGTTTTGCCTGGCACACGGGCGTATGCGCGCTCAAGATTCGCCACCTGCCAGGCAAGTCGAGCGATCATGACGCGGCCAGGGCTTACAGAATATTCTTTGCAAAAGAAGTTCTGCATGGCGTACGGTTCCGGACATGAGTCAGAGTGAGGGCGTACGCCGGGTCGGCAACGTCGAGGAGTTCAAGGCGCTCGCGCACCCCCTGCGGGCGCGGCTACTGGGGGCGCTGCGCGAACACGGACCCGCGACCGCGACCGAACTGGCGCACCGGTTCGCCACCGACACCGGGTCGACCAGCTACCACCTGCGCAAACTCGCGCAGTACGGGTTCATCACGGAAGCGGGCGACCCGGGCCACCCCCGCGCCCGCCGCTGGCAGGCGGTGCACCATGTCAATGACTGGAGCGCCGTCGACATGGCCGCGACCGCCGAGGGCCGCGAGGCGTCCGCGGTGATGCGCCGCCAGCAGGTCGACATCCTGATCAGGGACGTCGAGGCATACGAGCTCGCGCTGAGCACGCTGCCCGCCGAGTGGGTCGAGGCCTCCGGCGTCGGCGACCTGCTCCCCCGGCTCACACCGGCCTCGCTGAACACGCTGTGGGAGCGGTTCTACGCCCACGTCGACGAGCTGGCCGCGCAGGACGCCGCCGATCCGGCCGCGCGCACGGTCAGCATCGTCGTGGCCGGCCTGCCCCGGCTCGGGGAGACGGCGTGATCACCGCGGACTCGGCGCGCCGCCGGTACGTGCTGATCACCTTCCTGACCTGGCTGCCGGCCGGGCTGTACACCGCTCCCCTGGTGCTGCTGCTGCTCGAACGTGGGTTCAGCCTGGGCGAGGTCGCGGCGATCGGCGCCGTGTACGGGATCTCCGTGCTGGTGCTGGAGCTGCCGACCGGCGGGCTGTCCGATGTGCTCGGCCGCCGTCCCGTGCTCGTCGCCTCCGCCGCGGCGGGACTGGCCGGGCTGGCCCTGCTCGGCCTGACCGGGGCGGTGTGGCTGCTGGTCGTCTCCGCGGTGCTGCGCGGCGTGGCCCGCGCGCTGTCCTCCGGCCCGGCCGAAGCCTGGTACGTCGACGCGGTCCACGCCGCCGAGGGTCGCGACGCAGACCTCGGGCCCGGTCTGGCCCGCGGCGGGATGGCCGCGTCGGCCGCCCTCGGCCTCGGTGTGCTCGCCGGGGGCGTCATCCCCTTCCTGTGGCCGTCGGGGGCCGCGGACGGCTCCGCCGCCGCGAACCCGGCTGAGACCGTGGCGGCCGGGTCGGCCGGTCTCAGCGCACCGGGCGCCGTCGGATCCGGCGCGCTTGCCGGACTGGCCGTGCCGGTGCTGCTGGCGGCGGCGTTCGAACTGGTGCTGCTGCTCGTCGTCGTGTTCGCGATGCCGGAGGCGCGGGGGCCGCGGCCGGGGTTCGGGGCGGTGCTGCGCGGGGTGCCCGCGACCGTGGCCACGGGGCTGCGCCTGGCCGGGCGGGATCACGTGCTGGTACGGGTGCTGCTGGTGGCCGCCGCGACCGGGACAGGTCTCGCGGTGATCGAGTTGCTGACCCCGGCGTGGATGGCGGTGCTGTCTGGCGGGACGGGCCGCGGGGTGCTGGCGTACGCGCTGGTCGCGGCCGTCGGCTTCGCGGCGGACGGGGTGGGCAGCACGCTCGGGGTGCCGCTGACCAGGTGGCTCGGCTCACCGGGGCGGGCCGCCTGCGCGGGCACCGTGCTCGCCGCGCTGGGGCTGGCCGGGCTCGCCGGCACGGCCGCGCTGACCGGGTGGCTCGGGGTGGTCGCGGCCGGGGCGGCGTACCTGCTGATGTTCCTGGGGTTGGGGGCGGCGGTGGCGCCGACGGGCCGGCTGCTGCACGACCGGGTCGAGGCGGGCGAGCGGGCCACCGTGCTGTCGGTGCAGTCGCTGCTGCTGCAGCTCGGCGCGGCCGCGGGTTCCGTCGCGCTGGGGGCGCTGGCCGCGGCATACGGGCCGGGTCCGGCGTTCGCGGTGTCCGCGCTGCTGCTCGCGGCGGCGGCGCTGACGGTGTGGGGGCTGCCGCGCCGTCGGGACGTCCAGGCACGGGCTCTACTGTTACGCCATGTCGGACCGCGTATACCCGCCCGTGATCGCCCTCGCGAAGACCGCATTTCGCGTTCTTGACCTGCGCATCGACGTGCAGGGGGCAGAGCACGTGCCCACCACCGGGGGCGCGGTCATCGCCTGCAACCACATCAGCTACCTGGACTTCATCCTGTGCGGGTTCGCCGCGCAGCCGGCCAAGCGCATGGTCCGGTTCATGGCGAAACAGGAGATCTTCGCCAACCGCATCGCCGGTCCGCTGATGCGTGGGATGCATCACATCCCGGTGGACCGCGAGGCGGGCCTGTCGTCGTACAAGGCGGCACTGGAGGCGCTGAAGCAGGGCGAGGTCATCGGCGTCTTCCCGGAGGCGACGATCAGCAGGTCCTTCGTGGTCAAGGAGCTGAAGGGCGGTTCCGGCCGGATGGCCGCGGCGGCCGGGGTGCCGCTGATCCCGATGGCGCTCTGGGGGCCCCACCGCCTGTGGACGAAGGGGCGCCCGCGCAAGCTGACCCAGCGGCACGTAGCCGTGACGATCTTGGTCGGCGAGCCGATGTATCCTAGCAAGCGGGATAAGTCCGACATTGTCACAGCTGAACTGCACCGCCGTATGCAGGAACTTCTCGACCGGGCACAGCAGGAGTATCCGGACAAACCTCAGGGTCCTGAGGACTCCTGGTGGCTCCCGGCCCACCTCGGCGGTACCGCTCCCGCCCCGGACCAGGTCAAGGACTCCGCGGACGAGGACTAGTTACGGTGCCGTAGGTTACGGTACCGTAGTTACCAGCCCATCTCAGGAGGACTGCGTTGACGACCGAAACCACCGATACCCTGGTGCTGCTGCGCGAGCTTGAGCCGGTGGTGGAGACCAACCTGAACCGCCACCTGTCCACCGCCAAGGAGTGGTTCCCGCACGAGTACGTGCCGTGGAGCCAGGGCAGCGACTTCGACGGACCGCTCGGCGGCCAGGCCTGGGAGCCCAGCCAGTCGAAGCTGTCGGAAGTCGCCCGCACCTCGCTGATCGTCAACCTGCTCACCGAGGACAACCTGCCCAGCTACCACCACGAGATCGCGACGCTGTACGGCCGCGACGGCGCGTGGGGCACCTGGGTGCACCGGTGGACCGCAGAAGAGGGCCGGCACGGCGTCGCGATCCGCGACTACCTGCTGACCACGCGCGCCGTCGACCCGATCGCGTTGGAGCGGGCCCGCATGACGCACATGGAGACCGGCTTCACCGCCGACCACCCCGACGTGCTCGGCTCCCTGTCGTACGTCTCCATGCAGGAGCTCGCCACCCGCGTCGCGCACCGCAACACCGGGCGCATCAGCGGCGACCCGATCTGCGACGCGCTGCTGGCCAAGGTCGCCGCGGACGAGAACCTGCACATGCTCTTCTACCGCAACCTGCTGATGGCCTCGTTCGACCTGGTCCCGAACGCGACCATGGAGGCGATCCTGCGCGTGGTGAAGTCGTTCCAGATGCCCGGCCACACCATCGAGAACTTCGGCCGCAAGTCCGTGCAGATCGCCATGGCCGGCATCTACGACCTGCGCATCCACCACGACGAGGTGGTCATGCCCGTGCTGCGCCAGCTCAAGGTCCTGGAGCGCACCGGCCTGTCCGCCGAGGGCGAGCGCGCCCGCGAGGAGCTGGTCGAGGTCCTGGGCAGGCTGGACACCGCCGCCACCCGCTTCGAGGAAAAGCGCGCCGCCCACCAGGCCCGCGCCGCCGCCCGCGCCGCCTGACCACCACCCCACCCCGGCGCGCCGCGCCGAGCCGCGCCGCGCCGCGCCGCGTTGATCATGAACTTATGGCACGGTTCGACGGCGTTTCCTGGACACAACTTCATGATCGATCAGGCCCCCCACCCGTGCCGGGTGGGGGGCCTGATCGATCATGAAGTTAGGCGCACGACACGCCGGTCAGCCGTGCCATAAGTTCATGATCAACGCGTGAGGGCCGGTTGGCGCGAGGCCGAGGCCGAGGCCGGGGCCGGGGCGGTGACGGACGGCGCGGTGGTGGTGGGTGGGGCAGTGGGGATGGGGGTGGGTTTGCGGGTGGCGAGCCAGGAGCCGAGCAGGATCAGGGCGAAACCGATGATGGTGGCCGGGGTGAGCGGCTCGGCGAGCAGGAGCACGCCGAGCAGGACGGCCACCGCGGGGCTGGTGTAGGAGACCAGGGCGGCGGAGCCGGCGCCGGCCAGGGCGATGAGCTTGTAGTAGACGAGGAACGCCAGGGCGGTGCTGAGCAGGCCGAGGGCGAGCACGGCCGCGGAGGCGTCCAGGCCGGGCAGGGTCGTGGGGGCGGCCAGCAGGCCCGCGGGCAGCAGCAGCACGCTGGCGATGCCCGTGGTGCCGACGACCACACCCAGCGGCGGCACATCCGACAACTTCTTCTTCACCAGCGTGGTGGCCCCGGCGTACGACGCGCCGGCCAGCAGGACCAGGCCCGCGCCGACCAGTTCGAGGCGGTCGCCGCCGCCGAGGTCGAAGCCGACCACCGCGGCCACCCCGACCAGGCCCACGAACAGGCCCAGCAGTTTGCGGGAGCCGGCCCGCTCGGAGGCGTCGAAGCGCAGCGCGAGCACCGCGATCAGCAGCGGCTGCGAGGCCAGCAGCAGCGCGGTCAGCGACGAGCTGATGTGGATCTCGCCGTACGTGATGAGCAGTTGCGGCGCGACGACGTGCAGCAGCGACAGCGCTCCGATCGCGGTCCACTTTCCGCGCAGCGCGCCCAGCGCGCCCCGCCGGTAGGCCAGCGGCAGGAGCACCAGCACGGCGATGAGGGTGCGTCCGAGCACGACGACGGGCGGCGACAGCTCCGTCAGGGCGATCTTGATGAACAGGTACGGGATGCCCCAGAGCACCGACATCGCGGCCAGCAGGACCCAGGCTTGACGCTTCATGTGTTCAGCCTGGCGCGCTAGGGTTGTTAGCGGTAGTGATGACTTCCTTACGCGGCTTGCAGAGGTTCTAATGATCGATGTTCAGCGGCTGCGCATCCTGCGCGAGGTGGCCGAGCACGGCAGTTTCAGCGGCGCGGCGGCGGCGCTGCTGCTCACGCCGTCGGCGGTGTCCCAGCAGATCGCCGCGCTGGAGCGCAGTCTCGGCACCGCGGTGGTGGAGCGCACCACCCGCGGCACCACGCTCACCGACCCGGGCCGGGTGCTGGTCGAGTCCGCCGACGTGGTGCTGGCCGAGCTGGTGCACGCGCAGGAGCGGATCACCCGGCTGGCCCAGGGCCGGGCCGAACGGCTGGCCGTCGCCACCTTCATCAGCGGCGGGCAGCTGCTGCTCCCGCCCGCGCTGACCGGGTTCGCCGCGGCGCACCCGCGGGCCGAGCTGACCGTGCTGGAGAGCGAGACCGACGAGAGCCTGGCCCTGGTCCGTGAGGGGCGGGCGGAGCTGGCGCTGGTGTACCACTTCGACGGCCCGCCGCCGGTGCGGCCCGGTGACCGGTCCGGGCTGGCCTGGACGCAGCTGCTCGACGATCCGATGCGGATCGTGGTGCCCGCCGCGCACCCGCTTGCCGGACAGGGCGAGGTCGACCTCGCGGAGCTTTCCGGGCAGCGCTGGGTGCAGGGCTGCGTCAGCGTCGGCGAGCTGCTCGACGGGTACGCGGCGATCGCCGGGTTCGAGGTCAACATCTCCTGCCGCACCACCGACTACGGGTTCGCGGTGTCGCTGATCGCGGCCGGGGTCGGCATCGGCCTGATCCCGTCGGTCGCGCTGGCCGGGCCACCGCCCGGGGTTTCCGTGCTGACCCTGCGCGCCCCCGCGCCGACCCGCTACATCGGCCTGGTCACCCGCCGCGGCAAGCAGTCCCCCCTGGTCGAGGAGCTGACCCGCAACCTCCTCGCCGCCCCCGCCACCCTCGGCCTGCCCTAGCCCCCGTCCTCAGACCCGCCGCCAACCGCCGCCGCCACACCGGCGCCGCAACTCTTAAAGACCTGTGGCCTCGGCAGATGCACGAGGCCACAGGTCTTTAAGAGTTGCCGTAAGAAGGGCGGGGACGTCGGCTACTTGGCGATGGCCACCAGGGAGATGTCGTCGTTGAGGTCGGCGCCGACGTATTTCTGGTCGCCGGTGTAGAGGCGGCACGGGTTGATGTCGGCCTCGCCCTTGGCGCTGTCGTGGCGGCACACCACGGCCTCGTGGTCGGCGGCCACCTTCAGCGAGCTGATCTTGTCGTTGCCGACCGGGCCGAGCTCCGTCGACTCGTAGATGCCGATGCCGTACTTGTTGGACACGCCCTTGAAGTCGCGGTCGCGGTAGACGGTCATCCGCGCGCCGTTGCTCGGCCCGGCCAGCACCGCCATCAGGGAGATCTTGTTGTCGAGCACGCTGCCCTGCAGCGTGTGGTCGCCCGCGCCGAAGGTGCGGCAGGGGCCGAGGTCGCCCTTGTTCGTGTTGTACTTGCCGTCGTTGGAGCACACCACGAAGCGGTAGCCCGGCTCGACCCGGAACGACGTGATCGCGTCGTTGCCGACGACGCTCAGCTGCCCCAGCTGGGCCTGGTGGATGCCGGGCGCGAACTGCTGCGACTTGCCGGTCAGACCGGCCTCGCTGTAGGCGGTCACGGCCGGGCCGCCCACCGCGATCAGGTGGACGTTGTCCTCGAAGTTCGCGCCGAGCGCCGGGTGGTCGCCGGCGGTGAAGAACCGGCACGGGCCGACCTGGCCGCTGTTCACGCCCGCGTCGCGGTCGTGCTGGCAGACGATCGCCTCGTGGCCCGCGGCCACCTTCATCGAGCTGGTGTCGGTGTCGACCTGGTTCAGCTCGCCCGCGCTCGCCTCGAAGCCGCCGACGCCGAGTCCCTGCGAGTCGCCGGCGAAGTTCGTGCCGGTGTACGCGGTGACGCCCTTGCCCTTGGCCGCGCCGGACAGCACGGCGATCATCGACACCTGGTCGTTGAGGTCAGCCCCGATGAACTCGTGCTGGCCGGGGCCGTAGTAGCGGCACAGGCCCAGGTTCAGCGCGTTGGTGCGGCCCTGGGAGCTGTCGTCCTGGCACACCACCACGCGGTAGCCGGGACCGACCTTCATCGAGCTCATCTTGTCGTTGCCGACCGAGCCCAGCTCGCCCTTGGCGTTGTCGTGCACGCCGGCCCCGAGCGCCTGGAAGGAGCCCTTGAAGTCGCGGTCGCCGTAGATCGTGACCGGCGACGCGGCCTGCCCCGGCGCGTACCGCACCCGGTAGATCTTCGCGCCGGCCTTGGTCGGGTCGGTGCCGGTGTCCGGGTAGAGGCCGGTGAAGTAGAGGCCGTCCTGGCCGACGGCGAGGCCCGCGACCGTGCTCTTGCCGCTGCCGTTGTACTCGACCAGCGTCTTCGGGCCGGTGACGGAGCCGTCGCCGTTGAACCCGAACTCGACGATGCGCTTGCCCTTCTCCTGCGGCCCGGAGGCGTAGGTGGGGCCGCTCTCGGAGACGAACGCGTGGCCCCACTTGTCCTCGGGGAAGCCGCCCGCGTGGTGGTCGGCCTGCTCGGTGAAGGTGATGTTCACCGGCGCGTGCGTGCGCTCCCAGTAGTAGAGCGCGTTCTTCTTCATGTCGTTGACGCTGCCGCCCCAGCCGTAGTCCGTGCCCTTGGTGATGCGGGCGAGGCGGTCGTTGGCGCCGGGCCCGTTCTCCACGGAGTAGTGCTGGCCGTCGGTGGCGCGCCAGGCGCCGCCGAACGGGTTGCGCAGGCCGTACGCGAAGATCATGTCGCGGGCGCTGATGCCGTCGTCGTCGTTGTAGAACGGGTTGTCGCTAGGCACCGACCCGTCCAGGTTCAGCCGCAGCACCTTGCCCCGCGCCGAGTCCTTGTCCTGCGAGGTGTCGGGCTCCATGGCGTCGCCCATGTGCACGTACAGCTTGCCGTCGGGCCCGATGCTCAGGTTGGAGATCTGGTGCGAGGCGCTCTGCGGCTCGTCGTCGAGGTCCAGGATGGTCTTGCTCGAGCTGGCCGTCTTGCCGCCGTCGGTGCTGTGGAAGCGCACGACCTTCGGGTAGAAGTTCGAGCCGTCCTTGTAGACCATGGACGCGAACAGGTCGCCGGTCTCGGGTTCGATCACCAGACCGGCCAGGCCGATCTCGCCGCTGCCGGGAAAGGCCCCGGTCGGGTCGAAGTCCAGCAGGTCGTCGGCGTACGTGCTGACCGAGTAGTCGCCCTTGACGACTTTGATCTTGCCGTACAACTCGGTCACGTAGAACATCGGCTTGGACGGGTCGGCGACGTGGCCGGGCACCATGGCGAGGTTTACCGGCAGCTGGAACCCGCCGGCCACCTCCTCCACCTTGTAACCGTCCTGCTTGGCCACCCATTGCGGCGCGTCGGGACGCGGCTTCAGCTCCTTGGCGGTGCGGAACGGGCGCTCGGACCAGTTGCTCCACTCGGTGCCCGGGTCGCCGCTGCTGTCCTTGAACCGGACCCGCAGCTCGTAGTCTTTGTCCGGGATCAGGTCGGAGCGGCCGGCGTGCGAGTTCTCGAAGACGCCGTCGCCCATGTGGATGTGGTTGCGCAGCACGCCGCCGGTGCAGCCGCTGGCCCAGACGCGCTCACCGCCGCCGGTGACGATCTCCCACTCGCTGCACAGGTGCGCGTCGCCGTCCGGGTCGCTGAACGGGGCCGCCTCCATGTGCACGTCGGCGGCGCTGACCAGCGTGTTGTCGGCGCCCGGCTCGGTGATGGTGGGGGCGGTCGGCGGCGACGCGGCCTGCGCGGGCGCGCCGGGCAGGACGACCGAGAGAATTCCTGACATCAGCGCCGCACCGACGGGCAGCGATCTCCGATGACCCATAGCGTGAAAGCCCTCCATCTCGTGTGGTGTCGCTGACAGTGCGCCAGGCTAACGAGCGGAATGCATATTTCAGGCTCTTACACGCTGGTGTCTCCAAATAAGCCCTAATTTCCCCAATACGCGTGGAGAAAGGAATTGTCGGGAACTAAACAGCTGCGCCCACCCCGTGGGTACGGGGCGGGCGCAGCTGTTCGCAAAGCGGTTGTCAGCTACGCGTGCAGGTCAACGCGGGCACCGCGTTGACGGAGTTGTTCCACGACCCGTTGAACCCGAACGACGTGGACGCGTTCGGGCCCAGGTTGCCGTTGTAGCTCATGTTGCGTGCCGTGTGGCTCGCGCCGCTGGCGGTGTCCTGCGCGCTCCAGATCTGCGTGATGGTCTGCCCGTTGGCGAACGTCCAGGTCACGGCCCAGCTGGTGCTGGCGGTGGCGCCGTTGGTCACGGTCACGTTCGCCCCGAAGCCGCCGGGCCACTGGTTGGTGATCGTGTACGTCGCCGTGCAGCCGCCCGTGCCGCCGCCGGTCTGCGTGGTCACGCTCACCGTGGCCGACCGGGTCGAGCGGTTGCCCGCGGCGTCCTTGGCGTACACGGCCAGGGTGTACTGCGTGGCGGCGGTCAGGCCGGTCAGCGCGGCGGAGTTGCTGCTCGGCGAGGCCAGCACCGTCTCCGTCGAACCCGACACCCGCACCACGTCGTACCCGGTCACGCCCACGTTGTCGGTCGACGCGGTCCAGGACAGCGACAGCGACGACGACGTCACGTTCGACGCCGACGGGGTGCCCGGCGTCGTCGGAGCCTGCGTGTCGCCGCCGGTGCCCGAGGTGGTCACGTTCACCGTGGCCGAGCGCGTCGAGCGGTTGCCCGCGGCGTCCTTGGCGTACACCGCCAGGGTGTACTGCGTACCCGCGGACAGGCCGGTCAGCGACGCCGAGTTGCTGCTCGGCGAGGCCAGCACCGTCTCCGTCGAACCCGACACCCGCACCACGTCGTACCCGGTCACGCCCACGTTGTCGGTCGACGCGGTCCAGGACAGCGACAGCGACGAAGACGTCACGTTCGACGCGGACGGGGTGCCCGGCGTCGTCGGGGCCTGCGTGTCGCCGCCGGTGTTGTAGATCGTCGCCTGGGTCGAGGTGGTGGACAGGCCGTTCGCGCCGGTGATGTACCGGTTGCCCCAGGTGCTGCGCTGGGCCGGGTTGAAGCTCGTCACCATGTCGAGATACTCGACGCCGCCGCCGTTGCCGCTCCACGACCAGCCCATGTTGCCGATACCGGCGGACTGGGTCTTGGCCATGATGGTGTCCTCGTCGGGGTTGCCGTCCGAGTGCATGTCGCCGAACTCGCACACGCACAGCGCCAGGTTGCGGCTGGTGAACGAGTCGACGTACGCGGTCACCTCGGCGGCGGTGTCGAACACGCCGTACATGTGCACGCTGAAGATGGTGTTGCCGGTGGTGTCGGCGGCCAGCACGCTGGGCGCGTTGTCGCGCATCGTGAACGACCAGTCCTGGCCCCAGTTCGGCGCGTCCACCATGATGGTGTGCTGGAACCCGGCGCTGCGCAGGCGCTGAATGGCGCTCTTGGTGGCGTCGGTCCAGTTCGGGGTGGTCGCGTTGTTGCCGATCGGCTCGTTGCCGATGTTGAGGATGACGTAGTTCTCCTGGCCGGTCAGCGCGCTCTGGATGCTGATCCAGTAGTTCACCGCCGTGTCCAGGCTGACCGAGCCGCTCTGCTCACCGAAGCCGGTGGTGTCGTGGTTCTCCAGTACGCAGATCAGCTTGTTGGCCTTGCACAGCGAGATGACGTTGGCGACGTCGCTCGCGGTGTTGGTGGTCCAGCGCCCGCCGGACAGCACCACCCGCACGGAGTTGGCCCCGGCCGCCTTGATGTTGGCGAAGGAGCTGGTCTGGGTGGCGTACCAGGCGTGCGGGTGGTTGATGCCACGCAGCTTGAGGGCAGTGCCGTTGGCCTCGACGAGCTTGCCGTTGGACACGCGGATGCCGGTGGCGGCCTGCGCCGGCTGACTGAAGGCCACCACGGCGGCGGCCAGCGTCAATATGGACGCAGCCGCGAGCGCGATCTTTCGTTTCATGTTCACCTCGAAGGGAGCAGCCCCGGCGGCACGGCCGACACGGGGGAAGGACACGAGGAAGCGGATGACGCAGCCCGACGGCTCCCTACAAGCGTCGGCATCAGCATAGGTTGATGCCCCGATGCGCGCAACCGGTTAAGGCGCCGCCCTGGGCGACCCTCGACGCTGATCATGAACTTATGGCACGGCTCACCGGCGAGTCGTGGCCACAACCTCATGATCGAAGCAGGAGGGCGCGCCTTCTGCTGAACACAGCACTGAACCGGTTCACCGGCCTGTGCTCAGGAAGGCTCGACCGCTAGTCGCAGACCCGCGGCGATCAGCCGGGCCGTCAGCGCGTCGCCCATCGCCACCGCGGTGGTGACCTGCCCGGCGGTCGGCGGCAGCTCGTCGAAGGCCAGGCACAGCGCTGACTCGGCCAGCATCTTCGCGGTCTCGCCGTAGCCGGGGTCGCCGCCGGACACCTCGGCGACCACCCGCCGACCGCCGCCCTCGCCGACGAACCTGACGCTGAACCAGTTCTTCGCCCGCTGCTCCGGGCCGGGCCCCTGCCCTCCCGGCAGCCGCCGCGTCAGCCACCGCCGCACCGGCCCGAGCTGGGCCAGCACGAACAGCACCGCGACACCGGCGAGCGCGGCCAGCGCGACCGGCAGCCGCCGCACCACGGCACTGTGGGTGTAGGAGAAGTCCGGGCCGTAGCGCTCCAGCGCCGCCGCGGACCGGCCCACGATCTGCGGGTCGATCGTCGGCAGCGGCACCGCCCAGCCCTGGAGCCCGCTCTCCGGACGCAGCCGGCGCAGCCTGCCCAGCGGCGTGCGGATGCGCCGGCCCGCCGGGCGCGGGTCGAGAGCGCGGCGCTCGCGGCCCGCGTGTGCCGTCTGCCGCCGCCGCGAGAACGCCAGCAGTGCCGAGGCCAGGGTGCCGCCCGACACCGAGCCGCGCGCCCTCAGCAGCCCGTCGACCCGGATCGGGCCGTCGGACGGCAGCCGCCCCACGGCCAGGTACACCCCCAGGTCGTGCGGCATCGAGTCGAACCCGCACGCGTGCACCAGCCGGGCCCCGCTGCCCACGGCGGTGGCGTGGTGGCGCGTGTACATCGCGTCGACGAACTCGGGCTCGCCGGTCAGGTCCACATAGTCGGTCCCGGCCTGCGCACATGCGGCCACCAGCGGCTCGCCGTACAACACGTACGGGCCCACGGTGCTGATCACGACGCGGGTCGCGGCAGCCAGCGCGGCCAGCGAGGCCGGGTCGGCGCTGTCGGCGACCAGCAGCGGCAACTCGGCACAACCGGGCGCGGACCCCGCCAGCCGGTCGCGCACCGCCGCCAGCCGGGCCTGGTCGCGCCCGGCGAGCGCCCACCGGCACCCGGCGGGAACGTGCCGCGCCAGATACTCCGCGGTCAGCCCGCCGGTGAATCCCGTCGCGCCGAACAGCACGATGTCGTACGGCCGGTCCGCATCGCGTCCCACCCGTGGCGCGACCTCACCTGCCGTGCCCGCGTGGGCCCCCACCAGCACACCGCCGGCGTACGCCGGGCCGTCCGGAGTCATTGAGCCACCCGATGCCGACGCGCCGTCCGCCGTCACCACGTCGGCCGGCCGCACGACCTCATCGACCTGCGCGGCACCGCCGGGCCGGTGGCCGGAGGGCAGCACGAGGGCGCCGTCGAGTTCCAGCGGCCGCCACGACGGCGCGCCGGTGCGGCCGTGTTTGGGGTCGACGCCGATGAGGACCCGGCCGCCCGCGCGCACCCGCACATGCCGCGCCTGCCAGTCGACGGTGGCCCGCTGCCGGATCCGGCCGGTCACCCGCCAGCTGCGGTCCCGGAAGCCCACGATCTGCGAGTGCCCGTGGATCTGACCGAACGGGACGAACCCGCCGGTGGCGTGGAAGCTCAACCACTCGCCGTACAGCTCCGACCCGGCCTCGGCCCACAGCGGCCCGGACTTGCCGTCGGCGTCGGTGTAGAAGCCGCGCCACAGCAGCGGCTCGGGCCGCTCGTCGAGCAGCCGCGCCGCGGCCGCGGCGGTGGCCGGCTCGCCCAGCTCCTGCCAGCAGGCCACGGTCAGCCCGGCGTGGCTGAGCAGGTAGTCGTCACCGTCGGCGGTGCGCACCGCGGCCGCCACCCGCAGCCTGCCGTCCTCCCACCAGGTGCGCAGCAGGCGCGCGTCGGCCTTGGACAGCTGCTCCGGGAAGAAGTGGTCGCCGCCGGGCAGGTACTGCGACTCGTGGTTGCCGAGCAGCTGGATCCACTGGTCCGGCTGGGCGTCGAGGCGGTCGGCGACGATGCGCAGCACGCCGGAGCTGTCCGGGCCACGGTCGACCAGGTCGCCGACCTGGATCACGGTCAGGTCGGCGGGCAGCCGCAGGTCCTTCTTGCGTGCCCCGGCCGCGACCAGGGCCGCGCTGAGCTGATCCGGGAAACCGCCGACGTCCCCGATGACGATGACCCGGTCCATCCACCCTCCTCTGTCCTGCGCCGCAACACTACCCACGCCGTGCTCGCCACGGTTCGCCCGACCGGGCGGCCGGACGACCGGGTGTTCCGGTCACGGCTCGGGACGACTTGGCGTCGATGCCCGACAACGGCGAAGATACGGTCGTGCAGACAGACCGCGCCTTCGTCGGGCGCACCGAGACTCTGCAACGCTTCCTCCACGCCGTGGCCGGCCCACCCGCGGTGCTGTTCGTCGCGGGCGAGGCGGGCAGCGGCAAGACCAGGCTGATCAACGAGTGGCGCCGGCAGGCCGCGGGGACGGTGCTGGCCGCCGCCTGCCCGCCCATCCGGCCGCCGCTGCCGCTGGCCGCCGCGACCGGACTGCTGCTGGGCGCCGAGCCGCACCTGCCCCCGGCGTCCACGTTGAACCCCCTGCTCGGTGCGCTGCGCCCGCTGCTGCCCGAACTGGCCGACCGGATGCCGCCGGACCTGCCGGGCCTGGCCGACCCCGCCGAGGATCGCCACCGGATGCTGCGCGCCGTACGCGCGCTGCTGGGCTCCCTGGGCCGGGTCACGCTGGTCGTCGAGGATCTGCAGTGGATCGACCCCGACTCGCGTGACCTGCTGTCGCTGCTGCTGTCCGCGCCGCTGCCCGAAGCCTGCCTGGTCCTGTCCTACCGGCCCGAGGAGCTGGCCGTGTCGGGGCTGCCGCTCGGCGTCGCGGCCGCGTACGCGCCGCAGATGCGCTCGGCCACGGTACGCGTGCACCCGCTGCAGGCCGAGCAGGTACGCCAGCTGGTGCGCCAGGTCCGGCGGCAGGACCCCCCGGCCGACTTCACCGCCCGGCTCACCGCGGCCACCGGCGGCGTGCCCCGCGTCATCGAGGACGTGCTCGAACAGCTGCGCGTGCCCAGCGAGGACCCCGACGGCTTCGGCGGCGGCCGCTTCGCGCCACCTGCCCGGCTGCGCGAGCTGACCAACGCCCGCGTCGCCGCGCTGTCCGCGGCCGGCCGGCGCATCGCCGAGGCCGCCGCCGTGCTCGACGAGCCCGTCGGCGAGGAGCTGCTCGCCGAGGTGTCCGGGATGGACGCCGGCGAGGGCCGCGACGCCCTCGTCGAGGTGCTGACCGGGGCGGTGCTGGCCGAGGCCGAGGACGGTCGCTACGGCTACCGCATCCCGCTGGCCGCCCGCGCCGTGTACGAGGTGATGCCCGGCCCGTGGCGGCGCGAGCTGCACAGCCGGGCCGCGGCCGCGCTGGCCCACGGCGACGCGGCCCCGCAACTGGCCCGGCTGGCCCACCACCACCGCCGTTCGGGCCAGCACAAGGCCTGGATGCGCCACGCCGAACAGGCCGCCGAGCGCTACATCGCCGACGGCGACAACGAGGCCGCGATCGCCACCCTCGAAGAGGTGCTGGCCGACCAGACCGTGCCCCGCAACGTGCGCACCCGGCTGACCATCCGGCTCGCGCAGACCGCCGAGGTCGGCCGCCGCTCGGACCAGACCGTCGCCCTGCTGCGCCGCATCATCGCCGACGACCGGCTGCCCGTCGCCGCCCGCGGCGAGCTGCGGCTCAAGCTGGGCCTGGTGCTGATGAACCAGGCCGGCGAGTACGTCGAGGGCGCGGCCGAGGTCGAGAAGGCCGTCGACGAGCTGCACGAGCGCCCCGCGCTGGCGGCCCGCGCCATGGCCGTGCTCTCCTGGCCGGTGCTGCACTTCTCCTCGTTCCGCCACGACCTTGGCTGGCTCGAACGCGCCGAGGAGGCCGCCGCCGCCTGCGACGACGCCGCCATCAAGATGGCCGTGCTGGCCAACCGGGCCACCCTGCTGATGAACTGCGGCGATCCGGCGGCCTGGACGTCGGCGCAGCGGCTCACCACCGAGGGCGGCCCGAACCTGGCCGTACGCCAGCAGGTCGCCCGCGGCCTGCAGAACCTCGCCGACGCGACGATCCTGCTGGGCCGCCACCGCGCCGCCGAGGACTTCCTGCGCCAGGCCACCGCGCTCGCCGAGCAGGTCGGCGCCTCGGTCACCTCCACCACGGCCCGCTGCACCATGCTGCGCCTGGACTGGGCGATGGGCCGCTGGCCGGGCCTGGCCGACCGGGCCGCCGAGTTCACCGGGCCGGACGGCCCCACCACGGAGGTCGAGGGCCACCTGGTGACCGGTCAGGTGGCGATGGCGCGCGGCGACTGGGACACCGCCGAGTCCTCATTGGCCGCCGCGGGCGTCGCCGCGCCGCACACGAGCACCGTGCCGGTGGTGGCCGCGGCTTCCGGGGCGTACATCCGGGTGCTGGCAGCCCGGGGGCAGCTCGACGAGGCCGTCGCCGAGAGCCGCCGTGCCGTGGCGCGGGTACGGGCCAAGGGCATCTGGAACTGGGCCGCCGAACTGGCTCCGTACGCGGTGCAGGCGCTGGGCCAGGCGGGGCTGACGGGTGAGGCCCGCAGCCTGGCCGAGGAGTTCGCCGAGGGCATGCGCGGGCTGGAGTCGCCGCTGGCCGAGGCGGCGCTGGAACTGTGCCGGGGGCACCTGCTGGCCGCCGAGGACCAGCACGCCGAGGCCGTCGCCCACTTCGCCGGGGCCGCGAAGGCCTTCGCGGCGCAGCCGCGCCCGTACGAGACGGCGCAGGCCGACGAGGGACGCGCCCGCAGCGAGCTGGCCCTGCGACCGGGCGACACCGACGCGCTGGCCCTGCTGGCCGCGGCGGGAACCGCGTTCACGGCACTGGGCGCGGGCTGGGACGCCGCCCGCTGCCAGCACACGCTGCGCGAGCACGGGGTGGTGGCACGGGGCGGGCGGCCGGGCTACGGCGGCGGCCTCACCCCACGGGAGCGCGAGGTGGCCCAGCTGGCCGCGCAGGGGCGCACCAACCGCGAGATCGCCCAGATGCTGTTCCTGTCCCCGCGTACGGTCGAACAGCACGTGGCCCGCTCGCTGCACAAACTGGGCGTCCACTCCCGAGCCGAGCTGGCCGGGGTGGAACTGGACCTGCCCGGGTGAATGTGAGCGGCCTCCGGAACCGTTGCCGGCACCGGAGGCCACCTCCTCCCCAGGCCCCGTCGGCGGCCCTGGCACAGACCTACGACGGTGGATCGAGCCTGTTGTTCGTGCTGGTGGTGAGGGAGCGACGATCGGCCGCTCCCTCACCTCAGGGTCGTACGCCGTCAGCTCTGGATGACGACGCATCTCCCTGCCACACCGCTCAGCGAGCGCACTGGTTCCGACCGGCGGTGACCGGCCGTTACCGAAAAACCGTTCGGGAACCCCCGACGGGGGTGCGAATCCACCCAGCGGCACGGAGACGAAGTCACGTGCCGCTGGGGAGTCGCTCGGCGGTTCCCAGGTGGTCCACCCATGCGTACAACGATCGCGGAGTGCGCGCGAGGCGACAATCCGTAGAGCGCTAGGTACCCATACGCAAGTAACCGTGAATACCTACGGATGGCCGCCGACCATGCAAATTGCAGGTCAGCCCCAGGGTGCGCTGACCGCGAAGGCACACTCGCGGTCGAAGACGGCGTCCCGGTCCCGCCACCGGTCGATCCACAGCTCGTCGCCGCGCAGGTGGACGTAGTAGCCGCGGTAGTTGTACGACTCCAGGTACACGGCCCCCGGCACCGTGCCCGCCCGCACGCAGAACGTCGCGTCCTCCCGGAACAGCTGCGAGCCGTTGCTCTGCTCGTGCCGGATCCGCCAGTCGCGGTGCCGCAGGTAGCCGCCGTCGACGCCGACGAAGGAGAAGCAGTTCTTGTCGGCCAGCCCCGCCACGACCGTGAACGTGGCCGCCTGCCGCACCCCGCCAGGGCTTTCCAAGGTGACGCTGACGAGCGAGGCCAGGCCGCTGCTCTGCCGGACGAACCGGTCCGGGCGGTCGGCCGCGCGCAGCGAACGCTGGCTGCCCGCGACCAGCGCCGACGGGGCCAGCGACTGGCCGGGCGACGTGGGCGCGCCGGAGGACGAGCCCGCCGCCGACGGCCGTGCCGACGGCCCTGCTCCCGGGCCGCGCGGCAGCGACCGCGACGGCGGCTGCGCCGACTCGCTGACCGCGCCGAACCCGTCGACGTAGCCGCGCGACCCCGCGGTCGGCAGCGCGGCCGGCGGCGATACCGGCTGGTCCGCGGGTTGGGTCAGGGCCCAGCCGGTCGCCGCGGTGGTGAGCACGGCCGTGACCGCGGCGACGATCACGACCGGCCGCCGGGACCGCCTGGCCGCCGGCTCCCGCTCCTGCGCCGCCAGCTCCTCGACGGTCGCCGGCAGGCTCAACTTGGGCAGGATCGTGGTCGCGTCGTCCTCGTTCAGCCGATGCTTGGTCACGCCAGGACGCTACCGAGCGGCCCCGGTGATCGCGATCGGCTGTCCGACTGACGTCACGCGGTAGCCGCGCCGCTCGCCGGAGTCACGGCCGCGGCGCGGGCCGGATAGCCGCGACGCAGCAACGCGTTCTCGGCGACCGTCCACGCCGTCGACGTGGCCAGGTAGAGCACCGCTGCCAGCGGCAACACCACGGCACTGATCAGGATGGCGTACGGCAGCACCCGCGGCAGCGTCGCCAGCAGGCCCGTCGGCGGCGTCTCCTGCAACGCCGCCAGCCGGACCGCCCGCTGTGACGAGGCCCACGCCAGCGCCGTCAGCACCGCCACCACCGCGCCGAACACGGCCAGATGCGGCAGCCACGCGGCCGCCGGGACCAGCAGGTGCGCGCTCAGCGGCACCCCGAACAGCGTGCTGTCCAGCAGGGTGTTCGCCTGCCCGGCGACCGTGGAGTAGGCGAACAGCTGGTACAGCAGGATGAAGACCGGGATCTGGAGCAGCATCGGCAGGAAGCCGGCCAGCGGCGACACGCCCGCCTCGCGGTGCAGGTCGGTCATGGCCTGGGCGAGGGCCGCGGTGTCCTTGCCGTGCTTCTTGCGCAGGGCGGCCAGCTGCGGGGCGAGCGCGGCGCGGGCCCGCTCGCCGCGTACGGCGGCCCGGGTCAGCGGGTGCAGCAGCAGCCGGACCAGCATGGTGACGGCGACGACGGCCGCGGCCGCGCCGCCGACCGGGGCGAGCACGGTGGACAGGTGGATGACAGCGGTGTGGGCAGCATGGAACAGCGAATCGAACATGGAAGAGAACCCCTCTGCGGGTACGGCTGCCCGGCCGGGACGTCAGATCGACCGGCGGGCATGGACGGGGACCGTGTGGCCCGCGCCCGGATACGCCGGGTCAGCAGGCCAGAGGGATGAGTCCGGGTGCTCGGGGGCGGGGGCGGCCCGCCGCGTCGGGATCACGCTGGCGCAGCACGCCCGTGCGCTTGGACAGCTCGCGCAGCGCGAGGTCGAGGGCGGTCCGGGCGGAGGGGCGGCGGCCGACGGCGTGAGCCGCGGCGACGGCCAGGGCGGTGACGAGCAGCAGGGCCGCCGCACCGGCGAGCACGCTGCCGAGGCTCGGCTGATCGGCTGCCGCGCCGGTGCACAGCACGGCCACCCACAGGGTCAAGGCCCAGCTGGAGGCAGCGGCGAACGGCACGCGGCAACGGTACCTGTGCCGCGCAAGACTTGAGTCCACCGGTGAGCGCTTCCACAAATCTGCATCACTCGCGCGACAGGCGGCTGTGTCGTCTGTAGGCCCGTGGGGCCGTGTCTCGTGGATCTCGCCAGAGGTCGCCGCGGCAGAAAGCGCGTGGAGGCGGACTCCACACGGCCTGGTTCAGGGCGCTGCCGTACCTGCCGGCCACTGACCAGGGCCGGAGGCGCTGCTAACGTGCCCTCGTTCACTCGAAACCCTGGAGCGTTCCGCTATGAAGTACACCGTCTCGGTGGAGATCGCCCTGCCGCTGGAGAGGGTGGCCCAGTTGCTGGCAGACCCGGCCCAGCTGCCCAAGTGGCTGCGAGGCCTGGTGCTGCACGAGCCGGTCAGCGGGACGCACGGGCAGGTCGGCACCATCTCGCGAGTCGTCATGCAGATGGGCGACCAGAAGATCGAGGCCACCGAGACCATCACCCGCCGCGAACCGGTGGATCTGCACGGGATACCGGAGGGAAGCGTCGTTCGGTACGAACGTGAGATCGTCGCCGACGGCATGTGGAACGCCGCCCGCGAACGGCTGACCGAAGCGGGACCCGGGACGACGCTCTGGCAGAGCGAGAACGAGTACCGGTTCAGCGGCTTGCTGATGCGGCTGGTGGGATTACTGATGCCTGGCGCCTTCCGCAAGCAGTCGCAACAGCACATGCAGGACTTCAAGGCATTTGCCGAGCAGGGACGAGATGTCCGTGACGAGAAGGGCTGATCAGGCCGGTCTCCGCCACGCCGTCACGCATCCGGGTGTCCGCACGGGCAGCGGCGACGATCTCTGACGTCGGCATGGCAGCGCTTCGGTGTCGGCCAAGCGGGAACGCGATACCTGTGCGGACGCTTGGTGAGTCGTGGGAAACGGTCAGGCCCGCTCGCCGACGACCACGACCGCGCCACGGTCGTCACAGCGGGACAGGAGGGGGCTCAGCCCCTCGGCGACGAACAGGGCGCTTGCCGCGTCCGCCTGCTCGTCACTGGTTTCCAGCAGGAGCATGCTCTGCGGAGCGAGCCAGTCTCCCGAGCCGCGCAGTACCCGGCGGGCGATGTCCAGCCCGTCGGGTCCGCCGTCCAGGGCCACCGTGGGCTCATGCAGCCGCGCCTCCGGCGGCATCAGCGCGATCGCGTCCGTCGGCACGTACGGCACGTTCACCACGAGCACGTCCACGCGGCCGCGCAGGGAGTCCGGCAGGGGCTCGTACAGGTCGCCCTCGTACACGTGGCCGCCGAGCGGTTCCAGGTTGCGCCGGGCGCAGCTCACCGCGGCGGGCTCGATGTCAGCGGCGTGCACCTCGTAGTCGCCATACCCCGCCAGCACGGTCGCTGCCGCGCCCGACCCGCAGCACAGGTCCAGCACCACGGCCCCTGGCCGGAGCAGCCGCGCGGCCTCCTCGACCAGCAGCTCGGTACGCCGCCGCGGCACGAACACGCCCGGTTCCACGGCGATGCGCCGACCGCAGAACTCGGCGAAGCCGACGATGTGCTCCAGCGGCAGCCCGGCGACCCGGCGCGCGACCATCTCGTCCAGCTCGTCCGGACCGGCCGCCGTCGAGATCAGCAGATCGGCCTCGTCCTCGGCGAACACGCAGCCCGCCGCCCGCAGCGTCCGGATCACCTCTGCCCGCATCCACACCTCCCCCACCCGCGCACACGCTACGCCGATGGTCCGTGAGCGGCCCGGAGAGGTGGAGACGGCGTGAGCGCTGACGATCCGGGCGTATAGGCGGGACCACGGCGACCCTGTTCGTGGTTAGGATCCACGGCCATGCGGAAGTTCGTGGCCGGGGTGCTGCTGGTCGACGCCGACGGGGCGCTGCTGTTGCAGGAGCGCGACGAGCACGCGCCGACGTTCCCGAACCAGTGGGCCTTCCCGGCCGGCGTGGCTGAGCCCGGCGAGCAGCCGCTGGAGGTCGCGCACCGCGAGCTGTACGAGGAGACCGGCCTGCGCGTGGCCGAGCTGGCCCTGTTCCGGGAGGGCCCGATGCCGGAAAGCCCGCTGTACGGCTACCTCTTCCACGGCCGCACCACCGCCCGTCAGGCGGACGTGGTCCTCGGCGAGGGCCGGGCCATGGTCTTCGTGCTCCCGGCCCGGATCCTGAGCCTCGACCTGGCCGGCTACGCCCGCCCCGCCCTGACCGACTTCCTGGCCTCGCCTTCCTACCGAGGGCACCTGCTCCCACCCAAGCGTTGATCATGAAGTTGTGCACAGGACACGCCGCCGACCCGTGCCATAAGTTCATGATCAACGCTTGGAAGCGGGTCAGTCGAGTGCGGTCAGTGCTTCGCGGGCCTCGTCGCGGACCGGCAGAGACGGCGAGGATGCCAGCACGTGCTCCAGCGCGAGGCGGTAGGCCGCAGGGAAGGCCTCGGCGGCCGGGACGGTGATGTCCGGTACGACGCCGACGCCTTCCCAGTTGGTGCCGGTGATCGGGTTGATGGAGCGGGCCACCGGGACGGTGATCTCCAGGGTGGGGGTGATCGGGAAACGGTCGGTGGGGTGTGCGCCGCCACGGGTGGTCTCGCCGATGAGGGTGGCGCGGCCCTGGGACTGGAGGTTGTAGGAGACCTCCTCGCCGGCGGAGAAGGTGTCGCTGCTGGTGAGCACGTAGACGGGGCGGTCGAGGTAGCGCTCGCCGGGCAGGTAGGCGAGGCTCCAGTACTGGCGGAGCGAGCTGCCCGCGCCGGACTCGATGCTGTTGAGGTGGGTCTCCCCGTCGGGGAAGAAGTAGCTGGTCCAGAAGATCGCGCCGTCGGGCGAGCCGCCCCGGTTGCGGCGCAGGTCGATGATCAGCGCGTCGGTCTGCGAGATCAGTTCCATCGCGGCGGTGATCGCCCTGCCGCCCAGGCCGGCAGCCGTGATTCCGCGCAGGTCGAGGCAGCCGACGTTGCCGTCGAGCCGCTCCACCCGGGCGATGCCGTGGTTGGTGACCCGCAGGTGCTCCCGGTACACCGCATCGGCTTCGGCGGGGTCGACGGTGGTGTGCAGGCGCGCGTCGCGGACGCGTACCCGCAGATGCTTGTCGGCGCAGTGCTCGGCCAGCCGCAGGGTGAGCGCGTCGGCGAGCGCCGCCTCGCCCATGCCGTCGTACTCCCCCTCGGTCAGGCGGCGGCGCACGTCGGCGGCGGCCGGGACGGCACGCTCGGGGAACACGTAGTTGGCGCACATGAGTTCCATGGCACGCTCGACCAGAATCTTCGGCATGGCCGACACCGTAGCGACCGGGCCGCCCCGGTCGCCACGGTGTCACCGCAGCCGGTGGCGCGGCCCACTGGGGGTCGACTGCACCGGCACCCGGGCCACCTGCGCGAGCCCGGCCACGTGCGCGGCCAGGCGGGCGCTGGTCAGCTCGCAGGCGGTGATGTCGGTGACGGCGAGCCAGGACATGTGCACTCCGCCGTCGGCGGAGATGCTCGCCGACCAGCGGGTGCCGGTCGGGTGGGTGGCGATCACCGCGACGCCGACCCGGCCCAGGTCGGCCAGCAGCGCGTCCAGGTCGCGCAGCTGCTCGGTGTGCTCACCCCACGGGTCGGCGACGAACAGCAGCTGGATGCCCCAGGCGTCGCCGGTGACGTTGTTGATGCGGGCGGTGGGCATGTCAGCGGTCTGCGAGTCGTGCAGCACGGCGGCGTTGGCCGCGGCCCGGCGGCCGACCCGGGACAGGGCGTCGCTGACCGACGAGCTGGTCCGCACCCGGTCGCTGAGCGCGCCGAGTGCGCGCATGTCCGCGCTGCTCAGCCCGGCGACGGTGACTGCCGCGCCGTCGGCCCAGCTGGCCGTGGCGGCCTCGGCGACGAGGTAGCGCAGCAGGTCGTCGCAGCGCTGCGGGTCGCCGAGCAGGGTCAGCAGGCCGGTACGCTCGCCGTCGACGAACAGCTCGCCGCCCTGCGGCCAGGTGCCGATCTTGAGCAGGCCGGGCAGCAGCGACGGGGTGTCGACACGGTCGGGCAGCCAGGACGACGACGACAGCGACCAGGTGTTGGGCCACTGCACGTCGAACGGCTCCGGCGGGTCCGCGCACGGGGCGGCGAGGATGATCGCCAGGTCGCCGCCGTGTTCCCAGGCGGCGGCGATGTCCGGCATCTCCCACGGCGCGCGGCCGCGCAGCCCGGCGGTGAGCTGGCGCAGCCCGGCATCGAGGCGCTCGGTGGCGCGGTGGCGGGGCGGCACCTCCCGCGACCGGTAGCCCAGCGGGCTGCGCACCCCGCCGACGCCGCGGCGGCGGCCGACGCGCATCCGGTGCATGCGGCGGATGCGGCGGCGCACCACGACGTGACCGGCCAGCACCCCGGCCAGCGCCAGCCCGGCGCCGGCGGCGAGCACCTTGGTCTTGCCGGTGCCGGGGTCGGTCTCGTCCATCGGCACGACGCTCGGCCGGGTGGCCGGGGCGGGCACCACGGAGGCGGACGGGGCCGCCGCCGAGGGCGTCGCGGCCTTGGACGGCGCGGGCGACGCCGGGGGCGGGCTCGCCGATGCGGACGGGCTCGCCGGGGCCGGGGTGGCCGGAGGCGGCGGCGTGGTCGGCTGCTGCGGGGTCGTGGGCTGCTGCGGGGCGGGTGTCTCGACGGCGGGCAGGGTCAGCTTCCCGGTCGCGTGGCGGATCGGGCCGCGGTCGTGCGCGTCGGCGGGCAGCACGATCCGCCAGCCGGGCTCGATGTGGTTCGGGTTGCGGATCAGCTGCGGGTTCAGCGCCGCGAGCTGCTGGTAGCGGTCGAAGTCGCCGGTGAACCGCTGCGCGATGCAGCCGAGGTAGTCGCCCTTCTTGACGACGTACACGGGGCGCTCGACGCGCTGGCGGGGTGGCGGGGCCTGGTGCAGCTCCATCGCTGCCGCTGCCGCGGGCGCGAGGGCGGTGGGTGCCGTGTGGGGCGGCGCGAGGGCGGCGGGCGCGGCCTGGGGCAGCGCGGGGGCGGCGTACGCCAGGGCGGGCGCGGCCCGGGTCAGCGTCTGCGCGGCCATGGGCGTCCCGCCGTACGGAGCGGCCTGGACGGCCACCATCACCCGGGCGGAACCGGCCGTGGGCAGGCTCGGCAGCGCCGCGGTCGCCACGCTCGCCCCGGCGAACACCGCGATGAGCGCGCCCACCAGGGCGGCGGCGACCCGTTGCTGCAGGCCCAGACCGGGCAGCCGGGCGGCCCGGCGGCCGCTGATCCGCGCCCCGATCTCCACCAGGATGCTGATGGTGAAGGTGGCCCAGGCGACCCAGCCGGCCAGCGTCAGCACGCGCAGGAACAGGTCGCCGTTGTCGGGTGAGGTCAGCGCCGCGGTCAGCTCGTCGAGCGAGGGCACGTGCCGGGGCAGCGGGTTGCCCGCGAGCTCCAGCAGCAGCACGGGGACGCCCGCGACGATCGCCACGATGCCGGACAGCGCTGCCAGGCCGGCGAGCAGGCGCAGCGTCCAGTGGGGCCGGTTACGCCGGACTGGTGCCATGGTCTCGCCCTTTCGTGTGGCTGCTCGACCGGCGAGCAGGTCTATCCGATGAGGAGTGTCGCGGTGGCCTCGCCGGTGGCGCGCCAGGTGGCCCCGCCGAGGAAGGCGAGGCCGGAGGGGTTGCGGTAGGTGATGGTGGCGCGCACGGTGACCGATTCGCCGTCGGGTGCGACGGTGACCGTGCCGGTGGCGCCGACGCGGTCCAGATAGGCCTGTGCGGCGGCGGTCGCCAGCGCCGGGTCGATGACTTTGGCGTCGCCCTGGATCGCCTGGGCTGGGTCGATGGCCTGCCCGGCGCTGCGCGCGGCTTCGGCGGCGACGTTGTCGGCGCGCTGGTAGGCCCGCAGCCGCCCGCCGCCGACGACGACCATGCCGAACATGAAGACCCAGGCCTGCGCCATGATGACCACGAACACGGTCGCCTTGCCGCCGTCGCCGCGGAACCTGCTCATGTGCGGCTCCGGTAGGTGTCGAGCGGGCTGGTGAACGACGACTCGATGCGGAAGCTGCCCGGCACGCCCGGCATCGAGATGTCGGCGAACTGGAGCTCGCAGCGGACCAGCACGGTGACCGTGGCGGGCGTGCCGACCGGGCGCTGGAACTCGGAGGCGTCGACCTCCGCCTCCAGCGGGTCGCAGGTCAGGCCCGCGGCGCGGTAGGAGTCAAGGGCGGCGGTACGCGCCTCGGTGCGGGCGGCGGCCTCGGTGCGGGCCAGGCTCGCGGTGCGCGCGGCGTCGTACGCGGCGGCCTCCCCGGCCTGCCGGGCCAGGCTGTACCGGCCGGCGACGATCACGGCGGCGAAGAACAGCAGCACCGACGGCACGAGGATGGCCAGCTCGACGGCGGCCGAGCCGCGGTCCCGGCGGCGCGCGCGCGTGCTCACGGCACCCACCTCTCGACCGGCCCGTGTGCCTGCTGCGAGATCTCGAACGGGTTCATGAACGGGAGCAGGCTGACCGCCCGCCCGGTGACGACCACGGTGACCTCGGTGTTGGCGGTGTCGCGCCGTACGGTGACCACAGGGCTCTGCAGACCCGGGCCGATGCGGCGCAGGAAGTCCTCGGCGTTGGCCCTGGCCGAGGTGTCGTTGCTGCCGTGCTGGCGGCCCGCGTTGGCGCCCTGGGTCGCCGCGGCCAGCGCGATCGAGCGGGCGTAGAAGTAGAACCCCGTCTGCAGCACCATCATGGACACCAGCAGCAGCGGGGCGGCGATGATGGCGAACTCGACGGCGCCGCCGCCGCGGTCCGGGCGCGCCCGTGACCGGCTCCGTCGCCGGAGCCGGTCACGGAGCTGGCGCGAGATCACGGGGCCGCCGGGCCGTCCGGGGCGTCGGTCGGGACCTGGTCCATCCAGCCTTCGGCGATGCCCCACACCGCCGTGGCGATGGCGACCGCGGCCAGCGCCATGATGGCGACCAGCACGATGTGCGGGACGGGGCCTTCGCCCCGGTCGCGCACTACCGGAGACATCAGCGCGCGCAGCCGGATCTCGACCGCGGAGCAAATGGTTGCGAACATGTCGTTGCTACTCCTCATCCTTGGTTGAACAGGCTCACCATCAGCGGATATCCGACCAGGACCAGCAAGATCATGATCATCATCGTGGATGGGATGTCCAGCTTGGAGGTGCGCGTCTTGGCCACCTCCAGGGCACGGACCCGGATCTGGTCGCGCAACGACGCCGACTGGGCGCGCAGCGTCTGGTACACCTGCGCGCCGTCGTTGCCGGCGCTGCGCATGATGTCGGCGAAACTGGTCAGCTCGACCACCCCGATGGCCGTCGCCAGCCCCTTCAGCTCGTCCCACGGCGCGCGCATCTGCAACTGCGCGCTCAGCAGCGCGGTCCGCAGCCGCACGTACGGCCAGCCGTCGCAGATGCGCGCCGAGCGCTCCATCGCCTCGACCGCGCCGTGCCCGGAGCGCACCTGGTGCGCGGTCAGCGTCGAGTAGGTGCACAGCGCCCGGACGAACTCGGCCCGCGCCGCCTTGGCCTTGTTGAGCATGTCGTAGTGCGCCAGCGCGCCCATGCCCAGCGCCAGCCCCAGCGTCAGCGCCACCGGCACGACCACCGGCACCGAGCGGCCCGTCACGACCAGCACCACCGTCACCACCACCGGCAGCACCAGGCCCAGCAGGCCGGACAGCGCCACCCCGGTCACGTGCCGCTCGGGCGTGCGGTCCAGGATCGCCAGGTCGGCAGCCGGCAGGCGCAGCCGCGACAGCCAGTCGCCGTCGACGATGGGGACCTCGGTCGGCGCCGCGTAGTGCGGGTCCACGCCGGGGTGCAGCCGCCGCAGCGCCGGCCCGAGCGCCGGCGTGGCCGGCACGAACTGCATGACCAGCAGGTACAGCCCGAACCCGGCGACCGCGCCGCCCGCCACACCCAGGGCCAGCCACAGGTTCCCGCCGATCACGGATTCACCTCCACCCGTGCCGCACCGGCCTCCGAGCGCAGCAGCCGCGGCAGCCGCTCGGGCAGCGACAGCCCGCGGATCCACATCATCAGGGCCACGTACAGGCACGCCAGCAGGGCGAGGATCAGCTGGCCCAGGCCGGTGCGGTACGGCGCGGCATAGCCGGGATTCAGCGCGCCGAAGCCCACCATCACCACGGTCACCCCGGTCAGGAAGCGCACGGTGAACCGCGCCGACGAGCGCTCGCTGTCCACCGTGGCCCGCGCCACGATCTCCTCGGCCAGGCCGTTCGCGATGTCGAGCAGCGCCAGGTGCAGGCCCTCGCCGCCGTCCGCGGACTGCAGGATGAGCGGGGCCACGACCTCGTCGCAGCTGGGGTCGTCGAGTTCGTCGGCGAACGCGCGCAGCGCACCGGCCAGGTCGGTGCCCGCCTGCAACCGGGCGGCCAGCGTGCGCACCTCGGTCGCCAGCAGCGGCGGCGCGGTGCGGGCGGTGGCCACGATGGCGGCCTGCAACCCGATGCCGTTGCGCACGTAGTCGCTGACCCGCCGGGTCCACGCCTCCAGCGCCGACAGCCGGGCCAGCGCCTTCTTCTCCGCGGTGGCCGCGGCGAACAGCCAGGGCACCCCCGGCACCGCCAGCGCGACGATCACCCCGCCCACCGGCCAGCCGGTGACCAGCCAGGCCGCCGCGCCCGCGCACACCGCGAAGATCAGCACCCCCTGGTGGGTACGCCGCTGGGCCGCGGTGCGCCCCGGCCCTCGCCAGAACCCGCGCAGCCACAGCCGGGTCGGCGACGCCGGGCCGGGCGGGCGGGTCGTGCCGACCAGGAACATGACCGCCAGCACGATGCCGGAGCCGGCCGTGAGCACGGACAGTGCCGCGAGAATCTGGATCATTGGCGCACCCGCTTGACGTGCAGTTCCCTGGTCCAGGAGCCCCGGTTGTGCGGCCCGGCCTCGATGTAGGGCACCAGCTCGCGCGGGTCGTAGCCGACGTCCATCAGGTCGTCGCGGATGCGCTCGGGCAGGTGCCGCGGCACCGCCCGGCCGTCCTGGCCCGGCCCGAACACCGTCGTGGTGACCACGCGGTCCTCGCGCATGCCGCCGACCTCGATGACGTGCGAGACGAAGCGGTGCTCGCCGCCGCCGATGGCGCGCTCGTCGACCACCGCGGTGTACACGATCAGGTCGATGCCCTGTGCCGCCATGCGCAGCGCCTGCTCGGCCCCGATGTCGTTGCCGTACGAGCAGGCCAGCTGGACGATCGAGTCCATCACCTCGCGCGCCTGGCGGGCGTGGATGGTGCACATCGCGCCGCGGCTGACCGTCATCGCGCGCAGCATCGGCACGATCTCGCGGCCGCGGGTCTCGCCGACGATGACCCGCCGTACCCCGAGCCGCTGGGTGATCGGCATCATGTCGTGCAGCGTCTTCTCACCGCGCCGCTTGCCGTTGTTGTCGTACTCACCGTGGCCCTGCAGGGCTTCGAGGCTGATCACCCAGTTCTCGTCCGACGGCTGGATGGACTCGTGCAGGCCCAACTCGCGCGACTCCTCCAGGGTGATGTACGGCTCGCCGGACGGGATGGTGCGGCCCAGCGCGCGCAGCAGCGTGGTCTTGCCGGACGCGGCCAGCCCCGCGATCATGATGTTGGCGCCGGACTCCAGCGCCTTGATCAGGAACCGGTACAGCAGCAGGTCGATCATGCCCCAGCGGTCGCGCAGCTCCTCCAGCGTCGCCGTGAACAGGCTGTGCTTGCGGATGTACACGATCGGCCGCGGCGACACCTTGTACAGCACCGTCATCCGGGAGCCGTCGGGCAGCTGCATGTCCAGCTCGGGGTTGGACTCCGACAGCTGGCGCTCGGTGGCCGCCACCCGCATCGCCAGCACCTGCAGCATGCCGATGAGCTCGTCGTCGGTGTCGGCGACCGGCTCGCCCCGGCTGCGGCTGCCGTCGGCGTGGTGCAGCAGCACCTGGTCGCAGCCGATGATGTGCACGTTGGTGATCTTCGGGTCGTCCAGCAGCCGTTGCAGCCGCCCGGCCCCGAACATGCCGGCCACCACCGCGTCGAGCAGCGCCTGCTCGTACGACGGGCTCACCGGCTGCCCGGCGTGCGCCATCGCGACCACGTAGTCCGCGATGATCTCGCGGCCGATCCGCGACGCCGTCTCCCGCCGGTACGCCGCGGTCACGTTCGCCGAGTCGGCCAGCAGGCGGGTCAGCGTCTCGGTGACCCGGCCCTGCAGCTGGCGCACCACCGCGTAGTCCACCGGCGTCGGCGGCGCGGCGTGCGCGCCGGGCGGCTGGGCCGGGTAGGAACCCCGGGCGTGCCCGTTGACCCGGGGCACGGCCGCCGGCTCCGGCGGGATCGGGATGAACCGCGGGGCCGTCACGGCAGCACCGGCAGCAGCGGCTCGGTGTCGCGGCGCGACAGTGCGCTGTCCATGCGGCGCGACGCGATCAGCGCGGTGATGTTCTCGTATGCGGCGGCGGACTTGCGCATCAGCGCGGCCCGGCGGCGGCCGCGGCCGTCCCCGCACAGCGCCCCGGCCGTCGGCGGGTCCCAGGGCAACGACGCCGCCACGGGCACGCCCAGGTGCCGCGACACCTCCCGCCCCGCAATCCCGCCGCCGATCAGCAGCAGGCCGAGGTTGTTCTCCACGAAACCGGCCGGCAGCTGGCGGCGCATCGCGGTGACCGCCGACACCGCCGGCGACACCGTACGCAGCGAGTGCGGCCGCAGCGCCAGCAGCACCAGGTCAGCCCGCGCCAGCAGCCCCCACGGCGGGTGGGCTGCGGACAGCCGCCCGCAGTCGGCGATCACCATTTGCGCCGTCATCCGGGCGAAGAACTCGCCGAGGCTCGTCCACGCCATGTTCAGGGTGGCGCTCTGCCCCGGCTCGGTCAGCCCCGGCAGCGCCATCCGCTGCTGGCGGGGTGCGTCCAGGTCGATCAGGTTGCCGGCGAGTTCCTGCTCGGCCGTGCCGCGCAGAGCCGCGGACGCCAGCGGCAGCACCCCGCGGTTGGCGGGCAGCTCGTAGCGGGCCAGGTAGCCGGCCAGCAGGTCGCCGCCGGCCGGGTCGCACTCGGCCAGCAGCACCGGCGCGGGCCAGGTCAGCGTGAACGCCAGCCCGGCGGTGGAGGCGCCCGGCGAGCCCTTGGCGGAGACGATCGCGATCAGAGTCATCGGCGACCGCTCACGATCCGTCGAGGGCGAGCACGATGCGGTCGTCGGCGGCGAGCGCGGCCACCGACGGCGCGTCCACCGTGGCCACCTCCACGTTGATCACCCATTGGCCGGATCTGGTGCCCGCGGCCAGCTGGACGATCGTGGCGGTGACGGTGCGCGGCGGGACCAGGTCCGGGCCCTCGTCCTTGCCGCCGCGCTCGGGCACCACCACCAGCAGCACCTGCGACCCCACCGACAGCCGGGACGCCGAGGGCATGCGGTCCTCGCCGAGGGCGATGCCGATCAGCTGGTGGCCGGGTGCCGGCACGGGTGTCTCGGTGACCTGGTCCAGGGTCAGCAGGGTGCCCGGGACCAGCGCCATGACGGCGCGCTTGCCGATCACCTTCGCGGCGTTCGCGGCGGGGATCGGGCGCAGGCCCACCGCCTGGTTGACCCGTACGACCAGCAGGTCCTCGCGGCTGATCAGGCCGCCCTTGCCGACCGGCCGGGCGACCGCGAGGTAGTCGTGCGTGCCGCCGACGCGCTGCGCGACGTATCCCGCGGTCAGCGCGCCCACGATGATCAGGAGCACGGCGAGCGCGCCCTGGGCCACCGACCGCCGCCGGGGTGCGGTGCGGGGCACCTGGATCGGCGCCGCGGGCAGCGCCCGCGCCGGCGCACTGGTGTTGACGCTCATGCCGCCTTGCCTCGTTTCTCGACGCTCCGGCCGGCCGGCGGCCGGCTCATGAGTTCACGACCTGCATCTCGTCGATCCGAACGTCGGCCGCGGACCACCGCTCGATGTCGATCTCGCCGGACTGGCCGCCGCCCGCCCACTCGACGTGCCAGACGGTGGTGGCCACGATGTGGTACCTACCGCCCGGCTTGTCGCGGGAGGGCTCGGTGTAGCGGTGTCCGCAGGTCGGGGAGGGCTTGTCGCCCTGCGCGGGGGTGTACGGCGTGCCGATCGACCGGCAGGTGACGGTCTTGCCGTCGCCCATGTTCCAGCGGATCTCCACGGCCGTCCCGGTGGCGGTGACGCTCAGGCCCGGCACCGACGCTGTCCGGGTGAACGAGCCCCAGGTGTAGTCGCCCGCCGAGTTCCGCAGCGGGGTCCACATCCAGACCGGCAGGCCGACCAGTCCCGCACTGCCGGGGCCGGTGTCAGGCGCCATGGTGATGACCGGCTTGGCGATGGGCATCTGCCGGATCGCCCGCACGGCCAGCGCCATCGGCGAGGGCATCGCCCCGTATCCCGGCGGCGGGTCGGTCAGGTATTCCGTGCTGCCCTGCTGCCAGCCGGCCGACAGCCCGCCCCAGCACCAGACCGCGTACATGAAGCCGTCGTCCGGGTCGTTGCCGCCCCACAGCGGGTCGTCGTCGGTCAGTTCCAGGCGGTTGTAGTAGCAGCTGTCGGTGTGGTTGAACCAGCCCATGCTCAGGTCGTGGCAGGGGATGGGGTCGACGAAGTCCTCGTGCTCGCAGTCGATGCCGTCGCCACCACCGCCGCCGCCTCCCCCGCCGCCGCCGCCTCCCCCGCCGCCGCCACCGGTGACGATGAGGATGCAGGGGCCGTTGTTCGGCGGGCAGTAGATGTAGTCGGCGTGTGCCGGGCTCTGCGTCACGACCAGGGTCAGCGCGAGCGTGAGCGCGGTGGTGGCGAGCGTGGCCAGCACGCGGGTCCGGGTCAGCACGACGCCGCCCGGTCGGTGTGCGAGTCCACCCAGCGCCACGCGCTGTCGGGGTAGAGACCGGCGCGCAGGGTCACCGGGTAGCGCTTGTTCTGCCCGGGAGCCGCGACGGATTTGCGGGTCTTCTTGTTGACGGTGTCCGTGCCGGCGTCGTCCACGCAGGCCTCCACGATGATCGAGGTGGCGCTGACCGAGACGACCCGGCGCAGCGTGACCGTGGGTTTTCCGGTGCGCACCAGGCCCTGGGCGGACAGCAACCCGAGGTCACGCTCCAACAGGGCCATGTAGCGGCCGCCCGCGTACTTGTACAGCGGCCGCCTGGTGGCGTCTTTGTTCCAGTCGTATTTGCCGGTCTGGCCGGCGGTGAGGTAGATGCCGTTCAGCTTCTGGAAGGCCGTCCAGGCGGCGTCGACCGTGCGCTGCTGGTCGTCGCTGAGCACCGGGCCGGGCGACGGGCGCTCGGCGGCGTGCGTCGGCAACGCCGCGGGCTCCGGCACCTCGGCCGAGCACGCGGCGAGCAGCACACAAGAGACAGCGGCCAGCAGGGCCGCGGCGGCGGCCGACCGTCCTCTTCGGCTGTACGGAATCATGCGCCCCCCTCGTCCGCGACGAGCCTCGCTGAGTCCTTCACCTGCCAGAAGTTGTTGCCGTGACAGCGGATCCCCCCCCGCATCAGACGGCCGATCGTACGATGAACTCCGCCGATATAACAAGGGGTGAGGAATAGCCACACGGACAGTATTTGTCGTCAGATCTTCCATTTACGACTCACGATCATTCCGATCTCGACGACCCTCGAGCGTGCGCGACATCTTCCTGACAGCAGCCCGCAATCCATCGACCGCGACAAATGGTGTGCGCAGCGCCCCGCGTCATGAATGCGACGACGCGGGGCGAGTGGCACACCGGTTCGTCGATACCGGCAAATCGTCATTGATCGCCCGCTAAGATGACAAAGTTATCGACGGGAGTGATGGTTGTGGTGACTGTCGACAAGAGCGCGAGCTTCGCCGAGGTGCCCGCGCGGCTGGACGACGTGCTGGGCTGGTTCGCCCGGAGGCGCGAGGGCGACCCCGTCAGCTGGGACGAGCGCTACGGGGCATACCACGTCTTCCGGTACGCCGACATCGAGAAGGTGCTCTCCGATCCGGCGACGTTCTCCTCCGACCTGACCGCGCTGGTCCCGCCGCAGGAGGAGATCGAGCTGTTCAGCCGGGGCAACTTCGTGCGCATGGACCCGCCCCAGCACACCAAGATGCGGCGCATCGTCAGCAAGGCGTTCACCCCGCGCGTGGTCGCCGGGCTGGCCCCGCGCATCGAGACGATCACGAACGAGCTGCTCGACCAGGTCGCCGGGCGCGAGCGCGTCGACCTGGTGCAGGCGCTGGCGTACCCGCTGCCGGTGACGGTGATCGCCGAACTCATCGGGGTGCCCGCCGGCGACCGTGACACCTTCCGGCGCTGGGCCGACGAGCTGCTCAGCGCGCAGCTGCCGGACACCGTGATCCCCGACGAGAAGACGATGCAGCAGGCCGGCGCCCGGCTGCGCGGCATGATCGACTACCTGCTGGCGCACATCCGGCAGCGGCGCGCGAACCCCGCCGACGACCTCACCAACGCCCTCATCGAGGCCGAGGTCGACGGCGAACACCTCACCGACGAGGAGATCGTGGGCTTCCTCGGCGTGCTGCTCATCGCCGGGCACATCACCACCACGACCCTGCTCACCAACACGGTGCTCTGCCTGGACGCGAACCCGGCCGCCGCCGCGGCGCTGCGGGCCGACCCGGAGCGCATCCCGCCCGCGCTGGAGGAGGTGCTGCGCTACCGCTCGCCGTTCCCCCGGCTGGCCCGGCTCACCACCGCCGCGGCCACGGTCGGGGAGCGGCAGGTGCCCGCGGGCAAGGTGCTGATGCTGTGGGTGGCCTCGGCCAACCGGGACGCCGCCCAGTTCGTCGCGCCGGACGCCTTCGACGTCACGCGTACGCCGAACCCGCACCTGAGCTTCGGCCACGGCATCCACTTCTGCATCGGCGCGCCGCTGGCCCGGCTGGAGGGCCGCATCGCCGTGCAGGCACTCCTGCGGCGCTGCGCCGACCTGGCCGTCGACGACGGCGTGCAGCTCTACGACCCGCGCATGATGACCGGCGCGCGCGTGCTGCCCCTGCGCGTGCGCTGGTCCTGACCCACCGCGACCCCCGGCCCGGTCGATCGTGCGCGGCCCGCCGGGCACGGGCCGGTCGATCGCTCGACCTGCCTGGCAGGTGGGCTAAAGCAGGTTCAAGATACGCACAGGCGCCCGGCGAGTCGGACGATCGAGCGGCGACGCGGGCGTCAGGCGGCGCCGGTGCGCTGGTGGGCGCTCACGGCCAGTTCGACGCGGGAGTGGACGCCGAGTTTGGCCAGGATGCTCGACACGTGTGACTGGACGGTGCGCCGGGACAGGAACAGCTGCGCCGCGATGTCGGGGTTGGACATGCCCGCGGCGACCAGCAGCGCGACCCGGTTCTCGGTCTGGGTGAGCGCCTCCCAGCCGTGCTTGGGGCGCTTGCGCGGGCCCTGCCGGCCGCGGCGCACCCCGAGCCGGCGCAGCCGCGCGTCGGCGCGGAAGATGTCCCGGCTGGCGTCCATCGCGGTGTAGTGGTCCAGCGCCCGGGTCAGCGCGGCACGCGCCGGGTCGGGCTCGCCCCGCGCCGCGAGCGCCACCGCGGCGTCCTCGGCGGCCTGTGCCTCGTACAGCCGCCAGCCGCAGGCGCGGTAGGCCTCCTCGGCGGCCAGCAGCAGGTCCGCGTCGCCCTCGGCGAGCCCCCGGCACAGCAGCGCGGTCGCGGTCAGGCTCACTGCCGGCTGGTCGGCGGCCAGTTCGGCGGTCTTCGCGACCAGCGCGGCGGCCCGGTCCCGGTCGCCGGCCGCGGCCGCCAGCCGGGCCAGGTCGGGGCAGATGTGGTACATCACCCGGTGCGGCAGGTGGTCCAGGGGCGAGGCGTGCTCCCAGAACGGGTAGAACAGGTCGAGGGCGTGCTCCGCCCGCGCGGGCTCCTCCTGCAGCACCCGGGCCCAGGTGTCCAGGTAGACGTACTGCGCCTCGGCGGAGCCGCCCTGGCCCTGCGCCACGATCGTGGCCTCGGGCAGCGGCTCGCCGCGGTGGATCGCGATGAGGCGGCGCAGGCCGCGCAGCCACGGCTCGTCGCCCAGCGGGTCCGGATACTCCAGCCCCGCCTCGATCTCGGCGAGCGCGTCGTCCCAGGCCCCGGTGAGGAAGCGCAGCTGCGCCCGCAGCGCGTGCACGAGCGTCAGGTACGGGCCGCCGTAGCGCTGGTTGCTCTCCAGCGCGTCGGCCAGCACCTGCTCGGCCTCGTCGAGCCGGTCCAGCTGCAGCAGGCAGTAGCCGCGCAGCACGCTCTGGCCCGCGGGCATGTCGGGCAGCACGCCCTGGCCGAGGTCGGCGATCGCCTGCTCGCTCAGGACCAGGCCCTGCCCTATGTCGCCCTCGACGAACCGCAGCACCCCCTGCACCAGCCGGCCCAGGCCCACCGCGTACCCGTCGCCCGTCCGCCCACCGTGCTCGACGGCCAGCGCCGCGGCACGGGCTGCGGCCTCATGCTGGCGCAGGAAGAACCGGCACTTGGCGCAGAACCCGTGGAAGCGCCCGACGTCGCCCGCAGGCAGGTCCGCAGCGGCCAGCGCCACCGTCGCGACCTGCACCGCCTCGGCCTGCCGGCCCTGCCGGAACAGCGCGTCCATCAGCAGCCAGTAGAGCGAGCTGCGCCGGTGCGGGTCCCGGTCGCGGCCGATGGCCTCCCGCGCTACCTGCTCCGCCTCGCCCAGGCTGCTCTCCCAGATCAGCGCCCGCACCAGGTGGAAGCGCAGCTCACCGGCACGTTCCTCGGACACCGTGGCCAGCGCCCGGCGCAGCAGCCGCACCGCCGCGCCGGGCGCTCGGGTGATCAGCTCGTCCACGGAGGACACCAGCCAGTCCAGCGTCGCGGCGTCGAGGGTGGTGCCCGCGACCAGGTGTTCGGCCACCCGCTCCACGCTCGCCCCGGACGCGGTGAGCACCTGCCCGGCGCGCAGGTGCAGCGCGGTGCGCATCTGCTCGGGCACCCCCTCGCAGAGCGCCTCGCGGATCAGCGCGTGCCGGAACTCCAGGTAGGGCCCGGCATCGACGACGACACCGGCGTCCAGCGCCGCGAACATGACCTCCGACAGCGCCATCACCGGCATGTCCAGCACCGCCGCCAGCTCCCCGACGTCGATGGCCCGGCCCAGCACGGCCGCCTGCTGCAGCGTCTCGCGCTCCTTGCGCGGCAGGAAGGCCAGCCGGCGCAGGATCGTGTCGACCAGCGAGCGCGGCATGCCCGCGTCGGCGGCGTCCGGCGTCAGCTCCGCGGTGCCGCGTGCCACCCGGATCCGGTCCTCGCGCGTCAGCGCGGCCAGCAGTTCCGTGACGTAGAACGGGTGGCCGCCCGCCGCGGCCGCCAGGCGGGCCAGCCGTGGGCCCGGCGGCGCGCCCAGCCGGTCGGTGACCAGCGCGGTCACCGCCTCGTCCGGCAGCGCGGCCAGCTCGATCAGGTCCGCGCCGCGTGACTGCAGGCTGCGCAGCAGCCCGACGGCCTCGGCCCGGGTGGTCGCCCGGGTGGCCACGACCACCAGCAGCGGGTACTCGTCGATGCCACGGCCGAGCCGATGCAGCACCACCAGGCTGGCCGGGTCGGCGAACTGCACGTCGTCGACGATTACCGCGACCGGGCCGGCCGCGCACCAGGTGTCGACCAGATCGAGGATCGCCTCCGTGACCGCGAGCTGGTGGTTGGTCGCGGCGGCGCTCAGCGCCAGCACACCCTCCCCGCGCAGCAGCCGCGCGACCTTGGCCTGGGCCGGATCGTCGGTCACCACCAGCAGGCCGAGGCACGCGCCGATGGCGGAGAAGGGCAGCTGCTGTTCGAGGTCCTCGGCCGCGCCGCGGCGCACCCGCATACCCAGCCGCGCGCACTCCGCTTCGGCCGTGTCCAGCAGGCTGGTCTTGCCGATGCCGGGTTCGCCTTCGACGAGGACCGCGGCGCCGGTTCCGGCGGCCGCCGCCCGGGCCAGCTCCCGCAGGCGCTCGACCTCGGCATCGCGGCCCACGAAAACAGGCGCCGCCATGGCACAAGCCTAGTCTTCAGGCATGTCCCAGGCGGCGCCATGGGGCCGAACGTGGGGTGTCCGCCCGCAGGTGCGGGCTGGGGACACCCCGTGTCCGGGGTGGGGTGGGATGGGTGCGAGGAACGTCAGTGGTCCGCGCGTCCGGCGTACATCTCGTTGACGACGGTGAGCACGTCATGGATGGAGGTTCGGGCACGGGTGGCGATGTGTTCGACGGGGGCGTTGCTGGCGAACGCCGCCCGGATCGCCGAACGGAGCGAGCCGGTGTCATGGCCGGTGGCGACGGCCTGGTCGATCAGGCACAGCGCGTGGTCCGCGGTGACGTACATGCTCATCTCCCGGCTGCCGGCTCGTCGTCGTGGTCGGTGCGGAGGACCCGGCGTGCTTCCGCCCGTCCCGCAATGACGCGGGGCGACGAGGCGCCGGTGCTTCCGTGAGATCCACGATCCGGCACCCGGCCCGTCGAAACATCCGCCACCCGGCGGTACTGCACGCCCGACTCATGCCTTTTCATAGGAAAAAGCTCCGTTCCTGCCGGTATTTCGGCCGGAACGGAGCCCTCGCACACCAGTTCAGCCCGGGTGCACGCCGACGGCGTCCCGGATCTTGAAGCCCTCCCGCGCGTCGGCCGAGCGGGCGCAGTGCGCACAGCAGTAGAAGTGGCCGGACACCTCGACCCCGTGCCCGATGATCTTGCAAGCGCAGTGCTCGCACACCGGTGCCAGCAGGTGCACCGCGCACTCGAAGGAGTCGAAGACGTGCACAGCCCCACCCGCGGTGTGCACCTCGAACGACAGCCAGTAGTCGTTCTTGCAGACCTCACACGTGCCCACAGACAATCCCTCCGATCGGCGTATCCATGAACAGTGTCGGGTCCGTCACCACCAGTGAGCGGCAAAACGACCCATTTGCCCAGTCCACCGTCGTAATCAGCGCGTACGCAACCTGACGTACGCCCCCGCGCGGATGCGGCCGGGCGTCCCGACTCCGTAACCTCGCCCTGTGCACCTGCTCCATCGCCTGGCCGCCCGCCCCCAGCGCTACGACGCCCTGTTCGCGCTGGTCGTCGGCGTGCTGGTGGTCGGCTGCTCCTGGCCGACGCAGACCGAGCAGCCCGACCGGCTCCGCCTGGACGCCGCCGGCTTCGCCCTGCTCACCCTCGGCGCCCTCGCCCTGGTGGTCCGCCGCCGCTGGGCGGTGCTCGCCTGCGTGACCACGTTCGCGGTGGTCACCGTGTTCATCGGCGTCGGCTACCCGTACGGCCCGGTCTTCGCCTACGTCATGATCGCCGTGTACTCGCTGGCGGCCTGGCGGGACCCGCGCTGGTCCGTGCCCGTGACGGCGGTCCTCATCGTGCTCTACCTCTGGCTGAGCGGCTGGGTCGAGAAGGAGCCCGACGGGCTGCTGTTCAACCTCTTCACCACCACGTTCTGGCTGGCCACCCCGCTGGTCACCGGCATCGCGGTGCGCATGCGGCGGGTGTCGGTGGAGCAGTCCGCGATCGAGGAGCGGCGGCGGCACGCCTACGAGGAGCGCCTGCTCATGGCCCAGGAGGTGCACGACGTCGTCGGGCACAGCCTCGCCGTGATCAGCATGAACGCCGGGGCCGCCCTGCACGTGCTCAGCCGCCGGCCGGACACCGCGCCGCAGGTCGAGGAGTCGCTGCGGGCAATCCGGCAGACCAGCACCGCCGCCCTGGACGAGCTGCGGGTCACCCTGTCCGCGTTCACCGGCGCGGTCGCCGCCCCCGACCGCCCCGCGGCCGGGCTGGGCCTGCTGCCCGAGCTGGTCGCGGCGACCACCTCCGACCGGCTCACGGTCCGGCTCACCGTGCACGGCCCGACCCGGCCCCTGCGGCACGCGGTCGACCTGGCCGGATACCGCATCGCGCAGGAGGCGCTCACCAACGTGCTGCGCCACGCCGCGGCCCGGCACGCCGCCGTGGACCTGGCGTACGGCCCGCACGGCGTGGCGCTCACCGTCGCCGACGACGGCCGCGGCGGCAGCCCGCTGCCCGGCGGCTCCGGGCTGGACAGCATGCGTGAACGCGCCCGAGCCCTGCACGGTGTCCTCGACGCGGGCCCGCTGCCCGGCGGCGGCTTCCGGGTGCACGCCGTGCTCCCGTACGGCGACATCGTCCACCAGCAGCCCGAACCCGTCGCAACTGGTGTCCTGAGCCCCGTCCCGGGCGGGGTCGCGTGATCCGGGTCGCGCTCGCCGACGACCAGGCGCTGCTGCGGCTGGCCATGCGCACCCTGCTCAGCTGCGAAGCCGACCTCGAACTCGTCGGCGAGGCCGAGGACGGGATCGGCGCGCTGGACCTGGTCGCCGCCCATCGCCCGGACGTGCTGCTGCTCGACATCCGCATGCCCCGGATGGACGGGCTGGAGGTGCTGCGCCGCCTCGACGGGCCCACCCGTGTGATCATGCTGACCACGTTCGAGCTCGACGAGTACGTCTTCGAGGCGCTGCGGGCCGGGGCGTCGGGCTTCCTCACCAAGGACGCCGAGCCCGCCGAGCTGCTGCGCGCGGTGCGGGTGGTCGCCGCCGGGGACTCGCTGCTGTCGCCGACGGTGACCCGCCGGGTCATCGAGCGGTTCGGCGCGGCGCCGGGCGCGGCCCCGCCGGTGCGCGTACACCCTGATCTGCATCTGCTCACCGAGCGCGAGCGGGAGATCGTGGGCTGGGTGGCGACCGGCCTGTCCAACGACGAGATCGCGGCCGGGCTGGTGGTCAGCCCGGCCACGGTCCGCACCCACGTCAGCCGCGCACTGATCAAACTCCACGCCCGCGACCGCGCCCAACTGGTCGTCATCGCCTACCAGTCCGGCCTGCCCATCCCCCGCCCGTGACCCTCGGTCCACGCAACGCGGCCGGAGTGGACGCGATGACGCTCGGGCTTGTAGTTTGCAGCTGACCGTGTCACGGCCCGAGGAGGTGAGACCCATGAACGCTGTATCGCTGTGGGTGCTCCCCCTTTCCGCCACGGCCGGGCGACAGACGTAGTTGTCGCCGGGAGCGCCTCGCCAACCAGGCACTCCCGAAAGGCAACAACATGCATTCTTCGCACTCCCCCGCCGAGTCGGCCCCCGACGCCGATCGGGCGGCCCCCGGGTTCGACGTGATCATCGCCGGATGCGGGCCGACCGGCGCGGTGCTGGCCGCCGAACTCCGGCTGCACGACGTGCGGGTCCTCGTCCTGGACAAGGAGACCGAGCCCGTCTCGTTCGTCCGCATCGTCGGCCTGCACATGCGCAGCCTCGAACTGATGGCGATGCGCGGCCTGCTGGACCGCCTTCTCGAACACGGCCGGCGGCGTCCGGCCGGCGGCTTCTTCGCCGCCATCGACAAACCCGTGCCCACCGGCCTCGATTCCACGCACGCCTACCTGCTGGGCATCCCGCAACCCGTCATCGTCGGGCTGCTCGAAGAACACGCGATCGCACTGGGCGCGCAGGTCCGGCGCGGCTGCGCGGTCGCCGGTGTCGAGCAGGACGACGCAGGGGTGACCGTCACCCTGGCCGACGGGGAACAGCTGCGGGCGCGCTACCTCGTCGGCTGCGACGGCGGGCGCAGCACGGTGCGCAAACTGCTCGGCGTCGGCTTCCCCGGCGAGCCCGCGCGGACCGAGACGCTGATGGGCGAGCTGGAAGTCGGCGTGCCGCCGGAGGAGATCGCCGCCAAGGTGGCCGACATCGGCCGGACCAACAGGCGCTTCAGCCTCAGGCCGTTCGGTGCAGGGGTCTACCAGGTCATCGTCCCCGTCGCGGGCGTCAGCGACCGGGCGGAGCCGCCCACCATCGAGGACTTCCGGCAGCAGCTGCGCGCCGTCGCCGGAACCGACTTCGGCGTGCACTCCCCGCGCTGGATGTCCCGTTTCGGGGACGCCACCCGGCTGGCCGAGCGTTACCGGGTCGGGCGGGTGCTGCTGGCCGGCGACGCGGCACACATCCACCCGCCGATCGGCGGACAGGGCCTCAACCTGGGCGTTCAGGACGCGTTCAACCTCGGCTGGAAACTGGCCGCGCAGATCCGCGGCTGGGCGCCGAAACCCCTGCTGGACACCTACCAGGCCGAACGCCAGCCGGTCGCCGCAGACGTGCTGGACAACACCCGTGCCCAGATGGAACTGTCCTCCACCGAGCCCGGTCCGCAGGCCGTACGCAGGCTGCTCACTGAGCTGATGGACTTCGACGAGGTGAACCGCCACCTGATCGAGAAGATCGCCGCGATCAACATCCGCTACGACTTCGGCGCGGGCCCCGACCTGCTCGGCCGCCGCATGCGTGACATCGAGCTGAAGCAGGGCAACCTCTACGGGCTGCTGCATCGCGGCCGCGGCCTGCTGCTGGACCGCACTGAACGGCTGACCGTCGGCCGCTGGTCGAACCGGGTCGACCACGTCGCGGATCCCACTGCGGCACTGGATGTGCCGGGCGTCCTGCTCCGCCCCGACGGCCACGTCGCCTGGGTCGGGGACGACCAGCGGGACCTGGACGACCACCTCGCTCGCTGGTTCGGCTCCGGCGAGGCGGTGCACGCCCTGGCCGATGGTGGCCACGCGACGCGACGGCGCTGACGTAGGAGCGGATACGCGCCCGCGCTGATGTGCGCGACGGGGATGGGCGGCCAGCCTGTTCGGGTTCCATGACCCGAACAGGAAGGCCCGCCCATGTCCTCCGCCTGGCAGCGGATCGCCGCCGCCCCCGCCGGACGCCGCACCGCCTGGTCCGTGCTGATCGGCTGGCTGCTGATCGCCGTCTCCGCCACCATGTTCGCCAAGGTCGGCGACGTCGAGACCAACGACCTGAGCTCCTGGCTGCCCGCCTCGGCCGAGTCGACCCGCGCGCTCGAACTGGCCGCCGCCGAGTTCCCCGCCGCCGAACCGGCGCAACTGCTGCTGGTGTACGCCCGCGACGGCGGCCTGACCACCGCCGACCGGGACGCGGCCACGGCCGACGCCACCGCGCTGGCCGCCCTCGCCGCGGGCCCGGTGTCGCCGCCGATCCCGTCGCAGGACGGGGCAGCCCTGCTGGTCACCGTGCCGCTCAGCCCGGAGCAGGCCACCGACGAGGCCGTCGGGCCGGTGCTGGACCAGGCCCGCACGGTGCTGGCCGACGGCCTGCCCGCGGGCCTGGGCGCGTGGATGACCGGCGGACCCGCCGCCGGGGCCGACTTCGACGCCGCCTTCGACTCGCTGGACACCATGCTGCTCGGCGTCACCGTCGGCGTGGTCGCGCTGCTGCTCCTGCTCACCTACCGCAGCCCGGTGCTGCTGCTGGTGCCGCTGGTCAGCGTCGGCGTCGCCGGCCAGCTCGCGAGCGCGCTGGTCTACGTCGGCGGCAAGTACCTCGGCCTGGTCGTCAACGGGGCCAGCGCGGGCATCCTCACCGTGCTGGTGTTCGGCGCGGGCACCGACTACGCGCTGCTGCTGATCTCCCGCTACCGCGAGGAGCTGACCCGGCACGCCGACCACCGGCACGCGATGCGACTGGCCCTGTGGCACAGCCTGCCCGCGATCATCGCGTCGGCCGCCACCGTGATCCTGGCGCTGCTCACCCTGCTCGCCGCCGGGCTGAACTCCACCCGCGGCCTGGGCCCGGTCGCCGCGCTCGGCATCGTCTCGGCGCTGCTGGCGATGACCACGCTGCTGCCGGCCCTGCTGGTGATGTGCGGGCGGCGGGTGTTCTGGCCGCTGATCCCCGCGGTACGCGACACCGCCGCCCCGGCTCCCGGGCCGGGCCTGTGGGCGCGCACCGCCGGGTTCGTGTCCCGGCACGCCCGCCCGGTCTGGATCATCACCGCGCTCGGGCTGGCCGCGCTGAGCCTCGGCGCGACCACGCTCAGCACCGGCCTGCGCCAGTCGGAGTCGTTCGTGACCAAACCCGACTCGGTACGCGGCTTCGAAGCTCTCGCCCGGCACTTCCCCGCCGGCTCCGGCGACCCCACCGAGGTGTACACGAACACGACCACCGCGGCGCAGGTCACCGGCGCGCTGCGCGCCCTGCCCGGCGTCGCCGAGGTCGGCGAGGCGGAGCGGTCAGCGGCGGGCGGCTGGACCAGGCTGCGCATCGTGCTCGCCGACGCGCCGTCCAGCGACGGGGCGGAGCAGACGGTGCTGCGGCTGCGCGACGCCGTGCACACCGTCGACCCGTCGGCCCTGGTCGGCGGCGCGACCGCGCAGGAACTCGACGAGAACACCACCATGGACGCCGACCTGCGCCTGCTCATCCCGCTGATCCTGGCGGTGGTGCTGGGCGTGCTGATCGTGCTGCTGCGCTCACTGGTCGCGCCGCTGCTCCTGCTCGGCAGCGTGCTGCTGTCGTTCGGCGCGGCGCTCGGCGCGTCCGCGCTGGTCTACCACGCGATCGGCTTCCCGGCGATCGACCGCTCCGTGCTGCTGCACGGCTTCCTGTTCCTGGTCGCGCTCGGCGTGGACTACACCATCTTCCTGATGACCAGGGCCCGCGAGGAGGTCGCCGAGCACGGCCACGCCGAGGGCGTCACCCGCGCCCTGTCCGTCACCGGCGGCGTCATCACCAGCGCCGGCGTCGTGCTCGCCGCGACGTTCGCGGTGCTCTCCCTCATGCCGGTCGTCTTCATGATGCAGGTCGGCATCCTCGTCGGCATCGGCGTCCTGCTGGACACCTTCATCGTCCGCACCCTGCTCGTCCCCGCCCTCGTCCACCACGTAGGCCCCCGCACCTGGTGGCCCCGCCACCCCTGAGCAGAAAGGAAGGGCACCTTCACATCGCTACGCGATGTAGAAGGTGCCCTTATTAACTCTTGTCCCCGCCTGACCTGCGGCGGGACGCGTCGGCGGCGGGTACTAGTCCAGGCAGGCCACCGGGACCTGCTGCACCGCGTTGTTGGCGAAGCCGCCGCGGTTCCAGGCCTGGTCGATCGGCTGCTCCCCGCCCAGCGCGTCGACGGCGCGGGCGGTCAGCAGGTGCCGGCCGGGCACCGCGTCCCAGGCGTACGTGAAGCGCCGCCAGGCCCACCGGTGACCCGTGTCCGGCTCCAGTTCGGCCGCCGACCAGGTGCCGCCGCCGTCGACGCTGACCTCCACCGAGGTCACCGCGGCCCGGCCGGACCAGGCCCGCCCCTGCACCAGCACCGGCCCCGGGCGCACCACCCGGGTGCGGGACATGAAGTCCGGGAAACCCGGCGGGGCCAGCAGCGCCCGCGGCGCGATCCGGGTGACCGGCACGCCCGGGTCGTCGGCGTCGCGGCGCACCCGGTACGCCACCGCCTGCTGGAACCCCTCGAACGGCCGGTCCACCAGGGTGATCTCCCGCAGCCACTTCACGTGCGCCATGCCATACCAGCCGGGCACCACCAGCCGCAGCGGGAACCCGTGCTGCGGCAGCAGGGGCGAGCCGTTCATCGCGTACGCCAGCAGCACGTCCTCGCCGAGCGCCTCGTCCACCGGCAGGCTGCGCTGGTAGTCCTGCTCGATCCCGCGCTCCACGCCGTGGTCCGCGCCGGTGAACACCACCTCGACCGCGAACGGATCGATCCCGGCCGCGGCCAGCACGTCGCGCAGCGGCACCCCGGTCCACTCGGCGGTGCCGACGGCCTCCACCAGCCACGGCTGGCTGACCGGGCGGGGCAGCAGCCGGGCCCGGCCGTTGCCCGCACACTCCATGGTCACCCGTACCGTGCGCGCCGGCATCGCGCGCAGGGCCGCCAGGTCCAGCGTCAGCGGCCGGTCGACCAGCCCACCCACCGCGACCTGCCAGGACGCCTCCTCGGCGTACGGGATGTCGTAGTGGATCAGCAGGTAGTGCAGCCCGGCCGGGGTCACGTCGTAGCGCAGCGCCTCCAGCGGCATGCCGTGGTTGCGGGCGGCCAGCGCCAGCTCCTCGGCGCTGATGCCCTCATCCGGCTCGGCCAGGCGACCGGGGCGGCTGACGTCGTTCAGGGTCATGTCCACCCGACCAGCATCGCCCCTCGCCGGGACCGCACGGAACCCGACCCGCCCACCTGGGCGCGTGGCGGCGCCAGGCGGGGACCGTCGGCCACCCCGCCTGACGGAACCGCCGGCAGGCGAATCCGATTGCGGGGCACGAGATCATCGAGAGATGACCCCGAACCGCACCGCGGCACTGCGCTCGCTGCGCGGGTTGGCCCTGGGTGACGCCTTCGGCGAAACCTGGTTCTTCCAGCCCGCCGACAAGTTCGAGTGGCTGCTGTCCGAGCGGCAGGCCCGCTCCGGCCCCTGGCCGTGGACCGACGACACCGCCATGGCACTGTCCCTGGCCCGCGTGCTCACCCAACACGGCGAGGTCGACCAGGACGCGCTGGCCGCGGCGTTCGCGAACGCGTACGACGCCGACCCGTACCGCAACTACGGGCCGTCGATGCACGGCGTGCTGCGCGCGGTGTTCGAGGGCGAGCACTGGCGCGAGGTCACCGGACGGCAGTTCGGCGGGCAGGGGTCCTGGGGCAACGGCGCGGCGATGCGGGTCGCGCCGCTGGGCGCCTGGTTCTCCGGCGACCTGGACCTGGTCGTCGCGCAGGCCCGCGCCTCGGCCGAGGTCACCCACGCCCACCCCGAGGCGGCGGCGGGCGCGGTCGCCGTCGCCGTCGCGGCGGCCCTGGCGGTCTCCGGCGTCCCCTCCACAGAGCTGATCGAGGGCGTGCTGGCCCGGACCCCGGACGGCGAGGTCGCATCCGGGCTGCGCCGGGTCGCCCGGCTGCCCTTCGACCGGCACCCGACCTGGGTCGCCGGCGAGGTCGGCTGCGGCTTGCGCATCTCCGCGCCGGACACCGTGCCCTACGCCCTGTGGTGCGCCGCCCGCCACCTCGACGACCTGCCCGAGGCCCTCTGGGCGACCGCCTCCGCGGGCGGCGACATCGACACGACGTGCGCCATCGTCGGCGGCATCGTGGCCGCCCGCACCGATCTCGACCAGGTCCCCGCGACGTGGCTCGACGCCTGCGAGCCACTGCCCGCCTGGACCGCCGCCGACTGAAGCCCACACCTTCTTCCGGTAGCCTCCGGCGGCTTCCGGCGGCTTCCGGCGGCTTCCGGCGGCTTCCGGCGGCTTCCGGTGCCATGATCGCTGTTTCTGGTCAGAACCTGGGGTTGGACCGCAGGTTCTGACCCGAAACGGCGATCATGGCCGCGACCCGCTCGCGCCGGGTGGGACGGGGCGCGGTCAGGGGCGCAGGGTGCCGGTGGGTGGGAGGCCGGCGGAGGCGGTGACGTGTACGGCGGTGGTCCACCAGCGGCTGTCGAGGCGGCCCGCGGCGGTCCAGTCGATGACCCAGTCGAGCATGCACAGCGGCGGCTCGTCGTACGTCTCCGGCAGCGGGAGCAGGGTGATGCCGCCGTCGGGCTCGACGTACCCGTCCAGGGGCAACTGCTGGGGCATGGCCAGGCGCGACGGCAGCAGCTTCCACGCCCGGTGGGTGGGGTAGCTGTGGTCGGTGGCCCAGGTGTCGATGATCCCCGCCCGGACCAGAGGTCGCAGCAGTGACGCGGTGTCGGTGCACAGCCGGTCCCGCTTCGGCTGGTACGGCGTGAAGCTGAGCAACCGGGCCCGGGTCAGCTCGACGCCGCCCGGCCGCCCGGCCGACTCCCACGTCCGGCCGTCCCACGCCTCGGCGTCCGGTTCCCCGTCCCACGGCTCGGCCTCGGACAGGTCCGCCGGGCCGGCGCGGTCGTCCCACTGCTCGGGCACGTCGGGGTCGGCCTCGTCGTGTGCGGCGGACGCGCGCCGCCGACGCCCGCCGCGCACCTGCCGGTCGTACGCCTCGGCGAGTGCCGCCTGTTCGTCGAGGTCAGCCCCGTGCCGGGCGCGGCGTGGCGCCGCCTCGGCGTGGGGATCGTCGTCGAGGGCGAGCCCGCCGGATCCGGGCACGGGCTCGTCCTCGCGCCGCGCCGTCGTAGCTCGCAGTCGTGACGCCCACATCGGCGCACCTCCTGGGGTCCCGGGGAATGGGACGGGACGGGATGAATTCCAGTCCGCCAGAAGGAGTAACGGGTGATCTTTCCGTCGGGTTAGCGGTGTTCGGGCAGTACAGAAGGCCGAATCGACAAGTTCCTTCCCGGTAACATTCGTCCGAACGTATGTGGCGAGACGCCTTCATGTTGACGAAACATAGCTTCTTGTGCCGGGCCGCCATCGCAACGTACGCCGTATCCACCCCGTCACCAGCGCCATCGCCGCAGTCTTCGCGGTCGCGCTGGTCGCCTCGGGTGGTTTCCTCGTCTACCGACAGCTCTCCGAGCCTGCCTGCTCCGGGGAGGCGCCGCTGACCGTGGCCGCGCCCGCGGAGCTGGCGCCGGCGCTGCAGGAGACCGCCGCCGCGCTCACCGCGCAGAAGGCCGAGGTCGACGGCGCCTGCATGAGCGTCCAGGTGACCGCGGCCGATCCCGCCGACGTCGCGGCCGCGGTGGCCGCGCTGCGCGGGCTCTCGCTGACCGGCGTCGGCCAGCCCAGCGGCAGCACCCAGGTGCCCGACGTGTGGATCCCGGACTCGGCCACCTGGCTGGCCCGGGTGAGCGCCGCCGCGCCCAACACGGCGGTCCAGGAGGCGCCCTCGATCGCGCGCAGCCCGATCGTGGTGGCCATGCCCGAACCCGCCGCGACCGGCCTCGGCTGGCCGTCGGCGAAGCTGACCTGGCCGGCGCTGCTCCAGCAGATGACCTCCGGCACCAAGCTGCACGTCGGCATCGTCGAGCCGACGCGCGACTCCGCCGGGCTGTCCGGCCTGCTGGCCATGGCGTCGGCGGCGAGCACCTCGCCCAACGCCCAGGCCGCCACGACCGGTGCGCTGCGCAGCCTGGCCGCCGGCCGCTCCGTGCTGCGGCAGGACATCCTGGCGCGTTTCCCGCGCGCCAACGACCCCGCCGCGATCGCCTCCGGGCTGAGCGCGGCCCCGCTGTCCGAGCAGGCGGTCATCGCGTACAACGCGGCGAAGCCGCCGGTGCCGTTGGCCGGGCTCTACCTGGAGCCCGCGCCGATCGCCCTGGACTACCCGTACGCCGTGATGCCCGGTATCGAGCCGGAGCGCCAGGCCACGGCCGCCCGCCTGCTGGAGGCGCTGCAGACACCCTCGTTCCGCGACCGGCTCGCCAAGGTCGGCCTGCGCGGGCCGGACGGCGGCTTCGGCGCGGGCGCGACGACCCCGCGCGGCGCGCCCGAGGTGATGGGCGCCCCGGCGCCCGCGGCCTCGCCGACCGCGGCGACCACCACGGCCGCCGTGGAGCGCATCCTGTCGACCTGGGTGGCCGTGACGCTGCCGGCGCGCATGCTCGCCGTGATCGACGTCTCCGGCTCGATGCTGCAGCAGGTCGCCACCGCGGGCGGCGCGACCCGCGCCCAGGTCACCCTGGAGGCGGCGCGGCGCGGCCTGGGGCTGTTCGACGACTCGTGGGCGGTCGGCCTGTGGACCTTCTCCACCGAGATGGACGGCAGCAAGGACTACAAGCAGCTGATGCCGATCGGCCCGCTGTCGTCGAACCGCACCGGGATGCTGTCGAAGCTGGCCGCCATCAAGCCCAAGCCGACCGGTGACACCGGCCTCTACGACACGATCCTGGCCGCGTACCAGGCAGTTCAGAAGGACTGGGATCCCGGCCGGGTCAACTCCGTGGTGCTGATGACCGACGGCGACAACGACGACGACAACGGCATCTCGCACGACGCGCTGCTGGCCAAGCTCAAGGAGATCGCCGACCCGGCCCGTCCGATCCAGGTCGTCATCCTCACCATCGGCGACGTCAGCACCGACCCGCTGAACAAGATCACCAAGCTGACCGGCGGCGGCGTCTTCTCCGCCAAGGACCCGGCCAAGATCGGCGAGATCTTCCTCAAGGCCATCTCGCTGCGCTCCGGCCAGCCCAGCTGACCCGACCTGGGGGCGGCCCCTCCCGGCCGCCCCCACCCCACCCCACCCCACCCCACCCCACCCCACGCGCCGCCCGCCCGGCACCCGCCCGGCACCCGCCTGGCGCAACTCTTAAAGACCTGCGGCCTCGGACCCCTCCGAAGGCCGCAGGTCTTTAAAAGTTGCGGCCCGGGAGGCCGCGGGGCCGAGGAGGCGGCCCGGGAGGCCGCCGGCCCCGGAGGCGGGCCTGAGAGGCGGCGTGCGGGAGGCGGGCGTGCGGGAGGCGGGCGGGAGGCGGGCGGGCGGTGGGGGTGGTCGGTGGGGCGTGGGAGTATCCGGGGATGCTGAGTCAGGAGCTGCGGCGGTTGCCGGGGGTGGCGCGGGGGATCGCCGAGGCGGCGGTCGACGCGGTGGAGGCGGCGCGGGCGCGCGACGCCGAGGGACTGCGCGAGGCGGCCGACCGGCTGGCCGCGGCCGACTCGGAGCACGTCGGGCTGGTGCTGGGCAGCGTCGTGCGGGCGCTGCTGGAGGACCTGCATCCGGACGGGCTGGCCGGCGAGGACATCCAGGACGTGCTGGAGCAGTGCGTGCGCGAGACCCTGTCCTGGACCGGCGAGCTGGACGTCGACACCCTGGTCGTGGTGCTGACCGGGGCGCTGGGCGTGCACCAGCAGGAGGACGGCGAGCCTCGGCCCGACCCGCGGCGGCTGGCCTGGCATGCGCCGGTGCTGCTGGCATACCTGCTCATGGTTTCGAACAGGCGGCTGGACCCGTATCTGACGGCCGCCTTCGCGGAGATCATGCGGGCCGAGACGGTCGAGATGCCGTAGCCGCGATACACCTTTGTCCTAATATGAGGTGAACTCACGGGGCGGGGGTACGGGGTGCTCGACTGGCTGGGCGACCTGCTGCGCAGCACCCCCGGGCTGGCCCTGTTCGGCTGCCTGGCGGCCGGTTTCACGCTGGGCCGGGCGCGCTTCTGGAAGATCACGCTGGGCGGGGTGGCCGGCACCCTGCTGGTCGCGCTCGCCGTCGGCCTGCTGGACGTCACGCTGACCCCGGAGCTGCGCAACGTCGCGTTCGCGCTGTTCATCTTCACGCTGGGTTACCTGGCCGGGCCGTCGTTCTTCGCCAGCCTCAACCGCAAGGCGCTGCGGTACGCCGTGTTCACCGTGATCCAGGTGGTGACCCTGGTCGCCCTCGTCTGCGCGACGACCGTGGCGCTGCGGCTGGACCAGGGCACCGCGGCCGGGCTGCTGGCCGGTGGGACGACCTCGTCGTCGGTGCTCGGCACGGCCGGGGAGGCGATCGGCGCGCTGCCCGTCGGCCCCGAGCGGATCCGCGAGCTGCAGTCCAACCTGGCCACCGCGTACTCGATCGCCTATATCTTCAGCCTGGTCACCCTCATCATGTTCACCAGCCAGTTCGTGCCCATGCTGATGCGCGTCGACCTGCGCGAGCAGGCCGGCGCACTGTGGCGCAAGCTGGGCGGCGAACCCGAGCGGTCCGACAGCACGGCCCGTGCGGTGCCCGGCGTCGTGGGCCGGGTGTACGTCGTCTCCGAGGCGCACGGGCGCACCCTGGCGCAGCTGGCGGAGGCGCTGGGCACGGGCGCGGCGGTGGAGCGGCTGCGCCGCGGCGGCGAGATCACCCCGTGCGCGCCGGGCACCGTGCTGCAGCACGGGGACCGGCTGGTCGTGGTCGGTGAGCGCGAGGCGCTGCTGCAGGCGGAGCGGCTGATCGGACCGGAGACGCTGGGCACCGGGGGCGACCCGCTGAGCCTGGACGTCGTGGAGGTCGTCATCACCGACCCGCGCTACCGCGGCTGGACGCTGGAGCGGCTGCACCGGCAGGTCCCGCCGCGGGGCGTGTTCGTCACCGGCCTGTCCCGGATGGAGCACGACCTTCCGGTCAAGCCGTGGACCGACATAACCACCGGCGACACGGTACGGCTGACCGGCGCGGCGCACGACCTCGACGCGTACACCCCGCTGCTGGGGGTGCGGATCAACCCGGCGATCAAGGCGGACCTGAGCTTCATCGCGCTCGGCGTGGTGGTGGGCATGCTGGTCGGCAAGCTGTCGGTGCCGATGGGCGGGGTTCCGCTGTCGCTGGGCATCGGCGGGGGCTGCCTGTTCAGCGGGCTGTTCTTCGGCTGGCTGCGGGCCCGGCACCCGACCTACGGGCAGTACCACCCCGCCGCCGCCCAGGTGATCCAGCAGTTCGGGCTGGCCACGTTCGTCTGCGCGGTGGGGCTCAGCGCCGGCCCGGCCGCGATCACGCTGCTCAAGCAGTACGGCGTGCTGCTGCCGGTGGTCGCGGTGCTGGTCACGGTGATCCCGGCGCTGCTGAGCCTGTGGGTGGGCGCCCGCCTGATGAAGCTGCCCGCGCCGCTGGTCGCCGGCTCGATCGCGGGCCAGCAGTGCAGCACGCCCGCGGTCGACGCGGTGCGCGAGGCGGCGGGCAACACCACACCCCTGATGTCGTACACCATCGTCTACGCCTTCTCCGCGGTGCTGCTGCCGCTGCTGGGGCCGCTGATCGTGGTCCTGGCGGGAGCGCTGCCATGAGACGTGATCTTTGGCAGGTTGACCGGTTAGCGCGTTATGGTCGCTTTGTGAAGTGCCAGGTCAGGCGGCCCGCACGGGTCCGCGCCGGGCACCGGGGGTGAGCATGGCTGTCGACGATCCCGCGTACCGGCCCGAGCGGACCGCCACCACCACGGCCGAGCCGCTGCGCGTCGGGGTGGGCCACAGCAACGCCGCCGACGCGGTCGAGGCCGGTCGCGCCGCCTCCGCACAGGCCCTGGCCGGGCTGGACGGCGCGCCTCCGGCGCTGATCATCATGTACGCCTCCGTCTCCTACGACCTGGTCGCCCTGCTGCACGCGGTGCGCCGCGCGACCGGCAAGACGGCCCTGGTCGGCGCGACGACCAGCGGGCAGTTCCACGACGGCAGGCTGATCGACCCCGGGCTCGGGGTGTCCGTGCTCGCGCTGTCCGCCGGGCCGTACCGCTTCGGCACCGCCTCGGTCACCGGCGTCACCGAGAACGGCGACGACGCCGGCCAGCGCCTGGCCCGCGCCGCCCGCGCCGCCGCCGGGCCGGAGCCCGCCCCGCACGCCGCCCTCCTGCTGCTCACCACCGGCCTCGCCGGGCACCAGCAGGAACTGCTCAACGGCGTGCACAAGGTGCTCGGCGCGCCGGTCCCCGTGGTCGGCGGCAGCGCCGGCGACGACCGCCTGCTCATCCGCACCTGCGTCTTCGAGAACGACCACGTGCTGACCGACGGCGGGGCCACCGCCGTCTGGATCGCCTCGCCGACGCCGCTGTCGGTCGTCGCCGAGCACGGCTGGCACGACGTCGGCCTGCCGCTGCTGGTCACCAAGTCCGACGGCCTGGTGATCCACGAGATCGCCGGGCGCAACGCCGTGGAGGTGTTCCGCGAGCACTTCCACGACGACGTCGACTTCGAACGCCCCGGCCTGATCAAACCCGCGCCCGGCTACCTGTCCGCGTACGCCTTCGGGCTCATCCAGCCCGACGGCAGCAAGCTCGTCCGCGGCGCGTACATCGACGAGGACGGTCAGCTCAAGACGTTCAGCCCGCTGCCGCTGTACGCCCCGGTGCAGATCGTCTCCTGCCGCGCCGAGGACCTGCTGCGCGTCACCGGCGACGTGGTCCGGCGGAGCCTGGCCGGCCGCGACGCGTCGGTGCTGCTCGCGTTCAGCTGCGTCGCCCGCCTCGACGTGCTGGCGGAGCAGGGCGCGAAGGAGGCGGCGCTGATCCAGGACGCCGCCGGGGACGTGGCGACGTTCGGCTTCTACACCTACGGCGAGTTCGCCCGGACCACCCGTGTCGCCGGCTACCACAACGCGACCCTGACCGCGATCGCCCTGTGACGGCCGCCGTGCCCGACGACAGCGAGACCGAGCAGCTCAGACGGCAGCTGGCCGAGGCCGTCGACGCGGCCCGCGACGCCTACCGCGACACCACGCGGCTCATCCAGCTGCTCGACCTGCTCGGCCGCCCGGCCGGGTCGGCGGAGCTGATGGGCGACATGCTCAACGTGCTGTCCGACGCCTTCTTCGCCGACGTCGTCTGCATGGCCCGGGTCAGCGGGGACCGCCTCATCGTGTCCGGCTCATGCGGGCTGGCCGAGGACGACCCGGCGTACACCGAGGGCTGGCCGGTCGGTGAAGCCGTGCGCCGCACGCTGGCCACCGTCGAGCCGACCGCCCTGCACGGCGACGTGTCCGGCGGGGACGCCCCGGGTTCGGTGGCGGGGCTGGGCATCCGGTCGGCCGCGTGGATCCCGCTGTCGGCGGACCCCTACGCCGACACCCTGCTCATCCTGTTCCGCAGCCTCGACCAGCCGTTCGCCGTCGCGGACCTGCGCATGCTGACCTCGGTCGCGGCGCGCCTGCACATGGCCCTCGAAGAGCGCGAGCGCCACGCGATCATCGAGCAGCTGGCCCACTACGGCCACCTGCTGGCCCGCCACCTGGAGGTGGAGCCGCTGCTGGACGAGGCCGCCGAGCTGCTGCGCCGGCTCACCGACGCGGACCGGGCCTGGGTGGTCACCGTCGAGGGCGGGCAGGGGCAGCTGCGCGCCCACCGCGGCCTGCCGCCCGAGCTGACCGCACTCTGGCCGGTCGCCGCCAGGAGCCTCGACGACCTGCCCGCCTGCGACGCGGGGCTGCCCGAGATGCTGAAGGTCGCCGTCTCGCGGGAGAACGGCGCGACCACGCTGCTGTGCGCCGGACGCGAACGCTCCCGGCCGTTCACCCAGGGCACCCTCGAGATCATGACGATCTTCGCGAACTACCTCGGCGTCGCGCTCACCAACGCCGAGCTGTATCGCGCGCTCGCCGACCGGGCCACCCGCGACCCGCTCACCGGCCTGGCCAACCGCAGCGCCCTGGTGTCGCACCTCGACACGCTGCTGTCCGCCGACGACCCGACCCGGGTCGGCGTGCTCTTCTGCGACCTCGACGGGTTCAAGGCCGTCAACGACCTGTTCGGCCACGAGGCCGGCGACGAGCTGCTGCTCCAGGTCGCCGACCGGCTGCGCGCCAGCGTGCGCCCCGACGACCTGCTCGCCCGGTTCGGCGGCGACGAGTTCGTCATCGTGCTCGACCGGGTCAAGCAGCTGTCCGAGGTCGCCGAGATCGGGGCCCGGGTCTGCGCCGACCTGGACGACCGGCTCATCGTCAGCGGCGAGCAGGTGCACGTCTCGGCCAGCATCGGCGGCGTCCTCGGCGTACGCGGCAAGGCCACCCCCAGCACCATGCTGCGCGACGCCGACGCGGCCATGTACGTGGCCAAGGCCCGCGGCAGCGGCCAGGTCGAGGTGTTCGACGAGGACGCCTCGCACCGCTCCCGCGACCGGCTCGACCTGCGCGCCGAGCTGCTGCTCGCGCAGACCCGCGGCCAGCTGCACCTGGCGTACCAGCCGATCTTCGCGCTCGACAGCCGTGCCATCGTCGCCTTCGAGGCGCTACTGCGCTGGACCCACCCGCACCACGGCACGGTGCCGCCGGACGTGTTCATCCCGCTGGCCGAGGAGACCGGGGCCATCGTCGAGATCGGCCAGTGGGTGCTGGCCCAGGCGTGCCGCCAGCTCGCCCAGTGGCACCGCCTGCCCGAGGGCCGGGGCCTGGGCATGAGCGTCAACCTCTCCCCCGTGCAGCTGCACCAGTCCCGCGCCGCCGAACGCACCCTGGACGTCATCCGGGCCGCCGGGCTGCACCCCGCCGACATCTGGCTGGAGATCACCGAACACAGCTACCTGCGACACGAGGTCACCGAGTACGCCGGGGCGCTCGGCGCGGCCGGGGTGCACCTGGTGCTCGACGACTTCGGCACGGCGTACTCGAACCTGAGCTACCTCAAGCGGCTGCCGATCGAGATCCTGAAGATCGACAAGTCGTTCGTCAGCGGGGTCACCGGTGCCGGGGGCGGCCACCTCGACCTCAGCATCGTGCGGGCGATCCTGGCCATCGCCGACTCGCTCGGGCTGGTCGCCATCGCCGAGGGCATCGAGACCGAGGACCAGCGCGCCACCCTGCGCTCGCTGGGCTGCCGCCTCGGCCAGGGCTACCTGCTGTCCCGCCCGCTCCCCGCCGCCCAGGCGGGCCTGCTGCTGCGCCCGCAGGAACAGATGCCCGCCCGCGCCCACCGCGCCGGCTGAGCCCTCCTCCGCGCCGCTTCCGCGAAGGCGACCGTCAGCAGGGGCGGCGGCCGGCGAAGCCGGTGTCGCTGCGGTGGTACCAGTCGATGCCCTCGTCGCCCTCCAGCCAGCACCAGCGCACCGTGCGGCCGTCGAGCTCGCCGGGGAAGTCCAGCAGCAGCGGGGCGAAGCCCTTGACCTCGACGTCCGAGTCGGCGATCTCCTCCAGCGCGGCGTAGAGCCGCGCCTCGAGGGCCTTCGCCTCGGCCAGCCCGCCCAGCTCGCTGTGCCCGCCGGTGTCCAGATCGGCGCGCAGCTCGGCGAGATCGGCCCGTACGCCGATGAGCTCTTCGAGCTGCGGCATCAGCGCGGCGAGCCGGGCACGCGCCTCGTCCAGGGTGAACATCACCCCAGTATGTCGGCCCCGGGCCGGCCCACCGCACCAGGGCCGTCCATGATCGCTCGATTTGCCAGGCAGGTGGGCGGAAGTGCGACCAAGATACGCACAGGCGCCTGGCAAGTCGGACGATCGAGGGCGGGCCGGATTCACTCACGGACGACTTGGTCACTCTGCGCGATCCTAAGACAACGCTGAAGCGTCGGAGGGGTCGTGATCACCTACTATCGTGATGAGACGGTTGCGGTGACCTCGACGTACGTCCAGGTCGAGGACCGCCGGTTCCGCCTGGACGAGCTGCGTTACGTCTGGCACCGCCAGGAGCGCCCGGACTGGCGGGTACGCCGTCGCACGGCCGGCCGCGGGATCCTCAACCTGCTGATGATCCTGTCCGCCTTCGCCGGGTTCATCGCACTGATCGGGTTGATCGCCTCCGCGTACGGCGAGTCCCGCGTCGCGGCCGCGCTCGGCAGGCTGCCGTTCCCCCGCGACACCCTGCTGCTGGTGGCCGTGCTGCTGCTGGTGCTCGGGCTGGTGCCACTGCTGTGGGAGTGGGCGCTGCACCGCGTCGACGACAGCTACGACCGCGGCAACGCCATCTACGAGGTCTGGGCCGAGACCCAGGGCACCCAGGTCCTCCTGCTGCGCCTCGACGACGCCGCCCGCTTCGGCAAGATCTACCGAGCCCTCCAACGCGCCCTCGGCCAATAACCCCGCCCACGGCCGCCCGCCCCCACCTGCCGCAACTCTTAAAGAGTCGCGGTCTCACCGGCCTGTCGAGGCCGCGAGTCTTTAAGACTTGCGGCAGGTGGGACGGCGCCCGGGGACGGCGGGCGGCCCGCAGGGGTGCCGGGGTGCCGGGGGGCGGGTTCGGGATCAGGTGAGGGTGATCGTGCCTGCGGCGCCGTCGACGGTGATCTGCTGGCCGGTGGTGATGCGGTTGACGGCGTCGGGGACGCCGACCACGGCGGGGATGCCGTACTCACGGGCGACCACCGCCCCGTGCGAGTTCGCCCCGCCCATCTCCATGACCAGGCCGCCCGCGGTGAGGAACAGCGGGGTCCAGCCGGGGTCGGTGGACGGCGCGATGAGGATCTCGCCGGGCTCCAGGTGCGCGCCGACCGGATCGAGGATCACCCGGGCGGTGCCCGCGACCCGGCCGGCCGAGGCCGGCGTGCCGGTGAGCGAACCGTCGGCGCTGCCCGCGGCCTGCTTCGCCGCGGGTTCGGTGCCGTCGGACAGCAGCACCCGCGGGATGTGCCGGCGGCGCAGCTCCTCGTTGTACGCCCGGCGGCGCGCCTGCGCCGGCTCGCGCTGGTCCGTTCCGGACAGTGCGGCCCGCGCCTCGGCGAGGTCGAGGAAGAACACGTCGTCGGCCTCGGCGAGCCGCCCCTGTTTGGCCAGTTCCGCCCCGACCAGCCCGACCTGCTGCCGGCAGGCCGCGATGATCCGCACCATGTGGTACTTCGGCAGCTCGCGCACCCCGGCCAGCAGCCGTGCCCGGCCGAGTAGGACCCGCACCATCCTGCCGCGCAACCGGCTGCGCTTGGCGGCCCGCCCGGCCAGCGTGTCGACCATCGCCTCGGCCTCGGCCGCGCCCTGGGCGAACAGCCGGTCAGGCGTCAGCGCGGCCCCGTCGGCGGGGTCCATCCGCAGGTAGTTGGCCAGCACGCCGAGGATGTAGCGGGGGTCGTCGGACCAGCGCGGCATACCCATGTCGATCTCCGCGACGGCGCGGTGGCCGTACCGGGCCAGGAACTCGGCGATCCCGGCCTGCGCCGCGGCGGGCATGGCGCCCGCGGTGTACCGGTGCGCGAGCTCGTCCACCTTCGCCGAACCGAACAGCCGCGCCGTGCCCTCGTCGGCGCGCAGCCGGACGGCCAGGTGCCACAGCTCCAGGTCCATGTCGGTGGTGACGTTGTGCGGGATGCCGCGCAGCACGGCCTGCACGTCGCCGACCGCGGCGTCGGCCCCGAGCAGCTTGTCGGCGAGGCCGAGCGCGACGAAGCCCGCCGCGGCGACCGGCATGACGCGCGGCAGCAGCGGGATGACCTCGGTGCCGAGCACGGTCTCGACGAAGTCCAGCCGCTGGGCGGCGGTGGCCCGCTGCGGTGCGACGAGCCGGCTCTCCAGCTCGGCCCCGACCCGGTCCACCGCGGCGAGGCCGCGCTGCGGCTTGACCAGCGCCTGCACCAGCTTCATCGGCACCCGGTGCTGTAATGCCACCCGGCCGACCCGCCGCACGAACGGCAGGCGCGAACGGTGGATCACCGAGAACCGCGGGTCCTCGAACAGCTCCCGGAAGATCGCCGCCGAGCGTGCCTCCATGACCCCGAGGATCTTCGGGATCAGGGCCTGGCCCACGGTGCTGCGTACCGCGGCGGTGAGGTCGATGAACATCCGCTGCCCGGCGGGGGCGAACACGGCGGGCCCGGTGAGCGGGTCGGCGACGCCGAAGCCGAACAGGCGCGAGGCTGACGAGGCCAGCACCCGGAAGGCGGCCATGCCCATCGGCGTGATCGGACGGTACAGCCCCTGGGCCACGCTGAAGCAGAAGTACGCCCGGGTGTCCGCGCCGATCGCCGGGGCGTGTTCGGGCAGCGGGAACAGGGTCGTGACGGGACGGGCCTGGGTCAGCCACAGCGTCCCGTCGCCGTCGATGGCCCACTCGGTGTCCTGCGGCGCGCCGTAGTGCGCCTCGACCCGGTCGCCGAGCGCGGCCAGCGCGAGCACCTGCGCGTCGGTGACGCAGGCGGTGTCGCTGCCGGCGGGCAGCGCCACGTGCTCGGTGCCGCCGCCGGGCAGCGCCCGGACGGCCAGCCGCTTGTCGCCCAGCCGCCGGTCGAGGATGACCCCGGCCGCGGTGTCGACCACGAAGTGGTCGGGGTTGACCGCCCCGGACACGACGGCCTCGCCGAGGCCGGGGCTGGCGTCGATGACGGCCTGGCGGCGGTGCCCGGTGACCGGGTTCGCGGTGAACAGCACCCCGGCCACCGCGGAGTCGACCATGCGCTGCACGACCACGGCCAGCCGCACCGTGCGGTTGTCGATGTTGTTGGTGGCCCGGTAGACCACGGCCCGGTCGGTCCACAGCGACGCCCAGCAACGGCGTACGGCGTCGACGACCGCCTCCTCGCCGACGATGTTGAGGTAGGTGTCCTGCTGCCCGGCGAAGCTGGCGAACGGCAGGTCCTCGGCGGTGGCCGAGGAGCGCACGGCCACCGGCACGCCGTCGCCGAGCCGGGCGTATCCGGCGGCGACCGCCGCGGCGATGCCGGATGGGATCGGCGCGGCCAGCAGCGCCGCCCGCGCCCGTCCGGCCAGCGCGGTGAGCGCGGGCACGTCGGTGGGCGCGGTGCGCTCCAGCGCCTCGTGGATCTCGTCGAGGTGCGCCGTGTCGGCGACCACCCGGTAGGCCTGCGTGGTCAGGCACAGCCCCGGCGGCACGGGCAGCCCGGCCCGGGTCAGCACGCCCAGGTTGCCGGCCTTGCCGCCGACCACGGACAGCATCCCGGCGTCGATGTCGGCGAAGTCGAGCACGAGGTCGGTGGGCGCCAGTGTCGCGCTCATGCCTTCCCCCCGCTGTGCCCGCCGGCGGCACGCGTCTCATGCCACATGGTCCGCTCCCTGCTCTCGCTCATCCAGGTGCCTCCGGGAAGCCTTGCCGAGCAGCGCCATCGCCTCGCTCACCTGGCGCCGCTCGTCGTCGGTCAGGTACGTCATCAGCTGCCGCTGGGCCTGCGCCCGCACTGCCTCGAAGGCGCGCAGGTAGTCGCGCCCGGCCGGGGTGATCCGCAACCGCTTGGCCCGCCGGTCGGCGGGGTCCTCCGTGCGCTCGACCCAGCCGCGCCGCACCATGTGCTCGACGAGCCGACTGGTCACCGACATCGATCGGCCGACCTGCTCGGCGAGGTCGCGGACGGTGGGGTGCGGGCCGCTGTCGAGGACGTACAGCGTGGCCATCTGCAGCAGGTTGGGCTCTTCGTCGCCCATCCGGCGGAGCAGGCCGAGCAGGAAGTCCGGGATGAGCGCCCGCCGGAACAGCCCGATGTCCTCGGCGAGCTGGTCGCGCTGCGTCTCCACGACACCCCCATTGCTTGCTACTTCACAACTAATGCGTTAACGCAAGCTTAACGCCCCACCCCGGCGTCAAGTCAACGCCCGATGAAATGTTCGCCGGGTAACGCCCGCCACAGAATGATTTATCGGACATACCATCCAGTTTCTGCACAGAATGAGGTGTGGACATCCTTCTGCTGGTCGGCCGGATCCTGCTGTCGCTGCTCTTTCTCGGCTCCGGCGTGAACCACCTGGCCCAGCCGGACGGCGTGGTCGGCTACTCGGCCTTCCGCGAGGCGCCCGTGCCGCGCCCCATGGTCCAGCTCACCGGCCTGTGGCTGCTCGCCGCGGGCCTGTCGGTCGCCCTGGGCGTATGGGGTGACCTGGGCTCCCTCATGCTGCTGCTGTTCCTGCTGGCCACCGCGTTCCGGGTGCACCGGTTCTGGCGCGACGCCGACCCCGCGATCCGGGCCACCGAGACCGCGATGTTCATGAAGAACATCGCGCTGTCCGGAGCCGTCCTGATCACCTTCGCGCTGTTCCGCGCGAGCGAAGCGGGCTGGACGCTCACCGGCCCGCTGTTGCGCTGAGCCGCGCCGTGACCCCGGTCACCGCGTACACCCGGTCCTGACTTTCGTCAGCGGGTGTCGCCGACCGTCGTCGGGTGTGCGCATGCTGCCCCGACCCACAGACTGGCAACGGTTCGCCGCGCTGTTCTGCGCGGCCGGCGGCTGGGAGACCCCACCCTCGAACTGGCAGCGCTCCGGCCGCCCCCCTCTCCCTGGCCGGGGCGCTGCCGCCTGTTCAGCCGCTGTCCAGGCCCGCCCGGTATGCCACCCGGGCGGCCTGGACCCGGTTGTCCGCGCCGAGTTTGGCGAGGATCGCGCTGACATAGCCCTTCACCGTGCCCTCGGTCATGAACAGCTCCGCGCCGATGTCGGCGTTGGACAGTCCCCGCCCGATCAGCCGCAGCACGTCGACCTCCCGCGCGGTCAGCGACTCCAGCTGCGCCTTCTCCTCCTGGGTGAGCCGCGGCGCCTGCTCGGCGATGGCGTCGATGACCTGCCGGGTGACCGCCGGGTCGAGCATCGCGTGGCCTTCGTGCACCGCCCGCAGCGCCCGCAGCAGTTCGTCGGGCGGCGAGTCCTTGAGCAGGAAACCCGCCGCGCCGGACCGGATCGCCTCGTCGACGTACTCGTCGGTGTTGAAGGTGGTCAAGATGATCACGCGGGGCGGTTTCTCCAGCTCCAGCAGTTGGCGGGTCGCGGTCAGCCCGTCCATGCCGGGCATGCGGATGTCCACCAGCGCGATGTCCGGCTTGGCCCGCCGGGCCGCCTCGATCGCGCTGCGCCCGTCGCCCGCGTCGGCCACCACCTGCAGGTCGTCCGCCGCGTCGATGATGGTGTGCAGACCGCGCCGGATGATGTCGTTGTCGTCGACGATCATTACCTTGATCATGAACTGCCCTCTCCCGCGGTGACCTGCGGCGGCGCGACACCGTCGGCCGGCGGAACGGCCCTGGGCCGCCCGGCGGGCGGAATGACCGCGCTCACCCGGAACCCGCCACCGGGCAGCGGCTGCGCCGCGAACTCGCCGCCGAGCAGGTCGACCCGCTCGCTCAGCCCGATCAGCCCGTGGCCGGAACTGGGCAGACCCGCGCCGCGCCCGCCCGGCGCACCGTCGTTCTCGACCGTGACATGCACCCCGTCCACGGCGCAGCGCACTGCGACGCGCACCGGCGCGCCCGGCGCGTGCTTGACCGCGTTGGTCAGCGACTCCTGCACCAGGCGGTACACCGCCCGCTGGGTCCGGTCGGCCAGCAGCTCGGGGAAGCCGGTGACGTCGAACTCGACCGGCATCCGGCCCACCCCGCGCATCCGCTCCACGAGCGCGGGCAGGTCGCGCGCGGTCGGCTGGGGCGCCAGCGGGGCCTTGTCACCAGGCGCGCCACGTGCGTTCAGCAGGCCGAGCAGGGCGCGCAGCTCGGTCAGCGCCTCGCGGCCCTCGTCGCGGATGCGGTCCACCTCCGGGCGCACCGAGGGCGCCTGCGCCTCCGGCACGTTCTGCAGCGCGGTCGCCGTGACGACCATGTTGCTGACCCGGTGCGCGACCACGTCGTGCATCTCGCGCGCGATCCGCGCCCGCTCGGCCCGGCGCGCGGTCTCGGCCATCATGTCCCGTTCCCGCTCCAGATCCCCGGCCCGCGCCCGCAGGCTGACCACCAGGTCCTGGCGCACCCCGGCGGCATAGCCCAACAGCAGCGGACCCAACGCGAAGGACAGGGTGTACGCCCAGGCCCGCACGTCGGGGGCCAGCCCTTCGGCCGCCGACAGCGCCTGCACGCCCACCCCGAAGACGGCCAGCACGCCCAGCTGCCACCAGAGCCGGGTGATGACGCCCATCGTGTACATCATCACCGCGAACGCGAACGGGGTGAACGCCAGCAGATGGCACGCCGCCACGAACAGTGTGGTGAGCAGCGGCCATCGCCGCCGGGCCAGCAAGGACAGCCCGGCGGCGATGGTCAGCAGCTCGGCCGGGACGGTGTGCCCGAGCAGCCGCGGCGCACTCGCCCCGACCAGCTCGTCGACCTGGCCGACGATCAGCGCGACGGCGGTGACGACGAAGTCGAACCAGGTCAGGCGGGGCTCGTCGGCGGCGTCGCCGGGCAAACGCGGCCGCAGATCCCCCATACCCGACATCTCATCACCAACGCGGGGACGGAGGGGCCGAACCGGCTACTCGACGGCCCGCGCCAGCGTCACCGCGAAACGGCCCTGCGGGTCGGTCCACCAGCGCGCCGCCTTGAACCCGGCCCGGGTCAGCTCGGCCTCGACCCGTACCCGGTCGAACTTCGCCGAGACCTCCGTGCGCAGCTCCTCGCCGGCCTTGAAGTCCACCTCCAGGTCGAGCGCGGGCACCTCGACCCGCATGTCCCGGGTCGCCCGCAGCCGCATCTCGATCCAGTTGTGCTTCGGGTCCCACAGCGCCACGTGCTCGAACGCGGTCAGGTCGAAGTCGGCGCCCAGGTTGCGGTTGAGCACCCGCAGCACGTTCAGGTTGAACTCCGCGGTCACCCCCGCCGCGTCGTCGTACGCCGCGACCAGCGTCTGCGGGTCCTTGACCAGGTCCGTGCCCAGCAGCAGCCACTCGCCCTCGTGCAGCACGTCGCGCAGCTCCTCCAGGAACGCGGCCCGCTCCACCGGGGGCAGGTTGCCGATCGTGCCGCCCAGGAACACCACCATCCGCCGGCCGCCCTCCGGGATGCGGTGCAGGTCGTGGCTGAAGTCACCGACGATGCCGTGCACCTCCAGGTCCGGGTAGTCGCCGTCGATCGCGTTCGCCGCCGAGCGCAGCGCCGTCTCCGACACGTCCAGCGGCACGAACTGGGCCAGCGTGCCCGTGTCGTGCATGGCGTCCAGCAGCAGCCGGGTCTTGTCCGACGACCCGGAACCCAGCTCCACCAGCGTCTTCACGCCGGTCTCCTGGGCGATGTCGACGGCGTGCTCGGCCAGCACGGCGCGCTCGGCCCGGGTCGGGTAGTACTCGGGCAGCTGCGTGATGCGTTCGAACAGGTCACTGCCGTACGCGTCGTAGAACCACTTCGGCGGCAGCCACTTCGGGGACGAGGTCAGCCCCTCGCGGGCGTCCTCGCGCAGCTGCTCGCTCAGGTCGTCGGGTGTGAGGTACACGTCGAGCTTCATAATTCCTCCACGGTGTACGAGGCCGGGTGCGCCACCACCAGTCGGTGGTCGGGCACCTGCACCCAGCCGGGGTCGTCGTCGAAGGGCTCGGAGGCGACCAGCGCCCGCCCGGGCGAGTGGTGGACCGCCAGCGCATGCCCGAAGGTCGTCGCGTACGCCTTGTCGCCGTCGGTGAGCAGCAGGTTCAGCCGGGAGCCGTGCGCGGCGGCGCTCACCTCCGCCACCGTCGCGCGCAGCGCCTCGGCCGGGCCGTACCCGGCGCGCAGCCGGTTGCGCACCAGCGTCCACACGAACGCCGCGTCGGTGGGCGCGTCCATCGTCATCAGATCCGTCACCGGCAGCCGCTCGGCGAGCTTGGCCACCGTGTCCGGCCAGCCCGCGACGAAGCCGTTGTGGCTGAAGAACCAGCCGTCCCCGCTGAACGGGGCGCAGGCGTCGTCGGTCACCGTCAGGCCGGGCGTCGCCGAGCGCACCGCCGCCAGCAGCGAACCGGCGACGGTGACCCGGGCCAGCGCGGCGAAGTTGCGGTCCGTCCAGATCGGCACCGCCCGCCGGTAGCGCACCGGCCCGGCGGAGGTGTACCAGCCCACCCCGAACCCGTCCACGTTGATCGTCCCGCCCCCGCGCATGTCGCGGGGCGCCCAGGACTGGTGCTGCAGCCCGTACGGCGGCTCCACCAGCAGCGCCGCCAGCGGCACCGGCGGACCGAGATAGACCAGGTGGCGGCACATCAGTCGGCCAGCTCCCCCGGGCGCGGGTCGCGGGCGCAGCGGAAGCCGCTGAAGATCTGCCGCCGGATCGGGTAGTCCCAGTTGCGGAACGTGCCCCGGCAGGCCGCCGCGTCGGTGCCGAACGACCCGCCGCGCAGCACCCGGTAGTGGTCGCCTTCGGCGAAGAACACCTCGGAGTACTCCCGGTACGGGAACGCCCGGAACCCCGGGTAGCCGCCGAACGGCGAGCTGGTCCACTCCCACACGTCGCCGATGAGCTGGTGCACGCCTGCGGGAGAGGCCCCGGCCGGGTATGCGCCGACCGGCGCCGGGGACAGGTGCCGCTGGCCGAGGTTGGCGTGCTCGGGCGTCGGATCGTCATCGCCCCACGGGTAACGGCGGGAGCGCCCGGTCGCCGGGTCGAAGCGGGCCGCCTTCTCCCACTCGGCCTCGGTGGGCAGCCGACGCCCGGCCCAGGCCGCGTACGCGCTCGCCTCGTGCCAGTCCACGTGCACCACCGGCTCGTCGCCCACGATCGGCTCACGCCGGCCGAACCGGGTGTACGTGCCGTCGCCGTGCCAGTGCCCCGGGCCGGTCAGCCCGGCCTCCTGCCGGTGCGCCCAGCCCTGCGGGCTCCACCAGCGCGGGTCGTCGTACCCGCCGGCGTCGATGAACGCCTGGTACATCGCGTTGGTCACGGGCGCGCGGTCGATGAAGAACGGCGGCACGTCGACGGCGTGCGCGGGCCGCTCGTTGTCCAGCGCCCAGGGCTCCAGCGAGGTGCCCATCTCGAACGGGCCGCCGGGGATCAGCGCCTCGCCCGCCACGATCGCCCGCGACGGCGGGGGCGGCTCGGCGACCAGCACCGGATCACCGGTGCGCAGCTGGTGGGTGGCCAGCATCGTCTCGTCGTGCTGCTGCTCGTGCTGGATGATCATGCCGAACGCGAAGCCCTGCTCGACCAGCGGGCGGCCCTCCAGTTCGACGGTGTCCAGCAGGTCCAGCACCTTCTCGCGCACGGTGCGCACGTACGCCCGCGCCTGCGCCGGGCTCAGCAGCGGCAGCTGCGGCCGGTCCCCGCGCGGGTGCTTGAACGCGTCGTAGAGCTGGTCGATGTCGGCGCGGACCGGCTCGCGGCCGCCCACGTCACGGACCAGCCACAGCTCCTCCTGGTTGCCGACGTGCGCCAGGTCCCACACCAGCGGCGACATCAGCCGCGAGTGCTGGCGCACCAGGTCGTCGTCGTCCACCGCGTCGGTCAGCCCGACGCTGCGCTGCCGGGTCCGGACCAGTTCCGCCGCGGCCCGCTCCCGCAGTCCGGTGCTCATCGCCTCACCTCACTCCCTTGCGGCGGCACAGCCTTATCGGCGGCACAGCCTTATCGGCGGCGCAGCCTCGTCGGCGGCACAGCCTCGTCGGCGGGACGGCAGGGGTGCGCGCACGCACGCTCATCGCAGGCCCCCCTCCCGCAGTCGCCGCTCCACCACGTCCGTCACCGCCTCGACGGTCGCGGGCGGCAGATCGGTGTCGTCCAGCGCGGCACAGGCCAGGTCCAGCAGGGGCGGGGCGACCGCGGCGATCGCCGGGTCGGCCAGTCCGTGCCGGGCCGCCTGCACCCAGCGCCCCGCCGCGGGCGCGGCCAGCGCCGCCGCCGCGTCGACGGTCTCCTCCCGGGCGAACAGCGCGACCAGCACCGCGACCGGGGCCACCCAGTCCAGACCGGACTGCATGTCCAGGTAGCGCACCTCGAAGTAGCCGCGTGCCCGCACCGGCGGGAAGAGCGTGCTCAGGTGGTAGTCGAGGTCGGCATAGGTCGGTCCCGGCGTGATCGCGCCGTCGATCCAGTCCGCGAACGTCACTCCCGGCGGCGCCTCCCACGAGCCGTCGTCGCGGCGTACGCACAGCAGCGGCGTGTCCAGCACCCGCCGCGCCCAGCCGGCCACCGGATCGGCGTCGTCGGCGGGCGGCCCGTTGCGTTTCGGGTCGGCGGCCAGGCAGGCCCGCATCCGGGCCGACGCCCAGCCGGTGTCGGCGCCGGCGTAGCGGGCCGAGTTGGCGAACGCGGCGACCAGCGCCGGGCCCACCGCGTGCAGCGCCCGCCAGCGCGGCGCGACCCGCTCGGGCAGCCCTGCGTCCAGGCATACCTGCACACTGGCCGTCCCGCACATCCACTGCCTGCCGTACGGGCCGAAGCGGTCGAAGACGCGCTCCATGGCCGCGTACCGCGCGGTGTCGAGGATGCGGCCCGGCCGCCGGTGGGCGTCGCAGCCCTGCCCGTCCAGTGCCAGGCCCGCGCGGTCGAGGAGGCCGGTCAGCTGCTGAAGATCCGCCATGGTGGCGTCGAGCAGCCCGGCGAGGGAGTCGCTGGTATCGGTGGAGATCTCCACCTGCCCGCCCGGTTCGAGGGTGACCCGGCCGCCGTACGGCAGCGGGGCCTGCGGGCTTTCCGGCACCAGACTGCGCGGGGCGTGCTCGCCCAGCGCCGAGCCGAGGACCTCCGGATCGACCGGCCGTGCCGGATCGTCCTGATGGTGCGTGGTCCACTCCAGCTCGATGCCCACCCGCCCCGGCGGCCCCGTCTTGAAGCACACCTTGGCGACATAACCTTCGGCCTCGGCCCGGTCCGCGATCCGCACTCCCGCGTCCCGCACCATCTCCCGCTGCACCACCGCATTCACCCCCGTCCACCGGTCACCGGTACGTGAGACCGCCCAACCTACTCCCCCAACTCCACCCCCACCCCATGATTCCCCCTCACTCACCCCGCCCCCTCACGGGTTGATCATGAACTTATGGCACGGATCGACGGCGTGTCGCGGCCACAACTTCATGGTCACCCCCGGTGATCGACAGCGATGGGATTCCCGAATCACGCGATCTTTAACCACGGGGCGGGCGGACAATAACCACATGCAGCCCGAACCGCAGGACTCGCCGACGCTGGAAGAGGTGCTGGCCGAGGAGACCGACTTCGCCAGCGAGCACTCCCGCACCAACACCAGCGAGGCCGTCAGCTCGGGCGAGGACAAGCACTCGGACCCGGACATCCCGCTCGGCCTGGGCGGCATGGACATGAAACGCCTCCGCCTACTCGACTGATCGGCCCGCGCCGCCCGCGCCGGCCCCTCCCAACTGGCGTTGATCATGAAGTTGGGGCAACGACACGCCGTCGACCCGTGCCATAAGTTCATGATCAACGCGAGAAAAAAGCCCCGCCGCGGCCAGGTGGCCGGGCGGGGCTCGGTGGTGCGGGGTTACGGGAGGGCGTTGAGGAAGGGTTCGTGGGAGTTGCTGAACTCCCAGTTGTAGTAGCGGTCCCAGTTGATGGACCAGGTCATCAGGCCGCGGAAGTCGGGGCTGGTGCCGCCGCGCAGGGTGTATCCGCCACAGTTCTGGTTCTTCACCAGGCAGTTGACGGCCTGCTGGACCTGGGCGGGGGTGGTGTACCCGCCACCGGCGCTGACCGCGGCCGGCACGCCGAACGCGATCTGGTCCTCCCGCAGCGCGGGAAACGTGACGCCGGTGTTGGCCACCGGGAAGCCCGCGGCCAGCATGTCGGTCATGGCGATGTGGAAGTCCGCGGCGCCCATGTTGTGGTACTGGTTGTCCAGCCCCATGATCGGGCCCGAGTTGTAGTCCTGCACGTGCAGCACCGTGATGTCGTTGCGCAGGGCGTAGATGACCGGCAGGTACGACCCGGCCCGGTTGTCGCAGCCACTGCAGGTGCCGCCGTAGAACTGGTACCCGAGCTGCACGAAGAACGTCTCCGGGGCCATCGTCAGCACGAAGCCCGAGCCGTAGCGCGCCTTCAGCGTGCGCAGCGCCGAGATCAGGTTCACGACGACCGGAGTCGTGGGGTTCCGGATGTCGCCGTCACCGGCGTTCAGGTACAGCGAGTGGCCCTCGAAGTCGATGTCGAGACCGTTCAGGCCGTACTTGTCGATGATCGCGCTGACCGAGTTGACGAACGTGTCCCGGGCCGCGGTCGAGGTGAGCTGGACCTGCCCGTTCGCGCCGCCGATGGAGATCAGCACCTTCTTGCCCTGGGCCTGCTTGGCCCGGATGGCGGCGATGAAGTCGGCCTCGCTCTCCACATTGGGGCACTCGGCCACCGGGCACTGCCGGAACCGGATGTCACCCGAGGTCACCGAGGTCGGCTCGCCGAACGCCAGGTTGATGATGTCCCACGAGGACGGCACGTCGGCCATCCGCAGGTATCCCGACCCGTTGGCGAAGCTGGCGTGCAGGTAGCCGATGAGCGCGTGCTTGGGCAGCCCCGTGTTGACGCAGCCCGTGGTGGTCGCGCTGACCGCCCCGCTCTTGGCGGACTCGCCGGAGGCGTTGTACGCCGCGACCGTGTAGGCGTGCGCCGAGCAGGTGCCCAGGCCGCTGACCGTGGCCGTGGCGCCGGTGCCGGAGGCGACCTGGGTCGTGCCTTCGTACACCCGGTAGCCGGTCGCGCCGGAGGACGCGGACCAGGACAGCGACACCGAGGTGTTCGTGGTGCCCGTGACGGTCAGGCCGGTCGGCGTCGGCGGCACCGTGGTGCAGCCGGTGGTGGTCGCGCTGACGGCCCCGCTCTTGGCGGACTCGCCGGAGGCGTTGTACGCGGCGACCGTGTAGCTGTGCGCCGAGCACGCGGCCAGACCGGTGATCGTCGTCGACGTGCCGGTCACCGTGGCGCGCACGGTCGTGCCCTCGTACACCCGGTAGCCGGTCGCGCCGGAGGACGCGTTCCAGGACAGCGCGATCGAGGTGTTCGTGATCGCGCCGACGGCGAGGCCGCCCGGGGTCGGCGGGACGGAGGTGCATCCGGTGGTGGTCGCGCTGGCGGCAGAGGTCTTGGCGGACTCGCCCATGGCGTTGTAGGCGGCGACCGTGTAGCTGTGCGCCGAACACGCGGCCAGCCCCGTGATCGTCGTCGAGGTGCCGGTCACGGTGGCGCGCACCGTGGTGCCCTCGTACACCCGGTAGCCGGTGACCGTGCCGCTCGACGCGCCCCACGACAGCGCGATCGAGGTGTTGGTGATCGTGCCGACGGACGGGTTGCCCGGCACGCCGGGCACGCCGGTGCCGCCGGGGCCGTCGAGGCTGACGTCGTCGGCGAAGTAGGTGCCCTGGCCGTACCAGCCGTGCGTGTACACCACCACGCTGGTCTGCGAAGCGCCCGTGGTGAACGGCACGGTGAGCTGCGTGTACGCGGCCGCGCCGGGGGTCCAGGTGGACGCGCCGCCGTCGATGCCGAGGTAGACGTAGTTGCCGCGGACCCAGCCGGTGAGCGAGTACGCCGTGTTCGGCTGCACCGCCACGGTCTGGCTGCACTTGGCGTTGTCCGATGCCGACGCCGCGCCCTGCAGCGCCCTGGCGCCGGTGCGCACCGGGGTGCTCACCACGGAGCCGAGGCCGCCGGTGCAGCTCCACGGGGACAGCGTGCCGGTCTCGAAACCGGGGTTGGCCAGCAGGTTGGCCGCCGACGCGGGGGTGCCGACGGCCAGGACGCCGACCGCGACCAGCAGCGACAGGGCGGCGGCGAGTGAGAGTGGTCTTCTGGTCACGGGCCCTCCTCTTAATGGATGGCCCTGATTATTAACTCTCTTAACTGTTAATGTCCATGCCAGATTGACGAAGCTCCACGGACGACGGTCAGGCCAGCAGCGCCGTGGTCGCCACGCCCACCCCGACCACGATCACCGCGGACGAGGTGACCAGCGGCAGCAGCCGCCAGGCGCGATGCGACATCCAGGCTCGCGGCGCCCGTTCGAGGCGGTCCCGCATCCGGGTCAGCAGCAGGCCGATGCCCAGCAGCGAGGCGGCCATGCCCGCCCCGTACGCCGCCACCAGCAGCACGCCGTACCAGGCGCGCCCCAGGGCCACCGCGCCCAGCAGCACTACCACGGCCGACGGGCTCGGCATCAGCCCGCCCGCGAGTCCCATCGCGACGATCCCCCGGCCGCCCGGCCGCCGCGCGCCGCGCCCGGCACAGCCCTCGTCGCCGTGCCCGCCGTGCCCGCGCCCGTGGTGACCGCCCGCGCCGGGTGCGTGCTCGCCGTGCCCGTGCCCGCGGCCGTGGCCGTGGCCGCCGGGCCGGTCCCGGTCGCGCCAGGCCCGGCGCAGCAGCGAGAGCCCCACGGTGACCACCAGCGCCCCGCTCAGCACGGTGAGCAGCGTGTACACCCGGTGCGGCACGAAATGCAGCCCGGCGGCCAGCACCACCCCCAGCACCAGCACCCCGGCGGTATGGGTCAGCGCGACCGTCCCCGCCACCGAGACCGCCTGGCGCAGCGAACCCCGCTCGTTCACCAGGTACGTCGCCATCAGCAGCTTGCCGTGCCCCGGGGCCAGCGCATGGCCCGCGCCGAGTGCCAGCGCGACCGCCATGGCCAGCAACGCGAAGCCCGGAGTCAGCTCCTGCCGCCCCACCAGCCTGGCGAACTCGGCCGTCAGCCGCCCCAGCAGCAGTCCGTGGTCATGGCCGTCCTCCGCGAGCCCGGCCGCGCCGCCCGGGTCCCCGGCTGCCCACCAGGCAGCCAGTCCCACCGCGACCAGCCCGGCCGCGAACGCCAGGACCGGCGCGGCACGCCACCGCCGCTGTGCCGTCCGTGCTGGATCTGCCGTCACGCGTGCCCCCTCGCTCTGCGGACTCAACTGGGGAGGTATCACCCCGGAAACGATCCTTCTCGACCGTCCGCTTTATGGGCTCTTGTCCCTGATCAGGCGTATCCGATACAGGCGAACCGCGTTGACCATGTGGTGCCGCAGCCCGGCCAGCCCTCCTACCCGCCGCCCGGACGGCCAGAGAAGGACGACCCATGCGTATGTCACGAGAGCAGTCCCGCCTGGCCGGCCTCGCCGCGCTCGCGACGGTGCTGACCGCACTGCTGGTGGCCTCCGTGATGGCCCTGTTCGCCGCGCCCGGCACCGCGGGCCCCGACGATCGCGGCAAGCACCGCGGCTACGGCTCGCACAGCCCGTCCACCGCCCCGTCCGATGGCCCGTCCACTGTCCCGTCCGAGTGGCCGTCGTCCGAGGGTCCGTCGGAGTCGGCGACGCCGACGACCGGAGTCTCCGGCACCTTCCACGAGGACGGCGGGGACGACGACGATGACGATGACGACGGTGGTGACCACAACGGGGACGGTGGCGGCGACGATGACGACGAGCTGCCGCGGACCGGGACCTCGGGCCCGTCGACGGCGACGCTGGTGCTCACCGGGCTGACCGTGCTGCTGCTCGGCGCGGGCGCGCTGTGGCTGGCCGCCGCGCTGTCCCGCCGCCTCGAAGGCACCCGCCTCAAGGCGCAGGCCGCCGGAGCCGTCGCCGCCCTGCGCCGCCGCCCCAGCCCGCGCCCCCGCGACTGACCCTTCGCGCCACACCACCCACACCACCCGCTGCTTCGCATAGACGTTGGCCTATCTGATCGAGTTTGATCTTCAAATTCTCGATCAGATAGGCCAACGTCTATTACGATCCCGGCGTTCCGTCCGGGTTTGCGGCGGCACGGAGGTTCGGTGGACCGATAGTTTCGGGAGGGTGGACGGGGGTCGCCGGGTGCGCGAGGCTGGCCGTCATGCCGTCACCGCATACCGCCGAGGTCTTCCTCGACCCGCACTTCACCACCGGTGAGGTGGACCCGCTGCTGTTCGGCTCGTTCGTCGAGCACCTCGGCCGGTGCGTGTACACCGGACTGTTCGAGCCCGGCCATCCCGCCGCCGACGCCGCCGGCCTGCGCACCGACGTGCTGGCCCTGGTACGCGAGCTGGGCGTGACGATGGTCCGCTACCCGGGCGGCAACTTCGTGTCGGCGTACCGCTGGGAGGACGGGGTCGGCCCGGCCGACCTGCGGCCGCGCCGGCTCGACCCGGCCTGGCGCACGGTCGAGACCAACCGGTTCGGCCTCGGCGAGTTCGCCGCCTTCACCCGGGCCGCCGGGCTGGAGCCGATGATGGCGGTCAACCTCGGCACCCGGGGCCTGGCCGAGGCCGGCGACCTGCTGGAGTACTGCAACCACCCGAGCGGCACCACGCTGTCGGACCTGCGCGGCGCGCACGGCGCGCCGGAGCCGTACGGCATCCGGCTGTGGTGTCTGGGCAACGAGATGGACGGGCCGTGGCAGGTCGGGCACAAGACCGCCGACGAGTACGGCCGCCTGGCCGCCGAGACCGCCCGGCTGATGCGCCTGATCGACCCGTCGGTGCGGCTGATCGCCTGCGGCAGTTCCGGATCAGGCATGCCGACGTTCGGCGACTGGGAGTCGACCGTGCTCGCGCACGCGTACGACGAGGTCGACTACCTGTCCCTGCACGCCTACTACGACCCCGAGGCGAGCGACCAGGCCTCCTACCTGGCCAGCGCGGTGGACATGGAGCGGTTCATCACGGACGTGATCGCGCTGTGCGACGCGGCCCGTGCCCGCCGCCGCTCAGCGAAGCGGCTGTCGCTGGCGTTCGACGAGTGGAACATCTGGTACATGTCCCGGCAGCGGCCCGGCCAGGGCGAATGGCCGCGGGCGCCGCGGCTGCTGGAGGACGTGTACACGGTCACCGACGCGGTGGTGCTGGGCAGCCTGCTGATCACGCTGCTCCGGCACTGCGACCGGGTCACCGCGGCCTGCCTGGCGCAGCTCGTCAACGTCATCGCCCCGATCATGACCGAACCGGGCGGTCCGGCGTGGCGGCAGACCACGTTCCACCCGTTCGCCCAGGCCGCGCGGTATGCCCGCGGGCAGGTGCTACGACTGCACGTCACGTCGCCGACGTACGAGACCGCGAAGTACGGCGACGTGCCGTTGCTGCACGCCACGGCGGTGCACGGCGAGGACGGCCTGCTCACGGTCTTCGCCGTCAACCGCGACCCGGCGGCGGACCTGCCGTTGACCGTGCACCTGGGCGGCTTCGTCCCGGCCGGGCCGGCCGCCCACTCGGTGCTGGCCGACGACGACCCCACAGCCGCGAACACGATGGCCGAACCGGACCGGGTGGTACCCCGGGACCTGGCCGTACCCCTGGTCGAGAACGGACGCCTCACGGTCGGCCTGCCGCCGCTGTCCTGGAACGTGATCCGGCTGCCGCTCGCCCCGGTCCGCTGAGGTCGCCGCGCCGACGCATGGCGCCCGGCCGCCATCACCCGAGGTGGCGGCCGCCACGATGTCAGGAAGGGCACCTTCTACAACGCATAGCGTCCAGAAGGTGCCCTTCCTTTGCTCTCGCCGGGGTTTACCAGCGGTGGTGGATGTGGGGGCGGATGAGGTCGTCGTAGACCTCGGCGACTATGCGGAGCTGGTCGGGCAGGAGGGCGGACAGGTCGGCGGCGGACGCGTTGGCGCGGGCCTGCTCGGGGTTACGCGCGCCGGGGATGACGACGCTGACGCCGGGCTGGTCGATGATCCACCGCAGCGCGAACTGGGCCATGGTCGCGCCCGCGGGCACCGCCGGGGCGAGACGGCGTACGGCGGCCAGGCCGGTGGCGAAGTCGACGCCGGAGAAGGTCTCGCCGACGTCGAACGCCTCCCCGTGGCGGTTGTAGTTGCGGTGGTCGTCGGCAGAGAACGTGGTGTGCTCGTCGTAGCGACCCGACAGTAGGCCGCTGGCCAGCGGCACCCGGGCGATGATGCCGACCCCGGCGGCCGCGGCGGCGGGCAGCACCCGCTCCAGCGGCTTGAGCCGCAGCGCGTTGAAGATGATCTGCACGGACGCCACGTTCGGCCGGGCGATCGCGGTCAGCGCCTGCTCGCAGGTCTCGACGCTGACGCCGTACGCGGCGATGCGCTTCTCCTGCACCAGGGTGTCCAGCGCGTCGTAGACGGCCTCGTCGGAGTAGACCTCGGTCGGCGGGCAGTGCAGCTGGACCAGATCCAGCGTGTCCACGCCGAGGTTGGCCCGGGACCGGTCGTTCCAGGCCCGGAAGTTGTCCATGTGGTAGTTGGCGGGTTCCTGGGCGACGCGGCGGCCCATCTTGGTGGCCACGGTGATCCCGTGGCCGGGGCCGCGTTCGCGCAGGAACGTTCCGATCAGGGTCTCGCTGCGGCCGTCGCCGTACACGTCGGCGGTGTCGACGAAGTTCACACCCGCGTCGACCGCGGTGGCGAGCACTGCCAGGGCGTCGTCCGCGCTGACGTCGCCCCAGTCCGCGCCGAGCTGCCATGCGCCGAGCCCGACCACGCTCACGTTCCGGCCTGTCCGGCCGAGGATTCGCTGCTGCACCTGGACAGCCTACGGCGCGCGGCCGCTGCGTCCGGCGGTGCGCCACCACGATCAGTCGGGCTCGCGGTGGTCGCGGCGGGCCGTGCTGTTCGCCTTCTCGATGGCGCGCGCCAGCTCTGCCTTGGTCATGTGCCAGCGTCCGGTGATGTTCAGCCGCTTGGCCATGCCGAGCAGCTGATCCTTGGTCTGGTTCGACTGGAACCGCAGCTTGCTGCGCATCTCCCGTTGGATCGGCATCGGGCCTCCCGCTCCTTCGATCCTGCCTACACGATCCCCAGCGTGCCGTCACGGGGCCGCTCGGGTCCCTCCACCTCGGCGTTGAACTCGTAGCGCCGGTTGATGTCCGGGGTGTCGTCGTACTCGAAGGTCAGCGCGTTGACCACCTCGACGACGCCCGGCACGCCGCGCACCAGGCGCTCGGCGATCTGGGCCGAGCTGCGCCGGCCGGTGCCGCCGGTCAGCGTCACCACACCCTCCTCGACCGTCGCGTCGATCTCCGGCGGCTGCACGAAGAGCATGCCCTGGATGATGTCGTGCACCACGTCGTGCCGGATCGCCTCGTCCGAACGGCGGTAGGTGCGCAGCAGGTCGCGCCGCGACACGATGCCCACCAGCATGCCGTCGGCGTCCACCACCGGCAGCCGTTTGAGCTGCTCGTCCTCCATGCGGCGGGCGGCCGCGACGACGGAGGCGTCCGGCGCGACGGTGATCACCGGGCTGGTCATCAGGTCCTCGGCCCGGTCGCCCTCTGCCTTGGCCCGCGCCACCGCGCGCCGCCGCCGCTCGAACAGGTGCCGCTGCGGCTCCTCGCCGCTCAGGGCCAGTTTGTGCAGCAGGTCGGCCTCGGAGACGATGCCGACCACCAGGCCGCCGGGGTCGAGCACCGGCACCGAGCTGATCCCGTGCTCGGCCAGCAGGTCGATGATCTCCTTGTACGGCGTCGCGCTGCCCACGCTGACCACCGGCGCGGACATCACCTCCCGCACGGTCCGCACCGTCATCGGCGTACCCCCTCGTTCGGCCGGTGTGACCCACCCGCGCAGGCCAGACTGGAGAGGTGAGCCACCGCGGTCCGGTGGGTACATGCCCACTGTGATCGTACCGAGCCGGACGTGCCCGTCCGGCCCGGTTGACCCACTCGGAGGTGCATGATGAGGTCCGACGTGGCCGACCGCAGCGGCATACCGGCCGCCGCGCTGAGCAACCACGAGCTGTCCCGTGAGCTGGCGTCGCTGCACCGGACCCGGCACGACACGTTCGTGCACGGCTCGGACAGCGCGCTGGCCAACCATGATCAGCGCAGCCGCGAGCTGGAGCTGGAGTACCTGCGACGGTTCCCCGAGCGCGATCCCGATCCGCGGCGGTTCCGGCCCGCCGGCGAGTGACGGCCTCCCGGCCGGCCGCCGGTCGCCATCAAATCGGGCAAATTAGTCGCTTTCGGACACGCCGATAGGGTGTCCGATAAGGTCAGTGACCGGTGAAGAGAACCTTCACCCGGTGCTGGCCGTGCTGCACCCCGGCCGCCGCGGTCAGTCGACCGGCGAGGCTGTCTGCGGCGTCACGCGAATCGGTGGTGTGCTCGGCATCGCGCTGCTCAGGCCAGCGCAGCTCGTCGCGTCCACCACCATTCGGGTCAAGCGGACGAACGCGGCTGACCACGACAATCCACTTGCCGGCGGCCGCCTTTCGCCTCCTCCACCAGAACATCTCTGCCTCCGTCTCCCGCGTGCGCCGAGTGCCCACCGTACCGTGGCGCGTTCAACGGGACAGCCCTCGGTTGCGGGGTACGTTGGTAGGCCGACCAGCCTCACCGAGGAGGGCAAGGTGACAGGCCTTTTCGCTTCGATAGGCGTCGACCTCGCCCGCCAGGACGTGCGCCAGTTCACCATGTCGGTCGTCAACGCGGGCACCGCGGTGACCCTGTCCCGCCGCTTCTGCGACCACGTGTGGACCGACACCTCCGGCGCCCGGGTGGTCGCCCGCGCCCGCTGGGGCCGCATCCACCACATGCAGCCCTCACTGGCCGGCGGCGCGGTCGCGGTCGCCTGCGAGAACATCCGCCTGATCGACGACCGCACCGCGGTCATGGACCTGCTCGACGAGACCGACGGCGGCCTGGTCTGCCCGGTGGCCGTACACCTGGAGGACCACACCGCGCTGCACGTCGCCGGCGGCGGGCTCGCCCGCGGCCAGGTGACCCTGTCCGCCCTGGCCGAGTCCGTCGAACCCCATCCGCCGCCCGCGGACGGATCGGCTCAGTCCGCCGAGACCGTCCCGCACGGCCTGGTCTGCGACGACCTGGTCCGCCCCGGCCGGGCCGCCCCCGGCTGGACGCCCACCGCCCGCGCCCGCCTGCACGGCACCGTCCGCCTGGCCGAACTGCGCACCAACACCCTCACCGGCGAGCCCTTCCACTGGCTGCGCCTGCGCGTGCACCCGGGCATCGACATCGACATCGCCGCTCCCGCCACCACCCTGCCGAGCAGCCCCTCCCCCGGCGAGCCCCTCCACATCCGGGCCACCCTCACCGGCCGCCTCGACCTCCAACCCGACACCCTCAAGAAAGGAAGGGCGCCTTCACCACGCTCCACGTAGCGGAAGGGCGCCTTCGTAACGCGTGGTGTGGGTTGAGCAGGGCGTCCACACAGCCCGGGACCTGTCTCACCATGCAGAGACAGGTCCCGCCTGACGCCTCGAGGTCGTGCCCAGCGTGGTTGCGCCGTGTCCGGGGACCTCGTGGGATCCGGGCGCCGGCGCGGCTGAGATCTGGCGCCATCATCACACCCGGCGGTTACCGGCGCGTCCCCCGTCCGACCATGCCCGGACGGGCTTCGGGCGAGGTCACCGCCGCCCGGCGGCCAGCCGCAGCGCGGTATACGACACCGGCGCGAAGCCGAGCGACCGGTACAGCGGCTCCCCGTCACCCGTCGCCCGCAGATCGACCGTCGTCACGCCGCGTTCGGCGAACCAGCCCAGCAGCGCCTCCATGCAAGCGCGCGAGTAACCCCGGCGCCGGTACGCGACGTCGGTCACCACGTTGTACACGTACCCGGTCCGCCCCGACGGGTTCGCCGGCCCGCCCAGCCGCACGTCGATCGTGCCCACCGCGCACGCGGCCAGCCCCGCCCCGCCCGGGACGTCGACCACGTACGCCGCCATGACCGGCTCCGGCTCGCCCAGCCGCGTCTGCAGCAGCGCCAGCGCCTCCTGCTGCCACGGCCCCGGCTCGACCGGCTGCCCCGCCATCGCGCTGAGCATCACCGCCCGCAGCCTGACCAGCTCCGCCGCATCCCCCGCCACCGCGCGCCGCGTCTCGATCACGCCCCGCAGGCTAACCGAACCGCCGCACCGGCGTCCGTCCCGCCGACCGCCCCCCGCGAGCGCGACGGCCTGCCCGGCTCGTGGACACGGTCCAGCCGGTTCAGGTCACGTAAGGGCAGTGGCGGCAGCCCCGGGTGCAGCAGAAGCCGCGCTTGGCCAGGAACCCGGCGCTGAGCACGAACAGGCCGGAGGACGGGTCGAGGTAGCCCGGCGTCCCGTCGCGCAGCGCCTCGGCGTGCCGGGCCAGGATCTCGGCCCGGTCGGGGTGGTCCTCGCCGAGCCGGGACGGATGCGGTTCGTCCAGCTCACGCGGTGCCAGGGGCCATCGTTGCCGGGGTGCGGGCATCCGGCGACGATATCGTGCCGCCCGCGATGCATCGACGCCTGGTGACATCATCGACGTCATGACCGACATCGAGGTCGTGCTCGGCGACATCACCGCGGAGGACGTCGACGCCATCGTGACCGCGGCCAACGAGTCGCTGCTGGGCGGCGGCGGGGTCGACGGGGCGATCCACCGCGCGGCCGGCCCCGGACTCGCCCGCGCCGGCGGGGCGCTCGCGCCCTGCGACCCCGGCGACGCCAAGGCCACTCCCGCGTTCGCGCTGGACCCGCCGGTGCGCCATGTGATCCACACGGTCGGCCCGGTCTGGGAGGGCGGGACCTACGGCGAGGACGACACCCTCGCCTCCTGCTACCGCCGCAGCCTTGAGGTGGCCGACGAGCTGGGCGCGAGCAGCGTCGCGTTCCCGGCGATCGCGACCGGCGTCTACGGCTTCCCACCCGAGCGCGCGGCCCGCATCGCGGTGGCGGCCATCCGCGCCACCCCGACCCGGGTGCAGCGGGTACGCCTGGTCGCCTTCGACGAGGATGCCCGTGACCTGCTGCTGGACGCGCTGAAGGGCTGACTCCGGCCCGTCAGGGCGCCGGCGGGCCCTGCTCGTCGGCGGCGATGCGGGCATACAGCAGCATGTCCCGGCGTACCCCGCCCAGCTCCATCCAGCTGCGCAGCAGGCCCTCCTGCCGGAACCCGGCGCGCTCGGCGGTGCGCACCGAGGCGGTGTTCCACGGCTCGACGTGCAGGTGCACCCGCGGGATCGCGAGGTCGGTCAACGCCCAGCGGGTCACCGCCGACAGCGCGTGCCCGGCCGCGCCGCGCCCGCGGCCCGATGGCGCGATCCAGTACCCGGTCGCCGCCCGGCCCTCGGCCATCTCGGTGACCCACAGCCCGATCTGGCCCACCGCCCGGTCCCCGGCCCGGTCGACGATCGCCAGGGAGTATCCGAAGCACTCCCGGGCCCGGTCGTGCTGCCGCTGGACGAACGCCAGCCCGGCGGCCTCGCTGTACGGCACCGGCACCGAGCTGATCACCGGGATGTACGGGTCCGCCGCGGCCTCCTCGATCAGCGGCAGGTCGCCGGGCCGGAACGGGCGCAGCAGGAACGGTCCCGCGTCGAGTTCGGGGATCACCAGTCCGTCGGTCACCGCGCGAGTCTGCCACCATCGGCCCGGTTTCGTCGGCGGGCGGTCCTAGGCTCGGACCCATGGCGAGGGTGACCACGGTGCCGGTGGAGCTGCTGCCCCACCTGCGGCGGGCGCGCGACCACGTCGACCGCCACTACGCCGAGCCGCTCGACCTGGACCGGCTGGCCCGGGTGGCCGGGGTGTCCAAGTTCCACTTCGTCCGCAGCTTCGAGGCGGCGTACGGCGAGACCCCGATCCGCTACCTCACCCGCCGCCGCATCGAGCGGGCCCAGGACCTGCTGCGCGTGGCCAACCTGACGGTGACCGAGGTGTGCATGATCGTCGGGTTCGCCAGCCTCGGCTCGTTCTCGACCCGGTTCTCGGCGCTGACCGGCGAGACGCCGACGGGATACCGCGACCGCTGGGCCGCCCGGGGCGGGCCCCACGTGCCCGGCTGCTTCCTGTTCATGCGCGGCGTGCTCGACCTCGGCGGCACCACCGGCCACCCGAAGGCGACCGCCGAGGACGTCGCAATCTCGGAGAAGCCCCAGCTCAGCCCCGAGTCCTAGGGTTTGAGACATGATCACAAACATCTCGCTGGTCACCGTTTACTGCCTCGATCAGGACAAGGCCCGCGACTTCTACGTCGACGTGCTCGGCTTCGAGGCCGGTGCCGACATCACCATGGGCGAGGGCTTCCGCTGGGTCACCGTCCGGCACCCCAGCCAGCCCGAACTCCAGGTCACCCTGATGACCCCCGGCCCACCGCTGGACCCTGACGCCGCCGACTTCATCCGCCGCCAGCTGGAGAAGGGCGCCATGGGCGGCCTCGGCCTGAGCGTCGACGACTGCCGCAAGACCTTCGAGGAGCTCAGCGCCAAGGGCGTGGTCTTCCTCCAGGAGCCTGCCGACCGCCCCTACGGCGTCGAGGCCGTCATGCGCGACAACTCCGGCAACTGGCTGGTCCTCGTCGAAGAAAAGCAATGGACCCCGGAAAACTTCGACTACCCCCGCGACTGACCCGCGGGTCGCACGCGATCACGAAGGGCACCCTGGCCATCCGGGGAGGGTGCCCTAGCTTCTTCCTTCCTCATGAGGCCCTGTGTCCTAGCAGTACCGGGCCACGCCGGCCTCCCATCCATCACCGAAGCCTGACTCATAGCCCTGGGCGAACTTCCAGTTGTCGAACTGCCGGCTGGCGTACGAGCGCTGGCAGTCTTCCTTCGCGTCCTTGAAGCCGTCGCGGTAGCCCTGCCGGTAGCCGTCGCGCCACGGATCGGCTACGGGCTGGTCCTGCACTGTCACCGCGGACGAGGCCGCGGCGGGCACCGGGCCGGAGGAGGCCTGCGCGGCGGTGGCGGGCGCGGACACCGCCAGGGTGGCCGCTATCGCGGCCGTGCCGAACAAAATTGACACCTTTCGGGTACGCATAGGGTTTTCCTCCCTCGGTCGGTGATCCTGGGTGCCTTGTCGATTCATTCTGTGACGGACACCGTCACCCGGACGTGACGCAGGCGTGACAGACCCGGCACTACGGCCGGACAGATCGGGCATCCAGGCCGCGCCGGTATGGTCCGGACCGTAGGCTGCTCATGGGTGATTACGACGACCCCGTTCCTTTCCCGAGGCTGCGCGGTGGGCGCCGCAGCCGGGCCGGCGAGACGAGTGGTGATGTCCCTTCCTCGGGCGCAGGACGACAGGGCGGCGCCCACGGCACACCTCTCGCTGCTCGGCGGCTTCGAGCTGGCCGTGCAGGACGATCCCGTGCCGGTGTCCGGCGGGTCGGCCCGCCTGCTGGCCTTCGTGGCGATGCGCTGCCGTGCCGCGGTGCCGCGTGCCCTGGTGGCGCAGACACTGTGGCCCGCCGTGCCGGAACGGTGCGCGTACGCCAACCTGCGTTCGGCGCTGACCCGCGTGCCCCGGGCCGCCCGTGACGCGCTCGACGTGCGTCCTGACGAGATCCACCTGGCCCACCACGTCACCGTCGACCTGCACCGCGCCCGGCGGACGGCATACCGCGCGCTCGACCCGGCCGTCGCCGTGCACGACCTCGGGCTCGGCCCGGAGACCATGAAGGACCTCTCGACCGATCTCCTGCCCGGCTGGTACGACGACTGGGTCCTGCTGGAGGCGGACGACTGGCGGCAGCTGCGCCTGGGCGCCCTGGAGGCGGTGGCCGTCGGGCTCATCGAGGCGGGGCGGTACGCCGAGGCGCAGGTCGCCGCGCTCACCGCGGTCCGTGCCGACCCGCTGCGGGAGACCGGACACTCCATCCTGATCCGCGCCCACCTCGCCGCGGGCAACCGCGGTGAGGCATTGCGCGATCTGGACCGCTACGAGCGGTACCTGCACCACGACCTCGGACTGGAGCCCACACGCGAACTCCGGCAGCTCATCGCCGAGCTGATGCGCGCCGTCACCCCCCATTGACACGCCACCCGCAGCGGGAAGCGCGGGCACACCTTCTTGACGCTCCGCGTTATGGAAGGTGCCCTTCCTCATGCGACGTGGTGGGTGGCCTATGGAAACGCGGGACGCCGGACACTGTCGCCGGTGGGCCGCGCTTCACGGCGGCCCCGGTTCCGGCAGCCCTTCGCGGCGGCCGCGAGTCACGCGCTGAAGCGGTGCAGGGTCCAGCGCGTCGGCGGCGACGTGACCGGGTCGCCGTCAGCGGTCCACTCGGTGACCGAGCCGGGGGCGACCACCGTGTCGAACGCGCGCAGCAGCGGCTGCATGCCCAGGACGTGGAACGAGCCGTTGATCGTCTCGCTGTGGCCGACCAGCACCACCGTCTGGCCCGCGTGCCGGTACGCGATGTCCATGATCGCCCGACCGGTCCGCACCACCAGCTCGGCCCAGCTCTCGTTCTCCCGCTGGAACGGCCGGTGCACACCCCCGCCGGGCAGCTCCGCGTCCTTGAGCACGGCCAGCGGCCGCCCGTCCGCGTACGCCGGATAGTGCCAGGTGCACAGCCCGCAGTCGGCGACCACGTCCGCGCCCAGCGCCGCCGCGATCGGGGCCGCCGTCTCCAGCGCCCGCCGCAGCACCGACGAGTACACCGCGACCGGCCCCGACACCTCCCCCGCGAGCCGCCGCGCGGTCTCCGCCGCCTGCTCGTGCCCGCGCGCCGTGAGCCCGCGGCACCCTTGCCGCCCGCCGACGAACCGCTCGACCGAGTGCACCGACTCGCCATGCCGTACGAAGATCAGCCGCGTCCGCATCGGACGATGCTACGGCCACCCATCGATCATGAACCTGTGTCCACGACACGCCGCCGACCCGTGCCATAAGTTCATGATCAACTCTTCTGGGCGAGCACCTCGGGGAGGGGGACGGAGGGGTCGGTGAGGCGGGCGGGGTCGGCGGGGGTGCCGGAGAAGCCGGCTTTGACCAGGGCGTTGAGGTCGTCCTGGACGTCCCAGATGTTGATGTTCATGGCGGCTACGACACGGTTGTCGTCGGTGAGCCAGAAGGCGATGACCTCCGGGGCCTTGCCGTCGCGGACGGTCGGGTCGCCGCGGAAGACGACCCGCGCGTAGTCGCCCGGACCCGCCCAGCCGCAGTACTCCATGCCCAGGTCGTACTGGTCCGTGAAGAAGTACGGCACCTGCGCGTACGACACCTCCTGCCCCGCCATCGCCTTGCCCGCCGCCTTGCCGCCGGCCCGGGCGTTGGCCCAGTGCTCGGTCCGCAGGTGCTTGCCCACCAGCGGGTTCAGGGTCGAGGCCACGTCGCCGCAGGCGTAGATGTGCGGGTCCGAGGTGAGGAAGCCGGCGCCGGTGACGACGCCGTTGTCCACGGTCAGTCCCGCCTGCTCGGCCAGCTCGGTGACGGGCCGGATGCCGACGCCGACCGCCACCAGGTCCGTGGCGAGTTCGGTGCCGTCGTCGAGGACGGCGCTGCGCACCGCCCCGTCCAGGCTGCCGAACTCGCGCACCCCGGTGCCGAACCGGAACTCGACGCCGTTCGCCTCGTGCAGCGCCTGGAACAGCGCGGCCAGCTCGTCGCCGAGCACCCGCCGCAGCGGGGCGCTGTCGGTCTCGACCACCGTCACCGGGCAGCCGTAACCGCGGGCCGCGGCCGCGATCTCCAGGCCGATCCAGCCCGCGCCCACGACCAGCACCTGCGGCCGTGGGTCGGCCGTCAGCGCCTCGCGCAGCGCGGCCGAGTCGGGATAGGCACGCAGGTAGTGGATACCGGCCACGTCCGCGCCGGGCACGTCGAGGGTGCGCACCTTCGAGCCGGTGGCCAGCAGCAGCTTGTCGTACGCGAACAGCTCGTCACCGTCCAGCGTCACCGTGCGGGCGGCCGGGTTCACCGCCAGCGCACGGCGGCCGAGCATCAGCTCGATGTCCTGCTCGGCATACCACTCGCGCGGGTGCACGTACGCCTTCTCGCGCGGATCCTTGCCCTGCAGGAAGCCCTTGGACAGCGGGGGGCGCTCGTAGGGGACCTCGTCCTCCTGCCCGATCAGCAGCACCCGGCCCGTGAAACCCTCGGCCCGCAGCGCCTCGGCGGCCCTGGCCCCGGCCAGCGACGCACCGACGATGACGAATACCTGTTCGTCCGCACTCATGCCGTCCAGCCTCTCGCATCGACGTGCCGCCGGTCCACGAAAACGCGGCAGTCGTCCGGGAATCGGGCCGGGGCGGCATGGACCGGCGCGGATCCGTACCCTCGGCGTCCGGCCCGCGCAGGCCGGGACGACCTGCCGGCCTGACGGGCGAAAGGAGCCGGGAACATGGGCGGCGCCTGCGGGCAAGTACTGGCATGACCGTGACGACCCAGCACGACCCTCCGGCCGGAGCCGACCCACCGGCCCCCGGCGGGCCGCCGGACCCTGCCGACCTCGGCGCGATGTTCGACGCGTACGCCCGCGACCTGCTGCGTTACGCCGGTCAGCGCGTCGGCGAGCAGGTCGCCGAGGACGTCGTGGCACAGACCTTCCTCATCGCGTACGAGCAGCGCCACCGCTACGACGGCACCCGGGGCGCGATGCTGCCCTGGCTGTACGGCATCTGCGGCAACCTGCTGCGCCGCCACCGCCGCACCGAGGTCCGCGCGCTGCGCGCCGTCGCCGCGGCGCAGTCCCACGCCGCCGACGAGGTCGCGCCGGACGCCCGCTCCGCGGATCGGGTCGACGCGCAGCGCACCGTGGCCCGCGTCGCGAGCACCCTGGCCAGACTCCCGCGCCGCCAGCGCGAGGTGCTGCTGCTGTTCGCCGTCGCGGAGCTGGAGTACGCCGAGATCGCCCACGCGCTCGGCATCCCGGTCGGCTCCGTGCAGTCGGCCCTGCACCGCGCCCGCACGAAGATCAAGTCTGCGCTCGCCGCCACCGGAGGTTCCCGATGACCCGCACCGACGCCGACCTCACGGCGGTACGCGACCTGCCGCCGGGCTCGCCCGAACCGTCCGACGAGTCCGTCTCCCGCACCTGGCGCCTGCTCAACGCCCGGCACACCACCGCCCGGACCCGTTCCCCGCGCTGGACGGCCCGCCGACTCGTCCCCGCCGCGGCCGGACTGGCGGTGGCCGCCGTCGCGCTCGGCGTCGCCGTCCACGGCGGCACCGGTGCGAGCGACTCCGCCGCACCCGACATCGCCGAGATCAAGGCCTCCCATCAGCCGCTGCCGTCCGAGCGCGGCGCCGATCCCCGCCGGCCGCGTACCACCCCCGAGGCGAAGGCGGCCCTGGCGGAGCTGGCCCGCACCGCCGAACGCGCCGACACCGTGACCGTCGCGCCAGGTCAGTTCGTCCATGTGCGCCTCGACGGCTGGGCCGCCCACTCCGACGACGCCAGTGCGCGGACCGTGCGGATGGACTATCTCGGCCGCGAGCTGTGGCTCGAACCGGACGGCCTGATCGCAGTCAAGATCACCAACTCCATGGGCAGCTTCGACGCGGAAGACCCCGGCACGACCGCCGTCGATCCCCAAAAGCAACGTACCTACCTGCGCGAACAGGGCCCGAGTCTGGTGTACCCCACCACCGGGTGGCTCGCGGACCTGCCGGCCGACGATCCCGCGGCCCTGCTGGACCTGCTACGCGCCCCCGTCCGCGGCAATCCGAGCCGGGACCACGACTTCTGGTACGCGATGACGCACTTCTACCAGGCCTGCGACATCCTGCTGCCCCGACGGCTGCGCGCCGGCCTGCTGCGCGCATTCCAGGGCATGGACGGCCTGACCGTGGGCGAGGTGACGGTCGACGGCACCCGGCTGATCTCCGTACGCCACACCGACGGCGACAGCGCCTTCGAGATCCTGTTCGACCCGGTCACCGCCTGGGCGGTCGGCCGTCGCGAACTCACCCTCCACGGCGGCCCCGCGCTCCTGCCGCCGGCGCCGGGCCCGCGCTTCGACCCACCCGTGCTCCATCACGCCATGTGGCAGCAGCGCATCGTGGGCAGCCTCGACGAACACTGACCCGCAGACACCCACCGGCCCGCAACACCGTCCGGTTGAAGGGGTATGAATGAGACATGTCTGAGTTGGGCGAATACCTGTCGAGCGAGGTCGTCGTCGACTACGCCGACGGCCTGATCTCCCGTCGCGAGGCGCTGCGCCGACTGGGCCTGCTCGGCGTCGGCGCCGCCGTGGCCGTCCCGCTGCTGGCCGCGTGCGAAGCCCAGCGCGACACCACCACGACCCCACAGACCGCACCGACGCCCGCGGTGACGGGCCCGGCCGGCCCGAGCCCGCTGCCCACCGAACCCATCACGTTCCCCGGCCCGAACGGGCAACTGCAGGGGCGTTGGGCCGCCGCGGCCACCCCCAAGGGCTCGGTGCTGGTCGTCCACGAGAACAAGGGCCTGACCGACCACATCGCCTCGATCGCCGGGCGGTTGGCCGCCGCGGGCTGGTCCGCTCTCGCGATCGACCTGCTGTCCGAGGAGGGCGGCACGGCCACGTTCGCCGACCCGGCCCAGGCCACCGCCGCCCTCAACGCCGCCCCGCCGCCGCGGTTCATCGCCGACCTGAAGGCAGGCGTCGACGAGCTGCTGCGGCGCAACCCGGGCCACACCGTCGGCGCGATGGGCTTCTGCTTCGGTGGCGGCATGGTCTGGTCCCTGCTGGCCGCGGGCGAACCACGGCTGCGCGCGGCGGTGCCGTTCTACGGCCCGTTCCCCGCAGGCGCGTCGGTTTCCGGCTCCCCCGACGCGGCTGTGCTCGGCGTGTACGCCCAGCTCGACGACCGGGTCAACGCCACCCGCGACGCCGCCCGCGACGCCCTGAGCAAAGCGGGCCTGACCTTCGAGATCGTCACCTACCCCGACGTCAACCACGCCTTCTTCAACGACACCGGCCAGCGCTACAACGCCCCCGCCGCCGCCCAGGCCTGGGCCAAACTCACCGACTGGTTCACCCAATACCTGACCTGACCACCCCACCGCGCTCGCCGGCCCGGCTCGCCATAGACGTTGGCCTATCTGGATGACAATTTGTAGATCGAACCCATTCAGATAGGCCAACGTCTATGAGAAAGCGGGGCCGCACCCGTGCCCGTGCCCGGCGGTTCACGCCCCGCGGCGCTTGGCCGCGACGAATTTGTTCAACTTGGTCAGCGTCCACGTGTTGATCACGTCGGCGGGAGTCAGCCAGCCACGCTGCGCTATGCCGATACCGAAGCGCAGCAGATCCAGGTGGACGGTCGAGTGCGCGTCCGTGTTGATCGCGAACTTCACCCCGCGCTCGCGCGCCCGCATGATCAGCTCATCGGGCAGGTCGAGCCGGTCCGGGAACGCGTTCACCTCCATCGCGGTCCCGGTCGCGGCGGCCGCGTCGAACACCGCGTCCCAGTCCGGCTCGACCGGTTTGCGCCGCCCGATCAGCCGCGTGGTCGGATGCCCGATGATGTTGACGTACGGGTTCTCGCACGCCTTCACGAACCGGTTCGTCAGCTCCGCCGGAGTCTGCGTGAAGTGCGAGTGGACCGAAGCGACGCAGATGTCGAACCCGGCCAGGAAGTCCGCGTCCCAGTCCACCCCGCCGTCCGGGTCGATGTTCAGCTCGCTGCCGTGCAGCAGCGCCATCTTGCCGCCCTCGGCCAGCGCCCGCAGCTTCTTGCGCTGGGCGAGCATCTTCGCGTCGGTCATCCGCTGCATCGGCATGTCCTTGGCGTGGTCGGTGACCGCGTAGTAGCGGTAGCCGTGGGCCCGCGCGGCGGCCAGCATCTCCTCCAGGGTGGACACGCCGTCGGTGAGATCGGTGTGGGTGTGCAGGTCGCCGCGGATGTCGGCTTCGGTGACCAGGTCCGGCAGGGCGCCGTTGCGGGCGGCGGCGACCTCGCCGCGGTCCTCGCGCAGGGTGGGCGCGATCCAGGGCAGGCCGAGCCGCTCGTACACCTCCTCCTCGGTCTCCGACACGAGCAGCGTGTCGTCCTCGGCGCGGAACAGCCCGTACTCGGACAGCTTCAGCCCCTTGCGCACCGCGATCTCGCGTACCCGGATGTTGTGCTCTTTGGAGCCGGTGAAGTACTGCAGGGCAGCCCCCCACGACTCCGGCGGCACGACCCGCAGGTCGACCTGGAGCCCGCCGGTGGTGCGGATCGACGTCTTCGCCGGGCCGCCCGCGATGACCTCGCCGACCAGCGGCAGCTCCGCGAACGCCGCCATGATCGGCTTCGACTCGCGGGAGGCGACCAGGATGTCGACGTCGCCGATGCTGTCCCGGCCGCGCCGCAGCGACCCGGCGTACGTGCACTTCTCGCAGCCGGGCAGCGCCGACAGCGCGGCGATGACCTCGTCGGCGACCTCCAGCGCCGCGGAGACCAGCACCCGGCCGCCGCTGTGCCGCAGCACGTCGATGCCGTGCAGGATGTTGGCCGCGGTCTTCGCGCCGAAGCCGCGCAACCCGGACAGCCGCCCCTCCCCGATCGCGTGCACCAGCTCATCGATCGAGGAGATGCCCAGCTCACGGTGCAGGGCCATGGCCTTGGCCGGGCCGAGGCCGGGGATCGCCATCAGCTCGCGCACCCCGGCGGGCACCTTGGCCCGCAGCTGTTCCAGCACCGCCATCCGGCCGGTGGCCAGGTACTCGACGATCTTCTCGGCGGTGGACTTGCCGACGCCGGGGATCTGCTCCAGACCTTTCAGGTCGAGCGTCGCCACGTCGGCGGCGTGACCGGCGACCCCGCGGGCGGCCTTCTCGTAGGTGCGGGCCCGGAAGGCGTCACCGCCGGTGATCGCGATGAGATCGGCGTACTCCTGCAGTGCCGCCGCGACGACCTCGTTTGGCCGGGCCATGCCGTCCAGTCTACGGTTGACGCATGATCCGCAGGCGCGTTGTGATCTCCGGCGAGGTACAGGGCGTCTACTACCGCGACAGCTGCCGCCAGCAGGCGCAGGCCGCCGGTGTGGCCGGGTGGGTGCGCAATCGCCCCGACCATACGGTGGAGGCGGTCTTCGAGGGCACGCCCGACGGCGTCGACCGCCTCGTGGCCTGGACCCGGCACGGCCCCGAGCTGGCGATCGTCGACGGCGTCGCGGTCTTCGAGGAGACCCCGGAGGGCCTGTCCGGCTTCGGCATCCGTCCCACCGCCTGAGCGGCCCCACGCCACCCGCTCCCACCCGCCCGCCCCGCTCCGCGAGGTTGGGAAGGTGCCCTTCCACTACCTATCGCGATAAGAAGGTGCCCTTCCTTCGGGTCGGGGGGGTGACGGGGTGGATGCGGGGTGTCGACTCGGGGGTGGGCGTCGATAGGATCACCGCGGCGAGTCGAGTTCCTGGGGAGGCCGCGCCATGGTGGATTACACGAACCCGCACCCGAACCCGAGCCCGCCGCGCAGGTCGGCGGTGCCCGTGTGGGTGTGGATCGCGGGTGGCCTGGCGGTGCTGCTCTGCTGCTGCCTGGGCGTGGGCGGCGCGCTCTTCTACTACCTGCGGGCCGGGAGTGTGAAGCCGGGCGACCAGGTCGCGACGGCGCCCACCGGGACCTGGCAGCAGCAGCTCGCCGCGATCGACGGGGTGCGCAACTACCTGGCCGAGGGCACGCTGAGCCAGGACCACGCGCCGGGTGCGGTGGTCTATCCGCAGCAGCCGCCGGTCGGCGGGCAGCACAACGGCACGTGGCAGAACTGCGCCGGCGCCGTCTACGACACGGCGATCGCCAGCGAGCGGGCCGTGCACAGCCTGGAGCACGGCGCGGTGTGGATCACCTACCGGCCCGGCCTGGACAGCGACGAGGTCCAGGCGCTGGCGGCGAAGGTGTCCGGGCGCGACTACCTGATGCTGAGCCCGTTCCCCGGCCAGGATGCGCCGATCTCGCTGCAGGCGTGGGGATACCAGCTGAAGGTGAACAGCGCGGAGGACCCGCGCATCGACTTCTTCGTCAACGCAGCCCGCCAGAACGCCGCGCCCGAGTTCGGCGCGCCCTGCTCCGGCGGCACCCGCGAGACCGGGGAGCTGCCGCCCGCCGGGACCGCGGCATGAGCGAGCGGGCCGTCGGGGCCGGGATCGCCCGGGACATCACGCTGTACGGCACGCCGGTGCTGCACCGGCCGACGGCTCCCGTCACCGACTTCGGGCCGGAACTGCACCAGCTCGTCGCCGACATGTTCGCCAGCATGTACGCGGCCAACGGCGTGGGCCTGGCCGCCAACCAGATCGGCGTCGGCCTGCGCGTGTTCGTGATGGACTGCCCGGACCCGGCAGGCGACGGCCCGAACGTGGTGGCCCACGTCGTCAACCCGGTCCTGGAGCTGCCCGCGCCGCCGCGCGAGCTGGAGGTCTCCGGGGAGGGCTGCCTGTCGGTGCCCGGCCAGCGCGGCGACATGGCGCGCACGGTGACGGCGGTGGTGACCGGGGTGGACATGCACGGCGCGCCGGTGCGCATCGAGGGCGCCGGGCTGGTCGCGCGCTGCCTGCAGCACGAGTCCGACCATCTGGACGGCACCGTGTACGTGGACCGGCTCACCGCCAAGGAGCGCAAGAAGATCCTGTCCGCCGCCGGCCTGCCGTCGAGCTGACTGAAGCAGCTTCACGTTCTTGACAGCCCTGACCCTTCCTGCATAGATGTATTTATTGTTAACGCAGCTATAGAGCCGCGTCGGCAATGCGTCTCATCAGGACTTTTGTCAGGAGTGAACCGGTGCTTCGTGCGTATTTCGCGCGCCACAAATCAGCGTCGACCTGGGCCAGATCCATCCTGCACGAGGCGGCGTTCGCGCTGAACCTCAAGGTCGACACGATCCACGTGCCGGACCAGTGGGCGCCCTACGACACCCTCGGCGACTACGTGCGTGCCACTCGCCCCGACCTTCTGATCATGACGAACGCCAAGCCGGAATGGGTGGACACGCTGCCAGAGAACCGGGCGTTCCACCTCATCCGCGACCCGCGCGACATCGTGGTCTCCGGCTACTTCAGCCACCTCAACAGCCACCCGGAGGTGGTGGGCGGGGTGCCCTGGCCGGAGCTGGTGGCACACCGGCGCAACCTGCGCGCCCTCGACGAGGCCGGCGGCCTGCTGGCCGAGGTGGAGTTCAGCGGCATGTTCCTGGACCCGATGGCGCAGTGGGACTACGCCCGCCCCGGGATGCTGGAGGTGCGCATGGAGGACGCCATCGTCGACCCGGTGAAGTCCTGGACCGCCATCCTCGGCCACCTGGAGCTGCTCACCCCCGACGGTTCGGGCCCGGAGCAGGCGCGCATGGCCGCGGTGCGCTGGAACCTCGCCGCCCGCCGGGGCACTCCCCGCACGCTGAAATATCCCCGGATGGTGCTGCCCCGGCTGCCGCTGCACCGGTTGCCCGGCGCGTACGTGACCAGCGCGTGCGAGCGGTTCTCGTTCAGCCGACTGGCCAAGGGCCGCGAGCGTGGCCAGGAGGACGTGCACAGCCACTACCGCCGCGGGGTCGCCGGCGACTGGCGCAACCATCTGGCAGCCGAGCACCTCACGGCGTTCCGGGCCCGCTACGGCGACCTCGTGGAGCGCCTCGGCTACGACTGGTGAACCCGGCCCGGGGCCGGACCGGCGTGCCCGACTTCGCGCACGCCGGGTCCGTCCCCGCGGTCAGCCGTGGTCGGCCGGCCGCTCGCCGTTGACACGCAGAGCGGCGCCCGCGGCGTCGAGGGCGCGTTCGCACTCGCGCTGCGTCGCGCCCACCGCGGTGGCGTACGCGACCCGCCCGTTGACGGTGCCCTGCGGCGGCGGCGAGCGCCGGTCGCCGGGATCGGCCAGCAGCGCCAGCTCGTCCACCGCGGCCGGGAGCCCGGCCCGGTCGAACGCCAGCGTCTCGATGACGGTGTCGGGCTGCGCCGGGTAGAAGAAGCGCACCCCCGCCACCAGTTTGCGATCGGGCACCGCGACCGGGGGACGCCCGCAGGCCACCGCGGCGGCGGCCAGTGCCACGTCCACGCCGGTGGCGCGCAGCCCCAGGTACGGGATCATGTCGCCGCCGAGCCGCCCGTTCACCTCGATGATCCGCGGCCCGCGCGAGGACAGCTTGATCTCGGTGTGGGTGACCCCGTCGCGGAAGCCGAGCGCGGTGTGCGCGTCCTGCAGCAGCCGCAGCAGCTGCGGATCGTGCAGCAGCGGGTCGTCGCCGTGCACGTAGTGTCCGATCTCGATGCAGTACGGCGGGTGCCCGATCTCCTTGCGGGCCAGGCACAGCGGAGTCACCTCGCCGTGGTGCACCGCCGCGTCGACGCTGATCTCCTCGCCGTCGACGTACTCCTCCAGCAGCACCTGCGGTCGCCAGTCGGGCAACGCGCCGTGGCGCACCGCGCTGGTGAACTCGTACGCCGCGGCCAGCTCCTCGGGCCCGGCCACTTTGATCACTCCGACGCTGAGCGCCAGGTCGCTCGGCTTGAGGATCACCGGGTAGCCGATCCGGGCGGCCTCGGCGAAGGCCTGCGACAGCGAGCCCACCGGCACCGACGCGGGCTGGGCGACGCCGGCCGCGGCCAGGGCCCGGCGGGTCAGCAGCTTGTCGCGGCAGCGGGCGGTCACCGCGGGGTCGCCAGGCAGCCCCAGGGCCAGGGCCAGCTCGGCGGTCTGCAGCGTGCGCGCCTCGTCCCAGGTGAACACGCCCGCGACCGGGCCGTCCGGCAACCGGCGGGCGGCCTCGGCCATCGCCTTCACGTCGAGCAGGCTGCCCAGTTCCGTGGCGCCGGCGACGTATTCCAGCTCCCAGCCGGGCGCGACCCCGGTGAACAGGTGCACCCGGTACGCCGGGGCCAGCGAGCGCAGCAGGTATTCCCGGAACTCGCGTTTGCCGGTGCGGACCATCAGCAGATGCGGACGGTCGTCGTGGACGGCCATGCTCTTCCTCTCGACCCCGTTAAGCGTGTGTCCGACAAGCGGGATCGGCACGAACAGCCTCACGCGCCGATCCCGCCATGTCAACACGCGTACCTGTGCCTATGGATCAGGACACCAGCCACAGCGGAATGAAGTCGGCCATGGCCTGGTAGCCCGTGTCGTTGGGGTGGATGTGGTCGCCGCTGTCCCACTCGGCCCGCAGCTTGCCCGGCGCGGCCGGGTCGCGCAGCAGCTCGTCGAAGTCGACCACGCCGGTGAACTCGGCCCGGTGCGTACGGAGGTACTCGTTGATGGCCAGGCGGCTCTGCTCCTTCGCCGGCGTCCAGGACGAGAAGCCCTCGAACGGCGTGATCGTCGAGACGACCACGTCCACCCCGGACTGCCGCGCCTGGGCGCTGATCTGTCGCAGGCCGCCGATGACCTTCTCCGGGGCGTCGGCGTAGATCTGCAGGTCGTTGATGCCGAGCATGACCACCACCGTCTGCACCCCGGTCTGGCTGAGCACGTCGCGGTGCAGCCGGGCCAGCCCGTTCACGCCCAGTTCCGCGTACCCGATCTCGGTGCCGTCGTGGGTGACCGCGTTGCCGGCCAGGCCCTGGTTGAGCACGCCGATCTCGGAGTGCGGCGAGTGCCCGGCCAGCAGGCGGGCCGCGAGACGGTCGGTCCAGCGTGCGTTGCCGTTGATGGTGGACTGGCTGCCGTCGGTGATCGAGTCGCCGAGCACCACCACCGAGCCGGGCGACCTACGGCTGAGCACGTCGACGCCGGTGAGGAAGAACCACGAGTTGCGGGTGCCGGTCAGGGTCGCGCCGGTGGGCTCGGCGGCGGTGTCGCCGCTGCCGTAGTACGTCGCCTGCCGCGAGGTCCAGTGCCACGTCGCGGGGCCGGTCGCGACCGGCAGGTAGACGCTGACCACCAGGTCCGACAGCTCCGGCACGGTCACCGGCAGCGGGTCGCTGACGACCTGGCCGCCCTTGGGGATGGTGATGCCCGGCGCGCCGTTGAAGGTCAGTTCGCCCACGCTGGCGGGCAGCACGTCGGTGAGCGCGGGGGTGGCCGCGTCGGGCCGGGCCACGGTGGCGTGCCCGACGGTCACGGCCCCCGTGCCGAAGGTGTTGGACAGCCGGATGCGCGCCGCGCTGCCGCCGACCGAGGTGTGCACGATCATGCGGATGGTCTGGTCGGCGAAGCCGGTGCCGGACAGGCCCGCGCCAGCGCCGGTGGGCGCGGCCGACCAGGAGCCGACCCACTCGTCCTTCGCGCCCGCGGTGGCGCCGCCACCGGGCCCGGCCAGCACGCCGAGGGTGGTCGCCAGCAGGGCCGCGGCGAGCAGCGCCCGCCGCGTCGAGGGGTGCTTCACAGGGGAGAACCTCCTTGGGCGCGGCCGTCGGCCACGCGCCGTCGTGGGGGTGTGCGCGGCACGGCCGCGACTCAAATTACGAAGAAATGTTTGCACGAGTCAATATCTGCCGACTCAGCTGATTGGACTGTCCGGACAGGTTTTCCGCCTGACGGCGTCACCGGTGGAGCACACGGAGCTGCGGCACTAGGGTGCGAGACATGGACCTTCGTGATCTCGACCGGCGTGCCCTCGCCGCGGCCGCGGCCGCCGTGAACCGTGTCAAGCGCGCCGATCTAGCCCGGCCCACGCCGTGCGGCGACTGGACCCTCGGCCAGTTGCTCGGGCACATGATCGGGCACAACCGCGGCTTCGCCGCCGCGGCGGCGGGCAAGCCCACCGATCCGGCCGTCTGGGACGACCTGACCCCGCCCGCCGACCCCCGCCGGGCGTTCGCCGACTCCGTCGCCCTGGTCACCAAGGCGTTCAGCGCGAAGACGCTGCTGGACCGCAAGATCGAGGTGTACGGGTACGGCACCTTCACCGCCCCGACCGTGCTGGGCATGCACTTCGTCGACTTCCTGGTGCACGCCTGGGACGTGGCCAGGTCGACCGGCTCGGACGCCACGCTCGACCCTGACCTGAGCGCGGCCGCCATGAAGATCGCATTGCGGTGGCCCACCGACCGGCCCAGCAAGGCCTTCGGCGTCATGGTCGAGCCGGACGAGGCCGCCCCGCCCGGCGACCGGCTCGTCGCCTACCTGGGCCGCTCCCCCGGCTGGCCGGACGGCCACTGAGCGGACGCCCCCCGCAGCTCGGTCAGCGTCGACTCGAGCTCGCGCAGATTCGCCCGCACCGCCGCCGCCCGTTGCTCGGCGTCCCGGCGAGGCGCCAGATGCAGCTCCTCCACCGTCCCGTACACCTCGGGCAGCTCCAGCGCGGCCACGTGTCGCAGCGCCGCGGCGGACGAGACGGCGTACGGCCGGATCAGCCGCCGCCTGCCCCGGCGTGCCGTCACGGTCCAGCCGCCCGCGGCGTAGGCCAGCGTCACCGACACCGGCACCGCCGGGCCGGTGTCCACCAGGCCCATCCGGCGGCCCAGCTCGGACAGGTACTCCTGCCACAGCGGGGCCGCCGGGGCGGCCTGCCCCGGCTTGATGTCGTTGATCTGTTGCCACAGCCGCCAGCCGAACACCGGCGTCAGCGTGGCCGCGAAATACGCCGCCCCGGCCAGCCACAGCCCGCCGGACAGGCCCAGCGTCTCGACAGACCACGCGCCGACCATGCCGCCCAGCGGGATGCCGCCGAACGTGATCGCCCCGGTCAGCCCGAACACCCGGGTCTGCATGGCCCGCGGCACCCGCTGGAACATCAGCAGCCCGTACGTGGGGTTCACCGAGGACATGGCCATCCCGGACACGAACGACACGAGCAGCGCCACGCGCAGGTCGTCGCTGAGCGCCAGCACGAGAAAGCGCGGCGCGCCGCCGATGAAGTATCCGATAACGAGGGTCGGATAGCGCGGCAGCCGGGTCACCAGCGCCGCGAAGGCGGCCCCGCCCGCGATCGCGCCGAGCGCGAAGGCCCCGCCGACCCAGCCCAGGGCCACCGGCGAGCCGAGGTGCTCGCGTACCCACATCGGAATGAAGACGACCGCGCTGGCCTGGTTGAACAGGTTCGTCACAAACATCATGCCGACGAGGCTGCGCAGCAGCCGCTCCCGCCGTACGAACCCGAACCCGGTCCGCAGCCCCTGCCAGTAGGACTCCTGCTCGGCACGGGCCGGGTGGTTCTGCTCGCGGGTGATCCGCACCAGCACCGCCACCACACCCGCGCAGCCCGCGAAGGTCACCGCGTCGGCCCAGATCGCGCCGACCGGGCCGAGCCAGGCGATCAGCACCCCGGCCACCGCCGCGCCGATCACCATGGCCGTCCGGTTGAGCGCTGAGAAGACCGCGGTGACCCGTGCCATCGGCGTGCCCGACGCCTCCACCACCGGCGGCAGCAGCACCCGCTTCGACTTGTCGCCGACCCCGCGCAGCGCGCCCAGTGTCGCGACGAGCGCGACCAGCACCGTGAAGTCCGCGCCGCCGAACGCCGCGACCCCGCCCACCACCAGCGCGCTGCCCAGGTCGGTGGCGATGGACACCTCGCGCACCCCGAACCGGTCCGCCAGCGGCGTGCCGAAGATCCCGGCCAGGATGTAGGGCAGCGCCTCGGCGAACGCCACCACGCCGACCTTCGTCGGATCGTCGGTGGTGACCAGGACCAGCCACGGTATGGCCAGGAACGACATCCGCGAGCCGACGGTCGACACCAGCTCGGCGCCGAGCAGCCCGATCAGCGCCGCTCTGCGCTGCATCGCCAACCTCCTCCGGCCACGGGTCCACCGACCCTACCGACGAGTTTCGATCTCCGTCCATACCGATCGCGTGCAGACCGGACGCGACGCCTTCACGTGCCGCCGGTGCGGCCATAACATCAGCGGGTGAGGTTGGAGCTGCGGCACCTGCGGGTGGTCTGCGCGATAGCCGACGCCGGCAGTGTCACCAAGGCGGCGGCCGTGCTCGGCCTCGCCGCGCCCGCGCTCACCACGCAGTTGCAGCGCATCGAACGCGCCTTCGGCGGGCAGCTGTTCGAACGCGACCGCCGCGGCGCCCGCCCCACCCCGCTGGGCGAGCTGGTGCTGGCCCGCGCCCGGGTGCTGCTGCCCGCGGTGCAGGGCCTGCAGGACGAGGCGACCCGGTTCGCCGGGCTGGCCCAGGACGCGGGCGGCGACGGGCTGCCCGGCTACCGCATCGGCGCGGTGAACGGCCCGCTCATCGGCGGGGTGGTGCACCGGCTGGCCGCCGCGCAGCCCAGCGCCCAGCTGAGCACGTACCCGTCGTGGTCGTCGGCGGAGCTGGCGGCGATGCTGGCCGACGCCCGGCTCGACTTCGCGCTCATCGGCACCTGCGGCGAGGCCACCCCGCCCGACGACGGCCGCCTGGTCTGGCACACCGTGGCGACCGCCCCGGTCTTCGTGCTGCTGCCCGCCTCCCACCCCTACGCCGACGCCGACGAGGTCGAACTCGCCGACCTGGCCGGCTCCCGCTGGGCGGCCACCCCCGGCGACGGCTGCTTCGCCGACTGCTTCGCCGCCGCCTGCGCCCGCGCCGGGTTCACCCCCAGCCCGATCCACGAGAGCGACCTCGGCGGCTGCTCCGACCTCGTCCGCGGCGGCAGCGTCGTGGCCCTCTGCCAGCCCACCTTCCGCGAGATCGCCGGCGTACGCGCCGTCCCCCTCACCGACACCCCCCTGCGCTGGCGCCACCTCATCGGCTGGCACCCCGACTCCCCCGCCGCCCGCGTAGCCCCCCGCCTCATCCACTACGCCGAAGAGTCCTATGCCGACGCCATCCGCCTGAGCCCCGGCTACACCCGCTGGCTCACCCACCACCCCGACCCCACCCCCTCGCGTTGATCATGAACTTATGGCACGGGTCGACGGCGTGTCGCTGCCACAACTTCATGATCAACGATCCGTGCGCGCCGCGTTGGTCCCACGAGCGCCGTTAGCCTGGCTAAGCTCTGATGGTGATCGGATTCCGTGCGCTGGTGACGGCGGGACTCGCGGTGGTGACCATGCTCAGCCTGCAGGGCTGCATCGGCGTCGGCGACTCGTGGACCCGCGACCAGGCCGCGCCGAGCGTGGCCACCTCGCCGGCCGCCGGTCGACCGACCGCGAGCGCGCCCGCCGCCACGTCCGCCGCGGGTGCCACCATCAGCCGGGTGGAGTCCAATGTGGCCGCGGTCGGCAACCCGACCTGCGGCGGCGTCGCGCCCTCGGCCATCGCGGTGACCGCCGAGATCACCGACGGCGGCACGCCGGTGACCGCCAAGGCGCACTATGCGATGACCGGCGGCAGCTACACCGGCGAGGTCTCGCTGACCCGCGACGCCACCCTGGCCCGGTACACCGCGACGCTGCCCAAACTGGAGAAGAAGCACTTCACCAGCGCAGCGACCAACATCTTCGTCACCGTGACCATCCAGGGCTCCACCGGCCAGCAGGGCTTCACCTCCATCACCGTCACCCCGTGCGGCGGCAGCACACGCGCCTGAAGGGACGCACCTGCTTCCCGCCGGGCGGCGGGTCAGGCCGCTTGCCCTGCGGCGGGCGTACGCACGCGCCGGATCGCCCCCGGCCCCGGCCGGGTCACCACCTCCCGCGGCGAGCCCACCTCGTGCCCCTCGGCACAGGCCAGCGACACCCGCACCGGCGACCCGCAGTCGCGGTGCACCATGTCCACGGGCGGCCCGGCCGGGTCGGCGAGATAACGGTCGCCCCACTCCCGTACGGCGACCAGCACCGGGTACAGGTCGAAGCCCTTCTCGGTGAGCCGGTACTCGTGGCGCTCGCGCTCACCCGGCTCGCGGTACGGCACACGGTGCAGCACGCCCTGCTCGACGAGCATGTTCAGCCGGTTGGTGAGCACCTGGCGGGGTATGCCGCTGTGCTCGCGCATGTCCTCGAAGCGGCGGATGCCGTTGAAGACCTCCCGCAACACCACCAGGGTCCAGCGTTCGCCGAGCACGGCCATGGCACGGGCCACGGTGCAGTTCTCGGCCGACCAGTCGAGTGCGGTAGGTCTCACTCCTCCAGGCTAAGTCTCGTTGACAGACTCAGCAACCGCCTGCCAGGCTGAGTCCATGACGCAGACCCAGACCGAGCCGGCCGCCGACCGCGCGAACCCGGAGCGCATGCGCACCTTCTCCTGGTCGGACCCCCGGCGCAACGCCGCCGAGCTGGGCCGGCTCAGCGGCCTGGAGCTGCTGCACGCGATGTCCCGCGGCGAACTCCCGGCCCCGCCGGTGATGCACCTGCTCGGCATGGACGGCGTGCAGGCCGAGGAGGGCCGCGTCGTGGTCACCATGCGCGCCCAGGAGTTCCACTACAACCCGCTCGGCGGCGTGCACGGCGGCATCCTGGCCACCCTGCTCGACACCGCCGCGGCCTGCGCCGTGCACAGCACCCTCCCGGCGGGCGTCGGCTACACCTCCCTGGACCTGACCACCAAGTTCCTGCGCCCGGTCAGCGTCGACTCCGGCCTGCTGCGCTGCGAGGGCACCGTCATCTCCCGCGGCCGCCGCACCGCCCTCGCCCAGGCCCAGCTCACCGACGCCCAGGGCCGCCTCCTCGCCCACGCCACCTCCACCTGCCTCATCTTCGACCTGTAAGGACGAAGGAAGGGCACCTTCACATCGCCTGGCGTAGAGGAAGGGCACCTTCCGAACCCGGACCCCGCCCTCACCTGGCGAGCCGCCCGTGACGCGTGCCGTGTCGCGGGCGGCGTGACGCAGCACCCTCCGAAGGCCCGTTGAGCACGCCCCATCGGCTTGGAAGCATGTCCATCAATCGATGTGCAATTCGTCCTACCGGACGGACCTCATCAGGGGAGGACATGTGAAGGCCACCAGAATCGTCCTGTCGATCGCCACCGCCGCCACCGTGGCAGCCGGCCTCGTCGGCATCACCGCACCCGCCCAGGCGGCACCGTCCCGCATGGACGGTGTCGCGCTCGCCGCGTCGCTGGGCGACGACCGCAGCGCGGGCAGCTTCGTCGACGGCTCCGGGCACACCGTCGTCAACGTCACCGACACCGCGGCCGCCGATGCGGTACGCGCCGCGGGTGCGCAAGCCCGCCTCGTCACCCGCAGCACCAAGCAGCTGGACCGGCTGATGGCGGCACTGGACCGCGGCGTCGTCGGCACGGCCTGGTCCGTCGACCCGGTCGGCAATCAGATCGTCGTCGACGTCGACAGCACCGTCACCGGCGCCCGGTACAGCGGCCTCGCGCAGGCGGTGGCCCATTCCGGCGGCGCGGCCCGCATCCAGTCTGTGGCGGGGCGGCTCACCCCGACCATCGCGGCCGGCGACGCCGTCTACGGCAGCCAGTACCGCTGCTCGCTCGGGTTCAACGTGCGCAACGGCAGCACGTACTACTTCCTGACCGCCGGGCACTGCACCGACCTGGCCACCGAGTGGTTCTCCAACGCCAACCACACCACCAAGCTCGGCGACCGGACCGGCACCAGCTTCCCCGGCAACGACTACGGCATCGTCCGGTACACCAACACGTCGATCGCCAAGACCGGCGGCTTCACCTCCGCCGCGAACCCGGTGGTCGGCCAGTCGGCGACGCGCCGCGGCAGCACCACGGGCACCCGTTCCGGCACGGTGACCGGCCTGAACGCGACCGTCCACTACGCCGAGGGCACCGTCAAGGGCATGATCCGCACGAACATCTGCGCCGAGGGCGGTGACAGCGGCGGCCCGCTCTACTCCGGCAACACCGCGCTCGGCCTCACCTCCGGCGGCTCGGGTAACTGCCAGTCCGGCGGCATCACGTACTTCCAGCCCGTGGTCGAGGCCCTCGGCAAGTACAACGTCTCCGTCTACTGACCGCAGGGCACACCGCGAGACCGCCGCCGTGGGTCAGAGCTTGCCGGTGCGCATGACGTCGCGGTACCAGAGCGCGGAGTCCTTGGGGTAGCGGCGCTGGGTCTCGTAGTCGACGTAGACGAGGCCGAAGCGCTTGTCGTAGCCGAAGGCCCACTCGAAGTTGTCCAGCAGCGACCAGGCCAGGTAACCGCGCACGTCGGCGCCGCCGGACAGGGCCGCGTGCACGGCGCGCAGGTGGCCGTCGAAGTAGGCGATCCGGTCCGGGTCGGCCACCCGGTCCCCGGTCAGCGTGTCGGCGTACGCCGCGCCGTTCTCGGTCACCATCAGCGGCGTGCCCGGATACTCCCGGGACAGCCGCAGCAGCAGGTCGGACAGGCCGGTCGGGTCGACCGTCCAGCCCATGTCGGTGACCGGGCCGGGCTGCGGCAGGAACGCGACCCCCTCGCTGCCGGGGTACATCGGGTGCGCCGCCGCGCCGACCTGCGCGCGTACCAGGGCGGGCTGGTAATAGTTGATGCCCAGCAGGTCGATCGGCGTGGCGATGACCGCCAGGTCCCCGTCGGCGATCGCGTCCGCCGCCCCGAACCGCTCGAACAGCCCCAGCATGTCCAGCGGGTAGCGGCCGCGCAGCACCGGATCCAGGAAGATCCGGTTGAGTACGCCGTCGACGCGCCACGCCGCCGCCACGTCGTGCGGGTCGCCGGGGTCCTCGGGGTTGACCCGGGCGAGGTTGACGGTGAGCGACAGCTCGCGTACGCCCGCCGCGCGCAGCGCCTGCGCCGCCAGCCCGTGCCCGAGCAGCAGGTGGTGCGCGGCCCGGAAGGCGGTGCGATTGTCGGTGTGCCCGGGTGCGTGGTCCCCGCTGGCGTAGCCGAGGAACGCCGACACCCACGGCTCGTTCAGCGTGGTCCAGGTGCCGACGCGATCCACGAGCCGGGACGCGGTCACCGCGGCGTACTCGGCGAAGTACGCCGCCGTGTCCCGGTCCCCCCAGCCGCCCCGCCCGTGGGACTGCAGCGCGTGCGGCAGGTCCCAGTGGTAGAGCGTCACCATCGGCTCGATGCCGTGCGCCAGCAGCTCGTCCACCAGCCGGTCGTAGAAGTCCAGCCCGCGTACGTTGACCGGCCCGGTCCCGTCGGGTTTGACCCGCGGCCACGCCACCGAGAACCGGTACGTGCCGACGCCCAGCTCGGCCATCAGCGCGACGTCGTCCCGGTAGCGCCGGTAGTGGTCGCACGCGACGTCCCCGGTGTGCCCGGCGAACACCCGGCCGTCCCGGCGGGCGAACGTGTCCCAGATGGACGGCCCGCGCCCGTCCTCCGCCGCGGCCCCCTCGATCTGGTACGCCGCCGTGGCCGCGCCCCACCGGAACCCCTCCGGGAACCGCAGCGTCTCCGCCGCCGCCTCGGCCTGTTCGATGCTCATCGGTTCTCCTCGTCGCGATGGTTGCCGAACCCGCTGTTCCGCTCGACACTCATCCCTTGACGGCTCCCCAGCAGGAACCCGGCCGCTCATCAGGGCGATTCGCGGCCGGGTCGGGAGAGCGCTCTCAAAGCAGAGAATGGTGTCGAGCCACGGTGCTGTCAAGGGTCTACTACCGTACCGTTTCCGACCATTGCAAACGCTCTCACCATGAAAGCGCTCTCACATGCGGCTTCGTGCCGTAACGCGCAAGGGGTAAGGTCACGTTCGCCGGGATGTGGTCCGGCACAGGTCGGCGGCACTGCCGATGGGGCAGCGAGGAGCACGCATGAGCCAGGCACACGAGCGGCCCACGCTGGAGGCCGTGGCACGCCTGGCCGGGGTGTCCCGGGCGACCGTGTCCCGGGTCGTCAACGGCTCACCCAAGGTCGCCGAGCCGATCCGGAGCGCGGTGCGCCGGGCCGTCGAGGAGCTGGGCTACATCCCCAACGCGGCCGCCCGCAGCCTGGTCACCCAGCGCACCGACTCGATCGCGCTGGTCCTGCCGGAGAGCGCCAGCCGCGTCTTCTCGGACGACCCGTTCTTCCCGAGCATCATCCACGGCGTCAGCCAGGAGCTCGACGCCGCAGACAAGCAGCTCGTGCTGATGATGACCAACACCGTCGCCGGGTACGAGCGCGTCGAGCGCTACACCACCGCCCGCCACGTGGACGGCGTGCTGTTCGCCTCGACGCACGGCGTCGACCCGCTGCCCGGCCAGCTCGCCCGGCTCGGCGTCCCGGTCGTGGTCACCGGCCGCCCGCTGGGCCGTTCCGCGGTCCCCTACGTCGACGTCGACCACGTGGGCGGGGTGCGCGCCGCGGTGCGGCACCTGCTGGAGACCGGCCACTCCCGCATCGCCACCATCGCCGGGCCCCAGGACATGGTCGCCGGCATCGACCGGCTCGCCGGATACCGCGCCGAGCTGCACGGGTCGGACCGGCGCTCGATCGTGGCGGTCGGCGACTTCACCCGCGAGTCCGGCGCGACCGCGATGCGCCAGCTGCTGGAGGACGACCCGCAGCTGGACGCGGTCTTCGTCGCCTCGGACCTGATGGCGCACGGGGCCATCACCACGCTGCGGGAGCTGGGCCGACGCATCCCCGAGGACGTCGCCGTGGTCGGTTTCGACGACTTCGACATCTCCCGGTACACCGACCCGCCGCTGACCACCGTGCGGCAGCCGATCCTGGAGCTGGGCCGGGAGCTGGCCCGCCAGCTGCTGCGGGTCATCGCGGGCGACGAGGTCCCGCCGGCCGTGGTCCTGCCGACGGAACTCGTGGTACGCGCGTCAGCCTGACCGGATTCGGATATACAGGACTCATGGCTGAAGAAGTGGACGTCATCGTCCTCGGCATGGGCGTCGGCGGCGAGGAGGTCGGCGGCAGGCTGGCCGACGCCGGGCTGAGCGTGGTCGGCATCGAGAACCGGCTGGTCGGCGGCGAGTGCCCGTACTGGGGGTGCATCCCGAGCAAGATGATGATCCGGGCTGCCGACCTGCTGGCCGAGGGCCGCCGGATCAACGGCATGGCGGGCTCCTCGGAGGTATTCCCCGACTGGGCCCCGGTCGCCAAGCGCATCCGCGAGGAGGCCACCGACTTCTGGGACGACAAGGTCGCCGTCGACCGGTTCGTCAAGCGTGGCGGCCGGTTCGTGCGCGGCACCGGCAAGCTGGCGGGCCCGAAGACGGTCGAGGTCGACGGGCAGACGTACACCGCGCGCAAGGGTGTGGTCGTCGGCACCGGGACCAAGGCCGCGGTCCCGCCGATCCCGGGCCTGGCCGAGACCGACTTCTGGACCAACAAGGAGGCGATCGAGGTCGAGGAGCTGCCCGCGTCGCTGACCGTGCTCGGCGGCGGTGCGATCGGCCTGGAGCTGGCGCAGATGTTCCAGCGCTTCGGGGTGCGGGTCACCGTCATCGAGGCCATGGACCGGCTGATGTCCTTCGAGGAGCCCGAGTCGTCGGAGCTGATCACCGAGGTGCTCCAGCGCGAGGGCGTCGCCGTGCACACCGGATGCCGGGCGGTCCGGGTCGAGGGCAGGACCGTGCACCTGGCCGACGGCCGGGAGTTCACCTCGGAGAAGCTGCTCGTCGCCACGGGGCGCACGGCGGACCTGCACAAGCTCGGTCTCGACACGGTCGGCCTGGACCCGGCCGCGAAGGCGATCACCGTGGACGGGCACATGCGGGCCGCCGACGGGTTGTGGGCCGTCGGCGACTGCACGGGCCACGGGGCTTTCACGCACATGGCGATGTACCAGGCGGCCATCGCGATCCGCGACATCCTCGGCCAGGAGGGGCCGCCCGCCGACTACCGGGCGCACCCCCGGGTCACCTTCACCGACCCCGAGATCGGGTCGGTGGGCCTGACCGAGGAGGCGGCTCGCCACCAGGGCATCCACGTGCAGACGGCGTACACGAAGCTGCCCGAGGCGACCCGTGGCTGGATCCACAAGGCGGGCAACGACGGGTTCATCAAGCTCGTCGCCGACCGGGACCGGGACGTGCTGGTCGGCGCGACCTCGGCCGGGCCGACCGGCGGCGAGGTGCTCAGCGCGCTGGTCGTCGCGGTGCACGCGCAGGTCCCGGTGCACATGCTGCAGCACATGATCTACGCGTACCCGACGTTCCACCGCGCCATCGAGGCGGCCGTGCAGCAGCTGGAGGTCTAGGGCACACTGCCGCCATGCGACAGCTGATCGTCCGGCTCGGACTGGCCGGCATGGCGGTGGTGCACCTGTGGTGGGGGCTGTGGGCGTACGCCGCGCCCCGCCATTTCTTCGCCACGTTCCCCGGCTTCGGGCACCACTGGACGGCCGCGTATCCGCCGTACAACGAGCACCTCACCGCGGATCTCGGCGCGACCTTCCTGACCCTGGCCGTCCTGCTGGCGATCCCCGCGGTGCGCTACCGCCGCGCGACGGCCCGCCTGGCGCTGGCCGGCTCCGTCGTCTTCAACGCCCTGCACCTGGGTTTCCACACCTTCCACCACGGCACCCTCACCGGGCTCGACCTGAGCGGAAGCCTGTTCACCCTGGTCGCAGGCCTCGGCGTGCCGCTGGCTCTCTTCCTCCTCGCCCCAAAGGAAGGGCACCTTCTTCACGCTATGCGTAATGGAGGGGCGCCTTCTTAACCTCTGACAGCTGCTGAGCTGCGGCTGTGCGGCGCGACGGGTTCAGGCGAGCTGGGCGGACTGGAGGCGGGCGTACGCGCCCCGGCGGTCCAGCAACTCGTCGTGCCGGCCGACCTCCTCGATGCGGCCGTCGCGCATCACGATGATGCGATCGGCGTTGCGGATCGTCGACAGGCGGTGCGCGACGACGAAGACGGTCCGCCCCGCGACCAGGCGCTCCATGGCCTGCTGGATCAGCGCTTCGGAGTGGGTGTCCAGGGCGGAGGTCGCCTCGTCCAGGATCAGCACCCGCGGGTCGCGGATCAGCGCCCGCGCGATCGCCAGGCGCTGGCGCTGGCCGCCGGACAGCCGTGCGCCGCGCTCCCCCACCACCGTGTCCAGGCCGTCGGTGAGCTGGTCGACGAAGTCCAGCGCGTTCGCGTCGGCCAGTGCCCGGCGCACCCGCTCCAGCGGCACGTCGGCCATGCCGTACGTGACGTTGTCGAAGATGCTGCCCTCGAACAGGATCGGCTCCTGCGGCACCACCGACACGAACCGCCGGTAGGTGCGCAGGTCCAGGGTCTCCATGTCGCGGCCGTCGAGCAGGATGCGGCCCGAGGTCGGCCGCAGGAAGCCGATGACCAGGTTCAGGATGGTGGACTTTCCCGCGCCCGACGGGCCGACCAGTGCGATGCGCTCGCCCGCGGCGACGTCGAGATCGAAGTCGCGCACCGCGGCGCCCGCAGCCCCGTCGTACGCGAACCCGATGCCCTCGAAGCGCACCGCGCCGCGTACGTCGTCGACCTGCTGCTTGCCCGCGTTGACCTCCAGGTCGGGGGCCTGCAGCAGCTCACCGGCCGAGCGCACCGACTCCAGCCCCTTGACGAAGATCGGCCCGAGGCTCATCAGGGTCATCACCGAGCCGGTCAGCGTGGTGAAGTACGCGCTGAGCATCACCACGTCGCCCTCGGTGATCGGCACCCAGCCGTAGTACGCGACCAGCGCCGATCCGGCCAGGCAGGCCACGCTCAGCACCTGCATCTGGGTCCAGGCCAGCGCGCCGAAGCGGCCGTTGAGCAGGTCCAGGCGCAGACCCGCGCGCAGTACGCGGTCCAGCGAGCCGTCGACCCGGCGCAGCGCGTCGCGCTCCAGGCCGTGCGCGCGGGTGATCGGGATCAGCGTGGTCATCTCGGCGACCCGCGACGACAGCCGCTCGACCTCGCGGCGGAACGACTCGTTGTCGGTGCGCATGCGGTTGCGCAGCTTCATCACCAGGAACGCCGCGCACGGCACCAGCACCAGGAAGACGGGGAGGAACAGCGGCACCCGCAGCGCGATCACGACGGCCCCGCCGAGCAGCATCATCAGCGCGCCGACGCCGACGTCACCGGCCTGCTGCACCATCTGCTCGATCGCCTCGACGTCGCGGATCACCTTCGACTGGAGCACCGCGGCCGACGAGCGGGAGTGGTAGCCGATGGACAGCTCCTGCATGCGGCGGCACAGGGCCGAGCGCAGGCGGGTGCCCATACGGCGGACGGAGCCGCTGTGGTTGCGTACGAACAGCACGTGGAACGGGTAGTTGAGGCTCAGGCAGGCGACCATCAGGCCCGCGTTCCACCACAGCTGCTCGACGGGCTTGTGCCGCACCACGACGTCGATCACGTTCGCGGTGACCAGGGGCAGCAGCCAGGTCGGGCTGTGCTTGACGGCGAACGCGAGCACCCCGAGCAGCAGCCGCCAGCGGTCCTCGCGCAGCAGGTAGGCGACGGTGCGTACCGGATGCTCGCCGTGGTAGCGGTGGTCAAGGGGGTGCTGGGCCAGCGCCATGTCGTTTCCTGCCTCGCCGGGCGGCCCGCGGGCGAAGGGGTCGTCGGCCGCGGGCCGCCCTTCGCCTTCGAAGTCCAGGCACGAGCCTAGGCGAGGCTGCCCGGCCGGGCCAAGACGGCCCGCTCAACCACGTCGGGCGTTAAGAAGGGCACCTTCTATAACGCGGAGCGTTAAGAAGGTGCCCTTCCTTGCTCTCAAGCCAGGGTCTGGACTACTTCGAGGGCGCTGGAGACGTGCTTGCCGATGTTGGCCTGCGACGAGAACACGTGGCGCACCACGCCCTCCCGGTCGATCACGTAGGTGACCCGCCCCGGCAGGATCCCGAACGTGGACGGCACGTCGTACGCCTTGCGCACCTCGCCGCCTTCGTCGGCCAGCAGCACGAACGGCAGCCGGTAGCGCTGGGCGAAGCCGTCGTGCGACTCGACGGAGTCCGAGCTGACGCCGATGACCTGCGCGCCGGCCTCGGTGAAGACCTCGTAGCTGTCCCGGAAGGAGCAGGCCTCGGCGGTGCAGCCGGACGTGTTGTCCTTGGGGTAGAAGTACAGGACCACCTTCTGCTTGCCCCGGTAGTCGCTGAGCCGCACCGTCTCGCCGCCCTGCGAGGGCAGCTCGAAGTCGGGCGCCACCTCGCCCACCTGCGGACCACGTGCCTTCGCCATGCCTGCCTCCACTGTCACCGGATCATCCACCGTAGGACCCGAATCGTATTCGTGTCCGTTCCGGCGAACACCCGCCCGGTGCCGGTTGTTCCCTCGTCAACGCCGCTTCGCGTACTCGGCGATCTCGCCGAAGTCGAGGAAGACCACGGCCTCGTCGCCGATGACCTCGGCCTCATGGCCGGGCTTGATGGCCACCATGTCGCCCGCCGTGAAGTCCTGGCTGGTCCCGTCCTCCATGGTGATGCGCATGGTGCCGGATTCGCAGTAGCCGAGATGCGAGGTCTGACAGGTGGCGGTGCCGGCGATCGGCCCGACGTTCACCGACCAGCGCCAGCCCGGCTCGAACCGCCCCCGGCCGACCGTCCTGCCGGCGACCTGCACCAGATCCATCCGGCCCAGGCCCTCGAACTGCCGGGACTCGTCGGGCCGGTCGAAGTTCTTGAGTTCCATCCCCGTCATCGCGGTCGCCTCTCAGCGGGCGGGCGCACAGACGTACACCCGAAAGGCCCTTTATCGACCATAAGCCCGGCGGCGTACGGTGCGCAGGCAATGGCCCGACGCCACGACGAAGGGCCGGCGCGTCGTGCGCCGGCCCTTCGTCCCTGCTCAGCTACAGGTGACGTTGTTCAGCTTGAACGCGGTCGGGTTGGTGTTGGTCCCGCTGTACGAGGCCTGGAAGCCGAAGCTCGCGGTGCCGTTCGTGGCGATGCTGCCGTTGTGCGTGGCGTTGCGGGCCGTGACGTTCGCCCCGCTGGCCGTCACCGTGGCGTTCCAGGCGTTGGTGACCGCCTGGTTGCCAGCGTAGGTCCAGGTCAGCGTCCATGAACTGATCGCCGGGCCGCGGTTGGTGATGACCACCGAGGCGACGAAGCCGTTGTTCCACTGACTGTCCACCCGGTAGCTCACCGAGCAGGAACCCGTGCCCTGGCTCGCCGACGGGGACGGCGAAGGCGGAGTGGACGGCGAGGCCGAGGGCGACGGCGAGGCGGACGGCGACGGCGGACGCGACGGGGACACCGACGGCGACGGGACCGTGGACGGGCTCGGCGGAGGGCTGGTCACGATGCCGTTCTGCGCCAGCGAGTAGGCCAGGTCCGGCACGAACTGCCCCGCGCCCGCGGCACAGCCGTCCGCCTCACCCGGCAGCTTGATCCAGATGTACGCGTCCACGGTCGCCTCACCCGTGTTCGTGGTCGGCGCCTGGCCCGTGCCCCGGCCTGCCGGGTCGCACCACTCGCTGCCCAGTGGGCCCTTGCCGTTGCGCGACGTGTCGACGACCTGGTGCAAGTTGCCGTTGCCGAGCGCGTTGAGCACGTTGCGGCCGAAGTTGACCTCGTCGGCGGTCCAGCGGTAGTTGGACGCGTTGGAGTAGAAGCCCGCCGCGTTGGCCACGCCCGCCGCCTGCAACCGCGATGCCGTGTCCGCAGGGCTGTTCCAGGCCGAGTGCCCCGCGTCGAGGTACACCTTCACGCTCGGGTTGACCTGCTTGAACTTGGTCACCGCGTAGCTGAGCGCGGAGTTGCGCTCGGACTTCTCGGTCGCCGACAGGCAGGTCTGCAAGGCGAGCGAGTCCGGCTCCAGGATGACCACGGCGGTGCGCGTGCCGAGGCCCGCGGCGAAGCTGTCGAGCCAGGTCCGGTAAGCGGCGATGGTCGGTGCGCCGCCCGCGCTCGCCCCGCCGCAGTCGCGGTTGGGCAGCATGTACGGCACCAGCACCGGGACCTGGTTGGCGTTGTTCGCGGCGGTGACGTACGAGCTCACCTGCGACTGGATGGTGCTCTGGTTGTAGTTGGCGAACCAGACCGCCTGCGGCTGGCTGCCGATGCGCTGGCCGATCAGGCCCGCGCGGGAGTCGTTCGGGTTCGCGGCCAGCCACCGGTTCACATTGGAGGTGGGGTCGCGGTAGAACGTGCCGGACAGCGTGCCGGCGGAGGCCTCGGTGGTGGCCAGCAGGACGCCGGCCAGCGCGGTGGCGGCGGTCATGGCGGCGGCCGCGCCGAGCGCGACCAGGCGGCGGTCACGGCGGCGACGGTAGCGCGGCGATGACGTGAGATCGGGGGTCAACGCGTCTCCTAGGGACGTCTGTGCATGGTCTAGGTGCAGTGAGCTGCCCGGACCCGGCTACGACAGACGGCACGGCCCTGCGCTACCCGTACGAACCGAATGGTTCTGCCCTTCGCACGGCAACGCCCGACTCCCGCCCCCATCATCACCCGCCCCGACGTGGAAAGGAAGGGCACCTTGACATCGCCATAGGTAGCCCAAGGGCACCTTGTCAACGCTGTACCGGGCGTGAGCAGGGAGGACTGGTCAGACCGGGCCGAGCAGCCAGAGGATCAGTGTGAGGGTGCCCATCGACAGCAGGCTGGAGAACAGGATCGCGTCGCGGCTCAGCGCGGTCGAGGCGCGGAACTCCGAGGCGTACACGAAGGTGTTCTGCGCCGTCGGCAGGCCCGCGACCAGCGTGACCGCCAGCAGTGCCGCGCCGTCGAGGCCCAGCAGCCAACGCCCGATCAGATACGCGGCGACCGGCTGAGCGACCACCTTGAGCAGGACCGCCACGGTCACCTCCCGACCGGGCAGCCGCCACGACGACGCCTCGGTCTGGTGCAGCGACATGCCCAGCGCGAACAGCGCCGCCGGCACCGCCGCGCCGCCCAGCAACTCCAGGGGCCGCAGCAGCCACTCCGGCGGCAGCCACCCGGCCGCGCTCGCGGTCACCCCGGCCATCGACCCCAGGATCACGGGGGTACGCAGCGGCAGCATCGCCAGCCGCCGCCACCGCGACGACGACCCGCCACCACCCGACGGGCCCTCGGCCCCGTCGACCGCCTCGGCGGCCAGCCGGTCCACGTCGGCCCGATGCGCCGAGGCGTCCAGGCGGCCGACGATCAGCGGGGTGAGCAGCATGGTCTGGAAGACCAGCACCGCCATGATCAGCGAAACGTCGTCGAGCACGTACACCGCCACCGGGACGCCCAGGTTGCCGGCGTTGAGGTAGGCCGACGCCATCGCCGCGATGACCCGGTCGCCGTCGGGGCCGGGCATCAGCCGGCGGGCGACGAAGTACACCGACAGCCCGATGAGCAGCGTGCTGGCCGCGATCGCGGCGAGCGGGCGCAGCGGCAGCTCCCCGAGCGGCACCTTGACCAGCGAGGTGAACAGCACGCACGGGATCGCGATGACGAAGGTGAAGTTCGCCAGCGCCTGCTGGGTGGCCCGGGTCAGCACCCCGAACCGCATGGTGCCCCAGCCCAGGGCGGTGATCATCCAGATCGGAGCGAACGCGGCGAACACCTGGTCACGCTAGCCCTCCACCCGGCGCACCCGCGCGGCCGGGTGGCCCTCACGCCCGGATGCTCCCTTGATCATCGGACTTGCCGGGCACCTGTGCGAATCTTGAGCGCCGACAAGACCACCTGCTCGGCAAGTCGAACGATCATGGCTGGCCGGACCACGCCGACCGCCGCCACCGCGGACCACCGGCCCTGCTCACCCTGCATCCTGCGTTGGGAAGGGCGCCTTCCATGACGCGGAGCGTCAAGAGGGCGCCCTTCCTTCGCTCGACTCACAGCTGGGCGCGGAGGTCCTTGCGGAGGATCTTGCCGGAGGCGCTCTTGGGGATGGCGTCGACGAAGGTGACGGCGCGGACGCGCTTGTACGGGGCGACGCGTTCGGCGACGTAGTCCTTGACGTCCTGGGCGCTCAGCTCGGCGCCGGGGGCCGCGGCGACGAAGGCGTGCGGGATCTCCTCGCCGTCGGCGTCGTGCCCGGCGACCACGGCCGCGTCGGCGATCTGCGGGTGGCCCAGCAGCACCGCCTCCAGCTCGGCGGGCGGCACCTGGTAGCCCTTGTACTTGATCAGCTCCTTGACCCGGTCGACGATGAACCAGTCGCCGTCCGCGTCGACGAGGCCGACGTCGCCGGTGTGCAGCCAGCCGTCGGCGTCGACGGTGGCGTCGGTGTCCGCGCGGCGGCCAAGGTAGCCCTGCATCACCTGCGGGCCCTTGATCCAGAGCTCGCCGGGCTCGCCGACGCCGAGGTCGTCTCCGGTCGCCACGTCCACGACGCGGGCCAGCGTGTTCGGGATCAGCGGGCCGACCGTGCCGGGCTTGACACGGGTGTCGCCGTGCACCTGCGCGTGCGAAACCGGCGACAGCTCGGTCATGCCGTAGCCCTGCTGCACCAGGCAGCCCAGCCGGGCCGCGCAGGCCTGCGCGAGGTCGCCGTCGAGCGGGGCCGCGCCGGAGAAGACCACCTGCAGCGCGGACAGGTCGTACTGGTCGACCAGCGGGTGCTTGGCCAGCGCCAGCACGATCGGCGGCGCGACGAACGCCCGGCTGACCTTCTGGTCCTGCATCGCGGTCAGGAACTCGACCAGGTCGAAGCGGGGCAGCACGACCAGCGTCGCGCCCTCCGACAGCGCCATGTTCATGAGCACGGTCAGGCCGTAGATGTGGAAGAACGGCAGCACGGCCAGCACCTTGTCGGCGGGGTCGTACTTCACCACCTGCTGGGTCTGCGCGATGTTGGCGACCAGGTTGCGGTGGGTGAGCATGACGCCCTTGGCCACCCCGGTGGTGCCGCTGGAGTACGGCAGCACGGCCAGCGCCGTGGCCGGGTCGAGCACGACCGCGGGCGCGGGCTCGGTCGTGGCCATCAGCTCCTGCACCGAGCGGTATCCCTCGGCCGTGTCGCAGACGAAAATCTCCTGCACCTGCGCGGCGGCGGCCGTGGCCCGGTCCAGGAACGGCGACACGGTGACGAGCAGTTTCGCGCCGGAGTCGCTGAGCTGCGTGGTCAGGTCCTTCGGGGTGGCCAGCGCGTTGACAGTGGTGACCGTGGCCCCCGCGGCCAGCGCGGCGTGGAACACCACCGGGTAGAGCAGCGTGTTCGGGCTGAACAGGGCCAGCACGTCACCGGGCCGCAGACCGGCGGCGGCCAGCCCGGCGGCGAGCCGGTCCACCATGTGCGCGAGCTGCGCGTAGGTCAGCGTCTGCCCGGTCCGGCCGTCGATCAGCGCGGGATGGTCGCCGCGCGCCGCCGCCGTCCCGATGACGAGCTGGGGGACGGAGACCTCGGGGATCTCGACGTCGGCCAGGGGGCTGGAAAAGGGCATCGTCGCCTCACTCTCGTACGCGGTGCACGTCGAAGTTCCGTCATCATGCGTGCACGTTCACCGTTCGGCAATACCCCGGCAACGTCCGGCGACGATCCGGCCCGCGCGGTCGCCGCACGTCGCGATGATCGCCGGACCGCCCTGCGATACCACTAGCACGAGGCCGTGAGCTGCGCATTCGTCGCGCACCGGGACGCGGTCGACTCATGTCGCAAACATGCGGGGGAACGTACACGCGACCTATCACGACAGGACTGTGCGCTCGGCGTCGTCGCGGTCACCACCATGATCGCCCTGCCCACCTGACCCAGCACACGGAAAAGGGGCGGCACGCCGTGGCGTGCCGCCCCTTTTCCGTGTCGTCAGCCCTCGCTCTTGTCGCCCTTGCTGTGCTCGGCGAGGAAACGCTCCAGCTCCGCGCCCAGCTCGTCGGCGGTGGGCAGCGGCGCGGGCTCGGTCAGCAGGTTGCTGCCACGACCCCGCATGAACGCGTCGTACTGCTCCTCCAGCGCCTTGACCACGGCCGCGGCCTGGTGGTTGTCGGTCAGCTGGCGCTCGATCTCGGCACGCACCCGGTCCCCGGCCTCGCGCAGGTCCTCGGTCGGCAGCAGCAGGCCGGTGGCCCGCGACACCGACGTCAGCAGCAGCTCCGCGGCCTGCGGGTACTCGCTGTCGGCCAGGTAGTGCGGCACGTGCGCGGCGAAGCCCATGGCGTCGCGGCCGGACTCGCCCAGCCGGAACTCCAGCAGGTTGGTGATGCTCGCCGGGACCTGCACGTCGGCGATCCACGGCTCGTGCCCCACCACCAGCTCGGGCTTCGTGCCGTGGGCGGTGATGCCGGCGGGGCGGGTGTGCGGCACCGACATCGGGATGGCGTGGATGCCGATGGTCAGCCGCACCTGGAGCTGGTCGATCAGGCCGGTCGTCGCGGCGACGAACCGCTCCCACTGGAAGTCCGGCTCGGGGCCGGTCATCAGCAGGAACGGGGTGTCGTCGTGGTCGCGCAGGGCGTGCAGTTCCAGCTTGGGCTGGTCGTACGCCTCCCAGTGGTCGGCCGAGAAGTGCATCAGCGGCCGGCGGGAGCGGTAGTCGTAGAGCTGGTCGAGGTCGAACTCGGCCACCACGGTCGACTCCAGCGAGTCGAGCAGGTGCTCGCGGGCCAGCTTGCCGGCCGCACCGGCGTCGACGAACCCCGAGAGCGCGTGCAGCAGGACCGGACGGCCCAGCTCGGGCAGTTCGTCGCTCAGCTGGTAGAGCTTCTGTGGGTCGAGCACGTCGTTCGCCTCCTGCAGATGGTCGTTCCACCGGAGCCAACAACGCGCGCGGGGAGCGCATTCCTGTTCCGGAACACGATCGTCTCGTTTCCCGCACCGCGCTGTGCGGGGATACGCCGGGCGCGCAGGCGGGCGCGCCCGGCGTACGTCAGCTCAGGCTGCCACCGTAGCGCCGAGCTGGCGGGCTGCCTCGTGCGCCTCCGCCTCCTCCGATCCAGCCTGCTCCTTGCGCCCGAGCCAGGCAACGCCGATCAGGGCGAGGCCGATCAGGGCCCACGAGGCCAGCACCCAGGCGGCCGCGCCGCCACCGGCGCCGCCGAACCAGGCGACCGAGCGCAGCAGCGTCGCCCCGGCGCCGATCGGCAGCCACTGGCCGACCTCGCCCCACGGCTGCGGCAGCAGCTCGGGGGCCGCGCCGACCGCGCCCAGCGCGTTGCCGACCAGCAGGACGAGCACCGCGCCCAGGCCGATGCCGCGTGGGCCGGCGACGCTCGCCAGGCCGTGCACGGTGGCGCTGACGGCCAGGGTGATCAGCGCGATGACACCCGCCACCGGCCACCAGTCGCCGCCGACCACGCCGAGCCAGCTCTGCAGCACGGTGGCACCGGCCGCGCCGGACAGCGCGGCGAAGGCGAGCAGCCCGATCACCCGGGCCGCGAAGCCCGTCACCGCGAAGTAGAGCGCGATCGCAGCCAGCATGGACGTGATCACCAGGGGGAAGAAGCCCGCCGCGAAGCCGCCGCCGTGCGGGTCGTCGGGGCTCAGCGGGGCCAGGTCGGTGACCGTCACCGGTATGCCGCTGCCCGCGCCCAGCTGGGCCGCGGCGGCGTTGAACAGGTTCGCGACCGCGGGCGCCGCGGCCGAGGCGGTGTGCAGGGAGATGCCGGTGGGGCTGAGCACGAAGGCGGCGTACGCCTCGCGGTCGAGCACGGCGGCATCGGCCGCGGCGGCGTCGGCGACCGCGGTGACCTCGAACGCACCAGGGCTCATCGACTCGATCTTGGAGGTGAAGGCCTCGACTGCCGGGTCCGGGCCGGCGACGACCACGGGCAGGTCACGCGGTGCCACGTTGGCGGCGGGACCGGCGAACAGGGGCAGCAGCAGTGCCTGCAGGGTCATCACCGCGGCGGCGATGCCCACCGCCAGGGCCGCCGGGGGCGGGGTGCGGCGCATGGGAAGTCTCCTTAAAACGAATGTTCGTTCTCTTAGCGAGACGATGCGCCCACCGACCGCCGGCTGTCAAGAACGATCGTTCGTTTTACGATGAGACCCATGCCACGCGTCTCCGAAGCCCACCTCGCCGCCCGCCGCCAGCAGATCCTCGACGCCGCGCGCACCTGCTTCGCCCGCAACGGCTTCCACGCCACCTCGATGCAGGACGTGATCTCCGAAGCCGGGTTGTCGGTCGGTGCGTTCTACCGCTACTTCAAGAGCAAGGAGGAACTCGTCACGGCCATCGCCGAGGAGGTGATCGGCCGGGTCAGCACCCTGCTCGACGAGGTCCGCGACCTGGACCCGCCGCCGCCGATCGACGAGGTCATGCGCCGCCTGCTGCACACCGTCGACCCCCAGTTCGGCCCGGACGGGGCGTTCCCGATGGCCCTACAGGTCTGGGCGGAGTCGCTGCGCAATCCGCAGCTGGCCGAGTTCGTCCGCGGCATCTACGGCCGGGTCCGCGCCCACTTCGACGAGATCGCCCGCGCCCAGCAGGCCGCCGGCCGGCTGCCGGCCGACGCCGACCCCGAGGCCGTCGGCGCGGTGCTGTTCAGCATGGTGCCCGGGTACGCGCTGCAGCGGGTGCTGCTGGGACAGCCCGATCCGGACACGTTCCTGGCCGGCATCAAGGCACTGCTGCACACTCCTGACCAGAACTGAGATCTCCTGTGACCTGGGAGACCCCTGCGGTTCATGCGGGCTTTGTTGACTGATGACTCAGTCAGCCAGTAGCCTTGCTGGGGAAACCGGGAGGGGTGTCACCATGGCCACGCGGGCCGTTGGGCGCAGCGAGCAGGTCTGGATCACCATGGACGACGGCGTCCGGCTGTCCGCCACCGTGCACCTGCCCGCCGGGGACACCCCGCAGCCCTGCCTGCTGGAGGCGCTGCCCTACCGCAAGGACGACATCACCTCCTCGTACACCGAGGAGTACGAGCGCCTGCGCGACGAGTTCTCGTACGCCGTCTGCCGCGTCGACCTGCGCGGCACCGGCTCCAGCGAGGGCGTCGCCGTCGACGAGTACCCGTCACGCGAGCAGGACGACCTGGTCGCCGTCATCGCCTGGCTGGCGGACCAGTCCTGGTGCGACGGCCGCGTCGGCATGTACGGCACGTCCTACTCCGGGTTCAACGCGATCCAGGTCGCCATGCGCCGCCCCCCGGCACTGAAGGCGATCGCGCCGATCTACGCGACCGACGACCGGTACACCGACGACGTGCACTACATGGGCGGCTCACTGCGGCTGCTCGACGTCGTCGACTATCCGACGTACATGATCGCGATGAACGCGCTGCCGCCGGTGCCGTCGATCGCGGGGCCGGACTGGCGCGAGCGCTGGCGCGACCGGCTCGACCGCACCGAGCCGTGGCTGCTGCGCTGGCTCGACGAGCCCGCCGACGGCCCGTACTGGCGGCACGGCTCGCTGCGCGACCCGTCGCTGCCGGACCCGGAGGGCCGCTACCACCTCGGCTACGAGCGCATCAGCGTGCCCACGATGATCATCGCGGGCTGGGCCGACGGCTACCGCAACACCAGCTTCCGCACCGTGGCGTTCCTGCGCGACGCGGGCACCCCCGCGCGGCTGCTGGCCGGGCCGTGGAGCCACATGTCCGCCGAGTCCGCGCTGCCCGGCCCGCACGTCGACCTCGCCGCCGAGCTGGCGCGCTGGTTCGACCGCTGGCTGCGTGGCGTCGACAACGGCGTGGACGCGGAGCCGCCGTACACCTTCTTCCTGCGCGAATCCGGCGGCACCCCGGAGCCGGACGCGGCGCGGGTCGCCGGGTCCTGGCGCAGCATGCCGGACTGGCCGAACACGACCTGGCGCTGCCCGCGGTCCTGGGCGATCGGCGGCGGCACCCGGGTGCTCGCGGTGCGCCCCGACACCGGCACCGCCGCGTGGAACAGCTGTGCCGGGCGGCTGCCCTGGGGCCAGCCCACCGACCAGCGCTTCGACGACGCTGCTTCACTGACCTGGGACTTCCCCGTCGACGACGCGCCGTTGACGCTCATCGGCCCTGGCCGCGTGGACCTGCGGATCGCCGCGGACCAGACCGTGGCGAGCGTGTCGGTGAAGCTGTGCGACGTCGCCGACGACGGCGCCTCGACGCTCATCACGCGCGGCTTCCTCAACCTGACCCACCGCGACGGGCACACCGATCCGGTGCCGCTCGTGCCCGGCGAGTTCGTCGACGCCGAGGTCGAGCTGGAGACCTGCGCCTACAGCGTGCTGCCCGGACGGCGGCTACGGCTGTCCGTCGCCGGGGTGGACTGGCCCAACACCATCGCGCCACCGCGGCCGGTGACGCTCACCGTCGACGGCGACGCCAGCGCGATCTCGCTGCCCCCGCCGCACGCCACCGATCCCGCCCCCCGCTACGACCAGGGGCAGCGCGCGGTCGAGGGCGACCCGGCGGGCTGGCGCATCAGCGACGACGTGGTCGACCGCGTCACCACGGCGACCGTAGAGCACGGTTCCACCTGGGACATCACCGACGGCGCCTGCACCGACCGGTACACCGGGTCGGTCACCGTCGACCGGCGCACCTGGCGGCAGACGTCGACGTCGACCGCCCGGTTCACGCTCACCTGGGGCGAGACCAGCGTGAGCACCGAATGCGCGGTCGAGCTGACCGCCGACGCCGACCGGCTGACGGTCGCGATCACGCTGCGGGCGTACGACGGCGACGCCGTCGTGAGCAAGCGCTGCTGGAACCACCAGGCGGCCCGCCGCTTCGCTTGACGTCCGCACCGCGCCGACGTCGACGTTCCTTTACTTCCTCCTCGGGAGACCTTTCCATGTCCGGCCTCGCGGTCGTCACCGCTGCCCGCCGTTACCGTGCCCTCATCGCCAGCCCGGGTGTCGCCCGGGTGGCGCTGCCGTCCCTGATCGGCCGCCTGCCCTACGGCATGGCGACCCTCGTGTTCATCCTCGCCGTCCAGCACGGCACCGGCTCGTACGCCGTGGCCGGCATCGCCACCGGCGCGCACTCGGCGATCACCGCGTTCACCTCGCCCTGGCTGGGGCGGCTGTGCGACCGCGGGCACGCCGTCGCGGTGCTGCGCGTCACCGGCGTGGTCTACGCGCTGCTGCTGTCCGGCATGGTCGCCGCGCTGTGGACGCGCCAGCCGGTGGCGCTGATCATCGGCCTGGCCGCGCTGGCCGGAGCCGCGAACCCGCCCGTCGGCGCGGTCACCCGGGTCGTGCTGCCCGGCCTGGCCCCGGCACACGTGCAGACGGCGTACGCCTTCGACGCCATCACCGTCGAGCTCACCTACGTGCTCGGCCCGGTGCTGATCGCGCTGGTCACCGCGGCCACCAACCCGTACGTCGCGGTGATCGTCACCGCGCTGCTGGCCACCGCCGGTTCACTCGGCCTGGCCGCCGCGCCTGGTTTGACCTCCCGCTATCGCGAGGTGCGCACCGCCGCGCTGGCCCGCGCGGCAACCGTCTCGGACGGCGTCACGACGAGCGCGGCCGCCCTGAAGCGGGCGCTGCGGGCCAACCGGCTGATGCGGCTGAGCATGGTCGTCGTGCTGGTCGTCGGCGCGCTGGAGGCCGCCGCGTACGGCGTGATGGAGGTGGCGATCCCGAAGTACGCCGCCGACCTGGGCGCGCCGCAGGCCGCGGGCGCGGTGGTGGCCGCCTGGAGCGCGGGCTCCATCGTCGGCGGCGTCTGGTTCTCCGGCATGAACCCGAAGCTCAGCCAGCCGAAGCTGTTCGCGCTGCTGCTGTGCCTGAACACGGTCGGTTTCGGCGCGATGCTGCTGGCCTTCGGCCTGCCCAGCCTGGCGCTGATCCTGTTCCTGGGCGGCATGGTCATCTCCCCGACCACCGCGGTCGAGTGCGCGCTGGTCACCCGGATCGCCCCGGCCGGGCGCAGCACCGAGGCCTTCACCTGGGTCGGCACCGGCATCTACGTCGGCTTCGCCGCCGGCTCCTCGATCTCCGGCCTGATCATCAACCAGGGCACCAGCCTCAGTGTCGTCATCCTGATCGCCACCGCGATGGTCGCCACCGGCGCCCTGCTGGCCGTGGCCGCCAGCCGCCGCATCGCCGCCGACGCCGACGCCAACCCCGACCCCGCCGCCCTCCCGGCCCCAGCCCCCGCCCACTGACCCGCCCCGCCCGCCGCCGCCCTCCCCCGGCGCAACTCTTAAAGACCTGCGGCCTCGTCCCGCCTCGAAAGCCGCAGGTCTTCAAGAGTTGCGACGCCGTCGCGGGCGGCCGGGCGGGGGGCTGGTCGGCGAGTTGGTGGATGGTGAGGCATGGACGGGCGTGCGTTAGGGTTCAGCGGTGGCTCGACGAACTGCTGAAGTGCGCCTGGACTCGCTGCTGCGCACCGCAGTGGACGTGATCGTCGAGCGTGGCTTCGCCAACACCCGCACCGCCGATGTCGCCAAGGCCGCCGGGGTCAGCCAGGCCCTGGTCTTCTACCACTTCACCAGCAAGGACGCGCTGCTCGCGCAGGCTTTCGCGTACGCCGCCGAGCAGGACATGGCCCGGCTGCACGCGGTGATCGACTCCAACGCGTCGTCCGTGGAGAAGCTGAAGAAGCTGGTGAAGCTGCTCGCGCCGACCGGCCGGTCCAAGTCCTGGATGATGTGGATCGACGGCTGGTCGGAGGCGCTGCGCACGCCGGAGCTGGAGAAGGTGTCGCGCCGCATGGACCTGCGCTGGAAGGAGGGCCTCACCGAGGTCATCGCCAACGGGGTCGCCGACGGCTCGTTCACCTGCGACGACCCGGCCGGCGCGGCGTGGCGCATCAACGCCATCATCGACGGCCTCGCCGTCCAGCTCACCGTCCACGAGAAGGCCATCTCCCGCAAACAGGCCTTCGAATGGATGCGCATGGTCGCCGCTCGCGAAGTCGGCCTGGACCCCTCCGCCCTAGCCTGACCTGCCCTCACCAACCTCACCCCGCCCCGCAGGCCACGCCCTGCCGCGCCCTGCCGCGCCCTGCCGCGCCCTGCCGCGCTGCGGCAGTTTCGGGGAAAGTGCACGAAAAGGCGCGCTCATAGGCGCAGTTTCCCCGAAACTGCAGACCGGCGTCGCGGTGAGCGCGAGTGGTGTCGGGTGTCGGGTGTCGGGTGTCGGGTTCGGGTCAGTCGCTGATTACTACGCGGAGCCCGCCGGTGCGGGTCTGGCCCGCCTCGATGGTCCGGGTCTGCGTATAGGCCCACGCGGCGCAGACCCCCGGATACCCCGTCGCACCCTCGCTGGTCCGCACGAACCACCGGTCGCCGTCGCCCAGCCCCGAGAACCGCAGGGTGTACGCCGCCCCGCCGGACTCGCCCCGCCACACCAGCTCCGGCTCCGCGCTCCCGTTGACCTGCTCCTCGCCGGTCAGCTCCCCCGCGGTCAGCGCCAGGTTCGCCCCCGGCGCGACCCGCCAGAAGCACCCGCCGTACCCCGCTCCGCCCGGCCGCCCGTTCGTCGCCGGGCTGCCCAGCGTCACGGTCTCCTCCGCGGTCAGCGCCCAACCGAGCTCCAGCACCCACGACCGCTCGTCGAGCACGGCAGCGGCCATGGTCCGCCGTTCCGACAGCAGCGCCTTGCCGTCCGCTCCGCGCCAGGCCAGCCGCTGGGCGAACCCGTCCGGCCGCACCTCGTCGAAGCCTTCACCGGTGATCGACCCGTGGTCGTCGAGCCAGGTGTACCCCTGGTCCCGCACGTACGTACGCCCGCCCCAGAGGTTGTTGCGGTTGACGTCCTGCATGGCCAGCGACAGCCCCAGGTGCCACCGGTGGTCGGCGGGCAGCGTGTCGGTGACCACCGTCCCGGCGAGCGTCCGGATCGGATGCAGGTGCGGCCGCGGCCCCAGCGTCGCCTCGATCCCCTGGCCCGAGTGGTACTCCGCGACCACCCGACCCGACACCGTGAACTCCACCCGGACCCGCCACCTCTCCCAGCACGGAAAGCGCTTACCGCAGGTGAGATTAGCGGGTTCCGGTGATGCCCGCCAGGGCGGCCACCGTGAGCGGGCCGAGGGTGGGCAGGTGGTAGCCGCCCTCGTGCACGGCGACGACGGGCAGGCCCAGCTCGCGGACCAGCTCGCCGGTGCGGCCGTAGCCGTCCTCGGTGACCTGGAGCGGGCTCTCCGGGTCGTCCCTGGCGGCGTCGACGCCGAGGGAGAGCACCACCGCGTCGGCCCGGTCGCCGATGAACTCGACCAGCCGGCGCACCCCGGCGAGCCAGCCCTCGTCGCCGGTGCCCGGCGCCAGCGGCACGTTGCGGTTCGCGCCCTCGCCCGCACCGGTGCCGGTCTCGTCGGCGAAGCCCGCGTAGTGCGGGAACCAGCCCTCGCCCGGGTCCACGTGCACCGAGGCGTAGAGCACGTCGGCACGGTCATAGAAGATCGACTGGGTGCCGTTGCCGTGGTGGGCGTCCACATCGACCACGGCGACCCGGGCCACGCCGGCCCGCTGCAGCGCGAGCACCGCGACGGCGGCGTTGTTGAGGTAGCACGAGCCCCCGAACCCGCTGCGGGTCGCGTGGTGGCCGGGCGGGCGGCAGATGGCGTACGCCGCCCGCTCCCCCGCGGCGACCAGGTCCGCCGCGGTCGCGGCCGCGTGCGCGGCAGCCCGCGCCGCGGGCCAGGTGCCCGGCCCGACCAGCGTCATCGTGTCGTAGCAGAACTGCCCGGCCCGCGCGTGCGTCGCCGTCGGCCGCCGCACCGGCAGCCCTTCCAGCATCGCCGGAGTCGGGAAGACGTACGGCACCACCCGGTCCTGGTACTCCAGGTAGCCGCCGTCGACCCACTGGCCGTACACGCCTTCGAGGTGCGCCAGCAGTTCGGGGGTGTGCGCCTGCGCGAGCAGCTCGTCGCCCAGCGGACGTGCCTCGACCAGCCGGGCTCCGGCGCGCACCAGCGCCGAGCGCAGCACGGTGGCCCGCTCGGGCAGCTCCGTGCCGGGCGTGCGCACGCCGATCCAGATCTCGGCCTCCGGCACGTGCCGCAGCACGTCGTCGCTCCACACCACGGGCAGGTCCAGCTTCGCCATCCCGGCATGATGCCAGCACAGACGGCCGCCGACGGGGATCGTTACTGAGTCGAGACTCAGTTAGGCTGCGCCCATGCCTCGCGTGACCGAACTCGGCATCACCATCGGTGAGCTGCCCAGCGGACCCAGCCGCTCCATCCTCGACGTGCCCGGCGTGGGCGTCGGCCATGCCACCGTATGGCGCGACGAGGACCCGCCGCCGGCCGGACGCGGGGTCGCCCGCACCGGGGTGACCGTCATCGACCCGGGCGGCAACGCGTTCCGCGAGCCGATCCCCGCGGGCGGCGCGATCCTCAACGGGGCCGGCGAGTGCACGGGCTTCATGTCCGCGCAGGAGTGGGGCCTGGCCGAGACGCCGATCTTCCTGACCTCGACGATGCAGCTGGGCCGGGTGTACGACGCCGCCTGCGAGCTGCTGATGGAGTCCGAGCCCGGCATCGGCGACGACGACGTGGTCATCCCGGTGGTGGCCGAGTGCGACGACAGCTTCCTGTCCGAGTCCCGCCGCATGCAGGTGACCCGCGACGACGTCGCCGCCGCGCTGGACGCCGCGCGCAGCAGCGCCGCCACGGCCGCCGCCGACCGTGCGGCGGGACGCCCTGTCACGCCGCCCGCCGAGGGGGCGGTCGGCTCCGGGACCGGCATGAGCTGCCTGGGTTTCAAGGGCGGCATCGGCACCGCGTCGCGCGTGCTGCCCTCGGGCCACACCCTGGGCGTGCTGGTCATGACGAACTTCGGCGAGCGCGGCCGGTTGACGGTGGCCGGGGTCCCGGTGGGACAGCTGCTGCCGCCCGCGCCCGCGCCGACCGCGCCACCGGCGGGCTCCTGCATCGTCATCGTGATCACCGACGCGCCGATCGATCCCGCGGGCTGCCGGCGGCTGGCCCGCCGCGCCGGGCTGGGGCTGGCCCGCACCGGCTCGACCGCGCACCACGCCAGCGGCGAGATCTTCCTGGCCCTGGCCACCGGCCTGCGCGCCCCGCGCGGCACCGTCTCGCCGGTCACCGCGCTGCAGGGCCGCCAGCTGGACCCGTTCTTCGCCGCAGTGGTCGAGGCAGCCGAGGAGAGCGTGCTCAACAGCCTGCTCAACGCCCCGACCGTGGTCGGCCGTAGCGGCAACTCATCCGAAGGCCTCCCGGTCGACCGCGTCGCCGCCCTGCTCGCCCTCCACTCGTAAGCGACCTGGGCCCGACCGGACCCGGCCCGGCCCGGCCCTGCCAAGGCCACCCGATTTGCCAGGCACATGTGCGAAAGCGCGACCAGGATACGCACATCTGCCAGGCAGGTCGGGTGATCGAGCCGGCCTGGCAAGGCCGACGGTTGCGACGACAGCCGCGCGCCGTCCCACCGGAGGCGATGATCCGTTTTTGTGGACGCTGGACGCTGCTCTGGCGACACCCAGCGTCCACAAAAACGGATCATCGACCGTGTCCGGGCCGTTGACCGTGAGTGAAGCGCCCCGGTAGGGTGAGCGACCGCGATGGAAAGCGTTTTCCATCTTGTTACTATCGGGCCACGAACCCCACTCGCCCACGGAGGCGGACATGTCCCCACGGCACGAACACCCCTGGTGGCGCGACGCCGTCATCTACCAGGTCTACCCGCGCAGCTTCGCCGACGGGAACGGCGACGGCGTCGGCGACCTCGCCGGCCTGCGCGAGCGCCTGCCCTACCTGCGCGACCTGGGCGTCGACGCGGTCTGGCTGAGCCCCTGGTACGTCTCCCCGATGGCCGACGCCGGCTACGACGTGGCCGACTACCGCGACATCGATCCGGTCTTCGGCACCCTCGCCGAGGCCGAGCTGTTCATCACCGAGGCGCACCAGCACCACCTGCGGGTGATCGTCGACGTGGTGCCCAACCACTGCTCCGACCGGCACCCGGCGTTTCAGGCCGCGCTCGCGGCCGGCCCCGGCTCACCGGAGCGGGAGCTGTTCTGGTTCCGCCCCGGCCGCGGCGAAAACGGCGAGCTGCCGCCCACCGACTGGGGCTCGCACTTCGGCGGCCCGGCCTGGACCCGGGTCCCCGACGGCGAGTGGTACCTGCACATGTTCGCCCCCGAGCAGCCCGACTGGAACTGGGACAACCCGGCCGTGCCCGAGGACTTCCAGGCCACGCTGCGGTTCTGGCTGGACCGCGGGGTCGACGGGTTCCGCATCGACGTCGCCGACCACCTGGTCAAGGACCCGGCGCTGCCGGACCTGGCGACGCTGCGCCCGGACGTGATCCGCCCCTGGCGCGACCAGGAGGGCGTGCACGAGATCTACCGCGAATGGCGCAAGATCGCCGACTCGTACCCGCAGCGCGGGGTGTTCGTCGGCGAGCTGTGGGACGACGACCCCGACCGGTTCACCCGCTACCTGCGCCCGGACGAGCTGCACACCGGCTTCAACTTCCCGTTCCTGTCCTGCCCCTGGGACGCGGCGGCGTTCCGTGACGTCATCGACACGACGCTGGCCACCCACGCCATGGTCGGCGCGCCCGCGACCTGGGTGCTGTCCAACCACGACGTGGTCCGCCACGCCACCCGCTACGGGCGGGCGCACACCGCCCACTCATTCGAGGACGCCAAGCACGTCGAGCCCAGCGACCTCGTGCTCGGCACCCGGCGCGCCCGCGCCGCCGCGCTGCTCACCCTGGCCCTGCCCGGGTCGGCCTACGTCTACCAGGGCGAGGAGCTGGGGCTGCCCGAGGTCGAGGACATCCCGGCCGAGCTGCTGCAGGACCCGCGCTGGCTGCGCTCCGGGCACACCGACCGCGGCCGCGACGGCTGCCGGGTGCCGCTGCCCTGGTCGGGCGACGCCAAGCCGTACGGCTTCAGCCCGGACGGCGCGGCCGCCGATCCATGGCTGCCACAGCCCGCGAGCTGGGCCAGGCTGTCGGCCGCGGCACAGACCGGGGACCGGCGCTCGATGCTGGAGCTGTACCGCCGCGCCCTGCACCTGCGCCGCACCGAGCCGGACCTCGGCGACGGCCCGATGCAGTGGCTGCCCGCCCCCGACGGCGTGCTGCACTTCCAGCGCGGCGACGGCTTCGCCTGCCTGGTCAACCTGAGCGGCGCCCCCGCCGACCTGCCGCCGTACGAGTACCTGCTGCTCACCAGCGACCCGCTGGAGGACCTGAAGGTCGCCCCGGACAGCGCCGTCTGGCTGCGCGTCGCCTGATCCTGCCCAGACGGCCCTGACGGCCCTGACCCACCTGCCCGCCCACCCGCGGCGGGCAGGTGCCACGACCATGCCCCGAACACCCTGGAGTCACCGCATGAGCGCACACATCCTCGTCGTCGGCATCGACGGGGTCCGGCTGGACACCGTCCGCGCGGCGCGCACACCGCACCTGGACGCGATCGAGCGCGAAGGGTGGCTGGCCGAGTTCGAGCTGAGCACCGACGCGCCGACGCTGTCCGGGCCGACGTGGGCGTCGGTGGCGACCGGGCTGTGGCCGCGGACGCACGGCATCTACGGCAACGTGTTCTCCGGCCACCGCCTGGACGCGTTCCCCGACGTGTTCACCACTGCCAAGCGCCGCGGCTTCACCACGTTCGTGGGGGCGAGCTGGGCCCCGCTGGTCACCACCGCGTACGGCGGCCCGATGTTCACCTCGCCCAGCCTGCTCACCTTCGCCGACGGGCACACGCTCGGCCACGACGTCGCCGACCAGCACGTCGCCGACGCCGCCGTGCACGCCCTGGGCCAGGGGGCGTTCCACGCCTCCTTCGTCTACCTGGGCGAGCCCGACGAGGTGGCGCACGAGCTGGGCACGGGAGCGGAGTACACGGCCGCGATCGAGCGCGCCGACCGCCGACTCGGCCAGGTTCTCGACGCCGTCCGCGCCCGCCCCCGGTACGCCCAGGAGAGCTGGACGGTCCTCGTCGTCACGGACCACGGGCACCGCGACGAGGGCGGCCACGGCGGCCGCAGCCGCTGGGAGCGCACGGCCTGGCTGGCCGCGTGCGGGGCGGGCGTCGGCACGAACCCGCCCGCCGACGTCAGCCACGTCTCGGTCGCCCCGACCGTGCTGGCCGTGCTCGGCCAACCGCTGATCGGGGAGAGCCACCTCGCCGGAACCTCACTGGTCCCCGAGCGCGCGACCACCCGACCGACCGCGGGCCAGGGACCGGCCGCCGAAACCGCGCCGTCCGCCGAGCACGATCGAGCCGAGCCGACCGCGCCGTCCGCCGACCACGGTCTAGCCGAGCCGACCGCGCCGTCCGCCGAGGCGGCGGACGACTTCGAGTCCGCTGCGGCGGCCTGACATGTCACTCACCGCGTTCGCTCTGGTCGCCGCGTCGGTGGTCTGCCACGCGACCTGGAACCTGCTGTCCAAACGGGCCGCTGCGGCGGGCACCGCCTTCGTCGCAGTCTGGTCCGTGGTCGCCGCGCTGATCTGGGCGCCGTTCGGCGTCTGGGCGCTGGTCACCGGCTGGGAGGCGCTCGGCTGGGGCAGCCTGGTGCTGCTCGGCGGGGCGGCGCTGCTGCACACCGGCTACTACCTGCTGCTCCAGCGCGGCTACGCGGTCGGCGACCTGTCGGTCGTCTACCCCGTCGCCCGGGGGCTCGGCCCGGTGCTGATCTGCATCGTGGCGGTGCCGTTCTTCGGCGAGGACCCCGGCCTGCTCGGCTGGGCCGGCACGCTGGCCCTGTCGGTCAGCGTCGCCCTGATCGGCAAGCCCTCCCCCGACGCGCTCAAACGCAAGGCCCCCATCCTTTACGCGCTCGCGACGGGCGTGTTCATCGCCGCGTACACCCTGTGGGACCGCAACGCGGTCGCGGTCGCCGCCCTGTCCCCGATCCTGGTCAACTGGGCCGGTGACACCGGCCGGGCGCTGATGCTGGCTCCGTGGCTGTTCCGGCACCGGGCCAGGGCGAAGCAGGTGTGGCGCGAGCACCGCCGCGAGGTGTTCGGCACCGCGATCTGCTCGCCGGGGGCGTACATGCTGGCGCTGACCGCGATGACGATGGCCCCGGTGACCGTGGTCGCGCCGCTGCGCGAGGTGAGCGTGCTGCTGGTGGTGTTCCTCGGCGCGCGGTTCCTCGGCGAGCGCGACATGTGGCGCCGCCTGACCGCAGCCCTCGGCGTCGTCGGCGGCGCGGTCGGCGTCACCATGGGCCGCGGCTGACTTCGCGCCCGGCCGCGACCACACCCGCGGCCGGGCGCGAATCGCGCCTGACGTGCCGCTCGTCACGGGTTGGCACAGCCCGGATGACGGGACGGCGGCCCTGGTAGATCAACCGATTGAGTAACCTGTGCGTATGAGAATCGGCATTGTCGGAGCCACGGGCCAGGTCGGCGGCGTCATGCGCCGGGTGCTCGCGGAGCGCAAGTTCCCCGTCGACGAGCTGCGGCTGTTCGCCTCGTCCCGTTCCGCCGGGCGCACCCTGGCCTGGGGCGACGGCGAGGTCACCGTCGAGGACGCGGCCACCGCCGACTACGCGGGGCTCGACATCGTGCTGTTCTCGGCCGGCAAGACGACCTCGCTGGCGCTCGCGCCGAAGGTCGCCGCGGCCGGGGCCGTCGTCATCGACAACTCCTCCGGCTGGCGGCTGGACCCGGACGTGCCACTGGTCGTCGCCGAGGTCAACCCGCAGGCGGCCAAGGTGCGGCCCAAGGGCATCATCGCCAACCCGAACTGCACCACCATGGCCGCGATGCCGGTGCTGCGCCCGCTGCACGACGAGGCGACGCTGACCGGCCTGATCGCCAGCACCTACCAGGCCGTCTCCGGCACCGGCCTGACCGGCGTCGACGAGCTGCACGAGCAGGCCAGCGCCGTGGTCGGCGAGGCCCGCGCACTGGCGCACGACGGCCGCGCCGTCGACTACCCGGCGCCGAAGGTGTATGCGCACCCGATCGCCTTCAACGTGCTCCCGCTCGCCGGGTCCGTGGTCGCCGACGGCACCAACGAGACCGACGAGGAGCAGAAGCTCCGCAACGAGACCCGCAAGATCCTCGGCATCCCGGGCCTGCCGGTCTCCGGCACCTGCGTGCGCGTGCCCGTCTTCACCGGACACTCGCTGCAGCTCAACGCCCGCTTCGCCAACCCGCTCAGCCCCGAGCGCGCCCGCGAGCTGCTGGCCCACGCCCCCGGCGTGATCCTGGCCGAGGTGCCCACCCCGCTGCAGGCCGCCGGCCAGGACCCGACCTACGTCGGCCGCATCCGCCGCGACGAGACGGCCCCCAACGGGCTGGCGCTGTTCTGCTCCAGCGACAACCTGCGCAAGGGCGCCGCCCTCAACGCCATCCAGATCGCCGAACTCCTCCTCGCCGACATCTGAGGTCAAAGGAAGGGCACCTTCTCAACGCTCCGCGTTGTAGAAGGTGCCCTTCTTAACGCCGGTCACGCTTTTCCACAGGCCAGACGGATGCACCACGGATGCGCGCCCGCCGCGCCGCGGGTACGTGCGGATGCTGTGAAGACATCGTGCAGCCAGGCGCGATCCGGCCGCCGGGTTGGTGCAATGGACAGGTGACCGCCAACCCCTACCGGGCGCCCCTGCTGCCGACCCGACCGCTCGCCGCCGTCGCCGAGTTCGAAAGCCGGAACCACCCCACCGCACCGCCCGCCGAAGACCGCCGCCCGCGACGGGTACGGCGGGTGCGCTCCGGCATCGGGACCGCGCTGGCCGGGCATGGCCTGGCCGTCGCGCTGCCGCTGCTCCCGGCAACCCTGGCCGACGAACCGGGCACGGTGTACGTCGTCAGCGGCATCGCCGCGCAATTGCTGCTCGCCGCCGTGGTCGTCGCGCTGGGCATCGCCCGTACCGTACGCCGCGACGGGTCAAACGGTGTCGGACTGGTCATCGGCTGGGTGGCGGGTGTGCCGATCGCCGCGGTGGGCGGCATCGCCCTCCTGATCGCGCTGACCGCCTGAGCGCTTTGCGGGCCCGCCGCCCCGTCGGCGGGTTCACGGCTCCAGCGCCTGGGCGAGGTGGCCGCCGGTTCGCTTCGTGCTCCCAGTACGCGGCCCAGACCAGGGTGTGCGTCGCGGCCAGCCGCAGCAGCAGCGGGCCGTGCGCACGGCACACCCGCACCAGCTCGCCGGGGAACAGCTCGTACTCGGTGTAGCCGGGCGGGCAGGCAGCCGTGCCGTGCGGGTTGAGCACGCCGTCGACGTCGATGAGCGCCAGGGGCTTCACAGCATCCTGCGCATGACGATCCGGGGGCCGAGATCGTCCAAGCCGATCGCCGCCTCGTGGTGGCGGATCGCGCGCAGGCCGGGGCTGAGATCGGTGACCGGAGTGAAGCCCCGACCCGCATAGAACGGGCCGTTCCAGGCGATGTCGGCGAACGTGGTCAGTGTGACGGCCCGGTAGCCCGACCGCGCCGCCCAGTCGCAGGCTGCTGCCAGCAGCGCGGTGCCGACACCCCGGCCGCCGTGATCGGGATGGACCGACAGCTGCTCCAGATGCGCCTGCCCGTCGACGCGGCCCAGCCGGGCGAACCCCACCGGCGGATCCCCGACGACGAGCACGCACTCCGCGGCGGCCAGCTCCTCGACACTGCCCGGCGGCGGCAGCGGACCCATGCCGGTGCCGTCGAACACCCGGTCTGCGGCCAGCTCCACCGCCACCAGCAGCGGCAACTCAGCTACCACCGCCGCCCGAACCTGATGACCGCCCATCTGCGCCCCCCGACCGCACCGCGCCGAAACCCGACCCTATGGCACCACCCCGGCAGCGTCTCCCGGTTATCCGGCGGCAGCCTCGCCTCCCGTACGCCGACGGTGATGATCGCTGTTTCGTGCACAGAAGTGAGGTGCCACCACACTTTTCGACACGAAACAGCGATCATCACCGTCCCGCACCATGCGGTAGCCCAGCGGGACCGCTGGTCAGGCCGACAGCAGACCGGTCGGCGAGCCGCCGGCCGCACCGGCGATGCCGTCGCCGATGTGGCCTGACAGCAGGCAGGCGGCGGCGTGCGGGCCGTGCAGCGGCAGCACCGGCAGCGTCTCGCCGACGCACCGGTCGGCGATGCCGGCCCGCTGCGCGAGACCACTGGCCAGCGCCGGGCAGCGCGGGTGGAAGCGGCAGCCGGCCGGGATCCGCGACGGGTCCGGCGACTCGCCGGACAGGATCACGGGGGTACGGCCGGTGGCCTCCGGCAGCACCGACACCAGCGCCGCGGTGTACGGGTGCTTCGGAGCGGCGAGCACCTGCTCGGTCCGGCCGACCTCGACGATGCGGCCGAGGTACATCACCGCGAGCCGGTCGGCGATGTTCCAGGCCAGCCCGAGGTCGTGCGTGACGACCAGCACGGACAGGCCAAGCTCGTCGCGCAGCGACAGCAGCAGCGCGAGGATCTCGCCGCGCACCGAGGCGTCCAGGGAGGCCACCGGCTCGTCGGCGATGATCAGCTCGGGTTCCAGCACCAGCGCACCCGCGATGACGACGCGCTGGCGCTGGCCGCCGGACAGCTCGTGCGGATACCGCTGGAAGAAGCGCTCGGCCGGCCGCAGCCCGGCCTGCGACAGCGCCTTGGCGACCAGCTCCCGCTCGTTGCCGGGCACTTTGTGGATACGCAGCCCTTCGGCCACGGCCTCGTACACGGTGCGGCGCGGGTTGAGCGCGCCGGTCGGGTCCTGCAGCACCAGCTGGACCTTGCGCCGCAGCGCCTTGAGACCGCGGCTGCTGTAGTCCAGCGGCCTGCCGTGGTGCAGCACCTGGCCCTCGTTCGGCCGCTGCAGGCCCAGCAGGGTGCGGGCCAGCGTCGTCTTGCCGCTGCCCGACTCCCCGGCCAGCGCGACGATCTGCCCCCGGTCGACGGACAGCTCGACCCCGTCGACCGCACGCACCGGCGGCACGCCCTTGCCGCGCCCGCCGAACCCGACGTGCAGGTTCCGCGCCTCCAGCACCGGATGCAGCGAGACACTCATGCCTGCTCCTCGCTTCGCTCGCCAAGCTCGCTCATGCCGGGACCCCCACGTGCACACAGGCGGCGCTGCGCTCGGTGTCGACCGTGCGCAGCCGGATGTCGTACTCGACGCACTCCGCCACGGCGACCGGGCAGCGGGGCGCGAAGGCGCAGCCGCCGCCCAGCTCGCGCGGGTCCGGCGGGTCGCCGGGCAGGCCGCGCGGGGCGCGGCGGGACGCCATGTCGCCGATCACCGGGAACGCCGCGGCCAGCGCCTGGGCGTACGGGTGGGCGGCGTCGGCGAACAGCCGGTGCCCCGGCCCCTGCTCGACGATCCGGCCCGCGTACATCACGGCGACGCGGTCACAGGTCGACGCGAGGACCGACAGGTCGTGGCTGATCAGGATCAGGCCGACGCCCCGCTCCTGGACCAGTTGCTTGAGCAGCGTCAGCACCTGGGCCTGCACCATCACGTCGAGCGCGGTGGTCGGCTCGTCCGCGATGATCAGCTGTGGTGAGCAGGCCAGCGCCATCGCGATCATGACGCGCTGCTTCTGCCCGCCGGACAGCTCGTGCGGGTAGGACTCGGCCCGCCACGCCGGCACGCCCACCTGCTCCAGCAGCTCGCCGACCTGCTTGCGGGCGGTGGCCGCGGACGACTTCGGGGCGTGCAGCACGATCGCCTCGGCGATCTGGCGGCCGATGCTGCGCACCGGGTTGAGCGCGTGCATCGCCCCCTGGAACACGATCGACGCCTCGTTCCAGCGCACCGCACGCAGCCGTCCCCAGCTCATCTTCAGCACGTCGCTGCCGTTGAGCAGGATCTCGCCGGACACCTCGGCGTTGCCGGGCAGCAGCCGCAGCAGCGCGCCCGCCAGCGTCGACTTGCCGCAGCCGGACTCCCCGGCCAGCCCGAGCGTCTCCCCCGCCGCGAGCGTGAGGTCCACCCCGCGCACGGCAGGAAGCGGCACGCCCCGGTCCCGGTAGGACACCCGCAGGTCTCTGATCTGCAGCAGGCCGGTGCCGCCCGCGGTCCGCGGGCGCGGAACCCGTGCCGCACCGGGGCCGTCGACCGTTCCCGCTTGCGGGTCTCGCTGCTCGCCGTTCATGACCTGCCCTCCAGCCGCGGGTCGAGGATGCGTTCCAGCGCCCGGCCGCACATGTTGAAGGCGCGGACCACCAGCACCACGGCGACGCCGGGGCCGAGCACCCACCACCAGGCGCCGCGATCGATCGCGCCGAGGGCGTACGCCTCGTCGAGCACCCGTCCCCAGGAGACCCGCAGCGGGTCGCCCAGGCCGAGGAACGACAGCGTGGTCTCGGCGATGATGGCGATGGACACGGTCAGCGTGGTGTTGGCCAGCACCAGCGGCATGACGTTGGGCAGCACGTGCCGGGTCATCTGGTGCCAGTGCCCGCCGCCGAGCGCCTTGGCCCGTTCCAGGTAGGGGCGGGCCTCGATGGCCATCGTCTGCGCCCGGACCAGCCGCGCCGTGCCCGACCACGACGTCACGCCGATCACGATGATCACCGCGATCAGTTTGGGCACGTCCGCGGGGAACACCGTCGCCAGCACGATGGCCAGCGGCAGGTACGGGATGACCAGGAACCACTCGGTGAATCTGTTCAGCGCGCCGCCGAACAGGCCGCTGAAGTGCCCGGACGTGATGCCGATCAGGGTGCCCAGCAGCATCGAGATGACCGTGGCGGCCAGGCCGACCAGCAGGGTCACCTGGCTGCCGTGGATGACCATGGTCAGCACCGAGCGGCCCGCGTGGTCGGTGCCGAGCGGGTACTCCCACGACGGCGCGGCCGCGAGCGGGCCGTCGGCCTTGGTGACCTCCAGCCCGGCGGGGTCGGCCAGCAGCGACGCGAAGATCGCCACCAGGCCGAACAGGGTCAGCACGATCAGGCCGGACATACCCTCCCGGTCGCGCAGGAAGGCCCGCCACGCGCTCGCCCGCCGGCGCGGGGCGGCCGCCGCGAGCGCGCTCATGCGGCACGCACCCGGGGGTCGAGCACCGGCATCAGCAGGTCGGCGACGAGGTTCATGATGATCACTCCTGCCGAGAAGACCAGGAACAGGCCCTGCAGCAGCGGGATGTCCGGACCGCGCAGCGCGTCGTAGGTGAGCCGGCCCAGGCCCGGCCAGGAGAACACCGTCTCCACCGTGATCGCGCCCGCCACCACGAAGCCCATACTCAGGAAGAACAGCGTCATCGACGGCAGCAGCGCGTTGGGCATCGCGTGGCGGCGCATGACCAGGTCGTCGCGCAGCCCCTTGGCCCGCGCGGTGGTGAGGTAGTCGGCCCGCCGCTCGTCCAGAATCGACGACCGCATGATCAGCGAGTACTCGGCGACGTAGACGACGGCGAGCACGGTCACCGGCAGCACCATGTGCCAGAGCACGTCCAGCCAGGCGGGCAGGGTCGAGCGGGGGTCGTTCATGCCCCGGGTCGGGAAGATGCCGTACCGGTTGAGGAAGACCAGCAGCACCAGGCCGAGCAGCCACTCGGGCATCGAGTAGAAGGTGACCGCGGCGTTCGAGCTGAGCTTGTCGAAGCGGCTGCCCCGCCGCCAGCCGGCCCGCGCGCCCAGCCACACCCCGAGCACCGCGGCGATGACCAGCGCCGTGCCGGACAGCAGCACGGTCGGCCAGAGCCGGTCCATGATCACGTCAGTGACCTTGGCGTGCTGGCTGAACGAGACGCCGAGGTCGCCGCTGAGCACGCTCTTGACGTACTTGCCGAAGGCGACCGTCCAGTGGTCGTTGAGGCCGAGCCGTTCGCGGAGTTCGCGCAGCGCCTCCGGGTCGGCGTTGCGCCCGCGCGGGGCGAACACCTTGGCCGGGTCGCCCGGCAGCACCCGGAACAGGAAGAAGTTGACCACCACGACGAAGGCCAGCATCAGCAGCGCCGCGCCGCACTTGCGCAGCACGAACAGCGGGGAGGGGAGCCGGGAGGGCCGGCGCGTCACCGCGCCGGCCCCGCTGGACGGGCCGGTCATTCCCGGTCGTCCGCGCTCTTGCGCCGGACCAGCACCAGCACCACTCCGGCCACGACCACCAGCAGCACCACGCCGCCGACGACGTAGAGCACGACGCCCGAGCCGGAGCCTTCGTCGGCCGCCTTCTCGGCGACCGGAGCGATGTTGCGGTAGCTGTGCGTGCCGTACTGGAAGGCGAGGATGCCGCCGTTGGACGGCTGCGGCACGAAGCCGGTGAACCGGTCCGACCGGTACGCCTCGGTCTGGTTGTAGTAGTAGGTCAGCGAGTAGGCGACGTCGTCGTACAGGATCTGCTGCGCCTGCTTGACGACCTCGGCGCGGGCCTTGGCGTCGATCATCGCCTGCTGCTGGGCGTACAGCTTGTCGAACGCCTCGTTGCAGTAGAAGCTGTCCGACCAGCCCGCGGCGATCTCGCCGTCCTCTTCGTACGACCGCTGGTCGCAGGTCATCACGGAGAGCTGGAAGTCGGGGTCGGGCTCGACGACCCAGCCCCACTCGAACAGGTCGAACTCGCCCTTGCCGAGCACCGCGGTCAGGTTGTCCTCACTCATGATCGACACGACCGCGTCGATGCCGATCTCCTTGAGCCAGGAGCGCACGTACTCGGTGCTCTGCTTGGAGTACTCGGAGCTGTCCCGGCCGAACAGGCGGAACTTCAGCGCCTTGCCGTCCTTGGCCCGGATGCCGTCGGCCCCCTTGGCGTAGCCCGCCGCGTCCAGGATCGAGTTCGCCTTGGCCAGGTCGAACGCGCGCTCGGCCGAGCCCGGGTTCCAGTGCATGTCGGCGTAGATCGGCGGGATGACCCCGGTGGCGGTGGTGCCGTGGCCGCTGAGCACCTTCGACACCAGCGTCTTGCGGTCGATGGCGTGGTCGATGGCGAGCCGGACCTGCTTGTCCTTGAGCGCCGGGTGGCCGTCGCCGATCGCCTTGCCGTCGGTGGTCTCGGCGCCGAGGTTGTAGCCGATCTCGTTGAAGCCGTAGTACTTGGCGTCGTTGACGGTGATGCCAGGGGTGTTCACCAGCGTGTCGGCGATGGCCGCGGGCAGGTCCTGGGCCATGTCGATCTCGCCCTGCTTCAGCGCCTGGGACAGCGCCGAGTCGTCGGCGAACACCGTGAAGATCAGCTCATCGATCTTCGGTGCGCCGGCGAAGTGCTGCTTGTTGGCCGTGAACCGGTAGAACTGCCCCTTCTTCGCCTCCGCCAGCTCGAACGGGCCGGAGCCGACCACGTTCTTGTCGTTGGCGAACGTGGCGGCGTCCTTGTCGCTGATCTTCGACCAGATGTGCTCCGGGAGGATCGGCACGGCGAGCCGCAGCATGATCGGGCTGGGGTTCTCGGTCACCATCACGACGGTGTGGTCGTCGGTGGCGCTGATCTTCGTGATGCCGTCGACGTAGCTGCTGTACTGGCCGTTGGCCGTCTCGTCGTCCTTGGCCCGCTGGAACGTGTAGACCACGTCCTTGGCGGTCAGGTCGACGCCGTCGGACCACTTCACGCCCTTGCGGATGTGGAACGTCCAGGTCTTGCCGTCCGCCGAGGTCTCCCACTTCTCGGCCAGCCACGCCTGCGGGGAGAAGTCGCCGGCGCTGGAGGTGGTGAGGTAGTCGTACATCAGCTGGTAGGTCTCGAACGCGCTGGCGACGACACCCACGTACGGGTTGAGCGAGTCGATGTCCTGCTTCACGCCGATGACGAAGCTGGTCTTGCTGCGTTCCGCGGAGGAGCCCGGGGTGGGCGTCCCGTCGGCGGCGGCAGGCGAGGCAAGGGCGCCGAGTGCGGCCAGCGCGGCCGCGGCCGCCAGCGCCACCCCGGTGCGCAACCGGCGCACTGACTGATTGGTCAACCAGGACGTTGGAGCAGGAGGGGTGCTGCTCATCGGTTCTCTCCTTGGTGCCCGGGGGCGTGGCGGGTAGGGTGCCCGTTCATGCCGCACGATCTCGACAACATCGACGTCCCGCCGGTCGCCCCGAGCGAGCCCTGCGAGCGCGAGCTGCACGGACGCCGGTGGACCGACGATTACGGGTGGATGCGCGACCACTCCGACCCGCGGTTTCTCGCCTACCTGCGCGCTGAGCGCGAGTACTACGATGCCGCCGCGAACCGGCTGGAGGGCCTCCAGACCGAGGTCTTTCACGAGGTGGAGCGACGCCTCCTTCCGACTGATAGCTCAGTCAGTTGGAGACATGGTTCACGTTTCTACTACACCCGAACCGTTGCGGGAAGTGAGTACGAGCAGTTCTTACAAGCTGGTCATGACGGCGACTCCGACCGGGTGCTGCTCGACGGGGCCCGGCTGGCGGGTCCCGACGGGTTCGCCGAGATCGGGTTGCGGGAGCTGAGCCCCGACAACACGCTCCTGGCGTACTCAGTGGATACCACCGGCGACGAGGTCTATCGATTGAAGTTCCTCCAGTTGGCGACGTTGACTGACCTTTCGGAGGAGCTGCCGCGTACGTACTACACCGGCGCGTGGAGCGCGGACTCGGGCACGTTCTTCTACACCGTGCACGACGAGCTGTTCCGCCCCCACCAGGTCTGGCGGCACGTCCTCGGCACCCCGCCCGAGGCGGACGTGCTGGTCTTGCAGGAGGACGACGCCCGGTTCGAGCTCACCGTGCAGGCCACCCGGGACCTGCGGTGGATCATGATCGAGGCGCGCAGCCGGGACACCGCCGAGTGGCGGCTCATCCCCGCCGACGCCCCGGAGGCCGCGCCGCGGCTCGTCGCGCCGCGGCGCAAGGGCGTCGACTACCGCGTCGACCACGCCGACGGGCGGCTGGTCATCGTCACCGACGACGGCGCGCCCGAGTTCCGGGTGATGTCCGCGCCGGTGCAGACCCCCGGCCCGGAGCACTGGACCGAACTGCTCGCGCCCCGTGCGGGCGAGCGGGTCACCGCCTGCCACGCGCTGCGCCGGCACTGGCTGGTCGAGCTGCGCCGCGACGGCTTCCCGCTGCTGCGTGCCGTGGACCGGGCGACCGGGGCCGTGGTCGAGATCGACGCGGAGATCGATGCCGGACACGTCCGGCTGGCCACCCCGGTGGAGTACGGCGACACCACCGTCACGGTCGTCGTCGAATCCCTGGTCGAACCGCCGTCCTGGCACTCCGTCGACCTGTGCACCGGCGAACGTGAGCTGCGCAAACACCGCGAGCTGCCAGGCTACGACGCCGCGGCGTACCGGACCGCGCGGCGGCACGCCACCGCCCCGGACGGCACCGCCGTGCCGGTGACGCTGGCCTGGCGCGCGGACACCCCGCTCGACGGCACCGCCCCCGCCCTGCTCTACGGCTACGGCGCCTACGAGTCCGTGCTGGACCCGGAGTTCGACCCGGTGCTGCCCAGCCTGCTGGACCGCGGCGTGGTGTACGCGCTGACCCACCCGCGCGGCGGCGGCGAGAACGGCCGCCGGTGGTGGCACGACGGCCACCTCGCGGCGAAGGCCAACACCTTCACCGACCACCTGGCCGTGGCCGACTGGCTGGCCGACGGCATCGCCGACGGGTCCCGGCTGGCCACCCGGGGTCTGTCGGCCGGTGGCCTGCTGCAGGGCGCGGTCTACACGCAACGCCCCGGGCGCTGGGCCGCGGTCGTCGCGGAGGTGCCGTTCGTGGACGTGATCACGACGATGCTGGACCCGGACATCCCGCTGACCGTCAACGAGTGGGACGAGTGGGGCGACCCGCGAAAGCCCGACGAGTTCGACTGGATGTGGGCGTACTCCCCGTACAACCACCTGCCGCAGGGCCCGCGCCCGGCGCTGCTGGCCACCGGCGCGCTGCACGACCCACGGGTGATGGTCCACGAGCCCGCCAAGTGGGTGGCCCGCCTGCGCGCCACCGCCGGCCCCGCCGACGGCCCCCTCTACCTGCGCACCGAACTCGGCTCCGGCGCCCACACCGGCCCCGCCGGCCGCTACGCCCACGCCCACTACGAAGCCGAGATCATCGCCTTCCTCCTGTCCCACCTCCGCCCCGCCACCCCCTGACCCACCCGCCCCCGCCGCAACTCTTAAAGACTTGCGCCCTCGGATCACTCCTGAGGCCGCAAGTCTTTAAGAGTTGCGCAAGGTGGTGGGCGGGCGCGGGCGCGGGCGGAGGGCGGGTCAGGCGAGGACGGCGAGTTGGTCGGCGTGGATTTCGCCGGACAGGGGGCGGCCGGCGAGGAGGTGTTCGACCTCTGTCACCGCGTACGCGCCCAGGCGGCGGGCCTCGGTGCCCTGGACCCCGGCGAGGTGCGGGGTGATCCAGACGTTGGGCAGGGCGAACAGCGGGTGCCCGGCGGGCAGCGGCTCGGGGCTGGTGACGTCGAGCAGGGCGTCGATGCGGCCCTCGGCGCAGGCGCGGGTGAGCGCCTCGGTGTCGATGAGCGCCCCGCGCGCCGTGTTGATGACGATGGCCCCGTCGGGCAGCATGGCCAGCCGCCGCTCGTCGATCATGTGCACGGTCTCGGGCAGCTCCGGCGCGTGCAGGGTCAGCACGTCGCTGCGCCGGCACAGCTCGTCGAGCCCGACCGGCTCCGCGCCCAGCGCGGCGGCGTCCAGCGGGTCCAGGTACGGGTCGCTGACCAGGACCCGGAATCCGGCCGCGCGCAGCCGCACGATGACGCGGCGGCCGATGCGGGACGCGCCGACCACCCCGACGACGCGGCCGTCGTTGCCCGCGCGCTCGTTGACGGCGAACGTCGGCTGGCGGCCCTCGGCGTACCGGCGGGCGAAGGCGAAGGCGCGCTTGCCCGCCAGCAGCAGCACGGCGAGGGTGAAGTCCACGACCGGCTCGGCGTTGGCGTCGGCGGCCGAGGAGACCGCGATGCCGCGGGCGAAGACCTCGGGGCCGACGTGCAGCTTCACCGAGCCCGCGGCGTGCACGACCGCGCGCAGGCGCGGCATCGCGTCGAGCACGTGGGCGTCGAGCGGGGGGCAGCCCCAGCCGGTCAGCAGGATCTCCACCTCGGACAGCACCCCGGCGGCGAGCGCGAAGTCGCCGACCGGATCGGGCGTGAGCAGCCGCAGCGAGCCGTCGAGCCGGGTCAGCAGATCACCGGGGAACACCGCGCCTGCCGCCGGCGGCGACATCACGATGAGCCCGGCAGGGCGGTCCGGCTGGCTCACGGCTTCTCCCCAACGATCTTTAGTAAACGGTTGCTGTACGGATTCAGGACCGTAGCCGCATCCGTTTACGAGGTCAACACTGGGTATCCGCGTGTTCTACAACGAGATGGAAACGGTGACTTGACGGCGTCGTAGAAAACGGTTTACTTTCGGTCTCCGCCAGGGACGGTGATCTGAACCACTGCCCCGGCATCACACTCGGGCCCCAGGGCCGGGGCTCTGAACTGCGAAAACCTCCGCTACGATCCATTCCCCCCGCAAAGGAGCGGTCATGAAGACCCGATCGATGAAGGCAGCCGCGACGCTCGCCGGAGCCATGGTTGCCATGGCTCTGGTCGCGACCGGCTGCAGCAAGGGCGCCGACACCCCCGCCGACAAGCCCACCGTCACCGAGATCACCTTCTGGTCCTGGCTGCGCGCCTCGCAGGAGGTCACGGACGCGTTCAACAAGACCCACACCGACGTGCAGGTCAAGTTCGAGCAGATCCCGGGCGGCGCCGAGGGTTACGGAAAGCTCACCAACGCGGTCAAGGCGGGCAACGCGCCGGACGTGGCCACGGTCGAGTACGCGATGCTCCCGGACATGCTGGCGCAGGGGAACCTGCAGGACATCTCAGGCGACATCACCGACCTGGTGAAGTCGAAGTACCCGGCCCCGATCCAGGAGCTGGTGACGCTGGGGGGCAAGACCTGGACCGTGCCGCTGGACGCGGGCGCGATGGTCATGTTCTACCGCAAGGACCTCTTCGAGCAGCACAAGATCGCCGTGCCGAAGACCTGGGACGAGTTCCAGGCCGCGGCCGAGGCGGTGAAGAAGGCCGACGCGAAGTCGCGCATCACCGACTGGAACCAGACCGACTCGGCGAACTTCGTGTCGCTGAACTGGCAGGCCGGCGCGAAGTGGTTCGGCATCCAGGGCGACTCCTGGAAGGTCACCCTGGACTCCCCCGAGTCGCAGAAGGTCGCCGGCTACTGGCAGGGCCTGATCACCAAGGACCTGGTCACCAACGTCCCGGCTGAGGAAGTGCAGAAGCGCAAGGCCGCCGGCCAGGTCTGGACCCAGCTCGGCGGCGCGTGGGCCGCGGGCGGCCTCAAGGCGGGCCTGCCCGACCAGTCCGGCAAGTGGGCCTCGGCCCCGCTGCCCTCGTGGGACGCGAACCCGGCCTCGGCGATGGTCGGCGGTTCCTCCTTCGGCGTGAGCAAGACCAGCAAGAAGAAGGAAGCCGCGCTGAAGTTCATCACCTGGATGACCACCACCCCGGAGGGTATCCAGGCCCGCCTGGCCAGCGGCGCCAGCTCGACGCTGCCCGCCATCCCGGAGCTGGCCGACGTGGCGGCCAAGAACTTCGACACCAAGTTCTTCGGCGGCCAGGACATCTACGCCGTGGCCAAGGCGGCCCTGCCGACCATCAAGACCGGCTGGGTGTGGGGTCCGGGCATGCGCGGCGTGTTCGACGGCATCGGCGAGCAGTTCAAGCTCGTGCAGACGGGCAAGCAGCAGCTCCCGGCCGTGTACGCCCCGGTGCAGACCAAGACGATCGAGGACCTGAAGGGCCGCGGCATCAACGCGTCCTGACGACCGCAGGGGCGGGCGGCGCTGTCATCGGGCAGCGGCGCCCGCCCCGCTCTCGCTGCTGAAAGGAGGTGCGCTCATGCCCCCCACCCGCTCCGGCCTGGCCCGCCGCCAGTACGGCGTCGCCGCGCTCTTCACCGCCCCGTTCTTCCTGCTGTTCTTCGCCTTCACCCTCGCACCCATCGGGTACGGCGGCTGGCTGAGCCTGCACCGCGAGCAGACGTCGGGCCTCGGCCTCGGCGGGGAGCCCGAGCAGGTCTTCGTCGGCCTCGACAACTTCACCAAGGCGCTGACCGACCCCCGCTTCCTCGGCAGCTTCGTCACGGTCGGCCTCTACTGCCTGGTCTACATCCCGATCATGATCGGCATCGCGCTGCTGCTGGCCCTGCTGCTGGATTCGGCGTACGCCCGCGCCAAGCGCTTCTTCCAGCTCGCGCTCTACCTGCCCAACATCGTGCCCGGCCTGATCGCCGCGATGATCTGGACGTACCTCTACACCCCCGGCCTGTCCCCGATCATCGACGCGCTGGAGCAGGTCGGCGTCCCGTTCAATCTCGGCTCGGACGCCGGGGCGATCGGCGCGGTGGCGAACCTGACCACCTGGATGCACACCGGCTACAACGTGATCATCTTCTTCGCCGCGCTGCAGGCCGTGCCGCGTGAGGTCATCGAGGCTTCCACTGTCGACGGCGCCGGGCAGATCCGCATCGCGTGGTCGGTCAAGGCCCCGATGATCCGCGGCGCGGTGGTGCTGGCCGTGCTGTTCACCGTCATCGGCGCGATGCAGCTGTTCACCGAGCCGTTCATCGTGCGCGACGCCGCCACCACGATCGACCAGGCGTGGACCCCGAGCCTGTACATCTACCAGCTCACCAAGGCGTACGACATGGGCGGCGCGGCCGCGGCCTCGCTGATCCTGACCGTGGTGCTGGCCGTGGCGTCGTTCCTGGTCACCCGATTCTCGAAGAAGGGCGCGAAGCTGTGAGCCCCTCGCAGACCCTGACCCGGCCCGACGCTGCGGTCACGTCCGGCCGGGCGGCCGGGCCCGCCGAGCGGCGGAGCACCCGGTCGGCCCCGCCGCTGCTGTCCAAGGGCGTCGTCAACGGCGTGCTGCTGGCCGCCATGCTGTGGACCGTCCTGCCGCTGACCTGGCTGGTCATCGCCGCGACGAAGGGCTACGCGGACCTCTACTCCACCGGCGGGTTCGAGTTCGCCCGCGTACGGCTGTGGGAGAACCTGGTCGAGCTGTTCACCTTCGGCGACGGGCTGTTCCTGCGCTGGCTGCTCAACAGCTTCCTCTACGCCGGGGTCGGCGCGCTGGCCAGCTCGATGATCTCGATCATGGCCGGATACGCGTTCGACAAGTTCCGCTTCCCCGGCAAGGAGCGCTGGTTCGGGTTGGTGCTGCTGGGTGTGCTGGTGCCCGCCGCGGTCACCACGGTGCCGCTGTACCTGATGGCCTCGGACCTGGGCCTGACGAACAGCTTCTGGGGTGTGTTCCTGCCCGGTCTGGCCAGCCCGTTCGGGGTGTACCTGGGCCGGGTGTTCAGCCAGGCGTACGTGCCTGACGAGCTGCTGGAGGCCACCCGGGTCGACGGTGCGGGCGAGCTGCGCACCTTCTGGCAGATCGCGTTCCCGCTGCTGCGCCCGGCCTTCGCGACGCTGTTCCTGTTCGGTTTCACCGCCGGCTGGAACGCGTTCTTCATGCCGCTGCTGATGCTGTCCGACCACCACCTGTACCCGGTGGGCCTGGGCCTGTTCATGTGGCGCCAGCAGATCAACGCCGACCAGGACCTGTTCTACCCGCTGCTGATGACCGGCTCGCTGGTGGCGATCCTGCCGCTGATCGTCGCCTTCTTCAGCCTCCAGCGGTACTGGAAGGCCGGCCTGACCGCCGGCGCGGTGAAGTAACCTCCCCCACCGGCCACCGGGCCGACCGCTGGCCGTTGGCCGCTGGCCGTTGGCCGCCATGATCGCCGTTTCGTGTCAGAACCTCAGGTCCGACCGCAGGTTCTGACACGAAACGGCGATCATGCATCCGAAACCGGCCCGCACCCGTGTGCCGCCCGGCGAGTGGCCCCGGGGCGCGGCCGTCCGGAACGGCTCGCCGCCCGCCTGCTCACGGCTTCGAAACGATGGGAAGGGCACCTTCTACAACGCATAGCGTTAAGAAGGTGCCCTTCCCATCGGCTCGGTCAGATGAGGGGGCGGACGGAGTCGCGCATGGCGATGTGGGTGCCGAGCATGACGTGCTGGCGGGTGGAGCCTTCGCCGCGCTGGAGGGCCAGTTTGACGGCGGTGCGGCCTAGTTCCTCGTGCGGGAGGTGGACGCTGGTCAAGGCCGGGGTGAGTTCGGGGGCGAAGGGGGTGTCGTCGTAGCCGATGACGGAGACGTCGTCGGGGACGGACTTGCCCGCGGCGCGCAGCGCGCGCATCGCCCCGGCGGCGACGAAGTCGTTGGCGGCGAAGATGGCGGTGAACTCGACGCCCTCGGCCAGCAGGCGCTGGACCTGGCGGAAACCGGCGTCCTGGCTCATGTCGCCGTGGGTGATCAGCGCCGGGTCGACGGTCACCCGGAACGCCTCCAGGGCGCGGCGGTAGCCGTCGAGGCGGGCGTCGAAGGTGGTGTTGCCGATCGGGCCGCCGAGCATCGCGATCCGGCGGTGGCCGGAGGAGAGCAGGTGGCTGGTGGCCGAGAAGGCGCCGCCGGCGTTGTCGTACTCGACGGTGATGGCCGGGAAGTCGGGGCCGAGTGAGGGGCGGCCGCACAGCACCAGGCGGCTGCCCGCGTCCTCCAGGCCTTTGGCGTAGCGGTACATGCGTTCGCGGTAGTCGTCGGTCATGTTCACGCCGCCGACCAGGATGACCGCGTCGGCGTGCTGCTCACGCATCAGCTTGACGATCTCCAGCTCGCGGTCCGGGTCGCCGTGCGTGGTGCAGACCAGGCACAGCCGGTCGGACTCGGTGGCCTGGTACTCCACCCCCGAGGCGATGAACGCGAAGAACGGGGTGACCACGTCGTACATGACCAGGGCCACGACGTTGGAGGTGGAGCCGGACAGCGCCCGCGCGTGGGCGTTGACGACGTAGTCCAGCTCCCGCACGGCGCGCTGGACCTTGGTGCGGGTGGCGTTGGCGACGGGGTAGTCCCCCGAGAGCACCCGCGACACGGTCGCCACCGACACCCCGGCCATCGCCGCGACGTCGCGAATGGTGGGCCGCTTGTTCATAGGAACCCCAGAAGGATGAGGAAAGCAGGGGAAACGATCTTAGAAAGCGTTTACCCTACTCGTCCTCATCGCTTCTGTCCACGCCGGTCGCCACGAAGATCATTCAGCGCGGAGGATTCCTTCAGCCGGTGACGACCTGCAGGAACGCGGGCCGGGTCGCGTTGCTGCGACTGTTCAGCACCGTCGCCCGGCCGACCGCGGACTGCCACAGCCCGATGGTCGCGGACTTGTCCCCCGCGTATTCGACCTGGACGAACGAGGTGACGTCGAGCGGGATCCAGTCGGCGACCTGGCACAGCGGCGCGGTGGACAGTGCTGCGCCGAGTGCGGGTGCGGTGTTCCAGGTGAGGCCGGTTTCGGTCCAGGTGTCGGCGGTGACGGCGTACGCGCTGATGGTGGTGTGGGTGCCGACGGAGTCGGCGGTGTTGCCGCTGACCCAGAGCACCGCCCGTTTCGGGGCGGCGGCCAGCGTGGTGAGGTCGAACTTGAGGTACGCCTTGCGGGCGTAGCCGACGCCGTCGTTCTTCACTTCGAGGGTGGTGCCGTTGTAGTTGGTGGTGGCGTAGCTGCCGTCGCGGGTGTGCGCGTCGGCGGTGGGGGCCAGGGTCAGGTGCTGGCCGCCGGTGACGGTGCTGCCGGTGCCGAAGGTGATGGTCCGGGAGCTGCCGAGCGCGCCGCCGACCTCGGCGACCAGCTTGATCGGGTTGAGGCCGGTGACGGTGATGCGGCCGTCGCCGGTGGCGGTGCTGTAGCCGCTGCGGGCGATCGTGACGGTGATCGTGGTGGCGGCCCGGGTCGGGTCGGCGACGGTGATTTTGAGCTGGCCGCCGGATTCGCGCATGAGCACCGAGCAGGGTGCGCTGACCGTGATCGGGCCCGCGGTGCCCGCGGCGAAGAAGTTCGCGGCCGTAACGCCCGTGGCGGTGTCGGTGATCGCCTGCACAGATGCCGTGTTGGCGAGCACGGTCACCGTGGGCGAGGCGGCGCGGGCGGCCGTCGTGGTGGTGTCCGCGCCGGGCAGCAGGTGGTAGCTGTACGAGCCGGTGGTCGGGTTGACACCGTGGTCGATGTACAGGGTGAGGTATCTGCGGGTCAGGACCTCGGTGGTGCCGCCGGTGTTGATCTGCGACCAGCTGCCGGAGCGGGCTTCGCGCAGCGCTTTGACGGTCGCGCCGCCGGGGAACACGATCCCGGCGAAGGAGTTGTGGGCCCAGTTGACGCCGGTGAAGGTGGCCGAGCCGAGGGACGCGAGCTGTGCGGCGCCGTTGACGGTCAGCGGCTGGTTGCCGGTGCCGCCGCCCAGGTTGCGGTTGTCGACGATGGTCTCGACGGCGACGCCGTCGGTGCTGGTGATGCCCGCGCCGAGGCAGACGATGCCGTCGTCGAGGCAGAACCAGGACTTCTTGGCCTGCAGCGTGGACTCCAGGCCGCGGGTGTCCTGGCCGAGTGCGGCGAAGGTCCCGTCGGTAGCGCCGCCGACCCAGCTCGTGCCGGGATCGGGTGCGCCCCACGTGCCGCCCGCCCCGTCGGCGAGGGCCTTCTTCGACACCGTGGTGCCGGGTAGTCGGTAGGGGTCGACGGTCGGCCAGAAGGCGTCGGAGTACTGCCCGTTGCCCCAGGTCGCACCCCAGTACGACAACATGCCGTTGTTGGTGTGCCAGCCCTTGAGGTGCTCGCCGTTGCCGGTCTCGTAGTAGGTGGTGCGCTTGGAGCACATGGCGATGGACGCGGCCCAGCCCGGACGGCGGTGCACGGCCTGGTCCTGGGCGGCGAGCAGGCGGTGGTCGACCGGCTCGGCGACGGCGGTGACCGACGCGCTGTCGCGGATCGTCAGGCACGCGGCCAGGGTGGGCACGCTCAGGTTCTGGTCGTCGGCGAGGTTGCCCCAGTACTCGCGCTGGATCCAGCCCTTGACCATGCCCCGCCACAGCGCCGCCTCGGCCGGTGACGCGGCGTCGGCCATCCGCACGAAACTGGCGACGATGCCGTGGCCGCGCACGTGGTCGTCGCCCTGGATGCCGAGCGGGTCCCCCAGGGACAGGCCGCGGCTGACGCCCCGGCCGCTGACGCAGTCCATGATCAGCCCGTTGTAGACGAACGGGGCCCAGGACCGGGTCATCGCATCGAACGCGATCTGCCGGTTGGGGTCGCTGACCGCCCAGGTCGAACCGGCCAGCAGCCCGAACAGGCCGGCCAGCCCGGACAGCAGCACGGCTCCGTAGGTCCCCTGGTAGGGCACCACACCGTGCTGGATGAAGGAGCCGTCCTCGTAGTAGCCGTCGCCGGTGCGCACGTAGGTGAAGATCGGGGACAGGCCGTCCCGCCCGGCGATGATCTTCGCGGCGTTCTTGCCGACGATGCCGCGCCGCACCACCACGATGCACACGTCGGAGCGGTTCGCACCGGTGCTCGCCCCACCGTTGAGCAGCGGGGACACCGACGGGGTGAAGGTGTCGACAGCGGCCAGCCAGTTGGTCACCTGGGTGGCGGTCAGGTGGTCGTAGACCAGCGCCATGATGTCGAGCAGCGTCTGCGGGGCGCCGATGTTCCAGTCCCACCAGTTGCCGAACCAGCTGGTCGAGGGCTTGAAAATCTTGGTGTGCAGGTAGTCGAGGCCGGTGATGACCTCACCGAGCAGGGTCGCGTTCCCGGTGAGGCCGGTGCCGGGCTGAGCCCAGGCCAGCGCCATGCCGCGCAGCCGCGAGTAGCTGCCGGTGATCGACGACGAGACGTCGAGCGGCAGGTCCGGCCACAGCGCGGTGCCACCGGGGGTCATCGTGGCCCGGCGTTGCGCCGCGACCTCGCCGATGGCGGCCAGGCGGGAGGCGTAGGGCTCCACCGCGGGGTTGTAGCCGGTGCCGGTGATGCTGCTGCGGTAGCGCAGCCGGAGCGTGTCGAACTCGTCGGCGGCGTACGCCGGGCCGGCCGGGAGCAGGGGCAGGGTCAGCGCGCCCAGCGCGGAGGCGCTGCCTGCCTGCAGGAGGTGACGGCGGGACAGGTGCATGGTCCATCCTCTTTACGTCAGTGCTACAGCGGACTTACGTAACCGTTTCCCCCACCAATGACGCAGAACATAGGGCATGTGCTCTGCACCACACAAGAGAAATCGGAAAACGTTCTCCCCATTGCGGAGCCCACCGCCCGCTGACCATTGCCTGACACCGGCGACACGTCCGTTGTTGATCTTGACTACTGTTAAGAAGCTGTACTACGGTCGCAGGGTTGTTCCTGAAATCGTTTTCTGCGTTGCCACCTGGAGGAGCCGCCGTGCTGATCCCGCAACCCCTCTCGTACGCACCGGCCCCGGGACAGCGGACGCTCGGCCCGCAGACCACGGTCCACGCCCCGGCCGAGATCGCCGAACTGCTCCGCGAACTGCTCGGCCCCGCCACCGGCCTGCCCCTGGCCGACGGCGACGGCGCCGCCGAGCTGGTCTTCGTCCTCGACGGCACGACCGGGCTCGGCGACGAGGGCTACCGGCTCACCGTCGACGACACGGGCGTGCGCGCCGTCGCGGGCACCCTGACCGGGCTGCGCTGGGCGGTGCAGTCACTGCGGCAGCTGCTGCCCCCGCAGGCGTACGCGGCCGCGCCCGTCACCGGGACCGCGTGGACCCTGCCGTACGCGCAGATCGAGGACCGGCCCCGGTACCCGTGGCGCGGCGTGATGGTCGACGTCGGCCGGTGGTACCAGCCGGTGTCCTGGCTGCGTACTGTGATCGACCTGCTCGCGCTGCACCGCATGAACACGCTGCACCTGCACCTGACCGAGGACCAGGGCTGGCGGTTCGAGGTGAAGCGCCACCCGCGGCTGACCGAGGTAGGCGCGTGGCGGCAGGAGTCGCCGATCGGCCACGAGAACATCAAGCAGGCCGACCGCACCCCGCACGGCGGCTACTACACCCAGGACGAGCTGCGCGAGCTGGTCGCGTACGCGGCCCGGCGCGGGGTGACCGTGGTGCCCGAGATCGACCTGCCGGGGCACACCACGGCCGCCATCGCCGCCTACCCGGAGCTGGGCAACAACCCGGGCACGCAGCTGGCCACGGGCACCCGCTGGGGCATCTACGACACGGTGCTCAACTGCGACGACGACACCGTGCGGTTCATGAAGGACGTGCTGGACGAGCTGGTCGACGTGTTCCCGTCGACGCTGATCCACCTCGGCGGCGACGAGGTGCCGCCCGCGGAGTGGTCGGCCAACCCGGGCGCGCAGGCGCGCATGAAGGAACTCGGCCTGACCGACCCGGAGCACCTGCTCGGCTGGTGGATCTCCGAGCTGGCCGCCCACCTGCGCGGGCACGGCCGCCGCGTGGTGGTCTGGGACGAGCTGGTCGGCCGGGGCGCGCCCGCCGAAGCCGTGATCATGGCGTGGCGCAACCAGGACCATGTCACCGCGGCACTCCAGGCCGGGCACGACGTCGTCGCCTCCCCGTGTGAGCACGTCTACCTCGACTACTGCGAGTCCGACGCGCCCGGCGAGCCGCTGAGCATCGGCGGGCTGCTGCCGCTGGACAAGGTGTACGCCTACCAGCCCGAACCCGACGAGCCGCCGGCCCGCGACAACCGGGTCCTCGGCGTGCAGGGCAACCTGTGGGGCGAGTACCTGCCCACGGTCGGCCGGGCCGGGTACAACCTGCTGCCGCGGATGTCGGCGGTGGCCGAGGCGGGCTGGGGCACCCGTACCGAGCTGGGCGACTTCCGGCAACGGCTGGACGTGATGCTGGCACGCTTCGACGCGCTCGGGGTCGCGTACCGCCGGCCGGAGCCTCATCCGGCAGCCGAGTAGAGACGGCTCCACACGCGCCTGAACGGGACGCACGCCTTGGTCACGTGCGTCCCGGGCCTACCTCGCGCCTCGGATCGCGACGTAATGTGCTGAGCATCGTGGCCGGAGCACCGGCTGCGGCCCGGTGGGAGGGGAACAGGTGCGCGCGGTCACCTACGACGGTTTCGGACAGCAGCCTGACGTGCGCGAACTGCCCGAGCCGGCCGCACCGCCGCACGGCTGTGTGATCAAGGTCGAGGCGACCGGGCTGTGCCGCAGCGACTGGCACGGCTGGATGGGCCACGACCCCGACATCGCGACCTTCCCGCACGTCCCGGGGCACGAGCTGGCCGGCACCGTGCACGCCGTCGGCGGGGACGTCACCGGCTGGCGGGTCGGCGACCGGGTGACCGTGCCGTTCGTCTGCGGCTGCGGCGGCTGCGAGCCGTGCCGCCGCGGCGCGCCGCAGGTCTGCGAGCACCAGACCCAGCCCGGGTTCACCCACCGCGGCTCGTTCGCCGAGTACGTCGCGATCGACCACGCCGACCTCAACCTGGTCAGCCTGCCCGAACAGCTGTCGTACGCCGCCGCGGCCGCGCTGGGCTGCCGGTTCGCGACCGCGTACCGCGCGGTCGTGGCGCAGGGACGCGTCGCCGCCGGGGAGTGGGTCGCCGTCTACGGCTGCGGCGGCGTCGGGCTGTCCGCCGTGATGATCGCCGCCGCGTACGGCGCGCGGGTCGTCGCCGTCGACGTCTCGGGCGGCGCGCTCGATCTCGCCCGCGAGCACGGAGCCGTGGCCTGCGTGAACAGTCGCGAGAGCGATCCGGTCGCGGCGGTGCGCGAGCTGACCGGCGGCGGCGCGCACCTGACCCTGGACGCGCTGGGCAGCCCCGCGACCTGCGCCTCAGCCATCCTGAGCCTGCGCCGCAGCGCCCGCCACGTGCAGGTCGGGCTGCTCCCGCACGGCGCGCCCGAGCTGCCGATGGGCCGGGTCATCGGCTGGGAGCTGGAGATCCTCGGCAGCCACGGCATGGCCGCCGCCGACTACGGGCCGATGCTCGACCTCGTCGTGTCCGGGCGGTTGCGCCCCGACGCGCTGGTCACCCGGACCATCGGGCTCGACGAGGCGCCCGCGGCGCTGACCGCGATGGGCGACACGCCCCCGACAGGCATCACCGTCATCACCCCGCAAGCCCTTGCCTGAACGGTCGCTCACTTCGCCTAGTACGGTGTCCGAGTGCTGTTCCGTACCTGGGACCAGCCTTTCGACATCGACGGGCGGGCCGAAGCGACCGTCGAGGTGACCGACCACGTCGGCGTCACCCACGTCGTCGTCAGCGATCACCGGCTCGTCCGGCAGGTGCTCGCCGACCCGGACACCTTCCACCCCGGCAACGCCCTCGACGCGATCAGCCCGATGCCGGTCAGCGCGCTGCGCATGCTCACCTCGTACGGCTTCAAGCTGCCCGCCACGCTCGCCAACAACGGCGGCGTCTCCCACCCGGCGATCCGGGAGATCACCGCGCAGGCCCTGCACCCGACCCGGGTCGAGGCACTCCGGCCCTGGCTGACCGGCATCGTCCGCCGCCGCGTCACCGCGCTGGCCACCCGCCTACGGGCCGGTGAACCCGTCGACCTGTACGCCGACCTCGCCGCCGACCTGCCCCTGCTGGTGCTGGCCAAGCTCGTCGAGCTGCCCGACGCCGACGCGGCCGTGGTCAAGGAGTTCTCCCGGGCCGCGCTGGAGCTGTTCTGGGCCCCGCTCGACGCGCCCCGGCAACTCGCCCTGGCCGAAACCGTCGGCCGGTTCCACACGGTGCTGCGCGACTTCGCCGCCACGGCCGGTGGCATGGTCGGCGAGCTGCGCGCGCACACCGCTGCTGCCGGCCTGCCCAGGGACACCCCGGTCGGGGCGCTGTTCTTCCTGCTGGTGGCCGGTCAGGAGACCACGTCGCAGTTCCTGACGCTGCTGCTGCACCGGCTGTCCGGCGAGCCCGCCGTGCTCGACGGCCTGGCCCGGGGCACCGTCAGCGTGGACGACGTGGTCGAGGAGGGCCTGCGGCTCGTGCCGCCGATCCCCACCTGGCGGCGGGTCGCCACCCGGGACACCGAACTCGGCGGGTTGCCGGTGCGGGCGGGCGCGAGCATCGTGCTGTGGCTGGCCCGCGCCGGGCTCGCGGTCGCCGAGCACCCCCACGACTTCGTACCCGGCCAGCGCGGCTCCCGCCGCCACCTGGCCTTCGGCGCGGGCGCGCACCGCTGCGTCGGCGCACAACTGTCCCGCATGGAAGCCGCGGTAGTCGTCGCCGAAACCGCCCCCCTCCTCCGCGACACCGAGGTCCTCCGCGCCCCCTGGTGCCCCGACAACCTCAGCTTCCGCATGCCCGACACCTTCACCATCCACCGCCCCACCTGCCGCCCCACCTGCCGCAACTCTTAAAGAGTCGCGGCCACAGAACACCTCGGAGGCCGCGACTCTTTAAGAGTTGCGGCGCGGGGCGCGCGGCGCGGGGCGCGGGGCGGTGGTGGGGTCAGTCTTCGTCGAGGTCGGTGAGGGTGCGGGGGTCGTCGTTGTCGCCGTGGAGGGCGGGGGTGAGCCAGCCGGGGGCGCTGCGGCGGAAGACGCCGGGCTCGATGCCGCCCGCGCCCTCGGGCAGCAGGCCGTCGAGGTCCTCGGGCAGGTCGGCGAGGTTGGCGTAGTGCACCAGTTCGGGGCGGCTGGGCCAGGAGCCCAGCACGACCCGGGCGGGGATGCCGCGGCGGGCCATCGCCTCCAGCGTCAGCGCGGTGTGGTTGAGCGTGCCCAGCCCGGCTCGGGCGACCACGACCGCGGGTGCGGACAGCGCCACCGCGAGGTCGGCGAGTGACCACACCGCGCCGCCGGGGTGCAGGCCCATCGGCACCAGCAGCCCGCCCGCGCCTTCGACCAGGGTCAGCTCGTGCTCGGCCGCGATGGACTTGATCTGGTCGAGGATCTCGAACATGTCCAGCGGCGGGAGGCCGGCGACCCGGGCGGCGGCGGTCGGCGCCAGTGGGTCCGGGTACTCGGCGAGGGTGACCGTGGTGGCGGGACCGGCCAGCCGGGCCACGACCGCCATGTCGGGCACCTCGCCGTAGGCAGGGTCGATGCCGGTCTGGGCGGGTTTGACCACCGCGGTGCGTACCCCCGAAGCGGTCGCCGCGGCGGCGATCGCCGCCGTGGTGATGGTCTTGCCCACACCGGTATCCGTGCCCGTGATCAGCACGATTCCCGTCAGCGCCGTCACGGCCGCACCTCCACGATGATCTCCAAAGCCCGCGCGAAGTCATCCGCGGGCACGCCTGTGTTGACCGTCAGCCGCAGCCGGGAACGACTGTCCGGAGTGGACGGTGGGCGGAAGCACCCTACCGCCACGCCCTTGTCGCGGCAGGCCCCGGCCCAGGCCCAGGCCAGCTCGGCCGACGGGGCCTGCACCGACACCACGCCGCCCGCCGGGTCGGTGACCGTCAGGCCCGCTGCCCGGAACGTGTCGCGGATCGCGGCGGCCCGTTCGCGCAGCACCGCACGCAGCGGCTCGCCGTCGCGGGCGAGGTCGAGGGCTGCGGCCACCCCGGCGGCGATCGCGGGCGGCAGCGCCGTGTCGAAGATGAAGGTGCGGCCGGTGTCGACCAGGTGCCGGATCAGCGCGGCGGGCCCGGCTACCACCCCGCCCGCGCCGCCCAGCGACTTGGACAGGGTCGCCGTGACGATCACGTCGGGCTCGCCGGCGATCCCGGCCGCGACCACTCCGCCGGACCCGGACGGGCCGACCACGCCGAGCCCGTGCGCGTCGTCGACCAGCAGCAGCGCACCGTGCGCGCGGGCCGCCGCGTGCAGCTCGGCCAGCGGGGCGAGGTCGCCGTCGACGGAGAACACCGACTCGGTCAGCACCACCACGGGCCGCCCGGGATGCGCCGCGAGCAGCCGGGCCGCGTCGGCGACGTCACCGTGGGCGTACGTCACGGTCTGCGCCCCGGCCAGCCGGCACCCGTCGATCAGCGAGGCGTGGTTGTGGGCATCGGAGACCAGCAGCGTGTTCGGCCCGCACAGGGCCCGGATCGCGCCCAGGTTGGCCAGGTAGCCGCTGGAGTAGACCAGCGCCTGCTCGGCGCCCAGCCAGGAGGCGAGCGCGGTCTCCAGCGCGGTGTGCACGTCGGTGCTGCCGCGCACCAGGCGCGAGCCGGTCGCGCCGAGGCCGTACTCGTCCAGGGCGGCTGCCGCGGCGGCCCGCACCCGCGGGTGGCGGGACAGCCCGAGGTAGTCGTTGCCGGCGAGGTCGACGAGCGCGTCGCCACCGGCGCGCGGACGCAGTTCCCGGCGCAACCCGGCGCGTTCGCGCAGGTCGGCCTTACGCCGTAGCGTCGTCAGCCAGTCACCCATGTGCCAACCCATCCATGTCTGGAGTTACTCGGCCTTTGGCCGACCCGAACAGGCCGCGTTGTAGGGTACGCCCATGTCGACCAGCTCAGTATCGGTACTCGACCGCGCCCGCACCCGTGTCCTCGCCGAGGGACAAGGCCTCGACGAGGCCGACATCCTCGAAGTGCTCCGGCTGCCCGACGAGGACATCCCCGCCGCGCTCCAGTTGGCCCACGAGGTCCGCATGCGCTGGTGCGGCCCCGAGGTCGAGGTCGAGGGCATCGTCTCGCTGAAGACCGGCGGCTGCCCCGAGGACTGCCACTTCTGCTCGCAGTCGGGGCTGTTCTCCTCGCCCGTGCGCTCCGTGTGGCTGGACATCCCGTCGCTGGTGAAGGCCGCCCAGCAGACCGCGGCCACCGGCGCGAGCGAGTTCTGCATCGTCGCCGCGGTGCGCGGCCCGGACGCCAAGCTCATGCAGCAGATGCGCGACGGCGTGAAGGCGATCAAGGAGGCCGTCGACATCAACGTCGCGGCGAGCCTGGGCATGCTGAGCCAGGAGCAGGTCGACGACCTGGTGGACATGGGCGTGCACCGCTACAACCACAACCTGGAGACCTGCCGGTCGTACTTCCCGAACGTGGTCACCACGCACTCGTGGGAGGAGCGCTGGGGCACCCTGAAGATGGTGCGCGACTCCGGCATGGAGGTCTGCTGCGGCGGCATCATCGGCCTCGGCGAGACCCTGGAGCAGCGTGCCGAGTTCGCGGCGCAGCTCGCCGAGCTGGAGCCGGACGAGGTGCCGCTGAACTTCCTCAACCCCCGGCCGGGCACCCCGCTGGGCGACCAGCCGTTGATGGACCCCAAGGACGCGCTGCGGGCCATCGCCGCGTTCCGGCTCGCGCTGCCGCGCACCATCCTGCGGTACGCGGGCGGCCGCGAGCTGACCCTGGGCGACCTGGGCACCCGCGAGGGCCTGCTCGGCGGCATCAACGCGGTGATCGTCGGCAACTACCTGACCACCCTGGGGCGTCCCGCGACCTCGGACCTTGAGCTGCTGGCCGAGCTCAAGATGCCGGTCAAGGCGCTGTCCGCGACGCTGTGAGGCCGGCCGTGGAGACGACGTACTGCGACCGCTGCGGCGAGCCCGCCGGAGCGGGATCCCATGACGGCTGCCACGCAGCCCGCGAGCTGGAGCCGCCGCGCTACTGCGCACACTGCCGCCGCCGCATGAAGGTCCAGGTCGTACCCGCAGGCTGGACGGCAAGCTGCGTGGAACACGGCACCCTGAGCGACCACTGAACACCGGACGCTCTGGCCGCAACTCTTAAAGAGTCGCGGCCAGAGCGGCTTCCGGATGGCGCGGCTCTTTAAGAGTTGCGCCAGGCTGGCCGGCGGCCGGCGCCGGCGGTTGGCGGGTCAGGGCAGTGGGGTGGCCGGGGCTGGGGATGGTGGGGCGTCGGGTAGGGCGATGAGGGTGTAGCGGGCCTTCAGCCAGGGCAGCAGCGTGCGGTACGCCATGATGGTGTCGGGTTTGCCGTTGTCGTGCGACAGGATGATCGAGCCGGGGCGCACGTCCCGCTCCACCGCCGCGATGACGTGGTTCACCATCGCCGTGCCCTTGCCGTACTTGGCGCTCTCCCAGTCCCTCGGGTCCACGTGCCAGTAGATCGACTTCATGCCCAGCTCGCCGGCGATCCTCACCAGCTTGGTGGTGAAGTTGCCGCCCGGGGCGCGGAAGTAGGCGACCCGCGCGCCGGGGGCGGCCCGCAGGATCATCTTGTTGGTGTTCTCCAGGTCCTTGCGGATGTACGCGTCATCCCGCTTGGCCAGGTCGAACAGGTGCTGCCAGGAGTGGTTGCACAGGGTGTGACCCTCGGCCGCGATCCGGGCGATCATCGCCGGGTTGTCCCTGGCCCGGAACCCGACGACGCAGAAGGTGGCCTTCACGCCGCACTGCTTCAGGGCGTCGAGGATCTTGGGCGTGTTGATCGGGTCAGGTCCGTCGTCGAAGGTCAGCGCGACCGCGGCTGTGCCGGTCGCCACCACCGAACCGCCAGGCCCGGTGCCACTCGCGGCGGGCCTGGTCTGCGCGATCTTGCCGGTGCAGCTGATCGGCTTGGCCGACGTCGCCGGCGGCCTCGGCTTGGCCGGGCTGGGCGTCGGCTGGACCGGCGTGACCGTCGGCGCCGCTGAGCTGCTCGGCGCAGCGAAGCTCGGCGTCGGGGCCACCGTCGGCGTCACCGCGGGGGCGGGTGTCGGCGTGGGGGTGGGGCCACCGGCCGCGGTTTCCGAGGGGGAGGCGCAGGCCGCGAGCGCGATCATTACGAGCACAGCGGTAACCGCGATGCGTCGTTGCATGCGAACTCCTGGGGGGACGGGGGTTCAGCGTCCACCGACCATAGTCCAATCCACGCCGAGATCGCAGCCTCCACCAAGATCGATATCTGGGCACCCTGCGGATCCTGTGCACTTCGTGCCGCCGGAATCACACGAAGTGCACGAGATCCGACTGGGGTGCGGGGCTCCTCAGCCGAGCAGGCGGCGCAGTCCGCGCTTGCGGACCGGCACCGGCTCGGCGGTGATCGGCGCGGACGCCGGCCCGGCCGGGATCGGCACGGTCGCCTCCGGATCGGCGGCGTACCCCGGATGCGGGTCGACGTCCGGGCCGAAGTCCTGGTCAGCGGGCAGCGGCTCCGGCTCCAGGCCCGGCATGGGCCCGGTCTGACCGGTGATCGGGCAGACCGCGGTCGCCGGGCCCGCGGGGGTGCGCCGCTCCGGCGAGGTGCGCTGGGCCGGCACCGACACCTGCGCCGTCGCGGTCAGCGACAGCTGCTGCGCGGACCGGTCGAGGTAGAAGTTCGGCCGCTGGTCGGCCTCGGTGTAGTAGCGGTGGAACACCGGGGTGAGCCCGCCCGAGATCGGCGGCACGATCCAGGTCCAGTCCGCCGGGGTGTCGCGGCCCGCCCGGCGCTCGCGCTCGACGTGGGTCAGAAACAGGCGCGACTCGCTGTGGTGGTCGGTGACGCGGACCCCGGCGCGCTCGAAGGACCACAGCACGGCCCGGTTCAGCTCCAGCAGCGCCCGGTCCCGCCATAGCGTGGACTCGCTGCTGGTGTCCAGGCCCATCCGGGCCGCGACCACCGGGATCTGGTTGTACCGGTGCGCGTCGGCGAGGTTGCGGGCGCCGATCTCGGTGCCCATGTACCAGCCGGAGAACGGCGCGAGGGGGTAGTCCACCCCGCCGATCGACAGCCGCATGTTGGCGATCGCGGGCACCGCGTGCCAGCGCAGGCCCAGCTCGGCGAACCAGCCGTACTCCGGGTGGGCCAGCGGCACCTCCAGCACCGCCGACTCGGGCAGGTCGTACAGGTGGGGCTCGCCGTCGCCGGTCTGCAGCACCAGCGGCAGCAGGTCGAACGCGCTGCCCTTGCCGGTCCAGCCGAGCCGGCTGACCGCCGAGGTGAACTGCTCGTACTGCGGGTCGCCGGTCATGCCGTCGCCGTTGCGGTAGCCGGCATACCGGATGAGCTGGTCGTTCCACAGGCGGGTGACGGGACGGCCGGGCACCGCCTGCCCGAAGATCGAGATGACGGCCCGCAGCTTGCCCCGGTTGGGCCCCTCGCCGGTGGCCATGTGCAGGTGGCTGACGACGTCGTCGAAGATCTTGTCGGGCGTACGGTGCTGCCGCCGGTCGAGCACCGTCAGGCTGCGCCAGTACACCCGGCCGATGCACCGGCTGGCGTTGCGCCACGCCATCCGGGCGCCGTGGACCAGCTCGGCGTGGGTGTGCGTGTACGTCCCCAGCGCGGCGATCTGTTCGCGCACCACGGCCAGCCGGGGCTCGACCGGGCCGAGCTTGGGCAGCTCGGCGTAGCAGGCACGCAGGAACTCCTCGGCCTCGGCGAAGTCGACCGGACGGTCCGGGTCCCAGTCGGTCAACGGTGCGTCACGGTATCCCGCGGGAGGTGTGTGAGGGGCGGTCATGAGTGAAATAGTTGACCGGCCGTCAACATAGCCATCGCACAATGTGTGCGACCGCCTACCAACGGTCGTTCCGGGTCACTCCCCTGGTCACACCGGTGCGCGCAGCTCCGACACGGCGATGGTGGCGCTGATGAGGGTGCCGTCGCGGTCCGTCCGGGCCGGGTGCGGCAGCCGCTTCATGGTCCGCAGCATCGCGTCGTTGTCGCAGTGCGTGTGAAGCGTGACCGACCGGAAGCCGGACGGGCCCGCCAGCGTCAGCAGCCGCCGCAGCAGCGCCGTGCCGATGCCCCGCCGCTGCCAGCCGTCCTCGACCAGCAGCGCGACCTCGGCGGTCTCGCCCTCGCCGATCAGGTTGGCCACGGCCACGACGCGGCTGCCCGCGGTGCCCGGCACCGTCGTCTCGGCGACCAGCGTGCACCCGCGGGCCGGGGTCAGCAGGCGGGCCAGGCGCCCACGGCTCGGGCCACGGGTGCCGGCGAGGTAGCGCATGAACAGGCTCCGGTCGCCGCAGCGCCCATGCATGTCGTCGACGGCCGACACGTCCGCCGAACCGGCCGGGCGGAAGGCGACCTCGGTGCCGTCGGGCAGCAGCGCGACCGCGCTGGCCAGCCGCTTGGTCAGCGCCGCACGGGCGACCTCGACCAGTGCCTGCGCACGGGCGAACTCGGCCGGGGTGAAGGCCGGGGCCAGCCTGGTCACGACCAGCACGCCGGAGTCGGTGAACGGGTCGGCCAGCCGCATCGTGGTGTCGGCGTGACCGGTCACCGTCGCGCCGCCCTGCTCGCGCCGGACCAGGCTGCCGCCGAGCAGGCCGGACAGCGCGCCGTGCAGACCGTCGGGGTCGGCGGCGAGCCGCGCGGCCAGGCCGAGCGCCTGCGTCGGCGGGTCGATCAGCCCGTACGCGTCGGTGCGGCTGACCCAGGCGTCGCGGCCGCGGCCGCGTTCGATGGCGGCGACCAGCTCGTCCTCCGACAGCGCGTCGGGCGCGTCCACCAGGAAGTCGTCGACGGCGCCGGCCTCGGTGGTGTGCACCTGCACCGCGAGTATGTTGACCGATCGCAGGGCGAGGCTCGCCGTCAGCACCGCCAGGAACCCAGGACGATCGTCAACGGTCGCCCTCACTCGCCACAACGCCATGACCTGCTCCGTTTCCTGCCGGCGACGTTCCTCCATGATGAGGGCCGCCACCGACAGGATTCAGCGTGCGCTTGCCGTGTTTCGCCTCGGTTACGCGACCTTGTCAAGATCTCACTATGCCCGAGGTCACACGGTGGACGAGTTTAAGCAGGTCAAACGGCTGATGCGGGCTCCTCCGAGGTGCGCTGCGCCTCCCGTGGGGCGGGCGCCTTCACCGCGTCCAGCCGGTCGCCGACGATCGCCGCGGCGGCTCGGACCAGCTGCGCCACCCGGTCGACCTCGGTCGCGTGGAACGCCGCCACCGGCAGCTCCGCGTCGGCCGACCGCGCCACCACGAGCACCAGACCCGCCCGGCCGAACGGCGCGAGCGCATACCGGGTGCCGTCGGCTCCGGTGATCGCTCGGGCCCGCAGCGGCGTGACCTCGGGCAGCTGGAGCTGCTCCGGCGCGCGCCAGCTCGCGTACACCACCGGGGGCGCCGGACGCTTGCGCACCGCGCCCAGCACGGCCATATCGTCGGCGCCGTGGCGCACGTCGATGCCCACGGACCCGCGGGCCGCCCAGTCGGCCGGCACCCGCAGCGCCATCGCCCAGTCCGCCGCCAGCAGTGCCGGCACCGTGTCCACCAGGGTGGCCAGGCCCTCGTTCGGGTTGGACGCGACCTGCGTGAGCAGCTCGGCGTCGAACGCCCCGGCGACCGGCGCGCCGATCGCCCGCCAGATCCCGTCGACCCGCACACCCGGCATCGCGCCGAGACCGGCACGCAGGCGCTCCACGCCGGCCCCGCCGGGCCACACCACGGTGAAGTCGTCGATAGCCCTGCCACCGAGCCGCTCCAGCACGACCACCTGAACGATGTCCGCGCCGGCGACGCCCAGAGTCCGGGCCACCTGCCCCAGCGAGCCGGGACGATCGGGCAGGGCGACTCTGACCCTCAGCAGCATGGCGGCTCCTCTCCACGACGGCACGCGGGCTGGTGCCGGAACTCTGTCCGAGCTTGCCCTATTACCGTTTCGTACGCATTGCGGCGCCGTATCCGCGGGAAACAAACTCCACCGCATACCCGCAGGTCAGCGCCATCTTCACCGGTCCGACGCCGCCATTGCCGCCACCCGGGACCCACCCATGATCGCTGATCACGGGCAAATGGTGCGGTAACACCACACCATCACCCGGTAAACAACGATCATGTTGAATGCATCACACCGCCCGACATCGGGCGGACCCATATCCTCTCCACCCGCCCCGACCCCCGTCAACGCGTGTCCACCCAGCGGACGACGAATGAATTCTCCCCCACCGAGGGTCACGCCCACCAAGGGTCACGCCCACCGAGGGTCACGCCCACAACGCGTTCGGCCGCCGGCGTCACGCGGCACCAAGGAGGTAAGCGAAGCGAAGCCGACGACTGCCGCGTGACGCCGGCTGAGAGGCCGAACGCCGCGCCCGCCGGAGGCGGGCGCCAGCAGCACAGCCGAACGCCGCGCCCGCCGGAGGCGGGCGCCAGCAATCAAGCCGAGTTGCGGTGGACCAGGTGGGTGTCCAGGAGGACGTGCGTGGGCTGGTCCTCGCCGCGGATGCGGCTGAGCAGCAGCCGGACCATGTGCCGGCCCATGTCCTCGACCGGCTGGTAGACGGTGGTGAGCGGCGGGTCGGTCTGCCGGGCCACGGGCGAGTCCTCGAACCCGATCACGGCGACGTCCTCGGGGATGCGGCGGCCGTTGTCGCGCAGGGCGCGCACCGCCCCGGCGGCCATCAGGTCGGAGGCGACGAAGACGGCGTCGAGGTCGGGGCGGCGGGCCAGCAGGCGGCGCATCGCGTCGACGCCGCTGTACTCGCTGAAGTCGCCGAATTCGATGAGCGGCTCGACCGCCGCGTTCTGCACGGCGGCGCGGTAGCCGACCAGGCGGTCGACGCCGACGCCGAGGTCCTGGGGGCCGGCGATGGTGGCCACCCGCTTGCGGCCCGACGCCAGCAGGTATTCGACGGCGGCGCGGGCCCCGTTGACGTTGTCCATGTCGACGTACGAGATCTGCGGGTCGACGTTGACGGGGCGGCCGCCGAGCACGGTGGGCAGGCCGCGCTGGCGCAGCAGCTGCGGCAGCGGGTCGGACTCGTGCAGCATGACCAGCAGCACGCCGTCGACGTGCTGGCTGGTGAGGTGGTTCTCGATGCGCTGGCGCTCGCCCTGGGTCTGCGCCATGGCCAGCCACAGCTGCAGGGAGGTGTCGGCCAGCGCGGAGCTGATGCCGCGCACGATGCCGGCGAAGAACGGCTCGGTGAAGACGCGCTCCTGCGACTCCGACACGACCAGCGCGACTGAGTCGGTGCGCTGGGTGACCAGGGCTCGGGCGGCGCGGTTGGGCACGTAGCCCAGCTCCTTGATCGCCTCCTGGACGGCCGAGCGGGCCTCCGGGCTGACCTGGGGCGAGCCGTTGACGACACGCGACACGGTGCCCCGGCCCACGCCGGCGAGCGCGGCCACCTCATCCAGTGTGGGCCGCCCCGCAGACCTGGTGCGCTGCGTCGTCATCGATGCTCCTCGTTCTGGGCAGGTCCGGGGCCGGCCGGTGGCCGGCCCCGGGTTGCTGTGCCGTCAGGCGGCGAGCCCGCCGCGCCGGATCACGTCCGCGTACCAGTGTGCACTGGTCTTGGGCGTGCGAACCTGGGTGTCATAGTCGACATGGACGATGCCGAACCGCCGCGAGTAGCCCCAGGCCCACTCGAAGTTGTCCAGCAGCGACCACGCGAAGTATCCACGCAAGGGCACCCCGGACGCCATCGCCTCATGGCACGCCTTCAGATGGGCGTCCAGGTAGGCGACCCGGTCCGGATCCGGCACCGAGCCGTCGGGGGCGACCTGGTCGTCGTACGCCGCGCCGTTCTCGGTGATGTACATCGGGATCGGCCCGTAGTTCTCGTGCGTGCTCTTGAGCAGGTCGACGAGCCCGTCGGGGTCGACCTCCCAGCCCATCTCGGTCACCGGGAGCTCCCGGGTCAGGAAGCGGACCTGCCCGCTGCCCGGCCACGCCGACGGTGCCCGCCAGTGCGACTGCGGCGCGCCGTCGTCGGACGGCCCGGCCACGACCTGCCGGGTGTAGTAGTTGACGCCGAGCATGTCCAGCGGCTGGTTGATGGTCGCCAGGTCGCCGTCGCGCACGAAGGACCAGTCGGTCAGCTCGGCCGTGTCGGCGAGCAGGTCGGCCGGGTACTCGCCGCGGAACACCGGGTCCAGGAAGATCCGGTTGCCGACGCCGTCGATGCGGCGTACCGCGTCGAGGTCCTCGGGGGCGTCCGTGGCCGCCTGCAGCGAGTGCAGGTTCAGCGTGATGCCCATCTGCCGGTCCGGCACCGCGGCCCGGATCGCCTGCACCGCCAGGCCGTGGCCCAGGTTCAGGTGGTGGGCGGCGGCCAGGGCCTTCGCGCCGTCGGTCACGCCGGGCGCGTGCACGCCCGAGCCGTAGCCGAGGAACGCGCTGCACCAGGGCTCGTTGTGCGTGGTCCAGAACTTCACCCGGTCACCGAGCGCGTCGTGGACGTGGCCCGCGTACTCGGCGAACCGGTAGGCGGTGTCCCGCTCCGGCCAGCCGCCGGCGTCCTCGAGCTCCTGCGGCAGGTCCCAGTGGTAGAGCGTCAGCCAGGGCTCGATGCCCTTGCTGAGCAGGTCGTCCACCAGGCCGCGGTAGAAGTCGAGGCCCTTCTGATTGGCCGGCCCGCGGCCGCCGGGCTGCACCCGGGGCCACGCGACGGAGAAGCGGTAGGACTGGAGCCCTAGCTCGGCCATGAGGGCGACGTCGTCGGCCCTGCGGTGGTAGTGGTCGCAGGCGACGTCGCCGGAGTCCGCGTTGAGCACCTTGCCGGGGGTGCGGCTGAAGGTGTCCCAGATGGACGGGGTGCGCCCGTCCTCGAACGCGCCGCCCTCGATCTGGTAGGAGGCGGTGGCCGCACCCCAGAGGAAGTCCTGGGGGAAGGACACGGTCGGCGTGGCGAGCTGAGGGTGTTGCTGAGTGGTCACGCTTTTACTGCACCTTCCATGATGCCGCCGATGATCTGACGACCGAAGATAATGAAGATCACGAGCAACGGCACGACACTGAGCAGCGTACCCGCGAACACCTGGGAGTAATCGTTGTAGTAGCCCTGCGAAAGGCGCTGCAGGGACAGCTGAACGGTCGGGTTCTCGGGGTCGCCCAGCGCGATCTGCGGCCAGAGGAACGAGTTCCACTGCTCCATGAAGGTGAACAGGCCCAGCACCGCGATGGCGGGACGCAGTCCCGGCAGCACGACGTTCCAGTAGGTGCGGAAGACGCTGCAGCCGTCCATGCGGGCGGCCTCGATGAGCTCGTCCGGCACGGCCTGGCTCGCGTACTGGCGCATCATGAACACGCCGAAGCCGCTGACCAGGAACGGCAGGATGATCGAGGGCAGCTTGTTGTGCAGGTCCCACTCGTACATCATCTGGTAGAGCGGCACGATGCCCAGCTGCGTCGGCACCATCATCGTGATCAGGATCGCCAGCATCAGGCCGTTGCGGCCCTTGAACCGCAGCTTGGCGAAGGCGAAGCCGGCCAGCGACGAGAAGAACACCACGAACACGGTGACGACCGTCGCGACGATCGCGGAGTTGACCAGGCCTGTCATGAACGCCGCGCTGTCGTTGCCGAGCAGCCGGTCGATGTTGCCGCCGATCTGCCCGCCCGGGGTCACCGGGGGCGGGGTCTGCCCGATCGCGTCGTTGGTGCGGGTCGCGATGACGAACATGTAGTACAGCGGGAACATCGACAGCGCCACCGCGGCCAGCAGGGTGACGTAGGTGAGCGGGCTGGCCTGCCAGAGCCGCTCGGCGGCCCCGCCGCCCTTGCGGCGACGGCGGCGGTCAGGGGTGGGGGCGGCCGCACCGCCGGTCCGGACAGCGGTGGCGGTCATAGCTTCACGGCCTTCCTCTGCTTGGCCTTCCCGTCGGCCGACCGGAGACTCCGGGTGAACAGGAAGTTGATGACGCTGAATATCATGATCAGGATGAAGAGCAGCCAGGCGACCGTCGCGGCGCGCCCCAGCTCGAACTTCATGTAGAACTGCTCCATCAGGAACATGGTCACCGTCTGCGACTGGCGGTCGGAGCCGCCGAGCAGCGGGTTGCCACCGCCGGTGAACAGCAGCGGCTCACCGTAGAGCTGCAGGCCGCCGATCGTCGAGATGATGGTCACGAAGATGATGGTGGGCCGCAGCATGGGCACCGTCATGGTCCAGAACTGCCGCCAGGCCGACGCGCCGTCGATCGACGCCGACTCGTAGATGTCGCGCGGAATGGACTGCATCGCGGCCAGGAAGATCAGTGCGTTGTAGCCGGTCCAGCGCCAGTCCACCATCGAGGAGATGGCGACCCACGACGACCAGCTGTGCGCGGACCACTCGATCGGATCGACCCCGAACAGGCCGAGGACCCAGTTGATGAGACCGAAGTCGCGGTTGTAGAGCTGGGTGAAGACGATGGAGACCGCGGCCACCGAGGTGATGTTCGGGATCAGCACGCCCATCCGCAGCAGCGTGCGGCCGCGCAGGCGCTTGTTGAGCGCGTTGGCCAGGATCAGCGCGAGGATCAGCTGCGGGATCGTGGACATGAGGAACATCGCGATCGTGTTGACGACCGAGTTCCAGAAGTCCTCGTCGCCGAGGAACATCGTGAAGTTGTCGAACCCGACGAATTTCGCGGTCTCGACGGTGGAGCCGAGGTCCCAGTCGTAGAGCGACATCCGCAGCGTGTAGATCAGTGGCCAGAGGCCGAAGACGCCGAACAACACGAAGAACGGCGCGATGTAGAGGTACGGGGAGTACTTGACGTCGAGCCGCCCGAGCACTCCCCTGCTCCGCTGCGGTTGTTCCGTGGGCGGCTTCGACCCACCCCTGCGCTGCCCTGGCGCGACCTCAGGTCGCGTGGAGGATTGCACTGTCATGACCACTCCTGTGCTTGCCGGCCGGCGGAGTCCGCGGTCGCCGTCCGTACGGTGGCCCCCGCGGCGAGCGGGACGGCGCCGATGCGACGGACTGCGGTAGCGGGCGACCCAGATGGTTGCGACTGCCATGGCCGGGGTGGGGGGGGGGGGGGGGGGGCCCGCCCCCCCCGCGGGGGGGGGGGGGGGGGGGGGCGGGGGAGTTGGGGGAGGGGGAGGGGGGGGGCCCCCCTGGGGGGGGGGCCGGCCTGGGGGGGGGGGCGGGGCGTGCACCCCCCGCCCACCCCGGCTTCATCGGGCGTTACTTACTGGGCGGCCTTCTTGCCGTCGGTGACGGCGGCGGTCCAGGCGTCGGCGGACGACTTGGTGCCCTGCTCCACCGTGCGGAGCGCGTTCTCGACCGCGGTGCGCACCGGGGCGTTCTTCGCGCCCAGGTAGACCGGCTTGAGGTCCAGCGCGCCCTTGGCGAAGATGTCACCGGTCGGGGCGTTGCTGAAGTACTCGTTCACGGCCGCCTTGACGGCCGGGTCGCCCAGCGCCTGCGGCGACGAGGGCAGGTTGCCCTTCGACTTGAACGAGGCGGTCTGGCCGGCCGGGTTGGTCAGGAACTTGACCAGCTCAGCAGCCTCCTTGGCGTGCTTGGACTGCTTCGGCACGGCGAGGAACGAGCCGCCCCAGTTGCCGCCGCCACCGGGCGCGGCAGCGATGTCCCACTTGCCCTTGCCGTCGGCGCCGTTCTGCTCGGTGATGTAACCGGTCATCCACGCCGGGCAGGCGATGGTGGCGAACTGCGCCTTCTTGAAGCCGTTGTTCCACTCCTGGGTCCAGGCCTGCAGCTTGGCCGACAGGCCCGCGTCCAGGATCTTGACCGCGAGGTCGTACGAGTCCTTGACGGCCGGGTTGGTGTCGATGACCATCGCACCCGACTTGTCGAAGTAGGTGTGACCCGCGCCCTGACCGGCCTTCTGCATCAGGATCGTGTTGTACGTGTTGGTGACCGCATCGATGAAGCCGGCGTCCTTGACCTTGCTCTTGAAGGTCTGGCCGGTCTTGATGTAGTCGTCCCAGGTCGGCCACAGGGCCGAGACCGCGGCACGGTCGGTCGGCAGGCCGGCCTTCTTGAACAGGTCGGTGCGGTAGCACATGGCCATCGAGCCCACGTCGGTGCCGAGGCCCAGGATCTTGCCGTCGGCCGTGGTGCCCTGCTGGAACTTCCACGGGATGAAGTTGCCCGCGAGGTCCTTGGCGCCGTACTCACCGAGGTCGGTGAACAGGTTGGCCTTGTCCAGGTAGGAGATGATCACGCCCTCTTCGAGCGCGACGATGTCACCCGCGCCGGCGCCGGCGGCGAGCCGCTGGGTCAGCTGCTGGTTGTGCGCGTCCAGCTGGGAGCCGGTGCCACGCTCAACGATCTTGATGTTGGGGTGCTCCGCCATGTACTGCTTGTAAAGCTCTTCGTAACCGAAGTTGCCGAAGACATCCACATTCAGGGTGATCGGCTCGTTGCTCGTGGAGCTGGTGGGCTCCTCCGAGCACGCCGCTGCGCCGAGCGTGACGGCGGCAGCGAGTGCGATCGCCGCGAAGGAACGGCGCCGCAGGTTCGTGCTCATCCTGACCCCTCTCAGGTCGTCGATGTGCGGTGGGGGGTGATGCGTAGGGATCGCGTGCCCCGTGTGGCGTGGACCACATGGTCGGGAGCGCTCCCATGAGATTGCCGTGAGGTTACGTGGGTGTCAAGGGAGGTGATGGGAGCGTTCCCATTCTGTTACCTACGTCACTGCATGATCGACAGAGCGTGGCCAGCGACGACGCCGGGGTTGTTGGCCGTTCGACGGTTATTAATTCGTTCGTACGGTCAGGGTTGGGCGGCTGTTCGTCGGATACTCTCCGAGCATGGCCGGGCCGAAGTGGAAGAGCGCCGCCGCTATCGAGCGCGGACAGATCAAGCTGCCCGAGCGCGAGATCGAGCCGGTCCGCCAGATCACCCGCCGGGTCCTGTACGGCCTGGGCATCCTGGCCGCCGTCGTGTGCGTGGTGATGGCCGACAGCACCGGGTACAAGGACGGCTCCGACGGCGAGATGAGCTGGCTGGACGCGCTCTACTACGCCACGGTGACGCTGTCGACCACCGGCTACGGCGACATCGTGCCGGTCAGCCCCACCGCCCGGCTGGTGAACGTACTGGTGATCACGCCGCTGCGGATCGCCTTCCTGGCCATCCTCGTCGGCACCGCGTTCCAGGTGCTCACCAAGAACTACCGCGATCAGGTGCGGCGCGACCGCTGGAGGAAGACCTTGCGAGGGCACACCGTCGTCATCGGATACGGCACCAAGGGCGCCAATGCGATCCGCCAGCTGCAGGCCTCCGGCACCTCGGCGGATCAGGTGGTGGTCGTCGACAGCCGGCAGGAGTACGTCGACGAGGCCAACCGCGACGGGTTCGCCGCCGTGCTCGGCGACGCCACCCGGGCGGTGGTGCTGCGCCAGGCGTCGGTGCACACCGCCAAACGCGTCATCGTGGCCACCAACCGCGACGACACCGCGGTGCTGGCCACCCTCACCGTCCGCCAGCTCAACCCGAAGTGCCTGGTCGCGGTCGCGATCAGGGAGGCCGAGAACGAGCCGCTGCTGCTGCGCTCCGGCGCCGACGCGGTGATCACCTCGTCCGCGGCGGCCGGCCGGCTGCTCGGCGTCGCCGCCAAGTCACCGCTGGTCAGCGAGGTCTTCTCGGACCTGCTGGTGCACGGCGACGGCCTGGAGCTGGTCGAACGCCCGGTGCGGCCGGAGGAGATCGGCCGGCCGACCCGTGACTGCCCCGAGCCGGTGGTGGCCGTGCTGCGCGACGGCAAGGCGCTGCCCTGGCAGGAGGTCGCCACGCTGCAGGCCGGTGACTGCCTGGTCGTGGTCGGCTGCCGGCCCCGCAAGCGCAACGGCGAGGTCACCTCGGTCATCGGCACGCCCTGACCCCGCCCGCCGCGGCCGGCCGCCCGGCCGGGGTCGGCGCACCGGCCGTGCCCGGGCCGCCGCGCGGATAAAGTGGTCACATGATCTGCCAGGCGTGCCGGGAGCGCCGCCACCGCGAGTGCCGGGGCCGGTCCTGGTGCGACTGCCAGCACCGGCCGCCGCAGCCCACTCCCCCGGCCACCGGGGCGGCGGGCGAGTGATCGCCGGTTGCCTGGCCGCACTGGACGACGAAGACCTGGTGCGGCTCCACCCCCGCGCGCAGACCCCGTGGCTGCGGGTGAACTTCGTATCCAGCCTGGACGGCGCGGTCGCCGTGGACGGGCTGTCCGCCGGGCTCTCCGGCGACGACGACAAGCGCGTGTTCCGGCTGCTGCGCAAACTCTGCGACGGGCTGCTCGTCGGCGCGGGCACGCTGCGCGACGAGCGCTACCGGCCGCTCACCCTGGACGCCGCCCGCCGGGCCTGGCGGGGCGAGCACGGGCTGCCCGCGTACCCCCGGCTGGTCGTGGTCTCGGCCACGCTGCGGCTGGACCCCGCCGCGCCCGCGCTGGCCGACGCCCCCGTACGCCCCCTGATCCTCACCGGCCCCGCCGCCGACCCGGCCGCCCGCCGCGCGCTGTCCGCGGTCGCCGACGTCGCCGACATCCCCGACCTGGCCACCGGCCTGCGCCTGCTCCACGACCAGGGCCTCACCCAGCTCCTCTGCGAGGGCGGCCCCCGCCTGCTCGGCTCCCTCACCGAGCAGGACCTCGTCGACGACCTCTGCCTCACCCTCTCCCCGCTGCTCGCCGGCCCCGGCTCCGGCCGCATCACCGCCGGCCCGCCCCACCCGCCCCGCCCGATGACCACCACCCACGTCCTCACCACCGACGAGGGCTTCCTCCTCACCCGCCACGTCCGTAAGTAAGGAAGGGCACCTTCACATCGCTATAGGTAGCGGAAGGGCACCTTCTTAACCCTCCACACGCCTTGACCTGCGCGTAGACGACGGGGTCGGGTAGGTTCTCGGGACCTGCGGGCAGCTCCGGGGCAGCAGGCAACCCGTTCGGTCGGCCGAGTGGTAGTACCGGCGACCGACACCCTGGAGGACCGGTGACGCACAGCGACACCTTCGCGGAGTTCGTGGCGACCCGCTCGCCACGGCTGCTCCGCACCGCCTACCTGCTCACCCACGACTGGGGACAGGCGGAGGACCTGCTGCAGACGAGCCTGGTCAAAGCCTGGAGCGCGTGGCGGCGCATCGACGCCGATCCCGAGCCGTACGTGCGCCGCATCCTCGTCAACACGTACGCCACCTGGTGGCGGCGGCGCTGGCGGGGCGAGCAGCCCACCGAGGTGCTGCCCGAACCCGCCGGCAGCGACCCGCACCTGGGCGTCGACGCCCGCGACGAGGTGTGGCGGGCGCTGGGCAGGCTGCCCCGCCGCCAGCGGGCCGTGCTGGTGCTGCGCTACTTCGAGGATCTCAGCGAGGCGCAGATCGCCGAGGTGATGGGGGTGTCCGTCGGCACCGTGAAGAGCCAGGCCGCCAAGGCGCTGGCCCGGCTGCGACTGGACGAGTCGCTCACGATCGAGGGGGCCTTCGCATGATCGACCTGAAGGAGCTGCTGGACGACCGCTCCGCGCCGCCCACCGGTCTCAGCCAGCACCTGCGGCTGGACGAGGTGCAGGGCCGGATCGCCACGCGCCGCCGCCGCCGGATGACCGTCGGTGGCGCGCTCGCCGCGGTGGTCGCGCTGGTCCTCATCGGGTACGGCGTGACGCCCGCCCTGCGCAGCGCCCCCGAACCCGCGGTCACCCCGAGCCCGCTACCGCGCCTTGTCGAGGGCTTCCCGGAGTACGCCGTCGGCGCCCATGTGGTGGCCGCCGCGAAGTCCGCGCCGGGCACGACGTCGGTGACCATCACCTGGACCCCGACGACGACGGACCTGCGCCTCTTCTTCCGCTGCGGCACCGGGGCGGCGGACGGCGCGCTGGAATACGAGATGACGGTCAACGGCCACCCCAACCACGGCGGCACCTGCGGCGGCAACGGCAGCAGCAGCGTCTCGTGGCCGGACCACCAGGCAACGGCCGCGGAATTCGGCGTGCGCACCGGTACGCCGGCCACCCTCACGATGACCGCGACGGGCATGGTCGTCTGGCGCGACCAGGAGCAGAGGAACGAGCACTTCCCGGTGCCGCCGACCGCGTGGCTGAGCGTCGCCGTCGGCGAGCACCTGGCGTACGCCGACTACCCGCTGCCCGCCCGGCCCGCCACCCTGCGCCCGGTCGTCGACTTCGAGGGCGTGTTCGTCATGGGCGGGGTAGACCAGGCGCCCGAGGAGGAGCACCTGTGGCTGCGCAGCGACCCCGCCGACCCGCTGCGCCCGATGAGCGTCACCATCGTCTGGCAGGACCGCTACGACCTGCGTCTGCGCTCACAGACCCCCGGCACTCTCGGCATCTCGCTCGACGGCGTCGAGGTGGAATCGCCGACCTGGTGGAACTACGAGACCGGCGAGGCCGGCGTCTACTGGCAGACCGCGACCTACCGCCCCCTGCCGGACGTCGTCGGCTTCACCCCGCCCACCCTCGGCTCCCGGGTAACCCTGACCGTCACCCCACGCAACGTCACCGGCACCTGGGTAGTCGAAGTCATCCCCGGCAAGGACCGACCCTGACCGCCTCGCGGCCATCGGCCCGGCCGACGGCCACACCGAGATCGCCTGATCGCGTCACGCTCGCCTGACCGCGCGCCACGGTCGCCGCTTCCGGCCATGATCGCTGCTTCGTGTCAGAAAGTAGGGCTGGACCTCGCTTTCCGACACGAAACAGCGATCATGACCGGCGTGGCCGGGAGCGGGTGAGCGGGGCGGCGGGGTGTCGGGGTGGTGACACGGGGAGGGGGCTGGTCACTGTCGGGGCGCGAGAGAGGTGGGTTTGTCGTTGGTGACCGCTAGGGTTCTGCGGGTGAGCGAGGAGCAGCCGGGAACCCCGGTCGGGCGGGTGCTGGGCACCGAGGACGCGAGTCCGCTGACCTTCTGGGTCGCGGTCGCCGAAGGGTCATACCTGCAGCTGGACGATGTGGTGGTGACCCAGCGGCCACTGCCCGACATCGGCATGGTCACCATCGCCGGAGTGGTGACCAGCGTGCGGGCCCGCCACGAGGGCGCGAGCTTCGACTCCGACGTGTTCGCCATCGCCGAGGGCATGCTGCCCGCGCAGGTGCAGGAGGCGGCCGAGGTCACGGTGACCCGGGTCGAGCCCGAGGTGTACGTGCCGCCGCTGCCCGGCGCGGTCGCGTTCCGGGCCCAGGGGGCTTCCCGCGACAGTGCGCTGTCGTTCGACCGCATGCACCGCCGCCTGCCGATCGGCACCGGCCGCGACGGCCAGCCGGTCTACCTCAACGCCGACTTCCTCGACGGCAGCCGGGGCGCGCACGTGTCCATCTCGGGCATCTCGGGCGTCGCGACGAAGACCAGCTTCGCGACCTTCCTGCTCTACTCCGTGTTCCGCTCCGGCGTGTTCGGTGGCGACGCGGTCAACACCAAGGCGCTCATCTTCAACGTCAAGGGCGAGGACCTGCTGTTCCTCGACCACCAGAACACCCGCCTGGACGAGCGCACCCGCGCGCAGTACCACAAGCTCGGCCTGGAGGCCGCGCCGTTCCCGCAGGTGAGCGTGTTCGCCCCGGCACGGGCCGGGGACCCCACGGGCAGCCCCGACGTGGCCAGCCGGCTCACCGGCGTGGACCCGTTCTACTGGACGCTGGCGCAGTTCTGCACCGACCGGCTGCTGCCGTACGTGTTCGCCGACGCCGACGACGAACGTCAGCAGTACACGATGGTGGTGCACTCGGTCACCGCGCAGCTGGCCAAGAACGCGGTGCCCACCGACGGCGGCATCACCCTCGACGGCTTCCGGATCAACAGCTACGAGCAGCTCGTCGACTACCTGGTCGAGCAGCTCAACGACGAGGACACCCGGGGCGCCTGGTCGGGCAGCTCGGTCGGCATCGGCACGATCAACGCGTTCGCCCGGCGGCTGATCAACAGCAAGCGCGACCTGGCCCGGCTGATCCGCGGCGACCTGCCCGAACGCCGCGCGCACAGCATCTCCACCGCCGAGAGCGCCCAGGTCACCGTCGTCGACCTGCACAACCTGCCGGACCGGGCGCAGCGCTTCGTGGTCGGTGTGACGCTGAAGACCGAGTTCGAGCGCAAGGAGAAGGCCGGCAGCCCCAAGCCGCTGCTGTTCGTGGTGCTCGACGAGCTGAACAAGTACGCCCCGCGCGACGGCTCCAGCCCGATCAAGGACGTGCTGCTCGACATCGCCGAGCGCGGCCGCTCGCTGGGCGTGGTGCTGATCGGCGCGCAGCAGACCGCCTCGGAAGTGGAGCGGCGCATCGTCGCCAACTCGGCGATCCGGGTCGTCGGCCGGCTGGACCCGGCCGAGGCGGGCCGGCCGGAGTACGGCTTCCTGCCGCCCGCGCAGCGCCAGCGGGTGCTGCTGGCCAAGCCCGGCACCATGTTCGTGGGCCAGCCGGAGATCCCGGTGCCGCTGGCCGTGGAGTTCCCGTTCCCGGCCTGGGCGACCCGGCCGAGCGAGGCCGGCCCCGCGCCGCGGGCGACGCTGGCCAGCATGGTCAGCGCCACCGACCCGTTCGCGGTGGTCGGCTCGGGCGCGCGCAACGGCATGGCCGACGACGAGATCCCCTTCTAAGGCGAGGACTGGCGAATGCGGATTCTGCACACCTCCGACTGGCATGTCGGCAAGGTGCTCAAGGGCCGCTCCCGCACCGGGGAGCAGATCGCCGCGCTGCACGCGGTGGTCCAGATCGCCCAGGCCGAGCAGCCCGACCTGATCATCGTCGCCGGTGACCTGTTCGACGTGGCCGCGCCGTCGCCGGAGGCCACGAAGATCGTGACCCGGGCGCTGAGCGCGCTGCGCGCCACCGGGGCGCAGGTGCTGGCCATCGCGGGCAACCACGACAACGGCGCGGCGCTGGACGCGCTGCGCTCCTGGGCCGACGCGGCGGGCATCATCCTGCGCGGCCGGATCAGCGAGAACCCGGCCGACCACATCGTCTCCGGCACCACCCGGGGCGGTGAGGAGTGGCGCTGTGTCGCGCTGCCGTTCCTGTCCCAGCGGTATGCCGTACGCGCGCTGGAGATGTTCGACCTCACCGAGGCGGAGGCGCAGGCGACGTACGCCGACCACCTGGCGCGGCTGATGTCGCGGCTGGCGGAGCAGGCGTTCGCCGACCCGAAGACGGTCAACCTGCTCACCGCGCACCTGACCGTGGTCGGCGGCACCATGGGCGGCGGCGAGCGCGACGCGCACTGCATCCTCGGCTATGCCGTGCCGTCGTCGGTGTTCCCGAGCAACGCGCACTACGTGGCGCTGGGCCACCTGCACCGGGCGCAGCTGCTGCCGGGGGCCTGCCCGGTCCGCTACAGCGGCTCCCCGATCGCGGTCGACTTCGGCGAGCAGGAGAACCGCCCCAGCGTGACCATGGTCGAGGTGACCGCGCAGACGTCGGCGCAGGCCCGCACCGTGGAGCTGCCCAGCGTCACCCCGCTGCGCACGCTGCGCGGCACGCTCGAGGAGCTGACCGCACAGGCCGAGACGCAGGGCGAGGACGAGGCCTGGCTGCGGGTGTACGTCGCCGAGCCGCCCCGCGCCGGGCTGCGTGAGCAGGTGCAGGAGCTGTATCCGCGGGCGCTGGAGATCCGGGTGGACCCGTCGGTGCTGCCCGACGCGGCGACCCGCAACGCCCGGCCACAACGCTCGGGGCGCAGCGCGCCGGAGCTGTTCTCGGACTACCTGACCCACCGCGGGCACGAGGACGCCGCGACCAAGAGCCTGTTCGAGCGCCTTTACACGGAGGTGGCCGGATGAGCGGGCGGCTTGCGCGCCGGGGCGCGGCTCCCGCCGGGCGACGGGGCGCGGGAACGACGAGGAGGGTCCGGGCATGAGGCCGCTGCGACTGGACCTGCGCGGCTTCACCGTCTTCCGGGAGCCGACCACGGTCGACCTGACCGACTGCGACTTCTTCGCGCTGGTCGGCCCGACCGGCTCGGGCAAGTCGACGCTGCTCGACGCGATCTGCTTCGCGCTGTACGGCACCGCCCCGCGCTGGGGCGGCGGCCGCAGCGTCGCGCACGCGCTCGCCCCGTCGGCATCCGAGGCCGCGGTGCGGCTCATCTTCGAGGCCGCCGGCACCCGGTACGCGGCGACGCGGGTGGTGCGCCGCGACGGCAAGGGCCGGGTGGCGACCCGGGCTGCGGGACTGCAGGCGCTGACCCCGGGCTTCGACGCGTCCAGCCTGGACGGCGAAGACCTGCTGGACGAGCTGGGTGAGGCGCTCGCGGGCACCCCCAGCGAGCTGGACCACGCGATCGCGGACGTGGTGGGGCTGCCGTACGACCAGTTCATCAAGTGTGTGGTGCTGCCGCAGGGCGAGTTCGCGGCGTTCCTGCACGCCCGGCCCGCGGAGCGGCAGGAGATCCTGGTCCGCCTGCTGGGCCTGGACGTGTACGAGAAGATCCGGGAGAAGGCCGCCACGCTGGTCGGCGAGGCCAACGCGAAACTCGCCGCGACCGAGCCAGTGCTCAACGAACTCACCGCGGCCGCCTCCGACGAGGCCCTCGAAGCCGCCGAGCGGCGCGTCGAGCAGGCCCGCAAGCTGGCCGCCGACGTCGACGCCGCGCTGCCGGAGCTGTTCGAGGCGCAGCGCCGGGTCGAGCAGGTCGGCGCGGAGGCGACCGCCGCCGAGCAGCGGCTGCGCGTGCTGACCTCGGTCGTCGCGCCCGCCGGGGTGACCACGCTGGCCGAGACGGCCCGCACCGCGGCGGCCGCCGCGCAGGACGCCGCGATCGCGGTCGGCGCCGCCGAGGAGTCGGAGGAGAAGGTCCGCGCCCAGCTGGAGGCGGCCGCCGACCCGACGGTGCTGCGCGGCCTGCTGGAGGCGCACGCCGAATCGTCGCGCCTGCGCACCCAGCTCGCCGAGCTGGACGCCGCCGCGTCGCAGGCCCAGCAGCTGCACGACTCCGCGCTCGGCGCGCAGCAGACCGCCGTCGCCCGCCAGAGCCAGGCCGAGCGGGCGCTGGCCGAGGCGCAGCAGGCCCTGCAGGCGGCGCAGACCTCCGACCGAGCCGCCTGGCTGCGCCGGGACCTGAAGGCCGGGCACGACTGCCCCGTCTGCACCCAGCACGTCGCGATCGTGCCGGCCATGCCCGACCAGCCCGCGATGACCGCCGCCAAGAAGGTCGTGGAGCAGGCCGAGCAGTCCGTGACCACCGCCCGCGCCGGGCGTGAGCAGCTCGACCGCAAGGTCAACGAGGCGAGCGTGCGGCACGCGAAGGCGTCCGCGCAGCGCGAGCAGCTCGGGGTGCGTGCCGCCGAGGTGGCCCGGGTGCTGCACGGGGCCGCACCGGTGCCGAAGCTGCGTGAGCAGCTGACCGCGTCCGAGGCGCTGCGGCGCGAACTGAGCATGGCGACGGCAGCGCTGCGTACCGCACGCGAGACCCAGCGGCGGGCTGCTGCGGTCGCGCAGCAGGCCCAGGACCGGCTCACCGCCGGCTGGCGCTCGTTCGACACGGCCCGCGACACCGTCGCCGTGCTGGCCCCGCCCGCCGCGGACCGCGACGACCTGGCGGCCGCCTGGCGTGCCCTCGACGGCTGGGCCCGGGAGCAGTCCTCGGCAGCCCAGGCCGCCCGCGACGGCGAACGGGCCCGCCTGGTCCAGGCCCGCGAGCACACGGCAGCCCTGGTGAATCGGCTCGACGAGCTGTTCGCCGCCGCCGACCTGCCCCGCCCCGGGGCCGGGGAGCACCTGCGGGCCGCCACGGTGACCGTGGAGCGCATGGCCGCCGCCCGGGACCTGCTGCTGGAGCGGCGCGCCCAGGCCGAGGCGCTGCGCGCGCAGCGGGCCGTGATCGAGACCGACCGGCAGGTGGCCACGGCGCTGGCCACGCACCTGCGGGCCAACAACTTCGAGGCCTGGCTGCTGCAGGAGGCGCTCGACGCGCTGGTCGACGGGGCGTCGGCGATCCTGCGCGAGCTGTCCTCGGGGCAGTACGACCTGATCCACGAGGACCGCGAGTTCTTCGTGGTCGACCACCACGACGCGGGGCTGCGGCGCACCGTGCGCACGCTGTCCGGCGGCGAGACGTTCCAGGCCTCGCTGGCGCTCGCGCTCGCACTCGCCGACCAGCTCGGCGGCCTGTCGCCGACGGCGAGCCTGGAGTCCATCATGCTCGACGAGGGCTTCGGCACATTGGACGCGTCCACTCTGGACACGGTGGCCGCCACGCTGGAAAACCTCGCCGCCACCGGCGATCGCATGGTCGGCGTGGTGACGCACGTCCAGGCCCTGGCCGAGCGCATCCCGGTCCGTTTCGAGATCAGCAAGGACGCCCGCACGGCCCGCGTGGAGCGGGTCGGATAGACGAGAGCTGGTAGACAGATCTCATGAAGTTCCATGTGGACGCCTGGGATCCCGGCTTCGGCGCCAGCCTCGACGGCGCGGACCGGGGGCCCGCCGAGGCCAGCAGCGCCAAGCTCGACGCCGAGATCGAGCTGCCGGCGGCGGACTGGCGACCCCTGGAGACCCCGCCGGGCGTACGCGCACCCGACGTGGTGCTGCTCGTCGACGGTGTGCGCCGCACCGACGCCCGGCTCTGGATCGAGGACCACGACGGGGTCACCCGCCCCGGTCTGGCCTGCTCCTACGCCGCCGGGGTGGTGCGCTGCGAGCGCTCGTCCGGGGCCAGCGTCACCGGCGTGAAGGTCGAGCGCAGGCTCTTCACCTCCGCGGAACGTCCGTCCGACGTGGACGCCGGACGAGCCGCCCACTACCAGGCGCAGTCCGTCATCGGCGCGGACGAGGCCGACCTGTCCAACCGGGTGCAGGCGGCGCTCACCGAGTTGGAGATCAAGGTATCCCAGCAGCTGCGCGAGGACGGTGACCTGCTGATCGTCGACGGGCCGCTGCGCAGCCGCGACGCTCTGCCGCGCACCCTGGGCTACATCAAGACCCAGCAGAAGCAGTACCTCCCGGACCGGCTGATCAGCGTCGTCGCCGCGCTGCGCCCCGCCGAGCGCACCCCGGTCTTCCGGATCACGGGCGCGTTCGAGCGGTTGACCTGGTACATGCGCCTGCCCCACGGCGGCAGTTCCCCCTGGGCGGGCATCGTGCGGGTGGAGTGCTCGGCCGAGGTGCCCGAGCACCAGGCCGTCTCGCTGGCCGAGCTGTCGACGGCGACGATCCCCCGCTTCGCCTCCCTGCCCTACAAGGACCCCCGCGCCCCGCAGAACCTGGTGCCCATCGCCGGACTGGAGAAGAAGCTGCGCCACCTGCTCGGCGACGGCAAACTGCTGCACCGTTCGCTGGCGCTGGCCGCCCAGCGCGGCTCGTCCGCCGCCGTGTAACGGTCTGGGCGCAGCCCATTGATCGTCATGGACGTGGGGCGTAAATTCATCTCTTAGTTAAGTTTCCTTATTGGAACACTTCCACAGAGAGGTGGAACGCATGCGCGCCGCAACCCGCGCTGCCCTCGCCACGACCCTGCTGGCCCTCGCCCCGACCCTCGCCGTCGTCGCCCTGACCGGGCCCGCGTCGAGCCACGGCACCATGACCACGCCGGCCAGCCGGGTCTACACGTGTTACCTGGAAGGCCCCGAGTCTCCCGACACCAACGCCTGCAAGGCCGTCGTCGCGCTCGGCGGCACCCAGCCGCTCTACGACTGGAACGAGGTGAACGTCGCCAACGCCGCCGGGCAGCACCGCAGCATCATCCCCGACGGCAAGCTGTGCAGCGCCAACCGCACCAAGTACGCCGGGCTCGACCTGGGCCGCAGCGACTGGCCGACGACCACGCTGCCGGCGTCCGGGGCGTACACCTTCCGGATCCGCGCCACCGCCCCCCACCTGGGCACCTGGCAGCTCTACATCACCCGGCCCGGGTACAACCCGGCCACCCCGCTGCGCTGGGCCGACCTGGAGGCCAGCCCGTTCCTGACCGTCACCAACCCGGCGGTCGCCGACGGCTACTACAACCTGGCCGGGACCATCCCGTCCGGGCACCCCGGCCGCCACCTGATCTACATGATCTGGCAGCGCTCGGACAGCCCGGAGGCGTTCTACTCGTGCGCCGACGTGGTGCTCGGCAACACCGTCCCGTCGCCGTCGGTGTCGCCCAGCGCGCCGCCGTCGCCGAGCGCGTCGCCCAGCGCCCCACCCAGTGCCTCGCCGTCGCCGAGCAGGTCGCCCAGCGCGTCCCCGCCGGCCTCGCCGAGCAGCAGCCCGTCACCCAGCCCGACCGGCTCGTACCCGGCGTGGGCGCCCGGCGTCAGCTACGCCACCGGCGCCCGGGTGACCTACCAGGGCGTCGTGTACTCCTGCCGCCAGGCGCACACCTCGCTGTCCGGCTGGGAGCCCGCCACCACCCCCGCACTGTGGCTGGCCGGCTGAGCGTGGCAGATTCGATGCCGTGACCGAGCGACACGAGCTGCCTGAGCGATACGACATCGCCGGCACGCTCACGCAGCTCAGCCTCGGCCGCCACGATCCCTGCTCACGCTGGGTCGACGGCGTCTACTGGCTGGCTGCCCGGACACCCGAGGGTCCGGGCAGCCTGGCACTGCGCTCCGCGGGCGGGTTCCTGCAGGTCGAGGCGTATGGCGCGGGCGCGGGATGGCTCGCCGAACGGGCCGACGCCATAGCCGGGCTGCGCGACGACGTCACCGGGTTCGCCGAACTGTCCCGGGCGCACCCGCTGGTCGCCCGGCTCGCCCGCGAACACGCCGGGCTGCGCCTGCCGGCGACCCGCCTGGCCTTTCCCCGGCTGCTGCGCGCGGTGTGCGAGCAGAAGGTCACCGGCACCGAGGCGTACCGCGCGTACGCGGCGATCGTCCGGAAGTTCGGCGCCAAGGCCCCCGGGCCGGTCGAGAACCTCTGGCTGCCGCCCGAGCCGGAGGTCATCGCGACCACGCCCTACTACGAGTTCCATCCGCTGGGCCTGGAGCAGCGCCGCGCCGACACGCTGCGCCGGGTCGCCGCGCAGGCCGGCCGTCTGGAACGCCGCCCCGACAGCGCGGCCCTCACGGCGCACCTGCTGACCATCCGCGGCATCGGCCCGTGGACCGCCGCCGAGACCGCCGCCGTGGTGTTCGGCGACCCCGACGCGGTCAGCGTCGGCGACTTCCACCTGCCGAACTTCGTCTGCTACGCGCTCGCCGGGGAGCCCCGCGGCACCGACGCCCGGATGCTGGAGCTGCTCGCCCCGTTCGCCGGCCAGCGCGGCCGCGTCTGCCACCTCATCGAAGCCTCCGGCCTCGGCGCGCCCAAATACGGCCCCCGCATGCCGATCCGCAGCTTCAAGACGTTCTGACCGAGCGAGCTTGCATGATCGCTGTTTCGTGCCATGATCTGCGCTCAGACCGCAGCTTCTGACACCAGACACCGATCTTCCGCACCGCACCGACCTACGGCACCGCACCGATCTGCGGCACCGCACAGACCTACGGCACCGCGCCGATCTACGGCCCCGCGCCGATCTACGGCACCGCGCCGATCTACGGCAGCCCGGCGGTGCGGCTTCCGGAGGTCACAGGTCGAGGGCCAGCTCGGTGGTCGGCTCGGAGCAGCAGATCAGCAGGTTGCCGTCGCCGGGTTCCTCGACGGGTTCGGGCGAGTAGGCCACCTGGCCCGACAGCAGGCCGCTGACGCAGGTGTGGCACACCCCGGTCCGGCAGGACCAGCGCACCGGCACGTCACAGGCTTCGGCGAAGTCGAGCAAGCTGGCGTACGCCGGGCTCCACGGCACCGTCAGCCCGCTGCGGACGAACGACACCGCCGGACCCGGTCCGGGCGCGCCGTCCGGCTCGTGCGGCGGCCGGGCGGGTGCGGCGGCGATGCCGGGTGTCAGGCCCGCCTCCGCGCCGAACAGCTCGCTGTGCACCCGCCCGGGATCCAGCCCCAGCCCGCCGAGCTCGGCGGCGATCTCCCGCATGAAGTCCGTGGGCCCGCACAGGTAGGCGGCCGTCTCCGGCGGCAGCGCCAGGCCCCGTAGCACGTCGGCGGTGATCCGCCCGGCCGTCGTGTAGTCCCGGTCCTGCGGGGCGGGCCGGCTGTAGCAGATCAGCGCGTGCGCGTGCGGCAGCCGGCCGAGCAGCTCACGGCTCTCCGCCGCGAACACGTGCTGGCTGCCGTCCCGCGCGCCGTGCACCCACCACACCGCGCGGTCCGGCTGCGACGCGGCCACGGCATGCAGCATGGCCAGCACGGGCGTGGCCCCGATGCCCGCCGACAGCAGCAGCACCGGCCCGTCGCCGCCGTCGAGGGTGAACGTGCCCCGGGGCGCAGCGGCCTCGATCGTCAGCCCCGGCCGGGCGTTGGCGCGCAGATACGCCCCGGCAGCGCCGTGCGGCTCCTGCTTCACGCTGATCCGGTACACCGCGTCGCCGGGCGTGCCGGACAGCGAATAACTGCGGATGAGCGGCCCGGACGGGCCGGGCAGCCGCAGCGTCAGGAACTGCCCCGGCAGCGCCGCGGGCAGCGGGGACCCGTCGGCGGCGGCCAGATGCAGCGAGAACACGTCCCGCGCCTCCTCGTCGAGCGCGGTGATCGTCAACGGCCGGAACCCGGCCCACGCGGGCGGGGCGGCGGCCGTCTCCAGCCCCGCGTTGCCCGCCTGCCCGTCGGCCTGGTCCAGCAGCCCGCGCATCGAGGTCTGCCAGCCCGGACTGAGCGCGGGTATCCGCAGTGCCCGCGCGGCGTCGTCGCGGGAGTGGCCCGGCAGGTACAGCAGCGCGTCCAGCTCGGCCACCGTCATCGCCTCGGGCCCGGTCGACAGCTTCACGAACTCGTCACCGGCCCGCACCAGGCCCTCGGTGAGCACCCGCAGGTAGAAGCCGGGCCGGTGGTGGGCGACCATCAGCGCCGCCATCCGCGGCTCGTTCATCCGCAGCCCCACCCGGTAGCAGGTGACCCGCGGCTGCGTCACCTCCACCACCGCCTCGCCGATCCGGTAGCGGTCGCCGATGCACACCTCGTCGTCGGGCAGCCCGTCGACGGTGAAGTTCTCGCCGAACTGGCCGGGCACCAGGTCGTCGCGGCCCAGCACCCGCTGCCAGTAGCGGTAGGAGTCCTGCTGGTACACCAGCACGGCGCGCTGCTCGCCGCCGTGCCCGCCGAGGTCGCCCTGGCCGTCGCCGTCGAGGTTGAGGCGGCGCAGCAGCACCGGGCCGTCCACGGGCTGTTTCCATACCCCGGTGTGCACGGTGCGCCCGCGCCAGTCGACGTCCTTGGGCAGGCCGACGCTCACCGTCAACAAGGTGGCCACCAGTCGAAACTACGCGCCGCGGGCACCGCTGACCGGCTCTTTTCCGATCCCCCACGGCGTCGGCGGCGATCACTGCCACCCGCGCCGCCGCCCGGACGGCCGCACCGCGGACGCGTCTACCATGCCGGACATGGCACTTCTGTACCGCGCGGACATCCGACCGACCAAGTTCGAACTGATCGACTCGTGGCTGCCCGGCCGTTCCTGGTACCAGGGACCGGCGGAGCCCGGCGTGCGGCGGGTGGCCGCCTGCCGCTTCGACGACCCCGACGGCGAGGTCGGCGTCGAGACGCTCCTGGTCCAGGCCGGCGACGGCCCGGTGCTGCACGTCCCGCTGACCTACCGGGGCGCGCCGCTGCCCGGCGGCGAGCCGTGGCTCGTCGGCACCACGGAGCACTCCGTGCTCGGCACACGCTGGGTGTACGACGCCACCGGCGACCCGGTATACCTGCAGACCCTGGCCACCGCGATCCTGACCGGCGGCGGCGAGGCCGACGAGTTCGTCGACGTCGACGGCCGCCAGGAGAGACGCGCCCCGGCCATGTCGCTGCGCGGCAGCGGCGCCCCCGGCGCCGCCGTTCCGGTCGTCGGCGCGATCGAGCAGGCCGCCGACGCCGACCCGGCCCGCATCGTCACCCGCACCGTCGAGCTGACCGTGCACCGGATGCTGGGCTCCGCCGACGGCACGGGGCTGGTGCTCACCGGCGTGTGGGACGGTGGCTCGCCGACGATCCTGGCCGAGGCCACGCTCCGCTGACCTCGGAGTCGCGGATTCACCGTACGCGGGCGGTGGCGCACCTCGCCCACGTGCGGTATCCACAAGGGATGACCGCGCCGGAGAACAAGCCATCCACAGGTCGCTGGGGCGCAACCCATTGGGCCCTGCTGGGAGTCGCGCTGGCCGCCCTCATCGGCGTGGCCGTGGCGCTGCTCAACCAGCCGTTACCCGGCCGGTCCCCCGATGTCGCCACCGGCTCCACGCCGCCGCCACCGGCCGCCACCGGTTCCGCGCTGCCGCCACCGGCCACCCCGTCCGCACCGCCGTCCGCACCACCGTCACCGGTCGGCTTCCAGTTGACCAGCGACGCCTCCGTGCCGCGGTGCGCGGACCTCACCGGGCGGGGCAGCAAGCCGCCGGGCCGGGAGGTCGGCCTGTTCATCCAGCGACCGGGCGACCCGAAGTACTACTGGGAAAAGCTGCTGAAGTTCGACGGGGACACGTGGCGGGCCGAGCGGGTGGTGATCGGCACGACCGGCGACTCCGGCAAGGACTTCACCGTGGTCCTCGTGCCGATGTCGGTGCAGGCCGTGGTGGAGTTCCGCAAGCACGACGGCACCGCATACGCCGTCGAGAACCCGCCCGTAGCCCCCATCACCACCTTCCGCGTAACCCGCACCACCACCCCCGGCCCCTGCTGACCAGCCCCGCCCCCGCGCGGCGTTGATCATGAACTTATGGCACGGCTCGACGGTGTGTCATGTCCACAAGTTCATGATCGACCAACTGACAGCGGGTGGGACGGAAGCGGCAGTCCGGTGGTAGCGTGCCGCGATCATGTATCGGCTTTCTGTACGCCTCCGCGGTATCGCCGTCGCCGCCCTGCTGGCCGTCGCGGCGACCCCGCTTTCCGCCTGCGACGATCCCGCCAGGGACGCCGTGCCGGCCTCGCTCGCCGGATCGGCCGCACCGGCCACGGGGACGCCCACCCCCGCCGCGAGCAGCTCGGCGAGTACCGCACCGAGCACCGCCCCCAGCCCCGTCGCGACGTCCTCGCCCCGCCCGAAGACCTCGCCCGCGCGGCCGGCGACGACCGCGGCCAAGCCGCCCACGACCTGTAAGCCGAAAGTGACTGTCGTGTACGGCTCGAACTCGGCGGTGTACGTCCGTGTCGTCGATGACACCATGTGGCGCAGCGCGGTCTGCCGCGACCGGACCATCCCGGTGTGGCGGGTCAACTACCACGCGAACCCGGACCGCACCGGCACCAAGGAGCTGGCCAAGCGCTACCTGCTCAGCCACGCCTCGCCGAGCATGCAGTTCAAGGGTGACGGGATCTTCGGCGGCTGGTGCTACAGCTACCACGTGGTCGCCTTCGTCTCCAGCGTCCCGAGCACGCTGCCCGCCTCGGCCATGGACTGGGACGGCTCGTACGACTACTGGCGGCGGCGCGGCGGCGAGCGCATGTACCAGGAGGACTCGAACGTCGGCTGCCCCGCCGGCAACCCGTGACCGACCGACCCACCCACCCGATCGATCATGAAGTTATGGCAGGGACACGCCGTCGAACCTTGCCATAAGTTCATGATCAACGCGGAGGGGTGGGCCGGTGGCCGTCAGAGGCGGCCCACGCCTGCGCCGGCGGTGACCGTTGCGGGGACGGTGGACGGGGATGCCACGGTGTAGGGGTAGTGGGCGCCGGGGTCGGCTACGGTGCCGGAGACCTCGCAGGGGCCGGAGCCGGTGAAGATGTTGTTGCGCTGGACGAGGCGGCCGGGGCCGCTGTCGGCGTAGCCGCTCGCGGAGAAGCACGGGAAGGGGACGTCCTGGAAGTAGTTGCCTTCCAGGAGCACGCCGCCGTCCTGGGTGGACGCGACGCCGTACAGCTCGTTGGCCAGGAAGTAGTTGTTGTAGACGTGCACCGGGTCGCCCCAGCGCACGCGCGGGTGGCGCTGGCGGCTGTGGTCGAAGAAGTTGTGGTGGATGGTCACCTTGAGGTGGCCGACGTCCTCGCTGGAGCTGCCGTCGGAGTGGCCGATCAGCATCGACTTGTCGGTGTGGTCGAAGTGGTTCCAGGACACGGTGACGTACTCCGCGCCGCGGACGATGTCGATGGAGCCGTCGACGGGCGCCACGAAGCGGTTGTGGTCGATCCACACGTGGTGCGAGTTCTGGCCCACGTTGACCGCGTCGTCCTCGGCGTTCAGGAAGGTCAGGTTCCGCACGATCACGTTGTACGAGCGGTAGAAGTCGAACCCGCCCCCGCTGATCACGGCGTTGGAGCCGAGCCCGACGATCGTCTTGTTCGGGCGTACCCCCCGCTTGCTGTCGATGGTGATCGTGCCCTGCACCTGGATGACCATCGGACCGATGGTGTCGATCGCGGCCAGCAGTTCGGCCGTCGTGTCGACCACGACCGTCGGGCCGCCGACGCCGCCGTAGGTGCCGTTCTGGCCCAGTGCGTCGACGCTCGCGAAGCCGTCGGCCTGGTTCGGCGGCACCGGCCCGGGGCTGGTGCTCGGCGACGGGCTCGGCGGCCGTGACGGCGACGCGCTCGGACTCGGGCTGCCACTCGGACTCGGTGAGGCGCTGGGCGACGCGCTGGGTGACGGCTGCGAGCTGGGGCTCGGGCTCGGCGGGGTGCCGGGGCCGCCGTCGACGGTCACGTCGTCGAAGAACGCGCTCGCGTACGACGCCGTCAGCCCGACCCGGCCGGCGGCGAACGTGCCGTCGGTCGCGCTGACCAGCGTCGCGCCGTTGACCGCGCCCGACAGCTGGGACCCGCTCACCCGCAGCGCGAGCGTGTACCAGGTGCCGGTCGTGACCGCGACCGGCGCGCTGGCCAGGGTCGTCACGCCGCCACCGGAGACGCGGCGCAGCTGCGCCGTGCCGCCGCCGGTCAGCACCAGGGCGTAGAAGTTGGTCGTGCTCTGGGCGCGGGCGACGACCCCCGCGGCCCGGGTGCTGTTGCCGAACGCCGTCGGCTGCACCCGGGCCTGCACCGTGTAGTCGGTCCACACGGTCGAGCCCGCCTGAGCCTTCGCGTCCGCGCCGGTGCCGGACTGGCGGTAGGCCTGGCCGGAGACCGACCAGCTGCCGCCCGAGGTCGACCAGCCGCTCGCGTTGCCGTCGGCGAAGTCGTCGCTGAACAGGGTGGCCGCGTCGGCCCGGCTGACCGCGACGGCGCTGAACGCCACCGTCGCGGCGAGCACGGCCGTGGCGACCCAGGCCCGATGCGCTGTCCTCATGGCGTACCCCCTCAGATCTTTCCGACGCCCGCGCCCGCCGGGACGACGGTCGGCACGGTCGCCGGGTCGTCCACGGTGTACGGGTAGAAGGTCGCCGGGTCGGTGACGGTGCCGCGCACCTCGATGGGGTGGTTGCACTCGACGAGGATGTTGTTGCGCTCGACCATCCGGCCCAGCGGCCCGCTGAACTCGACCCGGCCGGGGTTGTTCACGCTGAAGAAGTAGTTGCCCTCCACGAACAGGCCGGACTCGTTGGTCGACGCGATGCCGTAGCTGTTGTCGAAGTAGTAGTTGTTGTAGACGTGCACCAGCGGCGAGAAACGCACCCGCGGGTTGCGCTGGTCGGAGCGGTCGAAGAAGTTGTGGTGGTAGGTCACCCGCAGCCGGCCGGTGTCCTGCGCGCCGTTGGCGTCGTCGTGGCCGACCAGGGTCGTCTTGTCGTGGTCGTGGAACCTGTTCCAGGACACGGTGAGCAGGTCGGAGCCGCGTTTGATGTCGAGCGCGCCGTCGCCGCCGTCGGACAGGTCGTTGTGGTCGATCCAGATGTGGTGCGAGAACATCTGCACGTTGATCAGGTCGTCGGTGGCGCCGCTGATCGACAGGTTCCGGATGATGATGTTGTGTACGGCGTTCGCGGGCGGTGAGGTCACCGCGTCGCTGATCGGCACGCCGATGTTCAGGCCCCCGCCGACCAGGCGCGCGGTCGAGCCGAGGCCGACGATCGTCTTGTCCGAGCTGACGTTGTGCATGCCGTCGGTGGTGCCGGTCGGCAGCGTGATCGTGCCGGACACCTGGATCGTGTACGGCCCCGTGCGGGCGATGTAGTCCAGGAACTCCTCGGTGGTGTCCACGGTGACGGTCGGCCCGCCGGCTCCGCCCGTGGTGGTGGCCTGGCCGTAGCCGGCGACGGTCGCGAACCCGTCCGGCTGCCCCGGCCCCGGCGGGTTCGGCGGCGGCCCGCTGGGACTCGGGCTGGCACTGGGACTCGGGCTGGCACTCGGGCTGGGGCTGCCGCTCGGCCGTGGGCTCGCGCTCGGGCTGCCGCTCGCACTGGTGCTCGGGCTCGGCGACGGTCCGGCCGCGTCGGCGACCAGCACGTCGTCGAAGTTCGCGGCCGCGTTGTAGGTGGCCACCCCGATCTGCCCGGTGGCGAACTGGCCGTCCGTCGCGGACACGGCGGCCCCGCCGTTGACGGTGCCCTGCAGGCTGCTGCCGGTGACCTTGAGACTCAGCGTGTACCAGGCACCGGTGGTGACGGTCACCGCCGCGCTGGCCAGGGTCGTCGACGACCCGCCGACGAGCTTCTTCAGCTCGACCGTGTTGTTGGTACGCAGGGCCAGGTAGTAGTAGTTGGTGTTGGACTGCGCACGGGCCAGCAGCGCGGCAAACCGGTTCGCGCCGTTGACCGCGGTCAGCTTCACCCGCGCAGTGACCGTGTAGTTCGTCCAAGCCGTCGAACCCGCGCGGGCGCGGGCGTCGGAACTGGTGCCCGCCTGCCGCAGCACGGAGGTGCCGTCGGTGGTGACGGACCAGGTCCCGCCGGACGTGGTCCAGCCGGACGAGTTGCCGTCGTTGAAGTCGTCTTGGAACAGCGTTGCGGCGTTGGCGGTGCCCGCGTAAAGCATCGCCGCCGCCACCGTGGCCGCCACCGCGGCGGTGGCGAGCCGGGAACGTACCTTCATGCGCCTTCCCTTCCGCGAGATCGGGTCGTCGAGAGATCGAAACATCGACGAAACTCGACGTAAGAATCGAGCATAGGAAAGCGCTTTCCATGCATGCAAGGCAATCGATGTGCAGGTTTGTTGCAGCCCACCGCCCGCCCCGCCGCGTTGATCATGAACTTATGGGCAGGTTCGACGGCGTGTCGTGAGCCTGAGTTCATGATCACCGCGGCGGGAGGCGGCCGGTTGACCTCAAGTGCGGTGGAGGTGGTGGGATCTCGGAATGATCTTCGAGGGACTGCGAATGGCGATCACCGGCGCGGGGCGGGACACCGGCAGGTTGCTTGCGACCGACTTCGCCGCCCGGGGCGCGCACGTGTATCTGTCCGCCCGGGACATCGACGCCGCCACCGCCACGGCCGACCTGATCAACCGGGCCGGGCCGGGCAGCGCCGAGGCGTTCCGGTGCGACCTCGCCGACCCCGACGCCGTACGCGGATTCGCCGCGGCGCTCGCCGAGCGGACCGGCCGCCTCGACGTGCTCGTCAACAACGCGGCCGCGTACGCGCAGGGGCCAGGTCTGCAGGACGCCTCCGACGACGTCATCGTGTCCATGATCAGCGGTGCGGCGACCGGGACCACATTGCTGGTCAAGCACCTGCTGCCGCTGTTGCGGGCATCGGCGCGGCCGGACATCGTCAACCTGATCTCCGGCTGCGGCGAGACCGGCCACCACCGCTCGACCGCCCATCCGGCGTTCTACGCGGCCAAACACGCGCAGGCTGGGCTCGCCGGCATCCTGTCGCACCGGCTGCGCCCCGAGGGCATCCGGGTGATCTCGCTGTACCCGCCGGACTTCGTGCAGGACGGGCCGCGGGCCGCCGACGCCATGCTCACGGCGCGGTCGGTCGCCGACTGTGTGCTGTTCGCGGTCGGCCAGCCGCGGGACTGTTTCATCCGCGAGTTCCGCTTCGAGCAGGAGCAGACCAGCCTCGGCCCGAGCGCGGCCTGACGCGGGGACGGCACGACACGACGCGATCGTCCGGCCGCCTCTCGGCCTGCCCCCGACGCGATCGACCGGCGGGCTCTCGACCTGCCCCGATCCACCGGCCCGGCAGGTCGAACGAGGTCAGCGGTTCGCCCGCCCCTGGCGGGCCGCGGATGTCGGGAGGAACTGTTAGCTTGCCGCGCGTGGATGAATGGATCACGACCGCCGGGCGGCTGCTGGCCGAGCCCTACCCGGAGACCATGACGCAGCGGGCCGACGGGTTCGCCGAGCCCGGCCTGCACGTCGCCTACCTGATGGTCAGCCGCGACTTCTGGGACGGGGACGGGCGCGAGGCGATGGAGCCGACCCTTGAGGAGTACGAGGCGGTCTGCGATCGGCTGGTCGCAGCGCCGGCCGAGCGCTGGGGCGAGCCCGAGCGGATCGATCTGAGCGAGGTCCTGGCAGGGTCTTTACGCGGGGAGGAGCAGCCGCCGCTGACCGGCTACCTGTGCGGCGTCGCCGGGGGCCCCGCTCCGCTGTGGCGCCGCGACGACCGGCACGTCAGCGTGGTCGTCGCATGGGCGGACAAGGAGCTGCCAATGATCGTCACCCTCGCCGTCGGCCAGAACTGACCCCTGCCCCATACCGCCGACTCAGCGGCGCACGCCCGCTCTGGCCCCGCGGCGATCATGAAGTTGTGGACGCGACACGCCGCCGAGCCGTGCCATAAGTTCATGATCAACGGGAAAGGTGAGAAGGGGCTGGGAAAACGGGGGGATTGGCGCGGGGTGGGCGGTTTGCTGGTTGACTGGTGGCATGGATCTGCCGGTGAACCCCCCTGTGGAACCGATGCTGGCCAAGCCGGTGTCGAAGATTCCCGATGAACCGGGTATGACGTTCGAGCCCAAGTGGGACGGCTACCGCTGCATCATCTTCCGTGACGGCGACGAGGTGGAACTGGCCAGCCGCGGCGGCAAGACGCTGACGCGGTACTTCCCCGAGGTCGTGAACCTGGCGCTCAAGCAGTTCCCGGCCCGGTCGGTGATCGACTGCGAGCTGGTCTGCATCCGCCGCGACGCCGACCGCATCCCCCGCCTCGACTTCGACATGCTCAACCAGCGCATCCACCCGGCGGCCTCCCGGGTGAACAAGCTGTCCGTGGAGACCCCCGCCGACATCATCGCGTTCGACCTGCTGGCCCTGGACGACCGGTCGCTGATGGACCAGCCGTACGCCCAGCGCCGGGCACTGCTGGCGCGGACCCTGGCCCACGTCGAGGCGCCGGTGCATCTGACCCCGGTCACCACCGACCCCGACACCGCCCGCGAGTGGTTCACCGCGTTCGAGGGGGCCGGGCTCGACGGGCTCATCGCGAAACCGGCCGACATGCCCTACTCCCCTGGCAAGCGGCTCATGTTCAAGATCAAGCACGCGCGCACCGCGGACGTGGTGGTGGCCGGGTTCCGGTACCACACCTCCGGGCCGGTGGTCGGGTCGCTGCTGCTCGGCCTGTACGACGAGCACGGCGTCCTGCACCACGTCGGCGCGAGTTCGGCGTTCACCGCGGCACGCCGGGCCGAGCTGCTGGACGAGCTGGAGCCCTACCGCAACCCCGGCGAGCACACGTGGGGGACGGCGACGGAGGGTCAGCGCGTGCCGGGTGCGCCCAGCCGATGGAGTGGGGGGAAGGACCTTGGCTTCGAACCGCTGCGCCCCGAACTCGTGGTCGAGGTCGGCTACGACGCGATGGAGGGCGACCGCTTCCGGCACACCGCCCAGTTCAAGCGCTGGCGCCCCGACCGCGACCCCCGGTCCTGCACCTATGACCAGCTCGACCGTCCTATCAGCCTCAACGTCGACGAGGTACTGGGTACCCCGTAGGCTCGGGCGGATCCGTTCCGGGGGGAGTGAACACGCTCGTGCGACTCAGGCTTGACAAGAAAGTGGTGCGCGCCGTCGTCGCACTGGCGGCCTCGGCACTGACCACCACCGGGTGCGTGCTCCCACTGCCCGACTTCGGCCGCCGCCCCGAGGCCGCCGCCGTCAGCCCCGAACCGGGCTGGCGGCTGTGCCCGGAGATCGCCGCCGACCTGCTCGGCAAGGCTCCGTCCGGGTACACCTTCGAATGCAAGATCGTGAAGGTGCCGCAGAACTGGAACAAGCCCGACGACGGCCAGACCTTCGACATCGAGGTCATGCGCGCCCGCGCCACCGACCAGCGCGACCGCATCGGCGCGCTCATGGTCAACCCGGGCGGGCCGGGCGCATCCGGCGTGGACCTCGCGGCGTACCTGACGCTGGGCCTGCCCGCCGAGATCACCCGGCGCTTCGACATCGTCGGCTTCGACCCGCGCGGCGTCGGCCGGTCCACCCCGGTCGACTGCTACACCGACGCCGACCTCGACGCCACCTTCGCCAGCGAGCCCGACCCGGTGACGCAGGAGGAGTTCGACGAGGTCCTGGCGCTGACCAAAAAGATGGCCGACGGCTGCAAGGCCAAGTACGGCGACCGGCTGGGCCTGTTCGCCACCGAGCAGGCCGCCCGGGACATGGAGGCCATCCGGCTGGCCCTCAACGAGGGCAAGATGAACTACCTCGGCTACTCCTACGGCACCCTGCTCGGCGCGGTGTACGCGCAGCTGTACCCGAAGGAGATCCGGGCCATGGTGCTCGACGGCGCGGTCGACCCGCTGCAGTCGTCGATCCAGTCCTCGGAGAGCCAGGCGATGGGCTTCGAGCGCGCCTTCGACAACTTCTCCGCCTGGTGCGCGAAGAACAAGACCCAGTGCCCGATCGACGGCGACGCCCGCGCGGTCGTCGAGAAGCTCATGCAGGAGGCCGACACCAACCCCGTCGGCAACCCCGACGGCCGCAAGGCCACCGCCGGCTGGATCTTCTGGGGCGTGGTGTCCTCGCTCTACACCCAGGCCCGCTGGCCCGACCTGGGCCAGGCCCTGGCGGACCTGCAGGACGGCAAGTCCGAGGCGATCTTCGCGCTGGCCGACTCGTACGCCGACCGCGACGCCAACGGCGAGTACACCAACCTGTTCGACGCCAACGCCGCGGTGAACTGCGCCGACGACGGCAAGCCGGCTTCGGTGGAGGAGATCCGCAAGCTGCAGTCGGAGTGGCGGCAGAAGTACCCGCTGTTCGGCGCGCCGCTGGCGGTGGGCATGCTGACCTGCTCGGTCTGGCCCGCCCAGCGCGATCCCTACCCGACCGGCAAGGCCGACGGGGCGCCGCCGATCCTGGTGGTGGGCACCAAGGGCGACCCGGCCACGCCGTACGAGCAGACCCAGAAGCTCGCCGACATGCTCGGTGTGGGCGTCGTGCTCACCTGGGACGGCGAAGGCCACACCGCCTACCCGGAGACGCGCTGCATCAACAAGCACGTCAACGACTTCCTGATCAACCTGGTGGTGCCGCCGCCGGGCACGGTGTGCCCGCCGCAGTGAGCCCGTCCTACGGAGATGCCCCGCCACCTGCACAGGTGGCGGGGCATCTCCGTGGTTGCGGCTACTCGGCGTGGTCGGTGCGGGCGCGGCTGGGCTGCACCCGCATCGGCTCGCCCGGCATCTTCGGATAGTCCGGCGGGTACGGCATCTCGCCGAGCTTGCGGTCGCGCTCGTCGCGGTCCCACCACTCCAGCAGCGTGCTCAGGTCGTGGTGCACGTCGTCCAGGCCCGCGTACAGGTCGCCGACCTCGGCCAGCCGTGGCGGCACGGTGCGCAGGTCGAAGTCGTTCGGCTCGACCTGGGTCAGCTCGTCCCAGGTCACCGGGGTGCTCACGGTGGCGCGGGGGTTGGCGCGCAGCGAGTACGGCGCGGCGATGGTGCGGTCGCGGGCCATCTGGTTGTAGTCGATGAAGACCTGCTCGCCGCGCTCCTCCTTCCACCACGCCGTGGTGATCAGCTTGGGGTCGCGCCGCTCCAGTTCCCGGGCGAACGCGATCGCGGCCCGGCGCGCCTCGATGAACGGCCAGTCCGGCTTGATCCGCACGTAGATGTGGATGCCCCGGCCGCCGGAGGTCTTCGGGTAGCCGACCAGGCCCGCGTCTTCGAGCACCCCGCGGGCCAGGCCCGCGACCTTCACCGCGTCGGCGAAGTCGGTGCCGGGCTGCGGGTCGAGGTCGATGCGCAGCTCGTCGGGGTTCTCGGTGGCGGGCGCGCGGACCGGCCAGGGGTGGTACACGATGGTGTTCATCTGCGCCGCCCAGAGCAGGGCGGCGGGCTCCTTCGGGCACAGCTCGTCGGCCTTGCGCCCGCTCGGGAACTTGATCTCCGCAGTGGTGATCCACTCGGGCACGCCCCGGGCCGGCACCCGCTTCTGGAAGAACATCTCCCCGCCGACGCCGTCCGGGAAGCGCTGCAGCATGGTGGGCCGGTCCCGCATGTACCGCAGCATGGGCTCGGACACGGCCAGGTAGTACTCGAAGACGTCCTGCTTCGTGAAGCCGCGGTCCGGGAAGCAGATCTTCTCCGGGCTGCTGAGTCTTACGGAACGGTTACCGACCTCGTACTCGAGCGCTGGGGCCTTGGGCATGGCCCGACGCTACCGCGTACGGTCGAGGCATGGAGCAGAACGTCAGCCAGCTGAGCGAGGAAGAGTGGCGCGTGCGCCTCAACCCTGCGGAGTTCCGCGTGCTGCGCCAAGCGGGCACGGAAGCCCCGTGGAGCGGCAAGTACGTGGAGACCAAGACCCCGGGCACCTACCGTTGCCGGGCCTGCAACGCGGCGCTGTTCGACAGCGTGACCAAGTTCGACAGCCACTGCGGGTGGCCGTCGTTCGACGAGGCACTGCCGGGGACCATCCGCTACATCGAGGACCGGTCGATGGGCATGCTGCGCGTCGAGGTGCGCTGCGCCAACTGCGACTCGCACCTGGGGCACCGGTTCGACGGCGAGGGCTTCACCGCCAAGGACGCCCGCTACTGCATCAACAGCATCTGCCTGGACCTGGAGCCCGAGAATTCATCGGGTACGGCAGACAGTTGATCGCCGCAGCGAGGCCGCCGGTGAACCAGTCCCCCGGATCGGGTAGTACCGGCCCGGTAACGCCACCGGGAACTGTCCCGCCGCGACCGGGCGAGCTTTGTTGATCATGCGGGCGGCGCAGGCGTTCACCAGCACCGACCCGAGGCTCGCCGCCAGCAACAGGTCACGCCGCTCGCTGCGCCCGGCCCATACCGCCAGCGCCGCCGCCAGCAGGCCGCACCAGAAGACAGGCACCAGCTAGCGGACCATTCCCACCGCGGCGGCGCGTTCGGCATCGGCGGCAGCCCGCGCCGCGGCCCGGCGTTCACGTCGCGTGGTTCTCGGCATGACCGGTAGTGTCCGCGACGCTGTCAACATCGTGCGACTGTCGGGCGTCTGCTGTCGGACGTGCCACACAGGGTTTCGGCGAATCGGCGGCAGGGGCAACCAGCCTCCCGGTCCACCCGGTACAGGTTCCTGACGACGGCGACGGGAGCGCGGGGATGGCCGAGACGGCGGAGTTCGACGAGTTCGTGGCGACGCGGTCGCGGCACCTGCTGCGCGTGGCGTACCTGCTCACCGGGGACCACGGGCTGGCCGAGGACCTGCTGCAGACCGCGCTGGCCCGCTCGTGGTCGGCGTGGCGGCGGCTGGACGGCAACCCGGAACCCTACGTGCGGCAGGTGCTGCTGAACACGTACAACTCCTGGTGGCGGCGGCGCTGGAACGGCGAGCGCCCCACCGAGATGCTGCCGGAGCGGGCCAGGCCCGCCCCGCAGTCGTCCGTCGACGAACGCGACGAGGTGTGGCGGGCGCTGTCGCGGCTGTCCCGCCAGCAGCGCACGGTGCTGGTGCTGCGCTACTTCGAGGATCTCAGCGAGGCCGAGATCGCGCAGACGCTGCACATCTCCCCCGGTGCGGTGAAGAGCCACGCCTCGAAGGGCCTGGCCCGGCTGCGTCTCGACCCCAGCCTGCGGGACCTGCCAGTCGGCGAAGACGCTCCCGTCGGCAACGAGCGCCTGGCCGCGGTGCACGAACGGATCGCACAGCGCCGCCGCAACCGGATCGCGGCGGTCGCCGCGGTGTGCGTCGTGGTGCTGGCGGCCATCACCGGCTACGCCGTCGCGCCGTATCTGCGCAGCCATTCCCTGCCCGAACCGGCGACCTCGGAGCTGCCGGGGCCCCGCTTTCTCGACGGCCGCCGGGTCCTCGCCTCGACCACGGGCGAGCTGACCCGCGCGCAGGGCGTCACGCTGACCTGGACTCCGGAGCCGGGCCAGGATCTGGACATCTTCGTCGAGTGCTTCCACGACCTGCCCGGATCGTCGGTGGGCGTGTCGGTGTTCGTGAACGGTGCGCACTACCGCTCCGCGTCGTGCAACGACGTCCGCCGGGTGGACCTGCGGGTCGAATGGTTCGACCTGCTCACCGAAGCCGGCCGCCCGGCGGTGGTGTCCACCCAGGTCAGTGGAGTCTGCCGGAACCGGCAGATCAGGCGCGGAGAGATGTTCCAACAGGACTGCGCGCCCGCGCCGATGCCGGAGGGGGGCACGCTCGTGTTGGGTGTCGGCGAACCCGTGCCCTTCGCCGGGTATCCGCTGCCCGCCGCGCCGAAGCAACTGCTCCCGCTGGAGCCGCTGTACGAGCCGCTGCGCGATGCCGTCCTGCTGAAGCCCGGCACGCAGAGCACCACCCTGGCCTGGCTCGGGTCGCTCTCGGTGCAGGCACGTGCGCAGACACCAGGCCGCCTGCACATCCTCGTCGACGGCAAGCGGGTGCAGACGCTCGACTTCTGGGACTACGAGCAGGACGACGCCTCCGCCAACCAACCCGCCTCCGCCTTCCCCCGGGGCACCATGGTCACCATCACGGTCGAGCCCGAGCAACTGGCCGGGGACTGGTTCGTGGTCGTGCATTCCATCGGCCCGCCCCTGTAGCCGGGCCGCTGTCAGGAATCTCCATCACGTCTGGTCCCCGGACCTGTTGCGTGCCACCATCATCGGGACTTTGGGGAGGACGCGATGGCGGACGGCACGGCGCAGCGCAGCTGGTGGCAGGGGCTCACCTCACCCGGTGGCACGCAGCTGCCGATGAGCGTGCAGGAGCGGCTGCGCTGGTACGCGAAGCAGGTGAGCCGTCAGCGCATCACGAATTACACCCTGGAGGGGGTGACCGTCGTGATCGCCGCGAGCATCCCCGCCGCCGCCGCGCTCGGCGCGTCGACCGCCGTCACCGCGGTGCTCGGTGCCGCGGTCGCGGTGCTGGCCGGGCTGCGGCAGCTGGTCCGGCCGGGCGAGAGCTGGATCCGGGCCAGCGCGACGCTGGTCGCGATGCAGCGCGAGGCCGTGGTGTGGAGCGCGGGCGCGGTCCCCTACGACGGCGAGCGCGCCGACACGCTGCTGGTCGAGAACGTGGAGAGCCTGGTCGCCGCGGAGACGTCGCAGTGGGCCGAGCAGCGCACGGTGCGCCGCTCGGAGCCGGAGCAGCAGCCGGTCAGCTGACGTACCAGTCGAACAGCTCCCAGCCGGGCGGCGTGGCCATCACCAGCAGCATCAGTGCGGTGGCCACCCCGGCCGCGGCCAGCAGCCGGCGGGTGAACGGGTCCGCCCGAACCTGCGGTGAACTCCACGCGCGCCAGGCGAAGACCAGCAGGACCGCAGCGGGTACGAAGCCGAACATGGTCACCAGCACGGCGGGCCAGGACCAGCCGGGCGGGGACTGCTCGGGGAAGTACGCCGCGTCGGTGAGCAGGTAGGCGGCGGCCCCGTAGAGGTAGGCCAGCACCAGGGCCAGCAGCGCCGCGCTGAGCATCCCGGCGGCGCCGCGACTGATCGACGTCTCTCGCATCGGCGCACGATATCGCGGGCCGCGCCGCCCGCCAAGGCACCGTTCCGGTCAGCCGGCCAGGTGCCCGAAGGCGTACGCCCGCCAGGGCCGCCAGCTGTCGGCGGGCACGCCGGGCCGCCCGGTCCCGGGCCAGGCGTCGGGGTCGCCGAGGGCGCGCATGGCGATGAGTTCCACCGTGGACTCGTCCAGTCCGGGCAGTTCCCGCAGGTTCTGCCGGGCCGCCGCCCAGTCCGCGCCGACACCCAGGTCCAGCCCGCCCGAAGCCACCGCGTCGACGAGCGCCGAGAACGCCTTCTCCACCGCGGGCGCGACCTCCAGCGCCGCCGGATCGCCCGCCGCCAGTGCGGACACGTCGGGGAACACGCGGCTCAGGCCCCCGTCGGGGTCGTCGACCGGTTCGCCGAACGCCATGACGAGCCGCGCCGCCGCCTCTCGCCCCAGCACGGCCCGCACCGCCAGCTCGACGCCGTCCACGGCGCGCGCTACCCGCCGCCCCGGCACGGCCGCGACCAGTGGCGCGAGCAGCGGGTCGGCGGCCAGGGCGGCGTCCACGGCGACCGGGTCGGCGTCGAGGTCGAGCAGCCACCGGCACCGGTTGACGGCACTGCCGAGGTCACGCAGGTCGGCCAGGGTCAGCCGGCATTCGACGTGCCCGGCGGCCGGGCGAAGCGCCACGATGCCGGTGCCGTGCGGCAGCCGCAGGGTCCGCCGCAGCGCCCCGTCGAGCCACTGCTCGACACCGGGCAGCGTATCGGCGGCGAGCTGCGCGAACAGCTCGTCGGCGGCGAGCGGGGCCCGGTACGCCAGGCGGACCGTGACGGTGCCGGGCGCGGCCTGTGCCCGCGCGCCGCGGCCGACCCGTTCGCGCAGCTCGCCGGGGGTCAGGCCGAACACCTCGCGGACCGTGTCGTTGAAGGTGCGGATGCTGCCGAAGCCCGCCGCGAAGGCGACGTCGCCCATCGGCAGGGTGCTGGTCTCGAGCAGGGTGCGGGCGGACTGGGCACGCCGGGCGCGGGCCACCGCCAGCGGGCCCGCGCCGAGTTCGGCGAGCACGTGCCGCTGCACCTGCCGGGTGCTGTAGCCGAGGCGACCGGCCAGGCCGGGCACGCCCTCCCGGTCGACGACCCCGTCGGCGATCAGCCGGACGGCGCGGCCCACCAGGTCGGCGCGCGCGTTCCACTGCGGCGAGCCGGGGCTGGCGTCGGGGCGGCACCGTTTGCAGGCCCGGAATCCGGCCTGCTGGGCGGCGGCGGCGCTGGGCAGGAAGGTCATGTGCCGCACCTGCGGCGGCGGCACCGGGCAACTGGGCCGGCAGTAGATGCGGGTGCTGGTCACCGCGGTGAAGAACCAGCCGTCGAAGCGGGCGTCGCGGGAGTGCACCGCGCGTACGCAGCGTTCGAAGTCCTCGTGCATGACTTCACCGTAACCAGGGCGGGGACCCGGGCACTCGCGAGAAAACGACATCGTGGTGGCAGGGCGCGCTGACGTCGTTTTCCTGCCAGCCGCGGTCGGGGGCCCGTGGTGGACTGGGCCCATGACGATCGACAAGTACGACGCCTTCCGCGCCCTGCACTCCCCCGGCAACCCGCTGCTGCTGGCCAACGCCTGGGACGTGGCCAGCGCCCGGCTCGCCGCGCAGGCGGGCTCGGCGGCGGTCGCGACGACCAGCGCCGGGGTGGCCTGGAGCCTCGGCGCGGCGGACGGCGGCGTGCTGGACCGCGACCGCGCGGTCGACCTGGTCGCCCGGGTCGCGGGCGCGGTGGCCGTGCCGGTGACCGCCGACATCGAGGGCGGATTCGCCGACGACGCGGCCGGGGTCGCCGAGACGGTCCGGCGGGTGGTCGCAACGGGCGCGGCCGGGGTCAACCTGGAGGACAGCGACCGGGTGGGCCCCGCGCCGCTGCTGCCGGTGGACGAGGCCGCCCGGCGTATCGCCGCCGCCCGCGAGGCCGCCGGGCCGGGACTGTTCATCAACGCCCGGGTCGACACGTTCCTGCGCGGCGGCGGCGTCGCGGACGCGCTCACCCGGGCGCGGGCGTATGTCGCGGCAGGCGCGGACGGCGTCTTCGTGCCCGGCACGGCCGACCCCGCCGTCATCGCCGAGCTGGTCGCCGGGGTGGGCGCGCCGCTGAACGTGCTGGCCGGGCCGGGCTCCCCGACCGTCGCCGAGTTGGCCGCGCTCGGCGTGGCCCGGGTGAGCCTCGGCTCGTCGGTGGCCGAGGCGGCGTACGCGGTGATGCGCCGGGCGACCGAGGAGCTGCTGGCCAAGGGCACCTACGACACGCTGGCCGGGGCCCTGAGCTACGGCGAGCTGAACAGCCTGCTGGCCTGAGTCACCGCACCAGCAGCAGGACCGCGGTCCCGGCGGCCAGCGCGGCGGCCCCGGTGACCGCCCCGGTCAGCGCGAACCTGCCCCAGTCGATGCGCACCCCGGCGGCCTGGCAGCGCTGCGCCCACAGCAGCGTGGCCAACGAGGCCCACGCGGTGACCAGCGGGGCGACGTTCGCCCCGAGCAGCAGACCGAGCAACTGGTCACGGTGTCCGGCGGCCACCACCGCCTCGCCCGCCACGTACGCGGGCAGGTTGTTGACGACGTTGGCGAGCAGCCCGCTGGTGACGGCGGCCCGGACCACGCCGCCCGCACCCGGGTCCGCCCCGATCATGGCGCCCATCAGGTCGGCCAGGCCGAGCCGCCCGACCGCCTCGACGGTCAGGAACAGGCCGGTGACCAGGACCAGCAGCCGCCACGGCAGCAGGCTCCAGCGCAGCGCGGCCCGCTCCCAGCGGGCGTACGCGGCGACGAGCAGAAGCGCGCAGACCGCCGACACCAGCTCCAGCCGCTCGCCCCACAGCACGCCCGCGAGGAACACCGTGCACGCGGCCGCCGCGGCCAGCAGCAGGCGGCGGTCGCGTGGCCGCACCGGCGCGGGCGGGGTGTAGCGGGCGGGGTTGCCGCGCCAGTAGAAGATCCACAGGCAGGCGCCGACCGCGACCAGCACGGCGGCCTGCGGCAGGGCCATCGCTCCGGCGAACCCGCCGACGGACAGCCCGATCCGGTCGGCGGCCAGCAGGTTCGTCAGGTTCGACACCGGCAGCAGCAGGCTCGCGCCGTTGGCCAGCCAGATCGTCGTCATCGCCAACGGCAGCGGGGGCACGCCGGCCCGCGCCGCCGTGGCCAGCATGACCGGGGTGAGCAGTACCGCCGTCGTGTCGAGGTTGAGCAGGGCCGTGGTCGCCGCGGCGAAGGCGAAGCACAGCGCGAACAGGGCGACGTTGCGGCCGCGTGCCCAGCCGGTCAGCCGGGTGGCGATCACGTCGAACAGCTCGGCCCGCGCGGCGAGTTCCGCCAGCACGATCACCGTGCCCAGGAAGATCAGGATGGGCAGGATCCGGCGGCCGGTCGCCACCGCCCCGGCGGGCGGCACCAGCCGGGTCGCCACCGCGAGCAGCCCCGTGCCGAGCAGCGCGAACGCGAGCAGGTCGAGCCCACTGAACCTGGTCCGGGCGCGCGTGGGCCCGGTCCCGACGGCCTCCGCCGGGACGATCGCCTGCGCCATGTCAGTCGGTGGTCGGCGTGGACAGCGCCTGGGCCAGGGCTTCGGGGGTACGCCCCACGATCGCGGTGCCGTCGTCGAGCAGGAGGATCGGGCGCTGGATGAGCTGCGGAAACGCGACCATCGCGGCGATCCAGCGCGGGCGGGCGGCCTCGTCGCGGTCCCACCCGGCCAGGCCCAGCTCGGCGGCGACCGGCTCGCCCAGCCGGCAGATCTCCCACGGCGACGCGCCCAGCCGGTCCAGCACGTCGGCGAGCTCGGCCGCGGTCGGCGGCGCGTCCAGGTACGGCCGCAGCGTCACCGGCACCTGGTTGAGCTCGAACGTCTCCCGGGCGGCAGCGCACTTCGAGCACGACGGGTTGTTCCACATCTCCACGCCGTTATCCTCACCCATCCCGGGATCTGCCCGAACGGCGGTTCAACCTGATCGGCCCGCCAAGCGGTCACAGTTGCCGACCGGGACGATCAGGAGGCGACGGGGATGGCCGAGACGGCGACGTTCGACGAGTTCGTGGTGACGCGGTCGCGGCACCTGCTGCGGGTGGCGTACCTGCTCACCGGTGATCACGGCTTGGCCGAGGATCTGCTGCAGACGGCGCTGGCCCGGTCCTGGCCGGCCTGGCGGCGCATCGACGGCGATCCGGAGCCCTACGTGCGCCGGGTGCTGGCCAACACGTACAACTCGTGGTGGCGACGCCGCTGGCACGGCGAGCGCCCCACCGAGACGCTGCCCGAACGGGCCGCGCCCCTGCCGCACACCGCCGTCGACGACCGCGACCAGCTCCGCCGCGCCCTGGCCAGGCTCCCGCGGCAGCAGAAGGTCGTCCTGGTGCTGCGCTACTTCGAGGACCTCAGCGAGGCCGACATCGCGCGGACCCTGGGCATCTCCGCCGGTTCGGTGAAGACGCACGCGTCCAAGGGGCTGGCCAAGCTGCGGCTGGACCCGACGCTGCGGGAGCTGCCGCAGCCCGACGACGACGGGCCGGTCGGCAACGAGCGGCTGGCCGCGGTGCGCAGCCGCATCGCGCAGGGCCGCCGCCGCAGCATCGCCGGGATCGCGGCGGCCTGCCTGCTCGCGCTGGCGCTGATCGCCGCGTACGCGCTGCTGCCGCACCTGCGCACCCGCGCGATGCCGGAGCCCGCGTTCCCGGTCGAGGTGCCGCAGTTCGCGCAGAGCGGCCGGGTGTTCGCCGACGTCGACTACTACCGGCTGACCGCGTCCGCCCAGCACGACTACACGCCCCACCTCGACCCGGCGCTCACCTGGACGCCGAGCGGCCGCCCGGAGGCGCTGTTCCTCACCTGCCGCCACCTGGGAGAGCTCAACACGCTGATCGCCTACGTCCAGGTGAACGGGCGGACGGCCGGCAGGGGCATGGACCTCTGCAACGGCGAGGGCGACATGGGCGTCGACGGTTTCTTCGCCATGCTGGATCCGGCCGCGCTTGGCCTGATCACGGGCAAGCCGGCCGTCGTGACGCTGGACCTCGAATTCGGCCAGCACGGCGACGATCCGCTGCCCGCGGGGACGGTCGCGGTCGCGATCGGCGAGGTCGCCCCGTACGCGGACCTTCCGTGGCCGGGCACGGCGGCGTCCCACGGGCCGCTGGACCGCACCCTGCACAGCGGCGTCGACCCGGCGACGGTCACCACGCTGGAGTCCTCGGGCGCGCACAGCACCACGCTCACCTGGACCGGGCCGCTCACCGTGTGGGCGAACACGCAGACACCCGGCCGGCTGCGCATCCTCGTCGACGGCGCGCTGCTGACCAATCTGGACTTCGGCACGCCCTTCATGCGGCTGGAAGGCGGCAGCGGCGTCGCGCTCGATCCCGCGTTCCCCTACGACAACGGCTTCCGCTTCGCACCACGCCCCGGCGCGACGATCACCATCACGGTCGAGCCCGAACGCCTGGTCGGCGACTGGTACGTGGCGATCTACCCGCAGCAGAGCAGCTGACCCGGCCCGGCCCGTAACCTACGGGCGAGATTTTCTCGCGACACCACCCCACCGACGCCGCCGTCCAACCGGTACGTATTGCTGACGGCGGCGATCAGGAGGCTTGCGGAGCATGGCCGGCACGGCAGAGTTCGACGAGTTCGTCATGGCGCGGTCGCGGCACCTGCTGCGCGTCGCGTATCTGCTCACCGGCGAGCACGCGCTGGCCGAGGACCTGCTGCAGACCGCGCTGGTCAAGTCGTGGTCGGCCTGGAAGCGCATCCACGGCGACCCGGAACCGTACGTGCGGCAGGTGCTGCTCAACACCTACCGGTCCTGGTGGCGACGCCGGTGGAACGGCGAACGTCCCGCCGAGTCGCTGCCCGAGCAGCCGATGGCCGCGCCGCAGGCCGCCGTCGACGAGCGCGACGAGGTGTGGCGGGCGCTGGGCCGGCTGTCCCGCCAGCAGCGGGTCGTGCTGGTGCTGCGTTACTTTGAGGACCTCACCGAGGCGGAGATCGCCAAGGCGCTGGACATCTCCCCGGGTTCCGTGAAGAGCTACGCCGCCAAGGGCCTGGCCCGGCTGCGGCTCGACCCCGACCTGCAGGCCCTTCCCGCGATCGACGAGGACGCCCCGGCCGGCAACGAGCGCCTCGCGGGCGTACGCCGGCGCATCGTGCAGCAGCGACGCAGCCGGCTCGCCTCCGCCGCGGCGGCGCTGGCCGTGCTCGTGGCCGGTGTCGCCGGGTACGCCATCGGACCCGGCCGCGAACCGGACGGCCTGGCCGGGGTGTCCGAATACCACCAGGGTTACCACCTCACAGCGCGCGCGCAGGCCGGCTTCGCCGCCGGGAGCGGCCGGCTGACCTTCACCCCGTCCACTCTCGACCTGGCATTCTTCCCCGCCTGCACGCACTCCGGGTACGAGCTGACGCTGGCGATCAAAGTGTGGGTCGGCGGCCACGAACTCGGCGCGGTGGACTGCGAGACGGACGGGCTGTCCTTCGACAGCAGGCTCACGCCCGCCGCGGACACCCTGCGCGCCGCCGGTGTCGAGGTCGGCAAACCGGTCACGGTCACCTTCGACCTGGACGTGGCGTACAGCTACCCCGCAACCCCGGACACCCCGCTGCCGGAACCGTCGACCGTGGCGCCCTCGGACGGCGTGCTCGCCCTGCTCGTCGGCGAGGCGGTCGGGTTCGACCAGGTCGAGCTGCCCGAGCGGCCGGCGACGCTGCCTCCGCTGGACCGGCCCGCGTACGCGACGGGTACCAGCGTGCTGTTCACCGCCGACGGCCCGCGCACCGCCACGCTGGACTGGCGCAGCGGCGGGGTGCGCATCATGGCCCGGTCGCAGACGCCCGGCGTGCTGCGGCTGCGCATCAACGGCGTGCTCGTGGACGTCAAGACCTGGTGGGATTACGAGCAGCAGACGTGGCAGTCGGAGTTCTTCCCGTCCTCCGACGACGCCAAGGCGCGCGGGCTGACCGCCGCGTATCCGGACCTGCTCGCCATCACCGTGGAGGCCGAGCACCTGACCGGTGACTGGTGGCTGGCGGTGATGCCCGCGAACTGACCGCTGGACGGCTGCCCCGCGCGGCGGAGATCGGCTGACGGCCGTCCGGGCGGGCGGGTTAGGGTCGGGCTGTGGCGGAGCAGTCGGAGTGGCGCGCACAGCGCGATCATGCGGTGGCGCAGCATGCCCTGGCCGATCAGCGCCGGCGGGCGGCGGAGACGGCGCAGGCGATGGAGCTGGTGACCCGGTTCGCCCGTGAGGCCGCCGCACGCGGCCTGCGCACGACAGCGCTGACGGCCTTCGCGTACGACGGCGGCGGCCGCTACCGCACCAACCTGCGCGGCTGGTACGTGCACCGCAACCGCACCCTCGCGATCACCGAGGACGGCCGCTACTACGTGCTCGGCGTGCCTTCGTCCCTGCGAGCCCGCCTGGTCGGCGCGGACGTCCCGCCCGCCGACCCGCCGCTGATCGTCGGCCGGGGCGCCCGCGACGGCGAGTCGATGCCACTGGCGACGCTGCTGCAGCGCCGGCTCGACGCGGGCGACGACTGGCCCTAGCCGGCCGACGTACCCCGCACGGCGGGCGCCTGCGGCCCGAGCAACTCGATGCCGATCTGCACGGCGCGGGCCGCGGCTTCCACCAGCGCGCCCCAGCCAGAGTCCGCCGGGTGGACCAGGCGCCCGGAGCGGGTTCCGACGGCCGATCGAGGTCGTCCGATCATTTCCCCCGGGTGTCGCCGCGGCCGCGATGGCACTACGCTCTCGCGAATGAGTGACGCGCGCGCCCAGGGCCTCATGTTCGGCGAGATCGCCGAGGAGTTCGACCGGATCCGTCCCGGATACCCGGAAGGCCTCGTCGACGACGTGCTCGCGTACAGCGGGATCGGGGTGCAGGCGCTGGAGGTGGGCGCGGGCACCGGCAAGGCGTCCACCGCGTTCGCGGCGCGCGGCCTGCAGATCACCGCGGTCGAACCGGACCCGAAGATGGCCGCGCTGCTGTCCGAGCGGCTGGCCGGGCATTCCTCGGTGCGCATCGTGGTCGCGCTGTGGGAGCAGTACGAGCCCGACCTCGCCTTCGACCTGCTGTTCTGCGCGCAGGCGTGGCAGTGGACCGACGGCTCGCAGCGCTGGCGGCGGGCCGCGGCGGCGCTGACCCCCGGTGGCACGATCGCGCTGTTCTGGAACTTCGACCGGATCGCCGACGACGACCTGCGTGCCCTGGTCCGCGAGGTGCACGCCGGTTACGCCCCGCACGCGATGATCGACGAGGAGCCCTCCGACGGCGCCGACCTGTCGGCGTACTGGCCGGGACCGGACCTGGCCGCGCTGCCGGAGTTCGGCGACCTGACCGAGCGGCTCTACACGTGGGAGCGCACGCTGTCGGCCGACGACTACGTGTCCTACCTGTCGACCCAGCCGACCTACCGGATCCTGCCCGAGGCGACCCGCGAGGCGCTGTTCACGGCGCTGCTGCAGCGGCTGCCGGAGAAGGTGACGCTGGCCGTGGAGACCCTGCTCTACCTGGGCCGCCGCACCGCCTGAGCTAGGTCGCCGTCAGGCGACCCGGCGGCGCATCGAGTAGGTGACGGCGTGCAGCCGGTAGGGCTCGGTGTGCAGGAACACCGAACCCCGGTCGTACGCCTGCCAGCCCGACTCGCCGGCCCGGTTCAGGTGGCGCAGGTCGTCGAAGCGCTCGTCGGTGCCCCACCGCTCGACGCCGTCCGGGCCGTGGAAGACCGCGTCCCAGTCCATGAAGCGGTCCGCGCCCAGGGTGCCTGCGGACCGGTATTCGAGCCGTGCGTACTGCCAGCGCGTCATGCGGCCATTGTGCCGCAGGGGTCGGCGGCCTGTCCAAACGCGACCACGCTGCGTCGCCACACCGACAACGACACGCAACCGACCCACCCCTCACCCCCGCACACGCGCCCGCGTCCCACCGCGCCCTGTCGTGTCCCGCCGCGTCGGCCGGCTGGTCATACAACGACGCCGGCCTATCTGATCGAGTTCGATCTACGAAAACTCGATCAGATAGGCCGGCGTCTATGACACAGCGGCTCCGTCGCCGCGAGCGGGTCCGGTCAGCGTGACCGGCGGCCACGCCGCGAGCGGGTGGAGCGGCGGGCGGGCTCGTCCGTGCCGGATGCGGCCGCGGCCGGAGCCGGGGTCGGCAGCACGGCCGGGGTGCCCGACGGGGTGCGTGCCCCGGTGATCCGGGACAGCTCCTGGTCGTGCGGGCGGATCGCGGTGGTCCGGGCGGCGACGCCCGCGGCGGCGAGCAGCCGCGCGGTCTCCCGCCGCTCCTCGGCCACCACCAGGGTGACGACCGTGCCGGTGCGCCCGGCGCGGGCGGTCCGGCCGCCGCGGTGCAGGTAGTCCTTGGCGTCGTTCGGCGGGTCGTAGTTGACGACCAGGTCGAGGTCGTCGATGTGGATGCCCCGCGCCGCCAGGTCGGTGGCGATCAGCGCGTTGACCTGGCCCGACTTGAACTGGTCGAGGATGCGGGTGCGCTGCGGCTGCGACTTGCCGCCGTGCAGCGCCGCCGCGGTGACGCCGCTGGCCAGCAGTCGCCTGGCGACCCGGTCCGCGCGGTGCTTGGTCTTCACGAACATGATCACCCGGCCGTCGCGGGCCCCGATGTGCGCCGTGGCCGTGTCCTTGTCGGCGGCGTCGACGTGCAGCAGGTGGTGCTCCATGGTGGTGACCGCGCCGGCCGGCGGGTCCACCGAGTGCCGGGCCGGGTTGTTCAGGAAGCGCCGGACCAGCCGGTCGACGTCGCCGTCGAGGGTGGCCGAGAACAGCATCCGCTGGCCGCCCGGCGCGGTGGCCGTCAGCAGCGAGGTGACCTGGGGCAGGAAGCCCATGTCGGCCATCTGGTCGGCCTCGTCGAGCACCGTGATGTCGACCTGGTCGAGCTTGCAGTCGCCACGGTTGAGCAGGTCGTTGAGGCGGCCCGGGGTGGCGATGACGATCTCCGCGCCGGTACGCAGCTGATCGCCCTGGCGGCCCAGGGACAGCCCGCCGACGACGGTCACGGTGCGCAGGTTCAGCGCGGTGGCGTACGGGGTCAGCGCTGCGGCGACCTGGGCGGCGAGTTCCCGGGTGGGGACCAGCACCAGGGCCAGCGGCTGACGGGAGCGGGCGCGGCGGCCCGCCAGGCGGGTCAGCATCGGCAGCCCGAAGGCGAGCGTCTTGCCCGAGCCGGTGCGGGCGCGGCCGAGCACGTCGCGCCCGGCGACGGCGTCGGCGATGGTGCGCGCCTGGATCGGCGACGGCACGGTGAGGCCCTGCTTGGCGAGCACGCCGGAGAGCAGGGGGTGGAGCGGCAGTTCGGTGAAGCTCGTCGCCACCGGGCCGGTGAACTCCGGCTCCGCCGCGACCGGCGTCGGGGTGGGGATCGCCTTGGCGACGGCCTGCTGGCCGGTCTGCGTGGGGCGGCGACGGGGACGACGGCGCACGGGGTGAGCCGACGAATTGTGTACTGCGGTGGTCAAATTGGAGCCTTTCGCTGTCGGCACGCCGCGCGAAGGCTCTCGACCCGGTGATGCCGGGGAGAGTCGACAGGTAACGAACCGAAAATGGTGGGGTACTGCATCCGGTTCCGCGACGTTCGCGCCGCGGAACCGGACAAAGAGCATGTCACGCCACGCTCAGGGGCGTGGCGAGGGGGTCAGACGAGGCGTACGGCCTCGGCCTGCGGGCCCTTCGGGCCCTGCACGATCTCGAACTCGACGCGCTCGTTCTCGCGCAGCTCACGGAAACCGTCGAGCTGGATGACCGAGTGGTGGACGAAGACGTCCGCGCCACCGCCGTCAACGGTGATGAAGCCGAAACCCTTGTCGGCGTTGAACCACTTCACGACACCAGAAGCCATTGTTGTTCTCCTCTTACGGATGGGCCACGCTCGCTGCGAGGCCCGGATGGGCCGTCTCGAGCAGCGGTAAACCAACGGCGATCCGGAAGGAGAACCGATCCCGGTGTACTGAAACCAGGCAGGTGAAGCAACCACAAACAAGAAACTGTCTCTCCACCATACACGTCAGATCACTTCCGGGCGGGTGTCCCCGGTCCGCACCGGTGTGTCCTGGCTAACCCAGCTCCATCGCGACGAGCAGGAATACGGCCAGCCCGATGATCATCCCGAGGCCCATGGCCAGCGGCAGGCCCGCCCCGAAGAAGGTGGCGACGAAGGTGGCCAGGCTGCCCGGGACGGCGAAGAAGCCCACCGCCTGCGCGGGTTTGCGACGCGCATACGACAGGGCGCCCTTCAGCACGAACTTCGCCACGATGCCCACGAAGGCCAGGATGGCCAGCGCGGCCAAGCCGAGCAGCACCCAGAGCAGGACCTCACCGGCAGACATGCGACCGAAGGTAGCCGCTGCGCCGCGCCGGGGCCAGTGACCGGCGTTGTTATTTCACGACTCGGTACCGCAGATGCGTGACGTGCGGCGACGGCTCGACGGCGAGCTGTTCGAGTGCGATGTGGTCGGTCCCGAGGTGCTCGAAAAGCCTACGGCCGCCGCCCATCAGCACCGGCGCGACCTGCAGGTGGATCTCGTCGAGCAGGCCGGCGCGCAGCACCTGCTGGACGACGTCCGCCCCCATCAGTGTCACCGCCCGCTCGCCCGCCACCGCGACGGCCAGGTCCAGCGCGGCGAACAGGCCGGTGTGCACGAAGGTGAACGTGCCGCTGCGTTCGGACCGGTCCGGCGCCGGGTGGTGGGTCAGCACGAAACAGGGCACCGGGTACGGCGTGTCACCCCAGACGCCCACCCCGACGTCGAACGTGCGCCGGCCCAGCAGCACCGCCCCGGTCAGCGCGAACTGCCGCCGGACCGCCGCGGCGTCCACCTCGCTCGCCTCGTCGAAGATCCACTGGTGCAGCCGTTCGCCGCCGCGTCCCATCGGGCGCGTGACGTCCACGTCCGGCCCGGCCATGTAGCCGTCGAGCGACATCGTCACGTGCGCGATCACCTGTGCCATCGCCGTCCTCGCCGTAGAGAGCCGTGAATGCGGCCTCCATGCTGCCACGATCCACAGCGGACATCACAGCTGCGTCACGAGTGCCGGATCGCCTTGCATTGTGACAATGCAAGGGTTGACAGTGGTCGGGTGCTTGCCATGATCTGGTCGCAACTGCGCCACCGCGCCTGGCGCACGGGCGCCCTGTTCACCGCCGTTCTGCTGGCCACCACCGGGTTCACCGTGCTGACCGGCACCGTCAACACGGCCCGCCTGCAGATCGTCGGGGACGTCGACGCCAACCTGCGCGGGGCATACGACATCCTGGTCCGCCCGAAGGGCGCCCGCACCGCGATCGAGCAGCAGCGCGGCCTGGTCGGCCCGAACCACCTGTCGGGCACCTTCGGCGGCATCACCCAGGCGCAGTACCGGGCGATCCAGGCGATCCGCGGGATCGAGGTGGCCGCGCCGATCGCGAACCTCGGCTCCGTCGCGGTGCTCCGCCACGTCCCCGTCGACCTCACGGACCTGGTGGACCGGGCGAAGTCCCGGCAGCTGATCCGGCTCGACTCGGCCTTCCTGGCCGACCGCGGGCTCTCGTCCTACCGCAAGGCCCCCAGCTACGTGTACGTCACCACCCGTCCGCTGCTCACGCCGCAGAACATGCAGCAGGACGGGGGCACCCTGCGCTACCCGGACGGCTCCAGCCGCCCCGACGATCCCCGCTGCCCGCTCGCACCGCTGGAGGTGCAGGAAGACGGCACGAAGCAGCCCATCTGCACCACCTCCGTGGCCCAGCCGGGCGACGGCGACGCCGGCGAGGGCGCGCCCGGGTTCGCCATCGTGCGGCTGCTGCCCGACGGCCGATTCGAGCCGCTCGGCACCACTGTCGGCCCGCAGCAGTGGCTGGTCGTGCCCGTCGTCTGGTGGACCGTGCTCGGCGCCGCCGCCGTCGACCCGGCGGCGGAGGCACGGCTCGTCGGCCTCGACGAAGCGCTCGTCTCCGGGCGCTACCTGACCGGCACGGACGCCGCCCGGCCCGCCGAGGTGGGCAAGAACGTGCCGGTGCTGGTGGCCGATCAGTCCTACGTGGACGAGAGCCTGCGGCTCGCCTTCTCGACGGTGCCCGACGCGACGGTGGCCGGCCTGCCCGGCACCCGTGGCGACGTGCTGCGGACCCGGCTGGCCGCGAGCACGGTGACCGCACGGGGCGAGCGGTTGCTCGATGCGGTGGCGCTGCGCGGCGACGTGTCCCGGTTCCACGGGGAGGCCCTCGTGGCCTTCAACATGCTCCTGCAGGGCGGGCTGCCCGAGTACCGGACCGGACCGGACGGCTCGCTGAACCCGGTCGCGGGCGCGCCCGACCCGACCCGGTGGACCGGCTTCTACCAGGTGTCGGGCGGCAGGTTCCCGGTGTTCCTGAACGACACCACGTTCCGGTCGCTGAACTCGGTGATGCGCCAGGAGGCGACCATCGCGGCCGACCCGGTGGGCGTCTTCGATCCCGGCCGCCTGCACGGCAACTCCGCGCTGGGGCGGGTGCCGCTGGAGACGTACCAGGCGCCGGAGGCCGCGGGTGCGGACGCCGCGAGCCGGGAACTGCTGCGCGACCGCCCGCTGCGGCCGTCCGGCGCTCCGCAGGGTTATCTGGTCTCCCCTCCGCTGCTGCTCACCTCGCTCGCCGCGCTGCCGGGCATCCTCGGCCGGGACGCGGCCGAAAAGTCGATCTCCGCAGTGCGGGTACGGGTCTCCGACGTGCACACCCTCGACGAGGTCACCCGCGAGCGCATCCGCCGCACCGCGGAGGAGATCGGCGCGGCGACCGGTCTCGACGTCGACATCACCGTCGGCTCCTCCCTGGAGCCGCAGACGGTCGTGCTGCCCGCGGGCAAACTCGGCCGCCCTGAGCTGCGGCTGGCGGAGCTGTGGTCGCGCAAGGGCGTGGCCGTCGCCATCATCGAGGCGGTAGACCGCAAGAGTGCGCTGCTGTTCGGCCTCATCCTGGTGGTCTGCCTGCTGTTCCTGGCCAACGCCACCACCGCCGCGGTGCACGGCCGCCGTCGCGAGCTGGCGGTGCTCGCCTGCGTCGGCTGGCCCCGGCACCGGCTGGCCGCCTTGGTCACCGGCGAAGTGGGCCTCGTGGGCCTGGCCGCCGGCCTTGCCGCCGCCGGGTTGAGCGTGCCGCTCGGCGCGGCCGCCGGAGTCCGGATCACCCTGGCGCAGAGCCTGCCCGCCGCGCCGCTGGCGCTGCTGCTCGCACTGCTCGCCGGGCTCGTGCCGGCGATCCGGGCGGCCGGCGCCCACCCCGGCGCGGCGCTGGCCCCGCAGGCCTCGACCGTGCGGCGGCGGCGGGGTGCGCGGCCCAGCCGCACCGTGCTCACCACCGCGTTGCGCAACGCCCGGCGCAGACCGGGCCGCACGATCCTGGCCACCACCGCGGTCGCCCTCGGCGTGAGCGCGTTCACCGCGCTGCTGACCCTCACCTGGGCGTTCCACGGCGCGGTCACCGGCACGCTGCTCGGCGACGCGGTGTCGCTGCGGGTCCGTGCCGTGGACACGGTCGCGGTGGCCGTGACGCTCGCGCTGGCCGCTCTCGTCCTGGCCGACGTGCTCTACCTCAACGTCCGCGAACGCGCCGCCGAGCTGGCCGCGCTGCGCGCCGCGGGCTGGGGCGACGGCCCGCTGATCCGCCTGGTCGCCTACGAGGGCCTGGCGATCGGGGCCGTCGGCGCGGTCCTGGGGACCGCCGCCGGAGTGCTGTTCCTCGACCGGCTCGCCGGCGGCATCCCACCCACGGCGTACGCGGTGTGCGCCGTGGCCGCCCTGGGCGGTCTGGCGCTGGCCGGGGCGGCGGCGGTGCTGCCCGCGCTGTCGGTGCGCCGACTGCCCCTGGCGATGCTGCTGGCGCGGGAGTGAGGTTCAGGAGAGCAGCTCGGCCTCGACATCCTCCAGGAAGGTCAGGTCGGCGGTGACATGCCGGGCGGCGGCGGCCAGCAGCAGGCGCACCACCGTCTCGCGGGCGGGGTCGCGGCGCAGCGTCTCCAGGTTGCGCAGCTCGCGCAGCAGGTGGGCGCGCTGCGTGGCGAGCACTTCGGACACTGTGTCGCGGTCGCCGGTGCGGGTCGCGGCCACCACCTTGAGGAACAGGTCGTCGCGGAAGCCGGAGGTGCGCGGGCTGGGCGAGGTCATCCACTCGCCGAGTTCGCGCTGCCCGGCGTCGGTCATCCGGTACACCACGCGGTCGGGTTTGACCTCCTGCGCCAGCCGGCTGGAGTCGACGAATCCGTCCCGGGAGAGCCGGTCCAGCACCTGGTATAGGTGCCCGATGTTGAGCGCGCCCCACTGCGGTCCGACGGCGGACTCGAACGCGCTCTTCAGCTCGTACCCGTGGCTCGGCCCCTCGCGCAGCAGGGCCAGCACCGCATGCTGGATCGGCATGGCACACCACCCTCCCCTCTCGACATCACAGCTGTGTCACAACCGCCCGAACGGGCCTTGCATTGTGACAATGTAGCACCGACAGTGATCGCCATGACCGATAGCACGACGGGGGCCGGCGCCACGGTGCGCGTAGCCGAACTGGCCAAGCACTACCGAGGCGGCGACGTGCGGATACCCGCTGTGGCCGGGGTGTCGCTGGAGTTCGCTCCCGGCACCATGACCGCGATCACCGGCCCCAGCGGGTCCGGCAAGTCCACCCTGCTGCACCTCATCGGCGCGATCGAGGCCCCCGACACGGGCACCGTCACCGTCGACGACATGGAGATCACCTCCATGAAGCGCCGCCGGCTCACCGCGTACCGCCGCCGCGTCGGCTTCGTCTTCCAGCGCTACCACCTGCTGCCCGCGCTCACCGCACTCGACAACGTCATCGCACCCGTGGTGCCGTACCGGGTGAAGTTCGACAAGGCGGCCCGCGGCCGGGAGCTGCTCGCCGCCGTGGGCCTGGCGGGCCGCGAGAACTCGCTGCCCTCGCAGCTGTCCGGCGGGCAGCAGCAGCGCGTCGCCATCGCCCGCGCGCTGATCGGCGCGCCCAGCCTGCTGCTGGCCGACGAGCCCACCGGCAACCTCGACTCGCGCACCGGCACCGAGATCCTGGACCTGCTGGCCGCGCTGCGCGCCGAGCACGCCATGACGGTGCTGGTCGCCACCCACGAGCAGCACGTCGCCGCCGCCTGCGACCGGCTCATCCGGCTGCGCGACGGCGAGGTCGTGCAGGACGTGTCGCTGGCCGGCGGCGAGCAGCCCGAACAGACGCTGAGCCGGCTGGGCGGTCCCCGCCTGTGATCGCCATGATCTGGTCGCAGCTGCGCCGCCGGCTGTGGCGCAGCAGCGCACTGTTCGGCGCGATCCTGCTGGCCACCACCGGCTTCACCGTGCTGACGGGCACCGTCAACACCTCCCGGCTGCAGGTCACCGGCGAGGTCGACGCGAACTTCCGCGGGGCGTACGACATCCTGGTCCGCCCGAAGGGCTCCCGCACCGCGGTCGAGGACGCGCACGGCACCGTCGCGCCCAACCAGCTGTCCGGCACCCACGGCGGCATCACCACGGCGCAGTACCGCGCGATCCAGGCGGTGCAGGGCGTCGACGTGGCGGCTCCGATCGCGACACTGGGCTCCACCCTCATCTCGCACACCGCCCAAGCGCCACGACCGGCCTCGACGTCGACATCACCGTCGGCTCCTCGCTGCAGCCGCAGACCGTGGAGCTGGCCGCCGGCCCGCTGGGCCGGCCCGAGCTGCGGCTGACCGAGTGGTGGAGCCGCAAGGGCGTCGCCGTAGCGATCATGGAAGCGGTCGACCGCAAGAGCGTGCTGCTGTTCGGCCTGATCCTGGTCGTCTGCGTGCTGTTCCTGGCCAACGCCACCACGGCGGCGGTACGCGACCGCAGGCGGGAACTCGCCGTGCTGGCCTGCGTCGGCTGGCCCCGCCATCGGCTGGCAGCCCTGGTCACCGGCGAGGTGGCGGTCGTCGGGCTGGCCGCCGGGCTGGTCTCCGCCGGGCTCGCGGTGCCGCTGAGCCGGGTCGTGGACGTGCCCGCCGGAACATCGCAGGCGCTGGTGGCGGTGCCGCTGGCACTGCTGCTGGCCGTGGTGTCCGCGGTCATCCCGGCGATCCAGGCCGCCCGCGCGCACCCGGGCACCGCGCTGGCCCCGCTGGTCTCCCCGGTCCGCCGGGCGCGGCGCTCGCGGACCGGGCACACCGTGCTGTCGGCCGCGCTGCGCAACACCCGGCGCCGGCCGGGCCGCACGCTGCTGGCCGCCGCCGCGGTCGCGCTCGGGGTCGGCGCGTTCACCACGCTGCTGACCCTGACCTGGGTGTTCCACGGCAACGTCACCGGCACGCTGCTCGGCGACGCGGTGTCGCTGCGGGTCCGTGCCGTGGACACGGTCGCGGTCGCGGCAACGCTGGCGCTGGCCGTGCTGGCCCTGGCCGACGTGCTCTACCTCAACGTCCGGGAGCGCGCGGCCGAGCTGGCGACCCTGCAGGCGACGGGCTGGGGCGACGGGGCGCTGACCCGGCTGATCGCGTACGAGGGCGTGCTCATCGGGGCGGCGGGAGCGCTGGTGGGAGCGGGTGTCGGGCTGTTCTTCGTGGACCGGTTCGCGACCGGCGTGCCCGCGTCGGCGGTGGCGGTCACCGCAGCCGCGGCGCTGGCCGGGACAGCCCTGTCCGGGCTCGCCGCCGTGCTGCCCGCGCTGTCCGTACGCCGCCTGCGTCTATCCATGCTGCTCGCCCAGGAATGACCGTTGGGGGCGTTCCCGGAACACGGGGATGCCCCCGGCCACGGTCCCGCGTCGGCTCAGCCGCGGCTGAACGGGTGGACGCGGCCCTCCACCCGGCGGGTCTGCCCGTTCGGCGACTGCACGAAGTAGGCGCTGCCCTGCACCCAGGTGCGCTGGCCCGGCCGGACCATCACCGTCTCGGACAGCTCCATCACGCAGTCGCCGACGGTCAGCACGCTGACCAGCAGCAACCTGTCGGCGACGACGGGCTCGGTGACCGGCATGGCACTCTCCGAGGGGCGGGGAGCGCTCACGTTACCGCCGCACCCGCACCCTCGGGAAGGGCTGCCGATCGATACCTGCGCCACACCGCGCCGGTGGGTGTCGATCCGGGCGGACCCTGTTCGTATAGAGGGTGAGCGGCCGCGACGTCACCGGTCGCCGAGACGAGGAGCACCGCCATGAAGCAGTACCTGCTCAGCATCTACCAGCCCGACGGCGGGCCGCCGCCGCCCGAGGTCCTGGACCCCGTGCTGCGGGCCCTCGACGCGCTGAACGCCGAACTCGACGCGGCCGGCGTGGTCGTCTTCAAGGACGGCCTGCAACCGCCGGAGACCGCCACCGTGGTCCGCGCCAAGGGCGACGACATCCTGCTCACCGACGGCCCCTACCTGGAGGGCAAGGAGCACATCGGCGGCTTCTGGATCATCAAGGCGCCGGACCTGGACGTGGCGTTGGAGTGGGCGGCCAAGGCGGCCCGCGCGGTCACCCTGCCCATCGAGGTACGTCCCCTGCACTCCGAGGCCTGAGTTGCCGAGGCCCGAGTCGGCCGGCGTCGACGGCGTCTTCCGCGCGGAGTACGGCCGCGCGGTGGCCGTGCTGGTGCGGGCGTTCGGTGACATCGACCTCGCCGAGGAGGCGGTCCAGGACGCCTTCGCCGAGGCGGTGCGGCGCTGGCCGGACGGCGGCGTGCCGCCGAGCCCGGCCGGCTGGATCATCACCACGGCCCGCAACCGGGCCGTGGACCGGCTGCGCCGCGAGGCCTCCCGCGACGACCGGCACGCGCAGGCCGCGCTGCTGTTCGCCGCGGACCGCCCGACCGAGGAGGGGCCCGTGCCCGACGACCGGCTCCGCCTGATCTTCACCTGCTGCCACCCGGCGCTCGCGGTCACCGCCCAGGTGGCGCTGACCCTGCGGCTGCTCGGCGGCCTCACCACCGCCGAGATCGCGCACGCCTTCCTGGTGCCCGAGGCGACCATGGCGCAGCGGCTGGTCCGCGCCAAGAACAAGATCAAGGGCGCGGGCATCCCGTACCGGGTGCCCCGCGACGCCGACCTGCCCGCCCGCCTGCGGTCCGTGCTCGCCGTCGTCTACCTCGTCTTCAACGAGGGGTACACGGCCAGTTCCGGGGACGCGCTGGTGCGGGCCGACCTGTGCCAGGAGGCGATCCGCCTCGGGCGGCTGCTCGCCGAGCTGATGCCCGACGAGCCGGAGGCGCTGGGCCTGCTCGCCCTGATGCTGCTCACCGAATCCCGCCGGGCGGCGCGCACCACGCCGAGCGGGCAGCTGGTGCCACTGCCCGAACAGGATCGCAGCCGTTGGGACCACACGCTGATCGCCGAGGGGCTGGCCCTGGTCCACCGGTGCCTGCGGCAGCGGCAGCTGGGTCCGTACCAGCTCCAGGCGGCGATCAGCGCGGTGCATGCCACCGCACCCGACGCCGCGGCCACCGACTGGCCGCGCGTGCTCGCCCTGTACGACCGCCTGCTGGCACTGACGCCCAGCCCGATCGTGGCGCTGAACCGCGCGGTCGCGGTGGCCGAGGTGGACGGCCCTGGCCGGGCCCTGGCGGTGCTGGACACGTTGGACCTGGACGGCTATCACGTGTACCACGCGGTTCGCGCGGACCTGCTGCACCGGCTGGGCCGCGACGCCGACGCCGACGCCGCCTACCAGGCCGCGATCACCGGCACCGGCAACGAGGCAGAGCGCGCCTTCCTGGAGCGCCGCCGCGACGGGCTCAGCGGGTGAGGCGCGGAGGTCACCAGCCGCGTTCGCGCCAGGCCGGGAGCGCCGGCCGCTCCGTGCCGAGCGTGCTGTCCTTGCCGTGGCCGGGGTAGAACCAGGTCTCGTCGGGCAGCCGGTCGAAGAGCTTCGTCTCGACGTCGTGCAGCAGCGACGCGAACGCCTGCGGATCGCCCCAGGTGTTGCCGACCCCGCCCGGGAACAGCGAGTCACCGGTGAACAGGTGCGGATGCCCGTGCGAGTCACGGAAGAGCAGCGCGATCGAACCGGGAGTGTGCCCGACCAGGTGGATGACCTCCAGCTCGGCCTGCCCGACGCGGACCGTCTGTCCTTCCGCGACGGTCTGCGCCTTGACCGGCAGCTCGTCGGCGTCGTCCGGGTGCGCGACCGGTGTCGCGCCGGTGGCCGCAACGACCTCGGCGAGCGCCTGCCAGTGGTCGCCGTGCCGGTGCGTGGTCACCACGGTGGCCAGGCCCGCGTCACCGGCCAGGGCCAGCAGGGTGTCCGCGTCGTTGGCGGCGTCGATCAGCAACTGCTCGCCGGTGTGCCGGCAGCGCAGCAGGTAGGCGTTGTTGTCGTGGGGGCCGACGGACACCTTGCTGATGACGAGGTCGTCGAGTTCGCGTACGTCGGCGGCCGCGCCGCGGCTCACGTCTCCGGTGTAGGGCACCCCCGCAGACTAACGCCGGGCCGGGATCCGCGCCCGGGACGCGGGTCAGAACAGGCGGGCGAGGATCAGTTCGAGGGCTTCCTCGGCGTGCCGGCGGGACAGCTCGGCCGCGCCGTCCGCGTCGCGCTTGCGCAGCGCCTCGACCAGGTCCTGGTGTTCGGCCTGGGAGGCGATGATCTCGTCGGGGCGGTAGTGCCCGGCGATCTGCTCGTTGAAGTAGTACAGGTGGTTCTGCTCGATGACGCGGGCCAGCCGGGGGTTGTGCGCGGCCTCGACGATCAGGTGGTGGAAGCGGTCGTTGAAGACCACGAACTCGTCGGGCGGGCCGCCGGCCGACCAGGTGTCGCAGTGCGCCGCGATGGCCGCGAGCTCGACATCGGTCGCCCGCCCGCAGGCAAAGCGGGCCGCGAACGACTCCAGCGCCATGCGCACCTCGTAGATGGCCACGATCTCGTCGCGGCCGTGCTGGCGCACGATCCAGCGGCGGCGGTGGGACACGATCAGCCCGTCGGCGGCCAGCCGCTGCAGGCTCTCCCGGATGGGCGTACGGCTGACCTGGAGCTTCTCCGCGATCAGGGCTTCGACCAGCGGCTCGTTGGGCCCGATCTTGCCGAGCACGATCTGGTCGCGCAGCCACCGGTAGACGTTGTCCGACAGCGTGCGGGTGGCGTGCATCGGTTCGGCGGGCAGGTCTTGCGCTGCGGGCACCGGGCCGCCTCCCTCGTCGTGTCGGTTCCGAGCGCCCACAGTAAACGTATCGACGTGACGCCTGCCATGAGTCCATCACCACAGCCGCGCTCAGTCGACCGGGCCGGAGCGGAGGTCTCGGCCCCGTTGTCCGGTTCCGGCGGACAGCGCTCTGGATCGATGCGGTCACATGGGGTAGGCTTCCCGCGTGGTTCGCATGTATTGGCGCTTTACGCTGGCTCTGGGTGGAGCCGGCGGTTCTATGCGCTGACCGCGATTCCACCCAGAGCCAGCAGGGCGAAGACGTCTCGTCTTCGCCCTTTGCCATGTCATGGACGGGCTGGCCTGGGACATTCCGAGGTGCGGGGCCCGTCCCCCCACGGAGCGGGAGACCTTCCGATGACCCAGACCAACGACGTCCACGTCCTGTCCTTCGAGCCGCTACGGCCGCCGCGCGAACTGCTCACGGAGCTGCCGCTCGGCGATCATCGCGCCGCGCTGGTGGAGCGGTCCCGCCAGGAGGTGCGGGAGGTGCTCACCGGTCGCGACGACCGGCTGCTGGTCGTGGTCGGCCCGTGTTCGGTGCACGACACCGAGGCGGCCATGGACTACGCCCGCCGCCTGGCCGAGGCCGCGAAGAAGCACTCCCGCGAGCTGTGCGTGGTGATGCGGGTCTACTTCGAGAAGCCGCGCACCACGATCGGCTGGAAGGGCCTCATCAACGACCCGGGGCTCGACGGGACCTACGACGTGCACCGCGGGCTGCGTACCGCGCGGACCCTGCTGCTCGACATCCTCGACCTGGGTGTGCCGGTGGGCTGCGAATTCCTCGACCCGACCAGCCCGCAGTACATCGCCGACGCGGTGACCTGGGGGGCGATCGGGGCCCGGACCATCGAGAGCCAGGTGCACCGCCAGCTCGCGTCGGGCCTGTCCATGCCGGTCGGCTTCAAGAACACCACCGACGGGGGCGTCCAGGGCGCGATCGACGCCTGCGAGGTGGGCCGCAACAGCCACGTCTTCTTCGGGGTGGACCACGACGGCCGGGCGGCGATCGTCACCACCACCGGCAACGAGGACTGCCACGTGATCCTGCGCGGCGGCCGCACCGGCCCGAACTACGGCCCCGAGTCGGTGGCCGCGACGCTGGCCATGACCGAGAAGGCCGGCATGAAGCACCGCCTGGTCATCGACGCGAGCCACGGCAACAGCGGCAAGAGCCACGAGCGCCAGGCTGTCGTCTCCGACGAGATCGCGGCGCAGGTCGCGGGCGGCCAGGCCGGCATCGCGGGCGTGATGCTGGAGAGCTTCATCGTCGCGGGCCGCCAGGACCTCGACTCCGGGCAGCCGCTGACCTACGGCCAGTCCGTCACCGACGCGTGCATGAGCTGGGAGACCACCGAGCAGACCCTGGCCACCCTGGCCCAGGCCGTCACCGCCCGCCGCGCGACCGTCTGACCCCGCTCGCTACCAGGATCGCCGTCTCCGGTCAGCACCTCGGGTCTCCCCGCAGGTGCTGACCGGAAACGGCGATCTTTCCTTCCACCGCGACCGTGTCCCGGGCGCACGGCGGGCAGTTCGGGATGGTGTGGAGATTCCCCAGGTCGCGCACCGGTTCGTCGATGTCGGCGGGGTGCGGGTGTTCTATCGCGAGGCCGGGGACCCGGGCGCGCCCACGCTGCTGCTCCTGCACGGGTTCCCCAGCTCGTCGGCGCAGTACCGGCGCCTGATCGACGCGCTCGGCGGGCGCTGCCACGTCGTCGCGCCCGACTACCCCGGGTCCGGGCAGACCGAGGCACCGCCGGGGTTCACGTACACGTTCGAGCGGCTGGCCGACGTGATCGAGGGCTTCGTGGAGCGGCTCGGCCTGGCCCCGTTCACGCTGTACGCCTTCGACTTCGGCGGACCGGTCGGGATGCGCCTGGCCACCCGGCATCCGGAGTGGATCGCGGGCCTGATCGTGCAGAACGCCAACGCGTACGACGAAGGCCTGTCCGACCTCGCCCGCGGCCTCACCGGGCACCGGCCCGGCCTGCCCGGAGCCCGGGAGGCGGTCGCCGAGCTGCTGGTGCTACCGGTGACCCGCAGCCAGTACGAGGGCGGCACGAGCGACCCGGAGCGGATCGCCCCCGACGGCTGGACCCTCGACCAGCACTACCTGGACCTGCCCGGCCGCAAGGACGCCCAGATCGACCTGATGCTGGACTACCACACCAACCTCGGGCTGTACCCGGTGTGGCAGCGCTGGCTACGCGAGCACCGGCCGCCGACCTTGGTCCTGTGGGGCACCGGCGACGCGTTCTTCCTCGTCCCGGGCGCGCGGGCCTACCTGCGCGACCTGCCCGACGCCGAGCTGCACCTGTTCGCGACCGGGCACTTCGCGCTAGAGGAGTGCCTGCCCGAGATCGCCCCGCTGATCGCCGGATTCCTGGAACGGCGGGGGCCTGCCTCCTGACCGGCGGCGCGGGACGGCGGCGCGCCCCGGGCCGGACGTGCGGCGGGGCCGGCCGCCGCCGATAGGGTGACGGGCATGCTCGATCACCTGTCGATCCAGGTCGCCGACGTCGAGGCGGCCGCGTACTTCTACGACACCGTGCTGGAGCCGCTCGGTGGGCGGCGCATCCTGGAGTTCGGCGACGTCATCGGCTACGGCGTCGACCGGCCGGTGTTCTGGCTCGGACCGGTCACCACGGACGGCGTCGCCCGCGAGGCGCACATCGCCTTCGTCGCCGCCGACCGTGCGGCGGTCACCGCGTTCTTCGAGGCGGCCGTGCGGACGGGCGCCGAGGTGCTGCACGAGCCGCGGGTGTGGCCCGAATACCACGAGAACTACTTCGGGGCGTTCGTACGCGACCGCGACGGCAACAACGTCGAGGCGGTCTGCCACCTGCCCGGCTGATCAGCGCTCGCGCCGGCCGGCCAGCACGCCCCGGACGCCGAGCACGCCGACGGTGGTGCCGATGGCCAGCGACGCCCCGATCAGCAGGACGTGCACCCAGAGGAAGCTCGTCGGCGAACCGTCGCCGGACACGCCGCTCGCCCAGGCCCGCGGGTCGTCCCAGATCGCCAGCGCGAACCGCGGCCAGATCAGCCAGGTCCACACGCCGACCCCGATCAGGAACAGCGACCAGCCCCGCGACAACCTCATAACCGGCGAGTATGCCAGCCGGCGCGGATACGGCCGCACCGAGACGGGCCGCCCGGCGTGGGCATGCAGCTGATCAGGGCTGCACGTTGACGGCGGCACGGCTGCGCACGATCGCCAGCACCGCCGCCTCCACCTGCCCGATCGGCTGCTCGGGGGTGAACACCAGCCAGTCCAGCGCCACCACCAGGCACACCCCGAACAGCGCCGACGCCGACAGGCGCACGTCCAGGTCGGCGGCGAACTCCCCGCTGTCCACGCCCGCCTGCAGCGTCACCGCGATCACGGTGATCGCCTCCTCGCGCAGCAGGCGCAGCGTCTGCTGCCAGTCCCGCTGGGTGCGCCACATCTCCGACAGCAGCAGCTGCGCGAAGGACCGGTAGCGCTGGATGAAGCCCAGCTCCGCGCGCACCAGCGCTTCCACGGCCGCGGTCGGCGCCCGCCCCGCCACCGCGGCCTCGAAGTCGGCCGTCAGCAGCCCCACCCCGTACCGCAGCAGCTCCTCGAACAGCACGCTCTTGGACGCGAAGTTGTAGTAGACGGTCCCCTTGGCCACCCCGGCCCGCTCGGCGATCTGATCCACCGTCGTGTCGGAGAACCCCTGCTCCGCAATGAGCGCCATGGTCGCCTCGAACAACTTCTGCCGGGTCACATCCCGCCGAGCACTCCGCCCGTCCACCCCGCCCCCTCCTCGCTCCCTCAACCCCACCTCCGCCTCCCGCGTCCGGCCCCCGGCCCGCAGTTTCGGGGAAACTGCGGGTAATGGAGCACCGTTTTGTGCACTTTCCCCGAAACTGCAAGCCGCCCGCGGGCGCGCGACTCCACCGTGCCACATCGCCTCGCGGGCGAGGTCACATGGTGAGGGCGGGGTGGAGTTTGTCGGGGGTGAGGCGGCGGGCTCGGGCGGCGGTGAGGGCGGTCAGGGTCAGGGCCAGGGCGGTCACGGCGAGCAGGACGGTCACGCCGGTGACGACGGTGGTCGTGGAGCCGCCGAGGATGAGGCGCCGCAGGCCGTCGACGACGTAGGTCATCGGCAGGTACGGGTGGATCGCCTGGAAGAAGCCGGGGCTGGTGACCACGGGATAGGTGCCGCCCGAGCCGGTGAGCTGGAGCATCAGCAGGATCAGGGCGACCAGGCGGCCGGCCGAGCCGAGCGCCGCGCCGAGCAGTTGCAGGACCGCGGTGAAGGCGAGCGTGGTGGCCAGCAGGTAGCCGTACATGCCCCAGGGGTGGGCCGGGTCCAGGTGCAGGGCCAGGAGCAGGACCGCGTACAGCGCCGTGGCCTGCGCGAACCCGACCGCGACGGCGGGCCGCCAGCCGGCCAGCGCGACCCGCCAGGCCGGTGCGCCGGTCATCAGGTGCCGCCGGGTCAGCGGCCGCAGCAGCATGTACGTCAGCATCGCGCCCACCCACAGCGCCAGCGCCAGGAAGTACGGCGCGAACCCGGCCCCGTACGCGGCCGCCGCGTGCCACACGTCGCGTTCCAGGGTCACCGGGGCGGCCAGCACCCCGGCCCGCTGCGCCCGGGTGTCCGCGTCGTAGCCGGGCACCTGCTTCGCCCCGTCGGTCAGCCCGTCGGCCAGTTTGCGGGCTCCGTCGTCGAGCTGCGCCAGCCCGTCCGCCAGCTCGCCCGCGCCGCCGGAGAGCCGGACCAGCCCGCCGTCGAGCTGCCGTGCCCCGGTGGACAGCCGGTACAGGCCGCCGTGCAGCGACTTCGCGCCCGTGGCCGCCTCGGCGACACCGCCGTGCAGCCGGTCCGCGCCCGTCGACAGGGTGGCCAGGCCCGCGGCCAGCTCGTCGACGCTGCGCCGGGCCGCGGCTACGTCGTCGGCCAGGTGTGGGGCCGCCTGCGCCACCGCACGGGCGGCTGCCGCGACCTCGGTCAGCTTCGTCTTGACCTGCGGCAGTCCCGCGCTGTCGAGCCGGTGTGCCAGGTCCCGCGCGGTGTCGGCGGCGGCCGAGGCGGCCCGGCGGGCGGCGGTGAAGGCCGGGTCGTCGGCGAGTTCGGGGTGCGCCTCGGCGAGCGCGTCCAGCGTCGTGACGACCTCGGCGGTGCGGCGTACGGCCTGGTCGGCGAGCTGCGGCAGCGCGTCCAGGTGGGCCGCGAGCGCCTCGGCCGCCGCCGCGACGGTCCTGGCGCCCTGCTCGATGGTGTCGGCGTGCTCGCGCAGCACCGGTTCGACCCGGTCGGCGACGCCGTCCACCGTGGACGCGAGCCGTGCCCCGCCCGCGGCGGCCCGCGCCGCGCCGTCGGCGAGTTGTGCCGATCCGGCTTCCAGGGTGGCCAGGCCGCCGGCCAGTTCGCGGGAGCCGGATTCGGCCCGCGCCAGCCCGTCGGCGAGGGTGCCCGCCCCGGCCTGGGCGCTGTCCGCGCCGTGCGCCAGCGCGTCCGCGCCGTCCCGGGCGTCCGTCGCGCCACCGGCCAGCTCGCCTGCGCCGTCGGCGGCCTCGCCGAGCGCCGACTTCACGTCGCTGAAGCCGATCAGCATGCCGTCGAAGTACTTCGCCGCCGCCGACTCGGCCGCGGCCGCCCGGATCTCGGTGAACGCGCTGCGCGCCAGCATCCCTGAGATGTAGTTGACCCCGTCGTCGCTGACGACGGTGAGCTGCCCGGCCCGTGCCGTCGCGGCAGGGTCGGGCCCGGTGACCAGCGCCGCGGAGAAGTCCGCCGGGATACGCAGCATCAGCTGGTAGGTCCCGTCGCGCAGCCCGTCGGCCGCCTGCGCCGCGTCGACCCGCTGCCACCCGAAGACCTGCCGCTGCTCCAGCTCCTCGGCCAGGTCCCGGCCGGCGTGCACCTGCCCGCCGTCCGGGTCGCTCGCGGTCCGGTCCTCCAGCACCAGCGCCACCGGGATCCGGTTCATGTTGCCGTAGGGGTCCCAGAACGCCCACAGGTACAGCGCCCCGTACAGCAGCGGCACCAGGGTCAGCACCACCAGCGCGGCCCGCGTCATCCGATGCCGCCGGAACCGCCGCAACTCCAACCTGCCCAGACTCACCGCCCCACCCCCACCGACGAAAGGAAGGGCACCTTCACATCGCTCCGCGATGTAGCAGGTGCCCTTCCTTTCCCACCCGGAGCGGAAGGGCTGGTCAGGGTGCCATGCGGGGCACCGGTGCCGTGCGGGACGGCGAGCGGAGCGGTGGTGCCGGCCGGCGTGCAGCGCGGAACGGGAGCACCGGCGACAGCGGCGGCGTCTCGGCACACGGCGACGACGGCCCGACCGGTGGCATCGAGTTCACTGAGCAGGGTCTGCGTCTCGGTGGGGGTCAGGCCCACGTCGATGTCGTCGACGAGCAGCACGTCGGGGTCCTCCAGCAGGGCAAGCTTGATCATCAGGCGGTGCCGGTCGAGCGGGGACAGGTCGCGGACCAGGGCGTCGGACTCGGCGGCGAGCAGCGCGTGCCGGCTGCGCCGGTGCCAGGGCCGGACCTGGCCGATCAGGCGCAGCCGCTCCCCTACGTGCTCGGCGACGGTGAGCGCGGGCTCCGGCTCGTTGACACCGGGGACCAGGCCTAGCGCCGTACGCCCGCGGGTCAGCGCCCCGTGCGTGGTCCGGAACCGGCCGCCGAGCGCGAGCAGCGCGCTGGTCCGCCCGCCACCGGCGGGCCCGGTCAGCGTGACCAGCTCACCCGGGTGGACCACCAGGTCGAGATCCCGGAAGACCCACCCCCGGCGGGTACGCAGTCCGAGCCCCTCGGCCCGCAGCAGTGCCCGCTCCACGCCGCCTCCAAAGTATTTGAACCGACCAGTCAGTTCAAATACTCGCTCACAGCGGGACGTGAGCGGTAGTGAGGGTGAGCCGTCTCACCGACTACGATCCAGAGGTGATCTCGGCAGAGCCAATGATCTTCCGTACGGCGAGCTTCCAGGACCTGGACGCCGCGACCCTCTACGCCCTACTGAAGCTGCGCGTGGACGTCTTCGTCGTGGAGCAGTCGTGCCCCTACCCGGAGCTCGACGGCCGTGACGGCGAGCCCGGCACCCGGCACCTGTGGTACGAGGTGGACCGCAGGCCCGTGGCCTACCTGCGCATGCTCGAGGACGCCGAGCCGGGCGGCCCGGTGTGCCGCATCGGCCGCGTGGTGACCGCCCCCGAGGCGCGCGGCGACGGCCTGGCCGGGCAGCTGCTAACCGCGGCGCTGGCCGCGGTCGGCGACCGCCCCGCGGTGCTGGACGCGCAGTCGCACCTGGCGAAGTTCTACGCGAAGTACGGCTTCGCCGCGAGCGGCCCGGAGTTCATCGAGGACGGCATCCCGCACGTGCCGATGCGCCGCGGCTGAGCGCCGCCGACCTACCAGCGGCCGTCACGTCGTGCTGACGCGACGGCCACAGTCGGCGCGGGCGGGTCAGGAGGAGGCGGCGACCACCGCGGTCGAGCCGCGTACCACCAGCTCGGGGTCGAACAGGTACTCGTCCGGGGCGACCTCGCCGCCGTCCACCTGCGACACCAGCATCGCCACCGCGGCCGTGCCCATCGCGCCGATGGGCTGGCGCACCGTGGTCAGCGGCGGGTCCGTGCAGGCCATGAAGAGCGAGTCGTCGTATCCGACCACGGAGATGTCCTCCGGCACGCGCAGCCCCATCCGGCGCACCGCGCGCACCGCCCCGAGCGCGAACACGTCGGAGGCGCAGACCAGCCCGGTCACGCCCTCCTTGATCAGACGTACCGCCGCGGCCTGCGCCGCCTCCATCGAGTAGATGGTGCGGGCGACCGGCGGGTTCTTCTGCCCGGTGCGCTTGCGGAACGCGGCGAGCTTGCGCGCCGACGGCACGTGGTCGACCGGCCCGAGCAGCAGGCCGATCTTCGTGTGGCCCAGCGACGACAGGTGCCCGTACGCCTGGTCCACCGCGACCGCGTCGTCGGCGGCCACGACCGGGAAGCCGAGTCCGTCTATGGCGGCGTTGACCAGCACCACGGGCAGGCCGCGCTGGCGCAGCCGGTGGTAGTGCTCGTGCTCGGCGTCGGCCTGCGCGTACAGCCCGCCCGCGAAGATCACGCCGGAGACCTGCTGCTCCATCATGATGTCGACGTACGCCGACTCGGCCACGCCCTCCTCGGTGCGGGTGCACAGCACCGGGGTGAAGCCCCGCTGCGCCAGCGCCCCCGCCACGATCTCGGCGAACGCCGGGAAGATCGGGTTCTGGAGTTCGGGCAGCACCAGGCCGACCAGGCGCGCCCGTTCCCCGCGCAGCTTGGTGGGCCGCTCGTAGCCGAGCACGTCCAGGGCGGTCAGTACGGCGGTTCGGGTCGCTTCGGAGATGCCGGGCTTGCCGTTGAGCACACGGCTCACGGTCGCCTCGCTCACCCCCACGTACTTCGCCACTTCGGCGAGTCTGCGCGTCACGCCGGTCACTGTAACCGGTCGGCCGCGTGACGGTTGCCGGGCGAACCGGTAAACCGGATCACGCATCGGCCAGGGCCGACCCTCCTGCCGGTGTTAAGAAGGGCACCTTCTACAACGCGGAGCGTTGTGAAGGTGCCCTTCCTTTCACTCAACCGGTGGAGAGGGCCGCTCACCCTCTCCACCGGGGCCGGGGTGGATTACGAGGCGTATACCTCGTACTCCGAGAGCTGACCCGCGGGCCAGCCCGTGTTCCCGGTGACACTCAGGCGCAGGTAGCGCTGGCTGGTCGCCGGGAACGTGATGGTGACGGTGTTGGCCGAGGACGGGTTGAACACGTAGCCCGCCGAGGCCTTGACCGTGGTGTAGGACGTGTTGTTGGTGCTGCCCAGGACCGACAGGGTCTGGGTACGTGTGGCCCAGGCCGCCGCGGGCGGCAGCTTGAGCACGATGCGGGAGACCGAGGTCGTCGCGCCGAGGTCCACCGTGATGGTCTGCGGCCAGGCGTTGTTCAGCGACTCCCAGTACGAGTTGGCGTTGCCGTCGACCGCGTTGCCCGCGCCGTACACGTCGGCGTGGCCGCTCTCGGTCACCGGGCGGTTGAGCGCCAGGTTCGTGTTCGCGGTGACGCCGTTGCCGGCCAGGTTGATCGTGTGCGGGCTGCCCGGCGCGTTGCTGGTGAAGCTGACCGTGCCGGAGCGGGCCCCGGACGTGGTCGGCGTGAACGTCACCGAGATGGTGCAGGACGCGCCCGCCGCCAGCGAGGAACCGCAGGTGGTGGTGCGGGCGTAGTCGCCGCTGACGTTCACCGAGCCCAGCGTCGCCGACGCCGTGCCGGTGTTGGTCACCGTCACCGCCTGCGCGCCGCTGGTGCTGCCGACGGTCTGGTTCGCGAACGACAGGCTCGACGAGGACAGGCCGATGGCCGGGGTCTGCACGGGCGGGGTGCCGCCCCCGTAGACCTCGAACTCGCTGAACTGCGCCGCGGGCCAGCCGGTGTTGCCGGTGACCGTCACCCGGATGTGGCGGCGCGACGCGGCGGTGAAGTTGATCGTCGCGCTGTTGCCGGTGGCCGGGTTGAAGGTGTAGCCGGCCGAACCCGCCAGGCTGCTGAAGTTCGAGCCGTCCGTCGAGCCCAGCACCTGCAGGGTCTCCGTCCGGGTGCCCCACGACGGCGGCAGCTTCAGCACGACCTGGTTGACGTTCGCGTTCGCGCCGAGGTCCACCGTGATCGACTGCGGGAAGGCGTTGTTGACGCTCTCCCAGTACGTGTTCACGTCGCCGTCGACCGCGTTGCCCGACCCGTACGACTGGGTGTGGCTGGTCTCGGTGGTCGGGCGGCCCGCGGCGAGGTTGCCGTTGGGGTTGAAGCCCGAGCCGGTCAGGTTCACCACGTGCGGGTTGCCCTGCGCGTTGCTGCCCACGGACAGCTGCCCGTTGCGGGTTCCGGTCGCGGTCGGCGTGAACGTCACCGAGGCGGTGCAGCTCGCGCCGGGCGCCAGGGTCGTGCCGCAGTTCGTGGTCCGGGCGAAGTCACCGCTGACGGCGACGCCGCTCAGGTTTGCGGTGATCGAACCCGGGTTGCTGACCGTGACCGTCTGCGCTGCGCTGGTGGTGCCCACGTTCTGCGTGCCGAACACCAGGTTCGACGTGCTCAGGCTCAGCTGCGCCGAGGGCGGCGGAGGCGAGCTGGGCGGCGGCGGGCTGTTGCTCGGCGGGGTGGAGCCGCTGGTCCAGACCGGGGTCGGCCAGACACCGGTGCAGGCCGGCGGGTTGGCGTACCAGCCGGAGTTGGTGCCGAGCTGGGTGATCTGGAACGACGGGCCGACGCAGTTGTGGATCGGGTTGGACTGCGCGATGCCGGTCGCGGTGACGTTCTCGAACGTGACCTGGGCCTGCGACTGCACCTGCAGCGCGTACGTGCCGGCCCCGATGATGCGTACGTTCTTGAAGTGGATGCCGGTGGCCCCGCCCTCGATCCAGTGCAGCGCCGCGTACGAGCTGTCCAGGATGTCGGTGTCGGTGATGTTGATCGTCGCGCCGTTGATCGGCTCGTTGAGGCCGGAGAACCAGATCGCGCCGACGCCGAAGTTCCAGTTGTAGTCGGAGTTGCCGGTGCGGATCAGGGTGTTGCGGGCGATGGTGAAGGTGCCCGCGACAGCCGTGCCCTGGCCCGAGTTGACGCCCGGGTAGCGGTTGCCGATGTGGATGCCGCCGCCGTTGGTGATGGTGTCCGCGACCACGTTGTCCGTGATCTTGATGTCGCGGCCGCCGTACGACACGATGTTGTTCGCCAGGACCGTGACGCCGACCGTGTTGAACGAGAACGTGTTGTTGACGTTCGGGATGCGCTCGGGCCACATGGCCAGGCCGTCGTCACCGGTGTTGCGGACGAACGTGTTGGTGACCGTCGAGTTGGTGACGCCGGTGTGGAAGTTCACGCCGTCGGCGGTCTGGTCCAGGATCACGCTGTTCTTGATGGTGAAGTTGTCCATCGGGCCGTCCATCCAGGCGCCGACCTTCGTGTGCTGCATCCACACGTGGTCGACCACCGAGTTGGTCATGGCCCCGCCCATGGCGTTGACCTGGTCGTTGTCCTCGCGCTCGCGGATGTCGCCGATGATGGCGAAGTCCTTGAGGGTGACGTTGCGGCTCGGGCCGCCCGCCTCGTGCGACCGGATCTCGCCGCCGTAGCCGCCGCCCGACACGTACTTGCCGTAGACGCCGACCGCCCGGTTGCGGTTGGTGGGGTGGCGGCCGGTGAGCACCGAGTGCCACATGCCGGCCCCCTGCAGGGTCACCCCGTCGACCACGATGTGGTCCCAGACGGTGTAGGTGCCCGCGGGGATCCAGACGACCCGGCCCTGCGCCTTGCCCGCGTCGACCGCGGCCTGGAACTTGGCCGTGTTGTCGGCGGTGCCGCCGTTCGGGTCCGCGCCGAAGTCGGCCACCACGTCGATCGCGTTGGCGGGCTTGGTCTTCGGCCCGCCGACGACCTCGAAGTCGGCCAGGTCGATGGTGAACGTCGGCGACTGCGCGGTCGAGTTCACCTGCAGGCGGATCTTCGTGCCGGCCGGGTACGTGCTGCCGAGCAGGCTGCGCTGCTCGTCGTAGAAGTGGTGCGGGTTGGTGTCGTTCGGGTTGTTGTTGAACGGGTAGCCGCCGTAGTACCAGCCGTACTTGGAGGTCACCGGGACGGTCTTCAGCAGCGACCCGTTGACCCGCAGGTCGATGGTGGCGTCACGGCCGGTGCCCGCGCTGTTGTCCGGCAGGCTGTACCGGAAGTTGATCGAGTCGGCGGGCGCGGAGAGGGTGAACTCGACGTACTCGCCGACGGCGTCGAGGACGACGGCTTGGCGGCCGGACGCCTCCGAGGCCAGCTGGCCGTAGTAGCGGGTGTGGGCCAGGACCGTGCCGTTGGTCGGCTGCTCCTCGGCCTCGAACTCCTTGAACGCGACGGTCGCGCCGCGCCCGGCGATCGAGAACGGGGAGATCGACGCGACCTGCTGCAGGTCCGGGCTCGGGGAACCGAAAGCGGTGATCGCGACCAGCGCCACGCCGGCCAGCATCGAGCTGGCGGCCGCGGCGGCCAGCCCGGTGCGGCGGCGGGGCGCCGGCGCGCGGCCCGTCGGTGCGGGTGGGTTGCTGAGCTCGTTCATTGCCTGTGCTGCCTTCCGGTGGGGACGGTTGACCGGAGCGGAGTGAGGCGGCGCGAGGGGGCGCGCCGCCACGGCCGTGGCGATGCTGAGCGACGGGCTCCCTTCGGGCCCGGTTCGACGGGTCAGGAGGGACGGATCCAGACCGCGGTGTCGGCGGGCAGGCGGTTGCCGTCCAGCGGGCCGCTGGAGACGAGCACCTGCGCGTACGCCGGCACGTCGACGGCGGAGTCGGAGAGGTTGACCACGCAGATCAGGTCGAGGCCGTCCGGGGCGGGTCGGCGGAACGACAGCACCTGCGCGGAGCTGTCCAGCCACGACATCGGGCCGTCGCCGAGCGCGGGCTCGCTGTGGCGCAGGCTCAGGCAGCGGCGGTACAGCTCCAGCATCGAACCCGGGTCACCGGTCTGCGCCTCGGCGGTGTACACCTTCCACGCCGCGGGCTGCGGCAGCCACGGCTTGACCGGCGCGTCCTCGGGGCTGAACCCGAACGGCGCCTCCGCCCCCGACCAGGGCAGCGGCACCCGGCAGCCGTCGCGGCCCGGGTCGGCTCCGGCGGTGCGGTGCCACATCGGATCCTGCTTCAGCTCGGCCGGGATGTCCTCGACCTCCCACAGGCCCAGCTCCTCGCCCTGGTACAGGTAGGCGGAGCCGGGCAGGGCCAGCGCCAGCATGATCGCCGCACGGGCGCGGCGGGTGCCGAGTTCCAGGTCGACCGGGGTGTCGAAGGTGCGGCCCTTGAAGCTGAACGAGCTGTCGGCGCGGCCGTACCGGCTGACGTGGCGGGTCACGTCGTGGTTGGACAGCACCCAGGTCGCGGGCGCGTCCACCGGCGCGTGCGAGCTCAGCGTCTCGTCGATGACGTCGCGCAGCAGCGCGGCATCCCAGGGCGAGCACAGGAAGTTCATGTTGAACGCGGTGTGCATCTCGTCCGGGCGCAGGTAGTTGGTGAAGCGCTGCACGTCAGGCATCCACACCTCGCCGATCAGCGCGCGGCCGCCGTACTCGTCGGCGATGCGCCGCCAGGCCCGGTACACGTCGTGCACCTCGTCCAGGTCCTCGAACGGGTGCCGCTCGGTGGTGCCGACCTCGGGCAGCGTCGGGTCCTTGACCAGCAGGCCCGCCGAGTCGATGCGGATGCCGTCGGCGCCCCGGTCGAACCAGAACCGCAGCACGTTCTCGTGCTCCTCACGGACCGCGGGGTGGTCCCAGTTCCAGTCGGGCTGCGCGCCGTCGAACAGGTGCAGGTACCACTCGCCGTCGGCCACCCGGGTCCAGGTGCCGCCGCCGAAGTTCGACGTCCAGTCGGTCGGCGGCAGCTCGCCGTTTTCGCCCTTGCCGGGGCGGAACCAGAACAGCTCGCGTTCCGGCGAGCCCGGCCCGGCCGCCAGCGCGGCCTGGAACCAGGGGTGCTGGTCGGAGCAGTGGTTGGGGACCACGTCGACGATGACGCGGATGCCCAGCGCGTGCGCCTCCCGGATCATCTCCTCGCACTCGGCCAGGTCGCCGAAGATCGGGTCGATGTTGCGGTAGTCGCTCACGTCGTACCCGCCGTCCGCCTGCGGCGAGACGTAGAAGGGGTTGAACCAGATGGCGTCGATGCCCAGGTCCCTCAGGTACTGCAGATGCGCCCGGACACCGGCCAGGTCGCCGACGCCGTCGCCGTTGCCGTCGGCGAAGCTGCGGACGTACACCTGGTAGATGGCGGCATCGCGCCACCAGGCGTCCGTCGCCGAGCGCACCCCCTGCGGCGCGGGGGCTCCGATGTCAACCACGAGATACCTGCTTCCTGTTACGGAACACGAACTGGACGTGGGGCACGGCGGGCGGGCCCGCGCGCTGCGGCACGGGCCCCCGGCCGGCTACTCCTTGAGACCGCCGGCGGTCAGGCCGGACATGATGCTGCGCTGGAAGATCAGGAAGAACACGATGGTCGGGATCGCGGCGATGACGGCCGCGGCGACGACCACGTTCTGCGGCGTGCCGCCGGAGAAGGCGTAGATGCCGACGCTGATGGTGCGGGTCTCCGGCGAGGGCATGACCAGCTTGGGCCAGAGGAAGTCCTTCCACACCGCGGTCACCGCGAAGATGGAGACCACGCCGAGGATCGGCCGGGAGATCGGCAGCACGATCGACCAGAGCGTGCGCATCGAGCCGGCCCCGTCCATCCGCGCCGCCGACATCAGGTCCTCGGGGATGGAGTCGAAGAACCGCTTCAGCAGGAAGATGTTGAACGCGTTCGCCACCGCCGGCAGCCAGATCGAGAACGGCGAGTCGATGAGGCTGATGTGCAGGATCGGCAGGTCGATCACCGTCACGTACTGCGGGATGATCAGCACCATCGCCGGGATCATCAGCGTCGCCAGCATCATGCCGAGGATCAGGTTGCCCAGCTTCGGCCGCAGCTTCGACAGCGCGTACGCCGCCGCCGTGTCCAGCACGAGCTGGAACACCAGCGCGCCGACCGCGTAGTAGAAGGTGTTGAACAGCAGCTTGGCCAGGTCCAGCCGCTCCCACGCGTCGGAGTAGTTCGCCGGCTGCGGGTCGGCCGGCCACAGGGTCGGCGGGGTCTGCGCCAGCTCGGGGCTGGACTTCAGCGCGCCGGTGATCATCCAGTACAGCGGCCCGATGAAGACGAGCGTGAACGCGATGACCACGACGGTGAGGAGGGTCCAGTAGATCACCTTGCCGCGGCCCCGCTGGAGCTGCGCGAAGGAGACCAGCGACCGCGTCTCGGATTGGTGCGCCATGACTCGTTCCCCTAGTCCTGTTGCGCGTTCAGTCGGGCGTACACGGCGGAGAAGCCGATCAGCGCCACGAGCATGATCACGCCGAGCGCCGCCGCGCCGTTGAGGTCGTTCTGGAAGAAGCCGTGCTGGTAGATGAGGTACACGACCGAGGTGGCCGAATCCTCCGAGCCGGCGCCGTTGGCCAGGATCAGCGGCTCGATGAACAGCTGCATGGTCGCCACGACCTGGAGCATCGCCATCAGCGACAGGATCAGCCTGGTCTGCGGGATGGTCACGTTGGTGATGCGCCGCCACAGGCCCGCGCCGTCGAGTTCGGCGGCCTCGTACAGCTCGCCGGGGATGTTCTGCAGCGACGCCAGGTAGATCAGCACCGCCCCGCCCATGTTCATCCAGGTCGAGGCGAGCACCATGGCCGGCATCGTCATGTCCGTCGACTGCATCCACTGCGAGGTCGGCAGCCCGAGCCCCTTGAGGATCGAGTTGAACAGACCGGCGTCGCTGGGGTCGTAGGCGAGGTACTTGAACAGGAACAGCGCCGACGCCGGGGGCAGCATCACCGGCAGGTAGATCAGGATGCGCAGGTAGCCCTTGGCGTGCCGGAACTCGTTGAGCAGCACCGCCAGGAAGAAGGGGATCGCGTAGCCGGCGACCAGCGCGAGCACCGTGAAGTACAGGGTGTTCTGCCAGGCCGTCCAGAAGCTCGGGTCGTTGATGATCCGCTCGTAGTTGGCCCAGCCCACCCACGTGGTCTCGCCGGCGCGGGTGCGCTGGAAGCTCATCACCACGCCGCGGATCATCGGATACCACGAGAAGAACGCGAAGCAGATGACCGCGCCGATCAGGAACGCGTAACCGGTCAGGTTGTCCTTGATGCGGCGGTTGCGCCGGGCGCGTCGCGGATCGACGGGTACTGGCGCTTGGCTGCCGACGTCGATGCCGGCGCCCGGGACGGTGGCGATCGCCATGTCATCACTCCTGGGGGAAAGTGCGGGGTCAGGTCCGCGCGAGGACGGGGAGCCGGCGTGGTGCCCGGCTCCCCGTCCCTGACTCACTTGGCGGCCTGAGCGAGGAGCTGGTTGACCTTCTCCTCGGCCTTCTTGAGCTCGGCGTCGACGGACGCGTTCGGGTTCGTCAGGATCGCCGACATGGCACCGTCGAGGATCGCGTAGATGCCCTGCGCGTTGGCCGGCTCGAACTTGATCGCGACCGGGTTGTTCTCGAAGGCGGCGAAGTCCTCGGGAGCGATGTTGCCGTTCGCCTTGCGCAGGTCGAACTCCGACTTCTGCGACGCGCTGCCCGGCGTGAACAGCTGCGGCTGCGGCAGGCCGACCTGCTCGCCCTGGGCCTTGGCCCGGGCGTAGTCGAACTGGCCCTTGCCCGGGGTGAGCTTCTCGAAGGCGAGCCACTTCAGACCGGCCTTGATCTGGTCGTCGGTCAGGCCCTTCTTGAAGAAGTAGCCCTCACCGCCGCCGAGGGTGCCCTTGGCCGCGCCGTCCTGGCCCGGCATGGCGCCCATCGCCCAGTCCTCGTACTTGCCCTGGAACTGGGTGACGATCGCGGTGGTCGCGTCGGGCGCGCCGATGAACATGCCGACCTTGCCGGCACCCGCGATGGTCAGCAGGTCGCCCCAGCCGAGCAGCTGGCGGGCGCCCATGCTGTTGTCGCCGTAACGCATGTCCTTGAGGTTCTGCAGAACCTTCTTGCCAAGGTCGTTGTTGAAGTCGGCCTTCTTGCCGTCGGCCGACACCGGGGCGCCGCCCTGCGAGAACAGCTCCGCGGTGAAGTGCCAGCCACCGGTGTTGCCCGAGCTGTACTCGCCGAAGCCGGCGATGCCGTCACCGAGCGCCGAGATCTTCTTGGCGGCCTCGCGAACCTCGGCCCAGGTCTTCGGCGGGGTCTTCGGGTCCAGACCGGCCTTGGTGAACAGGGTCTTGTTGTAGACCAGGCCCATCGAGTAGTTCTTGGTCGGGATGCCCCAGACCTTGCCGTCCTTGGTGAACGTGTTCTTCGCGTCGGGGAGCACGTCGTCCCAGGTCGGGATGTTCTCCTTGTTCGCGTAGGCGGTGATGTCGATCGCCTGACCGGAGTCGATGACCTGCTGCACGTCGGTCATGTAGCCGTAGAAGATGTCGGTCATCGAGCCGCCCTGCAGGCGGGCGGTGAAGTCCGGCGGGTTGGCGCACTGGGTGCCGACCGAAACGCTCTTAATCTTGATGCTCGGGTTGGCCGCCTCGAACGCCTTGACGTCGTCGTTCCACGCCTGCAGCAGGTTCTTCTGCGCGCCGACCGGCTGGCAGTCGACCGTGATGATCGTCTTGCCGGCAGCATCCGTGTCATCGTCGCTCTTGGTGGAGCAGGCCGCGAGGCCCAGTCCCAGGCCGGTCGCGAGCGCGATCGCCGCGACCTTCCGGAAGTGCGGTACGGACATCTGTCCATCCCTTCGGGAAAAAGTTCTTGATCTACGGAGCCGCGAGGACGGATCGCCGCGGCGGCCTCTTGTTGTTGCGCTGACTTCCGCTGTGACCTGCCTCGCACTTTCCAAGGTCAGGCTTAGGTGAAGTCACTGTAGCGATGGCGACTCATGTCCGCAAGGTGTCGAGATAGTTACGCAATTTTTCGACCGAACGCTGTCGCGCGTGGGTCAGCGTCTGCGCAGCAAGGAATACCTGTGGCATGGTTCACAGGTCATGTGTCGATACCGTTTCGCAATCTGGTCTGCAGACGGTCATGTCTTTGCGGTGCGGTGTGCACGATGATCGCGACGATGTCATAAATGTGCAGCTCAAGGCTGCAAACCCGGCAGCGGCCGGGTCGACATGGGGCGAGCTGCGCCGCGGCGGCGACGGGCAGCGGCGGCCAGGCATCGACGACGCCCGACGGCGGTCACGTTTACGCAACGTTTCATCGCCCACACGGCACCCGCACGGAACCGGTGCCGCCAGCCGGCGGCGCTCGGACGGGCAGCCGCGCGGCGGTCGGTGGCGAGCCGCGCGTGGTGATCGCTGTTTGAGGTGAAAAAAGTGAGGTCAGACCGCAGATCTAGACACGAGACAGCGATCTTCGCCCGCGTCGCCGCCCAGCGCGGCGGGAACGCGAAACGGCTCCGTGCACACCGTTTGCACGGGGTGGACGGAGCCGTCGGGCAGGGAGGGTCAGGCGGTGGCGCGGGCCTGGGCGGGGATGAGGCGGGCACTCGCGGGGACGGCGGCGGTCGAGCCGCGTACCACCAGCTCGGTCTCGAACAGCAGCTCGTCGGCCGGGACCACGTTGCCCGCGATCTCGCTGACCAGCAGCGCCACCGCAGCCTGGCCCATCGCCTCGATCGGCTGGCGCACCGTGGTCAGCGGCGGGTCGGTGCAGGTCATCACGGCCGAGTCGTCGTAGCCGACCAGCGACACGTCGCCGGGCACGTTCAGGCCCAGCCGGCGCGCGCCGCGCACCGCCCCCAGGGCCAGCACGTCGGAGGCGCAGATCAGGCCGGTGACGCCCCGCGAGATGAGCCGCGCCGCGGCGGCGTGGCCGCCCTCCATCGAGAAGATGGTGCGCTCGACCATGTCGTCGGCGCCGGGGAAGGCCTGGCGCTTGCGCGAGGACGGCATGTGGTCGGGCGGGCCCAGGATCAGGCCGATCCGGTCGTGGCCCAGCGAGACCAGGTGGTTGTACGCCTGCTCGGTGGCGACCGCGTCGTCGGCCGACACCCGGGGGAAGCCCAGGTCGTCGATGCCGGCGTTGACCAGTATCGCGGGCAGCCCCCGGTCGAGCAGGCGGCGGTAGTGCTCGTGGTCGGCGTCGGCCTGGGCGTAGTTGCCGCCCGCGAAGATGACGCCGGACACCTGCTGCTCCAGCAGCATGTCCACGTAGTCGGACTCGGCCACGCCGTCGGCGGTGCGGGTGCACAGCACGGGGGTGAACCCGCGCTTGGCCAGGGCGCCGGCCACGACCTCGGCGAAGGCCGGGAAGATCGGGTTCTGCAACTCGGGCAGCACCAGGCCGACCAGCCGGGCCCGTTCGCCGCGCAGCTTGGTGGGGCGCTCGTAGCCGAGCACGTCCAGCGCGGTGAGCACGGCCGTTCGGGTGGCCTCGGAGATGCCGGGGCGCCCGTTGAGCACCCTGCTCACGGTCGCCGTGCTCACTCCCACGTACTTCGCCACTTCGGCGAGTCTGCGCGTCATAGTACGCAAGTGTAGGGCACGATCGTGCAAATCAGTTGCATGGGTTGCCCTACAGTTTGCAGAACTTCTCTTCGCCCCTCTTGATGGGACGTAACGACTCGCCGAACGCTGGGAGCGCTCCCCTACGGCAGGGCGGCGACCAGGTCCTCCACCGAGCGGCGGCGGCCCGTGTAGAACGGGACCTCCTCGCGCACGTGCCGCCGGGCGGACGAGGCGCGCAGGTCACGCATCAGGTCCACGATCCGGTGCAGCTCGTCGGCCTCGAACGCGAGCATCCACTCGTAGTCGCCCAGCGCGAACGAGGCGACCGTATTGGCCCGCACGTCCGGGTAGCCGCGCGCCATCTTGCCGTGCTCGGCCAGCATCTCCCGGCGCTCCTCGTCGGGCAGCAGGTACCACTCGTACGAGCGCACGAACGGGTACACGCAGATGTACTGCCGCGCTTCCTCGCCGGCCAGGAACGCCGGGATGTGGCTCTTGTTGAACTCGGCCGGGCGGTGCAGCGCCGCCTGCGACCAGACCGGGGTCAGACACTTGCCCAGCGCCGTACGGCGGAACAGCCCGTACGCGTCCTGGAGCGCGTCGGAGGACCCGGAGTGCCACCAGATCATCACGTCCGCGTCGGCCCGCAGGCCCGCCACGTCGTAGACGCCGCGCACCGTGACGTCCTTCTCGGCGAGCTGGCCGAACAGCGCCTCGACCTCGCCAGACACTTCCGAGCGGATCGAGGGCAGCGGGCCCTTGACCCGGAACACCGACCACATCGTGTAGCGGATGGTGTCGTTGAGCTCTCGCAGCCGGGCCGCGTTGGTCTGTTCGGTCATGCCGTCCATCCTTTCAGAATGCGGTCTGCCGCCTGCTCCGCGGAGGTGACGCAGGCGGGGATGCCCACGCCGTCGAAGGCCGCGCCCGCCAGGCCCAGCGGCAGGTCGGCCAGCAGCGCGCGGGCCTGCGTGATCCGGTCCACGTGACCGGGGGCGTACTGCGGCAGTCCCCCGCCCCAGCGGGTCACCTCCGCCGCGACGGGCGCGGGCAGCGCCGTGCCGAGCACCGTGCCCAGATCGGCGAGCACCGTGCGCACCAGCTCCGCGTCCGGGCGTTGCAGCACCGCCTGCTCGCCGTACCGGCCGACACTGGCGCGCAGCAGCACGCGGCCGCCCGGCCGGGCGTGGTGGGCCCACTTGGTGCTGAAGAACGTGGCGGCCTTGATGGTCAGGCCCTGGTCGGCGGGGACCAGGAAGCCGGTCAGCGACGGCAGCTCGACGCCCGCCAGCTCCAGCGTCACCAGCCCGACGCTGGCGTAGTCGAGCGCGCCGACCAGCGCCGCCGCGTCCGGCGACACGTCGTGCAGCAGCCGAGAGGCAGGGCGGGCCGGGCAGGCCAGCACCACCGCGTCGCAGTCGATCTGCCGCGCGCGCACGCTCTCCGGGGCGTCGGGCGCGGCCGCGCCGACCGACAGCGTCCAGCCGGTCCCGTGGCGCTCCAGCATGCGCACCGGCACGCCGGTCAGCACCTGGACACCGCGACGCGCCAGTTCCGCGGCGGCGGCGTCGATCAGAGCGCCCAGGCCGCCGCGCAGGGTGCCGAAGACGGGGCTGCCCGGCTGGTGGGCCCGGCTCGCGGCCGCGGTCAGCGCCACCGCGCCGCGCAGGGTGTGCTCGGTGCCGAGCAGCCGGTACAGGGCGGGCACCGTGGCGGCCAGCGACAGGCCGTCGGCGCTGCCCGCGTACACGCCGCCGAGCAGCGGGTCGACCAGGTGCGTGACCACCTCACCGCCGAGCCGCTCGCGCACCAGCGCGCCGACCGACCGGTCCTCGCCGCCGGGCAGCACGGGCACGCCGCGGTCCGGGTCGTGGTCTTCGATCGCGGCCACGCCGTCGAGCACGGCCTGCGGGCCGGGCACGCCCATCACGGTGCCGCCGGGCAGCGGCCGCAGCGTGCCGTCGAGCCACAGCCCGGCCCCGGTGATCGCCGGGTGGACCAGCCGGTCCCCCAGCCCCAGCTCGTCGACCAGGCGCTTCGCGCCGCTCGGGCCGCCGGCCGGGTCGCGCATCAGGAACTGCTCCGCGCCGGTGTCGATGCCGTCGGCCCGGGTGCTGATCCGCCCGCCCAGCCGCGCGGACTGCTCCACCACGGTCACCCGGCCGCCCGCCCCGGACAGCCGCAGCGCGGCCGCCAGCCCGGCGATGCCCCCGCCGACGACAACGGTGTGCCCCGTCATGCCGTCACTCCGCTTCGCTGCGTGCAGGCATGGCACCGAGCACCATGATTCGCCCGCTCATCGGGCGCTGAGCGTGTGCACCAGCTCCACGACGCGGGTGAGCACGGTGGGGTCGGTCTCGGGGAGCACGCCGTGCCCGAGGTTGAACACGTGCCCGGGGGCGGTGCGGCCCTCGGCGAGCACCCGGCGCACCTCGCGCTCGACGACCTCCCACGGCGCGAACAGCACCGCCGGGTCGAGGTTGCCCTGCACCGGGCGCCCCGGCACGAGCTTGGCGGCCTGGTCCAGCGGGGTGCGCCAGTCGACGCCGACCACGTCCGCGCCCGCCTCGGCCATCGCGGGCAGCAGCAGGCCGGTGCCGACGCCGAAGTGGATGCGCGGCAGCCCGGCGTCGGCCAGGCCCGCCAGCACCTTGCGCGAGTGCGGTTGCACGTACTGGCGGTAGTCCGCTTCGGACAGCGCGCCGACCCAGGAGTCGAACAGCTGCACCGCGCTGACGCCCGCCGCGATCTGCACCTTGAGGAAGGTCAGCGTGATGTCGGCCAGGCGGTCCAGCAGCGCGTGCCACAGCTGCGGATCGCCGTACATCATGGCCTTGGTCTTGGTGTGGTTGCGCGACGGGCCGCCCTCGACCAGGTAGCTGGCCAGCGTGAAAGGCGCGCCGGCGAAGCCGATCAGCGGCTTGTCGAGCAGCTCCGCGGTGAGCATCCGGACCGCTTCGTCCACGTAGGACACGGCGGCCGGGTCCAGCGGGCGCACCCGGTCCAGGTCGGCGAGCGTGCGGACCGGCTCGGCGACGACCGGGCCGGTGCCGGCCACGATGTCCAGGTCCACCCCGGCCGCGTCCAGCGGCACCATGATGTCGCTGAAGAAGATGGCCGCGTCCACGCCGTGGCGGCGCACCGGCTGCAGGGTGATCTCGGTGACCAGGTCGGGCTGCCGGCAGGACTCCAGCATGCGGACCCCGGCCCGCAGCGCGCGGTACTCCGGCAGCGAACGCCCCGCCTGCCGCATGAACCACACCGGCGTATGCGGCACGGACTGCCCGCGACTCGCCCGGACGAATGCGGAGCCCGCCGTGCGGCCCGCGGGACTGGTGTCAGTAACGCTGCTCATCAAAGCCATCGTGCCACCGGTCAGATAACGATCTCCGAACGGGTGGGGCTGATGTGAGCCGTATCGGCGCGCCGAACCACCACAACGGTCCCGACGCCCCCTAGGGTACGGCTATGGCGCTCACGACGGCACTCCCCGAGACGTTCACGCGCGCCGTCACCGCGCTGCGTGCCGCCCACCCCCGGAGCGAGATAGCGCTGGAAGAGGTGCCGGCGCCCAGCCGGCTCGCCCCGTACGCCTTCGCCCTCGGCGCGACCGTGCTGCGCCGCGGCGAGGAGGTCACCACCGGGCGGCTCATCCTGCTGCACGACCCGGCCGGCCACGAGGCGTGGGAGGGCGACACCCGGCTCGTCACGTACGTCACCGCGGAACTGGAGCCGGAGCTGGCCACCGACCCGCTGCTGCCCCAGGTGGGCTGGAGCTGGCTGGTGGACGCGCTCGACGCGCACAGCTCCGGATACGCCGCGATCGGCGGCACGGTGACGCAGACCATCTCCAGCCGCTTCGGCGCGCTGGCGGCCGACGGGCCGGCGACCACGGACCTGGAGCTGCGCGCTTCCTGGACACCGCTGGACCTGGACCTCGAGGGCCATGTCGCGGCCTGGTGCGCGCTGCTCGCCTCGACCGCGGGCCTGCCGCCGGTCGGCGTGTCCGCGCTGCCGCTGCGCCGCACCGAACAGCACTGACCCGGTGTCGCCGGCAGGCGACCCGACGACGACCAGGGGCGGCCGGAGCACCGGCCGCCCCTGTCAGCTGTTCACCCGGTCACGCGCCCGTGCGCGGACCGTCCCACCCGTGGCGGAGCGTCAGAGGTAGGCCTTGCAGGCCTTGTCCAGCGCCTTCGCGCGCGCCTCGGTCGGCGAGCTGAAGAACGCGTCGAGCTTGTCGAGGCAGGTCACCATCGCCTTGTTCTCGTTCTGCACGCCCTCGAGGTCCTGCTTGGACTTCTCCAGCTCGTCCTTGGTGGTCTCCAGCTGGGACTTGCCCGAGGCGATCTCGCTGTCCTTGGACTTGATGCTCTTGTCCCGCTCGTCGACCTGCTGGGTCAGCGTCGTCCTGGTGTCGGCGAGCTCACCCGACTTCAGCACGAACAGCGTGGTCATCACGCCGGCGACCAGCACGAGCACGCCGGTGGCGATCGCCAGCAGCAGCGTGGCCTTGGACTTCTTGACCGGCGCCGGCACGGGCGCGGTCGGGTAGCCGTAGCCCGAGGTCGGGTACGCCGACACCGGCACCGCCGACACCGGGTAGCCCTCCGGCTGCGCCGGGATCGCGGCGTAGCCGGCCGGGTAGCCGGCGGGCTGCGCGGCGGCCGGGTAACCGGCGACCGGCTGCGGGGCCGTGGCCGGGTAACCCGCGACCGGCTGCGGCGCGGCGGCCGGGTAACCCGCGACGGGCTGCGGCGCGGTCGCCGGGTAACCGGCGGTCGGCTGCGCGGGAACAGCGGGGTAACCGGCGGTCGGCTGCGCGGGGACGGCCGGGTAACCGGCGGTCGGCTGCGCGGGAGTGGCCGGGTAACCGGCGGTCGGCTGCGCGGCGGCGGGGTACGCGGCGGCTGCCGGAGCGGCGGGGTAGACCGGGGCGGGCGCGGCCGCGACGGGCTCCGTGGCAGGAGCGGCCTCCGGCAGAACGGGCGCCTGCGCGGGCAACGCCGTCGTAGGAGCCTCGTCGGCCGGGGACGCGGGGTGGGTCATATCTGTTTCCTCCGTGATGGTCGTGCGTGCCGAACCGAAGGGGGTTCCGGTCAGCAGATGGTGAAGAGCTTGCAGGCGTCCGCGATCGGGATGGCCAGGCCGAGGCCCTCGGCGTTGAGGTATCCGGCGACGGTGATGCCGACCACCTGCTGCTGGCCGTTGATCACCGGCCCGCCGGAGTTGCCGGGGTTGATGGCGGCGTCGAACTGCACCATCGGGCCCTCCTCGTATCCGGACTCCCGGATGGCGCTGACGACACCGCTGGTGACGGTGTCGGTGAGGCCCAGCGGGGCGCCCACCGCGATGATCTGCTGACCGGGCTTCGCGGGCGTCTTGGCGACCGTGAGACCGGTGAACTTCGCCGTGGTGTGCAGATGCGCCACATCACGGAGCTTGTTGACGCCGACGATCTTCGCATCGAACCGCTTGCCGTCACGCGTGATTTTCACGGTGCGGCCGCCGTCCTTGTACAGCGCCTCGACCACGTGGAAGTTGGTGAACAGGTTGGTGCCGCCGTCGGAGGCCTTCGGCCCGACCGCGAACGCGGTGCCCGAGAAGGGGCCCGCATCCACCCGGAAGACGCTGGGCAGCACGGCCGCGGCGAGCTTCTCCACATTGAAGGCCCCACCGACCTCCTTCTCCAGCGCGCCGAGCCGCGACTCGGCCTCCTCCAGCCGGCCGGCGTCCGCGCGCTGGAGGTCGGACAGGCGCTGGTCGGCACCGGCCAGCGCCTCGCTCAGGTCGCCGATCCGCACGTTCTGCCAGGCCACCAGACCGATCAGCACGGCCAGCAGCACGGCGAGCACCGTGTTGAAGCGCAGGATCCGGCGCAGGCGGCCCTGCCGCGCGGGTCCGCCGGGCGACACCGGCAGGGCCGAGGCCGGGTGCGGAGGCAGCGGGTACGCCATCGGCACGGGCGGCACCGCCTGCGCGGGCCACGGCTGCGGCGGGTGCCCGACGGTGGCGGGCGGGAACGGGCCGGGCGCCGGGGCCGGCGGGAACGGGCCGGGCACGGGGCCGGCCTGGTACGGACCCGCGGGCACCGCGCCGGGGTGGCCCGCCGGGGCGGGCGGGTATGCGCCCGGGGCGTGCGCCGGACCGGGCTGTGCCGGGATGTGCTGCGCCGGAACCTGCGGCGGGACCGGGTGCGCCGGGAACTGCTGCGGCGGCAGCGGGTGCGCCGGGCCCGGCTGCGCCGGAATCAGGGCGCCCGGGTGCGGTGCGGGCACGCCCTGCGGGACAGCGCCCTGGGACGTGTCGGGCTGAGGGCTCGTGCTCATGTGTTCCTCCCCGTGCGACCGATCATGCGCGGATCGGCTGGCACACCATACTGGGTGCTGTCGACTCACATCACCCCCGATCGAGGCCGCTTTCGCACGCCGTTCACAGGTTTGTCACATCTGTCCCACCGGTCACCGACGCGCCATACCCGGGGTGCTGCCGTCATCGCCGACCGGCTGGCCGTACGGTGTGACCATGACCGACGAGGACGCACCACTGCGCCGTCGGACCCGCCATCGCACGCCGACGGGCGACGGCGCGCCGGACGGATCACCGAACGGCGGTGGGCCGACGCTGCTGACCGAGCCGGCTGACGGCACCCCTGAACCGGTGGTCTCCCCGGCGGAGTTCGCCGAGGTCGTGGCCAGATTCGCCGCGGGCACCGGCCCGGTCGCCGTGGACGCCGAGCGGGCCTCCGGCTTCCGGTACAGCCAGCGGGCGTACCTGGTCCAGCTGCGCCGCCGCGGGGCCGGCACGGCACTCATCGACCCGGTGCCGCTGGGTGATCTGTCCGCCTTGGACGAGGCGCTGGCCGACACCGAGTGGGTGCTGCACGCCGCGAGTCAGGATCTGCCGTGCCTGGCCGAAGTGGGCCTGCGGCCGCGGCGGTTGTTCGACACGGAATTGGCCGCCCGCCTGGCCGACTTCGAGCGGGTCGGCCTGGCCGCGCTGACCGAACAGCTACTGGGACGCACCCTGGAGAAGCATCACTCTGCCGCGGACTGGTCCACCCGTCCACTCCCCCAGGACTGGCTGACCTACGCCGCGCTGGACGTGGAGCTGCTCGTGGAGCTGCGCGACGCGCTCGCCGACGAACTCGACCGCCAGGGCAAGACGGCCTGGGCCGCGCAGGAGTTCGCCGCGCTGGTCGCCAACGGCGCCCGCCCGCCCAGGCAGCGGACCGATCCGTGGCGGCGCACCTCGGGCATGCACCGGGTGCGCGGGGCGCGTGCCCAGTCGCGGGTGCGCGCGCTGTGGTACGCCCGGGACACCATCGCGATCCGCCGGGACACCGCGCCCGGTCGGGTGCTGCCCGACGCCGCGATCGTCGCGGCCGCGGAGATGAACCCCAAGACCGAGCGCGAGCTGCTGCTGCTGCCGGGCTTCGGGGGCCGGTCGGTGCGCCGCCTGGCGCCGACCTGGCTGGAGGCGCTCGACGAGGCCCGCGCCCTGCCCGACGACGCCCTGCCGACCACCCCGGTGTTCGACGGGCCGCCCCCGCCGCACCGGTGGGCCGACAAGGATCCCGAGGCCGCCGCGCGGCTGGCCCGCTGCCGTGAGGTCGTCACCAAGACCGCCGAGCAGCACCACCTGCCGCCGGAGAATCTGATCACGCCGGAGTTCATCCGGCGGATGGCCTGGGAGCCGCCCGCCGACCCCGACGCGGCCACGGTCACCAAGGTGCTCAGTGAGCTCGGCGCCCGCGCGTGGCAGTGCGGGCTGCTGGCCGAGGAGCTGGCGCAGGCGCTGGTCGCCGTGCCCGCGGAGGCCGATCCTGCGCGGGGCGCGACTGCGGAGGGCGCGACTGCGGAGGCTGAGCCTGCTGGAGCCGCGCCCGCGGAGGCCGAGCCGGACGGTTCGTCCGCGGAACCGTCCGGGCCGCAGGGCAAGCCGGACGGCGCGGACACCTGATCCGGGCGTGTCCCGCGCGACGGCGTTTGCCGCCAGGCAGATGAGGGAGCGGACTGCTGTGAGTCAAGCCACAGCAGTTCCCTTCACCGGACTAGTTACTCGCGAGTAGCATCCGGGGCAGCTCCCTATCTGCAAGGAGGCAGACCGTGCCCCGTGAAGTCCGCGACGTCGTCTTCGTCGACGGCGTGCGCACCCCGTTCGGCAAGGCGAACGGAGGCATCTACGCGAACACCCGCGCCGACGATCTCGTCGTGCGCTGCATCCGCGAGCTGCTGCGCCGCAACCCTCAGCTGCCGCCGGAGCGCGTCGACGAGGTGGCCATCGCCGCCACCACCCAGATCGGCGACCAGGGCCTGACCATCGGCCGCACCGCCGCCCTGCTGGCCGGCCTGCCCAAGACGGTCCCCGGTTTCGCGATCGACCGCATGTGCGCGGGCGCGATGACGGCCGTCACGACCGTCGCCTCCGGCATCGCGGTCGGCGCGTACGACGTCGCGATCGCGGGCGGGGTCGAGCACATGGGCCGCCACCCGATGGGCGAGGGTGTCGACCCGAACCCGCGCTTCCTCGCCGAGCGCATCGTCGACCCGTCCGCGCTGGTCATGGGCGCGACCGCGGAGAACCTGCACGACCGGCTGCCGCACCTGACCAAGCAGCGGGCCGACGCATTCGGCCTGGCCAGCCAGCAGAAGACCGCGGCCGCGTACGCCGCCGGCAAGCTGCAGGGCGACCTGGTCACCGTGGCCACCCGCGACCCGGAGACCGGCTGGGGCCTGGCCACCGCCGACGAGGCGCCGCGCGAGACCACGCTGGAGAAGCTGGCCGGGCTGAAGACCCCGTTCCGCCCGCACGGCAAGGTCACCGCGGGCAACGCGGCGGGCCTCAACGACGGCGCGACGAGCTGCCTGCTGGCCGCCGAGGACACCGCCCGCGAGCTGGGCCTGCCCATCGCGATGCGGCTGGTCTCCTACGGCTTCGTGGGCGTCGAGCCCGAGGTGATGGGCGTCGGCCCGATCCCGTCGACCGAGCGGGCGCTGCGCCTGGGCGGGCTGACCATCGACGACATCGGCCTGTTCGAGCTGAACGAGGCGTTCGCGGTGCAGGTGCTGGCGTTCCTCGACCACTTCGGCATCGCCGACGACGACCCGCGGGTCAACCCGTGGGGCGGTGCGATCGCCGTGGGCCACCCGCTGGCCTCCTCCGGCGTACGGCTGATGACGCAGCTGGCACGCCAGTTCGCCGAGCACCCCGAGGTGCGTTACGGCCTGACCGCCATGTGCATCGGCATCGGCATGGGCGGCACTGTGATCTGGGAGAACCCGAACTGGGAAGGTGCGAAGTGAGCGAGATCGTCACCCACGCCAAGCTGCGGCTGGTCGCCGTACCCGGGCTGGACCGGCCCGCCGCGCTGATCACCCTGGACAACGGGCTGGACCACACCAAGCCCAATACGTTCGGCCCCGGCGGCCTGACCTCGCTGTCGCAGGCGATCGACGAGGCGCACGCAGCCCAGCCGTCGTTCATCGCGGTCACCGGCAAGCCGTACATCTTCTGCGTCGGCGCGGACCTCACTGGCTTCTCCGCGATGACCTCGCGCGAGCAGGTCGTGCAGATCGGCCGGCTGGGCCACGCCACCTTCGCGAAGCTGCGCGAGAGCAGCGTGCCGACGTTCGCCTTCGTGAACGGCGCGGCGATGGGCGGCGGCCTGGAAGTGGCGCTGCACTGCCACTACCGGACCCTGTCCACCGGCGCGGCCGCCCTCGCCCTGCCCGAGGTCTCGCTGGGCCTCATCCCCGGCTGGGGCGGCTCGCAGGTGCTGCCGAACCTGATCGGCATCGTGCCGGCGGCCCAGGTCGTCGTGCAGAACCCGCTCATGATGAACAAGATGCTCAAGCCGAAGCAGGCCTTCGAGATGGGCGTCGCCGACGCCCTGCTGGAGCCGGCCGACTTCCTGGAGCGCTCGCTGGAGTGGGCCGCCGGCGTCGTCAACGGCACCGTCACGGTGAACCGGGCCGAGGTGGACCGCTCGGAGATGTGGGACGCGGTCGTCGGCTTCGCCCGCGGCGAGCTGGACAAGCGCCTGCACGGTGCGGTCCCGGCCGCCTCTAAGGCGCTGGACCTGCTGCTGCTGGCCAAGAACGGCGTCACCGCCGAGGGCATCGAGACCGAGATCCAGGCCCTGGCCGACCTCGCCGTGACCCCGGAGCTGCGCAGCGGCCTGTACGCCTTCGACCTGGTGCAGCGCCGGGCCAAGCGCCCCGCGGGCGCGCCGGACAAGTCGCTGGCCCGCAAGATCACGAAGGTCGGCGTCGTCGGCGCGGGCCTGATGGCCTCGCAGCTGGCGCTGCTGTTCGCCAAGCGCCTTGAGGTGCCGGTCGTGCTGACCGACCTCGACCAGGCCCGGGTCGACAAGGGCGTGGGCTACGTGCACGCCGAGATCGACAAGGCCGTGTCCAAGGGCCGCATGTCGGTGGGCACCGCGGCCAAGCTGCGCGGCCTGGTCAGCGGATCGGTCGACAAGACCGTGTTCGCCGACGCCGACCTCGTCATCGAGGCCGTGTTCGAGGAGCTGTCGGTCAAGAAGGCGGTCTGGGCAGAGCTGGAGCAGATCGTCAAGCCGGAGACGGTGCTGGCCACCAACACCTCCTCGCTGTCGGTCACCGCGATGGCCGCCGACCTGGCACACCCCGAGCGGGTGGTGGGCTTCCACTTCTTCAACCCGGTCGCGATGATGCCGCTGCTGGAGATCGTCCGGGGCGAGGCCACCGACGACGCCACGCTGGCCACCGCGTTCGCCGTCGGCAGGCAGCTGAAGAAGAGCTGCGTGCTGGTCAAGGACGCCCCGGCGTTCGTGGTCAACCGGATCCTGACCCGATTCCTGGGCGAGATCTGGAACGCCGTCGACGCGGGCACCCCGCTCAAGACCGCCGACCGCGCGCTGGACCCGCTGGGCCTGCCGATGCGCCCGATGGCGCTGCTGGCCCTGGTCGGCCCGGCCGTCGCCGCGCACGTGGGCGGCACCCTGCACGAGGCGTTCCCGGACCGCTTCTCGGCCAGCCCGAATCTGGTCGCGATCGCCAAGTCGGGCCTGCCGCTGCTCGTCGACGAGCGGCTCAACCCGGAGGTGGAGGCGCTGCTCGTGCAGGGCGACGCGCCGCTTACCGGCGAGCAGGTCCGGGAGAAGGCGCTGGCCGCGCTCGCGCAGGAGATCCGGCTGATGCTGGACGAGGGTGTGGTGGCCGAGGCCGCCGACATCGACCTGTGCATGATCCTGGGCGCCGGCTGGCCGTTCCACCTGGGCGGCATCACCCCGTACCTGGACCGCGCCGGCGTCTCCGAGGCCGTCACCGGCCGCCGGTTCGCCTAACGGGCAGCGATGATCGCTGTTTCGTGTCAGATTGTGGAGTCGGACCCGACTTCCTGACCCGAAACAGCGATCATCGTCGGTTCAGGGACGGATTCGCGGCGATCGTGCCGCCGCTCCGGCGAACCGGCCGGCAGCGGCTGCGCAGATCGGTAGTGCTCCTCGGGCTCGGCGATGATCGGGATATCCGCCGTTTCCTTGAGCAGTGCCCGCAACCGTTCCGTGGTCACACGGCGGCGGTGGTGCGTTCGGCGGCGGAGCGTTCGACGCAGAACTCGTTGCCCTCGGGGTCGGCCATGACCGCCCAGCCGGTGCCGTCGGGGTTGCGCAGGTCGTTGACCAGCCTCGCGCCGAGGGCGAGCAGCCGCTCGACCTCCTCGTCGCGGGTGCAGTCGCTCGGCTGCAGGTCCAGGTGCAGCCGATTCTTGGTGCTCTTGCCCTCCGGCACGGCGATGAACAGCATGCTCGGCCCGTCGTCGGGTGACATCACCAGCGCCGCCGTGTCGTCGGGCTTGTCGTCGGGGTGCCTCGGGTTGCCGGTGACCTCGCTCCAGAAGCCCGCCAGCGTGTAGGGGTCGGTGCAGTCCACGGTGAGGTGCCGGATGAGGGAGGTCATTTCACCGATGCTAGAGGCAGCGCGATGGTGACCTCCATACCTCCACCGGGCAGTGCCACCGCGCCGACCGTACCGCCGTGGGCGACGCAGACCGCGCGCACGATGGACAGCCCCAGGCCGGAGCCCCGGGCGCCGGTGCGCTCGCGGCCGCCGCGGCGGAACGGCTCGAACAGGCCGGGCACGTCGGACTGGTCCACCTTGAAGCCCGTGTTGCCGACCATCAGCCGGGCGTACTCGCCGTCGTGGCGGCTCTCCACCCAGATGTGCCCGCCCAGGTGGTTGTAGCGCACCGCGTTCTCGATGAGGTTGCCCGCCAGCCGGTCCAGCAGGCTCGGGTCGCCGATGACCGGGGCCGGGTGCAGCTGGGTGTCGACCGCGATCTTGATGCGGCGCACCTCGTGCTCCATCGCCGACAGCGCGCCCAGCACGCCCGCACCGAGGTCCACCGGTTCGTTGCGCAGCCCGGTGCGGCCCTCGCTGCGGGCCAGCATCAGCAGCGCGTCGACGAGGGCGTTGGCCCGCTCGGACGCGTCGCGCACCACGGTCGCCATCCGCTTCAGCTCCGGGGTGTCGACCGCCGGGTCGGACAGCGTCACGTCGATCTCGGTGCGCATCACCGCCAGCGGGGTGCGCAGCTCGTGCGAGGCGTTGGCGACGAAGCGCTGCTGCGCGGTGAAGGCAGCCCCGAGCCGGTCCAGCATCGCGTCGAAGGTGTCGGCCAGTTCGGCCACCTCGTCGTCCGCCCCGGTGTAGCGGATGCGCTGGTCGAGGGTCTCCCCGCCGAGCTTGCGGGCGGTCGCGGTGACGTGGTGCAGCGGGCGCAGGGCGCGGCCGACGACGGCGTACGCCCCGAGGATGCCGACGATGCTGATCGCCAGCACGGCGACCAGGCCCTTGACGGTCAGCTCGGTGCGCGCGGCGGACAGCACCGACTCCTGCCACGCCCGCGCGTCGAGCTGCTGCCCGTCCGCCATCCGGACCATGGTGCCCGGGGCCAGGTCGTCGGCGGGATGCAGCACGGCGTTGACCACCAGCCAGGCGACCAGCATCAGCAGGACCCCCGCGCCGACCAGCAGCACCCCGTTGAGCAGGGTGAGCCGCAGGCGCAGGGTGGGCCGCAGCCCGCGGCGGGCGGGCACGCGCACCGGCCGGGAGATCACGCGGCACCGTCCTGCGCCGCCGACGGGATGCGGTAGCCGGCGCCGACCAGCGTCTCGATGAGCGCGGGCTGGCCGATCTTCATCCGCAGCGTGCGCATGGTGACCCGCACTATGGTCGTGAACGGGTCGGTGTTGGCGTCCCAGACGCGCTCCAGCAGCTCCTCGGTGGAGACCACGCCGCCGCGGGCCCGCAGCAGCTCCTCCAGTACGCCGAACTCCTTGTTGGTCAGGTCGATCAGCACGCCGCCCCGGGTCACCGAGCGCTTGGCCGGGTCGAGTTCGAGGTCGCCGGCGCGCAGCACGGGCGGGGTGACCGGGGTCGCCCGGCGGCCCAGCGCCTGCACCCGCGCCACCAGCTCGTCGAAGGCGAACGGCTTGGGCAGGTAGTCGTCCGCGCCCAGGCGCAGGCCCTCCACCCGCTCGGCGACGCTGCCGCTGGCGGTCAGCATCAGCACCCGGGTCAGCGCCCCGGAGCCGACCAGCGCCGCGCACAGCTGGTCGCCGTGCATGCCGGGCAGGTCACGGTCCAGCACCACCACGTCGTACCGGGTGACGAAGGCCATCTCGTGGCCCACGCTGCCGTCGTAGGCCACGTCCACGGCCAGCCCGTGCCGGCGCAGCCCCCGGGCGATCGCATCGGCCAAGTGCCGCTCGTCCTCCACCACCAGCACCCGCACGTCTCCGCCTCTCTGCCGACCGCCTACCATCGCCAGTCGGCGAGCGTGTCTGCCACGAAGATAGAGCCCCCGGGCCATTGCAAAAAATCTTCGCGTATAGAAATCTCATCGCAGAGATTCGCCATCGGTCGGGCGACGCACGGGAGGCACCGATGAACGGACGCGAAGCGCTGCCCGCAGCCCCGGCCGGGAGCCGGCTCACCGCGGATGCCGGGCAGCCGTCCGCCGGTCGTGACATAGCCTTCCGCCGCTGGGACTCGCCACAGCGCTGGGCGGAGGGCGCCGGCAGCGGCGTCTTCGCCGGCACCGCGGGTCTCGCCTTCACCGCCGCGACCGGGACGCTGTCGCGCACCGACCCGGCCACCGGTTTGCGCACGGACTACGAGTCCGCGGTCTGGACCGGCCCGGAGACGGCTGTCGGCTTCGCCGCCACCGAGGTGATCCCGTCCTGGACCGCCGACACCCCCGGCGGCAGCTTCGTCCGCATCGAGCTGAGCGGCATGACGGCGGCGGGCACCACCACGAAGTGGTTCCAGCTCGGCGACTGGGCCGCCGACGACACCGCCCTGCAACGCACCTCCGTACGCGGCCAGGGCGACGCGGACGGGACCGTGCACGCCGACGCCTACGCCGCGGCCGACGGGCGCGCCCTGACCACCTGGCGGCTGCGGGCGACGCTGCTGCGGCCGGTCGGCAGCACCGATGCGCCGGTGCTGCGTACCCTCGGCGCGGTCGCCTCCGCGCTGCCCGCGCCCGGCGGGCTCGCACCGAGCGTCCCGCTCGCGGCACAGGGCCTGGTGCTCGACGTGCCGCCCTACTCGCAGCAGCTCCACAAGGGCGAGCACCCGCAGTGGGACAACGGCGGCGAGGCCTGGTGCAGCCCGACCTCGACCTCGATGGTGCTGGCCTACTGGGGGGCCGGCCCGTCCCCGGCCGACTACGCCTGGGTCGAGCCGGGCCACACCGACCCGTGGGTCGACTTCGCCGCCCGGCACACCTACGACCATGGCTTCTCCGGCTGCGGCAACTGGCCCTTCAACACCGCCTACGCCGGCCGGTTCGGGCTGCGCGCCTTCGTCACCCGGCTGCGCTCGCTGAACGAGGCGGAGCGGTTCATCGCCGCCGGCATCCCGCTGATCGTGTCGGCGTCGTACCGCAAGGGCCAGATCCCCGGGCTGGACTACGACACCAAGGGCCACCTGGTGGCGCTGGTCGGGTTCACCGCCGACGGCGACCCGGTGCTCAACGACCCGAACTCGCCGAGCAACGCGCAGGTGCGCAAACCCGTCGGCCGGGCCGAGTGGGAGTCGGCCTGGCTCGACACCAGCCGCGGCGTGGTCTACGTGATCCACCCGGCGTCCGTGCCGCTGCCCACCCCGCCAGGCCAGGCCAACTGGTGACGGCCGGCCGCCGAGCCGCTGCCCACCCCGCCGGGCCAGGCCAACCGGTGACGGCCGGGCGGCGCGCCGGCGGGTCAGCCCGCTATGCGGTAGAGGTCCAGGCCGACCAGTGACTGGCAGACCAGCGTCGCGCCGCCCAGCCAGCACCGGTCCAGGGTGATCCCGCCGATGCCGACCAGCCGGACCCGCTCCGGCCGGGCCAGGTCCACCATCCCGAACCAGGTCCGGTCCCCGTCGGTCCGGGTCACCACCAGCCTGCTGCCGTCGGCCCCGGCCGGCGTCCAGCCGTCGAGCCGCAACAGCAGGTCGCCGGTCGCGACGTCGCGCAGAGCCCCGGCCAGCGGGCGGTCATCGGTGCCGGTCAGCACCCGGCCCGGCCCGAGCGGCGTGAATCCGCCGACCCGGCCCTGCCAGCGCACCGCGCCGTCGGCGGAGTCGAGCAGCCAGACCTCGTCGGCGGCGCTGGCGCAGACCAGCGGCGCGCATTCGGTCAGGTAGACGTGGCGGCTGCCGAACGATGGCGCGACGTCCCACGCGGTCTCCAGCGCCGGCAGCCGCAGCGCCGCGACCCGGCGCCGCCCGTCCCGCTCGTAGGCCGCCACCACCAGGCCGCCGACCACCTGCACGGCGGCCGTCTGCGCGGGCATCTCGTGCAGCGGGCCCAGCGCGCCGTCGAGGCCGACCAGCCGGACCCGGTCCCGGTCGTCGTCCTCGACCAGCACCATCCCCGCCAGCTGCCCGTCCGCCAGGTACGGGGCCAGCCAGTACGAGTTGTCGAGGGTGTGCCGCCACAGCGGACGTCCGGTCCGCACGTCCCAGCCGCCGTACCAGTCGACCGGGGGCGACATGCCGACCAGCGCGACGGTCTGGCCGCCCGCCCGGGGCGCGACGCCCACCAGGTAGGCGTGCTCCTGCCACAGCCGCGCTCCGGTGGCCGCGTCCAGCGCGTACGTGGTCCACGCGTCGGACGGCGCGGCGCTGTCCAGCACCGAGACCAGCAGCGTCCCGCCGACCTGCCGGGCCTCGTGCACCTCGGTGGAGCGGCCGTCCAGCCGCACCCGCCAGCGCTCCGCCCCGTCGGCGTTCCCGACGGCGACCAGGTCCCGCGTGGTCTCGCCGCGGTGCACCACCAGCACCAGCTCACCGGCGAACACGACGGGCGCGGCGAGCGGCGCGGTGAGCTGGGTGACCCACCGCAGCGGCGCGGGCGGCACCGGAGCGGATCCGGCGCAGGCCAGCAGCGCGGCGAGCACGACGGTCAGCAGCGCCGCGACCCGTCGGCCGGTCCGGGACAGCCGCGGTCCGTCGTCGGCGTCCTCGGCGGTCCCGCGCGGGTCACCGAGGTCGATGAGCACGGTCACCCTGCCTCCCCGCCGGGCCGGATCAGTCGCGGAGCCGCCAGAGGATCGCCTGGTCGCCCTCCCGCGTGCAGACAAGGGTCCGCTGCTCGAACGCACACCGTCGCACATCACCGGGCAGCTGCGCCAGGATCTCCAGGCCGTCCGGGCCGAGCCGCGCGACCTGCAGCACGGTCCCGTGCTCGACGAGCCGCACCAGCACCTCGATCCGCGTCTGCTGCCACAGCACCTCCCAGCCCGCGACGTCGATCACGCGCCCCGAGCCCAGGTCGATCACGGTGTGCGGGCGTGGGCCGAGCCCACCGTCCAGGTCCCGGTCCAGCGCGAAAACCATCAGGTGGGACTCCCTGGCCAGGTACTCCTCCGCGCGCAGCCGGTGCGCCACCGCGCCGGTCGCCCGGTCGATCACCTCGAGCCCGGCGACCGGCTCGGTCACCTGTACACATCGGAACAGCAGGCCGCAGTCGACGCTCCGCGCGTCCTGGCCGGGTCTGGGCACCGCCGCCAGCGTCGTGCCGTCAAACCAGGCCGTCTGGGGGTCCTCCCCGGCGGTGTACTGCACGGCGAGCTCGCCGTCGACGGCCCATACCGATTCGACCATGGCGGGCACCTGCACCGTGCCGGCGTGCAGCACCCGGCCGTCACGCAGGCCGTAGGCCGTCACCTCCCCGGCCGGGCTCACCGTCCAGGCCCGGCCGCCCGCGGCGTCGTACGCGCTGTTCGCCGCGTCCGGCATGGTCCACAGCCGGGCCCCGGTCCGCAGATCGTTGACGTGGACGACGGGTGCCCCGTCCGGCCCGAGGAGCGCGTTCATCGTGTACACGACGTCGCCGTTGGGCTGCAGCAGTTCGTCCGAGCGCCACAGCTGCTGCCCGGTCGCCAGGTCCAGCGCGACGGACAGCGGCCGGTCCCCGTCGAGCTGGGTGACCACGGCGATCCCCGGCACCGCCGGTGAGACCCCTACGGTGCTCAGGTCCGGTGTGTCCGGCAGCTCAACGCTCCATCGCGGCGTGCCGTCGCCCAGTTCGTACGCGGTGAGCCGCCCCTGCCCCCGCAACAGCACCGCGTCACCCACGAAGGACAGGTCGGCGCGCTCCGTGTCGGCCACCGGCACCCGCGTGAGTTCGACCAGCCGCACCGGCACCGGCGCCGCGCCGCCGAGCGCCAGCAGCAGGACCGCGACGAGCACCGGCGCGGCCACGCGCGGGAACCGGCGCGGCCGACCGGGCTCGGGCAGCGGATCCCGCCAGCCACCGCCCAGTTCGATCATGGCTGCGTCCTGTCCCCCGGTGGCGATGTTCACGGCCGCTCCTGTCCGGTACGCCAGATGACGACTTCGCCGCCCGTGGTCGTGCAGATCGCCGCCCGCGGCACGGACGCGCACTGCACCAGCCCGTACGGCACCCGGCCGAGCGGGCGCAGCCCCTCGCCGGTCAGCTCGCCGAGATGGGTGGCGAACGGGTCCTGATCCTCGTGGCCGAGCAGGCGTGCCACCTGGCCGGTCGTGGACAGGATCCGCCAGCCCGCCACGTCGGTGCGCGGCCGACCGCCGACCGGCTCCAGGCGGGCGCGCAGCGTGCTCCCGGGCTCACCGCCGTCGCCCTCGAACAGCAGCAGCCCGGCGGCACTGCCGACGTGCTGCGGGCCGTCCAGGGGGCGGATCGGCGCACCGGTCGCGGTGTCGATCAGGTACTTCGGGCTCTCGTCGTACGGGTAGGCGCAGGACGTCCCTGCGCCGCAGTCGGTCTCCCAGGGCCATCGGTTGTCCGCGCTCACCACGGCCAGGCCGTCCCGGGCGTACCACGTCGCCCCGGTGCGCTCCTCGAACCCGTTCCCGTCGAACCGGTACCCGACGATCCCTACCGCGTCGCGGCTGGCCAGCACGGCCACCCGAGTCCCGGCCGGCACCGGCACCCGGGCGCTGCGGCGCACCGTGCCCGTGCCGAGGTCGTGCTCGACCAGCCGTCCGTCCGTCGTCAGCTCCCACAGCGCCGACCCCCAGCGGTCCACCACGAACGACCTGGCCACCGCCACGCGCCAGCGCAGCGCGAAGGTCGCCGGGTCGTGCACCGCGACGACCGGGTGCCGCGCATCCCCGGCGTAGCTGAGCAGCACGTCCCCGAGCTGTTCCAGATAGGCCTGCGTGCGCCAGCGCACCTGCCCGGTGAGCCGGTCCACGGCCACCGCGTCGGTGAACTGCGGCACGGACGACGTGCTCTCCGGCTGGTCGAATCCCATCAGGACGAGGTCACCGGCGTCGTGGATCCAGCTGGTCGAGCCGGGCATGCGCCAGCGTCGCCGGCCGTCGGCCGCGTCGTACGCCGTGACCTCGCCCGGGGTGTGCACCAGGAGCGTGTCGGTCCCGGCCGTGGAGAGCATCAGCACCTGCAACGCGGACCAGCGGGCCAGCTCGGTCAACCGGGGCTGCGGCCGGGGCGCGTCGCCGATCACCGCGGTCGCGAGCAGCACACCGCATACCACCAGGGCGGCGAGCACGGCCGGTCCGCGGCGCGCGGCCGGCCGGCCCGGCTGCGGGACCGGGTCGTCGGCCCAGCCGTCACCGAGGTCGATCACGGCGGCGTCCGACGGGCCCGGCCCGGTCGCCGTCATCGGTGCTCCCGGGCGATCCGCAGCACCACGATGTCGCCCGCCATAGTGGCGCAGACCAGGGTCCGCCCGGCCGCCGTGCACTCCCGCAGCAGGTGCGGCACGGCGTCGAGCCGCACCGCCTCCCGCTCGGTCAGCTCGGCCAGGTAGGTGAGCTTGCGCGGCACGTCGTAATGGGCGAGCACGCGCACCAGGCCGTCGCTCATGCCGAGCACCCGCCAGCCCTTCAGCTCCGTCCGCAGGTAGCCGGTCCGCGGGTCCAGCACGGCCTGCACGGTCGGCAGGCTGAAGTCGGTCCCGCCCTCCTGGCCGAGCTGCAGCAGGCCGAGGGGGCTGCCCATCAGCCGGCCCTCGGGGGCGGTGCGCAGGGTGACCCCGGTGGCCGGGTCGACCAGGAACACCTGATCGCCGCCGAGCGTGTGGGCGCATGACAGGCCGCGGCCGCAGTCCTGCTCCCAGGCCCACTGGCCGGCCCCGCTGACCCCGGTGAGGCCGGCGACCTCGTACCAGAGCGTCTTGCTGTCGTCGCGCCAGTCACCGTTGCCGAACGCGGTGATGCCCACCGTGCCACGGCCGATGGTCAGGTTCAGGTTCCGGCCCGTGTCGGGCAGCAGCACCCGGACGGTACGGCGCACGACCCCCGTCTCCAGATCATGCTCGACCAGCCCGCCGTCCGGGGCGATGCGCCACAGCGCCGACCGCTGCTCGTCGGCCGCCCAGGCGAGCGAGGCCGGCAGCTTCCAGCGCAACCGGTTGGTGGCGGTGTCGCGGAACTCCACGTCCTGCATCAGCACGGCGGGCAGGTAGGAGACCATGACGCCGCCGCGCACCTCCACCTGGCGGTCGCTGCTCCAGCGCCGCTGCCCGGTCGCCCGGTCCACGGCGACGGCCCACTCGGGCTTCTCCCCGGCCGGCTCGTTCATCGCGTCGCCGCGGAACAGCACCACCAGGTCGTCGTACGCGACCGCGTGCACCAGCGCGGCACCGGGCACGGACCACAGCTCACGCCAGCCGTCGGGGTCGTAGGCGACGGCACGCTGGTTCTCGAACACCATGACGAGGCCGGCGTCGACCACCCATGCGGTGCCGGTCGACGAGGGGAGGACGGCCAGGGTGGACACCCCGGGCTGCGGCAGCCGCTCCGCCGCGGTCACGCCGGTCAGCACGGCCGCCAAGGCGAGGCCCGCCACCAGCCGCCGTCCCCAGCGCGACACGCCCAGCGGCACGGCGGGCTCGTCCGGCTCGTCGGCGGGCAGCACCCCGAGGTCGATGACCCCGACGCCGTCCGGCTCACGCACCACGCCAGCACCACCTCAACCGTCGGTCCGCGGGTCCGCCGCTCCGCCGGGCGGCGGCCGCCCGGCGCGACCCGCGGGGCTTCGCGTGCTCAGACGCGCCGGAGCCGCCGACGGGTTGTCGTCGGCGGCTCCGGCGGCAGTGCTTGTCGCGCGGTCGTGGTCAGCCGCGCACCGAGCTCGCCAGCGGCGACGGCGCGGCGGGGGTCACCGCGGCGGCCCACTTGGTGACCCGCTCGGTGATCTCCGGGACGGTGAGCCCGATCTCGGCGAGGATCTCGGCGCGGGTGCCGTGGTCGATCCACGTCGAGGGCACGCCCAGGTCGCGCAGCGGCACGTCCACCTCGTTGTCACGCAGCAGCTTGGAGACCGCGTCGCCGACACCGCCGGCCCGTACGCCGTCCTCCAGCGTCACCACCAGCTTGTGCTCGCGGGCCAGCGGCACCAGGTCCACCGGGGCGGGGCGCACCCAGCGCGGGTCGACCACGGTCACCCCGTAGCCGCGCTCGGCGAGCTTCGCGGCGACCTGCACCGACAGGTGCGCGAACGCGCCGACCGACACCAGCAGCACGTCCTTGCGCTCGGCCTCGGCCAGCACGTCCAGGCCGCCCAGGCCGTCCGAGCCGCCGACGCGCCGCAGCGCGGGCAGCGCCGCGGGCACCGAGCCGGTCGGGAAGCGCACGATGGTCGGGCCGTCGTCGACGCCGATCGCCTCGCGCAGCTCCTCGCGCAGCGTCTCCGCGTCGCGCGGGGCGGCGATGCGCAGGCCCGGCACCACGCCGAACACCGACATGTCCCAGATGCCGTAGTGGCTCGGGCCGTCGGGGCCGGTGATGCCGGCCCGGTCCAGCACGAACGTGACCGGCAGCTTGTGCAGCGCCACGTCCAGCAGGACCTGGTCGAAGGCGCGGTTGAGGAACGTCGCGTAGATGGCGACCACGGGGTGCAGCCCGGCCAGGGCCAGGCCCGCCGCCGAGGTGGTCGCGTGCTGCTCGGCGATGCCCACGTCGTACGCCCGGCCCGGGTACGCCGCGGCGAGCTTGTCGATGCCGGTGGACTCGGGCATCGCGGCGGTGATGCCGACGACGTCGGGCCGCTCGCCGGCGATCTCGACCAGCTCCTCGGCGAACACCTTGGTCCACTTGAGACTGGGCGCGGCCAGCAGCCGGCCGGTCTCCGGGTCGAACGCGCTGGGCGCGTGGAACCGGTCGGCCTCGTCGTTGAGGGCCGGCTGGTAGCCGTAGCCCTTGGCGGTGACCGCGTGCACGATGACCGGGCCGCCGAAGCGGCGGGCGCGGCCCAGCGCGGACTCGATGGCGGCCTGGTCGTGCCCGTCGACCGGCCCGATGTACTTCAGGCCCAGGTCCTCGAACATCGCCTGCGGGGCGACCGCGTCCTTGATGCCCTTCTTGACCGCGTGCAGCGCGTCGAACAGCGGCTTGCCGACCAGCGGGGTCTTCTCCAGCGCGTCCTTGACCAGGTCCAGGACCTTCTCGTAGCCCGGGTTCAGGCGCAGCGTGGCGAGGTGGTCGGCGAGCCCGCCGATGGTCGGCGCGTAGGAGCGGCCGTTGTCGTTGACGATGATCACCAGCGGGTTGTCCGTGGCGGCGATGTTGTTCAGCGCCTCCCAGCACATGCCGCCGGTCAGCGCGCCGTCACCGACGACCGCGACCACGTGGCGCTTCTCGCCGCGCAGCGCGTAGCCCTTGGCGATGCCGTCGGCCCAGGACAGCGCGGTCGAGGCGTGGCAGTTCTCGACCAGGTCGTGCTCGCTCTCGGCCTGGTTCGGGTAGCCGGTGAGGCCGCCGCGCTGGCGGAGCTGGTCGAAGCCGTCCATCCGGCCGGTGACCATCTTGTGCACGTACGCCTGGTGGCCCGTGTCGAAGATGAAGCGGTCGGCCGGCGAGTCGAAGACCCGGTGCATGGCCAGGGTGAGTTCCACCACACCGAGGTTCGGGCCGATGTGCCCGCCGGTGCGCGCGACCTTGGCGATCAGGAAGTCGCGGATCTCGGCCGCCAGGCCGGTCAGCTGCTCCGGGGACAGGGTCTTGAGGTCCTGCGGCCCCTTCACGGAACCCAGCAGGGTCGCACCCTCGTTCATACCTTCTCCTCGCTGCGCTGGTCGGCGACATGAACGGCGCAGAACGTCACGACTTGCTCGCTTCGCCTGCTCATGCCTTCGCCTCGCTCTCGCCGGCGTTCCGCACGGCACTCCGGTGGGGGTGCCCTACGTTCCGCTTACCCATGTCGGGGAAGTCTATCGGCAGCACGCACGGCCGCTCACCGGCTCGCCACCCCTTCACGAGACCTTCACTCACCCCTGCTCGCCGTGGCGCCGCCCGCGGTCACCCGCGCGGGGCCAGCAGCGCCACGCACTCCACGTGGTGGGTCTGCGGGAAGCAGTCGTACGCCCGCAGTGCCCGCAACTCCCAGCCTTGCTCGCCGAAGGTGCGCACGTCACGGCCGAGCGCGGCCGGGTCGCAGGCGACGTAGGCGACGGCACGCGGGCCGGCCGCCGTGATCGCCTTGACCACCGCGGCCCCGGCCCCGGTGCGCGGCGGGTCCAGCACCACCACATCGGGGTGCGGCAGCCGCTCCTTGGGCCGCCGGTCGCGGTGCAGCGCCCGTTCCACTGTCATGTCCACGACGCGCACCGGCAGGGCCGCCAGGTTGCCCCGGGCCGCCACGACGCCGTCGCGCGCCGACTCGACCACGGTCACCGCGCCGGTGACCCCGACCCGGTCGGCCAGCGCCGCGGCGAACAGCCCCGCGCCGCCGTACAGGTCCCAGGCGTGCTCGCCGGGCCGCGGGTCCAGCAACTCCAGCACCGCCTGCACCAGGGTGTCCGCCGAGGCGGGATGGACCTGCCAGAACCCGCCCGCGGAGATGGTGAAGTCGTGCCCGGCGGCCCGCTCGACGATCTGCTGCGGCGGATCCTGGACCAGCTGCGCCGGGCCGGTGGACGGCTTGACCACGTCGATCAGGTCGGTGTCCGGCCAGCGCCGGTCCAGCACGTCCAGCGCCTGGATCTCCGGGTGCGCGATCCGGCAGCGGCTGATCGCCACCACCTCGTTCGAGCGGTGCTTGAGCAGCCCCGGACGGCCCAACGCGTCCGCGCGGTAGCGGACCCGGGTGCGCCAGCCCTCGTCCCCGCCGGGCAGCGCCGCGACCGTGACACCCAGCGCGTCGACCTCGGCGGCGTCCAGCCTGCCCAGCCGGACGAGCTGCTCGCGCACCACGGCCGCCTTCCACTCCCGCTGCGCCGGGGACGCGACATGCTGCAGGTCGCAACCACCACAACCATTGGCATGGGCGTACGGGCAGCGCGGCGTGATCCGGTCGGCGGACGCCTCGATCACCTCGACGCAGTCGCCGCGCAGGTACGCCTTGTGCAACTCGGTGATCTCCACGATCACCCGCTCGCCGGGCAGCGCGTGCCGCACGAAGATCACCTGACCCTCGTGCCGGGCCACGCAGTGCCCGCCGTGCGCGATCGGCCCGACGGTCACCTCGACCTTGTCGCCCTCGTACAGCTCCGTCACGGCGGTCATCAGGAGTCCTCCCCCGCACGCGGGCCGCGGGCCGGCGAGCGGACCAGGGACCGGTCGATCCGGTCCAGGTCGGTGCTGTTCGTCGAGGCGAGCTGCCACGGCACGCTGGTGACCATGACGCCCGGCTCGTACAGCAGCCGGCCCTTGATCCGCAGCGCGGACTGGTTGTGCAGGATGTGCTCCCACCAGCGGCCCACCACGTACTCGGGGATGTAGACCGTCACCACGTCGCGCGGCGAGGCCCGGCGCAGCGACTTCACGTACTCGATGATGGGCCGGCTGATCTCCCGGTAGGGCGAGTCGACCACGGTCAGCGGGGTGTTGATGCCGCGGCGCTCCCACTCGGCCTGGATGGCCCGGGTGTCCGCGACGTCGACGTTGACGGTCAGCGCGGTCAGCGTGTCCGGCCGGGTCGCCTTCGCGTACGCCAGCGCCCGCATGGTCGGCAGGTGCAGCTTGCTGACCAGCACGATCGCGTGGTTGCGGGCCGGCAGCACCGGCCGCTCCTCCGACGGCACCAGCTCACGGGCGACCGTGTCGTAATGCTTGCGGATGCCCACCATGATCGCGTAGATGACCGCCATCGCCGCGATCGAGATCCACGCGCCGTGGGTGAACTTCGTCGCCAGCACCAGGATCAGCACGAAGCCGGTCAGCACCGCGCCGAACCCGTTGATCAGACGGGCCCGCATCATCCGGCGCCGCGCCGCCTGGTCGCGCTCGGTGCGCAGCAGCCGGTTCCAGTGCCGCAGCATGCCGATCTGCGACAGCGTGAACGACACGAACACGCCGACGATGTAGAGCTGGATCAACCGGGTGGTCTCCGCCTGGAACGCGATGACCAGCACCGCCGCGAAGAAGGCCAGCAGCAGGATGCCGTTGGAGAAGGCCAGCCGGTCGCCCCGGGTGTGCAGCTGGCGCGGCAGGTAGCGGTCCTGCGCCAGGATCGAGCCCAGCACCGGGAAGCCGTTGAACGCGGTGTTCGCGGCCAGCACCAGGATGAGCGCGGTCATCGCGATGACCAGGTAGAAGCCCGGCGGGAAGTGGTCGAAGATGGTCTGCGCCAGCTGCGCGGTGACCGTCGGCTGCACGTAGTTCGGGGCGACGCCCACGATCTGCTCGGCCGGGTCCTCGACGTACTGCAGGCCGGTCTTGAGGCTCAGCGCCACGATCGAGACCAGCATGATGATCGACAGCAGGCCGAGCATCAGCAGCGTGGTCGCGGCGTTCTTGCTCTTGGGCGGCTTGAACGCGGGCACGCCGTTGGAGATGGCCTCGACGCCCGTCAGCGCCGCACAACCCGAGGAGAACGCGCGCACCAGCAGGAAGGCGAAGGCGAAGCTCGTGCCGACCTGCAGGCCGTGCTCGGGCAGGATGGTCAGACCCGCGCTCGGGGCCTGCAGGTCCTCGCCCAGCACGAAGATCCGGATCACGCCCCAGCCGATCAGGCCGAGCATGGCGAGCATGAACAGGTAGGTCGGGATGGCGAACATGAAGCCCGACTCGCGCAGGCCGCGCAGATTGAGGGCGGCGAGCAGCGCGATCAGCAGCACCGCGGTGATCACCTCGTGCCGGCCGATCAGCGGGATCGCGGCCCCGAGGTTCTCCACGCCCGACGAGATCGACACGGCCACCGTTAGCACGTAGTCCACCAGCAGCGCGCTGGCCACGGCGAGTCCCGACTTGGAGCCCAGGTTGACCGTGGCGACCTCGTAGTCGCCGCCGCCCGAAGGGTAGGCATGCACGTTCTGCCGGTAACTGGCGACGACGGTCAGCATCACCACCACGACCGCCAGCGCCACCCACGGGGAGTACGCGTAGGCGGCCGCGCCCGCGATCGACAGGGTCAGCAGGATCTCGCCCGGCGCGTAGGCGACGCTGGACAGCGCGTCGGAAGCGAAGATCGGTAGTGCGATGCGCTTGGGCAGCAGGGTGTGCTGCAGTCGGTCGGAACGGAACGGCCTGCCGAGCAGGAGGCGCTTCAGCAGGGAGGTAGGTCTCGCCACATGTGGGAGCCTACGACGCCCCGGCGCGAACACACGTGGCACTCTGATGTCGCGCGCCGTACGCGCGCATGGCAGGCTGGGCGAAGGTGGGGAGTCCCCGTGCGCCGTTCGGCGTCCGCACGCCGGGACGAGCCGCTTTCGCGGGGGCCGGGACGACGGCATTGTCGGGAGGGCATGACGTGCACGTTGTGATCATGGGGTGCGGCCGGGTCGGCTCGACGCTGGCGCACAGCCTGGAGGCGCGCGGCCACTCCGTCTCGATCATCGATCAGGACGCCGACGCCTTCCGGCGGCTCTCCCCCGATTTCGCGGGCACCACCGTCACCGGCGTCGGCTTCGACCGCGAGGTGCTCATCCAGGCCGGTGTCGAACGCGCCGACGCCTTCGCCGCGGTCTCCAGCGGTGACAACTCCAACATCATCTCCGCCCGGCTGGCGCGCGAGACGTTCGGCGTGCAGCGCGTCGTGGCCCGCATCTACGACCAGCGCCGCGCCGAGGTGTACGAGCGGCTGGGCATCCCCACCGTCGCGACCGTGCGCTGGACCGCCGACCGCATCGTGCGGCACCTGGTGCCCGAGGGCGCCACCGAGCTCTACCGCGACCCCACCAGCACCGTCGCCATCATCGAGATCCCGGTGAACCCCGCCTGGATCGGCCATCCGCTGCACACGCTGGAGGACGCGACCGGCACCCGGACCGCCTTCCTCATGCGCTTCGGCCTGGGCACGCTGACCACGGCCTCCACCGTGCTGCAGGACGGCGACCAGGTCTTCATGCTCGTCACCGACGACATCGCGGAAACCGTCACCAAGATCGCTGCCGCGCCGCCGGCCGCGGCCTAGGAGGAGTCACCATGCGGGTCGCCATCGCCGGGGCGGGCAACGTCGGGCGCTCCATCGCCCAGGAGCTCATCGAGAACGGCCACCAGGTCATGCTGCTGGAGCGCCAGCCGCGCATGCTGCGCCCCGAGCGGGTGCCCGCCGCGGACTGGGTGCTCGCCGACGCCTGCGAGCTGTCCAGCCTCCAGGAGATCAACCTGGCCGCCTGCGACGTGGTCGTCGCCGCCACCGGCGACGACAAGGTCAACCTGGTGGTGTCACTGCTCGCCAAGACCGAGTTCGCGGTGCCGCGGGTGGTCGCCCGGGTCAACCGGGCCGAGAACGAGTGGCTGTTCACCGAGCAGTGGGGCGTGGACGTCTCCGTCTCCAAGCCGCGCGTGATGGCGGCCCTGGTCGAGGAGGCGGTCACGGTGGGCGACCTGGTCCGGCTGATGACCTTCCGGCACGGCGAGGCCAACCTCGTGGAGATCACCCTGCCCGAGGACGCCCCGCACGTCGGCCTGCCGATCCGCTCCATCCCGCTGCCGCCCGACAGCGCCCTGGTCGCCATCGTGCGCGGCCGCCGCGTGCTCACGCCGACCCCCGACGACCCGGTCGAGGCCGGCGACGAGCTGGTCTTCGTCTGCACCGTCGAGGTCGAGGAGCAGGTCCGCTCGGTCATGCTCGGCGCCGACAGCGTCGAAAAAACCCGCTCCCGCCGCCGCTGACCCACCCACGCGCCTAAAATAGACGTTGGCCTATCTGGATGACAAAATCGCGATCGACTTCATCCAGATAGGCCAACGTCGATTAAAACGGGGTCGGGCTAGCCTGCGTCAGGCCGGCTGCGGGTTCTCGCGGCGGACCCGGCGGACGACGCCGAAGCTGATCACGACCAGCAGTGCGAACAGCGGCGTGCCCATCACGATGCGGGCGATGCCCAGCGCGGTGCCCTGCTCGGCCATCCACAGCCCGCCCTGGACCACCACCTTGATCGCGAACACCGCCGCCCACAGCGCGGTCAACTGGGAGAAGACCCGCACCAGCCGGTCGTCCTCACGCCAGTCGTTACGCCCGCCGTTGGCGATCACCGACCAGAACCAGCCCACCATCGGATGGCGCAGCGCGATCGACCCCAGCAGCACCACGATCTGGCCCATGGTGATCCAGATGCCCGGCAGGTAGAAGTCGACCTCCTTGCCGGAGTCCCAGGCCATCCACGCGCCCAGGCCGATGCCGAACAGGCCGTTCAGCGCGAAGCGCACGGGCCGCTTCTGGGCCAGCCGGACCACGGCGACCCCGATCGCGACCGCCGCGGACGCGCCGATGGCGCTCTGCAGCGCGATGCGCGACTCCTCCGCCGGGAACCAGAAGCCCAGCACGATGTTGGTCAGCACGAAGACGATGACCGGGACGGCCGCCTCGGTCATCCCGCGCCAGCCGCCCAGCTGCTGCGCCACCTGCTCCGCGAAGGGCGGGAGCTCCTCGGGATCCCCGTCCGCCGCCAGGGGCCGGTTACGGTCGGTGACAGGTTCGCTCATGACTGCTCCTCGCTGCGCGCGGATCGCTCGCTCACGCGGCCGCTTCCAGCTCGTAGTAAGGGTTGTAGATGACCTTGCGACCGTCGCGTACCGCCACCCGGCCGCGCACGTGCAGCCCGCGGCCCGGTTCGATGCCGTTGATGTGCCGGCGGCCGAGGAACACCAGGGTGATCAGGTCGGTGCCGTCGTAGAGGTCGGCTTCCAGCGTCGGCAGGTTGGTGCGCGGGGTGTAGACGACCGTACGCAGGCGGCCGCTGACGTTCACGAGATCGCCGCGGTGCACGGTGTCCGCACAGACGCAGCCCGCGAGTTCGGTGTCCCGCCGCAACTCCTCCGACTCGAGCTCGGAATCGGTGGCGGTGAGCCGGTGGAGCATGCCACGCAGCCCTTTATGTCGTGGTCGGGCGTCGTCGGTCGACATGACCTGCTTCATCCTTCCCCGCCGGGGCGAGGTCCCCGAGCGGCGCGTATCAGCCAGCCTACTGCGGGGCGCCCCGGCTGGGGACACCCCGGGCCCGAACATGGGACGGCCTCGGCGCGCCGCGTCTGCGACGGCGCGCCGAGGACGAACCGTGGTCTGCCGAGGTCAGTCGCGGCGCGGGCGCGGGGAGGGCTTGCGGCGCGGCACGTCGCCGATGGCGGGAGCCGCGGTGCCGTTGGCGCCCGCCGGTGCGATCGAGCCGAACGGCGTCGGCGCGGGCGGCGGCGGCACCCGGCCGGGCACCAGCTGGTTACCCGAGCCGCCGTACGGCTCGCCGCCGTAGCCGCCGTCGCCGTACTGCGACTGGCGGGGCTGCTCGACGGGCGGCTCGGGTTGCGGCTGCGCGGCGGCGGCCTGCCGGGCGGCGGCCTCCTCGGCCATGCTGGCCGGCAGGCGCAGCGGCAGCGCCTCGCGGACCGGGCGGGCGGTGTCGTCGCGGCGCACGGCCAGGCCGGTCAGCACCAGCGTGAGCGGGCCGGCCTCGGTCACGTCGATCGCGGCCGGGCCCTGGAACACCGCGCGGACCATCCAGCGCGGCCCGTCGACGCCGATGAAGCGCAGGTCGTTGAAGCCCTCGGGGGTACGGATGCGGGCGCGCAGCTCGATGCCCCAACGCCCGTTAACCTCCTCGGCGCCCACCCCGTCGGCGAACAGGGACTTGCGGATCTCCTCCCGCACCTCGTCCCAGATGCCTTCGGTGCGCGGCGCCGCGAAGACGCCGAGCTGGAGCGCGTTCGGGCCGTGCACGAGCGCGATCTGCTGGATCACGCCCTGCTCACCGGCCTGCACCCGGATCTCGACCCCGTCGACCGCGGGCAGCAGCAGGCTGCCCAGGTCAAGCCGCGGCGCGTCGGGCGCGTCGTCGAGGTCGTACGGGCCGTCGTCGCCGAAGATCGACGGTTCGGGGAGGTGGGAGCCGTTCAAACCGTTGGCGGCCGGAGCGGCGGGGGTGTCAGCCTCCTCGGGCTGCCAGTCCTCGCCGAGCAGAGCGGCGCGCCGGGCGGCGCGGGCGTCCACGAACTTCGGCTCCTCCGCCTTGGCGTGCCGGCCACCGCTGGCCGCACGTCGTCGCGAGAAGATCACTGTTCCTCCTCATTTCCCCGTCGAGCCGTGCCCACCGGTGCCCCGTACGGACTCCGGCAGTTCGGCGACGTCGTGGAAGTGTGCCCGCTCCACCCGCTGCACGACAAGTTGCGCGATGCGGTCGCCGCGAGAGATCTTGGCGGTGTTCGCCCGGTCGTGGTTGATCAGTTGAACCAGGATCTCGCCCCGGTAGCCCGCGTCCACGGTGCCGGGAGCGTTGAGCACGGTCACCCCCAGTTTGGCGGCCAGACCGGACCTGGGGTGGACCAAACCCACGAACCCGTCCGGCAGGGCTATCGCCACGCCCGTGCGCACCAGCCGGTGCTCGCCCGGGGCGAGCACGACGTCCTCGGCGGTGTACAGGTCGGCGCCCGCGTCGCCCGGATGGGCGTACGACGGCGGGGGCAGGTCCGGGTCGAGCCGGCGGATCGGCACCACGACGGGTGGGGTCGCAGGGGGATACAACGGTCAAACCTCCGGGGGAAGTGCTTGAACGCGCGCCCGCGACGGGAGCTGCGTCTCCTTGCCTCTATCCTGCCGCGCCCGGTGGACCCGGCGGGCCCTACCCTCGATGCTGTGACACATCCAGGCAGCGGCACGGCATCCTCAGGCACAACGGCGACAGGGGGCGGCGCGGCACGGCCTGTGCCCAGTCACACCGAGCGCCTGTCCGTGCCGTGGTGGCTGTGGTTGCCGTCGTTGCTGGTCGGAGCCATTTTGGCGGCTCAGGTCGGATTAGGCGCAGCGGGCCCGCGCGGCTGGGTGGCCTACCCCGTGGTGCTGACGCTGGTCGCGGTGGGCCTGTGGCGGCTGGGCCGGATCAGGATCAGCGTGACGGCCGACGAGTTCGTGGTCGACGACGCCCGGCTGCCGCTGCGCCACGTGGCGCAGGCGATCCCGCTGGACGCCGCCACCAAGCGCGACCTGCTCGGGGTGCACGCCGACCCGATGGCGTTCGTCGTGCAGCGGCCGTGGGTCCCCGGCGCCGTGCAGGTGGTGCTCGACGACCCCGACGACGTCACGCCGTACTGGGTGATCAGCAGCCGCCGGCCCGAGGACCTGGCCCGCGCGCTACTCCGCGCCGGCTGACCCCGGCGGCAGTGCCGGACCGCGCCGCTTGCCCCGCAGGTCGTTGCGGATGTCGTCGCCGAGGCGGCGGGTGGCCTTGCGGTTGAGGTAGCTGGCGATGGCCGCCCCGGTCAGCAGCGGCCCCAGCGTGGTCAGGTTGCGCCCGAACCGCTTGAGGACCATGTCGCGCAGCTGCTTGCGGGTGGCCGTGCCGAGCACGGTGGCCGCGGCGGCCCCGGGCAGCATCGGGCTGATGCCCCGGTGGCTGGCCCAGGCCTGCATCAGGCTGATCGCCCGCTGGGACGACGTGCCGACCACCGGCTGGCCGTACACCTCGTGCAGCTCGCCGATGAGCTTGAGCTCGATGCCGACCACGCCGACCGTCTCGGTCGCCAGCAGCACCGGGGTGGACAGCAGGGTCGGCGGCACCGCCCACTCGATGGAGGCCATGCCGCCGCCGACCGCGCCGACGCCCGCCGCAGCGCGGGCCGCGTTGCGGATCAGCCGCTCGGCCAGCGCCTCGTCATCCAGGCCCGGGTAGTGCCGCCGCAACGTCTCCAGGTTGCGCACCGGCACGTGCGGGGCGAGATCCGAGACCGCCTCGGTGATCCAGTTGATCGCCTTGCGGGGCATGAAGACTTCTTTGACGCCGCGCTCGCGCAGGCCCACCAGCATCCGCCCGAGCAACTTGCGCCGTCCGGCCTTGTCCAGGTCCTCGTCGGCGAGCCCCGCCACGGCCAGCGCCAGTTCGTCCGGCCGGCCGGCGCCGGGCGCGGCAGTGCCCGACGCGCCTGTCGCTGACGCAGCGTCGCCGGGCACCGGTTCGGGGCTGGTGGTCATGAGGGGCTCCTGTCGGCTGAGACGGCATCCGGTCCACGGCGGTCTTCGGGGCCGCCGAAGGACCCGGCCCGCGTGCGGCACGCCGCGTCCGTTGCGGCGTGCCTCGATCCGTGTACCCAGAAGTTCTGCGCCATCTCACCCCATCGCGTCAAGCCCCGGAAATGTCCGATGGGCGCACGCGGTCAGGCGCACTCGCGGCAGATCGGCTCGCCGTTGCGCTCGCCTGCCAGCTGGCTGCGGTGATGCACCAGGAAGCACCGCGAGCAGCGGAACTCGTCGGCCTGCATCGGCACGACCTTCACCGTGAGCTCCTCGTCGGCCAGGTCGCCGCCGGGCAGTTCGAAGTTCTCGGCGAGGTCGGTCTCGTCCACGTCCACGCTGCCCGACTGTGTGTCGACACGCCGGGCCTTCAGCTCCTCGAGGCTGTCCTCACCGAGGTCGGCCTCGTCACGGCGCGGGGCGTCGTAGTCGGTGGCCATCGATTGTCACACTCCCAATTTGTGTCTTGTCCGTATCCGTACGCACGTTGTCACTCTCAACGAGCGCGGTACTTTAGCGCGCCCGTGTGGGAGTTGTACGCTCCTGCACGCGAAGTTGTTCCCGATGTGACTGAGCCGACAGCGATATGGGGCCGTCGGGTCAGGCGAGACCAAGGTAGGGGCAGCCGCCCGCCGATCACGGTCGGCGCGCCGGGAACGTCCGGCCAATTCCGGCCGTCTGTCGGGTCGCGGCCCCCAGCGGGCCGGTCAACCGATAACCTCTGGCCCATACCGTCAAAGCGGCGGCAGCGGACCTCTGGCTCACGGGGAGCGGCACCGATATGCAACTGGCACGAATTCGGGCGATCGCCATCATCAGCACCCTGGCGATCATCGGCATCACCCTGGCCGTGATCACGCTCAATCGTGACACGCAGAGTGACGCCCCGGTGGTCCAGAGCTGTCCGGCGGGCTGGGTGCCCGTCGACAACACGCTGCCGGACTCCGAGAGCGAAGTGAAGATCAACGTCTACAACGCCACGACCACGGTGGATCTCGCCCGCAACGTGGCCGCGGACTTCACCAACCGCAAGTTCAAGGTGGAGAAGACGGGCAACGAGAAGAAGGCCCAGCCCGACATCGTCGCGGAGCTGCGCTACGGCCCGCAGACGGTCGGCGCGGCCCAGCTGCTGAAGGCGTACTTCCTCAACGACGTCGAGCCGGTGTTCGACATCAAGCGCGACAACGACACCATCGACGTGATCATCGGCGGGCAGTTCAAGCAGCTCGCCACGCCCACCGAGATGCGCCAGGCGGTCGCCGCGCTGGGCCGCCCCGACCTGCCCGAGGGCACCTGCGCCGAGAAGCCCTGACCCGGCCGTCTCGCGAGTCGCCACGAGGCCCCGCTCCCGCCGCCACGAGGCCCCGCTCCCGCCGCCACGAGCGGCGGGAGCGGGGCCTCGATGCGCATGCGGCCCGGCCAGCGGGGCCTGGGGGCGTCCGGGGGCTAGGGGCCGCCGTCGGCGACCAGCTCGCTGAGCAGGGCGTCCAGCGGGGCGTGCAGGGCCGGCGGCGCCGCCAGCACCATGTCCCCGCCGGCCGGGCGGCCGGACAGCCCGGTGACCAGCAGACCTGCCTCGCGCGCGATCAGGCCGCCCGCGGCCATGTCCCACTCGGCCAGGCCCTTCTCGTAGTAGGCGTCGAGCAGCCCCTCGGCCGCCGCGCACAGGTCCAGCGCCGCAGCCCCCATCCGCCGGATGTCGCGTACCAGCGGCAGCACCTGGGCCACCACCGCGGCCTGGTGGACCCGCCGCTCCCGGGCGTACCCGAACCCGGTGCCGACCAGCGACAGGGCCAGCTCGGTGGCGGGCGAGCCGGTCAACCGCCGCCCGTCCCGCCACGCCCCGTGGCCCCGTGCCGCCGTCCACGTCTCCCCCGTCGCAGCGTTGCGCACCACTCCGGCCACGACCTCCCCGTCCACCTCCGCCGCGATGGACACGGCGTACTGGGGCAGCCCGTAGAGGTAGTTCACCGTCCCGTCGATCGGATCCACGATCCAGCGGACAGCGCCCTGCTCGGCAATTCCCGCGCCGCCGAACTCCTCGCCGAGTACCGTGTCACCCGGGCGCCGTGCCGCCAGCGCGGCGATCACCTGTTGCTCGACCGCGCGATCCGCGGCCGTCACGACGTCCGTGGCGGTGGATTTCGTGCCGACATCGTTGATCGCCTCGTTACGCATACGGCGGGCGGTGTCGGCCGCGTCAGCGGCCACCTGCACCGCGATATCCAGCAGTTCCAGCTCGTTCACGACCGTCCTCCTCGTCACCTGGTGCCATCCTGCCAAGGCCCCGGAGCCCGCTCGCGGACCTCCTGCGGCGTGCGCGCCGAGATGATCGCCGGGTACGGCGCTACAATTCACGCCTGCCACGTGCCGAAGGCGCGAGGCGCATCCACACATCACACTGGCTGACCCACCGCGACGCGCCATGCGACGCGGCCGATGCCGCAGATTCTTGTTTGATACTCGCCTCCGGAAGGTCGTCCGTGACTGAAGCCCGCCAGATCAGCGCCGACGTTCGCACGCTCACCGACATGCTGATCGCCCAAGCCGCAGGCGCCGGCGGCCGGCTCACGCCTGCGGATGTGGCGCGCACCGTGGAGGCTGCCGACGTCACCCCCGCCCAGGCCAAGAAGATGCTGCGAGCACTGCTCGAGGCGGGCGTGACGGTCGAGGTCGACGACTCCGCCAACGGCCGCCGCAAGGTGGCCGCCGCGCGGGCCGCGACCCCGGCCTCGAAGGCCACCACTGCGAAGGCGGCACCGCCCGCCGCGTCGAAGACCGCCAAGCCCGCCGCACCCAAGCAGGCCACGCCGACCGAGGGCGGCGCCGAGGCGCCCGCTCCGGTGAAGCTGGCCCCGAAGGCCGCTCCGGCCAAGGCCGCCCCCGCCAAGGCGGTGAAGGCGGCCGCCAAGGCCGCCCCCGCGAAGGCGGAGGACGGCACGGAGGCCAAGGCTCCCGCCAAGAAGGCCGCCGCCAAGAAGGCTGTCGAGAAGAAGACAGGCGACAAGGCCACGCCTGCCAAGGCCGCCAAGAAGGGCGAGCCGGGCGAGGGCGACGAGCCGGACGGCGCCGAGATCTCGATCGAGGAGCTCGCCGCCGACCTCGAGGACGTCGTCGTCGACGAGCCGGTCGAGGTGGCCCAGGCCGCCGAGGCCGACGCCGCCGCCTCCGACGACTTCGAGTGGGACGCCGAGGAGTCCGAGGCGCTCAAGCAGGCCCGCAAGGACGCCGAGCTGACCGCGTCGGCCGACTCCGTCCGCGCCTACCTCAAGCAGATCGGCAAGGTGCCGCTGCTCAACGCGGAGCAGGAGGTCGAGCTCGCCAAGCGCATCGAGGCCGGCCTGTACGCCGCCGAGCGGCTGCGCCAGGCCGAGGAGGAGGGCCTGTCCCTCACCCGCGACATGCAGCGAGACCTGCTGTGGGTCTCCCGCGACGGCGAGCGCGCCAAGAACCACCTGCTGGAGGCCAACCTCCGCCTGGTGGTGTCGCTGGCCAAGCGCTACACCGGCCGCGGCATGGCGTTCCTGGACCTGATCCAGGAGGGCAACCTCGGCCTCATCCGCGCCGTCGAGAAGTTCGACTACACCAAGGGCTACAAGTTCTCCACGTACGCCACCTGGTGGATCCGCCAGGCGATCACCCGCGCCATGGCCGACCAGGCCCGCACCATCCGCATCCCGGTGCACATGGTGGAAGTGATCAACAAGCTCGGCCGCATACAGCGTGAGCTGCTCCAGGACCTGGGCCGCGAGCCCACCCCGGAGGAGCTGGCCAAGGAGATGGACATCACCCCGGAGAAGGTGCTGGAGATCCAGCAGTACGCCCGGGAGCCCATCTCGCTGGACCAGACCATCGGCGACGAGGGCGACAGCCAGCTCGGCGACTTCATCGAGGACTCCGAGGCGGTAGTGGCCGTCGACGCGGTCTCCTTCTCGCTGCTGCAGGACCAGCTCCAGCAGGTGCTGCAGACGCTGTCCGAGCGGGAGGCGGGCGTGGTGCGGCTGCGGTTCGGCCTCACCGACGGCCAGCCGCGGACTTTAGACGAGATCGGCCAGGTGTACGGGGTCACCCGGGAGCGCATCCGGCAGATCGAGTCGAAGACCATGTCCAAGCTCCGGCACCCGTCGCGCTCGCAGGTCCTGCGCGACTACCTCGACTAAAGCCAGTAGGTCAAGTCGACATTCTTCGCGAATCGGACGTTTGGTATCCACCGAACGTACAGAGATACTCACCGTGCGTACATAGACGGGTAGGCGCTCTGTTTCTGTTCGACGCGCGATCGTTGACGTGGCACTCTGGGGGGACGGCACACTGTGCAGGACGGGTCATCTCCCCGATAGCCCGTCTGACCAGGTAGGCTCGACCGCCCAACGGCTGTGACCCCGGTCCCCCCGAGGCCCCATCCGGGAAGCCCTCAGGCACGGCCGATGTTGGAGGCTTACATGGGCAACGAGCTGAATGACAATGGCGGGTTCGGCGCTGCTGGACTCGGCGGATCGACGATGGATATCAGCATCGGTGACGACCAGAGGAGGAAGGCGATGACCCAGACCCTCACGCCGCCGCCGGAAACGGTGGCTGCCCCAGCCGCCGATGAACGGTGCGACCGCTGTAACGCGGCGGGCAAATTGCGTGTGAAGCTGGCCGGTGGGGGCGAGCTGGTGTTCTGCGGACACCACGCCAACAAGTACGCCGACGACCTTGTCAAGATTGCCGTGGAAGTGGCGGCGGACCCCGAGTTCACCTGGCGGGGCGCCGACATGACGACCAAGTAACACCACAGGCTTGACCCGAAGGGGCACCGCAACCAGCGGTGCCCCTTCGGCGTATCCGGAACCCTCCACGCAGCGCCGCCCACGGCCGAGGCGCACTTGCCAGGGGGCGCCGCTGGCCTTGATCGCTGTTTGTGGTCAGAAAGTGCGGTCCGACCGCACTTTCTGACCACAAACAGCGATCACGAGCCGTGACCGGAGCCGGGCCGGGGCCGGAGCCGGGGCCGGGCCGGAGCCGGGGCCGGGGCGGAGCCGGGGCCGGGGCGGAGCCGGGGCCGGAGCCGGGGCCGGGGCCGGGGCCGGGCCGGAGCCGGGGCTGCCCGTCGGGTGGGATGTGCCGGGATGATTCGGTCAGAAGCTCTGGATCGTCGCGATGCGCTCTTCGAGTTGCTCGATCGTCGCCTGGGCGCTGGGAGGGCCGCCGCACTTGGAGCGGAGTTCGGCGTGGATCTTGCCGTGGGGCAGGTTGGTGCGGTGGTGGTGGGCGGCGACCAGGGCGTTGAGCTGGCGGCGGAGGTGGATGCGGCGTTCCGTGGCGGACATGTCCCGGGCCACGGGCTCGCGCTGGGTTGGGGTCTGCTCGGCCCGGTTGCGGCGTACGGCGGCCGCCTGCTCAGCCTGGCGCTTGGTCAGCAGGGCGGCCACCTGATCGGCGCTGAGCAGGCCGGGCAGGCCCAGGAAGTCCTCCTCCTCGGGCGTGCCGGCCTGGGCGGGCAGCCCGAAGGTGGCCCCGTCGAAGATCACCTGATCGAGTTCGGCGGTGGCGGACAGCGCCTCGAACGACTTGGTCAGCTCACCGCTGGCCTTCTCCGACTGCTGCGCCCGCTCCAGCAGCTCGTCGTCGAACCCGTCCTTGACCTTGGGGCCGCCGAGCACGTGGTCGCGCTCCAGCTCCATCTCGCTGGCCAGCCCGAGCAGCGTCGGCACGCTGGGCACGAAGACGCTGGCCGTCTCCCCCGGGCGGCGGGCCCGCACGAAGCGGCCGATGGCCTGGGCGAAGTAGAGCGGGGTGGAGGCGCTGGTGGCGTACACGCCGACGGCCAGCCGCGGGATGTCGACGCCCTCGGACACCATGCGCACCGCGACCATCCAGCGCTGCTGGGAGCCCGCGAACTCGGCGATCTTGGCCGACGCCCCGGTGTCGTCGGAGAGCACGACCACGGCCTTCTCGCCGGAGATGACCTCGATCAGCTTCGCGTACGCGCGGGCGGTCTGCTGGTCCGAGGCGATGATCAGGCCCCCGGCGTCCGGGATGCCCCCCGATCGCAGCACCTGCAGGCGCGCGTCGGCGGCCCGCAGCACCTGCGGCATCCAGTCGCCCTTGGGGTCCAGCGCGGTGCGCCAGGCGTGGGCGATCAGGTCCTGGGTGAGCGGCTCGCCGAGGCGCACCGCCAGCTCGTCGCCGGCGCTGGTGCGCCAGCGGGTCTCGCCCGAGTAGGCGAGGAAGATCACAGGCCGGACGACGCCGTCGGCGAGCGCGTCGGCGTAGCCGTACACCGAGTCGGCCCGCGAGCGCTGCACCTCGCCCACCCGCTCGTAGGTCACGAACGGGATCGGGTTCTCGTCGGAGCGGAACGGGGTCCCGGTCAGCATCAGCCGCCGCACGGCGGGCTCGAACGCCCCCTTCACGCCGTCGCCCCAGCTGCGCGAGTCGCCCGCGTGATGGATCTCGTCCAGGATGACCAGCGTCTTGCGGGTGAGCGTGCGCCGCAGGTGCACCTGCGGCGCCATGCCGACCTGCGCGTACGTCACCACGACGCCGTGGAAGTCGCTGCTGGTGTGCACGTCGGCGTTGCGGAACATGGCGTCGAGCTGGATGCCGACCCGGGCCGCCGCCTGCGCCCACTGCAACTTCAGGTGCTCGGTCGGGGCGACCACGGTGACCGCGTCCACGCTCCCGTCGGCCAGCAGCTCGGCCGCGATGCGCAGGGCGAACGTCGTCTTGCCGGCGCCGGGCGTGGCGACCGCCAGGAAGTCGGGCGAACGCCGGCGAAGGTATTCGACCAGCGCCTTGCGCTGCCAGGCGCGCAGCGACGGGAACGACTCGGGGACGGGGCGGGCCAGCGCCACGCGGCAGCCTCCAGCTCTTCAAGGGGGAATCGCACGAAAGAGCCCTCGGGTCGGCCACGGCCGGCGGGACCACGAAGGCGAGCCCTGAGTCTATCGGCTCGTCAGGACAGGTCCGCGCCACTGTCGGGCGGAACTTGGTGAGTCGCCTTGCACACCACCCGATCCGGCACGCCACGGCGCTCAGCCGGGCTCCGTCGTCGCACCTCCGCCGAGTCGCGGGCGCGGTGCGGACCAGTGACGGTAGAGGGCCGTGATACGCACCACGAACACCAGCAGCGCCGCACCGGTGAACGTGAGCACGCTGCCCCAGCCGAGGCGTACCAGGACCGCCACCGCGATCGCGCCCAGCAGCGACGCCACCGCGTAGATCTCCCGGCGCAGCACCACCGGGATCTCGTTGAGCAGCAGATCGCGCACCAGCCCCCCGCCGATGCCGGTGAGCATGCCGAGCAGGCACGCGCCCACCGCGGGAACCCCGGCGTCGAACGCCTTGAGCGTGCTGGTGACCGTGAACAGGCCCAGCCCGGCCGCATCCAGGCCGAGCACGGTGCGCCGCAGCCGGTCCAGGTGCGGGTGCAGCCAGAACACGGCCAGCGAGGCGACGACGGCGGTCAGCGGGTACTGCCAGTCGGCGAACGCCAGCGGCGGCACCTGGTTGATCACCAGGTCGCGCAGGATGCCGCCGCCCAGGGAGGCGACGAAGCCGACGAAGACCACGCCGAACAGGTCGAGCCGCTTGCCGACCGCGGCGGAGCCGCCCGAGGCAGCGAAGACGGCGACCCCGGTGAGGTCCCCGATCAGCAGGGCCGACGAACTGTCCACCGGCGCAGGCTACGACGCGGCGTGCCGTACGCCCGCGCCGCCTCGCCGCCGACCGCCCACCGGGACCGTCAGGTCTGGGGTTGGTAGGCGCGCTCGTAGAGGGCGTCGATGTCGGGTTGCAGGGGCAGCGAGGTCGACGCGCCCCAGTGCTGAGCACAGGCCGCGCCCGCGGCGCAGGCCCAGCGCAGCGCCTCCTCGACGGGGCGGCCCTGCGCCCAGGCCACGGCGAATGCGCCGGTGAAGGCGTCCCCGGCGGCCGTGGTGTCCACCGCGGCGACAGGCGGCGCGCCCACCTCCAGCCGGGTGCCGTCGCGGTCGGCGTAGGCGGCCCCGGCCGCGCCGAGCGTCAGCACCACCCGCGGCACCGAGGCCAGCAGGTTGGCCAGCAGTTCGGGCACGTTGCCGGCCCGGGACGCGTCGCGTCCGCCGTCGAGCCCGGCCAGCACGGCGGCCTCGGTCTGGTTCACCACCAGCACGTCCACCAGGGCCATCAGCTCGTCCGGCAGGGCGCGGGCGGGGGCGGCGTTGAGGATGAAGGCCGTGTGCCCCGCACGGGCCGCCACGGCGGCCTGGACGACCGTCTCCAGCGGGATCTCCAGCTGGCAGAGCAGCACGTCGCAGCTCCCGATCAGCTCCCGGTCGACCGCGTCCAGCTCGGTGAGCTGCGCGTTCGCGCCGGGAGCGACGACGATGAGGTTTTCGGCGGCCGCGTCGACGGCGATCAGCGCCACGCCGGAGGGGTGGCCCGCCACCCGGCGTAGCCCGTCCAGCTCCACGCCGGATGCGGCCAGGCAGCCCTTGAGCTCGTCACCGAAGGCGTCCAGGCCCACGGCGCCCAGGAAGTGACACCGGGCACCGGCACGGGCGGCCGCGACGGCCTGGTTGGCGCCCTTGCCGCCGGGAACTGTCGTGAAGCCTTCGCCGAGCACGGTCTCGCCGGGGCGGGGCAGGGTGGGCGTCGCCACCACCAGGTCCATGTTCGCGCTGCCCACGACGACCACGCTCGCGGTCATGCCTGCTCCTCGCTGCGCTCTGCCCGACTCCTCAGGAAAGAGCCCGGGGCGCGCCGAGACCCCCGTGCCGCACGACCGTGCCGGCCGTGCGTCGGCGCGCAAGCCGGATCATTCGGAGAGGTTCTCGTAGATCTCTTTGCACTCCGGGCACACCGGGAAGCGGTTGGGGTCCCGGGTGGGCACCCAGACCTTGCCGCACAGGGCACGCACCGGCGTGCCTTCGATCATCGCTTCGAGCAGTTTGTCCTTGGGCGCGTAGTGCGACAGGCGCTCGTGGTCGCCCTCGTCAAGGCGGTAGTCCGTGGCAACGCGCTCATCAAGGATGGTGCTGGGGTTCGTCACTGGTGTGGTCACCCGAACATTGTCTCAGGTCACCGGCTGGCAGCCCAGTCTGATATCCCGCCACGCTGGTAGGAGCCCTGACCCGCACCCGCGTTCGGCCGCCGACGTCACGCGCCACCAAGGAGGTGAGCGAAGCGAAGCCGACGACTGGCGCGTGACGTCGGCTGAGAGGCCGAACGCCGCACCCGCGGAGGCGGGTGCCGGCAACCCAGTATTCTCATGATCGTGACTGACGTGAGCAGCATCCACCTGGGTGGCGAGGTGAAGGCGGCGCTGGCGGCCGGGCAGCCGGTGGTGGCGCTGGAGAGCACGATCGTCTCGCACGGGCTGCCGCGCCCGGACAACCTGCGCGTGGCCCGCGAGATCGAGCAGGTGGTACGCGACAACGGCGCGGTCCCGGCGACGATCGGCATGCTCGGCGGCCGGCTGGTCGCCGGGCTCGACGACGACGCGCTCACCCGCCTGGCCTTCGGCGAGAACGTGGCCAAGCTGTCGGTCCGCGACCTGGCCATCGCGTCCGCGCTCGGCGTCGACGGCGCGACCACGGTCGCCAGCACCTCGGCGGTCGCCGCCGCGGCGGGCATCGGCGTGTTCGCGACCGGCGGCCTGGGCGGGGTGCACCGCGAGGCGGCGCAGACCTTCGACGAGTCCGCGGACCTGTGGACGCTCGCCCAGACGCCGATCGTGGTGGTCTGCGCCGGGGTCAAGTCGATCCTTGACGTGGGCGCGACCCTGGAGCGGCTGGAAACGCTGGGCGTCGGCGTGGCCGGGTACCAGACGGACCGCTTCCCGGGTTTCTTCATCCGCGACAGCGGGTTCGGCGTGGACTGGCGGGTCGACACCCCCGAGCAGATCGCGGCGGCAATGCGCGCGCAGCGCGACCAGGGCGTGCACCGCGGCGCGCTGGTGGTGGCCAACCCGCTGCCGGAGGACGAGCAGCTCGACCGCGAGCTGCACGACCGCACCCTGGCCGAGGGCCTGGCGATCGTGGAGCGGGACGGGGTGACCGGCAAGCGGGTGACGCCGGTGCTGCTGTCGCACTTCCACGCGGCGACGCAGGGGCGGAGCCTGGCGGTCAACGTTCGCATCATCCTGCGCAACGCCGCGCTGGCCGCGCAGATCGCCGTCGCGGCCGGCAGCCAGTGATCCTCTCTGTCGGAGACTTGGTCACCGACGTGCTGGCGGTGCTGCGGGCGCCGCTGGCGCAGGGCTCGGACACCCCGGCGACGGTGCACGTCGCCGGGGGCGGCCAGGCCGCGAACACCGCCGCCTGGTTGGCCGCGCTGGGCGTGCCGGTGACCTTCGTGGGCGCGGTCGGCGACGACCAGGCCGGTCGCGACCGGCTGGCCGAACTGCACCAGGCGGGCGTACGCACCCAGGTGAGCGTGCGCCCCGGGGCGAGCACCGGCAGCATCGTGGTGCTGACGCACGGCGGCGAGCGCACCATGATCAGCGATCGGGGCGCGAACCTGCTGCTCGCCTCCGCCGACGTGGACGCCGCCATCGCCCAGGGCGCGTCCCTGCTGCACCTGTCCGGGTACACGCTGCTGGACCAGCCGTCGCGGCCCGCCGGGCGGTACGCGCTCGCCTCGGCCCGCGCCGCGGGTCTGCGCACCTGCGTCGACGCCGCCTCGGCCGCGCCGCTGTACGCGGTGACCACCGAGCTGATCGAGGACGGGGCCACCGGCCACCCGTTCCTGGACTGGGTGCGCGGGGTCGACCTGCTGCTGGCCAACGCCGACGAGGCGACCGCGCTGGCGGGCCCCGGCGACCCGGCCGACCAGGCGCTGCGGATGTCGTACGCGATCGGCGGCGACGTGGTGGTCAAGCTCGGCGCGCACGGCGCGCTGTGGGCGGGCCCATCCGGCGTGGTGCACGTCACCGGCGAACCGGTCCCGATCGTGGACGCCACCGGCGCGGGCGACGCCTTCGCCGCGGGCCTGCTCGCGGCCTGGTCCGCGGGGGCCGGGCGGCACGACGCGCTGCTGGCGGGCTGCCGCCTGGGCGCCCGCGCGGTGGGCATCGTCGGCGCCCGACCACCGCTGCCGTCGGCCTGACCGGCGGAACGTTGCCAGCGGACCTGACCGGCGGGGCGTTGCCGACGGAACTGACCGGCCCGGCTGCCGCTGCCCGCGCGGCCTGACGAGCCGCAACCGACGCACTGCGCGGGCCCCCTGTCGGCGCGACGGACCGGAGGGGCAGGATGGAAGTGTTCCTCGGCGATCAGGAGGCAGCGTGAAACGGCAGGCCGACCAGCCGGTGCTGATCACCGACGCGCCGATGAGCCCGGAGGAGGAGCTGAAGCGGCGCGAGCGGCGCTACATCTTCATGATGCTGCTGCGCGCGGGCTGCCTGATCCTGGGCTCGGTGCTGGCCATGCTGCAGGTGCCCCTGCTCTGGCTGTGGCTGACCCTGTGCGGCCTCGGCATGCTCCTGCTGCCCTGGATGGCGGTGATCCTGGTCAACGACCGCCCACCCAAGGACGAGCACCGCTTCAAGCGCAACCGCGGCCACCAGACGATCCCCACCAACGCCCTTCCCGCCCAACCCGCCGGCCCCGTCTACGAGGGCACCATCGACGACGACCCCCGCCCCTGACCGACCCCCCACCCCACCCTGCCGCAACTCTTGAAGAGTCGCGGCATCCCGGGAGTCCGGAAGGCGCGACTCTTCAAGAGTTGCGGAACGAGGTCGCGGGGTCAGGCCAGGCGGACGCGGACGCGGCGGTTGGCTTTGCCCTTGGATTCGACCTTGACGACCTGGAGTTTGCCGATCTGGGCGGTGGAGGCGACGTGGGTGCCGCCGTCGGCCTGCACGTCGAGGCCGACGATGTCGACGATGCGGATCTCCTGCTCGTCGGCGGGGATCAGGTTCGACTGGGTGCGGATGATGTCGGGCAGCGCCAGCGCCTCGGCGCGGCCCAGCACCTGGGTGACGACCGGGCGGTCCGCGCCGACCTCGGTGTTGACCAGCTCCTCCAGCCGCGCCTTGAAGTCGGCGGGCACCTCGGGCAGGTTGAAGTCCATCCGCGCCTCGCCCGGCTCCATGTTGCCGCCGGTGACCAGCGCGCCGAAGTCGCGGAACACCACCCCGCACAGCACGTGCAGCCCGGAGTGGGTGCGCATGAGCAGGGTGCGCCGGGTGTCCTCGACCGCGCCCGCGACCTGCGTGCCGACCGGCGGCAGCGGGTCGCCCTCGGCCGGGATCAGCCACAGGTCGTCACCCTTGCGGGTGCCGGTGATCCGGGTCTGCACGCCCTGCCAGAGCAGCACGCCGTGGTCCGGCGGCTGGCCGCCGCCGCCCGGGTAGAAGGCCGAGCGGTCCAGCACGATGCCCTGTTCGGCATCGGCGGCCAGCACCGTGCAGGTCCAGTCGCGCAGGGTCGGGTCGGCGAGGTCGAGGCGCTCGGTGCGCCCGTGGTGTGTGACGCCCATGACCGTGGAGTCTAGGCGTCACCGGCCGGCGCCGTGAGCGGCGGCGCGGCCGGTGACATCCATGTCCCTGGGTCTAGGCGTCCCCGCCGGAGGCGCTGGTCGGCGACGCGACGGTGCGGGCGGTGACCCGCCCACCGGCCAGGATCTGCATCATCACGTCCTGGCCCGTGCCGGCGCGGTCGGCCGGACGGGGCGCACGGCGGTTCACCGACTTGGCGATCGCGGGTCGGGTGCCGCGGGTGGCCGGCCTGCGTCCGCGCCGGCCCGTGGGTCGCCGCCGCACCGCGACGGTCACCCAGTGCTGGTCGGCGTCGGCGCCCCACTGCTCCTGGTGGAACCAGTAGCGCTGGCGGCCGTTCGGCGCGGCGCCGACCACCTGCAGCGGCTCCAGCAGCGTGTCCAGCTGCTCGAAGCTGACCTCGCCGTCGTCGCCGGCGCAGCGGGTGAAGGCCTCCTTCAGCGTCCACATCCGCAGCAGCTGCTCACCCTGGTCGTCGGCCTCCACCAGGCGGGCGTGCTCGGCGGAGGACAGCACGGTCCAGGGCAGCGACGCCCCCTCCCGGCCGGCCGGTTCCAGATCGACCCCGATGTCGTACGCGTCCGAGACCGCCACCGCGATCACCGAGTCACTGTGCGAGACGCTCACGTCGATGCCGGGCAGCGGCCCGGAGACGGTCAGCTTGCCGAAGCCTCCGTGGTGCAGGCTCCAGTTGCGCGGTGCGACCTCGCCGTGCCACTCGATCGACAGGATCATGCGGACCAGCGCCCGGGTGATGACGAAGGAGCTGCGGCGCTCTTCCGAGCGCAGGCTGTCGGCCTCGGCCCGGTCGGCGGCGTTGAGGAACTGCGCCAGGTCCTTCTCCCGCCGCCGGCACGCGGCCAGTGGGAACAGCGACACCGCCACGCCGGCGGGACGCCGTCGCCGGGGCGCGGGCGTGGCCCGCAGCTCGGTGAGCAGCGCTCGGGCCGCGGCCCGGGAGCCCGCCCGCGGGCCGGACGCGCAGGGCACCGGCCGGGTCCGGCGCGGGGCGGCGGGCAGCGGCTCGACCACCTGCCGGGCCGGGTTGCCGGTCCAGTCCTCGCCGTCGGGGATCTGCTCGCCCTTCATCAGGAAGGAGTGCGCGCCGAGCACCGCGTTCTCGCCGACGGTCACGCCGTAGTGCACGAACGCCTTGATGCCCAGGGTGGCCCCGGAGCCGATCACGGTCGGCTCGGAGCGGAACATGCCGTCCTCCTGGGAGTGGCACTGGATCACCACGCCGGCGTTGAGGCAGGCGTCGTCGCCGACGGTCATCATGGTCCGCTCGGACATGTACGCCCCGTCGTCGTACACCCGCTTGCCCATCCGCACGCCCAGCAGGCGCCACATCATCGGGCGGAACGGGGTGCCCGCGAACGGGACCGGCGCTTCCAGCTTCCACAGCCGCTCGTGCCACCAGTAGTACGGGTCGTAGATGGAGCAGCGCCGCGGGCGCAGCCGCCGGAACCCGCCGACCAGCCGTTCCACCAGCACGCTGTAGCACAGCTGGAACACCAGCATGACCACCATCGCGGCCGGGATGACCAGCACGGACCACTCGGAGTACATGTCCAGCGCGGCGGCGAGCACGACCAGACCGACCGCGCCGGAGAGCCAGCTCACGAACAGGAACAGGGCCATCGAGCGCAGGTTGTACCGGTTCTTCAAGGTCAGCGCCCGGCGCAGCGCGTCGCCGGTCGGGGCCTCGCAGCCCGCCTCCCGGGTGACGACCCGGGCGATCGGGAACGACGGCGAGCCGAGCAGGCCGGTGTCGTGGCGGATCGGGCCGTCGGTCGGCACCGTCGCCTTGGTCGCATAGAGCACGTTCTGGCCGACGGCGTGGCCCGCCGGGAAGGTGACGTCGTTGCCGACGAAGGAGCGCGCCCCGACGGTGACCTGCGACATCTTGAACGAACTGGGCGAGTAGTCGGCGTTGACCATGGACAGGCCGTCGGACACCATCGTGCCGGTGCCGATGGTGCACAGGAACGGTGTGTCGAACCGGAACTCGATGCCGAAGTTGGACCCGGTCTGCACGACCTGCTGCAGGTCCACGCCGATCCAGCGCAGGTAGTTGACGACGTACGAGCTGTCGCCGAACAGGCGCATGAACAGCGCGGAGTTGGTCATCCCGGAGATCGTGGAGGCGAGCCAGTACCGGAAGCTGTAGAGCGGGTAGACCGTGTCCGGCTTCCAGAGCAGGTTGAGCACGCGCGGGATGGTGGCGATGCTCGCCAGGCCGATCAGCAGCGCGCCGATGAACAGCACCGCCGAGGCCAGCACCAGGTCCAGGTAGATCATGCCGCCGATGGAGAACGGCTTGCCGTCGACCAGGCCCTTCAGCAGCGGCACCTGGGTGACCAGCGCGACGAGCGCGCCGAACACGAGCGGGCCGCGGGTGAGCACCTGGTTGGCGATCTTGATGCCGGAGTAGACGGTCTTGCGCAGCCAGCCGCAGCTGCGCGCCGGGAGTTCCGGCAGGCCGGCGTGGCCGGGCTGGGCGGGCATGCCCTGCCAGCTCTCCCCGGCCGGGACCGCGTACCCCGGCGGCAGCGTCGAGGAGTGCCCGAGCCGGGCGCCGTCGCCGATGGCGGAGTCGATGTCCAGCGCGGTGTGCTCGCCGACGACGACGTCGCTGCCGATGGTGATCCGGCCGGTCTGGATGTAGCCGGACTGGGCACGGTAGCCCAGGAAGTAGCAGTCCTTGCGGACGACCGTGTTGTCGCCGATGGTCAGCAGGTCGGTGCAGATCGGCATGACCGGCGACAGGATCACCACGTTGCGGCCGATCTTCGCGCCGAGCAGGCGCAGGTACCACGGGTAGAGCGGGGTGCCGTAGAACATCAGCAGGCGGCTGGCTCCCATGCACATGCGCACGTACCAGAAGCGCAGATAGGTCCATCCCCACAGGGGGATCTCCTGTTCCTTCCAGCGCCCGATGAGCAGCCACTTCACGGCGATCGGGTAGATGGCCAGGATCAGGAAGCCGACGATGCTGAAGGCGGCCGAGCGCAGGTAGAGGTCGAGGTAGCCGTTGGCGGCGGCCATGAAGCGGAACGCGAAGATGAGCAGGTAGCCGCCCATCACCGCGCTGCCCAGCCCCATCAGCAGCTGGAACAGGCCGCAGGCCGCGTACTGCAGCGAGCTGGCCCGGCGGGTCTGGCGTCCCGGGACCGGGGCGGTGCGCGGCTGGGTGGACTCGGCGACCGGGGCGACGGCGGCGGCCAGCGCGCGCACGGTCGGGTACACGTACACGTCGCGCATGGACACCGAGGGCAGGTCGGCGCGCTGCCGCACCCGGGCGCAGAACCGCGCCATGAGCAGCGAGTCCGCGCCGACCTCCTCGAAGAAGTGGCTCTCCACGCCGACCCGGTCCACCCGGACGGTCTCGGCCAGCAGCTCGGCGTACCCCTGCTCGATCGGATTCGCGGGCGCGGCCTCGGTGGGCGGCGCGGCCAGCCGGCGGTTGGTCGGCGGCGGCAGGCTCTTGCGGTCGGCCTTGTCGCTGGGCAGCATCGGGATCGCGTCGAGCTGCTCCAGGTACGACGGGATCATGTATCCGGGCAGCCGTTCGCGCAGCCAGGAGTAGATCTGCTGGCGGTCCAGGGCGACGGTGTCCTTGCGCAGGCTGTAGTAGCCGACCAGTTCGGTCACGCCCGGCTCCGGGCTGTGCGTGTCGACGACGGCCTGGGCGATCCCGGGCACCTGCAGCAGCACGGACTCGATCTCGGTCAGCTCGATGCGGTACCCGCGGATCTTCACCTGGGTGTCGATGCGCCCGAGGTATTCGATCTCGCCGGTCTCGTTCACCCGGCCCAGGTCCCCGGTGCGGTAGATGCGCCCGGACGGGTTGTTCTTGATGTTCAGGAAGTCGGGGATGAACGCGCGCTCGGTAAGGTCGTCGCGGTTGACGTAGCCGACGGCCAGGCCGACGCCCGCGATGCCGATCTCGCCCAGCTCGCCCGGGGGCAGGGCGCGGGGCGAGTCGGGGTCGAGGATGACCGTGGCGTAGGTCGGCAGCGGCAGGCCCAGCGTGATCGGCTTGTCGGGGTGCACCGGCGTCCAGGTCGCGGTGACGGTCGCCTCGGTGGGCCCGTACACGTTGAGGAAGCGGCGGTGCGGCCGGTGCCAGCGGGTGACCAGGTCCTGCGGGCAGGCCTCGCCGGAGACCAGCAGGAAGCGCAGGTCGGGCAGGTCCTCGTCGAGCGTGGCGAGCAGCGTCGGCACGCAGCACATCGCGGTGACGCCGCGCGCGGTGAGGAACTCCCACAGGTCCCGGCCGAGCAGGCTGGCCCCGCCGGGTTTGGGCACCAGGGTCGCGCCGACCATCCAGGACACCCAGATCTCCTCGACCGAGAAGTCGAAGGCGATGGTCATGCCCTGGTACATCCGGTCCTCCGGGCGTACGCCGTAGAGCTCGGCGGCGACCCGGACGAAGTTGCAGATGGCGGCGTGCTCGACGGCGACGCCCTTGGGCCGGCCGGTCGAGCCGGAGGTGTAGATGATGTACGCCAGCTCGTCGGCGGGCTCGCCGCGCTCGGCGTCGGAGAGCCGCTGCTCGTCGGCGGCTGCCAGCTCGGCGGTCAGCTCGTCGAGGCAGAGCAGCTCGGCCTCGGTGACCTCGGCCAGGTGCTCGCGCAGGTGCGACACGGACAGCACCAGCCGGGCCCCGGAGTCGCCGGCGATGTAGGCCAGCCGGTCGGCGGGGAAGCCGGTGTCCAGCGGCACGTACGCGGCGTGGATCTTCCCGATGGCGAGCATGCCGACGTACGACTGCACGGGCTGGTCGAACAGCAGCGCGATCCGGTCGCCGGGCCGGGCCCCGCGGCTGATCAGGTGCCGGGCGAGCTGGTTGGCACGCGCGTCGAGCTGGTCGTAGGTGAGCGCCTCCTCGCCGGTGTCCACCGCGAGCTGCTCGCCCCGGCCGTACCGGCGCAGCCGGTCGCACTGCTGCTCGAACAGCTGCGGCAACCGCTCGCCCGGCTGCCAGCGCGGCTCGTGCTCGTAGCCGGGGCAGGTCAGCACCAGACCGCCGTTGCGACCGGGTTCGACGTCAGGGAACTCGGGAAGATCATTGACATCGAGGACGCGTGTGCTCATGGGCTTCTCCCTCCGCGGACGACAAGGACGGCTGAGTGGAACGGGCGGCGCCCGCACGGGGCGGGCGGGCCGCGTTCGGCGAATGCGGCGGCCGGTCCGGCGCGTCGCCGCGGGGCGGCGCGCCGGACAGCCGCATTCGGACGGGGCGCCTCGCGGCGCGCCGCTGCTCAGCCCATGCCGTCCGCCCGTGCGTGCGAAGCGGCCGGCTCGCCCACCGCGGTGGCGGCGCGGGCGGACTCCTCGATGGCGTCGATGACGATGCCGCAGGCGATGTCGACGACCTCGGCGGTCACGTTCAGCGGCGGCAGGATCCGGATGACGCAGTCGTCACGCCCGCCGAGTTCGATGATCAGGCCGCTGCGCAGGGCGCGGCTCTGCACCTGGCGGGCCAGCTGCCCGGCCGAGCGCCCGTCGCCGGGATCGGCCAGTTCAACGCCCCACATCAGGCCCTGGCCGCGCACCTCGCGCACCACGGGGTGGCCCTGCAGCTCGCCGAGCCGGTCGGCCACCTGCGCCCCGCGCTCGCGTACGTTGGCCAGGATCTGGTCGCGGTGCAGGATCCGGACCGCCTCCGCCCCCGCGGCGAAGGCGAGCTGGTTGCCCCGGAACGTGCCGGTGTGCGCGCCGGGCTGCCACACGTCCAGCCGCTCGTCGTACATGATCAGCGCGACGGGCGTGCCGATGCCCGACAGCGCCTTCGACGCGACGATCACGTCAGGCTCGATGTCGTACTGCTCGAACGCGAACCAGGTGCCGGTGCGGCCGCAGCCGGTCTGCACCTCATCGACGATCAGCGGGATGTCCAGGGACCGGGTCAGCGCCCGGATCCGCCGGACGAAGTCGCGGGTGGCCGGGATGACCCCGCCCTCGCCCTGCACCAGCTCCAGGATGACCGCGGCCGGGCGGGCGATGCCGCCGTTCGGGTCGAGCAGCGACTTCTCCAGCAGCCCGGCGCAGTTGGTCTCGCAGCTGTCCGGCCGCAGGCCCACCGGGCAGCGGCCGCAGTAGGAGTACGGGAAGAAGTGCACGCCCGGCATGCCGTTGGCGATCGGCCGCTTCTGCGAGACCAGGCCGGACATCGCCATCGCGGCATGGCTGCCACCGTGGTAGCCGCCCTGGAACGAGACGATGTCGCCGCGCCCGGTGGCGGTCTTGCACAGCTTGATCGCGGCCTCGATGGCGTTCGCGCCGGTCGGGCCGCAGAAGTGCACACGCATGCGTTCGCGCAGGCCAGGGGCCAGCATGGACAGCTGGGCCTCGATGAACGCGTCCTTGGCGGGGGTCGGGAAGTCCAGCGCGTGGGTCAGCCGGCCGAGCTGGGCGGTGACGACGCGGACCAGCTCGGGATGGTTGTGGCCGAGCGACAGCACGCCAGCGCCGGTCAGGAAGTCGATGAACACATTGCCGTCGACATCGCGCACGAAGCTGCCGGAACCCTCGGCGATGGCGATGGGGAGGTTGCGGGGATAGGTACGTGCGTTCGACTCGCGGCGCTGCTGGCGCTCCAGCAGTTCGGCCGAGCGGGGTCCGGGCAGGTCGCAGTGGACGGACGGCCCGGTCAATGCGTCAGGCTCGCTGAGCATCGTCATTGGTTCTCCTCAGGCAGGACAAGGTGGCGCCGGGAGGCACCGACCTGGACGAGCGGCCGTCGCACTCCGCCTGGAAGGGGGAGGACGACGCCATAACGATTACCAAATGAAATCGTTAGCTCACCCTCCGTGATGCTACCGATCGGCTGATCACTTGCTCCGGATTTCAGAAGGTTCGTCCGGTCTGCTATGGACCGGACAGCGGATTCCGGTCCGGACGCCTGCGCCGCAATTCGCGAAACTGGTATACGAAACCGCAGGTCAGCGCCCTCGTCAGCGGCGTGTCGGGCCCGGCGTGGCGGGCCGCACTAACATGCGCGTATGTCCCGCACCTCGTACGCGCTCGCCGCGCTCGCCGCACTAGCCCTCACCCTCACCGGGTGCACCTCCAAGGCGGACGCACCCACCCCGCCCACCGAACTGCCCGCCGCGCAGACCCTGCTGGTCGACGGAGCCAAGGCGATGGCCGAGGTCAAGTCCGCGCACTTCGTCATCGACGTCAACGGCAAGATCAGTGGTTTGACCCTCAAGCGCGCCGAGGGCGACCTCACCCAGGCGGGCTCCGCCCAGGGCACCGCCACGATCGAGCAGTTCGGCACCGCGATCGAGGCCCAGTTCGTCATCGTCGGCAGCGACCTCTGGCTCAAGGCCGCCACCGGCGGCTACCAGAAGCTGCCGCTGGCCGCCGCCGCCACCGTGTACGACCCCTCCGCCATCCTCGACCCGAACCGCGGCGTCGCGAAGCTGCTCAGCAGCGTGAAGACGGCGACCACGCAGGCCAAGGAGACGGTCGACGGCAAGGACACCTACAAGATCCAGGTCGAACCCGACCCGGTCGCGCTGGCCGCGCTGATCCCCGGCATCGGCACCGGCGTCACCGGGCACGTCTGGCTCGACGCCGCCAGCAAGCAGCTCGTCAAGGGCGAGTTCAACATCCCGGCCAAGGGCAGCGACCCGGCCGGCACGGTCACCGTGACCTTCACCAAGTACAACGAGCCGGTGACGATCAGTGCACCCTGATCACGACGCCACGGGCGGCGGGGCGGTCCTGGGCAAGCACCGCCTCGCCGTCGGCATGGGCGGACTGGCCGTGCTGCTCGGCGCGCTCGACGCGTACGTGCTGGTCTCGGTCCTGATCGACATCGTCAACGACCTCGGCATCCCGATCAACCACCTCGAGCGGGCCACCCCGCTGGTCACCGGCTACCTGCTCGGCTACGTGGCGGCGATGCCACTGCTGGGCAGCCTGTCCGACCGGTACGGCCGCCGCGTCCTCATCCTCTCCTGCCTGGCCGCCTTCGCCGTCGGCTCCGTCGTCACCGCCACCGCCACCGACCTGGTCCCGCTGGTCGCGGGACGGGCGCTGCAGGGCATGGCCGGCGGCGCGCTGCTGCCGGTGACCATGGCGCTGATCGCCGACCTGTTCCCGCCCGCCACCCGGCCCGCCGCCCTCGGCTGGGTCGGCGCGGCCCAGGAACTCGGGGCTGTGCTCGGCCCGCTGTTCGGCGCGGCCGTGGCGCTCTGGATCGGCTGGCGCGGCATCTTCTGGATCAACATACCGCTGGCCGTGCTCATCGGCGTCGCGGTCTGGCTGCTGGTGCCCCCGCACCGCCCCGACCCGGACGCTCCCCCGCGCCGCGTCGACGTCGTCGGCGGGCTGCTGCTCGCCCTCGTGCTCGGCCTGTGCGTGGTCGGCCTGTACAACCCCGACCCCGCGCACGCGGTGCTACCGAGCTGGGGACCCGCCGTGCTCGGCGCGGCCGGTGCCGCCCTGGTCGCGTTCATCGCTTGGGAGTGGCGCGCCCGCACCCGCCTGCTCGACCCGGCCGGCGTCGCCATGGGACCGCTGCTGGCCACCCTGGCCGCCAGCGCCTGCGCGGGCGCCGCGCTCATGGTCACCCTGGTGAACGTGGAACTGGTCGGGCACACCCTGCTCCGGCTGGACACCCTGGACAGCACCCTGCTGCTCACCCGGTTCCTGGTCGCGCTGCCGGTCGGCGCGGTGCTCGGCGGCCTGCTGCTGCGTCGTCTCAGCGAACGCGTGCTCACCGTCGTCGGCCTCGCCGGTTCCGCGGGGGCATACCTGCTGATCGCCGGCTGGCCCGCCGACCTGCTCGCCGCCCGCTACTCGCTCGGCCCGGTCAGCCTGCCCCGGCTCGACACCGACCTGGTGCTCGCCGGGCTCGGCCTCGGCCTGGTCATCGCGCCGCTGTCGGCACTCGTGCTGCGCATCGTGCCGGCCGTCCAGCACGGCGTGGCCTCGGCCGCGGTGGTGGTCACCCGGATGATGGGCATGCTGCTAGGCGTCGCCGCGCTGACCGCCTGGGGCCTGCACCGGTTCCAGGAGTTCACCAAGGACCTGCCCACGCCGCTGCCGTTCGGCATGACCGAGGACGAGTTCCGCCGCGCGCTCGCCGCGTACCAGACCGCCCTGGACGGCGCCCTGCGCGCCGAGTACCGCGAGATCTTCCTCGGCGCCGCCGCGATCTGCCTGCTCGGCGCCCTGGCCGCCCTGGGCATGCGCGCCCGCCGCGCTACGGCCGTGCCGCCCACCGACGCTGTCGCCGCCGAGCCCGAGCAGGTGCTCGACGGCGTGTGAGAGCGTCGATCGCCGTTGCCGGTCGCGCCTCACCGCGCTCGCGCTCGCGCTCCGCGCTTCGCGCGAAGGAAGGGCACCTTCTTAACGCTATGCGTTGTAGAAGGTGCCCTTCCTAACGGTTGCGGTGGCGGCGCGGGGCGGAGATCGCTGTTTCAGGTCGGAAAGTGAGGTCTGACCACAGGATTCGACCCGAAACAGCGATCTTGCCGGGGAGCGTCATTCCTTGGCGGCCTTCGCCTCGGCCTTCATCTGCTTCTTGAACTCGCGGACCTTGGCCAAGGAGGCGGCGTCGCGGATGTCGGCCACCGAGCGCAGTGAGCCCTCCTCGCCGTAGACCCCGGCGACCTCGCGCCACCCCTCGGGTTGCACGTCGAACTGCTTGCCCAGCAGCGCGATGAAGATCTGCGCCTTCATCTTGCCGAAGCCCGGCAGCGCGGACAGGCGCTTGAACAGGTCCTTGCCGTCCTTGGCCCCGGTCCAGATCGTCGCGGCGTCGCCGTCGTACTCGTCGACGATGGCGCGGGCGAGCTTCTGCGTGCGCTCGGCCATCGAGCCGGGGAAACGGTGGATGGCGAGCGGGGTCGCGAACAGCTCCGCGAACGCGGCCGGGTCGTGGTCGGCGATCTGCGCCGCGTCGAGCCGCTGCACCCCCATCCGGCCGGCCAGCCGGTACGGCCCCACGAACGCCTTCTCCAGCGGGATCTGCTGGTCGAGCAGCATGGCGGTGATCAGGGCGAGCGGGTCGTGCCGCAGCATCTCGTCGGCGTCTGGCTCCTGCGCGAGCCACAGCTTCGTCATGCCTACAGCCTGCCAGAAACCCGCCCCGCCAACCCCGCACCACGGCACTCCCCGTCGCGCCGCCCCGCGCTGTCGCACTGCCCGCCGTGGCTGCACTTTCGGGGAAACTGGAGTCACGAGCGACCTGTTTCACGCACTTTCCCCGAAAGTGCACCGGCGCACCGGTCAGAGCCGCGCGAGGAGTTCGGCTTTCTTGGTGTCGAATTCCTGTGGTGTCACGATGCCTGCATCACGCAGCTTGCCCAGCTTTTCCAGTTGGGCGAACAGGTCGTCGGGTGCGGGTGCGGCCGGCGTCGGGGTCACCGGTCCGGGGCCGGAGTAGGTGATGCTCTGGTGGTTCATGAGCTGCCGCTCGGCGACACGGGCATCAGTGGCCGACCTGTTCACCAGGTCCCGGACCCGGCGCGGATCGGCGACCGACTCCATGACGAGCACGTCGACGAAGCCATCGGGCCGCGTCACGCGCACGATCACGTCTCCCACGCTCCGTGCCTTCTGGATGAGGTTCTGCCGCACATCCACGTCCTGCACGTGAGCGAGCGGAATCTGCTGCTCGTCGGTCCGGAGCACACCCTTCGAGACATACAGGCTGCGGTTGGTCAACCGGTACCGGGCCGTGATCACCTTGCCCTGGGTCGCCGCGGACGCCAGGTTCTGGGTCTCGCCCTCCCACAACGCTGTCTCCTGGCCGAGTGGGTGTGCCGTCACAACGTCTCCTCCGTCAATGGACTGGTCAGCGCCCCTGATCATGATCGCGACCAGGCTACGAATGCTCCATCGCAGCACCCTCAAGGTCAACGGCGTAACGGTGGATCTTCATCGCGCCGAATCGAGTCTGATCAAGCCCGATAACGGCATCTACTCCGGCTGACCAGCCAGGGCCGGCGCCGTAGGCGGAACCCGTCGCCAAAGATCTCGACCGCCCGACACGCCTGGGTGAACCACATACCGGTCGATACCGGTCCTGGCTCAGTGTCGACGATCGTCGACGGGCATCCAACCGTTCGAGTGCCGGTATCCGCTGGTGACGGCGTCGGACGGTCAGCCGTCACATCGGAGTCAGGCGGGGACGGGGACCCGGACCCGCGACCACCACGGACGGGTGACCAGGCCGCCGAGCACGCAGCCGACCGCGTTGACCAGCACGTCGTCAACGCTGCACACCCGGTTGGTGACGAACAGCAGCTGGGTCACCTCGATCACCAGCGAGCCCGCGGCCCCGAGCAGCAACAGCCGCACGGGCGAGGCGAGGGCCGCGAAGCGCACCGGCCCTCCGGCCCCGAGCGCGAAGAACACCAGCAGATTGCCGCCCACCTGTGCGATCACCCACGGCAGCGGCTGGGTGAACTGGGACCCCAGATCGCTGAAGGGCACCAGGTACAGCAAGGTCGTGTCCGGGGGCACCTGCTGGGGGGTCATCGTCATCCACACCCAGGGCAGCGTCCCGAGCACCATGGCGCCCTCGGCCAGCGACCACCGCCACGCGCGGCCGCGCGGCACGCCCGCCCGCGACCGGTGCCGGACCAGACCGGCGACGATCAGCAGGGTCACGGGCACCAGCGCCGCCGTCGTGAGCAGTACGGTGTGCCAGTGGTCCCAGACCTGTGCCATGGGCAGCAGGTTAGTGCACACGTCCCTGCACCGTGCGCCGCGCGTTGGTGCACGATGTCATGGTGCAGACGCTGCTGGAGACCGCTGACATCGATCATCTGCGAACCGCGCTGACCCGCGCCGGGTTCACCGCCTCAGGCATCGCCGACCGGCTGGGGCCGCAGGCGGCGGCCGACGCGGGTCGCAGCGACTACCGCGCCGCGCTGCGGATCACCGGTACGGGTGACCCGCTGGATACCCTGATCAGGCTTTTCATCTGCGGCCAGACCGAGCCGGACGCGGCCGTGGCCGCCGCGCTGGCCCCGTTGCCGGTCGCCACGGCACGCGCGGCCGGGCTCGTCGTGCTGGGTGACGGCGGGCTCGCGGCGGGCGTCGACCTGGAGCCGTACGGCGACTGGTGGGTGCTGTCCGACCTGCCCGCCCAGCCGGGCCGCCAGCTGCCCGCCGACCACGTGCTCGGGGTCGGCGGCGCGTCCACCACGCTGGCCGGCGCGACGGTGCGCACGCCCGTCGGCACGGCGCTCGACCTGGGCACCGGCTGCGGCGTGCAGGCGCTGCACCTGAGCACCCACGCGCGCGCCGTGACCGGCACCGACCTGTCCCCGCGCGCGCTGCGCTTCGCCGCGACGACGGCCGCGCTCAACGGCATGAGCTGGGAGCTGCTGCAGGGCGACATGCTGGCGCCGGTCGCGGACCGCCGGTTCGACCTGGTGGTCAGCAACCCGCCGTTCGTGGTCGGGCCCGGCCTGGCCACCCACGTGTACCGCGACTCCGGCCGGGCCGGCGACGGTGTCTGCGCCGAACTCGCCGGGGCCGCGCCGACCCTGCTCACCGAGGGCGGCACGCTGCAGTTCCTGGCCAACTGGGTGCACGTGAAGGGCGAGGACTGGGAGGACCGTGTCGCGGGCTGGTTCGCCGGCACCGGCATGGACCTGTGGGCGATCCAGCGCGAGGTCAGCGACCCGCTGGACTACGTACGCCTGTGGCTGGCCGACGCGAGCGAGAAGCACGACGCGCAGCGGGCCGCGCAGTGGCTGGACTGGTTCGCCGAGCACGGCGTCGAGGCGATCGGCTTCGGCCTGGTCACCGCCCGCAACAGCGGCAAGGCCGACCCGTCGGTGGTCTGCGAGGATCTGCGCCAGCAGGTGCAGCCGCCGCTCGGCGACCGCGTGACGGAGTGGTTCACCCGCCGCGACTGGCTCGACGCCCGCGACCGCGACCAGCTCCTGTCTGCCCGCTACCGCCGCGCCGACGGCCTACAACTACGTCAGGAGGCCACCATGGGCGACGACGGCTGGATCGTCGACCGCCAGCTCCTGGCCATGCCCGACGGCCTGCGCTGGGTAGAGGAGATCGACCCCCTGATCCTCGCCCTGGTCAGCGGCTCCAACGGCGACCTCCCCCTCCACGACCAGATCTCCCTCCTGGCCGCCGCCCACGAAGCCCCCGTCGAAGCCCTCTCCGCCGCCCTCCTCCCCGTCCTGGACCACCTCGTCGAACGCGGCCTCCTGCTGCCCACCGTCCGTTGATCATGAACTTATGGCAAGGTTCGACGGTGTGTCGTCGGCCTAACTTCATGATCGACGCGACGGAAGACGCCAGGGAAGAGGTGCGCCGGTGCGCGCGGTAGTGCAGACGGTGAGCCGGGCGAGCGTGACGGTCGGCGGCGAGGTGGTCGGGGAGATCAAGGACGGGCTGCTGGTACTCCTCGGCGTGACGCACGGCGACACCCAGTCCACCGTCGAGACGATGGCCCGCAAGGTGTACGAGGTGCGCCTGCTCGACGGCGAACGCAGCGCCTCCGACGCCGGCGCGCCGCTGCTCGTGGTCAGCCAGTTCACGCTCTACGGCGACGCCCGCAAAGGCCGCCGCCCCACCTGGCAGGCCGCCGCCCCCGCCGAGATCGCCGAACCGATGTTCACGGCGTTCGTGACGGCGCTCCGCGCCCGCGGCGCCACCGTCGAGACGGGACGCTTCCGCACCCACATGCTGGTCGAATCGGTGAACGTCGGCCCGAACACCCTCATCCTCGACCTCTGACCACCGCGCAGGCCAGGCCAGGCGAGCTGGTTGATCATGAGCTTATGGCAGCGACACGCCGTCGAGCCGTGCCATAAGTTCATGATCAACGCATGCGGACGTCAGAACAGGGGGCCTTTGCGGGCGGTGGACTGGGTGAGCCAGTCTTTGAGGAGGCCGCGCCAGTCGGTGTCGGCGATGGTGGCGGGGTCGACCGTGAAGCGGCCGAAGATGTCGCGGTCGGCGAGGGGGCCGACCTTTCTGTCCAGTTCCATCACTACGTGGAGCTTGCGGTCGGTGGCGACGAAGGTGACCTCGAGGTTGCGCAGCTGGGCGGCGTACGCCGTGCCGGGCAGGAACTCGATCTCCTGGTAGAACGGCAGCGTCTGCGGCAGGCCGCGCAGGCGGCCCTTCTCCATGTGCGCCTTCACGAACTGGAAGCCGAGCTTGCTCAGCGCATCGAGGATGTGCTGCTGCGCGGGCATCGGCTCGATCTCGACCGGGTCCAGGTCGGTGCGGTCGACCGCGCGGGCGACCTCCAACTCGGTGCGCAGGCCGACGTTCATCCCGGCTATCGGCTGCCCGAAGGCCCGGGTCAGCGGGGTCTCCAGCGGCACGTCGCAGGTGATGTCGAATATCCGACGCTCGCGCGCGGCGAGCGTGAAGCTCTCCACGACCTTCTGCCGGCTGATCTCTCCGGTGGACTGGTCACCGAGCAGCCCGCCCTGCACACCGACGTCGGTGACCAGCGCCAACGCGATGTATCCGATGGACACCTGGTGATCCCCGCCGGTGACCTCGACCGTGCCGCTGAGTTTGCCGCCGGGCTGGGCCCGCGACACCTTCAACTCCGTACGCACCGACGGTCCGCCGACCCCGAACATGCGCATCAGGCGCTTCACGACCACACGTCCCTCCCCTGTCCCGCCCATCGTGGCAGATTCACGAAATCGTCTCACCGCCGTCTCACGCGCCATACACCAAGCTGTCCAGTACACAAGGCGACACGGGGAGGACAGCGATGAGTGACGAGAGCATGGAAGCAGTGGCCGTACTGGACAGCACGACCGCCGATCTGGACGAGACCGACGAGCGCGGAGTCTCGACCGACCTCGTCCGCGCGTACCTCAACCTGATCGGCCGCACCAAGCTGCTGACCGCCGAGCAGGAGGTCGTGCTGGCGCGCCGGATCGAGGCCGGGCTGATGGCCGAGTACGTGATGGAGCGTGACGGCATCGCCCACGACCGCGACTTCGCGACCGTGATCCGCGAGGGCCAGGCCGCCAAGAACCACCTGCTGGAGGCGAACCTGCGCCTGGTGGTCAGCATCGCCAAGCGCTACACCGGACGCGGCATGGCGTTCCTGGACCTGATCCAGGAGGGCAACCTCGGCCTCATCCGCGCCGTCGAGAAGTTCGACTACACCAAGGGCTACAAATTCTCCACGTACGCCACCTGGTGGATCCGCCAGGCGATCACCCGCGCCATGGCCGACCAGGCCCGCACCATCCGCATCCCGGTGCACATGGTGGAGCAGGTCAACCGCATGGTCCGGGTGCGCCGCGACCTGGCCGCCGCGATCGGCCGCGAGCCGTCGATCGCGCAGATCGCGGTCGCCCTGGAGATCCCGGAATACCAGGTCATCGAGCTGATCTCGTACGACCGCGAGCCGGTGAGCCTGGACCAGGCCGTCGGCGAGGACGGCGAGAGCGCACTGGGCGACTTCGTCGCCGCGGTCGACCCGCGCGGGGACGCCGCCGACGCGCTGGCCCAGGGTCAGCTGCGCGACGAGGTCGAGATCGTGCTGTCGACCCTGTCGCAGCGCGAGCAGGCCGTGATCCGGCTCCGCTTCGGCCTGGACGACGGCCGCCAGCGCACCCTGGACGAGGTCGGCAAGGAGTTCGGCCTGTCCCGCGAGCGCATCCGGCAGATCGAGAAGACCACGCTGCTGAAGCTGCGCAGCGGCGAGCGCGCCGAGCGGCTTTCGGTGTACGCCGCCTGACCTGGTCTTTCAACGGTTCAACGCATAGCCCCGGCCGGTCGGCCGGGGCTGTGTCGCGTCCGGCTCAACCTTTTCGGACGGTCGCGTGTTCGGTGGGGTGGACACACGAGGGGGGACCGGCCCGATGCCCGACGACGACTTCCAGGCGTTCGTGGAGCAGCGTTACAGCGCGCTGCTACGCACGGCGTACCTGCTCTGCGGTTCCCGCGACCGGGCGGAGGACCTGCTGCAGAGTGCGCTCGCCGCGGCGCTGCCGAAGTGGCGGCGGATGGACCACCCGGAGGCGTACCTGCGCCGGGTCATGGTGAACCAGCTCGCCAACGTCTGGCGGCGGCCGATCCGGGAGATCGTCACCGCGGTGCTGCCGGACCGGCCCCGGCACGATCCCGCGATCGAGGATCGCGACGAGCTGTGGACCGCGCTGCGGCGGCTGCCGGTGCGGATGCGGGCCGTGCTGGTGCTGCGCTACTGGGAGGACCGCTCCGAGCAGGAGACCGCGCAGATCCTGGGCGTCAGCGTGGGCACGGTGAAGAGCCACGCCTCCCGCGGCCTGGACCGGCTGCGCGAGCTGGTGCCCGCCCCCTCGATGGCTGCTGCGAACGGGGAGAACTGACATGATCGACGAACTCCGCGCCGTCCTGGACCGGCACGCCGACGACATCACGCCGCGACCCTACCCGTACACCCGGGTGGTGGTCCTGCACCGGCGACGCCGGCGGAATCTGGTGTCGACCTTGGCGGTGGTCTCCGTGCTCCTGGTCGTCGCGCCAGCGGCCTGGCTGCTGACCAGGTCGCCGGCCGGCCCGCACCAGCTGGCCACACCGCCACCGGCCGAGCTGCTGCCGCTGCTGAACTCGCCCACCCGCGGCAGCCTGGCCGGCGACGAGGCGTTCCTGGAGGCGATGCGGCGGCGCACGGCGGACGAGGTCGGCGCGGAGCGCGGCGATCCGGCCAACGGTCCGTACATGCCGACCGACCCGGACCGCGTCAAGGTGCTGTTCGCCGGTGACATCGGCTCCCGGCGCTACGTGCTCACCGCGGGCCTGGACGGCTGGCCGCTCAAGGCCATGTTCTTCGGGCACCAGGACGAGCCTCCCGCGCACCTGGCCCAGGCCGGGTCCGGCGCGCTGGAGGCGGCCGAAGAAGCCACCTTCGCCATCGGCCCCGGGCCGGACGACGAGGTCGGTTTCCTCCTGCTCGGCCCGGTCGGGGCGGTCTACGAGGAGGGGCAGGCGCAGTGGTCGTCCACCGGCGTCACCCGGACCTGGACCGCGATCGCGGTGCCGGACGGCTACCTGGCCGTCGCGAACGTCACCAGGATCCAGCGGTTCCGGGTCCGGCTCGGTGACAAGGTGTTGCGCGAGGTCCAGACGTACCCGGTGAAGGCCGGGCCGGTGGCGGTCGACCCTGCCCCGTACGGCGGCCGCGGCACCCCCATGCCCGAGGTTGCCGGGCAGGTGGCCAGCTCCCTCACGAGCCTGACCCAGCTCCGGGACACGGGCGCCGTGCTGCGGGTGCTGTGGAGTGACGAGGTGCCGGCGCCCGGAGCGGCCGGCGGGCTGGTGCGGGCCGTCACCGTGCAGGTGGTCACGGCGGACGGCGGCGGCCCCTACTTCACCGGGGTCGTCGACGGTGACGGCATGTGGCGTGACCACCTGACGGGCTCCGGGTTCGCCGGCGACCCGGCGCGGGCGCTGATCGTGATGCGGCTGCCGAGCTACACGGCGCAGGACAACACCCGGCTGCAGGTCATCGCGCCGCCGGGGGCGGTGCGGGCCGAGTCCGTCCAGGGCGGGCAGGTCGTCGACATCCCCCTGGTCGACGGGGTCGGCTGGCGGCCGGCGCCGCCGCAGACCACGTTGACCGTGCGGGCGTACGACGCCGCAGGCGCCCTGCTGGCCACGACGACGTTCACCGACCTGCTCCCGCCGGGGTGCGACCGGCTCAACCCGCCGACCTGCCAGACACCGGTCCCCACCGCGGGGACGCCGGACCCGGTCGGGCCGACGCCATGATCCGGGCGGGCCGGCGCTGCACGGGGAGCGCCGGTCCGCGCCTCCGTTCGCGAGCCGCAGCGGCGGCCCGGTCCTGCTCAGCACTCAGCAAATGTGGTGAAGGGCGCCTTCTTGCACGCGGAGCGACAAGAAGGCGCCCTTCCTTCGTCCGGGTCAGCGGAGCTGGCGGGGGCCGGTGTCGGGGCGGGGGGTGGGGTCGGTGAGGTCGGCGAGGGCGTGCAGGACGCTGACACCGGTGGTGTGCACCAGGATCGGGTTGAGGACGAGGTGGCGCAGGCGGGCGGTGTCGGCGGCCAGCTGGCCGATGCGGACCAGCAGCGCGGCCAGCGCCGCGGCGTCGGCGGCGGCCAGCAGCGGGGCCGCCTTCGGGGCGCGCACCAGGGCGGCGGCGTCGGTGTCGGTGAGCGGGGCGGCCCGCCAGGCGCGGTCGCCGACCAGTTCGGTGACCGGCCCGGCCAGCCCGAACCCGACCACCGGTCCGAACGCCGGATCGTCGACGACCTCGACCACGCAGGCCACCCCGGGCGCGACCATCGGCTGCACCAGCACCTCGACCCCCGCGCCGAACAGCTGCTCCAGGTCGGCGTAGGCCCGGCGGGCCTCGTCCGGGCCGCCCACGTTGAGGCGTACCGCGCCCAGGTCGATGCGGTTGGGCCGGTCGGCCACCTTCAGCGCCACCGCGCCGCCGTAGCCGACCGCCGCGGCGGCGACCTGCTCCGGCCCGGCCGCGCGGGTGCTCGGCACGACGCCGATGCCGTACGAGGTGAGCAGTGTGTCCAGGTCGGACGCGTTGGGGTCGGCCCCGGGCGGCGTGGGCGGCAGCGCACCGGCGGGCGCGCGCAGCCAGGCGGCGCGCCGGGTCACCTGCGCGAGCGCGCGCACCGCCTCCTCGATCGAACGGTAGGACGGCACCTGCGCCGGTCCCCGCCCGGCGAGGAAGCTGGCCAGCACCGGCTTGTCCGCGTCCCGCACGGCCTCGGCCAGCGCGTCGGCGTACGGGCCCAGCAGCGCCGTCTCCGCGCTCTGGTCGGCGGCGAGCGGTCCGGTGGGCAGCGGCGGCGCGACCACCACGATCACCGCGTCGGTGTCGTCGCTGTGCAGCGCGTCGTACACCGCGGCGGCGAACTCGTCCGGCTTGGCCGCCGGACCGACCGCACCAGCCCGGCCGACGCGCAGCCCCGCCGCCCGGATCTCCGCCGAGGCCAGCGCCGACAGCGCGAACGCGTTGCTGACCACGCCGATCCGGTCGCCGGCCGGCAGGGGCTGGGCCGCCAGCAGCGTCGCCACGTCGAACAGCTCGCCGACGGTGCCCACCTCGATCACGCCGGAGTGGGCCCGCAGCGCCTGCATCGCGGCGTCGTCCAGGGCGGAGCCGCCGTGGCCGGTGTGCCCGGCCAGCATCACGATCGGCTTGTGCCGCCCGGCGGTACGCACGATGCGGGCGAACTTGCGCGGGTTGCCGAAGGACTCCAGGTACATCGCGACGACGTCGGTGTGCGGGTCGTCGGCCCAGAACTGGAGCAGGTCGTTGCCGGACACGTCGGCCCGGCGGCCGGCGCTGACGAAGCCGCTCATGCCCAGCCCGCGGCGTTCGGCCTCGGCCAGCAGGAGCAGGCCCAGCGTGCCGGAGTGGCAGAACAGGCTCACCCGGCCGGGGCCGGGCAGCCGCGGCACGAGCGTGGCGTTGAGGCCCACCGCGTGGTCGGCGATGCCGAGGCTGCCCGGACCGATCACCCGCATGCCGGCGACCCGGGCGGCCCGCAGCAGCTCGCGCCGCTGCGCCGGGTCCATCTCGGTCAGCACGAGCAGCCCGTGCACCCCCGCCGCGGCCGCGTCGGCCAGCACGTCCGGCAGCGCCGCGGGCGGCGTCGCCACGACCGCGAGATCGATCGCGGCTCCGGCCTCCTCCTCGCCACGATGCGGCAGGCCCGATCCCGGCTCGCCGGGATGCGGCGCAGCGGGCGCGGGCGCGGGCGCGGGCGCCGGCGCCAGGTCGGCCAGCGAGCGCAGCGGTCCGTCCGGGTGCACGTGGTGCACCGGCCCGGTGAAGCCCGAGGCACGCAGGTGGGCCAGCACGGCCGCGCCGACGCCGTGGCCGGACGCGCTCGCGCCGTAGACGGCCACGGCACGCGGGCGCAGCAGGCGGGCCACCGAACGGGCCTCGGTGCGCTGCTCGCGGTCGGCCTGCACGGCGCGGGAGCGCTCGGTCGGCGCGACCGGGAAGGTCAGCATCACCACACCGTCGGCGTAGCGCCGGTTCACCTCGTACCCGGCGTCGGTGAAGACCCGCAGCATCGCGCCGTTCTCGGGGAGCACCTCGGCGACGAACCGGGTGACCCCCGCCTCGGCGGCCGCGGCGGCCAGATGCTCCAGCAGCACCGAGCCGACGCCGCGGCCCTGGTAGGCGTCCTCGACCACGAACGCGACCTCGGCCTCGACCGACTGCTCGCCGAGCCGCTCGTAGCGGCCCACCGCGACCAGCCGCTCGCCTGCGGCGACCACGAACGCCTCCCGGTCGCGGTGGTCGACGTTGACGAACCGGTGCAGGTCCCGGGCCGGAATCCGGGGGTACGGCGAGAAGTAGCGCAGGTAGCGGGTGCGCTCGGAGAAGCGCGAGTGCATCGCCACCACCGCGTCGGCGTCCTGCGGCGTGATCTGCCGCAGGTGGACCGTGGTGCCGTCGGACAGCAGCACATCCGCGCCGGACACGGCTCAGTCCCGCGGGTCGTGCGGGTCGAGCCCGTGCAGCGGGAAGACCGCCCGGCGCGCCGCCATGATCGCGCGGTCGAGCTGGTCGCCGTCCGCTTCGGGCTGCCACGGCTGGTAGTCGGTGTCCCCGCCGTCGGTGAGGCTGGTCGGGACCATCCGCCCCGGCACCCGTGCGGCGGCGAGTTCCCGCCACGACTCCGGCAGTGGGGTGGCCGGGTCCAGCGGCTCACCGGTGATCATCGCCAGCAGGTGGGTCCAGGTCCGCGGCACCACCTCGACCAGGGCGTACCCGCCGCCGCCGGTGGCCACCAGCCGGCCCTCGCACACCTCGTCGGCGAGCGCGCGCACGGCGAGCTGGGCCGCCCGCTGCCCGTCGACGGTCAGCCGGAGGTTGGCCAGCGGGTCCAGCCGGTGCGTGTCCGCTCCGGCCTGCAACACGATCAGCTGCGGCCGGAACGCCCGCACCACCGACGGCACCACCGCGTGGAAGGCACGCAGCCAGCCCCTGTCCCCGGTGCCGGGCGGCAGCGGCACGTTCACCGCGGCGCCCTCGGCGTGCGGCCCGCCGGTCTCCTCGACGTATCCGGTGCCGGGGAACAGCGTCAGCGGGCCCTCGTGCAGGCTCACCGTGAGCACCCGCGGGTCGTCGTAGAAGATCTCCTGCACGCCGTCGCCGTGGTGCACGTCGATGTCGATGTACGCGATCCGCTCCGCGCCCTGGGCCAGCAGGTCGGCGATGGCGACGGCCGGGTCGTCGTACACGCAGAACCCGGCCGCCCGGGCCGGCATCGCGTGGTGCAGGCCGCCGGACACGTTCACCGCGCGGGTGGCCCGGCCCGACCACACGGCCCGCGCCGCGGCCAGCGTCGCGCCGCAGACCAGCGCCGACGACTCGTGCATGTGGTCGAAGACGGGGTTGTCCGGGGTGTTGAGGCCGTACCCGCGGAAGAACGGGTCGTCCGGCGCGGCCCGGACCGCGTCCAGATAGTCCCGGCGGTGCACGCGCAGCAGCTCGGCCTCGGTGGCCGGCTCCGGCGCGACCAGCTCCACTCCGGGCCGGTCGAGCACGCCCAGCTCGCGGGCGAGCGCCATGGTCAGCTCGACCCGCACCGGGTTCAGCGGATGGTCGCCCAGGTCGTAGGCGAGCAGCGCGTCACTCCACACCACCGTCGCCGTCATGCCTGCCCTCCGCGGCCTGCCTCGCGAGCGGTCGACGCGATCCGGGCCACCCGCGCCGTCTCGGCTCGGCCCGTCATCCGCGGCCGACCGGCCGGGACGGGTCCGTGATCCAGTGGCTCCAGGAGCCGACGTACAGGGCGGCGTCGGTGCGGCCCGCGGCGTGCAGGGCCAGCACGGTGTGTGCCGCGGTCACCCCGGAGCCGCAGTACGCCCCGACCGGTGCGTCACCGAGGTCGGCGAAGACGGCGGGCAGGTCGGCGCGCAGCGTGCCGTCGGCGTCGACCAGCTCGCCGTAGGGCAGGTTGCGGGCGCCCGGGATGTGCCCGGCGACCGCGTCGATCGGCTCGGTCTCGCCCCGGAACCGCGGGGCCACCCGCGCGTCCAGCAGCACCCCGTCGGCGGCGAGCGCGGCAGCCCCGGCCGCGTCGAGCACCGGCATGCCGCCCGGCACCACGGTGACGTCGCCCCGGACCACGTCGACCGGCTTGTCGGTCACCTCGCCGCCGGCGGCGGTCCAGGCGGCGAACCCGCCGTCGAGCACGCGTACGTCGGCGTGCCCGGCCCAGCGCAGCGTCCACCAGGCGCGGGCCGCGGCCATGCCGTCTCCGGCGTCGTAGACCACGACGGGCCGCCCCTCGCGTACGCCCGCGGCGCGCAGCGCGCCCTCCAGCGCCTCCGGGTGCGGCAGCGGGTGGCGGCCCCCGGGACCGGGCGGGCCGCACAGGTCGCGGTCCAGGTCGACGAAGACCGCTCCGGGCAGGTGGCCTGCGTAGTAGTCGTCGCGGCCGGGCGGGCCGGACAGCCGCCACCGCACGTCGAGCACGGTCGTGGGCTGCTCCGAACGGAGCCGGTCGGCCAGCTCCGCCACGGTGATCAGTGGATTACGCACATTCGCCAGTCAACACCATGGGCGTTCTGTGTCGTAGCGCACTGTCCCACCCGGCTGCGAGACTTCCCGCCATGACTTTTCCCGGCCGCCTCAGCCTGGTCACCCTCGGCGTCACCGACCTGCCCCGTTCCACCGCCTTCTACCAGGCGCTGGGCTGGCGGCTGTCGGCGCGCTCGCAGCCCGACATCAGCTTCTTCCACACCGCCGGCGCGCTGCTGGCCCTCTACCCGAGCGCGGAGCTGGCCGCGGACGCGCTGCAGCCGGCGCACGAGCCGGCGGGGTTCCGCAACGTCACGTGTGCGGTGTGTCTCGGTGCCGAGCCGGAGGTGGACGAGGCGCTCGCAACGGCGGTGGCGGCCGGTGCGACACTGCTGAAACCCGCCCAGAAGGTGGAGTGGGGCGGCTATTCGGGCTACTTCGCCGATCCAGACGGACATGCCTGGGAGGTGGCATACAACCCGTTCTGGCCGCTGAACGACGCGGGCCTGCCCGAACTGCCATGAGCGGTGCGGCCACAGGTTGATCAACCGACCTACACCGACGGGTGTCGCTGCGGTGACACGCAATAGAATCGCAGCCAGCGACTTGGAGAGGACCCGTTCATGTCCGACCTCATTGACACCACCGAGATGTATCTGCGCACCATCCTCGAACTCGAGGAGGAGGGCGTGCCCCCGCTGCGCGCCCGCATCGCCGAGCGCCTGCACCAGAGCGGCCCGACGGTCAGCCAGACCGTGGCCCGCATGGAGCGCGACGGCCTGCTGACCGTCGTGGAGACCGACCGCCACCTGCAGCTGTCCGAGGCGGGCCGGGCGCACGCCGTCGCCGTCATGCGCAAGCACCGCCTCGCCGAGCTGCTCCTGGTCAATGTCATCGGCATGCCCTACGAGGAGGCCCACGAGGAGGCCTGCCGCTGGGAGCACGTGATGAGCGACGCCGTGGAGAAGCGGGTGTACGACCTGCTCAACCGGCCGACCCGGTCGCCGTACGGCAACCCCATCCCCGGCCTGGACGCGCTGGACATCAAGCCCCGTGACACCGACGGTGGCGACGCCCCCGAGCGCAACCTCGCCTTCCCCGGGCTCACCGGCCAGGTCGTGGTCCGCCGGATCTGCGAGAGCGTGCAGACCGACTCCGAGGTGCTGCGCCAGCTGCACGCCGCCGGCGTCGACCCGGGCGCGACGGTCACCGTCGCCCAGGAGCGCGATGGCGTCTCCATCGACCACGGCGGCGAGCCCGTCCGCCTGCCCCGCGAGGTCGCCTCGCGGGTGTTCGTCTCCGGCCGCTGAACCACCCGGCTCGACCCGAAGCCCTGCCCGAACCGCTGCCGCGGCGACCGGGCGGGGCTTCGCTCGTTCGGGAGTGGTGCAGACTCCGGCGAGTGGTTCAGACTCCGGCGCGGTCGATGTCCCTGGCCAGCTCGACGACGTCGGGCAGCAGCGCCGCGGCGTCGCCGCCCTCGGGCAGGGTGACCTTGAGCACCAGCAGTCGGGCGTTGCCGGCCAGCCAGCCGACCTCCGCGTACGGGCCACGGCCCTTGGCGGCGGGTTTGACCTGCGAGTAGGCGACCTTGCCCAGGGCCGACACGGCCTTCGCGCCGTCGGGCAGCATCGCGTCCTTGAACACGGCGACGTCGGCCTTGGTCGGCGTCACCGAGACGCTCAGCTCCGGCAGCGCCGCCTCGGTCGGCCGGGCCACGCACGTGCTGGTCTTCTGGTGGTTGGCCGCGCCGGCGACCGCCATCGGCACGTGCAGCCGCTGCTCGATGCGAGTGAAGTCCAGCAGCAGGCACGCGCCGGTCGGCGTCGGCGGGCTGGGCGACACCACCCGCGGCGTCGCGTCCGCCGGCGGCTCGTGCGCCGACGCCCCGGCGCCGGAGCAGCCGGCCAGCAGCGTTCCGCTCGCCATCAGCGCCATCACCGTCGTCCGCACCGGACCAAACTAGCCGCTGCCGGGGTACGCCGAAAGTCCGCTCACGTTCGGGTGCGGTGCCTAGCCTGGTGCCATGACGGGAAAAGTGGTGCATTTCGAGCTTCCGGCGGACGACCTCGAACGGGCCCGCGCCTTCTACACCGATGCCTTCGGCTGGCAGCTCGACGCCATGCCGGAGATCGACTACGTCTGGGTGCGCACCGTCGCCACCGACGATCGCGGCAACCCCGCCGAACCGGGGGCCGTCAACGGCGGCATGACCCGGCGCGAAGCGCCGGTGACCGGCCCGGTCATCACGGTCGAGGTCGAGGACGTCGACACCGCGCTGGCGAAGATCGTCTCGTGCGGCGGCCGGGTGCTCCAGGAACGCCGGGCCGTGGGCACGATGGGCTTCACCGCGTACATCGCCGACAGCGAGGGCAACACGGTCGGGCTGTGGCAGAACGTTTGACGGGGACGGGACCCGCCCGCCCCCGTCAAACGCCGATGGTCAGCCCACCTGCTCGATCTGGCCGCGGACCTGGATGAACTCGGCCTTGACCTCGTCGACGGTCTTGAAGTACCAGACCACCATGCCCAGGCTGCCGTTGTCGGCCCAGGCGCAGACCACCAGCGGCACCGACTCGGTCTTGGCGCTGCCGCACTTGGCCTCGCCGCCCAGCGGGCCCGCGTCGACCGGGACGATCCCGGTGGCCTTGACGCCCGACGTGCCCATGCCGGTGAACGCGGCGTCGATCTCCCTGCCGGGGTCGGTGATGCGCGCCGCCGCCGCGAAGATCATCACCAGGTCCTGCTTGGCCTGGTCGCCGTAGAACGCCGCCACCGCGGCCGTCGACGACGGCAGCATGGTCTCGAAGCTGCCCTTCATCGTGTCGGTCAGCGCTTCGAGCTGCGGATCGGTCGACTTCGCGCGGCCGGCGAGGGACGCGGGCGCCACCACGGTGATCTTCTTCGCGGCGGCCTGCGCGCTGGCCGAGGCGAGCACGCCCTCCACACCCTGCTCGATCTGGTCGGCGGTGTCCTTGAGCAGCCACCACGCGCCGAGGCTGCCACCGCAGCAGAGCAGGAGCACGCCGAGCGCGATGCCGATCCACAGGCCCGCCCGCGACTTCTTAGGGGCCGGCGGCACGGGCTGCCCGGGATATCCCGGCTGCGCCGGGTAACCGGCCTGGGCCGGATATCCGGGCTGAGGCTGTGCCGGGTAACCCGGCTGGGCGGGGTAGCCGGGCTGAGCGGGATAACCGGGCTGCTGCGGGTAGCCGGGCTGCTGGTCCGGGGACGGGGGCGGATAAGACATGGGGGCTCCTGGCACTCGGGGTCAGCGCATCGTAACGGCGCACCCCGTCATCCGGACCCGTCGGTGTCAGGCTCCGGACGCCACGACGGCATCCGCCGCCGCGTGGGCGCGCTCGCCCGTCCGGGGAGAAGATGGAGCCATGACCGCTATGCGACGCATCGGCAGCAACGGACCCGAGGTCAGCGCCATCGGCCTCGGCTGCATGGGGATGAGCTTCGCCTACGGGCAGCGCGACGACGAAGGGTCGGCCGCGACGCTGCGGCGCGCCCTCGACATCGGGGTGACCCACTTCGACACCGCCGACATGTACGGCTTCGGCCACAACGAGGAACTGATCGGCCGGGTCATCGGCGACCGGCGCGACGAGTACGTGCTGGCCACCAAGTTCGCCAACCGCGGCGAGGTCGACGCGCAGGGCAACCTGGTCCGGCGCTGGGTCGACTCGTCCCCGCAGTGGGCCCGCGAAGCGCTGGAGGACTCGCTGCGCCGCCTGCGCACCGACCGCATCGACCTGTACTACATGCACCGGCGCAGCCCCGACGTGCCGATCGAGGACACCGTCGCGGCCATGGCCGACTTCGTCAAGCAGGGCAAGGTGCGCTTCATCGGGCTGTCCGAGGTCAGCCCCGCGACGCTGCGGGCCGCGCACGCCGTGTTTCCGATCACCGCGGTGCAGATGGAGTACTCGCTGTTCACCCGGTTCGTCGAGGACGAGATGCTGGCGACCTGCCGTGAACTCGGAGTGGGGCTGGTGGCGTACTCCCCCGTCGGCCGCGGCTGGCTCACCGGCAAGATCACGTCCCCGGCGGACCTGGCCGACGACGACTTCCGGCGCACCGTGCCGCGCTTCGCAGAGGAGAACTTCGCCCACAACATGGCGCTGGTGCAGGCCGTCCGCGAGGTCGCCGACGAACTCGGCGCGACACCGGCGCAAGCCGCGCTGGCCTGGCTGCTCGCCCAAGGCGACGACGTACTGCCGATCCCCGGCACCAAACGTGTCTCCTACCTGGAGGAGAACACCGCCGCCGCCGACCTGGCGCTCACCGCCGACCAGCTCGGACGCCTCACGGCGGCCGTCCCACCCGGCGCCGTCGCGGGCGAGCGCTACGCCGAATCCGGCATGGCCACCGTCGACCAGTAACCGCCTCACCCCGCCCCGCCCGAACCCGCCCCTAGGCCGAAGGAAGGGCACCTTCTTAACGCTCCGCGTTGTATAAGGTGCCCTTCCTAACCCTGGTTCGGTCGTGGCCGCGGGCCAGCGGCGTCATGATCGCTGTTTCAGGTCATGATCTGAGGTCCGACCCCACTTTCTGTCACGAAACAGCGATCATGACCAGCCGACCAGAGCCAGGACGGCCGGGGCGCAAGCCCGACCGGGGACGGACGGCCGGGGGCTAGCCGGTGCGGGCCAGGCCGGCGACCGCCGCCAGCATCAACGCGGCCCCTACCGCTGCCGCCGGCGTGATCCGCTCGCCCAGCAGCCCGACCGCGATCAGCACCCCCGCTACCGGCTCCACCAGCGTCACCACCGCTGTGACCGTGGCCGGAACCATGGCCACCCCCGCGAAGAACAGCCGGTACGCCAGCGCAGTGGGCACTGCCCCGAGGTACAGCAGCCAGCTCGCCGTCCCTGCGAGCCCGCCCGCCGACAGCGCACCCGTGCCGGCAACCGACGGCAGCAAGCCCTCGACCGCCGCGATCGGCAGCAGGCAGCCCGCCGCCACCGCGAACGACCCGACCGTCGCCCCCGACAGATCACCACCGACCCGCCGCGAGTAGATCGTCACCACGGCGTACCCGGCGGCCGAGAGCAGCCCGAACAGCACCCCCAGCACCGGCGCGGCCCCCTCGGGCCCGCCACCTCCCACCAGCAGCACCAGCCCGGCCAGCCCCACCGCCACCGCGGCGGCCCGGCCCGCGGGCAGCCCCTCGCCGAGCACCCAGCGCGCCGCGAGCGCGATCACCACGGGGCAGGCCCCGAGCGTGACCACGGTTCCGACGGCCAGCCCGGCGTACGCGATCGAGCCGTAGTAAGCCGTCTGGTAGACGGCCAGCCCGACGCCGAGCACCAGCGCGTCCCGCCGCCGCGCCCCGAACCGCTCACCCATGGCCAGGTGCAGGCCGACCAGCACGGCGATGCCGAGCACCAGCCGCCAGAAGGACACCGCGACCGGCCCGAGGCCGCTGGTGCGGTAGAGGACCGCGGCGACCGCGCCGCCGGTGCCCCAGGCGGTCGCCGCGACCGCCACGTAGAACATGCCGCGCCCGTACGACGCGGTCCGGCCCGCGCGCGACGGCGCGAGCCCGGAAATGGACTCCATCTCTTCCTGTCTCCACTGCTCGATGGCCGACGATTCCGCGTACGCGGACGGGCCACCGGACGCGCGGCTGTGCCGTCACGTCAGTGGTGCGACGCCGTCCGCCTCAGGCGACCGGCGGGGAGATGATCGAGTGAGCCATGGCCGCGATGCTAGCCAGGGAATGCGCAGCCCATCCAGCGAGTTGTCCGATGCGTGGGAATCCTGGAGGAGTACGAGCGCGGAAGGCTGTTCTTCGACTACGGCGACTACATCACCGCCGCCCAGATCCTGGGACCGGTGGTGGACGAAGCCCCGGACGACGTGGCGCCCCGGCTGCTGCTGGCGCGCGCCTACTACCACTCGGCCCAGCTGCACAAGGCCGAGGACGAGCTGCGCAAGGTGCTCGACCACGACCCCGCCGAGCACTACGCCCACCTCATGCTGGGCCGCTGCCTGCAGCGGCAGAGCCGCCACGACGAGGCCCGCCCGCACCTGCGCATCGCCGACGCGATGGGGATCTGAGGCCAGGGCCGACCGCAGGCGCGCACCGGAGCGCGGACGCCGTTGCCCTGTCCGCGCTCCGGTGCGACTGCGTGGCTCTGCGCAGCCGGCAGGTTGGATCAGTGCCAGGATGGCGTGATGGCGGGCGACAACGCGGTGCGCAGACTCGATCTCGGCTACTTCATCCGGCCCGCCGAGGAGGCGGGCGGTCCACATCCGAGGGTCGAGGCGGCCCTGGCGTACCTGGTGGACAGCGCGGACGGGCTGATCCTGTTCGACACCGGCATGGGCCGTGGCGACGACGAGACCGAGGCCCACTACCGGCCGCACCGCCGCCCGCTCCCGCAGGCGCTGGCCGACGCGGGCGTACGCCTCGACGACATCGCCCTGGTCGTCAACTGCCACCTGCACTTCGACCACTGCGGCGGCAACCCGCTGCTGCCCGGCCGCCCCGTCTTCACCCAGCGGACCGAGCTGGCGACCGCGCGGGCCGGGAACTACACCTTCGACCACCTGGTCGACTTCCCCGGCGTCGACTACCGGGAACTCGACGGCGAGGCCGAGATCAGCCCCGGCGTGCTGATCGTCCCCACCCCCGGCCACACCGCCGGGCATCAAAGCCTGGTGGTACGCGGGCCGGACGGCGTCACGACCGTGCTGGCCGGGCAGGCCTACGACCTGGCCACCGACTTCAGCTGCGCACAGCTCGCCCGCCGCGCCGCCGCTGACGGGGCCGCCGACCCGCTCCCGCCGTACCACCCCTGGCTGGACCGCCTGGCCGACCTCGACCCGCAGCGAGTCCACTTCGCCCACGATGCCGCGACCTGGCTGGCCTGACCCGGCCAACCACCGCCGGGGTGTGGGTCAGGCGAGGGTGGCGGTCAGCAGGGTGTTCAGGACGGCGCCGGTGGTCGCTTCGGTGTTGCTGAGGACCACGATGCGGTGGTTCGAGGCGGGTAGGCAGGCGTCGAAGGTGCGGAAGCCGGCGTTGCCGCCCGAATGCTGAAACCATGACCGGCCGTTGACGGCGCCGATGAACCAGCCGTAGCCGTACCCGCTCGCGTCCGGGCCGCCGCCGGTCGAGGCCTGTACTGAGAGCATCAGGCCGAGGTGGTGCTCGTCCAGGAGCCGCCCGGCCCGCAGCCCGTCGATCCAGCGGACCAGGTCGCCGGTGGTGGACCACAGGTCCCCGGCCCCCATCGCCACCACGTCCAGCTCGTACGACGGCACCGGCAGACCGTCCTCGCCGAGCCCGACGGCGAGGTTCGCCCGATCGCCCGGCTCCCCGGCGAAGGTGTCCGCGAGCCCCAGCGGCGCGAAGATCTCACGCTCCAGCACCTCCCGGTAAGGCAGGTCGGCGACCCGCTCCACGACGTGCGCGAGCAGCACGTATGCCGGGCTGCTGTAGTGCCAGCCGGCACCGGGCGCGAACAGCGGCGGCACCTCGTGGAACGTCTTCAGCAGATCGTCCGGCTCCACCCGCCGGCACAGGTCGATCATCGGGTACTCGTCCCAGTGCCCCAGCCCCGACGAGTGCGCCATCAGGTGGTGCAGCGTGATGTCCTGCCACGACGAAGGGCAGCCGTCGATCCACCGGCCGACGGGGTCGTCCAGGCCCAGCAGCCCGCGCTGGGACTGCAGCAGCACGGCCGCGGCGGTGAACTGCTTGCTCACCGACGCGATCTGGAACCGGGTGCGCGCGGTGACGCCGGGGCTGGTCACGTCCGCAACCACGGCGTCACCCTGCACGATCAGCACCGCGCCGGGAATCTGGGGGATGGTCGGCATCCACCGACCCTATGACCGGTGGACCGACGCCGCGACCCCGCCAACGGGGAACGGGACCGGGCGCAGGGCCCGATCCCGTTCTCTCGTCACGTCACCGGGGGCGCACCCCGGCGGCGATGCTCAGCTGCAGCCGCTGGTGGAGCCGCAGCCCTCGCAGACGTAGCAGCTGCCCGCGGGACGCATCTTGGTGCCGCACGTGTAGCACAGCGGCGCGTCGGACGCCTTGCCCGTGATGGACTCCAGCACCTCGGTCGAGGAGCCGACCCGCACCGGCGCGGCCGGGACGACCGCCGACGGGGCGGCGCTGGTGGTGGCTGCCTGCGGCACCCACTCCACGCCCTCCTCCTCGGCCCGCAGCCGGGCTGCGCGCTCGGCGGCGGTGAAGACGCCCAGCTCGGCCCGCTGCTCGTAGGGCAGGAAGTCCAGCGCGAGGCGGCGGAAGATGTAGTCCATCACCGAGTTCGACAGGCGGATGTCCGGGTCGTCGGTCATGCCGGCGGGCTCGAACTTCATGTTCATGAACTTCTCGACGTACGTCTGCAGCGGCACGCCGTACTGCAGCGCGACGGAGACGGCGATCGAGAACGCGTCCATGACACCGGCCAGGGTCGAGCCCTGCTTGCCCAGCTTCAGGAAGACCTCACCGAGGCCGTCGTCGGGGTACGACGACGCGGTCAGGTAGCCCTCGGCCTCGCCGACGGTGAAGGAGACCGTCTGCGACGGGCGCTTCTTCGGCAGGCGCTTGCGCACCGGGCGGTACTCGATGACCTTCTCCACCACGGGGGCGGCCACCGGGGCGACGGCCGCGGCGGGCTCCTTGTCCTTCTTGGAGACCGACAGCGGCTGGCCGACCTTGCAGTTGTCCCGGTAGATGGCCAGGGCCTTGAGGCCCAGGCGCCAGCCGTCGAAGTACATCTGCTCGACCTCTTCGACCGTCGCCGACTCCGGCATGTTGACGGTCTTGCTGATCGCACCGGAGATGAACGGCTGCACCGCGGCCATCATCAGCACGTGGCCCATGGGCGCGATCGAGCGCTCGCCCATCGCGCAGTCGAAGACCGCGTAGTGCTCCGGCTTGAGGCCGGGGGCGTCGACGACGTGGCCGTGCTCGGCGATGAACTCGGTGATCGCCTCGACCTGCTCCTCCTGGTAGCCCAGGTTGCGCAGGGCGCGCGGCACGGTCTGGTTGACGATCTGCATCGAGCCGCCGCCGACCAGCTTCTTGAACTTGACCAGCGCCAGGTCCGGCTCCACGCCGGTGGTGTCGCAGTCCATCATGAAGCCGATGGTGCCGGTGGGAGCGAGCACGCTGGCCTGGGAGTTGCGCCAGCCCTGCTTCTCACCGAGGGCGTTGCCGGCCTTCCACTGCTTCTGCGCCTCCTTGGCCACCAGGGTCGCGACCGGACCCTGCGGCTTGAGGGCTTCCGCGGCGGCGGCGTGCTTGCGCATGACCCGCTGGTGCGGGGTCACGTTGCGGGCGTAGCCGTCGTACGCGCCGACGACGCCGGCCAGCTCGGCCGAGCGGCGGTAGGCGACACCGGTCATCAGCGCGGTGATCGCGGCGGACAGCTGGCGGCCGCCCTCGGAGTCGTACGGCAGGCCCGACGCCATGAGCAGCGCGCCCAGGTTGGCGTAGCCGATGCCGAGCTGCCGGTAGGCCCGGGTGTTCTCGGTGATCTTCTGGGTCGGGAAGTCCGCGAAGCAGATGGAAATGTCCATCGCGGTGATCACGAACTCGACCGACTTCGAGAACCGCGCCACGTCGAACGAGCCGTCCGTGCCGAGGAACTTGAGCAGGTTCAGCGACGCCAGGTTGCAGGACGTGTCGTCCAGGTGCAGGTACTCCGAGCACGGGTTGCTGGCCGTGATGCGGCCGGTCTCCGAGCAGGTGTGCCAGTCGTTGATGGTGTCGTCGTACTGGATGCCCGGGTCGGCGCAGGCCCAGGCGGCCTCGGCCAGCTTGCGGAACAGGCCCTTGGCGTCGACGGTGTCGATGACCCGGCCGTCGAGGCGGCCCAGCAGGTCGAAGGGCTTGCCCTCCTCGACCGCGGACATGAACTCGTCGGAGACGCGCACCGAGTTGTTGGCGTTCTGGTACTGCACGCTGACGATGTCGCGGCCGCCCAGGTCCATGTCGAAACCGGCGTCGCGCAGCGCGCGGATCTTGTCCTCCTCGCGCGCCTTGGTCGCGATGAACTCCTCGATGTCCGGGTGGTCCACGTCGAGGATGACCATCTTGGCCGCGCGGCGGGTCGCGCCGCCGGACTTGATGGTGCCGGCGGAGGCGTCGGCGCCGCGCATGAAGCTGACCGGGCCGGAGGCGGTGCCGCCCGAGGACAGCAGCTCCTTGCTGGCACGGATGCGGGAGAGGTTGACCCCGGAACCGGAGCCGCCCTTGAAGATCAGGCCCTCTTCCTTGTACCAGTCCATGATGGAGTCGACCGAGTCGTCCACGGACAGGATGAAGCAGGCGCTGACCTGCTGCGGGCTGGCGGTGCCCACGTTGAACCAGACCGGCGAGTTGAAGCTGAACACCTGGTGCACCAGCATCCAGACCAGCTCGTGCTCGAACAGCTCCGCGTCGGCGGGGGTGGCGAAGTAGCCGTGCTTCTCACCGGCGGCCCGGTAGGTCTTGGCGACCCGGTCCACCAGCTGCTTGAGGCTCCACTCCCGCTCGGGGGTGTCCACCGCGCCGCGGAAGTACTTCGTCGTCACGATGTTGGTCGCGTTGACGCTCCAGAAGTCGGGGAACTCCACCCCGCGCTGCTCGAAATTGATCGAGCCGTCGCGCCAGTTCGTCATGACGACGTCCCGGCGCTCCCAGGTGATCTCGTCGTACGGGTGGACGCCCTCGGTCGTCCACACCCGCTCGATCTTCAGACCTCCGGCGTTCGCCCGCGTGCGCTTCGCGCTCGCCGTGGCGTTCTCCCCCATCTGCAGCCCCCTCAGGTTTCTCACTTATCAACAATCAACTGCACGTTCTGATGCCGGGACTCAGCCGGCGACGTGACCGGCGGGCAAGCCGCTGTCGGCCTCGTCGGCGGCCGGCTCGGCTGGCTCTTGCCCAACCGCCCGGGTTTTAACCGCGGCGCGCAGCGCCTCGATCTCCCGGATGAAGTCCTCGGCGGACTGGAAGTCCTGATACACGCTGGCGAAGCGCAGGTAGGCGACCTCGTCCAGGTCGCGCAGCGGCCCGAGGATGGCCAGCCCGACCTCGCCGCTGGGCACCTCCGCCGCCCCCCGCGCGCGGACCGCCTCCTCCACCCGCTGCGCCAGCAGCGCGATGGCGTCCTCGTCGACCGGCCGGCCCTGGCAGGCCTTGCGCACGCCGCCCATGATCTTCAGGCGGCTGAACGGCTCGGTCACCCCGCTGCGCTTGACCACGGCCAGCACCGACTCCTCGACCGTGGTGAAGCGCTTGCCACATTCGGGGCAGTGCCGGCGGCGGCGGATGAGCTGGCCGTCGTCGGCTTCCCGGGAGTCCACCACGCGGGAGTCCGGGTGCCTGCAGTACGGGCATCGCATCGCTGTTCACCTCCCACGTCGTCGTCACTCGGGCGGCGTCCCGTCCCGCATTCCGGGCACGGCACCGCCGGCGTCCGCCACGTCGCGGGCGCCCGGGGGTGGGTGCGGATGCGGGGGTACGGCCATACCCCCAGATCGGGCTCTTACCCCAATCTATGGGTGGTCGGCTCGGTGCCACCACAATATGTTGGGGTTGAACCTATGCCTCAACCGACGTGTAGGCAAGTTGAAACGCCCTTGCGAGTGGCGTGTCGCGGACAACAACACGTACCGTCACCCACTCGTGAAACATGCGTGACACCGTCGACAGAGTCGTACAGATGTTTGAAACTGACATCATGTCGCATTAGTGTGTCCGGTGAGAGTCGCCGCCACTGTCACTATCCACCGGAGGTCCGACATGTCCCCCACTGAGCGAGCGTCCCGGCCCGGCCGGCCGCCCGCGGCGCCTGCCGGCGCGGGGCCTGTGCGCGCGGTCTCCGCGACCAGCGCCTCCCCCGCCGACCTCCAGTCGACCGACCTGAGCAGCCGCCAGAAGCGCATCCTCGCGGTCATCCGCGAATGGGTGGAGCAGCACGGCTACCCGCCGACCGTGCGCGAGATCGGCGAAGCCGTCGGCCTGGTCTCCCCGTCGTCGGTCGCCTACCAGCTCAAGGAGCTGGAGCGGAAGGGCTTCCTGCGCCGCGACCCGTCGCGCCCCCGCGCGGTGGACGTGCGCACCCCGGTCGACGCCGACGAGGAGGCCGCCGCCCTGCTGGCCCGGCCCACGCCGGCGTACGTGCCGCTGCTGGGCCGCATCGCCGCCGGCGGGCCGATCCTGGCCGAGGAGTCGATCGAGGAGGTGCTGCCGCTGCCGCGCGAACTGGTCGGCCAGGGCACGCTCTTCTCGCTCCAGGTCAAGGGCGACTCGATGATCGAGGCCGCCATCTGCGACGGCGACTGGGTCGTGGTGCGCCAGCAGCCCAACGCCGAGAACGGCGACATCGTCGCCGCGATGATCGACGGCGAGGCGACGGTCAAGGTCTACCGGCTGCGCGACGGCCACGTGCAGCTGATGCCGCGCAACCCGGCGTACGACCCGATCCCCGGCGACGCCGCGGTCATCCTCGGCAAGGTCGTCTTCGTGATGCGCCGCGTCTGAACCGTGCAACGTGAAGCGGCCCGCCCCCGGTGAGGGGGCGGGCCGCTTTGTTTCACGCTCAGCGGTACTGCTCGTAGCCCGGCTGGTTCGGGTAGCCGCCGTCGGGCTGGTAGTAGGCGGGCTCGGGCTGGTAGACGCCGTCGCCGCCGTACTGCTGGCCCTGGTACTGCTGGGGGCCGCCGTACTGCTGGCCGTAGCCCGGCTGGCCGTAACCGGGCTGCTGGCCGTAGCCGGGCTGGCCCTGCTGGCCGTAGCCCGGGTCGTAGCCCTGCTGGCCGCCCTCGTAGCCGTTGCCCGCGTAAACCTGCTGGCCGCCGTAGTTCGGGTCGTAGCCGCCGGGCTGGCCGTAGCCCTGGCCGCCGTACTGCTGGCCGTAGCCCGGGTCGTAGCCGCCGGGCTGCCCCTGCTCGGCGTAGTAGCCGGACTGGTAGCCGCCGCCGACGGGCGCGAGCATCGTGGTGGCCGAGTTGTCCGCGGGCTCGAAGTCGTCGTCCGCCTCGCCCTTGCGGGCCTTGCGCTTGCGGCCCTTGATCACGCCGACCACGCCGAGCACCACCAGCAGCACGCCGAACACGCCGACCCCGGCGAGCGCCATGTACAGCTGGCCGATGTCGTTGAAGAGGCTGAGGTACCAGGCCTTGCCGCCGCCCTCGGGGCCTTTCTCCGGGGCCTGCTCGTGGAACTCCTCGACGGACGGGGTGTAGCTCAGCAGCGAGGCCTTCTGCGGGGGCGCGGTCGCCGTGCGGGTCTGCTCGGTCTCCGAGACGGTGATGAACCTGCCGTCGTCGCCGTACGTGATGGCCTCGCCGAACGGCTCCTCGGGCAGGTGGGTCACCCGCGGCTTGACCTTGGTCAACGCGCCGACGATGTCGTTGCCCTTGATGTCCCACTCGAACGCGTCGGCGTAGGTGCGGAGCGCGATCTTGGTGCCGTCGGCGTTCTTGGCCGCACCGGTCACCTGGCGGCGGCCCAGGCCGCCCATCGGGTTGGCGGTCTGCGTCCGCGGCAGCGTGAGCGTGCCCAGCTCCTTCATCGGCGTCGGCTCACCACCCGCGACCAGGTCACCAGTCGGCCCGAACAGGTAGGTCTTGCCCTCGGCCGCGGTGAAGTCCCAGTCCTTGGTGACGATGATCGGCTTGCCCTCGGAGTCGATGATGAGGGCTTCGGCGTCGTACTTCTTGGTCGGGTAGGACAGCCGGTACGGGCCGGTCATCTTGCCGCCGGCGAACTTCCACAACGCGACGCGGGGGCGCTCGTGGGTGACGGTGAAGTTCTCGTTGTTGATCTTGGAGTCGCCGGTGTCGGCGATCCAGATCTCGTTGTTCGGACCGACCGCGACGTCCTCGGGATCGATCGGATCATTGTTGTACTTGTACGAGTTCGTGACCTTGCAAGCCGCATTGAGCTTGAACAGCTTCATGTTCGACTTGACGTCGTTGCTGTCGTTGATCGCGTAGTAGGAATTCCCCACCGCGACCAGGCCGGACAGCTCCGTCAGGCCGGGGGTGTTCGTCGACGGGCCCGTGATGGTGCAGACCTTCTTGCCCGGCACGGCCTTCTCCTCCGCCGCCGCACCGCTCGGAGCCGGGCTTGGCTCGGCCCCCACGGGGGCGCTGAGCAGCCCGACTCCGAGCGCGGCCGCGAAAGTGGCCGCACCTGCCTTCACCAGGAATCCCGTTAACCGCATCCGGACAGTTTGCCACGACTCGGCACTGTCCCGTGTAACGCGATTAATACGTCACGATGCGTCGGTAACCCAGTCACTATCAGTAATTGAGTAAACGCCCAGCTCAGCGGCCAGCTCCCGATCCACCCGGGCCCGGAGCTGGGTTCCGGCGGCGGTGTGTCCCGACGCCAGCACCTCACCCCTGCGGTGGACCTTCGCCACCAGATCGCCCCGTTCGTACGGGACGCAGGCGACGATCTCCACCGCCGGCACCGGCAGCCGCGACTCGATGATGTCGCGCAACTCCTCGATGCCCTGCCCGGACCGGGCCGACACGAACACCGCGTCGGGCCACTCCCGCTTGAGCCGCAGCAGCGTCTCCTGCGGGGCGGCGTCGGCCTTGTTGACCACCAGCAGCTCGGGCAGCCGGTCCGCGCCGACCTCGGCCAGCACCTCGCGCACCGCCCGCACCTGCTCCTCGGGGTCCGGGTGAGCCCCGTCGACCACGTGCACCACCAGATCGGCGTAGCCGACCTCCTCCAGCGTGGAGCGGAACGCCTCGACCAGCTGGTGCGGCAGGTGCCGCACGAAACCGACCGTGTCCGACAGGGTGTACACCCGGCCGTCGCGCGCCTCGGTGCGGCGGGTCGCCGTGTCCAGGGTCGCGAACAGCGCGTCCTCGACCAGCACCCCGGCTCCGGTGAGCCGGTTGAGCAGGCTGGACTTGCCCGCGTTGGTGTACCCGGCGATGGCCACCGACGGCACCGTGTTGCGCAGGCGACCCGCCCGCTTGGTGTCGCGGATGACGCTCATCGCGGTGATCTCCCGCTTGAGCTTGGCGATCCGGGTGCGGATACGCCTGCGGTCGGTCTCCAGCTTCGTCTCACCGGGACCACGCAGACCCACGCCGCCACCGGCGCCGCCGCCGCGACCGGAACCACCGGTCTGCCGCGACAGGGCCTCGCCCCAGCCTCGCAGGCGCGGCACCAGGTACTGCAGCTGCGCCAGCTCGACCTGGGCCTTGCCCTCCTTGCTCTTGGCGTGCTGGGCGAAGATGTCCAAGATCAGCGCGGTCCGGTCGACCACCTTGACCTTGATCTTCTGCTCCAGGTTGCGCAGCTGGCTCGGGGACAGCTCGCCGTCGCAGATCACGGTGTCCGCGCCGGTCGACTCCACCGCCGCCTTGAGCTCGTCCACCTTGCCGCGGCCGATGAATGTCGCGGCGTCAGGCTGGCTGCGCCGCTGGATCAGGCCTTCGAGCACCTGCGAGCCGGCGGTCTCCGCGAGTGCGGCGAGCTCCGCGAGGGAGTTCTCCGCATCCACGACGGTGCCGGAGGTCCAGACGCCCACCAGCACCACCCGTTCCAGCCGCAGCTGCCGGTATTCGACCTCGGTGACGTCGGCGAGCTCGGTGGAGAGCCCGGCCACCCGGCGCAGCGAATGCCGCTCCGAGAGTTCAAGGTCACCGGTGGTCTCTTCGGCCACCAGGATGTCGGGGAAAGTAGGCAAATCTGCTCCTTCGTCTCTCGATCTGTCGGCTTCAAGGTTGGCACGGAAGTACCCGGAGCGCACCTCTGTTACGCGCCCGACGCGGCGGACATCGTCAGGTGTTACCGAGGGGTTCAGCAGGCGGTGCGGGCACTCCGCCCACGGAGTGGGAAAATGAAACCGACTGACTCCACGAAAGGCGACATCGTGCCCACTACCCGCCTGCCCAGCGCCGGATACTCCATCACCGTACGCGTGGCGGTGATCGCCGACTCCTCGGCGATCGGCCGGCTCACCATGGCCGTCGGCGAAGCGGGCGCCATCGTCACCGCGGTCGACGTGGTCGACTCCGACCACCTGCGCGTGGTCGCCGACGTCACCTGCGACACCGCCGACAGCGCCCACGCCGACCAGGTCGTCAAGACCTTGGAGGCGATGGAGGGCGTGGAGGTCCGCAAGGTCTCCGACCGCACCTTCCTGCTGCACCTGGGCGGCAAGATCGAGGTCACCTCCAAGGTCAACCTGAAGACGCGTGACGAGCTGTCCCGGGCGTACACCCCGGGGGTGGCCCGGGTCTGCCAGGCCATCGCCGACAACCCCGAGGACGCCCGCCGCCTGACCATCAAGCGCAACACCGTCGCGGTCGTCACCGACGGGTCGGCCGTGCTCGGCCTGGGCAACATCGGCCCGGCCGCCGCGCTGCCGGTGATGGAGGGCAAGGCGGCCCTGTTCAAGCGCTTCGGCGGGGTCGACGCGTGGCCGGTGTGCCTGGACACCCAGGACACCGAGGAGATCATCAAGATCGTCAAGGCGATCGCCCCGGTGTACGGCGGCATCAACCTGGAGGACATCGCCGCCCCGCGCTGCTTCGAGATCGAGGCCCGGCTGCGCGAGATGCTCGACATCCCGGTCTTCCACGACGACCAGCACGGCACCGCGATCTGCGTGCTGGCCGCGCTGACAAACGCGCTGCGGGTGGTCGGCAAGAAGCTCGCCGACGTCAAGGTCGTCGTCTCCGGCGCGGGCGCGGCCGGGACCGCGATCATGAAGCTGCTGCTGAAGCAGGGCGTCGGCGACGTCATCGCGTACGACCGCCGCGGGGCTCTGCACCGCGACATGGCCAACCTCGGCCCGAACTGGCAGTGGCTGGTCGAGCACACGAACAAAGACAGCTACTCCGGCGACCTGCCCGGCGCGATCGTCGGCGCGGACGTCTTCATCGGCGTCAGCGCCCCAAACCTGCTGACCGGCGACGACATCGCCCGGATGGCCCCGAACGCGATCGTGTTCGCGCTGGCCAACCCCGACCCGGAGGTCGACCCCCGGGAGGCCCGCAAGCACGCGGCCGTGGTCGCCACCGGCCGCTCCGACCAGCCCAACCAGATCAACAACGTGCTGGCCTTCCCGGGCGTGTTCCGCGGCATGCTCGACGCCCAGGCCCGCGAGTTCACCGAGGAGATGGCCCTGGCCGCCGCGATGGCCATCGCCGACGTGGTCGGCGAGGAGAAGCTCAACCCGAGCGTCATCGTCCCCAGCGTCTTCGACCCCCGCGTGGCCCCCGCCGTAGCCGCCGCCATCCGCGCCGTAGCCCAGCAGTCCACCACCGCCTCCCTCCTCGACTCCGACCCCACCCCCATCCCGGAGTCCTGACCACCGCCCGAGCCGGGCCTCGGGCCGGCCCCGATCGGCAACTCTTAAAGAGTCGCGGCAGGTGGAAGCGCGGACCGGCGCGGCGGGACGCCGGGCCTCAGGGCCGGGCGGGCGTCAGGGGCGGCGGACGAGGGCCGTGGGGTCCAGTTCGCCGGTGTACGTGAGGACGGCGGGGCCGGCCAGCCAGGAGGTGCGCTCGTCGCGGGTGACCTCGAGGCGGCCGCCGGGGACGTCGACGGTGATCGTGCCGGTGTCGCGGCCGGAGGTGTGCAGGGCGGCCACGCCGACGGCGGTCGCGCCGGTGCCGCAGGACATGGTCTCGCCGGAGCCTCGCTCGTACACCCGCATGCGCCGGTGGTCCTCGCCCAGCTTGACCGAGAACTCGACGTTGACCCCGGCCGGGAACAGGGCCGGGTCGGTGTCCGGGGCACGGGACAGGTCGACGGCCGCGGCCACCTCGGCGGGCACGTCGCAGACCAGGTGCGGGTTGCCCATGGAGATCGCCAGCCCGGGATAGCTCACCCCGTCGATCACGGCGGTGGACTCCCCGAGCAGCGCGGGCGGGGCCATGTCGACCCGGACCAGGTCGCCCTCGACGTACGCGGTGCGCAGGCCGCCGCGCGTCGACAGCGGGATCTCCTCGCCGGCCAGGCCGGTGGTGTGCAGGTAGCGCGCGAAGACGCGGACGCCGTTGCCGCACATCTCCGACAGCGAGCCGTCGGAGTTCCAGTAGTCCATGAAGTAGACAGCCCCGGGGTCCGACGAGGGCTGCACCCGCAGCACGCCGTCGCCGCCGATGCCAAAGCGCCGGTCGCACAGGGCGGCGACCAGGGCGGGCGTCAGCTCGACGGTCCCTTCGAGATCCTCGATGATCACGAAGTCGTTGCCGGTGCCGTGCCCCTTGGTGAACTTCACGGCGTCTCCCTCACCATCCGCAGCGCCTGCTCCACCAGGTCGGGGGCGGCGCCGTCGAGCCAGCGTACCGAGGGGTCGCGGCGCAGCCACGAGCGCTGGCGCCGGACGAAGCGGCGCGTCCCGGTGACGGTGTCGTCGTGGGCCTGCTGCTCGGTGCACCTACCGTCAAGGTACGCCAGGACCTGCTGGTAGCCGAGCGCCCGCGACGCGGTCAGGCTGCCCGCGAGCCCTTCGGGCAGCAGCCGGCGCACCTCGTCGACCAGCCCGTCGGCCCACATCTTGTCCACCCGCTGCTCGACCCGGACGTCGAGGTCGGCGCGGTCCACGGCGAGCTGGAGCACCGGGTACACCGGTACCGGATCGGGCAGCGACGCGGTGAACGGCTGCCCGGTCAGCTCGATCACCTCCAGCGCGCGCACGATGCGCCGCCCGTTGCTCGGCAGGATCTTGTCCGCGGCGACCGGGTCGGCCGCGCGCAGCCGCTCGTGCAGCGGGCCGGGGCCCACCTCGGCCAGCTCGGCCTCCAGGCGGGCGCGCACGTCGGGGTCCGTACCCGGGAAGGAGAAGTCCTCCAGCACCGCCCTCTGGTACAGGCCGGACCCGCCGACCAGCAGCGCCACCCGGCCGCGGGCCTGGATGTCGTCGATCGCCGCGCGGGCCAGCCGCTGGTACTCCGCGACGCTGCTGGGCTCGGTGACCGGCCAGATGTCGAGCAGGTGGTGCGGCACGCCCTCGCGCTCGGCGACGGTGAGCTTGGCGGTGCCGATGTCCATGCCGCGGTAGAACTGCATGGAGTCGCAATTGACGACCTCACCGCCTAGGGTGTGGGCTAGCGCGAGGGACAGCGCCGACTTTCCCGCGGCGGTGGGACCGACTACCGCGATCACCGTTGCGTCCGTTTTCGCACCTGTCTCGTTCACCCGCACGGGACAACCGTAATCGGATCGTGCTCTGCTCAGCGGGGCGGAGCAGGTGCGGTGTCGGCGCGGACCCCGTAAGGTCACCTTGTCCTGGGCGCGCGCCGCGCGTCCAGCCGGACCTGTGACAATGCTGAAGGAGAGACGAACTACTCTCCCCGGTGGAACGGGTCAACTGCGCTGTGGCGGCGACCTCGCACGTGATGGCGAGGTTCGGTCGGGAAGAACGAGGATGGGCACATCATGAGCGACTGGGCATCGTATGGCCGGGTGGACGCGGACGGCACGGTCTGGGTGAAGTCGGCCGCGGGCGAGCGCGCCGTCGGATCATGGCAGGCCGGCACCCCGGAAGAGGGGCTGGCGCACTTCGTCCGCCGGTACGAGGATCTCGTCACCGAGGTCGACCTCATCGAGACCCGTCTCAAGTCCGGGGCCGCTGACGCCTCGCAGACCCTGACCACGGTCAAGCGGCTGCGCGCCGGCCTGGACGAGGCGCACGTCGTCGGCGACATCGACGGCCTGGCCGCGCGGCTGGACCGGCTGACCACCCTGGCCGAGGAGAAGGCGGGCGAGGCCAAGGCCGCTCGTGACGCCGCCCGGGTCGAGGCTGTCGCCCGCAAGACCGCCCTGGTCGACGAGGCCGAGAAGCTCGCCGCCGAGTCCACCAGCTGGAAGGCGACCGGCGACCGGTTCAAGGAGATCCTCGACGAGTGGAAGACCATTCGCGGGGTCGACAAGAAGACCGACGGTGACCTGTGGAAGCGCTTCTCGGTCGCCCGGGACAGCTTCACCCGCCGCCGTGGCGGCCACTTCGCCACCCTCGACGCCGCCCGCAAGCAGGCCCAGACCGCCAAGGACGACCTCGTCGCCGAGGCCGAGACGCTGGCCGACTCCACCGACTGGGCGGCCACCGCGGCCCGGCTCAAGGAGCTCATGGCCGACTGGAAGGCCGCACCGCGCGCCTCCAAGGAGGCCGAGCAGAAGCTGTGGGACCGGTTCCGTGCCGCGCAGGACGCGTTCTTCACGCGCCGCAGCGAGGTCTTCTCGGCTCGTGACAACGAGCAGAAGGCGGCCCTGACCCGCCGTCAGGAGCTGCTGGCGCAGGCCGAGGCCATCGACGTGGACGCCGACCCGAAGGCCGCGCAGAACGCGCTGCGCGAGATCCAGGGCCAGTGGCACGACACCGGCCGGGTCCCCCGCGAGAACGTGGCCGGGCTGGACCGCCGCCTGCGCGCGATCGAGGACAAGGTGCGCGACGCGATGGACGCCGCCTGGCGGCGCACCGAGCCTTCGGCGAACCCGCTGCTCAAGCAGATGCGCGAGCAGGTGGCCGAGGCCGAGGCGCGGCTGGAGCGGGCGCAGGCCGCCGGCGACACCAAGCGCATCAAGGAGGCCGAGCAGGCCCTGGCCGGCAAGAGGAACTTCCTGGCGCTGGCGGAGAAGTCGAGCTGATCTGAAGCTGAACCAAGGGGGCGGTCGCGCGAGCGGCCGCCCCCTTGCTGTGTACGCCATCGGCGGTGCACGATGTACCCGGAGCCAGGGCAGGCACGCATTTCCCGATCAAGCACGTCCGTTGTGGATGGAGCAATCCGAAATGCGTTGGAAGACTCGCACGACCGCGTTCACCGCGGCCCTGGCCGCCGCGCTCGCCGCCGCAGCCACCGCCCTCGTGGCGATCACCTTCTCGGCCGGACCCGCCAGTGCCGACACCGGCACGGGATACCTGCGCACGAGCGGCCGCAACATCGTCGACAGCACCGGCCGCACGGTGCGCCTGACCGGCATCAACTGGTTCGGCATGGAGACCGACAACAAGACCTTCCACGGCCTGTGGGCCAACGCCCCCGCCACCTGGAAGGGCCAGCTCGACCGGATGGCCGCGCTGGGCTTCAACACCCTGCGCGTGCCGTACTCCGGCGACGCGCTCAAGGCCGGGGCGGTCGCCACCGGCATCAACGACTTCACCAACCCCGACCTGGTCGGCAACTCGCCGCTGCAGATCCTCGACAAGGTGGTCGCCTACGCGGGCACCAAGGGCATGCGGGTGATCCTGGACCGGCACCGGCCGACCGCGGCCGGGCAGACCCCGCTCTGGTACACCGCGTCGGTCTCCGAGGCCAGCATGACCGCCGACTGGGTGATGCTCGCCCAGCGGTACGCCGGCAACCCGACGGTGATCGGCGCCGACCTGTTCAACGAGCCGCACGCCGAGGGCACCGAGCCCAACTCCACCGGCGCCTGCTGGGGCTGCGACGTGCAGGCCCGCGACTGGCGGCTGGCCGCCGAGCGCATCGGCAACGCGGTGCTCGCCGCCAACCCCAACTGGCTGATCTTCGTCGAGGGCGTGAGCTGCCTGTCCGGCGGCGTCGCCAACGAGTGGGACAACATCCCCGACGACCCGATGGCCTGCGACTGGTGGGGCGGCAACCTGTCCGCCGCGATCGACAAACCTGTCCGCCTGAACGTCGCCAACCGGCTCGTCTACTCCCCGCACGAGTACGGCATCTCCGTGTACGACCGGCAGAAGTGGTTCAACGACCCGAACTTCCCGAACAACATGCCCGCGGTCTGGGACTTCTTCTGGGGCAAGCTGGCCAAGCAGAACGTCGCCCCGATCCTGGTCGGCGAGTTCGGCAGCACGCTGGCCAACCCGCTGGACACCCAGTGGCTGACCAAGCTGATGGCCTACATCGGCGAGAACGGGCTGTCGTTCACGTACTGGTCGTGGAACCCGAACTCCGGTGACACCGGCGGCATCGCGCTGGACGACTGGTACTCGATCAACCAGACGAAGTACAACATCCTCCAGCCGTACCTGAACCCGCCGTCGGGCAACCCGAACCCGACCACCCCGGGGCCGTCGCCGTCGGTCTCGCCGTCCCGGCCGCCGTCGCCGTCGCCGTCGGTCTCCCCCTCACGGCCGCCGTCGCCGTCGGTCTCGCCGTCGGCGTCACCCTCGACGCCGCCGAGCCCCGGCACCGGGGCCTGCACGAAGGTCGTCGTGATCACGAATTCGTGGCAGGGCGGATACCAGGCCGAGGTGCGGGTGACCAACACCGGGACCAGCGCCGTCAACCCGTGGACGGTGACCTGGACCGTGCCGAGCGGGGTCGCGCTGACCAACGGCTGGAACGCGACGGTCACCCAGAGCGGCACCACGTTCACGGCGGCCGCGCCGAGCTGGAGCACGTCGCTGGCCGCGGGCGCCACGGCGACGATCGGCTTCACCGCGACCGGGCCGTCCTCGCCGGCCCCGAGCAACGTACGCCTCAACGGTGCGGCCTGCGCCTGACCTTGCCGCCCACCCGAGTACCGGCGCGTCCATCTGTTTAGGACAATGGACGCGCCGGGAACATGGCACCTGGCGTCCTGCATCGATCCCACCGGCGATCGCCGGAGATGGGCGCCAGGTCTCGCCGGCCCGAGTGCGACCGCCGCACCGGGCCGGCGAGGTTCTCACCCCGCCCCCACCTGCCGCAACTCTTAAAGAGTCGCGGCTTCACGGCCACCCCGTAGCCGCGACTCTTCAAGAGTTGCGGCACGGGTGGGACGGCGGCGTGGGGTTAGGAGGTGGGTGGGGTGAGGCCGGCGAGGCGGAGGAGGAGGGGTTTCACGTCGGTGGCGGCGAAGGCGTCACGCTGCTGGGACGGGTCGGAGCAGATGAGTAGGGGGCCGTCGGCGGCGTCGGTGGGCAGGCGGCCGTGGGAGCCGCGGACGGCTCGGGCGCCCGCGTCGAGGCCGACGACGTTCATCAGGTAGCGCATGCCCGCCTTCTTGCGGAGCAGGGCGGTGGCGGCGCGGCGTTTGGCGGCGGCGGGGGCGGCCGGGTCGAAGAACAGCTCGGCGGGGTCGTAGCCGGGCTTGCGGTGGATCTCGACTAGGCGGGCGAAGTCAGGGGCCTTGGTGTCGTCGAGCCAGTAGTAGTAGGTGAACCAGGCGTCCGGTTCGGCGACCAGGACCAGCTCGCCGGAGCGGGGGTGGTCGAGGCCGTAGGCGGCCTTGCCCGCCTCGTCGAGCACCTGGGCCACGCCTGGGAGGTTCGCGCAGATCTTGGCGGCCACGGCCCGGTCGGCGGGATCGGCCACGTAGACGTGCGCGACCTGGTGGTCGGCGACGGCGAAGGCCCGCGAGGTCCACGGATCGAGGTATTCCATGCCGGCCTGGGTGTGCACGCGCAGCAGGCCCTCGGCCCGCAGCGCCCGGTTGATGTCCACGGGCCGGCGCACCGGCGTGATGCCGTACTCCGACAGCGCCACCACGGTCGCCCCGCGTGCTTGCGCGGCGTCGAGCAGCGGACCGAGCACCTCGTCGAGTTCGCGCGCGGCCGCGGCGGCCTCGGGACCGTACGGGCCGAAGCGCTGCAGGTCGTAGTCGAGGTGCGGCAGGTAGACCAGGGTCAGGTCGGGTGAGTGGGCGGCCATGATGTGCCGGGCCGCGGCGGCGATCCAGCGGGTCGAGGCGATGCCGGCCCCCGGCCCCCAGAACTGGAACAGCGGGAACGTGCCCAGCTCGGCGGTGAGCGCGTCGTGCAGCTGCGGCGGGTCGGTGTAGCAGTCGGGCTCCTTGCGCCCGTCCGCCCGGTACACGGGCCGCGGCGTGACGGTCCAGTCGACGTCGGCGCCCATGGCGTACCACCAGCAGACGTTGGCCACCGTGTAGCCGGGGCGGGCCTTGCGCGCCGCCTGCCAGACCTTCTCGCCGCCGACCAGCGCGTGGTGCTGCCGCCACAGCAGCACCTCGCCGAGGTCGCGGAAGTACCAGCCGTTGCCGACGATGCCGTGCTGGGCCGGCATGACGCCGGTGAGCAGGGTCGACTGCGCCGAGCAGGTGACCGCGGGCAGCACGGTGCCGAGCGGGGCGGCGAAGCCGGTGTCGGCGAGCGCCCGCAGCCGGGGCATGTGCTCCAGCAGGCGGGAGGTCAGCCCGACGACGTCGAGCACGACCAGCGGGGTCACGGTGTCCACGGGCGGACCTCCTGCAGTTCCATCATCTCCAGCGGCGCGGTCGGGCCGCCCGGGGTCAGCCCGAGCGCGATCAGCTCGTCGCGGGCGAACGCCAGCTCCGCCGCGATCCCCGCGGCCAGCTGCGCGGGGGTGACCGGCCGCTGTGCCGGGGGCAGCACGTTCCAGGTGTACGTCTCCACGTCCACGTGGTCGCAGCCCGCGGTCGGCCCGCCGAACAGCTCCTTGAGCGCGACCCGCAGCTCGGGCAGGGTGCTGCCGAGCGGCGCGGCCGGTTCGGCGTGCAGCGGCACGTGGTAGTGCACCCGCCACGGCTGCGGGGTGCGGCGCGGGCGCGGCAGCAGCCGGTCCAGGGCTTCGCCGAGGTCGTCGGCGGCCTCGCCGCGCGAGCCCCGGGTCTGGTGCAGGAAACGCGGCTCGTCGTAGCCGCGCAGCACGGCCTGGGCCGCGACCGGGTCGTCGGCGGTCAGCGCGGCGGACACCTGCACCTTCATCACCGGCAGCCCGGCCCGCGCGAGCCGGGACAGCGCCTCGGCGGGCTCCTCCCACGCGCAGGCCAGGTGCGCGAGGTCGAGGCATACGCCGAGCCAGTCGCCGTCCATGCCGGCCCACAGCCGGGCGGCCTGCTCGGTGGTCTCCACCACGCAGCCGGGCTCGGGTTCGAAGCCGACCTGCACGGTGCGGCCGGTGCGCCCGGCGATGGCGGCCAGGCCGTCGGCCAGCTCGTCCAGCACCCGCCCGGCCGTGCCGGCGCGCTCGGTGTCCCAGGGTTCGCGCCAGGCCAGCGGCAGCGTCGAGATGGAGCCGCGCACCGCGTCGTCGGGCAGCAGGTCGGCCAGCACCACGGCCAGGTCCAGGGTGTAGCGCAGCCGCTCCGGGGTGGTCCAGTCCGGGTGGTACACCGCGTGCTTGACGACCTCGGCCTGGAACGACTGGTACGGGAACCCGTTGAGGGTGACCACCTCCAGCCCGCGCGAGTCCAGCTCCCGCCGCAGCGTGCGGCGCAGGTGCGGCTCGGCGGCCAGCGCGGACGCCGCGGGCGCGGCCAGCCACAGGCCCAGCCCCAGCACATCCGCGTCCAGTTCCCGGCGGATCGCGGTGCCGTACGTGTCGAGCTGCGCCACGATGCCGTCGAGGTCCTCGGCCGGGTGCACGTTGGTGCAGTAGCTCAGGTGCACGGTCTGCCCGTCGGGATGGAACAGCCGCATCAGGCGCCACCCCGCTTGATCGAGTTCCCGGCGAAGTCGGCGGGCGCGTCCGCGTCGGACAGGTCGAGCCGCCCGGACTGGCCGTAGAACTCGACCGGGTTGCGCCACAGCACCCGGTCCACGTCGTCGTCGCTGAACCCGGCCGCGAGCATCGCCTCGCCGGTGCGCCGGGTGAGCAGCGGGTCGGAGCGGCCCCAGTCGGCCGCCGAGTTGACCAGCATGCGCTCGGTGCCGTGGCGGCGCAGCAGCTCCACCATGCGCGGCGGCGACATCTTGGTGTCCGGATAGATCGAGAAGCCCAGCCAGCACCCGCTGTCGCGGACCAGCTCGACGGTCACCTCGTTGAGATGGTCGATGACCACCCGGGCCGGGTCTATGCCGGACTCCTTGACCACGTCCAGGCTGCGCTGCGTGCCGCGTACCTTGTCCCGGTGCGGCGTGTGCACCAGCGCCGGCAGATCGAACTCCACCGCCAGCCCCAGCTGTACCGCGAACGCGTGGTCCTCCTGCGGCGTCATCGAGTCGTACCCGATCTCCCCGACCGCGACCACTGCGTCCTTGTCCAGGTAGCGCGGGACCAGTTCGAGCACCTCGCGGCAGCGCGGGTCGTTGGCCTCCTTCGGGTTCAGCGCGATCGTGGCGAAGTGCCGGATGCCGAACTGCCCGGCCCGGAACGGCTCCCAGCCGATCAGCGCGTCGAAGTAGTCGGCGAAGGAACCCGGGCTGGTACGCGGCTGGCCCAGCCAGAACGCGGGCTCCACCACGGCACGCACCCCGGCGGCGGCCATCGCCTCGTAGTCGTCGGTGGTGCGTGAGGTCATGTGCACGTGCGGGTCGAAGATGCGCATCAGATCCCCTTCTCGGCTTTGAGCCGGGCCAGCAGCGCCGCGGCGTCGGCGGGCAGCTCGCGCCCGGCGGCGTGGCGCTCGTCGGCGACCCCGGCCAGCATCGCGGCGAGTTCGCTGTCGGCCCGGTGGTCCAGGTCGTCCACGCAGGTCAGCGCGATGCCCATGAACACGCACTTGACGACGGCCTGGCGCCAGGCGGCGGCGTCCAGATGTGCCGCGTACGGGCCCAGCGCCGCGGCGACCAGCCGGGTGTCGTTGGTGCGGATCGCGTCATGCAGCAGCTCGACCGCGCTCGCGCCGACCGGCAGCAGCGGCAGCGCGCGCAGCACGGCCCGCTTCTCCGCGGCGTCGCCGTGCCGGTAGAGCGCGCGGGCCTGCGCCACCGCCCGTTCGGCGGGCAGCGTGGCCAGCAGCACCGCGCGGGCTGCCTCGTCGGCGGTCCAGCCGGGCAGGACCTCGCCCCGTCCGCATCGGCGGGCCGCGGCCGGGAACAGCCGGCTGATCACGGACGGGTCGGCGGCCACCCGGCGCAGCGCCTCGTCCAGCCAGCCGCCGTCGTCCACGGCGGCCAGGGCTGCCCGCAGCACCTCCGGCGCGGGCACCGCCCCGGCCGGGCGGCGCTGCCCCGGGGCACGCTGCCCCAGCGTGGGGGCACGGTCGGCCGCGCCACCGGACTGCCCGGCGGCGGCGCGCAGGAACGTCAGCGAGCGCCCTGCCACGTCCGGGGCGGCGTGCGAGTGCCGGGGCAGTTCCACCCCGACCAGGCCGCGGTATCCGATGTCGGCCAGCGCCCGCAGCACCGGCGGGAACTCGATCTCGCCCTCGCCGAACTCCAGGTGCTCGTGCACGCCCCGGCGCATGTCCTCGATCTGCACGTTGACCAGCCACGGCGCGGCCGCCACGACGCAGTCGGCGACCGGCTCGGGCTCCAGGCACCGGCAGTGCCCGAGATCGAGGGTCAGCCCGAACGCGCGCGGCATGCCCAGCGCCCGGTGCAGCGTCCGCCACCCCGCCAGGTCCTGCACGAACATGCCCGGCTCCGGCTCGAAACCGACCGGCACCGCGGCCTTGGACGCCGCCTCGGTGAGCCGCGCACAGCCGTCGACCAGCCGGTCCCAGGCCAGCTGCGGATCGACCGACGGCGGGCGCACCCCCGACCAGCACGACATCGCCTCCGCACCCAGGTCGGACGCGATGGACACGGCGCGCAGCAGGAAGTCCAGCCGCACCTCACGCTCGTCGTGCAGCAGCGTCGGCGCGTGTTTGCGGCGCGGGTCGAGCAGGTAGCGCGCGCCCGTCTCGATCACCACGGACAGGCCCAGCTCCATCAGCCGGGTGGCCAGGCCGGAGACCCGGCGGGCCAGGCCGGGGGCGTACGGGTCGAGGTGGTGGTGGTCGAGGGTCAGCGCGACGCCGTCGTAGCCGAGGTCGGCGAGCACCGCCAGCGCGTCGCCGAGGCGGTGGTTGGCGAAGCCGTTGGTGCCGTACCCGAAGCGCAGGTTCATGTGGCCGAGATCCTCCGGACCAGGCGCCGGGCCAGCGGCGCGAGAGCGGCCAGCGCCAGCCCGGTGACACCTGCCCCGGTCCGGGCGGCCAGGGTGCCCTGCAACGTGGGCAGGCCGGTGATGCCCGAGCCGACGGCGGCGCGGACCCGGGCCGCGTCCGGCTGGGCCGCCGCGCGCGCCTGCGCCCGGCCGTAGTGGGTGAGATACCAGCCGGCCAGCGCCACGGGCAGCACGGCCCGCCAGCCCTTCTGCCGGCTCGCCCCGGCCGCGGTCGCGGCGACGGCCACCGTCCCGGCCAGCGTCGCCACCGGCAGGCTCGCGTCCGTGCCGGACACCTCGCGCCGCGACAGCGCGGTGACGGTGTACGTGTGCGCGGCCACCGTCAGCGCCGCGGGCAGCGCCTTCGCGGCCCGCCCGGTCGACGCGCCGAGCAGCACGTCCAGCCCCCGGCAGGCGGCCATGACGGCCGGTCCCGCCGCGGTGTTCTTGGCCTTCACGTCATACGCCCACACGGTGGCGGCCAGCGGCACCGCGGTGGCCAGCCCGCGGCGGCCGCCCGCCCACGCGGCCAGGCCCACCCCGGCAGCCGTCAGCCCGGCGGCCAGGCCGAGCGCGGCCCGGGGCGACACCCGTCCGCTGGGGATCGGCCGCTCCGGCCGCTCGACCGCGTCGAGGTCCCGATCGGCCCAGTCGTTGGCGGCCATGCCCGCCCAGTACAGGCACACCGACGCCGCCGCCAGCCCCGGCGTGCGCCGGTTCAGCGTTCCCGCGGCCGCCGCCCCGGCGATCACGTCCCCCGGCACCGACAGCGCCGCGGGTGCCCGCACCAGCTCAGCCAGGTCGCGCACCATGCCCGCCCAGCGGCTGCCCGCCCAGCGGCTGCCCGAGCCGCGCGCCGGAGCCGCGGCGACGGCTCCCTCGGCGCTCGCTCCGCGCCCGCCCGGCACCCCCCGACCATGGATCTTGTGCAGTTCGTGTCGCTCTGACGACCTCAACCGCACAAGATTCACTTCTCGCGGGCGGCGAGCGGTCATGCGCCGGCCCTGGGCGGCGCGCAGGGCGCGGGCGGCGGGCAGCGCCGCGGCGCGCTGCGCCTCGGTCAGCGCGGTCACGCCAGGCCCTCGACCATCCGGACCAGGGCGTCGAACTGGGCGGACAGCCCGTGCTCGACGTCGCCGAGCGGGTCCTTGAAGAAGAACGCCAGCTCCGGCAGCGGTCCGCAACGCCCGGCGCGGTGCGCGGCGGCGGTGAGCCGGACCAGGTCCAGCACGAGCGGGGCGGCCAGCGCCGAGTCGCAGCCGTGCCAGCTGAACTCCATCCGCATCGCGGTGCCCAGGAACCCGCGGAACGTGATCAGATCCCAGGCGGTCTTGAACTCGCCCAGGTCCTCGACGTACTCGATGCGGGTGTCGCCCTGCGGCTGGTGGCCCAGCGTCTCGGCGAGCACCCGCTGCTTGCTGGCTGCCTTGGCCGCGTTCGGCGCGGGCTGGGCCAGGTTGGCCCCGTCCCCGCCGCCGAGCAGGTTCGCGCCGGACCAGCTGCGCACATCCAGGCCGCGCATCGCGAACATGGGCGCGAGCACCGACTTGACCAGGGTCTCCCCCGTCTTGCCGTCGTGCCCGCCGTACGGCACGCCGCGCTCGTACGCCAGCTGCGACAGCGCCGGCAGCCGCGCCCCGGTCGAAGGCGTGAAGTCGACATACGAGCACCCGGCGGTGAACGCCGCGTACGCGTACAGCGAGCTGGGCGGCAGCACCGGCACCGGCCCGCGCAAGGCCTCGCGCAGCACGTCGAGGGCTGCGTGCGCCTCGTGCGGCTCGGCGGCGGGCTCGGTCGACGACACGTTGACGACCACCACCCGCCCCAGCTCGTGGCGGCGGCGGAACTCGTCGATGTCGGCGGCGACCAGCGCCGCGGTCTCGGCCTGGGTCGCCCCGCGCGGTGCGGGACGCACCTCGGCGTCGAGCGCGGCGAGCTCCGGCTGCAGGGCCGTGACCAGGCGGCCGGGCAGCACACCCGCGTCGGCGAGCGCCTCGGCCTTCTTGAGGATCGGGGTGGCGATCACGTCGTGCCCGCCGAACACCAGGTCGGCGAGCTGGGGCAGTTGGGGGTGCCGCAGTTGCGGCAGTTCCGTGACGCAGCCGGTGGGCTCGGCGAGCCCCGCGCGCAGCGCGACGGCTCCGACCATGCTGGTGACGGCGACCGACCCCCGCCCACCGACCAGCCAAACACCTGTTCGCATGCGGTCTCCCGGGGAGATGGAGGAGAAACCAAGACAGATTACTCGATTTAGCCGAGACTACCCAGATTCGGACCTACCGGCGTTTCGCGAATCATCGTCGCAGCTCACCCCCGCGTTTCGAACGAAGGAAGGGCACCTTCCCATCGCTTTGCGATGTAGAAGGTGCCCTTCTTAACGTTCGCTCCGGCTCCGGCGCTCCGGGTGCGGGCGAAGATCGCCGTTTCGGGTCAAGAACTGCGGTCAGACCGCAGGTTTCGACCGCAAACAGCGATCTTCGCCCGCACCGCGCGGCAGACCGCGCGGCAGACCTCGCGACTACTGCGCGACGGACCAAGTGTCGCCGCGGTGCGCGCACCGGCCGCAAGACCGACCAGTGCCGACCGGTGTGTGAAGCGGTGCAGGCCGACGCGGGGCGCGCCGGGGTCAGCAGGTGGCGCAGGCGGAGTCGGTCGGGGTCGGCTGGACGGGGGGCTTGCCGATGGTGGGCAGGCCGAGCATCACCCCGGCGGTACGCGCCACCCGCCCCGCCTCGTACGCGTCCCCGGCCCGGGTACGCCGGTGCGACACCAGCGCCCCGTCGCAGTTCAGGTGGTGCGGGGCCGCGTAGTCGACCACGGTGTGCACGATGTCGCCCGGACGCACCAGCGCGACCTGCTCCGGCGCCACCGCGAAGTGCACCAGCCGGCCATCCCGGGCCCGCCCGGACATCCGGCCCGTGGCCTGGTCCTTGCGGCCCTCGCCGACGGCGACCAGCACCTCGACCTCGCGCCCGACCAGCCGCTTGTTCTCCGCCCAGGTGATCTCCTCCAGGGTGGCCACGAGCCGCTCGTAGCGCTCCTGCACCACCGCCTTGGGCACCTGGCCGTCCATCGTCGCCGCGGGCGTGCCGGGCCGGATCGAGTACTGGAACGTGAACGCGCTGGCAAAGCGCGACTCCCGCACCACCCGCAGCGTTTCCTCGAAGTCCGCCTCGGTCTCCCCAGGGAACCCGACGATGATGTCGGTGGTGATCGCCGCGTCCGGCATGGCCGCACGCACCTTGTCGATGATCGACAGATACCGGTCGGACCGGTACGAGCGCTTCATCGCCTTGAGCACCGCATCCGACCCCGACTGCAGCGGCATGTGCAGCGAGTGGCAGACGTTGTCCGTCTCGGCCATCGCCTCGATCACGTCGTCGGTGAACGCCGCCGGGTGCGGGCTGGTGAAACGCACCCGCTCCAGCCCCTTGTCCCGCAGCTGCCCGGTGGCCCGCAGCAGCTTGCCGAACGCCAGCCGGTCGCCGAACTCGACGCCGTACGTGTTCACGTTCTGGCCGAGCAGGGTCACTTCGAGCACGCCCTCGGCGACCAGCGCCTCGACCTCGGCGAGCACGTCGCCGGGGCGGCGGTCCTTCTCCTTGCCGCGCAGGGCGGGCACGATGCAGAAGGTGCAGGTGTTGTTGCAGCCGACCGAGATCGACACCCAGCCGGAGTACGTCGACTCGCGCCGGGTCGGCAGCGTCGACGGGAACACCTCCAGTGACTCCAGCAGCTCGACCTGGGCCTGCTCGTTGTGGCGGGCCCGCTCCAGCAGCACCGGCAGCGAGCCGATGTTGTGGGTGCCGAACACCACGTCGACCCAGGGCGCCTTCTTGACGATCTCGCCCTGGTCCTTCTGCGCCAGGCAGCCGCCGACGGCGATCTGCATCCCCGGGTGCTTGTCCTTGACCGGGCGCAGGTGGCCGAGGTTGCCGTAGAGGCGGTTGTCGGCGTTCTCGCGCACCGCGCAGGTGTTGAAAACGACGATGTCCGGGGTGCGACCGGGCTCGGCGGCCGGGTCGAGCCGGACGTATCCGGCACCGTCGAGCAGCCCCGAGATGCGCTCGGAGTCGTGCACGTTCATCTGGCACCCGTACGTGCGCACCTCGTAGGTGCGGGCGGGTGCGCTCTGGGTTTCAGGCTGGCTAGTCATCTCAACCGACCAGGGTATCCGGTCGCGGGCACGGGCACGGAATCCGGGGAAGTTACCCGGTCGTGACCATCCAGCGCCGCTGCCGTCGCTTCGGCCGCACTAAGTTCGGTGGGACGACGATGTACGTACGCCGAAAGGACGGTGGCATGTCCCACGAACCGCTCATTGTGCTGGACGCGGTGAACAAGTGGTTCGGAGACCTGCACGTGCTGCGCGACGTGAGCCTGACCGTCGACCGCGGCGAGGTCGTGGTGGTGATCGGCCCGTCGGGCTCCGGCAAGTCGACGCTGTGCCGCGCCGTCAACCGGCTGGAGACGATCAACTCGGGCTCCATCCGCTTCGACGGCAAGGACCTGCCCGCCGAGGGCCGCGCCCTGGCGAAGCTGCGCAGCGAGGTCGGCATGGTCTTCCAGTCGTTCAACCTCTTCGCCCACATGAGCATCCTCGACAACGTGATGCTCGGCCCGGTCAAGGTCCGCGGCGAGAGCAAGGCCGCCGCCCGCGAGCGCGCCCTGGCGCTGCTGGACCGGGTGGGCATCGCCAGCCAGGCCGACAAGCTGCCGGTGCAGCTGTCCGGCGGCCAGCAGCAGCGGGCCGCGATCGCCCGCGCGCTGGCGATGCAGCCCAAGGCGATGCTGTTCGACGAGCCCACCAGCGCGCTGGACCCGGAGATGGTCGGCGAGGTGCTGGAGGTCATGACCTCGCTGGCCAAGGAGGGCATGACCATGATCGTGGTGACCCACGAGATGGGCTTCGCCCGCGCCGCCGCCGACCGCGTCGCCTTCATGGCCGACGGGCAGCTCGTCGAGCTGGCCCCGCCGGCCGAGTTCTTCGGCAACCCGAAGAGCGAGCGGGCGCGCGACTTCCTGTCGAAGATCCTGCAGCACTGACAGACTCCGCCGCCTCACCAGGCGGCGGCATGGAACGCCTGACGTCGCGCACGCGGCGCGCGGGCTCATAGGGAGGGACACCAATGCGCATCAAGCGTCTTGCCGCCATCGCGGCCGTCGCCGTGCTCGCGTTCGGGGCCGCCGCCTGCGGCAGCGACAGCGACACGCCGAGCACCCCGTCGGGCGAGAGCCCGCTGGTCGCGAAGGCGAAGGCGGGCCAGCTCAAGTTCGGTGTCAAGGCCGACCAGCCGGGCCTCGGCCTGCAGGCCGGCAGCGCCTACGAGGGCTTCGACATCGAGATCGCGAAGATCATCGCGAAGGGTCTCGGTGGCGACGCCGCCAAGAACACCTACGTGACCACCGTGTCGGCCAACCGCGAGCCCTTCATCCAGACGGGCCAGGTGGACATCGTCGTGGCGACGTACACCATCAACGACGACCGCAAGAAGAAGGTCAACTTCGCGGGCCCGTACTTCACCGCCGGCCAGGACCTGCTGGTCCCGACCGCCTCCACGATCACCGGCCCCGAGGGCCTGGACGGCAAGAAGGTCTGCTCGGTGACGGGCTCGACGCCGGCCAAGCGGATCAAGGAGAAGTACCCGAAGGCGCAGCTGCAGGAGTTCGACGCCTACTCCAAGTGCATCGAGGCGCTGAACACCGGCACCGTCGACGCGGTGACCACCGATGACATCATCCTCGCGGGCTACGCGGCGCAGTCGCAGTACGCGGGCAAGTTCAAGCTGGTCGGCAAGCCCTTCTCCAGCGAGCCCTACGGCATCGGCCTCAAGCTCGAGGACAAGGCCGGCTGCACCAAGATCAACGAGATCCTGAAGGCGTCGGTCACCGACGGCTCGTACAAGGCGGCCTGGGACGCCACGCTCGGCAAGAGCGGCACCCCGGCGCCGACCCTGGACGTCTCCAAGCTGACCAACTGCCCCGCCTGAGCTACCCCCGGGTGGGACGGGCACACGCCCGTCCCACCCGTTTCATGAAGTCCGATCTTTCTGGAGGAGCGGGATGGACGTCTTCCTCGATCCGGCGAACCGGCAGGCGTACCTTGACGGCTTCTTGACGATCCTGAAGCTGACCGGCGCGTCCGCGCTGCTGGCGCTCGTGCTCGGCATGCTGCTGGCGGCCTGCCGGGTGTCGCCGGTGCCGGTGCTGCGCGCGCTGGGCGCGGGCTGGGTGCACCTGTTCCGCAACACCCCGCTGACGCTGGTCATCCTGTTCTGCTTCTTCGGCCTCTACAGCGCGGTCGGCGTGGAGTTCTCCGAGGACATCCACATCAACAACTACTGGCTGGCGGTGACCGGCCTGTCGGCGTACACGGCCGCGTTCGTCTGCGAGGCGATCCGCTCCGGCATCAACACCGTGCCGGTCGGCCAGGCCGAAGCCGCACGCGCGCTGGGCCTGTCGTTCAGCCAGAACCTGCGCCTGATCATCCTGCCGCAGGCCATGCGCTCGGTGGTCGCACCGCTGGGCAGCATCCTGATCGCGCTCACCAAGAACGCCACCATCGCCGGGGTCATCGGCGTCGCCGAGGCGTCCAGCGCGATGAAGGCGCTCATCGAGAGCAACGGCGACCAGACCATCGCGATCTTCGCGGTGTTCGCGCTGACCTTCGTGGCCCTGCTGGTGCCGGTCGGCTACGCCTTCAGCGCCCTGGCCAACCGCCTGGTGGTGCGCCGATGAGCCGCACCCCGTCCCGCCACTACGTTCTCCAGGAGGCGTGATGAGCGCGAGCGTGCTCTACGACCACCCGGGCCCGCGCGCCCGGGCGCGCAACCGGGTGCTCAGCGTCGTGTTCGCCGTGCTGCTGGTCGCCGGGCTGTACGGGATCTACCGCGCGTTCGACAGCACCCAGCAGTGGACCTGGCAGAAGTGGCAGCCGTTCTTCGAGACGGTCACCGTCAACGGCCAGACCGCCAACTTCTGGACCGACTACGCCTGGCCCGGCCTGCTCGCCACACTGCAGGCCGCCGCCACCGCGATGCTGCTGGCGCTGGCCTTCGGCCTGGTGTTCAGCGTCGCGCGACTGTCGGAGCACTGGTGGATCCGGGTGCCCGCGGGCGTGGTGGTGGAGTTCTTCCGCGCCGTGCCCGTGCTGCTGATGATCTTCTTCCTGTCGTTCGGCGGGTTCTGGGTCTTCGGCACGCTGATCCCGCCGTTCTGGTCGGTCGTCATCGGCCTGACCCTCTACAACGGGTCGGTGCTGGCCGAGGCGTTCCGGGCCGGCATCCGGGCCGTGCCCAAGGGGCAGTCGGAGGCGGCGTACAGCCTCGGCCTGACCAAGGGCCAGGTCATGCGCGTCATCCTGATCCCGCAGGCGGCCCGCAGCATGCTGCCGGTGATCGTCAGCCAGCTCGTCGTCGTGCTCAAGGACACCGCGCTCGGCTACATCGTGTCCTACCCCGAGCTGATGCTCGAGGGCAGCAAGGGCTATGCCGTGTTCACCAACGCGGTGCCGACCTTCATGGTGCTCGCGCTGATCTACATCGTGATCAACGGTCTGCTGACCCTGGTCGCCCACCTGCTGGAGCGCCGCGCCAACCGCCTCGGCGTCACCAACCCCGCCACCAAGGCGGCCACGGCCGCGACGGCGGCCACCGGCCTCGGCGGCGGAGGCGGCGGCAGCGGAGCCTGACCGGCTCCCCCGCGCCGCTCCACCCGCCCCGCGCCTATCTGTCAAGATCGCTGTTTCGTGTCACAACCTGGGGTCTGACCCGAGGTTCTGACACGAAACAGCGATCTTCGTTTCCACCGTGACCACCGGTCAGCGGGCGATCTCCGTGGTACGGGATTCGCGGACGACGGTGATACGGATCTGGCCGGGGTAGGTCAGTTCCTCTTCGATCTGCTTGGCGACGTCGCGGGCGAGGACGGCGGCGCCGATCTCGTCGACCTCCTCGGGGCGGACCATGACCCGGATCTCCCGGCCGGCCTGCATCGCGAACACCTTGTCCACGCCGCTCTTGGCCCCGGCGATCTCCTCGATGCGCTCCAGCCGCTTGACGTACGCCTCCAGCGACTCCCGCCGTGCCCCCGGCCGCCCGCCCGAGCAGGCGTCCGACGCCTGGGTCAGCACGGCCTCGATGGTCTGCGGCTGCACCTCGTTGTGGTGCGCCTCGATCGCGTGGACGACCTCGTCGCTCTCCCCGAAGCGCCGGGCCACGTCCGCGCCGATCAGCGCGTGCGAGCCCTCCACCTCGTGGGTGAGCGCCTTGCCGATGTCGTGCAGGAACGCCGACCGCTTGATCAGCTCGGGGTCGAGCTTCAGCTCCGAGGCCATGATCCCGGCGATGTGCGCGGTCTCCACCAGGTGCTTGAGCACGTTCTGCCCGTACGACGTCCGGTAGCGCAGCCGCCCCAGCAGGGTCACCAGCTCCGGGTGGATGTCGGTGATGCCGACCTCGACCAGTGCGTCCTCCGCAGCGCGCTGGCACATCCGCTCGACCTCGAACCTGGCGACGTCGTACACCTCCTCGATGCGGTGCGGATGGATCCGCCCGTCGAGGACCAGCTTCTCCAGGGTGAGCCGGCCGACCTCCCGGCGCACCGGGTCGAAGCAGGACAGCAGCACCGCCTCGGGGGTGTCGTCGATGATCAGGTTGACGCCGGTGACCGTCTCGAAGGCCCGGATGTTGCGGCCCTCGCGGCCGATGATCCGGCCCTTCATCTCGTCGCTGGGCAGGTGCAGCACGCTGACCACGCTCTCGGCGGTCTGCTCGCTGGCCACCCGCTGGATCGCGTCGACCACGATGTGGCGGGCCCGGGACTCGCCGGTGGACCGGGCGTCGGCCTCGATGTCGCGCACCAGCAGCGCGGCCTCGCGCTTGGCCTGGTTCTCGATGGTCTCCACCAGCTCGCCCTTGGCGGCATCGGCGGTCAGCCCGGCGACCCGCTCCAGCTCCTTGCGCCGCTGCTCCTGCGCCTGGGCCAGCTCCTGCTCCTTACCCTGCAGGCTCAGCTCCCACTTGGCCAGCTCGGCTTCGGCGGCGGCGATGCGGCGGTCGCGCTCGGCGAGGCGCTCGGCCTCCTCCACGTTCTGGCGCTCGCGCTCGGCCAGGCGCTCGGCCTCGGCCGCGTGCATCCGTTCCCGCTCGTCGAGGCGCTGCAGCCGGCGCTCGGCCTCCGCGGCCTGGTCCTTGGCGGTGGAGGTGAGCATCGCGATCTCACGCTCGCCGGTGCGCCGGGCGGTCGACCGGACCTGCTCGGCGTCCTCCTCGGCCTGCCGGTGCGCCCGCTGGAGCACGGTGTCGGCCTCGGCGTGGGCCGCGTCCAGCACCCGCTGCGCCTCGGCGCGCGACGTGGTGACCTCGGCCTTGGCGGCGGCGTTCTCGGCGCGTACGGCGGTGGCCTCGGCGCGGGCGGCGGCTACGGACCGGCGCTCGGCCTCCAGCGCGGTCTGCGCGTCGGAGACGGAGTTCTGCAGCTCGACCAGAGTCTGGCGCTGGCGCTCGCGCTCGGCCACCGCCTCCGGGTCGTCCACGATCACGCTCAGCGGCTGACCGGTCGGGGCGGTGGGGGCAGCCAGCCGGCGCACCAGGCGCACGCCGATCGCCAGCATCCCCGCCACCATCAGCGCGAGGAGGACGATCGCCGCCAGCAGCAGCCCTTCCATCGTGGTCATGCCACTCGCCCGTCGTACTCGGTCATGGCCCGCCTCCTGACGTTCCGAACCGCCGACACGGTGGTGACGGCGCGGAGGCAACCCGACCAGGTGTGCGGACCCGCCACACGACGCGCACGGCACGGCCCGGCGACACCTGCCGTTTGGCGGGTGCGACCGACGCGCCGAAGCCCGCGAACCGCTTCAACGGCCCTGAGCTGCGACTACATGTAGGCAGCCGCAGGGGTACGGCGGCTGCACGTGTCCTCACCAGGAAAAACTGTTGTCGTACTGTTACACGTTCTATGTTGTGTGGTTTAACACGAACTGGTCGGTGATACCTCTCCTGCGAGGCTAGGTTGCCGATGGCGGTCCGGTCAAGAACTCATGATCGGACACCAAGACGGACGCATCGCCCATTGTGTCCGGTTGTCAGGCGGGCGGTCGATGCCGAACCGTGACCTGACCGGCGAACCGACGCCATGCCCGGCATGTCGCGAACCCGACCGAAGGCTGAGAAAATCACTGCTCCGGCGTGTCGAACAGATCGGGGTCGAGCAGCTCCGCCAGCTCCGCGTCCTCGGCACTGCGCGCGGCCAGGGCGTCCTTCACGGCACGCACCGCCACTCCGCCCGGGTAGCCCTTACGCGCGAGCGCGCCCACCACCCGCCGGAACACCGCGTCCGGCTCGCCGCGCGTCGTGCGCAGCTTGCGCACCGCCAGCTCGTACGCCGTCTGCGCCTGGGTCTCGTCGTCCAGCTCGGCGAGGGCCTCGGTGACGACCTCCTGGTCGACACCCCGTCGGCGCAGCTCCTGGCCCAGCGCCCGGGACGCCAGGCCCTTGCCGTGGTGGCGGCTGGACACCCAGGCCCGCGCGAACGCGGCATCGTCGATCATGCCGACCTCGTCGTAGCGGTCGAGCACCGCCTCGGCGACCTCGTCGGCCACGTCCTTGGCCCGCATCGCCGCGGCCAGCTCCGCCCGGGTGCGCGGACGCACGGAAAGCTGGCGCAGGCAGATCTCCCGCGCCAGCTCGTGTGGATCTCGTTGCGCCTGCCGGCGCGCGGCCCGCTCCGCCCGTGGCGAGGCGTCCTCGCCGGGACCCTCGCCTTCCGGCGAGCCGGTGCCGTCGTCGCCGGGGCGCGCGGACCTGGCCGGGGCGGACGGTTTCGCGTCCCATCCCCGGCCGGTGCGCGCACCTCGGCGTCGTCCCACCATGACGGTCGGTCAGCTGCTCAGGCGTCGATCAGAAGTCGACCGGCGGCAGCGCCGGGCCGCCCGCGGCGTCCGACACGCTCGACTGGCCGACGCCCAGCTTCTCCAGGATCTTCTTCTCGATCTCGGCGGCGACGTCCGGGTTCTCCTTGAGGAACTCGCGCGCCTTCTCCTTGCCCTGGCCCAGCTGGTCGCCCTCGTACGTGTACCAGGCGCCGGCCTTGCGGATGATGTTCTGCTCGACGCCGACGTCGATCAGCGAACCCTCACGCGAGATGCCCTTGCCGTACATGATGTCGAACTCGGCCTGCTTGAACGGCGAGGCGACCTTGTTCTTGACCACCTTGACGCGGGTGCGGTTACCCACGACCTCGGTGCCGTCCTTCAGGCTCTCGATGCGGCGGATGTCCAGGCGCACCGAGGCGTAGAACTTCAGCGCCTTGCCACCGGTGGTGGTCTCCGGGCTGCCGAACATGACGCCGATCTTCTCGCGGAGCTGGTTGATGAAGATCGCGGTGGTGTTGGAGCTGTGCAGGCCACCGGTCATCTTGCGCAGCGCCTGGCTCATCAGGCGGGCCTGCAGACCGACGTGGCTGTCGCCCATCTCACCCTCGATCTCGGCGCGGGGCACCAGCGCCGCCACCGAGTCGATCACGATGAGGTCCAGCGCGCCGGAGCGCACCAGCATGTCCGCGATCTCCAGCGCCTGCTCACCGGTGTCGGGCTGGGAGACCAGCAGGGCGTCGGTGTCCACGCCGAGGTTCTTCGCGTACTCCGGGTCCAGGGCGTGCTCGGCGTCGATGATCGCCGCGATGCCGCCGTTGCGCTGCACGTTCGCGATCGCGTGCAGGGCCAGCGAGGTCTTGCCGCTGGACTCCGGGCCGTAGATCTCGACGATGCGCCCGCGCGGCAGGCCGCCGATGCCCAGCGCCACGTCCAGCGCGATGGAGCCGGTGGGGATGATCGCCATCTGGACCTGCGGCCGCTCGCCGAGGCGCATCACCGAGCCCTTGCCGAACTGCTTGTCGATCTGGGCGAGCGCCAGGTCGAGGGCCTTGCTCTTATCGGGATTAGCCGCCATCTTCGTCGCCACCTCTTTTAGGGCACTGTCAGTCGCCGACTTCGCAGCCTTCTTCGTCACGCCGACACGCTAGGCGCTGGGTCCGACAAAGGCGATACGGGCACGCCGGGCCTGTGGACAACCGCGGCATGCACAAAGCACTGGTTGTGGACGATAGCCGAACACGTGTACGAGCGCCATCCTGCCACGCCGTAGGTGTGCTCGCACACGGAAACCCGCGCCGGTCGATCAGCGCAGGCGGCCAGGCACCCGTTCGGAGTACTGCTCGCACACGGCGCGCCAGATCACGTGCACTTCCTCCCCGTCGGCCAGGGCGGTGTCGATCGTCCGCCCGCCCAGCTGCGGGAGCACCTGGTCGGCGGCGACGCTGGCGGCGTAGGCGGGACCGAACACCTCGGTCAGCCGCTCGTAGAAGTCGGTCCGTCGCATCGGGCTAGTCTGCCACCTTCACCGCGGCGAGCGTGGCCGGCCGCAGCGCCAGCGCGATCAGCGGGATCGTGGCCAGCCCGGCGAGCAGCGCCAGCACCGCGTACCCGGACAGCTCGACGACGATCCCCGACAGCACCCCGGCGCTCGCTCCGGACAACCCGGTGACCAGGTCCGACAGGCCCTGCGCGCGCGGCTTGGCCGGGGCGGGCAGCGACTCGGTGAACAGCGTCGAGCCGGCGACCATGGTGCCGGACCAGCCCAGCCCCAGCATCAGCAGCGCGGTGGTGAGCAGCGCCGTGTCGTGGCCCGCGGTGGCGGCGACCGCGCACGCGGCGATGAGCAGCGCCACCCCGCCCAGGATCACCGGCACCCGACCCGCCCGGTCGGTGAGCCAGCCCACCACCGGCGCCAGGCCGTACATCCCGGCCACGTGCACGCTCAGCACGAAACCGACGATGCGCAGCGTGTCCGGTGCGCTGTGCGTCTCGCCGATGTGCACCGGCGTCATCGCCATCACCGCCACCATGACCAGGTGGCCCAGCGCCATCGCGGCCATGCCCAGCCGGGCCGCGGGCGAGGCCAGCACCGCCCGCGCCGCCGAGCCCAGGGTGTGCCGCTCGGCCTGCCCCGGCGGCCCGTCCCCGGCCGCATGGTCCGCCGCCCCGGCCCCGCCGGTCGCCGAGGTCGGCTCGCCCGGACCGGGCACACCAGCCGCCGCCTGTGCCGTGAGCAGCGGGTCGGGACGCAGGAACACAGTTAGCAGGAGGGCGCTGAGCAGGAACGACGCGGATGCGAAGGCGAACGGACCGGCCAGTTCCGGGATGCCGAAGCGCGACAGCGAGCCGCCCAGCGGGGCGGCCAGGTTCGGGCCGATCACCGCGCCGAGCGTGGTGGACCACACCACCAGCGAGAGCTGGCGGCCGCGGCGCTGCGGCTCGGCCAGGTCGGTGGCGGCGTAGCGGGACTGCAGCTTCGCCGTGCTGCCCGCACCGAACAGGAAGAAGCCGACGAACAGCAGCGGGATGGAGTCCAGCGACGCCGAGGCCAGCACCGCCACCCCACCCACCGCGCCGGTGAGATAGCACAGGGCCAGGCCGGGCCGCCTGCCGTACCGGCTCATCAGGGCGGCGGCGGGCACGGCCAGCACGCCGCCGCCGACGACCGCCGCACTCTGCGCCGCCCCGGACAGGGCGGTGCCCGCCATAGCCCGGGTGAGCAGCGCGCCGACCGAGATGCCCATGGCCACCCCCAGGCCGCTGACGACCTCGACGACCATGAGCAGGCGGATGGTCCTGGCCTGGACCGCACTGCGCACGGCGACGGCAGACGTCATGAGGAGGGCTCCCGGGGGTAAGGGGTGTGGGCGCTTCCCCTACCTTGCCCGATCTGCCCCGTCCCCGCCGCCCCGGCCCACCGCTTCCCCACCGGGCCGGCCCACCGCAAGATCGCTGTTTCGGGTCAGAGCCTGCGGTCAGACCCGGTCTTCCGACCGGAAACGCCGATCAGCGGGCCGCCGCGCCGCACCCTCAGCGGAGATCCTCGGGGAGGAGGTCCATCAGGAGGCCGTCGTGCCAGGAGCCGTCGGGGCCGAGTTCGTAGCGGCGCATCACGCCCACCGGCTGGAAGCCGACCTTGGCGTAGCAGGCGATGGCCGCGGTGTTGTCCGCGGCGGGGTCGATGACGAGCCGGTGGTGCCCCAGCTCGTGGATCAGGTGCCGGGACAGCGTGCGCACCGCGTCCGAGCCCAGGCCACGGCCGTGCACCGCCGGGTCGAGGTACAGGTCCATGCCCGCATGGCGGTACATGGCGTCGGTCTCCTCGTGCCACTGGATGGCGCCGACGGTCCGGCCCTCGTGCTCGATGGTCAGCAGTTCGAGATCGGGATCGGCCAGGTCGTCCTTGATCTCCGCGGCGAGGTCGTCGCCCTGCCACCGGACGCGGACCTCGGGCGTGGCCCGGATCGCGGCGAGGTCGTCCACGTCCGCGGGACCGGCCGGCCGCAGCGTGACCCGCTCGCCGTGCAACGTCGTCATGCCGTCACCGTACGGCCCGCTCCGCCTCCCGTCCCGCGGATTAGCCATGATCGACTATGGACGCGAGTGGGTAGGCTCGGCCGCATGCAGATGACATGCCCGAAATGCCATGGACAGATGCGGCAGTACGAGCGCAACGGCGTCACCGTCGACCAGTGCACCGAGTGCCGCGGCATCTTCCTCGACCGCGGTGAGCTGGAGCGGCTGACCGCCGCCGAGAACGCCTGGCACGGCAACCAGCAGCACGGCAGCCAGCAGCACGCCGCCCCGCCGCCCCCGCAGCAGCAGTACGGCTACTCCGACCCGTCGTACCCCCGCCACGACCAGCACCGCCACGACGACCACGGCCACCACAAGAAGCACAAGAAGCAGGAGTCCTTCTTCGAGGACCTCTTCGGCTGACCAACCCCGCGAGCGGGCCGCCACCCGGCCCGCTCGCCCCGCCCCACCCCCGCCTTACATAGACGTTGGCCTATTAGATCGATTATTCGTAGATCGAACTCGATGCAATAGGCCAACGTCTATCGCAAAGCCGAGCCGCGCCGCGCTCAGCGCAGCACCGCGGCCGGGGACGGGAGCACCGCGGCGGCCACGGCCTCGGCCAGCGGCTCGACCTCGTCGGGGCGCAGCGTCGCGACGGTGATCCGGATCCCCGGCCCGGTCACGGTGCGGTACACGTGCCCCGGCACCACCGCCCACCCGGCGTCGCGCAGCGCGGTCACCGCCCCGGTCTCGTCCGGCACCGGCACCCACACGTTGATCCCGGTGCGCCCGCTCGCAGCGACACCCCGCCGGCGCAGCGCCTCGACCAGCGCGGAGCGGCGTTCGTCGTACACCCGCCCGGCCCGCGCCACGGTCCGCTGCGCCGCCGGGTCCTGCCACAGCCCCAGCAGCGTGCGCTGGAGCAGCCCGGACACCCACCCCGGGCCGAGCCGCGCCCGCCCCGCCACCCGCGACACCGTCTCGGCGTCCCCGGCGATCACCGCGCAGCGCAGGTCGGGGCCGTACGGCTTGCTGGCGCTGCGGACGAACGCCCAGTGCGCCCCGCCGGCGACCGGGTGCGACGGCACCGCCGCCAGCTCTCCGGCATGGTCGTCCTCGATCACGAACACATCGCGCAGCAACGGCCGCAGCTCCCGGGCCCGTGCCGCGCTCACCGCGGCCCCGGTCGGGTTCTGCGCCCGGGTCGTGATCACCGCGGCCCGCGCGCCCGCGGCGACGGCTGCCCGCACCCCGTCGGGCAGCGGCCCCTCGTCGTCGACTGGCATCGAGACCGGCACCAGGCCCAGCGCGGCGATCAGGTGCAGCAGCGCGCCCCAGCCCGGATCCTCGACCGCCACCCGGTCACCGGGCCGCAGCCGGGCGCCGAGCAGCCGATCGATGCCGTCCAAGGCCCCACTGACCAGGGTGTACTCCGCCCCGTCCGGCAGCTCGGGCAGCCGGGTGCGGGCATGGTCGATCAGTTCCGGCAGCGGCCCGGCGTCGGCATACCGCAGCGGGGTCTCGCCTGCGGCGAACGCGTCGGCGACGTGCCGCAGCACCGGGGCCAGGTCCGGCAGCAGGGCCGGGTCCGGCTCGCCGTCGGACAGGTCGCGCACGCCCGCGGGCAGCGGCAGGGGGCGGACAGCCCGGCCGGTCGCGATCGGGGTCACCGGGCGCACCCGGGTGCCGTGTCGGCCTGCGGTCACCACGATGCCCCGGTCACGCAGCCGCTGGTACGCGGCCGCGACGGTGGCGGGGCTGACGGACAGCTCCTCGGCCAGGGCCCGCACGCTGGGCAGCGCGTCCCCGGGCACGAGCACGCCCCGGCGCACGCCCTCCTCCACGCAGGACGCGATAGCCGTTGCCGTGCCCCCGGTGATCGGATATCGTACTGTCACAAAGCCAAGTATGTACTAGTACATTATTCGAGTCAAGGAGGCGGGCGTGACCACCTACCCGCAGACTTCGCGCACCACCGCACTGCGGATGCGCGAGCGCATGTCCTACGAGCGCGACGCCGCGCACGCGATCCTCGACGAAGCCTGGCACTGCACCCTGTCCTTCGTGCTCGACGGCGAGCCGCGGGCGCTGCCCACCCTGCACATACGCGTCGACGACACGCTCTACCTGCACGGCTCCAGCGGCGGCCGGATGGGCCTGGAGGCGCGTCGCGGCCTGCGCGTGGCCGCCTGCGTCACCCACCTGGACGGCCTGGTGCTGGCCCGCTCGCAGTTCCACCACAGCGCCAACTACCGCTCGGTCATCGCGCACGGCACCGCCACGCTGGTCACCGACGAGCAGGAGAAGCTGCGCGTCTTCACCGCGCTGGCCGAGAAGATCGGCGAGGGCCACGCCGCCCGGACGCGCCCCCCGTCGGCCAAGGAGCTGGCCCAGACGGCGCTGCTGGCACTACCGCTGGACGAGGTCTCGGTGCGCGCCCGCACCGGCACCGCCGGCGACGACGAGGAGGACCTGGCCCTGCCGTACTGGGCGGGCGTGCTCCCGCTCAAGGTCACCGCCGGTCCCGCCGAACCCGCCCCCGGCGTCACCGTGCCCGCCCCCGCCTACCTGCGCGCCGATCGCGGCCCGTGGCACGAGCCCGTGATGCTGCGCGGCTCCGTGGTGACCCTGGAGCCGCTCGACATGTCCCACGTCGACGGCCTGTACGCCGCCGCCGGAAACGACGAAGAGGTGTGGCGCTGGCTTTTCAACCCCGCCCCGCGCAGCAGCGAGGAGATGGCCGCCGTCGTCTCCGACGCGCTGGCCGCGCAGGCGCGCGGCGAGCGGGTCCCGTGGGTGCAGCGGTCCACCGCCACCGGCGAGATCCTCGGCACCACCTCGTACTACGCCATCGACCCGGTACGCCGGCAGCTCGGCATCGGCCACACCTTCCTGGGCCGCAAGGCCTGGCGCACCGGCGTCAACACCGAGTCCAAGCTGCTCCTGCTCGAACGCGCCTTCGACGTCCTCGGGGCAGAACGCGTCGAGTGGCACACCCACCACAACAACCAGCGCTCCCAGGCCGCCATCGCCCGCCTCGGCGCGGTCCGCGAGGGCGTCCTGCGCCACCACCGCATGCACCACGACGGCCAGTGGCGCGACACCGTCACCTTCTCCATGCTCGCCGCCGAATGGCCCACCGCCCGCACCCGCCTGACCGCAGCAAGGCCGCCGTCGACGGGCCGGTGACGTAGGGCACCTCCGGGGTGTCCTATCGGCCGAGGCCGCCACCAGGTCACTCAGGAGAGGATGTAAGGCATGCTCGGCGTTACGGACCTGTACACCTTCGTGCTCGGCACGATCGCCATCGTGCTGCTGCCCGGCCCGAACTCGTTGTACGTGCTCGCCGTCGCGGCCCGCCGCGGAGTACGGCAGGGCTACCGCGGGGCGATGGGCGTCTTCTGCGGCGACGGCGTGCTCATGCTGGTTTCCGCGGCGGGCATGGCATCCCTGCTGCGGGCCGTCCCCGCGCTGTTCATGGTCGTCAAATACGCCGGTGCCGCCTACCTGGGCTTCGTCGGCGTCAAGATGCTGGTCGGCGCGATCCGCGGCTGGCGGGACCGGTCCGCCGGCCGCGTCATGGCCCAGGTCGCGGCGAGCCCGCCCGAGCCTGCGCCCAAGGCCGAGAACCCGTTCCGGCGGGCGTTCACGATCAGCCTGATGAACCCGAAGGCGATCCTGTTCTTCGTCTCGTTCTTCATCCAGTTCGTCGACCCCGGGTACGCCTACCCGGCGGTGTCGTTCCTGCTGCTGGCGATCATCGTGCAGATCTGCAGCGCCCTCTACCTCAGCGCACTGATCTTCAGCGGGAACCGGCTGGCCGCCGCGTTCCGCACCCGGCGCAGGCTGGCCGCGGCCGGCACCAGCGCCATCGGCGCCCTCTTCGTCGGCTTCGGCGTCAAACTCGCCACCTCATCCCTGACCTGACGCACCCGGGGAGCGCGGCGCCGCGTACCACAAAAAGACGTTGGCCTATCTGGATGACAATTCGGCGATCGAACTCATCCAGATAGGCCAACGTCTATGCCAAGTCGGGGCCGACGTCCATAAAAAACGGCGGTCGGCTTCAGGGAGCCGGTCGCACGTCGGCGGTTCGGGGCGGGGCTCAGGCTACGGCCGGCTCCGGGATCAGCAGGTCGTGGCGGCCGAGGTCGCGGATGATGTCGTTGACCACCCACACGTCCACGTGCGCGGGGCGCGCGTGCGTGTGCGGGTGCCGGGCGTCGCGGTTGCGCACCACGAAGTAGTGCACGGCGGCGCGCACCCGGGCCCGGTCGACGGCGCTGGCTCGCACCGTGTCGCGGATCAGCTGGCGCAGGTGCGCCGCGATGCGCTCGGCCAGGGCCAGTTCGTGGCCGGAGTGCTGCGTCTGGGACTGGCCTGCCTGCAGCCGGGCGAGGTGCCCGTCGAGCTGGCGCAGCAGGACGTCCGATTCGTGGCGGCTGTTCTTCCTGTCGACTGCCGGTGTGGTCTGTCGTTCGGTCATGCCTACCCTCCGCACACCGTGTTCGATGGACTACTCATCGTGAGCAAGACGGTACGTGATTCGGGCGCATCCGGGCAAGACTCCCAACCAAACCGTCTCATCCACTGGGCCTACCCCTGCGGGGAGTGTGGTTAACGCCTCACCTGCGGCATCACCCGTACGAGACCCGAAACATGTGCCAGGCGATTGTCGGTGGCTGGGGGCAGGATGGGCGGTGATGAACACGCCCGCCGCCCCGTTCGGCCCTGCCACGCAGGCCTGGTTCGACGCGGCTTTCGCCGCGCCCACCCCGGCCCAGGCGGGTGCCTGGAAGGCCGTCAGCGCCGGCGACCACGCCCTGGTGGTGGCCCCGACCGGCTCGGGCAAGACCCTGGCCGCGTTCCTCTGGGCGCTGGACCGCCTCGCCCACGAGCCGCTGCCCGAGGACCCCACGCGGCGCTGCCGGGTGCTCTACGTCAGCCCGCTCAAGGCCCTGGCCGTGGACGTCGAGCGCAACCTGCGCACCCCGCTCACCGGCATCAGGCACGCGGCAGCCCGGCTCGGCCTGAAAGAACCGGACATCACGGTCGGCATGCGTACGGGCGACACCCCCGCGGACGAACGCCGCACCTTCAACCGACGCCCGCCGGACATCCTGATCACCACACCGGAGTCGTTGTTCCTGCTGCTCACCTCGCAGGCGCGGGAGTCGCTGCGGGGCGTCGAGACGGTGATCGTCGACGAGGTGCACGCGGTCACCGGCACCAAGCGCGGCGCGCACCTGGCGCTGTCCCTGGAGCGCCTCGACGCGCTGCTGGCCAAACCCGCGCAGCGGATCGGCCTGTCGGCGACGGTCGAGCCGGTCGAGGCGGCGGCGCAGTTCCTCGGCGGGGCCGCGCCGGTGCGCGTGGTGCAGCCGAAGTCCGCCAAGACCATCGAGGTCAGCGTCGAGGTGCCGGTCGAGGACATGACCGCGCTCGACGAGGGCAGACCCGACGACGAGGGCCCGCGCCGGGCCTCGATCTGGCCGGCGGTCGAGGAGCGGGTGTACGAGCTGATCGGCCGGCACCGCAGCACCATCGTCTTCACCAACTCCCGCCGCGGAGCCGAGCGCCTCTGCGCCCGGCTCAACGAACTGGCCGCCGAGCACCTGGTCACGGCCGTGCCGCCGCCCGCGCAGATCATGGCCCAGTCCGGCGCGGCGTACGGCGCCACCGCCCAGATCGCCCGCGCGCACCACGGCTCGGTCTCCAAGGAGGAGCGCAAGCAGATCGAGGAGGAGCTGAAGTCCGGGCGGCTGCCCGCCGTGGTGGCCACCTCCAGCCTCGAACTCGGCATCGACATGGGCGCGGTCGACCTGGTCGTGCAGGTCGGCGCGCCGCCCAGCGTGGCCGCCGGGCTGCAGCGGGTGGGCCGGGCCGGGCACCAGGTGGGCGCGGTCTCGCGTGGCGTGGTGTTCCCGACGCACCGCGGCGACCTGCTGTCCTGTGCCGTGGTCGCGGGGCGGATGACCGCGGGCCGCCTGGAGCCTCTCGCGTTCCCGCACAGCCCGCTCGACGTGCTCGCCCAGCACATCGTGGCGATGACGGCGCTGGACGAGTGGACCGTCGCCGAGCTGTCGACGCTGGTACGCCGGGCCGCGCCGTTCGCCGCGCTGCCCGAGTCGGCACTGCACGCGGTGCTGGACATGCTCGCCGGGCGCTACCCGTCGACGGCCTTCGCCGAGCTGCGCCCGCGCATCGTCTGGGACCGCGCCGCGGACCGGCTCACCGGCCGCCCCGGCAACCAGCGCCTGGCGGTCACCTCCGGCGGCACCATCCCCGACCGCGGCCTGTTCGGCGTCTTCCTGGCCGGGTCGGAGAAGGCGTCGCGGGTCGGCGAGCTGGACGAGGAGATGGTGTACGAGTCCCGCGTCGGCGACGTGTTCGCGCTGGGCACCAGCTCCTGGCGGATCGAGGACATCACGCCCGACCGGGTGCTGGTCTCCCCCGCCCCGGGCCAGCCCGCCCGGCTGCCGTTCTGGAAGGGCGACCAGGCGGGACGGCCCGTCGCCCTCGGCAAGGCGCTCGGTGCGTTCCTGCGCAATCCGACCGGGATGGAGAACCTCGACCCGTCCGCCGTGGGGAACCTGACGGCATACCTGGAGGAGCAGCGAGCGGCCACCCGGCACCTGCCGGACGACCGGACCGTGCTGGTCGAGCGCTTCCGTGACGAGCTGGGCGACTGGCGCATCGTGCTGCACAACGTGCTCGGCGCGCCGGTCAACGCCCCGTGGGCGCTGGCCATCGGGCAGCGGCTGCGCGAGCGGTACGGCGTGGACGCGCAGGTGCACGCCGCCGACGACGGCATCGTGATCCGGCTGCCGGAGACCGCCGAGGAGCCGCCGGGCGCGGACACGTTCGCCTTCGACGCCGACGAGATCGAGCCGCTGGTCGCCGAGACCGTCGGCGGCTCGGCGCTGTTCGCGTCCCGGTTCCGCGAGTGCGCGGCCCGGTCGCTGCTGCTGCCCCGGCGCGACCCCGGCAGGCGCCAGCCGCTGTGGCAGCAGCGCCAGCGCGCCGCCCAGCTGCTCGACGTGGCCCGGGAGTACCCGGACTTCCCGGTGACCCTGGAGGCGGCCCGGGAGTGCCTGCGCGACGTGTTCGACCTGCCGTCGCTGGCCACGATGATGCGCGACATCGCCTCGCGGAAGATCCGCATGATCGAGGTGTCGACCCCGCAGCCGTCCCCGTTCGCCCGCTCGCTGCTGTTCGGGTACGTGGGCGCGTTCCTGTACGGCGAGGACACCCCGCTGGCCGAGCGCCGGGCCGCCGCGCTCTCCCTGGACCCGACGCTGCTCGGCGAGCTGCTCGGCCGGGTGGAGCTGCGCGAGCTGCTGGACCCGGCGGTCATCGAGGCGACCGCGCTGCGGCTGCGCTGGACCGACCGGCGGGTGCGCGACGCCGAGGACACCGTCGAGATGCTGCGCCAGCTCGGCGACCTGTCCCCGGACGAGCTGGCCGAACGCGGCGTGGAGCCCGGCTGGCTCGACGAGCTGGCCCGCACCGGCCGCATCCTGGCGGTCCGGGTCGCCGGGCAGGAGCGGTACATCATCGCCGAGGACGCGGGCCGCTACCGGGACGCGCTGGGCGTCGCGCTGCCGCCCGGCCTGCCCGCCGCGTACACCACGGCCGTCGCCGACCCGCTGCTCGACCTGATCAGCCGGTACGCGCGAACCCACGGCCCGTTCCGCGCCGATGACACGGCGATCCGGTTCGGGCTGGGTGTGGCGGTGGTCGAGCACACGCTGCGGCGGCTGTCCGCCTCCGGGCGGCTGGTGCAGGGCGAGTTCACCGCGTCGTCGGATGGCGGGTTCATCGAGTGGTGCGACGCGGAGGTGCTGCGTACCCTGCGCCGGCGCAGCCTGGCCGCGCTGCGCAAGGAGATCGAGCCGGTCCCGCCGGACGTGCTGGGCCGCTTCCTGCCCGCCTGGCAGCACATCGGGCGGCGCAGCGAGGGCATCGACGCGGTCGCCGCCGCCATCGACCAGATCCAGGGTGTGCCCGTGCCCGCCTCGGCCCTGGAGCGCCTCATCCTGCCCGCCCGGGTCGCCGACTACCGCCCGTCCTACCTGGACGAGCTGTGCGCCACCGGCGAGGTCGTCTGGGCGGGCGCGGGACCGATCGGCGGCAACGACGGCTGGATCGTGCTGGCCTTCGCCGACGCCGCCCCGCTGCTGCTGCCACCGCCCGCCGAACTCGCCCGGACCGGTGTGCACGAGTCGCTGCTGTCCGCCCTCGGCGGCGGCGCGCTGTTCTTCCGGCAGCTCGCCGACCAGGTCGAGGCCGAGCACGACGAGCTGCTGTCCGCCCTGTGGGACCTGGTCTGGGCCGGGCTGGTCGGCAACGACACGCTTGCCCCGGTGCGGGCGCGGCTGTCCGGCGGCGGCGCGCACCGGGCCAAACCGACTCCGGGCCGGGCCCGTTACCGGCGGCCGAGCCTGACCGGGGGCCGCTCCCTGGCGGCTGCCCGGGGCCCGGCGCACCTGCCCGCGGCGGCGGGTCGCTGGCATGCGCTCGACGAACGGGACACCGACCCCACCGCGCGGGCCGCGGCACTGGCCGACGCGCTGCTGGAACGGTACGGCGTGGTGATCCGGGGCGCGGTCGCCGCCGAGAACCAGCCGGGCGGGTTCGCCGCGGTCTACCCCGTGCTGGCCGCCCTGGAGGACCGGGGCGCGGCCCGCCGCGGCTACTTCGTGGAGGGGCTCGGGGCGGCGCAGTTCGCACTGCCGGGGGCGGTGGACCGGTTGCGCTCGTACGCCGACTTGCGCGACGGCACGCCCCGGGCGCTGGTGCTGGCCGCCACCGACCCTGCCAATCCGTACGGCGCGGCGCTGCCCTGGCCGCACAACACCGAGGGCCACCGCCCCGGCCGCAAGGCCGGCGCACTGGTCGTCCTTGTCAACGGAGCCCTCGCGCTGTACGTCGAGCGCGGTGGCCGCACCCTGCTGTCCTTCAGCGATGACGAGGCGGTCATGGCGGCCGCCGCGGCGTCGCTCACCGAGGCTGTGACCAGCGGTGCGCTCGGTCCGCTGACCGTGGAGCGGGCCGACGGCGAGTCCGTCACCGGCAGCCCGCTGGGCGCGGCGCTGGAGGCGGCCGGGTTCCGGATCACGCCCCGCGGGCTGCGGTTACGCGGCTGAGGGCGGTCCCCTAGGCGGCCATCAGGGAAAGACCGGGGAAACCCGTGTCGGATTCGCGCTGGCGGGTCGCGCCGCGCCGGTGGCATGCTGCGGTTCATGAGCACCGCCGCCGCCCCCGCGCGCCGTGACACCTATGTGGACTTCCTCCGGGCGTTGAGCCTGATCGTGGTCGTGGTCTGGCATTGGGCGTTCACGATCCTCGACTGGCGCGCCGACGGCCCGCACGCCACCAGCCCCCTCGGCTTCACCCGCGGCCTGTGGCTGGCGACCTGGCTGTTCCAGGTCATGCCGCTGTTCTTCTTCATCGGCGGCTTCGTGCACATCCGCAGCTGGGAGCGGGCACAGGCACGAGGCGTCAGCATGGGCGCGTTCGTCTGGCGGCGCATGCGCCAGCTGCTCATCCCGGCCGGCATCGTGCTGCTGGTGTGGATCGCGCTCGGCGGCCTGATCGGCAGCTACTTCAACCTCACCGGCGTCGGCCGGGCGGTGAAGCTGGTGGTGAGCCCGCTGTGGTTCCTCGCCGTGTACCTGATGCTGATCGCCCTGCTTCCGATCGGGTTGTGGCTGCACCGCAAGGCGGGGCTGCTGGCCCTGGTGTGGCTGGCCGGCGCGGCGATGGTGGTCGACGTGGCCCGCTTCGGCAAGGGCATGGAGGACATCGGCTGGCTCAACATGGTGCTGGTGTGGGGCCTGGCCCACCAGGCCGGCTTCTTCTACCAGAATGTCGTCGACTCGCCCCGGCGCAACGATTGGGCGCTGCTCTGGGCGGGCCTGTTCGGCCTGGTCGGGCTCGTCGGGTCGGGGCTCTATCCGGGCTCCATGGTCGGGGTGCCCGGCGAGCGCTTCTCGAACATGGCCCCGCCCACCTTCGTCATCGTGGCGCTGCTGCTGTTCCAGATCGGCTTCGCCGAGCTGATGCGCCCGCGGATGCAGATCCTGCTGGAACGCCCGCGCTGGAAGCGCCTCAACGAGCTGATCAACGAGTTCTCGCTGCCGCTCTACCTGGTGCACACCACCGGCATGGCGCTGTTCCTGTTCCTGACCTGGCTGTGGCTGCGCTACGACATGGACAAGCCCGCCGATGTCGACCTGGGCTGGTGGCTGACCCGGCCGCTTGCCATCATCGGGCCGCTGATCTGCACCATCCCGGTGCTGCTGCTGTTCCGCAAGATCCAGCGCCGGAACACGGCGAGCAAGGCGGCCACCGCCCCGGGCGCCGTCCCCGCCCAGCGCGGACAGGCGTTCGACGGATCCGCCGAGCGCGCTGCGGCGCCCGCGAGCGGGCCTGCCGGGGCCGGTGCGGCGCCGTCGGGCGGCGCGGACGCCGAGCGCTCCGACGCGGATGCGCAGGAGGAGATCGGCTCGCCGCAGCGACCATAGTGGACAACGGGCCGGATCGGTCTACCTTCATAGGCATGCCCGGATATGACTACATCTCGTTCACGACCGACTACGGGCTGTCGGACGGCTTCGTCGCCGCCTGCCACGGCGTGATCGCCCGGACCGCGCCGGCCGCCCGGGTCCTCGACGTCACGCACCTGATCGCGCCCGGCGACGTCACCCGGGGTGCGGCGGTGCTGGCGCAGACCGTGCCGTACCTGCCCGACGCCGTGCACCTCGCGGTCGTCGACCCCGGCGTCGGCAGCCCACGCCGTGCCGTCGTCGTGCAGACCCCGCGCGGGCTGCTCGTCGGGCCCGACAACGGGCTGCTCATCTGGGCCGCGCAGGCGCTCGGCGGCCCGTCCGCGGCGTACGAGCTGGCCAGCGAGGACTGGTTCGCCCCGAACGTGTCGCGCACCTTCCACGGCCGCGACGTCTTCGCCCCGGTCGCGGCCCGCCTGGCCCGCGGCGCGGACCCGGCCGACGCGGGCCCCGCGGTCGCCCTGGACAGCCTGATCGTGCTGCCCGAGCCGGTGGTGGCCTGGGGCGACGGCTGGCTGGAAGCCGAGGTGCTGACCGTCGACCGCTTCGGCAACGTGCAGCTCGCCGCCACCGGTTCGGCCCTCGAACTGCTCCCCGACCGGCTCACCGTCGGCGGCTGCCGCGCGATCCGCGGTACCACCTTCGCCGACGCGCCCTCCGGCGGCCTGGTCGTCTTCGCCGACTCCGCCGACCGTGTCGGCATCGCCGTCAACGGCGGCCGCGCCGCCGTCATGCTCGCCGTAACCCCCGGCGACCTGGTCCGCATCTCCTGACCCACCCCCACCCCCGCGTTGATCATGAACTTATGGCACGGCTCGACGGCGTGTCCCTGCCACAACTTCATGATCAACGCGGGGGTGTCAGCGCCCGGCGATCTAGGCGTTGACAAGTTTGCGGGTTCGTGAAAATCTTGTCGACGTCAAGATGCATTCTTAGTGTCACTACATTAGGGAGGTAGGCGATGTCCGAGACGGTGGCCCCGGCGCTGGTGCGTCGGATGTGGCAGGTGCTGGAGCCGGTGCATGCGGCGATCTACTACGCGCCGCAGGCCGATGAGGAGGCGGCGGCGCTGGGCTACGGCACCGAGGCGCGCTGGGCGAGCTACTTCGCGTGGCGGTCGGCGCCGCTCGGCGCGGCCGGTCCCGAACTGGTGACCGCGACCTACTACAGCTTCAGCCCCGCGATGATCCGCACCTACGTCCCCGCGATCTGGGAGACCGCCACACCGGATCAGGTGCTGGCCGCCCGGGTGCGGGCCGTGGACCGCAGCCTGCGCGCGCTGCTGCCCGACGCCATCGGCACCCCGGAACTGGCCGAGGCCGCAGCGCTCGCCCGTCACGCCGCGCAGGCGGCCGTCACCGCGGGCCGCCCGCTGGCCGCCGCCAACGCCGACCTGCCCTGGCCGGACGAGCCGCACCTGGTGCTCTGGCACGCCGCCTCGCTGCTGCGCGAACACCGCGGCGACGGGCACCTCGCGGCACTGCTCGCCGCCGGACTCGACCCGTGCGAGGCCCTGGTGTCGTTCGCGGCCGTCGGCGCGGCACCGGTCGAGGTCTTCGCCGGTCGCGGCTGGACCGCCGATGAGTGGCAGGCAGCACGGGAGCGGCTGACCGCCCGGGGCTGGCTCGGCGCGGACGGCCTCGCCACCGAGGCGGGACAGGCCGGGCGGGACGAGGTCGAGCGGCTCACCGACGAACTCGCCGCCGGCCCGTGGCGGGCACTCGGCCCGGCAGGCGCCGGGCGGCTGGCTCAGCTGGTCGGCCCGCGGTCACCCTGGCCCGCTCGGGGATCTTCCCCAGGCAGAGCACGCTGGGCCTGGGCGCACGGCGCTGACGACACGCAAGCGGGCGGCAGGCAGCACGGCAGCCGCCCGCTTGCGGACGGCTGTTAGCTGCGGCAGGCGGCACGCTCATCGCGTGCCCACGAGCCGGTGGAGCGTCCTCAGACGCCGACGACCTCGCGGCCGCGCGCGTTGCCGGCGTTGCCCGGACGCATGTTGCGGGTGGTCCGCAGCGTGGTACGCAGCGGATTGTCCCGCCGGACCGTGACCGAGACCTGGCCGTCGGTGGCCACCTCGGTCCGCGGCCGGTGCGTGATCTCCGCCACCTGCTGGTCACCGCGCGGCAGCGGCGTGAGCACGCCGTTGACCTGTTCGGCGACGGCCATGGTGTCGCTGACCTCGCGCAGGACCTCGGACAGCCGCGCGCCGAGGGCGTCGCAGATCGAGGTCAGCAGCTCGCTGGACGCCTCCTTCTGCCCACGCTCGATCTCGGACAGGTATCCGAGACTCACGTTGGCAGCGGTGGAGACCTCACGCAGGGTGCGGTGCTGTCCCTGCCGGCGGGCACGGAGGGCATCACCGATCACTCGACGCAGAAGCACCATGTTCGCACCCCCTGGACTGTTCCCCGTCACGACGCTGGTCGGCTGATATGCCGTCAGCCGCCGGTTGTCACCGACGGCTGAGAAGAACCGTACTCTCTTCATGCCAGTTCGACACCCCGCCCCGCCGGGGGCGGATCCCGAACTCACTCGGCGGCCGACGCCACTTTGATACACAGTACGACAGTTCTGCCAAACCTCGCACAGGTCACGAGGAGATCACGTCTCACGAATCGATCACGGCGGCGCGGAGCAGGCCCAGCACAGCCGCCACGGCGGTGTCCCGCACCTGCTGGCGGTCCCCGTCGACGTGCAGCTCACGGACGTCTGCCTGGCCGTCCGGCCCGGCCAGCGCGACGTACACGGTTCCCGCGGGTTTCCCGTCCTGCGGACCCGGTCCGGCCACCCCCGTGGTGGACAGGCCCCAGTCCGCGCCGCAGCGCTCGCGCGCCCCCCGGGCCAGCGCCAGCGCCACGTCCGGATCGACCGGACCCCGCTCGGCCAGCAGCGCGGCGTCGACCCCGGCCAGGCTGTGCTTGAGATCGGTGGCGTAGACCACCAGGCCACCCCGCAGCACCCGGCTCACCCCCGGCACGGTGACCAGGGTCGCGGTGAGCAGCCCGCCGGTCAGCGACTCCGCCGCCGCTACGGTCTGCCGCCGCGCGACCAGCCTGCCGACCAGGTCCTCGACCTCGGTCATCCCGCGGCCAGCGGAGCCGGCTCGGCCGGGCGGCGTGCCGCCGGCAGCAGGTCGCCGGCAGGCGGGGCGTCCGCGGCCTGCCGCTCGGCGAGCCGCCGTGCCGTCCACTCCTCATGTGCGGCCATCGCGCCGGGCCAAAGCTCGTCGAGGTCGTCGCCGGTCAGGCCGAAGAGCCCGGCGAGCACCTCCCGCCAGCGCTCGCGGGTCGCCAGGTGCTCCTCGCGACGCCCGGCGGCGTCGATGGTCAGCAGCAGGCAGCCGCGCAGGATCTCCACCCCGCCGGCGGTCCGCCGCTGGGCCGTGAGCAGCCGGGTGAACGGCGAATCGGCCGAGGTCGACAGGCGCTCGTGCGCCCCGGCGAAGTCGCCGAGCACGGCCGGCGCGGCGACGATGTCGCAGGCCGCGAAGGACCCCGCCGGGTCGTGGTGGAGCCGCCAGCCGCCCTCCGGGCGGGGCGAGGCTGCCAGGGTGTACCCGAAGGGACCCTGCACGTGCTCCCCGTCGACCAGCGGCAGCGGCTCGAACAGCGCGTCGCCGAGTCCGGCGTCGGCCAGCCACCCCCCGCCCGGGTTCGCCGGGTCCGGCAGGTCGTGCACCAGCAGGGCCAGGTGGTTCAGCGCCGGGTCCACCTCGTCGAGGGCCGCGATCACGTAGCCGCGGTGCAGGGTGACGGTGAAGCCCAGCGCCCGCAGCAGCTCGCTGAAGGCCGCGTTCAGGTGGAAGCAGTAACCGCCGAGCCCGGCCGTGATCCGGCGCAGCGCCTCGTCGGCCGTGACCGTGCCCGGCCTGCCCAGCATGATCTCCGCGTTGGTGTACGCCACCCGGGCCACGTGCGCCCGGTGCAGCTCGCGCAGGTACGCCGCCGAGGGCGCCCGTCGGGGCACCCCGAGCAGGCCCAGGTACGCCTCGATCACGAGATCGGTCGGGGCGCGCCGCGGCGCAGGCGGATCGCCGCGATCACATAGTCGACGCCGGTCACCACGGTCACCAGCAGCGCCGCTCCCATGAGCCACGGGCCGACCGCCGACCAGGGGGCCGGGAACGGCCACAGGTACCAGGCGATCGCCGCGATCTGGAGCACGGTCTTGAGCTTGCCGCCGCGGCTGGCCGCGATCACGCCGTACCGGATGACCCAGAAGCGCAGCAGCGTGATGCCCCACTCGCGGACCAGGATCACCAGGGTGACCCACCAGGGCAGCAGGTCGTACCAGCTCAGCAGGACCAGCGCGGACCCGGTCAGGGCCTTGTCCGCGATCGGGTCGGCGACCTTGCCGAACGAGGTGACCAGCTCGAAGCGGCGGGCGATCCAGCCGTCGACGTAGTCGGTGAACGACGCGATGCCGAACGTGATCGCGGCCGCGATCCGCCAGCGGTTGTCGGTCATCCCAGAAACGATCACCAGTGCCACGAAGACCGGCACCAGCACGATGCGCACGACCGTGAGGACGTTGGCGGCGTTGAGCAGCGGTGGCACCCGGCGTGAACGTTCCTGCACGGCAGACACGCTAACCAGCCACCACGGCCAGCGCGGGGCGACCGGCGGGAGCCGCGTCGAGCATTTCCACGGGCACGGCCACCAGGTCGACCCCCTCGGTCCCGGTCACCCGGGCCCGGACCAGGTCACCGGGGTGCAGCGCGCCCAGGTCGACCCCGTCGGCCCCGGCGACCAGCATGGTCGAGCCGTCCACCTCCGGCGCCTGGTGCGCAGCCCGCCCCTCGACGCCGTTGTCGTCGACGGTGTCGACGAGCACGTCCACGAAGCTGCCCAGGCGCTCCTCGGCCCGCTGGCCGCACAGCTCCTCGACCAGGCTCAGCATCTTGTCGTACCGGCTGCGGATCGTCTTCGCGCCGACCTTGCCGTCCATGGTCGCGGCCTCGGTGCCGTCCTCGTCGCTGTAGTCGAACACGCCGATCGCGTCGAGCCGCGCCTCGCTGACGAAACGCACCAGCTCCTCGTAGTCGGCGCGGGTCTCACCCGGGAAGCCGACGATGAAGTTGCTCCGCGCGCCCGCCTCCGGGGCCAGCTTGCGGGCGCTGTCCAGCAGCTCCAGGAAGCGCTCCGTGGAACCGAACCGGCGCATGCGGCGCAGCACCGGCTCGGACGAGTGCTGGAACGACAGGTCGAAGTACGGCGCGACGCCGGGGGTGGTGGCGATCGCCTCGACCAGGCCGGGCCGGGTCTCGGCGGGCTGCAGGTAGCTCACCCGCACCCGGACCAGGCCCCGGATCGCGGCGAGCTGCGGCAGCAGCTTCTCCAGCGCCCGCGGGTCGCCCAGGTCCTTGCCGTACGACGTCGAGTTCTCGCTGACCAGCACCAGCTCGCGCACGCCCGTGCCGGCCAGCCACTCGGCCTCGGCCAGCAGCTCGTCCGGGGTGCGGCTGACGAACGAGCCGCGGAACGCCGGGATGGCGCAGAACGAGCACCGGCGGTCGCAGCCGCTGGCCAGCTTCAGCGAGGCCACCGGGCTGCTGTCGAGCCGGTGCCGCAGCACGGGCCGCAGGTGCGCCGGGGTGTGCTCGTCGTTGGTGAAGGCCGCGTGGCCGGGCACGATCACACCGGTCTCGCGGCGCTTGGCCGGGGCGATCGGCAGCAGCTCGCGGCGGTCGCGCGGGGTGTGCGCGTCGTGCGCCTCGCCGCGCAGCACCGAGCCGAGCGCGGCGGAGATCGACGGATAGTCGTCGAAGCCGAGCACCGCGTCGGCTTCGGGCAGGCTCTTGGCCAGCTCGTTGCCGTACCGCTCGGCCATGCAGCCCGCGGCCACGACCTTGGCGCCGGTGTCGGCGGCGGCCAGCAGCGTGTCGATCGAGTCCTGCTTGGCCTTCTCCACGAAGCCGCAGGTGTTGACGAGGACCACGTCCGCGCCCTCGCCGTCGGTGCTGACCTGCCAGCCGTCGGCTGCCAGGCGGGCGGCCAGCTCCTCCGAGTCGACCTCGTTGCGGGCGCAGCCCAGGGTCAGCAGCGCGACCCGCCGCCCACTCTCGGGCACAGGAAGATCATGGAAAGACGGGGAGTTTACTGGCACCCGACCAGGCTACCGGGCCGACCCGACATCCCACCTACTGCCTTCCATGTAAGGAAGGGCACCTTCTTATCGTTATCCGTAGTAAAAGGTGCCCTTCTTAACTCGATCGAGCTAGCCTTGGCGGCGGCCGCGCCCTTCGGCGCCTGCCCCGGACGACCGCTCGCCGTACCCGGAACGACAAGACGGCGCGCAGAACACACGATCATGAACCACGACGTGCTGCAGATCATCGGCGCGCTGACCGTGCTCGCCGGGTACGTGGCGGGCCAGCTCGGCTGGACCACGCCCCGCTCGATCGGCTATCTGACCGCGAACACCCTCGGCGCCGGCGTGCTGGCCTGGCTCGCCTGGACCAGCCAGGACTGGGGCTTCCTCCTCCTGGAGGGCGTCTGGTCCGCCGTCAGCGCCATAGCCCTGGTCTCCATCCTGCGCACTCGCCACACGCCGCAGGCCACCCCGTCAGCCTGACCGGCCCCGCGCCCAGTCGTGTTGATCATGAACTTGTGGCAGCGACACGCCGTCGAGCCGTGCCATAAGTTCATGATCAACAGGGTGGGGGTCAGTCGTCGACGCCGAGGGAGGCGAGGACCTCGGCGAGCTCGTCCGGCTTGACCAGGACCTCGCGGGCCTTGGAGCCTTCGGACGGGCCGACGATGCCGCGGGTCTCCATCAGGTCCATCAGGCGGCCCGCCTTGGCGAAGCCGACGCGCAGCTTGCGCTGGAGCATGCTGGTGGAGCCGAGCTGGGACACCACGACCAGCTCGATCGCCTGGATGAGCAGGGTCAGGTCGTCGCCGATCTCCTCGTCGACCTTCTTCTTGGTGTCCTGCACCGGGGCCACCACCTCGGGGCGGAACTCCGGCTCGCGCTGGCGCTTGCAGAACGCGACGATGTCGTTCATCTCGTTCTCGCTGACCCAGGAGCCCTGGATGCGCTGCGGCTTGCTGGCGCCCATGGGCAGGAACAGCGCATCGCCGCGGCCGATCAGCTTCTCCGCGCCGGGCTGGTCCAGGATGACCCGGGAGTCGGCCAGCGAGCTGGTCGCGAACGCCAGCCGGGACGGCACGTTCGCCTTGATCAGACCGGTCACCACGTCCACCGAGGGACGCTGGGTGGCCAGCACCAGGTGGATGCCGGCCGCGCGGGCCAGCTGGGTGATCCGCACGATCGAGTCCTCGACGTCGCGCGGCGCGACCATCATCAGGTCGGCCAGCTCGTCGACGACCACCAGCAGGTACGGGTACGGCTTGAGCACGCGTTCCGAGCCCGGCGGCGGCTTGATCTGCCCGGCCCGCAGCTTGCGGTTGTAGTCGTCGATGTGGCGCACCCCGGCGGCCGCGAGGTCGTCGTAGCGCATGTCCATCTCGCGGACGACCCACTCCAGCGCGTCCGCGGCCTTTTTCGGGTTCGTCACGATCGGGGTGACCAGGTGCGGGATGCCCTCGTAGTTGGTCATCTCGACGCGCTTGGGGTCGATCAGCAGCAGCCGCACCTGGTCGGGTGTGGCGCGGGCCAGGATCGACACCAGCAGCGAGTTGAGGCAGGACGACTTGCCCGCGCCGGTCGCGCCCGCGATCAGGATGTGCGGCATCTTGGCCAGGTTGGCCACCACGTAGCCGCCCTCGATGTCCTTGCCGAGCGCCACCACCATCGGGTGCGTCTCGGAGGTGGCCACCCGGGAGCGCAGCACGTCGCCGAGGGCGACGTCCTCCCGGTCGGTGTTGGGGATCTCCACGCCGACCGCGCTCTTGCCCGGGATGGGGCTGAGGATGCGCACGTCGGGGCTCTTCACCGCGTACGCGATGTTGCGCGACAGCGCGGTGATGCGCTCCACCTTCACACCGAGCCCCAGCTCGACCTCGTACCGGGTGACCGTCGGCCCGCGGGTGAACCCGGTGACCGCGGCGTCCACGTCGAACTGGTCGAACACGTGCGCCAGCGCGGCGATGACCTCGTCGTTGGCCTTGGACCGGGTCTTGGCGACCTCGCCGGCCTTGAGCAGGTTGGCGGGCGGCAGCGTGTAGTCGCCGCCGAGGCTGGGCAGCAACAGCTGCTCGGTCTTGGTGGGCGGCGGGGTGTGCTGCGGCGGCTCCGGCTTGCGGCGGCGGGGCGTGCGGTCGATGGCGACCGTCTCCTGCGCGGCGAGCCGCTCCAGCTCCTCGGCGTCGAAGTCGTCGTCGGGGTCCGGCGGGCTGAACGCCGCGGGCGGGGTGAGCCGCTTGCGGCGGCGCGGCGCGGGGATGTCCTCGGCGTCCTCGGCGTCCTCTTCGGAGCGCTCCGGCGTGGCCACGCCCAGGAAGCTGTCCCGCAGGCCCGCCAGCCGCTCCGGGATCTTGTTCACCGGGGTCGCCGTGATAACCAATACGCCGAAGGTGAGCAGGAGGAGGAAGAGGAGCACTGCCACGAAGTTCGACAGCACGTTGCCGAGCCCGCCGCCGATGAACTTGCCGAGCAGGCCCCCGGCCTGTTCGAGCTGAATCACGTCGACCGGCGCACGGGCGATGTGCAGCAGCGCGGTCGCCGCGACGGTGAGCGCCGTCCAGCCGACGATGCCACGGCCCCGCTGGGCGGGGTCCGGTTCGGAGCGCATCGCCCGGATCCCGCTGACCACCAGCAGCAGTGGCAGCGCGGCGGCGGTGGCGCCGATGAAGAAGCGGGTGGTGTCGCCCAGCCAGATGCCGAACGTGCCGCCGCCACCCTGGCCGGAGCCCCAGATGGCGACGCCGAACAGGATGGCCAGGGCGATCAGCAGCAGGCCGAGTCCGTCACGGCGGTGCTCGGGGTCCAGATCGCGGGCCTTGCCCGCCTGGGTGCCGACGGCACGCAACATCCAGCCGAGGCCGTGCGCGATCGCCATCCAGATGCCGCCGAGCAGCCGGCCGAGCAGCGCCGCCGGGTTGACCGTCGCGCGGGTCCGGCGGCGCGCGGCAGGCCGCCGGGCCGGCGCACGACGGGCGGGCGCGCGCCCGGTCTGTCGGGTACGCGCGGCCGTCGCCTTCGTCGGCGTGGCAGCTCGACGACGGCTCGATGAGGAACTACGGCCCGCCATGTCCACACCGTAGTCCCTCCGCGTTGATCATGAACTTATGGAACGGTTCGACGGCGTGTCGCTGCCATAACTTCATGATCAACGCGGAGGGGGGATCCACGGCGGACTGTCGGGGTCAGACTTCCAGGACGTTGGGGACGATCATGGGACGGCGGCGGTAGGCCTCGTTGACCCAGCGGCCGACGACCCGGCGGACGATCTGCTGGAGCTGGTGGGAGTCGGTGACCCCGTCCAGCGCCGCGCGGTCCAGGGCCTCGGTGACCAGCGGGAGCGCGGGGTCGAAGGCGGTCGGGTCCTCGGAGAAGCCCTTCGCCGACAGCAGCGGGCCACCGACCACCTTGCCGGTGACCGAGTCGACCACCACGGTGACCGCGATGAAGCCGCCGTCGCCCAGCACCCGGCGCTCGGTGAGCAGGCTCTCGCCGACGTCGCCGATGGCCAGACCGTCCACATAGACGTACCGGCTCTTCACGTGGCCGACCAGCTTCGCGTGGCCCTCGACGAGGTCGACGACGTCGCCGTCCTCGCACAGCACCACCCGCGCCGGGTCCACCCCGGAGTCGACACCGAGCTGCGCGTGCGCGCGCAGGTGCCGCCACTCGCCGTGCACCGGCATCAGGTTGCTCGGCTTCACCACGTTGAGCAGGTAGAGCAGCTCGCCCGCGGGAGCGTGGCCGCTGACGTGCACCTTGGCCACCTCCTTGTGGATGACGTTCGCGCCGAGCCGGGCCAGCTGGTTGATCACCCGGTACACGCTGGTCTCGTTGCCGGGGACCAGCGAGCTCGCCAGTACCACGGTGTCGTTCGGGCCGACCATGATGTGGCGGTGGTCGCCGGTGGCCATCCGGCCCAGCGCGCTCATCGGCTCGCCCTGCGAACCGGTCGACATCAGCACGATCTCATTCGGCGGCAGGTTCGCCGCCTCCTCCATGTTGACGATCAGACCGGCCTTGACCTTCAGCAGGCCGAGGTCGCGGGCGATGCCCATGTTGCGCACCATGGACCGGCCGATCAGAGCGACCTTGCGGCCGTGCTCCTCGGCGGCGTCGAACACCTGCTGCACGCGGTGCACGTGCGAGGCGAACGAGGCCACGATGATGCGCCCGGTCGCCTTGCCGAAGATCGAGCTGAGCACCGGGCCGATCTGCTTCTCCGGCGAGACGAAACCGGGGATCTCCGCGTTGGTGGAGTCCGACAGCAGCAGGTCGACGCCCTCCATGCCGAGCCGGGCGAAGCCGGCCAGGTCGGTGATGCGCCCGTCCAGCGGCAGCTGGTCCATCTTGAAGTCGCCGGTGTGCAGCACCAGGCCCGCCTCGGTGCGGATGGCGACCGCCAGCGCGTCCGGGATCGAGTGGTTGACCGCGAAGAACTCCAGCTCGAACGGCCCGAGCCGCTCCCGCTGCCCCTCGGCGACGGTCAGCGTGTACGGCGTGATGCGCCGCTCGGCCAGCTTCGCCTCGATCAGCGCCAGCGTGAACTGGGAGCCGACCAGCGGGATGTCGTTCTTGTGGGCCAGCAGGTACGGCACGGCGCCGATGTGGTCCTCGTGGCCGTGCGTGAGCACGATGGCCTGGACGTCGCCGAGGCGGTCCAGGATCGGTGCGAAGTCCGGCAGGATCAGATCCACACCGGGCTGGTCGGCGGTGTCCGGGAACAGCACGCCGCAGTCGACGATCAGCAGCTTGCCGCCGAACTCGAACACGGTCATGTTGCGGCCGATGGCCCCCAGCCCGCCCAGCGGGATGATCCGCAGGCCGCCCTCGGGCAGCGGCGGGGGCGCGCCCAGATTGGCGCTACGCCCGGTCTCCAGTTGCGGCGCGGTCAATGAACATCACTCCTTATGTTCTCCGGCGCGGGTGCCGCCGTTTCAGGGCTGCGGCACGCGGCGCGCCGTTCGTGCTGGGGCTTCGCGCCCCGTTGGCGTCTTAGAGCGGCAGGCCGGCGTCCGCGCAGTCGATGCGCAGTTGCGCCAGCTCCGCCTCGGTCGCGTCGACCAGTGGCGGGCGGACCGGCCCGGCGGGCAGTCCGCGGGCGGTCAGGCCCGCCTTGACCAGGATGGTGCCCTGGGTGCGGAAGATTCCGGTGTACAGCGGGAGCAGCGCCAGGTGCAGGCGCTGGGCCTCGGCGACGTCTCCGCGCTCGTACGCCTCGATCATGTCTTTGGTGCCCACCCCGGTGAAGTGGGTGGAGGTGCCGACGACGCCGACGCCCCCGATCGCCAGCAGCGGCAGGGTGGCCGCGTCGTCGCCGCTGTAGTAGGCGAACTCGGCGCGCCGCTTGACCCAGGACGCGGCGGCCAGGTCGCCCTTGGCGTCCTTGACGCCCACGATGCGCGGGTGCCCGGCCAGGGTGACCATGGTGTCGGTGGAGATCGCGACGCCGGTGCGGTGCGGGATGTCGTACAGCAGGACGGGCAGGTCGACCGCGTCGGCGACTGCCAGGAAGTGCTTGACCAGGCCCGCCTGCGGCGGCTTGTTGTAGTACGGCGAGACGACGAGCAGGCCGTGCGCGCCCGCCTTCTCGGCCGTGCGGGCCAGCTCGACGGTGTGGTGGGTGCTGAACGTGCCCACCCCGGCCACGATCTGGGCGCGGTCGCCGACGGCCTCGACGACGGCCCGGATCACGGCCTCCTTCTCGGCGTCGGTCGTGGTGGGCGACTCACCGGTGGTGCCGTTGACGACCAACGCGTCGTTGCGCTGCTCGTCGACCAGGTACGCCGCGAGCCGGGCGGCGCCGTCGACGTCGACGGACCCGTCGGCAGCGAAAGGCGTCACCATCGCGGTGAGCAGGCGGCCGAATGGCCGTTGAGCGTTGTTCGTCATGCACACAACCTAGCGGAATACGGTGGGGGCCATCGTGGCCCTCAGGACTCCCAGGTGTAGACGCTGGAGGCGATCTCCGAGCCGTCCGGAAGGGCGCTGATCGAAAAGTCGTCGAACACGCTCGGTGCGAGTTTCTGCAGCTCGCGGAGGGTGGCGATGGCCAGCTCGCGGATCTCCACGTCGGCGTGCTCGGTCGCCCGCATGGCGATGAAGTGCCGCCAGGCGCGGTAGTTGCCGGTGACCACGATCCGGGTCTCGGTGGCGTTCGGCAGCACCGCACGGGCCGCCTGACGGGCCTGCTTGCGGCGCAGCGTGGCGTTCGGCACGTCCGCGAAGGTCGCCTCCAGCCCCTCCAGCAGGTCGTTGTACGCCCGCACCGCGGCCTCGCTGGCCTCGACGAACTTCTTGTGCAGCTCCGGGTTGGCCGCGATCACCTCGGGCTCGACCATGGCCGCGTCGCGCTCCGGGACGTAGCGCTGGGACAGCTGGGAGTACGAGAAGTGGCGGTGGCGGATCAGTTCGTGCGTGAAAGAACGTGAGACGCCCGTGAAGTAGAACGTCGCGGTCCCGTGCTCCAGCACCGACAGGTGGCCCACCTCGAGGATGTGGCGCAGGTAACCGGCGTTGGTCGCGGTCGCCGGGTTCGGCTTGGACCAGGACTGGTAGCAGGCCCGGCCGGCGAACTCCGCCAGCGCCTGGCCGCCCTCGGCGTCGGTGTCCCACGGCACGTCGGCCGGGGCCTGGAAGTTCGTCCAGGCGATCAGCTGCACAGAGGGCTTCACCATCTCAGTCACACGCGCCAGCTTAGCGGCTGGCCGGCGCCATCCTGCTGGTGGGATATAGCCACCGTTGTCCGAAAAGCGACGCCTGACCTTCCGGCGCTCGGTCGATGATCGCCGTTTAGTGGCAGAACCTGCGCTCACGCCTCACTTTCCGCCCACAAACAGCGATCTACCAGGGCACCCGAGGACGACGACGTCACACCGGGCGAGGCTGACGTCAGGCTGACACTTGCATGACGTCACCTTTGACGTCATAGTGGTGTCATGGACTTGTCCCCGTATCTCGAGTCGCTCCGGCGGGATCTCGCCGCAGCGGCCGCGCCCGCCGGCGACGACGTCGCCCGCACCGCCGAACTGCTGACCCTCGCCCTCGACGCGTCGGCCCGGCTCTGCCTCATCGAGGTGCTGGCCGACGCGAGCGCCGAGATCACCACCAAGCTCGACGGCCCGACCGTCGAGGTGCGTATCCGCGGGCGCGAGGCCGACCTGGTCGTCAGCACGCCCGCCGCCCCGGCCTACGAGGCCGCTCCGACAGCCCCCACCCCGCCACTCACCGAGGGCGGCGACCAGGCACGGCTCACCCTGCGCCTGCCCGAGCAGCTCAAGGAGGCGGCCGAGCGCGCCGCCTCGGCCGAGGGCATCTCGGTCAACGCCTGGCTGGTGCGCGCCACCGCGAACGCGCTGCGCCCGGTCGCCCCGCCGCCCACCTCCCACCTCGGCCGCCGGGTCACCGGCTACGCCCAGGCCTGAATCGAGGAGCAGACGATGAACCAGACCTTCCCCTGCACCGGAACCATCCGCGCCGACCTGCGCGTCTCCGCCGGCCGCCTTGAGGTGACCGCCTCGGAGCGCGACACCGCCACCGTCAGCGTCGTGGCCATGGACGCCTCCGAGGGCAGCGCCGAGGCGGTCCGCGAAACGAAGATCGACTTCAAGGACGGCCACCTGCTGGTCCATGCGCCCGAGCACGGCGGCTGGCGGCTGTTCCGGCGCGCCCGGCTGCACGTGCGCGTCGAGCTGCCCGCCGGCAGCGCGCTGTCGGTGCGAGTCGCCTCCGCCGACGCGGTCTGCGAGGGCTCCTACCACGACGCGGTGATCCACACCGCCAGCGGCGACGTGGTCCTCGGGCCGGTGGCCGGCGACGTCACCGTCCAGAGCGCCAGTGGCCACCTGCGCCTGGGCACGGTGGGCGGGGAGCTGCAAGCCAGCAGCGCCTCCGGCAAGATCCGGACCGGCCACATCGGCCGCACCGCCTTCGTGCGCACCGCCAGCGGGGACGTCGACCTCGGCGGAGTGGGCGGCGACGTGCGGGTCACCACCGCCTCCGGCGACATCGCCATCGGGGTGGCCCGCACCGGCGAGGCCAAGCTGAACTCCGCCAGCGGCGACATCAGCGTGGGCGTCGCCCCCGGCACGGGCGTCTGGCTCGACCTGAGCACCGCCGCGGGCCGTACCACCAGCGACCTGAACATGGCCGGCACCCACCCGCCGGCCGTGCCCGCCACTCCCACCAGCCTCACCGTCAAGGCGCGCACAGCCTCCGGTGACATCAACCTGCGCCGGGCCACCCTCGCCTGACCAACCCAGCGACGACGATCTGGCGCGGGTGTCCCCACGACACGACCGAAACGGGGTCACTCGCGCAGGATCGCGCCTCGCGCGGTCAGACGAAGAAGTACGTGAACGGGGCCCAGGGCAGGTTGCGCAGCACCATGAACACGGCCCACCCGCCCAGGAACCACGCCAGGTGCTTGGGCCCGATCTGCAGCTGGGGCAGCTTCCACTTGAAGGTGGTGTTGCCCGCCCAGGCCACGTACATGTAGATCAGGAACGGCACGGCGAAGACGAACATCAGGTGGTGGCGTGCCGCGGCGGGCAGGTCGCCCTGCATCAGGTACCACGCAGCGCGGGTGCCGCCGCAACCCGGACAGTCGAACCCGGTGAGCATTTTGACCAGGCAGGTCGGCGTGGCGTCCGCGCCGACGTTGGCCGGGTCGGCGAGCTGGGTGTAGCCGAGCGCGCCGCCGATGCAGGCCAGGGCCGCCAGCGGGCCCGCCCAGCGCGGCGTGTGCGCGCGCAGCCAGTCGGTGAACCGGGTGATCCGGTCGGCCGGCGGGGGCGTGAAAGGGTCGCCCGCGAACTGCGGGCCGTGGGGGGTCACAGCGGCGGAGGCCTCGGTCACAACACTGAACTTACACTGCCCCGCATACCCGCGTCGGCGAGCGCGGCAGCGAGGTCGCCCCGCTCCGGCGCGGCCACCTCGCCCAGCCCCAGCCACGCCGCCAGGCGGCGCAACTCGACCGCGAGAGCCTCGGCCGTGGCATGCTCGTCCACCCCGGGTTCGGCCCAGGCGGCGGGCACCCGCAGCACCCCCGCCCGGCGGTCGGCCTTCAGGTCGACCCGGGCCGCGAACCGGTCGCCGTGCAGGAACGGCAGTACGTAGTAGCCGTGCACGCGCTGCTCCTGCGGCACGTAGATCTCGATCCGGTAGCGCAGGTCGAACAGCCGCTCGGTGCGCGAACGCTCCCAGATCAGCGGGTCGAACGGGCTGATCAGCGTCGACACGGCCACCTTGCGTGGCAGCGCCGCGTCGCGGTGCCGCCACGTCTTCTGCTTCCAGCCCTCGACCTGGGTCGGGATGAGCACCCCGGCCTCGGCCAGCTCGCCGATCGCGGTGCGGGCCCCGGCCACCGGCAGCCGGAAGTAGTCGCGCAGCTCCGGCTCGGCGGCGACACCCAGCCCGCGGGCGGCGATCTCGACCAGCGCCCGGTACGCCGCCGCGGGCTCCGGGGTCGGCGTGCTCATCACCGCGGCTGGCAGCACCCGCTCGGTGAGGTCGTACAGCCGGGCGAACTGGCTGGTCCGCCCCGCCGAGGTGATCTCACCGGCGTAGAAGAGCCACTCCAGGGCCTTCTTCACGTCCGACCAGTTCCAGCCCCAGTTGTCCTTCGGCTTCGGCACGTCCTGCTCGATCACGGCCGCGGTCACCGGCCCCCGGTCGCGCACCTCCTGCAGCACCCACGCCACCAGCTCCGGCCGCTGCGCCGCGATGCTGCGCGGCCCGCCCCAGACCCCCTGCACGGTGGCCATCCGCCATCGCATCAGCGGCTGCAACTCCACCGGCAGCAGCGACGCCTCGTGCCCCCAGTACTCGAACAGCCAGCGCGGGCGCCGGGCGCTCGCCCCGTCCAGCACCGCCGGGTCGTACGCCCCGATCCGGCTGTAAGCGGGCAGGTAGTGCGCCCGCTGCAACACGTTCACCGAGTCGATCTGCAGCAGCCCCGTCCGACCGACCACCTTGCGCAGGTGCCGCGCCCCCACCGGCCCCTTGACCGCCCGGTCCGCGAACCCCTGCGCCGCCAGCGCCATCCTCCGCGCCTGCGCCACCGTCACCGTCTCCACGCCGCCCGACGCTACCCCCCTCCCCCGACACCTTGAGGAAAGGAAGGGCACCTACACATCGCTATGTGTAGAGGAAGGGCACCTTCTTAACCTCCCATCGCCGCGAGCAGGGCGTTCGCGGCCGGGTAGCCCGCCTCCCGAAGCCGCCCCCGTCAGTGCGCTGCCGCGTCAGGAAGGGCGCCTTCCATAACGCGGAGCGATGTGAAGGGGCACTTCCTTCGCACGGGCGCTCTTTCGTAGGCTCTGCGGGCATGGGGATCAGCGTTCGGGCGGAGACGCCCGCCGACTGTGCGGCCGTCGCGGCGGTGCACGTGCGCGCCTGGCAGACGGCGTACGCCGGAATCGTGCCCGACCACGTCCTGGCCGCACTCGACGTCGCCGCCCGGACCGCCTCGCGGCTCGACCGCCTGGCCGACCCGCACAGCCCCTTCCGCAACCTCGTCGCGCTCGACGGCGACACCGTCACCGGCTTCGTCTGCCACGGCCCGTACCGCGCCCAGGAGCTGGACGGCAGCCCGCTGCAGCCCGAATACGGTGAGATCCTCGCCATCTACGTGCACCCCGACCACTGGGGCACCGGCACGGGAGACGCCCTGCTGCTGGCCGCGCTCGACGCGTCACCGCAGCCCGAGGTACGCCTGTGGGCGCTCGCGGACAACCACCGGGCGCTTCGCTTCTACGCCCGGCACGGGCTACACCCGGACGGCCTTCGGGCGACGTACCGGCCGGACGGCAGCGACGTCGACATCCCCGAGCTGCGCTGCGCCCTCCGGCGCGGCTGACCCGTCGGGCCGGGCCGCCAGCGGCGTGCAGCACAGCAGGGCCAGACAGACCCAGACGTACAGGTTCGAGCCGAGCAGCGTGCCGAACCCGCCGACCTCGCCCTCCCACAGCCAGACGACCCGGCTGGACAGGATCACGTACGACACCCCGGCCAGGCCCAGCAGCGCCCAGCGCCGCCTGCTGCCCGGCGCGGCCGCGAAGCCGCGCTCGACCAGCAGCACCAGCGCCGGGATCAGCCACACCAGGTGGTGTACCCAGGTGACGGGGCTGATCAGCACGCCGATGATGCCGGTGAAGGCGAGCCCGGCGACCTCGTCGCCCCGCGCGACGGCCGCCCGGGACCGGACGAACCACACCGCCAGCACGGCCACCACCAGCACCGCCCACAGCGCCTTGCTCGGGTGACCGGCAGTCAGCCGGGCGACCACGCCCTGCAGCGACTGGTTCGAGATGAACGACAGCACGCCGACCCGGTCGGTGTCCCACAGCGCGCTGGTCCAGAACTCGCGCGTGGCGTCCGGCGCGACCGCCCCCGCGACCAGCGTCGCCGCCGCGGCCGTGCCGCTGGCCACCGCCGCGGCCCGCCAGCGCTTGGTGATCAGCAGGTACACGATGAAGATGCCCGGGGTCAGCTTGATCGCCGTGGCCAGGCCGATGCCGACGCCGCCCCACCTGCTGTCCTTGCGGGTGAACAGCAGCAGGTCCGCCGCGACCACCCCCAGCAGCAGCATGTTGACCTGCCCGAACAGGAACGTCTCGCGCATCGGCTCGTAGACCGTGACCAGGCACAGCGCCACCGCGACCGTGAACCAGGGCGTCCAGCGCTGCGCCGCGATCACCGGGCCGAGCAGCAGCCGCAGCAGCCACCAGGTAACCAGCGCCGTCGCGGCCGAACTCACCACGATCGCGGCAGGCCAGGACAGCACCGCCATCGGCAGCATGGCCAGCGCCGCGAACGGCGGATACGTGAAGCCGTACGTGCTGTTCGGCCGGACGAAGTCGTAGATCTCGCCACCGGAGGTCCAGAACCGGACCGCGCCGTAGTACACGTTGAGGTCGAAGAAGCCGTGCCGCTGCGCGAACAGCGCGACGAACACCAGTGCCGCCGCGCCCAGCGCCGACACCGTCGCGATCTGCCTTCCGCGGCTCAAGCTGGACCTCCTGATCAGTGCCCGGGTGGGCTCGGTACGCTTCGGGCGTGGCAGTCGGGTTCGTCCGACCGGCGCGTCCCGACGACGCCGGCGAGATCGCACGTATCCAGTTGGCGACCTGGCGGGTCGCCTATCGCCGGGTGCTGCCCAAACACGTCCTGGACGAGATCGACGAGGCTTTCCTGGCGCTGCGCTGGACGGACGCGGTCACCGCGCCGCCCACCGCCCGCCATCGGGTCCTCGTCGCCGTCGAGCAGAACGCGGTGGAGCAGGCCGTCCAAGAATACGTGGTGGGTTTCGCCGCCTCCGGTCCCTTCGACGACGGGGCGCTGGCCGCCGACGAGGATCACACGCCGGACCGCGAGAACGTGGCGGCCGTCACGGACATGCTGGTCGAGCCTCGCTGGGGCCGCCGCGGCCACGGCAGCCGGCTGCTGGCCGCCAGCGTCGACCTGTGGCGCGGCGACGGCTTCGACAGCGCCGTCTGCTGGGCCTTCGACGCCGACGCCGCCACCCGCAAGTTCCTCACCTCAGCAGGCTGGGCCCCCGACGGCGCCACCCGCGCCCTGGACGTCGACGACCTCCTGATCCCCCAGCTCCGCCTCCACACCACCCTCTGACCCACCCGCCCCGCGCCCCCGCCCCGCGCCCCCGCCCCGCCCGTCGCCGGCGGGGCCGGGCCGGCCGGGCGCGCTGCGTTGATCATGAACTTATGGCACGGTTCGACGGCGTTTCGTGTCCATAACTTCATGATCAACGCCGCGGATGTAGCCCCGGGCAGCCCGACCGCACAAGATCGCGACGATCTTGCGTGAGCCGTTGGGGATTCACCCGAAACGGGTGAGTCGTACCCACGGTTCGCGCAAGATCGTCGCGATCTTGGCGTGCGGTGCTTGCGGGGCGGGGCGGGGCGGGGCGGGGTTTGGGGCCGGTTACAGGAGGGGGGTCAGGCCGAGGGTCAGGCCGGGGCGTTTGACCACCTCGCGGATGGCCAGGAGGACGCCGGGCATGAAGGAGGCGCGGTCGAAGGAGTCGTGGCGGATCGTCAGGGTCTCGCCGGTGGTGCCGAAGAGGACCTCCTGGTGGGCGACCAGGCCGGCGGCGCGGACGCTGTGGATGCGTACGCCCCCGACCTCGGCCCCCCGCGCGCCGGGCATCTCGTCCGTGGTCGCGTCGGGCATCTCGGGCTTGCCGGCCGCCTTGCGGGCCTGCTCGATGAGCCGGGCCGTGTGCAGGGCGGTGCCACTGGGCGCGTCGACCTTCTTCGGGTGGTGCTGCTCGATGATCTCCACCGAGTCGAAGTAGCGGGCCGCCCGCTCGGCGAACTCCATCATCAGCACCGCGCCGATGCCGAAGTTGGGCGCGATCACCACGCCGACCTCAGGCTTGGCCGCGAGCCAGCCCTTGACCCGCTCCAGGCGCGCGTCGGTGAAGCCGCTGGTGCCGACCACCACGTTGATGCCCTGGTCGATGCACCAGTGCAGGTTGTCCATCACCACGTCGGGGGTGGTGAAGTCCACCACGACCTGGGCGGCGGCATCGGAGGCGTTGAACAGCCAGTCGCCCTGGTCGATCATCGCCACGAGGTCGAGGTCCTCGGCCCGGTCGACGGCCCGACACACCTCGATGCCCATCCGGCCGCGAGCACCCAGCACGCCGACCCGCACCGGCTCTACTTCATCAGTCACGCGCCCCAACCTAGCGGATCCGACCCGCCCCAGCGCGACGACCACGCGCATTCGGGACGCACCGCCGGCCCACGCCCGCCTCAGCTTTGATCATGAAGTTAGGCACACGACACGCCGCCGACCCGTGCCATAAGTTCATGATCAACCAGCCCAGCCCAGCCCAGCCCAGCCAGCCCAGCCCAGCCGGGGAGGCGCGGGGCGGGGCGGGCGGTCAGAGCTGGAAGGCGGTCTCCTCGAAGGGGCCGACCACGGCGAGGGACATGGGGGCGGTGAGGACCTTGGCGGCGATGTGGTTGACCTCGTCGAGGGTGACGGCCTCGATGCGGCGGAGGAGTTCGTCGACGGACATCAGGTCGCCGTGCATGAGCTCGCCCTTGCCGAGGCGGCTCATCCGGGAGCCGGTGTCCTCCAGGCCCAGCACCAGGGAGCCCTTGAGCATGCCCTTGCCGCGGCGCAGTTCCTCGGCGGTGATGCCGTGTGCGGCGGCGTCGGACAGTTCCTGGCGGATCAGGGCGAGGACCTCGTCGGCCTTGGCGGGGGCGCAGCCGGCGTACACCGCGAAGGTGCCGGTCTCGGCGTACTGCGAGGTGTAGGAGTACACCGAGTACGCCAGGCCGCGCTTCTCGCGTACCTGCTGGAACAGGCGGCTGGACATGCCGCCGCCGAGCACGTTGTTGAGCACCCCGAGCGCGAACCGGCGCTCGTCGTGGCGGTGCAGGGCCGGGCCGCCGAGCACCAGGTGGGCCTGCTCGGTGTCGTCGGGGCGCACCAGCGTGGCCGCAGGGCGGTGCTTGACCTTCGAGTGCGGCGAGCGGGTGGGCTCCGGGGAGGCCGGGGCCACGTCGCCGAGCGGGGTGCCGGCGAAGGCCTCGCGGACCTGCTTGACCACGGTCGCGTGATCGAGGTTGCCCGCGGCGGCGATCACGATCACCGGCGGGGTGTACCGCCGCCGGTAGAAGCTGTTGATCTGCTTGCGGGTCATCGGCGTGATCGTCTCGACCGTGCCCGAGATCAGCCGGCCCAGCGGGTGGTCGCCGTAGAGGACCTCCATGTGCAGGTCGTGCACCTCGTCGCCGGGTTCGTCGGCGTGCATGGCGATCTCTTCGAGGATCACCCCGCGCTCGGTCTCGACGTCGGCCTCGGCCAGCACCGAGTCGGCGACCGCGTCGCACATGACGTCGATGGCCAGCGGCAGGTCCTCGTCGAGCACCCGCGCGTAGTAGCAGGTGTACTCCTTGGCGGTGTACGCGTTGGTCTCGCCACCGACCGCCTCGATCTGCGCGGAGATGTCCAGCGCGGACCGCTTGCGGGTGCCCTTGAACAGCAGGTGCTCCAGGAAGTGCGAGGCCCCGCCGAGCTGGGGGGCCTCGTCGCGCGAGCCCACCCCGACCCAGATGCCGAAGCTCACGCTGCGCATCGCGGGCACGGCCTCGGTGAGGATCCGCATCCCGTTGGGCAGCACGGTACGCCGTACCGTCCCGCCGAGCGGGTCGCTGTCGAGCACCCGGGTCACCGCCCGCGGCGTGCCTGCACGGCTCGCGGGAGCGGCCGGCTCAGGAGACGCGCCGCCGGCACCGGCGGCCGCACGGGACGGGCCGGACGCAGAGCTCGCGGCTCCGTCCGTCCGGCCCGGGTACGGGCCTGCGGCGAGGTTCGCGGGAACAGTGCTCGGGGTGCCGGCCGACGGGCCGGTAGAAGTGGAACGCATGGCCTCGGCGGCTCTCCGGTGCAGGTAACGGGCACAGCCCGCGGGGAAGGAGGTCCTTCCCCGCGGGCTGTGTTCTAGCTGTTCTGGCTGGTCACCGACGAGTGTCAGTCGCGACGCTGGGTGCGCCGGCGCTCGCCGCCGCCCTCACCGCTGCGGGCCGGCCGGTCGCCGCCCTCGCGACGCGGGCCACGGTCGCCGCCGCGGTCGCCGCCCCGGTCACCCTCGCGGGGGGCCGGCTTGTCGCTGACGATCGGGTTCCCGTCGGGACCGATCTTGTCCAGGTACACCTTGCCGCGCGCGTCGATGTCGGCGATGACGACCTCGACCTTGTCGCCGACGTTGAGGAAGTCCTCGACGCGGTCGACCCGCTTGCCGTCGCCCACCTTGGAGATGTGCAGCAGGCCGTCGCGGCCCGGCAGCAGCGAGACGAAGGCGCCGAACGCCGCCGTCTTCACCACGGTGCCCAGGAAGCGGTCGCCGACCTTCGGCATCGTCGGGTTGGCGATGGCGTTGATCCGGTCCACGGCGGCCTGGGCCGAGGGGCCGTTGGTCGCGCCGACGTAGATCGTGCCGTCGTCCTCGATGGAGATCTCGGCGCCGGTCTCGTCCTGGATCGCGTTGATGGTCTGGCCCTTGGGCCCGATCACCATGCCGATCTTGTCGACGGGGATCTTGACCGAGGTCACCCGCGGGGCGTACTCGCTCATCTCACCCGGGGCGGCGATGGCCGCGGCCATCACACCCAGGATGGTCTGGCGCGCCTCGTGGGCCTGCTGCAGCGCGGCGGCCAGCACGTCCGACGGGATGCCGTCGAGCTTGGTGTCCAGCTGCAGTGCGGTCACGAAGTCCGGGGTGCCGGCGACCTTGAAGTCCATGTCGCCGAACGCGTCCTCGGCGCCGAGGATGTCGGTCAGCGTCACGTACTGGGTCTTGCCGTCCACCTCGTCGGAGATGAGGCCCATGGCGATACCGGCGACGGGGGCCTTCAGCGGCACACCGGCGCTCAGCAGCGACATGGTCGACGCGCAGACCGAACCCATCGACGTCGAGCCGTTGGAGCCCAGGGCCTCCGACACCTGCCGGATGGCGTACGGGAACTCCTCGCGCGCCGGCAGCACCGGGATCAGGGCCCGCTCCGCCAGCGCGCCGTGGCCGATCTCGCGGCGCTTCGGCGAGCCGACCCGGCCGGTCTCACCGGTCGAGTACGGCGGGAAGTTGTAGTTGTGCATGTAACGCTTGGTCTTCTCCGGCGAGAGAGTGTCCAGCGCCTGCTCCATGCGCAGCATGTTCAGCGTGGTGACGCCCAGGATCTGGGTCTCGCCGCGCTCGAACAGCGCCGAGCCGTGCACCCGCGGCAGCACCTGCACCTCGGCGGTGAGCTGGCGGATGTCCCGCAGCCCACGGCCGTCCATGCGGACGCCGTCACGCAGCACGCGGTTGCGCACCTCGGACTTGGTCACCGACCGGAACGCGGCCGAGACCTCCTTCTCGCGCCCCTCGAACTGCGGCGCGACCTGGCCGACGACCTTCTCCTTGACCAGGTCGAGGGCCTCTTCGCGATCGGCCTTGCCGGCGATCTTGAGAGCCTCGGTGATCTCGGAGCCCGCCGCCGACTTCACGGCCGCGTACACGTCGTCCTGGTAGTCCAGGAACACCGGGAATTCGGTCACCGGCTTCGCGGCGACCGCGGCCAGCTCGCTCTGCGCGCGGCACAGCTCGCGGATGGCGACCTTGGCGGCCTCGAGGCCACTCGCCACGACCTCCTCGGTCGGCGCCTGCGCGCCGTCCGCGACCAGCTTGACGGTGTTCGCGGTGGCCTCGGCCTCGACCATCATGACGGCGACGTCGCCGTCCTCCAGGGCACGGCCGGCCACCACCATGTCGAAGGTGGCGCGCGCCAGCTCGGCGTGGGTCGGGAACGCCACCCACTGGCCGTCGATGTGCGCCACGCGGGTGGCGCCGATCGGGCCGCTGAACGGCAGGCCGGACAGCTTGGTGGACATGCTGGCCGCGTTGATCGCGACCACGTCGTACGGGTGCTCGGGGTCGAGCGACAGGATCGTCTCGACGACCTGGACCTCGTTGCGCAGGCCCTTCACGAACGACGGCCGCAGCGGCCGGTCGATCAGGCGGCAGGTGAGGATGGCGTCCTCGCTGGGACGGCCCTCCCGGCGGAAGAACGAGCCGGGAATGCGACCGGCGGCGTACATCCGCTCCTCGACGTCCACCGTCAGCGGGAAGAAGTCGAACTGGTCCTTGGGCTGCTTGCCCGCGGTGGTCGCGGAGAGGACCACCGTGTCGCCCAGCTGGGCGATGACCGAACCGGCGGCCTGCTTGGCCAGCCGTCCGGTGGAGAAGGTGATCTCTCGGGTGCCGAACGCACCGTTGTCGATCACTGCCTTGCTGTGCTGCTCGCCGAGGTTTTGCTCGGTCATGAAGCTTTGTGCTCCTTCTGTCGCGGCACGTGCCGCCCGTTGCCGGGTAGGACAGTCGGTCTTCGATCGAAGCGCCCGGAGCTCACTCCGGACACCACTACCGAGGACCGACCCAAACCGGCTGGCCTGGGTGTGTTGCTTGCGCCAGGCCCGGTGTTTCTTCCCGACGGCGGGTCCGTGCCAGGTGTGGTCAAACATCGGGGGAGCGACTGGCGCCGCTCCCCCGTCAGAACTATCGGCGCAGGCCGAGGCGCTCGATGAGCGCACGGTAGCGGGCGATGTCCGACTTCTGCAGGTAGGCCAGCAGCCGCTTGCGGCGGCCGACCAGCAGCAGCAGACCACGACGGCTGTGGTGGTCGTGCTTGTGCAGCTTGAGGTGCTCGGTCAGGTCCTGGATCCGCTTGGTGAGAACGGCCACCTGGACCTCCGGCGAACCGGTGTCCCCTTCGACGACGGCGTAATCCGCCATGATCTGGGTCTTGACTTCAGCGTCGAGCGCCATGGTCTCCCTAACTGTGGGTTCTGTGCCACCCGATATCCCGCGGCGTCGTGCAGGCATACCGGGCCCACACCGGTGACCCGGTGTCCCTTCCAGGCTACCAGCCGGTGAGGTCACACTCCGGCGGGATACGCAAACCGCGCGTTCCCGCGCCGTCGCCTCGCCCGCCAAGATCGCCGTTTAAAGCCATGATCTGCGGTCTGACCCAACAATTCGACACCAAACGCCGATCATGAAGCGCAAGCTACGGCTTCGGCCCGTCCAGCACCGCTCGCGTGCGCGCGACGTCGTCGTCGATCGCTTCGACCAAGGCCTCGACGCCGTCGAACTTGAGGGTGGGGCGGAGGTGACTGACGAAGTCGAGAGCCAGGCGCTCGCCGTAGAGGTCGCCGGAGAAGTCGAGCACGTACGCCTCGACGCGGCGGTCCTGGCCCGCGAACGTCGGGTTCGTGCCGATGGACACCGCGGCGGGCAGCCGGTCGTTGCCGCGGACCAGCCAGGCCGCGTACACGCCGTCCGCGGGCACCGCGGCGTACTTGGCCACCATCAGGTTCGCGGTCGGATAGCCGATCTCCCGGCCGCGCTGGTCGCCGCGCACCACGACGCCCTCCAGCCGGTGCGGGCGGCCCAGCACGGCCGCGGCCGCCGCCACGTCACCGGCGTCCACGCAGGCCCGCACGTACGTCGAGGAGTAGACGGTGCCGTCGCCGGTGACCAGCGGGGCCGACTCGACCGCGAAGCCGAACGTGCGGCCCAGCTTGGCCAGCAGCTCCACGTCCCCGGCGGCCCGGTGGCCGAACCGGAAGTTCTCCCCCACCACGACCAGCGCGGCGTGCAGGTGCTCGACCAGCACGTCGTGCACGAACCGGTCGGCGTCGAGCTTCGAGAAGTCGAGCGTGAACGGCTGCACGCACAGCACGTCGACGCCCAGGCCGGCCAGCAGCTCGGCCTTGCGCTGCGGGGAGGTCAGCATCGCCGGGTGCGAGCCGGGGCGCACCACCTCGGACGGGTGCGGGTCGAAGGTCAGCACGACGGCGGGCAGGCCCAGCTCGCGGGCGCGTTTCACGGCGTGGCCGATGGTCTGCTGGTGCCCGGTGTGCACCCCGTCGAAGACGCCGATGGTGACGACCGCCCGGCCCCAGCCGCCCGGCGCCGCGTCGTACCCCCGCCAACGCTGCATCACTGCTCGCCTCCCACCAGGACGATCTCCGCCTTGGCCCGGCCGCCGCGCTCGGACATGACGGCCAGCGCGGCCCCGTCCGGGCCCACCACACCGTACGGCCCGTCCTGACCGACGGCGGGCAGCGGCCCGCCGTGCGACACGATCTTCGCGGCGTCCGCGTCGACCGTGCGCACCGGCATGGCCCGGCCCAGGGCCTGCGGCAGCGGCAGCGCCACCGGGTCGGCGAGCTCCGCGAGCTGTTCCAGGGTGTACGCCTCACCGAGCGTGAACCCGCCCACGGCGGTGCGCCGCAGTGCGGTGAGGTGACCGCCGACACCCAGCGCGGCGCCCAGGTCGCGGGCGATGGCCCGGATGTAGGTGCCCGACGAGCAGGCCACTTCCACGGCCACGTCGACCACGTCGCCGGTCCGGGTGATCTCGGACACGTCGATCCGGGAGATGGTCACCCGGCGCGCGGGCAGCTCGACCTGCTCGCCCTGGCGCACCCGGTGGTACGAGCGCACCCCGTTCACCTTGATCGCGCTCACCGCGGACGGCACCTGGTCGACCTCGCCGGTCAGCGCGGCCAGCCCGGCCCGGATCTGCTCGTCGGTGACGTGCCCGGCGGGCGTGGTGGCGGTGACGTCGCCCTCGGCGTCGTCGGTGACCGTGACCTGGCCCAGCCGGATGACTCCCCGGTAGACCTTGCCCACGCCCACCACGTACGTGAGCAGCCGGGTGGCCCGGCCGACGCCGAGCACCAGCACCCCGGTCGCCATCGGGTCCAGCGTGCCGCCGTGGCCCACCTTGCGGGTGCCCGCGATCCGGCGCACCCGCGCCACGACGTCGTGCGACGTCATGCCCCCGGCCTTGTCGACCACGATCAGCCCGTCGGTCACCGGGCGCTGTTCCCTCTTGGCACTGCTCATGACTGTTCCCCGCTCCGCTCGGCACAGCCGTGAGCCTCAGCCCCGGGTCCCATGGTTCGCTCGCTGCGCTCACTCACAACGGACCAGCCTAAGGCGAGGCCGGGACCGGTCCCGGGCTGGGCACGGCCCAGCCGCCGGTGCGCATGCGCAGCAGCAGCGCCACGAAGCGCACCACCATGAACATGGTCAGCCCGGCCCACACCCCGCTCAGGCCGAGCTGGAGGTAGTACGCCAGCCAGGTCAGCGGCAGGAAACCGGCGACCGCGGCGATGATGGTCAGGTTGCGCAGGTACGCCACGTCGCCCGCGCCGATCAGCACCCCGTCGAGCGCGAACGTGATCCCGCCCAGTGGCAGCAGCACGAGGAACCAGGGCCAGATCAGCGCGGTCTGCTCCCATACCGCGGGATCGTCGACGAACAGGGCCGGCAGCACCGCCACACCCGCGCCGAGCACGACGGCGAACGCGATCCCGCACCAGCCGCCGAGCCAGGCGATGCGGCGCGCGGTGCGCTTGGCCGCGGGCGCGTCACCCGCGCCCAGCTCCGCGCCGACCAGCGACTGGGCCGCGATCGCCACCGAGTCCAGCACGAGGGCGCTGAAGAACCACAGCTGCAGCGCGATCTGGTGGGCGGCCAGCGCGGCCGCGCCGAACCGGGCCGCCACCGCCGCCGCGGACAGGAAGCACGCCTGGAACGCCGCGCCCCGCACGATCAGGTTGCTGTTGACCGACAGCTGGCGGCGCAGCACGTCCCAGTGCGGCGCGAGCGGCACCCGCTCCACGACCAGCGCCCGCAGGAACAGCGCGCCGGACGCGGCCTGCGCGACCACGTTCGCCCACGCGGAGCCGACCATGCCCCAGCCCAGCCCGTACACCAGCAGCGGGCACAGCGCGGCGGAGGCGAGGTTCGCGCCGAGCACGTAACGCAGCGGGCGGCGGGTGTCCTGCACCCCGCGCATCCAGCCGTTGCCGGCCATCGCCAGCAGGATGAACGGCGCGCCCAGGGCGGCCACCCGCAGCCACTGCTCGGCGTACGCCGCGACCTGCGCGGACTCCGTCCCGTTGCCGGACAGCGCCCGGGTCAGCGGCCCGGCGAACACCTGCGCCGCCACCACCAGCGCCAGCCCGGCGAGCACCGCCAGCCAGGACGCCTGCACCCCTTCGCCTACCGCACCGGCCCGGTCACCCGCCCCGAACCGGCGCGCGGCCCGGCCCGTGGTGCCGTACGCCAGCACGTTGCCGAGCCAGACGGCCAGCCCGAGCACGGTGCCGGCCATGCCCAGCGCGGCCAGCGGCACCCGGCCCAGATGGCCCACCACGGCCGTGTCGACCAGGACGTAGAGCGGCTCGGCGGCCAGCACGACGAGCGCGGGCAGCGCCAGCGCCGCGATCCTGCGGTATCCGGTCGGCGAGGTCGTCACGGCGCTCATGCGGACTCGGCCGCCAGCGGTGGGCCGCCCTCCCCGGCGCGCTCGGCATCGAGCAGCGCAGGCCTGTCGTCCGCGGGGTCGGGTTCAGCCAGCGCGGCCCTGGCGTCGGCGCCCTCGGGTCCGAGGAACAGGGCCCGGCGGCGGGCCAGCTCGGCGGGCGCGCCGATCGCGGTCCGGTCCTCCGGGACGGCGTGATAGTGCCGCAGCAGGTGCACCAGGAACGCCGGGTCGATGTCGAGCAGGTCAAGCCGGGCGCGCACGGTCGTCAGGCCACTGCCGGGCCGGTCGACGGCCAGGGAGAGTTCGTCGGTCAGGCCAGAGCTGGTCACCCGCACCCAGGCGAGCTGCGCCCACGGCACCCGCCGCGTACGCAGCCGACGCACCAGCACCGCACCGGGAGTGATCACGATGCGCGCCGGCCGCTGCCCCACCGACGCGGCGAGCAGCACCAAGCCGAGCGTCGCACCGTAGCCGCCCACTCCCCACGCGTAACCGGCGGCTGCCAGCAGGTATACCAGCGCTGCGTGGTGGCGCGGCGAGGCGGCGGTGGCGAAGCCCGACGGCATCGTGGTGAGAACCGGTTCGCGACGCAGGCGCCACAGCGGCCGGACGGCGAGCGAGTAGGCGAAGCCGATGGCGAGCCCTACCGCCACCGAGACCAGGCGCCACCGCCAGAGGTCGCCCGGCAGGCCCGCGACAACCGCGGTGACCAGCATCCCTGCGACGCCGAAGATCCAGGCCGCGAGGCGCAGCCGGCGGGTCTGCAGTGCCAGGTCGGCGAGAACGTCGTCGATGGCGGGGGCCGCAGGCACGGCTGTCGAGGACATCACGACAGCCTAGACGCAGCGATCACCCCGCCGTGTCCCCGTTGCTTGCCGGGGCGTACTACTGCCGGGTGTCCATCGAGGTCTGCAGGGCGCGACGGGCCTGCTCGCGCTCACGCTCCTGCTCGGTGGGCTGCGGCTGGGGCTTCTTCGACGTAGGCATGGCACGGTCCTTCCAGGAACAACAACGGGTCAACTTCGTCGCGCGGTCACGTCAGGGACGCGCCGTGCTCTTCTGTAGTCCGCCGCCGCTCTCGGGATCGCCGAGCTGTGTCGCCGGTGTGACTGCCGCGGAGCCGCAGGTCGTTGTGGACCACACGCGGGTGCCGCTAGAGGCAAAACTATCGTTCAGGTCCACATCCTGCACAGTGGTTCCCACATCACGGAACGTCAGCCACGCGACAGCGCTGCTGGAGGTTGACTTAACGCACGACCAGTCCGACATGTCCGATTGCCGATCCGTCACACCCCGCCCTCGCCCCGCCCCCACCCGCCGCAACTCTTAAAGAGTCGCGGCCTCCAAGCCTCCCGAAGGCCGCGACTCTTTAAGAGTCGCGGCACGGGGTGTCCATGGCGGGACAAGCGGCGGCAGGGGTGGGTCAGCGGGCGAGGAAGTGCCAGCCGAGCCAGAACCAGAAGCTGAGGATGGCCAGGCGGCCGACCGGGAAACCGCCGACGTCGTAGCGCATGACCAGGGCCGAGACGTCGCCGATGGTCGGGATGCGGGAACCGGGGCGGCGAGCGGCCCACTCGACGGCGAGCACTGCCAGGGCGGCCAGGAGGAACCCTGCGATGGCGAGCAGGCGGGTCAGGCTCATCGGCGCACCAACCCCCAGAATCCCGCCAGCCAGCCGAAGTACGCCATGCAGCGCAGCAGGTAGCCGTCCAGCAGCGGATCGGCCAGCAGCGACAGCGTCGGGTAGTCGTGGGTGGAGCCCATGCCGAAGGTGACGAGTTCGACGACCACGAAGATGGCGATCGGCACCAGCCACCACGCGACACCGGGCAGCAGAGCCACCGGTGCGGCCCGGCGCGGCAGCCGCGAGGACATGCCCGCCAGCAGCAGGCCACCGCCCAGGGCCAGCACGTACAGGTTCGCGGCCAGCGAGAACGACGGGAGCAGCCCGCCGATCAACGCGAACGGCACGAACACCGGGAGCATGACCTGCGCACGCGCCCAGGGCGACACCGGCTCGACGGTGAGCTCAGGACGCTGTTCCATGACCTGATTGTGCTATGTTGCCCGGTCTTCCGGGACCCAGTCCGGGCAAGATCGCCACTTGGTGTCAGAACCTGCGGTGAGACCGCGGATCACGACACGAAACAGCGATCTTCCCTGCCAGCCCGCGGGGCAGAGGGTCAGCCCTGAGCGGCCAGCTGGGCGCGTACCGTGTCGATGATCTGCTCGGCCGTGCCACGGCCGGTGAAGCCGGCCGCCAACCGGTGCCCGCCACCGCCGAGGGCGACCGCGACCCGGCTCACGTCCGCGCCGCCCTTGCTGCGCATGGAGACCGCCCATTCGGTGGGCGCGACCTGCTTGAGCAGCAGTGCGACGTCGGCCTCGGACACGCAGCGCACCGAGTCGATCAACGCTTCCAGCACGTACGGCGGCTGGTCGTGCTTGGCCAGGTCGTCGAGGGTGGCCACGGCGATCACCAGCCCGCGCCCGCCCGCCGACTCCGGCTCCAGCCGGGCGCGGCCCATCACCTCGCCGAACATGCGGACCGCGCCGAAGGGGCGGCTGTCGAAGATGCGGCGTGAGATCGCGCCGACGTCGATGCCCGTCGCCACCAGCCGCGCCGCGAGCTCGTGCACCTCGGGCGTGGTCAGGTCGAACTTGAACGAGCCGGTGTCGGTGACCAGGGCGATGTAGAGACACTCGGCCATGTCCCGGTCCAGCGGCACGTCCAGCCGGCGCAGCAGCTCCGCGGCGACCACGGAGGTGGCGGCGGCGCACGGGTCTACCAGCGACACCTTGCCGAAGCCGGTGTTGGAGGCGTGGTGGTCCAGCACCAGGCTGACCGTCGCGGTCTCCAGCCGGTCCACCAGCGCGCCCAGCCGCGACTCGCTGGCCGCGTCGAAGGTCACCAGCAGGTCCGGAGCCGGGTCCGCCTCGGCCTCGGGGATCAGCAGGTCCATCGCGGGCATGTGCAGCGGCTCCGGCACGCTCAGCGGGCCGGGGAACGTGCACTGCAGCGAGGTCACCCCGAGCCGGCGCAGCCCCTGGGCGAAGCCGAGCATGCTGCCCAGCGCGTCGCCGTCCGGGTTGACGTGGCACACCAGCAGGACCCGGGCACCCGGCCGCAGGCCGGACCGCACCGCGTCGACCGCGGCGGCCCAGTCCTGCTCCGTCGGGCGGCCCGTGGTCCCCGCCGCCGGCATCGCCGTCGTCACCGCTGGACTGCCGCGCGCAGGGCCGGCTCCTCTTCGTCGTCGTCGTCCGCGCCCTCGTCGTCGTCTTCGTCGACCTTGTAGGGCTGCGCCTCGCCGGCGTACGCCGCGCCCGCGGCCAGCTGCTGCACCTGGTCGTCGCGCTGCTTGGCCTCGGCGAGCAGGTCGTCGATGTGCTTGACGTGCTCCTGGACGTCGTCGGACACGAACGCCAGCGACGGCGAGTGGCGCAGGCCCAGGGCCCGGCCCACCACACCGCGCAGCATGCCCTTCGCGCTCTCCAGCGCGGCGGCCGTGCCCGCCTGCTCCTCGGCGTCGCCGAGCACCGTGTAGAAGACGGTCGCCTCACGCAGGTCGGCGGTGATCCGCGCGTCCGTAATCGTGATCATCCCCAGGCGGGGGTCCTTGATCTGGGTACGAACCACCGATGCGACGAGCTCACGCACTCGCTCCGCATGCTTGCGAACCTTGGCCGGATCAGCCATCACGTCACCTCCGCGACCGACGACCACGACGCGCCCGCGCCGACTCACGCCGGCCGCGGTGACGAGCCAGGGTCGAAACCAACACCATGACACTACCCGCCGGGTCCGACCCTCACTCCTGAGAGCCGAGCCCGTGCGCCTACCCAGCCCACCGGCTGTGATCACGAATACAGGGGACTAGTCGTCGTCGCCGTACCAGCGGCGCTTCACCGACAGGACCTCGACCTCCGGGCGGCCCACCACCAGGCGCTCGCACTGGTCGAGCACCTCGTTGACGTGGGCGGCGTCGGCGGCCACCACGGCCACGCCGATCTCGGCGCGCCCGTGCAGGTCCATGGCGCCCACCTCGGCGACCGCCACCTCGTACTTCTTCAGCGCCGCGATGATCGGACGGATGTACGACCGCTTCTCCTTCAGTGACCGCGAGTCACCGGGCAGGAGCAGGTCGAAAACGGATGTTCCGGTATACACGAGCGATGACAGTACGCCAGGTCAGACCTTGCGGGCCACCAGAATGTCCCGGGTGATGGCCTGGTCGACGCGGTGCTCGAAGCCCTCGTAGTCGACCGCCTCCAGCCCGTGCTCCTCCAGCAGGTCCAGGGCGTCCTCACGCGGGGCCACGTGGGTGTTCCAGGACATGCCCAGCGCGCCGCCGGGGCGCAGCAGCGACGTCCAGCCGGGCAGCGCCTCCTCCAGCAGCTCCTGCGGGCCGCGGGCCAGGCCCTTGGCGCTGCGGCTGCCGTGCACCACGCCGTACGGCAGGTCGGCCACGATCACGTCGACCGAGTTGCCCTTGAGCAGCGCCCGGGAGGCGATCGTGTCCGCCTCGAAGAAGGACAGGTGCTGCGGGTCCTCGCGCACGTCGCCGATGCGGGCGTCGAAGCGGCGGCCCAGGCGCTTGCCCTCGCGGCGCAGCGGCGTCATGTCGGTGGTGTGCTTGATCCGCTTGTTCTTGAGCCAGGTCTTGAGGAACGCGCTGTACGCCTCGACGTCCTTGCCGTCGAGCTCGATGCCGACCGCGTCCCAGCCGTACATCAGCGCCTGGTTGATCGTGGTGCCCCGGCCGGCGACCGGGTCCAGGACCGCGAACCGCTTGGTGAGCAGCTGCTCGGCCCACGAAGTGGCCAGCACGGTGACGTTGAGCAGCAGCTTGGTGAAGTGCTCGTTGGTCTTGCCGGCGTACTTCTGGATGGTGATCAGATCGTCGTCGTACCGGTCCAGCGACGGCTCGCCGAGCGGCTTGAGCAGCCCGCCCTCGACCATCTCGAACAGCGCGTACGCCGACGACAGGTTCGCCAGCACCCGCAGGTCGTCGGTGCTGAGCGCACCGTCCTCGACCTCGAAGGTCAGGTAGGGCCGTCCCGCGAACTCCACGATCTCGGCCGGCTCGATCCGCCCGCCCAGCGCCCGCTCCGAGAACACCGCCAGCTCGGCCGCCATCAACTCCGGCGCCGACTGCGTGTAGACCCGGTTCGCCGACGGCGCCACCAGAAGCCCGTACCTAGCCACCTGTGCCAACTCCCTCCGCCGCCTTCTCAACGACGATCCAGCAAGTCTTGTCGTCCGCTCATCCACGGACACGGAGCGGGGCGGGACTCCGGTGCAGTTTCGCACCGGGGCCCCGCCCCGCGTCACGGGATCACACCCGCGGCTTCTCGCGCATCTCGAAGGTCTCGATGATGTCGCCCACCTGCAGGTTGTTGTAGCCACCCAGGGTCAGACCACACTCGAAGCCCTCGCGGACCTCGGTCGCGTCGTCCTTGAACCGCTTGAGCGAGCTGATCGTGGCGGACTCCGCCACGACCGCGCCGTCGCGGACGACCCGTGCCTTGCCGTTGCGGCGCAGCAGACCCGACCGGACGATACAGCCGGCGATGAGACCCACCTTGGACGAACGGAAGACCTCGCGGACCTCCGCCGAACCCAGGGCGACCTCTTCGTACTCCGGCTTGAGCATGCCCTTGAGGGCCGCCTCGATCTCTTCGATGGCCTGGTAGATGACCGTGTAGTACCGGATCTCCACGCCGTTGCGGTCGGCCAGGTCGCGTGCCTGGTCCATCGGCCGCACGTTGAAGCCGATGATGATCGCGGTCGAGTTCGACGAGGCCGACGCCAGGTTGACGTCGTTCTCCGTGATCGCACCGACGCCGCGGTGGATGATCCGAAGCTGGATCTCCTCCGGGATCGGCAGCGCGACCAGCGCGTCCTCCAGTGCCTCGACGGAACCGGACACATCGCCCTTGATGATCAGGTCGAGCGAGGTGCGCTCGCCCTCCTTGATCTTCTCGAGCAGCGTCTCCAGCGTCGCCCGGCCGCGCAGGTTCGCCTGCTCGGCAGCCCGCTTACGGGCCTGGCGCTGCTCGGCGATCTGACGGACCGTCCGGTCGTCGTCGGCGGCCAGGAAGGTGTCACCCGCACCCGGCACCGCGGTCAGACCGAGCACCATCACCGGACGGGCAGGGCCCGCCTCGGCCAGCGGGTGGCCGTTCTCGTCGAGCATCGCCCGGACGCGACCGTAGGCGTTACCCGCCACGATCGAGTCGCCGACGCGCAGCGTGCCCTTCTGGACCAGCACCGTCGCGACGGGGCCGCGGCCCTTGTCGAGCCGGGCCTCGATGGCCAGACCCTGGGCGTGCCCGTCGATCGGGGCCAGCATCTCCAGCGACGCGTCCGCGGTGAGCAGGACCGCCTCCAGGAGGCCGTCGATGTTGAGACGGCTCTTGGCGGAGATGTCGACGAACATGGTCTCGCCGCCGTACTCCTCGGCGACCAGGCCGTACTCGGTCAGCTGCTGACGCACCTTGCCCGGGTTGGCCTCCGGCTTGTCGACCTTGTTCACCGCGACCACGATCGGCACGTCGGCCGCCTTGGCGTGGTTGAGCGCCTCGATCGTCTGCGGCATGACGCCGTCGTCGGCCGCCACGACCAGGACCACGATGTCGGTGGCCTGGGCGCCACGGGCACGCATGGCGGTGAACGCCTCGTGACCCGGGGTGTCGATGAACGTGATAGCCCGCTCTTCACCCTCGTGCTCGACGTGCACCTGGTACGCGCCGATGTGCTGGGTGATGCCGCCGGCCTCGCCCTCGACCACGTTCGCCGACCGGATCGCGTCCAGCAGCTTGGTCTTACCGTGGTCGACGTGACCCATGACGGTCACCACCGGCGGCCGGCTGACCAGACGCTCCTGGTCGACGTCGGCATCGAGGTCGATGTTGAAGCGGGCCAGCAGCTCGCGGTCCTCGTCCTCGGGGCTGACGATCTGCACCTCGAAGCCGAGGTGCTCACCGAGCAGCTGCAACGTCTCGTCCGTGCAGGACTGCGTCGCCGTGACCATCTCGCCCAGGTTGAACATCTCCTGGACCAGCGAACCCGGGTTGGCGTTGATGCGGTCGGCGAAGTCCGACAGCGACGCGCCGCGCGGCAGCCGGATCTCCTGACCCTGGCCGCGCGGTGCACCCGAGCTCATCGTGGGCGCGGAGAGGTTGTCGAACTCTTGACGCCGCTGCTTCTTGGACTTGCGGCCGCGCGACTTGCCGCCGCCACGACCGAACGCACCGGCAGCGCCGCCACCACGGCCACGACCACCGGCACCGCCACCCGGACGGCCTGCGCCACCCGCCGGCGGGCCACCGGTGCCACCACCGGGACCACCGCGGTAACCGCCGCCGCCACCGGGCGCGCCGCCACCGGGACGGAAGCCCGTGCCGGCGCCACCGCCGCCACCGGGACCGCCACGGAAGCCGCCGCCGGTGCCGCCACCGGGACCGCCACGGAAACCGCCGCCGCCACCGGGACCGCCGGGACGGCCTGCGCCGCCGCCGGGACCACCGGGACGACCCGCGCCGCCACCCGGACGGGCGGGACGCTGGCTGGGCATCGACGCCGGGTTCGGCCGCGGCGGCATGGAAGCCGGGCTGGGCCGAGGCGGCATGGAAGCCGGGTTGGGACGGGGCATGCCCGCCGGGGACGGACGCGACGGGGCGCCGCCCTGCGAGATGCCGAACGGGTTGTTGCCACCGCTGCGCGGCGGACGAGCGCCACCGGGCGCGGCCGGACGACCCTCACGGGTGCCGCCGCCCTCGGGACGCGGACCGGCCGGACGGCCGTCACGGCCGCCCTCGGGACGCGGACCACCGGGACGGGCGTCGCGACGCTCGCCACCGGGCGCGCCGGGACGGCCGCTCGGAGCGGCCGGCGGACGGGCCGCGGTGGAACCGGGGCGGGGCGGCATGAAGCTGGGCTTCGGGCCGTCTCCGCGGGGCTGGTCCTCACGCTGCTTGGCGGCCTGCTGGGCCGCCCGGACGGAGGCCTCCTGCTCGGCCTTGAGCGCCGAGGCGCGAGCCTCGGCCGCGGCGACCTCGATGTCATGGGCGCTCGCCGGCTTCGTCACCGGGGCGGGCGGGACCATGGAGGTCGGCGCCTTCGGCTTCATGGGCGCCGAGGGCTTCTTGGGGGGCGCCGGCCGAGCCGTCACCCGTGGTTCGTTCGCGGTCGCCGCCGTGGTCGCCGCTGCCGCGGGCGCCGACGGCGCACTCGGGGCGCTGGGCGCTCCCGAGCCGGCCGCGAAGGCGTCCTTCAGCCGACGGGCGACGGGAGCCTCTACGGTGCTCGACGCGGACTTGACGAACTCGCCCATCTCTTTGAGTTTGGCGAGAACGTTCTTGCTCTCGACGCCGAGCTCCTTAGCAAGCTCGTGTACGCGGGCCTTGCCTGCCACTGCACTCCTCACTCCGAGGTCGCACGGGCAGTGACCCGCTGCGACCTCACTTGTGCACTTGAAGCCTGATCATTTTTGCGACTTCATCGTGTGCCCATGCCGGTAGTCCTACCTTGCTTGATCCTCAGACGGGGCTGATGAGGCCGCCGCCTACGGTGGGTCCGCCACCCCGTGACTGGTCTGGCGGTGATCCTTCGGATCGGTTCGTGACCCTCGGGCCGCGTCACGGTCCGTGGATCGCCTCGGCCAGCTCACCGGTGTCGATGACCCCGGTGGTGATCCGCAGCGCGCGCCCGAAGGCACGGCGCCGCAGCGCCAGCTCGAGACAGGCCGCTGTCGGGTGCACGTGTGCACCCCGGCCGGTCAATCTGCGTCGCGGGTCGGGTCGGAGACTGAACTGGTCAGCTCCCGACGCCACCGCCACGACGCGGAGCAGTTCGGTAGCGGACGCCCGCTGCCTGCATCCGACGCACGTGCGCACCGGAGGCGGCACAGGCGTGACTGATGAGGCCGCCACAAGCGGTGCGGGCCGCGAGCGTCGTACCACCTGATGAGTCTACCCCTATGCGGAGACGGGAGTGCCGCCCGGCTCCGTCTCGTGATCAGCCGCGGAACGCGGTCCACGCGGCTGCGCGGCTCCGGAGTCGGCCGCGTCGGAGCGGATGTCGATGCGCCAACCGGTCAGACGGGCAGCCAACCTGGCATTCTGCCCTTCCCGACCGATCGCCAGGGAGAGCTGGTAGTCCGGCACGGTGACGCGCGCCGCACGCGTTGCGAGATCCACCACTTCGACCTTCAGGGCCTTCGCCGGGGAGAGCGCGTTGCCCACGAACTCCGCCGGGTCGTCCGACCAGTCGATGATGTCGATCTTCTCGCCGTGCAGTTCACTCATGACCGCGCGCACCCGCTGGCCCATCGGGCCGATGCAGGCGCCCTTCGGGTTGACGCCCTGCACGTTGGATCGCACCGCGATCTTCGTACGGTGGCCGGCCTCGCGCGCGATCGCGGCGATCTCGACGGTGCCGTCGGCGATCTCCGGAACCTCCAGCGCGAACAGCTTCTTCACCAGGGCCGGGTGCGAGCGGGACAGGGTCACCTGCGGCCCGCGGAAGCTCTTGGCGACGTGCACCACCACGCAGCGGATGCGCTGGCCGTGCGGGTACGTCTCGCCCGGGACCTGCTCCGACTGCGGCAGCACGGCCTCGACCTTGCCCAGGTCGACCGAGACGATGCCCTTCTCGGTACGCGTCTCGTGCGCCTGGATCACGCCGGTGACCAGGTCACCGTCGCGGTTGACGTACTCGCCGAAGTGCACCTCGTCGGTGGCCTCGCGCAGGCGCTGCAGGATGACCTGCTTGGCCGTCATCGCCGCGATCCGGCCGAAGTCGTGCGGGGTGTCGTCCCACTCCCGCAGCAGCTCACCCTCGCCGCCGTACTCCTGCGCGTACACCACGGCCGCGCCGGACTGGCGGTTGATCTCCACCCGCGCGTGCGACTGCGCGCCGTCGGTGTGCCGGTATGCGGTGAGCAGCGCAGACTCGATTGCCTGCAGGATGGTCTCCTCGGAGATCTCCTTGTCACGTGCCAGCGCACGGAGCGCCGCAAGATCGATGTTCACCGCTCTTCTCCTTCATCGTCCAGCTCGTCGTCGTCGAGGTCCTCGTCGTCGGACGAGTCGTCGTCGAACTCCGCGAGCTCCTCATCGGAGATCTCGTTCATGCGCTTGAACTCGACCTGGACGCGCCCGGGGCCCAGCGCGTCGTAGCTCAGCGCGTGCTCCTCGCCGTCCACGTCGAGGGTGATCCCGTCGGCGTCGGCGGCCAGCACGCGGCCGGTCAGCGTCTTGTCCCCCGCCTTGACCTTCACCAGGCGGCCCGTGTTGCGGGCCCAGTGCCGCGGCAGGGTCAGCGGCCGGTCGACTCCGGGCGAGGAGACCTCCAGCTGGTACTCGCCCCGGATCAGGTCGGCGCCGGACTCCTCGGCCTCGTCCAGCGCCCGTGACACGGCGCGGGAGACCTCGGCGATGGCGTCCAGACCCACCCCGCCGTCACCATCGATGATCACCTGGACCAGGTGCCGGCGGCCGATCTGCTTGACCGTCAGCTCCTCCAGGTCGTAGCCGGTGCCGGCCACCACGGGGTCGATCACGGCCTGCAACCGGGCGCGGCGCGCCGTCAGTTCGGCCGGAGAGGTCCTGGCAGGAGCCGGTGCCGCCGTTCGGGCAGGCTTCTGGCCCGCCTGACGGCCTGAGGCACGGCCACGCTGAGCCATCTGGGGCACCCCTCTCGGTGATTCATCGACTGCGCAGAGCGTAACCCGCGAGCACGCGGCAACGACCAGCGGCGCGCTGCGGTCGAGACTTCGCTGGTGGCCGTCCCGGCGGCCTGCCGGAAACGGCGGGCCCCGGCGACTGTCCACCGGTGTCCGACACGTGATCACGGAGTGGCAGCAGCGGCTGGCTTAAGGAAGACTGGCGCGGTGCGTACGCGGGGAAATGATCATAGCTGGTCGGCGGGCTCCCGACCGAATCGACGGCGGCTGCTGCGGGCGGGCGCGGCGACGGCGGCGGCCGGGCTGGCCGCGACGGCGCTGGCCGGTTGCGACCTGCTCGACCCGACCCCGGACACCCCGCCCCCGCCGGACGCCCTGATGGGTCTGCTGGCCGGCACCCACGCGCTGGTCTCGGCGTACGACGCCGCGCTGGCGGCAGACACCACGCTCAGCACCCTGCTCACCCCGCTGCGCGAGACGCACCGCGTGCACGCCGCCGCCCTGGACGCGATCATGAGCCCGCGACCGTCGGCGAGCGCCTTCACCGCCCCGACCGGCGCCCCGGTCACCGGTGACCGCAAAGCGATCCTCAAGAGCCTGCGCACGGCCGAGGTGTCCGCCGCCAAGCAGGCCGCCGAGGCCTGTGTGGCCACCACCACGTCCCGCGCGGTGCTGGTCGGCGAGATCGCCGCCGCCCGCGCCACCCACGTGGAGGTGCTGGTATGAGCAACCGGATCACGCGGTCAGCCGACAAGGGCACCGGGGAGAAGGCATGAGCGAGAAGCTGGCGGAGCGGTTGCAGGCGGCGCTGAGCGCCGAGCACAGCGCGATCTTCGCGTACGCCCGGCTCGGGGTGCTGCTCGACAAGGCCGCGCAGAAGGACGCCCGGATCGGCGAGGAGATGCACCGGACCCGGCGGGACGCGCTGCTGGTGCAGCTGGCCGAGTTGAAGGTCGCCGCGCCGGTGGCCCAGGCGGGCTACGCGCTGCCGTTCCCGGTGACCGACGAGGCCGGCGCGCTGAAGCTCGCGGCCTACGTCGAGGACGGGGTCGCGGCGACCTGGCGAGCCGCGCTGGCCGACGCCGAGGGCGAGGTGCGCCGCCGGATCCTGGTCGCCTACACCGACGCCGCGGTACGCGGCACCCACTGGCGGCGGCTCGCCGAGGTCACCCCGGCCACCGTGCCCTATCCCGGTCGCAAGACCCAGTAGCAGCCGTTACACCTGGTCCCACGGGACCGCCTTGCCTTCGGCATACCGAGTATGCATACTCAGTAGCCATGTCCATCCGACATGGTTTGCTCGCCCTGCTCGAACGCGGCCCCCGCTACGGCTACCAGTTGCGCGCCGAGTTCGAAGACTCGACCGGCTCCACCTGGCCCCTGAACATCGGCCAGGTCTACACCACCCTCAACCGCCTCGAACGCGACGGCCTCGTACGCGCGCTGCCGGAGAACGACGGGGGGCAGCGCCCCTACGAGATCACCGGGGAGGGGCGCGCCGAGCTCACGCTGTGGTTCGCCACCCCGATCGCCCGCGCCGACCGGCCCCGTGACGAGCTGGCCATCAAGCTCGCGCTCGCGCTGACCACCCCCGGGATCGACGTGCAGGCGGTGGTGCAGACCCAGCGCAGCGCGACGATGCGCGCGCTGCAGGAGTACACCCGGCTCAAACGCACCGACGCCGAGCTGCCCTGGCGGCTCGTGCTCGAAGCGATGATCTTCCAGTCCGAGGCGGAGCTGCGCTGGCTGGACCACTGCGAGACGGCCCTGGTGCGCTACGAGAAACCCGCCGCCACCCCGCTGCCGTCACACGACGACACCCCACGGGAGGCCCGGCGATGAGCGCCGTCCTGCAACTGCGCGACGTGCACCGCACCCACGGCACCGGCGAGGCGGCCGTGCACGCCCTGGCCGGGATCACCCTCGACGTGCTGGCCGGAGAGCTGGTGGCCGTGATGGGCCCGTCCGGCTCCGGCAAGTCCACCCTGCTCAACCTCGCCGGCGGGCTCGACGCCCCGGACGCGGGCGAGGTGCTGGTCGAGGGCGTCGCCCTGTCCACGCTGCGCCGCGGGGAGCTGGCCGGGCTGCGCCGCCGCAGCGTCGGCTACGTCTTCCAGGCCCTGAACCTGCTGCCCAGCCTGACCGCCGCCGAGAACGTGGCGCTGCCGCTGGAGCTGGAAGGGATCGCCGCGCGCAAGGCCCGGCCGCTGGCCGAGGCCGCACTGGCCGAGGTGGAGCTCGTCGGGTACGCCGACCGCTTCCCCGATGAGATGTCCGGCGGACAGCAGCAGCGCGTCGCCATCGCCCGCGCCCTGGTCGGGCAGCGCCGCCTGGTGCTGGCCGACGAACCCACCGGCGCCCTGGACTCGGTGACCGGCGAGGCCGTGCTGCGCCTGCTGCGCGCCCGCGTCGACGCCGGGGCCGCCGCGGTGCTGGTCACCCACGAAGCCCGGCACGCCGCGTGGGCCGACCGGGTGATCTTCCTGCGCGATGGCCGAATCGTCGACGCCTCTGGGCCGTTGTCCAAGCCCGAGCAGCTGCTGGAGCCCGCGTCATGAGGTGGCTGCGCGGCTGGGCCCCCGCACTGCGCATGGCACGCCGGGAGGCACTGCGCTCCCGTGGCCGCTCCGCGCTGGTCATCGCCATGATCGGGTTGCCGATCGCGATGATGTCCTTCGTCGCGGCCGCGTACGACATGCACCGGCTCACCCCGGTCGAGGAGCTGACCCGCCAGATCGGGCAGTACGACGCCCAGGTCGAGTGGGTCGCCGACGGACCCATCACCCAGCCGCCCGTGGGTGACGGGTACGCCGCCGGCGGCGCGGTCGCGATGCGCCAGTCGCCGGCGACCGCGGCCGAGCTGCTGGCGGTGCTGCCCGCCGGGTCGTCCGTCAGCCAGGTCGCCGAGGGTGGCGTCGACGTGTTCACCCCAGACGGCATCGGCGGCGTGAGCGCCCGCGGCGTGGACCTCGCCGACCCGCGGCTGACCGGCTTCGTGGAACTCCTCTCGGGTGCCGCACCCGCCCGCAACGACGAGGTCGCCCTGAACGAGGGGCTGGCCGAACGGCTCGGGGTGGGCGTCGGCGGAACGATCCGCACGGCGAACCCCGAGTACACGTACCGGGTCACGGCCGTCGTCGAATTCCCGACCTCGCTGCGCGACACCGTCGTCTTCCGGCCAGGCGTGCTCCCGGCCTCGGCCCGCTGGCTGGTCCACACCCCGTCGCCCGTGCTGTGGGCCGACGTGCAACAGCTCAACGAGCACGGCATCGCCGTCCGGAGCCGTGCGGTTGCCCTCGATCCGCCTGCGGTCCCGGCGGATCCCACCGTGACCACCAGCAGCGAGATCGAGGAGGTCGCCCTCAGCGCGATCATGGTCGTGCTGATCATGTTGGAGGTGGTGCTGCTGGCCGGTCCGGCCTTCGCCGTCGGGGCGCGGCGGCGCAGCCGCGATCTCGCGCTGGTCGCCGCCACCGGCGGGACCCCAGCCCACCTGCGGCGCATCGTGCTGGCCGACGGCGTGGTGCTGGGCCTGGGCGCGGCGGTCGCCGCCGTCGGGCTCGGCATCGCCGCCGCCGTGCTCACCCTGCCGCTGTTCGAGCATTACCTGGTCCAGGCCCGCGCCGGGGGCCTGCGATTCTTCCCCGCCGCCCAGGCGGGCGTCGTACTGCTCGCGGTCGGCGCGGGCCTGGCGGCCGCGATGGTGCCCGCGTTCACCGCCGCCCGGCAGAGCGTGGTCACCGTGCTGGCCGGCCGCCGTGGCGTCACCCGGTCCCGCAAACGCTGGATCACGCTCGGCACCGTCCTCGCGGTGGGCGGTGCCGTGATCGCCGTCAGTGGCGCCGGGTTGCGCGTGACCACCGCCATCATGGTCGGCGTGGTACTCGGCGAACTCGGCCTGGTGCTGCTCACGCCGTCGCTGGTCGGGCTCATCGCCCGGGCCGGACGGTGGCTGCCGCTCGCGCCCCGGATCGCGCTCCGCGACACCGCCCGCAACCGGGGCTCGGCCGCGCCCGCGATCTCGGCCGTGATGGCCGCCGTCGCCGGCGCGGTGGCCCTGGGGGCGTACGTCGGCAGTGAGGAGCAGCAGCGCTTCGAAAGCTACGACCCGCGAATGCCGATCGGTAACGTGCTGGTACGGCAGGACGCCCCGGACACCGCGCAGGCACCGGACGTGGCCCGGATTCAGCAGGCGGTGCGCCAGGCGCTGCCCGACGCGCGCACGCACGTGCTGCTGTCACCCGTCTGCGCGGAACCGGCCGAGGGGCGCGGCTGCGCGCTCAGGCTCGACCTGCCGCCGGCCGCACGCTGTCCGGCCTGGTCCGATTCCGCCATGACCTCGCAGGCGCGCGACCAGGCCGCGATCGAGGACCCGCGCTGCGCTTGGGAGGAGGCCATCGGCTCAGTCCAGTTCGCGATCGTGGACGACGCGGAGGCCCTGGCGGCGATCAGCAGCGCGCCCGCGGCCGACCTGGCCCAGGCCCGGCAGATGCTCGCGGCGGGCGGCCTGGTCGTCGCTGATCCGCGATACGTGAGCGGCGGCACCGTGTCGGTCGTCGTGACCGACTGGCAGGAGAAGACCGCGCAGCGGGCACCGCAGGACCCGGTCGACCGCAACCCGGTGACGGTGCCCGCCACGGCGCTGCCCGGCAACTCGCTGAGCGCCGCGTTCGTCGTGGCCACCCCCGCCGCTATCGAGCGGCTGGGGCTGGGCGTACGCCGCGACATGGTGATCGGCGCCGTCGGGCACGTGCCCTCCGCCACCGAGACCGAGCGGCTCAACGCGGCCGTGCACGCCGCGGGCAACGACCTGCACGTCGAGGTCGAGCAGGGAGCCCAGTACCAGGAGGAGCCGATCGTCTGGATCCTCGGCCTGGTCGCGGCGCTCGTCGCGCTGGGCGCCGCGGGCATCGCCACCGGCCTGGCCGCCGCGGACGGCCGCGCCGACCTGGCCACGCTCGCCGCCGTCGGGGCGAGCCCGCGGGTACGCCGCCTGCTGTCGCTGAGCCAGTCAGGGGTGATCTCCGGGTTGGGCGCGGTGCTCGGGGTGCTGGCAGGCCTCGGCACCACCGCCGTGCTCATCGCCGCAGTCAACGCGAGCGGCAAACACATCGTCCACGGCGACGCCCCGATGCGGCTGCTGCTGCCCTGGGAGAACATCGCGATCGTGCTGGCCGTCCCACTGGTCGCGATGGCCGGCGCAGGCCTGCTCACCCGCTCCCGCCTCCCCATCGAACGCCGCCTCTAGCCGTCAGAGGGCCAGGGCAGAGGAAGGGCGCCTTCTCGACGCTCCGCGTTGAAGGAGGCGCCCTTCCTCTGCGTCGCACGCTCCTGACCCGCGTCGGGGCGGACAGCCGGCGCGCTGGCGACCGGCTCTTCCGCGTCCCCGCCGCTTGCGGCACACTGTGCCGATGCTGCCCCGCCTCGCCCGTTACCTGGGCCATCGCCGTTGGTTCGCCCGCATGGGCAGGTTCCTCGTCCCGGCCGACCGTGCGGTCGCGAAGCTCACCAAAGGGCGGGTCGTGGCGCTGGGCCTGCTGCCCACGCTGATCCTCACCACCACCGGCCGGAAGTCGGGTCAGCCGCGCACCCAGCCGTTGCTGTACGTGCGCGACGGAGAGAACTTCGTGGTCACCGGCTCGAACTGGGGCCAGCAGGGTCACCCGGCCTGGTCGACGAACCTGCTCGCCACGCCGGACGCGGTGGTCACCCTCGACGGCCGCGAGATCCCGGTACGCGGCGAGCCGGCCACCGGAGCCGAGCGCGAGCGCCTATGGCAGCTCCTCCTGACGGTGTGGCCGGCGTACGCGACCTACCAGGAACGCGCCTCGAATCGCGTGATCCGCATCTTCTCCCTCGTCCCCCGCTGACGCGCTGTCCCGGCCGTCGCGCCAGCGCGCACCGCGTCCGCAGCGACACGTAAAGGCGCAGCCAGCGGGCACCGCAGCGTTAACAAGGGCACCTTCTATAACGCGGAGCGTTAAGAAGGTGCCCTTCCTTCGTACGGGGTTAGGCGGTGTTGACGCCGATGGCGGCGCCGATGAGGTAGGTGGCGCCGGCGGCTGCGGCGCCGAGGAGGAGCTGGCGCAGGCCGGCGGACCACCAGCGGCGGCGGGTGAAGCGGGCGGTGAGGGCGCCTACGACGAACAGGCCGAGGCCGCCGATGGCCAGGGCCAGCCACAGGGACTCGCTGCCGAACAGGTAGCTGAGCAGCGGGATCAGCGCGCCGATGGAGAAGCAGACGAAGGACGAGATCGCGGCCGTCCACGGGCTGGGTTTGCTGTCGGGGTCGATGCCCAGTTCCTCGCGTACGTGCATGCGCAGCGCCTCGGCCGGCTGGGTGCTCAGGTCGTCGGCGAGCTGCCGGGCCAGGTCGGGCGAGATGCCCCGGTCGATCCAGCGCTGGGCCAGTTCGGCGGCCTCGGCGGCCGGGTTGTGCCGCAGCTCCCGGCGCTCCTTGGCGACCTCGGCCTCGATCTGCTCGTTGGCGGTGCGCACGCTGGCGTACTCGCCCAGCCCCATCGAGATCGCTCCGGCGACCAGGCCGGCCACGCCCGTGAGCACCACGGTGTGCGCGCTCACCCCGGCGCCGCCCACACCCGCGATCAGGCCGATGTTGGTGACCAGGCCGTCCATCGCGCCGAAGGTCGCCGCGCGCAGCCAGCCGCCGGAGACGTCGGCGTGCTCGTGGTCGATCGGCGACACGGCCGGGCGGTCGTCGCCCGGTCCGGACGCGAGCCGCGCACCGTCCCCGGGTGGAACAGGCCCGGCCGGGCGCACGCCGCTCTCGGCGGCCACGGCGGGGTCGGGCTTGTCGGGGTTCACGGCAGGGTCAGGATGTCCGCGCCGGACTCGGTGACCACCAGCGTGTGCTCGAACTGGGCGGTCCAGCGGCGGTCCTTGGTGACCACCGTCCAGGTGTCTCGCCAGGTCTCGTACGCGATGGAGCCGAGTGTGATCATGGGCTCGATGGTGAACGTCATGCCCGGCACCATGATGGTGTCCGCGTTCGGGTTGTCGTAGTGCGGGACGAACAGTCCGCTGTGGAACGACTGGCCGATGCCGTGCCCGCCGAAGTCGCGCACCACGCCGTAGCCGAAGCGCTTGGCGTACGACTCGATGACCCGGCCGATCACGTTGATCGGGCGGCCCGGCGCGACCGCCTTGATGCCCCGCATCATGGCCTCGTGGGTGCGCTCGACCAGCAGCCGGGCCTCCTCGGCGACGTCGCCGACGCAGAACGTCGCGTCCGTGTCGCCGTGCACCCCGTCCTTGAACGCCGTCACGTCGACGTTGATGATGTCGCCGTCCTCGATCACGGTCGAGTCCGGGATGCCGTGGCAGATGACCTCGTTCAGGCTGGTGCAGCAGGACTTGGGGAAGCCCTTGTAGCCCAGCGTCGACGGGTACGCGTCGTGGTCGAGCAGGAACTCGTGCACCAGCCGGTCGATCTCGTCGGTGGAGACACCCGGCTTGCAGTGCTCCCCGGCGAGCTGCACGGCCTGCGCCGCGATCCGCCCCGCGACCCGCATCTTCTCGATCGACTCGGCGTCCTGGGTCAGCGGGCCGTCCCAGCGCTTCGGCTGCTTGCGGCCGACATACTCGGGACGGGGGATGTGGGCGGGCACCTCCCGCCACGGGGAGAGCTTGCCAGGGGTCAGCGTCGCACGGCCGTTCATGCCCTGAACTCTAGCGCTCGGCGAAGACCGGGGCTCCGTCGATGCTGTGCGCGTTGCGGGTGGCCCGGTAGTGCTCGCGCTGTTCGGGCGTCTTGTGGTCCCAGAACTGGACGAGCAGGTCGCGGTCGCCCTCGTACGCCATCAGCGGCACGCCGTAGCCGCAGGAGTCCGACACGCGGGTGACGTCGATCACGACGATGCTGCGCAGGCCGACGTGCGGCGGGGCCGGGAACTGCTTGATCAGCTCGGCGGCGCGGGGGTCCTCGGCGAGCACCGACTCACCGTGGCCGTGCAGGCGGTAGATCTTGGGAGGGCCGTCGAAGGCGCACACCATCAGCACGATGCGGTTGTTGTCGCGCAGGTGCGCCATGGTCTCGATGCCCGAGCCGCCGTACTCGTAGTACGCCACCTGGTGGGGGCTGAGCACCGCGAAGGAGTCGGTCAGGCCCTTGGGCGAGAGGTTGACGTGGCCATCCGGGTCGGACGGCGCGGTGGCGACGAAGAAGACCCGCTGCGCCAGCAGGAAGTCGCGGATCCGGTCGTCGATCTGCTCGTACACCTTGCCCATGCCGATGACGCTACCCCCGCCACCCACTCGCCCGCCGCCCCGCACCCACGAGCTGGGACACCCGTTCCCCTGCCGTCGCGCGAGCCGTCGATTTCATAGACGTTGGCCTATCTGACTGAGAAATCGGCGATCACACTCATCCAGATAGGCCAACGTCTATGACAGGCGGGGTGCGGCGCATCGCCCCGATGAAGACCGGGTCAGACCGTGGCGAAGAACTCGGCGCGGTTGGCACGGGCGTGGCGGACCTGGGTGGCCGCGTTCACCAGGGCCAGGAACAGGGCGTTGGTCGCCATGTCCTCCGGGTGCCACTGCACGCCGACCGCGAACGGGTGGTCCGGGTGCTCGACCGCCTCGATCATGTCGTCCGTGGTGCACCAGCCCGTCGGCACCAACCGGCCCGGGTCCTTGACGGCCTGGTGGTGGTACGAGTTCACGACCGCCTCGCCGCCGTACAGCTCCCGCAGCCGCGAGCCGGTGGCGAACCGCACCGGGTGCTCGGCGTACACCTTGGTCGGCCCGTGGGTGGAGTGATCGCCGGTGCCGGGCACGTCGGGCAGGTGCTGGTGCAGCCGCCCGCCGCTGGCCACCGTCATGACCTGCAGGCCACGGCAGACGCCGAGCAGCGGCAGGCCGGTCTTCAGCGCGATACGCACCAGCGGCAGCTCGCCCGCGTCGCGCAGCGGGCTGGTGTAGACCTTCGGGTGGGGCGTCTCGCCGTAGCGGGCCGGCTCGACGTCGGCGCCTCCGGCCACGATCAGCCCGTCGAGGCCGTCGAGGACCTCCACGCCGCCGTCGGCCATCGGAGGGATGAGCACCGGACGGCCGCCTGCCTTGGCCACCTGTTCCGTGTAGGCCCAGGGCACCACCGCGGCGCGGGTGTCGTGCACGAGGAATCGGGTCGTTTCCACATAGGTGGTGATACCGATCAACGGTCTGGTCACATCGCTCACAACGGCGTCACGTATGCCCCGGTAATGCCTCCGTCGACGACGAACTGGGAGGCGGTGATGAATGAGGAGTCGTCACTGGCGAGAAACGCTACCGCCGCGGCGATTTCTGCGGGCTCGGCGAACCGGCCCATCGGCACATGGACGAGTCGGCGAGCCGCCCGCTCCGGATCCTTCGCGAACAGCTCCATCAGCAGCGGCGTGGCCACCGGGCCGGGGCACAGCGCGTTGACGCGCACCCCCTGCCGGGCGAACTGCACACCCAGCTCACGGCTCATCGCCAGCACGCCGCCCTTGCTGGCGGTGTAAGCGATCTGACTCGTGGCCGCGCCCATCAGGGCGACGAAGCTGGCTGTGTTGATGATCGAGCCCTTGCCCGCGGCGAGCATGTGCGGCAGGGCGTACTTGCAGCACAGGTAGACGCTGGTGGTGTTGACCCGCAGCACCCGCTCCCAGGCGTCGAGCCCGGTGTCGAGGATCGAGTCGTCGTCGGGCGGGGAGATCCCCGCGTTGTTGAAAGCGATGTCGAGCCGCCCGCGCCGGGCCGCGACGCCGTCGAACAGCTCGCGCACCTGCGCCTCGTCGGATACGTCGCACTGCACGAACTCGCCGCCGACCTCCTCGGCGATCTTCTTGCCCGCCTCTTCGGCGAGGTCGACGGCGACGACGTAAGCCCCCTCCGCCGCGAACCGCCGCGCCGTGGCCGCGCCTATGCCGCTGGCCGCACCGCTGATGACCGCCACCCGGTCCTGCAACCGCCCCATGCCCTGCCTCTCGCTGTCCTTACGACCGGTGGCGCCCGCGACCCGTGCTTACAGCGTGCGGGACGCGGGCGGTGCACCGCTGGAGTTTCACTCGGTGGAGATGAAGACGTTCTTGGTCTCGGTGAACGCCAGCGGGGCGTCCGGGCCCAGCTCGCGGCCCAGTCCGGATTGCTTGGCCCCGCCGAACGGGGTCCAGTAGCGCACCGAGGAGTGCGAGTTGACGCTCAGCACGCCCGCCTCGATCCCGCGCGCCAGCCGCAGCGCCCGGCCGACGTCGCGGGTCCAGATCGACCCGGACAGGCCGTACTCGGTGTCGTTGGCCAGCCGCAGCGCCTCGTCCTCGCCGTCGAAGGCGAGCACGGACAGCACGGGCCCGAACACCTCCTCGCGCCAGTGCCGCTCGCCCGGGTCGCGGGCTGCCAGCACCGTCGCCGGGTGCCAGAAACCGGCCCCGACGGGGGCTTCGCCGCGCATCAGCACGTCCGCGCCGTCCACGTAGCCTGCGACCCGCGTGCGCTGCTCGGCGGTGATGAGCGGGCCCATGCCGGTGGCCGGGTCCATCGGGTCACCGCAGCGCCAGGCCGCGACGTGCGGCTCCAGCAGGGCCAGGAAGTCGTCGTACACCTCGCGCTGGACGAGCAGGCGGGAGCGGGCGCAGCAGTCCTGTCCGGCGTTGTCGAAGACGGCCCCGGGCAGCGCGGCGGCGGCCTTGTCCAGGTCGGCGTCGGCGAACAGCAGGGTGGAACTCTTGCCGCCGAGTTCCAGGGTCACCCGGGTCAGGTCGGCCGCGCACGCCGCCATGATCTGGCGGCCCACCTCGACGGACCCGGTGAAGCAGATCTTGCGTACGCCCGGATGGGTCACCAGCGCGTGCCCGGTGACCTCGCCGTGGCCCGGCAGCACGGTCAGCACGCCCTCGGGCAGCCCGGCTTCCAGGGCCAGCTCGGCCAGCCGCAGCGCGGTCAGCGGCGTCGTCTCGGCCGGTTTCACGATCACCGTGTTGCCCGCGGCCAGCGCCGGGGCGAAGCCCCACGCGGCGATCGGCATCGGGAAGTTCCACGGCACGATCACGCCGACCACACCCAGCGGCTCGTGGAACGTCACGTCCACCCCGCCCGCGACCGGGATCTGCCGCCCGCACAGCCGCTCCGGCGCACCCGAGTAGTAGTCGAGCAGGTCCCGGACGTTGCCCGCCTCCCAGCGCGCGTTGCCGATCGTGTGCCCGGCGTTGCGCACCTCCAGCAGCGCCAGCTCCTCGACGTGCGCGTCGACCACGGCCGCGAAGCGGCGCAGCAGCCTGGCCCGGTCACCCGGGGACACGTTGCGCCAGCTCTCGAAGGCCTTGGCGGCGGCCCGCACCGCCGTGTCGACCCCGGCCGCGTCGACCGGCTCCACCGAGGTGATCAGCTCCTCGGTGACCGGGTTGATGATCTTCACAGCCGCTCGAACCCCCGCACCAGTTCCCAGTCCGTCACCGCGGCGTCGTACGCGGCCAGCTCCACCCGCGCGGCGTGCCCGTAGTGCTCCACCACGGCGTCGCCGAACGCCTCCCGGGCCACCGCGCTCGACTCCCAGCGCAGCAGCGCGTCGCGCAGCGTGGCGGGCATCCGGGCGGCCGCCGGGTCGTCGTACGCGTTGCCGGTGAACGCGGGCTCCAGCGGCAGCTCGTTGTCGACGCCGTGCAGCGCCCCGGCGACCAGCGCCGCGATCGCCAGGTACGGGTTCACGTCCCCGCCCGGCGAGCGGTGCTCCACCCGCAGCGCGTGGTCGTGCCCGACCAGGCGCAGCGCGCAGGTGCGGTTGTCGCGCCCCCAGCGCAGGGCTGTCGGCGCGAACGAGCCCGCCTGGTACCGCTTGTACGAGTTGATGTTCGGCGCGTACAGCACGCTCATCTCGGCCGTCGTCGCCAGCAGCCCGGCCAGCACCTGCTCGCCCAGCGGGCTCAACCGGTCGTGCTCGGCCATCACCGGCCTGCCCTCCTCGTCCCGCAGCGAGAAGTGGATGTGGCACGAGTTGCCCTCGCGCTGGTTCGGCTTGGCCATGAAGGTCAGCGACATGCCCTGCGCGGCGGCGATCTCCTTGGCCCCGTGCTTGTAGATGGAGTGCTGGTCGGCCGTCTTCAGCGCGTCGGCGTACCGGAAGGCGATCTCGTGCTGGCCCAGGTTGCACTCGCCCTTGGCGCTCTCCGGGGCCAGCCCGGCCCCGGCCATGCCCAGCCGGATCGCCCGCAGCAGCGGCTCCACCCGGGACGTGCCCAGCAGCGAATAGTCCACGTTGTAGCCGTTGGCCGGGGTCAGCCCCTGGTAACGCTTCGCGGCCGCCTGCTCGTACGTGTCCGCGTAGACCACGAACTCCAGCTCGGTCCCGATGTACGCGGTCAGCCCGCGCTCGGCCAGGCGGTCCAGCTGCCGGCGCAGGATCTGCCGCGGCGACTGCAGCACGGGACCGCCGTCGTGCCACAGCACATCGGACATCACCAGCACCGTGCCGGGCAGCCACGGGACCGGGCGCAGTGTGTCCAGGTCGGGCCGCAGCACGAAGTCGCCGTAGCCCTGCGACCAACTGGAGACCGCATACCCCTCGACGGGAGTCATCTCCACGTCCACCGCGAGCAGGTAGTTGCACGCCTCGCTGCCGTGCCCGACCACCTCGTCCAGGAAGTACGCCGCGTGCAGCCGTTTACCCTGCAGGCGGCCCTGCATGTCCGTCATGGCCAGCAACACCGTGTCGATGTCGCCCGCCTCCACCATCGCGCGCAGGCGCTCCACCGACCACATGCCCACCAGTCCTACCGCCACGATCCACCCACGTCAACAAACCCGAATACATCGCTGATCGTGGCGAGCCCCCACCACCCCCTGCCGCAACTCTTAAAAACTTGCCGCCTCAGCCGACGGCGAACGCCGCAAGTTTGTTAGGAGTTGCGGCGGGAGAGGGCGGGGCGGGCGGGGCAAAGTTGTGGCGGAGGGCTTCCGTTCGGAGGATGGAGCGGGTACGACTGACCAGATGGGAGCGAGTGCACGGGCGGTGATCATCGGGGGCGGCGTGGTCGGCTGCTCCCTGGCCTACCACCTCGGCCGGGCCGGGTGGCGCGACACGGTGCTGCTGGAGCAGCACGAGCTCACCGAGGGCAGCACCTGGCACACCGCCGGGTTCGTGACCTCCATGCGCGGACCGGACGGGCCCGGCTGGCACGCCCGGCTCGCCGGATACCTGCCCGCGCTGGCGGCCATGCTGCGCGCCGAGACCGGCCACGACCCCGGCTGGCGTCCGGTCGGCGGGCTGCGGCTCGCGCTCAGCCACACCCACGTCGACGAGCTGCGCCGGCTGGCCCGCCGCGCCGACGAGCTGGGCGTGCCGCTGGAGCTGCGCGGCGCGTCGGCGACCATGAACCTGGTCCCCCGGCTCGACCTGTCCGACGTGCAGGCCGCGGCCTGGCTGCCGGGCGAGGGCTTCGTGCGGCCGAAGGACTTCGTGAACGCGCTGGTCGCGGGGGCCGTCGCGCACGGGGTGAGCATCCGCACCGGAGTCCGGGTCACCGGCATCGACACCACCGGCGGACAGGTCCGCGCGGTGCACACCAGCGACGGCGTCATCGAGACCCCGCTCGTGATCAACGCGGCGGGCGCGGCGGCGGGCGCCGTCGGGGCCATGGCCGGCGTCGTGGTGCCGGTCGTGCCGATCCTGCACCAGTACGGCGTCAGCGAGGTGCTGCACCCCGCACTCGACCCGGACGCCACCCCCACCTGCCGCATCCCGGAGCAGTCGCTCTACCTGCGGGGCGCCAACGGCTGCGTCATCGTCGGCGGCAGCCGGCCCGACCCGGTGCCCGCCTGGCCGGCCGGAGACGCCGAGCCCCTGGCGAAGGCCCGCGAGCTGGCCGCGCCCGACGACGAGGCCTTCGCTCCGCTGTGGCAGCTGGCCGGTGAGCGGATGCCGGAACTACGCCGCGCCAAGCTCGCGAAGATCATGCACGGGGTGGAGGCGTTCACCCCCGACGGCGCTCCCCTGGCAGGCCGCTCCGCCCTGCCCGGCCTGTGGATCGCGACCGGGTTCGGCCTGCACGGCATGGGCCTGTCCGGCGGCATCGGCCGCCACCTCGCCGAGTGGATCACCTCCGGCACCCCGAGCTGGGAACTCGACGCCCTGCTCCCCGAACGCTTCGGCCCTCCCGCCGCCAACCGCGACTGGACCACCTCCCGCGCCCTCGACACCCTCCGCCGCTAACCCCCGCCCTTCCCCCCGAACCGCGCCCGCACCCGCGCCCGCACGCCGCACGCCCACCCCCGCCTCGCCCGAAGGAAGGGCACCTTCCCATCGCCATACGTGGAGGAAGGTGCCCTTCTTATCGCCGGCCGCCCATGGGACTCGGGCGGCGGCGGCAGAGATCGCTGTTTCGTGTCAGAACCTGTGGTCCGACCGCAGATCATGACACGAAACAGCGATCATCACGGCTGCCAGCAGCGGCACGATCGCCACGGCTGCCAGCAGCAGCATGATCGTCACAGCTGCCAGCAGCGGCATGATCGTCACAGCTGCCAGCAGCGGCATGATCATCACGGCCGCAGCCTTAGGCGGCTCGCCATCACTGTCGGCCGGCGATGGCGCTGGGTCACTCGGTGGACGGCTTCGCAGCCGGGGCGGGGGCGGCGGGGCCGGGGCTGGCTACGGTGCTGGCCAGCTGTTCCCAGATCATGCCGGTCTGGTGGGCCAGGGCGCCGACGACGGCGGGCACGACGGGTAGCAGCCAGTCGGCGACCCAGCCGTGGTGGGCCAGGTTGAGCACCACGATCGCGGCCACCGCCCCGCCCACACCGTGCGCGCTCGCCCGCCAGGCCGCACGTCCGGAGTGGGAGATCGCGGCGCGGCGGGCGGCCTTGTCGCTGAGGTTGGGGAACCCGGACAGCGCCTTGGCGTCCCGGCGGCCGAAGTTGAACCCGGAGACCGCCAGGGTGACCGAGCAGCCGACCACGACTGCGGCGAGGGTGTTGCGGGTGAGCATCATCAGCATGGCTGCGGACGCGCCGCCGGTGCCGATGGCGACCACTGCGCGGATCCACTCCTGCTTCTCTCCGGGATACCAGTAGTACTTCGTGGTCGTGTCAGAGAGTTGTTTAACGATCCGCCCCATAGGGGTTGTCACCTCGCCGGCCGTCACATCTGGTCAGCCACTATCGTTACTTAACGTAGTTAGCTAGGTGCGCAAAGTCACGAAACTGGTCGTGGCTTCGGCGTGGCGCGCCGTCCGGACTTACCGTCAGAACAGGACGGTCGCGAACGACCCCACCTGCCGGAAGCCCAGCCGCTGGTACACGCGGCGGGCCGGGGTGTTGAAGTCGTTGACGTACAGGCTCACGCTCGGCGCGACCCGGCGCAGCGCGTCACGCACCACGGCCGCCATCCCGGCGATCGCGAAGCCGCGCCCGCGCCAGGACGGGTCCACCCAGACCCCCTGCACCTGCGCGGTATGCCGGGTCACCACCGCCAGCTCGGCCTTGAACACCACCGTGCCGTCGACGATCCGGGCGTACGACCGCCCCGCCTTCACCAGCTCCGCCACGCGCCCCCGGTAGCCACGTCCCCCGTCGTCGCCCAGCGGCGACACCCCGACCTCCTCGGTGTACATCGCCACGGAGGCCGGGAAGACGAGGTCGACCTCGTCGGGCCGGACCTGGCGCACCAGCGGGTCGGCCGCCACCGCGGGCGGGTTGTCCACGACGAGCAGCGGCTGGTCGGCACGTACGGTGCGCTCGGGGCCCCAGGCGGGCTTCAGCAGCTCCCACAGGCCCAGCACGGCCTGCGACTCCCCCACCAGCGACGCGCACACCCGCGGCTGCCCGGAGACCATCTCGGCGAACGCGGCCACCGCGGCGGCATCGGCGCCGACCGGGGAGACCTGCCCGCCCGACCAGAGCACCGCGTCCGGATGCCGGCGGCTGCCGTAGCCGTAGAGCCGGCCGTCGGCACGCCAGCCCAGCCCACGTGTCGCGACCCGCTCAGCCACCTGCGCCGCCGCGATCGGATACGCCGCAAGCAGGCGTTCCACTGCGGCGCGGTCAGCTTCGGCCAGCTGCCGCACCGGAAGGGTGAGCATGACCACAGCCTAATGAGATCCGCGCGGGCCGCCAGTGGTATCCCCCGGAATCAGGGTTGTCGCCGACACGTTGCCGATATATCGTAAACACATCGCCGATAAGTCAGCGATACTCGAAAGAGGCCCGCGCCAGCGGGTCCTTCCCGAAAGAGGAGAACGACATGTTCCGACGACACGGACACGACGTGCACGATCACGGCCATGGGCCCGGCCACGACCCGCGGCTGTTCGCCTTCGGGCCGATGCGGCCGCCGTTCGGCCCGGGCGGTCCCGGCGGCTTCGGCCACGGCGGCCGCGGACACGGCCGGGGACGCGGCCGGCGCGGCAACACCCGCGCGGCGGTGCTGGGGCTGCTCCTGGAGCGCCCGATGCACGGCTACGAGATGATCTCCGAACTGGAGACCCGCACCGGCGGTGTGTGGCGGCCGAGCCCCGGCTCGATCTACCCGACGCTGCAGCTGCTGGAGGACGAGGGCCTGATCGTCAGCGAGGAGGCCGGCGGCCGCAAGCGCTTCACCCTCACCGACACCGGCCGCACCGAGGCCACCACGGTCAGCGAGTCCGGCGGCGGCCGCCCCTGGCAGGACTTCGACGCCGACCACATCGCCCAGTCCCAGGAGTTCCGCGAGGCGGGCTTCGCCATCATGAGCGCCCTGCGCCAGGTCGCCATGTCCGGCACCCCCGCCCAGCGCCAGCAGGCCCTGCAAACCCTCCAGGACACCAAGCGCAAGCTCTACTCCATCCTCGCCGAGTGACCGCCTACGCCCCCACGATCGCGACGATCTTGCGCGAACCGTGGGGACGACACGCCCCTACCGGGCAAAAGGGCAGCAGTTCACGCAAGATCGTCGCGATCATGGCAGTGGTGCGAGACGCGAGAAGGCCCCGTTCCTCCAGGAACGGGGCCTTCTCGGGGTGCAGGGTCAGTGGACCGTGACCACGGCGGGGGTCGGGGCGTCGGCGAGAGGGTCGATGCCCATGTCGGCGGCGATCTTCATGGCCTCCTCGACCAGGGTCTCGACGATCATCGACTCGGGGACGGTCTTGATGACCTGGCCCTTGACGAAGATCTGGCCCTTGCCGTTGCCGGAGGCGACGCCGAGGTCGGCCTCGCGGGCCTCGCCGGGGCCGTTGACGACGCAGCCCATGACGGCGACCCGCAGCGGCGCCGGGAAGCCTTCCAGGGCGGCGGTGACCTGCTCGGCGAGGGTGTACACGTCGACCTGGGCGCGGCCGCAGGACGGGCAGGACACGATCTCCAGGCCCCGCTCCTTGAGGTTCAGCGACTCCAGGATCGCGGTGCCGACCTTGATCTCCTCGACCGGCGGGGCCGACAGCGACACCCGGATGGTGTCGCCGATGCCCTCGGCCAGCAGCGCGCCGAACGCCACCGCCGACTTCACGGTGCCCTGGAAAGCCGGGCCCGCCTCGGTCACGCCGAGGTGCAGCGGGTAGTCGCACTGCTGCGCGAGCAGCCGGTACGCCCTGATCATCACGACCGGGTCGTTGTGCTTCACGCTGATCTTGATGTCACGGAAGCCGTGCTCCTCGAACAGCGAGCACTCCCACAGCGCCGACTCGACCAGCGCCTCGGCGGTGGGTTTGCCGTACTTCTCCAGCAGGCGCTTGTCCAGCGAACCCGCGTTCACGCCGATCCGGATCGGCACCCGGGCCGCGGAGGCCGCCGCGGCGATCTCCTTGACCTTGTCGTCGAACTGCCGGATGTTGCCCGGGTTCACCCGCACCGCCGCGCAGCCCGCGTCGATCGCCGCGAACACGTACTTGGGCTGGAAGTGGATGTCGGCGATCACCGGGATCGGCGACTTGCGGGCGATCGCGGGCAGCGCCTCGACGTCGTCCTGGGACGGCACCGCCACCCGCACGATCTGGCAGCCGGACGCGGTCAGCTCCGCGATCTGCTGCAGGGTCGCGTTGACGTCGGAGGTCAGGGTGGTCGTCATCGACTGCACGCTGATCGGCGCTCCGCCGCCGACCGGCACGCTGCCGACCATGATCTGCCGGCTCTGGCGCCGCGGCGCGAGCGGCACGGGAGGAGCAGCCGGCATACCAAGGTTGATCGCAGTCACAGCACACTCACTTGTAGATCGAGATGGGGTTGACGAGGTCCGCGGTGACGGTCAGCAGGGTGAAGGCACCGAAGATCAGGATGACCGTATAGGTCAATGGCATCAGCTTGAAGTAGTCGACCCGGCCCGGGTCGGGCTTGTGCAACCGCGCGTACACCCATGAACGAATTCTCTCGAACCACGCGATGAACAGGTGTCCCCCGTCCAGGGGAAGCAGCGGCAGCAGGTTGAAGATGCCGATGAACAGGTTGAACGCGATGAACAGCCCGACGAACATGCTCCACGCGCCCTCGTTCACCGCCTCACCGCCCAGCAGGCTGATGCCCACCACGCTGATCGGGGTGTTCGGGTCGCGCTTCTCGCCGCCGATGGCGGAGAACAGCGCCGGGATGCGCTGCGGGAACTGCTTGAGCGCCTCGAACGTGGCGGTGACCATCGAGCCGGCGTACTGGGCACTCGCCCCGAACGCCTCCCCGGGGCCGTACTTGATCAGTGGCGCGATCGTCGGGGTCAGCCCCACCCCGATCGCGGACACCGGGCGGATGCTGCCGTCGGTCATCTCGCGCTCGACCGGCAGCGGAGTGACCTTCAGGTCCAGCGGGGCGCCGTCACGCAGCACGCTCATCGTGGCGACCTGACCGGCCGCCAGCGGGCGGATGCTCTCGATGACGTCGCCGTAGTCGGCGACCGGCTTGCCGTTGATGGCGACCAGCTTGTCGCCGTCGCGCAGGCCCGCCAGGCTGGCCGGGCTCTTCGGGTCCTGGCCGGGCACGCAGTCGCGCTGCTCCGCCTTCGGCACCACGCAGTCGGTGACGTTGATGATCGCGGGCTGGGACGCGTTGCCCTCCGGCAGCTCCGGGTTCGGCAGGCCGGAGAAGACGGCCAGCCCCCAGATCGCGACGGCGGCCAGGATGAAGTGCACGATCGAACCCGCCGACATCACGATCGAGCGCTTCCACACCGGGAAGCGCCACATCGCCTTCGGGTCGTCGGCGTCCTCGTCCTGCGGCGTCATACCGACGATCTTGACGAACCCGCCGAGCGGGATCCCCTTGACGCCGTATTCGGTCTCGCCGCGGCGAAACGACCACAGGGTGGGACCGAAGCCCACGAAATAACGGGTCACCTTCATGCCGAACGCCTTCGCCGTGCCCATGTGGCCGGCTTCGTGCAGGCTGACGGAGATCAGGATGACAAGCACGAAAAGGATGAACCCCAGGGCGGTCATCAGGCGCTCTGCTCCTTGATCAGGTCGTGGGCGCGCGTGCGCGCCCAGTGCTCCGCGGCGAGCACGTCCTCGACGGTACCCGGTTCGTCGAAGTCGGGCGCACCGTCGAGGATCTCCCCGACGGTGTCGACGATGGCCAGGAACGGCAGACGGCCCGCTGTGAAAGCCGCCACACACTCCTCGTTGGCGGCGTTGTAGATCGCCGGCCGGCAGCGCCCGGCCCGGCCCGCGGCCTTGGCCAGCTCCACCGCCGGGAACGCCTCGACGTCCAGCGGGCGCAGCTCCCAGTTGTGCGCCAGCGTCCAGTCGACGGGCGCGGCCGCCTCGGGCACCCGGTCCGGCCAGCCCAGCGCCAGCGCGATCGGCAGCCGCATGTCCGGCGGGCTGGCCTGGGCCAGCGTCGAGCCGTCGGTGAACTCGACCAGGGAGTGCAGCACCGACTGCGGGTGCACCATCACCTCGATGTCGTCGTACGCCACGTCGAACAGCTCGTGCGCCTCGATCACCTCAAGGCCCTTGTTCACCAGCGTCGCCGAGTTGATCGTCACCACCGGCCCCATGTCCCAGGTCGGGTGCTTGAGCGCCTCCTCGACGGTGACCCCGCCCAGCTCCTCGCGGCGGCGGCCGCGGAACGCGCCCCCGCTCGCGGTCAGGATCAGCTTGCGCACCTCGGCCCGCGTGCCGCCGCGCAGGCACTGCGCCAGCGCCGAGTGCTCGCTGTCCACCGGCACGATCTGCCCCGGTTTGACCACCGCCCGCACCAGCGGCCCGCCGGCCACCAGGGACTCCTTGTTGGCCAGCGCGAGGATGCGCCCCGCCCGCAGCGCGGCCAGCGTCGGCGCGAGCCCCAGCGAGCCGACCACCCCGTTGAGCACGATGTCCGCCGGCCACTGGGCCAGCTCCGTCATCGCCTGCGGGCCGGCCAGGATCTTCGGCAACTTGAACTCGCCGGACGACCACCCGCGGCGCTGCGCCTCGGCGTAGAACGCCAGCTGCAGGTCCTGCGCGGCGGTGGCCTTGGCCACCCCGACCGCCTCGACCCCCAGCTCCAGCGCCTGCTGCGCCAGCAGGGCCACGTTGCCGCCGCCCGCGCCCAGCGCGACCACCCGGAACCGGTCCGGGTTGCGGCGCACGATGTCTATGGCCTGGGTGCCGATCGACCCGGTGGAGCCGAGCAGCACGATCTCGCGGGGGATCATGCCTTCCATTCTCGCCGACTCGCCTTCACCGGCACTCGGGCGGGCCCTCGCCCGTGTCACCACCACATGCCTGGGTGCTGTTTCCGGCGAAAATGGCCGAGAATGTCGGCGTGCCTGATTCTCCGCCGCACAAGTTCGCCCTTGTCCTGGAGCCGGGCTTCCAGACCTCGGATGTGAACGGGTCGGATATCAGTCAACGGGAGCGTGCTGCCGGGTGATCACGTACAGCTCGGCCTCGATGTCGTACCAGCGGTGGGTGCGGCCGATCCGGGTCATGCCGATGCGGCGCATCACCGCCAGCGAGGGCGCGTTGTCGGGGCGGGCGATCGCGTGGATCTCGGTCAGCCCGAGCGCCCACCCGTGCGCCAGCACGGCCCGTGCCGCCTCGGTGGCGTACCCGTGCCCCCACGAGTCGGGGTGGAGGTGCCAGCCGATCTCGACCTCGCCCCCGCCGGGCCCGTCGGCGGGCTCCGGCAGCGGCTTGAGCAGCACCGATCCGGCGACCATCCCGGTGTCGCGCTGCTCGACCGCCCACACCCCGTAGCCCGGTTCGGCGGTGTAGTACTCGTGCCGCCGGTCGATGACGAGCTGCGACTGCGCCGGATCGGCCAGCGGGGTCGGCATCCCGAGCCAGCGGGTGACCTCGTCAAGACGGTAGATGTCGTAGTTGCGGGCCAGGTCGGCAGGACTGTCGGTCCACTCCCTGATGACGAGGCGCCCGGTTTCGAGGAGCAAGGTCAGACCTCCGCCGGCGGGGGCATGTCGTCCGGCCTGCCGACCAGGTGGGCGTACCTGTCGACGACCGCCGCGATCGCCGCGTCGTCGGCGGGCGTGATCAGCCCTCTCGGCACGGTGATCCCGCCGGCTCCGGGCACCACGAAATGCCAGTCCTCCGCAGTACGCACGACCGGCGACATCAGCGCCCAGCGGCAGAAGTACTCCCCGCTCGCCTGGATCAGGCGGACACCGGCGGCGTCGATGCGCACCGTCATCGGCGAATACCAGAAGTCGGGAGACTTCCGCAGCGACAGCCAGGCGGACAGGGACACCTTCGCCACCAGACCGACCCCGAGGATCGACAGCCAGACCCCGCTGAACGGGCACGGGCCGCCCTGCTTGATCCAGAGGTCGAAGGTCCAGGCCGCGACGGTCAGGCTGACCAGCGCCACCACCACGTCGGCGCGGTTCCGTGAGGCCTTGTCCATCCAGGCGAGCCGCCGATACCCGGCACGGTCCCACATCCACGTCACCTGGACGAGGTCCTCGCTGTGGATCTGCATCGGGGCAGTATGTCCACCGCTCCTCCCATGGTCAACGCCGGTGGTCCCGTTGCACGTCAACGGATTGACACGCTCCGGAACGGGCCGGTGACCTCGTACGTGATGCCGCCGGAGCCCGACTTGGCGCCGGTGGCGCCGCGCTGGGACGAGAAGTAGAGCCGGTTTCCGGCCGGGTTGAACGCCGGACCGGTGATCTCGGAGGCGCCCTGCCCGTTGAGCCGCAGGAACGGCGCGACCACCCCTTCGGCCGTGATGACGTTGATCTCCATGTTGCCGCCGTCCTCGGCCACGTACAGGTCGGCGCTACGGGGCGCGCCGGTGATGTTGTCCACGCCGGTCAGCGGCGGTGTGCCGTCGACCAACGAGTCGTCGTACGCCAGGGCGATGGTCGACCCCGCGGCGTCGTACGCCCACACCCGGTTGTCGCCCTTGGTGGTGAAGTAGCAGGTGCCGCGGTCGTACCAGCAGCCCTCACCACCGTCGAAACGCATGGCCGCGCCCACCTGCCTGCGGGTGGGCACCGGAAAGCCGTCCCGGTCCGGGATGTCCTGCCAGGTGACCGGCCCGGAGGTGGCGCCCGCCGGGCCGCAGAGCACCTGGAGCCGGCCGGTGTTCAGGTCGCCCCACACGTCGGGCACGAAGCGGTAGAAGCAGCCGTCGCCCTCGTCCTCGGTGAGGTACACGACCCGGCGGTCGGGGTCGCAGGCGGCGGCCTCGTGCTTGAACCGGCCCAGCCGGGTGCGCTCGCGGGCCGGCTGCACACCCCACGGGTCGGTCTCCATGACCCGCCCGAGCGGGATCTCCTCGCACGACAGCCAGGTGTGCCACGGCGTCGCCCCGCCCGCGCAGTTGACGCTGGTGCCGGACAGGATCCCGTACGCCGAGTGCACGTTCCCGTCCGGGCTGAACCTGATCGCCGAAGCCCCGCCGACGACCGGGATCTCCGAGTTGGAGACGTAGATCCAGCCCGCGCCGTCGGCGAAGCACGCACCGCCGTCCGGTGCCCAGTGCCAGCCGTACCCCGTGCCCGGCACGTCCTGGCCGGAACGCGCGATCACCCGGCTGGTGAAGCCCGCCGGCAGCGCCAGTCCGTTGGCATCGGTCGCCGACAGGCCGCCGTACGGGCTCGGCCCCGGCTGGGCGACCGCGGCGAACGCCTCCTGCCACAGCGCGCCCGAGAACGCCACCGCCCCGACGCCGACGACCCCGGCCCGCAGCACCTGACGTCGGTCCATCAGGTTCCTCCCGTCGGCGCTCAGGACCGGAACGGCCCGGTGACCTCGTACGTGATCCCGCCGGACGAGGAACCCGAGGTGCCCCGCTGCGACGAGAAGTAGAAGCGGTTCCCGGCCGGGTTGAACGCCGGGCCGGTGACCTCCGAGGAGCTCTGCCCGGTGATGCGCAGGAACGGCGCGATGACGTCGTCCGGGGTGATCACGCAGATCTCCAGGTTGCCGCCGTCCTCGGCGACGAACAGATCCCCGCTGGTCGCGCTGCCGGTGATGTTGTCGACCCCGGTCAGCGGCGGCGTGCCGCTCACCAGCGAGTCGTCGTACGCCAGCTCGATCTGCGCGGTGGCCGTGTGGTAGGCCCAGACTCGATTGTCGCCCTTGGTGGTGAAGTAGACGATGCCGTTGTCGAACCAGCACCCCTCGCCGCCGTTGAACCGCTTCACGCCGCTGACCTGGTTGCGGGTCGCGGTCGGCGAGCCGTCCGGGTCTGGCACGGTGGCCCAGGTGAGCGTGACGGAGGTGCCGGAACCGCCCTTGGCCACCTGAAGGGTGCCGGTGGCGAGGTTTCCCCAGGTGTTCGGGATGAACCGGTAGAAACACCCGTCGGTCTGGTCCTCGGTCAGGTAGATGACGTGGTTCACCGGGTCGCAGGCGGCGGCCTCGTGCTTGAACCGGCCCATCGCCGGGCGGGCCGCGGCCGCGTTCACGCCCCACGGGTCGGTCTCCCAGACCCGGCCCGTCGTCGTCTCCTCGCAGGACAGCCACGTGTTCCAGGGGGTGTGGCCGCCCGCGCAGTTGGTGGAGGTGCCGGACAGGATGCGGTACGCGCTGGTGACGGTGCCGCCCGAGTTGAACTTCACCGCCGACGCCCCGCCCGCGGAGACCTCGGAGTTCGACACGTAGATCCAGCCCGAGCCGTCGGCGAAGCAGGCGCCGCCGTCGGGGGCACTGTGCCAGGTGTACGACGTGCCGGGCACGGTCTGGCTGGATCTCGCGATGACGCGGCTGGTGAAACCGGAGGGCAGCATGATGCCGTTCGCGTCGGCGGCCTGCAGCGCCCCGTACGGGCCCGGACCGGGCTGGGCCGGTGCGGCGAACGCCTCTTTCCACAGCGCGCCCGAGAATGCGGCGGCCGCGCCGCCCACGACCCCGGCGCGCAGCACGTTACGACGGTCCACGATAGACCTCCACGATGGTCGATGTCTGTCACCGGCACGCTAAGTGCCCCAGACGTCGCCCATCCCGTGGTCAGATGAACGCCTTATGTCCCAACGGTTTCCAGCGGCACCGTTTGCCGGTACGACAGCTCGTACCGGTGCGCGCCTTTGACGAGTACCCATGGGCGCCGAGCCGACAGACCACCTGTCGAACCTCCCGTACGGCGAGCTCGCCGTGGCCCTCCATCACTCCCGATGCCTGACGACGCGGCTTCGGTGCGGCAGGCGACACCGGCCCAGGTGGAGGACGCGGAAGATCGCTGTTTCGTGTCAGAAAGTGCGGTCGAACTGCGCTTTCTGACACGAAACAGCGATCTTGGCCCGGCAACCGCCTACGGCGGCCCCGGAAGTGGCCTACGGCGGGCGGGTCAGGCCTCCTTGAGGCCGTAGCGGCGGTAGACGAGGCCCAGGGGGCCGGGGGCCCACCAGTTCCAGCGGCCGAGCAGGCGCATGGTGGCGGGTACCAGTACGGCCCGGACCAGGGCGGCGTCGATGGCGACGGCGACGACCATGCCGATGCCGAGCACCTTGATCGTGGTCGTGCCTCCGGTGGCGAAGCCGCCGAGGACCACCATCAGCAGCAGCGCCGCCGCGGTGATGATCCCGCCGGTGCGCTGCAGCCCCGACGCGACGGCCTGGGTGTTGTCCCCGGTGGCGTCCCACTCCTCCCGGACCCGCGACAGCAGGAACACCTCGTAGTCGGTGGCCAGTCCGAACAGGACCGCGAGCATCAGCACCATGTTGCCGGGCTCCAGGAAGCCGGTGACGGTGAAGCCCAGCCACTCCGACAGGTGCCCGTCCTGGAAGATCCAGACGACCACGCCGAACGACGCCCCGATCGAGATGACGTTCATGATGATGGCCTTCAGCGGCAGCACGACCGAGCCGAACGCCAGGAACAGCAGCAGGAACGTGCTGACGGCGACCATCCCGAGCATCCACGGCAGCCGCCCGCCGATCGAGTCGAGCTGGTCCAGGTCGGCCGCGGTGCGCCCGCCGACCAGCAGCTGCGTGCCGTCGGGCACGGGCAGGTCCCGGATCGCCTGCACGACCTCACGGGCGCTCTCGTCGGCCGGTTCGCCCGGGTACGACGCCGTGATGAGGGTCGCATCGCCCTGCTGCGCCGCGATCATCGCGTTCGGCACGTCGGGCACGGCCTGGATGCGGGTCAGCATCGTGTCCGCGCCGGGGCCGAGGATCAGGACGCTGATCGGGGCGGCGCTGCCGCCGGGGAACTCGTCGGCGATGCGTTCGGTGACCGTGCGCGACTCGGTGCCCGCGGGCAGCACCCTCTCGTCGAAGCCGCCGAACTGGGCCCGCAGGAACGGGGTCGCGGTGAGCGCGAGGACCGCGGCGACACCGAGGGCGTACAGCACGGGCCGGCTCATCACACTGCGGGCGATGCGCGCCCAGCCGCCCTCACCCTCCGGGCGCGTCCGGAACAGCTTCGGCAGCGGCACCCGCAGCGCGTTGATCTTCGGGCCGAGCACGGCCAGCAGGGCGGGCAGGGCGGTGAGCGCGGCGAGCATGGCGACGAGCACCGCGGCCATGCCGCCCCAGGCCATGGACTTGAGGAAGTCCATCGGGAAGATCAGCAGGCTGGCCAGGGCGAGCGCCACGGTCAGGCCGGAGACCAGCACGGTGCGGCCGGCGGTGGACAGCGTGTGCGCGACGGCGTCGGCCGGGCTGCGCCCGGCGGCCAGCTCCTCTCTGAACCGGCTCACCACGAACAGCGCGTAGTCGATGGCCATGCCCAGGCCGAGCATCGTGATGATGTTGACGGCGAACACTGACACGTCGGTGACCTGTGCGAGCAGGCGTACTGCGATGAACGCGCCGAGTACGGCGAGCACCCCGACGAACAGCGGGGTGGCCGCGGCGACCAGGCCGCGGAAGATGAAGACCAGCAGTACCAGCAGGATCGGCAGGCTGATCAGCTCGGCCTTGGTGATGTCGCCGTTGATCTGCGTGTTGGCGTCGTCCAGGAACGGGATGAGCCCGCCGATCTCGGTGTGCACCCGGTCGGCGACCAGGTCGTCGCGCAGCGCGGCGAGGTCGTCGAGCTTGCTGTTCTCGTCCCCGTCGCGCAGCTGGATCGCCAGGTAGGTGGCGTGCCCGTCGGAGGAGGAGAACCTGCCGGGAACCCCCGGGGTGTAGGGGCCGACCACGCTGGACACCTCAGGCCGCCCGCTCAGCCGCGAGGCGACCTCGGTGACCGCGGCCCGGAACGGCTCGGCGTCGTAGCGCTCGGTGTCGGACGAGTACAGCGCCAGGATGTCGACGTCCTGGCGGCCCAGCTGGGCGGTGATCTCCCGGTGCGCCCGGCTGGACGCGCTGCCCGGGTCGTCGAACCCGCCGCTGATCAGATCGCCGAACACACCGCCGCCCCAGGATGCCCCGATGACCAGCACCGCCGCGGCGATCCCGAGCACCAGCCAGCGCCAGCGAACGACCGCACGCCCCCACCACGCGAACATCGGATTCCTCTCCGGAACCTATATGCTTGTTTACAGCACTCATTTGAGTGAACGGTGTTTACTTTCGCGGACGACGTTCACTGCCGTCAAGGGAGCTCTATGTCGGACACCTCACACCGCCGCGAGCGCCAGCGCGAACGGACCTTGACCGAGATCAAGGACTTCGCGCGGGCGCAGCTGGTCGCGAGCGGACCGGCGAGCATCTCGCTGCGCGCCATCGCCCGGGACATGGGCATGACCGCCGCCGCCCTCTACCGCTACGTGCCCGCGCTCGACGCGCTGGTCATCGAGCTGTGCACGGACCTGCACAACGAGGTGCGCATCGCCTGCGAGGCCGCCCGCGACGCCGATCCCGACACCGACCCGGTGCGGCAACTGCTCGTCATGGCACGCGAGCTGCGACGCTGGGCGCTGGCGCACCGGCCCGAGGCGACCCTGATCTTCGGACCTCCGCTGCCCGGCGTGGAGCAGTTCCATCAGCAGTGCGAAGACCTGCAGTGCGCGGGCGCGCAGTTCGGCCAGATCTTCGTGCAGCCCATGCTGGAGCTGTGGCAGGCCGGGCGGCTGCCCGCCGTCCCGCACGTCGACCTCGACCGGCTGGCCGGAGCGCTGCCCGCGCACGGCGAGCTGCCGATCGAGGTCACCGCCGTCTTCCTGACCTCCTGGACCCGGCTCTACGGCATCCTCGCCGCCGAACTCTTCGGCCAGCTCAGCTGGGCCGCCACCGACACCGAGCCGCTCTTCGAAGCCGAACTCGCCTCCTTCGCCGCCCAGATCCCGGCCACCGCCACGCCCGCCTCCCGCCGCAACTCTTAAAGAGTCGCGGGCTCAGAGCGCTCGGGAGGCCGCGAATCTTTAAGAGTTGCGGCAGGTGGAGGGTCGGGCGGGCGGCGGTTCACTGATTGACGGGTCAGGAAGGTAGGGTGGCGCGCTATGACGAGTGACACATCCGGTCCGCAGTTGCCCGAGCGTGCGCGCGTGGTGGTCGTCGGGGGCGGCATCATCGGCACCTCCATCGCGTACCACCTGGCGCATATGGGCTGCAAGGACGTGGTGCTGCTGGAGCGGGACAAGCTCACCTCCGGCACCACCTGGCACGCCGCCGGGCTCATGGTCACCTTCGGCTCGATGTCGGAGACGTCGACCGAGCTGCGCAAGTACACCCGTGACCTGTACAGCCGGCTGGAGGCCGAGACGGGCCTGGCCACCGGGCTGAAGCAGGTCGGGTTCGTGCAGGTCGCCACGGACGCGGACCGGCTGGAGGAGTACCGGCGCGTGTCGGCGTTCAACCGGCTGTGCGGCGTGGACGTGCACGAGGTCTCCCCCGGCGAGGTCAAGGGGCTGTTCCCACTCGCGAACGTCGACGACGTGCTGGCCGGGTTCTACGTGGCCGAGGACGGCCGGGCCAACCCGGTCGACGTCACCATGTCGCTGGCCAAGGGCGCCCGGATGCAGGGCGTACGCATCATCGAGAACGTCCCCGCCACCGGCGTCCTGAAGCAGGGCAACACCGTCACCGGCGTGCGCACCCCCTACGGCGACATCGAGGCCGAGTTCGTGGTCAACTGCGCGGGCATGTGGGCCCGCCAGCTCGGCGAGAAGGCCGGCGTGAACATCCCGCTGCAGGCCGCCGAGCACTACTACCTGATCACCGAGCCCATCGACGGCATGCACGGCGACCTGCCGGTGCTGGAGGACCCGTCGTCGTACGGCTACTTCCGCGAGGAGGGGGCCGGTCTCATGATCGGCCTGTTCGAGGCGCTGTGCGCGCCGTGGAAGGTCGAGGGCATCCCGGACACGTTCTCCTTCGGCGAGCTGCCCCCGGACTGGGACCGCATGGCCCCCTACCTGGAGAAGGCGATGGCCCGCATCCCGATCTCCACCGAGGTCGGCGTGCGCAAGTTCTTCTGCGGCCCGGAGAGCTTCACCCCCGACCTGGCCCCGATCGTGGGCGAGGCCCCGGAGCTGAAGAACTACTTCGTGGCGGCGGGCCTGAACTCGATCGGCATCCTGACCGGCGGCGGCATCGGCCGGGCCATGGCGCACTGGATCCTCAACGGCCGCCCCGACATCGACGTGACCGGCATGAACATCGACCGGCTGCACACGTACCAGAGCAACCCGGCCTACCGGGCGACCCGCACCGTGGAGTCGCTGGGCATGGTCTACGCGCCGCACTACCCGGGCAAGTCCATGGAGACCGCCCGCGACGCCAAGCTCTCCCCGATCCACGAGCGGCTGCGCGCCCAGCGCGGCTACTTCAAGGACGTCAGCGGCTGGGAGAGCCCCGACTGGTACGCCCCCGAGGGCCAGGAGCCGAAGGTCGCCAAGCTGTCCTGGGGGCGGCAGAACTGGTTCGGCAACTGGGCCGAGGAGCACCAGGCCGCCCGCGAGGGCGTGATCCTCATGGACATGTCGTTCATGGCGAAGTTCCTGGTGCAGGGGCGGGACGCGGGGGCGGCGCTGGAGCGGCTGAGCGCGAACCGGGTCGACGGCGAACCGGGCATGATCACGTACACCCAGTGGCTGAACGAGGGCGGCACGCTGGAGGCGGACCTGACCGTCACCAAGCTGGCCGACGACCGGTTCTGGGTGGTCGCCTCCGACACCGCCCACCGGCATGTCGAGACGCGGCTGCGCCGGCACTTCGAGGCGACCGGGGCGCACGCGTTCGCCACCGACATGACCGGGGCGTACGCCCAGATCAACATCCAGGGGCCGCGGTCGCGGGAGCTGCTGTCGGCGGTGACCACGGCGGACATGTCGAACGAGGCGTTCGGCTTCCGGACCGCCCGGGAGATCGGCCTGGGGTTCGCCCGCGCGCTGTGCATCCGGATCACCTACCTGGGCGAGCTGGGCTACGAGCTGTATGTCCCGGCCGAGCAGGCGGTGCACGCGTACGACCGGCTGGTCGAGGCCGGGCGGCCGCTGGGGCTGCGGCACGCCGGTCTCAAGGCGCTGTCTAGCCTGCGGATGGAGAAGGGCTACCGGGACTACGGCCACGACATCGACAACACCGACTCGGTGCTGGAGGCGGGGCTCGGGTTCGCGGTGGCGCTGGACAAGCCAGGCGGCTTCATCGGGCGGGAGGCGGTGCTGGCGAAGAAGGCCGAGGGGCCGCTGCGCCGCCGCCTGCTGCAGATCCTGGTCACCGACCCGGACGCGATGATGTTCCACGCCGAGGTGGTGCGGCGCGACGGGATGCCGGTGGGGTACATCCGGGCCGCGTCGTACGGGCACACCCTCGGCGGGGCGGTCGGGCTCGCGATGATCGACGCCGGGGACGTGCCGCTGGACCAGGCGTGGATCGACGCGGGCACGTGGACCGTGGAGATCGCCGAGCGGGTGTACCCCGCCACAGCCTCCCTGCGACCCCTCTACGACCCGAAGAACGAGCGCATCAAGATGTGACGCGCGCTCGAATCTGCTTGTTATAGACGTTGGCCTATCTGGATGAGCTGGATCCACGATTCTTCATCCAGATAGGCCAACGTCGTTGCAAGGCGGGCCCCCTCGACACGCCCTGCCGGTGCCCGGCGGGGTTCGGGGGTCTGAGAACCCCGCCGGAGCGTGGGGCGGTGCGGTCAGAAGTTGGCGGTGTAGAGGAGGCGGTTCGGGGAGCCGCTGCCCGGGGAGCCGACGACGCCCGTGGTGGCGTTGGCGATCAGCGCCGACTGCACCTGGGCCGGGGTCGCGCCCGGGTTGTTCTGCAGGTACAGCGCGACAGCCCCGGCCACGTGCGGGGTGGCCATCGAGGTGCCGCTGATGGTGTTGGTGGCCGTGTCGTTGGTGAACCACGACGAGGTGATGTTCACGCCGGGGGCGAAGATGTCGACACAGGTGCCCCGGTTGGCCCAGGAGACCTTGCTGTCGTTGCTCTGCGTCGCCGACACCGTGATCGCCTCGGGGACCCGGGCGGGCGAGTAGTTGCAGGCGTTGGCGGCGAAGATGCCCAGGATGCCGTTGCCCGCCGCGATGGCGTACGAGACGCCGTCCGCGATCGACGCCTTCACCGCGTTGTCCAGCACCGTGTCCGCGCTGCCACCGAGGCTCATGTTGGCGACCGCGGGCTCGCCCGGGTCGTGGTCGGCGGTCACCCAGTCGATGCCCGCGACGACCTGCTCGGTGGTGCCGCTGCCCTCGGCGTCCAGCACCCGCACCGCGACCAGGGTCACGCCCTTGGCCACGCCGTACGTGGTCCCGCCGACGGTGCCGGCGACGTGGGTGCCGTGCCCGTTGCCGTCGTCGGCCGTGCCGCCGTCGATGGCGTCGAAGCCGGAGACGGCCCGCCCGCCGAACTCGCCGTGCGCGAACCGGATGCCCGTGTCGATGATGTACGCCCGCACCGACGACGCGGTGTTGGAGTAGGTGTAGGAGTTGCTCAGCGGCAGGTTGCGCTGGTCGATGCGGTCGATGCCCCAGGTCGCGGGCGACTGCGTGGCGCTGGCCCGGTGGATCATGTTGGGCTGCACGTAGGCCACGGCCGGGTCGGCGGCGATGCGGCGGGCGGCCAGGGCGCTGCCGCTGAACGAGAAGCCCTTCAGGCCCGCCCGGAACGTCTTGCGCAGGCTCGCGCCGTGCCGGCCGGCCAGTCCGGTCGCGGCGGAGACGTCCGTGCCGGGCTTGAGCACCACGAGGTAGCTGTCGGCCACGACCTCCCCGCTGACCGCGAGCACAGCGGCCTCCGGGGGCGCTGCCGCGGCTGCCGCGGGCAGGGCGGTGGCACCGGCCAGCACCACCGCGACACCCAGCACGAACGTGCGGGCACGTTTCATGGTTGGTTCCTCCCCTGTCAGGCCGGCGGTCCGCGGCACTGGCTCGTAGCGCGTGGCAGGACCCGCCGGAACTGTTTTGGAGGAACGTATACAGCGGAAATGAATATTTGAAGACTTATATTTATCGCTGTCTTGCTATTCACTGGGAAGGTTGGACACCTCTCCCCGACCCGGCGTCCGCCCCACCTGCCGGGCCACCGCACCCATCAACCCCGGTTCGACCTGCATAAACGCCAACGGGCCGGGCTGAGGCGCGGTGACGGTCGGGCTCGGCCTTGACCGCATCGGCTTTCATGGCGGTGACTCGGGGGAGGTACGGGATGCAGACGACAGCGCAGCGGTGGTCCACCGCGTTCGCCTGGCTGGGCACCGGCACGCTGGTCGGCGTGCACGCCGGCGGGGTCGCGCTCTGGGTCGGGGTCGGCCTGCTGGGCGCGGGCCTGCTGCTCACGCTCGCGGGGCCCGGGAGCGGCGCGGACCTGCTGCCCGGTCCCGCGGGGATCCGCTCGGACACGCGGCCGGGGCTGGACGGCCTCGGCACCCGGGTGCAGCAGATCCTGCGGCTGGCCGAGGAGCAGGCTGACGACCACCTCGCGGAGGCCCGCAAGGAGGCGTTGAAGATCGTGGCCGCTGCCCACGCGGACGCCGCCAGGCTCAGGGGCGAGCACCCCTGAGCGCCGGGGCTCGGCGCCCGCCGGGCGGCCCAGGGGCGGTCAGGCGGCCGGGGCGGGCTGCTCCGCCGCGGGCGCCGACTGACCGGCGGGCTCGGCGCGGATCTCGTGGCCGACGCTGGTCAGGCAGCGGCCGGTCTTGAGGTTCCACTTCCAGCCGTGCAACTGGCAGGTGAGCTGGTCGCCCTCGACGATGCCGAAGCGGGTCAGGTCGGCCTTCAGGTGCGGGCAGCGGCGCTGGAACGACCAGTCGCCCACGGTGATGTCCTCGGCGTCGGGCCGCTGCGACTCGTACCAGCCCTCCGCGTACTGCAGGCGCTCCTCGGACAGGCACTTGAAGAACGCGTAAACGAACTCGTTGTACTGCCCGATCCGCGCCGCGGAGAAGCGGCAGGACAGGAACAGCGAGTTGACCCAGTCGCCCTCGTCGATGTGCAGCAGGTGCTCGATCAGCCGTCGCTCGGTCTTGAACCGGTAACGCACCTTCTCGTCGGCGGCGATCCGGACCTCCTTGTTCGGGAAGTCCACCAGGATCGACTCGACCAGCTCACCGGCGGGGTCGGTCAGGTCGAAGCGCACCGGGCCGCCCACGCCCTGCGCCAGCCGCACCGACTCGTCCAGCAGCGGCTCGATGCGGGCCTTCATGCCGGCCAGCACGTCGATCTCCGGGTGCGACCAGGACGCCTTCTCCCGCTCGATGACCGTCCGCTGCCGCTCCTGGTACGCCTTGAGGTGCTCCTCCTTGCGCGCGAAGAACTCCTCCACGTCCGGCACCGGGTGTGTCGTGTCGCAGGTCTGCTCGGTCAGCGTCGACACCGAACCCGGCAGCAGCACCACCCCGTTGTTCCCGCCGACCTTCGCGTACTCCCGCACGAAGTCCGACTGGTCCGGGAAGATGTTGCCCTCGTCGCCGTGGATGTCGTTGAACTGCCACAACTCGTCGTCGAGGAAACACGGCGGACCGGCGATCGGGAACACGTACGACGCCTTCAGGTCGTCGATGTAGCGCCAGGTGCGGTCGTACTGCCGCTCGCGCTTCTGCTTGCCGAACGCCGTCTTCGCCGACTGCGGCAGCTCGTACACCATCGGATACCAGATCGCCCCCGAGAACTGCAGCATGTGCGCGTGCACGTGGCCCAGCTCGGTGAAGCGGATCAGGTCGGTGGGGCGGGCGTCGTTCTGGTTGAGCACCCGGACGCCGTCGTGCTCGACCCACAGCGACGAGTCGCCGATCGGGCCGTCGGTCGGCGAGATCAGCGCCTGGATCATGATCTTCAGGCCGCCGTCGAGCTCGTGCACCTCGTCCGACACCGTCTTGAAGAACTTCGTGAAGCCCAGCTCCCGCAGCTCGTCCTCCAGCTGCGAAGTCGGATACTCCGGCAGCAGCACGGTCGCCTTCTTCGACACGAAGCGCTTGAGGTGCGCCGCGTCGAAGTGGTCCCGGTGCAGGTGCGAGACGTACAGGTAGTCGACGTCGCCCAGGTGCTCCCAGTCCAGCTGCGAGTTGTCCGGGAACGGGAACCACGAGGCGAAATACGCCGGGTTCACCCACGGGTCGCACAGGATCGAACCCGCCGCCGTATCGATGCGCATGCTGGCGTGTCCCGTACCGGTGATCCGCACTGCCCGTTTCCCTTCTCGCCGCGTAAGCCGACCTGGTAGACGCTACCTGAGCGCTCCGGTGGGCCCGCCCACCGCCACCTCGGCTGTGGGATGCCGGACTCCCCCCGGGCTCTCGATCACGACATGCCAGACTGTATTGCCGCCACCGCGACGCGCGCCGTCGGCGGAGGCCTGGAGTCGAGAGAGAAGGACCTGATCGTGGCCGCAGAAGAGCCGGTAACCTCGCCCGACCAGCACGCTCCCACCCCGGTGAAGGCCGCCCGGATCGCCGGGACCGTGGTGATCGTCATGCTGCTGCTGATGCTGTTCGGCAACCACGAGGGCAACGTCGAGACCCTCTGGCTGCTCGGCACCGCCGGCGTCCTCGCCGCGATCATGATCATCGACATCGTGCTGCGCCGCAACGGCCTGCGCGACTGACCTGGTAAAAAGGCCCCGGCCGCGCCCTTCGCAGGGCTGCGGCCGGGGCCTTCGTGCTTTCGCCGGTCAGCGCCGGCCGACGATGTCGCGCACCTCGCGCAGCGCCTGCTCGACCTCGGCCTCGTAGTAGCCGCCGGGCACCAGGTTGAGGCGGCCCGCGTCGAGCTCGCCCTCGTTGACCGTGCCGCCGGTGCGGCCGGACAGCGAGCCCAGCACGTTCTCGAAGAGCCGGTCGACCTGCTGCGGGTCGTAGCCGCTGCCGAACCGGCGCAGCTGGAACGTCCGCCGCAGCTGGTCCACCCGGGCCAGCTCGCCCGTGTAGGCCGGGCCGGCGGGGGCAGCCGGAGGCGGGGGCGGGGGCGGCGCGAAACCGCCGCCGCCACCGTACGTGGACGGGTTGGCCGAGGCCGGGGGCACCGCACCGAACGTGTTCGTGGCGTCGTTGTCGTAACCGCCGCGCTGCGGCGCGCCGCCGTACACCGGCTGCTGCGCCGTCACCGAACCGAAACCGCTGCTCGGCCCGTACGGGTCGACGCGCGGCGGCTCGTTGCGCGGCGGCTCCGGCATCCGCGGCGGCTGCGGCCGCTCCATCCGGATCTCACTGGTCATGTCGGAGCGGCCGTGGCCACCGCCGAAGCCGTCGAAGCTGCCCTGCGGGCCGGGCGGCACCGCGGGCGCCTGCTGGCGCTCAGGAGCCTGCTGGCGGTCCGGACCGGGGCCCATCGAGCTCTGGCCCGCGTACGAGGGTTGCTCGTCGAAACGCGGCTCGTAGCGCGGCAGGGCGCCGGTCGGCGCGTTGGCGGCCGGGGTGCGGGTCGGCAGGGGCGGGGGCGGCGGGCCCATCCGGTCCGGCGCGGGGGCGGGGGCCGGCGTCGGACCGCCCAGCCCGGCGCGCAGCTCGGCGCCGCGACCCGGCGCGGCCGGGCGCTCCTCCAGCTCGGCGAGCTGGCGCTCCACGCGGTCGAGGTGCAGGTCGACCTGCCACTCGTCGTATCCGCCGAAGCGCACCCGGAACACGACGTCCCGGACCTCCTGCGACCTCACCTCAGGACCGACCGGGGCGCCGTTGAGCGTCGCCTCCACCCGGTCGAGGAAGGTGTCCACCTCGTCGACCTTGTAACCGCGACGGACCGCCCGGCGGCGGAACCGCTGACCATGCGAGCTCACGACCGAACCTCAATCCTGTTATTGCCGCTCATGTCTTCTCCTCGCTGCGCTCGCACGCAGCCATGAGTCGAAGGTTTCATGATTCGCTCGCAGCGCCCGCTCATGCCTTCTCCTCGCCGCGCTCGCACGCAGCCATGAAGAAAGGTCCCATGAGTCGCTCGCAGCGCTCGCTCATCCCTCAACCTCGCTCGCAGCCAACTGTCCACATGCGCCGTCAATCTCGCGCCCCCGGGTGTCACGCACCGTAGTGGCCACTCCGGCCGCGCGCAACCTCCGGACGAACTCCCGCTCGACCGGCTTGGGACTGGCGTCCCACTTGCTGCCGGGCGTGGGGTTGAGCGGGATGAGATTGACGTGCGCCAGCCGCCCCGCCAGCAGGCGACCCAGCAGGTCGGCCCGCCACGGCTGGTCGTTCACGTCCCTGATCATGGCGTACTCGATACTGACCCGGCGTCCCGTGCGGGCGGCATACGCCCACGCGGCGTCGAGCACTTCGGCGACCTTCCACCGCTGGTTCACCGGCACGAGTTCGTCGCGAAGGTCATCATCGGGCGCGTGCAGCGAGAGCGCAAGAGTCACGGAGAGGTCTTCCTCGGCGAGCTTGCGCATCGCGGGGACCAGACCCACCGTGGAGACCGTGACGTGCCGCTGCGACAGTCCCAGGCCCTCCGGCGCCGGGCTGGTCAGGCGGCGCACCGCGGCGATGACCCGGTTGTAGTTGGCCAGCGGCTCGCCCATGCCCATGAAGACCACGTTGCTCAGCCGGCGCGGCTCGCCGCCCATGACGCCCGACTGGGCGACCCCGGCGAGATACACCACCTGGTCGACGATCTCCGCGGTGGACAGGTTGCGGGTCAGCCCCGCCTGGCCGGTGGCGCAGAACGGGCACGCCATGCCGCAGCCGGCCTGGCTGGAGATGCACACGGTGACCCGGTCGCCGTAGCCCATCAGCACGCTCTCGACCATGGCGCCGTCGTGCAGCCGCCACAGCGCCTTGCGCGTGTCGCCGTCGTCGCAGGACAGCTCGCGGACCGGGGTCAGCAGTTTCGGCAGCAGCTGCTCGGTCAGGCGCTCGCGTGCGGCGGCCGGGATGTCGGTCATGCCGGCCGGGTCGCGCTCCAGCCGCCCGAAGTAGTGCGTCGACAGCTGGGTGGCCCGGAAGGCCTGCTCACCGAGGTCGGACACGGCACTGCGCCGACCGGCGAGATCCAGGTCGGCGAGGTGTCGCGGGGGCATGGAGGAGCGGCGCGCGGTCGCGCCGTCACCATCGGTAACGGAAATCAGCGGAAGGCTCGTCATGACTGGTCCAGTGTCCCACGTTCGCCCGAGGGCGACAGCCCTCGATGGTGCCAACAGTGCTGCTCGGGGTCGTGCCACGCCTGCCTGTGCCGCCCGCTGTGTCTCACCTCACGCGGGCGGCGCGAGCACGGACAGCAACAGGTACGCCGTCGGCACGGCGAAAACGATCGAGTCGAGTCGATCCATGATGCCGCCGTGGCCCGGCAGGATGTTGCTCATGTCCTTGATGCCGAGGTCGCGTTTCAGCAGCGACTCGGCGAGGTCGCCGAGCACCGCCGCCACGGACACCACCATGCCGAACAGCACGCCCTTCCAGGGCGCCACGTCCAGCAGCGCCCACAGGATCGCCGCACTGCCCGCGCCGGTGGCGATGATCGAGCCGGCGAAGCCCTCCCAGGACTTCTTCGGGCTGATCGTCGGGGCCATCGGGTGCTTGCCGAACAGCACGCCGGACACGAACCCGCCGGTGTCGGAGAGCACGACCGCGGCCAGCGTCGCCACGATCCGCCACTGCCCGTCGTCGGGCGTGGTCAGCGGAGCGGCGAAGCCGAGCAGGAACGGGACGTACACCATGATCAGCGCGGCCGCGCCCATGTCCCGCTGATAGCCCGCCGGGCCGTCGCCCATCCGCCACACCATGGTGGCCAGCACCGTGATCAGCAGGCCGATGCTCAGCGCGTCGACACCGGAGAACCAGGCCAGGCACATCATCGCCACGCCGCCGCCGAGCAGCGGGATCAGCGGCGGCCGCGCCCCGGAGGTGCGCAGCGCCCGCGCCATCTCCCAGGTGCCCAGGCCGGCCGCGGCCACGAGGATCACCAGGAACAGCGGCTTGAAGAAGAACAGCGGCGTCAGGATGACCAGGAGCAGGCCGACCGCGACCAGGATGGAGACGGGCACGTTGCGACCCGCCCGGCCGTAGCCCTTCGCGGGCTCGGCGGGCTCGTCGGCGCCCGCGGCGGCGCCGTGGTGCTCGATCTGCTCATCCGGCTGGTCGGCGCCGTCGCCGTGGCGCGCGCCCCCGGCCCGGCGGCGGGTGCCCCGCGGCTCGTCGGCAGGCAGGTCGGAGGGGTCGTTATACGCGTCGGGCGCGGCATCGTAGGGCTGCCGCGCCCGGGACGCGCCGGACCGGCGAGGGTCCGCGTCGTATGGCTCGCTCATCAGACTTCGAGCAGCTCGACTTCCTTGTGCTTGATGAGCTCGTCGATCTGCGCCACGTACTTGGCGGTCAGGTCGTCGAGCTCCTTCTCCGCCCGGCGTCCGTCGTCCTCGCCCGCCTCACCGTCCTTGACGATGCGGTCGAGCTCCTCCTTGCCCTTGCGGCGCACGTTGCGTACGGCGACCTTGGCGTCCTCGCCCTTGCTCCGCGCGACCTTGGTCATGTCGCGGCGGCGCTCCTCGGTCATCGGCGGCACGAGGATGCGCAGCTGGGTGCCCTCGTTGCCCGGGTTGACCCCCAGGTCCGAGTCGCGGATGGCGCGCTCCATGGCGCCCAGCTGGGACGTGTCGTACGGCTTGATGATCACCATGCGCGGCTCGGGCACGCCGATCGACGCCATCTGCGGCAGCGGGGTGGGCGTGCCGTAGTAGTCGATAACGATCTTGGAGAACATCGCCGCGCTGGCACGGCCGGTCCGGATCGCCGCGAGCTCCTCCTTCGCGTGCTCGACCGCCCGGTCCATCTTCTCCTCTGCTTCGAGGAGCGTGTCGTCGATCACGGGCTTCTCCGTCTCTGATCGTGTGCCGCGTCCGACCCGGTGGCGGCGCGGTGGCCGGTAGGCCCCGTCCCGCGGCCCCACCTGGTCGCCGGGCACTGACTCCGTGCTGTGCTCTGTCTTCGATCATCCGCCTGACGGCGGCCTGATGCTCGCATCACGTCCGAGCCCGCGTGGACGTGTCCGCAGCCGCGCACCGTCTCCACGCCCGGAACCCGTCCGCCACGCGGCCATAGGGTACCGCCCGTCACGTCCGTCCCTGCGCGAGGCGTCCCACCCCACCCGTCCGAACCCGCCCAACCGGCCCTCCGGCCCTCACCCGCCCCCCACCCGGCGCAACTCTCAACGAGTCGCGCCTACCGGACCAGCCCTTCGCCGCATGTTCTTAAGAGTTGCGGCGGGGCCGAGGCCGGCGGGGCCGGGGCCCGTGGGGCCGGGGCCGGTGGGGCCGGGGGTGGGGGCGGGTGGTGGGTCAGGAGGCGGTGATCAGGGTGCCGATCTTGTCGCCGCTGACGGCGCGGACGATGGTGTCGTCGCCCTCGGCGCCGAAGACCAGCATCGGCAGGCCGTTGTCGGCGCAGAGGCTGAACGCGGCGGCGTCGGCCACCCGGATGTTCTGCCGCAGCACCTCGCTGAACGTGATCTGGTCGATCCGGACCGCGTCGGGATTGGTACGCGGGTCCGCCGTGTAGACCGCGTCCACGCCGTTCTTGCTCATCAGCACCACGTCGGCGTGGATCTCCAGCGCTCGCTGGGCGGAGACGGTGTCGGTGGTGAAGTACGGCATGCCGGCGCCGCCACCGAAGATCACCACGCGGCCCTTCTCCAGGTGCCGGATGGCGCGCAGCGGGATGTACTGCTCGGCGACCTGGGCCATCGTGATCGCGGTCTGCACCCGCGTCTCGATGCCCTCCTTCTCCAGGAAGTCCTGCAGCGCCAGGCAGTTCATCACCGTGCCGAGCATGCCCATGTAATCGGCGCGGGCGCGGTCCATGCCGCGCTTCTGCAGCTCGGCGCCGCGGAAGAAGTTGCCCCCGCCGACGACCACGGCGACCTGCACGCCGCGGCGCACCACGGTGGCGATCTGGCGGGCCACTCCGGCCACGACGTCCGGATCGACGCCTACCTCACCACCGCCGAAGACCTCGCCGGAGAGCTTCAGCACGACCCGATTGAACTGGTGTCCGGACATCAGCGACCTTTCGTCTCACCGTCGGCGACCCCGCGGACGGTATGGAAAAGGGAGGCCGTTGGCTGCCACCAGCGACCTCCCTCCTTAGTGCGTTCCGCTCGGGGCGGCTCAGGCCTGGCCGACCTCGAACCGCGCGAAGCGGGTGACCTCGATACCGGCCTCGGCCAGCACCTGCTTCACCGTCTTCTTCTGGTCGGTGACCGACGGCTGCTCGATCAGGACGAAGTCCTTGAAGAACGAGTTCACCCGGCCCTCGATGATCTTCGGCAGGGCGGCCTCGGGCTTGCCCTCCTCGCGAGCGGTCTGCTCGGCGATGCGGCGCTCGGACTCGACGACCTCGGCCGGCACCTCGTCACGGGTGACGAACTTCGGCCGCATGGCCGCGATCTGCATCGCGACCGAGCGGGCGTCGTCGGCGCCGGCCTCGTCGGCCTTGCCGGTGTACTGCACGGCCACGCCCACCTGCGGCGGCAGGTCGGCGCTCTTGCGGTGCATGTACACCGCGACGGGGCCCTCGAGCACGGCGAAGCGGCCGATGACCAGCTTCTCGCCGATCTTGGCGGACTGCTCCTGCATCAGGTCGGCGACCGTGCCGTCACCGAGCTTCGACGCGAGCAGCGCGTCCACGTCGGCCGGCTTGTTCTCGGCGACGTGGGCGACCAGCTGGTCGGCCAGCGCGACGAAGGCGTCGTTCTTGGCGACGAAGTCGGTCTCACAGTTCAGCTCGAGCAGGGCGTTGCCCTTGTGCGCGACCAGACCGTTGGCAGTGGAGCGGCCGGCACGCTTGCCGACATCCTTGGCGCCCTTGACGCGCAGGATCTCCACGGCCTTGTCGAAGTCGCCCTCGGCCTCCTCGAGCGCCTTCTTGCAGTCCATCATGCCGGAGCCGGTCAGCTCACGGAGCCGCTTGACGTCTGCAGCGGAAATAGTGGACATCAGTTCCCTCTTTGGTAGAAGACTTCGCAAGTCGTATCACACGGTGCGGGTCGGGGACCCGCACCGTGTGACAGCGGGTCACTCAGCGGCGGCGTCGGGAGCGGTCTCGGTCGGCGCGGCAGCCTCGGCGGCCGGGGCGGCCTCAGCGACCGGGGCGGCCGCCTTGTCTCCGGCCAGCAGCTCCTGCTCCCACTCGGCCATCGGCTCGTCGGCCGCGACGGTGCCGGGCTCCGGCTTCACGTCGCCGCCACGAGCGGCCTTGCCCGAGCGGGCGATGAGACCGTCGGCCACCGCGGTCGCGATGACCTTGGTCAGCAGCTCGGCCGAGCGGATCGCGTCGTCGTTGCCCGGGATCGGGAAGTCGACCTCGTCCGGGTCGCAGTTGGTGTCCAGGATCGCGATCACCGGGATGCCCAGCTTGCGGGCCTCGTCGACGGCGATGTGCTCCTTCTTGGTGTCCACGATCCAGACCGCCGACGGCAGCTTGGTCATGTCCCGCAGACCGCCGAGGGTCTTGGTGAGCTTCGTCTTCTCCCGCGACAGCTGCAGGGTCTCCTTCTTGGTGTACCCCGCGGCGGTGCCGGTCAGGTCGATCGACTCCAGCTCCTTCATCCGCTGCAGGCGCTTGTACACCGTCTGGAAGTTGGTGAGCATGCCGCCCAGCCAGCGGTGGTTGACGTAGGGCATGCCCACGCGCGCGGCCTGCTCGGCAACCGCCTCCTGGGCCTGCTTCTTCGTGCCGACGAACAGCACGGTGCCGCCCTCGGCGACGGTGTTGCGGACGAACGCGTACGCCTTCTCGATGTAGTCGAGCGTCTGGCGCAGGTCGATGATGTAGATGCCGTTGCGCTCGGTGAAGATGAAGCGCTTCATCTTCGGGTTCCAGCGACGGGTCTGGTGCCCGAAGTGAACGCCGCTCTCCAGCAACTGGCGCATGCTGACTACAGCCATGTGTAGGCCTATCTTCTCGGCACGGGCCAGGGCCCGCGCTTTCCCTGGTTGAACCGGCAGCCGGTGGCTGCCGCCTGGCGCCCGATCGTCGGCCATGGTGGAACCCCGCGAACGGGGACCAGGGAGGCCGCCGCCCTGCCTGTCTAAAGGCGGGAGGGCGCGCGAAGTCGACCACGTGGAGTGGTCGCGATACCCAAGTGTACGCGGTGTCCCGGGTCACCAGCGCCCGGGACACCGCCAACGCATACCGCTACGCGGCGGTGGCCGCGGCCAGCATCAGCACCGCGCCCACCAGCAGGTAGGCCAGCGGCGTACGCAGCCAGACCCGCGGGCCCTGGAACTGCACCGCGGTGGCCGCGCCCGTGGTCAGGGCGTACAGGCCGAGCGCGAGGAACGGGAAGGCGGTCATCGCCAGCAGCGGGGCCAGCGCCAGACCGGCCTGGGTCTTGAACAGGCCCGCCAACAGCGGGCGCACCATCAGCAACTCGCCGAGCCCGGCAAGTGCCCAGAACGCCACCAGCAGCGCCGGCCGCTTGCTGCGGTACAGCCCGTCGGACTCGGCCACCGAACGGCGCACCGCGGCCGCGTCGACGGTCGAGGTCGGCTGCTGGATCGGGTTCGGCTGCTGGATCGGGTCCGGGTGGCCCGTCGGCGGGCCCGCGAGCGCGGGCGGCGACACCGGTCCGCGCTCACGCGGGCTGCGGGGGGCGAAGTCGATGTCGGGCATCGGCTCGGCCGGCCGGCGGCTCGGCGGCGGCGCGAAATCGGAGTCCGGCGGCGGCATGGGCGCGCCCGACCGCGACCCGCGCGGGGCGAAATCCGGGTCGGCGGGCGGCAGCGCCTGCCCGGAGCGCTGCCCGCGGGGGGCGAAGTCCGGGTCGGCCGGGGCCTGGTACCGGTCACCGCCACGGTCCCAGTCACGGTCGTCGCGGCCGCCACCGGGACCGGGGCCGGCGCTCAGATCGGCCAGCGAGGCGTAGCGGCTGTCGCCGGAACGGGGTGCCGGCACCCGGGACTCCCCGTCGAAGTCGTATGCGTACTGGTCCGGTGCGCGCCGGTCGTCCCGGCCGCCGCGCTGCTGCTCGCGAAAAGGGCTCGGCCAGTCGGCGAAGTCGTCATGTCCGTCCACGGCCGCCCACCGTAGAGCAGATTTCATCTTCGCGCCAACGAGCCGCCGCTTTAACAGATCAACCACATGATCAGGCGTATATCCACAAGCACCCCACCATCCACAGCCGACCCCCTTGCCGCCGTGGCCATCCGGCCCGTCCACGGGTTGGCTCGGCGCTCATGACGAAGGTGACACAGGCCCTCGGCGCCTGGGGAGAACGCCTGGCCGCGGCCCATCTGCTGGCCGCGGGCATGGTGCTGCTCGACCGGAACTGGCGCGGCGCCGCCGGGGAGATCGACATCGTTGCGCGCGACGGCGACACGGTGGTGTTCTGCGAGGTGAAGACCCGCCGCGGTGCGACATACGGCACACCCGCCGAGGCGGTCGCCCGAGCCAAGGTCCGGCGGCTGCGGCAACTGGCGGCGCAGTGGCTGGCCGTCAGCGGCGTGCGCCCCGCCGAGGTCCGTTTCGACGTGGTCGGCGTGTACGCCCGGCACGGGGCCGACCCGGTCGTCGACCACATCCGCGGCGCATTCTGATGAGCGAGCGCAGCGAGCGAACCGGCAGCCACGGAGCTCATCGGGATCCGCAGCGAAGCGGAGGTTCGCGATGAGCTATGCGATGGTGCTGTGCGCGGCCCTGGAAGGGGTCACCGGGCAGCTCGTGCGGGTCGAGGCCGACCTGGCGGCGGGACTGCCGGTGATGGTGCTGACGGGCCTGCCCGACACCGCGCTCAACGAGGCCCGCGAGCGGGTGCGCGCGGCCGTCGTCAACTCCGGTGAGCCGTGGCCGCAGCGCCGCATCTCCGTCAACCTCGATCCCGCGGACTTGCGCAAACGGGGATCTGCCTTCGATCTCCCCATCGCCTTGGCGGTGCTCGGCGGCACGGGCACCCTCCCCCTGGCCGGGCTCGACGACGTGGTGGTGCTGGGCGAGCTGGGGCTGGACGGCTCGGTGCGGCCGGTGCGCGGGGTGCTGCCGATGGTGGCCGCCGCCGCACGCCAGGGCATCGCCAGAGCGATCGTGCCGGTCGGCAACGCCGCCGAGGCGGCGCTCGTGCCCGGGATGCGGGTGCTGGCCGCGGACCGGCTGGGCCGGGTGATCGGCTTCCTGCGGGGCGAGTGCGCCCTGATCGAGCCGCCGGACGCGCTGCCCCAGGCTGGTGGGCCGGAGCCGGACCTGGCCGACGTCGCAGGCCAGGAGACGGGCCGGCTCGGCCTGGAGGTCGCCGCCGCGGGCGGGCACCACCTGGCGCTGTTCGGTCCGCCGGGCGCGGGTAAGACCATGCTGGCGCAGCGTCTGCCGTCGCTGCTGCCGCTGCTGGACGACGCGGCCTCGCTGGAGGTCACCGCGCTGCACTCGATCGCCGGGGCGCTCGCGCCGGGCGAGCCGCTGCTGCGCCGGCCGCCGTACCAGGCTCCTCATCACACCGCGTCGGTGCCGGCGCTGGTGGGTGGCGGCAGCGGGCTGGCCCGGCCGGGCGCGCTGTCGCTGGCCCACCGGGGTGTGCTGTTCCTCGACGAGGCTCCCGAGTTCGCGCGGCAGGCGCTGGACACGCTGCGCCAGCCGTTGGAGGACGGGGTCGTGACGCTGGGCCGCTCGCGCGGGGTGGTGGTGTACCCGGCGCAGGTGCAGGTGGTGCTGGCGGCCAACCCGTGCCCGTGCGCCCGGCCGACCGGCGACGCCGCGTGCGCCTGCACGCCGCAGGTGCGGCGACGCTACCTGGGACGCATCTCCGGGCCGCTGCTGGACCGCATCGACATCCAGCTGGAGCTGCCGCCGCTGAAGGCGGCCCATCTGTTCACCGACGCGACGACGCGCGAGTCGTCGCAGGTGGTGGCCGGGCGGGTGGCCGTGGCGCGGGACACCGCCGCCGCGCGCTGGGCCGAGCTGGGCGCGCGGTGCAACGGCGAGGTGCCCGGCACCGTGCTGCGGCAGCGCCGCTGGCGGCTGCCCGACGACGTGACCCAGGAGCTGCGCCGGCGGCTGGACACCGGAGCAATGTCCGCCCGCGGCCACGACAAGGTGCTGCGCCTCGCCTGGACGCTCGGCGACCTGGCGGGCCTGGACCGGCCCGGCAAAGCCGAGATCAACATCGCCCTTTCCCTGCGTGACGGAGGCAAGCCGTGAACATCGTCGACATCCCCACCGACTCCGCCGACGAGCAGTCGGTCGGCGACGCCCGCCTGGTGCTCGGCAGCCTGGTCGAGCCGGGCAGCCGCCGCCTGCACGAGCTGGTCGCCGCGTACGGGCCGGTCGAGGCGCTGGACCGGCTAGCCGCGGGCCACGAGAGCGGGCCGCTGGCCGAGGCGGCGGCGCTGCGCCTGCATGGCCGAGCGCCCGCGGAGTTCGCCGCCCGGTTGCGGGAGCGCGCCGACCGGCTGGGCGTACGGGTGGTCACGCCCGAGTCCGGCGAGTGGCCGTCCCGGCTGGCCGAGCTGCGGCACATCAGCGTCGACGGCCCGAACCCGGTCGACCGTGACACGTATCCGCCGCAGTGCCTGTGGCTGCGCGGGCCGCACCGGCTCGACGACGCGGTCGAGCGTTCCGTGTCCATGGTCGGGGCCCGCGCCAACACCCTCTACGGCCAGTACGCGGCGACCGAGCTGGGCTACGGGCTGGCCGACCGGGGCTGGACGGTGGTGTCCGGCGGCGCGTACGGCATCGACGCGATCGCGCACCGGGCCGCGCTGTCCGCGGGCGGGCTCACCGTGGCGGTGCTGGCCTGCGGCGTGGACCGGCCGTACCCGCTGAGCAACACGGCGCTGTTCGACCAGATCGCCGAGGAGGGTCTGCTCATCAGCGAGTGGCCGCCGGGCACCGCGCCGTTCAAATTGCGCTTCCTGGTGCGCAACCGGGTCATCGCCGCGCTGTCGCGGGGCACCTTGCTGGTGGAGGCGGCCGCGCGCAGCGGGGCACGGCAGACCCTGCGCCGGGCACGTCAACTGCGCCGGGCCGCGATGGCGGTGCCGGGGCCGATCACCTCGCAGGCGTCCGTCGGCTGCCACGAGGAGCTGCGCCGCGAGCCGCACGAGCCGGTGCGGCTGATCGCCACGGTGGAGCAGGTGCTGGAGGAGGTCGGCGGGATCGGCGAGCTGGCCCCCGTGCCCCGCGGCGCGTCCCGGCCGACCGACGCGCTGGAGCCGGTGGAGCAGCAGCTCGTGGACGCGGTGCCGCGGCGCGGCGGGGCCTACGCCGAGCAGATCGCCGCCGACGCCGGGGTGTCGCTGCGCGCCGCGCTGGCAGTGCTGCCGTCCCTGGCCCTGCGTGGCCATCTGCGCGAGCACGGCGGTGGTTACGCCAGGCCCCTGCCGGCCCGGCACAAGCCCTAGACTCCGGGTACATGATCGGTGATCCCCCGGCCCCGCTGGACGGCGCCCGCGACCTGTTCGCGCTCGACCCGGCGGTCGCGCACCTCAATCACGGCTCGTTCGGCGCGGTCCCCGTGCCCGTGCGCGCGGCCCGGCAACGGTTGATCGACGAGCATGACGCCAATCCCACCCGCTTCGTCACCGCAGGCCTGTGGGAGCGGGTGGCCGCGGCGCGCGGCGCCTCGGCCGCGTTCTGCGGGGCGGACCCTGCGGGCAGCGCGTTCGTCGCGAACGCGACCACCGGCACCGCGCTGGTGCTGGCGGCGGTCGCGGCGGGTGAGGGCGACGAGATCGTGGTCACCGACCACGGCTACCACGCCGTCGAGCTGGCCGTCGACGACCAGCACCGGCGGCGCGGGGTACGCGTGGTGACCGCGCCGGTCGAGTTGGGCGCGTCCGAGGCCGACACCGTCGCCGCGGTGCTGGACCGGGTCGGCCCGCGCACCCGGCTCGTGATCGTCGACCAGGTGTCCTCCGCCACCGCGCAGCGGCACCCGGTGCACACGATCGCCGCCGCGCTGCGCGAGCAGGGGGTGCCGCTGCTGGTCGACGGCGCGCACGCGCCCGGCATGCTGGACCGCCCGGTGGCGGGCCTGACCGCGGACTTCTGGGTGGGCAACCTGCACAAGTGGGCGTTCGCGCCGCCGGGTACGGCGCTGCTCCAGGTCGCCCCGGACTGGCGGGACCGGATGGTGCCGCTGGTGGTGTCGCACTCCCAGCCCGACGGCTACCCGCTGTTCCTGGAGCAGCAGGGCACCCTGGACCACAGCCCCTGGCTCGCCGCGCCGGCCGGGCTGGCCCTGTTCGACCGGTTCGGCTTCGAGGCGATCCAGCGGCACAACGTCGCGCTCGCCGCGTACGGCCAGCGGGTGATCGGGCAGGCCCTGGGCCTGGACCCGGCAACGCTGCCCGACCCCGGCCCGGAGGTGCCGATGCGGCTGCTCCCGCTGCCCGCGGGAGCGGTCCGCGACATCACCGAAACGGCCGCGCTGCGCACCCGGATCAGCGTCGAACTCGGGGTCGAGCCCAATGTCATGTGGTGGCGCGATCACGCCTTCCTCCGCATCAGCGCCCAGATCTACAACACCGCCGCCGACTACGACCGCCTCGCCGCAGGCCTCCCCGCCCTCCTCCGCCACTGACCCGCCGCGCAGCCGCCCGCGGCGCTCGCGGGTCGCTTGCGCCGCCAAGATCGCCGTTTGTGGTCAAAACCTCGGGTCCAACCGCAGGTTTTGACCACAAATAGCGATCTTGAGGCCGCTCCGGCCGCATCTCCGGACCTCAGGCGGCTCCGGCCGCATCTCCGGACTCGCGCGGGCCGGGTCGGCGGCGCTTCAGGGCACGGCGCGCAGGGTGGCCCAGGCGGGGCCGGCGGGTCGGGGTTCGGCGGCCGGTGCGGGGTGAGGCGCCGCCGGGCAGCAGGCGGACGCGGGCCAGCCCGAGCACGGCCAGCGGGTCGAGGTAGACCGCGCCTCGCCGCAGCCCCCAGTGCAGGCACGCGGAGGCGGCGCAGCCGGGATGCCCGGCGGTCAGCAACCCGAGCACGGTCCCTGCGGCAACCATGTCACCGGCGGAGACCAGCGGTTCCACGGGTTCGTAGGTGGTGCGCAGGCCGCTCGGATGGTCGACGCTGACGACGCCGCGTCCGGCGAGCACGCCCGCGTAGACGACGGTCCCGCCGCCCGCGGCCAGCACCGGCATGCCCGGTGACGCCGCCAGGTCGACGCCGCGATGGCCCGGCAGCCACGGCTGCGGCGGGGGGTCGAATCGGCGGACCAGGTGCGGCGTGCCGGCCAGCGGCCACCGCCACCCGGCCGCAGCCCGCAGCCTGGTCGCCAGGCTCGGGTGCGTCAGGTTCAGGTACGCGGCGCTCTGTGCGGCGAGAACGCCAGCTGCCGACGGAGACTGTGCGGCAGGGACCGGCAGGGAGACGCTGATGATCAGCAGGAGCGCCGCGGCGGGCGCGAGGTGCTTTGTCACGGCGGCAGCGTGCCCGACGGCGGCCCAGCCTCGCGACGGACGCCGGGGCACACCTGTGGACAACCGGGCGGTTGTGGACAACCACCCGATCACCTGCCCGTTGTGCTAGGGCGAGACGGTCAGAATCCGCCCTCGGTGGGCAGCGAGATGTCGGGCTTCTCGAGCTCCTCGACGTTGACGTCCTTGAAGGTCATCACTCGGACATTCTTCACGAACCGGGCGGGACGGTACATGTCCCAGACCCAGGCATCGTGCATCTCGACCTCGAAGTAGACCTCTCCGTCGGAGTTGCGCACGTGCAGGTCAACCTGGTTGGCCAGGTAGAACCGACGCTCCGTCTCCACCACGTAGGAGAATTGGCGCACGATGTCGCGATACTCCCGGTAGAGCTGCAGCTCCATGTCGGTCTCGTACTTCTCGAGATCCTCTGCGCTCATCGTTCGCCCTCCTGCGGCCCACATCCTGCCGATGAACCGTACCGCGCCGCGCCCAGCGGCGCGCGTTTAGCCACGGAGGCCGGTCGACGCCGTCAGCTCGGCCACCCCGCGTTGCCCGTTTCGACCCCGCTCGGCCCGTGCCACGTTCTGGTACGAACGGCGGTGCACCGGGCTTGGCCCGTGCTCCTCCAGCGCCGCCTGGTGCTCGGCGGTGCTGTACCCCTTGTGCAGCGCGAAGCCGTACTGTGGATACACCATATCGAGCTGTGTCATGATCCGGTCGCGCGACACCTTCGCCAGCACGCTGGCGGCGGCGACACAGGCCGCGACCTGGTCGCCCTTCCACACCGCGAGATTCGGCACGCCGAGGCCGTCCACGGGGAAGCCGTCGGTCAGCACGTACGCCGGGCGGGTCGTCAGCGCGGCCAGCGCCCGCCGCATCGCGGCCACGTTGCACACGTGCAGCCCGCGCGCGTCGATCTCGTCGGGCCCGATGACCACCACCGCGTACGCCACCGCGGTCGCCTGCACGATGTCGAAGTACCGGTCGCGGGTCGCCGCGGTGAGCAGCTTCGAATCGGTCAGGCCCTCGATCTCGGCGCGCTTGGCGTCGGGCAGCACCACCGCCGCGGCCACCAGCGGCCCCGCACAGGCGCCACGGCCCGCCTCGTCGGCTCCGGCCACCACCGCGAAGCCACGGCGCTGCAGCGCGCGCTCCAGGGCGTAGACGCCGCCGTCCACGCGCAGCACCGGGCGCGACGGGCTCAGCACCGGCCGACCCCCGCGCCGTCGAGCACCGCGACCAGATCGGCCGGGTAGATCATCTCAGCGGTGTCGCGCAGCTCCGGCACGCCCCACCAGTGATGGCCGTGCACCCATTGGCGCTCGACCTCGTCGAAGCCGCTGGTGTCGACGTGCCAGGCCGGCACCCGTACCAGATAGAAGTCCTGCTCCTGGCGGTAGGCGACGCCGTCGAACGAGAACAGCGCGACCTCCGAGTGCACCGCGGGGCCAAGCTCGGCCAGGGGCACGGCCAGGCCCGTCTCCTCGTACAGCTCGCGGGCCGCCGCCTGCGCGGTCGTCTCGCCGTCGTCGAGGCCGCCGCCGGGGGTGAACCAGTACTGCACGCCGGGGTTGCGGGGGTCGCTGCCGCGGAACAGCAGCACGCGTCCGGCGGCGTCCACCAACAGCACCCGTCCGGCCCGCCTCGACCGGCGCTCCACCTGCATGAGATGCAGCCTAATTCGTGCGGCCGCCCCGGCACACGCCGGGCGCGGCAGCCTCACGCGGCCGGCGGCGACCCCGGCACGGCGTCGAAGGTCTCCGGCACGGTCAGCCAGGTGGCCCGGTCGAACGGCCAGAACAGCACGAAGGCCCGCCCGACCAGCGCCTCGATCGGGATCGTCGCCTGCATGATGTCCTGGTTGTGGCCGTTGTAGTTGGCCAGCGAGTCGGCGGACGCCTCGCGGTGGTCGCCCATCACCCACACCCGGCCGGGGGGCACGGTGATGTCGAACTTCTGCGGAGCCATCTTGTTGCCCGGGAAGACGTACGGCTCGTCCAGCGGCTGGCCGTTGACCGTGATCCGGCCCTGCGCGTCGCAGCAGACCACGTGGTCGCCGGGCACCCCGATGATCCGCTTGATGAAGTCCTCCTGCTCGACCGAGCTGCGCCAGGTCAGCGGGGCCTCGAAGACGACGATCTCGCCCCGCGCCGGCTCGCCGAACTCGAAGGCGAGCTTGTTGACCAGCACCCGGTTGTCGACGAGCAGCGTCTGCTCCATCGAGCCGGTGGGGATCCAGAAGGTCTGCACCACGAACTGCCGCACCAGCAGGGCGACGACGAGGGCCACCACCAGCAGGACCGGCAGTTCTTTCCAGAAGGATCCCCGGCCGCCGCGCGGCTTCTTCTTCTCGTCGTCGATCATGCGCGGAGCCTACGCGGCGTACGCGCCGCCGGTGGACCCCGGCTCGCCGAGTGTCAGCCTCCGGACGTCGGCTCCGGCACACCCGCGAACGTGTCCGGCACGGTCAGCCAGGTGGTCCGGCTGAACGGCCAGAACAGCACGAAAGCGCGCCCGATCACGGAGTCCAGCGGGATCGTGGCCTCCTCGATGTTCTGGCCGTGGTTGTTGTAGTTGGCCAGCGAGTCGCCGGAGGCCTCACGATGGTCGCCCATCACCCACAGCCGGCCCTCGGGGATGGTGACGTCGAACTCCTCGGGCGCCATCTTGTTGCCCGGGTAGACGTACGGCTCGTCGAGCGGGTGGCCGTTGACCTGGATGCGGCCCTGCGGGTCGCAGCACACGACACGGTCACCGGGCACGCCGATCACCCGCTTGATGTAATCCTCGTGCTCCGGGGTGTTCCGCCAGCTTTCGGGTGACACGAACACGATGATCTCGCCGCGCTCGGGCGTGCGGAAATCGTAGACGAGCTTGTTGACCAGCACCCGGTCGTCGAGGTCCAGGGTGTGCTCCATCGACCCCGAGGGGATGAAGAACGTCTGCACCACGAACTGCCGCACCAGGAATGCCACGATGATGGCCACACCCAGCAGGATCGGCAGCTCGCGCCAGAACGACCCTTTGCTGCTTTTGGTCTGCTCGTCAATCACGCACGGAGCCTACGCGGCGAAACTGAAAACGACGATCACCCGAGCTGTGTTGCCCCGCCGCGTGTAAGCCTGCGGCGTACCACCACCGCGCCGAGCAGCAGCGGCAGCGCCAGCGAGGCCGACGCGCCGGAATCCGGCGCGGCGGCGCCCGTGGCCAGATCGGCGTCCGGCACCCTGTCGAAGACCTCCTGGTGGGCCACCGAACCCCAGCGGCTGAACGGCAGCGCGACCACCATCGCCTTGCCGATGACGTCGTCGATCGGCACCTGGCCCTGGCAGCGCGAATCCTGCGACACCAGGCGGTGGTCACCCATCACGAACAGCATGCCGGGCTCGACGATGACCTCGTCGAAGTCACGGGAGTTGCAGGACTTGTCGCCCGCCTCGCCGCGCGGTGAGTTGCGGATCACGTACGGCTCGTCGATCGGGACGCCGTTGACGTAGATCCGACCGTCGACGTCGCAACAGGACACCCGGTCACCCGGCAGCCCGATGACCCGCTTGATGAAGTCCTTCTCCCCCGGCTGGCTGATGCCGACGAGGTCGCCGACGGTGCGGCCGAGCTTGGAGAAGAAGCCCGCGTCCGGGTCCGCGCCGTTCTCCGGTGCCCAGTTGTCGGGGCCCTTGAAGACGATGACCTCACCGCGGGTGGGGTCGCGGAACTCGTACACCACCTTGTTGACCAGGACGCGGTCACCGACCAGCAGGGTGTCCTCCATCGACCCGGAGGGGATGTAGAACGCCTGCATCAGGAAGGTGCGGATCAGCACCGCCAGGCAGAACGCCACCACCAGCAGCAGCGGGAGCTCCTGCCACAGCGGCATGCCCTTGCGGCCACGGCCACGACCACGGCGGCGGCGCTTCTTCCACTGCTCGCCCGTTATCCCGTCGTCGTGCCTGCTGCTGGGGAGGAGTGCCACAACTGCCGCCGCTCGTGAAGTTCGCCACTACGTGATGTCGGCCGCAAGCCTAGAAGAAGAGAGAACTTTTCGGGAGTCCCGTTCAGCCAGTGATACGAGCTTTAACAAACCGGCGGGTATACGAAACGGGCGGCGCCCCCGAAGGGGTCACCGCCCGTGCTCGTCGAGTACGCGGTCTCAGGCGACCTTGGCCTCGCGCAGCTCCTTGATCTTCGCCTTCTTGCCGCGAAGGTCGCGCAGGTAGTAGAGCTTGGCGCGGCGCACGGCACCACGGGTGACGACCTCGACCCGGTCGATGGCGGGCCCGTGGAGCGGGTAGGTGCGCTCGACACCCACGCCGAAGCTCAGCTTGCGGACCGTGAAGGTCTCGCGCAGGCCCGAGCCCTGGCGGCGGATGACGACGCCCTGGAAGACCTGCACACGGGACCGGTTGCCCTCGACGACCCGGGCGTGCACCTTGACGGTGTCACCGCCCCGGAACAGGGGAAGGTCGGTCCGCAGGGAGGCGGCGTCAAGTGCGTCCAGCGTGTTCATCGCTGCATCCTTGAATCTCAGCGCATCGGCTGCCGATGCGCGTGTGGGCGATACTGACCCAGGCGCGGGCCGCCCTGCGGCGGTGTCGGCTTGAGTCCTCGTCGTCGCGCACGGCGTGCCCGACAGACGGCATACGTCACCGTCCGCGGACGGCAACCCCTCTACTCTGCCACATCGACCTGGCGGGCCGGAAATCCGGCCCCGTCGAGTAGAGCGAGGTCACGCTTGTCCAGCGCGGCCGGGTCCAGCGCGGCCAGCAGGTCCGGCCGGCGGGCGGCGGTGCGCAGCAGTGCCTGGTCACGCCGCCAGCGGGCGATCTTCCCGTGGTCGCCGGAGCGCAGGATGTCGGGCACCTCGTGCCCGCGCCACGACTGCGGCTTGGTGTAGACCGGCGTCTCCAGCAGCCCGTGCGCGTGCGACTCGTCGGCCAGCGACTCGGCGTTGCCGAGCACCCCCGGGATCAGCCGGGTGATCGCCTCCAGCATCACCAGCACCGCGACCTCGCCGCCGAAGAGCACGTAGTCGCCCAGCGACACCTCGCTGACCGGCATCCGCTGCGCGGCATGGTCCAGCACCCGCTGGTCGATGCCCTCGTAGCGGCCGCACGCGAAGACCAGGTGCGCCTCGCCCGCCAGCTCGTACGCGGTGGCCTGGGTGAAGGGCGCGCCTGCGGGCGAGGGCACCACCAGCCGCGCGGGCGTGCCCTGCGGCACCAGCTCGTCCAGGGCCTGGCCCCACGGCTCGGGCCGCATCACCATGCCCGGCCCGCCGCCGTACGGGGTGTCGTCCACGGTGCGGTGCACGTCGTGCGTCCAGCCGCGCAGATCGTGCAGGCGCAGGTCGAGAACCCCGGTGGTACGCGCCTTGCCGATGAGCGACAGCTCCAGCGGGGCGAAGTACTCGGGGAAGATGGTGACGACGTCGACGCGTATGCCCGTCACAGGTCGAACAGCCCGCCGGGCGGGTCGACGACGATCCGGCCGCCGGGCACGTCAACCTCGGGCACGATGCGGCTGACGAACGGGATGAGGCCGGTCCGGCCGTCGGGCATGCGTACCACCAGCAGGTCCGACGCGGGCGCGTGGTCGATGCGGACGACCTTGCCCAGCGGCTCGCCGCCGACGGTGACCACGTCGAGCCCGACCAGCTGGTGGTCGAGGAACTCGTCCGGGTCCTCCGGCGCGGGGACTTCGGCGGAGTCGACGTTGAGTACCGCGCTCTTGGCCAGCTCGGCCGTGTTGCGGTCGGTGATCTCCGCGAAGGTGACGATCAGCTCGCCCGAGTGCGGGCGCGCCTCCTCCACCGTGAGTTTGCCCGGCAGTCCCGCCACGGTGGGCTCGACGATCAACGTCGAGCCCACCGCGAAGCGCAACGCGGGCTCGTCAGTGCGCGGATGCACCAGGACTTCGCCCCGGATGCCGTGCGCGCGCATGACATGTCCGACGATCAGAAGCATGTGACTGCTGATCCGCCGTCAGAACGCGTCGACGATGTCGACACGGATGCCCTTGCCGCCGACCGAGCCGACCACCTGGCGCAGGGCCCGTGCGGTGCGACCACCACGGCCGATGACCGTGCCGAGGTCCTCGGGGTGAACCCGGACCTCCAGCCGCGGCCCGCGGCGGTTGTCGACCAGACGCACCCGGACGTCGTCCGGGTGGTCCACGATGCCCTTGACGAGGTGCTCCAGCGCGGGCCGGAGCGCGGCGTCAGCTCTGCTGCTCGTCGCCGGCCGCAACAGTCTGCTCCTCAGCCTTGGCCTCGACCGGCTCGACGGCCGCCGGCTTCTCCGCCTTCGCGGCCTTCTTGGCCGGGGCGGCCTTGGCGGGCTCGAGGCCCGCGGCAGCCTGGGCGGCAGCCTCGTAGGTCGCCTTGCGGTCGGCCTTCGGCGCAGCCACCAGCAGCGGCGGCGGGGCCGGCAGGCCCTTGAACTTCTGCCAGTCGCCGGTCTTGGAGAGGATGGCGATCACGGACTCGCTCGGCTGCGCGCCGACCGACAGCCAGTGCTGCACCCGGTCCGACTTGACCTCGATGACCGAAGGGTCTTCCTTCGGCTGGTAGATACCGACGTACTCGATCGCCTTGCCGTCGCGCTTGGTACGCGAGTCGGCGATGACGATGCGGTACTGCGGGTTGCGGATCTTGCCCATCCGCAGAAGCCGGATACGAACGGCCACGGTTTTACACTCCTGTGGGATTGAGGTGAGCGCCATCGCCCTGCGTGGGGTTGCCGGGCTCCGTTGCTCGAGACATCGCCGCGCCCCGGAAGTTAGAGGGCAGCCGGAAACGCACCGAATATCAGCTAGTCATTGTGCCAGACGGAACGGGACGGATCGCACGCGGGCGGTCCCAACCCGCTGTGCGCCGCGGCACCGGCCAGGCGGGATCGGGACGGAAATCACACCAGGTCCCGTCGAACGGGAACCGCCCCGCCTCGGCGATCTCGACGAGCCGAGCGCCGTCGGCCCGGATCCGGGCCGCCCCGGCCTCGTCCCAGTAGTCCGCGTGACCGGTCTTCGCGGCAAGCTCGGCCTCGTCCTTCCAGCGCCAGCTCAGGTCGGGCTCGACCAGCACGTCGAGGGCGTTGTCGGCGAAGTCGACCCCGCACACGTCCCCGTCGCGCCAGCGGACGAACGGCTCCTCCAGGTTGCCGTACCAGCTGCCGAACTTCCCGTGCGGAAAGAACCACCACACCGACCACGGCTCGCCCGGCCGCTGCCACATCAGCAGGTCGTTGCCGGCCCAGACCAGCGGGCGCAGGACCGCGTCCGGGCCCAGCTCGTCGAGGGTGCCGTCGTGGTGACTGCGGCCGTCCTCGGTCAGGATCCGCCAGTAGGTCGTCCCGGCGGGCAGCCACAGCAGCAGCCCGCGCTCGCCGTCCTCGACCACCGTGGTCGCCTGGAGGAAAGTGATGCGCCCGCCCCGCCAGCAGCGCCGCAGGACGGTCTGCCCCGTCTCGAAGTACATGCCCCGCGACGCTACCGACCCGGCGGCGCCCGCGCGGTCCCGCCGGCCGTCCGCGGCCAGAGCATGATCGCTGTTTCGTGCCAAGATCTGCGGTCGCACCTCACTTTTCGACACGAGACAGCGATCAAGCCCGCGTGACCGCGACCAAGCCCGCGTGACGGCGACCAAGCCGGGGTGACGGCCGTCAAGCCCGCACGGCAGCGATCAGCGCCGCACGCGGGGCCGGTCCCAGCCCTGCGGGACCTCGGCGGGCACCGTCCAGGCCGGGTCGGGCTGGAAGTCGCACCAGGTGCCGTCGAACGGGAACGCGCCCGCCTCGATCAGCTTCACCACCCGCTCGCCCTCGGCCCGCACCGCCTCGCCGTCGGCCACCCAGTAGTGCAGCGGGTACGCCAGGCGCTCGGTGAACTCCTCCTCGTCCTTCCAGCGCCAGGCCCGGTCCGGCGTGACCACGATGTCGAGGTCCTGGTCCACGATGTCGACGCCGGCGACGGGACCGTCGTCCCAGCGCACCCCGGACTCCTCCAGGTTGACGTACCACCGGGTGAACCGGCCGTCCTCGTCGCGGAAGAACCACACCGAGTGGTCCTCGCCGCGCGGCAGCCACTTGAGCAGGCTCGGCCCCGACCAGGTGACCTCCCAGAGCTTCGTCTCCGTCTCGATCCACTCCGAGAACGGCATCGCCCGCAGGCCGCGCCGGTCGACGGCGAGCCGGTCCAGCATCGGGGCGCCGCGGGGCACCCACAGCAGCAGGCCCTGATCGTCGTCGGCGGCGACCACAGCGGTCTTGAGCAGGCCGATCCGGTGGCCGTGGAAGTGGCGGTGCAGGATCACCCGTCCGGGTTCGAAGCGCATGTGCCAACCCTAGCGAAGAACTTGATTGACCAAGTCGTACGACACTAGAGTCGATCCGACGCCACAGCACCACAGCACCATCCCGGCCGCTTATGGGAGAGCGGAAACGGGCGGCTCGCACCGGACGACCGGACCGGATTGGGAGTGCAGCCGCTCCTGAGTAGTCCCATTGCCGTCACACTCAGGAGGACGTGGGAATGTCGATTCCCGTCGAACAGCACCGGCACGCCGAACACCAGCGCATCCACAAGATCGATGAGGATGCGACCACGGTCATCGTGCAGGTCGGCGAAATTGCGGAGACCCAGCGCAAGCACACCGCGATGCTTGAGCGGCACACCGTGTACCACCAGCAGCACCGGTCCGACCTGACCGGGCTGCGGCGCGACCTGGAGGACACCCGCGCCGAGATGCACACACGCTTCTCGGCACTGGACGACGACGTCGCCGGCCTGAAGACCGACGTCGCCGTGCTGAAGACCGACGTGTCGCTGATCAAGGACACGCTCGGGGTGATCCTGTCGCGGCTGCCTGAGCAACCGGCCGCGTGAGATGACGAAAGCGGCCACCGGAGCCTGCCGGCGGCCGCTTTCGTGGCATTCAGGTCAGTAGGAGCGGGCCAGGATCGCGGTCAGGTCGGGCTCGTCCTGCGAGGCCGGGACCGAGCCGTCGGCCCGGAACAGGCAGCGCACCGTGATGGCGCGCTCGTTGGCCAGCGCCTCACCGTCGACACCGACCGCGGACCACGGCACCCGGGCCCAGCCGGTACCCGCCGCTTCCAGGGCCTCGTCCAGGGTGGACACCTCGACGGTGTTCGCCTCACGGCGGGCCAGCGCCTCGTCGTACAGCGCCTTCTGGTCGGCCTCCAGCGCAGCGGTGACAGCGCCGACGGCCTCGCCGAGCTGCAGCGGGGTCTTCGAGCCGTCGAAGCGGCGCACCAGCACGACCCGGCCCTCGGCCAGGTCGCGCGGGCCGACCTCGACCCGGACCGGGTAGCCCTTCAGCTCGGCGTCCACGGCGCGGCGGCCGAACGGGGTGTCGACCCGGTCGTCCAGCTTCACCCGGACTCCGGCCGCGGCCAGGTCCTCGACCAGCGTGCGAGCGGCCGAGGTGATGCTGCCGTCGGTCTCCTTGACCACGGTCACCAGCGCCTGGATCGGCGCGAGCGCCGGCGGGACGCGCATGCCGCTGTCGTCGCCGTGGCACATGATCAGACCGCCGAGCATGCGGGTCGAGGTGCCCCAGGACGTGGTCCAGGCGTGCTCGCGGGTGCCCGCCTGCGACGAGTACGCGATGTCGAAGGCCTTGGCGAAGTTCTGGCCGAGCTCGTGCGAGGTGCCCATCTGCAGCGCCTTGCCGTCGCCCATCATCGCCTCCAGCGTGTACGTGCTGGTGGCTCCCGCGAAGCGCTCACGGTTGGTCTTGCGGCCCAGCACCACCGGGATGGCGAGCAGCTCACGCATGTGGCGCTCGTACACCTCGTGGTGGATCTTCAGGGTGTATGCCTTGGCGTCGGCCTCGGTGGCGTGGGCGGTGTGCCCCTCCTGCCACAGGAACTCCGACGTGCGCAGGAAGATCCGCGGGCGCATCTCCCAGCGGACCACGTTGGCCCACTGGTTGAGCAGCAGCGGCAGGTCCCGGTAGGAGTCGACCCACTTGGCCATGAACTCGCCGATGACCGTCTCGCTGGTCGGGCGCACCACGACCGGCTCGGCCAGCTGCTTGCCACCGCCGTGGGTGACCACCGCAAGCTCGGGCGAGAAGCCCTCGACGTGCTCGGCCTCGCGCTTGAGGTAGCTCTCCGGGATGAACAGCGGGAAGTACGCGTTCTCCGCGCCTGCCGCCTTGATCCGGGAGTCCATGTCGGCCTGCATCCGCTCCCAGATGGCATACGCCGTCGGTCGGATGACCATGGTGCCCCGGACCGGGCCGTTGTCGGCCAGCTGAGCCTTGGAGATCAGGTCCTGATACCAGCGGGGAAAGTCTTCCGCCCGGGGAGTGAGCACACGCGCCATAGCGGGTCATCCTACTGACCCGTGCCGCGCCCGCTCCCCGCAGCCCGCCCGTGTCCCGCCCCACCACGCCACGCCGCGCCCGCCCGAAGTGCTCATGATCGCCCGACTTGCCTGGCACATGGTCGTGAGCGGGCTCAAGATACGCACACATGCCAGGCAAGTCCGACGATCATGAACGTCGTCGCCGCGCGACCTCCCGGCCACGCGGCGCGGGGACCACGCGCGGCGGGTTGGCCCGGCAGGGTGGCGCGGGAGCGGGGTGAGCCGGTCAGCGGATGACGCGGCCGCGCAGGACGATGCGCTGCGGGGCGAGCAGAGTGCGCAGGTCGCGACGGGGGTCGTCGGTGTACACGACGAGGTCGGCCAGACCGCCCTCGGTCAGGCCGGGGAAGCCCAGCCAGTCGCGGGCCCGCCAGGAACCGGCGGCGAGCACGTCGGACGCGGACATGCCGGCCGCGTGCAGGCGCAGCATCTCCTGTGCGGCGAGGCCGTGCGCGATGCCGCCGCCCGCGTCGGAGCCGACGTAGATCGGCACCCCGGCCTCGTGCGCCGCGGACACCACGGCCGGAAACCGGTCCCGCAGCGCGAGCATGTGCTTGGCGTACCCCGGGAACTTCGCCTCGGCCCGCTCCGCGATGTGCCCGAACGTCTCAATGTTGATCATCGTGGGTACCAGCGCGGTGCCCCGGCGGGCCATCTCGTCGAGCAGGTCGACCGACAGGCCGGTGCCGTGCTCGACGCAGTCGATGCCCGCGCGCACCAGCGTCGCGACGCTCGACTCCTCGAAGCAGTGGGCGGTGATACGCGCCCCCGCCGCGTGCGCCGCGGCCACCGCCGCGGTGAGCGTGGCCTCGTCCCAGGCCGGCGCGAGGTCCCCGCGGTCGCGGTCGATCCAGTCGCCGACCAGTTTCACCCAGCCCGTGCCCGCGGCCGCCTGCCGGGTCACCTCCGCGACCACCCGGTCTGCGGGCACCTCGACCCCGATCTCGGGCAGGTACCGGCGCGGCGGCGCGACATGCCGGCCGGCGCGGGCCAGTCGCGGCACGTCGCGGTCGTCGTCCAGCTCGGCGTACGGCAACGGCGAGCCCGCGTCCCGGATCGCCAGCACCCCGGCGTCCCGGTCCACCACGGCCAACTCCCGAGCCTGCGCCAGGCTGGTCACCGGGGCGCCGCCGGGCGCGATGCCGATGTGGCAGTGCGCGTCCACCAGGCCCGGCAGGATGTACCCGCCGTCGGAGACCGTCTGCGCCCCGGGCACCGGGGTAAGCGTCACCCGGTCGCCGACCAGCCACAGGTCCCGTACCTTGTCGTCGGGGAGCACCAAGCCCCGCACATGCAGCGCCGTCGCCATGCTGGCACTGTCCCACACGACTGGATCACCGCGACTACCGTGTGCGCCATGTCGCCTCTCCCTCGGTTCTGGCCTGCTGTCGTGGGCTTCGGGCTCTGCGGGTTCGCCATGCGACTCGGCCGGACCATCGCGATGGATCAGGTGGTCGAGGCAGAGAACCTCCCCTTCGCCGTGCTCGCGATCACCGCCGTGGCATCGACGCTCCTCGCCTTCTTCGTGCCGATCGGTGGATATCTGCTGACCGCCGTGGTCAAGCGCCCATACCTGGCCACCTTCACCGCGACCGGGGACTCGTTCGTCGCGCCGACGTCCCCCGCTTTCGGATTGATCGTGGTGCTGGTTTGCTCCTGGGCAGGCGCAAATGACTCCGTCGCCCGGTTGCTCGGCGCGGGACAGCGGGCCGCGTCCGGCTCGGACCTCACTGTCGGGGGTGGCCTCCTGGCCTCCTGCATGGCCTTGGGCCTGTGGGTGATCCTGCGCGGACCGTCGGTCACCCTGACTCCGGCGGGGATCGAATTCCGCACCTGGTGGCGTACCGGCCGATTGGCCTGGACGAAGCGGGCCGTCGACGCGACGACGGCAACGGCGACGGCGGACGCTGTGCCGGCACGGCACCCGGCCGGCGGCGAGCCCCGGCGGCTGCGCAGCGCCAAGGCGGTGGTGCACGTCTCCGGGCCATTCCTGAGCGGGGCGATCAAGTACTACGACGAGCACCCCGAGCACCGCGCCACCATCGGCACCGAGGCCGAGTTGCATCGCCTGCGCCAGGCGCTCGCGACGGCGGACGCGAAGCCGGTCGTCGTATGAGAGCCGCGCTGGGCGCGCTGTCGCGACGGGCCTGGGTTCCGGGTTCTGCCCTGCCGGCTCGTCGGCGATCTCGCCAGTTGTCACCCGGAAGAGGTCGTGACCGACGGATCGAGCACGATGGCTTGCCTTGTTCGAACATGTGTTCGATAATGGATGCAGGCGCGGGGCGTCGACACAGCTGAGTGATGGCAGTCAGCAACTGTGTCGGCGCCTCCCCGACTGCATGCATCGATCCCATGCAGACGAAGATCGCCACCTCAGGCCGGCGTCGGGGGGTGACCGGTTGCGGACCCTGAGGTGGCGATCTTCAAAAACCGCGTGGGCTACGGGACCTTACTTGTCCTTGTCCTTGTCGCCCTTCATGAGCTTGCCGAAGTCGAGCTTCGGGGCCTTGAACGGGCTGCCGCCACCCATCCCCATCTGCTGCTCCAGCGCCGCCGGGTCCATGCCCGGGGGCAGTTGCGGCATGCCGCCGCCCATGCCGGGCAGACCGGCCGGGAAGCCGCCGCGCGGGCCGCCGCCGCTCTTGGTGCCCTTGCGCTTGTTCTTAGGCGACTTGGTCGCCTTGCGGCGGCCTCCGCCGGGCAGGCCCATCATGCCGCCCATCTGCTTCATCATCTTCTGCGCCTGCTCGAAGCGGTTGAGCAGTTGGTTCACGTCGGTGACGGTGACCCCGGAGCCGCGGGCGATCCGAGCCCGGCGCGAGCCGTTGAGGATCTTCGGCGTGGTGCGCTCGCCCGGGGTCATCGAGCGGATGATCGCGGTGACCTTGTCGAAGTGGCTGTCGTCCAGCTCGGCCAGCTGGTCCTTCATCTGGCCCATGCCCGGCATCATGCCCAGCAGGTTCGCGATGGGACCCATCCGGCGTACGGCGATGAGCTGGTCCAGGAAGTCCTCCAGCGTGAACTGCTCGCCCCCGAGCAGCTTCGCCGCCATCTTCTCCTTCTGATCCTCGTCGAAGGCCTGCTCGGCCTGCTCGATGAGGGTCAGCACGTCGCCCATGCCGAGGATGCGGCTGGCCATCCGGTCGGGGTGGAAGACGTCGAAGTCCTCCAGCTTCTCGCCGGTCGACGCGAACAGGATCGGCTGGCCGGTGACCTCGCGTACGGACAGGGCCGCACCGCCGCGGGCGTCGCCGTCGAGCTTGGAGAGCACGACACCGGTGATGCCGACGCCGTCGCGGAACGCCTCCGCGGTGGCCACGGCGTCCTGGCCGACCATCGCGTCGATGACGAAGATGACCTCGTCGGGGTTGACCGCGTCGCGGATCGCGGCGGCCTGCGCCATCATCTCGGTGTCGATGCCGAGGCGGCCGGCGGTGTCGACGATCACGATGTCGCGCATGTGGCGGCGCGCGTGCTCGATCGAGTCCTTGGCGACCTGCACCGGGTCGCCGGTGCCGTTGCCGGGCTCCGGCGCGTACACCTCGACGCCCGCGCGCTGGCCGAGCACCTGCAGCTGGTTGACGGCGTTGGGGCGCTGGAGGTCGCAGGCGACCAGCAGCGGCTGGTTGCCCTGGGCCTTGAGCCAGCGGGCGAGCTTGCCGGCCAGGGTGGTCTTACCGGAACCCTGCAGACCGGCCAGCATGATCACCGTGGGCGGCTGCTTGGCGAACTGGAGCCGCCGCGCCTCTCCCCCGAGGACCGCCACCAGCTCCTCGTGCACGATCTTGATGATCTGCTGGGCCGGGTTGAGCGCCTGCGAGACCTGCGCGCCGCGCGCCCGTTCCTTGAGCCGGAAGATGAAGGCCTTCACCACCGGCAGGGCGACATCCGCCTCCAGCAGCGCCAGCCGGATCTCCCGGGCGGTGGCGTCCACGTCGGCGTCGGTGAGCCGGCCCTTGCTCCGCAGCTTGGAGAAGATGCCGGAGAGCCGGTCGCTCAGGGTGTCAAACACAGCGCAACATCCCCAATGGTCGAGTTCGTCTGAATGAGCGGCCACAGGCAGCCCTGGTAAGGGTAGCCGCTGCCCTCACCGCCCGATCCCACTGCCGTCCAGTCCCCGCCTACCCACCGCACCAACCCGCCGAACCGCCCCACCCGCGCCACGTCGACCCGCGCCACCGCGCCTTCCCCCGCCGCCCCGGCCGCGCGCCGCCCCGCCGCGCCGTCGCCGTCAGCGCGATCGGACCTCCAAGATCGCCGTTTCCGGTCAAAACCTGTGGTCCAACCGCAGATCGTGACCGGAAACAGCGATCTTGACGCGCGAACCCGGCCCGGCTCGACCGGATTCGCGCCGGGCGGGACACGGGCGGGACGGGGGTGGCGGTTGGTCAGGCGGCGACGAGGACGGCGGCTTCGACGGCGTCGCGGTCGACGTCTCCGACCAGGTAGAAGGCGTCGACGACGTCGGCGCCGAGGGTGGAGACCCGGGCGGTGCGGACGTCGACGCCGAGTTCGGCCAGCGCCGAGGTGACCCGGAAGAGCAGGCCGGGTGAGTCCGTGGCGCGCAGTTCCAGCAGCGTCGCCCCGGTGGCCTCGCCCCAGATCACCCGCGGCTCGGCCCCGGCGGCCGGCTTGCGACTGCCCGCGCTGCCCAGGCGGCGCGGCAGCGGCAACTGGTCCAGCCCGACCCGGCGCAGGTCCGCCGCGAGCAGCTCCCGGTCGGGCGGGGCGCCGTACCGGTTGTTGACGGCGCATTCGATGATGGCCCGCTCGCCCATGGTGGACGTGCCCGCGGCGACGATCTCCAGCTTGTGCGTGGCCAGGCAGCCGGCGACCGCGGCGAGCAGGCCGACCCGGTCGTGCGCGGCCAGCGCCACCCAGTCGTCGGCGACCTGCACCACCGGCAGCGGCCCGGCCAGCAGCGCCGGGTCCGGCGGGGTGGGTTCGGGCAGCTGGCCGCCGCCGAGCACCTTGTGTACCCGTAGGCACAGGTCGTCGATGAGCTTGGACTTCCACGCCGACCAGGCGGCCGGACCGGTGGCCTGGGCGTCGGCGCGCGCGAGCATCTGCAGCAGTTCGAGGGTGCCGGTGTCCCCGACGAGCTTGGCGACGTAATTGATGGTCGCCGGGTCGTCGAGGTCGCGCCGGGTCGCGGTGTCGGGCAGCACCAGGTGGTATCGCACCAGCGTGGCGATGGTGTCCACGTCCGCGGACGGCAGGCCGATCGCGGTGGCGATCTCGCGGGCCAGCTCCGCGCCGACCTCGCTGTGGTCGCCGGGCAGGCCCTTGCCGACGTCGTGCAGCAGCGCGCCGAGCACCAGCAGGTCCGGCCGGGCCACCTCGCGCGACCAGGTGGCGGCGTTCGCGGCGGCCTGCACCAGGTGCCGGTCGAGGGTGAAGCGGTGTACCGGGTGGTGCTGCGGGGTGCCCCGCAGCCGGGTCCACTGTGGCAGCCAGGCCGAGGTGAGACCGAACCGGTCGCAGGCCTCCCAGGCCGTCACCAGGCCGGTGCCGGCGCCGAGCAGGGTCAGCAGGGCGGTACGGGCCGAGGCCGGCCACGGGGTCGGCAGCGGCGGGCAGAAGCGGGCCAGCCATTCCAGCGTGGCGCGGGCGATGGGCATCTGGTGCTGGGCCGCGGCGGCCGCCACGCGCAACGACAGCGACGGGTCGGGGTGCGGGCCGACGGCGGCGCGGGCCAGCACGATCTCGCCGTCCGCGGCGACCACGTCACGGGCGATCGGGCGGCGTACGGACACCGCCTCGCGGGCGCGCGGGTCGCCGTTGCGGATGCCGGCGGCGTGCCAGCGCTGCACTGAGCGCCACGCGTCGGTCAGCGACCAGGACACGGCGCGGGCGTCGAGCCCGATCCGGCGCAGCAGCGTGTCGCCGTCGGCCAGCCCGAGCAGCTCCGCCACCTGGAGGCGCTCCTGTGCCCGCAGCCGGTCGTTGCGCCGGCCGATGCTGACGTGCAGCGCGTCGCGCACATCGAGCAGGCGGGTGGCGGCGGCGCGCACCTGGGGCGGCAGCGCGTCGGCCACCCCGGCGACGCCGATGCCGCGCAGCACGCCGACGTCGCGCAGGCCGCCGGCGGCCTCCTTCACGTCGCCTTCGAGCAGGTATGCCAGCTCGCCGTGTGCCGCGTGGCGCTCCTCGACCAGTTCCCGCAGCCGCAGCAGCTGGCGGCGCGCGGTGCGCCGCCACTGGTCCACGGCGGCGCGGCTGAGCTGGGCGGACAGTGCCGGATCACCGGCGATGTGGCGGGCGTCGAGCAGCCCGAGGGCCACCTTGACGTCGTCGTGCGCCGCGTCGAGCGACTCGGCGACGGTGCGGGTGGAGTGGTCCAGGCCCATCCGGGCGTCCCAGATCGGATACCACAGCGACGCGGCCAGCTCGTCGACCCGCGGCACCCCGGCGTGCACCAGGATCAGGTCCAGGTCGCCGTGCGGGGTGCACTCGCGGCGGCCCAGCCCGCCGACGGCCACCAGGGCGACCCCGGTGACGCCGTCGGGCATCAGCCGCCGCAGCCAGGCGTCGAGCGCGTCGGCTCGGGCCAGGCGCGCGGCCGGGCCGATGGAGGACTGCTCGCGCAGGGCGAGCCGAGCGTAGTCGGGCCCGGGGCCCGCCGCGCTGTCCGATGCGGAAGCTACGACGTTCCCCGGGCCCATGTGGTCCTCTTTCAGGTTGTTGCGACTACTGCGTCAGAGCGCGTCGAGCCCGCGCTCGCCGGTGCGGACCCGGACCACCTCGGAAACCTCGGTGACCCAGACCTTTCCGTCCCCGATCTTGCCGGTCCGGGCGGCGGTGACGATGGAGTCGACGACCTTCTCCACGTCCAGCTCGTCCGTGACGACCTCGATCCGGATCTTCGGCAGGAACTCCACCGTGTACTCGGCACCCCGGTACACCTCGGTGTGGCCCTTCTGCCGGCCGTAACCCTGGACCTCGCTGACGGTCAGCCCGGCGACGCCCATGGCGTGCAGAGCCTCCTTCACCGCGTCCAACTGGTACGGCTTGATGACGGCGGTAACCAGCTTCATGCTCAACCCCTCCATCTGGGAACCTTAGCCGGACACCTTTTCGGTGGCCGGTGCCGTCTCGTCCACATCGGCCTTGGGAGCCTTCGGCGTGCCGATACCGGCCAGGGCGAACGCGCCGGCGGCGCTGCCACCGCCCGCCGAGGAGGAGAGCTCGTACGCGCTCTCCGCGTGCTCGGCCACGTCGATGCCCTCGACCTCGGCCTCGGGCTTGACCCGGAAGCCGATGGTCTTGTCGATGACGAACGCGAGCAGTGCCGCGACCACGAACGAGAAGACCGTCACGATGCCGCTGGCCAGCGCCTGCCGGCCGAGCTGGGTGACCCCGCCACCGTAGAACAGGCCGTCCTGGCCGCCCAGGGTGGTGATGAAGGAGTTCAGCTCGGTGCTGGCGAACAGACCGATGAACAGCGAGCCGATCCAGCCGCCGACGAAGTGCACGCCGACCACGTCGAGCGAGTCGTCGTAGCCGAACTTGTACTTCAGGCTGACCGCCAGCGCGCAGACCGCGCCGGCCACCAGGCCGAGCAGCACCGCGGGCAGGGTCGGGATGAAGCCACAGGCCGGGGTGATCGCGACCAGACCGGCGACCGCGCCGGAGGACGCGCCGACCAGGGTCGGCTTGCCGTCACGGAACCACTCGACGATGATCCAGCCGAGCAGACCGGCGGCCGTGGCCACCTGGGTGTTCAGGAACGCGACACCCGTGATGGCGTCGACGGTGAGCTCCGAGCCCGCGTTGAACCCGAACCAGCCGAACCACAGCAGACCGGCGCCCAGGGCGACGAACGGCACGTTGTGCGGCTTGAACTTGTCCTTCGGCCAGCCGATGCGCTTGCCGAGCACCAGGGCCACACCGAGTGCCGCGGCACCCGCGTTGATGTGGACCGCGGTGCCACCCGCGAAGTCGAGCGCGAAGATCTTGGCGCCGATGAAGCCGCCGCCCCAGACCCAGTGCGCGACCGGGATGTAGACCAGGGTGACCCAGCCGAAGGCGAAGACCAGCCAGCCGGCGAACTTCGCCCGGTCGGAGATCGCGCCGCTGATCAGGGCGACCGTGATGACGGCGAACATCATCTGGAAGATGGCGAACACGTAGGTCGGGATACCCGTCGACGCGCCGGCCAGGAACCAGATCTCGCCCGTCTTGTCGATCGGCATCCCCAGGTAGGTGGAGAAGTTACCGATGTACGCGTTCAGGTCCGCGTTTTCGTTCGTGCCGAACGCGGCCGTGAAGCCGTAGACGACCCAGATGATGGAGACGAGCCCGATCGAGGCGAAGCTCATGATCATCATGTTGAGGACGCCCTTGGCACGGTTCAGGCCGCCGTAGAACAGCGCCAGACCCGGAGTCATGAGCAGCACCAGAGCGGACGACACCAGCAGCCACGCTGTGTTACCGGTGTCGATCGTCGGTGGATCTTCGACGAGCAGCACGCTGCCCTCCTAAGTGAGTGGGTTCCTCCCAGCCAGCCCCGAGGTCGACCGTCGTGGCGTCGCCGTGTCGGCAGGCCGCTCGTCGTGTCATCCCCGCCCGATCGCCGCAGTGCCATCGGTGCTGGTTGGGGGGCAGCATCGCCAACCCCTGTTTCGCGCAGTGACGCTGCTCGGTTTCCGGCACGTCACGATCTGTTTCGTACGTGTGAAGAAATGTTCACACGTGAGGAGACCATTCATGGCGCGTTTCAGCGCAGCGCGTGCTCCAGCGTGTACCGCTCGTAGTCAATCAGCCGAAGGTCGCGAAGCGGCCGACGAAGGTGGCCCTTCTGCACGATCCGTACGAACGCCGGCTCCCCCGCAGTGGCGAGGCGGCGGATGCCCTCGACGTGGTCCACGATGCGCTTGCGGATGGTCCGCACGAGCCGGTGCCGGTCGCGCGGGATCAGCCCGTACGCGTCGGCGAACAGGCGCAGTCGGCGCGGCCGGTCGGGCCGGTGCCAGCCGAGCGTGATCGAGTCCCGGTCGCTGAAGATCGGCACCCAGGTCCAGGCGGCGTAGGCGACGTCGTAGATGCGCGAACCGGGCGACGCCAGGTCGAAGTCGATCATCGCGAGGGTGCCGTCCGGCCGCCAGATGACGTTGTGCGGGGCGGCGTCGTGGTGGCAGATGATCTCCGCGTCCGGCGGGGGCGGCCCGAACGAGCGCCACACTCCGCCCGGCGGCGTGCGGAAACCCGCCTGCGCGTCGTGGAACATGCGCAGCATGGTGGCGACGGTGACCAGCGCCTCGTCGGTGACCCAGTGCGGGGCCAGCGGGTACTCCCCGCACTCGCCCGGCAGGTAGGACAGGACCTCGCGGTTCTGCTCGTCCATGCCGAGGGCGCGGGGGGAACCGGTGAACCCGGCGTACTCGAGATGGCGCAGCAGGGCATGCACGGTCGGCGTCCACGGACCGGCGTTGCGCCGGACCGTCTCGCCGACCCGCACCACCGTGCTGACGTTTCCGCCACGCAGCGGGATCTCGGTGGGATCCTGGAAAGGGGCTGTCACCATGGACTCGTCAGCTGCTCGTCGCTCGTCGGCTCGTCACTCGTCGCCCAGCAGGGCGGAGACGAACTGAGCGGGGTCGAAGGGCGCCAGATCGTCGGGACCCTCGCCGAGGCCGACCAGCTTCACCGGAATGCCGAGAGCACGCTGCACCGCGATCACGATACCGCCCTTCGCCGTGCCGTCCAATTTAGTGAGCACCACGCCGGTGACGTCGGCGACCTCGGTGAAGACCCGAGCCTGGCTCAACCCATTCTGTCCTGCGGTCGCGTCGAGCACCAGCAGGGTCTCCGAGACCGGGCCGTGCTTCTCCACCACGCGCTTGATCTTGCCCAGCTCGTCCATCAGGCCGACCTTGTTCTGCAGCCGGCCCGCGGTGTCGATGAGCACGGTGTCTACGCCCGCGTCGATGCCCTTCTTGACCGCGTCGAACGCGACCGCGGCCGGGTCGCCGCCCTCCGGACCCCGGACGACCTGCGCGCCGACCCGGCTGGCCCAGGTGGCCAGCTGGTCGGCCGCGGCCGCGCGGAAGGTGTCGGCCGCGCCCAGCACCACGGTGTGACCGTCGGCCACCAGCACCCGGGCGATCTTGCCGCAGCTGGTGGTCTTGCCCGCGCCGTTCACGCCGACGACCAGGATCACCGAGGGCTTTCCGTCGACGACGCCGGTGTGCAGCGAGCGGTCCATCTTCGGGTCGAGGGCCTCGGTCAGCTCCTCGGTCAGCAGCGTACGCAGCTCGGCGGTGTTGCGGGTGCCCAGCACGCGGGTGCGCTCGCGCAGCTTCGCCACGATCTCGGTGGTCGCCTGCACGCCCACGTCCGCGCTGATCAGGCTCTCCTCGACCTCGTCCCACGCGTCGTCGTCCAGGTGGTCGCGGGAGAGCAGGCCGAGCAGGCCCTTGCCGAAGACGTTCTGCGACCGCGACAGCCGGGCGCGCAGGCGCACCAGGCGGCCCGCGGTCGGCTCGGGCGTCTCGATCTCCGGCGCGGCCGGCTTCGGCGGCGCGACCTCGACCGGCGGGGCCGTCTCCGCGGGCGCGGGCGGGGCCGGTGCGGGCACGACGGCCGGCTTACCCGGCGCGGCCTTCTCGGGCGTCGGCTTCTCCGGCGCCGGGGCCGTGATCACGCTGGGCGGGATCTGCTCCCCGCGCTCGATCCCCGGACGCTGCTCGCCCGCGGGCGCCTCCGGCAGCGTGCCGCGGCGCGGCCGGCGGACCAGGAACAGCGTCAGCCCGGCCAGCAGCAGCAGGCCGATGACCACGAGTACGGGGACGAGCGCGTCTTTCATGCTCGGCATCCTCTCAAACCTGAGGGCGTCCGGCTGACACCGGAGGCCGCGCGCGCCGATACGACAGCCCCGGCCCTGGTCCCCACCGCCCCGATCACGGAGGATGTCCGCGTGGCGAACCTCCTCCTCGGCCCCCTCCTGCGCCGCGTCGACGGTGACCAGGCGGTCATCTGGGTACAGACCGACCAACCGGCGCAGGTGCGCGTGCGAGCCGGTGGGGCCGACGTGACGTCGGACACTTTTGAGGCGTTCGGGGTGCACGTGGGGCTGGTGGTGCTGGCCGGGCTGCCGGTCGGTGCGAGTGCGTACGCCGTCGAACTCGACGGCGCGGCCGTGTGGCCGCTGCCGGGATACCCCGATTCCTTGATCACCATCCGCGATCCGGAAGCGGCCGACGCGGTGATCGCTTTCGGCTCCTGCCGGGAGGCCAGCGCCCAGACGCACGCCGAGGCCGGGCACGATCCGGACGCCCTGGAGGCGCTCGGGCACCGGCTGCTGGCACAGGCCCGGACCGGGCAGGCGCACCTGCCCGACCTGCTGGCGCTGATCGGCGACCAGATCTACGCCGACGGGCTGTCCGCGCCCACCCGCAGCTGGCTGACGGGGCAGACTCGCCCGGAGTCGGCGCCGGAGGGACACGTCGTCACCTTCGCCGAGTACGTGCACCTCTACCACGAGTCGTGGACCGAGATGCCGGTCCGCTGGCTGCTGTCCACCGTGCCCAGCGTGATGATCTTCGACGACCACGAGATCATGGACGACTGGAACTCCTCGGCCGCCTGGCTCGCCGAGGTCCGCCGCGAGCCCTGGTGGGACGAGCGCAGCACCACCGGGATCGCCTCCTACTGGCTGTTCCAGCACCTCGGCAACCTGACCCCGGACCAGCTCGGCCGCGATCCGGTGTGGGGGCGCATCCGGGCCGGCGAGGACGCCACCGCGGTGCTGACCGAGTTCGCCGAGCGGGTCGCCACGCCCGCCGGACCGGACCCCTACCCCTGGGGGTACACCGTCGACGTCGGCCGGACCCGGCTGGTCATGCTCGACTGCCGCGGCAACCGGGTGATCGACGGGCCGGAGCGCCGGATGTGGCCCCAGGAGCACTGGGACGACCTCGCCGAGCAGGCCCGCGCCGACTGCGACCACCTCGTGCTGGCCTGCTCGCTGCCCTGGCTGCTGGCGCCCACGATCCACCACGGCGAGGCCGTGATCGAGGTGCTGGCCGCGAAACGGCCCGGCATGGAGCGCCTGCGCCAGAAGTACGACCTGGAGCACTGGGCCGCGGTCGGGCACTCCTTCGACGAGCTGACCGCCCTGATCGCCGCGGTGCGGGGACCGGCCACGGTCAGCGTGCTCGGCGGCGACGTGCACCACTCGTACGTCGCCCGTGCCGCCATTCCCGGCGCGACCGCGACCGTGCACCAGATCACCTGCTCGCCGCTGCACCAGAGCATCCAGGGCGTCATGCGCACGCTGCTACGGGTGGGCTGGTGGCGAGCGCTGTCCGGCCCGGCGGCGCTGGTCGCCCGCCTGTTCGGGGTGCCCCGTCCCGGCGTGCGCTGGAAGGCCTACGACCGGCCGTACTTCGGCAGCGCCATGGCCACGCTGACCCACCGCGGCCGCGCCGCCTCGGTCGTCATCGAGGGCACCGCCGACGGCACCGGCCTGTCCCCCGTCCTCCGCTACGACCTCACCGCCTGACCGCCCCGCCAGCCGGCCCCGTGTCGGAATGACGACACCCGCCCGACTGGCCCCGGGCGCGCCCACCCCGTTTTCCATTGACGCTGGCCTATTACATCGATTATTTCGAGTCGAACTCGATGTGATAGGCCAACGTCGATCAACAGACGGGCTGGTGGGCGGCAGTGGCATAACCCGGGCGGGTCGGGACGGCGGGCGTGGCCCGGCCACAGGGCCCGGCCCAGGATCAGACGCGCTCGGAGTCGACCGGGACGGTCACCGAGTGGTCGTCGGTGACCAGGGTGACCTTGCCGTTGGCGTGCTCGACGGACAGCAGCGTGCCCGGCGGCAGCACGTCCAGCACGTCCGGCGGCAGCTGCACGGTGCCGTCCCCGGCGATGACCGCGAACTCGCGGCCGTCGCGGCCCTCGGAGCCGACCCGGCCGTCGCGGATGGTCACCGCCCGGCCCAGCCGTGCGCCCACATCCGGGTCGTGCGTGACGGCGACGATGGTGGTGCCGCGCTCGGTGTTGACCGCCTCCAGCGCCGCCAGCACCTCGTCGCGGGCGGTCCGGTCGAGCTGGCTCGTCGGCTCGTCGACCAGCAGCAGCCCCGGCGAGGCGGCCATCCCGACCGCGATCGCGGCCCGCTGCGCCGCGCCGGGCGGCAGGTCCTGCACCTTGCGGTGGCCGAGCCCGGTCAGCCCCAGCAGCGACAGGATGCGCTCCGGCGGCTCCAGGTCGGCCGGGCGCACGTGCGCCGCGCGCCGCTGCGCCAGCCATACGTTGCTGAGCACGGTGGCGTACGGCAGCAGGTTGCGCCGGGCGCCCTGCAGCACCACGCCGAGGTCGGTGCCGCGCAGCCGGGCCAGTTCGGCCTCGCTGATCCGCCCGATGTCGACCAGGCCGATCTGCACCCGCCCGGCGCTGGGCCGCATCAGCCCGGCCAGCAGGGCGATCAGCGTCGACTTGCCGGAGCCGGACGGCCCGACCAGGGCCACCCGCTCCCCCGGCGCGATGTCCAGGTCGACACCGGCCAGCGCGACCACGTCGCCGCCCTCGGCGCGGTAGATGTGCACCACCCGGCGGCACACCACGGCCAGGCCGGTCAGGCTGGAGTTCTTCACGACGTCACTCCCTCGCTCCCGCGCGCCACCCTCGTGGCCAGCAGGCAGGTTGTCAACAGCACCAGCAGGGCCGCCGCGATCGGGGCGGTGACCAGCGGACCGGGCAGGTCGGGCGGCGGCACGGCGGTGCCTCCGTCGCCGAACACCGGCAGCACGCCGCGGGCCAGCGCCCACGACAGCACCGCGGCCAGCAGGCCGATCACGGTGCCCGCGAGCACCAGGGCGAACCGGCCGCCCAGGTCCGCACCGCGCAGCACCCGTTCGCTCACGCCCTGCCCGCGCAGGACGGCCAGCCCGCCGTCGCCGCGGCCGCGTTCGAGCACCGCGGTGACCAGCAGGCCGCCCGCGGCGAAGAGCACGCCGACGAGCGCGGCCGCGGCCAGGAACAGCATCGCCAGCGCGGGGGCCTGCTCCTCGTAGAGGTGCAGCTGCCCGGCCGCGTCGCGCTCGCCGAGCACCTTCAGCCCGTTGGCCTCCAGTCGAAAGACCAGGTCGGCGGGCGCGTCGGCGGACAGCCACACCTCGGCCTCCTGGGCGTCCGATTCGCCACCGACCCGCAGGTCGGCGTACTGCAAATCGACCAGCGCGCCCTGCGCCCCGTGCCGGGGCACCAGCGGCAGGGTGCCCGCCCGCGTGATCGGGACCCGCACCGTGCCGCCCGCCCCGAGCAGCTCGGGCGGCAGGTCGCCGGCAGCGACCAGGGGCAGCGGATCGGGTGCCGGGTCGGCGGCGGCGCGCATGTCGGGCGTGAGCACGCTGTCCACCCATACCCGCAGGCCACCGGGGGCGGGGCCCATCTGCGGCACCGGGCGGGCGGCGCTGGTCTGCGGCAGCCGCCAGTGATGTCCGGCGAGGTCGGCAGCGGCCAGCACGGTCTTGCCGGTGCCGTCGCGCAGGTCGCCGATGGTCAGGTCGATCAGGTAGCGCTTCTGGGTGAACAGGTCCACCGACAGCTGCCGGACCTGGCACGGACCGGCCGCGCAGGCGGGTGTGGCGACCCGGTACGCGTGCGTGCCGGCTCGCAGCTTGTCCACCCGGACCGTCGACTGGGCGCCCCCGACGCCCACCAGGCGCAGGGTGAGACCCGCGTTGGCGCCCGGCTCGATCCGGTCCAGGGTGACGGTGATCTCGACCTCGGCCGCGGTCAGCGCCAGCGGGGTGACCTCGGTGGGCCGCAGTTGCCGGGCCACCTCGGCCGGTGTTGTGGCGCCGTACGCGTCCGGCCACAGCGCCACCGCCGCGAACCGGGAGCTGTCCACGGCCAGCAGCTTCGTCTCGGTGTTCACGTTCACCCGCATGGCCGCCATCGCGTACCGGCCGTCCGGGTCAGCGGTGCGCACCGCGTGCAGCAGGCTGGCCGCGGGCAGCGACTCGACCCGCAGCACCCGGGCCGCGCCGACCTGCACCTCGGCCCGTTCGTGCCAGGCCTGGGCTGCCACGTCGCGGGCCGACAGCGCGAAGCCCAGCAGGCCGAACACGACGGTCAGCAGCACCACGACCCAGTGCGTGCCGCCGCCCCGGGCCAGCGTCAGCGCCGCCAGGCCGGTCCGCAGCCGTCCGCGGCGCAGCGCCCGGCGGCCCAGCCGCTCCGCCGGCACACCGATCGCGCGAGCGGCGACCAGACCGAGGCCCAGCGCGATGCACAGCGGCGCGAGCAGCCCGATGCCGCCCGAGCCGGCGTCCCCGCCCGCCGCGACCTGGTAGCCGGCGACCAGCGCGAGCGCGCCGACCATCGCCTCGACGCCGCCGACGAGGCCGCCGCGGCGGCGTACCCGGGCCCGGCGCAGCAGGCCCAGCACCGGCGTGGTGAGCGCCCGCACCTGCGCGAGCAGCCCGGCCAGCAGCGCGCCGAGCACGGCTATGGCGGTGTACAGCGCCGACGCCGGGTTCAGGTACACCGGCGGTGAGCCCGGTAGCGCGACGGCCGCCAGCAGCGCGGTCGCCGCGTACCCGAGCAGGTAGCCGGGGATCACCGCGACCAGCACCGGGACGGACGTCTCGGCGGTGGCCAGCCACCACCGGGTGCGGGCGGGCACGCCGCGCAGCGCGGTCAGGCCCAGCTCGCCGCGCCGCTGCTCGACTCCGCCGGCCACCGCGATGAACAGGACCAGCCAGCACAGCATCACCAGCGGCACGGCCGCCAGCAGCAGGCTCGACGCGAGCTGCGCCTCGCCGGCGCCGATCCGGCCGATGAGCTTGCTCAGCTCGCTGTCGGTGCCGAAGCCGCCGGCGTCCAGTTCCGCCTCGGCGTCGCCCAGGTCGTCACGCAGCCGGTCCAGGTCCTCGAACGCCGCGGGCGTGACCAGGAGGTCCACCATGCGCATCCGGCTGCCGCCGACGGCCGCCACGGTGCGCTCGGTGGCGAACGCGGCGGGCTGGTTCAGGCCGGTGAGGATCTCGCGATCGCCCCAGTACGGGTCGTCGAGCCGGACCGGCGAGTAGTAGCCGACGACGGTCAGACGCACCGGAGGTGGCTCCTCCTCGTCGCGCGAACCGGTCGGCGGCGCACGGAACTCCAGGTCCCGGCCGGGCGGCGCGTTGAGTTCACGACCGGCGTCCACCCGCAGCACGACCTCGCGCTCGCCGGTGGCGCAGCGCCCCTGGACGATCGTCAGGTGCTCGCAGATCCCGGTCCGGGTGGCCAGGAACATGCCCTGCTCACCCACCTCGCCCTGCTCGCCGGTGACGACGACCTGCGCCGAGGTACCGCTCAGGGTGAGCATGCCCGGCACGTACGGGCGCAGCGGCTGCTCTCCGCTCCCGCGCGGGTCGTCCGCAGTCTGCGCGGTGACCACCCGTTCGCCGACGGTCGCCGCGGCGACCTCAACGCCGCGCAGCGACACCGCGGCCGCGTCCTGGTAGAGCGGTCCCGCCGCGGCGGCGGCCGCAGCCAGTGCCGTCAGCAGCAGGGTGATGACGGCCAGCCCGCGCCGGGCCCGCACCATCGCCCACAGCAGCGCCGTCATCGCTGTCCCTCCTGGTTGCCGGGGCGGCCGGTGGCCCGCGCCAGCGAGCGTCCGGCCGTCAGCGCCGCTGCCAGCAGCACCGCGGTGGCCGCGACGACCGCTGCTCCGACCACCGCCAAGCCCGGTGCCGGCGGTGCGAGTCCTCCGCTGGCGGTGAGCATCTGCCGGGCCGGGCCGCTGACGGCCCAGGCCACGGCGGCGGTCAGCGCGCCCACCGGCGCGGCGATCGCGATCATGGCGAGGTTGCCCAGGCGGCCCGCACGGGCGGCCGCACCGGCGGGCAGTCCCTGCGTACGCAGGGCAGCCAGCTCGGCCGACCGGTTACGGCGGTCCGTCGCCGCGAGCACGAGCACGGCCAGCGCCACCAGCAGCACGCTGAGCACCGCCGCGGCCAGGTGCAGCCGCAGCGCCAGCCCGGCCCCCTGCTCGCGGTAGCGGTCGACGCGCTCGGCCACGACCTCGTCGCGTACCGGCACCAGGCCCGCCGCGCGCAGCCGGGCCACGGCGTCGGCGGGGGCGTTCTCGTTGAGCCACACCTGCAACTGGATCGCGTTGTCCCGGCTGCCGCTGAGCCGGTCGGCGGTCTGCAGGTCGAACAGCGCCCCGGCGTCGCCCGCACCCGGCAGCACCGGCGACAACCAGCGCAGGTCCACCGGCCGCGGCAGCGCCTGCAGTGGCTCGATCTCGGACAGCTCGCCGGTGTGCGCCAGCCACGGCGGCCCGGCCGCGACCACCGGCAGCGGCACGGGCGCGTCGGAGACGTACAGCCTGATGTCGGTGCTGATCTGGCGCGGGTCGCTGGGCACGTAGCGCAGGCCCACCGCGTCGTCGGAGCTGAGCACCGTGACCTCGCGCTCGGCGCCCAGCTCTGGCCGCCACCGCGACGCCGCGCCGATGGCCCGGCCTTCCAGCAGGGTGCGGTCCGGGCCGAGCTGGCGCAGGCGGTGCAGCCCGAAACCGTCGGGCGAGGAGGGGAAGCTCAGCCAGAACAGCCGGCATCCGGGGGCTACCGCACACGCCGGCAGATCCAGCCGGTACAGCGCGTGTTCTGCCGACCGCACGATCTCGACCACGCCGGTGACCGGCGCCCCGTCCGGCCCGACCAGGGCGGCGGTAAGCCGCATGGGGCCGCCGAAGTCCGCGGTGGTGCTCACCTCGAACTCCAGGGCGGCACCGGCCACGATCACCGGGTCGCCCGCGGGGGCGCGCAGGAGCCGTGCCGTGTCGGCCGCGGACACGGTCGCGTCGTCGGGCCACAGCGCGACGGCGGCCAGCCGCGTGCTGTCCACCCCCAGCAGCGTCATGTCCGGGTCGTCCTGGCGGGTCACCGCCATCGCCCAGGCCCCCGCCGGGTCGGCCTTGGCGACCGCCGTCAGCAGCGCGGTACGCGACTGCGCGTACACGGTCAGCGCCCGCGGCGCGCCCAGCGCCAGCTCGGCCCGTTCCTGCGCCGCGCCCGCGGCCACGTCCCAGGCGCTCACCGTGTACCCGACCAGCGCCACCGCCACGACGGTCAGCGCGACCAGGCGGTCCGCGCCCGGACGGCGGGCCACCTGGAGCGCGGCGAGCCCGTGCGCGAGCTTGCCGCGGTGCAGGCGGGACGCGCCGAACCGGGTCGCCGCGGAGCGCACCACCCGGGCGGTGAGCAGCCCGACCACGATCGCCAGCAGCAGCGGCGCGAGCAGCGGCAGCCCGCCCTCCTGGCTGTCGGAGGCGTACGACTGCCCGATCGCGGCTAGCGCGACCACCGCCACCGCCAGCTCGACCAGCCCGACCCGTCGCCGTCGCCGGGTCGGCACCTGCCGCAGCCCTTCCATGAGCGAGCCGGAGAACACCCGGCGTTCGGCGATCGCCGCGCTGATCATGACGACGAGCAGCGTGCCGCCGGCCGCCAGCAGCGCTCCGCGGTCGAGCACGACGTCCTGTGCCCGCGCGAACGTCGCCCAGGTCAGCAGGCGCACCAGCAGCCAGCCCAGCAGCACCCCGAACGGCGCGGCGACCAGCAGCACGAGCGCGGTCGGGCCCAGCGCCAGCAGCGCCCGGTGCCGGGGCGGCACCCCGCGCAGCAGGCCCAGCGCCAGCTCGCTGCGCCGCTCCGACGCCGTGTAGCCGATCGCCATCAGCAGCACGAACCAGCACACGACGAGCAGCTGCACCGCGCCGAGCGGCGCGGCGAGGCTCAGCACCTCGCGGGTGTCCTCGATGCGCTGCAGCAGCCGCGGCAGCCCGTTGTCGATCCGTACGCCGACCAGTCCCAGGCCGGGCTTGACCACCTCGGTCAGCCCGTCGAGGTTTCCGGCCGTGAAGGTCTCGTCCCCGGCGATCATGTCCACGGTCGCGACCAGCGTGCTCGCGTTCAGGGCCGCCACCGTCGGCGCGGCCACGAACAGCGGGTTGCCCGCCCGCTGCGGCCGCGGCGTGAAGTCGGCCCGCCCGGCCCAGTACGGGTCGCCCGTGGACAGCGGGCCCGTCGGGTCGTACACGGCGACCACACGCAGCGTCACCTTCTCCGGAGCCCGGTGGGCCTCGTAGACGAACTCGCCGCCGGTGCTCAGGCCGAGCCGCTGCGCGGTGGGTTCGCTGATCGCCACCTCGCCCGCGGCGGCCGGGCAGGTCCCGGCGGTGAGCACCAGGTGCTCGCACACGTCGGCCCGCATCGACAGCGGCGCGTCGACCGGCGACACCCCGGGCACCCGCCCGTCGGCGTGCACCGCGACGACCTCGGTCAGCCCGCTGCCGTCGGTGCGCTCGGCGACCTGGCCGCGCAGGCTGTCGAGCTGCGAGGTGTACCCGCTGGCCGCGGCGATCTCGGCGGTGAAGGTGATGGCGCGCTCGGCCGGGGTGGCGGCGCGCAACTCCGCGGCGACCACGGCGCGGTCGGCGGCGGAAGCGTAGAGCGGCGCCGCGGTCCCGGCGGCGACCGCCAGCACAGCCAGCACGGCCAGGGTCACTACCTGGCTGCGGCGGCTGCCCAGCACGCCGAGCACCAAGCGGAGCATGTGTTACCTCTTCGGGGGGTCCGGCTGCCGGAACGGCGCGGGGAGCGCTTCCACGGTCGGCGAAAGGTGGGCTCGGGTGGCCGTCAGGCCCGGACCAGCTCGGCAGCGCCGTCGAGCAGGTGAAGTTCGGCGTCGCAGGCCGCCGCGGCCTCCAGATCGTGGGTGGCCAGCACGACGCAGGCGCCCCGGTTCGCCTCGGCGCGCAGCAGGTCGAGCACCTTCGCCCGGTTGGCGGCGTCGAGCTCGCTGGTGACCTCGTCGGCCAGCAGCACCGCGCCGGACAGGGCCAGGCCGCGGGCGATCGCCGTACGCTGCTGCTGGCCGCCGGAAAGCTCCTCGACCAGCTGCCCGGCCTGCGCGGACAGGCCGACGTGCTCCAGCGACTCGGCCGTCGCGCGGCGGGCGTCCTCCGGGGTGAACCCGTTGGCCACGAGCACGACCTGCACGTTCTCGCCCGCGGTGAGGATGGTGGCGAGGCCGTTGTCCTGCGGGATCAGCACCACCCGGCGCGACACGGCGTCGTCACGGTCGCGCAGCGCCAGGCCGTCCACCGCCACCGCACCGCTGACCGGGCGCAGCACCCCCGCCATGGCCCGCAGCAGCGTCGTCTTGCCCGCTCCCGACGGGCCGGTCACCGCGAGCATGCGTCCGGCCATGGCCGTCACGGACACGTCACGCAGCACCGGCGCTCCGGCGGTGTACTCCACCGTCACGCGGTCCACTTCCAGCGACGACGACATCGCCGCGCTCCCCTCGCCGATTCGGGTCATGCACCCCCGCGCTCCCCGCCGGAAACCGCTCTCTGCACGCGAGGCGGCCCTGGAGATCGTCAAGGTCCGGTAGTAGTCACGCGCAGCCCGGAGATCCGGTTGTCACCGCCCCTTACCGATTCCACATCCCGAGAGAAACTTTCACACCCCCGCCCACCCGCCGGACACCCCGCCCCGCCCCGCGCGCCCCGCCCCGCGCGCCCCGCGCCGCGCGCCCCGCGCCACGCGCCCCGCCCGCCCTCGCCGCAACTCTTAAAAAGTTGCGGTCAACGGGCAGCCGAAAGGCCGCAAGTCTTTAAGAGTTGCGGCCGACGGGGGGGCCGCCGGCGGGCGGCGGGAGGGCGGGCCGGCGGGCGGCGGGAGGGCGGCGGGAGGGTCAGAGGCCGAGGGCGGCGCGGGCGTAGGTGAGGTCGGCGGGGCTGGTCCAGCGGAGGGCGGACAGGCCCGCGACGCGGGCGCCGCGGATGTTGCGGTCGACGTCGTCGATGAACAGGCAGCGGTCGGCGGGGGTATCCAGGGCCAGGCAGGCGGCCTTGAAGAACTCCTTCGACGGCTTGTGCACGCCCAGCTCCGCCGAGGAGACGATCGCGTCGAAGTCGTCCTTGAGGCCGAACAGCGCCAGGTCGTCGTGCAGGTCGTCGGTGGCGTTGGTGCCCAGGCCCACCTTGCGGCCGGAGGCGCGCACCTCGCGTACGAACGCCAGCACTGTCTCGTCGACGTACCCCCGGTAGGCGTCCCACTCGGTCAGCGCTGCGGCGGACGCGCCGGTGTGCGCGGCGATCTCGTCCAGCCACTGCTGCCGGGTCCAGTGACCGGTGATCGCCGGAATCTGGCGGGCCCACTCCAGCCCGGACTCCAGCAGCTTCGCGGGCGCGACGCCGTGCCGGGACTCGAAGTCGCCGTACACCGAGGAGTCGAAGTGGCGCAGCACCCCGTCGAAGTCGATCAGCAGGGCCTCGGCCGGCCTGCGCCTCATTCGGACTCGCCCTTCAGCCGCTGGCTGATCACCTCGGTGACACCGTTGCGCATGGTCACGCCGTACAGGGCGTCGGCGACCTCCATGGTGCGCTTCTGGTGCGTGATGATGATCAGCTGGCTGCGCGAGCGCAGCTCCTGGAACAGGGTGATCAGTCGGCCGAGGTTGACGTCGTCGAGCGCCGCCTCCACCTCGTCCATGATGTAGAAGGGGCTGGGGCGGGCGCGGAAGATCGCGCACAGCATCGCCACCGCGGTCAGCGAGCGCTCGCCACCCGACAGCAGCGACAGCCGCTTGATCTTCTTGCCCGGCGGGCGTGCCTCGACCTCGACGCCGGTGGTGAGCATGTTGTCCGGGTCGGTCAGCACCAGGCGGCCCTCGCCACCCGGGAACAGGATCGGGAAGACCACCTGGAACTCGCGGGCGGTGTCCTCGAACGCGGTCGCGAACACCTCCAGGATGCGGTCGTCGACGTCCTTGACCACGGTGAGCAGGTCCTTGCGCGTCGCCTTGAGGTCTTCGAGCTGGTCGGAGAGGAACTTGTAGCGCTCCTCCAGCGCCGCGAACTCCTCCAGGGCCAGCGGGTTGACCTTGCCGAGCAGGGCCAGGTCGCGCTCGGCCTTGGCGGCGCGCTTCTCCTGGATGGCCCGGTCGTAGGGCTCCGGGTCGGCGAAGTCGGTGGAACCGAGCAGGACCACCGGCACCGGCACGTCGGGGCCGTACTCGCCGAGCAGGGTCTCCACGTCCAGCGAGAACTCCTCGGCGGCGCGGGTCTCCAGCTGCTCGATGCGCATGCGCTGCTCGGCGCGGGCGACCTCGTCGCGGTGCACCTCGGAGGTGAGCCGGTTCAGGTCGTCGCCGAGCCGCTTGGCTCCGTTGCGCACCTGGGCCAGTTCGGCCTCGCGGGCCGTACGCGCCTCGGCGATCGTGTCCCGGCGCTCGGCGGCCTCCTCCAGCGCCACGTTCAGCCTGGTCAGCACCTCCCGGGTGCCGGATTCGACGGCCTTGGCGACGGCCGCCCCGCGCTCGCGGGCGGCCCGGCGGGCGGCGGCCCGCTCCCGGGCGGCACGCTCGGCGGCGGCCTGGCGCAGCAGCGAGTCGGCGCGGCCCGCGATCTGCGAGACGCGCTCCTCGGCGGTGCGCACCGCGAGGCGGACCTCGACCTCGTTCTGGCGGGCCTGCGGCACCAGCGCCGCGAGCTGGTCGCGCTCGGCGGTGGACGGGTCCTCGTCGACCGGCACCGCCTCGGCGGCCATCAGCCGCTCTTCGAGCTCGGTCAGGTGCTCCAGATCCTGCTCGCGGGCGGCGACGGCCTTGTCCCGGGAGGCGGCCAGGCGCTGCGCCTCGGCCTGGGCCGAGCGGGCCGCGGCGCCGACCTCGGCCAGGCGACGGGCGGCGGCGTTGCGCTCGCCCTCGGCGGCGCGCTTGGCCGCGGCGGCGGAGTCCACGTCGCGCTTGCGTTCGGTCGCGACTTCGCGGGCCTCGGCGATCTCCTCGCGCAGCACGGCGATCGACTCCTCGGCCGCGGCGCGTTTGGCGCGGGCCTCGTCGACGGCCGCCTGGACCTCGATGTAGCTGGGGGCCTTCGCCGAGCCGCCGGCTCCGGAGAACGCGCCGACCAGGTCGCCCTCGGCGGTCACCGCGCGCAGCGCCGGGTGTGCCGCGACCAGCGCCGACGCGGCCCGCAGGTCGGTGACCAGGACCACGTCACGCAGCGCGACCGTGATCGCGGGGCGGATGGTGTCGGCGCAGCGCACCACGTCCAGCACCCAGCGAGCGCCGGGCGGCAGGGCCACGTCGGGGCGGGACTGCGGGGTGGGCGTGCCGATCAGCAGCGCCGCCCGGCCCGCGTCCTGGATCTTGAGCAGCCGCATCGCCTCGGCCGCCTCGTCGACGCCGGACACCGCGACCGCGTCGGCCAGCGCGCCCAGCGCCGCGGCCAGCGCCGCCTCGCAGCCGGGCTCGACGGCCAGCAGCGACGCGACGCTGCCCAGCAGGCCGGGCACCTCGCCGCCGCGGGCCAGTAGCGCGCCGGCCCCGTCCTTGCGGTTGAGGCCGAGCGCGAGCGCCTCCTCGCGGGCCTTCCAGCCGGTGGCCTCCTTCTCGGCGGCGCGTTCGGCGTCGGACGCCCGCTTGACCGCCGCGTTGGCCTCGTCGTACGCGGCGACCGCGAGGGCGTGGGCGGTGTCCAGGTCGGCGTTGTCGCGGTCGGCGTCGGAGGTCTGCTCGGCGACCGCGTCGACCTGCTCCTGGGCTGCCTCGGCGCGCATCGCGGCGTCGCCGTACGCCGTGGACAGGCGCTCGATCTCCTCGGAGGCTGTCGCGGTACGCGTACGCGCGGCGTTGACCTGGCCGGACAGCTTGGCCATGCCCTCGCGCCGGTCCGCGATCGCCTTCACGGCGACGACCAGCGCCCGCTCCGCCCCGGCGAGCTGGCGCTCCAGCTCCTGGCGGCGTTCGACGGCCTCGGCCAGGCGCACCTGGTCGTCGGTGAGCGCCTCGCGCAGCGCCTCCTCCTGCTCGCGGACCGCCTCGGCCTCGGCTTCCAGCCGCTCCGGGTCGCGGCCGGACCGCTCCTCCTCGGTCGGCGCGGCCAGGTGGCGGTGCCGCTCGGCGGCCAGCTGGGCGGTGGAGCGGAAGCGCTCCTGCAGCGCGGAGAGCTGGTACCAGACGTCCTGGGCCTGGGTCAGCGCGGGCGCGTCGGCGGCGTGCGCCGTCTCCAGCGCCGACAGCCGCAGCTGGACCTGCTCGTACTCCTCCTCGACCAGCTCGCGCTTGGTGCGCAGGGCCGCCTCGTCGGCGACCTCCTTGTCCAGGGTCGTGCGCAGCGTGTACAGGTCGTCGGCGAGCAGCCGCAGCCGGGCGTCGCGCAGGTCGGACTGGATGGTCGCGGCGCGGCGGGCCACCTCGGCCTGCCGGCCCAGCGGCTTGAGCTGGCGGCGCAGCTCGTCGGTGAGGTCGGTGACGCGGTTCAGGTTGGCCTGCATCGCGTCCAGCTTGCGCAGCGCCTTCTCCTTGCGCTTGCGGTGCTTGAGGACGCCCGCGGCCTCCTCGATGAACGCGCGCCGGTCCTCGGGCTTGGCGTGCAGCACCGCGTCGAGCTGGCCCTGGCCGACGATGACGTGCATCTCCCGGCCGATGCCGGAGTCGGACAGCAGCTCCTGGATGTCCATCAGGCGGCAGGCGTCACCGTTGATCTCGTACTCGCTCTCGCCGGAGCGGAACATCCGGCGGGTGATCGAGACCTCGGTGTAGTCGATCGGCAGCGCGCCGTCGGCGTTGTCGATGGTGAGGGTGACCTCGGCGCGCCCCAGCGGCTGCCGGCCGGACGTGCCGGCGAAGATCACGTCCTCCATCTTGCCGCCGCGCAGCGCCTTCGCGCCCTGCTCGCCGAGCACCCAGGAGATCGCGTCCACCACGTTGGACTTGCCGGAGCCGTTGGGGCCCACCACGCAGGTGATGCCCGGCTCCAGCCGAAGCGTGGTCGCGGAGGCGAAGGACTTGAAGCCCTTCACCGTCAGGCTCTTGAGGTGCACGGCGCTCCGAAAATGATCATCAGCGATCCCGCCGGTCGGCGGGTGGCACATGCTATCTGGTCAAAGCTGCAGGGTACCCGGCGAGGAGATCGGCCTCCGGACGCGCCGCCGTTGCCGCCGCAGTCGTATGCCCTACCCTGCCCGACGGTTAAACCGTCCCGGGCGCGAAAAAGGCTCACGAGACGGGCGGGAACGGTGGGGCATGAAAAAGCGCGCCACCACAGGAGTGGAGGCGCGCATAAGGACTGGTGCACTGTGGCGACCCGCAATCAAGGGGTCGACCACGGTCCCGCTGACGCGGGAATCGTTCAGGTGAGAGCCGGTTCGGCGATCCGGAAGAACTCATCGGCCTCGGCAGCCGCAGCCGCCAGCCGATCATTCTCCGCACGCAACCGGGTTACCTCGAACTCCAGTGCCCGCACCGTGGCACGCAACCGGGTGACCTCGTCGAGCATACGCCGATCAGGCGCAGCGGTGACGTGGCCATAGAGGGCCTTCGCCATATCGTCTCCTTGTGAAGCGCTGCCGGTTCGCCGGCCAAACGCGCGCCCAGTTATTCGCGGCTCCCGGCCCGTGCCACCCGGAATGTTTCTCCGGATATGGCTGGCGAGCGCGGTCGGGCGCGACTGGCGACGTATCCATACTCCGCCGATAGACCCGTGACGTCAAGTTGCTCTGCGCCACATGTCACGGAAGGTGTCGGGAGCCGACAAACCGCCGCGACTTGCTAGCGTCAGACCGTGGCACTTCGTGGCCGTTATCCCGGCCGGCATCGTGCGTCCCTGCAGTGGCTGCCCGCGCTCGCCGGCTCGGGTGCGCTGGTCGCCGTCCTGCTCGGGGGCGTGCTAGCCCTGAACCGTCCGGCCGCCACCTCCGCCGCGCCCGGCGATCCGCCCGCTGCCGGCGCCGCCTATGTCACCGGTACGGGTGACAGCCCGGTCTCCCTTTCCGGTGACACTGCGTCATCGCGGATCACCCCAACGGCGTCCCGACCCGCGGCGCCGCGGACCGCCGCCACCACAGGGCGCACCAGCCCCGAAAGTGACCGGATCACGGTGCTGGAGGGCCAGGTCGCCACCCTGATCAACCGCGAGCGTGAGCGGGCCGGCTGCCGCCGTCTGCGCAGCGACCCGCGCATGGGCGCCGCGGCCCGGCGGCACAGCGCCGATATGGCCCGCAACGACTACTTCAGCCACACCGGGCGCAACGGCAGCAGCTTCGTCGACCGGTTGGAGGACGCCGGCTACCCGCGCCGGCACGCGGCCGGCGAGAACATCGCCTACGGCTACTCGACCGCGAACGCCGTCGTCGACGCCTGGATGGGCAGCACCGGTCACCGCAGCAACATCATGAACTGCGCCGCGCGGGCGAGCGGCGTCGGACTGGCCTACCAGGGCCGCACGGCGTACTGGACCCAGGAGTTCGGCCGCGAGTAGTTCCGGCACGGGTCGGTCGGCTAGCCGACAGTCACCTCCGGGCAGTCGCGGCACCCCGAGATCGGTCGTTGTACGAGCGTGACCCCCCTGCTGCCACTTCCCGCACACCCGCAACTGAACCCGGAGCTGTGGGCGACGATCGAGGCCGTCGGCGTCGGCGCCACCGTCCTGCTCAACATCGACGCCGGACCCGGCAGCGGGCTCGACCCGACCTGGACCGCGGCGACCACACGGCTGGCCCGCGCCGGGGCCGGCCTGCTCGGCTACGTCGACCTCGCGTTCGGCGCGCGCCCCGCCGAGCAGGTGCGGGCCGAGCTCGGCCGCTGGGCCGGCTACCCGGTCCGGGGCGTCTTCTTCGACCAGGCGCCGACCAGCCCGTACTCGATCGGCCCGGTCGCCGTCGCGGTGCGCGCCGCACGCCGCATCGGCTTCGACACGCTCCTGGTGAACCCCGGCCGCCCCACCGACTCGATCTACCGGGGCCTGGGGGCGGTGCTGTGCACCTACGAAGGCCCGTGGGACCGCTACCGGCACGGCACCGAGTCCGGCGTACGCCCCGGTGACGCGCACCTGGTGCACTCGGTGCCGCTGGACCAGATCGCCGCCTGCCACGAGCTGATGCGCGGCCGCGGCGCCCGGTTCGGCCTGGCCACCCACGAGGCCTCGATCCACGGCGCGTCCGCGGTCGTGCCGGTGCCGGTCTAGCCGTGCGCGTCGCGGGGGTACGCGTGCCGGTCAGCGCGCTGGTCGTGCTGGGCTGCGTCGCCTGTGCCACGCCCGCCCGGCCGTCGCACTGGTACGACGCCCCGCCGCCGGCCGCGGTGCCTGAGCTCCTGCGCTGGCAGTGGGCACTGGCCGAGCCGCCGGAGGCGTCCGCGGCGGACGTGTTCGTGCTGGACGGATTCACCACCGCCGCATCCACCGTCGAGGACCTGCACCGCGCCCGCCGCCGGGCGGTCTGCTACCTGCCGCTGGCCTCGGTCGAACGTGACTCGCCCGACGCCGCCCGGTTCCCCGCCGAGCTGACGGACGAGGCCGGGCGGGTCCGCTGGGACGCGCCCGAGGACGAGCTGCGCACCCGGATCGCCCCGATCCTCACCGACCGGCTGCGGCTGTGCCGGGACAAGGGCTTCGACGCGGCCGCGCTGGACCAGCTCGCCGGCGCGCCGCGCAGCGTGGTCGACCAGCTGGTCACCCAGGCACACCGGATGTCGCTGCCGGTAGGGCTGCTCGACGCCGTGCACGCCCACGCCGACCTGACCGTGCCCGACTCCCCCGACCGGCCGCCGGGCTGAGCGCCCTACCCGCTGTCCGGGTCAGGCCCGGCCCACCGTGCGCGGCCGGGGCTGGCAGCGGGGGCAGGAGTACGACGAGCGGTTCATGAACTGCTCGCGCCGGATCGGCGACCCGCACCGGCTGCACGGCTCACCCTCGCGGCCGTACGCGTTGAGCGAGCGGTCGAAGTAGCCCGACTCGCCGTTGACGTTGACGTACAGCGCGTCGAACGTCGTCCCGCCGACCTCGATCGCCTCGCCGAGCACGTCGCGCACGTGCCCGAGCAGCCGCGACGCGGCGGGTCTGGTCAGCTCGTCACTGGGCCGCTCGCCGTGCAGCTTGGCCCGCCAGAGCGCCTCGTCGGCGTAGATGTTGCCGACCCCCGAGATGAGCGTCTGGTCGAGCAGCGCCCGCTTGACCGCGGTGCGCCTGCGCCGCAGCGCGGCCAGGAAGTCCGCCTCGACGAAGGTGGGATCCATCGGGTCCAGCGCGATGTGCGCGATCTCCGCGGGCAAGGTCGCACCGCCCGGCGAGACGGCCAGACCGCCGAAGGTGCGCTGGTCGACGAAGCGCAGCTGCGGGCCGCCGTCGGCGAAGTCGAACCGGATGTGCAGGTGCTTCTCCTCGACCGCGTCGGCGGGCTGCACCAGCAGCTGACCGGACATGCCGAGGTGGCCGACGACCGCGTCCCCGCTGTCCAGCGGCAGCCACAGATACTTGCCCCGCCGCTTGGCCTCGGTGATCGTGCGCCCGGCCAGCACGTCGGCGAAGTCCTGCGCCCCGGCCGGGTGGCGGCGCACGGCACGCGGGTGCCGCACCTCCACGGTGGCGATGGTGCGGCCGACCACCCAGCGGGCCAGCCCACTGCGGACCGTCTCGACCTCAGGCAACTCCGGCATGGCTCCCGCCCTCTTCCCACGTCCCGTGATCAGGTGCGCGCCGGCCGGTGCCGGGCGCGCCCCACATCATGACCAACACCTCTGACGCCGGAGTCGGTGCCGGGCGGCTCACGCCTCGCGGGCCTCCGGGTGGGAGGTGTCCACGGCCCGGTGCGACAGCACCTGCCAGGCATCCTCGGCGGCGCGCTGCTCGGCGTCCTTCTTGGTCCGGCCGGTGACGCCGCCGAAACGCTCGCCGCCGACGACCGCCCAGGCGGTGAACATCTTGGCGTGGTCGGGGCCCTGCTCCTCGATGGCGTACTCGGGCACGCCCCAGCCGTGCGCGGAGGTCAGCTCCTGCAGGCTGGTCTTCCAGTCCAGGGACGCGCCACGGCGCGCGGACTCCGCCATCAGCGGGTCGAACAGCGCACGGACCACCTCGGCGGCCTTCTCCATGCCGTGCTCGAGGTAGATCGCGCCCAGCAGCGCTTCCAGCGTGTCGGCGAGGATCGACTCCTTGTCGCGCCCGCCGGTGGTCTCCTCGCCCTTGCCCAGCAGCAGGTGCGGGCCGATGCCCGCGGCGCCCAGCGAACGGGCCACCCCGGCCAGGGCGCGCGAGTTGACCACGCTGGCCCGCAGCTTCGCCAGCCGGCCCTCGGGCAGGTCGGGATGCGCCCCGTAGAGCGAGGCGGTGATGACCACGCCCAGCACCGAGTCGCCGAGGAACTCCAGGCGCTCGTTGGTGGGCAGCCCGCCGTGCTCGTACGCGTACGAGCGGTGGGTCAGCGCCCGCTCCAGCAGCTCGGGTTCGAGCGTCACACCGAACGCGGCGGCGAGATCGGCCGCGGCGGCCTCCGCGGACCGCTCGGCGGCACGCGCGTCCTGGGACGGCTTCGAGGCCATCATTCACTCCCCTCCCGGCGGCTGAGGGGCAGCACAGGTACGGCGACGTCGCCGGCTGGCGACAACCAGCCGGCGACGTGACGATTCAGAGTTCCCGGGGCCACCGGGAATCGCCTGATGCTCAGACCTCGAGAACCTGGCGGCCGTTGTAGGTGCCGCACACGCTGCACGCGGCGTGCGGCAGCTTGGCCGACTTGCACTGCGGGCAGGCCACGGTCGCGACCGCGGTCGCCTTCCACTGCGCCCGGCGGTGACGGGTGTTGCTGCGCGACATCTTGCGCTTCGGGACTGCCACTGTCTTACTCCTCAGTAGTAGTCGGCGGTCGCCGACCATTATCTCGGTACGGCCGCAGCCGTCGTACCCGGGTCTCGGCACCCGTCGCGGCGAAACGCGGCGGGCGACAGCCGATCTAGGGCGCCGGCTCGGCCGGCTCGTCCGGCCCTGAAGAGCCGGTCAGCTTGCTCAACTTCGCCCAGCGCGGGTCGATCTGCTCGTGGGTGTGACCCTCGGGCAGGTCGTCCCAGCGCACCCCGCAATCGGGGCACAACCCTGGGCAGTCCTCTCGGCACAGCGGGTTGACCGGCAGCTCCAGCACCACCGCGTCCCGCAGCGTCGGCTCAAGGTCGATCATGTCGTCCTGGAGCCGACCCACCTCGTGCTCGTCCGTGGTCTCGTCCGTGGCGCTGTCCGCGTAAGCGAAGAGCTCCTGGATGTTCACGGTCAGCGGCTCGCCGATGTCGGCCAGGCAGCGGGCGCATTCGCCCGTCACCTCGCCGGAGACGGTCCCGGAGACGAGCACGCCCTCCGACACCGACTCCAGCCGCAGATCCAGCGTCAGGTCCGCGCCCTCGGGCACACCGATCATCGCCAGGCCGAGCTCCGCCGGCGCCGGCACCACCCGCTGGATGGTACGCATCGACCCCGCGCCTCGCGGCAGGTCCCGAGTGTCGAGGACGAGCGGAGCGCGCGGGTCGAGGTGGTGTTTCGTCGAGTGTGCAGGCATGAGCTTTCACTGAGCAGGTAGATGGAGGCCGTTATCGCAGGCCGACGTAGAAGATTACCTGAAGCGGCAGGTCCCCGTCGAACCGGCCACGGCATGCGGGACCCGCCGGAGCGGTCGGCGGGCTCCCTCGTCAGAAGGGCAGCGGGCGGTCGTCGTCACCGGGGACGAACGAGCCGATCTCACGCAGGGCGTGCATCTTGTCCCGACCGCGCTCGATGGAGGCCAGCGCACGCGTCAGGAACTGCTCGAAGTTGCCCAGCGCGGTGTCGACGTACTCGTCGACCTCGTCGCGCAGGCGCTGCGCCTCGGCGCGGGCGTCGCCGACGATGCGCGAGCCCTCGTGCTCGGCCGAGACGGTGATCTCGTTCACCGATACGAGCCGGGCGTGTTCCTGCTCACCCTCGTGGATGATCCGGTCGGCCTCGCGCCGCCCGGAGTCGAGGATCTTGTCGCGCTCCTCCAGCAGGGCGGCGGATCGCCGCAGCTCGCCGGGCAACTCTGCCCGGAGCTGGTCCAGCGCGCCGATCAGCTCACCGCGGTCGACCATGCAGTTACGCGACATCGGCACCGATCGCGCGGCTTCCACCAGCGCGATGATGTCGTCAATACGGTCGAGTGGGTCCACCGACGGTCACTCCTTGTCCAGCGTTGTTTGTCCACACCATGATGCGTCCCCCGTCCACCCGCACGGCAGACCGGGGACCCCTGCGGCGCGTCGCCGCGACGGACCTGCGGTTCAGCCGGTTCCGACGTCCCGGAACTTCTCCAGCAGCCGTCGTTCCACCAGTTCGGGAACGAAGGAGGAGACCTCGCCGCCCCACTTGGCGATCTCCTTGACGAGGCTGGACGCCACGAACGAGTACAGCGGGTTGGTCGGCATGAACAGGGTCTCCACCCCGGACAGGCCGATGTTCATCTGCGCCATCTGCAGCTCGTAGTCGAAGTCGCTGACCGCGCGGATGCCCTTGACCACGACCTGGGCGTCGTTGTCCCGGCAGTAGTCGACCAGCAGCCCCTGGAAGGACTCGACCCGCACGTTGGGCAGGTTCTTGGTGACCTCGCGCAGGATCTCGATGCGCTCCGCGATGGAGAACAGGCCCTGCTTCGTCTGGTTCACCAGCACCGCGATGATCACTTCGTCGAACAGCCGCGACGACCGATCGATGATGTCCAGATGTCCCCGGGTGACCGGGTCGAAAGACCCGGGACAGACCGCACGCCTCACTAGCTGCTCACCCTTCCGGTAAGACCGCTCCGCCACTCTGCGCAACGGCGCGACCGTACCAAAGGGCGGTCTCCCCGTAGCGGCGGCTGCGCTCGCCAGTGACACCCTGCACCCAGCCGGGTTCCGGCGAGCGGCTGGAGCGCTCCACGACCAGCACCGCGTCGTCAGCGAGCCAGCCGTGCTCGGCCAGCCCGGACAGCACGGCGGTGAGGTCCTCCTCGCTCAGCGCGTACGGCGGATCGACGAAGACGACGTCGTAGGCCCCGTCGGCCGGGCCGCCCGCCAGCACCGTCGCCGCCTTGCCGGCCGCCACCCGGGCCACGGCTCCCGCGCCCAGCGTGGCGATGTTCTCCCGGATCACCCGGACGGCCTTGGCGTCGGACTCCACCAGCAGCACGTGCGCCGCACCGCGGGACAGGGCCTCCAGGCCCACCGCGCCGGAGCCGGCGAACAGGTCCAGCATCCGCGCGCCGGACAGGTCCGTCATCGCCTCCAGGGCCGAGAACAGCGCCTCGCGTACGCGATCGGAGGTGGGTCGGGTGTCGCGGCCGGTCGGGGCATGCAGTCGGCGCCCGCCGTACCGGCCGGCCACAATCCTGGTCACGATCTCGACGCTACGGCATGGCCGGATGGGGACGGTCGTCGTCCGCTCGGTGACGCTGGTTCACCTGTTCATGCGCGCAGCGCCACCGCGAGGAAGCCATTCTCGCAAATGCGATAACGATTCGGCAACGGTTCCTTTAACTGCTCTCTGAGCACTTCGTGCCCAGGTTGGCACTTCACTAGGGTCAGGCGGTCGCTTCACGCTTCACCCTCGTCCCACACACCCCGAACTGGAGCACGTGTGAAGAGCCCCCTCCTGCGCCGCCTGGCGGCCTACTCCGGCAGTGTGCTGCTCGGCCTCGCGGGCGTCGCCGTTCTGGCAAGCCCCGCCCAGGCGCACCACACCACGATCACCGCCAAGGCGAAGTGCACGCCGAACGAGTGGATCATTACTTGGACGGTCGAGAACTGGGACACCAAGATGAGCGCCGTGATCGACGTCGTGGACGACAAGTCGTCGCCCGACAGTGCGATCACGAACATCGTCGACGGCGCCACCCTGCCGGGCAAGGCTGACGGCAAGCTCGGCAAGCTCGTCGGCGAGCAGCACGTCAGCCTCGACACCACGACCGCCGACCTGACCGTCTTCGGCAAGTGGACCAACAACAACACGCAGACCAACTCGGGCCACATCGCACTGAACAAGGCCGAGTGCGGCAACTACAAGGCCGACCTCACCGGTCAGGCCGCGTGTGACACCGAGACCGGCAACTGGAAGGTCTCCTGGTCGGCGATCAACAAGCACTACACCGACCCGGCCAAGGTCACGATCATCAACAAGGCCGAGAACCCGAACGACCCGAAGTTCTCGGCGATCGAGTTCGGCACCGAGAACTGGGAGCCGCTGACGGATCTGGCCAGCGTCGTCGGCCTGTCCGGGGGCGTCAGCATCCCGGGCGGCGGCACGGTCCAGGCCACCCAGGCGGTGCCCGGCAACGCCACCGCGGTGCGCCTGAAGATCCGCCTTAACTGGGACGGCCAGCCGGGTGACACCCAGTCGCGCGTGGTCGCCTTCGAGGGCACCTGCGTGAAGAACGCGCCGAAGCCGTCGGCCGTGTTCGCCTCGGACTGCACCGGTGTCGCCACCGTCACCCTGATGAACGGCAAGGACGCCACCAAGGCGGCCGTGTTCGAGGTCAAGGGCGCGGGCGGCTTCACCACCGAGAAGATCACCATCCAGCCGGGCGAGGACCCGGTGAAGGTGACCGTGCCGAAGGCCGCCGCCACGGCGATCGAGGTGTACGAGAACGGCGTCAAGATCGACGAGTACCAGGCCGAGGCCAAGGAGTGCCCGTCGCCGACGCCGTCGGCCTCCCCGTCGGCCCCGCCGACCCTGCCCAAGACCGGCGCCAACGTCACGATCTTCGTGGTCGCCGGCCTGCTCCTGGTCGCCGTCGGCTTCGCGGTCTTCATGCTGGCCCGCCGCCGCCGTCTGAACCTCACCGAGGTCTGACCACACTGAGCACCTGAAAAAGGGCGGGTCCGTTCCGGACCCGCCCTTTTCCTGTCGCAACTCTTAAGGAGTTGCAGCTTCAGTAGCGCCGGGATGCCGCGACTCTTTAAGAGTTGCGGCAGGTGGGAGGCGTGGCCCGGCCGAAGGCCGGGGAGGGCGGGTCAGCCCTTTTGGAGGTATTCGGCGCGGTCGTCGTCGACGAGGCGGGTGATCTGGGCGGCGAGCAGCGGGTGGGCGGACAGGTCCGGGTCGCCGGTGAGCAGCGCCTCCGCCTCGGCACGGGCCTCGCCGATCAGTTCCCGGTCGCGCAGCAGCGACAGCAGCCGCAGGTGCGAGCGCCGGCCGGACTGGGCCGCGCCCAGCACGTCGCCCTCGCGCCGCTGCTCCAGGTCCAGCTCCGCCAAGCGGAAGCCGTCCAGGGTGGAGGCGACCGCGTCCAGGCGCTCGCGGGCCGGGGTGCCCGCCACGGCCTCGGTGACCAGCAGGCACAGGCCCGGCGCGCTGCCCCGGCCGACCCGGCCGCGCAGCTGGTGCAGCTGCGATACGCCGAACCGGTCCGCGTCGAGGATGACCATCGCGGTGGCGTTGGGCACGTCCACCCCGACCTCGATCACCGTCGTGGCGACCAGCACGTCGAGCTGCCCGGCCGAGAACGAGCGCATGATCGCGTCCTTCTCGTCGGCGGGCAGCTTGCCGTGCAGCACCCCGATCCGCAGCCCGCGCAGCGGGCCCTCGGCCAGCAGCGGGGCGACGTCCAGCACCGCCACCGGCGGGCGGCGCTCGTCCTCGACGGCGTCGTCGGGCGGCGGGGTGTCGTCGTCGGTGGCGTTGTCACCGATGCGCGGGCAGACGACGTACGCCTGATGGCCCTGCTGTACCTCTTCGACCACGCGCCGCCACGCCCGCTCCAGGAACGCGGGCTTCTCGGCGACCGGCACCACGTGCGAGGCGATCGGCGAGCGCCCGCCGGGCAGCTGCGACAGCGTCGACACCTCCAGGTCGCCGTAGACGGTCATGGCGACCGTGCGCGGGATCGGGGTGGCCGTCATCACCAGCACGTGCGGCGGCTGCTCGGCCTTGGCCCGCAGCGCGTCGCGCTGTTCCACCCCGAAGCGGTGCTGCTCGTCGACCACGACCAGGCCCAGGTCCTGGAAGTCGACGCCCTCGTAGAGCAGCGCGTGCGTGCCGATGACCAGCCCGGCGCTGCCGTCGGCGACCTTGGCCAGCACCTTGCGCCGCGCGGCCGCCCCCTGTGAGCCGGTGACCAGCGCGACCTGGGTGCCGTTCGGGTCGCCGTCGAGCTCGTCGGCGCGCCCGGCGGGGCCGAGCATCCGGCTGATGCCCCGGTGGTGCTGGGTCGCCAGCACCTCGGTCGGGGCCAGCAGCGCAGCCTGCCCGCCCGCGTCGACCACCTGCAGCATGGCCCGCAGCGCGACGAGCGTCTTGCCCGCGCCGACCTCGCCCTGCAGCAGCCGGTGCATGGGGTGCGGCACGGACAGGTCGGCGGCGATCTCCTCGCCGACCGCGAGCTGCCCGTCGGTGAGCGTGAAGGGCAGCGTCTCGTCGAACCCGCCGAGCAGGCCGTCGTCGCGGCGTGGCCGTGGCCTGGCGGGCCACGCCGCCGCCTCCCGCTTACGCCGGACCAGCGTCAGCTGCACCGCGAACGCCTCGTCCCAGGCGAGCCGGCGCTTGGCGATGTAGAGCATCTCCTTCGACGACGGGCGGTGGATCTCGCGCAGCGCCGTGTCCAGGTCGAGCAGCTTGCGTTCCGCGCGGATGCGGGACGGCATGGCGTCCGGCGGCATCGTGATCGTGTCCAGCACCACCCGTACGCAGCGGGCGATCACCCAGGTCGGCACGGCCGCGGCAGCCGGGTACACCGGGATCAGCGCCCCGGCGAACTCCTCCACCTCGGCGGCCACCTCGCCGTCGGCGGCGCCCTGGTCGAGCAGCACGTACTCGGGGCTGTTGAGCTGGCGGCGGCCGCGGAAGTCGCTGACCTTGCCCGCGAACAGGCCCCAGCGCCCGGGACGCAGGTCGCGCTCGCGCCAGGCCTGCTGGAAGTACGTCAGCACGAGCTGCCCGCCCGCGCCGTCGCCGACGACGACCTCCAGCATGCTGCCGCGCCGCTGCCGCATCGGCCGGGTCGTCGTGCGGAGCACCTGGGCCAGCACGGTGACCTCTTCGCCGATCTCCAGCGTGCGCATGTCGGTGTGCTCGCCGCGCTGGTCGTAGCGCCGGGGCACGTGATACAGCAGGTCACCGGCGGTGTACAGGTCGAGGTGCGTCTTCAGCGCCTTGGCGGTCTTCTCCCCGACCAGCTTGCCCAGGTCGGTGTCCACGTCCGCGGAGGTCATACCCGATCCTCCCGCGGCCCCCCGACAGCCCGCCCGCTCACTCGACGCCCACCAGCAGCGGGTAGTGCGGCTGGCCACCCGCGTACGCGTGCACCTCGACGAACGGCCAGCGCGTCGCCACGTGCGCGGTCAGCGCCTCGACCAGGCCGTCCGGGGCCTGCGCGCCGGTGAGCAGGGTCACCAGCTCGCCGCCGCTGGCCAGCATCCGGTCCAGCAGCCCGCAGCACACCGTGTGCAGGTCGTCGCCGATGAGGTTGACCTCGCCCTCGACCAGGGCGATGACGTCCCCGGGGCGGCAGCGCCCGGCCACCGTCAGCGCCTCCCGGCTGGCCGTGGTGACCTCCGCCGAGCGGCACGCGCCGGCCGCCTCGGCCATCGCGATCACGTCGTCCTCGAAGCGGCGGGCGTGGTCGCGCACCGCCAGCGCGGCCAGGGCCTGCACCGGCGAGCGGGTGGGCACCACGCGCACCTTCACGCCCTCGCCGAATGCCTCCTCGGCCGCGGCCTGGCACACCGCGCGCAGGTTGGAGTCGGTGGGCAGCACCGCCACCCGGCCCGCGCCGGTGGCGAGGATCGCGTCCAGCACCTCCGCGGTGGACGGGTTGCCGCCGATGGCCACCGCGCCCTCGGCGATGAGCAGCTCCTCGATGCCGTCACCGGCCGCGGTGACGACCACAGCCCGGGCCGTCGGGTCGGGCCGCCGGGGCGCGCCGTCGGCGGTCGAGCTGGTCAGGTGGGTGACCTGGATCTGGTACGGCCGCCCGGCCGCGAGCCCCGCCTCCAGCGCCGCGCCCGCGTCGTCCACGTGCACGTGCACCCGCCAGGTCGGCGCGCCGCCGACGATGACCAGGGAGTCCCCCAACCGGTCCAGCGCGCCCCGCAGCTCCGCGATCTCCGCGGCGCCCGTGTCGAGCAGGAACTGCACCTCGTACGCGGGCCCGCGGTAAGTCAGCGCCGCCCGCCCCGCCCCGTGGCCGTGCCCGGCATGATCATGGTCATGCCCGTGGTCGCCGTCGCCCACCGCCGCGCCGTCGACCTCGCTCTCGTCGTGCTCGCCGGTCAGCGCCTCCAGCAGCGCCTCCAGCAGCAGCACCAGACCCTGCCCGCCCGCGTCCACCACCCCGGCCGCGGCCAGCACCGGCAGCTGCTCCGGCGTGCGGGCCAGCGCCTCCCGCGCGCCCAGCACCGCTGCGCGTACCGCCGACGGCTCGTCGGAGCCTTGATCGGCCGCCTCGGCAGCCGCTCGGGCCACGGTGAGGATCGTGCCCTCCACCGGCCTCGCCACCGCGGCGTACGCCGACTTGGCAGCCGCGTCCAGTGCCGCCGCCAGCCCGTCGCCGTCCACGGTGTCGGCCAGGCCGGCCAGCCACTGCGCACTGATGACGCCGGAGTTGCCGCGCGCGCCGAGCAGCGCGCCACGGGCCATGGTGCGCAGCACCACCCCCGCCGACGGCGCTTCGGTCAGCGAGCCGGCCAGCGCCTGCTCCGCGGCGGACAGCGTCAGCAGCAGGTTGGTGCCGGTGTCGCCGTCGGGCACCGGATACACGTTCAGCTGGTTCAGCGCCCGCTCGTGCCTGCTCAAACCGGCCACGGCCAGCGAGCTCCAGCGCCGTACCGCCGCGATGTCCAGGACCTCCAGCACGGGCGTCAGCCTATCTGTGCCGCACCCGGTTCTCACGTCGGCGTGGCGGACGGTAGAGTGAGTCAGCCGTCGTACGCGCCAGAAGCCGTCGTGCGGCTCCGCCCCGATTGGGCACGTGCCCGGCGAGTCAGGTAACCTGGCGAAGTTCCCGGCACAGTGACGCTTGGTCGGGTTGTTTGATCAAGACGAACTCAGGAGATTTCCGTGGCTGCCGTGTGCGACGTCTGTGGCAAGGGACCGGGCTTCGGTCACAACGTGCCCTGGTCGAAGAAGAAGACCAACCGCCGCTGGAACCCGAACATCCAGACGGTGCGTACCCCCGCTGGTGGCGGCAACTCCCGCAAGGTTCAGGCGTGCACCTCGTGCCTGAAGGCCGGCAAGGTCACCCGCGCCTGACGCGAGACTTCAAAAGGCCGCCGAGCTCCGCTCGGCGGCCTTTGCCGTGCCCTGCACCCCCACCACCCCGCCCCGCCCCCACCCCCACCTGGCGCAACTCTTAAAGACCTGCGCCTTCACGAGCGGAGTGAAGGCGCGAGTGTTTAAGAGTTGCGGCCCGGAAGGGGCCGGCCGGGCGTGGACGGCGGGTGGGGCGGGTGGGGGTCGGGGGTCGGGGGTTGGTCAGAGGTCGCGGCCGAAGGAGCGGCAGCCGGGCTCGTCGCGGTAGTGGCCGAAGTTCTTGATCAGTTGGTAGCCGATGGCGTGGTACAGCGCGATGGCCTCGGGCTGGGCGGTGCCGGTTTCGAGGATCGCGCGGACCCGGCCGTGCGAGCGGGCATCGGACTCCAGCGCCGTCATGATCGCCCTGCCCACGCCCTTGCCCCGCACCGCGGCCGAGGTGTAGACGCGCTTGATCTCGGCGATCTCCTCCGAGCCCGCCCAGCTGCGCCAGCCGCCGCAGCCGACCGGCGAGCCGTCGAGGTACGCCACGAAGAAGCCGCCGTCCGGCGGGTCGAACTCGACGGCCTCGATCGGGGTCGCGTCGGAGTCGCCGTAACGTTCGGCCAGGTCGGCCATGAGTTCGGCGATCAGCTTTCGGGCGACCGACCCGCCGTAGCGGGTCGCTTTGATCTCTATCTCGGTCACGGCGCAGAGGATACTGCGCATGCCCGCTATGCCCGGAAGTGGTCCCACCCCTTCGGGCCGTACCAAGGCCGGTTGTCCAGCGTGACCGTGCTGCCCTCGATCACCTCGCCGATCACCTGCCAGCCCTCCGGCAGCGCCACGTCCACCGGGAACGTCGCCGCCAGCGCGTGATCGTCGCCACCGGCCAGCAGCCACTGGTACGGGTCCACGCCCAGCGCGAGCGCCGCGTCGCGCATCTGCTCGGGCACCTTGAAGGCGCTGCGGTGCAGGTTGACGCCGACCTTGCTGGCGTGCGCGATGTGCCCGAGGTCGGCGATGAGCCCGTCCGACACGTCGATCATCGAGGTCGCCCCGGCCCGGCCCGCCGCCGGGCCGAGCGCGTACGGCACCAGCGGCCGACGGTACGCCTCGACCAGGATCTTCGGGGTCCGGAAGCCGCGTGACAGCACCGTGTACCCGGCTGCCGCGAAGCCGACCCGCCCCGCCAGCGCCACCACGTCACCGACCCGCGCGCCCGAGCGCAGCACCGGCGGCAGCCCGTGCAGGTCGCCGAGGGCGGTCACCGCGATGGTCAGCGTGGGGCTGGCGGTCATGTCCCCGCCGACGACGCTCGCGCCGACCAGCGCGGCCTCCATGGCCAGCCCGTCGGAGAGCTGCTCGGCCCAGGCCACGTCCAGGTCCGGTGGGGCGCACAGGCCCACCAGCAGCGCCGTGGCGGTGGCGCCCATCGCGGCGATGTCGGCGAGGTTGGCCGCGGCCGCACGACGGCCGATGTCCTCGGCCTCGGCCCAGTCCCGCCGGAAGTGCCGTCCCTCGACGAGCACGTCCGTGGAGGCGACGACCCGCCCGTCGGACGCGATGACCACGGCCGCGTCATCGCCCGGACCGATGATCGTGGCAGGTCCGGTGCCCAGTCGCGCGACCACCCGCTCGATCAGCCCGAACTCACCCGTCCGCGCGATGCTCATGTTTCATCCCCGCTGCGCCGGCTCAAATTGGCTTCCTTCCTCACCCTTGCGCCTCCTGCCGCAGCCTGTGCACCCTCAGTGAGGTACTTTCACAGGCGGCACGTGTGAAGGAGTCGTCCGTGGTACACGCTTACATCCTGATTCAGACGTCGGTCGGCAAGTCCGTCGACGTCTCCGCGGCCATCGGCGAGATCCAGGGTGTCACCCGGGTGGACGCGGTGACCGGCCCCTACGACGTGATCGCGATGGTCGAGGCGCACACCGTCGACGAGCTCGGCAAACTGGTGCTGTCACAGATCCAGTTGATACCCAACATCACCCGCACCCTGACGTGCCCCATCATCCACCTATGAACAACGACCAGACGGCACGGTCGGGCCGAACGTCTCCCAAGACGATCGCGACCGTGGTCGCCCTGCCGCTCGCGCTGCTCGCCGGGTTCGGCTTCTTCCAGGCCATGCGCCCGCCGACGGAGCCCGCACCGGCGCCCAGCACTGCGGCCGGGCCGCAGGTGATGCCGACCACGCCGGTGACGATGGCCGCCCCCGCCCTGAACGAGCGGCAGGCCACGGTGTGCCGCGCGCTGCTGTCGCAGCTGCCCGACCAGGTGCGCGACCTGCCGCGCCGCGAGGTCACGGCGGGCCACGAGCAGAACGCGGCGTACGGCGAGCCGGCGCTGACCGTGGCGTGCGGGGGCCCGACGCCGAGCTACCCGCCCACCGACGACGTGTACACCCTGGACGGTGTCTGCTGGCACAAGGGCGGCGGCGCGTGGACGACGGTCGACCGCGAGGTGCCCGTGCGGGTCACCGTCCCGGCGGAGCACAACGAGCAGTTGCTGATCAACTTCTCCAAGACGCTGATAGCCACCGTGCCGCACGCCGAGCGCATCCCCGTGGGCTGCGGCAACCGCGCCTGACCCGCTGCTCTAGTGCAGGCCGGTGCCGCGGCGCTGGGCGGTGCGGATCAGGCGGGAGACGAGCTTCGGGTAGTCGAGGCCGCTGGCCGCCCACATCCGCGGGAACATGCTGCTCGAGGTGAAGCCCGGCATGGTGTTGATCTCGTTGAGGTAGACCTTCAGGTCGTCGGTGACGAAGAAGTCGACCCGGGCCAGGCCCGCGCAGTCCAGCGCGGTGAACGTACGCACCGCCAGCTCCTGCACCTCGGCGGCGATCTCGGCGGGCAGGTTCGCGGGCAGGTCGTACTCGCAGTCCTCGCCGAGGTACTTCGCCTCGAAGTCGTAGAACTCGTGCCCGCCGGCGACCACCCGCACCTCGGCCAGCACGGAGGCCTCAGCCCCGCCGCCCGCCTCGTTCTCCAGCACGCCGCACTCGACCTCACGGCCCACGATGCCCGCCTCGACGAGCACCTTCGGGTCGATGGCGCGCGCCTTGGCCAGCGCCGCGTCGAGCTGATCCCAGCTGCTCACCTTGGTGATGCCGAACGAGGACCCGGCCCGCGACGGCTTGACGAACACCGGCAGGCCCAGCCGGTCCTTGTCGGCCTCGCTGAGCTCCTGGCCGTTGCGCAGCACCGTGTAAGGCCCGATCGGGATGCCCTCGGCGGCGGCGAGCTTCTTGGTGAACTCCTTGTCCATGGCGGCCGCGGAGGCGAACACGTTGGCCCCGACGTACGGGATGCCCGCCATCTCCAGCAGCCCCTGGATGGTGCCGTCCTCGCCGTACGCGCCGTGCAGGGCCGGGAAGACCACGTCGACCCCGGCCAGCGCGGCGGCGCCCTCGGCCGGCTCCAGCACGACCAGCTCGTGGCTGGTCGGGTCGGCGGGCAGCACGATGGCCTGCCCGGAGGCGGCGGTGATCTCGGGCAGGCTGCGACCGGAGATGGCGAGCTGCGCCGGGTCGCCCGAGGTGAGCACCCAGCGGCCCTCCTTCGTGATGCCGACCGGCACGACCTCGAACTCGGCCGGGTCGAGCGCGGCCAGGATGCTGCCGGCGCTGACGCAGGAGATGGCGTGCTCGGTGCTGCGACCGCCGAAGACGACGGCGACACGGGTCTTACGCTGGCTGCTTTCACTCACGCGGCTGACCCTACCGTGCGTTGTGGTGATCCGGTGAAGAGCACGTCGCACGGCACCCCAGGGTGGCACTACCCTCTCGGAGCGTGACCCCTCAGGCGCGCCTGCGGCGCATCCGGCAATGGATCGTCTTCTTCATCATCGGCCTCGTGCTCAGCGGCGTGACCGCCTTCCCCCTGCTCACCGAGCTGCGCTTAGTGGACGGGCTGCTGCACGAGGACTGGGTGCCCGCTCCGGGCGCGCTGGTCGACTTCATCGGCACGGTCCGCGTCGGCGTCGAGACCGCCGACCGGGACTTCCCGTTCCTGGCGTACGGCACGGACTGGCTGGCCTTCGCCCACCTGGTGATCGCGATGGCCTTCTACGGCCCGCTGCGCGACCCGGTCCGCAACCTCTGGGTGATCCACTGGGGCATGCTCTGCTGCGTCGCGGTGGTCCCGCTGGCGCTGATCGCCGCCCCGATCCGCGGCCTGCCCTGGTGGTGGATCCCGATCGACATCTCGTTCGGCCTGTTCGGCATCATCCCGCTGCTGATCGTCCGCCGCCACATCCTGGCCCTCGCCGCGACCGAACCCGGCCCCACCCCGGCCGTCCCGGCCGCGACCCCGGCCGCCGCCGTCTAGATACACCGACTTGCCTGGCAACCGGTCGTATCCCGCCTCAAGATACGCACGATTGCCAGGCAAGTCCGACGATCAAGGCGTGCCGCACGCGCCTGACGCGCTGGATGCGGTCCGCGACCGGCGCGGTCCGCGCGGTGGCGTGAGTGAGCGCGGGGTCAGAGTTTGGCGGCGGTGTCCAGGGCCTGGGTCAGGTCGGCGAGGAGGTCCTCGGTGTCCTCCACGCCGCAGGAGAAGCGCACGAAGCCGGGCGGGACGCTGTCACCCCACTGGTGGCGGCGGTCGGCGCTGGAGTGCAGGCCGCCGAAGCTGGTGGCCGCGGCGACCAGCGCCGACGCGCGCAGGAAGGCCGCCACGTGCTCGGCCGAGGGCAGCTCGAACGAGACCAGACCGGGAATGATGCGCATCTGCCGGGCGGCCAGTTCGCTGTCACCGGCCCACCGGACCCTGCCGGCCAGCGGGTGCTCGCGCAGCAGCTTCGCGACCGCGGCCCCGCTGGCCGACTGCTGCCGCAGCCGCAGCGCCAGGGTGCTCATGGACCGCCGGGCCAGCCAGCAGTCGAACGGGCTGGGCACGGCCCCGGCCAGGGTACGGAACTGCCGCATCGCGTCGAGCAGCGTCGCCGAGTTCGTCGCGGCGTACCCCAGCAGCATGTCGGAGTGTCCCGCCAGCGCCTTGGTGCCGGAGGCGACGACCACGTCCGCGCCGAGTTCCAGGGGCCGCTGGCTGAGCGGGGTGGCGGTGGTGTTGTCGACGGCGACCAGCGCCCCGGCGGCGTGCGCGGCGGCGGCGATCTCGGCGATGTCGACCAGGTCGAGACCCGGGTTGGCCGGGGTCTCCAGCAGCACCAGCCGGACGCCCTCGAACGACGGGTACGGCCCGGCGGTGGGCGCCTCCACGGTGGTGATGCCGAGCTGGGCCAGCGTCGAGGCGGCGAAGGACCGGACGTTGTAGTACCCGTCCGACGGGACCATCAGCGTGTCCCCGGCGCGCAGCACCGACAGCAGCAGGGCGGTGATGGCCGCCTGGCCGCTGGCGAAGGCGAGGCAGTCGCCGCCCTCCAGCTCCCCGATCGCGCCCTCCAGCAGCCGCCGGGTGGGGTTGTCGCCCCGCCCGTACCCGTCGACGCCGGGCGTGTAGCCCTCGGGGTCGAGGTGGTAGGGGGCGGCGAACACGGGACCGGGCAGCATCGGCGCCCCCGGGACGGGTTCGGGCATGCCTGCATGGAGGGAACGGGTGCTGTCCCCGTACTGCGATGTCATGCAGAGAACGTAGCGCCTGGTCACTCGGCCTTGGTCGAGCGGGACATCAGGGCCGCGACGGCGGCCTTGGGGTCGACGCCCTCGTGGCAGACCCGCTCCACCTGCTCGGTGATCGGCATCTCGACCCCGTGCGAGCGGGCCAGGTCCCGGATGGCCAGGCAGCTCTTGACGCCCTCGGCGGTGTACTTCGTCGCGGCCTGCGCCTGCTCCAGGGTCTTGCCCCGGCCCAGGTGCTCGCCGAAGGTGCGGTTGCGCGACAGCGGCGACATGCAGGTGCCGACGAGGTCGCCGAGCCCGGCCAGGCCGGAGAAGGTCAGCGGGTCCGCGCCCAGTGCGACGCCCAGCCGCGCGGTCTCGGCCAGCCCACGCGTGATCAATGTCGCCTTGGTGTTGTCGCCCAGGCCCATGGCGTGCGCGATGCCGAACGCCAGCGCGATCACGTTCTTGACCGCCCCGCCCAGCTCGCACCCCACCACGTCGTCGTTGGTGTACGGCCGGAAGTAGGGCGTGGTGATGGCGTGCTGCACCCGGGTGGCCCGGTCGATGTCGCTGCAGGCGACCACGGTCGCGGCCGGCTGCTCCAGGGCGATCTCCCCGGCCAGGTTAGGCCCGCTGACCACGGCGACGCGATCCGGCGCGACCCGGGCCGCCTCGACGATGACCTGGCTCATCCGCTGGGTGGTGCCCAGCTCGATGCCCTTCATCAGCGAGATCAGGGTGGAGTCGTCGGTCAGGTCGGCGGCCCAGTCGCCGAGGTTGACCCGCAGCGTCTGCGACGGCACCGCGAGCACGACCAGCTCCGCGCCCTTGATCGCCTCGGTGGCGGACGCGGTGGCGGTCACCCGCTCGCCCAGCGGCGTGGTCTCCAGGTACTCCGGGTTGCGGCCGGTGTCGCGGATGGCGGCGGCGATCTCCGGCCGGCGCGCCCACAGCACCACGTCGTTGCCCGCATCGCCGAGGATCTTCGCGAACGCGGTGCCCCAGGACCCCGCGCCGAGCACGGCCGCCCTCATCGGGCACCGTCCTTGGTGGCGGCATCCGTCGCGACCGGGTTCGCCGCGGCGGCGTCGCCGTTCGCGGCGCGTTCGGCGACGGCATCGCTGCCGCCGGGGCTCCAGATCGGCGGGGCCTGGCCGCCGCGGATCTCGGCGAGCAGGTCGCGCAGGCGGATCATGACCGCGTCCGTCATCTCGTTGAGCACCGTCGCGGTCGGCTCGGCACCGGCCCACTTGGACAGATCCACCGGCGGTCCGGCCCACAGCGACACCGGGATCTTCGGCAGCAGCCGGACCTTCTTGGTACGCGGGTCGAAGATCTTCTCCGGGCCCCAGGTCGCGATCGGGATCACCGGGGCGCCGGTGGCCAGCGCCAGCCGGGCCACCCCGGTCTTGCCCCGCATCGGCCACAGGTCGGGCTCCTTGGTGGTGGTGCCCTCGGGGTAGATGACGACCGCGCCGCCGGCCCGGACCGCCTCGACCGCGGCGTCGAGCGCCTTGACCGCGTCGGCCGTGCCCCGGTGCACCGGGATCTGCCGGCACCAGTACAGGATCTTCCCGGCGAGCGGGATGCGGAAGACGCTCTCCTTGCCCAGGAACTGCGGCCAGCGGCCGGAGTCGTAGACGTAGTGGGCTGTGGTGAACGGGTCCGCGTGCGACACGTGGTTGACCGCGAGGATCACACCGCCCTCGGCCGGGATGTGCTCCCAGCCGCGCCAGTCCCGCCTGGTCAGCGCGATCATCGGCGGCTTGACCAAGCACACCGCGAATCGTGACCAGAAGCCCAGCCTGCGCCGCGCCAACGAAGCCTCCCTGTCGTCCACCCGTTCGCATGCCCGCGCCAGGGTGTCTGTAACACCGCCCGCGAGGGAAACCTCACGGATCATGGTCCCTCCCCCGGCGTTCCGCCACGCACCGGGGCGCTCGGCCGGGCGGCCTGTCGCTGTCGCGACCCGCCGTCGTGCCGTCCCATGTTCAGCGCATCATGCCATGTCCGCCCGGGTGACGGCCTCAGCCGCCGGAGGCCGCCGCCCCGCTGACCGACCGGACGGGCTGCCAGAATGGCCGAGTGTACGCACCCGGAGTCACCCTGCTGGTGCCGCTGAAGCCGCTGGCCGAAGCCAAGACCCGGCTGCGCGGTGCCGCTGCCGGGCACGAGGATCTGGTGCTGGATCTCGCCCGCGCCACCGTGTCCGCCGCGCTGGCCGCAGCCGGGGTGGCCCGGGTGCTGGTGGTGACCCGGGACTCCCGCGCCGCGGCGGCGCTGCGTGCCTGCGGCGCGGGCGTGCTGCCCGACGAGGGCCGGGACCTGAACGACGCGCTGCGCCGGGCCGCCGCCCTGGTGGCCGGCCGGAGCGACGGATCAGGCCGAGCCGTGCACGGCCGTCGGCCGGCCGAGGATGTGCCGCTGGTGGCGGCGCTGCCCGCCGACGTGCCGGCCCTGCGGCCCGAGGAACTGGCCCAGGCGCTGGCCGTGGCCGCCGGGCGGCGGGCGTTCGTGTCCGACGCCGCGGGAGTCGGCACGGTGCTGCTGGTGGCCGCGCCCGGCGCCCCGCTCGACCCGCGGTTCGGCCCGGGGTCGGCCGCCGCGCATGAGCACTCCGGCGCGCTGCGGCTGGCCGGGGGTTGGCCGACGCTGCGCCGCGACGTCGACACCGCCGACGATCTCGCCGTGGTACGGGCCTGGGGGGTGCTCCACGCGGACGTGACCCAGCAGTCCGAGGTGGTTCGCCGTCCAGGCGGGCCACCGGGACGAGCCGCCGGCGGAGTAGCGTGAACGCCATGCAGGGCACCGTCGCGACATTCGACCCCGAGACCCGGACCGGCTCGCTGCTGCTCGACGACGGCACCCCGGTCGCCTTCGACCGGGCCGCGTTCGACGCCTCCGGGCTGCGGCTGCTGCGCCTGGGCCAGCGGGTGCGCCTGGAGCACGACGGGCAGGGCCGGTTGTGCCGGGTCACCATCCCCACCATGCCCTGATCCGTGCCGGATGCGACCGGCGTCCGGTTGCTGCGCGTCCGACATCGCCGCGCTCAGCCGAGTTCATCTCTTGTTCACCCCGATAGGGCAAAAATGAGCTGGTGAGCGCAGCCCCGCGACGTCCCCGCAAAAAGGCCGGAAATGCCCCGACACCGGCCCCGTCCCCACCTGTGGAAGCCACGACGGCTTCCGCGGACGTCCCCTCGCCCCCGTCCGCCGCGCCCCTCGTCGTGACGGACGTCCCGGCCCCGCCCGCCGACACCGCCGTCGCGAAGGGCTCACCCGAACAGGCCGCGCCCCTTGTCGTGCGGGCCGCGCCCGAACAGGCTCCCCGGGCGCACCCGGCCTCCCCACCGGTCACCGTGGTCGTCCCGGAGTTCGCCAGCACCGCGCTGACCGAGCTGCCCGAGGATCGCTACTTCAACCGCGAGGTCTCCTGGCTCGACTTCAACGCCCGGGTGCTGGCGCTGGCCGAGGACCCGCGCCTGCCGCTGCTGGAGCGGATGAAGTTCATGGCGATCTTCGCCAGCAACCTCGACGAGTTCTTCATGGTCCGCATCGCCGGGCTGCGCCGCAGGCTGGAGACCGGGCTGCCGACCCGTGGCGCCGACCGGCTGCCGCCCCGGGCGCAGCTGGAGATGGTCTCCGAGCGCACCGCCGAACTGGTCGCCGACCACGCCGCCGAGTTCACCAAGGTGATCCGTCCCGCGCTGGCCAAGGCCGGCATCCACATTCTGGGCTGGGCGGACCTGGAGCACGCCGAGCGCGAGCAGATGCGGGTCTACTTCCGCGAGCACGTCTTCCCGGTGCTGACGCCACTGGCGTTCGACCCTTCACACCCGTTCCCGTACATCTCCAACCTGTCGCTCAACCTCGCCGCGGTGGTGCGCGAGCCGGAGACCGGCCAGGAGCTGTTCGCGCGGGTCAAGGTGCCCAACAACGTGCCGCGTTTCGTCCGGATCGAACCGCTGGCCCGCACCACGGCCGACGGCCGCAGCACCTACCGCTTCCTGGCGATCGAGGAACTCATCGCCAACGAACTCGGCCAGCTCTTCTCCGGCATGGAGGTGGTGGAGCGGCACGCTTTCCGGGTGACCCGCAACGCCGAGGTCGAGATCGACGAGGACCGCGACGAGGACCTGCTGCAGGCCATGGAGCGGGAGCTGATGCGGCGGCGGTTCGGCCCGCCGGTGCGGCTGGAGGTCGCCGCCGACATCTCCGACAACGTGCTGCAGACCCTGGCCACCGAGCTGGAGGTGGACTCACGGGACGTGCTGCGGGTGCCCGGCCCGCTGGACCTGTCCGGGCTGATGCAGCTCTACGACTGCGACCGCCCGGATCTGAAGGACCCCCCTTTCGTCCCGGCCACTCACGCCCGGCTGCGTGAGGGCGAGTCGACCCGCAGCATGTTCAACATCCTGCGGGACGGCGACATCCTGGTGCACCACCCGTACCACTCGTTCTCCACCAGCGTGCAGCGCTTCATCGAGCACGCCGCGGCCGACCCGCACGTGCTGGCCATCAAGCAGACGCTGTACCGGACCTCGGGCGACTCCCCGATCGTCGACGCGCTCATCGCCGCGGCCGAGGCGGGCAAGCAGGTGGTGGTGCTGGTCGAGGTCAAGGCGCGGTTCGACGAGAAGGCCAACATCGGCTGGGCCCGCATGCTGGAGCGGGCGGGCTGCCACGTCGTCTACGGCCTGATCGGCCTGAAGACGCACTGCAAGACCGCGCTGGTGGTACGCGAGGAGGGTGGCCAGATCCGCCGCTACTGCCACGTCGGCACGGGCAACTACCACCCCAAGACCGCCCGGCTGTACGAGGACTTCGGCCTGCTCACCGCCGATCCGGAGGTCGGCGCGGACCTGACCGACCTGTTCAACACGCTGACCGGGTACAGCCGCCAGACGGCGTACCGGCGGCTGCTGGTGGCGCCGCATGGCATCCGGGCGGGCATCATCGAGCGCATCGAGCGCGAGGTCGAGCACGCCCGCGCGGGCCGGCCCGCACTGGTGCAGATCAAGGTGAACTCGCTCGTCGACGAGCAGGTCATCGACGCCCTCTACCGCGCCTCGCAGGCGGGGGTGCAGGTCGACCTGCTGATCCGCGGCATGTGCGCGCTGAAGCCCGGGGTGCCGGGGCTGTCGGACAACATCCGGGTGCGCTCGATCCTGGGCCGGTTCCTGGAGCACTCGCGGCTGTTCCGGTTCGGCAACGGCGACGTGGCCGCGGGCCGGGGCCGGGCCGAGTTCTGGATCGGCTCGGCCGACATGATGCACCGCAACCTGGACCGCCGGGTCGAGGCGCTGATCCAGGTGACCGACCAGCCGTCCCGGACCGAGCTGGCCGAGCTGCTGAACGTGTCGATGTCGGACCGGATCGAGGCGTTCGACCTCAATCCGGACGGCTCCTGGACCCGGCACATCTCCACTTCGGAGCAGCCTCGGGTGGATTTGCAGGCTTCGCTGCTGGAGCGGATGCTTAAACGGTGACCTTGGAGGAGGAGCGCAAGTACGACGTCCCGCCGTCGTTCGCGCTGCCCGAGCTGACCGTCGAGCAGGTGCGCCCGGTGGCTCGGGCTGCCGTGACCCTGACCGCGACCTACTTCGACACGGCGAGCCTGCGGCTGGCGCGGGCCGGGGCGTCGCTGCGGCACCGGGTCGGCGATCCGCTGCCGTGGACGGTCAAGCTGCCCACCGCGGCGCCCGGGGTGCGGCAGGAGATCTCGCTGCCGGGGGCCGACCCGAACTCGCCACCGGAGGCGCTGACCTGGCTGGTCGCGGCGCTGACCAGGGGGTCGCCGCTGACCCCGGTCGCGGTGCTGCGCACCCGGCGGCAGCGGGTGGACCTGTGCGACGCCGCGGGTTCCCGGCTGGCCGAGGTCGCCGACGACACCGTCGAGGTGCTGTCCGGCACGGCGGTGCGGCACACGTTCCGCGAGATCGAGGTCGAGCGGCTGGGCGGGCCGCCAGAGCTGCTGTCCGCTGTGGAGGAGCAGCTGCTGGCGGCGGGGGCCCGGGCGGGCGGGTTCACGCCCAAGCACGTGCGGGCGCTGGGGGCCGCGGCGGCGTACCCCCCGGATCTGCTGCCCCCGGCCGCGACCCTGCCGCCGACCGCGCGGGCCGCCGACGTGGTCATCGCCGCGGTGCGCGGCGCGGTGGCGCGCATCGTCGCGCACGATCCCCTGGTACGCCTGGACGAGCCGTTGCCGGACGGGGACACCGCCGTGCACCAGATGCGGGTCGGCGTCCGCCGGCTGCGCTCGGACCTGCGCACGTGCAAGCCACTGGTCGATCAGCGCTGGGCCCGGCCGCTGCGGGCGGAGCTGGCCTGGCTCGGCGGCCTGCTGGGCGCAGCGCGCGACGCCGAGGTGCTGCGCGACCGGCTGCGTGCCACGGCCGCCGCCGACCCGGCGGGCCCGACCGACGGCGGCGACCTGGCCGCCCTCGACACGGTCCTGGCCGCCCGGCGCGAGCAGGCGCGCACGGCCCTGCTGGCCGCGATGCGCACCCGCCGCTACCTGGCCCTGCTGGAGCGGCTCACCGCCGCCACCCGCCGCATCCCGCTGTCGCCCGCGGCCGCAGCCCCCGCCGCGCAGGCGCTGCCCGGCCTGGTCGCCCGTCCCTGGCGCCGCCTGGTCCAGGGCACCAAGGACGTGCCCGGGGCGGCCGCCCTGAAACGTTCCGCGCCCGATGTGGACTGGCACCGGGTGCGCATCCACGTCAAGCGCGCCCGGTACGCCGCCGAAGCCGCCGCGACCGCCGGCGACCGCCGGATCGGCCGCCTGGCCAAGTCCCTGGCCGGCCTCCAGGACGCCCTCGGCGAGCACACCGACGCCGCCTTGGCCGCCGCGACCTGGCTGGAGCTGGCGGAGTCCCACCCCCACCTCGCCGCCACCCTCGGGCGCCTCGCCACCCACGAACGCACCCTCGCCACCCACGCCCGCACCACCTACCCCCGCCGCTGGCGCAAGACCGCAAGGAAAGGCGCCTTCTTGTCGCTGCGCGAATAAGAAGGCGCCCTTATCAAACCTCACCCGGTGATCCGCTAGGTCAGAAGCGGCCGATCGCCACGAACAGCGCCAGCGCGCCGAGCACCACGTTGAAGACGATCCCGGAGTACTCCTTGCGCCGTGCGTGCACCACGGCCGCCAGCACCATGATGAGGACGAGGCCGGACGCGGCCAGCGGGGTGAGGATCGGGGCGATGCCGGTCGCCCACGGCAGGATCAGGCCGATGCCCGCCAGCAGCTCGGTGACACCGATCAGCCGCAGCGTGCCGGTCGAGTAGTCGTTCACCCACGGCAGCTTCGGGGCCAGGTCCTCCTTGCTCTTGGTGGACTTCATCAGGCCGGCCCCGAGAAAGGCCGCGCCGAGCAGGATCTGCACGACCCAAAGGGCGATGTTCACGGAAATCTCCTTGTCGAACGCGAGGCTAAGTGGTGGATCTCCTCCGTTTGCGTCGCGACGGTAGCACTAACCGGAGGCGCTCCTCCAGTCCTGCTACCCTAGTGATCATGGTGGAACCCCCGCTGCGCGCCGACGCCGCCCGCAACCGCGAGCGCATAGTCGACGCCGCCTGCGACGCCTTCGCCGAACGGGGCTTCGACGTGCCGCTGGAGGAGATCGCCGCGCGGGCGGGGGTCGGCATCGCCACCCTCTACCGCCGCTTCCCCGCCCGCGACGACCTGATGGTCGCGGCAGCCTCGCGCAAGTTCGACCAGTACGAGCACGCGCTGCACGAGGCCCGGCAGGCCCCCGACGGCTGGACCGGCTTCGCCGGCTACGTGCAGGAGGTGTGCCGGATGCAGGCCGCCGACGGCGGACTCGCCGACGTGCTCACCATGTCGTTTCCGGGGGCGCGGGAGTTCGAGGCCCGCCGCACCGCGCTCTACCACGGTTTCGTGGGCCTGGTGGAACGCGCCAAGGCCGAGGGTTCGCTGCGCGAGGACTACGTGCCCGAGGACCTGCCGCTGATGCTGATGGCCAATGCCGGGGTGCTGCGCGGGACGGCCCAGGCGGCGCCCAAGGCGTGGCAGCGGCTGGTCGGCTACCTGCTGCAGGCGTTCCGGACCGGCGGGGAGGCCGAAGCGCTGCCCGCGGCCCCGACGCCGCGCCAGACCTACCGCGCCATGCTGCGCATCTCCGGCTGCCAGGGCCGCGCCCAGCCGCCCCAGCGCTGACCAGGTTCGCACAGAGCTGCGCCCACGCCTTGTCTCAGATCGGCGTGGGCGCGGCTTTATTCAGGAAGGGATAACGGGACCGGTCAGCGTTTGGCGGCCTTCTTGGCGGGGGCCTTCTTGGCCGTGGTCGCCTTGGCGGTCGTCTTCTTCGCCGCAGGCGTCGCCTTCGCGGTCACGGTCTTCTTGGCCGGAGCCGTCTTCGCCGCCGCGGTCTTCTTGGCGGTGGCCTTGACCGCGGTCGCCTTCGCCGCGGTGGCCTTGGCAGTGGTGGCCTTGGCGGTGCTCTTGGTCGCGGTGCTCTTGGTCGCGGTCTTCTTGGCCGGGGCCGTCTTCGAGGCGGCGGTGGCCTTGCTCGCGGCCGGGCGGGTGCTGGCGCCGGCGGTCTTCTTGGCGGCGGACTTCGTCGCCTTCTTCGCCGGGGCGGCGACCTTGCCGACCGCCACCGTGTCCTTGAAGCCCGCGCCGGGCCGGAAGGCCGGCACCGACGTCTTCTTCACCTTGACCGCCTCGCCGGTGCGCGGGTTGCGCGCCATGCGAGCGGCCCGGGCCCGCTTCTCGAAGACACCGAAGCCGGTCAGCGAAACCTTGTCGCCCTTGGTGACCGCGTTCTGGATCTCGGTGAGCGTGGCCTCCAGCACGGCCGCGGCGGTCTTCTTGTCGACCACGGTCGGGTGAGCGGCGATCGCGTCGATCAGCTCAGTCTTGTTCACGGATTCCTCCCGTATGGTGCTACTGGACTCATAACAGTCATTCTGTGCGCACATTAGGCCCAACGTCAGCAATATGCCAACAGGAGGGTTAAAAACCACCTATGTGTCGCAAAGAAAATTGCCCCCATCCTGATAACAGGACGGGGGCAATTACGTTGCTGTCGTGGTTCAGCACCTATCCGACAAGTACTCCGAAAGCCGGGCGATGGCCCTCGAACGCGGTGATCGCCTCTTCGTGGCGAAGCGTCAAACCGATGTCGTCCAAGCCTTCCATCAGCCGCCAGCGCAGGAAGTCGTCGAGGTCGAAAGCCCAGCTCTGACCCCCGGCGCGCACCTCGCGGGCGACCAGGTCGACCTCGATCGCGGTGGCCGGGTCGGCCTCCACGAGGTCCCACAACGTCTCCACGGCCGCCTGCGGCAGCTCGACCGTCAGCAGACCCTGCTTGAGCGAGTTGCCCCGGAAGATGTCGCCGTACCGGGGGGAGATGACCACCCGGAAGCCGTAATCGTTGAGGGCCCAGACCGCGTGCTCCCGCGAGGATCCGGTGCCGAACTCCGGGCCGGCGAGCAGCACGCTGGCCCCGTCGTAGACCGGGTTGTTCAGCACGAAGGACGGGTCCTCACGCCAGGCGCTGAACAGGCCGTCCTCGAACCCCGTGCGGGTTACCCGCTTGAGGTACACCGCCGGGATGATCTGGTCGGTGTCCACGTTGGAACGCCGCAGCGGCACCGCGGTGCCCGTGTGAACGGTGAACTTCTCCATTTCGATCTACCTCGGTTCAGCGGGCGCCGACGGCGTACAGGTCGGCGGGAGCGGACAGGTGGCCGGTCACGGCGGTCGCCGCGGCCACCGCCGGGGACACCAGGTGGGTACGGCCGCCCTTGCCCTGCCGCCCCTCGAAGTTGCGGTTGGACGTCGACGCCGAGCGCTGGCCCGGCTTGAGGGTGTCCGGGTTCATGCCCAGGCACATCGAGCAGCCCGCGAAGCGCCACTCGGCGCCCGCCTCGGTGAAGACCTCGTGCAGGCCCTCCTCCTCGGCCTGCGCGCGCACCGCGGCCGAACCCGGCACCACCAGCATCCGCACGCCGTCGGCCACCTTGCGGCCACGCAGCACGTCCGCTGCGGTGCGCAGGTCCTCCAGCCGCCCGTTGGTGCAGGAGCCGACGAAGACCACGTCCACAGCCAGGTCGCGCAGCGGCGTGCCCGGGGTGAGGTCCATGTACTCCACGGCGCGGCGGGCCGCCGCACGCTCCGACTCGGACGCGAACGACTCGGGATCGGGGATCACCGCGTCCAGCGAGGCGCCCTGGCCAGGGTTGGTGCCCCAGGTGACGAACGGCGTCAGCGCGCTCGCGTCGAGGAACACCTCCTTGTCGAACACCGCGTCGGCGTCGGTGGGCAGGGTCCGCCAGTAGGCCACCGCGTCGTCCCAGTCGGAGCCCTTGGGCGCGAAGTTGCGGCCCTTCAGCCAGGCGAACGTGGTCTCGTCCGGCGCGATCAGGCCGGCCTTGGCGCCCCACTCGATGGACATGTTGGAGACGGTCATCCGCCCCTCCATGCTCAGCTTCTCGATGGCGGGGCCGCGGTACTCCACCACGTAGCCCCGACCACCGCCGGTGCCCTCCTGGGTGATCAGGGCCAGGATCAGGTCCTTGGCCGAGACGCCCGGGGGCAGCTCGCCGGTGACGGTGACCGCCATCTGCTTGGGCAGCGCCTGCGGCAGCGTCTGCGTCGCCAGCACGTGCTCCACCTCGGAGGTGCCGATGCCGAAGGCCAGCGCGCCGAAAGCGCCGTGCGTCGAGGTGTGCGAGTCGCCGCAGACGATCGTCATGCCCGGCTGGGTCAGGCCCTGCTGCGGGCCCATGACGTGGACGACGCCCTGCTGCGGATCGCCGAGCGGATGCAGTTTCACGCCGAATTCGGCGCAGTTTCCGCGCAGTGTCTCGATCTGCGTACGCGACACCGGGTCGGCGATCGTCAGCAGGTTGTCGGTGGGCGTGTTGTGGTCCTCGGTCGCGATCGTGAGATCGGTCCGGCGGACCTTGCGCCCGGCCAGCCGGAGGCCGTCGAAGGCCTGCGGGCTGGTCACCTCATGCAGCAGATGAAGATCGATATAGAGGAGGTCCGGTTCACCGTCAGCTCGGCGTACCACGTGTGCGTCCCAGACCTTCTGGGCAAGGGTCCTGCTCACTGGGTTGCTCCCACCATCTGGACATCCCGCATCTTGGGAGGTATGTTTCGGTCTGTGGGACACAGTATGTCTGGCGTGGGCGTCCTTGACAAGGCGGTAGTGATCCTTGCCGCGTGTGTCGACGGCGCCAGCCTCGCCGAACTCGTCGATCGCACCAAGCTGCCGAGAGCAACGGCGCACCGGCTGGCGCAGGCGCTGGAGATTCATCGGATGCTGGTACGGGACACGCAGGGACGCTGGCGTCCCGGTCCCCGCCTCGGAGAGCTAGCGAACGCCGCCCCCGACGTCCTGCTGACAGCCGCAGAGCCGCTGCTGTCCGCACTGCGGGACGCCACCGGCGAGAGCGCACAACTTTACCTGCGCAGGGCCGACGAACGGCTCTGCGTCGCCGCCGCCGAGCGGGCCAGCGGCCTGCGCGACACCGTGCCGGTCGGCGCGATCCTGCCGATGACGGCCGGGTCGGCGGCCCAGATCCTGCTCGCCTGGGAACCCCCCGAGGCGGTCATGCCCCTGCTCCCCCGCTGCAAGTTCACCGGCCGCACGCTGGCCGAGGTGCGCCGCCGCGGCTGGGCCCAGTCGGTGGCCGAGCGCGAGGCCGGGGTGGCCTCGGTCAGCGCCCCCGTGCGCGACCGCACCGGCCGCGTCATCGCCGCGATCAGCGTCTCGGGCCCGATAGAGCGTCTCGGCCGCCGCCCCGGCGACCGGCACGCGATGGCCGTGGTACGCGCCGGGCAGCGGCTCTCCGGACTCTGAAAGGGGGATCCACACTCCGATGATCGTCGTTGACCAGGGCCTCTAACCTGAGCGCGATCTTCAACGGGGAAAGGAACCCTCCATGGCAGACCCCTTGGCGCCGGTGGACGACTCGTCCACCGGCGCCTCTGCATCCGTGCCGCCCACCGAGCCGACGGACCCCGCCCCCCCGGCCGAGCCCGGCACGGCCGCCGTGATCACGCTCGACCGGGACGGATCCGTCCCCGCAATCGACGCCCCAGCCCGGCCCCGCCGGATGCCCGTGCTCATCGCCGCCGCCGTGGCGGTGGTGCTGCTGCTCGGCGTCGGCGCGTACGCCGTCTACCGTTTCGCCTTCGCCGACGGCCGCAAGGCTGAGGAGTTCACCCCGGCCTCGGTCGTCGCGTTCGCCTCGATCGACCTGGAAGTCGGCCTGGAGCAGCAGCTGAAGCTGCTGAAGCTGGGCGCGAAGACGCCGCAGTCCACCGGTGGCGACACCGAGGAGCAGCGCGACAAGGCGATGGGCGACCTGCTGCACCGCCTCGGGCTGGACGGCGTGGACGTCGACCGGGACCTGCTGAGCTGGCTCGGCCGCCGGGTCGCGGTCAGCTTCTGGCTCGACGGCGAGGACGGGTACGCCCTCATCACGGCGAGCAGCACCGACTCCGGCGACGCCGAGGCCGGGCTGGGCCGGGTGCGCGCCGGGCTCAAGGACGCCAGCCTGGGCTTCGTGGTCCGGGACGGGGTGGCCCTGATCGCCGTCGGCGCCAAGAACGGCCAGCAGGCGGCTGAGAAGGCCTTCGCCGAGGCGGAGCGGGCCCCGCTGGCGACCGCAGCCTCCTTCTCCGCGGACCGGGCCTGGCTGCAGGGCGACCAGCTCGCCGTGATCTGGGCCGATCTCGCCCGCTACGGCGACGCCGTCACCTCGATGATCCAGGTCGGCATGACCGCCGAGGAGAAGGAGATGATGGGCCTGACCTCGGCCGAGACCTCACCGGCCGAGCAGGGCCGCTTCATCGCCGGAGTCCGGGCCACCGACCACGGCGTCGAGGCCCGGTACCGCACCTTCGGCGCGAAGGCGACTCCGTCGGGCCTGCGCGACGCGGTGGCCCGGCTCGGCGCGCTGCCCGCGGACACCCACGTCGGTGTCGTGGCGCAGCTGCCCCGCGACCTGTCCGCGAGTGCCGGCGCGCTCGGCTCCCCGTACGGCCTGCTGATGGCCATGGCCATGGGCGGGATGACGTCCGGGATCGGGGACGAGGTCGACCTCGACGCGCTCGACGAGCCCGTGCCGACAGGGGTGGTCGACACACCCGTGATCCCGGAGAGCCCCGAACTGACCCCGGCCGAGGAGGCGGAGCTGGACGCCCTGCTGGACAAGGGCTTCGACAAGCTCACCCCGGCCGAGCGCAAGCGGGTGGAGAAGCTGCTGGGCCTGCCTGCGGACGCCATGGGCGACATCGGCGACGGCCCACTGGGCGGTGCGGGCCCGTTCGCGGCGCTGCCCGCGCTCGACGGGGCGGTGCTCAGCGTCGCGGTGCGCACGAAGGCGCAGCAGGACCCCGCGGTCCGGATCGTCGCGGAGGCGCTCGACGCCGCGGCGGCGGGCAAGCTCGTGGAGATGCTCTCCGGTATGGGCTCGTCCGGCCTGACCGCCACGGCCGAAGGCACCGTCGTCACCGCCACCAGCAGCGGCTACACCGCCGGCTCCGGCACGCTGGCGGGCCAGACGGCCTTCCAGCACGCCGTGGCGGACGCTCCGGCGGGCACCGACGTCGCGGTCTACGTCAACCTGGCGGAGCTGCTGCCGCCCGCTGAGCGGGCCAAGACGCCGTTCCAGGCGCTGGTGCTGCTGCAGGGCGTCGACAACGGCGACCAGACCGGCGTGCTCCGCCTGGTCATGAGCTGACGGACTGGCTCAGACGCGGAACGCCGGCCACGGTCGTGGCCGGCGTTCCGCGTCTCTGCGCTCGCCGACGGCGTTGACGCGGCTTGACGGCAGTGCCGGCAGCCCCCTCGCACGGCTACACCCCGCCGCCGCCCATGGCGCCGCCGGTCGTGTGAGGGCTGTCGACTTCGCGCGCGGCATGGATCATCGGGTTGCCGTCGTAGTAGTCCCGCGGCGGGTTGACGTGGCCGTGCCGTTTTCCGCGGCGGTCCGCGATGAACGCCAGCACCAGGATGAACGCCAGCAGTGCACCGGCAAAGAGCAGGAACTTCATGGACGCGGACGGTACCTGACCTGCGCAACCGCCGCTGCCCCGGATCGTCGGCACAACGAAAGAAGCCCACGAGCCTGGCTCGTGAGCTTCTTGAAAACCTGGTAGCCCCGAAGGGATTCGAACCCTCGCTACCGCCTTGAGAGGGCGGCGTCCTAGGCCGCTAGACGACGGGGCCAGGTCGATGTTCCGGAGAACATCTTCTTCAGTTTTCGACCGCCTTGCTGATCACTCAGCTCGGCGGCCCGCTGAACTTTAGCAGGTCCAGCACCCTCGCGCGAATCAGGCAGCTGCCCGATCTTGCTTGGTTGCTGGGGTACCAGGACTCGAACCTAGACTAACTGAACCAGAATCAGTTGGGCTGCCAATTACCCCATACCCCATTGGCACCGTTTCCGCTGCCGGGGATGAACTTTACCTGACCTCCCCGGCAGCGCCAAATCGGTATCCCTATCGCGCGGCGACGGGGTTTCGCAGCTCCCCCAGACCCTGGATCCGCACGGCCACCACGTCCTTCGCCACCAGGGGCGACACCCCGGCGGGCGTGCCGGTGAGGATGACGTCGCCGGGCAGCAGCGTCATGACGTGGGACACGTACGACACCAGCGTCGGCACGTCGAAGACCATCTGCGAGGTGCGGCCGAGCTGGCGCACCTCCTCGTTGACCTCGCAGCGCACCTCGGCGTCGGAGACGTCGACGGCGGTGTCGATCCACGGGCCGAGCGGGCAGAACGAGTCGAATCCCTTGGCCCGGGTCCACTGGCCGTCGCTCTTCTGCAGGTCTCGAGCGGTGACGTCGTTGGCGATGGTGTACCCGAAGATCGCCTTCTCGGCCCCGGCCCGGTCCACCCGGCGGGCGCCGGTGGCGCCGATCACCACGGCCAGCTCGGCCTCGTGCTCGACCTGGTGCGACTGCTCGGGCAGCCGGATGATGTCGTGCGGCCCGATCACCGATGTGGACGGCTTGAGGAACAGCAGCGGCTCCTTGGGCACCTCCGCCTGGTGCTCGGCGGCGTGGTCGGCGTAGTTGCGCCCGACCCCGATCACCTTGCTGGGCAGGATCGGGGACAGCAGGCGTACGTCGGCCAGCGCGTAGCGCTGCTCGGTGAGATCGAGGTCACCGAAGGGGTGGCCGTTGATCGCGCGTACGGTCAGCGCCTGGGCGCCGGCCTCCGGATCGCCCTCCACCACCCCGAACGACATACCACCCGGATGAACAAAGCGTGCGATGCGCACCACAGCCCCCAGCTGAAGATCTTTATCGGGATTTCAGCTCCAACTTACGCCGTGGGCACGGTGTGACCTCGCTCGCTCCACCCGCGACGGACTCCGCGGCCGCTTCAGCGCCGGGCGACGAACCGCAGGTGTGACCGCTGCCGCAGCCGGTATCCGGACGCGATCGCCACCACCGCCAGCAACGCCGCCAGGCACACCACCGCATGGAGCAGCCCGCGGGTCAGGTAGCCGCCGTCGGTGTGGTCCACCGCGTAGGTGCCTATCTCCCGGCTGAACCAGAACGGAAGCAGCCGCGAGGCCGAGTCCGCCGGATCCATCATCATCTGCAGCCCCACGATGATGAGCAGCACCAGCATGCCTTCCAGCTCCCGCGGCAGGGCCGCGCTGAGCGCCAGCCCGAACGGGGCGGCGACCGCCACGGTCAGCACCATGATGAGCCCGATCGCGCCGTACCGGACGCCGTCGGTGTCGATGCGGATCAGCACGTAGTAGGGGGCGGCCAGCAGCAGGCCGACGGTCCACAGCGCCACCAGCCGGCCCAGGTACAGGTGATGCCCCCGATAGCCGGACAGCCGCAGCCGGGGTTCGATGGACCGTGCCGCGCTGCCCGCGAACAGCGCCGCCGTGCTCAGCGCCCAGCCCAGGCCCAGGCACACGAAGCGGATCGACTGCCCCAGGTGCGAGTCACGGCGGGACAGGTAGAACGCCAGCGGGAAGAGCACCAGGATGGCCAGCACCCCGCGCCGCCGCGCGATCTCCCGCAGCGCCGTCTCGGCAACCGTGAACGTCTTCCTCATGCCCGCTCCTCGCTGCGCTCGTCGCGGACATGTCCGCTGAGCCTCATGATTCGCTCGACAAGCTCGCTCATGCCCGCTCCTCCCTGCGCTTGCCCAGGTCCAGCACGATGTCGACGCCGTCACGGGTGTTCAGCAGGTGGGTCACCACCACGATCGCCTTGCCCGAGTCGCGCCAGCGCCGCACCTGCTGCCAGAAGTCGAGGTACGAGCCCTGGTCGAAGCCCTGGTACGGCTCGTCCAGCAGCAGCACGTCGGGGTCCCCCAGACCGGCCATGACCAGGTTGAGCTTCTGCCGGGTGCCGCCGGACAGATGGCGGGCCTGCGTGCCGTCGCGCGGATCCCAGTCCAGCGCCGCAGCGCCCGCCCGGCCGGTGTCCCGGGCGTCCGCCCGCGACATCCCACGTCCCGCGCCGACCAGCACGAAGTGCTCGTCGGGCACGAGGAAGTCGCTGGTGCCGCCGCCCTGCGGGCAGTAGCCGAGGCTGCCGTGCACCCGCACCTCGCCCCTGTCGGGGCTGACCAGCCCCGCGCAGATGCCGAGGAACGTGCTCTTGCCGGACCCGTTCGCGCCGACCACGGCGGCCACCTCGCCCGCCCGCACGCTCAGGCTCACCTCCCGCAGCACGGTCCGGCGGCCGTAGCGCTTGGTGATCCCGTCGACTTCCAGCCGCACCGGCCCCGCCTGCGCGCGCCGGGGCAGGTCCGCGCGCACGCTGTCGGCGACGGTCGCCGCGTACGCCTGCGGCGGGCCGAACGCCCGGACCGGGTCGTCGCCGCTCTCCCACAGGTGGGCGGCGGTCTCGGCGAGCACGTTGCCCGCCGTCTCCGGGGCCACCCCGTGCCGGCGCAGCTCGCCGGCGAGGGCATCGAGCCAGGTGTCGTGTCTCACCGTGCCGCCACCTCTCGCAGAATCGCGCTCACCCCGCCCGCGAAGGACTCCCAGTCCGCGGCGGAACGCCGCAGCGTCTCGGCGCCCTCGGGGGTGATCCGGTAGTACTTGCGGGCCGGACCCGACCCGCCCTCACGCCAGTGCGCGGCAACCTGACCGCCACGCTGCAACCGCAGCAGCACCGGATAGAGGGTGCCGCCCTGGATGCCGTCCAGCCCCGCCGCGTGCAGCGACTGGATCAGCTCGTAGCCGTAGGACTCGCGCTGGGCGAGCACGCCGAGCACGCACAGGTCGAGCACTCCCCGCAGCCATTGACTGCGCCGCTCCAGCTCCATGGCGCGAGACGGTAGCACAGCAAGCTAGTTGGTGTAACTACCTAGTGCCCGCCACTCGGTACCCTGGCCTGGTGGAAACCGCCGCGCCCGCCGTCGAGATCCTGGCTCCCGACGTCTGGCGTGCCCGCCGGCAGGCGCACGAGAACCTCGTGGACGGCTGGCTGGCGTTGCACCTGGCACGCCGCCGCGACGGCGTGAAGCACCCGGTCCACGACTTCCTGTTCACGTACTACTCGCTGCGGCCCGCGCAGCTGCGCCGCTGGCACCCCGGCCACGGCGTGCTGCTGCGCGACGGCGAGCCGGACCGCGACTACCTCGCCGTCGACGGCGGGGTGCGGCTCGACCCCGCGCTGCTGGCCAAGCGGGCCGACTCGGTGCGCTGGATCCGCGACCTGCTGGCCGCGACCGCCTCCCGCCCCGCCCAGCTCGGCTGCTTCGGCATGCACGAGTGGGCCATGGTCTACCGGCAGACCCAGCAGGAGGTCCGGCACAACTCCTGGCCGCTGCGCCTGTCGCCCGCCGCGACCGCCGAGGTCGTGCAGGACCGGGGCGTACGCTGCACCCACTTCGACGCCTTCCGCTTCTTCACCGCCCCGGCCCGCCCCCTCAACGCGCACCAGCCCACCCGCGAGCTGCAACCGGTCCTGGAACAGCCCGGCTGCCTGCACGCGAACATGGACCTCTACAAGTGGGCCTACAAACTCTCCCCGCTGGTGCCGAGCGAGCTGGTCACCGCCTGCTTCGCCCTCTCCCGCGAGATCCGCGAACTCGACATGCGCGCCAGCCCCTACGACCTCGCCGACCTGGGCTTCCCCCCGGTCCGCATCGAAACCCCCGAAGGCCGCGCCGAGTACGCCGCCGCCCAGCGCTCCTTCGCCGACCGCGCCGCCCCCCTCCGCGCCGCCCTCACCACCGCCTGCGACCACCTCCTCGCCGCCCACGGCTGACCCGGCTCCGGCTCCGGCTCCGGCTCCCGGCTCCCGGCTCCCGGCTCCCGGCTCCCGGCTCCCGGCTCCCGGTCATGATCGCTGTTTCGTGTCAAGATCTGCGTTTTGACCACAGGTTTTGACCGCAAACAGCGATCTTCGCCCCTGAACCGGCGCACGGCCGCACTTTCCGCCCGCGAGCAGCGATCACCGCCCCGCAGGCGTACTTCCGACCGGAAACGGCGATCACCGTCGGCCGGGACGGCGCGACGGTGATCGGGGCGAGCAGGCGCTGGTGGCGCCGGGTCAGGCGATGCAGGCGCAGACGATGAGGGCCGCGCCGAAGTGGGTGGCCGCGGTGACCTTGGCGGCGGGGTGCGGCTCGATCTCGGCGATCATCTCGCCCAGGCGGCCCGGGGTCAGCCAGTCCAGGGCCAGGAAGGCCAGGGCCATCAGGCCGATGCCGAGCACACCGAAGATCACCGTCGAGGCCAGGCCCTTGCCGAAGTCCTCGTAGCTGGTGAAGATCGCGGTGAACACGATGAGGGCGATGCCGAGCTGGTTCGCGGCCAGCAGCAGCGCCGCGTTGCTGCTGCGCTGGTGCCAGATCAGCTCCCGCAGGCGCCCCGGCGTCAGCAGGTCCACCACCACGAAGCCGACCGCCATCAGGCAGATCCCGGCCACCCCGAACACCACGCTCTGCCACGCACCCGTGACCAGGTCCTGCACCATGTACGCCTCCACTGCATCCGATGTCGCTCGGGAGGCTAGCGGACGCCCGCAACACGGGCGTCCGCACGGGTCAGGCCAGGTTGTCTACAGCGCACCCAAGTACTTGATCCGCTCGTACGGGGTCACCTCGCGCCGGTACTCCTCCCACTCCGCGCGCTTGTTGCGCAGGAAGAAGTCGAACACGTGCTCGCCGAGCACGTCGGCGACCAGCTCCGAGCCGGCCATGACGTCGATCGCCTCGGACAGGTTCTCCGGCAGCGCCGAGTAGCCCATCGCACGGCGCTCGGCGTTCGACAGCGCCCACACGTCGTCCTCGGCGCCCGGGGGCAGCTCGTAGCCCTCCTCGATGCCCTTCATACCGGCCCCGAGCAGCACCGCGAAGGCCAGGTAGGGGTTGCAGGCCGAGTCCATCGAGCGGACCTCGACCCGGGCCGAGTTCGGCTTGCCGTACGCGGGCACCCGCACCAGGGCGGAACGGTTCAGGTGGCCCCAGCAGACGTACGCCGGGGCCTCGCTGATCCGGTCCGGGATCATCTGCGGGAACAGCCGCTTGTAGGAGTTGACCCACTGGTTGGTGACCGCGGTGAACTCCCGCGCGTGGGTTAGCACGCCAGCGATGAACGCCTTGGCGGTCTTGCTCAGCTTGTGCGGGTCGGCCGGGTCGTGGAAGGCGTTGCGCTCGCCCTCGAACAGCGACAGGTGCGTGTGCATGCCGCTGCCGGGCTGGTCGGTGAACGGCTTGGGCATGAAGGTGGCCCGCACCCCGTGCGACAGCGCCACCTCCCGCATCACGTGCCGGAAGGTCATGATGTTGTCGGCGGTGGTCAGCGCGTCCGCGTACCGCAGGTCGATCTCCTGCTGGCCGGGGGCGACCTCGTGGTGGCTGAACTCCACGGAGATGCCGATGCGCTCCAGCGCCAGCACCGCCTGGCGGCGGAAGTCGCGGGCGATGGCGTGCGTGGTGTGGTCGAAGTAGCCGCCCGAGTCGACCGGGGTCGGCACGCCGCCGTCCGCGGGCGCGTCGGCGAGCAGGAAGAACTCGACCTCGGGGTGGGTGTAGAAGGTGAAGCCCTTGTCGGCCGCCTTCGACAGCGCCCGGCGCAGCACGTGGCGCGGGTCGGCCCAGCTCGGGGTGCCGTCGGGCATGAGGATGTCGCAGAACATGCGGGCGCTCTCGCCGGAGCCGCCGCCCTCGAACGGGAACACCTGGAACGTGGTCGGGTCCGGCATGGCGATCATGTCGGACTCGTACACCCGGGCGAAGCCCTCGATGGCCGAGCCGTCGAAGCCGATGCCCTCCTCGAAGGCCGCCTCCAGCTCCGCCGGGGCGACACTGACCGACTTCAGGGTGCCGAGCACGTCGGTGAACCAGAGGCGCACGAAGCGGATGTCGCGCTCCTCAAGCGTACGCAGCACGAACTCCTGCTGACGATCCACGGCATGCCTCTCTCGGACGAGATCTCCGGGCCAGTCTGGCGCGGCCTCATTACGCGCACGTTACGCCATCCTCCAGCTGTACGCCGGAGCACGGTGATGCCGCAACTTCGACGCCCTTCACCCCGTTGGAAGGGTCAGTGACACGGAGCTCCCCTCGATGCGCAAGGAGCGCCCATGAACCGCCTGGACTCCCTCTTCCCGGTGCGCCACCGCACCATCGCGGGCGGTATCGCCCTGGGTGGGCTGCTGATCGGCGCGCTCACCCTGGCCGGGGTGCTCGGCGCGACGCATCGCCAGCAGCAGGCCCAGGCGACCGAGGCGATCCGCAAGACCCTGCCGATCACCGCCACCCAGCCGCAGCTGCAGGCGGCGCTGCTGGCCGAGGTCGACCTGCCGGCCAGCTACGCCCCGCAGCTGCCCAGCCCGTCGCCGCGGGTCCGCGCGCCCCGGCCGGAGCGCTGCGCGGCCCTGCTGGGCGCGCCGGACGAGCTGATCCGCACGGCCGCGGCGACGGTGGCCACCCACCCGAAGGCCCGCGTGCAGCCCTCCGCCCAGGCGGTCTCCGGGCACCGCGGACCGACGTTGATAACGCAGGTGCTCAGCACCTTCTCCGGCGACGGCGCCCTGGGCACCCTGAACGAGCTGCGCCGGATGGGCCAGCGCTGCCGGGACTTCAACGCGGTGCTCGACGACGGCACGGCGGTGCGGGTACGCGTCGAGGACGTGCCCCGTGACCGGCTCCCGGCGGACCTGCTGAAGCTGGAGGGCGACGCGTACGCGCTGCGGTTCACGCTCACCGGCAAGGACCGCACGATGACCGGATATCTGGCGCTGGGCCGGGTCGGCGGGGTGCTGTCGATGCTGCGCGAGATGGAGTCCGGCGAACGCCGGGGCGCGGTCGCCGACCTGGGCCGGTTCACCGGGCTGCTGGAGCAGGCCGCGAAGAAGCTGCTGCCCATCACCCTCGGCGGCGCACAGCCGAGGCCGCAGGGCTGACCTGGACATTGATCACCATTGAGGCGTCCGTTTAGGATGGCGGGGATCTCGGCCTGATCCGGCCCCACCCCTCCCCCAAGGTGTGTCCATGCCCCCGTCTGACAACGCGCCCGCGCAGCCGAAAGCGGTCTGGGCGGAGCGGTTCGCCGGCATCCTCGCCGGGTCGTTCGCGATCCCGCTGCTCGGCGAGATCCTGCTGGCGGTGCTGAACAACGAGGACTTCGACTACCTGCGCACCGCCATCACGGCCATGGTGCTGGGCGTCGGCGCGGCGATCCTGTACGCCTCGCAGGTCGGCCGCATCGTCTTCCAGCGGGCGCGGGCGGGCTTCCTCATCGTCGCCGGTTTCGCCACCGCCACCCAGGGCTTCCTGCAGGCGGCGCGGCCCGAGTGGCTGCGCGGCGACCCGATCGAGGGCATCGTCGGCATGATCACCCTGATCCTGGGCCTGTCGGTGTTCGCCATGGGCTGGTTCTACTTCCGGGTCGAGGCTCCGGTGGCGGAGGCGGTCGCGATCCCCGCCCCGCGCGAGCCGCTGCCGATCGAGACGGTCTCGTTCGTACGCGCCCAGGGCCGCTACGACACCGCCAAGCACACCAAGTACTTCGACGCCTGCCGGGCCGCGCTCAGCCTGGACGTGCTGCACTACGTCGCCTATTACGAGGGCCGCAACCAGGTCTTCGCCATCGACGTCTTCGACCGCCTGGAGGACTTCCAGCCGGTGGAGACCACCCAGGCGCAGCGGCGCGAGAAGTACCACGAGAACGGGCCGCAGATCATCGACCTGATGGCGGAGCTGGACGGGCGGTTCAGCCCGCTGGAGACGGGTCCGCTGATCCGCATGGTCTTCGACGTGGAGCAGGGCGCGATCTACTACTACATGATCAACAGCAGCCCGGCCGTGCACGTCATCGGCGTCACCCTGGACCAGGCCCAGATCCACACCGCCGACGACGCCCTGGAGAAGCTCTCCGTCGAGCTGCGGCGGCGCTCCGGCCGCCTGCCCATCACCCAGCAGAACACCTAGGGGGTACACGTTGCGCCGCCTGGCCTGGCTCGCCCTCGCCGTCCTGATCGGCCTCGGCACCGCCGCGGTCACCGGTGTCCGGATCGCCGACGCCACCGACTCGACGCCCTACCTGCTGGCCACCGCGGCCCTGCTGGCGATCGGCCTGTACGGCAGCACGTACGGCATCGACCTCGCGGCCGCCCGGCAGGACCGTCGGCTCATCGTCACCGCGGTCACCGTCGGCGTGGTCGTCAAGGCCGCCGTGATCGGCGTCGCCCTCGCGCTGGCCTGGCAGGACCCGTTGTTCCTGCTGCTGGGCATCGTGGTGGCGCAGATCGACCCGCTGTCGGTCGCCGCACTGCTGGGCGACGACCGGCTCTCGCCGCGGGCGCGCACCGTGCTGGCCGCGTGGTCCTCGTTCGACGACCCGATCACGGTGGTGCTCACCGTGTACGCCGCCGCTGTCGCGGTCGACACGTTCGGCCTGGGCACGCCCGGCGCGCAGGGGGTGCACGTCGCGGACGGGCTGCTGGCGTACGCCGCGGATCTGGCTTTGAATCTCGCCTTCGCGGGCCTGGTGTGGCTGCTGTGGCGGTACGGCGTCCGGAATCGGCCCCGCTGGGCGACCGCCCTGCTCGCGCTCGCCGTGGCCGTGGCGGTGTGGCAGTTCTGGATGCTCGGCCTCGCGCTGGTCGGCCTGTTCCTGCGCCCCGCCTGGCTGGAACGGCTGCTCCCCCGGATCACCCAGGGCGCGCTGTACGCCGCGACGGTGCTGCTCGGGCTGCTGCTCATCGGCGGGATCGCGCTGCCGCAGGGCATCAGCCTGGGCGTGGCCGCGTTCGCCGCGCAGATCCTGGTCGGCTGGCTGCTCACCCGGAACATGCCCGCCGCCGACCGGCTGCACCTGGCCTTCGCCCAGCAGAACGGGATCACCGCGATCATCCTCGCGCTGCGCCTGGAAGCCCAGTTCGCCGGCGTGGTCGCCGTCGTCGCCCCCGCCGTCCTGGTCACCAACCTGACCCACTACGCCGCAAACCACCTCCTCGACCGCCGCGCCCGCACCCGCACCCCCGCTTGATCGCCCGACTTGCCTGGCAAGTGGCCGAATGCGGTCCCGCGCGCCCCAGACCCGCCCATGATCGCCCGACTTGCCTGGCAGGTGGGCGAATGCGGTCGCAAGATACGCTCAGGTGCCTGGCAAGTCGAGCGATCATGGGGCGGGCCGACCGGAAGGGGTCGGGCGGGACTGTGGCAGGGCACACGCCTGGTGGGAAACACGCGGCGGGTGGGGTGTGCGAGAAGATGAGGGCATGACCGCCACGCTGCGTCTCGCTCTCGCCCAGGTCAACCCGACGGTCGGCGACCTCGCCGGCAACGCCGCCATCGTGCGCGAGTGGTCCGCGCGGGCCGCCGACGCCGGCGCGCACCTGGTCGCCTTCCCGGAGATGATGCTGACCGGATACCCGGTCGAGGACCTGGTGTTCCGGCAGTCCTTCGTCGAGGCCTCCCAGCAGGCGCTGTTGAAGCTGGCCGCCGACCTGGCCGCCGACGGGCTGGGCGAGCTGGCCGTGATCGTGGGTTACCTGGACGCGGACGGCCCGGCGCGGCTCGGCGCGGACTCGACCTCCCCGGTCGGCCCCCGCGACTCGCTGGCGCTGCTGCACCGCGGCGTGGTCGCCGCCCGCTACGACAAGCACCACCTGCCCAACTACGGCGTCTTCGACGAGGACCGCTACTTCGTGCCCGGTGACACGCTGACCGTGGTGCGGGCGCAGTGGGCCGACGGCAGCCAGGCCGACCTCGCGTTGACCATCTGCGAGGACATCTGGCAGGCGGGCGGCCCGTTCGCGGTGGCGGCGTCGGCCCGGGTCGGGCTCGTGATCAACATCAACGGCTCGCCGTACGAGCTGAACAAGGACGACCTGCGGTTGCCGCTGGTGCAGCGCCGGGCCGCCGAGGCCGGGGCGGCCGTGGCGTACGTCAACATGATCGGCGGCCAGGACGAGCTGACCTTCGACGGCGACTCGATGATCGTGGCCACGGACGGCACGCTGCTGGCCCGCGGCCCGCAGTTCCACCAGGCGCTGCTCGTGCACGACCTGCACCTGCCCGAGGCCGACCCGGACGCCCCCGCCGGGCACCTGGGCACCATGCGCGTCGCCCGGGTCCCGCTGACCACCTCCTGGGCGGCCCCCGAGGGACCTGCCGCCGACGCGGGTCTCGCCGACCGCCTCGCCGACGAGGCCGAGGTGTGGAACGCCCTGGTGATGGGCCTGCGCGACTACGTACGCAAGAACGGCGCGAAGTCGGTCCTGCTGGGCCTGTCCGGCGGCATCGACTCCTCGGTCGTCGCCGCCATCGCGGTGGACGCGCTCGGGGCCGAGCACGTCGTCGGCGTATCCATGCCCAGCGGCCACTCGTCGCAGCACTCCCGCGACGACGCCGCCGAGATGGCCCGCCTCACCGGCCTCGACTACCGGGTCGAGCCGATCCAGCACATGGTGGACGCCTTCCTGTCCAACCTGAACCTGTCCGGCCTGGCCGTGGAGAACCTGCAGGCGCGAGTGCGCGCGGTGATCCTGATGGCGCTGTCCAACCAGGAAGGGCACCTGGTGCTCACCACCGGCAACAAGAGCGAGCTGGCCGTGGGCTACTCGACGCTGTACGGCGACTCGGTGGGCGCGTTCAACCCGCTCAAGGACGTGCCGAAGACGCTGGTGTGGAAGCTCGCGCACTGGCGCAACACGGTCGGCGAGGTCATCCCGGAGAACTCGATCACCAAGCCGCCGAGCGCGGAGCTGCGCCCGGGGCAGCTGGATACCGACTCGCTGCCGCCGTACGAGCAGCTGGACGCGATCCTGGCCGGTTACGTCGACGGCGACCAGGGCCGCGACGAGCTGGTCGCCGACGGGCACGACCCGGCGCTGGTGGACCGGATCCTGCGGCTGGTCGACGGGGCGGAGTACAAGCGCCGCCAGTCCGCGCCCGGCACCAAGATCTCGTTCAAGGCGTTCGGCCGCGACCGCCGCCTGCCCATCACCAACCGCTGGCGCGAAAGCTGAGCAGCGCTGAGTGAATTAGTGCACTGAACCCTGACATCGGGTGTTCAACAGGTGGAAACATTCTCCTGAGACCCGGGGACCGTGAACGCGGCCTCGAGGCGAGAGGAGACAGCGATGTCCGACAGTGTGCCCTCCCTCTACGGCGGGCCGGCCGGCTCGCGGGTGCGCACCCGCCACCTGCAGCTGGCCAAGGAGCGCGGCGAGAAGTGGGCCATGCTCACCTCGTACGACCAGTACACCGCGCAGATCTTCGACGAGGCCGGCATCGCGGTGCTGCTCGTCGGCGACTCGGCGGCCAACAACGTGTTCGGCTACGAGTCGACCCTGCCGGTGACCGTCGAGGAGATGCTGCCCCTGGTCCGCGCCGTGGTCGGCGCCACCAAGCGGGCGCTGGTCGTCGGCGACCTGCCCTTCGGCACGTACGAGGAGTCCCCCGAGGTAGCGCTGCGCACCGCGGTGCGCTTCATGAAGGAAGCCCGCTGCCACGCGGTCAAGCTGGAAGGCTTCCGCCCAGCCCAGATCGAGATGATCACCGGCGCGGGCATCCCCGTCATGGCCCACCTGGGCTTCACCCCCCAGTCCGAGCACCAGCTCGGCGGCTACCGGGTCCAGGGCCGCGGCGACGACGCGGCCGCCACGCTGCTGCGCCAGGCCCGCGAGGTCGTCGACGCGGGCGCGTTCGCGGTCGTCCTGGAGATGGTCCCCGGCGACGTCGCCAAGCAGGTCACCGCCGAGATCGGCGTACCCACCGTGGGCATCGGCGCGGGTCCCGACACCGACGCCCAGGTCCTCGTCTGGCAGGACATGGCCGGCCTGCGCCCCGCCTCCGCCGGCCCCACCCCCCGCTTCGTCAAGAAGTACGCCGACCTCCACAGCGTCCTGGCCCGCGCGGCGGCCGAATTCGCCGCCGACGTCCACGACGGCGCCTTCCCCACCGCCGACCACACCTTCTGAAGCGCCGGAAGGGCGCGCCCACGCCCGCCGCAGGCCGCAACTCTTAAAGAGTCGCGGCCTGCAGGCGGTCGTGAAGGCGCGACTCTTTAAGAGTTGCGCAGCGGTGGGCGGTGGGCGGTGGGGGTGGGTCAGACGTCGGTGACGCGGATGCCGGAGTGGGCCTTGTAGCGCTTGTTCATGGCGATCAGGTTGGCGGTCAGGGATTCGACCTGGCCCGCGTTGCGCAGGCGGCCCGCGTGGATGCCTCGCATGCCGGGGATGCGGCCCGCCAGCGCCTGCACCACGGCGACGGCGTCGCGGTCGTCACCGAGCACCAGGATGTCCAGGTCCATGCGGGCCACCGCGGGGTCGGCCAGCAGCTCCGCGCTGACGTGGTGGAACGCCGCGGTCACCCGGGCCTCGGGCAGGATCGCCGCCGCCTGCTGCGCGGCACTGCCCTCGTCGACCTTCAGCGCGTACGGCCCCTGCTTGTCGAAGCCCAGCGGATTCACGCAGTCCACCACGATCTTGCCGACGAGCTGCTCGACCAGCCCGGCCAGCGTATCGGCGTGCCCGGCATAGGGCACCGCCACGATCAGCACGTCCGAGCGCCCCGCCACGTCGGCGTTGTCGCCGCCGCTGACGTCCCCGCCGGACAGCTCCGCCAGCTCGGCCGCCGAGGCCGCCGCCCGGTCCGCGCTGCGGGAGCCGATCAGCACGCGCTGCCCGGCCAGTGCCAGCCGGTACGCCAGGCCGCGGCCCTGATCGCCGGTGCCACCGAGGATGCCGACGGTCAGCTCGCTGACGTCGGGAAGGGAAGCCAGGTCCAATGCCATACCCGATCTTCGCACTGAACGGGCGTTCATCGCGCTATGACATGGCTCGCAGGAACAGCACACCTGCGACAGTGACCCCGAAGGCCACGATGACCGCCCGCAGCGTCCGCGCCGGCAGCCGGCGCCCCACCCGCGCGCCCGCGAACCCGCCCAGCAGCGTCGCCGGCACCAGCACCGCCACCGCCGGCCAGTAGACCGGCCCGAACAGCGAGTACATCGTCGTGGCGACCAGGCCCACGACGAGCTGGAGGATGTTCTTCAACGCCACGATGCGGTTCATCGACTCGACGACGACCACGCTCAGCACCGCGATCAGGATGACGCCGAGCACCGAGTTGAAGTAACCGCCGTACACCCCGACGGCAAAGAGCAGCACGAACCGCAACCAGCCCGGCTGCGCGTGCGGCTCGCCCACCAGGCGGCCCACCCGCTCCTGGAACGCCAGCAGCAGCGACGCGGCCAGCACCAGCAGCGGCATCAGCCTGGCGAACACGCCCGGCGGCGTATGCAGCAGCAGCACACAGCCGGTGACCGCGCCCAGCAGCACCGTCGGCGCGAGCGCCCGCAGCCGCGCGCCCTGCCCGTACAGATCCTGCCTGGTTCCCAGCACGCTGGCGGAGTATCCCCCAGTCACCGAGACCGAGTTGGTGACCGTGGCCTGCACCGGCGGCACGCCCAGCGCCAGCAGCGCCGGCAGCATGATCAGCGACCCACCCCCAGCCACGGCGTTGACGCTCCCGGCTGCCGCGCCGACAGCCCCGAGCAGCACCAGCGCAGAGAAATCCATCGCCGCCGAGGCTATCGCCCCTGCCCCGCCCACCCCCGCCGCACCCGCCGCACCCGCCCGCGCGGCGGCGGCGGCGGCAAGATCGCTGTTTGGTGTCAGATTGTGTGGTTCGGCCACAGCTTTCGACACCAAACAGCGATCTTCGCCGTCGGCGGCGCGCCGGGTCCGGCCGGGTGCGGTCACCGGGCGGGAGAGGTGGGGCGCGGTGGGACGTATCATGGTCAACGCGACGGACGAGTCGGCCGGGCGGTCGCGTCATCACGGGCTCCGGCCCGGCGGTGCCGAGGAACGTCCGGACTCCACAGGGCAGGGTGGTTGTTAACGGCAACCCGGGGCGACCCGCGGGACAGTGCCACAGAGAACAGACCGCCCGCCGCCCCCCGGGGCAGCGGGTAAGGGTGAAACGGTGAGGTAAGAGCTCACCAGCACCCCGGGTGACCGGGGTGGCTAGGTAAACCCCACCCGGAGCAAGACCAAGAAAGGCCGCTCGATCCGCTTCGGCGGGCGGGTGGCCGCGCGGACGTTCGAGGGTGGCCCGCCCGATGTCCGCGGGTAGGTTGCTCGAGCCTGCCGGCGACGGCAGGCCTAGATGGATGGCCGCCGCCGCGCGCGAGCGCGGCACAGAATCCGGCGTACAGGCCGACTCGTCCGTCCCTGTACCGGCCGCCGAGCTTCGAACGTCACTGACCTGCGAAGACTCTGGGCAGTCGCCGCCGTTGGCCGTCGTCGTCGGCCATCATTTGCCGCCCCGTGACGGCCCGTGCCACCTCCGACGGCCCGGCCGCGGCCCAGCACGGCGACCGGGCAGAACTGAAGATCGTGCGGCGAGACCGCTGTCACGTCCAGCTCGATATGCTGGCCAGCATGAGCGAAGTCGGCGCGTACACCGTGGATCTTGCATTTGAGGTGACCACGACTGACCACGATCCCGACCGGCTCGCTCGAATGGCAGCAAGGTTTGCCAAGCAGCTCCCTGAGGGATCCCAGACCTTGCGCGTCAGCGCAGCAGATGATGCAGGAGTGGCGAGGGTGGCCGCCAGGGTGCCGGCGACCAGCCTGGCGCGAGCGTTACACGGCGTGGCCACAGCGCTGGAGTTGGCCGCCTCGCAGGAACCCACCGGGATGGCCTCGCTCGGCCACATGTGCCACGCCGTCATCGCCTTGGAGCAGTAAGCCAAGGTGGCGTCCCAGGCGACGCAGCGCTCCACGGTGCGGGACCATGCCGCGTTCATCACCGCATGAGCCATCCTGGCTATCCCGCCGCACGCAAGGGGTTAAGAAGGTGCCCTTCCACAACCTATGGCGATGTGAAGGTGCCCTTCCTTGACTGGGGGCGGGGGGACGGGCGCGGGAGTGGCGTGGGGGTCGGGGTGGGCAGGTGCTGGAGGTGCTGGGCGGCGGCGTACACGAAGAGCACCACGCCGAGCATCTCGCACAGTTCCTCGGCCGAGGCCGCGAGCACATAGCGCAGGGAGGCCCAGCCGGGAGTGAAGCCGATGTTCTCGCGGCCGGAGTACGCGCCGAGCACTTCGATCCCGGCCGCGCCACCGAGGAACAGCGCGGCCGCGCCGAGCATGAGCCAGCGCACGCGCGGCGGCAGGGCGAGCAGGAAGCGCAGGTACGACAGGCCCAGCACGAGCACCAGCGGGGCGGCGAGCACCAGCCAGGACAGGTACGACGCCCCGCCCGCGTCGAGCACGTCGGCCTGCGCCCCGAGTTCGTGGAACTGCGAGAACTCGTCCAGCGACAGCGCGGTGAAGACGACTGCGAGCACCCGCCAGTGCCGGTGGAAACGCCCGCCGGACGCCCGGTCCGCGCCGCCGAGCTGCCACAGCAGCAGCGCCGCGAGGAACAGCAGCCCGCTGGAGAACCAGGTGGGCAGGTTCTGCTCCTTGTCGACGTAGAAGAACTTGACGATCCGGCCCCAGTACGGAATCAGGTCGTACAGCCCGAAACCGTGGTAGACGACGGTGAAGCCGAGGCTCAGCAGGTGGATCGCGGCCACGCTCCACAGCAGCACGCGTAGCAGCTTCGAGGCGGGCACGTCGAGTCTCATGCCTGACCAACGACCCGGCGACGGTCCGCAGCACGGTGTACGCAGGTTCCTCCCCCGACCGGTTCTGTGCCATAGTCGCACCGTGTCCGATACCCCCGCACGGATGCTCGCGCTCGCCGGTGTCCTGATCGCCCTGCTGAGCCTGGCCGTGGCCCTGGCCGGCTACCGGCGCACCCGGCTGGCCCTGAGCGCTCGGCTCTACCACATCAACAACTTCGGGCCCGGTGACGCGAAGGAGTTCCTGATCGCGACGACGGTGACGAACGGGACACTCGGCGCGGTGCAGGTGGTGACCTGCGAGTTCGAGGTGAAGGGCCTGCGCGGGCGGCACATGGTCGGCGGGCAGAGCCGCAAGGGACCGGATTTCCCGTACAAGGTGGAGGGTCACCACTCGGCCACCTGGACGGTCCCGGTCGCCGACGTGGCCGAGCTGCTCAAGGTGTATGGCAAGCAGACCGCGAAGATCCGGGCGGTGCTGGCGCTGGGCAGCGGGCGGGTCGTGAAGGGCGGCTGGTTCCGCTTCGACCTGGACAAGTGGGCGGCGGGTGGCGAGAAGGCGAAACCGGCCGGGGCGCGCCCGCAGAGCCCGGCGAAGTCGAAGGCCTGAGCCCGTGACCGGCGTGGACATGTACTGGCAGCGGGTGCCGGAGGCGGATCTGGCGGGTTCGCCGCGCCGGCTGTGGGACGGCTCGCCGGTGTTCGACGACGCGGCGTGCGAGCGGGCGCTGGCCGACGGCACGTTGCGCGCGGTCCCGGAGCACTACCTGCTGCTGGAGGTGCTCTTCGCGGGCAGCGCCGGGCCGGGCCACCCGGTGGCGGGGCTGGTCGTGTCCGGCGGGGCCTGGCATCCGGTGGACCTGTCCGGGGCGTCCGACGACGAGATCGGCGTGCTCACCGCAGGTGAGGTCCGCTCGGTGTCGGAGTTCCTGCGGGAGACGCAGCCGTCGTCGTGGATCGCGCAGCGCGAGGGCGAGCTGGCCGCGGTGCTGCGCGGCTACTCCACGCGCTCCTGGGACGAGCTGCTGGCGCGGCGGCTGGCCCGGCACGCCGACGGCCTGGCCGAGTTCTACCACCGCGCGGCCGCCGACGGCGAGGCCGTCGTGAAGGTCCTGCTCGGCTGACACCGTGCCCACCACCGCGTATGTCATCGACTGGCCCGCCGCGGGACGGCTCGCGGTGATGCCCCGTCCCGCGGGCGGGGAACGGCTGCCGGACGAGGTCGACAGCCTGCGCCGCAACGGGGTGGACACCGTGGTCTGCGCGCTGACCGCCCCCGAGTGCGGCCTGCTGGGCCTTTCCGGCTGGGAACAGGCGGTGCGCGCGGCCGGGATGCGGTTCGTCTCCTTCCCCATCCCCGATTTCGGCGTGCCGGACTTCACCGCGTACCGGGAGCTGACCGGGCGGCTCGCCGAGGAGGTGGCGGCCGGGCGGTTCGTGCTGGCGCATTGTCACGGCGGCGTCGGCCGGGCCACCGTCATCGCCGGCGGGGTGCTGATCCGGCTCGGCGCGAGCGCCGCGGACGCGATGGCCGCGATCGGTGCGGCACGAGGGCTTCCGGTGCCGGAGACCGAGCCGCAACGGGCGATCCTGGCGCGGTTGGCCGGGATGACGGGTCCCTGCTAGACCTGCGCCCCGCGTGCCGCAAAGCGCGGCGGGGCAAGCGATGCCGCGATACGTGCACTGTGGAGTGGTCACATCGGCAGTCATAGCAATTTGACTTTTTTACGGATTTCGCCAGCACATGGGTCTTTTGCGGCGCACAGTGATGTCTGGAGCAGCAGTGCGCGGACAAAGCGCCGTGGCCACCGCTGTTTCGCGGTTCCGCCGGAGACATTCCGGCAGGACGTTCCCGTGAGGAGGACAAGCGATGGCCGTAGCCAAGGCCGCAGCGAAGAAGGCCCCAGCGAAGAAGGCCGCTGCCAAGAAGGCGGTAGCCAAGAAGGCGCCGAGCCGGCCGGCCGCGGCGAAGAAGGCCGCGCCTGCCAGGAAGACCTCGCCCGCCAAGAAGACCACGACAGCGCGGAAGACGACGACGGCGAAGAAGACCACCGCCAAGAAGACGTCCCCGGCCAAGAAGGCCACCGCGAAGAGGACCACCGCGGTCAAGAAGACCACGGCCGCGAAGAAGACCACCGCCGCGCGCAAGACCACGGCGGCGGCCCGCAGCACCGGCGTCAAGAAGGTGACCGCCGCGGTGAAGAAGACGGCGGCCAAGAAGGCCGTGACCGCCAAGAAGACCACTGCCGCCAAGAAGACGACGCCGATGAAGAAGGCCGCGGTGGCCCGGAAGACGACGACGGCGAAGAAGACCACCGCCGCAAAGAAGACGTCCCCGGCCAGGAAGGCCACCGCGGTCAAGAAGACGACCGCGGCCAGGAAGACCACCGCCGCGAAGAAGACCACGACCGCGCGTAAGACCACGGCGAAGAAGGCGACCGCCAAGAAGACCACGGCGGCGGCCCGCAGCACCGGCACCCGGACGATCACTGCTGCGGTGAAGAAGACGGCTGCCGCGAAGAAGACCACGGCTGCCAGGAAGTCGACGCCGATGAAGAAGGCCGCGGCAGCCCGGAAGACGACCGCCAAGAAGGCGTCGCCTGCCAGAAAGTCCACCGCCGTGAAGAAGACCACGGTCGCCAAGAAGTCCTCGCCCGCCCGCAAGGCGACGGCCCGCAAGACGACCACGGTCCGCAAGACGACGGCCGCGAAGAAGACCGCACCCGCGCGCAAGGCGACCGCCCGGAAGTCGGCCACCGCCAAGAAGACCACCATCGGGGTGAAGAAGACCACCGCCACCCGCAAGGCGACCGGGGCCAAGAAGATCACCGCGGCGGTACGCCGTACCGCCACCGGCCGCACCACGGCGAAGAAGGCCATGGCCGCCAAGAAGGTGACGCCGATGAAGAAGGCGACCACCGCCCGCAAGAGCGCGCCGGCCCGCAAGGCCATGGCGAAGACCGCCCCGGCCCGCAAGACGACCATGCGCAAGACGGCCATGAAGAAGATGACCCGCAAGGCCGTGCGTTAGCGGGGCAGTGTCGCCCTGATCGGTGTCATCCACAGCGTGACCTGCGGATGGCACCGAGTCGCGTCCCCGACGGCGGTACCGCCCGTACGGGCGGGGCGGCGGCTCGCGGACACCTGGTAAGAATGACCAATGGCATACCGCCGCCTGCACGCCGAGGCCATCGACTTCACCGCACTGCGTCACGAGCTGGAACTGCCCGACGGCTTCCCGCCCGCCGCGCAGGCGCAGGCCGAGGCGGCGGCCGCCGAGGTGAAGCTGCCCGACGCCGACCGCACCGAGCTGCCCTTCGTCACCATCGACCCGCCCGGCTCGCGCGACCTCGACCAGGCCGTGTGCCTGTTCCGCCGGGACGGCGGCTACCGGGTGCACTACGCCATCGCCGACGTCGCGTCGTACGTGGTGCCGGACAGCCCACTGGAGGCCGAGACCTGGCGGCGCGGGCAGACCGTCTACCTGCCCGACGGCAAGGTGCCGCTGCACCCGCCGGTGCTCAGCGAGGGCGCGGTCAGCCTGCTGCCCGGCGTGGACCGGGCCGCGGTGGTGTGGACGATCGACGTCTCCGCCGACGGCGACACGGTCGGCGTGCACATGCAACGGGCGCGGGTGCGCAGCCGGGCCAAGCTCGCCTACGAGGGTGTGCAGGCCGATGTGGACAAAGGCATGCTCGCCGAGCCGATCGCGCTGCTGCCGGAACTGGGAAAGCTGCTGACCGCGCGGGGCCTGGCGCGCGGCGCCATCAACCTGCCCATGCCGGAGCAGGAGATCGAGCCGCACGGCGACGGCTGGCAGCTGCGCCTGCGCGCCCCGCTGCCCGCCGAGGAGTGGAACGCCCAGATCTCGCTGCTCACCGGCCGTGCAGCCGCGGACATCATGCTGGCGGGGCGGATCGGCCTGCTGCGCACCATGCCCGCCCCGGACCCGGAGGCGGTGGCCCGGCTGCGCGTGGCGGCCAAAGGCCTGGGCGTGGACTGGCCTGCGGACATGACCGTGGGCCAGGTGCTGGCCCGGCTGGACCCGGCCCGGCCCAAGGACGCCGCCTTCGTCGACGAGGCCGCGGAGCTGCTGCGCGGCGCGGGTTACACGGCGTTCGCCGGGCAGCTGCCGGACCAGCCGTTGCACAGCGCGGTCGCGGCGGCGTACGCCCACGTGACGGCCCCGCTGCGGCGCCTGGCCGACCGGTACGTCACCGAGGTGTGCCTGGCCCTGCACGACGGCCGTGAGGTGCCCGCCTGGGCCGCCGCGGCGCTGCCCGAGCTGCCCGCCGTCATGTCCGGCACCGACCGGGTCTCGTCCGCCGCCGAACGCGGCGCGATCGACCTCGTCGAGGCGACCATCCTGGCCGACCGCATCGGCGAGACCTTCCCCGCGACCGTGCTGGACACCAACCACGGCAAGCCCGGCGGCACGGTGTCCCTCACCGAGCCCGCCGTCCGCGCCCGCTGCGACGGCCAGCTCACCGCGGGCGACCAGATCACCGTCCGCCTCACCCAGGCCGACCCGACGAAGCGCCTGGTCCGCTTCACCCTCGCCTAGCACGAAGGAAGGGCACCTTCACATCGCTATGCGTTGTAGAAGGTGCCCTTCTTAACGCCTGTCAGGGCCTGGGCAGCAGGTGGGCGGTGTCGTTGACGGAGCGGACCGAGATGCCGCCGTCGGGCCAGACGTCGACGATCGAGATGCCCGCCGGGTCGAGCAGCAGCCGGTACAGGAAGGCGTCACCGGCCGCGAGCGCGTCCCGCAGGATCAGCTTGATCGGCGACACGTGCGACACGATGACGACCGTCTGTCCCTCGTACGCCTTCTGCAGCCTGCCCATGGCCCCGCGCACCCGCTTGGCGACCTGCTGGAACGACTCGCCCTTCGGCGGCGCGACCGACGTCGAGGCCAGCCAGGCGTCCAGCTCGGCCGGGTACTGCTCGCGCACGTCGCTGAAGGTCAGGCCCTCCCACACGCCGAAGTCGCACTCGATCAGGTCGGCCTCCACGCCTACCGGGATGCCGCCCGCGGCCGCCGCGATCGCCGCGCCGGTGGCCCGGCACCGGCTCAGCGGCGAGGTGACCACCCGGTCGGGGCGCAACCCCGCGACGCGCCGTCCGGCGGCTGCGGCCTGCTCCTCCCCGATCGCCGACAGCGGCACGTCGCCGCGCCCGGAGTAGCGCTTCTGCGCGGTCAGCGCGGTCTCCCCGTGCCGCACCAGCACCAGCCGGGTGGCCGGGGACGTGCGCGGCGCCCAGTCCTCGCGGGGCCGCGCCGACGCGGCGGCCTCCGCCTTGCGCCCCGCCGACGTCACAGTGGCGGACAAACCCGCTGCCCCGTCCGCCTCGGCGATCCCCGGGTAGGCGTCGGAGTCCCATGCGGTGACGATCCCCAGGGCCGTCGTGCCCTCCTCGGCGACCGCGCCGCCGCGCGCGGCCGCGTCCATGGCCGCGTTGGCCAGGGCGTCGGCGGCGCGGTTGCGCTCGCGCGGGATCCACGTGTACGTGACCTGGTCGAACTTGCGCACCAGCGTGGCCACCTCGGCCGCCAGCGGGCGCAGGCCCGGGTGCTTGATCTGCCAGCGGCCGGACATCTGCTCGACCACCAGCTTGGAGTCCATCCGGGCCTCGACCTGCGACGCGCCCAGCTCGGCGGCGGCCTCCAGCCCGGCGATGAGCCCCCGGTACTCGGCGACGTTGTTCGTGGCCACCCCGAGGGCGGCGGCCCGCTCGGCGAGCACCTCGCCGCTGGCCGGGTCGCGCACCACAGCCCCGTACCCGGCCGGGCCGGGGTTGCCGCGCGCCCCGCCGTCGGCCTCGATGATGACCTTCCCGATGGTCACAGGCCGGACTCCGCGGTGCGGACCATGATGCGCCGGCACTCCTCGCAGCGCACGACCTCGTCCGGCGGGGCCGCCTTGACCCGGTTGCGGTCCGCGCCGAACAGCTCCAGGCGGCAGCCGCCGCAGCGGCCGTGCTGCACCAGGGCAGCGCCGAGCCCGCCCGACGACTCACGGATCTTGTCGTACAGCTGGACCAGCTCGGCAGGCAGATCGGCGGCCAGCGGGCGGCGGGCGTTCTGCTTCCACTCCGCCTCCTTGGTGATCTCGGAGACGGCGTTGTCCCGGCGGTTCTCCGCGGCGATGCGCTTCTCCCGGGCGACCGAGATCTTCTCGTCGACGGAGTCCAGCGCGCCCTGCGCCGACTCGCGCTTCTCCATCAGCTCCAGCTCGGCGTCCTCCAGCTCGCCCTGCCTCCGCTTGAGCGAGCCGATCTCGTGCTCCAGCGCGGTCAGCTCCCGCGCCGGCAGCCGGCCGTCGACGAGGCGCTGCTGGTCCTTGGCCTGGCGCTGGCGTACGGTGTCGACCTCGCGTTCGAGCCGGGCGATGTCGCGGTCCAGGTCGTCGACGTCGACCTCGGCGCGGGCCCGTTCGTCCTCCAGCCGGCCGATGGCCTTGCCGAGCACGTCCAGCTCGGCGATCTCCGGCAGGCTCTTGCGCCGGTGCGCGAGCTGCTGCAGCGTGGTGTCGATCGCCTGCAGGTCGAGCAACCGCTGCTGGTCCTTGGGGTCGGCCTTCACGTCGGCACTCCTTCTTTCGCGGTTGTCCAGTTGTCAAAGGCCACGTTCAGGCGACCGGGTCAAGTGTCGCGCACGCGTGGAAACCGAACGGATCGGTCGTGGTCTCGGAGACGATGGTCTCAAGTCCGGTCGCCGCGCGCAGCCAGGCCGCCAGCGGCGTCAGCCAGGGCCGCTCGGTGCCGTAGTGACCCGCGTCGACCAGCGCCGGGCCGCCGGTGGCCAGCAGGTCGGCGACGCGGTGGTGTTTGAGGTCGCCGGTCAGGTAGACGTCGGCTCCGGCGGCGACCGCGTCGGGGATGAACTCGTCGCCCGAGCCGCCGCAGACCGCGACGGTGGACACCGGCCGGGACGGATCGCCCGAGACGCGTACGCCCCAGCTCGCGACCGGCAGCGCCGTGGCCGCGAGGTGCGCGAACTCGCCCAGGGTGAGCGGCGCGGGCAGGCGGCCGACCCGCCCGAACCCGCGGCCTTCCTCGGTGGCCCGCAGCGGGCGGGTGTCGGTCAGGCCGAGCAGGTCGGCGAGCGCGTCGCTGACCCCGGGCTTCGCGACGTCGGCGTTGGTGTGCGCGACGTACAGCGCCACCCCGTTGCCGATCAGGTCGTGCACGATCCGGCCCTGGTAGGTGGTGGCCGCCACCGACGACACGCCGCTCAGCAGCAGCGGATGGTGGGCGATGATCATGTCGGCGCCGGCGTCGAGCGCCTCGGCGACCGTGGCCGGCAGCACGTCGACCACCGCCAGCACCCGAGTCACCGGCTGCTCCGGGCGTCCGGTCACCAGCCCGACGCGGTCCCACGGCTCCGCCCACCGGGGCGGGAACTCGGTCTCCAGCAGGGCGGTGAAAGACGCGACAGTCCAGGTCACCCGGACAGACTACTGCGCAGCGGGCGGCCTGCCGTGTGGCGCGGGCGGCTCAGGCTCCCGGCGGGCAGAGCTTCTCCACCGCGTCCAGGGCCAGCGTCCAGCCGAACTCGTGACGGTACGCGTCCCCCTCGCCGGGAGCGGGCAGTTTCAGCACGTCGTCGCCGTACAACACGGTGATGCCCCAGCCGCGCAGCCGGACGATGTTCTCCTGGAACGCCGGGTGCCGGGCCATCGCCGCGTTCGTGAACGGCATCGCGACGATCGGCAGCCCCTTGCCCTGGCTCTCCACGATCAGCCCCAGCGCCAGCGTGTCCGCGATGCCGGCGCCCCACTTGTTCACGGTGTTCACCGTCGCCGGCGCCACGATCAGCGCGTCCGGCGACGGGAGCACGTCGGGATCGCCGGGATTCTTGTACGTGCTGCGCACCGGGTGCCCGGTCTGCGCCGCGAGCGCCGGCACGTCGACGAACTTGCGCCCGTCCGGCGTGACCACGACGCACACGTCGTACCCGCGCTCCTGCGCGAGCCCCACCAGCAGCCCGACGTCCCGGGTCACCGGTGATCCGCAGGCGATGACGTAGAGCACCGTCACACGCCCACCCCCATCTGCTCGGCCAGCTCCGCCAGCGCGGCGGTGGGCGTGCCGCGGGTGCGCCGCAGCACGTCGCTGAGCACCTCGTGCGCGATCGGCCGGCAGCGGATCTCGGCGGGCGCCAGCAGGTCGCCCTCCAGCAGCATCTCCCCCGCCCGCTCGACCTCGCCGACCTGCGCGAAGCCGCGCGCCATGTCGAGGTAGTGGTGGGCCCGGCGCTCCGGCAGCAGCGCGTTGAACGCGGCCGGGTCCAGCCCGTCGTGGATGGAGATGGCCAGGCCGCCCTCGCCCAGCTCGACCGCGGCGGCGGCCCGGTGCACCAGCACGTTGGTCGGGCCGAAGCTGGTCCAGTAGTGGTTCTTGTCGCCGCCCAGACCGGCCGCCGCGTCCGCGGCCGCGGACAGCAGGTCGCGCATGGTCGCGCTGTCGCCGATGCAGGAGGCCGCCATCGCGCCCTGCAGCAGCAGGAAGCCGTACACCGACAGCTGGTCGTCGGCCGTCTCGCCCGGGGTCGGGCAGAGCCGGTTGGCGATGTTGACGTTGACCTCCAGCGCCGCCCGGTGCCGGCCCAGGGCCCGCAGCGCGTTCGCCACCCGGGTGGTGGCCACCCCGGCGAGCAGCTGGTCGCCCGCCCGCTGCGACACCGCGATGGAACGGTCCGCGGCCAGCCAGCTCAGGTCCAGCTCGCCGAGCTTGCGCAGCACCGACGAGGCCAGCTGATACACCTGGCCGAGCAGGTGGGCTGCCTCACGGGAGTCGTCGGAGTGGGCGTACGCCGTGTCGGCGGCCTGGGCGTCGCGCAGCAGCTTGGGCAGCGCGCGGGCCAGCACGCCGTAGCGGCCGTGCTCCCAGGTCTGCCAGGCGTGCAGGGCCGCCTTGCGCATCTCCGCGATCGGCGGCGGCTCGGGGGCCGCGTAGAAGAACGCGCTGATCTGGTCGTAGCGCTCCAGCGCGGAGCGGATCTCGGCGACCTCGATCTGGTCGATGCAGTTCATGCTGTCGGGGCGGCGCTCCGGGTCCTTGCCCAGCAGCAGCTGGACGTCGAGCTGGAGCACGTCGGCGATCTCGTACACGACCGAGAACTTGTCGAGCCGGCGCACGCCGCGCTCCACCTTGTCGACCCAGCTCTTCGACTTGCCCAGGCGGTCGGCGAAGACCTGCTGCGACATCTTGCGGCGGTTGCGCCAGTACGACACCCGGCGGCCTATCGGCAGCTCGTCCATCCTCCAGCCCTCCCCTCATCGGGTCGGTCTGACCGAGTCGCACAGTCTGTGCGCCCACATCCGGTCCGACACTCGTATCTTCAGATGCAAGTTGCAGTTGGACAATGCATTCAGACGGTTGCTCTGGACTGTTGTCGATGTAACGACGACTCGGCGCGTCGGTGACGGCTTTCGTGGATGTCGATCTCTAGGATCGACGCCCTTAACCCGGAAGAGGGGGTCGGACTCATGCGGTGGCCACAGGCGCCGTTCGGCAGAGGCCTGTTACGGCGGCGGTTGCGCCTGGCGGCGCAGCGTTTCGCCGACCACGGCTGGTCGGTGATGCCCGGCGGATACTTCAACGGCCGACGCATGGCCTGCGACCGCGTGAACTGCTTCGCCACCAGCAGCCACCCGCTGTACGACGACTGGGAGACCCGGACGAGCACCAGCTCCGAGCAGTTCGACGAGTGGTGGAGCGAGCGCCCGCACGCACTGCTGCTGCCCACCGGCCACGCCTTCGACGTGCTGGAGGTGCCCGCCCTGCTCGGCTCACGGGCCGTGTGCGGGCCGCCGACCGGCCCCGGCCGCGCGACCTCCGCGGGCCACGTGCGCGGACCCGTCGCGGTCACCGCCACGGGCAGCTGGATGTTCCTGATGCGCTCGGGCGGCACGCTCGCCCCGGAACTGGACCACCGGGTCGACGTGGTGCGCCACTCGCTCGGCTCGTGGATCCCCGCCCCGCCCACGGTGCTGCCCGACGGGCCGATCCGCTGGAAGGTGTCGCCGCAGAGCATCGGCTGGCAACTGCCCGACCCGGACGAGTTCCAGGCCGCCCTGGTGCAGGCACTGGTGGCGCTCGACGCCTCGTTCCTGGACCTGCCCGTCACCGCGCGCCGCCGGCTCGCCCCACCGGCCCTGCCCCGGCCCGCCGCCCTCAAACCCACCCCGACCCTGCGCCGAGCCGTCTGAGCAGCAGCCCTTCCACCCCTCGAACCCGCCTGGTGACGTGCACCGGGCAGCGACCGCCCGGCAGCGCGGTCGTTAGGTGAGGTATCGAGGAGGTCCGACATGGCACCTGACAACGTAGAACGGCACCTGGCGCACGTCGAGTCCCAATTTGGGGTCATACGATCGTCGGCAGCGCGCTGGGCAGGCACCCGACCCGCCGGAACCCGCCCGCACGGTTCCCGCCCTTCGGGATCCCGCCCCACCAGCACCCACCGCCCCACCCGCTGACAGGCGAAGGAAGGGCACCTTCCCATCGGTTTTCGTAGAGGAAGGGCACCTTCTTAACTCTGCTTAACTCCGGACCACGCGGACGCTGGTGCGGAATCCTCGTCTCAGCGTCGCGGCTTCGGTGACGATGCGGCGTACCTCGTTCGGCTGACGTGACACGAACGAGGGCGTGAAGTGCAGTACCTGCACACCGTGCCGCCCGAGCACGTTGTGCCGCTCCAGCGAACGGGCCCAGTCCTCGGGGCTCAGATGGAACTCCCGCGAATCCACCTCGATCGCCAGCGCCGCGCCCGGCAGGTAACCGTCGGGCGTGGGCAGCGGCGTCCCGTCAACCAGCGCCAGCCGCGGGTTCCACAGCACCGTGCCCAGCTCCGGCCGGTTGGCGAGCAGTGCCCGCGCCTGCGCCTCGGGAGCCGAACGCGCCCCGCCGGCGATCTCGGCGAGGACCTTGCGCACCACCGCGGTGCGGCTGCGCGCGGCTCGCCGGATCTCGTCGTCTAGCCCCTTCAACGGCACCCGGAAACGCTGCACCGCCTCGGCCATGACCGCCCGGACGACGCGCAGCTCGCGCACCTCCCGGCAGGTGTCGACGACCGCGCGGGCCGGGCTGACGACCCGGTAATGGTCGGTGTGCCGGGCCCGGTGGTCCAGGGACAGCGCCCGCTTGACGATGGCGAAGCCGTTGGAGCGGCAACGGGTCGCGTGCGGGACGAGCAGGGTCACCTCAGGCGCGGGCGGCAGGGCGCGGAAGCCGTACCAGGTCAGTGCGCTGGGGCCGGTGATCTGCGCGTCGGGGCCGGCGTACAGCGCGGCCGCGGCCCGGCGCTGCTCGTCGGTGAGGGTGCCGCCGTGCACGCAGTAGACACCGGACAGCACGCGCTGCCAGCGGCCGGTCTGGATCCGGCGGTAGATCATCATGTCGGTGTGCCCGGCGGCGAGCACCTGTGCGCGGGTCACCAGCTGCTGCTGGCGGTGCGCCAGCTCGTCCAGCACGGCGGCGGAGTCGGAAGTCATGCACGGCAGGGTCGCCGCGCCTCCGAGGGCTGGACAACCATGCGACCCGGGCTGCCTGTGGACAACCCACCGCTTGTGGACAACCACCGCCGACCGGTGTTGATCTGCTATGCCGCCACCTGCGCGCGAACGGCGGGCGAATTCCCTCCAGCCGGATCATCCCAGCTCAAGACACTAATGACGTTAAGAAGGGCACCTTCTATAACGCGGAGCGTTAAGAAGGTGCCCTTCCTTTGCACTCAAAAGCGGTTAGAGGGTGGAGGTCCAGCCGTAGGGGTCGGCGGCGCGGCCGTACTGGATGTCCACGAGGGACTGGCGCAGGCCGGCGGTGACCGGGCCGGTGCCGCCGTCGCCGAGCTTGAACTCGCCGTCGACGCCGCGCACGGTGCCGATCGGGGTGAGCACGGCGGCGGTGCCGCAGGCGAAGGTCTCCACGATCTCGCCGCTGCGCGCGCCGTCACGCCACTCGTCGATGGTGACCGGGCGCTCCTGCACGTCGCGGCCCTGCTCGCGGGCGAGCGTGATGATCGAGTCGCGGGTGATGCCGGGCAGGATCGACCCGTTCAGCTCCGGCGTGAACATCGAACCGTCCTTGCGGACGAAGAAGACGTTCATGCCGCCAAGCTCGTCGACGTACTTGCGCTCCACGGCATCGAGGTAGACGACCTGGTCGCAGCCGTTCTCGGCGGCCTGGGCCTGGGCGAGCAGCGAGGCGGCGTAGTTGCCGCCGCACTTGGCCGCCCCGGTGCCGCCGGGCGACGCCCGGGTGTAGTCGTCGGACACCCAGATGGTGACCGGCTTGAGGCCGCCGGAGAAGTACGGCCCGACCGGTGAGGCGATCAGGCAGTACAGGTACTCGCGGGCGGGGCGCACACCGAGGAAGACCTCGCTGGCGTACTGGAAGGGGCGCAGGTACAGGCTGCCCTCGGCGCTGGTGGGGATCCAGTCCTGGTCGATGCCGACGAGCTGCCGGACCGAGCTCAGGAACAGGTCCTCGGGCAGCGGGGCCATCGCCATGCGGTGGGCCGAGGCGGCGAAGCGGCGGGCGTTGGCGTCGGGGCGGAAGAACCCGACCTGGCCGTCGGCCCGGCGGTATGCCTTCATGCCCTCGAAGATCTCCTGGGCATAGTGCAGTACGGCCGTGGCCGGGTCCATCGGGATCGGCGCCCGTGCTTCGACGCGCGCGTCGTACCAGCCTTTGCCCTCGGCGTACCGGATGGTCACCATGTGATCGGTGAAGATCCGCCCGAAACCGGGATTGGCCAGCAGCGCTTCGCGCTCCGTGGCCGATACCGGCTGCGAACTCGGACGGATCTCGAAGTCGATCGTGCCACCGCCACTCATGCGCGCTGCCCTCCATCGTTCGGGGATCTGGGGGAAAACTTACCTCTAACGGTCGTTCAACCCCAGCCCGGTCGATGACCTGGGCAGTTTGTACGCATCAGCCCCGGTCACCGGCGGACCGAGGCCCGACGGTCATGCTACGAGTACGGATACCCGGTCGCCGACCTCGGCGGTGCGGATCGGCTCGCCGGTGCGCCCGGAGAGCTCGGTGGACACGGCCTCTTCGATTTTGCGAGCCTCGTCGGGATGGCCCAGGTGCTCCAGGCACAGCGCCACGGACAGGATCGCCGCCACGGGGTCGGCCTTGCCCTGGCCCGCGATGTCCGGTGCGGAGCCGTGCACCGGCTCGAACATCGACGGGTACGCCCGGGTCGGGTTGATGCAGCCGCTGGCAGCCAGGCCGATGCCGCCGGTGACGGCGGCCGCGATGTCGGTGAGGATGTCGCCGAACAGGTTGTCGGTGACGATCACGTCGTAGCGCTGCGGGTTGGTCACCATGAACATGGCGGCGGCGTCGACGTGCTGGTACTCCGTCGCGATGTCCGGGAACTCCTCGGCCACCTCGGCGAAGGTGCGCGCCCAAAGACCGCCCGCGTGGGTAAGCACATTGGTCTTGTGCACCATGGTGACCTTGCGGCGGGTGCGGCCGCCGGCCCGCGCGAAGGCGTCGCGGATGACGCGCTCCACGCCGTGGCGGGTGTTCAGGCTCTCCTCGGTGGCGATCTCCGCCGGGGTGCCCCGGTGCAGGCCGCCGCCGGCGCCCGCGTACAGGCCCTCGGTGCCCTCGCGCACCACCACGAAGTCGATCTCGCCCGGCTTGACCCCGGCCAGCGGTCCGCTGGTCCCGGGCCACAGGCGCGACGGGCGCAGGTTGACGTACTGGTCGAAGTCGAAGCGCAGCTTCAGCAGCAGGCCCCGCTCCAGCACACCCGGCGGCACGGACGGGTCGCCGACCGCGCCGAGCAGGATCGCGTCGTGCTGGGCCAGCTCGTCGCGCACCGAGTCCGGGAACACCTCACCGGTCCGGTGGTAACGCGCCGCGCCCAGGTCGTAGGGAGTCGTCTCCACGCCCGGCAGCACCGCGTCGAGGACCTTCAGCCCCTCCGCCACCACCTCGGCGCCGATCCCGTCCCCTGCCACGACCGCAATACGCATGCCAGCCCGCTCCCTACCGCTCATGCCCACATGTCTACCGAACGTTAAGCCCCACTCCCACCCAACGGTACATCCGTTCCAGAATATGGAATCTCATCACGGGTTGCGGTGGTCGCCGAGGAGGCGGCCGCTACGGATCAGCGGGCGCTTGGACACGCCGCGTACAGCTCGACCGGGGTCCTCGCCAGGCTGGCTGCTGCGGACGAACAGGGTGACGGTGACCGCCGGGGCGAAGCCGTTGCGCGACATCAGCGTCGCCGAGGCGCTGTTGGACGACTCGACGTCGGTCACCACCCGGCTCGCCCCGCCCGCGAACAGCGCCTCACAGCACGCGTTGACCAGCCGTCCGGCGATACCCCTGCCCTGGTACGCCGGATCCACCGCGATCCACTCCAGGTAGCCCCAGTCGTCGCGCAGCTCGAACGTCTGCGAGCCGAGCACGAAGCCGACCACCTTCGTGCCGTCCAGCGCGACCCAGCAGGCGCTGTCCCCGCTGTCCAGGTGCTCGGCGACGGCCGTCAGCGACCACGAGGTGTACGGCTTCACGGTCGTGTCGAAGACCCGGTAGCCGAGGTCCAGGACCTGACGCAGGTGCTCGAAGCCGACCGGCTCGATGACGATGTCCGTCTGGGACGACTCACTCATGCCGGAATGCTGCCACGTGCTGGCCCCCATCGGCCGGATTACGGCCGCCACCAGGGCCGCGAGGCACCGGCGTTCACTGTTGTGAGATAACTAACCGATCGGTCGTTCTTATTTGTTGCTAGCCTGCCGCCATGAAGGCAGCGATATTCCTTACCGGCCGGCTGCTCAACGCCGCCGCCGTGGTCGCCCCGCCGCTGGCCCGGCGAGCCGCGTACACGCTCTTCTTCCACCCCACCGGTCGCGCCCCGGTACACCCCCGCGAGCAGGACGCGCACGCGGCCGCCACGGTCGGACGGGTCGATCTCGACGGTGTCCCGGTCATCACCTACACCTGGGGCGACGGCAGCCGCCCGGTGCTGCTGGTGCACGGCTGGAGCTCGCGCGGCTCCCGCTTCGCCGGCATGATCGCCGACCTGCTCGACCGGGGCTTCAGCCCGGTGACCTTCGACGCGCCCGGCCACGGCGACTCCGGCGGCGCCACCACGAACCTGCTGCAGTACGAGCGCATCATGCGCCTGCTGCAGGAACGGCACGGCGACTTCGCAGCGATCGTCGCCCACTCGTTCGGGGTGCCCTGCGCCTTCCACGCGCTGCGCGGCGGACTGCGCGCCGGACGCCTGGTCGCCGTCGCCGGTCCGGCCGAGTTCGAGCACCTCGTCACCGAGTTCTCCCGGCAGCTGCGGCTGCGTCCCGCGCTGGCCGCACACCTGCGCGACCACTCGGTGCGCGATCTCGGCGTCGCCGACCTGTGGCAGCGCTTTTCCAGCGTGTTCGCGCCCGAGGCGCTGACGATCCCGCTACTCGTCGTGCACGACACCGACGACGACGTGGTCGGCGTCGACCACGCCCGGCGGATCCATGCCGCGTACCCGGGATCGCAGCTTCTGATCACGAGCGGCCTGGGCCACCGCCGGGTCCTCGGCGACCCGCAGATCGTAGGCCCGGTGGGCGCGTTCCTCGACGGTCACCACCAGCCCCAGTCGCCCTGGACGGCGAACTCCGCCGCCGGCGGGTGAGTCGCCTGGTAGGCCAGCGCCGCGGCGAGCAGCTCATCAGCGGGTTCGCGCAGGAGCCGCTCGTCGACGACGATCCAGCGGTTGCCACTGCGCAGGCCCCACAGCAGATACCGGCGCAGCGGGCGCGGGTAGGCACTCCGGGCCACGATCCGGTCGGGGTCGCGCACCTGCACCGCCAGGCCCACGCCGTCGCGCCGGCTCGGGCCCACCGTGTGCAGGCCGGTCACCTCGGTCCAGGGGACGGTGGCCCGCAGCCGGCGGATCCAGATGCCCGACTCGTCCACCCGCACCGCAGGCCCCCGGTCGAAGGGCTTCAGCCGGTACGCATGAACCAGGCCGATCGACGCGGGGACGAGGATGGTGAACGCCCACACGATCGCCCACCCGCCGACCGCGCCCCAGTCGAGCGGTTCCCCCGGGAACATCTCCGCCTGCATGTCCTGCTCGAAGCGGATCGAGGAGACCACCAGCGACAGGTAGGTCACCGGCACGCCGAACACGAGCAGGGCGATGATCGGCGAGCCGAGGCCCGGCTGCCGCACCGCCGTCGGCACGGCCCCGCGCGGGTTCCGCAGCGCGGCGGCCACCCGGGCGGGTGCGACCAGCCGGGCCCACCGGGAACCGGCCACCTCCACGCCGAACATGACTGCCGCGGCCAGCGCCACGACCGCGATGCCCGCCAGCGCCGCCCGGGACTCGGCCGCGGAGCGGAAGCCGGTCGTGCGGAAGGTCCCCGGCCACACCAGCGGCAGCAACGCCACGACCGTCCACGTCAGCCACCGGCTACGGCGCAGCCAGGCGTGATGGCGGACGACCATCGCGTCCTGCACGGCGGGGTCGGCGGGCACCGCCCCGGCCCGGCCCGCGCGAAGGGCTTGCGCACGCAGGGCGTCCGGCAGATCGCGCCACGCGGTCCCGGGCTCAGGCATCGGCATGGCGGTCATGATGACGCGGCCGCGCAACCTGCCGGGGTACGGGTAGACAATCGGCCCGATGAGCTGCGGCAACAGCTCATCGGGCCGATCGGTGCTCGTCTGGCTGCTCGTCACCCGCGTCGGCAGAGGTCACCCGAAGACCCGTCCCGGACGTGTGGCGAGCGTGTCCGCAGTGGACACCTGTGCAGGTTACCCAGCGAACAACACGCTACGCAAGCGTGTGCTCACTCTTCGGTGAGATCCACCGCGCTGACCGATACCGCGCCGATGTTCTCGGCGGCCCGCTGCAGCAGGTCCGCCGCGACCGGCGAGTCGACGGTCAGCGTCATCAGCGCCTCGCCACCGGCCTCGCGCCGGGCCACCTGCATCGCCGCGATGTTCACGCCGACCGCGCCGAGCACGGTGCCGACCGCGCCGACCACGCCGGGCCGGTCCTGGTAGCGGAAGAACAGCAGGTTGCCGTCGGCGTCCAGCTCCAGGTCGAAGCCGTCCAGTTCGGTCAGCTTGATCTGCTCGCGCAGGCCGTGCGTGACGACCGCTCCAGCGACCGAGACGGTGCGGCCGTCCGGCAGCGCGCCGCGTACCGTCACCAGGTTCTTGTGCTCGTTGGCCTCAGGGTTGGTGGTCAGGTCGATCTCGACGCCCCGGTCGGCCGCGATCAGCGGCGCGTTGACGTAGGTGACCTGCTCCTCGACGATCGCGCTGAACAGGCCCTTGCTGGCGGCCAGCTTCAGCACCGACACGTCGTGCTGGTTGACGATCTCGCCCCGCACCTCGACGGTGACCCCGGCCGCGACGCCACCGGCCACGGCCGTGAAGACCTTGCCCAGCTTCTCGGCCAGCGGCAGCAGCGGCCGCACCTCCTCGGCGACCAGGCCGCCGGCCTGGACGTTGACCGCGTCCGGCACGAACTCGCCCTGCAGCGCCAGCTTGACGCTCTTGGCCACGGCCAGGCCGGCCTTGTCCTGCGCCTCGTGCGTCGACGCGCCCAGGTGCGGGGTCGCGACCACGTTGTCGAACGCGAACAGCGGCGACGAGGTGCACGGCTCCTTGAGGTACACGTCGACGCCGACGCCGGCGACCCGGCCCTCGGCCAGCGCCTCCGCCAGCGCGTCCTCGTCGATCAGCCCACCACGCGCGGCGTTGATGATCCGCACGTCGGGCTTGACGAGCTGGAGCTCCTTCGCGCCGATCAGGCCGACGGTCTCCGGGGTCTTCGGCAGGTGGATCGAGATGAAGTCGCTCTCGCGCAGCAGCTCCTCCAGGCCGACCAGGCGTACGCCGAGCTGGGCCGCGCGGGCCGGCTGCACGTACGGGTCGTACGCGATCAGGCGGGTGCCGAACGCGGCGATGCGCTGCGCGAACAGCACGCCGATCCGGCCCAGGCCGACCACGCCGACGGTCTTGCCCTGCAGCTCGACACCGGTGTACTTCGAGCGCTTCCACTCGCCGTTCTTCAGCGCCGACGACGCCGAGGCGGTGTTGCGGGCGACGGCCAGCAGCAGCGCGATGGCCTGCTCGGCGGCCGAGACGATGTTGGACGTCGGCGCGTTGACCACCATCACGCCACGGGCGGTGGCGGCGGGCACCTCGACGTTGTCCAGGCCGATGCCCGCGCGGGCGATGACCTTCAGTCGCGGCGCGGCGGCGATGGCCTCGGCGTTGATCTGGGTGGCACTGCGCACGATCACGGCATCGGCTTCGGCCAGCGCGGCAAGCAGTGCCGCCCGGTCCGTGCCGTCGACGTGACGTACGTCGAAGTCGTGCGCCAGCACGTCGAGCGCGGCGGGTGCGAGTTCTTCGGCAATGAGAACGACGGGAGTCACAGCTTGCCTCACGGAGAGAGTTGGATGACTTCAGCCCGGTTCGCCGCACTGCGTTTCGGGCCCTACCCACGCGATGCTACGGGCTCCCGGGTGCTTCGCATGTCCAAGCCACCGCGTGACGGTACTCACGTTCGTGCTGCTCAGTCCGTTTCCGGCCGTCTCTGGAACCGGTCAAGAACGCGGTGAAGCACGGGGAAAGCGCTGACCGGGCGAAACGACATGATCAGAAAAAACCGGGCCGTGCCCAGGGATCGCCTGGGCACGGCCCGGTAAGCCCGGCCGCAAGGTTGCGCGGCCGGACACCTATGGGAGAGGAAAGTCTTTACGCGGTCTCGGTGATCGGCCGGTCGACCCAGCTCATCATGGCCCGCAGCTTGGCGCCGGTCTCCTCGATCGGGTGAACCGCGCCCTGCTCCTGCAGCTTGGTGAAGTTGGGGCGGCCGTTGTCGTCCTCGGCGACCCACTCACGCGCGAACTCACCGTTCTGGATCTCGCCGAGGATGCGCTTCATCTCCTCCTTGACCCGGCCGTCGATGACGCGCGGGCCGCGGGTGACGTCGCCGTACTCGGCGGTGTCGGAGACGCTGTAGCGCATGCGGGCGATGCCGCCCTCGTACATGAGGTCCACGATCAGCTTCAGCTCGTGCAGGCACTCGAAGTACGCCACCTCGGGGGTGTAGCCCGCCTCGGTCAGCACCTCGAAGCCCGCCTGGACCAGCGCGGACGCGCCACCGCAGAGGACCGCCTGCTCGCCGAAGAGATCCGTCTCGGTCTCCTCCTTGAAGGTGGTCTTGATGACGCCGGCCCGGCTGCCGCCGATCGCCTTGGCGTAGGACAGCGCCAGCGCCTGCGCGCCGCCGGTCGGGTCCTGCTCGATGGCGATGAGGCAGGGCACACCCTTGCCGTCGACGTACTGGCGGCGCACCAGGTGGCCGGGGCCCTTCGGGGCGACCATGGCGACGTCCACGTCCGCGGGCGGGGTGATCAGGCCGTAGCGGATGTTGAAGCCGTGGCCGAAGAAGAGCGCCTTGCCCGAGGTCAGGTTCGGGGCGATGGACTCGGCGTAGATGAAGCGCTGCGCGGTGTCCGGCGCGAGGATCATGATGACGTCGGCCTCGGCCGCCGCCTCCGCCGGCGTGACGACGCGCAGGCCCTGCTCCTCGGCCTTGGCGCGGCTCTTCGAGCCCTCCTTGAGGCCGACGCGCACGTCGACACCCGAGTCGCGCAGGGACAGCGCGTGGGCGTGACCCTGGCTGCCGTACCCGATCACCGCGACCTTGCGGCCCTGGATGACGGACAGGTCCGCGTCGTCGTCGTAGAAGATCTCAACCATTTTTCGTTCCCTCTCAAGGTCACTCGCCGGGCCAGGGCATCTTCGCCCCGACCACCGGCAGTCGGTGCACGCGGCCGTCCCGCGTCCCACCTGTTGATCGTCTTGTCCCGCCCCGGGCCCCACCCCTTGCCGCAACTCTTAACGAGTCGCGGCCTCAGAACCCCTCCCCTGCCGCAAGTCTCAAAGACTTGCGGCCTCGGAGGGCCACTGTCGGCGCGACTCTTTAAGAGTTGCGGCGGGAGTGGGGTGCGGGCCGGGCGGCCCGCCGGGCGGGTGGGTGGTCAGGCGGCCAGGCGCAGGGCCGGGTTGGCGGTGATGCTGCGCGAGCCGCGGCCGATGGCGACCAGGCCCGACTGCACCATCTCCTTGATGCCGTACGGCTCCAGGTCGCGCAGCAGCGCGTCGAGCTTCTCCGCGGTGCCGGTCGCCTCGATGGTGAGCGCGTCGGGGGCCACGTCCACGACCTTGGCCCGGAACAGCTCGACCGTCTCCAGCACCTGCGAGCGCACCGGGCGGTCGGCCCGGACCTTCACCAGCAGGAGTTCGCGCTGCACCGCGGTGGCCGGCTCCAGCTCCACGATCTTCAGCACGTTGACCAGCTTGTTGAGCTGCTTGGTGACCTGCTCCAGCGGCTGCTCGTCGGCGTTGACGACGACCGTGATGCGGGAGACCTCGGGGTGCTCGGTCTCCCCCACCGCCAGCGAGTCGATGTTGAACCCGCGCCGCGAGAACAGCCCCGCCACGCGCGCCAGCACACCGGGCTTGTTCTCGACCAAAACAGAGAGCGTGTGCTTACTCATCAGAGGTCATCCTCGTCGAAGGTCGGGCGGACGCCGCGGGCGAACTGGATCTCGTCGTTGCTGGTGCCGGCGGCGACCATCGGCCACACCATCGCGTCCTTGCCGACCACGAAGTCGATGACCACGGGCGCGTCGTTGATCGCCATGGCGGCCTCGATCGTCTTGTCGACGTCCTCGGCCGACTCGCAGCGCATGCCGATGCAGCCCAGCGCCTCCGCGAGTTTCACGAAGTCGGGGATGCGGTGCTTGTGCGTGCCCAGGTCGGTGTTGGAGTAGCGCGAGTCGTAGAACAGCGTCTGCCACTGCCGGACCATGCCCAGGTTGCCGTTGTTGATGACGGCCACCTTGATCGGGATGCCTTCGAGCGCACAGGTGGCCAGCTCCTGATTGGTCATCTGGAAGCAGCCGTCGCCGTCGATCGCCCACACCACCGCGTCGGGCCGGGCCACCTTGGCGCCCATCGCGGCCGGGACCGCGTAGCCCATGGTGCCCAGGCCGCCGGAGTTGAGCCAGGTGGCCGGCTTCTCGTACGAGATGAACTGGCTGGCCCACATCTGGTGCTGGCCGACACCCGCCACGTAGACGGCGTCCGGACCGGCGATCTCGCCCAGCCGCTTGATCACGTACTGCGGGGCGAGGGTGCCGTCCTCCGGCTCCTCCCAGCCCAGCGGGTAGCGCGTGCGCAGATCGTTCAGCTGCGCCCACCACTCCTCGCGAGGCGGGTGGGCCTCGGCCTTCAGCGCCGCGATCAGCTCTTCGAGCACGTGCTTGACGTCGCCCACGATCGGCACGTCCGCGTGGCGGTTCTTGCCGATCTCGGCCGGGTCGATGTCGGCGTGGATGACCTGGGCGTCCGGGGCGAAGCTGTCCAGCTTGCCGGTCACCCGGTCGTCGAAGCGCGCGCCCAGCGTGATCAGCAGGTCGCTGCGCTGGAGGGCGTACACCGCGGACACCGTGCCGTGCATGCCGGGCATGCCGACGTGCTGTGCGTGCGAGTCGGGGAACGCGCCCCGGGCCATCAGCGTGGTCACCACCGAGATGCCGGTCAGCTCGGCCAGCTCCAGCAGCGCGTCGGTGGCCTGCGCCTTGATCACGCCGCCGCCGACGTACAGCACCGGGCGCTTCGCCGCCATGATCAGGCGGGCCGCCTCCCGGATCTGCTTGCCGTGCGGGTGCAGGGTCGGCCGGTAGCCCGGCAGGTCCAGCGCCGGCGGCCAGCTGAACGTGGTCTGCGCCTGCAGCACGTCCTTGGGGATGTCGACCAGGACCGGGCCGGGCCGGCCGGTCGCGGCCAGGTGGAACGCCTCGGCCAGCACTCGGGGCAGGTCGTCGGGCGACTGCACCAGGAAGTTGTGCTTGGTGATCGGCAGCGTGATGCCCTGGATGTCCGCCTCCTGGAAGGCGTCGGTGCCGATGGACGGGCGGGCCACCTGACCGGTGATCGCCACCAGCGGCACCGAGTCCATGTAGGCGTCCGCGATCGGGGTGACCAGGTTCGTCGCCCCCGGCCCCGAGGTCGCCATGCACACCCCGACCTTGCCGGTGGCCTGGGCATACCCGGTCGCGGCGTGGCCGCCGCCCTGCTCGTGGCGGACCAGGATGTGGCGCAGTTTCGAGTCGAACAGCGGGTCGTACGCGGGCAGGATGGCGCCACCGGGAATGCCGAAGACCACCTCTACCCCGAGCGCCTCCAGGGACTTGACGAGGCTCTGCGCTCCGGTGGCCGCGACGGGGGCGGACTGGGCGCTGGTGGCGGCGGGGGGCGCTGATCGTTGCGCCGCGGCCCGCTGGGCCAGGGACTCCGGGCTGGGTCTAGTCATTTTCCGATCACCTTTGGCATCTGGAAGGTCTCAGGTCGTCCGGCCAACAAAAAAGCCCTCGTGCAAAGTTCGCACGGGGGCCAGCGCACTCTCGTCAGTGGGAGAGTGCGCTCAGGTAAGTACTCGGGCGGACGGCCGAGAAGTCGACATGGCCTCAGCTTGACGCATCTCAGCCGATGAGTCAACTGCTCCCGGATGTTGGGACGGCCGTGTCGTGGCGTCCCGCTGAGCTGCTGTTCGCCTCGCTGACGCGAGACGGCGGGAGCCCGTTGAGCGGCTGCCCCAACGGCAGCGACTTGGCTGGTGAGGTGCTGTTGCCCGGGGCGCTCTGCGCGCTGGGAAGCATCTTGGTCGGGGTCGCCGCGCCACCCGCGGGCGGCACGCTCGGCAGCGGCCGGGCCGGTGCCGCCGGCAGGGCCTTGGGGCCCCCGTTGGCGGAGGACGCCAACCGTGCTTCCAGGTGCTCGGCGGGCACGCCCATGCCGAACAGCTGGCCCTGCCCGTACGGGCAGCCGGTCGCCTCGACCAGGCGGCGGTGATGCGGCTCACTGATGCCCTCGGCGATCACCTGCAGGCCGAGGCGCTGCCCGAGACGCACCGCGACGTCCACCATCGGCGCGCCCGGCCCGTGGTCGGACGGCGCGTCGATGACCAGGTCACGGTCGATCTTGAGGATGTCCACCGGCATCTGGCGCAGCTGTCCCAGCGACGAGTAACCCGCGCCGAAGTCGTCCAGCGCGATGCGCAGCCCCAGCGCGCGCAGCGCGGCCAGGGTGCGCCGGAACTCGTCCAGGTCGGTGGCCACGGCGTGCTCGGTGACCTCCAGCACCAGCCGCGACGGCGGCACCCGGTGCTTGCGCAGCACCTCCTTGACGCCGGTGACGTACTTGGTGGAGTGCAGCTCCCGCGGGGAGATGCTCACCGACACCCAGACGTCGTAGCCCTCCTGCACCCAGCGCGACAGCTGGCGGCAGGCCTGGTCCAGCACCCACGCGCCGAGCACCTGGATCTGGCCGGTCTCCTCGGCGATCGGGATGAACTCCAGCGGGCCGACCGGGCCCAGCTCCGGGTGGTTCCAGCGGATCAGCGCCTCCGCGCCGACCGGGCGGGTCGACGGCAGGGCCACCACCGGCTGGTAGGCCAGCGACAGCTCCTGGCGGTCGATGGCCCCGCGCAGCTCGTGCTCGATCGCGGTGCGGCGGCGCAGCTGCTTGTCGTACACCTCGTCGTAGAGCTCGACCCGGTTCTTGCCGCGCTGCTTGGCGGCCCGCAGCGCCAGGTCTGCGTTGCGCAGCAGGGTCGGGATGTCGTCGGCGGCCCCGCACCCGGCCAGGCCGATGCTGGCCGACAGGAAGATGTCCGCAGCCCCGTGCTGGTACGGCCGGGACAGCACGGCCAGCAGGCGCTGGGCGACCTTCGCCGCCTCGCCCGGCTTGCTCCACATCAGCACCGCGAACTCGTCGCCGCCCAGCCGGGCCGCGAGGTCGCCGGGACGCAGGTTGAGCCGCAGCCGCTGGCCGACCTCGATCAGCACCGCGTCGCCCGCGTCGTGGCCGCGCATGTCGTTGACGTTCTTGAAGCCGTCCAGGTCCAGGGTGAGCAGCACGCACGGCGGGCCGCCCGCGGCGTCGAGATACATGGTGCGCAGCAGCCCGCGGCGGTTGGCCAGGCCGGTGAGCGGGTCGGTGTGCGCCAGCTCCCGGAAATGCGACTCGCTGTCGGCCAGCCGGTTGTTGGCCTTGCGCACGTCCACCACGGCCAGGTACTGCCGGCCGACCATGAAGAAGCCGTTGAAGATGCCGACCAGGGCGGTCACCAGCTCGATGCCCATGTTGCGGCTGTACCCGAGCACCGCCACGATCGAGATCGTCAGCACCGGGGCGAGGCCCGTGGCCAGGCCGGAGCTGGGCGAGACCGACTCGGCGTCACTGGCCCGCGGCGGCGGGGGCGGCCCGACGAACCACAGCCCCGCGCCGATGGGGACGGCCAGCGCTCCCGCCAGCACCACGAGTGTCACGCCGTAGCACGCACCGCCAGCGATGCCGGTCATGCCCAGCGACAGCAGCCCCGCGCCGACGCAGTGCCGCAGCAGCGGGCCGCGGCGCAGCTGGGCGCGTACCACCAGCACCGCGCTCAACCCCAGCACCACGCTGCACAGCACCGAGGCCACCAGCACCGGCACGCACGCCCCCGGCACCGGGTGGTGCCCGGGCTTGTCCGGAGCCAGCACGAAAGTCCAGGCCACGATGAACAGGCCGGAGGCCACCATCAGCGATTCGAGCATCAGCCGCAGCCGGGCGCCGTCACCCACCACCTGGTCGGTGATCTCCAGCAGCGCGGCCACCAGCAGCAGCGCCGCTATCGACGCGGGCAGGCCGAGCAGGCCGCCCAGCACCATCCGGCTGCCCAGCCGGTCCACCCAGCCGTCCGGCCAGCCGGCCGTGTGCAGCCACGCGATCGGGGCGGCGAGTGCGTACACCATCAGCGCACCGGCGGTCAGCCGGTTCGCGCGGACGACCAGGCCGTGCTGGTCGACCAGCCGATTCGTCGCCAGTGCCCAGACCACAGGCACAGCGGTCAACACGCTCGCCAGTACGGCTATCGCGAGCCCCGGGGGGAGGTCCACGTCACCACTCTGCCGCAGCTATGAGCACAAAGCGAGACACGTTGTGCGACATTCCCGCATCACCACCGTCCCGGGGTGTGGACACAACAATGCTGAGCTGGGCGCGTGCTCGGACGAGTGACACACTTACGACATGCCCGAGCTGCGTTCCCGCACCTCCACTCACGGTCGCACCATGGCCGGCGCCCGCGCGCTGTGGCGTGCCACCGGTATGACCGACAGCGACTTCGGCAAGCCGATCATCGCCGTCGCCAACAGCTACACCCAGTTCGTGCCGGGGCACGTACACCTCAAGGATCTCGGGGGTCTGGTCTCCGACGCGATCGCCGAGGCCGGCGGTGTCGGCCGCGAGTTCAACACCATCGCCGTAGACGACGGCATCGCCATGGGCCACGGCGGCATGCTCTACTCGCTGCCCAGCCGCGAGCTGATCGCCGACGCGGTCGAGTACATGGTGAACGCGCACTGCGCCGACGCGCTGGTCTGCATCTCCAATTGCGACAAGATCACGCCCGGCATGCTGCTGGCCGCACTGCGCCTCAACATCCCCACCGTGTTCGTCTCCGGCGGCCCGATGGAGGCCGGCAAGACGGTCGCCGTCGAGGGCGTCGTGCACACCAAGCTCGACCTCATCGACGCGATGATCGCGGCCTCCAACGACGCGGTCAGCGACGAGCAGCTCGGCCAGATCGAGCGGTCCGCCTGCCCGACCTGCGGCTCTTGCTCCGGCATGTTCACCGCGAACTCGATGAACTGCCTCACCGAGGCGATCGGCCTGGCCCTGCCGGGCAACGGCTCCACGCTGGCCACCCACGCCGCCCGCAAGGCGCTGTTCGAGCAGGCCGGCACGCTGATCGTGGACCTGTGCAAGCGCTACTACGACGGCGACGACGCCTCCGTGCTCCCCCGGGCCGTCGCCAGCCGCGAGGCGTTCGAGAACGCGGTCGCGCTCGACGTCGCCATGGGCGGCTCGACCAACACGATCCTGCACCTGCTGGCCGCGGCCCGCGAGGCCGAGATGGACTTCAGCGTCGGCGACATCGACGCCATCTCGCGGCGGGTGCCGTGCCTGGCCAAGGTCGCACCGAACAGCCAGCAGTACCACATGGAGGACGTGCACCGGGCCGGTGGCATCCCCGCCCTGCTGGGCGAGCTGAACCGGGCCGGGCTGCTGCACACCGGCGTGCACGCGGTGCACTCGCCGGACCTGGCCGGCTGGCTGTCCGATTGGGACATCCGCAGCGGCGCGACGCTGCCCGAGGCGGAGCGGCTGTTCCACGCCGCGCCCGGCGGGGTGCGCACCACGCAGCCGTTCAGCACCGAGAACGTGTGGTCCACGCTGGACACCGACGCGGCCAACGGCTGCATCCGGGACCTGGCGCACGCGTACTCCGCCGACGGCGGCCTGGCCATCCTCTTCGGCAACCTGGCCCCGGACGGCGCGGTCGTGAAGACCGCGGGCGTCTCCGAGGAGAACCTGCGCTTCACCGGCCCGGCGAAGGTGTTCGAGTCGCAGGACGACGCGGTCACCGCCATCCTCGGCGGCGAGATCGTGGCCGGCGACGTGGTCGTCATCCGGTACGAGGGCCCGCGCGGCGGCCCCGGCATGCAGGAGATGCTCTACCCGACCTCGTTCCTCAAGGGCCGGGGCCTGGGCAAGGCCTGCGCGCTGATCACCGACGGGCGTTTCTCCGGCGGCACCAGCGGCCTGTCCATCGGGCACGTCTCGCCCGAGGCGGCCGGCGGCGGCCTGATCGCGCTGGTCGAGAACGGCGACACCATCGCCATCGACATCCCGGCCCGATCGATGGTCCTGGAGGTCCCCGAGCAGGTGCTCGCGGAGAGGCGTATCGTTCAGGACAAGCGGGAAAAACCGTACACCCCGGCCGACCGGCAGCGCCCCGTCAGCGCAGCCCTCCGGGCGTACGCCTCGATGGCCACGAGCGCCAGCGACGGCGCCTACCGCCGAGTCCCGTAGAGCCCTCAGTCCCCCGCGCAGGCACGCCCCCGCGGGAGGACTCCCTCACGCTGGTTGACCATGAACCCAAGTTCATGGTCAACCAGCGTGCCCAGGCCCATTCGCTTGGGTTGATCATGAACTTATGGCACGGCTCGACGGCGTGTCATGTCCACAACTTCATGATCACCTCCTGGGCGGCGCGAGCCGGTGATCATGAGGTTGTGCCGGGGACACGCCGGTGAGCCGTGCCATAAGTTCATGATCAACCCGGGAAGGGGCCTGGGGCTGGTGATCATGGGCGGCATAGGATCGGGTGGCACCGAGCAATAGGAGTGACGCCATGCACGAGCCCAAACTGCCGCACCTGACGGCCGCCGACCCGGCGCTGGCCGCGCTGATCGAGGGCGAGGCGAAACGCCAGCACGACAAGCTGCGGATGATCGCGTCGGAGAACTACGTGTCGACCGCCGTGCTGGAAGCCTGCGGGACGGTGCTCAACAACAAGTACTCCGAGGGTTACCCGGGCAAGCGCTACTACGAGGGCCAGCAGTTCTGCGACCAGATCGAGACGCTGGCCATCGAGCGGGCCAAGGCGCTGTTCGGCACCGCGCACGCCAACGTGCAGACGTACTCCGGCTCCCCCGCCAACCTTGCCGTCTACCTGGCCTTCATGCAGCCGGGCGACACCTTCCTGTCGCTGGAACTGGCGCAGGGCGGGCACCTCACGCACGGCTCGCCGGTGTCGGCGACGGGCAAGTGGTTCCGGCCGGTGCACTACACCGTAGGGCGGGACAGCGGCCGCATCGACATGGACCTGGTCCGCGACATCGCGCTGGCCGAGCGCCCCAAGATGATCTTCTGTGGCGGTACGGCCATCCCGCGCACCATCGACTTCCCGGCCTTCGCCGCGATCGCCCGCGAGGCCGGCGCGATCCTGGTCGCCGACATCGCGCACATCGCGGGCCTGATCGCGGGCGGGGCGCACCCGTCGCCGGTCGGCCACGCCGACGTGATCACCACGACCACCCACAAGACCCTGCGCGGCCCTCGCGGCGCCATGATCATGGCGAGCGCCGAGCATGCCACCGCCATCGACAAGGCCGTCTTCCCCGGCCTGCAGGGCGGCCCGCACAACCACACCACCGCCGGTATCGCCGTCGCGCTGCACGAGGCGGCGCAGCCGACCTTCACCGCGTACGCCCACCAGGTCGTCGCGAACGCCAAGGCGCTCGCGGCCGCGCTCAACGACCGGGGCTTCGACCTGGTCTCCGGGGGCACCGACAACCACCTGGTGCTCATCGACCTGACCGGCAAGGGTGTCGAGGGCAAGCCCGCGGCCAAGGTGCTCGACGCGGCCGGCATCGAGCTGAACTTCAACACGGTGCCCTACGACCCGCGCAAGCCGTGGAGCCCGTCCGGCATCCGCCTGGGCACCGCCGCGCTCACCACGCGAGGCCTCACCGAGCAGCACATGCCGCAGGTAGCGGCATGGATGGACGACGCCGTCACCGCCGCCGTCAAGGACGACACCGCCGCCGTCGAGCGCATCGCCGGCGAGGTGCGCGACCTGCTCCAGGGTTTCCCCATGCCGGGGTACACCGACTAGCACTGTGATCGGAGCTCCTTTCGTGCTGAACTGTTCAGCACGAAGGGGGCTTCGATCATTGACAAAGCAGCTGGAGCTCATATGAAGCGCGTAACCATCGCCGACATCGCCCGCGCGGCGGGGGTGTCCAAAGGCGCCGTGTCGTACGCGCTCAACGGCCGGCCCGGCGTCTCCGAGGAGACCCGCCGCCGCATCCTCGCCGTGGCCGAGCAGTTCGGCTGGCATCCCAGCAGCGCGGCACGGGCGCTGTCCGACGGCCGCACCGGCGTGCTCGGCCTGATCGTCGACCGCCCGGCCCGCACGCTGGGCATCGAGTCGTTCTTCATGCAGCTCATCTCGGGCATCGAGGCGACCCTGTCGGCCCGCGACGTCAGCCTGCTGATGCAGGTCACCGAGGACCGCGAGCGCGAGATGGCGACGTACCGCCGCTGGTGGGCGCAGCGCCGGGTGGACGGCGTGATCATCGTGGACCTGCGCCGCGACGACCCGCGCATCCCGCTGCTCGAAGAGCTGAACATGCCGTGCGTCGTCATCGGCGGCCCGCACGGCCTCGGCACCCTGCCCGGCGTGTGGAGCGACGAGGTCGCGGTGACCACCTCGGTGGTCGAATACCTGGCCGCGCTGGGGCACCGGCGGGTCGCCCGGGTCGCCGGGCTGGCCGACCTGTGGCACACCTCGCTGCGCGGGCAGGCCGTCGCCGACTCCGCCGACCGGGTCGGGCTGACCGACGTGACCACCGTCTACACCGACTACACCGGCGAGGAGGGCGCCCGCGCCACCCGTGCGCTGCTGTCCCGGCGGCCGTCGCCGACCGCGATCGTCTACGACAACGACACCATGGCGGTCGCGGGGCTGGGCGTCGCGCACGAGATGGGCATCTCCGTGCCGCACCAGCTGTCCATTGTGGCCTGGGACGACTCGCCGCTGTGCCAGCTGCTGCACCCGCAGCTGTCCGCGGTCAGCCGCGACATAGCGGCCTACGGCGCGCACGCCGCCGACCAGCTGCTGAAGATCCTCGACGGGGCCGAGATCCGCGGCTTCCAGGACACGACACCGCAGCTCGTGCCCCGGGGAAGCACCGCTCCGCCGGCCGCCTGAGGCCTAGACTCGGCCCATGACCCTGTCCGCGGCGTACGCCCGCGAGCTGCTGGCGGCGCTGCCGGCCCAGGTCGCCGACCCGCTGAGCGCGGCCGAGTTCGCCGGCCTGGCAAGCCGCTTCGGGTTCGTCTTCAACCCCGATCACCGCGCCCTGCTCACCGCCGGGCTGCCGGTCGGCGAGCGCTGGCCGGACTGGCGCGACGGCGACCCGGACCGCCTGCGCGAACTGCTCGCGGCTCCCGTCGACGGGGTGCTGTTCGACGTGCAGGAGAACGGGTTCTGGCTGGCCGCGTGGGGCGACCGGCCGTCACGCACCGCCTTCGCCCTGGCCGTCGCCCGGCGCATGCTCGTGCAGGTCCCGCAGCTCGTCCCCGTGTACGGCCACCGCTACGCCCCCGCGCTCCCCGAGACCGACCTACCCGTCTTCTCGGTCATGCAGACCGACGTCATCGTGTACGGCGACACCCTGCCCGCCTACCTGCACCATGAGTTCGATCTGCCCCGCACCGACCCCACCCTCGGCAGCGCCTCCACCAGACAGGTCCCCTTCTGGTCCGACCTCACCTGATCCCGTCCACCCTGTCGCCCAGCCCGTGCCACATATAAACGTTGGCCTATCTGATCGAGTTTTCGAAGATCGGGCTCGATCAGATAGGCCAACGTCGATCAAAAGCCGGGTGTGGAACGCGGGCGACGCTCAGAGCAGGGCGTAAACCGTGGTTGCGTGGGCCACGAGCACACCCTTGGCGGTCATCGTGATGTCGGCGAAGGCCATGGTACGGCCGAGCTTGGTCAGCCGGGCCGTGACCAGCACGTCGCTGCCGAGCACCGGCCGCTGGAACGTCGTCGACAGCTGCACCGTGGTCATCGGCACGAAGCCGCCCCGAGCCGCGCTGACCGCGATCACCGTCGCGGTGTCCGCGGCCGCCATCAGCGCCTGCCCGCTCAGCGCCCCGCCCTCCCGGGCCAGCCGGTCCGACCAGGGCAGCCGCAACGTGGCCCAGTCCGGACCCGTCTCCTGCACGGTCAACCCCAGCTCCAGCACCCACGGGGCGAAGTTCTCGGCGAGGGTCCGGTCCCCGTCGAGCGCGGGCGCGTCCTGCTCCACGCTGCCGCCCGCGACACTGGGCAGCACCTGCACCTCGCCGCCGCCGGCGACCGGCGTGTCCTGACCCGACAGCATCCGGCAGTCCTCCCCATCCACGTACACGTTGACGTAGCGGCGCAGCTCGCCCCGCTCGTCGCGGATGCGCCGGCCCAGCCGGGGCCAGCGCTGATCGACCTCGTCCAGCACCGCACGCAGCGTGCCGTCCGCCTGTACCTCAAGTTTGGACTCGCCGCCGACCTCGGTCCGCAGCGCCCCCGGCACCAGCACCGTGACCATCAGATCCGGACCGCCCGTACACACAGCACGTCGGGCAGGTGCGCCGCGACCAGCGCCCAGCTGTCACCCTCGTCGGCGCTGGCGAACACCTCGCCGGTGCGGCTGCCGAAGTAGACGCCGACCGGGTCGTTGTCGTCGGCGCACATGGCGTCACGCAGCACCGACGGGTAGAACGGGGCGGTGGGCAGCCCGTACGACTGCGGGGTCCAGGTCTTGCCCGCGTCGCTGGTGCGGAAGACCCGGCACTTGTTCTCGACCGGGAAGCGCAGCGCGTCGGCGGTGATCGGGAAGTTCCAGGCGGTGCCGCCGCGGCGCGGGTGCGCCACCATCGCGAAGCCGAAGTCGCTGGGCAGGCTGTCCGCGATCGAGGACCAGGTCTGGCCGTCGTCGTCGGAGCGGTACACCCCGTGGTGGTTCTGCAGGTACAGCCGCTCGGGGTCCTCGCCGTCGCGGGCGACCTTGTGCACGCACTGGCCGAACTCCGGGAACGCGTCGGGGCTGAAGGTCACCTTGATGCCGCTGTTGGACGGGTGCCAGGTCTGCCCGCCGTCGGTGGTCCGATACACGCCGCCGGTGGACATCGCCACCAGCACCCGCTGCGGATCGGCCGGGTGCGGCAGGATCGTGTGGATGGCCTGGCCGCCGAAGCCCTCGCCCCACTCGGTGCGGTGCGGGTGGTCCCACAGGCTGCGGACCAGCTCGTAGGTCAGGCCGCCGTTGGTCGAGCGGAACAGCGCGGACGGCTGCGTGCCCGCCCAGACCACGTCCGGCTCGGCGGCCGAGCCCGGCTGCAGCGCCCACACCCTGGTCAGCGCCGTATCGGTCTCGCGCGGGAACGCCAGCGGGGCGTGGTCCGGCTCGCGCCAGCAGGCGCCCAGGTCGTCGCTGGTGGCCACGCTCGGGCCGAAGTGCGAGCTGTCGACGGCCGCCAGCAGGCGGGGCGTGGCGCGGCGGGTGTCGACGCCCACGGCGTACACCCCGGTCATCGGGAATTGCGGCACCGACATCTGCCAGGCGTCCCCGACCCGGTCCCGGCGGGCCAGGAACAGCCCTTTCGCTGTGCCTATGAGCAGCAGAACGGTCATCGTCGACCTCTTCGTCTCAGGTTCCACGGCATCGGCCGCTGCGCGCACCCTGAGCTGCCCCTGCCCGGTCGGCCAGGATGCCCGTGACGTCCGACACAACACACTACGTGGAACAATCGTGGCGTGACCCGCTTCCGCCTCCCCGCCGCCATCAGCGTCGCCGCCCTGATCACCGTGCTCGGCGGCTTCCCCATCGCCGCACAGGGCGGGTTCTGGTGGCTGGTGCTCCTCGTCCCGGCCGCGATCATGGTCTGGGCCTGGCGGGCCGGCACCGACGCCAACGAGCGCGGGCTGCGCGTACGGGCCCTGCTCGGCACCCGGATCGTGCTCTGGCCCCAGGTCGCCGAGCTGCGCGCGGACGGCCCCAAGCGTGTCGTCGCCGTGCTCACCGACGGCAGCGCCCTCACCCTCACCGCCGTCCGCCCCACCGACCTGCCCAAGCTGGTCGCCGCCGCCGGACAACCCCTCACCACCGCCTGACGAGGCAGGTCAGTAGCCGTCGTGGACCTGGTTGTCGAGGGGTTCGCCAGCGAGGTGGCGGTGTAGCTGCCGGGCCACCAGGCGGTACGCGCGCGGCAGCAGGCCGCGCACCGAACCTGCCACGTGTGGCGTGATCAGGACGTTGGGCATGTCCCACAGGGGGTGCCCGGCGGGCAGCGGCTCGGGGTCGGTGACGTCCAGGGCCGCGCTGATCCGGCCCGACGCCAGCTCCTTGGCCAGCGCCGCGGTGTCGGCGACCGGCCCCCGGGCGGCGTTGACCAGCATGGCCCCGTCGGCCATCGCGGACAGGAACGACGCGTCCACCAGACCCCGGGTCTGCGGGGTCAGCGGCACCAGCAGCACCACCACGTCGGCCTGCGGCAGCAGCCGGGGCAGCTCGTCGACGCCGTGCACGCCGTCGCGGGCGGTACGCGCGACATAGGCCAGGTCCACCTCGAACGGGGCCAGCCGCGCCGCGACCGCCGCGCCGATGGAGCCCGCGCCGACGATCAGCACCCGCTTGCCGCCCAGCTCGTCGGTGGGCGTGACCTCGGCGTACGACCAGCGGTGCGCCGCCTGCGCCCGCGCGAAGTGGTCGAAACGGCGCAGCGAGGACAGGATCGCCGTGACCACCCATTCGGCGGTGTGCGAGTCGTGCACACCGCGCGCGTCGCACAGCGTCACGCCCTCGCGCAGCCGTCCGACCCAGGCATCGGCCCCGGCGGTGGTCAGCTGCACGACCTTGAGCCCGGTCATCCGGTCGGCGAGGCCGACCACGTCGCCGCCGCTGAGGAACGGCGGCACCCAGAACTCGACCTCGGCCGGGTCGCCCGGCAGGGGCGCGTCGGGGCGGGGCAGCACCGCCACCTCGACACCCGCCGGCAGCGGGCCCATCAGTTCACGTCCGGCCTCATGGGCGATCCACATGCGCACGGCCCCACGCTAGCGGCCGCGGAGGGGGTGGGTGAAGGGCACCTGCCGCGTTCCGGAAGGTGCCCTTCATGACGTCCCGCCGTCACTCCCAGTAGATCGACTCCTGCTCGAGCGAGGCGTCGTACGAGCTGAACGGGGCGTTCCCGGTGCCCACGACCGCACCGGCGGCATCGACCGCCTGCAGGCGTAACCTGCTCTTGCCGTCGTAGGGGAAGGCGCCGACCCCGTCGACGAGCTCGAAGGTGCCGGTGACCCGGTCATCCGCCGCCAGCAGCCGCACCTCCACCGCTTCGGGCGGCGCCAGTACCAGCACCCGGGTCGGGTTCGGCGTCTGGCTCAGCGTCGGGTTCGGCGTGGGGTTCGGCGTCGAGCTCGGCGGGGTCAGCCACCAGGACTCCATCGCGATCATCGCACCGGCCCGGCCCAGGTCGACGTCGGTGTGGAAGCCGAAGGCGGCCTGCTGGGTTTCCACCTCGACTCGCCAGATGCCGTCCGCCTCCGGGGCCACGATCAGGCTGATCGCGGGTTCGTCCGCGGGCGCGTCGGGCAGCCGCCCCATGTACAGCAACCGGGGCGGCCCGATCAGCCCGCTCGTGCTGCCCTGCCTGCGGAGCAGCGCCGCGGCCTTGACGGGGTCGACCTCGCCACGGGCCGCGGCCACGGCCGCGGTCACCTCCTCCTCGGTGAGCGGTCGCACGTTGTGCTCACTGAGCCCGCCGGCTCCGGCCCTGCCCAGGTAGCGCACCTTGCCGTCGCAGGTCACCCGGTGTACCTGCGTCGGCTGGACGTCCAGGACAAGGTCACCCGTCGGTTCGTCGCGCCACGTCCGCGGCGTGCTTATCGTCGCGACGGCGATCCGGCAGCCGGCCGGGACCAGCGCAAGATCGACGCCGGCACCCCAGGCGACGGCGGTGTTGGCGAAAGAGACGCCGACGTATGGGTTCAGCGGGTACACCGAGACCATCGAGCCGTTGGCGCGCTGCTCGGTGCCCGCGTTGGCCAGCTGCTCCGGGCTCGCCCCACGTTCGTCGAACACGGCGATGCCGACCTGCTGCCCGGCGTCGTAACGGGCGGCGACGACGAGGCGGGCGGTCCCGACGTCCCCCACGAAGAGGATCTTCACCGCTCCGTCGGGCACCACGTCGACGTCGCGCTGCCGCAACCGCGCGGCCAGCTCGTCGACGAACCCCCGGTCGGCCGCGAGGCTGCCCCGGGTGGGGGACTCGATCAGCCGCCGGATCCACGGCGTGATCGGCTCGCTGCGATGCATGACCCCCACCGGCGAGGCAGACGGGTCGACGACCTCCGGCTGCGCGGTCGTCGCCGGTCCCAGCGGGCCCAGCATGATCCCTGCCAGCGCGGCGGCCAGCACCGCACTGATGCCGCCGGCCAGCATCCGCCGACGGCCGCGCCGGTGCCGGCGCATCAGGCGGCCGTACGGGTCCTCCCCCGGCACCACCGGACCGGCCAGCCGGGCCAGCCCTTCGATCAGCTCACGCTCGCTCACGCGATCACCTCCGCCACGTCGCCCGCGCGCCGGGGCTCCGGGCGCAGCACCTCCCGCAACCTCGCCAGCCCACGGCTGGCCTGCGACTTCACCGAACCCGCCGAGCAGCCCATCAGCGCCGCGGTGTCCGCTTCGGACATGTCCTCCCAGTACCGCAGCACCAGCACGGCGCGCATGCGCACCGGCAGCTCCGCCAACGCCGCCATCAGCTCGTCGCGTTCGGCGTGGGCTGCGCTCCCGTCTGCCCGCCCTCGTTCCGGCAGCACGCCGGTGAGCAGTTCACGGGAGCCGATCCGGCGCCACACGCTGGTGCGCTGGTTCACCAGCGCCCGCCGCAGGTACGCCATGGGCTCGTCCACCTGGTCCCAGCGCCGGTACGCCTTGAGCAGCGCCGACTGCACGAGATCCTCGGCAGCGTGGGTCGAGCCGGTGAGCAGGTATGCGGTGCGCAGCAGCTCGCCGTAGCGAAGCTGCACGAACTCGCGGAACCCCTCGTCCGCCATACGGCTCCTCCTTCCGTCGCCCTTCCCGACGCGGATGTGCGGGCGCGGGTTGAGAGAAACGAGGCAGTAGTTGAGCACAGCGCACGGAGATAGGCTCGTTCGCATGTCGTCGCGCCGGGCACGGAACGGGATCATCGCGGCGCTGACCGCGTTCGCCTTCACGGCCGGGTGCAGCGAGGAGCCCGAGACGATCGCCACGCAGGCCCCGACGCTGCCGGCCGCGCAGGCGTCGGCCGCGGCGACCTTCAGCCCGCGTACCGCCGAGGTGAAGACCCTGGCCACCGGGCTGCGCGCGCCGTGGGGGGTGGCGTTCCTGCCCGACGGCGGCGCGCTGGTGACCGAGCGCGACTCGCGGCGGATCGTGCAGGTCGGCCCCGGCTCGTCCGGCGGGAAGCTCACCGTCACCGAGGTCGGGACGATCCGCGAAGCGGACTCCGGCGGCGAGGGCGGCCTGCTCGGCATCGCGGTGTCGCCGCAGTACGCGCAGGACAAGACGGTGTTCCTGTACTACACCGCGGGCGACGACAACCGGATCGCGCGCTGGAAGCTCGGCGGACGGCCGGAGCCGATCGTCACCGGCATTCCGATCTCGGGCATCCACAACGGCGGGCGGCTGGCCTTCGGGCCGGACGGCTTCCTGTACGCGACCACCGGCGACGCCGCGACCCGGGGCAACTCGCAGGACCTGAAGAGCCTCGGCGGGAAGATCCTGCGCATGACGCCCGACGGCAAGCCTGCCCCCGGCAACCCGTACGGCACGCTGGTCTGGTCGTACGGGCACCGCAACGTGCAGGGCATCGCCTGGGACGCCGGCGGCCACCTGTGGGCGACCGAGTTCGGCCAGAACACCTGGGACGAGGTCAACCGGATCGAGCCGGGGAAGAACTACGGCTGGCCCGAGGTCGAGGGCGCGGCCGGCGAGGGGCAGTACGTCGACCCGGTGGTGGCGTGGCCGACCGACGAGGCGTCGTGTTCGGGTGCGGCGATGGCCGGGGACGTCTTCGTCGCCGCCTGCCTGCGCGGCGAGCGGCTGTGGCTGGTGCCGGTGCAGGCCGACGGCACGCTGCGGGCGGCCCCGGCGGCGGCGCTCGTCGGCGAGTACGGCCGCCTGCGCGACGCGCACACCGCCCCGGACGGCTCGGTGTGGGTGCTCACCAGCAACCACGACGGCCGCGGTGAACCCGCCGAAACCGATGATCGAATTCTGGCCGTCACGCTCGCTCCCGCGTGACACCCGGGGCATGATGGGGCGATGACTCGGTTGCCGCGGTGGGCACGGCCGCTGAGCCGCAGCGGGGCAGACCGGTCTGGCGGCGAGCCCCCGCGCGGGCGTGCCGTGCAGGTGTGGGACGCGTTCGGCCGGGTGCCGTGGCGTCGGTTCGGCTCCGCGCTCGGGCTGCTCGCCGTGTCGCTGACCGGGCTCGCGCTCGGCCTCTACCTGGCCGCCGGCACCAGCGTCGACGTCGGCCCGTTCCGGTCGACGATGGCGGTCACCCCGTCGTGGTACGGCGACACCGAGATCATCCTGCCGCCGCTGGGTTCACTGCAGCTCGACAGCCACGACGGCCCCGCCCGGCTGATGGTGCGGCTGGACGCGCTCGACCGCGCCCGCACCGAGGCGCTGATCACCGACCCGGCGGGCATCACCGCGGCCAGCCGCACCGCCGTCGACGACGTGCGCGCCGGGGTCACCCGGCTGGTGCTGCGCGCCACCGCGGTCGCGGTGCTCGGCGCGATGCTGCTGTCCGCGCTGGTGTACCGGCGGATGCGCCGGGTCGCCTGGGCGGGCGGGCTCGCACTCACGATCATGGCGGCGGCGTTCGGATCGGCGTTCGGCACCTTCAACCCGGGTGCGCTGCGCGAGCCGCGGTACGAGGGGCTGCTGGCCAACGCGCCGTCGGTGCTCGGCAACGCGCAGCGCATCGCCGACCGGTACGACGAGTACGCAGCCCAGCTGCAGAAGCTGGTGCAGAACGTGGGCAGCCTCTACGCCACGGTGCAGAACCTTCCCGTCTACTCCCCCGAGGACAACACGCTGCGCGTGCTGCACGTCTCCGACCTGCACCTGAACCCGGCCGCGTGGGGCGTGATCCGGACCGTGGTGGACAACTTCCACATCGACGTCGTCGTCGACACCGGCGACATCACCGACTGGGGCAGCGAGCCGGAGAAGGCGTTCGTGGCGTCGATCTCGCTGCTGAAGGTGCCGTACGTCTTCGTGCGCGGCAACCACGACTCGGCCGTGACCCAGGCCGCTGTCGCCGCCCAGCCGAACGCGATCGTGCTGGACGACAAGGTGGTACGGGTGGCCGGGCTGAGCATCGCCGGGATCGGCGACCCGCGCTTCACCCCCGACAAGGGGCTGGAACCGGCGGGCTCCGGCGACTCGAAGCAGACCGTCGAACGGGTCATCGACGTCGGGGACCAGCTCGCCGACACCATAGCCAAGCAGCGGGACGAGGTCGTCGACCTGGCGCTGGTGCACGATCCGATGTCCGCGGGGCCGCTGGCCGGGTACACCCCGCTGGTGCTGGCCGGGCACCGGCACCACCGGGAGATCAGCAAGCTGGGCGACGACCAGACCATGCTCATGGTGCAGGGTTCGACCGGCGGGGCCGGGCTGCGCGGACTGGAGGGCGAGACGCCCACGCCGCTGACGATGTCGGTGCTCTACTTCGACGACAACCGGGCGCTGATGGCGTACGACGACATCACCGTCGGCGGCACCGGCCTGGCCGAGGTCGCCCTGTCGCGCCACGTCGTCGACGACACCCCACCGGGCCAGTCAGCCGCCCCGGGCACGTCGCCCCGCCCGACCCCCTCCCGCACCCGCTGACCCGCTGACCCTCAGCCTGCCCTCAGCCTGAGGCGACCTCCCCGCGGCGACCCCACCCGCCAAAAATAGACGCTGGCCTATTACATCGATTATTCGAAGATCGAACTCGATGTAATAGGCCAGCGTCTATGGAAAAGGCAGGGCGTCCCGCGTGACCGGCGGACCGGTCAGCTAGCCAGGCGGGCCAGGACCAGTTCGCGGACGGTCTTGGCGTCGGCCTGGCCCTTGGTGGTCTTCATGACCGCGCCGATGATGACACCGGCGGCGGCCTGGTTGCCGCCGCGGATCTTCTCGGCGACCGCGGGGTTGGCGGCGATGGCCTCGTCGATGGCGGCGGTCAGCGCACCGGTGTCGGAGACGACCTCCAGCCCACGGGCGGCCATGATCTGCTCCGGGTCGCCCTCGCCGGCCAGCACGCCCTCCAGCACCTGGCGGGCCAGCTTGTCGGTCAGCTTGCCCGACTCGACCATCACCTGCAGCTTCGCGACCTGCTCCGGGGTGGCGCCGACGGCCTCCAGCTCGACGCCCTCGGCGTTGGCGCGGCGCGACAGCTCGCCCAGCCACCACTTGCGGGCCGCCTCCGGCGACGCGCCCGCGGCGACGGTGCGCTCGATCAGGCTGACCGCGCCCGCGTTGAGGATGGACTGCATGTCCAGGTCGGACAGGTTCCAGTCGGTCTTCAGCCGGGCCCGGTGCGCGCTCGGCAGCTCCGGCAGCGCGGCCTTGAGCTTGGCCACCCACGCCGGCTCGGGCGCGAGCGGCACCAGGTCGGGCTCGGGGAAGTAGCGGTAGTCGGTCGCGGTCTCCTTGGACCGGCCGGACGTGGTGTCGCCGGTGTCCTCGTGGAAGTGCCGGGTCTCCTGGGTGATGGCGCCGCCGCCGTCGAGGACCATGGCCTGGCGCAGCATCTCCGAGCGCACCGCGCGCTCGACGCTGCGCAGCGAGTTGACGTTCTTGGTCTCGGTGCGGGTGCCCCACTCCGCGCCGGGCAGGTTCAGCGAGGTGTTCACGTCGCAGCGCATCGAGCCCTGCTCCATGCGCACGTCGGAGACGCCGAGCGTGCGGATCATGTCGCGCAGCTCGGCGACGTACGCCTTGGCGATCTCGGGGGCGCGCGCGCCGAGGCCGGGCACCGGCTTGGTGACGATCTCGACGAGCGGGATGCCGGCCCGGTTGTAGTCGACCAGCGACTCGGTCGCGCCGTGGATGCGCCCGGTGGCGCCGCCGACGTGCAGCGTCTTGCCGGTGTCCTCCTCCAGGTGCACGCGCTCGATGCCGATGCGCACGGTCTCGCCGTCGATCTCGACGTCGAGGTAGCCGTCGGTGCACAGCGGCTCGTCGTACTGGCTGATCTGGAAGTTCTTCGGCATGTCCGGGTAGAAGTAGTTCTTGCGGGCGAAGCGGCACCAGGTGGCGATCGAGCAGTTCAGCGCGAGCCCGATGCGGATGGTCGCCTCGATCGCGGCGCGGTTGGCCACCGGGAGGCTGCCGGGCAGACCCAGGCAGACGGGGCACACCTGGGTGTTCGGCTCGCCGCCGAAGTCGGTCGGGCAGCCGCAGAACATCTTGGTGACCGTGCCCAGCTCGACGTGCGTCTCCAGGCCGATGACCGGCTCGTACCGCGAGATGACGTCGTCGTAGGTGGGCAGCACGTTGGTGCTCATCTGCTCGCTCCAGGCTGGGCGTGGGCGTGCGAGACGCCGCCGGACAAAACAACCACCAGCCTAGTAGCCCGCCCGGCCCCGCTCACACCGGGTTATCCGCCCCCGGACGCATCGATCATGACAGAACGAGTGGCGTACGTCACAACATGAACCGATCGGGTGAGCCTGCATTCATTCATTCGTCGCTGTGCGCTGATCACCGCCGCCCCGATCCTGAATGCACCCTGAGAACGGGACACGCACCGACCGGGCCACCCCTATCCGGCCTGCCGGTTCCCCGCGTCGCGTTCTTTCCCTCATCGATGCACAGGGAGGTGCATGATGGGTTCCGCAACGCTGTCCCGCCTCACCGCCGAGGCGCTCGGCACCGCAGTGCTGGTCTTCTTCGGTGTCGGCGCACTGCTCGTCGGCGGCGGTCCGCTGCTCGCCGGCGCGGTCGGCCTGATGATCGCCGCGGCCGCCGCCGCCTGGATCTTCGGCGGTCACTTCAACCCCTGGCTCACCCTCGCCGCCGCGGTCCGCGGCAGCGTGGACTGGGTCGGCGGCGCTCTGATCATCGCCGCACAACTGGTCGGCGGTTTCGTCGGCGGCCTGCTCATGTGGCTGTGCTACGGCGAGAACGGCGTCGCCGCCGGGCTCGGCGCGAACCGCCTGTCCGAGGCGGCGAGCTCCGGCAAGGGCCTGGTCGCGGCGATCGTCGCCGAGGCGCTGGCCGTGTTCGTCATCGCCTGCGTCATGTTCGCGGTCGGCGACGGCGAGCGTTCGGGCATCAGCCTCGGCCTGGCGTACGCCGGTGGCACGCTTGCCATCGCGGCGGTCACCAGCGCGTCGCTCAACTTCGCCCGCACCTTCGGGCCCGAACTCGCGCTGACCCTGGCGGGCGGCGCGTCGGACTGGTCCGACATCTGGGTGTTCGCCGTCTCCGGCGCCATCGGCGCGGTCCTCGCGGGCCTGCTCTACCCCCGCTTGAAGGGGGCCGCCTCCTGACGCCCGGTCCGCCGGCTCCGTGGCGCGGCCCGTGCCCTGACCCGGACCCACTCCTCAGGCAATGAGAAAGCGGCGTCCCCCTCCCCGGCCGGGAGGGGGACGCCGCCTCGCGTCAGACCGTCAGAGCGCGGGCGGGGCGAACGTGCCCACCGTCGACTCGACCGCGGCGGCGATCCGGTACATCCGGTCGTCGGCCATGGTCGGGGCCATGATCTGCAGACCCACCGGCAGCCCCTCGGACAGGCCGGCCGGCACCGAGATGGCCGGGCCGCCGTAGAGGTTCGTCGGGATCGTGTACAGGTCCGCCAGGTACATCTGGTACGGGTCGGCGGTGCGCGCGCCCAGCTCGAACGCGGTGAACGGGGTGGTCGGCGAGACCAGCACGTCGACCTGCTCGAACGCGGACGTGAAGTCGCGCGTGATGAGCGTGCGCACCTTCTGCGCCTGGCCGTAGTAGGCGTCGTAGTAGCCCGACGACAGCGCGTACGTGCCGATGATGATGCGGCGCTTGACCTCGTCGCCGAAGCCCGCCTCGCGGGTCAGCGACATGACGTCCTCGAGCGAGTTGCGGCCGTCGTCGCCGACGCGCAGGCCGAAGCGCACCGAGTCGAACCGGGCCAGGTTCGACGAGCACTCGCTCGGCGCGATCAGGTAGTAGGCCGGCAGCGCGTACTGGAAGTGCGGGCAGGAGATCTCGACGACCTCGGCGCCCAGCTTGGTCAGCGCCTCCACGGTGTCGCGGAAGACGGCCATGACGCCGGGCTCCGCGCCCTCGCCGGAGAACTCCTTGACCAGGCCGACGCGCACCCCGGTGAGGTCACCGGAGGCGCCCTGGCGGGCGGCGGCGACGACGTCCGGCACGGGCAGCGGGATCGAGGTGGAGTCGCGCGGGTCGTGCCCGGCGATCACCTGGTGCAGCAGGGCGGTGTCCAGCACGGTGCGCGCGACCGGGCCGGGCGTGTCCAGCGACGAGGAGAACGCGATCAGGCCGTAGCGGGAGGTGCCGCCGTAGGTCGGCTTCGCGCCGACGGTGCCGGTGACCGCGCCGGGCTGGCGGATCGAACCGCCGGTGTCGGTGCCGATGGCCAGCGGGGCCTCGTACCCGGCGACCGCCGCCGCCGAGCCGCCGCCGGAGCCACCCGGGATGCGGGTCAGGTCCCACGGGTTGTACGTCGGGCCGTAGGCCGAGTACTCGGTGGAGGAGCCCATCGCGAACTCGTCCATGTTGGTCTTGCCGAGCATGACCATGCCCGCGTCGCGGATGCGGGTCATCACCGTCGCGTCGTACGGCGGCCGCCAGCCTTCGAGGATCTTCGAGGCGGCGGTGGTGGGGATGCCCTTGGTCGCGATGACGTCCTTGATCGCGATCGGCACGCCGGCCAGCGGCCCGAGCTTCTCGCCGGCGGCACGCTTGGCGTCGACGGCCCGCGCGGCCTCGACCGCGCCCGAGTCGTCGACGTGCAGGAACGCGTGCACCCGGCCGTCGACCTCGGCGATGCGGTCCAGGTGGGCGCGGGTGACCTCCTCCGCGGACACGTCCCCGGCGGCGATCTTCCCCGCCAGGTCGGCCGCGGTCAGCTTGATCAGATCACTCATCGGGGTCACTCCTCATCCGCAAGGATCTGGGGTACGCGGAACCGGTCCTCAGCGCTGTCCGGGGCGCCCGACAGCGCCTCGTCCCGGGTCAGGCCGGGCACGATGACGTCCTCGCGCAGCACGTTGACCAGCGGCACCGAGTGCGACGTCGGCGGGATGTCGTCCGCGGCGACCTCACCGACCCGCGCCACCGACTGCAGGATCACATCCAGCTGGCCCGCGAACCGGTCCAGCTCCTGTTCGGTGACGGCGAGCCGCGACAGGCGCGCGAGATGCGCGACCTCTTCGCGGGAGATGGCGGCCATGACTGCCCCCTAGACGTAGCGGCGAACTCGGACAGCGCGAAGGGTGGCACACGCTCCGCGCCCGTAGCGAGTCTATTTGTCACCCGTGGCGTCTTTCGCAGCGCCCCTGCGTCCCGCCGGGAACGGCCCTCGGTCCGGACAGGGATGCTCGCGGCGGCTCCACAACTTCTGGGTTGTGGGCACAACCCAGAAGTTGTGGACCCGTGCGCGAATGCCGCGGCCGGACCCGAGCGCGGGTGGCGGGAGCCACAAGCGGGTGGCCGGAGCCGAGAGCGGGTGGCCGGAGCCGCAAGCGGTCGGCCCAAGCGGCAGCGGTTGGCCGCCGGGCCCGCGGCTCTCAGGCGCTGCGGGCCGGCAGGGTGGTGCGGGCGAGCCAGTCGGCGAGCTCGTCGGGGGGCAGCGGCCGGGCGTAGAACCAGCCCTGGGCGACCTCGCAGCCGGCGGACTGGAGCAGGCGCCAGGCGCGCTCATCCTCGACGCCCTCGGCGACCACGCGCAGGCCGAGCGCCCCGGCCAGCTCGATGATCGACCGTACGATCACCAGGTCGTCCGGGTCGTCGGCCATGGCCATCACGAACGACCGGTCGATCTTCACCTCGGACAGCGGGAGCCGGCGCAGGTGCTGCAGGGACGAGTAGCCGGTGCCGAAGTCGTCCAGCGCGATGCCGACGCCGAGCAGTTGCAGCCGGGTCAGCGTGGCCAGCACCCGGTGCGGGTCGGCCATCAGCGCGCTCTCGGTGATCTCCAGCTGCAGCCGGTACGGCTCCACGTCGTACCGCGCCAGCAGCTCCTCGATCTGCTCGACGATCGCGCCGGTGTGCAGGTCGCGCACGCTGACGTTGACCGCCATACGCACCTGCAGGCCCGACGCGGACCACTTGGCGAGCTGGATCACCGCTTCCTCGACCACCCACCGCGTCAGCAGGCGCATCACGGAGCTGGGCTCGGCCACCCGGATCAGCTCGTCGGGGCTGACCGGGCCGCGGGTCGGGTGCTGCCAGCGCAGCAGCGCCTCCACGCCGACGACCTCGCCGGTCGCGATCTCCACCTGGGGCTGGTAGAACAGCCGCAGCCCGCCCCGGTCCGGCTGGCTGAGCATGGTGCGCAGGTCGGCGAGCAGGCTGAGCCGCTGCGGGGAGTTCTGGTCGGCTTCGGGGCTGTAGACGGCGACGCCGTCGCCGTCGTGCTTGGCCGTGTACATGGCGACGTCGGCGTGGCGCAGCAGGGTGGCGAAGTTGGTGCCGTGGTCGGGGTAGAGGGCGATGCCGATGGAGCCGCCGACGTCGAGCGGCAGGCCGTCCAGCACGACCGGGGCGGTCAGCGCCTGCTCGATCTGCTCGGCCAGCTCCCGTGCCTGCTCAGGGCTGTCGAGGCGCTTCGCCACGACGGCGAACTCGTCGCCGCCCAGCCGCGCGACCAGGTCGCCGGGGCGCACCAGCCGGTCGAGCCGGTCGCCGACCGCGATCAGCAGCCGGTCCCCCACTTCGTGCCCGAGCGAGTCGTTGACGTGCTTGAACCGGTCCAGGTCGAGCAGCAGCAGGCCGAAGCGGCTGCGCGGATCGCCCTGCACGGCGCGCTGGGCGTGGCCGGCGACCGCGGCGGACACCTCGCCGATCAGCGCCTTGCGGTTGGCCAGGCCGGTGAGGGTGTCGATGTTGGCCAGGTGGTTCTGCTCGGCGGTGATGATGGACAGCCGGCGCACTGCCAGCAGCGGCAGGATCAGGGCCAGCACCAGTTCCGGGGCGACCTCGGTCTGCGCGGCGATGACCGGGCCCAGCATCAGCAGCGCGCCGGTGCTGAGCGCCTCGTTGGCCAGCGGGCCCATGATGATCGGCAGCAGCGAGCCGCCGTCGCGCAGCCAGATCGCGGTCGCCGTGGTCAGGTACTTCACCGCGAACCAGGTCGCCGCCGCGGCGGCCAGCGCGAGCAGTCCGGGCGGGTTGTCGCCGCTGAACAGGTGCAGCACCGCGTACGCGAACCCGAAGGCCAGCGTGTACTGGCCGAGGTTGAACACGGCCCGCCACAGCGCGTGCCGCAGCCGCAGCGAGGCCACCGCCACCGCCAGGCCCTGCACCACCACCGCGGCCGCGAGGCCGGAGTCGATCATTATGGCGAACGTGAAACAGATGGACGGGTAGATCGCCGAGGTGTTCCACCGGCCGGGCAGCGTCACGGGCAGCGCGTCGCCCGCGACGGCGAGCCCGGCCAGCAGCCAGAAGCCGACGGTGACATGCGCCAGCACCTCCGGCAGCCCGGCGAGGTCACGCAGCGTGATGGCTGCCGCCGCCACGGTGATCGCGATGACGTACACACCGAAATTCCGCCGCCGCTCCGCGGGCACGCGATTGCGATGTGCCTGCAGTGCTTGGGGTGTGGCCGCCATGGACACCTTCCCGAGGCCGATTGACGCGCGACCGCGCCGCCCGCCGATCGCGGCTGGTCACTTCACTCTAAGCCCGAAAACGCCCCAGACCACTCTGCGCGTTCGCGTGTGACGAAGATGTGATTGTTTGACCCTTTCCTCCGTCACTCCACGTAAGACTCATGCAACCTTGCGTATATCTCCATCCGCCGCTACGGCGCGCCCGACAGCACCCGGCGCAGCCCGTCCCAGGACGCCGCCTCCGCCGCGAGATCACCGTCCGTCGGGGACAGCCGCCAGGCCAGCCGGGTCAGCGCGCGGGTCAGCCGGGCCGCGTCCCGCTCGGCTGGCGTACGGTCCCGCCAGCTCGGTGGCAGCGCCCTCGCCTCCGCCGCGGTCAGCGGCAGCGCGGACAGGCAGCGCCGCGCCGCGTCCGTGGCGGCCGCCGAGCCCGCGCCGACCGTCGGATCCCGATCCGCCAGCTCCACCAGCAGGGACGCACGCATGTGCGCCGCCACGGCCGGCGCGAACACGACCCGTTCGGCGGCGCGGTCGAACAGCCACAACACCAGCGCGAGCGTTTCCGGCGACGCCGGTCCCGGACCGGGCCGGATGGTGACGAGGGAGCCGGCCACGCGCAGCCGTTCCCGCCACCAGACCACATCGCCGCCCGCCTTCCCGTCGGGCGACCGGGCCGCATCGCCGTCGGCGTGACTCTCCAGCCACCGCCGACGCTGACTTTCGTCCATCGCCAGCAGGGCCTTCATCGACTGGCGCAGCGAATCCCACCGGCCCGACGGCATCGCGCCCAGCGGATCGCGGTACGACGTCTGCTCGGGCACGCTGATCTTCGCGATGGCGCCGATCGGGACGCTCAGCGTGTACTCCTGCGGTTCGCGCATCACCAGCAGGCTGACGCCGGTGCCCACGGCGGACACGTCCCGGTAGCCGTCGTCGTAGGACCTCGGCACGTCGACGAACTCGATGCCAAGCACGCCGGCCCGCCGCTCGATCTCCGCGAAGGACGGGGGCGTGCTGTGCGGTGGCAGGTCCAGCCGGTGCGTCTGCACCATGAAGAACAGGCCCTGCCAGGGCGCGAACCGGCTCGACCGCTGCCAGTGCGCTTCGACGAGGCCGAAGTCGTACCACAGGCTGTCGCCGTTGCGGTTCTCGGCGTACTCGCCGAGGTGCTCGACCAGCCGGGCGGTCACCTCGTCCGGATCGTCGTCGGGGTGCACGCCCGCGATACAGCCGGTGCCGAGGACGTCGACGTACCAGTCGGCCGGCGGCGGACGCATTACCGCAGCACCACCCGGATCGCGGTGTTGCGGTAGCCGGCGCGGGCGAAGGCTGCGGCCATCGGCCGGTTACCCAGGTCCGTGTCGGCCCCGATCTCCTCGGCTCCCTGCTCCGCCAGCAGCGCTGTGGCCTCGGCCAGCAGGTCGTCGACGTAGCCGCGTCCGCGCTGCGCGGGCACGACGGCGAGATAGCCGATCACCGCGCGGGTGTGGTTGCGGGACGGCACGACCAGCCCGACCAGGTCGCCCTCCGGCGTGTACGCGGCCCGCCACCACTCGCGCGGCGACGGCAGTTCGGCCAGCCCGGCCAGCATGATGCGGGCGGCCTCGTCCAGGCCGTGCCGGGCGGCGTCGCGGGCGCTGTAGCCGTCGAGCGTGCCCTCGATCGAGGTCCGGCAGATCGCCAGCGCCTGCTCGTCGCCGACCTCGCGGAAGAACAGCCCGGTCGGGCGCGCCGGCACGTCGTCCGCGGGGGTCCAGGTGTAGTTGAACCGCTCGACGAACGGCTCGTACCCGGCGCCGGCCGCGGCGGCCAGCCGGTCCTCGGCGGCCTCCCGCACGCCGCCGGTGTCCCGCCAGCCAGGAGGAAGGAACAGGTGGTACTCGGGCCGCTCACCGTCGGCGGTGCGCATCTCACGCAGCGCCGCCGCGAGCAGCGCCGAGCCGATCTCCCGGCGGTCGGGCTCGGCTCCCGGCTCCAGCCAGTCGAGGCAGTACGGGTTCGCCGACTCGGGGAAGCCCCAGAAGGCGCAGCGCGCCACGGTCCGCCCGGCGCGCAACGCCACCCAGCTCCACCCGGGACGGTACTGGCCGTTCGCGAGAAACTCCGGCCAGGCTCGGCGGGACTCCACGCCCACGCCGGGCACCGGCTCATGCGGGTACGCCAGGAACAGGTCCTGCTCGCCGACGCGCAGCGAGCGGATTTCCAGATCGTTCACCTTCGTCGTCATCGATGCCGACGCTAGATCACTTGTCTACCCGTTTTCGCGGTGCGCGTCCGCGTAAGCCTTCGCGGCCTCCGGGCCCTGCTCCAGCAGCACGGCGAAGCCCGGCTCGTCGAGGGTCGGCACGCCCAGCGAGCGGGCCTTGTCCAGCTTGGACCCGGCGTTCTCGCCGACCACGACGAAGTTGGTCTTCTTCGAGACCGAGCCCGCCACCTTCGCGCCGAGCGCGGTCAGCGCGTCGGCGGCCCCATCCCGGGTGTGGTTCTCCAGCGTGCCGGTGACCACCACGGTCAGGCCGTCCAGCGGCTTGGGCCCGGTGTCGGCGACCGGCTCCTGCTCCATGCGCACGCCTGCGGCACGCCATTTGTCGACCAGCTCGCGGTGCCAGTCCTCGGCGAACCACTCGCGGACCGCCTCGGCGATGGTCCCGCCGACGTCCTCGACCACCGACATCTGCTCCAGCGAGGCCGACGCGATCGCGTCGAGCGCGTTGAAGTGGTTGGCCAGCGCGCGGGCCGCGGTCGGGCCGGTGTGCCGGATCGACAGCGAGGTCAGCACCCGGAACAGTTCCTTGCTCTTGGCCAGTTCCAGGTTGGCCAGCAGCTTGCCCGCGTTCGTGGACAGCGTGCCGTCCTTCTTCAGGAAGAACGGCGACTTCGCCAGCTGCGTCTCGTCGAGGCTGAACAGGTCGCCCTCGTCGGCCAGCACGCCGTCGGTGACCATCGCCCAGGCGGCCTTCTCGCCCATGCCCTCGATGTCGAAGCCGTCCCGGCCGCCGATGTAGATGATCCGCTGGGCGACCTGGGCCTTGCAGTAGCGGGTGTTCGGGCAGCGCAGGTCGACGTCGGCCTCCTTGGCCGGGGCGAGCTTGGTGCCACAGGACGGGCAGGTCGGCGGCATGGTCCAGGCGTGCTCGCTGCCGTCGCGCAGCCCCTCGACCGGGCCGAGCACCTCCGGGATCACGTCGCCCGCGCGCCGGATCACCACGGTGTCGCCGATCAGCACGCCCTTGCGCGCCACCTCCTGCTGGTTGTGCAGGGTCGCGCTGGCGACGGTCACGCCACCGACGAACACCGGCTCCAGCACCGCGTACGGCGTCACCCGGCCGGTGCGGCCGACGTTCACCTCGATGCCGAGCAGCTTGGTGTTGACCTCCTCGGGCGGGTACTTGAACGCGATCGCCCACCGCGGCGCGCGGCTGGTCGCGCCGAGCTTGGTCTGCTCGGCGACGTCGTCGACCTTGACCACGACGCCGTCGATGTCGTGTTCGAGGTCGTGCCGGTGCGCGGCGTAGTTCGCGATGTAGGCCTTCACCTCGTCCAGCGAGCCGACCACCTGCCACCGCTCGCTGGTGGGCAGTCCCCACGCCTTGAGCTGCGCGTACGCGTCGGACTGGCTGACCGGCTCGAAGCCCGCGCGGGCGCCGATGCCGTGCACGATCAGGTGCAGGGCGCGCCTGGCGGTGATCGCGGGGTCCTTCTGCCGCAGCGAGCCGGAAGCGGCGTTGCGCGGGTTGACATACGTCCGCTCGCCCGCCGCGAGCTGGGCCGCGTTCAGGTCGGCGAAGGCCTGCGCCGGGAAGTAGATCTCGCCGCGGACCTCGACCAGGTCCGGCGGGTTGTCCCCGGCCAGCTTGTGCGGGATGCCCGCGATGCGGCGCACGTTGGCGGTGACGTCCTCGCCGGTGCGCCCGTCGCCGCGGGTCGCGCCCCTGGTCAGCCGGCCCTTCTCGTAGGTGAGGTTGACCGCGAGGCCGTCGATCTTCAGCTCGCAGAGGTAGCGCACCGGCGCGCCCGCGTCCTTCTCGACCCGGGCGGCCCAGGCGGCGAGCTGGTCGTCGTTGAACGCGTTGTCGAGGCTGAGCATGCGCTCGGCGTGGTCGACGCTGGCGAAGCCGAGCCAGTCGCCGGCCCCGACCCGCTGCGTCGGCGAGTCCTGCGAGACCAGCTCGGGCTGCGCCAGCTCCAGCGCCTCGAGCTCGTGCATCAGCTCGTCGTAGGCCGCGTCGGACAGCGTCGGCGCGTCGTCGACGTAGTACCGGTGCTGCGCGTCATTGATCTTGGCCACGAGCTCGGCGTACCGCGTCCGGACCTTGTCGGTTACCTCACTGGTCACCCGTGCACGGTAACCGCAACCACCGACACCGCGGACCCCGCCCTGCGGACCACCCATGATCTGTTTTCGTGGACGCCGGACGTCGTCCCAGCAGCGCCGGGCGTCCACTAAAACAGATCATGACGTCAGTCCCAGGCGGCGCCGAGCATCGCCAGCTGATCCGCGTACTCGATGCGCCCGGCCCAGTCGGCCGGCCAGCTCGACATGCCCGTGGCGGCCCCGTGGAACGCGCCCGCCAGGCAGGCGATCGAGTCGGAGTCGCCGCTGGTCGCCGCGGCCCGGCCGAGCGCGGCCAGCGGGTCGTCGGCGTGGCGCAGCGCCGCGAGCAGCGCCGTGGCCAGCGCCTCCTCCGCGATCCAGCCCTCGCCGGTCTCCCGGCACACGTCACCGCCCGAGTCCGGCCTGGCCAGCGCCGCGAGCAGCAGGTCCAGCGCGTCCGCGCACTCGTCCCAGCCCCGCGCGATGAACTCCTCCGGCGTCACCACGCCCGGCCGCTGCCACAGGTCGCCGAGCCAGTCCTCGCGGTAGACGGTGCGCTGGTCGGCACAGCGGTCCCGCAGCGCGCCGGGCACGTCGGCCAGGTCGAGGCCGTCGCGCGGCAGGCGTACCGCCAGCGCGGTCAGCTCGGCCGCCGCCAGCCCGGTCGGGTGCCCGTGGGTCAGCCCGGCCTGCAACTGCGCCACCCCGGCCAGCGTGTCCAGGTCGTAACCGGCGATCAGCCCGACCGGGGTGACCCGCATGTTCGCCCCGCAGCCCTTCGAACCGGCGACCGTCGCCTCCTGCCAGCGCAGTCCCTGCGACAGGTTGGCGCAGGCGTTCAGGCAGGTCATGCCGGGTGCGCGGTTGTTGTCCGGACTCTGCGCCCAGGCCAGGAAGCGCTCGCGCAGCAGCGGTTCGAGCACCGCGGCCGACGGCTCGGGGGCGTCGCGCAGCGCCCAGGCCACCGCGAGCGCCATCTGCGTGTCGTCGGTGACGAGCGCCGGCTCGGGCAGCTCCCGGGGCCCGCCCGGCCCGTAATCCGCCGTGATCTCGGCATACCTGCGGAACTCGGTCGGCTTGCCCAGCGCGTCGCCGTACGCCAACCCGAAGAGCGACCCGCTGGCCGCGTCCATCACCATCACCCGCGGCATCCTGCCACCCCGACGCCACCCGCGCCGTGTCCGGGCGGCTGCCGTGACGGCCGCCCGGACGTCGGCGATCAGGCGACGGCCGGGTACAGCTTGCGCAGGTCGCCGGACAGGCCGGACTTGACCTGGCGGCTGACGTCGTCGGCGAGCACCTCGGGCAGGCCCTCCTCCACGCCGTCCAGGACCTGCGCCACCACGTCCGCGGGGGCGACCTTCGGGCCCTCGACGTGTGCGGCCATGTCGGTGTCGATGTAGCCGATGTGCACCCCGGTCACCAGCGTGCCCTGCTCGTGCAGCGCCAGCCGCAGCGCGTTGGTCGCCGCCCACGCGGCGGACTTCGAGGCCGAGTAGCCCGCGGTGGTGGGCATCGCGAACCAGGACAGCGCGGACAGCACGTTGACGATCGCGCCGCCGCCGTTGGCGCCCAGGACCGGCGCGAACTCGCGGGCCACCCGTACCGTGCCGAAGTAGTTGGTCTCCATCTCGCGGCGCAGCGCCTCGTCGCCGTCGAGGACGCCCGCCCCGGTCGCGATGCCCGCGTTGTTGATCAGCAACTGCACGTCGCCCGCCTGCTTCACGGCCGCGGCCACCGAGTCGGGGTCGGTGATGTCGAGCTGGAGCGGCACCACCCGCGGGTCGGTGATCGACGCGGCGTCACGTGCGGCGGCGTACACCTTCGTCGCGCCACGAGCCAGCAGCGCCTCGGTGAACGCCTTGCCGAGGCCGCGGTTGGCGCCGGTCACGAGTGCCGTAGAACCGTTGATCTTCATACTTCGCCTCCTGGTGGGTACTGCCTTCACCAGCCAAGCTATACGAAACGTATAGCCATCGTCCTGCGATATGAATCATATAGCGGCCACTACCCGAAAGGTATGCTGGCGGGATGCCCAAGCGGATGTACGGCCAGGTGTGCCCGATCGCCCGCTCACTCGACGTGCTCGGTGAGCGGTGGACCCTTCTCATCGTGCGCGAGCTGCTGCTCGGCCCGAAGCGGTTCAAGGAACTCCTGGCCCGGCTACCCGCGATGGGCACCAACCGCCTCGCCGAGCGGCTGCAACTGCTGGAGCACAGCGGGGTCGTGGCGCGCCGCGCGCTGCCCGCCGCCGCGGACGTGCGCGCCTACGAGCTGACCGCCTACGGCGAGCGGCTGCGGCCGCTGCTGGCCGAGCTGGCGGCCTGGGGATCCCGGCTGCCGATGGACGACGACGTCGACCCCGCCACGCTGCGCGCCGAGCTCATCGCGCTCTACCTGACCGAACACAGCGCGCCGGAGGACTCCCGCGGCCTGCACGAGACCTACCAGTTCCAGGTCGGCGACGAGGTCTTCCACGTCGTCGCCGACGACGGCACGGCGTACGCCCGCTCAGGCCCCGCGCCCACCCCCGCCGACCTCACCGTGACCTGCGACCTGGCCACCTTCGACGGCCTGACCCGCGGTTGCCCACCCGCCGCCGACACCCTCACCACCACCGGCGACCCCGCCCTGCTGACCCACGCCTTCCAGGTCCTGCGCCACCCCGGCCCGCCCGCGCCCTGACGCCATCACCAACGCGCCAGGCGGACGGCTCCCAGCCCCGGCCGCCGCCTCGAATAGAGGTTGGCCTATCTGGATGATTATTCGAAGATCGAACTCATCCGGATAGGCCAACGTCTATGACAGCAGTGGCCGAACGCCGGTAAGGTCACTGTTCGATGAGGCGGCGGCCGGCTTCGCGGCACGCCTCCAGGACCGCCTTGGCGTACGCGGGCGACGCGCCCGCCAGGCCGCACGACGGCGTGACCACCACCCGCTGCGCCAGCAGGTCCTCGGCGAACCCGAGGTCCCGCCACAGCCGCTTGATCCGCTCGGCCAGCGCGGCGGCGTCGGGCTGCCGCCCATTCGCCGCGGGCGTCGTGCGTGCCACGCCCGCGAACAGGCCCAGCCCGGCGTCGATCAGCTCACCGATCGCGTCGATCTTCTCCGCGCCGGTGCCGACCAGGTCCAGGTCCAGCGCGAGCCCGGACGCCCCGGCCTCCCGCAGCAGTGCCAGCGGGGCTTCGGGCGCGCAGCAGTGCACGATCACCGGCACCCCCGCCGCCTCGATCACCGAGGTGAGCGTGTCCCGAACGGTCGCCGGCGCCACCGAGCGGTACGTGTGCAGGGTGCTGGCGGTGCGCACCCGCCCGGCCAGCACCGCGGGCAGCGACGGCTCGTCGAGCTGGAGCAGCACCTGCGCACCCGGCACCCGGCGGCGCACGTCGGCCACGTGCGTCTTGAGCCCTTCGGCGAGCGACGCGGCCAGGTCCCGGGTCGCGCCGTGGTCGGATACCAGCGCCTCGCCCAGGGCCAGCTCGATGTTGGCGGCCAGCGTCCACGGCCCGGCCGACTGCACCTTCAGCGTCCCGGTGAAGCCCTCGGCCTGCTCGGTGAGCTGGTCCAGGTCGCGCTCGCGCAGGTCGTACGCCCGGCGAAGCTCCCGGCCCGCACTGGCGGCGACCCGCCACCGGCCCGCGTAGATCTCCACCGGCAGCTCGACCAGGAACCCGGCGCTGCGGCCGATCATGTCCGCGCCGGGCCCGCGGCCGGGCAGTTCCGGCAGGTACGGCAGGTCCGGCAGCTCGCCGAGGGTGAACTTGACCGCCTCGGCGATGTCGGTGCCCGGCAGCGAGCCGATGCCCGTCGCCGATCCGGCGGGCCACAGCGGCTGCGCGGGAATGATCGTGGTCTCGTCAGGCATGCTCATGGTGAGGCCTCGTTCTACTGGCGGGGACGACCCGGTACGGCCGCTCCGCGGCGCGGAGACGGCGGGGTGGGCAGCGCGAACGCCGCCCGGATGTGCTGATCCGCACCTGTGGAAAGAGCTCGACGGACACCGTGCCGGTGGGTCGAGGGAACGCGGCGGGGACCGCGCGCGGTCATGACGCGGTGGTGATGGTGGCGCTGCCGAGCACGATGTCACCGGCCGGGTCCGGCCGGTACGCGACCACGGCCTGGCCGGCGGCGATGCCGCGCTCGGGGCGGCGCAGCCGTGCGCTCATCGCGGAGCCGTCCAGCTCGACGACCGCCGGCGCGGGGCGGCCGTGCGCCCGCAGCTGCACCTCGCACTCGATCGGCCCGGTCGGCGGCTCGCCCGCGATCCAGACCGTACGCGCGCCGTCGACCTGCGTGACCTCCAGCGCCTCGGCGGGGCCGACGGTGACGGTGTTGGTGACCGGCGTGATCGACAGCACGTAGCGCGGTCGGCCGTCCGGCGCGGGCCGGCCCAGCGCCAGCCCCTTGCGCTGCCCCACGGTGTACGCGAACGCCCCGTCGTGCCTGCCCAGCACCTCGCCGGTGCTGCCGTCGACGATGTCGCCCGGCTCGCTGCCCAGGTGCTTGCGCAGGAAGCCCTGGGTGTCGCCGTCGGCGATGAAGCAGATGTCGTGCGAGTCGGGCTTGTCGGCGACGCCCAGGCCGCGGGCGTGCGCCTCGGCGCGCACCTGCTCCTTGGTCGAGTCGCCCAGCGGGAACATCGAGTGACCCAGCTGCTCGGAGTTGAGCACGGCCAGCACGTACGACTGGTCCTTGGCGAGGTCGACGCTGCGGCGCAGCAGCCCGTCGGCGCCCAGCCGCGCGTGGTGGCCGGTGACCACCGCGTCGAAGCCCAGGGCCAGCGCCCGGTCCAGCACCGCCGCGAACTTGATCTTCTCGTTGCAGCGCAGGCACGGGTTCGGGGTCCGGCCCGCCGCGTACTCCGCGACGAAGTCCTCGACCACGTCCTCGTGGAAGCGCTCGGCCATGTCCCACACGTAGAAGGGGATCGCGAGCACGTCCGCCGCCCGCCGCGCGTCGTGCGCGTCCTCCTTGGTGCAGCACCCCCGCGCCCCGGTCCGATGCGTCGCCGCATTCTTGGACAGCGCCAGATGCACCCCGGTGACGTCGTGCCCGGCCGCCACGGCCCGGGCAGCCGCCACCGCCGAGTCCACTCCACCAGACATAGCCGCCAGCACCCGCACCCCGACAGCCTACCCGCCCACCACTTTCCCCCGTTGATCATGAACTTATGGCACGGGTCGACGGCGTGTCATCGCCACAAGTTCATGATCACTTCTGGGTATCGCGAGCCGGCGCGCCCGTACCACCCGGGTGATCATGAGGTTGTGGACACGACACACCGCTGAGCCTTGCCATAAGTTCATGATCAACGCGGTGAGGCGCGGGAGGGGTGGGTCAGCGGGACATGCCGGCGCGGCGGGCGCGGTCCACGGCGGGGGGCAGGGCCGTGATGAGGGCGTCGAGGTCGGCGCGGGTGCTGGTGTGGCCGAGGGTGAAGCGCAGGGAGGAGCGGGCGGAGAGGGGGTCGGCGCCCATCTCCAGGAGCACGTGGGAGGGCTGGGCGACGCCGGCGGAGCAGGCCGAGCCGGTGGAGACGGCGATGTCCTGGGCGTCGAGCAGCAACAGCAGGGCGTCGCCCTCGCAGCCGGGGAAGCTGAAGTGCGCGTTGCCGGGCAGGCGGGAGCCGGGCTGCCCGGTGGGCGCGCCGTTGAGGACCGCGTCGGGGACCACCGCGCGTACCCGCTCCACCAGCTCGTCGCGCAGCGCGGCGAGCCGCTGCGAGTGCTGCTCCTGGTGCTTGACGGCGTGCTCGACGGCGAACGCGAAGGAGACGATGCCGGGCACGTCGAGGGTCCCGGAGCGCACGTCGCGTTCCTGGCCGCCGCCGTGCAGCAGCGGGGTGCAGGCCACGTCGCGGCCCAGTACCAGTGCGCCGACGCCGAGCGGCCCGCCCAGCTTGTGCCCGGTGAGGGTGAGCGCGGCGACACCGCTCGCGGCGTAGTCGACCGGCACCTGGCCGACGGCCTGGACGGCGTCGGTGTGCAGCGGCACCCCGCGCGCGGCGGCCAGCGCGGCCAGTTCGGCGATCGGCTGGACGGTCCCGACCTCGTTGTTGGCCCACATGACGGTGACCAGCGCGACCGTGTCGTCCAGCGCCTCGGCCAGCACGTCGGGCCGCACCCGGCCCTCGTGGTCGACCGGCAGCGAGACCACCTCGGCGCCCTCGTGCTGGCCCAGCCAGTGCACCGCATCCAGCACCGCATGGTGCTCGACGGCGCCGGTCAGCACCTTGGTCCGGCCATCGGGGCGGCGAGCCCAGTAGATGCCCTTGATCGCGAGGTTGTCGCTCTCGGTGCCGCCACCGGTGAAGATCACTTCGGATGGCCGTGCGCCCAGTACCGCCGCGATGCGCTCGCGCGACTCCTCCACCCGGCGGCGGGCAGCACGGCCCGGGCCGTGCAACGACGAGGCGTTGCCGACCTCACGCGCGGTCGCGACATAGGCGTCGAGCGCCTCGGGCAGCATCGGCGTGGTCGCCGCATGATCAAGGTAGGCCATCTCGCCGCCAAGCCTAGCCGTAAGGGTGCTTACCCGTACTCCAGGAGTACACGCACGAGGGCCCGGCGGGGGTTCCCGCCGGGCCCTGTCCAGGGCGTACGCCCTAGCGACGCTTGCGAATCTCCTCGGACGCCTGCGGCACGACCTGGTTCAGGTCTCCCACCACACCGAAGTCGGCCAGCTCGAAGATCGGCGCCTCGGTGTCCTTGTTCACCGCGACGATGGTCTTCGAGGTCTGCATGCCGGCCCGGTGCTGGATCGCGCCGGAGATGCCCACCGCGATGTAGAGCTGCGGCGACACCGTCTTGCCGGTCTGCCCGACCTGGAACGCGTGCGGGTAGAAGCCGGAGTCGGTCGCGGCGCGCGACGCGCCGACGGCCCCGCCGAGCAGGTCGGCCAGCTCCTCGATGATCTTGAAGTTCTCCGCCGACGCGACACCGCGGCCGCCGGAGACGACGATCGACGCCTCGGTCAGCTCCGGGCGGGCGCCCTTGGCCTCGGCGACGCGCTTGGTGACCACGGCCAGCTTGTCGGTGTCGGCGAGCGTCACCTCGACCTGCTCCACCGACGGCGAGGCCGCGGCGGGGCTGGGCGTGAGCGAGTTCGGCCGTACGGTGACCAGCGGCAGGCCCTTGGTGACCTTGGACTTCACGATGGTCGAGCCCGCGAAGACGACCTGGGTGGCGGTGCCGTCGGCGGCCAGCTCGACCACGTCGTGCAGCACGCCGTTGTCCAGCTTGACCGCGAGCCGGCCCGCGATCTCCTTGCCCTCCTGGGTGGAGCCGATCAGCACGGCCGCCGGGGAGGCCGTCTTGACCAGCTGCGCGAGCGCGGTGGCCTTGGGGGCGACCAGGTGCTCGTCGATCTCGGCGCTCTCGGCCGCGTAGACCTTCGTCGCGCCGTACTCGCCGAGCTTGTCGACGAGCGGGGCGGCCGTGCCGGGAGCGCCCAGCACCACCGCGGCAGGCTCGCCGAGCGAGCGCGCCAGGGTCAGCATCTCCAGCGTGACCTTCTTGACCGTGCCGCCGGAGGACTCGACGACTACCAGAACCTCAGCCATTGTCGGCGCCTCTCAGACGAACTTCTCGGACGACAGGTAATCGACCAGCGCGACGCCGCCCTCACCGGAGTCGGCGACCTTCTGGCCGGCGCTGCGCGGCGGGCGCTTGCTGTGCGACAGCACGGTGGTGGCGGCGCCCGCCCAGCCCACCTGGTCGGCGGCGACCCCGAGGTCGGCCAGCGACTTCGTGTCCACCGGCTTCTTCTTGGCCGCCATGATGCCCTTGAAGGACGGGTAACGCGGCTCGTTGATGGTGTCCCACACGCTGACGATCGCGGGGGTGGCGGCCGTGACGACCTCGTACCCCTCCTCGGTCTGGCGCTCGACGGTCAGCTGCGAGCCCTCGACGGTGAGCTTGCGCGCGCCGGTCAGCGCCGCGAAGCCGAGCCGCTCGGCCAGCATGTGCGGCATGACCTGGCCGCGCGCGTCGGTCGACTCGGCACCGGAGATGACCAGGTCGGGCGAGAGCGCGCTGATCGCGGCGGCGAGCACCCGGCTGGTGCCGAGCGCGTCGGTGCCGGCGAGGGCGTCGTCGAGGACGTGCACGGCCGCGTCGGGGCCCATGGACAGCGCCTTGCGGATCGACTCGGTGGCCCGGTCCGGCCCCATGGTCAGCACGGTCACCTCACCGCCGTGCGCCTCCTGCAGCCGCAGCGCCTCCTCGATGGCGTACTCGTCCATCTCGTTGATGACGTTGTTGGCCGAGGCACGGTCGACGGTGTTGTCGTCCGCGCGCAGATTGCGCTCGGCGCCGGAGTCCGGCACCTGCTTGACAAGTACGACGATCTTCATCGCGCTCTGACGACCCTCCTGAGTTGAACGGACGTTCATGCCCTCGCCGCGAGCCTGTCGCCTGACACGTCGCGGGTCAAGCTCGACCGGCTGTGGACGTTGCCACTTTTGCCAGCCCGCCGCAGGTTACTGACGAGTAATTTATTGCCCCTGCTCGTCTACCCGCCAGGACGGCCGCCAATAGTGACAGAGGTCACCCATTGACGACACCCATCCCGTAAAGTCACGCCTAGCAGGAGGTGTCATGACATGACCACGCAAACCGCACCCCTGCCGGGCCGCCCCACGACCGATCCAGGCTTGGGCCCCGAGGCGGAGCACCACCGGCAGGCCGAGCCCGACGAACACCTGTGCACCTGTGGCCGCCTACGCGACGACTGCGTCCGCGACACGATCCGCCACCTCTGGAACCTCACCCGCAGCTGACCACCGCCGCTCGGACTCGCTTTTCCATAGACGTTGGCCTATCTGGATGACTTTTCGGCGATCGAACTCATCCAGATAGGCCAACGTCTATTAAAAACGGGCCGCGCCGCCCGGCCGCCGAGCGCGGGTTACGCAGCCGGCGGCTTCCAGATGTACGGAGTAGTCGTCGTCACCGCGACCATCCCGAGCCGCTCCAAAATCGGCCGACTGTCCGCCGACGCGTCCACCTGCAAATACCTGAACCCGCGCGCCACCGCACGGATCGCCCGGTGCGCCACCATCGCCTTGTAGATCCCCCGCCCCCGCCACTGCTCCAGCGTGGACCCGCCCCACAGCCCCGCGAAGTCGGTGCCCTTCTCGTACCGGATCCACCCGGCGCAGACCACCTCGCCACCCGCCTCGGCGACCACGATCGTCAGCCCCTGCGGATCGGCGTCCAGCTCCTTGGCCAGGCCGTGCACCAGGTGGCTGCGGTCCTCCTGCCAGACCGCCTCCTCCATGGCCGCGATCCGCTCCAGGTCGTCTCGCGAGGTCACCTCGCGCAGCGTCACCCCGTCCGGCAGCACCGGGGCCTTGGCCAGCGGCTCGGCCAGGCCGATGATCACCGTCTCCAGCTCGTTGGGCGCGAACCCGGCCGCGACCAGCCGGTCCGGCAGGTCGGCGGGCAGGTCATGGCCGCGCAGCTTCCACTCGACCTCCTCGCCGCGAGCGGCGAAGTAGTCGCGCTGGCGGGCGATCAGCGCGTCGAGGTCGGGGCCGCTCAGGTGGGACACGTCGCGATAGGTGACGAATCCGCCGCGGTCGAGGCCGCTCATCCGGACCACCGGGCCGTCCCATTCGACGACCATGCCCGCGGGCAGGGGGTCGGGGATCTCGGTGCGCAGTTGCTCGTCGTACGCGCTCAGCAGGGCGTTGGGATCAAGTTCAGAAGTCATCGCCTTGATACTAGGAAGGTGCTGGCTAGAGTGCGCAACTGGTTTGATCCGCGCGAAGTTCACGAAACAGGGCAGACTCCCGACTACCGCTTCTCGCTGGCCAACGAGCGCACCTTCCTCGCGTGGATCCGCACCGGCCTGGCCATGATCGGCGGCGGGCTGGTGGTGGCCCAGTTCCTGCCGCCGATGGCCGTGCCGCACCTGACGAAGATCCTCGGAGTGGCGCTGATCCTGCTCGGCGTGGGCTGCGCGCTGCGCGCCGTCGACCACTGGATCCGCTGCGAGATCGCGATGCGCAACGGCCGCCCGCTGCCGCCGTCGCACTTCCCCGCGGTGCTCGCGATCGTCGTCGCGCTGGGCACGCTGGCCCTGCTGGCCGAGGTCTTCATCGACTGGTACCGGAGCCGGTGAGCAGCCCCGCCGACCACCGCGCGGCCGTGCACACCACCCCCGACCACGGGGCGCAGCCGGAACGCACCCGGCTCGCCTGGCGGCGCACCGTGCTGTCGGGCACGGCGTGCGCGCTGCTGCTGTTCCGGCTGGCGTTCAGCCGCGGCCTGGACGACGCCGGGGCGCTGGCTCTCGCGCTCACGCTGCTGAGCTGGCTGGCGTTGCTCCTGGTCGCCCAGCGGCGGATCAGGGCCATGGCGCGGCAGCATCCGACGGGGGTAGCCCGGACGATGGCGGCGGTCACCGTCTCCAGCATCGTGATGGGTCTGTTGGGGGTACTGCTCATCCTCTGGTGAGGTCTACGCTCTACGCCGTGGGACGCCTCTGGATGTTCATCTTCCTCGCCGAGCTCGTGCTGACCGTGGCCGCGCTGATCAGCTGCCTGTCCGCGGAGGAGCACCGCCTCAACGCGCTGCCGCGCTGGGGCTGGGTCCTCATCATCCTGCTGTTCTCGCCGATCGGGGCCATCGCCTGGTTCGTGGTCGGCCGCGAGACGACGCCGAACCCGAAGGTGTGGCGGCAGGGCAGCGGCTTCCCGGAGCACCAGCGCCCGCGCCAGCTGGCCCCGGACGACGACCCGGACTTCCTGCGCCGGCTCGCCAAGGAGCAGCGCGAGACCGCGGCCGCCGACCGCGAGCTGCTCAGCAAGTGGGAGATGGACCTGCGCCGCCGCGAAGAGGAACTGCGCAAGCCGGACAAGGCCGACGACTAGGCGCGGTCGCGCAACCGCCCCGCCAGCCAGTGGAAGGACTCCTTGGGCGTACGCCGCTGCGTCGGGTAGTCCACGTGCACCAGCCCGAAGCGCTGGCGGTAGCCGGCCGCCCACTCGAAGTTGTCGAGCAGGCTCCACACGAAGTAGCCGCGCAGGTCGAGCCCGTCCGCCCGCTTGCGCAGCGCCACCGCGAGATGCTCGCGCAGGTAGTCCACGCGCTGCGGGTCGGGCACCGAGCCGTCCGGGGCGACCTCGTCGGGGAAGCTGGCCCCGCCCTCGGTGATGTACACCGGCGGCAGACGGTCACCGTAGCGTTCGGACAGTTCGTCGAGGGTGTCGCCGAGCCCGGCCGGGCTGACCGGCCAGCCGAAGCCGGTCCGGGGCAGGCCCTCGATCTCCGCGAAGGCGAACGGCAGCTCGCCGACCCGGGCGAAGTCGCCCTCGGGCGTGTGGTCGGTGGCCGCGTCCGGGTCCGCCATGCCGACCCGGCTCGGGTAGTAGTAGTTGACGCCGTAGAAGTCCAGCGGTGACGAGATAACCGCCAGGTCCTCCGCGGGCACCGCGCCGAACGCGTCGAACATCTCCGTGAACGGCTCCGGGGCCTGCGGATACCGGCCGAGCAGCACCGGGTCCTCGAAGACACGGTTGGCGATGAGGTCGTAGAGGGCGGCGGCGAGCTGGTCTTCGGGGCGCTCCGAGGCGGCGACCACGGGCGTGTGCACGTTGGTGATGCCGATCTGCCCGGCCACCCCGGCGGCGCGCAGCGCCTGCACGGCCAGGCCGTGGCCCAGGAGCTGGTGGTGTGCGGCGGGCAGCGCGTCGAACAGCAGCGCGTGGCCCGGGGCGTGCGCGCCGGTGGCATAGCCGGCCAGGGTCACCGAGTGCGGCTCGTTGATCGTGATCCACTTGCCGACCCGGTCGCCGAGGCGTGCGCCCATCAGGGCGGCGTACTCACCGAAGCGCTCCGCGGTGTCGCGCGACAGCCAGCCGCCCGCGTCCTCCAGGGCCTGCGGGGTGTCCCAGTGGAACAGGGTCGCCACCGGCTCGATGCCCCGGGCCAGCATCGCGTCGACGAGCCGGTCGTAGAACGCCAGACCGTCCGGGTTGGCCGGTCCGGTGCCGTCGGGCTGGATGCGCGGCCACGCGACGGAGAAGCGGTACGCGTCGGCCCCGAGTTCGCGTACCAGATCGAGGTCCTGCTCGTAGCGGTGGTAGTGGTCGCAGGCGACCGACCCGGTGGCTCCGTCGAGCACCCGGCCGGGCTGGGTGCAGAAGGTGTCCCAGACCGACACCCCGCGCCCGCCCTCGGTGACAGCACCCTCGATCTGGTACGCCGCCGTGGCCACGCCCAGCGTGAAGTCCCTGGGGATCGCCGGATCCATCACGCGCCCAGCACCCGGTCCAGGTAGTCGTTGGCGAAGACGCGCTCGGGGTCGAGCTTGTCGCGCACCGCGAGGAAGTCGCCGAACCGGGGGTACGTCGGCGCGAGCGTGCCAGCATCCTGGTAGTGCATCTTGCCCCAGTGCGGCCGCCCGCCGTGCGCGCGGAAGATCTGCTCGGCGAGGCGGAAGTAGGTGTGCGGATCCTCCTTGAAGAACCGGTGGACAGCCACGTATCCGGTCTCGCGCCCGTGCGCGGTGGACAGCCAGATGTCGTCCGGGGCGGCGACCCGCACCTCGACCGGGAACGAGATGCGCCAGTTGTTCTGCGTGATCAGGCGGTCCAGCGCGCGCAGCACGTCGGGCACCTCCTCACGCGGCAGGGCGTACTCCATCTCCCGGAAGCGCACCTCGCGCTTGGTGGTGAAGACCGACGTGGACACGTCGGTGAACTCCCGGTTGTTGGTGAGCCGCTGGGCCAGCCGGTTGATCGGCGGGGTCAGCGCAGGCGCGGCCTTGCCGAGGTTGCACACCCAGTTGAAGACGGTGTTGGACATGAAGTCGTCGTCCATCCATCGCTGGAAGCCGCCGAGCGGCTTGCGCGGGGCGTCCATCGGCAGCCGGGTGTTGGTCTTGGTCAGCGCGGTCTGCGTGTGCGGGAACCAGTAGAACTCGAAGTGGTCAGCCCCCAGCGCCCGCTGCTCCCACCGGGCCAGCACCTCGGTCAGGGGCTCCGGCTTCTCGATCGCCTGGAGCTGGAACGCGGGCACGCACTGCACGGTGATGTCGAGCAGCACCCCGAGCGCGCCCAGGCCGAGCCGGGCCGCGTCGAGCAGTTCCGGGTTGCTGTTCTCGGAGATCTCCAGGACGCGGCCGTCGGCGGTGGCCAGGGTCAGCGCGACGATCTGCGTGGCCAGCCCGCCGAACGCGTGCCCGGTGCCGTGCGTGCCGGTCGAGGTCGCGCCCGCGATGGTCTGCGCGTCGATGTCGCCCATGTTCTGCAGCGCCAGGCCGTACGGCTGGAGCAGCTCGGGCAGCCGGTAGAGGTGGGTGCCCGCGGCGAGCTTCACCCGGTGGCGCTGCTCGTCGACGGCCAGCACGCCTTGCAGGTTGCGCAGGTCGAGCTGCACGCCCGGGGCGACGGCGATGCCGGTGAAACTGTGGCCCGCGCCGATCGGCTTGACCCGCAGCCCGTCGGCACGCGCGGCGGCGATCGCCTGCACCACCTCGTCGGGGCTGCTCGGATACGCCACCCGCGCCGGGGTGACGCTCTCGATGCGGCTCCAGTTCCGCCACACGGTGCTGCTGCTCACAGGAATGCCTTTCCTTCACCACGGTAGGTGGGCAGAGTCCCCACGACCGTGTCTGCGTCGATCAGGTGAAGCTCGTTGACGTGCTCGGACAGCTCGCCCGCCTTGGTGTGCCGCAGCCAGACGCGGTCGCCGAGGCGCAGCCGGGTCGCGGCCTGGCCCACCACCGGAGTCTGCACCTCGCCGGCCATCTCGCGGGGCACCATCTTCAGCCCCGCGGGCCACACGATCTGCGGGAGCCGGTCCATGGCGGGCGGGCCGGACGCGATCCAGCCGCCGCCGAGCAGGGTGACCCGGTCCGGGGCGGGCCGGCGTACCACGGGCAGCGCGAACGCGGCCGCGGGAGCCGGGGTGAAGTGGGCGTAGTTGTCGAACAGGTGCGGGCCGAACAGCCCCGAACCGGCGGCGACCTCGGTCACCGAGCGGTCCGCGCCGGTGACCTCCAGGCTGCCGGTGCCGCCGCCGTTGACGAACTCCAGCGGGGCCAGCTCGTTCACGGCCGCGACGGCTGCCGCACGACGTTCCAGCAGCTCGGACATCGAGGAGCGCTGCAACGCGCGCACCATCGCGCCGCGCAGCGGGCTGCCCTTCGGGGCGTTGCCCAGCCCGGCGATCTGGGCTTCGTAGCCCATCATGCCGACCAGCCGGAAGCCGCGCCGGGCGACGACCGCCTCGGCCAGCGCGCGAGCCTGCTCGGCGCGGTGCACCGGCGAGCGCCACACCCCGATATGCCCGAGCAGCCGCGACTTGAACGACGAGTCCAGCTCGATGGCGACCCGGATGTCGGCCCGCGCGCTCGGCGCGACGACGGCGTCCACCAGGTCCAGGTGATCCACCGAATCGATCATGATGGTGACCCGGCCGGCCAGCTCGGGCGAGGCCGCGAGCTGCGCGATCGCGGCCCGGTCCGCGCTCGGGTAACCGACGACCACGTCGTCGATCGTCTCGGCCAGCCACAGCGCCTCGGCCAGCGTGTACGCCAGCACGCCGTGGTAGCCGGGCAGCGCCAGCACCGCGTCGAGCACGCCGCGGGAGCGCACCGACTTGCTGGCGATGCGGATCGGCACGCCGTTCGCGCGGCGGGCCAGGTCGTGCGCGTTGTACGACAGCGCGGCCAGGTTCACCGCGCCGAACACCGGATCCAGCGCCGCGGTCGCCGTGTTCATCGCCGACCAGTACGCGTCGGCGTCCTCCCACGGCCGGGCCGTGGACGGAGCCGACACCTGCAGCGCCAGAGTCATCAGCGCACTCCCTTCACCGGCAGCACGGCGAGCGCGCCGAGCACCGAGATCACACCGGACGCCACGTACAACGGCCCGAAGCCGCCCAGCTGCGCGACGACGAACGCGCCGAGCAGCGGGGCCATCGCCTGCGGCACCGCGGTGGCGATGTTCATGATGCCGAGGTCCTTGCCGCGGGCCGCCGGGTCCGGCAGCACCTGGGTGGCCAGCGCCTGGTCCACCGACAGGAAGCAGCCGTAGCCCAGGCCGAGCAGGCCCGCGCCGATCGTGGCCACGGTCAGGGTCGGGAAGAACGCCAGCAGCACGGCGGCGACGCCCTGCAACCCCGACGAGACGAGAACGAAGACCTTGCGCCGTCCGATGCGGTCCGACAGCCGGCCGAGGAACAGCGCGGCCAGCACCACGAACAGCATGTAGATCAGCGTCAGGACGAGCAGCGCGTCCTCGGCCTTCTCGACCTTGACGTGGTACATCAGGAAAAAGAGCAGCAGCGTGGTGCCCAGCGCGTTGCCGACGTTGACCAGGATGCGACTGAGCAGCGTCCAGCCGAAGTCGGGGTAGCGGCGCGGGCTGATCCAGAACCCGGCGGCCAGGTCGCGGAAGCTGAACGGCGGCCGGGCCGAGCGCGGCAGCACCTCGTCGGGCGCGCCGAGCACGAACGGCAGCACCAGCAGCACGAGCAGCCCGGCCATCAGGGAGTAGCCGATGACCTGGCTCAGCGCCAGCTCGGTGACCAGCACGATGCCGAGGATGGTGCCGATCGCCTGCGGGGCGGAGATCCAGCCGGAGACGTACCCGCGCTGGCCGACCGGAACCTGGTCGGAGATGGTGGCGGTGAGGGCCGCGGTCAGCACGCAGAAGCCGACCAGGGTCAGCGTCCACCACACGCCGATGCCGACGATGTCGTCCTGCAGGCCGAGCACCACCAGCGAGGCGGCGAACAGCAGCGCGCCGAAGATGATCCAGGGACGGCGGCGGCCGAGCCGCGACACCGTGCGGTCCGAGAGAGCGCCGGTCAGCGGGTACGCGATCAGCGCGAACGCGCCGGCGATGCCGGACACGATGCCGAAGGCGACCACGTTGTCGACCCAGTCCGCGGCTTTGAGCTGCGCCTCGACCTGGATCGGCAGCAGCAGCTGCACGGGGGTCAGCTGCGCCATCCAGATGCCCAGCCAGGCCAGTGCGAACAGGCTGATCCAGCGGCCGGTGACCGGCCGTTGCGGCTCGGCGAACGGAGCGGGCGGGGGCGTTGCGGGGTCAGCCGTAGTGAGCGTGGCCGGTTCGGTCATGGGGGGTCCCTCGGGCCAGGTGTGATTCCCGTCGCGCGGAGTTTAGAGAACTTTTCATGTTCGCACCAGGCTCGCCACCCGGACAGATGAACGGCAGCGTGTCGCGCCGACGGGTCTGGTGCGAACGTGAAACCTTCTCTAGGCTCCGCCGCCATGAAGGCATACACACGTCTGCTCGGCATCGTCGCCGTGGCGGCGATAGCGATACTCGGCCCGGCCACCGCGGCCTCGGCGCACGAGGAGCGGGCCACCCGCGAGCTGGACGGCACCGGCAGCGTCCCGGTCTACCGCACCACCGGGCCCACCCTGCTGGTCTGCAAGACCGACCCGGCCGACTTCGCGACCCGCATCGCCGCCTTCCCGGCCGAGCTCAAGGCCGTGAACGAGCAGCTGTGGACGCAGTGCCAGAACGACGGGTTCCGCCACATCCAGCAGGCCGTGGACGCCGCCCACCTGCCCGGCACCAACATCAAGATCCTGCCCGGGGTGTACCTGGAGGAGCCGAGCATCGCCCCGGCCAGCCCCCAGTGCGCCGCCATGGAGAACGGCGCGGTACGCGGCCGCATCTACGGCTACCCGGTGCTCACCTGGGACCAGCAGCTCGCCTGCCCGCACCTGGCCAATCTGGTGGCCATCCTCGGCAAGAAGAACCTCCAGCTGGAGGGCACCGGCGCGAACCCGGCCGATGTGCTCGTCGACGCGCAGTACAAGAAGCTCAACGCGATCCGGGCCGACAACGCCGACGGCGTGTACTTCCGCAACATGTCCGCCCAGCGGGCCCAATTCAACGCCTTCTACATCATGGAGACCGACGGCTTCGTGGTCGACCGGACCATGGGCCGCTGGAACGACGAGTACGCCTTCCTCACCTTCGCCGTCGACCACGGCCTCTACACCGACTGCGAGGGCTACGGCAACGGCGACTCCGCCTTCTACCCCGGCGCGGCCTCGAACATCAACAAGGACCGGGGCCACGACGTGCCGCGCTACGCCGTGGAGATCCAGCGCTGCTACGGCCACCACAACACGCTGGGCTACTCCGGCACGGCCGGTGACTCGGTCTGGGTGCACGACAGCGTCTTCACCGAGAACACCGCGGGCATCGCCACCGACAGCGCCTTCCCCGACCACCCGGGCATGCCGCAGAACCACTCGAAGTTCGAGAACAACGTCATCGCGAACAACAACACCGACTACTACCGGCACATCGTCGACGGCACCTGCAAGAAGCCCTTCGAGCAGCGCGGGTACGAGCAGGGCGTGGTGTGCCCGGCGGTCGGCCTGCCGGTCGGCGCGGGCGTGGTCAACCCGGGCGGCAACTACAACATCTGGCGCGGCAACCACATCTACGGCAACCGGTACTCCGGGTTCGTGACCAGCTTCGTACCCGGGTTCGTGCGCAACGACACCGAGTTCGCGCAGCAGTTCGACACCTCGCACCACAACCGCTACCTCGACAACGTGATGGGGGTCAGCGAGAAGGGCGAGTCCGAGCCCAACGGGCTGAACTTCTGGTGGGACGGGCAGGGCGTCGGCAGCTGCTGGACGGGCATGTCCGACACGAACATCCGTACTGTGCCCGCCTGCGGCGACGACGACCTGCCCGCCATCGGCTCCCACCGCTACCTCGGCGAGCCCGCCGCCACCCTGAAGATGTACGCCTGCGCCGGCTACGACGGCGGACGGCAGCACCTGCCCTCCGACTGCGACTGGTACGGCGAGTACGCCGCCTCGGGGCTGGCGCGCATCGAGGTCAAGTGGGCGTTCGGCGGCGCAATCGTGCTCGGGCTGCTGGCGATCGGCCTCTACTACCGCCGCCTGCGCGACTCCAAGCGCGCCATGCTCGGGCTGCTGCTGGCGGTCGGCGGCTTGACCGTCGGCGTCTTCGGCACCCTCGACATGGGCAGCGTGCTGCACCCGATCGGCCTCGCCCTGTACGGCGCGGGCTTCGCCCTGCTGGGCCTGGCGCTGCGGGAGACCCACGCCCGCAAGCTGGGCATGACAACGCTGATCGTGGCCGTCTTCGCGCTGCTCGGCGCGATCGACCACGGGCTGATCATGATCCCGTGGCTGCCGGTCTCCCCCGCCCTGCTGCGGGTGCTGACCGAGGTCGTCTGGATCCCGTGGGCCCTCGGCGCGGTCCTCGTCGCGGGGCGCACCCGGGCAGTCGCACCGGCGGCCGAGCCCGCACCGGAACCGGCGGCAGCCTGACCAGCAGCGGTCGGCGGCGGCCTGACCGCCCGCCGCCGACCACTGCGCACGGTGACCGGGCACGGCATGTTCGGGGCTTCGAGCAGCGGGGTGTGCGGGTCGTCGCGTCGACCGGGCCGCTACCGGTTCCGTTCACGTTCGTGCTGAAGACGCCGCCCGCCGCCCCGGCCGCCGGGGGCGAAGATCACCGCCCCGGTACGGTCTTCGGCTCGGCGCTGATCACCGCCCCGGTGCAGGTCTCGGGTCGGCGCTGATCGCCGCCCCGGTGCAGGTCTCGGGTCGGCGAAGATCGCTGTTTCTGGTCATGATCTGCGGTCTGACCACAGTTTCTGACACGAAACAGCGATCTTCCCCCTCCCGCGGCAGCGCGCCGGAGGGTGGGCGTTAAGAAGGGCACCCTCCTCTACGCATGGCGTTAAGAAGGTGCCCTTCCTTCGTTCGGAGCGCGGCGCAGCGCGGCGCGCGGGGGGCGCGGGGCGGGGCGCCGGGGGGCGTTAGGCGAGGTTGGCGGAGCGGGGGTAGGCGTCGGCGGGGTCGGTGATGACGTTGACGAGGTAGGGGACGCCGGCGGAGAAGGCGCGGGAGAGGGCCGCGGGGAGGTCGGCGGCCTTGGCGACGGTTTCGCCGCCGCCGCCGAGGGCCTTGACGACCTCGTCGTAGCGCAGGCCGGGCTGGAGGTCGGCGGCGACGTCGTAGCCGTACATGGCGCGCATGGGGTGCTTCTCCAGGCCCCAGATGCCGTTGTTGCCGACGACCATGACGACGGGCAGCTTCTGGCGGACCAGGGACTCGACGTCCATCAGGGAGAAGCCGGCGGCGCCGTCGCCCATCAGCACGCAGACCTGGCGGTCGGGGTAGGTGACGCGGGCGCCCATCGCGTAGCCCATGCCGGTGCCGAGGCAGCCGTACGGGCCGGGGTCGAGCCAGCTGCCGGGGACCGAGGGCTCCAGGTAGCGCCCGGCGTACGAGACGAAGTCGCCGCCGTCGCCGATGGTGACCGCGTCGGCGGCCAGCACCTTGCGCAGTTCCCCGTAGACCCGGGCCGGCTTGATCAGCTCGGTGTCGGCTTGCATCTCCAGCTCGTGCTTGGCGGCCTGGGCCTGCTCGGCGGCCCGCAGCGTGGCCACCCAGTCCGCGTGGTCCACCCGGTCCCCCGCGTACGCCGCGAAGCCGGACAGGATCGCGCGCAGGTCACCCGCGGGCGAGACGGCGACGGAGACGTGCTCGGCGCGCTGGCTCGGCGCGTCGACGACGTGCACGACCTGGGCCGCGCCGAAGTCGCCGAAGCCGAGGCGGAAGTCGAGCGGGGTGCCGACGACGACCACCACGTCGGCCCCGTCCAGGGCCTTGCGGCGGGATTTGGCGAACGCGAGGGGGTGGCTCGGGGGCAGGGAGCCGCGGCCCATGCCGTTGGCGAAGACGGGCACGGTCAGCGCCTCGGCCGCGGCCCGCAGCGCCTCGGTGGCGTCCCCGCCGTACACGTCCGAACCCGCGATGATCACGGGCCGCGACGCGCCGGCGATGAGGCGAGCGGCCTTCTCCACCAGGTCCGGGTCCGGCTCCAGCACCTGGACCTGCGGTGCGACCGCCTTGCCGTCTCCGGTGCTGAAGACGACTTCCAGCGGCAGGTCCAGGAACGACGGTCCGCGGTGCGGGGCGAGCGCGTGCTCCAGCGCGGTCGTCACCGCCGACGCGATGTCGTCGGTGGCGGTGACGGTGGCGGCGTGTTTGGTGACCGGCGCGACGATCGGCAGGTGGTCGATCTCCTGCAGCGAACCGGAGCCCCAGCGGAACTGCGGCGCCCGGCCGCCGAGCACCAGCACCGGCGCGGCGTTGAAGAAGGCGCTGGTCAGGCCGGAGACACCGTTGGTGACACCGGGACCGGCGGTGAGCACCGCGACGCCCGGACGGCGCTGCAGCTTGGCGACCGCTTCGGCGGCGAACACCGCGGTCTGCTCGTGCCGCACGTCGTAGAGCGGGAAGCCGACCTGATGGGCGGCGTCGTACAGCGGAAAGACGTGCCCCCCGGAGAGGGTGAACATCTCGCGTACGCCCGCGGCCTGCAACGCGGCCAGCGCGAGCTGTCCACCGTGGCCGGAAACAGCGATGTCAGAGGTCTCAGCCATGACCGTGTCCCTTCGTGTGCCGGGAGCCTATCCAGCACGCAGGAAAATATGAAGAGGACTCACAAACTCGTCAGCGGCCGATGAACTTCGCCGGGCGGCGCTCCACGAAAGCGGTCATGCCCTCGCGCCGGTCCTCGGTGGCGAACAGCGCCGCGAACAGCTGGGACTCCCAGGCCAGACCGGCCGCGAGGTCGCGGTCGAGGCCGCCGTCGATGGCCAGCTTGGCCGCCTTCAACGCCTGGGCCGGACCGTTCACGTAACCCGCGACGAGTGCCTTGGCCTGGTCGTACACCATGTCCGCGGCGCACACCCGGTCGGCGAGCCCGATCTCCAGCGCCTCCTCGGCGTCGACCATGCGGCCGGAGAAGATGATGTCCTTGGCCTTGGCCGGGCCGACCAGGCGCGCCAGCCGCTGGGTGCCGCCCGCGCCGGGGATGATGCCCAGCTTGATCTCGGGCTGGCCGAGCTTGGCGTCCTCGGCGACGACCCGCCAGTCGCAGGCCAGGGCCAGCTCGCAGCCGCCGCCCAGGGCGTAGCCGGTGATCGCCGCGACGACCGGCTTCGGGATGCGCGCGACGGCGTCGAAGGCACTGCTCAGCGCACCGGCGCGAGCTGACATGTCCACGTACGACATGTCCGCCATCTCCTTGATGTCGGCGCCGGCCGCGAAGACCTTCGGTCCGCCGTAGACGACGACGGCGGCGATGCGGCTGTCGGTCGTGACCGCCTGGGCCGCGGCCCGCAGCTCCTCCTGGACCTGGACGTTGAGCGCGTTCATCGGCGGGCGTTCCAACCGGATGGTGCCGATCCCTGCGTCGACTTCCACGTTCACGAACTCGCCCACCGCTGCCTCCTCATCGAGTGCCGATAGGACGAGCTTAGGCGGTTTGCGTGCATCGCCTACGGTGAGGGCCGGAGGCTGCGATGATCGTCTATTACCGCGATCCCGCGGTCGAAGTCACCTCGACCGCGATCCACATCCACGACCGCGTCTTCCGGCTCGAGGATCTGGAGTACGTCTGGCACCGCGAGATCACCGCAGATCCGCGGTCCATGCGCCGGCTGGCCGGACGCGGCGCGCTCAACGCGGGCGTCGTGGTCGGGGCGGTGCTCGCCCTGCTCGGACTCATCTACCTGATCGCCGCCACGGTCGGCGACCCCGGAGCCGCGGGCCGGGTGCTGGTGCCGCTGGCGGTCGTGGTGCTGCTGGTCGGCCTGGCCGGTCCCGCCCTGGAGTGGACGCTGCACCGCCTGGACCACAGCTACGACCAGGGCATCTCGATGCACGAGATCTGGGCGGTGTGGCGCGGCCGCGAGCTGCTCCTGCTGCGCGTGGCCGACGAGTCGCGCTTCGGCCGCATCTACCGCTCCATCCAGCGCGCCCTCGAACAACACCGGTAGCGCGGCACGGTCGGCCCGTCCCGGATCCGGGACGGGCCGACCGCGGCACGACGGTCAGGGGCGCTCGACGATCTCCCGGCCGAGCGGCCACAGGGCGGCAGGCACCAGCTTGAAGTTGGCGACGCCGAACGGGATGCCGATCAGGGTGATGCACAGGGCGATGCCGGTGACGATGTGCATCAGCGCCAGCCACCAGCCCGCCACGATCAGCCAGACGACGTTGGCCAGCGTCGAGGCCAGCCCGGCGCTGGGCTTCTCCACGATGGTGTACCCGAACGGCCACAGCGCGTACCGGGCGAGCCGGAACGAGGCCACCCCGAACGGGATGGTCACGATCAGGACGAAGCAGATGATGCCGGCCAGCCCGTACGCGATGGCCAGCAGGAAGCCGCTACCGAAGATGAACCACAGGATGTTCAGGAGCGTGCGCATACCTACGATCGTGACGGGTCAGGGCAAGGTAGGCGCGAGTTCGTCCCATCCCGCGGGCAGCGGTCGCGGCTGCCAGGCCGGATCCGGCTGCCACCGGGCCCAGGACTCGTCCCACCACCGCTCGCCGGCCTCCAGCAACTGAGCCACCCGGTCGCCCTCGGCCTGGATCGCCGCCATCCGCCCGGGGTAGCGGGCCGGGCCGGTGCGCGCGAAGGCCTCGACGTCCTTCCACTCCCACTGCCCGGTGGTCGCGGGGACGTTCAGGTCCAGCTCGTGGTCCAGGGTGTCGAACCCGATGGCGGTACGCCGGGGCGCGTCCTGGAGGTTGACGTACCAGCCGTTCCACTCGCGCTGCGGACCCGTCCAGAACACGAAGATCGCGTGGTCGACCCCCGGGAAGTGCAGGCAGAGCATGCCGTGGCCGCGCCACTCCTGCTTGCCCTCCAGCAGGTACGGGTGCTCGCCGACCGGGAACGTCCCGGACGCGGGGAAGCCGAACCGGGTGCCCGGGGGCACGAACGTGGCCAGCAGGTCGTCGGTGTCCTGCACGCAGACTCCCGCGTACCCGAACCACACCTCGCCGTGCATGATCTCCCGCCGGACGACGGTCTCGCCGGGGGTGAAGCGGCGGGTCACCTGGCGCGGGCCGTGAACCGGCCCTCGGCCGAGGTGACCTCCAGCGGCAGGCCGAAGGTCGCCGACAGGTTGTCCGACGTGATCGTCTCCGGGATCGGCCCGGCCGCGACGATGCCGCCCTCGCGCAGCAGCAGCGCGTGGGTGAAGCTCGGCGGGATCTCCTCCACGTGGTGCGTGACCAGCACCAGGGCCGGCGCGTCCGGGTCGGCGGCCAGCTCGGACAGCCGTGCCACCAGGTCCTCCCGGCCGCCCAGGTCCAGCCCGGCCGCGGGCTCGTCCAGCAGCAGCAGCTCGGGGTCGGTCATCAGGGCGCGGGCGATCTGGGTGCGCTTGCGCTCGCCCTCCGACAGCGTGCCGTACTGGCGCTGGGCCAGCCCGGCCATGCCCCACTCGGCGAGCAGCTCCTCGGCGCGGGCCTCGTCCATCGGGTCGTACGCCTCGCGGAAGCGGCCCACCACCGACCAGGACGCGGTCACCACCACGTCGCGGACCAGCTCGCCCGCGGGCACCCGCTCGGCCAGCGCCGCCGTGGACAGGCCGATCCGGGTGCGCAGCTCGTTCATGTCGACGCGGCCGATGCGCTCGCCGAGCACGTACACGGCGCCCTTGGTCGGGTGCGCGCGGCCCGCGGCCAGGTGCAGCAGGGTGGTCTTGCCCGCGCCGTTGGGGCCGAGCACCACCCAGCGCTCGTCCAGTTCCACCCGCCACGAGATGTCCCGGAGCAGGTGTTTGCCCTCGCGCACGACGTCGACACCGTCGGCGGCGATGACGAGATCGGGGTCGTCCGGGGCGACCGCCCGGTTCACCTCGTGGACGGTCTGAGCAACGCGGTGCAGTCCTGACACGCCGATATCCAATCACGGCCGCCCCCGCCGGGGTGCAGACCTGCCAGCCAGATCACAGTCCGGCCGACGCCGGGACCCCATGGCCTCCGCCGGATCACATACGGTGAGGCGGCACACAGACCGATTGGGGAGGCGCTGTGACCGCCGTGATCGAGATCAGCGGGTTGTGCAAGACGTTCCACAGCCTGTGGCGCGAGGAGAAGACAGCCCTCGACGGCTTCGACATGCACGTCGAGAAGGGCCAGGTCCACGGCTTCCTCGGCCCCAACGGCTCGGGCAAGACCACCACCCTGCGCACCCTGCTCGGCCTGCTGCGGCCCGACGAGGGCGTGATGCGCATCCTCGACACGCCCAGCGCCCGGTTCGGCGACGTGGCGCACCGGGTCGGCGCGATCGTGGAGAGCCCGGCGTTCTTCACCCCGTTCAGCGGCCGCAAGACGCTTCAGCTGCTGGCCACCGCGGGTGGGCTGCCCAAGGGGCGGGTGGACGAGGCGCTGACCACCGTCGGGCTGCGCGACCGCGCGGACGAGCCGGTCAAGGTGTACTCGCTCGGCATGCGCCAGCGGCTCGCCGTCGCCTCCGCCCTGCTCAAACGGCCGGAACTGCTCATTCTGGACGAGCCCGCGAACGGGCTGGACCCGTCCGGCATCCACGCCATGCGCACGCTGATGAGCGACCTGGCCGCGCAGGGCGTCACGGTGCTGCTGTCCAGCCACCTGCTGTCCGAGATCGAGCAGGTCTGCGACTCGGTCACCATCATCGACCGGGGCCGCCGGGTCGCCCACGGCCCGGTGTCGGTGGTGCTGGCCGGTCACGACACCGGCGAGCACCTGGTGCGGGTCGCCGACGTCGAGCAGGCCGCGCGGTTGCTGCGGGCGGCCGGGGCGAGTGTGCGGGTCGCCGACGGCGTGCTGTTCGTGGGCGGCGTCAGCGGCCCGGCCGCGATCAGCGAGACCCTCGGCCGGGCCGGGCTCTGGCTGACCGAGCTGACCCCGCTCACCCCCGACCTGGAGAGCGTCTTCCTGGATCTCACCGGCACCCGGCCCGCCCCGGACGCGCCGCCGCAGATAGCCGTGCCGACCCGCCGCCAGCCGCCCGCGGGCAGTTTCATCGACCTCGACGTGCGGGGATCCGACGTGAGCGTGGGAAGCGAGGAGCGGGCATGAACCTGGTACGTGCCGAGGTGAGCCGGCTGCTGTCGCGGCGGTTCACGCTCATCATGGTGATCGGCCTGCTCGCCGTGTTCGGCGTCACCGCCGCGACGACGCTGGCCAACTCGACCCGGCCCAGCGACGGGACCTGGGCGGCGGCGCAGAAGTCCGCCGCGGAGCGGCGCGAGAGCCTCGTCAGGTTCAAGGCGAACTGCGAGGCGGCGTTCCGGGACGACAAGGAGAGCGCCGAGGCGATGTTCGCCGACGGCTGCGACGCCGCGGGCGACCCGGCCGACATCAAGGCCGCGCCCTACCTTGAGGACGCGTTCGTGTTCGACCAGGAGATCCGGGGCCTGACCGTGTTCCTGGCGGTGTATCTCAGCTTCTTCGCCTTCGTGGTCGCCGCGTCGTTCATCGGGGCCGAGATGAGCAGCGGCGGCATCACCAACCTGCTGCTGTGGCGGCCGCAGCGCTCGGCGATCCTCGGGGCCAAGCTGGCCGCGCTGACCGGCTGCGTGGCGCTCTTCTCCATCCTTTTCACGGCGCTCTACGTGGGCACGTTCTACCTGATCGCGTACACCTCGGGCTGGCCCGGTGACACGGGAGTGGCCTTCTGGGGCGACCTCGCCGCGCTGAGCTGGCGCGCCGTCGCCCTGTCGACGGCCGGTGCGGCGTGCGCTTTCGCGCTGGCCACGCTGGCCCGGCACACCGCGGCTGCGCTGGGCATCGCAGTCGGCTACTTCCTGATCTGGGAGGCGGGCGCGCGCATCGTCTTCGAGATCGGCGGCATGCTGCCGTACGACCCGTACTTCCTGTCCAGCTATCTGTCCGCGTTCATCACCGGCGACCTGACGTACTGGCACGGCCTCGACGGCACGGGCGACCTGGTGATCACCCGGCTCAGCGGCGGCATGGTCGTGGCAGGTCTGACCGCCGCCCTGCTGGCCGCCGCGTTCGCCAACTTCCGCCGCCGCGACCTGGCCTGATGCTTGCCGGACCCCCGCCCGATCCCGTCGGGCGGGGGCTCGGATCAGTCGACGGTGGAGCCGAAGACCTCGTCGCGGACCGCGTCGAGGGCGGTGAGCAGCGCGCCCTGGAGCACGGGTTCGTCGGCGACGCCGGTCACCACGACCCGCGGGGCGACCGGGCTGATCGCGGCTACCTCGTGCTGCACGCGCTCGGCGAGCGGGGTGCCGCCTGCCGCGCCGACCTCGCCGGCGAGCACGACCAGCGGCGGGTCGAGCACGATGCAGGAGGCCGCCACGCCCAGCGCGAGCCGCCGGGCCACCTCGTCGAGCACCGGGCCGCCCTTGGTGCCGGCCGCGATCGCGGCCTTGACCGCCTCGGCCGCGGTGCCGGCCCGGAAGCCGTGCTCGCGGGCCACCTGGCGGACCGCGTCCGCCCCGGCGACCTGCTGGAAGGCGCCCTTGCCGCGCCGGCTGACCTCGCGCGGGATGTCCGCGCCGGGCACCGGCAGGTAGCCGATCTCACCGGCCGCCCCGGCGGTGCCTCGGTGCAGCCGGCCGCCGAGCATCACGGCCAGACCGACGCCCTGGCCGATCCAGACGAGCAGGAAGTCGCCCACCTCGCGGGCCGCGCCGTGGTGCGACTCGGCGACCGCGGCGAGGTTCACGTCGTTCTCGAACACGATGGTGGTGTGCAGGTCGTCGCGCAGGGCCGCGGCGAGGCCGCGCTGCCAGCGGGGCAGGTTGAAGGCGAAGACGATGTCGCCGGTGTTCGGGTCGACCAGGCCGGGGGTGCCCAGCACGATGCGGCGTACGTCGCCGAGCTGCGCGCCGGCCTGCTCGGCCGCCTGGACGACGGCGTTGTGCACCAGCCGGACCGGGTCCTCACCGCCGCCGTTGGCGTCGGGCTTGGTGGACACCTCGACCCGGCCCACCACCGCCCCGGTGATGTCGGCGCAGGCGGCCACCACGTGCTCGTCGCCCACCTCGACACCCACCACGTACGCGCTGTTCGGGGCGACGTTGTAGAGCTGCGCGTTGGGCCCGCGGCCGCCCGCCTGCTCGCCGACCCGGCGCACCAGGCCGCGCTCCTCCAGCCGCTCGACCAGCTGGGAGGCGGTGACCTTGGACAGCCCGGTCAGCTCGCCGAGCTGGGAACGGGTGAGCGGGCCCCGGGCCAGCAGCAGCTCGAGCGCGGCCCGGTCATTGAGCGCGCGGAGCAGCCGGGGGGTGCCGGGTTGGGAAACTGCGGCCATGGTGCGTCATCCTAGAGTTCGGCATGCAGCACCGGGTGTCGGCGCGCCGCTGGCTTTTAGTAAAGTTTCTTATTAGATTGGGTTACCTTAACCAGTACGGCCGTAGCCTACGGCCTACGCGCACAAAACCACTATGGATGGCAAGACCCGACCACACTGGCCGAAGGGCCCACCACCAAAGTCGGGTCGAAGCGGAGGACACCGTGACCACTGATCCAGGTCTGCGCCGGCTGGCACTGCGCACCATGCTCGCCGCGTTCGAGGGCCACACCGCCCCCGAGTGGGCCACCGGCCTGCTCGGCGAGGGCCTGGCCGGCTACACGCTGTTCGGGTTCAACGTCGCCGACCCGGCGCAGCTCGCCGGGCTGACCGCACAGCTGCGGGCCGCGCGCCGGGACACCCTGATCGCCATCGACGAGGAGGGCGGCGACGTCACCCGGCTGGCCCACCGCACCGGCAGCCCGTACCCGGGCAACGCGGCGCTGGGCGCGATCGGCGACCTCGACCTGACCCGCCGGGTGTACCACTCCATCGGGCGGGAGCTGGCCGACGTCGGCATCAACCTGAACCTCGCGCCGACCGTCGACGTCAACACCGCGACCGACAACCCGGTCATCGGCACCCGGTCGTTCGGCGCGGACCCGGTCCGGGTCGCCGCGCACGCCGCCGCGGCCGTGGTCGGCCTCCAGCAGGCCGGGGTGGCCGCCTGCGCCAAGCACTTCCCCGGGCACGGCGCGACCATCGCCGACTCCCACCTCGAACTGCCCACCGTCGACGTGACGCCGCAGCTGCTGCGCGACCGCGAGCTGCCCCCGTTCGCGGCCGTCATCGCGGCGGGCACCAAGGCGATCATGACGGCGCACATCCGGGTGCCCGCCATCACCGGCGACGACCCGGCCACCTTCAGCGAGACGCTGCTGGTCGACGTGCTGCGCCGGGAGTACGGCTTCACCGGCACCGTGGTCACCGACGCGCTGGAGATGCAGGGCGCTGCCCGCGCCGCGGGCGGCATCGGCCCGGCCGCCGTACGGGCCCTGGCAGCCGGGGCGGACCTGCTGTGCCTCGGCGCGGACATCGACCTGGAGATCACCGAGCGGGTGGCCGCCGCCATCGCCGGCGCGCTGGCCGACGGCACGCTGCCGGTCGCTCGGGTCGAGCAGGCGGTCGCCCGCAACCAGGCGCTGGCCGCGTGGACGCACGGGATCGAGGAGATCGAGCTCAGCCCGCGGCTGGGCTACGACGCGGCACGGCGAGCGGTGAGCGTCGAGGGCAGCCTGACCGGGTTCGAGCAGCCGTTCGTCGTACAGCTGCGGGCCGGGCACACCATCGCCGAGGGCGCCGTGCCGTGGGGCCTGTCGCCGCACCTCGACGGCACCCCGCAGCTGGCCGTGGCCGCCGACGAGACCAGCGCCGGAGCACTGATCGACGCCGCCGCCGGACGTCCCATCGTGCTCGTCGGACGGCACACCCACCGCAACCCGGCCGCCCGGTCCCTGGCCGAGCAGCTCGCCGCGGTGCACCCGCTGGCTGTCGTGGAGATGGGCTGGCCCGCCGGCTGGCGGCCGAGCGGCGTGAAGGCCTTCGTCACCACGTACGGCGCGAGCCACGCCAACGGCCGCGCCGCCGCCGAGATCCTGGGCCTCGCCTCGTAACGGGCGTCACTCCGGTCTGGACTGACGGCCGACCCGATGGCAGTATTCATGCTCACGCATCTAATGCGTGAGCATGAATCGTTTCCGACAGGAGAACCCGCCGTGCCGCACGACCCCAGCACCTACCTCTTCCTGCTCGCCGGGGCGCGAGAGGGCGGCAACACCGAGACGCTGGCCCGCGCCGCGGCGGCCGAGCTCCCCGCGCACGCCGCCCAGACCTGGCTGGACCTGCGAGAGCTGCCGCTGGCCCCGTTCGCCGACATCCGGCACGCCGGCGACGGCGTCTACCCCCAGCCCGAAGGCGCGGAGAAGATCCTGCTCGACGCCACCCTGGCCGCCGACCACCTCGTCATCGCCTCCCCGCTGTACTGGTACAGCGTCTCCGCCTCGGCCAAGCTCTACCTCGACTACTGGTCGGGCTGGCTGCGCGTCCCCGGCGCCGACTTCAAGGCCCGCATGCGCGGCAAGACCCTCTCGGCCGTCACCACCATCAGCTCCACCGACCGCACCACCGCCGACCCCCTGCTCGGCACCCTGCGCCTGTCAGCGCGCTACCTCGGCATGCACTGGGGCGGCGCACTCATCGGCTACGGCAACCGCCCCGGCGACATCTCTGCCGACGCCGAAGCCCTGACCCGCGCCAAAACCTTCCTCGCCTGACCACGCCCCCACACCCTCACCCCCGCACCCCGCGCCCCAAGATCGTCGCGGTGGAGGGTTACGCGGCGGCGGTGCGGACCAGGGTGCGGATCTGGCGGAGGAGGACGGAGAGGGGGGCCAGGTCGGCCTTGATGCCCTCGAGTTCGCTGATGGATTTGCGGGCCTGGGCGATGGTGGCGGCGTTGTGCTGCTCCCATTGGGTGACCCGGTCCTGGGCGGGGGCGGCCGGGGTGGCCGCGAGGACCTCGCCGGTCAGGGCGGCCAGGGCTGCGTAGAGGTCGTAGCGCAGGGCCATGCGGGCCAGGGTCTGCCAGCGGTCGTCGCGCGGGAGCTGGGAGATCTTCGTCAGCAGCTCGTCGACGCGGAAGCGTTCGGACAGGACGAAGTAGACGCCGGCCACCTCGTCGAGGTCGTGGCCGGTGGACGAGGCCACCTCGACGATGTCCAGCAGGGCGAAGCTGTACAGGGTGCGGGCGCCCCACTCGGCCAGGTCCTGGGGTGCGCCCAGGGCCACCAGCTCGGCCTCGTGCTCGGCGATGCCCTCGCGCTCCGCGCCCAGGAACATCTCCTTCATGCGCGGGGCCAGCGCGGACACGCCGGGCTTGAGCTTCGCGATCTCGCCGGGCACGTCCAGTGGCGAGCGCCGGTTCTGGATCAGCCAGCGCACCGCCCGGTCCATGAGCCGCCGGGCCTTCAGGTAGACCGCGGTCTGGGCTGCGGTCGGCACGACGTTGTCGGTCGCCTCGACGGCCGCCCACAGCGCGGGCAGCTCGAAGACCTCCCACACGATCTCGAAGGCGCGCAGCACGTCCGCGGCGGACGCGCCCGTCTCCTCGACCGTACGGTGCACGAACGTGATGCCGCCCCGGTTGACGGTCTCGTTGACCAGCACCGTGGTGACGATCTCGCGGCGCAGCCGGTGCTCGGCCATCTGCTGGGTCATGCCGTGCAGCGGCGTCGGGAAGTAGTCGGCCATGGTCTGGGCCGTCCACGCGTCGTCGGGGAGATCCGAGTGGACGATCTCCTCCTCCAGCACGATCTTCACGTACGCCATGAGCACGGCGAACTCGGGCGTGGACAGGCCCTCGCCGTTCTCCGAGCGGGCCGCCAGCTCCTCGTCGCCGGGCAGGCCCTCCAGGGCCCGGTCCAGCCGGCCGGAGCGCTCCAGCTCGGTGATGAGGCGGCGGTGCACGGGCAGCAGGGACAGCGTCTGCGCGCGGGCGTTGCCCAGCGCCGTGGCCTGGCCGTAGTTGTCGCGCAGCACGAGGGCGGCGACCTCGTCGGTCATCGAGGCCAGCAGCTCGTTGCGGGCGTCGCGGCCCAGCTCCGGGTCCGCGCCCAGCAGGATCTTGATGTTGACCTCGTGGTCGGAGCAGTCCACCCCGGCCGTGTTGTCGATGAAGTCGGTGAAGATCCGGCCGCCCGCGCCCTGTGCGCCGCGGCGCGCGTACTCGATGCGCCCGGCCTGGGTCAGGCCCAGGTTGCCGCCCTCGCCGACGACCCTGGCGCGCAGGTGCCCGCCGTTGACCCGGATCGCGTCGTTGGCCTTGTCGCCGACCTCGGCATGCGACTCCGTGGTGGCCTTGACGTAGGTGCCGATGCCGCCGTTCCACAGCAGGTCGACCGGGGCGAGCAGGATCGCCTTCATCAGCTCGGCCGGGCTCATCGCGGTGACCGTGTCGGCCAGGCCGAGCACGGCCCGGACCTGCGGGGTGACCGGGATGGACTTGGCGGTGCGCGGGTGCACGCCGCCGCCCGCGGAGATCAGCTCCGGGTTGTAGTCGGCCCACGAGCTGCGCGGCAGGGCGAACATCCGGGCCCGCTCGGCGAACGAGGCGGCCGCGTCGGGGTCCGGGTCGAGGAAGATGTGCCGGTGGTCGAACGCGGCCACCAGGCGGATGTGCTCGGACAGCAGCATGCCGTTGCCGAACACGTCGCCGGACATGTCGCCGACGCCGACCACGGTGAAGTCCTCGGTCTGCGTGTCGCGGCCCAGGTCGCGGAAGTGCCGCTTGACCGACTCCCACGCGCCGCGGGCGGTGATGCCCATGCCCTTGTGGTCGTAGCCGGCCGAGCCGCCCGAGGCGAACGCGTCGCCCAGCCAGAACCCGTACGAGGCGGAGATCTCGTTGGCGATGTCCGAGAACGTCGCGGTGCCCTTGTCCGCGGCGACGACCAGGTACGGGTCGTCGCCGTCGTGGCGCACCACGTCCACCGGCGGGACGATCTTGCCGGCGTCGAGGTTGTCGGTGATGTCGAGCAGCGCCGAGATGAAGCGCTTGTAGCAGGCCACACCCTCGGCCTGCAGCGCGTCGCGGTCGCCCGCGGCGGGAGCCTGCTTGAGCACGAAGCCGCCCTTGGCCCCCACCGGCACGATCACCGCGTTCTTGACCATCTGCGCCTTGACCAGGCCCAGCACCTCGGTGCGGAAGTCGTCGCGGCGGTCCGACCAGCGCAGCCCGCCCCGGGCCACCGCGCCGAAGCGCAGGTGCACACCCTCGAAGCGGGGCGAGTACACGAAGATCTCGAACTTGGGCCGCGGGGCCGGCAGGTCCGGGATGGCCTGCGGGTCCAGCTTGAACGCGATGTAGGACTTGGGCCGCCCGTCGGCCGCCTTCTGGAAGAAGGAGGTACGCAGCGTGGCCTGCATCAGGGTCAGGAAGTTGCGCAGGATGCGGTCCTGGTCCAGGCTCGCCACCGACTCCAGCTGGCGGCCGATCGCCGAGATCAGCTCCTTGGCCTGGCTGCTGCGCTCGGTGTCGGACAGCTGCAGGCTCGGGTTGAACCGGGTCTCGAACAGCGCCACCAGCATCGCCGCGATCTGCGGGTACGCCGTGAAGGTGGCCTCCATCGACTCCTGCGCGAAGACGGTGCCGGCCTGGCGCAGGTACTTCGCGTACGCCCGCAGCACCACGGCCTGCCGCCAGGTCAGGCCCGCGCGCAGCACCAGCTCGTTGAAGCCGTCGACCTCGGCCTCGCCCCGCCACGCGGCGGCGAAGGCGTTCTCCACGTGCGCGCGCACCTCGGCCAGGTCCCGCGCCCCGGCGGGCAGCTGCAGGCCGAAGTCGTACACGAACACGGTCGCGTCGTCGCGGCGCACCTCGTACGGCCGCTCGTCGGTGACCCGCACACCCAGCGAGTGCAGCACCGGCAGCACCGCCGACAGCAGCATCGGCTCGCCGTGCCGGTACACCTTGAACCGCACGTCGTTGCCGGGCGTGGTGGCCTCGACGACGCTGCCCGAACCTGCCGTGAAGCGCCGCCGGAACAGGTGCATCTCCAGCTGACCGGGCTCGTCCAGCAGCTCCAGCTTGGCCAGGTCCTGCGCGCCCTCGTAGGGCAGGTGCCCGTCCTTGTAGGTCTCCGGCAGCGCGTCGGTGTACCGCGCCGCCAGCAGCCGGGCCTGCTCGTCGCCGACCTTGCGCTCCAGCACCAGCCGGAAGTCGTCGTCCCAGTTGCGGGTGGCGTCGCCCAGCATCTCGGCCAACGCGTCGGCATCCACGTCACCGGGCGGGTCGTTCGGGTCGGTGCGCACGATGAAGTGGATCCGGGCCAGGTTGGACTCGCTGACCCGGGTGGTGTAGTCGACGCCGATGCCGTTCAGCTCGCGCAGCAGGATGTCCTGCATGGCCAGCCGGTGCGCGGTGGTGAACCGGTCCCGCGGCAGGTAGATCAGGCAGGAGATGAACCGGCCGTAGCCGTCGCGGCGCAGGAACAGCCGCAACTGGCGGCGTCCGGCCATTCTGAGCACCCCGGTCACGGCCTGGTACAGGTCGTCGGTGCTGATCTGGAACAGCTCGTCGCGCGGGTAGGTCTCCAGGATCTCCAGCAGGTCCTTGCCGGAGTGGCTGCGCGCGGACAGGCCGGAGCGGTCCAGCACGTTGTCCACCTTGCGGCGGATCACCGGCAGATCCCGCACGCTGGTGCGGTACGCCGCCGACGAGAACAGGCCGAGGAAGCGGCGCTCGCCGCTGACGTTGCCGTCCGCGTCGAACATCTTGAAGCCGATGTAGTCCAGGTAGGCCGAGCGGTGCACGGTGGCCCGCGAGTTCGCCTTGGTGATCACCAGCAGGCGCTTCTCCAGCGCCTTGTGCTGCGCCTCGGGCGTCATCGACTCCAGGGTGCGGGCCGTGGAGGACGCGTCGTCGCGCAGGATGCCCAGCCCTGTGCCGGGCACGGCCCGCATCAGGTCGGTCTCGTTGCCGGCCGCGCCGGGCACGTGGACCAGCTCGTACTCGCGGTAGCCGAGGAAGGTGAAGTGGTGGTCGGCCAGCCAGCGCAGCAGCTCCACCGAGTCGGTGAGGTCGCGGTCGGGCACCGGCAGCTCGGCCCCGGAGATCTCGTCGGCCAGCGCCAGCGCCTGCGCCCGCATGCGCGGCCAGTCCTCGACCGCCCGGCGCACGTCGCCCAGCACCCGCTCCAGGTCGGCCCGCAGGTGCGCCAGCTCCGCCTCGTCGCGGATCGCGCCGACCTCGATCCGCATCCAGCTCTCGACCAGGTCGCCGGGAATGGCGTCGTCCGGCTCGACGTCGGCGCAGACCTCGGTCAGGTCGCCCTGCTCGTCGCGGCGCACCACCATCACCGGGTGCACCAGCAGCTGCACGTCCTTGCGGGCGGACAGCGCCGCGGTGACCGAGTCGACCAGGAACGGCATGTCGTCGGTGACCAGCTCCACGACGGTGTGGCGCGGTTCACCCGACAGGGACAGGCGCAGCTTCAGTTCGCCCGGCATCCGGGAGGCGGCCAGCTCGCGGTGCGCGCGGGCGGCCTCGACCAGGCGGGCCGGGGTGAGGTCGACGAGTTCCTCGTCCGGGGCGAAGCGCCAGTACCGCTGTACCAGCTGGGCTTCGGCGAGCCGGTCGTCGGCCAGGCTCGGGGTGTCGGGGCTGCCCCCGGCGGCCAGCGCGACCGCGGCCGCGATCAGGCGCTCGCCGTTGGGCAGGGGCTCGTCGAGATCGGCGTCGTCCAGGTCGTCCGGATGTGCCTGCGGCACCCCTTCGTTCCTGATGGTGTCGCCGCTCGCACCGGCTTCGACCTCGGCCGAAGCGCTGCCGCCGACCGTTGCGCCGCCAGACTCCATGAAAAGCACTCCCCTTCGCCCACCGCGCTGTGGGTCGTTGGTGGGACGGGCCGTTGCAGGGGCCGTCCCGTCGTCAACCCCAGCCTAGCCAGCACCCCCGGCCAGGCACTCGTTCGGGGGCCGCCGACATCGCGCCCCGTCAGTCCGGTGCCGGACAGCGCTGGTGTCACACGGCTGGTGCCGTTGCGGCAGAATGCCCGCATGGCTCTGCGCTCGAAGGTACGCCGTCCCAAGATTGTCCTCTCTCTGGTGGCGATGTCGCTGCTGTTCCCCGCACTTGCCGCCTGCTCGAAGGACGACGGCCCCGAGACGATGCTCGACGCGTTCCTGGCCGGCTGGCGCTCGGGGACCTTCGACAAGGTCACGTTCGTCAGCCCGACCGGCCAGGGTGTCGCCGTCGACGCAGTCAAGACCGAGCTGCGCGCCCTGGAGGGTGTCTTCCGCGACACTCCCCCGACGCTGACCAGGCAGGACCCGGCGGTGAGCCAGAACCTGGCGACCACCCAGATCAAGGTCGCCCAGCCGTTGCCGGACAAGACCAACTGGGAGTACACCACCACGGTCCGGATGACCAAGGCCAAGGACACCTGGCAGGTCATCTGGGAGCCCGCCATCGTGCACGAGAAGCTGACCAAGGGCGACGAGCTGGCCGTACGCCGGCTGGCCCCGGCCCGCGCCGGTGTCTTCGACGGCACCGGCGCCGAGATCGTCAAGTCCCGGCCGGTCGTCGTCATCGGCATCGAGCCGCAGAAGGTCAAGGACATCGACACGCTGGTCAAGGACCTGACCGAGATCTTCACCTCGGGGGCGTACGACGTCAGCAAGGACGACCTGGCCAAGCTGCCCGCCCGGGTGAAGGACGCCAAGCCGGACGCGCTGGTCGAGATCGTGACCCTGCGCCGCGAGATCTACGAGCCGATCCGCGACCGCCTGCGGGCGCAGATGGACAAGGGTGTGTCGTTCCGCGAGGAGGAGTGGCTGCTCTCGCCGACCCGCACGTTCGCGCGGGCGCTGCTCGGCACGGTCGGGCCGGTCACCAAAGAGATCATGGACAGCAAGCCCGGCGCCTACCAGGTGGGCGACCAGGCCGGTCTCGGCGGCATCCAGCGCAGCTACGACGACCGGCTGCGCGGCACCGCCGGGCTGAGCGTGGTCTCCAGCCGCAAGGCCACCGACGGCACCGTCCAGGACACCCCGCTCTACACGGTGGAGGACAAGGACGGTCAGAAGCTCCAGCTCACCATCGAGGAGAAGAGCCAGATCGCGGCCGAGAAGGCGCTCGCCACGGTCAAGCAGCGCAGCGCCATGGTGGCGATCCGGGTCAGCGACGGCAAGATCGTCGCGGTGGCCAACAGCGGGGCGGACAACCTCGCCTTCACCGCCCAGGTGCCGCCGGGCTCGACCTTCAAGGCCGTGTCCGCGTACGGCCTGCTCGACGCCGGCAAGGTCACCGCGAACCAGGTCGTGCCGTGCCCGAAGTTCTTCACCGTCGAGGGCCGCCAGTTCAAGAACTCGAACTTCCTGGAACTGGGCAACGTCCCCTTCCACACGGACTTCGCCAAGTCCTGCAACACGGCGTTCGCCTCGCTGGCCCCGCAGCTGGGCCCGGACGGCCTGATCAGCGCCGGCAACGCCCTCGGCCTGGGCCAGACCTGGGACCTGGGCGTGCCCGCCTTCACCGGCCGCGTCTCCACCGGCGGCAGCGCCACCGAACTCGCCGCGGCCTCCTTCGGCCAGGGCCAGACCATCGTCAGCCCCGTCGCCATGGCCGGCGTCGCCGCCGCCATCGCCCGCGGCCAGTGGAAGCAGCCCATCCTGCTGCTCGACCCGGTCCCGGCCAAGCCCGCCGCCGACGGCCCCGCCCTCAAGCCCACCACCGTCGACCCGCTGCGGGCCATGATGCGCGAGGTCGTCACCGTCGGCACCGCCACCGCCCTGAAGGACGCCCCCGGCGGCGCCGTCTACGGCAAGACCGGCACCGCCGAGTACGACGACAACCCCGCGCACACCCACGCCTGGTTCATCGGCTGGCAGGGCGACATCGCCTTCGCCGTCTTCGTCGAGAACGGCATCAAGCCCAGCGAAACCGCCGTCCCCGTGACCGAGTCCTTCCTCCGCAACCTCCGCTGACCCCCAACCTCAACGATCTTGCACGAACGGTGGGTACGACACACTCGTACCGGACGAAACAGCAACCGTTCGTGCAAGATCGTCGCGATCTTCGGGGGTCAGCGGGATCCGCGGGCGGCGGTTAGGGTCGCGGGGCATGTGGCCGTTTCGCAAGAAGGTGAGGGCGGCTCCTGAGGAGTCCCCGCCCGAGATCACGATCGACCCGTTCCTCGGCGATGCCGACGCCCGGCGGCTGAGCATGCACCTGGGCAACCGTGACTGGGCAGCCGCCCGCGCCATCGTCATGAACCCCGATCCGGTGCTGCACGGGTACTACGCCGGCATCGCCTCGACGAAGTCCGGGTTGATGGAGTGGATCGACGACGCCGTCCGCTCCGACCCCGACCCGACCGTGCCGCTGCTGGTCAAGGGCCTCGCGGCGATCAGCTGGGCCTGGGACGCCCGGGGCAGCGGTTACGCGTCCAGCGTCACGGAGGAGGGCTGGAAGCTGTTCCGGCAGCGGCTCGTGCTCGCCGAGAACTGCCTGGACGAGGTCCTCGACCGGGACCCTGGGAACGTCAAGGCGCTCGCCGGTCTGATCACCCTCGCCAGCGCCCGCTCCAAAGGGCTGGCCGAGATCCAGCGGCGGTTCGACGCGGTGATCGCGATCGACCCGACCAACGAGAGCGCCCACGCGACGATGCTGCAGGCGGTGTGCCGCAAGTGGAGCGGCAGCTCCGAGCTGATGTTCCGGTTCGCCCGTGAGCGGGCTGCCGCTTTCCCCGGCACGGGTCTGCCCGGCCTGATCGCGGAGGCGCACATCGAGGAGTGGCTCTCCCGCAAGAAGGAAGACGAATACCTGGAGCAGCGCGAAGTCGGCGACGAGCTGGTGGCGGCCGCCGAGAGCTCGATCTGGCATCCGGACTACCGCCGGACCCCGAACACGCCCTACGTCTGGAACGCGTTCGCCATGGCGTTCGCGCTGGGTGACCACTTCACCGAAGCCGAACGCTGTTTCGCCCTCATCGGGGACGCCTTCGTCACCGACGACCCGTGGTACTACCACGGCAAGGCCGAGCGGTCCTTCGTGAAGCTGCGTGACTACACCCGTTACCACCTCGCCGAAGCCTGACCGGCGCGGGCGGTCCGCCGCCGTGTCCCCCGGGCCGTTTCAGACGGTCCGCCGGGACGCGGCGGCACCGGTCGAAGTAGCCGCGCAGCTGGCGGCGACGTCAGCGGCCGGGCAACCGCGCGGTGAGTGCGAACAGGCACACGAGGGCGCCCGGCAGGGCGACGACACCGGGTTCGGCCAGTGCGGCCACTGCGGCGCCGGGCACCGCGGCGAGCCCGGCGCGCAGCACGATCGGATGCCGCAGAGGGCGCCCGGGGTCGTCACGTCCCCCGCTCCACCCGACGAATCGGCGCAGCCTAGCGGACGGTCGAGTCCTCCGTCACGGCCCCCGTCGCGGCCTGCTGCGGGCGGCGCAGCCAGATCAGGCCGAGCACCGGCAGCACGAGCGGCAGGTAGCCGTAGCCCTCGCCGAAACCGGACCACACCGTGGCGTCCGGGAAGTCCTGCGGCTGGAGCACGCTGAGCGTGCCGACGGCGAGCACGCCGATCAGCTCGACGGTGAAGCAGGCCTGCGCCAGGCGGCGGCCACCCGCGTCACCGCGCACCAGGCCGACCGTGGCGACGATGTAGAGCACCGCGGCCAGCGCGCTGAGCAGGTACGAGACCGGAGCCTCACCGAACTTCATGATGATCTGCACACCAGCCCGGCAGGTCGCGGCGACGGCGAACAGGCCGTACACGAAGACGAGAACCCGGCCCAGGCCGGTGTTCACGGGCCTAGGCACCGAACACCTGGCCGATGCGCAGCACGAGCACGGGCACGATGAGCGCGGCCACCCCGATGATCACGCTGCCGAAGCGGGTGGGCTCCATCTTGCCGACGATCCAGGCGCCCGCGGGCAGGAGCAGCATCGTCAGGGCGTACCCCAGGAAGGTGGTGGTCTCCCGCGGCGAGTGACCGCCGATCCAGCTCGCCACGGCGGCGCCGACCAGCACCACGGCGGCGATGCTGACGATCACGGTGCCGATCAGCTGCACGCGGTCCGGAGCGCGGTTGAGCGCGGCCGCCAGCAACGCGACGGCGGCCAGCAGCAGGGCGACGACGGTCGTCGCGGTGGAGAGCACAGCGGGCATGCGGCCACAGTATCCGCCGAGGCCGTCCCCTCCGCGCGCACCTCCGCGCGAGTTAGCCCACACCACCGCCGGCACCTGCCGCCGATGCTGATCACGCAGCGCGGCAGACCGCCGCTCTCCCCACGATCATGAAGTTGTGGCGACGCCACGCCGCCGACCCGTGCCATAAGTTCATGATCAACGCGGAGGTGTCGCGTGGTCAGGCAGCGGTGCGTTTCTCGGTGGCGGTGCGAGGGCTGGGGACGCGGGGGGCGCGGGTGGGGCGTTTGGGGGGCATCAACGGGGCCAGACCGGCGACCAGGGTGCTGACCAGCTCGGCGGCGTGGCGGCCGTCGGGGTCGTGGTCGGGGTCGAAGACGGTCAGCTCCATGCCGAGGCAGTCGGGGGTGTTGACCAGGCCGGTGAGCAGGAGTTCGAGTTCGGTCAGGGCGATGCCGCCGGGCTCGGGGGCGTCGACGGCGGGCATGACCGCGGGGTCGAGCACGTCCACGTCGATGTGCACCCAGAAGCCGGCGCAGTCGGCCAGGCGCTCGCGGGCCCACTGGGCGGTGCGGCGGGCGCCCTCGGCGCGCACCGCGGTGGCCGGGCGGGTCGCGAAACCGGCGGCCTGCAGGTCGAGGCGGTACTCGTCGTGCTCGCGGATGCCGAGCACGACCACGTCGGTGTCGCGGAAGTAGGGGCGGCGGCCCTCGATCCCGGCCAGCTCGGTCTGGCCCCGGCCGGTGACCAGGGCGAGGTCCTCGCCCGCGGCCGCGCCGACGTACGGGGCGTTGCCCGGGTGGCGGAAGTCGGAGTGCCCGTCCACGAAGACCAGCCCGATCCGGCCGCCGACCTCCTCGCCGAGCCGCCGCATGGCCAGCGCCGAACCCAGCAGGATCGAGCAGTCACCGCCCAGCACCAGCGGGAACTCCCCACCGTCGACGATCGCGCCGATCCGCTCGGCCAGCCGCACGCTGTACGAGTGGATCTGCAGCGCGTGCGCCACCCCGTCGCCCGGCCGCCAGTCACCGGGGTCGTAGCGGGGCGGGGTGACGCAGCCGGCGTCGCGCGCGTCGAGCCGGGTCAGCAGCTTCTTGTCACGCAGCGCGCCCGGCGCCTTGGCGCAGCCGGGCACGGAGGTCTCGGTCGGCGGGCGCAGGCCCAGGTTCGACGGCGCGTCGAGAACCGCGATGCGGCGCATAACCCCTTCTCCCCCCTGGCCTCATGCACGCTGGTGGGGAGTGCCCGGCGGCCCGCCGTACAGGCGGGCCGTCCGGGACGGGCCACGAGCGGTTAGAACAAAGCGCTGGCCAGGGCACGCCGCGCGGCCGCCACCGCGGGATCGTCCGGGCCGGCGACGGCGAACAGCGACACGAGGTGCTGGCGCACCGTCTCCCGATCGTCACCGTAGACGCGGCGCACCAGATTGACCAGCCGCTGATACGCCTGCTCTGCCTGACCGGCCAGCACCTCGACGTCGGCCGCCCGCAGTTGCGCGGCCATGTCGTCGGGTGCGGCGTCGGCGGCGGCGACCGCGGCCTGCGGGTCCACCCCGGTGACCCGCTTGGCCAGCACGACTTGGGCCAGGCCGGCCTCGGCCGCGGCGTCCTTCGGCGAATCCGAAAGGATCTTGCGGTACGCCTTCTCGGCCTCGTCCAGGTTGCCCATGATCAGGGCCTCGTCGGCCTCTTCCAGGCGCGGGTCCTCGGGCAAGGCCACGTCGACCCCGCCGGCCCGCAGCACGGCGTCCAGCCACTGGCGCAGCTGGGCCGGCGGCACGGGCCCGGCGAACGCGTCGATCGGCTGCCCGCCCACGACGGCATACACGGTGGGCACGCTCTGCACCCGGAACATGGCGGCCAGCCGCGGATCGGCCTGCGCGTTCACCCGGGCGAGCACCCAGGTGCCGCCGTCGGCGGCGTTGAACTGCGCCAGCGCGTCGGCGAGCTGGTCCACCTCGGGGTAGCCCGGAGCGAGGAAGGCCACCACCACAGGGGTGGTCATCGACTTCTGCAGGACCTCGTCCTGCACGTTGGCCTCGGTCACGTCCACCACGTGACCGCCCCCCGCGGGCGCACCGGGGAAGCCGCCGTTACCACCGTTGCCGGGACCGGCCGAGGTCGTCGTGGACGCGGCCGGGGTCGCCGCGGGCGCCTGCTGACTGCGCGCGGCCAGCGCGCCGAGATCCACCGCGCCACGCGTGAAGATCGACTGTCCGGGTCGGAGATCGCTCATGGTTACCCAGTCTCCCACGCCGGTGACAATCCCCCCGCCAAGGTCCCGCCCCACCCATAGATCACGACGATCTTGCGTGAACTGTTGCCCTTTTGCCCGGTACGAGTGTGTCGTACCCACAGTTCACGCAAGATCGTCGCCTCGGTCGGGGGTTAGAAGCGCGCGGGTTCGCGGTAGACGCCCCATTCGGCGCGGAGGGCGTCGCAGATTTCGCCGAGGGTGGCTTCGGCACGGCAGGCGTCGAGCATGGCGGGGACCATGTTGGCCTCGGTGCGGGAGACGTCGACCATCTTCTTGATGGCGGCGTCGACGGCGGCCTGGTCGCGGTCGGTGCGGCGGGCCTGGAGCATCTTGACCTGCTCGCGCTCGACCTCGTGGGAGACCCGCATGATCTCCAGGTCCTTGGCGATGGTGCCGGTGTGGCAGTTGACGCCGACGATGCGCTTCTGGCCTTCTTCAAGCGCGCGCTGGTAGGTGTAGGCGGAGTCGGCGATCGCGGAGGTGAACCAGCCGTCCTCGATGCCGCGCAGGATGCCGCTGGTGATGGTGCCGTCGGTGCCGCGTTCCTTGATGCGCTGGAAGATCGCCTCGGCCTCGGCCTCGATCTTGTCGGTGAGGGCCTCGACGTACCAGGAGCCGCCCAGCGGGTCGGCCACGTTGACGACGCCGGTCTCCTCCAGGAGCACCTGCTGGGTGCGCAGGGCGATCTCGGCGGACTCGTCGGTGGGCAGCGCGAGGGTCTCGTCCAGGGCGTTGGTGTGCAGCGAGTTGGTGCCGCCGAGGATGGCCGACAGCGCCTCGACGGCGGTGCGCACCACGTTGTTGACGGGCTGCTGGGCGGTCAGCGAGACGCCGGCGGTCTGCGTGTGGAAGCGCAGCCACTGGGCCTTCTCGCTGGTCGCGCCGTACACGTCGCGCATCCAGCGGGCCCAGATGCGGCGGGCGGCGCGGAACTTCGCGATCTCCTCGAAGAAGTCGACGTGCGCGTCGAAGAAGAAGCTCAGGCCGGGGGCGAAGACGTTGACGTCCAGGCCGCGGGACAGGCCCAGCTCGACGTAGCCGAAGCCGTCGGCCAGCGTGTACGCCAGCTCCTGCGCGGCCGTCGCACCCGCCTCGCGGATGTGGTATCCCGACACCGACAGCGGCTTGTACTTCGGGATCTCGTGCGCGCAGTACTCCATCAGGTCGCCGATGAGGCGCAGGTGCGGCTCGGGGTCGAACAGCCACTCCTTCTGCGCGATGTACTCCTTGAAGATGTCGGTCTGCAGGGTGCCGTCGAGCTTGCTCAGGTCGGCGCCCTGGCGCTCGGCGGCGACCAGGTACATGCAGAACACCGGCACCGCGGGGCCGGAGATGGTCATCGAGGTGGTGACCTTCTGCAGGTCGATGCCGCCGAACAGCACGTCCATGTCGGCGGCCGAGTCGATGGCGACGCCGCAGTGGCCGACCTCGCCCAGCGAGCGGCCGTCGTCGGAGTCGCGGCCCATCAGGGTGGGCATGTCGAAGGCGACGGACAGGCCGCCGCCGCCCGCGCCGAGGATCAGCTTGTAGCGCTCGTTGGTCTGCACCGCGTTGCCGAACCCGGCGAACTGGCGGATGGTCCAGGTGCGGCCCCGGTAGCCGGTCGGGTACAGGCCGCGGGTGAACGGGAACTCACCGGGCCAGCCGATGCGCTCGAAGCCCGGGTACGCGACGCCCTCGGCCGGGCCGTAGAGCGGCTCGACCTCGACCCCGCTGAGCGTGGTGAAGTCCGCATGGCGTTTGTGCGCCTTGTCGTACCGCTGCTGCCAACGCTCGCGACCGGCGGCGATCTCGTTCGCGTCCACGTTTCCTCCCGGGGTCTGATACCTGGATCACAGGATTTCGAGCACAGCGTAGCCCGATTGCCTGAACGATCGCTCAGCCAGTCGCTACCCGCCGGTCACTTGCCGAACCGCAGCTCCCTACGCATGATCAGGTCACCGCCCGTTCCGCTGCGGTTTACTTGGAGCGGGCCGTCCTGTTATCTTCTGGCCCACTATGGCCGCGGTTCGGCGACGGTCCGCCGGTCATGGAGCGAACGGGTCCCCGGGCCCATCGCCCCAGGTGAACGCACGCGAGGGGGAGCTGTGCCGATGCTGCGCCGGATGCGGTCGATCAGCGCCAAGGCCCGCCGCGTGACCCGCGAGCCCGGCCGCGCCCTCAAGTACGCGCTCTACCGCGCGCAGCTGCGCCTGCCCGTCGACGAGCGGCTCGCCGTCTACTCGGCCTACTGGGGCGCCGGCTACAGCTGCAACCCGGCCGCGATCTACGAGAAGGCCCGCGAGCTGGCCCCGCACATCCGCGGCGTCTGGGTGGTCAAGCCCGACCGCGTGGCGCACCTGCCGGCCGGCGTCGAGTACGTGGTCGAGGAGTCCCCGGCCTACTTCCGGGCGATGGCCCGCGCCAAGTACTTCATCAGCAACGCGAACTTCCCCGACTACATCGTCAAGCGGCCCGGCGCGGTCGAGGTGCAGACCCACCACGGCACCCCGCTGAAGCTCATGGGCATGGACGGGCTCACCTACGGCGGCCGCCGCGGCAAGGGCGGCGACGAGCTGCTCAAGCGGGTCGGCCGGTGGAACTACAGCGTGGCGGCCAACCAGCACTCGACGCAGTCCTGGGGCACCGCCTACCCGGGTGGCGGCTACGAGTCGCTGGAGTACGGCTACCCGCGCAACGACGTCCTGGTCAACGCCGCCCCCGACCACGGCGCGAAGGTGCGCGCCGCGCTCGGCATCGAGCCCGGCAAGCAGGTCGTGCTGTACGCGCCGACGCACCGCGGCCGCAACAGGGACGTGTCCGGCTACCTCGACCTCGCCGAGCTGGCGGGCTCGCTCGGCCCGGACTCGGTGATCCTGGTCCGCGCGCACTACTTCTACGAGGGCAAGCCGGCCGCGCCCGGCGGCTCCGCCCAGGTCCTGGACGTGACCGGGCACCCCCGGGTGGAGGACCTCTACCTCGCCGCGGACGTGCTGGTCACGGACTACTCGTCGACCATGTTCGACTACGCGGTGCTGGACCGGCCGATCGTGATCTTCGCCCCGGACTGGGAGTGGTACCGCACCACCCGCGGCGTGTACTTCGACATCTTCGACGCGCACCCCGGGGCGATCGCGGCCACCCAGGACGAGCTTGCTGCCGTGTTCGCCTCCGGCGCGGTCGACGACGAGCAGGCCCGGCAGCGGCGGGCGGCGTTCCGCGAGCGCTTCTGCGCCCTGGAAGACGGCAAGGCCGGCGAACGCGTGGTGCGCCGGGTGCTGCTCGGCGAGCAGGTCGGGGATCGCCCCGCGCCCGCACCCGCCGTACCCCAGCAGGCCACGCCTGCCGACCGGCCGGCCCAGCAGCCCGCCCTGTCCTGACCCGGACAGTCCCGGTCGCGGCGTCAAGATCGCTCGACTTGCCTGGCGCCTGTGCGTATCTTGCGTGCCCTTTCGCCCACCTGCCTGGCAAGTCGGCGATCAAGGCGGCCTGGCGACCGTCGCGAGCGGACGGTCCCCCGCCGGACGGGCATTCGATCGGTGTCTGTCTCTTTCGTCACAGTGAATACTTCGTTACCATCCGGTACACGAAATTGCTTCACGTAAGTGCGTCGGCGGCGGACACGTCGCGTCAGGCTGCGCGTGGGCCTGCTGTCCGATGCGGATCAGCGGCCCCCGTCCCGTCCTGCCGAAGGGATCCACCCCATGTCCCGACGCGCCACCCCGGCCCGCTCCCGGGTCAAACGCCCCCTAGCCGCCACGTTCGCACTGGTCACAGCCGGTGCGTTCGCCACGTTCGTGCCCGCTGCGGCCCCCGCCGCCGCAGCCGTGCTGGCCCCGAACGACTTCTGTCTGGCCGAGTGCGCAGACATCCTGCCGCCTGGCCAGAACGGCAACGCCACCCTCGTCGACATCCTCGGCCACCAGGTGTTCGGCACCCGGCCCGCGCACTCGGCCGACCAGCTCGACCGGTACGCCAACCTGGTCTACAACTACGCCGGGCTCACCGACGAGCAGATCCCGGCGTACTTCAACGACGCCTCGTTCGGCGTGCCCGCCGGGCAGGTCGAACGCAGCTACGCCCCCCGCTCCGACGTGACCGTGGTACGCGACAAGGCCACCGGCACGCCGCACGTCACCGGCACCACCCGGGCCGGGACCATGTTCGGGGCCGGCTACGCCGGGGCCGAGGACCGGCTGTTCACCATGGATCTGCTGCGCCACGTCGGGCGCGGCACGCTCACCCCGTTCGCGGGCGGGGCTGCGGGCAACCGCTCGCTGGAGCAGAGCGTGTGGCGCAACGCGCCGTACACCGAAGCCGACCTCCAGGCGCAGGTCAACGCGCTGCAGAACCTCGGCACCCGGGGGGCGCAGCTCTACACCGACGTGCAGAACTACATCGCCGGCATCAACGCCTACATCGCCAAGTGCATGGCCGACCGCAACTGCCCCGGCGAGTACGTGCTCACCGGGCACCTCGACGCGGTCACCAACGCGGGCGGCCCGGTGCAGTTCACGATGACCGACCTGATCGCCATCGCGGGCGTGGTCGGCGGCCTGTTCGGCGGGGGCGGCGGCAGCGAGATGGAGTCCGCGCTGGTCCGCGTCGCCGCGCGGGCCCGCTACGGCGCGGTCGAGGGCGACGCGGTGTGGAACGCGTTCCGCAGCCGCACCGACCCGGAGGCCGTGCTCACCATCCACGACGGCACGAGCTTCCCGTACGGCGCGGCCGACGACAACGCGGCCGGTGTGGTGCTGCCCGACGCGAACAGCGCCGTCGTCGAACCGGTCGTCACCAACCCGACCGGCTCGGCGAACAGCGCCGTCACCGCGCAGTCCGACATCGCCGCAGCCCTGGGCAGCCTGACCATCGGCAACAAGCGCAAGGGCATGTCCAACGCGGCGGTGATCTCCGCGGCGCACTCCGCCACCGGCCACCCGGTCGCCGTGTTCGGGCCGCAGACCGGCTACTTCTCCCCGCAGCTGCTGATGGTGCAGGAGCTGCAGGGCCCCGGGATCAGCGCCCGCGGCGCGGCGTTCGCCGGGCTCAACCTGTACGTGCTGCTCGGCCGCGGGCAGGACTACGCGTGGAGCGCCACCTCGGCGGCGCACGACATCACCGACACGTACTCCCTGCCGCTGTGCACCACCGACGGCAGCGCCCCCACCCTGAGCAGCAACAAGTACTTCTACCGGGGTGTCTGCACCGCGATGGAGGAGCTGTCGCACACCAACGCGTGGACGCCGAGCACGGCCGACGGCACCGCCGCGGGCTCGTACAAGCTGGTCACGTACCGGACCAAGCTAGGTCTGGTGGCCTGGCGCGGCACCGTCGGCGGCGTACCGCACGCATTCACCCACCTGCGGTCCACCTACCGCCACGAGGCCGACTCGGCGATCGGCTTCCAGATGTTCAACGACCCCGCCGCGATGGGCTCGGCGGCCGATTTCAAGACCGCCGCGGGCAACGTCGGCTACTCGTTCAACTGGTTCTACGTGAACTCCACCGACACCGCCTACTTCATGTCCGGCAGCAACCCGCAGCGCGCCGCCGGGCACAACCCCAACCTGCCGGTACGCGGCGACGCGCCATACGAGTGGCTGGGTTACCAGCCCGACAGCAACAACGCGACCTGGGCGGCCAACGCCACCCACCCGCAGTCGGTGAACCAGGACTACTACATCAGCTGGAACAACCGGCAGGCCAAGGACTTCGGGGCGGCCGACGGCGACTTCAGCTTCGGCTCGGTGCACCGCGGCGACCTGCTCGACGCCCCGGTCAAAGCCGCGATCGCGAGCGGGCACAAGTTCACCCGTTCCTCGCTGGCGAGCCTGGTCGAGAACGCCGGGGTCACCGACCTGCGCGGCTGGAAGGTGCTCGACGACCTGCTCCGGGTCATCGAGAGCCAGGCCGTCACCGACCCCACGCTGTCCGCCGCCGTCGCCAAGCTCAAGGCATGGCAGCAGGCCGGAGCCCGGCGCGTCGAGACCGCCCCCGGCTCGAAGGCCTACGCCCACGCCGACGCGATCCGGATCTTCGACGCGTGGTGGCCGCTGCTGGTCAGCGGCCAGTTCAAGGCCGAACTCGGCGACGGGCTCTACGGCGCCCTCGTCGACGCCATGCAGATCAACGAATCACCGTCCGGCGGCCAGAACGGTCCCGGCTCCGGCCTGCCCGGCTCGCTGTCCGCCAGCCAGGCCCACAAGGGCTCGTCCTTCCAGCACGGCTGGTGGGGGTACGTCGAGAAGGACGTGCGCACCGTGCTCGGCGACCCGGTCGCCGGCGGGCTCGGGCGCACGTACTGCGGCAACGGCGTGCTCAGCGCGTGCCGCACCGTGCTGCTGTCCACCCTGGGCAGCGCCAACGGGCAGGGGGCGAGTGCCGTCTACCCCGGCGACGAGCACTGCGCCGCCGGTGACCAGTGGTGTGCCGACGCGATCCTGCAGTCGGCGCTGGGCGGCATCACCGCGCCGCTGACCGCCTGGCAGAACCGGCCGACCTACCAGCAGGTGGTGTCGTTCCCGGCCAGGCGTGGCCAGGACATCGCCAACCTGGCCCAGGGCCGCTCGGTCTCGGCGAACGGCAGCCAGCTGTTCTACCCGGTCGGCAACGCCGTCGACGGCAACCCGACCACCCGCTGGAGCAGCACCTCCGCCGACAGCAGGCAGATCACCGTCGACCTGGGCAGCGTACGCAGCGTAGGCCGGACCATCCTGCGCTGGGAGGCGGCGTACGGGCGCTCGTACCGCATCGACGTCTCCACCGACGGCAGCACCTGGACCACGGCCTGGTCCACCACCACCGGCAACGGCGGCGTCGACATCAACACCTTCACCCCCGTCAACGCCCGCTACGTCCGCATGCAGGGCGTCCAACGCGCCACCACCTACGGCTACAGCCTCTGGGAGATCGAGGTCTACAGCCGCTGACGCGTCACCGACCTGCGACAACTCTTAAAGACTTGCGGCCTCCGAGTGACTCGGAGGCCGCAAGTCTTTAAGAGTTGCGAAAGGAAGGGGTGGGTCAGTGGGTGGCGGGGGTGGTGGCGTAGCCGTCGACGAGGTGGAGTTCGTCGTCGCAGGCTGCCGCGGCTTGGGGGTCGTGGGTGGCGAAGACGACGGCTGCGCCGCGTTCGGCTTCGGCACGCAGGAGGGTCAGCACCGTCTGGCGGTTGGCGGCGTCGAGTTCGCTGGTGACCTCGTCGGCCAGCAGCACCGGGCCGCGCAGGGCCAGGCCGCGGGCGATCGCCGTACGCTGCTGCTGCCCGCCGGACAGCTCCTCGACCAGCTGCTCGGCCTGGTTGGCCAGGCCGACCCGCTCCAGCGCCTCGGCGGTGAGCCGGCGCGCGTCCGGGGCCCGTACACCCGCCGACACCAGGGCGACCAGGATGTTCTCGGCCGCGGTCAGGGTCGGGGCGAGCCCGTTGTGCTGCGGGATCAGCACGATGCCGTGGGTGACGGCCTGGTCGCGGTCACGCAGCGGCGCTCCGTCGAGGCTGACCTGCCCCTCTACCGGGCGCAGCAGCCCGGCCAGCGCCCACAGCAGCGTGGTCTTGCCCGCGCCGGACGCGCCGGTGACGGCCAGGATCCGGCCCGGCTGGGCGGCCACGGTGATGTCGCGCAGCACCGCCCGGTCCTTGCCGTACGCCATGGTGATCCGCTCGGCCAGCAGCATCCGGGTCATCAGGCCACCTCACGGCTGTAGTCGGGGACGATCTGACCACGCCGGTAGGCGGTCGCGTCGTCCTCGGGCTCGTACTCGTCGACCGGCACGACCGCGCTGCCCGGTTGGGCCGCGTGCGCGGGGGCCAGCAGCACCGTGCCGTCGGGACGCGCGTGCACCCGCAGCTTGGTGCCGGGCGGCAGCAGCGCCAGCACGTCGGGCGGCAGGTGCACCGAGCCGTCCCGACCGACCACGGCGAACTCCTCACCGAGCCGTCCCTCGCCGCCGACCCGCCCGTCGCGGATGGTGACCTGGCGGCCCATGCCCGCGCCGACCTCGGGGTCGTGGGTGACCACGACGACCGTGGTGCCGTTGCGGCGCACCGACTCCAGGGCGGCGATGACCTCGTCGCGGGCGACCGAGTCGAGCTGGCTGGTCGGCTCGTCGGCGAGCAGCAGCCCCGGCTTGTGCGCCAGCGCGACGGCCAGCGCCAGGCGCTGCCGCTCGCCGGGGGTCAGCTCGTGCGGGCGCTGGCGCAGCCGGCCGCGCACGCCGAGCAGGCCGACCAGCGCGAGCACGTCACGCGGGGCGGGCAGGTCGGCCACACCGTGCGAGCGGGCGGCCCGCTGGGCGAAGCGCACGTTCTGCTCGGCGGTCAGGTACGGCAGCAGGTTGCGCTCGGCGCCCTGCAGCACGACGCCGACCTCGGTGGCGCGCATCCGGGCCAGGTCCGCCTCGGACGCCTTGGCCAGGTCGGTCTCGCCGACGGTGGCCCGCCCGGCGGCCGGGCGGATCAGCCCGGCCAGCAGGGAGAGCAGCGTGGACTTGCCGGAGCCGGACGGGCCCAGCAGGGCCACCGACTCGCCGGGTGCGATGTCCAGGTCCACCCCGCCGAGGGCGACCACGTCGTACCCCTCCAGCCGGTAGATGTAGACCAGGCCGCGACAGGTAACCGTGCCGTTCACCGGCCGCCTCCTCGGATCAGTTCGGGGGTCGCCCGCTTCACGAGCCGGCCGCTGCGCAGCACGACCACCACGAGCACCAGCAGGGCACCGGCGATCGCCAGCGGCAGCGCGTCCAGGGTCAGTCCGGGCACCAGCGTGCCGAGCACGTCCCCGGTCAGGTTCGGCGCGCCGGGCGTGCCGACGGTGACCAGCGGGATGCCGGGCAGCATCAGGGCCGCGGCGCCGAGGCCGACCAGCAATCCGACGATCATCGGCAGGCCGATCAGCGCGAGCCGTTCCCGCCGCAGCCCGCGGCGCAGCACGTTCGGGCGTACGCCGGTGACGCGCAGCGCGGCCAGTTCTGCCTGGCGGTCGGCGGCGCCCAGCCGGGTGCTGAGCGCGAGCACGCCGAGCGCGAGCAGCGCGGCCGCGACACCGGCCAGCAGGTAGAGCAGCAGCCCGAGCGCGGGGGCGCGGCGGCCCAGCCGGGCCAGCTCGTCCGGCACGGTCTCGGTGCGCAGCACCCGTACGCCCTGGCCGGCGAGCTTCGCGGCGAGGTCGGACGGGGCGTCCGCCGCGGCCCACACCTCGTAGCGCAGGTCGCTCGCGTCGGACAGGCCCTGCGTCACCGCGGCGGCCCGGGTCGCCAGGTCGAGGTCGAACAGCAGTCCGCGCTCGCCCGCCCGGGGCAGCACCGCGGCCTTCTCCAGCACGCTGAACGCCTGCGGCGTCTCGGCGAACGCGGGCAGGTCGAAGTGCTCCGGATCGTCGCTGCTCGGCGCGGGCCCGGCCAGCACCGCGGGCAGCTCCGCCGGGGTGTCCAGGTAGGAGATGAGCACATCGCCCTGGTCGGCGGAGTTCACGCTGAGGCCGAGCTGCTGGCCTGCGGTGACGCGTACGGTCGCGTTGGGGGTGCGGTCCACCAGGAACCGCCAGGCCGACGACTCGGTGAAGCGCACCGGCAGCTGCTGCCCGCCGGAGCTGAGCGACTGCACGACCAGCTCGGCCTGCACCGGGCCGCTCTCCCCGGGCTCCCGGGCGACCGCCAGGCCGACCAGGCGGCAGGGCGCGGCCGCGCAGGCGGGCGCGGCGGCGGTGTAGTTGCGCGCGCCGTCGCGCAGCCTGCCCAGCCAGACGATGCTCGGCGGCTCACCGGGCGAGGACAGCACCGCCCCCAGCCGGGCCGGCGTCTCGCCGAGCGTGCTCACCGACACCCGGGCGGTCACCTGGCTGCTGACCTCGGCGGCCTGCGGCACGTCCGCGCGCAGGCGGCCCGCCAGCAGGGACAGCGCGGCAGCGTCGTGGTCACGCCAGATCGCGACGGCGGGCAGCCGCTCGGACTGCACGCCGATCAGCTCGACGCGCTGGTTGTTGTACAGCTCGTCGACCCGCACCACGGCCATCGAGCGGCTCGACGGGTCGGCCGCGGCCAGTGCCTTGACCAGCGCCTGCGGGTGCGCCGCGGAGACCGCGTAGACGGTCGGCGCGCCGACCGCGTCGTCGGCCCGCTCGGCGCGCGCGTCCGCGGCGACGTCCCAGGCGGTGGCGGAGAAGGTCAGCAGCGCGACGGCGGCGGTGAGCACGGCGACCGTGCGGGCAGCCCCCGGTCGGCGTGAGAGCTGCGCCGCCGACAGCATGGCGGGCAGCCGGCCGCGGCGACGGGCCAGGCTCAGCCGCGCCCGCGACCAGAGGCTCAGCAGCCGGCCCGCGAACACGCCCGCGACGATGGCGAGCGCGGCGGGCGCCAGCAGCGCCAGCGGTGCGGACCGGTCGCGCAGCGCCGCGGCCAGCGAGGCGATCGCCAGCGCCGCGGCCACGCCCTCCAGCACGCCCGCGCGCCAGGTGACCCGCTGCGGCACGCGCCGCAGCAGACCCAGCACGCTGCGGCCGAGCGTGGCCCGTGCGGCCAGCCAGGCGGCGGCGCAGGCGAGCAGCAGGCCGCCCGCGGCGGCTGCGAATACCGGCCAGCGCAGCTCTACGTGTACGCCGTCGGCGAGCACCGAGCGGGCGGCCAGCTCGACCGCGCCCAGCCCGGCCGCCAGGCCCACCGGCGCGCCGAGGACGATCAGCAGCAGCGTCTCGCCCAGCCCGAAGCGGATCGTGCCGCCGCTGCCGTAGCCGCGCAGCCGGGCCAGCGCCAGCTCCGGGCCACGCTCCTCGGTCAGCGCCGCGACCAGCAGCAGCAGTACGACGAAGGCCAGCAGCACCAGCGGCACCGCGATGATGGGCACGGTCCGGGCGAGGGCGTCCTGGTCCTTGGCGGCGTCCTCGACGATCGACGGCAGCGCCGTCTCGACCTGCAGCTCGAACCCGTTCAGGGCCAGGCCGAGCGCGCCCAGCTCGTCGCGCAGCGCGGTGACGTCGTCGAGCCGCACCTGCGCCGACTTCAGCGGGTACGCCACGGACAGCGTCACCGGCACCGCGTCGCCGAGCCGCACGTCGTCCTCGGCCCCGGTGAACACGGCGTCCAGGCGCGGCGCGCCCTCCCCGCCGGACTGGGCCTGCGCGAAGTAGCCGTTGTTGCCCCAGTAGGAGTCGTCCGGGGCGAGCGGGGTGTAGAGGCCGACGACCTCGTACGTCCGGAGTTTCGCTTCGCCCTGCGTGGCGCGTGCCGACACCTTGTCGCCGACCTCGACCCCGGCCTCGGCCGCGGCGCGCTCGCTGAGCAGCACCTGCTCGGCGTCGATGGCGCAGTCGCCGGTGATCCGCAGGTGCGCGCACGCTCCCTGGTGCCAGGCCAGCCGGGCGGCGAAACGGTTCCCACTCACCGTGGACAGCGTGGTGTCGGTGCTGACAGAGCCGATCGGCCGGTCCAGCACCGCGGCCAGGTGCGGCGCCTTGGCCAGCGCGCCGTTGACGATCGACTGGGTGTCACCGACCGGCTGGTGTGCCGCCTCGGCGGTGTCCGCGCTGCCCTCGGCGGTCACCGTGACCGCGGCGGCGCTGGCCGGGGCCGCGCTCAGCGCGTCGGTCAGCACCGACTGCTGTGCGGCGCGGCCGTACGCCGGGGCGAGCACCGCCGCGGCGGTGGCGAAGGCCGCGAGCGACAACACCACCAGCGATCGGCCGGAGCGGTGACGGATGCCCCGCATCATGACGGACCAACCGGTCACCATCGCCTCCACGCGTAAGAGCCCTATGTGCCCCGACACCTTAGCGATTGGTCAGTCCACCCGTGAAGTCGCTTCACCTATCGTTGCCAACCCGCGTCCGAGCAGCTCTCCGGCCGAATCCACCTGCTCACACAGCGTTAACAAGCCCACCTCCACACCGCCCCTGCCGCCCTCTCGGCGGCGGCCTGCGCGGCGCTTTCGGGGAAACTGCACGAAAGGCGAGGCTTGTGCATGCAGTTTCCCCGAAACTGCGGCGGGTGCTGCTCAGACCAGCTCGTCCAGGAGCTGGTTGGCGGCGGCGTAGGGGTCGAGGGCGCCGGTGACGACCTTGTCGGCGAGGGCGGCGATGCCGTCGCCGGGCAGGTCGGCGAAGCGGGCGCGTAGCCGGCCCAGGGCCAGGGCTTCGATCTCGGCGGCGGCCCGGCGGCGGCGGCGCACCGTCAGCTGGTCGGTGTCGACCAGCCAGGTGCGGTGCTCCTCGATCGCGGCGATGATGCCGTCGATGCCTTCGGCCCGCGCCGCGACGGCCTTGACCACGCGCGGCCGCCAGTCCCCGGGGCCGCGGTCCGACCCGCCGAGGGCGATCATGCCCTGGATGTCGCGGTGGGTGGCCTCCACGCCGTCGCGGTCGGCCTTGTTGATGACGAAGATGTCGGCGATCTCCAGGATGCCCGCCTTGACGGCCTGGATGGCGTCGCCCATGCCGGGCGCGAGCAGCACCAGCGTGGTGTCGGCCAGCGAGGCGATCTCGACCTCGGCCTGGCCCACCCCGACGGTCTCCACCAGCACCACGTCGAAGCCGACGCCGGCCAGCACGCGTACCGCCGCGGGGGTGGCCGCCGACAGCCCGCCCAGATGGCCGCGGCTGGACATGGACCGGATGTAGACGCCGGGATCGGTGGCGTGGTCCTGCATCCGGATCCGGTCACCGAGGATCGCCCCGCCGGTGTACGGGCTGGACGGGTCGATGGCGAGCACGGCGACCCGCTTGCCCGCCGCCCGGTACGCCCGCACCAGTTCGTTGGTGGTGGTCGACTTGCCCACCCCCGGCGACCCGGTCAACCCGAGCACGATCGCGTCCCCCGCCGTGGGCGCCAGCATCGCCGCGATCTCCGCCAGCGCCGCCGCACCCGACTCCACCAGCGTGATCAGCCGCGCCACCGCCCTGGCCTCCCCCTCCCGAGCCCGCGCGACAAGCTCAGCGACCGACCTCTGCGGCACAGGCGACAGGGACGGCGTACTCGGCTCGGTCATCAGCTCAACCATTCACAGACGGCGGGACGGGTCAGCAGGTGCGCCTCAACTCTTAAAGAGTCGCGGCCACCGGATACCCGGGAAGCCGCGACTCTTTAAGAGTTGCGCCACGAAAAGGCGGTCAGGCGGGGACCTTGAGGATCAGGGCGTCGCCCTGGCCGCCGCCGCCGCAGAGGGCGGCCGCGCCGGTGCCGCCGCCGCGGCGCTTGAGCTCCAGGGCCAGGGTGAGGGCCAGGCGGGCGCCGGACATGCCGATGGGGTGGCCCAGGGCGATCGCGCCGCCGTTGACGTTCACGATCTCGGGGTCGATGCCCAGCTCGCGGGTGGACTGGATGCCGACCGCGGCGAACGCCTCGTTGATCTCGACCAGGTCGAGGTCGGCCGGGGTCAGGCCCTCCTTGGCCAGCGCCTGCTTGATGGCGTTGGCGGGCTGGGCGTGCAGCGAGTTGTCCGGGCCCGCGACGTTGCCGTGCGCGCCGATCTCGGCGATCCAGGTGAGGCCCAGCTCCTGCGCCTTCTCCTTGCGCATGACCACGACCGCGGCAGCCCCGTCGGAGATCGGCGAGGAGGAGCCGGCGGTGATGGTGCCGTCCTTGGCGAACGCCGGGCGCAGCTTGCCCAGGGTGTCGGCGGTGGTGTCGGGGCGTACGCCCTCGTCCTCGCTGATCACGATCGGGTCGCCCTTGCGGGCGGGGATGGTGACCGGAGCGATCTCCTCGGCGAAGCGGCCGTCCTTGATCGCGGCGGCGGCGCGCTGGTGCGACGCGGCGGAGAAGGCGTCCTGCTCGGCGCGGCTGATCTCGTAGCGGCCGTTGTGGCGCTCGGTCGACTCGCCCATCGAGCATTGGTCCCACGCGTCGGACAGGCCGTCGTGCGCCATGTGGTCCTTGACGGTGACGTCGCCGTACTTGTAGCCGGTGCGCTGCCCGACGAGCAGGTGCGGGGCGTTGGTCATCGACTCCATGCCGCCCGCGACGACGATGTCGAACTCGCCGGCCCGGATGAGCTGGTCGGCCAGCGCGATGGCGTCGAGGCCGGACAGGCAGACCTTGTTGACGGTGAGGGCGGGCACGCTCATCGGCACGCCGGCGCCGACGGCGGCCTGGCGGGCGGTGATCTGGCCGCCGCCGGCCTGCAGCACCTGGCCCATGATCACGTACTGCACCTGGTCGGGGGAGACCCCGGCGCGCTCCAGGGCGGCCTTGATGGCGACCGAGCCGAGCTGCGTGGCCGACAGGTCCTTCAGGTTGCCGAGCAGGCGGCCCATCGGGGTGCGCGCTCCGCTCACGATCACAGAAGTCATGGTGTACCCCTCCGAGTGGCCTGGTTCACGTATCGCCTTAACGATGGTTCGGTCAGACTAACCGCATGACCGAACCAGCATCCCTGTCGACCTCATCACAGAGCACTCCGTCACAGCTCGTGGGCTTGCTGCGCATCGATCATGTCGGCATCGCGGTGCCGGATCTCGACGCCGCGATCGCCTTCTACGAAGGTACGTTCGGGATGACCTGCGTGCACACGGAGACCAACGAGGAGCAGGGCGTACGCGAGGCGATGCTCCAGGTCGGGCCGAGTCCCGAGGGTGGGGCAGTGCAGCTGCTCGCCCCGCTGCGCCCGGACTCGCCGATCGGGAAGTTCCTGGACCGCAGCGGCCCCGGCATCCAGCAGATGGCGTACACGGTCGCCGACGTCGACGCGACCTGCGCGGCCCTGCGCGAGCGCGGCGTACGCCTGCTCTACGAGGCTCCGAAGCGCGGCACGGCCGGCTCGCGGATCAATTTCGTGCACCCGAAGGACGCCGGCGGCGTGCTGGTCGAGCTGGTGGAGCCCGGCCACGGCCACTGACCGGCCCCTGCGGGCCACCCCGGCTGAATGATCGTTAAGTAGAGCGTGGACTTTTTCACACAAGCGTTCCCGCGCAAGCTACCGACCAGTAACGTCCGGCTCACCTGAACCGCACATGTGTGCCCGACCACATGGCGACCCGCAGGAGGGCCCGCCAAGGATGGCCCGCAGACCCGGAACTCCGCCCGCAGCGCGAGCGCGGGACGCCGCAGTTCCCTCACCACGGAGGTGGCGCCGTGCAAGACATCCTCGACGTGATCATGGAAGCCGAGAACGCGGCCGACCCCGCCGCGCGGCTGCGGAGCCTGGCCGACGTGCCGGTGCCCGCCTCGTACCAGGGCATGGTGGTACGCGAGGACGAGACCGCCATGTTCGACGGACTGGCCACTCGCGACAAGGACCCGCGCAAGGCCCTCCACCTGCAGGAAGTGCCCGTGCCGGAGCTGGGGCCGGGCGAGGCGCTGATCGCGGTCATGGCCAGCGCGGTCAACTACAACACCGTGTGGACGTCCATTTTCGAGCCGCTGTCGACCTTCGGGTTCCTGAAGCGATACGGGCGGCTGTCGGCGTTGACCAAGCGCCACGACCTGCCGTACCACGTGGTCGGTTCGGACGCCGCGGGCGTGGTGCTGCGCACCGGCGTCGGCGTGACGAAGTGGAAGGCCGGCGACCAGGTCGTGGCGCACTGCCTCAACGTCGAGCTGGAGGACGCGGCGGGCCACGACGACACGATGCTCGACCCGCAGCAGCGCATCTGGGGCTTCGAGACCAACTTCGGCGGCCTGGCCCAGCTCGCGATCGTCAAGGCGAACCAGCTCATGCCCAAGCCCGCCCACCTGACCTGGGAGGAGGCGGCCAGCCCGGGGCTGGTCAACTCCACCGCGTACCGGCAGCTGGTGTCGCACCACGGCGCGAACATGAAGCAGGGCGACGTCGTGCTGATCTGGGGCGCCAGCGGCGGCCTCGGCTCGTACGCGACGCAGATGGCGCTCAACGGCGGCGCGATCCCGGTGTGCGTGGTGTCCTCCCCGGAGAAGGCCGAGATCTGCCGGCGCATGGGCGCCGACCTGGTCATCGACCGGGCGGCCGAGGGCTACCGGTTCTGGTCCGATGAGCACACCCAGGATCCGGCCGAGTGGAAGCGGTTCGGGGCGCGCATCCGGGAGCTGACCGGCGGCGAGGACCCGGACATCGTGTTCGAGCACCCGGGCCGGGAGACCTTCGGCGCCAGCGTGTACGTCGCCAAGAAGGGCGGCACCATCGTCACCTGCGCCTCGACCAGCGGGTACGAGCACCAGTACGACAACCGCTACCTGTGGATGTCGCTGAAGCGGATCGTGGGCAGCCACTTCGCCAACTACCGCGAGGCGTGGGAGGCCAACCGCCTGGTCGACCTGGGCCGGGTGCACCCGACGCTGTCGAAGGTGTTCCCGCTGGAGCAGACCGGCCAGGCCGCCTACGAGGTGCACCGCAACACGCACCAGGGCAAGGTCGGTGTGCTGTGCCTGGCGCCCGCGGAGGGCCTCGGCGTACGCGATCAGGAGAAGCGGGCCCGCCACCTGCCCGCGATCAACCGCTTCCGCGGGGTGTGATCTCAAGCTCACCGCAGGTGAGGCCGGCTACCGAGACCCGGATGGCGGAGGCGCGACGGCGCGCTTCCGCCATCCGGCATTTCCGGCAATAATCACAATTGGCTTCCGGTATGGATCTTACGGCTGGAATGGCACTGGCACTTTTGGTGCCTCCGGCCCACATCCGGTGGGCGAAAGTGCCCCCACGGCCTTGCGCTACACCCGGGGTCATCTGCGAGTATGTCCCAATGTCCCAGCAGCCCTCCTCCGTCGCGTTCTTCGATGGCGCGAATACCCAACAAGACTTCACAGTCGTCCTGCGCGGTTTCGACCGCGAGCAGGTAAACGCGTTTGTCGGTCGCCTGAACGCTCAGCTTGCCCAGTCGGAGCAGGCACGCGGGGAGGCCGAGCAGCGCATGAACGACGCCCAGCGTCGTCTGCGCCAGGCTGAGCAGCGGCTCAACTCGGTCGAGCAGAAGCTGACCGACACGAGCAAGCAGCTGGAAGAGAACAGCCGCCCCACCCTGTCCGGCCTCGGCACCCGCGTGGAGCAGATCCTGCGCCTCGCCGAGGAGCAGGCCAACGACCACCGCGGCGAGTCCAAGCGCGAGTCCGAGGGCATCCTGTCCGCGGCCCGCCTCGAGGCCCGCGAGATCACCGACAAGGCGCGTGCCGAGGCCGCCGCCATGAAGGCGACCGCCGAGCGCGAGGCCGGCAACCTGCGCACCGCCGCCGAGCGCGAGGCCGCCGAGGTCCGGGTGCAGGCCCGCCGCGAGGCCGACACGCTGCGCGCCGACGCCGACCGCGAGACCAAGCAGCTGCGCACTGCCACCTCGCACGAGGTGGCCGAGCTCAAGGCCACCGTCGAGCGCGAGGTCGCGACGCTGCGCGCCACCGCCGAGCGGGAGATCACCCAGCTGCGCGCCAAGGCCGCCCGCGAGGCGGAGGAGAAGCGCGCCGAGGCCTCCAAGATGCTGGCCGACGCCCGCGACAAGCGCGACAAGGACCTGCAGGCCCTGCAGCTGGAGCTGGCCGAGCGCCGCGAGAAGTCCGAGCGCGAGGAGTCGCAGCGCCACTCCTCCGCCGTGGCCGCCACGCAGAAGCTGGTCGGCGAGGCCGAGGAGCGCGCCCGCGCCGCCGAGGACCGGGCCAAGGAGATCGAGCAGCGCGCCGAGGCGCGCCGGGTCGAGTCCGAGCGCACCGCGACCGAGACGACCGAGAAGGCCCGCGTCGCCGCCGAGAAGAACGTCAACGAGGCCAAGGCCGAGGCGCACCGCCTGGTGACCGAGGCCCGCAACGAGGCCGAGCTGACCACCACGGCCGCCCGTCGCGAGGTCGACGACCTCACCCGCCAGAAGAACGCGGTCACCGCGCAGCTCGGCCAGATGCTGTCCGGCCTGGCCGGCATCGTGCCCGGCGTCGGCAACCCCGCGCCCGCCCCGGCGGCCGAGGAGAAGCCCAAGGCGGAAAAGGCCGAATAACGACTCGGCCCACATCTGATCACGCCGCGCCCGGCACCTGTCGGGCGCGGCGTGACTCTTTATGTGAAGATGGACCGCATGTCGCACGGCGGAGACCTGTTCGCGCTCGGTGAGGGCGTCTCATCGGAACCCAGCTTCGATACGTCCCTCAAGGGCTTCGACAAGAAACAGGTGAACCGATACGTCGTCCAGGTCGAATCCGAACTGGCGACCCTGGCCGCCGAACGGGACCAGGCCATCTCGCAACTGCAGGCCCTGGCCGGCCAGGTGCAGCAGCTCCAGCTGGAGCTCGCCGACGCCGCCCGCCGCGCGGTGCCGTCCCGCGTCTCCTTCCGGCACCTCGGCGCGCGCGTGGAGCAGATCCTCTCGCTGGCCGAGGACCAGGCCGACGACCTGCGCAACGGCGCCGCCCAGGAGATCGCCGACCAGCGGTCCGAAGCGGAGCGCCTGCTCGCCGACGCCCGTGAGCGCGCCGCCACCGCCTCCCGCGACTTCGATCTCGCCCTGGCCTCCCGGCGGGCCGAGGAGCGCAAGGCCGAGGAGCAGCACCGCGTCGACCTGATGAACGAGACGCAGCGCCTGCGCACCGAGGCCCGCGAACTGCTCGCGCACGCCCAGGTCGAGGCGCAGGGCGTACGCACCGCCGCGGCACAGGAGGCCGCCTCCCGACGCATCCAGGCCGACAAGGAGATCGCCGCCGCGCGCGCCGCGACCGAGCAGCACGCGGCCGACAGCCGCGCCCAGGCCGAGCAGCAGCTCGCGGCGGCCGCCGCGGAAGCCGAGCAGCGGCTGGCCGCGGCGTCCGCCGAGGCTGAGCAGCGGATCGCCGCCGCGACCGCCACCGTCCAGCAGAAGCTGGCCGAGGTGGAGACCCAGGCGTCCCAGCGCACCGACCAGGCCGAGCAGGAGGTGGCGCTCGCCCGCGGGCGGGCGGCCGCCGAGCAGGCCGCCGCGGACACCGCCAAGCAGCAGTACGAGGACGGCCAGACCCGCCTGGTGGCGATGCGGGCCGACATCACGCAGGTCGAGCACCGGCTGGCCGAGCTGAAGCAGCAGCTGCACGTCGAGCTGGAGCGACTGGCCAAGGCGCAGCGCGAGGCTGAGGCGGCCGAGCGCCGCCGGGCCGAGGCACAGCGCTCTGCCGACCCGGCTCCCGCCGATGAGCCGACCCAGGCCGTGACGCTGCCTGCGCCGCCCAGCCCGGCCGCACCGGCCGCCCCGGCAGCCGCACCGGCGCAGCCCGCACCCGCGCAGCCGCAGCCCGATCAGCCGCAGGCGACCCGGCCGGCCGAGTCGCAGAGCGGGGACGAGCCCACCATCATGCTGGCCGGCAACGAGCCCACCATCAGCCTCGACGGACGCAGCGACGCCGGAGCGCCCAACCGCTAGCACTACCGGCCCGGCCCGGCCCGGCCGGGCCGGGGGCGGCACGCGACCCGCGACTTCCATAGACATTGGCCTATCTGGATTAATTCGATCGACGAATTCTCATCCAGATAGGCCAACGTCTATCAAAAAACGGTGCGGCGCGCGGGGGCGGCGTGACCGGCGGCGATGGGGTCAGATCGGCTTGTCGGCGAAGGCGGCGACGGTGCGGTCGGCGTACGCGCTGGCGTCGCCGTACTCCATGGGGCCGGACCAGTCCTTGGGGAGCGGGACCTCGGCCTCGGGGGCGACCCGCCGGACGATCTCGTCCAGCACCGTCTCGGCGTCGCCGACCCACAGGTGCTTCGCGCCGGGCACGCCCACGACCTCGGCGTGCGGAATCGCGGCGAAGCGCTCCTTGGCCTCGGCGGGGCGCAGGTAGTCGTCGTGCTCGGGCACCAGCGCGGTCACCGGGCGGCCGGACTGCGCCCATACCGCCAGGTCTTCGGGCTTGGAGAAGCGCAGCGGCGGGGACAGCAGGATTGCGCCGGCGACCGCCGGGTCGCAGCCGTACTTGAGGGCCAGGTCGGTGCCGAAGGACCAGCCGACCAGCCACAGGTTCGGCAGCTCGTGGAACTCGGCGTACTCGATGGCGGCGGCGACGTCGAAGCGCTCCCCCACCGCGTGGTCGAAAGCCCCCTCGCTGGTGCCGCGCACGCTGGACGTGCCGCGGCTGTTGAAGCGCAGCACGGCGATCCCGGCGAGCGCGGGCAGCCGCCAGGCGGCCTTGCGGTACACGTGGCTGTCCATCATGCCGCCGTGCGTCGGCAGCGGGTGCAGGCAGATCAGGGTGGCGACCGGGTCGCGGTCGGCGGGCAGCGCCAGCTCCCCCACCAGCTTCAACCCGTCGGCGGTATGCAGTTCGATGTCCTGCCGTCGCGCGGGCAGGATCGAGTTGGCACGGATCGCGGTCACGCCTACAGTCTGCCCGCGCCGGAGGCCGCCCTACCCCCTGACGTCACGGTGATCACACCGGGCCGCTCAGCCGTAACGGGGCGCGTTGCGCGACCGTTCGACGTTGGGTCTGCGCTGGTGACGGCTCCCCCAGCAACTGCTGTGCCAGTGCCTGCGGTCACCCGCGTCACCCCAGCCCTGCGACGGCCAGGCGACCACGTGCGGCACCCCGGGCCGGATCTCCTGGTGGCAGCCCGGACACTTGTACGTCTTGTCCGACCGCTCACCACTCAGATGCCGGACGGTGAACTCCCCGTCCGGATCGTCATGGACGTACTCCACCCCGCGTCGCGACATGGCTTCATCAAGATCGCGCTCCGGGCGATCTTTCTTGTTGTTACGACGCGGGCTCATGTCCCCAAGATACGGCGCACCCCACCCGACCCAACGATCTTGCGCGAACCGCTGGGGAAATGCCCGATTAGGGCGTGTCATCCCCACGGCCGGCGCAAGATCGCTGGCGTGGTCGGGTCAGCGGTGGGTGTGGTCGCGGAAGCCGCGGCCGGTCTTGCGGCCGAGGTAGCCGGCGGTGACCAGGTGCTCCAGCAGCGGGGCCGGGGAGAAGCCGGGCTCGCGGAGTTCGAGGTAGAGCTCGCGCTGGATCGCCAGGGACACGTCCAGGCCGACCACGTCGAGCAGCTCGAACGGGCCCATCGGGTAGCCGCAGCCGAGCTTCATCGCGGCGTCGATGTCGTCGGCGGTGGCGTAGCTGGCCTCCAGCATCTTCACCGCGTCGTTGAGGTACGGGAAGAGCAGCGCGTTGACGATGAAGCCGGCCCGGTCGGCGCAGTCGACGGCGGTCTTGCCGAGGCTGGACACGACGGCGTCGGCGGTGGCCAGGGTCGCGGCGCTGGTGCGGATGGTCGCCACCACCTCGATCAGCGGCATCACCTGGGCGGGGTTGAAGAAGTGCAGGCCGACCACGTCCGCGGGGCGGTGGGTGGCCATGGCGCACTCGACGACCGGCAGGCTCGACGTGGTGGTGGCCAGCACCGTGCCCGGCTTGCAGATCTCGTCCAGGCTGGCGAACAGGGCCTTCTTGACACTCAGCTCCTCGACCACGGCCTCGACGACCATGTCCACGTCGGCCAGGTGGTCCAGGTTGGTGGACCAGGTGATCCGGCCGATGGCCGCGTCGCGCTCGGCCTCGGTGAGCTTGCCGCGCACCACGCCCTTGTTCAGGGAGGTCTTGACGGTCTCGCAGACCTTCGCGGACTTCTCCGCGCCGCGGGTCACGCTCAGCACCTCGTACCCCGCCTTGGCGAAGACCTCGATGATGCCGGTGGCCATGGTGCCCGAGCCGACGATCCCGACGGTGCCGATCGGCCGCGGAGCGGCCTCGTGCTCACCGGCGGCCGGGGTCAGCTCGTCGGCCACCACGACCGGCGAGCCCTGCTTCTCGTAGGTGTAGAAGCCGCGGCCGGTCTTGCGGCCCAGCAGGCCCGCGGTGACCATCTGCTTGAGCAGCGGAGCCGGGGCGTGGCGGCGGTCGCGGCCGCCGCGGCGGTACATGGTGTCGAGGATCTCGTACGCCGTGTCCAGGCCGATCAGGTCCATCAGCGCGAGCGGGCCCATGGGCAGGCCGCAACCCTGCTTCATGGCCGCGTCGATGTCCTCGCGGGTGGCGTAGTGGTTCTCGAACATGGTGACGGCGTGGTTCAGGTACCCGAACAGCAGCGCGTTGGCGATGAACCCGGCCCGGTCGCTGATGGTCACGTCGGTCTTGCCGAGGCGGGCGCACAGCGCCTCCACGTCGGCGACGACCTCCGGCGCGGTCACCACGGTACGGATGATCTCGACCAGCTTCATCACCGGCGCGGGGTTGAAGAAATGCACCCCGATGACCTGGTTGGGCCGGTGGGTGGCCACCGAGATCTCGGTGACCGACAGCGAGCTGGTGTTGGTGGCGAGGATGGCGTGCGGCGGGCAGACCTTGTCCAGCTCGGCGAAGATCGCCTGCTTGAGGTCCAGGTGCTCGGGCACGGCCTCGATCACGAAATCGACGCTGTGCAGCGCCGCCAGGCCGACCTGGAAGTCGACCCGGGCGTGCAGCGCGTCGCGGTCCTCCGCCGACAGCTTGCCCTTGGCCACCGCGCGGTCGGTCGAGCCGGCCAGGTTGGCCCGGCCCCGCTCCAGCGCGCCCTCGCTGATCTCGACGGCCACGACGTCCAGGCCGTTGCGCGCGAATACCTCGACGATGCCGGCGCCCATGGTGCCGAGGCCGACCACGCCCACCGTGTTGATTTCGCGAGCCACAGTGCCCATCCCATCTCCCGAACGATCGCTAAGGTTACTCGGGAGTCTGCCAGAGCCCCCGCGTTCCCACATCGCGTGCCGGAAGTGAACATAGCCACTCATCAGCCACCCCGCGGTGCGTACGAAGGAAGGGCACCTTCACATCGCTATGCGTTGTAGAAGGTGCCCTTGTTAACGCCCGCGGCGTCGGGCGGCCGGCCGAGCGGACGCATGGGCAGGTCAGGGCGCGTGATGGGTGGCGGCGCGGACCGCGGCAGCCACGGCCTCGGCGCCCGCACGGCCCAGCGTGATCGTGTAATGGTTCACATCCGGCACGTCGGACTCCACCACGTCCGGCAGCCACTCGCCCGCCCGGCCAGGGGCGTAGAGCGGGGAGTCGGGGTCGTCGAACATGCCGCGCGGGGCGCGCAGGAACACCGCGGGGCGGGGCAGCGCCGCGGGCGTCGCGCCCGGCAGCGCGTAGAGGTCCTGGCCGTCGCGCGCCGCGGCCTCCATCAAGCAGGCGGCGCGCAGGTGCGGCTCCTCGCCCACCAGGTCGTAGTCGAGATACGCGTCCGCCCCCTCGGGCCAGGGGTCGAAGGACGGGTGCTGCCGCCACAGCGCCAGGTACTCGGCCCGGTCCGGGAAGGTCATGTTCAGCCGGGCGAAGACGGCACCCACCGTCGTGGCGATCGCCTGCTCCAGCGCGGCCGGTCCGGCTGACGCGTCGATGCCGGGCGGCAGCGGCAGCGGGGCTCCGCCGTCGACCAGGATCAGGCGCTCCACCAGCTCCGGGAAGCGGCGGGCGGTCTCGGCGACCACGAAGCCGCCCATCGAGTGGCCCAGCAGGGGCACCGGGCTGTCGGCGTACGCCCGGACGACCTCGGCGATGTCGGCGGCGTGCGCGGCCATGCCGTACGGGCCCGGCAGATCCCGGCTGCCGCCGCGTCCGCGCAGGTCCACCGCGACCACCCGGTGGTCCCGGCCCAGCTCCGGCCCGATCAGCGTCCAGGCCAGGTGCGACGACGTGATCCCGTGCACCGCGACGATCACCGGACCGTCCTCGCCCCACACGCCCACCCGCAGCTCGCCGCCGCGCACGGGAACGCTGTCCATCCGGTACGCCACCACGTCGCCCATCTGCCGCCCCTTCCTCGTCGTGCGCCGGATGCTGCCACACCGGCCCCGCCCTGCCAGTGGTGTCTGCCCACACAATCCACGTCACCGGACGCGGCCCCGCGCCCGTCGCACCTCGTCCTCACCGGGTCCGGTGCGCATTGCCGTCCATGCAGGTCGGGGTGCTCCTTCGGCATGCAGCAGCGGGGAAGGGCACCTGCCGCATCGCCAAGCGACAGGAAGGCGCCCTTCCTCCGTGCCGGGCGGGTGGGCGGGAAGTCGGTTGCCGGGGCCTGCCGCGGGCGGAAGCATCCTTCGCATGTCGACACTCAAGGTCACCGCGGAACGGCTGGTGATCCACCCGCACCCCAATGCCGACGCGCTCGAACTCGCCGAGGTGGGACGGCTGCGCGCGGTGGTCGCCAAGGGCGCTTTCCGCACCGGGGACCACGCCGTCTACCTGCCCGAAAGCTCCGTGCTGCCGGAGCCGCTGATCGCCGAACTCGGCCTCACCGGACGGCTCGCGGGCGCGAACAAGGACCGCATCACCGCGGTACGCCTGCGCGGCGAGCTGTCCCAGGGCATCGTCTGCCTGCCCAAGGCGCTGTCCGACGTGGACCTTGCCCTGGCCGCCGCGGCGGGCACGGACTTCGCGGAGCTGCTCGGCGTGGTCAAGTGGAACCCGCCGGTGCCGGTGCACCTGGCCGGGGACATGGAGCCCGCCGCCGACCTGCTGCCCTGGCTGGAGGTGGAGAACATCCGCCGCTACCCGGACCTGTTCACGGCCGGCGAGCCGGTGATCGCCACCGAGAAGATCCACGGGTCGGCCACGCTGATGACGTTCGTCGCGGCCACCGGCGGGGTGTACGCATCCTCGAAGGGCTTCGGCAAGCAGCGCCTGGCGATCAAGGAGACCGGGCACAACCTCTACTGGCGCGCGATCCGCACCTTCGACGTGCCCGCGTTCGCCGCGACCGTCGCCGGGGCGTTCGACGCGGCCCGGGTCGGCGTGTTCGGCGAGGTGTTCGGCCGCGGCGTGCAGGACCTGCCGTACGGCGCGAACGCGGGGGTGCGTCCCGGGTACGCGGTGTTCGACGTGTGCGTGGACGTCGGGGACGGCGTGCGCTGGCTGACGCTGGACGAGTACGCGCCCCTGGCTGCCGGCCACGGGGTGCCGCTGGTCCCGGTGCTGTTCCGGGGCGGCTACGACGAGCAGGCGCTGATCGCGCTGGCCGACGGCGTCGAGACGGTCTCGGGCACCGGCGCGAACCTGCGCGAGGGCCTGGTCGTGCGCTCCACGCCCGAGCGCTACAGCCCGGTGACCGGCGGCCGGGCCATCGGCAAGCTGGTCTCCCCCGCCTACCTGACCCGAAGAGGCGGCACCGAGTACGAGTGATCCGCCGCCGTCTCCGGCCGGCCCGGTCTGTCCGCAACGGGCACCCGGGCCGCCGGAGACGGCGACCGTCGAGCGCTCCGGGCCCGGCCGCTGCGCCGTTCGCGCTCCGGGCGGCCGCCGCCGCGCCACTATTCGGTTCGAGCCGGTCGCATGGCCGGACCAGGCGAACCACTAACCTGTCAGCGTGCGTTATGTCGTGATCACAGGCGTGTCCCGCGGGCTGGGCGAGGCGCTGCTGAACCAGTTCGAGACCGACGAGGACACCACGGTGCTGGCGCTGGGTCGCGGCTTCACCGACGCGCAGCGCATCGCCGCCGGCAAGCGGCTGATCCTGCGCCACTGCGAGCTGGCCGAGCCGTCCACCCTGCCGCACGCGGCGGAGCTGAGCGAGCTGTTCGAGGACGCCGACGAGGTGGTCCTGATCCACAACGCGGCGGTGGTCGCCCCGATCGGGCCGATCGGCGACCTGGACGCCGACGAGCTGGCCAACGCCGTGGCGGTGAACCTGACCGCGCCGATGCTGCTGACCAACTCCCTGCTGGCCGCGCTGCCGGCGACCGCCGGCCGCGCCGTGATCATGTTCGTCTCCTCGGGTGCGGCGCACCGGGTCATCGACGGCTGGTCGGCGTACTCGGCGACCAAGCGCGGGGCGGAGGAGTTCTTCGCGCACCTGGCCGAGCAGTGCTCGGACGATCCCCGGATCAAGGTGGAGATCGTCAACCCGGGCGTGATGGACACCGGGATGCAGGAGACGATCCGCGGTGCCCGGTTCGCCGGTCAGCAGCGCTTCCTCGACCTGTACGAGAACAACGAGCTGCCCGACCCGGCCGCGATCGCCGCGCGGCTGATCGAGGAGCATCTCCAGGCGTGAGGATGTTTCGGATTACTCACGGGTAGGCCTAGACTGCGCGCGTGACCACCACCTCATCCCTGCCGCCCGGCGCGAGTGTCGTCGAGGCCGGCGAGCTGATCTCGACGAATCCCGCCACCGGCGACGAGGTGGCCCGCCTGCCCGTCGCCACCGCCGCGGACGTGGCCGCCGCCGTCGCGCGAGCCCGCGTCGCCGCCGCGTGGTGGGCCGGACTGGGCTGGCGCGAGCGCCGCCGGCGGCTGCTGGCCTGGCGCAGCCTGCTGGTCACCCGCATCCACGAGCTGGCCGAGCTGATGCACCGCGAGGGCGGCAAGCCGGTCGACGAGGCACTGCTGGAGATCGTCGTCTCGGTCGACCACGCCGCCTGGGCCGCCAAGCACGCCCGCAAGGTGCTCGGCCCGCGCCGGGTCGGCGGCTCGCTGATGCAGTCGGAGTACGCCGCCCACCTGGAGTACCAGCCGTTCGGCGTCATCGGCGTGCTCGGCCCGTGGAACTTCCCGATCTTCACCCCGTTCGGCTCCATCGCGTACGGGCTGGCCGCGGGCAACGCCGTGGTGTTCAAGCCCAGCGAGTACACCCCCGCCGTCGGCCAGTTCTACGTGGACGCGTTCAACGAGATCGTGCCGGAGCACCCGGTGCTGCAGATCGTGCACGGCACCGGCGAGACCGGGGCCGCGCTGTGCCGCTCGGGCGTGGACAAGCTGGCCTTCACCGGTTCCGCGGCGACCGGCCGCAAGGTGATGGCGGCCTGCGCCGAGTCGCTGACCCCGGTGCTCATCGAGTGCGGCGGCAAGGACGCGCTGATCGTGGCCGACGACGCCGACCTCGACGCGGCGGCGGAGGCGGCGGCCTGGGGCGCGAACTTCAACGCAGGACAGGCCTGCGTCGGCATCGAGCGGGCGTACGTGCACGAGCGGGTGTACGACGCGTTCGTGGGCAAGCTGGTGGCGCGCACCGAGAAGCTGACGGTCGGCGAGCAGGTCGGCCCGATCACCATGCCCGGCCAGCGCGACATCATCGCCCGGCACATCGACGACGCCCTGACCAGCGGCGGCCGCGCCCTGCTCGGCGGGCCGGACTCGGTGCAGGGCGCGTACGTCAAGCCGACCATCCTGGTCGACGTGCCGGAGTCCTCGGCGGCCGTGCGCGAGGAGACGTTCGGCCCGACCATCACGGTCACCAAGGTCGCCTCGGTCGAGGAGGCCATAACGCTGGCCAACGACTCGGCGTACGGCCTCGGCTCAGCGGTGTTCTCCAAGCGCCACGGCATGGCCATCGCCCGCCGCCTGCGCACCGGCATGACCGCGGTGAACTCCGCCTTCTCCTTCGCGGTGCTGCCCACGCTGCCCTTCGGCGGCGTCGGCGCGTCCGGCTTCGGCCGCATCCACGGCGCGGACGGCCTGCGCGAGTTCACCCGCGCCAAGTCCATCGCCCGGCGGCGGATGCCGAGCCTGCCCGCCCTGCTCACCTTCGAGCGCACACCGGCGGCGGTCCGGCTGGCGCTGAGGGTGACGAAGCTGCTGCACGGCCGCGACCGCTGATCGAAGACACGACGGGCCCCCGGCGTAACCACGCCGGGGGCCTCGCTGTTTGCGCTCCAAAATTCTGACAGCTACTGTCATTTTCTAGTAGCTGTCATTTTGGAGGAGCTGTCATGTCGAACGTACGGCGCTGGTGGGCACTGGGCGCGCTGGTGCTCAGCGTGCTCGTGGTGGGCCTGGACGGGACGGTGCTCAATGTCGCGCTGCCCACGATCGCGGCGGACCTGGACGCGGGCACCGACGGGCTGCAGTGGGTCGTCAACGCGTACGTGCTGGTGTTCGCGGGCCTGATGCTGCCGTTCGGGGCGCTGGGCGACCGCTACGGCCGCCGCCGGCTGATCCTGGCCGGGCTGGCCGTGCTCGGCGCGGCCTCGCTGATCTCGGTGTTCGCGGACGGGCTGGCCGCGCTGCTGGTCGCCCGCACCCTGATGGGCGCGGGCGCGGCGATGCTGACCCCGACCGCTATCGCGGTGCTGCCCGCGCTGTTCGCCCCCGCCGAACGGCCGAAGGCGGTCGCGGTGCTGATGCTGGGCCTGGGACTGGGCATCCCGCTCGGCCCGATCGTGGGCGGCTACCTGCTCGATCACTTCTGGTGGGGTTCGATCTTCCTGATCAACGTGCCGGTCGCGGCACTCGGCATGCTCGCCGTGGCGCTGCTGATGCCGGAGAACCGCGATCCGCGCCCGCGCCCCGCCGACCTGCCCGGCGGCCTGCTCTCCACGACCGGCCTGGTGACCCTGGTGTACGGCATCGTCGCCGCCCCCGAACGCGGCTGGGGGGACCCGCTGGTGGTGGCCGCGCTGGCCGGCGGCGTCCTGCTGCTGACGGCCTTCGGGTGGTGGGAGCGCCGCACCGCCGACCCGATGATCGACCTGCGGCTGTTCGGGGACCCCGGCTTCCTGTGGGGCGCGGTCGCCGCCACGATCCTTTCCTTCGGCCTGTTCGGCCTGCTCTTCGTCGTGCCGCAGTACCTGTCCTTCGGCTTCGGCTACGACGCCCTCGGCACCGGCGTACGGCTGCTGCCGCTGATCGGCGGACTGTTCGTGGCGTCACCGCTCGCGGCTCGGCTGTCCGTCCGGATCGGCCACCGGCTTCCGGTCACCGCGGGCCTGCTCATCACCGCGGCCGGGCTGGCGCTGGGCGCGACGACCGGACCCGCCACGGGGTACGGCTTCACGGCCGCCTGGTGCGCGATCGTCGGCTTCGGCACCGGGCTGGCCCTTGCCCCCGCGATGGACGCCGTGCTGGGTGCGCTGCCGCCGGAGCGGGCCGGCTCCGGCACCGCACTGACGATGACCATGCGCCAGGCCGCCGGGGCACTGGGCGTGGCCCTGCTGGGCAGCCTGCTCAATGCCGTCTACGCGGGACGGGTCGACGTCACCGGCCTCGGGTCCGACGCGGCCGGGACCGCCCGGGACTCGGCCGCCGGAGCGTACGCCGTGGCTGCCGCGCTGGGCCGCCCGGAGCTGGCGGCGAGCGCCCATGACGCGTTCATCGCGGGCATGGCCGCCGTGCTGTGGTGCTGCGCGGCGATCACGGTCGTCGGGGCGGTGCTGACGGCCCTGCTGCTGCCCACCCGCCGTACCGACCCCGGCGATGGTGGAGAATCCGCACATGAGCTCGTCGGGGTTGCGTGAGCGGAAGAAGCAGAAGACGCGCTGGGCGATCCAGGAGCACGCGCTGCGGCTGTTCACCGAGCAGGGCTACGACGCGACCACGGTGGAGCAGATCGCCGCGGCCGCCGAGATCTCCCCCAGCACGTTCTTCCGGTACTTCGCCACCAAAGAGGATGTCGTGCTCGACGACGAGTACGACCCGATGCTGGGCGCCGCGGTCGCCGCGGCCCCGGCCGACCTGGGACCGATCGACGCGCTGCGGCACGCGGTGCGCACCACGATGGGCAACCTCCCCGAAGCCGACCGTGACAAGCTGCTCTTCCGCTCCCGCCTGCAGAATTCCGTGCCGGCGCTGCGCGCCCGCCTGCTCGACGGCCTGCTCGGCAACATCAAGCTGATCGCAGCCGCGGTCGCGCCCCGCATCGGCCGCCCCGAGGACGACCTGGAGGTCCAGATCATGGCCGGCGCCTGCCTGGGCGCCATGCTCCCCGCCATCTTCGCCTGGGTCGACTCCAACGGCACCCTGGACCTCGCCAAGGTCGTCGACGACTCCCTCGCCAAGGTCGCCAAAGGCTTCACCCCGTAGCCGTAGACCCCCGCCGGCCACCCCGAGATCCCGACGATCTCGCGTGAACCGTTGCGCTTCACACCCGTTTCGGGCGGGTCGCACCCGCGGTCCGCGCAAGATCGTCGGGATCTCGTCAGAAGAGGGTGAGTTCGTCTTTTTTGGTGCCGCGGAGGCGGTCGTAGTCCACGACCACGCAGCGGATGCCGCGGTCTTCGGCGAGGACCCGGGCCTGGGGTTTGATCTCTTGGGCGGCGAAGATGCCGGCGACCGGGGCGAGCAGGGGGTCGCGGTTGAGGAGTTCGAGGTAGCGGGTCAGTTGCTCGACGCCGTCGATCTCGCCGCGACGTTTGATCTCGACAGCCACGTGGGCTTTGGCGGCGTCGCGGCAGAGCAGGTCCACGGGGCCGATGGCGGTCATGTACTCGCGGCGGACCAGGGTGTAGCCCTCGCCGAAAGTGTGGGGGGCGGCGGCCAGCAGCTCCTGGAGATGGGCTTCGACGCCGTCCTTCTGCAGGCCCGGGTCGGGGCCGAAGACGTGGGAGGTGTCCTCGAAGACCTCCTCCAGGGCGATGCGGAGTTCCTCACCGGCCTTGTTGACCACGCGCCACACGCCGGGCTCCTCGACCAGCTTGCAGGGTGGGCTCATCCAGTTCAGCGGCTTGTATGCCCGGTCGTCGGCGTGGATCGAGACCGAACCGTCCGCCTTCACGATGAGCAGGCGTTTGGCGGAGGGGAGGTGGGATGACAGCCGTCCGACATAGTCGACGGTGCACCGGGCGATGACGAGACGCACCGAAACAGCCTAAGGGACGCGTATCCGCCGTAGCGTTCGCGTCCGTTGCGCGTGCGGGGCATGCTGGGATCGTGCTCGAACTTCTGACCGGAACGGGGCTGGCCACCGCGGCGGGGCTCAATGCGTACATCCCGCTGCTGGTGATCGGCCTGCTCGACCGGTACACGAACCTCATCAATCTGCCTTCAGCCTGGTCCTGGCTGAGCAACGGGTGGGTGATGCTGATCCTCGCGGTGCTGCTGGCGATCGAGTTCGTCGCGGACAAGGTGCCGGTGGTGGACAGCGTCAACGACGTGGTGCAGACGGTGGTCCGGCCGACCGCGGGCGGCATGGCCTTCGCGGCGGGTTCGGGCTCGGAGACGGTCACGGTCACCGACCCGTCGGCGCTGTGGACGCAGAAGCTGTGGATACCGATCGTGATCGGCCTGCTCATAGCGCTCACGGTGCACGGCACCAAGGCGGCTGCCCGGCCGGTGATGAATCTCGCCTCGGGCGGGGTGGCGGCTCCGGTGGTGTCGACGGTGGAGGACGGCGCGAGCATCGGCCTGTCGGTCGTGGCGATCATCATCCCGTTCCTGGTGGTCATCTTCCTGATCGGTTTCGTCTGGTGGGTGATGACCGTTTCCCGAAGGCGGCGGCAGCGGCGGGCGGTCCGGGCACTGTCGGAAAAGTAGCTACGGCCATCAGGCGTGGCGAAAGGACCTGAAACGGGCGAAAACGTCATACTCTCGCGGAGGTATTCCATCCGATCCCCCGTGGAGGTCTCGTGGCCAGCGTCGCCGAGGTCAAAGCCGCCATCGATGCCGCCATGCTGCATGTGCAGGAAGGCCAGGACGCGGTCCGTTCCGCCAACGACCGGCTCGGCGAGGCGCAGCTCAGCCTCGCCACCGCGGTCGAGGGGTCCGGCCACGAGGCCGTGACCGCCGCGCAGGCCGCACTCGCCCAGGCCGCCTCGGAACTCGAGGAGTGCCTCACCGCGACGCTGCACGCGGTGGAGCAGGCCGAGTCGTACGTCGCGACGCTGTGAGCGCCCGATGAGCCTTGTACAAGATCTTGCCGACCAGCTGCGCGTCGCCCGCGAGGAGCTGCCCCTGCCGCAGGTCTCCGCGGCCGCCGAGCGCCTGCGCAGCGCCACCGGGCTGCTGGCCTGGGTGCTGCACCACAGCGCGACCCCGATCAGCGTGCCCGACCTGAGCCGCGCCGTCGAGCGCCTGGACCACGCCGCCGCCGCGCTGCGCGTCGCCCAGGACCGGCTCGACGAGTACGCGCTGGCACTGGGCATGCCCGCCGACGCCCACGCCCGCCACGACGAGGGGTGGCAGGCCGTCGTGCCCGCCCAGGCCCCGCGCGGCGAGGTCACCGGCTCCGGCGACTGCCGGCTGGCCGACTGGTGGGGCGAGCGGATCGCCGCGCTGACCGGCGAAGCCTTCTCCGCGTCCACGCTCACCGGGGACCGCGCCGACGCCGCGCAGTCCAGCGCCGAGCTGCTGCGCCGCTGTGTGCAGGCGGCCCACGACGGCGACCGCAGGCGGCTGCACCGGCACCTGGCCGCGGCGGGACCCGCCGTCGGCCTGGGCCTGGCCGCGATCGCGCCGCCGCTGCTGCGCCACCTCGCCGCCGACCTGGTCGGCTACCCGCCGCGGCTGGAGGACCTGGCCCGGGTACGCCGGGCGGGCCTGCCGCTACCCGCGGAACTGCTGCCGCAGCTGCCCGCCCAGGCGGCCGAGGAGATCGTGGCGCGGGTCTGCCACACCTCGCCCCAGCGCACCGCCGACCGGCCGCCCACCCACCCGGTGGACGCCGCCACCGCTGCCGCGCTGCTGGTCGCCGCGCTGCTGCGGGCCAACGGCCGGCCGGCCGACGAGCTGAACCAGATCATCGAGGCCGAACGGGCCGCCGCCGGAGCCGCGCAGCAGCGGGCCACCGAGCGGGCCGAGGCCCACCGGGCAGCGCTGCGCATCACCGACAGCGGCCGCCGCCGCTCCGCCGTCGACGAGCTGGGCCGCGTCACGCAGTCCACGCGCCGCCGCAGCGGTGGCTGAACAGGACGCCGCGACTGCGCCGACCAGCCGAGGGATCGTCGCGGCGGTACGCAGGGAACTTGCCGCGGCCCGGCACGCCGCCCGCGCCTCGCTGGCCGCCACCGCGGCGGCCCGGGTCGCGGCGCTCGCGCAGCTCGACGCCGTCCGGCGCTCGGCCCCGAAACGGCGCGACGAACTGCTGGCGACCCGGGACACCGCGCTGGCCGAGGCCCGTGCCCGCCGCGAGCGGGAGACCGCCAAGCTCGGCCGGGGGCTGCTCGGGCTCGCCGAGGCGGCCGCGCCCGGCACCGCGGGCAGCCCGTGGACGGCGTGGCGACCCGGGATGAAGCCGGAGCCGCAGGCCGGGCTCACCCCCGGGCTGCTGCGCGTCGGCTCGCTGGTGCAGGAACCGGCCCCGGCCACGCCCGTCCCGGCCCTGGTCCCGCTGCTGGACAACGCGCACCTGCACGTGTCCGGCGACGGCGCGGCCGCCGTGGACGCCCTGATCGGGGCGATGCTGCTGCGTGCACTGGCGTCGGTGCCGCCCGGTTCGCTGCGGATCAGCGTGTACGACCCGGGCCGCCTCGGCGGCGCGCTGGCGGGGCTCGCTCCGCTGGCCCCGGCCGGGCTCATCTCGTATCTCGGGCCGGGCGGGCTCGCCCCGCTGCTCGACGACCTCGCCGAGCAGATCCGCCGCATCAACGAGAACGTGCTCGGCGGGGTCTACCTGAGCGTCGCCGAGCTGGCCGCGGAGACCGGCCGCCGCCCCGAGCCGTGGCGGGTGGCGGTGCTGCTGGCCGACCCGAACGGGGCGGAGCTGTCCAAAGCCGAGCGCGCCCAGCTCGACCGGGTGGCCCGCACTGGCGTCGCGGCCGGCGTACACCTGATCAGCCGTGGTTTCGAGCTCGCCGGTGACGCCGACGTCGAGACGATCGCACTCCGGGCGGGCGGCACCGCCCGGACCAGCCTCACCGGCGAGATCCCGGTGCGCCTGGACGCCCCGCCGGGGGCTGCCCTGGTCACCGGGGTCTGCCGGGCGCTGGCCGAGCAGGCCACCGCCGGGCCGCCGCCGGTGCCGTTCGCGGCCCTGCTGCCCGACGAGATCTGGCAGCAGTCCTCGGCCGAGGCGCTGCGCGCGCCCATCGGCGAGGGCACCGACGGGCGGCTGGTGGAGCTGGTGCTCGGCGACGACCCGCCGCACGCGCTGATCGGCGGCCCGTCCGGCTCCGGCAAGACCAACCTGATCTACTGCTGGCTGGCCGCGCTGGCCACCCGCTACTCCCCCGGCGAGCTGTCGCTGTACCTGCTGGACTTCAAGGAGGGCGTGTCCTTCGCCCGCTTCGCCCCCGGCACCCGCGACCCGAGCTGGCTGCCGCAGGTGCGGCTGGTCGGCGTCAACGTCAACAGCGACCGGGAGTTCGGCCTGGCCCTGCTGCGGCACCTGGCCGAGGAGCTCAAGCGCCGGGCCGCCGCCGCCAAGCAGCACGAGGCGACCAAGCTCGCCGAGCTGCGGGCCGAGGACCCGGCGGGCGACTGGCCGCGCATCGTCGCCGTCATCGACGAGTTCCAGGTGCTGCTGGGTGCGCGCGACGCGGTGACCAGCGAGGCCGTGGACCTGCTGGAGGACCTGGCCCGCCGGGGCCGCTCGCAGGGCATCCACCTGGTGCTGGCCAGCCAGGACGTGTCCGGCATCGAGGCGCTGTGGGGCCGTTCGGGCCTGGTCTCGCAGTTCACGCTGCGCATCGCGCTGCCCAAGGCACGGCGCATCCTGTCGGATGTGAACCTGGCCGCCGAGCTGATCCCGCGCTGCCACGCCGTGGTCAACGCCGACTCGGGCGTGCCGTCGGCGAACACCATCGTGCGGCTGCCCGACGCCGGCGACCGCGCGACCTGGCTCGGGCTGCAGGAACAGCTGTGGTCGGCGCGACCCGACGGAGCTGAGCCGCCGCGGCTGTTCGACGGCGACGCCCGCCCGCTGTTCCCGCTGCTGCCGCCGCCGCCCGCGCCGGAGCTGCCCGCCGCGGTGGGCGCGGTGGCCCTGCTCGGCGAGACCATCGACGTGACCGGCCGCCCGGCCACGCTGCGGCTCAACCGCGCGCCCGGCCGCAACCTCGCCGTGCTCGGCACCCGGGCCGACGAGGCCTGCGCGGTGCTGCTGGCCGCCGGGCACGCCCTGGGCAGCCAGCACACCTCCGGTTCGGCCCGGTTCAGCGTGCTGTGCCTGGACTCCGACGCGACTACCGCCGCCAAGTCGCTGCACGCGGTGCTCGACACCCGCCACCGCTGCGACTGGTACGACGCCGACGGCATCACCGGCCTGCTGGCCGAACTCGCCGCGGAGCGGCCCGACGCCGAGGTCGCCGACACCCCGCACTACGTGTTCGCCTTCGCCCTGGACGCGGTCGCCGCCCGCCTGGCCGCCAAACCCGGACCGGGCCTGCCCAGCGGCCACGAGCTGCTGCGCACCGTGCTGGCGCGCGGCCCCGAGCGGCGCACCCACGTGCTGGGCTGGTGGCGCACGGTCGCCCGGCTGCGCGACGACCTCGGCGGCCCCGGCGCCCGCTTCGACACGATCGGCGCGTGGGTGGCGCTCGACGTGCACGGACCCGAGCTCTCCGCGCTGTATCCGCAGCCCGGCGGCCCGCCCTGGTTCCCCCGGCTCAACCGGGCCCTGCACTTCGACCGTGCGGTGCACCACCGCGCGCAGCTCATCATCCCGTACGAGGTGGCCCCGTGACCTCCCCGCCGACGGTCCGCTACCGCGCGCTGATCGCCGACCTGGTCGCCGCGTCCCGGCGGCACGAGACGGCGCTGACCGCGGCCGTGCAGTCCCATGCGGACGGCATCGCCACCATCGAGCACGACCTCGCCGCGGCCGACGACGCCGTGGTCGCGGCGACCGCCCGGATGGCCCACGCGCAGCGCCTCGTCGCGCAGACCGACCTCGCGTCGGGCGCCCTGTGGGACGAGCTGAAGGAGGTACGCGGCCGCCGCGGCCGCCGCCTGGGCCCCGTGCCGCCGCCGCTGCCGATGCCCGAGCAGCCCGCCGCCACGGTCACCGACCCGATCGCGCTGATGGAGAGCGCCGCCGCCCGGATCGACCGGGCCCGGCGCGGCGGCGAGAAGCTCCCCCCGCTGATCCTGCCTCTGCTGTTCGCCCTCGGCGCGGCCTGCTCGGCCGTAGTCACCCTGGTCTCGGCACTCCTGCAGTCCCACGGCCCCGCCGGCCTGCTGGCCGGCTGGCTGGTCCTGCTCGCCGCCCCGCTGTCCGGCCTGCTCCCCGCCCGCGACCTCGCCGACCGCTGGTTCGGCGCCCGCCTCGACCCCGGCGCCATCGGCCTGGTGGTCCTCGCAGGCATGCTGGCAACCGCCACCATCGTCCTAGCCTGACCCCCCACCCGGCCCGGCCCCGCGCCACACCTCGTTGATCATGAACTTATGGCACGGCTCGACGGCGTGTCACGTCCACAAATTCATGATCAACCCGGGTTGGCGGGCCGCTTGGTCAGGGCAGGTTGTGGCGTTCGCGGACGACCGTCACGAGTTCGGACATGATGTCGGTGAGGGCGAAGTCCTTCGGGGTGAAGACGCGGGCGACGCCAGCCTCGCGCAGGACCTCGGCGTCGTCTTCGGGGATGATGCCGCCGACGACGACGGGCAGGTCGGCCAGGCCGGCCGCGCGCAGGCCGTTCAGTACGGCGGGCACCGCGTTGAGGTGTGAGCCGGACAGCACCGACAGGCCGACCAGGTCCACGTCCTCCTGCACCGCCGCCGCCACGATCTGCGCCGGGGTCAGCCGGATGCCCTGGTAGACAACCTCGAACCCGGCGTCGCGGGCGCGTACGGCGATCTGCTCCGCGCCGTTGGAGTGCCCGTCCAGCCCCGGCTTGCCGACCAGCAGCCGCAGCGCCGGACGACCCAGCTCGCGGGCCGTGGCGTGCACCCGCTCGCGGACCCTGGCCAGCGTTCCGTCCCCGCTGCCCGACACACCGCTGCTCAGGCCGGTGGGGGCGCGGTACTCGCCGAACACCTCGCGCAGCACCCCGGCCCACTCGCCGGTGGTGACCCCGGCCCGTACGCACTCCAGCGTGGCCGGCATCAGGTTGCGCGACCCGGCGGCCTCGGCCCGCAGCCGGTCCAGCGCCTCGGCGGCGGCCTGGCCGTCGCGCTCGGCGCGCCAGCGCTGCACCGCGTCGATCGCCGCCTTCTCCGCGGCCGGGTCGACCTGCTCGATGGCCTGCGCGCCCGCGGCGGTCAGCGGCGACGGCTCGGTCTCGACGAACCGGTTGACGCCGACGACGACGTCCTCGCCCGACTCGACCCGCCCGCGCCGCCGGGCCAGGGACGCGACCAGGGCACTCTTGAGGTGCCCGCTCTCCACGGCGACGACAGCCCCGCCGAGTTCCAGCACCTCGGCGAGCTGCTTGCGGGCCCCGTCCGCGATCTCGTCGACCAGCCCTTCCACGACGTGCGATCCGGCGAACAGGTCGGGGTACTCCAGCAGGTCCGACTCGTACGCCAGCACCTGCTGCAGGCGCAGCGACCACTGCTGGTCCCAGGGCCGGGGCAGCCCGAGGGCCTCGTTCCAGGCGGGCAGCTGCACGGCGCGGGCGCGCGCGTCGCGGGACATGGTGACGCCGAGCATCTCCAGCACGATCCGGGCGACGTTGTTCTCCGGCTGCGGCTCGGTCAGCCCCAGCGAGTTGACCTGTACGCCGTAGCGCAGGCGGCGCTGCTTGGGATCGGTGACGCCGTACCGGTCGCGGGTGATCTCGTCCCAGAGCCGGTTGAACGCGCGCATCTTCGCCATCTCCTCGACGAAGCGCACGCCGGAGTTGACGAAGAACGAGATGCGCTGCACGACGTCGCCCATGCGCTCGGGCGCGACCTGACCGCCGTCGCGCACCCGGTCCAGCACCGCGACCGCGGTGGCCAGCGCGAAGCCGACCTCCTGCACGGGCGTCGCGCCCGCCTCCTGGAGGTGGTACGAGCAGATGTTGACCGGGTTCCAGGCGGGCGCGTTGGCCACGGTCCACGCGACGACGTCGGTGGTCAGGCGTAGCGAGGGGCCGGGCGGGAAGATGTACGTCCCGCGCGACAGGTACTCCTTGATGATGTCGTTCTGCGTCGTCCCGGCCAGCGCGGCGGGGTCGGCGCCCTGCTCCTGCGCGACGGTGACGTACAGCGCGAGCAGCCACATCGCGGTGGCGTTGATGGTCATGCTGGTGTTCGCGGCGGCCAGGTCGATGCCGTCGAACAGTGCCCGCGCGTCGCCGAGGTGCGCCACCGGCACGCCGACCCGGCCCACCTCGCCGGCGGCCAGCTCGTGGTCGGGGTCGTAGCCGGTCTGCGTGGGCAGGTCGAAGGCGACCGACAGCCCGGTCTGGCCCTTGGCCAGGTTCCGCCGGAAGAGCGCGTTGGTGGCCGCCGCGTTCGAGTGGCCGGCGTAGGTGCGCATGACCCAGGGACGGTCACGATCGGCTAGACGAGGCTCCATACGCCGATGCTAAGTGAACGTTCAGTAACTTGTGCCGGTGAACATTCTCACTGAGGCCGCGTGGCGTCGCTCGCGCCCGGCCGAGCACCGGCGGGCCTCGATGCGGCCCTGACGTATGGTGCCGGGTGTGACTCACGAAGAGCTGGCGATCAGCGTTTCCGGGCTGCGCAAGTCCTATGCGGACAACGTCGCGGTCGCGGGGGTCGACCTGGCCGTGCCGCGCGGCGAGGTGTTCGCGCTGCTGGGGCCCAACGGGGCCGGCAAGACCACCACCGTGGAGATCCTTGAGGGCTTCCGCACCCGGGACTCCGGCCAGGTGTCGGTGCTCGGCATCGACCCGGCCAGGGCCGACCGCGACTGGCGTCGCCGGGTCGGCATCGTGCTGCAGGGCACCGGCGAGTTCGACGAGCTCAAAGTGCATGAGGTGGTACGCCACTTCGCCCGCTTCTACCCGAACCCGGCCGACCCCGACGAGGTCATCGAGCGGGTCGGGCTGACCGAGAAGGCGAACTCGCGCACGCACACCCTCTCCGGCGGCCAGAAGCGCCGGCTCGACGTGGCGCTGGGCATCGTGAACCAGCCCGAGGTGCTGTTCCTCGACGAGCCGACGACGGGCTTCGACCCGGCGGCCCGCCGCGAGTTCTGGGACCTGATCCGCCAGCTCTCGCACACCGGCACCACCATCCTGCTCACCACGCACTACCTGGACGAGGCCGAGGCGCTCGCGGACCGGGTCGGCGTGATCGCGCGCGGCACCATGATCGCCGTGTCGACCCCCGCCGAGCTGGGCGGGCGGCACCTGGCCACGGCCACGGTGAGCTGGCGCGAAGAGGGCGGCCCGCGCAGCGAGGACACCGACCGGCCCACCGAGGTGGTGCAGCGGCTGGCCGCCTCGTTCGGCGGCGAGGTGCCGGAGCTGACCGTCACCCGGCCCACGCTGGAGGACGTCTACCTGAAGATGATCGGCGAGAACGGGCAGGAGCCGGCATGAGCACGTTGACAAAGCAGGAAACGGCGCAGCCTGCCGTGCGGGAGGCGGGCGGGCTCAGCCTGGCCCTGGCGCAGGGCGGGATCGAGTTCAAGCAGTTCGTGCGTACCCGGGAGTCCCTGGTCTTCACGCTGCTCTTCCCCGTCATGCTGATGCTGATCTTCGGGTCCATCTTCGGCAGCGTGATCATCACCCCGCCCGGCGAGATCCCCGCGGTGACCCTGTCGCAGTACTTCGTCACCGGCATGATCGCCTCGGGCATCATGGCCACCGGCTTCCAGAACCTGGCCATCACCATCCCCATCGAGCGGGACCGGGGCGTGCTCAAGCGCTACCGCGGCACGCCCATGCCGAAATGGGTCTTCTTCGCCGGCAAGATCCTCTGCGTGGCGGCGCTCGCCTTCATCGCCATCGTCCTGCTGCTGGGCGTGGCGGTGGCCCTCTACGACCTCCGCCTGCCCGACACCGGCCAGAAGTGGTTCACCTTCGGCTGGGTCAGCGTGCTCGGCCTGATCGCCTGCACGCTGTGCGGCATCGCCTTCTCCGGCGTGGCGAAGACCGGCCGGTCCGGGCCGGCGGTGGTCACCCCGATCGCGCTGATCCTGCAGTTCACCTCGGGCGTGTTCTTCGAGTACAGCGACCTGCCGCACTGGATGCAGCAGTTCGCCGCCCTGTTCCCGCTGAAGTGGATGTGCCAGGGACTGCGCAGCGTCTTCCTGCCCGAGTCCTTCGCCAGCCAGGAGGTGGCCGGCTCGTACGAGCTGGGCCGGGTCGCCCTGGTGCTGGCCGCCTGGTGCGTCGGCGGCCTGATCCTGTGCCTGGTCGGGTTCCGCTGGACCACCAAGCGGGAAGGCTGATGGAACGCCGCCGGGTGCTGCAGGCCGCGGCGGGGGTGACCCTCGGCGCGGCGGTGCTCGGCGGCGCCCTGCTCTGGCGGCGCGGCCCCGACGACGCGACGACCGCGGCCGCACTGATCCCCGACGTGCCGCTCGGCGACGAGCGGCTGGAGCAGCGGCAGTCGAGCGCCCGCGGCGCGACCGTCGACTTCTACACCGCGGTGCCCGCGGGTCACGGCGACGGCCGCGGCCTGCCCGTCTGCCTGGTCCTGCACGGCGCGTCGGCGACCGCGGCGAGCTACCCCGGCTTCGGCTTCGGCCGCTTCCTCAGTGACGCCGTCCGCCGCGGCGTGCCGCCGTTCGTGCTGGCCGGGGCGACCGGCGGGCGGTTGCGCTGGGAGCCGTCCGGCTCCGACGACCCGCAGCGGATGGCGTACGAGGAGATCCCGGCCTGGTGCGCCGAGCGCGGCTTCGACACCACCCGGCTGGCCCTGTGGGGCTGGTCCATGGGCGGCTACGGGGTGCTGCGCCTGGCCGAGTCGCGCCCCGGCGCGTACCGCGCGGTCGCGGCCTTCTCCCCCGCGGTCGCGCGTGGCGACCGGGTCTTCGCGGACGCGGCGGCGCTGGCGGGCACCCCCGTCGCGCTGTGGTGCGGCAAGCAGGACGGCTTCTACGAGGACGTGCGGGCCCTGGCCCCCACGATCCCCGGCGCCACCACGGCGTACGCCGACGGCGCACACACCCGCACCTACTGGAACTCGATCACCCCGGCCGCCTTCGACTTCCTCGGCCGCGCCCTGTCCCCCGCGTGAACGCTTTTTCCTAGACGTTGGCCTATCACATCGATTATTTGCAGATCGAACTCGATGTGATAGGCCAACGTCTATTGAAGGCGGGTCGGGCGATGTGCGACCGCCGATCAGTACGTGTAGAAGCCCTTGCCGCTCTTACGCCCCAGCTCACCGGCCGTGACCATGCGCTGGAGCAGCTCCGGCGGGAAGAACTTCGGGTCGGCCGTGTCGGTGTAGATGTTGCGCGCGGCGTGCGCCAGGATGTCCACCCCGGTCAGGTCGGTCGTCGCCAGCGGCCCCATCGCGTGACCGAACCCCAGCTTGCAGGCCGTGTCCAGATCCTCTGGCGTGCACACGCCCGACTCGACCAGCTTGACCGCCTCCACGACCAGCGCCGCGATCAACCGGGTGGTGACGAAGCCCGCGATGTCGCGGTTCACCACGATGCAGGTCTTGCCGATGCCCTCGGCGAACGCCCGCGCGGCGGCCAGCGTCTCGTCGCTGGTGCGGTGGCCGCGGACCAGCTCGCACAGCTTCATCATCGGCACCGGCGAGAAGAAGTGGGTGCCGACGACCATCTCGGGCCGGGACGTGGCGGCGGCGATCTGGGTGATCGGGATGGCGGAGGTGTTGGTGCCGAGCACCGCGTCCGGCTTGCAGATGCGGTCCAGCGCCCGGAACACCTCCTGCTTGATCTCCAGCTTCTCGAAGACCGCCTCGATCACGATGTCGGCCTCGGCCGCGGCTTCGAGGTCCGTGGTGGTGGTGATGCGTCCCAGCGCGTCCTGGGCGTCCTGTTCGGTGATGGTGCCCTTGGCGGCGAACCGGCCCAGCGAGGTGCGGATGCCCTCCAGGCCCCGCCCGGTGGCGGCGTCGTCGAGGTCGCGCAGCGTGACCTGCCAACCGGCCTGCGCCGCCACCTGGGCGATGCCGGCGCCCATGAGTCCCGCCCCGATGACCGCGAGCTTCCCTGCCATTGCCCTGCCTCCCACTGAACGTCATCCGTGTCGTCGGCGCCGGTGGACGCGCTGCCGACCGCAGTCGAGCCTAAACGATCGCTCAGGACGCTGCGAACGGCCTCGCGACCCCGTCACCGGGGTGCAAACTGGGATCATGCCTGCTAGTGCCTATCTCGCCGGCCCGATGGTCGCGATCCTGACGATCGCGGTCCTCGCCGTGGTCATGCACCGCGGCCTGCAGCGCGACGCCGAGCCAGCCGTCCCGGTCGCGCCGAGCCCTGCCCTCGACGACTACGGCCTGCTCGCCAGCGCCGCCGTGGTCCGTACCCTCGCCGACGCGGCGCTCATCCGTGAGCATCTGCACAGCGTCGGCATCCGCGCCACGCTCGCCACCGCACCCGACGGGCGCATCCGGGTGCTGGTCTTCGCCGACGAGGTCAGCCGCGCCCGCCGCGTCGTCGGCGAAACCCGCTGAACCCCGGTTGCCGTCAACGCCGCCGGCACCCGGTCCCACCACCACGGCCGACCACGGCCCGGCCGTCGTCGGCCCGCCCGGCGCTGCGCAACTCTGAAGGACTTGCGGCCTCAGGACGTCCTGAGGCCGCAAGTCCTTCAGAGTTGCGCGACGCGACGCGGCGCGACGGCCCGGCGGGGGGTGGCGGGGTGGCGGGTGGGTCAGAAGCCGTATTCGGGGTCGGCGGGGGTTTCGGCGCGTTCGACTTGGACGCCGAGGGCGCGCAGGTCGCGGGCGAAGTCGGGGTAGCCGCGGTCGATGTGGTGGACGGCGCGGACGGTGGTGACGCCGTCGCCGCACAGGCCCGCGATGACCAGGCCGGCTCCGGCGCGGATGTCGCTGGCGGTGACCTCCGCGCTGGACAGCCTGTCCCGGCCGCGGACCATCGCGTGGTGGCCCTCGATGCGGATGTCGGCGCCGAGCCGCTTGAGCTCCTCGGCGAACATGAACCGCCCGTCGAAGATGTTCTCCGTGATCAGCGAGACGCCGTCGGCCACCGCGGCCATGCCGATGGCCATCGGCAGCAGGTCGGTGGCGAAACCCGGGAAGGGCAGCGTGCGCACGTCCACCGCGGTGGCCCGGTCGGCCTGGCGCACCCGGAACCAGTCGGGGCCGTAGTCGACGTCGCCGCCCGCCTGCTGGATCTTGTCCAGCGCGATCTCCAGGCAGCGCGGGTCGATGCCGCGCACGGTCACGTCACCGCGGGTCATCGCGGCGCCGAAGGCCCAGGTGCCGGCCACGATGCGGTCGCCGATGGTGGCGTGCTCGACGGGCTGGAGCTGGCTCACGCCGTGCACGGTCAGCTCGGAGGTGCCGGCCCCCTCGATACGCGCGCCCATCGCGGTCAGCATCTGGCAGATGTCGACGATCTCCGGCTCGCGCGCCACGTTGTCGATCACCGTGGTGCCACGGGCCAGCACCGCAGCCATCAGCAGGTTCTCGGTCGCGCCGACGCTGGGGAAGTCCAGGCTGATCTTCGCGCCGTGCAGGCCCGACGGGGCCTCGGCGACGACGAAGCCGTGCTCGCCGCTGATGTCCGCGCCCATCTTCGCCAGACCGGACACGTGCATGTCCAGCCCGCGCGAGCCGATCGCGTCGCCGCCCGGATGCGCCACCCGCACCTTGCCGCAGCGCGCGAGCAGCGGCCCGAGCACGCAGATCGACGCCCGCAGCCGGCGCACCAGCTCGTAGTCGGCCTCGGGGTGCAGTTTCGCGGGCACGTCGATGCGCACCCGGTCGTCTTCGAAGAAGACGTCCGCGCCCAGCCGCCGTAGCACCTCCCCCATCAGCGCGATGTCGGTGATGCGCGGCACGTTCGTGATGACGCTCTCGCCTTCGGCCAGCAACGCCGCCGCCATCAGCTTGAGCGCGCTGTTCTTCGCGCCGACCACGCCGACCTCGCCGGCCAGCCGTACGCCGCCCTTGACCCGGATCACATCCACGTCGGCCATCGTAGAAGCCGGACCCCCCATCCGGGCGTCCGCCAGCAACGCGCCGACGGAGTCACCACCGTCGGCCACCATTAGGCTCGCTGTCATGGCTGTTCACCTCACCCGCATCTACACCAGGACCGGCGACGCCGGCACCACTGCGCTCGGCAACGGCGAGCGTGTGGACAAGACCGATCCGCGCATCACCGCGTACGCCGATGTGGACGAGTGCAACGCCGCACTGGGTGTGGCGCTCGCTCTGGGCAACCTAGCTGATGATGTGCGCAATGTGCTGACCCTCATCCAGAACGATCTGTTCGACGTGGGCGCCGACCTGTGCAACCCGATCACCCCCGATCCGAAGTACCCGCCGCTGCGCGTCACGCAGGACTACGTCACCCGCCTGGAGGGCTGGTGCGACGAGTTCAACGCGCGACTGGCCAAGCTGGATTCTTTTATCCTGCCGGGGGGTTCGCCGGGGGCGGCCCTGCTGCACGTCGCGCGCACCACCGCCCGGCGCGCGGAACGTTCGGCGTTCGCGCTGCTGAGCGTGGACGCGGAGCGCTCCGGCCCGCTGCCCGCACAGTATCTCAACAGGCTCTCCGATCTGCTGTTCATCCTCGGAAGAGTCGCCAATTCCGATGGCGCGGCGGACGTGAAGTGGGTGCCCGGGGCCAACCGGTGAGCCTGCACCATGTCGAGGTGTGGGTGCCCGACCTGGCGGCGACCAAACGTTCCTGGGGCTGGCTGCTGACCGAGCTGGGCTGGGAAGAGCACCAGCGCTGGGCGCACGGCGTCTCCTGGCGGCACGGCACCGCGTACGTGGTCTTCGAGAGCTCGCCGGACCTGGTCGGCGGGCGGCACGAGCGGCGTGCCCCCGGGCTGAACCACCTGGCGCTGCACGCGGGCTCGCCCGCGGACGTGGACCGGCTGGTCGCGGCGGCGGGCGAGCACGGCTGGCGGCTGCTGTTCGCCGACCGGCACCCGCACGCGGGCGGCCCGGACAGCTACGCGGCCTACCTGGAGGACGAGCAGGGCTACGAGGCCGAACTGGTCGCGACCCGGTAAAAGGGCGGATCCGGCGCGCGGGGCCCACCCCGTGACTACCGTGTGTCCATGGCCGCTGCGATCGTCGCGGAAGGTCTGGTCAAGCGGTACGGCTCGGCGACCGCGCTGGCCGGGCTGTCCCTGAGCGTGCCGGAGGGCACCGTGCTGGGGCTGCTCGGGCCTGACCGGGCCGGCAAGTCCACCGCGGTGCGCATCGTGGCCACGCTGCTGCGCCCGGACGCGGGCAGCTGCCTGGTCAACGGCGTCGACGTGCTGACCCACCCGCGCTGGGCCCGCCAGGACATCGGGGTATGCGGGCAGCGCCCGGCCGTGGACGACTTCCTCACCGGCTTCGAGAACCTGGAGCAGCTCGGCAGGCTGCACCGGCTGGGCCGCCGCCGGGCCCGGAGCCGGGCCGAGGAGCTGCTGGAACGGTTCCACCTGAGCGAGGCCGCCCACCGGCCGGCCCGCTGCTACCCCGCCGGTATGCGCCGCCGGCTCGACCTGGCCGGCGCGCTGGTGGCCGCGCCCGCCGTGGTCCTGCTGGACGAGCCCACCGCGGGGCTGGACCAACGCAGCCGGCTGGGCATCTGGGACGTGATCAGCGAGCGGGTGCGCGACGGCACGACCCTGCTGCTGGCCACCCGGCGCCTGGAGGAGGCGGACGAACTCGCCGACCAGATCGTGGTGCTCGACCGCGGCCACGTGCTCGCCCGCGGCACACCGGAGCAGCTCACCCGGCAGATCGGCGGCGAGCGGCTGCAGGTCGTGCTGGGCAACCGGGCCGAGACCCAGGTCGCCGAGGACATCCTGAACCGCGTCTGCGGCGGCCAGGCCGTGGTCTTCCTGGACCAGCACCTGGTCCAGGCTCCGGTCGTGTCCGGCGCGCAGGCGCTGGTCGAGCTGGTGCGCCGGCTCGACGCGGCCGGGATCGAGCCGGTCGACATCGGCATCCACCGGGCCAGCCTCGACGACGTCTTCCGCAAGCTCACCGGCCAAGCAGCCACCCCCAGCCTGGCCGACGAGGAGGCCCGGACATGAGCGAAAGGAAGGGCGCCTTGACATCGCCATGTGTTGTAGAAGGCGCCCTTCCCGACCAGCGACCGGGTGGGCGAGCCGTGGTGGTTCCCCGCGCGGTCGCCGGGCGCGGCGTGGTGAAGCCATGAGCGAGTTCGCGGCGGCGGCGCAGGACGCCTGGGTCACGGCCCGGCGCGGGCTGCTGCGCGGTCGGCGTGAGCCGCGGCTGCTGGCGCTGCCGCTGCTGCAGCCCGTGCTGTTCATGCTGCTGTTCGGGGTGGTCCTGAGCGGTGTGATCGGGGTACCGGGCGTCGCCTCCTATCCCGGATTCCTGACCCCGGGCCTGCTCGTGCAGGCGGTGGCGATCACCGCGGGGCTGGCCGCCGTCGACGTCGCGCGCGACGTGCACCGGGGCATGCTCGACCGGTTCCGCACGCTGCCCGTGCCGCCGAGCGCGGTGCTGTTCGGGCGTACCGTGTCGGATCTGGTCCGGATCTCGATGACAGCGGCCGTCGCGGCGGCGACGGGGGTGATCGCGGGATGGCGTGTCCACAGCGGCCCCGCTGCGGCCGCGGCGGGCTTCCTGCTGGTCCTGACCTTCGGGTACGCCGTCGCGTGGCTGTCCGTGCTCGTGGGGCTGTCCCTACGCACGCCCCGCGCGGCCCGGACCGCCGTGCTGGTGTGCCTGGTCCCGGTGACGTTCGTGTCGAACGTGCTGGCGCCTGAGGACACCATGCCGCCGTGGCTGCGCCCGCTCGCCGAGGCGAACCCCGTCTCCGCGGTCGTCACGGCGCTGCGCCTGCTGTGGGGCAACGAACCGGCCACCTCCGCGGCAGACCCGGTCTCGGCGTACCCCCTGGCTCTGGCCTGGGTCGCCGCGGCGCTGCTGGCGGCGATCCCGCTCGCCCTGCACCGCTATCGCCGCCTGCCCGCGCCCTGACGGGCGGCTGCGGGGCTCGCTACGTGGAGTAGGGGGCGGCGGCTTCGAGCCAGGAGAGGAAGCCGGTGACGGTGTGCAGGGGCATCGCGATCTCCACCTGGGTTCGCGAGTCGGCGCACTGCAGCACCACCCAGTCGGCGGGCACCAGCACCGCCTCCTCCTCGCTGGGCGCCCGCCGGGCGATCACCTTGAGATCGCGGCGCGAGAGCGTGCGGCGGGGGCGCGGAGACAGGCTGAACATCCGGTACCAGCGCAGGTCGTCGCCGCGGAACTGGGCGAACCCGGGAGCCCAGCCGCGCCCTCCGGCCGTCTGCCGCAGCCGGAGGTAGAGCTCGACGGTGCCGTGGCCGCGCGCGAACACCTCGCGGCGCACGAAGAGGCCCGCCAGCAGGGCGAGCAGGACGACGAGGCCGATGGCGACTACTTCCAGCAGCGACCTCATCGTCGTCGGGGGCGCTGGTCGCTCAGTGGCGGGCGGCCGGGGCGACCGGGGTCGCGTTCTCCGCGAGCACCGTCACGCCCTCGGTCGTCACCGACAGGAAGCCGCCGAAGACCTCGTAGGCCTTCTCCTCGCCGCCGGGGAGGATGATGCGCACCCCGCCGGGGTTGGCCAGCTGGCCGAGCAGCGGCGCGTGACTGGGCAGCACGCCCAGCTCGCCCTCGGTGGTGCGGGCGATGACCATCTCGGCCTCCCCGGACCAGACCTTCTCCTCGACGGCGACGAGCTCGACCTGGAGCAGCTTGGCCACGATGACTCCTCAGGTGTGCAAGATTGGTGCAGCGAGTCTAACCGCCGGTGATCAGCGGTCCCCACCAGGACCGGTCAGTGTGAGCTGCGGGCCACTCTCACTTACCCAGCATTTCGGGATGGAACGCCACGAAGTTCTCGACCGAGCCTGCGGCGACCGAGGCGAGGAACTGGCGGGAATACGCGTCCAGCTGCTCTCCCTGGTACTGGTACTTCATCTTGGGCTTGGACTTCTTCTTCTTGTCGTCCTTCTTGTCGTCGTCGCCGTCGTCCCCGTCGTCGCCGCCGTCATCCCCGTCGTCGCCGCCGTCGCCCTCGTCGTCGCCCTTGCCCTTGTCTACGACGTAGCGGCCCACCCCGCCGCCGGCCAGCTTCACCATGTGCACGGTGCTCGGGCGCAGGTCCTGCAGCGCGAAGGCCCAGTCGATCACGCCGTGCCCGCGGCCGCTGAAGGTGAGCGACTGCCCGGCCGCGCGCAGCACCGAGTCCATCTTCAGCGGGTCGGTCAGCACGTCGTCGCTGAACGCCTTGGAGATCATGGCGCGGACCAGTTGCTGCTGGTGTCGCTGGCGGGCGTAGTCGCCGCCGGTGACGTAGCGCTGCCGGGCGTAGTCCAGTGCCTGCCAGCCCTTGAAGTGGCGCAGGCCGGGCTCGTAGACCATCTGCTCGCCCACGTAGCCGGTGCTGCTCGCGCCGCGGTCCCGGGGGTCGCCGTCGGGCTCCAGGTGGATCGAGGCGACCCGCTCGTCGACCGTCATGTCGATCCCGCCGAGCGCGTCGATGACGTCCTTGAACCCGCTGAAGTCGATGATCGCCCCCGCGTCGAAGCGCGGGATCCCGGTGTACTGGCTGACCGTCGCGGCCAGCAACTCGAAGCCCTGGGCGTGGTTGGCGCGCCGGTCGCCGGGCACCATCGAGCCGAAGTACATCGCGTGCGCGAGCTTGTCCGCGGGGTTGCCGCCGTAGCCGGCCTTGGGGAACGGCGGGATGGCCACCAGCAGGTCCCGGGGCAGCGAGAACAGGTAGCCGCGGTCGAGGCCGGCGGGGATGTGCATGACCAGGACCGAGTCGGCCCGCGGGATCCAGAACGGGTCGTCGTGCCGCGGGTCGATGCCCGCCAGCAGGATGTTCAGCGGCCCCTTGATGTCCTCCGGGCGGGGCGGCGCCGCTCGGCCCGACTCGTCGCCGAAGAGGTCGTCCTTGTGGATCGCGCCTTCGTAGCGCGCGAGCACACGGTCCACGGTGACCAGGGACGCGCCGCTCAGCATCATCAGGGCCGTACCCGCGAGCACACTCCAGCGCGCCCAGCGCGCCGCGGCACGCCACCGTTTCGCCACCATGATGTGGCTAACGAGGCAGATGCGACGAAGGCTCCTCATGACGAAAAGAGGCCCCTCCCGGTGGGGAGGGGCCTCTTTTCGCGGAACCGACCTACTTGGTCAGCTCGCGGTAGTTCTTCTCGAGGTCGTCGAGACCGCCGCACATGAAGAAGGCCTGCTCCGGGACGTGGTCGTAGTCGCCCTGGGAGATGCGCTTGAACGCCTCCACGGTCTCCTTCACCGGCACCGTCGAACCCTCGACACCGGTGAACTGCTTGGCCGCGTAGGTGTTCTGCGACAGGAACCGCTCGATCCGGCGGGCCCGGGCCACGGTGATCTTGTCGTCCTCGGAGAGCTCGTCCATACCGAGGATGGCGATGATGTCCTGCAGGTCGTTGTACTTCTGCAGGATCCGCTTCACCTCGGTGGCGACGGCGTAGTGCTCCGCGCCGACGTACTCCGGGGCCAGGATTCGCGAGGACGAGGCCAGCGGGTCCACGGCGGGGTAGATGCCCTTGTCGGACACCTTGCGCTCAAGGTTCGTGGTCGCGTCCAGGTGGGCGAAGGTGGTCGCCGGCGCCGGGTCGGTGTAGTCGTCCGCGGGCACGTAGATGGCCTGCAGCGAGGTGATGGCCTGGCCACGCACCGAGGTGATGCGCTCCTGGAGCTCACCCATCTCGTCGGCGAGGGTCGGCTGGTAACCCACGGCGCTCGGCATACGGCCGAGCAGGGTGGACACCTCGGAACCGGCCTGCGTGAAGCGGAAGATGTTGTCGATGAAGAGCAGCACCTCCTGCTTCTGCACGTCGCGGAAGTACTCGGCCATGGTCAGCGCGGACAGCGCGACCCGCAGACGGGTGCCCGGGGGCTCGTCCATCTGGCCGAACACCAGGGCGGTGTCGCCCAGCACGTTGGCCTCGGCCATCTCGGCGATGAGGTCGTTGCCCTCACGGGTGCGCTCACCGACGCCCGCGAAGACGGACGTACCACCGAAGTTACGGGCAACGCGGATGATCATCTCCTGGATGAGCACCGTCTTGCCCACGCCCGCGCCGCCGAACAGACCGATCTTGCCGCCCTTGACGTACGGGGCCAGCAGGTCGATCACCTTGACGCCGGTCTCCAGCATCTCGGTCTTCGGCTCCAGCTCGGCGAACGCCGGAGGCTTGCGGTGGATCGGCCAGCGCTCGGAAACCTCGAGCGTCTGACCCTTCTCCAGGTTCAGGCACTCGCCGAGGACGTTGAACACCTTGCCCTTGGTGGCGTCGCCGACCGGCACGCTGATCGGGGCACCCGTGTCGGTCACCTTCGCGCCGCGGACCATACCGTCGGTCGGCTGCATCGAGATGGCACGCACGACGTTGCCGCCGAGGTGGTTGGAGACCTCCAGGGTCAGCGTGCGCTCACCCTCGCTCAGGGTAACGTTGACCTTGAGCGCGTTGAAGATCTCAGGCATCGCGTCGCGCGGGAACTCGACGTCGACGACCGGGCCGATGACCCGGACGACTCGACCGACGCCCGCCTTGGTGTCAGTAGCAGTGGTCATCATTCACTCCCCGCCGCCGCCAGCGCGTTCGCGCCGCCGACGATCTCGCTGATTTCCTGGGTGATCGCGGCCTGGCGGGCGGAGTTCATCTCCCGCGTCAGCGACTTGATCATTTCTTCGGCGTTGTCCGTGGCGCTCTTCATCGCCCGGCGGCGCGACGCCGACTCACTGGCCGCCGAGTCCAGCAACGCCGCGTAGATCCGCGTGTTGATGTACTTCGGCAGCAGCGCGTCCAGCAGCTCTTCCGCGTTCGGCTCGAAGTCGTACGCGGGCAGCAGCTCGCCCTTGTTGCCCTCGCGCTCCTCGACCTGCATCGGCGCGAAGATCTTCGTCGAGGCGTTCTGGCTGATGAGCGACTTGAACTCGGTGTAGACGATGTGCAACTCGTCCACGCCCAGCACGCCGTCGTCACCCGCGTGGTCCGCACCGTCGTCCGCGCCGTGCACGAACGCCTGGATCAGCAGCTCGCCGACCCGGCGCGCGTCCTCGAACCGCGGCTGCTCGGAGAACCCGCTCCAGCTACCGGCGAGCTCGCGCCCGCGGTAGGTGTAGTAGGTGATCCCCTTGCGGCCGATCACGTACAGCGCCACCTGCTTGCCCTGCGCCTTGAGCCGCGAGATCAGCTGCTCGGTGAGCTTGATCGCGTTGGCGTTGTAACCGCCGCACAGGCCGCGGTCGCTCGTGATGAGCAGCACGCCGGCCCGGTGCTCCGGGTCACGCGGGACCAGCAGCGGGTGCTGGGCGTTGGTGTTCGAGGCCAGCGCGGTGAGCACGCCGGTGATGGCGTTCGCATAGGGCAGCGACGCCGCGACACGGTCCTGAGCCTTGGCGATGCGGCTGGTCGCGACCAGCTCCATCGCCTTGGTGATCTTCTTCGTCGAGCGGGTCGCCTTGATCCGCCGACGGAGAACTCGTACCTGCCCGGCCATGGCTACTTCTTCTCAGCCACGATGCGGGTGACGGTCTCGGTCTTCTCGTCGCCCTCGAGCGCGTCGGCGTCGACGTCCACGATCGCCTGGTCCTCGACGGGCAGGAAGCCCTTCTTGAACTCGGTGATCAGGGTGTCGAGCTTGGCTGCGACGTCGTCGTCCCAGGTGCCGGACGCGATCGTCTTCAGCACGTCGCTGTGCGAGCTGCGCAGGTGCTGCAGGAACTCGGCCTCGAAGCGGCGCACGTCGGAGATCGGGATGTCGTCGAGCTTGCCCTCGGTGCCGGACCAGATCGAGACGGCCTGCTCCTCCATCGGGTACGGCGAGAAGTTCTGCTGCTTGAGCAGCTCGACCAGCCGGCCGCCCTTCTCCAGCTGGGCCAGCGAGGTCTTGTCCAGGTCCGAGGCGAAAGCCGCGAACGACTCCAGCTCGCGGTACTGGGCCAGGTCCAGACGCAGGCGGCCGGAGACCTTGCGCATCGGCTTGGTCTGCGCCGAGCCACCGACCCGGGAGACCGACGTGCCGACGTTGATGGCCGGACGCACACCCGAGTTGAACAGGGACTCCTCGAGGAAGATCTGCCCGTCGGTGATGGAGATGACGTTGGTCGGGATGAACGCCGAGATGTCGCCGGCCTTCGTCTCGATGATCGGCAGACCGGTCATCGAGCCCGCGCCCAGCTCGTCCGACAGCTTCGCGCAGCGCTCCAGCAGACGCGAGTGCAGGTAGAAGACGTCACCCGGGTAGGCCTCACGGCCCGGCGGGCGGCGCAGCAGCAGCGACACGGCACGGTAGGCCTCGGCCTGCTTGCTCAGGTCGTCGAAGACGATCAGAACGTGCTTGCCGGCGTACATCCAGTGCTGGCCGATGGCCGAGCCGGCGTACGGCGACAGGTACTTGAAGCCGGCCGGGTCCGAGGCCGGCGACGCGACGATGGTGGTGTACTCCATCGCGCCCGCCGCCTCGAGCGTGCCCTTGACCGACGCGATGGTGGAGGCCTTCTGACCGATGGCCACGTAGATGCAGCGCACCTGCTTGACCGGGTCGCCGGACTTCCAGTTGTCACGCTGGTTGATGATCGCGTCCAGCGCGACCGAGGTCTTGCCGGTCTTGCGGTCACCGATGATCAGCTGACGCTGGCCACGGCCGATCGGGGTCATCGCGTCGATGGCCTTGATGCCGGTCGCCAGGGGCTCGTGCACCGACTTGCGGACCATCACGTTCGGGGCCTGCAGCTCCAGCTCACGGAAGCCCTCGTTGGCGATCTCGCCCAGGCCGTCGATCGGCGCACCCAGCGGGTTCACCACGCGGCCCAGGAACTTGTCGCCCACCGGCACGGAGAGAACCCGGCCGGTGCGCTTGACCGGCTGGCCCTCCTCGATGCCCTCGAAGGCACCCAGAACGACGACACCGATCTCGCGGACGTCGAGGTTCAGCGCGACACCCAGGGTGCCGTCCGCGAACTCCAGCAGCTCGTTGGCCATGGTCGAGGGGAGACCCTCCACCTTGGCGATGCCGTCACCGGCCTCGGTGACGACGCCGACCTCCTCGCGGGAGATCTCGGGCGCGTACGAGGAGACGAAACGCTCAAGCGCTCCACGGATCTCCTCGGACGAGATGGTCAGCTCGGCCATCCTCAGCTTCCTAACGGGTGTCGTGACTGTCAAAAGTCAGGTTCGGTTGCGGTTCTCACGGAGTGCGGTTCGTCCCGGCGCGCCACCGCTCAAGCGGCGCATCCAGGCGTCAGCCGGCCCTCCGGCGCTCACTTTCCGGCGAGCGCGTTGCGGACTGCGGCCAGCCGCCGTGCGATGGTGCCGTCGTAGAGGTCGCTGCCGACCTGCACGCGCAGCCCACCCAGCACCGCGGGGTCGACGGTTACCTTCACCGAGACCTGACGGCCGTAGATGGCGGACAGGGACGAGGCCAGCCGGGCCTCCTCCGCCTCGGTCAGCGACTCCGCGACCGTGACGTAGGCGACCTGCGCCTCGCGGCGCTCCGCGGCCAGCTCCACCAGGCGGGTGATGCCGTTGCCGAACGAGCGGCCGCCGAAGCCCCGCACCGCCAGCTCCGCCAGCGTCACCGTCACCGGCTTCGCCTTGCCCTGCAGCAGGCCCCGGACCAGCTCGGCCCGGCGCGCCACCGGCACGACGAACTCGCCGATCGTGGCGGCCAGCTGCGGGTCGCCGTCGACGATCTGCCCGAAGCGGAACAGCTCGTCCTCGACCTCGTTCAGGTCGCCGGACTGCTCGGCCGAGGCCAGCAGGGCGTCGACACCGAGCCGCTCAGCGGCCTCCAGCAGCTCCGACGCGGCCGACCAGCGGCCCGACGCGAGCACCTTGACGAGGTCGATGGCACCCTGGCCGACCTTGCCCTGCAGCAGGCTCGCGGCAAGCTCGCCGCGCTGCTCGCCCGGACGGGAGGGGTCGGACAGCGCGCGGCGCAGCCGCGGCTCGCGGCCCAGCAGGTCCGCGAAGGACAGCAGCTCCTGCGCCGTCACCGCCGTGGCGGCGGCACCGGCGCCTCCTGCGGAGGCCTCCAGCGCCGCCCGCGCAGCGGCGTACGACTCTCGGCTTGCCGCCTGCATCAGCGGGCTCCGGCGCTCTCGAGGTCCGCGAGCGCGCGCTCGACGGTGCCACGACGACGGGCCTCGTCCTCCAGCGACTCGCCAACGATCTTGCCGGCCAGGCTGACCGCCAGCGCGCCCATCTCGCCGCGCAGCTCACGGACGATGCTCGCCCGCTCGCCGGCCAGCTGCTCGCGACCGGCCGCGATGATGCGGTCGGACTCCTCGCGAGCCTTGCCCAGCACGTCGGCACGGATGCCCTCGGCGTCGGCACGGGCCTCGTCACGGATGCGCGCGGCCTCCGTGCGAGCCTCGGCCAGCTGCGCCTTGTACTGCGACAGCAGGGCGGCGGCCTCGGCCTGAGCCTTCTCCGCCTTGACGAGTCCACCCTCGATGGCCTCGACGCGCTGCTGGAACATGCTCTCCATACGCGGGAACACGAACTTGGTCAGCACGAACAGCAGGACGCCGAAAGCGATGAGGCCGACGATCACCTCGGCCAGCGGCACGCCGAGCACGTTGTATTCCGCGTGCTCCGCGGGCGCGCCAGGCGCCTCTTGTGCGATGTACATAGGTCACTCCCCTTCGGCGGTGACCGGTCGTCGTGGACCGGTCACCGGATCGTCTCGGCGCTCGGGACCCGGCTTAGCTGAGGGCGAACGCGAGCACGAGGCCCAGCAGGGCGAGCGCCTCGACAACGGCGAAGCCCATGAACATGTAGGTGCGGGTCAGGCCGGCGCTCTCGGGCTGACGGGCGGTCGCCTGGATGTAGGCGGCGAAGACCAGACCCACGCCGATACCCGGGCCCAGCGCGGCGATGCCGTAGCCGATGACGTTAAGGCTGCCGGTCATGTTGGTTTCCTCCTGAGTAGGACGCGTGCCAGTCACGCGCACGTTTTTTGGTTACAGGTATGAACGATCTTCAGTTGTGGATCGAAAAGCCAGGGTGTGTCGCGCCGGAGGGGCGCGAGTGTCTCGGTGCGCCGGAACTCAGTGCTCGTCGGCGATCGAGCTCTGGAAGTACGTCGCCGAGAGCAGGGTGAACACGTACGCCTGCAGGCTCAGGATGAACAGCTCGAACAGCGTCATCACGATGGCGAACGCCCAGCTGCCGAACGCGGCGGGCTTGAGCAGCAGCGGGCCCGCGTTCCACAGCGCCACGCCACCGAGGGTGAACACCAGCAGGATCATGTGGCCGGCGAACATGTTCGCGAAGAGACGGACGGCCAGCGTGATCGGGCGCAGGATCAGGTTCGAGAGGAACTCGATCGGAACCAGGATCGGGTGCACCCACCACGGCACGCCCGGCTGCACCGTGGAGTGCTTGAGGTAGCCCAGCACGCCGTGCTTCTTGATGCCCAGGCCGATGTAGACGAACCAGGTGAGCACGGCGAGCACGACCGGGAAGGCCAGGTGCGAGTTCGGCGAGATCTGCGCGAACGGCACGATGCTCCACAGGTTCGTCACGAAGACGAAGCAGAAGATCGTCGCCAGGTACGGCGCGAAGCGCACGCCCTGCGGGCCGATGATGTCGGTGGCGATGTTGTTGCGCACCACGCCGTAGACGGACTCGGCGAGCCACTGCTTCTTGGTCGGCACCAGCGTGGGGTTGCGGTACGTCACCAGGAAGAAGATGATCACGATGGCGACCGCCATCCAGACCAGGAGGCTCAGCTTCGTGAACGCCCCGCCCCACATGCTGTCTTCGAGCGACGGGATCAGGGACTTGTAGTCGAAGACATCCACGCCAGGAGGAAACTCCGAGGCAAGGAAACCCGGCTGCGTAATCAACCTGTCATCCTCCGTCGATCGGGCACGGTCACCCGTCCAGTCTTTTCACGGTCAGATAGACCCCGGCGGCCGCGCCGCCGATCAAACCGATCAACAGCCCGACGTTGGGGAGTCCCAGCCACTTATCGATGAGCCACCCGACCCCTCCCCAGACCATCATTCCGCCGAGGAGATACCCGATGGCCGCCCAACCCGCATCGGCGCCCTCTGCGTGAGGGCGCTTCGGAGGCTGGTCATCGGCCATGACGGGGCGAACAATATCAGCCACCCCCTGCAGCGGCCGACGCACCCCCCGTACGCGAGCGATGTTCATCACCAGGTCGGCGCTGCGTCATCTTCCATCACAATGAGATCGATGTTGATTTAACCGCGTCGAACCGCTGAGATGGAGAGAACCCTTCCGTTCTCCCCCACGGCGGTGCGGCGATGCGCAAGCTCACGATACCCGTAGTTTTCGTACTGCTCACAGCGTTGAGCAGCGGTTGTGAGCCGCGGGGCAACGACGACAAGGAATCGACCAAGCCAGTGCACTGCACGGTCATCGTCGATGGTCCGAAGGCCGACGAGGACCGGGACAACTTCGCCGGGAGCGTCCGCTACCGCTGCGCCACGCCGGGCGCCGAGAAGCTCGTCTTGAAGATCAAACTTGAGCGCCGCGACGGTGACGTATGGCGCAGTGTGGCCTCCCGCACACACACCCTCAAAGGCAAGGCCACCTACGCCGCCGAGCTCAAGTATCAGACCAAGGACCTGACCATCAGCTGCCGCTCCGGCACCTTCCGCACCGTGGTCGACTGGTCCCGCACCTCCCGCAAGGACACCGAGGGCGACAACCTCATCTCCGGCGCCGTCAAAGACCCCTGCCGCCCACCCATCTTCGGCTAGCGGGGACTTGCCGCGTTGATCATGAACTTATGGCACGGCTCGACGGTGTGTCTCGGCCACAAGTTCATGATCAGCTACTTCTCGGGCTCGTCGATGTAGGGGATCTTGGCGTGCCAGAGCCACCAGCCGTGGCCGATGGTCCACGCGATCGCGGCGATGCCGATGCCGATGGCCATCGGCTTGAGCCCGGCCCAGCCCGACTTGGCGATCACGGCGAGCACCAGGAACAGCACGGTGAACTTGACGCCGTACATCAGCAAACCGACCGACAGCACCATCTTCGGGTTGATCGAGTCCGCCCAGGCGATCACGAAGCTGGACAGCAGGTAGCTGGCCGCGACCAGGGCCACGCCCGCCAGCACGCCGACCGCGGCCTGCGAGCCGACGGTGAGGTACGCCACCAGCGGCGCCACCACGGCCACCGCCGCGGTCACACCGAGCATGAACGGCAGGAACTTCAGCCGCTTACCGAGCATTCACGCCTCAAGGTCATCAGGATGTTGTGCCAACGACACGCCGACCAACCGTGCCACAGGTTCATGATCAACCAGGTGGGGGCGTGGGGTCGGTCACGGGAGGGGTGGGAGGAGGACCGCGGTGAGGGGCAGGACGGTGGACTGGATCTCGTCGCCGACGCGGGCGAAGACCTGGTCACCGCGGCCCCACGGGTCGTCGAGGTCGTCCTTGGCCTGGGCCGGCTCGCCGTTGCGGGCGGCGGCGACGGCGGCGACCAGGGCCACCCCGCGTTCGTAGACCGCGTCGGGGGTGCGGTCGGCGACGGCCGGCAGGGTCGACGGGTCGACGGAGGGCAGCAGGCGGCCGAACTCGCCGAGCACGAAGGTGCGGTCGGCGGCGTCGGGGCGCAGCGCGACCACGTAGTCGTACTGGTCGGCGGTCGCGGTGAGGATCAGATCGGCGGCTTCGATGTGCTCGGCGCGCAGCTTGCGGGCGCTGAAGTCGTCGGGCGAGCCGCCGCGCGAGCGCACCTGGCGGGCCGCGGGCGGGTTCATCTCCTCGCCCTCGTGCCAGCCGCCGGTGCCGGCGGAGTGCGACAGCACCAGGTCGGCGCCCACCGGTCCGGCCTGCTCGGTGACCGCCAGCGCCAGCAAGCGCTCGGCCATCGGCGAGCGGCAGATGTTGCCCATGCACACGTGCAGGACCGTGAACGGCGCCATCACGACTCCTCGGGGCCTTGGATGTCGGTGGCGACCTCACGCAGCTGGTCGAGGCTGATCGCGCCGGCGCGCAGCACCCGCGGGCGGTCGCCGGTGACGTCCACGATGGTCGACGGGACCGGGCTGGGGCACTCCCCCGCCTCCAGGTACACGCTGACCTTGTAGCTGAGCTGGTCGCGGGCCTGCTCGGCGGTGAGCGCCGCGGCCTGGCCGGTGAGGTTCGCCGAGGAGACGGCCATCGGGCCGGTCTTGCGCAGCACCTCCAGCGCGACGGGGTGCAGCGGCATGCGTACGGCCACCGTGCCGCCGGTCTCGCCGAGGTCCCACTGCAGGCTCGGCGCCTGCTCGACGACGATGGTCAGCGCTCCCGGCCAGAAGGCCTCGACCAGGTCGCGGGCCACCGACGGCAGCCGCATCACGAGTCCGTCCAGCGTGTGCCGGGAGCCGACCAGCACCGGCGGCGGCATGTGCCGGCCCCGCCCCTTGGCGCTGAGCAGGTTGGTCACCGCCCAGGGCTTGAAGGCGTCGGCGCCGATGCCGTACACCGTGTCGGTCGGCAGGACCACAAGGTCGCCACTGGATACGGCGTCGATCGCGGCCTGGATCCCGCGGTCACGTTCGATGACGTTGCGGCAGTCGTAGAGCCTCACGGTGAGCCAGTCTGTCATGCGCTGTTCGCATCCGGCACACACGGCTCCCACCCACCGGACAGCAGGTCCGCCGGATCCCGGCAGTGCCCGCCGCGGCGGCTCAAGATCGCCCGACTTGCCTGGCACATGGGCGCATGCCACCTCAAGATACGCACAGGTGCCGGGCAAGTTGAGCGATCTTGACGCGCCGCGGCGGGCGATCAGCCCCGGCCGCCTCCGCCGCGGACCGTCGCGTGGCACGAGCAGGGGGCGGAGAGGTTAAGAAGGTGCCCTTCCTCTACCCATGGCGATGTGAAGGCGCCCTTCCTTACTTCTGGGCGGTGGTGAAGCGGGGGCGGCCGGCGAGGTCGGGGTGGGTGGTCACGTCGCGCCAGCCGGCGAGCAGGGCGGCCATGGCGGGGGTATGGGTGTCGTCGTGTTCGATGCCGAGGCGGCCGCCGTCGCCGAGGACCTCGGCCGCGCGGGCGATGATCACGGGGATGAGGTCGAGGCCGTGCTCGCCGGAGAAGACCGCCTCGGCGGGGTCGTGGCCGACCTCGGGCGGCACCGGCGCCGAGAGGGGCACGTAGGGCGGGTTGCACAGGACCAGGTCGACAGGGGCGGGCAGCGGCACGTCGCGGACGTCGCCCGGGATCACCTCGACCTGCGTCCCGGCGGTGTTGCGGCGCAGCCAGGGCAGGGCGTCGTCGCTGCGTTCGACGGCGTACACGGTCGCGTCGGGACGCGCGTCGGCCAGCGCGACGGCCAGCGCGCCGGATCCGCTGCACAGGTCCAGCACCACCGGCTCGGCGACGCCGTGCAGGGACTCGATCCCCCACCGGGCCAGCAGCTCGGTCTCGGGGCGCGGGATGAAGACGCCGGGCCCGACCAGCAGCTCGCGGTCGAGGAACGGGGCGGTGCCGGTCAGGTGCTGCAGCGGCACCCGCGACGCGCGGCGGGTCACCAGCTCGTCGAGCGCCTCGGCCTGCGGTTCGGTGACCGAGTCGATCAGCAGGAGCCGGCCGCGGGCCACCCCCAGCACGTACGCGGCCAGCAGCTCCGCCTCCACCCGGGGCGAGTCCAGCCCGGCCGCGGCGAGCCGGGACGCGGCGGAGCGGAGCTGGGCGGAGAGGGCGGGCACCCGATCACGGTAACGGCCGGGGCGCGAGAATCCGGTTGACCCCCCGGCGAGCGCGCTGAGAGGGTCGCGGCATGTCATTGGTGGAGGCCCAGGGGCTGACGAAGATCTTCCGTCGGCCCGAGAAGGATCCGGGTCTTCGCGGCTCGCTGAAACACTTGGTGCAACGGCGCTTCAAGGAGTTCCGGGCGGTGGACGGCATCGACCTGTCCATCGAGGCCGGCGAGTCCGTGGCGTACGTCGGGCCCAACGGCGCGGGCAAGTCGACCACGATCAAGCTGCTCACCGGCATCCTGGTGCCGACGTCGGGCACGGTGCGGGTGGCCGGGGCCGAGCCGCACACCGATCGCATGGTCAACGCCCGCAACATCGGCGTGCTGTTCGGCCAGCGCACCCAGCTGTGGTGGGACCTGCCGGTACGCGAGTCGCTGGCCCTGCTGCGCGACATGTACGACCTGAGCCCCGCCTTCTACAAGCAGCGCCTGGAGCGCCTCGACGACGTGCTCGGCCTGGCCGACCTGCTGCCGGTGGTGGCCCGCAAGCTGTCGCTGGGCCAGCGTATGCGCGCCGACCTGGCCGCCGCGCTGCTGCACCAGCCGAAGATCGTCTACTTGGACGAGCCGACCATCGGGCTCGACATCTCGGTCAAGGACCGGGTCCGGCAGTTCCTGCGCGAGCTGCGCCAGGACGGCACGACGCTGATGCTGACCACGCACGACCTGGGCGACATCGAGGACGTGTGCGAGCGGATCGTCATCATCGACGAGGGCCGCAAGATCTTCGACGGTCCGCTGGCGCAGATGAAGGACCGCTTCGCGCGGGTACGCCGGATGCGCCTGCAACTGGCCGAGCCGACGCCGGTGGAGAAGCTCGCCGAGCGGCTGCCCGACGTGGAGGTCGTCGCGGGCGACGCCCCGACCGAGGTCACCGTCACCTTCGACCGGTTCACCCACACCGCCGGGCAGATCATCGCCGGGGTGCTCGACGTCGTCGAGGTCGGTGAGCTGCACCTGGACGAGCCGGCGATCGAGGACGTGGTGCGCAAGGTCTACGCCGGGGAGCTGCTGCGGATACCGGAGCCCGGTCCGGCTCGCGACGCCGCCGAGCGCAGCGGGGAGAGGGCATGAGGCCCTATTGGGGGCTGCTGCGGATGTCGACGCGCCGCATCCTCACCTACCGGCTCAACTCGCTGATCCTGTGGATCGGCGGCGCGACCTTCCTGGCCGGCTCGCTCGCGGTGTGGCACGCGCTGCTGTCGCAGGGCGAGATCGGCGGCTACGACTGGGACCAGATGAAGGCGTATCTGCTGATCGGCTGGGCGACGGGCGCGATCGGCTCGGCGTACGGCGACTGGTGGATGGCGGGGCGCATCCTCGAGGGCCACGTGGCCACCGACCTGACCAAGCCGCTGGACTACCAGTGGGCCCGGTTCAGCGAGCACATGGGCGGGCTGGCCACGGAGTTCATCGCGATCACGATCGCCGCGACGGCGATCGTGACCTTCACCGGCGGCCTCGTCGTGCCCGGCCCGGCGCAGGCGCTGCTGTTCGCCGCGAGCTTCCTGCTGGTGGCTCCGCTGAAGTTCGCGATCGCGTACATCACCACGATGGCCTGCTTCTGGACGCAGAACTTCATGGGCGTCTCGTGGGCCAAGGACGCCATCGTCACCCTGTTCTCCGGCGCGCTGATCCCGCTGGCGCTGCTGCCGGCGTGGCTGGCCGGCCCTGCGGCGGTGCTGCCGTTCGCCAGCATCACCGCCACCCCCGCCGCGCTCTACCTGGGCCAGGCCACCGGCTGGGAGGCGCTGCGGCTGCTGGCCGTGCAGGCCGCCTGGGTGCTGGTGCTGTGGTGGGGCGCCCGGCTCGTCTTCCGGCGCGCGCTGCGCGCCCTCACCGTTCACGGAGGCTGATGTGCGTCGCACGCTGCGGATCTACCGGCGCAGCCTAGGCGCGCACCTGCGCGCGGTGCTGGAGTACGAGGCCGACTTCTGGATCCTCGTCGTCGCCGGGCTGCTGTTCCAGGTGCTCAATCTGATCTTCCTGAGCGCCGTCTTCAGCCACGTGCCCGCCCTGAACGGCTGGTCGTTCCCGGAGGCGGTGCTGCTCGCCGGGACGTACGGCTTCGTCAACGGCCTCGGGCCGCTCTTCTTCGAGGGCACCTGGCGGCTCGCCGGGAAGATCAACCACGGTGAGCTGGACTACCCGCTGATCCGGCCCGCCCCGGTGCTGGTCCAGGTGGTCAGCGCGGGCATCGGCATGCACGGCGTCGGCGACCTCATCGGCGGCGGCGCGATGATCGGCTATGGCCTGGCCAACTCCGACATCGCCTGGAGCCCCGCCCGGATCGGCGGCGCGCTGCTCCTGCTGGCCGCCAGCGCCACCATCCTGCTGTCGCTGATCGTGCTCGGCAACGCGGCGTCGTTCTGGGTCGGCGGCAACCACCCCGTCTTCGCGATGACCCTCATCCGCACCGGCGACATGGCCAAGTACCCGCTCAGCATCTACGGCGTCGCGGTGCGCGCGACCTTCACCGTCCTGGTCCCGTACGCCTTCATCAGCTTCTTCCCCGCCTCCTGGCTGCTGGGCAAGGAATCCGCCTGGATCGGCCTGCTGACGCCCCTGGTCGCCGTCTACTGCGTCTACCTGGCCCGCCTCATCTTCCGCCAGGGCCTACGCCGCTACGACTCCGCGGGCCACTGACCCCAAGATCGCGATGATCTTGCGCGAACGGTTGGGGATACGGGTCTTTTGCCCGTGTCATACCCACAGTTCACGCAAGATCGTCGCGATCTCGGGGTCAGGCGCGGGAGAGTTCGGTTTCGCCGGCCAGGCGGGCGGCGCGGTCGGCGGTGGTGAGGGCTTCGAGGACGCCGTCCATGTCGCCGCCGATGGCCAGGTCGAGGTTGTACGCCGTGTAGCCGATGCGGTGATCGGTCAGGCGGTTCTGGGGGTAGTTGTAGGTGCGGATGCGCTCGGAGCGGTCGACCGTGCGGATCTGGGCCTTGCGGGCGTCCGCGGCGGCGGCGAGGGCCTGTTCCTCGGCGAGCTGCGCGAGCTTGGACCGCAGCATGCGCATCGCCTTGTCCTTGTTCTGGAGTTGGGAACGCTCGTTCTGGCAGGTCACGACGGTGCCGGTGGGGATGTGGGTGATGCGCACGGCCGAGTCGGTGGTGTTGACGGACTGGCCGCCGGCGCCCTGCGAGCGGTAGACGTCGATGCGCAGGTCACCGGTGTCGATCTCGACCTCGGTGTCCTCGGCTTCGGGCATGACCAGGACGCCCGCGGCGGAGGTGTGGATGCGGCCCTGGGACTCGGTGGCGGGGACGCGCTGCACGCGGTGCACGCCGCCCTCCCACTTCAGGCGGGACCAGACGCCGTTGCCGCCGTCGGGGACGCCGCGGGTCTTGATGGCGACGGAGACGTCCTTGACGCCGCCGAGGTCGGAGTCCTGGGAGTCGAGGACCTCGGTGATCCAGCCGCGGCGCTCGGCGTAGCGCAGGTACATGCGCAGCAGGTCGCCCGCGAACAGCGCGGACTCCTCGCCGCCCTCGCCGGACTTGATCTCCAGGATCACGTCCTTGGCGTCGTTGGGGTCGCGCGGGGCGAGCAGCTCGGCGAGCTTCTCCTCCAGCTCCGGCAGGCGCTGCTCCATGCTCGCCGCCTCGGCCGCGAAGTCGGGGTCGATCGAGGCCAGCTCGCGCGCGGCCTCCAGATCGGCCCGGGCTGCGTCCAGCTCGTGCGCCGTCTTGTGGATCGGGGTGAGTTCGGCGAAGCGCCGCCCCACCTTGCGCGCCGCGGCCTGGTCAGCGTGGATCGATGGATCCGCCAGCCGCGCCTCCAGCTCCGCGTACTCGGCCAGCAGCGCGGTGAGCCGTTCGTTACTCATGTCCGAATCCTCACTCGACAGCGGTACGACCTGCAACAGCACAACGCCCGCTCCGTACACACGGAGCGGGCGTCGTCACGACAGCTACTTGGCGTCCTTCTTGGCGACCTTGGCGTACTTGGCCTGGAACTTGGCCACCCGGCCCGCCGTGTCCATGACGCGCTGCTTGCCCGTGTAGAACGGGTGGCAGGCGCTGCAGGTCTCAGCGTGGATCGAACCGCCCTTGGCGGTGCTGCGGGTGGTGAAGGTGCTGCCACAGGAGCAGGTGACGGTGGTCTCGTTGTACTGCGGGTGAATACCGGACTTCATAGTCACGGTCCTTTCGTTTTCATGGGCGCTGGGTCGCTGTCAACACCGCCGGACGCACGTCCGGACGGCTCGGGCGTGAACCAGTCCCGGTGGCCGACTGACCAGTATGCCATCCACCTCGTTCGCGATCTGCAGCGGCTAACTCGGCTGCGTTTCGCGAGGAAGTCTCGTAGCGTCACCGGCCATGTCCCCCACCACAACAACGACCCTCGCCGCTATCTTCCCGCCCGGAGCCCTGGCCCACGCCATGGCCGAGGGGCTCGTCCGCGCGCAGACCCACCCGGAGCTGCCGCTCACGATCTACAACTACACGGAGAAGTGCACGTACGCGAACCTCTGGGACGAGGTGACACTCGCGTGCCGTGGATTGATCAGTGATGCGGAGGGGACCGTGCTGGCGCGGCCCCTGGTCAAGTTCTTCAACCACGGGCAGCCGGGCGCGGCCGTGATCGCCCTGGACGAGCCGGTGGTGGTGACCGACAAGGCCGACGGCTCGCTGGGCATCGTCTACCCCACCCCGGACGGCCCGGCGGTGGCCACCCGCGGCTCGTTCGCCTCGGATCAGGCCCGCCACGCGACGGCGCTGCTGCGCGGGCGCTACCCGCACTGGGCGCCCCCGGCGGGGCTGACCGTGCTCGCGGAGATCATCTACCCGGGCAACCGGATCGTGGTCGACTACGGCGGCATGAACGACCTGATGCTGCTGGGCGCGGTGGAGATCGCGACCGGCCGGTCGTTCCCGCCGAGCGCGGTCGCCGACTGGCCCGGCCCGGTGGTGGAGACGTTCGCGTACCCGACGTTCGGGCAGGCGCTGGCCGCACCGGCCCGGCCGGGCCGCGAAGGCCTGGTCGTGCACGCGCTCGCCACGGACGCCCGCGTGAAGATCAAGTACGAGGAGTACGTGCACCTGCACCGCATCGTCACCGGCCTGAGCGCCCGCGGCGTATGGGCGGCGCTGGGCGAGGGCGCGACGGTCGCCGAGATCGCCGAGCCGCTGCCCGACGAGTTCCACGGCTGGGTCACCGAGCTGGCCACCCGCCTCACCACCGGCCTGGCCGACCTGGAGAAGCAGGTGGCACAGGCGCACGACGAGATCATGGAGGGCCTGCCCGAGGGCTGGGCGCGCAAGGACTACGCCATGATCGCGGGGCGGCATCCGCTGCGCGGCTACCTGTTCGCGCACCTGGACGGCAAGCCGTACCGGCGGCAGTTGTGGGAGGCGCTCAAGCCCGACGGCGACGAGCGACCGCACGGCCGTACCTTCGACGATGAATGACCACGACGGGAGCCAGACGCGATGCCCACCCTCACCATCACCCGCGGCCTGCCCGGCTCGGGCAAGACCACCTGGGCCAAGGACCAGCCCGGCGTCCGGGTCAACCGCGACGACCTGCGGCGCATGCTGCACGGCGGCAACCTCGGTGAGGGCTGGGCGGAGCGGCAGGTCACCGTGGCGCAGCGGGCGCAGGTCGAGGCGCTGCTGAAGGCGGGCGCGGACGTGATCTGCGACGACACCAACCTGCGCGCCCGGGTCGTACGCGAGCTGGCCGACCTCGCCGTCGACTGCGGCGCGCGGGTCGTACTTCGCGACTTCACCGACGTGCCGCTGGCCGTCTGCCTGGAGCGCGACGCGGCCCGGCCCGAGGCCGAGCGGGTCGGCGCCGAGGTCATCGAGCGCTTTCACGAGCGTTACCTCGCCGGCCACCGCGAGCCGCTCGTGCTGCCGTCGCCCGGTCCGCGCCTGGTCTACGAGCCGAACCCGGAGCTGCCCCGGGCGGTGCTGGTGGACCTCGACGGCACGGTGGCGCTGATGGGCGACCGCAGCCCGTACGACCACACCCGCGTCCACCTCGACCTGCCGCACCAGCCGGTGATCGACGCGGTCCGCGCCCTGCACGCCGCGGGCCACGCGATCGTCTACTGCTCCGGCCGCGTCGACGCCTGCCGCGAGTCCACCGCCGCCTGGCTGGACCAGCACGTCGGCGTCCCGTACGCGGCGCTGCACATGCGCGTCACCGGTGACCAGCGCAAGGACTCCGTGGTCAAGCGCGAGATCTTCGAGCACGACATCCGCCACGCCTGGTACGTCGTGGCCGTCCTCGACGACCGCAACCAGGTCGTGCGCATGTGGCGCGACCTGGGCCTCACCGTCTTCCAGGTCGCCGAGGGCAACTTCTGACCCACCTCGCCATCCGGACAAATCTCCCCGCCCGAAGGAAGGGCACCTTGCCATCGCTATTGGTAGAGGAAGGTGCCCTTCTTAACATTGATGGACAGATGTCGGTGTGAGAGGACGAGATGACCAGGCCGTTGCCGAAGGTCGCCCAGGACGGGGCGCACATCACGCTGCCCAGCGCGGTGACGGTCACCCCTGACGAGTACGACGCCCTGCCCCCGGATCCCCGGATCGAGCTCGTGGACGGAGTGCTGCACGTCATGACTCCCCCGACAGCCCGGCATCAGATCGTCATGATGAGGCTCGTGACCAGCCTGCTCCGCCGGTGCCCGGAGCACCTGACCGCGCTGCACGAGCAGGAGATCCGCCTCGCCGACGACCACCGGCGCAACCCCGACGTGCTGGTCGTACGCCGGGACGCGGTGAACCTCGACTGGTTCAGCTTCCCGCCCAAGGTCGTGCTGCTGGCCGTCGAGATCGTCAGCCCCGGCACGCAGACCGCCGACCGCAAGCACAAACACGCCGAGTACGCCGACGCGGGCATCCCCTGCTACTGGCGCATCGAGCCGCTGCCCGAACTCGTGGTGCACACCTACCAGCTGGACGAGACCGACGTGTACGAGTCCACCGGCGTGTTCCACCCCGGCGACGTCATCTCCGTCCCCCGCCTCGACTGGGCCGCCATCCCCGTCACCGACCTCATCCCCTGACCAGCCCGGCCTCCCTCCTGGCGCAACTCTTCAAGACTCGCGGCCTCCGGGGGCTTATGTGGCCGCGAGTGTTGGAGAGGTGCCGCTCAGACCGGCCGGCCTGGCGGGCCGGTGGCCGGGTGGGAGGGGCAGGATCGGGTCGGGTCAGGACACGGTGACCGTCGCTGTCGTGGTGACGGCGTTGACGGTCACCGTCAAGGTTGCCGTGCCCTGACGCAGGGCGGTGAGTTGTCCGGTCGCCGGGTCGTACGCGGCGACCGCGTCACGCGGAGCCGTCCGGGCCGGGCCGATGTGGACCGTGCCCGCCCAGTCCGCGGACACCGGGTAGGCCACCGGGACGGCCCGGTCGCCCTGGGTGACCACCGCCGACACCGGCCCGGTCGCGCCGACGGCGAGCGTCGCGGGCGCGGTCAGGTCCAGCGCGTCCACGTGCGGGCGGATCTCGGCGTGGAACCAGCCGTTCACCCCGGCCTGCGGGAACAGCCGCGGCACCAGCCACTCCAGCGGGCTGACCGGGTCGACGCCGACCATGGTCCAGCCGGTGAAGCCGCCCTCGGCGGGCGAGGTGGACGGGGCCTTGCCCGAGTTCCCGTTGATCAGGTACGGCACCCCGTCGACCTCACTGGCCGCGAACGTGCCGACGTGGCTGTTCACCATGGCCGCGCCCTTGCCCGAGGCCCACTGGAAGTCGGCCAGCCAGCGTTCCACGGTGGCGACCTCCTTCGCCTCGGCAAGCTCGCTGGCCTGCACCGGGGTGGGGTCGCGGGGCGGGTGGTGGAAGAACACCGCGACCGAGCCGATCGCCGGGTCGTCCGCCGCCTCGTCGAGCGCCTGGCGCAGCATCAGCACCTGGTCGAACCCGCCGCCGCGCAGCGTGCCCTTCGAGGAGTCGAGCATGACGAACCGGGTGCCCTTGTGGTCGACGACGCGGTGGGTGTCGCCGAACACGGCCCGCCAGTTGTCCAGGTTGCCCGGTCCCATGATCTCGTGGTTGCCGGGCACGTAGTAGTACGGCAGCGTGCCGCCGAGTTCCTCGTCGAGGATCTGCTTGGCCAGCGCGATGTCGGCCGGGGCCGCCTCGTCGACGAAGTCGCCGTTGACGATGAGGAAGTCCGGCGCGGCGGCCTTGATCTCGCGTAGCGTGCGCCGGGCGTTGCGGACCAGGTCGCTGTCGGGGTTGCGGGCCACGAACTGGGCGTCGGACATCACCGCGAAGCGCCACTTCTCGTCGGCCGCGGCGCCGTCGCGGATCACGAAGTCCCGCTGGTACGCCGGGTCGGCCGGCACGTCGATGGTGGCCGGGAGCTTGACCGCGAGGTCGTCGATGACGATCGCGTTCGTGTAGGAGGCCTCCGGTTTGATCTCCGCCGGGTAGAACCAGCGGAACTTCAGCGGGTACTGCAGTCCGGCCGGCACCGGGAACTCGATCTTCTGCCAGCCGGTGGCGGTGAGGTACGGCCCGCTGAACGCGGGGACGAGCGCGCCGGTGGCGTCGTACACCTGCAGCCGCGCCCACTCGCCGCGCCCGGCCTCCGGGTTGACCCACATGCTGACCGCGAGCGGCTGTCCGGGCAGTTCGATGAGCGCCGGCGGGGTCGCGTACGAGGTGCGGGTGCCGGTGGACTGGGTGAAGTCGTACGACATGCGCAGGCCCAGCCCGTCGTGGCCCGGCACGGCGGAGACCGCGCAGGTCGCACGGGCGGTGGTGCACTTCCAGGCGGCGGCGTCGTCGAAGTTCGCGACGACCACCTCGCGCGAGCCCACGGTGACGCCGACCCGGGTCGTCTTGCCGTCGACCGTCAATTCGACCACGGTGCCGCCGTCGGCCCTACCGGTGACCCGGAAGCCGCCCGCGCCGTCCGGGGCCACGTCCACGATCGACGTGTCGTAGCTCAGCTCGACCTCGCCGGCCTCGATCGGTGCGCTCAGCGCGTCGCGGTCGAAGCCCAGCACGCCGAAGCCGCCGGTGCTGCCCGCCCCGGCCAGCGACAGCCGCCCGGTGGTCGGGCTGATCCGCTCCAGCCTGTTCAGCACCGTCATGACGAGCTGCCCGGACGCCGCCCCGCGGTACGCGGTGACGGTCGCCTCGCCCGGCAGCAGCCCACGGAAGGACCCGTCGGTGACGCGGCCGGACAGGGCCGGGAACACCCTCCAGGACGCGGCGCCCGCGGCGGGGCCGAAGCTCTCGTCGTACCCGGCCGCGGTCAGCCGCCGGGAGTGCCCGGGGAACACCCGGTCCGGCCGTCCCCCGCGTACGTCGTTGAGGGTGGGGGCGGTCATCGGGGCCGTCGCGGTCTCCACCCAGAAGCCGTGCAGCCGCCCGCTGCCGACCGGTGACAGCACCGCCAGGCCGTTGGGCGTGGGCCGCTCGCTGCCGTCGGACGGCGCGTTCTCGATCTGCGGGACTGCGGTGCCGGGCTCGCGGGCGAGCATCGTCGACGATCCGCCGCCGTCGAGGTTGAGCGCGTCGTGCGCGCCCAGGCGCTGCATCATCACGGCCAGGTCGCGCAGGGTCAGCCCGTGGCTGTCGGCCTGCCGCCCGTCCACGGTGAGCAGGTACATCTTCGTGCCGGTGGCGTCGAAGCCGACCGCGGTGCGCGGGTTGTCCGCGTCGACCGCGGCCTCGCCGGTGACCTGGCCGTCGCGCAGCAGCCACGCGTTGCCGCCGATGGCGGTGGTCAGCTCCGCCCCGTCCGAGCTGCGCGGGGAGTAGGCGACCGTGACCCGGGTGCCCGGGGTCAGCGCGGCCAGCGCGTCCGCGCCCGCCTCGCGGCCCAGCAGCACCTGGGTGCCCTGGGCGATGGGGCCGCTGCCGGGCGTCGCCGAGACCGACTCGACCACGCCGTCACGCAGCACGACCTCGGCGGTCCGGCTCGCGCCGGTCACCGGCCGGGCGCGGCTGACGTCGCCCCACAGGCCGGTGAAGACGCCGACCGCGTTCACGGCCAGGACGTGGGTGTTGAAGCCGGTGAGCGCGATCGGCGCGCCGCCGTCGGGCGTGGCGGTGCCGTCGAAGTACACCTCGACCAGGCGGCCCACGTCACCCGCGGTGAAGCCGACGGCCTTGTGGTGCCCGGCGACCGGGGCCTGGATCAGCGCGCCGCCCTGGATGCCGACGCCCTGCGCCGCGCCGGAGTTGTTGATGTCGAAGAAGTCGCCGTTGACCGCGCCGACGACGCGCTTGTCGTCGCGGGCGGCCAGCTGCTGCGACAGCGGCCGGGTGGCGGCCACCGCGCCCGGGAACACGTAGTCGACGGTGGCGCTGCCGGACAGGTCCACGGAGAGCGCGTCGGCGCGCAGGAAGCCGCGGGCGTCGTACCGGTCGAACGAGGTCAGCGTGACCCCGGGGGCCACGGGACGGGTGCTGGTCGGGGTGTCCACGTAGTCGGGACCGACCACGACGGCACCGCCCTGGGCGGGCCCGGCCGGGGCGGGCAGGGCTGCGGGCGCGGCCGCGGCGGCAGGCTGCGACAGAGCCGCGCCTGCGGTGACGGAGAGCGCGGTGAGGGCAACGAGCAGGGGGTGTATCCGCCTTCGCGAAGGCACGGTTCCTCCCGGGGGTGTGGGGTGCTGCCGCCAGTGCAGTCCCCTCCGGGGAGGCGCGCGCGGCAGTGCGGATGCCTGAAGGAAAACTTCAGACAAACAATAGAACCCGAAAGGTAATTGCACATCCCCCGATGCCGGACCGTTCTCCGGCCCGCATCCGCCATGATCGCCGGACCTGCCAGGCACCTGTGCGTATCTTGATCCGGCATTCGCCCACCTGCCTGGCAAGTCGGGCGATCTCGGCCGCGATACCGGCCGGCGCGGTCCGGACACGACGAAGCGCCGGGAGCCGTGAGGCTGCCCGGCGCTTGCGCCGTGTTTACGGTGCGGTGTTACTCGTTCGGCGTCGACTTCGCGATCTGCATCAGGAACTCGATGTTGGTCCGGGTCTGCTTGAGCTTGTCGAGCAGCAGATCCAGGGCCGCCTGCGAGTCCAGCGAGTGCAGGACCTTGCGGAGCTTGTGCACGATGACCAGCTCCTCCGGCGCCAGCAGGATCTCCTCCTTGCGGGTGCCGGACGGGTCGATGTCGATGGCCGGGAAGATGCGCTTGTCGGCGATCTTCCGGTCGAGCTTGAGCTCGGCGTTACCCGTGCCCTTGAACTCCTCGAAGATGACCGTGTCCATCATGGAGCCCGTCTCCACCAGCGCCGTGGCGAGGATGGTGAGCGAACCGCCGTTCTCGATGTTGCGGGCGGCGCCGAGGAAGCGCTTGGGCGGGTACAGCGCGGTCGAGTCGATACCACCGGACAGGATGCGGCCGGAGGCCGGCGCGGCCAGGTTGTAGGCCCGGCCCAGACGCGTGATCGAGTCCAGCAGCACCACCACGTCGTGACCCAGCTCGACCAGGCGCTTGGCCCGCTCGATCGCCAGCTCGGCGACGGTGGTGTGGTCCTGCGGCGGCCGGTCGAACGTCGAGGCGATGACCTCGCCCTTGACCGAGCGCTGCATGTCGGTGACCTCTTCAGGCCGCTCGTCCACCAGCACCACCATCAGGTGGCACTCCGGGTTGTTCGTCGTGATCGCGTTCGCCAGCGCCTGCAGGACCATGGTCTTGCCGGCCTTGGGCGGGGACACGATCAGCGCACGCTGGCCCTTGCCGATCGGCATGACCAGGTCGATGACCCGGGTGGTGAGGATGTGCGGCTCGGTCTCCAGGCGCAGGCGGTCCTGCGGGTACAGCGGAGTGAGCTTGTAGAACTCGCCACGGCGGCGGGCCTCGTCGGGCTCCATGCCGTTGACGGTGTCCAGGCGCACCAGCGGGTTGTACTTGTCCCGCCGCTGCTCGCCGTCGCGCGGGCTGGCCTTGACGGCGCCGGTGATGGCGTCGCCGCGGCGCAGGCCGTACTTCTTGACCTGCGACATCGACACGTAGACGTCGTTGGGGCCGGAGAGGTAGCCGGTCGTGCGCACGAAGGCGTAGTTGTCCAGCACGTCCACGATGCCGGCGACCGGCACGAGCACGTCGTCCTCGCCCACATGCGGCTCACCGCCACCGCCGCCGCCGGCAGCGCCGACGGTCTCGCCGCGCTCGCGGCCCCGGCGGCGGTCGCGGAACCGGCTGCGCCGGCCACGACGGCCGTCACCGTCCTCGTCACCGTCGAAGCCACCCCGGTCGGGACCCCGGTCGCCGCCACGGTCCGGACCGCGGTCGTTGCCGCGGTCGGCGGCACGCTCCCCGCGCTCCGGCCGGTCGCCGCGCTCGGCACGCTCCCCGCGCTCGGGCCGGTCACCACGCTCAGCACGGTCACCACGCTCGGCGGTGCGCTCCCCGCGCTCGGGCCGGTCGGCGCCGCGCTCGGGCCGGTCACCCCGGTCGCCTCGCTCGGCGCGCTCACGGCGGGACTCGCGACGGTTCTCGCGGCCCTCGGCCGGCGCCTCCGCCTCACCACGGGGCTCCGGAGCGCGGCGGCTACGGCGCTCGCCACGCGGTTCGGTGCCCTCAGCTGCTGTCGGCGCGGGCTCGCCCGCCGCCTCGCGGACCTCGGCCCGCACCTCCTCGCGAGCCGGAGCAGCGGCCGCGGCGACGTCAGCACGGGGGCGCGGTGCGCCGCCGCCCTGGCTGGCCGTGATCGCGGCGATCAGCTCGCCCTTGCGCATGCGTGCGGTGCCCGTGATACCCAACCCCGCTGCCATGGTCTGCAACTCGGGCAGCAGCTTCGCGGAGAGACCGCTGCCGGCGGAGCGGCGGCGCCGGCCGGTGGAGGCGTCGTCAGCGACGTGGGAGACATCCGACGTCATGTCGGTGGTGTCGCTCAATGGATTCCTTCCCTCGATTGGCCGGGGCAGCCCGGGTCTTCTAACGACAGTTGGCGGCCGGGCGGCCTCGGAAACCCGTGGTGCTCATCCAGAGCGCTACGGGAGTTTTTGCGCAGTCACGACAGCGTTCCGCCACCGTCCACATACGACGGCGTGGACACGCCTGGAGCGTGCGATCAGTCTGCGGCAGGCATAGGACTGGGGGTGGACGGCCGTTTGGCGAACGTATCCGTCTGAACCGAGCTCCGGTTGCGCCGCCCCGCAAGATCGGGCGCTTCGCGGCTGTGCTGCCCTAGAGCGTAATCAACGACTGAGACCAGCGGCAACACCGGGCTACTCGGCGTGTCTGAAATGCTGCAAAAGACAGGTGATACGCCCCGGTTTCTAACCAGGGATCCTACCCGCTGAAACTCGGGCGCCACCAGCGAACACCGCAAGAGTGTGTGCCAACCAACTCCCATCGTGCTCGAAACCGGACGGCACGGACGAAAGCGCCAGCACGCTCGGCCCTGCCCCGCTCACCACGGCCGCGACGCCGGCCGCGCGCAGCTGTGCGACCAGCGCGGCGGTCTCCGGCATTCCCGCCGCCCGGTAGCCCTGGTGCAGGCGGTCCTCGGTGGCCTCGAAGAGCAGCCCAGGGGCGCTGGTCAGGGCGTGGGTGAGCAGGGCCGCCCGGCCCGCGTTGAAGGCGGCGTCGGCGTGCGGCACGGTCGCGGGCAGCGCGGCCCGCGCGTGGGCGGTCAGGCCGCGTACGGCGGGCACGAACACCGTCGGCCGGATCTCGGCCGCCACCGGCAGCGCGACGGCACGCGCCCCGCCCGCCTCGGTCCAGGCGATGGTGAAGCCGCCGAGCAGGCACGGCGCGATGTTGTCCGGGTGCCCCTCGATCCGTCCCGCGATGCGGACCTCGTCGGCCCGGGTCAGCCGGCCGCCGGAGAGCGCGTTGGCCAGGGTCACCCCGGCCGTGATGGCAGCGCTGGAGGAGCCCATGCCGCGCGCCTGCGGGATCCGGTTGACGCAGCGCAGGCCCAGGCCCCGGGGCTGGGCGCCCAGCTCGGCGAAGGTCTCCCGCATCGCGCGTACGACCAGGTGGGTCTCGTCGGCGGGCAGCTCGCCCGCGCCCTCCCCGGTCACCTCGACGGCGGTCTTGCCGTCGTCGGACACCCAGGCGGTGACCTCGTCGCAGAGGTCCAGCGCCAGGCCCAGGGCGTCGAAGCCCGGTCCGAGGTTGGCGCTGGTGGCGGGCGCGTGGACGGTGTACGCCCCGGGCGCGAAGGAGATCGTCACGGTGGTCATGGTAGGGCCGCCGCCCCTCCCGTCGGCCGATCCGGTGGCCGGGCCGCCCAGTCCTCGGGAGGCCGTCGCCGGACGGTGGCCGCATCCGCAGGTCAGCAACTGCGGTGTGGACGGACCACGACGCGGCTGCGGCCGGATGGCGGGCGCTCGATACGGTGTCGGGGTCGCCCACCCCTCGGGAGAAGCTGTGGAATCGTTCGACCTGTCGTTGCTCGGCGTCATCCTGCCGCAGGCCGTCGGCGTACTGCTGATGATCGCCGGCCTGGTCGCGGCGCTGGCGCAACGGGCCCGCCTGGGCTCCGCCGCCACCGGCCTCACCGTCGCGGCGACCGCGCTGGGCGCGCTGACCTTCCTGGTCAGCACCTGGTGGCAGACCTTCGGCCTGCGCTCGGTGATCGAGGAAGGCGGCAGCTCGCGTTACGCCATGATCAGCTTCGTCAGCCTCGTCCTCTGGCTGTTCCACCTGATCTGGACGGGTCTGCTGATCGGCGCGGTGTTCGCCGGGCGGCGCCGCCCGCCGGTGGTGGAGAACGCCGTCATGGCACCGGGATCGCCGCTGTAGCGTCCGGAGTAGACGGACGGCGGATCAGTCATCGGCGGGTTCCTCGTCGGCGGGCACGGCGGCGGTGGGGCGGTCGACCTGCCGCCCCACCGACTTCAGCGCCGCCCGCAGGGCGTACTCGATCTGCGCGTTGACGCTGCGCAGATCGTCGGCCGCCCAGCGGGCGAGCGCGTCGTACACCGCGGGATCCAGCCGCAGCAACAGTTTCTTGCGTTCAGGCACGCGATGTCCTCAGTAGAGGGAGCCCGTGTTGACGACAGGCTGCGCGTTGCGGTCGCCGCAGAGCACCACCAGCAGGTTCGACACCATGTGCGCCTTACGCTCCTCGTCCAGCTCGACGACGCCCTGCTCGCGCAGCTGCTCCAGCGCACTGGAGACCATGCCGACCGCGCCCTCCACGATGGTGGACCGCGCCGCGACGATGGCCTGCGCCTGCTGGCGGGCCAGCATCGCCTGCGCGATCTCCGCAGCATAGGCGAGATGGGTGATCCGCGACTCGACCACCTCGACGCCCGCCAGGGTGACCCGCTCGCGCAGCTCGGCGGTGAGCTCCTCGCTGGCTGCGGCGCTGTCGCGCAGGCTGGTCCGGCCGCTGGCGTGGGCCTCGTACGGGTAGCTGGTGGCCAGGTGCCGCACCGCGGTCTCGGCCTGCACCTCGACGAAGTGCACGAAGTCGTCGACGGCGAACTTGGCGGCGTAGGTGTCCACGACCCGCCACACCACGACGGCGGCGATCTCGACCGGGTTGCCGTCGGCGTCGGAGACCTTGAGCCGGTTGGACTCGAAGTTGCGGATCCGCTTGGAGATCTTCGACTTCTCGGTCAGCGGCCAGGTCCAGTGGAAGCCGGGCTCGCCGATCGTGCCGACGTACTTGCCGAAGAACTGGATGACCCGGGCGTCGTTCGGGCTGATCACGATGAACCCGGTCGCGATCAGCACGAGCAGCAGGGCGCCGGCCGCGACGGCGGGGACGATGGCGGCGGCGGCGTCGTCGGCGTCGGGCACGCCCACGTTCGCGGCGATGACGGCGATCATTGCGGCAAGCACCAGCAGGCTCGCGAGGACCATGATGAACCCGGAGATCCGGAACGCCTTACGCTGCATGGCGGCTCCCTCTACTATCGAAGTGATATCACTAAGCTAGCAGGGGGTGTCAAGCCCGCTCAGTCGGCGAGCGCGGGCACCGGGGCCTGGGCCGGGATGCGCCGGGTGACCAGGAACCAGCCCACGGCGTACGACAGCGTGGTGACGCCGCAGCAGGCGACCAGCACCCGCCAGTCCACCGAGTCCACGAACGCGCCCACGACCAGCTGCGAGACCGTCACCGCGAGCATCGCGATCATCGTGTCGGTGGCGTTGACCCGGCCGCGCAGCTCGTCGGGCACTTCCTGGGCGATGGCGTAGTTCGACATCACCCAGTTGCCGCCGCCGGCCGCGTGCGCCAGGAAGATGCCCGCCAGCACCACCGGGAACCAGGCCGCCCCGGCCACGCCGACGTACACCAGGCCGTAGGTCGACATGGACAGCGCCAGCGCCGGGAACAGCCAGTGCGGCCGGGCCAGCGCCGCCCGGAACAGGAACGGGCCGACGATGCTGCCCAGCCCGCGCACCGCGAACATGAGGCCGAGCCCCCGCGCGCCCACCCCGAACGTGGCCGCGATCAGCGGGAACGTGGCCAGCAGGCCGTTGCCGGTGCCCACCGCCGACTTCACGGTCACCAGGGCCAGCAGCCGCGGCTCGCGGCGCAGGTAGCCCATCGCCTCCCGGATCGCCGCGAACGCCGGACGCGACACGGTCGGCAGGGTGCCCTGGGTCGGCCGCTGGATCCGCGAGGTGAGCAGCGCCGAGGTCGCCAGGCTCACCGCGACCAGGCCGAAGCAGGCGTACGGCGACAGCCACTCGGTGAGCAGGCCGCCCACCGACGAGGCGACCACGGTCATGGTGCCCCACGCCGTGCCGTTGACGGCCATCGCCGGACCCATGTCGGCGGGGTCGACCAGGTTGGGCACCGCCGCGTTGGCGGCCGGGGTGTAGAACGCCTTCGCCGCGGCGAGCGCCCCCAGCGCGACCAGTGCGATCGGGCCCGCGCCGGGGCCGCGCACCAGGAACAGGCCGCCGACGGCGACCAGCGCGGAGAGGTTGGACGCGATCAGGATGTGCTTGCGGTTGAACCGGTCGGCGATGGTGCCCGCGTACGGCAGCAGCAGCGCGACGGTGCCCGTCTCCACGGCCAGCGCCAGCCCGCCCCACAGGCCCTGGCCCGTCTCCCGGTTGAGCAGCACCAGCAGCGGAACCATGACGAACCAGTCCGCTCCGAAGACGATGACCTCGGCAAGGAACAGGCGGCGGAAGTCGGCGCTACGCGTAAGGACCCTGAGCACGTACGCACCGTACACCTGAGAGCGATCTCACGGACCGCGGGCACGCTGTGACGTGCCTCCCGATGGCGTTTTGCAGTTTCGGGGAAACTGCAGCCTCATCCCCACGGATGGGCGCACTTTCCCCGAAACTGCAGCCGCCGCCCTGCGGAGCGAGGCGGGGCGGGGGTTAGGCGAGGCCGAGTTCGCGGGCGGCGACCAGCGGGTCGTTGCCGATGGTGGTCGGGGCGGGGGCGGTGGAGATGGCCCACTCCGGGTCCTTGAGGCCGTGGCCGGTGACCGTGCAGACGATGCGGGAGCCGGGCGGCACCTTGCCCGCCGCAGACGCCTGCAGCAGTCCGGCGACGCTGGCGGCCGAGCCCAGCTCGACGAAGACGCCGACCTCGCGGGCCAGCAACCGGTACGCCGAGAGGATCTCGCGGTCGGTGACGGCGTCGATGAGGCCGCCGGAGGCGTCGCGCGCGTCGAGGGCCTTGGTCCACGAGGCGGGGTTGCCGATCCGGATCGCGGTGGCGATCGTGGACGGGTTCGGCACGACCGCACCGTTGACGATCGGGGCGGAGCCGGCGGCCTGGAAGCCGTACAGCTTCGGGGCCTTCGTGGCGTTGCCCGCCGCGACGTCCTCGGTGTAGCCCAGCCAGTACGCGCTGATGTTGCCGGCGTTGCCGACCGGCATGCAGTGGATGTCCGGCGCGTCGCCGAGCGCCTCGACGATCTCGAACGCGGCGGTCTTCTGCCCGTGCAGCCGGTCGATGTTCACCGAGTTGACCAGTGCCACCGGGTAGTCCTGGGACAGCTTGCCCGCCATCGCCAGGCAGTCGTCGAAGTTGCCGCTGACCTGGAGCAGCTTCGCGCCGTGCACCAGCGCCTGGGCGAGCTTGCCCAGCGCGATCTTGCCTTGCGGCACGAGCACGGCACAGGTGATGCCGGCGCGGGCGGCATACGCCGCGGCGCTGGCGGAGGTGTTGCCGGTGGAGGCGCAGATGATCGCCTTCGCGCCGTGCTCGACGGCCGTGGAGACGGCCACCGTCATGCCGCGGTCCTTGAAGGAGCCGGTCGGGTTGGCGCCCTCGACCTTCAGGTAGACGTCACACCCGGTGCGGTCGGACAGCACCGGTGCCGGCACCAGCGGCGTGTTGCCCTCGTGCAGCGTGATCACGGGCGTCTTGTCCGTCACCGGCAGCCGGTCCCGGTACTGCTCGATCAACCCACGCCACATGCTGGCCTCCTTACCGAGTGTCATCGAGTACCTTGCCGCCTCGCCGCCCGTAACTCCACTCGGGTTCCACGCAGCGAGACGCGCGCATCCTTACCGTTGATCATGAACTTGTGCCGCCGACACGCCGACGAGCCGTGCCATAAGTTCATGATCAACGCGAGGAGGCTAGAACTCCACCCGCAGGACGGAGGCTACGGCTCGGACGAAGTCGAGGGTACGGAGTTCGGCGACCGTGGCGGCGAGGGCGCTGTCGGGGGCGGAGTGGGTGACGATGACGAGGCTGGCCTCGTCGCCGCGGCCCGACTGGTTGACGGTGGCGATGGAGACGTCGTGGCGGGCGAAGACCCCGGCGACCGAGGCCAGCACGCCGGCTCGGTCGGCCACGTCGAGGGAGACGTGGTAGCGGGTGCGGACCTCGCCCATCGGGTGGACCGGCAGGTCGGCGTAGACGGACTCGCTGGCGGCGCGTACCCCGGCCAGGCGGTTGCGGCCGACGGCGACCAGGTCGCCGAGCACCGCGCTGGCGGTCGGCGCGCCACCCGCGCCGCGGCCGTAGAACATCAGCTGACCGGCGGCCTCGGCCTCGACGAACACGGCGTTGAACGCCTCGCCGACCCCGGCCAGCGGGTGCGTGCGCGGGATCATCGCCGGGTGCACGCGGACGCTGACGCCGCCGTCGGGCGTGCGGCCCGCGATGCACAGCAGCTTGATCGTGCAGCCCATCGCCTTGGCACTGGCCACGTCGGCCGCGCTGACCTCGGTGATGCCCTCGCGGTACACGTCGGCGGCCTTGACCCGGGTGTGGAAGGCCAGGCTGGCCAGGATCGCGGCCTTCGCGGCGGCGTCGAAGCCCTCCACGTCGGCGGTCGGGTCGGCCTCGGCGTAGCCGAGCGCGGTCGCCTCTTCGAGGGCCTCGGAGAAGCCCGCGCCGGTGGCGTCCATCGCCGAGAGGATGAAGTTCGTGGTGCCGTTCACGATGCCGGTGACCTGGGTGATGCGGTCGCCGTGCAGGGACTCCCGCAGCGGGCGCAGCAGCGGGATCGCGCCCGCCACCGACGCCTCGTAGTACAGGTCGGCCCCGCCCTCGGCGGCGGCGTCGTGCAGGCTGCCGCCGTCCTCAGCCAGCAGCGCCTTGTTGCCCGTGATCACGGACTTGCCCGCGCGCAGCGCCTCGACCAGCCAGGTGCGGGCCGGCTCGATGCCGCCCACCACCTCGATGACCACGTCCACGTCGTCGCGCTTGACCAGGCCGAGGGCGTCCGTGGTGAACAGGTCGGCGCTGACCGGCAGATCACTGCGGTCGCGGCCCGCTCTGCGCACGGCGATGCCGACCAGCTCGACGGGGGCGCCGATACGCGCCGTGAGGTCGGCGGCCTGCTCGTGCAGCAGGCGTACGACCTCCGAGCCGACGGCGCCGCATCCCAGCAGCGCCACCTTGACCGAGTCAGCCACTTCGTCTCCCGTAACGCTCACCTGGACAGGGCGCAGTCGCGCCCTACCCCACGTCCAACGCCAGGAGATCGTCCTCGGTCTCCCTGCGCACGATCACCCGAGCCTGCCCGTCCCGCACCGCCACGACCGGCGGCCGCGGCACGTGGTTGTAATTGCTGGCCATGCTCCGGCAGTAGGCGCCGGTTCCCGGCACCGCAATAAGATCTCCGGGCCGGACGTCAGCGGGCAGGAATTCATCCTTCACCACCACGTCCCCCGCCTCACAATGTTTTCCCACCACGCGGGCAAGAATCGGTTCCGCCTGTGACGCACGCGACGCCAGCGTCGCCGAGTACGACGCGTCGTACAGCGCGGTGCGGATGTTGTCGCTCATGCCGCCGTCCACGCTCACGTAGGTGCGCAGGCCGTCGAGCGGCTTGACCGTGCCGACCTCGTACAGCGTGAAGGTGGACGGGCCGACGATGGCGCGGCCCGGCTCCACGGACAGGTGCGGCTGGGCGATGCCCAGGCCCCGGCACTCGTCCGCCACGATCTTGAACATCCGCTCGGCGAGGTCGCCGGCGGGTGAGGGCGTGTCCTGGCTGGTGTACGCGATGCCGAAGCCGCCGCCCAGGTCCAGCTCGGGCAGCTCCGCCCCCAGCTCGGTGCGGATGCGCTCCTGCAGGGTGAGGATGCGCCGGGCGCTGACCTCGAAGCCCGACGTGTCGAAGATCTGCGAGCCGATGTGCGAGTGCAGGCCGCGCAGCTCCAGCGTGCCCTGCTCCAGGATGAGCCGGGCCGCCTCGAACGCCTTGCCGCCCGCCAGCGAGAACCCGAACTTCTGGTCCTCGTGCGCCGTCGCGATGAACTCGTGGGTGTGCGCCTCCACGCCGACCGTCACCCGGATCATGACGCGCGGGCGTACCCCGCGCTCCCGGGCGATCGCCGACAGGCGCTCGATCTCGTCGAACGAGTCGACCACGATCCGGCCCACCCCGGTCTCCACGGCCCGGGTCAGCTCGCGTACCGACTTGTTGTTGCCGTGCAGCGCGAGCCGGGCCGGGTCCATGCCCGCCGCCAGCGCGGTGGCCAGCTCGCCGCCGCTGCACACGTCGAGGTTCATCTCCTCCTCGACCAGGATGCGCACGATCGCCCGGCACAGGAACGCCTTGCCCGCGTAGTACACGTCAGCCCCCGCGAAGCCCTGCTTGAAGTCGCGGCAGCGGGCCCGGAAGTCCTCCTCGTCGAGCAGGTACGCCGGGGTGCCGAACTCCTGCGCCAGGGACGCCACGTCCCGGCCGCCCACGTGCAGCACGCCGGACGCGTCCTTGCTCGCGGTCCGCGGCCACAGCGGCGTCATCAGCTCGTTCACGTCAGCGGGCGTACGCAGCCAGGAAGGTCCCTGGTGCCCGAAGTCGCCGTGCAGGGCCCCAGCCTCATGAGCGCGCAAGGGTGTTCACATCCGTTCGGGGGCGGTCACGCCGAGCAGGCCGAGGCCGTTGGCGATGACGGTGCGGGTGGCGTCATTGAGCCAGAGCCGGGCGACGTTGACGGGCTCGATGGGCGCGTCCCCCATGGGCAGCACCCGGCAGTTGTCGAAGAACCGGTGGTAGTCCCCGGCCAGGGTCTCCAGGTAGGTCGCCACCCGGTGCGGCTCGCGCAGCTCGGCGGCGCCGGCCACCACCGCCGGGTAGTCGCCGAGCGCCTTGAGCAGCTCCAGCTCCTTCGGGTGGGACAGCAGCGCCGGGTCGAACCCACCCGAATCACGGGTCAGCCCCAGCTCGGCCGCGTTGCGGGCGACGCTCGCGGAGCGGGCGGCGACGTACTGCACGTAGTACACCGGGTTGTCGCGGGTCGCCCGGGTCCACAGGTCGACGTCGATGTCGATCGGCGAGTGGATGCTGTAGCGGGCCAGGGCGTACCGGGAGGCGTCCACGCCGATCGCCTCGACCAGGTCCTCCATCGTCACCACGGTGCCCGCGCGCTTGCTCATGCGCATCGGCTGGCCGTCGCGGACCAGGTTCACCATCTGCCCGATGAGAATCTCGAGGTTGACGTTCGGGTCGTCGCCGAAGCAGGCCGACATCGCGCGCATCCGGCCCACGTAACCGTGGTGGTCCGCGCCCAGCATCATGACGATCTTCTCCGCGCCCCGCTCCCGCTTGTCCAGGTAGTAGGCGCAGTCGGCGGCGAAGTAGGTCCAGTCGCCGTCGCTCTTGCGCAGCACCCGGTCCTTGTCGTCGCCGAAGTCGGTGGTGCGCAGCCAGGTCGCGCCCTCGGACTCGTAGATGTGGCCCTGCCCCCGCAGCCGCTCCAGGGCCAGGTCCAGCTCGCCCTTGGCGTGCAGGTCCTTCTCGTTGAAGTACACGTCGAAGTGCGTGCCGAACTCGTTCAGCGACGACTTGATCTGCGCGAACATCAGCTCGACGCCCTCGACCCGGAACGTCTCCAGGTCATCGGCCCCCGGGTGCTTCGCCCGGACCGCCTCGGCGATCTCGGCGATGTACGCGCCGCCGTAGCCGTCCTCCGGCGTCTGCTCGCCCCGGGCCGCGGCCAGCAGCGACTTGGCGAACCGGTCGATCTGCGCACCGGCGTCGTTGAAGTAGTACTCCGTGGTCACGTCCGCGCCCGCCGCCTTGAGCAGTCGCGCCAGCGCGTCGCCGACCGCCGCCCAGCGCACCCCGCCCAGGTGGATCGGGCCGGTCGGGTTCGCCGACACGAACTCCAGGTTCAGCCGCAGCCCGGCCAGCGCCGAGCCGTGCCCGTACGCCCGGCCCTGGGTGACCACCGTGCGGGCCAGCTCACCGGCGGACGCCGCGTCCACCCGGATGTTCAGGAAGCCCGGCCCGGCGATCTCCACCGCAGCGATACCTGTGACTTTGCTGAGTTCCGCGGCCAGGGCCGAGGCCAGATCACGCGGGTTCGCGCCGACCTTCTTGGCGACCTGAAGAGCCAGGTTGGTGGCGTAATCCCCGTGCTCCGGGTTGCGCGGACGCTCCACCGTCGCCGCCGCCGGCAGGGCCGCCAGGTCGAGGTCGCGGGCCGTGAAGACGGCTTTCGCGGCGGTCAGGACGGCATCGGCGATATTCGCGGGAGTCACCCGGCCATGCTAACCGGGTAGACTTCTGCCCTCCGCGTCCCACCGCTCGGCGGGCGCGCCCATCCCCTCGATGTGACGGACACCACGATGAGCATCAGCACGCCTGGCGGGGAGCAGCACCGCCCCGGTCTCGTGAAGGTCGGCGGCAAGCCCGCGGCCGGCGCCAAGCCCGGCACCAAGACCACCACCGGCGGCGGCAAGACCCCGCCGAAGGCCGGCGGCCCGCGCAAGCCGATCACGCCGATCAAGGTCAACCAGGGCCGCAACTGGGGCCCCATCGCCATGTTCGCCGCCGTCGGCCTGCTCGCGGTCGGCATCATCGGCTGGGGCGCCTGGGCGGCGTTCAAGCCGGGCGGCGCGGGCTACGACTGGGAGACGCGCGCCGGCAGCATCGACGGCATCACGCACGTCACCACCGAGCTCAAGAGCAACCACACGTACAACCAGGAGAAGTACGAGCAGAGCCCGCCGGTCGGCGGCACGCACAGCTACGTGTGGCAGCAGTGCATGGGCAACGTCTACGACGCGCCCATCCCCAACGAGCACGCGGTGCACAGCCTCGAGCACGGCGCCGTCTGGGTCACGTACCGCGCGGACCTGCCCGCCGACCAGGTGGCCAAGCTGGCCGCCAAGGTCGAGGGCAAGGAGATGATGCTGATGAGCCCGGTCGCGAACCTGGACAAGCCGATCTCCCTGCAGGCCTGGTCGTACCAGCTCAAGGTCGACGACGCGAGCGACTCCCGGATCGACGACTTCATCGGCGCGCTGCGCGTGAACGCGACCCAGGAAGCGGGCGCGACGTGCTCCGGCGGCAACACCGCCACCGGCGACAAGCCGCTGACCGAGGAGCAGGCCGCCGCACTCGCCCAGCAGCAGCAGGGCTGACAGGAGCACCATGACGGACGTGGGGAACAGCCCTCGGTTCAGCACGCGAGGGCTGGCCCTCTCCGTGGCGCTCGCGCTGCTGGTCGGGCTCGCCATCGGTTTCGGCGTGACCCGGCTGGCCGCGCCCGGCACCCCGGCCGACGACTCGGCCGCCGCCGGCTTCGCCCGTGACATGACGTCGCACCACGCTCAGGCCGTCGCCATGGGCATGATCGCCGCCAAGAAGGGCTACGCGCACGAGGTGCGGACCATCGGCGAGGACATCGCGCTGACCCAGCAGGGCCAGATCGGCATCATGGGCCAGTGGCTGCGGGACTGGGGCCTCAACCTCAACTCCGCCGCCAAGCCGATGGCCTGGATGCCCGACGGTGACGCGGCACTGAACGGCAACCTGATGCCAGGCATGGCCACGCCGCAGGAGATGACCGCGCTGGAGAACGCCGCCGGCAAGGACGTCGACCGCCTGTTCCTGGAGATGATGATCAAACATCACCTGGGCGGCGTGCACATGGTCGACGCCGTGCTGACCCGGACCGACGATCCCGACGTGCTCTGGCTGGCCAAGGGCATGAAGGCCCGCCAGACGCTGGAGATCTCCGAGATGCAGCAACTGCAGGCCACGCTCGCCAAACGCTGAACGGTGTACGCATGATGAAGGCCCCGCCAGAACTCCGGCGGGGCCTTCATCATCTCTTCGTGCCCGGGTCAGGACCGACTCGCGATCAGATCTCGGTCGGCAGATCGCGGCGGCGGCGCACCAGGAACAGCGTGCCCACCCCGCCGACGACCAGGGCCAGGCCCACGGCGGCGAAGACGGTCACGGCCGCGCCGGTCACCGGCAGGCCCGGCTCCGACGGCGACGGCGAGTCGCCCGGCACGTCCGGCGTCTCCGACGTGCCAGGCGTCTCGGTCGTGCCAGGGGTCGGCGTGCCCGGAGTCGGCGTCCCCGGCGTCGGCGTGCCGCTCGGCGACTCCGACGGGAACGGCGACGGGGTGTTGCCACCCTCACCGGCGCAGGTGTGCGTCACCACGATCCGGTCCACGTCCTTGCTGCCGACGCTCTTGCCCTCGGCGTCCAGCAGCGTCCAGCCGGCCGGCACGACCACCCAGGCCAGATGCTTGTTGGTGGCGTTGGCGAACCCGTGCGGGTACGCGTCGGCATCGGAGTCCTTGATGTACGTGGTCACCTGGCCGCTGCCGGTGTCGAACTTCGCCCACATGCCGACGGCGGTGTCGAACTCGTCCGGCGCGATGTTGAACACCCAGCCGTCCTTGTCGGCCGCGGCGAGGTTGCCGATCTCCGTGCAGCCGCGCGTGAAGACCTTCGCCTTGGTGTTGTGGTGCGGCTGGTGCAACACCGCGTCGTACGGAGCGGTCGGCGCTGGGTGTGCCGCCTGCGCGGGCATGGCGAACAGCGTGGCGAGTCCGGCGCCCACAGCCGCCAGCGAGACGACGGCCAGCGGCGCCAGCAGACGCTTGTTCATGAGTCCTCCGGAGGGGTGGAAGTGGTGCAACGCCACATCGTCACCCGCAGCCAGCAGGGGCAGGATCGGATTAACCGGCCCTGAACCGATGATCGACACGACACGCCATCGGCCGAACGGCCGAGCCGGATACCGATTCGAGGCCACGAAGGGGACCTGCTACTCTTTGACGGTCGCTGAGCCCCCGTAGCTCAGGGGATAGAGCACCGCCCTCCGGAGGCGGGGGCGCAGGTTCGAATCCTGCCGGGGGCACCACTCACCACCAGCACAAAGAAGCCGCTGACCTGCGAGAAGCAGATCGGCGGCTTCAAACGTATGCGCGACCGCGGGCGACTTTGTCCCGGCCGGCTACGGCCATCCGTTCCGAAGGTTCCGGCCCTCGACACCGGCCCGGCCCCGGGCACGGCGCTCCGGTTCGGCCCAGGACCAAACCGCCCGTTGACGCAGGCCACGGTTCGGGCAGCTCTCCGCTCTCGACGACCGGACACTTTCCCCACCACCTCGGATGGCGTTTTGGTTGAGGCCCGGCGTTACCTTCTGTTTTGTGGATTTCTGGAGCACCCTTGACGCGATCGGATCATTCGGTGGAATGATTCTTGCGGGTGTCGCGGGATATGTCGCCTACCGGCTGTTCAAGGTCGAGTCAGAACGCGACCAGAGGGCGGAGCAGGCGCGGCGTCAGCAGATGGCGGATCAGGCGCGCGACCAAGCGGCGAGAATCGGCTTCTGGAAAGACAACCGATCCGACGTCATCAAGGTCCTGAATGCGTCGTCACTGCCCGTCTACGATGCCGAGTTGCACGTTGACGTGTTCACGGATGGCGCTTTCGTCCGGCAACCGATCAAGTACCTGGCGGCGATAGTCCCCGGCGAGCAGATCGAATTGAGCCCACAGGAATTCGCCGAAGCAAAAGCACTTCTGGTGGGCGATGCCGACGCCTTCAACGGACCACATTTATACTTTCGCGACAACGCCGGGCTCTTTTGGGAACGCATGATGAGCGGGGAGCTGAGGCAGTGGACGGCGGAGGGTCGCTGGTAGCTGCTTCCCACGCGATCCGGTCGGCGGGTGGCTTTCCTCAGCCGGACTCTCAAGGTCGGAAGAACCACGCAGCGCCGCCTCGACCCGGCGGTTGCTGGTCATGGTCGCCGTGATGGCGGTCATGGCAATGAGGAGACCGGCGGCGGCGTAGAGCGGGGTGCGTACGTCGTACGTGGTGGCCAGCCAGCCGCCGAGGAAGGCACCGAACGGGGCGGCGCACATGGCGAGCATGCGGGAGGTGGAGGCGACGCGGCCCATCAGGTGAGCCGGGACGATCGCCTGCCGCAGGGAGGGGCCGAGCACCATCGTGGCGCCCATGCCGGCCCCGCAGGCAGCGAGCGCGAGCCCGGCCACGTAAGGATTCGGGGCGGCGGCGAGCCCCAGGATGGCGAGCCCTTCGACCATGGCCGTGCAGATCAGCGCGGTGCCGGTGCCGAGTCGCCGGCCGAGGAAGGAGGCGATGCCCGCGCCGAGCAGGCCGCCGGTGGCCTCGGCCGTCAGGAGCAGGCCGAAGCCGAAGGCGCCCATACCGAGACGGTCGTGCGCGAACAGGGCGAGCACGGTCTCCACGGCGAGGAAGGCGACGTTCCCGACCGCCGGACGGAGCGCGAGCCCGAGCAGCAGCCGATCCCGGAAGACGTACGCGGCCCCGGCCCGCGCCTGCCGGAGCAGCGACTCGCGGGCCGCGGGTGCGGGCCGGGGCACGGCGGGCAGCGACCGCACGAGCACGGCGGAGAGCGCGAACGACACCGCGTCGGCGAGCAGCGGCGCCGCCCGCCCGAGCACGAGCAGCGCACTGCCCGCAGGCGGCCCCGCGAAGCCGGACATGGCGGTCTGGGCACCGCGCAGGCGGGCGTTGGCACGCTCCAGGAATGCGGGATCGCGGCCGAGCAGGTCTGGCAGATAGGCCGTGGCGGCCGTGTCGAAGAAGAGGCCGCCGAGGCTGAGCAGGAAGGCGACGGCCGCGAGCAGCGGGATGCTCAGCACGTCGAGCGCGGCGGCGGACACCGGTATCGCGAGCAGTGCCGCGCGCGCGATGTCCGCCGTCCACATCGTGCGTCGGCGGTCCCAGCGGTCCACCAGCGCACCGCCGAGTATCCCGAAGAGCAGCCAGGGCAGGGTCCCGGCGGCCGTGACGACGGCCAGTGCCATCGGATCCCGCGTCAGGGTCAACGCGAGCAGCGGCAGGGCCGCGTGCATCACCCCGTCACCGAGCGAGGACACCGTCTGTGCGGTCCACAGCCGCCCGAACCCGGTCGGTAGCCTCCTTGCCTCCGGGTTCACTTGACGGCCCCTCGGGACTGCGCGGCCGGGTCCGGCGGGAACAGCACGTGCATCGCATACATGGTGGTCAGGTCCAGGTGCATGGCCTCACCCTGCCGAAGCCTCCAGGTCCCGATCAAGGTCGGTTCTCCGGCCGTGCGATAACACGGGGCTTATCAAAGCCCATCGACCTCGCGCTTTCGCCTTCCGTCGGGCCGCAGGGCCCTACCCGGCATCCGCCGGCTCCCCTGCGGACGGCCGGCGTCGCTGCTCACCTCGCGGCGGCGGGTTCCGCCACGGGATCCGGCTCGGTCCGCTGCGACGGCACGGGCGGGCGCGGGCCGGGCTGCGGCTCGTCTGCGCGGAAGCGACGCGAGAGCCGCTTGGCCAGCGCCTGGCCGGGCCGCTCGACGAGCCGGTAGGACAGTTCCGAGACCACGAGGATCGCGATGAGGGTCGCGACGAACAGCACGGCCTGTGCCGGCCAGCTCATGCGCGCCGGCCGGATCGCCGACAGCAGCGCGAAGAGGACGACGTTGTGGAAGAGGTAGGTGGAGTAGCTGACCCGGCCCAGCCAGATCAGGGCGCGCGGGAACCTCCGGTTGCGCAGCATGAACACGGCGGCGAAGGTGATCACGACCGCGAGCAGCGTGACCAGCGCGTTCTGCCGCATGGACGCGAGCCGGTGTGCAGCCCACGGCTGGTCCGCGAGGTGCACCCACGTCGCGGCGACGATCTCCACCAGGACGGCCGCGAGCACCGCGAAGGCGACCGGCCGCCGCAGGACACCACGGTGGGCGTAGAAGACGACGCTGCCGGCGAACATGATGGCGAGCAAGGTCAGCACGTTCCAGGAGGCGATGGCCTGGGTCCGTTCCCAGAGCCGCCCGTTGAGCGCGACGTAGCCGAGCAGCGCCAGGCCGCCCAGCCCGGCCCCGACCCAGGCCCGCCGGCCGCCCCAGACGTACGCGGCGATGCTTCCCGCCAGCAGCAGGAGCAGCGCCGACGCGGCGATGAGGCGGTGACTGTCCGCGACGCCGATGAGGGCCCCGGGCAGCACTCCGCCGAGCAGCAGTGCCACGCCGGCGAGCCCGAGCGCCCACCAGTGCGCCCGGCGTTGCAGCCCGAACACGAACAGCGCCGAGACCACGAGGTAGAAGACCATCTCGTAGGAGAGGGTCCAGTAGACCCCGACCAGTGGTGAGGCGCCGGTGAACTCGCCGAGCATCGCGGCATGGGAGATCGCCGAGATCGCCGGGTCGCCGAGATCGTATGCGCGATAGGGCCGGTAGCCGGTCATCAGCACCGCCGCCATGGCCAGGGCGGAGACGAGGTAGGCGGGGTAGAGCCGGAACACCCGCCCGATCCAGAAGGCGCCGAGGTGCCGGTAGCGCTCCAGCGCCATGGCGATCACGTACCCGCTCACCAGGAAGAAGAGCATCACCCCGTACCGCCCGAGGTCGATCTGGCGGACCAGCCACAGGGGGCGCAGGGCGGGGAAGCCGTAACTGACGAGGTGGAAGACGACGACGGTGCCGGCAGCGATGGCCCGCAGGGCGTCCATCCATTGCATGCGCTCGTCGGGACGGGGGTTGTGCTGGCGGTGCATCGGCCAGATGCTACCGGCCGATGATCAGGTTCGCTGCCCCGGTGATCTAGGACCGGCCGATCATGCGGGACGCACTGAGCAGGCAAGCCGCTTCGGCCGGTCGTCGTCGGTAACGTGAGTCACATGGACATCAAGGTCTCGCACTGCTTCATCATCGTCGACGATCATGACAAGGCCCTCGGGTTCTACCGCGACGTCCTCGGTTTCGAGGTCCGCACCGATGTCAGCTACGAGGGCATGCGCTGGGTGACCGTCGTGCCGCCGGGCCAGCCCGAACTCGAGATCACCATCGAGACCCCCGATTCCCACCCGGACGCCTCCGCCGAGGACAAGCAGAAGCAGTACGACCTGCTGGCCAAGGGCCTGCTGCGCGGGCTGATCTTCACCACCGACGACGTGGACGCCGCCTTCGAGCACATCCGCGCTTCGGGTGCCGAGGTGCTCCAGGAGCCCGCGGACCAGGCTTACGGCGTACGCGACTGCGCGTTCCGCGACCCGGCCGGGAACATGATCCGCCTGAACCAGCCCCGCACGAGCTCCTAGCCTTGCCCGCCGTGGCGACCGCCGGGTGGCGAGTGCTGCCCGCTCGGTAGGCTTCGGCCCGTGACCATCACGTTTGCTGAGCTGACCACCATGCGGGTCGGTGGCCCGGTAGGACGGCTGGAAGTCGCCCGCAGCACGCCGCACGCGATCGAGTTGCTCCGCGACGCGGGCACGACCGACGAGCCGCTGTTCGTGCTGGGTGGCGGCTCGAACCTGGTGGTCGGCGACGTCGGTTGGGACGGCACGGTCGTCAAGATGGAGTCGGCCGAGTTCGACATCGACGGCGAGCTGGTCACCGCCGCCGCCGGAGTCGAGTGGGATCACCTCGTGCGTACCGTGCTGGCGGAGGGCCTGTCCGGGGTCGAGGCGCTGTCCGGCATCCCGGGCTCGGTCGGCGGCACACCCGTGCAGAACGTCGGCGCGTACGGCACCGTGACCTCGGACGTGCTGGAGTCGGTCACCGTGTACGACCGCACCACCGGCGAGGTGGAGGTCTGGTCGCCGGAGCGGTGCGGGTTCGGCAGCCACCGGCAGTCGGTGTTCAAGCACAGCGACCGCTGGGTCGTGCTGGACGTCACGTTCCGGCTGCGCCGCGACGGGCAGTCCGCCCCCGTCACGTTCCCGGCGGTCGCCGAGCGGCTGGGGATCGAGGTCGGCGGCACGGCGGACCCGGCCGACGTGCGCGAGGCGGTCCTGGCCCAGCGCCGCCAGCGCAAGATGGTCCTGGACCCCGCCGACCACGACACCTGGAGCGTCGGGTCGTTCTTCCTGAACCCGGTGCTGGCCGAGGTGCCGGACCGGGCCCGGGACTGCCCCGGCCAGCCGGACGCCAAGGGCACCAAGCTGCACGCAGCCTGGCTCATCCAGCAGGCCGGGTTCGGTCCGGGTTACGGGACCGAGTGGGGCAACGGCGCCGTCGCGCTCTCCTCGCGGCACACCCTCGCCCTGACCAACCGCGGCGGAGCGACCACCGCGGACGTGCTGAAGTTCGCCGCGCACATCCGCGACGGCGTACAGGCAAGGTTCGGCGTCGCGCTGACCCCCGAGTGCCACCTGGTCAACTGCTCGTTCTGAGGTCGGCAGGACCGGGACGCCGTCATCGGTGGCGCGCGGCCACGGCTTCGAGCAGCGAGACGCACCACTGCCGGAACGGCTCCGGGTTCTCACGCGTGGTGTGGACGCGGTTGCTGAGCACGACCACGCCGTAGCCGCGGGCAGGCTCCAGCCAGATCCTGTTCCCGACGAATCCCGAGCAGCCGTAGGAGTCCGGGCCCGCGGACGGCCCGCCGATACCCCGGGTCGGCGGCAGCCACCACCCGAGCCCGAAGCGCTCGTCGGAGTCGTTCGCCGCCCAGCAGGCGGTCGCGGCCCGGTGCAGCTGCTCCGGCACGGCCGAGCCGGACAGCCAGGCCTTGGCCGCCGCTGTGACCTGGGCCAGGGTGCCGAACGCGCCGGCGTGGCCGGCGACGCCGCCCATGGCGTACGCGTTCTCGTCGTGCACCTCGCCGACGATCAGCCGGCCGCGCCACGCGCAGAGCTCGGTGGCCACGGCCGCGCCCGGCACCGGCCCGTAGGTGAAGCCGCTGCGCCGCTGCGCGAGTTCGGCCAGGCTCAGCCCGGCCTGGTCCTGGACCGCCTCGCCGAGCAGCAGGAAACCCAGGTCGCTGTACTCCGCCCCGCCGCCCGGCGCGCGCACGAGCGGGATCGCGGCCGCCCGCGCGACGATCTCCTCCCGCGTGGCGGCCGTCCGGAAGAACTGCACCACTGCGGGCAGTCCCGCCTGGTGCGACAGCAGTTGCCGGACCGTCGCCCGGCCGACCGGGTGGCCCCGGGCGGGCGCCCACGCGTCGGCGAGCGGGCTGTCGAGGTCGAGCCGCTCCAGCACCTCGGGCAGCGTCACCAGCGTCTTGGTCACGCTGGCCAGGTCCCACCAGTCGTGCGGGCCGGCGGGTCTGCCGGTCGTGACGTCGGCCGTGCCGGTCACCTCGCTGAAGCAGACCGCCGTGCGGTCGAAGACGCTGACGGCGACCGCCGGCATCGGCGCCTGTGCCATCAGCTGCCTGATCTCTTCGTGCACGGTGTCCTCCCCGCCGGTCGACGCGGTCACGTCTCGTCGGCCGGGGGCAGGCCCCGCCGCACGGTGTTGGCCAGCGTGCCGATCGAGCCGATGGTGATGTGCACGGCGTCGCCGTCACGCAGGCTGAACGGCGCGGGCGGCACCAGGCAGGTGCCGGTGGACAGGACCACCCCGTCCGGGTGGACGTCGCCGCGCATCAGGTGGCCGACCAGGTCGTCGAGCCGCCGGTGCAGTTGAGAGGTGCCGGCCGCGCCCTGCCAGGCGGTGCCGCCGTCGCGCATGATCTCCAGCGTGATGGCCAGGTCGTAGGGGTCGGCCACCGCCCAGACCGGCGTGATCCACGGCCCGAGGGCACAGGCCCCGAAGTAGATCTTCGCCTGGGGCAGGTACAGCGGGTTCTCGCCCTCGATCGTGCGCGACGACACGTCGTCGCAGATCGTGTACCCCACGATCTCGCCGAACCGGTTGACGACGAGGGCCAGCTCGGGCTCGGGCACGTCCACCTCGGAGTCCGCGCGTACGCCGATCTCCTGCCCCGGGCCGCGCACCCGCCACGCCGCCGACTTGAAGAACAGCTCGGGGCGGGCCGCGTCGTAGACGAGCTGGTAGACGTCGGCGGCGCGTTCGCTCTCCTCGATCCGGGCCTCGCGGGAGATCCGGTAGGTGACGCCGGCGGCCCATACCTCGGTGGTCGCGTCGACGGGCGCGAGCAGGCGCACCTGCGCCAGCGGCAGCGCGGGGCCGGGCTCGGGCCGGGCCAGCCGGTCACGCAGCTCCGCCAGCGGCAGCCGCCACAGCTGCGCCAGCGACGCGACGCCGCGCAGCTCGGTGACCTCGCCGTCGGCGTGCAGGCCGATGCGGACGTCGGGCGCACCGGCCACCCGGTATCTGACGATGTTCACGGCCGGGGCCCGGACCTGCCGGGCCGGCGCTGTGGTGCCGACATGCCAGCAGACCCTAGTGTGTCGATACACGTAAACCCAGCGCGGCCAGCGGACCGGTCACCGCACGTCGGCGCACGGCCGGAGGCGGACATGGACGCGCAGGACACGACGACGCGGCGCAGTCAGAACTGGTTCGGCGCGCAGGGGCGATCGGGCATGGTGTATCGGTCCTGGATGCGCAATCAGGGCCACGGGCCCGAGGTCTTCGACGGCCGCCCGGTGATCGGGATCGCCTCGACCTGGTCGGAGCTCGCGCCGTGCAACGCCCACCTGGACCGCGTCGCCGAGTCGGTCAAGCGCGGGGTGTGGCAGGCCGGCGGCTTCCCGCTGGTCTTCCCGGTGATGGCGACCGGCGAGACGCTGATGCGCCCGACCGCGATGCTGTACCGCAACCTGATCGCGATGGTGGGCGAGGAGCTGATCCGGGCCAACCCGCTCGACGGCGTGGTGCTGCTGTCCGGCTGCGACAAGACCACCCCGGGCCTGCTGATGGCCGCGGCCAGCGTGGACCTGCCCGCGATCATGGTCACCGGCGGGCCGATGCTCAACGGCAAGTTCCAGGGCAAGGACGTCGGGTCGGGTACGCACGTCTGGAAGTTCGAGGCGGAGGTCAAAGCCGGCCGGATGACCGTCGCCGAGTGCGAGGTCGCCGAGGGCTGCATGGCCCGCTCCAACGGCCACTGCATGACGATGGGCACCGCCTCGACGATGGCGTGCCTGGCCGAGGCGCTGGGCATGCAGCTGCCCGGCTCGGCGAGCTGGCCCGCGGTCGACGCCCGACGCTACGAGACGGCCCAGACCGCGGGCAGGCGCATCGTCGCGATGGTCGAGGAGGACCTGCGGCCCAGCGCGGTGCTGACCCGGGCGGCGTTCGAGAACGCGATCCGGGCCAACGCGGCGATCGGCGGCTCGACCAACGCGGTGCTGCACCTGCTCGCGCTCGCCGGCCGGGTCGGGGTCGAGCTGAGCCTCGACGACTTCGACGGGCTGATCCGGCAGGTGCCGACGCTGGCCGACCTGATGCCGTCGGGGCGGTTCCTGATGGAGGACTTCTGCTACGCGGGCGGCCTGCCGGTGGTGCTGCGGCGGCTCGCCGAGGCGGGGCTGCTGCACGGCGACGCGCTCACCGTCACCGGCCGCGGGATCGGCACGGAGTCCGCGGACGCCGCCTGCTGGAACGACGAGGTGATCCGGCCCTGGGACGCACCGTTGCAGGCGGCTGGGAGCGGCACCGCTGTGCTGACCGGCAACCTGTGCCCGCGCGGCGCGGTCCTGAAGCAGTCGGCGGCCTCGCCGCACCTGCTGGTGCACGAGGGCCGCGCGCTGGTCTTCGACTCCCCCGAGGACTACCACGCCGTCTGCGACGACGAGGACCTCGACGTGACGGCGGACGACGTGCTGGTGGTCCGGGGTGCGGGGCCAAGGGGATACCCGGGTATGCCGGAGGTGGCCAACGTGCCGATCCCGACCCGGCTGCTGCGCCAGGGCGTGACGGACATGGTGCGGATCAGCGACGGGCGGATGAGTGGCACCGGCTTCGGCACGGTGGTGCTGCACGTGTCCCCCGAGTCGGCCGTCGGCGGGCCGCTCGCCCTGGTCCGCACCGGTGACCGGATCCGGCTCGACGTGCCGTCCCGCTCGCTCGACCTGCTGGTATCCGATGAGGAACTGGCGCGGCGGGCGGAGGGCTGGTCCGAGCAGACGCGGCCCGCGGACCGGTCGGGCTACCGCTGGCTGTACCGCGCGCACGTGCAGCAGGCCGACTTGGGCGCCGACTTCGACTTCCTCACCGGCTGCCGCGGCTCCGAGGTCCCGCGCGACTCGCACTGAGCTGCCCGGCCGAGAACACTGCCGGGGCACACGAGGCCCCGCAATTCGACGGCGCTGGTTACAGTGGCCGCTTCCCGCCCCTCGCCGACCGGAGTCGCTCGTGACGTGGACTTTCCGTCGCATGACGACGGTCCTTGCCGCGGCGGCGCTGCTGGGGCTCACGGCGTACGCCGGGCACGCCCTCGGCGCGCGGCAGCGTGAGCGGATCGTGGAACAGGGGCTCTCCGTGTCCGCGACCGTCGTCGCCACGCACGGCTCCCGCTGGGCCGACACGTCGAAGATCAGCTACCGCCTGGACGGCACCACCCGGCATGCCGTGCTCTACGGGACATGGAACAGCACGCTGGAGGTCGGCAGCCGGATCACCGTGTTCCGGGATCCTGCCGATGCGGATCGGCTGGTCACCGCCGACGGTTACGCGACCGACGCGAACACGGTGTGGCCGCTGTTCATGACCCTCTTCGCGGGCGCGCTCACCCTGGTGGCCGTGACCGGTCGGCTGGTCGCCACCTCGGCACGCGACGGAGCCTGACCACCTTCCCGACGTGCGGGTGTACCGCGTGCCACGGCACGGCCGGGGACCTACCTGCCCAAATACGACGACCGAGTTAAGAAGGGCACCTTCCTATACGCATAGCGTTAAGAAGGTGCCCTTCCTTCCCCGTTTAGCGGAGGGGGGTGCGGTGGACGCCGCCGCGGAGGGTGCCCGCGAACAGCCACTGGCCGTCGGGGCTCACCGCGACGGTGGTGATGTCCAGGTTCTGCAGGCCGGACGAGATGTTGTGCCAGGTCCGGCCGTTGTCGGTGCTGCGCAGGACGCCGCGGCCGCCCTTGGCCAGGCCGTACGCGGACCACGTGGTGGTGGCCGCGTAGAGGGTGTCGCCCTTGGCGGCGAAGTCGGACACCATCAGGTCCAGCGAGCCGGTGTCGGCGGTGCGGAAGGTCCGGCCGCCGTCGGTGCTGATCCGGATGCTCGGCCCGCCGACCACGAGCCGCCTGCCGTCGGCGCGCAGCGCGGTCACCTGACCGTCGGCGACCTTGGTAAGGGTGACGCCGCCGTCGTCGGAGCGGTAGAGGCCGCTGTTCATGCCCAGCCACAGCCGCTTCGCGTTCGCCGGGTCACCGGCCAGCGCGTTGACCCGCTCGTCCAGGTAGAGGTTCTTCCAGGTGGCGCCACCGTCGAGGGTGACGGTCAGGCCCCGGCCGTCGAGCCGCTCGAAGCCGGCGTACACCCGCTTGTCGTCGGCGGGGTGGATCAGCAGCGCGGTCGGCTTCTCGGTGCCCGTGAAGACCTCGGTCCAGGTCTGGCCGCCGTCGGTGCTGCGGCCGAACATGAACTGGTCGCCCCAGGCGGCCCGGCGGATCTTCCAGACCAGCTTCGGGTCGGCCGGGGACACGGCCAGGAACTCCGCGCCCTCGCCGATCCAGCCCTCGCCGACGGCCTTGCCCCAGTCCGGGCCGCCCGCGGCGGGCGAAGCCGTGCGGTAGAGGCCGTTCTCGGTACCCGCCACCAGGTCGCCGCCGACCACCGCGAGGTCGTACACGGTGCTGCCCTGCACGCCGAGACGGCGGTAGCCGCCCTGCTCGGACGCGTAGAGGCCGGCCGAGGTGGCCGTGGTGGCCGTGCCGTCGGCCCAGCGGTCGTAGTCGGTGAACAGCGCGTCGTGCGCGGGCAGCGGCACCGACGTCCAGGTGCGGCCGTGGTCGTGGCTGACCAGGCCCTCGCCGGACAGGGTGGACACGTACAGGTCGCCGCCCGAGGTGCGCATCGTGTGCAGGCCGAACTCGCGGCTGTACAGCGTGGACCAGGTCTTGCCGCCGTCGTGCGAGCCGACGACGCCCACGCCCCACACCGAGGCCGCCACGACGCCGTCGTCGGCGACGAGGCCCGCGACGTACTGCGACGCGCTGTCGTACACCTGCACACCGGCCGCCGGGGTGCCGGACGTGATGCCGGACAGCTTCCACACCCCGTCGTGGGTGCCCAGGTAGAGGTCGTCGCCGCCGATCGCCGCGTACGCGATCTCGCCCGGCAGGCCGGTCTGCTGCGGCGTCCAGGTGTCGCCGCCGTCGACGCTGGTCAGCAGCGTGCCGCTGACGACCGCCACCAGCACGCGGGTCTGCGCGTCGGCGACGAGCGCGTCCACCCACCCGCTCGGGGTGGGCAGCGTCTGCCAGGTGCGGCCCCGGTCGGTGGTGCGCAGGATCTTCCCGCCGGTCTGCGGGTCGTTGACGGCGTACCACCAGCGCGACGCGTTCTTCGCGTCGAGCACGGGCGTGGCGATGCCGGCGGATCCGGCGACCGGAAGCCGGTTGAGCTGGCTCCAGCTCGCGCCGTGGTCGGTGGTGAGCCAGGGGCCCGCCTTGTAGTCGGTGGTCATGACACCCACCGCGCCGTCGGCCGGGGTGACGGCCAGCTGGCCGCCGGTGCCGTTCGGGCCGACCGGCTCCCACCTGTTGCGGCGCACGTCCTCGGGGATCACCTCGAAGCCGCTGGACCCGATCAGGCGCTGCCCGGAGGCAGCCGTGCCGCGCACGTTCAGGTGGTACGCGCCCGACTGCTCGCCGGTTAGGTCGGCGGTGTACACGTCGCCGTACTGGTGGGTCGCCGTCACGGTGTACGACCGGCCGTGGGGCTGGTCGACGGTGACGACGGGGGCGGCCTTCAGCGCGGTCGGCGCGCCGATCCAGACGGTGCTGTGCCCGTCGCTGGGGTCGGGCGTGGCGGCCACGATCAGCGGACGCACCACCAGCAGGTACGGCACCCGGGAAACCTTGCCCCAGCCGCCGTCCGCGGTGATCACGCCGGAGATCTCGGTGTCACCGGCGGGACGCTTGGCCCGCAGCGTGACGGTCACCTTCGCGGTCCGTCCGGCCGGGACGGTCACCCGGTCCGGCTTGATGCTGACGGTCTTGGCGTCGGCGCGCAGCCGCACGGTCGTCGCGCGGGTGCCGCTGTTGCGCAGGGTCACCGTCGCGCTGCCGCCCACGGTGGATCCGCCCAGGTCGGCGAGTCCGAACGAGACGGACGACGGGTTCGCGGTGAGCGTCGCACGCGCCGCGGCGGCCACGTCGAGGCGGCCCGAGCCGTACGCGGTCGGCGTGCCGCCCACGGGCTTGGCCGTGCCGGTCAGCGTGGCCAGCACCTGCGCGGGCTCCTGGCCCGGGTGCAGCTGGCGCAGCAGCGCCGCCGCGCCCGCCACGTGCGGGGCGGCCATCGAGGTGCCGGACATCAGGTACTGCCCCGGCCCGAACAGCGCGGTCGGCACCGTCGAGCGGATGCCCACGCCGGGCGCGACCAGGTCGGGCTTGAGCCCGAAGCGCAGCGACGGGCCGCGCGAGGAGAACGCGGCGATCCGGTCGGTCACGTCCTCGCCCTTCAGCGTGACGTCGACCGGCCCGGCGGCCAGCCGCTCGCTCAGCTCCGCGAACTGGGTGCCGTCCATGCCCAGCACGACCAGCTTGTCCATCCGGTAGAGATCGCCGGAGGCCTGCGTGCCGACCATGCCCTTGAGCAGGCCCTGCACGCTGGTCGACGGCGCGACCGGCACCGAGCCGTCGGCGGCCGCGGCCACCACCGGACCCGAGTCGGCCTGGCCCGAGATCACCGCGAGCGCGCCCCGGCGCTCCAGCTCCTTGGCCAGGTCCAACTCCCACTGCGACAGGTAGTCCAGCACCGGGGCTGCGTAGCCGCTGATGCGCACGACCTTGCCGCGCAGGTCGCCGGCCGCGTCCAGCTCCTCGGTGCTGCCGTAGCCCGCGTCGACCAGCCGGCCGGTGACCGGCTTGGCGGCCGGGTTCGCCGACAGGACACCGCGGTACGTCTGCAGCCGCACCCCGCCGACGTAGGCGGTGGGCAGCACCATGTTGCTGGTGGACGCGCCCACGGCGATGACGCCGTCGGCGACGGCCGGGGTGCCGACCGTGTCGCGGCCCGGCCCGGCGTTGCCCGCCGCGGCCACCACCACGACCCCGGCCCGGGTGGCCGCGGTCGCGGCCATGCCCAGCGGGTCGAGGCCGTCGCCGTAGCCGCCGAGGCTCATGTTGATGACGTCGGCGCGGTGCGGGTTCGCCGGGTCGGCGGCCGCCTCGATGCTCGCGACGATGTCGGAGGTGTAGCCCTCGCCCCACTCGTTCATCGCCTTGTACGCCAGCAGGTCCGCCTCCGGCGCGACGCCGGTGATCCCGCCCGCCGCGGCGGCCTTGCCCGCGATGATGCCCGCGACGTGGGTGCCGTGCCCGTTGTCGTCCATCGGGTCGGCGTCGCCGTTGACGAAGTCGTACCCGCCGACGACCTTGAAGCCCTCGCCCAGGCCGCCGCCGAGGTCCGGGTGCGTGTAGTCGACGCCGCTGTCGATGACGGCGACGGTCACGCCCTTGCCCTTGACCTGCGTTCCGGTGGTGTCCTTGCGCTGCCAGACCTCGGTCGCGCCGATCAGCGGCACGCTCACGTCGGTGTACGCGCGCACCGGGGCGTCCGGCACGACGGCGAGCACACCGGGCAGCGCGGACAGCCGCGCCACCTCGTCGGCCGGGACGGTGGCGGCGACCGCGTTGACCAGCAGGCCCAGCGGGCGTTCACGGGTCAGCCGCAGGCCCTTGCCGCGGGCGCTGTCGAGGAAGGCGCGCTGGCGGTCCTGCACCGCCTTGCGAGCGCCGTTGACCTGGGCCGCGCCGGCGGCGTCACGCAGCGCGCCGGCCGGGGCGGACGCCACCGCCGCGTCCCCGGCCAGCAGCACGATGACCCGCCGCTGCGGTGCCGGGGCGGCGGCGTCGGCCGGGGACCATACCGAGAGTGTCCCGGCGACGACCACGGCCGACAGACCGGCCGCGAGTCTGGTCGCCAGTGAGTGAGGGGGGAGTTTCATAGATAAGCGGTCTAACGGTCTTCACCAGGTCAGCGCAATGATCTCCGCTGGCCCGTTGCTGCCGGTGGCACAGTTAGGCCAAGATCTGCCCATGCCCTCCGACCTGACCCCTGCCGGTGTGGACCCCTTCGACGAGGCCGTCTACCGTGCCATCCTCGTCCGCCGCACCGCCGTTCCGGCCGACCTGGCCGAGGAACTCGCCTGCTCGTCCGAGCGGGTGGCCCGTGCCCTGGACCGGCTGCGCGACCACGGGCTGGTCGGGCGGCTGGCCGGCAACCGCCGCCGGTACGCCGCCATCGAGCCTCAGGCGGCCGTAGCCGCGCTGATCCGCGCCCGCTCGGCGGAGCTGGACAACGTGCAGGCCGCGGCCGGTCAGCTGGCGCTGCTGTTCGCCGCGGCGCACTCCGGCAGCGGCGAGGAGATCGAGATCGTGACCGGCAGCGAGGCGCTGGGCCGCTGGTTCGTGCAGATCCAGCAGGAGGCCCGCGAGGAGGTCATCACGCTCGACCGGCCGCCGTACGCGCTGACCACCTCGAACCCGATCGAGCAGACGGGCATCGCCCGCGGCGTGCAGTACCGGGTGGTGTACGCCCCCGAGGCCCTGGAGTGGCCCGGCGTCTTCGACGACATCCGGGAGCTGATCAGTCACGGCGAGCAGGCACGGGTGCTGCCCGGCCTGCGCATCAAGCTGGCGATAGCCGACCGGCGCATCGCGCTGATGCCGCTGTCGCTGGACCTGTCCGACGTGCGGGCCGCCGTGATCCGGCCGTCCACGCTGCTCGACGGGCTGATCGACTACTGGGAGCTGTGCTGGCGGGCGGCCGTGCCGCTGCTCGCCCCGGCCGAGGACCCGGTATCCGAGGAGGACCGGGCGCTGCTGACACTGCTGGTCAGCGGCTTGAAGGACGAGGCCGTCGCGCGCCAGCTCGACTGGTCGGTGCGCACCATGCGGCGACGCATCAGCCGCCTCTACGAGCTGCTGGGCGCGGCGAACCGCTTCCAGGCGGGCGCCATCGCGGCCCGCCGCGGCTGGATCTGACGCCGGACGGGGGTGCGTGCGAGGGCGCCCGCCGGACCCGGCGGGCGCCCTGGCCACGGCTCACGGGCGCGGGTTGTCCCGCACGAAGTCGGCGATGTACTGGTCCAGCAGCACCTTCGGCTCCCAGCCCAGGTCGCGCACCTTCGAGTTGTCGGCGCGGCCGTGGGTGCGCTCGCCGCGCTTGGCCGGGATCAGCGTGTACTCGGTGCCGAACATCTTCGCGACCTCGGTCAGCTCCCACTCCCGGCCGTTGCCGAGCAGGTAGCCGTCGCCCTTGCCGCCCTCGGCGGAGACCAGGATGCCGGAGATGATGTCCGAGATGTGGGTGAAGTCGCGGGTCTGGGTGCCCGGGGAGACCACGGTCAGCGGCTCGCCGGCCAGGTACTGCCGCTCGAAGATGCCGATCACGGTCGCGTAGGTGCCGGCGCTGATCTGGCCCGGCCCGTAGGCGTTGTAGAAGTACGTGATCACGTAGTCGAGGCCGTACCACTCGCCGTAGTTCTTGATCAGCTCGACGTTCTTGGCCTTGGTCCAGGCGTACGGGTTGAGGTGCTCGTCCTTGCCCTCGTTGCCGAACTTCGAGCTGGACGCCGAGTACACCAGCCGCGCGCCGTGCTGGGCGGCGAAGCGGATGACCTCCTTGGTGCCGTGCGTGTTGTACTCCCAGGTGCGGTCGAACTCGTCGAACGACTGCACGATCCGGGCGTACTCCCCCAGGTGGAACACCATCTTCGGGGACTCGAACCCGTGCTCCGCCCAGATCTTGAAGATGTCCACCGTCGAGCCGTCGAGGTACGTCACCCGCTCGTCGACGATCTCGTTGTCGTGCCGCCCGGTGAAGTAGTTGTCGACGGAGACGATCCGCGCGTCCGGGCGGGTGTCCAGCAGCGCCCGGATCAGGTGTGTCCCTACGAAGCCGGCACCACCGGTGACCAGCAGCGTCTCGTTCGACATGATTCTCGGCTCCCGCAGTTCTCGACCGGCACTAGTCAATTCCCGGCCGGCCACGAGCAGGCACGCCGCTCGAACCCAGGGCCTGGCCAGGGCACTGCGCAGCATACAGCCTCGCGCGCCGGGACGGCCGGGCCGCGGGCGTCACCGGGGGCGCATACATTCATGATGTTCGCCCTCAGCACGGCTCCCCCGGCCCGCAACCCCCTCGGAGACGCACCCCATGACCTCGTCAATGCCCGACCGTGTGCCGCTGCACCGGGCCCGGCTGGCCGTCTGCCTGCTCTTCGGGCTGTACGGCGTGATCCTCGGCACCTGGACCGCCCGGATCCCGGCGATCAAGCAGGGCCTGACGCTGACCGACGGCGCGCTCAGCCTGGGCCTGCTGGCGTTCGCCGCGGGGGCGATCATCGGCATGCAGGCCGCGGGACGCCTCGTCGACCGGTACGGCACCGGCCGGCTGCTGCTGCCCGTCGTGCTCGCCGACGGTGTGCTGCTGGTCTCCCCCGCGTTCGCGCCGAACCTGGTGGCGCTGGCCGGCTGCCTGCTGGCCTTCGGGACCGCGCACGGGCTGCTCAACATCACCATGAACACGGCCGCCGTCGAGGTGCAGCGGGCCTGGCAGGCGCCGATCATGTCCTCGTTCCACGCCGTGTACAGCATCGGCGGCTTCCTCGGCGCGGCCGTGGGCGGGCTGTGCGCGTGGGCCGGGCTGAGCGCGACGACCACGTTCCTGATCGTCGCCGCGGTGGTGGCGGTGACCGCCCCGGTGGCCGCGCACTGGCGGCTCACCCCGTCGGCCGTCCCGGCGGCGGAGACCGGGCCGGGCGGGGGTGGCCTGCCGGGCGTCACGTTCCTCGGCGTGCTGGTGTTCTGCTGCCTGGTCGGCGAGGGCGCGGCGGCCGACTGGAGCAGCGTCTACCTGCGCGACAGCCTGAGCAGCACGGCGGGCTTCGCGGCGGCCGCGTACGCCGCGTTCTCGATCATGATGATGGCCGGGCGGCTGGTCGGCGACCGGCTCACCGCCGCGCTCGGACCCGTGCGGCTGGTCCGTTACAGCGGGGTGCTGGCCGCAGCGGGTCTGGGCACGGCGCTGCTGATCGGGCACCCGATCGCCGGGGTGGCCGGATTCGGCCTGCTCGGCGCGGGCCTGGCCTGCATCGCGCCGCAGGTGTTCTCCGCGGCCGGCAGCCAGGACCCGGCCCGCGCGGGCCAGGCCATCGCCCGGGTCGCCAGCCTGGGCTTCCTCGGCTTCGTCGTCGGCCCGCTGGTGATCGGCGCACTGGCCGAGCTGGTCGGCCTACCCGCGGCCCTGTCGGTGCCCGCCGTGCTGGCGCTGTTCGTCGCGGCGGCAGCGACCGCCCTGCGCCCGAGTCCCGCCTCCACGCCCACCCCCGAGCAAGGAAGGGCACCTTCACATCGCTATACGTAGAGGAAGGGCACCTTCTTAACGCCGCGGCCTCGCGGGCTGCGGGTTTACTTGCGCAGGGTCGAGGACTTGACGGTGGGATTGCGGGCGCCGAGGAAGAAGATGCCGGGGAAGCCGCTGGTCTCGAAGCCGTCGCTGGGGTTGCGCTGGAGTGTGGAGCTCTCGATGGTCATCGTGCCGGTGCGGTCGTTGCTGACGAAGAAGACCGCGCCGCCGCCCTCCTCGGCATGGTTGTCCATGACGATCGAGCCCGCGATGCGCACCGTGAACAGGTTGCCGTCGGTGTAGATCGCGCCACCGCTGCCGCCGCCCGGTCTGCCGGCGCGGGCCGGGTTCGCGCCGCTGCCGATGGCGCTGTTGTGGGTCAGCACGCTGTTGAGCACCACCCAGGAGACGCCGATGCTGCTCAGCGCGCCGCCGTTGGAGCACCGGCCGCCCAGGCCCTTGCCGCCGCCGAAGGTGCTGCTGACGATGTACACCGGCAGGCCCTTGGACTGGCTGAGCACCCGGATCGCCGCGCCGCCGAGGTCCGGGCCGGTGCTGTCGCAGCGGTTGCGGATGAAGCGCGAGTTGACCACCTTGAGCCGCCCACCGCGTACGAAGATCGCGCCGCCGCCCCCGCCCTCCGCGGTCTCACCGGTCGAGTTGCCGTCGGCGAAGGTCAGGTTCTGCACCGTGAGCTGGGGATGGTCCTGGTCCTGGCAGTGCGAGGTGGTCCACCCCTGGGCCTTGTCACAGGTGTTCATGTAGAGGATGCGCCGCTTGCCGCCGCCGCTGAGCGTGATCTTCCCGCCGCCGTCGAGCACGATCTTCGGGCCGTTCGCGTTCCTGACCTTGGCGGTCGCCGACATGGTGATGGTCAGCGGGTCCGGACCGCAGTCGAACGTGATGATCCCGCCCGCCGCGACCGCCGCGACCACCGCCTTGGAGGTGCAGCTCGCGGGCGTGCCGTTCCCGATCCGGCGAGTCGGCCGCGACGTGTCGACGGCCTTCGCCTCGGCCGGCACGGTGGCCCGCCCCTTCGGGTTGCCCGCCACCACGGCCGCCGGAGCAGGTGAGGAGGCCGCCGCGCTCGGGACGGCCGACGACGACGGCGTGGCGCCGGCCCCGGCCGCGACCCACTCGCCCTGCGGCCCCTCGGGGACCGCGTCCGACCCGCACCCCGCCGGCAGCACGGCCATCACGACACCAGCAACAACCGCAACACAGGAACGCCAACGCACGGCCGGAGCCTAAGCCCTCGGCCCGCTTCCCGCCTCCCGGCGGCTCTCCCCGTCGAGCAACCGCAAGATCGTCGGACTTGCCTGGCAGCCGGGCGAATCCTGGCACGTCTTCGCCCCGGTTGCCGGGCAAGTCCGACGATCTTGGCACGTCTGTCGTCCGGCTGCCGGGCAAGTCGGGCGATCTTGGCGCTGGGGTTCGGCGGGCGGGACACGGAGGCAGGGCGGGGATGGTACGCGGTCCGGCGGTGCGCTGATCGGGCTTGGCCGAGTTCGCCCGGACCGGCCCCGCGCGGGCAGAAAATGGTCATCTTGGGGCCGGCTCTCCCAGCCGGGCCCGCGGCCCCGATTGGAGGACGTCATGCGACGCCTCTCACGCGCAGCCTGCATCCTCTCCACCACCGTGCTCGCCGCGCTCGGCTTCAGCGCCGTGCCGGCCGCGGCCGAACCCACGCCGCAGGTCTGCACCAAGACCGCCAAGACGGTCGAAGACGGCCTCAGCCAGTTCGCGCAGGAGCTGACCAAGGTCACCCAGGCCGCCGACTCCGGCAACATGGCCGCCGCGGACCAGTCCGTCAAGGCCGCCGGCGGCGAGCTGGTCGACCTCGCCGCGAACTTGCGCACCGACGCGGCGACCGCCGACGCCGCGGACGTCAAGGCCACGCTGGGCCAGCTCGCCGACGAGTTCGAGTCCCAGGGCAAGAGCCTCACCGACATGAATTCGCTGCAGAAGCTGGACGTCACCCGCATCGACGCCCTGTCCGACCAGATGATCGCCATCTGCGGCAACGCCTCCGGAACCCCGGCCACGCCCCGCTGACCCACCACTGATCCCACGCTGGTTCCGGCCTCATCCGGCCTCAACATGATCGCTGTTTCGTGTCAGATTGTGGAGTCGTACCCGATTTCCTGACACGAAACAGCGATCTTCGCTGAGGGCGTCGCGCAGGGCCTCAGCGGGGGAACTGCTCGGCCAGGCCGTCGGGCGGGACCAGGGGCGTGGTGAGCAGGTCGCGGATCAGGCGGTCGCGGCGGGCGAGTGCGTCGCGTTGGGCCGTCGTGAGCGGCGCCCACGGCCGGGGCGGCGCGGGCAGGCTCGGCGGCAGCAGCCGTCCGGCCAGGTAGGTGGCCTCGTTGCGCAGCCGCATGGGCGCGCTGCGGACCTGCCCGTGCACGTCGGCGAGCGGGAAGTCACCCTCCTCCACCGCGAACACGGCCACGTCCGCAGGCGCGCCGACGCGCAGCGTGCCGGTGCCCGCGGGCAGCGCGAGGGCGCGCGCGGGCGTGCTGGTCGCCGCGGCGACGACCGCGGCGAGCGGCATGCCTGTGGCGAGCAGCTTGGCCATCGTGGTGGGCAGGTCGAAGGCGGGGCCGTGCAGCGAGCGCGCGTGCAGGTCGGTGGAGACCGTGTGCGGTGGCATGCCCGCGGCCAGTTGCGCCTCCAGCACGTCGTACGCGAAGCCGCCGGACCCGTGGCCGAGGTCGAACAGCACACCGGCGTCGTACGCGCGGCGCAGCGCCGGGTCCAGGCCGTCCCGCCCCAGGGCGATGCCGCTGGCGCAGTGCGTGACGATGTCACCTGCCCCGAGCAGCGGCAGCAGGTCGGCGACGGTGGGCGGCGCGACGCCGATGTGCACCATGACGGGCAGCTCGCAGGCCCGTGCGACGGCGACGGCGCGGCGCAGCGGCTCCAGCCCGTGCGCCCCGACGGTATTGGCGTCGATGCGGGCCTTGACCCCGTACACCAGGTCGCGGTTCGCCGTGACGGTGGCGATCGCGAGGTCGACGTCGCAGGCGGCGAGGTCGCGGGACTCCCCGGTGAGCCCGGTCAGGCCGACCGCGGAGATGTTGAGCAGCACGGGTACGCGTACCCGGTGGCCGCGGATCGCGGCGCGCAGCGCGTCGAGCCCGTACGCCCCGGCGGAGCCCGCGTCCACCCAGGTGGTGACGCCGGAGCACCAGGCAGCCGGATCGGGGTCGATGCCCCAGTAGGTCGCGCCCGCGAACACGTGCGTGTGCAGGTCGACCAGGCCCGGCGTGACCAGGCGGCCGCGCACGTCGACGACCTCGCGGACACCTTCGCGCAGCAGGTCCGGGCCGACCGCGGCGATCCGCCCGCCGGTCACCGCGACGTCGGCCACGCCGTCGCGGCCGGCGTCCGGATCGAGCACATGTCCACCGGTCAACAGCAGGTCGTACGGCATGCCAGGGCTCCCGGTGCGGTCGAGGGTCGGCGCTCCCGGACGACCCTAACCACCTCAGCGCTCTGCGGCATCCACGTCCGGCCCGTCACACCGGAAAGACCACCGACCAGTCGTCGCGCATGGAGACCACCGTCCAGCCCAGACGGTGTGCCGCGTCGGTGATCGGCTCGGTGTCCTTGAAGGTCACCGCGGCCGAGGCGTAGGCGTACTCGCGCTCGGCGTCGTCGTGGTCGATCAGCACGGCCAGGCTGGGCATGCCGGCGGCGCGGGCGTACTCCAGCATCTCCTTGTCGCCTGCGGAGTTGCCGGCCGCGAAGATCGGCCGGCGGCCGAGCTGGGTCTGGATGTGCTCGACCTTCGCCGCCCCTTCGTTGACCTCGCCCTGCGCCTGCGCGGTGCGCACGAGCGCAGGGCCGTCGCCGTGCTCCTCGTAGTGGTACTCGACCAGCGTGCCGACCACGTCGTCGGGACGTACGCCGTAGAGGTCGCGGCTGACCGCGCGGACGAACTCGGTGCCGCCGCCGGTGACGATGAAGACGTCGAAGCCGTGCCCGCGCAGCGCCTCCAGCAGCTCCAGCATCGGCTGGTAGACCATCTTCGGGTACGGCGCGCCCCGGCCCGGGTGCTTCTCCTGCCCCATGAAGTCGCGCACCCGGGCGGCGAACTCGTCCGGTGTCCAGCCTGCGCACAGCTCCAGCAGGGCCAGTGCGATCCGTTGCAGCCCCAGCTCGCCGAGCGCGGCCCGGTCGCCGTCGAGCAGCGCCTTGTACTCGGCCCGCTCGCCTATGGCGGCGTCGTGCTCGACGGCGTCGTGCAGGGTGCGTACGAGGAAGTCGTACTGGATGTAGTTCGGCTTCTCGCACCACAGCGTGCCGTCGTTGTCGAGCACGGCCACCCGCTGCTCGGCGGGCAGTGCCAGCGACTCGTCGAGGAACGACGTGATCGCGTCCCGGGCGGCCCCCGGCCGCCAGGAGGGCAGGAACGACATCAGTGGCTCCCTATCCCTTCCTTGATCTTCTCCATCACCTGGTCGACCGTGAAGCTGGCCGCCTCCTGGCGGGGCGGGAACTGCTGGAACGTGGCCATGAACTCGCCGACCAGCTTCTGCGCGGCAAGGATCATGTACGCCCGGTCCAGGAACCAGGAGTAGTAGGTGTTGGACGTGACGTCGGCCCGCTCGAACGGGTCGGTGCGCAGGTTGTAGAGCTTGGGCACCCGCAGCGCCGTGAACGGCTCGGACCACACGCGCAGCGTGCCCGGGGCACGCTGCTCCATGAAGACCACTTTCCAGTTGTCGAAGCGCAGCGCGGTCAGGTCGCCGTCGTCGGAGAAGTAGAAGAATCCCTCGCGCGGACTGTGCGGATCCTCCCCGAGCAGGTACGGCAGCAGGTTGAAACCGTCCAGGTGCACCTGGAAGTGCTTGCCCGCCGCGTCGTGTCCCGCCTCGCACTTTTCGACGATGTCCGGCTCGCCCGCCGCTGCCAGCAGCGTCGGCAGCAGGTCCAGATGGCTGACGATCTCGTTGGAGATGCGCCCCGGCCGGATGTGTCCGGGCCAGCGCAGCATGGCCGGCACGCGGTAGGCGCCTTCCCAGTTGGAGTTCTTCTCGTTGCGGAACGGGGTCATGCCCGCGTCCGGCCACGAGTTCATGTGCGGGCCGTTGTCGGTGCTGTACATGACGATCGTGTCGTCGGCGATGCCGAGCTCGTCCAGCACGTTCAGCAGCTCCCCGACCAGCCGGTCGTGGTCGACCATCACGTCGTGGTAGTCGGACTGCCAGGGGCCCGCCCACCCCTTGATCTCGGGCCGCGGGTGCGTCTTGAAGTGCATGTGCGTGGTGTTGAACCAGACGAAGAACGGCGTGTCCGCGGCCGCCTGGCGGCCGATGAAGTCTGCCGCGTGCTCGAACACCTCGTCGTCGATGGTCTCCATGCGTTTGCGGGTCAGCGGGCCGGTGTCCTCGATCTTCTGGCCGCCGTCGGGCAGTGCCCAGCAGTGCAGCACCCCGCGCGGGCCGAAGTTGGCCTTGAAGTCCGGGAAGCGCCGCGGGTCCGGGTAGTCCTCGTGTTCGGGCTCCTCCTCGGCGTTGAGGTGGTAGAGGTTGCCGAAGAACTCGTCGAACCCGTGCATGGTCGGCAGGAACCGGTCCTTGTCCCCGAAGTGGTTCTTGCCGAACTGGCCGGTCGCATACCCGTGCGGTTTCAGCAGTTCGGCGATGGTCGGGTCCTCGGCCTGCAGGCCGACGTCGGCGCCGGGCAGGCCGACCTTGGACAGGCCGGTGCGGAACACGGACTGCCCGGTCAGAAACGCGGCCCGGCCGGCGGTGCAGCTCTGCTCGCCGTAGTAGTCGGTGAAGCGGATGCCCTCGTCGGCGACCCGGTCGATGTTGGGTGTGCGGTAGCCCATCAGCCCGTCGCTGTAGCAGCTCAGGTTGGTGATGCCGATGTCGTCGCCCCAGATGACCAGGATGTTGGGCTTGCGGCCCGCGCCCGTGCCGGCCGCTGCCGACCGCGGGGACGACTTGCGTGCCGGGCCGCGGTCGGCCGCGGTGCGCGCGCTCGCACGGGAGGGCGGGGCCTTCTTCGCGGGTACGGGAGCGGCCGCCTTCTTGCCCGGCCCCGCCTTGCGGGCAGCCGGACCACCCGCCGGGGTGCTCTTCGCAGCACGTGGCGGGGTGGCTGCCTTCTTCGCGACGGCCTTCGACGCCACGGCCGGTGACGCGACGGCCTTCGAGGCAGCGGCCTTGCTCACGGCCGCCTTGGCCGGAGCGGCTTTGCGGGAGGCCGGCTGCGGTGGGGTGGTCTTGCTCGCCGTCACCTTCTTCGCCGTCTTCTTCACGGTGGCCTTCTCAGCCGGGGACTGCGTTCGGGGCATGTCGCCTCCCAGGGACACGGATACCGCGCTCCAGTATTCCGGAGATACGAATCATATTTCCCTTATAAGCGGAATGCGTTGATACCGTCGTGTGCGGACGATGGAGGTCGGATGGGCGTGTTGACCGCTGCCGGGTGGGCCGCTCTCGCGGCGTTCTCCCTGGTCATCGGCGCATGGCTGGCGTACCGGCCGACCCCGGTCCCCCCGGCGCGGGTCGGCATGGTGATGGGCTTCGGCTCCGGGGCGCTGCTCGCCGCGATCGCCTACGAACTGGTGCCCACCGGCTTCCACCAGGACGTGCTGCTGTTCTCCGCGTTCGGCCTGGGCGCGGTCGTCTTCTTCCTCGCGGACGCGGCCGTCACCGGCCGGCGCAGCATGGGCGCGGCTTCGGCCGACCGGTCCCTGGTGGTCGGCGCGCTGCTGGACGGTGTGCCGGAGTCGCTGGTGCTGGGCATCGGCGTGGCCATGGGCGGCGACGTGCCGATCGCCTTCCTGGTCGCGGTGTTCGTGTCCAACCTGCCCGAGGCCCTGGGCGCGACGGCCGGCATGCGAGCCCAGGGGCACACGAAGGCCCAGTCGTACCGGGTGTGGTGGATCATCGTGGCGGTGTCGGCACTGGCCGCGGCCGTCGGCTACCTGCTGTACGGCCTGATGCCACGAGCCGACGGCGGTTACGTCGAGGCCTTCGCCGCCGGGGCGGTGCTGACCATGCTGGCCGACTCGATGATCCCGGAGGCCTACCGGCAGGGCGGCAAGGCCACCGGCCTGCTGGCGGTGTTCGGCTTCGCGGTGGCCGGTGCGCTCTCCGCCCTGGACTAGCCGAATATTCACCACAGATTGCGGAAACACCGCATACCCGGATGAGGTGGTGCATAGTCTGCAACCGGATGGCTCTCACTACCGGCAGTACGCATGAGCGAGCGCAGCGCGCATCTCAGCCGCAGTCCACTCATGCCGCCGACGAGCGCAGCGAGGAGTAGGCATGAGCACCGCATCGCCCAGCCCCAGCACCGGTAAGCCCGGCAAGACCGCCGCGGCCGGCGCGCACGCGGCGAAGGAGGCCGAGGGCGTGGCGACCGGCACCGCACGGGCTGCCACCGGGACCACGCCCGGTCCCATCCCACCCGGCACGACGTCGACCGGTGACGTGTTCCGCAGCGCCGGAACACCGCTGCCGATGTCCCGGGTGCCGTGGTGGCTGTTCCTCATCACCGGCGTCTGCTGGATCATCGTCAGCTGGTTCGTGCTGGCCCTCAACCAGTCGCCGGTGCGCAGCATCGCCACCGTCGCGACCCTGGCCGGCATCGTCGTGCTGGTCGCCGGCGTCTTCGAGCTGTTCCAGGCGTTCACCGCGCCCGGCTGGCGCTGGCTGCACGCCATCCTCGGCGTGCTGTTCCTGATCACCGGCTTCATCTGCTGGATCAACCCGGGCGGCACGGTGTTCTGGCTGGCCGCGTTCATCGGCTGGTACCTGCTGTTCAAGGGCGCGGCCGACATCGTGCTGGCCTTCCTCACCAAGAAGGAGCACGACGGCTGGTGGCTGGGCCTGGTCGTCGGCATCATCGAGATGCTGCTGGGCTTCTGGGCCGCGGGCCGGTTCACCCGCTCGTTCTTCCTGCTCATCGTGTTCGTCGGCGCGATCTGCCTGGCCCGCGGCATCACCGACTTCATCATGGCGTTCCGGATGCGCGACCTGAAGCACAAGGCCGAGCAGGGGCTGGTCGGCCCCGGCGGCACCGGTCCGGTGGTCCCCGCGTGAGCGAACCGATCACCCTGACCCGGCCCGGCCGGGACGGCGAGGCCCCGGCCGCGCCGCCCCGGCCGGGCATGGTGTGGCTGCCCGGCGGCACGTTCCGGATGGGCTCCGACGCGCACTACCCGGAGGAGGCCCCCGCGCACCCGGCCCGGGTCGGCGGCTTCTGGATCGACCGGCACCAGGTCACCAACCGGCAGTTCGCCGAGTTCGTCGCGTTGACCGGCCACGTCACCGTCGCCGAGACCGCCCCGGACCCGGCCGACTACCCCGGGGCCGACCCGTCGCTGCTGGTGCCCGCGTCAGTCGTGTTCGTCAAGCCACGCCACCGGGTGGACCTGCGCGACGTGCAGAACTGGTGGCAGCTGGTGCCCGGCGCGGACTGGCGCCGCCCGTACGGGCCGGGCTCGGACCTGCACGGCCTCGACGACCACCCGGTCGTGCACGTGGCCTGGGCCGACGTCGCCGCGTACGCGCAGTGGGCGGGCGGCGACCTGCCGACCGAGGCCGAGTGGGAGTACGCCGCGTCCGGCGGTGCGACGGAGCCGGCCGAGTACGCCTGGGGCGACGAGCTGACCCCGGGCGGGGAGCACCTGGCCAACCTGTGGCAGGGCGAGTTCCCGGTGCTCAACCTGGCCGCCGACGGCTACGAGACGACCGCGCCCGTCGGCTCGTTCCCCCCGAACGCCTTCGGGCTGTCCGACATGATCGGCAACGTGTGGGAGTGGACGTCCGACTGGTACGGCCCGCACCACACCGCGGGCCGGCAGACCTGCTGCGCCCCGGCGAACCCGCGCCGCAACGCCGAACAGGCCAGCTACGACCCGGCCACGCCCGCCGTGCGCATCCCGCGCCGGGTGAGCAAGGGCGGCTCGTTCCTCTGCGCGCCCGACTACTGCCGCCGCTACCGCCCCGCCGCCCGCATGCCCCAGGCCGTCGACACCTCCACCTGCCACCTCGGCTTCCGCCTGGTGATCCGCCACTGACCGGGGCGCGCCCCGCTCGCGTTTGGTCACCCGACTTGCCTGGCACCTGGGCGTATCCGCAGTCAAGATACGCACATCTGCCCCGCAAGTCGGATGACCTTGGGTGACGGCCGCCGCCGGGCGGGACCCGGGCTGCGGGAGCCGACCGGTTACAGGCAGGATTCTCCGCATGTCCTCAGCGTCCACCGCCGTCCTCACACCCGAGGCTCCGGCGACCGCTCCGGAGGATCCGCCGTCGCCGCCACGATGGCGGCGCAGGACCCTGGCACTGCTCCCGCCGGTGCTGGCGTACCTGGTCAGCCACCTGGTCTACACCGTCGCCGCCGCGCTGGTATCCGAATCGTTCCTGCCGGTCGCGGGTCGGGTCCGCGCCGACTCGGGGCTCTACGCCCTGGTCGCCTCGCGCGGATACGAGCTGTTCCTGTGCGACGCCGACCCGGACCTCGCCCCGCATTTCGCGCCCGGCGCGTGGTGCGGCACCGCGGGCTGGTTCCCCCTCTACCCCGGCCTCATCCGGGCGCTGACCTGGTCCACCTGGCTGGGCGAGTACGAAGCCGGGCTGCTCGTCACCGAGGTCTGCCTGCTGCTGGCGTTCGTGCTGCTGTGGCGCCTGCTGCGCGACACGCGCCGCTCGACGGCGGCGGCGATGCTGGCCCTGGCCACCCTGCTGCCGTCCGGTGTGTACCTGCACGCCGTGTTCCCGATGGCGCTGGCCGGGGTGCTGCTGCTCGGCTGCGTGACCGCGGTCGCGGCGCACCGGTGGGTCCTGGCCGGACTCGCCGGCGCCCTGGTCGCCGCGGCGTACCCGATGGGAGTCGCGGTCGCCGCGATCGGCTTCGGCGCGGTGGCCACCCTGCTCGGCCGCCGCGAGCTGCGACCGTGGGCCGGGTTGCGGGCCGGGCTGGCCGTATGCGGGCTGCCGCTGGCCGGGCTGGGCGCGGTGTTCGGGGTGCACCAGCTGACCGTGGGGCACTGGAACGCGTACATGATGATCCAGGAGCACTACGGCAACGGCGTGCACAACCCGCTGCACTCGCTGGCCAAGCTGGCGATCGAGCCGTCGGTGATCCCCATCGGGGACCCGCCGCAGGACCTGCTCTGGTCGCTGCACGTGTACACCGACGCCGAACTGTGGTGGTCGCTGGCGCTGGCCCTGCTGGCCGTCACCGCGGCGGTGGTCGCCTCGGGCCACGGACGGCTGCGGCCGTTCGATGCCGGGCTCGCGATCTATGCGGTCGCCGCGTTCGTCGGCCCGCTGATCGCCGGGGCCGGGGTGTCCCAGTACCGCTCGCACACCCTGCTGCTGCCCGCGCTGCTGGTGCTGCGGCACCTGCCCGCGCGCCTGCTCTGGCCGTACGCCGCGGTCGCGGGCGTGATCGCGGTGCCGATGGGCATGCTCTTCTCGACCCGGCTGCTGTTCTGAGCCACGATCCACCTGCCGGGACGCGGCGGCGCAGCCGTGGCCTGGTGAAACATTGTCGCGATAGGCTGCTCGCCCCGGCAACACTTGGAGGACGGCATGGCTCCGGAGGCCGTTGACCTGACGGTGCGCACGCTCGGCGACTGCCGCATCGACTCACCGCTGGCGCCGCTGCTGGCCGAGACCGAGAGCACCGAGCACTACGTCGACGAGAACGACCGGGTGCTGTTCGACGACACCGTGAACATGGTCGCCGCGCGCAGGGCCAAGCTGGACGCGCTGCCCGGATTCGAGCCCGGCGGCCCGCGCCGGAAGATCTTCTTTCAGCCGTCGAAGACCCGCGTCGGCATCGTCACCTGCGGCGGGCTCTGCCCCGGCCTCAACGACGTCATCCGGGGCCTGGTGCTGGAGCTGACCTCGCACTACGGCGTCACCAAGATCTACGGCTTCCGGAACGGATACCAGGGCTTCATCGCCAAGTACGGCCACCCGCCGATCGACCTCGACGCCGAGGCGGTCAGCGGCGTCAACGAGTACGGCGGCACCATCCTGGGCACCTCCCGGGGCAGCCAGGACCCGTACGAGATCGTCGACTGCCTGGAGTCGATGAGCATCAACGTGCTCTTCGTCATCGGCGGCGACGGCTCCATGCGCGGCGCGCTGACCCTCGCCGACGTGGTCAAGGAGCGCGGCCTGAAGATCGCCGTGATCGGCGTGCCGAAGACCATCGACAACGACATCCCGTACATCGACCAGAGCTTCGGCTTCCAGACCGCCTTCTCGAAGGCCACCGAGTCGCTGCGCAGCGCCCACGTCGAGGCCCGCGCGGTGCCCAACGGCGTCGGCCTGGTGCAGGTCATGGGCCGGCACTCCGGCTTCATCGCCTGCTACGCGGCACTGGCCAACAACGACGCCGACTACGTGCTCATCCCCGAGGTGCCGTTCGACCTCGAAGGCGACAGCGGGTTCCTCGCCCACCTGCGGCGGCGCGTCGCCGAACGCGGGCACGCGGTGGTGGTCGCCGCCGAGGGCGCCGGGCAGGAGTACCTGGAGTCCGACGAACCCGGCCAGGTCGACAAGTCAGGCAACCGCAAACTCAAGGACATCGGCCTCTACCTGCGCAAACGCATCGCGGAGGACTTCGCGGAGCACGGCATGGAGACCAGCCTCAAGTACATCGACCCCAGCTACGCCATCCGCAGCGTGCCCGCCAATCCGTACGACAGCGTCTACTGCATCCGCCTCGCCCACGCCGCCGTCCACGCGGCCATGGCCGGCCGCACCGCGATGGTCGTCGGCCGCTGGCGAGGCCGCTTCGTCCACGTCCCGATAGCCCTCGCCATCAGCAAACGCAACCAGGTAGACCCCGCCGGCGACCTCTGGATGTCCGTCCTCGAAACCACCGGCCAACCCCGCCGCTTCGCCTAACCCGAAGGAAGGGCACCTTCTTATCGGAAAACGAGGTAGAAGGTGCCCTTCTTAACAAGCGACAGTGCTCAAGCTGCACTTACCTGCGGTGCACCCTTGCAAGAATCTGTCCGGGGTACGGGTGGATTACTCCACCCACGCCAGGCCCTTCGGTAATCCGGACCTTAGGCAGCCCAGACATCGGATGCACGTCCTCGATCACGCCGACCGTGTCGGGAGTGAGATCGAGGGCGACATGATGGCCGACGGCTACCAACGCCCCGTTGACCGCCACCCAGTTCGTCGGACTCTGGCTCGCCATGACTGCCTCCCCATCCCCCTGAAGGTGATCGCGAATTGCTTTCACGACCCGGGTGGACGAGTTCCAGCCGGTGGAAGCGGCCACATTGCGTTCCTGCACACGCAGCGCCATCAGTGACTGTGTGTCCTCCTCGGCCCATGCGGGACGACATCCAGGCGCGACCTTCATTGATCCTCACCAACCCTCCGACTACCGTCGTGATGGGCAGCGAGGCGAGCGGACCGTTCGTCACCCCCGCCTCGCGCCTGATTCAGCGTGACTGGTCAAAGGCGGCGGCTGCAGGTGTTGACAGTTGTGCCCGGACAAGGGTCAACATCGCACACATCAGGCAGGATGCAACTCGATGGACGAGACTGTGGGTGAGGCGTTACGTCGTCTCCGCAAGGCGCACGGGTTGTCGTTGCGACAGCTCGGTCGGGCTGTGCCAGTCGACTTCGGGCTGCTCAGCCGGATAGAGAACAACAGGCAGCACCCCTCGGACTCGGTCATCAGAGCTGTTGACGCCGCCCTCAATGCCGGCGGGCAGTTGGTGCTCGCCAAGGCAAATGACGATTCCAGACGCGTCCAGGAACCCGCCGTGCCTGCGCAGGTGTGGAGGGTGTCGTCGATGCTGACGAGAACCGCGGGGCTCGGTGCCACCCCACCCCGGCAGGGTCAGTCGATCCTGGCAGTCGACGAACGTGCTCGTGAACTTTACGTACGTGGACACGGCTTACTCCACGGCAACCAACGCCGTGAAATCGAGGCCGCTAAGGCTCTTCTCGACCGGGCGGTGGGCAGGGATCCACGCCTTGCGCCGGCGATCGCCGACCGGGGCTACGCGAGGTGGCGTCAATACTTCGCTGGATGGACCGACGCCCCGCAAGCGGCGTTGACCGGCGCTCTCCGAGACGTCGAGGCAGCATTGACAGTTGACCCCGACTCCGTCGCCGCCCACACCACGTTCATTCGCACCTGCTGGGACATGGGTTGGCATCGGCGCGCCCTAGAGGTCGGCAGGTCGATTCATCTACGGCATCCCGACAGCCTGGACGCAGCGATCGCGTACGCGAGGGCGTTGATGAACGCCGGTATGGCCGAGCTGGCATTGCCGCTGGCGACATCGGTACTGCGCGAGGATCCGACTCACCCAGCCGCGTCCAAGCTGACCATCTGGTGTCGACTGCTGTTAGGCCAGCACGAGTTGGCCGTGGAGATCGCGAAGCCATACCTCGACCACCATCAAGGCGACGCGAACACCCGGTGGGCAGTGGCCCTGGCAAGCGCGAACTCTCCAACAGGACTTGAGTATGCGCTCCGTGTGGCGACGGAGGCGATCCGCGTTGACGATGCCGACATCACCCAGTGGCTTCTCCTCGGCTATCTGCACAGACGGCACGGCGTTGAGAAGTCCGCGAGAGAAGTATGGGCCCAAGGCGCATCGCGTGCAGAGAGTGCCAGCCTGGGCGCCAATCATCGCACCACTGCTTGGGCGGCAAATCTGTACGCCGCGTTGCAAGACCGCACGGCAACAATGGAGACAGTCACTTATCTCATCGAAAACAGCGGCACCAACGGATACATCCGATACCGGCTATTCCACGCCCTGGCTGAACTGGGCGACGAGCCTGCAGCTATCGCCATGCTCGACGCAGCAGCCTCCAACGGGTTCATGTCGGTGCAGCTGATGCGGCAGGAGGAGAAACTCGCCCCGCATGGTCTACGTAAGTCCACCGCGTACCGGCGAGTGGCGCAAAGGCTTGAAGACGCCGTCAAAGAGCAGAGAGATGAACACGTATCACCACAACGACTCCCCGCACGCCGTAAGGAGCACACGAGGTAATGGCACTCCCACCGAGCAGCCGAGACTGGATCACAGGCGTCGCCAGCGAGGGCGTCGTCACCATCGGTGACCCACGGCTGAAGGCCCCCACGCTGGAAGCTACGAGTGCTGACCAAGTTAAGCCACTGCTGGATGCCATGGTGAGCCGGCTGCGCTCGCTCAACGGAGCGGGACTCGCGGCACCTCAAATCGGAGCGGCGACCAAGGCCATAGTGGTCGAGGTACGCAGAACCGATGTGTTCCCGGATCGACCGGAACACCCGCTGGTACAGATGGTCAACCCCATGATCGTGGACCACTCCGCCGGGCAGGTAACGGACTGGGAGGGATGCTTCAGTGTTCCCGGAATCATGGGACCAGTCCCTCGGTTCGAATCCATCACCGTCACGTACCTCAACGAGGCACACACCCCCGTCACCCAAACGTTCACCGGGTACGTCGCACGCGTGGTCCAGCATGAGATAGACCATCTATCGGGGGTGGAGTTCGTAGACAGGATGGCGGATCTGTCCCGATTGACCACAGTAGCCAACTACCTGGCCCATCACCGAATCAACCACTGATCCTTCGAGAGAACAGATGCACCGCCCATCGGCCCCGCGGCACGCGAAAAGGGGGCGCACGTCGGAAGCTGAGTACCCGGACTGGTGCACTGTTCGCCAGGAGATCGAGGCTGAGGCAGGTTCGGAGGCCGTCAAAACCGCGAAGGTCGAACTCCAAACCTGGCTTCGCTCGTACCAGCCTGCTGGCACGAGCGAAGCAATTCATGACCCAGGCTGCGCAACACGTCCAGCTTCCTGAACCCGGATACGATTTCGACGACGCCCCGACTACGACTAGGACTTCTGAACGGACCACGATCCGTCTGCGGTCACCTCGAACACTATCGTCTCTGAGCTGACCAGCACCTCTCCCGAGTACTTACCGATCTCATTGATCACCAGGTCTCGGCCGGATTCACCCCATGCCCACAGGGCGAAGTTCGACCTCCCCGTGTGGGAGACTTTCAATGTGGAGAGGCCCCCAAGGACACCGCTCGGCACGAGATAGACGGCGTCGCCTTTGCTCTTCAACAGGGCACCGCTCCAACGGGGGGCCTTCTGGAGAACCTGAACGGTGACCTTCCAGCTTCCTCCAGCCGTGATCTCCAACGCTGCCGGATAGTCCTCAAAGGTCAGCGGCCTCGTCCCGGCATACGAGCCGATCTCGTTAACCAGAAGATCGAGATACTCGCCGTTGCTGCCACGCGACTTGATGGCGAAGTTGGAGGAGCCGCTGTGCGAGATCTTCGCGATGTAGTGGTACTCCTCGTCGAACTTCGCCAACTTGACGACCTTGTCGCCTCTCCCGGAGTAGACCTTGTCGGCAGGAACCGCCACCGCACTCGTCGCGACTACCGTGGGCGAGGGGGACGGACTCAAGACGGCGACCGGCGATACGAGCGGTGACGGCGCAGCCTGGACGCCAGCTGCCCGTGTCGGGGAACTATCCGGCCGAGGGTCGCCCGAGGTCGCCACAACGGCGACGACGCCACCGCAGCACAAAAGTGCCATAACAGCGACACCGCCACCGATGCCTAACAAAATTCCACGCCTGCCACCGCGCTTCTGAGGTGAAGCAACTGGCGGGATACCGACGTGATAGGTCTCGGTGGGTGGCAAATCCTGGCTCACGGTTAGTCCGTCTCCTCGGCACTAGAAGGTTTGCTTCGCTTCACGAGATGTGGCGAAACAAGCCTTCATGAAAACTGCCTCGCCGACGATTGCCCAGCAGGCGCTATGTGCGGATCGGAACGTTCTCTTCGCTCGGCCGGCAGTACGACGGGTAATGCCCATTGGATCGGCCAGCCTCAAGGACAGCCGTCTCCGTATAGCACAATGGGGACAGAAACGATCCCTTTGTCGGAAGCAACAGCCCCGAACAACTCTTGGTGCCGCCCCTGCGCGCAAGATCCCCACGATATGTGCGACCAGCACAACCGATCATCTTTCACTGTTGCCTGAATCGGCGAACCAATTAGCGGCGCCCCCGGGCGAGACGACGACTAGAGCGACTCCTCTGGCAGCGTCCAAATCGTGGGAGAGCAGCGTCTCGGTGGGGACTAGCCATCGCTCCGACCGGTCATCGATGTCCTGCGCTCAATTCGTCCGCCGTAGCGCCGCAAACCGGTTCAGCACACGACGAAACACAACCTTCACATCTGTGCCCGAGCCGGCTCGGTTTGCAGTTTCGGGGAAAGTGCAGCCATCGACGGTCGGTCAAGCGCACTTTCCCCGAAACTGCAGGCACAAGCGAGGTGTCAACGGCCCCCGTGGGGGCGGTTGCGGGTGAGGATGAGGTCGAGGACCAGGGCGGTCCAGCCGCACTGGTGGGTCGCGCCCATGCCCATGCCGTTGTCGCCGTGGAAGAACTCGGGGAACGTCAGGTGGGCGGTCCAGTCCGGGTGGTCGCTGAGCAGCGGGTGTTTCGGCAGGTACGGCCGGTTGCCGTCCTTGTCGGGCAGGAACAGCGCGATGAGCCGGTCGGAGAGGTCGTCGGCGATCTGGTCGAGGGTCAGTTTCTGGCCGGACCGGGTCGGATACTCCACCAGCAGGTCGTCGTGGAAGAACCGGGCGTAGTGCCGGATGCCCTCGATGAGCAGGTAGTTCACCGGGAACCAGATCGGCCCGCGCCAGTTGGAGTTGCCGCCGAACAGCCCGTTCGTCGACTCCGCCGGCTCGTACCCGACGGTGTAGTCGTGCCCGCCGAGCCGGATCGTGTACGGCTTGTCCAGGTGCGCCCGGGACAGGGTGCGCAGCCCGTAGTCGGACAGGAACTCGTCGGTGTCGAGCATCCGGCTCAGGATGCGCCGCAGCTGCTCCGGCCCGACGACCGCGAGCAGCCGCTGCTGCTGACCGCCGTCGGAGATCCGCCGCGCCCCGACGACCTCGGTGAACTCGGGCCGGTTGGTCAGGAACCAGCGCAGCCGCGCCGCGATCTCCGGCAGCCGGACCAGCGTCACCGAGCTGAGCGTCGTCGTCGCGCACAGCGGCAGCAGGCCGACCACGGAGCGCACCTTCAGTGGCACCTCCCGCCCGTCGGTGCGCCGTAGCAGGTCGTAGAAGAAGCCGTCCTCGTCGTCCCAGAGTCCCTGGTGGGAGGCGGCGTTGGCGATGTACGCGAAGTGTTCGAGGAACTTGGTCGCTATGTCGGTCCACACCCGGTCGTGGGTGGCCAGCACCAGCGAGATCTCCAGCAGGTTGAGGGCGTACATCGCCATCCAGGCGGTGCCGTCGGACTGCTCCAGCACGCCGGGCACGGGCAGCGACGCCGAGCGGTCGAACGGGCCGACGTTGTCCAGGCCGAGGAAGCCGCCCTCGAACAGATTGTTGCCGCCGGTGTCCTTGCGGTTGACCCACCAGGTGAAGTTGAGCAGCAGCTTGTGCATCACGCGGGCCAGGAAGGCGTAGTCGCGCCCGCCGTCGATCTCGAACACGCGCAGCGCCGCCCAGGCGTGCACGGGCGGGTTGACGTCGCCGAACGCCCACTCGTACGCCGGGATCTGCCCGTTGGGGTGCAGGTACCAGTCGCGCAGCAGGAGCAGGATCTGCTCCTTGGCGAAGTGCGGGTCGACGCGGGCCAGCGCGACGCAGTGGAAGGCCAGGTCCCAGGCGGCGTACCAGGGGTACTCCCACGGGTCCGGCATGGAGATGACGTCGAAGCTGGTCATGTGCCGCCAGGCGCTGTTGCGCCCGAACCGGCGGCCCTCCGGCGGGGCGGGCGAGGCCGGGTCGCCGTCGAGCCAGCGGGCCACGTCGTAGTGGTAGAACTGCTTGCCCCACATCAGCCCGGCGACGGCCTCGCGCACCACCTGCGTCTGCGCAGGCGGGGTGCCCGGCGGGACCAGCCAGGCGAAGTACTGGTCGGCCTCGGCCTTGCGGGCGGCCATGACCTGGTCGAACTCCCCGCCCAGCGAGGGCACGGGGCGTTCCTTGCCGCCCGGCGCGGCGATCTGGGTCAACCGCAGCCTGATCTGCGCCGTCTCGCCCGGCGGCACGGTCAGCACGTAGTGCAGCGAGGCTTTGGTGCCGGTGCGCTCCGGGTTGACCGTCGGCAGCCCGTGCACCACGTGGTCGGCGATGCCGTCCTTCGGGTAGTCGGGCGTCTCCTCGTAGCCCCACAGCCGCGCCGCGTTGGTCTCGTTGTCGCAGGCCAGCGGCACGGGCGCGCCGTCGCCCTGGAGTGTCAGCCGGCCCAGGATGCGGTGCTGGGCCCGCAGCTCGCCGTGCCCGTCGACCAGGTCCGCGACGATCTCCGGCTTGTCGTCGCGGCCCGGCAGGCCCCACGACCAGGTGTTGCGGAACCAGAGCGTCGGCAGCACGTGCAGGCTCGCCGGGTCCGCGCCCCGGTTGGTCACCGAGACGAGGATGCACATGTCGGTCGGCGAGGCCTTGGCGTAGTCGGCGGTGACCACCCAGTAGCGGTCGTCGGCGAAGACCCCGGTGTCGGCCAGCTCGTACTCCGGCTCGGAGCGGTCCAGCTGCCGGTTGACCGCGACCAGCTCCGAGTACGGGAACTCGCGCTGCGGGTAGTGGTAGCGCCAAGACATCCACGAGTGCGTCGGCGTGGAGTCGGTGTACCACCAGTACTCCTTGGCGTCCTCGCCGTGGTTGCCCTCGTTGCCGGTCAGCCCGAAGATGCGCTCCTTGATGATCGGGTCGGCGCCGTTCCACAGGCCGAGGCCGAAGCAGAAGGTCTGCCGCTCGTCGCAGATGCCGGCCAGCCCGTCCTCGTTCCAGCGGAAGGCGCGGGAGCGGGCGTGGTCGTGCGGGAAGTACTCCCAGGCCGTGCCGTGTTCGCTGTAGTCCTCGCGCACGGTGCCCCAGGCCCGCTCGGAGACGTACGGCCCCCACATCCGCCAGGGTTCGGCCCCGGCATCCGCGTCGGCCAGTCTCCTGCGTTCCGCGTCACTCACGCGTTCTCCTCGCTACGCTCGTCGGCCGCGTGGCCGCGGTGCCACCCGGTTCCCTCGCTACGCTCGGTCACGCATCTCCCCGCTCTGCTCGCCCACCCCGTGATTGTCCCCTGCCTCTGTTACACGTCTGCGTAACTTTGGCTGAGTCGCGCGATCACCATCCCGATTGCCCTGGTTTTTTGGCAGAGTTGCTGCATGCGATTCGGGACGCAGGTATGCGGCGAGCCGGCCCTCGGCGCGGCGCGGGAGTGGCTGGTGGCCGACGGGCGCGGCGGTTACGCGATGGGCACGGTGAGCGGGCTGCGCACCCGGCGCTACCACGGTCTGCTGGTGGTCGCGGGGGACACGCCGGCGTCCCGGCACGTCGGGCTGGCGGCACTCGATCCGGTGGTACGCCTGCCCGGTGGACGGATCGTACGGCTGGGCAGCCACGAGTGGGCCGACGGCACGCTCGCCCCGCAGGGATACCTCCTGCTGGAGGAGTTCGCACTGGTGGACGGCCTGCCCCGGTGGCGCTGGCGGATCGGCGCGACGGTGCTGGAGCGCACGCTCGCGATGCGGCACGGCTCGTCCTGCGTGGCCGTGGTCGACCGGCTGGTCAGCGGCGGCCCGGTCGAACTGTCCCTGGAGGCACTGTGCACCTGGCGTGACCAGCACGGCGAGCGCCGCGCAGGTGACCTGCCGGTGCGCGAGGTCGCCGGCGGAGCAGTGATCGCGGACGCCTACCGGCTCCGGGGCCGCCTGGCCGCCGGCGGTCACGCCGCAGCGCCGCCCGCCGGGCCGCCCGACACCCGGCCGTGGGCCGAGCGGGCGGCCGACGCCGTCTGGGCTCCCGACGGCACCTGGCTGCTGAACGTGCACCACCGGATGGAGGCCGAACGCGGGTACGTGCCGAACGAGGATCTGCTGCTGGCGGGCCGGTTCACGGCGACGTTGGCCGAGCCCGGCGACGCCCTGGAGGTCACCGCCTGGTCCGGCGACCTGGGTGTCGAGCCGCCTCCGGCCGGGGCGATCATCGACACGGACCGCGCGCGCCGCCGGGCTCTGACCGCCGGTGCGGCCGACGCCGACGCCGCTGAGCTGGCGCTGGCCGCGGACGCGTTCGTGGTGACCACGGCGAGCGGGCCGGACGTGGTGGCCGGCTACCCGTGGTTCGGCGCGTGGTCCCGCGACACGATGACCTCATATGAGGGGCTGTTCCTCACCACCGGGCGTGCGGAGCAGGGGCGTGAGCTGCTGCGGGCGTACGCGGCGACGCTGTCGGAGGGCATGCTGGCCAACACGGCCGACGGCGGGGCGGTCGGGCACAACACCGCCGACGCGACGCTGTGGTTCCTGCACGCGATCGACCGGCACGTTCGCGCGACCGACGACGACGATCTCGCCGCGGAGCTGGTGCCCGCGCTGGACGAGGTGCTGGCGGCGCACCTGCGCGGCACCCGCTACGGGATCAAGGTGGACGAGAGCGACGGGCTGCTCTTGCAGGGCGCCGACGGGGAGGCGCTGACCTGGATGGACGCCCGCGTCGACGGGATGGGGGTGACCCAGCGCGCGGGCAAGGCCGTCGACATCAACGCGCTGTGGTGCAACGGGCTGGCGGCGCTGGCCGCGCTGCGCGAGCGGGCCGGGCGGCACAGCGACGACGTGCGGCGGCGGCACGCGGTGACCGAGGCGGCGTTCCGGCGGCGCTTCCCCGCGCCGTCCGGCCACCTCTATGACGTGATCGACCCTGACGACGCCGCGCTGCGGCCGAACCAGCTGCTGGCGTACTCGCTGCCGTACGCGCCGATGGAGCCGGACCCGGCGGTGCTGCACCGGATCACCGACGCCCTGCTCACCCCGCTGGGGCCGCGCAGCCTCGACCCGGCCGACCCGGCCTACCGGCCGGTGCACGGCGGCACCCTGCGCGACCGTGATCTGGCCTACCACCAGGGCACGGTGTGGCCGTGGCTGATCGGGCCGCTGGGTGACGCGCGGCGCCGGGCCGGCCTGCCCAACCGCGAGGTGCTGACCGGGCTGCTGGCGCACCTGGGTGATTTCGGTCTCGGTTCGGTCAGCGAGACCGCCGACGGCGACGCCCCGCACCGGGCCACGGGCTGCCCGTTCCAGGCGTGGAGCGTGGCCGAGACGATGAGAGTTCACGTCACGTCTACTGAGTAGTAGCAGAGCGTAACAGACACGAAACACAAGGTCCCCAGCTCGAAATTGGTATCAGTCAGACTTTGTACAACCCCAAAGGCGTACGCGGCATCGAGTGTCCGGTGCCTGGTTCCGTATGCCCGGGAGTCGCTGCGAGGGGGCCGCATGACCATGAACCTTCCCGTCCCATCGGGTCTGCCGACGGCATCGAAGCCGCTGCGGATCATGATGCTTTCCTGGGAATACCCGCCGGTTGTGGTCGGCGGCCTCGGCCGGCACGTGCATGCGCTGGCCAATTCACTGGTGCTGGCCGGTCACCACGTCACCGTGGTCACCCGGCATGCGCCGGGCGCCCCGCTGGAGGAGTACGCGCCCCCGCCCGCGCCCGGCTTCCAGGGCGTGCGCGTCGTGCGCGCACCGGAGGACCCGCCGCTGTTCCCACTGGCCACCCCGACGCTGCTGGCCTGGACGATGGCGTTCAACCACACGCTCACCCGGGCCGCGCTGCGGGCCGCCGAGGCCGACGACTACGACGTGATCCACGGCCACGACTGGCTGGTCACGCACACCGCTGTCACGCTGGCCGAGCACCTGGGCAAGCCGCTGGTCGCCACCATCCACGCCACCGAGGCCGGTCGGCACCAGGGCTGGCTGCCGGAGGACCTGAACAAGAGCATCCACTCCGTCGAGTGGTGGCTCGGCCACCGCGCCTGCCGGGTGCTGGTCTGCTCGGAGTACATGCGCTGGGAGGTCACCCGGCTGCTCAACCTGCCCATCGGCAAGGTCGACGTCATCCCCAACGGGGTCGACGGCCGGGTCTGGAAGGCCCCCGTGCAGGCGGTCCGCGAGGCGCGGTCCCGGTTCGCCGGGGACGGCCCGCTGGTCGGCTTCGCCGGGCGGCTGGTGTACGAGAAGGGCGTGCAGCACCTGGTCGACGCGGTGCCGCAGCTCGCCGACGAGCACCCGGGCCTGCGCGTGGTCATCGCCGGGGACGGCCCCTACCGCGAGCAGCTGGTCGAGGCCACGCACGCGCTGAAGATCGACAAGCAGGTCAGCTTCATCGGCTTCCTGTCCGAGCGCGAACTGCCCGCCGTGCTCGCGGCGACCGACGCGACCGTCGTCCCCTCGCTGTACGAGCCGTTCGGCATGGTCGCGCTGGAGGCTGCCGCGGCCGGCGCGCCGCTGGCCGTCGCCGACACCGGCGGCCTGGCCGAGATCGTCGAGCCCGGCGTGACCGGCATGACCTTCCCGCACAGCAACCCCGAGGCGCTGGCCGGCGCCGTGGGCACGCTGCTCGCCGAGCCGGTCAAGGCCAAGCAGATCGCCAAGCGGGCGCTGACCATGGTGTCCAAGCGGTACGGCTGGCAGACCATCGCGGCCAGCACCGTGCAGACCTACCGCAGCGCCATCGCCCAGGAACCCGCCTTCCAGGTCGAGCGCCTGGCCGAGCAGGCCGGCGGTGAGCGCCCGCAGATCATCGTCCCTGACGGAAACCTGCTCCGATGAGGGCGCAGGCAGAACTTCGGCTCGTTGGTCAACGGGGCGTTGCGCACGACGAGGAGAAGCCATGAACCTGATCGGCGATCTTGATCTATACCTCATCGGTGAGGGCAGGCACGAGCGGCTCTGGAAGGTGCTCGGGGCCAACCCGGAGCCCGAGGGCCAGGGCTGGCGCTTCGCGGTATGGGCGCCGAACGCCAGGGAAGTCCAGGTCATCGGCGACTTCTCGGGCTGGTGGCCGGACGACGGCATCCCGATGAGCCCGCAGGGTGACAGCGGGGTCTGGGCGGCCATCGTGCCGCACGCCGCCGCCGGGCAGCGCTACCGCTACCGGGTCCACGGCGCCGACGGCCGCTGGACCTACCGCGCCGACCCGCTGGCCGTCGCGGCGCAGTGCCCCCCGGAGAACGCCTCGGTGCTCTTCTCCTCCGACTACACCTGGAACGACGAGTCCTGGATGGCCGGGCGCGGCAAGCGCGCCGACCACCACGCCAGGCCGATGGCCACCTACGAGGTGCACCTGGGCTCGTGGCGGCCGGGGCTGTCCTACAAGGAACTCGCCGACGAGCTGGTCGCCTACGTCACCGACCTGGGCTTCACGCACGTGGAGTTCCTGCCCGTGATGGAGCACCCGTACGGCGGCTCGTGGGGATACCAGATCACCGGCTTCTTCGCGCCCACCGCCCGCTTCGGCGACCCGGACCAGTTCCGCCACCTCGTCGACCGGCTGCACCAGGCCGGCATCGGTGTCCTGCTGGACTGGGTGCCCGCCCACTTCCCCCGGGACGAGTGGGCCCTGGCCCGCTTCGACGGCACCCCGCTCTACGAGCACGAGGACCCGCAGCGCGGCGAGCACCCCGACTGGGGCACGCTGGTCTTCAACTACGGCCGCCGCGAGGTGCGCAACTTCCTGATCGCCAACGCCCGCTACTGGTGCGAGGAGTTCCACGTCGACGGGCTGCGCGTGGACGCGGTCGCCTCGATGCTCTACCTCGACTACTCGCGCGAGGCCGGGCAGTGGACGCCCAACGTGTACGGCGGCAACACGTACCTGGAGGCGGTGGACTTCCTCAAGGAGCTCAACACCTCCGTGTACGCCGACCAGCCGGGCGTGCTCACCATCGCGGAGGAGTCGACGGCCTGGCCGGGCGTCTCCCGGCCGGTGGACACCGGCGGCCTGGGCTTCGGCATGAAGTGGAACATGGGCTGGATGCACGACACCCTGGAGTACCTCCAGAAGGACCCGTCGCACCGCAGCTACCACCACGCGCAGCTGACCTGGCCCAGCGTGTACGCCTTCGACGAGCAGTGGGTGCTGCCGCTCAGCCACGACGAGGTGGTGCACGGCAAGCGCTCGCTGATGGGCAAGCTGCCCGGCGACCGCTGGCAGCGGCTGGCCGGGCTGCGCGGGCTGCTGGGCTACATGTACGCCTTCCCGGGCAAGAAACTGCTGTTCATGGGTGCGGAGCTGGCCCAGGAATCGGAGTGGAGCGAGCAGTTCGGGCTGGACTGGGCGCACGCCGACTACCACGGTGACGTGCGCGGGCTGGTGCGCGACCTGAACCGGATCTACCGCGACAGCGCAGCCCTGTGGGCCCGCGACACCGAGCCGGGCGGTTTCAGCTGGATCGACCCGCACGACTCGGGCAGCAACACCGTCTCCTTCGTACGCCACGGCAAGACGTCGAAGAAGCTGCTGGCCTGCGTGGCCAACTTCTCCGGCATCCCGCTGCACAGCCACCCGATCAAGCTCCCGCGCACCGGGTCGTGGCTGGAGGTGCTCAACACCGACGCGGAGGTGTACGGCGGCTCCGGGGTCGGCAACATGGGCCGGATCCGCACCGACGCCGAGGGCAACGCCGTCGTCCAGGTCGGACCGTACGGTGCGGTCTGGTTCGCACCCGCGTAACGATCTCCGTCAGCACGTGACCGGCACCGGCATCGGTGCCGGTCATCGTGTTTTCAGCGTCCTACCTGGTGAACTGAGGGCGCCCGAAAGGTGTGCCGGGGCCGTGAGATCAGTAGTATTTCCACGTTTCCTCGGTTGTCCCCACCCCCGGTGCGCTTATGAGGTCGTCATGCCCCGACGCGTCTTCTCCCAGCAGAGCTGGTCGATCAGGTCGCGGGTGATGCTGCTCCTGCTGGCGCCGCTGGTGCCGCTGATCGGCATGTGGCTGCTGGGCACCACGGCGAGCCTCGGCCCGGCGACGAACCTGCTCGACGTCAAGTCCGGCGTGGACATGTTCGGCACACCCGCCTACGAGCTGGTCAGCGAGCTGCAGGCGGAGCGGGCGCTGTCGATGCGCCTCGTCAGCGGCGGGGCCGGTGCGGCGACCGAACTCGACACGCAGCGCGCCGAGACCGACGCGGCGCTGGCCGAGTTCCGGCGGCTGACCGGCAGCGACGACGCCGAGTCGGCGGCGAGCGCGCTCACCCGCCAGCACCTGGCCGCGGTCGGCAAGGCGCTGGAGGAGCTGCCGCTGGGCCGGGCCGTGGTGGACACCCGGCAGTACGACCGGGTGCAGATCATGCGGCTGTACAGCGACATCATCGACAGGACCTTCGGACTGTACGGCTCCGTCTCCGGCCTCGACGACCACGAGCTGAACCGCCAGGCGGGCACCGTCATCGCGCTCACCGAGGCACGTGAGCTCTACGCCCGGGAGAACGCGCTGGTCAGTGCCACCATCGCGGGCGGCGGCATGTCCCCGGCCGAGCGGGCCGAGGTGGTGGCGCTGGTCGGGCTGCAGCGGCGCGCACACGACACGGCGACCCGCTACCTGCACCCCGACGACGCCGACCGGTACACCGCCATCCTGGACAGCGCGGCCTACCTGCGTCTGCGGGCCGTCGAGGACCGGCTCGCCGACCTCGGCCGCCCGGCCCCCGCGATCGACGCGACGCAGTGGTCCGCCGACTACGCCGCGGTCGACGGCAAGCTCTACGAGCTGGAATCCGCGGCCGCGTCCCGCACCATCGACGCGACCATGCCCGCCGCCACCGCGATCCTGCTCCGGCTGGCCCTGGCCGGCGGGGTCGGGCTGATCGTCATCGTGGTGCTGGTGCTGGTCTCCCGGCGGGTGGCCCGCTCGGTCATCCACCGCATCAACGCGCTGCGCACGCAGGCCCTGCACGTCGCCGAGCACAGCCTGCCCGACGTGGTGGCGCGGCTGCGCACCGGCGCCGACGTGGACGTGGACGCCGAGGTGCCGCCGCCGCCGGCCACCGTCTCCGACGAGCTCGACGAGCTGGAGAACGCCTTCGCCCTGGTGCAGCGGACCGCCGTGGCCTCGGCCGTGCAGGAGGCGACCCTGCGCAACGGGCTCAACCAGGTCTTCCTCAACATCGGCCGGCGCAGCCAGGTGCTGCTGCACCGCCAGCTCGCGCTGCTCGACGCGATGGAGCGCCGGGTCACCGACCCGCAGGACCTCGAAGACCTGTACCGCGTCGACCACCTCGGCGCGCGGATGCGCCGCCACGCCGAGGACCTGGTGATCCTGGCCGGGGCCAAGCCCGGCCGGGGCTGGCGGCATCCGGTGCCCGTGCACGACGTGATGCGCTCGGCGGTGTCCGAGGTCGAGGAGTTCACCCGGATCACCGTGGTGCCGCCGCAGGAGCTGGCGCTGCGCGGCCGCGCCGTCAGCGACGTCATCCACCTGCTGGCCGAGCTGCTGGAGAACGCCACCGCGTACTCGCCCCGCGACACCCATGTCACGGTGGCCGGGCAGCTGCTGCCCAACGGCTACGCGGTGGAGATCGAGGACCGCGGCGTCGGCATGCCGGCGTCCGCCGTCGACGAGGCCAACGGGCGGCTGGCCGACCCACCCGACTTCGATCCCGCGCACAGCTCCCGGCTGGGCCTGTTCGTGGTGGCCCGGCTGGCTGCCCGGCACGGCATCCGGGTCACCCTGCGCCCCTCCCCGTACGGCGGGCTCACCGCGGTGGTGCTGCTGCCACGTGAGCTGGTCGTCGACGACAACGCCACCGCCCCGCCGGCGACCCCGGCCGTGCCGGCCGCCGTGGCCGTCCCGATCGCCGCGCTGACCGCCGGGCCGCAGAGCGCCCAGGTGGTCGAGGGCACGAGCACGCCTGCGGCAGCCGCCGCCGACGACAGCGGCCCGCAGACCGAGGCCGAGCTGCCGGTGCGGGCGCCGCAGACGCATCTCGCCGCGCCGCTGCGCAACGAGCCGCTGATCGTGCTCGACACCGCGGCGGACTCCGGATCCACCCCGTCGGCGCGGCCCGCCGAGCGCACCCGCAGCATCCTGACGTCCCTGCTCGCGGGTGCGCACCGGGGCCGGGCGGCCGCCACGGTGCGCACCTCGCCCACCCCTCCCGCTGGCACCCCCGCAGCGGCCGAACCGCCTGAGGAGCCGACATCATGAGCAATCCCGCGGGCCTGGACTGGCTGCTCGACGACTTCGTGGACCGCATACCCGCGGCGCTGCGGGCCGTCGTGTTCTCCGTGGACGGGCTGCTGCTCGGCGCGTCGCGCGACCTGTCCCAGGCCGACGCCGACCACATGGCCGCGATCGCGGCCGGGTTCGCCAGCCTGTCACGCAGCGCCGGACGGCACTTCAAGGCCGGGCCGGTGCGCCAGGCCGTGATCGAGATGGAGGAGGCCGTCCTGCTGGTCACCGACGCCGGCGAGGGCAGCTGCTTCGCGGTGCTGAGCAATGCCGACTCCGACATCGGCATGGTCGCGTACGAGATGGCCATGGTCGTCGAGCGCATCGGCCACAGCCTCGGCACGCAGCCGCGGCCGACCTCCACCCATGCGCGCTGACGACGACGATGCGCACGAGTGGCTCGATGCCGAAGCCGGGCCGCTGGTGCGGTCGTACGCGGTCACCGGCGGCCGGGCGCGCCCCGGCGCGGCCACGTTCGACCTGCTCACCTATGTCGTGGCGACACCGGCGGGGCAGCGTCGCCACGCCGTCCACCTGCAACCCGAGCACCGGGCGGTCCTCGCGCTGGCGGCCGAACCCATCTCGGTCGCCGAACTTTCCTCCCGTGCCGGGTTTGCCCTCGGCGTGGTCCGGGTACTCCTCGCCGACCTGTTCGACGAGGGCGCCGTGAAACCTCTCGCGCCAGCAGTGGCCCCCGGCCACATTCCGGACGACCACATCCTCCAGGCGGTGATCCTTGGCCTCCGTCATGCGTGACGAGCGTGCCCGGTCCGTACCCACGGCGATCAAAATACTGGTCGCCGGGGGCTTCGGCGCAGGCAAGACGACAATGGTGGGCACGGTCAGCGAGATCATGCCCCTGCACACCGAGGAGGTGCTCACCTCGGCCGGCACCGAATCCGACGACCTGTCCGGAGTGGAGGCGAAGCGCACCACCACGGTCACCATGGACTTCGGCCGGATCACCATCGGCGACAGCGCGGTGCTGTACCTGTTCGGCACGCCGGGCCAGGACCGGTTCTGGTTCCTCTGGGACGAGCTGGCGATCGGCGCGCTGGGCGCGGTGGTGCTGGCCGACACCCGGCGGCTGGCGGACAGCTTCCCGTCCATCGACTACTTCGAGCGGCGGGGCGTTCCGTTCGTCGTCGCGGTGAACTGCTTCCACGGCCACCAGCCGTTCGGCGTCGACGCGGTGCGCGGTGCGCTGTCGCTGGACCCGGAGGTGCCGGTGGTGATGTGCGACGTGCGGGACCGCCGCTCCGGGCGCGAAGTGCTGGTGACCCTGATCGAACACGTACGGGCGATCACGCTCGGACCGGCGCACACCGCCGCAGCCGGCACGAGCTGACCCACCCGCGGTGTGTCAACTGATCGGCGGACCTCTCCAGCCATAGGCGTGACACGCGTGTCGCCGGTACGCTGCGCCGGTGCCGAACCCCGACCGACTCGCCAGCCGGAGCCTGCCGGCCATCCTGCGCGACGCCGCTGACCTCGCCCTGAAGCAGTGGCGCGGCCTGCTGGTGGTGGCCGCCACCGCGCTGGTGCCGGCGCTGGTGGCGCGTGAGGTCATCGGGCTGTTCGCGCTCAACGGCAGCGCGACGGTGGTGGACGGGACGTTCACGCCGTCCCCCGCCGCGGCGGCGGGCGGGGCCGGGCTGGTGGCGCTCGCGCTCGGCTGGGTGGTGGCACTGGTCGCCGGCATCGCGGTGGCGTCCGGCGGCGTACGCGGCATCCCGGTCGACCCCCGGGCCGCCCTGCTGCTGGCCCTGCGCCGGCTGCCCGCGCTCGTGCCGGCCCTGCTGCTGATCGCCGTCGCGGCGGTCGGGCTGCAGGTCCTGACGCTGCTCGCGGTCGCCTTCTTCGACATCGCCCTGCCCCAGGACGTGGCCACGGCGGCGGTCTTCGGCCTGTTCGTGCTGGCCCTGATCGTGCTCGCCAGCAGGTTGCTGACGGTGCCCGCGGTGGTGCTGGGCGATGGCGCGGTCTCCTGGCTGCAGCATGCGCACGCGCTCGCCGCGGGCCGGCTGCTGTCGGCCGGGGGCGCGCTGGCGATCGGCGTGGTGGTGGTCCCGGCGCTGACGGGCATGGGCGCCACCGCGCTGGCCCAGGCGCAGCCCGCGTTCGCGCTGCTGGTCGCCGCGGTGGCCGCGATCGTGGTGCCTACCGTCCAGTCCGCGGTGCTGGCCACTGTCTACCTGCAACCCCGCCCGACCGGCGGACGCGGCGCGGAGGCCGACCTCGACCGGGTCGACCAGGCACTGTCGGCGCTGTCCCCCGCACCGGCAGCCGACCCCCCGCCCGCGGACCCGGCCGAAGACGCGGTGGCCCCCGCCGAGCTCGCCACAGCGCTTCCCGCCCCCGCCGCGCAGGTCCAGGCCGGCACCACGACACCGGCCCACGCCGCAGCCCAGCCGGCCGCGCCCGCCTGGACCGACGGCACGACGTCAACGCCCGGCCCGCCGTTGCGGGCCTCCGGCCCTCGGCACGGCTCGCCTACCCGGACCGATCGCCGCGACGCGCTCGCCCGGCACTCCGCCGCGCTCGGACGGCGCTCCGCCGCGCTCGCCCGGCACTCCGCCGAATTCGGACGGCGCTCCGCCGCGTTCGGACGCCGGGGGTTCGCCGCGCTCGGGCGGCCCTGGACCGGGCGGGCCGCGTTCGTTACGGCGCTGGCATCTCTGCTGCTGCCGGCGCTGCTGGGGCTGGGTTTCGCGGCCGCCGACCCGTGGGACGGCCCGCACGCGAGCCGGCACGGTGTCTCGTGGAGCGGCGAGGTGCTGGCCATGGCTTGGCCGTCGGGCCGCCATCCGGTCGTGGTGACCGACTACGGCCCGCACTGGTGCCTCGACGACGAGTGCCGCACCGTGCGCTCGCGCAGCTCCGAACCGCTGATGCTGGGTGCGCCGATGCCCGCGACCGCGATCACCGCCGCCGGGGACGTGGTGTCGGCGGGCATCCGCGGCCGGGAGAACCGGGCGATCAAGACCGACGGCGACGACGCCGTGCAGATGCAGCGCTGCACCGCGCCGTGGGCCCCGGCCGACTCCCGGCCGAAGCCCGGGACCTGCGAGGACGGCATCACCCGCTGGCACAGCGGCGGCCGGGAGGGTCAGTCGCACCTGGCCGTCGCGGCCGGACCCGACGGCTCCGTCGTGGTGGCCACCGCCCGCCCGCTCCTGGTGCGCACCGGCACCCGGCCCCGGGCCGAGCTCGCGGTCACCCGCTGCAGCTCGGTGCACTGCAACCGGCGCACGCTGGACGTGCTCGGCACGGTCGAGGTCGAGCTGAGCGCGTGGCTGCCCGAGGGCACGGTGACCGCGCCGGCGTACGCCCCGCTGCTCCAGCTCACCCTCGACGCGGCGGACCGGCCGACGGTGCTGCTGCGCGATCCTGCCGGGCGCCGGGCCTGGCTCGGGACCTGCCCGACGGCCGCGTGCGACAGCCCGAGCGTCACCGAGATCGGCGCCCCGGAACGGGCCACCGACCAGGCCGTGCTGCTGCCCGGCGGCACGCCGCGGCTGGTCGCCGGCGACACGGCACGGCTGGTCGCCGGCGGCGACGCGATCACCTTCCACGCCCCGGTGGCGGTCGCCGCGGGCGGGCCCGGCCTGTACGTGCTGGGCACGGAGTCCGATCTGGCGGCCCCGGTGCCACTGGCCCCGGCCGAGCACGGCACCGGCAGGCTGGTGCTCTGGCACTGCCCGCCCGGCTCCGCGGACCGGGCCCGCCGGGTGGCGCTGCCCTTGCTGACCGGCGAGCTGTTCCAGGCCGCGCTGGTCACCAGCGGCGACGGCCGAATCCTGGTCACCTACTCCGACAGTGGTCTGCGGTACGCCGTGCTGGTGACCGGGCCGCCCAACCCGGGCAAAGGCCCCTACTGCGCGGGGTTCGACGGCTAGGTTCTGCTCATGGGGGCCGGACACAGTCACGAGCCTGGCGAGTCGCTGCCACCTGCCCCGGCTGACCTGCGCAGGATCGTCACCGCGGTCATCGTGCCGCTGATCGCGGCCACCCTGGTCGGGCTGGTCGTGCTGTGGCCACGCGGGCAGTCCCCGCAGCAGGCCTCCGACACCATGCAGCGGCTGCACGGCGAGATCGTGTCGGCGACGCCCGCCTGCCCGCGCGAGGTCCCGGCCCAGCCCGGCGGCGACTGCGGCACCGCTCAGGTGCGCATCGGCGACGAGGTGGTCGACGCGGTCGTGCCGACCGGGCCGAGCGCGCCGGTGGTCGGCGTCGGCGACGACGTGGTGCTGATCGGGTCCGTCGACGCCGAGGGCGGGCAGCGGTACGCGGTGGTCGACCACGACCGGTGGGGCTGGCTGCTGGCACTGGTCGCGCTGTTCGCCGCCGCGGTGATCGCGTTCGCGCGCTGGCGCGGTGTGGCGAGCCTGGTCGGGCTGATCGTGAGCTTCGGGGTGCTGCTGGCCTTCATCCTGCCCGCGATCGTGCGCGGGGAGCCGCCGCTGGCGGTCGCGATCGTCGGGTCCGCCGCGATCATGTTCGCGGTGATCTACCTGACGCACGGCGTCAGCGTGGGCACCTCCATGGCGCTGCTGGGCACGCTGGCCGCGCTGGTGCTGACCGGGCTGCTCGGCCTGCTCACCACGAACCTGCTGCACCTGACCGGCTCCGGCAGCGACGAGGCCGCGATCCTGGCCAACGTGCTGGCCGGGGTGGACCTGCGCGGCCTGCTGCTGGCCGGGATCATCATCGGCACGCTGGGCGTGCTCGACGACGTCGCCATCACCCAGCTGGCCATCGTCGGGGAGCTGTCGCTGGCCGATCCGACGCTGAGCGCGCGGCAGCTCTACCGGTCGGCGATCAAGGTGGGCCGGTCCCACGTCGCGTCCGTGGTCAACACCATCATCCTGGCGTACGCCGGCGCGTCGCTGCCGCTCATGCTGCTCCTGGTCACGGCGGGCACCCGGACCCGTGACGTGCTCTCCACGCAGGTGATGGCGGCGGAGATCGTGCGCGGCGTGGTCGGCACGATCGGCCTCATCGCCGCGGTTCCGATCACGACCGCGCTCGCCGCCTGGGCGATCGCCCGCTCGCACCGGCACGCCGCCGCGCCGCACGCGCATCCGGTCGAGCCGGACGCGCTCTGAGCTGTTTCCGGCGTTCGCCCTGATCAGTCGGTTGTTCGGCGATAACGTGAAGGGGCTTCGTCCGTTTCGCACGAAGGTGGGTGCTATGTCGACCGTGGCGAAAGCGACCGAGCGCATCGGCTCGGGCTGGCTGTCCTTCGCCGGCCTGCTCATTCTGCTGCTGGGGGTGTTCAACGTGGTGGAGGGCATCTTTGCGATCGCCAACGACCGGTATGCCGCGTACGCCACGTCCACCCAGGGCGAGTTGTACGTGTTCAACCTGCACACCTGGGGCTGGCTGCACGTCCTGCTGGGCGCGGTGCTCATCGCCGTCGGCGCGGGCATCTGGTCCGGCAAGGAGTGGGCGCGCGGCGCGGGCATCGGCCTGGCCGGCGCGACGGCGCTGCTCCAGATGCTCTACCTGCCGGTGTACCCGTTCTGGTCGCTGATCAACATCGCGCTCTGCATCCTGGTCATCTACGCCCTGGTGGTGCCCCCGCGCGGCAGCACCGCCGACTGACCGCGCCGGCCCGGCTCGGGCGCGGCTCGCTGCGGGCCGCCGACGGGTCGACGGCGGCGGGTGAAGATCGCCGTTTGGTGTCATGATCTACGGTTTGACCGCAGATCATGACACCAAACGGCGATCATGACCCTGAGGCAGGCACCCGGGGACGGGCCACGTCCGGCTCAGCGGACCGGGACGTCCACCCAGGACTGGCCGGAGAAGGCCACCGAGCCCAGCCAGCCGTTCTCGTCCAGGTAGAGGCCGTCGTGGCCGTCGACCACCAGCGCGAGCCGGTGCCCGGCGGGCAGGTCCCAGCTGGTCGCGGGCAGCGCGATGTCGACCGTGCGGGCGGTGTTCGCGGTGGCGTTCAGCCACGACACCGGCCCGTGGGTGATCAGCTTGCCGGTGCCGGCCCAGTCGACGTCGTAGAGGTACGCCACGATGGTGCCGCTGCGCTCGGTCGGGGTGAACCGGGCGTGCACGGTCGCGCTGCCGCGGATGCGTACCGCGCTGGTCGCCTCGTCGCCGATCCAGACCGCGCCGTTGTCCCGGTCCACCGCGGGCATCCACGCCGTCGGCGGGATTCCGGTCAGCGCCTGCAGCCCGTTGGACAGCAGCACGATGCCGCCCGCGGCGACCGTGTCGTCGTTGAACCAGGTCCGCCGTGACCAGCCGGTGGTCGCCGTGCCGCCGAGCCTGCCGGTGCCGGTGAGCCAGCTGACCTCGCCGAGGCCGTAGCGCTTCGTCGACGTGCTCGCCGCGGCCCAGTTCGGGTACGACTCCACCGGGCCGCCGGTCAGCGAGCGCAGCACCACCGGCGGCTCGGCGTCGATGCCGTTGGCGATGCCCGACAGGTGCCGGTCGAACCAGCGCCGCACCGAGGTCCACACGTGGTTGTCCAGCCCGATCAGGCCGGTCAGCTCCGGGATGGCGTGGTCGCCGGGCGCGAACTCCAGCCGCTTCGGGCCGGTCAGCGCACCGTAGAAGTCGACCAGCTGGTTCGGCGGGAAGATCGTGTCGCCGTACCCGTTGGCCAGCAGCACCGCCGGGCGGTTGGCGTTGATCCCGGACAGGTACGTGCCCGCCGAGCGGAGCCGGGCGAACTCCTTGACCCCCGCGATGTTCCGGTTGGCGTAGAAGTCGTCGATGATCGCGTCGAACTCGTCGCTGGTGTCGCCGAGCAGTGCCGCCGAGCCGACCAGCAGCGCCGAGGACTGCAGCCGCCGGGTGTCCCCGCCGTACAGCGAGGCGACCAGGTCGCTCCAGCCGGACAGTGCCGCCACGGCCCGCACCCGGGCGTCGTGGCCGGACGCGATCAGGCTGATGCCCGCCCCGTAGGAGACCCCGGCCATGCCGATGCGGGACGGGTCGGCGGTGGTGTTCGCGACGAGCCAGTCGATCACCCGGGACGCGTCGGCGATGTCCTTCGGGCCAGCGGTGTCGATCTCACCGCCCGAGGCCCACCAGCCGCGCGGGGTGTACGACAGGACCGTGTAGCCGCCCTGGGCCAGGGCGTTCGCCTGGGCGATGTACTCCAGGTCGTTGAGGGACCAGCTGGCCGGGAAGACGACGGCGGGGTGGCGGCCCGGGGTGGTCGGCTCGATGACGTTGGCCTTGAGCACGGTTCCGTCGGGGGCGGTGATGTCGATGAATCGGAAGCCGGTGGTCGGGGCGGCGGCCTGGGCGGGAGCGGCCCAGGTGACGAGCGCCAGCGCGACCACCGTCAGGAGGGACAGGGATCTCCTCACGGCGGACCTCACGGGGGTGTCGGCCTTGCTTCGAAAATGTTACCGAGAGGTAACCACGCCGTGAGCTAGATCACAATACCCGCGAGTAGCTTTTTATGGACGTTGGCCTATCTGCGAGTTCGATCCACGAAAACTCGCTCAGATAGGCCAACGTCTATTGGAATGGCCCGGCAGGGCGGGATCAGCCGCGGGGGCCGCCGGCGACGTAGATGACCTGGCCGGTGACGAAGCCGGCGCCTTCGCTGGCCAGGTACGAGATCGCGTGCGCGACGTCGGCGGGGGTGCCGACCCGGCGGACCGGGGTCTCCGCCGCCCGCGCGGCCTGGAATGCCTCGAAGTCGACGCCGACGCGCGCCGCGGTGGCGGCGGTCATCTCGGTGACGATGAAGCCCGGCGCTACCGCGTTCGCGGTGATGCCGAACGGGCCCAGCTCGATGGCCAGGGTCTTGGTGAAGCCCTGCAGGCCGGCCTTGGCCGCGGCGTAGTTGGCCTGGCCCCGGTTGCCGAGCGCGGAGGTGCTGGACAGCGACACGATCCGGCCGTACTTCTGCTCCACCATGTACTTCTGCACGGCCCGGCTGCACAGGAACGCGCCGCGCAGGTGCACCGACATCACGGTGTCCCAGTCGCTGTCGCTCATCTTGAACAGCAGGTTGTCGCGCAGCACACCCGCGTTGTTGACCAGTGCGGACGGCGCGCCGAGGGTGGCCGCGACGTGCGCCACGGCGGCGTCCACGGCGGCGGAGTCGGAGACGTCCGCGCCGACCGCGATGGCCCGGCCGCCGGCCTCGGTGATCGCGGCGACGGTGTCGGCGCAGTTGTCCTCGGTGAGGTCGACGGCGGCGACGGCGAACCCGTCGGCGGCGAGCCGCCGCGCGGTGGCCGCGCCGATGCCCCGGGCCGCGCCGGTGACGATCGCTACTCTCTGGCTGTCAGTCATGCGCCGCACTTTAACGACAGTTCAGCGCCCCGCGGAATCGCCCCGCGCGGCGGGCGTGATTCGGACCGCCGGTGGCGGTGCCCGCCTGCTCCGCGGCCCGGTGACGCCCCCGCACGACATCGCGCCAGGCCGGAGGCGGGCTGACTACAGTGACCCGACCCGAAAAAACCTCCGATCGGGCTGCAACCTTGCGGACGCCCGCGTGGTGATATCGCGACGGGCCGATGTCGGCTCACGGGGACGAACGGATTGGCAGATGACGGCGTTGTCGATCAGACAGGCTGACTCACCGCCGGAGCAGGCGGAAGCGGGGCGCGAGAACGCCGCGCTCGCGGACTTCGAGGAGTGCTACGCCGCCAACTTTCACAAGATCACGATCCAGCTCGCGGCGTACCTCGGCAGCCTGGCCGAGGCCCAGGACGTCACCCAGGAGGCGTTCGCCCGGGCGCTGCCCCGCTGGGAACGCCTCACCGGGTACGCCGATCCGGGCGCGTGGGTGCGGCACGTCGCGTGGAATCTGGCCAAGACCCGCCAGCGCCGCCAGCAACGCCTGGCCCTGTTCCTGCGCCGGCAACAGCAGGAGGAGGTCGCCGGACCCGAGCCGGATCGCGTCGCGCTGATCCGCGCGCTGTCGAAGCTGCCCGAACGGCAGCGGCGCGCGTTCGTGCTGCACTACCTCGCCGACCTGTCCATAGCGCAGATCGCCGATCAGGAAGGCACCCCCGAAGGAACCGTCAAGTCCTGGCTGCACCGCGCACGTACGGCCATGGCGGCGCACCTCACCGGTGCGGCAGAGGAGGGTCGCGATGTCTGAGCCGCAGCACGAAGAGCTCTTCGCCCGAGCGGTCGGCGACTTCCGGGCGGCCGCGATGCCCGCGATCACGCCCCCGGGCCCGGCCGGGGCACTGCGCCGCGCCCGCGCCCGCCGCCGCAATCGCGTGCTGGTGCTGTGCACCGTGCTGGCGCTGCTGACGGCCCTGCCCGCGGCCGTGCTGGCACAGCAGCACCCGGGACCGGCGCCGGTGGTGAACCCCTCGGCCACGCCGTCCCCGTCGCCGAGCAGCACCGCGTCCCCGTCGGCCACGGCCACGCCGAGCGGCAGCCCTTCGCCCTCCCCTGCGCGGGTCACTCCGTCGGCCCCCCGCCCGACCACCAGCCGCCCGACCTCCGGCAGCGGCAGCGGGAGCGGCAAGAACTGCAGGCCCGGCGGCTACATCTCGGTGGTGGACGACGGCCCGCCCGCCCTGGTCGAAGTGGACGCGCTGCCGAACCTGTGCGCCGGGGAGAAGCTGTACTTCTTCTGGGCCGTCTATCGGGTGCAGGACGCGAACACTCTGGTGCTGACCGCGTCAGGACGCGGTTACGTCGACCACGCCCACGTCCGGCGCTCGATCGGGCTGCCCGGATGGGGCGGGCCCGAGGACGTCGAGGGCTGCACCGCGGCCTTCGTCGTTCAGGGCCGCGGTGCCATCAAGAGCACGATCCCCTGGTCGAGCGGCCGGCAGGGCTTCCAGGGCGGTAGCCCGTACGCGGCGTTCACGCCGACGCACTGGTACCCGTTCCACTCCTACTGCGATCCCGCTTGACCGGGTCCGGGCCGCGTCACCCACGGGGGGCGACGCGGCCCGGACCGCCACTCGCGGGTTCGGGGAGGCCCGCGGAAAGCGCCTCCCGCGCGCCACGCAACGGATCGTTGGTCGACAGGGTGAACTACGCAAGAAACCAAGGTCATAAGCATGAGCGAATGATGGTTATGCTGCGATCTTCACCTCTAGCGTTAGGGCCATGCAGAAGCGCTTTCTGATGTGCCGGCCCACCCACTTCGCCGTCACCTACAAGATCAACCCCTGGATGGACCCGGCCGCCCCGTACGACACCACTCTGGCGATCAGCCAGTGGGAGAGCCTCAAGGCCACGTACGAGAACCTCGGACATCAGATCGAGCTCATCGACCCCGTTCCGGGCCTGCCCGACATGGTCTTCGCCGCCAACGGCGGCACGGTGATCGACGGCAAGATGTTCACGGCGCAGTTCAGGCACGCCGAGCGGGCCGACGAGGGCCCGGCCTACCGCGACTGGGCCGACCGCGCCGGGTACGAGGTGCACGACGCCAAGCACGTCAACGAGGGCGAGGGCGACATCCTGCTGGCCGGCGAGTACGTGCTGGCAGGCACCGGTTTCCGTACGGCCCACGCCTCACACGCCGAGGTGCAGGAGATCTTCGGCCGCCCCGTGATCACCCTGCAGCTGGTGGACCCGCGCTTCTACCACCTCGACACCGCGCTCGCGGTGCTGTCGACCGGCGCCGACGGCAAGCCGGCCAACATCGCGTACCTGCCTGAGGCGTTCTCCCCCGGCAGCCAGAATGTGCTGCGTCAGCTGTTCCCGAACGCCGTCATCGCTAACATCGAGGATGCGGAGGTGCTGGGACTCAACGCGGTCAGCGACGGCGAGAACGTCGTGCTGCCGGTCCAGGCCACCCACCTCGCGGAGGAGTTGCGCAAGGCCGGCTACGAGCCGATCGGAGTCGACGTCTCCGAGCTGCGACTGGCCGGTGGTGGACCCAAGTGCTGCACCCTGGAGCTACGGTCATGAACTCGATCGTCGACAGCCGTACGCCGTCTGCGGTAGACGAGGCGGAGCGGTACACGGCGCACAACTACCATCCGCTGCCGGTCGTCATCACCGAGGCCGAGGGCTGCTGGGTCACCGACGTGGACGGGCGGCGCTACCTGGACTTCCTGTCCGGATACTCGGCGCTGAACTTCGGCCACCGGCACCCGGCGCTGATCGCCGCGGCGCACGCCCAGCTGGACCGGCTCACGCTGACCAGCCGCGCGTTCATCCACGACCAGTTCGCGGAGTTCTGCCACCGGCTGGCCGAGCTGACCGGCCAGGACCTGGTGCTGCCGATGAACACCGGCGCGGAGGCCGTGGAGACCGCGGTCAAGGTGGCCCGCAAGTGGGGCTACCAGGTCAAGGGCGTCCCGGACGGCCAGGCGAAGATCATCGTGGCGGCGGACAACTTCCACGGCCGCACCACCACGATCATCAGCTTCTCCACCGACGAGGACGCGCGGGCCGACTTCGGGCCGTACACCCCGGGCTTCGAGATCGTCGCGTACGGCGACCTGGAGGCGCTGGCCGAGGCGATCGACGACTACACGGTCGCGGTGCTGCTGGAGCCGATCCAGGGCGAGGCCGGCGTGCTGGTGCCGCCGGACGGCTACCTGTCGGGCGTACGCGCCCTGTGCAGCAGCCGCAACGTGCTGTTCCTGGCCGACGAGATCCAGAGCGGGCTGGCCCGCACCGGGCGCACGTTCGCCGTGGACCACGAGGACGTCAAGCCGGACATGCACATCATGGGCAAGGCGCTGGGCGGCGGCATCGTGCCCGTCTCCGCCGTCGCCGCCAGCCGTGAAGTGCTCGGCGTGCTCAAGCCCGGCCAGCACGGCTCGACCTTCGGCGGCAACCCGCTGTCCTGCGCGGTCGGCATCGAGGTCATCAAGCTGCTGGAGACCGGCGAGTACCAGCGCCGCTCGGCCGAGCTGGGTGCGGTGCTGCACGAGCAGCTGCGCGCGCTGATGGGCCGGGGCGTCACCGCGGTGCGCGGCCGCGGCCTGTGGGCCGGGGTCGACATCGACCCGGGCGTGATGACCGGACGCCAGGCGTCCGAGAAGCTGATGGCCCGCGGCATGCTCGCCAAGGACACCCACGGCACCACGATCCGCCTGGCCCCGCCCCTGGTCATCACCGAAGACGAGGTCACCTGGGCGGTCCGCCAGCTCGCCGAGGTCATCGGCGCAGCCTGACCGCCCGCCCCGCCGCCCCTTCCCGCGGCAACTCTTAAAGACTTGCGGCCTCGGAGTGCATCCGAGGCCGCAAGTCTTTAAGAGTTGCGCACCGGGCCGGGCCGGGCCGGGCCGCGGCGCGGCGTGGGGTGGGGTGGGGTGGGGTGGGGTGGCCTGGCGGCCCAGGGTGGACGCGTGGGCTGGGGTGGGGTGTCAGTAGCCGGAGCCGGGGCGGAAGGTCATGGTGGGGGCGTCGGACAGGACGGAGGCGGAGTCGAGGGGGCGGCTGCTGGCGAGGGCGCCGATGCGGCCGATCTCGACGCCGGGGAACAGTTCGACGATGTCGGAGACGCCGAGCTGGCGGGTCGCGCCGCGGCTGAGCTGGAGCTCGCCGTCGGCGGCGCCGCCCAGGCGGACCAGGGTGCCGTTCATGCTGAGGTCGGTGACCGAGACACCCTGCGGGGTGAGCGCGACCGAGAGGTGGGCGCGGCTGACCTTGGCGCGGGCGTCCTCGCTGAGCCACGGACCGAGCTGGACCCCGACCTGGCCCTGACCGCCGTCGGGGGCGCGACCGACCACCACCGGGCCCGCGGCGGTGACCACGAAGCGGGTCCGGATCACGCCGTCCACCCTTACCGCGAGCACCTGCTGCGGCGGGCGCGGACCGGAGTCGCCCAGCGGCGCGTCGTGCCGGGGGCAGATCGGCTGGCCGTTGCGCAGCCGCGGCGCGGGCTGGCCGCTGCTGCGGCGGGCCGGGCCGAAGTTGGCGCAGTCCGGGTCCGGGCAGTGCCACCAGCGTGCGGTGAGCTGGCGGCCGACCGGCGACGGGCCGGTCGGCACCGGCCCGCGCGGCTGCAGCACGACACCGCCGGCGCCCGGCAGCGGCGACCAGACCGCGGGCAGCACCCGCGAGACGATCGGCAGACCGGTGAGCTCGGATACCTCGACGACCCGCGCGGCCGCGCCGACCACGACCTCGACCACGCCGTCGTCGCCCCAGCGGCGCATGACCATCCGCTCGTTGGACGTCAGATCCTGGTTGGAGAGCAGGGACTTGTCGACGACGCAGTATGCCGAGACGTGCTCCTCGCCGACCTGGCGGGCCAGCCCGTCGACCACCATGCCGAGCCGGACCAGGTTGGCGGGGCGGCCGCCGTCCAGGTCGGCGCAATAGATCAATTCAGCCACGTCGAGCACTCCGGCGGCGAGAGCCGGGTCGGTGCCCAGCCGCCGCTCGATCGCATCCAGCACATGACTGACCTCGAACCTCATAGTCACAGACCCTAGGTTCGGTGCGCGACCTGCCGCAACCCGCAAACGTCCAGCGTCACAGCCCGACGTCTATGCGCCGAAGCCCCGCGGGCGGCGCGGCGGCTCGCTGCCGCCGGTCGTCGGCGGCGGCGCGACAGGTCCGGCCGTGTCTGCAGGGGCCGCCGGGGGCGTGCCGGGGCCGGCGGGCGGGGTGTCGTGTGGGCGGGCGACGTCGAGCATGCGGGCCTTCTCCTCCGGTGTGTCGTGCGCGCGGGCGGCGTCGAGCACGCGGGTCTTCTCCTCGGCGAACTCCGCGTCGCTCAGCTTGCCGCGGTCGTGCAGGTCGGACAGCAGTTTGAGCTGCTGCGCCGAGTCGTTCGGCGAGTACTTCTCGACGAACTCGCGGCTGGCCTGGTCCATCGCCCGGCGCTCCTGGGCGGTGGCCCCGGGCTGCCGGAAGATGAGGTAGATCAGCGTGCCGAGGAACGGCAGCAGGATGACCACCACGATCCACAGCGCCTTGAGCCAGCCGGAGAGGTCGTCGCGGCGGAAGATGTCCACGATCGCGAAGGCCCAGATCAGCAGCAGCGGAATGAAGATCAGCAACAACCAGAAGACGTCCCAGAAGTCCATCTTCCCCCCTAATGTGGCACTCTCCCCCATTCTTGCGGGCAGAACGCCTCAGCGGGACCCGGTTACCGCATCCGGCCGATGGCCCCCCTCAACCGGGCGACGTCCCGGCGGCTGCGCTCGTAGGTGATGGCCAGCGCCAGCAGCACCGCCCCGCCGACCGCGATCGGCACCCACGTCGGCAGCAGCCGCGACACCAGGACCAGCTCGTGCAGGGACACCACCAGGAGCACGCCGCCGCCGAGCACCACCGGCGCCTGCAACCGGCGCACCGAGCCGAACACGGTGACCGCCAGCGCGCCGGCCCCCAGCAGCAGCCGCCGCAGCGGGACCTCGTCGGTCAGCGCGCCCGCCAGGCTGGGCAGCAGCGCCGCGACCAGTGCCGGACCGGCGTACAGCCAGCTGGACAGGTCCGGCCGCGACCGTGCCGCGTACCAGCCGACGGCCAGCGCGAGCAGCGCCACCGGCAGGGTGTACGCCTCCAGCAGGCCGACGCCCTGCGCGGCGAGGATCGCGCACCACGCGACCGCCTCCAGCACGGCGGACGCGGCGGCCCGCAGCACCCGCTCCCGGCGCGGCGCGGCCAGCACGGTCAGCCCGACCGCGATCCCCCACAGCGCCAGCACCAGTGCCATCGCCTCGACGTAACCGTGGCACAGCGTCAACGCGACCAGGGCCGCGGAATGGGCCGCCGCCTCCGCCGCGACCCGCTGCTCCCGGGCGAACGGCGCGTACGCCAGGCCCAGCACGATCGCCGCGACCCCGAGCACCAGGTAGGCGACGAACTCGAAGCGCAGCTCGGCCGCCTCGCCGACGGCGATCGCCAGCAGCACCTTGCCGGCAGCCCCGGCCAGCCAGCCGGCGGTGCGCACCGGCCGGGTGCGCCCGCCCACCGCGATCACGGCCAGCGTCACGGTCACCAGCGCCAGCCCGGCGATCGTCGACCACTTCTCGGCCAACGTCCCGGCCAGCCCGGCCCCGGTGAGCAGCAGCCCGAACAGGCCGCCCGCGAGCGTCAGCGCGCCGTACGGCCGCAGCCCGGCCAGCACCAGCAGGGCCACGCCCAGCAGCAGCTGCACAGCGCTGATCGTCGGCCAGGGCGCCTGCGCGGCGGCCAGCGCGGCGAGCCCGGCGACCGCGGCGACCACACCACCGGCCACCGCCATCAGGCGCACCCCGCCCCGCCGGAACCAGGCCGCGACCGCGGGCGCGAGCAGCAGCAGCGCGACCGCGTACGCCCAGGGCAGCCGGTCGCTCGGATAGGCGCTCAGTCCGGTGCCGACCGGGTCGGCCGCCCAGATCCGGCCCAGCCAGCTCAGCGGCGCGATGAAGATCAGGTGTAGCGCCTCGGCGCACATCAGCAGGGTCAGCGCCAGCACGACCTGCGCCGGGATCTCCGCCCGGACCCAGCGCGACTGCATCGCGACCAGCGCGAGGGCCAGCGTGCACAGGGCGGCGTACACGGCCGCGGAATCCTGCGGCGGATGCCCGCCGGGCAGCGCCCACAACGCCCCCACCAGGCCGCCGACCACGGCGTAGTCCCGCAACCGGGCGGGCGACAGGTATACCCACAGCGGCGTCAGCAGAGCCGCGGCCAGCATCGCCCGGCGCGACCACAGGTCGTCCACCCCGGCCGCGGCCACCACGCTGTGCGCCATGGGCGGCAGCAGCGCCAGCGCCACCGCGCCGCTCACCCCGCCAAGCACCCGCACCCCGTGCAGCGCGCTCGCGGTGCTCACGGTGCCGGTCCCGCCCAGCGAGCGCGTGCCGCCCTCCGGCACCAGGGAGCTGCGCCAGCCGAACGCGGCCGCGGCCAGCCCCAGCACCACCACGCCACCCAGCGCCCAGGCCGACAACACCCGGCTGCCCGCCCCGGCCAGCAGCGCGTGTCCCGCGAGCAGCCCGGCCACCACGCCCCAGAGCACGAGGTGGCGGCGCAGCAGCAGGGCCACGCCCAGCGCGACGGCCACCGCGGCCAGATCGACGGCGAGCGCCGACCACGGCGTCAGCGCCGGGTGTCCCGGCACCGTCAGCGGGAGCAGCAGCACCGCCCCCGCGGCGACGTACGCCCGCACCGGTTCGGGCGCCGGCGGCCCGGTCAGCAGCCAGCCCGCGGCGGCCACCAGGGTCAGGCTCACCGGCAGGAGCCAGCCGTACGAACCGTCGAAGCCCGCCGGATCGGCGGCCCACCACGGCATCGCGTCCTCGACGGACTGCCAGCCCGCGCCCAGCGCCCAGCCGGCGGCGCACAGTGCGGGCACGCTCAGCGCCAGCGCCGCACCGCCGACCAGCCCGGCCCGGACCGCGGGCCACCGGGCCGACAGGGCACCACCCAGCACCACCACCAGCACCGTCACCAGTGCCGCCGCGCCCGCCAGCACCAGCAGCCAGTAGTGCGGCCACTGCACGAGCGCCGGACGTGCCAGCGCCGCGGCCAGCGCCACCGTCACCACGGCACCGGCCATGGGCCGGGCGAACCCGGCGGCAGCGCCCGTGCCGAACTGCCACAGCCCGGCCGCCAGCACTCCGGCGGCGGCGAGCAGCACCAGCGAGCCGGTCACCGCGGTGTCCGGCTCGGCTCCGAGCAGCCATGCGACCAGTGCGAGCAGACCACCGATCCCCAGCATGCCGAGGTATGCCAGCAGCGCCAGCACCCGCAGCCCGGCGCGCCCCGGCAGCTCCGCCGCCGTCGCCTGCGCCGCGGCCGCGGTGGGCTGCGGGGGCGAACCTGCCACGGCAGGCTCCTGCCCGGACTGCCTCGGCACGGGGACCTCGGCCACGGGCTGGTCGTCCGGCACCGGCCGGCCGGTCGCCGACGGGACGGCGGCGGGCCGCAACGCCCGGTAGAGCAGCAGGTCGCCGAGGGCGACCGCGGTGAAGACGGCCGACCAGCCCGCCACGTCGGCGGAGGACTCCAGGAAGAACAGGGGCAGCGCGGGCTGCGCGGCCAGCAGCGCGCCGAACCGGGTCGCGCTCGTCCCGACGACCCGGGCATAGCCGTAGCCGAGCAGGGCGGTGAAGGTGGCCACGGCTCCCGCGTAGAAGCCGGGGTCCCAGTGGTCGGCGACGCCGCCGAGGTTGACATACCAGACGGCGTAGCCGTCGAGCACGACCAGCAGCAGCCCGAGCGCCGCGAAGGTCTCCGCGGTCGCGGTCAGCGCGCGGCGGCGCACCAGCGGCGGCACGGCCAGCACGCCGATGGTGAGCACGCCGAGGATGAGGGCCCGGCCGACCACGTCGAACGTCGCCCAGGCCACCGCGGTGAACACGATCGCGGCGATGCCGAGCAGCAGCCCGCCCAGGATGAACAGCAGGTTCTGCACGGTGCGCGGCGAGGACTCCGGCTGCCGGCCGGCGGGCGGCAGGGCACCGGCCGTCGGCGGGACGCCTCCGGTCGCCTGCGGCAGGCTGCCGGTGGTGGGCGGCAGTCTGAGCAGCGTCGGCTGATGCGCCGAGCGCTCCCGGGCCACCGCCACCCGGACCTTCGAGGCATGCACCTCACGGTCCCGGCGCAGCTGCGCGAGCTGGTCCGACAGTCCCTCGTACGCGATGCGGGCCTGCTCCACCTGCGGCAGGACCGCGGTGATCCGCCCGTCGTAGGCCAGCACCGCCGCAGCGTCCGGGTCCGGCGCGCGGCCGCAACCGGGGCAGGGACCGTCCAGGGTGGCGGTGGCTCTGCACAGCGGGCAGGGGTACGACGCGAGCTCGGTCATGCGGGTCAGCATGCCGCAACCGCGCCAGTTACGGATCGACCGCTCGGTCGGTGGGGTCGATCGGCGGCCCGTCCGAAGGCGACGGCCGTGCGGCCGGGCCACGTCTGCCCGGCTCGGTCGGCTTGTCCGCGGTGGATTCCGGCTCGTCCGTCTCCGCCTGGCCGGGCTCCTCCGCCCGGGCGGCCTCCGTTGCCTGCGACGGCTCCGACAGCTCCCACGGGGTCGACTCGTCGGTGAGGTCCTCCTCGGCGGCCTTCGGGACAGCCGTGGCCGCAGGCGCGGTGGCAGCCCGCGTGGTCGCGGGGTCCACTCCGATCGGCGGGCCCGCGGGCAGCGGTTCCAGGACCGCGGCGGGCATCCGGCGGCCCAGCGTCAGCACCAGTGTGACGAGCGCCGCGCAGACGAACGCCCACACCGCCGTCGCCACCGAGGGCCGGGCCAGCAGCCACCACCCCACCAGCACCCCGAGCACGATCGCGAACCAGCGGAAGTAACGGCGTACGAACGCGCCGGTCCGCACCGCCCACGGCTCCCGCGCCAGCGGGCGCGCAGCCCGGTCGATCAGGGCGTTCACGCCGCTGCGCACCGCCACCGCCGGTCGCGACGGGCCCGCCAGCAGTGCCCACAGCACCCCGAGCAGCGCCACCACCAGGACGGAGACCAGGGCGGTGACCAGGAACCGGAGCACCGTGTCGTAGACGTCCAGCGTCACCGCCTGGTTCAGGCCGCGCTCGGTGGCCCGCTGCGCTGCTCTGTCCCGGACCATCTGGTTGGCGATCAGCCCCACGACCAGCATCAGCGCGCTGAGAGTCAGGCCGAGGACCAGCCCGCGCCGCCGGTTCGGGGCGGTCCACACGGCGAGTCCGAGCAGCAGCAGCGCCAGCAGCGGCAGCCAGGTCGCGCTGACGTCGAGCAGCCGCACGTAACGCTGGATCTCCGGAAGCTGGTCCACCTGCGCGACGGTGTACGGGATGGACATGTCCGGGATCCGGGCCGCGAGCCCGAAGCCGCGGTCGACCAGTTCCTGCCGCGCGGCGGCCAGCACCGGGCCGAGATCCACCACGACGTCGGTGCCCGAGCTGTGCAGCATCGGCGTGCCCTGGCCGGTGAGCAGACCTTCGATGTTCTGGTGGGCGGTGCGGTTGACCTGGTTCCACACCGCGGGGAAGCGGGGTGAGGTGACCAGGTCGCCCACCACCTTGTGGATCTGGCCCTGCAGCCAGTCGGTGACCGCGGGCAGCACCAGCGTGATCACCGCTTCCACGCGCGGCAGGTTCACCGCCGCGGCCAGGTCGCCGGCCAGTTTCTCCAGTGGCAGCCGCGCCATGATCTCGTCGGTGACGCGGTCGGTGACCGCCGCCTGCACCTGCGGGTCGGTGGCGAGCGGGGCGACGGTCTCCACGTAGCGGTCGGTGTCGAGCAGCTCGGCACGGGCGTAGCGCGCCGTCACCGACGCCAGCACCAGCACCGCCGAGAGCAGCGCCAGCACGAACGCGCCCGCCCAGCGCAGCGTGCGCACCGTGCCGCCGGGCCGCCGGACCGTGGGCTGAACGGGCTCGGGCACGTCGTGCGTCGCACCGGCGAGCCGCCGCTCCCACGCGGACGGTGACGGGTCCTCGGGCTCCGTCATCAGGTGCCCAGCAGCTTCGTCTTGGCCGCGGTGAACTCCGCGTCCGTCAGCGTGCCCGCGGCCTTGAGGTCGGCCAATTGCTTGAGCTGCGACATCAGGTCCACGCCCGGCATGCCGGCAGCGGTCGCGGACGCGGCGGCGGCGGGCGCTGCGGCGGGCGCGGGCGGGGGCACCCCGGCAGGCTGCTGTGCCTGTGCGTCGAGCTGCGCCTGCGACTGCGCGAGCTGCTGTTGCTGGTCGTGCACGGCCTGCTGGACGGCCTGCTCCTGGACCGCCTCCGCCTGCCTGCGGTCGGACCACCGGTGCACGGTGCCCGCCGTGGCGGTCGCCGTGCCGGCCACGACCGCGGTGCGTGCGACAGTGCCGAGCAGTCCCGGCCCGCGCCGCGCTGTCATCGGACGTCTCCGCAGCATGTCAGCCTCCCACCGGTGCCGCGTGCACCGCCGCCTCGACCGCGTCCACCACCGGGACCGGGATGCGTTCGGCGAGGACGATCTCACCGCCGGCCTCCGCGACGACCGCGCTGACGCTGGCCAGCCACAGGTGCTCGAAGAGCAGCACGAGGGCCTGCGCACCGGGCGTGATCGCCTCGGCGAGGTCCTGCACGTCCTGTTCGGAGATGAGCCCGTCGAGCGCCTGGATCGCCGGGTCGATCGCCTCGAAGTCCTCATCGCCCTGATACTCCCCCAGCTCGTGGGAGGTGACGGCGCCGTCGGCGGCCTTGTCGACCACCACCATGTCGATGATGCGGACGATCTCCTGGTCCACCAGGCGATGCAGCTCGGGCCCGAGGCGACGCCCGGGAATGCGGCCGGCGAACTCGACGACCACGAACTCGAGCGGACCTCTCTTCATCGCTGCCCCCTTCATCTCATGTTGAGGCTACTCATCCGAAAAGGGAGAAATCACAGATATTGCGAGTTATCTTCGCACCATGATTGATCCGTATGGAGACGCGGCACTCGAAGCCAGCGCATTGCGTTCGTTCAAACGCATGTCGATCATCGGCGGGCTGATCTCCATCGCCGCGGGTCTCGCGCTCACCTTCTGGCCCGAGAAGACGCTCGTGCTGATCGCGGCGCTGATCGGCGTCTGGCTCGTCATCGTCGGGATCTTCCGGATCGTGGAGGGCCTGACCGCCAAGGGGGTCAGCGGCGGCCACCGCGCCCTGATCGCCGTGATGGGCCTGCTCTACGTCGTCGTGGGCATCATCTGCCTGCGGCACCTGGTCGACTCGATCAAGGTGCTGGCCGTGGTGCTGGGCCTGGTCTGGATCGTCGGCGGGGTCGCCGAGGTGGTCACCGGCTTCGCCCGCGTGCACGGCACCTGGCCGAAGATCGGCACCGTGCTGATGGGGCTGCTCAGCATCGCGGCCGGCCTGGTCCTGTTCTTCTGGCCGGGCATCACGCTCACCGTGCTGGTCTGGATCACCGGCTTCTGGCTCATCGCCCTCGGCATCATCCAGCTCGTCCTCGGCTTCACCTCAGGCCGCGCCGCCAAACGCACCGCCTCCGGCTCCGGCTCCGGCTCCGTCCCCGGCGTCGCCTGACCACCGCCCCCCGCCACCCGGCCCCGCCACCCGGCCTCGCCACCCGGCCTCGCCACCCGGCCTCGCCACCCGGCCTCGCCACCCGGCCTCGCCACCCGGCCTCGCCACCCGGCCTCGCCACCCGGCCTCGCCACCTGCCGCAACTCTTAAAGAGTCGCGGCCTTGGGGCAGGTCTGAGGCCGCGACTCTTTAAGAGTTGCGGCAAGGGGCCAGGGGTGCGGCAGGCGTTTCGGGGGTGTGCGTGGGTGGGTCAGTGGCCGACGGCGGAGAGGTAGTCGCGGGAGGCGGCGTAGGCGGCGGAGACGCGGCGGCCGACGGCGGCGGCGTCGCGGTACGCCCAGGGGCTCTCATCGGCGCCGGCGCCGCCGGGGAGCACGTGCACGCGTACGCCGTCGGGGATGGCGGCCAGCTCACGGGTGAAGCGGACCCGGCGGGCGATCTCCATGGCGACGTTGGTCGCCTCCCACGGCCGCTGCGGCGGCTGCAACGGCCGTTCCAGCCGGCCGACCTGGAGCATGAAGACCTCGTCCGCGCCCATCTCGACGGCGTGGTTGATCGGGTACGCCACCAGGTTGCCGTCGAGGTAGTGCTCGCCGCCGATCTCCACCGGGGGCAGCACCCCGGGCAGGGCGGCCGCGGCCAGCACCGCGTCCACGACCCGGCCGCTGCTGAACCAGTGCGCCTCGGCGCGTTCGATGTTCGCCGCGCACACGTGCAGCGGCACGCGCATGTCGGCGAAGGTGATCTCGGCCCGCATCGAGCGCTCCAGCACCCGCTGCAGCGGGGCGGGCGAGTGCAGGTGGGTACGGGTGGCCAGGCGGCGCAGCTGGCGCGGCACCGAGTCGCCGTACACCTCGCTGATCTCGGGGGTGGCCCACAGCCGGACCAGCTTGTCGGTGACCTCGGGTTCGGGGTCCGCGGCGACCAGGGCTGCATTGATCGCGCCGATGGACAGGCCGACCACCAGGTCGGGCCGGATGCCCGCGCGGAACAGCGCGCGCAGCATGCCGACCTCGACGGCGCCGAGCACGCCACCGCCGCCGAGCACGAACGCCGTAGTCCCCACGCCGCCATCATGCCGGATGCCGGCCCCGTCTGAGCTGTCAGACCTGCTCAGACGATGACCGGCATCACATTTCACGGCATGGGGGCCGGCCCGGCGCCCCGGTTGGAAGGGGCGGCGCGCCGGGCCGGACCGGTTACAGGGCCAGCCAGAGCGCGCCGACGTTCGGCGGCTCCCAGCCGGTGATGGAGGTGTGCGCCTGGCGGCACTGGTAGGACCGGCCGCCGTAGGTGACCCGGGCGCCGGTCGCGTACGCGGTGTTCGGCGCCCACGCCGGGTAGGCCCCGGGCGAGGTGGACGGGCTGGCCGACGGCGAGGCGCTGGGCGACGTGCTCGGCGACACGCTCGGCGAGGGCCGCGGGGACGACGACGGCGACACGCTCGGCGAGGGCGGAGCCGACGGCGAGGCGCTGCCGCCAGTGCACGGGCCGAGGTCGACCCACACCGACGCGGTGCCCGGGGTCTCGTTCTGCGTCCACCACTGGGCGCGGTAGGCGCGGCCGTTGTACGACACCCGGTTGCCGCCGGTGTAGATCTGCGTCGGGCTCCACACCGGGTCGGTGCAGGTGCCGGGCGGGGTGCTCGGCGACGCGGACGCCGACGCGCTCGGCGACACCGGGGTGCTCGGCGAGGCCGTCGGGGCCACCCCGCCCCGGCTGCGGTTGACGGCCAGGTTGTAGGTCTGCCCGCCGAAGGTGAGCGTGTAGTTCGACGGCGAGGCGATCGGCAGCACGTAGTTGAGCGTCAGCTCGATCGACGCGCCTGGGGCCACCGTCTGCCAGCTCGGCAGGGTCAGCTTCACGTGGTGGAAGTCGCCCTTGAGGCCGCCGACGTTGTTGCCGGTGTGGCCGGGGGTGACCGCCATCGTCCAGCCGGACTGCTGGCTCATGTTGCCCGGCGCCGAGGTGCCGTAGTCGAAGTCCAGCACCGCCCCGCCGGGGATGGTGGTGGTCGTGTTGTTGACCAGCTTCAGCTTCGGGTTGATCGGGTAGTTCGAGTCGCCGAGGGCGAACCCGCCGAGCTGCACGTCCACGTTGATGGTCTGGGTGGGCAGCGCCGTGTTCGACCGGCTCGCGCCGTACGCCGGCGCGGTGGCGAACTTCGCGGCGATGGTGTTGGTGAGCGTGTTGCCCATCCGGTACTCACCGGCCGCCGAGTCGTACGCGTAGTCGCCGGCCAGCTCCCAGATCATGATGCCGCCGATGCCCTTGTTCACCACGTAGTCGGCCTTGACCCCGATGGACTGCTCGTCCTCGGTGGAGATGAAGACCTTCTTCTGCGCGTTCCACAGCCACGGCGCGACCAGCGTCGAGGAGTAGTTGCGCACGTAGGTGCCGGTCAGCGTGTCGGCCGGGTCGGTGGCCGGGGTGAGACCGTACGCCGCCCGGTACGAGCCGGCGATGCCGTTCTCCAGGTTCTTGGCGTGCCACATCGGATTGGAGCCGGCCGGCTCCTCGTTGCCCGCGGTGTCCAGGTCGTGCCACAGGTTGTCGATGCCGATCGCGCCGTTGCCGCAGGGGCTCTGCGTGCCGATCGGGCAGTTGGCGGTCTTGGCCGCGGTGCCCCACAGGCCGTTGGTGCCGCCGGTGACGTTCTGGTGGCCGCGGGTGTAGTACGGCACGCCGATGTTGATGCGCCCGCTCTGCACCGCCCCGCGGAAGTAGTGGTAGGCCCAGTCGGTGTTCAGCGAGCCGATGCCCGCGTAGGCGTTGTAGACCCCGCCCGCGATCAGCTCGTTGTCCTGGCCGTCGTCGTACAGGGCCGCGTTCGGGCCGACGTACTGGTTCCAGGCGCCGTGCAGGTCGTACGACATGATGTTGATGTAGTCGAGGTACTGCGTGGCCTGGAACGACTCCATGCCGCGCAGCAGCCAGCCGGAGGCCGGGGCCGCCACGGTCACCATGTAGTACTTGCCGTCACTGGCGGCAGCCGTGTCCAGCTTCTCCCGCAGTGCCTTCATCAGCACCTGGTACGACGCGTTCAGGCCGGCCCGGCGCGCGTTGGACTGCGCGAAGTCGAGCGGGTGGCCGGCGTCCTTGTTGGACGTCGGGTACTCGTAGTCGATGTCCACGCCGTCGAAGCCGTACGTGCGCAGGAACGTCACCACGGAGTCGGCGAAGGCGTTGATGCCGCCGGTGTTGACCGAGCCGTCGGCGTTGGTGGTCATCCGGTAGAAGCCGCCGGAGTCGATCCGCGCGCCGCTGCCGTCGAAGTACGCGCCGGTCTCGGCCCAGCCGCCGACGCTGACCAGCGTCTTGACGTCCGGGTACTGCTTCTTGAACTTGTTGAGCAGGTTGAAGTGCCCGGTGTACGGGAACGCCGGGTCCATCTCCGCGCCGGCCACGCCGGGCCAGGTCATGTTCGTGGAGGCGTTGTCAGCCGCGGCCGGGTTGCCGATCGAGATCTTGTTGGCACCGTCCACGTGCGCGAACGCGTAGTTGATGTGGGTGATCTTCTGCCACGGGATCTGGTTGGCCAGATAGGCCGGAGCGCCGTTCTTGCCGGTGCGCCAGTTGGTGAAGTAGCCGATGATCCGGCGCGGGTGGCCCGCCCCCATCGACTCACGGCCGTTGGTGTCGTAGACGTCGCAGTAGGGGACGGCCACGCCGGGGGTCTGATACAGACCGTCCGGGCGACAGGCGTTGTGGTCTACGGCGGCGCTGTTGGCGGTGCCCGCGGCCGCGACGGCCACGGCGGTCCCGACCAGCGCCGTCGCCGCGGCGACGAACAGGTTGAGGAGCGGTTTGCGTTGCATGATCACCCTCCTGGGGGCGAAAGCAGCTATCAGGGAAACCGTTAGTTAAGTTTGCTAAAAGTTAATCCCGTGACCCCGACCACACAAGAGGTGACTGCCGATCTTTAACCCCGGCTTAAGGTTGCCGCCGGCCGGTGCCGTTCGGCCCGTGACCGTGACCGTGACCGTGACCGCGACCGCGACCGCGACCGCGACCGGGCATGATCGCTGTTTCGTGTCAGAAAGTGTGGTCCGACCTCAGCTTCTGACACGAAACAGCGATCATCGCCAGTGCCGTCCACGGTGGACCGGCAACGGGAGCACTTTCCTCTACGCACGGCGTTAAGAAGGTGCCCTTCCTTCGCCCGCGGCGCGGCGCGGTGCGGCGCTGGGTGCGGTGCGGTGCGGTGCGGTGGGGCGGCGCTGGGCGCGGTGCGGCAGGGCGCTGGACTGGATGGGTCAGCCCGGGCAGGGCGCTGGACTGGATGGGTCAGCCTGGGCAGAGCGGCAGGGTGATCCGGAAGGTGGCGCCGCCGCCGGGGGTGGGGCGGTGGCACACCTCGCCGCCGTGCGCGGCGATCAGCGCGGCCACGATGGACAGACCCAGGCCGGACCCGGCCGCGGGCGAGCGCTCGTGGTCGCGGGCGCGGGCGGGGTCGGCGCGGTAGAAGCGTTCGAAGACCCGTTCGGCGTGCGCGGGCGACAGGCCGGGGCCGCGGTCGACGACCTCCAGCAGGGCGCGGGAGTCCGCAACGCCGACCCGTACCGTCACCGGCGTGCCCGCGGGAGTGTGGGTGAGGGCGTTGCCGAGCAGGTTGGTGACGACCTGGCGGAGCCGGTCCTCGTCGCCCAGGACCACGGGCGGCTCACCGTCGAGCAGTTCCAGCCGCAGGGGCCGGTCGAGCTCGCGCAGCTGCGCGGACTCGATCGCGTCGGCGGCGATGGGCACCAGGTCGACGGGCTCGCTGCGCAGCGGCCGCTGCTCGTCGAGGCGGGCCAGCATCAGCAGGTCCTCGACGAGCAGGCCCATCCGGGTCGCCTCGGTCTCGATGCGGGCCAGCAGGGCGGAGACCTCGGCCGGGTCGGTGACCACGCCCTGGCGGTGCAGTTCGGCCAGGCCGCGGATGCCGGCGAGAGGGGTACGCAGTTCGTGCGAGGCGTCGGCGACGAAGCGGCGCAGCCGCGCCTCGGATTCGGTGCGCTCGGCGAACGAACCCTCGATCTGGGCGAGCATCGTGTTGAGGGTGCGCGACAGCCGCCCCATCTCGGTGCGCGGGCCGACCTGTGCGGGCACCCGGCGGGACAGGTCGCCGCCGGCGATGATCTCTTCGGCGGTCTGCTCGACCTCGGTCAGCGGGCGCAGCCCCATCCGGATCACCCAGACGCCGAGTGCGGTGGCCAGTCCGAGCACGGCCAGCGTCACCGCGATCTCGATCGCGCCGAGCCGGGCCATCGTCTTGGCCACGCCGGTGAGGTCGTACGCGATGACTACGCTGCCCTGGCCGTCGACCCGCTCCCCGACCAGCACCTGGTAGCCGGGGTGCCGGTGGTAGGACACCTCGTTGGGGACGAAGAACGGCTTGTCGGCCAGCTTGCGTGCCGAGGCGAGGTCCAGGGGCGGCAGGGCCGGCGCGCCGCGCTCGTCCCGGCCGTACTGCGCCTGGACGCCGCCGTCGACGTTGCGGAACTCCAGGATGTACGCGTCGAAGAAGGTCTTGCCCTCGGTCTGCTCCTTGGCGAACTGATCGACCTCGGCCTGCGTGAACTTGGCCGGATCACGTTTGGTCAGGTCGTGCATGGCGACGGCGAGCTGCTCGTCGATCTGCTCGATCATGTACATGCGCAGCAGGGCCACGCTGGCCATGTCGGCGACGACGAACCCGGCGCAGACCAGCGCGAGCACGCCGGCCAGCAGCCGGGCTCGCAGCGACCAGCGTTTCGGCCCGCGCATCAGCCGCCTCACGATCTCGGCAGCCGCAGGGAGTAGCCGAACCCGCGCAGCGTGTGGATCAGCGGCGGTTCGACCGTGTCGACCTTGCGGCGCAGCAGCGAGATGTAGGACTCGACGATCCGGGCGTCGCCGCCGAAGTCGTACCGCCAGACGTGGTCGAGGATCTGCGCCTTGCTGACCACCCGGTCGGAGTTGACCAGCAGGTAGTGCAGCAGCTTGAACTCGGTCGGGCTGAGCCGAACCAGCTTGCCGGCGCGGCGTACGTCGTGGGTCTCCTCGTCGAGTTCGAGGTCGGCGAAGCGCAGCGTGGTGTCGTCGGTCGGCACGGCCGCGCCGGTGTAGGTGCGGCGCAGCACGGCCCGGATCCGGGCGACGACCTCCTCCAGGCTGAACGGCTTGGTGACGTAGTCGTCGCCGCCCACGGTCAACCCGGTGATCTTGTCTTGTACGCCGTCGCGGGCGGTCAGGAACAGCACGGGCACGTGCGCGCCGCCGGCCCGCAGCCTGCGGACCACCTCGAAGCCGTCGCAGTCGGGCAGCATCACGTCGAGCACCAGCAGCTCGGGCTTGAACTCGGCGGCGACGGCCAGGGCCTCCGCGCCGGTGGCGGCGGTGCGCACCTCGAACCCGACGAACCGCAGGCTGGCCGAAAGCAGGGACACGATCGTGGGCTCGTCGTCCACCACGAGCAGGCGGCGCTGCTCGCCCTTCTCCGGTTTCATGGTCGACTCCCAGGGGTGCGCGCTTCATCGGGCGTGGCAAGTGTGCCCGAGCCTGCCCGCATGGCCCCTGCACGGAACCCGAATAAATGCTGAAAGTCGGCGAGCTCACGCCCGATTTCGGATGATTGGCCGCTCCGCGGCTTGTACCTTGGGGATCCGTTCCCCCTGTCTCACCCGGCAACTCCCGAAGAACCACTGTGACGAACTCGAAGCGGCTTTCGGCTGGCTTTCAGGTTCGGTTCACAGTTCCTACGCGTTGACCTGGTTGACTGCGGCGGTCGTCATCCCCCATATCGCTCGACCGTGATGCACCTGGAGTCGTCAATGTCATTCCTGGCCAGGCTGAGCCTCGCCAACCGCGGACTAGTCGCGCTGATCAGCGTGGCGATCCTCGGTGCGGGTGCTTTCGTGCTGCCGCAGCTGCGCCAGCAGATGTTCCCCGACCTGCAGTTCCCGATGGTCTCCGTGGTCGCCGCCTACCCGGGCGCCACGCCGGAGATCGTCGAGCAGCAGGTCGCCATCCCGATCGAGCAGGCGGTCGCCGGCGTCAGCGGGGTGACCAGCGTGACCTCGACGTCGCGCAACGGCTCCGCCTCCGTGAGCGTGGCCTTCGACTTCGGCGCGGACATCGACCAGGTCGAGGGCGACATCCAGCAGGCGCTGGCCCGCATCGACGCCCGCCTGCCGCAGAACGTGGACCCGGCGGTCTTCGCGGGCACCACCGACGACATCCCGGTCATCCAGCTGGCCGCCAGCGGAGCCGGTGGCGACGACCAGGAGCTGGCCCGCCGCCTGCGGGCCACCGTGCTGCCCGCCCTCAACAACATCGAGGGTGTACGCGAGACGACCCTGTCCGGCGATCGCACCCCGCAGGTCACCATCGACCTGAACCCGGTCAAGCTGGCCGCCAAGGGCCTCACCGCGCAGTCGGTGACCAGCGCGCTGACCGCCAACGGCATCAGCATGCCGGGCGGCGTGATCACCGACGGCGGCCTGGTCTACTCGGTCGCGGTCGGCAGCCGCTTCTCCACCGTCGAGCAGATCGGCGACCTCTACCTGGGCGCGGCCCCCGGCCAGCGTCCGGCCACCGGCAAGCCCGCCGCGGCAGCTCCCCAGCTCAAGGACGTCGCCACGGTCACCTCGGCGCCCGCCGACGCGACCACGCTGACCCGTACCAACGGCAAGCCGAGCCTCGGCGTCGGCGTCACCGCCCTGCCCGGCGCGAACGCCGTCGAGATCTCGCACCAGGTCAACGACCAGCTTCCCAAGCTCGCCGAACAGCTCGGCGCGGGCGGCGCGCTGCAGGTCATCTTCGACCAGGCGCCCGAGGTCGAGCGCTCGGTCAGCAGCCTGACCACCGAGGGCGCGCTGGGCCTGGCCTTCGCCGTCCTCGTCATCCTGATCTTCCTGCTGTCGGTCCGCTCGACCCTGGTCACCGCCGTGTCGATCCCGGTCAGCGTGGTCATCGCACTGATCGCGCTGTGGGCCGGCGACTACTCGCTCAACCTGCTCACCCTGGGCGGTCTGACGATCGCGATCGGCCGGGTGGTCGACGACTCGATCGTGGTCCTGGAGAACATCAAACGGCACCTGGAGTACGGCGAACCCAAGAAGGAGGCCATCCTCACCGCGGTGAAGGAGGTCTCCGGCGCGGTGACCGCCTCGACGCTGACCACGGTCGCGGTGTTCCTGCCCGTCGCACTGGTCGGCGGCATGGTCGGCCAGCTGTTCGGCCCGTTCGGCCTGACCGTGACCGCGGCGCTGCTGGCCTCGCTGCTGGTGTCGCTGACCATCGTCCCGGTCATGGCGTACTGGTTCCTCAAGTCGCCGCAGGGCACCGCCGAGGAGCTGGAGGCGATCCGGGTCAAGGCCGAGGCCAAGGAGCTGCGCAGCCCGCTGCAGCGCGCGTACGTGCCGATCCTGCGCTGGTCGCTGGGCCACCGGGCGCTCACCCTGCTGATGGCGTTCCTGGTCATCGCCGGCACCGGCTTCCTCGCCACCCGGATCGAGACCAGCTTCATCGAGAGCTCCGGCAACTCGTTCTCGATCTCGCAGACCATGCCGATCGGCACCTCGCTGGCCAGCACCGACGAGGCTGCCAAGCGGGTCGAGACGATCCTCGACTCCACCGACGGCGTGAAGTCTTACCAGGTGACCGTCGGCGGCGGGGGCGGCATCTTCGGCGGTGGCGGCGGCGCCAACACCACCCAGGCCCGCTTCCAGGTGACCTCGGAGACCGGCACGGACCAGAAGGCGCTCACCGATTCACTGCGCGAGAAGATCGACGCGCTGGACGACAGCGCCGTCGGCGAGGTCGTGGTCGGCGCGGTGCAGGGCGGCTTCGGCGGCAACGGCCTGGAGGTCGCGGTCGAGGCGGCGGACGACGCGACGCTGCGGGCCGCGGCCGAGCAGATCCGCGCCGCAGTGGCCGAGCTGCCGAATGTCACCGAGGTCGACAGCGACCTGGCCGCGAACACCCCGCAGGTGCAGGTCACCCTGGACCGGGCCGCCGCGGCGCGGGCCGGGCTGAGCGACGCCGCGCTGGGCCAGCTGGTCGGGCAGGCGTTCCGGGGCACCACGCTGACCCGCGTCGTGATCAACGGTATCGAGCAGCCGGTGGTGCTGCGCAGCGGAGCGGCCCCGGCCGACATCGCCGCGCTGCGCGCCCTGCCGATCGGTCCCGGGGTGACCCTGGACGACGTCGCCGACGTCAACACGGTGGCCGGCCCCAGCCAGATCAACCGCGTGGACCAGGTCCGCACGGCCAAGGTGACCGGCACGCCGAGCGCCGAGGCGCTGGGCACGATCAACGCCGAGCTGGACAAGAAGCTGAAGAGCCTCGACCTGCCCGACGGCGCGTCGTACTCCATCGGCGGTGTCACCGAGGCCCAGCAGGACGCCTTCGGCGACCTGGGGCTGGCCATGCTGGTCGCCATCGCGCTGGTGTTCATCATCATGATCGCCACGTTCCGCGGGCTGGTGCAGCCGCTGATCCTGCTGATCTCGGTGCCGTTCGCGGCGACCGGCGCGCTGGGGCTGCTGGCCGTCACCGGGCAGCCGCTCGGCCTCGCCGCGATGATCGGTCTGCTGATGCTGGTCGGCATCGTGGTCACCAACGCGATCGTGCTGCTCGACCTGATCAACCAGTACCGGGCCGACGGCTACACCACGCGTGAGGCGATCATCGAGGGCGGCCGCCGCCGCCTGCGACCGATCCTGATGACGGCGGTGGCGACCATCTTCGCGCTGCTGCCGATGTCGCTGGGCCTGACCGAGTCGAGCGCCTTCATCTCGCAGCCGCTGGCCGTCGTGGTGATCGGCGGTCTGGTCAGCTCCACGCTGCTCACGCTGGTCCTGGTCCCGGTCCTCTACTCCCTGGTGGAGGGCTTCAAGGCCCGGGTCAAGCGCAAGCGCAACGGCGGCAGGCACGTCGCCCCGCACCACGGGCAGCACGCCGAGGCGACGGTCGCGCAGCCGCGTACCGACCGCACCGACGAGGACCTGGCCGAAGCCGTCCGCTGACGCCAGCCCACGATCCCTGCCCGTCCCGGGGCCGCCTCCCCGGGACGGGCAGCCTTCCGGCAAGAAGGGCACCTGCTCCGTCGCGGAGCAGGTGCCCTTCTTCATGCGCGGACGAGCCGTGCGGAGCGGTCCGTCAGGACGGGATGCCCCTGCCCTTGCCGCCCGCGACCGACTTGCGCATCGTCTTCTTGCCGAACGAGATCGCGCACAGCACCGCGTGGTCGCCGCCCTCCCAGCGCTCCTGGCTGGGCAGCGAGACGATGGTGCCGTAGTACGGCGCCCGCGAGACCCCGACGCCCAGGTACTGGGTGACCAGCGTGCCGCAGGTGCGGTGCAGCCGGTCCCACACCTTCTGCGTCACCGGGTACGCGGCGGTCGCGGAGTCGCGGAACACGCCGACGTACTCGGCGTTGTGCGCCCGGTTGCACGCCATGTCCGTCATCAGCGTGATGTCGTCGCCGGAGTAGCTCGCGTTGACGCAGTTGACCAGGAGCGCGGCGGGGATGGCGCCCTTCAGGCTGCCCTTGCGCGTGACGAAGCTGTTGCTGTCGTCGGAGTCCTGCTGCTCGCTGATCTCGCAGCGGAACCAGCGGGCCCCGCTCTCCCAGGTGGGCACCTTGGGTGTGGCCAGGCGCAGCTCCAGCCTCGACGCGTGCCCCCAGGCCCGGTCCAGGTACAGCATCGCCTCGACGTCGCACTTGGCGAGCGCGTCGGCCTTCTGCCGGGGACCGGGGTAGGCGTCGCCGGGGAACTTCCCGACGTACACCACCTCGGCGATGTGCGGCTCCGCGCAGTCCACCACGGGCGCCGTACGCAGCGCGATGTCGACCGACGCTCCGACCAGGCATTCGCCGACCTTGGGGGTCCAGTCACCGACCGCCGCCAGCGGCGTCCAGTCGTCGACGAGTCGCGCGTCGACCTCCGCCGGCAGCGCCGGAGCGCAACCCGACAGGGTGAGTGCCGTCAACAGTGCTGCCAGCGTCGTGCCGGCCGTGAAGCGTCCCCGCATCGCCGTACCTCCCAGGTCAGAGCCTGGCGCAGCGTAAGGGATCCACGGCGGCGACGGATCGGCCCATCGGCTCGCATGATCGACACCTCCGGTCGGCGCGGCCCGGGTGTCAGGTCCGGCCGAGGTCCGGGCACAAAGGTGGCGGCGGGCGGTGGTGACCAACCCCGATGGTCACCCCCGCCCGCCGCCGGGTGGGGAGGAGGCACAGATCCTGTGCGCTGCTATTAGGACGCTTCGCCGAGCGTCACAGTTGCCGTCTTGGCCTCGCCGTTTCGGGTGAACTCGACGGTCACCTGCTGCCCGACGGTGCCCGATTGGACGGCAGACACCAGGTCATCGCTGTCGTTGATGATTTTCCCGTTGAACTTGCTGATGATGTCGCCCTTCTGCAGCCCCGCCTTGTTCGCCGGGCTGTTCTCGGTCACCGCGCTGACCGCGGCGCCGCCGGTGTCCGAAGCGGTCACCGAGACACCCAGGTACGGGTGGCTCACCGGCTTGCCGTTCATGATCTGCTCGGCGATGCCCTTGGCCTTGTTGCTCGGGATGGCGAACCCGACGCCGATGTTGCCGTCGCTGCTGCCGTTGGTGGCGATGGCGGTGTTGATGCCGATCACCTCGCCCTTGGTGTTGACCAGCGCGCCGCCGGAGTTGCCCGGGTTGATCGGGGCGTCGGTCTGCAGCAGGCCGGACAGCGAGGTGGAGCGGCCCTCACCGACCGAGATGGTGCGGTCGCGGGCGCTGATGATGCCGGCGGTCACCGAGCCGCGCAGGCCCAGCGGGCTGCCGATGGCCAGCACGGTGTCGCCGACGGCGACCTTGTCGCTGTCACCGAAGGGCGCCAGCTTCAGGCCGTTCGTGTCGGCCTTGACCACGCCGAGGTCGGTACGCGGGTCGGTGCCCACGACCTTGGCCGGCACCTTCTTTCCGCTGGACAGGGTGACCGAGACGTTCTGGCCCTCCGCTCCGGCGACCACGTGGTTGTTGGTGAGGATGTAGCCGTCCTCGGTGAGCACGATGCCCGAGCCCTCGCCGGAGCCGGTGCTGATGTTCACCACGCTGGGCTGCATCGCCGCGGCCACGCCGGACAGCGACGAGCGGTCCACCACGGGCGCGGCGGCGGTGCTGCCGGACGACACCGTGATCTTGCCGTCGTCGGCGTACTTGGTCGCGATCACCGCCCCGGCCACGCCGGAGCCCAGCGCGAGCACCACCGCGGCGACCGAGCCCAGAGCGAACTTGGCGATGGTCCCGCCGACGCTCTTGCCGGGCGTGCCGGGCGGGGTCCACGCGGGCTGGCCGGTGGCCGGGTAGGAGCCCGTCGGGTAGCCGGCGGCCGGGTAACCGGACGTCGGGTAGCCCGCCGGGGTGCCCGGGTACGCCGAGCCGTGCTGCGCCGCGTATCCCTGCTGCGGGTATCCGGGCTGGGCCGCCGCGGCACCCGGGTAGGCGGGGGCCGGGGGCTGCGGACCGGCCGGTGCCGCCGCAGCGGGCTGCCACGCCGCCGGAGCGGGCTGCTCGACGGGCTGCGGCCACGCCGCCGGAGCGGGCTGCTCGACCGGCTGCGGCCAGGCCGCCGGGGCGGGCGCCACCGGCAGGCCGGCTGCCGGGGCCGCCGCCTGGGGCTGGTTGACCACGGTGTCGTCGGGTGCCGCGTGAGCAGGAGTGACCGGCACGGTGCCGGCCGTCGCCTCCGGACGCGGGGGTACGGCGGCAGTCTCGCCCGGTTCGGCCGGCTGCGCTGCGTTCTGGGGCTTGTCGTACTCGCTCATGTCCTCAGTCTTCCGTGCGACGCTGCGTCTGTTCTGGGTTGGTTCTGGAAAATGTCTGTGAGTCGTGCTCGGTCACGGGTCGAATGCGGGATCGAAGGCGCGGTTCATCAGGCGTCCACCTGGTGCGACGGGCTGTCGGAGTGATCATCGACATCGTCGGTGATCTCAACGAGCGGCAGCCGCACCCGGAACACGGCACCCTTGCCGGGCTCGCTGTCGACCTCGATGGTGCCGTGGTGCGCCTCCACCAGCGCCGCCACGATGGCCAGGCCCAGCCCGGTGCTGACCTGGCCGTTGGCTCGGCGGGTGCGGGCCGCGTCCGCGCGGTAGAACCGCTCGAACACCCGTTCCCGCTGGGCCTGGTCGAGGCCGGGGCCCTCGTCGGCCACCTCCAGCACAGCCTGCTCCGACTCGGCGCGCAGCCGCAACTCGACACGGGTGCCCGGTGGTGTGTGCGCCAGGGCGTTGCTCATGAGGTTGCCGATGATCTGCCGCAGCCGGGCGTCGTCGCCGGCCACCACCAGGTGCCCGGCGTTCGGCGCGACGACCAGGTCGGTCTGCCGGGTCGGATCCATCACCCGGGCGGCCTGCACCGCCTCGACCGCCAGCACCCGCAGCTCGACCGGGGCCGGGCGCAGCTGGCGCTCCTGGTCCATCCGGGCCAGCAGCAGCAGGTCGTCGACGAGCAGCCCCATCCGGCGGGACTCGTCCTCGATCCGCTTGACCAGTGCCGCGGTCTCCTCCGGGGCGCGGGCCGCACCCTGCCGGTACAGCTCGGCGAAGCCGCGGATGGTGGTCAGCGGCGTACGCAGCTCGTGCGAGGCGTCGGCGACGAACCGCCGCATCTTCTCCTCCGAGCGCCGGGCCCTTCCCTCGGAGACCTGCGCCGCCACGGCAGCGTCGCGGGCCGCGGACTCGGCCGCGCGGGCCGAGGTCTCCGACGCGGCACGGGCACTGAACGCGGTCTCGATCTGCGCCAGCATCGCGTTGAGCGCGCGGGCCAGCGAACCGACCTCGGTACGGGGCGGGGTGCACCCCTCCTCCGGATCGGGCACCCGCTGAGTCAGGTCGCCGCCTGCGATGGCCTTCGCCGTCTTCTCGATCGCGGCCAGCGGCCGCAGGCTGCGCCGGACCAGCTCGGTGCCGACCATCGCGGCCAGGATGAGTACCGCGGCCCCACCGTAGATGTTGATCCACAGCAGGCGCTGGACCGCTGCGTCGATGGTGGTGGTGCGCTCCGCGACCAGGAACGGCCCGGAGTAGCCGGGGACCTTCAGCTCGCCCACCAGCACGCGCCAGTGCGGCGCGCCATCGCGCGCCCGGACCGTCAGGTAACTGCCGACCTTGTCGTGCAGTTCGCTCGGCGGCGGCAGTTGCGGAAGGTCCTGCGGGGTCACGTTGGGCGGGGCCGTGAATCCCCAGGGGTCTTCGCCCGGCGCCAGCTCGCCGGGCTTCTGCCCGCCGATGATGAAGTCGCTCGGCAGGAAGACCTGAGTGCTGGTGCCGGGCCGGAAGGAGGCGCCGGACAGCTCCTTCTTCAACACCGCCATGGCGCCGTCCAGGTCGGCGTCGAGGCGGTCGGTGAGGTAGCGCCGCATCGCCATGTGGCTGGCCACGCCGATCAGCACGATCGCCAGGACCAGCAGCAGCATGGTGTACGCGACCAGCTTCACCCGCAGCGGCTGGTCCCGGGTCGGCCGCGGCAGTTTCACGACGTCGGCTTGCGCAGCACGTAACCCACGCCGCGCAGGGTCTGGATGAGGCGGGGCGAGACGTTGTCGACCTTGCGGCGCAGGTACGAGATGTAGGACTCGACGATGTTGTCGTCGCCCCGGAAGTCGTAGTTCCACACGTGGTCGAGGATCTGCGCCTTGGACAGCACCCGGTTGGGGTTGAGCATCAGGTAGCGCAGCAGCTTGAACTCGGTCGGCGACAGCTGCACCAGGTTGCCTGCCCGGCGCACCTCGTGCGTCTCCTCGTCCAGTTCCAGGTCGGCGAAGGTGAGCCGGGGGGAGCCCGTCTCGCCGCTGGTGCGCCGCAGCACCGCGCGGATGCGCGCGGTCAGCTCCTCCAGGCTGAACGGCTTGGTGACGTAGTCGTCGCCGCCCAGCGTCAGCCCGCGGATCTTGTCGTCGGTGGCGTCGCGCGCGGTCAGGAACACCACGGGCACGCGGCCCCGGTCCTGGCGCAGCTGTTTGATCACCTCGAACCCGTCCAGGTCCGGCAGCATCACGTCGAGCACGACGAGGTCGGGCCGCGTCTTCGCAGCGGCGTCGAGCGCGGTCGCGCCGTCGCCCACCGCCTTGACCTCGAAACCCGCGAAACGCAGGCTGGCCGACAGCAGCTCCAGGATGTTCGGGTCATCCTCGACCACGAGCAGATTCGCCTCAGGCATGTGCTCCATCCTGCGCCGGGTCACTCGCCCGGCGCTGTGGATACCCTGAACGCTTCCTGTGAATTCGACGACAGATTCCGGCGAATCAGCTGAATCCGGAACTATCGCCCCGAGGTGCCGAGCTGCTCAGCCTGACGCGCTCGGCAGATCGGCGTGGGAGAGCCGGGCGGCCAGCTCCCGCCGCGGCGCGTCGGCCGGACGCGGCGCGCCCAGCAGCACGGCCGCCGACATGCCGCGCGCCGCGAGCACCCGGCGCAGCGACGCCACCAGGGTGTCCTCGCCGACGAAACCGGCCGCCGGATGGGCGTAGCGCAGTGTGAAGGTCTGCACGGGCGCGTCCGCGTCGAGCGCGGCCTGCAGGAACGCCGCACGCCACGGCACCGGGTGCGGCCCGCAGGTGGTGGTCCCCTCGGGGAACACCTGCACCGCCTGCCCCGCCCGCAACGCCGCCGTCACCTGCGCCAGCGTGCCCGGCAGGGTGCGGGGCCTGGCCCGGTCGACGAAGATGGTCCGCTGCCGCCGGGCGATGCGCCCGATCACCGGCCACGTGGCGACCTCGGTCTTGGCCACCATGCGCAGCCTGCCGGCCCGCCGGCTCAGCGCCGTCATCACGACGATGTCCAGCCAGGAGACGTGGTTGCCGACCAGCAGCGCGCCCGGCGTGACACCCGGCCCGGTCACCCGCAGCCGGATGCCCAGCGCCCGCAGCAGCGCGCGGGCCATCAGGTCCGGCCGCCACGGCAGGAGCACGCCGAGCAGCAGCACCAGGCCGCCCGCCACGGCTCGCGCCGTCCGACGTACCCGGCCGACCTGCGGGCCCCCGTCGCACCCGCACTGGCGGCCGCAGTCCGCGTACGGACGCCAGAGCTGTTCCGCCGGGATCCGCGGCGCAGGAGCCGAACGGACCTCGGCGGGCATCGCTGGCGGGACCGCCGCCCGCGGCGTGGTTCTCGTCGTTCGCACCGTGCTCACCCCTGTCGCGAGCCGCTCACGCGGCCAGGAAGTGCTTGAGGTAGCGGGGGTCGATCCGGTCCACGCCGAGCAGCACGTAGAAGTCGGCCACCCCGAAGGACGGGTCGTGCGCGGGCGCGCCCGCCACCCACGCGCCCAGCCGCAGGTATCCGCGCAGCAGCGGCGGCGCGGCGGCGATCGTCGCGGGCCTGTCCACGGGCGACGCCTGCCACGGCGTACGCGGGAGCACCCGCAGCTGGGGCGGGGACAGGTGCTTGCGGGACACCAGGTCCCACACCTGCGACGCCTGCACGCCGCCGTCGGCCAGCGGCACCGAGGCACAGCCGCTCAGCCAGCGGTGCCCCATCCGGTCCAGGTACTTGGCGATGCCGGCCCACATCAGGTTGATCACGGCCCCGGTGCGGTGGTCGGGGTGCACGCAGCTGCGTCCCGCCTCGACCAGCTGGTCGCGCAGCACGGTCAGCGCGGTCAGGTCGAATTCGCTGTCGCCGTACCGGCGGCCCAGCCAGATGGCCCGCTGCGGGGGCAGCAGGCGGTACGTACCGACGATCTCCCCGGTGCGGTCCTCCCGCACCACCAGGTGATCGCAGTACGCGTCGTACTCGTCGACGTCCAGGCCTCCCGTGTCGGGAAGCCGGGCGCCCATCTCGTCAGCGAAAACGCGGTAGCGCAGCCGCTGTGCCGCCTCGACAGTGGCCGCGTCCCCGGCGATCAGCGCGGAGTAGCCCGTAGGGGCGGCGGTAAGCAACATCGTCGTCATGTGCCCTGTGTAGAAGCCCTGCTTGACACCTGGGCCCGTGCTGGATGACCGGCACATGAAGAGTGAGAGGCTTGGAGGCATGACCTCCCTGGTGATCGACGCCCGGTACAGCGGCCCGCCCGGGTCCGGCAACGGCGGCTGGACGAGTGGCCTGGTCGCCGGGGCTGTCGGCGCGGTGGGCGGGCTGGTCGAGATCACCTTGCGCAAGCCGCCGCCGCTGGATGCCGAGTTGGCGGTCACCGCTACCGCCGACGGCTGGGCGGTGCTGGATCCGCAGGGCACGCTGATCGCCTCCGCGGCCGTGCGCGCCGACGACATCCCGCCGGTGCCACCCGTGAGCCGCACCGAGGCCCTGGCCGCGTCCGGCCGCTACGCCGGGCACACCGACCACCCGTTCCCCACCTGTTTCGTATGCGGCCCGCAGCGCGCCGACGGGCTGCGCATCTTCCCGGGCCGGCTGCCCGACGGCCGGACGGCAGCCACCTTCGTCGTGCCGACCGACCTGTCGCCGACGGTGGTGTGGGCCGCGCTGGACTGCCCCGGCGGCTGGGCCGTCATCGACCGGGACCAGGCCTTCGTGCTCGGCCGGTACGCCGTGGCGGTGGACGGCCTGCCGGAACCCGACGACGAGTGCGTGGTCGTCGGGCAACCGGTGCACCGGGAGGGCCGCAAGGCGCTGGTCCGCTCGTCGCTCTACGCGCTGGACGGGGCCCTGCTGGCCCGCGCCGAGGCGACCTGGATCGCCGTGGCCGGCTGAGCCGGTTCCATCACGCGGGTCAGCCCGCCGGGCCGTGTGGTGGTAGGAGTCCTGTGCCCTGGGTCACTGCCGAGCTGCGGTTTCGCCCGCGGCGTACTGTCGCGGATAGGACGGCGTGTGTCATGCGACACGGAGCCGTGCCGCGAGTGCCGCCCCACATCGCACCGCGTAGCCTGGGACCCGGTTTTCTGAGTTCTCGTTAAAGACGTGCGGAAGAGGCGAAAGAACCCGTGTCGACCCAGCACACCTCGGGCGCCGGCCCGACTGGACGCTCAGTTCAGGACAACCCACTGGCGAGCTTCGGTCCGAACGAGTGGATCGTGGAGGAGATGTACCAGCGGTACCTCGCCGACCCGACCAGCGTCGATCCGGCGTGGCACGACTTCTTCGCCGACTACAAGCCGGCGGACAGTGCCCCCGCCGCGGCCAAGCCCGCCGCGGCCGCCAAGCCCGCCGCGCCCGCGCAGCCCGCTGCCGCCCCGGCCCCCGCCG